>NZ_CP101139.1:0-4800000 GCF_059132455.1 Mycolicibacterium sp. SMGY-1XX
TTGACCGATGATCCCGGTATCGCCTTCGCCACGATGTGGAGTGAGGTCGTTTCCGAACTCAACGGTGACCACTCCTTCGGGTCGGGCAGCAACGGCGAAAGTCTCATCCGGCCGCTCACTCCCCAGCAACGTGCCTGGCTGAAGTTGGTGCGGCCGCTGACCATCGTCGAAGGCTTCGCCCTGCTGTCGGTGCCGAGCAGTTTCGTGCAGAACGAGATCGAACGGCACCTGCGTATCCAGATCACCGACGCCCTCAGCCGGCGGCTCGGCCAGCGGGTCGAACTCGGCGTACGCATCGCGCCGCCCGAGGACACCGCCGACGACACTTCGGCACCCCCTTCTGCCCCGCCGCCCGCCAGTGCACCTGAACCCTCCGACGCCGACGAGGTCGACGAGGACAGTGAGGCGTTGGCCAGTGCGCACGAGAGTTGGCCGTCGTATTTCAACGGCCACCGCAACGCCCAGTCCACGCCCGCGTCCGAAGGTGCCAGCCTCAACCGTCGCTACACCTTCGACACGTTCGTCATCGGCGCCTCCAACCGGTTTGCGCACGCCGCCGCCCTCGCCATCGCAGAAGCTCCGGCCCGCGCGTACAACCCCCTGTTCATCTGGGGCGAGTCCGGTCTGGGCAAGACGCATCTGCTGCACGCCGCGGGCAACTATGCGCAACGACTCTTCCCCGGCATGCGCGTGAAGTACGTCTCCACCGAGGAATTCACCAACGACTTCATCAACTCGCTGCGGGACGACCGCAAGGTGGCGTTCAAGCGCAGTTACCGGGACATCGACGTCCTGCTGGTCGACGACATCCAGTTCATCGAGGGCAAGGAAGGTATCCAGGAAGAGTTCTTCCACACCTTCAACACCCTGCACAACGCGAACAAGCAGATCGTCATCTCCTCGGACCGGCCGCCCAAACAGCTGGCCACCCTCGAAGACCGGCTCCGTACCCGGTTCGAATGGGGCCTGATCACCGATGTGCAGCCGCCCGAACTCGAGACCCGCATCGCCATCCTGCGCAAGAAGGCGCAGATGGAACGCCTGGACGTGCCGCCCGACGTGCTCGAGCTCATCGCCAGCAGTATCGAGCGCAACATCCGCGAGCTCGAAGGCGCGCTGATCCGGGTGACGGCCTTCGCGTCGTTGAACCAGACTCAGATCGACAAGGCGCTGGCGGAGATCGTGCTCCGTGACCTGATCGCCGACGCCGGCACCATGCAGATCAGTGCGGCCACCATCATGGCGGCCACCGCGGAGTACTTCGACACCACCGTCGAGGAGCTGCGCGGCCCGGGTAAGACCCGCGCCCTGGCTCAGTCGCGCCAGATCGCCATGTATCTGTGCCGCGAGCTCACCGACCTCTCCCTGCCGCGTATCGGTCAGGCTTTCGGCCGCGACCACACCACCGTGATGTATGCGCAGAAGAAGATCCTCAACGAGATGGCTTACCGCCGAGAGGTCTTCGATCACGTCAAGGAATTGACCGCGCGGATCCGCCAGCGCTCCAAGCGCTGAAACACACCCTTTCTGTTCGTCGGTACCGCGTGTCGTGCGCGTGTCGCCGCGGACGATCCTGCCGAAAAATTTCGTCACAGTGACCACACGCGTCTCGTTGTGAGCTGTGGACGGGGCTGTGCACAACCTGGTTACGCGCCCCCACAAACCTGGGAACGATCCGCACAACCCGACCGTGTCCACAGCCGCGGTCGCACCTGCGGACAATCATCCACTGATTCTCCACAGCCCCGTCACCGCTCTGGACTGCGGCGAAGCGGTGTCATCCCCAACATGCACAGCCCCTATTACTGTTACTCATCTATATCTCTAGATTTCTCTTCAACAGAAGGGGCTTGGGGAGATCTGCTCAACACCCGGTCCGTCCCAGCTCCGGAGCGAAATTGTCAGCGCGATCGATTAGCTTTCAAGTTCCAGGAGAAAGCTCTACGGTGGTTCTTCGACTGCGGCTACGGTCGTTGTGGCGGGGCTGGGTTCAATGACGTCATGGCGGTGTCTTGGTTCGTCCGGGAGGCCGTCGACGCTGAGCAACGCTGGACGTGATTTTTGTGATTGAAGGGACGCTATGGCCGTGGCCACGACGACAGTGGGACTGACCGATTTGAAGTTCCGCCTGGTCCGGGATGATTTCGCCGACGCCGTGGCATGGGTGGCACGTAACCTCCCGTCCCGGCCGACGGTGCCCGTGCTCGCCGGTGTGCTGCTGACCGGGTCCGATGAGGGCCTGACCATCTCCGGTTTCGACTACGAAGTCTCGGCCGAGGTGCAGGTGGCAGCCGAGATCGCTTCTCCAGGAAGCGTTTTGGTGTCAGGCCGGCTGCTCTCGGACATCACCCGCGCGCTGCCCAACAAGCCGGTGGACGTCAGTGTCGAAGGCACTCGTGTGTCACTGACCTGCGGTAGCGCACGTTTCTCCCTGCCCACCATGGCCGTCGAGGACTACCCGACCCTGCCGACCCTGCCGGATGACACGGGCGTGGTGGCCGCTGACCTGTTCGCCGAAGCCATCGGCCAGGTCGCGGTGGCCGCCGGCCGCGACGACACGCTGCCGATGCTCACCGGCATCCGCGTGGAGATCTCCGGTGACAACGTGGTGCTGGCCGCCACCGACCGTTTCCGGCTCGCCGTCCGCGAGGTGACCTGGTCATCGGATGGCGCGGGCACCGAGGCCGCTGTCCTGGTACCGGCGAAGACCCTCGCCGAAGCCGCCAAGACCGGAACCGCCGGCACGGATGTGCACCTGTCGCTGGGCTCCGGGCCCAGCGTGGGTAAAGAGGGGCTGCTCGGTATCCGCAGCAGCGGCAAGCGCAGCACCACACGACTTCTCGACGCCGAGTTCCCCAAGTTCCGGCAGCTGCTGCCGAATGAGCACACCGCGGTGGCCACCATCGGCGTGGCCGAGCTCACCGAGGCCATCAAGCGCGTGGCGCTGGTGGCCGACCGTGGGGCGCAGGTGCGGATGGAATTCGATGCCGGTGTGCTGCGGTTGTCGGCCGGCGCCGACGATGTCGGCCGGGCCGAGGAAGACCTTCCGGTGGAATTCGCCGGCGAACCGTTGACCATCGCGTTCAACCCCACCTATCTGACCGACGGACTGAGCTCCCTGCACTCGGAGCGGGTGTCGTTCGGTTTCACCACACCGAGCAAGCCCGCCGTGCTGCGGCCGGCTTCCGGAGATGACACCGACGCGACGCCCACAGGTAACGGTCCGTTCCCCGCGCAGCAGACGGATTATGTGTATCTCCTGATGCCGGTCCGCTTGCCGGGCTGATCCGCTAGCCACCAGGGATTCAAGGGAAAGGGTTTCGCATGCAGTTGGGTCTCGTGGGCCTGGGCAAAATGGGCTTCAACATGCGCGAACGGCTGCGTGAGGGCGGGCACGAGGTGGTGGGGTACGACCCCCGCCCGGAAGTCAGCGACGTGCCGTCGCTGGCAGCCTTGGCCGAAGCCCTCGAGGCACCGCGCGTGGTGTGGGTGATGGTGCCGTCGGGCCCGATCACCCATGACACCATCGTCTCCCTGGCTGAGGTGCTGGGTGAAGGCGATCTGGTGATCGACGGCGGCAACTCTCGCTACACCGAGGACGCCCCACACGCAGAATTGTTGGCGCAGAAGGGAACCGGGTTCGTCGACGCCGGGGTGTCCGGTGGTATCTGGGGTCTGACCGAAGGCTACGGGCTGATGGTCGGTGGTACCGACGCCGACATCGAACGGTTGATGCCGATCTTCGATGCGTTGCGTCCTCCGGGGCCGCGCGAGGACGGCTTCGTCCACGCCGGTCCGGTGGGAGCCGGGCATTTCACCAAGATGGTGCACAACGGTATCGAGTATGCGTTGATGACCGCCTATGCCGAGGGTTACGAGGTGCTGGCGGCCGAGGACCTGGTCAAGGATCCCCAGGCGGTGTACCAGGCGTGGACCAATGGCACCGTGGTGCGGTCCTGGCTGCAGCAGTTGCTGGCGAAGGCACTGAAAGAGGATCCGGGCCTGGCCCAGATCAGCGGCTACACCGAGGATTCCGGGGAAGGCCGGTGGACGGTGGAGGAGGCGATCCGGCTGCGGGTCCCGGTGCCCAGTATCGCCGCGGCGTTGTTCGCTCGCTTCCTGTCCCGTCAGGAAGACTCCCCGACCATGAAAGCCGTTGCGGCACTGCGTAATCAATTCGGCGGCCACGCGGTCAAGCGGGTCGGGCTGTCCGGATAACCTGCGTTGTTCGTCCGACACCTCGGTTTGCGTGATTTCCGGTCCTGGGAGACAGTCGACCTGGACCTGGAACCGGGGCGCACCGTCTTCATCGGGCCGAACGGCCACGGAAAGACGAATCTCGTTGAAGCGCTGTGGTATTCGTCGACGCTGAATTCGCACCGGGTGGCCACGGACGCACCGTTGATCAGGGCCGGCGCCCCGCGTGCACTGGTGTCGACGATCGTCGTCAACGAAGGCCGGGAACTGGCAGTCGATCTGGAGATCGCCGCCGGCCGCGCCAACAAGGCGCGGTTGAACAGGTCGCCGGTGCGCAGCCCTCGCGAGGTGCTCGGCGTTCTGCATGCGGTGTTGTTCGCCCCTGAGGACCTGGCACTGGTGCGCGGCGACCCCAGTGAGCGTCGTCGTTATCTCGATGATCTGGCTACCGTGCGCCGCCCCCGAATCGCCGGTGTGCGTGCGGATTACGACCGTGTGCTAAAACAGCGCACCGCTCTGCTCAAGACCGCCTCCGGTGCCAGGTTCCGCGGCGACCGGTCGGCGTTGGACACCCTCGACGTGTGGGATGGGCACTTGGCGGTGCACGGAGCGCAGCTCATCGCGGCGCGGTTGCAACTCGTCGCGGCCTTGGCCCCGGAGGTGGAGAAGGCCTACCAGGTGCTGGCGCCGTCGTCGCGGCCGGCGTCGATCAACTACCGCAGTTCGATCGAGCAGGTCCGGGAACCCGGAGCCGCACAGGACCCCGAGTTCCTGGAAGCGGCCTTGTTGGATGCGTTGGCGCGGCGCCGTGACGCCGAACTGGAGCGCGGCGTGTGCCTGGTGGGTCCGCACCGCGATGATCTGGAGTTGTATCTGGGCGAGCAGCCGGCGAAAGGCTTTGCCAGTCACGGGGAGTCGTGGTCGATGGCACTGGCCTTGCGGTTGGCGTCCTACGAACTGCTGCGTGGTGAAGGCACCGATCCGGTGTTGCTGCTCGACGACGTTTTCGCCGAGTTGGACACCGCGCGCCGGCGCGCCCTGGCCGGGGTGGCGGCATCGGCCGAACAGGTGCTGGTGACGGCCGCGGTGGAAGAAGATGTACCGGCCGAGTGGGATGTTCGGCGGGTTCACATCGATCTGCAGGACTCCGACAATGGACGAATCTCGGTGGTGACGTCGTGACAGAGGAACGTGACGGGGCGGCTCCGGACACCCCTCCCCCACATCTGGCGGGAATGGACCTGGTGCGACGGGCCCTCGAGGAGGCGCGTGGTGCGGCGCGCAGCCAGGGTAAGGACACCGGGCGGGGCGGGCGCTCCCCGGTCACCCGGCGCACGGTGGCCGGACGGGGTCGGCGCACCTGGTCGGGGCCTGGTCCCGATCATCGGGACCCGCAGACCCTCGGCGCGGCCACCCGTGACATCTCGAAAAACCTCGGTTGGAGCAAGCGGGTGGCCGAGGGCGCGGTGTTCGGTCAATGGGGCACCGTGGTGGGTGAGCAGATCGCCGAGCATGCCACGCCCACTTCGTTGCGTGACGGTGTGCTCAGTGTGACGGCGGAATCGACCGCGTGGGCGACGCAGCTGCGGATGGTGCAATCACAACTGCTGGCCAAGATCGCGGCCGCCGTCGGCGACGGTGTGGTGACGTCGATGAAGATCACCGGACCGACCGCGCCGTCCTGGCGTAAGGGCCCGTTGCACATCGCGGGTCGCGGACCCCGCGACACCTACGGCTGATCGGCTGTCGATCTTACCCGTTCAGAGCCGCAGTGAGCCGGTTTTGTGCCCGGGAAGCCGTCGTGAGGCACCTGTGGCCGAGAAGTTCTCTGCACGGCGCAACTAGCCAGGTGGAAACGCGCCCTGAGCATCGGTGCTGTCGGTCGCAAGCGGTAGAATCGTGAGGTAAGACCTGCTGCGGTGCTCGACCGCGCATGCACAACCCCAAGGAGACGCGTCCAACGTGGCTGCCCAAGACCAGTATGGTGCCGATTCGATCAAGGTTCTCGAAGGACTCGAAGCAGTACGTAAACGTCCCGGTATGTATATCGGTTCCACCGGGGAACGAGGCCTCCACCATCTCATCTGGGAAGTCGTCGACAACGCGGTTGACGAAGCCATGGCCGGCTTCGCCACCAAGGTCGACGTGCGCATCCTCGAAGACGGTGGTGTCGAGGTCACCGATGACGGCCGCGGTATCCCCGTCGCCATGCACGCGACGGGCATTCCCACCATCGACGTGGTGATGACCGTCCTGCACGCCGGCGGCAAGTTCGAAGAGGGCGCCTACCAGGTGTCCGGCGGTCTGCACGGCGTGGGCGTCTCCGTGGTGAACGCACTGTCGACGCGCCTCGAGGCCGATGTCCGCAAGGACGGTTTCGAGTGGTTCCAGACCTATGACAAGTCGGTACCCGGCACCCTCAAGCAGGGTGACAAGACCAAGGAGACCGGTACCACCATCCGGTTCTGGGCCGATCCCGACATCTTCGAGACCACCACCTACGACTTCGAGACGGTGGCCCGGCGGCTGCAGGAAATGGCATTCCTGAACAAGGGCCTGACCATCAACCTCAGCGACGAGCGTGTCACCGCCGTCGAGGTGGTCGACGACGTGGTCAGCGACACCGCCGAAGCGCCGAAGTCGGCGGAGGAGAAGGCCGCGGAATCGGCCGCGCCGCACAAGATCAAGCACCGCACCTTCCATTACCCCGGTGGCCTGGTCGACTTCGTCAAGCACATCAACCGCACCAAGAACGCCATCCAGGCAAGCGTCATCGATTTCGACGGCAAGGGCCCCGGTCACGAGGTCGAGATCGCCATGCAATGGAACGCGGGCTACTCGGAGTCGGTGCACACCTTCGCCAACACCATCAACACCCATGAGGGTGGTACGCACGAAGAGGGTTTCCGTGCCGCGCTCACCACGGTGGTGAACAAGTACGCCAAAGACAAGAAGCTGCTCAAGGACAAGGATCCGAACCTCACCGGTGACGACATCCGCGAAGGTCTGGCGGCGGTCATCTCGGTGAAGGTGTCCCAGCCCCAGTTCGAGGGGCAGACCAAGACCAAGCTCGGTAACACCGAGGTCAAGTCGTTTGTGCAGAAGATCTGCAACGAAGAGCTGCAGCACTGGTTCGATGCCAACCCCGCCGAGGCAAAAACCGTTGTGAACAAAGCAGTTTCGTCCGCGCAGGCCCGTATCGCGGCGCGCAAGGCCCGCGAGCTGGTGCGCCGCAAGAGCGCCACCGACATCGGCGGCCTGCCCGGCAAGCTGGCCGACTGCCGGTCCACCGATCCGAGCAAGTCCGAACTGTATGTCGTGGAGGGTGACTCGGCCGGCGGCTCGGCCAAGAGCGGCCGCGACTCGATGTTCCAGGCGATCCTGCCGCTGCGCGGCAAGATCATCAACGTCGAGAAGGCCCGAATCGACCGGGTGCTGAAGAACACCGAAGTCCAGGCCATCATCACCGCGCTGGGCACCGGTATCCACGACGAGTTCGACATCGCCAAGCTGCGCTATCACAAGATCGTGCTGATGGCCGACGCCGACGTCGACGGGCAGCACATCTCGACGTTGCTGCTGACCCTGCTGTTCCGGTTCATGCGACCGCTGATCGAGAACGGGCACGTGTTCCTGGCGCAGCCGCCGCTGTACAAGTTGAAGTGGCAGCGCAGCGAGCCGGAGTTCGCCTACTCCGACCGCGAGCGCGACGGCCTGCTCGAGGCCGGCCGGGCCGCGGGTAAGCGGATCAACGTCGACGACGGCATCCAGCGCTACAAGGGTCTGGGTGAGATGGACGCCAAGGAACTGTGGGAAACCACCATGGATCCGTCGGTGCGGGTGCTGCGCCAGATCACCCTCGACGACGCCGCGGCCGCTGACGAGCTGTTCTCGATCCTGATGGGTGAGGACGTGGAGGCCCGCCGCAGCTTCATCACCCGAAATGCCAAAGACGTTCGCTTCCTCGACGTCTGACGACGTTGCGTCTCAATGACAACCGGTAGAAGGAACTAGATGACTGACACCACGTTGCCGCCTGGCGACGAAGCCGGCGACCGGATCGAACCGGTCGACATCCAGCAGGAGATGCAGCGCAGCTACATCGACTACGCCATGAGCGTGATCGTCGGCCGCGCGCTGCCGGAGGTGCGCGACGGTCTCAAACCCGTGCACCGCCGTGTGCTGTACGCCATGTACGACTCCGGTTTCCGGCCGGACCGTGGGCACGCGAAATCCGCCCGCTCCGTTGCGGAAACGATGGGCAACTACCACCCGCACGGCGACTCGTCGATCTACGACACCCTGGTCCGCATGGCCCAGCCGTGGTCGCTGCGCTACCCGCTGGTCGACGGCCAAGGCAACTTCGGTTCGCCGGGTAACGATCCGCCAGCGGCGATGCGCTACTGCGTGACGGGTGATGCGTTGGTGCGGTTGCCGCTCGGGCAGTCCGTGCGTATCGATGGTGTGGTTCCGGGTGCAAAACCCAACTCGGACAACGCGATCGATCTGAAGGTCAACGACCGTCACGGCAACCCTGTGTCGGCTGACCGGCTGTTCCATTCCGGTGAGCATCAGACTTACACGGTGACCACGTCCGAGGGCTACACGGTCACGGGTACCGAGAACCATCCTCTGTTGTGTCTGGTGGATGTCGGTGGCGTCCCCACGCTGCTGTGGAAGCTGGTCGAGGAGATTCGACCAGGTGACGTCGTGGTGCTCCAGCGGACCGAGCCAATGGAATTCGGTCCGGCAGATTGGGACGCAACGATGGAAGCGTTGCTCGCCGGAGCCTTCATCAGCGAGGGATTTGTGTCTGAGAGGTGCGCCGGGTTCGGCAACCTCGACGTGGACTTCTTCACGATGGTGGTTACTGCATTCGATGCAGTTGTCGGCGGCAACCGCAATGTCTATGAAGCCACTAACGCCTCAGGTTCGCTCATGCACCTGCTGCGTACGTACGACATGGCCGCGCTGCGGGCCTCCCGATTGGGCGAGGCAGCCGGACAACGCTCGGCGGACAAGTTCGTCCCCGACTGGATCTGGCAGTCGCCGGCGGCGGTGAAACGCGTCTTCCTGCAGGCGTTGTTCGAAGGTGATGGCTCTTGCTCGAGCCTGCCGCGTAACACGATCCAGGTCTCCTACTCGACGCGCAGCGAGCAGCTGTCGAAGGACGTCCAACAGATGCTGTTGGAGTTCGGTGTCGTGTCTCGCCGATACCGCCATGCGGTTGGTGAGTACAAGGTCGTCCTGACCAATCGTGCTCAGGCAGAACTGTTCTCCCGCCAGATCGGTTTCGGCGGCATCAAGCAGGACAAGTTGCTCCGTATCCTCGCCGAGCTTCCGGCTGATGCGGCGGGGCTGGATCGCGACCTCGTTCCTGGCTTGGCGCGCTTCATCCGTGAGCACAGCGGCGGACGTTGGGCCGACAAGGAATGGCTTCGTAAACACAACATCGACAGGCTTTCCCGCTGGCAGCGTGACGGGGCTGAAATTCTCAGCCATATCGCCGATCCCGATGTTCGTGCCATCGCCACCGACCTCACCGACGGCCGGTTCTACTACGCCACGGTGGCGTCTGTCGAGGATGCGGGCGTCCAACCGGTGTACAGCCTGCGGGTAGACACCGAGGACCACGCCTTCGTCACCAACGGGTTCGTCAGTCACAACACCGAAGCCCGGCTCACTCCGCTGGCCATGGAGATGCTGCGTGAAATCGACGAGGAGACAGTCGATTTCATTCCGAACTACGACGGCCGGGTCCAGGAGCCGACGGTTCTGCCGAGCCGGTTCCCCAACCTGCTGGCCAATGGTTCCGGCGGTATCGCCGTCGGTATGGCCACCAACATCCCGCCGCACAACCTCCGGGAGTTGGCCGAGGCCGTCTACTGGTGCCTGGAGAACCACGAGGCCGACGAAGAGGCCACGCTGTCCGCGGTGATGGAGCGGGTCAAGGGGCCCGACTTCCCCACCCACGGTCTGATCGTCGGGTCACAAGGAATCCAGGACACCTACACCACCGGTCGCGGTTCCATCCGGATGCGCGGTGTCGTCGAGATCGAGGAAGACAGCAAGGGCCGCACTTCCCTTGTCATCACCGAACTTCCGTATCAGGTCAACCACGACAACTTCATCACCTCGATCGCCGAGCAGGTGCGCGACGCCAAGCTCAGTGGCATCTCGAACATCGAGGACCAGTCCAGTGACCGGGTGGGCCTGCGGATCGTCATCGAGCTCAAGCGTGACGCCGTGGCCAAGGTGGTGCTGAACAATCTCTACAAGCACACCCAGCTGCAGACCAGCTTCGGTGCCAACATGCTCTCGATCGTCGACGGCGTGCCGCGCACATTGCGGCTGGATCAGCTGATCCGCCTATACGTCAACCATCAGTTGGACGTCATCGTGCGGCGCACCCGGTACCGGTTGCGCAAGGCCAACGAGCGGGCCCACATCCTGCGTGGTCTGGTCAAGGCACTCGACGCCCTCGATGAAGTGATCGCGTTGATCCGGGCTTCGGCCAGCGCCGATGTGGCACGCACCGGCTTGATGGAGCTGCTGGACGTCGACGAGATCCAGGCCCAGGCGATCCTGGACATGCAGCTGCGCCGCCTGGCGGCCCTGGAACGCCAGCGCATCGTCGACGACCTGGCCAAGATCGAAGCCGAGATCGCCGATCTCGAGGACATCCTGGCCAAGCCGGAGCGCCAGCGCGCCATCGTCCGCGACGAGCTCAAGGAGATCGCCGAGAAGTACGGCGACGACCGTCGCACCCGGATCATCGCCGCCGACGGCGACGTCACCGACGAGGATCTGATCCAGCGCGAGGACGTCGTCGTCACGATCACCGAAACCGGCTACGCCAAACGCACCAAGACCGACCTGTACCGCAGCCAGAAACGCGGCGGCAAGGGGGTCCAGGGCGCGGGGCTCAAGCAGGACGACATCGTGGCGCACTTCTTCGTGTGCTCGACGCATGACTGGATCTTGTTCTTCACCACGCAGGGACGGGTGTATCGCGCCAAGGCCTACGACCTGCCGGAGATGTCGCGGACCGCACGGGGCCAGCATGTCGCGAACCTGCTGGCCTTCCAGCCGGAGGAGCGCATCGCCCAAGTCATCCAGATCAAGAGCTACGAGGACGCGCCGTATCTGGTGCTGGCCACCCGCAACGGGTTGGTGAAGAAATCCAAATTGGTGGACTTCGACTCGAACCGTTCTGGCGGCATCGTCGCGGTGAACCTGCGTGACGGTGACGAGCTGGTGGGTGCGGTGCTGTGTTCGGCCGAAGACGATCTGCTGCTGGTCTCGGCCAACGGTCAGTCGATCCGCTTCTCAGCTACCGATGAGGCACTGCGGCCGATGGGCCGGGCGACCTCCGGTGTGCAGGGTATGCGCTTCAACGAAGACGACCGGTTGCTGTCGCTCAATGTGGTGGTCGAGGGCACGTATCTGCTGGTCGCGACGGCCGGCGGCTATGCCAAGCGGACCTCCATCGACGAGTACACGGTGCAGGGTCGCGGTGGCAAAGGCATCCTCACGATCCAGTACGACCGGCGTCGTGGCAGTCTTGTCGGAGCATTGATCGTCGATGACGAGACAGAGCTGTACGCCATCACCTCGGGCGGCGGGATCATCAGGACCGCGGCCCGCCAGGTTCGCAAGGCCGGACGTCAGACCAAGGGTGTTCGGTTGATGAACCTCGGCGATGGCGACACACTGTTGGCGATCGCGCGCAATGCCGAAGATTCGGACGCTGAGGATCTCGAGGCCGTTGACGGCAACGAGCCCGAAGCCTGACGGTCGCGCTGACAAGTGAGCCGCTGACGCGGCGACCACAAGGAGCACAGTGAGTTCACCGAAGGAACCGGGCCACAACGGACCCGGGGATGGCGCCGCCAACGGGCACACCGGCGAGCGGGCCGGAGCAGGCGCCAGGCCTGCTCCGCCGCCCGCCCGGGTGGGCGAGCAGGGACCTCCGACCCAGCGGCTGAGCGACGGCGGCGACGTCCCGCCGTGGCAGCGCGGATCGGGTCGGCCCCAGCAGTCCGGTCCGGTGCGGCCGGTCGAGGCCCAGCGCACCGAACAGCAGCGCCCAGCGGCCCAGGAGAACCGTCAGGCGCGCTACCTGGCCGGCTCCGCCGCCCCGGGTACGGCGGTGCAGACGCCCACCGACTCGGATCTGGCGCGCCCCAAGGAGTACGCCAGCGAGTTGCCGGATCTGTCCGGTCCGAACCCGCGCAGCGGGCCGCGTAAGCCGGCTGACCCCGCGGCGCAGCGGTCCGGCGGCGGTAACCGTGTCCAGGTGGCTCCGGGCCGGAGCAAGGGCGGGCCGGTGCGGGCCAGTATGCAGATCCGTCGCGTCGACCCGTGGAGCGCGCTGAAGGTGTCGCTACTGCTGTCGATCGCGCTGTTCTTCGTGTGGATGATCGCGGTGGCGATCCTCTACCTGGTCCTCGGCGGCATGGGTGTGTGGACGAAGTTGAACAGCAATGTCGGCGATCTGCTGACCAGCACCGGCGGCAGCGGCGGCGAGCTGGTCTCCAGCGGCACGATCTTCGGCGGCGCGCTGCTGATCGGCCTGGTCAACATCGTGGTGCTGACCGCTCTGGCCACGGTCGGGGCGTTCATCTACAACCTCACCACCGACATCGTCGGCGGCGTGGAAGTCACCTTGGCCGACCGGGACTGAGCCGTTTTGGTTGCGGGGGCACCCGTGCGGTAATCTCGTCGCTCGGTTGTCCCACGTACGGGCCTATAGCTCAGGCGGTTAGAGCGCTTCGCTGATAACGAAGAGGTCGGAGGTTCGAGTCCTCCTAGGCCCACCAAAGCCCGCGGACGGCCAACAGGAAGGGTGCACCGTGAAACGGTTGCTCGTGCTGTTGGCGGTCATCGCAGCGGGTGTGGCGGTGATACGGTCCCGGCGGGGTGTCGAAGTCTGGCACACGGCCGACGATCCCACCGGCGACAAGGGGCCTTAGCTCAGTTGGTAGAGCGCTGCCTTTGCAAGGCAGATGTCAGGAGTTCGAATCTCCTAGGCTCCACACTTCTCCATCATCACGACCATGCCGAGTTCCACGGCATGGTCGTTTGTGTTTTCACGGGCTGGTGAGCGCGGTTTCCGTTGTGTTACGCGTCCATTTCCGGCCCATGTAACAGCTTCCGCAGCGTATGGGAACGATCACGCCCTGCCTCTTTACTCCAACGAGCGTGCATGGGCATCTGTGCACGACAACGCCCGAACCACATGGCCAGGGCGTCGGCACGCCGCGCGCGGCTCGTTACGGCGCGATGACGCGGATTGGAATGAGGGCAAAAATACCGAGTCAGCTTGGTGGAAAGCCCAATGACTGCTTGCGCTCGGCCAGCGCAGACTGTGGCAACGCCAAACTCGAACACCGCGCGCAGGAGTCGGGCTGAAGCGAGATACCCATCCAGGAAGGCATGTATGTACACCATCTCCGTGGACACCGGCGGAACGTTCACCGACGTCGTCGTCGCCGACACCGCCGGCCAGGTGTGGTTGGCCAAAGCGCTGACCACCAAGGAACGGGCATTCCTCGCCATCGAGAACGCCCTCGGTGTCATCGCCCCCAAGATGGGCGCCACGGTGGCCCAGCTGCTCGCCGCGACCACGCGCTTCAATTACGGCACCACCCGCTCCACCAACGCCGTCGTGGAAGGCACCGCAGCGCGCACGGCCTTCTTCACCACCGCCGGGTTCCCCGACATCCTGCTCCTACGCGAAGGGGGCAAGCCGGACGCCTTCCGTCCGCTGCCCTACGGCAAGCCGTACGTCCCCCGGCACCTCACCTTCGAGATCGACGAGCGAATGGACGCCGAGGCCACCGTCTTCCGGCCACTCGACGAGGCGTCGGTGCTTGCCGCCATCAAGGGAGCACTGGCCCAGGGCGCCGAGGCGATCGGCGTGTGCTTGCTGTGGTCGGTGGCCAACCCCGCCCACGAGGCCAGGGTCGGCGAGCTGATCGCCGAGCATGCTCCTGGGATTCCGTTCACCCTCTCGCACGAGCTCAACCCCGTCGTACGCGAATACCGCCGAGCGTCGGCGACAGTCCTCGACGCCTCGCTCAAGCCGCTGATGCAGCAGTTCTTCGCCAACCTCGAAGCCGATCTGACCGCCGCTGGATTCGGCGGAAGCCTCTTCATCTCCACCTCCTACGGCGGGTCCTGGAGCCCGGCCGACATCGCCGAGCGGCCCATCTACTCCATTGGCTCGGGCCCCTCGATGGCCCCGGTCTCCGCCGTCTACGACGCGGACCTCGACCTGCCGGGGGGCGCGTCGGCACACGATCTGCTGGTGGCCGACACCGGCGGCACCACCTTCGATGTCGGATTGGTCCGCGCCGGCCACATTCAGCAGACCAACGAAACCTGGCTGGGCGGCAAGTGGATCGGCAACATCACCGGGACCCGCGCCGTGGACGTGCGCAGCATCGGCTCCGGCGGCGGTTCGATCGCCTGGCTGGACGCGGGCGGCATGCTGCGCGTCGGCCCCCGCAGCGCCGGTTCAGCGCCGGGGCCGGTCTGCTACGGGCTCGGCGGCACCGAACCCACCGTCACCGATGCCGCCTTCGTGCTCGGTTATCTGGACTCCAGCAACTTCATGGACGGCACGCTGTCGCTGGACCTCGAGGCCGCGCGGGGGGCCTACCGGGCGCTGGGTGACCGCATCGGAATGACCACCGAGCAGGCGGCCCACGCCGCCCTGACGATCGCGGCCGACAACATCGTGACGGCCATCCGCGAGACCACCATCGCCCGCGGTATCGATCCCCGAGAAGTCACGATCGTCGCCGGCGGCGGCGGTTCCGGCATGAACATCGGACGCATCGCGGCCGAGCTCGGCACCCGGCACGTGCTGCTGCCGAAAACCGCCGGTGCCATGAGCGCGTGCGGTGCGCTGTTCTCGGACGTCATCTCCGAGTTCACCACGGTGGCCTACAGCACCACCGCCGACTTCGACCCCGCTCTGGCCAATGCCAGCCTGCGCGAGGTGCATGCCCAGGCGGAGGGCTTCCTGGCCGGAATGGGCGAACTGTCCGCCGACCCGGTGATCGAGTACTTCGTCGAGGCGCGGTACAAGCAGCAGGCCTGGGAGCTGACCGTCGCGGTTCCCTACGGCGATCTCGGTCCCGGCGACGGCAAGATGCTGGAGGAAGCCTTTCACGAGGTACACGAGCGGATCTTCGGGGTTCGTGAACCCGGTCAGTACCTCGAGCTGCTGGCGTGGAGCGCACGGGCCACCGCGAGGTTGCCCAAGCCGCGGCTGCGGGCAGGCGAGGCCGGGCGTACCGACGTGCCGACGGCGATCCGCCAGGGCCAGGCCTACTTCGGGGCCACCGAGTGGGTGTCCACCGACTTCTACGACGGGCCGACGCTGCCCTTGGGCGCCACGATCGCCGGCCCTGCGGTGGTGCAGGAACCCACCACGACCCTGGTGGTCTACCCCGGCCAGCGCGCCACCGTGACCGCGCACGGCAACTATCTGATCGACACGACGGCCGACGCCGACAAGGAGAACTGAGATGCCCGACCTCGACCTGGTGAATCTGGCCGTCATCGCCAACCGCCTCGACGGCATCGTGCGCGAGATGGAGAACACCCTCCTGCGCACGGGACGGTCGGCGGTGCTCAACATGGCGCGCGACTTCTCGTGCAGCATCATCACCGGTGACAACCGGCTGCTGTCCACCGGCGAGGGGCTGCCGGTGCACGTCATCGGCACCGAACGCCTCGGCAAGGCGATGACCGACCTGCACGACGACATCGCCGACGGCGACGCCTATCTGCACAACGACCCCTATCTGGGCAACACCCACGCCGCCGACCACACCATTCTGGTGCCGGTGTTCGTTGACGGCGAGCATCTGTTCACCACCGCCGCCAAGGCCCACCAGGCCGACATCGGCAACTCCAAGCCCACCACGTACATGCCGTTCGCCAAGGACATCTACGAAGAGGGTGCTCTGATCTTCCCCGCGGTGCGCATCCAGCGTGAGCGCAAGGATGTCGGCGACATCATTCGCATGTGCCGCAGGCGAATTCGTGTCCCGGATCAGTGGTACGGCGACTACCTGGCCATGATCGGCGCCGCGCGCATCGGGGAGAAGGCGCTCAAGGAGTTGTGCGACCGCTACGGCAAGGACACCGTGAAGGCGTTCATCGAGGAGTGGTTCGATTACTCCGAGCGCACCATGGCCGACGCGATCGGCAAGCTGAACGAGGGCACCGTCACCGGGTACGGTATGGCCGACCCACTGCCGCCCGTCATGCCCGACGGGATTCCCGTACAGGTCACCATCGCGGTGAAACCCGCGGAGGGCCGTATCGTGCTGGACCTGCGCGACAACATCGACTGCATCGACGCGGGCCTCAACGAGTCGGAGACCTGTTCCACCAACAACGTCATGACGGGCCTGCTCAACAGTCTCGATCCCGACATCCCGCGTAACAGTGGCAGTTTCCGGCGCATCGAGGTGTTGCTGCGCGAAGGCGCGATCGTGGGGATCCCCACGTTCCCCCATTCGACGTCGGTGGCCACCACCAACCTCGGGGAACGGTTGGTGATGACCACGCAGAAAACGTTCGCCGACAACTGGCCGGGGCAGGGTCTTGCCGAGGGTTCCTGCAGTGTCGGAGCGGGTTTTTCGGTGATCTCGGGCACCGACCGGCGCCACGGCAGCCGGGAGCCCTACATCAACCAGGTGTTCCTCGGCTCGCAGGGCGGCCCGGCCAACGCCGATATCGACGGCTGGATCACCTACGGCAACTCGGTGACCAACGGCCTGATGTTCCGCGACAGCATCGAGATCGACGAGCAGAAGTACCCGATTCGGGTGGAGGAACTACGGATTCGTCCGGACTCCGAGGGCGCGGGGCGGCGGCGCGGTGCACCCGGCACGGTGCTTCGGTTCGGACCCAAGGACGCGCCGATGAGTGCGTTCTATGCCACCGACGGGGTGGTGTTCCCGCCGCGGGGCGTGTGCGGCGGCACCGACGCAGCACCGTCGGAACCGTTCATGACGACCGTCGACGGTATCGAGAAGGACGTCGCGCCCATCGGTGACGTGCAACTGGAGCCCGGGGAATGCCTGGGCCACCGCCTTTCTGGCGGCGGCGGCTACGGCGACCCCCGCGAACGTGAAGTCGAATTGGTCCGCGAGGACGTGCTCGCCCAGTTCATCACCTTCGAGCGGGCGCGCGACGTCTACGGCGTGGTGTTCACCTCCGACGAGCTCACCGAAGCGCTCGCTGTCGACATACCAGCAACCCAGAAGCTGCGCGCCGGCTGACTTGCCCGGCCCCACCCACCAGACAGATAGGCACATTCATGAGTACCACCATGCCTGAAACAGGACAGACCACCGACTCCACGGACTGGGGCGAGTATCGGGAGGACTACGCCCAGGACCGCGTCCCGCTCGAATACCGGACGTGGAGCACGGTCTCCTTGTTCGGCGTCATGTTCGGCATCACCACCGCGATGTTCTTCCTGTCCTGGGGTGGCACGCTCGTCTACACCTACGGCACCAAGAACCTGGTGGTCGGCATGATCATCGCCTCGCTGGTGATCGGGGGCCTGGCATTCTTCTGGTGCCGCCGCGCATCAGAGACCGGCCTGGGAGCCGACTTGCTCAGCCGGAGTTCGGGTTTCGGTTACCTGGGCTCAGCGGTCACCTCACTGATCTACACCCTCACGTTCCTGATGTTCTTCGCGTTCGAGGGCGCCATCATGGCCAACGCCATCCATGCGCAGTGGCCGTCGATCCCGAAGTGGTCGATCTATCTGGTCAGCGGTCTGATCTTCATTCCGCTGACCTGGTACGGCATGCGACTGATGAACGTGCTGATGTGGGTGACGCTGCCCATCTATGCAGTGTTCCTCGGAGTGACGATCTGGATGGCGGCACGGACCGACTCGACTGTCGACTTCTGGAGCTACGAGGGTGACGGCAGCTTCTCGGCGGCCGCAGGCCCAGGTCTGATCCAGGTTCTCGCCGCCGCTTTGGCGGTCGTGTCACAGGTGACCATCTCTGCCGACCTCGGCCGGTTCATCCCGCCCAAGCGCAAGAACTCCGGTGCTTTCCTGGTCGGATTCCTGGCGCAGGCCCTGACTTTCGGCGGCTGTACGATCCTGGGCGGCTGGCTGACACTGCGGTTCGGGCAGTCCGACCCCGGAATCTATCTGACAGCGATCATGGGTGTGTGGGGTGTGCTGTTCGTCATCATCACGCAGATCCGCATCAACGTCACCAATGTCTATTCGGGTTCGATCGTCTACGCCACGCTGTTCCGGCGGCTGTTCAACTTCTCACCCGGCCGCCACTGGTGGGTGGTGCTGACCGCCGTGCTCGGCACCGCGCTGATGTTCGGTGACATCTACTCCCGGCTGAACCAGGTGCTGACCTTCGAGGCGGTGTTCATCATCGCCTGGGTGATGGCTGTGGTGGCACACATGGCGATCGTGCGGCGGGTCCTGAAGCTCACAGATGACTCCTCGCCCTACCGCAAAGACGAACTGCCCGCGTTCAATCCGGTGGGTCTCACCGCTGTGGGTGTCGCCCTGCTGGTGTCGGTGCCGCTGGCATTCGGCATCGCCGGCCCTGCCGGAATGACGTGGGCCCCCTTTGTTTCCGGGGCCATAGCCTTCGTGATAGTGCCGGTCATGGCTTTCCTCACCAAGGGCCGCTACTACCGGCCGATCGGTGACCCGGTTCCGAAGACTGTCGGGGAGTCCACTCCCACGGGTATCGCCGGCTGATGGTCAGAGGTCGCCGCAGAGCCGCATCGCCAGGTACAGATCGGCGATCACGGCGGGATCGTGCAGTGACGCGTGCAAGTACTCCTCGGCCTTGCTGAGCCGATAGCGGACGGAATTGGGATGTATGAACAGTTTGTCGGCGCATCGCGCGACATCCATGCCGGTCTCGAAATAGGTGACCACGGTCTCGAACACCGCGGGATGGGAACGCAGCACGGCGAGTTCGCGGTGGGCGCGGTCGTGGCCACCGGTGTGGTGGTGAACCATCCACGCGGACAGCGGAAGATCGTCGAACACCAGACAGCGTGGTTTGGTGCGATCGCGGGTCAGCGGGTCTCCCATCTGGAGGACGCTGTTGGCCTGTTCGACCGACCGCGCCAGATCCACCACGCTGGCCACCTCACCGCCGACACCGACGTCGCACCCGGTCTCGGCGAGGACGGCGAGCAGGTCCTCGAGGGGCATCTGCGCCATGACCACCATCGAGGCGTCCGTCGTCAGGAAGGCGTACGGAGCCCCGGTACGGTGCAGTGCTTCGACGGCGTTGTCGAACAGGGTGTCACGACGGCGGTCGGCCTCGCCGTCGCGGCGTTGCAGAACGCAGCCCCGGACGGGTTCGCCGGGCCGGAAGCCGAGATCCTGGAGGGCACTGAGAGTCCCGGCGCCGTCGAGGCGGCGCATCGGATTGACGCCCTCGGCGGTGCGGCCGGGGGAGAGCAGCTGACCCATGACCTCCTGTCGCACAGCGCGATCCGAGGTGGCCGGCCGCTTCCGGCTGACGACCGCCAGTGCCACCAGGCGCGCCACGGCGATGGTGGTGTTCAACGCCACTTGGCCGGTACTGATCTCCCGCGGCACGGTGACCACCACCCAGCCGACGAAGATGGCGCCGACGCGCGCCGGGACGATCAGCAGGTCGTCGTCGCCGCTGCGCTGTTTGATCGGCGCGTGGGTGGGTGCGGTCAGCAGCATCCGGGCCACCGGATCACTGGCGGCCATCGACAACCCGTCGCTCGGATGGAACTGAACCGGAAGGTCAAGGAACGCCGCGAGATTCGCCACCAGTTGCCGCTCCGGAAGCCAGTCCGAGGTACCGCTGATCTCGAAATGTTCGAAGAACAGGTCCTGGGTGGCCTGCGCCTGGCGGAACAAGGTGTCGTCATTGGCCAGGATCATCCGGTTGGCGCGGGTGGCCACGTCACGCGCCTTGATGTGCAGCGGCATGGCGAACAGCGGGAAGTTGAGACGGCGCGCCTCGTCCAGCAGGGCCGACGGCACATGCCGGGTCACCACGTCCACGCAGTACCCAAGGCCGGTGGCGTTGATGCCGTCGAGCGTCCGGATCAGCGTGCGTTGGGCCTGCGGATCGCGTTGCAGTTGAAAGCCGGTGGTCATCATGACCCAGCCTTCGGCCAGCCACTTGTCGACGTCGAGCACCTCGGTGAGGTGGATGCCCTGCATGGTGCGGTCCGCGCGTGCGGTGCTGCCGGCGAGCAGGCGAAGCTCCAGGTCCGGCTCGGCCAGCAGCCGATTGAGTGTCGGCCTCACCCCGTAGGGAATCGCTTTCTCCGAATTGGACATCTTTCAAATCTAGTCAGTACTTCTTGACTTCACGACAAAGCACCGGCTACCGCCTCGGCGGCATCATCACAGCAGGCTTTGCGACCACAGCCCTCGCGCCTGCTGGTCCTTCCCGCACTTTCGCACAGATTGGTTCATCACCCGTGACACCGCAGAACCTCGGCACCGCAGCTGACCTCCCGTCACCGCACGCGGTGCTCACTGACGCGGGAGGCCGCGTCGACCTCGAGGACGCCGCAACGATCGTCCGAGAGCAGTACGGCGTGAACGCCGTTGTGGACCGGCTTTCCGGCGAACGCGACGACAATTTCCGGGTGCGGTCCGACCGGGGTGTCTGGATGCTCAAAGTCGCGCACGGCGCGGAGGCCCCGGTGGTCACCGAATTCCAGAGCGCCATCCTGACGCACCTGGCCGAGAGCCCGGTCGCGGTGCCCACCGTGGTGCCCACCGAAGGCGGACGCACCCATGTCTGGCTCACCCACGGTCCGGCCGCCGGACGCGCCGTGCGGATGACCACCTTCTCCCCTGGCGTCGTGCTCAGGCAGGCGCAGCCGCAGCGTGGCCTGCCCCGTCGGCTCGGAACCACTATTGCCGAATTGGATTGCGCACTGGACGGTTTCGCTCATGAGGGCGCCGACACCGCGTTGCTGTGGGACCTCCAGCAGGCGCACCGCACCCGAGAACTGATCGACGACAATCCGCCGCTGCCCGGCGCGGACGCGCTGCGCGCCGGTTTCGAGCGTTTCCTCGGCGACGGCGCTGTGCGGTTGGCCGACCTGCCCAGACAGGTGATCCACAACGACGCCAACCCGGACAACATCCTGGTCGAGGCCGGCGACCCGCCGACGGTGGCCCTGGTGGACTTCGGCGATGCCGTATCGGCACCCCGGGTGGTCGACCTGGCCGTCGCCGCGTCCTACCACGTCGGTCACCCCAGCGAGGTGGACGGCGAGACCGCCCTGGGTGCGGCCACCGACGTGATCCTCGGCTACCACACCCGGACCCCGTTGAACGACAACGAGATCGAACTGCTGTACCACCTGTTGGTGGCACGGGTGCTCACCGCGATCACCATCGCGACGTGGCGGGCGGCGCGGTTCCCGGACAACAACGACTACATCCTGCGCAACATCGCATCAGCCTGGCACCGCCTCGAGGTACTCGAAGCCGCCGACCCCACTGCGGTGACCGATGAACTCCTCAGGAGGTGTGCACTGTCATGACCAGCACAACAGTGGATCAGGACACGCTGCGCGCGCGGCGGGCACGCGCACTGGGCCCGGCCTACCGGCTGTTCTACCGAGACCCCGTGCACGTGGTGCGGGGTAGCGGAACGCGGTTGTACGACAGCGACGGCGTGGAGTACCTGGACGCCTACAACAACGTGCCCGCCGTCGGCCACTGCCATCCGCGAGTGGTCGAGGCCCAGCACCGACAGGCCACCGCCCTCAACACCCACACCCGCTACCTCGGCGCCGACATCGTGGATTACGCAGAAAGGCTGCTGAACACCTTCCCCGATGCGCTGGGCAACGTGATGTTCACCTGTACGGGCAGCGAAGCCGTGGACCTGGCGCTGCGGATCGCGCGTCACGGGCGCTCGGGAACCGGGGTGATCGTGACAGAGAATGCCTACCACGGCACCACGGCCGCCGCAGCCGCCATCTCACCGTCGCTGGGTGCGTCGCAGCCCCTTGGTGGCGATGTTCGCACAGTGCCTGCACCGCACCGGTTTCCACCGGGCAAAGTCGCGACGCAGTTCCCCGCCGCGGTCGCCGCCGCGGTGGCCGATCTGCAGCGCCATGGCCACGGTGTGGCGGCGTTCATCGCCGACTCGATCCTGTCCTCCGATGGGGTGGTCGCCGATCCCGCCGGCTTCCTCGCCGGTGCCGCGGACGTGGTGCGCGCGGCCGGCGGTGTGTACATCGCCGACGAGGTACAGCCCGGTTTCGGACGAACCGGGACCGGCATGTGGGGCTTCAGCCGGCACGGCCTGGTACCGGACCTGGTGGTCCTCGGAAAGCCCATGGGCAACGGCATTCCGATCGCCGCCACCGTCGCGCGGCCCGAACTGTTGGAGCGCTTCGGCGCCGAGATCCGCTACTTCAACACCTTCGGGGGCAACCCGGTGGCCATCGCGGCTGCCGCCGCCGTGCTCGACGTGATCGAGGATGAGGCTCTGGTGGCCAACGCCGACACGGTCGGGGCCTACCTGGGGACGCATCTGCGCGAGTTGACGGCCGAGCACCCTTTCATCGGTGATGTGCGAGGGGTCGGTTTGTTCCTCGGTATGGACGTCGTCGACGCCGACGGCCGTCCCGATGCCCGCGGCGCCGACTTCCTGATCAACCAGTTCCGGGAGAACCGGGTGCTGGTCGGCTCGGCTGGGCTGGGCGCCACCGCCGTGAAGATCCGCCCACCGCTGCCATTCTCCCGCCGGGACGCCGACCTGCTGCTCGAGGTCACCGCGCGTGTCCTACCCGCTCTGCACACCATCCATGGAAAGGCAACCACCCGATGACCGCACCGCTGGAACTGTTCGACATCGCCGCACAGCTGTCCGATGAGGAACGTGAAATCGCCGCCACCGTACGGCGGTTCGTCGACGAGCGGCTGCGCCCGAACATCACGGGATGGTTCGAGTCGGGCACACTGGCCCGCGAGATCGCCACCGAGGCGGGCGCGCTGGGGCTGCTCGGCATGCATCTGCAGGGCTACGGGTGCGCAGGTACCAGCGCGGTGGCCTACGGGCTGGCCTGCCTGGAGCTGGAGGCCGGCGACAGCGGTCTGCGCAGCCTGGTGTCGGTGCAGGGGTCGCTGTCGATGTACTCCATCCACCGGTGGGGATCCGAGGAGCAGAAGCAGGAGTGGCTGCCCCGGCTGGCCACCGGCGAGGCGATCGGCTGCTTCGGGCTCACCGAGCCGGACTTCGGCTCCAATCCGGCGGGAATGCGCACCAACGCAAAACGGGACGGCTCCGACTGGATCCTCAACGGCACGAAGATGTGGATCACCAACGGTTCCATTGCCGACGTGGCCACGGTCTGGGCTCAGACCGACGACGGGGTCCGCGGTTTCCTGGTGCCGGCGGGCACGCCGGGCTTCACGGTCAACGACATTCACCGCAAGCTGTCCCTGCGCGCCTCGATCACCTCCGAGCTGGTGCTCGACGCGGTGCGGCTGCCGGGATCGGCGATGCTGCCGGAGGCCGATGGCCTGCGTGGGCCGCTGTCGTGCCTGAACGAGGCCCGCTTCGGCATCGCCTTCGGCGCTCTCGGGGCCGCCCGTGACAGCCTGGAACAGACCCTGGAGTACGTGGCGCACCGTGAGGTGTTCGACAAGCCGCTGGCCGCCTATCAGCTGACCCAGCAGAAACTCGCCGACATGACACTCGAGCTCGGTAAGGCAATGCTGCTGGCTCTGCACCTGGGCCGACTCAAGGACGCGGGCACACTGCGCCATCAGCAGGTCAGCCTGGGCAAGCTCAACAATGTGCGGGAAGCGCTGGCGATCGCACGGGAATGCCGAACATTGTTGGGCGCCAGTGGGATCACCCTCGAGTACTCCCCCCTGCGGCACGCCAACAACCTGGAATCGGTGCTGACCTACGAGGGCACCAGCGAGATGCACAGTCTGATCATCGGTGAGCAGCTGACCGGTATCGGGGCGTTCCGCGGGTGATCACTCTGCACAACCACATCGGTGGAAGATGGGTGGCGGGCCAGGGTGCGGAACACACCAGTACCAGTCCGCACGATCCGGCGGTGATCGTGGGCGCCGGTTGCCACGCCTCCGGTGACCAGGTCGACGCCGCGGTCGGCCGCGCCGCCGAGTCGGCCCGCTCCTGGCGCCGGGCCCCGATCCACGAGCGCGCCGGCCATCTGCTGCGGGCGGCCGGCATCGTCGACACCCACCTCGACGAGTGGCAGGTGCTGATCGCCCGCGAATCGGGAAAACCCGTCGGCGAGGTACGTGGCGAGATCGCCCGCGCCGCACAGGTTCTGCGGTACCACGCCCACCGCGCCGACGCGGTTACCGGCAAACAGTACGCATCGCCGCGCGCCGGTGAGCGGATCCTGGTCGAGCGGCGCCCGCTGGGCGTCGTCGCGGTGATCAGTCCGTTCAACTTCCCGATCGCCATCCCGGCGTGGAAGATCGCACCGGCACTGGTCTACGGCAACACAGTGGTGTGGAAGCCGCCGACATCGGTGGCCGCCACGGCCGGGCTGTTGATGGGGGCGCTCGCGGAGGCCGGCCTGCCGCCGGGTGTGCTGTCGTTGGTCCACGGCGAGCAGGAGGTGGGCCAAGCCTTGATCGCGCATCCCGGCGTCGACGCGGTGACGTTCACCGGCTCCACCGTGGTGGGCCTCGACGTCGCGGCCAGGTGCGCCGCGCGAGGGATCCCCGTACAAGCCGAGATGGGGGGCAAGAACGCCGCGGTGGTGCTGGCCGACGCCGACCTCGATACCGCTGTGGAGGCGGTGGTCTCTGGTGCTTTCCGATCGGCCGGGCAGAAGTGCACGGCCACCTCGCGGCTGGTGCTGCACACCGCGATCGCCGACGATTTCCTGGACCGCTTGCGAAACCGCTTGAGTGCGCTGGTGGTCGGTGATCCCGAGGACGACCGTACCTACGTCGGGCCCGTCATCTCGGCGGCGGCCCGGGACCGGGTGAGCGCGGCACTGGCGCGGGCGGCCGACGGCGGTGCCCGCACGATCGCACAGGTGGCTGCTCCTGACATCACTGCCGGGCACTACTGCGCACCGACGGTGGTGGAGCTGGACTCACCCGATGACGAGCTGTGGACCGACGAATTGTTCGGGCCGGTGCTGGCGGTCCTGCGGGCCGACGGGCTGGCGCAGGCGCTAGAGTATGCCGGCCAGGGACCTTATGCGTTGTCGGTGGCGATCTTCGGCAATGCGCTGTCCGACGTGCTCGAAGCCCTCGACGAGGTGAAAGCCGGTATGGTGCACATCAATTCCGAGACAGCCGGGGCCGACCCGCATGTTCCCTTCGGCGGCAACGGACGCAGCGGCCTGGGTCCGCGTGAGCAGGGCGAGGCCGCCAGGGAGTTCTTCACCACGGCCACCACCGTCTACCTCAAAGCCACCGGACGATGAGCGGCGCGCTGGACGGCGTGGTCGTCGCCGACTTCTCCCGGGTGCTGGCCGGTCCGTATGCCACCATGATGCTGGCGGACATGGGCGCCGAGGTCATCAAGATCGAGCGGCCCGGGCTCGGCGATGACACCCGGTCCTGGGGCCCGCCCTATGACTCTCAAGGCACAGCAACGTATTTCAACTCGGTGAACCGAAACAAGTCCTCGGTCGTGCTCGATCTGTTCACCGCCGGCGGCATCGCTGCGGCCCGGGAAATCGTCGCCAAGGCAGATGTGTTGGTGGAGAACTTCCGGGTCGGCACCATGGAACGCTTCGGACTCGGCTACCAGGACTTGCGAGGGGAGTTCCCGGGGCTGGTGTACTGCTCGATCACCGGCTTCGGAGCTGGAGCCGGGGCGGCACTGCCCGGGTACGACCTGCTGGTACAGGCGATGGGCGGCCTGATGAGCATCACCGGCCCCGACGCCACCACCCCCACCAAGGTGGGCGTGGCCGTCGTCGACATCATCACCGGCCTGCACGCGGCCACGGGAATCCTTGCCGCTCTTCGGCACCGGGACCGCACCGGTGAGGGCCAGCAGGTACACACCGCCCTGCTGCCGTCGCTGCTGTCGGCACTGACCAACCAGGCCTGCGCCTATCTGGGCGCCGATGCCCAGCCCATCGCGATGGGCAACCGCCACCCCAGCATTGCGCCGTACGAGACCTTCGATACCGCCGACCGGCCCATCGCGTTGGCCGTCGGTAACGACAAACAGTTCGCCGCCCTGGCCGGGGTGCTCGGCCACCCGGAATGGGCGCAGGATCCCCGCTTCGTCACCAACGCCGCGCGGGTGGGACACCGTGCCGAGCTGATCGAGCTGCTCACCGCCGCCCTGCGCACCGCCACCGCCCCGGAATGGACCGCTCGGCTCACCGAAGTGGGAGTGCCTGCAGGACCGGTCAATTCGATTGCCGAGGCGTTCGAAGCGGCCGTCGCTCTGGGGCTGGCACCCGAAGCGGTGATACCGGGATCCCCGGTGCGCACGGTGCGCAACCCGATCGAGTTCTCGCTCACCCCGGTGACGTACCGGTCGGCCCCGCCGGTACTGGGCGAGTGACTGCCCGGCTGCCGAAGCCCATCGCGTCGCCAGAGCCGGTCTCCCACCGGCAGCACCGCCTGCGGCGTGCGGCCTGGGCCGGTGGTGTGGTCTCCGCGCTGGCGTACGGGCTGACGCCCACCGTCGCCGCCATCGGGTACGCAGGTGCGGTGACGCCGACGGTGATGGTGTTCCTGCGCAGCCTGATCGGCGGAATCCTGCTGCTGGTCATCGCGGCCGCGACCGGACGCCTCCGGATCTCCTGGCGTGACGGCGCCGTGCTGGCGGGTGTGTGCGGCCCGCTCTTTGCGATCCAGCTGCTCTGCTTCTTCGCGGCGATCGACCTCACCGGAGCCCAGATCGCCGTTGTCCTGGCGCATGTGTCGCCCGTGTTTGTGCTTGTCGCCAGCGCGGTGCTGACCAGGTCGATGCCGCACATCCGGACGTGGTTGGTATGCGGGGTGATGGTCGCCGGCATCGCTCTTGTCGCCGGTGCCGGGGGTGGCACCGTCGTGGGGTCGGGTGTCGCGCTGGCACTGGTGTGCGCCGCCGGATATGCCGCGTACTACCTGATAGGCGAGCCCTGCCTGCGGCGCACCAGCGTGGTGACCGCCACGGCCCTGACCTCACTCGGAGCGGCGGCTGCGGCCGGCGTCGGTCTTCTCTTCTTCCCGCCGGCATGGAGCTTCACCCCGGCCGGGTGGGGGTCGATCCTTGTCCAGGGGGCGGTCATCGTCCCGCTGGGAATCGGCGGTGCGTATCTGGCGGTGCGGGCGCTGGGCCCGGTCGCGGGCAGCCTGCTGAGCCTGCTGGAACCGGTGGTCGGAGTGCTCGCGGCGGCACTGTTCCTCAGTGAGTCACTGGCCAGGCCGCAATGGGCCGGCGCCGGGCTGGTGCTGGCGGCGTGCGCCATCCTGCCCTGGGCGCGGATCTCCGCAGCATCGCCGACCCCGGCTGCGCGCTGACCGGCTAGGGCCGGGGTTCGACCTGCACGCTGGGCGGCAGCGGCGAAGGTTCGGGCTGGCGCGTGCGGCGGATCACCGAGAAGGCCACCGCGCCCACTCCCAGTACCGCGACACCGGCGCCGGCGAGCACCAGCAGGCGGGGACGCCGACGGGGCTTGCGGGCGTCCTGGATCGCGGCGGGCAAGGTGGCGACCACTGCCTGGGCGGCGCTGAGCTCGCGGGCCACTGTGCCCTGGATGACGTCCTGCGCGGCGGCCAGCTCCTTGCGCAGCCGGCTCTTGCGGTACTGCTGCCGGACACTGGCGGCGGTGGCAGACACCGATTGTGCGCTCAGGCCTACGGCGCCGCGGGCGATGTCGACGGGACCCACGGCGGTGTGGGCGAGGCCGCGGCCCAGACGCTGGCGCGGGGTCAAGCGGGAGTCGGTCTTGGAAGTCATGGAATGCCTCTCTGCGACGGTCAGCACGGACTTTAGAGCCTGCCATCAACGGCAAGCACACGGGTCCGATGCGGGCAGGCAGTGGGTCCCACCGGAGCGTTCATCCGGCAGTGGCAGACTGTGAAACCGTGACTAGCTCCATTCAGACCGCCACTGCAACGCTGCACACCAATCGTGGCGACATCAAGATCGCGCTGTTCGGTAACCACGCCCCCAAGACCGTCGCGAACTTCGTCGGGCTGGCTCAGGGCACCAAGGAGTACTCGACGGAGAACGCGTCGGGCAGTGCCTCCGGCCCGTTCTACGACGGTGCGGTGTTCCACCGCGTCATCGAGGGCTTCATGATCCAGGGTGGTGACCCCACCGGCACCGGCCGCGGCGGACCGGGCTACAAGTTCGCCGACGAGTTCCATCCGGAACTGCAGTTCGACAAGCCGTATCTGCTGGCCATGGCCAACGCAGGCCCGGGCACCAACGGCTCGCAGTTCTTCATCACCGTGGGCCAGACTCCGCACCTGAACCGCCGGCACACCATCTTCGGTGAGGTTGTCGACCCCGAGTCGCAGAAGGTGGTCGACGCCATCGCCACCACCGCGACCGATCGTAACGACCGTCCCACCGAGCCGGTGGTCATCGAGTCGATCACCATTTCTTGATGTCGTCCTGACGGACGTCGGCGGCGCGCTGACCACTGCGGTGGTCGGTGCGCCGCTGTGCTTTTCAGCGGGTGTAGCCGGCGGCTGTCAACGCGTCGAGCACCTCGAGCGGGTTGGTCCCCAGATCCCAGCGGGTGAAGACGTGTAGCCGCTCGTCGGTGGACTCGATCTCCAGGAGTTGGACTTTCCGGCCGATTCGCCGGAACTCGGTGATCCTGATCAGCGCGATGTCGGAGCGCTGCAGATGCCTGGTCGACAGCCAGTTGCGGATCTCCAGCCCGGAGGCGGTGATTGCTAGTTTCGGGCGCGCGCGCCACGAGAAGCTTGCAAACACAATCAGACCCACTGCGGCAACCCCGGTGAGGAACCGGCCGGGCGCGTCTGTGATCAGAGTCACACACGCGATAGCCATCACCAGACCGGCAAGGCCCAGAGCTGCGACTCCGGCCGTACGAGGGCCCCAACTAGTTTGCTGGACGGCATTCATAGGGTGCCTCACCACTGCAGACGAAGTTATCCACAAGTGCTATCCACAATGGGGATGAATAACACGCGTGTGATTGGCGGCCGGATCGTTGCCGATCTGGCCGGCCAGTTCCGACGGGTTCGAGTTCAGAGAGTCTGCGTGGGAGGTCAGCGCCACCGCATCGTCAGCAAAAGACCGGTGATCATGAAGGCAAAAGCAATTGCGTAGTTCCACGGACCCAGATCGGCCATCCACTGCAACTCCGAGGACGCGAGCTGGAACACCAGCAGCCAGGCCAGTCCGATGAGCATCAGGCTGATGAAAAACACCACGAACCACACCGGTGACGGCCCGGCTTTCACCTTGACCGGCGTGCGGCTGACCGGGTTGACGGTGAAGTCGTTCTTCTTGCGAACCTTGGACTTGGGCATGGTTACCTTCGTGGGGCGGTCAAACGGGTGCGACGATGGATAGGACCTGACCGAGCCTAGCCCAGCCGAGCCCGTACCCGAGAATTCCCGAGCGGGGAGGACCACATGAAAAACGACACGTCCACCACCCGGGCCGGTGCCTGGCGCTGGGGTGTGCCGGTGGTCTGCCTGCTGGCCGGGCTGTTGTTGGCCGCCACCCACGGCGTGTCAGGAGGCGACGAGATCCGCCGCAGTGATTCGCCGCGCCTGGTCGACCTGGTGCGGCAGTCCCAGCGATCAGTGGACCGGCTCAGCGCCCAGCGCGACGACCTGGCCTCGGCGATCGACAACACCCACGGCGGTTCCTCCGATCGCGCACTGGCCGCCATGCAGGCCCGCGCGGCGGAACTCTCCGACGAAGCCGGGGTGGACGCCGTGCAGGGCCCGGGGCTGATCATCACCTTGACCGACGCTCAGCGCGACGCCAACGGCCGGTTTCCCCGCGACGCCTCCCCCGACGACCTGGTGGTGCACCAGCAGGACATCCAGGCCGTGCTGAACGCGCTGTGGACGGCCGGCGCTGAAGCCATCCAGATGCAGGATCAACGGATCATCGGTACCTCGGCGCCCCGGTGTGTGGGCAACACGTTGCTGTTGAACGGTCGCACCTACAGCCCGCCGTACACGATCATGGCGGTCGGCAACGTCTCGGCCATGCAATCCGCGCTGGCCGACGCACCGCTGGTGACGCTGTACAAGCAGTACGTGGTGCGGTTCGGGCTCGGCTACACCGAGCAGGTGCAGGACGAGATCAACATCGTCGGGCACAACGAACCGCTGCGGATGCGCTACGCCCAGCCCACCGGCCCGATCAGCTACTGACGGGGGCCTGATCGTCCTGGGGATCCCGGCGAGCCCGAGCGGGCCCACTCCCCCACCGCGAACCGCAAAACGCCAGGTAGCCTGTCACGGTGCGTGTCCTCGTCGTCGACAATTACGACAGCTTCGTGTTCAACCTCGTGCAGTACCTCGGTCAGCTCGGGGTGTCCGCGGAGGTCTGGCGCAACGATGACGAGCACCTGGGGTCCGACTCGCTGATCGAGAAGGCCGCCGCGGAGTTCGACGGGGTGCTGCTCAGCCCGGGCCCCGGCACCCCCGAGCGGGCCGGCGCGTCGATCCCCCTGGTCCGCGCCTGCGCCGACGCCCAGACACCCCTGCTCGGAGTGTGCCTCGGCCACCAGGCCATCGGGGTGGCCTTCGGCGGCACCGTCGACCGGGCACCCGAACTGCTGCACGGCAAGACCAGCACCGTGTTCCACACCAATGTCGGGGTGTTCGAAGGGCTGCCGGATCCGTTCACCGCCACCCGGTACCACTCGCTGACCATCCTGCCCGAGACCATGCCGGCCGAACTCGAGGTCACGGCCCGCACCCGCGGCGGTGTGGTGATGGGTGTGCGGCACACCGCGCTGCCGATCCATGGGGTGCAGTTCCACCCGGAGTCGATCCTCACCGAGGGCGGGCACCGCATGCTGGCGAACTGGCTGGCCGCCTGCGGCGAAGCCCCCGAGGAGACGCTGGTGCGCCGGCTGGAGACCGAAGTGGCCGACGCGGTGGCCGCGGCTACTGCGCGAAGCTGAGCGAGATCGACGCGTCGAACCGCAGCGCCTCACCGGCGGCCGGGTCCTGGGTCACCACCCCGTTGGTGGGAACCCCGCTGTTCTGTGCATTCGGGAGTTTGACCAGGTTGCCCGTCCACCCCAGCGACTGCAACAGCGGCCGAGCATCGTCCCAGAACTGCCCGCGCAGGTTTGGCATGACGAACTGGTTGCCGCGCGACACCTGGATCTGGATCACGTCGGTCACCGGGACGTTGGTGCCGGCGGGTGGATTGGTGCGCAGCACCGTCCCCGGCGGCTGGGTGCTGTCGACATCCACCTGCAGGGTGTTCGAGAACCCGGACTGGGTCAGCAGCGCCCGGCAGTCATCGCCGCTAAGACCGGAACAATCCGGCACCGGCTTGCTACCCGGACCGGACCCGATGACGATGATGATCTGGTTGGTGATCGCCGAGGTCTGATTGGCCGGCGGGTTGGTCTGCAGCACCTTGTCTTTGAGCTCAGGTGTGGACACCGACGTGGTGCGAGTGAAGCGGCTGAAGCCGGCATCCCGCAGCTTGGTCACGCAGTCCTCGTAGGTGGTGCCCTCCTGGCAGTCGGGCACCGACCGCTGCTCCGGGCCGGTGGAGATGTTGACGGTGATCTCGTCGCCCGCCGCCACCGAGCTGCTGGCGGCCGGGTCGGTGCTGATGACCAGGTTCGGTGCCACTTCGTTGTCGGGCTGGCGGTTTGTGCGGGTGCGGAAACCGGCGTTCTGCAACACCACGATGGCGTCGTCCTGAGCTTGCCCCGTCACGTCCGGGACCTGGACCTCACGGGTCTCCCCACCCCAGAAGTTGATGGCCAGCGTGACGAGCACCGTCAGCACGGCCAGCACCGCGACGGCGACCACCCACCGGGCCACCGAACCCTTGGAGCGGTCCTCGGGTGGCTCGGCGTACCGGTGCTCGGCCTGCCTCGGCAGCTGATCGGTGGCGTCGTGCTCCCGGGCCACCGGCGCGCTCAGGAACGACGTCCGCTCGGCGTCGGTGAACACCCGGGGCGCCTCGGGGCGCTCGCCGGAATGCACGCGGACCAGGTCGGCGCGCATCTCCGCGGCCGACTGGTAACGATTGTCGGGGTTCTTGGCCAGCGCCTTGAGCACCACGGCGTCGAGTTCCGGCGAGAGTTCGGCGTTGCGGGCCGACGGCGGCACCGGGTCCTCGCGGACGTGCTGGTAGGCCACCGCGACGGGCGAGTCGCCGACAAACGGCGGATCGCCGGTCAGGATCTCGTACAGCACACAGCCCAGCGCATAGACATCGGAACGGGCATCGACGGAATCGCCCTTGGCCTGCTCGGGTGACAGGTACTGCGCCGTCCCGATCACCGCGGCGGTCTGGGTGACGCTGTGCGAATCGGCCAGCGCGCGGGCAATGCCGAAGTCCATCACCTTCACCGCGCCGGACTTGCTGATCATGATGTTCGCGGGTTTGACGTCGCGGTGGATGATGCCGTGCTGGTGGCTGAAGTTCAGGGCCTGGCAGGCGTCGGCGATCACTTCGATGGCGCGTTTCGGCGGCATCGGGCCGTCGTTGTGCACGATGTCGCGCAGCGTCACGCCGTCGACGTACTCCATCACGATGTACGGCAGCGGACCCGTCGCGGTTTCGGCCTCGCCGGTGTCGTAGACGGCCACGATCGCCGGGTGGTTCAGCGCGGCCGCGTTCTGCGCTTCCCGGCGGAATCGCAGGTAGAAGCTGGGATCGCGGGCCAGGTCGGCGCGCAGCACCTTCACCGCGACGTCACGGTGTAGGCGGGTGTCGCGGGCCAGGTGCACCTCGGACATGCCGCCGAAACCGAGGATCTCACCGAGCTCGTAGCGCCCGGACAGCAGCTCAGGGGTAGTCATCGCTTTATCTCGTCAGGTGGCTCGCCGTGGGCGGTCAGCCCACGCTCAGGCCAGGTGGTGGCCAGGAAGCTGGACTGTCCTGGCTTTTCTCCAGGATTACCGGTCACCGCGCCCGGAGTCCAATTCGACGGAGTGGCGGGCGCGGGTTCGGTACCACCGGTCTCCCCCGGTGGCGGCGGGGTCACGGTGTCGGTGACCGTCGGCGGAGTCTGTTGCTGATCGAGGCCGTCATTGCGGGCATTCACCACGATCAGCACGGCGATCACGATGGCCAGCGCGCCCAGCACCCCGGCCGCCCACAACAGCGCGCGCTGTCCGCTGGAGAACGTGCGCCGGGCGGGCGGCGGACGGTGACTGCCGGAGGCGGGTCGTTGCCTGGCGCCGGTGGCGCGCACCCCGGTCGGCGGGCCCGCGGGCAGCCGCGGTGAGGATCCCGGGATGGCGGCAGGTGCGGCGCGGCCGATCTGCGGAGCCTGGTTGGGTCGCGGTGGCCGCCGGCCGGCACGGACCGCGGCGACTGCGTCGGCGAACGGTCCGCCGCTGCGGTAACGCATCCCGGGGTTCTTCACCAAGGTGATCTCGATGAGCTCGCGCACATTCGGTGGCAGGTCCGCCGGCAACGGCGCGGGGGTCTCCTTGATGTGCTTCATCGCCACGGTCAGGGCGCCGTCACCGGTGAACGGGCGCTTGCCCGAAACAGCTTCGTAGCCAACGACTCCCAGCGAGTACACGTCGGAGGCCGCGGTGGCGTCGTGGCCCAGGGCCTGCTCCGGGGCGATGTACTGTGCGGTGCCCATCACCATGCCGGTCTGGGTGACCGGAGCCGCGTCGACGGCTTTGGCGATACCGAAGTCGGTGAGCTTCACCTGCCCGGTGGGCGTGATGAGGATGTTGCCCGGTTTGACGTCGCGGTGCACCAGGCCGGCGGTGTGCGCGACTTGGAGGGCGCGGCCGGTCTGCTCGAGCATGTCCAACGCGTGGCGCAGCGACAGCCGGCCGGTGCGTTTGATGACGGAGTTCAGCGGTTCCCCGTTGACGAGTTCCATCACCAGATACGCGGTGCGGCCCTCGCCGTCCATCTCGGTTTCGCCGTAGTCGTGGACGCTGGCGATCCCGGGGTGGTTCAGCATCGCGACCGTGCGTGCCTCGGCCCGGAAGCGTTCGACGAATTCGGGGTCCGAGGAGTATTCGGCCTTGAGGACCTTGACGGCCACCCGGCGGCCCAGCCTGCTGTCGACGGCCTCCCACACCTGGCCCATGCCGCCGGTGGCGATGAGGCGCTGCAGGCGGTAGCGGCCGGAAAGCGTCACTCCTACGCGGGGGCTCATTGCTCGGCTCCCCTTCGCTCCGGTCCTTGCTCCGAAGCAGTGGTCCTCTTCCTCAGCGGACGCCTCGCTGCGATCCTCACTCGGGGTCGCCTTCGGGGGCTCATCAGGATCCTCCCTGCAATGCCGCGGCGATCACGGCGCGACCGATGGGCGCAGCGACGGCTCCGCCTGTCGCGTCGAGCCGGTCGCCACCGTTCTCCACCAGCACCGCGACCGCGACCTTGGGGTCCTGCGCGGGGGCGAAGGCGATGTACCACGCGTGCGGCGGGGTGTTGCGTGGGTCGGTACCGTGCTCAGCGGTACCGGTCTTGGATGCGATCTGCACGCCGGAAATCGCCCCTTTCTGCTGTGTGTTCTGCTCGGCGGCGACCATCAAATCTGTCAGTTTAGCCGCGACCTGCGGCGACACCGCACGCCGCTGCTGAGTGGGGGCGGTGGTGCTGATGTTGGCCAGATCGGGACCCTTGAGGCTGTCCACCAGATACGGCTGCATGGTCACACCGTCATTGGCGATGCTCGCGGCCACGACGGCGTTCTGCAGCGGCGTCATCGCGACGTCCTTCTGACCGATGCTCGACATACCCAGAGCGGCCCGGTCGGTGATGGGGCCGACGGTGGACTCGGCGACCTGCAGCGGGATGGCCGGCGGCGGCTCGTCCAGGCCGAACGACAAGGCGGTGTTGCGCAGGGCTTCCGACCCGAGGCGCAGGCCCAGTTGGACGAACGCGGTGTTGCACGACCGCGCGAAGGCTTCCTGCAGCGACGCGGTGGCCGCGGACCCGCACGGGGTGCCGCCGTAGTTCTCCAGCGTGGCGGTGCTGTCGGGCAGCGGGATGGACGGCTGCGAGGTGAACTGGTCACCGACGTCGATACCCGACTGCAGCGCCGCGGCGGTGGTGATCACCTTGAAGGTGGAGCCCGGGGGGTAGCGCTCGGAGATGGCGCGGTTGGTCAGCGGTGAACCGGGGTCGTCGCGCAGCTGCTCCCATGCCTGGTTCTGCTTGGCCGTGTCGTGGGAGGCCAGCAGGTTGGGATCGAACGACGGTGAGGACACCAACGCCAGGATCTTCCCCGTGGACGGTTCGATGGCGGCGACGGCACCGGTGCAGGGCCGTCCGCCGCAGCCCTGCTGCATGGCGTCCCAGCCGGCTTGTTGGACCCGCGGCACGATGGTGGTGTCGACGTTGCCGCCGCGCGGATCGCGTCCGGTGAAGAAGTCGGCCAGCCGCCGGCCGAACAGCCGTTGGTCGGAGCCGTTGAGCACGGTGTCCTCGGCGCGTTCGAGTCCGGTGCTGGAGTAACTCAGCGAGTAGAACCCTGTGATGGGCGCGTAGACAAAGGGATTGGGATACGTCCGGAGGAAGCGGTACCGGCCGTCGGTGGACACCGAGTACGCCATCAGTTGCCCGCCGGCGGAGATCTGGCCGCGCTGCCGGGAGTACTCGTCGAGCAGCACCCGCTGGTTGCGGGGGTCGGCGCGCAGCCCGTCGGCGGTGAACACCTGGGTCAGGGTGGCGTTGGCCAGTAGCAGGACGATCAGCGCCATGACCGTCACCGAGATGCGTCGCAGTGAGGTGTTCATGCCTTGGAGATCACCTCGGTGCTGGCCGCCGCGATGGGCTGCTGGCTGGCCGGACTCATGATCGGGCGGCGGGCCGCGTGCGAGATACGGACCAGGATGCCCAGCAGCAGGTAATTGGCCACCAGCGACGAGCCGCCGTAGGACATCCACGGTGTGGTGAGTCCGGTCAGCGGGATCAGGTTGGTGACTCCCCCGACCACGATGAACAGCTGGATCCCCAGGGTGCAGGCCAGCCCGGCGGCCAGCAGCTTGCCGAAACTGTCCCGAACGGCGATCGCGGTCCGCAGGCCGCGGATGATGACGATGGTGTAGAGCATCAGCACCCCGGCCAGCCCCACCAGGCCCAGCTCCTCCCCCACCGCGGCGATGATGAAGTCGGTGGAGGCCGCGGGCACGGTACCGGGTTGGCCGTTGCCCAGCCCGGTGCCGAAGATGCCTCCGGTGGCGAAGCTGAACAGCGACTGCACCATCTGGTAGCCGGCGCCGTCGGGGTCGGCGAACGGGTCCAGCCAGTTCTGCACCCGCACCCGCACGTGGTCGAAAAGGTAGTACGCCGCAACACTTCCCGCGGCAAACAGCGACAGCCCGATGATCACCCAGGACAGCCGGTCGGTGGCGATGTAGACCATCACCAGAAACGACGCGTACAGCAGCAGTGAGGTGCCCAGGTCCTTTTCGAAGATCATCACGCCGATCGAGACGATCCACGCGGCCAGCAACGGAGCCAGGTCGCGTGGCCGCGGCAGGTCCATGCCGAGGACGTGCTTGCCCGCGCTGGTGAACAGGTCACGCTTGGCCACCAGCACCGCGGCGAAGAACACCAGCAACAGGATCTTGGAGAACTCGGCGGGCTGAATCGAGAAGCCCGGGAAGCGAATCCAGATCTTGGCGCCGTTCTGCTCCGAGAACCGGGAGGGCAGCACGGCGGGGATGATCAGCAGGATCACGCCCACCAGACCGCAGACGTATCCGTAGCGCGACAACTGCCGGTGGTCCTTGAGGAAGATCACCACCAGCGAGAAACCCAGAACGCCGACCAGCGTCCACAGCACCTGCTGATTGGCACTGGGGCCCGTGGACACCTCGCCGGCGCCGATGGCCAGGTCGAGGCGGTGGATCATCACCAGGCCCAGCCCGTTGAGCAGTGCCACCACCGGCAGCAGCAACGGGTCGGCGTAGGGAGCGAACCGGCGGATGGCCAGGTGCGCGCCCGCGAACAGCGCCAGGTAGGCCATGGTGTAGCTGATCAGGTCCAGCGACAGGCCCTGCTCTTGATTGGCCTCCACGATCAGCAGCGCCACCGCGGTGATCACGGTGGCGAAGCACAGCAGCAGCAGTTCCGCGTTGCGCCGGTTGGGAAGTGGGGGAGTGACGGCAACCGGCGACTGAGGCGCGGTGGTCACGTCGCCGCCCGGCAATCGGTGCCCGGCTTCGGCGGTGCCGGGGGCAGCTGGGTGGCCGTGGGTGTGGGGGAAGCGCTCGGTGTCGGCGGAGCCGGGGAGCGGGGCTACCGCTGGGCGCCGGGCCGTCCTGCTGCGGGGCGGGCGGCCTCGAGGTCGGGGTGGGGCTGGGCGACGGCGACGGCCGGGCAGACGTCGCCTGGGGAGCCGGGGAAGGGCCGATACCCGGTGTGGCGGAAGGGTTTCCGGGTGCCGGTGCGGCCGGGGACGGCGAAGGGGAGGCGGTGGGGGATGGTGCCGGGGTGGCCCGGGGCACCACACAGGGCGGCAGCAATGAGGTCCGGGCGAGTTCGCGCAGCTGCTCGATGGCCTCATCGAGCGATCCGCCGGGTAACCCCGCCGCGACCTGCGTGCGCTCGGAGGGCCGTAGATCCTGCAGCTGCATCAGCCGGCAGTTCAGGTTGTCGCCTGCCTGCCCGTAGCCGATCTGCGACAGTTCGTTCCGGTCGTTCAGGCAGCCCAGCAGATGGGGCTCCTGCAGGGGGATGCCCAGAAACGAGCTCTGGATACCCCGCATCACCGACACGGTGCCGTCGTATTCGGCGACGTAGTAGTTGCTGCGGATGATCTGCCGGGTGACCGCCAGACCGGCCAGTACCAACAGCACGATCACCGTGACGGCGAGAATCAGCTTGCGTCGGGAACGTGGTCTTTTGGCAGGCGGCTCCGGCTGGGGCACAACACGTTTGGCGGCGGTGCGCTTCGGGTTGAAGGCCGAAGCCCGTCCGGCTGCGGTGTTCGGGGCGGGGGCGTCGTCGTCCTGACCCGACACCGCGCCGGCCAGGATCGGCTGGGTCTGGCCGTAGTCGTAGTCCACCACGTCGGCCACCACCACGGTGACGTTGTCGGGTCCGCCGCCGCGCAGCGCCAGTTCGATGAGGCGGTCGGCGCTCTCGGTGACATCCTCGATCTGCAGGGCCTCTTGGATGGTCTCGAAACTCACCGGGTCGGACAGGCCGTCCGAGCACAGCAGGTAACGATCGCCGGTGCGGGCCTCCCGCATGATCAGCGTCGGCTCCACCTCGTGTCCGGTGAGCGCCCGCATGATGAGCGAGCGCTGCGGGTGGCTGTGGGCTTCCTCGGCGGTGATCCGGCCCTCGTCGACCAGCGTCTGGACGAAGGTGTCGTCTTTGGTGATCTGTGTCAGTTCACCGTCGCGCAGCAGGTAGCCACGGGAATCGCCGATGTGGACCAAACCAAGTCTGTTGCCGGCGAACAGGATTGCCGTGAGCGTGGTGCCCATGCCTTCGAGTTCGGGTTCCATCTCGACGTGCGCGGCGATCGCGGAGTTGCCGTCGCGCACCGCAGCGTCGAGTTTGCTCAGCAGGTCGCCGCCGGGTTCGTCGTCATCGAGGTGAGCCAGCGCGGCGATCACCAACTGCGAGGCCACCTCGCCGGCGGCATGCCCGCCCATACCGTCGGCCAGCGCCAGCAAGCGCGCCCCGGCGTAGACCGAGTCCTCGTTGTTGGCGCGGACGAGGCCGCGGTCGCTGCGGGCGGCGTAGCGCAGAACCAACGTCACGGGCGCAACTCGATCGCCGTCTTGCCGATTCGCACCGGCGTTCCCATCGGAACTCGTACCGCCGTCGTCACCTTCGCCCTGTCAAGGTATGTACCGTTGGTCGATCCTAAGTCCTCGACGTACCATTCCGAGCCCCGCTGGGACAGACGCGCATGGCGCGTCGATGCGTAGTCGTCGGTCAGGACCAGGGTGGAATCGTCAGCGCGCCCGATCAGCACCGGTTGCGTCCCCAACGTGATCCGGGTTCCCGCCAGCGCGCCCTCGGTGACCACCAAGTATCGCGCGGTGGTGCGGCGCTGCCGTGACGGCAGCAGCGCACCCCGGAAAGCCAGTCCCCGGCGCACCATCACCGCGCCGGTGGGCGCGTAGATGTCGTTGCGCAGGATACGCAGCACCGACCAGATGAACAGCCACAGCAACAGCAGGAAACCGGCGCGCGTCAGCTGCAGCACTAGTCCCTGCATCTGACGTCCTTCCGTCTCACCCGTGCCCGCCCGGCACCGTCACGATACTTGTGCAGCCACCCACACGAGGGGGAAGCGCACCGCAGTGCCCCGGGGTGTCGGCTCCGTGAGTCGGCCGGAACTCAGTGAACTCGGACGACGATCTCCGAGTGGCCGAGCCGGATGACGTCGCCGTCGGCGAGCTGCCACTCCTGCACCGGTGCGTTGTTCACCGTCGTGCCGTTGGTGGAGTTGAGGTCCGACAGCAAAGCCACCTGGCCGTCCCAACGGATCTCGAGGTGCCGGCGGGAGACACCGGTGTCCGGCAGGCGGAACTGGGCATCCTGTCCACGACCGACGACGTTGGCACCTTCGCGCAGCTGGTAGGTGCGGCCGCTGCCGTCGTCGAGCTGAAGCGTGACGGTGGCACCACCGGCGTACCCGGACGGTGCGCTCTGTCCGTAACCACCCTGGGCGTACCCGCCCTGCTGGCCGTAGTCCTGCCCGTAGTCCTGCTGGCCGTACTCCGGCTGACCGTAGTTCTGGCCGTAGTCGTAGTCGCCGCGGGGCTGCTCGCCGTAGCCGCCCTGGTCGGGGTAGCCGCGGCCTTCCTGACGTCCGTAGTCGGGCTGACCCTGGCCGTAATCGGGGCCGGGCCGCCCATAGCCCTGGCCCTGGTAGCCCTGGTCGTAGCCGCCCTGATCGGGGTAGCCGCGGCCGTATTCGTCGTAGCCGCGGTTGGGGGGCTGCTGGCGTCCGTAATCGCCGCTGGGTGCGCCGTAGGGATTACCACCCTGCGGGCCGGGACCGTATCCACCGGGACCGCCGGGGCCGCGTCCGTAGCCGGGGTCGTAGCCACCCGAGGGCGGGCCGTAGCCGGCCGGCGGACGCTGGTCGTACGACGGGGGATAGCCGCCCTGGTCCGGGTAGCCGCCCTGGTCGGGATAGCCCTGCCGCGGCGGCGGGTAGTTCGGCTCGCGGGGCGGGTAGCCGCCCTGCTCCTGCGGGCGCTGCTCGGCGCCACGGGCCTCGTCCTGCGGACGGCCGTAACGATCGTCCTGGTACTCGTCGCCGGGCTGCCCCTGGCCCTGACCCTGACTGCCGCGGTAACTGGGATTGTCGCTCATCGGTGGTACTCCTGGTTCTGCGGTAGACGCCTGGTCTGATTGTGACGGGGCTGGCTGTGGGGTGCGCGGTGGGGGTGCGGCGCCGGCAGGCATGTCGTGGCTTGCGTCGGGGTTGACGACCCCGCGCGCCCGTACCTGACCGGTGCGCAGGTTCGACGACTGTGCGAAGCGCACAACCACGTCACCATACGTTTGCCACCCTTGTTCGCCGATGTAGCCGCCCAGATGCTTGGCGAAGGCATCCGCCGTCAGGTCTCGGTCGGCAGACACCTTCTGGTAGTCGTGCTCACTGAGGGTAATGACGTATTCGTTCGGGGCCAAAAGTCGTCCGCCCTGCAGCGAACGCACTCCGTCGGCCGCTTCGCGGCGCAACATCCCTTCGACTTCCTGCGGCACGATCGACCCGCCGAACACTCGGGCGAAGGCATCGCCGACCGTGGACTCGAGCTTGCGGTCGAAACGCTGCACCAGTCCCATGTCACCGCCTACCTGTTCTCGTAGTACCCGCAGTTGTGCGCAGGGCTGACCCACGTACGTGTGTCGCGACCCTGTGCTTTTCCACCTGCATGGTATCGGGCCCTGCCAGCACAATGGCACCATCCGAACGCTGAGAATCAGAATCGGGCAGGTCAGCGCCCTGCTCTGCGGGTGTGCAGAGATCGGTCACACCGGTGCCGCTGAGCTCGCGTTTGGGATCTGACGGCATGGGCGTGTTAGTCTTCCCCGGTCATTTTGGGCGAGTGGCGGAATGGCAGACGCGCTGGCTTCAGGTGCCAGTGTCCTTCGGGACGTGGGGGTTCAAGTCCCCCTTCGCCCACCGCGAGCGGTTCTTTGAACCGCAGGCACAGAGGTCACGATCCAGAAATGGTTCGTGACCTTTGTGTTTGTGGGTTGTCCCGGGTGGCTCGCTCGAAATGGCCGCTATGGGGACCTGGTTGACCAAATCCCCGAACTGCCCCAGTTGGTAACTGCGCGGGGCGTGTCAACTAACCGCTAAGTAGATTGCCGCCGGCGCCTCCCAAAGCGCCAATCGCGATCTGCGCCGCTGCAGTTCGAAGGCCTAACGCCACCTGTTTGATCTTGCTGCGATCTTCGGGCACACGGTCAACGTCTTCGCCAGCGGTCTCCAGTGCGCTGACCAAGCTTTCGAGGAGCGATTCTGGCGATGGCCATTGCCCTGCAACACGCAGAGCCTTACTCGTGGGCTTGCCGACCCACAGGATGTCGCCGTTAGCGGTCTCTTGGCCTTTGGCGAAGAACGGCTCAGTACTAAGGGCTCGCAGAGCACGCTGCGCGGTCTCGGCATCGACTCCAGCGATAACGGCGATGTCGTCCGCTTCCATTGGATCTCCATTCTGTTCGAAGACTTCCACCGCAGCCTTCAATACCGGTAGGTCCCGCTCCAACCATGTGTCCCGCATACACCGGAGTATCCAGGAGCGCACCGATAAGGAGTCAGGGGAAAGCGAACGGCCGTTGATCACATAAGCGAAGATGCTGAGGACCGTTCCAAGCGTTACTCCGTATCGGCAGTTCGACACATTTGGGGGAATCCGCACTTGAGCAAGCTGGGCAATTTTGTGTGGGGTATCGCCGATCAGCTGCGCGGGGTTTACAAGCCCCACCAGTACGGCGGGGTGATTCTGCCGTTCACGATCCTGCGGCGCCTGGACTGCATCCTCGAACCCACCCGCGACGAGGTGCGGGTGCTCGCGGAGAAGTACGCCGGCGGTGCCCTGGACGTACAGGTGAAGCGAAAGACCGGGCTCGGTTTCTACAACACCAGTCCATTCGACTTCAAGCTGCTTCTTGAGGATCCTGAGGGGCTGCGCGCGAACCTGGTTGACTACATCACCGGCTTCTCGGCCAACATCGATGTCTTCGAGCGGTTCAAGTTCGAGAACGAGCTGGCAACTTTGGACGAGAAGAGCCGGCTCTACCTGGTGACCTCTCAGTTCGCCGAGGTGGACCTGCACCCCGACCTGGTGTCCAACGCCGAGATGGGTGATCTGTTCGAGCACCTGATCTACAAGTTCGCCGAGGCCTCCAACGAGGAGGCCGGCGAGCATTACACCCCCCGCGATGCGATCCGACTGATGGTGGACCTGCTGTTCGCCGAGGACAACGCGGCACTGCTGGAACCCGGCACCGTGCGCACCATCTACGACCCGACCGCCGGCACCGGCGGCATGCTGTCCGTCGCCGAGGAACGACTCCTGGAACGCAATCCCGATGCACGGCTGCGGCTGTACGGCCAGGAGATCAACGACCAGTCGTATGCGATCTGCAAGTCCGACATGATCGCCAAGGGCCAGGATGCCGGAAACATCCGCCTCGGCGACACTCTTGCCGACGACCTGTTCTTCGACCGCACCTTCGACTTCTGTATGTCAAACCCGCCGTACGGGGTGGACTGGAAGGCGTCCAAGGATGCTGTTGAGAAGGAAGCTCTCGGGCAGAACTCGCGCTTCTCGCACGGCCTTCCGTCGATCGGAGACGGGCAGATGCTGTTCCTTTGCCACCTGGCATCCAAGATGCGGCCCGCTTATGACGGCGGCGGCCGCGCCGGAATCGTCCTCAACGGCTCGCCGTTGTTCAGTGGCGCTGCCGAATCCGGACCCTCGAAGATCCGGCAGTGGCTTCTCGAGTCCGATCTCGTGGAGGCGATCATTGCGCTGCCGACAAACATGTTCTTCAACACCGGCATCGCCACCTACATTTGGATCCTCGACAACACCAAACGTCCCGAGCGTCAGGGGAAAATCCAGCTGATCGACGCGACGTCGTTCTGGACGAAGATGAGGAAGAGTCTCGGCGCGAAGAGTCGTGAACTCGACGAAGCTGCCCGGAACAAGATCGTGGCGCTGTACGACGCGTTCGATGAGGCGGACCATAACTATTCGAAAGTGTTCACCGCCAACGACTTCGGCTATTGGACGGTCACCGTCGAGCGCCCACTGCTCGACGAGGTAGGCAAACCCGTCACCGACCGCAAGGGAAAGTCGAAGGCAGACCCGAAGAAGCGTGACACCGAAAATGTGCCATTCGCTTACGGGGGAAACACGGACGGCGAGGTAGATCAGGCAGCGACCATCAAGGAGTATTTCGCTGCCGAGGTCCTGCCGCACGTTCCCGACGCGTGGATCGACACCGCAAAGACCAAGGTGGGCTACGAGATTCCGTTCACCCGGCACTTCTACAAGTACATCCCACCCCGGCCACTCGCCGAGATCGACGCCGAGGTTGAGAAGCAGGTCGCCAAGATCATGGAGCTGCTACGGGAGGTGGAGGGGTGACATCGCCACTGGCTGTCACCGATCGCTGGCTCGTGGGTCAGATCAAGAATGTCGCCGAGGTGACCCTTGGCAAAATGTTGCAGTCGAACGACTCCGGTGATGACGTGTTGGCCAACTACATGCGCGCGGCGAACGTGCAGCCCGATGGAGTCTTGATGCTGGAGCCGAAGCAAATGTGGTTCCGGAGAAGCGAACTGAACGATCTGACTCTTCGCCGCGGTGATGTGGTAGTAGTCGAGGGCGGAGTCGGTGGTTACGGGCGCGCCGCCTACCTTAGCCAGGGGCTTGACGGGTGGGGTTTCCAGAACTCAATAAACCGGCTGCGTCCACGGGGTGACTCGGACGGCCGGTTTATCGCCTATTACCTGATCGCACTTCGCGCATCGGGCTTCATCGAGCGCTATTGCAATGTTGTGTCGATGCCCCACCTAACGGCCGAGAAGCTGGCAGCTGTGCCCATCCCGATACCGGACGGATGGGAGCAGCACGCCATCGCCAACTTCCTCGACCGGGAGACGGCCCGGATCGACAGGCTCATCGCCGAACAGCGGCGCCTGATCGAGATGCTGCAGGGCCGTCGCACCGACGTGATCCGCAACGCCGTGCTCGGCGGGATCAATCCGTTGGACCCGCGGCCGGAGGAACGCCTAACGGCCATAGGTCGTCACTTCTCGGTCACACTGGGGAAAATGCTCGATGCGGGCAGAAACGTGCGAGACGGTGACGAGTGCCTGCCTTACGTCCGCGCAGGCAACATTCAAGATGCGGGCCTGCGTCTAGACGACGTAAAGATGATGCCGTATTCGACACAGGAGGCAACGGAGCTGAACCTTCTGGCTGGAGACCTTCTCGTCGCTGAAGGCGGAGCAGTCGGTACCAATGTTGTGTTGACCGATGACATGCCTGGCTGGTCCTTTCAGAAGACCGTGAATCGACTTCGACCACACAGCAGGAGTTCCTCAGCCTGGCTCGGCTACGTCATTCGGACTTACCGCGACATGGGAGTCATAGACATCGTCTGCAACAAGTCAACGATCTCTCACTTGACTGCTGAAAAACTCCGCGCGCTACGCGTTCCCGTTTGCGACCCAGACGAGCAACACCGCATCGTTGCATACCTCGATGAACAGACTGCCAAGATCGATCGCCTGATCGTCGAAACCGAGCAGTTCATCGAGCTGTCGCGGGAACGTCGTGCCGCTTTGATCACCGCAGCGGTCACCGGTCAACTCGACCTTCACAAGGCGGCCTGACTATGGCGCAGCACAACGAGATCGAGTTCGAGAAGGAGCTGGCCGAGCACCTCGCCGCGCACGGCTGGTTGTACTCGCCGAGCGACACCGGCTACGACCGCGAACGTGCTCTGTTCCCCGAGGACGTGCTGGGCTGGCTGGCCGATACCCAGCCCGAGCAGTTGGCGAAGGTTGTCAAGCCCGGCGGCAACATAGTCAAGGAGCAGGAACAGCTGCTAGACCGGCTGGTGAAAGTCCTTGACACCCCGATGGACAACGGTGGCGGCACCCTGAATCTTCTGCGCAAGGGGTTCTCGCACCTGTCGGCGAAGTTCCAGATGTGCGTGTTCAAACCGGAGTCGACGCTCAACGAGAAGCGCAACGCCGACTACGCGGCGGTGCGGGTGCGGGTGATGCGGCAGGTGCACTTCTCTACGGCTGATCAGCGCAGCGTGGATCTGGTGTTCTTCGCTAACGGTCTGCCGGTCGCGACCGTCGAACTGAAAACAGACTTCACCCAGACTGTCTTCGACGCGATCACCCAGTACAAGACCTCGCGCCTGCCGAAGGATCCCGCCACCGGGGCGGCCCAGCCGCTGTTCGCCTCCGGTGCCCGCGCCTTGGTGCATTTCGCGGTGTCCAACGACGAAGTGTGGATGACCACCAAGCTCGCGGGTGACAAGACGCACTTCCTACCGTTCAACCGCGGAACCGAAGAGGGCGGGGCCGGGAACCCACTCAACCCCAACGGGTCCCGTACGGCGTATCTTTGGGAGCGGGTTCTGCAGCGGGATGCCTGGCTGAACATTCTCGGCCGACTGATGTACATCAAGCACGAGTCCTCTACCGACCCGATCAGCGGCAAGAGCACCAAATCGTCGTCGCTGCGGTTCCCGCGGTTTCACCAGTGGGAAGCCGTCACCGAACTCACCACCGCGGTCACCGCCGAAGGTGTCGGGAAGCGGTATCTGATCCAGCACTCGGCCGGGTCGGGCAAGACCGATTCCATCGCCTGGGCAGCGCACCGGATGGCGCGCCTGCAGGTCAATAACCAGAAGGTGTTCGATTCTGTCATCGTCGTCACTGACCGCAACGTGCTGGATGCCCAGTTGCAGGACGCGATCAAGCAGATCGACAACGACCAGGGTATCGTCGTCGCTATCGACCGCGCTGAGGGGGCGAAATCGGGCGCCTTGGCCAAGGCACTGATCGACGGCAAGCTGATCATCGTCGTCACCATCCAAACATTCCCGTTCGCGATGGACGAGATCCGAAAGAACAAGGGCCTCAAGGGCAAGACGTTCGCGGTCATCGCCGACGAGGCCCACTCCTCGCAATCCGGACAGGTTGCCTCAAAGCTCAAAGCCGTGCTGACCGCCGAAGAAATCGACGAGATCAACAACGGCGGGGAAATCGACGTCGAAGCTGTTCTCGCTGCCGAGGCCACCGAACGCGCGGAGTCCGCCAACATCTCGTACTTCGCGTTCACCGCCACCCCGAAAGCCAAGACCCTGGAACTATTCGGGTGCAGGCCGACTCCGAACGAGGCTCCGGTGCCGTTCCACGTCTACACGATGAAGCAGGCCATCGAGGAGGGCTACATCCTCGATGTCCTCACCGGCTACCACTCGTTCAAGCTCGCGTTCCAGATCGGGCAGAACGCCGGCGGCGGTGACGAAGTGGACCAGGCCCAGGCCACCAAAGAGGTAATGCGCTGGGTCAAACTCAACCCGCAGACCATCGCCCAGAAATCGGCGATCATCGTCGAACACTTCCGTGAAAACGTCGCCGCCCTGCTCGACGGGCACGCCAAGGCCATGGTCGTCACCGACTCGCGCAAGGCGGCGGTGCGGTACAAGCGCGCGATCGACAAGTTCATCGCCGAAAAGGGATACGGCTATGGCACATTGGTCGCATTCTCCGGAACCGTCCACGATCCCGAGTCCGGACCCGACGACTTTACCGAAAACAACATGAACCCCGGCGTCCGGGATCTGCGCACCGCGTTCAAGGGCGATCAGTACAAGATCATGATCGTCGCCAACAAATTCCAGACCGGGTTCGACCAACCGCTGCTGTGTGCCATGTACGTCGACCGGATCCTCGCCGGCGTCACAACAGTTCAGACCCTGTCTCGGCTCAACCGCACCTACCGCACTCCCTCAGGTGTGCAGAAGACCGCGGCGATGACCCAGGTCGTCGACTTCGTCAACGAACCCGAGGAGATCCGCAAAGCGTTCGAGCCCTACTACACCGATGCGTTCCTGGAAACCGAGACCGACCCCAACCTGGTCCACGACCTCGCCGCGAAACTCGACACATCCGCCATCTACACCCAAGCCGAGATCGACCAGTGCGCTGAGGCTTACGTCAAGAGCAAGGGCAACAACGCGCTCGCCGCGGCGATCGACCCCGGCAAGAAACGGTTCGCCGAGCGCTACCAGGCTGCGCTGATTCACAACGGCGGCGAAGGCGACAAGGCGGCGCTGGCCGAACTGGACATGTTCCGCAAGGACGTCGGCTCGTTCGTGCGCCTCTATGACTTCATGTCGCAGATCATCGATTACGGTGACCCGGCGCTGGAGAAGAAACAAATCTACCTGCGGAACCTGGAGCGGGTCATCCAGCCCGACAACTACACCGCGCCGATCGACCTGTCCGACGTCGTGCTGAAGAAGGTCAAGCAGGTCGACCGGGGGCGCATCGACATCGGCCTCGGCATGCGAGTCGGGCTGTCCGGCATGACCGCAGCCGGCTCCGGTGAGAAGCGCGACCCGAAGATGGTCGCCTTCCAACAGGTCCTCGACCGGCTCAACGAACTGTTCGGATCCGAGGAGTTCACGGAGTCGCAGAAAGTGTCGTTCCTCGAAGCACTACTGCGGACACTCCTCAACGACGCCTCGCTAGTGCAGCAGGCCAAGGTAAACACCCCCAAGCAGTTCGTCGAATCACCCGATTTCGATGACGCCGTCACCGGTGCGGTCGCTGACAATCAAGGCGCACACGAGAAGATGAGCGACTATTTCTTCACCAACGCGCCTGGGCGGTCGCACCTGATCTCGGATATCGCTAAGTGGTTCTATCAAGTCGTCGTGGACCAGGATGACAAGGTGGGGCTGGCTTGAGGAATCCGCACCCCGCCCTTCAGGGCATTTTTGAAGGGCCCAAGATTGCATCAGATTCCGAGTGCGATCGTGACTCATTGCGCTCGGAGCAGACGACCAGTTTGTCGTTGGCACAGGCACTCGCGGTGGGGTGTCTCAGCCGGTTGAACTCAAACATCACCTCTGTCAACATCTGGGATCCGGCAGCGGGATCCGGGTTCGCGGGTTTCCTGCTCGCCAATGCGCTTCAATCGGCCGGAATGCAGGTCCGATACCGAGGTCAAGACATGCACCCGGACTCGGTGCTTGCCGGCAGACGGCGCTTCGAAGCCCTCCCTGATGCTGAACTCGCCGCCGGAGACACCCTCGCGAACGACCTATTCGAGGGTTTCGAGGCCGATCTGGTGATCGTAGATGCGCCGTGGGGCATGAGCTGGGCGAACGTAGCTGTGGCTGTGGAATCGCGCCGAAACTCGGGCGCGTTCGGCTTCGGATTACCGCAACAGTCCGACAGCACTTGGCTCTTCATCTCTTTGGCGTTGGAGAAATTGCGGTCGGCCGAACAGGGCGGCGGGCGCGTCGCGGCTCTGGTCGCTCCCAGCGCGTTAAGCGCAGGAGGGGCCACCGGAGCCGTTCGACAGAGGATCGTCGATGCAGGGCTGCTTGAGTCAATCACACGGCTGCCTGAGGGGCTAGCACCGAACACGGCCATCACTCTGTACCTCCTGACCTTCACGAACAGCACCGACAGAGCTGGACGAGGTATGGCTGCGATCGCTGACCTGCAGACGCAGTTCTTCATGACGGAGCGTCGCCACCGCTCGATGCCAGTGTCGGCATTCGACGAACTCGAATTTGTCCTCCGGACCCGAAGGCCGGGACCCCGGAATCGCACCATCCGGGTGGAACAGCTCATTCGCAGGGAAGCCTTGCTCTCACGACACTGCCGCGAGGACCACCCACTCACATGGCGTCTCACGACGTATAACAACACAGCGATCGACGGGCAGTTTCTGGAATCTCGCTACGGGGCGGACTCGGGCATTTCCATCGACACGGCACCGAGCAGCATCATCGATCTCGACCCCAGCCCATTCTTCGGGGATGATTCACGCGATCTCCTGAAGGACTTGAAGGTAAAGGGGTGGACCAGCAGGCGTCTGAGCCAACTCCTCATCGCGGAGCCCGTAGCAGTCAGGGCCTCCACCGCTGCCGATGCAGGATCGGTCTTCATTCCAACGACTCACAACGCCATGGTCTCCACGGACGCAGCTAGTACGGGGACCTCCGGCCGGGTGCTCTCAGTACGTTTGGACGCTGACCTGGTTGTTCCGAGTTTCATTGCGGCATGGCTGAATTCAGAGCAAGGTGTCTCTAGTCGGCTCCATGCGATTGAAGCGAGTAGTTCTGGAACCCACCCGAAGGCGCTGAGGTCCGACCCAAGATCGTTAATGCGTTGGGCCGACGAGCTCATTGTCCCCGTGCCGGCGCGCAGTACCCAGGTCGCACTAGCGTCGGCGGACGAGAAGCTCGGCTCCTATCACGCTGAGCTGAGCCGTCGACGAGAGAGCATCTGGGTAACCCCCGAAAGCGCTGCCGACGTGGTGAACAGAATCGCGAGCGCTTTCGAGGAGACGCTGAACACTTGGCTTGACCAGTTGCCTTTTCCAATCGCTTCGGCGCTTTGGACTGCCGAAACGGCCAATTCACCGGGCGAACAGCAGCGTGCGTACCTGCACGCGTGGGAAGCTATCGTCGCTTTCCACGCCACGGTGCTTCTTTCGGCGATCCGCTGCGATCCGGTCGGCAGCAGGGATGTGGAAGCTTCGATCGCCCAGACGCTGCGAGAACAACATTTGGGCATTGAGCGGGCCTCGTTCGGAACCTGGGTCGTCATCGTCGAGAAAACGTCGAAACACCTTCGCGACTCGCTCGAGCGAAACGACCCCGACGACGTTGCCCGCGTCCGCAACGCGTTCGGCGACCTCAGTCAGACGGGGATCGAGAGGCTAGTATCCAAAGAAGTCGTGAAGAAGTTCAAAGAGCTGAACAGCAAGCGGAATCGGTGGAGCGGACACGCGGGCTACACGTCCGACGACGAATGGCGAGCGCAAGTCGCGTCCCTCATCGCGGATCTCACCGACCTTCGGCAACTCCTCGGGAACGTGTGGACGCAGCTCCTTCTCGTCCGTGCAGGCAGCGCTGACCGCACAGACGATGGGTACGTGCAGAAGGCAGAGGTCGCGGTTGGCACCCGTTCGCCGTTCCGAGCGCAGAACTTTATCGTGGGCGAGCCAATGGTCAAGGGCGCGCTATATCTGTCGAGAGACGAGTCGCAGTCACCACTGCGACTCGGACAGTTTGTCCAACTTCGCGCGGCTCCACGCGACGCTAAGTACACGACCTACTTCTATAACCGGACAGAAGGCGACCATGTCCGCTTAGTGAGCTACCAGCAAGGGCCGGAAAGTGAAGTGCAAACAGACGTGGCGAGCTTCCGCGCGGAATTTGGATCGCTCGCGTCTAAGGGATGAGCTTCGTTGGCAGTTTGTATCGCTTCTAAGTAGGGTTAAGCGTCGTCGACGATTCTGAGAGTCCTCTTCAGTTTGTGGCCTAAATTGTAGCCCCAGATTTTGTCGTGGTGCATCCGTCCGACGACGATTCCGGGCGCAATGCCGATATCGGTCGCGAATCTCTTTACCTGCGCATCTGTCTTCAACCAGCGCAGTTCGGGAGCCTTTTCAGGTGGAATAAGGAAGTCTCTCGCAAATTTGTTAGCCTCATCTTCAAGGGCGTCATCCTCGGATCCGTCGTCAATGAAGGTCTCTTTTTTTGAATGTAGGAGTACGTGTGCTGCTTCGTGAAAGAAAGTGAACCAAAAATGGTCGTCTTTCTTAAATCGATCGCTGAGCGCAATGACTGCCCGGTTTGGCGCAGCCCACCACGTGGCTCCGTGCATCCGACAACCTTTAACTTCTGGAACGAATACGACGACAACGCCAGCTGACGCGCATATTTCGACAAGATCGTTAGGATCTCCGGCGAGTGTCAAGGAACGCACGGCCCGCAGAGCCTTGCGGAACGCGGGTGCTGAGAAGTCGCTGGCTTCGACTGACCGCGCCGAGATCTGCGCGATTCGAAGCCAAGCAATGACGGCACCGGATTGGCTGCTAAACGCCTGTGAGCGGCGAAATGACGCGACAGGTCCACGCCATATCCGATGAAATGCGTCAACGTTTGCGACGCCGAAAAACGTAAGTGCGGCATCGAAAAGGCGGCCGCGATCCGTTGTAGTTGGAAGAAATCTTCGTTTCTGCAGTTCGTTTATGGGGAGCGAAGACAGCCAGGCTTCGCCGTCTGCGTTCAGTTTCTGAGCCTCAGCTCGAAGAATTCCTTCGCGGTAGTCGGATTCGCGCCGATTCCAGAATCGTGCTGGCATTCCAGTAATGCGTTCAAGTGCCAGTGCCGTCTCAGGTGTGATAGGAGCGAGGCCTTGCATGATCTGGTTCACATGCTTGGTCGAGAACCCTGCTCGCACTGCCAATTCCGATTGGGACAGATTCAGTTCTGCCAGGCGGTCTCGGAGAGTGTCCCCAGGGGGACTGATGTAATCAGGACTGAAGGGATGGCTCTTAGTTGTGCTCATGGCGGTCACTCCCGTGTACTTCGAGACTAGTGATCAGTATGTGGTCATCTGCACCTGGGTGAGTCGTCACGATGCCTCTGATCGAAAACTCGTTGGAGAAGTTGATCGCGGCGACACCGTCATCGACCGGACCGAGCCGGGTACCGGGGATCACGTTGATCGATACCGCTGTGATGGCAGAAAGATCGAGCAGGCGCCGGCCGATCCTTGCGGCCAGGGTGGGACCCCATCGGTCCGTTAGGGCTGCTTCTGAGTTGCACAGCAAGGCCAGCTCGGCGCTGGCGAAGCTCACCAACATTGACTCAAGATCATTTTGATGTACCTTTGAGGTGTAGCAGTTCCCATATACCGTGTAGGTATATGGGAATCGTACAACCTCGGTTGGCTGGCGTGGGTGAGGCGCACGTCGGTTGATCGGTGGCAACTGCCCTACCAACAGAGGAGCAAGGAAATGACCGCGCTGCAGATCAGCATCGACGACAACGAATACTGGACTAACGATGACGACCAGGATGCCGCGTCTCTGCTCCGCATTGCCGGTCGTGACCCTAAGAGCTATGACCTGTTTGTCATCGATAAGCATGGCGTCGAGACGCGTATCAAAGACAAGCAAATCATCGACCTGCGGAACAACCAGTCGTTCCGCAGTCGACGCAGGGTCCACTTCAGCGTCGATGGCCAGCAGTTCAACAGCTGGGACGACGACCAGACCGCCGCCGCGCTGCTACGGCTAGCTGGTGTCGATCCGACCGGCTACGACCTGGCCCGCGTCAACGGAGCCACCGGACCCGAGACCTTCACGGGTGATCAACTGATCAAGATCATCGACGGCGACGAATTCGTCACCGCGAAGCGTGCAGGTCCCGTCGCATGACCGACCTACCGCCGCCCGGCACGCCGGCTCGCCGCTTCGCCGACGACTTCAGCGCCGCGGGAGTACCGGTACGGGCTGAGCCCGGGCGTTTGATGTATGAGGTCCTCGCGGTCGGCGGTGCACTCGCAGGCCAAATGGTGCCGACGGGTGTGAGCCTGGCCGAGGTGCAGAATTGGCCACAGGTGCCCCCGCACTGGGTGCACCTTCCTGCCGACATCGTGTTCGAAACAACGAACACCGATGCCACTGACTGTCCGCCCGGGTGGCTACGGCACTCGCGAGAGTTCGCATTCACCGACATGTCGGTACCACCGGCGATGGCATGGGTGCGCCACGTGAGAGGGCTGCTGTCCCTCGCAATCGCGCCCGCGGCCTAGCGCTGACACCACGACCAGGACACCTTCGACCTGCAGGGGCAGAAGTGACGCGGTACTCGGTTTCCATGACCGGTGAAACACACGCTGCGATGTGTCAGCACCTGCTCCGACCCGACGGGCAAGAAGACGTCCTCGCTGCCACCTATGCGTGGTCAACGGGGGTACAGCGAAAGACCGCAGTGCTCAGGCGTCCGATCTTCCCGCAAGACGGGGAGCGGCTACTCCACGGAACCGCCTCATTCACCAGCACCTACGTGCTGCGCGCGGCTGCCGAGGCCCGCGCGCGAGGCGAGGGCCTGGTCTTGCTGCACTCACACCCACGAAGCAGCGGTTGGCAGGACCTCAGTCATCTTGATCGCGACACCGAATCCGACTACGAGCGTGTGGCGCGCGCATACACGAAGATGCCGTTGCTTGGTATGACGCTGGCTGGCCACGACGAGAGCTGGTCGGCACGGTTCTGGTGGGATGGCAGCCGCTCACACTGGGTTGAGTCCGTGCGGTGCGTCTCCGACAAGCTCATCGTCACTTGGAATGATGATCAGCGTCGAGCCCCGCGACCAACTCGCTCGCAGGAGCGCACCATCTCAGCGTGGGGTGAACCCATGCAGGCGTCGATTGCCCGCTTGCGAGTTCTGGTCGTCGGAGTAGGGAGCGTCGGCATTGACGTTGCCCAGCGACTGGCGGCGACCGGCCTCCTCGACGTCGGTGTGATGGACTTCGACGGCGTCGAGCATAAGAACCTAGACCGAATGATCGGCGCGACGAGACTCGACGCCGCCCTCGGGCGCGCCAAAGTCGATGTCGCTGAGCGACTGATGGTCGCAGCAGCCACAGCTGGAGAGTTCAAACCGGCCATGCATGAGACCAGCATCAGCGACCCTGACGGGCTGCAAGCGGCGCTGGACTACGACGTGATCTTCTCCTGTGTAGACAGACCCTGGCCGAGGGCAGTGCTGAACCTAATGGCTTACACCGATCTCATCCCTGTCATCGACGGCGGTATCGCGATCGACACCTTCCGGGATGGCCGGCTCCGAAGCGCGATCTGGCGCGCCCACACGCTCGTGCCGACTCGTCCCTGCATGGTCTGTTTAGGGCAACTCGACCTCGGCGAGGTCAGTCGTGACATGCAGGGCCTCCTCGACGACCCCGTTTACATTGCCCGCGCCGGCAAAGAGCCACCTGCAGGCCAGAACGTCGGGGTCCTGTCAGCGAGCGTCAGCGCTGCCCTGCTGGCCCAGTTCGTAAGCCTGGTAGCCCACCCCGGGAATCGCGGTGTCCCAGCTCCACTGCGGTACATGCTCGCCCCGCACCACCTCGAGCACTCCACTGCAACAACCGGTGAGCACTGCACGTACGAAGCAGAGACTACGTCCGCAGACCGTCGACCAAATCTAACTAAAGCTCAGCACGGTTGGCGCTACACCGTCACCGAGCGTAACCGGCACAGGGCACCGCTTCGGCTACGAATGATTGAGCTGGCAAATAGCCGACTTCACAGTTGGGCCGAGTCCGTCTACGGGAACGTGAAACGCCGTTAACAGCAGATTCATTGGTTGCAAACAGTCACTGAAGTCCGAGCGTTTGGCGGAACCACATACACGCGGCTTCGCCCTCCCGGAGGATGATTCCCGTCAACGATCGACTGTGGCGGATGGCATTTCGCATCTCTGCTAGTTGGCCGCATCGGATGTTGAGAATCTCTTTGGAGCCAAAAGTAGGTTCGAAGTACCCCCACAGCGGCTTGCTAGTGATGATGTCCTGAAGATCCCGAAAGTCGCTGTACTTAAGGCGACCAGCCAGGGTGTTTAGCTCGTCGCGCGCACTGGGGCACTTTCGAATCGCGTTGCGGGCATGGGTTTGGAGTTTGTCGGCCACGTGGCCAGGAAGGTCGTCGAGTCCATTGGGCAATGCGGCACCGACTTGTTCACGCAGTGCTAGTTCGATCTGTTCGATCTGGTCATTGAGGTCACGTGCGAATGGGTCCGAACCCGACGCTGTTTGGCTCGGGCCGTCGACTTGCAGAAACTGATTGAGGCGGTCAGCGAGCGTCTCTCTGCGGATAGTCAGAAATTCTTCGTACTTGCTGAGGTTGAAGAGAGACTCGTCGGTTGGGACGCATTGTGTTTCAAGTGCCACCAGGCCGCCACGGGCGATCAGTTCGGGGAGGTAGATACCGGGATCTTGGTTGTGGATCTTTCGGTTGGAGCGGCCGGCGATGAACGCGAGGTTGGCGATGTCGTCGATTGTCCGGGTGGCATGGGTGCCCTTGAGAAGCGACCTTGGAAAGATGTGGTGGAACTGCAGAGAGTCCTGCGCTCCTGAGTGGTCGAGGGAAATCATCAAGTCGGAGAACCAATCTCGTGCCCCAGCCTGTTTAAAGGCAAGGTACATTGTTTTGAACAGTGAACTTCCAGCGCCGAGACCACGCATTTCGAGCGGGGTGATGTCGAGGCGACCTACCTGCAGCCTCAACCGGTCGATAAGGTCCTCAGGGCCGAGACCTTCTCGTATCAATGCGAGGTCCTGGTCGAGGAGTGTCTCACTAGACCCGCGGGAGTAGCGGCCCTTGGCATTAGCCAACAAGATCCATCTGCGCAGCCCTGCTGAATCGTCAGCCGACAGTTGGTAGTCATGTGCCGAGCAGAAGTACGCGACTGCAACAAGGATGGAAGGCGAGGCCAGTAACGCCGAACTCTCGATGCCGGCGTTAGTGCGTACGAAGTTCATCGCGAACTCCATCCCGCGCTTGCTGTCATCCCAGGACTTCCGTAATGCCTGCTCGGATAGCCGCCCGACGGCTTGGAACCGACACTGCCCTGTCGCAAAAGCGACCATGTTCCTCAGATGGATCGAGCGGTCGAACCCCATAGCAGCGAGGTGGCACTGTTCGGTGAAGTCGTCGAATACTTTAAGGGACCCCTTCCACTTGGAGGTGATCTGCGCAAGGGCCAGGTCGGAGCTGCGCAGTTTGGCGCCAAGTGAATTCACTCGAACGAAGATCTCGGTGACCTCTTCGTAGCGCATCGTCCGGGGAAGAACGTCCATCCGATACATGTACTTGCGGATGCCTCGCAGCTTGGCCAGCCGCTGACTGTATTTCGTGTAGCGAGGGTCCGCGAAGTTCTCGATGCCCGCGGCGGTAAGGAAGGGAGCATCCTCGTTGGTACGGAACACTTCTGATACCCGCACCCATTGCGGCAAGCTCTCTATCTGCCTTGTTCCAACGACGAACGTCATCCGGTTGATCCTGCGTTGAAGCTCGGCTGTCGAAGCGTCGGTCTCGTTGTCAGCCACTTCGTCGTCGGCGGACTGTTCGTTGACCTCCGTCACGATGATCTCGTCGGGGTGATCAAGGTTGAACAGGATCTCTACGGGTGTCTTGCGGCCGCGGACCGTCAGGGGTTCGCCTCTGATGACAGCTGACAACGACGTCAAACGTTGCTGTCCGTCAAGCAGTAAGCGCAGCGACGAGTAAGGGCTGTTCTGCTGTTCGATCGCGAAGGCCTGCAGGGGCACGTCTTCCTCTGTCTCCCAGAGAAGGATGGCGCCCGACGGATAGTCCCGATAGAGAGAATCCAACAGGTCTCGTATACGCGGGGCCTTCCAGACATACTGGCGCTGCATCTCCGGTAGTCGGAGTTCACCGCGTTCGATCATCCCGACGAGCTCTTCGACAGTGGCCTCTGACCTAGCCAATTTTTCCTCCCGCGTTCCTTCGGGACCTCAACCTGGTGACTTCCCTTGGGCCCAAACACCACGAATGTACGACCCCACGGTAAAGAATGGAGAGGGCAGGAGAGCCGTATCGGCGGGGAGAGCCACCCCTCAGCGGGTCTTCGCGAAGAGGGGAGGGAAGCTCTAGCTAGGTGCGCACGGTTCGGCGAGGCCAGAACCGCCAGACGCGACCGTGCACGAACTAACCATCGGGCATCGGGCGGACGAGCATCAAGCCTTAACTTTGACTTGCGTTAGTTCGGTTTCGCCGCAGCTGCAACGCAAAACGCCTTGCCCGGCAAGCTGAACCCACCCGGTACAGGCGCTGCACCATGTGTGGCCGAACAGGTCGAGGACGGCAGTCGCGAACCGATTGGCCTCGCTAAGCGTTACGGTCTGAGCCCACTCGTTGTGATGCGCGCCCACTAGGTTCCGGAGATGACGGTGGCCCTCAGCTTGTTGAATGGATGGTGCGGCTGACGAGTTCCGGAGTGCCGATTTAACACCGGGCCACAGATCCTCAAGTGTGTAGCGGTCGTCGCGGCGCCGTTGGACACGGACGGGAATCGTCCAGCTAAGTACGTCGCAGATCTGTTCAAGGAGTCGTCCGGCTAATGCGCATATGGCGGCGGGGTCCCGTGTGTTCGCCACCGTTCGTAGTGCGGCACTGGGATCACGGAGCGGCTGACTCACGTGTGAACCTGCGTCGAAGGTCCAGCCGTGTAGTTCGATGGCTACAAGCGGCATCCCGGCGTCTTGAAAGAGCTTTTGTAGCTGTTCCCGCCACAGTCGATCATGGACGGTGACGATGAGTTGCCACTCCTTGAATTCGCGCAGAATGAACTGCATCAACGCGACGCGGATATGGGCATCCACGCTTTGCAGGACGTCGTCGAGGACCAGGACACGTACTTGCCCGTGCGTTGTTGTCACCCGTGCCGTCGCGAGAAAGAACAGCATTGCCAGGAGATCCTGGTAGCCCTCACTAAGTATCCGCTCACCGAACGACGCCCCATTCACGGTATCAATGCGGATATCGAGAGCTGACACGCTCGAAATCCCTAGGTCGATGCGGATCCTCTCAACGTGTGAGGAACCCGTGATCTCGCGAAATGCGTCCGTTAGCCAGTCGTCGATATTGACCAGAGTCTGCTTGAGTTCAGAGATACGGCGAGGCGCACTGGCTTCGGCCAAGCGTTGCGCCTTGCCGCGCGCCTTACGCACTTCGCTGGCCTGCTCCTGATACTCCTCGATTCGGGTCACTGCCGACTCAAGATGGCGTGGGATGCGGATTCTGTGCCGCTGTTTTCGGGCTACGCCCTTGTAGAGGTCCTCGACCATTGCAGCGACCTGTTCCAGATCGTATGGATGGGGGCGGCCAAGGTGGTCGGCGATAGGAATCGCGGCGTCGCGGATCTGGCGCTTCAAGTCGAGGAGTTCTTGGTCTAGGTAGGCGACTTCAACGGTCGGTGCAGGGCTTGGAGTTGCGTTGTTTCCGGGTGCACCGAGCGCGTAGTCACGAAAGACTCGGCCCCGCGCTGACGGTGGGTTGGTGATGAACGAAAGCACGTCGGCGCGGGTAAGCACCAGGGGGGACCGCGTGAACGCAGGGAGCGGCTGTGAGCCCTTGAGATGAAACGCTTCATTCTCCGTATCCCAGGTTGCCTGACGCCGCAGTTCGGTGCCGTCGGACAACATGACGGCAGCCCACCCATCGCAAGAGTCTTTGTTCGACACGTTGAGCAGGCTGGAACGCGGCGCGCGCTTGGGGACGGAAGAGCGGTTGATCCGGTCTTGCGTGGCCCACTCTATGGCCTTGGCGACGGAAGATTTTCCCGAGCCGTTCTCGCCGAAGATGATGGCTGAAACTGGGCGATCGGACCGAATAGGAACGAATGACACGTCCAGCTGGTCCGGTACTCCAAAAAGCCGAGAAACTCTGACACCGGCAATCCGCAGCTCGTCCGATACGGTCACCGGTGAACGGTACCTTTTACGGAAGAACACGCCGCCTGGTGGACGCGATGAGAGGGAATGGCACCAAGCCCCCGCAAGCGACTGCAAGCTCTTTGTCTCCCAGCTGTTATAACGCTGTTGGCTGTTGGCTACCTCAACTCGTGAAGTAAGTTACTAATCTGTCCAACTGAGACCGGTGTGAGCGCCCAGGCGTCTAAGCCGACGTGGATACTGTGCTGTTCGCGACGCGTAGTGCTGTGTGTGTGTCCTGGAGCAGCCAGGATCCGATATCCGGTAGCCGCCACTGGTCGTAACGGCCGCCAGCGTCCTCGTTTCCGGCTGTACCGGCGTATGGGAAGTGGGACAGCAGAACCTCACAGCCTGCGATCTTGCGGCGCGCTGATTTGGCGACTGATGTGAATACATCCAGGTAGGCGGGCAGTGCCTTGTGGGCATCGCGGTGCATAGGGTGTACGCCGTCGTGGTTGCCGGCGATGAGGTGCTTGGAGCCGGGTCGCTCGGCGAGCCACTCCAGGGCGTGACGTTGACTGCCGCGCCCGCCGCCGGAGATATCGCCGAGAACCCAGACGTCGTCGAGGGGTCGGATGCGGGTATCCCACCGCAGGGCGAGTTCGTCGTCGTGAGCTTCGGTGGTGTCGAAGCCACGTAGTCCGGAGACGAGGGCATGCCCGAGGTGTAGGTCAGACGTGAACCAGGTTTCAGAGCGCATTATCGCTGTCTCTGCCAGCATTGGTCGGGCCTCCGCACATCATGGGCAACGATCTCGGCGACCGGTGGTGGCGTGCTCGATGGATGCTCACGTCTGCCACTCTCGCACCCGATACCGATGGTCGGCCAGTCTCCGGTGCCCGCGCCGTTCCGAGTCCGCAAGGCCGGTGGCGGTTGGAATGGTTGCCTCACCGAGTCAGCGGTTTCGTGGTCTCGTTTGTGCGCTGAGAGCAGGTAGGTGACCGCCTCGACGACATCCGGGCCGATCTCGTTCAATGCGTCGCCGACGACCAGCGAGTGCTGTGCGCCATCTTGGTCGGCATACCGAAACAACTGCTCGAACGCAAAGACCGGCTTTAGCGCCACCTCGGTCTGCCTCGGCCGCGTGGATCTGGCTAACTCGCCCCGGGCCAGGACCGATCCCTTGGCGACGAGACCCTGGTTGACGGTTGAGGCCACGCTGCCGGGCGGCTCCGGTTCAACAGTCACACCGCCCATATTGACCTGGGTGGTGGCCACGGTGTTGAGCAACTGGTTCTTCTCGGAATTCGACAGGAACTGCAGGATGTGCAGCGGATACAGCGTGCCTGTGCCTACGGCGTTGAACGGCGGACTGCTCTCCTCGGCCAACGGAGTCCCCCACGGCCGGTGTCGGGGTCATCGGCCGCGATCTGCTCGACGACCTTGATGATGCCGTGCAGCGCCTCGTCCTCGGTGGGCGCCAACCAGGACAACGAGGGGAACTCGGCGACCAGGCCCACGAACTCGTTGTCCGCCGGCGACCGCTCGACCTGGTAGGTGAAGTCCGAGCTGGCGGCGGCCTCGGCGGACCGCGTGCGCCGCAGATGGTTGCGGATGGTGGTGACGATGAACGCCGCCCGCTGCCGGGGGCTCTGCCCATATCCGGGGGCGGTGATCGTCCAGTGGCGATGAGGTCTCCCTTGGCTATGCCGGGCTGCTGCTCGTGCAGATCCAGTTCGATGTCCCAGTTCCCGCCCCGTTCGCGGAAGTAGAAGCTGTGCCCGTCGACCTGGCCTTCCCACTGCTCGGGCACCTGGCCGCCGTGGCGGCCCACGACGACGCCCGGCTGATCGGCCAGCCACGCTTGCAGGTCCGCCTCGGCAGCGTGTTGATCGGCCTGAAGCCGCCGACCTTCCGGTGAGCGCCGGAACTCGTCCATGTGGTCAAGAAACCCCTGGAAGGTCGCTGCGGATCGCCAGCGCCGGTCCCCCGATGTGTTCTCCGTGTCGTCGGGCATCAGCGGGGTCACTTCTGCGGCGGGTCGAGCAGGGCGCGGGCGCGCGCCGCGGCCGGCTGAGACCAGCACGGCTGATAGCCGCCTGGCGGTGGGCGCCGCCTGGTCGACCCCTTGGGTCTCGGTGCTGAGGTGCTCCTCGTCCGCCTCGCACACTTGTCACTCCCGCAGGCGAGACTGGCGCGCATGACGGACACCGAACCACAGTGGCGTCACATCTGCGAAGTGTGCGGGGTGGAGGAGATCCTGACCCCGGCCGAAGCGTTCGACCTCGGATGGGACTATCCGCCGCGCATGGGCCAGTTCGGCGTCGTCGGCCCCCGATGTTGTCCTCAATGTCCCAACATGAGAACGGTGTGGTGGGCTCTGGCGATCGATGGCTACACCGAGGACATGCTGACCGACATGCAGCGGGCTACCGTCAGGCGTATCGCCGGTGAACCAGATTCCGTTGCCGTGGTCGATGATTGAACGTAATCCCCAGATCTGAGACGAACGAAGCTGCATGTCCCGTGTCCCGTCCTGGACTCTCGTCACTGTCGACGCATCAGCGCCGGCGACACGCGCGCGAAATACTGTTTGTGCTGACCTCTCCGAAGCTGTAGTTGGATGTTTTGATCTGCATTGTCGAGTCCCGTGCGCAGGCGCTGGCGGCGGTCGCGAGTTCGATCAACCCTAGGGCATTATTTGTCTCAGGAGGTCGAAATATGTTGTTCAACAACGGGTATGCGCACAGAGCGCGTGCGTAGAGTGGAATCGTGACCTGAACAAGGACCATCTCGCCGCTACGGCGCCTGGCTTTCGAAGTTCACCACATACGGTAAAAGATCACACCGGCTCTTGCGAGAAGCCTTCAACAGCAACGTATTCAGCGTGACAGTTCGGTTAATCTACGGCCGGGAATCTCTCGACAAATCTCCGGGACTCGACGGGAGCTGCGATGGGCAGGCCGCGTAACGGGCGCCTTTCACGGGTGCGAGTCGAGTTCAGCCTGCCACCGGCAATCGCCGAAGCCGTCTACACATATGCGGACTGCGCCGACATCACGTTGTCGCAGGCCGGACGTGAACTCCTGAAGCTGGCGCTGAGCCAGCGGGGAATCGATCGCGGCGAGTCTATCGAGAATCCGCTCAATCCTGTTGCCCCCGAACGGAATTTGGGAGGTGCATCGAACAACTAGCTTGAGTGCGGTAACGGCACTTCCCGCGGCATATGTCGCCCAGAAATGCCGAAAGCCGGGTTGCAGCCCGGCTTCCAGACAAACAAAGAGTTCTCAGGCTCTTCAAACCCTCCAAGGAGGACTGTGTTCAGTTCAGCGTGCCCACGCACGATTGTCAACCAACCACGCCGCGTGATCGGCAGTGGTCGCTGATGTCCCGAATCAAGAGGTTCACCCCGGCCGATGCGTCGGTGAGTGTTCCTGACGCGGCACCGCCCGAGCCGCTTCTGGAAGCGGCATCGGCGTTTATGCAACGCGCCGCCTTAACGCCGGTGCCGGAGCCGGGCCCCGATCTCGAAGAGCGCATGGCCATGCTTACCGCGATCACGATCCGCTACCCGGACCCCGAGATCGCCAGGGAAGCGGTTCTGCAGGCCGCGAAGGTCCAGTGCATGACCGACTTCAGCTGCGAAACGACAGACATGAAGTCGTGCGCTGAGGTGGCACGGCATCTGGCCTGGGCCGCCGTCGGTGGCGTCGTCGATGCCAAGCGAGCTCTCAAACGCGGACCTGTCGACGAGCGACTGGAGGTCACCGGAGCGCAGAAACCCCGAGGTCATCGGCAAGTCCGCCACGTCCTCTACACCGCGGGACGCTTGTTCCATCCCCGGGAGTACCCGCCAGAGCGGGTAACGCCGGTGGCGCGGACGAAGCGGAAGGCAGCCAGTTACGACGAGATCCGCTCTTTCTATAGGGTCGTCTGGGAATTGCCCACCCCGCTGGGGATGCGAGCGCTGGCGTTGGCGGATCTCAGCTACGGCGTCGGTGCCCGCGCGGCCGACTTCAAGGTGCTGCGAGGAACGTCGATCACGACGGTGCGCTCACATGGCCGAGCGATCTGCGTCGTCGCCCTGCCCAACGTCGCCGGCGGCGTGCGGCAGGTACCGGTCCTGGAACCCGGCATCAACTCCCGGCTCATCGGATTGTCGGCCCGAGTCGGCGACGGCTTGGTGCTGGCCCCTAACGCCGAGTTTGCTGAACGCAACATCGTGAACCGCATCAGCGAAAAGCTGACGAACAAGGGATATCCACCGGTCAGGGCGGCGGCGCTGCGCAACCGGTGGATTCTTGACATGGCCGAACGGCGCATACCGACAGCGATGCTGTTGCAGCTAGCGGATGTTGCGGACTTGAGGGTATTGAGCGATCTGCGAAAAGAGTTGCCGAACTTCAAGATACGGCACGCTATCACCATCCAGCAGGACAGCCTGCGATGATCGCCGCACGCAAACCGGAGTGCATCATCGCCGACGACCTCTTCAACTACGCCCACCACCTGGTGTGGGAATCCGGGGTAGCCGAACTCATCGACGATCAACACCCTCATCGTCGAGAGGCCGTCGGGCGACGCCCACAAGGCATCGCCTATACGACCACCGCAGTTCTGGTATCGCTTCTCACAGAGTCATTATGAAACGCCCTCCCACACTGACGGGCATCCTGCAGACGATTGCGGAGCTCACCCCGGCCCAACTCACCGCAGTCGGCATGCACGACCAGGATTGCTCGCGGATCTGGCGACAACACCATGCGGAGTACAAGCGCTTCACCGCCTGGTGGACACGCAGACTCAGGCCTTTCGATTCCTGGGCTGACCTGCCGGCCCGGCGCATGACCAATGCCCAACATCTCGCCCGTCTCGAAAAGCGCACCGATGAAGAACGCGAGCATGCTGAACGCGCCGCACGACTTGTGCACCTGGCCATCAACCGCCTCGTTGCGGCGTCCGTGGAGGTCAAGAACCCAGAAGGCTGCCGGGGAGACCTGGTCGTCGACGGCACCCTTTACCTCGTCGCCAAACAAGACGGCACGATCGGCGTCGCCGACGACAAGATGCGCGGCGCCGTACCGAGTGCGAACTACCACGTGCGCGACCGCAAGTCTGCGGCCGGCGACGGCACGGGCACCACCCGCCAGATCACCTATGCGGGGATGACCCTGGAAATGACCGGACTGACCCGCATCGGCAAGCCCACCGCGATGCACGCCGTGGCCCCGGTCTTCGTCGGCATCGCCATCCACTACGGCACCTCAGGAAGCCCGGAAGGCATGGCTGATGCGCTCGAACAAGCCGAGGCCAACGATCTGACCGGACGTCCCGAAAGTCTCCGGGCCAAGTGGCCGTTCATGACATCGGACATGGCCTACAACACGAAGGACAAAACTGCCGACATCCTGCTCGAACGTCGCTACAACTTCGTCGGCCGGTTCCCCAAGGGCTGGGGGATCGAATGCCCCTCAACGAAACCTGCCGGAGCGCCCGCCTCCGAGCCCGAGCCAGGCGCTCTCCAATGGGCCGGGGCGTCCTTCTGCCCCGCAGTCCTGGCGAAAATCAAAGGCCACAGTGCACCGAAGATGGAGCACCTCCTAAGCAGCGATCAGTTCCGCCTCCACGACAAGCGGTTGCGGCGCATCCTGCCCTACCTCATGGGCTACAACTCACGGCCCTTCTACGCACAAAGCGGGCACGGCAGGCCCGTTCTGGGGCGCTCACGCAAGCAAGTGGTGAAGGTCAAACTGGTCTGTCCGGCGGCGCTGGGGAACGTCATCTGTCCACTCAAACCCGAATCCATGCAGTACGGCCGTCGCGGAGTCCCGGTCGCGGAGCCGACCTGGCAGGCCCACGAACGTGGGTGCTGCGCCAAGTCCAGCGTCATGGTCACCCTCACTCCGGATCAGTTCAAACGCGCGCAATGGGATCTGGTACCCGGGAGCTGGGAACACGCGGTGTACTTCGAGGCAGCTCGCGCGCTGACCGAGCAGCGGTTCAGCCACCTCAAGTCCGCCCACGTGACAGGGCTGAGGCAGCTCACCGACGGGCCGCGGCGCGACCCGATGATCAAGCTGATCCTGGCCATGGCTGTCGTCGCCTCCAACCGGGAAAGTCAAGCAAACTTCGACCCAGCCAAGGTCAGGGGTGAGTCCATCGACATGCGGATGCGTCAGCTAGCCGCCGACCTCGGCCACGAGCCCGCCCGAACACCCCCAAGAACCTAGAAGCATCTCCGCACGATGGACCGCGCTCAACAGGTGCGGTCCATCGTCATTTCCGCAGCTCGGAAAAGTCGGTGGAATGAAACGGCACAACTTCACCGAATCGCCACAGAATGCACCCTGCCAGCGGAAACGCTAGGTTCATAGTTTGCGAGGAGGAGCGCTGATGCCACCAGACGCGACCGAACGAAGGCCAGAGCGGCACCACCGAAGTCGTCTTCTGATCCTGGATAAAGTCGGTGGAAAAATCGCGAAAAGTCGGTGGAATCAGCCGCCGGATTGGCACTCTGACCTGCATTTGAGCTCCACACACCGCGAGCGGTTCTTTGAACCGCAGGCACAGAGGTCACGAATTCGAAAGAGTTCGTGACCTCTGTGCTTTGCGCTGGTCTGGCGGGACCCACAACACGTGATCGACCGTGAGTGTCCCGATCAAGGTTGGCCCGGGGGCGCGCAGCTGGCAGCGTGGCGGTCGTCGGCAATCCGGGCAGCGGCGGGTGTGACGGCAGCGGTGTTCGCACCCGACGGGTCAGAGCAGCCGCACGTCCAACGTGGTCTCGACCGCGGCGCCATCGACCGCTTCAACGAAATATGCTGCCGCGCCGCCCTTTTCGGTCACCGCCTCGACGAACTCGGTGCCGCGGTACAGGACCCCGGCGCCGTCGTCGGTGGCATACGCGGCGGGCAGCGTTGCATCCGCGACGAGCCGGTGCAACAACGGCCTGCGCTGGTCCTCGGAGTCGTAGTGCACGCCGTTGGCGTAGGGAACGAACCCGAGCCCGTCGGTCACCGGCCGGAGCTCGGGGCCGAACGAATCGGTGGTGCCCCCGGCGTGCCAGCAGATCGAGCCGGCCGAGATGCCGGTCAGGACAACACCGGATCGCCAGGCGCTGTGCAGCGCGGTGTCGAGTCCGTGTAACCGCCACATCGCCAGCAGGCCCGCGACACTGCCGCCGAACACCCACACCACGTCCTGCCCGAGCAGATGCGCGGTGACGTCGTCGACGTTGGGCATGGGGAACAACGACACGTGTGAGACCGAGAACCCTCGAACCTGAGCGGCTTCGGTGAGGTAGTGCAGCACCGCCTTGTCATCGCCCATGGCCGTCGCCAACAGGCACACCTTCGGCGCCCGGCCGGTCACCCCGGACAGTTCCACGGCGAAATCGGTCAGTGCGGTGAAGGCCAGCCTGGTTCGCCGGCCCGCACCGATACCACCGCTGGTGGCCAGAATGGTGGGTGCGTCGGCAGGCATACGACGACCCTAGCGGGACAAGTGGTTTCGGGGCTCACGCGCCGATGTGGTGGCTGCGCGGCTCGCTTGTCGGACCCCGAGCGGATGCTGGTCGCAACTACGAAAGAAAGGCGCGGCCATGTGCTGGCAATGCGACAACCCGGCGCCACCATCGACTATCTGGACCACCTGCGTGACACGATCCGCGTCCACGGCTGGGCGGTTCAGTATGTCGAAGACGACAAGAGACCGTTCGCGGATACCGTCGGACTGCATCACGCGGACGTCCTGAACTGGCGCCGGTGGTCAGCCGGCGCCCGCGGTGTCATCGAGGAGCACTGGAGATCCGCGTCCGTCGACGCCGTTCGGCCGCTGAACGCCTGTCATCTACGCTGTGAGCAGTTTGCCCACGAAATAGAACGTGTTTCAGCCGGGCGACCTATCCTGCGTTCATCTCGGTGGGCGGGGAACTACCGATTACGGACCGACGCGGGGGCAAAGGTTCTCACCAGATGGTTGCCGAAGTATCGCTGATCACCTCGATCAAACGGTGGTGGCGTCAACCGGATTCCTACCACTGGATCAGTAGCTACCTGCGCGCCCGCGGCATGCTGAACATCAGCCGGACGCTCATCGCCGCCATCACGTTCTCGCTGGGCGTCGTGGCCGCGGTGCTGATGCTCAGCCCCGGTGCGGTACACGGCCCGATCCTGCGCACACTGGCGTGGACCGCAACGGCAGGCACTCTGGCCTGCGGTGCGTTGTGGTTGATCCGCTGGCCCACCAAGCGGCAATCGATCGCGTTCATCCTGTCGATCAACCTGTGCATCGCGGTGGTGTGCCAGACGCAGGCCAACGCCATGGTCGGGTTGATCGGCTGTGTGGCCTTCGCGATCACCGGGGGCTACATCGCCTGCTTTCACGGCGCCAGCTTCATGGTCTACAACTTCGCGGTCGCCATCTATCTCAGCGTCGTGCAGGCCACGGTGTACGGATTCGGCGGCGACACCGCAGAGGTGCTGGCGGCGCTGCTGTTCGTGCTGCTGATGAACACCGGCGTCCCGTTCGGGGTGCAAGCGGTGGTCCACGTACTGGGCATCGACCTGCTGCAGGCGCGCCACGACCCCCTCACCGGGCTGCTGAATCGGCGGGCCTTCTTCGAGCGCGTCGACGAGGTGTTGCACACCGGCCGCGCGGCGCCGTGCTACCTGGTGATCATGATGGTGGACCTCGACCGGTTCAAGCTCCTCAACGACACCAGCGGACACGCGGTGGGAGATCAAGCGCTGATCGCGGTGGGCCGGGTGTTGACCTCGCTCGGTCGAGGCGGTGTGGTCACCGGTCGCGTGGGCGGCGAGGAATTCCTGGTGGCCGACTTCGCCACCGACACCACCCCGCGGGCACTGGCGCAGCGGATCTGCGACGCGGTTGCCGCGCTGCCCTTCCCGATCACCGCAAGCGTGGGCTCGGCGACGGGCCGTGTCGACCATCTGAGCCCGGAGGCCAAGCAGGACATCGTGGGGCAGCTGTGCACCCGCGCCGACGCGGCCATGTACATCGCGAAGCGTTCCGGCGGCAACCAGGTGCGGCACACCTGAGCCGGGTCAGTTGTCGCGGCGGTCGTCCAGGGCACGCAGCGGCGGGCACTCCACGTACCGCACCTGATCACCGCCGGCCAGCCGGGCGTCGAACATGGCCACCGTCGCGATGGTGACCATCTCGTCGAGGACCTCGTGATACGGGGTGTTCGCCAAGCCCTTCAGGGGAGTGCTCACCACGCCGATGCTGGCCGTCAGCCGGGGCGGGGTGGTGGCGATGGCACTGCGCACCCGGTCGACGAGCGGACTGACATCGGTGGTCTGGAAGGTGTCGGAGATCAGGAATTCCTCTTCGCCGATGTGTGCTACCACGGCGTCGCGGCGCGTCACATCGCGCAAGGTCTGCCCGACGGCCACCCGGGCCCGGTCGGTAGCCACTCGGCCCTCGGTCTCGCCGAGCAGACGGAAATGGTCCAGGGTGGTGACGGCGATGATCAGATAGCGGTCATCGCCGCGGTTGCGCGCTCCGATCAGTTCGCTGGTCTGGAGATAGAACGCGTCCTTGTTCAGCAGCCCGGTGACCGTGTCGATGTCGTCGCTGAGCACGTCCACCTCGAGCATGTGCACCAGTGTCTGGCAGGCGACGGGCACCACGATGTTGATGCCGAGGATGAACACCCCGGTGCACGCGCCGAAGACGATGTCGCGGGCCGCGGCGAGCTGGGTCGCCGTCACCGCGATGGTCACCACCGCGATGACGACATTGGTCAGCACCAGCCGCGCCGTGTGGAACAACCCGACGTAGGCGCCGAGGATGGCGAACGCCGCACCGGCCGTCGCGTTGGCCACCACGTCACCACCGGTCAGGCAGGTCAGTGCGATGAGCAGGCTGGAACACACCACGAAGGCGCCCGACGCCCGCCGGCTCGGCCAAGCGGGCCGCAGCCAGAACAACGCCATGACCAGGCAACTGATGGTGATGAACACCGACGCTGACCGGCCCAGCGGGTCTTGCGGTCCGGACGGGCTGGCCAGCATGAACAGCGGGACCAGGCCCATACCGAGGGTGGTGGCCGCGACGGCCCGGCACACCGCCGCCTGGGCTCCCTGGGCGGCCAGGTACGCGGTCATCCAGTAGTAGTGGTCGGGGTGGTGCCACCACCTCTGAAGACCTTCGGGCATCCGATGCCTCTCGACGCCGCCCAATGACAGTTCGGTGACCCCCCGCTCACCAGGCGTCCAGCGAAGGGCGATTGAGTGAGGCTACCTGGGTGGGCTGTGATTGCTGTAGTCAGTGGGCTAACGTCGCCACCATGGCAGAGACCTTCGACGAGATCCCGATCGATCAGGTGGCCGAAGGCGACCTCGTCGACAGGGACGGTAAGAGCGCGAAGGTGGTGCACAAGGACGACACCACCGACAAGGACGGCGCCGCCTCGATCCTGGTGACGTTCGAGACCGACAACGGCGAGACGTTCGACATCGAGTACGCATCCGGAACCGTGGTGCGCCGATTCCCCGAATCGAAATGGGAATCCGCGCAGAGCCCCACCCCGCACACCGACGCGGAGTAGGCCCGCGCCCTCACCCGGTCAGCTGCGCGCCGATCCGGCGCAGCAGCAGCGCGGTCTGCTCCGGGTCCGTCGAGGTATCACTGTCGGTCAGATCGGCGACGGCATGGATGCCGGCGAACGGAGCCGGGTCGGCGCCCAGGTCGTTACGGCCCACCACTGCGACGACGGGTAGCTGAGCCGCACGCTCGGCGATCGCTGCGGGCAGTTTCCCGAACAGGGTCTGGCTATCGAGCCGACCCTCCCCGGTGATCACCAGCTGGCACTCCTGCACCCGGCGATCGAACTCCAAGAGATCGAGGAAGTACTCGGCACCTGAGGTCACCGCGGCGCCCAGAAGCAGCGCCGCGAACCCGCACCCGCCCGCCGCTCCGGCACCGTCGGCCTCGGCCAGAGCGCCGGGCCACCCGGACCGTTGCGCGGCGCGCGCCAGGTTCATCAGCCCGGCGTCGAGCTGCGCGACATCGGTGGGGGAGGCCCCTTTCTGCGGACCGAACACCGCGGCCGCGCCCGAGCCGCCGGTCAGCGGGTTGCTGACGTCGGTGGCGACCAGGACGTCGACAGCGGCCAGGTCGACGGCCGCGCTGCGCTCGATGTGGTGCACCCGGGACAGATGTTCGGCACCGGGCGGCACCGCACGGCCGGTGCGGTCGAGGAAGCGGTAGCCCAGCGCGGCGAGCATGCCGGTGCCACCGTCGGTGCTGGCACTGCCACCCAGCGCCAGCACCAGGCGATGCGCGCCGAGGTCCAGCGCCTGCCGAATCGCTTGTCCGAAGCCGAAACTCGACGCCCGGTGAGGCGCCAACACTCCGGCGGGCAGGGTGGACATGCCGCAGGTGTCGGCGATCTCGACCACGGCGGTGCCGTCACGCATCGCGATGGTCGACGTCCGGGGTCGGCCCAGGGCGTCGGAGACCACGACGGGGTGGGCACCGAATCCGGCGGCCAGCGCGGCAGCGACGCTGCCGTCGCCGCCGTCGGCCAACGGCAGGCAGACCGACTCGACGCCCGCTTCGGCCAGGCCGGCCGCCAACTGCGCCGCAACGGCCGTTGCGGGCAGGCAGCCCTTGAACTTGTCGGGGGCGATCAGGACCCGCATGCCAGATGCGGTTCGACGAGTTCGCAGTAGCGCCGGATCATGGTGGACACCACGTCGGCGCCGGGGGCGGCCCAGATATCGGCGTTGAAGATCTCGACCTCCACATCGCCGGGGTAGCCGGTGGCGGCCACCGCGGCGGTGAAGGCGGCGAAGTCGATGTGCCCGTCGCCGACCATGCCGCGTGAGAGCAGCGCATCGGGGGGAAGCGGGGTGATCCAGTCACCGATCTGATAGCTGGTGATGCGATCACCGGCACGGGCGATCTGTTCGAAAATCCCTGGCTCCCACCATAAATGGAAGGTGTCCACGACGACGCCCACCTGGTTGACGGGAAACTGCTCGGCGATGTCGAGGGCCTGACTCAGCGTCGACACCACGCCGCGGTCGGCGGCGAAGATCGGATGCATGGGTTCGATTCCCAGGCGTACGCCGCGCTGACCCGCTTCGCCGGCGAGTTCGGCGATGGCCTCGGTGGCGCGAGCCCGCGCGGCGACCAGGTCGCGGTCCCCGGCCGGTAGGCCACCCGGAACCAGCACCAGCGTGGGTGCACCCAGTGCGGCGGTCTCGTCGAGGGCCCGCAGGTTCTCCTCGTGTGCCGCCCGGCGCTGCGCAGGTCCGGCGACGGTGAAGAAACCTCCGCGGCACACCGAGGACACCCTGAGCCCGGCCTGCCGGATCCATCCGACCGCCGTGCTCAGCCCCACCTCGGCGACGGGCTCGCGCCACACCCCGATCGACGGCAGCCCGGCCTCGGCGCAGCCGTCGACGGCCGAGCGCAGATCCCACGAGGCCGTCGTCCGCTGGTTCAGGGACAGCCGGGCCAGCCGGTGGTCGCCGGGACCGGGGGTTTCCACTCTGGCCGCCAGTCCGGACGGCACATCCAGGACCTCGGTCATCGTGAGATTCCCTGCACCCGAAGCCAGTTGGTCATCCGCTCGATCGCCAGATCGGGATCGCGCAGCACCCGGGCGTCGTTGGCCAGGCGGAACAGTGTGGACAGGTGCACCGCGCTGCGGGCGCTCTGCAGACCCGCGACCATGGTGAAGCCGGGCTGCAGGCCGTTGAGCCACGCCAGGAACGCGATACCGGTCTTGTAGTGATAGGTGGGTGCCTCGAAGATGTGCCGGGACAACGCCAGCGTCGGGTTCATCGCCGCGTCGTAGCCGGCGACGTCACCCCGGTCCAGGGCGGCCAGGGCGGTCGAGGCGGCCGGAGCGATGGCGGCCAGTGCCCCCAGCAGGGCGTCGGAGTGGTGGGTGCCGTCGCCACGGATCAGCTCCGGATAGTTGAAATCGTCGCCGGTGTAGAGCCGCACCCCGGTGGGCAGCGCGGCCCGCAGCCCGATCTCGTGTTCGGCCGACAGCAGCGACACCTTCACCCCGTCGACCTTGTGGCTGTGGGCGTTGATCAGCTCGAGGAACGTCGCGGTGGCGGTGGCTGTCTCCGTGCTGCCCCAGTAACCGCGCAGTTGCGGGTCGAACGCCTCACCGAGCCAGTGCAGGACCACGGGCCGCGACACCTGCTCGAGCAGGCGGCCGTACACCGTCAGGTAGTCCTCGGCGCTGCGCGCGATGCGGGCCAGATGCCGCGAGGCCATCAGGATCACCTCGGAACCGGTGCTCTCGACAAAGGCGATCTGCTGGCTGTAGGCGTCGATGACCTCCTGCAGCGAGGCCAGGGTGTCGCGATGGTCGGTGCCTGCACCGGAGGCGATCCGGGCCCCGACGGCCAGGGCCTGCTCGGCGCTGCGCCGGATGAGTTCCTGGGTGGCGGCCCAGTCCAGGCCCATGTTGCGCTGGGCTGTGTCCATGGCCTCGGCGACACCGAAGCCGTACCGGAACAGGTCGCGGCGAAACGCCAGGGTGGCATCCCAGTCGACCGCGGCGGGGGCGCCGGGAACGTTGTCACCCCACGGATCGGCGGCCACGTGGGCCGCGGCGAACGCCTGCCGGGTGGCAAAGCCGCCGGGATGTTCGGCCCAGTCTGTCGGCGCCGCCACCTGCACGGTGTCCCAATCACCTTGTGCAGTGGGAAGTTCCACGGCCAGCGTGGAGGTGGTCATCGGCTCAGGTCTTCCATCTCGATCCGGCGGCCCTCGTCGGAGGACTTCAGCCCGGCCTCGACCAACTGCAGACCCCGCACTGCGGACATGAAGTCGTACGGGTGGGGCCGGCCCTCGAGTACGTCGGTGAGGTAGCGCTCCCATTGGGCGCGGAAGCCGTTGGTGAAGGTCTGGTTGTCCGGGATCTCGTCCCAGTCGGCGCGGAAGTCGTGGTCGGTCGGCAGGTCGGGATTCCACACCGGCTTGGGGGTACGGACCCGCGGCTGGATCCGGCAGCCGAAGAGGCCGGCGACGGCCGAACCGTGGGTGCCGTCGACCTGGAACTCGACGAGCTCCTTGCGCTCCACCCGCACGGCCCACGACGAGTTCATCTGCACGATGGTGTCGCCCACCTCGAAGATGGCGTAGGCGGCGTCGTCGGCAGTGGCCTCATAGGGACGGTTCTGCTCGTCCCAGCGCTGGGGGATGTGGGTGACGGCCTTGGCGATCACCGAGTCGACGCGGCCGAACAGGTGCTCGATGACGTAGTTCCAGTGGCAGAACATGTCCAGCACCATGCCGCCACCGTCGGCGGCGCGGTAGTTCCAGCTGGGCCGTTGCGCGGGCTGCAGGTCGCCCTCGAACACCCAGTAGCCGAATTCGCCACGGACCGAGAGGATCCGGCCGAAGAAGCCGGAGTCGACCAGGCGCTTGAGCTTCACCAGGCCGGGCAGGTAGATCTTGTCGTGGACGACGCCGTTGATGGTGCCCGCGGCGTTTCCGGCCTCGACCAGTTCCAGACCCTCCTCGACGGTTTCGGCCAGCGGCTTTTCGGTGTAGATGTGCTTGCCCGCGGCCAGGGCCTTCAAGATCGCCTTCTTGCGCTCCGAGGTCACCTGGGCATCGAAGTAGATGCTCGAGGTCGGATCCGCGAGGGCGCCATCGAGATCGGTGGTGTATTCGGCGATGCCGTGGCGGTCGGCCAATTCAGCGAGCTTGCCGGCGTTGCGGCCGACGAGGATCGGCTCGACCTGAACCCGGCGGCCGTCGGCGAGCTCGAGACCGCCTTCATCACGGATGGCCAGGATGGACCGGACCAGGTGCTGACGGTAGCCCATGCGTCCGGTGACGCCGTTCATGATGATGCGGAGGGTGTCGTCTGTCATGCGGCTACGGTAAGCGCTTTCCAAATCGGTGGCAAGAGCCGCGGGGGAGTTTGTCGCCGGTTCAGCGCGTCAGTTCCGGAGTGCTGTCCCGGATCACCACGGTGCTCTTGACCCGCCGCAGGCGCGGTTGCGGCCCCGGTTCCTGCAGCACCAATCGCAATGCTTGAGCGCCGATTTCGGTGAGCGGGATCTGCACGGTCGTCAGGCGCGGAGTCACGTCGCGCAGGGTTGCGATGTCGTCGAAGCCGGCCAGCGCCACGTCGCCGGGGACCGAGACCCCGTGGTCGCGCAGCGCGGCCATGGCGCCGACGGCCATCACGTCGTTGACCGCGAAGATGCAGTCGATCTGGTCGAGCCGGTCGAGAAGCCGCTCGGCGGCCCGGTAACCGCCTTCGCGGGTGAAGTCGCCGCCCACGACGTGCTCGGATGGCAGGGCCAGCTTGGCGGCGGTCAGGCCGCGGCGGTAGCCGTTGACCCGGTCGATGGCCGTCAGCAGCGTGGGCGGACCCGACAGCACCGCATGCTTGTGGTAGCCGAGTTTGACCAGCTCAGTGGCCAGATCGCGGGCCCCGGACTGGTTCTCGATCACGATGGTGTCGGTGTCGAGGCGGTGCTGGCTCACGAGAACCGCTCGGCCCCCGCCACTTTCGAATGACGCCACTTCCTGCCCCAGCGGGCCGCGCCGGGAGGTCTGAGCGTCGCGGCTGCCGACGATGATCACCCCCTGGGCGCGCTGGGCCCGCAGGTTGGCCACGTGCTGGACCTCGCGTTCCGGGGAGCGGCCGGTGCTGGCCAGCGTGACCAGCAGTCCCTCCTCGTCGGCCGCCTCGATCACCCCGGCGGCGATGCTCGCGAAGTAGGGATCGGCGATGTCGTGCACCACCAGTCCGATGACATTGGTCCGTCCCCGGGCCATGGCCTGGGCCTGCGCATTCGGGGTGTACTTGAGTACCGCGGCCGAAGCCAGCACACGATCGTGGAGCTCCTTGCGGACCTTGCGTTCGCTGCCGTTGAGGGCGCGTGAGGCGGTGGCCAGCGAGACCCCGGCGTGCCGCGCCACATCCTCCAGGGTGACCAGCCCGCGACGGTCAGCTTTCATGACAGGACCCTCCCGGACGCCTTCGTAGTCGGCCTCAATGAAACCACTGCCACCCAGGACGTGGCCGTGCGGCGGCGCTCTGACGTCGTACGACGTGCGCACCACAGCGGCGTTGACACTGTGCGATGGGTCACGTTACAGTCGAAACCGCTACGGAAAGCGCATTCCAAACCCGGGACCCCACGAACCGGCACCCCGGGACACTGCGACCTTAGGACTGTTCATGGCGGTAGCCGCTTCGACCGGGGTCCGGCCATCAGGGGCCCCCACCTCGCGATCGACCCCTCCGCGCAGGAGTTACCTCCCCAGCTTCTCGGGGCGCAAAGCCGTCTCGGCACTCTGGCGCCCTTTGACCTTCGTGGCCGTCCTGCTCGCCGCGTGGTGGGCCGTCACCGAAGCCGAACTGGTGGCGCCCTACATCCTCCCCTCGCCGCTGGACACCTGGCAGACCGCGCAGGACAACGCGGCCTACCTTGCCCAGAACACCTGGGTCACCGGCTGGGAGACCATCGTCGGCTTCGTCATCGCCGCGATCATCGGCGAGTTCGTTGCCGTGGTGATGGTGTACTCGTCGAACCTGGAGAAGACGCTCTACCCGTTGATCCTCTTCGCCCAGGTGATCCCGAAGATCGCCATCGCGCCGCTGTTCATCGTGTGGCTGGGCTTCGGTACCTCGCCGAAAATCCTTGTCGCCGTGCTGATGGCGTTCTTCCCGATCGTCATCTCCGGCCTGGCCGGGCTGCGCTCGGTGGATCCCGAGATCCTCGAGCTCACCTCGACCATGGGTGCCAGCCGGTTCAAGACCTTCATGAAGATCCGGTTCCCGGCCTCCCTGCCGCAGCTGATGTCCGGCCTGAAAGTGGCGGCCACCCTCGCCGTCACCGGTGCCGTCGTCGGCGAGTTCGTCGGCGCCAACGAAGGATTGGGCTACGTCATCCTGCAGGCCAACGGCAACGTCGACACCGCCATGCTGTTCGCGGCGCTGATCATCATGTCCGCGCTCGGAATCCTGCTCTTCGCCGTCATCGAGATCGCCGAGAAGCTGCTCATTCCCTGGCATTCCTCGCGCCGCGGAAACGCCTCGGCCACCTCCTGACCCCACCACCCGACCAAGAAACCCGGAGGCACTCATGAGCTTTTCCCTGAACATCCGACGCGGCCGCACCCTGGCGGCGGCCGCCGTGGCATCCCTGGCGCTGGCCGCGTGCGGTGGCGGCGGCAGTGGCGAACCGGCCGCCCAGTCGTCGTCGGCCGAGGGTGGGGCCACGCCGGCCACCCTGATGCTCAACTGGTACCCCTACGGCGAGCACGCCCCGTTCTATTACGGAGTGCAGGAGGGCATCTTCGCCAAGCACGGCATCGACCTGACCATCGACGCCGGTCAGGGTTCCACCAAGACCGTGCAGGCCATCGGTTCCGGCCAGGCCGACTTCGGTTGGGCTGACACCCCCGCCGTACTCAGCAACATCGACAAGGGTGTCGGCGTCAAGAGCGCCGGTGTCTTCCTGCAGACCACGCCGTCGGCCGTGCAGGTCTTCGCGGACTCCGGCATCGAGACACCGGAGGATCTCGTCGGCCGCACCATCGCGGTGTCCGCCGGCGACGCGCCCACCACCACCTTCCCTATCTACCTGGACAAGGTGGGGGTACCCGCCGACCAGGTGACCCAGCAGAGCCTCGATGCGGCGGGCAAGGTGGCCGCCATGCTCTCCGGCCGGGTCGACGGCCTCATCGGGTTCGCCCACGATCAGGGCCCGACGATCGCCAACAAGAGCGGCAAAGAGGTTCGCTACCTGCGTTATTCCGATGCCGGCCTGAACTTCTTCAGCAACGGGCTGATCGCCAACACCTCCACCATCGAGGACAACCCCGACCTGGTTCAGTCCATGGTGGACGCCACCAGCGAGGCCTTCACCGCGGCCGCTGAGAATCCGGAGGCTGCCGTGGACGCCATGGCCGGCAAGGACCCGCAGATGCCGCCGCGCGATGTGCTGCTGCAGCAGTGGGAGCAGACCATCCCGCTGCTGACCACGCCCGCCACCGCCAACCAGGCTCCCGGCTTCAACGCCAAGGAGGACTGGACCACCACCATCACCACGCTGACCGACGCCGGACTGCTCGAGTCCGCGAAAGATCCCTCCGAGTACTGGGATTCGTCGTTCGCCCCCAAAGCCGAGCAGTAGAAAGGGCGGGACATGACCAGCGCGACGATCGAAGCACCCGAGACCACCGTGACCTCCGACGCCATCACGATCGAGAATCTGAACGTCACCTTCAAGTCCAAACGGGCCACCACCAACGCCCTGACCGATATCGATCTCAAGGTCGCCGACGGCGAGTTCGTCTCGATCGCCGGGCCGTCGGGCTGCGGGAAGTCCACCCTGCTGAAGGTGGTCGCCGGCCTGACCGATGCCACCAGCGGCGAGGTCCGGCTGCGCGGCAACCGGGTCCGCGGCCCCCAACGTGAGATCGGGTACGTGTTCCAGCGCGCGGCGCTGCTGGAATGGCGTTCGGTGCGCAAGAACATCCTGCTGCAAGCCGAGATGCGCGGTATGCCCCGCCAGGTCGCGCAGCGCCGGTGCGACCATCTCATCGAGATGACCGGCCTCAGCGGCTTCGAGAACGCACTGCCGCACGAGCTCTCGGGCGGTATGCAGCAGCGAGTGTCGTTGTGCCGGGCTCTGCTTCACGAACCGCAGGTGCTGCTCATGGATGAGCCGTTCGGTGCGCTGGACGCGCTCACCCGCGAGAAGATGAACATCGAACTGCACCGCATCTGGCGTGAAACCGGCACCACCGTGGTGCTGGTCACCCACTCGGTGGCCGAAGCGGTGTACCTGGCCAACCGTGTTGTGGTGATGAGCCCGCGCCCCGGCCGGATCGTCGAGTCGCTGGATGTCGATCTGCCCGCCGAGCGCGATTACGCGGAGACCATGGAGCGCCCGGAGTTCATCAAGGTCGCCAACCGCGTGCGGGATCTGCTCGGAAGCTCGTCCGCCGCGGACTGAACAGCCATGCCGGTACCCGGGGAGGTGGTCCCCGGGTGCCGGCATCCCATTTGGTTCACTGGATCCCATGCGCGCAGTACAGATAGCCCGGTTGGACGGTCCCGAAGCCGCTGAGGTGGTGGAGATCGACGAACCCACCGCCGACGGTGTGGTGATCGAAGTACATGCCGCCGGGGTGGCCTTCCCCGACGCGCTGCAGTCCCGGGGGCTCTACCAGTACAAGCCTGACCTGCCGTACGTGCCCGGTAGTGAGCTCGCCGGTGTGGTCCGCAGCGCGCCGGCCGATGCGCACGTGACCGCCGGGGACCGGGTGGCCGGGCTGACCATGCTCTACGGCGCGATGGCCGAGGTGGTGACACTGCCGGCGGACCAGGTGTTCAAGCTCCCCGACACCGTGTCCTTCGAGGCCGGTGCCGGCCTGCTGTTCAACGACCTGACGGTGCTGTTCGCCCTGCGCGAGCGCGGTCGGCTGGCGGCCGGTGAGACCGTGTTGGTGCACGGCGCCGCCGGCGGTATCGGTACCTCGACGTTGCGGTTGGCCCCGGCTCTGGGCGCGGAGCGCACCATCGCGGTGGTGAGCACGGAGGCCAAGGGCGAGATCGCCCGCGCCGCCGGGGCCACCGACGTCGTGCTGGCCGAGGGGTTCAAGAATGCGGTAAAGGAGCTGACCGGCGGCCGCGGTGTCGACATCGTGCTGGATCCCGTGGGTGGTGACCGGGTCACCGACTCACTGCGGTCGTTGGCTCCCGGTGGCCGGCTGCTGGTGGTCGGCTTCACCGGCGGCGACATCCCGACCATCAAAGCGAACCGGTTGCTGCTCAACAATGTTGACGCCGTCGGGGTGGGCTGGGGTGCCTGGACGATGACGCACCCGGGTTACCTGGACAAGCAGTGGGCCGAGCTGGAACCCCTGCTGGCTTCCGGTGCGCTGACCGCGCCGGAGCCGGAGGTCTATCCGCTGGAGCGGGCCGCCGAAGCCATCGCCGCGCTGGAGAACCGCAGCGCCAAAGGCAAAGTGGTGGTCAAGGTTCGCTAGGTCCGGCCTCAGCCGAGGCCGGAATCGGCGATCACCGGAGTGCCGTCGAGGTCCTCGATCTGGAACCAGCGTCGCTCCGAGGACGTCGAGCCGTTCTGCATCACATAGGTCAGCTGCGCGGACACACTGGTGTCGTCGCGGGGAGACACCGAATCGACGCTCACCGAACGGACCGAGGACCAGAATCTCTGGTACTCGCGGCGCCCGCCCGTCTGCTCTTGATAGCTGTCGGACAACATCTTCCACGCACTGCCGGTGTCATCCGGCAGTCGGGCGTAATAGCTGGTGACCACATCGCGCATGGCTGCGAAACCCTCCGGGGTCTCGGTGGTCGTCGTGGTGGTGGTGGTCGTGGACTGGGTGGTGCTGGTGGCCGGTGGAACGGTCACCGGTGTGGTGGCGGCGGTGTCATCAGGACCGGACTGTGAAGTGATGACCAGCGCCGCAATGACGATGACGGCGACGACGCCGGCGATCACCAGGGGCCAAAGCAACGCATTGTTGCGGCCCGGTGAGGCGGTGACGGGCGCGGCGGCGGGCACAGGCGGCGGTGCGCTGGGCATCGGGGCGGACATGGCGCGGGTTCCGCGGCGGCCGTGGTGCAGATGGGTCTGCAAGGACTGCACGAACTCCTCGCAGGTGCGGAATCGGTCGCCGGGGTATTTGGACAGCGCGATGGCAAACGGAACGTCGAGCGCCGCCAGCTCAGGACGCGTCGAGGCCAGCGACGGGGGCGGCGAGGTGAGGTGCTGGGTCATGACCACCGCGGCACTGGGGTCATCGAAAGGTGGCGCACCGGTCAGCAGCTCGAAAGCCGTTGCCGCCAGCGAATACTGGTCGGTGCGTCCGTCCAGCGGTTGGTTGCGCAGCTGCTCCGGCGAGGCGTAGTGCACGGTACCCAACGCCATGTTGGTGCGGGTGAGTTGGCTGGTGTCGGTGATCGACCGTGCGATACCGAAGTCGGCCAACAGGATTCGGCGCCTGCCTGCCACCGGCCTGCTGAGCAGGATGTTGCCGGGTTTGACGTCGCGGTGCAGCAGACCGCGGGCGTGCGCGTAATCGAGGGCCTCGGCGATGGCGGCGACGATCTCGACCACTTCGGCGGGCGGCAGCCCACGGGGGTGGTATTCGCGCACCAGGCGCCCGGCGTCGGTGCCGTCGATGTAGTCCATCGCGATCCAGAGCTGGCCGCGGTCCTCGCCGCGGTCGTGCACGCCGACGATGTGCGGGTGGTACAGCGAGGCGGCCAGGTCGGCTTCGCGGCTGAACCGATCGCGGAAGGCGGTGTCGGCCGACATGTGTGCGGGCAGCACTTTGAGCGCGTCGTGCCGGGGCAGACGCGGGTGCTGGGCCAGGTAGATCTCGCCCATTCCGCCGGAGCCGATCATCTGCAGAATCCGGTACCCGGCAAACTGCTCGCCACTGGTCAGCGGCATGTACAAGCCCCCAGCAAACCCGTGGTCACGGTATGCATCGGTTTCCTCCTCACTGCAGGGTAGCGAGGCCGGAATACCCGGCACGGTCACACCTGTTGCCGGGAGGATGAGCTCTGTGACTCCGCCCACATTCGACCCGCACACGCTTCTGGCCGAGACCCGCCTCGGGGTGCTCGCCACGATCAAGGCGAACGGCCTGCCGCAGCTGTCTCCCGTGACGCCCTTCTACGACCGGGCGGCCGGCATCATCTACGTCTCGATCACCGAAGGGCGCGCCAAGACCGCCAACCTGCGTCGTGACCCGCGCGCGGCGCTGGAGGTCACCCGGACCGACGGGTGGGCGTGGGCGACGGCGGAGGGGCCGGTGACGCTCACCGGGCCCGGAGCCGACCCGTACTCCACAGAGGTCGAGGCGCTGGTCGACTACTACCGCAGCGCCGCCGGTGAGCACCCGGACTGGGACGAGTACCGCGCCGTGATGGTCTCCGATCGGCGGGTGCTGATGGCGTTGACGGTGGAGCGGGTGTACGGAGAAGCGCTCCGCTGAGCGAGTCGAGGTCGCGAGGGACGAGCGGCCGATGAGCTCGCGAATGTGGTGACCTGAGCGAGTCGAGGTCGCGAGGGACGAGCGGCCGATGAGCTCGCGAATGTGGTGACCTGAGCGAGTCGAGGTCGCGAGGGACGAGCGGCCGATGAGCTCGCGAATGTGGTGACCTGAGCGAGTCGAGGTCGCGAGGGACGAGTGGCCGATGAGCTCGCGAACTGGTGACCTGAGTCCTGTCGGTGCCGTGTGCAAGGGTCGTCGTTGCCTACGATCGTCACGACGCCCGACCGGATAGGACCACCGACCATGCCAGCACGCGCCGCACGTACGCGCCGGGCTACTCAGCCGCTGCGTGTGGTCGGCGGCACCAACGCGCCGTTCTCGCTGCACCGCGGTGACGCGCGCGACGCCTACGCCACGTGGCCGGCGCCGGACACCATCATCAGCGACGGTGCCTACGGTGTCCGCGGATTCCACGGTGACACAACCGATTCCGACGGTCTGGTGCAGTGGTACGACGAACACATCACGGCGTGGACGCGGGCGTCGCACCCAGGCACCACGTTGTGGTTCTGGGGCACCGAGGTCGGGTGGGCGACGGTGCACGCCGAACTGAATCGGCGCGGCTGGGACTACGTGCAGACCATCGTCTGGGACAAGGGCCTGTCGCACATCGCGGGCAATGTCAACGGCAAGACCATCCGGCAGTACCCCGTCGTCACCGAGGTGTGCGCGCTCTACCAGCGCCGCTTCGAGGTGCCGACCGAAGACGGTGAGGTCTTGGGCGTGCAGGACTGGCTGCGCCACGAATGGCTGCGCTCGGGGCTGCCGCTGTATCTGTCCAACGAGGCGTGTGGGGTGCGCAACGCGGCCACCCGCAAGTACCTGACCAAGGACTGGCTCTGGTATTTCCCGCCCGGTCTGATGGTCGAGCGGATGGCCGCCTTCTGCAATGAGCACGGTTTCGAGTCCGGCCGGCCGTACTTCTCCCTCGACGGGGTGGCCTCGGTGACGGCCGAGCAGTGGGACGTGATGCGCTATCCGTGGACCCACACCCACGGACTGACCAATGTGTGGCGGCGCGGGCCGCTGCACGACCGCGAGCGACTCAAGGGGTCGATGCGCCGGTCGGCGCCCCGGGTGTACAAACCGACCCGGGCGTCGTCGGTACATCTGAACCAGAAGCCGCTGGAGTTCATGGAGCGGTTGGTGCATGCAGTGACCCGCGAGGGTGACGTGGTGTGGGAACCGTTCGGGGGCTTGGCCTCGGGGTCTGTGGCCGCCGTCGCGCTGGGCCGTCGCGCCTTTGTCGCCGAACGGGATCCGCACTTCGCCGAGATCGCGCACGAGAGGTTGAGCGACGCCGTCGCCAACCGGCACATCGCCGCCGAAACCGACGCCATCGAGGCTGACAAATGACAGCGAGTTCTCGATGACGCTGTTCGGCGGGTATATCGCGCCCACCCCGCCGGTGCGCGAAGATCCGGATCCGGCGACCCCGCGCGGCACGCTGGTCGGCGACGTGCGCGACGCTCTGGCCGCCCTGCCGGTGCACTTCAGCTCGCAGACGTTCATCGAGGGCCTGGAAGCGGGCGATCTGTTCTCCTTGAACTCGATGCTGGGCGGCAGCATCGAGATCCAGGTGGTCGAGACGTTGAACCGGCTGCGCGCGGTGTGGGATCCCGACGGTGCCTGGGCCGAGTACAAATTCGTCCGCTCCGCGCAGACCTTTCCCGACGTCCGCCTGGTCACCAACAACGCCACCCTGATCGCCGCCGGGCACGGTGTGGCCATGGGCATCGAGCTCAAGGGCTGGTACCTGCTGAGCCGTGAGTCCGAGCCGTCGTTCCGCTATGCCGTCAACCGCGAAGTGTGCGATGTGCACGACCTGTTGGTGGTGGTGCCGTGGCACTTGAAGAACGTGCTGTCCGGGCATCCGATGGTCTACAAGCCGTTCGTCGAATCCGCGCGTTACGCCGCCGATATGCGCAACCACTACTGGTCGGTGGGCCGGCGCGCCAAGGACGCCGAAAGCGGACACGAAAAGAGCGACGACTACTACGCCATCAACCCGCCGCCGGATCCACGGCCGTATCCACTGCCGAAGACCAACATCACCGACAAGGCCAAGCAGGACTCCGGCGGCAATTTCGGACGGGTGGCGCGGGCCGAGGGGCTGATCGACAGCTACGTCAACGAGATCCTGGGCGAGCGGGTAGCGGGTATCGAGGCCGGGCACTGGGTGCGGTTCTTCAAGACATACGCCGAATCAGCGGAGCGAGAAGAGCTGAACGCCAGGATCATTCGGCAGATCGCGCGGTACCGGCAAACCCAGCGCCTGGACACCGACGAACTGGAGTCGCTGCTGCGCGAATGGGTCAACCGGTTGCCGGACTACTGAGGGGCAGCGTAGCGATCGGCGAGCCCGCGCATCCGCGTCGCCGCGGCGTCGGCACGAGCGGCCGCCTCGTTGACCACCGCGATGATGTCCCTGTTCCTGGCGAGCAGGAAGAGCTGGAACTCGCGTGCTCCGGCGGCCGTGTCGAGGGCCAGCAGATGCTGTTGGGCCACCGCGTTCTCGATCTCGGCGCTGATGGCATCGAGTCGCCCGAGCGCGTCCATGGTGACGGCGTGGGCTTCGGCCACTGCGGCGGCCAGCGTCTGATCGGCGGCCACCAGGGCGTTGTGGCGTGCGGACAATGCGTCACCCACATCCGCGAGCGCGGACACCGATGAGTCCGCATGCTCCGCCATGCTGCGAAGGTACTCCCGGCGCAAATCTGTGACAATTCACTTCGCGGCCCCCGTCACCACGGGCGGCGGATCACCACATCGGAACCCATGCGGCTGATTCGCACGTTCGCGCCCGCATGCGGTGCTTCCACCACCATTCCGTTGCCGATCGCCATCTGCACATGCCCGGCGTGAGGAAACACCAGGTCGCCCGGCTGCACGTGGGTGCGCGGCACCGCGAGCCCGTCGTGGATCTGGTCATAGGTGGTGCGGTCCAGGCTGATTCCCGCCTGCCGATATGCCCACTGCACCAACCCGGAACAGTCGAAGCGATCGGGTCCGGTGGCGCCCCAGACGTAGGGCATGCCCAGTCGTGACAGGGCCGCGCGGACGGCGATCTCGGCTCGGCTCCCCGGCGCAGGAACACTCACCGGCCTGCGCAGTCCGCGGTATCGCAACAGCAGCAGTACCGCCAGACGCCGACGTGCCCGCCGGCGCGCGGCCAGGACATGCTGCTGTTGGGCGCGCAGTCGCTCAACGGTCCGCCGCACCGCCTCACGCTGCGCCACGGGCGAATCGGTGGCTGCGCCCAGGTCGGCCCGCGCGGCCTCCAAGACCGATCGGGTGAGGGCCCGGGCGAGCGCGTGGTCCTGCTGGGCCCGGGCCACCAGCGCGGCGAACTCCGTATCGGTGGCTGCCGTACGCCGTAGGACGTCTCGGGCAATATCGACGGCCCCTCGGTAACCACCTTGTCCTGCAGCGGTATTGAGATCTGCGGCCCGTCGCAGAGCGGCGTCGAGATGGTCGATGCCGGTGGCCGCAGGGGCCGGTCTGGCTTCGGCGGCGAAGAGGCTGTGAGCGCGGGCCAGGATGTCGAGCTCACTCATTCTCGGAGCCTCAGGCCGCGGAGCGCGGATCGATTCGCAGCGACGGCAGATGGATCACCGTCGCCACCGCCGGCAGCACCTCCCATTGCCGCCGTTCGAGAAGTGCGGCGTTCTCGGGTAGCTGCCGGGCGCTGATCTCGCCGGCGGCGATCTTGCGCAGCGTCTCGTGCGCAGCCGCCAGCTGGTGTCGCTTGCGGTACTGGCCGCCGGGCAACTTCACCCCGGCCCACACGCCGTATTCCTCGCCGTGGTCGACGGCGCGCTGCGCGCACATCCGCTGCTGGGCCAGTGGGCACCGGCGCAGGCACATCGTGCGCGCTTCGACGGCGGCCGATTCGTAGGCACGGGCCTTGGCGGCGCCATCGGCGTCGTCGTCATCGGAATAGCCGAACCACAAGTCGGGATTCGAGGCGCAAGGTCGGTCCATGTGAGCGTCTCCTCAGATCGAAGCGATGACAGAAGCGTATATGCAAGATGTCGACGTGGCAAGAAACAGAGAGAAAAACATATATAGAAAGGAAGAGGACGGGCTCTGTGTACGATTCGTCCATGTCCGGAGCGCAGGCGTGAGCCGGGAAGCTGCCGGCGCCGCTCTCCGCGCCTTGCGGGAGTCGCGGGACTGGTCGTTGGCCGACCTCGCCGAGGCCACCGGTGTGAGTGTCATGGGTCTGAGCTACCTCGAGCGCGGCACCCGTAAAGCTCACAAAGGCACAGTTCAGAAGGTCGAGAACGGTCTCGGCCTGCCGCCCGGCACCTACGCACGTCTGGTCCTGGCACAGGACCCGGACGCCGAGTTGGCCCAGCTGCTCGACGCCCGCCCGGTCGCGGAGCCCGCCGCGCCGGTGGTGGTGACACGTCGCGCGGACACCGAAGTCTTCGAAGGGTTCGCCGCAGCGCACCTCGAGGCCATCAACTCGGTGATCGACCGGCTTCCCCCGCCTACCTCAAACGAATACGAAAACGTGGTTCGTTCGCTGATCGACCAGTGTGTGAAGGCCGAGTTGCTGGCGGCCAACTCGTGGCGGGTCGCGGTGAATGCCGAAGCCGACCCACACGGCCAGCTGATGGATCTGATCAAGGCACTCGAGAGCACCCGGTCGGGGTTGATGGCACGGCTGCCGGGCAGCCTCGGTGCCCGCTTCGACCGCGCGTGCGCCGCGTCCGGGTTACCCGAGCACGTCCTGGCCGAACTCCTCGGCGTCTCGCCCGAGCAGATCTGGTCGATCCGCAACCACGGAGTCATCCCGCCCGGCGCCCTGGGCCGGATCAGGTCGTTCGCCGACGCCGTCGGGGAGTGAGGGTCATCGTCGGGCGATGGTGGGCAACGCCATCGCCGTCGGTCAGTTTCACACCCGTTCGCGGATGAGCTCCAGCGTGCCGAGCTCGCGGATGGCCCGGCATCCGCGCTCGAGCATGGTGAGCACCATGTCGTCGCCGCGTTCGGTGGCGGCCGAGAAGGCGAAACCGAAGGTGGTGATCAGCGGGATCTGCGGCATTCCCAATCGGTAATCAGCCCAACAGGTTTCGAGGTCGTAGCCGGTGACGCCATAGCGGACGAGTTCGCGGTGGTAGTCCTCGACGAGCGTGGACTCGGCCTCGGCCCGCAGCTCGGGGACCAGGCTCGTGCCGGCGAAATAGGCGAGGTCGCGAGCCGGCAGTCCCACCGTGAGGGTCTGCCAGTCCACCACGGTGACCTGGGTGCGGTCCGGATCGAACAAAAGGTTGTCCAGCCGGTAATCACCGTGCAGCAGGCTGAACCGCTCGGGCTCCAGCAGCAGCCACGTGCCCACCAGCGCGGCGGTCTCGGTCAGCGTCTGCCGGTCCTGGACGGACACCCGCTCACCCAGCCGTTGCAGCGTGGTGTCGGCCGCCATGACCGCGAGCTCGCCCAGGCCCCGGGCGAAATCGGCGTCCGGCCGCGGCATGGTGGCGCCGGTGAATGTCAGCCAGTCGGGGTCACACCAGCGTGGCCCGTGCAGACCGGCCAGCGCTGCGGCGGCAAGCCGGGCCTCTTCCAGGGTGCAGCCGGCCAGCTGATCACCTTGGACGGCCGGAGCCAGGTCTGCCAGCAGCATCACGAAATCGGCCCCGTCGCGGTCGATTTCGCAGTGATAGCAGTGCGGTAGCGGTAAGGCCAGAGTGTGGGCCACTTCGGTGTAGAACGCGTGCTCGGACTTGTAGCCCAACGCCACTCGCTCGCGTACCGCCTCGTCCTGGGAGGGCAGCTTGACGATCAGGGTCGCCGGGAGTTCGGTGGGCCCGGCGTAGGTGACTGCCACACGGTAGGTGGCCCCGGTCTGCCCGGTGCCCACCGGGGTGACCTCCGCGCCGGTCACATCGGTTCCGAGCACGGATGTCAGCCACTGGCTGGTGACCTCGGCGGGGCCGGCGGGGATCGCTGCAATGGTGGCCACGGGCACCTCCTCGTGAGTGAATTAGAACACGTTCTAGGACGCCCGAGAATGTCGGACCCCCCTCCTACCGTGGCGGCATGACCGCATGGATCAACACCATCAGCGCCCAGCACGTCGCCCGCGGCGTGGCCGGCGGCTTCACGCAGGCCGACCACGGAAAGCCGGACCGGCTCAAACGGCTGGCCCGTGGCGATTGGATCGTCTTCTACTCGCCCAAGACCGACTATCCGGAGGGTGAACCGCTGCGCATGTTCACCGCCCTCGGGCAGGTCGTCGACGACGAGCCCTACCAGGTGGAGGTATCGGCGGATTTCAAGCCGTATCGCCGCCGGGTCGAGTTCGTCGATTGCACCCCCGTCCCCATCCGCCCGCTGATCGAGGAGCTCGATTTCATCGAGGACAAACAGCACTGGGGCTTCCGGTTCCGCTTCGGCCTCTTCCGGGTCAACAGCCACGACTTCGAAGTCATCCGGACAGCGTTGACGCGACGGGTTGCCGCCTGACAGGTCAATGCTCGGTTGTCCTATCGTGACGGTGGTGAGCACCGAGGACGCATTCTTCGCAACCGAAGACGGCGACGTCTTCACGCCGAGTTCGTTGGCTCAAGGCCCGTGGGGCGCCACCATCGGGGGCCAGCTGGTCAGCGGGCTGTTGGGCTGGGCGGTGGAACGCGACGCCGGCGATCCGGACTTCCTGCCGGCTCGCCTCACCGTCGACCTGTTGCGACCTACGTTCCTCGAGCCCGTCCGTGTCCAGACGACGGTGCAGCGGGAAGGCAAACGGATCAAGGTGGCCGATGTCGCGCTGATCCAGCGCGACACGGTCGTCTCCCGCGCCAGTGCGGTGTTCCTGCGCCGTACCGCCGAACCCGACGCCACCGTGTGGTCGCCGCAGCTGAGCATGCCACCGTTGCCCGACGAGCCTGCTGAACTGCCGCCCGGCCCACCGATGTTCCTGTGGGCCTACGGGGCCAATCCGGACTCCGGCGCGCCCGGTCTCGACGCCACGGAGTGGCAGCAGTCCGAACACCAGAAGTTCGCCTGGATCCGCCAGGTGCGGCCGCTGGTCGCCGGTGAGAAGCTGACGCCGTTCACCCGCGCCGTGATGTGCGGTGAGGTCACCAGCCCGCTGACACATTGGGGCACAGGCGGTTTGCGACACATCAACGCCGACTACACGCTCACCTTGAGTCGGCTACCGCAGGGCGAGTACGTCGGGCTGGCGGCGGTGAGCCAGCACAGCGCCGCCGGTATCGCCACCGGGACGGCCACGGTGTTCGACACCGACGGCCCGATCGGCACCGCGGTCGCAGTCGCACTGGCGCAGCCACCTGAGGCGTTCAGCCCCCGCAACACCACCGCGTAGGAAGGATCAGCCGTGACAGTTCTGATCTCGGCAACCGAACTGGCCGACCAACTCTCGCGCCCGGACCTGCAAGTGCTCGACGTGCGGTGGACGGTCATGCAACCCGACGGCCGTCCCGACTATCTGGCCGGGCACATCCCCGGCGCGGTGTTCGTCGACATGGACACCGAGCTGTCCGATCATTCGGTGACCGGCCGCGGCCGACATCCGCTGCCCAGCCCCGCCGCTCTGCAGGCGGCGGCGCGGCGGTGGGGTATCAACCCCGGTGACACCGTGGTGGTCTACGACGACTGGAATGCCCAGGCCGCCGCCCGCGCCTGGTGGCTGCTGCGCGCCGGCGGAGTCACCGAGGTGCTGCTGCTCGACGGCGGCTGGGCCGCCTGGAAGCGGGCCGGATTGCCCACGGCGACAGGAGATGTCGCACCCGAGCCCGGTACCGTCACCATCTCGAGCCTCGACGCGCTGCCCACCGCGGACATCAACGCCGTGGCGGCCCAGGCGGCCGGCGAGGACCATGTGGTGCTCGACGCGCGTGCAGGCGCACGCTACCGCGGTGACGAGGAGCCGCTGGATCCGCGGGCCGGACACATCCCCGGTGCGGTGTCGGCACCGACCTCGGAGAACCTCAGTGCTGACGGCACCTTCCTCCCCGTCGCCGAGCTGCGGGCGCGGTTCGCGGCGGTGGGTGCCGACGCCTTGCCGGTGAGTGTCTACTGCGGCTCGGGTGTCACCGCCACCCACCAGATCGCCGCCCTGGCCATCGCCGGGTACGACGACGCCACCCTGTTCCCCGGCTCGTGGTCGGAATGGTCCAACGATCCCGGTCGGCCGGTGGCCACCGGAGCAGAGCCGGGCTGAGGCCAGCTGACCGTCACCGGAATGCAGTTCAGCGCACCGTTCCCGACGGTGCATCGAGGAAATCCACCGTGGACAAGATGTTGGTGTTGACCCCCGGCGTACCTTTCGCGACGGCCAGGCGGGTTCCGGTTCTACCGTGTCCCCATCCGGTGCGGCATCGACACCACACCGGGTTTGATCGCGTCCGTCAGCTCCACCGGCACCTCGATCGAACCGCCGGCCGACGTCACGGTCTCGATGTCGCCGGTGCTGCACCCACGACGCTGCGCATCCTCGTGATGCATCAGCAGGCTCGCGGGTCGGTGGGTGCGGTCACGCCGACACCAGCGAACGCACGACGCCGACCGGACAACCACCGCGCCCACGCCGACGCCCGCCCCACCGTTCCGGTGAGCCGAGCTTGGGCTATTCGGCCGGCACTGCGGCCAGGGCCGCTCCCACGGGCTCCGCGGTCTGCGTCTTCTCGGCGTCAGCGCTGAAGCAGAAAATTGCGACAACAAAACTGACCACTGCGACGGCCCCCGCCGCCAAGGCGAAGCCGCCGTCTCCGTCGCCCAACCCGGAGGCCAAGGCAATGGCGGCCGCGATGATGGCGGTCAAGGTGAGGAACAGTGCGGTGGCGCTGCGCGCCTCGGCCATGCTGCCGCTGGCGGCCGCTTGCCGTTGCATGCGGTCGGACATGTGTGGTCACCCCTCGATCGGTGAGCTCTGCGCTCACAAAAACTGCCTGGTTGATACCCCGTTCCCGCATTGCCAAACAGGCGCCAGCAAGTGAATTGTCGGGTACCGGGACCGTCGGTAGTGTCCGCGCCATGTGGGGGACCGGGATCACCGAACGGCTGCAGGGGTGAGCACGCAGAAAGAGTTGCATGACGCGGTGCAACACGTCGGCCGCGTCACCGGCGATCCGGCGGCGTGGACCAGAGGCCTCACGCAGTCAGATATCGCGGTGGCAAGCCTCGTCGTCGCACCGGAGGCCGAGACCAACGCCGTGCTCGGCAAGATCAAGGCCGCCCACCCCACATTGTTCGACAGCCGCACCGGTGCACCGGTGACCCCACCTGTCGCTCCCGCCGAAACTCCCGAGCCCCAACAAGGGGCCGGCATCACGGCCATCAAGAAGGCCGAAGACGACCTGGCCCACCAGAATTCGAGCACGGCACACGTCGACCTGTTGGTCATCACCGCGATCCTGAACGCACACACCACCACCGAACAGGGCAGCGCGGCACTGCGCCGGCTCCAGGCCGAGATCGAGGAAGCGGTGCAGGTCCGCACCGACCTGGATACTCCGGCCGGTGCCAGAGACTTTCAGCGTTATCTGATCGGCAAGCTGCGCGAGATCGGTGCCGTGGTGCAGACCGCAAGCCTGGATGACAGGTCAAAGGCAGTCCTGGCCACCGCCTGGACCGCACTCTACGAATCATCGACAGCGGGCCGTCCCGGTGCCACCACGCAACCGGCCCGGCCGACCGCCTCCACGGACGTCCCGGCACCGACACCACTGCCGCCCTACGGCGCCGACCTCGGAGCGGACCCGCTGCTGGAACAACTGCTGGCGCAGGAGCCGCTCGGCGCCCAAGCACCAACCCCGCACGCTTCGTCGGCGTCCCCACCGGCAACGGCTCCACCGGTGACGCCGGCGGGCATGCCCGCACTGCCCACACTGGGCGGGCCTGCCGGTGGGCTCGGGTCACCGGGTGGTGGTTTGCCGTCGATCACTCCGGGATGGTCTCGGCCAGAGGATGGTTCGGCGCCGCCCACCCGCGGGGAACCTGATTCTCTCGATGACCTGCTGGCCGACGCGGAATCCGTGTTGGCCGAAGAGCCCGAAGATCTCGCCGAACCGGAGGACGCCGAACCGGAGAACGCCGAAGCAGAGGACGACGAGCCTGCCGCACCCGAACCACAGCCCGACGAAGAACCAGAGTCGGCGGAGGTGCTCCTACCCGGTGGTGACCGCATCACCGCGCCGACGCCGGAGCTCGCGAAGGTCATCACCACCGCGCTGGCCGGGACGCCGGTCGGTGAGGCATTCCAACGGCACGGTCTCGCGATTCCGCCGCCGGGCACTCCGGTGTCGGACCCGGTCGATCCCGCCGAGGTCTCCACCGGCGACGTCGGGATGTTCACCGATCGCCAGGCCTTGGCGCTGGACCGCACCCGGGCCCTGCTCGGCGGCGAGATCCAGCCGCTCACGAGCGTCAGCGGGCCGAGCTTCCTAGGCTGGATGCACCCACCGCAGACGCCCCACTCCGCACCGAGCACCGATGTCCCTGCCCCCACCCGACCGGCGACGACGCCTGCTACCTAGGAGACAGCCATGGATGACCGCATCGTCATCGAACCGGACAAACTGCGTGAGGCGGCCCGCCACCATGCCGACGCCGCGGACTACCTGCGCACGGTGCCAGGCACCCACGACGCGATCCAGGAGAGCCTGGATTCCCTCGGCCCGATCTTCGGGGACCTGCGGGAGGCCGCGCGCCATCTCCTCGAGCAGCGGCGCCAGTGCTACGAGCGTCAGGCCGACGAACATGCGGAGATGGCGGATAATCTGCACCGATCGGCCACGTTGTGGGAGGAGCACGAAGCAGACAGCGCGCAACGACTCGGCGCCCTGCTCGACGAACAGAGATGACCGAACCGAACCCCGACTTCGACGCCCTGCACCCCAGCGGACACGTGCTCTTCCGCAGCTGTCGGGGTGGGTACCTGCACAGCGTCATGTTGTCCGAGGAAGCCCTGTCCACTGATGCTCACACTCTGGCCGCGGGCATCAAACTGGCCGCTGACGTCTCCTACCTGAGCGCGCTCATGGAAGTACGCGCGGAGATACTGGCCGCCGGACACACGCCGTCGGACGAAGTGCCGACCCAGCGTGACCTCGACGCGGCGCGGTCAGCACTGGCCGAACACCACCTGAGCTGAGGTCAGCGAACCCAGTTCTGCACTGAACCGGCGGCGGGCGTGATATCGGCGGGCGGCGCGACCGGGTTGTCGCCGAACAACTCCCGCGCCCGGGCCAGCAGGGCCCGCACTTCATCGAGCTGGGCCTGCAGCGTCGAGTCCGTCATGACAGCTGACGCTACCCACCGTTGTGCCGGCCGACAATTCACTGTGCCGAGCCGGGTTGGCCGCGAAGAAACAGCTGAATAGCGATACCCCGGTACCCCGGTACGCTTGGCCAGTGGCGGTTTTCGGGCGGCGATCGGCGCGGCAGCGCCTGCGCAGGGCTACCGAACAGGCCCTGTCGGTGCCGACGTTCCGCACACCCGATGACTGCACTCCCTGGGTGCTGGGCGGGCTCTGGCCCGCCGAGCTGGACCCGGTGACCCCCGAAACCGCAACGGTCGCTGAGTATTTGAAAAGGGACCTGCAGCGCATCGCGGATTCCGCCAACCACAAGCTGCGGATGATCAACGAAGCCAGGATGCCCGAGCCGATACGGCACGCCGAGCAGAACCGGGTGATCGACAGCGCGCGGGCGTACGCCGTTGCGCGGGTTGAGTCCACGATGCGGCAGCTTCGTCGAGAACCGCCGCCCGCACCCACAACCGAGCTGCCGAGCCTGGCCCAGGCGTTCGAGGCCGAGCCCGTCACCGTGGCGACGCCGGTGATCATCGCCGAACCGGTGCCCGAACCAGAACCGGACCCGCCCGCGGAAACCACCGAGCAGCGGCTGCGGCGGTTCGTCGATGCAGTGGCCCGGCAGGAACCCGGGTTGCGCTGGGCCGCCGGCGAGCGCGAGGACGGCAGCATCGTGATCGTCACGGACCTGGCGCACGGGTGGATACCGCCAGGCATCGTCGTCCCCGCCGGCGTCGAGCTTCTCGAACCCGCCCGCCGCAACGGCAACCTGCGCGCACTACTCGGCGCCACAGATCGGTCCGCCACCTACAGCCCTGGTGACCCGTTCTCCCATGGCAGCGCCGCCGTGCCCGGCATCGCGGGTGGTCGGCGCACCGCTGCGGAGGTCCCGGATCTGGGGTGGCGGCTCTCCGAAGCCACCCGCTGGCGCGACGGGCTGCCCAGGATCACCCACACCTTGGCCAAAGCGGCGGCCTCGGGAACGGGAGTGGCCGAGGCGGAGCTCGACGTGCTGCGGGTGCACCTGGACACCGCCCGCTATCAACTGCTGGCGCGCTACCCCGGTGTGAACACCGGCATCCTGCTGAACTGCCTACTGCTGGCCGCCACCGACGCCCTGGCCGCAGGTGACCGCGAGGCAGCCAACTATCACTTCGCCTGGTTCGTCGAGTTCACCTCGGCATCGGCCGGTAATGAGGGTTCTGCGTCCTGACCGGCCGTTGCTGACATTGCCTGGCGGCGGTTGTTGTCACTTTGCCGGTGTGAATTGACGGGTCTCCTCGCCCCTGGACATACTGACAAGATGTCGGGGTCGGGCCGGTGTGGGGGGCGCTGCCGGAGGGCAGGTGCCGATGGATGACCGTGCCCTGGTCGACGAGGTGCTCCGCGAATTGAATGCCGCCGCCGACCGCTGGGAGAAATTGGTCGCCGAAGCGGAACGGATAACGTACAGCGTGGACCTCGGAGACATTTACGCGGTGGCCAATTCGGACGGGCGATTACTCGAATTGACCCTGCACCCCCGCGTCACGAGTGAATACACGCACGGCGAACTCGCCGACCGGCTCAATTCGGCGTTCGCCGCGTTGCGTGAGGAGGCGCAGGCCGACAACGAGGCACGATATGGCGGGGGGTTGCGTTGACCGACCGTTTTCGGAACATCCGTCACTTGCGGCACTGGAGTAGCCGAGCAACGCCTGCAGGCGGCGGCAAATTGGTGTCATCCGATGCTCCCGGGCGCCGTTATCGTGAAAACGCGAGCAGTTTCGGCGTGCCGGCGCGAGTGCTGCGGCACGCCCGGGGGCCGGGCGGAAATAGTGTGCCGAAAGGAAGCCCAGCGTGCCACTGAATCTGTCCAACCGGGATCAGAACTCGGGACACCTGTTCTACAACCGCAGGCTCAAAGCGGCCATCACGCGGTTCTCGGTGCGCATGAAACATGAGTTCTATTCGCTGGTCGAGCGTCACCACGATGGCCGGCCCGACATGATCGGCATGGAAGCGGTCAATCAGCTTCTGGTGGCACTCGAGGTGCACCGCTTCGACTTCTGTTTCATCGGCGCGGGCTACGAGAAGGAAGTGGACGAATTCCTCACGGTGAACCCGGGTTTGGCGGGCCGGTTCAACCGCAAACTGCGCTTCGAGTCCTACAGCCCGGACGAACTGGTGGAGATCGCCGTGCGCTACGGTCAACCGCGGGCCACCGTCATCGAACCGGCGGCGCGGGAAGCGTTGAGCGCGGGTTGCCGGATGTTGCGGGCCTACCGCGCACCCGACGGTACCCACGGGGTCGACGTGATGCAGAACGGCCGATTCGCCCGCAATGTCGTCGAACGTGCCGAACGCCTTCGTGATTCACGCGTGGCCGCCCAGCATCGGACCGACCGGGGTTCGGTCACGGTCGAGGACCTCGAGACCATCCGGACCCAGGACGTCGTCGCCGCGATGCGTGATGCCTGCGCCGAGAAGCATGTTCCGATAGAGCTCTGAGCGTTACCGCCTCGGCATCGTGACGAACCGGTGGACGATTGCCGCGGCGATCTCGAGGAAGCACAGCTTGGTCGCCTGATCCATTTCCCGCGTCACGTCGATGACGCCGCCCGGTCGCAGGTGTGGATCGAACGGCACTTGCACCAATGCCTGCCCTCGGCTGGTGAACTGGTGTGCCAGCGATGCGCGGGTCTTCTTGTCGGAATGTCCGTCAGAGTCGTTGAGCACCACGATACTTCGACGCAGCAGCTCGGTCTGGCCATTGTTGGCCAGCCATTCCATGGTCTGGGCGGCCGCCGCGGCGCCGTCGGCCCACGGCGAGGAGACCACGATCAGTGCATCGAGGTCGCGCAGTGCCTCCTGGGTCACCGGTGCGTCCATCGTCGACCCGCAGTCGATCACCGAGATGGTGAAATGTCGATCCAACCGCCGTACCGCTTCCCGGTAGACGGCCGGGTCCAGCACGCGTCTCCGGGTGGTGGGGTGCTCGCCGGCCACCACGTGGAGTCCCGCGGAATTGTGGCCGACGCGATTCTGCAGATCGGCGAAGGTGTACAAGTTCTTGTCATTGGCCAACTCCCAGTACGAACCCCGCACGGTGGGGTCGATCCGGCTGGCAAGGCGACCGAATGCGGTGTCGGCGTCCAGCGCGATCACCCGGTCACCGGGGCGCTGCTCGGCGAAGATGGATCCGATGCTGGCGGCCACCGACGTCTTCCCGACGCCTCCTTTTCCGAGCACACCGATCTTCAGGGGCCCGGGCAGTGGAGTGCGGATCACCGCGGTCAGTTCGGCCCGCCGGCGCTGGGCGGGGGACGGGCCGAAATTCACCAGCCCGAAGGTGGCGCGGTAGACGGTGCGACGCCAGCCGGCTTCCGGGCGGGGTTTCGGTGGAGGCGCCGGTACGGGTGCAGGCCAATTCGGTGCCGGAGGCGGCTGAGGCGAGCGCGGCGGGCCGTACTGAGGTGGCGGCCATCCCGGCGGTGGGGGCGGCGAGTGGCGGTCACCAGGCGCAGGGCCGCGCCGGTCGCGCACGAAGTCGTCCCGCTCTGTCACTTGCTGCCTCCTCAGAAGGTGACTTGCCGGGAGTGCACCCGGCAGGTCGCCTGAGCCCCATGAGACCACCGGGGCGCGACGTTGGTCGATTCTGCTCCCAGTATCGGTCAAGGCCGTGCTGAACCGTGGACCGCTGCGCTGCTACGCAATTGTGCCGACGGCATAGCGGTCCGACGGGGGGCGATCAGTGAAAACTCCAGCTTGTGACTCTGCTAAAGAGCACCCGGGCGCCGCAGTGCTACACAAGCCGTTGCGATGCTACGTATTTTGCTGCTACGGTGCAGACACCGGGACCTGCTTCGAGAGGAATCTCATGACAACCGCTCTGAACGCCAGCCATCCCGTCGACCGCCGCCAGGCCGAGGGTGTCCCCGTCTACGAGATCGTGGGCGAGTGCACCAGGGACCCGGACCGCTGGATGGCGAGCACTTCCTCTGCAGAAGCCGTCGAGATCGCCGAAGCCACCAAAGCGGTGTGCCGCGGCTGTGCGCGGTGCTGGCTGTGTGCGCGGGACGCGGTGGAGACGCCGGGCGCCGAGGGGATCTGGGCCGGAATCCTGGTTCCCGAGGCGGGCCGCGGCCGGACGTTTGCCCTGAAGCAGCTGTCCTCGCTCGCTGAACGCGGTGGCTATCCGGTCCGCAGACGCGCCCGTCGGCCCGGGCTCGACGTCGAACTCGAGTCCGAGGACGAGTAGGCCGCTACGCGTGTGCCGGGCCGGTTCCCGGTGGAATGTGGATCCAAGGCCCCGGCGCGACGACTGACGGCCCACGTCGGGGGTGGTCGGGACCATGGTCAACGGCGTCGATGTGCCGGTGAGGGGTGGCCATGGTCCCGGCGAAGCCTCGAAGAAGCCGCGAAATCTCTGAGAATTGGCCTAAATCTCGCGCAAACTGGCAATGGGTGTCGATATGCCCGCCGACCTGCTCTGATGCGCTCTCGCTGCCGGTCAGAGACCTGCAATTCTGCGGATTTCGTCGAACGGGCGCTCACCGGGGGCCGCCAGCTAATTACCTAAGTGATTGATGTGACCACAGCGATACCGAAGCGTGACCGATTGGTTCCCCCGCTTGAGGTGAAACTCCCTCTGCAGCAACGGAATTCATCTGAAGCCGCTTCACGCCCGCTCGGCGCACCTTCCGGGCCCGCAAACCAAAGTTAGGGTCGGCTTAGTTGGCATGTCCTGCCCGGTGTGGCATATCGTTTTACGACTTTGTCGTGACCCCACACAGGGCCGCCGTTCAACGCTGCACGGAAGCTGCGGGTCACGCCACGCATACAGGCCAGACCATGGGGACGCAGCCCGCTTCCCCCGGCGGTCGACAACGGCAGCGCAGCCACGACAGCCAGCGCACACGTCGTCAATATCTTCACACGAAGGGTCAGGTGGAACCACCGGTGGCAATAGGGCCCAGCGGGATGTACAACCCCGCATACGAGCATGACTCCTGTGGTGTGGCGATGGTCGCCGATATGCACGGTCGTCGCAGCCGCGACATCGTGGACAAGGCGATCACCGCCCTTCTCAATCTGGAGCACCGCGGCGCCCAGGGCGCCGAGCCGAACACCGGCGACGGTGCCGGGATCCTGATCCAGGTTCCTGATGAGTTCCTGCGCGCCGTGGTCAACTTCGACCTGCCCGAGGCCGGCAGCTACGCCACCGGTATCGCCTTCCTGCCACAGTCGTCCAAGGACGCCGCCCGCGCCTGCGAAGCCGTCGAGAAGATCGTCGAGGCCGAGGGCCTCAAGGTGCTGGGCTGGCGTGAGGTGCCCACCGACGAATCCTCCCTGGGCGCCCTGGCCCGCGATGCCATGCCGACCTTCCGCCAGCTGTTCATGGCCGGTGACTCCGGGATCGAGCTGGAACGCCGCGCCTACGTGATCCGCAAGCGCGCCGAACACGAGCTGGGCAACAAGGGCCCCGGCCAGGACGGCCCCGGACGCGAAACCGTCTACTTCCCAAGCCTTTCCGGGCAGACCCTGGTGTACAAGGGCATGCTCACCACCCCGCAGCTGCGGGCGTTCTACCTGGACCTGCAGGACGAGCGGATGACCAGTGCGCTCGGCATCGTGCATTCGCGGTTCTCCACCAACACCTTCCCGTCGTGGCCGCTGGCGCACCCGTTCCGCATGGTGGCCCACAACGGCGAGATCAACACCGTCACCGGTAACGAGAACTGGATGCGGGCCCGTGAGGCGCTGATCCACACCGACGTGTTCGGCTACCACAACGACCTGAACAAGATCTTCCCGGTCTGTACGCCGGGCGCCTCGGACACCGCCCGGTTCGACGAGGTGCTCGAACTGCTGTACCTCGGTGGCCGCAGCGTCGCCCACGCCATGCTGATGATGATCCCGGAGGCCTGGGAGCGCAACGAAGCCATGGACCCCGCCCGGCGGGCGTTCTACCAGTACCACGGCTCGCTGATGGAGCCGTGGGACGGGCCGGCCTCGGTGTGCTTCACCGACGGCACGGTGATCGGCGCGGTGCTGGACCGCAACGGCCTGCGCCCCTCACGCATCTGGGTCACCGACGACGGCCTGGTGGTGCTGGCTTCGGAGGCCGGCGTGCTCGACCTGGAGCCGTCCAAGGTGGTGCGCCGTATGCGCCTGCAGCCCGGCCGGATGTTCCTGGTGGACACCGCCCAGGGCCGCATCGTCTCCGACGAAGAGGTCAAGGCCGAACTCGCCGCCCAGCACCCCTACCAGGAGTGGCTCGACGCCGGCCTGTTCCACGTCGACGACCTGCCGCAGGGCAACTACGTCCGGATGCCGCATCACCGCGTGGTGCTGCGCCAGCAGATCTTCGGCTACACCTACGAAGAGCTGAACCTCCTGGTGGCGCCGATGGCCCGTACCGGCGCCGAGGCGCTGGGCTCGATGGGCACCGACACCCCGATCGCCGTGCTGTCGCAGCGCTCGCGGATGCTCTACGACTACTTCCAGCAGCTGTTCGCCCAGGTGACCAACCCGCCGCTGGACGCCATCCGCGAAGAGGTGGTGACCAGCCTGCAGGGCACCGTCGGCCCCGAGGGCGACCTGTTGAACCCCGACGCCGAATCGTGCCGTCAGATCGTGTTGCCGCAGCCGATCCTGCGCAACGCCGAGTTGGCCAAGCTGATCAACGTCGACCCCGATCACGAGATCCGCGGCCGCAAGCACGGTATGCGTGCCGCGGTGGTGAGCTGCCTGTACCCCGTCGCCGACGGCGGCGTGGGACTGCGCCGCGCGCTGGAGGACGTCCGCAAGAAGGTCTCCCAGGCCATCCGCAACGGCGCCCGCATCATCGTGCTGTCCGACCGCGAGTCCAACGAATGGCTGGCGCCCATCCCGTCGCTGCTGTCGGTGGCCGCGGTGCACCACCATCTGGTGCGCGAGCGCACCCGCACCCAGGTGGGTCTGGTGGTCGAGTCCGGTGACGCCCGCGAGGTGCACCACATGGCGATGCTGTGCGGCTTCGGCGCCGCCGCCATCAACCCGTACATGGCGTTCGAGTCCATCGAGGACATGATCGACCGCGGCGTCATCACCGGGCTGACCAGCGATGCGGCCAAGGCCAACTACGTCAAGGCCGCCGGCAAGGGTGTGCTGAAGGTGATGTCCAAGATGGGCATCTCCACCCTGGCGTCCTACACCGGCGCGCAGCTGTTCCAGGCGGTCGGTATCAGCCAGCGGGTGCTCGACGAGTACTTCAGCGGATTGCACTGCGCCACCGGCGGAATCGACCTGGAGGACATCGCCGCCGACGTCGCGGCCCGCCACGAGCTGGCCTACCTGGAGCGTCCCGACGAGCGCGCCCACCGCGAGCTCGAGGTCGGCGGCGAGTACCAGTGGCGCCGCGAGGGCGAGTACCACCTGTTCAACCCCGACACGGTGTTCAAGCTGCAGCACTCCACCCGCACCGGGCAGTACAAGGTGTTCAAGGAGTACACCAAGCTGATCGACGACCAGAGCGAGCGGATGGCGTCGCTGCGTGGACTGTTGAAGTTCAAAGATGGTGTGCGCGAGCCGATTCCGATCGAAGAGGTCGAGCCGGCCAGCGAGATCGTCAAGCGGTTCTCCACCGGTGCCATGAGCTACGGTTCGATCTCCGCCGAAGCCCACGAGACCCTGGCCATCGCGATGAACCGCCTCGGCGGCCGGTCGAACTCCGGTGAGGGCGGCGAAGACGTCGCGCGCTTCGAGCACGATCCCAACGGTGACTGGCGCCGCAGCGCCATCAAGCAGGTGGCCTCGGCGCGCTTCGGCGTGACCTCGCACTACCTGACCAACTGCACCGATATCCAGATCAAGATGGCCCAGGGCGCCAAACCCGGTGAGGGCGGCCAGCTTCCGGGTCACAAGGTCTATCCGTGGGTGGCCGAGGTGCGGCACTCCACGCCGGGTGTGGGCCTGATCTCCCCGCCGCCGCACCACGACATCTACTCCATCGAGGATCTGGCGCAGCTGATCCACGACCTGAAGAACGCCAACCCGCAGGCGCGGGTGCACGTGAAGCTGGTGTCCGAGAACGGCGTCGGCACGGTCGCGGCCGGTGTGTCCAAGGCGCACGCCGACGTGGTGCTGATCTCCGGCCACGACGGTGGCACCGGTGCCACCCCGCTGACCTCGCAGAAGCACGCGGGTGCGCCGTGGGAGCTGGGCCTGGCCGAGACGCAGCAGACGTTGCTGCTCAACGGACTTCGCGACCGGATCGTCGTGCAGGTGGACGGCCAGCTCAAGACCGGACGCGACGTGATGATCGCGACGCTGCTGGGTGCCGAGGAGTACGGTTTCGCCACCGCGCCGCTGGTGGTCTCCGGCTGCATCATGATGCGGGTCTGCCACCTCGACACCTGCCCGGTGGGCGTGGCGACGCAGAACCCGGTCCTGCGTCAGCGCTTCAACGGCAAGCCCGAGTTCGTCGAGAACTTCTTCATGTTCATCGCCGAAGAAGTGCGGGAACTGATGGCGCAGTTGGGTTTCCGCACCATCAACGAGGCCGTCGGCCAGGTGGCCGCGCTGGACACCACCAAGGCCGCCGAGCACTGGAAGGCGCATAAGCTCGACCTCAAGCCGATCCTGCACGAGCCCGAGTCGGCGTTCATGAACCAGGATCTGTACTGCAGCTCGCGCCAGGACCACGGTCTGGACAAGGCGCTGGATCAGCAGCTGATCGTGCAGTGCCGCGAAGCCCTGGACAGCGGTACGCCGGTGCGGTTCAACACCACGATCGCCAACGTCAACCGGACCGTCGGCACCATGCTGGGCCACGAGGTCACCAAGGCATACGGCGGGCAGGGCCTACCCGACGGCACCATCGACATCACCTTCGACGGCTCGGCCGGCAACAGCTTCGGGGCCTTCGTGCCCAAGGGCATCACGCTGCGGGTCTACGGTGACGCCAATGACTATGTGGGCAAGGGACTCTCGGGTGGACGCATTGTGGTCCGGCCGTCGGAGAACGTGCCCGCCGAGTACGTGGCCGAGGAGAACATCATCGGCGGCAACGTGATCCTGTTCGGCGCCACCAGCGGGCAGGCATTCCTGCGCGGTGTGGTGGGCGAGCGGTTCGCGGTGCGTAACTCCGGTGCGCACGCCGTCGTCGAAGGTGTGGGCGACCACGGCTGTGAGTACATGACCGGTGGCCGCGTGGTGATCCTCGGTAAGACCGGCCGCAACTTCGCCGCGGGCATGTCCGGTGGCGTGGCCTACGTGTACGACCCGGCGGGAGAACTGTCGGAGAACCTCAACACCGAGATGGTGGAACTCGACGCCTTCGACGAGTCCGATCGTCAATGGCTGCACGACATCATCGTCGCGCACGTCGACGCCACGGACTCGGCGGTCGGGCAGAAGGTACTGGCCGATTGGTCGGCAGAGCAGGAGAACTTCGTGAAGGTGATGCCGCGCGACTACAAGCGGGTGCTGCTGGCGATGGCGGAAGCGGAGCAGTCCGGCCAGGATGTCTCCGAGGCGATCATGGCGGCCGCTCGTGGGTGACCCAAGCGGCTTCCTGAAGCACACCGTCCGCCAGACCCCCGCCCGCCGGCCCGTGCCGCTGCGCCTCAAGGACTGGAAAGAGGTCTACGAGGAGTTCAGCCACGAAACCCTGCAGGTGCAGGCGTCGCGCTGCATGGACTGCGGTATTCCGTTCTGCCACAACGGATGCCCGCTGGGCAACCTGATCCCGGAGTGGAACGACCTGGTGTTCCGGGGTCGCTGGCGCGATGCCATCGAACGGCTGCACGCCACCAACAACTTCCCGGAGTTCACCGGACGGTTGTGCCCGGCGCCGTGTGAGGCCTCGTGTGTGCTCGGCATCAACCAGGACGCGGTGACCATCAAGCAGGTCGAGGTCGAGATCATCGACAACGCGTTCGGTGAAGGCTGGGTGGTCCCGCTGCCGCCGGATACCTTGACGGGCAAGAAGGTTGCCGTGGTGGGCTCGGGTCCGGCCGGTCTGGCCGCCGCTCAGCAGCTGACCCGCGCCGGGCACCAGGTGACGGTGTTCGAACGCGCCGACCGTATCGGCGGCCTGCTGCGCTACGGCATTCCCGAGTTCAAGATGGAAAAGCGCCACATCGACCGGCGGCTGGAACAGATGGAGGCCGAAGGCACCCAGTTCCGCGCCGGCGTCAATGTCGGCGTGGACATCACCGTCGAGCAGTTGAACGAGGACTTCGACGCCGTGGTGCTGGCCGGCGGTGCCACCGCGTGGCGGGATCTGCCGATCCCCGGCCGGGAGCTCAACGGTATTCACCAGGCGATGGAGTTCCTGCCGTGGGCCAACCGCGTCCAGAACGGCGATCCCGTCACCGACGAGAACGGCGACCCGCCGATCACCGCCAAGGGCAAGAAGGTCGTCATCATCGGCGGCGGTGACACCGGCGCCGACTGCCTGGGCACCTCACACCGCCAGGGTGCGGCCAGTGTGCACCAGTTCGAGATCATGCCGCGCCCGCCCGAGGAGCGCGCCGACTCGACCCCGTGGCCCACTTACCCGTTGATGTTCCGGGTGTCCTCGGCACACGAGGAGGGCGGCGAGCGTGTCTTCTCGGTCAACACCGAGGAGTTCGTCGGCGACGGTAACGGTAACGTGCGGGCCCTCAAGGTGCACGAAGTGCAGATGGTCGACGGCCGGTTCCAGAAGGTCGAGGGCAGTGACTTCGAGCTGGAAGCCGACATCGTGTTCTTGGCGATGGGCTTTGTGGGGCCGCAGAAGGAAGGCCTGCTGACCGATCTCGGCGTGGAGCTCAACGAGCGTGGCAACGTCTCACGCGGCGACGACTTCCAGACCTCGGTCCCCGGGGTGTTCGTCGCCGGGGACATGGGCCGCGGGCAGTCGCTGATCGTGTGGGCCATCGCCGAGGGCCGGGCCGCCGCCGCGGCCGTCGACAAGTTCCTCATCGGTGAGTCCGCGCTGCCGGCACCGATCAAGCCGACGGCAGCGCCTCAGCGCTAGTCACAGAAGTCCCGGCAGCCACTCCTGTAACTTTGTGCGGCGTGGCTTCCGGGGTTTGCCAACCCTCGGGTATCTAATGATTTCCTGAGGGCACTGCGGTAGGGTAGTTGCCCGATTCAGCTATTTCCGATCGCAGGAGTGATAGCAGTGCATATCAACCCGATAACCCGGTCGCGGGTGGGGCGAATCGCCTGGTCACTGTTCCGGCACCCCGTCAAGAGCCGCGAGTTTCCCGCCAAGCACGAGCGTCTGGTCACCGCCGACGAACTGTTGCGCTTCGGCGTATGAGGCGGTGACGCAGACGTTACGCCGCTGACGGCGACGCAACTTTGCTCGTCGTTATCGAATCGTTATCCGCGGATCGCCTCAGCTAGCGGCTCCAGGACGGCCGGGTCGTACGGCGGCGGCAGATAGATGATCGCCAGATCCAGCCCCTCGGCACCCAGCGCGGCGGCCTCGTCGACCACCTTCTGATAATCCCGGTCCTCGCCAAGGCGCACGTGCGCCGACAGCATGATCTCTTTCGGATCGCGGCCGATATCGGCGCAATGCGATGCCAGCACGTCACGCTTACGCGCGAACTCCTCGGGCGGGCCGCCCACGAAGTTCCAGTGCTGGGCGTACTTGGCGGTGATGCGCAGGGTGCGCTTCTCGCCGCTGCCGCCGATGCAGATCGGCGGGTGCGGCTGCTGCGGGCCCTTCGGTTCGTTGCGGGCGTTCTTCAGCTGGTAGAACTTGCCGTCGAAGTCGGTGGTCTCCTTGCTCAGCAGGCTGGTCAGCACCTCGCAGGCCTCTTCGAAGCGGTCGAAGCGCTCCTTGATGCTGCCCAGCTCGATGCCGTAAGCGCCGGATTCCTCTTCGTTCCAGCCGGCGCCGATGCCCAACTCGAGGCGACCGCCCGAGATGATGTCCAGCGCCGAAGCCATGTTGGCCAGCACCGCGGGGTGGCGGTAGTGGATGCCGGTGACCAATACCCCCACCCGCAGCCGCTGCGTGGCCTGCGCCAACGCCGTCAGCGTCACCCAGCCTTCCAGGCACGGCCCGGTGGAGTCGGAGAAGATCGGATAGAAGTGATCGAACGTCCAGCCGGACTCGAAGACGTCGATATCGTCGGCGGTCTGCCAGATGGGCAGCATTTCCGACCAGGTGGTGTTCTGCGGTGAAGTCTTGAAGGCGAATCGCACGCCCACCGAGGCTAGTCCTGTTTTCTGACAGTGCGCGATGAGTTCGGTGGCGACCGCGAGTCATACCGGCATGATCGATCTCAGTGAAGCCTGTCGCCGTACCGCCGGTGTGCTGGCAGATGTGCAAGACCACCACCTCGACGGGCCGACGCCCTGTGCGCCGATGACGGTGCGTGACCTGGTCGCCCACGTCGGGATGTTGTCGGAGGCCTTCGCGGCCGCCGCGCGCAAGGATCTCGGTCCGATGACCGACACCTCGCCGAACGATCGCCCGGCCGAGTTGGCGCCGGACTGGCGTGCGACCTACCCCGACCATCTCGCCGAACTCGCCCAGGCGTGGCAGGAACCCGCCGCGTGGGAGGGCATGACGCGTGCAGGTGGCGTGGACCTTCCCGGCGACGTCGCCGGGTCGGTGGCACTGGCCGAGGTGGTGATCCACGGCTGGGACGTGGCGCGCAGCATCGGGCGCGGCTACGACGTGGACGCGGCCACCGCGCAGGCGTGCCTGCAGCACCTCGCGGCGTTCGACGCCTCCGGCACCGAAGGACTGTTCGGGCCCGCGGTACCCGTCGGCGATGACGCCCCAGCGCTGGACCAGATCGTCGGGCGCAGCGGGCGAGACCCCGATTGGCGTCCGTAGGTCGAGGGCAGACTAGAGGCATGGACCCTGTGACCGCGTTGCGCGAGATCGCGTTCTACAAGGACCGTGCCCGCGAGGAAGCCCGCCGCGTGATGGCCTACCGCAATGCCGCCGATGTCATCGAACGCCTCGATGAGGCCCAGTTGCAGAAGCACGGTGCGGCGGGCAGCTGGCAGACCCTGCCGGGCATCGGTCCCAAGACCGCGAAAGTGATCGCCCAGGCGTGGTCCGGCCGCGAGCCGGATACCCTCGTCGAATTACGGACTGCCGCAGGTGATCTCGGCGGCGGCGAGATCAGGGCGGCGCTCAGGGGCGACCTGCATCTGCACTCCAACTGGTCCGACGGTTCCGCGCCCATCGACGAGATGATGGCCACCGCACAGCGGCTGGGCCACGAATACTGCGCGCTGACCGATCACTCGCCGCGGCTGACGGTGGCCAACGGGCTGTCCCCGGAGCGGCTGCGCCGCCAGCTCGACGTCATCGACGAGCTGCGCGAGCAGTTCGCCCCGATGCGGATCCTGACCGGTATCGAGGTCGACATCCTCGACGACGGGTCGCTGGACCAGGAACCCGAGCTGCTGGAACGCCTGGACGTCGTGGTGGCCAGCGTGCACTCCAAGCTGAAGATGGACGCGACGGCGATGACGCGGCGGATGGTGCGGGCGGTATCGGAGGGCTACGCCGACGTACTGGGGCACTGCACCGGGCGGCTGATCACCGGCGGCCGCGGCACCCGGGCCGAATCGCAGTTCGATGCGGAGAAGGTGTTCACCGCGTGCCGGGATCACGGGACCGCCCTGGAGATCAACTCGCGGCCGGAACGGCGGGACCCGCCGACGCGACTGCTGAAACTGGCGTTGGAGATCGGCTGCGACTTCTCCATCGACACCGATGCGCATGCGCCTGGCCAGCTGGATTTTCTGGGGTACGGCGCGCAGCGGGCCTTGGACAACGACATTCCGGTGGACCGGATCATCAACACCTGGCCCGTCGACAAGCTGCTGGCCTGGGCGCAAGCCGGTTAGTTGGATGGCGGCTCGAAGGGTGTGTACCACCACCAGCCGCAACGCCCGCCGCCAGGCCCGGGGTGCGGTGACACATCTGGCGGCGGTGTGGTCGGGGGCCGCGCCAGCGACCCGGCGACCATCCGGCGCCCGTCGGCATCGGTGACCACCAATCGATCAGTAGGCCCGGAGAGGGTGATACCGCGTTTGTGGTGCAGGCGATGGTGAAAAGGGCACAGCAGCACCAGGTTCCACAGCTCCGTTGGACCGCCGTCCTCCCAGTGCTGCAAGTGATGGGCCTGCAGTCCGCGGGTGGTGCCGCACCCGGGTACCACGCACGTGCCGTGGTCGCGGTGCTCGAGGGCCCGGCGCAGTCGGCGGCTGATGGTGCGGGTTTCCCGGCCGGAGCCGATGGGCCGGCCGTCACGTTCGAACCACACCTCACAGGTGCTGTCGCAGGTCAGGTAGCGGCGATGGGCGTCGGAGAGCAGTGGACCCAAATGCAGCGCCGCGACACGTGACTCGATGTCCAGATGCACCACGACGGTGGTGCGCTGTCCATGCGGGCGGCCAGCGACATCGGCGTCCCACCCGGCGCGCACCAGGCTCATGAAACCGTCCACCGGAGTCGGGAACGGCGGCGTCTGTTCGTACTGGATGTCAGTGTGGTCGCGTTTCCAGTCGGCGATCAGGTTGTCCTGATGTGACTGCAGTGCAGAGTCGAACTCCGCGGCCTCATCGGCAGGCAACGTGATGTGCCAGGTGGTGGAGTCTGCATCGGAGGTCTGAGTGATCGACCTCGGCGCTTCCGGGTCCGGCGGGATATCGGCCTCGGGTTCCGGGGAGGGTGCAGGTTTCGGTTCCAGGCTGATCGCCTTGCGCAACTGCTTGACGGTGGCGTACCGCGCGAATTGCGCATAGTGCGCATCGGAACCGTCGGCGGCGTTCTCGGCGATGGCCCCGACCTGATCCAGCGACAACCAACCTGCTCGCATGCCTGCGGTGCACTCAGGGAACTCGGCAGAGCGCTGCGCCACCGTGGTGAGGGTCTTTGCGGTGCGCGGCGAGACACCGGTTCTGGCGGCCACCAACGACGCGATCGAGCGGTAGCCGGTGTTGCCGGCCAAGCCGTCGCGGTCGATCTCGGCGACGATCTGCACGATCGCAGCGTCGGTCGCATTGCGTTGTCCGGTCAGCTCGCCAAGCCTGTCCAACAGCACCTCCAACCGCTGCTTGGGAGTAACCCCAGCATCAGCGAAAGGTGTTGCAGTGGAGGAGGACATGGCCCCATCATCACAGAGGGGTACGACAAAAATCACCCGCGCCGGGGCAAATGGGGCCCGGCCTTTCTTCGCCGGGCTGGTCCCTCACCCGTCTCGTCGACCGCGCTGGCGACGCGGGATATCAGGAACCCCCGCCAACAGCCCGCGCTGCGGCACACCCATGATGGGCTCGCCGGCAGCGCCCAGTTCGGCCAGCACGTCGTTGGCCGCCAACACACCCGACATCGACGACCGTTCCATCAACCCGGCCAGGTACGGCAGCTCGACGAAGTCGCCGGCCACCCGCACACCGCGGGCATCGGTGCGCACCGTCGGCCGGGTGCCGGCGGATCCGGGCGGGAACGACGGTGCCGTTGCCTCCAATCTGTTGTGGCTGTGCAGCACTCGGGCATCGGCGGTCTCCGGCCACAGCGTCGCGAGCTCGTCGCGCAGGGCCTGGGCCGCGGTCTCCGCGTCACTCAACGAGCAGGAATACGAGTGCACTTCGATGATCGAACCACCGGTGGCCGCGGCCCACTGCCGGCTGGGCTCTTCGAGCCGGGAGTAGATGGCAATGGAGTCAAGGTTCGGCTGACCGGTCACGGCGCTGAACGCGGCCCGGTGTTGGGCGACATCGCGGTCAAGCCAGATCCGGCTCACCGCGAAAGGCGGTGCCACGCTCAAGCTCTCGCTCTGTTTCGCCAGCAGCGGCGCCACCGTCGCCAGGCCGGAGTCCGAGATCACCGAACGCAGCGCGCCCGGGTCGAGCGCCAGGATCAGATGCCGCGTCGTCAGGGCCTCGGCACCGGCGATGTGTACCCGCCAGGAGGGGCCGTCCGGTTCGACGCGGTTGACCGCAGCGCCCAGCCGGATCTCACCGCCATGGCCAACAACATACTGCTGCAACGGATTCCAGATGGCCGTCGCGTGGTCGGTGTCGGGCACGTCGAAGCCGATGCCCTCGGGGTTGCCCAGGAAGTAGTAGTGGAACATGGCCACCAGCTCGGCGGCCGACAACGCGTTCTGATTGCAGAAGAACGACCGGGCGAACGCCTCGAAGAGCATGCTGCGGGTGCGCTCGGACATCCCGAGCCGGTCCAGGAACGCCGCCGCGTCGACGTTGTCGAGTGCGGCGGTGGTGGTGGCGCGGTCATAGGCCAGCAGCGCGCGCCCGGCGTCGGGGTCGGCGCGCACGAAGTCCTGGCGCGACAGGCTTTTCGAGCGCAGCGCCAGGGCCAGCAGGTTCAGCGGCGGTGCGGCAGGCAGGCCGGACAGATCCTCGGCCGGCCAGGTCGCCGAGATCACCGGATAGTTCGGTACCGGCGCCAGGAACGACAGCTCGGGATCGGCGCGCCGCAGAATCGACCGCCAGGTGTAGTACTGCCGGAAGAAGGCGTGGAATCCGTGTTCGATCACCTGCTCGGTGCCGTCGTGCAGGGTTTCCGACCAGGCGCCCAACCGGCCACCGAGGTGTCCGGCGGCCTCCAGCAGCGTGACCCGAACGCCGCGTTCGGCGAGGATCACGGCCGCCGAGATCCCGGCGACGCCGCCGCCGACCACCACCGCCTCGGCCCCCGGCGCGACCTCACGCGGCAGCACCGGGTCCGGAGTGACGAGACGGTGCGCACGCATCCGGAACGGCGCCGCGCGACTGCGCATCGGGTCAGCCACGTCGCCTCCACAAGGTGATGGCGAACGGGATGGCGACGGTACCCATGAGCACTCCTCCGATGATCGCCGAACCCGGCAGATCGAAGAACACGGCGTGACCCATCACCGACGAGGCGTACACCCACAGATAAAGCGTCGCCGCGGGTGCGGACGGCCGGTTGTCGCGCGGCAGGGTGGCGTGCAGCAGACCGATCACCGCCACCGAAACCAGGAGCCAGCCGAGGTAGTTGGACAGCGGGATCCCCGGGATCAACGGCAGTCCCGGCCCGGGGTCGATCCACGACCAGTGCCCCGCGTCCACCATCTGCGGATCCAGGAACAGGTCCCAGGTCGACAATGCCACCGCCCCGACCGCGACGACGGCCACGGTGCGCTTGGCGAGGGTGCGCGCCACCACGAGCGCGGGCCAGGCCATCATCGCCCACGCCAGCGGCACCACCAGCGGGACACCCAGCAACTGCGGGCCCAGGGTGCCGTTGTAGGAGTAGCCGCCGAACGGCCAGCCGCTGGCCACGCCGACCACCTCGGCGAACAGCCCGCCGCCACTGGCGATCGCGATCAGCAGTACGCCGCCCATCGGGCCGTGCACCCGCACCGCGTCTGCCACGGAGGCCACGAAGAACACCAGGACGCTGGTCACCGTGACCGTGGTGCGCCACGACTCCGGCATCAGGGGATAGACGATCTGCACCGCGATGGCCGCAGCCACCAACGCCCAGACGACATGGGTGGCGCGAACGGGCGCTACCGGGACGGCCAAGGCCACGCGGTATACCTCCGTTTCCGGGTCGGTCGGTCGACGGTGCTCGTGCCCGTCGGAAGGTGGGCGGCTCGCGGCACCACTGAGCTCCGTAGAGTTTGCAGATGCCCGGTGCCCGCCCCACCGAAACCCTGCGCGCTCTCACCATTATGGGAGCGGCGCTGGCGTGCGCGGGCACGGCGCACCAACTGGTCAATCAACGCCTGCTGCGCCGCCCGCCCGCCGCTCCGCCGCCGGTGACCGCGGCGGTGTCGCTGCTGATCCCGGCGCGTGACGAAGCCCACCGGATCACACCCACCCTCCGCTCGGTGCTCGCCCAGCGTGAACTGGCCGATGTCGAGGTACTGGTACTCGATGACAATTCCACCGACGGTACCGCCGAGGTGGTCCGCGAGGTGGGCGGATCCGACCCCCGCCTGCGGGTGCTGACCGGAACGCCGCCGCCGGCGGGCGTCCTGGGTAAACCGCACGCCTGCGCGCAACTGGCCGCCGCCGCACGCGGCGAGATCCTGGTGTTCGTCGACGCCGACGTCATCCTGTCCCCGCACGCGGTGGCCGCCGCGGTGGCCGTGCTGCGCGGGCCCAGACCGCTGGATCTGCTGAGCCCCTGGCCCCGCCAGGTCGCCGACGGGCTCGGTGCCCGGCTGGTGCAACCGCTGCTGGCGTGGTCCTGGCTCACGACGCTGCCGCTGCGCGTTGCCGAACGCTCCGCGCGACCGTCGATGGCGGTGGCCAACGGGCAGTTCCTGGTGGTCGAGGCGCGGGCGCTGGCCCGGGCGGGGGGCTGGGAGTCGGTGTCGGGTGCCGTGCTCGACGACATCAACCTGGCGCGTGCGGTGCGGGCGGCCGGCGGGCGCACCGGGGTCGCCGACGGGTCGACGCTGGCGAGCTGCCGGATGTACAGCTCCGGCCGCGAGCTCTACGACGGGTACCGCAAGTCGTTGTGGGCGGCGTTCGGCTCGCCCGCCGGGGCCGTCGCGGTGGGCACCATGCTGGCAGTGGTCTACGTGCTGCCCGCGGCTGCGGCGCTCACCGGCTCACGGGTCGGCGCGCTGGGCTACACGGCGGCCGTGGTGGGCCGGGCGTCGGCGGCGCGGTGGTCCGGGCGGCCGTGGGACGGGCTGGCCCACCCCGCCTCGGTGCTGGCGCTGTTGGGTCTGCTCGCGTCGTCATGGGCGGGCCGGGTGCGAGGCTCGCTGCACTGGAAGGGACGCGCGGTATGAGCCACGTCGTCGTCATCGGAGCGGGACTGGGCGGCCTGGCCGCCGCGGCCCGGCTGGCCGCCGTCGGCCACGATGTCACGGTGTTCGAGGCCGCCCCGACCGTCGGCGGCAAGCTGGGCGTCCTGGAACGCGACGGTTTCACCTTCGACACCGGCCCGTCCCTGCTCACCGTTCCCGCAGTGCTCGAGCAACTGTTCGCCGACACCGGCGGGCCCGGCGAACTGACGCTGACGGCCGTCGACCCGGCGTTCACCTACGTCTTCGCCGACGGCACCGAGCTGACGTTGCCCCACGATGCGGCCGGTGTCCCCGCGGCGCTCGACGCCGCGCTCGGTGACGGGGCGGGGGAGGCGTGGCGGCGGTTGCACACCAGGTCGCGTCGGCTGTGGGAGCTGGTGGGCGAACCGGTGCTGCGGCGGCCGGTGTCCCTTCCGGCGCTGGCGCGGATGAGTGCCCGGCCCGCCGACCTGCGCGCCGTGGCACCGTGGCAGACCATCGACGGCCTGGGCCGTGCGCTGTTGCCCGACCCGCGAATGCGTATGTGGCTCAACCGGTATGCGACGTACTCCGGCTCCGATCCGCGGCGCACCCCGGCCGTGCTCGCCGTGACCTCGTTCGTCGAGCAGGAGTTCGGCGCCTGGTACGTCGATGGCGGCCTGCGGCGCATCGTCGAGGCGTTGGCCCTGCGGTGCCGCCGCCTCGGTGTGCAGATCGCCACCGCGACGCAGGTCGACGAGGTCGTGGTGTCCGACGGCCGGGCCCGCGGAGTCCGTGTGGACGGTAGGCAGGTGGACGCCGACGCGGTGGTGAGCAACGCCGACGCGGCAACGCTGTACGGCCGGCTGCTGCCCCGCGGCACCGCGACGGCGATGCGGCGACGGGTGCGCCGCACACCGCGGTCGATGGCCGGATTCGTGCTGCTGCTGGGCCTCGACGGGCACCGGCCCGGCGCCGCACACCGCGTCTACTTCCCGCGGGACTACGACGCCGAGTTCGACGCCATCTTCGGTCGGCGGCCGCACCCGGTGGACGATCCCACCGTGTACGTGCACGCCCCCGACGATCCGGCGCTGCGTCCCGACGACGACTCCGAGGGCTGGTTCGTCATGGTCAACGCACCGGCGCACGATCCCGGTCGGGGAGTCGACTGGGATGCACCGGGTCTGCGGCAGCGCTACACCCGGCACGTGCTCGACGTGCTGGCCGCCCGCGGCGCCGACGTCACCGACCGGCTGCGCTTCCTCGAGACCACGACGCCGGCCGACCTCGAGCGCCGCACCGGCGCCCCGGGCGGGGCGATCTACGGCACCGCCTCGCACGGCCCGCGCGCGGCGTTGCGCCGCCCCACCAACCGCAGCCCGGTGCCCGGGCTCTACCTGGTGGGCGGGTCGGCACACCCCGGCGGCGGCATCCCGCTGGTGCTGATGTCGGCCGAGATCGTCGCCGGTCTCATCGGTCCGGCGGAAACTCCGGCGGGATCGTCCGGCGCACCCCCAGCAGCAGCTGCGCCATCCCGACGACTCCGACGACGGTCCAGGTGACCGCCAATGTGGTGGCCCAGCCCCACCCGAACAACGGCACCCCGGCCGGGAGCACCGCCGTACCGGCGGCGGCCACCCCCACCACGATCAACCGCGTGGGCCGCTCGGCGACGGTGACCGTCCCCACGCCGGGCATGCCGACCGCCTGCGCCCGGGCCCGGAGGTACTCCATCAGCAACACCAAGGCCAGCGCGGCCAGCACCCACGGCAGCGGGGCGCCCAGCGCCACCAGCACCGCACCCAGCACCAGGTCGCCGAGACGGTCGGCGACCGCGTCGACCACCGCACCCAGCGGCCGCGCCCGCCCGGTCCGCAGGGCCACCGCCCCGTCGAGGCCGTCGAGCACACCGGCCACCAGCACCAGCAGGACGGTCAGCGCCGGCCAGCGAGGCCCGGTGACGGCCGCCCATGCCCCGGCCAGCGCCAGCACCCCGGCCGCTGACAGCACATCGGGCGGGATCCGCAACACCGGGCCGGCGGCCAGCGCGCGGATCAGTCGCAACCAGCCACGCACCAGCAGTGACGGCTGCACCCCGCCGTGCAGCGCCGACCACCCCGCATCGTCCTGCGACGTCATCACCTCAGCCTGCCAGGCGTGCGCATGAGCCGACTACGCAGAATCGCCTCGACGCTCGGCACGACCTTCCCGGTCAGTGACCTCGCGCTGTGGGCCGCCGGGGCGACGTACTTCGGGGTCATCGGGCTGGTTCCGCTGGCTCTGGTGTCCCTGTGGGCGGTGGGCGCGCTGGTCGGCCACGACACCGTGACCAGCGCCATGGAGGCCGCCATCGCCGGGCTGCCCGACGGGCACGGCACACCGGAGGCGCTGCGCACACTGACGTCGGTGGCGCTGTCGATGTCGTGGCTGCAGGCGCTGGTGGTCCTGTTCCCCGCCAGCCTGTACGGGGAGGGGCTGCGGCGGGCGTTCGTGCAGATGTCGGCGACGAAAGACACCCTCACCGGATGGCGCGGACGGGCCGGGCTGCTCGGGGTGGCCGCCGTGGCGCCGTTCCTGGTGCTGGCCGTACTCGCGTCATCGTCGTACGTCGGGCCGCTGTACGCCGCCGGCGGCTGGTCGCTGGTCTGGGGTGTGGTGGTGGCGTTCCACATCGTCTGGATCGCGGTGTCGACGGCGCTGTGCGGCGTGTTCGGGCTCATCGGGCCAGGCCGCTTCCAGCTGAAGGCCCTGCTCTGGGGTTCGTTCGGGACCGGCGCCATCCTGGCGGGCTTCTTGCAGGGATTCCTGCTGTTCCTGGCCATTCCGGTGCCGTGGTCGGCGCCCTTCGGTGGCCTGCCGATCGTGGGGGCGGTGTCGGCGCTGGCGCTGTGGCTGTTCGTCATGCACATCCTGGTGCTCTGCGGCTTCCGCGTCACGGTGGTGCTGGATGAAGCGATGACTAGTCGGGCAGAGTAGGCATCTCCAGACCCGGGTCACGTCCGACGAGCACGCCGCGTGTCAGCGACGAGTTGCCGAAGCGCTGCCGGATCTGGTCCATCGCCGAGTCGACGGCCAGCAGGTCCGGCTGGCTGGTGAACGGCAGCTCCAGCTGCTGGGCGCCCTCGCTGTCGATGTTGGACACCGAGAAACCGACGAGGGTGAGCCCACGCTCGCGGACCAGCGGGGCCGCACCGGCCACCAACTCGCGGGCGGCGGCCAGGATGGGTTCGGTGCCGGAGGTGGCCCGGGGCAGGGTGTGCGAGCGGGTGACCCGGCCGAAGTCGTTGAACCGCAAACGCAGCGTGACGGTGCGGCCGGTGCGGTCGGCTCCGCGCATCCGGCGGGTGATGCGGTCGACGAGGTTGACCACCACGGCGTCGATCTCGGCGGCCGACATGGTGTTACCGGCCCGGCCGAGGGCCCGCTGCGCCCCCACCGAGCGGCGCCGGGCCCCGGTGGTGACGCGGCGCCGGTCGATGTTGCGCGACAGGCAGAACAGTTGGCGGCCCATGGCGCCGCCGACCATCGCGGCCAGCGTCGACTCGCCCAGCTCGGCCACCTGGGCCACGGTCACGATGCCGTGGCCACGCAGCTTCTCCTCGGTCTTGGCGCCGACACCCCAGAGCCGGCGGACGGGCAACGGGTGCAGGAACTCCAGCTCGCCGCCAGGCGGTACCAGCAGCAGGCCGTCCGGCTTGGCCACCTGGCTGGCCACCTTGGCGAGGAACTTGGTGCAGGCGATCCCGACGGTGATGGGCAGGCCCACCTCGTCGCGGACCCGTTCCCGCAGCCGGGCCGCGATCTGCACGGGCTCACCCGCGGTGCGCCGCAGCCCGCCGACGTCGAGGAACGCCTCGTCGACCGACAGCGGCTCCACCAGTGGAGTGGTGTCGCGAAACACCTCGAACACCGCCGCGCTGGCCTGCGAATACGCCGACATCCGCGGCGGCACCACGGCCGCGCCCGGGCACAGCTGCAGAGCTTGCCGCCCGCCCATGGCCGTCTTGACCCCGTAAGCCTTGGCCTCGTAGCTGGCCGCCAGCACCACGCCGCCGCCGACGATCACCGGCCGTCCGCGCAGCGTCGGGTCGTCACGCTGTTCGACGGACGCGTAGAACGAGTCCAAGTCGGCGTGCATGATGGTCGCTTCACCCGACACGAACACATGTTCGCATGCCGGGGCGACAGGTCAGGGAATCTGGGTGTAGATGCTGGTCAACCAGATGTGCGTGAGGGTGTCGACCAGGCGCTCGCGGTCCACCGCCAGTTGTTCGTCGGCCAGGGCGGCCACCATGGTGCGTTCGTTCATCTCGTTGAGCGCGGTGGCCAGATCCCGAGCCGGGATGGTCTTTGGCGCGGCGCCGCGGGCCCGTTCGGCCTCGATCAGCGCGGCGGTCTGGCCGATCCACTTGTCCATGAACCGCGACCACAGCGCCCGCACCTCGAGGCTGGTTCCCAGCGCATCGGCGGCCGCCTTGCCCAGCACGGCGTCGGAGGCGAACGCGTCGAAGAACGTGTTGATCCCGGCCCGGATGGCGCGGCGGGGATCGCTGGGCAGATTGTCCAGCGCCCCGTCGAAACCGGAGTCGGCGCGCTGGATCACCGGGTCCAGCAGCGTCAGCAAAACCGCTTCCTTGGAGGGGAAATAGAAATAGAACGTGGGCCGCGACAACCCCGCGCCTCGGGCCAGGTCGTCGACCGAGATGTCGGCATAGGACTTGTCGCCGAGCAGCCGGGCGGCGGTGGCCAGGATGGCCTGTTCGCGGTCGTCGCCGGACGGGCGGGTGGAGCGACGGCCGCGTCCGGCGCGCGACGTGCTGACGGTGGTCACGAGCGTCGACTTTACACCCCGTTGAAATTCTCAACAGGGTGTTGACTAGCTCAACAGGGCGTTGATAGCGTTTGACATATGACCGAATTTGTCGATGTTGTCATCGTCGGGGCTGGCATCTCGGGAATCAGCGCCGCCTGGCACTTGCAGGAGCGCTGCCCCGGCAAGGACTATCTGATCCTGGAAGCACGCGAGAACATGGGCGGCACCTGGGACCTGTTCAAGTACCCGGGCATCCGCTCGGACTCGGACATGTTCACCCTCGGCTTCCGGTTCAAGCCGTGGCGGTCGGCCAAGTCGATCGCCGACGGTGCATCGATCCTGGCGTACCTCAAAGAGGCCGCCGAAGAGAACGGCATCGACCGGCACATGCGGTTCGGTCACAAGGTGATCAGCGCCGACTGGTCCGACGACGACAACCAGTGGACGATCACCGTCGAGACCGGCGGTGAGCGCAAGACGATCCGGTGTGGGTTCCTGCTGGCCTGCAGCGGCTACTACAACTACGACCAGGGCTACTCGCCGGCCTTCCCCGGCTCCGAGGACTTCACCGGCACCATCGTCCATCCGCAGCACTGGCCGGAGGATCTCGACTACGCCGGCAAGAAGATCGTCGTCATCGGCAGTGGCGCCACCGCCGTGACTCTGATTCCGGCACTGGCCAATTCCGGTGCCGAGCACGTCACGATGCTGCAGCGCACCCCCACCTACGTCGGCTCACTTCCCGATATCGACCCGGTGGCCGAGAAGGCCAACAGGTTCCTGCCGGCCGACCTCGCCCACGTGGTGAACAGGTGGAAGGCGATCCTGTTCAGCACCGTGCAATACCAACTGTCGCAACGCCGCCCGTCCTACATGCGCAAGACGTTGCTCACCATGGCGCAGCGCCGCCTACCGCAGGGCTTCGACGTCGAGAAGCACTTCGGCCCCGACTACAAGCCGTGGGATCAGCGACTGTGCCTGGCGCCCAACGGTGATCTGTTCAAGGCCATCCGCAAGGGCAAGGCCGACGTGGTGACCGACACCATCGAACGGTTCACCGCCACCGGTATCCAGTTGACCTCGGGTCAGCATCTGGACGCCGACATCATCGTCACCGCAACGGGTTTGAACATCCAGTTCTTCGGCGGCGCGCAGGTGCTGCGCAACGGCACACCCCTGGACCTCGCCGAATCGGTGGCGTTCAAGGGCATGATGCTGACCGGGCTGCCCAACGCGGTGTTCACCTTCGGTTACACCAACGCCTCGTGGACCCTGAAAGCCGACCTGACGTCCGAGTTCGTCGCAAAGTTGTTGAACTACATGGATTCTCACGGTTACGACACCGTGGTGCCCAGTGAGCCGGGCGAGGACGTCGAGCGCCGCCCGTTCGTCGACCTCACATCCGGCTACATCCTGCGGGCCATCGACCGCCTGCCCAAGTCGGGGTCAGAGGCGCCGTGGCGGCTCAAGCAGAACTACTTCGTGGACCTGCGTGTGATCCGGCACGGCAAGGTCGACGACCCGGCGCTGCACTTCACGAAACACCGTGCGCCGGTGTCGGCTTCGGCCGCTAGCTAGCCACCAGCACGATCCCGTCGTCATCGCTGTAGGCGATGTCGCCGGGGGTGAAGGTGACACCGCCGAAGCTCACCGCGACGTCACGCTCACCGGCGCCGGTCTTGGTGCTCTTGCGCGGATTGGTGCCCAGCGCCTTGATGCCGATGTCGAGGGTGCGCAGCGTCGACGCGTCTCGGACCGCACCGTTGATGATCAGGCCCGCCCAGCCATTGGACCGGCCCAGTTCGGCGATCAGATCACCGACCAGCGCGGTGTGCACGGAGGCGTCACCGTCGATCACCAGCACGGCCCCGTCGCCGGGCTCCGAGAGCACCGACTTCAACAACGCGTTGTCCTGAAAACAGCGCACGGTGACAACGGGTCCGGCGAAGGTGTCGCGGCCACCGAACTGGCGCAGCTGCAGATCGCAGCTGCGGACATCGGGGCCGATCTCGTCGACCAGGTCAGCGGTGGCGCGCGGGGTCACAGTCACGTGTGAATGCTAGCGGCGCCCCGAAACGATGATGTCGTGCACGTACTGCGCCAGCCCGGGCGCCACGTCGTCGTAGTAGGCGGTGAACCGCACGTCGGTGACATACATCTGCGCCAGGCACCGGTGCATATCGTCGCTGCAGTCGTAGAAGCGGTCGATCCCCGCGCGGTGCCGGGCCGCCAGCGCGTCGGCGTCGGCGCAGCCAGGTGCGACGCCGCGGCTCATGGCGGCGGCCAGGTCGCGCAGCAGCACGTCGTCCTCGGCCTTGATGCGCATCCAGTCCTGCTTGCTCAGCCGGGCCACCCGCTGTTGGGACTGGCGCCACTGATCGGTCTCGCCCCAGCGCTGGTGCGCCTCCTCGGCGTACTGCTCGCTGAAGGCGGTGGCCCCGAAGATCTCCACCTGTTCCTCGGCGGTCAGTTGAATGCCCGCGCGATGTGCGGCCATGAGTTCCTCCACAGCTGTGATGGTGTCCTGCAACTGAATTGACCGTTGACGCAACAGCGCCAACTGTCGCTCGAGCCGGTCGAGGATGTCGGCCTCGGCATCGTCGAGCAGGACGCGAATCTCCTCGAGCGGCAGGCCCGCCGCCCGGTAGACCAACACCAGGTGCAGCCGCTCGACGTCGCCGTCGGTGTAACCGCGGTACCCGGCCGCGGTGCGCACGCTGGGCACCACCAGGCCGATGTGGTCATAGTGATGCAGGGTGCGCACCGAGACACCGGTGAGCTCGGCGACGGTGCCGACGGTGCGGGCGTCCATGAACTCACTGTCCACCCTGACGCGGCGTCAGGGTCAACTGGCTTTCAGTCCGGGTCGGAACTGCGGCGCAATTGCCGGACCACCAGTACGGCCAGCAGACTGACCGCGATCGCCACCGCGATCGGCAGGGGTGAGCGTCCGGGTGCGGCCGGCTGCACCACCGGCGCGGCGACGCTGTCGGAGGCCTGATCCACCGTGGACTTGGCTGCCGCTGCGGCTTCCTTGGCGCCGACCTCCACCGGGACGGGCACCGGCGGGGGAGTCACCACAGGCGCGGCGGCCTCCGGGGCGGGCGCCTTCGTGGCGGGTGCCTTCTTGACCGGTGCCTTCTTCGCAGGAACCTTCTTCACCGCCTTGGCGGGCGTTTTCTTCGCCGGAGTCTTCTTGGCGGGGGCTTTCTTGGCCGGAGTCTTCTTCGCCGGGGGCTGCCCAGGTATCTGAGGCGTGGCTTCGCCACGCTGCTCGGGCTGCTCCTGCGGGTCGGACATCGGGCTGCTCCTTTGTGTCATCCAGTGCTCTCTGGCCGGCAGCACCCCATCATGCCAGGTGGGGCTAACCGGTCACGGTCAGCGCCGCAGCCAAGGTCAGTGCCACCGCCATCAGCGCCAGCTCCGTCAAAGACTTGGTGCGCGAGGCCTCGGCGGTGAGCCGGTGCGACGTCGCGGCCGGCACCCAGGTGGTGCGGTACCGCCACGCCAGCGCCAGCAGCACCGCCGTGACAGCGATCTTGGCCAGCAGGATCCGCCCGTAGCCGGTGGCGAACAGCTCGGCCGGTGACCCGAACCGGGTGACCGCGCCGGCGGTCCCGCCGAATAGCAGCGTCGCCATGCAGACCAGGGAGGTCCGGGAGAACCGTGGCAGCACGCGCGCCCATTGCCCCCGGGTCTGCACCGTCAGCGTCAGCGCGGCCAGCAGCCCACACCACAGCGCCGCGGCGAGCGCATGCACCACCACGGCCGTGGCACCGAGCGTGCCCTCGGCCAGGTGGCCGGTCACCGCCCGGGCCGCGATCCCGGTGCCCGCCGCACCCGCCACCGCCAGTCGCACCGACACCGTCGGCTCCGGCAGCACGGCCGTCGCGCAGATCACGGCCGCCGCCAGCAGGCTGAACACCCCCGAGCGGCCGGCGGCGGTGACGGTGGCGAACTCCCAGGTGGTGTGCGCCGTCAGGGCCCCGACAGCGACGTCGGCCGCTTCGGCCGCGCCCAGCACCAGCCGCACCACCTCGGCGATCAGCCATACCGCGGCGGCGGCGATCAGCGGACCGGAGGCCCGGCGCATCAGGTCGTCGCGATACCGGTTCTCGTCGAGCCACGGCACCGCGGCCAGCCCGAGCACCGCCACCGCCGCGCCGTCGGCGACCGCCCGGACCGCGGCCGACCCCGGCGACAGCAGCGGCTGCGCCAGCGCCCAGGCCAATGTCACCACGGCGCCGACCAGCCCGAGGCAGACCGCGGCCCAGCGCGTTGCGGTCACGACCGGCGCCGGACCGCCCACAGTGCCCCGCCGGCGACGATCACGGTCGCGCCCACCGCGAACGGCCACACCGGCATGCCGTCCTCGGTCGGCGCTGATGTCGGCGCAGCCGCCGGGGTCTCCTCGGCGGCCGGCGCCGGCGTGGTGGGGGGACTGACCGGAACAGGACGGGATTCGGCCGTGGTGAAGGACCAGGAGCCCGAGACCACGTGGCCGTCGGCGGAGGTGGCGCGGTAGTTGACCGTGTAGGTGCCCGCCGGAGCACCTTGGCGGACAGCCACACTCAGCGTCGCGCCCTGCACGGCGACGTCACCGTCGGCCCACTGTCCGCCGTCGGGGCCCACCACGGTCATCGCCGCGAAGGCGGGCTGCATCGCTTCGTTGAAGGTGGCGCTCACGCGCGCCGGCGCTGTCGGCAGCGACGTCCCGTCGGCGGGATCACTGGACACCAGCGCCGCATGCGCCGAGGCGGTGGTGGCGGCGGCGAGCGCGACCAGCGTGGTCAGCACTGCCGCAAGGCAGAGTCGTATCACGGATGTCATTGGGGTGTGTGCTTTCTCGATCGAAGACGGGTGAACTCAGGGCGCAGCACACACCGGCGGACCACGATACGAGATCGAGCTGAACAGCAGAATCTGCTGGAGCTGTTGATGTTCGGGGCGCACACCCAGCGGCGGCGGCGCGTCGGCCGGTGAGCTCACCACGGCCACGCACCGCCGCACCACGCGGCCCAGCGCGCGGATCAGGCGCTCCGACACGGCCATCAGGCCGGCTCCGGCGACAACGGCCACGGCATGCGCCAGCACCATCGATTGCCACGAGAACAGTGGTGTTTCGTGGGTGTGGCCGGAAATGGCCAGCGCGGTGTGCCCGGCGATCTGGCCGGCCGCCAGCACCGCCGTCAACGTGCGCGGCTGTGCCGCCCGACCGGCCGCCAGCCCGGTCGCAGCGACCACCGCGAGAAGCAGCGCCGCCGCCCCGCCCGACGGCCACCCGCCGCCGGCCGTCGCATGCGCGGCCACCGCCAGCGCGCCGGTGTAGGCCGCGGCGGTGAGTGTCCGGAACCGGTGGATCAGAGCACGCCCAACCGGGCCATCAGATCGGCGTCGATCCCGTCGAGCTGCTCGGCGATGGCTGCGTGCGCGGCCCGTCGACGTGCGGTGGGCATGCTCTCGGCGGCGGTGACGGCCGCGCTCAGATCGCTGAGACGGTCGGTGATGGCCGCGACGAACTGCTTGGTCTCGGCGTCCTTCGGTTTCTTCTCGGCGACGGTGCGCAATGACCGCTCGGCGCCGGCGATCCGGGCCGAGAGCTGGCCCCCGTGTCCAGAGAACTGGCCCAGTTGGCTCAACGGGACACCGAGGCGGTCGGCGCGACGTTCGTCGAGCAGTCCGCGCGCGGACGTGCTGGCCTTGTAGACGATCGGCACCAGGATGGGCGCGAGCAGCCGGGTCACGGTGAGGGTGCGACGAATCCGCGCCGGGGACAACAGCTTTCCCTCCCTGGCGGCCTTCAGTTCGGCCTCGGCGATCCTGAGTGCGTTGCGGTCGCTGTCCCGCTGCGCGCGTAATTGCGCTTTCAGGGTGCGGGTTTCGGCGCGCTGGGCGGACTTGATGCGGCGCAGCTCGTTCTTCGCGTCGAGCTTGGCTTCGAGCTTTGCCTTGGCCTTGATGGCCTTGGCCTCGGCCCGCCGCGTGGCGCGGCTCTTTCGCTTGGTGAACAGGCCCATACCTGCCGCCTCCCGGTGCTTTCGTCAAAAATCGCGATGGATGCCGCGAACCCGGATAAACCCTATCGCCTGCGCCGACGAGCCGAATTGCGACCTGCGGATATGCGAGAATGACCCCCAGTCGGAAGTCGGCGTCAGGTGGTGGGGACAGCCGCCACCGTGCGACGGCATGGCGGATCGGGGTGGGTGTGGACGGGTCGCGAGTGCGTAGCGCTGCGGTCAGTGCTGCGATCGCGGCCGGTTTGCTGATCGGCGGAAGCGGCGGCCTGGGCGTAGCGACGGCCGTCGCTGATCACGGGCATAGGGACAAGGGCGGCTCGGTTTCCCGTGGCCCGGACCGCTCGGGTGGGGAACGCTCATCGACCAGGAAACAGCCTCGCGACTCCGACCGCCGCGACCAGGACCGGGGACTCCGCCAGGACAAGCCCGGCCGTGACGACGGGCCCAAGGGTGAGCGGGCGGACCGGCGTGACGACGAGGACGGTCGCCGCGGCGACGGGCCCACCACACGCAAGCCCGGTAGGCCGGCCCATGGCCATGGATCTGGTTCCGGGTATGGATCTGGGTCTGGTCCCGACCGTGGCCAGGGTTGGCACGGAACCCCGGGCCGGCCGTGCGCCGAAGACCCGGAGGACCCCAAGGAGACCGAGAATCCCGACGACCCCGAGAATCCGGGCGGTCCCATCGTGGGAAGGCCGCCGGCAAGCCCACCCCCGAACGCGCCGGCAAGCCCCCCGTTGGGCGGTCCCGCACCCGCCAACCCCCCGGCGAGTCCGCCGCCGACAGGTCCCCTGCCCGACAGCCCGCCCACCAGCAGCGGCGGTGGCGGCAGCGGTGGCGGGGGCGGTAACGGAGGGTTTCCGCAGTCACCGCGGCCCAGCCTGCCGGACATCGCAGACCCCGCACCGTCGGATCCCGAGCCGCTCGATGTCACCGCCGGTGGCGGTCTGACCTCGGCAGGAGGAGGGGGAGGTGGTGCGGCCCTGGCGCCCATCAGCCCGCCGATGATCATCGTGCCGCAGCCGATCGGTGCGCCGGTGCGCCCGGCGCCGCCGTCGGTCGCCGAACCAGCCGCGCCCGTCGTCGTCGTGCCTGCCCGACCGGCGCCACCGGACGCGCCGCGGCCCGCCCTGCCCGGACCGCCGCGCGGCAATGCAGTTACCAATCCGCTGCCGGAGACCTTCCGTGCCGGCTATCCGCAGTACCTCAGGTCGGCCAAGCTCGCCGAGGTCGCAGGGCTTGCGCTTCCCGGGCTAGCAGGCATAGTTGCCCTTACAGCTGTCGGGGGGCTGCTGGGATACCGCCAGGCGAAAGCCGGCCATGCGGTTCGCGCGGCGGGAACAGCGCGCTTCCTGCAGTGAGTGTTGAGGTAGTCGGGGAGGGGGCGACATGGCGGCAGGCCGACGCGTGACCAAAGCGGTCAACGACGTGTTGGAACTCGCACCGCGACGCGGGGAGGTCTCGTTGGCGCGGCTCGTCACGGCCGTCAGCGCCAGCCGGGGGCGGCCGATCGAGATCGAACTCGCCGACCTCCCGATGGGGGTGTGCGGCCAATGGCGCCAGTACGCCGAACACGATGTGTTCCTGATCCAGCACGGGCTGCCCACCTGGCAGCGGACCCTCGCCCATGAGCTCGGTCATCTGGTGCTCGGGCACCAGGGCATGCCGGTGGTGGAGGCGGCTCGGCAGGTCACCGAGGTCGCCAGCGATGACCTGATCGGGTACATGCTCAACCAGCGCACGGGCTGTATGGGACCCAGCGGTGAAGACGCCGAGCAGGAAGCCGAAGATTTCGCCGCGCTGCTCATCTACCGGCTGGGACGGAGGCCGTCGGATCGGTCGTCGATAGTCCAGGTCCGGCTCGGAGAGGCGTTTGGTTGACAGTCTGGGTGATCGCCGGTCTCCTCGCGTTGGCGACCGGCGTACGCATCGGGTGGGCGTTGGTCAACAAGCAGTCTCTGGTCAGTACGGCGATGATCGTCGCGCTCGGCAGCCTGTCGCTGGTGGCCGCGCTCAACTGGGAGCCGCTGGCGCTGCTGGTCGACAGCCTGCTGCACTGGCCGAACATCTCCGTGGGTTTGAGCCAGGTCGCGCTGATCGCTTGTGCCGCAGGAAGTTGCGTGATGATCACCACCGCCGCCTCGGGCCGTCGGCCGAAGGTGGTCAGGCGGATCGCGATGATCCAGTACGGGGTGGCGGCGGTGACCGCGGTGGTTTCCCTCGCGCTGTTCCTGGCCGCCGGCCAGCAGCCGGAGATGTCGCCGCAGGAGTACCTGGTGCGCAACCTGGGCACACCGCACCTGTCGACGACGTGGCTGCTGCCGCTGTTGTACGTCCTGTTGGCGCTGACGTTGGTGTCCTGGGCGGGGCTGCGGCATTCCAGCCGCAGCCGGCGCGGCCGCGCGCTCTTCGTCTTCACCGTCGGCATCGTGCTGCTGCTGCTGGCCAGCGCGTTCTTCCTGATGCAGGCGTTCGGTACCACCCACCTGGTGGGCATCGGCACCGCGGTGACGCTGCTCGGTACGGCGATGGCCGTGGTGGCGGCGGGTTCCCTGCTGCCCACTGTGGAGGACTGGTTCACCGGTCGGCGCGAACTACGGATGGTGGAACCGCTGCTGGCCGAACTCGAGCGCCGCCAACCCGATATCGGCATCGGCGTACGTCCGCGCGGGCCACTGGTGTTCCGGGTCGCCGAGCGGTTGTCGTTGATCTCGGACGCGCTGTTCCTGGAGGCGACGGCGGCGCAGACAGGTCACCACCGCCCAGGCGCGGCCACCGCGCCGCTCCAGTTGGATGGCCCCAAAGAGCAGGCACGCGCGGTCGCCGAGTGGATCCACGCCGGTACCGACGCCCGTGAGAAGTTCCCGGGTCTGGGCATGCTGCGTCAGCCGGAGAACTACTCCGACCGTGAATGGATCATCGAAATCGCGCGCCAGTACCGCGATCTGACGCGTAGCGGTCGAAACGCCTAGTCGTCCAGGTGCTCTTTGCGCCGCAGTTCCTCGGCCTTGAGCACGAGATCCTGCTGGGCCTCGGGGGACAGACCGACGGTGCGAGCGGCGATCCGGCGGACCCCCTCGTCACGCATGTTGGCCAGCCACGTCAGTTCCTTGTCGAGCTTCTCGTAGTACTCATCGTCGGTGAAATACGCCGGCTTGATGCGGAAGAAGTTCGCAAGAGCCGCCATCGTTGCGGCGGACGGGTTGGTGCGGTTGCCGGAGCGCAGCTGAGACAGGTAGGGCGCCGACATGGTGACCCCCTCCGCCTTGAGCGCGCCGATCACTTCCGCAGACGTATGCGGGCCGCGACCCGGCGGGTAGACCGTGTCGAAAAGGCGGTTCAATCGCGCAGCGAACGTCGTGCTCATTGTAAAGACCTCCACAGGTGGACATCGCTTCATATCCGTGGCCGTATTTGCTAGTCATCGTAGCGAGAGTTGTGGCAACAACCAAGTGCAAACGCCTGGCAAATTGACGCCCATACTCTCAGGTTTCTCGGCCCGCGCCGCCGCCGAGGCCCTGATCAGGGCATCCTGGTCTATTGCAAGCGCAGGACAATAGTGCATCGGACCGAAAAAGCCGGGTCCGCTGGCGTACCGCCGAAACGCTGCCATCCGGGGGTGGCAGCCGAAACGCGAGCGTTACCCGGCAACCGTTCCTGAGCGTCTCCTGTGCTCAGCCTATATTTGCTGCCGCAAAATCCGCCTACGCGATCCGAATCATCATGACAGCCGCGGCGGGGCTCGGGGGGTCTACCGACGCGGCTACCGGCGCAGATGGCGTCGTCTCCGCCCATCGGAATCCGTCACGGGTCCACGACCGCGCCGGAGGCGGTGCTGGTCAGAGCCGTGCGGGCGCGTCAGGGGTTGCGATGAATTCAGGCGGTGATTGCCACAGCTCTCGTGGCGACCGGATCAGGGTGTTTGTGATGGTCAACACACGAACGCGGTAGGGCGTGTCCTGTCCTGAGAACGAAAAAACGAACAGCCGCGTTTCCTGAGAAACACCTAGGGGCCCGGGCGTTCAGGCCGCCAGGAGCATCGCCAGGATCGCAGTGTCCGGATGGCTGATCGGGTCGACACCGACGCGGCTCACCATCGACGTCACCGTGCCGTCGGATTCCGCTTCCACCCATGCGGCCCGATGTTCGAGACCCAGGTGCGGCAGCCCGGGCAGCAGTACGCAGCCCGAGGCCGCGCCGCTGCACTCGGGCAGCGACGGGGTGGTCTCCGACGGCGGATGCAACATCATCAGCGCCGGCGGGTTCTGATCGGCGAAATGGCCTGGCGCAATGGCGGCGTCGCCCACGACGGTGCCTTCAGCGAGCACCAGTCCGACGGTGCCGGGCGCGGGAGTCTCCGGCAGTTCCTCGCGCACGCCGAAAATGGTTGTCGTGGAAAGCAACCCCGGCCACGAGGCAACGCGGACGGCGACCATGAGCAGTTGCGCCCACTCCTTGGTGGAATCAGGCCAGCGGCCGGACACCACGAAACCCTTGAGGGCGCCCCCGGAATGAAACGGAGCGAGTTCGATTGCCCGCCCTGACCCTGACTCCATCTGCCCTCCGCGACTACTCGGTTCGGACTCGTTGCAAACGACACAGCTGCGGGTCGGTTCAGACAGGATGAGCTACAACCCCATTGGCACGCAAGAGCATCCGAGTGCTAACGCGCAGGTGAACAGGCTCCGACGAAGTCGGGGCGCCACGCGTGTGCGCGACGCCCCGGCGGGTGGCTCATGTCAGGTGAGCATCAGGCAGGCGGGTACACGCCCATCTGCTTGCCCTTGTCGGTCTGCCAGAAGATGTCGGAGATCTCGTCGATGGTGGCGAGCAGCTTCTCGGCGACCGCGGCGTCGAGCGACTTCTTCACGTCACCGGCACCGTGGACACCTTCCCAGAAGAGCTGGTGCAGGTTCGGGAACTGCTCGAAGTGGTCCTTGGTGAAGAAGTCGGCCCACAGCACCATCAGGTGATGCTTGACCTCTTCGGCCTGACGCTCCTTGATGATGATGGCGCGTGCCTTGAAGTGCTCGTCATCGGTGTCGTGGTACTTCTGGATGGTCTTCAGGCAGGAAAGCGCCTCGATCTTGGCCTGCGCGGGGTCGTAGACGCCGCAGTACAGGTCGCAGTGCGCGTGGGCGGGAGTGGCGTTGGCAAAAAGTCGATGCAGCATGGCCTTAACCTACCCTTAGCGGCGCGACGCGAAAACCTACACTCCCCTTGTGATCCGGCGGAAATCTCGGCTGCACTGGCCGCTGCGGCGGTTCCTCGTCGTCGAGGACTCGATGCTGCCCACACTGGCCCCCGGCGACGGTGTCCTCGCAGTGCGAGGGGGAGCGGTGCGCGGCGATCAATTGCGGGTGTTCCCGGATCCGCGGTTGCCGTCGCGTTGGTTGATCAAGCGTGTCGGAGCGGTACAGGGCTCTGGACGTGAGGCGACCTTCGAAGCGCGTTCGGACAATGCCGCCGCACCCGGGGTGGTCGATTCCCGACGGTTCGGGGTGGTGCCGGCGGCGGGTTCGTATCGCGTGGTGTGGACGGTCCGGGGCAGCCGGAGCCGCTAGGTCAAGACGATCAGAACCAGAACCGCGAGCAGAATGAGTGCGATGACGCCCGCGCGCAACGCGGCCAGCAGATACGAGCGGTTGTACACCGACGACGGCGAGTACCAGTGCGGCGGTTGGCCGGCAGACTGCGGTCCGATCGGATGTGCCGCCATCACAGACACCTGACCTGCACCGTCATGATCGTCCCCCCAGTGAGATGAATCACAGCAAAAGACCTGTGAGCGCGATCATAACCCCGTTTCGTACCACGACAAAAATCGAGCCGACCGGCCCTTTCCGGCGGGCGTTCGCCAAGGCTGTTGATCACGGCCAGATCACGATCACTTCTATCCACAATCGCCGCCGCTACCGGAGTCGTATCCCGTGCACACACCCTGTGCGCCTCCTGAAGGGGCTGTGGATAAAGCTGTGGAAACTGTGGATAGCGTGCGATAGCTGCCCTGCACTGACGATCGGGGATGGCTGAGCGCGGCCCCGGCGTGACAGGATTGTCGGTATGGACGACTCGGCGATCCCCCAGGCAGACGTCCCCGGGCTTCCCACCGAATTCGGGGCGGACGCGGTTCTGCTCGATGTACGCGAAGACGACGAATGGCAGCGTGGGCACGCCCCCGGCGCCCAACACATCCCGATGGGTGACGTCCCGGCACGGATCCACGAGATCGACGTCGACAAGACGCTGTATGTGATCTGCCACGCCGGCGGCCGGTCGCAACGGGTGGCGCAATACCTGCAGCGCAACGGCTACGAGCCGATCAACGTCGACGGAGGCATGCTGGCGTGGAACGGTGCGGGCCGCCCAGTCGTCACCGACGACGGCAGCCCCGGCACCGTTTGACCCCGAACCCCGACACCGAACCCCCCGTTAGGCTGGTCCGGTGATCCAGGTGTGTTCGGTGTGCGGCACCCGCTGGAACGTGCGCGACAAACAACGCCAGTGGTGCCCGCGCTGCCAAGGTGCGCTGCTGCCGCCCTCGGCGCCCGCGCAGGCCGGCGCCCATCCGTCACCGGCCGACCCGGGCTGGCACCGGCCGCCCGGCGATGCACCGGGTCCGCACCGGCTGCCCACCGGCTACCGGTGGATCGCGGTTCGACCCGGTGCCGCACCGTCACCGCACCGGCAGCGTCGACCGCTCGGCCCGACGCCGCGCTACGCGGCGATCCCGCGATGGGGATTGTTCGATCAGATCGCTCCGTCGACGACGACGACCGAACCGGAGCGTCGGGGACTGTCCGCCACCGCGGTCCGGCTGACGCTCTACACGGCCGGGGGTGTGATGCTCGCGGCCGCGCTGATCCACGCCATCCGCTACCTGCTGCTGGTGATCAACCGCACCACCCTGCTGCCACCCGTGGTGGCATGGACGGCGGTGTGGCTGGGCGTGCTGCTCAGTGTCGCGGTGCTGTTCGCCGTCATCGGCGCCGCGGTGGTGATGACGGGGTGGCTGATCCGGCGGCGTGCGGCCGTCTACGCCCACCGGGGCCACGAGGACCCACGATCCTCCAGAGCGTTGTGGGCAGGCTGCCTGATACCGCTGGTGAACTTGGTGTGGGCGCCGGTGTTCGTGATCGAGACGGCCACGGCCGAGGACTCCTACACCCGGATGCGGAAACCGATCCTGGTGTGGTGGGTGCTGTGGGTGCTGTGCACCGGGGTGTCGATCTTCGCGATCGCCACCAGTTTCACCACCGACGCCCAGGGCATCGCCGACAACACCGTCACCGTGACATTCGCCTACCTGTTGGGGGCGGCCACGGTCGCCGCGCTGGCGCGGGTGTACTTCGGGTTCGAGCGCAAACCGGTGGAACGTCCGGCGCATCGCTGGGTGATGGTCGCCGCTGAACCCGCTGACCTGGGGCGTCGCAAGAAATCCGAGGCTGCGGTTGAGCCGAACGGCCAGGAGCCTGCAGCATAGCCCTATGAGGTCGGGCGACGAGGCGTACCCGGAAGTCCACGGGGAAGTGCAGGATCGCCACCCCTTCGTCGTCGCACATCGAGGCGCGTCCGCAGACCGGCCCGAGCACACGCTGGCGGCTTACGACCTGGCACTGCAAGAAGGTGCCGACGGGGTGGAATGCGATGTCCGGCTGACTCAGGACGGGCACCTGGTCTGTGTGCACGACCGGCGGATCGACCGGACCTCCAGCGGCACCGGCCTGGTCAGCGAGATGACCCTGGCGCAGCTGCGCAAGCTCGAATACGGGTCGTGGCACGGGAGTTGGCGCCCTGACGGCAGCCTGGGCGACACCGGGCTGCTGACTCTCGAGGACCTGGTCAGCCTGGTGCTGGACTGGAACCGCCCGGTGAAGCTGTTCATCGAGACCAAGCACCCGGTGCGCTACGGCGCGCTGGTGGAGAGCAAGGTGCTGGCGCTGCTGCACCGATACGGCATCGCGGCCCCGGCATCGGCGGACCGGTCCCGTGCGGTGGTGATGTCGTTCTCGGCGGCGGCGGTCTGGCGGATCCGGCGCGCGGCACCGCTGCTGCCCACCGTGCTGTTGGGCGAGACATCTCGGTACCTGGGCGGGAGTGCGGCCACGACGGTCGGCGCCACCGCGGTAGGACCGTCCATCACCACCTTGCGGGAGCATCCCGAACTGGTGGACCGGGCGGCGGCGCAGGGTCGCGCGTTGTACTGCTGGACCGTCGACCACTACGAGGACGTCGGTTTCTGCCGCGACGTCGGCGTGGCCTGGATCGCGACCAACCACCCCGGTCGCACCAAGTCCTGGTTGCAGGACGGGCTGACCGGGGCGGGCCGGGACTAGCTACAGGGTGCCGCCGGCGGCAGCGGGCGCGGTGGCGTCGGCGCCGCCGTGGGTCATCTCACGGGCGACGAAATCCTCGAGGTGGAACAGGTTGTCGCCGGCGCGGTCGGCGATGCGCAGCAGGGTGGTCATCGAGGCGACCTCTTCGACCTGCTCCTTGAGGAACCACTGCATGAACTGCTCGCCCAGATAGTCGCCTTCGTCGCGGGCCACCGCGGCCAGCGTGGTGATCTGCTCGGTGACGGTCCGTTCCTGGTCCAGAGCCAGCTCCAGCGCGGCACGCGGTGAGGTGAACTCGTTGCGCACGGCGTCGACGCCGGGGATCTCGGCATGAATGCCGCGGTCCAGCAGGTAGCGCACCAGCATCATGGCGTGATTGCGTTCCTCGACCGCCTGCCGGTAGAAGTGCTTGGCCAGTTGAGGCAGGTCGGCGTCATCGAAGTACACCGCGACCGCGATGTATTGCTGCGAAGCGGTGAACTCGTTACGGATCTGGTCGGAGAGCAGGCCGTTGAATTTCGTGTGCTGCGCGTCGGTACGAGTCATGCCCGTGAAGATATCGCAGGTCAGAGACATTTTCATCCAAGGTGGACCTTACCGATGAAAGGCTTTCCTAAGTTATCCGGACCTAAGTCGGTGATCTGCTTCACACTCTCGGGTGTGTTTGCCAGCGGCCGCGTGTCACGGCTGGGCGTCCAGAGCCGACTGTGGTACCGGCGCGTCCGTGGCCAGCGCGTCGAACAGTTCCGTCGCCGCCGTCTCATCCCAGATCACCACGTCACCGGAGCCGTTGGAGGTGTACTCACCGATCGGGACGGTCAGTGTGGTGGTGTCACCGCGCAGCGCCCAGCCGAGCCGGGCCAGGCTCCAGAGGTTGTCCTCCTCGCCGACGGTCAGGGCGTCGACCGCTGCATGCGGCACGCTGTACCACCGCCACGGGTTCAGCCAGACCGCCGGACTGGCGGCGCGTTGCAGCAACGCAGACATGAACTGGCGCTGGTTGGCCATCCGGTCCAGGTCTGCGCGGGCGGTGGCGCGACTGCGGACGAAGCCCAGCGCCTGCGCGCCGCCGAGCTGCTGGCAGCCCGCGGGCAGCTCGATACCGGCCAGCGGATCGCTGATCGGTTCGGTGGGGCAGACCGTCACCTCACCGAGGGCGTCGACCACCGCGGCGAACCCGTCGAATCCGACTTCGGCGTAGTGGTCCAGATGCAGTCCGGTGGCCTGCTCCACGGTCTGCGCGAGCAGCTGCGGCCCGCCGAGTGAGAACGCCGCGTTGATCTTGTCGCTGCCGTAACCCGGTATCGGCACGTAGGAGTCGCGGGGTAGCGAGACCATGGTGGTCGGTGCGCTGGAGCCCAGCCCCGGCACGTGCACCACCATGATGGTGTCCGTTCGGCCGTTGCCCAGGTCGCCCCCGGTGGCCAGCTCGGCCTGCTGTTCGGGGGACAGATTGGCCCGGCTGTCCGAGCCCACCAGCAGCCAGTTGGTGCCCCGTGCCGCGTCGGGCCGGTCGGCGTAGTCGGTCAGCGCCGGGATCCGGTGCAGCGACGTGTCGACCCAGAATCCGATGCCGATGACCGTGATGACGGCCACCAGCACCAGCGCCAGGAGCAGCCGCAGGATCGGCACCCGCCGGCGCCGGGTGGGTTTGGGCGCTGGGGCCGGTGGTCGAGGGGGAGCCGGCGGCGCCTGTCGCGGGGGAGCCGGGGGCCGCGGCCGCGGAGGTGGCGGCGGGCGCCGCTGCGGGGGCATCTGAGGCGGTGGCGGCGGAGGCATCTGGGGTGGTGGCCGGTAGGTGGGATCGCGGCGGATCACCTGGGACGGCTCGCGTGGCGGCGTCGGGAGCTGTTGGGGATGCGGCCGACGCGGCATCCGCGGGTCGGCGTTCGGCTGAGGCGCGGGCCTTCGCCGGTCGTCGTTCACCAGGTCAATTTACGCGGTCCGGTTGCAGCCACCCCAGATGCTGGGCCAGCAGCGCATACCCGACGAATGCGACGGTGTCGATCACCCCGTGGGCGATGATCAGCGGCCACAGCCGGCCCCAGCGCCGGTAGGCGTAGCCGAACACCAGGCCCATCACGAAGTTGCCCGCGCCGGCGCCGAAGCCTTGGTAGAGGTGGTAGGCGCCGCGCAACACGCTGGACCACACCACCGCCTTGACCGGGTTGATGCCGAGCTGGTCGAAACGGGTCAGCAGATAGCCCACCACGATCACTTCTTCGGCCCAGCCGTTGGCGAAGGCCGCGGCCACCAGCACCGGGACGCGCCACCAGGTGTCGCTGAGTTCGGTGGGCACCACCTCGGCGCTGACCCCGATGGCCCGCGCGATCAGGTACAGCCCCAGGCCCGGTATCCCGATCAGGGCGGCCAGGCCCAGCCCGCCCAGCAGGTCGGGACGCAGCCGGAAGCGGCCGATTCCGATGCGCGGCAAGCTGAAACCGTTGCGCCACAACAGGTATACGGCCAGCGCGCCCCAGGCGACCAGCTGGGCCACCCCCGCGAGATTGAGCGCGAGGTCGATCAGGTCGAAGTACGAGCGGCGCGGGTTGAGCGCGACGGACTGATCGGCCAGGCCGCGCAGGACGAAGTCGGTCAGCCGCAGGGTGGCGGTGACGGCGCTGAGCCCGAATGTCACCGCCAACACGACGGCGATCTCGATCTTGAGCGCCCGGCGCTCGGGCGGCGTCAGCGGTGTGGCACCGGCGGCCGTCAGCTCATCGGGTTCGGTCACTCCGCAACGGTAACCGCGGTGGCTCAGGGCTGGCGCGCGCGCAATCCGTTGACGAACGGGCAGCCCATCAGCACGCGGATCGCCTGGCTCAGGCCGTTGACGTCGTCGACCGGTTTGGGAAACGGCAGGCGCACGTCGTGGTCACCGTCGTCGCCCTCGACGCGCAGCCGGACCCCGTACCGATCCAGCCCCAGTGGGCGCACCCGGCCGCGCCGCAGCGTGCCGGGAAGTTTGGAGGCCAGCCGCGCGACCACGTCCCGGTGGTCGTTGTCGATGTGACGCAGCCAGCATGTCTCCATCACGCAGAACGGGTCCGGGTCGGCCTCGAGCAGGGCTCCGACACCCACGGACTCGGCGCCGGTGGAATCGGCCACCACCACCGACTCGACCTCGAGGCGTAGCAGGGTGAACTCCGAACCGACCTGCAGCAGAACGGGATTCGGGTCCTCGATGGCGATCAGATCCAGGGTCTCGCGAACGGCGGATTCCGGTACGCGCCGCAGGCGGCCGCGGATCCACACCAGCGAACGGACCGGTTCGCGCAACGGCAGCGGCGCGTAGTCCGTCAACTCGAGTACCGCCTGCACACCGGTCATCCCCGCGTGCAGCACAGTGGCTGCGGCGGCGCTGTGGACGGGCACGATGGTGGCGAAGGAGCCGTCGGCCAGTAGGTGGTGCACCGGGGTGGACTCCGGTTCGACGCCTTCGAGTGCCAGTAGCGCGCTGCCTGCGCGCACGCAGGCGCTCCTGATGCGTTCGGCGGTCGATGGGCCGGTGGACCCGGGAATCGAAGCCACTGTCATCGGATAAACCTTCCGCAAGCCGCTGAGAATCAAACTGAGGTAAGCCTAACTTAACTAGCGTTGCGGAGGTCGCGCAAGAGCTACCCGATAGGGTCTGGGTGTGACCGCCATCGCGTATCTGGGTCCGCGCGGGACCTTTTCGCAAGCGGCGTTGCACCAGATGACGGAGGCCGGCCTGGTCCCGGGCCGCCCTGCGGTGGAGGCGTTGCCCACCGACAGCACCCCGGCCGCGCTGGAAGCGGTGCGCCGCGGGGACGCGGTCTACGCGTGTGTGCCCATCGAGAACTCCATCGAGGGCTCGGTGCTGCCTACCCTGGATTCCCTGGCCATCGGCTCACCGCTTCAGGTCTACGCCGAACTCACCCTCGACGTCGCGTTCAGCATCGTCGTGGCACCGGGTACCGCAGCGGCCGGGGTGAGCACTGTCGCCGCGTTCCCCGTCGCGGCCGCGCAGGTGCGGCGCTGGCTGTCCGAGAACCTGCCACAGGCCACCGTCGTACCCGCGATCTCCAACGCCGGTGCCGCCGAGGACGTCGTGGCAGGCCGCGCCCAGGCGGGCGTCAGCACGGCGCTGGCCGCGCAGTTGTACGAGTTGCCCACCCTGGCCGACGGGGTGGTCGACGAGCCGAACGCGCGCACCCGTTTTGTTCTGGTGGGCCGGCCCGGCCGCCCGCCCGCACGCACCGGCGCCGACCGCACCTCGGTGGTACTGCGCCTCGAGAACGTGCCAGGGGCGCTGGTCAGCGCGCTGATGGAGTTCGGTATCCGCGACATCGATCTGACCCGGATCGAGTCCCGGCCCACCCGCGTCGAACTCGGCACGTACGTGTTCTTCCTCGATTGTGTCGGACACATCGAAGATTCCGCGGTCGCCGAGGCACTCACCGCGCTGCACCGACGTTGTGCCGATGTGCGATATCTCGGATCTTGGCCGACGGACTCGGCCGCAGGTGCGCTGCCCCCTGAACTCGACGAGGCAACTCACTGGCTCGAACAGCTCCGGCAGGGGCAGCGGTCATGAGTGGACGACTGATACTGCTTCGGCACGGACAGACCTACGGCAACGTCGAAAAACGCCTCGACACCCGGCCGCCGGGAGCCGAGCTCACGCCCCTGGGCCGTGATCAGGCGAGGGCGTTCGCCCGGGGCCGCCAGCGCAAGCCGGGACTGCTCGCCCATTCGATCGCCACCCGGGCCCGGCAGACCGCCGGTGAAGCGGGCGAATTGCTGCGCGTGGCACCACACGAGTTCGAAGGTCTGCACGAGGTCCAGGTCGGTGACCTGGAGAACCGCAACGACGACGCCGCCATCGAAGAGTTCGGCCGGGTGTACCAGCAGTGGCACGAAGGTGACCTCGACGCCGCCATGCCCGGCGGCGAGAGCGCCAACGATGTACTGGCCAGATACGTGCCGGTGTTGACCGACCTACGGATGCGGTATCTGGACGATCACGAGTGGACCGATGACATCGTCGTCGTCAGCCATGGCGCCGCCATCCGATTGGTGGGCGCGGTACTGGCCGGAGTGGACGGCACATTCGCCCTCGACCATCACCTGGCCAACACGGAATCGGTGGTGCTGGCGCCGATCACCGATGGCCGGTGGAGCTGCCTGCAGTGGGGTGCGCTGACGCCGCCGTTCTATCCCGAGCCGGAGGCCGACGCCGTCGAGGAAGCGAAGACGTCCGCCGACCCCATGGGCTGAGCGCACTCGCAGCCCACGGTGTCGCAGTCGATCACGAACCCGTGGGTGATCAATTCCGGGGCCGTGCAACCGTCCTCGGTGCATTCCGTGCGCCACAACGCGTGCCGGATGAGCGTGCCGTGGCAGTGCTCATGATCTGCCCGGCAGTCCCGACATGCTTCGTTCATGTGTTCGTTCCTACCACCATCGTCCGACAAACCGGTCGTCCCACGCCTTGCGGTGGGTGTCAGGCCCAGCCGAGCTCGTGCAGACGCTCGTCGTCGATGCCGAAATGGTGCGCGACCTCGTGGATCACCGTGATCGCCACCTCGTCGACCACCTGCTCCTCGGAGTCGCACATCTGCAGCAGCGCGCCCCGGTAGATGGTGATCGTGTCCGGCAGGGAGCCGGCGTAGAACGTGTCGCGGTCGGTCAGTGCGATGCCTTCGTAGAGCCCGAGCAGATCGGGTTCCTCGAGATTGCGGTCCTCGACCAGCACCACCACGTTGTCCAGGGCTGCGGACAGCTGCGGCGGAATCAGATCGAGGGCATCGGAGACCAACTCGTCGAACCGTTGCCGGCTCATCCGTACGCTCATGCGGCTCAGGCGGGGGGTGGCGGCAACGGCTCCACAGGACCCGGCACCGGACCCACCGCCGGCGCGGCCGGAACCGGTTCGACCGGTGGCGGAACCGGGGCGGGTGGCGGCGGCAGCGGCGCAGGTGGCGGCGGCAACGGAGCCGGTGGCGGCACCACATCAGCCGGGGGCGGGACCGGCGCCTCGGGCGGCGGGGGGTTGAACGTGTTGCCGTCGGCGGGCGTCGGGGCAGGGGTCTCGGTGGACTGCCCGGGCAGGTGCTGGTTGGGGTCGCTGCGTTCGGTCGACGAATCCGACTGCGAGCCCGAGTACGAACCCGACGAGGAACCCGAGGACGACTCGTCCGGGTAGTACTCCTGGGTGGGTTCGGCGTACTCGATCGGCGGCAGGTTCAGCCGCTCGGCCGGGATGTCCGGCGGCGGCACCGGCGGCTGGCCGTTGATCAGCAGCGGACCCTTGGCGCTGTTGAGCAAGGTGGCCCAGCCACCGTTACCCAGTGTCGCGCCCACACTGCACGACACCTGGTGGCTGCCCGCGGTCCAGCTCGGCAACGAGATGGTGCTGTAGATGAGTGTCAGGGTGGTGGTGCGCAGTTCGATCGGAGCCAGGTAGGAGTCGGTCATCCGGGTGCAGGCGTCCTTGATGAAGGCGTCCTGATCGTCCTCGGACGGCAGGCCCGGGCCGGGGAACTTCTCGGCCAGGTTCAGCGAGCCGGTGACCTCCATGGCGTGGGGCGTGGCGCAGTCCACGGGGATGTCGGTGGGCTGGTTGCTGGCCGGATCGATACCCAGGCAGGTCCCCACGGGCCACACCTTGGACTGATCGATCTCGGCGACCTTGCCCTTGAACGGCAACTGCTGGTTGTCGGGCCCGGGCAGTTGCAGGCCGCACAGCATGCGGCGTTCACCGGCCTGGCGCCAGGCCTTGTCGCCGGACCACAGCATGCCGATGGTGAAGCGGCTGTTCGGGTCGAAGCGCGGACCCAGGTACCGGCGCACCGCGACCTGGCACTGTTCCTGGCTGATCTGCTGGATCCGCGCCGGTGACGGCGGGGCGGCGTCCGGTCCGTACTCCGTGCCCGGGAAGGTGCTCATGTCCACCGACTCGGCCACCTCGAAGCGGTGCTCCTCGGCGCAGTCGACCACTTCGGCGTCGTCCGGCGTGGCATTCGGCCAGTTCAGGCAGTTGCCCGGGGTGGCCTCGTTGAAGGTCTGGGTCCCGCGCGATCCCGCTATCGGGATGATGTCGGATTCCAGGTAGCCGACGAGGCCGTTGTTCGAACCGGTCAGCGGCAGCACCGTGATGATGCCGGCGATCAGGAGCCCACCGAGCGCGGTCAGCAGCAGAGCGCGACGGGTGGCGGTGGCCTGCAGTGTGCGCCGCCAGTCGAACCGCCGGGATTTGGGCTGGTCAGACGTCGCTTCCTGCGAGTCGGATAATTCGGGCATCGGATCCATTGTGACAGGCGTGTCGGGTGCTGTGACAAGTGATACGAATGTAAAGTTATGTGGTTGTGTCGCAGTGCCGGCGCGGCTACCGCCCCCTCGGCGAAGACCCCCTGGCATGGCAAAAGTAGGGTTGGCAGGCGTGATCGACCTGAAGCTGCTGCGCGACGACCCCGAGCTCGTCCGCCGTTCCCAGGCCAGTCGCGGGGAAGACCCGTCGCTGGTCGATGCGTTGCTCGACGCCGACGCGGCCCGTCGGGCCGCCATTTCCTCCGCCGACAACCTGCGCGCCGAGCAGAAGGCCGTGAGCAAGCAGGTGGGCGCCGCCTCCCCGGAGGACCGGCCCGCGGTGCTGGCCCAGGCCAAGGAGCTCGCGGCCCAGGTCAAAGCCGCCGAGGCCCAGCAGTCCGAGGCCGAGCGCGCCTTCACCGCCGCGCACATGGCGATCTCCAACGTCGTCATCGACGGTGTCCCCGCCGGCGGTGAGGACGATTTTGTCGTGCTCGACACGGTGGGCACGCCGCCGGCCATCGACAACCCCAAGGATCACCTCGAACTCGGGGAATCACTCGGCCTGCTCGACATGGAGCGCGGCGCCAAGGTGTCCGGCTCCCGCTTCTACTTCCTGACCGGTCGCGGCGCGCTGCTCCAGCTGGGCCTGTTGCAGTTGGCCGTGCGGCTGGCCACGGAAGCCGGTTTCACCCTGATGATCCCGCCGGTGCTGGTGCGCCCGGAGATCATGCGCGGCACGGGGTTTTTGGGCGCACACGCCGACGAGGTCTACCGCGTGGAGGCCGACGACCTCTACCTCGTCGGTACCTCCGAGGTGCCGCTGGCGGGATATCACTCCGACGAGATCCTCGATCTGTCCGGCGGGCCCCTGCGCTACGCCGGTTGGTCGTCGTGCTTTCGCCGGGAGGCGGGCAGCTACGGCAAGGACACCCGCGGCATCATCCGGGTGCACCAGTTCGACAAGGTGGAAGCCTTCGTCTACTGCGAGCCGGGTGACGCCGAAGCCGAGCACCAGCGGCTGCTGGGCTGGCAGCGCGAGATGCTGGCCAAGATTGAGGTGCCTTACCGCGTCATCGACGTCGCCGCAGGCGATCTGGGTTCCTCGGCGGCCCGCAAGTTCGACTGCGAGGCGTGGGTGCCCACCCAGCAGACCTATCGCGAGCTGACTTCGACATCGAACTGCTCCACGTTCCAGGCCCGGCGGCTCTCGACGCGGTATCGGGACGCCAATGGCAAGCCGCAGATCGCCGCCACCCTGAACGGCACCCTGGGTACCACCCGTTGGCTGGTGGCGATCCTGGAGAACCATCAACAGCCCGACGGCAGCGTGCGTGTGCCGCCGGCCCTGGTCCCCTACGTCGGCACGGAGGTACTGGCACCATGATCGATCTCGCCTTGGACGACCTGCGCTCCTGGTTCGGTTTCGGGGTGGCGGGTAACTTCGCGGGTCATCTCGAACAGGCCGGGGAGGCGGCGGATTTCGTGAACGTTGAGCCCGGGACGGGCGAAAAAGGCGAAGCGCCGAAGGGCATCTTCCCCTGGTACGCACCCGGCACCGACAGCTTCTTGTCGGAGTTCCCGCTCTCCAACGACGCCATCGTGCTGCCGGTCAGCGACGAGCCGCTGAACCTGCAGATCGAGCCCGAGGTGGGGTTGGCTTGCCGGGTGGTCTGGGAGGGCGACACCGTGGTGACCCTGCAGCCTTTCGCCCTGGGCGCGTTCAACGATTGCTCGATCCGCCGCCCCGGCGCCCCGAAGATCAGCCACAAGAAGAACTGGGGCCCGGCGTCCAAAGGTGTTGCGGCGCAGTTCTTCGACATCAGTGACTTGACTCCGGACGGGCCGACGGCCACGTTGCGCCTGGTCTGCCATCTGCGTGACGGCAACGGCGAAGAGCACGCCTACGGTGTCGACAGCCCGCTGCTGGGTTACTCGTACTACGGCGAAGTGCTGCTGGACTGGATCGTCGAGCGCCTGGCGAATCAGAAGGGCTCTCCGGAAACGCCGCTGGAAGATGTCGGCGCACTGATGGTGGCTGCCGGTCATCCCGAGAACGTGCTGATCGGTATCGGCGCCACCCGTTACACCGAATTGGGCGAATCGACGTTCCTCACACCCGGTGATCAGGCGATCGTCCGGGTCTACGACACCGAATCGGACTCGTATTCCGAACTACGGCAGACGGTTTCGGCGGCCAGCTCCTGAAGGATGTCGAGCACGGAGGCGATCGCCGGGCGCGCCGAGGCGCCTGCCCTGGTGACGGCCTCGATACGACGCGCGACGCGTACCCCGGCCAGGGGTGTGCGCGTCACCGGCCGCACCGTGGGCACATAGCGGGGTAGCAGCGCGACACCGACACCGGCGTGGACCAGCTCTTCGACCACCCGGAAGTCGTTGACCCGCTGGATGATTCGTGGAGTGACTCCGGAGATCGCGGCCAGTGAGCGCAGCACGTCGTCGACCATCAGGCCGCCTTCGACGCCGATCCAGGTCTGATCGGCCAACTGGTCCAGCGTGATCCGCTTCTCGCCGCGCAGCGGGTGCCCCGGTGGCAGCACCACGTCGAGCGGCTCCCGCAGGAGGACTCTCGCCTCGAAGCGGGGGTTCCACGGCGCGGTGTCCCGGTCGTCGCGGTGCACCACCACGACATCGTGGTCGGCCAGCTGCGCGGGGGCGTCGACGGCCGGGCGGTCGATGTCGCGGCCGGACACCTCCACCCCGATGTCGGCGGCGCGGGTGATCAGCCCGGCCAGCAGCATCGCCGCGCCGGACGGGAACATGGCGACGCGCACCAGGCCGCGCGGGGTGCTGCGGTAGGCGTCCATCTCGGCGCGCGCCCGGTCGAGTGCGGCCAGCACCTCGTCGGCGCGGTTCACCAGCACCCGGCCCGCTTCCGTGAGGCGCACCTTGCGCCCGGCCGGTTCCAGCAGTGTCACCCCCGCCTCCCGCTGCAGCGTTTTGAGCTGCTGGGACACCGCCGAGGGCGTCAGTGACATCGCCGCCGCCGCGGCCGCGACAGTGCCGCGGTCGGCGAGCTCACGCAGTAGCCGTAACCGCTCGACATCCATGTAGAAATTCTAAACATCGCCGTCAGAAACAATCGCTTGTCTGATGAATCGCCCGCTGTCCACGATGAGGCATGCCCACCCGCACCGACCTGGTCCTGCTGGCCGTCGCCGTTGTCTGGGGGTCCAGCTATCTCGCGGCCCATGAGGTTGTCGCCCCGGATGCCGTGTTCGCCTTCCTGGTACTGCGCTTCGGTGTCGCCGCGGCGGTGCTGGCCGTGGTGCTGGCGCCCCGACTCGCGCAGTTTCGCCGCGAGGAGGTGCTGCTGGGGGTGGTGTTCGGGATGGTCCTGAGCCTGATCCTCACTCTCGAGACGCTCGGGCTGACGCTGACCTCACCGTCCAATGCGGGCCTGCTGATCTCGCTGTCCATCGTGCTGACCCCGCTGCTGAGTGGCCGGCGGCTGCCTGCGCCGTTCTATCCCGCCGCCGGGGTGGCCGTCGCCGGGGTGGCCGTCCTGAGCGGGGGCGCCTTCCACACACCCGGTGGCGGTGACGTGCTGATCCTGCTGGCCGCCGCGGCGCGGGCGGTGCACCTCAACGTGATCGACCGGCTGTCGGTGGGCCGGAGCCTGGACTCCGCGCGGTTGACGTTGGTGCAGCTGGTCGTGGCGCTGGGCGTGTTCGCGATGCTGGCTCCCGTCGGACGTGGTGTCGGCGCCGTCGCCGTCGAGTTGGACACCCGCGGATGGCTGCTGACGGTGTATCTCGCCCTCGGGTGCACGGTGTTCGCCTTCCTGGCGCAGATGTGGGCGGTGCGGCGGACGTCGTCCTCGCGGGTGGGTCTGCTGCTGGGCACCGAGCCGTTGTGGGCCGCCGCGATCGGGGTGCTGGTGGGCGGGGATCCCGTGACGGTGGCCGGGATTGTCGGGGCCGCGCTCATCCTGGCCGGCATCAATTGGGCGCGAATCGTCGAATCGCGCCCGGCTGCTCCTACACTGCAGCCATGGCAGGCGTGACGACCGTGGCTCAGCTGTGGCGGTTCCCGGTGAAGTCGATGGGCGGCAGCCAGGTCCAGCAGTTGCGCATCGATCGGCGCGGTGGCCATGCCGACCGGCTCTGGGCGGTGCGCGATCTGGAGAACGACATCACCGCCTCGGCGCGACGGATCCCGGCGCTGTTGGGGTGCACCGCGCGCTATGCCACCGAGCCCGGCCCCGACGCCGGTCCCGGCAACGTGCCGGAGGTGCTGATCACCTTCCCCGGCGGCGACGACGTGTCCAGCAGTGACCCGCAGGTGCATGCCCGGTTGTCCGAGCTGGTGAGCCGCGACGTCCGGTTGACGGCGCTGGCACCCCTGGACGACACCAGCGCGCACCGGCTCTCGGTGCGCCAGAGCAAGGCCAATTTCGCCGCCGAGGAGGTGCGTCGCGATTTCGGCCTGGACGCCACCGAGGCGCTGCCGGACACCTCCGTCTTCACCACCAAACAGATCTTGACCTTGGCGCGGTTCTCCACTCCGCCAGGCACATTTGTGGATCTGAGTGCCATTCACCTGATGAGCACCACCAGCCTGGCGTCGCTGTCACCGGACGGCTACGACGTGCGCCGGTTCCGGCCCAATGTGGTGGTCACGGTGGACGACCCCGAGGCCGACTTCCCCGAAACCGCGTGGGTGGGGGCGACGGTCGAGATCGGCACGGCGCGTTTGCGTATCACCGTTCCCACCATCCGCTGTGTGGTGCCCACCCGGCCGCAGCCCGGCCTGGAACTGGACCGCACCCTCACCCGCAGGCTGGCCGAGCGCACCGACCGTTTCCTGGGCGTGTACGCCGACGTGACCGGAGCCGGCCTGCTGCGTGTCGGCGACGACGTTGCCGTCCGGATGCCCGCGCCACCCGGAGCGGTGCGCAGCGCAGCGGCTGCTACGGGCAAACTCCTTGTGCGCCAAGTGCAGAAGGTGATCGAGAAGACTCTGCTCCGCGACGGCGGTTAGCGCTCTAACGCTGCAGCAGCTCATCGAGCACGGTCAGAAACTCCTGCGGCCGCGCCGGGGTGAAGGCGGGACGCAATTTGAGGCCCGGCACATCGAGAGTCACCAGGGTGTTCTTCAACGGGCGCTGCAGGTCCAGCGGCAACCAGCGCCGGAGATCGGAGCTACCCCAGATCCGGAACCGCTGCACGAACATGCCGAGATCCTCGGCTTCGTAGCCGCGCACCGATCGCAACGGAATCACTTTCGAGGTGCCGGAGGGAAAGTGGTAACGGCGCAACGTGATGGCCGAGCGGTCCAGCTGGACCATGCCGTCGTCGTAGTACTGCTGGGGCGGTGCGGTCACAGCTTCCGGCTCCGCAACTCGTGGCCCCTGGTGGTCAGGCACCGGCCGCTGTCGAGGTTCCACTGCCACCCGTGGAGGTTGCAGGTCAGTGTATTGCCTTCCACCACACCGAATTTAGAGAGGTCGGCCTTCAGGTGCGGGCACCGGCGCTGCACTTCATAGCCGTCGACGGTGATGGACGCCGAATCGTCGTGGGCCTCGGCGAACCAGCCGTCGGCATAGGCGATCCGCTCGTCGGTGAGGCATTTGAAGAAGGTGTAGAGGTATTCGTTGTAGCCGCCCACCCGCCAGGCGCGGAACCGGGTGGACAAGAAGATGGTGTTCACCCAGTCGGGCTCGCGATCGCGCAACACGGTGCGCACCAACTCCGGGGCGATCTCGAAACCGTAGCGGAACTTCTCATCCGGAATGGCTTCGCGTACCGCGCGTTTGGGGAAGTCCAGCACCACAGTCTCCGCGCCGAGACGCAATTCCACCGGGTAGCCGATCCCGTCGCAGATCTGATCGGTCTGGATCATGATCGGCTCGAAGACCTCACGCAGCGGCTCGAGCAGCGACTCGCCGGAGGCCGGCGCCCAGCGGGCCTTCTCCGCGGCCAGCACGGGCGCCATCCGTTCGGCGTAGTCGGCGATATAGGCCGCCTTGCCGGTGGTGAAGATGGCCTCGACGTCGTCGACCGGCAGCGGGTGCGTGAGCGAGACAAGCTCCGAGCCGGCGAAATCCGCCCGCGTGCCCGGGATCATCAGCAACCCACGATCGTGGCCGTGGGTGCGCATCTGCTCCAGGAAGACCATCTGGTCGGGGAAGATGTTGGCCGGGTCGCCGTGGTCGTCGTTGAGGAAACGCAGGTCGTCATCGAGGAAGCACGGCGGCCCCGCCGACGGGACCACCCAGGTGGCACCCACCTGCGCGATGTACTGGCGGCAGCGGTCCATCTGGCGTTGGCGTTTCTGGGTGCCGAACGCCGCCTTGGCGCGTTCGGGCATGTCGTAGACCATCGGGTACCAGATGGCGCCGGAGAACTGCAGCATGTGCACGTCGATGTGACCGAATTGCACGTCGAGAGCCTCGAGATCTACGGGGCGGGCGTCGTTCATGTTGAACGCCACCGTCTCGCCGTCGGAGACCACCAGCCCGGAGTCGCCGATCGGTCCGTCGGCGGGGGCACGCAAGGCGATGATCATCACGTCGAGGTCGCCCTTGGGTCCGCTGACGCGGTGCTTCGTCGAGTCGGTGGTTTCGAAGAAGCGGTGGAACCCGAGCGCTTCCAACTCCCGGCGCAGATCCGGCACCGGGTAATCGGGCAGCAGCACCGTGGCGTCCTTGTTGACGTGGCGGCGCAGGTTCTCCGGATCGAAGTGATCCTTGTGCAGGTGGGAGACGTAGAGGTAGTCGCAGTCCCCGAGGGAGTCCCAGTCCAGCCGGCTGTTGTCGGGGAACGGGAACCACGACCCGAAGTAGGCGGGGTTGACCCACGGGTCACACAAGATGGTGCCCGCGTGCGTCTCAATCAGAAAGCCGGCGTGACCGACGCTGGTGACCTGCACAAAAACCTCTCTGGTAAGAACCGGAGCCCCGCCGAAAAGCGCTGCGAAGGCAACGAGGCACCGTCCCGAGCTTAGCTGTCGCCGGGGTTGCGAGCCGCACGCCGGAGGGCCCCGGTATCGGGGACCAAAGACCGTCGAATTCGCGGCGTCGCCGCAGGGCGATAGGCTCGACAGTTGTGGAACCGGTATATGGCACCGTCATCCAGCTTGCGCGGCTCACCTGGAAGCTGCAGGGGCTGAAGTTCACGGTGACCGGGGTCGAGAACCTGCCCCGCACCGGAGGCGCGGTCATTGCGATCAACCACACCAGTTACTTCGACTTCACCTTCGCCGGCCTGCCCGCCTACCGGCAGGGGCTGGGCCGCAAGGTGCGGTTCATGGCGAAGCGGGAAGTCTTCGACCACAAGATCACCGGACCCATCATGCGCAGCCTGCGGCACATCGAGGTGGACCGCGCCGCGGGTGCCGAATCGTTCGACGAGGCCTGCAAGCGGCTCAAGGACGGGGAGTTCGTCGGCGTCTATCCCGAGGCGACCATCAGCCGCAGCTTCGAGATCAAAGAGTTCAAATCCGGTGCCGCACGCATGGCCATCGCGGCCGACGTCCCGATCGTGCCGCACATCGTGTGGGGCGCTCAGCGCATCTGGACCAAGGACCACCCGAAGAAGATGTGGCGGCCCAAGGTGCCCATCACCATCGCCGTCGGCGAACCGATCCAGCCCACCCTGCCGGCTGCCGAGCTCACCGAACTGCTGCATCACCGGATGCAGCACCTGCTCGAGCACGTGCAGGAGAGTTACGGTCCGCACCCGCCCGGTGAGTTCTGGGTGCCGCACCGGCTCGGTGGCGGCGCCCCCTCGCTGGCCGAGGCGGCGCGGTTGGACGCGGAGGAGGCCGCCCGGCGTGCGCAGGCCAGAGTCGAACGGCCCGGTGCGGGGTAGGCGTGCATGGAGCCGGTTTTCCGAACACTCGAGATCACGGCTGAAACCCTCGTCAGAGTCACCGGCACCGCGATCACCTACGAACGACTGGACAACATCCCGACGGTGGGTGGGGCAGTGGTGGCCATCAACCACACCAGCTACCTCGACTGGCTGCCGGCCGCGCTGGCGGCCAAGCGCCGCGGTCGGCGGATGCGTTTCATGATCAAGGCCGAGATGCAGCGGGTGAGGCTGGTCAACTACCTGATCAAGCACACCAGAACCATCCCGGTGGACCGCCGCGCCGGGGCCGAGGCCTATGCCGTCGCCGTGCAGCGGCTGCGGGAAGGCGAACTGGTGGGCGTGTATCCCGAGGCCACCATCAGCCGCAGTTTCGAGCTCAAGGGCTTCAAGACCGGCGCGGCGCGGATGGCGCTGGAGGCGCAGGTGCCCGTCGTCCCCCTGATCGTGTGGGGGGCGCAGCGCATCTGGACGAAGGATCATCCGAAGCACCTGGGCCGCAACAAGATTCCCATCACGGTCAACGTCGGCCCGGCGATCCCGCCGACCGGCAGCCCGGCAGAGTTGGATACGGCCATCCGTGCGGGGATGTCCGCAGTGTTGGATCAGGTGCAACAGCACTACCCACGGTCGCGCGGCGCCTACTGGCAGCCGAAGCGGCTCGGCGGGACAGCCCCGACCATCGAGGAGGCGACATTGCTCGACCAGGCCGAGCTCGCCGAGCGCGCCCGCAGGCAGGCGGAACGAGGTTGACCGACACGAAACCGCCCGCGCTGATCGCCACCGACGTCGACGGAACCCTGCTCGACGACGACGAGAACGTCACCCCGCGCACCCGGGACGCCGTGCGCGCCGCGGTGGACGCGGGGACGACGTTCATTCTTGCCACCGGCAGACCGCCGCGCTGGATCCATCCCGTGGTGGACGCGCTGGGCTTCGCGCCGATGTCGGTGTGCGCCAACGGCGCCGTGCTCTACGACCCGGCCACCGACCGGATCCTGTCCGCACGAACGTTGTCGGCGGACATTCTCACGGTGCTGGCGGAGATCGCGATGCGCGTCATCCCGGGAGCGGGGCTGGCCGTGGAGCGGGTGGGTAACAGCGCACACGACGCCGCCACCCCGCAGTTCGTCAGCTCGCCGGGTTACGAGCACGCCTGGCTGAACCCGGACAACACCGAGGTGTCGATCGAGGACCTGTTGTCCGCGCCGGCGGTCAAGCTGCTGATTCGCAAAGCGGGCGCGCGCAGTGCGGACATGGCTGCCGAGCTGGAGAAGCACATCGGCATCGAAGGCGATATCACCTACAGCACCAACAACGGACTCATCGAGATCGTGCCGCTGGGCATCAGCAAGGCCACCGGTGTGGAGGAAGTGGCCAAGCCGCTCGGCATCGGCGCCGAAGAGATCGTCACCTTCGGCGACATGCCCAACGACGTCCCGATGCTGCGGTGGGCCGGCCACGGGGTGGCGATGGGCAACGCGCACCCCGAGGCGGTGGAAGCCGCCGACGAGGTGACGGCGCGTAATTCCGAGGACGGGCTGGCGCAGGTGCTCGAACGTTTCTGGAACTGACGCCCGGGGCAGCTAGTCGAGGGTGATCGGGGTGAAGCGCTCGAGCTGCACGGGCGGGCCGTCGGGCCCCAGCGGGGGTAGTTCCTGGGCCACCCCGTCGACCACGCGGGTCACCAGCCCGGTTTCCCGGTCGAAGTTCAGGGTGCCGTGCTGGAAGTTCTGCTTGATCCACTGCGGTTCGTGGATCTCGCCGCTGGTGGGCAGTCCGAGCAGGCCACGTTCGTAGCCGAGGGCGGCCCAGGCGTCGTAGATGGCGCCGCCCACGGGTTGCGCGCCGCTGTCCGGTGACCAGTAGATGGCGCCCCGGGCGAAGGTGACGTAGCGGGCATTGCCGGTGGCGGTGGCTTCGGGACCGCGGGGTGCGCCCAGCAGGCTGGTGTCGCCGCCCATCCGCTTCCACTTGGTGTGGATGGCGCCGCCGCGTAGCCGGTCCTCGAGGGTGATGGGGCCGACGGGTTCGTTGAACCGGGCGGCGATGTCGCGGATCTGGTCCATCGCGGCGTAGGCGGCGTCGCCGGGGCACTCGGTGTTGCCGACGTCACGGTGGGTGAAGATGGTCGGCAGCGTGGGCGTGGTGCCGCGGGGGAAGTGGGTGTAGGCCCCGCCGGCGGACGTGAGTTGCAGGAAGCCCTTGGGGTCGACGTTGTCGAGCCCGAGCCGCCAGCCGAGCAGGCGCCCGGTGGTGCGGATCTGGATGTCGGTGGGCGGGGTCACCTGGAAGTCGCCGATCATCGCCACACCCCAGGTATCGGTGTTGAAGCCGCCCGTGTGGCCGCCCTCGACGGGCCGGTCCATCCCGCCTGCGCGGCCCTCGAACACCTGCCCGTACTTGTCCACCAGCGCGTTGTAGGCGATGTCGCACCAGCCCAGGGTGCGGGTGTGGTAGGCGTAGGCCGCCCGCACGATCGCCGCGGAGTCCTGCGGGGCGTAGTCGTTGCTGCCCGCCGTGTGGTGCACGACGGCCGCGCGGACACCTTTGTCGTAGCGCGGGCCGCCGCATTTCATCGACTCGTCGGCACCCCACTGTGCGCGGCTGATGACGCTGGGCGGCTGTCCTGGCGCCAGCACGCCCGTGGGTGCGGTGAACTGCAGGTCGGCCGGTGCCTGCGGCGGGGTGATCAGGATCGCCGACATGTTCTGGGCCAGCGACCGTTCGGTGCTGGCGGGGCGGTAACCCAACTCGGGGCCGTCGTCCGCGGGGGGTGCGGTGGTCACGGGTGCGCCGGGCGGGCGGGTCACCGAGATCTGCACGGCGTTGGTGAGGCCGACGAACACCGGGTCGGTACCGCGCAGACCGGTGTCGTCCGGATTGGTCTGCAGCGCCTCGGCGTCGTACCAGGGGCCCCACTTGCCGTCACCGTGTTTGGCGCGCACCTTGACTTCGGTTCCGGTCAGGTCGTCGCCGGTGAGGGCCACCATCGAGAACGGGGCGTCTTGGGTGATCTCCCGGACGGTCTCGCCACCGCCGAGGCCGGCCAGGGGTTCTTCGACCAGCCGGGTGTCGGCGGCCTGCGGTACATCCACGCCGGGCGGAACACCGTCGATGGCCCACGGCACCAGGACCACCGACGCCGCGATGGCGGTGAGGAGCAGCAGTGGTGCGGGACGACGACGCGGCACGGCCCGATGTTACGTATGCGCTAGTTGTTACTGATGTTTCGACACGGCATTAATGGGAAGCGTGTGAAATTTGTGGCGACGTGCCACCTGCAACGGCACCGCAGGGTTTTGTGGGCTCGTGGAGGGGGTTGGGGTGAGCCCACCCCTGCGGTGCCGTTTGGTTACAGGCTTTGTCAGATCAGGCGGGCGGGGGTGGCACCGGCAGCGGCGCGGCGGCCGCGGCCGGCTGGGCCGACTTGATGGCGCCCATGATGCCCGGCATCACCACACCCTTGAGCAGGTCGATCGCCTGTCCCGCGCCCAGTGACTGCGCGGCGCTGCTCAGGTCGCTGATCAGGCCGCCGCCACCGGTCGCCGCCGCGGGCACGCCCAGGCCCAGCGACGGATCGCCCAGGATCGGGTAGGTGCCCGCCATCGGATCCAGTCCGATCGGAGCGCTGATCGGAACCTCACCGGGCACCCCGAGGCCCAGGCCCGGAGACGAGACCGGCAGGGCGCCGGGCACCGTCAACGCGGGGTCGGGCACACCCAGGCCGGGCGTGGTGAGCCCGGGGCTGGTCAGCGCCGGGTTGGTCAGGCTGGCGTCGGTGAGCGACGCGCCCGGCACGGTGACCGGCGGAACGGTGGCACTGGGCGCCGTCAGGCCGGGCGTTGTCAGGCCAGGCGTCGTCAGGCCAGGCGTTGTCAACCCAGGGGTGGACAGGCCAGGCGTCGTCAAACCAGGCGTCGTCAAGGCGGGGGTGGTGAGACCCGGCGTCGTCAGCGCCGGTGTGGTCAGGCCCGGGGTGGTCAGCGCCGGCGTGGTGAGGCCGGGGCTGGTCAGCCCGGCGCCTGCGGTCGGCATGGCCCCGGCCGGGCTCAGACCGGTCGGCAGCGGCGGCAGGGTGATGCCGAACTGCGACAGGCCCTGCGACAGCGCAGAGATCAGCTCGTTCGGAAGATCGGTCACATACGCGGCCTGCGTGAACTCACGCTGCTGCGGAATGTCGGCACTGGTGACAGCAACAACTGCAAAAGGACTCGCGACTGCCAGGGCGGCGACTGCGCTCATGGCTGTCGAGAGCTTGCGTCGACGTCGGTTCGGCACGGAAGTCTCCTCAATATCTGGACTACGTGTGTTCTGGATAAGCAACGTGTTCGATGGTAGGGGCGTGACTGGTGTGACTAGAGTGGCGAGACCGAATCGTGAACGAATCGCGATGTTGGTCTGTCATGCCGTTGCCGGCGCGCAATCCGAACCCCTGCCTGGTCGCAGCGCCGCCACGGCCGCGGCAGGCGAACCCGGACGCAACAGCTGGGTAACGACGAGTTGCGCCGCGCGGCCCGATCGGTCACAGGGCGGCGGTCGGATACCCTGACTGCCGATGACTTACGACCTGTTTGTTGTCGGGTCCGGATTCTTCGGCCTGACCATTGCCGAGCGCGTAGCGACCCAGCTGGACAAGCGGGTCCTCGTCCTCGATCGGCGTCCCCACATCGGCGGTAACGCCTACTCCGAACCCGAGCCGCAGACCGGCATCGAGGTCCACAAGTACGGCGCACACCTGTTCCACACCTCCAACAAGCGGGTGTGGGATTACGTGCGGCAGTTCACCGAGTTCACCTCCTACCAGCACCGCGTCTTCGCCATGTACAACGGGCAGGCCTACCAGTTCCCGATGGGCCTGGGCCTGGTGTCGCAGTTCTTCGGTCGCTACTTCACCCCCGACGAGGCCAGGGCGCTGATCAAGGAGCAGGCCAGCGAAATTTCGGCGATCGACGCCGCTAATTTCGAAGAGAAGGCCATCTCACTGATCGGGCGCCCGCTCTACGAGGCTTTCGTCAAGCACTACACGGCCAAGCAGTGGCAGACCGATCCCAAGGATCTGCCCGCTGCCAACATCACCCGGCTACCGGTGCGCTACACCTTCGACAACCGCTACTTCAACGACACCTACGAGGGCCTGCCGGTCGACGGCTACACCGCGTGGCTGGAGAACATGGCCGCCGACGAGCGTATCGACGTCCGGCTGGACACCGACTGGTTCGACGTGCGCGAGTCGCTGCGCGAAGCGTCCCCGTCGGCTCCGGTTGTCTACACCGGCCCGCTGGACCGCTACTTCGACTACGCCGAGGGCCGACTCGGCTGGCGCACACTGGATTTCGAGGTCGACGTACTCGAAACCGGGGATTTTCAGGGCACTCCGGTGATGAACTACAACGATCCCGACGTGCCCTACACCCGGATCCACGAGTTCCGGCACTTCCACCCCGAGCGGGCCTACCCGGAAGACAAGACGGTCATCATGCGGGAGTTCTCGCGATTCGCCGCCGACGATGACGAGCCCTACTACCCGATCAACACCGAGGCCGACCGCTCGCTGCTGACCGCCTACCGCACCAGGGCGAAGAAGGAGACCGCAGAAGCCAAGGTGCTCTTCGGTGGCCGGCTGGGCACCTACCAGTACCTCGACATGCACATGGCGATCGCCAGTGCGCTCAACATGTACGACAACACCCTGGCGCCGCACCTTGTCGATGGTGCGCCGCTGGGTGAGACAGGCACAGAAAGCTCATGAGCGAGATTCCCTCCGGCGCACTGGCCGCCGACGAGTCACGGGCGGTCAGCCTGCTGGCCCGCGTCATCCTGCCCCGCCCCGGCGAACCACTGGACGTCCGCAAGCTCTACATCGAGGAATCGGACACCAACGCCAAGCGTGCGCACGCCCCGACCCGCACCGAACTCGAGATCGGCGCCGAATCCGAGGTGTCGTTCGCGACGTACTTCAACGCGTTCCCGGCCAGCTACTGGCGTCGGTGGTCGACGCTGGAGTCGGTGGTGCTGCGGGTGGAGTTGAGCGGCAGCGCGCGCGTGGATGTCTACCGGTCCAAGGCCACCGGGGCCCGCATCACCGTCGGCGGTGCACCGATCGCCAGCGGCGACGACGGCAAGCCCGCCGTCGTGGAGTTCGAGATCGAGCTCACCCCGTTCGAGGACGGCGGCTGGATCTGGTTCGACATCACCACCAACGCCCAATGCACGCTGCACAACGCAGGCTGGTACGCACCGGTCGCGGCGCCGGGCCGCGCAAACGTCGCCGTCGGTATCCCCACCTTCAACCGGCCCTCGGACTGCGTCAACGCGCTGGCCGCACTGACCTCGGATCCCTTGGTGGACAAGGTGATCACCGCGGTCATCGTGTCGGACCAGGGCACCAAGAAGGCCAAGGACCACCCCGACTTCGCCGCGGCGGCCGCCGCCCTGGGTGACCGGCTCACGATTCACAACCAGCCCAACCTGGGCGGGTCCGGCGGCTACAGCCGCGTGATGTACGAGGCGCTGAAGAACACCGACTGCGAACAGATCCTGTTCATGGACGACGACATTCGCGTCGAACCCGATTCGATCCTGCGGGCGCTGGCGCTCAACCGGTTCGCCAAGACCCCGACCCTGGTGGGCGGCCAGATGCTCAACCTGCAGGAACCGTCGCATCTGCACGTCATGGGTGAGATGGTCGACGCCACCAACTTCATGTGGACCAACGCCGTCAACACCGAATACGACCACAACTTCGCCAAGTACCCCCTCAACGACGAAGAGGAGTACCGCAGCAGGCTGCTGCACCGGCGCGTCGACGTCGACTACAACGGCTGGTGGATGTGCATGATCCCGCGGCAGGTCGCCGAGGAACTCGGCCAGCCGCTGCCGCTGTTCATCAAATGGGACGACGCCGACTACGGTCTGCGCGCCGGTGAACACGGCTATCCCACCGTCACCTTGCCCGGCGCCGCGATCTGGCACATGGCGTGGAGCGACAAGGACGACGCGATCGACTGGCAGGCGTACTTCCACCTGCGCAACCGGTTGGTGGTGGCCGCCCTGCACTGGGACGGCAACATCAAGGGACTGCTCGCGAGCCATCTCAAGGCCACCATCAAACACCTTCTGTGCCTTGAGTATTCGACCGTCGCGATCCAGAACAAGGCGATGGACGACTTCCTGGCCGGGCCGGAGCACATCTTCTCGATCCTGGAGTCCGCGCTGCCCGACATCCGCAAGATGCGCGAGCAGTTCCCCGACGCGGTGGTGCTGCCCAGCGCCACCACCTTGCCCACCCCGTCGGACAAGCGGTGGCGCAAGAAGGTCAGCATTCCCGTTGGGCCGGTGGCGATCTCGTGGCGGTTGGCCCGCGGCGTGCTGCACCAGCTCACCACGCACGACCCCGAGCACCACCGGCGCCCGCAGATCAACGTCGCCACCCAGGATGCCCGCTGGTTCTCGCTGAGCAAGGTCGACGGCGTCACCGTCACCACCGCCGACGGCCGCGGCGTCGTCTTCCGGCAGCGCGACCGCGCGAAGATGTTCGCACTGCTACGCGAATCGCTGAAACGCCAGGCGCTTCTGGGCCGCAGGTTCAACCGCATGCGCCGGGAGTACCGCGCCGCGCTGCCGACGCTGACCAGCACGCAGAAGTGGGAGACCGTTCTGTTGGACTCTGACGCGAAAGCCATCGATGTCTGACACTCCGCGCGGCGAGGACGCCGTGTTGGTGGCGGTGCAGTCCGCGCTTGCCGACAAACCGGGTGTGCTGCCCGCCGCCACGGCGCTGTCCCATTTCGGTGAGCATGCCCAAGGCTGGCTGGGTCTGGCCGTGCTCGGTGCCCTGGTCCAGCCCCGCAAGCGCCGGGCCTGGCTGGCGGCCGGGTTGGGTGCACTGCTGGCCCACGCCTCGGCCATCGCCATCAAATTCGCCGTGGGCCGGCAGCGGCCCAGCCATCCCGATATCGCGGTCAACGTCGGCACGCCGAGCAAGCTCAGCTTCCCGTCGGCGCATGCCACCTCCAGCACCGCGGCGGCGATCCTGCTCGGCAAGGCCAGCGGTCTGCCGCTGCCCGCGATCGTCATCCCGCCGATGGTGTTGTCCCGCTTGGTACTCGGGGTGCACTACCCCAGCGATGTGGCCACCGGCGTGGCGGTGGGCGCGGCGGTCGCCAAGGGTGTGGATCTCGTTCTCAAGGAGTCGCGGTCGTGAGTGAAGAAGCTGCGCCGGTCGCCGGACCGCCGAAGAACCTCGCCTCGGGCATCGTCAAGGCGCTGCGTCCTCGGCAGTGGGTGAAGAACCTGCTGGTGCTGGCGGCCCCGCTGGCCGCACTCGGCGGCGACGTCCGCTACGACTACGTCGACGTGCTGACCAAGGTCGGGATCGCCTTCGTGGTCTTCTGTCTGGCCGCATCGTGTGTCTACCTGGTCAACGACGCCCGCGATGTTGAGGCGGACCGGGCCCATCCCACCAAGCGGTTCCGCCCCATCGCCGCCGGCGTGGTGCCCGAAGGCCTGGCCTACGGCCTGGCCATCGTGCTGGGGGTGGCCTCGTTGGTGATCTCCTGGCTCACCACACCGGATCTCGCGGTGGTGATGGCCCTCTACATCGTGATCCAGCTGGCGTACTGCTTCGGCCTCAAACACCAAGCAGTGCTGGACATCTGCATCGTCTCCTCAGGCTTCCTGATCCGGGCCATCGCCGGCGGCGTGGCCGCCGACATCCCGCTGTCGCAGTGGTTCCTCCTGGTGATGGCGTTCGGCTCGTTGTTCATGGCGGCCGGAAAGCGCTACGCCGAACTGCAGCTCGCCGAACGCACCGGCGCCAAGATCCGGAAGTCGTTGGAGGCCTACACCAGTAGCTACCTGCGCTTCGTGTGGACGCTGTCGGCCACCGCCGTGGTGCTCTGCTACGGCCTGTGGGCCTTCGAGCGTGACGGCGGCGGAGGCGGGTCCTGGTTCGCGGTCTCGATGGTGCCGTTCACGGTTGCGATCCTGCGCTATGCCGTCGACATCGACGGTGGGCTGGCCGGTGAGCCGGAGGATATCGCGCTGCGGGACCGCGTGCTGCAGTTCCTGGCGGTGGCCTGGATCGGAACGGTCGGTGCCGCGGCCGTCCTCAGCTGAGGCCGTGCTGGTGCCCAGGCTCGGTTGGTCGGTACGGATCAGCCTGTGGCTCAGCGTGGTCGTCGCGGCGGGACTGTTCGCATGGGGCGCCTGGCAGCGACGCTGGATCGCCGATGACGGCCTCATCGTGCTGCGGACCGTGCGTAATCTGTTGGCCGGCAACGGCCCGGTGTTCAACGCCGGTGAGCGCGTCGAATCCAACACCTCCACCGTGTGGACGTATCTGACCTACTTCGGCAGCGTCATCGGCGGCCCCATCCGGCTCGAGTACATCGCGCTGGCGCTGGCGTTGGGGCTCAGCGTCATCGGTGTGATCCTGGTGATGCTCGGCACCGCGCGGTTGTACACCCCCGGCCTGCGGGGCCGCCGGGCACTGCTGCTGCCGGCCGGCGTCCTGGTCTACATCGCGATCCCCCCGGCGCGTGATTTCGCCACCTCCGGCCTGGAGAACGGGCTGGTCATCAGCTATCTGGGGCTGTTGTGGTGGATGCTGGTCTGCTGGTCGCAGGCACCTCGCACGGCCGCCGCGCGCGGACAGGCCGGCGGAGATGCGGCCGGGCCCTGGTTCACCGGCGCACTCGCGTTCGTCGCCGGTCTGTCGGTGCTGGTGCGCCCCGAGCTCGCACTCATCGGCGGGCTGGCGTTGGTGATGATGCTCATCGCGGCCCGCCGCTGGAGCACCCGGACGCTCATCGTGGTGGCGGGCGGGCTGCTGCCGGTGGGCTACCAGATCTTCCGCATGGGGTACTACGTGCTGATCGTTCCCGGCACCGCCGTCGCCAAGGACGCGTCCGGGGCGAAGTGGGCCCAGGGCTGGATCTATCTGACCAACTTCAATCAGCCGTATCTGTTGTGGATCCCGGCGGTTCTGCTGGTCGGCCTCGGCGTGCTGTTGGCGCTGTCGCGGGCCCGGTCCCCGCGGCCCCGCAGCAGCGCGCCGGCCGACTACGGGCGGATTGCCCGCACCGTGCAGAGCCCGGCGGCGATCGTCGTCTTCTTCGTGCTGAGCGGGCTGCTCCAGGGTGTTTACTGGGTGCGCCAAGGCGGCGATTTCATGCACGGCCGGGTGTTGCTGACGCCGGTGTTCTGCATGCTCGCCCCGATCGCGGTGATCCCGGTCGTGAGCCCGGCCGGGGCCCGCTTCTCCCGCGAGGCGGGTCTGGTGGTGGCAGGCGCCACCACGGTGCTGTGGGCCGCGGTGATCGGATGGACGGTGTGGGCGGCCAACTCACCGGGAATGGGCAAGGACGCCACCCGGGTGACCTACAGCGGCATCGTCGACGAGCGCCGTTTCTACGCCCAGGCCACCGGCAACGCCCACCCGCTGACGGCCGCCGACTACCTGGACTATCCACGGATGCGCGCCATGGTGGTGGCCATCAACAACACTCCCGACGGCGCGCTGCTGCTGCCGGCTGGCAACTACGACATGTGGGATGTGGTGCCGGCCGTGCCGCCCCCTGCGGGGCTCACCCCGGCGGAGCGGCGGAACTACAAGGGCCCGCACACAGTGTATTTCACCAACATGGGCATGACGGCCATGAACGTCGGCCTCGACGTGCGGGTCATCGACCAGATCGGCTTGGCAAACCCGCTGGCCGCGCACACCCAGCGGCTGGAGGACGGCCGGATCGGCCACGACAAGAATCTGTACCCGGATTGGGCGATCGCGGAGGGGCCGTTCCTCAAGACCAAGGAGTGGATTCCCTCCTATATCGACGAGAACTGGATCATCCAGGCCGAGGCCGCGCTGAAATGCCCTGCCACGGAATCGGTGCTGTCGTCGATCCGGGGTCCGCTCGGGCCACGCAGGTTCCTGTCGAACGTGCTGCATGCGTACCAGTACACCCAGTACCGGATCGATCGGGTGCCCCAGTACGAGCTGCTCCGCTGCGGGCTGGATGAGCCCGTTCTGAACGTGACCCCTTACACTGGCTTACCGGCATCGGGTCCTTGAGTGTTGGTTGACTATTGGCCGACAGGGATCCCAATCGGTAACGCTGAGTAGTTCTTGCAGCGATACCCAGTCATGTGTGGACACCACCGCGAGCTGTGCCACGGAACCGTTGCGTTTGACGACAACGCCGCGACATTGACGAACGAACGGACGGTGTAGACCACGTGAGCAAGTGGGCCACTGCGCGCGCGAAGAGCAAAAGCCGGTTCGTGGCGCGGCTTGCCGCCGCCATCACTGCGGTGTCGATGCTGCCCGCCGTCCTGGTCGACGCCACCGGCGGCACTCCCGCGGCCGAGGCCTTCTCCCGGCCCGGGCTCCCGGTGGAGTACCTGGACGTCTACTCCGGTGCCATGGGCCGCAACGTCCGGGTCCAGTTCCAAGGGGCCGGGGGCCCGGAGGCACAGAGCAAGGCCGTGTACCTGCTCGACGGGCTGCGCGCGCAGGACGACTACAACGGCTGGGATATCAACACCGCCGCGTTCGAGTGGTTCCACGACTCCGGTATCGCCACGGTCATGCCTGTCGGCGGGCAGTCGAGTTTCTACTCGGACTGGTACTCGCCGTCGAACTTCAACAACCAGCCCTACACGTACAAGTGGGAGACCTTCCTCACCCGCGAGCTGCCGGCCTATCTGGCCGAGAGCAAGGGCGTCTCGCGCACCGGTAACGCCGTCGTGGGGCTGTCCATGTCAGGCGGTGCCGCGCTGATCCTGGCGGCCTATCACCCCGACCAGTTCCGCTACGCCGCCTCGCTGTCCGGTTTCCTCAACCCGTCGACACCGTTCATGAAGCAGGCGATCCGGATCGCGATGCTCGACGCCGGTGGCTACAACGTCGACAACATGTGGGGAGCGCCGTGGGATCCGGCGTGGAAACGCAACGATCCCACCGAACAGGTGCAGTTGCTGGTGAACAACAACACCCGGCTGTGGATCTACTGCGCACCTGGCGGCCAGACGCCGATCGACGAGAACACCGACCCTGGTATCGCGCTCAGCGCGTCGAGTCTGGAGTCCCTGGCCGTGGCGAGCAATCTGCGCTTCCGGGACCGCTACACCGAGGCGGGCGGGCGCAACGCCACCTTCGACTTCCCACCCGCGGGCAACCACTCGTGGGGCTATTGGGGCGGTCAGCTGCAGGCCATGAAACCGGACCTGCTGGCCACTCTGAACAGCTGAAATGCGCTGTCGGAACGAGACCTGACCACAACTGAAAACAGAACGATCACACGAGGTGTGGTTGACTGACCGGGCAATGTCGCCCAGTCGTGAAGCCACCGATGGCGTGCGGCAGAACGGAAGATGGAAATGCAATGGGACGGAACGAGTTTATGAAGTTGGTCGAAAAGGTGCGCGGCACCTGGGGCCGGAAGCTGATGGCGGCAGTGGCCGCCGCGGCCGTGTTGCCCGGGCTGGTCAGTGCCGTCGGAGGCTCGGCAACCGCCGGGGCGTTCTCCCGGCCGGGTCTGCCCGTGGAGTACCTGATGGTGCCGTCGGCCGGAATGGGCCGCGACATCAAGGTCCAGTTCCAGAGCGGCGGACCGAACTCGCCGGCGGTCTACCTGCTCGACGGCCTGCGCGCCCAGGACGATTTCAACGGCTGGGACATCAACACCCAGGCGTTCGAGTGGTACTACGGCTCGGGCCTGTCGGTCGTCATGCCGGTCGGCGGACAGTCCAGCTTCTACAGCGACTGGTACTCCCCGGCCTGCGGTAAGACCGGCTGCCAGACCTACAAGTGGGAGACCTTCCTGACCCAGGAACTGCCCGCTTACCTGGCCTCGCAGAAGGGTGTGGATTCCAGCCGCACCGCGGCCGTGGGTCTGTCGATGGCCGGTTCGTCCGCCCTGACGCTGGCCATCTACCACCCGCAGCAGTTCCAGTACGCCGCGTCGCTGTCCGGTTACCTGAACCCGTCTGAGGGCTGGTGGCCCATGCTGATCAACATCTCCATGGGTGACGCCGGCGGTTACGACGCCAACGACATGTGGGGCCGCACCGAGGACCCCAACAGCGCCTGGAAGCGCAACGATCCGATGGTCAACATCGGCCAGCTGGTCGCCAACGGCACCCGCATCTGGGTCTACTGCGGCGACGGCAACCCTGCCGAGGTCAACGGAAACATCGCGGGTAACAACCTGCCCGCCAAGTTCCTGGAGGGCCTGACCATCCGCACGAACAGGACCTTCAAGGACGAGTACGCCGCCGCCGGCGGCACCAACGGCGTCTTCAACTTCCCCGACGGCGGCACGCACGACTGGCCGTACTGGGGACAGCAGTTGCAGATGATGAAGCCCGACATCCAGCGTGTGCTGGGCGCGGTGCCGAACGATCCGGCGGCCTTGGCGGCGCCGGCCGACCCGGCAGCCGAGGTGGCTCCCGCGAGCGCCGGCGGCTAGTCCACAGAAGTACGTACGACGGCGGCGACCCTGACGGGTCGCCGCCGTTCGTCTTTTCGAGTGTCACGGTGTGGCGGGATCCGGGCGGATTTCCCGCCGTGGAGTGACACTCGAACCCCGAGGACTCGGCCTCCGCGGCTACCGTGATGTGGTTCACTACCTTTCGTGAACTGGCTGTCGAACGTGCTGCGGTTGCTGGGCGTGCTGATCCTGACGGGCGCCATGTGGAGCGCGGCCGCCCCGGCCGCACAGGCGGACACCGTGGAGTACCTCCAGGTTCCGTCGGCCGCGATGGGACGTTCGATTCCCGTCGCGTTCCAGGGCGGCGGTCCGCACGCGGTGATCCTGCTCGACGCCTTCAACGGCGCCCCCGAGGTGAGTAACTGGGTCACCGCGGGCAACGCGATGAACACCTTCGCCGGCAAGGGCGTGTCGGTGGTGGCACCGGCAGGCGGGGCCTACAGCCTGTACACCAACTGGGAGCAGGACGGCGGCAAACAGTGGGAGACGTTCCTGGCCACCGAGCTACCGAACTGGCTGGCGGCCAACAAGGGCCTGGCACCGGACGGGCACGCGATCGTCGGCGCCGCCCAGGGTGGCACCGCCGCGATCACGCTGGCCGAGTTCTACCCCAACCGGTTCCGTTACGCCGGCTCGCTGTCGGGATTCCTCACCCCGTCCAACACCTTCCTCAACGGCGCGCTGCACGACGGCATGATGCGCTTCGGCGGCGTCGACACCAACCTGATGTGGGGTCCGGCACAGTTCGGCCGGTGGAAGTGGCATGACCCGGATGTGCACGCACAGCTGTTGGTGGACAACAACACTCGCATCTGGGTGTACAGCCCGCAGACACTCACGGCCAGTGACCCGGCCGCGATGATCGGCTACGCCGACCAGGCGCAGGGCAGCAATCGCACGTTCTACGCGCATTACCGCAGCATCGGCGGGGCGAATGGGCATTTCGATTTCCCCACCAGCGGTGATCACGGCTGGGGGTCGTGGGCCCCGCAGCTCGGCGCGATGTCCGGTGACATCGTCGCTGCCATCGCCTGATTCGCCCGGCGGTGCCCACGCGCGCCGCGCCTGGTGGCACGTGTCGCACATCGGCGAGTTGCCAGGGAGCGAGCCGGTACCTTGGAAGGATGCAACCGACAATCGGATCGCCTGGGCGGGGACGTTTCCCCACGGCGATCGTGTCGGCGGCTCTGATATCCGCGGCCGTGGTCCTGCTGCTCAGCGGCTGCTCCGGTGACGACGTGATGACCAGCGTCGCACCTCCGCGGTCGAATGCGGCCGCCGTTCCTGGCCCCGGCGGATCCGACGGCACGCTACCCAGCGCCCCCAATGCCAGCGAACTGTCGATGACCCCCCAGCAGCACGCCTATCTCGATGCCCTCGGTACGTCCGGGGTGCGCCGTTCCAGTGACCTGATGGCGCTGTCGATCGGCAGCTATGTGTGCCAGGCCCGCAACGCCGGCCAGAGTGACCAGGGAGTGTGGGACTTCGTGTTCCCCCTGGTGCGCGGCGAGATCCATGACATGAACCCGAACACCGCGGTCACCGCGATCGCCGCGCAGGTCGACGAGACCACCGCGCAGTACATCCGGATCGCCACCGAACACCTCTGCTAACGGAAGAATCCCACTTTTCACATGGCCAAGAAGTCCCGTAGTACACAGCGCCCTAAACAAGCTGCGAAACGCAAGCGGCATCGGGTTCTCGGTGTGGTGGCCGCCGCCGCGGTGGCGATCGTGGTGGCGCTCGTCGCCGTCATCGTGGTGATCGTGGTGCGGCAGCCGGAGTCGTCGCAGACCGCGGTGCCGCCCACGGCGGTTCCGCCGACGGAGACCACTCCCGGCAAGAAACCGCGCCCGGAGTTCCAGGACGCCAGCTGCCCGGATGTGCAGATGATCTCCATCCCGGGCACGTGGGAGTCGTCACCGACCGATGACCCGCTGAATCCGACGCAGTTCCCGCGTTCCCTGATGCTGGGCGTCAGCCGGCCGATCATCGAGTCGTTCGCGCCCGAGCGGGTGCAGGTGTTCACCGTTCCGTACACCGCGCAGTTCCACAATCCGTTCTCCGCCGACGGGCAGATGTCGTACAACGACAGCCGCGCCGAGGGCACCCGCGCCGCCGTCAAGGCGATCACCGACATGAACACCCGCTGCCCGCTGACCAGTTATGTGCTGGCCGGCTTCTCGCAGGGTGCGGTGATCGCCGGGGACATCGCCAGCGACATCGGCAACGGGCGCGGTCCGGTCGACGAGGACCTGGTGCTGGGTGTGACGTTGATCGCCGACGGCCGCCGGCAGTCCGGGGTGGGTATCGACATCGGCCCCACCCCGCCGGGCCAGGGCGCGGAGATCACCTTGCACGAGGTGCCGACGTTGTCGACGCTCGGCCTGTCGATGACGGGCCCGCGGCCGGGCGGGTTCGGGATGCTCAACGACCGGGCCAACCAGATCTGCGCCGCGGGTGACCTGATCTGCGCGGCTCCGGAGCAGGCGTTCAACATCGTCAACCTGCCGGCCACGCTCGAGGTGCTGGCCGGGGGTGCCGGGCAGCCGGTGCACGCGCTGTACGCCACACCGCAGTTCTGGAATCTCGATGGTCAGCCCGCGACGGTCTGGACGCAGAATTGGGCCCGTGGACTGATCGAGAACGCGCCGCAACCGAAACACGGCTGACCGGCCGGTCTAGGAGTCCGAGGTACGAGGACGACGCAGGGCCGGGCGCATAACGGTCCGGCCGGACACCTGGATTTGGTGACGGCCTGACCGGACCGTAACATTAAGAAAAAAATAAGACCTATGTGGCTGTCGGTCCGACAAGCTGCTGGTTTGGATCTGTACGATCTGTGAGGTTTGGGGTGGGCCTGAGATCGGCCCACTAGGCAGCCGCCGTCCACCCCGGCCTGAGTGTTCTAAAAGGAGAGTTGCATGCCGTTCCACAACCCATTCATCAAGAACGGGCGCATCACCTTTCCCGACAACGGCAACCTGGTCCGCCACATCGAGCGCTGGGCCAAGGTCCGCGGCGACAAGCTGGCCTACCGCTTCCTGGACTACTCCACCGAACGCGACGGCATCGCCCGCGACCTGAACTGGGCCGAGTTCGGCGCCCGCAACCGCGCGCTGGGCGCCCGGCTGCAGCAGGTCACCCAGCCCGGCGACCGGGTCGCGATCCTCTGCCCGCAGAACCTCGACTATCTCGTCGCGTTCTTCGGCACGCTGTACTCCGGCCGCATCGCCGTGCCGCTGTTCGACCCGTCCGAGCCCGGACACGTCGGCCGCCTGCATGCGGTGCTCGACAACTGCACCCCGTCGGCGATCCTGACCACGACCGAATCCGCCGAGGGCGTGCGCAAGTTCTTCCGCAGCCGCCCGGCCAAGGACCGTCCGCGTGTCATCGCCGTCGACGCGGTGCCCGACGAGGTGGGCGCCACCTGGGAGCCGGTCGAGATCGACCGCGAGACCATCGCCTACCTGCAGTACACCTCCGGCTCCACCCGGATCCCCACCGGTGTGCAGATCACCCATCTCAACCTGGCCACCAACGTCGTCCAGGTGATCGAAGCGCTCGAGGGTGAAGAGGGCGACCGCGGTGTGTCGTGGCTGCCGTTCTTCCACGACATGGGCCTCATCACGGCGATGATCTCGCCGATGATCGGGCACTACTTCACCTTCATGACACCGGCTGCCTTCGTGCGCAGGCCGCAGCGCTGGATCAACGAGATGGCCCGTAAGCCCGATGACACCGGCGGGATCATCTCCGTGGCACCCAACTTCGCCTTCGACCACGCCGCGGCCCGCGGGGTGCCCAAAGAGGGCGACCCGGAGATCGACCTGTCGAACTGCAAGGCTGTCCTCAACGGCAGCGAGCCCATCTCGGCCGCCACCGTCCGCCGCTTCAACGAGGCCTTCGGCCCGTACGGTTTCCCGCCGCAGGCCATCAAACCGTCCTACGGTCTGGCCGAGGCCACGCTGTTCGTCTCGACCACCCCGTCCGGGGAACACCCGAAGATCGTCAACGTCGACCGCGACGAGCTGAACAACCACCGCTTCGTCGAGGTGTCCGAGGATTCGCCGAAGGCCGTCGCGCAGGCATCCGCCGGTAAGGTCGGCGTCGCCGAATGGGCCGTCATCGTCGATGCGGACACCGCCACCGAGCTGCCCGACGGCCAGATCGGCGAGATCTGGATCACCGGGCAGAACATGGGCACCGGTTACTGGGGCAAGGAAGCCGAGACCCAGGAGACGTTCCGGAACATCCTGAAATCGCGCACCAGCCCGTCGCACGCCGAGGGCGCCGACGACGACAGCTTCTGGGTCCGCACCGGCGACTACGGCGCCTTCTACGAGGGTGACCTGTACATCACCGGACGCGTCAAGGACCTGGTGATCGTCGACGGCCGCAACCACTACCCGCAGGACCTGGAGTACTCGGCGCAGGAATCCAGCCGGGCGCTGCGCACCGGATACGTCGCGGCGTTCTCGGTGCCGGCCAATCAGCTGCCCGACGAGGTGTTCGACAACGCCCACGCCGGTCTCAAGCGCGACCCCGACGACACCTCCGAGCAGCTGGTGATCGTCGCCGAGCGGGCCCCCGGCGCGCACAAGCTCGACGTCGGCCCCATCCACGACGACATCCGGGCCGCCATCGCGGTCCGGCACGGCGTGACCGTGCGCGACGTGCTGCTGACGCCGGCGGGTGCCATTCCGCGCACCTCGAGCGGCAAGATCGGCCGCCGCGCCTGCCGGGCGGCCTACCTGGACGGCACCCTGCGCAGCGGAAAGGTCGCCAACGCCTTCCCCGACGAGACGGATTGACACCGATCTTCACCACAGCCAAGCGCGATTTGAGTGAGGCCTAGCAAGAATGTCTGAAAACACTCCCGAGAACACGCCGCGCAACGAGCTGAGCGTCCCGGAGATGCGCACGTGGCTGCGCAACTGGGTGGCCAATGCCACCGGGCAGTCACCCGAGTCGGTCAACGAGACCGCACCCATGGTCGAGCTCGGCCTGTCGTCGCGCGACGCCGTGGCCATGGCCTCGGACATCGAGGACTTCACCGGCGTCACCGTCAGCGCCACCACCGCCTTCCGGCACCCGACCATCGAGGCGCTGGCCACGGTGATCGTCGAGGGCGAGCCGGAGGAAGAGGCGGTCGACGACGACGAGGACTGGTCGCGGTCGCCGGCGACGGTCGACGGCGAATACGACATCGCGATCGTCGGTCTGGGCACCCGGTTCCCGGGGGACATGAACACCCCGGCGCAGACCTGGCAGGCGCTGCTGGAAGGCCGCGACGCCATCACGGATCTGCCGGAGGGCCGCTGGGAGGAGTTCCTGGCCGAGCCGCGGATCGCCGAGCGGGTCGCCAAGGCCCGCACCCGCGGCGGCTACCTGTCTGACATCAAGGGTTTCGACGCCGAGTTCTTCGCGCTGTCGAAGATGGAAGCCGACAACATCGACCCGCAGCAGCGGTTGGCGCTGGAGCTGACGTGGGAGGCGCTCGAGCACGCGCGCATCCCCGCGTCGTCGCTGCGCGGCAGCAAGGTGGGTGTGTTCGTCGGCGCGTCCAACAACGACTACAGCTTCATGGCGGTCGCCGACCCCGCCACCGCTCACCCGTATGCCATCACCGGCACCACCAGTTCGATCATCGCCAACCGGGTGTCGTACTTCTACGACTTCCGCGGCCCGTCGATGGCCATCGACACGGCGTGCTCGTCGTCGCTGGTCGCCGTGCACGAGGGGGTGCAGGCGCTGCGCACCGGCGAGGCCGACGTGGTGGTGGCCGGCGGTGTGAACGCGATGATCACCCCCTTGGTCACCATCGGTTTCGACGAGGTCGGCGGGGTGCTGGCCCCCGACGGCCGGATCAAGTCGTTCTCCTCCGACGCCGACGGCTACTCCCGCGCCGAGGGTGCGGGCATGCTGGTGCTCAAGCGGGTGGCCGACGCGCGCCGCGACGGCGACGAGATCCTCGCCGTGATCGCCGGCAGTGCGGTGAACCACGACGGCCGGTCCAACGGCATGCTGGCGCCCAACCCGGACGCGCAGGCCGAGGTGCTGCGCACCGCGTACAAGAACGCCGGTATCAACCCGCGCACCGTCGACTACATCGAGGCGCACGGCACCGGCACCATCCTCGGTGACCCCATCGAGGCCGACGCCCTGGGCCGTGTGGTCGGCAAGGGCCGGCCGGCCGAGCAGCCCGCACTGCTGGGTGCGGTGAAATCCAATGTGGGACACCTGGAATCGGCAGCCGGCGCGGCCAGCCTGGCCAAGGTGGCGCTGTCGCTGCACAACGACAAGATCCCGCCGTCGATCAACTACGCCGGCCCCAACCCGTACATCGACTTCGACCGCGAACACCTCAAGGTCAACGACACCGTTTCCGACTGGCCCCGCTACAGCGGTCACGCCGTCGCGGGCGTCTCCGGGTTCGGCTTCGGTGGCGCCAACGCCCACATCGTGGTGCGCGAGGTACTGCCCTCGGATCTGGTGGAGCCGGAACCCGAGCCGGAAACCGTTGCGCCGGAGGCGAAGAACGACGACGCCAACGCGGTCTACGTCGGCGGCGTACGGATGGACGAGTACGGCGAGTTCATTCACGACGACGATGACTCGGCCGGTGATGACGGCACGCTGGACTTCTACGGCAACGAGTCCCACGGCGAATCCGGTGAGCACCAGCTGCCCGGCCTCACCGACGAGGCCCTGCGCCTGCTGGCCGTCGCCCGCGAGGAGCTGGAGGCCGCGGAGGCGGAGAATCCGACGAAGCCGATTGTGCCGCTGGCTCTCTCGGCGTTCCTGACCTCGCGTAAGAAGCTGGCCGCGGCCGAGCTGGCCGACTGGATCGACAGCGAAGAAGGCCGCGCCACCTCTCTGGAGGCGATCGGCCGCTCGCTGTCGCGGCGCAACCACGGCCGCTCCCGGGCGGTCATCCTGGCTCACGACCACGACGAGGCCGTCAAGGGTCTGCGCGCGGTCGCCGACGGTAAGCAGAGCCCGCTGGTGCTCTCGACCGACGGGCCCGTCACCAACGGCCCGGTGTGGGTGCTGGCGGGATTCGGTGCGCAGCACCGCAAGATGGGCAAGAGTCTGTACCTGCGCAACGAGGTGTTCGCCGAGTGGATCAACAAGGTCGACGCCCTGATCCAGGACGAGCTCGGCTATTCGATCGTCGAGCTGATCCTTGATGACTCACAGGACTACGGCATCGAGACCACCCAGGTGGTGATCTTCGCCATCCAGGTCGCGCTCGGTGAGCTGCTCAAACACCACGGTGCGAAACCCGGTGCGGTGGTGGGACAGTCGCTCGGCGAGGCCGCCGCGGCGTACTTCTCCGGCGGGTTGTCGCTCGAGGATGCCACTCGCACCATCTGCTCGCGCTCGCACCTGATGGGTGAGGGTGAGGCGATGCTGTTCGGTGAGTACATCCGGCTGATGGCGCTGGTGGAGTACTCGGTCGACGAGATCAAAACGGTGTTCTCCGATTTCCCGGATCTCGAGGTGTGCGTGTACGCCGCCCCGACGCAGACGGTCATCGGCGGCCCGCCCGAGCAGGTCGACGCGATCATCGCCCGCGCGGAGTCAGAGGGCCGCTTCGCCCGCAAGTTCCAGACCAAGGGCGCCAGCCACACCCAGCAGATGGACCCGCTCCTCGGCGAGCTGGCCGCTGAAATCCAGGGGATCGAAGCCAAACCGCTTCAGACGGCGTACTTCTCGACCGTGCACGAAGGGCAGCTGATCCGCGCCGGCGCGGAACCGATCCACAACGTCGACTACTGGAAGAAGGGGCTGCGGCACAGCGTCTACTTCACCCAGGGCATCCGCAACGCCGTCGACAACGGTCACACCACCTTCCTGGAGCTGGCGCCGAATCCCGTGGCGCTCATGCAGGTCGGGTTGACCACGGCCAGCGCGGGCCTGCACGACGGGCAACTGATCCCGACCCTGGCGCGCAAGCAGGACGAGGTCGACTCCATGACCACGGCCATGGCGAACCTGTTCGTCTACGGCCACGACCTCGACATCCGGACCCTCTTTTCCAGAGAACCGGAGTACGCCGACATCCCGCCCACCCGTTTCCGCCGGAAGCCGCACTGGCTCGATGTGCACTTCTCCGGCGACAACTCCGGTGTGCTGCCGGGTGCCCACGTGTCACTGCCGGACGGCAAGCACGTCTGGGAGTTCGCACCCCGTGGTGCTACGGATCTGGTCGCCCTGGTGAAAGCCGCTGCGGTACAGGTGCTTCCCGATGCACAGCTCACCGCATTCGAGCAACGCGCCATTCCCGGTGACGGTGCCCGGCTGGTCACCACTCTGACCCGCCACCCCGGTGGGGCGTCGGTGCAGGTGCACGCCCGCATCGAGGAATCCTTCACCCTGGTGTACGACGCGGTGGTCGCCCGCGGCGGGCAGGGCGGGGCGTTGCCCGTGGCGTCTGCGGTGGGAGTGGCCACCACGGAGCTCACCGCTGCACCTGAGCAGGTCCAGGACTCCGTGGACGATGCCGCCGAGATCCTGTCGGACAACCTGACGGCGGGCGCGGGTCTGGCTGCCGGCTTCGCCAAGTGGTCGCCGGATTCCGGTGAGAGCATCGCGGACCGCCTCGGTGCCATCGTCGGCGGAGCCATGGGCTACGAGCCGGAGGACCTGCCGTGGGAGGTCCCGCTGATCGAGCTGGGCCTGGACTCGCTGATGGCGGTGCGGATCAAGAACCGCGTCGAGTACGACTTCGACCTGCCGCCCATCCAGTTGACCGCGGTGCGCGACGCGAACCTGTACAACGTCGAGAAGCTCATCGCGTATGCGGTCGAGCACCGCGACGAGGTGGCGCAGCTGCACGAATTCCAGAGCACGGCAAGCGAAGAAGAGGTCGCGGCCGCGCAGGCCGAGCTGCTGGGCGGGGCCTCGACGGCCGCCGAGATCGAACAGCGCCTCACCGAGCTGGCCGAGCCCGAGGTCGAACCGGGAACCGCGGCCGAAGCTGCCGAACTCAACGAGAAGGCGGTCGAGAGCGCGGACACCACACCGGCCGACGTCCCGTCGACGGTGCCGCCCCCGCCCACCAACCCTGTGCCGCCCCCGCCCACCAACCCTGTGGGTGACAAGCCCCTGCCGCCCCCGCCCACCGATCCCAGCGGGCAGTCGAGGCAGCAGCAGCCGAATCTGGCGGCAGCCGCCGCGGCGCTGAATCAGCAGGCCATCGCCGAGGCGCTCAATTCCGATGTGCCGCCGCGGGATGCCGCGGAGCGGTTGACGTTCGCCACCTGGGCGATCGTCACCGGTAAGAGCCCGGGTGGCATCTTCAACACGCTGCCGGCGCTCGACGACGACACCGCAGCCAAACTCGCGCAGCGGCTTTCGGAACGCTCCGAAGGCACCATCACCGCCGACGATGTGACGGCCGCCGCCAACATCGAGGCGCTCTCGACGACGGTGCGTGAGTTCCTCGAGGCCGGTGAGCTCGACGGGTTCGTGCGGACCATCCGCAAGGCCGAGTCCGAAGACCAGGTTCCGGTGTACGTGTTCCACGCCGCCGGCGGTTCCACGGTGGTGTACGAGCCGCTGCTGAACCGGTTGCCGGCGCACACGCCGATGATCGGCCTCGAGCGGGTCGAGGGCACCATCGAGGAGCGTGCTGCGGTCTACGTGCCGAAGCTGCTCGAACTCAACGGGGACAAGCCGTTCATCCTGGCCGGCTGGTCACTGGGTGGGGCGCTGTCCTACGCGTGTGCCATCGGGCTCAAGGAGGCCGGCGCCGACGTCCGCTTCGTCGGGCTGATCGACTGCGTGCGCCCCGGCGTGCCGATCGACACGTCCAAGGAAGGCACCCGCGCCCGCTGGGACCGGTACGCCAAGTTCGCCGAGAAGACGTTCAACGTGCAGATCCCGGCGATCCCGTACGAGGAGCTGGAGAACCTCGACGACGCGGGCCAGGTCGAGTTCGTGCTCAATGCGGTCAAGGATTCCGGGGTGCAGATCCCGGGCGGCATCATCGAGCACCAGCGCACGTCGTACCTGGATCAGCGCGCGCTCGATGTCGCCGACATCAAGCCCTACGACGGGCACGTCACGCTGTACATGGCCGACCGCTACCACGATGACGCCATCACCTTCGAGCCCGCGTACGCCACCCGCCAGCCCGACGGCGGCTGGGGTGAGTTCGTGTCCGACCTCGAGGTGGTCAACATCGGCGGTGAGCACATCCAGGCCATCGACGAGCCCTACATCGCCAAGGTCGGGGCGCATCTGAGCCAGGCGATCAACGAGATCCAAGCCAACCAGGGAAAGTGAGCGTGGCGTGAGCGAGAACCCGGTGAAATCAGCAGCTGCGACGACAGCCGAAAAGCTCGCCGAGCTGCGCGAGAAACTGGAGCTCGCCAAGGAGCCCGGCGGCGAAAAGGCTGTGGCCAAACGGGAGAAGAAGGGCATCCCCAGTGCCCGCGCCCGCATCCACGCGCTGGTGGACCCGGGCAGCTTCTTCGAGATCGGCGCGCTGGCCAAGACCCCGGGTGATCCGAACGCGCTGTTCGGCGACGGCGTGGTGACCGGTCACGCCACCATCAACGGCCGCCCGGTCGGGGTGTTCAGCCACGACCAGACGGTGTTCCAGGGCACCGTGGGGGAGATGTTCGGCCGCAAGGTCGCCCGGTTGATGGAGTGGGTGGCCATGGTGGGCTGCCCGATCATCGGCATCAACGACTCCGGCGGCGCCCGCATCCAGGACGCCGCGACGTCGCTGGCGTGGTACGCAGAGCTGGGCCGCCGGCACGAACTGCTCAGTGGCCTGGTGCCGCAGATCTCCATCATCCTCGGCAAATGTGCTGGCGGAGCGGTGTATTCGCCCATCCAGACCGACCTCATCGTCGCCGTGCGCGACCAGGGCTACATGTTCGTCACCGGTCCCGACGTCATCAAGGACGTCACCGGTGAGGACGTCTCACTCGACGAACTCGGCGGCGCCGACAACCAGGCGCGCTACGGCAACATCCACCAGGTGGTCGAGGACGAGAAGGCCGCGTTCCAGTACGTCCGCGACTACCTGAGTTTCCTGCCCGGCAACACTTTCGACGACGAACCGATCGTCAACCCGGGTCTGGAACCCGAGGTCACGCCGCACGACCTCGAGCTCGACACCATCGTGCCGGACGCCGACAACATGGGCTACGACATGCACGAGATCCTGATCCGGATCTTCGACGACGGCGAATTCCTCGATGTGGCAGCACAAGCCGGCCAGGCGATCATCACCGGCTACGCCCGCGTCGACGGCCGCACCGTCGGTGTGATCGCCAACCAGCCGATGTACAACGCCGGTGCCATCGACAACGAGGAATCCGACAAGGCCGCCCGGTTCGTCCGGTTCTGCGATTCGTTCAACATCCCGCTGGTGTTCGTGGTCGACACCCCGGGCTTCATGCCCGGTGTGCAGCAGGAGAAGAACGGGATCATCAAGCGCGGTGGGCGATTCCTGTACGCGGTCGTGGAGGCCGACGTGCCGAAGGTGACGATCACCATTCGCAAGTCCTACGGCGGCGCGTATGCGGTGATGGGCAGCAAGCAGCTCACCGCCGACATGAACTTCGTGTGGCCCACGGCGCGGATCGCGGTGATCGGTGCCGAGGGTGCGGCGCAGTTGCTGGTGAAGCGGTTCCCCGATCCGAACGCCCCCGAGGTGCAGAAGATCAAGGCCGACTTCATCGAGGGCTACAACCTGAATCTGGCGACGCCCTACATCGCGGCCGAGCGTGGCTACGTCGACGCGGTGATCGAGCCGCACGAAACCCGGCTCAAGCTGCGCAGTGCCATGCGGTTGTTGCGCGACAAGCAGATCCAGCGTGTGCAGCGCAAGCATGGCCTGATCCCGATCTAACCCCCGGGCCCCACCCATCAAGCGCGAGCGCGCGTGTCTGTACAGGACACGCCGCGCTCGCCCGTACAAGAGCGTGCGCTCGTCAGCACGGGTTTGAATTCAACCCGGTGCGAAAGCCGTGCCGTCCATGGCGGTACACGCAGTTGCCCGCCAGCTCTGCTGCCATAACCGAGCAATCCAACTATGATTTGCTTCGCGGTCGACGCCGCCGTGTTGCGTCAGCGGCTCGAAACGTGGCGGGTCGGATGGCTCGCACCAGACCAAGGCGGGTGAAGTCGGCTTGCGTGTCCCCGAGATGGTGTCGGAAGGTGCGACGGCGCCCCTGTCGGCCGACCACCAACAGGTGATTCTCGTAGTCGACGACGACGCACGCCTCCGCGACCTGCTGTGCACCGTGCTCGCTCCGCTCAATTGTGAGATCGCCCAGGCGGGTTCCGGTGAAGAAGCGCTCACCGTGCTGCTCCAGCGCCAGGTGGCGGTGATCGTCTTGGACATCAACATGCCGGGCATGGACGGGTTCGAGACGGCCGCGCTGATCAGGGATGCCGAGGAGTTGGCCTCCACGCCCATCATCTTCCTCACCGGAATGGCCGAGGACGGCGACCTGCACCGGGGCTACGACCTCGGCGCGGTCGACTTCCTGGTCAAGCCGGTCTCCCGGCAGGTGCTCTTCGCGAAGGTCAAGGCTTTGCTGGAGCTGGACCAGTCCTTCGCCCGGCTGCGTCGTGCGGCAGCGGCGCTGCACGAAGACCAGCTGAAGGCGGCCCGCTCCGCCGAGATCCGGCAACGGGAGGAACTGGCCGTCACCCGCCGTCGGGAACGGCTGACCAACATCTTCGCCGAAGCCAGCATCGACCTGCCTTCGCTGGAACGCACCATCGTCACCGAGCTGAGCCAGATGTTCGACGCCGAGTGCGTGCTGCGCCTGCCGACCCCGGATCACGGGTGGCATGAATCGGTTTCGCACACCGAATCGGGCCGGACCTCGGAATTGCTGCACGCTCTGATGGTGGACCCGACGCCCGGCCAGGTGCAGTCTGCGGCGTCCTACGGAGCTGTCATGGTCGAGGAATTGACCGCCCGCAGCCAGCGCTTCGGAGTCGTCTGTGTCGGCAGACCCGACGGCCCTGCCTTCACCGAGACGGAAGCCGCGTTGTTCCGTGGCGCGTCCGCGGCGGCGGCCCTGGCGATCTCCAATGCCACCCTGTACCGGGTGCAGGCCGAATACGCCGCCGTCATGCAGGCCACCGGCGACGCGATTCTGGCCGTGGACGTCTCGGGTGTCATCCGCAGCTGCAACAAGGCCGCCATCGCCTTGTTCAGCACGGATACCGATGCGCTGCTGGGCCGCGCCATCGTGGAGCTCGCGGTGGACTCGGACCGGCAGAAGCTGGAGGAGCACCTGGACGCCACCTTGGCGACGCGCCAGGAGGTCTCACTGGAGATGGCGCTGGCCGCCCAGGACGGGCGCGACGTCGACGTCATGATCACCTTGTCGCCGATCGGCGACTCCGTCGACCTGCTGGTGGCCGTCGTGGTCCACGACCTGACCGAGATCAAGCACGCACAGACCGAGATCAGGCATCTCGCCAGCCATGATCCCCTGACCGATCTCGCGAACCGCCGCCAGCTCAATGAGCGACTGGCGGTGCTGACCCGGCAGCACGAGGCCGACAAGGATCTGGTCGCGCTGCTGTATGTCGACGTCAACCGTTTCAAGTTCGTCAACGACACCTACGGCCATGACACCGGCGACGAACTGCTCCTGGAAGTCGCCACCCGGCTCCGCTCGGCGGTCGGCACCGACACCCTGGTCTGCCGGGTCGGCGGCGACGAGTTCATCCTCGTCGTGGAAGGAGTCTCCTCGACCGAGGCGGCCGTCATGTCGGGCAACCGGATCCTGGAACAGGTTCAGTCGCAACCGGTTTTCTGCAAGAACGCCACCCTGCGTCCGTCGCTCAGCATGGGCATCGCATGCCTGGGCATCAGCGCCCACACCGCCGAGGAGTTGCTGACCCAGGCCGATATGGCCATGTTCGAAGCGAAGAAGAACCGGTCAGCGGAGTGTGTCCTCTACACCGACGCGATCGGCTCGCGGCAGCAGGGCAAGGCGTACCTGCGGGCCGAGGTGTCCGATGCCATTGCGCGATCGGACTTCCGGATGGTCTACCAACCGATCGTGAACTACGCCACGGGCGCGCTGTTCGGACTCGAGGCGCTGGTCCGGTGGCAGGTCAGAGGCGAAGAGATCCCCGCCGGCGAGATCATCGCGCTGGCAGAGGCCACCGGGCAGGTGGGGCCGCTCGGCCGGTGGATCGTTTCGCGCAGTTTCGGCGATTTCGCGTCCCTCGGGCAACGTGGGTTGAAGTTGCACGTGAATCTGTCTCCGGACCAATTGCTCGAGAGCTCGTTCCTCGACTATCTGGTGGATGCGCAGCAACAGAGCGGCATAGCGCCGGACAGTGTGTGCCTGGAACTGACCGAGCGGGCGTTCAACGGCGATCCGGCTCCCGCTCACGCCGCCTTGCGCCACGCCCGCGACATCGGATTCAGTCTGGCCATCGACGATTTCGGTGTCGAGCATGCCAGCATGACGAATCTGATGTACGTGCCCGCGGATTGGCTGAAGATCGATCGCTCGTTCATCGCCGAAGTCCACCACAACGATCGCGCACAGCGGTTGGTGCGCAGTCAGATCGCCGTGGCGGCATGTATGGAAGTCGACCTGATCGCCGAGGGAGTCGAGATGCAGGAACAGGCCGACTGGCTGTTGAACGCGGGATGCGTTCTGCACCAAGGCTTTCTCTACTCGCACCCCATCGAGTCGGGGGATCTGGCCGCGTATGCTGAGAGCCGGACGGTGACGCCGGCATGACGCTTGCGAAACGTCTGGCGATTCTGTGCGGGTCCGCCGTCGCGGCGGTCATCCTGGCCAACATCCTGTTCACCATCCAGACCAACCGGATTTCCGGGCTCTACGAGCAACGGGCTGCGGCCAGGAGCGAGCAGATCACCGCGATCGATGTGGGCCGTGATGTGCAGACCTTCCTGGCCACCTACAACCGGTTGCTCGTCACCAAAGACCCGGCCCAACAAACCGAGCTCACCAACGCTCTCGACGAGCTCGACAACACCATCGAGACCGAACTCCAGCGGAATGCCGACGAGGAGGGTGACGGCGACAGCCGCCTGCAGTACCAGCAGGCGCTGGCGACATGGGACGCGTTCCAAGAGGATTACCGGGCCGAGCTGGAACTCTTTACGCGGACGGGCGACGCCGCCGTGGCGTTGGGCCAGTCCGATGATCAGACCGATCTGCTGGCGAGCCAGCTCCGCCAGATCGAGGACCAGAAGGTGAGGGCCGCCGACCAGGCCAGCGAGGCGGCCGGACAGGCGATAAGGACCGGCCGGACCATCCTGTGGACCTTTGCCAGCGTCATCGTCGCCGTGCTCGGGGCGCTGATGTTCGTGACCAGCCGAAACATCCACCGCACGGTCACGGATTCGGCGAACATGAGCGAAAAGGCGCGGCGCTCCAAGGAAATTCAGGCCGAGCTGATGACGGAGGTGCAGGGCGTACAGGACCAGGCCGCCGCCGGCACCATCATCGTGTCACGCACCGCGCAGGCGCTCGACGCCAAACACGGTGCCCTCTATCTGCGTCAGGCCGACGACCCCGGCCGGTTCGCGCTCACGGCGTCGTACGCCTTCCACCGCCGCAAGGGGCTGCCGACCTCCTACGGACTGGGGGAGGGACTGGTCGGACAGTGCGCGTTGGAGGGAACCAGGATCGAGGTGACCGGTGCGCCCGGTGACTACGTCGAGATCGTCTCAGGCCTGGGCAAGACCGCGCCGATATCGCTGATCCTGATCCCCATCAAGTTCGAGACCGAGGTGCTCGGTGTCCTGGAACTGGCTGGGCTGCGGTTGTTCTCCGAGGACGACGTCGAGTTGTTGGAGAGCATCGCCCTGGGGACCGGCGTGGCACTGGCCGCCATCGAGTCGGCGCGCAGCACCCGGGAGTTGTTGCGGATCTCCCAGGCGCAGACCGAGGAGTTGCAGACCCAGGAAGAAGAGCTCCGCGCCGCCAACGAGCAACTGACGCAACGGGAAGACCTGCTCTCCTCGCAGAACGCCGAGCTGGAGGAGACCACCGAGGAACTGCGCTCACAGCAGGAGGAGCTGCGGGCCAGCTCGGAACGGCTCGAGTCGCAGGCGCACGCACTGGAGCAGAAGAACGAGGAGTTGCAGCGCCTCAGCGTGTCGCTGGAGGCCAAGGCGGAGGAGCTGGCGGTCTCGTCGCGCTACAAGTCCGAGTTCCTGGCGAACATGTCGCACGAGTTGCGAACACCGTTGAACAGCATCCTGATCCTGGCCGGCCTGCTGACCGAATCGGACGAGCCGTTGTCGGACAAGCAACACGAATTCGCCGAGACCATCCAGCAATCGGGCAAGGACCTGCTCAATCTCATCGACGAGGTGCTGGACCTGGCCAAGGTCGAGTCCGGGTCGTTGTACCTGGAGAGCGAATCGATCGACGTCGCCGAGCTGGTCAGCTTCCTGGACCGCACGTTCCGTCCCATCGCCGAGTCGAAGGGGGTGGCCTTCCGCGTGGCGGCCGACGACTCGGCGCCGCGGCAGTTCACCAGTGACTACACCCGGGTCAAACAGATCGCGAAGAACCTGGTGGCGAACGCGATCAAGTTCACCGAGGCGGGTTCGGTGACCGTGGAGCTCACCGGCGTCATGGATGCGGTCGGTGACCAGGGCGGCCGGTATCTCTCACTTGCGGTCACCGACACCGGAATCGGTATCGACGAGAAGGACCACAATCTGATCTTCGAGTCCTTCCAGCAGGCCGGGCGGGGTTCAACGCGGCAGTACGGCGGCACCGGTCTGGGATTGGCCATCAGCCGTGAGCTGGCCCGCCATCTCGGCGGCGACATCTCGCTGCGCAGCGCCCTGGGACAGGGGTCGACGTTCACCTGCCACCTGCCTGTCGGGGCCGCGCCGGTCGGCCCGGTGGAGCGCGCAGTGCCCCCGCCGGCGCCGCAGGCACCGGTCGCCGAGCCGGCCGCCGACGACGAATCCACCACGCGCTTCGGCGATGTCGACACCTCGGCCGTCGCGTGGCCACAGGGGACCAAGCCCGTCCTGCTGATCGTCGAGGACGACCCGACCTTCGCGCGCATGCTGGCGGAACTGGCGACGGAGGCCGGGTTCGATTCGGTGATCACGCCCAGCGGACGAATGGCGTTGGGACTGGCCAAGGAGAAACAGCCCGCGGCGATCACGTTGGACATCGGCCTGCCGGACATGGCGGGCTGGGTGGTGCTCGACGTCCTCAAACACGATCTCGCCACCCGTCACATACCGGTCAACGTCGTGTCTGGATCCGAGGACGACGGTCGCGGACGCCGGATGGGTGCCATCCAGACCTTGCACAAGCCGGCCGAGGTCGCCGATCTGCGTTCGATGTTCACCTCCACCGCCGATTTCCTGAAGCCGGGGCCGCGGCATGTCCTGGTCGCCGAGGACGACGCGAATCAGCGCCAGGTCGTCAGGCACATGATCGAAAGTGATGACATCGCCATCACCTGCGTCGGCACCGGCCAGCAGGTACTCGACGAACTGGCCGGCGCGACCTCGTATGACTGCCTGGTGCTCGATCTCGGGCTGCCGGATATCGACGGCATCGACCTCATCGAGCGGATCAAAGATCAGCTCAAGCAGAAGAGTCTGCCCGTCATCGTGCACACGGGCCGGGAGCTGACCTCGGCCGAAACCGAGCGCCTGGAGAACCTGGCTGCTGCCATCGTGTTGAAGAACGCGAAATCGCCGGAGCGGTTGCTGGACGAAACCGCACTGTTCCTGCACCGCGTCGCCAATGACATGCCGGTTTCGGCCCGCGAGATCCTGTCGAACCCGCGGCGTATCGACGAATCCCTCGAGGGCAACACCGTTCTGCTCGTCGACGATGATGTCCGCAATGTCTTCTCCCTGGGCAGCGCATTGAAGCGCTACGGCATCACGGTGCTGCCGGCGCGCAACGGGCAAGCGGGGTTGGACACCCTGGCCGCCCACCCGGAGATCGGGCTGGTTCTGATGGACATCATGATGCCCGTGATGGACGGTTACGAAGCGATGCGCCGGATCCGGGCCGATTCGCGCTGGCGTAACCTTCCCATCGTGGCGCTCACCGCGAAGGCCATGAAGGGTGACCGGCAGAAGTGTCTGGATGCGGGCGCATCGGATTACGTCACCAAACCCGTTGACATGGACCAGCTGACCTCGGTGTTACGGGTGTGGCTGGCCAGTCGGCCGAAGGGGCGGCGGACATCGCCGGAGAACTGACGGGCGGGCCCGCGGGCAGGTCTGCGAAGTCCGAGTCGGCTCCGTCCCGGGAGCTGACCCGGATCGAAGCAGAAGCGTTCTTCTACACGGTGTTCGAACACTTCGGGTACGACTTCCGCCATTACAGTGACGCCTCCCGCAACAGGAGGCTGCGGGCGTTCGTGGACCGGTATTCGCTGGGCACCATCTCCGAGGCCCAGGGGCGGGTGCTGCGCGACCCCGATCTGCTGGGCGCGCTGTTGGCGACCATGACGGTGAACGTCACCGAGATGTTCCGCGACCCTTCGGTGTTCGCCGCGCTGCGCTCGGAGGTGCTGCCCAGGCTGGCCACCTATCCGCGGATCCGGATCTGGATCGCAGGTTGCGCCACCGGGGAAGAGGCGTATTCCGTCGCGATCCTGCTCGACGAAGCGGGTTTGTTGAACCGGGCCACCATCTACGCCACCGACATCGACACCGAATCCCTGCGGGTCGCGACGTCGGCCATCTACCCGGCCGACGCCATGGTGCGGGCCACCCGTAATTATCAGGCCAGCGGCGGGCAGCGGCCGTTCTCGGATTGGTATGTCACCAAATATGATCGGTGCATCCTCAGCCCGGATCTGCGGGCGCGGCTGGAGTTCTTCTCCCACAATCTCGCGACCGACAGCACCTTCGGTGAGTTCAATCTGATCATGTGCCGCAACGTCTTCATCTACTTCGAGGAGACGCTGCAGCACCGGGCCGAGGTCGTCTTCCGCGAAAGCCTGGCTCCTTTCGGCAATCTCGTCATCGGGCCGCGCGAGAGTCTGACCGCCGACGGCAGGAAACTGTTCACCGCGCTGGATCGGCGTCAGGGCATCTACGTCACCGATCAGGGCCGGCATGTCCGGCCCTGACCTGATCGTCATCGGGGGCAGCGCGGGCGGTATGAAGGCGCTGCAGGGGGTGTTCCAGACGCTGGTGGACATCGGTGACCGGGTGCTGTGTGTGGTGCTGCATCGTCCGCCCGAGCCGTCCCCGCTGGCGCAGGTCCTGCAGAGTTACACCTCAATCCCGACACACGAACCCGACAACAGCCCGTGGCAGTGTCCCCCGGGCACGGTGACCGTGGCACCGGCCGGTTATCACCTGCTCCTGGGCCGCAATCGGACCCTGGCACACCAACCGCAGACACCGGTGACGCACTATGACACCGCGCCTGGTGTGCGGGCTCATCTGACGTTGGATCCGCCGGTGGCCCACTCACGGCCGTCGTTGGACGTGACGTTCTCCAGTGCGGCCGGGCTGTCCGATTCGGTGACCGCTGTGCTGCTGTCCTGTGCCAACGAGGACGGGGCCGCCGGGTGTGCGGCGGTGCAGGCGGCCGGGGGACGGGTGGTACTGCAGGACCCGGCCAGCTGTGAAGCCCCCGTCGCGGTGAACGCGGCGTTGCGCCGGGTGACGCCCGACCACATCGCCGACCCGGTGGGGATCGGCCGCTGGCTCTCCCCCTGACCCCGGTCGCCACCCCTTAAAACTGGCGCGAGCGCGCGTGTCTGCACACAACACGCCGGGACATCTGCGCAGTTTTCGCACGTTCGCTGCCCCACGATTCACCGGCAGTGCCTCAGTAGGAGGTCGACACTACGGTGCGGCCACCGCGACCCCGGCCGTCGACAGCATGTCGCGTACGGCCGACAGCATGGCCACCGCACCCGGGGTGTCGGTGTGGACACACACCGTGCCGATTTCGGTGTCGTCGAGCACCGCACGTACGCGGGCCGCGGCATCATCCGGCGAACCGATCTGCTCAAGGGTCCAGCCGAACATCACCACCTGCCCGTCGGTGTAGGGCCGATCGGCGAAGAACTCGCCCACCACCGGAAGCCCGTAGCTGCCGGCCGCTTTCGCCAGAGCGGACCCGGGCAGGGCATACATCGCCACCCCGGGGGTGTGTTCGGACGCAGCCCGGGCGATCCCGTCGGCGATCTCCGGATCGCGCGAGGCCATCATGTACAGCGCGCCATGCGGTTTGATGTGATGCAGCGCCGCACCGCTGCGGCGCGCGAATGCGTTCAACGCGCCGATCTGGTGCAGGGAGTAGTCGTAGGCGTCGTCGCCGGAGATCTCGATTTCCCTGCGCCCGAAACCCAATCGGTCGGGCAGCCCCATGTGGGCACCGATGCGCACACCGTGGGAGACCGCCAGATCGACCGTCACGCGCATGGTCTTGGAGTCCCCGGCGTGGAACCCGCAGGCGACGTTGGCCGACGTGATCAGTCCCATCAGCTCGGTGTCCACCCCGAAGCGGTACCAGCCGTAGCTCTCACCCAGATCGGCATTGAGGTCCAGACGCCGCTCAGGCATGCGCGACTTCCGGTGCGCGACGGGGACTGGCCGCTTTCTCCCAGGTCGCGGCCAACCGCAGCAGCACCTCCTCCGAGAACGGCGTGCCCAGGACCTCGAGTCCGACCGGCAGCCCGTCGGGGGTGAAGCCCACCGGGATGCTGATGGCCGGCAGACCGGCTTGTGAGGCGATCACGGTGTTGGTCGGGAAGGTCAGCGCGGTGTACAGGCCGGCGGCCAGTTCGTCATGGGTGGGCGGGACCACCTGGACGGTCGGGTACACGATGACATCCAGGTCGCCGTCGGCGAACATGGTCAGGACGCGGCGCTGAAAGTGCTGCTGGTTGAGCCGAAGTCGCAGATTCTCGGGGTCGGAGTCGGGGTCGTCCGGGCCGGTGATGATGCCGTGGAACAGGTCGTTCTCCGGGTGGAAGGCGCCTTGGGAGTAGATCTGCTCGTACGACTGCACCGGGCCGTCGCGGCCGGCCAGAAACGCGGTGACGTCGGCCTTGGACTGTTTGACGTACACCGACGTCTCGGCGATGGCCTCGTCGAGGTCGGCGATCTCCAGCCCGGGCACCAGCTGGGCACCCAGGCCGGCGAGCTGGTCGATCGCCGCCCGCACCACGGCGTTGACGGGGGCGCTGCGCGGGTCGTCGTCGGCGCCGAAGCCGGATTCGAGGATGCCGACGCGCATCGGCAATGTCGCCTCCGGTGCGGCCACCGCCCCGGCATAGGGCCGACGCGGCGCCGTGGCGGCCACGGCGGTGAACGGATCCTTGGCGTCGTACCCCACCATGGCTTCCAGCAGCGAGGCCAGATCGGCGACGGTGCGTGCCATGGGCCCCGGGGTGTCCTGGAAGTGCACCAGCGGAGAGAAGCCGGCGCGGCTGATCAGGCCGGTCGTGACCCGCAACCCGAACAGGTTGTTGAACGACGCCGGGATGCGGATCGAACCGCCGGTGTCCTCACCGACGCCCACCAATCCGAGGTTGGCGGCCACTCCGGATCCGGTTCCGGCGCTGGAGCCACCCGAATCACGGTCCAGTGCATAGGCATTGGAGGTGTGCCCGGTGCGCGACGACGACGAGAACCAGCCGGCGGCGAAATCGCACATGGTGGTCTTGGCCAGGATCACCGCGCCGGCGGCACGCAGTCGTTGCACCACGGTGGCGTCCTGCTCGGGCAGGTAACCGGCGAACAGCTGGGAGCCGAAACTGGTGGGGATGCCTGCAGTTTCGGCCTGGTCCTTGACGAGCACGGGCACGCCGTGCAGCGGACCGGTGACGCCGTTGGCGGCGAAACGTTCGTCGGCCGCGGTGGCCTCGGCCAGTGCGTGGGGGTTGACCGAGACGACGGCGTTGAGCTGCGATTCGGCGATCCGGTCGAGGTACCACTGCGTGACGGCGACGGCGGTGATGGTGCCGGAACGAAATCCGTTGTGCAGGTCGGTGATGGTGAGTTCGTCGAAGCTCATCGCAGGGCTCCTTCGGTGACGGGTGCAGACGATGCGGTGTCGGTGGTGAGGCGGTTGAGCACGGCGATGGCCACTCCGGCGGTGATGAGGCCGACGACGACGGTGCTCAACTGGGGTGCCTGCTTGTCGACCAGCAGGGCGGCGCCGGACCCGATGGCCCACGCCAGGAACGGCTGCCACCGGAAGGCAGGGGTCGCGCCGGTGACGGTGCGCCGCGCCAGTAGCTGGTCGACGATGAGGATGGCGCCGATCGGCGGGACGATGATGCCGAGCAGGTTGAGCCAGTTGATGAAGAAGTCCCAGATCCCCGCTGTCGCAGCGATGATGCCGATGACGCCCAGGACCGCGGTGAGGATCCGCATCCGGCTGCCCAGGATGGTCGACCAGCCGACGGCGGCGTTGTAGAGGCAGTGGGTGCACACCGAGCCGAGGTTGATGAACAGAAACAGCACGGCGATCACGGCCAGCACGCCGCCGCCCTCGGCCAGGATGCTGAAGACATCACCGGAGCCGCCGGCCGCTGCGGCGATGAACCCGCCGATCACCATGGCGATACCGTTGCCGACCGGGAAGGCGGCGGCCGTCGCGATCCAGGCATCGCGCGGTGAGCGCGCCCACCGCGTGAAATCCGCTGTCATGGTGCCGGAGTCGGCGAACAGGGCGAACACCAGCGTCACTCCCACGCCGAGGGCCAGGCCCATCGACGGGTCACCGGCGTAGCCCAGGATGTCCACCGAGCTGTCGCCGGCGGCCCGCACGGCGGCGACGATCCCCAGGATCAGGAACAGCGGCACCGAGATCTGCCCGATCAGCGACAGCGCGCGGATGCCCAGCAGGGTGAACAGTGTGAACAACACCCCGGCGATCAGCACGATCACCGTCTTGTTCACCTCGAACGCGCCGGCCACACTCTCGCCCACCAGACCGGTCTGCACGGCGAACCAGCCGAGCACCAGGGTGGACAGCAGCCCGGAGCACACCACGTAGCCGGTGCGGCCGAAGGTCTCGCTGGCTTGCAGGGAGAAGTTCCGCCCGGTGCGGGCGGCCAGCATGCTCAGGGTGCCGACGTAGAGGAACAGCAACAGGTTGCCGAGCCCGATGGCGGCCATCCCGCCCCCGAAACCGAGTCCGTGCACCAGGGTGGCGCCGGTGACGGCCGCGGTGATGATCATCGGGAAACCGGCCCACACGCTGGCCACCGAGAACAGCGACCGGCGGGCGGCGGCCGGGACGGGAACGGATTCGTACTCGTCGTTCATGATTGGTCCTTCTGGGAGAGGGCGGCCGTGACGGTCCGCGAGGTGTAGTCGGAGTGTTCGGCGGTTTTGAGCAGCAGCGTGTAGGTGTCGCGGGCGGCGATGGCGTCGAGGATCTCCAGGTGCTGGCGGTGCGCCTCGGTGAAGTCTTCGACGGTGGAGGCGTAGATCGCCATGAAGGGCTCGACCTTGTCCCAGACCCGGCCGATCAGGTCCAGCAGGTCGGGACTGCGGGCGCAGTCGTAGAAGCGGCGGTGGAAATCCTGGTTGAGGGAACGCCATTCGTCGACGCCGATGTCGTCGCGGTCCATTTTGGCCAGGATGTCGCGCAGGTCGGCGACGTCGTCGTCGGTGACTTGGGCGATGGCCCATTCGCTGGCCAGGGTCTCGAGTTGCAGGCGGATGCGGAACACCTGGGTGACCTGCTCGGCGGACATGTTGCTGACCGTGATGACGCGGCGGCCGAAGACGACCAGTCCGTCGGATTCCAAGCGGCGCAATGCTTCTCGCACCGGCATGGTGCTGACCGAGAACGCGTCGGCCAGCGATCGGATGGAGATCTTGGTGCCCGGCGCGACGGTGCCCGCGGTGATGGCAGCGCGCAGCCGGCGGTAGACCTCGTCGCCCACCGTCGCCACCTGAATCGGATGAGGATGCACCGCGCTCCTTCAGCGTTCGTGATGTGTGATCACACCGAACGTTAGGAGCGGGGCGCGTTACGGCGCTGTTGGCCGGGTTTCGTTTGCGTTAAACGTGAGGGTGCTCAGCTCGGCCCACTGTTGTCGTCCCAGCCGGGCCGTCGCGGCCGATGAGATGTCGATCAACTGCCGGCGCGGATCAGCGATCGTGGATCAGTGTGCCGAGCTGGGCGCGGACCTGGCGGGTCATCTCGTCGGCGAGCACCTCCTCGGCGCCTGACTCCAGGCCGTCGAGTACCTGACGCACCACCTCCACCGGTGAGGATTTGGGGCTGTCGCCGGCGAAGGACGCCATGTCGGTGTCGACCAACCCCACGTAGACGCCCATCACCTGCACACCGCGGGACGCCAGTTCGAGGCGCATGGAATCGGTGGCGCTCCACAACGCGGCCTTCGTGACGCCGTAGCTGGCGCCGACCGGCCACCAGGCCAGCACCGAGGAGACGTTGACGATCGCGCCGTTGCGGTCGGCGATCCGGTCGGCGAACGCCGACGCCATCGCCAGCGGCCCGAACAGGTTGGTCTCCAACTCTTCTCGCAAGGCGGTGGTGTCGGCCGAGAGTACCGAGGCGCCGCGCAGGAGGCCGGCGTTGTTGATCAGCACCCCGACGTCGGGGGTTGCGTCGGATACCGCGGCGACGGATGCGGCGTCGGTGACGTCCAGGCGCAGTGGGACGACGCGGGCATCGGTGATGTTGATGGTCTCCGGATTGCGCGCGGTCGCGTACACCTTGGCCACGCCGCGCTCATCGAGCAGTTGGGTGATGTACTCGCGGCCCATACCGCGGTTGGCTCCGGTGACGAGGACGGTCTGGCCCTTGAGGTCGGTCACTTCAGGCTCCTGGTGGTGGTGTTGGTTGATGGACGGGACGAAAGAAGCAGTCACGCCAGGAAGGCAAGCGCTTCGGCGGTGAATTCCTGGTGGTACTGGAAGATTCCGCCGTGCCCGGAGTTGGGGTAGATGACGAGTGTGGATCCGGCGATTCGGCGGTGCATGTCCTCGGAGAGCACCGACGGCACCATGCGATCGTTGTCGCCGTTGACGATGAGGGTGGGCTGGCGGATGCTCGACAGGTCGGCGGGGGTGGCCCGCCCCCAGCGTTTGATGGCCTTCAGTTGGGTTCGGAAGGCCTTCACACTGATCTTTGCGTCCCTGTCGTGGGTGCGTTCCTCGAGACGTCGGACGAAAGCGCGGGCGGCTCGTTTGCCGATGTCGTCGCGGTTGAAGAAGAGGAACTCCTTGGGATCCTTGCCGGTCAGGGTGGCTCTCAGTGTGTCGAAATAGGTTGTGCCGGCTACCTTGTCGATTCCCTTGCCTCCTGCCGGACCGGTCCCGGCCAGGATGAGCTTGCGAACCAGTTCGGGGTGTTTGAGCACCAGTGCCTGGGCGACCATCCCGCCGAGGGAGAAGGACAGGATGTCGACGGCAGTGAAACCAAGCGCGGTGATGAAGGTGTAGGCGTCGTCGGCCATCGACTCGATGGTGTCGGGGACCGTGCCGGTGGAGGCTCCGACTCCGCGGTTGTCGACGGTGATGACGTGGTGTGTGCGGGCGATCGGGTCGATGACGCGCGGATCCCAGTTGTCGAGTGTGGCGGCGAGGTGGGTGAGGAAGACGACGGGGATGCCACCTTTGGGTCCAAGTTCCCGGTAGGCGTAGGTGACCCCGCCGGCGGTCACGGTGCGTGCCGGTGCGGCACTGTACGAAGTGGTGGTCACGGTGTCTCCTGGTGGGTGGGGATGCTCAGTTGGCGAGGAATTGCAGTGCTTCGGGCACGAACTCTTCGTGGTGTTGGAACACTCCGCCGTGTCCTGAGTTGGGATAGATCTTCAACTGGGCGTTGGGAAGTCGGCGTGCCATATCGGCGGAATGGGCGCTGTCGACCATGAGGTCGTGGTCGCCATTGGCGACGAAGACGGGTGCGGTGATGACCGAGAGATCGTCAGGCTTGCTCCGGCCGGCGTGCCGGATGGCCTTGACCTGGGCGACGCCGGCCTGGATGGAGATCTTCTTGTCCCGGTGGCGGCTGCGTTCCTCGAGTCGGCCGAAGTAGTCGGCTGCGGCTTTTTTGCCCTCGGGAGTACGGGGAAAGAACAGGAAGTTTCGGGGGTCGCTGCGAGTCAGTATTGCCTTGGCATACGCGCCGCCGACAATGGTGGCCATCTTGTCGATACCGCCGCCACCGCGAGGACCGGTGCCGGCCAGGATCATCCGACGGACGAGATCCGGTGCTTGTAGCGCCACCATCTGAGCGACACCGCCGCCGAGTGAGAACCCGAACAGATCAACCTTGTCGAGGCCCAGCGCGCGGATGAACGCGATGGCGTCGGTGCCCATCTGCTCGACGGTGGGTGGCACCGATCCGCCACTGCCCCCGACTCCGCGGTTGTCGAAGGCGATGACGCGGTGGTGGCCGGCGATGCCGTCGACCACGCGCGGGTCCCAGTCGTCGAGGACTGCGGTCAGATGGTGCAGGAACACCACCGGAACGTCTGAGCCGGTACCGAGTTCGCGGTAGGCGAACGGAACGCCGTCGACCTCGATGGTGCGATTCGGCGTGTCTTTCCAGGTGGTCATGTCGTGCCTCTCGTGCGTTCTGTCAGGGTGCGGTGTGTGTTCGGGCGTCGAGTTCGGCCAGTGCGGCCTGCGTGCGACGGTTGCGGACCAGGCGCGGATCCAGGGCCGGGGCGACGAGTCCACGCAGCACCGAGATGGGTATCCATCTGCCCGGTGCCATGACGCGCGGGGAACGGCGGCTGAGCCCGTCGGCGAGTGCCGTTGCGGCCGTCTCGGGTTGGAGGCGCTTGAGCAACGGCCGCGGCAGGGCCGCCAGGAGTTCATCGACGATCTGGTCCCCGTCCACACCGTGTCTGATCATGTCGGTGTTGATGAGGGAGAAGTAGGCGACCGTCGTCGACACGCCATACGCGGCGAGTTCGATGCGCAGCCCGCGGCCGAGTTGTTCGACGGCGGCCTTGCTCATCGCGTAGGGGATGGTTCCCATTCCGTTGAGGAACGCGAACACCGAACTGATGAGGACGAATTGGCCGTGGTGGGTGACGACCTGATCCATGGCGGCCTGGATCGTGTTGACGACGCCGGTGACGTTGACCGCGAGCACGGACTCGAGCGACGATGCCGGTGTGGTGCGCAGGGTGGCGGCGCGGGAAAGGATGCCGGCGTTGGCGATGGCGACGTCGATCCGCCCAAAGTGCTCGACGACGCCGGCGACGGCGTGGTCGAGTGTGGATCGCACCCGGACGTCCGCGACCGCTCCGAAAGCCGAGTGCGGCGACATGTGCGCGGCGATGCTTGGTGTGTCGGGGTCGACGTCGACGATGGCCACCTTGGCGCCCCGGCGGAGCAGTTCGCGGGCGGTGGCACTGCCGATTCCACCGGTCCCACCGGTGATGAGGACGACCTTGCCGGCCACGTCGTAGGACTGACGTGTCACCGGATGCCCCGCTTGGGACGCAAGGATGAGCGGCCGTTGCGCCGGAGCATGGCCACCGTCGTGGCCAGGCGACCTCGGTTGAGGTCCGGCTCGTGGCCCGCGCCAAGGCGGTGCAGCTGGTCGGTATTCCAGCTGATGTTGAGTACCCCGTCGAGTGCCTTGACGTCGACGAATCTGCCCAGCGCGCGGCGCATCCCGTAACGCAACTCCCGGGTCTGCAGCACTCCGATGCGGTCCGACAGGAGAGCTGCCGCGGCGTCGGGGGTCGTCACCGTCGGGCGGGCGAGTCCCACCACGTCGCAGTCACCGGCGCGCAGCGCGTCTGCGATGGCCGTGGCAGAGCGGAACCCGCCGGTCACGGCCAGCGGCACGTCGCCGGCCAGCTGCCGTACGGTGCGCGCGTAGTCGAGGAAGTACGCCTCGCGGTCGCGGGTGCTGGCGGCGGCCGAACCCGACATGGCCGGTGACTCATAGTTGCCGCCGCTGATCTCGATCAGGTCGAGGCCTTCTCCGGCCAGGGCCGCGACCACGTCGCGTGATTCCTCCTCGCTGAATCCGCCGCGCTGAAAGTCCGCGGAGTTGAGCTTCACGCTGAGTGCGAAGGCAGGTGATACCCGGGCGCGGATGCGACGGACGATCTCGAGGAGGAATCGCATCCGTCGTCGCGGGTCGCCGCCCCACTCGTCAGTGCGCAGGTTTGTCAGCGGTGACAGGAACTGCGTGACCAGGTAGCCGTGCGCGGCGTGGATCTGAACGCCGTCGAACCCGGCTGTCTCGCAGACCACGGCCGCCGTGACGAACCGCTCGATGATGTCCACGATCTCGGCCGAGGTCAGCTCGCGCGGCGTGGGTGAACCGGGCAGGCTCATCGGCACCGCGCTCGGGGCGACCGGAATGTGGCCCAGCGCCAGCGGGTTCGATTGCCGCCCTGGGTGATTGAGCTGAACCCAGATTGGCACACCGCCGTCGTGGGCGGACTTTGCCCACCGGCTGAGAGCCTCTGAGTCGCGGTCGTCCTCGATCACCACGTTGCCGGGTTCGCCCAGCTGGGTGCGGTCGACCATCACGTTGCCGGTGATCAGCAACCCGTATCCGCCTCGACTCCACGTGCGGTAGAGCCGCTCCAGGCGTGCATCCGGTGTGTGCGCAGCATCGGAGAGCGCTTCACTCATTGCGGCCTTCATCAGCCGGTTCGGGAGGACCTGCCCGCAGGGCAGCGGCAGTGGATCGTGCGGTGAAGGCATGGAGCGGTCCGTCCTCGAGAATTGGCGTACGACTGTAATATTATGACTGTAAGATAACTGTTATGGTTGGTCAAGCGAATCGGGAGGTCGACAGTGGCGAGGTACGACACAAAGCACAAAGCCCACACCCGGCAGCGGATCCTGGAGACCGCGGGCCGACGTCTGAAGCGCGACGGCATCGACGGCTCCGGTATCGCCGCGCTGATGACCGATGCGGGGCTGACCAATGGTGCGTTCTACGCCCACTTCGAGTCGAAGGACGACCTCGTCGCCCACGTGGTGGCCGAACAACTGGAAGCCCAGCGCGCCGTCCTCGCCGCGTTACCCCAGGGCAGGGCGGCCCTGGAGCAGTTCGTGCGCGGGTACCTGTCGCCGCAGCATCGCGACGACCCCAGCACTGGCTGCCCCAACGCTGCGCTGCTGGACGAGATCGGCCGGTGCGGTGACGCGGTCCGCGATGCCTACACCCAGGGGATGCAGTCCATCATCGATGTGATCGCGACCGCCCTGGCGCCAGAGGACCCGTCCGCCGCGCGCACCACCGCGCTGGGACTGATCACCACCCTGGTCGCCACCATGCAGATCGCACGGGCGGTCTCCGACCGTGACATGTCCGACGGCGTACTCCGGTCCGGAATCCTCAACGCGCAACTGCTCCTCGAAGGGGAGATCTCATGAAGGCATTCGTCGTGAACCGGTACGGCAAGGACGGGATCCGCGCCGCCGAGGTGCCCGAGCCCAAGGCCGGACGTCGAGATGTTCTCGTCAAAGTGGTTGCCGCGAGCATCAATCCGCTGGACAGCATGGTCCGCAACGGTGAGTTCAAACAACTCCTGAAGTACAAGCCGCCCTTCGTGCTCGGCCATGACGTTGCCGGTGTGGTCACCGAGATCGGTTCCGAGGTAACTGATTTCGCCGTCGGCGATGAAGTGTACGCACGTCCCCGTGACCTCCGCATCGGGACCTTCGCCGAGTACATCGCCATCGATCAGGACGACGTTGCGCTCAAGCCGACTGCCTTGTCGCTGCAGGAGGCGGCCGCGGTTCCTCTGGTTGCGCTGGCCGCCTGGCAGATCCTGGTCGATGTGGCGCACATCGAACCCGGGCAGAAAATCCTGATCCACGCCGGTGCCGGAGGACTGGGATCAACCGTCATCCAACTGGCCAAGCATCTCGGCGCACACGTGGCGACCACTGTCAGCGGTGCCAGAGCGCAACTGGTCCGCGACCTCGGAGCCGACGTCGTCATCGATTACCGCACGCAGGATTTCGCCGAGATCCTGTCCGGATACGACGTCGTGGTGGACTCCCTGGGCGGAGAAAATCTGGCGAAGTCGCTGACCGTGCTCAAGCCCGGAGGCGTGGTGATCGGTGTCGCCGGCCCGCCCGACGCCGGCTTCGCCCGACAACTCGGCGCACCGAAGCCGTTCGAATTCGTGCTGTCGCTCCTGAGCCTCAAGGTCCGCAGGGCAGCCAAGAAGCTGGGCGTGCGCTACGGGTTCTTCTTCATGCACGCCAGCGGTGCACAGCTCCGCAAGCTTGCCGAGTTGTACGACGCGGGACATCTACGGCCCGTCATCGACACCACCTTCGGCTTCGACCAGACTCTCGACGCCCTCGCCTACGTCGAGAGCGGTAAAGCCAAGGCCGGCAAGGTCATCGTCACACACTCAGCTGACAACCTCCGCTGACCCGCCATCTCCCAGCAGCGTGACTACGGGCCGATCCGGATGTGCCCCGGTGAGTACAGCCCGGAGTGGGTGGTGGTGCCGAAGTCCAAGGTGGCCACGTCCGCGTCGACGATGGTGTCGAACCGGCGCAGCGAACCCCAGTCCCGGCCCCAGTCCCGCGACAGGTAGGTCGACATCACCTGGGCCCGCAGCAGCAGATCGGTGATGCCCAGCAGGCCACCGTTCATCCCGTCTTCCCAGCTGTCGGTGTCGTTGCGCTTGGCGTTGTAGTCCGGGGTGATCCGGAACTTCGGCACCTCGGTCACGCCGTGCGCGTGCAGCATCGGCTGCTGGCACGGGAACGCCAGGCCCACCGCCCAGTCCATCAGCACCGGCTGCTCGGAGCCGACGTACTCCTGGATCGAGCGCAGCTCCGGCACCCGCGGCGGTGTCACGGCCACCCAGTCACCGGGGGTCAGCGACAGGTCCTCGGCGACGATCCGCACCGCGGTCGCGTCATCGGGGATCTCCGAGCGGTCGTAGCGCAGGTTGCGCCACGACGGGACGGGGCCCAGGTCGTAGGGCTCCACCCGGCCCGCGGGCACCGGCGCGCCGTCGGGACCCGTTGTGGCGTATTCCAATTCGACAGCCTGGCCCTCGGTGCGGCCGTTGAACAGGCTGTTTCCGGTGATGGTGCCGGCGGCCGTGACGACCACCAGGGGGTGCGCGTCGTCGCGGGGCGGCAGCTGATACCAGGCCGAGTTCAGGATGCTCTGTTGCTGGGCTCCCTGCGTGTAGGAGCCGGCCACCGGTACCCGTGCCGGATCCAGTCCGTAGGGCAGCGGCACCGTGGAGCCGTTGACACCGGGGGAGTCCAGCTCGCTCGGGGCATCCCAGTCATAGTCGGTGCCCGGCATCGGGAACGGCTGCCGAATGGTCTCGGCGACAATCCGATCGGGCACCCCGCCGGGGGAGAAGCCCACCGGGTCCACGCCGCCGAGCGGGCCCAATGCACCGTAGTCGCCGGGCAGCGGGGCCAGGAAACCGTCGTTGGAATCCGGTTCCACCAGCACGTCATCGGCCAGGCCGCAGCCGCCGGTGAACGCCCGCAGGTTCGACCAGGTGTTGGAGTAGGTGGGGTACTGCCGCACCACGCCGATCGCCATGGAGGCCACGAACACCACGACCATGAACCCGGACACCACCGGGATCGGGGCCTTGGTCACGGCCCGCGCGAACCGGCCGTTTCCACGGTCACGCGGCGCGAAGTGCAACCACAGCGCATACAGCGCGGCCGCCGCGAACAGCACGAAGAAGATCGTGCTGATCGTGAGGCCGCCGATCTTCGGCATCGAATTGTTGAACGGCACACCGTAACTGGAGACGTACCACCAGCCGTTGGTGGTGGCCCAGCACAGCGCCAGGATGAACAACACGGCCGCCAGGAACGCCATCCGGTTGCGGGCCCAGCGCACCACGGTCGGGGACACCAGCACCGTCGTCAGCGCCGCCATGGCCGCGCCCACCGCGGCGAACAGGCCCATGTGGTGCACCCACTTGGTGGGCGCGAACATCAGGAAGAAAACCGTGGCGAAGATGATGCCCATCAGCCGCCAGGCCGGGCCGCGGGCCACGCCGGGAACCCGCTTGCGCCGCAACATGATGAACATCGCGGCGAGCAGGCTCAACGCGGTGATCAGGAAGCCGAACCGGCGCGACAGTGAACCGTCGACGGTGGGCAGGATCATGTAGAAGTAGCGCAGGTTCTCGGTGTACCACTCCTGGCTGGGGCCGATCTCCGTGCGAATCCTGGTGGCTTCCAACACCGTCGCCAGGGTCTGGTCGGCGAACACCACCGGCAGGATCACGGTGCCCGCGGCCAGCAGCGGCAGCAGCAGTGGCCACGTGCCCACCAGCTGTCGGCGCTGGGCGATGATCCGCAGGATCGGGCGGCCGCCGGCCAGCAGTGCGGCCACGGCGATCAGGCCGGTGGGCTGGATACCGAGGGTGAACGCGGCGCTGATGATGGCCAGCGCGGCGGGCAGCAGTCGCCGCGAGGTGACGGCGCGTTCGATCAGGACGTAAGTGATCAGCGCGCCGGTGGCGATCTGCCCTTCGGGGCGCAGTCCGTTGTTGAACGGCATCCACGCCGCCAGCAGCACAAAACCGGCGGCCCACAGGGCGGGCCTGCTGGTTGCGACGGCGGGACCCAGACGCGGCAACACTTCCCGCGACAGCAGCAGCCAGCACACCAGGGCACACACCAGATCGGGCAGCCGCATCCAGATCGAAGCGGTGCTCACCTGGGTCATCAGCGCCAGCAGGTTGTAGTACCAGCCGAAGGGATCCTCGGGGCTGCCGAACCAGCGGAAATAGTTCGACATGTAGCCGGCGTGGTCGGCGACGCGGGCCATCTGCAGGATGTAGCCGTCGTCGGACGAGTTCGCCCCGCCCACGTACCAGACCAGGAACGCACCCACCACCGTGACGTCGACGGCGGTGAACGTGCGCCAGCGCGTCGGGATCAGCCGCTGCATCCGGTGGCCGTCGATGCGGTCCAGCCGCCACAACGCAAGCAGCGCAATGACGGTCGAGGCGACGGCCAGCAGGATCGAGACCAGCTTCAAGGTGGTGGGGGTGGTGGTGAAGCGGGTGTCGATGTCCGCCGACACCGACAGCCCGGGCGGCGCGGGCCCGGTCAGGTCGGTGAACATCCCGACGATCGCCGGGCGCAGGTTGGGGTCGGCAAAACCGGTGCGCTGCGGCTGCCCACGGTCGGGGCCGGTCACCTGATCGAGGCCGACGAACTCGGCGAACGTGCCGTCCTCGGAGGAGGTGATCTCGATGCGCTCGCAGGCGGGCGACTCGACACGTTCGCGGGAGACGCTGGCCACCACGACGTTTCGGTCGGTGACGTCGACGCGTTCGTCGGTGACGTTGACGAACAGACCGTTGAGCGCGGCCTGTTTGCCGTCGGCGGGGGCGGTGCCCAGCACCATCGCGCCGTCGGCGGGCAGGCCCCGGATAACCTCGCACGGCACCGTCGCCGTCATCGACACCGGCACCTGCGAGATCAACGGCGCCGTCACATTGGTCATCTGGCCGTTCTGTGGCCAGTTCAACGTCGCGGTCGTCTGCGTCACCGGCAGCAGCGGGGTGGCCACCGCGAACAGGAAGCCCAGCAGGCCGGCGATCATCGCGACCCAGCGGGCGGTCTTCACCTCGTCTCTCACCGCGGAGTCCCTCATGGCAGCGCCCGGATCGGTCCGGACCGGCTCCACCCGAACACCCGCTCGGAGCCCTGCTCGATCTCGGCCGTCGGCGACTCGTCGGCGGGCACCACCCGGTCGTAGCGCTCGATGGAGCCCCAGTCGCGGTACCAGTCGTCACGCAGATAGGTCGGGATGGTGGATGTGCGCAGCAGCGCCTGGATGAACAGGAAGGGGCCACCGTCCTGCGCACTGAGCCAGAGGTTCGACGATGCCTGCATCTGACTGAAGTTGGGCAGGATGCGGTACTCCGGTAGTTCGGCCACGCCCAGGTGTTCTGAGAACGGGCGCTGGCAGGGGAAGTTGGCGGCCACGGCCATGTCCATCAGCACCGGGGTCTCGTCGCCCAGGAAATCTTGAGCGGTTTCGAGCACCGGCACCCGGGGCGGGGTGAACGCGAACCATTGGTCTTCGCTGAGGTTGGGGTCGTCGGCGACGATGCGGACGACGTTGGCCTCGGCCGGCGCCCACGACAGCGGGAACCGCAGGTTGCGCCAGGCCCGCTGCATCGCGACGTCGATGGGTCCCACTTCGTCGAGTTCGGTGAACTGACCGTCGGGGCCGCGGATACCCCACTGCAGCTTGAGGTTCTGGCCATAGCTGAATTCGCCCTCTTCGTTGAAGCTCCAGATGGCGCCGGCCGCGGCAACGGTGACCAGGGGCCGGTCCTCGGTGCGGGGCGGCAGTTCGTACCAGACCGACGTGGCTTCGGCGGCCACGGTGTTCTCGTCGAAGCTGCCCATCACCGGCGTGGTGGCCGGGTCGAGGCCGAACGGCAGGAACACCGAGGATCCGTTGACACCTTCAGGGCCGTAGCCGCCGCCGGTGCCGGCCTGGTAGCCGGAGCCGACGTTCGGCTTGTTGGGCGAGCCGTCCGAGTTCGGGGTGCCCGGTTTGATGGAGGTCGGTTCGACGGGATCCAGTGAATCGCTGACGCCGTTGGGGTTGAAGCCCACCGGGTCCTCACCGCCGAGTGGCCCGTATTCGCCGAACTGCTGGCCGGGGACCGGGGTCAACATCCCAGCATTGGTGTCTTTCTCCACCAACACCGCATCCGCCAGGGCGCAGCTGCGGCCCGTCAACGCGGCCACGTTGGCCGAGGCGTTGGTGTAGGCCGGATAGCGCTGCGCGGCGCCCTTGAGCATCGAGCCCACCTCGAGGACCACCATGATGAGCGCGACGACCAGCAGTGGCGTCGACGCCAGCACCCGGTTGCGTTTGTTGTTCTTGACCTCGGTGTGCCCGGCGTAGTCCATGCGGAAGTGCAGCCACGCCGCCAGCAGTCCGCCGAGGATGGCCAGCACCAGGAACATCGACGTCACGGGCCGGCCGGCGATCACCGGGGGCCGGTCGAACCACGGCACGCCGTAGTTGCCGACGTCGAACCAGGAGTTCCAGCCCGACGTCGCCCACGCCAGCACGAACAGCAGGGCGGTGACGTACAGCGCCAGGTTGCGTCGGCTGTGCAGTCCCACCCGGGAGAACGCGAAGGCCGTCACCGCGCCCAGCGCACCGGTCAGGCCGGCGAAGACGCCGTACTGGATGGCCCATTTGGTGGGGGTGAAGGTCAGCAGCAGCAGGCCCACAAAGGTGGTGCCCAGCAGGCGCCACACCGGCCCGTTGGCCGCACCGGGGACTCCGCCGCGGCGCAACAGCACCGCCAGCACCCCGAACAGGCACAACATCAGCACGAAGAAGGCGAAGCGCCGGGTCAGGGAACCGTCGATGCTGTCCTCGACGGTCAGGAAGTACGGCCGCAGGAAGTCCTGGTACCAGGCGATGGTGGGGCCGACGACGTACTTGATGCGGGCCGACTCGGCGACGGTGGCCAGGGTCTGGTCGCGGAACACGACCACGAACAGCAGTGAGGCCGACGCCAGCAGCGGCGCCAGTTGCGGCAGGACCCCGTGGGTGGCGCGGCGGGCGGCGACGATGCGGGCGATGGCGCGGGCGCCGACCAGCAGCGGCGCGAGGACCACCAGACCCTGCGGGGCCAGGGTGACGGAGAAGACGGTGACCACGATCGCGATCGCGGCCGGCCACAGCCGTCGGGTGGCGATGCTGTTCTCGATCAGCATCCAGACCAGCACGGTGCCGAACGCGATCAGCGGTTCTGGGCGCAGTCCGTTGTTGAAGGCCAGCCAGCTCGCCAGGAACACCGCGGCACCGGTGAACACCGTGACCCGGTTGGCCGCCATCCGCCGGCCCAGCCGCGGGATCACCCACCGGCTCAGCACCAGCCAGGTACCGATGCCCGCCAGCAGTGCCGGCAGCCGCATCCAGATCCCGGCGGTGCTGATCGCGGCCAGGTGGCCGAGCACCGACTGGTACCAGTCGAACGGTGCCTCGGTGGCGCCGAAGTAGCGGTAGTAGTTGGCGGAGTATCCGGCTTCCGACGAGATCCGGGCGATGGTGAGGTTGTAGCCGTCGTCGTTGGAGACGGGGCCGATGATGTGCCACAGCAGCAACGTGCCGATGACGCCGATATCGGCGACCCAGGTGGCGATGCCCACGCGGAGGAAGCGCCAGCGGCCCGGCTCGCGGAAAAACGCCGCTCGCCGAACCCGGCGGATCCCACGCCGCCGGGCCTCTTGCTCGCGGAAAAACGCCGCTCGCCGAACCCGGCGGTCCAGCAGCGCGAGCGACACCACGGAGGCGATGACGCAGCCCACCCCCAGGATCATCGCGATCAGTTTCAGCGCGGTCGGGGAGGTGATGAACCGGGTGTCGATGTCGACGCGCGCCGACAGCCCTTCTTGCGGTGCCACCTCGAGATCGGTGAACAGCCCGGCCACCTGGGGGCGTTTCTCCGCGGGCTCGGCGCCGGTGGCGTCGGGGATGCCGACGAAGTCGGCGCCTACACCGCCGATGTTGGCCCAGACGTGGATGACGCTGCAGGCACCGGTCTCGACGGCTTGGCGCGGTGCGACGGCGGCCACGGTGTCCCGGACGACGACCACGACGGTCTCGGTGTTGGCGCGGACGAACAGGCCGTTGCGGCCGGCGTCGATACCGCCGGAGGGGACGGTGGACACCACGACGCCGCCGGCGGCGGGCAGGGTGGCCACGGCCAGGCAGGGGATCGAGATGTCCAGCGCTTGCGGGGCGCCCGACACCAGCGGCGCGGTGACGTCGGAGACGAAGCCGTCAGGCCCGAGACCCTGCGGCCACAGCACGGTGGCGGTGGTCTGTCTGACCGGCAACAGCGGCACGAGCGCGCACAGAACCAGCCCGGCGATACCCGCGATGACAGCGATGAGACGGGCTAAGCGGTGTGCGGGCACGAGGCTCGATGGTAGGCGACGTACTTGTGTGGTCGGCCCTACAGGGGATTGTGTCGCCGACCGGGCCCGACTCAAGACAGTCGAAGCGGTGCCGGGCTCCACAACCCGCTACGGGTTTCGCTGCCCAGGTCCAGCCGTGCGGGCTCGGCACCCGGATAGAACAGCACCAGCCGCTGCAGCGCACCCCAGTCGCGGGACCAGTCGTCCTGCAGATAAGTGGGCACGGTCTCGGCCCGGAACAGCAGCTCGGAAATGCCCAGCGGCCCGCCGCCCAGGTAGTCCATCACCGGCGAGTTGGCCTCGGCGCCGAACCTGTCCGGCAGGATGCGCCAACGCGGCACCTCGGTGACACCGTTCTGATGGCCGAACGGACGCTGGCACGGGAACGCCAGGCCGACCAGCCAGTCCAGCAGCACCGGATCCTCGGAGCCGACCACCTGCTGCAGGCTCTGCAGTTCCGGAATCCGGGGCGGGGTCACCGCGATCCAGTGGTCCGGCGCCAGGTCGTCCTCGGTGGAGACGATGCGGATGCGGGTGGCGTCGGCGGGGATCGCCCCCAGCGGGGCGCGCAGGTTGCGCCAGGCCGGTGCGGCGCCGACGTCGGCGAAGCCGATCGAGCCTTGGGCTTGCCCGTCGGGGCCGGCCCACTGCACCTGGAGGTCGCCGGCGTCGAAACGTCCGGCCGCCGAGACCACCAGCAGCGGCCCGGCCTCCTCGCGCGGGGGCAGCTGGTACCAGGCCGACCGCAGGAACGCCGGCAGCTGTACTCCCGAACGCCAGCTGCCCAGCACCGGCGTGCTGGCCGGGTCCAGACCGTAGGGCAGGCGGGCCCGGGAACCGTTGATCCCGGTGGTGGCCGTCGTACCGCCCTCGGTGCCGGCCTCGCCGGTTTCCTCGGAGCTGCCGCCCGCGTCGGCGAAGTTGTCACTGGTCTGCTGGTCGGAAACCGGGTCCGGCGACACATCGGTGGGAACTCCGTTGGGAGAGAAGCCGGTTGAGGTCACCGCGCCCAACGCGTCCGCCGGGGGGACGTCGACGGGGGTCAGCATGCCGGCGTTGGGATCCTGCTCCACCATGACGTCGTTGGCCAGGCCGCAGGTCTTGCCGGTCAGCGCTTCGAGGTTGGACCGGCCCACCGTCCAGGCGGGATACTGCGTCACCATCGCCATGGTCAGTGACACGACCTCGAACATGACCAGTGCCCATGCGGCGATCGCCAACGGCGAATGCAGGATTCGGCCCGCTCGGGTGGGCCGCCAGGGCCCTTCGCCGCGGCCGGAGAAGTGCATCCACACGGCCACCAGCAGTGTCAATACCGACAGTCCGAGCAGGATGGTGGTGAACCCGAACCGATACTCGGGGAACGCATTCGACCACGGCACACCGAAGTTGGACACGTACCACCAGCCGTTCACACTGGCGAAGCACAGTGCCGCCATGAACAGCACGATCGCCGCGAACACCGTGCGGTTGCGCCGCGATTTCATGGCGTGCGCCGTGACGGCCACCGCCGCCAGCGCCCCCAGTGAACCGGCCAGCCCCGCGATGACGCCGAAATGGTGGGTCCACTTGGTGGGGGTGAACATCATCGCCAGGAACAAGATGATGGTGATACCGATGATGCGACGGCTCGGTCCGGCCGCGGTGCCGGGAATGCGGCCCTTGCGCAACGACATCGCCACGGCGATGGCCAGGGCCAGCAGTACGGCCAGCACGGCGAACCGTCGGGCGATGGACCCGTCGGGGGTGGCCATGAACAGCCGCTCGTAGCGGGTGTGCTCGTCGAACCAGGCCAGGCTCGGGCCCACATCGGATTTGAAGGAGCTGGCCTGCAGTTCCCCGGCGAAGGACTGGTCGCGGAAGATCAGGATGGCCGACACGGTGATGGCGGCCAGGATCGGCGCCAGCAGCGGTGCCAGCCCGAACTGGCCGGCGCGGCGGCGCAGGATCGTCAGCAGCGGGCCGACGGCCACCAGCAGCGCGCCGATCGAGGCGATGCCGGTGGGCCCGGAGAACAGGGTCAGCGCGCCGATGATGCAGGCCACCGCCACGGGTAGCAGCCGGCTGGTGGCCACGGCGCGTTCCACCGAGCACCAGGTCAGCAGGATGCCCAGGGCGATGATCGGTTCGGGCCGCAGGCCGTTGTTCAAGGGCAGCCACACCGCCAGGAACATGCCCGCCGCGGTCCAGGCCGCCGCGCGGCTGCGCTTGACGGCGGCGCCGAGGCGCGGGATCACTTCGCGGCTGATGATCCACCAGCAGGCCAGCGCCATCAGGAGGGTGGGCAACCGCATCCAGACGCTGGCGGTGGTGACGTGGGCCCACAGCGCCAGCAGGTCGTAGTACCAGCCGAACGGCGCTTCCGGCGTGCCGAACCAGCGGTAGTAGTTGGCCATGTAGCCGGCGTTCTCGGAGACGCGGGCCATGGTGAGGATGTAACCGTCGTCGGCGGTGTTCGCGCCCACGAAGTGCCACCACACCAGCACCGCGGCCACGAGGGCGTCCAGCCCGGTGATCGACCACCAGCGCGATGGCAGCAGCCGGTGGTGGCGCACCCCGTCGGCGGTGTCGAGGATGTGCAGCGCGATCAGCGATACGAGCGTCATCAGGACACCGAGGAACATCGCCACGAGCTTGAGCACGGTCGGGGCGCTGCTGTAGCGGGTGTCGATGGTCGCCGACAACTCCAGGCCGGGTGGCGCCGGCCCGGACAGGTCGGTGAACACGCCGACAACCTGCGGGCGGAAGTCGTACCCGCCGCGTTCGCCGCGCAGCGGGGCGTCGGGATCGTCACCGGTGTTGGCGGGGGAGACCTCCTGGGTGAGGCCGACGAACTCGGCGCTCACCTTGTCGGCCTGGGCGGTGAACTCCAACCGCTGACAATCCGGTCCCAGGACAGCGCTCATCGGGGCGACGACCACGGGGGTGTTGCGGACGACGACCACCAGGTTGTTGTTGGCGCGTTCGATCAGCAGGCCGCGGTCGACGGCCTGCGGGGCCTGCTTGGGAACCGTGGACAGCAACACCGTGCGGTTGACGTTGGCCGGTCCCGCCAGTCCGGCGGCGGCCTGGCACGGCACCGTGATGGTCAGATCGGTGGCGACGTAACCGATCAACGGCGCGGTCACGGATTCGAGCACGCCGTTTTGCGGCCAGTTCAGTTCCGCGGTGGTCTGCTTGATCGGCAGGAACGGGGTGGCGATGGCCAGCAACGCGCCCAACAGTCCGGTGACGACGGCGACGGTCTTGGCTGTGCGATAACTGCGCCCCGCGTCCGTCACGGAGGTAGATCGTAACTGCGTGGCCATCAGGGTGACTTTCTGATGGCGAGCACGAACGGGCCGATGGTCTGCACGTCGAACTCGGGGCTGTCGAACAGCGCCGAGTCCAGTTCGACGGTGTAGCGCCGCACGTTGGGCTGGTTGGGGTAGACGTCCTCGGCCAGCCGCAGGGTGTAGGTGGCCCCGGATCCGGATCCGGCGCCGCGGCGCATCAGGAACACCGTCGGCGGTTCCCACGGCAGTTCGTCGAGGGCGGTCAGGAACTCCTGGCTGCCGTCCAGCTCCGCCCAGCTCTCGATTTCGGCGGAGCGGGCGTCGAACTGGGCCAGCGGGTTGGCATAGTGCGAGGTCAGGCCCTGGAAGCCGAAGTAGGGATAAAAGGACAGGAAGCTGTAGTCGGCGGTCAGCACCACGGTCTCGTTGCGGGGCCGGCCGGTCTTCTCCAGGATGGCGTCGTCGATCTCGCGGTAGTACTGCTCCGCGCCGGGCGGTCGCTGGTCGCCGCGCACACCGTCACCGTCAGTGTCGGTGTAGGCCACCGTGATGTCGGGCCGCAGGGTGTCGGGGATGTCCTGGCTGAACGCCATCGCCCCGGCCAACCCGACGGCCGCCGCCACCGGGATCAGACGCCGCCCCCAGCGCGCCGCCGCGGCCAGGCTGACTTCGAGGAACCCGAACACCCCGGCCGTGGCCAGCAGGACGGTCAGAGTGGGCTGCAACCGGAACGACAGCAAGGTGGTGCCGGCCAGTGTGGTGAGCATCGACAGCAGTGACCACAGATAGACGGCCAGCACCCCGACGGCCAGGGCACCGGCGCGCACCGAGGACCGGGCGCGCACGATCAGCCAGATGGTGCCCAGCATGCACAGCGCCCCGAGCAGCGAGAACTGCAGCATCGGGAACGTCAGCACGGCGCCGTCGTTGGGCAGGTAGTGCATGGCGCTGCCGGTGTCCGACAGCGGTTGCTTCGATGCCCTCAGCAGGAACGGCAGCCAGGTGGTCAGGGCGATCAGGATGGCGATCACCCCGGCGACGAGCAGTCTGCGCAGGGGTTCGATGCTGCGCCGGGAGACCGCCAGCACAACGGCCATGCCCGTCACCGTCATCGCGGACAGGCCCAGCAGCAGCGTGTAGAAGGTGGCGCTGATCCCGAGGAAGATCCCGACGCCAACCACGGCGGCCCACCCGCCCCTGTCCGAATCTGACTTGCTCGACTCGTTCCCGTCTCTCGCTGCGCTCGTTCCGCTCTCTCGTCTCGCGGGCCGGCGCAGCCCTGCCCACGCCAGCACCAAGATCGGCGGCAGCAGCACGGTGATCATCGCGCTGTAGGGCTCCGGCGAGGCATAGGCGATGGTCACCGCGGCCGTCGCCGTCGTCACGATCAGTGCGTAGGTGAAGCGAATCAGCTTGGACCACAACACGAATGCCAGCGCCACCGCAATCGCGATCGAGGTCACCGCCCACGGCTTGTAGACCTCCCACGCCGGCATACCCGCCAGATCAGCGGCCCGGCCGCCGATCCAGAACCAGCCCGGCGGGTAGTACGGCGGCAACCCGGCGTATGTCATGTCCTGCAGCGCGGGACTGTCGGCCAGCCGGGTCACGTACTCGGTGCGGAACTGCTGGTCGACGGAGATGCCGAACAGATACAGCTTGGTGGCCCCCAGCGGCATGCCCAGGGTGGCCACCACGAAAGCGGGCAGGAACACCAGCGCGGTACCGGTGGCCACCCGCCGCCGGCCCCGGACCCAGAACCAACCCGCCGCGAAGAGGGCCGCCAGACAGGCGAATTGGCCGACGGTGGTCAGCGCGTGCAACTGATTGCTGGAAGGGAACGCCGGCCACTGGACGCGGCTGATCGCCGCCAGTGACACGACGGAAACGACGACGGCGATCAACGCCGCCAGTGCCATTTCGCCGACTGTGCGGATGGCCGCCGTTGTTGTGCTGGACGAGGCCAGCGCTGCCCTCATCTCAGATGGGCAGCTTGCGGAAGATGGGGCGCGGGATGTGCCGCAGCACCATCATCACGAAGCGGAACGGGCCCGGGGCCCAGATCAGGTCCTTGCCCTTGGCCGACGCGGCGACCGCCAACTCGGCGACGTCCTCCTTGTCGACCGTGAACGGGGCTTCCTTGGCGCCGGTGGCCTTCCAGTGCTCGATCGTGGTCGTCGTGCGTACCTGGCCGGGCCGGATCACCAGCACCCGCACACCGAATTCCCGCAGTGCTTCGCCGAGGCCGAGGTAGAAACCGTCGAGACCGGCCTTGGTGGAGCCGTACACGAAGTTCGATCGCCGCACGCGCTCGCCGGCCGCCGAGCTCATCGCGATGATGCGGCCCGACCCTTGGGCTCGCATCTTCTCGCCGAGCAGCACACCGACGGAAACCGCTGCGGTGTAGTTGATCCCGGCGATCTGTACGGCTTTGCGCTGGTTCTGCCAGAGCTCTTCGGCGTCGCCGAGCAGACCGAAGGCCACGACGGCCACATCGATGTCGCCGCCGGCCCACGCCGCGTCGATCACCGCCGGATGGCTCGCGGTGTCCAGCGCGTCGAAGTCGATCCAGTCAACGGCTTTGGCGCCCGCGGCGCGCAACTGCTCGATGGCGGCGTCCTTGCGCGGGTGGCCCGGCAGATCGGCCAGCACGATCCGCGCGGGTGCGTCACGCAGATAGCGCTCGCCGATCGCGAGGGCGATCTCGGACGTGCCACCGAGGAGCAGGATCGCCTGCGGATTACCTACTGCGTCGAACACCATCTAGAGCAGCTCCAAACGTCGGGCCATATCGGAGGCGAACACACCCTCGGGATCGACGCTGCGGCGCACCGCGATCCATTCGTCGATCCGCGGATACATGGCGTGGAAGGTCTCGGCGGTGGTGCGCGAATCCTTGGCGGTGTACAGCCGTCCGCCGAACTGCAGCACGCGGCGGTCGAGTTCGGTGACGAATTCGTGCAGGCCCGCCTTGATGGGGAAGTCGACGCACACGTTCCAGCCGGGAATCGGGAAGCTCAGCGGCGCTTGGTTTCCCGGGCCGAAGAGCTTGAACACGTTGAGGAACGAGTAGTGCCCGCTGGCCTGGATATCGCCGATGATGGCCTTGAACTCGTCGACCGCCTCTCCTGGCACCACGAACTGGTACTGCAGGAATCCGCGGGGGCCGTAGGCGCGGTTCCACTCACCGAACATGTCGAGTGGGTGATAGAACTGCGTCAGGTTCTGGACCTTGCCGCGGTAGGTGCCGGATTTGCGGTACCAGAGCTCGCCGATGGGCCCGAAGGTGTACTTGTTGGCCAGACCGTTGGGGAACACATCGGGCAGCGTGAGTAGTTGCGGCGCATCGAATTTCAGCGGGTCTTTGCGCAGTTTGGCGGGCAGCTGGTCCAGCGTCGCCAGGGAGCCGCGCGAAATCGCCGCGCGGCCCAGCTTCGGCGGTGCGCTGATGGCGTCGAACCACGCGCTCGAATACGTGTAATTGGATTCGCTGCCGTCGCTGTGGAAGGCGATGGTCTCGTCGAGGCTGCCGGTGACGTCGCCGTCGGCGATGAAGTAGGCGGTCTCGGTGGGGGTCATCGCGACGGTGGCCCTCAAGATGATGCCCGTCAGGCCGTTCCCACCGACGGTCGCCCAGAACAGGGCTGCGTTGTCGCCGTCGGGGGTGAGGTGGCGGACCTGCCCGTCGGCGGTCAGCAGTTCCATCGAGCGCACGTGGTTGCCGAAGCTACCGGCGCTGTGGTGGTTCTTGCCGTGGATGTCGCAGGCGATGGCGCCGCCGATGGTCACCTGCCGGGTGCCCGGCAGTACGGGCACCCACAGTCCGAACGGCAGGGCGGCCTTCATCAGCTGATCGAGGTTCACCCCGCCGTCGACGTCAACGGTTGCGGTGTCGGCGTCGACCGAGTGGATACGGTTCAGCGCGGGCATGTCGATGACGAGGCCGCCACCGTTCTGCGCATTGTCGCCGTAGGAGCGGCCGAGGCCACGGGCGAGCACACCGCGCGGTCCGGCCTGCGAGACGGCCTTGATGATCTCTTCGGCGTCGGGGGTCGACAGCACCTCGGCAACCGAGGGCGCGGTGCGTCCCCAGCCGCTCAGCTGGCGTGTGGTGGTCACAGACATCGAGACAGAGGGTACCGCTCTTATCTCAACCGGAAGATCACCGCGCGCTGCACGATGAAGTTGATCACCGTGGCCGTGCCCTGGGCGATGACGAATGCCACGGGCACCCGCCACGGCTTGTCGTCCCACTGCGTGTAGAAGAGATAGTTGATGCCGACCTGTACCGCGTAGGTCAGCGCGTAGAGCACCATCACCGCGATGAACCGGGCCCGGCTGGGTGTGGCCTGGAAGGTCCAGCGCCGGTTGATCAGGTAGGCCGTGGTGGTGCCCGCGATGAAACTCAGCGTCTTGGCCAGGTTGACGTGCAGGTCCAGCTCGAGGAACACCAGGTAGAGGCCGAAATCGACGATTGCCGACAGGCCGCCGGTCACCAGGAATCGCCACACCTGCGTCCCGAGGCTCAGGTTCGGTGGCATGGGGGGCTCGGCCATCGCGGGGAAGCTTAGCTGGCACGTCGGCCCGGCCCTGACTCCCCGGCTCCTTCGTCGCCGCATCGTCGACCGGGCTGGCTCATCGGCCCGGCCCTGACTCCCCGGCTCCTTCGTCGCCGCATCGTCGACCGGGCTGCTGCAAGAATGAGTGCGTGCACGATCTGCTGAAGGTCTGGGACGCCCTGTTGGCGCGCCACACCACCCACTCGGCCGACGCGCACGCGACCGGCCGGGCACTGCTGGCCCGCTGGAGCGAGCCGCACCGGCGCTACCACGACCTGGCCCACCTGGGCGGCATCCTGTCCTACGTCGAAGAGCTGACCGGGCACGCCACCGACGCCGACGCGGTGCGGCTGGCGGCCTGGTATCACGACGCTGTGTATGCCGGCCGCCCCGATGACGAAGAACTCAGCGCCCAGCTCGCCGAGACCGACCTGGCCGCCCTGGGCGTCGAGGTGGGGTTGGTGGCCGAGGTCGGGCGGTTGATCCGGATGACCGTCGAGCACGACCCGGCCCCGGGCGATCGCAACGGCGAGGCACTCTCGGACGCCGATCTCGCGGGCATGGCGTTGCCGCCGGAGCAGTACCAGCGCAACTCTGCCCTGATCCGCCAGGAGTACAACCATGTGTCCGACGACGCGTTCCGCGCCGGCCGCGTCAAGGTGATCGAGAGCCTGCTCGCCGGTCCCGGTGTGTTCCGGACGCCGTGGGGGCGCCGGCACTGGGAGGCCGCGGCCAAAGCCAATATGAATGCGGAGTTGGCCTCGCTGCGGTGAGTCATCTGACGGCCGGCTGTCCGGAAGCGAGCTACGCCTTTTCAGTGCAGCGTGCCGGCCACTACCGCGCACAACGCGTCGACCGCGTGTGCAAACGCGTGCTCCCCAGGTGTGCCGAAATTGACCACCACGCCGTCGGGCCGCGGAATGCTGCTGTCGGCCAACGGGTGTCGTAGTCGCGAGAGGCCGGCGATACCCACACCGGCTTCCCCGGCCCGCCGCAGGAGTTCCGGTTCTGCGCCCTGCGGCAGTAGCAGCAGCAGATGCAGGCCTGCCGACAAGCCACTGACGGTCACCGCCGGCGCGAACGGGGCAAGCCGCTGCGCCAAGGTGTCGCGCCGGCGGCGGTAGCGGGTACGCATCCGTCGAATGTGCTTGTCGTAGTTGCCCGCAACGATGAAGTCGGCCATGGTCAACTGGGTGATGCCGTCGACGTAGAACTGTTGCCCGCCCGCGGCGGCCACCACGTCGTCCACGAGTCCGGTGGGCACCACCATCCAGCCCAGACGCAACACCGGTGTCAGGCTCTTGCTCGTCGAGCCCAGATAGATCACCCGCGCCGGGTCCAGGCTCTGCAGCGCGCCGACCGGTTGGCGGTCGTAGCGGAACTCGCCGTCGTAATCGTCTTCGAGCACATAGCCGTCCGCGCGTTCGGCCCAGTCCACCACGGCGGTGCGCCGCCCCGGATGCAGCGGAACGCCGTGGGGGAAGTGGTGTGCCGGGGTCACCAGGACCGCGGGGGTGTCCACGTGGTCGAGATCGCCGACATCGGCCCCCCACTCGTCGAAACCGATGGGCACCGTGGATCCCCCGGAGGCGGTGATGCAGTCACGAAAGATGAAGAGGCCGTAAGCTTCCACGGCGATCGGCCGGGCCGGACCGAACAGCCTCGCCAGGATCTCGATGGAGTGTCGGGTGCCCGCGGTGATCACCACGGAATCGGGGGAGACGCGCACACCGCGGGCGCGGGCCAGGTATTCGGCGACGGCTGCGCGCAGCTCCGGTCGGCCGCGCGGATCACCCATTCGCAGCGCCTCGTTGGGTGCCGAGTGCAGGGCGCGCCGGGCGGAGGCCAGCCAGGCCGACCGCGGGAATTGGGAGACATCCGGTGAGCCGGGCAGGAAGTTGTGTGTCGGGGCACCGACGGCGCCGCGTGGTTGCGACGGGGTGAGGCTGTGGCGTTTGAGGTGGTCGGAGTCGACCACCCAGGTACCCGCTCCCTGTCTGGATGCCAGCCACCCTTCGGCCACCAACTCGGCGTACACGTCGGCGACGGTGTTACGCGCCAGGCCGAGGTCGGCCGCAAGGGTGCGAGACGGCGGCAGCGCCGTGCCGGCGGTCAGGCGGCCCGAGCGCACCGCGTCACGCAGCGCGGTGAGCAGCACCTCACGGACACCCCGAGTACCGGGTGCCAGGGCGACGCGCAGGTCCAGGTGCAGATCGCTCCCCGAATTGGCCCACGAACTCATGCCGGTATTGAACCATCTGAACAGGCCTTTGTGGTTCTAGATTCGAGTCATGACACAGGTACTGGAAACCCAGAAGATCAACCGCATCAACCTCAACCGGGTCGCCCCCGAATTTTTCGAGGGCATGATGGCCCTGTCCGCGGCGGCCACCAAAGGCATCGACCCCACGCTGGCCGAACTCGTCAAGATCCGCGCCTCGCAGCTCAACCACTGCGCGTTCTGCCTGGACATGCACACCCACGACGCCCGCAAACAGGGCGAGACCGAGCAGCGCCTCTACCTGCTCGCGGCGTGGGAGGAAGCCGGTGACCTGTACACCGAGCAGGAACAGGCCGCGTTGGCACTGACCGAGGAGATGACGGACCTGACCCGCGGCGGGCACGTCTCCGACGCGGTGTACGCCAGGGCCGCAGCCGCGTTCACCGAGCAGGAACTGGGTCAGGTGATCGCCATGGCCACCGTGATCAACGCCTGGAACCGGATCAGCGTCAGCACCCGGGTCAAGCCCCCGCACCGGCACTGACATTGGTCACCGGCTCGAGTGCCCCGCGCCCCTTTCCGGCGCGGGGCACTTCCGCCAGGATGGGGGCATGGACGAACCGGTGATCGCCCTCGATGACCAGGACAGCTGGCAGCTGCTGTCGGGTGTGCACCTGGGCAGGTTGGTGACGGTCGTCGACGGCCGAGCCGAGATCTTCCCGGTCAACTTCGTGGTGCAGCGCAACACCGTGCTGTTTCGAACTGCGGAGGGCACCAAGCTGTTCGGCGCCGTCACCAATGACCAGGTGCTCTTCGAGGCCGACGACCACAATGTCGTCGAGGGCTGGAGTGTCATCGTCCGGGGCACGGCGAAGGTGCTCTTCGCCGCGGACGAGATCCAGGACGCCGAACACGCCGGGCTCTATCCGTGGATCGCCACCCAGAAGCTGCGCTTCGTGCGGATCACGCCCAACGACGTCACCGGCCGGCGGTTCGTGTTCGGGCCGGAGCCCGATGACGAGGACGGCGTTCCGGGCTGACTAACCTTCGTCGGCCGGCGCCGGCAGTGCAGCCTGGATTCGCTGCCGCGCAACGCTCACCGCGTCCTCGACGTCGTCGCGCGCGGCGGCTACCGACGCCAGGAAACCCTGCCACTCTTCGTCGAAGCTGTCTCTGACGTCCGCGCCCCGGGTGGCCACGGACGCGACAGTGAATGCGGCGTCGAAGGCCGACGAGACCACCGAGCCCTGGGCGCGGACAGTGGTACCCGCAACTTCGGCGGTCCCGGTGATCAGCGCATTCGGTAGCGCCGACTGCGCGTTCACGTAGGTGGCCACCGCGGCTCGGATCCGGCCCCCGGCCTCCAGGGCGGCGTCGGTCAGCGTGTCACCGGTCAGTCCGAACGCACTCGGCAGGGTGGCTCCGTCGCGCACCGCGGCGACCACCCGCGCGGGGGATTCGACGAGGGTGGCGGTCACATCGGTGGCCGCGTCGGTGACTCGGGTGCTCAGCGTCCGGCAGGCGATCAGCTGACGCTCGATCACCTCACGGAGAACGAGGGTGGCGCGCTCGTCCTCGGAGTCCCCGTCGTCGTACTCGTCGTCGAGGTCGTGGTCTTCCTGGTCTTCCTCGAAGTCGACGCTGTCGTCCTCGACGATCTCGGCAACGATCACTGCCTCGCTCACGACGGCGGGCTGGGTATCTGTCTCACTCATAGGGCCATTGAACGTTCCGTGTCCCAATTCCCGGTGGCGCTGAGGTGAATTCGGCGCCAGCCTGTGGATGAAGTTCGGACTGTGGACAACTTGGCTCGTTTCGCTTTGATCCGGGTTCGGCCGCGCCGGTCTGTCGGTGAAGGTGCGCAGCATCGTAGGTATGAGTTCGCCACCGACCGCCATGCAGGAAGACCCCGTGTCACGGGCCTTCCAGGCGATCGATGCTGCGGTGACAACATTGCTGGCCTCCGAACCCACCCAACGCACAGTGCTGCAGCACAAGGACTTCCTGGCCCGCACCCAACGCATCCTCAACCGACTCCCCGCCCTGCAATACCGCGAGATCGCCGCCCTACGCCACCACTCCAGCCCGAAAGAACTCGGCGACACGCTGCCACGGGCGCTGGCCGAAATCCTGCGCATCACCCGCCACGAGGCCAACAAACTCGTCGACGACGCCGAACGACTCGGCCCCCGCACCGCCCTGAGTGGGGAACCGTTGCAGCCCTGGCTGGCCGACACCGCCGCGGCCCAAGCCGACGGCGCGATCAACACCGGACACGTCGCAGTGATCCGCGAATTCCTGAAGCAGCTCCCCGGGCACATCAACCAGACCCAGCGTGATGAGGCCGAAGCGAAGTTGGTGCAGTTGGCCCGCCGCAAACGCCCCGATGAAGTCCGCAAAGAAGCCGACGACCTGTTTCGCCAACTCGACCAGGACGGCCGCCCACCCATCGACCCGAAACCCCGGACGGCCCAAGGTGAGATGCACGTCGGCCGCCAACTACGCGACGGCCGCCGCAAATTCTGGGGCTACTTCACCCCCGAAGGCGCCGCCACCTGGGAAGCCATCCACGCCAAATGGGCCGCACCGGGTGCCTGCAACCCCGGCGACGAATCCCCCTGCATCGACGAGGTCACCGACGACGCCGCCCGCCGCGACGGACGTACCCAACCCCAACGCAACCACGACGCACTCGTCGCCGTCGGCCGCGCCATCCTGGCCTCGGGACAACTCGGTAAACACCACGGCCTGCCGGCCACCATCATCGTCTCCACCACCCTGGCCGAACTCGAAGCGAAACTCGGGCTCGGGGTCACCGCCGGCGGCACCCGCCTACCTGTGCTCGACGTGCTGCGGCTGGCCCGCCACGCCTACCACTATCTGGTCATCTACGGCGACCATGGGGAAGTGCTGCACCTGGGCCGCACGAAACGGGTGGCCAGCCCGTCGCAGCAGATCGTCCTCTATGACCGCGACCGGGGCTGCACCCGACCGGGTTGTGACGTGCCCGGCTATGGCGCCGAGGCCCACCACGCCGTCCTGGACTGGGCCCAGGGCGGACTCACGAATATCGATGATCTGGCCTTCGCCTGCCCGAAGGACAACAAACTCGTCACCGACGGAGGCTGGATCACCCGCAAAAACCCCTTCGGCCAGACCGAGTGGATCCCACCGGCGCACCTCGACGTCGGCCAACCCCGCGTGAACGACTACCACCACCCCGAGCGACTCCGGCGTCGGCCGGAGCCGTCAGACCCAGTAGGGCACCCGGGCCCGGTACTGCCGCATCGCAAATGCGGTGACGGTCCACCCGACGATGGTCAGGACGATGACCACCACCCAGTGGTGTAGTTCTTGATCCGCGCCCAGCAACGGTGCGCGGACGATGTCGACGTAGTGCAGCAGCGGATTGAACTCGATGATCTTCGCCCAGCTGCCTGCGCCCTGATCCCGCAGTGTCTGGTCGTTCCAGATGATCGGGGTCATGTAGAACAGCAGCTGAACCAGGCTGAACAGCAGCGGGCTGATATCGCGGTAGCGGGTGGCCAGGATGCCGAAACACAGCGCCACCCATATGCAGTTCAACACGATCAGCGCCAGCGCTGGGATGAACGCCAGATCCGTCCACTTCCACTGCTGCGGGAAGATGATCGCGATGATCACGAAAATGATGATGTTGTGCGCGAACAGCAGCACCTGCCGCCACACCAACCGGTAGACGTGCACGCTCAGCGGCGTCGGCAACTGTTTGATCAGGCCCTCGTTGGCGACGAACACGTCGGCGCCTTCCAGGATCGAGGCGTTGATCAGGTTCCAGATGATCAGGCCCAGCGTGACGTACGGAAGGTGCTCGGCGAGTTCGAGATTGAACAGCTTGGAGTACAGCCCGCCCAGCGCCACGGCCATGGTGCCGGTGGCGATGGTGATCCAGATGGGGCCCAGCACGCTACGCCGGTAGCGCTGTTTGATGTCCTGCCAGCCCAGGTGCAGCCACAGCTCGCGCTTGTTGAAGCCGTCCACCAGGTCACGTCGCGCCCGTGAGAGCGTCCTGGACTGTGCCGCCGCATCGACGAACGTCATCGTTGGAACCTCTCCCGTCTTCCCAACCGCCTTAGCTTGATCCACTCCCACAGGCCGGCCGGATCACGCCGCGAGACCAGGAAGAACCAGCCGAAGCGCACCCATTCCTGCGGGATCAGCCTGCGCATGCCCGGTTGTGACTGCAGGTAGCCCCGGTTGCGGTAGGTGAAGAACCGTTTCGTGGCATCGTCGGGGAACTGCGTGTGCATCCGCCCGCCGAGAATCGGTTTGAACTCGTCGCCACCCTGCGGATGGACGTAGACCGCGTCCAGGCAGGTGCCGAACGGCACCCCCGAGCGCACCAGCCGGCGGTGCAGTTCCACCTCGTCGCCGCGGACGAACAACCGGAGATCCGGCACTCCAACAGCTTCCACCGTCGAGGCCCGGAACAGGGCGCCGTTGAACAGCGAGGCGATACCGGGCAGCAGGTCGCCTCCGGCGGAGTCGTCCACCCGCAGCTCGTCAACGCGACGCCGCCACACCAGCCCGCGGCGCAGCGGAAAGGCCAGCCGCGAGGGATCGTCGAGATCACACACCATCGGCGACACCTCACCGAGTCCGTGTCTGGCGGCACACGAGAGCAGGGTCGCCAGGACATCGGGTCCGTGGGGATGCCCGTCGTCGTCGGCCAGCCAGATCCAGTCGGCGCCCGCCGCCAGCGCGTGCAGCATTCCCAGCGCGAATCCGCCTGCGCCACCCAGATTTCGGCGTGAACCCAGATACGTGGTCGGGGTGGGCTGGGCGGCCACCAGTTCGCGTACGCGGTCATCGGAGTCGTTGTCGACGACAATCAGGTGATCCGGCAGCCGGCTCTGGGTCGTCAACGCGCCCAGCGACACTGCCAACTGCTCCGGACGACGATGGGTGACCACCACGGCGAACACCGTGTCAGTCATTCGGCACAGCCCGATCCCGTGCTGTCTCTTCGAGCACCTCACGTACATGCCGGGCCGCATCGGGGCCTTCGTAGGCGCCGACGACCTCCTCGATGCCACCACTCATCCGGATGGTGCCGTGATCGATCCACATCGCGGTGTTGCACAGCCGCGCCAGGAACTCGTTGGAGTGGCTGGCGAACACCAGGATCCCGGAACGTTCCACCAGATCGGCCAGCCGGCTCTGCGCTTTCTTCAGGAAGTCGGCGTCGACGGCGCCGATACCCTCGTCGAGCAGCAGGATCTCGGGGTCGATGCTGGTCACCACACCCATCGCCAGCCGCACCCGCATACCCGTGGAGTAGGTGCGCAGCGGCATCGACAGGTACTCACCGAGCTCGGTGAACTCGGCGATGTCGTCGACCTTGGCCATCATCTGCTTGCGCGTCTGACCCAGGAACAGGCCGCGGATGATGATGTTCTCGTAGCCGGAGATCTCGGGATCCATGCCGACACCGAGATCGAACACCGGCGCCACGCGGCCGTGCACGGTCGCCGAGCCCCGGGTGGGCTCATAGATGCCGGACAGCAGCCGCAGCAGCGTCGACTTGCCGGCACCGTTGTGGCCCACGAGACCCACCCGGTCACCCATCTTCAGCGACAGGGTGATGTCCCGCAGCGCCTCGATCACCACCACGTTGGACTCGTTGCGGCCGATCGTGCCGCCGGCCTTGCCCAGGAACGCCTTCTTCAGAGAACGCGATTTGGCGTCGAAGATCGGAAACTCGACCCACGCGTCGCGGGTCTCGATATGTGGCCGGGTAGGTGAACTCACAGCGGTACTACAGGTACTGCCCGGTGCCAGGGTGCGCGCCACCTCGCTGCTGGCCCGGTACGGCCACTCCCGGCGGCAGGGCGCCCTGTCGCATCTGCTCCAGCTGGGCCCTGGCCGCCATCTGCTGGGCGAACAGTGCGGTCTGGATGCCGTGGAACAGCCCTTCCAGCCACCCGACCAGCTGCGCCTGGGCGATCCGCAGCTCGGCGTCCGAGGGCACGGCGTCGTCGCTGAACGGCAGGGCGAGCCGTTCGAGTTCGTCGCGCAGTTCCGGCGCCAGACCTTCTTCCAGCTCGGCGATCGAGGTCTTGTGGATATCGCGCAGCCGGTTGCGGCTGGCGTCGTCGAGCGGCGCGGCCTTCACCTCTTCGAGGAGCTGCTTGATCATGGTGCCGATCCGCATCACCTTGGCAGGCTGCTGCACCAGATCGGTCACCGCCTTGTCGTCGTCGCCGTCGGCCGCGCCGGCCAGCTCCGGATCCGCGCCGATGATCTCGATGTTGTCGTCGTCCGTGGTCACTTGTTCTCTGTTCCTTCGCGCCATTCGTCCATACGGTTGCCGCCGTTGCCTAGCGACCTTAGTCCGTCGGGGACATCGTTCCCGTGGACGGACTCGAGTACCACTCCCGAGGCCGCCGGCACGTGCCGGATGAGAACACGTTCCGCTAGCGGCGGGTTGGTTTGAGCAAACTCCTACGGAGCTCTCAGCTGTACAAGAACTGTCACCGCAATGTTCAGAGAGTTAGCACTCCGAACTCGTCGGCCACTGGACTAGTATTGCCCACCAAGTGACCCGGATCGGGCAGCGAAGGTGCCTCGTGAGCATCCCCCCGCCCACCCGCCGGACCAATATCTGACCTTCTAAGGTGGCTGGCATGGCATTTGACGTCGCCCGGGTGCGAGGTCTGCACCCATCTCTTGGCGACGGCTGGGTGCACTTCGATGCACAGTCGGGGATGCTCGTTCCGGATGCGGTGTCGACCACCGTGTCGACCGCATTCCGCACCTCGATGGCCAGTACCGCCGGCCCGCACCCGTCGGCTCGGCGCAGCGCCGCGTTGCTGGACGCCGCACGCCAGGCGGTCGCCGATCTGGTCAACGGCGATCCCAGCGGTGTGGTGCTGGGGGCCGACCGCGCGGTCCTGCTCACCTCCCTGGCCGACGCGTCCTCGTCGCGAGCCGGCCTCGGCTATGAGGTGGTGGTGACCCGGCTCGACGACGAAGCCAACATCTCTCCCTGGCTGCGAGCGGCGAACCGGTACGGCGCCAAGGTGAAGTGGGCCGAGGTCGACATCGAGACCGGCGAACTGCCCGGCTGGCAGTGGGAAGGCCTCATCACCAAGCCCACCCGACTCGTGGCCATCGCGTCGGCATCGGCGACGCTGGGCACGGTGGTGGATCTGCCACCGGTCAGCAAGCTCGTTCACGACATCGGCGGTCTGGTGGTCGTCGACCACACCGCCGCGGCGCCGTACCGCCTGATCGACATCCAGGAATCCGACGTCGACGTGGTGGCGCTGAACACCGTGGCCTGGGGTGGACCGCCCATCGGAGCCCTGGTGTTCCGCGATCCCGCACTCATCGACACATTCGGTTCGGTGTCCATGAACCCGTACGCGGTGGGCCCGGCCCGCCTGGAGATGGGTGTCCATCAGTACGGACTGCTCGGCGGTGTGGTGGCCAGCATCGAGTACCTGGCCGGACTGGATGAGTCCGCGACGGGGACCCGGCGCGAACGACTAGCCGTGTCAATGCAATCCGCCTCGGCATACCTCGACCGGATCTTCGACTACCTGCTGAACTCGTTACGGTCACTGCCGCTGGTGATGCTGCTCGGCGCTCCCGACGAACGCATCCCGGTGGTCAGCTTCGCCGTGCAGAACGTGCCCGCCGAGCGGGTGGTGCAGCGGCTGGCGGACAACGGAGTGCTGGCGATCCCCAACGCCAACTCCCGCGTGCTCGACGTCATCGGCGTCAACGACGTGGGCGGCGCGGTCACCATCGGTCTGGCGCACTACTCCACGATGTACGAGGTCGACCAGCTGGTCCGCGCGCTGGCCAGCCTCGGCTGAGGCCGATCAGGCGACCGTCAGCAGGATCTTGCCCGTCACCTGACCCGATGACATCAGCTGATGGGCGTCGGCGGCCCGCTCGATCGGGAACCGGGCACCGATGATCGGTCGCACCTGGCCGTCGGCGATCAGCGGCCACAGCGAGTCCTTCACCGCCTGCACGATCGCGGCCTTGCCGTTCGCCCCGTCCACCGGGCGCCCGCGCAGCGCTGTCCCGATCACCCGCGCGCGCTTGGAGATCAGCTTGCCGATGTTGAGTTCACCCTTGATCCCGCCTTGCATGCCGATCACGATCAGTTGCCCGTCGGCGGCCAGGGCGTCGACGTTGCGGCCGAGGTAGGACGCCCCCATGATGTCGAGGATCACGTCGGCACCGGCGCCGTCGGTGGCGTCCTTGATCCGTTCGACGAAGTCTTCGTCGCGGTAACAGATGGTCAGCCCGGCGCCGAGCTCACGGCACAGATCCAGCTTGGCGTGCGAGCCGGCGGTCACGGCCACCCGCGCCCCCAGGGCGCGCGCCACCTGGATCGCGTGGGTGCCGATACCGCTGGCGCCGCCGTGGATCAGCAGCATCTGACCGGCTGACAGGTGGGCCGTCATCACGAGGTTGGACCACACCGTGCACGCCACTTCGGGCAGCGCGGCCGCGTCGTGAACGTCGACCCCGGCCGGCAGGGGCAGGACCTGACCGGCCGGCACAGCCACGTATTCCGCGTATCCGCCGCCCGCCAGCAAAGCGCAGACTTCTTGCCCAATCTGCCAATCGGAGGTTGCTCCACCCAGGCCGACCACGGTCCCCGACACTTCCAGGCCCAGAATCGGGCTGGCGCCGGGCGGGGGTGGATAGTTGCCCGCTGCCTGCAGCAAATCCGCGCGATTGACGCCCGCGCAAGCGACCTTGATCAGGATTTCCCCGTGGTCGGGTGCCACATCGGGCACGTCGCTCCACTCCAGCTGCTCCGACGGGTCAGCGACGATTGCACGCATATTTGTCACGCTACTACCTGCAGGTTTGGCTTACTTGATTCGCTTCGATCGCATACCATCAGCCCATGGAGGGGATGATTGCCGGGCGCACCGCAAGCGATATGCCCGGGCTTGATATTGCCGAGGAGAGGGCGTGGCAACACTTCCTCGATTCGGCGCTGCGTATGTACGCCGCATTGAACCGGGGTCTGACCGACTCGCATCAGCTCACGCTCAGCGATGTGCGGCTTCTCGACATCTTGGATCGCTCGCCCACCGGGGCGGCACGCATGGGGGATCTGGCGCAGGCGCTGCTGTCGCTGCCCAGTCGGGTGACCCGGCAGATCCGGCGTCTCGAGAAGCAGGGACTCGTGAGACGCACCGCGAGCCCCGATGACGGCCGGGGGGTGCTGGCCGCCATCACCGACGAAGGCCGGGCCGCCGTGCGGGAGGCGATGGTCACCTACTGCAAGGGTGTGCGCACGCACTTCCTCGGTCAGTTGTCGCGCCCGCAGATGGCGGCGATGGGGGAGAACTGTCGGCGCATCAGCACCGCACTCAAGCACGTGGAGCGTCCGGGCAAGTTCGGGCGCGCCTGAGCCGCTACTCTTGTCGGCGGTGGCGTGGCAGAGCGGCCTAATGCACTCGCCTTGAAAGCGAGAGACGGCTAACACCGTCCGGGGGTTCAAATCCCTCCGCCACCGCTCATTGCTCGTGCAGTGTCGGTGCGAATCGCAGCACGGCGGACCGGCTGTGTCTCCAGCGCGCCCTGCCGCAACCGCTGCGCCGCATCGTCCATCGTTGCCAGCCGGCACCGGAGTAACTCCTCGTCGACCGCACGCTGCGCGTCGAGCGAATGCACCAGGGTCATTCGCCCTTGAAGTCCGGCGGACGCTTGGCGAACATGGCGGAGATGCCCTCGGTCAGGTCCTTCGACGGCAGGAAGGCCGAATTCCACGCCGCCACGTAGCGCAGGCTCGCCGCCACCGCGGCCGTGCGCTGCTCGTCGAGAACGTCCTTGACACCCTGCACCACCAGCGGGGGGTTGGCGGCGATCTCGGCTGCGGTGGCATGGGCGGCGGCCAGGGAGGCCTCGGCGTCGTCGTACACGTCGTTGACCAGGCCGATCTTCTCGGCGCGGGCCGCGGTGATGTCTTTGCCGGTCAGTGCCAGCTCACGCAGATGCCCGTCGTTCAGGATCAGGGGCAGCCGGGCCAGGCTCCCCACGTCGGCGACGATGGCCAACTTCACTTCGCGCACCGAGAACTTGGCATCGGCGCTGGCGTAGCGGATGTCGACGGCACTGATCAGGTCGACGCCGCCGCCGATGCACCAACCGTGCACCGAGGCGATGGTCGGGGTGCGGCAGTCGGCGACCGCGGTGATCGAGTCCTGCATGGTCTTGAGGCGGGAGTGGAACTCGGCGCGCGGCCGGGCCAGCGCCCCGTCGGCCATCATCGGGCCGAGGGTGTCACCCATGGCCGCCAGGTCCAGCCCGTAGCTGAAGTGCTTGCCGGAGCCGGTCAGCACGATCGCCCGGACCTCCGGATCGGCGTCCAGCGCGCGGAACGCCCGAGGCAGCTCCGCCCAGAACGCCGGGCCCATGGCGTTGCCCTTGCCGGGACCCAGCAGCGTCACCTGCGCAACACGGTCCTTGATCTCGACCGACAGCGATTCGTAAGCGTCACCCATGACGCCAGGCTAACCGGTTGGTTGGGGTCTGCGGGTCAGCGCCCGGCAAGTCCACGCAGCAGTCGCTCGACGTCGGCTTCCGGTGCGGTCCGGCACAGCACATCGGCCAGGCCGCTGATCAATGCGGGATTGCGGGAAGTCTGACCGTCCATGATCTCGTCGATCACCGCCATCTTGTCGCGGTCGCCGAGGGCGTTGAACTCTGCGCACTTCATTCCTGTGACGGAGACGGGTTCGGTGGTCTGGGCCACCACGCCTTCGGTGGTGCGGGTGCACCCGGTCAGCACGCAGGCCGCAACCAGGACCGCCATCACGATGCGCTTCATCGCTTCGACGCTAGTGCCATGTCGGGGGCCGGGCCTAACGTGACACCATGGCCGACCCCACGTACAAGCAGACTTTCACCCCACCCGTCGACGAATTGGCGTGTGCCGAAGCGACGCTCACCGTGCTGCATGCCGTCATCCGCCCCCTTTCCCGGGATGACATGTCCCGACCGACACCGTGTACCGAGTTCGACGTGGCCCGTCTCACCGAGCACCTGCTGTCCTCCATCACCACCCTGGGTGGTGCGGCCGGCGCCGAGTTCCCCGACAACAACAGCGAGGACGCGGTGGACCGCCAACTCATCATGGCGGCGCGTCCGGCCCTCGATGCCTGGCACCGGCGCGGCCTTGACGGCACGGTCTCCGTCGGCCCGGGCCAGTTCCCCGCCACCTCGGCCGTCAGCATCCTGTCCTTGGAGTTCCTGGTGCACGGCTGGGACTACGCCCAGGCCGTGGGCCGGGAACTCGAAGTCCCCGACACGCTGGCCGGGTACGTGCTCGAGGCTGCCAAGGGCATCATCACCCCGGAGGGCCGGAAGGCCGTCGGCTTCGATCAACCCGTCGAGATAGGCGGCGACGCATCCGAATTCGAGCAACTGCTGGCGTTCACGGGGCGCACGCCCGGTTAGATCCAGCCCTGCGCGAACGCCAGGAAGGTGTCGTTCTCGTGCGGGGCGCCGATGGTGACACGCACCCCGTCGGTGCCGTACGGCCGCACCAGCACCCGGGCGTTGGCGGCCTGCTCCACGAAGTCGGCCGTGCGCTCGGGTCCGAGCGGCAGCCAGACGAAGTTGGCCTGGGAGTCCGGCAGCTCGTAACCCGCCTCACGCAGCGCGGCTGACACCCGGGCGCGTTCGGCCACCACGGCGTCGGTGCGGGCCATCAGTTCTTCGGACGCCTGGATCGACGCGATCGCCGCGGCCTGGCTCAGGCTGGTCGCGGTGAACGGGACGTAGACCTTGCCGAGCGCGGTGATGATGTCGGGGTCGCCCACCGCGTAGCCCACCCGTGCACCCGCCAACCCGTAGGCCTTCGAGAACGTCCGCAGCACCACGACATTGGGGTGGCTGCGCACCAGCCCGAGGCTGTCGGGGACCAGGCCGTCGCGGATGTACTCGACGTAGGCCTCGTCGATCGCGATCAGGATGTCGCTGCGCACTGCTTCGACGAAGGCGGCGAGCTTGTCCGGGTCCACCACGGTGGAGGTCGGGTTGTTCGGGTTGCAGATGAAGATCAGCCTGGTGTGGTCGGTGACGGCGGCCAGCATCGCGTCCAGATCGTGGGTGTGATCTTTCAGAGGCACCTGCACCGGCGTGGCTCCGGCCACACGAACCTGCAGCGGGTACACCTCGAACGCGCGCCAGCCGAACATCACCTCGTCGCCCACCGACGCGGTGATCTGGATCAGCTGTTGGCACAAACTCACCGAACCGGCGCCGGCGGCGATGTTCTCCGGCGCGAAACTCACGTGCTTGGCCAGGTGTTCTTTGAGTTCGACGTAGCCGTTGTCGGGATAGCGGTTGAGGTTGCCGGTGGCGTTCTCGATGGCAGCGCGCACGCTGGGCAGCGGACCGTCGACGGTTTCGTTGCTCGCCAGCTTGATCGCGCCGGGCACTGTCTTGCCTGGTGTGTAGGCCGGAAGTTCGGCCATCAACGGGCGCAGTCGGGCGGTCATTTGGTCAGCATATGTGAGTGCCTGTACGCTTCTCCCTCGGCGGTTCCGGTGCTCCGAGCGGGTCCGGTAATCTCCGAGGACGCAAGGAGGCGTGCCAGAGCGGCCGAATGGGACTCACTGCTAATGAGTTGTCCCCCTTACAGGGGACCGGAGGTTCAAATCCTCTCGCCTCCGCCATATAACTGAAGAAGCTGTACCCAAGCGCCCGTAGCTCAACGGATAGAGCATCTGACTACGGATCAGAAGGTTAGGGGTTCGAATCCCTTCGGGCGCACTCCCTGAAAATGCCGGTTGCCCATGCAGCCGGCGTTTTTGTGTTCGTAGGCATTCGCGGGCGCGAGTGGGTGCGCCGCGATAAGTTGACCTCTCCTGTGATTGCCGGAGGGGTCAAAAAGTGGCGAATCGGTCAGCTGCGCGCCGGTCTCGACGGTCTGGAGCCTTTGCCGTGCGGCGTTGGCTGCAGCTGGGCGCCGCCTCGGCCGGAATGGGCGCGGCATTGCTGGGCTTGTCCGCGCTGAGCCCCGATCTGGGAGTGGCGACCGCGGAGACCACCGGCCAGTCCACGGTGTCGTCGTCGCCTTCCGACAGCGACGAGTCCGGAACGTCGAATGACACTGGGAGCTCCGAGGCGGCCGGAGACACCGACGCGGCCGACCGGGACGACGAGGACGACGCAGCGGAGGACGACCCTGGCGAGGACGACCCTGACGAGGACGACGCCGAAGATCCTGACGAGGAGGACGCGCAGAACGAGCCCCGCCCTGCCCAGCGCACCGCTCGGGACCGGACCGGACCGGTCGCACCGACGGAGACACCTGACACCACCGACGACGAACCGGCCGCAGTAACCCGCGAGGACGCAGCCGGGCGGGCGGCCGCAGAACCGGTCGCGGCACCGCCGGTGAGCGACCCGGCCGACGCCGATCACCCCGCCGCGCCCGCGCCCAGCCAGCCGTGGGCATTGCAGGCCAGCAGCACCGTCGGTGAACGGCAGCAGCAGGTGGCCGGTCAGATCGCGGCCCTCATGGCGTCGTCACAGTCGTTCATCGCGTCGTTGCCTGTCAGCACGCCCGTCCGGGAGGCACTCACCGGGACCGTGTTCACGCTGCAGCGGGCCTTTCTCAATCAGGCGCCGACGGTCCAGTCCGTCGTCCAGTTCACCGGGCAATCCGGCGAACCGGTGAGCGGCCGGCTCGGTGCGGTGGATCCAGAGGGTGACGGGATGGTCTACCGCGTCGTCCAAGGGCCGAAAGCCGGGACGCTGCAGCTCAATCCGGACGGCAGTTACACCTACACCCCCGGAGCCGACTTCGCCGGGGTGGAGACCTTCGTGATCGCGGCGTATGACCGTGGGCTGCACGTCAATCTGCTCGACCTCTTCCGCAACCCTGGCACGTCGGCCGCGATGCTGGTGAACCAGGGCGCCATCCGATTCGCGTTCGACTACACCACCGGCGCCGAGCACTGGACCGCGGAACGGCGGGCTGCTCTGGAGTCGGTGGCGACCTCCGTCGGTACGTACTTCTTCGTCACGGCCCCGGTCACGCTCACGTACGACGTCACCGGTCTCGACAACCCCGACACCCAGATCCTCGCGACCGCGGGCAGCAATCTCGTGGGAAACGCGGACGAATTCCTCCGGTCCGTCATCCAGGTCAAAGTCGTGACCGGCGTCGACGCCAACGGCGCTGCGGCTGACGGGGTGATCAACTGGAACTTCGCCTACCCGTGGGCGCTCGGCGCGCCGGTGGGGCCGGACAGTCTGGACTTCCGGACGGTGGCGGTACACGAGTTGATGCACTCGTTCGGGTTTCTGTCCCGCATCGATTCGCCCGGGAACAATGACCACCGGTACTGGTCGGTCTTCGATGCCCACGTCGCGGCTCCGGATGGGACGAAGGTTATCTCGAGTGACTTCACCTGGAACAGTGCGTACGACGGAAACATCAACGGCCACAACGGTGGCCTGTACTTCGCCGGGCCCAACGCGGTCGCGGCGTACGGCGGGCTGGTTCCGTTGTTCACATCGGATCCGTGGAGCGCGAGCAGTGTGGTGCATCTGGCCGAATCGGCTTCCGCGCCGGGCCGCGCGATACTGATGCTCCCGTGGTTGGAGTACGGCCCCGGCGTGCGGGTCCTCAGTCCGGTCGAACTGGGCATCCTGAAGGATCTGGGGTACACGGTTCTGCTCCACCCCATGCCGGTGTAAGCACGTCACACCCGGATGTGTCGCGCTGCCACTTCCAGCCGACGGATCTGGGCACGCAGCGGTGACAACCGCGGCGCCACCAAGGTCAGCCCGGCGTCGGCGGCAACGGTTTCCACCACCTCGTCCAGGGTGTGGTCGTCGGTAGGCACGTGCGTGGCATACCGAGGTGACTCCAGTGCGGTGACGCAGCGGTCGATCTGACGCATGGCCCAGGTTTCGTCGCCACCGAAGACCCGGGCGCCGATCGCTTCCAGCCGGGAGCGCAGCCGCTTGTGCAGCGTCGCCGGCGATGCCATCAGGGTGTAGTGCCGCACCTCCATCTCGGCGCGCAGCGCGCCGATGATCTGGTCGAAGTAGTCGTCGCGCACGATCGTCATCGGCACGATCAGCGGGCCGGCGGCGGCGCGTTCGGCGGTCCGCAGCGTGGCCACCACCGCGGCGCGCCAGCCCGGCAGATCCTGGAAGTCGGCACGCGCGCAGGCGGGCAGCATCTTGTGCATCGCGAACCCGAGCAGCTCCGGGTCGGCGACGTGACCATCCGGCAGCCGCCGGTGCAGTTCGTGGGCGGTGTGCGTCTTGCCGGCGCCGAATGCGCCGTTGATCCAGATCAACACCGCTACGACGTTACAGAATCACGCTGAGTCGATCTCTTTCCCTACTAATCCGCTAGAGAAAGAATCAGCTGACATCGCAGGGTGAATACAGCTGTGCCAGAGGAGGTTTGAATGGCTCTCATCGTGGTGCTCGCCGGCGCCTCCGGAAAGGCCTCGCGCGCGGTCGCGCTCAGCGCCTACGTGGCCGAGTGCCTGGACGCCTACGGTCACACCACGCTGATCGTCGACCCCGCCCAGATACCCGCCGACGTGCTGGTTTCCGGGGATACGTCGGCTCCCGACGCGCGTCACATCGTCGAGACGGTCGATGTTGCCGATGCCGTCATCCCAGTCACCCCGGTGCGCAACGGTTCGTTCTCCGCGGTGCTCAAGGCGGTCCTGGACTTGTTGCCGCCCGGCGCCTTCGCCGACAAGACGGTCATGCCCGTGGCCACCGGGGGCACCTCGTCACACCTGACCGGCCTGGAGTACTCGCTGCATCCGGTGATCGCCGACCTCGGCGGTCGGCATCTACTACGCGGGGCGTATGTCCTGGACCGCGACCTCGACGTGCACGGCTGCGGAGCGGTGGTGGCGCCGGAATCCGACGAGGTGCTCAGGCTGGCTCTGGCCAACCTGTCGGCTGCACTGGGCTCCACTGTGCGCGCCGACGATCATGACGCGCTGCTGATCTCCCCGGAAGAGGCGCTGGCGCGCCATCGCGACGGTGCGGTGCTGCTCGACGTCCGCAAGAGCGGTGACCGCGAGCGCAGCATCACCGGGGTGGTACACGTCGAGAAGGCTGACGTGCCTGCGCTGTTCGACCCGAGAGCCGCCGGGGCGCTGGGCATCTCGACGGCGCGCTCCATCGTGGTGTTCTGCAACCGCGAGCAGGGGTCGCAGCGGGTGGTGCAGACGTTGCAGGATCTCGGCTACACCGAGGTCCGGCATGTGCGCGGTGCGGCAGCAGGGCTGGAGAATGCTCAGCAGGAATCGGCCCGTGCGCATCTCGGCTAAAACCGATTACGCGCTCAGGGCGCTGGCGCATCTGGCCGCGGACTGGACGGTGTCGCACAGTTCCGAGAGCATCGCCACCGAACAGGACATCCCGGCCAAGTATCTGGAAGCCATCCTCTCGGAGCTCAGCCGTACCAGGTTCATCATCAGCCAACGTGGCCACGGCGGCGGGCACCGCCTGCGGATCGCGCCGGAGCGCATCGCGCTGGCCGATATCGTGCGGGCCCTCAACGGACCATTGCTCACCGTGCGCGGCGAATGCCCAGAAGACCTCGAGTACGAAAGCCGTTCCGAAACGCTGCAATTGGTGTGGGTTGCGGCACGGGTCTCCTTGCGCCGCGTCCTGGAGCGCACCACACTGGCCGATCTGGTCGCGGGCCGACTGCCCGACGAGGTCGCCGAGTTGACCAGCGACCCCGGAGCCTGGGTGTCGCGCACCTACATCTGACCATCCCGACACTGAAGATCAGGAGCACTCCTCGTGACCTCGCTTGCCGCGCCCACCTCGGTGGCCGACCTGCGCGCCGCGGCCCGAACCGTCCTACCGGACATCGCCGCCGAAGCCGCTGACCGTGAACTGGTGCGCCGGATGCCCTACCCGGAGGTGCGGCGTCTTTTCGCAGAGGGTCTCGGAACCTGGCGGGTGCCAACCCGTTTCGGTGGGCCGAACTCGACGGTCGGCGAGCTGGTCAGGTTCGTGATCGACCTGGCCACCGCCGACGCCAACATCGCCCAGGCGGTGCGGTCCCACTTCGCCTTCGTCGAACAGCTGCGCCGGTCCACCAATGCCGAGCAGCAGCAACGGTGGTTCGCCCGCATCCTCGACGGTGACGTGTTCGGGCTGGCCAGCGGTGAGACGGGCGGCGTTCAGGGCCAGATGTCGACACGGGTCCGGCAGACCCCCGACGGGTGGCGGGTCAACGGGGTGAAGTACTACAGCACCGGCACGCTGTTCGCCGACTGGATCAACGTGCGGGTGGTCGACGAGGACGACCAACCGCGCGGTTTCGTCATCCCTGCCGACCGGGACGGTATCGAGCGCATCGATGACTGGGACGGTGTCGGACAACGACTGACCGCCAGCGGCACAACACGTTTCACCGACGTGGTGGTGCATGACGACGAGTTCGTCACCGTCGACCCGCAAGTCGGCGCGCGGCCGCCCATCTCGCCGTTCTTCCAGATCTTCCTGGCGTCCGTGGAGGTCGGTATCGGCCGCAACGCGCTGGCGGACGCGGTGGCATACGCCCGCAACAAAGCCCGGCCCATCAAACACAGCGGCGTCGAGCGCTCGGTCGACGACCCCTATGTCCGGTTGGCGGTCGGCGAGACCGCGGCACGCGTGTATGCCGCGGAGTCGGCGGTCCTGCGCGCCGCCGAGACCATCGATCTCGTCGATGACACCGAAAACGGTTCGCCGGCCGAGCAGGAAGCCCTGTTGGAAGCCAGCGTCACCGTCGCCCGAGCCCAGTTCTTCGCCATCGAGGCCGCACTCAAAGCCGGCGAGCAACTCTTCGACGTCGGTGGCGCCTCCGCCGCGGCCCGCCGCCACAACCTCGACCGGCACTGGCGCAACGCGCGCACCGTGGCCAGCCACAATCCACGGGCCTATAAGGCCAGCGTGGTGGGCGCCTACCTCCTCGACGATATCGAACCTCCTACCTCGGGATTCTTCTGATGACTGCACAATTCGATCCAGCCGCCGTCCGCTCGTACTTCTACGTTCCCGCCGGAGACGAAGACCTGGTGGCCGCCGCGTTCGACAACGACGCCGACGCCGTGGTGTTCTGCCTCGAAGACCTCACCCCGGCCGAGCGCAAGGATGCCGGCCGCAAGCTGGTCGCTGACGTGATAACAACGACACCACCCAAGCCCGTCCTGGTGCGCATCAACGCCGTCGGCACCGGTCACCTGGACGCCGATCTCGATGCCATCGTCGGCCCCGGGTTGTCAGCGATCCGGGTGGCCAAGTCGGTCCGCGCCGACGAAGTGCGCACCGTGGCAAAAGAACTCGACCGACGCCGCGCCGCCGCCGGGATCGTGCACGTGATCGGGCTGCAGGTGATGGTCGAGACCGCCGCCGGGGTGCTGGCCGTCGCCGAGTTGGCGCAAGCCGATCACCTGGTCGGATCGATCGGCCTCGGCGAGGGTGACCTCAAGAAGGATCTGGGCACCGCCACCGACGAGGGCCTGTTCACCTCCCGGGCGCAGGTGGTCCTCGCCGCGCGGGCCGCGGGCCTGCCGGGCCCGGTGCAGGTGACGTTCCCCAAGGGCGGCAACGAGGATGCCCTGCGCGCCTCCACCGAACTGGGCCGCAGCCTGGGGTACTCCTCGCGCACTCTGCTCAACCCCGCCCACGTGCCCGTCGTCAACGAGATCTACGGATGATGCGTACCCGAGGTGTGCCGGCAGCGATCGCGGTGGCGGTGCTGGCCTCTGGGTGCGTCGGGTCTGCTTCGAATACCGGCCAGCAGAACCAGGATCCGGTGCGCGGCGGAACGCTGCGGTACGCGGTGGCGTCGTACCCGCAATGTATCGATGCAGCCCTGCGTGCCCGACTGTTCAGCGGGCCCGAGCAGTACGTGGAAACGTTGACCGATCAGGACCCCGAGGGGCGGATCGTCCCGCGCCTGGCGAAGTCCTGGGAGATCACCGACGGTGGCCGCACCTTCACGTTCGCGCTGCGCGATGACGTCACCTTCTCCGACGGCACGCCGCTGACGGCCGAGGTGGTGCGCGCCAATCTGGATGCACTGGTGGCTCTTTCGGAGGACGGCCACACCGACACTCCGGTCAACAGCGCGCTGGGCAGCTACCTGGGTTCGGACATCGTCGACGAACACACCGTGCGGGTGCGGTTCGAACTGCCCGAACTCGGCTTCCTGCGCAACGCCAGTGACCCGTACCTGGGCATCTACTCGGCGGCCACCGCCGCCTCGTCCTACGAGGACCGCTGCGACGGAAAGCTGGTCGGCTCAGGGCCGTTCGTCATCAAAGAGGTGGTCCGCAACCAGCGCGTGGTCCTGGAGCGTCGCCCCGACTACAACTGGGCCCCCGAGGACGTCTCCGAGCACCAGGGGGAGGCGTACCTGGACAGCATCGAGTTTCAGGTGGTGCCGGAATCCGGCGTGCGTGTCGGTGGCCTGCAGTCCGGTCAGTTCGACGTCATCGACGAAGTGCCTGCCACCGACCAGGAAGCGCTCAAGGCCGGCGGGGCCGAGGTGGTGTTCGGCACCATCCCGAACCTGAACCCGGGCATCTACCACAACCCGTACAGCCCGCTGGGTGCCGATATCGCGCTGCGACAGGCGATTTCCAAAGCCATCAACCGCGAGGAGATCCGCGACACGCTGTACAGCCCGGATTACCCGGTGCCGACGGGTCTGGTGGCCGCCTCCACGCCGCTGTTCACCGATCAGTCCGGCGAGCTGGCCTACCACCCCGACGAAGCGGAAGCGCTGCTGGAGGCCGACGGCTGGGTGCTGCAACCCGACGGCGTGCGGGCCCGTGACGGGGTGCGCCTGGAGCCGAAGCTCACCTATGTGGCCGGTAGCAGCCGCGGGGCCACCCAGCAGGATCTCGAGCTGATCCAACAGCAACTCAAGGGTGTCGGTATCGCCTTGCAGCTGGTTCCCACCACGGCGGCCGAGGAGTCGGCCAACCTCAACAGTGTCGGTAAAAGCGGCGTGGCCGCGCCTCCTTACGACTTCTCCTCCGGCGCGGGCCTGAGCAAGGACATCGACTTCCTGATCGGGCTGTTCCGCTCCACCAACCGGCGCCTCGGCAATTTCCCCGACCCGGAACTCGAAAAGCAGATCGACGCACTCGATTTCGCCGAGAACGACGAGCAGCGGGCCGCGGCGGCGGAGGCGCTGCAGCGGTTCCTCATCGACAGGGCTGACTGGATCCCGGTGCGCGAAGCCACCCGGGTGTTCGCCACCGCCTCCAACGTGCACGGCTACCGCGTCGACCCCTACGGCGAGAGCGTCTTCTACGACGCCTGGATCGGCCGATGATGCCGCGATGTCAGCGCTGAACGCGTCCCCTCCCACACCCCCTCGACGAAAAGACACCACCATGAACACATCTCGTACCCTCGGCGCCGTCGCAGTGCTCGGCGCCGCCGCCCTGACCCTGTCCGCGTGCTCCGGTTCAGGCTCAGGAGGCGCATCGGAGCCGGCCGGTGACCCCGTCTCCGGTGGCACCCTGACCTACGCGCTGTCCGAATGGCCCAAATGTGTCGACCCGGCGCTGCGGGCCCGCGGCCTGTCGGCCCCCGAGCAGTTCGCCGACCGGCTCACCGATCAGGACCGCGAGACCGGCGACGTCATTCCGCGGCTGGCGGAAAGCTGGGACATCGCCCCCGGTGCGAAGTCCTTCACGCTGCACCTGCGCCAAGGGGTGACCTTCTCCGACGGCACCCCGCTGACCGCCGATCTGGTCAAGGCCAACCTGGACAACCTCAAGGAGATCACCGAGAGCGGCCAGGCCGAAACCCAGATCATCAGCGCGCTCAACACCTATCAGGGCGCGACGGTGGTGGACCCGCAAACGGTGCGGGTGGACTTCACCGAACCGGAGCTCGGTTTCCTGCGTAACCTGTCCGACCCGTACTTCTCCATCTACGCGCCGAGCACCCTGGAGTCCTCGCTGGAGGACCGCTGCGCCGGCAAGAACCTGGTGGGCAGTGGACCGTTCGTCATCTCCGAGGTGGTCAACCAGCAGCGCATCACACTCGACAAGCGTGACGACTACAACTGGCCCACCGCCGGCGTCACCGACCACGACGGTGCGGCTTATCTCGACCAGATCGTCTTCGAGGTGGTGCCCGAGTCCGGCGTCCGCGTCGGCGGCCTGGCCTCCGGGCAGTTCGACATCATCGACGACGTACCGGTGGTCGACCAGGACAGCGTGACCGCCCAGGGCGCGGAGATCCTGACGGGTGTCACCCCCAATCTCGTCCCGGGACTGCGGCAGAATCCGCTGAGCCCGCTCGGCGGTGATCTCGTGGTGCGGCAGGCCATCCAGAAGTCGATCGACCGCACCGAGATCCGCGACACCCTGTTCTCCGACCGGTACAACGTGCCCACCAGCGCCATCGCCGCCAATACTCCGCTGTGGCAGGACAAGTCGGAGTACCTGCAGTATCAGCCCGACGAGGCGCAGAAGTTGCTGGCCGACAACGGCTGGGTCAAGGGCGCCGACGGTGTGTGGGCCAAGGACGGGTTGCGGCTGGCGCCCAAGATCATGATCATCAGCGGCTCCAGCCAGGGCGCCACGCAGCAGGAGCTGGAACTGATCCAGCAGCAGCTCAACAAGGTCGGCATCGCGGCGGAGATCCTGCCGGTCACCCAGGCCGAGTACACCGCGCTGATGAAGAACAAAGCCGACGGGGGTTACGACTTCCTGACCGGGTACGGACCGGCCAAAGACGTCGACTTCCTGGTCGGACTTTTCCTGCCCACCAATCCCGCGCTGGCCGGATCGGATCAAGCGGACCTGACCGCGGCGGCCACCGACCTCAACGTCGCGTCCACCGACGAGGATCGCGCGGCGGCGGCCGGGGCACTGCAGGAGAAGCTGGTGCGTGACGGCTACTGGATCCCGGTGCGCGAGCAGACCAAGGCAGTGGGCGTGGCACCGAATGTGCACGGCGTCGCCATCGATCCCTACGGGGCGACCGTCCTCTACGACACCTGGCGAACGGACGACGGCTCATGAGTCGCTACCTGCTGCGCAGGGCCGCCCAGGGAGTGTTCGTGCTCTGGGCGGCGTTCACGCTGACCTTCGTCATCCTGTACCTGCTGCCCAGTGACCCCGTCGAGATCATGCTCAGCGCCGGCGGTGACCAGGTGGCCGTCGATCCCGCTGTGGTGGAGGCGCTTCGGGCCGAACACCACATGGATCAGCCGGTGCACCTGCAGTATCTGCACACCCTGGCCGACGCGCTGCGCGGTGACTTCGGGACGTCGGTGCCCACCAACGAGAAGGTCACCACCTTGATCGCCGAGGCGCTGCCGCAGACGCTGCAGCTGGCGGCGCTGGCGTTCGTGCTGTCGGTGCTCGCCGGCGGGACGCTGGCCCTGTTGGCGACGTTCACCCAGATCCGCCCGGTGCGGCAGTTCCTGCTGTCGCTTCCGCCGGTGGGCGTCTCGGTACCGACGTTCTGGATCGGTTTGCTTCTGCTGCAGGTCTTCTCGTTCGGCACGGGTTGGTTCCCCGCCACCGGCAACAAGGGGTTCGCGTCGCTGGTGCTGCCCGCGGTCACCCTGGCGGTACCCACCGCGGCGGTCTTCGCCCAGTTGCTCGCCAAGACACTGACGGCCACCTGGGCGCAGCCCTACATCGACACGGCCATCGCGAAGGGTGTGCCGCGCTGGCAGATCCAGCTGCGCCACGCGTTGCGCAACGCGGCCATCCCGGTGCTGACCATCGTCGGCATCACGGTGGGCAACCTGTTGGCCGGCGCGGTGGTGGTCGAGACGGTGTTCAGTCGCCACGGCATCGGCCGCCTGACGGAGCAGGCCGTGGCAGCGCAGGACATCCCCATGCTGCTGGGCCTGGTGGTACTGGCGGCCGCGATCTTCGTGGTGGTCAACCTCCTGGTTGACGTCATCTACCCGCTGCTGGACCCGCGGATCGCCCGCGTGCGGCCCGTCACGGTCGGCGGTGAGAGCTCATGACGCTGCTCGATGTCACCATCGGCGCCGACGAGCTGGTGGACGCCGACTCCCGCGTCCGGGTGCGTACCCGCGGGGAGAAGTGGCGCCGGCCCGTCGTCACGCTGCTGCGCCGTCCCGGCCTGTTGTTGTCGGTGCTGTTCCTGCTCCTGGTGGTGGGCTGGGCGCTGTTTCCGGAACTGTTCGCCGGGCGTGACCCGCTGACCGGGGTTCCCAAGGACAAACTGCACGCCCCGGGCGCCGAATACCTGTTCGGCACCGACCATCTGGGCCGTGACGTGTTCTCCCGCGTGGTGCACGGCACGGCCCTGTCCCTGCAGGCCACCGCGATCGCGGTGGCCGTCGGTCTGGTGGCCGGTTCGGCCATCGGCGTGTTGTCCGGTTTCGCCGGTGGACGTGTCGACGACGTCATCATGCGGTTGGTCGATGTGCTGCTGTCGATCCCCGGGCTGCTGCTGTCGCTGGCCGTGGTTACCGCACTGGGTTTCGGCACCGTCAACGTTGCCATCGCGGTGGGGGTGGCGTCGGTGGCCAGCTTCGCACGGTTGATGCGTTCGGATGTGTTGCGCACCAGGACCCAGACCTTCATCGAGGCGGCCTCGGTGTGCGGTGTCCGCAAGTGGACGATCCTGTGGCGACACGTGTTGCCGCACTCCCTCGGATCGGTGCTGGTGTTGGCGGCACTGGAATTCGGGGCGGCCATCCTGGCGGTGTCGTCGCTGAGCTTCCTCGGATTCGGTGCTCCGCCACCGGCTCCGGAATGGGGCTCACTGGTGGCCGAAGGCCGCAACTACCTGGTGACCGCATGGTGGCTGACCACCCTGCCCGGCCTGGTGATCGCACTGGCGGTGCTCTCGGCCAACCGGATCAGCCGCGCCCTGGACAGTGACGGCCTGGTGCGATGAGCCTCCTGCAACTCAAGGGCCTGCACGTCGGCTACCACGGGCACGGCGTCGAAGTGGACGCGGTGCGCGGCGTCGACCTCGACATCGCCCCCGGTGAAGTGGTCGCACTCGTCGGCGAATCGGGATCCGGGAAATCGACTACCGCGCATTCGATCATCGGCCTGCTACCGGCAACCGGCAGGGTGACCGCAGGCTCCATCGGATTCGACGGCCGCGACATCACCCGGCTGCGGGGACGCGCATTGCGCACCATCCGTGGCGCCGAGATCGGCTTCATTCCCCAGGATCCGAACCTGGCCCTCAACCCGGTCAAGCGGGTCGGCGAGCAGGTCGCCGAAGCACTGCGGGTGCACGGTCTGGCCGGGCGCACCGAAGCCGCTGAGCTGGCCATCGAGATCCTGGACCGGGCCGGGCTCACCCACCCGAAAGCCCGTGCGCGCCAGTATCCGCACGAGCTGTCCGGTGGTATGAAGCAGCGGGTGCTGATCGGCATCGCGCTGGCGTGCCGGCCCAAACTCGTCATCGCCGACGAACCCACCAGCGCCTTGGACGTCACCGTGCAGAAACGGGTGCTCGACCACCTGGCGCAGCTCACCGCCGAGGACAACACGGCGGTGCTGTTGATCACCCATGACCTCGGCGTGGCCGCGGACCGGGCCAACCGGGTGGTGGTGATGCGCCACGGCGCCGTCGTCGAATCCGCACCCACCGCGCAACTGCTGAGCGCGCCCACCGAGGCGTACACCAAGAAACTGCTGGCCGCCGCGCCCAGCCTGACCGGGGCGTCGTTGGTCGGTGGCCGCCCGGCCCAGACCACGAGCCTGCTGCATCTGGAGAACATCACCAAGCGGTTCCCGCTGCCGGGCAGCAAAGAGGCCGTCACCGCCGTCGACGATGTCTCCATCACCGTGCACCGTGGACGCACGTTCAGCCTTATCGGCGAATCCGGTTCGGGGAAGTCGACTCTGGCGCGCATCGCCATGCGCCTGGAAGAGCCGACCGCCGGCCGGGTGTGGTTCGATGGCGCCGACATCACCACCACCCAGGGCAGTGCGTTGCGGGAGTTGCGCCGCCGGGTGCAGCTGGTGTACCAGAACCCGTACTCGTCACTGGATCCACGGCTGCGTATCGATGAGGTGATCGCAGAACCGTTGCGGGCGTTCAAGATCGGTGACCGGGCAGCCCAGGCCAAACGCGCCGCTGAACTGCTGGACCAGGTGGCGCTGCCGGCCGGCACCGCAGAGCGCAGGGCGGCCGAGCTGTCGGGTGGTCAACGGCAACGGGTGGCGATCGCGCGGGCGTTGGCGCTGCGGCCGGAGCTGCTGGTGCTCGACGAGCCGGTGTCGGCGTTGGATGTGTCGGTGCAGGACCAGATCCTGCGGCTGCTGGTGCAGCTGCAGCAGGAGCTCGACCTGGGCTATCTGTTCATCTCGCACGATTTTGCCGTGGTGCAACAGATCTCCGACGAGATCGGGGTGCTGCGCCGCGGTGAACTGGTGGAGCAGGGACCCACCGCGCAGATCTTCGGGGCACCGGCCCATGAGTACACGCGCGAACTGATCACCGCGGTGCCCGGTACCACGGTGGCCCCACGATGACGACGCTGACCGCCCGCCAGGTCCGTGATGCGATCGCGGCCCGCGCCGCCGCGGATTGGGACTCCGGTTTCCAGCCGGAGAACTTCACCGATCTGCGCTCCAGTGACTTGCCCGAGCTGACGGTGCCCACCCGGTTCGGGGGGCCGGGTGGGGACATCGCGGCGGCCTCGGCCGCGGTGCGGGAGGTCGCGGCGGGGGACGCGGCCACCGGCCTGGTGCTGGCCATGCACTACATCCACACCATGCGGCTGTTCTCGGTCAACGGATCCGACGCGGTGGCCAAGCTCGCCGCCCGCATCCTCGCCGCCCGGGAACTCGTGGCATTGGCCGCCAGCGAGCAACTCAGCGGGGCACCCAGCCGGGGCGCGCCCATCAAGACGGTGGCCTCCCGTGACGCCGACGGGGGCTGGCGGCTCGACGGTGCGAAGACCTACGCCACGGGTGCGCGCGCTGCGGGAACCATCGTGATCGTCGCCCGGTCGAACGAATGGGAAGGCAAGGGCCACTTCCTTGTTCCGCAACCGGCGGACGGTCTCACGGTGGTGGAGACCTGGGCGGCGGCCGGTCTGCGCGGCTCCGACAGCCAGGATCTGCGGCTCGACGGTGTACGTGTCGAGGCTGATGCATTGGTGGAGAACATCGGCGCCGACGGGCGCACCGTGGACTCTACGCAGCCGATCTGGTGGCCGCTGATGCTGGCTTCGGTACACCTGGGTGTCGCCGAGGCCGCCCGTGCCGAAGCGCTGCACTTCAGTGCCGGACCGCGCACCGACGGAGCGCCTGGTGCGCTCAAGGACACCACCCGGATCAGGGACCGCGCCGCCCAGGCGGAACTCGAACTCCTGAGTGCGCGAGCACTTCTCGATGACGCCGTGCGTCGTGTGCAGGCGGGGGAGATCACACCGGCGCACGCCGCTGCCACCAAGGTGCTGGTGCATCGCCACGCCAGCGCCGTCGTCGATCACTGCGGCCAACTGATCGGCGCCGCGTCGATGCGGCTCAGTTCGCCGCTGCAGCGCTACTACCGCGACCTGCGGGTGGCGCTGCACAATCCACCCGCCGAGGACACCGTGCTGGCCTGGCTTGCCGCCGATGTCCTGGGCCCGATCGAGAACCACGAGTAGCCATGCCATTACATCTGCTGTTGCAGCCTGAGCCCGAGCCCGGCGACCGAGATCTGTCGTGGCTTCATCGCGCGGTGCACGCCGCCGAGGACGGCATCTTCGATGCGGTGCTGGCACCACTGCCCAGCGCGGCGGTTCCCGCTGAACCGTCCACGCTGCTGGCGAACCTGGTGGCGCGTACCACCGACATCGGACTGGTAGCCCCGGTCTCGGCGCAGTACGTCGCCCCCTACAACCAGGCCCGCATGCTCAACACGCTGGACAACCTCTCGGTGGGGCGGGCCGGGTGGCGGCTGGTCACGCCCGCCGAGGATTCACCGGCCGCACTTCACCCGCCGACAAGCGCTGAGGCACAACGCGAATCACGTGCCGCGGAGTTCATCGCGGTGCTGCACGAACTCTGGGAGAGCTGGGCCCCCGACGCCGTGGTGGCCGATACCGAATCCGGGGTGTACGTCGACTTCGACCGGCTGCATCCGATCAACCATGCCGGTGCGTTCTTCCGGGTGGCCGGGCCGCTGAACCTGCCCCGCAGCCCGCAACTGCATCCGCCGCTGTTCGTCAGCGTCGACTCGCCGGCCTCGGCGGAGCTCGCCCGAGCCCGCGCCGACGTCGCGATCATCGGGGCCGGCACCGACCGCGACACCGTGGCCGGTGTGCCCGTCGTGCTGCGTGATCTGGCGCCGGGAATCATCGATGTCTCGGCCGGTGAGGCGGCTGACGGCGTGGTGCTGCACCTGACCGCCTCCGAGACCGAGCGGTTCGTCGCCGACGTGCTGCCGCGGCTGCGCGAGCGTGGAGGGGTCCGCGACCGGTACGAAACATCCACCCTGCGCGGTCATCTCGGGTTGGCCGCTGTCGTTGCTGGAGCGCTGTGATGAGCCCCCGTATGCATCTGAACCTCAATCTGCGCGGAATCGGCTTCCACCGCGCGGCGTGGCGGCACTCCACCGCCCAGCCCACCGAGGTCTCCCTTCTGCCGTACTACACGCGGATCGTGCAGGCCGCCGAGAAGGCCAAGCTGGACGCGGTGTTCCTCGCCGACAGCCCCAAGGTGTACAGCGACCGCGAGCCACTGGCGATGAGCAACGAACCGCTGACGCTGTTGGCCGCGCTCGCCGCGCAGACCAGCCACATCGGACTGATCGGCACCGTCTCCACCACCTACAACGACCCCTATGAGGTCGCACTGCGATTCGCGTCGCTGGACCACCTCTCCGGCGGCCGGGCCGGCATGAACTTCGTGACGTCCTCCGGTGACCCGATGGCCCGCAACTTCGGCTACGACAGCCATCCCGATTTCGAGTTGCGCTACGAACGGGCCTCGGAGTTCGTCGACGTCGTGCTGGCACTGTGGTCCGGCGAGCACGTCGTCCACCACGGCAGGTTCTTCGACATCGACGGCCGGCTCCCGATTCCGCCGTCGCCGCAGGGCTTTCCGGTGCTGGTCCAGGCCGGCGCCTCCGACCGGGGCCGCGATATGGCGGCGCTGCGGGCCGAGGCGGTGTACACGGGTTCGTCGACGATTCCGAACGGCCGGGAGTTCTATGACGATGTGAAGGCCCGCCTGGCGAAATTCGGCCGCTCACCGCACTCGGCGAAGATCCTGCCCGGTGTGGTGCCCTATATCGGGTCCACAGAGGCCGAAGGCAAAGCACTGGAAGCCGAGCTCGAGGAGCTGGCCACCAAGAACGTCGACGTCGTCGGCCAGCTCGGCGACGAGCTCGGAGTCGACTTCACCGTCTACGATCTCGACGGTCCGTTCCCGATGGAGGCGTTCCCGGCGCCCACCGAGTTCAAGGGCGGGCAGAGCCGGCTGAACCGGCTGCGCACCTGGGTGCAGCAGGAGAACCTGACCATCCGCGAACTGGCGACCAAGGTGGAGAAGGGCCTCAACAACGTGCACTGGACCACCGCCGGATCCGCCGAACAGATCGCCGACGAGTTGGAGAGCTGGTTCCGCGCCGGCGCGGCCGACGGCTTCAACATCCTGGTGCCGTTACATCCCAAGGGCACCTTGGATTTCACCGAGCAGGTGGTGCCGATCCTGCAGCAGCGCGGGCTGTTCCGCACCGAGTACGACGGCACCACGTTGAGTCACCACTTCGGCCTCGTCCCCGAACTGCGTCCGAGCGCGCAGCCGGTTTCGGCCCCCTAGGCGAACACCCCGGAGTACGCGTTGAGCGCCGGCTGGCCGCCGAGATGGGCGTAGAGGACGGTGGAGTCCTTGCCGATGGTGCCGTCGGTGACCAGATCGATCAGCCCGGCCATCGACTTGCCTTCGTACACCGGGTCGATGATCATGCCTTCGAGCCGGCCGGTCAGCTTGATCGCCTCGACGGTGGACTGCACCGGGATGCCGTAGAGGTCGCCGGCCCAGCCCTCCAGCACGGTGATCTCCTCGTCACGCAGGTCGCGGTCCAGCCCGATGAGCGAGGCGGTGTGCCGGGCGATCCGGGCCACCTGCGCGCGGGTCTTCTCCAGCGTTGCCGAGGCGTCGATACCGAGCACCCGCCGCGGCCGGTCCTGCCCGGCGAAACCGGCGATCATGCCCGCGTGCGTAGAGCCGGTCACGGTGCACACGATGATGGTGTCGAAGAAGAGTCCCAGCTCGGCTTCCTGCTGCTGCACCTCGTAGGCCCAGTTAGCGAAACCGAGGCCGCCGAGGTGGTGTTCGGAGGCGCCGGCCGGGATCGGGTACGGCTTGCCACCGGCCTCTTCGACTTCCCGGATGGCCGCTTCCCAAGACGAGCGGATGCCGATGTCGAAGCCGGCCGCGTCCAGTCGCACGTCGGCGCCCATGATCCGCGACAGCAGGATGTTCCCGACCTTCTCATCCAACGCGGCGGCGTTTCCGGGCATGTCGGGCCAGTCCACCCACTTCTCCTGCACCAGCCGGGCCTTCAACCCCAGCTTGGCGGCGACGGCTGCGACCTGGCGGGTGTGGTTGCTCTGATAGCCACCGATGGAGACCAGCGTGTCCGCGCCGGAGGCCAGGATGTCCGGAACGATGTACTCCAGTTTGCGGGTCTTGTTGCCACCGAACGCCAGCCCGGAGTTGCAGTCTTCGCGTTTGGCCCAGATGCGGGCACCGCCCAGGTGATCGCTGAGGCGCTCCAGTGGATGGACCGGGCTCGGGCCGAACGTGAGCGGGTAGCGCGGGAAGTCTTCGATAGCCACGGAATGCAATATATCGCAGTAGCTGAGTTGACAACATCGCAGGCAGCGGGTTCACCATGTTGCATGCCGGTGCCCCAGACAGCAGCCCCCAAACGCCAGCTCCTGCGCGACGACGCCTTCACCGCCATCCGGGCGGCCATCGTGGACGGAACACTGCAGCCGGAGGAGAGGCTCGTCGATTCCGAGCTCAGTGCCTGGCTCGGGGTGAGTCGGACGCCGATCCGCGAGGCGCTGGCCCGGCTCGAGGCCGCCGGTCTGGTGCAGACCCGGCCCGGGCGGTTCACCATGGTCAGTCCGCTGGATGTGCGGAGCATGAAAGAGGCCCAGGCGGTGGCCGCGGCCATGCACGAACTGGCGGTCCGCGAAGCCGTGCCGGCCATGTCGGCCGAGCACATCGCCGCCATGCGACTGGCCAACGAACGGTTCGCGCTGGCGCTGCGTGCCGAGGACGTCGACGGGGCCATCGCCGCCGACGACGTGTTCCACGGCGTGGCCATTGATCTCTATGCCAACTCCGCTGTGCGGGCGGTGCTCGATCAGTACACCCCGCTGCTGCGCCGGATGGAGCGGGTGCGGTTCTCGTCGCTGGTCGGCCGGGCGTCCGTGGACCAGCATGCGCGCATCGCCGATCTGGCCGAGCAGGGCGATGCCGAGGGTGCCGCGCGGGAGGCGCGGTTGAATTGGCTCACCCTGCAATGAGATTCAACTCGGTCACAGCGCGGGTCGGGTCGGCTGCAGCACGGTGGCGGCCACGGCTTCGGCACGCAGGTGCTCGAAGCGCTGATAGTCGGGATCGTTGACCATCTCGACGAAGTGCTTCCGGCTCGGGTAGCTCACCAGGGCCACCATGTCCCAGTCGGGCCCGTCCACGGTGGCCAGCGGGACACCGCCGGCGCCCGCGTAGACGATGGTGACGCCGTATCGCTCACTGACGCCGGTGCTGTTGAACTGTTCGATGTACTGCATGTAGGTCTCGGCGCCACCGGGGACGAAGCGCAGGAGATTGAGCATCACCACTGGGCCGTCGGGATCCTCGTCGACGAAGCGCTGCAGCAGTGTTGGTTCCAGGGATGTCATGTTCTTCCTCACTCACTTACTTGCTGTATGACACGCAACTGTAGCAGGCGGGCTCCGGCACCGGGAGGTGGAAATATGTCCGCCATGGAAAGTCAGGGCCGGCGCACCCAGGCGCAACGCCGCGCCACCACCCGGCAGCGGGTGCTCGACGCCGCGACGGCTCTGGTCGCGGCGCAGGGAACGCGCGCGGTGTCGCTGGCGGCCGTGGGCGAGGCAGCCGGGTACAGCCGCGGCATCGTCAACCACCACTTCGGCACGAAAGTCGGTCTGCTGGAAGCGCTCATCGAACACGTGGCCCAGTTCGACGCGCCCAGCGACGCCCCCACCGGGCTGGAGCGGTTACTGCAGTTCGTTCGGGCGTACCTGGGCGGAATGCGGGAGCGAACACCCCGCTCGGAGGCGTTCTTACAGCTCTGGGCCGAATCTGCCGGGACCGAGCCGTCGTTGGCGCCGCTGTTCGCCGAACGTGATGCGTGGTTTCAGGGTGTACTGGCCCAGCACATCCGCGATGGCGTGGCAGACGGGTCCATCCGCGGCGACGTGCACCCGGACAACGCGGCGCTGGCGATCATCGGTCAGTTGCGGGGAACCGCGATGCTGGCGTTCTCGTCTGCCCGGCACGTTGCGGCCGCCGACCTGACCGCCGAGGTGGTCCGGTTCGTCGAGCGCGGCCTCGGCGACCGACCTAGGCCTGTGTAGCTCGGCCCGCTCTCCCCGGCTCGCCGTCGCCGCCTCGGCGACCGACCTAGTTGATGGTCAATCCGCCGTCGACAGTGATGGTCTGCCCCGTGACATAACCACCGGCGGGCGAGGCCAGCCACACCGCGGTGGCGGCGAGTTCGGCGGGCTCGCCGGTGCGGCCCAGGACCACCCTGGGCATCTGGGTGTCGAGGTAACCCGGCTTGTACTCGTCGGTCATCTCGGTCTTGAAGAAACCGGGGGCCAGCGCGTTGACGCGAATTCCCTTGCGGGAACCCCATTGCTGCGCCAGATCGCGGGTCAGGCCGATGACGGCGGCTTTCGAGGAGGCGTACGCCGCCTGCGGCAACCCGGCGGTGGTGATGCCGAGGATGCTGGCGATGTTGATCACCGAGCTGCCCGGCTGCATCACGCGCCCGCAGGCCTGCGCCATCCAGTAGGAACCGTGCAGGTTGATGTCGACGACCCTGCGGAATTCGTCGGGGCTCTCGCGGGTGGCGGGTACGGCGGTGCCGACTCCGGCGTTGTTGATCAACACGTCGACACGGCCGAACTCGGCCACCGTCGCGTCGACGAGGGCCTGGCACGCGTCGGGATCGGCCACATCGGTACCGACGGCCAACGCCCGGTGCCCGGCCGCCTCCACCAAAGCGGCTGTGTCAGCCAGTCTTTCCACGCGGCGAGCGCCCAGGGCCACGTCGGCACCGGCCTCGGCGAACGCCTGCGCGAACGCCACGCCGAGCCCCGACGAGGCGCCGGTGACGATGACGACCTTGCCGTCGAGTCGGAACGAATCCAGCACGGTCATCGCGGGCTCCTCAAGGCCTGGCGGGCGATTGCATACTTGTGCACTTCGGTCGGCCCGTCGTAGAGCCGGAAGGCGCGAATGTCGGAGAAGATGGCGCCGACCGGTGTCTCGTCGGAAATGCCGATGCCGCCGAGGATCTGGACGCACCGGTCGGCCACCTTGAACAGCTCTTCGGAGACAAGGGACTTCACCATCGACGACTCGTGGCGGCCCTTGGCGCCCTGGTCGAGGGTCCAGCAGGCCCACCAGATCGCCAATCGGCATTGCTGTAGGGCGATCTCGTTGTCGGCGATCATGAACCCGACGCCTTGGTGATCACCCAGTGGTTTGCCGAAAGCCGTTCGGGTGCGGGCATGTTCGACGGAGATGGAGTGCGCGCGTGAGGCCGCGCCGAGCCACCGCATGCAGTGCGTCAGCCGGGCCGGGGCCAGCCGCAGCTGGGCATACCGGAACGCGTCGCCGACCTCACCCAGCACGGCCGAAGCCGGCAGCCGCAGGTCGTTGAACACCACCACGCCGTGGCCTTCGACGTAGTTGCGGTCCATCGTGTCCATGATGCGTTCGATCTCGATGCCCGGGGTGTCACCCTCGCACAGGAACAGCGTGGGCCCTTCTGCGCCAAACGAATTGGGCGCCACCCGCGCCATGATGATCCACGTGCGGGCGCCGCTGGCCCCGGTGATCAGCCACTTGCGGCCGTTGATCACGTAATCGGTGCCGTCGAACACGGCCTCGGTGGCCAGCTGATTCGGATCGGATCCGGCACCCTCGGGTTCGGTCATGGCGAACACCGACCGCTGCCGGCCGTCGACCACCGGAACCAGGAACTGCTCGGTCTGCGCCGGATTCGCGATCTTCGACAGCAGGAACATGTTGCCCTCGTCCGGGGCAGCACAGTTCAGTGCGATCGGGCCCAGCGTTGACCAGCCGGCCGCTTCGAACAGCACCGCCTGCTCGACGTGCGAGGGCTCTCGACCGCCCAATGCGCGGGGCGCCTGGAATGTCAACAGGCCGGCCTCTCGTGCCAGTCCGACCAGCTCGGTACGGAGATCCTCGTTGGGACCGTGGCGGGTGACGCGCGGGTCGGTCTCGTACGGCACGATCTTGTCGACGACGAAGGCACGGATCTCGTCGCGCAGCGCGGCGAGGTCGTCGGGAATCTCGAAGTCGATCACAGGGCTCCATCCATGAACGTGTGGGCACGGTCGAACAATCGCAGTGTCGCGGTGTGCAGCAGATCGCCGATGTCCTTGGGCGCCAAGCCCGCACAGGCACGAGCGTGGGTGCCTTCGAGGATGATGCCCAGCTTGAAACACGCCATCGCGGCGTACCAGTTGATGTCGGAGAGGTCGCGGGTGGTGTTGCGGCCGTAGCGTTCGACGATCTCCGCCGGGGTGGCCAGGCCGCCGGCCTTCATCAGCGCGTGGTCCAGCACCTCGTTCTCCCCGGGCAGGTGCCAGGTGGCCATCATCCAGCCGAGGTCCAGCAGTGGGTCGCCGATGGTGCACATCTCCCAGTCCACGATGGCCACCACCTCGGGGCCGGTGCGGGAGAACATGACATTGGCCGCGTGGTAGTCGCCGTGCATGATGCCCGGTTGCCACTGCTTGGGCTGGTGCTCCTGCAGCCAGCCCGAAACCTCGCCGACGCCGGGGATCTCGGGGCCTGCGTAGTGGTCGAAATTGCTGTAGGACTCCAGTTCGGAGAGCCAGCGCGGCACTTGGCGCTCCAGGAATCCGTCGGGCTTCCCGAAATCGGACAGCCCCACCTGTTCATGGTCGACGGCACCGAGCTTGGCCAGCGCGTCGGCCATCGACAGGCCCATCTGGTGGCGGATCTGCGCATCACCGGCATGCAGGTCGGGCAGTTCGGCGCCGGCGTTGAAGCCCTCGATCGGCTCCATCAGATAGAACACCGCATCACCGAGCACGTTGGTGTCCTCGCACACGGCGATCAGCCGCGGATGCGGGACGTCGGTGCCGGCCAGGGCCTGTAGCACCTTCGTCTCGCGCAGGATCACCTTGTTGCTGACCGGCCGCAGATGCAGCGGCCCGCGGCGGAACACATAGGGCCGGCCGGAGCGCTCGAACCGCAGCATGACGTTCTGCGTTCCGCCGGTGATCGCGGTGACGTTCTCCAGCGGGCCGTCACCGAGTCCGCGGTCGGACATCCACGGGGCCAGCGCGTCGGGGGCATCCACGATCGTGAACCTACCGTACGGTTGGTTGGGGAGGGGAGGTGGTCAGGACACCGCCCGGCACACCAGGTCGATGTGCTTGGCCGCCCACGCGCCCAGGGGGTCGAGGGCGGCCAGCAGTTCCTCGCCCGCGGGGGTCATCGAGTACTCCACCCGGGGCGGCACCTCGTGGTAGCTCTCGCGGTGCACGACGCCGTGCGCCTGCAGCTCCTTGAGGTGCTGGGTGAGCATCTTCTGCGAGATGCCGACGAGGTTGCGGTGCAACGTGTTGAACCGCACCGGCCCGTCTTTGAGCTCCCACAGGATCAGCGGCTTCCACTTTCCGCCCACCACCGCCATCGCGGCGTCGAGTTCACAGGTGAACTGGCCAAGCGTCGTCATGTCGCCCCTTGTCAGCGTTAATAGTTCCGTGCAAGTAAGTACCCCACTATTTAGTGGGTACTTGTCGAAATCACTGCGTCCCAACACGATGAAACCATGACTGACATCGCTTTTCTGGGTCTCGGTGAGATGGGTTCGGCGCTGGCTCGCACCGCCGTCGCCGCCGGGCATCGGGTCACCGTCTGGAACCGCACCCCGGATCGGGCGGCACCGTTCGAGAATGCGGCCGGCAGCCCCGCCGAGGCGGTGGCCGCAGCGCACCTGGTGATCGCCTGTCTCTTCGACGCCGCCTCGGTGCACGACGTCCTGGACCCGGTGGCGGGCACCCTGAGCGGCAAGGCGCTGATCAACCTGACCACCACCTCACCCGACGGAGCCCGTGAGCTCGGACGCTGGGCGTCCACCCACGGCGTCGACTACCTGGACGGCGGCATCATGGCGGTCCCGGCGATGATCGGTTCACCTGCGGCCTCGGTGCTCTACAGCGGGTCGAACGCCGTGTTCGACGAGCATCGCAGTCTGCTCGAATCCTGGGGTTCTGCAGAATATTTCGGCGACGACGCCGGGATGGCGTCGCTCTACGACCTGGCGCTGCTGGCCGGGATGTACGTGATGTTCGCGGGGTTCTTCCACGGCGCGGCGATGGTGGGGGCGGCGGGGGTGCCTGCGGGCGAGTTCGCCCGCCGGGCGACGCCGTGGCTGCGGGCGATGGCGGGTTCGCTCGGTGAGTACGCCGACGTGATCGACACCCGTGACTACGGCCGGCCCGGCCAGCAGAGCCTCGAGTTCTCCGATCTGACCGACATTCTCGACGCAACGCGTTCGCAGGGCGTCAGTACCGAACTCGTGGACGTGGTGCAGGGATTCATCCACCGCCAGATCGAGGCCGGCCACGGCAAGGACGGCTTCGCCCGCGTCATCGAGAGCATCCGCGCATGAACGTCACGGTGATCGGGCTGGGGCCGATGGGTCAGGCGTTGACGACGGCACTGCTGGACAACGACCACGGGGTGACGGTGTGGAACCGTACCGCCGAACGGGCGAGCAACGTCCTGCAACGTGGCGCGACATGGGCCGAGACGCCCGCGGCGGCGGTCGCGGCCTCCGATCTGACATTGATCAACGTCGTCGACAACACGGTGGTCGACACCATCATCGGCGACGCCGGGAGTGCCGTCGCCGGACGGGTGATCGTCGGGCTGGCGTCCGACACTCCTGAAAAGGCGTACCGCACAAGCAGATTGGTAACAGCGCTCGGTGGTCGCTATCTCGACGGCGCGATCATGACGCCCATCGACACCATCGGCAGTCCCGGTGCGAGCATCCTGTTCGCCGGTGACCGCGACCTGTATGACGGGAACCGATTGGTGTTCGACGCCCTGGGTACCGCCACCTGGCTCGGCGGCAGCGTTGCGCTGGCCGCCGGATACGACATGGCGCTGCTGGACCTGTTCTGGACGGCCACGGCCGGCTTCCTGCACGCGGTCGAACTCGCACAACACGCGGGCATCGAACCCAAGGATTTCCTACCACCTGCGCTGGGCATCGTGGGCATCCTGCCGGCGGTCTTCACCGATGCCGCCGAACGCATCGCCGATGACCGGCACGAGCAGGCCACCTCGTCGTTGACGTCGATCGCCAATTCGCTGCGGCACCTCTTCGCGGCGTCGGAGGCCGCGGGGCTGGACGCCGCTGCGCTCGGTGCCTTCGCTCGGCATGTCGACCGCGCGATCGCCGCCGGGCACGGTGCTCACGAGGTCACCGCGATCACGCACCGTCGCTGACACCCGCCCGCTGATCGCTTCGGAGGCCTTCGAGGCGGGTGCGGAATCCTGTCATCAGGGTCTCGAGGCCGAGTTCGAAGGTCCGGCGGGCTCGGGCCTCGTCGAAGGAGTCGCGGCCGAGCAACGACTGCAGCACGGGATAGTCCCCCTCGGCGGGCTGGACCATCTCGACCGGTGCGATCAGGTCCAGTACCGAACCCAGCACAAAGCTCTCCACGACGGTGAACATCGGGATGATCTCGGGCCGCGGCCAGCCGGCTGCCAGCAGTGCCTTCGCCACCACCTCGTACTGGGACACGAGTTCCGGGGCCTGCACCGGGCTGGTGGCCAGCAGCGGGATGGTTTCGGGATGCCGGACGAACGCGGCGGCATAAGAACGGGCCCATTCGGCCAGTGCGACATCCCACGGTTCGGTGTCGAAGGCACTGCAATCGATCAGTGAAACCACTCGGGAGCGCACCCGCTCGATGATGTGCTGCTTGCTCGGGACGTGGCTGTAGATGGAGGGGGTCTGGACGCCGAGCCGTTGGGCCAGCTTGCCGAGAGTGAACGTGCCCCGGGGGTCGTCTCGCATGATGTCCAACGCGGTATCGACGATGCGATCCTCCGTCAGATGCGCCCGAACCTTCTTCGGCGCGGCCATCGGCGTCCTTCCACGTCTGTCCAGCGGACTTTCACGCTAGCACCACGGTGAAACAGCCAATCCATTTCCTAACACTGCTAGCTTTCCCTAACTCTGCTAGCTTTCCCTAATCACGTTAGGAAGCTGCTCGGTGCAGCGCGAGATCGGCGACGGAGTTCAGGTGGGCGAGCGGCAGGTTCTGGTCGGTGGACGACTGTGGAACGGCGACCGATTGGTCCCGGGCAGCCTCACCATCGAGGACGGCGTCATCGAAAGCGTTGCCTTCACCACGGCGCGAGACCAGGGCGACGTGAACGTCGTCGATCTCGCGGGGGCGGCCGTCTTTCCGGGGTTCGTCGATGCGCATGCGCATCCCCTGATCGGGGGCCTCGAACTCGCCGGAGTGCCGCTGCGTCACGCCCGGACGGTGCAAGAAGCCGTCGCCGCGGTCGCTGATTTCGCTCGAGAGCACCCCGAGCTGCCCTGGATCGTCGGAGAGGGATTCGATCTCAGCATCGACCGCAGCGGCAACTACCTGGCCTCCGACCTCGATGCCGTGGTGCCCCACCGGCCCGTCGCGCTTCGGTCCAGCGATATCCACACGGTGTGGTGCAACTCCGCTGCCCTGAGCGCCGCAGGGATCACCCAAGGCACGCCACCGCCCGTCGACGGTGTGATCGAGCGTGACTCCGACGGCCGGCCGTCGGGGACGTTACGGGAGTGGGGGGCTTTCCTGCCGGTGCTGCGGGCTCTGCCGCGACCGAGCGTCGAGGAGGCCGCCGAAGCGCTGATGCGTGGATTGCAGGAACTCCGCGCGGTGGGGGTGACGTCGGCCCAGGACGCCTGGGTGGAGGTCGACGACGTCCCCAGCTATCTGATGGCTGCCCGGCGAGGCCTCCCGGTCCGGCTCAACCTGGCGTTCCGTGCCGATCCCGAGACGTGGCGCGAACAGGTCGACCGGTTCGCGGCCGCTCGCAGTGAGATTGCCGCCGCCGGTGAGGAACTGCTGCGTGCCAACACAGTGAAGTTCTTCGCCGACGGAATCATCGAAGGGGGCACTGCGCACGTCAAGGAGCCGTATCGCGCTACCTCGTGTTGTGGCCTCCCGGCGTGGCAGGCGCCGGAACTGAGCGAGGCCGCGGCTGCCTTCGACCGAGCGGGCTTCCAGTTACACATCCACGCGATCGGCGATGCCGCCGTGGAAAGTGCGGTCTCGGCGATCGCGCGTGCCGCGCACAGAAACGGGCCCAGGGCACGGCGCCCCGTCATCGCGCACGCACAACTGGTCGACCAACCCGAGATCGACGCGCTGCGGGCTCACGACGTCACCGTGGCGATCCAACCCTATTGGGCCAAGCTGGATTCGGTGGTGAAGCACCTGACCAACACCAGGCTCGACCCGGCGCGGGTGCAACGGCAGTATCCGTTTCGCACGCTGGCCGATCACGGAGTCCGGATCGCGTCATCGAGCGACTACCCGATCACCACGCCGAGTCCGCTCAAGGCGATCGGGGTGGCGATGTCGCGGCACGAGCACGGCGACGACGCGAGCGGATGGTTGCCCGCCGAACAACTCGATCTGGCTGTCGCCGTGCGGGCGGCCACCGAAGGCTCGGCCTACACGCAGTTCGCAGACCACGATCGAGGCCGCCTCGCCGCGGGATTCCGGGCCGATCTCGCCGTGGTCTCCGGCCTGTCGGACCAGCCCACGGCAGCCGAACTGATCTCGGCGACCGTGACCGCCAGCTGGCTCGGGGGCCGTGAAACCCTGCGCCGCAACGACTCAGGCAACCAACGAGGAGAGAGATGACAACTGACGCACCGGGCGAAGCGCCGCCCACCGACGACGACGCGACCGGTGAGATGAAACGTGAGTTCACGCTCTGGTCGGCATTCTCACTCGCGTTTGTCTTCATCTCACCGATCGTCGCGATGTACGGCATCTTCGGGCTCGGGCTCCAGTCGATCGGACCCGGGTTCTGGTGGGGGTGGGTGGTGACGCTCCTGGGACAGCTGACGGTCGCGGTCGCGCTGGGTGTTCTCGCGTCTCGGTGGCCGCTGGCCGGTGGTGTCTACCAGTGGTCACGGCGGCTGGTGGGGATGAAATACGGCTGGTTCGCGGGTTGGGCGTACACCTGGGCGCTACTGATCGCCCTGAGCTCGGTGTCCTACAGCGGCGCGGTGTTCATCGCGATCCTGCTGGGAGTCGATGCCGGGTCGCCGCTCGCACTCACCGTCATCGCCGTCGTTTTGCTGCTGGTCACCACGGCAGTCAATGCAGCCGGCCGCACTGTCGTCAAAGTCGTTGCCACTGCCTGCATCGCGGCCGAGGTCATCGGATCGGTGGGAGTCGCCGTGTACCTGCTGATCGCCGGGCGGCAACAGACCCCGGGGGTGCTCTTCGAAGGACTGGCCGCCGAGCCGGGCACCCCGTTCATGATGACGCCGTTCGTGCTCACGGTGGCGCTGGCCGGCTGGTCGTTCCTGGGCTTCGAGAGTGCCAGCAGCATCGCCGAAGAGGTCAAGAATCCGAAACGCGCTGTGCCGCTGGCCATTGTGTTCTCCTTGCTCGGTGTCGGGTTGGTGATCCTGCTGACCAGCTTCGCGATCATCCTGGCCATCCCGGATGTCGACGCGCTGCTCGCGACGTCCGACGGTGATCCGATCATCACGGTGTTGGCCGCGCACCTGCCCCCCGCCGCGGTGCAGGGCATCCTGGTGCTGTTCGCTGTCGCCTTCCTGGCCAGCCTGGTCGGTATCCAAGCTGCGGCATCCCGGCTCATCTGGGCCAACGCGCGCGAGAACGAATTACCCTTCGCCACCTGGCTCAAACGGCTCTCCGGTCGCGGCAGGTTGCCGGTCAACGCCATCCTGGTGACAGGGGTGGTGTCGGTCCTGATGTTCGTGCCACTGCAGAACGGGCACATCAGCACACTGTTGGTGGCGTTCACCACGGTCGGGTTCTACGCCGCGTTCACCTTCCCCGTTCTCGGGCTCGCCATCGCGCGGATGCGAGGGAGCTGGCGCCCTGAGGAACCACTGTTCCTCGGCCGCTTCGGGCTTGCGGTCGCGTGGGTGGCGCTGGTGTGGCTGGCCCTGGAGATCGTCAACGTGCTCTGGCCCCGGGAGGCGGCAGAGTTGTGGATCGTGAACTTCGCACCGCTGATCGCCACCGCCGGAATCGGTGTCCTGGGCGTGGTGGTGTTCCGGTGCTCACCGATCGGCCGGGGGACGGTCCCGTCCGAAAGTCCTTCTACGACAACCAATGGATCGGAGCGGCAGGCATGACACACGACCTCTACCGGTGGCCCGAGTATGACGCGGCGGAACTGCACCGGGCCCGTTTCGACAGGGTCGCGGCGGTCATGCGCGAGGAGGCGGTGGATACGCTTCTGCTCACGGGTCCCGACCACATTCGGTACGCCAGCGATTTCCGCGCACACCTGACCAACGAGTCCGAATGGTTCGCTGTCCTGGTTGGCTCCGACGGCTCGGCGGAGGTGTTCCTGCCGTATATCGACGAGGTGATCTCGCAGCCGTACCCGGCGCAGCCGTGGATCGTGCGGGCGCACCCGGTGCCGTCCTGGGCGGCGGCCTCGGCGAACCCGCAGACGTGGGTGCGCATCGTCGCGGCGGTTCTCGCCGCGCGCGGCGCGCACGGGGCGGTCGGCGTCGATGCGGTGGACCCTGGGCTGCTGGACGGGCTGCGAGAATCATTACCGCAGCTGGCATTTCGTCCGATGTCAACGGCGCTGCACCGGCTTCGGCGGGACAAGCTGCCGGTCGAGCTGCTCCTGCTCGAGGCAGCGTCGCGGGTCAATACCGGGGCTATGGAAGCAGCACTGGCGGCGGCGCACGTCGGCGGAACGGATCACGATGTGCTGGCGGCGGCCATGGCATTCCAGCAGTCAGCGGGCGTGGAGTTCGTGACGCACTCGGTGTGCAACCTCCGAAACGGCAGCGGTGATTGGTTCGCCGCGGGCCGGCGCTTCCACGAAGGAGACCCCTTCTTCTTCGACATCGGCTGTTACGGCGTCGGCGGGTATGCCTCCGATGCCGCCCGCACCGGCTTCGTGGGTGAGCCGCGGCGCGAGATCCGCACGGCGTACGAACATCTGTGTCATGCGCACGAACTGGTGCAGTCCCTGGCGAAACCGGGTGTCCGTGCATCAGTGCTCCTGGCCGAAGCCAATCGTTACCTGCGCAGCCAGGGACTTCGGGGCACCCCGTACGCGATCGGGCACGGCGTGGGCTTGCGGATCTGCGAACTGCCCACGTTGTTCACCGCAGGCCTGATGGATGACGACGTCATCCTCAGGCAGGGTGAGGTGATTGCACTCGAACCGGAGGTGACGGTGACGGTCGACGGCGTCGAGACGGTGCTGAAGGTCGAGGACAACTTCGTGGTGGAGGCAGCCGGCCTGCGTCGTCTCACCGAAACTCCTGACGCCCTGGAATTCGTGACCAGGTAGGCGAGGACCAGCGCGGGAATCTCGCGCTTCCAGTTGACGGGTGACGCACAGCACTCCACACTGACAGTCATGCACGGTCAGAAATCCACACAGTTGGGCGCCTGACGTGCTGCCCGTGGAACGGCATGAGGCCATCGTCGAGGCGGTCAGCGCGGCTCAGGCCGTCAGCACCGACGAACTGGTCCGCAGGCTGGGCGTTTCTGCCGAGACCATCCGCCGCGACTTGGCGCTCCTCGAGGAGAAGGGTGCGCTGCGTCGCGTCCACGGCGGCGCCGCGCCGGTGGAGAGCCGTCGTGTCATCGAGCCGTCCTACTCCGAACGATCGATGATCCGCCATCAGGCCAAAGCCCAGCTCGCACGGGTTGCGGCGGGGCTGCTGGAGAACGGCCAGACGGTGGTCATCGACATCGGCACCACTGCGGTGGCCGTCGCGCAGGCCATTCCCCGCGGCTTCGTCGGCACGGTCGTCACCCCGTCCCTGCCCGTCGCAGTGGAACTCGCCGACCGGCCGAGTGTGGAGGTCCTGCTCGCGGGTGGGCGGGTGCGACCCGGCGATCTGGCCTGTTCGAGCGCTCACGCCAGAGAATTCTTCGCCGACATCTATGCCGATATCGCGCTGCTCGGCTCCGGCGGCGTGCACGCCGAGGCCGGGCTCACCGACTTCCATCTCGACGAGATCGACGTGCGCCGGACCATCATCGCCAACAGTGCGCGCAGCTACATCCTGGCCGACTCCTCGAAGATCGGGCAGGTGGCGCCCTACCGGGTGTGCCCGCTGAGTGCGGTGACCGGCCTGATCACCGATGCCAACACCGACGCGGACGTTGCCGCTGCCTTCGACGAGACGGGAGGTGCGGTGCTGTCAGCACGCCCGTGAGACGGGTGCGGGCGGCGTTGCAGCGCCGCCCGCGGGACCGAACCAGCTCGACCAAACAGTCAAATCCAGTCAGAAAGCCCGATCCAATGGCAGATTCTTCCAGAAGTTCTGTATCCGAATTCGGCTACACCCAGGACCTCGAACGTTCGACGGGGCGATTCGCCTCGTTCGCCGTGGCGTTCGCGTTCGTCTCCATCGCCACCGGCATCTTCACCACCTACGGCAGTGTGCTCAACAGCTCCGGCCCCATGGGCATCTGGACCTGGCCCATCGTCATCGTCGGGCAGCTGGCAGTGGCCCTGCTGCTGGGTTCACTGGCCGCGCGCATCCCCGTCACCGGCTACGCCTACCAATGGGTGTCCCGGCTGGCCAACCCGATCCTCGGTTGGATCACCGGGTGGATCTCGTTCACCTTCCTGGCCATCGTGGTGGTCGCCGTCGACTACACCGTCGCCTCCACCGTGGTGCCCGCACTCTTCGACTTCGAGGGCACCCCGGCCACCGCCTTCCTCATCACCGCGGGTGTTCTGCTGCTGCAGGCGCTGCTGGTCGGCTTGTCGATGAAATGGACCGAGCGGGTCAACAACTTCGCCGTCACCGCCGAGCTCGTCGGCATGGTGGCGCTGGTGGTCCTGCTGTTCATCGTCGGAGTCGCCGCGCACAAACTGTCGGTCGGCAACCTGTTCTCGACGGGAGCCGTTCCCGCCGAGGGCTACTGGGACTTCGGCACGGCCACCGCCGCGGGGCCGTGGATGCTCGGCTTCCTGCTGGGTGCGTTCACCATCGTCGGTTTCGAATCCGCGGCCAACCTCGCCGAAGAAACCAAACGGCCGGAAATCGTGGTGCCCCGGGCGATGTGGCAAGCCGTCCTGGCCTCCGGAGTGCTCGGCTTCCTGTTCCTGCTGGTGGTGACCGCGGCTGTCGACGACCCGGTGGCACTCGCCGAGTCCGGCACCCCCATCGCCGACGTCATCCGCGAGATCCTCGGTACGTTCGTCGGCACCGCACTGCTGGTCCTGGTCGCCATCGCGATCTTCGCCTGCGGACTGGTGATCCTGCTGTCCGGTGTGCGACTGGTCTGGGCGATGTCGCGCGACCAGCGCTTCCCCGGCTGGCAGGTGCTGGGCAAGGTCAACGGCCGCACCAAGACCCCGCTGAACGCCACCATCGCACTGACCACCATCTCGGCCGTCATCCTCGGGCTGTTCTCCACCAGCACCGACGCCCTGTTCAAGCTGTTCGGTGCGGCCACCCTGCTCCCGGCCATCATCTACGCCATCACCGTCACGCTCTACATCGCCACCCGGCGCAAACTGCCGCCCAGCGCCGGCTTCAGCCTGGGTCGCTGGGAGATGCCGATCATCGTCGTCGCGGTCGTCTGGTTGGTGTTCGCGCTGTCTCTGTTCCGCGACGCGTCGTTCCGCGACCCATGGCTGTATCTGATGGTGATGGTGGCCATCGGAGCCTGCTACCTCGGCTACCTGCTGATCACCCGCGGCAAGGACGGGCTCAAGATGCCCGATATGCACTCCATCGATGCTGAACTCGACAGCAAGGCCCAGACGCGGTGAACCGGTGACTGTCCTCGCGATCGACCAGGGCACCTCGGGAACGAAGGCCATCGTGGTCGACGAGGCCGGCGCGGTGGTCGGGTTGGCCGAGATACCCGTGCATCCGGTGTATCTCGACGGCGGCGGTGTCGAGCAGGATCCCGGCGAACTGCTGGAGTCCGTGCTCGGCGCCGGCCGCGCTGCCGTGGCCCAAGCGGGCCGGCCCATCGAGGCGGTGTCACTGGCCAACCAAGGCGAAACCGTGCTGGCCTGGGATCGCCGCAACGGCAAGCCGCGCAGCCCCGCGATCGTGTGGCAGGACCGCCGCGCCGAAAACATCTGTGCGGCAGTCGAAGGTCATCGCGACGAGCTGGCCAGACGCACCGGCCTGGTGCTCGACCCGTATTTCTCGGCACCGAAGATGGCCTGGCTGCGGCAGAACGTCACCACCGACGGCGTCGTGACGACGACGGACACGTGGCTGCTGCACCAGCTCACCGGCGCGTTCGTCACCGACGCCACCACCGCCAGCCGTTCCCTGGTGACCGAACTCGGTGGCCAGGGCTGGAGTGCAGAGCTGCTGGCACTCTTCGGACTCGCCCACGAGCAACTGCCCGCGATCGTCGGTAACGATGAGATCATCGGCAGCACATCGGCATTCGGCGATGAGGCGCCGGTGGGGGGAGTGGTGGTGGACCAGCAGGCCGCGCTGCTCGCCGAGGCCTGCCTGGAACCCGGCACGGCCAAATGCACCTTGGGAACCGGGGCGTTCCTGTTGACCAATACCGGCGATACCGGGGTGCGGTCGGCGGCGGGGCTGACCTCGTCGGTGGCCTGGCGGATCGGTGGTCGGGACACCTTCTGCGTCGACGGCCAGGTTTACACCGCAGCCTCAGCGGTGAAATGGCTGATATCGCTGGGCATCATCGGTGGCGCCGACGAGATGGACCGCATCGCGGCCGCGGATGCCGAAGGTGTGCTGTGTGTGCCCGCGCTGGCCGGTCTGGCCGCACCGTGGTGGAAATCCCAGGCCAAGGCCGTGCTGTCGGGGATGACGCTGTCCACCGGTCGCGAGCACCTGGTGCTGGCGGTGCTGCAGGGAATCGCCGCGCAGATCGCCGAACTGGTGACCGCCATCAATGCCGACACCGCCACCCCACTGACCCGCCTCCGGGTCGACGGCGGCCTCACCCGCTCGCGCGTGCTCATGCAAGCCTGCGCCGACATCACCGGAGTGCCGGTGGACGTCTACCCGTCGCCGCACGCCACTGCCCTCGGTGCTGCGGCGCTGGCGAAACTGAGCCGGCAACCGGACCGGCCGCTGCGCGAGGTGATACCCGACTGGGCGCCGTCGGCAACCTACGAGCCGATCTGGAATGCCGAGCGGGCCAATGAATTCCGTTCGCAGTGGCGAACTCTAGCTGATAGGACCTTTTCGTGACATTCGATGTGGCCGTCATCGGAGCCGGCATCGTCGGCTCGGCCATCGCCCGTGAGCTCGCCGGCCACCACCTGTCGGTGGCGCTGCTGGAAGCGCGCGAGGACGTGGGTGACGGCACCAGCAAGGCCAACACCGCGATCCTGCACACCGGCTTCGACGCCAAACCCGGCACCCTGGAATCGGCCATGGTGAGCCGCGGCTACCAGCTGCTCTCCGAATACGCTGCACAGACCGGTATCCCGATCGAACACACCGGGGCCCTCCTGGTGGCCTGGGATCAGGAGCAACTCGACACGTTGCCGTCGCTCAAAGACAAGGCGCAGGCCAACGGATACCGGCGTTGCGCGATCATCGACGCAAACGCGGTGTACCAACAGGTTCCGCATCTGGGGCCCGGCGCACTGGGCGGGCTCACAGTGCCCGACGAGTCGATCATCTGCACCTGGACGGTGAACCTGGCCTTGGCCACCGATGCCGTGAACCGGGGCGCGACTCTGCTGACCGGTCACCGTGTGCAGTCGGTGGACATCGGCGCCGACGAGACCACGCTGCGCACCAGTGCAGGCAACGTCTCGGCGCGGTGGGTGGTCAACGCCGCCGGGCTGGGCGCCGACAAGATCGACAACATGTTCGGGCACCAGCGCTTCACCGTCACCCCGCGCCGTGGTGAGCTCATCGTCTACGACAAGCTGGCCCGGACGTTGGTGGACAAGATCGTGCTGCCGGTGCCGACGTCACGGGGTAAGGGTGTGCTGGTGAGCCCCACCATCTACGGCAACGTCATGCTGGGGCCGACCTCGGAGGATCTCGATGACCGCACTGCCACAGGCACTTCCGAGGCGGGCCTGCAGTTCCTGCTGGAAAAGGGCCGCACGCTGATGCCGCGGCTGCTGCAGGAGGAGGTGACGGCCACGTACGCGGGGCTGCGCGCGGCGATCGATCATCCCGACTACCTCGTCGAACCCAGCCTCGAGCAGCGTTACCTACTGGTCGGGGGCATCCGGTCCACCGGCTTGACCTCGGGCATGGCCGTGGCCGAGTACACGCGCGATCAATTGCGTTCAGCAGGACTGCAGTTGAGATCTCGAGAGGATCTGCCGGAGCCGCCGCGGATGCCGAATCTCGGTGAGGCGTTCCCGCGGCCGTACCAACGGCAGGACCTCATCGACGAAGACCCGGCATACGGACGCATCGTCTGCTTCTGCGAACGGGTGACGCAAGGGGAGATCCGGGACGCCTGTCATTCGGTGATCCCGCCAACCACCCTGGAGGGCCTCCGTCGGCGCACCCGCGTGATGAACGGACGCTGCCAGGCGTTCTTCTGCGGCGCCGAGGTGCAGACACTGCTGGAGGCCAACCGATGACCGAATACGACGTCGCCATCGTCGGTGGCGGTCCGGCCGGGCTCACGGCCGCCGCGGCGCTGGCGAGGGACCTGAATGTGGTTGTGCTGGAACGGGAGTCCGAGGCCGGGGGTATCCCGCGGCACAGTGACCATCCGGGCTACGGAATGCGCGACATGAGAACGTTCATCAGTGGTCCCGCATACGCTCGTCGCCTGGTGGCACAGGCCGCCGCCGCCACCGTCCGCACCACCACCATGGTCACCGGGTGGGCCGGCGACACCACCTTGGAGGTCACCTCACCGCAGGGCCGGGAACTGGTGTCGGCGCGGGCGGTCATCCTGGCCACCGGTGCTCGCGAACGGCCCCGACCGGCCAGGCTGATCCCAGGCGACCGGGCCGCCGGCATCTACACCACCGGGCACCTGCAGAACGTCGTGCACCTCAAGCACGGGAAGGTCGGCACGCGCGCCGTCGTGGTCGGGGCCGAACTGGTCAGCTACTCGGCAGCGCTGACCCTCAAACACGCGGGCTGCCGCACGGTCATGATGACCAGTGAGTACCCGGCACCCGAGGCGTATGGGGTGTTCACCGCGGCCACCCCGCTGCTGCGCACCCGCGTCGAGACCCGCACCAGGGTGACCCGCATCCTCGGTAAGCCCACGGTGGAAGCCGTCGAGATCGAGCACCTGGACACCGGCCGGCGACGCCTCGTCGACTGCGACACCGTGGTGCTGACCGGCGACTGGATTCCCGATCACGAGCTGGTGCGGGCAGCGGGTATCGATGTGGACGTGAAAACCCTTGGGCCGAGTGTGGATACCGCACTGCGCACCAGCCGCCCGGGTGTCTTCGCCATCGGCAACCTGTGCCATCCCGTGGACACCGCCGATATCGCCGCCCTCGACGGCAGGCACGTCGCCGACCAGGTGCGTGCCCACCTGTCCGGGCGGCCATCCCCCGCGGATGGGGTGAGCATTCAGGTCCAGGCGCCGCTGCGCTGGATCGCCCCCACGCTGCTGCGGCCCGGTGATCCCGCGCCGGCCCGGCACCGGCTGCTCGCCTGGACCGACGAGTTCATCCGCTTCCCGACCGTGACGGCGCGACAGGACGGCACGGTGGTCGGCCGCAAGCGGCTGCCGTGGCCGGCCGCACCCGGGCGGGTGTTCCGCATCCCGTCGAGCGTTGTCGATGGTGTGAATCCCGGCGGGGGAGCGGTGACGCTGACCGTCGGCTGACGTTTACGGTTCCGTGGGTTCGGGCACAGGACAGCCCATGCGCCATCACGATCTCGTGGTCATCGGCACGGGTTCCGGGAACATGGTCATCGACGACTCGTTCTCCGACCTCGACGTCGCGATCATCGAGGAACGCAAATTCGGTGGCACGTGCGTCAATTACGGGTGCATACCGTCGAAACTGCTGGCGTACACCGCTGAACTCACCGATGACATCGCCGGCGCGGACCAGTTCGACATCGACGCCGACCTGCGGCGGCTGCGCTGGCAGGCCTTGCGTGACCGGGTGTTCAGCCGCACCGACGGTATCGCCGAAGACGGAAAGCACGGCCGCGAGGCATCCGAGTTCATCACGGTGTACTCCGAGCACGCCGAGTTCACCGGTCCGCGGCGGCTGCGGGTCGGCGATACCGACATCGAGGCCGCTCAGGTGGTGATCGCCGCCGGGGGAAGGCCTGCAGTGCCGGACGTGGTGGCCGACAGCGGTCTGCCGTACGAGACGTCGAACACGGTGATGCGCATCGATGAACCACCGCGGCGGCTGGCAGTGCTCGGCGGCGGATACGTCGCCGCCGAGCTGGCTCACGTGTTCTCCGCAGCCGGCAGCCAGATCAGCATCATCGAGAAGAGCGACCTGCTGCTCGGCGGGCCCCAGGACAACGAGATCCGCACCGCCTTCACCGATCTGATGCGGAATCGCTTCGACGTGCGATGCGGTTCCGAAGTCTCCGGAATCAGCGGTGCACCAGGCGATCTGATCCTGACGCTGGACAACGGTGAAACCGTGTCCGCCGACATGCTGCTGGTGGCTTCCGGGCGTATCCCGAACACTGACCGCCTCAACGTCGCCGCCGGCGGCGTCGATGTCGATGACAAAGGCCTGATCACCGTCGACGAGTACGGCCGCACCAGTGTCGACGGCGTCTTCGCCCTCGGTGACATCAGCGTCGGGATCCCGCTCAAACATGTGGCCAATCGCGAGGCCGACACCATCAAACACAATCTGCGGCACCCGGACTCGATGCGAGAACTCGACCATGACCGGGTCCCGTCAGCGGTGTTCACCAACCCGCAGATGGCCTCCGTCGGCATCACCGAGGAGCAGGCCAAAGCCGATCACCCGGGTTATCTGGTGTCGACGTACTCCTATGACGAGGTGGCCTACGGGTGGGCCCTGCAGGACAGCACCGGGCGGTGCAAGGTGCTCGCCGACGGCACGACCAAGCAGATCCTGGGCGCACACCTGATGGGTAGCCAGTCGGCCACCTTGATCCAGATCTTCGTCATCGCAATGGAATTCGGGATCGACGCGGAATCGCTGGCCACCAAACCGTTCTGGCCGCATCCGGCGTTGACCGAGGTGGTGCAGAACGCGTTGCTCAACCTGAGAGCGGCGTGAACCTAGAACCGGCGTAGGCGGGCGTGGAACACGCTCCAGCCCAGCAATGTGCCCAGCGCGATCGAGAAGATCGCCGCCACCGTCACACCCAGGGTGGTCACGTCGGGATCGACATGGGTGGTGACCTCCGAGAGGGACTCGAAGCCCAGCGCTCCGGGCACCAGCGTCCAGAACGCCACCAGCATCATCACGATGCTGGGCGGGCCTCCTTTGATGTGCCGCACCAGCATGACGAACGGCACCACCAGGAAGGCGCCCACGGCGGCGGAATGCGAGGACGAGAGGAACAGTCCGCCGAACTGTTGCCCCAGCAGTGCCACTGCCACCGCGGCCATCAACCAGATCAGCGTTCCCGGGGGTCCGGAGAGGTAGAGATAGAGACCGACGCCGATGACGATGATCGCGGCGTACAGCGACCATGATCCCATCTGAGCCGACGGCTGTTGGGGGGCAAGTGGTCCCGCGATGTGCAGTCCGATGGCCAGCCCGAACACCATCAGCCCGAGCTGTGTCACACCGAACACCACCCGGCTGGTTCCGGCGATGATCGCGGAACTGGCCAGCTCCATGGCGCCGATGGTCAGTGCGATACCCGGCAGCACCGCCACGAGCGCCGGGGTGATCACCCGCAGCAGACCGTCGTTGGCGGCGTCGGCGACGAACCAGGTGGCCAGCAGGGTCACCACGAACGCCGACAGGGGCGGGACCACCGGCTTCAGCGATGGGTAGGGTCGCGCGGCGACGACGATGACGCCGACGACAGTGCCGAGGAAGACATACCCCCACAGCGACGCCCACGTCGGATTCATCACCAGACCGAAACCCAGTGTGGTGACGGCATACCCGACCACACCGGAAACCGGGCCGAACCGGTAGGGCGTCTGCCTGGCAGCGGCGACGGCCTCCACCGCGTCAGCCGGTGTGATGGCGCCGGCATCGGCCAGTTCGGCGATGGCGTCGATCTTGCCCGCCAGGTTCAACTGCGTGGTGATGCGGGTGGTCACGTCGACCTCGTAGGCCGCGGTGCCGATCTGGATCATCAGCACCGTCGGCAGCACCACCACACTGACCTTCTCGGTGGTGTACATCGCAGCGATCTGCCGAAGCCGCGCCGCTATCTGGTTGGTGGGCTGTTCCACCTCCACCAGTGCGATACCCAATTCGCGCAGCATCGCCGCGATATCGGCGTGGTCGTGGGTGTCCGGCTCGGCCAGGGGCGCGGGCACGGCTTTGCGGAACGAGCGCAGCGTGCGGGCCGCCCGGGAATCACTCATGACCGCAGATTGTGGCTCAGTAACCTGGGGACATGGCCGACAGGCGCGCCCAGGTCGCCGATATTCACCGAATCGCCGGTGCCATGCCGCATGTCACCAGGATCGAAGGCCCGAAGGGCAACCCCATCTATCAGGTGGGCGGCAAGTCATTCGTGTTCTTCCGCACCCCGCAACCCGATGCGGTGGACCCGCGGACGGGGGAGAAATACACCGACGTCGTGATGTTGTGGGTCGAGGACGAGCGCGACAAGCTGGCCCTCACACAAGATGACCGCGCGCTGTTCTTCACCACCGACCGGTTCACCGATCATCCCTCGGTCCTGTTGCGCACCAGTCGTATCGGGGAGATCGGTGTGGCCGAACTGACCGAGCTCATCCAGGATGCGTGGTTATCCCGTGCCTCCGACCGGCGGGCGCGGCAATGGCTGGCGGAACGCCAGGGCGCCGGCGGTGACGCCGAGTAGTCCGGCGAACACCACCAGCGCCGGGGTCAAGGTGATGCCGACAGCCACCGCGCCGACCAGCAGCGGTCCGCCGGCGTCGCCGAGTTCTCGGCCGACCTCGGCCGAGCCCATGGTCTGCCCGAGCCGATCCGCGGGGGAGGTGGCGGCGAGGTGGGCGAAACCCAGCGGCGTGATGACACCGACGCCCAATCCGATCAGCAGCGCCGCGACCGCGAGCCCGGCGACCCCGGGGAGCAGCACGGCCACACAACCGACTGCGGCCACCACCAGACCCACCACCATGCCCGGCAGATCCCGGATCCGGCCTTTGTCGCGGGCCGCGCCGATGCGGGGCTGCACCAGCGCGGTGGCGGCGGCCAGCACCGACACGATCGCACCCGTGGCCAACGGGCCGAGCCCCCGTTGGGCGCCGATCACCGGCAGAAACCCGACACCGACGGACAGCGCACCGGTGGCGGCGGCCAGGGCCAGGGTGGGGCGGACGAACCAGGAACTGGTCAGCCGCCGCGCCAGGTCGGCCACTGTCTGCCGGGTCCGGGGCAGCGGTGCCACATCGGGCACCTCGATCAACGCCCACACGGCGATCACGGCCGCCAACCCGGCCAAGGTGAGGAACAGCAGCGAGAAACCGCCCGCGGCGATCAGGAGACCGCCCAGCACCGGCCCGACCGTGTACCCGAGACCCTTCCAGGCGCCGTAGCGGCCGAAGCCGCGGCCCTGCCCACCTTCCGGGGTCAGCCGCGAGACCAGCACCGAGGCGGCCGGTGAGAAGGCCGCCGCGGCGGCACCCTGCCCGAACCGTGCCACACCCACCCACGCGGGATTACCGGCGACCACGAACGCCCCCGAGGCGACCGCGAACGCCACCAGCCCCCCGAGCAGCACCGGCCGGGCACCCACCCGGTCGGCGAGCGAGCCGAACAGCGGTTTGAGCAGCACCTCGGCGCCGTCGTAGACGGCAAGCAGCAGTCCCAACGTGAGCAATGACGCGTGCTGGTCTTCGGTGAAGCCGCCGAGGCTGGCGGCGATGCTGTGGGCGCCGAACGCGGTGACGAAGCCTGCCGCGTACAACGGCATCAATGGACGCATGGCTCTAGACGGTTTCCGTTTTCCGCTTCGTCTGCCACGGCCAGCGCCCACTGATCTCCACTTCCAGTGACCAGCTCAAGAACGTGCGGATGGCCACGATGCCGGCCAGCACCGCCACACTCTGCCCCGTCGGGGTGACCGCCACGGTGCGGATGATGTCGGCCGCCACCAGGAACTCGAGTCCCAGCAGGATCGACCGACCCAACTGCTCGCGGAAGACTCGGTAGGTACCGCCGGTCTTGCGGAACAGCCGTCCCAGGGCGATACCCGCCGCCAGCACACCACCGATCGCGATGACGGCGACACCCACGGCGTCGATGACGGTGCCCACCGTCTCGACGACCTCGATGAAAGTCATGCCCGGAGGCTAATGCGGCAGCGCGCCCCAGAACCGGGTTAGTGCCAGCGCGCCGCGAGCGGGATCCTCGAGCATCCACCAATGACTCAGCCCTTCGAGGACTTCGACCCTGGCGCCGGCCCGTCCCGCCGCTCGCCGGCGCATCTCATCGGTCCCGACGAGGTGGTCCTCCGCGGCCAGAATCGCCAGACCGGGCCGCTGTGCCGCGTTCTCCAGGTTGCGGCCGGCCTCCGACATCGCAGGCTGGGTGGCCGAGCGGTACAGCGCCAAGATCGCCCGGCCCATCGCTTCGTTCTGCCCGGCAGCCAGTTTGGCGGCCGTCTCGGCCGGAATGCCGAAGCCCTCGCTCCGTGCGGCGCGGTCGGCCACCGTGCCGCCCAGCATCGAGTCGATCAGCTCCTCACCCGCACCCGGGGTCTGCCACACCTGGGCCAGGTCATGCCAGACGTAGTCGACGTCGAAGACGCCCAGGAGATCGCTGGCCCAGCTGCGGACCAGCTCGGGCCGGTGCATCACCAGGTTCACCACATGACCCCCGCCCCAGTCGTGGCCGACGAGATCGACAGGCTCGGCGAAGCGGGTGAGTTCGGCCTCCAACCAGTCCCGGTATGCCTCGTAGGTGGCAGGGAAGTCGTCGGGCAGCGGCGCACCGAACCCGGGAGGGGACAACAGGACCACATCGTCAAGAACCACGTCGTTGCGACCCAGTTCCGCCACCAGCGGCTCCCAGACTGCGTCGGTTTCCGGGTTGCCGTGCACGAAGACGATGGTCATCGCGTCATGCTAGCCAGGAATCATCGCCCGGCCGAGATCACCGTCGCGGTATTGGTGCCGTCGGCGGTGACACCACGGATGGTGGCGGTGTCACCGGCCTTGACCTCGGTTCTGCCTTGCCGGGTATCGGTGGTGACGACGTAGGTCTGGGTGAAACCGTCTTCGCTGCGTGCCGTGATCGACGTGTCGGAGATGTCGGTGACGACGCCGGTCTGGGTGAGCTCCGTGGCGTACCCGCCTCGGCCGTCGGGCACCACGAACTGGCCGTGCAGTGCGTCCGTCGCAGCGGCGGGTCCGCCGCCCCGGCCCCCGGGAGGGGGCCCGCCGAAGCCGGGACCGCCGCCCTGCTGTGTGGTGCCCGCCGCGGCGTAGATGACGGCGGTTCCGGCGCCGGCCAGCACCACGGCGATGCCGACGGCGGCCAACGTCTTGTTGAGTGACCAATGTGCGGGCTCGCTCGGCGGCGCGCCCCACACCGGCTCGGTGGTTCGGGTGTCCATGACGACCACCGTGACGGCGGAGTCTGTGCGCCGCCTGTGTGCGGGCTAGGTGACGCTTCAGCCCCCTGTCTCACAGCGGGCGCATAGTATCGGCACAGGGTCGGCCCATCGGGAAACCAAATACTGGGAGCCATGATGTCTGGAGCTGCCGAACGTGTCGTCATGCGCCGAGCCGACGGTAACCCCATCAACGTGCTGGTCGTCGACGACGAAACCGTGCTCGCCGAGATGGTGTCGATGGCGTTGCGTTACGAGGGCTGGAACATCACCACTGCCGCCGACGGTGCCGCCGCGGTCGCCGCTGCGCGCAACAACCGACCCGACGTGGTGGTGCTCGACGTGATGCTGCCGGACATGAGCGGACTCGACGTGCTGCGCAGACTCCGCGAGCAGAACCCCAACCTGCCGGTGTTGCTGCTCACGGCCAAGGACGCGGTGGAGGACCGCATCGCGGGGCTGACCGCCGGCGGTGACGACTACGTGACCAAACCGTTCAGCATCGAAGAGGTGGTGCTGCGGCTGCGCGCCCTGCTGCGCCGCACCGGGGTCACCACCGAGGACAGCGGTGCCCAGCTGGTGGTGGGGGATCTGGTGCTCGACGAGGACAGCCACGAGGTGACCCGAGGCGGCGAACCGATATCGCTGACCTCCACCGAGTTCGAGTTGCTGCGGTTCATGATGCGCAACTCCAAACGGGTGCTGTCCAAAGCCCAGATCCTCGACCGGGTGTGGAGTTACGACTTCGGCGGCCGGTCCAACATCGTCGAGCTATACATCTCCTACCTGCGCAAGAAGATCGACAGCGGCCGCGAACCGATGATCCACACCTTGCGTGGCGCGGGATATGTCCTGAAGCCCGCCAGATGACAGCCGGCCCCATGCACAGCGTGCGGCCGAGCACGTGGTCGTTGCGCCGGCGCTTGCTGCTGGGGCAGATCCTGTTGTTGGCGCTGGTCTGCATCGGAATCGGCGCCGCCACCGAACTGGCACTGAACCAATACCTGGTGCATCAGCTCGACCGCCAACTGGTGGAGGCCACCGGCCGCTCGGCGATGATGTCCGGGCTACCGCCGCCCCCGCCGATTCCCGGAACCGGCCCCGGCCCGCGTCCCCGCCCGGGACCCGGGCCGGATTTCCTGGACGCGCCCGGCCAGCCCGTCGGGATGGTGGCCGCGGAAATGGGTCACCATGGCCACACCAACGCCGGGATACTGACCACCTACGGTCAGCGCGCCGAGTTGAGCGAGAAGGCGCAGGCGCAGCTGGCCGCCATCACGCCGCAACAACGCGCGATCACCGTCGACATCGACGGGCAGGGCCGCTACCGCGCCGTGGCGACCTACAACCGCTTCGGCGAGGTCATCACCGTGGCGCTGCCCATGAGCGACGTGAACGCCACCATGCTGCGGGTGCTGCTGATCTTCGCCGTGGTGACAGTGGTGGCTGTGGTGCTCGCCACCACCTTGGGCGTGATCATCATCCGGCGAGCGCTGGCTCCGCTGGATCGGGTGGCCGCCACCGCGGCCAAGGTCGCCAACCTCCCGCTCGACCGCGGCGAAGTGGCGCTGCCGGTCCGGGTACCCGAGCCCGACACCAATCCCAATACCGAAGTGGGACAGATGGGTTCGGCCCTCAACCGGATGCTCGACCACATTTCGGCGGCACTGTCGACGCGGCAGGCCAGTGAGACCCGGGTGCGGCAGTTCGTCGCCGACGCCAGCCATGAACTGCGCACACCCCTGACGGCGATCCGCGGTTACAGCGAGCTGGCGCAGCGGCGCCGCGATGAAGTGCCCGACGAGGTGGCACACGCCATGGGCCGGGTGTCGTCGGAAGCCGAACGGATGACCAACCTCGTCGAGGACCTGCTGCTGTTGGCCCGGCTGGATTCCGGGCGGCCGCTGGAACGCGAACCGGTGGACCTGTCCCAGCTGGCCGTCGACGCGGTGAGCGACGCGCACATCGCAGGCCCGGATCACGAGTGGAACCTGGAACTGCCCGAGGAACCGGTGCTGGTCACCGGTGACAGTGCCCGCCTGCATCAGGTGCTGACCAATCTGTTGGCCAACGCCCGCACCCACACCGGCCCCGGCACCACGGTGACGGTGTCGCTGCGCGCCGACGAGCACGGGGCGGTGCTGCGGGTCGCCGACGACGGCCCCGGCATCCCCGCCGAACTGCAGTCCGAGGTGTTCGAACGGTTCGCCCGCGGTGACTCGTCGCGCTCCCGCAAGGGCGGCAGCACCGGTCTCGGGTTGGCCATCGTCGCCGCGGTGGTCAAAGCGCACGGTGGCCGCATCGACCTGCGCAGCAGACCCGGTTCGACAGTGTTTTCTGTCGTTCTTCCGTGCAAAGTGCCCTTCACAGCTGGCACATAGCCGGTACCCATCCTGCGTCCACGGTGGGGCAGCACCCTGGCAGGGTGACACTCACTCTGCCGCGACCTGCTGTCGTCAGCTCTGCGCACACCCGGTCCCGGCAGGAGCCGGTCGCGGTGGCGGTCCTGCTCCTCGGCACCGCGGCGCTCTATCTGTGGAACCTCGGCGCCAGTGGATGGGCCAACAGCTTCTATACCGCTGCGGTGCAAGCCGGTTCGTCGAACTGGACGGCATTCCTGTTCGGCTCGAGTGACGCCGCCAATGCGATCACCGTCGACAAGACACCGGCCGCGTTGTGGGTGATGAGCCTGTCTGCGCGGGTCTTCGGATTCAACGCCTGGAGTGTGCTGGTGCCGCAGGCGCTGATGGGTGTGGCGGCCGTGGCCGTGCTGTACGCCGCCGTGCGACGGGTGGTGGGCCCGGCCGGCGCGCTGCTGGCCGGCGCGGTACTGGCACTGACTCCCGTGGCGGCGTTGATGTTCCGGTTCAACAACCCCGACGCGCTGCTGGTGCTGAGCCTGGTGGTGGCGGCCTACGCGGTGCTGCGGGCACTGGAGGCCGACGCCGGCGCTGCGTGGCTGGTGCTGGCCGGGACGGCAATCGGGGTCGGGTTCCTGGCCAAGATGCTGCAGGCGCTGCTGGTGACCCCGGTGTTCGCTCTGGTCTTCCTGATCGCCGCCGACCTGCCGCTGTGGACGCGGGTGCGGCGACTGGCCTGCGGGGCGCTGGCCCTGGCGGTGTCCGCCGGCTGGTATCTGCTGGTGGTAGAACTGTGGCCGGCCGATTCCAGGCCCTATATCGGTGGCTCACAACAGAACTCGATTCTGGAGCTCACCCTGGGATACAACGGCCTGGGCCGGTTGACCGGCGACGAGGTGGGCGGTCTGGGCAACATGAACCACGACGTCGGCTGGGGGCGACTGCTCGGCGGACAGATGGGCGGCGAGATCGGCTGGCTGCTGCCCGCCGCGGTGATCGTAGTGGCGGCGGGGATGTGGCTGGTGCGCCGGGCACCTCGGGTGAACCCGGTACGTGCGTCGCTGCTGCTGTGGGGCGGTTGGCTGGTGTTGACCGCGCTGGTGTTCAGCTACATGAACGGCATCGTGCACCCGTACTACACCGTGGCGTTGGCGCCCGCGATCGCCGGCTGCCTGGGCATCGGGGTGCCGCTACTGTGGCGACATCGCGCCGACATCCGGGTGGCCACCGTGCTCGCCGGCGCCGTTGTCCTGACCGCGGTGCTGGCTTTCGTTCTGCTGCAACGTCATTCCGAGTGGTTACCGTGGCTGAGATGGGCGGTGCTGCTGGTCGGGCTCACCGCCGGACTGCTGCTGCTGGTAGCCGGTCGCTTTGCTCCGGCAGCACGCAACAGTGTGGCGGTGGCGGCACTCGTGGCGGTCCTGGCCGCACCTGCGGCGTTCAGCATCGCCACTGCGGCCACACCGCACAGCGGCGCCATCCCCTCGGCGGGCCCGTCCGCGGGCTTCGGTGGCCCACCCGGTTTCCTCGACGCCGAACGCCCCGGTGCGGCGTTGGTGGCACTGCTGAAGGAGAATTCCGCCGATTACACCTGGGTTGCCGCTGCCGTCGGGTCGAACAACGCCGCGGGATACCAGCTGTCCACGGGGCTTCCGGTGATGGCCGTCGGCGGGTACAACGGCACCGACCCCGCACCCACGCTGGAGCGGTTCCAAGAGCTGGTGTCAGCCGGCCGGATTCACTACTTCATGGACTCCACCATGCTGCGGATGATGGGTGCCGGCTCCAGCGGAAGTGATGCGGCACAGCAGATCTCAGCGTGGGTGCACGCCCACTTCCCCAGCGAGGACGTCGACGGCGTGACCGTCTACGACGTGAGCCGATGACTCACAGCGAGCGCATAGCAGACACCCACGTCCAGCCCACGGCCGGATCCGACCATGAATGCATGAGCACAATCGACCTGCCGCGAGCCACGAAGAACGCCGCACTGATCGCCGCCGACCGCGGGGTGCCCGTGCTCGATGTCGTCGTCCCCGTCTACAACGAACAGGACCAACTCGCCGACTCGGTGCGCCGGTTGCACCGCCACCTGAGCGCGGAGTTCCCGTTCCCGTTCCGCATCACCGTCGCCGACAACGCCAGCGTCGACGCCACCCCGAGGATCGCCGAGGAACTGGCCGACGAGTTCGACGAGGTGCGGGTGCGGCGGCTGGAGCTCAAAGGCCGGGGTAGGGCCCTGCATGACGTGTGGTCCACCTCCGATGCACCCGTGCTGGCCTACATGGACGTCGACCTGTCGACCGACCTCGCCGCCCTGGCGCCGCTGGTGGCGCCGCTGATCTCCGGGCATTCGGATCTGGCGATCGGTACCCGGCTGGGACGCGGGTCCAGGGTGGTGCGCGGCGCCAAGCGCGAGGTGATCTCCCGCTGCTACAACCTGCTTCTGCGCTCGACACTGGCCGCCCGGTTCACCGACGCCCAGTGTGGTTTCAAGGCGATCCGAGCGGATGTGGCCGCCAGGCTGCTGCCCCATGTACACGACACCGGCTGGTTCTTCGACACCGAGTTACTGGTGCTTGCCGAACGCAGCGGTATGCGCATCCACGAGGTCCCGGTGGACTGGGTGGACGACCCCGACAGCCGGGTCGACATCGTGGCCACCGCCGTCGCCGACCTCAAGGGCATCGCGCGGCTGCTGGCCGGGCTCACGACGGGCCGGATTCCGGTGGGCGCCATCGGTGTACAGCTGACCCCGGCCGCCGAGCCGCCGCCGTCGCTGCTACGGCAGGTGGTGCGGTTCGCCACCGTGGGGGTGCTGTCCACCCTCGCCTATCTGGTGCTGTTCCTGGCGCTGCGGCCCCTGGGCGCACAAGGTGCGAACCTGGTGGCCCTGCTGGCCACGGCCATCGCCAACACCGCGGCCAACCGTCGCTTCACCTTCGGGGTGCGCGGTCGCGCCCGTGCCGTCCGGCACCAGTTCGAAGGTCTGGTGGTGTTCGCCATCGGATTGGCCCTCACCAGTGGGTCATTGGCGGTGTTGCACTACTTCGGCGAGCCGGCCCGTGCCGTCGAACTCCTGGTGCTGATCTCGGCCAACCTGCTGGCCACCGTTGTCCGTTTCGTCCTGCTGCGCGGCTGGGTGTTCCACCCGCGCCGAACCAACAAGGGAAAATCATGACCGTGCTCGAGACGCCGGTGACCGTCGCCGAATCCGATCCGCAACCAGGGCGTCGCTGGGAGCGCCCCGCGCTGCTGGTTCTGCTGGCCGGTACCGCCGTGCTGTATCTCTGGGCACTGGGGTCGCTGGGGTGGGGCAACGAGTTCTACGCCGCCGCAGTGCAGTCCGGCACGATGGACTGGAAAGCCTGGTTGTTCGGGTCGCTGGACCCCGGTAATTCCATCACCGTCGACAAGCCGCCGGCCTCGATCTGGGTGATGGCCCTGTCCGGCAACATCTTCGGATTCAGCTCGTGGAGCATGCTGGTGCCGCAGGCGCTCATGGGCGTGGCCGCGGTGGGTCTGCTCTATGCCGCCGTGCGGCGCACGTCCGGGCCCGGGGCGGGGTTGCTGGCCGGCCTGGTGTTGGCGCTGACGCCGGTGGCCGCGTTGATGTTCCGATTCAACAACCCTGACGCGCTGCTGGTTCTGCTACTGGTAGTGGCCGCGTACTGCATCGTGCGGGCACTCGACGGCCATGCGGTGCGCTGGACTGCGTTGGCCGGTGTCGCCCTGGGATTCGCCTTCTTGACCAAGCTCTTACAGGCGTTCCTCATCGTGCCCGTGCTGGCGCTGGTGGTGCTCGTCGCCGTGCCCGGCAGCATGTGGAAACGGCTCGGCGCCTTGGTGTCCGGGCTTGTCGCCATGGTGATCTCCGGCGGCTGGTTCGTGGCGCTGGTCAGCATCTGGCCCGCGGACTCCCGGCCCTACATCGGCGGGTCCACCGACAACAGCCTGCTGCAGCTGGCCCTGGGATACAACGGCCTGGGCCGGGTGTTCGGCGGTGACGGCAATCCGACCGCCGGCGCTGACAACGGCGGGCCCATGGGTGGTCCTCCCGGCGGAGGCGGCAACATCATGTTCGGCGGTGACCCTGGGATCACCCGCATGTTCGGGCAGTCGATGGGCACCGAGATCTCCTGGCTCCTGCCCGCTGCCCTGATCGGTCTCGTCGCCGGCCTCTGGTTCACCCGACGAGTCCCGTTCCGAACCGACCGCACCCGGGCCGCGCTCCTGTTGTGGGGCGGCTGGACCGTGGTGACGGCCATCGTGTTCAGCTACATGAAGGGGATCATGCATCCCTACTACACGATCGCACTGGCCCCCGGTATCGCGGGCGTGGTGGCGATCGCGGCGGTCAAGCTGTGGCAGGGGCGCAGGTATCTGTCGGCACGGATCCCGTTGGCGCTCATGCTCGCTGCCACGGGGATCTGGAACTTCGTGCTGCTGAATCGGACACCGGAGTGGCTGCCGTGGCTGCGCTGCGTGGTGCTGGTGGGGGCCATCGTGGTGGCGGCGGTGCTGATTGTCGGCGGCCACCAGCTGGGTCGCTACACCGCGGTGCTGGCGTTCGCCGGCGTGCTCTTCGGGCTGGCCGCCACCGGTGCGTACACCGTGCAGACCGTGGCCAACAGCGCCGGCGGGCCGATTCCGACGTCCGGTCCCGCCCGTGAGGGCGCGGGCTTCCCGGGCTTCCCGGGCGGTGGACCCGGCGGACCCATGGGTGGCGGCGCGTCGGATCAGGTCGAGCAAATGCTGGTCGGGAGCGAACAACGTTGGGCGGCAGCCACTATCGGATCGCACATGGCAGGCAGCCTGCAGTTGGAGACCGGTGCCTCGGTGATGCCGATCGGCGGGTTCACCGGCAGCGACAACGCGCCGACGCTGGCGCAGTTCCAGCAGTACGTCGCCGACGGCGAAGTGGGCTACTTCCTGGTGAGCGAGCGCGGTCCGGGTGGTCCGGGCGGCCCGGGTGGTCGTGACAGCGACTCCGCGGCCACACAGATCACCCAGTGGGTGCAGGACAACTTCGCCGCCCAGACAATCGACGGGACCACGGTCTACGACCTGACTCCCTGACATTCCAGCGGCACTGGCTGACACGCTGGATCAGAACGGCGGGGGTTCGTCGTGGTGGCGAGGCTCCTCCCGGTAGGCGCGGTCGAAGAGACCCTCGCCGTTGCCGGGACCCTCGCCGTTGCCGGCGCGGTGGGCAGCGTTGAGTGCGCGCTCTGCGGCGATGCGGTAGGCGCGGTCTTTGGCCTTGGTGCGTTTTCGTTTCGGCATCTTGACCGACTTGTCGGCGGCCGCTTCTTTTCTCGGGCTGCCCCGCTGCACCGGCGCCGAAGTGGTGTTCACCCGGGGGAACAGGATGCGGCTCAGCGGGATGCTGGTGTAGGTGTGGCCGGTGGGGGTGGTGAAGAGGACGGTGCCGTCGGGTTGTTGGACTTCGGACCAGCCGTCGCGGAAGGTTTTGATCAGGTGGTGATGGCGGCAGTGGCCCTTGAGGTTGGAGGCATGGGTGGGCCCGCCCTCGCCCCAGGGGATGGTGTGATCGAGGTCGGCGTCGCGGATGGGGCGGTCGCAACCCGGAACCCGGCAGGTCAGGTCACGGGCTTGCACGAATTCGCGATCCGCGGCGCGGACGCGGTAGCTCTCGGTCGGGTCGACCGCCGGGGTCTTGATGTGGCGGACTTCGGCACCGGCGGCGATCAGGGCCGCGATCAACGCATTCGGGACCACCCCGTAGCCGGGGATGAACCCCGGCGCAGGGCCCGTCTTGGGAGCTGCTGTGGCGGAGATGGTTTCGTCAGCCGCTGGCGCTTCTGGTGCCGCGGGCTCTGACCCGGGCTCCTCGGCTGCCGGTAGCTCGGCTTCTCGGTCGGCAGGAGCCGGGCTGTGTCGCGGAGCCGACGACGGCGGCTCCTGGTCCTGGCCCGGGTCCGGGTGCACCGGTTGCCCGTGCGGTGTCGCGGGATCGTCGCCGGCGCTGGGCTCGGCTGCGTCAGCCTGCTCGGGCTCGCGGGCCGCAGGCCTGGTGTCCTTGGTGGGGTATGTGATGGTGACGTTGGTGGGGCCGGTGGGGAACACGCCGTCGCCGTGGATCAGCGGATCGGGGTCACCCTCCAGCGCAGGGGCGTCGGCGTAGATGTGCACCACGAACCGCGAGGCCACCCCGTCGTCGGCGGCCGCGGGGCAGATCTCAGAGCCGCACAGGCATTTCAGGTGATCGGCATCAGCGCCCAAAGCTTCGGCGGCATCGGCGAGCCGCTGGTCCAGCGTGCGGGGATCATTGGGGCACACCGCTTTGGCCATGGTGCGCAGTCTGCCCATCAGCAACGCCCCACCCGGTTTGGTCAACCGCATCGTGAGGGTGGTGATGCCGGCCTTGTCGTCGGTGTGCTCCACGGTGACCCCACGCCCGCGCACCGTGTTACGCACCCGCCGCACCGCATCCGGGTCGAACCGTTCGACCCACACATCGACGGCGTTCTTCAACTTGTAGTACGACAGCCCACTCCACCCGCACAGCGTGGCCGCCTCGACACACGCGGCGTCGATGGCCGCCAAAGCCTCGTCATCGACCACCAGTAGGGTGCGTTCCACCACGGTGGCCATCACCCGCAACGAAATCTCCCCTCGGTGAAACAGGGCGGCGAGTTGAGGGAAGCGGTCTCGCATCGCGGCGCCGATCTGCAGTTCGCGATAGGCCCAGCGCGGAGAGATCCCGAAGGCCAGCCCGATCTGGGCCACCACGTCGTCTTCGTCATCGACGGCACCCAGGCAGGTGTCCTCATCGGCATCAGCGAGCCACCGCGCGGCCCACTCCGCCAACAACGCCAACCGCTGCGCTTCCCCGGCGGCGACGAACCGACCCCAGCCCACCGCGGCATCGACGAGCGGGGCGGCTTCACTGCCACCTCGCAACTCGTCGATCACCGCCGGCAATTGCTGGAACATGCCCCGACCATACCGACACCCACCGACAAGTTCCGGCACCGAAAGTGACAGGGCCGGAGCCGAATTGAACGAGCGCGCGGTTTTGTACCGAGACCGCGGCGTGTCGCGTACAAACACGCTCGCTCGCGCTGAGAACCGCTAGAGCAGGTCGTCCAGCACCGACTCGAGGATGTCCAACCCGGAATGCAACTCGAACTCGGAAACCGTCAGCGGCGGGGCGATGCGGAAGATGCCGCCCATCCCGGGCAGCTGCACGATGTTCATGTGCAGACCGCGCTCCAGACATGCCGACGTCACCGATGCACCGAGGGCGTCGGCCGGCGCCTTGGAACTCTTGTCGGCCACCAACTCCAACCCCTGGAGCAGACCCCGCCCGCGGATGTCGCCCACCTGCTCGAATCGCGCTTGCAGCGCCGACAGTCGGGCACCGAGCTGTTCCCCGAGTTCGGCGGCTCGGTGCACCAACTTCTCGCGCTCCACCACCGAGAGCACGGTCAACGCGACGGAGGCCGCCAGGGGATCGGACACATGAGTGGTGAAGAACAGGAAACCCCGTTCATGGCAGACACTTTCGATCTCTTCGCTGGTCACCACCACGGCAACCGGCAGCCCGGCGCCCAGCGTCTTGGACAACGTCAGCAGGTCGGGCACGATCCCGTCACGCTCGAAGGCATACATCAGTCCGGTGCGGCCCACCCCGGTCTGGGCCTCGTCGACGATCAACAACATGCCCCGCTCGGCACACAGCTCCTTGAGGCGGCGCAGATACCCGTCGGGTAGCGGGATGATGCCGCCGCTGGACAGGATGGGCTCCACCAGGCAGGCCGCCAGACTGCCGGAGGACTGCGCGTCCACCGCGGCGAATCCGTAGGCGAGTTCGGACTCCCAGTCGTATGAACCGTCGGCGTGCCGGAACGGCGACCGGTACGCATTCGGGGTGGGCAGCGTGAAGTTGCCCGGCATCGGCGGCCCGTAACCGCGGCGACCGGCGCTGAACGTCGCCGACGATGCGCCCGAGGTCATCCCGTGCCAGGACCGGTCGAAGGAGACGATCTCATAGCGGCCGGTGTACAGCTTGGCCATCTTGATGGCCGCTTCGTTGGATTCGGCGCCGGTGCTCAGCAACAGGGTCTTGGTCAAGGGGTCGGGAAGGGTGTCCGACAACATGCGCGCCAGGTCCACCACCGGCGCGCTGAGCATTCCGCTGTAGAGGTGGTCCAACCTCGACACGGCGCCCGACACGGCCGCCACGATGTCGGGGTGCGAATGTCCCAGCACCGAGCTCATCTGACCGGAGGTGAAATCCAGAATGGCGTTCCCGCCGCGGTCATAGACGTAGCTTCCGTTGCCGCGCTCGATGATTCGCGGGACGAACGTCGCGCCGTAACGCACCACGTGCCGGTCGACATCACTCCAGAACTGATCGCTTCCGTTCATGTACAGACATGCTAGGTGGGCGCGGTCTACTGTGAGGGCACACCAGCGTCGAGGGGGACATCAGCCATGGACCAGAAACCGCCTTCCGCACCGATCGAGGTCGCTCACGCCCAGCATCTGAGCACCCTGCCGTTCGACGACACCGCAGACTTCGCCGACGCCGACCGCGGCTTCATCGGCGCACTCCAGCCGTGTGTGGTCAAGGCCGCCGACGGCAGGGTCGTCTGGGACAACGACGTGTACGGGTTCCTGTCCGGTGAGGCTCCGACGTCGGTGCACCCCAGCCTCTGGCGGCAGTCCACGCTAGCGGCCAAACAAGGCCTGTACGAGGTGGTCGAAGGCATCTACCAGGTGCGCGGCCTGGACCTGTCGAACATCAGCTTCATCGAAGGCAACACCGGCATCATCGTCATCGACCCCCTGGTCTGCACCGAGACCGCCGCCGCGGCACTCGGGCTGTACCGCGCCCATCGCGGCGACCGCCCGGTGATCGCGGTGATCTACACCCACAGCCACGTCGACCATTTCGGTGGTGTTCTCGGCGTGACCACCCAGGCGGACGTCGACGCCGGCAAGGTCGCCGTCATCGCCCCGCAGGGGTTCATCGACCACGCCGTGCAGGAGAACGTGTATGCCGGTACCGCGATGGCCCGCCGCGCCTCCTACATGTACGGCACCGTGCTGGACCGCGGACCGCAGGGCCAAGTGGGTTGCGGCCTGGGCCAAACCCCGTCCACGGGTGAGGTGGCGGTGATCGTGCCGACGCTGGACATCACCACTACCGGCGAGACGCACACCATCGACGGTATCGAGATCGAGTTCCAGATGGCGCCCGGTACCGAGGCGCCCGCCGAGATGCACTTTTACTTCCCGGGGTTCCGCGCGTTGTGCATGGCCGAGAACGCCACCCACAATCTGCACAATCTGCTGACGCTGCGCGGTGCCCTGGTGCGCGACCCGCACGGTTGGTCGGGTTATCTCACCGAGGCCATCGACAGTTTCGGTGACCGCACCGACGTGGTGTTCGCCTCCCATCACTGGCCCACCTGGGGCCGCGAGAGAATCGTCGAATACCTTGGGCTGCAACGGGATCTGTACGCCTACCTGCATGACCAGACGTTGCGGCTGCTCAACCAGGGGCACACCGGCATCGAGATCGCGGAGAACTTCGCCATGCCGCCGGCCCTGGAGAAGGCATGGCACACCCACGGCTACTACGGTTCGGTCAGCCATAATGTCAAGGCCGTTTACCAGCGGTACATGGGCTGGTTCGACGGCAACCCGGCCCGGCTGTGGGCACACCCGCCAGAAGCCATCGGGCCTCGCTACGTGGCGGCGATCGGCGGGCCGGACCGCGTGGTGGAAGTAGCTCGGCAAGCCTTCGACGACGGTGACTTCCGCTGGGCCGCAACCCTGTTGGATCACGTCATCTTCACCGACGAGAATCATGCCGCAGCGCGCGAACTCTACGCCGACACGCTGGAACAGCTGGCCTACGGTGCCGAGAACGCGACCTGGCGCAACTTCTTCCTGGGCGGCGCCACCGAGCTGCGAGTCGGCAATTTCGGTACCCCGACCTCACCGAATTCGCCGACCTTGCTGTCGCAGCTGAGCCCGGAGCAGATCTTCGACGCCCTGGCCATCAACATCAACGGGCCCAACGCGTGGGAACTTGATCTGGCAGTGGACATCTCGTTCACCGACCTGGGCGTGAACTACCGCTTGACGCTGCGCAACGGCGTACTGGTGTACCGCAAGGTACCCGCGGACCGGTCCACCGCCGGAGCGACCCTCACGCTCGCCGCCAAGGTGCGGATCCTGGCCCTGGTTGCCGGGGACTTCACCTCACCCGGCCTCGACATCGACGGTGACCCGCAGGTGCTGCAGCAGTTGGTGGGGGTGCTCGACCGGCCGGACCCGTCCTTCAACATCGTCACACCCTGATCACCCGGGTTTGCGCTACCGAATATGTGAAGCGGTACTGCGTTGATCGATGCCGGTCGCTGCCGGACGCTGGTCAGATGCCCTCATCTGTCATCGGTGCGGTGCTCAGCGCGGCGCAGATCGTCGACGTGCTCGGACCCGGCGCCGCCACCACCCCTGCTGAATTCGGGCGCCTCCTCGACGCATCGGGGATCGACTTCGTGATCCTGCGGCCGGACTCTCCCGCCGACGCGCCCGCGGTCCGCTTCGATCCGACCATCGCGGCGACCGTGCTGGCGCGGCACACTCGTTCCGTCGGACTGGTGGTCGCGATTGCTCCGCTTCGCGACCACCCCTACAACCTGGCCCGTCGCGTCGCGTCGCTGGATCACCTCAGCGGCGGCCGCGCCGGCTGGCTGGTCCTGCCGGACGATCCGGCCGCCCCGCACGGCAGCCTCTGGGCCGAGGCGTCCACCGCCGATGTGCTGGCCGACGCGGTGACGGTGGCCCGTGCGTTGTGGGAGAGCTGGCCGGCCGACTCCATCATCGGAGACGCGCAAACCGGGACGTTCGCCGACTCCTCACGTATCAGCCACGTCGACCATGCTGGGGTGCATCAGGTTTCGGGACCGCTCAACGTCCCAGAACCTCCCCAGTCGAAAGTGCCGATATTCGCGGAGACGGCCCTGGTGCCTCATGCCGATGTGTATCTCGACGCTGACCAGGTGACACTGGTATCCCGGCCCGGACCCGCAGAAACCGCGATCAGGGCTGCCGCAGAGCACGTTCGGCCGGGATCCGAACCAGCGCCCGGCACGACCTTGCGCCGACGTCTTGGCCTGCCGGCACCCCATTCCGTCCTGCGCGCGCCGCTGCGCAGCGCGTTCCCGGCGGCCTGAGAGACGAAAGGACAAGCCCGTGACCGAACCATCCCAGGTGATCCTCAACGTCAACGTGCTCGATGTCGGAATCGCCCCTGGCGCATGGGCACTCGACGACGTACACCCGCGGTCGTTCGTGGACGCCGAGCATTTCGCCAACGTCGCACGCATCGCCGAGCGCGGCACGCTGGATGCGTTCTTCCTCGCCGACGGACCCGGGTTCTGGGACAACCCACGCTTCAAGCCGACCCGCGGCCTGGAACCCACCGTCATCCTGGCCGCGGCGGCCGCGGCCAGCGAGCGGCTGGGCCTGATCGGCACGCTGTCCACCACCTTCAACGATCCGATCGAGCTCGCCGAGCGCATCCTGTCCCTGGACACCGTGAGCGGTGGACGCGTGGCGTGGAACGTCGTCACCACCTATGCACCGCAGGCAGCCCCCAACTTCGGCCTGCACACCCTGCCCGACCGCGACGAGCGGTACCGGCGCGCCGAGGAATTCATCGCGCTGGTCACCGCACTGTGGGCCGGCGCCGGACAGGGTGCGCCGGTGCGCCACCACGGCGAGTTCTTCCCGAACGTCAGTCACACCGTCGCGGTCCCGCCGTCCGCCCAGGGCTATCCGCCGCTGGTTCAAGCCGGGGGATCACCTGCGGGCCGGCGACTCGCGGGCCGCACCGCCCACGCCGTCTTCTCCGCCGAACTGACTCTGCAGCAGGGCATCACGCACTACAACCAGGTCAAGGACATCGCCCGCGCGGCCGGCCGCAACCCCGATGACGTCAAGATCCTGCCCGGCCTGATCACCACCATCGGCTCCACCGAAGCCGAGGCCGTCGCCCGCCACGCCCACCTCAACAACTCCACCGCCGCCAAGGCGACGCTGGCCCGTCTCGAGCTCACCTTGGGAGTGTCGCTGGATGAATTGGATTGGGACCGGCCACTTCCGGCAGCGCTGCTCGACGGCCCGCCCGATCCGCAGACCTACTCCGGTTCGCTCGGCTTCCGGGAATCGGTGGTGGGGCTGGCGCGCGAGCGGAACCTGACCGTCGCTCAACTGGTCCGTGAACTCGCCGGCAGCAGCGGGCACCGGGCCGTGGTCGGAACGCCCGAGCAGGTGGCCGACACCATCGAGGAGTGGTTCCGGCGCGGCGCGGCCGACGGTTTCAATCTGATGCCGGACGCCATTCCGTCCGGATTGGAAACCTTCGTCGACGAGGTGGTTCCGATCCTGCGTCGCCGCGGGCTGTTCCGCCACGAGTACCAGGAGACGACGCTGCGCGAGCGGTTCGGTGTCCCTCTGCACCAGGGTGCGCTGCAACCCCTGTGACGGGGCCCCTAGGGTGGCCGCCATGCAACTGCTTCTGATCCGCCACGCGTTGCCCCACCGCACCGAGCACGGGCAGGGATCGGACCCGGACCTGGCCGCCGAGGGCATCGAGCAGGCGCAACGGCTCCCGGAGGCGTTGCGGCGGTACCCACTGGCGAGGTTGGTCAGCAGCCCGCAGCGTCGCGCCGTGCAGACCGCAGGCCCGCTGTCACAAGCGTGCGGCCTGCCCGTCGAGATCGACGAGCGACTGGCCGAATACGACCGGGACATGGCCGCCTACGTGCCGGTGGAGTTGTTGCGTTCGGAGCGGCCGCAGGACTGGGCCAGGATGGCTGATGGGCATCTGCCCGGCGGTGTCGACGAAGAGGCGTTCCGCGCACGGATCGGTGCGGCGCTGGCCGACATCGTGGCCGACGCTGCTCACGAGGACACCGTTGCGGTGTTCAGCCACGGAGGGGTGATCAATGTCCTGTTGCACGAGATCCTGGGCACCCGAAGGCTGCTGTCATTTCCGATCGATTACGCCTCGGTGACGCGGCTGCTGTACTCGCGGACCGGCCAGGCCACCGTCGCCGCGGTGAACGGTACCGAACACGTGTGGGACCTCTTGCCCCGCAACCAACGCCGAGCGAAGTGATGCGAGTCATGGTTTCATCAGTTGGCAGTCAGGGTAGATAGCGGCGTGCCCTTGCGACTTCCCAAGAGAAAGCGTGCCGAGATGAAGCGTGACGTCGGTGCCGAACTCGATGTGGACATCACCGCCCCCACCACCCTCGAGTTCCAGATCGCCGTCGCCCCGCAGCCCGGCGCGCAGGTCACCGAGGAATTGTCGTTCACGTTGGACGGTAAGGAGATTCGTCCGCAAGAGATCATCGGTGAGCACGGCAACCGGATCCACAAGTTCGACGCGGGTGTCGGCAACCTCAGAGCGTCGTATACGGCGACGATCCTCGGCCAGGCCGACCCCGCGCCGGTCACCGACATCGAGCTGTCGACGTATCTGCGGCCCAGCCGTTACGCCGAGGCCGACAAGTTCTTCGGTTTCGCCGGCACCGAATTCGGTGCCTACGCCGACTCGGCGACCATCCTGGAGAAGGTGTCGTCGTGGGTGGGCACCAGGCTCTCCTATGTCCCCGGCTCCAGCGACCCGATCGACGGCGCCGTCGACACCCTGCTGGCGGGCGCCGGTGTGTGCCGCGACTACGCGCATCTGACGGTGGCGTTACTCCGGGCGGTCAACGTGCCGGCCCGGCTGGTCGCGGTGTACGCGCCGGGTTGCCAGCCGATGGATTTCCACGCCGTCGCGGAGGCATTCGTCGACGGACACTGGCGGGTGGTCGACGCCACCTGCCTGGCGCCGCGTCAGGCCATGGTGCGAATCGCGACCGGCCGCGACGCCGCTGATACCGCGTTCCTGGACAACCACAACGGCGCAATCACGTTGAACAACGCCACCGTCACCGCCGTCGTGGACGGCGACTTGCCCAGGGACTCGGTGGACCAGCTGGTCTCGATCCGTTAGATCGACCGGGTGCGATTGTCTCGCTCCTCACCGGCTTCGTCCCTCAGCCGGATCGGTCGACTCGACTACAACCCCGCCTTGAGGTTCTTCTTCGCGGCCCGGCGCAGCTGGAAGATCCGCACGGCACCGACGGCGACGGTCAGAAGACCGCCCGCCACCGCGGCGAACAGGATCGCCACACCCAACGGCAGGCTCCAGTGCCAGCCCAGGAACGCGAACTCCGCGTATTCGGTGTTCTGCGCGATGAAGATCAGCAGCACGATCAGGATGAGGAAACCCAGGATGAGTGATCCCCAGAGGGCGGCGGCGCGGGTGCGTTTCACGGCCGACTGCGGCAGGGGTTTGGCACCGTGCGGGGCGACCGCCGGGTCGAAGGGGTCCGGCTCCCCGGAATGAGGTGCCATGGACGGATCGGTGCTCATAGCCTCATCATTGCCCTCAAAATGGCCGATGCAAACCATTCAGCGGGAGCTAAAAGATGTCGTGAACCGGCATACCACGCTAGGGTCGGCCAGATGACCACGCTGCGAGAACGCACGCGGACCCTGTTGCTTGCGGTGTGGGTGATCGCCCTTGGTGCCGCATTGACCGCCTGCGGCAGTTCCAATCCGCTCGGCGGGGGCGAGATCTCCGGCGACCTCAAGACGCTCACCGTCGGTTCGGCGGACTTCCCGGAGTCAAAGATCATCGCCGAGATCTACGCCCAGGCGCTGGAGGCCAACGACTTCACCATCTCCCGCCAGTTCGGGATCGGCAGCCGTGAGACCTACATCCCGGCGTTGCAAGACTTCTCCATCAACCTGGTCCCCGAATACACCGGCAACCTGCTGAAGTATTTCGATCCGGAAGCCACCGCCACCACACCCGATGACGTGGAGTTGGCCCTTTACCGGGTACTGCCCGGTGCGCTGTCGATGCTCACCCCGTCGCCGGCCGAGGACGTCGACACCCTGGCCGTCACCGCACAGACCGCTCAGCGCTGGAACCTCAAGACCATCGCCGACCTCGCAGCGCACTCCGCCGAGGTGAAGCTGGGGGCACCGTCGGAGTTCCTCAACCGCACCGAGGGGGTGCCGGGGCTGGCGCGCAACTACGGACTCAACATCACCCCCAACAACTTCATCGCGATCAGCGACGGCGGCGGACCCGCGACCGTGCGGGCGCTGGCCGACGGTACGGTCACCGCCGCAAATATCTTCAGCACCTCGCCATCGATCCCGCAGAACAACTTCGTGGTGCTCGAAGACCCGAAGAACAACTTCCCGGCGGCCAACGTGGTGCCCGTCGTCAGCTCGCAGAAGATGTCCGATGAACTGAAGAACATCCTGAACGCGGTCTCGGCCAAGCTCACCACCGAAGGCCTGATCGAACTCAACAGCGCAGTGGAGGGTAATCAAGGTGTCGACCCGGACGAAGCGGCGCAGAAGTGGGTGCAGGACAACGGCTTCGACAAGCCCTTCGCAGAAAAGTGATGCATAGATGATCACCTTCGACCAGGTGACCAAGCGGTACCCCGACGGGACGGTTGCCGTCGACGCGCTCGATCTGGAAGTTCCGGAGGGCACCCTCGCGGTGTTCGTCGGTCCGTCGGGCTGCGGCAAGACCACATCGATGCGGATGATCAACCGGATGATCGACCCGACATCAGGCACCTTGACCGTCGACGGAAAAGACGTCACCAAGGTCGACCCGGTCAAGCTGCGCCTCGGGATCGGCTACGTCATCCAGAGCGCCGGACTGATGCCGCACCAACGGGTGATCGACAACGTCGCCACCGTTCCCGTGTTGCGCGGCGAATCCCGCAGGACCGCACGCAAAGCCGCCTACGGTGTGCTCGAGCGCGTCGGCCTGGATCCCAAGCTGGCCAACCGGTATCCGGCACAGCTGTCCGGCGGCCAGCAGCAGCGTGTCGGCGTTGCTCGTGCCCTGGCCGCCGACCCACCGATCCTGCTGATGGACGAGCCGTTCTCCGCCGTCGACCCGGTGGTGCGCGAGGACCTGCAGACCGAGATCCTGCGCCTGCAAAGCGAGTTGAAGAAGACCGTCGTCTTCGTCACCCATGACATCGACGAGGCCATCAAACTCGGCGACAAGGTGGCGGTGTTCGGCCGCGGCGGGGTGTTGCAGCAGTACGACGCGCCCAGCCGGCTGCTGTCCAACCCGGCCAACGACGCGGTGGCCGGGTTCGTCGGCGCCGACCGCGGCTACCGCGGCCTGCAGTTCTTCGGCGCCACCGGCATTCCGCTGCACGAGCTCCGGCACGTCACCGACGCCGAGATCGACGCATTGCAACTCGGTGACGGCGACTGGGTGCTGGTCACCAAGGACGACGGCACACCGTACGCGTGGATCGACGCCGAAGGGGTGAAGCTGCACCGCGGCGGCAGCTCCCTGTATGACAGCACCATCGCGGGCGGCTCCCTGTTCCGGCCCGATCACACCCTGCGGCAGGCCCTGGATGCGGCGCTGTCGTCGCCGTCGGGCCTCGGCGTGGCCGTCGACAACGCCGGTCAGGTGGCCGGCGGGGTGAAGGCCGACGATGTACTCGTCGCGCTGGAGAAGCAACGCGCGAGTCGGGCCTGACACGTGCAGTACCTGTTCACCCACCTCGACGACCTGTGGACGTTGACGGTCATCCACCTGCGGCTGTCGCTGGTGCCGATCGTCCTGGGGCTGATCATCGCGGTGCCGCTGGGAGCGCTGGTGCGGCGCACCACGTTCCTGCGGCGGCTCACCACCGTCACGGCCAGCATCATCTTCACCATCCCGTCGCTGGCGCTGTTCGTGGTGCTGCCGCTGATCATCCCGACCCGCATCCTCGACGAAGCCAACGTCATCGTCGCCCTGACGCTCTACACCGTGGCCCTGCTGGTGCGGGCGGTGCCCGAAGCGCTGGACGCGGTGAACCCGGCGGTGCTCGACGCCGCCACCGCCGTCGGGTACAAACCGTTCACCCGGTTGGTGAAAGTCGAACTGCCGCTGGCCATTCCGGTGCTGGTGGCCAGCCTGCGCGTGGTCGCGGTCACCAACATCTCGATGGTGTCGGTGGGTTCGGTGATCGGTATCGGCGGCCTGGGCACCTGGTTCACCGAGGGCTATCAGTCCAACAAGAGCGATCAGATCGTCGGCGGCATCATCGCGATCTTCGTCCTGGCCATCATCATCGACACACTCATCATGGTGCTCGGTAAAGCCGCCACCCCCTGGACGCGCGCCAGCCGACCGAAGGCCCGAGCAAAGGTGGAGGCCTGATGGGACCCGCGAATTTCCTCAGTGAGGCCTTGAGCTTCATCTTCACCGCCGCCAACTGGGGCGGCCCGGCCGGCCTGGGCGCCCGCATCCTCGAACACCTGCAGTACACCTTTGTCGCCGTCCTGTTCTCGGTGCTCGTCGCCGTCCCGGTGGGCATGCTGATCGGCCACACCGGGCGTGGCACCTTCCTGGTGGTCACGGGGGTCAACGCGCTGCGCGCCCTGCCCACCCTCGGTGTGCTCCTGCTCGGTGTGCTGCTGTGGGGGCTGGGTCTGGTGCCCCCGACGGTGGCGCTGATGCTGTTGGGCATCCCCCCACTGCTGGCCGGCACCTACTCGGGCATCGCCAATGTCGACCGCAACGTCGTCGACGCCGCCCGCTCGATGGGGATGACGGAGTCGCGGATCCTGCTGCGCGTCGAGACACCCAACGCGTTACCGCTGATCCTCGGTGGGCTGCGGACCGCGACGCTGCAGATCGTGGCCACCGCCACGGTCGCGGCCTACGCGAGCCTCGGTGGTCTGGGGCGCTACCTGATCGACGGGATCAAGGTGCGCGAGTTCTACCTGGCGCTGGTCGGCGCCCTGATGGTGACCCTGCTGGCGCTCATCCTGGACGGCTTGCTCGCGCTGGCGGTGTGGGCGTCGGTACCGGGGACGGGCCGGTTCGGGCGAGTACCACAGCCCCTCCTGGACGACGAGGTTGCCCTGGAATCCCGTCCGGTCAATTCAAGTGCCGGACCGGGCTACGAACGTGGCGGCTCGTCGCATACGGTAGAGGAATGAGTGCAGCCACCGCTCAGAACGACAGTGCCTGGCCGAAGATCCTGACGTGGAGCGCCCACGATGTCCCGCGGATGGAATCGGTACGGGTGCAGCTGTCGGGCAAGCGAATCAAGGCCTACGGCCGAATCGTGTCCGCCGCCACCGACGCCACACCGGCGTTCAGCGCGTCCTATGACCTGGTGACCGACGAACGGGGCGCCACCAAACGGCTGTCGTTGACCGTCACGTGCGCCGAGCGGGAAAGACAGCTCTCGATCGCCCGCGACGAAGAGAACATGTGGGTGATCCAGCAGCATTCCGGGCAGACGTCGCGCTCGGAGTTCGACGGTGCACTCGACGTCGACGTGGTGTTCAGCCCGTTCTTCAACGCGTTGCCCATCCGGCGTACCGGCCTTCACGAACATGCCGATTCGGTCACCCTGCCCGTGGTGTACGTGCGGATCCCCGATCTCGAGGTGGCGCCCGCCACCATCAGCTACACCAGCGGCGGTGACGGCATCAAGCTGCACTCACCGGTCGCCGAGACCACCGTCACCGTCGACTCCGACGGTTTCATCCTCGAGTACCCCGGGTTGGCAGGGCGGATCTGATCACCCCGCCCGCGCGGCCGGCCGCGGCCAGCGCGGTGCGCCACCCGTTCTCACCGATGGTGATGGTCATGATGTCGGGGCGGGTGAAACTGTCGTAACTGATCCGTGCGGCGTGGCCTGCCTCCACCAGCGCGGCAACCGACTGCTTCTCGGCAAGCGACGTCCGCGCCTTGGACAGCAGCTCGATCGCGCGGTCGAGCACGGTCAGTAGTTCGTCGGCGTTGGCCTCACACATCGCCCGGACCAGGTCCGGTGCGGTGGCCGCCACCCGGGTGCTGTCCCGGAACGAACCGGCCGCCAGCGCAAACGCGAGCGGGATGTCGGCCGCGGTGGCGGCCAGGGCTTCGGCTGTCAGGTGCGGCAGGTGGCTGATGGCCGCGGCGGCGGTGTCGTGCTCGTCGGCGCGCGCCGGGACCACGAACGCGCCGCAGTCCAGGGCCAGCGTCATGACCGTCGCCCACACACCGGCGTCCACATGCTCGTCCACCGACACCACCCAGGCAGTCCCGGTGAACAGATCGGCGTCACCGGCGGCCCACCCCGAAAAGGCGGTGCCGGTCATCGGGTGCCCACCGACGTAGCTGGTCAACAGACCGGCGGCGGCCACCTCGGCGCGTACGGCGCCCTTGACGCTGATCACATCGGTCAGTGGGCAGTGCGGTGCGACCTCCGCGATGTGGGCCAGCATCAGAGGCACTGCGGGCATCGGAACGGCCAGCACGATCAGCGCCTCGTCCCCGGCGGCGCGGCGCAACGTCGAGGTCAGGTCGGTGGAGGCGTCGAATCCGTCGGACGTGGCGGCCTGGGCGCCGTCGACGGAACGGTTGTAGCCGTAGACAGTTCGGCCGGCTGCCGCGGCCGCTCGCATCAACGAGCCGCCGATCAATCCGAGTCCGAGCACGCAGACCGGCGTGCCTGCCTTCGCGACGTTCACCCACCAAGGGTTCCACATTCCCCGACGTCAACCGTGATGCCCTGGTCAACGGGGTGGGTGAGTATTAGCGTTAGCAACCATGGGACCGCAGCGCGCCTCGCAGCAGGATGCGACACAAGCGCCGGACACGCCTGACGGCTTCGGTGTCGCGGTCGTCCGGGAAGACGGCAAGTGGCGCTGCACGGCGCTGAAATCCGCCGCGCTCAACAGCCTCAAGGCCGCTGAAACCGAACTGCGCGAGTTGCGCAGCAGTGGAGCGGTGTTCGGTCTGCTGGACATCGATGACGAGTTCTTCGTGATCGTGCGGCCGGCGCCGTCGCGCACCCGGTTGCTGCTGTCCGACGCCACCGCCGCCCTGGACTACGACATCGCCTACGAGGTCCTGGAGAAGCTCGACATCGATGTCGACGAGGAGGAACTCGAGGAGTCCGATCCCTTCGAGGAGGGCGACCTCGGCGTGCTGGCCGACCTCGGGCTGCCGGAGGGTGTGCTCGGGGTGATCCTCGCCGACGCCGAGTTGTACGCCGACGAACAGCTGGTCAGGATCGCGCGGGAGATGGGGTTCGGCGACGAGCTGACGGCCGTGCTGGACAAACTCGAGCGGTGATCTCGGACGAACAGCTGATTCGCTCCGCGCTCGATGCCGCCGCTGCGGCCGGGCCGCGCGATGTGCCCATCGGAGCGGTGGTGTTCGACGCCGCGGGCATCGAACTGGCGCGGGCCGCCAATGCCCGGGAGGCGTCGGGCGATCCGACCGCCCATGCCGAGATCCTGGCCCTGCGCGAGGCCGCGGTGGTGCACGGCGACGGATGGCGGCTCGAGGGTGCGACGTTGGCGGTGACCGTCGAACCCTGCACCATGTGCGCCGGTGCGCTGGTGATGGCACGGGTGGGACGGCTGGTGTTCGGCGCGTGGGAACCCAAGACCGGGGCCGTCGGCTCGCTGTGGGACGTGGTGCGTGACCGGCGGCTGACCCACCGGCCCCAGGTGCGCGGCGGGGTGCTGGCCGCCGAGTGCGCAGCGCCGCTGGAGGAGTTCTTCGCGCGGCAGCGGTGATTCGGGGCGCCGCGATTGCAGCCGTGGTCGCGCACGGACCTTGGCCGCAGCCCTGGGTGCAATCTCGAGGCCGATCCACCGATTAGGGCGTGCGGCGAGGGACCGGTAAGCTGCCACACGGTGGCGTGTCCGAGCGGCCTAAGGAGCACGCCTCGAAAGCGTGTGACGGGTAACCCCCGTCCGAGGGTTCAAATCCCTCCGCCACCGCCACAAGCTCACCCGCCATCCAGTGCAGGTCGAGCTATGTCTCGAGCCCGGCCAGCCACTCGTCCAACGTGGCGACGTAGGTCTGCGGGTCGCTGCCGTGCATCGAATGCGGCATCTCCGGGAACGTGCGCAACGTGAACGGATTGCCCGCGCCCTCGATCAGCCGGCGCGCGTAGGCCACCTGCTGGTCGCTGACCGCGCCCAAGAGATTGCCCGTCTCCGGATCCACGAAGTGGAAGTGGTGGGTGAACAACACCGGCACCTTGACCTGGCGCAGCATCGCCTCATGGTCACAGGTGAGCGCCACGCGGCCCGAGACGAACGCATCACCCCATTCGGGGTCGTACTCGCGCAGGTTCTGCGGTGGCTCGCCTGCGTCGTTCGCGGCCCCGCCGACCAGTTGCATCCGGCGTAGCCACTCGGGCAGTTCACGACCCATCGCCGCCTGCATCCCGGCGTAGTCCCCGATGGACCACTGCGGGCCGAGCCACTTGTGCCACACCTGGAAGATAGCCCCGATACCCTGGCGGATCGACTGTCCGACAGCAGGATTCGTCTGTGACGAGAACAGCGGCGGATCCTCGTAGTAGGCGGCCCGGATCTGCCCGGGTGCCGCGAACGCCGACAGCCACGCCGCGATCACGCCACCGGAGGACAACCCGCACACCACAACATCTCGTCGGGGCTGGGCCGCCCGCACCACCAGGTCGATGAAGCGCACCAGGTCACCGCCGAACAGGTCCAGGCTGTAGCGGCCAGGTGTCCACGTCGAGCGACCCTGGCCGCGCAGGTCGACGGCGTACACCTGATAGCGGTCGGCCAGCAGCGTCATCACCTGCTCGTAACCCCACCACGATTCGCTCTGCCCCGGAATCAGCAGTAGAGCCGGACGGGCCGGGTCGCCGGCGACGGCGTAGTTCATCCGGATCTCGCCGAGGTCCACCAGGTGTTCGGGAAACGCGTGCTCGACGAACAGCTCTGGGTGGTCGCTGTATTCGAGGTAGGTCATGGCACCAACGTAGCCAGCCCCCGTCGTGGGTTATGCCGCAGCGTCGCTGCTCTCGCTGTCGGAGTCGGTATTCCCGGCATCACGCTCGGCCCGCCTGGTGTCGTTGCGCGAGGAGTAGCTGCCGTCGGAATCGGCCTCTGACTCGGTGTCGTCGGACGGGGCGGTGTCGTCGTCCTCAGCGTCCGGCTCCTCGTCGGCCGAAGCCTCGTCGTCGGCCGGTGTCTCCTCGTCGGCCGGTGTCTCGTCGGTTACGTCGTCCTCGACCGGGGAGTCCTCGACCGGAGCTTCCTCGACCGCGGCGTCTTCGGTCGGCGCATCCTCGCTGCTGTCGTCGGCGACCGGCACGGCGTCACCGGACGGCTCGCTGCCGGCCTGCCGTGCATCCGGTGCCGCATCGGCCTCAGGAACCGGCAGTACTCCCAGGATCGCGCTCTCGACCTGCTCCGAGACATCGATGACAAAAGCGGTGCTCTGGTTGATGACGTTGTTGGCGGCGTCGAAGGCGCCGACCAGGGCCCGTGCACCGGCGTAGATGGCATCGTCCACCTGCTCGGCTATCACGTGGGGCAGGGCCACGATGTCCTCGGGAAGGCCGAATGCCTCCAGCAGGTGTGAGACGGCATTGGCGATGTCGCGGTTGGCGAAGACCAGTGCTGCGGTGATGGTTCCGCGCTCGGAGTCCGGCGAGAACAAGTTGATGCCGAAGTCGAAGGGCACCTGTGCCACCTCACCGAGCGTGTCGACGGTGAGGTTGAACGAGTCGAAGCTGCCTGCGACCAGAACGGCCGTGGCGGCGAGATACCGTTCCGGGCTCAGCGGGCCGTCGCCGATCTGGGCCAGCGCATCGATCACCGCCGACGTGGCTGTCGTGATGACACCCGGAATCGGCACCCCTTCTGCGTCCTTGTAGCCGAAGATGCCGTTGAAGACAGAGTTGAACCCCTGTTGCGCCGACAGCAGACCTTCGTCGACGACACTGGCCGGGATCCGGACACCCAGTTGCAACGGGGCAAACGCGATGGCCGTCACCGCATTGGTGACGGTTTCGATCAGCGCGCTCCCGGTGACCATGGACCCGGCTCCGATCACACGGCGGACGGTCTCGAGGGCGTTGAGGGTCTCGATTCGCACCAGATCGACCGCGCCGTACGACAGATCGAAGCCGGCGTTGGCAACCGCCTGCGCTATCAGGCCGCCCCCGTTGGCGGCCAACGCGACGCTGCCGATGCCGGAGGACACCAGGTTGGTGTAGTTCCTGAATGTCAACGGGTCGTTGAGAACGGCGACGGTCGCGGAGAGCACGTTCGACAGCGACCCGAGTACCACGCTGCTGAGCAGATCGGCGACCTGCTGCCCCGTCAACACCACCACGTCGTTGCTGTCGCCGACGAAGAACGCCAGCTGGCGCAAGGAGCGTTCGTTGTTGACGTCCAAGGTCTCGAACAAGAACCGCAGAGCCCGGCTGTCGGTGGCGTCCATCAGGGAATCGAAGATCTGCCTGTTGAGCGTGATCGCCGAGTTGAGCCCGTCGACCAGGGTCTGACCCGGGACGGCGGCTATCTCGGCGACGGCTGCATTGAACTGCTTGACCTGCACGAGTAGATCGTTGAAGAACGCGATGACCTCACCCGGGGTGACCGTCAGCTGGATGTCGGTGATGGTGACGTTCGGGACGGTCACCGTGCGGTCGTTTGCGGGGATGGCGATCGGTGCCAAGGCGACGGCAGTCGCAGCCGTCAGCGAGACGCCGGCGGTCAGGTAGGACCGGGCAGAGATCTGCATGCGTGTGAGTTCCTCGGGTTGATGGGCTGATGCGTAATTGATGTGACGTTCGCTTACGCTGCAGCGCTGCCGGCGGTTTCGCTGTCTTGCTTTTCGGCTTTCTCGGCTTCGCGCTGCGCCCTGCGGTCATCGTTCCTGGACGTGTGGCTTCCCGTGTTCTCGGACTCCTGGTCAGCGGCAGTGTCGTCGCCGGCAGGTGCGTCGTCCTCCGTGGAAGTCTTGTCCTCCGCGGGAGTCTCGTCCTCGACTGCATCCTCTTCGTCCGAAACCGCCTCAGTTGCAGTGTCTTCCGCGGAGGACTCGTCGTCGGAGCTGTCATCGACCACCGATGCGGTGGCGATCGGCGACGGCTCTGAGGACGTTTCGGGCGCAGAGGGCTCCGGCTCGGCCTCGGATCCGGTTCCCAGGATTGCGTTTTCGACCGAGTGAGATACGTCGACGATGAACGTCGCGCCGTTGTCGATCACATCGATGGCGGCGTTGAGGCCGCCGACGGCCGCGCCCGCTCCGGCGCGAATCACGTCGTTGACCTGGCTGGTGAGCGCCAACGGCACATTCACCACGTTCTCCGGCAGGCCGAGGGCCTGCAAGAGTCCGGCGATGGCACCGGCGACCTGATTGTTGAAGCGGATGATCACGTTGGTGAGGCTGGGGGCTTGCTCGTCCGGGTCGAGAATGTTGATTCCGAGATCGAAGGGAACCTTGGAAACGGCGGCCGCGGTATCGACGCTCTTGTTGAAGACGTCGAACCCGCCGGATGTCAGCAGCCGGGCGGCGCCCGTGTAGCTCAACACGCTGAGCGGGTCCTCGCCGATCGCGCGGATGGCCAACGACAGCGCGGTCCCCGCGATCGAGATGATGCCGGGGACGTATTCGCCGTCCGGACCGCTCCGGGTGCCGACCAGGCCGTCGAACACAGCGTTGAATCCGTCCTCCAATCCGCCGAGGACGTCGCCGGTCAGCGCGAGAGGCAGGATGGCCCCCAGTTGCAGGGGCGCAATGGTGATGGCCTGCGCCGCGGCCACGACGGCCTGGATCAGCGGGCTCCCGGTTGCCTGGGCTCCGACATTGATCAAACCTCGAACGGTATTGATGGCGTTGTTGATCTGGGCTTCCATCAGCTCGACACCGGTGTGGGCGAGCTCGAACCCGAGATTGCCGACGGTCCGGACGCTTTGGGCCGCAGCGTTGGTCATCAGCGTGGCCGACGCCACGACCGCTGCCGGCACCCGTACCCACTCGTAGAACGACAGCGGATCGTTGGCCACCCTGACAACTGCTGCAACAACATTCGCCAACCCGCCATTGACGATGGCGCCGAGCAGATCGGCGAGGTCCCTGCCGGAGAACACGATCGCGTTGTTGGCGTGGCCGATCGCCGCCGCGAGCGAACCGAGGCCGTTGTCGCCGCTGAGCCGCAGCGTCTGGAACAGCGCCTGAAGTGTCAGGTTGTCGGTGGAGCTGACCAGCATGTCGAAGAACTGATCGTTGAGCGCGATGGCCGAACGCAGTGCCTCGACCACCGTCTGACCGGGAATCCGCGCGGCCTCGGCCACTGCGGCGTTGAACTCGGTCAGCTGTGCCTGCAGGTTGGCGAAGAACTCTCGCACCTCGCCGGGGGTGACGGTCAGTTGGATGTCCGAGATGGTGACGCTCGGGACAGTGACCGTCCGATCGTTTGCGGGCGCGGTGATCGGCGTCAGCGCGATAGCGGTCGCGGTAGTGAGGGATAGGCCGGCGGCGAGGCACGAGCGCGCGGAAATCTGCATGAATTGGCCGTTTCTGGTTATCGAGGTGTGCTGAGGATGAGTCGAGCTGAAGTGGGCCCACCCTCGCGAGTGGGCCCTCTCTTCGGGGTCACTGATTACGCAGTGGCGCCACCGTCCGAGCTGTTGTCGGAAGCGCTGTCGCGTTCTGTCTTCCTGGCCTCGCGCGCCGCCTTGCGGTCGTCGTTCTTGGACGCGTAGCTGCCCTTGTCGTCGGGGTTGTCATCGTCGGGGTCGTCAGCGTCGTCGGCGTCGTCAGCAGTGGGAGCCTCGTTGTCATCGGAGGCTTCATCGTCCGCGGGGGTCTTGTCGGACACCGTGTCCTCGTCCGTGACGGTGTTTTCCACCGCGTCCTTCCCGGTGTCGTCGACGACTGCAACCTCGTCACCCGACGGATCCGGCTCACGAGCGTAGGACAATGCGGGAGGTGCCGACGGGGCGGCACCCACGCCCGCGCCGGGCAGGACCCCGAAGATCGTGCTCTCGATCTGGTTGGAGACGTCGATCACGAAGTTCGACGTGTCGGCGACCAGATTGTTGGCGATGACGAGACCCTCGGTCAGCGCTGCTGCCCCCGCGTTGATGACGGCGTTGAGTTGCCCGGCGATGGCCAACGGCAGGTTGGCAACTGTTTCCGGAAGGCCCACTGCCGTAAGCAGATTCGACAGGGCCGCGGCGATCTCGGTGTTGAGACCGGTGAGGGCCGTGGTCAGGCTCGGACCGTCATCGGCGGGAACCGGATTGATGAGTTCGACGCCGAGCTGGAACGGCAGCTGTGCGACATTGCCGAACGTCTGGACCGACTCGTTGAACGTCGCGAAGCCACCGGCGAGCAGCGCGGCCGTGGCGAACAGGTAGCTGCTCGGGTCCAGCGGGTTGTTGCCGATGGCTCCAATGGCGTCCTGCAGTGAGCCGCCGATGATGTTGACGATGCCGGGGTCGTCGCCGTACGAACCGATCAAGCCCGCGAAGACCTCATCGAACCCGACCTGCAACGCGTAGAGGGTCTCATCGGCCACCCAGAACGGGAGGTCGATCCCCAGCTGCACCGGCGCGATGAAAATGCTTTGCACCGCGGCGTTCACGGCCTCGATGATCTGGCTCCCGGTGGCGCCGGCCGCGACATCCATCAGCCCACGCACCGACCAGACGGCGTTGTCGATCTGGTCCCAGACCGCCTCGACACCGAACTCGGCGAACTCCAAGCCGGCAGTGCCAAGGGTGTGAACGATGCCGAGGCTGTTGTCGGCGAGCAGTTGGCCGGTGGCCACGCCAGCACCCAGGAGGCCGGCGTAGTTGGCGAAGCTCAGCGGGTTGTTGGCCACTGCGACCACGGCGGACAAGACGTTCGACAGCGACCCGGTGACCGCACTGGTCACGAGATTCAGGACGGTGTCGGTAGTGGTGTAGATGGTTCCGGTCGAGAGTTCGACGGTCTCGAGGAGTGAGTACAGCCCGTTGTCGGACGTGGCCTGGAGGGCGTCGAGCAATGCCAGGAGCGTCGCGTTGGTGGTGGCGCTGCGCAGGCTGTTGTACAGCGAGTCGGTCAGGCCGATTGTGGTGAGAAGCCCGTCGGCCAGAGTGTCACCCGGCAACGCCACCGCGGCTGCGATCGACTCGTTGAAACCTGCGAGCTCTGACTGCAGGGCGGAGAAGAAGGCCTGGATGTCGGCGGGCGTGACGGTCAGTTGGATCTCTGAGACCGTCACGTTCGGCACGGTGCTCACGCGATCGTTTGCGGGAACAGCGATGGGGGTCAGCGCAATGGCACCGGCCGTAGTTAGCGACAGACCTGCGGCGAGGTATGAGCGGGCTGAAAGCTGCATGTCCGGGCGCTTCCTAGTTAATTGGTCGGATGCATTCAACAGCTTAGGCGACACTCTCAGCTTCTGCTAAGGATCCACCGAAAACGCACCACCCGATCGGACTTTGAGCTCTAGGCCCGCGGAGTTGATCCGGTCCCGGGTCCACTGCAGGCAGACTCAGCAAAACCAATCACGCTGGCTGTCATCATCCTCACGCTGAAAAATCCGGTTTGCCAACGGCGGACCCGGTAGCGCTTTGCGCTGTTTATTGACGTTAACGGTGAATATGGGGGATAACCGGGCGCCTGACCGGCGCACGAGAATGGGCCCACTCTTTCGAGTGGGCCCATTCCGGTGGTGCTACTGACTACGCTGCGGCGCCGCTGTCCGAGCTGTCGGAACCGCTGTCGCTGTCCGAGCTGCTGTCGCTGTCGGAGGCGGAGCTGTCGTCGCTGTCGGCCTTGGCAGCTTCGCGCTCGGCCTTCTTGGCGTCGCGCGCAGCCTTGCGGTCCTCGCGCTTGGAGGAGTAGCTGCCCTTGTCGTCGGCGTCGTCATCGCTGGCGGCGTCGTCATCGGCGGGAGCCTCGTCGTCGGCGGCCGGGGCGTCGTCGTCGGCGGCGGCGGGAGCCTCGGCGGCCGGAGCCTCTTCCTCGGCAACCGGAGCCTCGTCCGCAGCCTCTTCCTCGCTGTCGTCGGCAACCGCAACCACGTCACCCGACGGGTCACCCGCGGGCTCGGCAGCGGAGCGCTGCGTGGCGAGAGTGGTGTCACCGGCAGCCTCGGGGGCCGGGACGATGCCGATGATGGCGTCCTCGATGTCGTTCGACACGTCGATGACGAAATCGGTGCCGGTCTCGATCACACCGTTGACGATCTCGAAGCCGCTGACGATGGCATCGGCGCCGGCCTCGATCACCGCGTTGAACTGGGTGGCCAGGGTGACCGGCAGGCTGGCGATGTCCTCGGGCAGACCGACAGCGGTCAGCACGCTGGACAGCGCGGTGGCGAACGTCAGGTTCAGGTCGGTGATGACACCGGTGACGCCGTTGGTCACGTTGATGCCCAGGTTGCCCGGGATCTGCGCGACGTTGCCCACCGTGCGGACACTGGTGTTGAACGTGCCGAATCCGCCGGCGAGCAGAGCGCCGGTGGCCTCCAGGTAGTTCCCCGGGTTCAGCGGGTTGGAGCCGATGACGTCGATGGCGACCTGCAGCGAGGAGCTGACGATCTGGACGATGCCGGGAACGAAGATCTCGTCTTCGCCGTCCTCGACGTAGTAGCCATTCAGGCCACCGAGGATCTCGTTGAAACCGGTCTGGAACGCACCGAGGACGTCACCGGTGACACCGAACGCAGCGTCGCTGATGGCCTGAGCCGGCGCCAGCGTGACGCTCTGGACGGCCTGGGTGACCGCGGCGATCAGGGCGCTGCCGGTGGCGTCGGCTGCGACGTCGCTCAGGTCGGCGATGGTCGCGATGGCGTTGTCGATCTGGTCCTGGAACAGCCAGAGGCCGGTGGAAACGAAATCGAAGCCGGAGTTGCCGACGACCGAGACGGCCGACAGCGCGTTGGAGGCGATGATCTCGCCGGTGTCCACCAGGCCGGTGCTGAGGAGCCCGGCGTAGGCGCTCACCTCGAAGGGGTTGTTGAGCACGGCCACGAACGACGACAGCACGTTCGACAGCGATCCGGTGATGGTGCCGGCCAGCAGGTTGGAGAGCTGGTTTGTGGTCAGAACCAGGTTCTCGTTGAAGCCCACGACTCCGAGCTCCCCGTCGCCTTCGATCGCGATCTGCAGCGATTCGAGCCCGTAGGTGCTGCTGAGCTCCAGGGCATCCAGCAGATCCAGCAGCGTCTCGTTGGTGGTCAGGCCGCGGAGGGTGTTGTAGAAGTCCTCGTTCAGGTCGATGGCGCTACCCAGAGCGTCGGCCAGCGTCTGACCGGGCAGGCCGACGAGCTCGGCGACACCGGCGTTGAACTCCTCGAGTTCACCCTGCAGGTTCGCGAAGAACGCCTGAATTTCCGCAGGCGTAACAGTCAGTTGGATGTCGGAGACGGTGACGTTGGGGATCGTCACTGCGCGCTCATTTGCAGGGATTGCAAGAGGCGTCAGGGCGATGGCGCTAGCAGCAGTTAGCGAAATGCCGGCGGTCAGGTAGGAGCGGGCAGAGATTTGCATGATGTTCTTCCCCCTTTGGTTACGGATGGGCTGTGTGAGAGATCGTAAGCCTGATCTCAGGTTGCGTTAAGGAATCTAGCAAAATTCCTGCTTAAGAGTTTTTTGAGATGGGTGCAGACATGCTTATTGACGTTACGGAAAGGTCAATCTCTGTATCCAGCAAACGTCTTGCGGTGCCCGCACGTGCGGAAGCTAGTTGCTCTAGGTAAAAATTGCTAGAAACGCCGGGGTCGGTGATCTTCCCAGATAAATTGACGTTAGCGAGGCAAGCCTATGAATAACTTGCGTTCTGGCGTGGCGCAGATCACATCCGCGTCATTAGGTGCGCCTCACGCAACAGTTCTGTTTTCCGGCCGCAACCTGGCCGTCACATGGAGTTACCAAGATCACACCCGTCTGCGGGGTGAGAAGTCCTCAGGAGGGATCTCCGCCGAGGATCTCGCTCAGCATCGTCGGCTCGATGTTGCCGCCAGACATGACGACCACGGTGCGCCCGGGCGGTGTCGAACCCTGCCGGTACCCCGCGAGCGCCACGGCGCCGCTCGGCTCGGCGACCAGGTGCGCGCGGTACGCGAGTTCGCGCACCGCGGAACGGATCTCGTCCTCACTCACGGTGATGATGCCGTCTAGCACCTTCTGTAGGTGCGCGAAGGTGAGGTCGGACAGCACGGATCGCAACCCGTCGGCGATCGTGCGGTTGCGGTCCTGTATCGACCACTCCACCCGCCGGCCCACCCGCAGGCCTTCGGCGGCATCAGCGGCCAGTTCGGGTTCGACGCCGTACACCGCTGCGTTGGGGCACAGCGCCTTGATCGCGGTGCCGATCCCGGACGCCAGGCCGCCACCGCTGACCGGAACGAGCACGATCTCGACATCGGGCAGGTCTTCGGCGATCTCGAGCCCGATGGTGCCCTGCCCGGCGATGATCGCGGGATGGTCGAACGGCGGCACCAGCACACCGCCGGTTTGCTCGACCAGTTCGGCAGCCACCTTCTCGCGCTGGCCCGCGCCGCACAGCACGACCTCGGCGCCGTGGTCGCGGGTCGCCCGGACCTTGATGTCGGGGGTCTCTTCAGGCATCACGATGTGCGCCGGAATCCCGTACCTGGCTGCCGCATAGGCGACGGCTTGAGCGTGGTTGCCGCTCGAGTAGGCCACCACTCCGCGGGCCCGGATGGCCTTGTCGAGACTGTCGATGGCGTTGAACGCCCCACGCACCTTGAACGCACCGATCGCCTGCAGGCTCTCCGGTTTGATCCAGAGCGGTCGATCGCTGTCGGCCCACAGCGCCGGCATGAGGGGAGTACGGATCACCGAGCCGCGGATCCGCTCTGCGGCTGCCCGGATGTCGTCGAGGCTGACCAAGTGCATGCGGCGATTCTCCCCGATTTGAACAACCGCTGGCGCAACGTCGGATTCCGGCGAAGGATGGGCGAAGACGGATTCTGTGGTCGAAAGCCGGCCAAGCTAGGGAATCCGCGCCGAAAACTCGAAAAGACGACGAAGGGCAGGGCATGAGTCTGTACGCGGTGGTTGATCCGGCGACCGGTGATGTGGTGAGGGAGTACCCGACTGCGACCGACGAGCAGATCGAGGCTGCACTGGCGTCGGCGGCCAAGGCGTTCAAGGACTGGTCGAAGTCGACGACGGTGGCCCAGCGCGCCGAGCTGATCCGCAAGGTCGCCCAACTGCACAACGAACGCAAAGACGAACTCGCCAAGATCATCCAGCGCGAGATGGGCAAGCCGCTGGATCAGTCGGTCGGTGAGGTCGAGTTCAGCGCGGCGATCTATGAGTTCTACGCCGACAACGCCGAGAAATTCCTGGCTGACGAGCCGATCGAGCTGCTCGACGGCGAAGGCAGCGCGCTGATCCGGCGCGGCCCGGTCGGGGTGCTGCTGGGCATCATGCCGTGGAACTACCCCTACTACCAGGTGGCCCGATTCGCCGGACCCAACCTGGTACTGGGCAACACCATCGTGCTCAAGCACGCCCCGCAGTGCCCCGAATCGGCGGCGGCGTTGCAGAAGATCTTCGATGACGCCGGCTATCCCGAAGGCGCCTACGTCAATGTCTATGCCACCAACGAGCAGATCGCCGAGGCGATCGCCGACCCGCGGGTGCAGGGGGTGTCGTTGACGGGTTCGGAGCGCGCCGGCGCGGCGGTGGCCGAGATCGCCGGGCGCAACCTGAAGAAGGTGGTGCTCGAACTCGGTGGCTCGGATCCGTTCATCGTGCTGTCCTCTGATGACTTGGATGCCACCGTGGAGGCCGCGGTCGACGGGCGGTTCGAGAACACCGGGCAGGCCTGCAACGCGGCCAAGCGCATCATCGTCGCCGAGAACCTCTATGACGAGTTCCTCGACAAGTTCACCGCCCAGGTCAAGGCCAAGGCCGACGGGCTGGCGCCGCTGTCGTCGGTGGCCGCCGCTGAGCGCCTGGCCGAGCAGGTTGATCGGGCGGTCGCCGACGGGGCGAACCTGGTGTCCGCGGGGGAACGCAAGGGGGCGTTTTTCCCGCCGGGTGTGCTGACCGGGGTGTCGAAGGATTCGCCGTCGTACAAGGAGGAGCTGTTCGGGCCGGTGGCCACGGTGTACAAGGTCGCCGATGAGGACGAGGCCGTCGAGTTGGCCAACGACACCCCGTTCGGGCTGGGGTCATATGTGTTCACCACCGATTCCGAGCAGGCCAAGCGGGTGGCCGACAAGATCGAGGCCGGCATGGTGTTCGTCAACGCCGTCGGCGCCGAAGGTGTCGAGCTGCCCTTCGGCGGTGTGAAACGCTCCGGCTTCGGCCGCGAACTCGGCCGCTTCGGTATCGATGAGTTTGTCAACAAGAAACTCATCCGCATCGCCGGCTGACGCGGCTCAGCTCGAGATTCACTGTAGGGCGGGATTCGGCGACGAATCCCGCCCTCATGTGACTCTCGACCGAGCGGAGGCCGTCAGAGCAGGGCGCGAACCTGCTCGGCCAGCGCGACGCCGAGGTCGCGGTTGTTCTGCTCGGTGAAGTGGATGCCGTCGACGCCGTCGGTGCTGATAACCGAGCCGGCGTCGAAGAACGGCACCTTCATGAACGAGGCCAGCGCGCTGTACACCCGGGCCAATTCGGCAGTCTTCTCCCGGCCGCCCTCGAAAACCAGGTCGAACCACGGGTGCGGCATCTCGGCCAGCGGCGGCGGCGCCACGATCAGCACCTGCGGCGCCGGGTAACTGGTGCCCACCCCGCCCGCGCTGGTGAGTACCTGGGTGGCCAGCACGCCCATTCCACTGGCGATGTCGACCGGCGTGCGGTTCAGATTCACCTTGGTGTCGTTGGTGCCGAGCATCAAGATCACCAGATCCAGCGGCAGGTGGCTGGCCAGGCATGCGGGTAGGTAGTTCGAACCGTTCAGACGGGGATCGGTAGGGTCATCGGCGGTTGTGGTGCGCGCACTCAACCCCTCTTCGACAACCTCATAGCCTGGACCGAGTTCGTCGGCCAGCACCCCGGTCCAGCGCGCCTGCCGCGGAAACCGTTGGGTGGGCACACCTTCCTCGACCGGGATCCAGCCCCACGTCAACGAGTCACCGAAACACAGGATGCGTTTGTTGGTCATACCGGTCAGGCTACGGTCACGTCACGGAGGCGCAGGACCGCCCGTGAGCACCTACTATGTTGGTACGTAGACCCCCCGCCCTCGTCACCCCGGAGTAGTTTCGTGTTCCTCGATCGCCGACGTAATCGCGTTGCACTCGGCGTGTGCGCAGTGGTCGTCGTGGCAGCCGCGGTTCAAACAGGTTCCTCTGCAACACGTTTGGTGACCGAGATCGCCGCACCGCAAGCCCCGGCCGAACTTCCGCCGCCACCGCCGGCGCCGCCTTCGGTGACGATCGTCCCCGCCGCGGATCAGCAGGGGGTGGCCCCGGTGGACGCCGTGCGCGTCAGCGCCACGTCGGGCACCCTGACCGACGTCACGATGACCAACGAGTCCGGCCGCGTGGTCAAGGGCGCTTTGACTCCCGACGGCGATGCGTGGATGCCGGCGGAACCCCTGGGCTACGGCCGCACCTACACTCTGACCGCGACCAGCCGCGGTACCGACGGCACCACCATGACGCGGACGTCGACGTTCTCGACGGTGGTGCCGGACCGGCAGGCGTCGGTCTCGTTGAACACCACCCTGGGTACGAGGCTGACCGAAGGGGCCACCTATGGGGTCGGCACCGTCATCGTCGCTCAATTCGATGCCGACATCGAAGACCGCGCGGCCGCCGAACGGCAGTTGAAGGTCACCACTTCACCCCCGGTGCAGGGGTCGTGGATGTGGATCAACGACCGGAAGGCGCACTGGCGGCCCAAGGAGTATTTCCCCGCTGGCACCAAGGTGAGCGTCAACGCCGACATCTACGGCGCGGACCTCGGTGGCGGCGTCTACGGGCAGGACGACTCCAGCGTTGATTTCACGATCGGCCGCGCGCGGGTGAGCATCGCCGACGACACCACCAAACAGGTCAGCGTCTACGAAGACGGCAAGTTGATCCGCACCATGCCGACGTCGATGGGCCGCGGCGGCACCACGACCGCCGGCGGCCGGACCATCGCGTTCTGGACCCAGCCCGGCACTTACACCGTGATGGAGAAGCAGCGCTCGGTGGTGATGGACTCCTCGACGTACGGACTACCGGTGGGCGCTTCGTCCGGGTACCGGCTCAACGTCTCCAACGCGGTCCGGATCAGCCCCGACGGCATCTATCTGCACGAGCTCGCCTCCACGGTGTGGGCGCAGGGCAGCCAGAACGTCTCGGCCGGGTGTCTCAACCTCAGCCCCGAGCACGCCGCATGGTTTTACGAATTCGCGCAGCCCGGCGATGTCGTCGAAGTGCGCAACACCGGCGGCGCTCCGCTGGAGCAATGGCAGAACGGCGACTGGAGCGTGCCGTGGGAGACCTGGTTGGCCGGCAGCGCGCTGCGCGCCTGAGCACGCGTTAGCCTCAACACGTGCAGCAACGAGGATTCGGTGATCTCGAAGCCGTTGTGATGGACCAGGTGTGGGCCAGCGATGGCGCCGTCAGTGTCCGCGAGGTGTTCGTCGAACTCGCCGCGCAGCGCGACATCGCCTACACCACCGTGATGTCGACCATGGACAACCTGCACCGCAAGGGTTGGCTGGAACGTGAACGCGACGGTAAGGCCTACCGCTACTGGGCGACGATGACCAGAGAGGAACGCTCCGCCAATCTGATGAGCGATGCATTCCACTCGGGCGGCGACGCCGATCTGGTCCTGAGTTTCTTCCTGGGCAAGATGAACGCAGAGGAGTCCGATCAGTTGCGGGCCGCGCTGCGCAAGGTGTCGCGGCGGCGGCCGGTTTCGTGAGTGCCACTCTCTGCCTGATGTCCTACGGCGCGGTGTTGGCGTGGCTGTGCCCGGCACTGCTGGACCGGCTGACCCGCAACGGCCTGAGTCCACGACTGTCGGTCGCGGTGTGGCTGGCCGCCATCGCCGTGGCGGCCGGGGTGTGGGTGGTGGCCGGCGTCGGACTGATCGCGAACTTCACCGTCGTGCACTGGGGCGCCGACCCGGTGCGCTACTGCCTGGATGTGGTCCTGGCGGTACACCGATTCGGCTGGATCGGAGATCTGGTGCTGATCGCCGCCGCTTTCGCCGGTGTCATCGGCACCGCTCTGGCGGCCCGGCGGATCGTCCGCACCATGCGCCGGCTGTCCGCGCGCAGCTGCGAACATGCCTATGCCGCACACATGTTGGGGGCGGCCGGTGACGGCGTGGTGGTCGTGCCGTCGGACAAGCGGGCGGCTTACTGCGTGGCGGGGCGACCGTCGGCGATCGTCGTCACCTCCGCTGCGGTGTCCAGTTTGCAGGCCGACGAGCTGAGCGCCGTGCTGGCTCACGAACGTGCCCATCTGCGTGGCCGGCACCCGCAATTGATGATGCTGCTGAAGGCGCTGGCGGCCACGTTGCCGCGGCTGCCTCTGGTGCGGGTGGGCGCCGAGGCGGTGGGCCGGCTGGTCGAGATGTCCGCCGACGATGCCGCCGCCCGCCGATACGGCCGCGACACCTTGCTCGGCGGACTGCTGGCGTTGGCGGGTCAGCCGCGGGCGACGGGCACCGCGCTGGCCGCCGGCGATACCGCGATTCTGGCGCGGGCCATGCGGCTGGCCGACCCCGCCGGTGTAGGCGCGCGGCTGCGGCAGCAGATGGTCCTGGTGGCGGTGCTCGCGACGGTGATCGTGGCGCCGGTGACGCTGCTGGTGCTGGCACATTCCTGACAGCTGTTCAGAAAACGAAGTTTGACGATCGCTCAGCGCGTCTAATTGAAGGCATGCAACTCATCTCGCCGACCGATTCCATCTTTCTCGTCGGCGAATCACGCGAACATCCCATGCACGTCGGTGGGTTGCAGCTCTACCAGCCACCAGAGGGCGCGGGCGAGGACTTCGTCCGCGAGATCTACCAGGGGATGATCGCCCACACCGAGTTCCAGCCGACGTTCCGCAAGCACCCGTCGACCATTCTCGGTGGCATCGCCAACCTCGGATGGGCGTTCGACGAGGAGATCGACATCGACTACCACCTACGGCGGTCGGCTTTGCCGCAGCCCGGCCGGGTGCGGGACCTACTGGAGATGGTGTCGCGGGTGCACGGCACTCTGTTGGATCGGCACCGCCCGCTGTGGGAGGCCTACCTGATCGAGGGCCTCAACGACGGCCGGTTCGCGGTGTACACCAAGGTGCACCACTCGCTCATCGACGGGGTGTCGGCGCTCAAACTCACCGAACGGACCCTCAGCGAGGACCCGGCCGACACTCAGGTCCGGGTGCCGTGGGACCTGCCGCCCAAGTCCCGGGCCAGGAACAGCGACGGCGCCGGCACACTCGCCACCGTCGCTGGAACCGCGAGTTCGCTTGCCGCCCTTGTCCCCTCCACCCTCGGGCTGGCGCGGGCGGCGTTGCTCGAACAGCAGCTGACGCTGCCGTTCGCCGCGCCGAAGACCATGTTCAACGTCAACATCGGCGGCGCGCGACGCGTTGCTGCCCAGTCGTGGTCACTGGAACGCATCCACCGGGTCAAGTCCGCGGCCGGTGTCACGGTCAACGATGCCATCCTGGCGATGTGTGCCGGTGCGCTGCGGGCCTATCTGCTGGAACACAGCGAACTTCCGGACGCCCCGTTGATCGCCATGGTGCCGGTCAGCATGCGTGAGGACGACGACGCCGACGGCGGCGGCAACCAGGTGGGTGCCATCCTGTGCAACCTGGCGACCAATGTGGACGACCCGGCTGCCCGGTTGGACGTGATCGGCGAATCCATGCGCAGCAACAAGAAGGTGTTCTCCGAGCTGCCCAAGGTGCAGGCACTGGCGTTGTCTGCGGTCAACATCGCGGCGCTGGGTCTGGCCATGGTGCCGGGTTTCGTCGGGACCACACGGCCACCTTTCAACATCGTGATCTCCAATGTCCCCGGCCCGCGTAAACCGTTGTACTGGAACGGGGCCCGGCTCAACGGCAACTATCCGTTCTCGATCGCACTGGACGGTCAGGCACTGAACATCACCATGGCCAACAACGGGGACAACCTGGACTTCGGGCTGGTGGGGTGCCGCCGCAGCGTCCCGCATCTGCAACGGCTGCTCGGGCATCTGGAGGACTCGCTCAAGGATCTCGAGCGAGCGGTGGGGGCTTAGCAGCGACCGGCCTAGACTACGCGGGTGCCGAAGCTGAGCGCAGGTCTGCTGCTGTACCGGACGGGCGACGAGGGCCTCGAGGTGTTGATCGCTCATCCCGGTGGGCCGTTCTGGGCGCGAAAAGACGACGGCGCCTGGTCGATTCCCAAGGGGGAGTACGGCACTGACGAGGATCCGTGGGAGGCGGCGCAGCGTGAGTTCGCCGAAGAGCTCGGTCTAGCGGTCCCGGAAGGCCCCCGCGCCGATCTGGGGGAGGTGCGCCAAGCCGGCGGAAAAGTCGTGTCGGCCTTCGCCGTTTGCGCTGATCTGGATGTCACCGAGGCCCGCAGCAACACCTTCGAGATGGAGTGGCCCCCGCGGTCCGGACGCATGCAGGAGTTCCCCGAGGTGGACCGGGTGGCGTGGGTGACTGTCGAGGTGGCCAGGGTCAAGCTGCTCAAAGGGCAGTTGCCGATTCTGGATCGACTGATCGCCACCCTGGCCTGAGGCCACATGGTCGAGCGGCGGCACCCATAGGTGCCGCCGCTCGAACGATGCTGTGACGACCGGACTTACGGGCAGGTCACCGCGAGCTCGAACGGTTTGGTCACCGGCTGCGTCGGGTTGGCCATGTCGATTCCGGTGGCGCTGCCGCTGATCTTGTAGGTGTTGCCGTCCTTCTCTGCGGACGCTTCACCACCGGGCACACCTTCGGTGTAGCCGAGGGCGACGCCGTTGACATTGCCCAGACCAACCTGTTTGACCACCGGCGGGTCGGCCTCGGTGACTTGGGCGCCGATTCCCTGGGTCGCGTTGCCGATCGCGATCTGGATGTTGCCGCCGAGATTGGTGCACACCGCCTGGCCTTCGATGTTCTGCTCTTGGCCGTCGATGGTGACCGTGGCCGCACCGGGCGGAGGGTTGCCCTTGGCGACGTCGGTGGCGGAAGTGATGACGCTGGTCGCCGAACTCGCTCCGCTCTCGACGGTTTCCGTCGCCGAGGACACGCTTTCTTCAGCAGATTTGTCACCGGAGCAGCCGACCAGACCCGCGACCACAATGGCCGCGCCGCCCACGGCGACTCCTAACGCACGCTTCACCAGTGTTTCTCCTTCGTATCGGGACCCGTCAACACTGACGGACCTCTCAGCAGTATGGGTGGCCGCTGAGGTCCGGTTCGGAGATTGCCCAAAACTCGGCCGGGTATGCCTCAGCAGGCCGCCTTGATCTCGAAGGTGCCCTCGGTGCGGAAGCTCGGTTTCTCGGTGTCGAACCCGTCGGCGCGACCGCTGATGGAATAGGTGTTGCCCGTCATCTCGACCTCGGCGCTGCCCCCGAGATCAAGGTTGTAGCTACCGGTGAACCCGCCGAGGTCCCTGATGTACACCGACTGCGCGGTCAGTCCTTCGGCGTTGGACACCACCGACGTGCTGCCCGAGGTCTCGGTGCCGGTGGTGATCGTCATCAACGGGCCGGCGGAGGTGCACTGCACAGACGTGACCTCGCCGACAGGACGATCGTTGATGGTGATGCTCGCCGTACCCGGTGTCAGCGCGCCGGGCGCCAGCGGCTGCTGCTCGGCATCGGACGAACAGCCCACGGCAGTGGCGGTCAGCAGGGCGGCCGCGGCCACACACACTCCGTTGTTCACCCGACGAATGTAACGAGGCGATGCGGTTCCGTCCGGGGTTCGTGCATCTGGACTCGCCGCCTCGTCGCCCGGCTCGTGCCTCGCCGCCTCGTCGCCCGGCGCGTCCCCAGTGTTGAATACCTGCTGTGACGGACGGCTTCTTCTCGGTACACGATGTCCTACCCGGTGAACGTGGACGCACGGGTGTGATCCACACCCCCCACGGGGACATCCACACCCCCGCGTTCGTCGCGGTGGGTACCAAGGCCACGGTCAAAGCGGTGTTGCCGGAGACCATGAAATCGCTTGGTGCGCAGGCAGTTCTGGCCAACGCCTATCATCTGTACCTGCAACCGGGGCCCGATGTGGTCGACGAGGCCGGCGGTCTCGGCGCTTTCATGAACTGGGACGGCCCGACGTTCACCGACAGCGGCGGTTTCCAGGTGCTGTCGCTGGGGTCGGGTTTCCGCAAGGTGCTGGCCATGGACACCACCCGCGTCCAGGCCGACGACATCATCGCCGAGGGCAAGGACCGCCTGGCCCGGGTGGACGACGACGGTGTGACGTTCACCTCGCACCTCGACGGATCGACGCACCGTTTCACCCCCGAAGTGTCGATGCAGATCCAGCATCAACTGGGCGCCGACATCATCTTCGGGTTCGATGAGCTCACCACCCTGGTCAACACCCGCAGCTACCAGGAATCGTCGGTCGAGCGCACCCATCAGTGGGCCATCCGCTGCCTGGCCGAGCACCGGCGCCTCACCGAGGAGCGGCACACCAAGCCGTATCAGGCGTTGTTCGGGGTGGTGCAGGGCGCCCAGTACGAAGACCTGCGCCGGCAGGCCACCCGCGGCCTGGTGGGGCTCAGGGATTCCGACGGGCGCGGCTTCGACGGCTACGGCATCGGCGGGGCGCTGGAGAAACAGAACCTGGCCACCATCGTCGGCTGGGTGACCGACGAGCTGCCCGAGGACAAGCCGCGGCACCTGTTGGGCATCAGCGAGCCCGACGATCTGTTCTCCGCGGTCGAGGCGGGTGCTGACACCTTCGACTGCGTGTCGCCGTCGCGGGTGGCGCGCAACGCGGCCATCTACTCGGCCACCGGCCGGTACAACATCACCGGCGCCCGCTACAAACGCGATTTCACCCCGCTCGACGCCGAGTGCGACTGCTACACCTGCGGCCACTACACCCGGGCCTACCTGCATCACCTGTTCAAGGCCAAGGAGATGCTGGCCTCGACGCTGGCCACCATCCACAACGAGCGGTTCATCATCCGTCTCGTCGATCAGATCCGGGGCTCGATCAGCGACGGCCGGTTCACCGAACTGCGCGAACACGTGCTGGGTCGCTATTACGGGGCCAAGAACGCGCCGTCGCGTTGATCTCGGCGCAGCGCTGACCAGCACCATCTTCAACGCGTGCACAATAAGACCATGGATGGTGCACTCGCCGAATCCCAGGAGCTGCTGCTGCGACTGCTCGATCCGGGTAATCGCGCCGATCCCTACCCGCTCTACGGAGAGATCCGTGACCGCGGTCCGCTGCTGCTGCCCGATATCAACCTCGTGGTGTTCTCCGGGTACGACGACTGCTTCGATGTGCTGCGCCACCCGGACTCGGCCAGCGACCGGCTCAAGTCGACCGTCGCTCAGCAGGCCATCGCCAACGGTGAGCCGGCCCGGCCGTTCGGGCCGCCGGGCTTCCTGTTCCTCGACCCGCCGGATCACACCCGGCTGCGCAAACTGGCGCAGAAGGCGTTCGCGCCGAAAGTGGTCAAGGCGATGGAAACCGAGATCGCCGTACTGGTCGATGCCCTACTCGACAAGGTGGCGGCCGCAGGCGAATTCGACGTGATCACCGACCTGGCGTATCCCCTGCCGGTGGCCGTGATCTGCCGGCTGCTCGGGGTGCCGTTGGAGGACGAGCCCGAATTCTCGCACGCCTCAGCGTTGTTGGCGCGGTCTCTGGATCCCTTCATCACCTTCACCGGCGAAGTGCCGGACGACATGGACGAACGCCTCCAGGCGGGTCTGTGGCTGCGGCAGTACCTGCGCGAACTGATCGCGCGGCGGCGGGCTGACCCGGGCGAGGACCTGATGTCGCGGCTGATCGCCGCCGAGGAGGACGGTGATCAGCTCACCGAGGACGAGATCGTGGCCACGTGCAACCTGCTGTTGATCGCCGGTCACGAAACCACGGTCAATCTGATCGCCAACGCCATCCTGGCGATGCTGCGGGAGCCGCGGCACTGGGCCTCGTTGGCCTCCGACCCCACCCATGCCTCCGCCGTGATCGAGGAGACGCTGCGCTACGACCCGCCGGTGCAGTTGGTGGGCCGCATCGCAGCCGAGGACCTCGACATCAATGGCACGACGGTGCCCAAGGGGGATACCGCGATGCTGCTTCTGGCCGCGGCGCAACGGGATCCGTCGGCGTTCGTCGACCCCGATGTATTCGACCCGCACCGTGCCTCCATCAAACACCTGGCCTTCGGCCACGGCGCGCACTTCTGCCTCGGTGCGCCGCTGGCCCGGCTGGAGGCGCAGTTGGCGCTGACGATGGTGACGGCGCGGTTCCCCGATGCCGAGTTGGCCGGACCCGCCGAGTACAAGCCGAACCTGACCCTGCGCGGCCTGTCCACGCAGCGAATCACCATCTAGTCCACGGTCGAGGTTTGACTAGCCCAGCGCGTCGATGACCTCGGCGGCGGCCCGTTCGCCGGCGTCCACCGCGCCCTCCATGTAAGCACTCCAGAAGGTCGCGGTATCGGTGGAGGCCCAGTGGATCGCCCCGATGGGTGTGGACAGCGCCGAGCCGTAGGTGGTCCACACGTGCGGACCGTGGTTGGCGTTGTAACAGCCCCGCGTCCACTGCCGGTCCGACCATTCCCCGTCGACGTAGGCGTCGGGATGTGCTGCCGCAGTTCCGTAGTGGCGCACCAGCTCGTCGGTCAGCAGTTGGCGGCGCTGCGCCTGCGGCAGCTGGCCGTACCTGCGGGCCTCGTCGCCTTCGAGGAACATCAGGATCACGCCGTGGTCGTCGCCGGGGATGCAGGTGTCGTTCGACATCCGGGCCGGTCCGATGTCGGAGATCAGTTGTCCGTTGAAACCATCTGCGCGCCAGAAGGGTTCGCTGTAGACGAAGAACGCCTTCATCGCCGAACCGTTGGGCATCCGCTGGGTCAGCTGATCCCGCACGCCGGGCATCGGCGGGTCATACATGATGCGCCCCGCCAGCGTCGGCGAGATGGCGACTATGACCCGGCGACCCCGCACCACCTGCCCACCACGGCAGGTCACCGTGACCTCGGTGGCGCTGTGTTCGATCAGCTGCACCGGCGCTTGAAGCACGATGTGCTCGGAGATCAACGCCGCCAACCGCTTTGGTATCTCACCGGTACCACCGACGAATCGGGTGGTCTGCGCGCCGCCTTCGGATTCGGCGAACAGCTCCGAGGTCACGCCGCAGGTCTGGATGGTGAACAGGAGATGCAGGAACGACACTTCGGCGGTCGGTACAGCCAGGATGCCGACGGTGCAGATCTCGACCAGAGTGCGCGCCACCGGTGAAAGGCCTTGGCTGTCATACCAATAGCCGGCGGTGATGGTATCCCACTCCAGCGCTCGGGGCGCCTCCCACGGTGCCTGCACGGGTACCTCGGCGGCAAGCTCGTCGAGCCGTCGCAGCACCTTCTCCAGTTCGGCGAGTTCGTCGGCGAACCGGGTGTGGAACTCGTGTTCCCGCAGTACCCCGGTGCCCCCGAATTCGTAGGACGTCTCCCCTTGGTCGTACTGCGGGTAGGTCTCGACGCCGAGTTCGGCGGCCAGGGCGAACATCCGCTGATGGGTGTCACCGATCCATTGCGCGCCGATCTCGACCGGCACACCGGGCAGTACCTCCTCGGTGAGGATGCGTCCCCCTACCCGGTCGTCGGCCTCGAGCACCAGGGGCCGCAGACCTGCGGCCAGCAGCGTCCGTGCGGCGATCATTCCGGAAAGGCCGGCACCGACGATGATGACATCTGCTTCTCTGGCCGCTGGCATGCAGGCCATCTTCTATGGCGCGAGCGCACGTCTTTGTACGCGACACGCCGCGCCGGGGCGTACAGACACGCTCGGTCGGCCTTTAGAGGGGGTTGAGGATTCGCTGCAGGAACTGCCGCGTCCGCTCCTCTTTCGGGTCGCCGATCACCGCTTCGGGCGGGCCCTTCTCCAGGATCACGCCGCGGTCGGTGAACAGCACCTGGCTGGAAACCTGACGGGCGAACTGGATCTCGTGGGTGACGACCACCAGCGTCCAGCCCTCGACGGCCAGGTCCTTGATGACCGAGAGCACCTCGCCGACGAGTTCGGGGTCCAGCGCCGAGGTGGGCTCATCGAAGAGCACCAGCTTGGGTTTGAGTGCCAGGGCCCGGGCGATACCGACGCGCTGCTGCTGACCACCGGAGAGCTGATACGGGTACTGGTCCTTCTTCTCGGCGAGCCCGACCTGAGACAGCAGTTCGAGAGCCTCGGCGACCGCCTCGTCCTTGGGCCGTTTCTGCACGATCACCGGTCCCTCGATGATGTTCTGCAGCACCGTCTTGTGCGGGAAAAGGTTGTGCGACTGGAACACGAACCCGCTGCGCGACTGGAACTTGCGGATCTCGGGTTTCGGTGTCGGCGTGGCGAAGTCGATCTCGACGTCGTCCACGCGGATGACGCCGGCGTCGGCGCGGTCGAGCGCATTCAGCGTGCGCAACAACGTCGTCTTCCCGGATCCCGACGGGCCGATGATCGCCGTGGCGGTGCCTGCGGGCACCTCGAAACTCACACCTTTGAGCACCTTGTTGTCGCCGAACGCCTTCTCCACGCCTTGGGCGACGACTCGGTATTCCACTTCTTCTGAAGAAGTCATCGGACCACATACCTTTCCAGCCGGCGTTCCAACCGACTCTGGCCGAACGACAACACCAGGCAGATCACCCAGTAGTAGATCGCGGCGGTGCCGTACAGGGCGAAGAACTCGAATGTCGGCGCGGCGATGATCTGCGCCTGCCGCAGCAGCTCGGTGACCAGGATGGTCGAGGCCAGCGAGGTGTCTTTGACCAGCGAGATCAGGGTGTTCGACAGCGGCGGCACCGCCACCCGCGACGCCTGCGGCAAGATGATCCGTCGCAGTGCGCCCACGTAGTTGAAGCCGATGGTCTCGGCGGCCTCCCACTGACCCTTGGGGATGCTCTGGATCGCCGAGCGGATGATCTCCGCCGCGTAACCACCGACGTTCAACGAGAAGGCGATGACCGCCGCCGGGAACGGGTCGATCTTCACCCCGAACTCGGGGAGCGCGTAGAACACGATGAACAGCTGCACCAGCAGCGGTGTGCCCCGGATGATCGAGATGTAGAACCGCGCGACATTGGTCAGGATCACGTTCGGCGACAGCCGGGCCAGCGCCACCGCCAGTGCGATGACCAGGCCGATGGCGAAGCTGATGATCGTCAGCGGGATCGTCATCGTCAGGGCCGCCTTGGCCAGCGGCCACAGGTTGTCGAGTACCAGCTGCAATGCCGAGCGGACCTGCGGCGGGTTCTCGCCCTCGGCCGCCTGCGGGGTGCCCTGGGTACCAGTCGCGTCGGCCTTCAGGTATTTCTGCGAGATCTCGGTGAGCTTGCCGTCGGCCCGCAGTTCGTCGAGCGCCCCGTTCAGTTCCGGCAGGAACCCACTGTCCTTGCGGGCGGCGAAACCCTGCTCGCTCTTTTCCCCGGTCTGTGCGGCGATCTTGACCGACGTGTCCCCGGTCTCGGCGAGGTAGGCGTACACGGCGATGCTGTCGTTGACGGTGGCATCAACGCGGCCTTGGTTGAGCAGGGTGATCGCCTGGGCGAAACCCTCGACGCCTTCGACGGTCGCGCCGGCGTCCCGCGCGACCTGCGCCCAGTTGCTGGTGATCGACTGGGCGGTGGTCTTGCCCTTGAGATCGTCCAGCGAGGTGATCGAGTCGTCATCGGCTCGGGTGACGATCACCCCCTCGCCGATCGAATACGGCGACGACAGGTCGTATTTCGCCTGCCGTTCCGGGTTGATGGTCACCTCGTTGGCCACGATGTCGAAGCGGTTGGCCTCCAGCGCGGCGAAGATCGAGTCCCATGGGGTCTCGACGAACTGCACGGGGACGCCCAGTTTCTCTCCGACGGCCCTGGCGACGTCGACGTCGTATCCGGTGAGTTCACCGGTCGCCGGATCGTGGTAGCTGAATGGCGAATACGTGCCCTCGGTGCCGACCCGTAACACCCCGGCCGTCCGGATCGGGGTGGTCGCGGGTGCCCCCGTGGCGTCGGCCTTGAGGTAGCGCTGCGAGATCTCCGACAGGGTGCCGTCGGCGCGCAGTTCGCTCAGTGCGTTGTTGAGTTCCGGGAGGTAGCCGCTGTCCTTGCGGGCGGCGAAGCCCTGTTCGCTCTTCTCGCCGACGGTGCCGGCGATCTTCACGGACTTGTCGCCCGTTTCGGCGAGGTAGGCGTACACGGCGATGCTGTCGTTGATGACGACGTCGACGCGGCCCTGGTTGAGCAGGGTGATGGCCTGGGTGAAGCCTTCGACGGCCTCGACGTTGGCGCCGGCGTTGCGGGCGACCTCCGACCAGTTGCTGGTGGCGTTCTCGGCGGCGGTCTTGCCCCTGATGTCGGCCAGCGACTTGATCGAGTTGTCGTCGGCCCGCGTCACGATGACGCCCTCACCGACGGTATACGGCTGGGACAGGTCGTACTTGCCCTGACGTTCGGGATTGATGGTCACCTGATTGGCGACGATGTCGAAGCGGTTGGCCTCCAGCGCGGCGAACATCGAATCCCACGGGGTCTCGACGAATTCGACCGGCACGCCCAGCTTCTCGCCGACGGCCTTGGCGACGTCGACGTCGTAGCCGACGAGTTCGCCGGTGGCGGGGTCGTGATAGCTGAAGGGTGAGTAGACGCCTTCGGTGCCGACGCGCAGCACGCCGGCGGCCTTGATCGGCTCGTCACTGGTGTCGTCCGATGAGCTGCAGCCGGCCGCGCCGAGGACCACCGCGGCGACGAGGAAGACGGCAAGCAGCGCCCGCCGGAAGTATCCGAACATCGGCGGAAACTACCAACTCCACCGCGGCCCACAAAGGGTTTTCTTCAGCTGGGCTGATAAATCCAAGGCTTCCGCGGCAGATGGGCCGGGTCGAACTCGTCGAGCATCCCGTCCAGCGTCACCGCGCGATAGTCCAAGGACTCCGCGATCTGCGCCAGCGCGGCATCCACGCCGATCTGGGCGAGTGTCACCGCGCCGTCACGTTTGGCCAGGCGCTTGCCGTCGGTGTTGAGCGCCAGGGGGACGTGCGCGTACACCGGGCTCGGGTAGCCCAGCAGCATCCCGAGGTAGGCCTGCCGCGGCGACGAGGGGAGCAGGTCGTCACCGCGGACCACCTGGTCGATGCCCTGGGCGGCATCGTCGACGACGACGGCCAGGTTGTAGGCGGTGACCCCGTCGCCGCGGCGTAGCACCAGGTCGTCCACGACGCCGGTGTAGCTGCCGTGGAGCAGGTCGGTGACGGTGTAGCTGTAGGTGTCCGACCGCAACCGCAGCGCCGGTGGCCGGGACCCGGCACGTTTCTCGGCACGCTGCGCGTCGGTCAGGTGCCGGCAGGTGCCCGGGTAGGCACCCTCGGGGGCGTGCGGCGCCCGTGGCGCCTGTTGGATTTCTTTTCTGCTGCAATAACATTCATAGACCAAGCCGCGCTGCTGCAGTTCTTCGATGACGCGGTCGTAGCGGTTCTCGTGCGCGGTCTGGTACTCCGGGTTCTCGTCCCAGGTGATGCCGATCGCGGCCAGATCCGCGACCTGCCGCGCCGCGATCTCGGGAAAGGTGCGGTCGTCGAGATCCTCGACGCGGACCAGGAACCGGCGGCCGGTGGACCGGGCGAACAGCCAGGCCAGCGCGGCGGTGCGGAGGTTGCCGATGTGCAGATCGGCCGACGGGCTGGGGGCGAACCGCCCCGCGCCGGCGGAGCGGGTCATGCCCGCAATCTAGCGTCGTCCGCAGACTCGGTCACACCGCACACCGTGAACACGAAAAGGGGCACCCCTCGGGGGAAAGGGGTGCCCCTGGCTCGTGGTGCGCTCAGCGCACGTTGACGTAGACCGTGGTGAGGGCGACGGGTCCGTACAGTTTGTCGCCCTGGTTGCCGGTACCGGAGTCGCTGAAACTCTGACCCCGGCCCAACGACACCACGTTCGCTTGGTCCAGCGGTGTGGCGCTGAGGCGGTTGACGATGACGTCGTAGCCCTCGGCTTGCAGCGACTCGATGGTTTCCTGGGCGCTGCCCGCCCCGGTGGGGGCTGCCATCGCCGGCGCCGCCAGGCCTACGAAGCCCGCAGCGACCGCGCCCGTCGCCAGTGCGGCAAATCCAAACTTCTTCATGGTCAACCTCTTTCGTTCTTCGTCTGGTGGTTCAAACCACCTGTCCTGGCGGTTCCATTTCCGTTGGCAGGAATTGAGCGTCGATTGGCAGAATCTGCTCTGTTGCCGCGACGGTAATCATGGTGGCTGGCGCGCGGCATCGCCGATATTCCCATCGCGGGGGAATATTCGTCTCGATCTGGCAAACGGGAGTTATACGGCCGCGCGCAATCCGTCGAGGGCTTCGTCGACGCAGGCTGCCCAGGACCGGCCGTCGAGAACGTGCACAGCGGTGTCGCTGGGGAAGGCGCTCGAGATCACCACGTCAGGCGACAGTGTGCGCAACAGCTCGAGGCTGCGGGTCAGGGTGGTCGCGTCGCTGATCGGCGGAATGTAGCCGGCCGCCCACCTGCCGTCGGCGCCGCGGAACAGCGTGTCCCCGGTGAACAGGCCACGCGCACCGTCGTCGAAGGTGACCAGATAGCAGGTGCTGCCCACGGTGTGGCCGGGGGTGGGGATCACCTCGATGCCGTTGCTGTCGACATGCCGGCCCTCCAGCGGCACGTCGACGTGCGCGTGTGAGCCGATGCTGTCGAGTTCGGCTGCCGGCGCGTGCAATCGGGCGTCGAATCGCTGCTTGATGCGGGCCAGTGTGGGCCCGGCTTCGTCCTGGTGGGACAGGTACTGGTGGCGTACCCCGCCGAGCCGGTCCAGCTCGTCGAAATCGGCCTCGGTGGCAGGGGAGTAGAACAGCACGTTGTCGGCACCGGAGGTACCCGCGGCCCCTGCGGTCCACAGGTAGGCGTGGGTGGTGAGTCCGGGAAACGGGCTGTCGACGCGGGTCTCCCACAGATCAGAGCGGATCTGGCGCATGATCGTCCTCCTTGGTGTCAGTGGCGGGATGGATGACGCGGGCGAGGGTGAATCGCGGGGGCCCCGTCATCTGGGGCACCGCGGTGCCGGAGACGCCGGCCACGGCGGCCTCGATGGCCGCGACGCGACCCGCGGTGTCCGAGACCTTCTCGAAATGCTCGAAATCGGCCCGGCTGGCCCACTGCACGAGGTTGTAGACCCGTCGGCCGTCGACACTCGCGAACAGCCGGGCCCCGCGGTACCCGGGGTAGAAGCACACCCAGCGCTGCTGGATATCGGCGAACGCGTCGATCAGCTCTTGCTGGCTGCGCTCGCCGTCGACGGCGTAGTCGATGATCGAGAAGAACCCTTGCTGGTCATCCATGTGCCCCAGGCTGCAACATGAACCTCAGTTGAGGTCAAGGTTTCAACTGGCTTTGGTGCGGCTCTGCAGCGTCACCGAGGCGATATCGGCAGCGGGCACACCGATGCCGCGGCCGTTGACGGTGACAGCCAGTCGGGTGCGGTCACCGCGGAACAGGTCATGGGAGAACTCGCACGGAGCGCCGTCCTGGTCGTAGGCCGTCCGCGTGATCAGCAGCAGTGCCGAACGCTTCTTGATGCCCAGCAGGGTGGCTTCCTCCGGAGTGGCGTTGACCGCTTCGATGCGTTCGTCCGCGCGGGAGGTGACCAGGCCGTACTGCGACTCGAGGACTTCGTAGATGGAGCCGCCGAGTTGCTGCTCGAGCAGTCCGGGGAACCTGTCGGCGGGAAACTGGGCCCGCTCCAACGAGATCGGCGAGCCGTCGGCCAACCGCACCCGCTGGATCTCGACGACGAACTCGCCTGCGCCCAGCCGTAACGCCTGCTGGGTGGGGCGGTCGGGGACCGCGATCTTGGTCGACAGCACACGGGTGCCGGCCACGTACCCCTGGTTGGCCAGGAATGCGGGTACGCCCACGACATCCGTGAGGCTGCGCTGCACCTGCACATGGCTGATGAAAATGCCTCCGGCGCGGCCGATCACCCGCTCCACCAGACCGGCCTCCTCGAGCGCCGCCAGGACTTGGCGCAGCGTGGACCGACTGGTGGCGTACCGTTGCGCGAGCTCTCGCTCACTACCGAGTTTGGTGCCGGGGGTGCCGGCGTTGACGTCGGCGACGATCTGGCGCCTCAACTCCTCGACTCGCGATGGCACCTGATCCCCCTCGTCAATTGGTCATACCAAATATACGCACCCCGCTACATGTCCGCGATAGCTTCGGCCGACTCGGGCAGGATCTGCCCGCCGTCGACCACGAGCGACTGCCCGGTGATGTAGGCCGACTCGTCGGTGGCGAAGAACAGTGCGGCGTTGCCGATGTCGGACACACTGCCGAGCCGGCCCGCCGGCACCGAGGCCGCCATCCGGTTCATGTACTCCTCGCCCATGTCGATGAGGCCTTCGGTGATGATGTTGCCGGGCAACACCGCGTTCACGGTGATCTTCTTCGGAGCGAGCTCCATCGCGGCCGTACGCAGGAATCCCAGCTGCGCGGCCTTGCTGGCCCCGTAGTGCGACCAGCCCGGGTATCCGGTGATGGGCCCGGTGATCGAGGAGGTGATGATCACCCGGCCGTGCCCGCTGGCGGCCAGGGCCGACAGCGCCGCCTGCACCATGAACACCGTGCCCTTGAAGTTGACCGACATCACCTGCTCGATGTCGTCAGGGGTCAGATCTTCCAGGCGGCCCGACGGGAAGATGCCCGCGTTGGCGCACACGATGTCGAGCCCGCCGTTGCGTTCGACCGCCGTGGCCACCACCCGGCGGCAGTCAGCCGGGTCGGACACGTCGGCGGCCACGCCGGTGACCGTGCCGGGTGCGCTCGCCAATGCGTCTGTGGCAGAGTCGATATCGGACTGATTACGGCCGGTGATGACGACGTTGACACCGGCGCGGGCGAAGGTCTCGGCGATGCCGCGGCCGATCCCCTTGCTCCCACCTGTGACGATGGCCGAGCGGCCGTGAAGTGATGCAAACATCTGCGTGCCTTTCAACGTGTCAGGCCAGTCGACGGCCGTTGTGGGTGAGGTAACGCTCGGCCAGCCCGCAACTGCCCGCTGCATAGGTGACCGACATGGCCTGGGATTCCCGGCTGTGACTGTGTGATCCCATCCACGCGAGCAGGAGAAGTCGGCGCAGCAGGACGAATGAGGGCAGCATGTCCTCGTGCTCGGCCGCCAGCGGCAGTCTGGTGCGGTATCCCGCTGTCCAGGCGTCCTGCCACTCGGGCAGCGCCGGGTCGTCCTCCATGAACGACACGGCGGTGCCGAAATCATAGAAATACCAACCGAACCCGCAGTCATCGAAGTCGATGACGGTGACCGTCGAAGGAGATCCGGCGCTGTCAGTGGTGTCGTCGTCGACGAGCAGGTTCGCCAACCGCAGGTCGGCGTGCACCAGGCCGAAGGTGTCGGCGCCGGTGCCGTACTCGGACAGCCGGTGGTGCAGCAGCTCTTGGGCCTGCTGCAGCACCGCCGCCTCTCCCGGACCCACTCCCACCGCGTCCTGCCAACGGCCCCAACGGGGCTCGTCACCCAGGCAGTGCGCCCAATCCCAGGAGAACCGCCCGAAGGACGGAGGGCGGGTCCACCTCCGGGCGTGATCGTGCAGGGCTGCGGTGATCCGGCCCAAGGTGTGGAAGTCGTCCACGGTCAGGGTTTCGGGGTCCGGCTCGGCACCGGGAACCATGGCGAAGTGCACCACATGGCGCTCGGTGCCGTCATGGTCGACGGTCACCACCCGTTGGCCGTCGCGCGTCGGCAGTACCGTGGGCACCGTGACGTCGCTGTCCCGGCCGAGGGCTGCCAGCCAGTCCAGTTCCGATTCGATCTCGTGGCGACGATGGTAGTTCTGCCGGTGCACCCGCAGAATCGAGCGCACGCCGGTCTCAGCGTCCTCCACCGCGTAGGTGGCGTTCTCGGAGAGGTTGAGCAGCTGCAGCTTTGACGCGGGCGGCAGGTCGTAGTTCCGCAGCGCGTGTTCGGCGACCACCAGATCGTCGCCGATGAAGTCGGCCCCCGCCATCAGTGGTCGCGGCCTTCGATACCGGCCAGGACGGCGGTGATGCGGTCCCGCGCTGTGGTGACGTCGGCGGTGCTGCCACCGATGTAGAGCCGGCCTGCGGCCCCGATCATCTGGACGTCGACGAGGTTGAGTCCCGGTGCGGCCCGCTCGGCCTCATTGGCGGCGACCGCGGCGAACAGCGCCGGAGTCATCTCGTAGACCAGCAATGACTCGCCGGGTAACACCATCGAGGCCTGCCTGTTCCGGTTCAGGATCACCGCATGCTGATCGGTGATGTCTTCGATGATGTCGTGGTAGAGAACCCGTGGCCGCAGTTGATCGGTTGCGGAGTTGCCCGTGCCCGCCAGGATGGCTTCGCCGGCCCGCCGGATCTCGGCGAGCTCGGCGGAGTGGATCTCCAGGACACCGAATTGGCGTTCCACATAGAGGATTCCGGGCTGAACGCCGGGCACCTCGCGCAGCGCCAGATCGATGACACGTTCGATCGCCAACGCGGGTGACACTTCCACGATCAGCGCGTGTTCGCCGGCGTACGGAGGATAGCCGCGCGCCCGGGTGGGGGTGCCCAGATATGCGGCGAACTGTGGTTGCAGGTCTTCCACCGGTAGGTAGACCCGGATGTCGGTGCGGGTACCGGTGGCGGTGTGCTGGTCGGTCACGGCCATCGGCGCGGCTACTGGGTGGACACGGAGAAGTGTGCGCCGAGTTCGTTGTGCGGGCGCGGAATGACGTGCACGCTCACGAGTTCACCGACCTGGGAGGCGGTTTCGGCGCCGGCCTCGGTGGCGGCTTTGACCGCTCCCACCTCACCGGTGACGATGACGGCGACCAGCCCGTCGCCCACCTGCTGACGGTCTGTGATGGTCACGTTCGCGGCCTTGACCATCGCGTCGGCCGCTGCGAGTGCGGCGACGTAACCCTTGGTCTCGATCATCCCGATCGCATTGCTGGCCATGATGTTTCTCCTTCTTTCGAGTGTCGAACTGCTATCCGGTGGTATCGGGGTCGATCGAGCCGATGATCAGAGCGTCGATGGGTGGGGGACTGCCGGCGAACCAGCCGGCCGCCACCGAACCCTGGGTGACCAGGACGTGCTCGCCGACACCGCTGCCGAGTACGTCGAACGCGATCAGCCGGGATCCGCTGCCGTCCACCTCGACCTCGAGCAGCGCCCCGGCGGGCATCCCGTCGACGCAGCGGGTGGACCAGACGTGGCCGGTGACCGTGCCGGTGATCATGTGCGCTCCTTCTGGACGGTGATGCCGAGGGCTCGGGCCCGTTCGCGAGCCAGCGGGGTGAGCACGGCCCTGGGGCCGAGCACCAGCGTGGCGCCGGTGCCGCCGAGCTCGGCGATGTGGCGCTCGGTGACGGCGCCCCGGTCGATGCGGTGGGTGCTGCCACCGGCGCCCGGCCGGGTGGCGGCGAGCCGGAACTTCAGCCGCCCCTGCCGCACGTCGGCCCGGGTCTTCGGGTTCTCGAACAACTGCAACAGTTTTCGTACGAAACCGTCGAGGTCGGCATCGGTGGCGATCCGGACGGTGTCGGTGCGCGACTTCTCGTCCGCGGCCAGCGGGCCGGTGGGGACGACGGTAGCGGCCGGGGCAGGCTTTGGTGGCGCAGGTGCGGGCGCCGCGGGTGCGGTCGGCTTCAGGTCTCTGACGGCCTCACGGACCACCTCGCGAACGAGGAGGCGAAGCTGGTCGCGGTCGATCATCCGAGGCTCCGCCGCAGCGCGTCCTCGGCGGCACCCGCGGCCTGGCGGACGTCGGCCTCGGTGCCCGACAGGTAAACCCGGCCGGTGGCGCCGATCATGCGGAAGTCGACGACCTTGATGTCGGCGGCCTTCTCGGCCTCGTTGGTGGCCAGGATCGCATACGACGCCGGTGCCACCTCGAGCACGTACAGCGATTCACCGGCCAGCACCATCGACCCGATCTTGTTGCGGTTGATCAGGAATGCATGCTGCTGATCGATGCTCGAGATGATTCGCGAGGCCAGGATGCTCGGCGGCAGCGCCGAGCCGGCGTCACCGCCCAACTCGTCGAGCGCGGCATCGGCCGAGGCCTTGACCGCACCCGTCTCGCCGTGGAACTCCAGATACCCGAACTGCCGCTCCACCACCAGCACGCCGGCTTTGACCTCGGCGTGCTTGAGCGCCACGTCGGTGATGCCCTCGATGTCCAATCCGGGCGCCACCTCGATGATCTGGGCGGCCACATCAGCTCGGGGAAGGGCGCCTTTGATCCAGGTGCCCAGATACGACATCGTCTGCGGCTGAAGCCGATCGATGAAGATGAACGAACGCAGTTCAGCCACGGATCACCTCTTGATCAGTTGGGCGAGTTCTTCGACGACCAACGCGCGCAACTCCGCGCGCAGCGCCTCGATGCCGGGGTCGCCGGACCGGACGGCCGGCCGCGAGCCTGATGTGGGTGGGCCAGCCTCGCCCACGTCGTTGGACGCACGCGGATAGGCCGGCACCGGGCCCGACGGCGCGCGCCATGGCGAGACACCGGCGAAGTTCGGCATGGTCACCCCGGCATCGGCGTTGTAGGCGACGCGTGTCCAGTTGACCAGATGCCCGGGCTGCAGGTTCTCCCCGATGGAGCTGCGACCGACGAACCCGGTCCCGAGTGTCATCGACGGAGCCAGGTTGGTCTCCAGGCCCGAGCTGCCGGTGCTGTTCCCCACGTTGACCGACACCCTCAGCACCGGAACCCGGGCGGCGAAATCGGTGATGACACGGGCATTCTCACTGTGGATGGCCGCGGAGTGGCCCGCCCCACCGATGCGGATGACCGCACGGGCCGCGCGGATTCCGCGGTCGGCATCGGCCACCGTGGTCATCCCGAGAACCGGTGAGAGCTTCTCGTGGGTCAGCACTTCCTCGGCGAGCACGTCGGTGAACGGGGCCACCAGCACCCGCGTCTTGGCGGTGACCCGGATACCGGCCTGCTCAGCGATCCAGGCGGCGTCGCGTCCCACCACATCGGTGTTGAGCGCGCCGCCGGGGAACATGTAGTGCCGCAGCCGCCGGGCGGCCTCGTCATCGAGGATGGCGGCGCCGTTGCGGTTCATCGCCGAACTCAGCTTGGCGGCAACGGATTCCTCGGCGATGAGCACCGACTCGTTGGTGCACAGCACCGAATTGTCGAAGGCCTTGCTGTCCACGATGCGCCGGGCAGCGGCGTCGATGTCGGCGCTGGCGTCGACGAACACCGGCACATTGCCGGGCCCCACCCCGAGGGCCGGATTGCCCGACGAATACGCCGCCCGCACCACCGCATCACCCCCGGTGGCCACGATGACGTCGGTGCGCCTGTCCGCCATCAACGCCTCGACCAGCGGGATGGACGGCTCGTCGATCACCTGGATGATGCCGTCCGGCGCCCCGGCAGCGCTGGCCGCCTCGGCGAGAACCCGGGCGGCATCCACCGAGCACTGCCGTGCCCGTGGATGCGGGGCGACCACCACGGCGTTCCGGGTCATCAGCGCCAGGATCACCTTGAAATACACGGTGGCCACCGGGTTGGTGGTGGGTGTCAGCGCCAGCACCACACCCGCGGGCCGCGGGATCTCGACGATCTTGCGGGTGGCGTCGATACGGGGCGTGACGAAGTCGTCGTCGCGGTAATGCTCCACGATCCCGCGTGAGCAGGCCCGGTTCTTCACGATCTTGTCGGCCACCACTCCCATGCCGGTTTCGGCGACGGCGGCCGCGGCGAAGCGTTCCGCCTCGTGGTAGGCGGCGTCGGCCACCGCGGTCACCACAGCCGCAACCGCGGGGGCGTCGTAGTCGGCGAAGGCGGCGGCGGCCCACCGGGCACGTTCCAGCAGCTGACCCACCGCAGCGAAGTCGTTCACGCTGACCTCCGTCCCATCGCGGCCCGCCGCGCCTGGCCGACGGCCACCTCGAGGCGGTCCAATACGTCCTCGCACAGTTCGCGATCCAGCAGCAGCCCCGGTTTGAACTGCAACACACGGGGATCCAGCGTGGAGAAGATCGCCCACACACCCCGCTCGTAGAGTTCGCGCATCACGAACTTGGCGCCCTCGGGATGGTCGAACTCCAAGCCGATCACCACACCGTTCTGCCGGATGCCGATGAACCAGTCCGGGTAATCGGCCTGGATCCGGGCCAGGCCGCCGGCGAAGAGGTCGGCGATGTAGTGCACCGACGACCTGACCTCGGGCCTGCTGCTGATCTCGAGAGTCTTGATGGCCGCGACACATCCGAGTTCGGCGCCACCGAAGGTGGAGATGTGGCCGAACCCGTCCTGGTTGAGCCATTGCGCGGCGCGCTCGCTGAGCATGGCCGCGGTGATCGGATACATGCCGCCGGACAGTCCCTTGCCGGTGACGATGATGTCGGGTTCGATACCGTGTTTGGTGATCGCCCACATCTCGCCGGTGCGCATCAGGCCGGTCTGCACCTCGTCGGCGATGTAGAGGGCGTCGTAGCGGACACAGAGGTCTTTGACCGTTTCCAGGTAACCCGGTGGGGGCAAAGGGAATCCGTAGGTGGCGGGAATGGTCTCCATGATCACCGCGGCGACATCGCGGCCGCGTAGTGCCTGCTCCATGGCGTCGAGGTCGCCGAAGGGGACCTGTACGAACTCGTCCGGGCGGTCGGCGAGGAACAGTTTGGCGAACCGGTCGTCGCCGGTGGCCACCGCCAGCCCGGTGTGACCGTGATAAGCCTTGACGATCGAGACGATCTTGCGGCGCTGCATGGCGTGGCGGGCGCTCTTGAGTGCGATGTCGATGGCTTCACCGCCGCCGGAGCCGAAGGCGACCTTGGTGATGGACGCGGGCGCGGACTCGACGAGCTTCTGGGCCAGGGCGGTCCGCGCGACGGACGGGAAGTGGTGGTTGCCGACGTCGAAGTACTTCATGCCATCGGAAAGTGCTTGCATCACTTCGGGATTGCGGTGCCCGAGGTTGTAGGTACCGCCGTTGAGGTGCATGTCGATCAGCCGTCGACCGCCCATGTCCCAGAGGAAGTAACCTTCGCGGCGGTCGATCACCAGGTCAACCCCGGTGTCGGTCCAGAACTGGGTCTTGTCCGGGTTCCAGAATGTCTTCGCCCGCTCCAGAACCTGTGCCTTGGACTCGAACGAGAAGGTGCCGTAGTCGTACACGAGTCTCCCTGCGTGTTCGTCTGGCCGTGTCGCCGAGAACGTTAAATGGGCCGACCATTTATGTCAATGGTCTAAAAAGTCGGCCCGAATCGAAGAATTATGTGGCGGAACCGCTTGCGCTCGGTATTTGGTAGTGCCAATATAACCGAGTTCACTGTGGGCTGGACCACACCACCGGACGCTTCACTGCCTCATCTGGAAGGTATTCCCAACGATGACCGATCGAGTGTTGTCACGCGACGAAAACACCGGCGGCGGGGTGCAACGGCTGAAACGCAACGCCGTCGGTACCTTTGGCGTCATCTTCATGGCAGTGGCGACGGCCGCTCCCATCACCGCGATGGTCGGTAACGTGCCGATCGCAGTCGGTTTCGGCAACGGATCCCACGCACCGGCCGGCTACCTGGTCGCCACGATCGTGCTCGGCCTGTTCGCGATCGGCTACGCCACCATGGCCAAGCACATCACCGCCACCGGCGCCTTCTACGGATACATCTCCCACGGGCTCGGCCGCATCATGGGGATGGCCAGCGGCCTCATCATCACGATGGCCTACATCGTCTTCGAGGGCTCGCTGATCGGCATCTTCGCCTACTTCTTCCAGAACCTGTTCGCATCCCAGTTCGGGATCACCGTCCACTGGCTCATCCCGGCGTTGCTCATGCTGGCGCTCAACTGCATCCTCACCTACTTCGACGTCAACCTCACCGCCAAGGTGCTCGGCGTCTTCCTCATCACCGAGATCATCATGCTGTCCCTGGGCGCACTGGCCGTGCTGTTCCGCGGTGGCGGCCCGGACGGCTTCGCGGTCGCCGAAACGCTGAACCCGATCGGTGCCTTCACCCCGGCCGCCATCGCCGGCGCCAGCGCGGGCCTGGGGTTGTTCTTCGCGTTCTGGTCGTGGGTCGGCTTCGAGTCCACGGCGATGTACGGCGAGGAATCCAAGGATCCGAAACGAATCATCCCGCGCGCCACCATGATCGCCGTCCTCGGGGTGGGCATCTTCTACGTCTTCGTGTCCTGGATGGCCATCGCCGGCACCGGACCGCAGCAGTCGGTGGAGCTGGCACAGGACCCGGCCACCGCCGGTGACATCTTCTTCAACCCGGTGCGCAGCACCTACGGGGAGTGGGCCATCACGCTGTTCAACATCCTGCTGGTGACCGGATCCTTCGCGTGCGGCATGGCATTCCACAACTGCGCCTCGCGCTACCTGTACGCCCTGGGCCGGGAAGGCCTGTCCACGGGGCTGCAGAAGACCCTGGGTGCCACCCACCACTCGCACGGTTCGCCCTACATCGCGTCGTTCGTGCAGACCGGCATCACACTGGTGCTGATCCTGGCGTTCTACTTCGCCGGAATGGATCCGTATGTGCACATGTACACGCTGCTGGCGATCCTGGGCACCATGGCGATCCTGATCGTGCAGTCGCTGTGCGCATTCGCCGTGATCGCCTACTTCCACTTCCACAAGAACCATCCATCCAGCGCGCACTGGTTCAAGACGTTCCTGGCGCCGCTGCTCGGTGGTATCGGCATGCTCTATGTGGTGTACCTGCTGTGGGAGCACAAGGACGCCGCCGCCGGCGCCGCGTCGGGCACACTGCTGTTCAAGCTGACACCATGGATCGTGGTCGGTGTGTTCGTACTCGGAGCGGTACTCGCGTTGTACTTCAAGCTGCGCGACCCCAGGCGCTACGAACTGATCGGCCGGGTTGTGTTCGACGACAGCGAGATCCGCGACTAACAGATCCACGACCTACAGGAGGGCGCATTGGCGCAGGAGTTGGGCCGGTTTCGGGTACTGAACTCGAAACCGGTCAACCTCGACGGGTTCAGTGTCGCCGACGCCGACCTCGGTCTGGTCGCGATGCGCAGCCCGCATGACCCGGCCCCCTCGCTGGTGATCGAGAACGGCACGGTGGTCGAGCTCGATGGCAAGTCCGTGGCCGAATTCGACGTCATCGACGAGTTCATCGCCCGATACGGGATCGACCTGTCGGTGGCCGAGGAGGCGATGGCCCTCGAGGACGCGGCGCTGGCGCGGATGGCCGTCGATGTCAATGTGCCCCGCGCCGAGGTGGTGCGACTGATCGGCGGCACCACACCGGCCAAGCTCGCCCGCGTCATCGCGGTGCTGTCACCGGTCGAGATGCAGATGGCCATGGCCAAGATGCGGGCCAGGCGCACCCCGAGCAATCAGGCGCACGTCACCAACCAGCTCGACGATCCGCTACTGATCGCCGCCGACGCCGCCAGCGCGGTGGCCTACGGATTCCGCGAAGTCGAGACCACGGTGCCGGTGCTCAGCGACGCACCGTCGAATGCCGTCGCCTTGCTGATCGGCAGCCAGGTCGGCACGCCCGGGGCCATGGCGCAGTGCTCCATCGAGGAAGCCCTGGAGTTGCGTCTCGGGCTGCGTGGTTTGACCAGCTACGCCGAGACCATCTCGATCTACGGCACCGAGCAGGTGTTCGTCGACGGCGACGACACCCCGTTCAGCAAGGCCATTCTCACGTCCGCCTACGCGTCGCGCGGACTGAAGATGCGGGTCACCAGCGGGGGTGGCGCCGAGGTGCTGATGGGCGCGGCCGAAAAATGCTCGATCCTCTACCTCGAGTCGCGTTGTGTCTCGCTGGCCCGGGCCCTGGGATCCCAGGGGGTGCAGAACGGCGGTATCGACGGTGTGGGCGTGGTGGCCGCGGTGCCCGAGGGCATGAAAGAGCTGCTGGCCGAGAACCTCATGGTGATGATGCGGGACCTGGAGTCCTGCGCGGGCAACGACAACCTGATCTCGGAATCCGATATCCGGCGCAGCGCCCACACCCTGCCGGTGCTGCTCGCCGGAGCTGACTTCATCTTCTCCGGCTTCGGCTCGATTCCGCGCTACGACAACGCTTTTGCGTTGTCCAACTTCAACTCCGACGATATGGACGACTTCCTGGTCCTGCAGCGTGACTGGGGTGCCGACGGTGGGCTGCGCACCGTCTCGCCCCAGCACCTGGAGTCGGTGCGCCGGCGCGCCGCCACCGCAGTGCAGGCCGTGTACCGGGATCTGGGTCTGGCCGATTACGACGACGACCGCGTCGACGAGGTGGTGGCGGCCAACGGCTCCCGTGACCTGCCCGCCGGCCATCCGAAGATGGTGGCCGAGGCAGCCGCCTCGATCGAAGCCAAACAGCTCACGGTGTTCGATGTGATCGCATCGCTGCAGCGGACCGGTTTCACCGATGAGGCGGACGCCATCGCCCGGCTGACACGCGAACGGTTGCGCGGTGATCAGCTGCAGACCTCGGCGATCTTCGACAAGGACTTCCGGGTGCTGTCGAAACTCACGGACCCGAACGACTACGCCGGGCCGGGTACGGGCTACGCGCCGACACCGCAGCGGGCCGCGGAGATCGACGGCATCCGCCAGGCCCGCAGTGCCGCGGAGCTCACGGCAGACCAGGAGGAACACCGCGGGCACCTGATCGTCACCGACGGTGAAACCGCCCGGCAGAGCGGTGATCCCCGGGAGGTGTGCATCGGTCTGTCGCCGGCCTGGGGTCGCAGCGTATGGCTGACGCTGTGCGGGCTGCCGATCGGTGAAGTGTTACGTCAGATCTCGGCCGGGCTGGAGGAGGAGGGCTGCGTGCCGCGGTTGGTGCGGGTGCGTTCCACCATCGATGTCGGGCTGATCGGTCTCACCGCGGCGCGGCTGTCGGGTTCGGGGATCGGAATCGGCTTGCAGGGCAAAGGAACAACGCTGATCCACCGCCGTGATCTGGCGCCGCTGGCCAATCTCGAACTGTTCAGCGTGGCGCCACTGCTGACCGCGCAGATGTATCGCGAGCTCGGTAAGAACGCCGCCAGGCATGCCAAGGGTATGGCCCCGGTACCCATCTTCACCGGAGGCACCGATGAGTCCATCTCGGCGCGCTACCACGCCCGTGCCGTTGCGCTGGTCGCCCTGGAACGGCAGGCCTGTCAGCCCGGCGAACCACCGGTCACCGTGGAGGTCGTTCGCCGATGACACCGGACAACATCACCGTGGGCAACGCCGTCGACGGCAAGCTGAGCCTGTCGGATCTGCGGATGGACCCGGCGGTGCTCGCTCACCAAGCCGTGGTCGCCGAGGCGGGCGGCAACCCGCAACTGGCCGAGAACTTCCTGCGCGCAGCCGAATTGGCCACCATGGACGATGACGACGTGATGAACCTGTACGAGGCGTTGCGGCCCCACCGGTCCACGGCCGAGCAACTCGCCGAGCTGGGGACCAGCCTGGAGGCCCGCGGTGCCTCCCGGTGTGCCGCCCTGGTGCGCCAGGCCGCCGAGGCATACGCCCGGCGGGGTCTGCTGCGTTGAGGTCTGGGCACTGCACCGTTGCCGGGATAGACATCGGTAACCACACCACCGAGATCGTCCTCGCACGGGTTTCCGGGACGACGGTGGCAGCGGTGGCTCATGGCCAGGCGCCGACGCGCGGCCGCAAGGGATCTCGCGAGTCACTGCACGGTGCGGCGGCGCTACTGCACCGCATCGAGGTTGATGCCGGTGTGGTGGCCGACGAGCTGCTGCTGGCGGTGTTGCGGCCGGTGGACACCGCCACCGCCCCTCTCCCGCGTGCGCAGGCCCCCGACTCCCCGGTCCGCAGCCTGCGCGCACCCGAAGCCAGTACCGCGGCGGGGCGCGGGCACGGGGTGGGCCGCCATGTGCGGCTGGACGATCTGACCGGCGCGGTCACCGACGGCCCGGTGATCGTATCCGTCGGCCAGGACTGCGATTTCGAGGAGGCTGCGGCCCGGATCACCGACGCGGTGGGCCGCGGCTGGCCGATCGTGGGTGTGCTGGTTGCTCAAGATGATGCGGTCCTGATCGCCAACCGCATACCGTTGGATGTTCCCGTTGTCGATGAAGCCGACATCGACATCGAGCCCGGCGCACTGGTGGCCGTCGAGGTCACCGAGCCGGGCCGGGCGTACCGGGCGCTGGCGGATCCCATCGCGCTGACCGCCGCGCTGCAGTTGTCGCCGGACCGGATGGTCCAGGTGGCCGAATTCTGCCGGGAGCTGGCCGATGCCTCGGCCATCGCCGTCACCGCCCGCACCACACCCGCCACACCGCCGACCACGGGTGACGACTACGTGGAGGTGCAGACAGTCGACGGTACGGTGCGATACTCACCCGCACAGGCACATTCGGTCCTTCGACTGTCCGGTCCGGGCTGCGCGCGCCGCGTGCGGCTGTCCGCTGTGGCCGCCGCCAAGGAGGGCTTGGCGGTACACGATGCCTTCTTCACCGACATGTCCGCCATCGACAACGGAGTGTGGTTGCGCCGCGGTGTCGCCGAGGCGCAGGGCACCGTTGTGGCGTTGCTGGCCGCTGACGAGATCGCCGATGCGGCAAGCACTCTGGCGGAGCTGAGTGGGCGCCGGGTGCGCACCTTGGCCGGCGAACCCGAGGCCGCGGCGCGCGGTGCCCGCACCACCCCCGGCCTGCCGCCCGGTGCGGCGGTCTGTGACATCGGTGGCGGCACCATCGACGTGATCGGCAACGGCGCCACCGTCGTGGCGGCCGGGGCGGGCGAGACGATCACCGTCGCGGTGGCCCGCGTCCTCGGGATTCCGAAGGCCCTGGCCGAGACGGTCAAACGCACCCCGGCGGTGCGGGTCGAGGGCCCGCACGTGGCGCACGAGGAGGACGGTCGGCGGGTCTTCCTCGACGCCCCTGCGGCAGCCGACGCGATCGGCAGACTGTGCACCCGTGGTGGCGCGGGCCTGGTGCCGTTCTCGAGTCGGTTGGCCGCAGAGGAGTGGCGCAGCCTGCGGCTGGCGATCAAACAGGAAACCGTCGCCGCCAACATCGCCCGAGCGCTGCGGGCGTTCGACACACCCCCGGCGGCGATGGTGCTCGCCGGGGGCGGCGCCCTCGACGACGAACTGCTGCGCACCGTCACCGAGGCGCTGCGTACCGTGCCGGTGGTGGTGGGGCGGGCCAATGTCGACGGTATCCACGGTCCCCGCTTCGCAGTGGCATCTGGTCTGGTGCACCTTTTCGCGGATTCACGCTAGGCCCTCACCCGGGCGGTTCCTCCACGACCATCCACTGATGACCGTCGGGGTCGGCGAACACCCCGCAGTATCCCCAGGGCTTCTCCTCGGCGGCGCTGACGATCGTGGCGCCCGCGTCACGCGCCGACGACAGCACCGCGTCCAGTGGGGCGGTCCGGCGCGGTGAGTCCGATCTGGCATTCGACGGTGCCGGGTGCGGCGACCTGGCTGCCGCCGGTCACCCAGCCGAACCCGCCGGTCGGGACGAGCATCAACCACAGCGCGTCGTTCACCACCACTTGAAGGGGTTCGGGCACACCGTCGTCGGCGGGTTCACCCGGCGTCGCGAAACCCAGCCCCTGTGCGTAGAACCGGAAGGATCGCTGCCGGTCGGCGGTCGGAAATGCGACAACAGCGCGGGTGAAGGATCGTGGATCGGCCATACCGGATACGACTCGCGGGCGCGCCGGGACTCATCGAGACGGAGTTATCCACAGGAGTTATCCACACTGGGGATGAATCACACGGGTGTCATTCACGGCTTCCGGGTGCGGGCCACCTCCGCCGCACCGTTGCCGGTGACCACCCACAATGTGGCCAGGCTCTGCGCCAGGTCGTCGACGGAGACCCGCACCCGGCCGTTGACATACGCCAGGATGGCGTCCGCGGTGCCGCCGATCATGAACGCCGGCCCCACCTGAGCCAGCGGGTCCTTCTCGAGCGCGACGTCGTGCACGCTGCGGGCATGGGACACCAGCACGCCGGTCAACCCCCGCATCACCGTGGCCCGGTGCTGATGCAGAGCCGGTGAGGTCGCCACCCCGCCGAGCAGCACCTGGGCTCGCCGCGGGTCCGCGGTCAATGTCGTCACCACCGCCCGGGCAGCTGCCAGCGCCTGCTGCGAGAGCGGCAGTGTTGCGGTCTGCGCCAACGCCGAGAGGGTCACCGTGCGGACGTCCGCGGCGATCTCGTCGACGGCGGCCGCGGCCACCGCGTCGAGGGTGTCGAAGCTCTCGTAGAAGTACCGTTTGTTCAGGCCCGCGGCGGCGCAGAGCTTGTCGACAGTGACCGTGCGCCAATCGTTTCCGGCCAGGACGTCCAGCGCGGTGTCGAGCAGGCGCGCCCGCCGCTGCCGGCGACGATCGTCAGCCGACTGGCCGGCGTAGCTGCGTCGGGGCATGTCGGGCACCACACAATCGTCGCACCCTTGACGCCGGTCGACGGAATTTGGCACGATCTCGTACCAGAAATACGGAAGGAAGCACCGTGGCAGTGTTGAACGCCGGAATCGCAGACTCGACGAAGTACCGAGCCCAATCGGTGGCCGCGTCGGTGACATCGCATTACCCCAGCCGGGCGCGCGCGCTGGCCGAACCGCCACGGGGATCCGGCCTCAAACCGGTCATGGGCAATTACGGTTTCCCGTTCCTCGGCCACATCATGAGCACGCTGGTCGATCCGCTCGACTTCGCGCGGCAGCGCTACGCGCAGTACGGGCCGGTCTCCTGGGCGGGCGGGGTCGGCTTCCGTGTGGTCGCCCTGATGGGTCCCGAGGCGCTCGAGTGCGCGTGGATCAACAAGGACAAAGCCCTGTCCAGCACCCTGGGCTGGGCGCCGGTGATAGGACCGTTCTTCCATCGCGGAATCATGTTGCTCGACTTCGAGGAACACCGCGACCACCGCCGGATCATGCAGCAGGCTTTCACGCGGTCCGCACTGGACGGGTACCTGGGCCTGATGTGTCCGGGTATCGCCCGCGCCGTCACCGATTGGGTTCCAGCCCAGCGGTTCCCGTTCTACACCGCGGTCAAGCACCTGCTGCTGGAGCAGGCCGCCGAGGTGTTCGTGGGCACTGAACTGGGTGCCGAATCGGATCAGCTCGCCGCCGACTTCCACGACACCGTCTGCGGCGGCCAAGCCATCGTGCGTGCCGATGTGCCCGGCGGGGTCTGGTCCAGGGGCCTACGCGCCCGGGAACGCCTGGAACGCTACTTCGCCGACCAGTTGCCCAGCCGTCTGCACGGTGACGGCATGGACCTGTTCTCGATGCTGTGCCGCAGTGAAAGCGAAGACGGTGCCCGCTTCAGCCACGCCGACATCGTCAACCACATGATCTTCCTGCTGATGGCGGCGCATGACACCAGCGCGATCGCCATTTCGATGCTGGTCTACGAACTCGGCCGAAACACCCAGTGGCAAAGCGACTTACGAGCTGAGGCGCGGGCGGACCCCCATGACACCATGACGCTGGCCGACGTGGATTCCTACCCCCTCCTGGACGCTGCGTTCAAGGAGGCGTTGCGCATGTACGCACCGGCCGGCACCCTGTTCCGGCAGGCGGTCAAGGACACCGAAATCGCGGGACACTACATCCCCCGCAAGAGCCAGGTGGCGATCAACGTGTACGCATCGATGCGGCTCGCGCAGTGGTGGCCCGACCCCGACACCTTCGACCCCGGCCGGTTCACCTCGGGCGGCGACGCCGGTGCCGTCACCCGATACGCGTTCGCGCCCTTCGGCGGTGGTGTGCACAAATGCATCGGACAGCAGTTCGCAGACATGAACGTCAAGGCGATCATGCATCAGCTGTTACGTCGGTTCGAATGGACCGTGCCCGCGGGCTACCGGCCACGCCTGACGTGGGGAACGGGGCCGACGCCCGCCGACGGGCTCCCGATCACCCTGCGCCGGCTGAACTCTCACTGAAACGCGCTGTCTCGGAGCGCTCCCGCACCGCGGGCGCGACCCACCGGTGCAGGTAACCGCGCAGTTCGGAACCGTGTCTGCTGGGACCGCCCGGATCCAGGATGAACGACTGCAGGGTGCGCAGCATGAATTCGACCAGTTCGTCCAGGCCGGCGCCGCTGAAACCCTCGGCCGCCCAGTCGACCGAGAAGCGTTCCAGGATCGACCGGCCGAACGAGATCGACATCTCCGAGGTGATGCCGGCGGTGAAGGCGCTGGCCTTGCCCGGCTGCATGACAAGTCCCAGATACCGGTCGTGGGGCAGCTGTTCGAGCGTGTAGGCAATTCCCTCGACCACCGCTTCGGTCGGGTCGGTGATGGACTGCAGATCGGCGGCGAGCCGCTCCAGGAACCCGCCGACCGCCGAGAGTGCGGTCCCCGCCAGCAGGGCCTCCAGGGTGGGGAAGTAGCGGTAGACGGTTTGGCGGGTGACGCCGAGCGCGGTGGCCACCTCGGACACGGTGACCGATCCGCGGGCGTCGATGGACGCCCGGGCCGCGCCGACGATGCGGCGCACCGCGTCGTCGTCGTCGACGGGGATGTCCCCGGCCCAGCCGTGTCTACGCACCCCCGCATCGTTTCACGCCGGCGAACGCGGTGAGTCTTCAGCCCAGGCCGGGAACGATATCGTGCAAGCTGAACGTCAAGGGTTGCTCCAACTGGGCGTAGGTGCAGGTCCGTGGGTCCCGATCGGGGCGCCAACGATTGAATTGTGCTGTGTGCCGGAATCTCTCGCCTTCCATGTGGTCGTAGCGCACCTCGACCACGCGTTCGGGGCGCAGCGGTACGAAAGACAGGCTCTTGCCTGCGTTCCACCGTGAGCCCATGTTCCTGGCCAGGGCGGTGTTGTCGGCCACCTGGGCCGCCCAGTCCCACGGATGCCCGTCGAATGTCGTTACCAGCGGTTGTAATTCGGTGAAGAGTTTCCGCCGGGTGGCCATGGGGAACGCGCCGATCACACCCACCGACGCCAGGTGGCCGTCGTCTTTGTAGAGGCCCAGCATCAGCGAGCCCACCGCGTCGTCGCCGGATTTGTGCAAGCGATACCCGGCCACCACACAATCCGCAGTGCGCTGATGCTTGACCTTGAACATCAGCCGCTTGTCCGGTTGGTAGGTCAATGTCAACGGTTTGGCGATCAGCCCGTCCAGCCCGGCGCCCTCGAACTCGTGGAACCACCGGCGCGCGGTGTCTGAGTCTTCGGTCACCGGCGTGAGGTGAATCGACGGGCCCGAACCGGCCAGAGCCGTCTCGAGGACGGCGCGGCGTTCACTGAACGGGCTGCCGGTGTAGTCCTGGTCGCCGAGCGCCAGCAGATCGAACGCGATGAACGCCGCCGGCGTTTTCTGCGCCAGCATGGCGACCCGGCTGGCTGCCGGGTGCAGTCGCAGCTGCAGCGCCTCGAAATCAAGGCCCCGGTCTCCGGCGATCACGATCTCGCCGTCGATGACACACCGCTGCGGCAACTCGGCTCTGGCCGCCGTGACCAGTTCGGGAAAGTACCTTGTGAGCGGGCGTTCGTTGCGACTACCGAGCTCCACCTCTTCACCGTCGCGAAAGACGATGGAGCGGAACCCGTCCCACTTCGGTTCGTAGGCACAGTCAGCCGGGATGTCGGTGACGGCTTTGGCCAGCATCGGTGACACCGGCGGCAGCACGGGAAGTTTCATTGCCTCATTGTCACCGCTGCCGGCCGGCGATGGTCACCGGTGGCGTCGCACCGGTCCGGCCCACAACGGGTACCCGGGCCCTCGGCCGCGGTGCTGAGTGACCGGGATCGGCAGTGGCCCAGCGGAGTTCGCAGCCACACGGTGCGATGGCGCGGTGGCCGCGGCCGCATTGCGGTCGTGTTGGGCGCGGTCCTCGGGATCGCGCAGCAGGTGGTAGGCCGCAATGAGCTGCTCCAGCTGTGTGGTGCCGGTGGTGCTCCCCGTACCGGCGTGCGAACTATCGGGGTGCAGGCCGCGTAACTTGGCACGAAACGCGCGGTTGATCTCGGCCGGGGTGGCGTGGGAAGTCACCCCCAGCACATCGTAGGGATCGAGATCGTGGTTCATCCGGGTTCAACCTCCAGCTGGCTGTCGCCGCAGGTAGGTGTGCGCTCAGACGCCCGCCGCCGGTACCGGGTACCGGCGGCGGGGCCCGGCTGCATTGACGTCGCACGCGGCCCGCGTCAGAGGTGCCACTGTCGTGGCGGTGCGCACGCAAGTCCCACGGGGGATGTTGCGGTAGGCGCGGTTGCACAGTGTGATCGGGCTGCTGCGGGCGACGTGCGGGTCACTGCCCACGCATGGTGATCGTTGAGGCATCACCTCCTTGCTCACAATGTTCGGCCTTCTTGCTCACAATGTTCGGCGCGACCCGGGGGAGACCGCTGTGTAGGCCACATCTGTCGCCGCGATCCATCTCTGGGCGGCCATCGCCCCAACCGTCTCGGGGGTGCCGGCGGTGACCGTCGACGGGTCGCGGTCACCACGGCGACCGATCTGAGGTGGAACCGGGCGGCAGGCATCTCGCCGGGAACTGCGCAGCGTCCGCGCTCACGGGGGGCGTTGTCGCGCTGCACGCGCATCCACTCGGCGCGCACAATGGCCTCCGCTTCCTCGAACACGGCGTCGGCCGGCGCGTCAGTGATCATTGTGCTCACCTCCCCTCCGGCGGGATGCTCGCCACCGCCCGGCCCCCCGGTCAGGCGTTGATGGCTTCCTTGCCTTGACCGCTGGCGATCTCGATGCGCCGCGGTTTCGCCCTCTCGGAGACCGGGATGTTCAGCCGCAACACCCCGTCCTGGTAACTGGCCTGGATCTGCTCGGTGTCGAGTGTCTCGCCCAGGAAGAGTTGGCGACTGAACACCCCGCGGGGGCGTTCTGCGGACACCATCTCCCGGTTCTGATCCAGGCCCGGCCTTTCGGCGTGCACGGTCAGAACGTTGCGTTCGACGTCCAGGTGAACCGAATCGGGCTTCACCCCGGGCAGGTCGAACTCGACGATGAACGCGTCTCCCTCGCGCCAGGCATCCATCGGCATGACCGCGGGGCGGGCTGCGGTGCCCAGCACCTGTTGGGTCCAGCGGTCGAGATCACGGAATGGATCGGTACGCATCAACATCATCTCCACCTCCCATAGTTGCCATCAGATCATCTATGTGATCTGCCATAGATTAGTTATAGCTCCGAGTGATAGATTGCGGCAAGAACTTTTTTCGACAGATTGGGCGATCTGGTGAGTGAGGATCCGGCAGACCGATCCGGGCGCGGGGTGTACAGCATCTCGGTCGCCGCCGAGCTATCCGGTGTCGGCGAGCAGTCCCTCCGGCTCTACGAGCAGCGTGGGTTGCTCACTCCCGCCCGGACCGCAGGCGGCACTCGCCGCTACAGCGACGACGATCTGGTGCGGCTGCAGCGCATCAGTGAGCTGCTCGCCTCGGGGGTGAACGTCGCCGGTGTCGGCCAGATCTTGGACCTGCAGGACCGCAACAGCCAGCTGGAAGCCGACAACACCGCACTGAAATCCGACAACGCCCGCCTCACGGACGGGGAACGAACATGACCCGGTCGGGGGTAGAAGTCGCCACGGTGAGCGCCACGAAACTCAGTCGGCGTGCGCGGCGGGTACCGATGTTCTCCTGCGCGCGCCCAGTCTGACGGTGAATCCCTCAGGCGCCCTGATGAGATCGACGTCGACGGCCAACTGGTGAATCAGCCACAGCCCGAGGCCGGCGCCGGTCTCGCTGCTCACCGGCATGAGCCCGGTCAGGGCGCCGCGTGGGCCGGGTCCACTGTCGTGGACATGCGCGATCACCTGGTCGGGATCGGCCCACATCCGGAAGCGGACAGGTGGCCGGCCGTGCACCAACGCATTGGACACCGCCTCGGATACGGCCAGGATCAGGTCGTGGACGGTATCGCCGTCAAGGCGCGGTGCTGCCAGAGCCCGGATGATCGCGCGGGCCTCGGCGGGGCTGATGTCGTTTCGAGTCACCAGCGGCGCTGCGGATTCGAGTGCGTCGGGGACGGCCTCCAGTGGGACGAAGGGGTCTTCGTAGCGGGCACTGGCCAGCCGCTCGCCGGGCGCGGTGAGTAGGCAGGGATGCGTCCGTTCCACCACGTCCCGGACCCGGGGCGAGACGGTGCTGGCGTCGTACAGGCACAGACTTCGCACCGGGTAGTCACTCCAGACCGTGTTCACCGCCGCCTCGTAGCGATCCCAGCCGTGGAAGCGCCGGCCATTGCCTTCGTGGGGCACGTCGCCGGCGACGCGGATCCGAGAGGCGCCGTCTGCCACATGCCGAGCGAACAGACGCCGGAAGGTGGCGATCGCCCGCGCGGGGGTGGCGTACAAGCTCGCGCCCGCGAGGAAGGTGGCTCGCGCCGAGGCGGGCAGCCAGGTGCGGAGAAGCTTGTTCTTGCGCTCGTCGTAGCCGAAGATCAGCGGTTCCCCCGCCGCCAGACTCTCCTCGACGAATGGTGTGATGAGCGAACGGAATTCGGCGTCTGATCCATAGAAGCCGGCCTCATGGACGTGGCCCGTCTCCCGTGCGATGGCGTCTGAGGTCACGCGAGTCGGTTCCTGAGCGCTACGAGGGCAGCCATGCGCGCTTGACGCTGATGGCCCGGGGAGTGGTCGGCCAGATCGTCACGAATCCCGGCGGCAAGGTCGCGCATGGTGATGTCGCTTCCCTCGGACAGGTTCCTGAGCACGGTCAGGACGTCGGCTGAGGTCCAGCCCAAAGTGTCGGCCAGTAACTCGTTCACCTCCTCGATCATGGCGATCGCATCGGCGAAAGTGCTGTCGCGCCACGGTGTTACCGAGACACCGGGCACGTCGAGCAGATCGAGGATCCTGCCGATGAACTGCTGATCGGTATGCAGCACCACGGTGCTCGAATGCCGACGACCGACCTGACTCAGCGCGATCAGTGACCGGTGATCGACGAAGGACAGTTCCCGGGCGTCGATGTGCAACGTGGTTCCTGCGGTGAGGGGCCAGACCCGGCCCAGGGTGGTGGTGAAGACGTCCTGGGTGAACGCATCGAGTTCACCTGTCAAGATGAAATCGACCTCTGGTTCAGGGTCCGCGAACAACTGGAAGTTCACCGAACCGGCGCTGACGTAGGGATGGAGGCACAGGAGTTCACCGGCCGCCGCCCCCAGTTGCGTGACGTTGTAGGCGCACATCGCGGAGAACGGCAGCACCGCCATCTGCTGGTCGACCAGGAACTCGAGTTCGGCCAGCGATTCTCGTTGTTTTTCGGTGCGAGCCACCGGGGTCACGTCGACGACGGCGCGGAACCCGTTGTAGCCCCTGGACACGGCGTCCTCGGCCGTGGCGATGTAGCGCCCGAGGGCCGCTTCGGCGTCCAGCACGTCGGTTCCGGGTTGATAGACGTAGTAGTCGGCTGCGGTGATCGTGTTGACCGCCGCGAGGTCGAGGCCGGCCAACGCCGGCATCGCGTCGAGTTCGGACCGCAACGTGGGTTCGTCCGCCTCGCCGACGTAGGTGACCAGCTGGTTCTGGCGGATACCGTCGGCGATGTACTCCGCAGCGCGCGCCAGGAACTCCGAGCGGTGGTGAAAACCCCATCCCATGTGGCCGAAGGGCGTCAGACCCGCGGCGGATTCAACGGCTGCATGCGGTCGCATCAGAGTGTTTCGGCGACACGTGGTGTCATGGTCATGCTCGTGGCCCCCAGGCAGTCGGACCGGACTTCGTGTCAAACGACCTCACTGCCGAAGTCAACTCCCGAACTGGGAGTCGACACCACGATACGCGGCCCCGGGCCACTCTTCTAGCGGCGCCAGATACCCACGGGTGCGCCGGCGTTCGGGGCGTCCGGCTCGCCCGCCAGCAGCGGTACCCCATGTCGCAACCAGATGGCTCCGGGTAGGTCGAAGGGCCGCTTCCGCTCGGCGAGGACGGCCTGCTGGGCGGCCAGCGAGGCGCTCACGGTGAATCTCCCGGTGCGGACACCGGTCAGCCAGCCCTGCCGGACCACGGCGAGCACACCGGAGAGGGCGAAAGTGATCGTGAGATCGATGTTGATGGTGGCGATCGAGGTGCCGTCGACGAACACTTCGATTCTCGGGCGTTGGCTCGATTCGATGGTGTGTCCCACCAAAGCGACGATCTCCTCGGTTGTCGGGGCGTCGAGGGTCCGCCGCGCCGCTTGCCTGAGCGCGTCGTATCGCTTCCAGCCGGCGATCGCCACATCCGCCAGGTTGGTGGACAGGAGTTCGTCGGCCTTGGCCGCCAACTCGTGCTCGAGGACGGCGTTGAGGCCCACCGCCCCGGGGACATGGGCGCGCACCGTCCCATTCCGGCGCAACGATTCGGCCAGGGCGCCAGTCGGCCCGGACCGGGCCTCGCCGAAGAGCAGGTCCCGTACGGTCGCGGTTCCGTCAAGAGCGGGTGTGGTCATCGTCCACCTCCGTGATCGTGTGATTGCCCGCCCCGGCGTGAACCTGCAGGCGGAGTGCGAAGGAACGCTGCCCGGGCGTCTCGCGCAGCGCGACAGCCGGTGGGCCGCCGAGATGTGATTCGACGTGCACGCGTGGGTTCGGTGGGTGTGCACGCGGTGTGCGCCACCGGCGATAAGCCCAGACGGCCATGATCGCCACGGCGAGGATCAGCACCAACAGCCAGAAGGCGGAACCGTCCTCCGGCGGGGGATCCGTACCCGGCGGTGTCGGTGTGGGCGTGACCGGACTGGCGACGACGGTGAACGAAGCGGTCTGCGTCGCCGCGCCGTCTGCGCAGGAGGCACGCAGGGTGCGCGTGCCGGCGCCGGCGCCGACCGGCACCGTGAATCGGGACTGGAACGATCCTGACGCATCGGTGCGGGCATCGGGCAGGGTCTCCCCGTCGTCCCAGGCCAAGGTGACCAGCTGAGAGTTGTTGTAGCACAGGAATCCTCCACCCGTCACCGTCACCCCCTCACCTCGGCCGGCGCTGGCCGGAGTCAGAGTCAGCGTGGGGTTCTGGGGTAACACTCGGGGCTCTGTTTTGGTCACTTGGCTGGTGACTGCCCCGGTCACGGTGAAGGATGCGGTGTCGGCGACGTCGGGGTCATCGGTACAGGCTGCTCGGACCGTGTACTCACGAGGCGCTGCCCCGGTGGGAACGGTGAGTGGCACGCCGAACGCGCCGGCTGGGGCTGCGGTGGCAAGAACCTCATCCCAGCGGATGTCCACACCGCCTGCGCGGCAATCGAATCCACTTCCTGTCGCCGTGAATCCCGAGCCGGGCGCACCCCGGTCGCTGCTGAGTGTCAGGCTGGGCTGCGGGACAGCGGTGACGACGAATTCGGCGGAGTCTCGGGCCGTATCGCACGTCGCGGTGACCGCGTGCGGCCCAGGGGAGGCCGTCGCCGGCACTGTGAAAGTGCCTGATCCATCCAGAGGTTCACCGTCCCAGTCCAGTACCGCCGGCTGGAGTTCATCGGGACACCCCGTGACCGTGGCCGTCACCGCGGTGCCTGGGCGGCCCTCGGTGACGGACAAGCCCAGGTCTATGACGATCGGCGCACGGGTGACCGTGAACGGCGCGGGCGCTGCCGTGACCCCGTTGCATGACGCGGTGATGGCGTAGGTTGCCGGGTTGGCTTTCTGCGGCACAACAAAAGTCGCCGTAGTGGCAGTCGCGCTGTCAGGCCCCCCGTATTCCCATGAGAAGGACACGACGCACTCGTCCGAGAACCCGACAGGCGTTGCGGTTGCCTCGAACCTGGTTCCAGGTCCACCTTCGGCCGGCGACACCAACAGAGTGAGCTCTGGATCGGGCAGTGGCTTCCCCACCAAGGATCCCGTGTCTTCGATGGGCGCTGCGGGGTCGGTTGTGGGAGGCGGGCCGGGAAAGGGTTCTGCCCCGGCAGTACCGCCGGGCAGGGGTGACAAGGCACCACACCCGACGGCCACGGCCGCCAGGATGTACCTCGCGCATTTTGATGCCACGGTCGCAGTGTGGCGCGGTTGACCGCCCGCAGCACGAGTACCCCACTACCCGAGTTCTCGCCGCAGATGGTGCCTAACGTGGTCGATGGAAGGCGGCGTAGGGGGGAACAATGAATGAAAGTAACCTGGCGATAGCAACATTCGATCAGCGGTCGGATCGAACGGACGACGTGCGATGACTGAGAACAGTGTCTGCACCGACTCCTGCACCACGGTGACACCGATCAGTGTGAGCGTGCACAAGGGTATCCGCGTTGAGCGCGTATCCGTGTCAGATATCTCGCAGGACGCCCGCTACGTGGCGGACAGGATGCAGACGCAGGCGGACATCGACCTGATCGACAGCCGACTGGCCGGCGAAAGGCACTGGGCGGCACCACATCTTGCAGATATCGGCGGCCGCCGCCGACTTCGATTCAACAACCCGGTGGCCGCCCAGTTGTTCGGCAGCGCCCCGGCGTTGCGGATCTGGCGGGAACGTTTTGTTCCCAGAGCGATTGCGCTGACGCCGGTTTACGAAGCTGAGTCGTGGTTCCTGCCCACCGGTGAGCCGATCGACCCGAAGACCAGAGGTATCTTTCTGTACTCGTTGGATGCAATCGGCGTTCGTACCCGCGCGTCGATCCTGGCGCATCGGGTGTCGCGCTATGTCGAGCCACATTCGGTCACCAGGTGGACCAGCATCGCGAGCGGTGCTGCGATCCCCGTGCTCAACGCAGTGGCGCGCAATCTGGCCGGACGTCAGGTCAGCGTCACACTCGTTGACATCGATCCGGAAGCGTTACACCACGCGAGGCAGAAGGCGTCGGCACTCGGCCTCGTCGAGGGGCGGCATTACGAGCTGCTCCGACGCAATGTCATCAGCGACCTGATCGTGACCGACAACCTGGTGCGCGCACTCGGTGAGCATTCGCAGAACATGGTGGACATGCTCGGCATCTTCGAGTACATCGATGAAGAGTTCGCCGGGAGGAAGTCCGCGGCGACATTCTTGGTCAATGCGTTTCGTCTGGTGAAGCCGGGCGGCGCGCTTGTGGGGGCCAACATGCTGAACACCCGCCCGCAGCTGCACTTCAATCAGCGAGCGGTCGGCTGGCCGCGCATCATTCCCCGATCCCTCGATCAGATCCACCGGATCATCGTCGACGCCGGGATAAACCCGAACTGGGTCACGGTGAGGATCGCGGCTGACGGCATCTACGCGGTGTTCGAGATCGCCAGGCCCAAGCTGGACCCGGGAAGTGGGCGATGACATTGCCGGAGTTCGCGGGTCTACGTGAGTATGGAACCCGTGGACCTTCCCGTGCAGCCTCCGCTCGAACCGATGCTGGCCAAAGCCCAGGCCAAGGTGCCCACCGACGAGGGGGTGTGGTCGTACGAGCCCAAATGGGACGGATTCCTTCACTGAACTTGTCAAGACGGCCACGAGGTGCGGCTCGGACCGATGAGTCGTCAGTGGGGTTGGGTAGGAACGGCGGAACCGCCGTTCCTCGGGTCAGCTCGTCAACGCTGCGACGGCGGCCATCAGTTTGTCGGCTACTTCTTTGGCGATCGGTTGTAGCTGCGGTTCGTTGGTGACGTCGACGAGCAGTTGCGGGTTCATGGCCTCAACGAGGGTGTTTTCTGGGTTGTCGGGGTCGCTGCGCACCACGACGTTGCAGGGCAGCAGCAGCCCGATTTGACGGTTCGCCGTAATTGCGCGGTGCGCTAGTGGCGGGTTGCACGCACCTAGGATCAGGTAGTTCTCAACGTCCTCGTCGAGCTTGTCCTTGAGGGTAGCTTTGACGTCGATCTCGGTGAGGACGCCGAATCCCTGTTCCGACAGCGCTTCTCGCGTGCGGGCTACAGCGTCGTCGAAGGTGGTCTTCAGGCTGGTAGCTAGGGCGATGCTCATGATGACTCCTTTGTCGTCGTTGCTTAGGCGAGTGCGAGGAACAACTTCTCCAGTTCCGCTTCGGTCATGGGCTTGTCGGTGCCGGCTTGTTCTCCGGTGACGCATTCCCGCAATCCGGTGGCCACAATCTTGAAGCCGGCGCGGTCGAGTGCGCGGGAAACGGCGGCCAGTTGGGTCACGACGTCTTTGCACTCGCGCCCTTGTTCGATCATCGAGATGACTCCGGCCAGCTGGCCTTGTGCGCGGCGCAGTCGATTCAGGACTGCGCTGATTGCCTCTTCGTCGCCAACCATCATGATCCCTTTCGTCGCCGCTATGCAGAGATTACCCGAGGGGGTATCCCCTGTGTCTGGTCAACGACACCGCCGCCATTGAGATTCCCGAGGCGGCAGCCGCGTATCGACGTGTGGTGTGCAGTCGTGGTTGCGGTCGTATCACCTGGGGGTCTGCGATGCGGGCGCCAGCTGGTTGACGATGTCCTTAGCGTCGCAGGTGGTGCCAGCGCGGTTGTATGGCAACCGGGCCAGCAGCATTCCCATGGCGCAGGTGTTGGTCAGCGCAGCGATGGTGAGGCCGGTACCGATGGCGAAGGCGACCCATTCGAGGTAGGGAATGAATGCGCCGGCCAGCACGCTCAGTGCGACGATCAGCCCGGCGATCAGACGCACTTGGCGTTCCAACTCCCAGCGCTGTCTGCCGCGGTTGAGTGCGAACCCACCGGCCTGCCAGCCGGAGATCCCGCCGTTCAGGATCCAGACGTTTGTCAGCCCAGCGTTACGCAGCGATTCCTCAGCCTGGGCAGCACGCTGACCGGAGCGGCAGATCAGCACCACCGGCTGGTCGAGGTGGCCGGCGATGTCGTCGCGGTGCTCGCGCAGCAGGTCGAGGGGAACGTTGTAGGCGCCACTGATGTGTCGAGTCTCGAACTCCGCAGGTGTTCGGACGTCAATGAGGCGGGGCGGATTGGTCGACGAGAGCTGATCGTGCAGCGCTGCGGCGTCGATCGTGGCGGGTGGCATCAAGTGTGGTTCCATCGGGTCGTTTGACGCATACCTCTGGGGGTATGTTCTGGTGAACCGTAGCATACCCAGCAGGGTATCTAACCCGGGTTGGAATAAATACCCCTAGGGGTATCGTAGAACTGTTCAGCGGGCCATTGCGAAGAGCGCCCGACAACGCAGTGAAAGGAGCTGGCGATGATCTTGGAGCAGTACTACATCGAGTGTCTGTCGCACGCCTCGTATCTGATCGGTGATGAGACCACCGGCCGCGCGGTGGTCGTCGATCCGCGGCGCGACATCGGCGACTATCTCGATGACGCGCACAAATTCGGGCTGACCATCGACGGGGTGATCAACACCCACTTCCACGCCGACTTTGTCTCCGGGCACCTGGAATTGGTGGACGCGACCGGCGCGTGGATCGGTTTCGGCGAGGCCGCTGAGACCGACTATCCGATCCGCCGGCTCTCCGACGGAGAGCATCTGTCGCTGGGTGAGGTGGATCTGGAGATCCTGTCGACCCCGGGACACACCTGGGAATCGATCAGTGTGCTGGTCCGCGAGCACCCCGGCGCGGAGCCGGTGGCGGTACTGACTGGTGACTCGCTGTTCATCGGCGACGTCGGCCGCCCGGATCTGGTCAACCTCGGTGACGGCTCAAGCGCCGACCTGGCTCGCGCGATGTACCGCACACTGCATGACAAGCTCATGACCTTGCCGGATGCCGTGACGGTGATGCCGGCTCACGGGGCCGGTTCGTCATGTGGGAAGAATTTGTCCACCGAACTGACCTCCACCATCGCGGAGCAGCGGGTGAGCAACCCGTCAGTGCAGCCGATGCACGAGGACGCGTTCGTCGCAATGCTCACCGCGGGCCAGCCTGCCGCGCCGGCGTACTTCGCCTCCGACGCAGCGATGAACAAGCGGGTGCACCCCCTGCTGCAGACCGATCGCCGCGTGCCCGAGATGACGCCCCAGCAGATCCGTGCCGCGCTCGACGCGGGTGTGTGGGTGCTCGACGCCCGCACCGTCGAAGACTTCGCCGCCGGGCACCTACGAGGCACGGTCAACGTCGGCTTCGACGGCCGGTTCGCCGAAACCGGGGGCATGGTGGCCGACATCGGCGGGCAGATCGCCCTGATCACCTACCCTGGTGATGAGCAGCAGGCGGCGTTGCGACTGGCGCGTATCGGCTCCGATGACGCGATCGGCTACCTCACCGTCGGCCGCGACGGACAATTTCCCACAGAACTCGCCGACCTCGTGCAAGCCGCACCCCGCACCACCGTCACCGAACTCGACGAACTGCTCGCCGACGACGCGGTGACGCTGATCGACATCCGCAACCCCGGTGAACGCGAGAGCGGCGCCATCCCCCACTCGCTGCACATCCCGCTGGCCCAGTTGCGTCTGCGCCTCGCAGAGGTGCCGACCGACAAGCCGATCATCGTGCACTGCGCGGGTGGCTGGCGTTCCAGCGTGGCCGCATCGTTGTTGCGCGCCAACGACATTGCGCAGGTGTCCGACCTGCTCGGGGGATACAACGCCTGGGCCGACGCCCACGCCGCAGTCTGACCCGGACCTATCACGGAAGGAGTTCAATATGTGTTACGCCGTTGACTGCCGGGTGTGCGGCAAGGTGACCTGGGATGGCTGCGGCCACCACGTCGAGGACGTCATGGGCTCGGTATCCGCCGCGCGACAGTGTCGATGCACACAGCGAACGGGAACGCCGCAAGGGTTTGCCGCCATGTTGCGCCAACGGTGGAACGGGTAGGGGAACCGTCATGGCGATCACGATCGGCCTGGCACTGGGAGCGCTGATCGGCGTGCTGCTGGGTCTGCTCGGCGGCGGGGGATCCATCCTCGCCGTCCCGGCGCTGGTCTACGGGATGGGCTTCACCATGGAGCAGGCGATCCCGATTTCGTTGATCGTGGTCGCCGCAGCGTCGGCGGTCGGGGTGCTCCCCAAGATCCGAGCCAAACAAGTGCGGTGGCGCATGGCGGGCATCTTCGCCGCCGCCGGGATACCCGCCACGATCGCCGGCAGCGCCCTTAGCTCCCACCTACCCCAGCCAGTACTGATGATCGGATTCGCGGCCGTCATGGTCCTCGCGGGCATCCGCATGCTCGCCGACCAGGGCGCCAACGGAACCGCCTGCGAGGTGCGCTCCGGCCAGGTCAACTGGCGCCGCTGCGCACCCCGCTCGATCGGTGCCGGACTGTTGGTCGGGTTGCTCACCGGACTATTCGGTGTCGGCGGCGGATTCCTCATCATCCCGGCACTGGTCGTGGTGCTCGGCGTCGAAATGCCGACCGCCATCGGCACCTCGCTGTTGATCATCATCGCCAACTCCATCGCCGGCATCGCCTCTCACCTAGGCGGCATCACCGTCGACTGGTGGGTCACCGGCGCCTTCGTCGCCGCCGCGATGGCTACCTCACTGGTCGCCGGATACTTCGGCACCAAAACCGACACCACCCGTCTGCAGCGCTGGTTCGCCTACCTGGTCTTCGCCGTCGCCGCCTACGTGCTCGTCGACACCCTCATCCTCCACTGAACCCACGAAGGAGCAACATGGACGTCTCAATCATCGAAACCTCCGGACTCGGTGACCGCAGCTACCTGGTCACCCACCACGGCATCGCGGTCGTGGTCGATCCGCAACGCGACATCGACCGCATACTCAACCTCGCGGAGAAGCGCGAGGTCCGCATCACCCACGTGCTGGAAACCCACCTGCACAACGACTACGTCACCGGAGGGCTCGAACTGTCCCGCACCGTCGGCGCCGACTACGCAGTGCCGGCAGGCGATGACGTCGACTACGACCGACGCGCGGTCACCGACGGCGACATCATCGACGCCGGGCCGATTCACCTCGAGGTCCTGCACACCCCTGGCCACACCCACCACCACGTCAGCTACGTGCTGCGCGACGACACCGGCACCGTCCACGGTGTGTTCACCGGCGGCTCGATGCTCTACGGCACCACCGGACGCACCGACCTCATCGGGCCCGACGAAACCGAGGGACTTTCACACGCCCAATACCACTCGGTCCACAAACTCGCCGACCGCCTGCCGCCCGACACCCCGATCTACCCGACCCACGGCTTCGGCAGCTTCTGCTCGGCCACACCCGCCTCCGGAGACTCCTCGACCATCGCCGAACAACGCAGCACCAACCCGGCACTGACCCAAGACGAACAAAGCTTCGTCGACGAACTGCTCGCAGGACTATCGGCCTACCCCGCCTACTACGCCCACATGGGCGTCATCAACCGCGAAGGTCCCGCACCGGTAGACCTCACACCACCGGCGATCGTCGACCCCACCGAGCTGCGCCGCCGAATCGACGCCGGCGAATGGGTCGTCGACCTGCGCACCCGGACCGCGTTCGCCGCTGGACACCTGCCCGGCACCGTGGGTTTCGAGCTATCCGGATCGTTCGTCAGCTACTTCGGCTGGCTCTACGACTGGGGCGCACCGATCACCGTGATCGGTGATTCGGCCGAACACGTCGCCGACGCCAAACGCGAACTGGTGCGCATCGGCGTCGACCGGCTCACCGGCGCTGCCACCGACTCCATCGATGCACTCGCTGGCGGCAGCCGGCTCGCTTCCTACCCGGTCGCCGATTTCACTGATCTCGCAGGGAAAGTCGGCTCCGAATCGGTGTCCGTCCTAGACGTACGACAAACCCACGAATACGACAAAGAGCACATCCCCGGCGCAACCAACATTCCCCTGCACGAACTGCCGAACCGGCTCGACGACATGCCCGCCGGGCCGGTATGGGTCCACTGCGGATCGGGCTACCGCGCCTCCATCGCAACGTCGCTCCTGGACCGCGCCGGCATAGAGGTCGTTTTGATCGATGACACGTTCGCCAAAGCCGGGGAGCTGGGCCTGACCGCGAAGTAACCGCGTAGCCCGACCGAAGTTCACCCGGCGGCAGGCGGTCATATACAACGCCACCGGCCATAGCCGTCGGGATGAGGTCCGGGCCTGCTGCCAACGTCGAAACTGCGCGGCAGCGTCAGCATCGTCTGGAATATACCCCCAGGGGTATGCAGTTGAACTCTATGTCATACAACCGCTACGAAAGGAATTCCATGTCAACCGTTTCCGGAGACACCGCCCCTATGGCGACGATGCCGCGCATCGGCGATCCTGCACCGGCATTCCGGGCGAAGACCACCCAGGGTGACATCAACTTCCCCGCTGACTACGCCGGCAAGTGGGTGATCCTGTTCTCCCACCCAGCGGACTTCACTCCCGTATGCACAAGCGAATTCATCACATTCGCGTCAATGCAGAAGGAGTTCGCCGCCTACAACACCGAGCTGGTCGGGCTCTCGGTGGACGGGCTGTACAGCCACATCGCCTGGCTGCGCACCATCAAGGACAAGATCGCCTTCAACGACATGCGCAACGTCGAGGTGACCTTTCCACTCATCGAGGACGTCTCGATGGAGGTCGCCGGCAAGTACGGAATGATCATGCCGGGCGAGGATTCAACGAAAGCCGTCCGAGCCGTGTTCGTGATCGACCCGACCGGAACCGTGCGAACCATCATCTACTACCCCCTCTCGCTCGGCCGCAACTTCGACGAATTGCTCCGCGTCGTCAAAGCGCTCCAGACAGCAGACCGGTTCGACGTCGCGACCCCCGCCGACTGGCGCCCCGGCGACCGCGTGATCGTGCCCACCGCAGGCTCGTGCGGAACCGCCAAAGAAAGAATGGACGAGCGTGTCAAGGGCGTGGAATGTGAAGACTGGTTCTTCTGCACGAGACAACTGCCCGCTACCGAGGTCGAGTCCGCAATACGTCGCCACGAATCGTGAGCGGACGGAGCCTTAAGCAAGCAATGAGGTTCCACCTGCCGGCAGTTGCTGACTCCGCCGTGATGACCCCGAACCGTGGCCCGGCCACGGCCATGGTTCGGGGGTGGTTGCAGCAAATGAACTCACGTTGCGGTCAGAGTGCTCAGCCTGCAACGGAATCGGCTACCCGCACACGATCGAACTCGTGACGCGTTAGAAGGTCGGCGTTTGGGTCGGGGCTGGTTCCTATGGGGCCAGCCCAGGGAGGATGTCACTCAAGTTGTACGCCAGGGGTAGCTCTAACTGCGCGTAGGTGCACGAGGCTGGGTCGCGGTCTTGCCGCCAGCGGTTGAATTGCGCGGTGTGGCGAAATCGTTCGCCTTCCATGTGGTCATAGCGCACCTCAACCACACGCTCAGGTCGCAACGGGACGAACGAGAGATCCTTGCCGGCGTTCCAACGTGAAGCCTCGTTCTTGCGCGGTGTACGGTCTCCAGCGTCGTGGGCTGCCCAGTTCCACGGGTGATTGTCGAAACTGGTTACCAATGGCTGCATTTCGATGAACAACTGTCGCCGCGTAGCCATCGGAAACGCCCCAATCACACCCACCGACGAGAGGGTGCCGCCATCGGTATAGAGGCCCAACAATAGGGAGCCGATCGCATCGTCGCTGGATTTATGTACGCGATAACCAGCGATGACACAGTCCGCCGTCCGCTGATGCTTGACCTTGAACATCACCCGCTTGTCGGGCTGGTAGGTGCCCGTCAACGGTTTGGCGATCACCCCGTCGAGGCCGGCCCCCTCGAACTCTTCAAACCAGCGCTGAGCGGTCGCAAGGTCGGTGGTCGCTGGTGTGACATGGACCGAGGGACCGGAGTCGGTCAACGCATCAACGAGTGCTGCACGACGCTCGGTAAACGGCCGCCGGGTGTAGTCTGCATCTCCCAACACGAGGAGATCGAACGCTACGAACGACGCTGGGGTCTTCTCCGCGAGCAACCGCACCCGCGAGTCCGCCGGGTGGATGCGCTGCTGTAGCGCCTCGAAGTCCAATCCGTGGTCGGTGGCGATAACTATCTCGCCATCAATCACGCAACGCTCGGGCAGCTCGGCGATGACGGAGGCGACCAGTTCAGGAAAGTACCTGGTCAGGGGCCGCTCATTGCGACTTCCCAGCTCGACATCGGCGCCGTCACGAAAACAAATCGAGCGGAAGCCGTCCCACTTCGGCTCATAAGACGCACCGGGAGGGATCGTCGGCACCGACTTGGCCAACATCGGCGAGACCGGCGGCATAACGGGGAGCTTCATCGTCTCATTGTGGTCTCTGCGCGGCGAACGGGTTACCGCCGTGTGAAAGTCGTTGCTGCGCCTCGGTTTGTCGAACGCGTAGATGCTTGATGCTCTCTTCAAGGGCGGCGACCTCGCCGAGCCATGCCCGGTCCTTTGCCTCGATGAGGCGCTGTTCGGCGTTTTCGGTCATTTCGTTGATGCGGCCCAGTTGGGCGGGGTCGACGCGCAGAAAACGGCATCGCGTGCACGCGTGCTCATGGACGCAGGGCGTGCCATAGGGGCGGTGACACTCTCCGAGTGCGACGCGGCGCAGCAGGAAGTGCTCTTCGAAGTCGGCCCACTCGTCGTCGTCGGCGACCTTGGCCTCCTCGAAAGGTCGCAGTTGGCGACGGCGTTCGATGAATGCCTGGTGTGCCGCGACGATGTGCTCAGGGAACACCGCCGTGTAGCCGCGAGTCGTGTCGAGGTTGAGATGTCCGAGCAACGCCGCGGCGATGTGCAGCGGTAAGCCATTATTAACCGCGTCGGTGGCGAACAGGCGTCGGAAGTCGTGCGGGGTGAAGTGCACCGGTCGGCCAGCATCGGTCAACCCTGCGATCGTGGCGAGGTGGGTCAGGATCTGGCGCACGTAGTGCCGGCCCAGCACTTCATGGCGGGTGCCCAAGGGGCGCGCGAACAGGTGCGGGAAAGGTTCGCTGTGGACCTTGTCATTGGTGTCATAGGCGATCGACAGCGGCACGTAATCTTTACCGGCCTTGGCGCGGCGCAGTACCTCAAGCAGCACCGAGACCAATTCGGGAGTCATCGGGATGAGGCGCTCGCAGTCGGTCTTGGACGGCACGATGTGGAGCAATGGCACCAGCGTAGCCGTGGTGGAGGCGGTGTAGTGCCGCAGCGACAACTGGGTCAGTTCAAGAAGCTCCTCGATGCGAATACCGGTGTGGCGCAGAGTCTCAACAAGCGCCCAACCCCAAAAACCCTCCTCTTCGAGTGCTGTCACGTCGATGCGCTGAGCGCGGCCCCGGACCCATCCCGGCCGCTGCTGTCCGGGTGCCAGGTGCGCCCAAATCCGGGCGCGAGCGTCGCCGTCGCGCCGCAAGGGTGGGCAGTGCCGAAGAAATGTGGAGCCGTCGACGACGAACTCTTGGTCGTGCTCGCAGGCCAAGGCACGCTGTAGAAGCGTCGCGGTCCGGTCCTTGTGCGCGGTAGCCGCGGCCAGGAGTGCCGGCAGCAGCGGAGTCAGCATGCGGGTGCGATCCTGCATCGAGGCCTTCTGTCGCCGTTTCTGCTTGGCGGCCGCACGGCTGAGCGCCCGCGGTACTGGGCACGGCGCCACCCAGACACCCCAGCGGACGGGATCGTCGTGCGACCACTCGGCCAGATCGCGGTACATGCCGCGGATGGCGAACAGGATCGAGTGCACTTCGCGCCGGGGGCGGCCGTCGACGGTTACCGACAACCGTTCCCGCCAGGCCGTCGCAACCTCGGCCGAAATCGCCAGGTCGGCCTGGTCGGGGTTGATTTGCAGGATCTCCCACCAGAACAATCGGGCCAGGCGATAGGCGAGGCCCTCCAGGGAGCTGTAGTCCATGTTCGGCTGTAGCTCCTCGAGGTAACCCACAAGCAGGTCGCGCACCCCTGAAGCAGGGATGCCGTAGCGGTCGACCAACGTCGCGGCGCTGTGCTGGCGTGTGTTGCCGCGCGCCGACCACGTTGCCCGCAGCGTCGGTGCCTCCTCGGCCAAGGGACCGAGGGCAACCAGCAACTCCCAGATGAGGTGCTCGCGGCGCTGCCGTCCCGAGGTGCGGACCACGTCTGCGTAGAACAGCAAATCATCGCCGCACAGCTGTTCGATGTCCTTTCCGGTGCGAATCATCACCCGCGCCAGTGCTTTTTCCGCGTCGGCCTGGTACTTGGGCACCGCGTCCTGGTAGGCGGGCAGCTTACGCAGCCGTTCCAAGGCCGGCCCGCCGTTGCGGTCGAGGAATCTGCCGAGAGCTACCCGCTGCCTGGAATCCAGCATCCAACTGTAGGACGGCCGCAGTACTCGCACCTCAAGTAATGCGTTGAGGGCATTGAGCGTGGGTGACCAGTGGTCGTAGTGCGGCAATGCATCATGCTCGAACCAGGTGCGGGGCGCGGCGTCGTAACCGCTTGCGAGCCAACGCTGCTCCCACGTCTGCCCTGCATATTGAGCCAGCACACCCAGCAGAGCCTGCGTTCCCCGAATCATCGGCTGAAGCTGTTGGGGTGGCAGCGTCCGATGGTGCTCGGTTACGACGTCGCACAACTCGGTAATGGTGCGGTGTTGCATCGCCGCACCGCGAGCGCCCTTTGGCAGCGGTGGCGGCTCATGGTTGGCGTCGTAGCCCGACAGGTGCCGTACCAGGCCGGCGGGGCCGAACCGGCTGTCTGCTGGGATCGCTTGCAGGTGCGGTGAATCGGGCCGTGACAACAGTTGGACCTGTGGGCTCATCGTACGGCGCGTCGCGGCGGCCTGCCGGCGTTGCGGTGACCGAGTGTCCTCGGTGCTCAAGTCGGCAGCCCCAATAGTTCTCGGACCGCCGCGGCGTCGTAGGCGGGTTCGATGGTCGCCATGCCCGCTTTCGGCCGGGCATGATGCTCCAAGACCTTGCCAATCAGGTCTTCCAGGCGAGGCTGGGTGTAGATCTGAGTGGTCGTCACGCTGGCATGCCGCAAGACGGTCTGCACATCGACCAGCGTGAACGCGGGATCAGCCAGCATCCGCGCAGCGGCGGTATGGCGAAAGTCGTGCAATGACCAGTTCGCGCCCAAGCTGGCATTGGCGCGGCGCAGCACCGCGCGCATGGCGTGGTAGTTCAGCGGTGCCGGGCGGGAGCGTCGGGTCCACCACACCGGGGCGCCAGGCCGCATAGGTGGTTGCTCGGCCAGGTAGAGCGCCAGCCACACGAACGAGTCCACCGAAGCCGGCACCGTCTCCCGCACGCGGCTTCCCTTACTGGTCACCGTGATTGTGTATCGGCCGGCATCCAGATCGCCGTGACGCAGGCCCAACAGCTCCGACGCGCGAACGCCTGAGGACAGATAGAAACTCACCAGCGCTCGGTCGCGGTGACTGCGCAGCGCGTTGAACAGAGCTGCGGCAGCATCATCAGGGATCGCCCGCCACGCCGGCCGGGGGGTCTTCTGCCGATAGTTCGCGCGCCGGAAGACCGCAAAGTCTTCCATCGGGTTGTGGTGAGCATGCGGCCGACCACCATGCCTAGCACGCTGTGCAGGAACTGGATTCACCAACGGACCCAGGTCGGCGGCACAGGCGTGTTCGTAGAACCCGAACAAGACCGACAGTTGATGATTGATGGTGCGAGGCGCGTACTTGCCCGACAACTCCGTCTTGCCGGTCACCGCGTTCACCGACCCCGGCAGCGGCGCATCCGCACGTCGGCGCAACCGCTGCGGATTGGGCACCGCCCGCAGGTGCTCGACGAACGCGCGGACGTCGACCCGTTCGGCTCGCTCCCAATCGATCAGGCGTTCGTGGAGGAACCGGAACCACCGCAGCAGGTCGAACGCGTAACTTCGAACTGTGAGTGGACTGCAATCCGACGCCGCCAGCTCCCGCAGGTACGACGTGGCACCCACGTGCTCGACATCGGGGAAGATCACCCGCCACGGCAGGCCGGACTCGGCTGACTCCACCCGTCCCAACTCGCCCATTACCGGATCCTCCGCCCGCTGCACCCACCCCACCGGCAGGCTCGCCGAAGTTCAGTCAACTAGACGGGCGCTGGTGTTCCGCGACGGTGACGAGGTGGCGCTGATCTCGCGCAGCGGCAAGGACCTCGGCCGGTACTTCCCGGAGATGGTGGACGCGCTGCGCGACGAGCTCGCCTCACGCTGCGTGCTCGACGGCGAGGTGGTGGTGCCCCGGGAGATCGACGGCCGGATCCGGCTGGACTGGGAATCCCTGAGTCAGCGCATCCACCCCGCCGAGAGCCGGATCAAGCTACTGGCCAAGGAAACCCCCGCCCATTTCATCGGGTTCGACGCGCTGGCCACCGGGGACCGGTCGCTGCTCCGGGAGCCGTTCCGGATGCGCCGGGAGACCCTGCTCGAGTCGGTGAACACCACGACCTGGTGTCACGTCACCCGCACCACCGAAGACCCGGACGTGGGACAACAGTGGCTGACCACCTTCGAAGGAGCCGGACTGGACGGCGTGATCGCCAAACGGCTCGACGGTGCTTACCTGCCCGGCAAACGGGAGATGGTGAAGATCAAACACGCGCGGGACGCCGACTGCGTGGCAATGGGATACCGCATCCACAAAAGCGGTGAGGGGGTGGGGTCGATTCTGCTGGGCCTCTACCGCGATGACGGTGAGCTCCAGATGGTGGGCGGCGCGGCGTCGTTCTCGGTGAAGGACCGGGTGAAGCTGCTCGCCGATCTCGAGCCGCTGCGCGAGGGCGACGAGGTGCGTGAAGGCGATCCCAGCCGTTGGAATTCCGCGGCCGACAAGCGCTGGATCCCGGTGCGGCCGGAGAAGGTCGCGGAGGTGGCCTACGACCAGATGGAGGGCAGCTCAGGGGCGAGCGGAGCGATGGGGGATTCAGCTCGGGCTGGCCGGCGGTTCCGGCACGCGGTGAAGTTCCGCCGGTGGCGCCCCGACCGGGACCCCGCGAGTTGCACGTTCGGGCAGCTCGATGTGCCGCTGAACTATGACCTCTACGATGTCCTTGAAAAAGGCGACGGTCTGGAGAAATCCTGAAATGGCGACTGCTGCACAAGAATTGGATGTCGACGGGGTCAAGGTCCGGCTCACCAGCCCGGACAAGCCGTACTTCCCCGAGCTCGGGTCCGACGGCCTGAAAGCGAGTCTGGTCCAGTACTACCGGGCGGTGTCGCTGGCCGGGCCGATGATGCACACGCTGCGTGACAGGCCCACCCACCTGCAGCGCTTCCCCGACGGCATCGACGGTGAGGAGATCTACCAGAAGCGGGTGCCACAGAAACACCCCGACTATCTGCAGACCTGCCAGGTCACCTTCCCGTCCGGCCGCACCGCGGACGCGCTCAAGATCACCCACCCGTCGGCCATCGTGTGGGCCGCGCAGATGGGCACCGTGACGTTTCACCCGTGGCAGGTGCGCTGCCCCGACGTCGAGCATCCGGACGAACTGCGCATCGACCTGGACCCCCAGCCCGGCACCGGCTTCGTCGAGGCCCGCACAGTGGCCTGCGAGGTGCTCAAGCCGCTCTTGGACGAGTTGGGTTTGGCCGGTTACGCCAAGACCTCCGGCGGCAGGGGGGTACACGTGTACCTCCGCATCGCCGCGGAATGGGATTTCATCGCCGTCCGGCGGGCCGGTATCGCCCTGGCGCGCGAGCTCGAGCGTCGTGCCCCGGATCTCGTCACCACCTCGTGGTGGAAAGAAAACCGGGGTCAGCGCATCTTCATCGACTTCAACCAGAACGCCCGTGACCGCACCATGGCCTCGCCGTACTCGGTACGACGGACCCCGATCGCCACGGTGTCGACGCCGCTGTCCTGGGCGGACCTGGCCGACGCCGACCCGGATGACTACACCATGGCAACGGTGCCCGATCTCGTTGCGAGCCGGGATGATCCGTGGGCGGCCATGGAAGAGACAGTCCAGTCACTGCAGCCGCTGCTGGACATGGTGGCCGCCGACGAGGAGCGCGGCCTCGGCGACATGCCGTACCCGCCCAGTTACCCGAAGATGCCGGGGGAGCCGCCACGGGTGCAGCCGAGCAAGAAAGTCGCCGAGCACTGGGACGAGGACGGCAATCGGCGTACGTGAGCAAGTCCGGCCTCGCCGGTATAGGTGGAATTCACCGTAGCGAGCCCCGATGCCGCGCCCGGCCACGGTCGGGTCGGTAACGGTCGGCGACGGTATGGGTGGCTTTCACCGACGCGAAGGTGCCGCCGTCGCTGCGAATCTGGTGGTACGGAAAACGGCGGGCCAATCCGGCCTCGCCCGCCCGCACCACCGGACCAAGGGGCACACCATGCGATGTATCACCGTCTTGAAGGCGAACACCGACAACGACACCAACACCCTCGACGAGACCGACGCCGAAACAGCGGCGCGTTTCGAGCGCGAGGTGGTTCCGTTCCTGGACCAGCTCTACGGCGGGGCCATGCGCATGACCCGGCAGCGTGCCGACGCCGAAGACCTCGTGCAGGAGACCATGATCCGGGCCTACCGAGGCTTCCGGACTTTCGAGCAGGGAACGAATCTGAAGAGCTGGCTCTTCCGCATTCAGACCAATGCCTACATCAACAGCTACCGCAAACAGGAGCGGCGGCCCGTCGAATTGCCCACCGGCGAACTGACCGACCGGCAGTCGGCCGCCGCCGAATGTTCGACCAGAGCACTGTGCTCGGCGGAGATGCAGGTGTTGGAGTCGTTGCCCGACCATGACATCTCGAACGCCATGAACGCACTGCCGCAGGAGTTTCGGATGGCGGTGTATTACGCCGACGTCGAGGGATTCACCTACAAGCAGATCAGCGACATCATGGGTACGCCGCTGGGCACTGTCATGTCCCGGATCCATCGCGGCCGGGCCCAGCTGCGTGAGCTGTTGGCCACCGTCGCGGCTGACCGCGGGTACTTCCGCGACCGGCAGGTCCGCGAGAGCCGCACGCTCGCCGCGGTGTGAACGCAAAGACGGCACCCCATCGCTGGGGTGCCGTCCTCAGTGGTGTTGGTGTCAGCGCACGTTCACGTAGATGGTGCGGGTGCTGACGGGCACGGAGTAGTCGCTGCTGCTGCCGTCCGCGGCGACGTTGTGGGTGAAGGCCGGGCCCTCGCCGACGGAGACCACAGTGGCCTCACTCAGGGGGGCCATGCTCATGCGGTTCACGACCACCTTGTAGCCCTGGCTCTCCAGGCTGGCGATGGTGTCCTGGGCGTTGCCCGCGGTGGGGGCGGCCAGTGCGGGGGCGGCGAGACCCAGCGCTCCGGCGGTCAGAGCGGTAGCGGCGATGGTGGCGAATCCGAGGTTCTTCATGGTGTTCTTCTCTCTGCGCGGTTCGATTGTCGTCGCGGTTCGGGAGGGGAGCCGATCCGTTATGACTGGTCCAACCAGCAGGGCTGCGGAATTGATTTCCGCTGGCAGAGATTTACCGCAGGGTGGCAGGAAGTAGTCGGTCTGCTGCACTGACTTCGCTGAAAATTCCCGTCCGCGACGGTGATTCAGAACTCAGACGGCTGAGCCCTGTGTCGATCGCCGCGCCGGCTCAGCTGGTGGCGCCGCTGGTGAGAACGGTGCGGCCCACCCGCTCGATACCGGCGCGGTCCCGCCACACCACCTCGATGTTGTTGCCCGGGTACCGCTGATCCAGCACGCCGGTCAACGCGTTGGCCGAGGTGATCGGCACGCCGTCGATGCGCAGCAGAGTGTCGCCGGGGCGCAGGCCGGTCAGATCGGCCGGGCCGCCGCGCAACACCGACTGGATCGGTAGTCCGTCACCCTCTTCGACCGCGTTCACGCCGACGCCCAGAATCGCCGAGGGCCCGATGTGCACCTCGGCCGTGCCCTGGCCGGACCGGATCTGGTTCACGATGCCCAGCGCGTCGTTGATCGGGATGGCGTAGCCCTGCCCACCCGGGGTGGACTCACCGTTGAGCCGGAAGTTGTAGGTGGCGGCGGCGTTGAGGCCGACCACCTGGCCGGCGCCATTGACCAGCGCGCCGCCCGAGTCACCGGAACGCAGGTTCGTCGATGACTCGATCAGGTTGTCGAGGCTGTGCGAGCTGCCGGTCAGCTCGTCCTCGGCGTTGATGGTCTCGCCCAGTGCGGTGACCGCGCCCTGCTCGCGAGTCAGGGGGTTGCCGGTGCCGTTGGCGTTGCCCAGTGTCGTGACGGGCTCGCCCACCCGCAGGTTCGCCGAGTCGCCCAGCGGGGCGGGGATCAGGCCGGAGGCACCGCGCAACTGGATCAGTGCGACGTCGTCATTGCGGTCGTAGCCCAGCACGTCGGCGTCGTAGGTCTGGCCGTTGCTCAGTGTCAGCGCCCGGATGGAGTCGGCGCCCTGGATCACGTGGTGATTGGTGAGCACCACGCCCTCGGGCGTCAGGACGATGCCCGTGCCGTTGCCGACGATGCCCTGGAAATCGACCCGGGTGGAGATCTGCACCAGGCTGTTCTCGATGGGCGCCGGCTCGGCGTGCGCGACAGCGCCGCCGCCCAGCGGGACGACGAGCGCCATCAGGACAGCACTGATCAGCCCCAGCAGGAAGCGGGCACGAAGACGTGGTCGGTACGCGGCCATTACTTGCCTCTCGGGCCAGGGGATCGATTCGTTACGTGACCATATTGCCTGGCAGCCCCGAGCAGAAACGCGAGCAGCTACCGCGGCACCACCCCGCGGGGCAGGATCAGCGGCAAATCGTTGTAGGTGACGATGCCGGGTGTCGCGGCCACCACGGCCGGGATGGCGTTCAGCGGAGGGGTGGCCGTCATGATGTGCCCGAGCACCATGAACTCCTCCAAGGTCGTCGCCTCGAAGTCCGGCGGCGGCAGGAAACCGACCTTCATCGTCACGGTCGGCCGGCCGGCAACCTCGATCACCCAGCCGTCCTGATCGATCTTCCAGTCGGGCTCGAGCGTCTGTCCCTTGCGCCACCGGACATTGATCTCGACTCGCGTCTCACCCGCGACGATCCCCTTCCAGCTGGCGTACACCCCGGCCACACACCCCGCGCCGATGGTCCACGAACCCAGATCCAGATCCGCGGTGGTCTGCGCGTACTCGGCATCACAGCGCACCTCGTCGAGTTCGATGCCGAGTGCGTCCGCGACCATCCGCACCGCCTCGCCGAACACCCCGGTGCCATGCGCGGTCATCGCGGGCAACTCGGGATCGTCGATGGGCCGGCCGAAACCGACGGGCTTCTCGGTGGCCGGGGAATCGTAGAACGTGGTGTCGGCCGCCTCGTTGACGGTGATCCGATCCACTCGGTCGCAGATACCTGCGGCCACCACCGACAGCTGATTGACGTAACCGGGACTGATGCCCGAGCCGAACATGGTGGCACCGCCGCGTTCGCACGCTTCGGCGATTCTGGCGCGGCCCTCACCTTGGTTGTGGCCGGTGATGAACGACGCGGTGGCCACCACGTTGATGCCCGCGGACAGGATGCGGACCAGTTCGTCGACGTCGATCCACATCGGGTTGTAGACCACGACGTCCGGTTTGAGCGCCAAGAGGGCGTCGATGTCGTTGGTCGCGGTGACCCCGAGCGGTTCGATACCGGCGAGCTCGCCGACGTCGCGGCCCACTTTGTCCTGTGACCAGGCGTAGCAGCCGACGAGTTCGAGAGTGGGGTTCTTGGCGATCGCCGCTACCGAGCTCTTGCCGACGTTGCCTGTCGTCCATTGGACGACGCGATAAGACGATGTGTTGAGCACTCGCTCAGCATAGGGAGGCCCGATCTGTCGCGGGCGTGAATTCCGGGGATGTCAGTCTTCGGAAACGGCCACGCCGCCGGAGCGGCCCCGGCTCTTGCCGGACGGGCGACGGTTCCGCAACCGACCACCCGCGGCGGCGGGTTCTGCTTCCGGCTCGTCTGCGCTCTCTCCCGCGGGAGTGTCCTCGACCGAGACCTCGGCCGGGCTGTCCTCGGCGGTCTCGTCTGCCGGCTTGTCCTCGACGGCTTCCTCGGCCGGAGTCTCCTCGTCGTCGGAGACGGCCTCGTCGGCCTTCGCCGTCTTCGCCTTCTTCGGCTTGAGGGGTTTCGGTGGAGGTGGCGGCGTCTCGGCGACGAACGCCAGATAGAAGGCCGCGGCGCCGAGCACGGCGATGGCCGCGGCGGCGCCGTACACGCCGAACAGCCACTGACCGGCGGATTCCAGCGTCACCCAGATCTCGGTGACGGCGGTCCCGACGATCAGCACACCGGCCAGCACATGGCCCACGACCGACCAGACCCGCAGCGTCAGCGCGAGCTGCGGGGTGCCGAACTCCGGCTTACGGGCCTTGACGAGGTTGAGTGCCACCGGCAGGGCGGTCAGCCCGATCAGGACCCCGGTGATGATGCGCAGGGTGGTTCCCACGGTGTGGGAGACATCGCCCATGAGTTCCCACCAACGCGGCAGGACGAAGACGAAGTACAGAATCGCGGCGAGAAGGAAAGACAGTGCATGCCATGACACAGCGATCCCGCGGCGCATACCCCTCCTTGGGTTGGGTTCCGGGGTGCCGCCCTCTGCGGGTCGACACCCCGGAACCGAAGTGCGGAGGATAGGGGATTTGAACCCCTGAGGGCTGTTAACCCAACCCGCGTTCCAGGCGAGCGCCATAGGCCACTAGGCGAATCCTCCGTCGGTCATGGTAACCGAGTCACCCCCGAAGGCCAGAATCGTTGACGTGCGCGCAGGTCGGAGGCCTTCCGGCAGCAGTGTGGTCAGCCGGCGCTCCGCTGGGTATTACACTCTCTACGGACCCCGCGCGGCGTCTATCCTGTGAACTCCCCCAGGGCCGGAAGGCAGCAAGGGTCAATGGGCTCTGGCGGGTGCGCGGGGTCCCCTTCATGTTCACCCCGCCGTGAAAGGCCCCAGGTGTCGTTCCTTTCCCTCGGCCGCGACGAGTTGGTTGCCGAGCACGAGCAGCAGCAGCGCAACTACGCCGAACTGCAAGCCAAGAAGCTGACCCTGGATCTGACCCGCGGCAAGCCGTCCCCGAATCAGCTCGACCTCTCCGATGCGCTGCTCGCCCTGCCCGGCGCGGGTGCCTACCGCGACGGCGAAGGCACCGACACCCGCAATTACGGCGGTCTGCACGGCCTGCCCGAGCTGCGGGCCATCTTCGGTGAGCTGCTCGGTATCCCGGTTCAGAATCTGATCGCCGGCAACAATGCCAGCCTCGAAATGATGCACGACGTCGTGGTGTTCTCGTTGCTCCACGGTGCGGTCGATTCGCCCCGGCCCTGGATCGAGGACCTGCGAGACGGCGGCGTGAAGTTCCTGTGCCCCTCGCCGGGCTATGACCGGCACTTCGCCATCACCGAGACCATGGGCATCGAACTGGTTCCCGTCCCGATGCGCGAGGATGGACCCGACGTCGACCTGATCGAAGAACTGGTCGCCGTCGACCCCGCGATCAAGGGCATGTGGTGCGTCCCGGTGTACTCCAATCCCACCGGCGCGGTGTACTCCTGGGAGGTGGTCCGGCGTCTGGTGCAGATGCGCACGGCCGCACCGGATTTCCGGCTGTTCTGGGACAACGCGTATGCGGTGCACACCCTCACCCATGATTTCCTGCGTCAGGTCGACGTGCTCGGGCTGGCGGCCACGGCCGGCAACCCCAACCGTCCATATGTGTTCGCCTCGACGTCGAAGATCACCTTCGCCGGTGCCGGCGTCAGCTTCTTCGGTGGTTCCCTGGGCAACATCGCCTGGTACCTGCAGTACGCGGCCAAGAAGACCATCGGCCCGGACAAGGTGAACCAGCTGCGCCACCTCAAGTTCTTCGGTGACGCCGACGGGGTGCGGTTGCACATGCAGAAGCATCAGCAGCTCCTGGCGCCGAAATTCGCACTCGTGGCCGAGATCCTCGACGACCGACTCGGCGACTCCAAGGTGGCGTCCTGGACCGACCCCAAGGGCGGGTACTTCGTCAGCCTCGACGTGCTTCCCGGCACCGCCAAGCGGACCATCGCGCTGGCCAAAGACGCCGGGATCGCGGTGACCGAGGCGGGTGCGGCGTTCCCGTACCGAAAAGACCCGGACGACAAGAACATTCGCATCGCACCGACCTTCCCCTCGGAACCGGAACTGCGGGATGCGATCGACGGACTGGCGACCTGCACCCTGTTGGCGGCCACCGAGTCGCTGCTGGCCCGTGACTAGCCCGGTCGCCGATGCGGCGACGAAGGAGCCGGGGAGGCAGGGCCGGTCTACGACTGAACTAGTCGGACCCTCTAGGTAGCCTGCTTCCGTGGCTCTCTATCGCAAATACCGACCGGCGACGTTCGCCGAGGTGGTGGGGCAGGAACACGTCACCGCACCACTGTCCGTGGCGCTGGAGGCCGGCCGCATCAACCACGCCTATCTGTTCTCCGGTCCGCGAGGCTGCGGTAAGACGTCCTCGGCGCGCATCCTTGCGCGCTCGCTGAACTGTGTCGAGGGGCCGACGCCCACGCCGTGCGGGGTGTGTGACTCATGCGTCGCGCTGGCCCCCAACGGGCCCGGCAACGTCGACGTCGTGGAACTCGACGCGGCCAGCCACGGCGGTGTGGACGACACCCGCGAACTCCGGGACCGCGCGTTCTACGCCCCGGCCCAGTCGCGCTACCGCATCTTCATCATCGACGAAGCGCACATGGTCACCACGGCGGGCTTCAACGCGCTGCTCAAGATCGTCGAGGAACCGCCGGAACACCTGATTTTCGTCTTCGCCACCACCGAACCGGAAAAGGTGCTGCCCACCATCCGGTCGCGCACCCACCACTATCCGTTCCGGCTGCTGGCACCGCGCACCATGCGCACCCTGATCGAATCCATCTGCGCCAGCGAGAGCGTCGATGTGGACGACGCGGTGTATCCGCTGGTGATTCGGGCCGGAGGTGGTTCGCCTCGTGACACCCTCAGCGTGCTGGATCAGCTGCTGGCCGGTGCCGAAGGCAACCGCGTCGTCTACCAGCGGGCGCTGTCTCTGCTGGGAGCCACCGACGTCGCGCTGATCGACGACGCGGTCGAGGCGTTGGCCGCCAATGATTCCGCTGCGCTGTTCGGTGCGGTCGAATCGGTGATCGACGCCGGCCACGACCCCCGTCGGTTCGCCACCGACCTGCTGGAGCGCTTCCGCGATCTCATTGTGCTGCAAGCGGTTCCCGACGCCGCCGCCCGCGGGGTGGTGGATGCGCCGGAGGACGAGCTGGAGAAGATGCGCTCGCAGGCCGACCGGATCGGTACCGCGACGCTGACCCGGTACGCCGAAGTGGTGCACGCAGGTCTGGGCGAGATGCGCGGGGCCACCGCGCCCAGGCTGCTTCTCGAGGTGGTGTGCGCGCGGCTGCTGCTGCCCTCGGCCAGCGACACCGAGGCCGCCCTACTGCAACGGGTGGAACGCATCGAAACCCGGCTCGACATGTCCATTCCCGCCGGTGAGGCCGCAGTGGGACAGCCCGCCGCGCCCAGCGGGCGGCAGTTCGTGCGCAAGAGTGCGCAAGCCGAAACGCCGGCGCCGGCCCCCGAGCCCACACCCGCGCCAGTCGCCCCACCAGCGGCAGTCGCACCACCCGCGCCGGCTCCGCCCGTCGCCCCGCCGCCGGTCCGTCGGCCCGAACCCGAGTCCGTCGCCCCGGCAGCACCGGTCGAACCGCCGGCACCGGTGCCCACTCCGGCACCTACGCCGCCGGCACCCGCACCCACCCCGGCGCCTGCTCCCACGCCTGCGCCTGCCGCAGCATCGGTCGCCGGCGAACCCGACGCGGCTGCGGTCCGCAGCATGTGGACCACCGTGCGCGAGAAAGTCCGTCAGCGCAGCCGCACCACCGAGGTGATGCTGACCGGCGCAACCGTGCGGGCGGTCGACGGGGACACGCTGGTGCTGAGCCACGAGTCGGCGCCGCTGGCCAAGCGACTCTGCGAACAGCGCAACACCGACGTCATCCGTGAGGCCCTCAAGGACGCCCTCGGGGTGAACTGGCGGGTGCGGTGTGAACCGGGCGGGCCCGCGGGTGCGCCGGCGGCGCAGACCGCCGCGGCAGCGCCCGCGCCGGATCCCGTTGAGCAGCAGGCCGCCGAGCGCGCCGAAGAAGACGCCATGCTGGCTGAAGCCGCCGACTCGGTGTCGGTGCCGCGGCGCGACCCCGAAGAAGTGGCGTTGGAGCTACTGCAGAACGAGTTGGGCGCCCGCAAGATCGAGGGTTAGGCCGGTCGCCGAGGCGGCGACGAAGGACCTAGGCGGTCCACCACTGCCGCAGCGGCAGGCCGCCGTCGCTACCCTTGCCGTCGAGCTTGACCGCCAGAACCTGGTGCAGCTGCACCACATTCGATTCGAAGCCCAAACGAGATCCGGCCATGTACAGGCCCCAGACCTTGGCTGTCGGCAACCCGACCTCGGCAACCGCCTCATCCCAGTGTTCGACGAGGTTGCGGCACCAGTCGCGCAGGGTCATCGCATAGTGGTGGCGCAAGTTCTCCTCGTGCACCACTTCGAGCCCGACGTCCTGGGCGTCGGAAATGATGCGGCCCGAGCCGGTCAACTCACCGTCCGGGAACACGTAGCGGTCTATGAAACCGCCGGCAGCCGCCCCCGTTCTGTTGTCGGGCCGGGTGATGCAGTGGTTGAGCAGCAACCCGCCGGGGCGCAGTTTCGACTGCAGGAACCGGAAGTACGACGGGTAGTTGTGCACCCCGATGTGTTCGGTGAGCCCGATCGAGGACACCGCGTCGAACTGGGATTCCCGCACGTCGCGGTAATCGGTGTGACGCACCTCGGCCAGGTCCGCCAGACCCTCGTCGGCAATGGCCTTCTGCGCCCAGGCCGCCTGCTCGGCGGACAAGGTGGCGCCGATGACCTTGACGCCGTGCCGGGCCGCGTAGCGCACCATGCCGCCCCAGCCGCAGCCGACGTCCAGCAGTCGATCGCCGGGCTTGAGCCGCAGCTTCTCGAACACCAGGCGGTACTTGTTGTCCTGCGCCGCTTCCAGTGAGGCGTCGGCGTCGGGGTAGTAGGCGCACGTGTAGGTCATCGACGGGCCGAGCACCCACTCATAGAAGGCGTTCGACACGTCGTAGTGGTGGTGAATGGCCTCGGCATCACGAGTCTTGCTGTGCCGCAGCCCCTCTGCGACGCGCCGCCAGCGTGGCAGCGCCTCCTGCGGCGGCGGCGCGATGGGCTTGAGATGCTCGATGCCGATGGAGCGGACGATGGCGGCCAGCGTGCGGGCCGGGGGGAGCTTGAAGTTCAGCTTGTCGCTGAGTGCCTTGAGCAACGGATACGGATCACCGGGGTGCACGCCGCGGGCATCGAGGTCACCGGCGATGTAGGCGCGGGCCAGGCCCAGATCGCCGGGTGCGGTAGCCAGATAGGTGGTGCCCCGGGGGGTGAGCAGATCAAGCCCCAGGTCGGCGTTCTTTGGGCCCGCCGTGCTTCCGTCATAGGCGGTGAACTTCAAGGGGAGTTCGCCACCGGCGGTGAAAATCTCGAGGATCTCCGCCAACGTGAACTTGGCCGGCTTGGCCGGGGCAGGGTCTTTGAACAGCGTCATCGTCGTTGCACCGCCTTCGCATACAGATCGAGCAGCCGTGAATCTGGATCGTAGGTCTTCTTCACCGTCTTGTAGGCCTCGCCGCCGTACAAGTCGTCGAACTCATCCTCTGAGTAATAAGCGTCCGAGTACAGCGACTTATGCCCGTCCAGCGCGCTGACTTTCCGTTCGATCAGTTTGTTGGTGTACCCGATTTCGGGGCCGACGGGCACCGAGGACCAGAAGCCGACATTGACATAGGTGTGACCAGGACGGATCGGGTAGAGCGGCCAGCTCTCGGGGCCGCGTAACCGCAAGGGGCACAGCCAGATCGGTTCGATGGGTACTTCGGCAAGGAACCACTCGAGAAACTCGGCGGTGCGCTCGATGGGCACTTCGATGTCCTGTACCACCCTTTCGCGCGGTGGGCGGCCGTTTCGCTTCTCTATCCTGTCGGCGATGTCGAATCGCTGGTCGTACCCGATCAGCTTCCAGTAGAAGCTGCTTCGGCGGTAGCGGCGCGGCCACAACCGACGGATCCGGGGGTTCTGCGCGCCGAAAGCCCGTGAGCACCAGAACCAGTCGGTGTCCCAGCGCCACAGGTAGTCGTGAATGGTCAAACGGTCGTGCTTTTCCCCCGATTCGTGACGGATCGACTGATAGTAGATGTCGTTTCCTGTGTAATCGCTGACAGGACCCGGTGTGGCAGTTTGGATCCCGAGGATCAGGTAGGACTCGTCGGCGGTGAACACCACGCCGTCGAGGTAGTCCACCCGCGTGCCGTCGTGGCCGCCGGTCTCGACGATGCGGTCCATCTCCGACATCAGGTCCGTCAACGAGTGGAAACGCAGATGTTTGAGCGCGACGAACGGTTTGACCTGCTCCAGCTCGATGCGTAACCGAACCGAGTAACCAAGGGTGCCATACGAATTCGGGAACGCCCGGAAGAGGTCCGGATTCTGCTCGGGGGACGCGGTGAGGATCTCGCCGGTGCCGGTGAGGATGTCCATCTCCAGCACCGACTCATGCGGCAACCCGTTGCGGAACGACGTGGATTCGATCCCGAGCCCGGTGACGGCGCCGCCGAGGGTGATCGTCTTGAGTTGCGGCACCACCAACGGTGACAACCCGTACGGCAGCGTCGCCGCCACCAGGTCCTCGTAGGTGCACATACCGGCCACGTCGGCGGTGCGGGCCTCGGCGTCCACCGAGATGACCCCCGTCAGTCCCGAGGTGTCGAGACCGGGAGCGTCGCGCTTGGCGCGGGCCCGGAACAGATTGGACGTTGGTTTGGCGAGGCGGACGGTGGCGGTGGACGGGATGGCGCGGTAGCTAGCCAGTAACCGCTCGACGCCGGAAGCGTGAGCGGAACGTGCGTCGGCTACGGGAACAGACACGCATATACGCTAGTCCGGGACTACGGCCGATGCGACCGCACGGCTGTGCACCGAGCGTCACGATTTCGCGACAGAGGAGTTTTACCTGATGGGACAGGTCAGCGCGGCCAGCACGGTCCTGATCAACGCCACGCCGGAGGCGGTTCTGGCCGCCGTCGCCGACTACGAGAACGTCCGGCCGAAGATTCTCTCCGAGCACTACAGCGAGTACAAGGTGCTCGAAGGTGGGCACGGCGCGGGCACCGTCGTCACCTGGAAACTGCAGGCCACCAAGTCGCGCTCCCGTGTGGTGAAGGCCAGCGTCGACGTGGCCGGGCGCACCGTCATCGAGAAGGACGCCAACTCGTCTCTCATCACCAACTGGACGGTGGCTCCCGCGGGCACCGGCTCGACCGTCACCACCAAGACGTCGTGGACCGGCGCCGGCGGGGTCAAGGGCTTCTTCGAGAAGACGTTCGCGCCGCTGGGCCTCAAGAAGATCCAGGCCGAGGTGCTGGAGAACCTCAAGAAGCAGGTAGAGGGCTAGCCCGTCTGCAGGAACGCGACGACGCCGCGCACCACGGCGTCGGCGTACTTCTGCCGGCCCTCCGGGGTGGTGATCAGCGCCTTGTCGGCGGGGTTCTTCATGTTGCCCAGCTCGACCAGGATCGACGGGTACTGCGCCAGGTTGAGGCCGGCGATGTCGGAGCGCGGGTTCAGACCGCCCTGGCCGATGTAGTTCGACGGCGGGAGCCCTGAGGCCTGCAGCTGGTCGCGCATCAACTGCGCGAACCGGATCGAGGGACCGGCCTGCGCGTTGTTCAGCGGGGGCGACGAATACAGCACGTGGAACCCCCGGCCGGTGGCCGGTCCGCCGTCGGCGTGGATCGACACGATGGCATCGGGCTGCAACTGGTTGGCCATGGCGGCGCGTTCGTCGACGCAGGGCCCCAGCGCGTTGTCGTTGCCGCGGGACATCGCGGTGCGCACGCCGAGGGCGGTCAGCGCCTGCCGGACGCGCAGGGTGGTCTCCCAGGTGAACGAGTGCTCGGGGTAACCCTCATCGGTGGAAGTGCCGCTGGCCTGGCAATCCTTGGTGCCGCCTCGTCCGGTCGGCACCTGCCTGCTGATCGAGGCGTCGTTGGCGCCGTTGTGCCCCGGATCGAGAAAGACGATCTTGCCGGCGACGCCTGCGGGTAAGGCCGAAGCGGGGGACGCAGTGATCACGGACGCGGCGACGAGCACACCGGTGACCATCGCGGCCCCGACACGCAGACAGGCTGGCACTGGCACGGCGTCACCGTAGCGGCCGGGCGTCTAGGCTTGAAAGGGCAAAAGCCCATCACGCCGCAGTCGAGACCAACACGAAATCAAGATGCAAGGGGACTGTCATGCAACCCGGAGGCACGCCCGATATGTCAGCACTGCTGGCTCAGGCGCAGCAGATGCAGCAGCAGGTGATGGAAGCGCAGGAGGCACTCGCCAACACCGAGGTGCACGGGCAGGCCGGCGGTGGCTTGGTCCAGGTGACCATCAAGGGCAGCGGTGAAGTCACGGGTATCGCGATCGACCCCAAAGTCGTCGATCCGCAGGACATCGAGACTCTGCAGGACCTGATCGTCGGCGCGTTCGCCGACGCGTCCAACCAGGTGGCCGCCTTGGCGAAGAGCCGGCTGGGCGGGTTGGCCGGAATGGGCGACGCCCTGGGTCTGCCGGGATTCTGAGATTGTCCCGGAATGTTTGAGGGCCCCGTCCAGGATCTGATCGACGAGCTGGGCAAGCTGCCCGGCGTCGGCCCCAAGAGCGCGCAGCGGATCGCTTTCCACCTGTTGTCGGTGGAGCCGCCGGATATCGACCGGTTGACCGCGGTGCTGGGCCGGATCCGCGACGGCGTCACTTTCTGCGAGGTGTGCGGCAACGTCTCCGATGCGCAGCGCTGCCGGATCTGCGGTGACCCGCGTCGGGACGGGACGATGGTGTGCGTCGTCGAAGAACCCAAGGACGTCCAGGCCGTCGAACGCACCCGCGAATTCCGCGGCCGCTACCACGTACTGGGCGGGGCGCTGGATCCGTTGTCGGGGGTGGGGCCCGAGCAGTTGCGGATCCGGGAACTGTTGAACCGCATCGGTGAGCGCGTCGACGGGGTCGACATCACCGAGGTCATCATCGCCACCGACCCCAACACCGAGGGCGAGGCCACGGCCACCTACCTGGTGCGGATGCTCCGCGACATCCCGGGGCTGACCGTCACCCGGATCGCGTCCGGCCTGCCGATGGGTGGTGACCTGGAATTCGCCGATGAGCTGACCCTGGGCCGCGCCCTGGCCGGCCGCCGCGCGATGGCCTGATCTAGGACTTGCCCAAACCGACACACGGGCCCATTTGTTCGAGTGGAATCCGGCATTTCGTCGGTCTCGGCGCGCGGTCAGCCGCGCTGTCACACCCACGGACCACTATGCGCGCATGACAGAGGTATTTCTCGCCAGGGAGGCGCTCGGGGACGGTCTGTCCCGGAAGGACTTGCGACGCTTCTACCGCCCGCTCTTTCGTGGCGTCCACGTTCCGAAGTGGGCCAAGCCGGACCTGTTCGACCGGACGCAGGGTGCGTGGCTCACATCGGACCGCACCGGCGTCATCACCGGGGTCGCGGCCTCAGCGCTGCATGGTGCGGAGTTTGTCGACGACGACCAGCTGATCGAGATTCTGGCCGATGAACGACGTCGCCAGTCGGGGCTCTTGGTCCGCACGGACCGCGTGGCCGACGACGAGGTCATGACCGTCCGCGGTATTCCGGTGACGACACCGACGCGAACCGCCTACGACATCGGCCGGTATGTCGACAGACCGGCCGCGTTGGGCCGATTGGATGCGCTGTGCCGGGCCGCGCCCTTCCGCGTCGAGGATGTCGAGAACCTGATCATTCGTTACGGCCCGGCGCGCGGTGTCCGGCAGTTGCGCGAACTGCTGCCGTTGGTGGACACGGGCGCCGAGTCGCTGAAGGAGAGCTGGCTGCGGTTGCTGCTGATCGATGCCGGACTGCCCATACCGGAAACGCAGATCCCGGTTTACGACGGGTTCGAGTTGTTCGCCCACCTGGACATGGGCTGGCGGGATCGCAAACTTGCCGTCGAGTATGACGGCGATCACCACCGCACCGACCGGCCTTCTTATGTCCGTGACCTCAGGCGGATACCGAGGATCGAGGCGCAGGATTGGCAGGTGATGCGCGTCATCAAAGAGGACCGGCCCGCCGAAATCAAGATTCGGGCACGTGAGGCCTATCGCCGCCGCGCCGAGACCGACGAAATGCCGTATCCCACTCGCACTTTCGGGCCCGTGCGTCGGTTTGGGCGGGAGTCGGCCTAGGCCCGGCGGGGCGCCGCCAGGCGTTCGCGCCGAAGCCGGTCCACCTCGGACAGCTCCAGCGGCGGGAGCTCGCCGACCACCTGCGCCAGCAGGTGATCAGCCAGTTCGGGATTGCGGGCCAGACACGGCCCGTGCAGGTAGGTGGCAATGACACTGCCCTGAACCGCACCGTCGTACCCGTCACCCGCGCGGTTGCCCGCTCCCTTGGTCACCGCCGCCAAGGGTCGGGCATCCGGTCCCAAAACGGTTCCGCCACGGTGGTTTTCGAATCCGGTCAAAGGTGCGGACAGTCCCTGGAGCAGCGGAGTCGACGCCACCTCACCGATGGTGCGCGACTCCTGCGGTGAGGTCGTGACATCGAGCAGGCCCACACCTTCGACGCGTTCACCGGCCGAGGTCTCATACCAGTGCCCGAGCACCTGAATGGCCGCGCAGATCGCCAGCACCGGCGCGCCCCGAGAAGCGGCCTGCTGCAGGCCGGGGTAGCGCAGCAGGTGTTTGGTGGCCAACCGCTGCGCGTAATCCTCGGCACCGCCGAGGGTGTACAGGTCGAGTTCGGAGGGCACGGGATCGGCCAACGTGATCTCGACGATCTCGGCGTCGATGCCCCGCAACAGCAGTCGCTGCCGCAGCACCACCGCATTGCCGCCGTCGCCGTAGGTGCCCATGACGTCGGGCAGCACGAGCCCGATCCGGACGGTCACGAGAGCACCCGATTCAGCGCCAGGAACGCGGTGTAGTTGGCGACTACCTCGACGTGCCCGGGCGGGCATGACGCGATGGCCGCGACGGTGTCGTGAACCAAGGAGTGCTCGACGCCGGCGTAGCCGAGCCGGACCGCCAAATCGGTGCCGCGCTCGCCGGCGGCCACCACCGACGTCCCCTCGAAATGTTCGAAGCGGACGTCCCACAGCCACGACAGGTCCTCGCCGTCGGGCACCTGGCCGTTGACCGAGATGACGACGCCGGCCGCCTGCTTGTCGATCATGGACAGCGCCTCCTGCCAGCCGGCGGGGTTCTTGGCCAGCAGCACCCGGACGGTGTGCGCACCCAGGCGCACCGTGCGGTACCGGCCGGCCACCTCGTCGACCAGCGACACCGCGGCCACCGCCTCGGCCGGCGATGCTCCCAGGGCCACCGCAGCCGCAACGGCCTGGGCGGCGTTACCCCGGTTCACCGTCCCGGGCAACGCCAACGTCATGGGCAGCACCAGCCCGTCGGGCCCGTACAAGGACTCGTCGTCGAACCACCACTGCGGGCTGGGCCGCTTGAAATCGGTGCCCGTCGAGTACCAGTGGGAGCCGTCGCGGACGATGATCTCGCCGCTGCGGGGGCAACTGACGGAGTCGTTGGCCCAACCGCCGCCGGCGGCCACCCACACGACGTCGGGGCTGTCGTAGGCGGCCGAGGTCATCAGCACGTCGTCACAGTTGGCGACCACAACCGCAGCGGGGTGGCGCGCGAGACCGGACCGGAGCGTGCGCTCGATGTGGTTGATCTCACCAACCCGATCCAGTTGATCGCGGGACAGGTTGAGCAGCACGATGACCGACGGCTCGATCGCATCCGCCACATGCGGCACATGCATCTCATCGACCTCGAGCGCGGCGAGGTCTGCCGTCCGTGCCGACGCCAGGGCGGCGACGAGTCCGGCGTCCATGTTGGCGCCTTCGGCGTTGGTGGCCACGGGACCGACGGTCGCCAATGCGGCCGCCGTCATCCTGGTGGTGGTCGACTTGCCGTTCGTGCCGGTCACGACAACGGAACGGCGACCGCGGCCGAGCTGACCCAGGATCGACTTGTCCAGCGTCATGGCCACCAGACCACCGATCATCGCGCCCGCGCCGCGGCCCGTCACCCGGGATGCCCAACGCGCGCCGGCACCTGCTGCCAGGGCGGCACGTCCTCGCGGTGAGATCACCGGGAGAAGTTTAGTGGCGCCCGGTCGACACGGTTTTCCACAGCGCGACGAAGAACCCGGTTTGTCGGAGGCGCGTGCCATCCTGGCTGCGTGAGGCATGAATGGGGCCGACCGGCGGCTGACTCCGCAGAGGGCTGGGTGGTGGTGGATCTCGAGACATCGGGATTCAGCCCGGGCCAAGCCCGCGTGATCAGCCTGGCTGCGCTGGCCCTCGACGCGGACGGGCGGGTGGAGGAGTCGGTCGTCAGCCTGCTCAACCCCGGTGTTGATCCCGGGCCCACCCACGTCCACGGCCTCACCGCCGAGATGCTCGAGGATCAGCCCACCTTCGGTGACATCGCCGCCGACGTCGTGCAACTGCTGAAGGGCCGCACCCTCGTGGCGCACAACGTCGCCTTCGACTACTCGTTCCTGGTCGCCGAAGCCGAACTCATCGGCGCCGAACTGCCCACCGAAACCGTCATGTGCACTGTCGAGCTCACGCGGCGGCTCGGGCTCGAGCTGGAGAACTTCCGCCTGGAGACGCTCGCCCGGCACTGGGGTGTCGCGCAACTACGGCCGCACGACGCATTCGACGACGCGTCGGTGCTGGCGCAGGTGTTGCAGCCGGCCCTGCAGCGCGCCCATGAGCGCGGTATCTGGCTGCCGGTGCGTCCCGTCACCCGCAGGACCTGGCCCAACGGCCGCGTCACCCATGACGAGCTGCGGCCACTGAAGATGCTGGCCGCGCGGATGCCCTGCCCGTACCTCAACCCGGGCCGCTACATCAGCGGCCGGCCGCTGGTGCAGGGCATGCGGGTGGCGCTGTCGGCGGAGGTGCGCCGCACGCACGAAGAACTGGTGGAGCGGATCCTGCACGCCGGTCTGGCGTATTGCGACACCGTCGACCCGGAGACCTCGCTGGTGATCTGCAACGACGACAGCCCCGAACAGGGCAAGGGCTTCCTGGCGCGGGAGTTGGGTGTCCCCGTCGTCACCGATACCGAGTTCATGGACTGCGTGAACGGCGTCGTTGGTGGTACCGGTGTCGATCAGTTCACCGATACCACCGTCGACGGCGAGCAGTTCGCGCTGTTCTAGAGTGGGCGCACCGTGCGCCAGAACGACTCCTGCCCGGGATCGTCAAAAGCCGCCCGGTGGGCCGCCGTGAACGCTTGCACCGTGGTCGCGGGTGCGCCGGTGAGGGATTCGACGACGTCGTTGGTGCCGGCGAAAATGCCGTCACGGTAGTCCTGCGCCACGTTGGTCAGGTGTTGAATGAGGAAGTCGCCATGCCCCTGGGCGCGCAGGGCCTGCGCGAACTCGGCGATTTCGACGGGTTCGTACCGCACCCGAACCCCCAGTGCTGCAGTCATTTCCCGCGCGATCTCGTAGTGGTCGAACTCGACGGGGCCGTACAGCGGGTAGACCGCCCGATCATGGGCTGCGGGGTCGCGCAGGATCGCTACGATGACCCGTGCCTGGTCAGCCGCGGCGATGGGAGCGTGTCTGCCGTCGGCGAACGGCAGTCGAAGTACACCACCCTCGGCATCTCGTGACCACTGCCACGTGAGCCATTCGGCGAAGAAGGTGGGTCGCAGATGTGTGGTCGCGAAGTCGAAGCGGTCGAGCAGTTGTTCGCCGAGCCAGTGATCGCGGGCCGCGTGACTGCGTGCCTGGCGTCGCGCGCTGATCTGAGACATGTTGACCACCGCCCGGACGCCCTGCTCGGCGGCGCTCTGTGCGAATACTGCCGTGGCCTCCAGCAACCCACCTGGGTCGATGGGATAGCAGAAGTACGCCGCGGTGACGCCGTTCAGGGCGGTACTCACCTCATCGAGGTCGCGAAGGTCACCGGCGACGACTTCGGCGCCGAGCCCGGCGAGCTTCGCGGATCGGTCGTCCACACGGTGGACCAGCGCGCGAACCTGGGCGCCCTGCTCGCGCAGCAGTTTCACCACGTTGGCACCCGTTTTCCCGGTCGCGCCGGTGACCAGATAGCGGCTCATGACCGCACCTCCTGCGCCCGGCCCGGTTCGGTCGCCGGGTGCGTGACCACCCAGCCGAGGACGAAGTCGGCGACCTCGCGCCATCGCGAGTCCATCACCAGCGAATGCCCGCGGTCGGCGAACACGTGGTAGTCGGTCACGGCGCGGCAGGCCGACTGCAGTTCTGCGGCCTGGCGGCTCACCGACTCCGCGACGATGTGGTCGCGGCCGCCGCCGATGATGAGCAAGGGGCCACGACCGTCGTTGCGCACGTCAACCGTTGTCGGTGAATGCGGATCCTTCTTTGCGGCAACAAGCTCGAACAGTGGCTTGCCCGGAGCGGGAATCGCGTAGCGACGGTATAAGTCACCGGCTTCGTCGCGGGGGATGGCGTTGGCGATGGCATAGCGGAACTGCCGCTCGGTGAGGGTCACCTCGCGGTCACGGTTCTTGGGGTTTCGCAGCACCGGGAGCGTCGAGCGGATCTGGGAGAGCGGGAGCTTGGTCACGCCCCGGATCGGTGCGGGGCTGATCGCGACGGCAGCCGACGCGCGCCCCTCGTCGAGCAGGCGCTGTGCGATCAGGCCGCCGAAGGAGTGGCCGATCACCAACGGCCGCACGGGCATTGTGTCCACCAGGCCCCCGTAGTGGGCTACGACGTCGTCGATGCCTTGTCCGCCGACATCATGGCCGTGGCGGCGGGTGGCCTCGGCGGTGGGGCCGTCGCCGGGCCATCCGGCGACGACGGGCTGATAGCCCTCGCGCCGGAAGAGCGCGGCCCAGGGGTTCCACGACGATGCGTGTACCCACAAGCCGTGGATGAAGAGGACGGGATGGTTGTGCATTCGCGTAATCCATTCTGTTGCAACCGTTTTCGGCAACAAAGGTCACCAATACGCGAAAGGGGGTGGGACTCCTCGTTCATTCCGGCCGGCGCAGGAATGTGATGCCAATCACTTTGTCCGGGTGCGGCGGCGCGGCGGGATGGCGATGGCGATGAGTTCGCTGGCGGCTTCGCGGGCGTCCTGGATCGGCTGCGGATCGTTCAAGGAAGTGGCCAGCGCCATGGCGCCTTCGAACAGCACTGCAAGTTGACGAGCGAGTCGATCCGGTTGCCGCGCCCCTGCCGCGGAGGCCATTTCCTCCAGTGCGACTATTGACCTGCGCTTGAAGTCCGTCACCAGTGTCTGCACGCCGGGCATTTCGTCGGCAGCCTCGACGGCCGCGTTGTGAAAGGGGCAGCCGCGGACGCGTCCCGCCGCCTCCATGTCGAAGATGGCAAGGAGCCGGTCGCGCGGATTCGCTTCGGGTGTCGAGCGCGGGTCGAGGTCGTCGGCGAGCTCACGAAGGTAACCCTCCACAACCGCGGATTTGGTCGGGAAGTGTTTGTACAGGGTGCGTTTGGATACGGATGCGACTTCTGCGAGACGCTCGACGCCGGTGGCATTGATGCCTTGTTGGTAGAAGAGCTCGGTTGCCGCTGACAGAATACGTTCGCGTGCATCAGGTTTCGTTGGTGCTGATGCTCCCTTGAGGGGCTTTGACGCTGCCATGGCAAGCAGTATACCGATCGGTTTACATCTCATGGTCGTTGGTCTACCATCGGTCGCAGCGGCCGGTGTAAACCGGTCGGTTTACCGTAGAGGAGACAAGCCATGCCACCGGTTGTACTGATCAGCGGGGTGTCATCAGGTATCGGACGCGCCGCGGCTCTGTCGTTCGTCCGCAGAGGTTTCCGGGTTTTCGGAACTGCACGTCATCGGCACGGCACCGAACCACCGAGCGGCGTGGAGTTGCTCGAACTGGACGTCACCGACGGCGAGTCCGTCACCGCGGCAGTGTCCGCGGTGCTCGAACGGACCGGCCGCATCGACGTTCTGGTCAACAACGCCGGTATCGGCCTGCTCGGTGCTGCCGAGGAGTCGTCCGACGAACAGGTCCGCTGGGTGTTCGACGTCAACGTCTTCGGACCCATCCGGTTGACCCGCGAAGTGCTACCCCATATGCGTGAGCGCGGCAGCGGCCGAGTCGTCCACGTCAGCTCAATTCTGGGGACCATTCCGCAGCCGTATATGGCGTTGTACGCGGCGACGAAACATGCGATCGAGGGTTACTCCGCGTCCCTCGACCACGAAGTGCGTGAGTTCGGGATCCGATCGATTCTCGTAGAACCCGCGTACACCAAGACCTCGTTCGACACGAACCTGCTCATTGCCGACGTTCCCGCAGCGGACTACGCGTCACGGCGTGTGGTGGCGCGGGCGCTGATCGACGAGACTCAACGCACCGCCGACGACCCTGATGTCGTCGCCCGTGTGATCGTGGCGGCCGCCAGCACATCCAAGCCGGCGCTGCGGTACACGGCGGGTTCCACCGCGAAGCGCGTATCGGTCCTGCGCCGCCTGGTTCCACCGGCGCTGTTCGACCGACAGATCCATGCCATGAACCGGCTCGGGGCTCCGGCGGCACCACCGACCGCGGTGATTCGATGACGTCGCCGAATGTCGGCTTCCTGGTGACCCTGCACGCCAGTGCCGGCCGCGAAGACGACGTCGCCGCTTTTCTCCTGGCGGCCAGAGAGCTGGTCGAGGCCGAACCCGGAACCCGAACGTGGTCGGCGTTCCGAAGCGGGGACTCGACTTTCGGCATCTTCGACACGTTCGATTCCGAGTCAGACCGCGACGCTCATCTGCACGGAGAGGTGCGTCGAGCACTCGAATCGCACGCCGACCTCTTCAGGACGCCACCCGTCATCACCGCGGTCGACGTACTCGCATCGAAGCGCCAGCTGTGAGGTTCGCCGAGACCGACGTTCTGCCGGAGATCATTCGCACTTTCGGGCCCAAACCGACGTTTGGGCCGAAAGGGAAGCTCAGTCTCGCGCGGCGCGGTTGACCGCCGAGACCACCGCGCGCAGTGATGCCGTGGTGATCGACGTCGCGATCCCGACACCCCAGACGGTCTTGCCGCCGATGGACGCCTCGACGTAGGCCGCGGCCTGGGCTTCCTCGCCGGAGGACATGGCGTGTTCGGAGTAGTCCAGCACGTTGACGTCGAAACCGATGGCGCCCAACGCATCACAGAACGCGGCCAGCGGGCCGTTGCCGGCGCCGACGATCTCGCGTTCCTCGCCGTCGACCTTGACCACGGCGGTGATGGTGTCGGTGCCGCCGTCGACCTCGGCGGCGTCGACCTTCTGGCGCATCCGTTCCAGCGGCCGGATGGGCTTGAGGTACTCCTCGGAGAAGGCGTCCCACATGACCTTCGGCGACACCTCGCCGCCCTCACCGTCGGTGATCTTCTGGATGGCCTGACTGAACTCGATCTGCAGCCGCCGTGGCAGCGCCAGACCGTGGTCGGCCTTCATGATGTAGGCGACGCCGCCCTTGCCGGACTGCGAGTTCACCCGGATGACGGCCTCGTAGGTGCGGCCGACGTCCTTGGGATCGATCGGCAGGTACGGCACCTGCCACAGGATGTCGTCGACATCGGCATCTGCGTCGTCGGCGGCCACCTTCATGGCGTCCAGGCCCTTGTTGATGGCGTCCTGGTGGCTGCCGGAGAACGCCGTGTACACCAGGTCGCCGCCGTAGGGATGACGCTCGTGCACGGGCAGCTGGTTGCAGTACTCGACGGTGCGGCGGATCTCGTCGATGTTGGAGAAGTCGATCTGCGGGTCCACACCGCGGGTGAACAGGTTGAGCCCCAGCGTCACCAGGCACACGTTGCCGGTGCGCTCGCCGTTGCCGAACAGGCAGCCCTCGATACGGTCGGCGCCGGCCTGGTAGCCCAGCTCGGCGGCGGCCACCGCGGTGCCGCGGTCATTGTGGGGGTGCAGGCTCAAGATGATGGAGTCGCGCGGGGTCAGGTGCCGGTTCATCCACTCGATGGAATCGGCGTAGACGTTCGGGGTGGCCATCTCGACGGTGGCCGGCAGGTTGACGATCAGCGGCACCTCAGGGGTGGGGGCCACGATCTCGGCGACGGCGTTGCACACCTCGACGGCGTATTCCAGCTCGGTGCCGGTGTAGGACTCGGGGGAGTACTCGAACCGCCACTGTGTATCCGGGTACTTCTTGGCCTCGTCGACGCACATCCGGGCGCCGTCGGTGGCGATCTTCTTGACGGCCTCGCGGTCGGCGCGGAATACCACCCGCCGCTGCAGGATCGACGTCGAGTTGTAGAAGTGCACGATCGCGCGGGGTGCGCCCTGGCAGGCCTCGAAGGTGCGGGTGATCAGTTCGGGCCGGCACTGCGTCAGCACCTGGATGGTGACGTCGTCGGGGATCGCGCCCTGTTCGATGATCTCGCGTACGAAGTCGAAGTCGGTCTGGCTCGCCGACGGGAAGCCGACCTCGATCTCCTTGTAGCCCATCCGCACCAGCAGGTCGAACATCCGGCGCTTGCGCTGCGGGCTCATCGGGTCGATCAGCGCCTGGTTGCCGTCACGCAGGTCCACCGCACACCACGACGGAGCGCGGTCGATCACCTTGTCCGGCCAGGTGCGGTCCGGCAGGGTGATGTTCTCGACCTCGGCCGCGAAGCTGCGGTACCGGTTCACCGGCATGGATGTGGCCTGCTGGGTGTTCCAGGCGGGCTGGCCGGGGTTGGCGCCACCGGCGGGGGTGTTGATGGTGCGTACCGAGCTGTACGCGTCAGGATTGAAGTTCTCAGTCATGGGGTCTGCTCCGGATTCGTCTGGGATTCACATCAGACCGGCGCATCGCGAAACACCCGCGACGGGAGGCCAGTCTGGATCAGACCCCGTCGCGGCGTCCGAGAAGGAGCACCCGCTGCACGAGGTCCACCTTAGCGCGCTCGACTGCCAGCCCCAAAACCCGTCCGCCGGGACAGCAGGTGGCATTGTGCGAAGATCTGCCGATGTGGCGTGTCCTCGTGGCGCTGTCCGGGGTCGCCCTGCTGCTCACCGGCTGCGGCGCTCCGGTGGATGGCAACGCCCGCCCGGGGAACCGCGACGGTGACCCGGCCACGTTCTTTCATGGTGCGGTGCCGACGTACGGGCAGCGCGTCAGCTCGTACGACCGGATCCGGCTGGCGTATCTGCGCGCGTTGCGCCGCATCGACGTGTGCGGCCTGACCGATCAGGACGCGCTCGCCAGAGTCGGCGAGATCAATTCTGTGGGAACGCTTTTCGGCCTCGATCAGTGCGATGTCAACGTGAAGGTGCCCGGTGCCGTCGCGCCTCGCTTCATCAGTGCCACCGTGGAGCTCGCGCAACCCCTGGGGCCTGAGGTGTTCAGCGCCGAGGGGCTGCCGGTGCGGGAGGCTTACGCCGGGGCGTGTGAGTTCCTGGTGCCCCTCGACCTGGCCGTATTGCCCGGGGCCAGTCCGCTGTTCGGTCCTGAACAACCGCAGTTGCGGGTCGCGATGGTGGCCGAATCCGACTGCGGCGTGGTTCGCCGGGTGGCGTCGTTGATCGCCGCGCGGGTGGCCGGCTCATCGCTCCCGGTGCGAGACGGTGCTGCGGCTTACACCACACCCCTGGCCGAACGTGACCCGTGTGAGGTGCTCACCACGCTGGCCGACCAGGAGATCGGCTACTGGAACATCCCGGGCAGCGGGCCCTACCGGTGCGAGTTCGGCATCGCCCGCAACACCGACGAGGGGGCGGTGCCGATGGCACTGTCGCTGCGGCCGCGGGTGGTCGACGCCGGCATCGACGGCCGTGATCTGGTCCGCAGTGGTGGTGCCGAGGTGTATCTCGACCGGGAGTCCTGCTCGGCGCTGGTGTTCGTCGGGCCGGAACTGCGGCGTCGCCTCGGCAACGGCGATCTGGTGGACACCGGCGACGTGCGCATCCGGCCCGCGGTCGACGTCGACAGCGAGGAGGAGTCCTGCACCGGAACCACCTTGGTGGAGCAGATTGCCGCGCGCGCAGCGGCGCTGTACCGCTGAACGCTGCCGCTACAGTGGCGCCGGTGAAACTCAATCGGCGCTGGTGGGTGGCGATCGCCGCCGTCGTCGTGGTCGCGGTGGCCATCGTGGTGTCGGAGACGGTGCTCAATCGGACCTCCGAGGAGTGCCGTCCGGTGGTGGACTTGTTGGAGTTCAACCAGGCGCAGGCTCAGAAGATCGAAGAGCACTCCGGAGAGTCCGCTGGTCTGCCGACGGTTGCCGATGACGCGGCCTACCAGCAGTGGGCTGACGGGCTCGCGCAGCGCGCCCAGCAGATCAGCGATCCCGACCTGGCCGCGACCGCGATCCGGATGGCCGACCTGGCCTCGCAGTTCGTCACCAAGCTGCCGCAGCTGCGGGCCGAGGCCGACGCCCACACCCCGGGTGCACCGACGCCTGATGTGGTCACCGACATGAACTTCCTCAACGCCCGGATCAGTCAGGAGACCGCGGAACTGACCGACGCCTGCGTCAACTGATCGCGGGTTACAGCGCGGACCCGGGTGTTGACACCGGCGTCAGAGCGGCCAGTTGAGCACGATCTGCGACAGCGGCAGCCGGGTGCGCGGCCGACTGTCGCGCTCGGCGATCTCGTCAGCCACGCCCGCATAGTCAGCCAGCCGCCCGACGGCGACGATCGCCAGCGGTCGAAGGCCCTCGGGCAGGTCGAAGGTGTTCCGGGCGCCGTCGACGTCGAACCCCGCCATCGGGTGGGCGACCAGCCCGCGCGAGACCGCCTCGACGGACAGGTTCGCCATCGCCGCACCCGCGTCCACGCCCGAATACAGCGCGGTGCGTTCGTCTTCGCCCTCGTCGGCGCACACCAGGATCAGCGCGCTGGCGGCTTTGGCGTAACTGTTGCCGCGGCGCAGCAGCTCGGCCAGCGAGGTGAACGACGTCTGCCCGCGCCGACCCACGACGAAGCGCAACGGCTGGCGCCCTCCCCAGGTGGCGGCCCACCGCGCGGCTTCCAGCAGTGCCACCAGATCACCTTCGGCCAGCACGGCGTCGGCATCGAAGGCGCGGGGGCTCCACCGGGCGGCGATGTCGGGATGGATGGGCACCGAGGTGGACGCCGACCGGTCGTCAGGAGGTTGCGGCACCGCACCAACTTAGCGAGGGAAAAACCACGTGCTCGCCTCCCTTATCCTTGGTGGGATCAAATTCGACCCGGAAAGGGCAGATAGTGGCGCTCGTCGTGCAGAAATACGGCGGATCCTCGGTGTCGGACGCCGAGCGGATCCGCCGCGTCGCCGAGCGCATCGTCGAGACCAAGAAGGCGGGCAACGACGTCGTCGTGGTCGTCTCGGCGATGGGCGACACCACCGACGACCTGCTTGACCTGGCCAAACAGGTGTGCCCCGCGCCGCCGGCCCGGGAACTCGACATGCTGCTGACCGCCGGTGAGCGGATCTCCAACGCGCTGGTCGCGATGGCCATCGAGTCACTGGGGGCCCAGGCCCGGTCGTTCACCGGCTCGCAAGCCGGCGTCGTCACCACCGGCACCCACGGCAACGCCAAGATCATCGACGTCACCCCCACCCGGTTGCGCTCGGCGCTCGACGAGGGGCAGATCGTGCTCGTCGCCGGGTTCCAGGGCGTCAGCCAGGACACCAAGGATGTCACCACGCTGGGCCGTGGCGGCTCGGACACCACGGCCGTAGCCGTGGCCGCGGCACTGAACGCCGATGTCTGCGAGATCTACACCGACGTCGACGGCGTGTACACCGCCGACCCGCGCATCGTCTCCAACGCGCAGAAGCTCGACACCGTCTCATTCGAGGAGATGCTCGAGATGGCGGCGTGCGGCGCCAAGGTCCTGATGCTGCGCTGCGTCGAGTACGCCCGCCGCTATGACCTGCCCATTCACGTGCGTTCGTCGTACTCCGACAAGCCCGGCACCATCGTCAAAGGATCGATCGAGGACATCGCCATGGAAGACGCCATTCTCACCGGAGTTGCCCACGACCGCAGCGAGGCCAAGGTCACCGTCGTCGGGCTTCCCGACGTGCCTGGGTACGCCGCCAAGGTGTTCCGCGCCGTCGCCGATGCCGACGTCAACATCGACATGGTGCTGCAGAACATCTCCAAGATCGAAGACGGCAAGACCGACATCACCTTCACCTGCGCCCGCGACAACGGTCCGGGTGCGGTGGAGAAGCTGACGTCACTGCAGGACGAGATCGGCTTCACCCGCGTGCTGTACGACGATCACATCGGCAAGGTGTCGCTGATCGGCGCCGGGATGCGCAGCCACCCGGGCGTCACCGCCAAGTTCTGCGAGGTGCTGGCCGAGGTGGGCGTCAACATCGACCTGATCTCGACCTCCGAAATCCGCATCTCGGTGCTGGTGAAGGACACGGAATTGGACAAGGCCGTCGCAGCGTTGCACGAGGCGTTTGGGCTCGGCAGTGATGAAGAGGCTGTCGTCTACGGCGGAACGGGACGTTGATCAGATGGTGAATATCGCGGTAGTGGGCGCGACCGGACAGGTCGGCCAGGTGATGCGCACGCTGCTCGAGGAGCGCAATTTCCCGGCGGAGTCGGTGCGGTTCTTCGCTTCGGCGCGGTCGGCGGGCAAGAAGCTGAGCTTCCGCGGCCAGGAGATCGAGGTCGAGGATTCCGAGACCGCCGACCCGTCGGGCATCGATATCGCGCTGTTCTCCGCCGGCGCCACCATGTCGCGGGTGCAGGCGCCGCGCTTCGCCGCCGCCGGTGCCGTGGTGGTCGACAACTCCTCGGCGTGGCGCAAGGATCCTGAGGTGCCCCTGGTGGTGTCCGAGGTGAACTTCACTCGTGACGCCGCGAACCGACCCAAGGGCATCATCGCCAACCCCAACTGCACCACCATGGCCGCCATGCCGGTGCTCAAGCCGCTGCACGACGAAGCCGGGCTGACCCGCTTGGTGGTGTCGAGCTATCAGGCCGTCTCGGGAAGCGGGCTGGCCGGTGTCGAAGAGCTGGCGTCCCAGGCGCGCGCGGTGATCGACGGCGCCGAGCAGCTGGTGCACGACGGCAGCGCGCTGGAGTACCCCGCACCGGTGAAATACGTTGCGCCCATTGCCTTCAACGTGGTTCCGCTGGCCGGCTCGCTGGTCGACGACGGTTCCGGTGAGACCGACGAGGATCAGAAGCTGCGCAACGAGAGCCGCAAGATCCTCGGTATCCCGGAGTTGCTGGTGTCCGGCACCTGCGTGCGGGTGCCGGTGTTCACCGGGCACTCGCTGTCCATCAACGCCGAGTTCTCTCAACCCCTTTCGGTCGAGCGCGCTCGCGAACTGCTGACTGATGCCCCTGGAGTGAAGCTCGTGGAGGTGCCCACTCCGCTGGCCGCCGCAGGGGTGGATGAGTCGCTGGTGGGCCGGATCCGCCAGGACCCCGGTGCGCCGGAGGGGCGCGGCCTGGCCTTGTTCGTCTCCGGCGACAATCTGCGTAAAGGTGCCGCACTCAACACCATTCAGATCGCCGAACTGCTGGCCGCCCAGCTCTAGTGCCCTCACGCTGCTCAGAAGGGCGGCGGGTTGTTGGGGTCGGCGATTTGGGTGTGGTCTTCGAAGAAGAGGCGGTAGCCCCAGTTGTCTTTGGGGGCGGCTGCGCGGTGGGTGGGGGTGCCGCCGCTGGCGCGGTGGGCAGCGTTGAGTGCGCGCTCTGCGGCGATGCGGTAGGCGCGGTCCTTGGCTTTACTGCGTTTTCGTTTCGGCATCTTCACCGACTTGTCGGCGGCCGCCTCTTTTCTCGGGCTGCCCCGCTGCACCGGCGCCGAGCTGGTGTTCACGCCCGGGAACAAGATGCGGCTCAGCGGGATGCTGGTGTAGGTGTGACCGGTGGGGGTGGTGAAGAGGACGGTGCCGTCGGGTTTTTGGACTTCGGACCAGCCGTCGCGGAAGGTTTTGATCAGGTGGTGATGGCGGCAGTGGCCCTTGAGGTTGGAGGCATGGGTGGGCCCGCTGTCACCCCAGGGGATGGTGTGGTCGAGGTCGGCGTCGCGGATGGGGCGGTCGCAACCCGGGACCCGGCAGGTCAGGTCGCGGGCTTGCACGAATTCGCGGTCCGCGGCACGGATGCGGTAGCTCTCGGTCGCGTCGACCGCGGGGGTCTTGATGTGCCGGACTTCGGCACCGGCGGTGATCAGGGCCGCGATCAACGCATTCGGCACCACCCCATAGCCGGGGATGAACCCCGGCGCCGTGCCGGTCTTGGGAGCTGGTGTGGCGGGCTCTGACCCGGACTCCTCGCCCGCCGGCAGCTCGGCTTCTTGGTCGGCAGGAGCCGGGCAGTGCCGCGGCGGAGCCGACGACCGCGGCTCCTGGTCCGCCTCGGACTGCGCCGGTTGCCTGTGCGGTGTCGCGGGATCGTCGTCGGCGCTGGGCTCGGCTGCGTCCTCGGACTGGTGGACTTCCGCAGCCGCAGGCTTGGTGTCCTTGGTGGGGTATGTGATGGTGACGTTCGTAGGCCCGACGGGGAACACCCCGTCTCCGTGGATCAGCGGATCGGGGTCACCGTCCAGCGCAGGGGCGTCGGCGTAGATGTGCACCACGAACCGCGAGGCCACCCCGTCGTCGGCGGCCGCGGGGCAGATCTCAGAGCCGCACAGGCATTTCAGGTGATCGGCATCAGCGCCCAAAGCTTCAGCGGCATCGGCGAGCCGCTGATCCAGCGTGCGGGGATCATTGGGGCACACCGCTTTGGCCATGGTGCGCAGTCTGCCCATCAGCAGGGCGCCGCCGGGTTTGGTCAACCGCAACGTGAGGGTGGTGATGCCGGCCTTATCATCGGTGTGCTCCACCGTGACCCCACGCCCGCGCACGGTGTTACGCACCCGCCGCACCGCATCCGGGTCGAAGCGTTCGACCCACACATCGACGGCGTTCTTCAACTTGTAGTACGACAGCCCACTCCACCCGCACGTGGTGGCGGCTTCGACACACGCGGAATCGATGGCGGCCAGAGCCTCCTCGTCGACCACCAGCAACGTGCGTTCCACCACGGTGGCCATCACCCGCGCGGAGATCTCCCCGCGATGGAACAGGGCGGCGAGTTGGGGGAAGCGTTCCCGCATCGCCGCGCCGACTTGTAGATCGTTGAACGCCCAGCGCGGCGAGATCCCGAAGGCGATCCCCATCTGGGCCACCACATCGTCTTCGGCGTCGATGGCACACAAACCGGCGTCCTCGTCCTCGGCGGCCAGGAACACCGCTGCCCATTCGGCCAGCGCCGCCAGACGCTGTGCTTCCGCGGCGGCGGCCACCCGAGCCCAGCCCACCGCGGCATCGACGACCGGGGCGGCAGCACTGCCACCTCGCAACTCATCGATCATCGTCGGTAACTGGGGGAACATGCCCCGACCATACCGACCACCACCGACAAAAAACCTTCACGAAATGGTAAGCCGCAGAACCCTTTTACTGTCGCTCAATCGTCGCGCCTAGGCGGGCACAGCTCAGTCGGCGATGGTGCCGCTCCACGCGGCGGGCACCAGGATCCAGACCACCTCGCAGGGGTCGGGTCCCGGGTTGCGCCACGTGTAGGGCTCGCGGCCGGGCATGGTGAGGGTGTCACCCTCGGCCAGGGTGAGTGTTTCTGTGGGAAAACGGATTTCGAGCGCGCCGGACATCACGTGCGTCACCTCGACATCGCAGTTGACGGTGAACATCTCGTCACCGCCGCTCGCGCCGGGGTCCAGGGTGGAGCGAAGTACCTGAACCTTCGCCTGAGCGCGGGGGGTGAGCAGCCGCTCGACCGCGCCCTGGCCACCCATCCGGATCGACGGGGCGGCGGCCAGGGGAATGACCCCGGTTTCCGAGCTCTTGAACAGCGACCCGACGTCGAGAGACAGCACCTGACACAGACTCACCAGAGTGGTGACGCTCGGTGAGGTCTCGTCGCGCTCGACCCGGGACAGGAATCCGCCACTGAGGCCGGATGCAGTGGCGAGCTGTTCGATCGTCAGTCCCTGCGACTTGCGGGCGGCGCGCAATCGAGCGCCGATGCGCACCGGGTCGCCGGAGGCGGTCGGGTGTATCGGTCTCACGCAGTCCTCCCAGTGCAGTACAGCGCCATACCTAGATCATCGACCAGTGCGGCTTCAGTTCGGAAATCTTGCGCTGCGCTTGACCGACGATTGGTGCAATATTACCGTCATGCAAGAGTTCATGCCTAAAAGGCAAGATTCACGCGGGCCGGCCATCGGGCCCGCTGTCATCGGAAGAGGGACGCCATGAGCCAACCCACCGCCAACCGCCTGGCGCAGAATGCGCTGAGCCTTCCGGAGTTGGTGTTCACGGTGCTGGCGACATTGGCGCCACTGACCTTGGTGGCAGCGGTCGCGCCACTGCACTTCCTCAAGGGCGGGGCGGCGGTCCCGGGCGGATATCTGGTGGCGGCCGCGGTGATGGCGCTCTTCGCGGTCGGGTTCTGCACCATGACCCGCTATGTGCGCAACACCGGTGCGTTCTACGCGATCATCACCCAGGGCCTCGGGCCCGTGACCGGTGCGGCGGCCGCCGGGTTGGCGGTCGTCGCCTACAACGCACTGCAGGTCTCGACCTACGGCGCCATCGGGTACTACGCCGGCAGTACGGCGCAGCGATTCTTCGGCGTCTCGTTGCCCTGGTGGGTCTACGCCGGTGTGGCCCTGGCAGTCGTGGGATTCCTGGGATTCCGAGGCATCACCGCGAGCGCGAAAGTGCTTGCCGTCGTGCTCATCGCCGAACTGGCAGTCCTGGTCGTCATGGTGGCGGCCGTGTTCATCGCCGGCGGACCCGAGGGGTTCAGCGCTGAACCGTTCGAACCGTCAACGGTGCTCTCCACGCAGAACAGCGCGATGTTCGCCCTGATCTTCGGTGCGTTCATGGGATTCGAGTGCACGGCCATCTACTCGGAGGAGGTCAAAGGTGGCGCAGCGACCGTCCGCCGCGCCACCTACGTGGCGGTCGGCTTCATCGGAGTGTTCTACGCCATTGTCACCTACGCGATCGTCACCGCCTACGGTGCCAGCGCGATCGCCGAGGCCGCAGAGTCCGACCCCGCCGGCCTCGTCCTGGTGGTGATCGGCGACTTCACGGCGCCCTGGCTGCTCGATGTCACCGAGGTGCTGCTGTTGCTCAGCGCATTCGCCGCGCTGCTGGCACTGCACAACGCCTCCAACCGCTACGCCTACGCGCTGGGTCGAGAAGGACTGCTGCCACGAGCTTTCGGGCGCACCCAGGAGCACACCCATTCGCCGTACATCGCCGGTCTGGCACAGTCGGCGCTGGCGCTTGTCGTCATCGTCGTCTTCGCCGCCTTCGGTCTGGACCCCTACCTGGGTCTGCTGTTGTGGGGCAGCGCGCTGGGTTTCCTCGGCATCATCATCCTGTGGGCACTGTGCTCGCTCGCGGTCATGCGGTACCTGCGCCGCCACGCCGCCGACGCCGGCATATGGCGCACCACGGTGGCCCCGTTGCTGTCATTTCTCGCGCTCGCGGTGGTGGTGGTCCTGGTCTTCCAGAACTTCGACTTCCTCACCGCCGGTGGGCCGTTGGTCAACACCATTCTGATTGTGCTGGCCGCCGGCGCCATGATCGCCGGCGCCGCGCGCGCCGCCGTACTTCGCAAGAGTCAGCCCGCGGTGTACCGGGAGCTGGGCAGGATCGACGCGGATGTGGCCGGGTGACGGGTTACCACCCGATCGACCTGCGCGGTCTGCGGAACCGGGACGCGACCATCTTCGACGACCCCGGCAGTGTGACGCTCGGGCCACAGACGTTGTACGGCTTGCCTTTCCAGTTCGGTGACCCGGCCGAGTCCGTGGTGCTGGTGGCCTCCGGTGAACGGGTGTCGGTACCGCTCGCGGGGCCGTGCCGGTGGCTGATCCTGGCCCATGCGCTCCACGAGACGGACCTCTACGACGGCGCTCCCGTCGGTGAGCCCTGTGCCACGTACACCTGGCGGTACGCCGACGGATCCCAGCATGCTCACACGGTGCGGCAACGGTTCGAGATTGGGCCCTCGCCGCGACTGTGGGAGGGGCGGCCCTTGCCGCTGGACTGGGGACAAACACCGTTTCTGGCGCACAACGCCGCCGAGCACCAGTTGATGGACCGTATCTGCGGCCGATACGACGAAGCCGGAGCACGGTTGGTCGACATCGAGGACGCACAATCCCGGGTGCCGTACGTCCTGCCGTACCGCTACTACCTGTGGGCATACCAGAATCCATTCCCTGAGCGGGAACTCGAGGCATTAGAGATCAGCGCCCGCCGGCCGCTTCTCGTCGGAGCGATCACCTGCAGCGATCTCGAGGAAGAACCGTTCACCAGGGATGTCTCCCGCGAGGTGCTGATCACCGTGCCCGATGCGCTCGACGAACATGTGGCGCTGACCGTGGACCGGGGAACCGCGACCTACGTCTACCGTCGGGTGGGTCCCGACCTCGCGGTGGCCACGCCCGCCTGGGGGCAGCCGGCGCACCTCGGTAATGAAGGGTATGCGCGCGTGTCGGCATCACCGTCGGCCACCGTGACGCTTCGACATGCCGGCCGCGAGCTCGGCCGGTGCCGATGGCAGGACCTCATGGACGGCGAAACCCACACGCTGGCAGGCGGAGCGACGATCACCCTCGCCCCGGCGGCCAAAGCGTGGGTGCGGGCCAGCATCAGAGATGCCCGCACCGGTGAGCTCCTCACCGCCCGGGTCCACATGCACACTCCCGACGGCGTGCCGATCGCCCCGTATGGCCACCACGGTCACATCAACTCCGACGGTGGCACCTGGAACCTCGACATCGGTGGCGACGTCCGGCTCGGTTCGCGCACTTACGCTTTCGTCGACGGCATTTTCGAGGGCTGGCTGCCGGTGGGCGATCTGGTGGTCGAGGTGGCCCACGGCTTCCACTACCGGCCCGAGCGTAGGACGATCCGTATCGAACCCGGGCAGCGCGAGCTCGAGCTGACCCTGGAGCGGCTGTTCGATCCGCGGCAGCGGGGCTACTACAGCGGTGACACCCACGTACATTTTGTGTCCACGCAAGGTGCCGAACTCGAGGCACGTGCCGAAGACGTCGACGTCGTCAACCTCCTGATGAGCCAATGGGGACATCTGTTCACCAACACCGAGGACTTCACCGGGCACCCTCATGTCTCCCATGACGGCCACACCGTGGTGTTTGCCGGCCAGGAGAACCGGACGAACATGCTCGGTCACATCAACCTGCTGGGGCTTCGCGCGCCCATCATGCCCTGGTGCACAGGGGGATCCGAGGAAGCCGACTTCGGTGGGGGACTGGAAACCACCCTGTCGCACTGGGCCGACGAGTGCCGGGCGCAGGGCGGCACCGTGGTCTTGGCGCACTTCCCGGTTCCGAACGGAGAGACCGCCGCGCTGATCGCGACGGGACGGCTCGACGGTGTGGAGACCATCGCCTACGACGCCTACAACATCGGTGAGTACTACCGGTATCTCAATGCGGGCTACCGGCTTCCGCTGGTGGCCGGCACCGACAAGATGACCAGCGAGGTACCCGTGGGCCTCATGCGCACCTACGCGCGTCTGGGGGCGCAGCAGGAGTTCGACTACTGGGCCTGGTGCGATGCGGTCCGCTCGGGGGATACCTTCGCCAGCAGCGGTCCGCTGCTGTACCTGACCGTCGATGGACACCCTCCGGGTACCCAGACCCGAATCGACGGTGCTGCAAACATTCACGTGGAGATGCAGTCCATCTTCCCGGTCGGGTTGCTGGAGATCGTCGTCAACGGCGAGGTGACACACCGCCTCGAATCGGCCGATGGCGTCTACAGGTGGGATGAACATCTGACACTCGAGATCGCCGAGGACTCATGGGTGGCGGCTCGATGTTTCGGAGTCGGCGCAGACATCCTGCGTCACAACGACACGTGGCAACGTCCAGTCGTGGCGCATACTTCGCCGGTGTACCTGGTGACGGGTGACGAGTACAGCCGGTACGACGAAGCGGTGGTGAGCGCGATGCTCGCGTTGGTGGAGGGAGCCGCCCACTACATCGAGAAGCGGGCCCGCCGTTTCTGGCCTGACGCCGTATGCCATCGGCACGGCCGCGACGACCACCTCGCGTTCCTGCTCGAACCGCTTGACGAAGCGCGAACCCGGCTCGAAACCCGGCTGGCCGAACAACGTTGATGAACCGAACAAGTGAGCAACACAGGAGAATGTGTGTCTGTTGATACGGATCTGAAACCCGCCTTCGCGTGGTCACCGGTGGACTGGCCTTCGGAGCGTCCCTTCACCTCGGGCGGTCCGGAGACCTGGGTCTACACCGACAAACTGTCCTACTTTCCCGGCGAGGAAGTCGCCTTCCACCTCAACAGCTCAGCCGATGTCTTCGAACTCGAGATCGTCCGTGACGGTGCGCATCCGGTGACCGTGTACACCGTCTCAGATCTGGCGGCGGACCCCCAGGACACCCCGGACGACGCCTACGCCTCAGGCTGCGGCTGGTCCGTGGGGCACCGCTGGGTGATTCCCGAGGACCTGCGGTCCGGGTTCTACCTGGTGACCGTCCGCAACCGGCGGACCGACGGCATGCTGTGGGAGCGTGAGCACTTCTTCGTCGTGAAAGCAGCTGCGGCGCAACGGGGACGGATCGCCCTGGTGCTCACCACCAGCACGATGCTGGCCTACAACGACTGGGGCGGGGCCAACCACTACCGCGGGCTGGGGAACGACCCGCGCAGTGACGCCGGTACTCCGGTGGTCTCAGTTCATCGTCCGATCGCCCGCGGGATGGTGCGCAAGCCGGTTGGCGCTCCCCGCGAGTACCACCCCTACACTCCGCCGATCGGGTGGGCGCCACGCTACGACAGTTACGAGTGGGCGCGGCTGCACGGCTACAGCCGCCACCATTCCGACGCCGGATGGGCCACCTACGAACGTCCGTTCGCGATATGGGCCGAGGCTGCGGGTTACCAGCTGGACTATCTGACACAGTTCGACCTGCACGAAGGGGCGGACGGACTCGACGGTTACTCGTGTGTGCTGACGGTGGGACACGATGAGTACTGGACCTGGAAGATGCGCGACACCATCGACCAATTCGTCGACAGCGGTGGCGGTTTCGCCAGGCTCGGTGGCAACTACCAGTGGCAGGTGCGGCTCAGCGAGGACCTCGCGACGCAGTACTGCTACCGCCTGCCGTCATTGGATCCCGAAGCCGCCGCCACGCCACATCTGGCGACCACCGTGTGGGAAGCGAAATCGGTGGGCCGCCCCGGTGCCACCACCATCGGCCTCAACGGCCTGGGCGGCATCTACAACCGCTACGGGGTGGCGACACCACGCTCGGCCGGCGGGTTCACGGTGTACCGGCCGGAGCACTGGAGCTTCGCGGGTACCGACGTCTACTACGGCGACCTGCTCGGCGGACCCCCGGCGTTTCTGGCCGCATTCGAGGTCGACTCGGTGGAGTACACCTTTCGCCGCGGACTGCCCTATCCGACGTTCGAGGACGGTGCCCCGGAAACGCTGGAGATCCTGGCGCTGTGCCCGGCGGTGCGCGGCGAGGAGGACCGGTTCGGCGGCCGCTACCCCCTCGGCGGTCCGGAAGCCGAGGTGTACGACTACAACGCCGAACTCGGCGACGATCTGCCGGACTACGTCCACGAAGGTCAGATGCGCGGCGCAGGCATGATCGCCGCGTTCACCCGAGGCGCCGGCGAGGTCTTCAACGGCGGAAGCACCGAATGGTCGCACGCGTTGGAGGTGGGAGATCCGCAGGTGGACCGCATCGTCCGCAATGTCCTGGACCGGTTCGCCGCCAAGGAGCGCGCATGAGCATCGCCGCAGTCACCACCATCGGCACGGCCGGTGTCCGCGTGGTGCCCGATCCGGAGTCGTACTCCAGCGCCAGCCCAGGTTGGACGGAAGAGGAGTTCCGGGCGTTCGAGCTGGCCAACGGCTCCCTGGGCGGACTCTGGCAGGGTGAGCCGGGCCGGGTGTCGTTCGACAGCTGGCCCTACACCGAGGTGTGCGTCATCCTGTCCGGGCACGTCGCGATCGAGGACGACGCCGGCGGGCGACGCGACTTCCGAGACGGAGACGCTTTCGTGGTCCCGGAAGGGTTCCGTGGCACCTGGATCACCGTGACACCGACCCGGAAGGTCTTCGTCGGGGTGAGTAGTCGGCCCCACCGCCACTAGAGTGACGGCGTGGATTTCCGGGCGGTGGGCGCGATCCTGCTCCCGCTGCCGCTCATGGTGGGCCCCACCGCGCACGCCACGCCGGAGACCGGTCTGCCGCCGCTGCAGCCGGGGCAGGTGATCCGCGTCGGACCGATCGCAGGCACCGGCACCGGCACCCGGGATTACGGTATCGGCGCCACCGATCTGTGTGAGTTCATGGAGTTCAACACCGAACTGCTGCAGGTGTGCGGCGACAGCTTCGCCGGCCAGGGAGTGGGGTTCGGCGGCTGGTACTCACCAGTGGCGCTGCACGTCGACCGGGCGTCGTTGAACGCACCCGACGGCGTGCGCTACACCGGGGTCAGCGGTGTTCATTCACCCCTGCTGGCCGACCCGACACCGCCCGGCTCCTCCCAGTTGCCCGCCGGTGTGGTGTCGATCAACCGCGAGAACTATCTGATGGTCACCACCACCGCCAGCTTGCGCCCGCAGACGTCCCGCTTGGTGAAAGCCGAAGCGTCCCAGGATCGATGGGTGACCATCCCCGGTTCGGAACGCGATGCGGGGTTCGCCGGGGGAGGGCAGTCACAGATCAGCGGTTATTACGACCCCATCCCGACGCCCGACTCGATCTCCGGTTGGGTGTACATCGTCGCCAACAACTTCGACCGCAGCGGGCCCGTCACGCTGTATCGGGTGCCGCCCGCGCAGTTCACCGACCGCGCGGCCTGGCAGGGCTGGTCCGACCTCGAGGGCTGGGGGAAACCGCCGACCCCGTTGTGGCTGGACCGGATCGGCGAGATGAGTGTGCGCCAGCTGGACGGTAAGGCGGTGCTCTCCTACTTCAATGCCAGCACCGGCAACATGGAAGTCAGAGTCGCCAACGACCCCACTGGTCTCGGCAGCGCGCCCGTGACCACCGTGGTACGGGCGTACGCGTGGCCGGAACCCGCCGAGAGCCTGCCGCCACCGGAAGTCAACCAGCTCGCCCAGCCCTACGGCGGGTACATCGCACCCGGTTCCACCTTGGATGAGGTGCGGGTGTTCGTCAGCCAATGGAACACCGAATCCCGCGAGCGTGCCCCGTACCGGGTCATTCAGTTCGTGGTCAACCCGCTGCGTTGACAAGACGAAGCCCCGCAGCGCACGGGTGCTCGTGGTCTGAACACCTGACTCTGCGGGGCTTCGCTGGGCCTGCCCTCGGATTGTGCGTCGATAGAGCAGCGGGGCCCGATGTCGGGGTAGCCACTGTGAGGCAACCTAATCCCGGTGGGTCCAGACGCGAAAGCGGCCACCGCGTGAATCGCGATGGCCGCTTGCGAGATGTCGATCAGTTCTTGAAGGCGTCCTTGATCTTTTCGCCCGCATCCTTGATGTTGGACTTGGCTTGATCGAGCTTGCCTTCGTTCTCGGTGCTCTTGTCGCCGGTCACCTTGCCGAGGCCTTCCTTGGCTTTTCCGCCGAGGTTGTCGATCTTGTTGCTGGCCTTGTCGTCGGCGCCCATGATGTTCTCCTTCAGCTGTGACGGTCGAAACCGGGCTCGTTGTGAACCTGCCGGGTGGGTACCTCCTCGGGCGGGCGCTCAAAACCAATTTCACCTGTGAGGTGAGCCGACCTGCTCACAGCAACTACATAGCTCGGTCCTAAACAACGCTGTGGTCAGCGGGTGGATCATCGCCGCATGAGTGAAAATCCAGAGCCCAGCACCCAACCTGTCACCCCGGTGGCGACCGTCGATCGACCGGCTGATGTCGCCGTCACGCGGGATCGTCGGCCCAGCCGGGCGGTCCAAGCGGCGGCGTGGGTGGGCATCGTCGCGGGCACCGTGTTCGTCATCGCCGTCATTTTCTTCTCCGGATTCGTCCTCGGTAAGCAGTCCGGCGGAGGCGAGCGCGGCTTCGGGCCCGGTGGCCAAGGCCCACGCCATCACCACGAGATGATGTTCCGCGAAGGCCAGGCGGGGCCGCCCATGTTCCGGCAGGGCCCCGACGGATCCGTTCCCGGACCGGGCAACACCGGACCGGTGCAGCAGCAGCCCACACCACCCGCACCGCCGGCGCGGCCCTGACCGAGCTGTTTCGCCGGTGCCCACGTGTGGGTACAGGCAACCGCAAAAGCCCAGGGAGGAGATGCGTAGCGCCCATGACCGAGAAATTTGCGACGACCGACGGTGGTGCTCCGGTACCGAGCGTGGAGCACTCACTGTCCGTCGGACCCGACGGCCCACTGCTCCTGCAGGATCACTACCTGATCGAGCAGATGGCGAACTTCAACCGCGAACGCATCCCGGAGCGGCAGCCGCACGCCAAAGGCGGTGGGGCATTCGGCTATTTCGAAGTCACCAATGACGTCAGCAAGTACACCCGCGCGGCGTTCCTGCAGCCGGGCGCCAAGACCGATACCCTGATCCGGTTCTCGACGGTGGCCGGTGAACGCGGCAGCCCAGACACCTGGCGCGACCCCCGCGGATTCGCGCTGAAGTTCTACACCACCGAAGGCAACTTCGACATGGTGGGCAACAACACCCCGGTGTTCTTCCTGCGGGATCCGATGAAGTTCCAGAACTTCATCCGCAGCCAGAAGCGGATGCAGGCCACCAACCTGCGCGACCACCACATGCAGTGGGATTTCTGGACCCTGGTCCCCGAATCGGCGCACCAGGTCACCTGGCTGATGGGCGACCGCGGCATCCCGAAGACGTGGCGACACATGAACGGCTACTCCAGCCACACCTACAGCTGGCTCAACGCCGAGGGTGAATTGTTCTGGGTGAAGTATCACTTCAAGACCGACCAGGGCGTCGACTTCCTGACTCAGGAAGAAGGCGACCAGCTGGCCGGCGAGGACGGCGACTACCACCAGCGCGACCTCTACGACTCGATCGAGAGCGGCAACTTCCCCAGCTGGACGCTCAAAGTGCAGATCATGCCGTTCGAGGAAGCAAAAACCTATCGCTACAACCCCTTTGACCTCACCAAGGTGTGGCCCCACGGCGACTACCCGCTGATCGACGTCGGCAAGTTGGTGCTCAACCGCAACGTCACCGACTACCACGCCGAGATCGAGCAGGCGGCGTTCGAACCCAACAACGTCGTCCCGGGCACCGGCCTGAGCCCGGACAAGATGCTGCTGGCTCGGGGATTCTCCTACGCAGATGCCCACCGCGCCCGACTGGGGGTCAACTACAAGCAGATTCCCGTCAACGAACCGCACGTCGAGGTGCACAGCTACAGCAAGGACGGGGCGATGCGGATCCGCAAAGTCACCGATCCGGTGTACGCGCCGAATTCGGTGGGCGGTCCCGTCGCTGACGCCAAACGCGCCGCCGAGGTGCACTGGGCTTCCGACGGTGACATGGTGCGCACTGCGTACACATTGCGCGCCGAGGACGACGACTGGAGTCAGGCCGGCACGCTGGTGCGCGAAGTGCTCGACGACGGCCAGCGGGAACGACTGGCGCACAACATCATCGGACACGTCTCCAAAGGTGTGAAGGAACCGGTGCTGTCCCGCGTCTTCGAATACTGGCGCAATGTCGACCCCGACCTCGGAAAGAAGGTCGAAGAAGGCGTGCGCGACAAGCTCAGTTAGCGGTCCTGCCCGGGGTACGGCAGCAGCGCCATCTCGCGCGCGTTCTTGATCGCGGTGGCTACCTGGCGCTGCTGCTGCACCGTCAGCCCGGTGACGTTGCGGGAGCGGATCTTTCCCTTCTCCGAGATGAACACCCGGAGCGTGTTGGTGTCCTTGTAGTCGACGTGATCCAGGCCCATGCCCTTGAGGAGGTTGCGCTTCGGCTTCTTGGCGTCGGTGACCGCGCGGCGCTTCTGGGGGCGGGCCATCACCAACTCGACTTCCGGACGCCGGGAAGCTCTCCGCGATGCGCGAGTTCGCGAACTCGCACTCTGGACAGGCCGAACTTGCGGAGATGCCCGCGAGGGCGGCCGTCCACCGAATCCCGGTTGCGAACGCGAACCGCGCTGGCGTCACGCGGCTGTCGCGCCAGCTCGGCTTGGGCGGCAGTTCGCTGCTCAGCAGACGTGCCCGGCGACTTGATGATCCGCTTCAGCTCCGCGCGGCGTTCGGCGTAGCGGGCGACGACTTCCCGACGCTTGTCGTTCTTGACGACGTTGGACCGCTTGGCCACCTCAGCGCTCCTCGCGGAAGTCGACGTGCCGTCGAACCACGGGGTCGTACTTGCGCAGCACCAGACGGTCAGGATCGTTGCGCCGGTTCTTGCGGGTGACGTAGGTGAACCCGGTCCCCGCGGTCGAACGCAACTTGACGATGGGGCGGATATCGGTGCTCTTGGATGCCATCAGATCTTCTGTCCTTCCCGGCGCAGCCGCGCCACCACCGCTTCGATGCCGTCGCGGTCGATCACTTTCATGCCTTTGGTGCTGACCCGCAGCCGGATACGACGGTGCTCCGACGGCAGGTAATAGGTCTTGAGCTGGATGTTGGGTGACCAGCGGCGCCTGGAACGCCGGTGGGAATGCGAGACGGTGTTGCCGAATCCCGGCGTACGCCCGGTCACCTGGCACTGCGCGGACACTTGCGCACACCTCCACTGTTGTTGGGAATCATTTTCGACAAGCTGTCTGTCGCACTGTAGCGTGAACACCGCCCAACTGAAAATGATTCCCGATAACGGAGGGTGATGTGCGTACGCCGGTAGTTCTGGTCGCAGGTTCGAGCGACACCGACGCCACGGCAGGCGTGCTTCTGCGTCAGCCCGGGACGCTGGTGGTCGAGCACCGGTTCGACGGACACATCGTGCGGCGCACCATGAGCACGCTGCAGGACGGGGTGCTCACCACCGCGGAGGGCGCGCTGGAACTGGCCCATGGATGTGTGTCGTGCACGATCCGCAATGACCTGCTGATCCTGTTGCGCCGGTTGCACCGTCGTGAAGACGTGCACCGCATCGTCGTTCATCTCCCACCCCTCATGGAACCGGAGCCGGTGTGCTTCGCGATCAACCGTGTGCCGGTGCGGGTGGGCCCGGGCTACCTGGACGGACCCGCCGCCCGCGACGTCAGGATCGCCGCGGTGGTGGTATGCGTCGACACCGACACTTGGTTGACGGCAGCGCTCGGCGACGAGGAACTCGACGACGGCCGCACCCAGGCGCAGGTGGTGGTGTGTCAGGCCGAATTCGCCGACGTGCTGGTGGTCAGCCGCCCCGAACCCACGGTGCTCGCCGCGCTGCGGCGACTGGCGCCGCGAGCCCGCATCACCACAGGATCGGCTCGGGTGGAGATGGCGCTGGCCAACCTCGAGCCCGATTCCCGTTGCGGGCGCAGCGATCACCCGCATTCTCCGCTCCTGGCCGGCCAGCCGCCGCTGGAGGCGGACGGTCCGGTGAAGATGGTCGAGTTCGGCGCCAGGCGGCCGTTCCATCCGCGCCGATTGCACGATGCGCTGGACAAGCTACTCGACGGGGTGATCCGGGCACGGGGGCGGTTGTGGCTGGCCAACCGTTCCCAGCACGCCATGTATCTGGAGTCCGCCGGCGGCGGACTTCGCGTCAGCAATGCGGGAAAATGGTTGGCGGCCATGACGTCCAGCGAGATCGCCTACGTCGATCCCGAGCGGCGGGCGATTGCGGATCTGATGTGGGAGTACCGGTTCGGAGACCGGCACACCTCGATGACCATTCTGGTGTGCGGCGCCGATCCCGCCGAAGTGTTGGCGGCCCTGCACAACGCGCTGCTGACCGACGACGAGATGAACCGCCCCAACGGGTGGGCAGGCTACGACGATCCGTTCGGCGACTGGCATATCGAACCCTGTGAGACCACAGACGAATTCGCTGCCGAGATGCAACGCGGCGCAGAAGGAGAACGATGAAACCCGATATCCACCCCGACTATCACCCGGTGGTGTTCCAGGATGCGACCACCGGTAAGTCATTTCTCACCCGGTCGACGGCCACCAGCACCCGCACCATCGAGTGGCAGACGCCCGAGGGAGTGCGGACCTATCCTCTGGTGGTCGTCGATGTCACCTCGGACTCGCATCCGTTCTGGACCGGCGGCAGCCGGATTCTCGACAAGGCGGGTCAGGTGGAGAAGTTCCGTAAGCGCTACGGGCAGCGCACCTAAGCGGACTGCGGGGAGGTAAGCGACGCCACGATGTCCTCCCATGCCTGACCCAGATGCCCACAGATGGGCCCGGTCTGGGTGAGCACCGTGACACAGCGGTGGCTGTGGTCGTACAGTTCGACCGCTGAGGTGAGTCCGGTGGCGCCGTGTGCCTGGGTGACCCAGCATTCGGCGACCATCGCCGGATCCACGGCATATCGCGCCGCCCCGAACACCACCGAGGTGTGCGTCTCGACGTGTTCGACCATGGCCGCGGCTCCGCGGTGCAGCTGAAGGCACCCTCCGCCGGCAACGGCGACGGTGAGCGGTAAAGCTTTGCGGCACAAGAGTTCCAGAAGATGCGGTAGCGCACGGGTTTCCACCTGACGGGCGCCGGTGAACGGCAGCACCCGGTACCGCTCCGGGGTCAGCGCATCGAGGTGGGTGATCTGGTCGGCGTCGCGCCACGTCAGTGCGGACCAGTCGAGCGGCGCGGCCGGTGCCGGACGCCGGGTCGGAGCCAACTGCAGCGCCTGGACGGCCAGGTGATCCGACATCGGCGTGAAGTACGCGCGGTGAGTGCCGAATTCACCGGCCAGGGTCAGCGCCCGAGGTGTCAAGCGAATGTCGTTGACGGCGTTAGGGTTCACCCGCAGGCTGATGTGGGAGTCCCCGCAGCGCAACGCCTCACCGGGCAGTGCGGCAGGCAGGTATTCGCCGGTGTGGCTCAGCAGGGCGGCGTCGTTGGCGGTCACCGCGACCACCATGCCGAGGGCAGGCAGCGTTTCGGCGATCACGGTGGGGCCCGCGGTGATCCGTTTGGCCGGGCAGTTTCGGCAGCGTTGCCCGTCAGTACACATCGCGGACGTACCGTTTCTCCCGTTTGAGGGTGTTGACGTATTCGGTGGCGGCGTCGCGATCGAGGCCGCCGTGTTCGATGACCACGTCGTGCAACGCCTTGTCGACGTCCTTGGCCATCCGGGTGGCGTCGCCGCACACGTAGAAATGCCCGCCGTCCTCGAGCCAGGTGAACAGTTCCTTGCCCTGCTCCAGCATCCGGGTCTGCACGTAGATCTTCTGCGCCTGGTCCCGCGAGAACGCCAGATCCAGGCGGTTCAACAGGCCCGATGCGTTCCAGCCGACCAGCTCGTCGCTGTAGATGTAGTCGTGTTCGCGATGCTGGTCACCGAAGAACAGCCAGTTCTTACCCGCCGCGCCGCGCCGCTCGCGCTCCTGCAGGAACGCCCGGAACGGGGCGATACCGGTGCCGGGGCCGACCATGACCATCGGTGCACTGTCGTCTGCCGGCACCCGGAACGACTTGTTGGGTTGCAGGAAGATCTTCGCGGTGCCTCCGCGGTCGGCCAGGAACGTCGAGCACACGCCGCCACGCATCCGGCCTGTGCTCTGATAGCGCACACTGGCGACCGTCAGGTGGATGCGATCGGGGTGCGCCAGCGAGCTCGAGGAGATCGAATACGCGCGGTGCTGCAGAGGTTTGAGCAGTCCGATGAACTCCTCCAGGCCCAGCTCGTCGCCACCGATGCGCAGGATGTCGAGGACGTCTTTACCGTAGAGCCAGCGATCCAGGGTCTCCTTCACACCACCGCGTAGCGCATGGGAGAACTCCTCGTTCTCGGCGCGGCTCTCCACTTCACCGAGCAGATCCTTGGACGGGGCGCTGATCTCGTAGCGGTGGGCCAACAGCTCACCCAGCGGTTCGCCGTCCACCAGGGTGTCCACCGAAATCCGGAAGTGATCGGCGATCGCCTCGACCAGCGCCGGATCGTTCTCGGGGATGACCGCCAGCGCGTCGCCCGCTTCGTAGGTGATGCCGCTGTCGGCGAGCGCGAACTCGTAGTGCCGGATCTCCTTGTCCGAACCCGCTCCCGACAGCAGGCGGTTGACCGCGACCTCCGCGACGAACGGGTTCTTGCGGGTCCAGCCGGAGCGGGCCGCGATGCTGGGCGGCGGAGTGCTCGGAGCGCCGCTGGCACCGGTGATGCTGACCAGGCTGCCGACCGCGGACTGCACCCATTCCGCGGCGTGCGCTTCGTAATCGATATCGCAGTCGACGCGGGTCACCAGGCGGCTGGCACCCAGCTGCTCCAGACGGGTATCGAAGAGCTTGCCGGCCTGGCAGAAGCCGTCGTAGCTGGTGTCACCCAGCGCCAGCACCGCGAAGGACACCCCTTCGAGGCGGGGCGCCATATCGGAAGACAGTGCTTCCCAGAACAATTCGGCGTTGTCGGGCATCTCGCCCTCGCCGTAGGTGGAGGTGACGATCAGTACGTGTTTGAGGCCGGCGAACTCGTCGAGTTCGATCTCGTCCAGACCCGAGACGGTCACGTCGAAGCCCTGCGCCCTGGCGGCGGCCGCGGCGTCGCCGGCGACGCCTTCGGCGTTACCGGTCTGGGTGCCGTAGAGGATGCGCAACGGGGGTCGCGGTGCCTCCTGGTCACTGGTGACAGGAGGTGGGGTGGTCATGTTCATGGCCAGCCGAGAGTGCAGGCCGGCCAGGAAGCCCGAGATCCAGGCGCGCTGGTCCTCGTTGAACGGGGCGTCTTCGGGAATGTAGGCGATCTTCATGAGCTCTTCACGGGGGTCTGGACGGCCAGGGCTGCCACAACAGGGGGGATGGTCTTGAGCGCGAACAACTCCTCGAAAGACGGCAGCCGGCCGATCTTCTCGACATTTCTGGCGCTCTGGTACAGGATCCAGCCGTAGGTGCCGGGGCTGTCCATCGACAGGACGTTGCGCTGGGTGAGTGCGTCCTTGTAATCGGTGATCCGCTTGTTGGCGATCAACACCGCCAGATCCTCGTCGCTGAACGGATCGATCGCTTCGCGGGCGTAGCGCTGCAACTTCTGGATCAGGAAGAAGTCCTCCGTGAGCACCAAGTTGCGCACCGTCTTGCCGATCCGGGGGTCGGTGACGTCAGTGACACCGGGCGTGCGCGCCATCGCCAACTGCTGGGCCATGTTCAACACGGTGTAGGTGTTGAGCAGCGCGTACATCTCCTCGGTGTCGGTGTCGCCGTAACCCGGCACCGAACCACCGTGCACCATCTGCTGGTCGCGGTAGGACCGCTTGAACTTGTGCACCTGGTAGCCCGCCAGCGCGGCGGCCAGCTCGTCGAGCAGTTCCTTACGGGTCTTGGCCGCCAGAATCGCATCGGAGTCCTGGTACTGCAGCAGCGCACGCGGCATGGCGTACACCACATGGCGGCGAGTGGTGTCCCAATTGTCCAGAAGTGCAGCGGCTTTCGCCGATCTGGTGGCTTCGACGTGCCATGACAGCAGCGTCTTGGCGGCCTCTTCGTGGAACGGTGCCTCCGTGACCGGTGCGATCACCACGGAATCGGCGCTCACCTTGGCGGGCAGCATCGCATCGGGGTCGTACTGGTAGAGGAAACCGCCGCTCATCCCGTTGGCGACACCCTTGCCGAAGCCGCCGATGTTGAACACGGCACCGTTGGTCATGTACTCGCACAGGAATTCGCCGACACCCTCGACCACCGCGGTGGCGCCCGAGTTGCGCACCGCGAACCGGTCACCGGCCTCCCCTTCGACGAACAACCGTCCTCCGGACGCGCCGAACAGGGCGAAGTTGCCGACCAGGACGTTGCCGCTGGGCGCGTCGGACCCGCCGCCGGGGGAACGGACGGTGATGGTGCCGCCGCAGGCGCTCTTGCCCACCCCGTCGTTGCAGGTTCCGGTGTGAGTCATGACCATTCCGTCGTTGCAGAAGACGCCGTAACTCTGGCCGGCCGATCCGGTGGTGGTGATGACGATGCTGTCGGGTTTGAGGTAACGGCGGCCGCGATGGTCGGTGGCCACAGCGTCCTCCGGGATGAGCCCCTGGTGTGTTCCGTGGTTGAGCATCCGCTCGATGTCGATTGCGAGCTGCCCACCGACGCTCTTGTTCTGATTCGTCAACGAAACCGGGGCCGGTACCCCGCCACCCAGCTGGCTCAAGAAGCTGTCGTCGACGGCGTAGTCCTTCTCCATGTAGATCGGCTCATCGACGATGAATTCCTCGGCCACCTGCAGCATCTGGCGCAGGTCGAGCCTGCCGATGCTGGAGGGATGCTCGAGCAGGTGCAGTAGATCGCTGCGGCCACGCGCCGCCCGCAACGACGGCAGCCCCAGGGTGGCGAGGATCTCGCGCACCTCATGGGAGATGTTCAGCAGGTACTGGGCGAGCGCGCGCGGATCACCTTCGAACGCCTCGGCGTTGGTGGTCAGCCCGGCCGGGCACTTGATGTTGCAGTTCTTGGCCATGACGCACTTGAGCATCATCAGTGCGGTGGTCCCGAATTCGAAGCTGTCACCACCGAGCAACGCGGACTTGATGACGTCGCTGGCGGTCTGGTGCGCGCCCGAACAGCGGAGCAGGACCTTCTGGCGGATACCGTTGGCGCACAGAGCCTGGTGCACTTCGGCGATCCCGATCTCGGCGGATCGCCCCGCGTATTTGAGGCTGGTGACGGCGGCGGCGCCGGTGCCGCCGGTGTTCCCGGCGACATTGATGACGTCGGCGCCGGCCTTGGCGACGCCGACGGCGATGGTGCCGATACCTTCGGAGGACACCAGCTTGACGATCACCCGGACGCGGGCGGCCTTGCAGTCGTGGATCAGTTGCGCCAGATCCTCGATGGAGTACGTGTCGTGATGCGGCGGCGGTGACACGAGCTCCACTCCGGGGGTGCCCCCGCGCGCGGCAGCGATCTGCACGGTTACCTTCGGTGCCGGAAGCTGGCCGCCCTCACCAGGTTTGGCGCCCTGGCCGATCTTGATCTCCAGCTCGCGCAGCATCGGGTCGGCGAGGTACCCCGCCCACACCCCGAAACGGCCGGAGGCGAACTGCTTGATCCGGGAACCGCGGATGGTGCCGTAGCGGCTGACGTGCTCGCCACCCTCACCGCAGTTGGACAACCCGCCCACCATGTTGGTGCCATGGGCCACCGCTTCGTGGGCCTGCGCCACCAGCGCGCCATGGCTCATCGCGCCCGAGGCCAGTGTCGCCGCGATCTCGCTGGCGGGCTGCACCCCGGCCAGAGGAATCGAATCCGGTGCGCTGCGTACGTTCTGCAGATACGCCGCGGCCGCGCCGGTGGCGCGCACCCACAACCGGTCGCCGACGATGTCGCTGTCGAGAATGTCGTCGCCGAATCGTGCCGCCAGCGAGAAAGCCAGCGCGTCCAGGCGTTCGGAGCCCTGGCTCAGGCGCAGGGTGAACTCGTCGCGCACCTGGGTACACGACAATCCCCGGACCTGGAAGTCGTTGTTGCCCGTGAGCGCGAATTGGCCCATCTCCTGGGTGAATTCGTCGGCGGTGTGTACGAAGTTCACATCAGCGGGCAGCGCCAGCACGTCGCGCAGCGCGGCAGGCCTGCGGGTGCGTTCGGCGTTCATACTGCGCACGAAGTTGCGGTAACCGGGCGTGATGTCGAAGCTGTTGATGGCCCGCGGCGTCAGCTCGTCGAAACTGGTGTTGCGGTAGGCCTCGTCATCGAGGCCGAATGCACCGTCGAGTTGATGCAACGGTAGCCCGCGCAGGAAGGCGGGGTCGGCCATATCGGGATTGTCCGGCTTGGCTTCGTCGCCGAAAGAGATGGATTCCTCTGTCATGTCGACGAATCCGCGCACAGCGGTGGTGCCGTAGGAGTGCCCGGCCCCCTCTGCGCGTTCCTTGAACAGGCCGAGCAGGGGCACGTCCTTCTCGCCTGCGACTTCCAGTGCGCGAGCGTGCCACTCGGCGACGGTGTCGGCCAGGGTGGTGAACCCGACCCCGGCGACGGGGGAGACGACATTGGGGAAGTAGCGGCGCAGAACCGGGTCACCGGTGTCCAAGTAGTTGGGCTCGAAGAATTCTCCGCCGATGTAACTCTCGACGGTGCACAGACCCACGCGGCCCATGGTTTTCATCAGGGACTTCTCGGCGGCCTTGGCGAACTGCTTGAAGGCCCTCGAGGCGCCTGTTTCGACGTCGCCGAACTTCTCCTCGGCCCGCATCTGTACCGCCAGCGGATACACCGCGGCCGCCCCGAATCCGAGCACGGTGGCGACGTGATGCGACGAGCACAGCTGACCGCTCTCGGCGATCACCGAGACACGCAGGCGCAGGCCTTCCTCGATCAGCCGCTGATTGACCGCCGAGATGACGATGATCAACGGCATGGCCGCCCGTTCGCTCTCGACGTGCCGGTCCGAGATCACGGCGATGCCACCGGTTTCGCGGGCGAACGCCTCCACCTCATCACATAAGGCGTCGATGGCCCGGACCAGCGCGTCGGCGTTGGCGGCCCGGTCGGTCAGGTCGATGCGGTAGCGCATGCCGAACCGGCGCACCGGGGTCTGCTGCTGATCCCGGATCTTGAGCATGTCGAGATGGGTGAGAATCGGTGAGGGCACCACGATCTGGGGTGCGGGCCGGGCTCCGCTGTTGGGCTTGGCGCCGAGTGCCACCCGCAGCGTCATGCCGTCGGCCTCGCGAATGCTGTCCAGCGGCGGGTTGGTCACCTGGGCGAACTTCTGCGAGAAGTAGCGCGCGATTCCGCCCTCGTGGTTGGACAGCGCGTTGATGGCGGCGCCGTAGCCCATTGCCGAGATCTTCTCCTGGCCGGTGGCCAGCATCGGATCCATCAGGAACTTGAAACTCTCCTGGTTCAGCGAGTACGCGACGTAGCGCTGGTGCCGGGACAGGTCGCCGTTGTAGCGGGCGGGGGAGAGTTGACTTTCCGGGGGAACCGAGGGCAGATCGGCGAGATTGACGCGGGCGGCATCGAGCATCGCCGGGTAATCATCGCGTGCGGCAAGCATTTCCAGCGCCTCGTGGGTGCTGTAGGAGCGGCGCGTGGTGTGGTCGTAGTACAGCATGCCGCCGGCTTCGATGCGGCCGCGCCTGATGACGGTCTCCGGGGGGAAATACACCTGCCCGGCTTCGGACATCACGCCCAGGTATTCGTCGGTCTCGACGGTGCGCAGCGGCCGCAGCCCCAGGCGGTCCAGGCGCGCCCCGATGATCGTGCCGTTACCGAAGATCAGGGCGGCGGGGCCGTCGTTCTTCTCCTCGTAGAGGCTGAAGAACTCGAGCATCGCCCGCACCTGCGGCGAGAGTGTCTGGTCGTTCTCCCATGCCGGTGGCATCATCGCGACCACGGCCGAGACCACATCCAAGCCGTCTTCGAACACGCGGTTCTGCAGGGTCTGGTCCAGGCGGCAGCTGTCGGACTGGCCGAGCGGACGCACGATCGAGCGGTTGCGGGCCCGGGCGATCGCGTTGTCGGAGAGGCGGTTCTTCTTGTCGGTGTTGAGTTCACCGTTGTGTGCCATCAACCGAAATGGCTGCGCCATCATGGCATTCGGGACGGTGTTGGTGGAGAACCGGGTGTGGAAGAACATCGAGTGCACTTCCATCCGGGGATCGGACAGATCGCTGAAGTACGGCACCACTTCGCCCGAGTTCAGCCGGCCCTTCAGCACCTGGGTGCGCGCGCTCAGCGACAGCGGATACAGACCCAGCAGCTCGGCGCGGGTGTAGGCGACCGATTCGATGGCCATGAGAGCGTCGTGGATCTTGCGGTCTGTGATCTGTGCGCCGGGGCCGGACTCGAACACCCACTGCCGGATGGGCAGCTGGTACTTGATCGCCGCCGGGCGGATCGCAGTGTTGTCCACGGGGACATCACGTTTGACCAGAATGTCGAAGCCTTGGGCCAGCAATGCCGCCTCGATCACCGCTTCGGCTTCGCCGTGGAAGGCGGGGTCGGTCGGCAGGAAGAAGTTGCCCACCCCGAACTGGCCCAGCTCCAGGTCGGCGCGGCCGGTCACGTCGGCGAAGAAGCGCAGCGACAGGTCGAGGTTCACCCCGGCGCCGTCGCCCACCCCCTCCGAGGACATTCCGCCCCGGTGCGGAACCGCGCACAGCGCTTCGTGCAGCTTGCGGATGACCTCGTGCGTCTGTACGCCGTCTTTTCGGGTCAGGAATCCGACACCACAACTGCTGTGTTCCCGGTCGGGGTTGTACAGACCGCTCAAACGAGGCTCTCCTCAGCTGAAAAACAGACGCAACGGCGCATGTTCGCGTGACGTGGCCGCGCGCCGTTGAGCTGGCCGGTCGTTCCCAGGCAGCACAGAACCCCGCCCCGGTGGCGAGGCAAGCCTAGCCTAACTTTAGGTGTGACGGCTCGGGCCGCTGTCTGCGCGTGGTAGCGGGCCGCGGTTGTTCGGGCCCGTCGGCGACACAGCCTAGCTGGCATGATCGATGAAATGAGCATCGAAGTGGTGTACACCGCAGAGTCCACAGCCTCCGGTGGCGGCCGCGACGGCCACGTCAAGTCCACCGACGGCAAGATCGATCTCGACACCCGGCCGCCCAAGGAGATGGGCGGCACCGGCGAGGGCGTCAACCCTGAACTGCTGTTCTCCGCCGGCTACGCCGCCTGCTTCCTGGGGGCGCTACGCCTGGTCGCCAAGAACGAGAAGATCAGCATCGACGACGCCAGCGGGATCACCGCGCAGATCGGCTTCGGCAAGGATTCCGAGGGCGGCTTCGGTCTGACCGCCAATCTGATCGGCTATCTGCCCGGCCTGGAGCAGAAGGTGGCCGACGAGCTGATGGAGAAGGCGCACGGCGTCTGCCCGTATTCGAAGGCCACCCGCGGCAATATCGAAGTGTCACTGTCCGCGAAGGTCTGACATGCGCAGAATCGCCGCGACGCTGTGCGCCGCCGGTCTGGCGCTGACTGCTGCTTCCGGCCTGGCGGCGCCCGCAGCGGCCCGGCCGTCGGATCCCGGTGTGGTCAATTACGCCGTGCTGGGTAAGGGGTCGGTGGGCAACATCGTCGGTGCACCGATGACGTTCGAGTCGATGTTCACCAACCCGGTCCAGGTGTTCTCGGTGGACATCCCGGTGTGCAACAACTGGGCCGACATCGGATTGCCGGAGGTGTTCAACGATCCGGATCTGGCCTCGTTCAACGGGGCGACCACCCAGACGTCGAACACCGATCTCACCCATCTGGTCAAGCAGGCCATCGGGGTGTACGCCACCCCCGAGGCGGCCGATGCCGCCTTCCACCGTGTGATCGACCGCACCGTGGGGTGCTCGGGTCAGACCACCCGGATGGGTTTCGGCAACGGGACCACCCAGGTGTGGTCCTTCACCGGCGGTCCGCCCGGTCCCGCCGATGCCGCGTGGGTCAAACAGGAAGCGGGCACGGATCGGCGTTGTTTCACTCAGACCAGACTGCGGGAGAACGTTCTGCTGCAAGCGAAAGTCTGCCAGTCCGGAAACGGCGGTCCGGCGGTCAACGTGCTGGCCCAGGCGATGCAGAACAGCTTGGGACAGTGATCGGGGGATAGCCCGACCGCCCACTGGGTACATGTCAGCGCGATGGTCCCAAGAATGTCACCCGATAAAAACGGGAGTTTGTCGGTGCTCTCGCCCAAGATGGACCCATGACGTTCGTCGTCACGTCGCCAACCGCGGATGCGCGGCCCTTGACGGATTCCGCCGACGCCGCGCAGTACATCGCCGCCGGCAGTCTCACCGACGCTCCGCTGGGCCAGGTGGGCCTCGAGATCGAGGCGCACTGCTTCGACCGGTCCGACTTGCACCGCCGCCCGTCGTGGTCGCAGATCAGCACCGTCATCGAGGCGCTCCCGACGCTGCCCGGAGGCAGCGCCGTGACGGTCGAACCCGGCGGGGCGGTCGAACTGTCCGGCCCGCCCTTCGCCGGGGTGCTGCCGGCAGTGACCGCCATGGTCGCCGACCGGGCGGTGCTCGACACGGCTTTCGCCGCGGCCGGGTTGGGTTTGGCGCTGCTGGGCACCGACCCGCTGCGTCCTCCCCAGCGGGTCAACCCGGGCGCGCGTTATCAGGCGATGGAACAGTTCTTCGACGCCAGCGGCACCGGCGAGGCCGGCGCGGCCATGATGACGTCGACCGCCTCCATCCAGCTCAATCTCGATGCCGGTCCGCGTGACGGCTGGGCGGCCCGGGTGCGTCTGGCGCACGCGCTCGGCCCCACCATGATCGCTATCGCCGCCAATTCGCCGCTGCGCAGCGGCCAGTTCACCGGGTGGGTGTCCTCGCGGCAGCAGGTGTGGGGCCAACTGGACTCCGCGCGGTGCGGTCCGATCCTGGGTGTCAGCGCGGACGACCCCGCCAATGAGTGGGCGCGGTACGCACTGAAGGCGCCGGTGATGTTGGTGCGCTCGGGCGACGCGGCGGTACCGGTGCTCGATTGGGTGCCGTTCGCCGAATGGGCCGACGGGACGATCCTGCTGGGCGGCCGGCGTCCCACCACCGCGGACGTCGACTACCACCTGACCACGCTGTTCCCGCCGGTGCGGCCGCGGCACTGGCTGGAGATCCGCTACCTCGACAGCCTGCCCGACGCGCTGTGGCCGGCGGTGGCGTTCACGCTGACGACGCTGCTCGACGACCCGGTGGCCGCCGATCTGGCCGCCGAGACGGTAGAACCCGTGGCCTCGGCGTGGGACACCGCCGCCCGGGTCGGGCTGGCCGATCGGCACCTTCACGAGGCGGCCGTTCGCTGCGTCGCGATCGCCGCTGACCTCGCCCCCGCGGAATTGGCCGGCTCGATGCAGGCGTTGGCTGACATGGTGGGCCGTGGCCGCACCGCGGGAGACCACTTCTCCGATACCGCGGTGCGACTCGGTATCGACGCCGCCCTTGACGATCTGTGGCAGGAGCACCTGTGAGTACACGAGAGTTGTTGGCCGACGGTCTGACCCGGGCCCGCGAGCGCACCCGCCGCCTGGTGGCGTTCGACGAGGAGGAACTGCGCCGGCAGTACCACCCCTTGATGAGTCCGCTGGTATGGGATCTGGCGCACATCGGCCAGCAGGAAGAACTGTGGCTGGTGCGCGACGGCAATCTCGACGTGCCGGGGCTCCTGCCGGCCAATGTCGAAGGGCTCTACGACGCGTTCGTGCACTCGCGGGCCAGCCGCGTCGACCTGCCGTTGCTGTCTCCGAAGGAGGCCCACGCCTATCTCGACACCGTGCGTGCCAAGGCCCTCGACGCCCTGGACGGCACTCCGGAGGAGTCGACGTTCAAGTTCGGCCTGGTGGTCAGCCATGAGAACCAGCACAACGAGACCATGCTGCAGGCGCTCAACCTGCGCACCGGGACACCGCTGCTGACCACAGGCGCGCCCCTGCCCGCGGGCCGGCCCGGCGTGGCGGGCACTTCCGTGGAGGTCCCCGCGGGTGAGTTCGTGCTCGGCGTCGACGCCGCCGACGAACCCTTCTCACTGGACAACGAGCGCCCATCCCACACCGTGCACGTGCCCGGATTCCGGATCGGCCGGGTGCCGGTCACCAACGCCGAGTGGCGGGCGTTCATCGACGACGGTGGCTACCGCAGGCCGGAGCTGTGGTCGAGCCGCGGGTGGGAGCACCGGGTGCAGACCGGCCTGACAGCCCCGCAGTTCTGGAATGCCGGGGAGGGCACCCGAACCCGGTTCGGGCACGTCGAGACCATCCCGGATGACGAACCCGTGCAGCACGTCACCTATTTCGAGGCGGAGGCGTACGCCACGTGGGCGGGGGCGCGCCTGCCCACCGAGATCGAGTGGGAGAAGGCCTGCGCCTGGGACCCGGCGACCGGACGGCGCCGCCGCTACCCCTGGGGCGCGAGCCATCCGAACGCTCAGCTGGCGAATCTCAGCGGTGAGGCATTGCGGCCCGCGCCGGTGGGCGCCTACCCCGGCGGAGCCTCGGCATACGGGGCGGAGCAGATGCTGGGCGATGTCTGGGAGTGGACCAGTTCGCCGCTGCGGCCGTGGCCGGGCTTCACCCCGATGATCTACGACCGCTACTCCGTCCCTTTTTTTGAGGAGCCGAATTCGATCGGGGACTATCGTGTGCTGCGCGGTGGTTCCTGGGCCGTGGCCTCCGACATCCTGCGGCCGAGCTTCCGAAACTGGGACCACCCGATCCGTCGGCAGATCTTCGCCGGGGTGCGTCTGGCCTGGGATCTGTAGATGTGCCGTCACCTCGGGTGGCTCGGCCGGCCCGTGCCGGTGAGCAGCCTGGTGCTCGAACCGCCCAGCGGCCTTCTGGTGCAGTCGTATTCGCCGCGGCGGCAGAAGCACGGCCTGATGAACGCCGACGGCTGGGGAGTCGGTTTCTACCCGGCCGATTGGGGGGACAAGCCTCCCTGCCGGTGGCGCGGGGCCACCCCGCTGTGGGGTGACGCGTCGTTCGCGTCGGTGGCACCGGCGCTGTGGAGTTCGTGTGTGGTGGCCGCGGTGCGCTCGGCCAGCGCTGGTATGCCCATCGACGCCAGTGCCGCGGCGCCGTTCACCGACGGCCATTGGTTGCTGTCGCACAACGGCGTCGTCGACCGCGCGGTGCTGCCTCCCGACCCGACGGCCGAATCGGTGGTGGACAGCGCGGTCCTGGCCGCGCTCATCTTCCGCCGCGGCCTCGACCGCTTGGGGGAGACGATCGTGGAGGTGGGTTCACGCGACCCCGCCGCCCGGCTGAACATCCTGGCGGCCAACGGTTCTCGACTGTTGGCCACCACATGGGGTGACACGTTGTCGGTGCTGCGCCGTCCCGACGGGGTGGTGGTGGCAAGCGAGCCGTACGACGACCACCCCGACTGGGAGGACGTTCCCGACCGCCACCTCGTGAAGGTAGTCCAGGGAAACGTGACCATATCCGCGTTGCCGTTCTGAGAAAGGGTCCTTCATGGGAAGCCGCACGTCACCCTCGGTCGCCAACCACCTGGCGGCCGACCACGCCGCGCGCGCCTTGCGTCAGGACGTGCGCGAGGGTCTGACCGCCACTCCGAAGTCCTTGCCGCCCAAGTGGTTCTACGACGCCACCGGCAGCGACCTGTTCGACCAGATCACCCGGCTGCCGGAGTACTACCCCACCCGCGCCGAGGCGTCGATACTCGCCGAGCGCGCCGCCGAAATCGCCGAGGCCAGCGGGGCGGACACCCTGGTCGAACTCGGCAGCGGCACCTCCGAGAAGACGCGGATGCTGTTGGACTCGATGCGCGAGCGCGGCTCGCTGCGCCGTTTCATCCCGTTCGATGTGGACGTATCGGTGCTCGAGGCGGCCAGCGCCGCGCTGACGGTGGAGTACCCGGGTGTCGAGATCGACGCGGTGTGCGGCGACTTCGAGGAACACCTCGGCCAGATCCCCAGTGGCGGACGCAGGCTCATCGCATTTCTGGGCTCCACCATCGGCAACCTGACTCCGGGGCCGCGCGCCGACTTCCTGGCCGCGCTGGCCGCGGTGATGCAACCCGGCGACGCGCTGCTACTCGGCACCGACCTGGTGAAGGACACCGGCCGACTGGTCCGTGCCTACGACGACAGCGCGGGCGTCACCGCCGCATTCAACCGCAACGTCCTGGCGGTGGTGAACCGCGAGTTGGGCGCCGACTTCGATCTCGAGGTCTTCGAGCACGTCGCGAAATGGAACCCGGACGAAGAGCGCATCGAGATGTGGCTGCGCGCACGCGCCAGGCAGCAGGTCCGGATCACCGCACTGGACATGACCGTCGAGTTCGGCGAAGGCGAGGAGATGCTGACCGAGGTCTCGTGCAAGTTCCGGGCCGACGGCGTGGCCCGGGAATTGGCCGCCGCAGGATTGTCCCGCACGCACTGGTGGACGGATACCCCCGGCGACTTCGGCCTGTCCCTGGCCGTCAAATGAGTGCTGCCCCCGGGACCGAGGACCTGGCCACCCGCTGGCGGGCCGCCCGGCCCCAGCCGGCGGGCATCCACCTGGATTCGGCGGCCTGTTCCCGGCAGAGCAACGCCGTCATCGAGGCCGTGACCCGGCACGCCCGCCACGAAGCCGAGGTCGGCGGGTACGTGGCCGCGGCGGCGGCTGAACCCGCGTTGACCGCGGGCCGGACCGCCATCGCGACCCTGACGGGCATGAGCGCGGCCGACGTCGTGTTCACCACCGGCTCCAATCACGCGTTGGACCTGCTGCTGGGCTCCTGGCCGGGGCGTCGGTCGCTGGCCTGCACGCCCGGCGAATTCGGGCCCAACCTGGCCGTGATGGCGGCCAACGGGTTCGAGGTCCGTGCGCTCCCGGTCGACGAGCACGGCCGCGTCCTCGTGATCGAGGCTGCGGCGGCGCTGCAAGCCGACCCACCCGGCTTGGTGCACCTGACCGGTATCGCCAGCCACCGCGGCATCGCCCAACCGGTGGACAAGCTCGTCGACCTGTGCCACACGCTCGGCATCCCGCTGGTGCTCGACGCCGCGCAGGCGCTGGGCCAGCTCGACTGTGCCGTCGGCGCCGACGTGGTCTACTCGTCGTCCCGCAAGTGGATGGCGGGACCGCGCGGTGTCGGCTTCCTTGCCATCACACCTGATCTGGCCGACCGACTGGTGCGCCGCCTGCCCCCGGCCTCCTGGGATGTGCCGGTGGATGTGCTGGCCAGCTTCGAACACCATGAAGCGAATCTGGCTGCGCGCATCGGGTTTTCAGTGGCGGTCGGGGAACACCTGGCCGCAGGCGCCGAGACGGTGCGGGCCACCCTGGCGCAGATCGGCAAAACCGCACGCAGCATGCTCGACGGAGTGTCGGGCTGGCGGACCGCCGAACCCGTCGACGAACCCACAGCCATCGTCACGTTCGTCCCGCCCGCGGGTGTCGACCCGGCGGCGGTTCGGCAATGGCTCATCGAGCAGCGCGGAATCGTCACCACCGCCGCCGAGATCGCGCGCGCCCCGTTCGAGCTGACCGCGCCGGTGCTGCGGATCTCGCCGCACGTCGACGCCACGACCGCCGATCTGGAGGGTTTCGCCACCGCCCTCGATGAGGCCACAGCCTCTTTGACCAGGTCGTAACACGCCACAGGTGTGATCGCAGCCACTTCGGGGAACCCCGCCTCCGGCGATATGGCGATGACTGGCTGAGGAGTTGGGGATGGCGAGCGCAGCGGAACCGAGGCCGGATACCGAGCCCGACCCTGGGAAGAAGACCAAAAAAGACCGCACCCACTGGCTGTACATCCTGGTCATCGTGGCGGTGGTGGGCGGCGTCGTCGTCGGCCTGGTGGCCCCCGAAACCGGGTCGTCGCTCGGTGTGCTCGGCACCTTGTTCGTCAGCCTGATCAAGATGATGATCTCACCGGTCATCTTCTGCACCATCGTCATCGGCATCGGATCGGTCCGTAAGGCGGCCTCCGTCGGCAAGGTGGGTGGGTTGGCGCTGGCCTACTTCCTCATCATGTCGACGTTCGCGCTCGGTATCGGCCTGGTGGTCGGCAACCTGATCAGCCCCGGAACCGGGCTCAACGTCCAGGGCGATCCCGGGGCCGGCGCCGAACTGGCCGGTGAAGCCGAAGCCGAAGGCGGCATGCTCGAGTTCTTCCAGAACATCGTGCCGACCTCGCTGCTGTCGTCGCTGACCGAAGGCAATGTCCTGCAGACCCTGTTCGTCGCGCTACTGGTGGGCTTCGGCATCCAGGCGATGGGCGCCACCGGCGAGCCGTTGCTGCGCGGTATCAACTTGGTGCAGAAGCTCGTGTTCCGCATCCTGGCCGGCATCCTGTGGCTGGCCCCCATCGGTGCCTTCGGTGCCATCGCCAAAGTGGTGGGCGACACCGGGTTCGACGCGGTGATCCAGATGGGCGTGCTGATGCTCGCCTTCTACATCACCTGCGTGGTGTTCGTCTTCGGTATCCTGGGCCTGCTACTGCAGTTCGTCGCGCGCACCAACGTGTTCAAACTGGTCAAGTACCTTGCCCGCGAGTATCTGCTGATCGTGGCCACCTCGTCGTCGGAGTCGGCGCTACCGCGGCTGATCGCCAAGCTGGAGCATGCCGGTGTCCAGCCCACCACCGTGGGAATTGTTGTGCCCACCGGGTATTCGTTCAACCTCGACGGTACGGCCATCTACATGACCATGGCATCGCTGTTCATCGCCGACGCGATGGGCAATCCGTTGTCGATCGGTGAGCAGCTGTCGCTGCTGGTGTTCATGATGGTGGCGTCCAAGGGTGCCGCCGGGGTCAGCGGCGCCGGGTTGGCCACGCTGGCCGCCGGGTTGCAGAGCCACCGTCCCGAGCTGCTCGACGGTATCGGGCTGATCGTCGGTATCGACAAGTTCATGTCGGAAGCCCGTGCGCTGACCAACTTCTCGGGCAACGCGGTGGCCACCATCCTGATCGGCGCCTGGACCAAGACCTACGACCACGACCGGTTGACCGCCGTGCTCGACGGGGACGTGCCGTTCGACGAGCAGGCGATGGTGGACGACCATCCGCTGCCGAGTGAGCGTGAGCAGGTGCCGGCGGCGAAGAGCTAACTCAAACGGTATCTGACCTGAGGCCGGCCCGCCTTCCCGTACTCGGTCACCCGTGTCACCACACCGTCGTCGGCCAGACGTTCCAGGTAGCGCCAGGCAGTCACCCGTGAAATGCCCGCCTGCGCAGCCGCTTCCGAGGCGTTGAGGCCGTCCGGGGTGGCCCGGATGGCCGCGGTCACCAGATCCATGGTGTCGGCCGAGACACCTTTCGGGGTGGCCGGGCGCTGGCCGGCGGTGCGTAGAGCGTTCATCGCCCGGTCGATCTCGTGCTGACCGGCTGCGGAACCACCCGCGCCGAGGGCCTCCCGGTACTGCTGGTAGCGCTCGAGCTTTTCGCGAAAAGCCGCGAAGGTGAACGGTTTCAGCAGATACAGAGCGACGCCGTGGGCCACCGCTGACCGCACCACCTCGAGGTCACGTTCGGACGTGATGGCGATGATGTCGGGGGAGGGGCGGATGGCGCTCAGAGCGGAGGCGACATCGATACCGCTGGCGTCGGGCAGGCCGATGTCCAGCAGTACGAGGTCGATCGGGTTCTCATCAGCGGCGGCTGCGGCGACGGCCCGTAGCGCCGCGCTGCCGGTGCCGACGGCGGCATGCACCACGAATTCAGGTAGACGCTCGACGTATTGACGGTGCGCCTCGGCGATCAGCGGCTCGTCTTCGACGATGAGAACCCGGATCACCGGCGCACCGTGGGTATGGTGGCGGTGATCACCGAACCGTAGGTGTTCTCCGAGGTGATGGTGCCGCCGTGCGCGGCGATCACCTGCCACACCAGGGCCAGGCCCAGACCTCGCTCGCCGGACTTGGTGGAGTATCCCCGCATCCGGGCCTGCTCGAAGGCATCGGGCGTCATACCCGGTCCGCTGTCGGCCACGGTGACGGTGAGGGCGTCGGTGGTTCCGCGCACGGTGACCTCGACCCACGCGGGTGTCTCGGCACGAGAGGCGTCGATGGCGTTGTCGACGAGATTGCCAACCAGCGTGATCAATTCGCCCTGTTTGAGGGTGAGATTGCTGGGATCGTCGAGCAGTGAGTCTTCGGTGACGGTCAGTTCGACTCCACTGTCACGGGCCTGGCTGATCTTGCCGAGCAGCAGTGCGGCCAGTGCGGGCTCGGCGACGGTGGCCATCAGCCGGTCGATGAGGTGTTGTGACACGGCCAGTTCCGCCGTGGCGAATTCGACGGCCTGCTCGGCGCGGCCCAGCTCCACCATCGTGATCACGGTGTGGAGTCGGTTGTCGGCTTCGTGTGCACGCGAGCGCAGCGACTCGGCGAACTGCGTGACCGAGCTCAGCTCACCGGAAACCCGTTGCAGATCAGTACGATCCCGCAAGGTCATGACCGTCCCGACTTTGCGGCCCTCCCACAGCACGGGCTGCTGGTTGACCAGAAGCACGCGGTCGGCGGTGACATGGGTTTCATCGGTCAGCGTGTCACCGCTGGAGCTGCCCAGGGAGCCAGGCAACTGCGCCCGGGTCAAGGGCTCGTCGGGCAGCGAAAGCAGCCGCCGTGCTTCGTCATTGACCACTTCGGCGCGGCCATCGAGGCCGAACACCAGCAGCCCCTCGCCGATGGCGTGCAATACCGCCTCGCGTTGTTCGTACAACGTCGACAGATCACTGAACGACAATCCCAGGGTGCGCCGGCGCAGCCGTCGCTCCAGGAGGTAAGCGCCGAAGAAGGCGAGCAACAGCGCGACACCGACCGCGAGCCCGATGGCGGGCAACGTGGCGAGCACGCTCTGCGACACCTTGGTGCGGGTGACGCCGGCGGACACCAGCCCCACGATGTTGCCGTCAGCGTCCCGCACCGGCGCCACCGCCCGAATCGAGGGTCCGAGTGTGCCGGGGTAGGTCTCGGTGAAGGTTTTGCCGGCCAGCGCGCGGTCGATGTTGCCGGTGAACTCACCACCGATACGGCTGACGTCGGTGTGGGTGAAGCGGGTGCGGTCCGGCGCCATCACCACGATGAAATCGACGCCGGTGGCCTTGCGGATCGCCTCGGTCTGCGGTTGCAGGATCGCCGTCGGGTCGGGGGAGACGATGGCCTCGGCGGTCGAGGTCATCAACGCCACCGACTCGGTGACCGCGATGACCTTCTGCGTCGTCAGCTCGTCCGCGTCGCGCCGGGCGTCGAGCACCGCCACCCCACCCGCCCCCAGGATGAGGATCAGCAGGAGCGCCAGCTGCCAGCTGAACAGCTCGCGGGCCACACTGCGATCGGTCGCCGAACCCCTGATCGTCACCGTGACGACCCTATTGGGTCGTGTCAGTCTGCCGACGCGGCTTGGGCCAACTCCCCGCGTGATGCTCGTGAACAGAGCAGCTGGCAGACGTGTCCTCTCAGGGATAGCTGTGGCGCCGATTCAAGGCCTGATGGCTGCTCATTTGTTTGCTGGCGGCGCTGGGTGGGATGCCGTGCAAGGTTCCGTGAACTGAAATCAATGAACTTATTGGTGACTTGGGTCACGCGGGGCCCGAGCATTTTGTGCAGTCCACGTGACCCCCACCACAGAACTCGAACTAGGAGCGCTGACATGGCAGATCAAGACACCGCCAGGCCTCTCGAACAACGCAAGAAACGCGACCGCACCCACTGGCTGTACATCGGCGTCATCGTCGCGGTGCTCGGCGGCATCGTCGTCGGACTCGTGGCGCCCGAGACCGGATCCGATCTCGGGGTCCTCGGCACGCTGTTCGTCAGCTTGATCAAGATGATGATCAGCCCCGTCATCTTCTGCACCATCGTGTTGGGCATCGGATCGGTCCGCAAGGCCGCCTCCGTCGGCAAGGTCGGCGGGATGGCGCTGCTCTACTTCCTGGCCATGTCCACCGCGGCGCTGGCTATCGGCCTGGTGGTCGGCAACCTGATCAGCCCCGGGACCGGGCTCAACGTGACCGCGGACCCGACCGCGGGCGCCGAACTGGCGGAGAAGGCCCACGGCGCCGGCGGCACCATGGACTTCATCGCGGGCATCATCCCCACGTCGCTGCTGAGCTCCCTGACCGAGGGCAACGTGCTGCAGACGTTGTTCGTGGCGCTGCTCGTCGGCTTCGGCCTACAGGCCATGGGGGCGGCCGGTGAGCCGATCCTGCGCGGTATCGGAATGGTGCAGAAGCTGGTGTTCCGCATCCTGGCGGGCATCCTGTGGCTGGCCCCGATCGGCGCATTCGGTGCCATCGCCAAGGTGGTGGGCGACACCGGCTTCGCCGCCGTGGTCCAGCTCGGTGTGCTGATGGGCGCCTTCTACCTGACCTGCGTGCTCTTCGTCTTCGGTGTGCTGGGCGGCCTGATGCGCCTGGTGTCGGGTGTCTCGATCTTCAAGTTGGTGCGCTACCTGGCCCGCGAGTACCTGCTGATCGTGGCGACGTCCTCCTCGGAGTCCGCGCTGCCCCGCCTGATCGCCAAGATGGAGCACGCCGGTGTGCAGCCCACCACCGTGGGAATCGTTGTGCCGACCGGCTATTCGTTCAACCTCGACGGCACCGCGATCTACCTGACCATGGCCTCGCTGTTCATCGCCGACGCGATGGGCAACCCGCTGTCCATCGGCGAGCAGCTCAGCCTGCTGGTGTTCATGATCATCGCTTCCAAGGGCGCCGCCGGTGTCAGCGGTGCCGGGCTGGCCACTCTGGCCGGCGGCCTGCAGAGCCACCGCCCGGAGCTGCTCGACGGTATCGGACTGATCGTCGGCATCGACCGGTTCATGTCCGAGGCCCGCGCTGTCACCAACTTCTCCGGAAACGCCGTGGCCACCATCCTGATCGGCACCTGGACCAAGACGCTGGACAAGGCGCGGGTCCATGAGGTGCTCGACGGCAAGGCCCCGTTCGACGAGCAGACGATGGTCGACGACCACCCGCTGCCTGCGTCGTCGGAGAAGAAGGAACACGTCGGGGTCTGACTCCGCCAAGCAACCGAGCGCCGGCCCGAAATGGGTCGGCGCTCGGTCATGTTTTTCGGGCCTTGTCCCCGGCACATATGTGTGTGCAGCGGCGTCTTGGCGGCGTGTCGCGTCGTTAGCCGCATATATGTCGCGGGGTGGCACGGGTCGGGCGGGCACATATGTGTGTGCAGCGGCGTCGTGGCGGCGTGTCGCGTCGTTAGCCGCATATATGTCGCGGGGTGGCACGGGTCGACGGGCACATATGTGTGTGTAGCGGCGTCTTGGCGGCGTGTCGCGTTGTCAGCCGCATATATGTCGCGGGGGTGGGCCGGGGGCGACGAAGCCGGGCGACCCTGCCCGACCGGGTAGGTATCGCACTGTCCGCTCGTGCGCAATTCCACTGCCAGGCGAGGGGTCTTGCCTCCGGAGTGTTCCCTAGATCACACCCCGTCCTCGACTCTGGTGTCCGACACCGAGTGCTCAAGACTCAGAGAGGACGCCACCCAATGAAGGTCGAGGATCTGCTCAAGCCTTTCCCCATCAAGGAGTTCCATCCCTTCCCGCGCGCCATGATGGGACCCGGCGCTCACGAGATGGTGGGTCCGGAAGCGCTCAAGATGGGTTTCAAGAAGACCCTGCTGATGTCGTCGGGCCTGCGCGGGACCGACATCGTGCACAACATGGCCGAATCGCTGAAATGGCATGGCCTCGAGGTGGTGGTCTATGACCAGGTGGAGTCTAATCCCAAGGACTACAACGTCATGGACTCGGTGAAGCTGTACCAGGAGCAGGAATGCGACAGCTTCATCTCCATCGGCGGCGGCTCCACCCACGACGCCTGTAAGGGCGCGCGCATCTCGGTGGCCCACGACGGTCGTAATGTCAACGACTTCGAGGGCTTCAACATGAGCGAGAACCCGAAGAACCCGCCGCACATCGCCATCTCCACCACCGCGGGTACCGGCTCGGAAACCTCCTGGGCGTACGTCATCACTGACACCACCACCGATCCGGACAACCCGCACAAGTACGTCGCCTTCGACGACGCCTGCGTGGCCACCCTGGCCGTCGACGACCCGGTGCTCTACTACGACTGCCCCACCGACTACACCGCGCAGTGCGGTTTCGACGTGCTGGCCCACGCCTCGGAGCCGTATGTCTCGCGGCTGAACTTCGAGCCGTCGCTGGGCAACGCCATCCGCGCCATCAAGCTGACCGCCGAGAACCTGCGCGAAGCCACCTGGAACGGCCAGGACCTGGCCGGTCGCCAGGGCATGATGTACGCGCAATACATTGCCGCACAGGCCTTCAACTCCGGTGGGCTGGGGATCATCCACTCCATCTCGCACGCGGTTTCGGCGTTCTACGACACCCACCACGGCCTCAACAACGCCATCGCCCTGCCCCGGGTGTGGGCGTTCAACATGCCGGTGGCCTACAAGCGATTCGCCGACATCGCCCAGGCGATGGGGGTGGACACCTACGGCATGACCGACGTGCAGGCCGCCGACGCCGCGCTGGCCGCCGCGATCCGCCTGCTGCGCGACGTGAACATCATCGAGAAGTTCACCGATATCAAGCAGGACAGCTACTCCAAGAACCGGTTGGGCCTGGGGCCCACCAAGTTCTACGAGAACGCCAAGGTGATCAAGGGTGACAAGGCCGACGTCGACCGCATCACCAACCACGTCCTCGGCGACGCGTGCACCCCGGGCAACGCCAAGGAGTGCACCTTCGATCTCGTTCGCCCCGTCGTGGACCACTGCATGAACGGCGACCTCGACGATCTCCTGAGCTGATGTTCACAGGCGTAGACGAGGTGCGTGAGGCACTCGCCGGGCAGGGCTACCTGGCCGACGAGCGCCTTGCGACAACGGTTTTCCTACAGACCAGGCTCGACAAACCACTGCTGATCGAAGGGCCGGCGGGTGTCGGGAAGACGGAGCTGGCGAAGGCTCTGGCCGCGGCCACCGGGCGGCGACTACTCCGATTGCAGTGTTACGAGGGTCAGGACGAGACCAAGGCGCTCTACGAATGGGATTACGGCAAGCAGTTGCTGTACACCCAGATCCTGCGGGAGAAGATCGGTCAGCTGGTGGCCGACGCCAGCACTCTCGAGGAGTCGGTGGAGCGGATCGGCAAGCAGGAGAGCGTGTTCTTCTCCGACCGGTTCCTGGCGCCGCGACCGCTGCTCGAGGCGGTGCGCTCCGAAGAGCCCGTGGTGCTGCTGATCGACGAAATCGACAGGGCCGACGAGGCATTGGAAGCGGTGCTGCTGGAACTGCTGGGTGAGTACCAGGTCTCGGTACCCGAGGTGGGCACCTTCATGGCCAAGCACGCCCCCTATGTGATCCTGACGTCGAACAACACCCGGGATCTGGCGGCCGCCCTGAAACGGCGCTGTCTGCATCTGTTCCTCGATTACCCTGCGGCAGAAAGGGAGTTGGAGATCGTCCGGTCCAAGAACACCGGGCTCGCCGATGCGCTGGCCACCCAACTCGTTGACGTGGTGCGGGGCCTGCGTGACCTCGATCTACGCAAGTCGCCCAGCATCTCCGAGACCATCGACTGGGCCAGGACCCTGGCGGTGCTCGGCGTGGACGAGCTGAACGCCCAGGTGCTGTCCGACACCGTGTCCGTGGTGGTGAAGTACGACAAGGACGTGCGCAAATCGCTCGATGCGCTACCCCGTTTGGTGGATCCCAACGCGAAAGTGCCTGCGACGCTGCACCACTCCCACAACGGGCACAGCCACTCGCATGATCATGATCATGATCACGATCACGGACATCCTCATGATCATTCCCACGATGAGCCCGACGGTAAGGACGTGCGGCAAGCCAAGGACAAACCCGGCCGGTTCCAAGACGGGTACTATGGCACACCCAAAACCGCCTCGCTCGGCCGGCGCCGACCCTTCTGATGGAAGCGACCCTGCACCGGTTCGTCCGGATCCTGCGGCTCGGGGGCCTGCGTGTCTCGATCCCCGAGGCGCTGGACGCAATGCGGTGCGCTGGGCAGCCTGGTGTGTTGAAATCCCGGGCTGTCCTGCGCACCGCATTGCGCGTCGCGCTGGTCAAAGACCACCGCGACGAGCCGATGTTCGACGAGATCTTCGACGCGTTCTTTTCGTTGGTGCGCATCGGCGCCGAAGATTCCGGGCACGGGCACAGCCACGCGCATGACGATCTGGTGGACACCGGCGAACTCGAGTCGTTCACGTTGTCCGAGGAGCCCAGCGACAAGCCGGAGGAGGGACACGAACACGGCAAGCCCAAGAGCATCCGGGACTACTTCAAGCAAGAAGACCTGGCCCAGCAGTACAACCTGCACCAGGAGGCCAACAAGATCGATCTGGCCGCACTGACCGACCAGATCGTGTTCTCCAAAGAAGGCACAGGGCTCGACGACAACAAGTACCGCGTCGAGCTCTCCGCCGACCGGCTGCACGGCGCGGGTCCCCCCGGCACCCTGTCGACCGCGTCGGGCACCGAGGTCGACGCTTCGCTGACCATCGCCGAGCAGAACGCACTGCTGGGCTGGCTCGACGAACTGGACGACCTGACCGGTGACGAATCGGATGCCGCGGCGTTGCGACGTCGGCTCACCGGCGTGCTGGAGAACCTGCCCCAGGCCCTCAAACGTCACCTCGAAGCGCTGCTGGCCTTGGAGAACCGTGTCATCGAGACCCGCGAACTGCGGGAGGCGGAACTGTCCGGGTCGGCCTGGCTGCGTGAGACCGAGCGTGTCGAACTCGAGGACTCCCTGCGGAGGCTGGCCAGGTCACTGCACGGGGCGTTGACCCACCGTCGGCGGATCGCCGCGGCCGGGCGCGTGGACCCCGGCCACACGATGCGGCGCAACATGCGCTTCGACGGCGTGCCGTTCATGCCCGTCACCATCCGCCGCGCCGAGGACCGGCCCCGGCTGGTGGTGCTCGCCGATGTGAGCCTGTCGGTACGCGCGACCGCGCGGTTCACCCTCAACCTGGTGCACGGGTTGCAAGATCTGTTCACCCAGGTGCGTTCGTTCGCGTTCGTCGCGCACGTGGCCGAGACCACCGAGTTGTTCCGCGATTACTCTTCCGAGCGGGCGCTGGGGTTGATCTTCGGAGGGGACGTGATCGATGTAGATGCCAACTCCGATTTCGGCAGCGTCTTCGGCGAGTTCCTGGCCGAACACTCCTCGGCGGTGACCCGGCGAACGACGGTGGTCATCCTGGGAGACGGCCGTAACAACGGCAAAGATCCCAATCTCGCGGCGTTCGAGGAGATCACGCGGCGCGCCCGGGAAACCGTCTGGCTGACCCCCGAACCGCGCTATTCGTGGGGCCTGGGCAGCTGTGACCTGCCTGCGTACGCCGAATTCTGTGACCGGGTACGGGTGGTCCGCGACCTGTCCGGGCTCGAGCATGCCGCGGCCGAATTCGCCGCCGGGGCGGTAGGCCGATGACCCGGTGGGGTCGTACTGTGGAACCTGCATTGTTATCCGGGTCACACTGTGTGCGCTCGGCGCAGGTCAGGCAGAGCGAGATGGTGACAGAACAACGGACGCGTGCCCAGCCCTGTCGGGTGCTCAAGTTCCACGCCCCCGAGATCGTCTTCGGAATCGATTCGATGGTGGAGGCCGCGCACGCCGCGTTGCGGTTGGGAGCGCTGCGGCCGCTGCTGATCACCGACCCGGGTCTGATCGAGGCGGGCTGGGCCGACGAGATGCTGGCACACCTGCGCGAGCAGCACGTCGACGCCCAGGTGTGGAGCGGGTTGACGCCCAACCCGAAGGATCATGAAATCGCCGCCGGCTACCAGACCTATGTCGAGCACGGCTGCGACGTGCTGGTGGCGGTGGGCGGCGGTTCGGTGATCGACGCGGCCAAAGGGGTCGCGATCCTGGCTTCCAACGGCGGGCACATCCTCGACTACGAAGGCGTCGACAAAGCGCAGGTTCCGATTCCACCGCTGGTGGTGGTGCCGTCGACCTCCGGCACCGGCGCCGATGTGTCCCAGTTCTGCATCGTCACCGACACCACCCGCAATGTGAAGATCAGCATCCTGGGCCGTGCGCTGGTACCCGACGTCACCGTCATCGATCCGCGCCTGCTCACCACGATGCCCGAAAACCTCAATGCGGCAACCGGTCTCGACGCGTTGACGCATGGTATCGAAGCGTTCGTCTCACTCGGGCACAATCAGCTCACCGACCATCACGCGCTACGCGCGGTGCAGATGGTCACCGAGAATCTGGTCACCACCATCGAGCGCCCCACCGAGATGCCGGCCCGGGTGCTGATGGCCCAGGCCGCACTGGAGGCGGGCCTGGCGTTCACCAACGCGATCCTGGGCGCCACCCACGCGATGAGCCATCAGGTGGGTGGACTGCTGGATCTACCGCACGGCGTCATCAACGGCGTGCTGCTGCCGCACGTGATCCGGTTCAACTCCGAGGCCGACCCCGAGCCGTATGCGGTGATCGCGGCGTCCCTCGGGCTGGCCGAGCCCGGTGCACCGGCCGCCGAAGCAGCCGAAGCGCTGGCCGAGCGGATCGACCGGCTGGCCGCCGACGTCGGCGTGCCCCGCGGCCTGGCGCAGCTGGGGGTCAGCGACACCGACGTACCGATCCTGGCCAAGAACGCATTACACGACGCCTGCATGGCGACGAACCCGCGGCCGGCGGACGAGGAGCAGATGCAGGCGCTGTTCCGGGCGGCCATGTGAGTGCGGGGCCCGATCTCGAACGACTGACCGGACTGCGCTCCGGCAAGGGGACGTTCTACAGCGAATTCCGCGCCACCGCACAGCGACTCGACCGTGTGGTGGTGGCGCTGGACACCATCTCGCGGGCCCTGGTGCAGACCGTGCACGGTTCGGAGAACCTGGTGCGCGCCGTCGCCGAAGCGGCCCGGGTGCATCTAGACGCAGAATGGGTGGTGCTCGCACTGGCCGACGGTGCCCTGCCCGACGCGCATCCCCGGCACCTGATCCTGGATTCGGCGGGGCGGGCGTACGCGTTCGAAGGCCTGCCCGACGTCTCCGATCCCGGACCGCACCTGCCCGACGCGGTGCTCAACCGGCTCAACGACATCCTGCGCGGCCAGCTGGCGCAGTTCCGGTTGCCGGTGATCGAACGCCGGCACGCGCACGTCCCGATCGAACTCGACGGTGAGGTGATGGGTGCGTTCGCGGCCTGGACGGCGCCCCCGCGCACACTCGATGCCACCGACGCCGCGGTGATGCGGATCCTGGCCAGCCAGACGGCGGTGGCCCTGCAGAACTCGTCGCTGTTCTCGAAATCGGTGAGCCTGCTGGCCGAGTCCGAGGCCCGCAACGCCGAACTGCTGGCCACACAACGCGAACTCGGTGCGGTGCAACGTCATCAGGTGCTCGATAACGAACGGCACCGGATCGCCCGTGAACTGCACGACAGCGTGGCGCAGACGGTGCTGTCGGCGGGCATGCTGATCGAGGTGTGCCGCAGCGAGGCCGATGCGCCCGAACTGGTCAGCAGACTCGATCTGGCCAAAGACCTCACCCGGTCGGCCACCGAACAGCTGCGGTCGGCCATCTACGCCTTGAACCATCCCGGCGAGGCGGACCGCTCCAGCCTGTCGGAGATGCTGCAGCAGCTGGCGACGGTGCACATGCCGGAGGACCTGCGGGTGGAGCTGCGGGTGAAGGGCAAGGCCGTCGAATTGCCCAACGACGCCGAGCACGCCCTGCTGCGGATTGCCGGTGAGGCGCTGTTCAACACCGCGATGCACGGCCACGCCACCCGCGCCATCATCGGACTGTCGTACAGCGATACCGCAGTGACACTGTCGATTTCCGACGACGGTGTGGGAGATCCCGGGCGGCTTCGATTGATGCTGCGGATGGCCGAAGCCGCTGACGTCGACGGTCGGCATCGCGGATTGGCGAACATGCGGGCCCGGGCCCGCGAACATGGTGGCACCTTCGAGGTGTACCGGTCCCGCATCGGCGGGGTGCGGGTGGCGGCCAGGATTCCCCGAGGAGTGCAAGCATGAAGACTGCGACAACCACGATCCGGCTGGTTCTGGTCGACGACCACGCCATCCTGCGCCAGGGGCTGCGCTCGATCCTGGAACGTGAACCCGACCTCGTCATCGTGGGGGAGGCGGCCTCGGAGGCCGAGGCGGAAGCCGTTGTGGCGGCGACGAATCCGGATGTGGTGCTGCTGGATCTGAAACTGTCGGCCGGATCGGATTTCGAAGGCCTGTCGCTGTGCGCGAAACTGTCGTCGGCCTACCCGTCCTGTGGCCTGCTGGTGCTGACGACGTTCCTGGATGAGAGTCTGGTGCTGCGCGCCGTGCACGCCGGGGCACGCGGTTATGTGGTCAAGGATGTGGACACCACCGAGCTGGTGCGGGCCATTCGGGCGATCTCGTTGGGGGAGAGTGCGTTTGATTCGCGTAGCGCCGCGGCGGTGGTGCGTTCACTGTCCGGTCGTACCGAGCCGCCGCAGCAGCTCACCGATCGCGAGATCGAGGTGCTGCGGCTGCTGGCGGCCGGGTTGTCCAACAGCAAGATCGGCGAGAAGCTGTTCATCTCGGCCACCACGGCCAAGTTCCACGTCAGCAACATCATGCGCAAGCTGGAGGTCAGCCGTCGCGCCGAGGCGGTGTACGCGGCGAGCAAACGCGGGCTGATCTGATCCCCTGCGCGAGCGCGCGTGTTTGTACGCTCCGGCACGGAGTGTCGCGTACAGACACGCGCGCTCGGCCCTAGGGCCCTGGGGGTCCTAGGGCCCTGGGGGTCCTGGGGGTCCTGGGAGGCTCAGTGGTCGAGAATGAGCCAGCCGCCGTGGAATTCATCCACCGAGGCGGTCAGTCCGGAATGCTCGTCGCACAGTTTCGAGCCGAGGTGGTGCAGCCGGTCGAGGTCGAAACGCTGGACATGGCCGTAGCATTCCCTCGGCTCATCCTCGAACGGCACCGCCACCACCACACGATGGCGGGCCAGCCGCACGGCTTCACGCAGTACGGCGTCGACGGTGGGGTCATCCAGGTGCTCCAGCAGGTGCAGTGCGGTGACGGTATGGGCACTGTCATCCGGCATCGGCACCGTCGAAGCATTGCACTGCAGTGTGCGCAACGGCCGGCCCAACGAACGGCTGGCCATGCCGAGCAGCTTCATGGTGGGGCCGCTGAGATCGGTTGCCGTCACAGCGATTCCGGTGCCCGACAGCCGCAAAGGGAAGAAGCCGAAACACGAACCCAGGTCCACCACCCGCTGGCCGGTCACCAGAGTCGCGGCGCGCTCGTGCACCGGTGCGAACGCCGTCTCGCCGGCCTCGAGCCGCGCCAGGGAGTTGCGGTAGAAGCGCAGCCAGGCCGGTGCGCCGCCGTCGACGGTCGAGCGCACCACACCGGTGAACACCAGCTCGAACTCCGGTTGGCCCTGCAGCGCCCCGATGTCGACCAGCTCTTCGGCGAGCAGCACCGCCAGATCGTCGGACAGTTCGGCGGGGGTCAGGTCATGTTCCACGGTGAGTAGGGCACCGCTGCGATGCACGCAGAACCGCCGCGTGCACACCGCGTCGTGGTGGTGGGAGCGGTGTGGACCGGTCCGGCGCCGCACCCGCACGCCATGGCCCGTCCACAGTCCGCGCGCCGCGGGCGCCAACGGATCGAGCGCAGTCTCCATGGCGGTCAACGCTATTGAACGAAGCCGGTGCTGCGCCCGCACCGAAAGGGCGCCGAATCAGCGCCGGTCGGGTGGGGGAGTGACTACCCGATCGGCGAGTGGGCCGGCGTGGCGGGCCGGGCGATGGACCGCCACACCATCTCGGTGAGCTTGCGGCAGTAGTCATCGGTCACCGGCTCCCCGGTGTAGAGGATGCGCATGTTGATGGGCGCGAACACCATCTCCAGGCAGACCTCGGGGTCGACGCCGGTGCGGATCTCGTCGCGGTCCCGCGCACGGTCGAAAATCACGCGCAGGCTGTCCGCCCGGGCCCGCCACGCCGCGCGGCGGATCTCCACCGTCCCGAGATACGGGTCGGTGATCAGATGGGCTCCGTGCAGTTTGGGGCCGTCCTGCGAGCCGAGGATGGTGGCCATCCCGACCGCGAGCAGGTAGAGGTCCTCCAGAAGCGACCCGGTGTCCGGCGGGAAGTCGTCGTCAGGGCGATGGGCGAGCGCGTCGAGGACCAGGCTGGCCGAGTCCGGCCAATGCCGTGCGACGAGCTGCGGGTCGAGTCCGTGCCGCTCGGTGGTTGCGGCGACGTCGAAACGGTCGATACCCCACCGGGTCAGTTCTTCGCGGACGGCACCGAGGACCCGATCGAGCTCGTCGACGGGCGCGGCGTCTTCGGGCACCATGCTCATGTTCTCCTCGCGTGATCGTCTGAACGATGCCGGATGCAGCGCTAGACGGGGGTGCGCCGGCGGTTCCTGGTATCGGTGCGCAGCACGGTGCGCACCGATACGGTGTCCCCGAGCATGTGCGCAATGGTACCGACGATGTCAGTGGCGGTCGTCACTCCCGTATCCAGCGGGCTGCGGGCCGCGACCGTCACGGTAAGAGTGATTGTGGGTGAACCGTGTTCAGCAGCGGCGCGGCCGGTGGCCTTGATGACATTGGAGTGTTGAGCCAGGGTGGTCGCGGCGACCTGCGCCACCGAGGACGCGTCTGCTGTGAGTCCGAAGTTGTCGGTGGTACGCCCGTCAACGAGGCCGAGACGAGTGAGCTTCGGTGCCCGATGATGCGAGAATAGCCACCGTAGCGCCAGCAGGATCAGCAAGATCCCGGCTGCTGCCGAGGCCCAGGGCCACCACGGTGTCTGAGTGAGTTCGGCGGTGGCGGACAGGTCCAGGGGCCGGGCCTGCCAGAGGGCTCCGCGTTGCCATGCGACTGCCGCCAGGCCGGAAGCCAGGAGTCCGATCCCCAGTAACAGCGCGGCGATTCGATCGACGATGACGGCGCGTCGCGTCATGATCTGGTCTCCTTCCGGGTGCGCACGACGATGCGAGGGGTGTGCTGTAGCGGCTGAAGCGCCACGCCGACAGCGTCGGCGACCCGACGCTCGACCCCTCCGCCGGTGTCACCGGTGACGGTGCAGCGGACGACGATCTTGCGACGGGTGGCGCTGGACCGCGCGTTCAGGACGCCGGCAACGTCGTCAGCGGCGGCCGTCGCCACCTTCGCGATGTCACCGAGACCGATGAAGGCACCGGTGTCGGTGCCGATCGGTTGGGCGGTGGCCCGCCGGGGCGTGAGCGCGACGACCATCAACCCGATACCGAGGAACGCAGCGATCACTCCGAGTGGTTCCAGCCAGGCGGTGGGTGCCCATCCGTCCACTGCGGTGATGGCTTGGGAGGCCCAACCCTGCCCGGCCAGCCATCCGGCGGCGACCGCGGTGTCGCGGACGGCCACCACGCCGACCGCGCCGAGCGCCAGTGCGGCCGGCACCGCCACGTAGCTTGCGCCTGCCGCGGCGCGGGGTGCGGCTGCTGTGCGAATGTTTTGGCGGACAGGGGCACTGGTCATGTCAGCTCCCGGTGGCTGGAGGGCGGAACGATGGCAGCGACGTGCACGGTGACGCCGTCGACGGCGAGGCCGCTCTGGGTGGCGAGCGCATCGGTGACCTCCCGCCGCACCGTGGCTGCGGTGTCGGCGAGTGCACGGCCCCACTGCACGGCGATCTCGACGTCCACGCGGACCCGGTCGCCGGCGACGAAGGTGTCGACGCGGGGCAGTTCGCGGCCGGCGACTTTCGACAATCCGCTTCCGTGCCGGTGGACGCCGTCGGCGCCAAGGGCAGCAGCCGTGGCGATGCTGGCCACGGCGCGATCCCGGACGGTGAGGCGTCCGCGCGCATCCGGGACCGCGAGGGTGTCGGGGTCAGCCACGGCCGCGGCCCTTGAACCAGGCGGTGGCGTCGAACTCCCCGTCGCGGTGCCCGCCGACGATATAGCCGAGTGCTCCCAACACCAGGGCCAACAGGAACCCCGTCAGCCCGCCTGCGGCGGCAGCGACGCCGAGCAGGACACCTGCGAGCATCCCTGAGGTTGCGGTGGTCATTCAGTTCTCCTTGGCGAGGTGGGAAGAGTTCCGGGGTCCTGCGGCGGGTGCGCCACGATGTCTTCGACGGTGACGTCGACGGGCCGCCCCGGCACCGCCGCGGCGACGGCGGCGCGGACAGCGGCGGCCGTCTCGCGCACCGCCGCGTCGCGCAGCACGCTGATGTGCACGTCGATGCGGTCGTCGGAGATCCGCACCCCGGTGACCCGGCGTCCGGGCAGGTAGGTCGCGACCTCACCGAACATGCCGGGATGCAATCCGGCGACGCCGGCCACGGTGCGGGCGATGCCCGCCACCGTGTCGGCTTCCGTGGAGAGGTCGGGCACTACTCGACCCTGGCCAGGCGGCTTTCCGTGGCGTCATCCTCGTCGGCGGGGACGTGGACGTCGTGCACGGTGATGTTGACCTCGACAACTTCCAGGCCGGTCATGCGTTCCAGAGCGGCGATGACGTTGCGGCGGATACCGGACGCCAGATCCGCGATCGAGACGCCGTACTCGGCCACGATGTCCACGTCGACGGCGGCCTGCTTCTCGCCCACCTCGACGGACACGCCCTGGGCGTAGTTGGTGGTGGCACCCGGGATGCGTTCCCGCAGCGCGCCGACTGCGCGGGTGGTGTTCCCACCCAGGTCATAGACGCCATTGACCTCGCGTGCGGCCAGGCCGGCGATCTTGGACACCACGGTGTCGGCGATCGTCGTCCGGCCGTGGCTGGTGGCCAGCGGGCCATTGGCGGCAGGAGCAACCGTCCGTGCTGCGGTGGTCGGAGTTTCGGTGGAAGCCATCTCACGAATCCCTTCTCGTCGGTTGTTGTACGTAGGTTGGACGGCGCTCCCCGGCGGAACCGAACGCCGCTGGAATGTGTTCTGTGACACAATCCGTGCCGGCGTCGGGGCCGGGTGTGGCGGAGGGGGCGCGGTGTGTGACGAGGAGACCTCGTCGGATGTCGACGACCGGGGGCTGGCGGCTGCTGCCCGCGCGGGCGATGCGGACGCGTTCGAGGAACTGGTCCGTCGGCACGGGCCGTCGCTCTACAGGTACGCCCGGCGCATGACCCAGGACACCGACGCCGTGAACGACATCGTTCAGGAGACGTTTGTGGCGGCATGGCGCCGGATCGCGACATTCCGCGGGGACTCGGCGGTGCGAACGTGGTTGTTCTCCATCTGCGCCCGCAAAGTGGTGGACTCGCAGCGCATCAAACGCGCGATCCCGGTTGACGACAGGTTGATCGAGCCGGTCAGCCACGACGCCGGGACGCATCCGTTTGCCGTGGCCTCCAACACGGCATTCCTGGAGGCTCTGGAAATCGCACTGGCCGAACTACCGCCCCGGCAACGCGCGGTGTGGATGCTACGAGAGGTCGAGGAGTTGACGTTCCCCCAGATCGGCACCATCCTGAATCTGAGCCCGGATGCCTCTCGCGGACACCATCACCGGGCCAGGGTGACACTCCAGCAAAGGCTTCAGCAATGGCGGTAGGTGACTACCACGGCGACGAGGACGTACTCCGGCGTGCGCCGCGGGTCCTGCGCGCCGCGCCCGAACCAGGCTGGCAGGCCCTCCAATCGAAGGTGCTCGCAGCGGTCCGGGCCACACCTCGCGGCGGCTGGCCTCTCGACGTCGACGATCCCCAGCCCGCCACGGCGACCGGTGTGCTGCGCGTCAGCGACCTCGTTCTCGGTACGGCACTGAGCCGGGCCTTGCGGGGCGACCCGAGCTACCAGGTCACCGATATCGATATCACGTCCGAAGAAGGTGTGCTGCAGGGTGTTTCGGTGACAATCAGTGCGCGCTACGGCGCGGATCTGACGGCGGCAGGTGCCCGTATCCGACGGCAGGCCGCAGCTGTGGTCGCTGACATCGTCGGGCCGACAAGTGTTCCCGCCATCGAGGTCGACGTCACCGATATCCACCGCTGACGTCCCTCGGTGGGTGCTGACCGCGTGGCCATTCAGAATCCGCGCGATCGATTGTCTTGTGAGGTCTGAACCTCGCGCACCATCCTGACCCCATGACATACCGGACACTCGGCCGCACAGGTGTGAAGGTGAGCCCGCTGACGCTGGGGGCCATGAATTTCGGTGCGTACGGCAACACCGATCACGATGACGCGATCCGGATCATCGAGCGCGCCCTCGATGCCGGGATCAATGTCATCGACACGGCCGACGCCTATTCACAGGGCGAAAGCGAGGTGATCGTCGGCAAGGCGCTCAAAGGACGCCGGGACGACGTCATCGTGGCCACCAAATTCCACGCGCCGTTCGGGGACGGAATCAACACCCGCGGCAGCTCGCGCCGGTGGATCTTCACCGCCGTCGAGAACTCGCTGCGCCGTTTGCAACTCGATCATCTCGATCTCTACCAGGCACACAAACCGGACCCCGACGTCGAACTGTCCGAGACGCTGGGAGCTCTCGACGACCTGGTCCGGCAGGGCAAGATCCGCTACTACGGCACGACGACTTACGAGCCGCACCTGCTGGTGGAAGCACAGTGGGTGGCGCAGCGGGATTCGCTGCGTCGGCCGGTCACCGAGCAGGCCCCCTATTCGATCCTGGCGCGCGGTGCGGAGCGGGCCGCCTTGCCGGTTGCACAGAAATACGGGCTCGGGGTGCTGACCTGGAGCCCGTTGGCCGGCGGCTGGTTGTCGGGACGGCATCGCGCGGGAGAGGAGGCGCTTCCGTCCCGGCGGGCCGAGAAGATGCCTGCGCGCCACGATCCGGAACTCGACGCCAACCGGCGCAAACGCGATATCGCCGTGGCGCTCGACAAGCTCGCCCGCGACTCCGGCATCACGGTCGCGCAGCTCTCGATCGCCTTCGCGCTCAACCATCCCGCGGTCTCGTCGGTGATCATCGGGCCGCGGACGCTCGATCAGTTGACCACGCTGTTGCCGGCCGGCGACGTTCGTCTCGACGCCGGCGTTCTGGACGCGATCGACGAACTGGTGCCGGCGGGCACCACCGTCAACCGGGCCGACGAGGGCTGGGAGCCACCGTGGCTGGCCGATGCCTCGGCGCGACGCCGCTGAACCCGGGCGATCAACCGTTCACGGCACCGTGATGGCCGCGTAGCGGGAGCGGAGGTACTCCTCGGCCGTCACCGGCTGATAGTCGTTGGCCCGGCCGATGGGCGGTGGGAACGACTCGATGAGCTGGTCGAGGTTGGCTTCGAAGAAGAAGATCAGCGAGATCAGCTCCTCGTCGGGCGCTTCGGCGCTCGGCGGCAGCACCCGGTGCAGGGTCGAGGTCCAGCGGTCGCCGGTCCAGCGCGCCATCAGGTCCCCGATGTTGATGGTGTAGGCGTCGGGAATCACCGGCGCGTCGATCCAGACACCGTTCCGCGTGCACACCTGCAGCCCGCCGTACCCGGCTTCGCGGTCGAGGATGGTGATGGTGCCGAAATCGGTGTGCGGTGCGATCCGGAACTGCCCTTCGGCGACTGGCCCGGTGCGGTTCAATGCGGGGTAACGGTTGATGTTGAACGTGTGCGGTGATGCCATGCAGCGTTCGATGAACCAGTTGGGCGGCAGGCTCGCCGCGGTGGCCAAGAGCTCCAACAACTCGGCGGCCAGGTCACGCATGGCGACGGCGTAGGTGTCGCAAAGGGATTGCAGCACAGGGACTTCAGTAGGCCACACGTTGGGTGGGAACCATTCGGCGTCGACACTCGCCGCGCCGCTGGAGTACTCGTGACCCGACACGAACGTCTCTTTCAGGTCCGGCGGCAGCTCGACGCCCAGCAGGTACCCGTTGGCTTCCTTGCCCGGCGGTATCCAGCCGCGGCCACCTACCGCGGTGGCGTAACGCTGTTTGGCGGGATCGGAGAGCCCGAAGAACGTTCGTGCGGCCTCACGCAGTCCGGCCCGCAACGCGGCCGGCACTCCGTGCCCGCTGACCATCAGGAAGCCACTGTCGACGAGGGCGCGGTCGACAGTGGCGGCCAATGCGGCACGGTCGGCTTCAGAGCCGTTGCGCCACAACGAGAGGTCGACGAGCGGGATGCTGGCGGTCACAACTGATCCTGTCTCTGCGCGGGCCTGCCCGAGATGCGGCCTCAAGACTGGGCAGTCGATGTGTCCGACCCATCACCCGCGCGTTGCGTCGCGGTAAAAGACCGCCCCGGAACTAGGCCGGCTTGTGCGCGGTCAGCAGGAACGCGGGCATCTTCACCCGGCCCTTCTCGTCGCGGTCATGCGCGGGCATCGGAATGCCGGATATCTCAGGCATGTTCGCGTGGATGAAGGCAGGCCGGATCTCGTCGATGGCCCAGTACTTGCCCACGGCCGCACGGAGTTCGGCCTCGTCCACCGCATTGGGCTTCTGCTCCAGATCCGGCGGGAACGCACCGACCGCGAACACCAGGATGTAGAAGGTGGCGCCCGGGGCGGCCGCCGCGAACACCCGCTGCTGATAGGCGTCGCGCGCCTCTACCGGCAAGGAGTGGAACAGGGTGCTGTCGAGGATCGTGTCGAAGCGACCGTCGAACCCGGTGAACGTCGTGATGTCGTCCTGAACGAACGTGGCGTTGGCCAGGCCGCGTTCCTGGGCGGCCCTCGTCGCGGCCGCCACCGCGGTGGGGGTGAGTTCGATGCCGACGACGGTGTAACCCTGCGCGGCCAGCGCCAAGGACAACTCGGCGTACCCGCATCCGGCATCGAGCACCTGACCCCGCACCTTGCCGGCGGCGATCAGCGCGGCCAGCTCAGGCTGCGGCTCCCCGATGTTCCATGGTGGCGGGCCGTCGAAGCCGCCCTCACCGCGGTAGGTGCTGTCCCAGTCGATTTCAGATGTCATGCGGTCGACGCTACGCGGGGCCGTCCCAGGTGTGGACGGGCTCGTTGGTGTGCATCCGCTGGCAATACAGCCGCAGCATCTCGGCGAGTGCCTGGGGGCGCGCCATACCTCGCTCCTGCAGCGCGCGCACCGTCGCGACCTGCCAGGCGGCGCCCGTCTGCCCCGTCTTCGCCCGGCCTTCGATGACGCCGAGAAAACGGTCGCGCACCTCGGCGGCCACGCCCCAGCGGCGCAATCCCTCGTGCGCCATCGGCAACAGCCGGCGCAGCACCAGCTCATCGGGTGTCACCTCACCCTCGCCGGGCCAGTACAGCCGCGCGTCCATGCCGTCACGGGCCGCGGAGGTGAAATTCGTCTCTGCCGCAGCGAAACTCAGCTTCGTCCACACCGGCCGGTCTTCCTCGGACAGCGTGCGCAACATGCCGTAGTAGAACGCGGAATTGGCCAGCATGTCGATCACCGTCGGCCCGGCGGGCAGCACCCGGTTCTCCACCCGCAGGTGGGGCCGTCCCTCCACCACGTCGTACACCGGCCGGTTCCACCGGTACACCGTGCCGTTGTGCAGCCGCAGCTCGGCCAGCTTCGGAGTGCGGCCCGCCGCCAGCTCGGCCACCGGGTCTTCGTCGGACAGCTCGGGCAGCAGCGACGGGAAGTAGCGGACGTTCTCCTCGAACAGGTCGAAGATCGAGGTGATCCAGCGTTCGCCGAACCACACCCGCGGGCGGACGCCTTGCGATTTGAGTTCGTCGGGCCGGGTGTCGGTGGCCTGGGTGAACAACTCGATGCGGGTCTCGGCCCACAGCTGGTGGCCGAAGAAGAACGGCGAGTTGGCGCCGAGCGCGAGCTGGGGCCCGGCCAGCACCTGCGCGGCGTTCCAATTGTCGGCGAACTCGCCGGGGGAGACCTGCAGGTGCAATTGCATACTGGTGCAGGCAGATTCGGGCGCGATCGAGGGTGACTGGAGGCTGAGCCGCTCCGGTCCGTTGATGTCGATCATGATGTCTTCACCGCGCGCGTTGAAGATCGAGTCGTTGAGCGCCTGATACCGCGTGGACTCACTCATCCAGTCCGAGGACAGGTGCTCGGGCATCAACGTCGGCAGGATCCCGATCATCACGATGTGCGCGCCACTGGAATTGGCTTTGGTTTCAGCGGCATTCAGGCTGGCGCGGACGTCATTCTCCAGTTCGAGGCCCGACGTGCCGGGCAGCGGCCGTGGCGGCACGTTGAACTCGATGTTGTACGCACCCAATTCCGTCTGGTACGCGGGGTCGGCGATCGAGGCCAGCACATCGGAGTTGCGCATCGCCGGCTGGTAGTCGTTGTCCACCAGGTTGCACTCGATCTCCATGCCGGTGAGGGGGCGGTCGAACTCGAAAGCTGTTTGGTTCGGCGCGGTCTGTCTGAGCATTGCCTCGAACACGTCGAGGCACAGTTGCACCTTGCGCCGGTACTCCTGGCGGTGCGCTCCGCTGAACTCGGTCTGCGTGACCTCTTCGCCCACGCAGTCGATGGTAGTGATTACAGCTCGGACAGCGCCCGGGGTTTGAGCAGCCACGTGGCGATGACACTGATCACCGCGGTGCCGACCAGGTACGCGCAGGCCAGCCACGGCGAGCCCCCGGCGGCGGCGATCAGCGCCGTAAGGATCAGCGGCGTCAGGCCCGAGGAGTACACGCCGGACAGCTGGTACACCGTCGAAAGGCCGGTGTAGCGCACGGGTGTGTCGAACAACGAGGCGTACAGCGTGCCCTGCGCGCCGTAGAACCAGGCATGGATGATGCCGAACACCACGACCATGCCGATGGTGTAGGCCACCATGCTGCCGGTGTTGAAGAGGGCGAACACCGGGAAGACGGCGACGGCGTAGGCAGCGATACCGGTGCCGTACACCAGCTTGGCGCCCAACCGGTCGACGAGCATGCCCGACACCGGCAGCAGCACCGCCATCAGCAGTGCCGACACCGTCACCACCACCAGCACCGGCACCTTGTCGAAGTGCAGCGTGGCGGTGGCATAGGAGATGGCGAAAACACCCCAGGTGTTGAACGCCGCACCCTCACCCCAGCGCGACAGCATGCCCAGCACGGTGGTCTTGAGCACCGGCGGCTTGAAGATCTCCTTGACCGGGACCGCCGACCGCCGTTCCTCGCTGCGGATCTTCTCGAACGCCGGAGTCTCGTCGGCCTTGAGGCGGACGACCACACCGAAGATCACCAGCAGGATGCTGACCAGGAAGGCGATGCGCCAGCCGTAGGACAGGAAGGCGTCCTCGGGCAGGGCGACCTGGAGGAAGGCGAAAACGCCGGTGCCCAGGGCCAGGCCGAGCGCGAGACCCACCTGCGGGACGCTGCCGGAGAACCCACGCCGGGTGGCGGGGCTGTGTTCGACGGCCAGCAGCACCGCCCCGGCCCACTCGCCGCCGAGGGCGAAACCCTGCACGACGCGCAGCAACAGCAGCAGGATCGGGGCCAGCACGCCGATCTGCGCGGCCGTCGGCAGGATGCCCATCAGGGCGGTGGCACCGCCCATCAGGAACATCGTCAGCGCCAGCGTGCGCTTACGACCGATCCGGTCGCCGATGTGGCCGAACACGAAGCCGCCGATGGGCCGCACCACGAACCCGACGGCGAACGTCGCGAACGACAGCATGGTGCCCACGAACGAGCTCTGGTCCGGGAAGAACGCCTGGTTGAACACCAGGCTGGCGGCGGTGGCGTAGAGGAAGAAGTCGTACCACTCGATGGTGGTGCCGACCAGGCTGGCCAGCAGCGCGGTACGCACCTTGGAGGGGTCCGTCTGATCGGCGCTCGACGGGACTGGCGGGTCGGCGATGGTCACGCTGCCCTATGTAGCCTGCTGCGCGCCGATTCACACCAGGGTTTTGCGCATCACGATTTAAACCGCTGCGCGACGACCACCTGCGGTGACGTGATGCCGCCGCGCAGTGTGACCTCGATGTTCGGGTCGGCATGGGCGGCCAGTGCCCGCAGCGCCGAGGGACTGTAACTGCGCAGCGAACTGATCACACCGTCGTGCACGAACGGGTGAATGAGCGAGAACGGCAGCATGGTCGCCAACTGCATCACATGCAGCGGTGCGGGTGGGCGGGCCAGGTCGATGATCACCAGCTTCGTGGCCACCCGGGTGCCTTCGGCGAACACCTTCGCCGCCTGCGCCGGCGCCAAGTGGTGAAACGACAAGGCGAACAGCGCCAGGTCGAAGGCCCCGTCGGGCGCATCGATCGCGGTGGCGTCCATCTCGCGCACCGTGGCGCGCGGATCCTCGCCCAGCTCGGCCATGCCGGCCACCGACTCGGTGTTGATGTCGGTGACGGTGACCTCAGCGGTCGGATGGTTCTCCAGCAGCAGTCGTGACACCGCGCCGTGGCCGGCGCCGAGTTCGAGGATTCGCGGGTCGGGGACGTCGGCGATCTCGGCCAGCGCGATCTCGGCGAAACGGCGGTGGTTGCCGAACACCCGGCCCGTCCAGTCGAGCGCGCCGATGACCCTCCGCTTGACGGCGTCGTCGATGTCGTCACGGTCGAGATACTCGAGCCGGCTGGTCTCCAGCAGCCGGTCCAGGCAGCTCGCGTCGGGTCCGCCGCGGGGCATGCGCTCGATGCTCATGTGGTCCATCTTGTCGCGATTTCGGCGCGCTCATAACCGCTCAGCGGTTACGAGCGCGCCGAAATCCCTAGTCTTCGCTGAGGATCTGGTAGATCTCCCGGCGGGCGTTGTTGAGGATCTCGATGATCCGCTGCTGCTGCTCCTCGGACGCGGCGTGCGCGGACTGCGCGACGGCTCCGAAGAGCTGGCCGGTGGCCGAGCGCAGATTCATCTGGGCCGGATCGGCGTTCTCGTTGATCTCATCCCACGGCGCGGTCTCCACCTTCTCGGCGGCGGACCGGCCGTCCTCGGACAGTTCGAAGAGCTTCTTGCTGCCTTCGGTCTCGGCGGCGGTGATCAGGCCCTCGTCCTCGAGCAGTTGCAGCGTCGGGTACACCGAGCCGGGGCTGGGCTTCCACAGGCCGTTACTGCGGGAGGCGATCTCCTGGATCATCTCGTAGCCGTGCATCGGCCGTTCGACGAGCAGGGTGAGGATGGCGGCGCGCACGTCTCCGCGCTTGCCGCGACCGCCGCGGCCCGGGCCGCGACGACCTCCGCGTCCGCCGAACGGGCCGGGGCCGAAGCCGAAGCCGGGGAAGTCGCGGCCGAATCCGGGGCCACCGAAGCCCGGACCGAAGCCGGGCCCGCCGTGTTCGCGGACGTGGTTGCGGAAGTCGCGACGGGCGCTGCGGCGCTGCTCATGCAGGGCACGACGATCGCCGGGCGCGAAACCGAAGCCGGGGCCGCCAACGGGGCCGGCAAAGGGGCGGCCGAACGGGCCGTCTTGTGGTGTGAATGGGGTGTTCATGAGGTGTCTCTCTTTCAGTGGGGGAAGCTCGATAACCGCTTCCGATACGTTGACGATATATCGATAACTATCGTGATGCAACGTTTGTTCCCGAGCCGGTGGTTCCATCGTCACGGCTGCCGCGTCCCGGGGGTCGCCAAATGACCCCGTTCACAACGTCATTCGGGTGCACCGCGTCTGTGGACGTGGCGAAGGTGACCGGACGATCTACCGGGTCAAGAAGTAGGGTCTTGCCGCTCGTCGATCGCGGACAGGAGCCAGCGCGCCCAATCGGCCTCCATGGCCGCGCTGCGCAGGCCGTATTCCAGCGCGGCGCGGGCGAAGAAGTCGTCTGCGTCGTCCTGCCACGGCACCGAATCGCGGATGTGCTTGTAGAGCTCCAGGGTCTTGTCGGCGGTCGCGGCGATTCCGTCCACGTACGCGCGGGCGTCGGCCGTCGTCATCTCGCCCAGCAGGAACACCCGCAGGACATCGGGTCTGCGGACCGGGGTGTTGTCGCGCGGACGGGTGATCCAGGTCAGCAGCTCCGCGCGGCCGGCCTCGGTGATGGCGTACTCCTTGCGCCCCCGCGCTCCGACCGCGGTCACCTCGATCAGTCCGTCGGCAGCGAGCTTGTTCAACTCCCCGTAGAGCTGGCTCTGGGTTGCCGGCCACACGTTGCCCATCGATGCTTCGAACCGCTTCAGCAGGTCATAGCCGCTCGCGGGATGTTGGGCCAACAATCCGAGGGCGGCGAAGCGGAGACTCACGGCGGACATGCTACGGCCCCGACACTCCAATAGTGGAATGTCGAGGCCGCAGCGAGGAGTGGGGTCAGCCCTGGACCAGATCGGCACCCTGCGGGAGGCGGAGTGCGGACATCCGCCACGGTCCGCGGGTAGCCAACAGGTAGAACAGGCCGAACGCGACGCCGCAGCCGATGAACCAGCTGTACTGGGCCGCGGTGGCCATGCCGGCCACCGAACCCCCGAGCAAGACCGGGATCACCGCCAGCACCGCACCCACGATGGTGGCGGCCACCGCGGCTGGGTTGTAGCCCTTCTTGTACCAGTAGTTGCCGGTTTCGGTCATCGTGAAGAGGTCGTCGACGACGATCTTCTGCTTACGCACCAGGTAGAAATCGGCGATCAGCACCCCGAACAGCGGACCGATGAAGGCGCCGAGGGTCTCCAGCGTGTAGTGGATGACCTCGGGGTTGTTGTACAGGTTCCACGGGGTCAGCAGCACCGAACCCACGGCGGCGATCATGCCGCCCATCCGCCAGCTGATCTTCTGCGGGCTGACGTTGGAGAAGTCGAAGGCCGGCGAGATGAAGTTGGCGACGATGTTGATGCCGATGGTGGCGATGGTGAAGGTCAAGGCGCCCAACACGATTGCCATGGTGTTGTCGATCCGCGCGACGGTTTCCACCGGGTCGGTGAGCAGCTCGCCGAACACCGGCACGGTGGCCGCGGCAGTGATCACCACGAGCAGCGAGAACACCAGGAAGTTCACCGGCAGGCCCAGGAAGTTGCCTTTCTTGACTGCCTGGAAACTCTTGCCGTAGCGCGAGAAGTCGCCGAAGTTCAGCATCGGGCCGGAGAAGTACGACACCACCAAAGCGATGGCGCCCAACATGATCGCGATGGTGTTGCCCTGCTTCTCACCGCCGAGGGTGAGGCTGACGTGCCAGTCCGAGCGGTACAGCAGATAACCGCACAGGATGAACATGACGACGTAGACGGCGGGACCGCAGAAGTCGATGAATTTGCGGATGGATTCCATGCCGCGCCAGAAGACGCAGGCCTGCAGCACCCAGAGCAGCGCGAAGCTGCACCAGCCCAGCAGGGACAACCCGGTGAATCCATACTGCTCGGGATCCGCGTAGGGCATCAACGCCGGGAACAGCTTGAGCAGCACCACGTCCAGCGCGGCCGACGCCAGGTAGGTCTGGATGCCGTACCAGGCCACCGCGATCAGACCGCGGATGATGGCCGGGATATTGGCGCCCAGCACGCCGAAAGAACTGCGGCACACCACCGGGTAGGGAACTCCGGCCTGCTGGCTGGGTTTGGCCACCAGGTTGCAGAACACGTTGACGATCACGATGCCGACCAGCAGCGCGATCAGCACCTGCCAGCTGGCCAGACCCAGGGCGAACAAGCTGCCTGCGGTGACATATCCACCCACGCTGTGCACGTCGGACATCCAGAACGCGAAGATGTTGTACGACGACCAGGTCTGCTTGCCCAGCGGGGCGAGGTCTTCGTTGGTGAGCCTCGGGTCGTAGGTCGACTTGATGATTCCGCCGCCGACCGGGTGACCGGATGCCTCGACGATGTCGTTGGCACCGACGACAGCGCCGGGGGGAAGGTCTTGGGTGTCTGTCATGGTCAGCTTCCTGCTCGTGACTCCAGATCGATGTCAGGAAACGTAGCCACGGCGTGTTTCCCAGCCGTTGCGCCGAGAATATATTTACGAGATCACCCGTCTTTGATAACCAGGCCGGTGTCCGTGGGCAGTGACGCCACCACTGTGTTGAGGCGTTTGTTGTGCACGGCGGTGGCTTCCAGCAGGGCGTCTGCGTCACCGTCGAGAAACGCCACCAGCATCACCCGGTGGTCGTCGTGCAGGACGGCGCGCTGGCTGGGCTCCACATGGACCATCAGCTGCACCGGTTCGGTGATGTTCCAAGCGGATTCGAGCATGTGTACCAGCCGCAGCATGCGTGACGGCCGGCTCAGCGCCATGTGGAATTGACGGCTGTGTCGATGGTAAGCCTGCGCGTCGTCGAATTTCAGCGCCTGCTCGAGGGTGTGGTGAACCTCGGACAGGTGCGTCCGGTCGGCGTCGGTGGCGTGCAGCACCGCCGCTGCCATGGCCGCGGACTCGAGAGTCTCACGCACCAGGTACATTTCGGCGAGCTCACTGGCGGTCAGCTGGGCCACCGAGTAGCCCGAGTTCGGCCGGTGTTGCACAAGCCCTTCTCCGGTAAGGGTTTTCAGGCTTTCCCGAACCGGGATATGGCTCACTCCGAACATCTCGGCGACCTCGGTCACCGGAATGGGTGTGCCCGGCGGAACGGCGCCGTCGAGAATCACTCGCCGCAGCTCGTCGACCACGTTCTGGTGTGAGCCGCCGTCGCGGCCCACCGCCGCCCTGAACAGCGCGGCGGAGTGTCGGCGGTCAGGCACTCAGCGATCTTCCTCCCAAGACTGCGATAGCGCGAGGCGACCACATTCCACTATTGACATGTCAGCGTTGGAGTGTCAGAGTGGTGGAGTCAGCGAATCCCAGCCCAGGAGACTTCCGACATGACTCACACATCCGAACCGCAGACCGCCTCTCCTGAGCGCGGCAATCTGCCCGCCGAGGGTCAGTTCTTCCGTACCGGAAACTACGCCCCCGTTGCCGATGAGCTCACCGAATTCGACCTCGAGGTCGACGGTGCCATTCCGGGTGAACTCGACGGGTGGTACCTGCGCAACGGCCCGAACCCGCGCCAGGTCACCGCACACTGGTTCACCGGTGACGGCATGATCCACGGCGTCCGGATCGAGAACGGACGCGCGGCCTGGTACCGCAACCGCTGGGTGCAGACGGACAGCTTCAAGAAGGACTTCCCTCTCTACAACGCCGACGGCACCCGCAATCTGCACGCCAGCGTCGCCAACACCCACGTGGTCAACCACGCCGGCAAGACACTGGCGCTGGTGGAGTCGTCGCTGCCCTACGAGATCTCCAATGACCTGCAGACCGTCGGCGCCTGGGATTTCGGCGGCAAGCTCGTCGATTCCATGACCGCGCACCCCAAGATCTGCCCCACCACCGGGGAGCTGCATTTCTTCGGCTACGGCAACATCTTCGCCCCGCACGTCACCTATCACCGGGCTGACGCCAACGGTGAACTGGTGATCAACCGGCCCGTCGACGTGCCCGCGCTGACGATGATGCACGACTTCGCCCTGACGGCGCGGCACGTGGTGTTCATGGACCTGCCCATCGTGTTCAATCTCGACGTCGCGTTGCGCGGTGAAGGTGACATGCCGTATCGATGGGATGACGCCTACGGTGCCCGGCTCGGTGTGCTGCGCCGCGACGACCCCTTCGGTGAGATCCGCTGGTTCGATATCGACCCGTGCTACGTCTTCCACGTCGCCAACTCCTTCGACGACGGTGATTCGATTGTGCTGCAAGCAGTTCGGTACCCCGAGCTGTGGCGGGGTACCGGTGGGTTCGAAGCCGACGGTGTGCTGTGGAGCTGGCGGCTGAACCTGGCGACCGGTCGGGTCGAGGAACGCCAACTCGACGACCGCTCGATCGAATTCCCCCGCATCGACGACCGCCTGGCCGGGCTGCCGGCCCGCTACACCGTCTCGGTGGGCAACGACAGCTTGATTCGCTACGACCTGGAAACCGGTGCCAGCGAACGTCATTCGTTCGGAACCGGCGGACCCGGTGAAGCCGTCTTCGTCCCCTCGGCCAACGGCCCGGCCGATGAATCCAACGGGTACTACCTCGGATATGTCTACGACCCCGAGCGCGACGGCAGCGACCTGGTGATCCTGGACGCTTCCGACTTCGCCGGTGCACCGGTGGCCCGCATCAGGCTGCCGCGCCGGGTGCCCTACGGCTTCCATGGCAACTGGATACAGGCTGGTTAGCGGCGTCGGTGACGACGAGTTGGTGGGATGGGCAATGGCTAAACCGCTTGGCGCCGATGCTCGTTCGGGCTGAAACCGTAGGCGCGCTTGAACGCACTGCTGAACGCGAACGGCGTGCTGTAACCGACGCGGCGGGCCACGGTGGCGACGGTGTCATCGCTGGACCGCAGCAGATCGGCGGCCAAGGCGAGACGCCACCCGGTGAGGAATGCTATCGGCGGTTCGCCCACGAGGTCGGTGAAGCGCCTGGCCAGTACCGCCCGCGAACAACCCACTGCGCCAGCCAAGTTCGCCACCGTCCAGGCGTGCTCAGGGCGGGCGTACATCAACCGCAGGGCCGGGCCCACGAGTGCGTCACGCTCGGCGTGCCACCAACGCGGCGCGGTGTCGGCCCGGTCGAACCAGCTCCGCAACGCATCGATGAGCACCAGGTCGAGCAGCCGGTCCAGGAACACCTCCTGTCCCGAGCTCTCGCGACCGGCCTCAGCGGCCAGCAGAGCAACCAAAGGGGAGTCGGTCCGCATGATCACCACCGGCGGCAGCGCATCGAGAATCCGTGCACTGACCGCGCTACGGCCTTCATAGGCTCCGATCACACAGCGGTGCTGTCCGGCCTCGCTGTTGCCCCAGGTGCGCACGCCGATCGCCATCTCGAAGCGCAGGTCCGCGCCTGCCGGTGTGGTGCACCGCTGGCCGGGGTGGATGATCACCTGCGGCGGGGTGGCCGGGGAATCGGCGAAGACATAATGGCGGGTACCGCGGGCCACCGCGACATCACCCGGATGCAGCCAGTCCTGGCTGCCGTCATCGCCCAGGATCACCGCCTGACCCTGCGTCTGGCACAGGACGGTCAGCGGCGCCTCGTCCTGAATCCGCATGGCCCACGGTGGATCCAGCGACAACCGCAGGACGAACGCGCCGCGGGCCCGCACCCCGTCGAGCAACCCGGCCAACGCATCCACAGACCGCAGCGTAGCTCCGGACGGCGTACCGGACGTTCTTTGTGGGTAGGCCATGTCCATGGTCGAAGTCGAACGCCGCACTCGTCCCGGCGGTGCCGTGCTGAACTGGGTGCTGGCGCTGGCCACGATTCTCGGCGCCGCGGCGCTGGTGGTCTTCGCGTACGGCAAGGTGATGGGTACCGCTGCGTGCACGGCGGCGACGTGCGAAGTGCCTTCGGAGGGTCTGTTCACCGTGCTGCTCTACGGGCCGCCGGTGGTGTCGGCCGCCGCCATCCTGCTGTCGTTCTTCACCGCGCGGCGCCCCAAGGGCATCCTGGTGCCGATGGTCGCCTGGCTGTTGCTTGCGGTGGACCTGGTTCTGCTGCTGGTCTCATTCCAGAGCTGAGACGCTGACGTATGTAATCGCGACGATGAGCGATGGATCGTCGCAGCCGGCGGGAGTTGACTCGCGGTGTGAGTACGCAGCCGTTGCTGATCCTGTCCTACGCCGCCGCCCTCGGTGCCGCCGCGGTGGGCGGGCTGTTCTACGCCTTCTCCACATTCACGATGCGCGGTCTGGACCGCACCGATCCCGCGGAGGCGATCACCGCGATGCGGGGAATCAATGCCGAAGCGCAGGCGAATGCCCCATTCCTGGTGATGTTCCTGGGGTCGGCCCTGCTGGCGCTGGCGGTGGGGATCGTCGCTGCGCTACAGCTGGGCCGACCGGGCAGCGTCTACCTCTTGGCAGGTGCCGCGTGCGCGGTACTGGCTCTGATCATCACCATCGGGTTCAACATCCCGCTCAACGACCATCTGGCCGCAGTGGATCCGGCCGGCTTGAACCCTGCCGAGGCCGCCCGGGAGTGGGCGGCCTACTACCGGCCGTGGACCGCGTGGAATCACGCGCGGAGCGTGGTGTCGTTAGTGGGTGCCGCGCTGCTTCTGGCCGGCATCCACCTTCGCTGAGCGCCGGAAAGACACGCTGACCACCAGTGCTGCGACCAACGCCAGCGAGCTCGCGATGATCGCCGTCGGAGCGATACCCGAGTCGAACGCCGTACGCGCCGACTCCAGCAGTGCATCGCCCAGCCCCTGCGGCAAGGTGTCCGCCACCGAGGTGGCTCCACCGATGCTCTCGGCTGCGGCCTGGGTCTGTTCGGGGTTCAAACCCGCGGGCACCTCGACGTTGTTGCGGTAGAACGCCGTGAAGATGGTGCCCAGCGTTGCGGTGCCGACGACGGCGCCCAGCTCGTATGCGGTCTCCGAAACTGCTGACGCTGCACCGGACTTCGCGGGCGGTACCGAGGAGACGATGATGTCGTTGGACAGCGTCTGCGACACGCCGACGCCGAGCTCGAGCACCAGGAACGACACGATCACCGCGACGATCGTGAGGTCATGGCGGAACAGCAGGATCAGCAGGAAGCCGGCCGCGACGAGCACCAGCCCGATCGTCATCAGCGAATGCGGCGCGAAACGCTTGGCCAGCTTCACCACCGCCAGGCCGCCGATCACCGAGAGCACCGCACCCGGCAGCGTCACCAGGCCGGCCGCCAACGGGCTGAGCCCCAACACCAACTGCAGGTGCTGCGAGATGAAGAACAGGAAGCCGATCAGGCCGACGATGGACAGGAAGTTGGCCAGGATCGACGACGTGAACGGGGCGTTGCTGAACAGTTTCATGTCGAGCATCGGTGTGGCGCTGCGGTTCTGGCGCATGACGAACAACATGCCTGCGGTCAGGCCGATGGCCACCGCCGCCACGACCACCGTCGAGAACCCATCGTGGGCAGCGGTTTTGATGGCCCACACCAGAGGCAGCATCGTCACGAAGGACAGCAGCACGCTGGGCAGGTCCAGCGGTCCCGGATTGGGGTCGCGGGACTCGGGAACCAGCCGGGGTCCCAGCACCAGCAGCGGCAGCAGGATCGGGATGGCGATGAGAAAGACCGAACCCCAATGGAAGTGCTGCAGCAAGGCGCCGCCGACGATCGGCCCCAACGCCGAGCCCGCGGTGAAACCCGAGGCCCAGATGGCGATGGCCAGGCGGCGTGCGGAGGCGTCGACGAAGATGTTGCGCAACAGCGACAGCGTCGAGGGCATCAGCATGGCGCCGAACACACCGAGCAGTGCGCGGGCGCCCACCAGCACCTCGGCGCTCGGGGCGAAAGCCGCCGCGGCCGAGACCACGGCGAAGCCGGACGAGCCGATCATCAGCAGCCGGCGGCGCCCGATGCGGTCACCGAGGCCACCCATGGCCACCAGCAGGGCGGCCAGCACGAGGGCGTAGACGTCGACGATCCACAGCTGGGTGGAGGCCGGCGGACGGAAATCCTCGGCGATCTTCGGCAGCGCGAACGTCAGCACGGTGTTGTCGATCGCGATCAACATCACGGGAAGCATGAGCACAGCCAGGGCGACCCAGGCGCTGCGCGGAGTGGCGGCGGAGACCGTGCGGTCGACGCCGATGAAGGTGGACATGTGTTCTCCTGAGATGGTGACGCGGAGCGGAGGCTCTACGCGTCGGAACGGATGGTGCCCTCGGTGAGGGTGGCCATGATGGCGTCGACGATGCGGTGTTTGGAGGTGCCGTCCTCTTTTGCCGCTTGGTAGCCGGCATTCAACAGCGCCCAGAACGCTCGTCGCGCCCATCCAGGTGGTGCAGTGGCGGGCTGGGTGGACACCTTGCTCAGCATCTCGGCGATCACTTCGTCGCCGGTGTCGAGATGCGCCATCAACGCGGTGTCGGCGTTGACGATAGGTTCGGTGAAGACGTACACGACGATGGGGCCGAGCTCGAGCTGGCCTTCGACCACGCGGCGCAGCGCTGCCAGCGGCGGTCCGCATTCTGGTTCGGCCTCCGCGATCGCGGCGTTGCTCAGTTCGTGGACATGCAAGGCCAGCGCGCGGATCAGGTCGGCGCGCTCGGGGAAGTAGCGGTGCAGTGTGCTGCGCCCGACGCCCGCGGCGGCCGCGATATCGGTCAGCGGCGCGGCGGGGTTCTCGGCCAGCACGATCATGGCTGCCTCGATGATCGCCTTACGGGTGCGACCCCGCGCGCCACCCTCGATCGATGCAACCTCACTCATGGCTCAAAATATAGCACAAGTTTTTCAAAATGGGACATTGGTGTCCCACATTAGGTCGGAGGTGTGAATCCTCCCGGCTGCTGCGAGGTCGGGGTCGGTGCCGGCGGGCGCGGGGTCCAGGTCGGCGGGCCGGGCGTCGGGGGCCAGGCTGGAAAGCTCACCGGCGGACCCGGCGCGGCGCTCTGACGCCCCAACCGGTCCAGTTCGCGGCGGTGCCGCTCGGCCAACACCGCGGCCAGCACGTATTGGGGCGGTGTCCCGGGCGGAGGTGGCGGGGAGATTCGAGCGAGGACCTCGCCGGCAATGCGGTGTGCCATCTGCTCACGCAGCGCAGGGTCGAGTTGACGGGCGCGGGACAGGAACTGCCGGGCCAGCTCGGCCTGCTCGGGCCCGAGCCCCGACAGTTGCAGTGAGGCGGCCCACCACGCCAGCGAGGGCGGCATCGGCGGTGGGGGACTGACACGCAGACCGCGCTCGCTGATCACCACGGTGCCGGCGAAGACGTCGCCCAGACGTTTGCCCTTCGGGGAGATCAGACTGCAGATCACCGCCGGCCCACCGAAGAACATCCAGATCTCGATCACCGCCGACAGCGAACGAAACAGGGCCTGCCGGAATCGTTCTGGGCCGCCGTCCTCGGACACCACCCGCAACCCCATCGCCATCTTGCCCAGCGAGCGGCCGCGGGTGGCGGTCTCGAACACCAGCGGATAGCCGAGCAACACCAGCACCGTGAAGATGATCAGCACCGCGGCAGACAAGGCCGGGTCATAGTCGGGCAACGTGGCCGCCCACAGGAGTATCCCGATGACGTAGCAGACGAACATCACCGTCACGTCGATCAGCGCGCCCACCGCACGCACGGGTAGCTGGGCCAGTTGCACATCGAGCACCACGGCATCGCCGGTCACCACCGAACCGGGTTGCTGCCAGTTGCCAGGGGTAGCCACATTTCGACGCTACTAGACTTCGCGGGCGTGGATGTCGACGCGTTCGTGCTCGCCCACCGCCCCGCCTGGGACCGGTTGGAAACGCTGGTCAAGAAGCGTCGCACGCTGACGGGAGCCGAAGTCGACGAGCTGGTGGAGCTGTACCAGCGGGCGTCCACCCATCTGTCGATGCTGCGGTCGTCGTCGACGGATTCGGTGCTGGTCGGCCGGCTCTCGACGCTGGTGGCCCGCGCCCGCGCTGCCGTCACCGGCGCCCACGCCCCCCTGTGGAGCGAGTTCGTCCGGTTCTGGACCGTCTCATTTCCCGTGGTCGCCTACCGCGCATGGCGGTGGTGGCTGGCCTCGGCGGTGGCGTTCTTCGTCGTGGCCACCATCATCGGCGTCTGGGTGGCGCTCAATCCGGAAGTGCAGGCGGCGGTGGGCACCCCCACCGACATCGATGAACTGGTCAACAATGAGTTCGCGGCGTACTACAGCGAGAATCCGGCGGGTTCGTTCGCACTGCGGGTGTGGGTGAACAACTCGTGGGTGGCCGCCCAGTGCATCGGCTACGCGATCCTGCTCGGGCTGCCGATCCCGTATGTCCTGTATCAGAACGCCGCGAACCTCGGGGTGTCCGGTGGGCTGATGTTCCACCACGGCAAAGGCGACGTCTTCCTCGGCCTGCTGGCGCCGCACGGTCTGCTCGAGCTCACCGCGGTGTTCCTGGCGGCCGCGGTGGGCATGCGCCTGGGCTGGGCGGTGATCTCACCGGGCAACCGGCCGCGCGGGCAGGTGCTGGCCGAGCAGGGCCGTGCCGTGGTCGCGGTCGCTGTGGGACTCGTTGTGGTGCTGCTGATCTCCGGGCTGATCGAGGCAGTGGTGACGCCGTCGCCGTTCCCGACCTTCGTCCGCGTCGCGATCGGGGTGCTGGCCGAGGTCGCGTTCCTGGGCTACATCGTCTACTTCGGCCGTAAGGCGGCGTCGGCCGGCGCCACCGGTGACGCCGATGACGCGCCCGACATTGTGCCCACATCGTGAGCGCTCAGAGTTTCCCGGTGGCCTTCATCGCCAGGTAGCTGTCGGCCAGGGCGGGCGCCAGATCTTCAGGGAGGGCGTCCACCACCTCGACGCCACTTCGGCGCAGCCGGGATGCGATGGTGCGACGGTCGTTCCGGGCCTTCTCGGCGGCCGCCGCGTCATACACTGCGGCGGGATCCGAACGGCCGGCGGCCAACTCGTCGACGCGCGGGTCGCCCACCGCGGCGACGATCACCCGGTGTTTGGCCGACAGCTGCGGCAGCACCGGCAGCAGGCCCTCGTCCAGCGCCGAGGCGTTGAGCTCGGTGAGCAACACCACCAGCGCACGGCGCCGGACCCGGCGCTGGATCGCGGCCACCAACGCCGTCGAATCCGATTCGACGAGAGCGGGTTCCAGTGGTGCCATGGCCTCGACCAACTGCGCCAGGAGTTCGGTGCGGGAGGCGTTGACGACGGCTGCGCGGGTGCTGCGGTCATGGGCCAGGAAGTCGACGTGGTCACCTGCGCGCGAGGCCAGCGCGGCCAGCAGCAGTGCGGCATCCAGGGACCAGTCCAGGCGGGGCCAACCGCCGGGGTCGCTGGCGGTGGGGTCGACGCCCACCCGGCCGGCCGAGGTACGGCCGGTGTCGACGACGATGACGACCCTGCGGTCACGTTCCGGGCGCCAGGTGCGCACCACCACGTCGTTGCGCCGTGCGGTGGCGCGCCAGTCGATGGACCGGACATCGTCTCCGACGACATACTCACGCAGCGAATCGAATTCGGTGCCCTGACCGCGGATCAGCACCGGAACCATGCCGTCGAGTTCGCGGAGTTTCGCCAGCCGCGACGGCAGGTGCTTGCGGGACAGGAACGGCGGCAGGATCCGTACCGTCCACGGAACCCGGTGCGAACTCTGCCGGCCGGCCAGACCCAGCGGACCGATGGATCGCGCGGTGACCACCGCTGAGACCTGATCGCCGCGCCGGATGGGGCGCAGGGCGGTACCCACCTGCTGCCGTTGCCCCGGCGCGAGAGTGAGATCGTGCGAGCGGGGTTGCGCTCTGGTGCTGGGCGCCCACGCATCTCGGACCGCGCCGCGGAAGGTGCGGGAACCGCCGTTGTGCACCAGGAGCTGTACGTTCACCGGCTCGCCGAGACGCGCCGAGGTGTCGCCGGAACGCGAGAACTCCAGACCCTTGGTGCTGGCCGCAAACACGACGTCCAGTCCGACGGCGGCAGCGAGCAGCACCGCCAGGATCGCGAATGCCGTTGCCGGCCAAGGGGCTACCGCGACGGGGAGAACGCAGATCAGCGCCACCAGCCCGGTGCGGCCGGTGAGGACCATTACCGCGGTACCGGAACGGAGGCCAGGATGCCGTCGAGCACGGCGTCCGGTGTCGCGCCTTCGAGTTCGGCTTCGGGACGCAGGGCGATGCGGTGGCGCAGCGTCGGACGTGCCATGGACTTGACGTCATCGGGGGTCACGTAGTTGCGCCCGGACAACCACGCCCACGACCGGGCGGTGCCCAACAGTGCGGTGGCCCCCCGCGGTGAGACACCCAGTTGCAGGGCCGGCGATTGCCGGGTGGCGCCCACGATGTCGACGATGTAGCCGAGCACCTCGTCGGCGACGAGTACGCGGCCGGCGGCTTCGCGGCCCGCGCGCAGATCGTCGATGCCCGCAACCGGCCGGATGGCGGACAGGTCGCGCGGGTCGAAACCGTGCGCGTGCCTGCCCAGGATGGCGATCTCCTGATCCCGGGGCGGCAGAGGAACATTCAGCTTCAACAGGAAACGGTCGAGCTGTGCCTCGGGAAGCTGGTAGGTGCCTTCGTACTCGATCGGGTTCTGGGTGGCGGCCACGATGAACGGGTCGGGCAGCGCGCGCGGATCACCGTCGACGCTGACCTGTCGTTCCTCCATCGCCTCCAGCAGGGCGGCCTGGGTTTTGGGTGGGGTGCGGTTGATCTCGTCGGCGAGCATCAGGTTGGTGAACACCGGGCCTTCCCGGAATTCGAACTCGGCGGTGCGCGCGTCGTAGATCGCCGATCCGGTGATGTCGCCCGGCATCAGGTCGGGGGTGAACTGCACCCGCTTGAACTCCAGCTGCAGTGCTGCGGCCAGCGAACGCACCAGCAGCGTCTTGGCCACCCCCGGTACACCTTCGAGCAGCACATGGCCGCGGCACAGCAATGCGATGACCAGGCCGCTGATCACGGCATCCTGACCCACGACCGCTTTGGCGATCTCGGCGCGCAGGGCCAGCAGTGCCGAGCGTGCGGTGTCAGCGGTGGAAGTAGCGGGCTGTGTCACGAGTGGGCGACCTGCCTTTCGATGTCGTCGAGCGCGTGAGCGAGATGCATCAGATCGTTGTCGGAACCGGGAGTGGGTCCGAACAGAGTGTGGTGCACGGTATTCGGATCCAGAGCAGTGCGTTGGGCCACCGCCTGTACGACGGTTGCGGGGTCGGGTTGGACTCCGAATCCCAGCCGGGGTGCCAGTCGCTGCAAGGTAGCCGTGCGCAGTGCGTCGGCGGCGCGGTCGCGTGCTCGTCGCGCCCGGTACAACCGGCCGCGGCCTTCGACGGTCTCCGACGCCCGCACCACCACGGGAAGCCGTTCGGCCACCAGCGGACCCAGCCTGCGGCCCTTCCACAGTGCCACCAGCGCCACGACAAGCCACAGTTGCCACACGATCCAGTCGACCTGTTTCGGGATCAGGTCGAACACCGTTGCAGAGCCCGAGGTTTCACCTTCGAGGCGCTGCGGTGCGTACCAGATGACCCGGGGCCGGCTGCCCGCCAGGTTCATCGCCAGCGCGGCGTTGCCTTCCTGCAGCAGCGTCGAATTGGTCATGAACTCGGCGGTACTGACGACGGTGATGGTGCGCCGTTGGTCATCCTGATAGCGCACCACCGCGCCGGAGTAACAGCGCACGAGATCCACCGTGGAATCCCTGACGGCTTCGTAGGTGTCCGTCGGCCCGAACTGTGCGACCCCGGCGCGGACGGCTTCGGGCAGGTCGCAGTCGGGGTCGCCGCCATAAGTTGCGGTGGGCGCCACCTGGACCTGCGGGGCCAGTGCTTCGCGGGTGCGCGACGTCGGCTCCACCACCAGGCGGTCACCGGGCGCCTCGGCCAGGTCGCGCAGCAGTTCGTCGTCGGCGGTGTAGGCAGTCTGCGCGATCAGGATCAGCGAGTCCGGACGGGCTGCGCGTTCGGCGTCGGCCACCGTGTCGGCGACCACGACGTCCACACCGCGGTCCCGCAACAACGCCACCAGCGCGTGCGCGCCGTCGGCGGATGTTGCAGTGGGATCCATCCGGCCGCCGGGCCGAGGCGCGGTGAGCCAGGCGGCGATCACCGCCAGCACGATGATCATGACGGCGGCCCCGGCCACCCACCGCACGGTGCGCCAGCGGCTCACGACGGCCGGGCGTGGTGCCGTGGACGTCACCGCACCTCCGCCCAGCCGTGCGGTGTCGCCGGCGGCGACGCCGACGTCGGCGTCATCGACCGCGTCCGTAGATGGTCGTCGAGCTCGCTGATCATCTGGTACGCACCCTGGGTGCCGGGCAGCTCACCGTAGGTGACGTCGTTGAAAGCGCTTGCTGCCGCGCTCAATTCACCTGAGAGCTGGGGCAGTGCGCCACCGGCGTCGCGCGCCAGTTCGTTGGCGGTGCGACCGGGAATCGCGGACACGACGCCCACCTCTTCGAGGTGCCGGGCGATGGCGCGGAGCCGATGCCGGATGGCGGCGGCCCAGTCGCCGCGCATGGCGCACTGCTGCGCGAGCTCGCGGTGTTGGGCCGCAGACAGTTCCGTCGAACCGAACAACTGGTGCTCACCACCGCGGTTGGTACGCATGGTGTTACGCGCGATACGGACGGCCACCACGATCGCGATCGTCAGGATGATCAACAGCACCATGATGGTGAACCAACCGCCGGGAATCAGGTCACCGCCGGCCACGATCCGGAAGATCAGATCGTTGAGCCAGTCGTTGAATCGATCGGTCAGCGAACCCTTCGGATAGATCGGCTTGTTGAGTTCCTCCTGCGCGGCCTCACGCGCGGCATCGCGGTCGATGTCTACCGGCGGCACGGCAACCTCATCCTCAACGCCGGGCCAGCCAGAGGTTGTCGGTCGAGGTGATGTCGCCGGGGCCGGCGGTCGCGCCGGTGCGCAACACCAGGTCGAACGCCTCGGCCCGGATACGCCGGTCGGTGTAGAGGAGTACGACGACGCCGGCGGTGAACGGGGCGGTGATCACCTGCCCGACGATCGCGCCGACGCTGGCCGAGACCGTACCCAACAGGATCGCGGCGGTGGACTCCATGCCCATGATCAATTGCGCGATGGAAAACGGCATGGCCACGGCGGCCGCGATGGCCCACACCACGATTCCGGCCAGCGCCCCTATCCCGAACACCCTCAGGAAGTCGTGACGGATCAGGAAGAACGACCGTTTGACCGAGTCGATCACCGGCATCCGCTCGAGCACGATCGCCACCGGCGCGAAGGACAACATGGTGGCCAGATACAGGATCGCGACGATGCCGAGGAGCCCGAGCGGAATCCCGACGAGGACGGCGACGGCCACGCCGGTACCGACGGAGAGCCCCACGATGATCAGTGTGATGACGCCGGCCAGCAGGATCACACCGAGAAGTTCCAGCACCGCCAGCCCCAGCAGCGGCAGGATGCGGTCGCGGATCCTGGCCCAGGCCTCACCGATGGTGATCGGGGATCCGAAAACCGCGCGGCCCACGACGACGGTGAGCATGCCGCTCAGGATGACCGCGGTCAGCGCCTGCATCAGGGCTGCCACCACCGTGGTGGCGAAGGACCCGATGAGGCCGGCGGTGGAGTCGCTCTCGCCGCGCAGGGCGTCGAGTTCCCCCATCGCGGCCAGCGGGCCCACCTGGAGGAGGAGTGCCAGTATCTGGGTCACGATGACGACCGCGGCCGCCAGCCCGAGGGTGGCCTTGGGATTGGCGCGGATGTAGCGGACGGCGCCGTTGAAGATGTCGCCGATGGTCAGTGGCCGCAACGGGATGATGCCGGGCTGCAGGGCCACTGGTGGCAGGACGGGATAGCCGTTGTGCGGCGGCGGGTAGCCCTGGCCCGGGTAGCCGGGCGGGGGGTAGCCCGGTGGCGGGTAGCCAGGCGGGGGGTAACCCTGCTGTGGGTAGCCCTGGCCCGGGTAGCCCTGCTGCGGGTAACCCGGAGGCTGCCAGCCGGGTCCGGTCGGCGGCTGGGTCACAGTGAGCGTCCCCCGTCGTCGTTGCGCATGGTGACCATCCTGTCGATGGTCGTTGGTTCTGACAACGATACGAGTCACACGGGGCGGCCAGGCGTAGCGTCATGAGGCATGGCGGAGCTCAAAGCGCGGCTGCGGTCTGATCTCACTGCGGCGATGAAGGCGCAGGACAAGTTGCGGATGGCCACGTTGCGGATGTTGCTGGCCGCCGTGCAGGCCGAGGAGGTCTCCGGTAAGCAGGCGCGTGAGCTCTCGGACGCCGAGGTGCTCAAGGTGTTGACCCGGGAAGCAAAGAAACGGGGCGAGGCCGCCCAGATCTACATCAGCAACGGCCGTGGTGAGCTGGCGGCCAACGAACGCGCCGAAGCGGCGGTGATCGAGGAGTACCTGCCCACCCAGCTCGACGACGACGAGGTGGCCCACGCGGTCAACACGGCGATCGCCCAGGTGGCAGAGGAACTCGGCGAGCGCCCCGGCATGAAACAGATGGGTCTGGTGATGAAGGCTGCCAACGCGATCGTCGCCGGCAAGGCCGACGGGGCGCGGGTCTCGGCCGCGGTCAAGGATCGGCTGTAACTGGAGGAAGCCCGGCTCGTGCCTCGCCGCCTCGTCGACCGGGCTGAAGCCGCTGGAGCCCGGCCCTCCCTCCCCGGCTCGTGCCTCGCCGCCTCGTCGACCGGGCTGAAGACGGTTTGCCGCCCAGGCGCCCGGGTATCCGACCCGCATGACCAGGTTCGGATACACCTTGATGACGGAGCAGGCGGGGCCCAAAGAGCTTGTCCAGCACGCTGTTTCAGCGGAGTCTGTCGGTTTCGACTTCGAGGTGTGCAGCGACCATTTCTCACCCTGGCTGGCGGCTCAGGGCCATGCGCCCAACGCGTGGACCGTCCTCGGCGCCGTCGCGCACGCCACCCAGCGGGTGGATCTGTACTCCTATGTCACCTGTCCCACCATGCGATACCACCCGGCGATCGTCGCGCAGCAGGCGGCCACGGTGCAGATCCTGTCGGACGGCCGCTTCACCCTCGGGCTCGGCAGCGGCGAGAACCTCAACGAGCACGTCGTCGGTAAGGGGTGGCCCAGTCTGCAGACCCGCCAGGACATGCTCGTCGAAGCGATTCACATCATCCGCGAGTTGTGGACCGGCACGCTGGTCGACTGGCGCGGCGACTACTTCCAGGTGGACTCCGCGCGCATCTGGGATGTCCCTGAGGAGCCGATCGGAATCGGCATCTCGATGACCGGCGACCGCTCACTCGACAACTTCGCGACACTGGCTGACCACCTCATCGAAGTGCAACCCGACGCCGACCGCGTGAAAGCCTGGCATCACGCGCGGCAAGCAACCGGGCTGCCCGGTGGTGGCCGCGTCGTCGGTCAGATCCCCATCTGCTGGGACCCCAACAAGGACGCGGCGATCGAACGCGCGCACGAGCAGTTCCGGTGGTTCGGGGGCGGTTGGGCGGTCAATGCCGACCTACCGACCACGGCCGGCTTCGCCGGCGCCACCCAGTTCGTCCGCCCCGAGGACGTCGCGGAGAGCATCCCGTGCGGTCCGGATCTCGACGCGATCGTCGAGGCCGTCAGCGCTTACTGGAAAGCCGGCTTCACCGACATCGCCCTCGTCCAGATCGGGGGCGCTCACCAGGATCAGTTCTTCAAGGAAGCCGCGGAGCCGCTGTTGGCGGCCCTGCGGTCAGCAGCCGATTAGGGAGGAAGAAACATGACCGACGATCACAGCCAGCGAGTGGCCACCAGCCCGCACGAGGTCAAGGGCGTCGAGGACAAGGATCGTCCCGGCCCGGCCGATCACGGCCGTGAAGGCGGGATGGCCACGCGGGAGGTCGCGCCGGATGTGGCCGACGAGCAGGGCACTCCGGAACCGCCGGACTGAGTCCGTTCGTCAGGTCAGCGCTGCGAGCTCGCGGCGGGCGCGGCGTTCGACAAGCAAGGGAATGAAATCCCGCACGGTGCTCTGCTCGAATTGCGCGTGCGCCTGACCGATGGTGGCGGTGACCTGCTGTGGGTCGATTTCGGTGTAGATGCTGGTGAGACGGTGTTCGATTTCGGTCAGCAGATCTTGCTCACTTCTTGGCACCCAGAGATGATTACCGGCAGGTAAACGCTCGTCAACGAGGTGTCGATCACAGCTGTTGACTGTCGACAGAGTTGGCCTCGTGCCGGCCCTGACGGCTTCCGCGGTAGGCACCCCGGCGCAGGGCGGTGAGCCATTGCGGCAGCAGTGTCACTCCGGGTGCGGTGTTGCGGGTCGGGTCGAGGGCGAACTCACCCTTGTCGTCATTGGGCAGCAACTCGGTCAGTGTCAGCATCGCCAGCGGGGCGAAGCCCCCCAGGCCGGCGGATTGGTCCACGGCGATACGGATCGCAGTACCGCTACCCAGCGCTGCCGACAGGTCGTCGAGTGACAGGCCATTGGAGGTGGTCGGCTCCAGGAAGCGAGCGCGCAGCCACCACGTCTGCCCGCCGTACCCCAACGGCATCAAGGTCGAGAACGTGGTGTTCGGCCAGGCACGGGCCGGGCGCAACACAACACGACCCAGCGCACTCGACCCCGCGGAGACCATCAACACATCCCACGGCGTGACCGCGGACGCACCCGGACCCATACGCCAGGCCAATCCGGCAAAATCGGGCAGCCCGCCCGGCAGCCCGGCCCCTTTGGACAATCTCGCGGTGATCTCACCCGATCCGACGGGTAAACCCTTGGCCACCGGTGCGATCCGCTCGATGTGGCCACGCGCCAGTACCCCGATCGGGTGAAACGCGCGCCGGTGGCGCAGTTCAGCGCCGAGTTTGAACGGCAGTTCGGCGATGTCTGAGAGATGCACGACACCCGGATGCCCCCCGAAACCGTTGGTAAACGGCGGCAAGCGGTTTAACCCGCCCGAAACAGGGCATCAAATTTCCCACGTGCTACATCAGCACACGACGACAGTTGAGAGGCCGCCGTGACTGCAACGCTCCCCGAAATCCACCGCCCAGTTGTCGCTGCACCCGATGTGTATCGACCGCAGGAGGATTCACACCTGCTGATCGACACATTGGAACGCACCACAGTGGTGGTGGGCCGACGGGTGGTCGATTTGTGTACCGGCAGCGGTGTGGTCGCCATCGCGGCCGCCGGCCTGGGTGCCGCGGAGGTCACCGCATGGGATGTGTCCGAAGATGCGGTGTCCTGTGCCCGTCGCAATGCCGCGCAGGTGGGCGCGGACGTCGACGTACGCCTTGGTTCGTTCGACAACGCGCTGGCGGATGGTCCCTACGACGTCGTGGTGTCGAACCCGCCTTACGTGCCAACACCTTCGGTGATCGATCTCACCATCCCGGCGAATGCCGACCCGGCGTGGTCGTGGGACGGCGGTGACGACGGCCGCATCATCGTCGACCCGTTGTGCACGATGGCACCGAAACTGCTGACCGATGGTGGCACGATGCTTCTGGTGCAGTCCGAGTTCACAGGTATCGAGCAGTCCATCGAGTCATTGCGTGCCGGTGGGTTGAAAGCCGATGTGGTTGCCTGGCAGTTGATTCCTTTCGGGCCGGTGCTCACCTCCTGCGCGCCGTGGCTCGAGGCGACGGGGCGGTTGCCGCAAGGACATCGGGTCGAGGAACTCGTGGTGATAAGGGCTGACAAGCAGTGAGTGACGCCGAACCTCGCCGAGTCAAGATCGTGCCCAAGGGCCCGATCATGGTAGAGGGTCCGGTGTGTATCGAGATGCCCGACGGAAGCACCGTCGAGTCCGACCGCTTCATGGTGGCAATCTGCGCGTGCAAGCGCAGCAAGTCATATCCGTTGTGCGACACCAGCCATCGGCGAAAAGCCCGGCGCTCGGCATAACGCGCATACAACATCGCGAACATACGACGAAGGCCCGCCACCCGGCGGGCCTTCGTCGTCGTCTGAGAAAGTCAGTCCAGCGGCCGGCGCAGTGAGGTCTGGTTCTCTGCCCAGCGCTTCATCAGCAGATCGGCCAACCGGTCTTCGACCACTGCGTGGGCCCGGATGCCGAACACCACGTCCCGCTCGAGTTGCGGTTCCAGCCTGATCAATTCACCCACGACGTCGGTGCGCACCACCTGTTCGTGCACGGCGTCGGCCTCCACATGCTCCTGGTAGAAGCGGACGCATTCCTGTGGGGCGCCGAGACGCTCGAGACCCTGGACCAGGCGCGCCGACCCGGGGGGAGAGGTGATCTCCGTGGACGCGAAATGCCCCACCGCAGCGCCTCGGAAAGCGCGGTGCAGGCCGAACATCGACATCAGGTTCACCGACGAAAGAGCTTCTGCCGGAACGTGATTGATGTACCCGAGATAGCTGGAGTCGAGTCCCGCGGCGGCCATCAGGTCAGCGAACAGCCGCTGATGCAGATTCTCGCCGCGGCCGCCGCCGTATTCGTCGAATTCGACCGCGACAAAAGATGCCTTGGCCTGCCCTTGCAGACGGGGGATCGCGAAAGCATGGGGGTCGGCTTCTTTGAGGTGGTACAGCGAACGGTGCACGAAGTACTCCTGCACCTGTTCCAGCGTCGCCTTGTCGCGGATGAAGTACGACGGGCCTTCACCATCGGCGGGCTCGGTGGAGATGTCGTCCATCACCGCGAACACGGACTCCACGTCGTCGAGCGAACCCACCTCGTTGGTCACCACATCGAGAAAAGCGATCTCCAGCTGTGCCCGCAGATGAAGCAGTGCCGGATTCCACTCCCAGGCCGGATCTACGCCTCGGAACCCGCGGTAGTGCAGTTCATACAGAACGTAGAGCGCCATGTGCAGGTCCAGACCCCACGGATCGGAGTCGACCACCGGAGCGTTGATGCGGGTGAGGAGGCGACGCGGCGGACGTTCACCCAGAACCTCCAACACCGTCGCCGACAATGGTCCGACAGCAACGGGAAGTGCGGGTTCGGTCACGGGAGTAGCGAGAGTCACGCGAGTCAGGTACCCGCATACACCCGTCAGAAACCACCTTTCACCAACGTCACAGGCGCCACAGCGCCTCCTGGGTCATGCTCGCAATCAATTGGCCGGACGCGTCGTACATGGACCCGACCACGAGGCCGCGGTTGTCGTTGTTGTTGACCGGATGCACCTCGTAGCGATGCCAGCTCGCAGGGTCGAACGGCCGGTGGAACCACACCGAGTGGTCGAGGCTGGCCGCGTATCCGACATTGGGCTCCAGCGGGGTACCCGCGGGCCGGGCCGCGGGTACGGGTCCGAGATCGGTGACGAAAGTCAGCGCGCACGACCGCGACAGCGGGTTGTTCTCGACCGGTTCGCGGAAGCGCACCCAGTACGGGGGTACCGCGAAGGCGGACGGATCCGAGGGTGCGGTACGGATCTCGAGGTGCTCCGTGATCGACAGCCCCGGGTACTTCGGCTGGGCGGCGTCGAGATCGAGCGCCTCCGGTGCCGGCGGGTGCCAGTCCGCACCGGCTTCGGGCCGGTGGAACGAGGTGATCATCTCGAGGATGACCTTGCCCTCCTGGACGGCGGTCACCCGGCGGGTGTCGAAGGATCGGCCGTCGCGGGTGCGCTCCACCTCGAAGCGCAGTTCCACCCCGAATTTGCCGCCCCGGACGAAGTAGGCGTGCAGTGACTGCGGCAGCTTGTCCGGCTCCACGGTGGCACCGGCGGCGCCCAGGGCCTGGGCGGCGATCATGCCGCCGAACAGACGCTCTCCGCGCCCGCCCGCCGGGTCCGCCACCACGAACACGTCACCGTCACGCTCGAAGGCCAATAGGTCGGCGATCCAGCTTCTCTTGACACCTGTCATCGAATGCCGACCTTAGCGGTCGGCGAAATACTTCTGACCGTCGGCGGCCATGCGGCCGAAACCGGCTTTGACCACCGGCGCCAACACGTGGAAGGGCAGCCGCAGCGCACTCTTCGGGTCGATCGCCACCGTCCAGCTGAACAACGTCCCGGTCCCGTCCGGTGCGATCGTGTAATCCTCGGCGAAGCGCCGGAACAGCGGGGCATTGGCCTCGTAGACGTAGAACGAGTAGCCCGAACCCTCGTCCCACCGGAAGAAGTGCTCACGCACCCGGGCCAACCCGCCCGGCATCGCCACCTCACGGGTGGTGCCGATCCCGAACGGCCGCGGCGTCGTCCACGTGACGGACTGCACCGACGATCCCCAGTCGGCGAGCGAGTGGTCCGACGCCAGTGACGTCCACACCACGTCCGGCGGTGCGTCGAAGTGCTTCTGATAGCGGAACACGTGTGCTGCGGTGTCGAACAACGTCGCATCGGTGGATTCGAGCGGATACCAACGGGCCATGGCCCCAAGCCTTCCACGAACAGTGTGGGCCAGACGCCTCGACTGTCGCTCAGCCCCGGCCGTCAGGCTGATTGTTGTTCTTCTGGGCGCCCCAGCCGTGCACCCGGTCCACCTCGATGAGCGCGCTGACCCGCGGGCGGTCCCGGGCCGGATACTCCTTGCCCTGGTAATGCCGAGACAGTGCATCGATATCGGCGAGGCCCTCGTCGTCGTAGATGTCGGTGACGTGTCCGATGACGGTGATGTGGGTGTACCAGTCACTTTCATCGATCACCGTCAGCGACACCCGCGGGTCCTTGCGCAGATGAGCCAGCCGTTTGCGGCCGACGTCCATGTTGACCAGCACATGATCGTCGCGCAGCAGGTACCAGGTGGCGGCGGACACCGGCTGCCCGTCACTACGGACGGTGCTGATGACAGCGGGGTTGGGCTTGGACAGCATCTTCTTGGCGTCGTCGGTCAGTGGTGATGTCATTGGGACGGAATGCCCCGGGCGGACCCGGTTATGCCTATTCACTCCCGGGGACGCCCGTTCCAGGCACCTCTCGTAGAGGCTGAGGTAAGCCGCACCCATGACCTTCGGCGAGAACCGCCGTTCGGCAACAGCCCGGCAGACGGCGGGATCGATCTGCTCCGCCTCTCCGACGAGCCGCGCCAGTGCGGTCTCGTCACCCGGCGGCGCCAGCAGGCCGGTGCCCGGCTCGACGAGTTCGGGCAAGCAGCCACGGGCGTAGCCGACGACAGGTGTGCCCAGCGCCAGCGACTCGACCACCCCGGTACCGCCGGGCTCATCCCACAACAGTGCGAACAGCGTGGCACGTGCCGTTCCCACCAGGCGGTCGCGGTCCTCGCCGGTGACATTGCCGATCCACCGCACCAGATCCCCGTCCACCAGCGGTGCCACCTCGTTACGCCAGTACCGCACATCGGCGTACCGATCAGCGTGCGGGTCAGCGGCCAGCGCAGTAGCGTCGGGGTACGGGCCGACCGGACCCGCCAGCACCAACGGACGGCGCAGTCGCTGCGCGATGCGCGCCGCAACGTGTTGGCCTTTACGTGCACAGATCCGGGCCACGAACACCAGATGATCTTCCTTGGTGCGCAACGGCGTCATGGTGGCGGCGTCGGCCAACGGGGTGGCCAGATGAACGTGACCGAGGATGTGCTTCTTCAAATTGTCTGGCGCACAATCAATTTGGTTCTTCGACACGCCGTTGATCCACACCCGGTTCGCGCTGCAGAAGCTGGAGTAGAGGCCCCGGTGCTTGGTCACATCCCAGTGCAATGTGTGCAACACCGGAGGCAGGCAGCCTTCGGCGCCCCCGAGCATGGTCAGACCCAGCGCTTCCACATGATCGTGGATGAGATCGATATCGGAGCGGTCACGCACCTCGGTGATCACCCGAAGCATGTGCGCCGCAGGCACTCCCATCACTTCGTTGTACGGCTCACCCAACCGCGGGAACTGCGGCTCGTCGAACACGCTGATCATCTCGTCGACGTCGATGGTGCTGGCACCGACCGTTGCCAGCACAACCCGCACGTCGTTGCGGCGCAACTCCGGAATCAGTGTGGCTATGACGTTTTCGATGCCGCCGTACCCCTGCGGCGGCACGGTCAACCACGGGCCGGCATTGATGAAAACGGTCAGCGCCATGGCACATCACGCTCCTCATTGCCCTCGCACGAAACCGCGACTACCGCTGAGTGAGGTGTGCGCTCTAGGGTAATCCTGCGGCGTCGATAGGGAGGCGAAATGGCAGACTGCAGAGTCGGCTTCGTCGGCGCCGGAGGGGTGGCCACCCGACATGCGCGTCACCTGGCCGGCATACCCGGAGTCGACATCACCGCCGTCACCGATCCCGCGCCCGGCGCGGCCCAACTGTTCGCCGAAGCCACCGGTGCCGCCGCCCTGCCCGACCTGGCCGCCGTGCTCGATGCCGGCGTGGATGCGGTCTACGTGTGCGTGCCTCCGTTTGCACACGGCTCCGTCGAGGAGGCGGTGATCGAGGCGGGTACCGCGCTGTTCGTGGAGAAGCCGCTCGGACTCGACCTGGCGACCGCTGCACGCATCGCCGCACTGGCCGGCAGACACGCGACCGTGACCGCCGTGGGGCACCACTGGCGCTACTCGAACACGGTGCGCCTGGCGCAGCAAGTGCTCGCCGGACGGCCTGTCCGGCTGGCCGTCGGATCCTGGGTGGACCGCGTGCCGCCGGTGTCGTGGTGGGCGCAGCGCTCCCGATCCGGCGGCCAAGTCATCGAACAGGCCGTGCACGTACTGGACCTGGTGCGGCTGCTGTGCGGCGAGGTCGACGGCGTGACGGCCTACGCCAACGACACCCCGCCCGGCGACGGCGATATCGAGGTGGCCACCGCGGCGGTGCTGCGTCTTCGGTCCGGGGCGGTGGCCACCATCGCGACCACCTGCTGTCTGGACTGGAAACAGTCCGCCGGCCTGGACCTGCACGCCGACCGCCTTTCCGTCGCCATCGGCGAAGATGGCGTCACTGTGCGCACCCCCGAAGGATCGCAGCATCACAGCGTGGACCCCGACGAGGCGAAACAGGCGGCGGATCGGGCATTCATCGACGCCGTGCTGGGCCGTGGGGAAGTCCTCGTCGACTATGCCGACGCGCTGCTGACACACGAATTGGCTTGCGCCGTAGCGACATCCGCTCGGGAGGGGCGGGCGGTGAGCCTGCGTGCGTGAACCGGGCTACGCCGTCGTGGTGGAGCAACCCGGTGTCGTGACGCTGCAGCAGCAGCCCGACCCCGGGCCCCTGGCGGCGGGGCAGTTCGACGTCGAGACGGTGTTCAGTGGGTTGTCTACCGGCACCGACCTGAGCTGGGTCAAAGGCACGAATCCGGCCGGACGCCGCCGCTGGGATGCGGACCTGGGGCTGTTCGGCTCGGAGGCTACCGACAGCGGCTACCCGGTGCGCACGTTCGGTTACATGCAGGTCGGCCGGGTCACCGACAGCGCCACCGCGGCCGTCCACAGTGGTGACCTGGTGGCGATGACGTACGGGCATCGCAGCAGCTACCGGGCCGACGTGCTGGCCGACCGCGTCGTCACCCTCCCCGCGAGCCTGGACCCGGTACTCGGAATCTACGCCGCACACATGGGCCCCATCTGCGCCAACGGATTACTGCACGCCGCGGCCGACAGCTGTGGTGCCGACGTCCGCAGCCTGGGCGACGGTGTGCGCGGCCGGCGCGTCGTGGTTGTCGGCGCCGGGGTGATCGGACTGCTGACGGCGATGTTCGCCGACCATCACGGCGCCGCGACGATCGTTGTCGTCGATCCCACACCGGGCCGACGCCGGGTGGCCGAACTGCTGGGGTTCGAGGCGCTGGACCCGTCCGACGACCCCGCCGTGCTGCTCAAGACACGGTGGCGCCACAGCGCGGGCGACCGCGGCGCCGACGTCGCGTTCCAGTGCCGCGGTCAAGCCACCGCTCTGGCGACCGCCCTGAGAACGCTGCGGCCGCAAGGCACGGTGATCGATCTGGCGTTCTATCCCGGCGGCAGTGCCGAGCTGAGGTTGGGGGAGGAGTTTCACCACAACGGGCTCAGCGTGCGCTGCGCACAGATCGGGCGGGTGCCTCGGGGGACGGCTCACCTCTGGGATCGCGAACGGCTCAGCGCCGCGACGCTGGAGCTGCTGGCCGCGCGGGGCGCAGCGATCAGCGCCCATCTGATCACCGACCGGGTGCCGCTGCGCGAGGCCCCCGGGGTGCTGACCCGGCTGGCGCGGTCCCGGCACACCGGTCTGCAATTGGTCTTCACCGGCGATTGATCACCCGGACCCGTCCTGCTCCAACATGCAGAGGTCCCTGTTGTACTTCGCCGGCGGCGCCATGGGGTCAGGACCGCACATGCTGCGGTTCATGCCGTCCTCGAACGGGATCTGCCCTCCGCCGGCGGAGCCCCACCCGGGTTGGCCCGGCGCGCCGGCATCGAACGACAAGCTTGAACAGTTGGTTACCCATCGAGGTCGTCGGCGGTGCGGTGGACCAGGTGGGTCCAACGGGTGACTTCGGCGGAGACATAGCAGGGAATGCCGCAGATGGGAAGTTTGGATAGGCGTCGGCCACCACAACGGTGACGTCGGTGCTCGGGTCGAGTTCGCGAATGCGCAGTGCGGCGCTGATACCGGCTGTCAGAGCGTGGTGTTGGGTGGTGTGAGCGTCGTGTGCAGCTGCTGCACACGGGCGGCGATATCGTCGCGGACCAGGCGCATGCGTTCGAGGCCGTCGATGCCGCGTTCGGAGGGTTCGTCGGTGTCCCAGTTCTGCACCTGGGTGCCGGGCAGCGGATCGAGTTGTGCCTCCCGGCCGAGGGTGACCACCAGGTCGACATCGTGGGCGAGCTGATAGTCGATCAGTTTGGGCTTCACACCGGTGATGTCGACGCCCACCTCGTGTAGCGCTTGGGCTGATAGATCATTGATGGTGCTGCCGGGTTTTGTGCCGGCGGAATGCACGATGACGGAGTCTCCGGCGAGCTGGCGCATCAGCTCGGCCGCCATCTGTGACTTGCCTCCATTCTTGACGCAGACGAACAGCACTGAGGGCGTGGTGGATTCGGTCATCGGGTCAGGCCTGCCACGCGGTGACGTTGAGTTCGGCGAGCAGGCGGCGGACGCGTTCTTCGATCTCGTCGCGAATCGGCCGCACCGCGTCCAGCTCTTGCCCGGCGGGGTCGGGCAGGTCCCAGTTGACGTAGCGCTTGCCGGGGAAGATGGGGCAGGCATCGCCGCAGCCCATCGTGATCACGACGTCGGCAGCCTGCACGATCTCATCGGTCCAGGGCTTGGGGAATTCGCCTGTGATGTCGATGCCGACTTCGGCCATCGCGGCGACGGCGGAAGGGTTGATGTGGTCGCCCGGTTCGGAGCCACCCGACCAGGCGACGGCGTCGTCGCCGGCGAGGTGGGCGAAGTAGCCCAGTGCCATCTGCGAGCGGCCGGCATTGTGGGTGCACAGGAACAACACGGTCGGTTTGCCGTCGGTGATCTTGCCTTCTACCCGGGCCAGGGCATGTAGGCGTTGGCGGGCGAACCGTTCGGCGAGTAGCGGCAAGAAGTTCGCGATGGTGGCGCGGCCGGCGAACTGGTCGTAGGAGGTGTGCAGAAACCGCTCGATCGTTTCGACGCCGAAGCTGTCCCCGAAGTCGCGTTCCAGGCGGGTGGCAGCTGTCGTCAAGGCGTGCTGTTGATCGATGGACAGATCGCGGTGTGGGCGCAGGGCGGCAGGACTGTCGGACATGGGGTTACGACTCCTTTGTCGAGGCGGTGGCCGAAGACGCAGTGCTCTGATCGGAGAAACGTCGCCGCAGGGCCAGTGATACGTAGACCAGGGCGACCAGGACCGGGACTTCGATGAGCGGGCCGACGACCCCTGCCAGGGCCTGGCCGGAGGTGGCGCCGTAGGTGGCGATCGCCACCGCGATGGCGAGCTCGAAGTTGTTGCCGGCGGCGGTGAATGCCAGTGTCGTGGTCCGTTGATAGCCCAGGCCGGTCGCAGCGCCGAGCAGATAGCCGCCACCCCACATGATCGCGAAGTACGCCAGCAAGGGAAGCGCAATGCGTACCACATCGAGAGGACGGCTGGTGATCTGTTCGCCTTGTAGCGCAAAGAGAATCACGATGGTGAACAGCAGTCCGTAGAGGGCCCAGGGTCCGATTCGGGGCAGGAACGTGGTTTCATACCAGTCGCGGCCCTTGGTCTTCTCACCGAATCGGCGCGAGAGGTAGCCGGCGAGCAGCGGGATGCCGAGGAAGATGAGCACCGATTTGGCGATCTGCCAGGGCGAGGTGTCGATGGTGGTCTGTTCCAGACCGAGCCAACCGGGCAGCACGGACAGGTAGAACCAGCCCAGTGCGGCGAACATGACGACCTGGAAGATCGAGTTCAGCGCGACCAGGACGGCGGCGGCCTCGCGGTCACCGCAGGCGAGGTCATTCCAGATGATGACCATGGCGATACAGCGGGCAAGCCCCACGATGATGAGGCCGGTGCGGTACTCGGGCAGGTCCGGCAGCATCAGCCAGGCCAGGGCGAACATCAAGGCCGGGCCGAACAACCAGTTCAAGAACAACGAGCTCAGCAGCAGCTTGCGATCACCGGTCACGGTATCGAGCCGGTCGTAGCGCACTTTCGCCAGGACCGGGTACATCATGATCAGCAGGCCGAGCGCAATCGGAAGCGAAATGCCGTCGATCTGAACGCTTTCCAAGGCCCTGTTCAAGCCGGGGATCCAGCGACCCAGCAGCAGCCCTGCGACCATCGCGATGCCGATCCACACCGGCAAGAACCGATCCAGGGTGGAGAGTTTCGCGACGACCGGTGCCGACGTCGATGACATGGTCTCGGTCATGCGGTCGTCTCCGCGAGTGTCGCTGTGTTGAGGCCCAGCAGCGCTGAGAGCTCGCCGAGGGCGGCCGGGACGACGGCGTAGTACACCCAGGACGCCCGGCGCTCAGAGGTCAGCAGGCCTGCATCGCGCAGGACTTTGAGGTGGTGCGACACGGTTGGCTGGGAGACGTCGATGCCACCGGAGATGTCGCAGACGCAGGCCTCACTGCCGGCATGGCTAGCGATCGCACTGAACAGCCGCAATCGCACCGGGTCCGCCAAGGCCTTTAGCTTCTTGGCCATCTCTGCGGCGGCCTGCTCGGACAGCGGCTCGTTGAGCAGGGGCGCAGTGACGCAACACGCGTCCGCCGCCTCGGGTGGATTCGACATGCATCGATATTGACACTCATCAAACTAGGGTGCAAGCGAACAGTCGGTGAACGACGACCCGTCGGCGGGCATGCCGGCGGCCCGGCATGCCCACCGGCTCATGGTCAGCAGCAGGGCGATGCGGTCGCTGTCGGCGCGGCTGCGCGTTGGCTGCCGCAGCACACGTCGGCAGCGTCCGTGGTGTCATCGAGATGCTGCGGGCTGCTGCCGAAGGTGTCGGAGTCGGCGAGCACGGTGTAGACCTCCCACTGTTCGCCGGCCGGTCCGGTCACCCACACCTTGTCCTGGGTGGCGAAGCAGCACGTGGTGCCGATCTGCTCGTCGGTGAACAGACCCTCGCCGGCCAGGCGGGCGATCTCGGCGTGGACGGTCTCGCTGGATGTGACTTCCACGCCGAGGTGGTTGATGGTTCCGCCCTTGCCGGGGTTCTCCAGCAGTACCAGCTTCAGCGGGGGCTCCGCCACGGCGAAGTTGGCGTAGCCGGGCTTCACCTTGGCGGGTTCGGTGTTGAACAGCTTGCTGTAGAACGTGATTGCTTCGTCGAGGTCGTCGACGTTGAGTGCCAGTTGTACGCGGGACATGGCCCGGCCTCCTCGGGTTGTTTTACATATATCGAAGTAGCGCGCCACGGCCCAGCATGCCACCTTTTGGATATATGTCAATCTTTCTGGCAGACTGGCGCCATGCCCAAAGCGCTTCCCGTCATCGACACGTCTGCGCCGGTGTGCTGCGCACCGGTCGCCGCGGGACCGATGACCGATGACGACGCACTCAACGTCGCGCTGCGCCTCAAGGCGCTCGCCGACCCGGCACGCGTGAAACTGATGTCGCACCTGTTCTCGTCCGAGGCGGGGGAGCAGAACAGCGGCGAGCTCGCCGCCGCGCTCGGGCTCACCGAATCCACGGTGAGCCATCACCTGGCCCAGCTGCGCAAGGCCGGCCTCGTGCTCTCCGAGCGCCGCGGTATGAACATGTTTCATCGCGCGCACCCGGAAGCCCTGCAGGCGTTGTGTGCCGTACTCGACCCGAATTGCTGCCGCTAGCGTGCGGCCCGCGGCCCCGGAGAACTTCGGCGCACGACCGTCGCGAACTCTGGTTGCGGCGTTGGCACCGCCATACCGTGATGTTCTCAGTGGCCGGCGGCACGAACCGACCCGCAATGGCGCCTACAACGTGAGGACTTTCGCGATAACGAACAAAATCGAGCGGAATGGCGCCGAAGAAAAGCTCTGAGCGTCACTGCTGTGGCTCGCTCAGGGCGGCGCCATTACACAGAATCAGGCCGGCCCCTTGACCTCATCCATCGCGCACCGGCACTCGCTCGCCCACAAGTTCGTCAGATATCTATCGATCCGGACGTCGATCCCGACGTCGACTTATTTATCGATGCGGTAGCCACGCTAAAAGCCCTGCATCGCTTCTGGATCGACATAGAACTCAGCGCCGGGGGCTTCCTCGCCAATGGTTCGCACGTTGACATCGATGTCGATGAGGTTATGCCTGCGTCGTTGATGGTGGACACGCGTCTGCGGTTCTGACCTCGGATACCTATGCAGACTTGTTCCCGGACGACCTGGAGCAGGTTTCGGTAGCACTAGATGCGGCGCGAGTGCGGTCCTTAGCAGCCACTGCGGACCAGCTGCGGACTGAGAAGTGAGAAGGCCCCGGACTGGATGACCAGTCGGGGGCCTTCTCGCTGCAGTTCACACGTGTCGGGGTGGCGGGATTCGAACCCACGACCTCTTCGTCCCGAACGAAGCGCGCTACCAAGCTGCGCCACACCCCGCGTGAAGCTCCGACAGCGTATCGCACGGGTAGCCCGAGAAGCCAAACGCATAAAGATCGCCCGATTCGGGAACAGATGGCTCACGGACCGATGTCACATCGGATCTCGATCGCAATTGCACGGATTGGGATGGAAATGGCGTGTCGCAGGCGTTGTGGACAGTAACGAAGCGCACACTGCGCACCAGGTAGACGACGGAAAAGGTGGACCGGCCATGACGGCTCTGGGTGCTGCTATCTACGGGGGATTCTTCGCGCTGGCGGCTCTGTGGCTCTTCTTGACGTCCGACGATTCGACGGGCGGCGATCAGCTCCAGGAGCAGGATCTCTCGAACTCGGACAGCTTCGCCGCCGGCCCGGTGGGATCCAGCTTCATGCTGGTGAGCCACTCCTCCGAGAAGTAGGTGTCGGCGTAGCGATCGCCACTGTCGGCCAGCAGGGTCACCACCGAGCCACTGCGGCCCTGGGACACCATCTCGGCCAGCAGGCCGAATGCACCCCAAAGGTTGGTTCCGGTGGACGGTCCCACCCGGCGGCCCAGCACGGCGCTCACGTGGTGCGCGGCGGCCACCGACGCCGAATCGGGCACGCTGACCATCCGGTCCACCACGTGCGGTAGGAACGACGGCTCGACCCGCGGTCGGCCGATTCCCTCGATCCGTGACGACGCACCGGTTTCGATTTCGGCGCCGCGCTCGTAGGAGAGGAAGAATGCCGAGTTCTCGGGGTCGACCACGCACAGCTTGGTGTCGTGGCGCCGATACCGGATGTAGCGCCCAATGGTTGCGCTGGTGCCGCCGGTACCCGCCCCGACAACGATCCACTCCGGGATCGGGTGGTCTTCGTCGCGCATCTGCGAAAAAATCGATTCGGCGATGTTGTTGTTGCCGCGCCAGTCGGTGGCGCGCTCGGCATTGGTGAACTGATCGAGGTAGTGACCGCCGGTCTCCTGAGCCAGCCGGTGGGCTTCGGCGTACACCTCCGAGGAACGCTTCACGAAATGGCAACGCCCACCCTGTGCTTCGATCAGGGCGATCTTCGACGAGCTCGTCGTTGCCGGCATCACCGCGATGAACGGCAACCCCAGCATCGCCGCGAAATACGCCTCCGACACCGCCGTCGACCCCGACGACGCCTCCACGACCGTGGTGCCTTCGTGAATCCACCCGTTGCACAACGCATAGAGGAACAACGACCGCGCCAGCCGGTGCTTGAGGCTGCCGGTGATGTGGGTGGTCTCGTCCTTCAGATACAGCTGGACGTCCACGCCGCCGCACCACGACGACGGCAGCGGATAGCGCAGCAGGTGGGTGTCGGCGCTGCGGCGGGCATCGGTTTCGATCAGCCGGACGGCGTTGTCCACCCACTGTCGCGAACGGCCGCGGTCAACGACCCGGGTCACCGGGATCAGTGCACGGAGGACGCGGTCGGATGCGACTGTCCCAGTGTGCGGCTGGAGTCCCGTCCGCCCGTCGGCGCCGCGATGAGCGTCAGCAGCGTGGCCTCGGGACGGCAGCAGAATCGCAGCGGGGCATACGGTGACGTACCGATTCCGGCCGACACATGCAGCGCGGTGTCCGCACCCCACTTCGACGCGCCCTTGACCCGCGACGTATCGATATCGCAGTTGGTCACGATCGCCCCGTAGAACGGCAGGCACAGCTGCCCGCCGTGGGTGTGCCCGGCCATGATCAGCTGGTAGCCGTCGGCGGCGAAGCGGTCCAGGACCCGGGTGTACGGCGAGTGGGTCAAACCGAGCCGCAGGTTCGCCGCCGGACTGGCCGGGCCGGCGATGGTGTCATAACGGTCGCGGTCGATGTGCGAGTCGTCCACCCCGGCGGCGGCGATGGTCACGCCCGCCACCTCCAGCTCGCGGCGGGTGTGCGTCATGTCCAGCCAACCGCGCTCGGTGAACGCAGCCCGCAGGTCCTGCCAGGGCAGCGGTGTGCCATGAGCGCGAAACTCGCTGTCGTAGAGGTACTTGGCGGGATTCTTCATCGTCGGCCCGAAGTAGTCGTTGCTGCCGAAGACGAACAGACCTGGAACCGAGAGCAGGTCACCCAGCGCCTGGACCACGGCGGGCACCGCCTTGGGGTGCGACAGGTTGTCTCCGGTGTTGACCACCAGATCCGGCTCCCAGCCGGCCAGTTCGCGCAACCATGCCTGCTTGCGGCGCTGTCCTGGCCGCATGTGGATATCGGACAGATGCAGGACCCGCAGCGGCGAGGACCCGGGCGTCAGCACCGGCATGGTGACCTCGCGCACGACGAACGCGTTGCGTTCGATGATCGCGGCGTAACCGATGCCCGCGACCGTCGTGCCGAGCGCCACTGCTGCGGTGTTCTTCAGAACATGCAATGCGGCAGCCATGTGTGCAGCCTACTGCGGCACCCTGTGCGTGGCGCGAGTTACGGGGGTGGCGGTGGGGGCGGCGGCCCTGGTGGCGGGGCAGGCGCGGGCGGGACGAGAACCGGCACCGTGATCGGAGGCAGACCAGGGATCTGCACCACGGTCTGGCCGAACTCCGGCGGAGCGCCCGGCGGGGGCGCTGCCACCGGCGGTGGTGGCGGAGCGGGCGCGATGCCGTTGCTGATCTGGATGGTGATGATCGAGCCCGGGATCGTCTGCCCCGACGGCGACGTGCCCACCACCGCACCGCTCGGTGAGCTGCTGTTGACCGGGGTGGCCTGATCGGCGACCTGGAAACCGGCGTCGCGCAGGCGTTGACGAGCCGCGTCCTGGGTCAGCCCGGCGACGCTGGGCACCCGGCCGCCCGGAGACCCGTCGACGTACCGCGGATCGGTGGGAGGCAGGGCCACCTCGCCGAAGTTGGTGGCGATGGGCTGCATCGCCGTGAACCAGGTACGGGCCGGCTCGTTACCGCCGAACAAGCTGCCGGATCCACACTGGCGCAGCGGGAACGAGCACAACTCGCTGGGCTCGGTGGAGTCGTCGTAGATGTAGTTGGCCGCGGCCAGCTGGTTGGTGAAACCCAGGAACCCGGAGGATCGGTTGGCTTCCGTGGTGCCGGTCTTGCCGGACATCGGCAGCGTCCAGCCGACGGATCCGGCGGCCCCGGCGGCGGTACCCGATCCGCGATCGTCCTCGCTCATGGCATTGGCCAGCGTGTTGGCCAGACCTTCCGGCACCACCTGCTCGCAGGTGGAGGTGGTCACGGCGACCTCGTTGCCGTCGCGGTCGAAGACCTTGTCGATGGGGTTGGGCGGGCACCACACACCACCGGAGGCCAGGGTGGCCGCCACGTTGGACAGTTCCAGCGCGTTCACCTCGATGGGGCCCAGGGTGAACGAGCCGATGTTCTGCCGCTTCACGAAGTCGGCGAGGCTCTCGTTGCTCTCCGGGTCGTAATCGCGCGCGGTTCCCGGTTCGGCGTAGGACCGCAGGCCCAGCCGGACGGCCATGTCAACCGTTCGGCCCACCCCGACCTGGGAGATCAGCTTCGCGAACGCGGTGTTGGGGGAGGTGGCCAAGGCGTCGGTGATGTTCATCTTGCCGCGGTAGCCGCCGGCGTTCTGCACACACCAGGTGTCCTTCGGGCACCCGCGGGCGCCGCCACTGCCCAGCCCCTTGGCCTCGAACCGACCCGGCACGTCGAGCTCGGCGTTGATGCCCATGCCCATCTCCAGGGCCGCGGCCGTGGTGAAGACCTTGAACACCGATCCGGCGCCGTTGCCCACCAATGAGAACGGCTGCGGTTGCATGGTTTCGCCGGCATCGAGGTTCAACCCGTAGTTGCGGTTACTCGCCATCGCGAGCACCGGGTGGGTCTGCTTACCGGGCCGGATCACGCTCATCACCGAGGCGATGCCCTCCAGATCGGCAGGCGCGAACTCGTTGATGGCGTTCTTGACGTTGGCCTGCACGTCGGGGTCCAGCGTGGTGCGAATCAGGTAGCCGCCCTTGGACAGCTGCTCCTTGCTGATCCCGGCCCTGGCCAGGTATTCCTGCACGTAGTCGCAGAAGAATCCGCGATCTCCCGCGGCGATGCAGCCGCGGGGGAGTTCCTGCGGCTGCGGCAGGATGCCCAGCGGCTCGGCCTTGGCGGCACGCAGTGCCTCGGCATGCTCGGGCACGTTCTCGATCATGGTGTCGAGCACGACGTTGCGACGGGCCAGGGCGCCCTCGGGGTTGGTGTACGGGTTCAGCGTCGAGGTGGACTGCACCAGACCGGCCAGCAAGGCCGACTGCTGCCAGTTGAGCGCGGAGGCGTCGATGCCGAAGTAGGTTTGCGCGGCGTCCTGGATGCCGAAGGCGTTGTTGCCGAAGGAGACCAGGTTCAGGTAACGGGTCAGGATCTCAGGCTTGGTGAACGTCTTGTCCAGCGTCAACGCCATCCGGATCTCCCGCAGCTTACGGGCGGGCGTGGTTTCGATGGCGGCGCGTTTCTCGGCGTCGGTCTGGGCGATCACCAGCAGCTGATAGTTCTTGACGTACTGCTGTTCGAGGGTGGACCCACCGCGGGTGTCGAGGTTGCCCGACAGGTAACCCGACAGACCCGTCAGCGTGCCCTGCCAGTCCACACCGTTGTGTTCGGCAAATCGTTTGTCCTCGATGGACACGATTGCCAGTTTCATGGTGTCAGCGATTTTGTCGCTGGGAACCTCGAACCGGCGCTGGGTGTAGAGCCAGGCGATGACGTTGCCCTTGGCGTCCACCATCGTGGAGACGGCGGGTATCTCCCCTTCGACAAGCTGAGAAGAACCATTGGCGACGACGTCGGAGGCTCGGTTGGACATCAGGCCGATACCGCCGACGACCGGGAACATCAATGCCGCTGTCAACACACTGGCGAGTAAGCAGCACCAGGCCAGCTTGATCAGGGTGACAGCGACCGGGGGGCGGTCCGACATGGTCTACAGAGTAATGGGGTTGCCGACAGTGCTGATGCCCGTACGGCGTCCACGGAACGGCCCCGGAGCGTGCCCGCGACACGCCGAAACCAAAGATTCGCTGAGGGACTGCACGGTTGTCCCAAAAAAGTCGGAATCAGACTGTTGCCAAAACGCTATTTGACCACCTAACTTAGACAGACAGTGCGACACAGGTAACAGAAAAGTGCGCAATGTGGCGTAGATCGCAGTCGCGGTTTGCACCCGAGACAGTGGCCGGAAAGTCGGCCTGAGCGAAGGGGAGTTCGCTGATGTCAGGAATTTCGGCCGCACCAGGGGGGACCACCGCCACACCCATGCCCAGCCCGCTGCAGGGGGCCGAGGGCGAGGCGCGGATTGCGTGGGTGTCACAGGCCCGCTGCCGCGGGGCAGACCCTGATGAGCTGTTCGTCCGCGGGGCCGCGCAGCGCAAGGCGGCAGTCATCTGCAGGCACTGCCCGGTGATCGCCGAATGCGGCGCCGACGCCCTCGACAACCGTGTGGAGTTCGGGGTGTGGGGCGGTATGACCGAGCGTCAGCGGCGGGCTCTGCTCAAGCAGCACCCGGAGGTCGTCTCCTGGGCCGAATTCTTCGCCGCTCAACGCAAGCACCGCAGCGCTGGCTAATTTCTGCGTAGTACTGGCTTCAATCGGCCCCTCCCGCACCGCGCGGAGGGGCCGATTGCATCCCGGACGTTGGTTTCTCGGCCGTCTCGACTCACGCCGGATCGTCTGGGCGTGAGCTTCTTCGACTGCTTGTTCCTCGCAGCCTCGGACTCACACCGGATCGTTTGGGCGTGAGCTCTTCGACGGCCTCGTACCTCGGCCGTCTCGACTCACGCCGGATCTTTTGGGCGCGAGCTCCTTCGACTGCTCGTTCCTCGCAGCCTCGGACTCACGCCGGATCGTTTGGGCGTGAGCTCTTCGACGGCCTCGTACCTCGGCCGTCTCGACTCACGCCGTGATCTGGTCGGCGATGGCTCTCAGCGCTTCCAGGTCCGACACGTCGAACGGCAGCGACGGCACCCCCACGATCGCCACCTTGGGATTGGCCCCGGTGAATCGCGACAACAGGCGAACCTCACGCTTGGCCGTCAACGCCCGATCGGCGTGCACGCGCAGCACCGCCGCCGTCAGCGACTCGGGATCATCGGCCTCCAGCTCCTCGGCCCCGTCCACCGCACGCTCAACGTGCAACGAGCACAACGTCGGATGCGTGCGATTGAGGATCAGCCCCGCCAGCGGCATGCCCTCCTCCGAGAGCCGATCGACGAAGAACGATGCTTCACGCAGCGCATCCGGCTCGGCCGCGGACACCACCACGAACTGGGTTCCGCGGCGCTTGAGCAATGCGTAAGTACGGTCGGCCTTCTCCCGAAAACCGCCGAAGGTCGAGTCCAGAGACTGCACGAAAGCCGAAGCGTCCGAGAGCATCTGGCTACCCAGGATGGTTGACATCCCCTTCATCGCCAGGCCGACCGCCCCGGTGACCAGCTTGCCGATGCCACGGCCCGGTGCCAGCAGCAGACGCCACAGCCGGCCGTCCATGAAACTACCCAGGCGTTTGGGGGCATCCAGGAAGTCCAGCGCATTGCGCGACGGTGGGGTGTCGACCACCACCAGGTCCCAGCGATCCTGGGCCAACAGCTGGCCCAGCTTCTCCATCGCCATGTACTCCTGCGTGCCGGCCAGCGAGGTGGCCACCGTCTGATAGAACTGATTGTCCAGAATCGCTTGCGCGCGTTCGTTTCCCGAGTACTCGACCACCATCTCGTCGAAGGTGCGCCGCATATCGAGCATCATCGCGTGAAGCTCGCCGGGCACCTCCGGAGCCAGCGGTACACGCTGGGGCGAGTTGCCCAGATCCCTGATGCCCAGTGCCTGGGCCAGTCGCTTGGCCGGATCGATGGTGAGCACCACGACGGAGCGGCCGTACTCGGCGGCCCGCAGTGCCATCGCCGCGGCGGTGGTGGTCTTTCCGACACCGCCGGCGCCGCAACACACAACAACGCGGTTGGTCGTGTCGCGAAGGATCGACTCCATGTCCAGAGCTGGTGGTGTGGTGCTCATTGTTACCGGACCCCTTGCTCTGCCAGTGCCTCGGCCAGCTCGTACAGACTGCCCAGGTCGATTCCGTCGTTGATGGCCGGTAACTCCAGCCGGGGCACCTTGATCAAGTCCAACTGCTCGGCGCTCTCGGCACGGGCCTGCAACCGGGTGGCGTGCTGGATGCTCTCCGTCAGCAGTCCCGCAAAGTCGTCGTCCGACAACGTGATTCCCACCTTCCCGAGATCGGCGCGCACGGCGTCGGCGTCGATGTCTCCTTCGGCAGCCTTGGTGAGCGCGTCCGCCGGCAGGAACGTCGGGATGTTGCGGTTGACGATCACGCTGCCGATCGGCAGCCCGAGCGCCTCGAGTTCTTCGATGGCCTCGACTGTCTCCTGGATGGGCAGCGCCTCGAGCAGCGTCACCAGGTGAATGGCCGTCTGCTCGGAATGCAGCAGCTTCACCACACCCTCGCTCTGCGAGTGCACCGGCCCGCCCTTGGCCAGATCAGCGACAGCCTTGGTGACGTCGAGGAAGCGTGCGATACGGCCGGTGGGCGGTGAGTCCACCACGATCGCGTCGTACACCGGCTGCTTGTTGCGGTCCACGCGGACCACGGACTCCTTGATCTTGCCGGTCAGCAGAACGTCGCGCAGCCCGGGCGCGATGGTGGTCGCGAATTCGATGGCGCCGATACGACGCATGGCTCGACCGGCCAGACCGAGGTTGTAGAACATGTCGAGGTATTCGAGAAAGGCGGCTTCGATGTCGATGGCCAGGGCGTTGACCTGACCGCCGCGTTCGGCCGTGGCGATCTTGAGCTCTTTGTACGGCAGCGGCGGAACATCGAACAGCTGCGCGATGCCCTGGCGGCCTTCGACTTCCACCAGCAGGACCTTGCGGCCGCCGGCGGCCAGCGTGAGAGCCAGAGCGGCCGCCACCGTGGATTTCCCGGTGCCGCCCTTGCCACTGACAAAATGGAGGCGGGCTTTCGCCAACCGGGAGGGCCAACCGACGCTGGTTGGGCCGCTTGCTGTGGTCGCCATGGCTTGCAGCCTAACCATGTGGTTGGGTCCGGCGGCTAAGCTCTGCCCATGAGCGAACCGACCATCTGGGAGTACGCCACCGTGCCGCTGCTCACCCACGCCACCAAACAGATCCTCGACCAGTGGGGGGCTGACGGCTGGGAGCTGGTCGCCGTCCTGCCCGGGCCCACCGGCGAACAGCACGTCGCCTACCTCAAGCGTCCCAAATGAGCTGGTCTGCCAAGCTGACCGAGCTCGGCATCGAGCTGCCGCCCGTCGTCGCTCCGCTGGCGGCGTATGTGCCCGCCGTGCGCACCGGCAACCTGGTCTATACGGCCGGCCAGCTGCCCATCAAGGGCGGGGAGTTGCTGCGCACCGGCAAGGTCGGCGCCGAGGTGAGCGCCGAAGACGCCAAGGCCCTGGCCCGGGTGTGTGCGCTCAACGCACTGGCGGCCGTCAATTCCCTGGTGGGCGTTGACCAGGTGGTCAAGGTCGTCAAGGTCGTCGGCTTCGTCGCCTCGGCACCCGGATTCGACGGTCAGCCGGGCGTCATCAACGGCGCCTCCGAACTGTTCGGTGAGGTGTTCGGCGATGCCGGTGCCCACGCGCGCTCCGCGGTCGGTGTCTCCGAACTGCCGCGCAACGCTCCCGTCGAAGTGGAAATCATCGTCGAGGTCGCGTGACCCTCGAGCACCCCGCCTACGCGCAGCTGCGTCCGGTCACGGATACGGCGTCGGTGCTCCTGTGCGACAACCCGGGCATCATGACCCTCGACGGCACCAACACCTGGGTGCTGCAGGGGCCGGGTAGCGACGAGATCGTGATCGTCGACCCCGGTCCCGACGACGAGGCGCACCTCGACCGGATCGCCGCGCTCGGAAAGATTCCTCTGGTCCTGATCAGCCACCGGCACGGCGACCACACCGACGGCATCGACAAACTCGTCGAGCGCACCGGCGCCGTCGTCCGCTCGGTCGGTAGCGGATTCCTGCGCGGCCTCGGCGGGCCGTTGACCGACGGCGAGGTGATCGACGCTGCCGGTCTGCGCATCACCGTCCTCGCGACACCCGGTCACACCGCCGACTCGGTGTCGTTTGTCCTCCAGGACGCCGTGCTGACCGCCGACACCGTGCTGGGTCGCGGAACCACGGTCATCGACACCGAAGACGGGAGTCTGCGCGACTACCTGGACTCTCTGCACCGGCTGCACGGTCTGGGCCAGCGCACTGTTCTGCCTGGGCACGGCCCTGATCTCGGCGATCTGGTGGGCGTGACCGAGATGTACCTGAAGCACCGCGAGGAACGCCTCGATCAGGTCAGGGCCGCCCTGCGGGAGCTGGGAGAGGACGCCTCCGCCCGGCAGGTCGTCGAACACGTCTACACCGACGTCGACCAGAAGCTCTGGGATGCCGCGGAGAAGTCCGTGCAAGCCCAGCTGGACTACCTCAAGACGTGATTTCGGCGCGCTGGTAACCGCTGCGCGGTTACCAGCGCGCCGAAATCACAAGAGAACTAGCGGGCGCGCCTTGCCAGCCGCTCGGAGTCGCTGATCAGCACACTCTTGCCTTCCAGGCGGATCCAGCCGCGGTGGGCGAAATCGGCGAGCGCCTTGTTCACCGTCTCGCGGGAGGCGCCGACGAGCTGGGCGATCTCCTCCTGCGTCAGGTCGTGCGTCACGCGCAGGGCGCCGCCCTCCTGAGTGCCGAACCGCTGAGCGAGCTGCAGCAGCTGCTTGGCCACCCGGCCGGGCACGTCGGTGAAGATCAGATCGGCGAGGTTGTTGTTGGTGCGGCGCAGGCGACGGGCCAGCACGCGCAGCAGCTGCTCGGCGATCTCGGGCCGGTCGGCGATCCAGGCACGCAGCGCGTCCCGGTCCATCGACACCGCACGGACCTCGGTGATGGTGGTGGCACTCGACGTCCGGGGGCCCGGATCGAAGATGGACAACTCACCGAACATGTCGGAGGGGCCCATGATCGTCAGGAGGTTCTCCCGACCGTCGGGTGACCGACGACCGATCTTCACCTTGCCCGAGATGATGATGTACAGCCGATCGCCAGGCTCGCCCTCGGCGAATACCGTGTGCCCCCGCGGGAAGTCGACGGGCTGCAGCTGCTTGGTCAGCGCTGATACGGCGCTGGGTTCGACTCCTTGGAAGATTCCGGCCCTCGCCAGGATCTCGTCCACGTTGCCCCTCTTTGGCTCTTGGCTGTGTGATGTGCGTCGACCAGCCTCTATCTGTGTGTTCCTTGCAAGTCTAGAGGTAAGCAGTGGCGCGACTAGCCAACGCTACACACGATTGGCCTGGCGAGTCGCCTGAAACTGCGGATTCCTGTCCACCGGAATCCGCACGGACGGGCTCAGCCGGGTCGGCAAACGGGGTTCACCGTCGAGTGTTTCAAAGGCCGCGCGCAGCGAGGGAAGCGACGGGAAGTCGTTGTCCGGCCGGGGTTCGGGGCGCATCTTGGGCTGTTCGGTCAGCTCCGCGCCATCGCGGGACTCGAAGGTACAGATACCGGACTCCAGCCGCTGCAGCCCGAAGGTCGCCAGCATGAGCAGGCCGGGGACCGACGCCGCGAGCAACCAGGACACGACGAGAAGTAAACACGCGCCAGGTCTCAGCAGGATCACGGTTTGTCAACCGCTCAGACATAGCTGTAACGAACCTGTCGGGCCCGATAAGTAGCCTGTCAGGGTGGCCGCCAAGGCAAAGCCGGATTCTTCGCCGAAGACCAAATCGAAGACCAAATGGGACACCGAAACGCACCTGGGGTTGGTCCGGCGTGCCCGCCGGATGAATCGCACCCTCGCGATGGCGTTCCCACATGTCTACTGCGAGCTGGATTTCACCAACCCGCTGGAGCTGACGGTCGCCACCATCCTGTCGGCGCAGAGCACCGACAAGCGCGTCAACCTCACCACTCCCGCGCTGTTCGCGAAGTACCGCACGGCCGCCGACTACGCCGGGGCCAACCGCACCGAACTCGAAGAACTCATCCGGCCCACCGGCTTCTACCGCAACAAGGCCAGCTCGTTGATCGGGCTCGGACAGTCGCTGGTCGACAACTTCGGCGGCGAGGTGCCGGCCACCCTCGATGAGCTGGTGACGCTTCCCGGCATCGGCCGCAAGACCGCCAACGTCGTCCTGGGCAACGCGTTCGACATCCCCGGGATCACGGTCGACACCCACTTCGGCCGGCTGGTCCGGCGGTGGCGGTGGACGGCGGAGGAAGACCCGGTGAAGGTGGAGAAGATCGTCGGTGACCTGATCGAGCGCCCCGAGTGGACGCTGCTCAGCCACCGCGTGATCTTCCACGGGCGTCGGGTCTGCCACGCCCGTAAGCCCGCGTGCGGGGTCTGCGTACTGGCCAAGGACTGTCCGTCGTTCGGTGCGGGCCCCACCGATCCGCTGCTCGCCGCTCCGCTGGTCAAGGGACCCGAAACCGAACACCTCCTGGCGCTGGCAGGTCTGTGACCGGCTCGGCCAAGTGGACCCTGGCGATCGTCGCCGTCATCGCGGTGGTGATGGCTGCGCTGCTCGCTCAGCTCGGTGAGTCTCCCGAGACCGGTGTGCAGTCCGGCCCACCGACCGCGGGCCAACCCCGCCAGGACCCGGGCCAACTGAGCCAAGCCCGCCGCGAAGCGGACCTGCCGCCGTGCCCCACCGGCGACGGCGGCCCAGGCCCTGCCGAACTGCGCGGGGTCACGGCGGTGTGCGCGGCCGACGGCGGGCACGTCGACGTGGCACGTGCGCTCGCCGGGCGCCCTGTGCTGCTGAACCTATGGGCCTACTGGTGCGGACCGTGCGCCGACGAACTGCCGGCGCTGGTCGAATATCAGCAACGGGTGGGCCAAGACGTGCTCGTGGTGACGGTGCACCAGGACCCCAACGAGGAGGCGGCATTGTCGCGGCTGGCGGAGTGGGGCGTCAGGTTACCCACCCTGCAGGACGGTGACCGCAGCATTGCTGCGGCTCTGAAGGTCCCGAACGTCATGCCTGCGACGGTTCTGCTGCGCCCGGACGGTAGCGTTGCCGAGATCCTGCCCCGTGCTTTTGTCTCCGCGGACGACATCGCCGAGGCGGTCGGAACCGAGTTGCGATGAGAGGGGTACCGCGGTGAGCAGTGCGGTATCCCCGTCGCCCGACGACGGACCCGACTGGTTGCGGCCACTGCTGGACAACGTGCACAACGTGCGCGGCGCGTACCGGCGCCGGGTGCCGGCCGAGGTGCTGGCGTCCATCACCGCGGCCGCCGAGTCCGCCGTCACCCGGCGCGACGCCGCGGTGCTGGTGTTGTTCTCCGGCCCGGAGTTCACCCCGGCTCGCTCTGTGGTGCCCGGGCTGCCCGACGAGGCGGACCTGCTGCTCACCGTCCGAGCTTCCACACTGCGCCACCACGCCGGACAAGCCGCCTTTCCGGGCGGCGCCAGCGATCCGGGCGATGATGGACCGGTTGCCACCGCGTTGCGGGAGGCGCGGGAGGAGACCGGGATCGACGTCACACGCCTACAACCGTTGGCCACGCTCGAGCGGATGTTCATTCCGCCGTCGGGCTTCCACGTCGTGCCTGTGTTGGCCTACTCGCCCGATCCAGGACCGGTGTCCGTCGTCGACGAAGCCGAAACCGCAATCGTTGCGCGGGTACCTGTCCGCGCGTTCACCAACCCGGAGAATCGGCTGATGGTCTACCGAGCCGCCAACACCCGCCGCTTCGCCGGGCCAGCCTTCCTGCTCAACCAGATGCTCGTGTGGGGATTCACCGGCCAGGTCATCTCGGCGTTGCTCGACGTGGCCGGCTGGTCCAGCCCCTGGGACACCACCAAGGTGCTCGAACTCGAGGACGCCATGGCGCTCGTGGGCGGGGAGGCGCAGTGACCCCTTCGCAGTGGCTCGACATCGCTGTCGTCGCAATCGCGTTCGTCGCCGCCGTTTCGGGCTGGCGTTCCGGCGCGCTGGGTTCGGTGATGTCGTTCATCGGCGTGGTACTCGGTGCCGTTGCCGGCGTGCTGTTGGCGCCGCACATCGTCAACCACATCGACGGTGCCAGGACAAAACTCTTCGCCGCACTGTTCCTCATCCTGGCTCTGGTGGTCGTCGGCGAGGTGGCCGGTGTGGTGCTGGGCCGCGCGGTACGCAGCGCCATCCGCAATCCCGGTGTGCGATTGGTTGATTCGCTGATCGGTGTGGGCCTGCAGCTGATCGTGGTGATGGTGGCGGCCTGGTTGCTCGCCACCCCGCTGACCTCCTCCGACCAAACCAATCTGGTCAATGCCGTCAAGGGCTCTAAGGTGCTGGCGCAAGTGGACGAGGCGGCACCCGAGTGGTTGCGCGCGGTGCCCAAGCGGCTCTCGGCGCTGCTGGACACCTCCGGCCTGCCTGATGTGCTCCAGCCGTTCGGCCGCACCCCGATCGTCGAGGTGGAGCCGCCGAACGCGACCCTGGCCACCGACGCCGTGGTGGCCGCGGTCCAGCCCAGCGTCGTGAAGATCCGCGGGGTGGCGCCGGGATGCCAGAAGGTGCTCGAGGGCACAGGTTTCGTCGTCGGGCCGCAACACGTGATGTCCAACGCGCACGTGGTCGCGGGCTCCGACAGCGTAACCGTCGAGTCCGCCGGCCAGACCTACGACGCCGTGGTGGTGTCGTATGACCCGAACGCCGACATCTCGATGCTGTTCGTGCCGAACCTGCCCGCGCAGACGTTGGATTTCGCGCCCGACCCCGCCGTGACCGGCACCGACGCCCTGGTACTCGGCTATCCCGGTGGCGGGGACTTCGCGGCCACGCCCGCGCGGATCCGCGAGATCATCGAACTCAACGGTCCCGACATCTACCGCACCACCACCGTCAACCGCGAGGTCTACACCATCAGAGGGACTGTGCGGCAGGGCAATTCCGGCGGCCCGCTGATCAACGCCAACGGCGAGGTGCTCGGGGTGGTGTTCGGCGCCGCCGTCGACGACACCGAGACCGGATTCGTGCTCACCGCCAATGAGGTGGAACGTCAGATGCTGAAGGTGAACGCGACCGAGCGGGCGGCCACCGGCTCCTGCGTCACCTAGGCCGGCCTACAGAGGGGCCAGGCCGGCCGACGAGGCGGCGAGGGACGAGCCGGGGAGAGAGGGCCGGCCTACAGAGGGGCCAGGCCCGTCGAGGGTCTAGAACAACCGGGCCAAGAACCTGTTGAGGTGGCCGTTCACCTGATCCGGCACCTCCTCGTGACCGAAATGCCCTGCCCCGGAAAGGGACACGAACCTACCGTGGGGCGCGTAGCGCCGGGTCCGCTCGACGGGTGCTGACAGCACATACGGGTCGGCGTCACCGCGCATGTGCAGCAACGGGATTCCGAGCTGACGGTCCATCTGTTTCATGAAACGCCGGCCCTCACCCCGGAGTTGGCTGCGTACTGCCCATCGCTGGTACTCCAGCGCGCAGTGTGCGGCACCCGGGATCTGGATGGCGCGGCGCAGATGGCCGATGGTCTCCGAGAAATCCTGCGACGCTTGCCACTTGCCGGAGGCGCGGCTGCGGACCAGCGCCTCGAGGTCGTCGGCGTCGCGGCGGGTCAACACGTGCTCGGGCCAGCGCGGCAGCTGATAACCCAGCAGCGAAGGCAGCAGTGCCCGGCCCTGGTCGCGGCGGGTCAGTGCGGTCCGGCGCAGCGCGCTCGGGTGCGGCGAGCTGACCAACGCGATCGCCCGCACCAGACGTGGATGCAAGACCGAAGTGGCCCAGCACACCAACCCGCCGTCGGCGTGGCCCACCAACGTGGCCGACGTGTGCCCGAGGGCGCGGATCAAGCCACCGGTGTCACCGGCGAGCGTCCACCCGTCATACCCGCGCGGTGGTTTGTCGCTGCCGCCGTACCCACGCAGGTCCACCGCGACCACCCGCGCTCCGGTGATACCGCGCAACTGATGGCGCCAGGCCCACCAGAACGAACCGAACCCGTGCAGCAGGATCACCAGGGGCCCGTCGGGCGCGGAGGACTCGGATTCGACGACATGAAACCGGATGCCGTTCGCGTGGACGTCCAGGTGACGCCACGGTCCGTTGATCCGAACGACGGACGGATCCGGCGGCGGCATCTACCAGCCCGACGGGTCCGTGGTTGCGGGCGCCTTACCCGCGGGCGCCTGCGGCGCCCTGTCGTGACCGGGGGTGAAAGCCGCCCTGGTCTCCTTGACGGTTTCGATGGTCTGCTGCGGCCCGCGGATCTTGCGCACCTTGCGGTAGCCCAGGAGCGCGAACAGCGCGGTGGTGAGCACCATGACGCCGAAGACGATCAAGAAGGACGCCCACCGCCACAGCCAGGTGTCGAGCAGTTCCGCGGCGAAGAAGAAGAAAAAGAAGGTGGAGTAGAACAGCACCACCAGCGCCAAGATGAAGTAGACGCTTCCGGTGAGACCCTTCTTGACGTCCCGGGTGATCTCCGCGCGGGCAAGTTCGACCTCGGCGCGCACCAGGGTGGACACCTGAGTGGTGGCGTCCTTGACCAGGTCACCGATCGACGGATCCGCCGGTACGGCGTTGGGATCGACCAACGGGATCGACGTCACGGTCGCGGGCACACCATTCTTGCGGTCACCATTGCTCACGGGCTTCATGTTGCCATGTCTGGTTCACTGGGGACGACCCTGGCCAAACCCTGACTTGGGAGTTCGCTTGAAATTCGCGCGCCTTGCCGTCTGCGCTGTCGCCGCCCTGGCTGCATTCTCGGTCATCACCGCAAGCCCGGCGGTGGCCGCCCCGGTGACCCTCGGCGGAGGTTCCGGCATCGTCATCAATGGCGAGTCCTACTGCACGCTCACCGCGATCGGCACCGACAACCGGGGCGATCTCGTCGGCTTCACCTCGGCGCACTGCGGAGGCCCCGGCGCCCAGGTGTCTGCCGAGGGCGCCGAGAACCAGGGGCCGGTGGGCGTGATGGTGGCAGGCAACGACGCACTCGACTACGCCGTCATCCGCTTCGACCGAAGCAAGGTCATCCCGACCAACAACGTCAACGGTTTCGTCATCGACGGCTTGGGGCCGGACCCGGCCTTCGGCCAGGTGGTGTGCAAACTCGGCCGCACCACCGGCACCTCGTGCGGGGTGACGTGGGGGCCGGGGGAGGACCCCGGCACCGTCCTGAATCAGGTGTGCGGGGCGCCGGGCGATTCGGGCGCGCCGGTGACCGCGAACAACAAGCTGGTCGGGATGATCCACGGCGCGTTCAGCGACGACCTGCCCAGCTGCGTCATCAAATTCATCCCGCTGCACACCCCCGCGGTCACCATGTCGTTCAACACTCAGCTGGCCGACATCACCGCGAAAGCCCGTCCGGGGACGGGCTTTCGGCCGGTGTAGTACGCCTCACTTGCTGGCGCGGATGGCTTCGAAGACGCTGGGGTCGACGAGGGTGGAGGTGTCGCCGAGTTCGCGGCCTTCGGCGACGTCGCGCAGCAGCCGGCGCATGATCTTGCCGCTGCGGGTTTTCGGCAGTTCCGGCACGACGTGGATCTCGCGGGGTTTGGCGATGGGGGAGATCTCCTTGGCGACTTCGGCGCGCAGTTCGTCGATCATGTTGTCTTCCCCGCCGTGGGCGGAGGATTTGAGGATGACGAACGCGCAGATGGCCTGCCCGGTCTGTTCGTCGGTGGCCCCGACGACGGCGGCTTCGGCCACCCCGGAATGCCCGACGAGTGCCGATTCCACTTCGGCGGTGGAGATCCGGTGCCCGGAGATGTTCATGACGTCATCGATGCGGCCCAGCACCCAGATCTCGCCGTCGCTGCCATAGCGGGCGCCGTCGCCGGCGAAGTACCAACCCTGCTCGGCAAAGCGCGACCAGTAGGTCTCCTTGAACCGCTGCTCGTCGCCCCAGATGCCGCGCAGCATCGACGGCCACGGCTTGTCGAGCACCAGGTAGCCGGAGACCTGTTCACCGTGGTCGGTGCCGGGGGCGAGTTCGTTGCCGTCGTCGTCGACGATCTTGGCCGAGATCCCGGGCAGGGCCCGCATCGCCGAACCCGGTTTGGCGTGCGTGACGCCGGGCAGTGGGGAGATCATGATGGCGCCGGTTTCGGTCTGCCACCAGGTGTCCACGATCGGGGTGGCGTCGGCGCCGAAGGCCATCCGGTACCAGCGCCAGGCCTCGGGGTTGATGGGCTCACCGACTGAGCCGAGCAACCGCAACGACGACAGGTCGTGGGCGGCCGGGATCTGGCGGCCCCATTTCATGAAGGTGCGCACCAGGGTCGGAGCGGTGTAATAGATTGTGACGCCGTAGGTTTCGATGATCTGGAAGTGCCGGTGCTCATCGGGGGAGGCCGGGGTGCCTTCGTAGACCACCTGGGTGACGCCGTTGGACAGTGGTCCGTAGACGATGTAGGTGTGTCCGGTGACCCAGCCGATGTCGGCAGTGCACCAGTACACGTCGGTCTCGGGTTTGATGTCGAAGACATTGAAATGGGTGTAGGAGGCCTGGGTGAGGTAGCCGCCCGAGGTGTGCATGATGCCCTTGGGCTTGCCGGTGGTGCCCGAGGTGTACAGCAGGAACAGCGGGTGCTCGGACTCGAACGCCTCCGGGGTGTGCTCGGTGGACGCCTTGGGCACGATTTCGTCCCACCAGAGGTCGCGGTCTTCGGTCCAGTCGACGTCGATTCCGGTGCGGCGCACCACCAGAACGTGCTCGACGGGGCTGTCCTGGCCGAGGCCGGCGATGGCTTCGTCGACGCCGGCTTTCAAGGACACGGCCTGCCCGCGGCGGTACTGGCCGTCGGTGGTGATCACCAGTTTGGCCGAGGCGTCCTCGATGCGGGCCTTGAGCGCGGAGGCGGAGAATCCGGCGAACACGACGCTGTGCATGACGCCGAGGCGGGCGCACGCCAGCATCGCCACGATGGCTTCGGGGACCATCGGCATGTAGATGGCCACCCGGTCGCCGGCCTGCAGGCCGAGTTCGGTCAGGGTGTTGGCGGCTTGGGACACCTCGTCTTTGAGCTGGGCGTAGGTGATGGACCGCTTGTGGTCGACGGGCTCGCCGACCCAGTGGATGGCCACCCGGTCGCCGTTGCCGGCTTCGACGTGGCGGTCCACACAGTTGTAGGCGACGTTGAGCGTGCCGTCGGCGAACCACTTCGCGAAGGGCTTGTTCGACCAGTCGAGAACCTCGGTGAATGGCTTGTCCCAGGACAGCCGGTTGGCCTGAGCAGCCCAGAACGCCAGCCGATCGGCCTCGGCCTCGTCATACAACGCGGCGGTGGCGTTCGCCTGCTCGGCGAACTCCGCTGCGGGCGGATACGCTGACAGAACTTCGGAGTGCGTCTCGGTCATGGCTGTGAGCGTAGTCACCCAAGGTTGCAAAGAGGTTGGCAACTCACAACGGGCGCTGCAGGCGGTGTGTGGCGTGCGCCGAACGGTTGCCGAACCTCGGGTCAGCGGTCCGGCGAGTAGGGTGAGCCCCTGTGAGCGGTGGCCCGGTGAGTGTTGACCCCTTGGCCCCGCTGGCAGCCCTGCCGGGCGTCGCCGAAGCCGCCGAACAGGCGCGCGACGCGCTGGGTCGGGCGCACCGGCATCGCGCCAATCTGCGGGGCTGGCCCGTCACCGCGGCGGAAGCGGCGCTGCGTGCGGCCAGGGCGTCGTCGGTGCTCGACGGCGGCACCCCGCAACTCGATGAACACACCGCGTCGGACCCGGTGTTCGCCGGAGCGCTGCGTGTGTCACAAGCACTCGAGGGCGGTGAAACCACGCTGGTGGGGGTGTGGCGGCGAGCGCCGCTGCAGGCGCTGGCGCGGTTGCACATGCTGGCCGCCGCCGACGTGGCCGGCGAACAAGAGCTGGCCCGCCCGCGATCGGAACCAGAGGTGGCCGCGCGGCTGGATCTGATGTCGCAGCTGGTGACGGGTGGGTCGAAAGTGCCCGCGCCCATCCTTGCCGCGGTGGCGCACGGCGAACTGCTCACCCTGGCGGCATTCGGCAGCGCCGATGGTGTGGTGGCGCGCGGCGTTGCGCGACTGGTGAGCATTGCCAGTGGACTCGATCCGCACGGCCTCGGCGTGCCCGAGGTGTACTGGATGCGGCGCGCCGCCGAGTACCGGACGGCGGCCCAGGGCTTCGCCTCCGGGACGGAGAAGGGTTTGACCGAATGGCTGCTGTTGCACTGCCGGGCGCTGCAAGCCGGTGCGCGAGAGGCGATTTCGATCGCGGACCAGAAGAAGAAGTAGGCCCGACGTACGAAGCGGGCGGTGCCCCGATCCTGGATTCAACCAGGATGCAGTTCACCGCCCGCTAGCACGGATCTCCGGTTACCAAGCGTCCAAGGTGGGTTGCCTGGGTTGGCCTCGGCGTTCTTGCGATGCGCTGTGCAGCTGACCTCAACCCAAGAGGTCTTGGTACATCCGCTTTTCGCAATCACGCAGGCCCGCAACACTTCTGCCATTATCGCGGCTGTGGCTCCGCGTGGGTGCCGGGACCCGTGCTGGGTTGCCTGATGCGGGAGATCGAGCCCTTCTCTTCCGAGTCGATCTTGGCCTCACCGGGCTTCCGTGCCTTCCTTTGTACTACGTGACCCCAGTCACAGCAAGGCCCAAATGCGAACAGCTTCGGCGCGATTCCGGATCGTTACGCCGATGTGTCAGAGCGCGAATCGGCGAAGCAGCGAGTACGTCAGCGCGCCGGCGGCCAAGGCGCTGAGGCCCACCGCGGCGGTGGTGGCCACCGCCGCGCCCGACGGCGCCGGAATCCGGTCCCGGAGCGAGACGGGCTTGGTGAAGGTGAGCACCGGCCAGTCCCGCGCGGCGGCCTCCTTGCGCAGCGCGCGGTCGGGATTGACGACGGAGGGGTGCCCGACGGTCTCCAGCATCGGCACGTCGGTGATCGAATCGGAGTAGGCGTAGCAGTGTTCGAGCGGATAACCCTCGCGTTGGGCCAGCTCCCGGATCGCCTGGGCTTTCCCCTCGCCGTAGCAGTAGAACGCCACCTCGCCGGTGTAACGGCCGTCCTCGACCACCATCCGGGTGGCCATCGCATGGGTGGCCCCGAGCGCGCGGGCGATCGGGGCGACGATCTCCTCGCCGGATGCCGACACCACCACCACATCACGGCCGCACAGCTTGTGATCGGCGATCAGATCGGCCGCTTCGGCAAACACCAGGGGGTCGACGATGTCGTGCAGTGTCTCCCCGACGATCGACTTGACCTGTTCGACGTCCCAGCCGGTGCACATGGCGGTGACGTAGGACCGCATACGGTCCATCTGCTCGTGGTCGGCGCCGGACATCAGAAAAAGGAATTGGGCGTAGCTGGACTTGAGAACGGCTCGCCGATTGAGCAGACCCTGGTCGAAGAAGGGTTTGCTGAAAGCAAGGGTGCTCGACTTGGCGAGGATGGTCTTGTCGAGGTCGAAAAACGCTGCGGTGCGGGCGGGTTGCGCGTCAGTCCCGCCGGTTTGCGGCGCGGTTAGCTGCTCGGCGGCCGAATCGGAGGCGGTCACGCTCCCACAATAGGTGTGCTCGTGACACCAACCGGGATAGTGTTCAAAATGGCAGTTCAAGCCACCTGTCGCGGACTGCAATTCTGAATCCCTATCCGGCTGGCGTGTTGCAATCGAGACTTGCGCCAGTGCGCTGGGTCGTGTGTATAGTGAGTATTACTCGGCTTATGCCGGGTGTGCATCAGCCCGACCCCCCGGGGCTGATACACGACGACCCTCGCCTCCTCCCCCCCTGGCGAGGGTCGTCCTTCGTTTGGGGCATGTTTTCGCCAGCCACCACCGATTCATCTTGTTGATGGCGTTGCGTTTTTCGCTAGAAACGAAATCCGGCGCGGTTGTCCACAAATGCCGAGCCATCCACAAAGTCACAAAGTCGACTAGCCGCCCCTGGCACTTTCCAGCCACGGTGATGTGGTGACGAGCACCGCTGGGCTGTTGGCCCTCATTGCTGAACCCGCGCTACGTGATGAAGTCGATCGTGCGGCCGCGGCGGCCGGTGTCCGGGCCGTTCATCTCGACCCCGCTGCCGTTCCCACCCGCAAGGTCTGGTCCGCGGCCACCGCGGTGGCGGTCGATGCCGAAGCTGCCCGACGCTGCGCCGAAGCCGGTCTGCCCCGCCGCAACACGGTGTTCCTCTGCGCTCTCGGCGAACCCGACGCGTCCACCTTGCAGGCTGCGATAGCAGTTGGGGCAGAAGAGGTTCTGGCGATGCCGGCCCGGGCCGAGGAACTGGTCCGCGGCATCTCGGAAGACAGTGACACCGGGCTCCGCAGCGGCGCGACGGCCGCGGTGGTGGCGGGTCGCGGCGGAGCAGGCGCCTCACTTCTCGCCGCGGCGGTGGCCTATCAGCTCACCGCGCCGCTGCTGGTCGACCTCGATGGGTGGGGTGGCGGTATCGACCTCCTGCTCGGCGCGGAGGACGTCCCTGGATTGAGGTGGCCGGAGCTGACGGTTCAGGGCGGACGGCTCCACTGGCCGGCGGTTCGTGCCGCACTGCCCGAGCACCGCGGTGTCGCGCTGTTGTCGGGAGCCAGGACGGGCCACGAGTTGTCGGCCGGTGCGGTGGCCGCGGTACTCGACGCCGGCCGGCGGGCGGGTGTGACGACGGTGTGTGATGTACCGCGCCGGCTGACCGACGCCGTGTGCACCGCCTTGAGCGACGCCGACCTGGTGGTACTGATCACCACCTGTGATGTGCGGTCGTGTGCCGCCACCGCGGCGATGGCTCCCGCTCTGACCGCCGTGAACCCCAATGTCGGGCTGGTGGTTCGCGGCCCGGCGCCGGGCGGCTTGCGACCGGGGGAGATCGCCGACCTGACCAAGCTGCCGCTGCTGGCCGCGATGCGACCCCAGCCGCTGATCGCCGAGCGGCTCGAACGCGGCGGGCTGCAGCTGGGGGCCCGCTCCCCGCTGGCCGTCGCTGCCCGGCGGGTGGCCGCGCTGCTGGAGCGGACGTCGGCGGGGCGGGCGGCATGAACGAATCCTTGATCGACCGGGTGCGCGAGCGGTTGGCCGCCGACGCGCTCTCGGGTCCGCGGGCTCTGCAGGCCGGCGTCGTGGCGCAGGCCATCCGGGCCGAATCGGCGGGTCTGCTCGGCGACACCGAGGTGTTGTCGAATCTGCGGGCAGTGCAGACAGAACTCACCGGCGTCGGCATCTTGGAGCCGTTGCTTGCCGCGCCGGGAACCACCGACGTATTGGTCACCGAACCCGGCGGGGTCTGGGTCGATGACGGACACGGTTTGCGGCGGAGCCCGGTCCGGTTCGCTGACGAGGCCGCAGTACGGCGGCTGGCCCAGCGGCTGGCACTGGCCGCGGGGCGACGTCTCGACGACGCATCGCCGTGGGTCGACGGGCTGCTCACCGGCATCGGCGCGGCGCGTCTGACCGTTCGCCTCCACGCGATCCTGCCACCTGTTGCGGTGGCTGGTACCTGCATCTCGTTACGGGTGCTGCGCCCGGCGACGCAGGGGTTGCAGGCATTGTGCGCCTCGGGTGCCATCACCCCCACCGCGGAGACAATCCTGCGGGACGTCATCGATGCCCGGTTGGCGTTCCTGGTCTCCGGAGGTACCGGAGCGGGCAAAACGACGTTGTTGTCCGCACTGCTCGGCGCGGTGGCGCCCGAAGAACGACTCGTCTGTGTCGAAGACGCCGCCGAACTGGCACCCATGCACCCACATCTGGTGACCCTCGTGGCCCGGGGCGCGAATGTGGAGGGGGCCGGCGAGATCACCGTCCGCCAACTGGTGCGCCAGGCCCTGCGAATGCGTCCCGACCGGATCATCGTCGGCGAGGTGCGCGGCGCCGAGGTCGTCGATCTGCTGGCCGCGCTCAATACCGGCCACGACGGCGGTGCGGGCACCGTGCACGCCAACAGTCCTGGTGAGGTGCCGGCCCGGCTGGAAGCGCTGGGGGCGGTGGGTGGTCTGGACCGGGCGGCGCTGCACAGCCAACTCGGCGCCGCGGTGCGGGTGCTGCTGCACGTGGCGCGGGACCGCGACGGGTCCCGCCGGCTCGACGAGATCGCCGTGCTGCAGCGCGACCAACGGTCCGACACCTGTCACGCCGTGACGGCCTGGCATGCCGATCGAGGATCTTGTGACGGGTTCGCCGCACTCGATCGCCTGATCGACGAGCGGGGGCGGCGATGACGGCGGCCCTGCTGCTCGCCGTCGCCGTCCTCGTGCACCCGCACGCCAACCGCAGGCGCCTTCGCATCAGCCGGCCGCCGCTGCGCCGCCGGCCTTCCGGGCCGGCGGTTGTGGCCCTGGCCGGGGCAGGGGCGGCGCTGATGGTGGTGCAGCTGCCGGTCCCGACGGTCATCGCGGCGTTCCTGCTGCTCGGCACCGTCGTCCTGCGCCGCCGCCATCGGGTCACCCGTATCAGCGCCCGCCGGGAGGGGCAGTGGCTGAGCAGCGCGCTGGAGCTACTGACCGCAGAGTTGAGGGCCGGGGCGCACCCCGTGCGGGCGTTCGAGGTGACGGCCGGCGAGATCGACGGTCCGGTCGGTTCGGGCCTGCGGGCGGTGGCGGCCCGGGCCAGGCTGGGCGCCGACGTGGCTGCGGGTCTTCGTGCCGTGGCCACCGGCTCCCGGCTGCCCCGGCAGTGGGAGCAGCTGGCGGCCTGCTGGCAACTGGCCGCCGACCACGGTCTACCCATCGGTGTGCTGATGCGGGCAGCGCAACTCGACATCGCCGAAAGGCACCGATACGCCGCGCAGGTGGACGCGGGCATGGCCGGAGCCCGGGCAACGGCGGCCATTCTGGCGGCTCTGCCGGTGCTGGGAGTGGTTCTGGGTGAACTGCTGGGGGCGGCATCGACGACGTTCCTGACGCGGGGCGCCGGAGTTTGGGTGCTGGTGGCCGGGGTCGGCCTGTTGTGTGCCGGGGTGCTGTGGTCGGGGCGCATCACCGATCGGCTGCCGACATGATGGCCGCACTGCTGCTGGCGGTGGCCGTGCTCCTCGGACCAGGTCCGCTGCGGGTGCGCACCCGCGCCGCAGCGCCTCGCCCCGACCTCGCGGACCGGTCGGCGCCTCCGGGTGCCGATCCGCTGGCAAGCGCATCGGCGCTCGATGTGCTGGCGGTGTGCCTGCGCGCCGGCATGGCCGTGCCCACCGCCGCGCACGCCAGTGCCCGGCACGCCCCTCCCGAACTGGCCGCGGTCCTGAACCGGGCCGCCGAACTCCTGGCCCTGGGCGCCGATCCCGACACCGCCTGGGCCGCTCCCCCCGCGACTGTCGCCGACGAACACTGCCAAGCCCTGTTGCGGCTGGCCCGCCGTTCGGCGTCATCGGGTACCGCGCTTGCCCAGGGTGTCGCCGAGCTCGCCGATGACATCAGGGCCGACGCGACCCATGCGGCGGCGGCGTCCGCCGAACGCGCCTCGGTGCTCATCGCGGGGCCACTGGGGCTGTGCTTCCTGCCCGCCTTCGTCTGTCTCGGCATCGTTCCGACAGTGGCCGGATTGGCCGGTGACGTGTTCGGGGCCGGGCTGTGGTGAGAAAACCGTCAGAAAGGAAAAGGATTGATGCACAACATGATTCAGCGGATACGGCTGCGCCTGACGTTGTTGGTGGTCGACGACAGCGGCATGTCCACCGTCGAGTACGCGATCGGCACCATCGCCGCGGCCGCGTTCGGTGCGATTCTCTACAGCGTCGTCACCGGAGACTCGATCACCGGGGCTCTGACCGGGATCATCGGCAAGGCACTCAACACGAGCGTCTGAGCGGTGACGCCGGGATCGCCACAGTGGAGGCGGCGCTGGCCGTTGCCACTCTGGCGGCGGTGCTGGTGCTCTGCGTGGCCGCTGTCGGCGCGGTGGCAGGGCAGATCCGCTGCCTGGACGCTGCCCGTGAGGCGGCGCGACTGGCCGCCCGCGGCGACCAGTCGGCAGTGCGGGTATCGCAACGGATCGCCCCGCCGGGCGCCGAGATCCGGATCCGTCGCGACGGCCAGTTCGTCGTCGCCACCGTCACCGTCGATGCCGCCCGATTGCCGGGCCTCACCCTCAGTGCGGAAGCGATCGCCGCGGCCGAACCTGGGGGATGACCGGGGCGCTGCCACCGTGGCGGCGGTGGGCATGCTGGCCGCGTTGTTGGTGGTGTCACTGGCGGTGGCGCAGGTGGGCGCCGCGGTGGTGGCGCGGCACCGGGCCCAGGCGGCAGCCGACCTGGCGGCCCTGGCCGCCGCCGGTCGGTTGGTCGACGGCCGGCAGGCCGCCTGCGCGGTCGCCGAGGCGGTGGCCGCGGCGATGCGGGCCGGCAGCGCGGGTTGTTCGGTGCAGGGACTCGATGTCACGGTGCGCGTGACGGTGCCGGTGCGGTTGGGGCGCTGGGGTACCGGCCACGCCCACGCCGGTGCCAGGGCGGGCCCGGTCTAGACGGCCACCTCGGTGGCGGTGGGCTGGCGCAGCGTGATCATGCCGGCGAACGTGCCGGGCTCGAGCTCCACCCGGTGCACGGTCACGTGGATGTGCACCCAGCCGCCGTCGTGGCCGGGGAGCCGGAGCACCTGTTCGGTCAAGCCGCCATCGAGCTCGGCCGTCATGATGTCGATCAGCGGGGTGTCCTCGGGGTGCACCCACGGGGCGCCGGTGTGCCCGCGCCAGTCGTAGAGCGGGCACGGTTCGTCCAGCCACTTCAGCAGCGTCCAGGTGTTGATGTCCACCAGCGCCCGGTAGCTGCCCGGCCGGGCCAGGCCGTCGAGGATGCGCTGGGCCAGATTGTCCTGCGCCACAGGCGGTGTGGCGCGGTGGCTGCGCCAGTTCATCGCCCGCACCAGCAGATGCGAGGTGCCGTCGGGGGCGGGCTCGAGGCCCGAGCGGGCCACAAAACCCACGGTGATCAAACGGCCCTCGCGGTCGGTGACATCCCAGGTGTTGCAGTACGTCGTTCCGGGTGTGTTCCGGACTGCCAGCGACAGCACTTCGGTCTCGCTGGCATTGAGATCCCGCGTCGGAAGGTCCTCGGCGAAGGCTCTGCCGTGGGTCCGCTCGTGGTCGGGGTTCATCCCGCTGTTGGCCAGCGACTGCGCGGTATCGGTTGCCACGCCGGTGGTCAGGTTCCACACCAGCGGGCCCGGCACCGAGCGCGGTGGCGGCACGGCATCGGGCGGGCCTAGCCAGATGTGCACCCCGTGGACCCGGCCGTCGGACATGACCACCGGTTCGGTGCGCACCACCCGGTGGTCTCTCGGGGTGCGGCGGTGCAGGCTCTCGGCGGCTGCCGCGGTGTCCGCCACGGCTTGCCGGAAGATGTCGAGGTAGGGATTGCGGCGCAGGAACACCGTGATGGGCACGAGGTTTTTCAGTTGGTCACCCTGGGCGACCACCACTGGCTCGTCGCCGAGCGTCTCGACGAGTAGCCAGTCGTGGGCCATGGCGAGACTTTACTGCGGTTTTCACAGCCGCCACAGAGGTTATGGCAACGAAATCCGTAGCTGATCCCCTGATTTTCTGCGGTGACCTCCGGTAACGTCTCACGTCGGATTTGCACCCCACTATCGCTGCGGGTAATTTTCCGGTTGTGCCCGACCTGTCGGGGATGGGGAACGGATCGTGTTGTCCGACCGTTCGACCGCACCAGCCACGGTGGAGTGGCGCCCGAAGGGGCGGCCGTCGAGGGGTCGGTCGTTACTCATTGGGCCCGAGCCACTTTTGTCGAGGTTGGTCTCACAGTCGTCGTGCCAGTTCGTTCAGCACCGAGCGCAGCACGACGACGGCTCCGGCTTTGTCGAGCGGATCGTTGCCGTTGCCGCATTTCGGCGATTGCACACACGACGGGCAGCCCTGAGGGCATTCGCAGGCCTCGATGGCGGCCGCGGTGGCACTCAACCACGTCTCGATCTGCTGATAGCCCCGTTCGGAGAAGCCGGCGCCGCCGGGATAGCCGTCGTAGACGAACACCGTCGGCAATCCGCTCGGGCCGATCGCGGTGGACAGGCCGCCGATGTCACCGCGGTCGCAGCTGGCGACCAGGGGCAGCAACCCGATGGCCGCATGCTCGGCCGCGTGCAGCGCGCCGGGGATGCGCAGCGGTTCGATCCCGTTGCGTTCCAAGAGTTCCGGTGTCAGCGTGTACATCGCAGCCACCGTCGGCAGGGTGCTCGTCGGCATGTCGAGTTCGACGAAATCGATCACCTCACCGGCCAACGTCCGGCGTAGGTAGCCGATCACGGTGTGGGTCACCGCCACCGGGACGAACCCCAGGGTGACGTCGCCGAGATCGATCTGCTCGCCGGCCCCGGTGACCGTGATGTCGGTGAGCTCGCGGGCGTGGGTGGTGTAGCCCGGGTCCTCGGCGTGGACGAACGCCACGGCGGCCTCGAAATCGAGGTCGTCGACCACATAGGTCTCACCCTGGTGCAGGTAGACCGCACCCGGGTGCACCGTGGCAGGCGCCTGCCCGGCGCCGGTGCCGCCGAGCAGCCGGCCGGTGCCGTACTCGACGATCGCGATCTGCCCGCCGATCGAACCCCGGATGTCGACCGCGGCGTGCGGGTCCACCCCAGGCGCGGGGTAGAAGCGGTCTCCGCGATGCCGCAGCAGGCCGTCGTCGACCAGCTCGCCGATCACCGTCTCGGCGGCCAAGGTCCGTACCTCGGCTTCGCTCAGTGGCAGTTCGGTTGCCGCGCACAGCAATTGCGGCCCCAGGACATATGGATTGCGGGGATCGATGACCACCCGCTCGATGGGCTTGTCCAGCAGAGCGGCCGGGTGGTGCACCAGGTAGGTGTCCAGAGGGTCATCGCGGGCGATCAGCACGATCAGGGCGCCTTGGCCTCGTCGACCGGATCGGCCCGCTTGCTGCCAGAAGGAGGTGACCGTTCCCGGAAACCCCGCCAGCACCACCGCGTCCAGACCGGAGATGTCGACCCCCAGTTCGAGCGCGTTGGTGGTGGCCATCCCGCGCAGCCGGCCGTCGGCCAGGGCCTGCTCGAGTTCACGCCGGTCCTCGGCGAGGTAGCCGGCCCGGTACGACGCCACCTTGTCGACGAGATCGGGTGCGGTGTCCTCCAACCTGGCCCGGGCTCCGAGCGCGGTGAGCTCCGCGCCGCGGCGTGACCGCACGAAGGTCAGGGTGCGCGCGCCTTCGGTCATCAGATCGGCCATCACACGGGACGCCTCCGCGCCCGCCGACCGGCGTACCGGGGCGCCGTGTTCGCCGGTGACGTCGGTGCGCAGCGCCGGTTCCCACAGCGCCACCGTCCTGGCGCCGTGCGGGGAGCCGTCGGCGGTCACCTCGGTGACGGTCTGGCCGATCAACTCGGCGGCCGTCTCACCGGGAGACGCCGTGGTGGCGCTGGCGAAGATCACCGTCGGCGCCCCCGAATACCGTTCGGCCAGCCGCAGCAGCCGTCGCAACACCATTGCCACGTTGGACCCGAAAATACCCCGGTAGTAATGGCATTCATCGACGACGATGTATCGCAATCCGCGCAGGAAGACCGCCCATCTGGCGTGGTTGCGCAACATCGACAAATGGATCATGTCAGGATTGGAGAACAGCCAGCGCGAGCGTTCTCTGGCGAACCGGCGCACCTCGGAGGCACTGTCCCCGTCATACGCCGTGGGTGCCACATCGGCCAGCCTGGGGACGGCGGCCGTCAACTCGTGAGCGGTGCGGAGCTGGTCGTGGCCCAGCGCCTTCGTCGGCGAGAGGTACAGCGCCCTGGCCCGCCGGTCGGAGAGCAGCGCCTGCAGGATGGGCAGCTGGTAGGCCAGCGATTTCCCGGACGCGGTACCGGTGCTGATCACCACGTGACGTCCGGAATGAGCCAGGTCGGCGGCGGCCACTTGGTGCGACCACGGAGCCTGCATCCCACGGTCGGTGAACAAGGTGACCAGCTCAGGGTCGGCCCATGCCGGCCACTGCTTCGGCATGCCTTGGCGAGCGGGCAGTTCGGCCACGTGACGGATTGGATTCTCGGTGCCGTCGGTACCGGAAATGGCCTTGGAAACAGCCGCAGAAAGGAGCTCGCTGCCGAAATTCGCCGTCACATCCGAAATTGTTCACCAGTCTGTAGCAACGAGACTGTCGCGGCGGCCCCGAACGTGCTTGGATAAGGGTGGTCGCAGCTTCTGTGTGGTGTCAAAGCTTTCGCAGGATCGACGTTGCGGTCGCGGTTCCTGCGAAGGATGTGCGGTCGGAACGGGCCCGGCTCACCGGACGTCGGTGCGCCGCACCCGGTAGTTACAAGTTAAGGAAAGATCGAAAGATGCCACAGGGAACTGTGAAGTGGTTCAACGCGGAAAAGGGCTTCGGCTTCATCGCACCCGAGGACGGCTCCGCTGACGTGTTCGTCCACTACACGGAAATCCAGGGGTCGGGCTTCCGCACCCTCGAGGAGAACCAGCGAGTTGAGTTCGAGGTCGGCCAGAGCCCCAAGGGCCCCCAGGCCACCGGCGTCCGCGCCGTCTGAGCGACGACACTGACGACACACCCCCGTACGGATGATCCGGCGGGGGTGTTCCCTTTCCGGGCTGCCTTACTGTCAGTGGCGTGGCGCAGCTGTCCTTCTTCTCCGCGGAGTCGGTGCCGCCTGCCGTCACGGATCTGACGGGATTGCTCGCCACGGGTGGGCAGCTGGTCCTGCTCGATGCCGGTGCGCGACTGTCGGTGGTCGTCGAGCACGAGTGGCGGGCGGTGGCGCTGGCCGAGATGATCTCCGACGCCGGACTGACGCCGGAGATCAGCCGGACCGACGAGAACACCCCCCTGGTGCGCACAGCGGTCGATGCGCGGCTGGTCGGGATCGCCCGGGAATGGACTCGTGGGGCGGTCAAGACGGTGCCGCCGCAGTGGCTGCCCGGACCGCGGGAACTGCGGGCGTGGACTTTGGCGGCCGGCGCACCGGAGTCGGACCGTTACCTGTTGGGTCTGGACCCGCACGCACCGGACACGCACTCGCCGCTGGCGTCGGCCTTGATGCGGGTTGGGATCGCACCGACTCTGATCGGTACTCGCGGCAGTCGTCCGGCCCTGCGTATCAGTGGCCGCAGAAGGCTATCGCGCCTGGTAGAGAACGTGGGGGAACCACCGGCCGATGTTGAAGCGTTCACTCATTGGCCCCGTGTTTGACAGGTGTGACGCCTGTTACCGGTTTGCGTCACGGGGCCCACAATGCAAAATTGGCAGTTGCCCGCAGGGTCGGGGGCCTGTAGGAGCGAACAACTGTAGGAGCGGAGCGTAGGCGCACGTGGCTGGCGATGGCCGTAAGAACGGCGGCAGTACTGGCGGGGTTCGACGTCTGGTGATCGTCGAATCGCCCACCAAGGCGCGCAAGATCGCCGGATATCTGGGTTCGAACTACATCGTCGAATCCTCTCGCGGACACATCCGGGACCTGCCGCGCGCGGCTGCCGACGTGCCCGCGAAGTACAAATCGGAGCCGTGGGCCCGGCTCGGGGTCAACGTCGACGCCGACTTCGAACCTCTCTACATCGTCAGCCCGGAGAAGAAGAGCACTGTCACCGAGCTCAAGGGCCTGCTCAAGGACGTCGACGAGCTCTATCTGGCCACAGACGGTGACCGCGAGGGTGAAGCCATCGCCTGGCACCTGCTGGAAACCCTCAAGCCCCGCATCCCGGTCAAGCGGATGGTGTTCCACGAGATCACCGAACCTGCCATCCGCGCCGCCGCCGAATCGCCCCGTGACCTGGACAACGATCTGGTGGACGCGCAGGAGACCCGGCGCATCCTGGACCGGCTGTACGGCTATGAAGTGTCGCCGGTGCTGTGGAAAAAGGTGGCGCCGAAACTGTCCGCGGGCCGGGTGCAGTCGGTGGCGACGCGGATCATCGTGCAGCGCGAACGCGAGCGGATGGCGTTCCGCAGCGCCGAGTACTGGGACATCGCGGCCGAGCTGGACGCCAGCGTGTCCGATCCGACGGCGCAGCCGCCGGTGTTCAACGCGCGCCTGGTGTCCGTCGACGGCCAACGTGTCGCGACCGGCCGGGACTTCGACTCCCTGGGCGCCGTGCGCAAGCCCGACGAAGTGGTGGTGCTCACCGAATCCAGCGCGGGCGCCCTGGTCAGCGGGCTGCAAGGGGCGACGCTGGCGGTGTCGTCGGTGGAGGAGAAGCCCTACACCCGTAAGCCGTACCCACCGTTCATGACCTCGACGCTGCAGCAGGAAGCCGGCCGCAAACTGCGGTTCTCGTCCGAGCGCACCATGAGCATCGCGCAGCGGCTCTACGAGAACGGCTACATCACCTACATGCGTACCGACTCGACCACGTTGTCGCAGTCGGCCATCAACGCCGCCAGAACGCAGGCTGCACAGCTCTACGGCGAGCAGTACGTGCACCCCTCACCCCGCCAGTACACCCGCAAGGTCAAGAACGCCCAGGAGGCCCACGAGGCCATCCGGCCGGCCGGTGACACCTTCGCCACCCCGGACGGTGTGCGGCGGGAGCTGGAGAACGACGAGTTCCGGCTCTACGAGCTGATCTGGCAGCGCACCGTCGCCTCCCAGATGGCCGACGCCCGCGGCACCACCTTGAGTCTGCGGATCTCCGGGCAGGCGGCCACGGGTGAGAACGTCGTGTTCTCGGCCAGCGGTCGCACCATCACCTTCGCCGGCTTCCTCAAGGCGTACGTCGAGAGCCTCGACGAGCAGGCCGGTGGTGAGGCCGACGACGCCGAGCGCCGCCTCCCGAACCTGACCCAGGGGCAGCGGGTGCAGGCCAACCAGCTCACGCCGGACGGCCACTCCACCAATCCGCCGGCCCGCTACACCGAGGCGTCGCTGATCAAGGCGCTCGAAGAACTCGGCATCGGCCGGCCCTCGACGTACTCGTCGATCATCAAGACCATCCAGGACCGCGGCTACGTGCACAAGAAGGGCAGCGCGCTGGTGCCCAGCTGGGTGGCGTTCGCCGTGATCGGTCTGCTGGAACATCACTTCGGCCGCCTGGTCGATTACGACTTCACCGCCGCGATGGAAGACGAGTTGGACTCGATCGCCTCCGGCACCGAGCAGCGCACCAACTGGCTGTCGAACTTCTACTTCGGCGGCGAGCACGGCGTCGACGGCTCGATCGCCCGCGCCGGCGGCCTCAAGAAGCTCGTCGGCGGCAATCTCGAAGACATCGACGCGCGAGAAGTCAACTCCATCAAGCTGTTCGACGACGCCGAAGGCCGCGCGATCAATGTCCGGGTGGGTCGCAACGGCCCGTATCTGGAGCGGATGGTCACCGGTGACGACGGTGAGCTCACACCGCAGCGGGCCAACCTGAACGACGAGCTCACGCCCGACGAGCTGACGCTGGAACTGGCCGAGAAGCTGTTCTCGACGCCGCAGGAGGGCCGCTCGCTGGGTATCGACCCGGAGACCGGTCACGAGATCGTCGCCAAGGACGGCCGTTACGGCCCGTACGTCACCGAGGTGCTGCCCCCGCCGGATGAGCCGGAAGACGGCGTCACGGCCAAGAAGGGCAAGAAGCCGACGGGCCCGAAACCGCGCACCGGATCGCTGTTGCGCACCATGGATCTCGAGACGGTGACCCTCGAGGATGCGCTCAAGCTGCTGTCGCTGCCGCGGGTGGTCGGCGTGGATCCGGCCAACGGTGAGGAGATCACCGCGCAGAACGGCCGCTACGGGCCATACCTCAAGCGCGGCACCGACTCTCGTTCGCTGGCCACCGAAGAGCAGATGTTCACCATCACCTTGGACGAGGCGCTGAAGATCTACGCCGAGCCCAAACGGCGCGGGCGGCAAGCCGCGGCGACACCCCCGCTGCGCGAACTCGGCAACGACGCTGCCTCCGGCAAGCCGATGGTGATCAAGGACGGCCGCTTCGGCCCCTATGTCACCGACGGTGAAACCAACGCCAGCCTGCGCAAGGGTGACGACGTCATGTCGATCACCGACGAACGGGCCTCGGAATTGCTCGCCGACCGGCGGGCGCGTGGACCGGTGAAGAAGAAGGCTGCCGCGAAGAAGACGGCCGCGAAGAAGGCGCCCGCCAAGAAAGCGGCCAAGAAAGCGCCTGCCAAGAAAGCCTGAGCTCAGCCGGTGCCGCGCTAACGCGAGATCTCGCTGGGCACAGCGAGATTGACCGGTCGCGCCAGCTGTGTGGGGGCGATGCGGCCGCGCAGTTCAACGATCTCGCCGACGTCCCAGGCCAGGGCTTCGGCGTCGACGGCGTTGCTGACGGCGGTGGCCGAGGCCAGCACGTGGCCGGGTTCGAGCTTGGCGAGCTCGGTGAGGCGGGCGGCTTCGTTCACCGGGTCGCCGATGACGGTGTACTCGAACCGGGCCTGCGCGCCGATGTGACCGGCGATGGCGCGACCGGCCGAGACACCGATCCCGAATTCGGCGGTGCCCAGCACGGGCAGCAGTTCGTCGTGCAACTCACGGGCGGCGGCCAGGCAGGCGCCGGAGGAGTCCGGATGCTCGATGGGCGCACCGAAGATGCACAGCGCGGCGTCGCCCTGGAACTTGTTGACGAACCCGCCGTGGCGGGCCACGGTGTCGACGACGACGCGGAAGAACTCGTTGAGCAGGATCACCACGTCCGCGGGCGCCCGGGTGGCGGCCAGATGGGTGGATCCCACCAGGTCGACGAACAGCACCGCGACGTCACGTTCCTGTCCGCCGAGCTCGGTGCCGCGTTCCAGCGCGCGGCGGGCGACGTCCTCGCCGACATACCGGCCGAACAGGTCACGCAACCGCTGCCGCTCGGCCAGGTCACGCACCATGTCGTTGAAACCGGCCTGCAGCAGGCCGAGTTCGCTGGCGTCGTAGATCTGCATGTGGGCGTTGTAGTTGCCGCGCTGCACCTCACCGAGCGCCCACCGCAGCTGCCGCAGGGGGTCGGCGATCGACATGGCGACCAGAACGGTGCCGGCCAGTCCGATGATCAGCGCCGCCAGCGCCATCAGCAGGATGGGGATCAGCGTGCTGTCAGCGGTCGCACGGAACAGTGACAGCTTGCTCGCGCCGACGCTCAGGATGATCGCCAGCAACGGCACCCCGGTGGACAGCACCCAGGTCAGCACCTGCCGCAGGATCACACCGGGGGCGTGGAAGTTCTCGGGCACACCCCCGCGCAGTGCGGCCACCGCGACGGGACGCAGCACGCGTTCGGACTGCAGGTAGCCAATGATGGCGGTGGCGGTGGCCCCCAGGCCGGTGGCCACCCCGAGCACCGGCAGGGAGTGCTTGGCCGTCGACCAGGCCGCCAGGGCGAAGACGATGCCGCCGAGGCACCAGTTCGCCAGGCTGATCAGGGTGCGGTAGATCGGCATGCGCAGGGCCCGGGTGCGGGCCAGCGCGGTGGTCTCGGGGTCCGCGTCCCTCAGCAGCCCGTCGCGCCGTTGCCAGCGGAACACCGGCATGAGCAGCCGCAGGCTGACGTAGGCGCCGACGGCGAACGACACCAGCAGCACCGACAGGAAGATCATCAGGTTCATCGCGGGCAGGTCCTGCAGTTGCACCCGATCCTCCGGCGGCAGGCCGAAACGGAGGAAGCCGAGCACGAACAGCGCACCGATGATGTCGGCCTGCAGCATGCCGAGGGTGAACACCGGCCAGGGCGTACGCACCACCCAGCGGACGAATGCGCTGATTCGCCCGGGAGGTGCTGCCTCGGTGGTCACCCGATTACCGTATCGGTCGGCACTGCCATGTCGCTGCCAGCCGTTAGGGTTGGCAGCAATGTCCGGGGTTTTTGCGCGTTTGGTCGGCCAGCATGCGGTGGAGACGGAGCTGGTGGCGGCTGCCACCGCCGCCCGTGGTGGTGCAACTCACAGTGCCCTGACCACCGGCAGCATGACGCACGCCTGGTTGCTCACCGGTCCGCCCGGGTCCGGGCGCTCCATCGCCGCGTTGTGTTTCGCCGCCGCCCTGCAGTGCACGTCCGACGGTGTGCCCGGCTGCGGTGAATGCCGGTCCTGCACCACCACCATGGCCGGCACCCATGGCGACGTGCGGCGCATCATCCCCGAGGGGCTGTCCATCGGTGTGAGCGAGATGCGCACCATCGTGCAGATCGCGTCGCGGCGGCCCAGCACCGGGCGCTGGCAGATCGTGGTGGTCGAAGACGCCGACCGGCTCACCGAGGGTGCGGCCAACGCGCTGCTCAAGGTGGTGGAGGAGCCGCCGCCGTCGACGGTGTTCCTGCTGTGCGCGCCGTCGGTGGATCCCGAGGACATCGCGATCACCCTGCGCTCGCGGTGCCGGCACGTCGCGCTGGTGACGCCAACCTCGGAATCCATCGCCCAGGTGCTGATCGATTCCGACGGACTCAGTGCCGACGACGCCGCCTGGGCGGCCTCGGTCAGCGGTGGCCACGTGGGCCGGGCCCGCAGGCTGGCCACCGATCCGGACGCCCGGGACCGGCGCAAGCGTGCCCTGGCGATGGCTCGTGACGCCGCCACCCCCACCCGTACCTATGCCGCCGCCGAGGAACTGGTGGCCGCCGCGGAAGCCGAAGCCAAGGCGCTCACCGAGGGCCGCAACGAGATCGAAACCGAGGAGCTGCGCACCGCGCTGGGTGCAGGCGGCACCGGAAAAGGAGCGGCCGGAGCCATGCGCGGCGCGGCCGGGGCGATCAAAGACCTGGAGAAGCGGCAGAAATCCCGGCAGACGCGCGCCTCGCGGGATGCGCTGGACCGGGCGCTCATCGATCTGGCCACCTACTTCCGGGACGCGCTGTTGCAGTCGTCCGGGGTCAAGGGCGTGGCGCTCAATCACCCCGATATGACCGAGCAGGTATCGGCGATGGCGGGCCATGCGTCACCGGAGAAGCTGCTGCGGTGCATCGAGGCGGTGCTCGACTGCCGTGAGGCCCTGGCCGCCAACGTCAAGCCGAAGTTCGCGGTCGACGCCATGGTCGCCACCGTGGGGCAGGCGCTGCGCAACTAGACGGGTCGACGAGGCGGCGACGAAGGAGCCGGGGAGAGAGGGCCCGTCTACGGGGGGAACCGAACGGATCGGGATTGAGTTTGGGCGCTGCCCGGGCCCTACCGTAGACTCATCCCGCCCGGTTCGCCGGGCGCGCCACCCTAGCTCAGTCGGTAGAGCAATTCACTCGTAATGAATAGGTCAGGGGTTCGATTCCCCTGGGTGGCTCCATCATTTGCCGAGCGCGCGTTTCGCGGCGGCCTTGGCCGCGTTGGCGGCGGGGAACCCGGCGTAGCCGGAGGCGTGATAGATCACTTCGGCCAGTTCCTCCTCCGTGAGGCCGTTGGTCTTGGCGATCTTGAAGTGTGACTCCATCTCCTCGTCAGCGCCGAGTGCGATCAGGATGCCGAGGGTGACCAGGCTGCGGTCGCGCCGGGCCAGGCCCTCACGCGTCCACAGCTTGCCGAAGATGCTCTCCAGCCCGATGTCCATCAGCTCGCCGGCGAAACCGGCGCGGCCGAAGTCCACTTGAGAGTTGGGCACGTTGTCCGGGAGTAGCCCGGGCAGCAGTTCCCGCAAAACCTGGACGCCTTCGTCGCGCAAGTTAGTCATGCTAGCCACTTTCCCACACGAGCCGACTTCGCACAGAGTCGCGCCGACGGTCACACAGGTGCGACGAAGCCCACAGGTCCAGAGGCCAGGCAGACCGACAGCGCGGCGGTCTGGGCCTCCACCGTGATGGCGTCTCCAGCGCCCGGCAGGCGGACGAACACGCGGTTGAGTCCGGGGCGCACCGGCACCTTGGCCTGCTCGCCCTCGTTCAGGGACACCAGCAGGGTGCCGTCACTGTTGGCCAGGTAGTTGAGCTCCACGGTCCAGTCGGCGGGCAGGAGTGGCCCGTCGAGAGGCATCAGCACCGGCTGCTCGGGCTGGGCCAGGTAACCGCATCCCGGGACCGGTCCCTGCCGGATGGAGCGCACCCAGGTCACCAGGCCCTTCTTCAGCTGTCCGGTCATGTCCAGCAAGCGTAAATCGGTTGTGCTGGAGGCGAATTCGGGACGGTCGGGCAGCAGCGCGAACATGTGGCTGACCAGATTCTCCGGCCATGCCACCCGCTGCAGGATCAGCGGGTCCACCTCCTGGTCGAGCATCTGCGCACCGGACTGCGCCGCCTGCGACAACGCGGCCTGGGCGTTCTGCAGATACGCCTTGGTCGGATTGTCCCGCCAGCTGGTCAGGAATGTCGACGTCGAATACAGGCTGCTGGCCAGGAAGGCGGCCACCACGACGGTCAGCGCCGCGGTCCGACGAGGCGAACTGTCCAACAGCGGGCTCGGTCTGTTGCGCGCGGTGAACCCGATCGCCGTCAGCAGCGCGAGCACCACCACCAGATCGGGCAGGTACCGCAGGGTCTGGGCCAGCTCCAAGGCGGTGAATCGCGAGGACCGCATCAGGTAGATCGGTATCTGACAGGCCACCGCGTACCCCAGGGCCGCCGCCAGCACCAGCCCGATCCGCTGTTTACGCGCGACGGCCAGCGCCACTGTCACAGCCAGCATCACCCAGCCCAGCACCATCACCGGCACTGGCGGCAGCGCCCATGGTGAAGCCGGCGCCCAACGCTGCCACTCCCATGGGCCACCGGCCAGACCCGGGACGATGCCGTGGGTGAAACTGCGGCGCAGCAGATCCCACGTCATGCCCAGGTCGGTACTCCACCGTTGCTGGTCCACCACCACGATGTACAGACCGATCCAGGCCGCCGTCACCGCCAGGGCCGGCAGCCACAGCCGCGCACCGCGTCGCCACGCGGAGCGCAACCAATCCTGTTCGCCGGCAACATAACCGAGCAATGCGATCACAGCGAAAGCGACGAACGGGATCACTGCGGCTTTCTCGAAGAACAGCAATCCGCCGAGGAACACGCACGTGCCCGTCACCGCGTAGCGTCGCTCACCGTTGCGGCTCAACAGGATTGCGTCACCGCACACCCACGCCAACGCGGCCAGCATCGGCAGTGAGTTCAGTCCGGCGGCCCACCACGCAAACCCGGGCACACCCAGCGGAGTGAACAGGGCAAAGGTCAAGGGCAGCAGCAACACCGGCCGCCAACCGAGGATCAGGTGCAGTGCCCGCAGCAGTGACAGTGACGCCAGCAGCTGCAGTACCACCAGGCTGATCGCCGGGCCCGCCCACACCAGCGGTGCCAGCCGGGTGATCAGGCCGCCCAGCAGAAAGCCCGCAGGCATCACATGGCCGTCGTGGTCGTCGAACAGGTACGCCGGCGACCACAGGTCCTGGGTGCCGGCGCGGCCGACGAGAATCAGGTCATCCCAGTAGAAGTAGCCGCCGAAGGCCAGCACCCCACGGACCAACACGGACAGTGCCACCAACCCGAAGGCGGCATTCCTAACGTGGATACGCGTCTCCGGCCTTCTGACGGGCCCGCCACGCCGAGGCCACCATGTCCTGTAGCGAGTGCCGCATCGCCCAGTCCAGATCGCGTGCGGCCAGGTCGCCGGCCGCCACGATTCGCGCCGGATCTCCGGGCCGCCGCGGGGTGATCGTCGGCTCGAAGTCGATACCGGTGACGTCCCGGATCGCGGTCATGATCTGGCGCACCGAGGTGCCCGATCCGCTGCCGAGGTTGTACACCGCTTCCACCGGCAGGCCGTCGTCGAGCCGCCGGGCGGCCGCGACGTGTGCCAGGGCCAGGTCGGCGACGTGGATGTAGTCGCGTACGCAGGTGCCGTCCGGCGTCGGGTAGTCGTCGCCGTTGATCCGGGGGGTTTCCCCGCGGTACAGCATGTCGAAGACCAGGGGGAACAAGTTGTGCGGGCTGGCGTCGAACAATTCATCGGATCCTGAGCCGACGACGTTGAAGTACCGCAGGCTGGTGTGCTTGAGCCCGGTCGCCACGCCCAGGTCGCGCAGCAGCCACTCGCCGATCAGCTTGGTCTCGCCGTAGGGCGACTGCGGTGAGGTGACGGTGCCTTCGTCGACGATCTCGACGTCGACGGCACCGAAGGTGGCCGCACTCGACGAGAAGACGATCTTGTCGATGGCGGCGTGCTCCATCGCCTGGAGCAGGATGACCATCGCGGACACGTTCTGCTCATAGGTGTGCAGGGGTCGTTTCACCGATTCGCCGGCGTATTTGTACCCCGCGACGTGGATGACGCCCTGCACGTTGTGCTGGCGGAGGGTGTCGTCGACGAGCCGGCGGTCCAGCAGCGTGCCGCGCACGAACTGCGCCGCCTCGGGGACGAAGTGCTCGAATCCGCTGGACAGGTCGTCGATCACCACCACCGGGATATCCGCGTCCAGCAGAGCCTTCACCACATGCGAACCGATGTACCCGGCGCCGCCGGTCACCAGCCAGCTCATGTCATCCCCACCTTTCTCCTGACGAGTTCTCTCCAAGCGACGTCGACCGTGCCCTCGCAGCGTAGGTGAGGGCCGCGACGTGCACGGCGATGCCCACCAGCGGCCCGCACAACAAGGCCACCACAGTGCGCGTCTCGAGCGCCAACGGCAGCGTCAGCAGCAGGGCCGAGGCCACCGTCGCGCTCACCCACCCCAGCGAGTAGGCCCGGTGCAGTGCCGCGGCCACCGTGGCCGCACCGGTGACCGTGAGCAGGGCGATCGCCACCGCTGCGGCCGTCAACCATGCCAGCAGTGCGCCCTCGGTGACGTAGTCCGGTCCGAACCCGACCCGCAGCAGCCACGGCCCGGCGGTACCCGCCAGCACCACGCCCACCGCGCCGAGAGCCGCCACCAGGGCGACGGGTTTGGCCAGCGCCCGCACCCGGTGGGTGCGCTGGTCGACGAAGTGGGCGATCAGGTTGCCCTGCATCGCCGTGAGCGGCACCAGCAGGGGAGCGCGGGTCAGCGTGACGGCCAGGATCACCACACCGCCGGCGGCCCCCAGGTCGCCCGAGGTGGCTTTCAGCAGCACGGGAAAGCCCATCACCAGCACCGCACTCGCGCCGGCGGCGGCCACGGCGTGCATCGTTCCACGCAGGAAGGACGCCGTGGTCTCATGCGCCACCAACTGCGCCGCCGCCCGGGTGGTCGGGGAGATGATCAGCAGCAACAACCAGGACGCGGCACCGGCCACCGTCGCCCACAGGAATCCGACCAGCCCCCAGCCCACCAGCACGGTCGCCACGGCCACCACCACCCGCAGCACGGCGTCGGTGACCATCAGCGCGCCGTACTGGCTCCACCGGTTGTCACCGGCCAGCACCCCGAGCAGGGCCGCGTGCAGGCAGAACCCCGCCAGGCCGACCGACAGCAGGGCCACCGAGAGCAGCGGCGATTCGGCGAAGACGTGCGGCGCCCACAGCAGCGCGCTGAGCGCCAGCACGGCGGCGGTGCACACCCCCACCACCGCAGCCACCCGCAGCGGCCGCGTGATGGGGCGACCATCGGGGGCGGCATGGGCGGCCACCCGGATCTCGCGGGTGCTTTCCTGCAGCAGGCCGAAGGCCGCGCCGGTCACCAGTCCGAACGCCCCCCAGAACACGGCGAACACCGAGAAACCCGCCGGATCGAGATCGCGGGCTGCCAGGTACAGCACCAGGTAGCCGCAGAGTGCGGTGACCGCGGTGGCAACCCCCACCTTCGCGACGCTGCTGCGGGTGACGGGTCCGGCCGGAGTGGGGGAGTCCGTCACAAGTCCGGGACTGCGGTGGAGTACAACCAGGCCGACCACAGCGGCCGCAGCGACTGATCGGCGTAATTGGCGGCCAATCCGGTGAAGTCATCGGTCACCACGGTGGAATGCCGGAACCGGGTGGTCCAATTCTGAAGCAGCGCAAAGAAATTTTTGTCGCCTATGGTCTTGCGCAGTGAATGCAGCAGCAGGGCGCCGCGTTTGTAGACCCGGTCGTCGAACATGTCCCGCGGGCCTGGGTCGGCCAGCAGCAGGTCCTGCGGTGAGGCGGCGAGCCGCTGGTGGTAGCGGCGGGCCCATTCCGCGGCGGTGGGCCCGCCGGATTCCTCGGACCACAGCCACTCCGCGTAACAGGCGAACCCCTCGTGCAGCCAGATGTCACGCCAACGCCGCGCGGTCACGCTGTTGCCGAACCACTGGTGCGCCAACTCGTGTGCGATGAGGCGCTCCGCGCCCCGCTTGCCATCACAATGGTTGGCACCGAACACCGAAAGGCCTTGCGCCTCAAGGGGGATCTCGAGGTCATCCTCGGTCACCACCACGGTGTACCCGCTGGACAGCGGATACTTGCCGAACAGCTTGACGAACAGTTTCATCATCTGCGGCTGACGGCCGAAATCGTGATCGAAGTCCCGCTTGAGCTTCTCGGGCAGCACCGCGTGCATCGGTACCGGGGCCTTGGGCAGCTTGTGTGTGACGTAGTCGCCGATCTGCAATGTCGTCAGGTACGTCGACGTGGGCTCGGCGAGCTCGTAGGTCCAGGTGGTCAGCCCCGCGCGGACCCGCTTGGACAACAGTTCCCCGTTGGCGACAGCGAGGTACGGGCTGTCGGTGCTGATGGCGATCCGGAAGCTGGCCTTGGCGGCGGGGTGATCGTCACAGGGGAACCACGACGCCGCCCCATTGGGTTGGCCGGCCACCAGCACACCGTTGGTGAGCTCCTCGAAACCGACGTCGCCCCAATAGCTTCGGATGGGACGAGGCGAGCCGCTGTAGCGGATGTCGACGGTCAGTGCGGCCCCGGCGGGCAGCTTCGAGTCCAGGGTGATGTTCAGCTTGCCGTTGGCGGACTTGAACTGTTGCGGGCGGCGGCCGTTGACCGAGACCTTCGACACCGACAGCGCCGTCGACAGGTCGAAGGAGAAGGAACGGAGCTCGGCCAGGGTGACGGCGGTGATCGACGCCGTCCCCGAGAGCCGGTTGATCGCGACCTTGTACTCCAGGTCGAGCTCATACCGGGAAACCCGGTAACCGAAGTTCCCGTTGCCGGGCAGGTAGGGGTCGATGACCGGGGCCGTGCCTTTCTTCTTCCTCACGAGCTGGACTTCTTCTTCTTCGAGATCACCCACGGGGCAATGGGATTGCCCTGCCAACGGGTGGACGGCGGCACCTCGTCACCGCGCATCACCAACGACGCCGGGCCGATGGTGGCCCCGGCGCCCAGCTTGGCCGCCGGCAGGGCCACGCAGTGGGTACCCAGCGTCGCGCCTTCTTCGAGGATCACCGTGTCCATCCGCATGATGCGGTCGTGGAACAGGTGGGTCTGCACCACGCAGCCCCGGTTGACGGTCGCCGCCCGGCCGAGGGTCACCAGATCGGCTTCCGGCAGCCAGTACGTCTCGCACCAGACGCCGCGGCCGATCGTGGCGCCCAGACCGCGCAGCCACAGGTTCATCACCGGGGTGCCGCTGGCGGCGCGGGCGAACCAGGGTGCGGCCACGGTCTCGACGAAGGTGTCCGCCACCTCGTTGCGCCACACGAACGACGACCACAGCGGATACTCCGCCGCCGGAATGCGGCCTACCACAAGCCATTTGGCCAACACCGCGATACCGCCCGCCACCGCGCCCGCGATCAGCAGCACCAGACCGCCGGCCAGCGCGGCCCACAGGTAGCCGAACTCGGTGATCAACAACTGGAGCGCGGACAACACCGCAACGCCGATGGCGAATGTCACCACCATCGGGATCAGCCGGCAGGTCTCCACCGCGCCGCGCATCGCCTTCAAGCGCCGCGACGGCTCGAAGGTGCGCAGAGCGTCGGCGGCGGTGGGCTGGCGGCGCAACCGGATCGGCGGGCTGCCCAACCACGACGAGCCGCGTTTGGCCTTGTGCGGTGTCGCCGACAGGACCGCCACCAGGCCGTCGTCGGGAACCCGGCGGCCGGGCTGCGTGATGCCCGAGTTGCCCAGGAAAGCCCGCTTGCCGACGGTCGCCTTGGCCACGTGGATCCAGCCGCCGCCCAACTCGTAGGAGGCGACCATGGTGTCGTCGGCCAGGAACGCGCCGTCCTCCACCACGGTGAACTTCGGCGTCAGCAGCGCCGTCGAGATCTCGGTGTCCTTGCCCACGGTCGCTCCGAGCAGGCGCAGCCACCATGGTGTGAGCAGGCTGGCGTACAGCGGGAAGAGGTAATTGCGTGCGGCGTCCATCAGGCGTTCGGTGGCCCACAGCTGCCAGCCGACCCGGCTGCGCACCGGGTGGTAGCCCTCGTCCAAGCCGATCGCCAGTGCCCGCACCCCGAGCACCGTGAGCCCCGCATAAACGACGATCGCGGCCAGCGTCGCCACCGGCACCCAGGGCAGCCCGGCCAGAATGGCCTCGCCCACGGTGGCGGTGTCGTGGACCGCCCACCCGATGACGGCCAGCCCGGCCGCCACCCCGGCCAGCGGCAGCGCGCCCAGCAGCACCGAGGTCACGCCGTACATCGCCACCCACACCGGGGCCCGCGGTGGGCGGTGATCCGGCCAGGGATGTTTGGCCTTGCCGGATTTCACGGCCGGCGAACCCTTCCAGTACTGGCCGTTCTTGACCTTGCCCACCACGCCGGAGCCGGGCGCGACGTCGGCGTTCTTGCCGATCACCGCACCGGGAAGCAGCGTGGTGCGCGCGCCGACGGTGGCGTCGTTGCCGATGGTGATCTCACCGACGTGGAACAGGTCGCCGTCGATCCAGTGTCCGGACAGGTCGACCTCCGGTTCGATGGAACTGCGGTGACCCAGCGTCATCATCCCGGTCACCGGAGGTGACGAATGCAGGTCGACACCCTTGCCGACCTTGTTACCCAGCGCGCGGGCGTAGTAGACCAGCCAGGGCGCGCCGGCCAGGTTCTCCGCGCCGCTGGCGTCGGCCAGGCGTTCGGCGAGCCAGACCCGCATGTGTTCGGAGCCGCCGCGCTTGTAGGTGCCGGGCTCCAGGCCCGACAGCATCATCTGCGCGCCCAGCACGGCGATCGCCATCCGGCCGACAGGGCTGATGAACAGCACGAACCCGGCGAGAACCCACCACCAGCTCACCGGGTTCAGCCAGGGCACTGGGGGTGAGGAGCCCCAGGAAAAGACGTTGTTCAGCAGCGCCAGCCAGGTCACCCACTGCAGCCCGGTCAGCGTCGCCAACGGCACCGACAGCATCACCTGGGCGGCTTGGGTGAACAGCGGCGTCGGCTTCACATGACGGGTCTCGACCTCGGCCGGCGGGTCCAGTTCGTCGAGATAACCGGCCAGCGACCCGAGCCGGGGATGGTCGTAGAGGTCGGCGACCGTCACCTGTGGATAGCGCTGGCGCAGCGCGGCCACCAACTGCGCCGCCGACAGTGACCCGCCGCCCTCGGCGAAGAAGTCGGCTTCCGGGCCCTCGATGTGGGCACCCAGGATGTCGCGCCACAGCCCGGCCAGCCAGCCCATGGTGCCGCCCAGATCGTCGGCTTCCTCGTGGATGTTCATTCCCGGCGGCGGCCAGGGCAGTGCGTTGCGGTCCACCTTGCCGGACGTGCGGGTGGGCAGTTCGTCGACCAGGATCAGCCGAGGCACCAGCGCGGCGGGCAGCGCCTCGGCCAACGCGGCGCGGGCGGCGTGGATGTCGAAGTTCGGGTCCGCGCTGGCGATATAACCCACCAGCAGCGGCGTGCCGCTGGCCGTCTTGCGCACCGCGGCGGCACCGCCCGAGACGCCCGGCAGGTTCACCAGGGCGGAATCCACCTCACCGAGTTCGATGCGCCGGCCCCCGACCTTCACCTGGTCGTCGGCGCGGCCCTGGAAGTACAGGCCGTCGGCCTCCAGCCGAACCAGGTCTCCGCTGCGGTACGCGCGCGCCCAGCCCAGCGATTCCATGGGCGCGAATTTCTCGGCGTCCTTGGCGGGATCGAGATACCGGGCCAGGCCGACGCCGCCGATGACGAGTTCGCCGACCGCGCCGTAGCCCACCTGATTGCCGGCGGAGTCGACGACGGCCAGGTCCCAGCCCGGCAGCGGCAGCCCGATGCTGACCGGGCCCTTGCCGTCCAGCGGAGCGGCGCAGGCCACCACCGTGGCCTCGGTGGGTCCGTAGGTGTTCCAGACCTCGCGGCCGTCCACCGCCAGCCGTTCGGCCAGTTCCGGCGGGCAGGCCTCGCCCCCGAAGATCAGCAGCCGGACCGCTTCGAGCGCTTCGGCGGGCCACAGCGCCGCCAGCGTGGGCACCGTCGAGACCACCGTGATGTCCCGGGACACCAGCCAGGGACCCAGGTCCATCCCGCTGCGGACCAGCGAGCGCGGTGCCGGGACCAGGCAGGCGCCGTTACGCCACGCCAGCCACATCTCCTCGCAGGAAGCGTCGAATGCCACCGACAGTCCGGCCAGCACGCGGTCGCCGGGGCCGATCGGGTTGTCCTTGAGAAAGATCTGGGCTTCGGCGTCGACGAACGCGGCGGCGCTGCGGTGGGTGACGGCCACGCCCTTGGGGGTGCCGGTCGAGCCGGAGGTGAAGATGATCCAGGCGTCGTCGCGGCCCAGCGGTGCGGCCGCACGCCAGCCGCGGGATGAGCCGGTGCGCCGCTGCAGGCCGGCCTCGGTGATCACCGCCACCACGTCGGCCTCGCCGAAGACGAGGTCGGCGCGCTCCGGAGGGTCGTCGGCGTCCACCGGAACGTACGCCGCCCCGGCTGCCAGAGCCGACAGGATCGCGACGTAGAGGGCGTAGGTGCCCGACGGCATCCGGATCCCGATGCGGTCGCCGCGGCCGATGCCGCGGGCGGCCAGCCACGCCACACTGTCCTCGATATCGGCGATGAGCTCGCTGTAGGTGAGCTGGACGGTGCCGTCGTCGATGGCGGGTGAGTCGGGAAATCTCTCCGCGCTGTCGTAGAGGATGTCGATCAGCGTCCGGGGCTTGGGTGCCGACGTCGACAGCAGGTACTGCGACGGGATTCCGGGCGTGAGAGCGGCTGACACAGCTGTGGATCCTAGGCGTCGGATATGTCCGCGGAGTGCTGCGCGCGCCCCGGGTGGGTACTCCGTTTGGCGAAAGTTCGAGACCACCTGACAGAATGTGCGTCAGAGGGGAGTATTCCTTCGCTGCGGTGTCGTCATCACGTCGACCGTCCATACGGACGACCGGCGCCGTGGACCGCTAACTGCGTAACGCAGCGGTGGAAGAGACCTCTGGCGTTTTGCTGACGACCGGAGGCTTTTCTGTATGAATGTTTCGGGGCTCGAATGGGCCATCACCCTCGGCGTGACGATCGCGATCATCATCTTCGATGTCATCGTCATCGCCCGGAATCCGCACGAACCGACCATGAAAGAGTGCGGTAAAGCACTGTCGGTCTACGTCGGGTTGGCCATCGCCTTCGGCCTGTGGACCTGGTTCTATCACGGCGGTCAGTACGGCCTGGAGTTCTTCGCCGGCTGGCTCACCGAGTACAGCCTGTCCGTGGACAACCTGTTCATCTTCATCATCATCATGGCCAGCTTCAACGTGCCCAGGAAGTACCAGCAGGAAGCCCTGATGGTGGGCATCATCCTGGCGCTGATCTTCCGCGGCATCTTCATCGCCCTCGGTGCGGTGGCGATCAACCAGTTCTCGTGGGTGTTCTACATCTTCGGCCTGTTCCTCGTGTACACGGCGTGGAACCTGATCCGGGACACCGACCACGACGACGACGGCGACAACGCGGTGGTCAAGTTCGCCCGCAACCACCTGAACACCACCGACAAGTGGGACGGCCTGAAGCTCTGGATCCGCGAGGATGGCAAGAAGCTGATGACGCCGATGTTCCTGGTGATCGTCGCACTCGGTACCACCGACCTGATCTTCGCGCTGGACTCGATCCCGGCGATCTACGGGTTGACCCAGGAGCCGTACCTGGTCTTCGCGGCCAACGTCTTTGCGTTGATGGGTCTGCGCCAGCTGTACTTCCTGCTGGGTGGCCTGGTCAAGCGACTGGTGTACCTGTCCTACGGACTGGCGTTCATCCTTGCCTTCATCGGTGTGAAGCTGTTCCTGCACGCGCTGCACGAGAACGAGTTGCCGTTCATCAACGGCGGCGAGCACGTGCACGTGCCGGAGATCCCGACCCTGCTCAGCCTGGGCGTGATCATCGTGACGCTGCTCATCACCACGGTCGCGAGCCTGTACAAGACCCGCACCGATGCCAAGAAGGGCGCGCCCGAGACTTCGCCTCCCGCTGATCCCAACCACTGACAGGGTGCCGACGGTCGTTTAGCGTCGGTGGCGTGGGCCATCAACGTGCGTTGCGAGTGTTTGTTGCCGATGCGGACTGGACCGAACTGACGGCGGGCGGGCAGCCCGCCGTCAGGTTCAGCGCGGCGGATCTGCAACAGGCGCAGCGTGCCCGCCGTCGGTTGGCGGGGGCGGCGGTGGTTGATCTGACCGTGGTGGTGGACGACGACTTCCGCTCGGCGCAGCGTCGACTGGCCGACCTCGAGGACGATGCTGCCGACACGTTGGCCTACGCCGGCACCCTCGATGGTCTGGCCGGTCTGATCGCCGACATCTATCTCGCCGGTGTGGCCGACGGCGTCACGCTCATCTCGGCTGTACCGCAGCAGGACGCGCGCTCTCTTGGTGAGGCGGCTCTCCAACGAGTGGCCGCGCGCCTGCAGACCGCTGCCTGAACAGACGGCGGCCTGCTCACGCCTCGAGCTCGCCGATCACCCGCCGTTCGATGCCGGCCACCGTCGCTGCAGGTAACGCGATCAGCCCTGTGAGCTCGGTGCGCGCCCGCGCGTAGGCGTTCTGGCGTTCGGCGAACGTCGCACCACCATCGGAGGCCAGCCGCAGCAGGTTCTGCGCCCGGGCCAGCCGGTCCTGGTCGGTGGAGGAGAAATCGCTGCGCCTGCGCCGAATCGCCTCGGTCTCCGCGACGTCGAAGGCACCCACGTATTCGTGCACCGCGTCGCGGTACTCGAGCTGGGCCGCGCGGTCACCCATCAGGTCGTCAACGCTGTCCGGGCGCAGCAGATCCGCCCGTCGCTTGGCTCGATGGAAGTGCGCGGTCAGCGGGTCGCGCATGTCGGTCATCAACGGAAAGTCCAGCAGCTTGGCCACATCCATCTCGTAGGACAGCCAGCGGTTGTCCGTTTCGTCGTGCTGCGCGAGCAGCTTCTGGACTTCTCGCCGGTGCAGGGCATCGGTTTCGCGGCTGCGGCCTGCGGCCTCGGCCATCGCGACCTTGGTCTGCTGTTTGATGCGGTAACGCTCGAGCCGGCGCTCGGCGCGGCGTTCATTGGCGGCGGACACCGCCTTCCACGCACCACCGAGGACGCCGCTGAGCGGGAACACCAGCCACCAGAAGTTCTCCGCGAAATGAAGCAGAGGTTCCACCCAGCCCAGACTAGGCGCTGCTTGTCACCGATCCTGTAGCGTCCGCAGGCCGCTGCCCGTGAGTGCGCCGAACAATCGCAGGCGGGCCACGGCGCCGTCCGATGGACGGGCGCACGTGTGTACAGCGACGAGATGGCATGGCCCCGAACGGGTTTCGGGTGTCACCGTGGCGCCGGAACCCTCGGCGAGGGTCTGGCTACCAGTTCTGATAACCGCCCTCGGGACCGAGCATGCGCTCGAGCCGGGTCCGGTTGATCTTGGCCAACTCGTTGCGCACCACTTTGCGCTCGGTCTCCAGATCGTTGTGCAACCGGTCGGTCAGCGCGACCGACACCGCGTCGCAGCCCATACCGCCCACATACATGACGAACTCGAATCCGAACTGCTGGCGGTACCGCGCGGCGCCGGCCCGCAGCTCGGCCATCACCGCGTCGTCGTCGTTCCACACCGCGCACTGCTCAGCCGCGGACTTGGTACTGCGGGGGCGGGCACCCATCTGCGGATACGCCTCGAGGATGCTGTCGATCGCGGTGTCCGGTAGCGAGAACAGCAGGGCGTCAGCGCGCCGGAACAAGGCGTCGTGGCAGTCGTACGCGCGTCCGCGGGCGAGCTCGCGGGCCAGTGCCACATCGTTGCAGCACTCAAACAGGGCGTGCATGGCGCGCCGCTCGGGCATCGCGTTGAACGTCGCGAGGCCGATTCCTTGATGCATCAGCACCAGCCCATGATCGGAGCCCGAGGACACACCCGAGTTACGGCATGTTAAGACCGTGCAAACTCAGTGACCGGAGTTCTTGAAGCGCTCGACCGAGCGCTGCACTTCGGCTTCGGCCTCTTCCCGGCCCACCCAGTCGGCGGCCTTGACGTACTTGCCGGGCTCGAGGTCCTTGTAGTGCACGAAGAAGTGCTTGATGGCGTCGAGCTCGAAGCTGGACACATCACCGATGTCCTGGATGTGGTCCCAGCGCTTGTCGCCGGCCGGAACGCACAGCACCTTGTCGTCGCCGCCGGCCTCGTCGACCATCTTGAACATGCCGACCGGTCGGGCCTCCACCAGCACGCCGGGGAACACCGACTCCGGGAGCAGCACCAGCGCGTCCAGCGGGTCGCCGTCTTCGCCGAGGGTGTCTTCGATGAAGCCGTAGTCGGTCGGGTAGGCCATCGGCGTGTAGAGGTAGCGGTCCAGCTTGACCCGTCCGGTCTCGTGGTCCACCTCGTACTTGTTGCGCTGCCCTTTCGGGATCTCGATGGTCACGTCGAATTCCACGCCGCACGGCTCCTTCGGGTCTGTGGTCGTCCGGACAGACCTTATCGGAGGGATACTCTGCAGTGCATGCGTCCTGGTCGGTGGCGGCGGTCCACACACGTGGCGGTCGGTGCCGGCGTGCTGGTGATCGTCGCCATCATCGTCGCGGTGGCCGCACTGGTCACCGGGGGCAGCAAGCAGCCCGACCCGCGGATCACCGCGGAGCCCGCGCCCGTGACGGCGGATCCTGCCGTCATCCCCGTCGCCGACGGCGCCCCGACGCCCACCCAGACAGGGCTGGCCCGCGCCCTCACCGCGGCGCTGGCCGATCCGAACCTGGGCAACCTCACCGGGCGGATCACCGACGCCGAGACCGGCGAGGAGCTGTGGCAGCAGCGGGACAACATCCCGATGCAACCGGCGTCGACCAACAAGTCACTGACCGCGGCCGCCGCGCTGCTGGCGCTGGACCGCGACGCGCGGCTGACCACCAAGGTCGTCGCCGGACCCCGGCCCGGCGTGATCGTGCTGGTGGGCGGCGGCGATCCGGTGCTGTCGGCGGCGCCGGCCGACGAGGACACCTGGTACCGCGACGCCGCCCGGATCAGCGACCTGGTGGCCCAGGTGCGCAAGAGCGGGGTCAGGGCCACCTCGGTGCAGGTCGACACCTCGCTGTTCCGCGGCCCCGACATGGCTCCGGGCTGGGACCCGGCGGATATCGACGGCGGGGACATCGCCCCCATCCAGTCGGTGATGCTCGACGCCGGCCGCACCCAGCCCACCAGCTTCGACTCCCGGCGATCCCGCACCCCCGCGCTGGACGCCGGCCGGGCGCTGGCGACGGCGCTGCGCATCGACCCGGGGCAGGTCACACTCGTCAACGGTTCGCAGAACGGCAGAGAACTTGCCTCGGTGCAGTCCGCCCCGCTGATCGAACGGCTGCGCCAGATGATGAACGCCTCGGACAACGTGATGGCCGAGACCATCGGGCGGGAGGTGGCCGCGGCCACCGGTCATCCGCTCAGCTTCGCCGGAGCGGTGGACGCGGTGCTCGAACAGTTACGCGGGGTGGACATCGACCTCACCGGCGCGCGGCTGATGGATTCCAGCGGTCTTTCCATCGATGACCGGCTGACGGCCCGCACGCTCGACGAGGTGATCGGGGCGGCGGCCGGACCCGATCACCCCCGGTTGCGCCCGCTGCTCGACGTTCTGCCCATCGCGGGAGGCAGCGGCACTCTGTCGAACCGCTACCTCGACAACACCACCCGCACGGCGGCCGGTTGGCTGCGGGCCAAGACCGGCTCCTTGACGGGCACGAATACGCTGGCAGGTGTGATCACCGACGCCAGCGGCCGTGTGCTCACCTTCGCGTTCGTCTCCAACGACGCCGGCCCGACGGGGCGCGTGGCCCTCGACACCCTGGCGGCCACGCTACGGTCGTGTGGGTGCGACAAATGAGCGGAACGTCCGGAGCCGCCGCCATCGGGCAGGCCGTCGACTGGGGATTCGCCGCCACGGTCGGGGCGAAACTCGCGCGGTCTGCTCCACCTGTCACCGAATACACACGCAGGCAAGCGATCTCTCAGCTCGCGGAGTCTTCGCAGGCGGCTGAACCGCCGGTGCGCGACGTCACCCGGCTCGCCACACCGGGACCCGTTCCCGACGCGCTCATCGTCGACCGTCCGGAGTGGATCAAGGCGGCAACGGAGTCGATGCGCGTGATGACGGGCGGTGCGGCCAGCCCGAAGGGTTTTCTGACCGGCCGCGTCACCGGCGCGCAGACCGGAGCGGTGCTGGCGTTCGTGTCCTCGGGCATCCTCGGCCAGTACGACCCGTTCGTGTCATCGACGGACGGCGGCGGAGGTCGCCTGCTGCTGGTGTACCCCAACATCATCGCCGTGGAACGTCAACTCCGCGTGTCGCCCAAGGACTTTCGACTGTGGGTCTGCCTGCATGAGGTGACGCACCGGGTCCAGTTCACCGCCAACCCCTGGCTGGCCGGTTACATGTCGTCCACGCTGGAAGTGCTGACCGCCGATGGTGGCGACGACGTGACGGCCGTGGTGGGCCGGCTCGCCGACTTCATCAAACAACGCCGCGAAGGTGTCGAAAATCCCGATTCGGCGGGCGTTCTGGGCTTCATGCGGGCGGTGCAGTCCGAGCCGCAACGCCAGGCGCTCGACCGGTTGCTGGTGCTCGGCACACTGCTGGAGGGCCATGCCGACCATGTGATGGATGCGGTGGGTCCGGCGGTGGTGCCGTCGGTGGCCTCCATCCGGCACCGCTTCGAGGAGCGCAGGAAGCGCAAACAGCCGCCGCTGCAACGGATTCTGCGCGCCCTGCTGGGAGTCGATGCCAAGCTCGCCCAGTACACCAGGGGTAAGGCGTTCGTCGACGACGTGGTGGGTCGCGTGGGCATGGACCGCTTCAACGCGGTGTGGACCAGCAGTGAGACGTTGCCGCTGCCCGACGAGATCGATCACCCCGAGAAATGGATCGACAGAGTCCTGTAGGTGAGATCGCCTTCGCGGTCGCCGATTTCGCGCAGCGGTACCTCACCGGAGCTGATCAGTGGTGCGTGGCACTGTCCGGGGGAGCGGACTCCCTGGCGCTCACGGCGGCGGCGGCCCGGGTGCGGCCCACCACCGCGCTCATCGTCGATCACGGTCTGCAGGCCGGCTCCGGCGCCGTCGCCGAAAAGGCCCGAGCACAGGCGATTTCATTGGGATGTATTGATGCGCAAGTCATTTCGGTGACCGTCGGCACCGAGGGCGGACTCGAGGCGGCGGCGCGCACCGCGCGTTATGCCGCACTGGAACAGGCCCGCGCAGGCGCGCCCGTGCTGATCGGGCACACCCTCGACGACCAGGCCGAGACGGTGCTCCTGGGGCTGGGCCGCGGCTCGGGCCCACGCTCCATCGCCGGCATAAGGCCCTATGACCCGCCGTGGTGTCGCCCGCTGTTGCAGCTGAGACGCCATACCACCGAAGCGGCGTGTGCTGCGCTGGAACTGACTCCGTGGCACGACCCCCACAACACCGATGGCCGATTCACCCGCGCCCGGCTGCGCCACGAGGTACTGCCGCTGCTGGAGGAGGTCCTCGGCGGTGGCGTGGCCGCGGCGCTGGCACGTACCGCCACCGCGCTGCAGGAGGACGGCGAAGTTCTCGATGCCCTGGCCCACGACGCCTGGCAACGAGCCCGCGACGGGGACGGACTGGCCGTCGCCGCCCTGGTCGAACTGCCCGCCGCGCTGCGCCGGCGGGTGCTGCGGCTCTGGTTGTTGGCCGGGGGAGCGGTCGGGCTGACCGCCAAGCAACTGCTGGCCGTCGACGCGCTGCTCACCGCATGGCGCGGGCAGGGTGGAGTGGCGGTGCCCAGTCCGCAGCGACAGCGGCGCCTGTTCGCGGGGCGCCGAAACGAACTGTTGGTGCTCTACGCAGAACCAGTCGGACGGCAGCGCTAGGCTGTGGGCGTGCCTGCGCATACTGCCGAGTTGTATCCCGGGGACATCAAATCGGTGTTGCTCTCCGAAGAAGACATACAAAGCAAGACTGCCGAACTGGCCGCGCAGATCGGCGCCGACTATCGCGACGCCTCCGCTGACCAGGATCTGCTGCTGATCACCGTGCTCAAGGGTGCGGTCATGTTCGTCACGGACCTGGCCCGCGCCATCCCGCTGCCGACGCAGCTGGAGTTCATGGCCGTCAGCTCCTACGGATCGTCCACCTCGTCGTCGGGCGTGGTCCGCATCCTCAAGGACCTCGACCGCGACATCAACGACCGCGACGTGCTGATCGTCGAGGACATCGTCGACTCCGGTCTCACGTTGTCCTGGTTGCTGCGCAACCTGGCCACCCGGCGTCCCCGGTCGCTGCGGGTTTGCACCTTGCTGCGCAAACCCGAAGCGGTGCGGGCGGACGTCGACATCACCTACATCGGTTTCGACATCCCCAACGAGTTCGTCGTCGGGTACGGCCTCGATTACGCGGAACGCTATCGGGATCTTCCCTACATCGGGACACTGGAGCCGAAGGTCTACACCCACTAACAGCCCGGGGGCACCGATGTCTCGCACAGCTCTGCGTATCTGTCCACTGTGTGAGGCCACCTGCGGCCTGGTCCTCACTGTCGATGGTCAGACGATCACCGGTGCGCGTGGTGATCGCGACGACGTGTTCAGTGCGGGTTTCATCTGCCCCAAGGGCGCGAGTTTCGCCGAACTCGACGGCGATCCGGACCGACTCACCGGCCCGTTGGTGCGCCGCGACGGCGAATTGGTGGAGGCCACGTGGGAGGAGGCGTTCCGCGCGGTGGCCGACGGTCTCGGCGCGGTGCCCGGCCGGCAGGTCGCCGTCTACCTCGGGAACCCGAACGCCCACACCATCGCAGGCGCGCTGTATGCACCGTTGGTGATCAAGGCGTTGGCCACCCGCTACGTGTTCAGCGCCAGCACGTTGGATCAGATGCCCAAACAGGTGGCGCAGGGCTACTTGTACGGCAACGCGTTTGCCTTCACGGTTCCTGATATCGACCGCACCGACCACCTGGTGATCATCGGTGCCAACCCGTTGGTGTCCAACGGCAGCGTGGCCACCGCCGCCGATTTCGGCGGCAAGCTCAAGGCGTTACGCCGACGCGGCGGCCGGCTCACCGTCATCGATCCCAGCCGCACCCGCACCGCAGAACTCGCCGACTGCCACCTGGCGCCCCGGCCCGGTACCGATGCCGCCTTGTTGTTCGCGGTGGTCAACGTGCTGTTCGCCGAGGGCCTGGTGTCCCCGGACCTGGGTGGGATCGCCGACCACGTCAGCGGCATCGAGCAGGTTCGCGCGTTGGCCGCCGATTTCCCGCCGCCTGCCGTGGCGCCGTACTGCGGCGTGACGGTCGACGACATCCGCGACCTGGCACGCTCCATCGCCGCTGCGCCCAGATGCGCGGTCTACGGCCGAATCGGTACGTCGACCGTCGAGTTCGGCACCCTGGGCAGTTGGCTGATCGATGTCATCAACGTCCTGACCGGAAACCTCGACCGCGCCGGCGGCGCGATGTTCCCGCTCGGGCCCACCGCACACGCTCCGCGGGCGCCGAAGCCGGGACGCGGTTTCTCCACCGGGCGCTGGCACAGCCGGGTCTCCGGTTTTCCGGAAGTCGCCTCGGAGTTCCCGGCCACCGCGCTGGCCGAGGAGATCGACACCCCGGGTGAAGGTCAGGTCCAGGCGTTGATCACGGTGGCGGGCAATCCGGTGCTGTCGGCACCCGACGGGCAGCGGTTGGCCGCGGCGCTGAAGGGAATCGGGTTCATGCTGAGCATCGACCCGTACCTCAACGAGACCACCCGGCACGCCGACGTCATCCTGCCACCGCCACCGCCGTCGCAGGCCGCACACTTCGACTTCGCACTCAACAACGTCGCCGTCCGCAACAACGCCCGGTACTCGCCGCCGGTGCTGCCGCTGCAGGACCGGCCCAGCGAGCCCGAAATCCTTTCGCGCGTGGCGCTACTCGTCATGGGCGCCGGGTTGGACGCCGACCCGGATCTGGCCGACCAGCAGGTCATCGCGATGACACTGGGCAAGGCGGTCGCCGACCCGCAGTCACCGGTTGCCGGCCGTGAGGTCGACGAGCTGACCGCGCTGCTGCCCGACGGGCCGGGGTACGAGCGCCGGCTGGACATGATGTTGCGGCTGGGCGCCTACGGTGACGGCTTCGGGGCCGATCCGGACGGTCTGAACTTGGCGAAGCTGAAGGCTGCCCCGCACGGCATCGACCTCGGACCGCTGCAGCCGCGGATCCCTGAGGTGCTCCGAACCGCCTCCGGCACAGTGGAACTCGCTCCCGAGGTATTGGTGGCCGACGCCGCGCGGTTGGCCGGCGTGCTGCACCACAGTCCGCACGGGTTCGTGCTGATCGGGCGCCGTCATCTGCGCTCGAACAACAGCTGGATGCACAACCTGCCTGCGTTGGCCGGCGGAACCAACCGGTGCACATTGCAGATCCATCCGGATGACGCGCACCGGCTGGGACTCGGTGAGGTGGCCGTGGTGAAGGGCCCCGGCGGCGAGCTGACCGTTCCGGTGGAGGTCACCGACACGATCCGGCCCGGCGTGGTGTCCATCCCGCACGGGTGGGGCCACGGTCAGGACGGGACGCGGCTGGAGGTCGCGGCTACTCAGCCCGGGGTGAACGTCAACCAACTCAACGACGGAACGTACCTGGACCCGCTGTCGGGTACCGCGGTGCTCAACGGATTGCCCGTGGAGATCTCCGCCGTCGGAAGCTAGCGCAACTAACCCAGCTCCCAGATCGCTGTGACGGAGAACGACACCGTCTGCTGACCGGGGGACAGCGGAACCGGGCTGGCCATCGCCCGCTCCATCGGCATCGGCGTCGGAGGTGGTGTACCACCGCCGGTTTCGGAGATCGAGATGATCTTGCCCAGTTCCAGACCGGACAGATCGGCGTACTGCTGGGCGCGCGCCTGGGCATCTTCGAAAGCGCGGGTGCGGGCGTCCTTCACCAACTGGGAGTCGTCGTCGATGGAGAAGTTCACCGAGTTGATCCGGGTGGCGTCACCGCCGTTGGAGACGATCAGCGCCAGGACCCGCGAGGCGACGCTGACATCGCGGATGGTGACGTCCATCGAATTGCTGGCCTCGTAGCCGACGGGGGACGACACTCCGTCCGGTCCGTATTGCGGCTGGACGCTGACGTTGGTGGTGGCGATGTCCTCGGGGTCGATGCCGGCTTCGACCAGCCCGTCGAACACCGCCCGCTGCCGCTCGTTGGTCTGATTCATCGCGGTGGTGACGTCCTGGGCCAGGAAGCTGATCGCGGCGCTGGCGGTGAGTGTGTCGGGGGTGCCCTGTACTTCGCCCTCGCCGACCACCGTCACCTGGCGGGGCGCATCACCGGGCAGTGGCGGGGCAGGTGGGGCGGCGTCGCACGCGGTGAGCGCGGCGGCCGACAAACCGGCGAGCATGACGAGAGAGAAGCGCGAGTTCGCGGCGGGGCGCATGACTGAGAACCCTAGCGCGACGAGGATGCGCGGGCCGGGAGCACACCCGCTTGCGGGGTGCAACGAGTCCGTGAGGAGAAGTTGCGTCGCCCGCGATCTAGCGGTTTGGTGCTGCGTCCACCAGAATCTGTGCCGTGGCGCTGGTTCTGGACACCGCGGAGTTGCCCGCGGCCGACCGCGCCGAAGCCTTGCGCGAAGGTATGCGTGTCGCGGGGGTGCCCGCCAACGTGACACCGTTACCCGCTCACGACGTCTCGGCCCGCCTGCAGCTGTGGGAGCTCGATGACGCCGGGTCGACACTGATGCAACGGGACGGCACCGGAATCTGGCTGGAGCGCACCGCCCGTCACGTGCGCGTGGCGGATCCGGACCGGGTGGGGCTGACGTTGTTGCCGGCGGGACGGTGGACGTTCCATCAGTTCCGGTCCGACCACGCAGAACCGGCCACGCCGTCGCTGGTCCTGGTGCACCAGGGGTCTGCCTACGATCATCGGCGCTGGGATTCCGGCACCACGATCGCGATCAACATGGACCGGGCGGTGCTCGACGTCCCCGTCGACACGGTGATCGGGGCGAGCCGGAACCTGTCCCCGGACGCGCCGCTGCACGCCTTGGCGTGTGCGTACCTGACCAGTCTGGCGCGCACGGCGCGGGAGGCGCCGGAGGCCCTTCCCGGGCTTGCCGCCACCACCGTCACCCTGGTGCGGGCGGTCATCTGCGCAGCCGGCGGCGACGCCCGGCAGCGACAAGCGATGCAGGACAGTTTGTTCGACAGGATCAGGTTGTTCGTGCAGTCGCGTTTGACAGACCCTGCGCTGGGGCCCGAGATGATCGCCGCGGCTCACCACATCTCGGTCCGGCAGCTCTACAACGTCTGGGCACGCCACCGTACGGAAGCGATGAGCCTGGCCGACTGGATCCTGGTGAAACGGTTGGAGTCGGCACGCGACCAGCTGAGCGACCCCGGCTCTGATCATGTGACGGTGGCGAACATCGCCCGCCGCTCCGGCTTCAGCGATCCGACCCACTTCGGCCGTCGCTTCCGTGCTCGGTACGGGGTGACGCCGCGGGAGTACCGGATGCGCCGGCGCGCCAGTCCCGCGGGGTGACGCCGGTGGCGGCGCGAAACCTCCTGGCGAAATACGACGGATCGGTGAAACCGCACGCCGCCGCGATCGACGAGATACTGCGCGTGGCCGCACCGGGTGACCGCAGTAGCACCTTGGCGCGGTCCAACCGGGCGGTGATGATCCACTGCTCGAAACGCACCCCGTTGTCCTGGCAGAGGCGGTACAAGCGGCGCGGCGAGATGCCAACGGCAGCAGCGGCCGACGCCGCATCGAGCGCGGCATCGCTCAGGTGCGCCCGCACGTGGTGGCGCACCCTGGCAAAAGCCGTCTCCGCCAGCGCGCCGGCGCCGTAGCGCTCGTCGCCGGACGCGCTGGCCAGTACGGCCCTGGTCAATTCGAGCACCACTGCGCCGGCCGCGTCGGCCGACACCGGATCACCCAAAGTAGTTGCGATATGCGTCAATTCGACCAACTGATCGCGTATGACGGGATACACCGGGCTGGTGGGCAGCCGGGGTGCGCCGCGGCGGATGGTGTCGACGGGCAGGCCGATGCGGTCGAACGGTATCTGCAGCCCGATACCGGTACCACCGTCGGTGTTGGCGTAGTGAAACGGTGCGCTCAGGTCGGTGCAGTACAGATCGCCGGGATGCAGTGTCCTGGATACGTCGAATTGGTCCTGGAATGCAGAACCGTGACGGCGCAGGGCGATCGAGAGGGTCTCGGGGGCGCCGCGGCGGACATGGCCGGCCAGCCGCGTCATCGTCTGGGCCGCCGTGACTTCGGTCCGCAGCAGGCTCACCGGGCCCAGCGCGGTCCACTCGATGGAGCCTTCGACCGTCCCGAGGGGTGTCACATCGAACCGGCTGGGCACGGTGCGGTCGACGACGGTGGCGGCGAAGGCGTCCACGCGCTCATGCGGCGGTAGCGCATTGAGGTCCAGGATCGTGGCCACAACGGTGATTGTCGCGGACAGAACAGAAGCGTGCACGCACAGTCGACCAGCCGGGCCCGCGGATTCCTACGGTTCCACCATGCTGACAGGAGACCGATCATGACAACACCCGACACCGTCGTACTGGTACACGGACTGTGGATGACGCCCCGGTCGTGGGAAGGCTGGGTGGCCCATTTCGAGGCCAAGGGCTTCAAGGTGCTGACGCCGGCGTACCCGGGCTTCGAGATCGAAGTCGAAGCGCTGCGGGAGAATCCGGACATCATCGCCGATCTCACCGTGCCGGAGACCGTCGACCATCTCGCCTCGGTGATCACCGCCCTGGACACGCCGCCGATCATCATGGGTCACTCGTTCGGCGGGACGCTCACCCAGTTGCTGGTGGACCGCAACCTCGGTGCGGCCGCCGTGGTGGTGGATTCGGCTCCCACCGAGGGGGTTCGGGTCAATCCGCTGTCACAGGTGAAGTCGTTGTTCCCGGCGTTGAAGAACCCGGCGAACTACCACCGGGCGGTCGGGTTCACACCCGAGGAGTTCCACTACGCGTTCACCAACACCCTGTCGGCCGAGGAGTCGAAGAAGGTGTGGGAACGGTATGCCATCGCGGCACCGGGCAACTGGGTGTGGGCCTACGGCCTGATCGCCAATTTCAAGCCGGGACACCAGGAGACGTGGGTGGATTACAGCCGTGACGAGCGGGCGCCGCTGCTGTTCATCGCCGGCGGTAAGGACCACATCATGCCGGCCTCGGTCAACCGGTCCAACGCCAAGCACTACCACAAGTCCAAGGCCATCACGGATTTCCATGAGTTCCCCGACCGCGACCACTGGACCTGCGCCGCGCCCGGGTGGGAGGAAGTCGCCGATTACGCGCTGGAGTGGGCGCTCAAGAACGCACGGTCTTGACGAAGTACACCCGGTCGAATCCGTTCTCGGTGCGCCGGTCCACTTCGACGTACCCAAGTCGCGGGTAGAGCACCAGGTTCTCGGTCATGAACGCATTGGTGTACAGCCGTAGCTGGGGGAGCTCCCGTTGGCGTGCCTGCGCCTCGGCGTGGGCCAGCAGCGCGCGGCCGTGCCCGCGGCCCTGCGCCCAGGGAGCCACGGCCACGTTCTCGATGAGCAGGTGGTCGGGTTCGGCTACGGTGACGAGCACTCCCGCCAACGCCCCGTCGTCGACGAGGACGTCCACCTGGTCGGTGCCGGTGACCGCCGCGTGATAGTCGGCGGTCATCGGGGCCGGCGGCCGGCCGATGCGCTCGACATACGGGGCGTACGCGGCGTGCACCAGCTGCTCGATGCCGGCGACATCGGCGAGCGCGGCGGGGCGGATGGCCATGCACTGCACCCTAGTGACGGGTGTGTTCAGGTGCGTGGGCCGGGCGTCTTGGCCTTCCAACGCAATTCGTGAACCGGGGCTTCTCGGAACAGTTGTGCTGGGGTGGTGAGGCTCAGTCGGAGGCGAGTTCGAGATCGTCGCGACGGATGCCGACACGCGAGATGGCCTCGGAGGCCTGCTCGGCGGTGATCTCACGGTTCTGCAACGCCAACCCGATCCGGGTCACCTCCACGATCTCGGAAATGTCGGTACGGATCTTTTGCAGTCGCTGGGTGAAAGTCACGCTTGCCTTCTTCGAATCTCGTGTAGTCGTTGTCTCCCATTCAACGGGGCGAAGAGCGCGAGTGCTTCCTCGACAAGGCGTTATTCTCATCACGTGACCTGCGACAATGGCGCGGCTCACAGATTTAGGGCGTCACCAGGATCTTGCAATGCCGTTCGGGGTCGGCCAGGCCCTCGAATGCCGCACCCACTTCGTCGAGCCCCACGGTGCCGGTGATCATCGGCGCCACATCGACCACGCCGTCCGCTATCGCTGTCAGTGCGTGCGCGAATTCCTGTGGGGTGTGGCCGAAGACGAACTGCACGCTGATGTTCTTCATCGCGGCGAACGCCGGTCGCACGGTGTCCGGCTGCATCGACATCCCCACCGAGATCAACCGGCTGCTCACCGGAGCCATCCGCAACGCTTCATCGATGATGCCGGGTACGCCGACCGCCTCGAAGACGACGGCGGGGCGCACCACATCAAAAGGTGATCCCTGCGCGGGGTCCACGGTCTGGTGCGCTCCCATGGTCTCGGCGAGTGCGCGGCGCGTCGGAGAGAAGTCGGCGGCCACGATGTGCTCGACACCGGTCATCCGCAGCGCGGCGATGATCGAGATCCCCACCGGGCCCGCACCGATCACCAAGGCCGTCTCGCCGAGCCGCACCCGGGACTTGTTCACCGCGTGCACGCCGACGGCCAGCGGTTCGGTGAGCGCAGCTCGCTGCGCATCCAGGCCGTTCGGCACGGTGAGCAGCAGGGGCGCCGACAGCAGCATCCGTTCGGCGTAACCGCCCACCACGGAATTGCTGAAGACGATCCCGTCGATCTTGTTGCCCGTCAACAGAATCGGCTGTGAAGTGACCAGGGTCCCCGGCGGCGGCGCCGCGGTGTCCGGTCCCGCCTCCAGGATCTCGGCGCTGAACTCGTGTCCCAGGAACACATCGGCGGCGAGGTCGATATCGCGGGGCATGGGCACGTCGCGTACCTGCTCGGCCAGTTCGAGCATCTCGTGCCCGTGTTCGGCGAAGTGGAGATCGGAACCGCAGATACCGCACGCCCGGACTGTCACCAGCACCTGGCCGGGCCCGGGCACCGGTTCGGGCACGTCGTCGCGCAGAACCATGTGGCCATCGCGTAATGCGCTGGCGCGCACTATTTCTCAACTCCCTGCGCATGTTCTTTGATGGCGTTCACCACCGCTTCGCCGGCGCGGCCCAACAGCTGGTCCCGCTTCCCCTTGGCCCATTCGTGTGAGGCGCGCGGTGCGGTGAGCTGACCCTTGAAATGTGGTATCACCTTGCGCGCGAACAGATCGTAGGAGTGGTAGGTGGCCTCGGGGTCGGCCCAGTCGTGTCCGAGCAGCAGCAGCGTGCCGAAGCCGCCGGACTGCTCCAGCAGGCCGGTGATGTAGGAGATCGCGTCGTCGGTGGTGCCGATACAGCAGTTGCCCTTGGCGGCGTAGTCGGCCACGAACTCGCGCGCGGTCTGAGGGGACCCGTCAACGGTATTGGACAGCGGAACGAAGCCGGCCGCGCCGAAGTAGTTCGCGAAGTCCTGCAAGCCGTAAGTGCAGTCGTCGATCGCCTGCTCTCGGGTGTCGGCCAGGTGCACGATGCCCAACACCCGCCAGTTGGCCCGGTCGGGCTCGTCGCGACCGGCCGCTCGGGCCTGCTCGGTGACGATCTGCCAGGCGTTCTCCAGTGCGGCGAAACCACCGGGCACCGACATCGACAACGACAGCAGTGACGTTCCGAGCGCACCCGCCAGGCGTGGACCCGACGGTGACACCATCGCGGCGGTCGAGATCTCCGGGTACGGCCACGTATAGGGCCGGATGTGCAGGGCGGCGTCGCGCAGGGTGAACCAGTCCGTGTGCCGGTCGACCCGTTCGTCGGGGGCCGCGCGGAACAGCGCCAGGATGGCCTCCAGCGACTCCTGCATCATCCGCCGCTGCTCCACCGGGTCGATGCCCATCATGTAGGCATCCGACGGCAGGGCTCCGGGCCCGGTTCCGAACATCACCCGGCCGCGGGTCAGGTGATCGAGCAGCACCCACCGGTCGGCGACCATCAGTGGGTGGTGGTAGGGCAGCGACACCACACCGGTGCCGAGCCGGATGTGCTTGGTGCGCTCGGCGGCGGTGGCGATGAACACCTCGGGGCAGGCGATCAGTTCGTAGCCCCCGGAATGGTGCTCACCGAACCACGCCTCGTCGAAACCGAGGCGGTCCAGGGCGACCACCCGCTCCAGGTCGTACTCCAGCGCCACCGTCGGCGATTGCCCCACCGGGTGGAACGGGGTGATGAACACTCCGAAATTCAGTGGCCGGCTCATGACGCACCTTTCAGGAAGTCCAGCAGGATGCGGTTCACCTCGGCAGCGCGCTCCTGGTGCACCCAGTGGCCGGCGCCGTCGAGCATGACCTCCCGGTACGGGCCCGTCGCCACCTCGGTGGCGCGGTCGGGTCGCATGAAACCCAGCACCGGGTCGGCGCTGCCGCCGACGAACAGGGCGGGCACCGTGATGCGGGCCGTCTCGAGCTCCCGCGTGGTCTCCCAGTTGCGGTCGTAGTTGCGGTACCAGTTCAGCCCGCCGGTGAATCCGGTGCGGCTGAACTCGCGCACATAGACATCGAGGTCCGCGACGCTCAGCCACCCGGGCAGTGCAGCCGCCGGATCACCGGCCAGCAGCCCGCGCATGGTCGTGGCCACATCGGCGGCGAGCATGGCATCGGCCGGGCCCTGCTCCTGGAACCGCAGCATGTAGAAGTCGTCACCGAACTTCTCCCGCCACTTCTCGGTGGGGCGGCTGCGGGGCCGGGGCACCGGCGGAACGCTCAATCCGGCCACGGCCGCCACCCGGTCCGGGTGCAGCAGAGCGGTGTGCCAGGCCACCATGGCACCCCAGTCGTGGCCGATGATCGTGGCCTGCTCGACGCCTGCCCAGTCCAGCAGTCCGGTCAGGTCGCCGGTGAGCGCGTGGATGTCGTAGGCCTCGACGTCAGGCGGGCGACTGGAGCCTCCGTAGCCCCGTTGATCCGGGGCCAGGACGTGGAATCCGGCCGCCGCCAGCGCGGCGACCTGATAGCGCCACGTGTACGCCAGATCCGGGAAACCATGGGCCAGCACCACCACCGGTGCACCCGGCTCACCGGCCTCGACCAGCGAAAGTCGTACCCCGTTGGTATCAACTAACCGTTCGGTTGAGGTGCGCACGGTCCCACCAAATCACACGTTGGGTGCTTTCAGAACCCCTTGAAGCCCGGCGGAATGTCGGGTTTTGCGGCCGCGGGAACTGCCGATCGTTGGGCTAGCGGTAACCTGGAAGCTCTCCCCGCGCGCATTGGAAGGACCTGACCGGCACACAGTGCATGCCGGCCGACGATATTGATGAACCGTAAAACCCTGATCCGCACGCTCACGGTGATCGCCGTAGTCCTGCTGCTCGGCTGGTCCTTTTTCTACTTCTCTGATGACACCCGCGGGTACAAGCCCGTGGACACCTCGGTGGCGATCGCGCAGATCTCCGACGACAACGTCAACAGTGCACAGATCGACGACCGCGAACAACAGGTACGACTCGAGCTCAAGAACGGCAACGGCGACACCGAGAACTCCGACAAGATCATCTCGAAGTACCCCACCGGGTACGGCGTCACCTTGTTCAACGATCTGAGCGAGAAGAACGTCAAGATCAACACGGTGGTGAACCAGGGCAGTGTCCTGGGATCGCTGTTGATCTACATGCTGCCGCTGCTGCTGCTCGTCGGCCTGTTCGTGATGTTCTCCCGCATGCAGTCCGGTGGCCGGATGGGCTTCGGCTTCGGTAAGTCCAAGGCCAAGCAGCTCACCAAGGACATGCCCAAGACCACCTTCGCCGACGTCGCGGGCGCCGATGAGGCGGTCGAGGAGCTCTACGAGATCAAGGACTTCCTGCAGAATCCGTCGCGGTACCAGGCGCTGGGCGCCAAGATCCCGCGCGGCGTGCTGCTCTACGGCCCGCCCGGCACCGGTAAGACGCTGCTGGCCCGCGCCGTCGCCGGCGAGGCCGGCGTGCCGTTCTTCACCATCTCCGGTTCGGACTTCGTCGAGATGTTCGTCGGCGTCGGCGCCTCCCGCGTGCGTGACCTGTTCGAGCAGGCCAAGCAGAACAACCCCTGCATCATCTTCGTCGACGAGATCGACGCCGTGGGACGCCAGCGTGGCGCCGGCCTCGGCGGCGGTCACGACGAACGCGAGCAGACACTCAACCAGCTGCTCGTCGAGATGGACGGCTTCGGCGAACGCCAGGGCGTCATCCTGATCGCCGCCACCAACCGCCCCGACATCCTCGACCCCGCGCTGCTGCGCCCGGGTCGTTTCGACCGGCAGATCCCGGTGACCAACCCCGACCTGGCCGGCCGCCGCGCCGTGCTGCGGGTGCATTCCGAGGGCAAGCCCATCGGCCCCGACGCCGATATCGACGGACTGGCCAAGCGCACCGTTGGCATGTCCGGCGCCGACCTGGCCAACGTGATCAACGAAGCGGCGCTGCTGACCGCCCGCGAGAACGGCACCATCATCACCGGTGCCGCCATGGAGGAAGCCGTCGACCGGGTGATCGGCGGCCCCCGCCGCAAGAGCCGGATCATCAGCGAGGGCGAGAAGAAGATCACCGCCTATCACGAAGGTGGCCACACCCTGGCGGCCTGGGCGATGCCTGACATCGAGCCCATCTACAAGGTCACCATCCTGGCCCGCGGTCGTACCGGCGGCCACGCCGTCGCCGTGCCCGAGGACGACAAGGGTCTGATGACCCGCTCGGAGATGATCTCCCGGCTGGTGTTCGCCATGGGCGGACGCGCCGCCGAGGAGCTGATCTTCCGCGAGCCCACCACCGGGGCGTCCTCCGATATCGATCAGGCCACCAAGATCGCCCGCGCCATGGTCACCGAGTACGGCATGAGCGCCAAGCTGGGTGCGGTGAAGTATGGCACCGAGCACGGTGACCCGTTCCTCGGGCGCTCGATGGGCACCCAGGCCGACTACAGCCACGAGGTCGCGCGCGAGATCGACGAAGAGGTGCGCAAGCTGATCGAGGCCGCGCACACCGAGGCGTGGGAGGTTCTCAGCGAGAACCGTGACGTCCTCGACGTGCTGGCCGGCGAGCTGCTGGAGAAGGAGACGCTGCACCGCGCCGAGCTCGAGGTGATCCTCGGCCAGGTCAAGAAGCGTCCGCGGATCACCGCGTTCGACGATTTCGGTGGTCGCGTCCCGTCGGACAAACCGCCCATCAAGACGCCCGGCGAGCTCGCCATCGAACGTGGTGAGGAGTGGCCGAAGCCGCTGCCCGAGCCCGCGTTCAAGCAAGCCATCCGCGAGGCCGAGCGCCAGAACGGGGGCGGGCCCAACGGTTCGAACGGCGCGCATGCCGCCCCCGGGCCCAAACAGCCCGATTACGGTGCCCCTGCCGGTTGGCACGCACCGGGTTGGCCGCCCCAGAACCCGGGCCAGCAGCAACCTCAGCCGCAGGGACCGTGGTACCCGCCGCCTCCTCCACCGCCGTCCGGAGGTTGGGCGCCGCAGGGCTACCCGGGTGGTCAGCAGTCCGGTAGCCACCAGCAGCCCTACCCGTACCAGCCGTACCCACCGCAGTACGGCCAGCCGCCGGCACCCGAGGGCGGTGACGGGCCGGACAACCGCGGTGGAGACACGGGCCGGCACCACAACCCGCCCGGACGCGGCTGACCCTTACGAGCGGAGACTCACGTGGCTACTGGGGCTTCAGCGGCATCGACGCCGCAGCCCAACTCCCACGCGGCGACGGTGAATCGTCCCGTGTTCGATCACGCGCGCGCGGAGGCGGCGGTTCGTGAGCTGCTGTATGCCATCGGCGAGGACCCGGACCGCCACGGTCTGGCGGACACGCCGGGCCGGGTGGCGCGGGCCTACCAGGAGATGTTCGCCGGGCTCTACACGAACCCCGACGACGTTCTCAACACCACGTTCGACGAGCAGCACGACGAATTGGTGCTGGTCAAGGACATTCCGATGTACTCGACGTGCGAGCACCACCTGGTGGCGTTCCACGGCGTGGCCCATGTCGGGTACATCCCCGGGGTGGACGGGCGGGTCACGGGGTTGTCCAAGCTCGCCCGCGTCGTAGACCTCTACGCCAAGCGGCCGCAGGTACAGGAACGGCTGACCGGTCAGGTGGCCGACGCATTGATGCGCAAACTCGATCCCCGCGGCGTCATCGTGGTGATGGAGGCCGAGCACCTCTGTATGGCGATGCGGGGAATCCGCAAGCCGGGCGCCGTCACCACCACTTCGGCCGTGCGCGGACAGTTCAAGACCGACAATGCATCTCGGGCCGAGGCGCTGGAACTCATCCTGCGAAAGTGAGTCGTCCACGCGTGCGGGTCATGGGGATCGTGAACGTCACAGACGACTCGTTCTCCGACGGCGGCCGGTATCTGGCGCCGCGCACCGCGATCGAGCACGGTTTGCGTCTGGTTGCCGACGGAGCGGCGATAGTCGATGTCGGCGGTGAGTCCACCCGGCCGGGTGCGGTCCGGATCGATGCCGAGGTCGAGATGTCCCGGGTGTTGCCCGTCGTCAAAGAGCTTGCCGCGCAAGGAGTCACCGTCAGCATCGACACCATGCACGCCGATGTCGCTGCGGCCGCGCTGGAGAGCGGGGCCGGCATCGTCAACGATGTGTCCGGCGGTCGCGCCGACCCGGGCATGGCCGCGGTGGTGTCGTCGGCCGGGGTGCCGTGGATCCTGATGCACTGGCGATCGGTGGCAGCCGAGCAGCCGCACACCGTGCCGCCGTACGGCGATGTCGTGGCCGAGGTGCGCGACGAGCTGCTCCGCGCGGTCGATCATGCGGTCGGCGCCGGGGTGGACCCGGCCAACCTGGTGATCGATCCCGGTCTGGGCTTCGCCAAGACCGGCCGGCACAACTGGCAGCTGCTGCGGGCGTTGCCCGACTTCGTCAGCACGGGGATCCCCGTGTTGATCGGCGCCTCGCGCAAACGGTTCCTCGGCACACTGCTCGCCGACGGCGACGAGGTACGCCCGCCCGACGGACGCGAGACGGCCACCGCGGTCATCTCGGCCCTGGCTGCCACCCATGGAGCGTGGGGGGTGCGGGTCCACGACGTGCGAGCGTCCGCGGACGCCCTGAAGGTCGTCGAGGCGTGGAACGCCGGAGGGGAGGATCGTGGCTGACCGAATCGAATTGCGCGGCTTGACTGTTCGTGGCAACCACGGGGTGTTCGACCACGAGCGCCGCGACGGCCAGGACTTCGTCATCGACATCACGCTGTGGATCGACCTCGCCGCGGCCGCGGCCTCGGATCAATTGACGGACACCTACGACTACGGTGTGCTCGCGGCGCGCGCCGCCGATATCGTCGGCGGCACCCCGAGGAACCTCATCGAGACGGTGTCCGCCGAGATAGCCGAGGACGTGATGACCGACGAACGGGTGCACGCGGTCGAGGTCGTCGTGCACAAACCCAGCGCCCCGATCCCGCTCCAGTTCGCCGATGTCGCAGTGGTCGCGCGCAGGTCGCGGCGGGGCACCCGGGGTGGCTCATGAGCACGGTCGTGTTGTCCATCGGCTCGAACCTGGGGGACCGCCTGGCGCGGCTGCAGACCGTCGTCGACGCGCTCGGCAACCGGCTGCGGTCCGTTTCCCCGGTGTACGAGACCGATCCGTGGGGTGGGGTGGACCAGGGGGCCTTCCTGAACGCGGTCGTCATCGCCGAGGACCCGGCGTTGGACGGCCACGGCTGGCTCGCCTTCGCGCAGGGACTGGAGGAGGCCGCCGAGCGGATGCGCGGGCAGAAGTGGGGGCCGCGCACCCTCGACGTCGACCTCGTCACCTGCCGTGACGGGGAGACCGAACAGATTTCCCGTGACGAGGGACTGACGCTGCCCCATCCGCTGGCGCACCTGCGTGCCTTCGTTCTGATCCCGTGGCTGGCGGTGGACCCGGACGCGACACTGACCGTCAACGGCAGTGTCCAGCCGGTTTCGCGCCTGCTGGCAGATCTGAGCGCCGCGGACCGCGACGGCGTGCGGCTGACTCCACTGGTGCTCGGTGTCGCCGACTGATGGGCCCGACACGCAAGCGTGACCTCGCCGCCGGTGTGGTGGGTGCGACGATCCTCGGTTATCTCCTGGTGCTCATGTCCTACCGGTACTTTCCGCCGCTGACGATCTGGACCGGCCTCTCGCTGGCGGCGGTGGGTGTTGCCGAGGCCGTGTGGGGTTGGCACATCAGGGGCAAGATCAGCGACGGTGAGATCGGAGTCGGCGGCGGCCGGCTGCATCCGCTGGCGGTGGCCCGCAGTGTGGTGATCGCCAAAGCCTCCGCGTGGATGGGCGCCGTGGTCCTCGGCTGGTGGATCGCGGTATTGGCATATCTCATTCCCCGCCGCTCCACCATGCGGGTCGCCGGTGAGGACACCGCGGGTGCCGTGGTGGCGGCGATCTGCGCAGTCGTGTTGATCGTCGCCGCGCTGTGGTTGCAGCACTGCTGCAAGTCGCCGCAAGACCTTTCCGAGGGCCCTGAAGGTGCCACGGACTAGACCGTCGGTGTGATCGGGCCAGAACAGACGCCGAATCGCCGTGCGCGGCAATTCGCGTGGAGACCTCGCCCGGGTACAGTCGCCCCATGACCGTTCTGTCCCGCGGCGCCCGTGCCCGGCGCGGCGGCCGCAGGCCGGGGTGGGTACTGCTGACGGTGTTACTGGTCCTGGCGATCGGGGCCAGTTCAGCGCTCGTGTTCACCAACCGTGTCGAGCTGCTGAAGCTCGCGGTCATCCTCGCGCTGTGGGCCGCGGTGGTTGCCGCCTTCGTCTCGGTGATCTACCGCAGACAAAGCGATGCCGACCAGGCCAAGGTGCGCGACCTCAAACTCGTCTACGACCTACAGCTGGACCGCGAGATCTCCGCGCGTCGTGAATACGAACTGTCCGTCGAGACCCATCTGCGGCGCGAACTGTCCTCTGAACTACGGGCGCAGGCCGCCGACGAGGTGGCCGCCCTGCGCGCCGAACTGGCCGCGCTGCGCACCAATCTCGAGATCCTCTTCGACACCGACCTGGCGCACCGTCCCGCTATCGAGACGGACCGGTCCTATCAGGCCAAGCCGGACCGGGTGGCCAGCAGCCGCATCACGTCGGTTCGCGACGAGCCGCAGGACCGCAGCTTCCCCGAGCCGCCCGACAACCCGATCATCGACGTGCCCGAAGAACCGCTGGCCCAGCAACCGCGCCGGCCCGAGGACATCTACCGCGGATCCCACCGCAGGCCCAGCGAAGAGACCACGGTGATGCCGCTGGTGCGTCCCGGGCCGCCTCCGCCGCCGGCCGCGCCCACACCTGCGCCTCAGCCCGCGCCAACGCCGCAGCCCACGCCGCCGCCGAGCGCACCGCCGAAGCAGGCAGCCACGCCGGCCTCCCAACCGCAAGCACAACCACAGCCGCAACCACCCGTGCAGGGGCCGCCTCCGCCACCGCCTGTACGGGAACGTCCCGCGGCTCAAACCGCACCGCCGCCGAAACCGTCAGGCCCGGCCGCTCCGGTCCCGCCGCCACCGGCTGCCCCGGAACCCGAACGGCGCGGGCGGCACTCGGGAGGGGCAGAAGCGGCAGGCCCCGAGACGCCCCGTGGCCGGCATTCGGTACCGGGGGCGCCGGAGGGCGGGCGTCGCCATGGCGCGCCGGGGCCGTCGGCGCCGCAGAACGCCCCGGCGCCCGAGACGCCGCAGCCCGAGGCGCCGCAGCCCGAGACGCCGCAGCCCGAGACGCCGGAGCCCGCTGCCGAGACCGAGCAGACGCCGCCGGAGGAGCCGTCTGGTCCCGCCCCCCGGCACCGCGGGCCCGACGACGAGGATTCCGGTCCGCCCACCGGCGGGCAGTCGGTCGCTGAGCTGCTCGCCAGACTGCAGGCGGGCGAGGCGGCGCCCGGCGGCCGTCGCCGCCGGCGGGAAGACTGATTGTCACGCCCAGGCGCAGTGCGACTAGTCTTTTCGCCAGACCGTCCAGTACCCCGAGACCGCGGGACCGGACCGAACAGATCGTGACGTCAGTGAGGTCGTCAGCATGGGGACCCCCAACGGGTTGCGCCCGGCCCGGCTCAAAGTCGGCATCATTTCCGCGGGCCGCGTCGGTACCGCCCTCGGGGTGGCGCTCGAGGACGCCGAACACGTCGTCGTCGCGTGCAGTGCCATCTCCAGCGCCTCCCGCCAGCGTGCGCAGCGCCGACTGCCCGACACCCGGGTGTTGCCCGTCGACGAGGTGGCTCGCGCCGCGGAACTGCTGATCCTCGCCGTCCCGGATACCGAACTGGCCGGGCTGGTCGTCGGCCTGGCCGCCACCTCGGCGGTGACCCCGGGCGCCATCGTGGTGCACACCTCCGGCGCCAACGGAATCGGCGTGCTGGCACCGCTGGCCGCGCAGGGCTGTGTGCCGCTGGCGATCCACCCGGCGATGACGTTCACCGGTTCGGACGAGGACATCGCCCGCCTGCCCGGTACCTGCTTCGGTATCACCGCCGCCGACGAGATCGGGTACGCGATCGCGCAGTCGTTGGTACTCGAGATCGGTGGCGAACCGTTCCGCGTCCGGGAAGACGCCCGCACGCTGTACCACGCGGCCCTGGCGCACGCGGGCAACCACCTCGTGACCGTGGTCGCCGACGCCCTCGAAGCGTTGCGCGCCGCCATCGCCGGCCAGGAACTGCTGGGCCAGGAACTGGTGGGAGATGACCCCGGCGGCCTGGCCGAGCGCGTGATCGCCCCGCTGGCGCGGGCGGCTCTGGAGAACACCCTGCAGCGCGGCCAAGCGGCGCTCACCGGACCCGTCGCTCGCGGTGACGCCGCCGCCGTCGCCGGGCACCTCGCCGCACTGGCCGAGGCCGATCCTGAACTGGCGGAGGCGTACCGCGCCGCCTCGCTGCGTACCGCGCAGCGAGCCCACGCGCCCAAGGAGGTATTCGAGGTGCTCGACCGGTGACCGCACAATCTTCGAGACCGCCGGCGTTCACCGCCGGACAGCTCAACACCTACACCTCGCCGGCGGCGGTGTCCGACGTCACCCGGGCGTTGCGGCACACCGGGCGGCGGGTGATGCTGGTGCCGACCATGGGTGCTCTGCACGAGGGTCACCTGGCGCTGGTGCGGGCCGCCAAGAAGGTACCCGGCGCCGTTGTGGTGGTGTCGATTTTCGTCAACCCCCTGCAGTTCGGTCCCGGTGAGGATCTCGACGCCTATCCGCGCACGCTGGACACCGATCTGGAGCTGCTGCGGGCCGAGGACGTCGAGATCGTGTTCACCCCCACCGCGTCCGCCATGTACCCGGAGGGGCCCCGGACCTCGGTGCATCCCGGCAGTCTCGGCGGTGACCTCGAAGGGGCCGTCCGGCCAACACATTTCGCCGGGATGCTGACCGTGGTGTTGAAGCTGCTGCAGATCGTGCGGCCCGACCGGGCTTTCTTCGGCGAGAAGGACTACCAGCAGCTGGTGCTGATCCGTCAGATGGTCGCCGACCTCAACATCGACACCCGGGTGGTCGGCGTGCCGATCGTCCGGGAGGCCGATGGACTGGCGATGTCCTCCCGTAACCGGTACCTCGACGCCGAGCAGCGCGAACAAGCCGGTGCACTGTCGGCGGCACTGCTGGCAGGCATGTACGCGGCGTCCGGCGGCACCGGTGCCGCGGTGGATGCGGCGCGCGCGGTGCTCGATGAGGTGCCCGCGATCGAACTGGACTATCTGGAGGTGCGTGGCCCCGGACTGGAGCCGAATCCTTCTGTGGGACAAGGCCGGTTGCTGATCGCCGCACGGCTCGGAGCCACCCGGCTGCTGGACAACATCGCCATCGAGCTGGGCAATTCCGGCTCGCAGCGCGGCGAGTATGCCGGCGCCGAGCAGCATCACGAACTGCCCTGGAGAAACTGACCGTGCTGCTCGCGATCGACGTCCGCAACACCCACACCGTGGTCGGGTTGATCTCCGGTGCGGGTGATCATGCAAAAGTGGTGCAGCAGTGGAGGATTCGTACCGAGGCTGAGGTGACAGCCGATGAGCTGGCGCTGACCATCGACGGTCTGATCGGTGACGATTCCGACCGGCTGACCGGTGTGGTGAGCCTGTCCACGGTGCCCTCGGTGCTGCACGAGGTCCGGGTGATGCTCGACCAGTACTGGCCGTCGGTGACTCATGTGCTCATCGAGCCGGGCATCCGCACCGGGATACCGCTGCTGGTGGACAATCCCAAAGAAGTGGGGGCCGACCGGATCGTCAACTGCCTGGCCGCGTTCCACAAACATCAGGTGCCGGCGATCGTCGTCGACTTCGGCTCGTCGATCTGTGTGGATGTGGTGTCGGCCAAAGGTGAGTTCCTCGGCGGTGCCATCGCACCCGGCATCCAGGTGTCCTCCGACGCCGCGGCCGCCCGGTCGGCCGCGCTGCGCCGCGTGGAGCTCACCCGGCCGCGCTCGGTGGTGGGCAAGAACACCGTCGAATGCATGCAGGCCGGGGCCGTGTTCGGATTCGCCGGCCTGGTCGACGGCCTGATCAGCCGAATCCGCAGTGATGTCGACGGCTTCGCCGGTGACGACGTGGTGGTGGTGGCGACCGGACACACGGCGCCGTTGCTGCTGCCCGATCTGCGCGCCGAGGCGGTCTACGACCGTTACTTGACGCTGGACGGCCTGCGGCTGGTGTACGAACGCAACCGCGATCATCAGCGCAAGCTGCGCTCGGCCACCTAGGGCCGGGCTGCACAGACCTGATCAGAAGAAGGTTCGCACCAGCTCGGTGACGCGGCGGTCGGCGTCCAGCACCGGGATCATTGGCCACTTGTCGAAAGTGGTGCAGGGATGTGAGATCCCGAACTCCAGCCAGTCGCCCACCCGGACCGCCGACTCACCAGGCAGCGATATGAAGGCGTGCTGATCGTTGAGCGCGGTGACAGCGGCGCCGGCCAGATCCTTCGGTACGGGCAGGCCGGCGTCGAACGAGACGTCCCGGCGACCCATGCTGACCAGCGCCAGCTGCGGCTCCGGCCGCGACACCACCTGCGCCCACACACTCAGCGCGGGCCGGAGTCCGTGGTGTTGGTCCCTGGTCAGCGGTGACGTGCGCTGGTACAGCCCGTCGTCATGGGTGAGGTAGCAGCCGCTGCGCAGGACGGTGCGCACGTGGATTCCGGCGGGCCAGCCGGTGAGCATCTCGGCGACCAGATCAAAGTGTGTGCTGCCGCCGGCGGTCACCAGCAGCTCGTCTGCCTCCACCAGCGGCGCCAAGCGCACGACGGTGTCGCGCATCGACGACAGATACCGGCGGATGCCGTCCCGCGCGGATTCCGAGACGTCGTGTCCCAGGGCCGCCTCGTAGCCCGCGACGCCCGTCAGGCGCAGATGTCGGGCCGCGACCACGGCCCGGGCCACCGCATCGATGTCCTCGGCCGAGCGGGCGCCGGTGCGTCCGCCCGCTGCGCCCACTTCGACGCAGACCTCGAGTGGCCGGTGCAGGCCCGCGGCGTCCAGCTCGTCCTCCATGATCGCCACACCTGCCGTGGAATCCGCCCAGCACACCAGCCGGAATTCGGGATGGCTGTTCAGTTCGCCTGCCAGCCAACGCAATCCGGCGCGGTCGACCAGTTCGTTGGCCAACACCACGTCGCGCACGCCGAAGGCGCGAAACGTGCGCACCTGCCCGATGGTGGCCGCCGTGACCGCCACCGCGCCCGCGTCGAACTGCATCGCCAGCAACTGGGGAGACATGTGCGTCTTGCCGTGAGGGGCCAGCCGCACCCCGCGTTCGGTGCACCAGCGCGCCATGGTGGCCAGGTTGTGGGTCAACGCCGGACCGTTCAGCACGCAGACCGGGGAGAACGGTCCGGCGGCGAAGAGCTCGGGCCGTGCGGCGCAGATGTCGGCAGGTGTGCGTCCCGACCACGAAGCCGGCAACCCCTTGAGAAACGAGTCGACGGGTTCGGCGGCCAGCGCGGCCACGGCCGTGTGGTCGATCGCTGCTCTTGGTTCAACCTGCGAGCTCACGCGTTCAATTTAGGGTGCGGCGGTCATTTAAGCTCAGACGTCGTGAGCTCTGCCGATATCAACGCCGCCGAAGACGACCTCCCAGAACAGTTCCGCATCCGCCAGGCCAAGCGGGAACGGCTGCTCGAGGAAGGCAAGGACCCTTACCCGGTCGAGGTGCAGCGCACTCACACACTGGCGCAGATCCGCGCGGCCTACCCCGAACTGGCTGCCGACACCGAAACCGGTGAGATCGTCGGCATCGCGGGCCGGGTGGTGTTCGCGCGCAACTCCGGCAAGCTCTGCTTCGCCACCCTGCAGGACGGTGACGGCACCCACCTCCAGGTGATGATCAGCTTCAACAGCGTCGGGCAGGAATCCCTGGATGCGTGGAAGGCCGACGTCGACCTGGGCGACATCGTGTTCGTGCACGGTCAGGTGATCAGCTCCCGCCGCGGTGAACTCTCCGTGTTGGCCGATTCGTGGCACATGGCCTCCAAGGCGCTGCGACCGCTGCCCGTGGCGCACAAGGAGATGAATGAGGAATCCCGCGTGCGGCAACGTTATGTGGACCTCATCGTCCGCCCGCAGGCGCGCACCATTGCACGGCAACGAATCGCAGTTGTTCGGGCCGTGCGTTCGGCTTTGGAGCGCCGGGAATTCCTCGAAGTCGAGACGCCGATGTTGCAGACTTTGGCTGGTGGCGCGGCAGCCCGGCCGTTCATCACGCACTCCAATGCGCTCGATGCCGACCTGTACCTGCGTATCGCACCCGAACTGTTCTTGAAGCGTTGTGTCGTCGGCGGTCTGGACAAGGTGTTCGAGCTGAATCGCAACTTCCGAAACGAAGGTGCGGATTCAACACATTCACCGGAATTCTCGATGTTGGAGACATACCAGGCTTATGGCACATATGACGATTCCGCGCTGGTGACGCGCGAGGTTATTCAAGAAGTGGCAGACGAGGCGATCGGCACCAGGCAACTGCCTCAACCCGATGGGTCCGTCTACGATATCGACGGCGAGTGGGCCACGATTTCGATGTACCCGTCATTGTCGGAAGCGTTGGGCGAGGAGATCACCCCCGGAACCGATGCCGATGTCTTGTGGGGCATTTCGGAGCGGTTGGGCCTGGAGCTGCCGCGCGATCGGGGCTACGGCCATGGCAAGCTGGTCGAAGAGCTGTGGGAGCACACCGTCGGTGACCACTTGTGGGCGCCGACGTTCGTTCGTGATTTCCCGGTCGAGACAACACCGCTGACCCGCCAGCACCGCAGCATTCCGGGGGTCACGGAGAAATGGGATCTGTATGTACGCGGATTCGAGCTGGCGACCGGTTATTCGGAATTGATCGATCCGATCGTGCAGCGGGAGCGTTTCGCAGCTCAGGCGCGCGCGGCCGCCGCCGGAGATGACGAGGCGATGGCGCTCGACGAGGATTTCCTGGCGGCCATGGAATATGCGATGCCGCCGACCACGGGAACCGGAATGGGTATCGATCGCTTGTTGATGGCGTTAACAGGCTTGTCAATTCGGGAGACAGTTTTGTTCCCGATTGTCCGTCGTCACGGCTAGCACATGTGAAAGTCGCCTACCTGCGGCGCGGGTGTTTGGTAGATTGCTATGGCACATTGGATACTGATGGGTAGCTTGCCAATCCGGCACTCCCATGTGCGGGTCCACTTGTAGAAGGGTTCAGTGAGCGAATGGCGAAAAAAGTAACCGTCACCTTGGTCGATGATTTCGATGGTGAGGGTGCCGCCGACGAAACAGTCGAATTCGCGATCGACGGGGTGACGTACGAGATCGACCTTTCGAGTAAAAACGCCACGAAACTGCGCAATGACCTGAAGCCCTGGGTCGAAGCCAGCCGCCGGGTCGGCGGTCGTCGCCGGGGCCGGGCAGCCGCCGCCACCGGGCGTGGCCGGGCCGCAATCGACCGCGAGCAGAGCGCCGCCATCCGGGAGTGGGCCCGTCGCAACGGCCACAACGTCTCCACCCGCGGCCGCATCCCGGCTGACGTCATCGACGCCTTCCACGCCGCCACCTGACCTCATTCGGCGGCCATCGGGCCTTTTCGCTAGCGGCGAACCGCCAACACGCGACCACCGGAAACGAAACCGTATTTCTCTGCGTTGCTCTGATGCGTCCACACAGGGGGCCCCAAGGCGAGGCGTCTGGGGCGGCCGCCCATTACAGTGGACGTCAGGGTGCTGTGCACTTGCTGCTTCGGCGCCCGCCTAGTCAAGGAGAGCAGGTAAACACGGATGTTCGAGAGATTCACCGACCGTGCCCGTCGGGTCGTCGTCCTGGCTCAAGAAGAAGCCCGGATGCTGAACCACAACTACATCGGTACCGAGCACATCCTGTTGGGACTTATTCACGAGGGTGAGGGCGTAGCCGCCAAGTCGCTCGAGTCGCTGGGCATTTCCCTCGAGGGAGTGCGCAGCCAGGTCGAAGAGATCATCGGCCAAGGTCAGCAGGCGCCGTCCGGTCACATTCCGTTCACCCCCCGCGCCAAGAAGGTGCTCGAGCTGTCGCTGCGCGAAGCGCTGCAGCTCGGCCACAACTACATCGGCACCGAGCACATTCTGCTCGGCCTGATCCGTGAGGGTGAAGGTGTCGCAGCCCAGGTGCTGGTGAAACTCGGTGCCGAGCTCACCCGCGTGCGCCAGCAGGTCATCCAGCTGCTGAGCGGTTACCAGGGCAAGGAGACCGCCGAAGCGGGGACGGGCGGGAGAGGCGGGGAAACCGGCAATCCTTCTACGTCATTGGTCCTGGACCAGTTCGGCCGTAACCTCACCGCCGCCGCCATGGAAGGCAAGCTCGACCCGGTCATCGGCCGCGAGAAGGAAATCGAGCGCGTCATGCAGGTGCTGAGCCGGCGCACCAAGAACAACCCGGTGCTGATCGGCGAGCCCGGTGTCGGTAAGACCGCCGTCGTCGAGGGCCTGGCCCAGGCGATCGTGCACGGCGACGTGCCCGAGACGCTGAAGGACAAGCAGCTCTACACGCTCGACCTCGGCTCGCTGGTCGCCGGCAGCCGGTACCGCGGTGACTTCGAGGAGCGCCTGAAGAAGGTGCTCAAGGAGATCAACACCCGCGGCGACATCATCCTGTTCATCGACGAGCTGCACACGCTCGTGGGTGCAGGTGCCGCCGAGGGCGCCATCGACGCGGCCTCGATCCTGAAGCCGAAGCTGGCCCGCGGCGAGCTGCAGACCATCGGTGCCACCACCCTCGACGAGTACCGCAAGTACATCGAGAAGGACGCCGCTCTGGAGCGCCGGTTCCAGCCGGTCCAGGTGGGCGAGCCGACGGTCGAGCACACCATCTTGATCCTCAAGGGGCTGCGCGACCGCTACGAGGCGCACCACCGGGTGTCCATCACCGACGGTGCCATCGCCGCGGCGGCCACCCTGGCCGACCGCTACATCAACGACCGGTTCCTGCCGGACAAGGCGATCGACCTGATCGACGAGGCCGGTGCCCGGATGCGTATCCGCCGGATGACCGCTCCGCCAGACCTGCGTGAGTTCGACGAGAAGATCGCCGACGCGCGCCGGGAGAAGGAGTCCGCGATCGACGCGCAGGACTTCGAGAAGGCCGCGAACCTCCGCGACCGCGAGAAGCAGCTGGTCGCCCAGCGTGCTGAGCGCGAGAAGCAGTGGCGTTCCGGTGATCTCGACGTGGTTGCCGAGGTCGATGACGAGCAGATCGCCGAGGTGCTGGGCAACTGGACCGGTATCCCGGTGTTCAAGCTGACCGAGGAGGAGACCACCCGTCTCCTGCGCATGGAAGACGAGCTGCACAAGCGGATCATCGGCCAGGAGGATGCCGTCCGGGCCGTCTCCAAGGCGATCCGCCGTACCCGTGCCGGGTTGAAGGACCCGAAGCGCCCGTCCGGTTCGTTCATCTTCGCCGGCCCGTCCGGTGTCGGTAAGACCGAGCTGTCCAAGGCGCTGGCCAACTTCCTGTTCGGCGACGACGACGCGCTCATCCAGATCGACATGGGCGAGTTCCACGACCGCTTCACCGCGTCGCGGCTGTTCGGTGCCCCTCCCGGGTACGTCGGGTACGAAGAGGGCGGCCAGCTCACCGAGAAGGTGCGCCGCAAGCCGTTCTCGGTGGTGCTGTTCGACGAGATCGAGAAGGCGCACCAGGAGATCTACAACACCCTGTTGCAGGTCCTCGAGGACGGCCGCCTCACCGACGGTCAGGGTCGCACGGTCGACTTCAAGAACACCGTGCTGATCTTCACCTCGAACCTGGGTACCTCCGACATCTCGAAGGCGGTGGGCCTCGGCTTCTCCTCAGGTGGCGGCGAGAACAACTACGAGCGGATGAAGCTCAAGGTCAACGACGAGCTCAAGAAGCACTTCCGGCCTGAGTTCCTCAACCGTATCGACGACATCATCGTCTTCCACCAGCTGACTCAGGACGAGATCATCCGGATGGTCGACCTGATGATCGGCCGGGTCGGCAAGCAGTTGGCGGCCAAGGACATGACGATGGAGCTGACGCCGAACGCGAAGGCTCTGCTGGCCAAGCGTGGCTTCGATCCGGTGCTGGGTGCCCGTCCGCTGCGGCGCACCATCCAGCGCGAGATCGAGGACCAGCTGTCGGAGAAGATCCTCTTCGAAGAAGTGGGTCCCGGCCAGCTCGTCACCGTCGATGTCGAGAACTGGGACGGCCAGGGCGCCGGCGAGGACGCGCGGTTCACCTTCAGCGGTGCGCCGAAGTCGTCGGCGGAGCCCGATCTGGCGGCCACTGCCGCCGAGTAGCAAATCGGTCCTCGGACGGCCGGTCACCCATCACGGGTGACCGGCCGTTCGGCGTTGTGGGGCCGCTCAGGCCACCGGAGGCGGATCTGCGTGCTTAGATGCAGCTGTGATCGACGGAGCAGGGAAACCCGCAGCGTGACTCGTGAGTGAGGTCGTCAGGCTGACCCTGGTGTCCCATGCGATGACGGATGCAATGGCGTCCGGGCGGTTTCCCACCGACGAACCACTGAACTCCGTCGGTATGCGGCAGGTCGACGCCGCCGTTGATCTGGGGATGTTCGACGGCGCGATGTGCGGCCCCGAGAAGCGGGTCCGGCAAACCGCCGAACTGCTGGGTCTGCAACCACGAATCGAGCCGGACCTCGCCGATCTGGACTGCGGCCGCTGGCGCGGTGATTTTCTGGGCCGGGTCGATCCAGCCGAACTGGCGCTGTGGTTGACCGACGCCGCGGCCGCCCCGCACGGCGGCGAGACGGTGGTGCACCTGGTCAGCCGGGTGCGCCGGTGGATGGATTCGGTGACGTCCACCCGCGGACGGCTGATCGCAGTCACTCATCCCGCAGTGGTCCGGGCCGCGGTGCTCACCGTGCTCGACGCACCGCCGAAATCGTTCTGGCGTATCGACATCGCGCCGGCGAGCCGCACGGTGCTGCACTTCCGCGGCCACGCCTGGACGCTGCGGGTGATCTGAGAGCGGTCAGTTCTCCGGTTGCGGGATCATGGCGAACATCGGCTTGATCACCGACATCAGCCACCCCGCGGTGCCGGGCCCGTGGAAGCGGGTGAAGTTCGTCTGCAGGCTCACCACCCAGCCTTGGCCTGATTTGTCTTCGGCGTACCAGCTGAACGTCAGATCGCCAGGCAGATTGCCCGCCTTGGCGCCGATGTAGGGCCACTGCTGCCGATCCAGGTCGATGCCGGGAATCGCGGACATGATGTCGCGGACGGGTGCGGCAGCTCCGTGGGCCATGTGTTGCAACGCGGCGTGCACGCGGCAGATGTCTTCGGCGTTGCCGTACCACTCGGCGCCATAGGCCGAGGCCGGTGACGTCGTTCGGGTCATGTCGGGCTCGTACGGGCGCGACTTGGTGTCTTCGAGCATCTGCGCCCTGACCGCCGGGCTTGCCTGCTTCCACTGTTCGCGCACATCGGGTTTGCCCCAGCCGATCGAGAACAGTTCGTGCATGGTGGGGAACGGAGTCATGCTCGCCGGGTCGTGGTGTCCGGTGGCCACCAGGGCGCGTTCGACGGCTTCGTGCCCCACTCGCTCCATGAGCAGATCGGTGGCCATGTTGTCGCTGTTGGCGATCATCTTTTCGGCGAGTAGGCGCACCGGAACCCGTGAACCCGCGGGCAGCTTGTCGAATCCGGACGAGCCGACGGCCTTGGCCTCGGTGGTGATGGTCAGCTCTTCGTCCCACGACAGGGTGCCCGCGCGCGCCGCGTCGGCGACGGCGTACAACACATACATCTTGAAAATCGAAGCCAGCGGCAGGGATTCGCCGGTATTGCTGCCGGCGAGCTGCTCGCACCGGCCGTTGTCGACCTTCGACACCCGATAGGAGTACTTGCCACCGGTCTTGGACAGTGCCGCGTCCACGTCGTCCCACGAGTCGATCTCGGGCGGCTGGTTGGTCACCTTGAACCGGTCGAGCAGAGTGTCACTGTTGATCCGGAACTCGATGTCCTGCCGCCCGCCGTAGGACGTGACAAGTCGCAGAGTCGCTGTGCCCGCACCGAATTCGATACCGGCCAGGGTGTAAGGCCGGTCGTACCACATCGAATCCATGGTGAGCCAGACGTACTCCACCAGATCGGGCGCGGCGAGCGTCTTGGTGCCGTTGGGTCCGATGGGCCAATCGGAGTTGAGCATGTCCATGATCTGCTTGGCCCGAACCCCCTGCGGGGTGCCGGTGCTGATGTGGATACCCGTGTCGCCGGCGTTCGCCGAGGGGGTGGCGTTGGGTGGCGCGCATCCGTTGACCAGAGAGGTGGTCAGCGCAGCCGTGCACACCAGAGCGGTCAGGCGACCCAGGGGCCGCCTGAACCGGGTACTACTTGGTGCCGGCAACGTCCAGCACTACCTCGAACTCCAACAGAGATGCGCCGGTGGCCACCGGATTGCTCTGCTGACCCTTGTGCGCCTCGATCGCGGGTCCGGTGGCCCACGCCTGGAACGCCTCCTCGGACTCCCACTGCGTGACCACGAAATAGCGGTCCTCACCCTTGACGGGACGCAGGAGCTGGAACCCCAGGAAACCGGGCTGATTGTCGACCGCGTGCGCGCGGTGGGCGAACCGCTTCTCCAGCTCTGGGCCGGCGTCGGCGGGGACCTCGATTGCGTTGATCTTCACCACGGACATGGCGTTAGGCTACCGCTTCACCTATGCGTACCGAACCGATGCCATGACCGGCCCGCTGACGTACCAGGGCGGGCACGGAGATCCGCTGGTGCTGGTGCACGGGTTGATGGGGCGCGGCAGCACCTGGTTTCGCCAACTGCCATGGCTCACCAGTCTGGGCGCCGTCTACACCTACGACGCGCCTTGGCATCGGGGTCGCGGTGTCGATGATCCCCACCCGATCAGCACCGAGAGGTTCGTCGAGGACCTGGGGGAGGCCGTCACCGGTCTGGGTGCTCCCGCTGCTCTGATCGGCCACTCCATGGGCGCACTGCACAGCTGGTGTCTGGCAGCCGCGCGACCGGAATTGGTGACGGCTCTGGTCATCGAGGACATGGCCCCGGACTTCCGCGGCCGTACCACCGGCCCGTGGGAGCCCTGGCTGCTGGCCTTGCCGGTCGAGTTCGGTACCGAGCAGCAGGTCATCGACATCTTCGGCGCGGTGGCAGGGCGCTACTTCCTGGAGGCCTTCGACCGGACCGGCGCCGGATGGCGGTTGCACGGGCACGTCGAACGCTGGGTGCAGATCGCCGCCGAATGGGGCAGGCGGGACTACTGGGCGCAATGGCGTGCTGTTCAGGCGCCCGCGCTTCTGATCGAGGCGGGTAACTCCGTCGCGCCACCCGGGCAGATGCGCCAGATGTACGAGACCGGCCTCCGGACTGACCTGATCAGGTATCAGTTGGTTCCGGGGGCCGGTCATCTGGTCCATGACGATGCGCCGCAGGAATATCAGCATGCGGTTGAGGAGTTCTTAACGACGTTCCCCCAACGCGCCTGATTCCGGCCACGACGGGTGCTCTTCGAATCGGGTGCGCACCGCATCCAGGTCGTGGCTCAGTCGCCGCATGTCGGCGTCGTCTTCGAAGAGGCGGCCGATCATGGGTGCGCTGAACCGGAACTGGTCGAGGTTCCAGCGCAGGTGCCCTTCCCGGTGCGCGCGGCGGGCGACGGCTCCGATGAGTGCGAACGGAGCGAGCAGGACAGCTGTGAGAAGCAGGTAGGTGAGTGCAGTAGCCATGGCAGCAAGTTTGCGACGGTTCAAATCCGGCCAACAGTGGCAGAACTGACGAGGAAGACTAAAATACCGCCATGATCAAGAGTGTCTCAGCATTGGTGCTGGACGGTTTGGCGCCCTTCGAATTCGGCGTCATCTGCGAGGTGTTCGGGATCGACCGCTCTGCCCAGGGCGTCCCGAATTTCGATTTCAAGGTCTGCGGACCGCAAGCCGGTGTCCCGGTGCGCACCTCGGTGGGGGCCAGCCTGACGCCCGACCATGATTTCAGTGCCCTCCTCGGGGTGGACCTGGTGGCGATCCCCGCGATCGCCGCCTCCAACTATCCGCAGGAGGCTCTCGACGCGATACGGCAGGCCGCCGACACCGGGTCGATCGTCCTGACGGTGTGCTCGGGTGCGTTCGTCGCCGGCGCCGCGGGTCTGCTCGACGGTCGAGCGTGCACCACACACTGGATGCACACCGACGAATTGGCGCGGCTCTATCCCACCGCGAAGATCGACCGCAACGTGCTCTATGTCGATGACGGCAACCTGATCACCAGCGCCGGTACGGCAGCCGGCATCGATGCCTGTCTTCACCTGGTGCGCCGCGAAATCGGTAGCGCGGCAACCAACGCCATCGCGCGCCGGATGGTGGTGCCGCCGCAGCGCGACGGCGGGCAGCGGCAGTACATCGATCAGCCCATCCCGGCCAGTCACTCCGAAGGCTTTGCGCCTCAACTGGATTGGATCATGGCCAACCTGCAACACCCGCACACCGTCGCGTCACTGGCGGCGCGTGCGCACATGTCGGCCCGTACCTTCGCGCGGCGCTTCGTCGAAGAGACCGGCCGCACCCCGATGCAGTGGGTGACCGATCAGCGAGTGCTGTATGCGCGGCGGTTGCTCGAGGAGACGGGTCTGGACATCGACCGGATCGCCGACAAGGCCGGATTCGGCACCGCCACGCTGCTGCGGCACCACTTCCGCAGGGTCATCGGCATCACGCCGTCGGACTATCGACGCCGGTTCGCCTGCGAGGACTGCCAAGCCACGGCCTGAGCCCGCGACTCGGCCTCTCAGCCTTCGCCTGCCAGGGCGAAGCGGCCGTCCTCCGTCTGCTCCACCAGGCCGTCGATCAGCAGTGAGTCCAGCGCCCGGTCCCGTTGCGCGGTGTCGGTCAGCCAGGCCATGTCCAGCTGCGCGCGCGGCACCGGAGAATCGCTGGCCCGCAACACATCCAGCAGGCGACCACGCACCTGCCGGTCGGTACCGGCGTACTTCTGCACCCGCTTGGCCGGTGCGGTCGAGGGTGGGAAACCCGCTGCCCGCCAAGCGCATTGGGACAGCGGACACAGCCCGCACCGGGGGTTCCGAGCCGTGCACACCAAGGCGCCCAGCTCCATCAACCCCGCCGAGAAGCGGGGTGCGGTGTCATCGTCGGGAATCAGCGCAGCCACGTCGGCCTCATCGCGTCTGGCCGACGGGGAACCGGCGTCGGCCAGCCCGTGCACGGCGCGGGCCACCACCCTGCGCACGTTGGTGTCCACCACCGGGACCGACTGCTGATACGCGAAACAGGCGATCGCCCGGGCGGTGTAGCTCCCGACGCCCGGCAGTGACAGCAGGGTCTCCACGTCGTCGGGCACCACGTCGCCGTGTTCGGTGGCGATCACCGTCGCACATTCGTGCAGGCGTTTGGCGCGGCGCGGATATCCCAGCTTGCCCCACGCCCGCAGCACGTCCGCGGCGCCGGCAGCGGCCGTGGCCGACGGGGTGGGCCAGCGGGCGATCCAGTCCAGCCAGATGGGCTGCACACGGGCCACCGGCGTCTGCTGCAGCATGAACTCGCTGACCAGGATCTGCCAGGCACTGACCTCGGGCCGACGCCACGGCAGATCGCGTCGCTCGCGGTCGAACCAGGTCACCACTTCGGCGGCTTGGATGGTCATTGGGTGCGGCCCACACCGGCAAGGCACAATGACATCCATGCCGAACACCAGTCCTGTGACCGCATGGAAGGCACTCAGAGAGGGTAACGAGCGCTTTGTCGCCGGCGAACCCCAGCACCCCAGCCAGAGCATCGAGCACCGGGCCAGCCTGACCGAGGCCCAGAAGCCCACGGCCGTGGTGTTCGGGTGCGCCGACAGCCGGGTGGCCGCGGAGATCATCTTCGATCAGGGCCTCGGCGACATGTTCGTGGTGCGCACCGCGGGCCATGTCATCGACTCCGCGGTGCTCGGATCCATCGAATACGCCGTCACCGTGCTCAATGTGCCGCTCATCGTGGTCCTCGGCCACGACAGCTGCGGCGCGGTCAAAGCCACGCTGACCGCACTCGATGACGGGGCAGTGCCGGGAGGCTATATCCGTGACGTCGTGGAACGGGTCACCCCGTCGATCCTGCTCGGGCGCAAAGACGGCCTGGAGCGGGTGGACGAGTTCGAGGCCCGCCACGTCGTCGAGACCGGATCGCAGCTGGTAGATCGCTCAACCACCATCTCCAACGGGGTCAAGGACGGCACCCTGGCGATTGTGGGGCTCACCTATCACCTCGCCGACGGCAAGGTGGCGCTGCGCACTCACCTCGGCGACATCGGCGAATAGCACACCAGGACCGTTTCAGCCGCGTCGCGACACGCCGCGCCAGGTCGAACTGTCAGCGGTGACCTCGGCTTACCGTGAGTAAGTGCTGGAAACCGAACCCCATCGCCAACTCCCGCCGGAGATCTATCGCCGACGCCGGGCGTTGGCGATAGGCATCGCGGTTTTTGTCATCGTCGTCGTGGTGGCCATCGTGTTACTGGTGGTCAGAGGTGGTTCCAGTAGCGAACCGTCGACCACCACCGACGATCAGCCCAACACCGCGCAGGGACCGCTGGCGCCCACACCGACCCCTGAGGTCAAGACGCCGGTGGTGCCCCCGGCTGTTGATGCGCCGGCACCGACACCCACCCCCACGGTGGCCGTCGAGCCGCCGCCGGTGCTGCAAGAGGGTGACGACTGCCCGGACTCGACCCTGGCTGTCAAGGGCATCACCAGCCAACCGCGCTACACCATCGGTGATCAGCCGAAGTTCACCATGGTCGTCACGAACATCGGCCTGGTCGCCTGCCAGCGCGATGTCGGCGCGGCGGTCCTGGCCGCCTATGTGTACTCGCTGGACAACAAGCGGCTCTGGTCGAACCTGGACTGCGCGCCGTCCAACGAGACGCTGGTCAAGACGTTCGCCCCGGGTGAGCAGGTGACCACCGAGGTGACCTGGACCGGGATGGGTTCCGAGGCGCAGTGCCCGCTGCCGCGGCAGCCCATCGGGCCCGGTACGTACAACCTGGTGGTCCAGCTGGGCAACCTGAGATCGGCGACGGTGCCGTTCATTCTGGCGGATCCGAACGCTCCGCCGCCGCCCGGTGACGTGCCGCCTCCGGCGGGCGCCCTGCCGCCCGCGCCGGCCGGTCCGCCGCCTGGCCCGGTGGGCTGAGCACCCCGACCTGGCGCGTCGTCGACCGGCTGATCAAGCCAGTCGGTCGGCGATCGTCGACTCCGCCAGCTGCGACAGACCCTCCCTGACGTGGCGCGCCCACATGGCGCCGATCCCCTCCACCGACTGCAGATCGGTGGCGCTGGCTGCCAGCAGACCCTGCAGCGAGCCGAAGGTACGCACCAGCAGATCGACGTGGGCGAACTGCAGGCGCGGGATCCCGGCCATCGCGCGGTAGCCCCGGGCGGACAGCGCGGTGTCCTGCGCTTCGACCGTCGACGGGTAGCCGAACACCCGGGCCAGCGCGGTGAAGTCGAGCAGCTCGGTGTCGGAGAGACTGTCCAGTTCATCCAGTGTCCGGGCCACCTGGCTCTTCGACGGGGGCTCCGGATTGGCGTGATAGTCGCGCATGATCAGCTCGCGGGCGGTGTCATTTCCGCCGAGGAGTTCCTCGAGCTGGAGGCGAAGCTGCCGCCCGTCGGTACCCAGCTCCACGGCGTCGTTGTCGATCTCGATACCGATGCGCCGCACCATTTCGAGCCGCTGTACCACCGTCATCACGTCGCGCAATGTGACGAAGTCTTCGATCTCGGCGGTGGAGAGCTGCCTGCTGACCTCATCGAGGCGCGCTTTGTAGCGTTCGAGGGTGGCGATCGCCTGGTTGGCCCGTGACAGGATGGTCGCCGAATCGGCGACGACGTGGCGTTCGCCGGCGACGTACACCGTCACGATGCTCATCGAGTGGCTCACCGAGATCACCGGATAGCCGGTCTGGATGGCCGACCGTTCGGCAGATCGATGCCGGGTGCCCGATTCATCGGTGGGAATCGACGGGTCGGGCACCAGCTGGACGTTGGCGCGCATGATCCGGCTACCGTCGGTGGACAGCACCACGGCGCCGTCCATCTTCGACAGTTCGCGCAATCGGGTGGGCGCGTACCGGACGTCGATGGCGAAGCCACCGTCGCAGATGGACTCGACGCTGTCGTCGTAGCCGAGCACGATCAAGGCACCCGTGCGGCCCCGCAGGATGCGCTCCAAGCCGTCTCGCAGCGCGGTACCGGGCGCCAGGCGCCCCACCGTCTCGCGCAGTGTCGGCTTGTCAGTGGGCGTCACAGCCAGTCATTGTCCCCTGTGACCGCTTCGTTCCGACGACCGTCCACCACTTTCAGGTCCGGCCGCTTGCCCATTCGGACCTCCGGGGGTTTGCTGGCCGGCTGCACCGCAATGGTGAGCATCGCCTTCAGAGCCGCACTTATGGTGGCGACCTCCATGGTGTGCATGGTCTTGGGTCCCTGTTTGTTGGAGTTCACGGCGCCGGGAGGCACCAGCGCTCTGGTGAACCCGAGACGCGCGGCCTCGGCGAGCCGGCGATCCATCCCGGTGACACGCCGCAGGTCCCCGGCCAACCCCACCTCACCGATGACGACGGTGGAGGTGGGCAGGCACAGCTGGGCGTAGGACGTGGCCATCGCCAGTGCCACCGCCAGATCCGCTGACGGGTCGGTGAGCCGCATCCCGCCGACGGTCGACAGGTAGATGTCGTGCTTGCCGATAGACAGCCCGGCCCTGGCTTCGAGCACCGCGGCGATCATGGCGACCCGCGACTGGTCGATACCGCTGACGGCGCGCCGCGCCGAGGGCACTTCCTGCACCCCGATCAAGGCCTGGATCTCGCCGATCAACGGCCGCTTGCCGTCCAGCGCAACGGTGACAGCAGTGCCGGGAACCGGATCGGGCCGCTGGTCGAGGAACAACCCCGACGGGTCGGCCACGCCTTCGATTCCGTTCTCGTGCAACACGAAACAGCCCACTTCGTCGGCGGCGCCGAACCGGTTCTTGACACCCCGCACCAGCCGCAGCGCGGTGTTGCGGTCGCCCTCGAAATGCAGCACGACGTCGACGAGATGCTCCAACGACCGCGGGCCCGCGATGGCTCCGTCCTTGGTGACATGACCGACGAGGATGATCGCCACACCTGGCCCGGCCGTCGATTTGGCGTACCCGGTCAACGCCGTGGTGATGGCGCGCACCTGGGTGACGCCGCCTGTCACGCCGTCGGTGTCGGTGGTGGACAGGGTCTGCACCGAGTCGATGATCACCAGGGACGGTTTCACCTGATCGATGTGCGCGAGCACGGTGTGCAGGTCGGACTCGGCGGCCAGGTACACCTCGTCGTGAGTGCACCCGGTGCGCTCGGCGCGCATCCTGATCTGCCCCGCCGATTCCTCGCCGGAGACGTAGAGGGCGCGGCGGCCGGCCTCGGCCCAGCGGTGCACCACCTCGAGCAACAGGGTGGACTTGCCGACGCCGGGCTCGCCCGCCAGCAGGGTCACCGAGCCGGGGACGATGCCCCCGCCGAGCACCCGGTCGAGTTCGCTGACGCCGGTGTGAACGTGACGAGTGCGGGCGGGATCGATGGCGCTGATCGGTACCGCGGCAGAGGCGGGTGCGATGGCGCGGTGTGTGGAACCCCCGAGCGCACTGAGCACCGGAGCTTCGTCGACGGTGCCCCAGGTGCCGCATTCCGGGCAGCGGCCCACCCACTTGGCGGTGACATGCTGGCACTCGGAACAGCGGTACTGCGTGCGTGCTTTCGTGCCACCGGTTTTAGCCACGGCGTGACCGTAGCGGCCGGGTGTGACAGATCGTCACCGGACACGCACGAGCGGTGACGGGCTAGTGCCCTTCGCCGCTGTGTCCGCCGCCTTCGCCGCCCTGGCGGGGTGCGTTGCCCGCCGAGATCGGCACGTCGAGCACCTTGTCGCCGGCCCGCTCGAAGGTGAAGGTGAACGGGTAGGTGAGGCCGTTGCTGATCGGCTCCGACAACGCGACGGTGGCCTCGGCTCCATCGGCGGCCTCGGGCACCGCGGCCAGTTCTTCGACTCCGTCGGGGACGCCGACTTCGAGCAGCCCGTTGGCCGGCAGTTCGGTATTGCCCGTCAAGGTCACGGTGCCGACCTCGGAGGTGATGCGCACCAGACGGTCGGGGGTGTCGGGGGACTGGTTGGTGGCGCTGAAGATCAGGTCGACATCGGTGCCGGGCTCGAGCGCATCCGAGGTCTGGACGGCTTGGATGTGGACGTTGCGCAGCACCACGTTCTCGACGACGCCGCCGGTCCCGTTGACCGCGGGCTCCTGCGTGGCCACCTGCGAGATCTGGCCGGCTCCGCAACCCACCAGGACGGCGGTTGCGCTCGCCGCCAACAGGGAGATCCCGAAGGTCTTCTTGATGGGGTTGTCCATCGGCACTGAGAGCCTCCTGTGAGCGGCCGCCTTGATTCGACTATGCAGAGTAGTAGGTGCCGCACAGGCGCGGTACCCAAGGGTTGCCGGAAGCACATCAAGATCACCTGATCGGGGGCGGCGCCGGCATTGCTGGGCTGCTCCGGGGCGGGGTCAGAGGCGGCCCGGCTTGCACGCTTTTCGGCCCCTGTCAACCCCCTGCGGCGGCGGTTGTGGCCCCTGACCTGCGCAGTTGGAACACGCGAGTTTCGCTCCCGTGCTATCCTGAACTAGCGAAAGGGGCTCGAAACTGATGATTTTTAAGGTCGGAGACACCGTTGTCTATCCACATCACGGTGCTGCATTGATCGAAGCGATCGAAACCCGGACCATCAAGGGCGAGCAGAAGGAATACCTCGTTCTGAAGGTTGCCCAGGGCGATCTGACCGTTCGTGTTCCCGCTGAGAACGCCGAGTATGTCGGCGTCCGTGATGTTGTTGGGCAAGAGGGCCTGGACAAGGTCTTCCAGGTGCTGCGGGCGCCTCACACCGAGGAGCCGACCAACTGGTCGCGCCGGTACAAGGCCAACCTCGAGAAGCTGGCTTCTGGAGACGTCAACAAGGTCGCGGAGGTTGTCCGGGATCTGTGGCGTCGCGATCAGGAGCGCGGTCTGTCCGCCGGCGAGAAGCGGATGCTGGCCAAGGCCCGTCAGATCCTGGTGGGCGAACTCGCGCTCGCCGAGAACACCGATGACGCCAAGGCGGAGACCATCCTCGACGAGGTGCTGGCCGCCGCGTCCTGAGCGACGGTGTCCTGACGGACATGCGCACTGTCGCGATAGTGCCGGCCGCCGGTTCCGGTGAACGGCTGGCCGCCGGCGTTCCGAAAGCGTTCGTTCATCTGGGTGGCCTCACCCTGATCGAGCGTGCCATTGCCGGATTACGTGAATCCGGCGTGGTCGATGGCGTGGTGGTCGCAGTGCCACCCGCCAGGACCGACGAGGCGTCGCTGATGCTCGGTGATCCCGAATACCAGGTCACCGTGGTCAGCGGCGGTGCCGACCGCACCGAATCGGTGCGGGCCGCGCTGGAAGCGGCCGGCGACGCCGAATTCATCCTGGTACACGACGCCGCCAGGCCGTTGACCCCACCGACGCTGATCGCGCGGGTAGTCGAGGCATTGCGGGACGGCCACACCGCGGTTGTTCCTGCGTTGCCGCTGGCGGACACCATCAAGGCAGTGGACGCCAACGGCGTCGTACTGGGAACCCCCGAACGCGCCGGGCTGCGGGCCGTTCAAACTCCCCAGGGGTTCACCACCGAGGTACTCAAGCGCGCCTACGGGCGCACCGGGCTGTTCACCGACGACGCCTCCATGGTGGAGAGCATCGGCGGCCAGGTACAGACAGTCCCGGGCGACCCCATGGCTTTCAAGATCACCACTCCGATGGATCTGGTGCTGGCCGAAGCGGTCCTGACGCGGGCCGGCGCCCTGTGACGATCCCCAGGGTCGGTCTGGGCACCGACGTCCACCCGATCGAGCCCGGACGGCCCTGCTGGCTGCTGGGCCTGCAATTCGACGGCGCCGACGGCTGCGCGGGGCACTCGGATGGCGATGTGGCCGCGCACGCGCTCTGCGATGCGCTGCTGTCGGCGGCCGGGCTCGGTGACATCGGCGGGGTGTTCGGTGTCGACGACCCCCGGTGGGCCGGAGTGACGGGCGCCGACATGCTGCGCCATGTCCGCGCCCTGCTGACCGACAACGGCTACCGGATCGGCAATGCAGCGGTGCAGGTGATCGCCAACCGGCCGAAGGTCGGACCGCGCCGCGAGGAGGCGCAGCAGCTGCTGTCGGGCCTGCTCGACGCGCCGGTTTCGGTGTCGGCGACCACCACCGACGGGCTGGGCCTGACCGGTCGCGGCGAGGGCTTGGCCGCCATCGCGACGGCTCTGATCTTGCCGATGACCGTCGGGGCCTGATCGGCCGGTAAGCTGGCACGTCGTGACCGGCCTGCGACTCCACGACACCATGACAGGTGAAGTGCGTGATTTCGTCCCGGTGCGCGACGGTCACGTGTCCATCTACTTGTGCGGGGCCACCGTTCAGGGCCTGCCCCATATCGGGCATGTCCGCAGCGGGGTGGCTTTCGACGTGCTGCGCCGCTGGCTGACGGCCAAGGGCTTCGACGTCGCCTTCATCCGCAATGTCACCGACATCGACGACAAGATCCTCAGCAAGGCCGCCGCCGCAGGCCGGCCGTGGTGGGAATGGGCCGCCACCCATGAGCGGGCCTTCTCCGCGGCGTACGACGCGCTGGGCGTGCTTCCGCCGTCGGCCGAGCCCCGCGCCACCGGGCACATCACCCAGATTGTGGAGTTGATCGAGCGGCTGATCGACGGCGGGCACGCCTACACCGGAGGCGGCGACGTCTACTTCAACGTGCTGAGCTATCCGGAGTACGGCGCGCTGTCCGGGCACCGCATCGACGACGTGCACCAGGGCGAGGGTGTGGCCACCGGGAAACGCGATCAGCGCGACTTCACCCTGTGGAAGGGCGCCAAGCCGGGTGAGCCGGCATGGCCGACGCCGTGGGGTCGTGGCCGGCCCGGCTGGCATTCCGAATGCGTGGCGATGGCCCACGAGTATCTGGGTGCGGAGTTCGACATCCATTGCGGTGGCATGGATCTAGTGTTCCCACATCACGAGAACGAGATCGCCCAGGCGCGCGCTGTCGGCGACGGGTTCGCCCGGTACTGGCTGCACAACGGCTGGGTCACCATGGGCGGCGAGAAGATGAGCAAGTCGTTGGGCAACGTGTTGTCCATTCCGGCTGTGCTGCAACGGGTTCGGCCCGCCGAGCTGCGCTACTACCTGGGCAGTGCGCATTACCGCTCCATGCTGGAGTTCACCGAGGTGGCCTTGCAGGACGCGGTGAAGGCCTACACCGGGATCGAGGACTTCCTGCACCGGGTGCGTACCCGGGTGGGCGCTGTGGTTCCCGGTACCTGGACCGAGAAGTTCGCCGCCGCCCTCGATGACGATCTGGCCGTGCCGATGGCCTTGGCCGAGGTGCACAGCACCCGCGCCGACGGTAACCGCGCGCTGGATTCCGGCGATCACGACGGCGCCATGGCTGCCGCGAAGTCCATCCGCGCCATGATGGGGATCCTGGGCTGTGACCCCCTCGACGAGCGCTGGGAACTGCGTGATGAGACCTCCGCGGCGCTGGCCGCAGTGGATGTGATGGTCCAGTGGGCCCTGCACAGCAGGCAGGAGGCGCGCGCCGCACGTGACTGGGCCGCCGCCGACCAGATCCGCGACCGCCTCAAAGAAGCCGGTATCGACGTCACCGACACCGCCGACGGCCCGCAGTGGGAGTTGTTGGACAGCAACCGGAAAGAAGAGGTCTAGTCGTGGCGGGCAATTCGCAGCGACGCGGCGCGATTCGCAAGGCCGGCACCAAGAAGGGGCCGACCGTCGGCTCCGGCGGTGTCCGGCGTCGTGGTCTGGAGGGCCGTGGTGCCACCCCTCCGGCGCACCTGCGCCCCAATCATCCGGCCGCCAAGCGGGCCAACAAGGTCGCCAAGCAGCAGCAGGGCCGACCGAAAAAGACCGACGACACCGAGATCGTGCTGGGCCGCAACCCGGTGCTGGAATGCCTGCGCGCCGGTGTGCCCGCAACCGCCCTCTATGTCGCACTCGGCGCCGACGCCGATGAGCGGCTGACCGAATCCGTCACCCGCGCAGCCGATTCCGGCATCCCGATTCTCGAGGTTCCGCGCACCGACCTGGACCGGCTGAGCACCAACGGGTTGCATCAGGGCATCGCGTTGCAGGTCCCGCCCTACATCTACGCCCACCCCGACGACATGCTGCGCGCGGCCACACAGGATTCGGCTCCCGCACTGCTGGTGGCACTGGACAACATCTCCGATCCCCGGAACCTGGGCGCGATCGTGCGGTCGGTGGCGGCGTTCGGAGGCCACGGTGTGGTGATCCCGCAGCGCCGCTCGGCGTCGGTCACCGCTGTCGCGTGGCGCACCAGTGCAGGCGCCGCGGCCCGGCTTCCGGTGGCCCGTGCCACGAATCTCAATCGGACACTGAAGGATTGGGCCGACGGTGGTCTGCAGGTGATCGGACTGGACGCGGGGGGTGACACCACCCTCGACGAGCTCGATGCCAGGGGTCCTGTGGTGGTCGTCGTCGGTTCAGAAGGCAAAGGACTGTCGCGGCTGGTGCGGGAACACTGCGATGCGGTGGTCTCGATTCCGATGGCCGGGCCCACCGAGTCGCTGAACGCGTCGGTGGCCGCCGGTGTGGTGCTGGCCGAGATCGCCCGGCAGCGCCGCAGCTGAACTCTGGGTGACATCTCGGTGCGCAGCACCTTCTACGGCTGATCGCGGCTAACGTCGATGGTGTGCGTACCCTCGCCGCGTTGGCGGCTCTGATGTTCGCCCTGTCCTCGGCTCCCGAAGCGTACGCGGAGCCAGGGGAGTTCGACTTGCAGTCACACCGCGGCGGCCGCGGTGAGACCACCGAAGAGTCGCTGCGCGCCTTCGCCAAATCGCTGGAGCTCGGCGTCAGCACACTCGAACTCGACATCGTGATCTCCGCCGACGGCCAGCCGATGGTGTGGCACGACCCGGTGATCCAAGCCGACAAGTGCTCCGACACCGCCCCGGCCTTCCCCGGTGATCCGCAGTACCCGTACGTCGGCAAGCTCGTGGTCGACCTGACCGCCGCGCAACTGCGCACCCTGGACTGCGGCAAGCTGCTGCCGGCCTACCCGAATGCCGAAGTGGTGCACGGTAATCGAATCGCCACCCTGCCGGAGGTGTTCGCGCTGGCGGATTCCTACGGTGCCGACGTGCGTTACAACATCGAGACCAAGGTCGAGGCGGACAAGCCCGAGAACTCGGCCCCGCCACAGCAATTCGTCGACGTCATCCTGGCCGCGGTGCGTGCCGCGGGCAAGACCGGCCAGGTCGAGATCCAGAGTTTCGACTGGCGCACCCTGCCGATGGTGCGTGCCGCCGAACCGTCGATCCCGCTGGTCGCCCTCTGGGACGACACCACCTGGGTGCCGGGCTCGCCGTGGCTGGGTGGTATCGATCCCGCGCAGGCAGACAACGACCCGGTGTACGCGGCGATGCAGGCCGGTGCGAACATCTTGTCGCCCAACTACGCACTGGTGGATCCTGCACTCGTCGAACGCGCACATGGCCACGACCTCACGGTGGTCCCGTGGACCGTCAACGACGCGGACGAGATGCGTGCCCAGATCGCGATGGGAGTCGACGGCATCATCACCGACTACCCGACCTTGTTGCGTCAGGTGATGAGCGAGCTGGGCTTGCCGCTGCCGCGCGCGTACCAACGAATCAGCTGACGCCCAGGAGTTCCACCCCGGCCCACAGCGCCACCACCGCCGCGACCAGCGTCACGGGCACCGTGAGCAGACCGAGCAGGCTGAACTCGACGGCGTTGGTGGCGGCGCCGCGGCTGGTCAGAACCCGCCGCCACAGCAGGTTGGACAGCGACCCGACATAGGTCAGGTTGGGCCCGATGTTGACACCGATCAGGACTGCCAGCACCGCGGCGGGTCCGGCCGCCGCCACCAGCGGCAGCAGCACCAGCACCGCGGGCAGATTGTTCACCAGATTGGCCAGCACGGCGGCGACGGCGGCGTATCCGAGAAGTGCAACCAGACCGGTACCCGACGGGAGCACCCGATCCATCGCCGACTCCAAGCCGGCATCCGTCACTGCCTTGACCACCACGCCCAGCGCCAGCACGAACGCCAGGAACGGCACGTTCGCCGATTGCGCGATGCCGGCCACGGTACTGCGTTTCTGGGCCAGGCTGCGGATACCGAGGACCAGAACTCCGGCCAGCGCCGCCCACACCGGGTCCACGCCCAGGAAGGAGGTGCCGGCGAAACCGGCCAGTGTCAGCGCCAGCACCACGAGGACGAAGACCGGCTGCTCGGGTTTCTCGACGGGCGCACCGTCCGCGACGGGCGCCAGGTCCCTGCGGAAGACGAAACGCAAGATCACGTATTCCGCGGCGATGGCCACCAGCCACGGCGCGGCCATCAACGCGGTGAACTCGACGAACGACAGATCCAGCATGGCGAAGGCAAGCAGGTTGGTCAGGTTGGACACCGGCAGCAGCAGCGACGCCGTGTTGGACAGGTGGGCCGTCGCGTAGGCGTGGGGGCGGGCGGGCACCCGCAGCGTGGCGGCGGTGGCCAGCACCACCGGGGTCAGGAGGACCACCGTCGCGTCCAGTGACAACACCGCGGTGGTGGCGGCGGCCAGGACGAAGACCTGGCGCAGCAGCCGCGGCGGCGCCCCGGCGCTGGCGCGGGCCATCAGCGCACCGAACGACTGGAACAGCCCTTCGTCATCGCAGAGCTTCGCAAGCACCAGCACCGCGGCCAGAAAGGCGACCACTGGCAGTAATCGCTCGATCTCGGCTCGGGCGTCGTCCATGGACACGGCACCGATCGCGACGAGAAACAGCGCGGCAGGCACAGCGGCCATCGCTTCGGGCCAACCTCTCGGTCGCGCGATGGCGAAGCCGAGGACGGCAGCAAGCAGCGCCAGGGAAACGATCAGCGTGATGGTCAAGCCCAGGGGTCCTCGCGCCGCCACACCGTGGGCAGGAACAACGACACCCCGTCGGCGTCGGCGAAGCGCTGTAGCACGCGCATCGAGTTGTCCAGATCGTCGGCCGCAAAGGGCAACGCCCGCAACGGCTTCGACAGGGGCCGGAAGAAATCGTCCCAGTGGATACCGATGACCGTGCGCGCGCCGACGGCACGGACCGTGTGCTCCCAGTACTCGCGCAGGTACGACTCGGGCAGGACGCCGAGCTGGCCGAGCCCCAGGTAGGCCACTTCGGCACGACGGCCCGCCAGTGCGCCGGGAACGTAACCGGCGCTGCCCTGGATCAACAGCCGGCGATCGGTGGGCCGGTGCCACAGCAGCAGCGACCAGGCCTCACCGCACCGGTACGCCGACGCCCGCGCCGGCGTCGTCACCGGAGAGGTGATGGCGCCGGGAAAGCGGTCCGGAGGGCAGTGGTGGGAGGCGATGAGCGTCACCTCGTGAGGACCGAGGTCGATCGGCGCTGCGGACGTCGCCACCTGGATGCGGTGCTCGGGCAGCCCGTGGCCACGGCCGATGTTGGCCGCTGATTCGCCACCGATCAGCACGGCTCCGGTGCGTTCGGCGACGGCGGCACTGTCGAGCGCGTGGTCGAAGTGGGTGTGTACCGGTATCACCGCAGCCAGCCGAGTGATCCCGGCCCGGGCCAGGCAGCCGTCGATGCGCGGTGCCGAGGGCGCGAGGCGGCCGAGTCCGACCTTGGCCAAGCTGGGCCGGCTGAAGAATCCGTCGGTGAGCAGAGCCGATTCACCGTCGTCTACCAGCAGCGTCGACACGCCCATCCAGGTGACCGTCACCGGTGACTGTGCTGATGCTGCCGGTACGGCGAACTTCGCGGCGTGCCGCGAGATTTCGGGTCGGCCGGGGCGTAGTCGCACCAGACGACTCTACGGCTGAGGGTCAGTAGGCATAGGGATCGGGCGGCGGGAATCACATCAGGTCCATGCGAACGTCGGGCGTCCGCTACACGAAGGGCGTCAGCGCCACCCCGGCCGAGGTCAGGCGGTCGCGCACCGCACGGGCGATCTGTACCGCACCGGGTGAGTCGCCGTGCACACACACCGATTCGACGTCAACGGTGATGCGGCGGCCGTCGATGGCGTCCACCTCGCCGCTGTCGACCATGTCCGCAACCCGCTGGGCGATCGCCTCCGGGTCGTGCAGTACCGCGCCCGGCTCGCGTCGGGAGACCAGCCTGCCCTCCGGGGTGTAGGCGCGGTCGGCGAAGGCTTCGGCGACGGTGCGCAGACCCAGCCGCTGCGCCTCGTCGAAGAACGCCGAACCGGCCAGGCCGAGCACCGGCAGGCGGGGATCGACAGCATGCACCGCCGCTGCCACGGCCCGCGCCTGGGCGCGGTGGCCGGCGATCGAGTTGTACAGGGCGCCATGTGGTTTGACGTAGCTGACGCGAGATCCGGCCACGCGGGCCAGCGCGTCGAGTGCGCCGATCTGGTAGATGACTTCAGCGGTCAGATCGGCCGCTTCGACGTCGATGAACCGTCGGCCGAAGCCGGCGAGATCTCGGTAGCTCACCTGGGCGCCGATCCGAACGCCGCGATCAGCCGCAGCGCGACATGTCCGGGCCAGCCTGGCGGGGTCACCGGCATGGAAACCGCAGGCGACATTGGCGCTTGTCACCACGTCCAGCATGGCGTCGTCGTCGCCGAGTTCCCAGATTCCGAAGCCTTCGCCGAGGTCGGCGTTCAGGTCTATGGCGGCCATGCCCCTAGGGTAGGGCCACGCAGGTGTCGCACTCGTCGGCCAGCTCACGATCGTGGGTGGCCAGCACCACTGTGCGGCCGGCTTCGACCAGCTCGCGGATCCCCTTCATCACCTGCATCCTGGACTCGGCGTCCATACCGGTGGTCGGCTCGTCCAGGACTGTGATGGGAGCCTGCTGGGCGAATGCCTGGGCCACCAGGGTCCTTTGGCGCTGACCGCCGGAGAGTTCACCGATGCGGCGCTGACGCAGGTCGTCGAGACCGAGGCGGCCAATCCAGTGATCGACGATGCGGTGGTCGTCGGCTTTCATTCGTTTCAGCAGCCCGAGCTTGCGCCACCGGCCCATGGACACCACCTCCGCGACCGTGATCGGGAAGTTCTCGGCAACCTGGCTGTGCTGCGGCGCCAATGCCACCTCCCGCGCGCCATCGAGGTCGATCGTGCCGCGCGCCGGCCGCAGGATGCCCGCTATCAGGCTGAGCACCGTCGATTTGCCAGAACCGTTCGGGCCGACGATCGCGCAGATCGAACCGCCTGGGATGTGCGTCGTGAAATCGGTGAGAACACGAACATCGTTGTATCCGAACGACACTGACGTCAGCGTCACCGCATTGCTGTACATGCACAACACCTAATTGGTAATGATTATCATTGGCGGTTACAGTCTAGCCCGTGCTGGACTGGCTGACCGAACCGTTCGAATCCACCCTCGTCAGGCACGCGCTGGTAGCCGGTCTGGTGGTCACACTGATCTGTGCGATCGTCGGCACCTGGGTGGTGTTGCGCGGTGCGGCCTTCCTCGGTGACGCGATGGCGCACGGTGTGCTGCCCGGGGTGGCGCTGGCGTCGATGGTCGGCGGCAACATCGTGTTCGGAGCCATGGTCGCAGCGCTGGCCATGGCCTACGGCGTCTCGGCGCTCGGTTCGTCGAAACGCTTTTCGGCCGACACCAGCATCGGGCTCCTGCTGGTCGGCATGCTCGCACTGGGCGTCATCGTGGTGTCGCACTCCCGAAGCTTCGCCACCGATCTGACCGCGCTGCTCTTCGGCGACGTGCTGGCCGCCACCACTGCCGACCTGATCGGACTGACGCTGGCGCTGGTGTGCATCGCGACGGTGGCTTTTATGGGCCGACGCGCCTTCGTAGCCGCCACCTTCGACGTTCGCAAAGCGGCCACCCTCGGTCTGCGGCCCCGCATGGCGGTGGCGGCGCTGACCGTACTGATGGCAGCGGCCATCGTGGCGTCATTCCAGGTGGTCGGAACGCTGCTGATGCTCGGACTCTTGGTGGCACCACCGGCGGCCGCGCTGGTGTGGGCCCGCAGCGTACCCGCGATCATGGCGGGTGCCGCACTCATCGGATCCGCCTCTGTGGCAATCGGTCTGGTGGTCTCGTGGCACGCCTCCACCGCGGGCGGGGCCACCATCGCGATCACCGCGGTGGCGTTGTTCTTCGTCTCTTTGTCAGTCAAGGCGCTGTCGACGCGTTTGCGGTCGACGGCGGTGGTGGCGGTGGCCGCCGCGACTGTGGTCGGTTGCGCAGCCGAAGAGCAGCCGCCCACGTCCTCACCGGCGATGGCGACCGAAGGCGCCGAGCACAACAAGTCCTCACCCGATGTCATCGAGCTCGCCGACGCGCCCACGCGCCTGATCGTCGTCGATTCCGGCACCGGGGCTACCGAAGTCCTCGACGCCTTGGATGGAACCGGAGTCACGATCGGGGAATTCGGACCGGTGCGCGGCCTTCTCGGCGACGGCCGGTACGGATACCTGGTCGGCGAGAACGGCACCACCATCATCGATTCCGGCGCCTGGACCTACTACCACGGCGACCACAATCACTACTACGCCAAGCCACCGTGGACGGCGGGGAACAGCGACTTCGGCGCGGTGGAGATCACGGCCGACGACGGTGTGGTGGCACTGCACGCACCGGAGGAACCGCCCACGCTGCTTGACCGTAAAGCCCTGGCGGAAGGTCGAATCGAATCGCCGGAGGCCGCGCCGGATCTGGCGGGCGCCCGTGTCGTGGCGCCCTATGGCGGCGCACTGGTGGTGGCAGGGGACACCGGTGAGCTCCACGTGGTCGACGACCAGGGCGACGTGACGGTGTTGCCGGTGCCGTGCGCCGACGCCGGGGGCGCGACGGCCACCCGCAGTGCTGTCGTGCTCACCTGTCGCGACGGAGCGGTCCGCGTCGTCGCGGCCGGTACGCCTGAAGCGACGGCCATTCCCTTCCCCGCGGGCGAACGCCCGGTGCTGGGCCCGCTGGAGAACCGGGGGCGGGAGGGCACCCTGGTGGGCCGCGACGGGGACCAGGTGTGGCTGCTCGACAGCACGAAGCGGACCTGGGAGGTGGTGTCGGTGCCGGGCGCCGTTGCGGCGACGTCCGCCGGTGATGGTCAGGTGTTGGCACTCACCGGGGACGGTTCGCTGCGGGTGTTCGACATGACCACCGGCACGCAGACCGCTGATCTGGCTCTGTTCGCTGACGGACTTCCAGCCGGTACCCCGACTCCGGTGATCGACGTGGACACCGACCGTGCCTACATCAATGATGCTGCCGCGCAGGTGGTCTACGAGGTCGACTATCGCGACGGGCTGCGGTTGGCGCGGACCCTTCGCACTGCGGTGACGCCGGATCTGATGGTGGAGACGGGCCGATGAGGCGCTGGTGGGCCGCGTTGGCGGCAGTGGCGCTGGTCGTGGCCGGGTGCGCAGACGACTCCTCGCAGGCCGGTGAAGCCCATATCGTCGTGACGACGAACATCCTCGGTGACGTGGTGAGCAATGTCGTCGGGGACACCGCAGACGTCACCGTGTTGATGAAACGCAATGCCGACCCGCATTCGTTCGAATTGTCCGCCCAGGAGGCCGACTCGGTTTCCCGCGCCGATCTGATCATCTACAACGGACTCGGACTCGAAGAGGGTGTACAGCACCACGTCGACGCCGCCGCGAAGCGAGGGGTGCCGGCGCTGGCGGTGGGGGAGCATGCCGACGCAATCTCGTTCTCCGAAGGCGATTCCGCGGGTGCGCCGGATCCGCACTTCTGGATGGATCCCTTGCGGATGATCGCGGGAGTCGACGCCATGGAAGCGTCCTTGGTCGAGCACCTTCCGCAGAGTGCGGAGCAGATCTCGGCCAACGCCGAGGCGTACCGGGGGCAGGTGCGTGAGTTGGCGACGACGATGGCGCAACGCTTCTCGGCGCTTCCGGCAGACCGTCGCGCACTGGTGACCAACCATCACGTGCTCGGCTACCTGGCGCAGCGGTATGGGCTCGAGGTGGTGGGCGCCGTCGTTCCCAGCGGCACGACGCTGGCTTCACCGGCGCCGTCGGATCTCGAATCGCTGGCCGGAGCCATCCGGGAAGCCGGTGTCACAACCATTTTCGTCGATACGTCGCAGCCTGACCGGCTGGCCAGGGCCCTTGCTTCACAGTCCGGCCTCGACGTCGACGTGGTGTCGCTGTACAGCGAATCGCTGGACGAACCCGGCTCTGAGGCCGGCACCTATCTCGACATGATGGCCACCAATACCGACACCATCATCGCCGGCCTGTCCTGAAACAGGCTGCTTCACAATGAAAAAGGAGAATTGATGTCACCACTGAAACCCCTTTCCCTCGTCTCGGGGGCGGTCCTCACCGCGCTCGTGGCCACCGCATGCGGTGGCGGCGACAGCGCCGAGCAGACGTCGGAGACGCCGGCTGCCGGGGCCACCTCGTCGGCGGCGCCCGCCGAGGTCACCGTCAACGAGCCGGTGGCGGTGACCTACGACGGTGGCATCGCCGTGCTGGATGGCGAGACCCTGGAGGTCAAGGCCGACGTCCCATTGGAAGGCTTCCTGCGGATCAACCCCGCCGGCGACGACAGTCATGTCATGGTCTCCACCGGTGAGGGCTTCCAGGTGCTCGACGCCACGACAGGCACCCTCACCGACATCGCTTTCCCGGCACCGGAACCCGGGCACGTGGTGGTGCACGGGGAGAACACCGTGCTCTTCGCCGACGGTACCGGCGAGGCGACGATCTTCGATCCGCACGACCTGTCGGCCGGCGGTACGCCGCCAACCGAGAAGTTCACTGCGACGGCGGCGCATCACGGCGTCGCGGTCGTGCTCGCCGACGGCACCCGGCTGATCAGTGAGGGCACCGAGGACGGGCGGACCGGCGCGATCGCGATGGACGCCAGTGGCAAGGAGATCGCCCGCACCGAGGACTGCCCGGGCCTGCACGGTGAGACCGTGGTCGCCGACGAGGCCGTCGTGTTCGGTTGCGAGAACGGTCCGGTCGTCTTCAAGTCCGGCGCCTTCACGAAGATCCCGAGCCCGGATCCCTACGGCCGCACCGGAAACATCAAGGGACATCCGGACTCGCCGGTCGCGCTCACCGACTACAAGGTGGACCCGGATGCGGAGTTGGAACGGCCCAACCAGTTCGCCCTCGTCGACACCACGACGAACCAACTGAGGTTGGTACCCATGCCCCAGGGCGTCAGCTACTCGTTCAGGTCATTGGCCCGCGGTCCGCACGCCGAAGCGCTGATGCTCGGCACCGACGGCAAGTTGCATGTGTTCGATCCGGCGACCGCCCAGAACATCCGCAGCATCGACGTGGTGACGCCGTGGACCGAACCCGACGAGTGGCAGCAACCCCAACCCACCGTGTTCGTCCGCGGCCACGACGTCTACGTCACCGACCCCGCGGCCAAGGAGATCAAAGTCGTCGACATCGAGACCGGCGAGGTGAAGCAGACCGGAACACTGCCGAACACCCCCAATGAGCTCAACGGGCCTGTCGGCCACGAGCACTGACCGATGCGCGAGACGCCCAGCGCTGCCCGTGCAGCGCTGGGCGTTCTGGCGCGACCAGTCGCCTGAACCAGGTGTCAGTGCGAATGGCTGTGCGTGACTCCCCATTCCGGAAGTGGGTCGGGATAGCCGGCCCACCCGGCCGGACCCTGGACGACTTCGTCGTCGGTCAGCAGTGCCCAGCGCAGTAGTTCGTCGACGCGCACACGATCCAGCCGTAGGCCGATCAGCACGATCTCCTGGCCCGGGCTGATGTCTGTGGTGGACCAGAACTGTGCCGGTTCGATGACGAGATTCGGACCGGCCTGTGACCAGATGGCCGCGATGTCCGCCCGGCTGGCGATCCAGCAGAAACCCTTGCTGCGCAACACCCCTCGAAGCTGGCCGAGGATCTCGGCCAGCCGTTGTGGGTGGAAGGGCCGGTCGGCGCGGAATGTCATCGACCCGATGCCGTACTCCTCGGTTTCCGGGGTGTGGCCGTCGGCGATCTCCTCGTCCCAGCCGGGCGCTTCCGCCGCCGCGATGGGGTCGTAGCGGCCGGTGGACAGGACCTCGCTCAGCTCGACCACACCATGATCGGTGCGCAGCAGGGTCGCCCGCGGGTTGAGCCGACGGACCACCGTCTCGACCGCGCCCACATGCGCCGGGCTCACCAGGTCCGTCTTGTTGAGCAGGATCACGTCGGCGAACTCCACCTGGTCCATCAGGAGATCGGCGACACTGCGGGCGTCGCCGTCGCCCGCGCTGAGGTCTCGTTCGGCCAACGTCTGCCCGCGCACGACCTCGGGCAGGAACGTCGAGCAGTCCACCACGGTGACCATCGTGTCCAGCCGCGCCAGGTCGCCCAGCCGGAACCCGTCGTCGAACTCCCACTCGAACGTCGCCGCCACCGGCATGGGTTCGGAGATTCCGGTGGATTCGATGACCAGCTGATCGAACCGGTGTTGCCGGGCCAGCGCGCCGACGGTCTCCACCAGGTCTTCGCGCAACGTGCAGCAGATGCAACCGTTGGTCAGCTCCACCAGCTTCTCCTCGGTCCTGTCGAGGTGGCCCTGGCCGGCGATCAGCGCGGCATCGATGTTGATCTCGCTCATGTCGTTGACGATCACCGCGACGCGACGGCCGTCACGGTTGGCGAGGATGTGGTTGAGCAGGGTGGTCTTTCCGGCACCCAGGAATCCGGACAGGACGGTGACGGGCAGAAGGTCGGGAAAGGTCATCCCTTAATGATAATCATTACCAATAACGACCTTCGGTTAGGCGACCTCTACTGCAAACGGTTATCGTTACCGGCATGGCATCTCTGAGGGCGGCGCGCGCCGGTCTTCTCGCGGTCGCGGTCCTGGCCGCACCCTTCGCTCTGGCGGCATGCTCCGGCAGCGCCGACTCCGGCGACACCACCGGAACCTCCGCGCAGGCAGCCGCCGGCGACTGCCCCGTCACCCCGCTCGAGGTCGTCGTCAGCGTCGATCAGTGGGGCGACATCGTGAGCGATCTGGGTGGCGCCTGCGCCAACGTGAAAACCGTGCTCGCATCCTCGTCGGTGGACCCGCACGACTACGAGCCGTCCCCCTCGGATGCCGCGACCTTCGAAGGCGCCCAACTGGTGGTCGTCAACGGCGGCCACTACGACGAGTGGGCGACCAAACTGGCGTCGACATCGGCACCCGATGCACCCGTGGTGGCCGCGCTGCAATCGTCCGAGGAAGACCACGCTCACGAAGGCGGAGATCACGACCACGCAGACAGCGGAGTCAACCCGCACGCGTGGTACAGCCCGACGGCAGTGACGGCGCTGGCCGACGCGGTCACCGCCGAGCTCGGCAAGCTCGCGCCCGACGCGGCCGACTACTTCGACACCCGTCGCGAGGACTTCACCACCGCGCTGCAGCCCTACACCGACACCATCGAGAAGCTCAAGGCCGAATCGAACGGAAAACGTTACGCGGCAACCGAAAGCGTCTTCGATGACATGGCGGCCGCGACCGGCCTGACCAATGTCACGCCCCAGGGTTATCAGGCCTCCTCGGCCAATGAGACCGACCCGTCCCCGGCCGACCTCGACGCCTTCCTGCGTCTGCTCGGCGACAAGGGCGCCGATGTCTTGATCTACAACACCCAGACCGAGGGCTCGGTGCCCGATCAGCTCCGGGCCGCCGCGGAAAGCGCGGGCATCCCGGTGGTCGAAGTCACCGAAACCGTGCCGCCGGGCGCCGATTCGTTCGAAGCTTGGCAGGTGCAACAACTCGACGCACTCGCCAAGGCCCTCGGTGTCGGGGTCTGACACCCCCGCGCTGTCCTTCGCGGATGTCAGCGTGGTCCGTGGCGGCCGGCTCATCTGGTCGGAAGGGACCTTCGACATACCCGCCGGCGGCATCACCGCGGTCATCGGATCGAACGGCTCGGGCAAGACCACCCTGCTCCAGGTGGTGCTGGGCCTGCTGCGGGTGGCCTCCGGCACCGTGCGTGTGCTCGGCCGTCCGGCGGGCCAGGCGACCGACCTGATCGGCTATGTCCCGCAGAACTACGCCGCAGCGGCCGGGAACGCGGTGCGTGCGTCCGACGCGGTGATGCTGGGCCTGATCGGTAACCGTTGGGGTTTCGCGCGTCCGACGGCCGACCAGCGGCACCGGGTGATGGAGACCCTCGCCGCGGTCGGGGCCGCCGACTTCGCCGGTCGCAGACTCTCCGAGCTCTCCGGGGGCCAGCGACAACGTGTTGCGATTGCCGAGGCGCTGGTCAGCCATCCGCAGCTGCTGATCCTCGACGAGCCCCTGGCTGCCATCGACCTGCGCAACCAGCGCGAGATCGTCCGGCTGCTCGGCCGGATCCGCGACGAATTCGGTGTCACCATCCTGGTGGTGGCACACGATCTCAACCCGCTGCTCGGTGTGCTCGACAGTGCCATCTACCTGCTGGACGGGCACGCCCACTTCGACATGATGGACGAAGTGGTGGACGAAGAACTGCTCAGTCACCTGTATGGCACCTCCATCCAGGTGGTGCACACGCCCCAGGGTGAGCTGTACATGAGGAGCGTGTAGGTGACCACACAGGTGATCGCGCTTGGCTACCAGGAGAACTGGTGGCAGATCCTCACCTCGGCGTTCATGCGCAACGCGCTGATCGGCGGCACCCTCGTGGCGCTGGCCGCGGGTCTGATCGGGTACTTCATCGTCGTCCGGAACACGGCTTTCGCCGCACATGCCCTGGCGCACATCGGCTTTCCCGGCGCCACCGGCGCCGTCCTGCTCGGCGTGCCCGTGACCCTGGGGCTCGGGGTGTTCTGTATCGGCGGTGCGCTCGTCATCGGTGCGCTGGGCAAGAAGGCCGACGAACGGGAGATCGCCACCGGTACCGTGCTGGCGGCGGCCACCGGTCTGGGTCTGTTCTTCAGCTCGCAGGCGACCAAGAGCAGCAGCACCGTCACCAACGTGTTGTTCGGCAATCTGCTGGCGGTGACCCACGAGCAGCTCGTGATCTTCGCGGTGCTCGTCGCCGTCCTGGCGGTCACCATCGCGGCGATCTTCCGGCCGTTGTTGTTCGCGTCGGTCAACGCCGAGGTGGCCGAAGCCAAGGGCGTGCCGGTGCGGGCGTTGTCGATCGTCTTCATGGCCCTGCTGGGCCTGGCCATCACCATGGCGGTTCAGGCGGTCGGCACCCTGCTGCTGTTCGCGCTCGTGGTCACCCCGGCTGCCACCGCGATCATGCTGACGGCCCGGCCCGTCCTGGCGATGCTGGTGTCCACTGCCTTGTCGCTGCTGGCCGTCTGGGCCGGTCTGGTGGTGTCCTCGATCTTCGATCTTCCGCCGAGCTTCGTCATCGTCACCATCGTCTGCCTGGTTTGGCTGGGGGTGTGGTCGGTGGCGCAGCGCACCGGCGCGGTGCCGAAGAGCGAGCCCGCCGGACACATGAACTAACCTCACAGAGCATGTCCAGAAGTCCGGCTCCGCGCAGGCGGGCCACTCTGGCTTCGCTGGCCGCCGAGCTCAAGGTCTCGCGCACCACGATCTCCAATGCCTACAACCGCCCGGACCAGCTGTCGTCCGATTTGCGGGAGCGGATCTTCGCCACCGCCAAGCGACTGGGGTACGCCGGTCCCGACCCGGTGGCGCGGTCACTGCGCACCCGTAAAGCGGGAGCGGTCGGGTTGGTCATCATCGAACCGCTGACCTATTCCTTCAGCGATCCCGCCGCGCTGAACTTCGTCGCCGGGCTGGCGGAATCGTGTGAAGAGGTGGGGCAGGGGCTGCTGCTGGTCGCGGTCAGCCCCAGCCGCAGTGTGGCCGAGGGGGCCAGCGCGGTGTTGTCGGCCGGAGTGGACGGCTTCGTGGTCTACTCCGCCGCCGATGACGACCCGTACCTGCAGTCGGTGCTGGACCGACGGCTGCCGGTGGTACTGGTCGATCAGCCTCGCGACGTCCCTGGGACGTCGCTGGTGTGTATCGACGACCGCGCCGCCATGCGCGAGATGGCCGATTACGTGATCGGGCTCGGACACCGGGAGATCGGTCTGCTGACGATGCGGCTCGGCCGGGAACCCGGCAAAGCCGACAGCCTGGTCGCCGTTGCGGAACGGGATCGGCTGGCCGACAAGCTCTTTCACGTGCAATGCGAGCGAATCGGCGGGGTGCAGGACGCCATGACGGCGGCCGGGCTCGATCCGGACAATCTGACGGTCATCGAGAGCTATGAACACGGTCCGACGTCCGGCGGCGCCGCGGCCGAGCTGGCACTGCAACGCAATCCGCGCATCACCGCGTTGATGTGCACCGCCGACGTGCTGGCGCTGTCGGCGATGGATTACCTGAGGGCCCGCGGTATCTACGTACCCGGACAGGTCACCGTCACCGGGTTCGACGGCATCCCCGAAGCCGTCAAACGCGGGCTGGCCACCGTGTCGCAGCCGAGCTTCGAAAAGGGCAGGCGGGCAGGGGCTTTGCTACACAATCCGCCACGGGATGGGTTGCCGGTGATCGACGTGTTGCCCACCGAGCTGATCCGTGGCCGCACCGCCGGCCCGCCCGGCTAGCGGCGTCGGCTCAGCAGGAACTCCAGCGCGGCCGCCACGTCCTCGGGGGTGGACACGCGGTGAGTGGCAGCGGTGTCACCGGGACCGACCTTGACCCCCACATCGCCGCCGCGCAGGCGCCGGAACGCTTTCTCGTCGGTCACGTCGTCGCCGAAGAACACCACGGCGTCGGCGGTGTCGCGGTCGCGCAGGATGTCGAGCGCTTCCCCCTTGTCGGTGGTGATCACCGCGAATTCCAGGACGGCCTTGCCCTCGGTCTGCTGCGCGCTCCAGCCGGTTCCCGCCGCACGCGCAGCGGCCAGCGCGGCCTCCCCGTCGGCCGGGGCGGCATTGCGCACATGGAGGGCGACGCTGGCGGGCTTGGGTTCCACCGTGACGCCCGGATGGCGCGCCGCGATGGCCGTCAGCTCATCGGTGATGGTCTGCAGCAGCGCGGTGTCGATCTCATGGCCGAAACCGGTCTCGAATTCCGCGCCGTGACTGCCGACCAGGTGGACCGCGCCGGTCAGACCGGACAGCGTGCCCAGATCCGCCAGGGCCCGGCCGGAGATCAGAGCCGCCGACGTCGCCGGCAGCGTGGCCAGTTCACGCAGGGCATCGGCAGCCGCGGGCAGCGGACGGGCGTCACCAGGATGGTTGACGATCGGCGCCAGGGTGCCGTCGAAGTCGCAAGCGACGAGCAGTCGGGGAACCCGCGCCACCCGGGTCAGGGCAGCGGTGAGGTCTTCGGGGAGGCTCACCGGGTCAGATCTTCGGGTGCTCTCCGTCACCGATCAGCAGTCGCACCGCCAGGTCCAGGCGTTTGCTCACGTCGGTAGCGGATGCGCGTCGTGTCAACCAGGCCAGCAGATTCGACAGCCACACATCGGAGATCACGCGGGCGATGTGGAACTGGTCTTCACTGGGTTCACCGTCGGCCATCGCGCGGGCGAACATCGAGTCGATGATCTTCTCCACGTGATCAACTTCACCTGCGGCGGACGCGTCGGCGAACACGTAGGCGCGGGTCATCGCCTCGGTGAGCAGCGGGTTGCGCTGCATCGCGCGGTTCAGCTTGCTCACCATGAAGTTGAGCCGCTCGTAGGGGCTGCCGCCGGCGACCGGGCTGCGGTCGGTCTTGGCGTCGATGCGCTCGAACTCCCGCCCCAGGGCAGAGACCAGCAGGTGCACCTTCGACGGGAAGTACCGGTACAGCGTGCCCACGGCCACGTCGGCGCGGTCGGCGACGGCCCGCATCTGCACGGCCTCGTAACCGCCCTTGGAGGCGATCGCCATGGTGGCGTCGAGGATGCGTTTACGGCGCTCGCGCTGCGCTTCGGATCCGAGTTCCGACTCGGACAGGACTGCCACCGTCAGAACCTCACGCGGTTGTGCCGCGGACTTCTGGTCCGCTTTCGCCTGAACTGACGCGGTTTGCGCTGGCATAGAGGCCTGGGACATGCGGCCGACAGCTCCTTCTTCTCACGTATCGATTGAAACGATACGCATCGCGGACTTGAAATTCTCACCCCCGCGCCCCCGAGACATCCGTGAGAGTCGTCTGTGTACTGCTGCAACAGTGGTCGACTTGACGTGCGATCACTGGCACTATTAGAACACGTTCTAGTGGGCCGCACCGGTCAACTGCTGCGAAACCAAGGAGTGTGCGGTGTCTGGAGTTTCTGGCGCGGGAGCGGCCGAACAGTTAGCTGCGCGGGAGCTTGTGCGTAGCTGGGCGGCCAGTTCCGGCGCCATCGCGGCCATCCGTGACATCGAGCAGGGCAAGCCGGACGCGTGGCGGCCGGTGTTCGCCGGCCTGACGGAACTGGGGCTGTTCAGCGTGGCGGTTCCGGAAGAGGCCGGTGGTGCCGGCGGCAGCATCGGTGACCTGTGCGCCATGATCGACGAAGCTGCTGCCGCGCTGGTACCCGGTCCCGTCGCCCCGACGGCGGTGGCCACCCTGGTGGTCGAGGACGCAACGCTGCTGGAAGCCCTGGCCGGCGGCGACCGTGCCGCCGCACTGGCCTTGACGGCCGACCTCACGCTGGAGGACGGCACCGTCTCCGGCAGCGTCGACCACGTGCTCGGCGCGGACGCCGACGCCGTGCTGCTGGTGCCCGCCGGGAGCCAGTGGGTCCTGGTGGACGCGCGCGCGGGCGGGGTGGACGTCGAGTTGCTGACGCCCACCGACTTCTCCCGCCAACTCGGCCGGGTCACGCTGACATCGGCTCCGGCCACCCCGCTGTCGGTCTCGGCCACCCGGTTTCGCGACCTGGTTGCCACGGTGTTCGCCGCCGAGGCGGCGGGCATCGCGCGCTACGCGCTGACCACAGCGACCGAGTACGCCAAAGTGCGGGAACAGTTCGGCAAGCCGATCGGCAGCTTCCAGGCCGTCAAGCACATCTGCGCCGAGATGCTGCTGCGCTCCGAGCAAGCTGCCATCACCGCGTCCGACGCCGCGCGTGCCGCGGACGAGGCCGATCACGACCAGCTCGCCATTGCCGCGGCCGTGGCCGCCACCACGTGCATCGATGCCGCCATCCGCAACACCAAGGACTGCATCCAGGTCCTCGGCGGGATCGGTTTCACCTGGGAGCACGACGCGCATCTGTACTTCCGCCGGGCCTACGCCATCGGCCAGTTGCTGGGCGGGCGCGCGGCGTGGTCGCGGCGGGTCGCCGAGTTGACCACCGCCGGGGTGCGCCGCCGGCTCGGCATCGATCTCAGCGACGTCGAGGATCAGCGGCCCGGTATCGCGGCCGAGGTCGCCGAGATCGCCGCCCTGCCCGTCGAACAACGTCAGGCCGCCCTGGCCGAGGCGGGCCTCTACGCGCCGCACTGGCCCAAGCCGTTCGGCCGCGAAGCCTCGCCCGCGGTGCAGCTGCTGATCGACGAGGAGCTGGCCTCGGCGGACGTGGACCGCCCGGACATCTCGATCGGCTGGTGGGCCGCGCCCACCATCCTCGAGCACGGCACCCCTGAGCAGATCGAGCGGTTCATCCCGGGCACGCTGTCCGGGGAGATCTACTGGTGTCAGCTGTTCTCCGAGCCGGGCGCCGGTTCCGACTTGGCCGCACTGCGCACCAAAGCCGTTCGCGCCGAGGGTGGTTGGCTGCTCACCGGACAAAAGGTGTGGACTTCCAACGCGCAGAAGGCGAATTGGGCGGTGTGTCTGGCCAGAACGAACCCGGACGCCCCGAAGCACAAGGGCATCACCTACTTCGTCGTGGACATGAGCGCTCCCGGCCTGCTGATCCGGCCGTTGCGGGAGATCACCGGCGAGGCACTGTTCAACGAGGTGTTCCTCGATGACGTGTTCGTACCCGATGAACTGGTCATCGGTCCGGTCGACGGCGGGTGGCCGCTGGCCCGCACCACGCTGGCCAATGAACGTGTGGCGATGGGCGGCGGTGGCAAGCTCGACAAGGGCATGGAAGATCTGATCGGTGCCGTCGGCGATCTCGAACTGGATGTGGCCGAACAGGATTCGTTGGGACAGTTGATCGTTGCCGCGCAGATCGGGTCGCTGCTCGATCAGCGGATCGCCGAGATGGCGGTCGGGGGTAGGGATCCGGGTGCGCAGTCCAGTGTGCGCAAGCTCGTCGGCGTGCGGTACCGGCAAGCGCTGGCCGAACGGGTCATGGAGCTGACCCCCGGCGGCGGGTTAGTCGACAATCCCGAGGTGCGGTACTTCCTCAACACCCGCTGCCTGACCATCGCCGGTGGCACCGAACAGATTCTGTTGACCGTCGCCGGCGAGCGTCTGCTGGGGCTGCCGCGGTAACCTCTGGCACCCTATGCTCACACGATGCCGACCAGTGGGGGCAGTGCCACGCCACGGATGAGTCTTCGTGACCGCAATCGCCAGCAGACACGCGAAGCGATCCTGCGAGCCGCTCAGCTGCTGATGACACGCGACGGCGCCGCGGGCACGTCCATGGTGGAGGTCGCCGAGCTCGCCGGTGTCTCCGACACGACCGTCTTCAACTATTTCAAGACCAAATCCGACCTGCTCGACGCCGTGGTCGCCGAACTGGCCAGCGCCACCAACCTGGCGACGCTGCTGGCGACGCGGCCCACCGACGAAGGTCCGTTCACCGCGCTGCTCAACCTGATTCGCGACGGCGCCGACAGTGGCGCCGTGTTCGAGGCTGCCGAGACGGTGCGCTTTCTCACGGCCGTCCGATCCGATCCGGCACTGTGGGGTTCGTATCTGCGCATCAACCACGACACCGGAGAGACGCTCGCGGCTTTGTACGCCGACCGCGCCCCGGACTGGTCGGCCCTGCAGGCACGAATGGCCGCCCACGCGACGGTGGCGGCGCTGTCGGTCCTGCTTTCGGAGGTCACCGAGGAGTGGACGACGGCCGACATCGCCGAGCGTCTGGACGAGGTGTTCGTGCGGCTGGAGCGAGCCTGGCCGAAGTGAAACGCAAAACTTTGGGTGTTGACAAATAATTTGGGTCGACACAAACTTGGGCTGTCACCTCGATGGGAGGAGCCCCGTGATCGATCTGCGCACCGACAACCCCGCCGCCCTGCACTGGCAGGTGCAACGCTCCGCCGAGGCGGTGGCCGCACTGCACGCGGTCAACGGCTTCGCCGGCCTCGAAGCCTCGGTTCTGCGGTACTCGGACGCCGCGAGCAGGTGGACGCCGATCCGGGCCGGCCGATTCTGGTTTCAGCTGGCGCGCCTGGACTCCACCGCGGAACTGCCCGCGATCACTGTCCGTGACGCCGTCGACGGCCGACCGCTGATCCTGGTCGATCCGAATGGCCATATCGCAGCCGATGGGTTGCCGATCTCTCTGGGGTGGGTATCACCGTCGCCGGACGGTGCGGTGGTGGCCTACTCGATCACCGCCCAGGGCGCCGAGGTCAACGAGGTCTTCCTGGTGGACGTGGCCAGCGGTGAGCGCTTGCCCGACCAGGTGCCGTGGAACGTCTGCTTCGAGCCCTCATGGCTGCCTGATGGTTCAGGATTCTGGTGTGCCACAAGGGATGTCACAGCTGACACCGTGCGGATGCCGATTCGCCGGTTCATCCTCGGGGAGCCGGCATCGGACTGGGCGGCCCCGCTGCCGGAGGACCTGTCGTTTCCCGTTCCCAAGGTCTCCAAGGACGGTCACTACGTCGCCGTCGTCACCGGCAACACCGAGGTGCGTGTCGACCATCTCATCACCAAAGATCTTCAGGTGATGCGTGTGTTCGAAGGGGTGCCCGGCGTTTTCCGCTGTGTCATCGCCGACGAGATGATCTACGCGCTCACCGACAACGACGCGCCGCGCAACCGCATCGTGCGCGTCCCGCTCGGCACCTCCGGCGATCCAGGTACCTGGTCGGAGCTGCTCGCCGAAAGTGCGCACACCGTGCTCGATTTCGAGATCTTCGGCGACACGATGGTAGTGGCGAGCCTACGTGAGTGCAGCGCGGCGATCGACGTCATCGACCTGTCCACCGGCGAGCGCACCGAAGTGCCGTTGCCCGGACGGGGCGGGGTGGGAGCGGTAACCGAGCGGGCCGCTCACCCGGCCCTGCCGGCGTTCGCGCGTGGTACCGACGAGCTGACGTTCCTGTACTCCGACCTCGCCACCTCGCCGGGGATCTACCGCTACCAACTCGGCGATCGACGGCTGGAATGCCTGGAGGCCCCGGCGTTGGTCCTGGAGAACATGACCGTCCGCTACCTCACCGCGGTCTCCGCGGACGGCGTTGAGATCCCGGCACACGTCATCCATCGCGCCGACCTCGACTTGACCCGGCCGAACCCGACGTTCCTGACCGGCTACGGCGGTTTCCGTCTGGCGAATCCGCCCGCGTACGTCAACGGCCATGCCGCCTGGCTGGAGGCCGGCGGTATCTACGTTCTGGCACATCTGCGCGGCGGCGGTGAGTACGGTGCCGATTGGTGGCGTGCCGGTCACCGCGATCAGAAACAGAACACCTTCAACGACTTCTACGCTGTGGCCGAGAAACTCATCGAGCTGGGCTGGACCAGCAGTGAGCACCTCGCGATCTACGGCGCCAGCAACGGCGGCCTGCTCACCGCGGTCGCGTTGACGCAGCGCCCCGACCTGTGGGCCGCGGTGGTGTCGGATGTGCCGATCACCGACCTGGTCAACATGGACCGCTCTGCACTGACCTACGCCATCGGTCGCGACGAGTACGGCGACCCGAGGATCCCCGCGGAGCGGAGCTGGATGGAGGCCATCGACCCGGTGGTCAACGCACAACCTGCCGACTACCCGCCGACGTTGGTGATCGCCGGCGCCAACGACCCGCGCTGCCCGGCCGGCCATGCGCGGTTACTCGTCGACAAGCTCGACAGTGTGCACTCCGGCGACGCGCCGATCCTGCTGCGGGTGCACGCCGATCAGGGCCACGGTGCGCAGGGGGCCATCGAGTCCGCCCGGCGGCTCACCGAAATCCTCGCGTTCTGTGCGACGCACACGGGGCTCGAGCTGCGCTTCTAGAACGAAGTCTGGCCGCACGCCCCGCGGGTGGTGACGTTGTGCCCGCCGTAGACGACCTGGATCTGGGAGCAGACGATGAAGTCGGCAGCGGTGTTGGGCCGGCCGGTCTTCCAATCGGTGGGCACCGAACTGCCGTCCACGCGGAACCGCTCCAGTGGCCCACCGCCGAAATAGGTCACCGAGATCTCGACACCGCTCGGGTTCTTCAGCATCCGGGACAGAACGTTGTTGTGGTTGGCGCCCTTGGTCTCTCGTGGCATTCCGGCCGGAGCGCTGTACTCGGCTTCCTGCCAGACATTGCGATCGTTGCTGCGCAGGGTGATGGTCTGCCGGGCCCAGAAGTCGCCGGGAAATCCCGTTGGCCCGGTGGGTGTCATCAGGTTGGCCTGGGTGTCGAAGTAACACCTGGCTTCGGCGGGCACGCAGTTGGCGTTGACATGCATTTCCACCTGAGTTGCCGCGTCGACCGGGAAGGACGACATCCCCGAATCGGAGGCGGCGCCGGCCGACGCGGGCTGCGCGAGCATGACCGCAGCAAGCGCCGCGGGAATCGCCAAGAGCCGCTTCATCTGCACGAAACTATCCCGTCGTCATTCGTCGTAGGTCACTTCGACGGAATCCGATGCCGGCAGCGCCTGGCAACCCAGGATCAGCCCCTCTTCGAGATCCGACGGTTCCAGGACATCGTTGATCTCCATGCTGACCTCGCCGCTCTTCTTCAACACCGCGCACGCGCCGCAGTGGCCCTCGCGGCAGGAGAACGGCGCATCGAGGCCTTTGTTCAGCAGGACATCGAGCAGCTTGGCATTGCGCGGCCAACTGAGCTCATGGGTCGTGCCGTCCAACGTCACCACAGCGGTGGCCGGCGCCTCTGCGCCCTCTTCGGGTTCCTCGAGCTCGACCGCGGCAAAAGGATCGGTGTCCAGGGAACGGAACACCTCGATGTGGACCTGCTGGTCGGGCATCCCGAGGGCCCGCAGCGCCTCCTCTGCGGCAGCCATGAACGGGCCGGGCCCGCAGATGAACGCCTGCCGCGAGGTGTGCGGGTCCGCCAACCGCGTCAGCGCCGCGACAGAGGGCAGGCCCTGCACCGACTCCAGCCAGTGGATCACCGACAGCCGGTCGGGGTATTTCGCCGCCAGTTCACGCAACTCCTCGGCGAAGATCACCGATTTCTCGTCGCGGTTGGCGTACAGGAGGGTCACCTGTCCGTCGCCCTCCGACAGCGCGGACTTGCAGATCGCCATCATCGGGGTGATACCGCTGCCCGCGGCGATCAGCAGGAAATCGCCCTTGAGCGACTTGGGCACGAACGTGCCCGACGGGGCGAGCACGTGCATCTTCATCCCGGCGTGTGCGTTGTCGCAGAGCCAGTTCGAAGCGTATCCCTCGACGGTGCGTTTGACGGTGACGGTCAGTGCGGAGTCGGTGTGCGGAGAGCTGCACAGCGAGTAGCAGCGTGCCACCGATCCGGTGCGGTCGCTGGGTACTCGCAGAGTCAAGAACTGGCCGGGGGTGTACCGCAACCGTTCCACCGGTACGTCGGCACCGTCGGGGACCTTGAACACCAACGACCGGGCATCCTCGGTCTCGGCGATGACGTCGGCGATCTCGAGCTCCAGTACATGGCTGCCGAGCGGCTCGTCCGTCGCCACTGCACCCTCCTCATCGCCGGGTAATAACTAGAACAGGTTACAGAAATGCACCTTCGCAGGTCCAGCCGCTGCACGTGCACGGTTCTCGACACAAATCGTAACGTGTTCTAGTCTTGGTCCCAGATGTTTACGGGTCCCGCACCCCTCGGGAGGAAATGCAGTGACTTCCATTCAACAACGTGACGCGCAGTCGGTCTTGGCCGGTATCGACGATCTGCTCCCCCTGATCGCCAAACGCGCCCAAGCTGCCGAAGAACTCCGCCGGCTGCCCGACGACACCATCAACGACCTCAATGAGGTGGGTTTCTTCAAACTGCTGCAACCCGAGCAGTGGGATGGCTTCCAGGCGGATCCGGCACTGTTCTACGAAGCCGTCCGACGACTGGCCACCGCGTGTGGGTCCACCGGCTGGGTCTCATCGATCATCGGCGTGCACAACTGGCACCTCGCGCTGTTCGATCAGCAGGCCCAGGAAGAAGTCTGGGGTGATGATCCGACGGTCAGGGTCTCCTCGTCCTACGCTCCCATGGGCGCCGGTGAGGTGGTCGACGGCGGGTACAAGGTCAGTGGCGCCTGGCAGTGGTCGTCGGGGTGCGACCACGCGGTGTGGGCATTCCTGGGCGGCCCAGTGATCAAGGATGGGCGGCCGGTCGACTTCGGCAGCTTCCTGATCCCGCGCACCGACTACCGGATTGACGACGTGTGGAATGTCGTGGGACTCAAAGCGACTGGTAGCAACACCGTGGTGGTCAAGGACGTCTTCGTACCGCGCCACCGCTTCCTGTCCTACAAGGCAATGAACGACGGCACCGCGGGCGGCTATCAGCAGAACACCGCGCCGGTATACAAGATGCCTTGGGGCACAATGCATCCCACGACCATTTCGGCGCCCATCGTCGGAATGGCCTACGGGGCCTACGACGCGCACGTCGAGCATCAGGGCAAGCGCGTGCGGGCGGCGTTCGCGGGAGAGAAGTCGAAGGACGATCCGTTTGCCAAGATCCGCATCGCCGAGGCGGCCAGCGACATCGACGCCGCCTGGCGTCAGCTGTCCGGCAATGTCAGCGACGAGTACGCGTTGCTGAGCGCGGGCAAAGACATTCCGTTCAGCCTGCGCGCCCGCGCCCGTCGCGACCAGGTGCGTGCCACCGCGCGCGCCATCGCCTCGATCGACCTGCTGTTCGAGGCCTCCGGTGCCACCGCGCTGAACCTGGATCAGCCCGTGCAGCGATTCTGGCGCGACGCCCACGCCGGCCGGGTGCATGCCGCCAACGAACCCGAGCGGGCGTACCTGATCTTCGGTAACGACGAGTTCGGTCTCCCGCCCGCAGACACGATGGTCTGAGCCATGACGTCCTTCGCCGCCGAAGCCGCCCAGCAGCAAGAGATCACCTTCGAGTCCACCTCGCGGTATGCGCAGGTCCGGGAGGACATGAAGCTGCACTACCACGAAGCGGGAGTGGGCAATTCGCAAACGGTGGTGCTCTTGCACGGGGGTGGTCCCGGTGCCTCGAGCTGGTCGAACTTCAGCCGCAACATCGCGGTGCTGGCCAAGCACTTCCACGTCCTGGCCGTCGACCAGCCCGGCTACGGCTTGTCCGACAAGCACACCGAGCACGAGCAGTACAACCGCTACAGCGCCACCGCGCTGCTGAACCTGTTCGATCATCTGGGCATCGAGCGAGCCGCGCTGGTCGGCAATTCACTCGGCGGGGGCACGGCGGTGCGTTTCGCTCTGGACAACCCGAAGCGGGCCGGCCGGTTGGTGTTGATGGGGCCCGGCGGACTGAGTGTCAACCTGTTCGCCCCCGACCCCACCGAGGGCGTCAAGCTGCTGGGCCGGTTCGCCCAGGACCCGACGCGCGAGAACATCGAGAAGTTCCTGCGCATCATGGTGTTCGATCAAGGCCTGATCACTCCCGAGTTGGTCGAGGAGCGGTTCCAGATCGCCAGCACCCCCGAATCGCTGGCCGCCACCAAGGCGATGGGCAAGTCGTTCGCCGGACCTGATTTCGAGCTCGGCATGATGTGGCGCGAGGTGTACAAGCTGCGCCAGCGGGTGCTCCTCATCTGGGGGCGCGAGGACAGGGTGAACCCGCTCGACGGTGCGCTGGTGGCGCTCAAGCAGATTCCGCGCGTTCAGCTGCACGTGTTCGGACAGTGCGGACACTGGGCGCAGCTGGAGAAGTTCGACGAATTCAACAAGCTCACCATCGATTTCCTGGGAGCCGAGTCATGACGATCAAATCGCTTGGGTATCTGCGCATCGAGTCCACCGATGTCGCTGCGTGGCGTGAATACGGCTTGAAGGTCCTCGGTATGGTCGAGGGCAAGGGGGAGACCGATGGGGCGCTGTATCTGCGGATGGACGAATTCCCGGCCCGCCTGATCATCGTGCCCGGTGAGCACGACCGCCTCCTGGAATCCGGCTGGGAGACCGCGAATGCCGCGGCACTGCAGGACATTCGGCAACGCCTGGACGTCGAGGGCACCCCCTACAAGGAGGCCACCGCAACGCAGCTGGCCGACCGTCGCGTGGACGAGATGATCATCTTCGACGACCCGTCGGGCAACACGCTCGAGGTCTTCCACGGAGTGGCGCTCGAGCACCGCCGGGTGGTCAGCCCCTACGGACACACGTTCGTCACCGAGGAGCAAGGGCTCGGCCATGTCGTCCTGACCACCCGTGACGACGCCGAGACGCTGCACTTCTACCGCGACGTGCTGGGCTTCTTCTTGCGCGACTCGATGAAGCTGCCTCCTCAGCTGGTGGGCCGGCCCGCCGACGGTGCGCCGGCGTGGCTGCGCTTCCTCGGTGTCAATCCTCGCCATCACAGCCTCGCGTTCATGCCGGGGGAGACGCCCAGCGGAATCGTCCATCTGATGGTCGAGGTGGGTGAAGCCGACGACGTGGGCCTGTGCCTGGACCGTGCGCTGCGACGCAAGGTGAAGATGTCTGCCACCCTTGGCCGGCACGTCAACGACAAGATGCTGTCGTTCTACATGAAGACACCCGGCGGGTTCGACATCGAGTTCGGCTGCGAGGGGCTCGAAGTCGACGACGACAACTGGGTGGCCCGCGAGAGCACCGCGGTCAGCCTGTGGGGGCACGACTTCAGCGTCGGCTTCAAGTAGCCACGGCTTTCTCCTGATGAGCACACCGGGGATCGACCCACGGACGTTCCGCCACGTCCTGGGGCAGTTCTGCACGGGCATCACGATCATCACCACCGTCACCGACGAGCAGCCCATCGGTTTCGCCTGCCAGTCGTTTGCCGCGCTGTCCCTGGATCCGCCGCTGGTGCTGTTCTGCCCCACCAAGGTCTCGCGCTCCTGGCAGGCGATCGAGGCCAGCGGCCAGTTCTGTGTCAACATCCTGACCGAGAAGCAGAAGCAGGTCTCGGCACGCTTCGGCTCGAAGGAGCCGGACAAGTTCGCCGGAATCGACTGGCGCCCAGGAAAATTGGGATCGCCGATCATCGAGGGAGCGTTGGCGCACATCGAGTGCACGGTGGCGTCGGTGCACGACGGCGGCGATCACTTCGTGGTGTTCGGCTCGGTGCACTCCCTCTCGGAGGTGCCGAAGGTCAAACCGCGGCCGTTGCTGTTCTACCGCGGCGAGTACACCGGTATCGAGCCCGACAAGAATTCTCCCGCGCAGTGGCGTGACGATCTGGAGGCGTTCATCACCGCCACCACACCCGACACCTGGCTCTAGTCCGGTCGACGAGCCGGCGAGGGACGAGTCGGGAAGAGAGGGCCGGACTGAAGGAAGTAGCCGGTCAGATGCACCCCAGCGCGCACGGGTCGGCCACCTGATCCTCGGGCAGCGAGTTCGCCGGCGGCACATCGTGGGTCAGGTCGATATCGCCTTCAAGGCCGGGCGCGATGGGCAGCAGGCTGCACAGGAATGACAGGCCGAACTCGCACGGCGGCATCGGCTCGGCCGACACAGGAGCGGCCAGCACGCCGCCGATCAGCGCGCACGCGCCGGTGAGGATGCCAATCCGTCGCAGCATCCGGCGAGCTTAGCCCACCACCCGGTCGATGAACTCGATGATGGTGGCGGCCACCTCCTGGTGCACCGACTCGTTCAGGATGTCGTGGCGGCCGCCGGGAAACTCCACCAATTCCAATGCGTCGATCTGGTCGGCGTACGCCCGGACCGCGCCCACCGGTGCGATCGCGTCGATCGAGCCGTGCACCGCCAGCGTCGGCACCGTCAGAGCCGGCAGCGTCGAGCCGAGGCTGTCCCAGATGGTGTCGAGTGCGCGGGCCAGCGCGCCGCCGTCGGCATCTTCGAATCCCAGCGGGTCGTTCTCAAGCGCGTCGAGGTAGAACGGGTCCGTCGACAACAACGCCAGATCGAGTTCGAAACTGGTGTTCGCATCAAGCAGCTCGGGGACCGGCACCAGAGGGGCGCCGGACACCACCGCGGCGACATACCGGTCCGGCTTGTCCAACAGGATCGACAACGACACCGCCGCGCCGAACGAATGCCCCTGCAAGACAAGCGGAATCCCCGGGGTTGCCTCCTCGGCCAGCCCCGTCAGCTGCTCGGCCAGCCTCGCACTGTCTGCGATGCGGCCGAAGTTCCCGCGCTCGCCCGGGCTCAGCCCGTGGCCCAACTGATCCACGGCCCAGAGGTCGAGCCCCGCAGCGTTGAGTGTGAAGCCCAGCCGGTGATACAGCGAGGTGTTCTCGCCGAAACCGTGCAGGAAGACCACCGCGGCGCGCGGGTCAGTGGCAGCCCAGTGCCGGTAGTAGAACCGGCCGTGATCAGAGTCGAAGTGCGGCATGCACCGACTGCACCAGGCGACCGGTGGCACCGCAAGACTTCGGCTCAGGAAGACCCGGTGGAATCCAGGATCAGCCGTACGGTCTCGGAGGGCTGATCCCAATGCGGGAAATGCCCGGAGCGGGAGAACCAGTGCAGCCGGGCATCCGGAAACAACTCCAGAGCCCGCGCGGCCTGGCGGGGAAATGTCACCCGGTCCTTGCGACCCCACCCGATCACCACGCGGTCGTGCACGGGCCCTCCCTGTTGTCGAGGGCCGTGCACCAGTGCGCGCAGCGCGTCGCGGATGCTCGGTGACGAGGCGAAATTGCGTAGTTCCTGCAGCACCAGATCCGAACTCAGGGCCCACGGCCTGGCGGAGAACTGCGTCAGCAGGGCGGTGCGTCCCACCGCGTTGCTCACCAGGGCCGGCAGCAGCGGTTGGATGTGGCGCACCAACGCGATCGACGGCATGACCGTCGCCCCGAAATAGCGGACCTCGGCATCGGACCAGAAACCGCCCGGGTTCAGAGCCACCACGGCGCCGCGGTGCCCGCGCCGGGCCAGTTCCAGCGCCATCCGCGCACCCATCGAGCTACCGACGACGTCTACATCAGGCAACCCCTGATCGGTGATGAACTGCTCGACGGCATCGGTGAGCGAGGCGATCGTCACCTCGCCGGCCAGCGGGGGACTGTTACCGAAGCCGGGCAGGTCCACGGCGAAAACCTCGCGTTCCCGGGCCAGTGCGGGAACAACAGGATCCCAGTTGTGCAGGTGGGAGATGCCATGAATGAGCAGGAGCGGAGCGCCCGAACCGGTGCGCAGATATTTCATAAACCCCTGATACCCAGCAGGACGTCGTGTTGTTCGTGCACACGGGCGCGAATCGCGTCGACAAACGCACCGACCTCGGGCCTGCGCAGCGTTTCGGCGCGGGCCACCAGCCAATAGCTGAGCTGAATCGCCACTGTGCGGGTCAGCACCCGCGTCAGGTCATCGTGCCGGTCTGCCATGAAGCAGGGCAGCAGCCCCAGACCCGCGGCGGCCCGGGTGGCCTCGACATGCACGAACACGTTGGTGGAGGAGACAGATTCCCGCATGACCGGGGCGAAGGTGCGGGCCAGGTCCAGGTCATCGACCTGCAGCATGGAGTCGATGAAGTAGATCAGCCGATGCTCGGTCAGGTCGGCGACGGACTCCGGTACGCCGCGGGCGGCCAGGTACTCGGTCGCGCCGTAGAGCCCGAGCCGGTAGTCGCCCAGGGGGATGGCCTGCGCGCGGTGCACCTGTGGCTCGCCCACCACCACCTCGATGTCGAGGCCGGAACGCTGCTGGGTGGCTCGACGGGTGGCCGCGACGATCTCGACGGCGATACCCGGATGGCGACGTTGCACGGCGGCCGCCGCCGGTGCGGCGATGTAGGCGCTGAAACCGTCGGTCGCCGACATCCGCACCACGCCTTCCAGCGTGCGCTCGGCGCCGTCGGGTGCTGACAGTGACCGCACCGCCGACTCGACCGTCTCGGCGGCGGCCAGCGCTTGGCGCCCCAGTTCGGTCAGCTCCCAGCTGCCGGCGACCCGGGCCAGGACCCGGCCACCCAGTCCCTGTTCCAGGGCTCCGATGCGGCGGGCGATCGTGGTGTGGTTCAGCCCGAGTTCGTCGGCGGCGGATATGTAGCGGCCGGTGCGGCCGACCGCGAGCAGGATCAGGAGATCGTCGGCATTGATGCGCTGCGTGCCAGGCATTTCTGCATTTTTGCAGATTGTTGGTGCGGGTTTGGTCATTGCGGAGAGGGGAACCTGCATCAATACTCAGCAGAGTTTGTGGTGGGCATCACAGTGAGGGAGATGGGATGAGCCAGCCGATATCAACCGGCCTGCGTCGCGTGGTCGCGGCGTCCATGGCCGGCACCGTTGTGGAGTGGTACGAGTTCTTCCTGTACGGCACCGCGGCCACTCTGGTGTTCAGCAAGGTGTTCTTCTCGGAGACCACCAGTGAGCTCAACGCCATCTTCCTGGCATTCGCCACCTACGCCGTCGGTTTCATCGCGCGGCCCCTCGGCGGTGTGGTGTTCGGGCATTACGGCGACAAGTACGGCCGCAAGAAGCTGCTGCAGTTCAGCTTGATCCTGGTGGGCGCGGCCACCTTCCTGATGGGGTGTCTGCCCACGTACGGCCAGATCGGCTACTGGGCGCCGGGGTTGCTGGTGGCGCTGCGGTTCATCCAGGGCTTCGCAGTGGGCGGCGAATGGGGTGGTGCCGTCCTGCTGGTCGCCGAACACAGCCCGGACAAACAGCGTGGCTTCTGGGCCAGCTGGCCGCAGGCGGGTGTGCCCGCAGGCAACCTGTTGGCCACCGTCGTCCTGTTGGTGCTGACGTCCACGTTGTCGGATGCGGCGTTCCTGTCCTGGGGCTGGCGGGTTGCGTTCTGGCTGTCGGCCGTCGTCGTGCTCGTCGGCTACTACATCCGCACCAAGGTCACCGACGCACCGATCTTCGTCCAGGCGCAGGAAGAGGCAGAACGGATCAAGTCGACGTCGTTCAGTGTCGTCGAGGTGCTCAAGCGTTACCCGCGGGGCGTTTTCACCGCGATGGGCCTGCGTTTCGGCGAGAACATCATGTACTACCTGGTGGTCACGTTCACCATCACCTACCTCAAGGTGCAGGTGGGCGCCGACACCTCGTCGATCCTGTGGTACCTGCTGGTGGCGCATGCCGTGCACTTCGCGGTGGTTCCGCTCGTCGGGCACCTGGCCGACCGCTTCGGCCGGCGCCCGGTGTACATGGTCGGTGCCATCGTCGGCGCGACATGGGGCTTCTTCGCCTTCCCGATGATGGACACCGGCAACTACGTCGTCGTCACCGCCGCGGTCACCATCGGTCTGGTCTTCCACGCGCTGATGTACGCGCCGCAGCCGGCGATCATGGCCGAGATGTTCCCGACGCGGATGCGCTATTCCGGTGTCTCCCTGGGCTACCAGGTGACCTCCATCGTGGCCGGCTCGCTGGCGCCGCTGATCGCCGTCAAGCTCCTGGACATCTACGACTCCTCGGTGCCGGTCGCGATCTATCTCGCCGCGGCGTGCCTGGTGACGCTGGTCGCCGTGGTGTTCGTGCGGGAGACCAACGGAATCGATCTCAAGTCGCTGGACATCGCTGACATCCAGGACGTCAAAGGTGAACCCAGGACGTACGCATGAGTGAGCTGCAGGGCAGGTCGGCACTGGTCACCGGCGGCGGCAGTGGGATCGGGGCGGCCTGTGCCCGCGAGCTCGCGACCCGCGGCGCGAAGGTCACCGTGGCCGACATCGACGAGTCGGCCGCCAAGGCCGTGGCCGACGAGATCGACGGGACCGCTTGGGCGGTGGACCTTCTCGATGTCACCGCGCTCGAAGGGCTGTCGTTGGACGTCGACGTTCTGGTCAACAACGCCGGCGTGCAGAGCATCAACCCCATCCAGGAGTTCGATCCGGCGAAGTTCCGGATGATCCAGACGTTGATGGTGGAGGCGCCGTTCCTGTTGGTCCGCGCGGCGCTGCCGCACATGTACGCCCATGGGTTCGGCCGCGTCATCAACATCTCGTCGGTGCACGGGCTGCGTGCGAGCGAGTTCAAAGTGGCTTATGTGACCGCCAAGCACGGACTCGAGGGGCTGTCGAAAGTGACTGCGCTCGAGGGCGGTTCGCACGGGGTGACCAGCAACTGCGTCAACCCAGGTTATGTGCGGACCCCGTTGGTGACCAAGCAGATCGCCGATCAGGCGCGCACACACGGCATCGACGAGGACGAAGTGCTGTCCAAGATCCTGCTGACCGAGAGCGCCATCAAGCGCCTGGTCGAGCCGGAAGAGGTTGCCGCGCTGGTCGGTTGGCTGGCCTCGCCGGCGGCCGGGATGGTCACCGGCGCCTCCTACACGATGGACGGCGGCTGGTCGGCCCGCTAGTCGGGATTTCGGCGCGCTGGTAACCGCTCAGCGGTTACCAGCGCGCCGAAATCACGAAATCCAGGCTCCAGTCGAGCATGGTGAAGGAGTCGGTGACGGGCGTGAACACGCCGGTGACCCGTGCACCGATCTTCGGATCGCCGGCACCGGTCAAGCGGCCAGGAAGCACCGGTCCGGCGTCGAGTTCGACCAATATCACCTGATAGGGCACTGCGGCACTGAGCGCCGGGTGGAACGCCCGGTGGTAGGTCGTGTGACTCCAGACAGTGCCTGCGGCTGGGACGACAGTCCACTCGCCGCCAGGCGTCCAGCACTCAGGGCAGCGTTCGGCCGCTGGAAATCGAAGGTAGGCACACTCGACACAGCGTTGGAAAGAGAGCCTGCGTTGCGTGAGGCCCTCCCAGAACGGCTGGGTGATCGGATCATCGAGGTCCGGGATGAGGTGACTGGTCATGAGTTCACCGTCAGCAATGTCGCTGCCGCCTTGAGGAAGTCGTGGGACGAACAGTCCAGGGCGAAGCCAGGATTGGAAATCTGGCGGTCGCCACATTCTCCGCGTAACTGGCGCACCGCCTCACAGAGATGCAGCCAGCCCCACATGTAGCTCTCCGACAGCTGGCCACCGTTGGTGTTCACCGGCAAGCGCCCGCCGGGGCGGGTGTGTCCAGCCGCCAGGAACTCGCCGGCTTCGCCCTCGCCGCAGAAGCCGTATGCCTCAAGCATCTGCAGTACCCAGACTGAGGTTGCGTCCTGAACATAGAGCGCACTGATGTCCTCGGGACGGACGCCGGTGGTGCGCCACAGATCAGCCGCGGTCGCAGCGAGCCACGGCCGCAACAGATTATCGGGATTCTGATACCCCCGCAGTGCGGTGCGCTCGGCGATGCCCGCCACGAGGACAGGCTGCTTCGCGCAATCACGGGCGCGGTCGGCGCGTGTCAACACCAATGCCGCACCGCCATCGGAGATCATCGTGAGATCCGGACGGCGCAGCGGCTCAGCAAGATACGGTGACGCGAGATAATCCTCGATGCTGAGCGGGTCGCGGAAAATGCTGAGTGGGTTGAGGGTCGCCCACTCCCTCTGAGCCACTGCAACCCAGCCGAGTTGTTCCTCGGTGGTTCCGTAGAGATGCTGGTGACGCCGAAACGCCAGCGCAGCCGGCCCCGCGACGTGCACCAGCCCGGCGGCGGCCGCGAAAGCCGCGCCACCGCCGACGGTGTTGCCGAAACCGATCCGTTGCGATCGCTGATTGGTGCCGTACGCCAGGACAACCGTGTTTGCCAGACCGGCTGCGATGGCCATGACCCCCAGGTGCAGTGAGAAGTTCCCGGTGCCGTAGTCGAGGGTGGCGCTGTACGACGGGTTCATTCCCATCAGGAGTCCCACTTGCTCGTCGATGCAGGCTCGGCCTTGAAGGTTCCGGCAGGTGATCAAGCCGTCCACCTCGTCCTTGGAGATACCCGCGTCTTCGAGCGCGAGTTGTATTGCCTCAGCGGCAATGTCGTTGGCGGACCGCCCGGGCAGCTGGCCTTGGCGGGTCGCGCCGACACCGACGATCGCTGTCGTCATCGAGATGCTCATGGCTTCCTGAGGTTCAGCGGTAGATCGCCGAGTAGATGTCGGCGATTTCGCGGTCGGTGGGCTGACGGGGATTGTTGGACGGTGAACCCGAGGCGATGGCCTGCGCCACCATGGTGGGAATCAGCGCATGCCAGGTGCTCGCCTCGATGCCGTGATCATGGGGTGTGGGGACTTCGAGATCCGCGCACAGCGTCTTCAATGCGATCACGAACGCGGTGGCTGCCACCTCATCGGTATCGCTAGACGTCGCCGCTCCGAAAGCCCGCGCGCAGTCCGCGTAACGTTTGATCGCGCTGGACAGAGAGAACTCGGTGACCGCGGGAAAGAGCATGGCATTGGAAAGCCCGTGTGCCACATGGAAGTGCGCACCGATCGGTCTGCTCATACCGTGGACCAATGCGACGCTCGAATTCGAGAACGCAATGCCGGCCTGAGTGGCGGCCTGCATCATCGCCGACCGCGCCTCGCGATCCTGCCCATCGGCCACGGCCCGACGCAGGTAGGTTCCGATGGTGGAGACCGCGCTGAGACACAGACCGTCCGAGAACGGGTTCGATCTACGGCTGACGTAGGCCTCCACCGCGTGGGTAAGGGCATCGATGCCGGTGTCGGCGGTGAGCCGGGCCGGCATCGACATCGTGAGCTCATAGTCGACAATCGCGGCGATCGGCAGGAACGCAGGCCCGGTGCACAGCATCTTTTCGTCGTTGACGCTGTTGGTGATGATGGTGAACTGGGTGGCCTCGGACCCGCTTCCCGCTGTGGTGGGGACGGCGATGACGGGCAGTGCCGGGCCGTGATTCTGCCGTGGCGCCTTGTAGTTCGCCATCTCACCGGGTTGCCGGATCAGGAGGGCGACCGCTTTGGCCGTGTCCATGGGGCTTCCGCCGCCGAGCCCGATGACCGAATCAGCGTCGTGGGCCCTGGCGACTTCGACGGCAATGTCGACAGATTCAGTTGTGGGGTCGGGCACGGTGTCGGCGAAGATCTGGGGTTCCAGGCCCGCGCCGAGCAAGAGATCGGCAACTCTGCCTGCCACCCCTGAGGACACCAGGAAACGATCGGTCAGCACCACCGGCCGCCTCAATCCCAGCAGGGTGAGCACCTCGCTCAGCGACTCCAGCGTGCCTCCGCCGACGCGCATGATTCTGGGATGGGTGAACTCGAATGCCGAAACTTCGGCTACGAAGGTCACAAGCTGCCTTTCTGTTCAGAGGGTTGGGTGATTGGGGTACGGCGAGCGTTGTAGGTTTCGGTGTCGTACCAGCCGAGCAAGCTGCCGCCGTCGATGTCGAGGGCCTGACCGAAGATCATGTCGGCTGCGTCGGAAACCAGGAACAGCACTGCATCGGCCTGATCCTGCGGCGTGGGGAATCTGCCGGCCGGGAGATTGCGCAGGCGTTGTTCCAATGCTCCTGTGTCGGTGAGATTCTCCACCATCGCCGTGGCCACCGGTCCCGGACACACGGCATTGACGTTGATTCCGAGTGGTGCTGCTTCGTAGGCAAGGTGCCGGGTGAAACCGAGCAGCCCGGCCTTGCTCGCGGTGTAACCGGCCCCAGAGTTGAAACTGATCCGTTTGGCCGCAATGGAAGCGACGTTGACAATCCGGCCGTGGCCTCGGGTTCGCATCCCCGGCAACACCGCCCTGGAGCACAGGAACGGCCCGGTGAGATTGACGTCGAGGACCCGTCTCCAATCTGCCTCGTCGGTGTTCTCCACGGTTGCCGCAGAGGTCGCCCCCGCGTTGTTCACCAGGACGTCGAGGCTGCCGGGTAGAGATTCTGCGAACCTCACCATGTCGTTGACATGCTCGCTGTTGGTCACGTCGACACCGAAACCCACTGCTTTACCGCAAGTTTCGTTGATGAAATACGCCACTTCCGTTGCGCGAGTCTGTTCCAGGTCGGCCACCACAACTGTGGCGCCGTGTCGGGCGAGCACTTCGGCAATGGCCCGTCCGATGCCCCGAGCTGCCCCGGTGACAATGGCGGTGCGACCTGTCAGATCCGGTGTCACGACGCCTTGGCTTCGAGCTCGTTGTCGAGGTCGCGCAGGTCGATGCCTTTGGTTTCGCGAATCACGAAGGAGCCCGCGATGACCATGACACCGAGGAGCATGATCCACGCGTTGAACAGCCACCCTTTGTGGATCGAGTTCAGCCACGTGTTCAGATACGGGGCGGTGCCGCCGAAGACGGCGACAGACAACGACACCACGAATCCAACCACCGTGGCGCGTACCGCCGTTGGGGCCTGTTCAGCGACGATCGCCGAGTAGATCGACCCCACACATGCCCACACGATATTGCCCAGCAGGATGGCCACGAACAGCGTCCAGGGGGCGTCGGACACTATGCCGGCGATGGGGAACGCAAGCACGATCATCAGGATGCCTTGGGCGAGCACCATCGGCTTGCGCCCGATCTTGTCCGAGAGCAATCCCATGAACGGCAGCAGGATGATGATCAATCCCTGGGCGACAAGGCTGACAGTGAAGGCGGCTGTCTGATCCATGCCGTGCTGAGAGATCGCGTTGGTCGGCGCAAACGAAATCCAGGCGTAGAAGGACATATTGACACCGACCGAGACCATGATGATGCGTACGCCGATGAGAACTGCCTGCTTGGCGCCGATGCGACGAGACACCGTGCGCTCGTCAGGAGTGGTTTCTTCGGCGGTTTCGATGAAGACGTCGGACTCGACCGCAGACCGGCGCAACCACAACGCGAAGAGTCCCAGCACCCCGCCGAACGCGAAGCCGATCCGCCAACCGTAGGACTCCATGTCCGCATTGGAGAGCAACGCGCTCAGGATCGCCGCGCTGGCGGTGGCGGTCATCAACCCGATGGTCGAGGAGATGAAGGGGACCGAGCCCCACAGGCCCCGTCGTTCCGGCGGGGCGAGTTCGGCGGCATAGGTGTAGGCAACACCGGCTTCACCGCCATGGGCCAACCCCTGAATCAAGCGGGCGACCAAGAGGAAAACCGAAGCGACCACGCCGACCTGGCCGTAGGTGGGCATCACGGCGAGTGCGACGCTGGACCCGGCAAGCAGGCACATGGTCACCACCAGGATTGTCTTGCGGCCGAGTCGGTCCGAGAGTCGACCGAAGATCAAGCCGCCCACCGGCCGGGCGACGAATCCGACCGCGAAGACGGCGAGTGTCGCCAGAAGCCCGGAGGTCGGATCCTCGGAGCTGAACGCGTTGGCCGCGAGGTATACGGAGAAGATTCCGTAGAGGTTCCAGTCGAACCATTCGAGCGCGTTCCCGACGCCCGCGGCGACGAGTGACCGCCGCTTGGCGGCGAAGGAAGACGACCGTAATGACGTGCCGGAACTGCTATTGGAGGTATCAGGGGCGCTGACCATGCGTACTCCGCGAGTGTCGTTGGGGGCTCCGCGAACGGGCCGGGCATATGAGGGGCCACCACGGGTGGTGTTAGGTGATGGGGGTCACGTCCTCACCATCACAGTCGACACTATGGCGTACTAAGCCATGCCGTGGCAAGCGAATCCCGGAAACTGGCCGCAAACTGTCGACTTTTAGGTCCGGTGGACGGGTTCGGTCTCTTGTCGCCGAACGAATCGACCGTCCACGAACAGCGCCATGAGGCCCGCGAGCGCATTGCGGGCCATCGTCCGGTTAAGCGCCGCTGCCAGTGCGGTGTCGCGCTCGTGAAACGCCTGCACCAGTCGCTCGTGATCGGCCAGCGACCGGTCCAACTGCCAGCCTCGGTCCATGCCAAGGTGGCGCAGGTGAAGGACGCGCAAGCCGAGTGTGTCGATCGTCTGTTTGAGTGTGTCGTTGGCCGCCAGCACGCAGGATTCTTCCTGGAACAGCACCAACTGCCAAAAGTAACCCTCATGGTCTTCGCGGCCGGCAGCCTCGGCCATGTTGGCGAGTCGATTGTCGAGTGCTCTCAAAGCCGTGTCATCAGAGTGCGCAACGATGTGCTGTGCCACAAGGGCATACAACTCACCCCGGAGTTCGTAGATCTCGCCGACCGCCTGCGGTGAGAACATGGTGGCCCGTGGTCGTCTGCGGGGCGGCACCTCCACCATGCCCTGCTTCTCGAGCAGTAGTAGCGCCTCACGCACAGGCGTGCGGCTGGTGCCGAACCGCTTGGCCAGCTCGAACGAGTTCAGGTCGCCGCCTGGGTTGACGCGCTCCTCGATGATGTCGCGTGCCACTTCGACGGCGATCTTGCCGACCAGTGAATCCTCCCGGCCGGTGACGCCCAGCAGGCGCGTCAGGAGCTCCTCCACCAGGTCGGGGGAAGCGCTCTCGGCGGACGTAGCGGGTTGATCCACGGTCGTCATCACCACACCGTAGCCCGCCGATCGGACGGCAATGGGCAGGAGTGTCGACTCTTCTTAGAAGTGTCGGCACTTGGTAAGTCGCACTAGGCAGCGAGTCCGGATCTGCGCTCTGCAATAATCGCCGTTAAATCGCCAACTAACAGGCCATTACGAGGATCTGATTCCAGAATCGGCAACCCCTTGTCAACTCGACGCAACTGCCCTAGTGTCGACACTTAGTCACGGAGGGAACGAACAAATGGAACCTGCTGCCACTCAAGAGCCGGTGAAATCGCCGGTGCAACCGCTCGCGGGCATCCGCGTGCTGGATCTGACAACCTTCCTGTCCGGCCCCTCCGCCACGCAGCTCCTGGGTGATCTGGGTGCCGAGATCATCAAAGTTGAGCCACCGCAGGGTGATTCGAGCAGATCCATCCCACCGCACTTCATTGGCGACGACAGCGCGTACTACCTGGCGAGCAATCGCAACAAACGCAGCATCGTCGTCGACCTCAAGAATCCCGACGGGTTGGCGGTGGTAAAACACCTGGCAGGGCAATGCGATGTCCTGATCGAGAACTTTCGGCCCGGCGTGTGCGCCCGGCTCGGATTGGACGCCACTGCCGTGATGGCGATGAACCCCAGGTTGGTGTGGGCATCCATCAGTGGGTTCGGTCAGGTGAGTCCACTCCGCGAGCGTCCCGCCTACGACATGATCGTGCAGGCCATGAGCGGTGTCATGAGCGTGACCGGCCACCCGGGCGGTCCTGCGACCCGACTCGGCATCCCGGCCGGCGACGTCATCGCCGGCATGTACGCGGTGGTGGGTGTGTTGGCGGCGCTGCTGGCGCGGGAGCGGACCGGGCGGGGGGATGTCATCGACATCGCGATGCTCGACGGCCAGATCAGTCAACTGTCCTATCAGGCGGTCTACACGCTTCTCAGTGGGGTTTCACCAAAACCGCAAGGCGCACAGCATGATTCGATACCCACCTACCGCGCGTTTCAAGGTGGCGACGGCCAGGAGTTCGTGGTGACCGCGAATACTCAGCAGATGTGGGAGCGAATGGCCCGGGTGGTCGGTCTGAATGGCTTCCTCAACGACGCCCGGTTCGCCGACGAACGGGGTCGCCTTGCCCACCGAGACGAACTCTGGGATGCGCTGGAGGCCGCCTTCATGGAGAAACCCGCCCATGAGTGGGTGGAACTCCTGGTGGCGGCCAACGTTCCGGCGGCGCCGGTCCTCGACGTCAGTTCAGCCCTCGAACAGGCCCGCCACAGCGGCCGAGGCCTGATCGTCGAACTCGACGACGGCCGTGGCAACACCATCGACAGTGTCGGCACGCCGATCAGATTTCCTGATCGACCGGCACCCCCGCGCCGCTATCCACCGAGGCTCGGACAGGACACCCGAGCGGTGCTGCACGACGTACTCGGACTCGACGACCCCGAGATCGAACGGTTGATGACCTCCGGAGCTTTGAAGGGCGAGACCACCTCGTCTGCTCTGGCCCCGCAGCACTGAATGAGTCAAACCCCTAGGAAAGGACGTACGACATGAGATTGCAAGACAAGATTGCCGTGGTCACCGGCGGCGGGTCGGGGATGGGTCTTGCCGGTGTGCGGCTGTTCGCGGCAGAAGGCGCGCGGGTGGTGGTCGCCGACCTCGACAGTGTGGCAGCCAAGGAAGCCGCTGCCGCAGTCGTCGAACAAGGCGGAGAAGCCGTGGCGGTGGAAGCCGATGTGTCGAGCCTCGAAGGAAATCAGGCGATCGTCGACGCGGCCCTGGACAGCTTCGGGGCCATCGACGTGTTCTGGGCAAACGCCGGTGTCGCCGCTCCGATGAGCCCCGTCAGTGAACAGTCGATCGACTTCTTTGACAAGCTCATGGCGGTCAACGCCAAGGGCCCATGGCTGGGGGCGCGAGTTGCCATGCCGCACCTGAAGAAGCGGCCGGTCGCGTCCTTCATCATCACCTCGTCTCTGTCGGGTTTCCGGGCCCGCCCCAACAACAGCGCCTACTCGGCGTCCAAAGGCGCCGCAATTCAACTGACACGCGCACTGTCCGTCGAATTCGCACCGGAAGTGCGGGTCAACTCTGTCGCGCCGGTGTCCACCGAGACACCGATGCTGCGCACGTTCATGGCCAAGCAGCACGACATCGACGCCACCATTGCAGGCCAGAGGGCCGGGGTGCCCCTCGGCCGGCTCGCTCTGCCCGGGGACATCGCCAAGGCGGCGTTGTTCCTGGCCGGCAATGACTCTGAATTCATCACGGGCGTCACGATTCCCGTTGACGGCGGCATCTCCGCCCGGTCCTGATCCACCCACTGAGAGGAGAACCCCCACATGCATCGCGAGTACTACGGGTCAGTCATCGGCGGCAAGGAAGTGCCGGAGGCCCGCGCTCAGGTGATGGACAGCATCGACCCCGCGACCGGGGCCGTGCTGGCGCGCATTCAGCGCGGCGGCGCCGACATCGTGGCCGAGGCGGTGGACAACGCCGAAGCGAGTCTGCCCGCATGGCGCGACGCAGACGGCGCGGAACGTGGTCGGGCGATGCGTCGCCTGTCTGACATCCTGCTCCAGAATCTGGACGTGCTGGCCTATCTGGAGTCGGTCGACAACGGAAAACCCTTGCGCGAAGCCGAGGGTGACGTTCGGCTGGCGGCCGGCTACTACGAGTACTACGGCGGGATCGCTGACAAGATCCACGGTGAGACCGTGCCCCTGGGACCTGCATTCCATTCGTACACCAGGGTGGAACCTTTCGGCGTCACTGCACACATTGTGCCGTGGAACGCCGCGTTGCAGCAGGCGGCACGAGGAGTGGCGCCGGCAATCGCGGGAGGCAATGTCGCTGTTGTCAAACCCGCCGAGGACACCTCGATGGCGGTGGTGGAGTTCGCCCGCCTCGCTGTGGAGGCGGGAGTTCCACCGGGTGTCATCAACGTCGTGACCGGTCTGGGCACCGAGGCGGGGGCCTCTCTCGTCTCGAACCCGAAGGTGCGCCGGATCGCGTTCACAGGGTCGGTGCCCACGGGGCAGTCGGTGCTGCGAGCCTCCGCCGAGCATCTGAGCCCCGTGACCCTCGAACTGGGCGGCAAGTCCCCGAACGTGGTCTTCGCCGACGCCGACCTGGACGCGGCCGCCGCGGGTTCGCTCACTGCCATCAACTTCAACGCGGGCCAGGTCTGCATGGCAGGAAGCCGGCTGCTGGTCCAGGCCAGCATCCACGACGAGTTCGTCAGCCGCCTGACCGAACTGGATCGTGCGGTGACCCTGGGTCGTGGCCTGCAGAACCCGGGGATGGGACCAATGACCACCGAGAAGCAGTTCCAGAAAGTCCTGGAATACCTCGAGATCGGGCGTTCCGAAGGCGCCGAGGTCGTCGTCGGTGGTGGTGCGGCCACTGTCGAGGGCCTGGAAAACGGCCGCTTCATCGAACCGACCATTTTCGTCAATGTGAGCAACGACATGCGGATCGCGCAGGAGGAGATCTTCGGGCCGGTGCTCGCGGTGATTCCGTTCGAAGACGAAGACGAGGCGGTCGCCATCGCCAATGACACTCCGTACGGGTTGACCGCAGGTCTGTGGACCCGCGATCTGTCGCGCGCACATCGGGTCGCCGGCCAGATCGATGCCGGTCAGGTGTCCATCAACAACTACTTCGCCGGCGGAATCCGGACTCCCTTCGGTGGCTACAAAGCCAGCGGATTCGGCCGCGAGAAAGGGCCGGACGCGGTCTATCACTACCTCCAGACCAAAACCGTCAGCATCCAACTCTAGGAACGTCATGAAACAGCTAGAAAGCCATGTCGGTGGCTGGACCAGTGATCTGGAGTCGGAACGCGAGCAACGGCCCCTGTTCTTCGATCGCTTCGCTGCCATGGTCGCAGTGCCGGCCGAGCGCCGAAGTCTCTCGCCGGTCGATCGTGCTCTCATCGGGGTGGCGCTGGTCGGCAATGTTGCCAACACCAAGTGGAGTCGATTCGAGGCGCAGCAGACGGTGGCTCTGGACGCCGGTGCCACCCGTGAACAGATCCGCGACGTACTGCAGCTCGTCAGCATCATGAGTATCCATGCGATGACCACCAGCGTGCCCGCCCTGATGAGAGTCCTTGTAGAGCGCGGCCTGGCCCCGGGTCGGAGCCTCGACGACCGCCAGCGTTCGCTCAAGGAGGATTTCGAGCGACGACGTGGGTACTGGCACGAAACATGGGACGACGTACTGGTATTGGACCCGGAGATGTTCGCCGCGTACACCGAGTTCTCCACCTCGGCTGCCGAAGAGGGCAGCCTCGGAACAAGACTGCGTGAACTGATCTACATCGCCATCGATTCGGTGCCGACTCATCTTTACGTGCCCGGGGTGGAGATCCACGCGCGAAACGCACTCGACGCGGGGGCCACGGCCGACCAGATACTCGAGGTCATCGAGATTGCAGCGCTCCTGGGGGCCGATCCGTACATCACCGCTGTGCAGGAGTCGCGTCTGGCGGCCCGCTAGTCGGGATTTCGGCGCGCTGGTAACCGCTCAGCGGTTACCAGCGCGCCGAAATCACGAAATCCAGGCTCCGATACGTGACACGGCCTCGTCGATGTCGGAGGTGGGGCCCGCGAACGACAACCGCACGTAGGACCCGCCGCGCACCGTGTCGAAGTCGATTCCCGGCGCGATCGCCACCCCCGTCTCGGCGAGCAGCTTCTCGCAGAAGCCCAGCGAGTCGTCGGTCAGATGCGACACATCGGCGTAGACATAGAAGGCACCGTCGGTCGGAGCCAGGCGGTCGATCCCCATGTGCCGCAAGCCGTTCAGCAGTCGGTCGCGATTGTTGCCATAGTGCTGCAGGTGGCTGTCGGCCTCCGCGACGGACTCCGGGGTGAACGCGGCCACCGCCGCCCGCTGGGACAGCACCGGCGGGCAGATCGTGAAGTTGCCCGTCAGCCGATCCACAGCCCGCTGCAGCGGTTTCGGCACCACCAGCCAGCCCAGCCGCCATCCCGTCATCGCGAAGTACTTCGAGAAACTGTTGACCACCACCGCATCCCGCGACGTCGTCCATGCGCAACTGGTCTGCGGCGCACCGGGATACACCAGGCCGTGGTACACCTCGTCGCTGATCAACCGCACTCCGGTGTCCGCACACCAGGTGGCGATCGCGGCCAACTCCTCGGGTGCGATCACTGTTCCGGTCGGATTGGCGGGACTGGCGACGATCACGCCGTCCAGCGGCGGATCCACCGCCGCGAGCATTTCCGTGGTGGGCTGGAACCGCGTCTCCGGTCCACAGGGAATGTCGACCACCTCGCAGCCCAGTGCCGTCAGGATGTTGCGGTAGCAGGGGTAGCCGGGGCTGGTGACCGCCACCCGGTCACCGACGTCGAAACATGCCAGGAACGCGAGCAGGAAGCCTCCGGAGGAGCCGGTGGTCACCACGACGTCCGTCGGGTCGACGTCGAGGCCGTGCGCCGTCGAGTAGGACTGCGCGATGGCCGCCCGCAGTTCGGGGATGCCCAGCGCCACGCTGTAGCCCAGCTGATCACTGTTCAGGGCGGCCACGGCCGCCGCACGCACCGGGCCGGGCGCACCCGCACTGGGCTGCCCGGCCGACAGGTTCACCAGATCACCGTGGGTGCGCTGGCGCTCCGCGGCGGCCAACCAGACGTCCATGACATAGAACGGCGGAATGCCCGCCCGCAACGCGGTCTTCACCGTAGTCAGATTACGGGCACGTCCCCGTCCATCTGGAGCACGTCCTGCTCGAGGCGACGCAGGTGCTCGCGCACGGGGCCCAACAGCTGCGAGGTGCCGTGCGCGCGTTTGAAATACAGCTGGATGTCGTGCTCAGCGGTGATCGCGATGCCGCCGTGAATCTGGATGGCCTCGCCCGCGACATCGGTCAACGCCTCGCTGGCGATGACGAATGCAAGTGCGGCCGCCGACGGCGACGGCTGGTTCACGGCTTCCTCCACCACAGCGGACGCCACCTGCACCTTGACGTAGAGATCGGCCATCCGGTGCTTGAGCGCCTGGAAGCTGCCGATGGCGCGGCCGAATTGCACCCGCTCCTTGGAGTACTCGACGGTGAGTTCCAGCGCCCGGGCGGCCGCCCCCACAGCTTCGGCGGCGAGCAAGAGTGCGGCGACGTCGAGCAGGCCGGGGTCAGCGCCGAGGGGCTGGCGCTGCCCGGCATCGATGCGGGCCAGCCGACGGGTGGGGTCCATGGTCGTCAGCGGGTGCGCCGCGAACTCCGTCCAGCGAACCAGCTGCCCGTCCTCGACAGCGACCACGATGTCGGCTGTATCGCCGCCCACCACGTGATCGGCGTCGAACACCACGGCGCCGGTGGCCTCACCAGCGGCCAGCGCCTCCAAGGCGTCGGTATCGGGATCGGCGACCGACAACAGGGCCACCTCAGCCAGGATGGTGCCCAGCAGCGGGGTCGGCACCAGGTTGCGGCCGAGCTCGGTCAACACGGCCGCAGCGTCGCTGAGTTCGCCGCCGGCACCCCCGAGATCTTCGGGTACCACCAGGGCTGCAACCCCGACCTGCTCGCACAGCAGCTGCCAGAGCTTCTCGTCGAATCCCCGCTTGGAGTCCATCGCCGCGCGCACGGCGGCCGGGGAGGCATGTTTGCCGACCAGATCCCGCACCGTCTGGACCAGCAGTTTTCTTTCGTCAGACATCGATGACCTCCAGCAGGCGCCGCCGATGGCCGGCCGGGTCGCCCCACGCCGAACGCAGCGCCTGAACCCGCAGCAGCCACAGTGACAGGTCGTGCTCGGCGGTGAAGCCGATGGCGCCATGGGTCTGCAATGCCGAGCGCGCCGCCAACAGCCCCGCGTCTGAGGCGGCCACCTTGGCGGCGCTGACATCACGCGCCGTCTCCGGCGTCGCATCGCCCAGCGACAACGCAGCGCCGTAGACCAGCGGCCGGGCCAACTCCAGCGCGATGTGGACATCGGCGAGTTTGTGTTTGATGGCCTGGTAGGAACCGATGATCCGGCCGAACTGGCTGCGCTGCAAGGCATATTCGCATGCCATGTCCAGCAGGGCCTGTCCGGCCCCGATCAACAGCGCCGCGGTGGCCAGCGAACCGAACTCGACGGCGCGGTCGACGTCGGCGGTCCAGGACTGGCCGGTGGCGGTGACGTCGGAGAGGGTGCGGCTGACGTCGACGGAGCGGTGACTCGCGCCGGCGACGCCTTCCTGTACCTCCACTCCGTCGGCCACCAGGATCAGCCCGGCGAATCCGGTGTCGACGGCGCGGGGCGCGACGCCGGGTACGGCGACGGTGGCGATCAGCTCACCGGCGGCCAGGGCACTGTTGCGTTCATCTCCGGCCAGCAGAACCGGTGCCACGGCAATGGATTCGACTACCGGACCCGGCACACACCAGCGTCCCAGCCGTTCCAGAGCCACCACCAGATCCACCGGGTGCGCACCGATACCGTCCTGCTCCTCGGGCACCGCCAAGGCGGTGACGCCGAGGTCGGCCAAGGTGGCCCAGACCTTACGTCCGGGGCCGGTGTCGCCCGCCGACCAGGCGCGCACCGCGGCAGGCACATCCGCGGCCCCCAGCGCAGCGTCGATACTCCTGGCGAAATCGCGTTGTCCTTCGTCGATTTCGAAATTCACTTTTTCTGTCCTTGGCTTTCACGCGGTAATCCGAGCAACCGCTCAGCGATGATGTTGCGTTGGATCTCATTGGTACCGGCGTAGATCGGGCCGCCGAGGGCAAAGAGGTAACCGTCGGTCCAGGAGTCGGCCAGCTCACCGTCGGCCGCGCGCAGATCCAGCGCGGTCTGGTGGATGTCGACATCCAGTTCGGACCAGAACACCTTGGTGACCGATGATTCGGCGCCGAGTTCGCCGCCGCCGGCCACTCGGGTGACAGTGCCGAAGGTGTGCAGGCGATACGCCTGCGCTTTGATCCACGCATCGGCCACCCGGTCGGTGAATTCGGGCCGTGGATTGTGCTTCCACGCCGTGACAAGGCGTTCAGCCGGCGCCAAGAACCGGGCCGGGCTGCGCAGCGACATGCCCCGTTCGTTGCTCGACGTGCTCATGGCGGCTTTCCAGCCCTCGTGGGGTGCGCCGATCACGTCTTCGTCGGGGACGAACACGTCGTCGAGGAAGATCTCCCCGAAACCGGTGTCGCCACCGAGCTGAGCGATGGGCCGCACGGTCACGCCGTCGGCTTTCAGGTCGAACATGAAGTACGTCAGGCCCTTGTGCCGCTGCGCGTCCGGGTCGGAACGGAACAACCCGAACGCGCGCTCGCCGAACACCGCACGTGAGCTCCAGATCTTCTGCCCGTTGAGTTTCCAGCCGCCGTCGGTCTTGGTGGCGGTGGAACGCAAGGAGGCGAGGTCACTGCCGGATTCCGGTTCGGACCAGGCCTGCGCCCAGATCTCCTCACCGCTGGCCATCTTCGGCAGAATCCGGTCCAGTTGCTCTTCGGTGCCGTGCGCGAACAGAGTCGGTGCCAGCATCGAGGTGCCATTGGCGCTGGCCCGCCCCGGTGCTCCGGCGCGGAAGTACTCCTCCTCGTAGACCACCCACTGCAGCAGGGTGGCGTCGCGGCCGCCGTACTTCTCGGGCCAGGTGATCACCGACAATCCAGCGTCGAACAGGATCCGGTCCCAGCGCCGGTGCTGCTCGAAACCTTCTGCGGTGTCATAGGATTCGGTGGGAAAGTCGGACTTGTGAGCGGTCAGGAACTTCCGTACCTCGATGCGGAAGGCCTGCGCCTCGTCCCCGAAATTGAGATCCATCAGCGTCTTTCTCTCAGCTGCGGTTTGACGACCTTGCCGCCCGGATTGCGTGGCAACACGTCGAGGAACTCCACCGAACGTGGTGTCTTGAAGTTCGCGAGATGTTCGCGGGTGTAGGCGATCACCGTCTCCTGGTCCAATGTCGACCCGGGTTTGACGACGACGAACGCCTTGCCGACCTCACCCAGCCGGTCATCCGGGACGCCGATCACCGCGGCCTCGGCAACCCCGTCCAGGCGGGCCAGCACCTGCTCGATCTCGGCGGGGTAGACGTTGAACCCGCCGCAGATGTACATGTCCTTCAGTCGATCGGTGATGCTGAGATTGCCTGCCGCGTCGACGGTCCCGATATCACCGGTGTGCAACCAGCCGTCGTTGTCGATGGCCGCCTCGGTGGCGGCCGGGTCGTCGAGATAACCCAGCATCACGTTCGGCCCCCGCAGCAGCACCTCGCCGGTATCGGCGATGCGCAGCTCGAAGTCGGCGATCGGCCGCCCGCAGGTGGTGGCTACCGTCACGGCGTCATCGGATGCGCGGCACATCGTGCCGAAACCGCTGGCCTCGGTGAGACCGTAGGCGGTCAGGACGATGTCGATGTCGAGTTCGGACTGCATCCGCTCGATCAGGACCACGGGAACCACGGCTGCGCCGGTGACCGCGAATCGCAGTGAGGACAGGTCGTAGTCGGCGCGGTGGGGGTGGTCGAGCAGGGTCTGATAGATCGTCGGCGGTCCCGGCAGCACGGTGGCGCGATGCTCGGCGACGGCCTGCATCGTCTTCTCGGGGTCGTAAGTGAGCATCGGGATGAGCGTGGCGCCGGTTTGCAAGCACGCCAGGATGCCGGCCTTGTAGCCGAAGTTGTGGAAGAACGGATTGATGCACAGGTAACGATCGGAACTGGTGACTTCGCCGCAGGCCGCCCAGGCCGCCGGCGCCGACAGTGACTGCCGATGTGCGCACAGCACACCCTTGCTCCGGCCGGTGGTGCCCGAGGTGAAGAGGATGTCGGAGACGTCGTCCGGTGCGACGGCCGCGGCGCGGGCGTCCGCGGCCGCCACATCGGTTCCGCGCGCGACGAATTCGTCCCAGGTGCCGTCGTCCCTGTCCACCGGTACGCGGATGATGTGCCGCAGCGCGGGCAGCGCCGCCCGATCGAGATCGGCGACACGGTCGGCGCCCAGGAATTCACCCATGGCGATCAACACCGGCGCCTCGGTGCGGGCCAGGATGTCGGAGGCCTCACTCGCGGTGTACCGGGTGTTCAGCGGAACGACGACGCCCCCGGCGTAGTGCGCGGCCAAGCAGGCCACCACCCAGTGCCAGGTATTGGGGGACCAGATCGCCACCCGGTCACCGGGAGCCACACCGAGGTCGATCAGTGCCGCGGCAGCCTGGCGCACTTCGTTGCGCAGCGCGCCGAAGGTCAAGGTCCTGTCGGCGGTGACCAGTGCTTCGTGCTCGGGTAACTCGCGTGCGATCCGGTCCAACACCGCAGGAGTCGTCTGCGGGACGGTCGTCATCGTTGCCTCTTTCGGATCTGATCACCCGGCTCCTCCTCGAGCCGCTCCACAGGCTCCGCGTCTCGCATCGGTCGACCGGGCCGATGTACATCACCCGGCTCCTCCTCGAGCCGCTCCACAGGCTCCGCGTCTCGCATCGGTCGACCGGGCAACAAAGCAAGTGCTTGGTAGGTTAGCCTACAGGGGTGGAGGAGGTCCAGAAGTTCCGGGCAGAGGTCCGCGAGTGGCTGGCTGACAATCTCGTCGGCGAGTTCGCGGCGCTGAAAGGCCTCGGCGGCCCGGGTCGTGAACACGAAGCGTTCGAGGAGCGGCGGGCATGGAATCAGCACCTGGCCAAGGCCGGGCTGACCTGCTTGGGCTGGCCGGTCGAACACGGCGGACGCGGCCTGTCGGTGGCCCATCGCGTCGCGTTCTACGAGGAGTACGCGCGCGCCGATGCCCCGGACAAGGTCAACCACTTCGGTGAGGAGCTGCTGGGGCCGACGCTCATCGCCTTCGGCACACCCGAACAGCAGCAGCGGTTCTTGCCGCGAATCCTCGATGTCACCGAACTGTGGTCGCAGGGTTACTCAGAACCCGGCGCCGGCAGCGACCTGGCGAATGTGTCCACCACCGCAGAGCTCGACGGCGACAGCTGGGTGATCAACGGGCAGAAGGTGTGGACTTCGCTGGCGCACTGGGCGCAGTGGTGTTTTGTGGTGGCGCGCACGGAGAAGGGTTCCAAGCGCCATGCCGGTCTGTCGTATCTTCTGGTGCCGCTGGACCAGCCGGGTGTCGAGATCCGCCCGATCATCCAGCTCACCGGTGACTCCGAGTTCAACGAGGTGTTCTTCGACGACGCCCGCACCGATGCGGATCTGGTGGTCGGCGAGCCGGGCGACGGGTGGCGGGTGGCCATGGGCACGCTGACCTTCGAGCGCGGTGTTTCCACGCTCGGTCAGCAGATCCGTTATGCCCGTGAGCTTTCCGGCATCGTCGCGTTGGCTCGGCGCAATGGCAGTGTCGATGATCCAGTGATCCGGGAGCGGTTGACCCGTGCCTGGGTGGGTCTGCGGGCCATGCGCTCGTACGCGCTGGCCACCATGGACGTCGAGCGTCCCGGCGGCGACAACGTCTCAAAGCTGCTGTGGGCGAACTGGCATCGCGGACTCGGTGAGCTGGCCATGGACGTCAAGGGCGCCTCCGGGCTCACCCTCGACGGCGGCGAGTTCGACGAGTGGCAGCGGCTCTATCTGTTCTCCCGCGCCGACACCATCTACGGCGGATCCAATGAGATCCAGCGCAACATCATCGCCGAGCGGGTGCTCGGCCTACCGCGAGAGCCCAAAGCGTGAGGAAGCCCAGAGGATGAGTCTGTCGCAAGCCCCCAAGGAGATCGAGGGCCATGGATTATTGCGCGGCAGAGTGGTTTTGGTGACCGCCGCCGCCGGAACCGGGATCGGATCCGCCACCGCGCGCCGTGCGCTGGCCGAGGGTGCCGACGTCATCGTGTCCGATTACCACGAACGCCGACTCGGGGAGACCCGCGACGAGTTGGCGGCGCTGGGTCTGGGCAAGGTCGAGGCAGTGGTGTGCGACGTGACGTCCACCGCCGCCGTCGACGCGCTGATCGCCGGTGCGGTGGACAAGCTGGGCCGTATCGACGTCCTGGTGAACAACGCGGGCCTGGGCGGGCAGACCCCCGTGATCGACATGTCCGACGACGAATGGGACCGCGTTCTCAACGTCACGCTGACCTCCGTCATGCGGGCCACCCGTGCTGCGCTTCGCTACTTCCGTGATGCGGACCACGGTGGTGTCATCGTCAACAACGCCAGCGTGCTCGGCTGGCGGGCTCAGCATTCACAGGCGCACTACGCCGCCGCCAAGGCCGGCGTCATGGCGCTCACGCGGTGCAGCGCCATCGAGGCCGTCGAGTTCGGTGTGCGGATCAACGCCGTCTCGCCGAGCATCGCCCGGCACAAATTCCTGGAGAAGACCAGCTCGGCGGACCTCCTGGATCGGCTCTCGTCGGACGAGGCGTTCGGGCGTGCGGCCGAGCCGTGGGAAGTGGCGGCCACCATCGCGTTCCTGGCCAGCGACTACTCGAGTTACCTCACCGGCGAGGTGATCTCGGTGTCGAGCCAGCACCCATAGCTGGCCAAGCAAGTGCTTGGTTGGTACTCTGCCAGGATGGACAACACCGCGCCCACGCGCCGCGACGAGCTGTTGACGCTCGCCGCGACGATGATGGCCGAGCGCGGGTTGCGGGCCACCACGGTCCGCGATATCGCCGACGCCGCCGGGATCCTGTCCGGGAGCCTCTATCACCATTTCAAGTCGAAAGAAGAGATCGTCGACGAGGTGCTGCGGAGCTTCCTGGACTGGTTGTTCGCTCGGTATCAGCAGATCATCGACACCGAGCCCAATCCCCTGGAACGGCTCAAGGGGCTGTTCATGGCGTCATTCGAGGCAATCGAACACCGCCACGCCCAGGTGGTGATCTACCAGGACGAGGCCAAGCGGCTGTCCTCCCAGCCGCGTTTCGCCTACCTGGAAGCCCGCAATCGCGAACAACGCAAGATGTGGGTCGACGTCCTGCGGCAGGGCATCGACGAGGGGCACTTCCGTCCCGACATTGACGTGGATCTGGTGTACCGATTCATCCGCGACACCACCTGGGTGTCGGTGCGCTGGTATCAACCCGGGGGCGGTCTGACCGCCGAACAGGTTGGTGCCCAGTATCTTTCGATCGTTCTCGGCGGCATCGCCGCCACCAGTCAAACCGAAGGAGTCTGACATGCCCGAGGCGTACGTCATCGACGCCGTGCGTACCGCGGTCGGCAAGCGCAACGGATCGCTGGCCGGCCTGCATCCGGTCGACCTGGGTGCCGCCGCCTGGCGTGGTCTCTTCGACCGCGTCGACGTCGACCCCGGTGTCGTCGACGACGTGATCGCCGGCTGTGTCGATGCCATCGGCGGCCAGGCCGGCAACATCGGGCGGCTGTCCTGGCTGGCCGCCGGATACCCGGAAGAGGTTCCCGGGGTCACCGTCGACCGTCAGTGCGGTTCCAGTCAGCAGGCCATCTCCTTTGGCGCGCAGGCGATCATGGCGGGTACCGCCGACCTCATCCTGGCCGGTGGCATGCAGAACATGAGCCAGATCCCGATTTCGTCGGCGATGACGGCGGGGGAGCAGTACGGCTTCACCTCGCCCACCAACGAATCGAAGAGCTGGCTGCACCGGTACGGCGACCAGGAGATCTCGCAGTTCCGGGGCGCCGAGATGATCGCCGAGCGCTGGGATCTGTCGCGTGAGGAGATGGAGGAGTTCGCCCTGGCCAGCCACCAGCGAGCGCTGGCGGCAATCCGCGGCGGGCACTTCGCCAACGAGATCATTCCCATCGACGGGTTCGGTGTCGACGAAGGCCCGCGCGAGACGTCGCTGGAGAAGATGGCCGGATTGAAGACCCTGGTCGAAGGCGGCCGGCTGACGGCCGCCTTGGCCAGCCAGATCTCCGACGGCGCATCGGCGGTGCTGCTCGCCTCGGAGCAGGCCGTCAAGGACCACAATCTGACGCCGCGGGCCCGCATCCACCACATCAGCGCCCGTGGAGCGGATCCGGTCCTCATGCTGACGGGTCCCATCCCGGCGACGCGGTACGCGCTGCAGAAAACCGGTTTGACCATGGATGATATCGACACCGTGGAGATCAACGAGGCGTTCGCGCCGGTGGTGCTGTCGTGGATCAAGGAACTCAAGGTCGACCCGAAGAAGGTCAACCCCAACGGCGGTGCGATCGCGCTAGGGCATCCGCTGGGCGCCACCGGAGCCAAGCTGTTCGCCACCATGCTCAACGAGTTGGAGCGCACCGGCGGCCGCTACGGCCTGCAGACGATGTGTGAGGGCGGCGGCACCGCCAACGTCACGATCATCGAGCGCCTCTAGAACCTGCGATTTCGGCGCGCTCGTAACCGCTCAGCGGTTACGAGCGCGCCCAAATCCCAAATCCCGCTCAGTGCAGGATCACGCCGCGGATGTTGCGGCCTGCGCGCATGTCGGCGTACGCCTCGTTGATCTCGCCGAGCTTGTACTCGTGGGTCACGGTCTCGTCGAGCAGCAGCTTGCCGTCACGGTAGAGGTCCAGGAGACGGTGAATGTCGTTGCGCGGATTGGCTTGTCCATAGAGACTGCCCAGCAGACGCTTCTGGTACAGGGTGAAGAACATCAGCGGCAGCGTCGCGCTCATCTCGGTGATCGACGCGATGGCCGTGACCACCACCGCGCCCCCTTTGGATACGAGGTTCAGCGCGTCGTTGATCATCGGGCCCTCGAGCATGCTCATCGCCAGGATCGCCGAGTCGGCCATCACACCGCGGGTGAGTTCGGCGACCAACGATGTGGCTTCGTCCACCGAGGTGACGAAGTGGGTGGCGCCGAACTGAAAAGCTCTGTCCCGCTTCGCTTCCACGATATCGACGACGATGATCCTCTCCGCACCCGCGAGCCGCGCACCTTGGATGGCGCCGCTGCCGATGCCGCCGCAGCCGATCACCACCACCGTGTCACCGGGCCGGACGTCGGCGGTGTTGACCGCAGAGCCCCATCCGGTTGTCACGCCGCAGCCGAGCAGGCACGCACGTGACAGCGGCAGATCGTTGTCGATCTTGACCAGCGATGATTCCGAGACCGTACTCAGCTGCGAAAACGTTCCCAATCCGGCCATCACGCCCACGTCGGTGTCCCGGGCGCGGCGCCGGTAGGTGCCGTCGAGTTGCATGCCCGTCATGGTCATCGCACCCTGGTCGTACAGATTCTGCTGACCGCGGGCGCACCACCGGCACCGGCCGCAGGCCGGCAGGAACGAGGCCACCACATGGTCACCGGGCTCGAGGTCACGCACCCCGGGCCCGACTTCCTGGACGACGCCCGCACCCTCATGACCGCCGACAATCGGCAGTGGAGCCGGCAGATCGCCGGTCCGGACGTGTTCATCGGAGTGGCACAAACCGGTGGCCTCGAAGGAGACCAGCACTTCGCCGTCTTGCGGCGGGTCCAGGTCGATCTCTTCGACACTCCAGTCCTGGCCGTACTCCCAGAGCACCGCGGCTGTGGTTTTCATGGTCAGTGGTCGTGGATGATGACGCCGCGGATGTTGCGTCCGGCGAGCATGTCGTCGAACGCCACGTTGACGTCGCCGAGCTTGTACTCGGTGGTGACGGCCTCGTCGAGCAGGAGCTTGCCTTCGCGGAACAACCGCAGCAGTCGCGGGATGTCGGCGCGGGGATTGGCCTCCCCGTACAGGCTGCCCAGCAGCCGTTTCTGGAACAACGTGAACATGGCCATCGGTAGCGTCGGGGTGACATCAGCGGCCGCGGCGATGCCCGTGAGCACCACGGCGCCGCCTTTGCGGATCATGTCGAGGGCCTGACCGATCATCGCGCCCTCCACCAGACCCACGGTGAGGATCGCCGAGTCGGCCATCACGCCATGGGTGGTCTCGGCCACCAGCGCGGTGGCCTCCTCGATCGAGGTGGCGAAGTCCGTCGCCCCCAATTCCAGTGCCTTGTCCCGCTTCTCGGCAACGATGTCCACGGCGACGATCCGCTCGGCCCCGGCGATCCGCGCGCCCTGGATGGCGCCGCTGCCGACTCCGCCCACGCCGATCACCACCACGGTGTCACCCGGTGAGACCTGCGCGGTGTTGACCGCCGAACCCCAGCCCGTGGTGATACCGCAGCCCAGCAGGCAGGCCCGCGACAGCGGCAGGTCGTCGTCGATCTTGACCAGCGAGGCGTCGGACACCACACCGTATTGCGCAAAGGTGCCGAGCAGCAGGGACACTCCGATGTCCTGCGAGCCGATGTGTCTGCGATAGGTGCCGTCGAGTTGCGTCCCGGACAGCAGCAGTGCGCCCAGGTCGCACAGGTTCTGGTGTCCGCTGGCGCACCACCGGCATTTGCCGCAGGCCGGCAGGAACGACGCGACCACGTGGTCGCCGGGTTTGAGATCGCGGACCCCCGGGCCGACTTCCTGCACGATGCCGGCACCCTCGTGTCCGCCGACGATGGGGAAGGGGGCCGGGAAATCGCCGGTGCGGGCATGGTGATCCGAGTGGCACAGTCCGGTGGCTTCGAACGACACCAGGACTTCGCCGTCCTTCGGTGGATCGAGGTCCATCTCCTCGATGCTCCAGTCGCCGTGCACGTCCCACAGGACAGCCGCGTTCATCTTCATGTCGCGTGAGTGTAGGAAAGCTCGACACCTGTCACGGGGGATTGGCAGAACTCAGGGTTGAATGTGCCCCGCAGCCGATTGCAGGTGCTTCACCGCGTCCCGCACGATCTCGTCGATCAGCTCGGCGCACGACGGCAGATCGTCGAGAATGCCCGCCACCTGACCCGAGGCCAGCACCCCCGCGTCGGTGTTTCCCTCGACCAGACCGGCTTTGAGCAGCATCGGCGTGTTGGCGGCCATCACCACCTGGGACCAGGTGAGATCTTTGCCGTGCCGCATCGCCAGGCCGTCGGTGATCATCGACTTCCAGGTCATGCCCGACATCTTCTTGAACTTCTGGGCGTTGCGGAGGGCCGCCGAGAATCCCCGGGCACGTGAGCCGCTCTCCAGCTTCTCCACCAGACCGGTCCGCAACACCCGATGGGGCATGCCGTCGACGCGGGTGGACACCACGGTGCCGTCCAGGGCCGCGGCGAGGTAGCGCTGCTTGACGGCCTCGGGCACCGTCGAATCCGAGGTCAGCAGGAACCGGGTGCCCATCGCGACGCCCGCGGCGCCGTACGACAGCGCGGCGGCCAGCCCACGGCCGTCGAAGAATCCACCCGCGGCGATCACCGGCATCCCGGTGTCGGCGACCGCGTCGAGCACGGACGGCAGCAGCAGGGTTGTCGCGATGGGCCCGGTGTGCCCGCCGCCTTCTCCGCCCTGCACGATCACGGCGTCGGCGCCCCAGCCGGCGACTTTCTTGGCGTGTTTGGCCAGCCCCACCGAGGGGATCACCACGACGCCCGCCTCCTTGAGCCTGGCGATCAGCTCCGGTTTGGGGGCCAACGCAAAGGACGCCACCTTGACGCCCTCCCGGATCAGCAGGTCCACCCGTTCCCCGGCGTCCCCGGCGTCGGCGCGGATGTTGATGCCGAACGGCTTGTCGGTGGCCGCCTTGACCTTGGTCACCGCCGTCTGCAGCTCCTGCAACGTCATGGTGGCCGATGCCAGGATGCCCAGCCCGCCCGCATTCGACGTCGCCGAGACCAACCGGGCTCCGGCCACCCAGCCCATGCCGGTCTGGACCACGGGATGCTCGATGCCGACGAGCTCGGTCAGCGGCGTGACCAATCTGGTCACGAGCGGATCTCCCTGTCCCGCAACGTCTTCGGATCGATCGACTCGCGAATCAAGGTCAGTTCCTCATCGGACGGCAACCGGGTGGTCTCGGCGGACTCCAGGCCGTGGACCTCGAAGCCGGTGTTCTCGGCGACCTGCGCGGCCTCCACGCCCGGGTGCAGCGACACCGCCCGCATCTGATGCTCCGGGCCGTTGAAGTCGAACACCCCGAGGTTGGACACCACCCGGTAGACGTTGACGAATCGATAGGCGGGGTTGTCGGGATCGACTTTGTCCCAGCCGATCCCCGAAACGATGTCCACGGATCCGAACACCCGGGTGCTGTGGTTGCCCACCCAGTAGCTGGTGGCGTGGTTGATGGTGTTGCCGGGCGCCCCGCGCACGCCGAACATCTGCCGTTTGGGATGCTGCAGCGGCCCGAACGCCGAGAGGTTCTGGTTGCCGTAGCGATCGATCTGGTTGGCGCCCATCACCACATGCCGGCGCCCCCACGCCAGGGTTTCAAAAACGCGACCGAACGGCATCCAGCCCTCGATGGCCCCGGTGGCGCCCAGGGCCGGGGTGTCGGCCAGGATCCGGGCTTCACCGTCGGTCAGCAGGATGTCCGGGGAGAAGGTGAGTCGAGCCAGGCGGGCGCCGATCGACACCATGTTCGCCATGGGGCTCACCATGATCTCGCCGGCATCGCGGAACAGCTCGGCGCAGGCAACCGCACAGATCTCGGCTCGGGTGGCGGTGCTCACTTGACTGCCTCCTCGGCGAACTTGCGCACTGCGGCCTGGTAGTCGTCTTCACTACCGGACAGATATGTCGAGACGAACTGCTGCCACCCCTCATCGCTGCCTGCGGCCTCGGCATAGTGGCGCTGGAACTTCTCGTCGCGCCGGTAATCCGGTTCGGCGGTGGTGAAGTGGGCCCCGCCGGGAGCCTCGACCACATGATCGACCATCATGCGGTTCACCAGCAGAGCCTGCGGCGGAACGGCTTTCACCAATTCGTCGGTGGGCACCAGCTTTTCGACGCTGAGCAGGCGCCGTTCCGCGGCCATCAGGAACAGGTCGTCGAAGTAGGGGTCGATACCGGTGTAAGCCGCATTGCCGTGGACATCACCGAGATTCAGGTGGGTCAGCGCCACATCCAGCGTCAGCGCCGGCATGGCGATCAACTCCTCGTATCCGTCCCCGGTCGGATACGGCGAACGCACCGTCTTGAGTTCGTCGCCCCAGAATGCCCGGACGTCGCTGCCCAGTCCCGCGCGGATCGGTAGGAACGGAAGGCGTTGTGCCGCAGCCTGTAACCCGCAGCGCAGCATTCCTTCGTCCATCTCACGCGCTTCGATGGCCCCAGAAGTGCGGGCTCTGGCGAACCAGGGGTCGTAGAACGGTGGTGAGTCCAACGACACGAAGCCGTAGTAGACGCGCTTGACCTTGCCTGCTGAACACAGCAGCCCGAGATCGGGTCCGCCGTAGGTGACCACCGTGAGGTCGGTGACGTCGGTCCGCAGTAGTGCGCGCACCAGTGCCATCGGCTTACGACGTGAGCCCCAGCCGCCGATCCCGATCGTCATGCCGCTCTCGATGGACGCGACGGCCTCGTCCAGAGTGGTTGTCTTGTCTGTCATTTCGGCCCCTGTCGCTTCGCTCCTGCCCTCCGAATCATTTGGCGTCCTTCTTCGACGTGCCGGCGAACGCATCCCGGTGCTCATCGGAGACGCCGGCGAGGTTCAGCTCGAAGGTGAAGCCCTGTTCCATGCGGTACCTGGCGTTGACGGGCTGCACGTCGATGAAGTTCAGCGCCTCCTTGGCGGCGCGAATGACCCGCGTGTCCTTGGCGGCGATGTCACGTGCGACGCGCAGGGCGGCTTCGTCGAGGTCGGCGCGCGGCACGACCTCGTGCACGGACCCGAAGTGGTGCAGGGTGTCGGCGTCCACCGTGGCCGCGGTGAAGAACAGCCGGCGCATCAAATGCTGCGGCACCAATCGCGACAGATGGGTGGCCGCTCCGAGTGCTCCGCGTTCGACCTCCGGCAGGCCGAACGTCGCATCATCGGAAGCGACGATCACGTCGGCGTTGCCGACCAGGCCGATACCGCCACCGACGCAGAACCCGTTCACGGCGGCCACCACGGGCACCGCGCATTCGTACACCGCGCGGAAGGCTTCGAAGCATCCGCGGTTGGCGTCGATCAGGGCGGTGAATCCTTCGGTGCGCTGCATCTCCTTGATGTCCACCCCGGCGTTGAAGCCGCGTCCTTCGGCACGAAGGACCACCACGTGGGTGCTCGGATCGCGTCCTGCGGCGGTCAGGGTGTCGGCGAGTTCGAACCAGCCGCGCGACGGGATCGCATTGACCGGCGGGTAATCGACCGTGACCGAGACGATGCCCGGTTCCACGGTCTTTGTGGTGATCGGCATACGGAGCTCCTGGGTGGATACCTAAGCAAGCACTTGCTTGGTACGCTAACACAGTGACCGCAGGCTCTGACAACACAATCCAGCTGGGGCTCGAGGGTCGCGTCGTGCTCGTGACCGGGGGCGTGCGAGGGGTCGGCGCGGGTATCAGCGCCGTGTTCGCCGGCCAGGGGGCGACGGTGGTGACCTGCGCCAGGCGGCCGGTCGACGGCTTGCCCTACGAGTTCCACGCCTGCGATGTCCGCGACGACGACGCGGTCCGGGGACTGATAGATGCCGTTGTCGCAAGGCACGGCCGCCTCGACGCGGTGGTCAACAACGCGGGTGGGTCGCCCTACGTGCCGGCTGCCGAGGCGTCGGCCAAGTTCAGCACGAAGATCATCGAACTCAATCTGCTTGGCCCGCTGTCGGTCTCGCAGCACGCCAACGCCGTGATGCAGAACCAGGCCGGTGGCGGCACGATCGTCAACATCTCCAGCGTCAGTGGGCGCCGCCCCACCCCGGGGACCGCCGCCTACGGCGCCGCCAAGGCCGGCGTGGACAGTCTGACCAGCACGCTGGCCGTCGAGTGGGCGCCCAAGGTCAGGGTGAACTCCGTCGTCGTGGGCATGGTCGAGACCGAACAGTCCGAGTTGTTCTACGGTGATGCCGAGTCGGTGGCGGCGGTGGCGGCCACCGTGCCACTGCAACGGCTCGCGAAGCCGTCGGATATCGGTTGGGCCGCAGCATTTCTCACTTCTGACGCGGCGTCGTATATCAGCGGCGCCACCCTCGAGGTGCACGGTGGTGGCGAGCCGCCCACGTACCTCGAAGCTTCCAGTGCCAACAAATGAGGAGAGACATCGACATGGGACTGCTCGACGGCCGCGTGGTCATCGTGACGGGCGCAGGCGGCGGCATCGGCCGTGCGCATGCGCTGGCGTTCGCCGCAGAAGGCGCTCGTGTGGTGGTCAACGACATCGGCGTGGGCCTCGACGGCTCACCTGCCGGTGGCGGCAGCGCCGCCCAGGCGGTGGTGGACGAGATCGTCGGCGCGGGCGGTGAAGCCGTCACCAGCGGGGCCAACGTCGCGGACTGGACGCAGGCCGAAGGTCTGATCCAGACGGCTGTGGACTCCTTCGGTGGTCTCGATGTGCTGGTCAACAATGCGGGCATCGTCCGTGACCGCATGTTCGCCAACACCAGCGAAGAGGAGTTCGACGCCGTCATCGCCGTGCACCTCAAAGGGCATTTCGCCACGATGAAGCACGCGGCCGCGTTCTGGCGCGCCCAGTCCAAAGCGGGCAATCCGGTGGACGCTCGCATCATCAACACCAGCTCCGGCGCCGGGCTCCAGGGCAGTGTCGGTCAGGGCAACTACAGCGCTGCGAAGGCCGGTATCGCGGGGATGACGTTGGTGGCCGCCGCCGAGATGGGCCGCTACGGCGTCACCGTCAACGCGATCGCCCCATCGGCACGTACTCGCATGACCGAGACCGTCTTCGCCGACATGATGTCGACTCAGGACGACGACTTCGACGCCATGGCACCGGAGAACATCTCCCCGCTGGTGGTGTGGCTGGGCAGCCCCGAATCCCGCGAGGTCACCGGCAAGGTCTTCGAGGTCGAGGGCGGCAAGATCCGGGTGGCCGAGGGTTGGGCGCACGGCCCGCAGGTGGACAAAGGCGCACGCTGGGATCCCGCCGAACTGGGTCCGGTGGTCGCGGACCTGCTGGCCCAGGCGCGGCCACCGGTCCCGGTGTACGGCGCCTGATTCGCTCGATACTGAAACACGTTCACCCGCGGTTCGAGCCCCGAGCAAAATCCCATTCTACTGAGATGAAAATCATGCTTTCTGTTCGCGGAGAGCGAAAGTAGGAGTCTGGCGTCGCGCCCCCGGCCGGCGCACGCGCCGAGTGGCGCCCAGAAAACCCGGGGCACCGAGCAGGCGACCCTGCGCGCAAGCGCGGGCAATCGCCCGGCCGGGGGCGCGCTCACCTGGGCTGATCAGCTGCAGATGCGGTGCGATTCCGCCTCGCTTCACGGTCTCGCGTCGGTGTCCTCGGCAATCATCGGCGGCGCCGTCGTGTTGTCGGCAAAGCGGGGGTAAGTGCGACACCGAATGCGCCTGGGCTCTCACTTGTCACATTCGGTGAGCCAGCACACAGCAAAAGGCTCAACCTGGGGGAGACGGTCACTAGTTATATGAACTAATCTAAGTCGACTGTTAGAGAGGGCTGAGATCGACTGGTGCGCCGATGCGGTCCGCCAGGGCTCAGCCAGCAAGGTTCAGCGGAAGTCGGGGTTCCATGACTAGGGCGTTGAAGCGGGCATGGATCCCGCTGCTCATCGTAGTCGTCGTCTTGATCGCTGGGTTCACCGTCAACCGTATCCGAGGCTTCTTCGCTTCGGAGGGGCCACTGGTGACGCCGGTGAATTTCGCCGACGATCCCGAACCGTTCGAACCCAAGGTCGTCGAGTACGAGATCTACGGGTCGGGTGGCACGGCCGACGTGAACTACATCGATCTCGAAGGCAAGCCCCAGCGCGTGGACGGCGCGGCCTTGCCGTGGCGGGTCCGGCTGGAGACGACCAACCCATCGGCGATGGCCCAGGTGGTGGCGCAGGGTAAGGGCAGCAGCCTGACCTGTCGCATCATCGTCGACGGTGAGTTGAAAGAAGAGAGGACCGTCGACGGCGTGAGTGCCCAGACCTACTGCATTGACAAGTCCGCATGAGCGCACGCCATAACGAACCGCTGAAGAGCGATCCACCCACCGACGCATTCGCGCCGGTCAAAGAGCAGCACCGCCCGTTCATCCCGAGGATGATCCGCGCCTTCGCGGTGCCGATCATCCTCGTCTGGATCGGTCTGATCGCCTTCGTCAACATCACCGTTCCGCAACTCGAGACCGTCGGGCAGCAGCAGGCGGTCTCGATGAGCCCCGACGAGGCGCCGTCGGTGATCGCGATGAAGCGCGTGGGCGATCTGTTCCAGGAGGGCACCTCGGACAGCGCGGTGATGATCGTCCTCGAGGGGCAGGAGCCGCTCGGTGACGAGGCGCACCGCTTCTACGACGAGATGATCAAGAAGCTCCGGGAGGACCCGGAGCACGTGCAGTCGGTGCAGGACTTCTGGAGTGACCCGCTGACCGCCCCGGGTTCGCAGAGCCCGGACGGCAAGGCCGCCTACGTCCAGGTGAAGCTCGCCGGCAACCAGGGCGAGGCGAAGGCCAACGAGTCGGTCGAAGCCGTCCAGGAGATCATCGCCGGCCTCCAACCGCCGGACGGCGTCAAGGCCTTCGTCACCGGCCCGGCCGCGTTGGCCGCCGACCAGCACATCGCCAGCGACCGCAGTATGCGGCTGATCGAGGCCGTCACGTTCACGGTCATCATCGTGATGCTGCTGCTGGTCTACCGGTCGATCATCACCACCATCCTGATGTTGGTGATGGTGGTGCTCTCGCTGGCCGCCACCCGCGGCGTCGTGGCGTTCCTCGGCTATCACGAGGTCATCGGGCTCTCGGCGTTCGCCACCAACCTGCTGGTCACACTGGCCATCGCGGCATCCACGGACTATGCGATCTTCCTGATCGGGCGCTATCAGGAAGCCCGAAGTCTCGGCGAGGACAAAGAGCAGGCCTTCTACACGATGTTCCACGGCACGGCCCATGTCGTGGCCGGCTCTGGCCTGACGATCGCCGGTGCCACGTTCTGCCTGAGCTTCACCCGGCTTCCGTACTTCCAGACCATGGGTGTGCCGTTGGCCATCGGCATGTGCGTGGGCATCATCTCGGCGCTGACGCTCGGGACCGCGATCATCACGGTGGCCAGCCGGTTCGGGCTCTTCGAGCCCAAGCGTGCAATGCGTATTCGCGGCTGGCGCAAGGTCGGTGCGGCCGTCGTGCGCTGGCCCGGGCCCATCCTCGTCGGCGCCACCGCGTTGGCGCTCGTCGGCCTGCTGACCCTGCCGGGCTACAAGACCAACTACAACGACCGGGACTACCTGCCGGCGAACCTACCCGCCAACGAGGGTTATGCGGCGGCCGACCGTCACTTCAACAACGCGCGGATGAACCCGGAACTGCTGATGATCGAGAGCAATCGCGATCTGCGGAACCCGGCCGACTTCCTGGTGATCGAGAAGATCGCCAAGGCCATCTTCCAGGTCGACGGCATCGCGCGTGTGCAGGCGATCACCCGGCCGCAGGGGCAGCCGATCGAGAACACGTCGATCCCCTTCATGATGAGCCAGCAGGGCACGCTCTCGACACTGAACCAGAAGTACAACCAGGACCGCATGGCGGACATGCTGGTTCAGGCCGACGACATGCAGAAGACCATCGACAACATGACGAAGATGCAGAGCATCACCGTCCAGATGGCCGACACCACGCATCAGATGGTGGGCCAGATGAAGAACATGGTGGTCGACATCCAGATGTTGCGCGACAACATCTCGACGTTCGACGACTTCTTCCGGCCGCTGCGCAATTACTTCTACTGGGAACCGCACTGCTACGACATCCCGATCTGCTGGGCCCTGCGGTCGATCTTCGACACCCTCGACGGCATCCAGATCATGACCGACGACATCCAGAATCTGATGCCGCAGATGGAGCGGTTGGACACGCTGATGCCTCAGATGGTCGCGCTGATGCCGTCGATGATCGAGACGATGAAGTCAATGAAGACCATGATGCTGACGATGCACCAGACACAGGCTGGTATGCAGGAACAGCAGCGCATCATGCAGGAAAACGGCACCGAGATGGGCGAAGCCTTCAACGCGGCCAAGAACGATGATTCGTTCTACCTACCGCAGGAAGCGTTCGACAATCCCGACTTCCAGCGCGGTCTCGAACAGTTCCTGTCGCCCGACGGGCATGCGGTGCGGTTCATCATCAGCCACGACGGTGATCCGCTCTCACCCGAGGGTGTTGCCCGCATCGACTCGATCAAGCTGGCGGCCAAGGAGGCCATCAAGGGCACGCCGTTGGAGGGCTCGACGATCTACCTCGGTGGGTCGGCGGCGACCTTCAAGGACATGTCCGACGGCAACACCTATGACCTGTTGATCGCCGGAATCTCTTCGCTCTGCCTGATTTTCATCATCATGCTGATCATCACCCGGGCGGTGGTCGCCTCGGCGGTGATCGTCGGCACGGTGGTGTTGTCGCTGGGTGCGTCGTTCGGTCTGTCGGTGTTGTTGTGGCAGCACATCCTCGGCATCGAACTGCACTGGATGGTGCTGGCCATGTCGGTGATCATCCTGTTGGCCGTCGGTGCTGACTACAACCTGCTACTGGTGTCCCGGCTCAAAGAGGAGATACACGCCGGCCTGAACACCGGCATCATCCGGGCCATGGGTGGCAGCGGCTCGGTGGCGACGGCGGCCGGGTTGGTATTCGCCTTCACCATGATGTCCATGGCGGTCAGTGAGCTGACGGTCATCGGCCAGGTGGGCACGACGATCGGCCTGGGTCTGCTGTTCGACACCCTGGTGGTGCGTGCGTTCATGACACCCGCGATCGCGGCGCTGCTGGGCAGGTGGTTCTGGTGGCCGCAGAATGTGCGGACCCGTCCCAAGCCGTCACCGTGGCCCGCGCCGCCGGCGGAGAAGGAACCGACTCCGGTGTAACCGAGTGTGGAGCTGGTCCACGCCAGGCTTGGCTTGGCGTGGACCAACTCCACACTGGTGGTCGCGAAGTGCGTTGCCCGAGTGTGGAAAAGGTGCACGCTTAGGCGGCGCCGGCGTGGATCAAGTCCACACTCGCGGCGCAGGTGCCTACCAGGTCCAGACGGTGGGGTCCACCGGCGGGTAGGTCATGCAGACATCGGTGCCGTGGGCGACGACGCCCTTGTTGTTGAAGAACAGCTTGGCCCAGTTGGGCCAGTTCCACGCCAGCGTCTCGTAGAAGGCATTGGTGGCGGTTTCTTCCGAATATGCCCGGCGCCCCGCGTAATCCATGGAGAAGAACCAGGTGATGCGGTCGCGGGCCCACTTCTGCACATCGGGGGACTTGTTGTTGTAGTCGATGATGTAGCGCTCGTAGTACACCGGGTTGGTGTCGCGTACCGCGGCCATGTACTGGTCGACGGTGCAGGTGGTCTTGAGCATCCGGCTGGGGATGGGGTACTCGTCGGTGGCATCGGCGGCAGCCGGCGCTGCTGTGGTCACGAAGCCAACAGCCAAGGCCGCCAACAGGAAACGCTTCATCGCTGACTCCGTTGCTCGGCGGCGCGCTGCAGGACGGGCAGCTGGTCGGGGCAGTAGATGGGGATGCCGGCGCCGACGAACTGCCAGGCCTGATCAGTGGTGCTGCCCTTGATCAGTTGGTCGTGGACGAACTTGGCCGAGGCGAAGGCATCCGCGTCGTGGCCGTTGCGGAGCCGCTTACACATGATCTTGCCGATCCAGGCGTTGAAATCCTTCTGCCCGTAGATCCCGAACGTGTGTAACTGCTCGGCGAACGCCTCATCGGGATCGGCATTGGCGACCGGGGCAAGGGCGAGGCTCAGTGCCGCGCCCGCGGCCAGTGCCGCCATCCGTACTCCACGCATGGTCGAATCTTAACGTAAACGATCTAAGTATTCAGCCGGCCATCAGGTTCGACGGCCCGACCCGATCACGGGTCGCAGATGACGATGGGGATCTTGCGGTCGGTGTAGGACCGGTAGGTCACGAAGTCGGGGTACATGGCGTCGAGTTTCGGCCAGTACTCGTCGCGTTCGGCATCGGTGGCCTCACGTGCCGTCAGCTTCAGCACCTCGTGCTTGGTCTGAAAAGTGACCTGCGGATTGGCTTTCAGATTCAGATACCACATCGGGTTGTTCGCGCGACCACCTTGGGAAGCCACCAGGACAATGCGTTTGCCCTCCTGCAGGAACAGCAGTGGGCTCTCGCGGGCCTCACCGCTCTTGCGTCCGATGGTGGTGAGAATGCCGACCGGTGCGCCGCGCAGGAACTTGTCGCCGAAGCGGCCGTTGGTCTTCTTGAAGATCCAGGTGTTGGCCCGCGACATCCACTTGATGATGGTGCCGGTCTGCTTGGAGTTCAGCGCGCGGGGCGGGTTGGCCATGATCGTCTACCTATTTCGTGAGAAACGGCGTTATGCCGGCACGGATCTGATGGATTTCGGGACGCTCGGTGTCGCCGGTGGCGGGGATGAGAAACGTCTCGTCTATCCGCGCACCTACCCGGCGGCCCGCGATGTTCGGTTTGGTGACGAGTTCGAACCGCGCCCGCACCTCATCACCGTTCACGGTGAACTCAGGTGCCGATGCCGAGGCGATGACGCGGTACTGGACACCGCGATTCAGGCTGCGGCGCAGGTGATCTCCGGAGAAACCGGTCTTCAGCCCCACCTCGGTGCGGGTGCACCCGGCGGCGAACGGAACGGCGTCGGCCCGGTGGCTCACCAGCGCATCGATATAGGCCTGGGCGGCCTCGATGCGCTGCGTGTCGGTGTAGCTCGGCACTAGATCCGCTCGATGATGGTGCCGGTCGAAAGAGCGCCACCGGCGCACATGGTGATCAGGGCGGTGCTCTTGTCTGTGCGTTCGAGTTCGTGCAGTGCCGTGGTGATCAGCCGGCTACCGGTGCTGCCCACCGGATGCCCCAGCGCGATGGCGCCGCCGTTGACGTTCACCCGGTCCATGTCCGGTTCGTGCACCCGGGCCCAGGACAGTACGACGGAGGCAAAGGCTTCGTTGATCTCGACGATGTCGATGTCGCCGATCTTCATCCCCGCCTTCTCCAGCACCTTGGCGGTGGACTGCACGGGTCCGTCCAGGTGGTAGTACGGCTCGGCGCCGACGAGCGCCTGGCTGACGATCCGGGCGCGCGGCTTCAGGCCCAGCGCACGGGCCTTGTCCTCATCCATCAGCAGGACGGCGGCGGCGCCGTCAGAGATCTGCGATGACGTTCCCGCGGTGTGGATGCCCCCCTCGAGCACAGGCTTCAGCGAGGCCAGACCCTCCAGCGTGGTGTCGCGCAGGCCCTGGTCCTTGCTCACGACGTGCCGATCGGCGGTCGGCTGTTTCTGCTCGTCGAGCACCGGCGCCTCGATACCGCTGATCTCGCGGTCGAAGCGACCCTCGGCCCAGGCCTGCTTGGCCTTCTGTTGGGACGCCAGCCCGAACGCGTCGATGTCCTCACGGGTGATGCCGCGCCGTTTGGCGATCCGCTCGGCGGCCTCGAACTGGTTGGGCATGTCGATGTCCCACGAGGCGGCGCGGATGGCGGCACGATCGGGTCCCGCATTGGCGCCGAGGCCCACCCGGCTCATCGCTTCGACACCGCAGGCGATGCCGATGTCGATGGCGCCCGCGGCGATCAGTCCCGCAACCAGGTGATTGGCCTGCTGACCGCTGCCGCATTGGCAGTCGACGGTGGTGGCGCCCACCTCTTCGGGCAGCCCGGCCGTCAGCCAGGCGACCCGGGTGATGTTGTTGGACTGTTCGCCGTACTGCGTGACGCAGCCACCGATCAGCTGCTCCACGTCCGAGCCTTCGATGCCGGCCTTGTCCACCAGTGCCTTCTGCACTGCACCCAACAATTCGGTGGCGTGGAGCCCGGAGAGCCAGCCGTTGCGCTTGCCGATGGGGCTGCGGGTGGCTTCGACGATCACAGGATTGCCCATGACAAGCAGGCTAGAACACGTTTCATTACTCTGACAAGCAGCGATGCCGCCGTGCCTTTCATCTGCGGTGGAGGCATGTTTTACTGGCACTAGAACACGTTGCATTTGAGGAGCGCACAACAATGCCAGGTCCTGATCTGAGCCCTATCGCCCCTGACTTCGACTTCCTCGACGCGAACCTCAACCTTGAGCGTCTGCCTGTCGAGGAGCTCGCCGAGTTGCGTAAGTCCGAGCCTATCCACTGGGTCGACGTGCCCGGCGGTACGGGCGGCTTCGGCGACAAAGGATATTGGTTGGTCACCAAGCATGCCGACGTCAAAGAGGTGTCCAAGCGCAACGACATCTTCGGCAGCTCTCCCGACGGTGCCATCCCGGTGTGGCCGCAGGGCATGGAACGCTCGGCGATCGATCTGCAGAAAGCCGTCCTGCTGAACATGGACGCGCCGCAGCACACCCGGCTGCGCAAGATCATCTCCCGTGGTTTCACCCCCCGCGCGGTGGGCCGGCTGGAGGACGAGCTGCGGGAGCGGGCCAGGGAGATCGCCGAGACGGCCGCCGCCGAAGGCTCCGGCGACTTCGTCGAGCAGGTGTCGTGCGAACTGCCGCTGCAAGCCATCGCCGGACTGCTGGGCGTGCCGCAGGAGGACCGCGACAAGCTATTCCGGTGGTCGAATGAGATGACAGCCGGGGAGGATCCGGAGTACGCCGACATCGATCCGGCCATGTCCTCGTTCGAACTGATCACCTACGCCATGAAAATGGCGGAGGAGCGGGCGAAGAACCCGACCGACGACATCGTCACCACGCTCATCGAGGCGGATATCGACGGCGAGAAGCTCTCCGACGACGAGTTCGGCTTCTTCGTGGTCATGTTGGCGGTGGCAGGGAACGAGACCACACGCAACTCGATCACCCACGGCATGATCGCGTTCTCGCAGCACCCCGAGCAGTGGGAGCTGTACAAGAAGGAACGCCCGGAGACCGCGGCCGACGAGATCGTCCGCTGGGCCACCCCGGTGTCGGCCTTCCAGCGCACCGCGCTCGAGGACACCGAACTGGGCGGCATACAGATCAAGAAGGGCCAGCGCGTCGTGATGTCGTACCGCTCGGCCAATTTCGACGAAGAGGTGTTCGAGAACCCGCACAGCTTCGACATCACGCGCAGCCCCAACCCGCATGTCGGGTTCGGTGGCACAGGTGCGCACTACTGCATCGGCGCCAACCTGGCGAGGATGACCATCAATCTGATCTTCAACGCCGTCGCCGACGCCATGCCCGATCTGAAGCCGGCCGGTGAACCCGAACGGCTGATGTCGGGCTGGCTGAACGGCATCAAGCACTGGCAGGTTGACTACACCGGTAACTGAGGCTCAAGGAGGAGTCGGGTGGATTTCAGTCCAGACGAGGGTCAGCGGGCCGTCGCCGATGTGGTGACCTCGGTGCTCGAGCGTGAGAACACCTGGGTGGCCCTGGTGGCCGGTGGCGTGACAGCGCTGGGCGTCCCGGAACGCCTCGGCGGTGACGGGGTGGGGTTGGCGGAGATCGGGACCGCACTGACCGAGATCGGTCGTCACGGCACCACCGGGCCCGCGTTGGCCACCCTGGGGACCCTGCTGGCCGTCCTCGACCTGGCCTCAGCGGACCAGCAGGACCGGTATCTGGCCGACGTGCCCAAGGGTGCCGTGCTGACGGCGGCGCTCAATGAACCGGGCGCGGCGTTGCCGGACCGGCCGGGAGTCACCCTGAGTGGTGGCCGGCTCCACGGTACGAAAGTCGGTGTGCCGTATGCAGATTCGGCGGCGTGGATTCTGGTGACCGCTGACACCGGAGTGGTGGTGGTCGCACCCACCGCCGACGGTGTGGCGGTCACCAGGACGCCGACGGCAAACGGCTCCGACGAGTTCGCGGTGACGTTCACCGACACCGAAGCCGACACCCTTTCGGATGCCACCGCGCACCGGGTGAATCAACTGGCGCTTGCCGCCACCGGCGCCTTCGCGGCCGGACTGGTGGCCGGCGCGTTGCGGCTGACCGCGGACTATGTGGCCCACCGGGAGCAGTTCGGCCGCCCGCTGTCGACCTTCCAGACCGTGGCGGCGCAATTGGCCGAGGTGTACATCGTCTCGCGCACCCTGGATCTGGCTTCGGTATCGGTGCTGTGGCGGCTCGCGGAGGGCCGTGACGCCGACGATGATCTGGACGTACTCGGGTACTGGCTGACATCCCAGGCTCCACCGGTGATGCAGACCTGCCACCATCTGCACGGCGGTATGGGTATGGACATCACCTACCCGATGGATCGCTACTACTCGTCGATCAAAGACCTGAGCCGTCTGCTCGGCGGCCCGTCGCACCGTTTGGATCTCGTGGGAGCCTGATGTTCATCGATCTGACCCCGGAGCAGCGGCAACTGCAAGCCGAACTCCGGCAGTACTTCTCGACGCTGGTGTCGCCGGACGAGGCCAAGGCCATGGAGTCCGACCGCCACAACGAGGCCTACCGCGCCGTGATCAAGCGGATGGGGTCCGACGGCAAACTCGGCGTCGGATGGCCGAAGGAGTTCGGCGGCCTGGGTTTCGGGCCCGTCGAGCAGTCCATCTTCGTCAACGAGGCCGCCCGCGCGGACATCCCGCTGCCTGCCGTCACGTTGCAGACCGTGGGGCCGACGCTGCAGGTGTACGGCAACGAGGCGCAGAAGAAGAAGTTCCTGCCCGCCATCCTGGCCGGTGAGGTGCACTTCGCCATCGGCTACTCCGAGCCCGAGGCGGGCACCGACCTGGCGTCGCTGCGGACGTCGGCGGTCCGGCACGGCGACGAGTGGATCGTCAACGGCCAGAAGATCTGGACCACGGGTGCCCATGACGCCGACTACATCTGGCTGGCGGTGCGGACCGACCCGGAAGCGCCCAAGCACAAGGGAATTTCGATCCTCATCGTCGACACCAAGGATCCCGGTTACTCGTGGACGCCCATCATCTTGTCCGACGGCGCGCACCACACCAACGCCAGTTATTACAACGACGTCCGGGTGCCGGCCGATATGCTGGTCGGTGAGGAGAACGCGGGGTGGCGGTTGATCACCACCCAGCTCAACCACGAACGAGTCATGCTCGGACCGGCCGGGAAGGTCGCCGGAGTCTACGACCGCGTGCACGCGTGGGCCTCGAAACCGGGCAGCAACGGCGTCACACCCATCGAGAACATCAACGTCAAACGGGCTCTCGGGGAGATCCACGCGATCTACCGGATCAACGAGCTGCTGAACTGGCAGGTGGCCGCCGGCGGGGAGACCATCCAGGTGGCCGATGCCGCGGCCACGAAAGTCTTTTCCACGGAACGCATTCAGAAGGTGGGCCGGCTGGCCGAGGAGATCGTCGGCGCCTACGGAAACCCCGCCGACCCCGACACCGCCGAGCTGTTGAAGTGGCTGGACAGCCAGACCAAACGCAACCTGGTCATCACCTTCGGTGGCGGCGTCAACGAAGTCATGCGTGAGATGATCGCGGCGTCGGGCCTCAAGGTGCCGAGGGTGCCCCGGTGAGTACAGACGACCTGCGGCCGCGCATCGAAGAGATCAAGGCGGCCGGCAAGAGCGAGCCGCGCACCGGTCGAGATCCGGTCAACCAACCCATGATTCACCACTGGGTGGACGCCATCGGCGACACGAATCCGATCTATGTCGACGACGAGGCCGCAAAGGCCGCCGGTCACCCCGGCATCGTCGCACCGCCCGCCATGATTCAGGTGTGGACCATGGGGGGTCTGGGTGAGGGCCGGTCCGACGACGACCCGCTGTCGAAGATGATGGCGCTGTTCGACGACGCCGGCTACGTCGGCGTCGTCGCCACCAACTGTGAGCAGACCTATCACCGGTATCTCCAGCCCGGTGAGCAGGTGACCATCCATGCCGACATCACCGACGTGGTGGGGCCCAAGCAGACTGCGTTGGGCGAGGGGTTCTTCATCAACCAGCTCATCACCTGGACGGTGGCCGGGGGCGAGCCGGTGGCCGAGATGATCTGGCGCATCATGAAGTTCAAGCCCCGGGCGGAGGGCAAGCCGGCGGTGCCGGCGGACCTCGATCCCGACAAGCTGATGCGGCCGGCGTCGTCGAAGGACACCAAGTTCTTCTGGGACGGCGTCAACGCCCACGAGCTGCGGATCCAGAAGCGGCCCGACGGCAGCCTGCAGCACCCGCCGGTGCCCGCGGTGTGGCTCGACAAGGAGCAGACCACCGACTACGTCGTTGCCAGCGGTAACGGCACGGTGTTCAGCTACGTCGTGCACCACGCGCCGAAGGTGCCGGGCCGCACCCTGCCGTTCGTGATCGCGCTGGTCGAACTCGAGGAAGGGGTGCGTATGCTGGGTGAGCTCCGTGGCATCGAACCCGACGATGTGAAGATCGGATTGCCAGTGCGCGCAACGTATCTCGACTTTCCGGACAGTGATGTCAGTCCCGCCTGGACGCTGTACGCCTGGGAGCCGGTCGGATGAGCGCACCGGTTGTGGCGGTCGGCACCAGACTCCCGGAACTCGAGATCTACGGCGACCCCACATTCATCGTCTCCACGGCGATCGCGACGCGCGATTACCAGGACGTGCACCACGACCGCGATAAGGCACAGGCGAAGGGGTCCAAGGACATCTTCGTCAACATCCTCACCGACACCGGTCTGGTTCAGCGTTACATCACCGACTGGGCGGGGCCTGCGGCGCGCGTCAGGTCCATCGGGCTGCGTCTCGGGGTGCCGTGGTACGCCTACGACACCATCGTGTTCACCGGTGAGGTCACCGCCGTCGACGACGATGTGGTCACCCTCGATGTCACCGGCACCAACAGCCTGGGCAAGCACGTCATCGCCACGGCCACACTGACTCTGGGAGCAGACTCATGACCGGCCTGTCCGGCAAGGCGGCCATCGTCGGTATCGGCGCCACCGACTTCTCCAAGAACTCCGGCCGCAGCGAGTTGCGCCTGGCCGCCGAAGCGGTGCTGGACGCGCTCGACGACGCCGGCCTCTCGCCGGCTGACGTCGACGGGCTGGTCACCTTCACCATGGACTCCAATCTCGAGACCGCTGTGGCCCGCGCCACCGGCGTCGGAGACCTGAAGTTCTTCAGCCAGATCGGCTATGGCGGCGGCGCCGCGGCGGCGACGGTGCAGCAGGCCGCCCTGGCCGTTGCCACCGGGGTGGCCGAAGTCGTGGTGGCCTACCGGGCTTTCAACGAGCGCTCGGAGTTCCGCTTCGGCCAGGTGATGACGGGCCTGACCGTCAACGCCGATTCCCGCGGAGTGGAGTACAGCTGGTCCTACCCCCACGGGCTGAGCACACCGGCCGCCTCGGTAGCCATGATCGCGCAGCGCTACATGCACGAATATGGCGCCACCAGCGCGGATTTCGGTGCGGTATCAGTGGCCGATCGCAAGCACGCCGCGAACAACCCCAAGGCGCATTTCTTCGGTAAGCCGATCACCATCGAGGATCACCAGAACTCGCGGTGGATCGCCGAGCCGCTACGGCTGCTGGACTGCTGTCAGGAAACCGACGGCGGTGTGGCCATCGTGGTCACCACCGCCGAGCGCGCCAAGGACCTCAGACACCGGCCGGCGGTCATCGAAGCGGCGGCCCAGGCCGCCGGCGCCGACCAGTTCACCATGTACTCGTACTACCGCGACGAGCTGGGATTGCCCGAGATGGGACTGGTGGGACGGCAGTTGTGGGGCCAGTCGGGTCTGGAACCGGCCGATATCCAGACGGCCATCCTCTATGACCATTTCACTCCGTACACCCTGATCCAGCTCGAGGAGCTGGGGTTCTGCGGCAAGGGTGAGGCCAAGGACTTCATCGCCGGCGGCGCGATCGAGCTCGGTGGCCGGCTCCCCATCAACACCCATGGCGGCCAGCTCGGTGAGGCGTACATCCACGGCATGAACGGCATCGCCGAGGGCGTCAGACAGTTGCGTGGGACGTCGGTGAATCAGGTCGACGATGTCGAGCATGTGCTTGTCACCGCCGGTACCGGCGTCCCGACCTCCGGTCTGATCCTGGGCTGAGCGTGACTCGGCCCAGGTCGAGGCGTCAAACAAGTCGGAGCTCGGCCTGGGTGTCACTCGACCCGGGACGAATACGTCGAACAACTCCGAGCTGGGGCTAGGTGTCACTGCACCCAGGTCGGGGCCATCAAACATGTCCGAGCCGGGGCGCAGCGTCACTTCGAACCAGACCGCGGGCGTCGAACATGGCCCAGCCTGGCCGGCGACGCACTCTGGCGTCTGTTAGCAACATTCACTCAACACTCATCTGCCGCGATAGCAACATCTGAATCGGGGTCCCACCAGTGCGCCCGGCCCCACTCGGTGAGGCTGCGGGGGCGCTCGCGTGGGCGCGCGGAGTTACCTGCAAGTGCAAATATGGCAAACTTCTTGGAGGCCGGGTCGACCGTCGGTACCGCCGGTGTCAATTAGCCACGGATGTCGCTTTTTGTGGTGATACCAAGAGGCTTACCAGCGGATTCTTAGGAAAAATTGCGCCGAACGAAGGGCGATCCTCAGTTTGCCTGACGCCAGACGGCGGCGCCGTGGGCGGCACCTTCGATTCAAGATCGATTTTGGCAAAGTTTTCGGCGAGCCAAAAAATCTCTGCATTAACGTGACAATTGCCCGGTCACGTGGTCACAATGGGTGTTGCATGTAGGCCACCGCATGCGGATCCAGTAACGGGGAGGGTGGTATGGCGATCGAGCCACACAGTGGTCTTAGGCACTGGCAAACATCAAGACGGGGCGTGATTCGGTGGGGGTTCTAGCGCAGACACCGTTGTCGGCACACGGAGAGGCTCGACAGAGCAACCACGTGAGCCTTCCTAACGGTCTTGGCGGAGTTTCTAGTTGGCATTTGCCGCATCGCGCACCTGCGCTGCAGGCGCAACCAAACATGGTCGTGGGGCCCGCGGAGGCGCTTCGTGCCGCCCGTGTGCTGATCGTCGACGACTGCACGCTGCACCGGGACAACCTGGCCGCACTCATTGCCGTCAACGGCGCGGCCGAGGTCAGCACCGCCTGGGACCTGCCGACGCTGATCGGCGCCGTTCGAGATCGTTCGCCCAGCATCATGCTGCTGAATGTGGCGACGCTCGACAGCGCCATGTTGTTACGCGCGGCTCGTGAGATAGCACCCGATGTCCGTGTCATCGTCCTGGGGGTCTCCGAGGACGATGAATCCGGCATCGTGGCCTGCGCTGAGGCGGGCGCTGCGGGCTATCACACGCGGGCTGAGTCCATCGAGGACCTGCTCACGCTGGTCACCAAGGTCGACGCCGGCGAGTCGGTGTGTTCTCCGCGGGTGTCTGCGATTCTGCTTCGTAGGCTCTCGGCGCTGGCGTCCCGACGTCCGGTCGCCCCCGAGGAGTTGGTTCTCACGGCGCGCGAGGCGGAGATTCTCAGGTTTCTCCAACTCGGCCTGTCCAATCGTGAGATTGCCGAGCAACTCTGCATTGCCGTGCACACCGTGAAGAACCACGTACACAGCCTGCTGACCAAGCTCGGTGTGAACACCCGAGGGCAGGCGGCAGCGCTCGCTCACTCCATGCAGTAAAGCCGTAGCCAGCACACCGTCACGCCTTGAGGGCGTCGTCCCGTAACCATGTCCGGGCACGCCCCACGGCGCATCGGCAAAGTGGCTACCGCTCAGTCGATCTGACGTCCCGAGCAAGTGCGCGTTCATGAATGCATCTGTTTAGCGCAAACTGGCGTACTGCCGCCGACCGCCGCGGAATCGTGCCGTTCGCAAACGGAAATCGGTGGCGTACAACAGGACTAGTCCGACACGCTGCGAAGGACTAGATCCGATACCTGCCGGCATGGATCCGATGACCTTCGAGTGGAATCCGCGGGTAACCAGAACGTGTCATTTGTCTGGGACAATCCCCGCTCAACACCACGTCAGCGGACTTGCGCTCAATCGGCGGACTAGGTCCTCGGCAACATGAAATTGGCTCCGATGGCCCATATACGCGCACGTGCTCGGGGGTCGATAGTGGATCAATGGGAGATGAGCGGCCGACGGCGGACACGGGGCTTCCGCAATACCGGGCCCCGGGCAAGCGCGCTGCGGGACAGCGACACCGGACGAAGGTGTGGGAAGCCCTCATCGTGACAACCGGTTTGGCGCTCAGCACCGCGTTGTACCCGCTACCGGCTATCGCTCCCCTTCTGGAGCTCTCGCCGCCGAAGTACGAGACCTCGGACTTCCCTGCGCTCGTCCGATCGGCCGTCGCCAACCGGCGCATCGCCGAGGCATCGGGACGCGCGTCGAATCTGACGGACATCGTCGAAGTCATCGACAACGACGTGCTGGTCCTGCGCACGGATACCCTGCTGGAACTGGTGAATACGCGTGGGTTGCCCGACACTGCGAGGTCTCTCGAGCTTCTCAGGTCGTTCCAATCGCTTACTCAGGGACACCCTCTCGCTCTCTCGGGCGGTGGCGGTGGCGGTGGGACCACGGTGAACGTCCCCTCCACCACCTTGCCCGAGCTGTGGACGCTTCTCGAACTGCTGCTCGAGGCATTGCCCACCTCGGCGAATCACCAGCTGGCGGCGGTACTGACGGAACTCCTGCCGCTGCTTGCTCAATCGCTGGGACTGTCAGGCCCGCCGGGCGTCCCACCGCTGGACACCAAGGTGTTCACCCAAGACGAATCAACGGTGCACGCACCGCTACCGCAGCTGACGGTGACTCCCACCGCCGTGCCCGATCCAACCACGCAGGCGCCGACCAAGCCCGCCGATGCACCCCCCCAGGCGCCTGCGCCGGCGCAGTCTGCGGTGCCCGCTCCCACTGCCACTCCGACAGAAGCTCCCATACCGGCGCCGCCGCCGACGGTGGAGACGCCTACCAGTTCGGAGGCTCCGCCGACCGAATCAGCGGGGACACCTACCGCCAGCCCCACCGCGGAACCCACCAGCACGCCGACCGCGCCGAGCACCCCGAGCTCGACACCATCCGACAACGGTTCCGGGCCAACGGATGTGACGGAACCAGAAGATGACCGGGAGACGACGTCGGGGACACCGTCGCAGCCCGATGACGACGACGAGGAGCCGGCCAGCGAGCCGCCGAAGTCGTCAGAGGACAAACCGTCCGAGCCCAATGACAAGCCCGACAACGAGAACTCGGCGCCGGGAAGCTGAATCACACCGCCGGGTGCGGTGATCCGGGGATCGTCTGCGATGTCCACCAACGCGAGTCCATTCGGAAAGTGTGGGGGGTCGATGACCGAGCGAAGCGAGTGGCCGTACTCCGCAGGCGGTGCGCCGTGTCTCACACTGACGTGAAGCGTTGGAACGAAGGCCCGGACAGTCCGCGCGGCTGGGGCTCACCACCACGGGATGAGCGTGACGCGGCGACGGCCTGGTCACAGGTGGCCAGTCAAGGGCCCCCGCTCGACGAGCGGATCTTGATCATCGATGACTGCACGCTGTTCCGGGAGAATCTGGCGGCGGTCTTCGTCCTCAACGGGTTCCCGCCACCCCACAGTGCGTGGGACCTCGCCTCCCTGGTCCCGGCACTTCAGGACGACGGGGTGCGAATTGTGCTCGTGAACATGGCCACTCGGGGCCGGCACCTGTTGTTGAGGGCGGCGATGGACATCAACCCGAATCTTCGTGTCATCGCGTTCGGTGCCTCGGAGGAGGACGAGGCCGAGATCGTCGCGTGCGCAGAAGTGGGTGTTGTCGGATACCACGTACGGACCGACTCTCTGAAAGACCTGATCGCGCTGGTGCATGCGGTAGCTAACGGAATGTCCTCCTGCCCACCTCGCATCGCGGCAATCTTGTTGCGGCGGCTTTCCTCGCTTGCTCTGGCACCCCAGTCGAGCGACCGGGATCCAGCCCTGACAGCGCGCGAGATCCAGATCCTGAGGATGCTCGAACTGGGTCGCTCAAATCGGGATATCGCTGTGCAGCTGGGAATTGCGGTACACACCGTCAAGAACCATGTCCACAACCTGTTGACCAAGCTCGGAGTGAACACCAGGGCCGAGGCCGCGGCACTCTCGCGGGCGATGCGCGTAGACCGTGGATCCCCACGGCAGAACTAGACCGCGAACTAGGCAAATTTCGCTCGGATTACCCATGTACGAAAACGTTGCGGAAGCCGATAGTTATGGAGTGTCAGCGAAGTCGGAACCAGCCCGGTGTAATCGCCTGCTGGCGAACGGTTTAGGCGTTCACCAGTCCGAGTACCGGAGCGCGTACAGGCGGAACCGATGCTCCCGGTTCGGGGCATGGCGGGTTCTGAACAACAGGTCGTTCAATTTGGGGCACAGCGATCCGAGGTGGAACTGATGTGCGGCATCATCGCGTGCCGAACCAACGGTCCCGCAGTCGATTACCTGGTCCAGGCGCTACGCCGGCTCGAGTATCGCGGATACGACTCGGCCGGTGTCGCCATCCAGACCACCCGGGGCGACGTGGCCAGGGTGCGCACCGTCGGGCGGGTCGGCGCACTCGACAAGGCGTTGACAGACTGGTCCGGACCGGAGCTCGACGGCGTGGGGATCGGTCATACGCGTTGGGCCACACACGGAGCGGTGAGCGTCGACAACACGCACCCGCACACCGATTGCACCGGACGAATCCATCTGGTGCACAACGGAATCATCACCAATGCAGGTCTGCTCGAGCGTGCACTCCAGACGTCCGGGCACCACTTCACCTCGACCGTCGACAGTGAAGTCCTGTGTCACCTCATCGAAGACCAGCTCGTGGTTTCCGGTGACCTCCTCGACGCCGTGCATGCCGCCCTCGAACCGATCGAGGGATCCTGGGCGCTGGCGGTGCTGGAAGAGGGAACCGGCCGCGTCGTGGTGGCCGCAAAACAATCCCCGTTACTCGTCGCGCGCACTTCCTGGGGGGTCTTCGCGGCCAGCGACATTGCGGCGCTTGCCGACTGGGTGGAGGAGTTCCAGGTCCTCGAAGACGGTGACGTCATGGAGCTCAGCGCTGTCGAGAGTGTGCCGGCGCGCCGCATGAGCTCCTCGAGGCGGCGCCCGTTGACGGCACGCTGTACCTGGCGCGCTGCTGACACCGGTCTCAACGGCCATGCGGACTACATGGCCAAGGAGATCGACGAGCAGCCCGCGGCGGTGGCCAGGGTGCTCGACGAGTTCGGCGGGGGTATCGCCAACGGCGGGCTCTGGCGCGACCTGGGGATGGCGCCGTTCGAGCGTCTGCAGGTGATCGGTTGCGGCACATCGATCAATGCCGGCATGGTGATCAGCAATGTGGTCCGCGCTCTCGGTGGATTGCCCGCGCATGTCACCGTGGCGAGTGAAGCCGCGGGCGAGATCCTGGAGCGGGGCACACTCCAACTGGCGATCAGCCAGTCGGGCGAAACCGCCGACGTCCTCAATGCTGTGGCCGCTCCCTTGGGGGTGGGGCGGCCACTCCTGGCGCTCACCAACAGCGGGCATTCGACGCTGGCGAGGCGAGCCGATGCGGTGATGGCCTGTATGGCAGGTCCTGAGATCGGGGTGGCGGCCACAAAGACCTTCATCTGCCAGATCGTTGCCGGCACCGCGGTGATGATCTCGGCACTGGTGGCGATGGATCGCCTCAGCACCACGCTGGCCGGTCAAGCGGTGGATGCCCTGCGGGGCCTCCCGGACCGCCTGGCCGCCGCCGCCACGGTGGCCAAGTGCGTAATCCCGACGCTCGCAGACGAATTGGTCACCGCAAGCGGCGTGATCTTCCTCGGGCGGGGTGCCGGTCTTCCCTACGCGGCCGAAGGTGCGCTCAAGCTCAAGGAACTCACCTACCGATGGGCCGAGCACTACCCCGCGGGAGAACTCAAGCACGGACCGCTGGCGCTGGTCGACCCGGGCACGCCCGTCGTCGTGGTGGACAACGGCGACCCGAAGCTGCGCGCCAATGTCGCCGAGGTGGAAACGCGCGGGGGCCGCATCATCAGCATCGGTGGTCCGGGCAGCACTGTCGCTGTGGTGGAGCCGGACGCACAGCCCTGGGGGCCGGTCGAGAGCGCGATTCCGCTGCAGATCCTGGCCCGCAATCTGGCCTTGGCATTGGGTCGGGACGTGGACAAGCCACGGAACCTGGCCAAGTCCGTGACCGTGGAGTGAGCCGATGAGTCAGCTGCACAGCCCTTTTCCCATACTTCCAAAGACACTAGAGATCAACACAATTGGGGGAATGCCATGAGCGACCTACAGATCAACAACGGGCGGCAAAACCACCGGCTTCCAGACGGTTTGGCCGTCGCCGCGGCCAGAGCACATGTCGATTACACGGCCGAGGTGCTCAATGACGGTAGGAAGCAGACCAATTCGGTGAGCCTGGTCATCCCGGTCAGGAACGAGGCGCGCAACATCGCCTGGGTCCTCGAGCAGATCACCGATGACGTCGACGAGATCATCCTGGTGGACGGGGGGTCCACCGACGCCACACTCATCACCGCCTGCCGGGCGCGTCCCGATGTCCGGGTCGTCGACCAGGAGGGTGTGGGGAAGGGTTCGGCGCTGCGGACGGGTTTCATGGCCGCCACCGGCGACATCATCGTGATGATGGACGCCGACGGCAGCATGCTGCCCCAGGAGATCCGCCACTACCTCCACTTCCTGTCCAATGGTTACGATTTCGTCAAAGGTTCGCGGTTCATCGCCGGCGGGGGGTCGCTGGACATCACGCGACTGCGGCGGCTGGGCAACCGGTTCCTTCTGGCAGTGTTCAACTCGCTGTACGACGCCGAGTTGACCGATCTCTGTTACGGGTTCTGCGCGTTCCACCGTCGATACCTCGAGCACCTCGGCTTGGCGGCGACGGGCTTCGAGATCGAGGCGGAGATGACCGTCCAGGCCGTGCACAGCGGACTGAGGATCGCCGAGGTGCCCAGTCTGGAACTGCCGCGGCGCACGGGCAAGTCCAACCTGCACGTGGTCCGGGACGGCACCCGGGTGTTGGTGACGGTCTTGCGGGGCCGGCGAACGGGGTTGACGGGGCGGTTGGCACAGGCTTTGCTCAACCGCCGACGCACGGACTCTCCGGCGGGGCCGGCGATCGCTCGGCGGCCGGCGTGAGTGGACGCGCCCCTGCTGGTCCCATGGTTCTGGTGGTCGGTCCCGGCGACCGATTCCTTTCGGGGATAAGCTATTACACCTCACTGCTCGCGGCTGCTCTGGGCACCCGCGGAGCGGTGTCGATGCTGTTGCTTCGCAGGATCTGCCCCCGCGCAGCGTATCCCGGTCGGGCGCGCGTCGGTCGCACAGACGGGACACTGAAGTATCCCAAGGTCCCCGTTTTCAACGGATTGGATTGGTACTGGGGGGCATCGGCCCTGCGCGCGCTGCGCTTCTGGCGACGTGCCCGCCCCACTGTCGTGGTTCTCCAGTGGTGGACAGGCACGGTGCTGCACAGCTACCTCGTCATCGCCTGGCTGGCCAAGCGGGTGGGCGCGCGGCTGGTGGTGGAATTCCACGAGGTTCAGGACGTCGGCGAGGCCCGTCTGCCGTTGGCGAAGGCGTACGCGGGGGCAGGAATGCGGTTCCTGTTGAGCCGAACCGATGCCGTGGTGGTGCATTCAGAGTTCGACCGACGCGCTGTTCTGGACGCCTATCCGCAGTTGGCCCAGACACCTCTCGAGGTGATCCCACACGGCCCCTACGCGCAATACAAGGCACCGCCGGCACGCGTACGCATTCCCGGCGAGCCGGTGCGGCTGCTGACCTTCGGGGTGGTGCGCCCCTACAAGGGCCATAGCGAGATCGCCGCGGCGGTGCGGCTGCTCACCGCGGCGGGGGTGGACGTCCACGTGACCGTCGTAGGGGAGGTCTGGCAGGGCTACCGGGCACCGCTGGACCAGCTCGCATCGATCCTCCCGGAGAACCGCCTCACCATTGTCGACCGGTACGTCGCCGATGCCGAGGTCCCGGGATTCTTCGCCGCCGCGGACATGGTGGTGCTTCCGTACCGCCGCTCGTCGGCGTCCGGACCGCTGCACATTGCGATGAGCTGCGGCTTACCGGTGGTCACCACCGCCGTCGGAGGCCTTGTCGAAGCGGCGGCCGACTATTCGGGGGCGGTACTGGTGGCGCCCGGGGACCCGGTGGATCTGGCCGAGGGGATCCGCAAGGCTCTTCCGCTGGTGGGGCTGTCGCATACCGACCCGCACACATGGTCTCGTACGGCAGAGCGCTACGAGCGCCTGCTGTGCCGGATAGACGCCGGCTGGTCCGCACCCGAGCCCGAGGCCGCGCCCGCCGGAACGCCGACAGCGAGGCGTGCACATCGCGTGACGGGGGTCTTCGTGTGACACACCCGCGGATCGGTGTCATCGTGCCGCGTTTCGCCCCGTTTCGCGGTGGTGTCGAGACCTACACCGCACAGGCAGCGGCGGCCTTGGCCGCCAAGGGCGCCGAGGTGACCGTCGTGACACAGGTTCCTCGGCATTCCGAACTGCCGGTGTCGGAAGCCCGGGACGGATACACCGTTGAGCGACACCGTCTTCCGTTGAGAGATGTGTTCGACGTGCCTTCGGCGGCTGCGGTGCGAGCCGCGTGGCGGCCGAACCGTTTCGACGTCATGTGGCTGCACAGCTATCACACTCCGCTGGCCTGGCTGGCCTCACAGCGGGCGACGGCCCCGGTTGTCCTCACCCCGCATTACCACGGCGGTGGCCACACTCCCCTTCGGCAGGCGTTACACCGGCCTTACCGCCCAGCCGGGCGCCGGCTGATGGCGATGAGTCGGCGCATCGTGGTGGACACCGAAGCCGAAGCCGACTTGGTGGCCAGGGATTTCCCGGACCAGGCGGGTGGATCGAAGATCGCCGTGGTGCCGTTGGGAGTCGCGGATCCCGTGTGTGGGCAGGAACCGGCGGATGTCGGCGAGATCCCCCTGGTCCTGACGGTTGCCAGGCAGGAGCAGTACAAGCGCACCGACGTCCTGGTGCGCGCGATGGTCGAACTGCGTGACCGTGCCGTACCGGCCAGGCTCGTCGTGGTCGGCGACGGGCCCGCGCTGGCTGACATCGCGCGGCTCGTCACGAGCTTGCGTGCAGACGGTGTGGTGACCATTGCGGGTGCGGTCGACGAGGACGTCCTGCGGCGATGGTGGGCCTCGGCCGATGTGTACGCGACGGCGAGTACCCGCGAGGCATTCGGCATCGGATTCGCGCAGGCCCTGGTGGCCGGACTGCCGGTCGTCGCCAGCGACATCCCGGCCCATCGGGAGGTGACGCGCCTGGCCGGGACCGCTGCCCAGGTGCGCCTGTGCGGCATCGACGGGCCTGAGCCCGATCATGCCGTGCACTACGCCGATGCCATCGCCGCCGTGCTCGCGGACCCGGGATCACGCAGCGAGCGTGCCGCCCGGTGCACGCTGCCCAGCGTCGACGAGATGGCAGATCAGCTGTTCGACACGCTCACCTCGGTCCTGCGGTGAGGTAATGGTGCTGACCGTATCCACCGTCGAAGAGTCAGCCCCCGAACATGTTTCGGGTGCCCACGCTCTCGGTTCCGGCTCACACTGGCGGCGAGCACGGCTGGCGACCGCCATCGTCATGCCGCCGGTGGGGGCGATACTCGTCCTGTTGTCGTTTCATCACGCGGCCGGCCAGCCCGAACCCGACCAATTACAGTTCGCGCTGTTCTGGGCCGGCTTCCTGGGCGGCATGCTCCCGCTCATCGCCGTGGCCTGCGCAGCGAGAATCGACGGAGTTCTGCGAACAAGCGCGCTCGCCGGCATCGGCCTCTTCGGCATGGTTCCCACGTTGTTGCGTGGCCCGTCCGGTCCCTTGAGCGCTGATGAGTTCGCGCATCTGCGGCAAGCCATCGAGACGTCTCTGCGGGGCGACGTCGGTCACGTCTCCTACCTACTGCCGATCACCAAAGAGTTTCCCGGGCTGCACCAGGCCGTGAGCGCCTTCGCGCGGCTGACCGGACTCCCGTTGTGGCATGCGGGGATGTTGATCATCGTGTTGGCGCACGTGCTGTCGGTCCTGGCTGTCTACCAGCTGGTGCGGGCACTCGGCGTCATCGCGCCGGCAGCAGCCGCGGGTGCGGTCTTCTACACGCTGAATCCGTCCTGGGCCTACTTCGATACCGCGGTCTCCTACGAGAGCCTGGCGCTTCCGATGCTGCTGTGGTGTCTGGCCGTCACGATCGGTGCTTGCCGATGTGCCTCACGCCCGGGTCCGCGGTACATCACCGCCATCGCACTCTGCGCCGCGACACTGCCCATCGTCCACCATCTCACCACGATCATCCTCTGCCTGATCATCGGCGCGCTGATCGCGGTCGAGCTGCTCTGCCGTAGAGTCCTCAAACGCCTTGGCACACAGCGGGAGCGGATCTGGCCCTTGGCGTTCGCGGGGTTCTGCCTGACCGCCTCGATCGCCTTCTGGTGGTCCAACAAGTATGAATGGCTGGTCACCTACCTCAGCCCGGCGCTGACCCGCGGCGGGGCTCAGCTGACCGATCTCACCGGTCTCGGCGATCAACCCGAGGCGGCGCAGACGGGGGAGCGCGCGCTGTTCAGCGGGGCGGAGAATCCGCTCTACGAGCTGGTGGCGGGTTTCTTGTTCCCCGTCCTGGCGCTACTGGTGTTCCTGATCGGGATCGCGGTGCTGTGGCGGCTCCGGCACACGCTGGGGTCCTTCCCGTGGGCTTTCGCCGCCATCGGCGCGATGTACTTCGCCAGTCTGCCGATGGTGCTGACCAAAGGCGGCGCCGAGGGTGCGCACCGCTCATGGGCGTTCAGCTTCATCGGCTTGGCTGTGGTCTGCGGAATCGCCACGGGATACGTTGTCACACACCGTTTTCCTCGCGGCGTATTGGGCCGACCGGCGGCCGGGGTGACGGCCGCGGGTGTCGTACTCGTCGTCATGTCGATCGGCGCGGCGTCGGTGGGATCGAACGTTTCCACACGATTTCCCGGGCGCCCCAACGTCGGTGACGACATGAGGTCGGTCTCGCAGGAAGGTGGCGCGGTCACAGCCTGGATGGAGGCGCGGACAGCTGTGGACACGCCCGTCATGGCTGATCGGTATGTGTCTCAGCAGCTCGGGTCGGTCGGACGGATGGCCACCTTGTCGCCCAGCGTCACGTTCCCGATCTGGGATCTGTACATGAGTGCCGAACCTGTGCGCCCCGATGTGCTCCAACAGGTCCTCGACGCCGAGATCCGATACTTCGTGGTCGACGCACGGATGTCGACGACCCGGCCGAGGCTGGGTTTCTGGTTCACCGTGGACGAACCGGGCGTCGACGGCACCGAGCCGTATCCGCAGTCGGCGCTGGACCGATTCAACTGCCTGCCCTGGTTGCACGCCGTCTACGCGGCGGGTCCCTTGACCGTCTACCAGGTCGACGCCGAGATGCTCCGCGCCACCATCCCGACGGGGATGGCCGGTAGCTGCCGAACGGACGCGCCATGACGAAACCGACCTACCTCGAGATCGATACGCGCGATCGCGATGACGCCGATGCGCGCTATTTCGAGATGCTGCGGGACCGGTTGCCGCGGCGGCGCGTTCTCGGCGCATCCGCATTGGGCGTCAGCTGTCTGGCGGTGGCCCAGTGGCTCTACACCTGGCAGATGGCTCCAGCTCAATCGGATCTCGACGCCCTGGCGTGGCGGACGTCGATCGTGCTCGGCTTGATAGGTATCTGGTTGGTACCGGGTCTGTGGCTGTGCGCCGTGATGATTCGGTCCGGAGTTGGGCTGCCGGCCTGGCTGGCCACCCGGATCGGCGCGACGCTGGCGTGGTACGCCCTCGTGGGTCCCGTTGTCCACCAGATCTCCGGGGGCGCACGGGTCACCACAGGTGTTCTGGTGGGCACGACGGTGGCGGCCACCGCCGCGGTGTGCCTGGGCGTGGCGTTGGGTCTGCTTCGCAGACCGGTGGAAACCAGGGCGCGCACCATACTGGCGCTGGTCGTCGGAGCGTTGTGCGCGCAAGGGGTGATGTGGACGGCCATGACGCTGTGGCCCTTCGACGCCGACCACAGTGCGCTGCGCGGACTCAACTGGCTGATCGCGCTGGCGTGCGCGGTGTTGACGGCGGTCGGGATGCGCCGCCGTCCGCAGCTTCCGGCACTTCGAAGCCGGCGCCACACCAGGATGATCGTGGTGTCGGTGGTGATGATCGAGATGACCGCCGCGATCCTGCTGGTGGCCGGCGGGAAATGGTCTCCCCAGCAACGGATGCCGTCAGCGTTCAGCGCCGAGCAGATCGTCGGGCCCACCGGTGAGTACGACCTCGCCTTCGCACTGACCGCGATCAGCCCGGAAGGGGCCGAGTTGATTCAACGAGCGGATTTCCACGCATTCGACGACACCGGCGCTGCGGTCCCGGCCCGGATACTCGCGGAATTCACCCAGCACACCGCCGATCATGTGGTGCTCCTCGTGATCCTCGATCCGACCAGTCGACCTCTGTTGTGCAGCAGCGTGTCTCATGTCGATGGACGGACCAGCCCGGCCAAACTGACCCTCCGGGACGCCACGTCCGGCCTGCTGGTGCAGGGTGTCATCGCGCCGCAGTGGTGTGAACAATGACGGCGCAGACGACCGCATCCGGGGCGGTCACGTCGCAGCCGGCCGACAGCGCCCACCAGGCAGGGGGGCGGGGGCTGGTGGGCAACAGCGTTGCCCTACTGGCCCTGATCCCGGTCAGTTCACTGCTCGGGTACCTGTTCTGGATGGCCTGTGCGCGCCACGTCTCGGCCACCGCGGTGGGCACCACGAGCACGGTGATCTCCGCCATGACGCTCGTGGCGATCCTCACCGCCGCCGGCTTCGAACCACTTCTGACGCGACTGCTCCCCGGCGCCGATGCCCGAGAACGCAGCGGCTTGTTCAGCACCGCCCTGGTTCTCACCGCGGCCGCTTCGTCGGGCGGTGGAGCTGTCGGAGCGCTGCTGCTGCCCGACTCGGTGCACACCGCGGTCGGAACCGGTTGGCTGGTCAGCTTGTTGGCCGTGGGATCGGCGGGTACGGCCCTGCTGCTCGTGGTGAACGCGGCGCTGTTGGGGGTTCGGCGGGCGGAACTGTCGCTGCTGGGCACCACGGTGGCCAGCCTGTCGCGACTCACCGCAGTCGGCGCGCTCCTGAGTGTGGGCCTACTGGCGACCGCAGCCGACACCGCTGCGGCGCGCACGATTCTCACGGTGTGGGTGGGTTCACTCGCCGTGTCCCTGTTGCTGTCTCTGCGGTTGTTCGCCCGCGCCACACCCGGATTCAGGTTCCGTCCGGGGACCATCTGGCTGACCCGGTTACGGGGTGCGGTGGCGTGGGAGCATCTGGCCACCCTGGGCACGCGTTCACCCGACTTCGCGATGCCGATCCTGGCTGCCGCGATGTTTCCCGCCGACCAGGTCGCCTACCTCGTGATGGCCTGGATGGTCAGCGGAGCTTTTGTCTCGGTGTCCACGGCGATCACGAACGCGCTGCTGGCCGACTGCGCCGATCGTCCCGAACAGCTTCGGGCGCAGGTGAATCGGGCCCTGTGGATGATGGCCGCCCTGGTCACCGTCCCGGTGATCGTGACCAGCCTCCTCGCGTCCGAGATCCTCGGGTTGTTCGGCGCCGACTACGCCCAGCACAGCACACTCCTGGTGGTGCTGCTGTTGTCCGCCTTCCCCGTCGCGGTGATCGAGTTGGCGGTGACCATCCTGCGGGTGCGCCGCAAGCTGGCCGAGGTGGCTGCGATGACGGTGACCGACGCGCTGCTCACCATGACGCTGGCCTGGCTGCTGATGTCGCACTTCGGCATCCTCGGGGCGGGCCTGGCCACGCTCGGCACTTCCCTGATCGTCGCCACCACGGTCGCGGCCATCGCCTTCCGGCGGTCGCGCGCACAGCAGCGCCCCTCCGCTGTCCCCGCCGTCGACGCGCAGGCATCGTCTGCGCCGCTTTACATGTCATGCCGGCGTATGCGGCCCGCAGAGGGCGAGCAAGGTGCCCGCCGTCTGCGCGTCCTGCACGCCACGGACAGCTTCCTGCCGAACGTCGGTGGTCTCGAACTGGCCATCGCGTCGCTGGTGCGGTTCCAGGCCGCGCAGGGCTATTCGGTGGCCATCGCCACCGCGCCGCACCCGGACGCCGCAGACCGACAGGACACCGACGGTGTCCAGGTGCACCGGTTGACGATGGCGATGGCCTCGGTGCCCGGAGCCTACGCAGATCGCAACCGTCTGTTCTTCCCGCCCGTTCCGGACCCACTGTTCGCCCGGTCATTCGCAGAACTGATCCGGACCTTCAAACCGGACGTCATCCACACGCACGGCTGGATCCTGTACAGCGTCCTGGGCGCCGCTAAGCGAGCGGGAGTGCCCGTGGTGGCGACCGCGCACGACCACAGCCAGGTGTGTGCCACGAAAACGATGCTGTACCAGGGAAACAGCCTGTGCACCGGTCCGGGGCTGCGGAAATGCACGAGCTGCGCCGCGGGTCACTATGGGTTGAAAGGGATCCCGCTGGCTGCCGGCCTGTACGAGATCGGCTCTCGCCGACACCGCGAGGTGGCGCAATGGATGGCTGCGTCGTCGGCGCTGGCGGCGCGCGGTTCGGCGCCCCGCCCCGCCGACCACCGGCCGGTCGAGGTGATCCCGACCTTCATCGAAGACGACCTCCTGAGTCTCGCCACTGACGAACGGACCGCGGCGCGACCGGCTTTCGTACCGCCGGAGGGCCCCTACCTGTTCTATGCGGGCGCGCTGGGCACACACAAAGGAGTCGATGTCCTGCTCGACGCTCACACGATGCTCGCGGCGAACGGTGTTGACGTGCCACTGGTTCTCGCGGGGCTGCCGCGCCCAGACTTCCACGTCGAGGACCGTCCGGGCGTCTCGGTGGTCACCCACGTTCCGCATGCCGACGTGGTGGCGGCCTGGCGACACGCCGCCATCGGCGTGGTGCCCAGCCGGGTCCCCGAGGGTTTCGGATTGGTTGCCGTCGAGTGCCTTGCTGCGGGTACCCCCTGCGTGGTCTCTGCGCTCGGCGGGCTGTTGGACGTCGTGGCAGACGGTGTCGAGGGCTTGCACGTCCCTCCCGGTGACACCACGGCACTGGCCGGTGCGCTGCAGATCCTGCTGAAGGACGAACCACTCCGGACGCGGCTCGGCGGTGCCGGGCCCGCGAAGGCGGCGCAGTTCACGCTCTCGCACGTGGCGCCGAGGGTGGAGGCGGTGTACCGGCGAGTGATCGATTCTGAGTCGACAGCTGTGGGGGAGAGGGCGCAAGCATGACCGCTTTTACCAACACCCGCGTTGGCGTCGGGCCGGGTCTGGCCACGATGCCGCTCGTCTTGATGTACCACTCGGTCGCACCGGAGCGTGAGGATCCCTACGAGGTCACCGTCTCGCCGCAACGGTTCGAACAGCAGATGCGCTGGTTACGCTCCAGGAAGCTGCGGGGTGTTTCCATGGCGGCGCTGGTCGATGCTTCGGCGGCGGGGCACGGGCGCGGACTCGTCGGCCTCACCTTTGATGACGGTTACCGGGACTTCCTCACCGAGGCGATGCCGGTTCTGGACCGGTTCGGTTTCACGGCAACCGTTTTCGTGTTGACCGGACGGTTCGGCGGAAGTAACGACTGGGATCGGCCCGGCCCGGAGAAGGCGCTGCTGACCGACAGCGAGGTCCGGCACATCGCGGCATCGGGGATCGAGATCGCGTCACACGGGGTCAACCATGTCGCGCTGGGGTCGGGCACCGACAGTGCCGTGCTCGCGACCGAGGTCCACCACAGCAAGGCTGCGCTGGAGAATCTGCTGGGGCAGCGGGTGCGAGGCTTCTGCTATCCCTACGGCAGCGTGGACACCCGCGCGGTCGGCGCGGTACGGGATGCCGGTTACGACTACGGGTGTGCCATCTGGCGGTCCACCGAGATCGGCCGCCATGCGATCCCGCGCACCTACATCCACAACGGGGACAGTCCCTGGCGGATGGACGCCAAGCGGTTGGTTTCCGCCTTGACCGTCCGGAACCGCTGGGCCCTACGACGCGGGGGGACAAGCTGATGTGGGAAAAGCTGAAGTGGCACCATTCGACGGCTGAACCGACGAGCGGCCGGTACCGGCGGGACCGATTCCTCTGGGCACCGGTTCTTTCCGTACTGGTGGCTCTCGCCGGTGTCGCCTACGCGATCACCGCGGGACCTGCCCAGGGTGAACCCGGGCCGACACAACGCGGCTTCGCGCTCCCGACCTGGGAAGCAGCGGGATACGACGGACCCCAGGTGTCGGCGGCATTCAGCGAGGTATCGGCGGTGGGCGGGACGTGGGTCCAGCTCAATCCCACCTGGTACCAGAACTCGGTCGGCGCGAGCCAGATCGCGCGGACGTCGCGGACAGCCGGTGACGCCGGCCTGGAACGGGCGATCACGCTGGCGCATGCGCAGGGGTTGAAGGTGTTCCTCAAACCCCATGTCGACTTGGCCGACAACGGGTCTCGCTCCCAGATCGCGCCTGCGGACCGGCCGGCATGGTTCGCCTCGTACACCACGTTCATCACTCACTATGCGTCGATCGCGGCGCGTATGGGTGTCGAACAGTTTGCGGTGGGCACGGAACTCGCCTCGGTTTCCGACGATCGCGACGCATGGGTGCAGGTGATCGCGGCCGTGCGCGCGCAGTATCGCGGGACACTGGTGTACGCGGCCGACCCCGGTGAGTACGCAGAGGTGCCGTTCTGGGACGCCGTCGACCTGATCGGTATCGATGCATACTGGCCGCTCAGCACCTCACCGACCACGGATGTGGCTGCCCTGCAACAGGCCTGGGTCCCCATCAGATCCGACCTGGCCGCTTTCTCCGCCCGCAACGGGCGCCGGATCCTGTTCACCGAGGCCGCATACACCAGCCAACAGGGCACCACCACCCGACCCCACGACTGGACCATCAGCGGTACGCCGAACCAGGCCGAGCAGGCCGCCGCGTACGAGGCCTTGCTGTCCTCCTTCAGCCAGGAGAGTTGGTGGGCGGGGGTGTACTGGTGGGTGTGGAGTGCATTGCCCGACGACGGTAGTGGCGAACCGCTGGGCTTTCCCATCAGGGGCAAGGCTGCCGAGCAAGTGGTTCGCGATTGGTGGGCGAGAGCACGATGAGAGTCAGTGTGGTGCATCCCGGTGAACTCGGTCAGACCGAGATCGATGCATGGCGCCGTATTCAGAAGATGACGGCCGAGCTCGACAATCCCTTTCTATCAGTCGATTTCGCGTTGAGTGTCGCCCGGGTGCGACCGCATGCGCGTACCGCGGTTCTCACGGAAGGACCCGATATCGTCGGGTTCTTCCCCTACGAGCGGCGTGGACTGGGGCAAGGGGTGCCTATCGGGGCGGGGTACAACGATTTCCAAGGCGTGGTGCACGTACCGGGGCTGGATTTCGACGCGCGCGAGCTCCTGCGGGCCTGTGGGCTCGCGGTGTGGGACTTCGACCACCTGGCCCCGGGGCAACGCCCCCTCGAGATGTACCGCAGTACGCGGGTCGCCTCTCCGGTCATGGACTTCTCCGCCGGATTCGCGCCTTATCTGGCCTGTCTACAGGACAATTCGACCACCTTCCGGGGCGTGCTGCGAAAGCAGCGCAAACTCGCACGTGAGGTCGGAGATCTGCGGTTTGTGTTCGATTCACCTGACCTGGGTGCCCTGCACACACTGATGGGATGGAAATCGGCGCAGTACCTGCGCTCCGGATGGTCGGATCGATTCGCGAAGCCCTACATCGTGCAGTTGGTCGAGCATCTCCTCGACACCAGATCCGACAACTTCTCCGGCGTCTTGTCCATGCTCTATGCGGGCGACGAACCCGTGGCCGGTCACTTCGGGATGCGCACCGACCGGACCATGGTGCTGTGGTTCCCCGCTTACGACGCCCGCTTCGGCCGGTACTCACCCGGTTTGATCATGAACCTGCTGCTCGCCGAGGGTGCGGCTGACGCCGGGGTCCAGTGCCTGGACATGGGCCCTGGCGGTGAGCCGTACAAAGACGTGTTCAAGAGCCGCGACGTGATGGTCGGCCAGGGGCATGTGGTCCGGCGGTCACCGGGAGCCGCGTTGCACTGGGCCAAGCGCACGCCCTCGGCACGGCTTCACCGGTTGATGGAGGACAATCCGTCGCTGCACCGGGTCGCCAAACGCGCCCGAGCCGGCTACCTGCGCGCGGACGCGTCCGTTCGACGCCGGGTGGGCACCGTCACGCCCGTGGAACACAGGGGAACTCACGATCGAGTGGTGGACCGCGCCGAGGTCTGACGGCCACGAGTAACGGGGGAGAAGAGGCATGCAGATCACCGTTGTACGCCCGGAGGAACTCGGGGAGGGCGAGTTGTCGATCTGGCGGGGATTCCAGCGGTCTGAACCAGCGCTGGCCAATCCCTTTCTGGCGCCGGAATTCACCTGCGCCGCGGGTCGGGTACGCCGTCAGACCAGAGTGGCTGTGCTGGCCGATGGCGGGCGCATCGTCGGCTTCCTCCCCTTCGAGCGTCACGCGCTGGGGGTCGGGGTGCCGGTGGCTCCGGGCGTGAACGGGTGCCAGGGGCTGGTCCATGAAGCGGGCTTGGAATGGGACCCGCAGCAGCTGATGCGGGCGTGCCGCTTGGTGGTGTGGAAGTTCGATCGGTTGTTGAACGCGCAGCGGCCGTTCGTCGCCTACCACCAGTCGGAGCTCCCGTCGCCGATCATGGACGTCTCAGGCGGGTATGACGAGTTCCTGTCCCGCCAGCGCGCCAAGGCCGCGGCCGCGGACCACAAACACCGCGGGGTGTCGCTGCGGGAACTGGCGACCAAGGAACGTCGCCTGGCCCGCGACGTCGGCGAACTCCGCTTTGTTCTCGACTCCACCGACCCGCGAGCTCTGCACACCCTGATGGCGTGGAAATCGTCGCAGTGCCAGAGGACGGGGGCCATCGATGTGTTCTCCAGGCGCTGGGTCATGCAGCTCATGGAAGAGCTGATGGGTTGCACCACAGATTATTTCGCAGGATTACAGTCGGAGCTATATGCCGGTGATCAACTGGTGGCACTGCATTTCGGGTTGCGTGCCGGGCCGGTGCTGGCGGGTTGGCACCTGACCTACAACAGGGAACTGCCGAAGTATTCGCCCGGATTGATCCAGATACTGCAGCTTGCGCGGTCGGCAGCAGATGCCGGCATCGAGCGAATCGACATGGGCGCGGGCGCAGCGAGTTACAAGGAGATGTTCAGCAGCGGTGAGGTCATGGTCGCGGCCGGAGAAGTGGTCAGACGTTCGGCTGCCTCGGGGCCCCGGATGGTCCGGTACGCCTCGGAACGTTCACTGCGGCGGTTCACCCGGCGGCATTCTGCGCTGTTCCGGGCCGCACAGAGTGTGCGCACTCAAGGTGCCCGCATCGATTCGTACGTGCGCCGTGGGATGGGGGGTCGGCCGGCGAGCCGCTCCGAAGCAGGGTCGGTCAGATGACCGCTCGGAAAGGACGACCGATGAACATCGTGTGCGTGGGAGGTGGGCCCGCCGGGCTGTACTTCGCGACTCTGATGAAACGACGAAACCCGAGTGGCGAAGTAACCGTTCTGGAGCGCAACGAGCCAGGCTCGACATACGGCTGGGGCGTGACGTTCCTGCCCTCGCTGTTGGCCGAGCTGCAACGCAGCGATCCATCGCTGGCCTCGGAGTTGCGCGCCCACTCTTTCCGGTGGACCGACACCGCTGTCGACTTCGATGGCGTCCAGACCCTCACCCACGGTGAGGAGGGCTTCAGTATCAGTCGACGCACACTGGTCGACCTGTTGGCGAGGCGGGCCACCGAGGCAGGCGTCGACGTGCGTTTCCGTACCGACGCCGACCCGCCCGAACTGTCGACTGCCGACCTGATCGTGGCCTCCGACGGCGCGGGCAGCCGGCTGCGCAGAGAGCACGTCGACGGTTTCGGCACCCGGGAAGTGATGGGGGACAACAGGTATGCATGGCTGGGTGTGAACAAGGTGTTCGACGCGTTCACCTTCGCGTTCGCCGACACTGAATCCGGCCCGATCTGGTTCTACGCGTATGCCTTCGACAACCGGACCAGCACAGTCATCGTGGAGTGTTCGTCCCGGACCTGGACCGGGCTGGGCTTCGACAGGATGACGATGGACCAGAGTGTCGCGGTGTTGGGGGACATCTTCCGGCGGCAGTTGGGCGGGCACCCCCTTCTGATCGGTGGAGCTGATCGCGGGGACGCGCGCTGGCTCACCTTCCGGACGGTGACCAACAGGCGATGGCATCACCGCCGCACCGTTTTGCTCGGAGATTCGGCGCATACCACGCACTACAGCATCGGCGCGGGCACCATGCTCGCTTTCGACGACGCGATCTGTCTGGCGGAAAAGCTCTGTAAGGAAACGGATCTGGAACTGGCGCTGAGCGGATACGAAACGGAACGCAAGGCGGCGATTCTCCCTTTGCAGGGATGGGCGCGGCGGAGCGCAGGATGGTACGAAGATCTCACCCGGTACACCGATCTGCCCGCGGACGCTTTCTCGGCGTTGCTGCTCAAGCGTTCTTCGCCGATTCTCCCTTACGTCCCGCCCCGGTTGTACTACCGGCTCAACCAGATCTCGGAAAGATCGGCCGCCCTGGAGAGTCTCCGCGCCCGGTTGGCCCGACCGTTGGTGCGTTCCGGTGGAACTGCCGCGTGAGCGTTCTCGGAATCCGGTCTGTCGCAACGGTGGTCAGCAAATCGTTTGGGCTGGTCCTGCGGCATTGCCTCCTGGCTTCGGGGGTTAGCCAGGAAGCGTCGCCGGTTCTGACAGAACAAGGCCCCAACGCGCGCCTGAGCTTTGCTGAGAGGGTCCCGGGGGTTCGCCGGCGGTCTCGGCTCGACGGCGGCGGGCAAGAAACAACGACGGACCGTGATGCTGGCCAACGCAAGGATTAAGACCCCGGCATGCGGTATCCGGCTGACAATGCCCTGGTTTCGTGAGCACAATGGGCACGTTTGCACCGGACGGGAGTCACCCGTTGGAGGGTGATATGGGGAAGACTATGCGCGCTGACTGGGAAACTCGGCAACAGTCATGACCGCCGAGAGGTCGGCTGCGGCGGCCGCGTTCAACCGGGTGACTTCCGATGAGAGTCCGGCTGATTGGGAATGCGTGTTGCTGATCGTCGACGACTGCACGCTTTATCGGGAGAACCTGGCCGCGGTGATCTCCGCAAACGGCTGGGCGACACCATGGTTCGCCTGGGATCTGCCGACGCTCTACGAGGTGTTGACCGAGCATTCACCCAATCTGGTGTTGGTCAATCTCGATACGCGTGACAGTGCCATGCTCCTGCAGGCGACACTCGAGATCAGCCCCACCACGGCGGTGGTGGTGATCGGCGCCTCTGACGACGAGGCCGGCATCGCCGCGTGTGCCGAGGCCGGCGCCGCCGGGTACCACTTGCGCAGCGAGTCGGTTGACGAGCTGCTCGCCCTCATCCGACGCGTTGCGGACGGTAAACCTGCACATTCTCCGAGAGTCTCGGCAGTCCTGCTGCGACGCCTGTCTGCGCTTGCCGCGCAGCGCCGTGTCGTCACCAAGAAGTTGGTTCTCACCGCCCGTGAGGTGGAGGTACTGCGACTGTTGGAGATGGGGCTGTCCAACCGGGACATCGCCGCGCATCTGAGCATCGCGGTGCACACTGTGAAAAACCATGTACACAGTGTTTTGACCAAACTGGGGGTCAGCACCCGGTCCGAAGCGGCGGCGCGGTTCCGCACCCTGCGGCTGGCCGAGCTCGACACCTGACCCAAGGGTCCGGGTCAGAGTACCCACTCAGGTGCCCGCAGAAGGCCCGTCGGCGGGCTGCCGGTCACCGACGGACGAACGGTCCCCTTCGATACCAGCTACGTTGGCGTATCGGCCCAACTGCGGTCGGCTCGTGCGGTTTTCGAGAAGGCCGGCCACTCACAATCGGAACTAGATCCGCACTTTCGAAGATTGGATCTAATGGCCCATGTACTAACAGTCGCCGTCCATTGATAGTGAGTGACATGCCGGGCGGAATTCGCTGCCGGCGGCTGGTGCCGCCGGTCTTCAGACCACTGTCCGGCGACCGGGGGCGGAAGACCGGCTGGGGTGAGCCGAAAGTGGTTGACCAACAGCGGTCTTCGAATCGCTAGGGGGGAATCGATCAGATGACATTGAGTGTCTACGGGTTGGAGGCGCCCGCGGCTGATACCGCTGTGGTGGACCTGGTTCCGCGACGGATGCATCAGCTGTTCGAGCGCAGTTGTGCTCGTGAACCGGCACGCGTAGCGGTCGAGCACGACGGTGGCACCGTCACCTATGGCCAACTCGACTCGATGGCGAACCAGTTGGCGCACTATCTGCGCCGGCGGGGCGCGGGCCCGGGCTCCCGGGTTGCGGTGTTCTTGGCGCGCTCGATCTCGACGTATGTATCCCTGTTGGCAGGGGGCAAGGCAGGCGCGACCCTGGTGCCGATCGACCCGGCCGCGCCACAGGAGCGGGTGGGCTACATCGTGGGCGACGCCGAGGTCGAGGTGGTCATCACCACCTCGGACCTGGCCCCGGCCACCGAAGGGTCGCCCTGCGGGGTCGTGTTGATCGACACCGAAGCCGCCGAGATCGCCGGCTGCCCGTGTACCCCGATCGAGCTCGCGCCTCCCACCGAAGACGAGATCGCCTATGTCATGTTCACCTCGGGATCCAGTGGGCGGCCCAAGGGCGTGATGGTCTCCCAGGCCAGCATCTGCAACTTCTTGTCGGTGGTGCCCGAGGTGTACGACGTACGGCCGGATGACCGGGTGTATCAAGGAATGACCATCTCGTTCGATTTCTCCATCGAGGAGATCTGGCCGACCTGGGTCCGGGGAGCAACGCTTGTCGTGGGACCGACCGATTCCCGGCGCCTGGGTGGTGAGCTGGCCGACTTCCTGGAAGACCGCGGCGTCACGGTGCTGTATTGCGTTCCAACATTGTTGGCGACGCTTCCGCGCGTGCTGCCCTCCATCCGGTCGGTGCTCGTCGGTGGGGAGGCGTGCCCCGCGCAACTGGTCAACCGGTGGGCCGACCCGGGTCGCCGGATGCTGAACACCTACGGGCCCACCGAAGCCACCGTGACCGCCACCGTGGGGCAGCTGATCCCCGGGCGGACGGTGACCATCGGGCGTCCCCTGCCCACGTATTCGGTCGTGTTGCTCGACGAGCAGCGGGTGCCGGTACCCGACGGTGAGATCGGAGAGATCTGCATCGGTGGTCCCGGTGTCGCACTCGGTTACGCGGGCCGGCCGGATCTGACCGCGGACCGGTTCATCGAACACGAGATGGCTCCGCCGGGCAGTCGGCTGTACCGGACCGGAGACCTCGGCCGGATCGATGCGGACGGAAACATCGAATACCACGGTCGCGCCGACGCCGAGGTCAAGATCCGGGGGCACCGCATCGACCTCGGCGAGGTCGAATCGGTGTTGATGGAGGATCCCCTCGTCGCGGAGGCGGTGGTCACCGCGGTGGCCGCGACCCCCGGGGGCGCTGCGGAAACGCTGGCAGCGTTTGTCGTCCAGGCCGAGGGCGACATCGAGGAGACCGAACTGGCGCAGGGTTTGCATGAACGGATGCGGCGCAAGCTTCCGCCCTACATGGTGGCCGCGACAGTCGATGTACTGCCCGAACTCCCGACCATGCCCAGTGGCAAGGTGGACCGCAAGCGCCTGCCCGAGCCGGCCGGACACCGCTTCACCGGTGGCGGTCCCCTGGTTGCCGCGGAGACGCCGACCGAGGAACGGGTGGTGGCGGCCTGGGCCCAGACGCTGGAGGTGCCCGCCGAGTCGGTGTCGGTGGAGGCGGACTTCTTCCGCGACCTCGGTGGTCACTCCCTGCTGGCGGCGCGAGCGGTGTCCCGGCTGCGGGAGGCCGGTTTCGTGTCCGCCGCGCTGCGTGACATCTATCAGAATCCGACCGTGCGGGCGCTGTGCAGGTACCTGTCCAGCGGGCCGACCGCGGCAAGCACCCGACCGGGCCCCCTACGGCATCCGTCCTGGGCGGTCGGGGCCGCGGGTGCCATCCAGATCGTGGTGCTCTACCTGCTGTTCTTCGTCATCACGGTGCCGGTGGCCTACGTGTACACGGTCAACGACGGTTACGCGACCGTGGTGGTTCTCGTCGAGCTGATGGCGGCGATCCTGCTGACCTATGTGGCGGTGCGGTGGGTGCTGCCGTTGATGTTCGTCCGCGTGCTGCTCTCCGGGATCAGGCCCGGGCGCTATCCGCTGTGGGGGTGGACGTATCTGCGGATCTGGACGTCGAGCATGCTGCTGGGCGTCGCGCCGCTGCCGGTGCTCAGTGGGTCGCCGTTGGCCGCCGGGTACCTCCGGTGGCTGGGTGCCTCGATCGGCCGGGGAACTCATCTGGGGTCGAGCGCGCTGGCCATGCCCACGATGCTGCGCATCGGTGACGGGGCCTCGGTGGGATATGGAGCGACGCTGAGGCCATGGCGGGTACAGGACGGTTGGGTGTTGGTCCAGCCGATCACGATCGGCGCCGGCGCTTTCGTCGGCGCCCATGCCGTGCTCGATCCGGGGGCCACCGTGGAAGCGGGTGGAGCGTTGGGCGAGCAGTCGTTGCTCGTCGGTGACGCGACGGTACCTTCCGGGCAACGGTGGGCCGGTTCGCCGGCGGCCCAGGTGTCCGAACTCTCGCAGCCGGTGGAACACCTGCTGCGCGGTGCACCGAATCCCCGGGCGTGGCCGGCTCGGCTTCTCATCGCGACGTTCATCGGCCTGGTAGGTCTGGAACTGGCGGTCATCGCGATGATCGCGCCCACCGTCATGGCGGTGTGGGCGGTACTGCTGAACTGGGGGATCCTCGCCGGGCTGCTCATCACGCTGCTGGCCGGACCCATCTTCGTGATCACCGTGTGCGTCATCGTCGCGGTCGGGAAGCGACTGATCCTGCCGAGGCTGTCGCCCGGTACATACTCGGCGCGCTCGGCGCTCGGTGTCCGCAAATGGATCTCGGACAAACTCCTCGAGACCAGCCTGGACTACACCAACTCGCTCTACGCCACGCTGTACACCGTGCCGTGGATGCGTCTGCTGGGCGCCAAGATCGGCCGCGGTTCGGAGATCTCCACGGCCGGTCACCTCGATCCCGATCTGTTGCGGTTGGAGGACGAGACCTTCATCGCGGACATGGCCAGTGTCGGGTCGGCCACGTTTGCCGGCGGCCATCTGTCCGCAGCGCCCACGGTGATAGGCCGACGTTCGTTCATCGGCAATGCGGCGGTCGTGCCGGCCGGCTCCTGCATCGGGGAGAACTGTCTGCTGGGGGTGGCGACGGTACCTCCGCCGGGCGGCATCCCGTCGGGGACGTCCTGGCTGGGCTCACCCGCGATCAACCTGCCGGCCCGGCAGTTCAGCGGGAACTTCGCCGAGTCCGAGACATACCGTCCGTCAAAGGAACTCGTGCGGCACCGTCTTGCGATCGAGTTCGTCCGCGCCACGCTGCCTGCTTCCCTGCTGGGCATCAGCACCTATCTGTTCCTGTGGGTGTTGTCCGAACTCGCACGCGGTCGCGATCTGCTGTGGCCGGCGTTGTTATCGCCCTTCATCGCGGCAGGCTGTGCGCTCGCGGTGATCGGTTACTGCGCCGCCGTGAAACGAAACCTCATCGGTGCGTATGCCCCCAGGGTGGAACCGTTGTGGAGCAAGTATGTCCGGCGCTCGGAACTGGTGACCGGCCTCTACGAGGCCGCGGCGGTCCCTGTCGGTTTGGGCCTTCTGATCGGCACGCCGATGCTGCCGCCGGTGCTGCGATGGTTCGGCGTGTCCGTCGGCCGGCGCGCCTGGGTGGGCACCACCTACATCACCGAGTTCGATCTGGTCGAGATCGGAGACGATGCGGCAGTCGGAGTCGAGGCGTCGTTGCAGACCCACCTGTTCGAGGACCGGGTGATGAAGATGTCCAAGCTCAGTATCGGTCCGGGCGCCAGTGTGGGGAACCGGGCAATTGTGTTGTACGACAGCACGATCGACCGCGACGTGGCGCTGGATTCGCTGTCGCTGTTGATGAAGGGTGAACACCTCGCGATCGGGACGCACTGGGGTGGGATCCCGGCGCAGAGCCGCGGCGACACCGCGGGTGAACCCACGCGACGGCCGCCAACTCGGTTGCGGTGGCACCGCGCCGGCCCGGGGGCCCACCGGCGGCGGCGGCAAGGGGATCAGGCTCGGGAGACGGTATCGCTGTGAAAAACTCTGTGGGGGAGGAAAATTCGATGAACACGCACCTGCTGGTGTCGGACACGCGGCACTATCAGATCGAGTACGAGATCAACCCGTACATGTCCGTCGGAGATCAACCGGATTCGGCACGCGCAGCAGCCGAACACAGCTCGATCATCGAAGCGCACCGTGCGGCCGGCCGGAGAGTCGACTACCTGCCCTCGGTCATCGGATGTCCGGACATGGTGTACACCGCCAACACCGCAGTCGTGGTGGGTGACCGGGCCGTCCTCGGACAACCACCCGTGCCCCGACGTCCGGAGGTCCCACACGTGGGCCGGTGGTTGCGCGGGCGGGGTTACGACGTCATCGACGCACCCTATGCCTTCAGCGGCCAGGGGGATGCGTTGCGATGCGGGTCGATGCTGCTCGCCGCGTCAGGGCAGCGTACCGACATCCGGATGCACGCGGTGCTCGCCGAGCATCTCGGCCTGGAGGTGGTGGCGCTGGCCACCTCGGGTCCGCTGTGGTACGACCTCGATCTCGCCGTGGCGGTGATCGACGCGCCGCAGACCATCGCGTACTGCCCGGAAGCGCTCGACGAACTCAGTGTCTACACCCTGCACGGGCTCGGTCTCGATCTCATCAAGGTGAACGTGGACGAGGCGGCGAACTTCGCGCTGAACCTCGTCAGTGACGGTACGACGGTGACGATGACGTCCGGCGCGCCGGCACTTGCAGCTGATCTGCGCGACCGCGGGTTGCGTGTGATCGAACTCGACACCACCGAGTTGCGTAAGGGCGGCGGCGGAATCCGTTGCACGGCGCTGACTCTCGGCACCAAGTAGGCCAACGATGATCTCACTGACCCACCCCGTACGGCGGTACACCCGATCACGAGGACCGCGCCGCAGTCGTCGGGAGGCCGGCGGCCGGCCCACCCCGAGCCCGGTTGCCTTGATCTACCGCGGGCCTGCGTCCTCACCGGGATGCCCCGAAGCCGCCGCGGATCTGTTGTCCGCCAGCGGTCTCGACCTGCAGGTTGCGTTCGTCGGGCCGAAAGAGAAACGCGCGCTGAGCCCGGCGTCCTTCGCCGACGCGACTCTGTACGTCCAGCCCGGCGGCCCCGACCTCGACGACGCATACCGTCACCTGCGCGCGCACAGCAGGATGATCAGGGGCTTCGTCGCCGGCGGCGGACACTATCTGGGCATCTGCCTCGGCGGCTACCTGGCCGGTACCTCACCGGGTTTCGCGTTGATCCCCGGCGACAGCGATCAGTACATCAAGTCACCCTCCGCGACGGTCCACACCGAGGAGGACGCCATCGTGGAAGTGAATTGGCGAGGGTCGCGCCGCGCGATGTACTTCCAGGACGGCCCCTGCTTCCAGCTCGATCCCGAAGTCAAAGTCACTGTCCTGGCCAGATATCCGAATGACACGGTTGCCGCCGCGGTGAACAGGTTCGGTAACGGCCGGGTGGGGGTGGTGGGCCCGCATCCCGAGGCCGGCGAGGATTGGTTCACCGACGTCGGTCTGCCGGATCCCGGTCACCGGAGTTCGGCCGCGGCGAATGCCCGTGGCCGGGACCTGGGTCTGGACCTGCTCAACGAGATCATGCGCCCATGACGACCACCCTCGATTCGGTACCCCCCGCGGTCACCGCGCCGCACCCCCGCGCGGCGCCGGCGGCCGACCACCGGCCGAAACTGCGCTTGCACGGTGTCGACGCGGCGCGTGGTGTCGCGCTGATCGGAATGATGGTCATCCACGTGCTACCGGATCAGAACCCCGCAACGGGCGGCCCCGCCTGGACGTATGTCGTCAGCGCGGGTAACGCCTCGGCGCTTTTCGCGGTGCTCGCGGGGGTGTCCATCGCGTTCACCACCGGTCGTTCCCGAGTCGGACTCGACCGGGTGCCCGGAACGGTGGCTTCGCTGATCGCGCGTGCCGCGGTCGTGGGCTTCATCGGGTTGGCGCTCGGTTACACCGATGCCGAATTGGCCTCGGTGATATTGCCCTATTACGCACTGATGTTCATCCTCGCGATCCCGCTGGTGTTTCTGCCGACCTGGGCCGTGGCGTTGACCGGGTTCACGTTCGTGTTCGGGTCACCGGCACTGACGTTCCTGCTGATCCCCCATCTCCCGGTTCCGCAGGAAACGACACTGAACCCTGGATTCGATGATCTGTTCACCCGCCCACTGCAGCTGTTCTCGGAGCTGATGGTGACCGGCGAGTTTCCGGCACTGACGTGGATAGCCTATGTCTGTGCGGGTTTGGTGATCGGCCGGCTCACGTTGTCGTCCAGCCGTACCGCCTCGCGGCTGTTGGTCGCCGGGTGCGTGGCGGCCGCGCTGGCGCAGGTGGCCTCGGGCCTGTTGCTGTATCGCTACGGTGGGCTGCAGCACATCTGGTCGGCGGCCGACACCGCCACCGCCGATTACACCAGAGAGGTGCTGACCTACGGCGGCGACGGAACTCCGCCGTCGGGTACCTGGTGGTGGCTCGCGCTTGTCGAACCGCACAGCGGCACGCCGCTCGATCTGGTGTCGACCATCGGTATCGCGGTCGCGGTGTTGGCCGCGATCCTGTTGCTCGACCATGTCACCACGCCGTTGTTCCGGATGAGTGCCGGACTGGTCTCCTACGCGCTGGCCGCCGCCGGGAAGATGACGCTGACGTTCTACACGCTGCATGTGATGTTCATCAATTCGATTCACGACACCTACGTTCCGACAACCAGTTTGGTGCTGCAGGTGATCGCGGCGATCGTGCTCGGCATCGCGTGGCAGGCCAGTGCCGGCCGCGGCCCGCTGGAAGCATTGACCGCCACGGTCACCGGCCGCGCCAAGCGGTTCGCCATTCGCGTGACGAAGAAGGCGCCGCGCCCGACCGTCACCCCGGGGGAGGTACATCCGTGATCACTCGACGCAGGTTCGTCACCGGTGCGGCGGCCTCCATCGCCCTGCTGATCGGGGCGAGCGCGGGGACGATGGCCGCGAACCTGTCGGCGTCGCCCGCCCGCGCCGCGGTGTACCGCGGACGTGGTGCCGGGTCGTGTGACGGATGTAGCGAGGCCGTCGCCCGACTGCTCGGGAGCAGCCCCACCCCGCTCGAGGTCGAGTTCATCGGGCCCGACGAGGCGCGCGATGTCAGCCCGGAAACCTTGAGCGGCATGCTGCTGTACGCGCAACCGGGTGGCGGCGATGTCAGCTCGGCGTGGAACCATCTGCGCCATGATGCGGACACCATTCGGCAGTGGGTGCTGGGTGGTGGAAACTATCTCGGATTCTGTCTGGGCGCCTATCTCGCCGGCGCCGACCCGGGATACGGTCTGCTTCCCGGCGAGGTCTACCGCTATATCGATTCACCCAATGCGTCCGTCAGCACGGACGACTACACGACGGTGATGACGGACTGGTCCGGCCAGGCCCGCGAGATGTATTTCCAGGACGGGCCGGCGTTCTCGCTGGCACCCAATGCGCCCGCGACGGTTCTCGCCACCTATCCGGGCGGGGAGGCAGCCGCTGTGGTCGCCTCATACGGCCGCGGCCGAGTGGGTCTGGTCGGTCCGCATCCCGAGGCGGACCTCGCGTGGTTCAGCCCCTCAGATGCCGACCCTCACAAGGCCATTCATCCCGAGCTGGGGCACCGGTTGATCGAACAGACGCTGTTCATGTGACTCCGTAAGTGCTTTCTCTGGCAAACTTTTGCGGAATCAGATCGAGGGTCGCTCTGAGCGCCGGGTCGATCGACTGCCTGCCGTCGCGCCTTTGCTGTCCACCGAGGCCCCACAGTTGAATTGAATACTTGATTTTGATTGTTACGCAGGCATTTAAGGCCAGTGCACCGGAATGAGTTCGATGTGTTACCTGTGTGGTACCGCGAAACAGCAACCTGCGTTTCGCCGACGTTAGGCGCATGTAAATCGCATGTTGACGCTGTTACAGCAACGGCATATGCTGAGGATGAACTGCGATGAAGCACAGCTGCCAGTAACGATTGGTTCGCATCCGCGAAACAATCAGCGGCGCAACGTCTGTTGCTCACGCCACGGACTTGGGGAGGTCCTGATGGTGGATCAGACTATCGGTACGCACGGACAGGCGTCGGCCCCTCGGGGGGAGGAGCAGCCGGGCCGGGGAAGTATCCGCGACGCGATAGTGGTTGCCGGCGGCATCGCATTTGCGGCGTCGCTCGGGTTCTCGATGATCACCGGAAGAGTCCCGGAATTGTATGGCCAGCGCGATGCCATCGGTCCCTATCCGGGACAGCAGAGCATCGACCAGTCCCAGACCGTGAACGCGGAGGGACGCAAGGCGATCTTCGGTTGGGACCTGTGGACCGACGCTCAACCGTTGGCGCTCAGGCAGATCGTGTTCGAATCACTGTCCGGGCCCGCTCCGGCGGTGGCGGAATTCCTGGGTTTCCTTCAGCATGAACTCGCCGAGCAGGCGCACATCGAACTTGCCGCTGTCTCTGAATTCTTCGCCGCGGCACAAGCACTCGAGTTTGCGGTTTCGCCCATCAACGGCACCTATCCGGCCCTGCCCTTCAGCCCCGGCGGCGGTGGCGGGTGGACGGGAGAAGGTGCGGTACCGTTCTTCTTCCAGTGGCCGACATGGTTGCCGGTACCGTCATGGCTGTGGCTGCCGCCGTGGGTGAAACAGTCGGCGACACCATGGGTGCCGCCGGGGCCCCCGCCCACGACGGGAATGACCGTGCTCTCCGGGCCCGTGGCGCCGTACGCGCCGGCCCCAGCTGCACCCCCGGAAACCGCGGCTCCGCCCGCACCCCCGGCTGCGCCACCACCACCCCCGCCGCCGGACCCGGCTCCGGTGAACCCCGAGCCTGTCGCGTCGGCGCCCGAACCGGCCCCGGTGGCCGTCGAGCCGCCCCCGGCTGAGCCTCCGAGTGTCGAGGTGCCCGTCTCGAACGTCGTCATCGATCTCGGCACCACCTCGCCGAGTACCCCAGATGCCCCACCCCCGAGCAGTGAGCCGGAGCCTGTGGTCGCAGCGCCGCAGGAACCCTCAGGGGGCGACACGATCGGCGGCGGCATCGGCAACGACGGTTCCACCGACAATGACTCCGGCAGCGGCATCGGTGACAACACCGGCGCTGACAACAACAACTCGTCCGGCGGCGGGTCGGCCGGGGCGGGGCCGTCCGGCTCCGACGGTCAAGACAACAGCGGCTCCGGAAACAACGACAACAACGAGTCCAACAACAACGAGTCCAACAACAACGAGTCCAACAACAACGAGTCCAACAACAACGAGTCCAACAACGAGTCCAACAACAACGACTCCAACAACTCGGGCGGCGACGGAGGCGGAGGAGGTTCCGCTGGGGTGTGACCTCGAGAGGTCAGGCGGGCGTCAACTCCACGTCGGACAGCACCGCGGCGTCGTCGCGGCCGGGCGCCACCACGTTGGCCACGAAGCGGCCGTCTTCCTTCCAGACGCGCGCCCTGAGGGTCTCGCCGGGATAGACGACGCCCGCGAAGCGCGCACCGTATGAGCCCACGGCGGCGGCGTCACCGTCGAGTAATGCGTCGGTGATGGCCTTGCAGGTCATGCCGTAGGTGCACAGCCCGTGCAGGATCGGTCTGGGAAAGCCTGCTGCAGAGGCGAATTCGGGATCCGAGTGCAGCGGATTGCGGTCACCGCACAACCGGTACAGCAGCGCCTGCTGCGGCAACACCGCGATGGCCAGCTCGAGATCCGGTGCTCGCTCTGGGGTGACCTGTGTCCCTGACGGGCCCCGGTCACCGCCGAAACCGCCCTCGCCCCGCGCGAAGATAGAACGCTTCTGCGTCCACAGCAGCGTGCCATCGGGCGCGGTGACTTCTGTCTCCGACCAGATGACGGCGGCCTTGCCCTTGTCCCAGATATCGGTGAACCTGGTCACGGCGACACCGGTGCCCGACGGCGGAATCGGTGCCGGCGCGGAGATGCCTTCGCTGGCGTGCAGCACCTTCGACAACTCGATGTCGATACCGGGGAAGTTCACCGTCGGCGGCGTGGTCATGTGGAAGCTCTGGGCCACGTTGCCGAACGTCGGCAGGACCTGTGGGGTGTCGTCCACCAGGTACCTCAGTTCGCGGGGATCCAGCGGGTCTGCTCCGGCCCCGAGCCCGAGGTGGTAGAGCTGGATGTCGCTGCTGGTCCAGGAGAATTCGGCCGGCGGCAGCGCCGCGCCCAGGGCAACGTCGAGATCGATGGGCATCTCAGGCCTTTCCGGCGATGTGCAGTGCCGCCAAATACCCGAAGGTCATGGCGGGTCCGATGGTGCCGCCGGGGCCGGGATAGGTGTGGCCCATCACGGGTGCGCTGACATTACCCGCGGCATACAGACCCTCGATGACCGAACCGTCGTCACGCAGTGCGCGACCGTGCACGTCGGTGACCACGCCGCCCTTGGTGCCCAGGTCGCCCGGCACCATCTTGGCCGCGTAGAACGGTCCGTGGGTGATCTCACCCAGATTGGGATTCGGCTTGTTGGTGGGATCGCCGTAGTAACGGTCATAGGCGCTCTCGCCGCGGTGGAAATCCTGATCCACTCCGGAGCGCGCGAAACCGTTGAACCGTTCCACGGTCTCGGCGAACGCGGCAGCGGGCAGCCCCGCCTTCTCGGCCAGCTCCGCCAGGGTATCGGCTTTGACGATGACGCCGGAGTCCAGCCACTTGTTCGGGATCCGTTGCCCGGGTTGCAGACCGGCGAAAATGTAGCGGTCACGGTACTGCTGGTCGAACACCAGCCATGCGGGGATGTTCTCGCCCGGCCCGGGGCCTTGCCCGTACTGGCCGCCATACATGTGATGGCAGGCTTCGACATACGGCATAGATTCATTCATGAAGCGCTTGCCTGCCATGTTCACGATGATGGAGCCCGGGGAGTTGCGCTCCGACAACGCGAACCAGGGTGCGTCGACCAACGGAACCGTCGGCCCCCACCACGCGTCCTCCATGACATCGAGTGCAGCGCCCAGCTTTTCGGCCGCCAGGATGCCGTCACCGGTGTTGGCCTTGGCCCCGACGGTCCACTCGGTGGTGATGGGGGCGCGTTGGTACTTCACCCGCATCTGTTCGTTGTGCTCGAAGCCGCCACTGCCGAGTATCACGCCCCGGCGGGCCCGGATCAGTTCGGGCTCAGCGGATTCCGGGGCATTGGTGTCGCGGACGTAGATTCCGCGTACCACCCCGTCCTCGACATGGAGGTCGGTGAACGCGGTGTTGAGCCGTACCGGGACACCGGCCTGCTGCAGGCCGATCCGCAGCGGGGCGATCAGCGCGCGGCCCATTCCGACGAGGTTCTTGCCGGTGGCCTTGGCCCACATGGTGCGCCCACCCACCTTGAGGCTGCGCAGGACGCCACGTGGGTGTCGTTTCAGTTGGTTGAGCCGAACGTAGTCCTGTTGCATCACCACCACGTTGAGCGGCACCTTGCCGTACGGCGGTTCGAGACCTGCCAGGTCCGCACCGAGCTTCTTGGCATCAAAGGGTTTGGGTTCCACGGAGCGCCCGGTCGGCTTGCCGCCCGCGGTCTCGGGATAGTAGTCGGAATACCCGGGCACCCAGCACAGCTTGAGCGGCGAGTGCTTGAGTACGAACGAGAGCATCTCCGGCCCTCGCTCCAGGTAGGTGTCGATCTTCTCGGCAGGCACCACGTCACCGATGATGGCGTGCAGGTAGGTGCGGGCGTTCTGCGCGGTGTCGGAGACACCGGCCCGCTTGAGAATCTCGTTGTTCGGGATCCACACACCACCCCCGGAACGCGCGGTCGAACCGCCATAGTGCGGGGCCTTCTCAACAACTAGTGTTGACAGTCCCTGGTGGGCGGCGGTGAGGGCGGCGACCATGCCTGCGCCGCCGCTCCCCACCACCACTACGTCGAATGCAGCGCACTCCTGACCCGTCATGTAGAACACGTTATAGAATTGCCCGGGCTGCGAACAACTGCCCCGGTCAAACAAGTGAGGGGAATTCACGAAATGCTGGGTGAACAGACCCGCGCGGAGTTGGCCGCCGACCTGGCGGAAGCCGAGCGCAGTCGGGTGCCGATCGATCCGTTGACCAGTGCCCATCCGGATATCGACGTCGTCGACGCCTATGAGATCCAGCTGATCAATATTCGGCAGCGGGTGGCCGAGGGCGCCAAGGTGATCGGCCACAAGGTGGGTCTGTCCAGCGAGGCCATGCAGAAGATGATGGGCGTCGACGAGCCCGACTACGGTCACCTGCTCGAAGACATGGCGGTGTTCGAGGATGTGCCGGTCAAGGCGGCCAAGTACCTGTACCCGCGGGTGGAGGTGGAGGTCGGGTTCATCCTGGCCGACGATCTGCCGGGTGCAGGCTGCACCGAGGACGACGTGCTGGCGGCGACGGCGGCCTTCGCGCCGTCGATCGAGTTGATCGACACCCGGATCAAGGACTGGAAGATCAAACTCTGCGACACCATCGCCGACAACGCGTCCTCGGCGGGCTGGGTGCTCGGTGCGCAGCGGGTGTCTCCCAAGGATGTGGACATACGAGCCATCAACGCCGAATTACGGTGCAACGGTGAGGTGATCGCCGAGGGACGCAGTGATGCCGTGCTGGGTAATCCGGTGACGGCCGTGGCGTGGTTGGCGCGCAAGGTCGATCAGTTCGGGGTGCGGTTGAAAGCCGGTGATGTGGTGTTGCCGGGCTCGTGCACCAGGGCGATAGATGCACATCCCGGTGACCATTTCATCGCGGACTTCACCGGGTTAGGTTCAGTAGAGCTGACTTTCGAATAGCGAGGGAAACACATGCCCGATAAGGCGACAGTGGCGATTGTCGGTTCCGGCAACATCAGCACCGACCTGCTCTACAAGTTGTTGCGCTCCGACTGGTTGGAGCCGCGGTGGATGATCGGCATCGACCCGGACAGTGAGGGCTTGGCACGGGCCCGCAAGCTGGGATTGGAGACCAGTCACGAGGGGGTGGACTGGCTGCTGAACCTCAGTGAGAAGCCGGATCTGGTGTTCGAGGCCACCAGCGCGTACGTGCATCGTGATGCCGCGCCGCGGTATGCCGAGGCGGGCATCCGCGCCATCGACCTGACCCCTGCCGCGGTGGGCCCGGGCGTCATCCCGCCGGCGAACCTGCGCGAACATCTCGATGCCCCGAACGTCAACATGGTGACCTGTGGTGGACAGGCCACGATCCCCATCGTCTACGCAGTGTGTCGTGCTGTCGTCGAACAGGGGGGAGTGGTGCCCTACGGCGAGATCGTCGCGTCGGTGTCTTCGGCGTCGGCTGGTCCCGGTACCCGGGCCAACATCGATGAGTTCACCAAGACCACCAGCGCCGGTGTGCAGAACATCGGCGGCGCTCAGCGGGGCAAGGCCATCATCATCCTCAACCCCGCCGATCCGCCGATGATCATGCGCGACACCATCTTCTGCGCCATCCCCGAAGACGCCGACCGTGATGCCATCGCGGCGTCCATCCGGGACGTGGTGGCCGAGGTGCAGACGTATGTGCCCGGTTACCGGTTGCTCAACGAGCCGCAGTTCGACGATCCGTCGATGAACTCCGGCGGGCATGCGGTGGTCACCACCTTCATCGAAGTCGAAGGTGCCGGTGACTACCTGCCGCCGTATGCCGGCAACCTCGACATCATGACCGCCGCGGCCACCAAGGTGGGCGAGGAGATCGCCAAGGAAGTACTGGCAGCCACGACAGGAGGCCACGCATGAGTACCAACGAGATCTATTTCGACCCGATGTGGGATATCCGGATGACCGACACGTCGCTGCGCGACGGGTCGCATCACAAGCGGCACCAGTTCACCACCGACGAGGTCGGTGCCATTGTCGCGGCACTGGACAGTGCCGGCGTTCCTGTTATAGAGGTCACCCACGGTGATGGGCTGGGCGGGTCCAGCTTCAACTACGGGTTCTCCAAGACCCCGGAGCAGGAACTGATCAAACTGGCGGCCGAGACGGCCAAGGAATCGAAGATCGCGTTCCTGATGCTGCCCGGGGTGGGCACCAAAGAAGACATCAAAGAGGCCCAGAACAACGGTGGTTCCATCTGCCGCATCGCCACCCACTGCACCGAAGCCGACGTCTCGATCCAGCATTTCGGGCTGGCCCGCGAGCTGGGCCTGGAGACGGTCGGGTTCCTGATGATGAGCCACACCATCTCCCCGGAGAAGCTGGCCGCCCAGGCCCGCATCATGGCCGACGCCGGGTGTCAGTGCGTCTACGTCGTCGACTCCGCCGGGGCGTTGGTGCTCGAGGGGGTGCGTGACCGGGTGGCCGCGCTGGTGGCCGAGCTCGGTGACGACGCGCAGGTCGGTTTCCACGGTCACGAGAATCTCGGTCTGGGCGTGGCGAACTCCATCGAAGCGGTGCGTGCCGGGGCCAAGCAGATCGACGGGTCGTGTCGCCGCTTCGGCGCCGGCGCCGGGAACGCGCCGGTCGAGGCGCTGATCGGGGTTTTCGACAAGATCGGCGTCAAGACCGGTATCGATTTCTTCGACATCGCCGATGCCGCCGAAGAGGTGGTGGCCCCGGCGATGCCGGCCGAATGCCTGCTGGACCGCAACGCACTGATCATGGGCTATTCCGGGGTGTACTCCAGCTTCCTCAAACACGCCATCCGCCAATCCGAACGCTACGGCGTGCCGGCACACAAGCTGCTGCACCGTGCCGGCCAGCGCAAACTCATCGGTGGTCAGGAAGACCAACTCATCGACATCGCGCTCGAGATCAAGCGCGAGATGGAAGCGGCCACCTGAACGGGTGGGAGCTGACACGGCCGAGCGCAGGGCACTGACGGGTACGACCTGCCCCCGTTCGGCGAGCCGGCGAAACCTCACGTTCCGGTGACATTCACCGTGCCGCAGCCCCATAGCCGGCATGGCGCCTGTTCACCCGGCTAGTGTTCCGCTTGCGCGCGCAAGGTCCGGGCCGCTCACTACGACGGAGGCCACCTGAGCAACGTAACCACGGCAAGCGGACCCGCAGCCGTCGCCGAGCTCGTCAGCACACCCCGTGCCCGCGGCTGGATCCACCTGTGCGCGGCCGTCGTCGCCGTCGTCGCAGGTGCGGCGCTGATCCAGGTGGCCTGGTTCGCCGCCTCCCCGCAGGCCGGATGGGCCGCGTCGGTGTACGTCGCCGCCATCGTGGCGATGTTCACCATCAGTGCCACCTACCACCGGGTCCGCTGGGGCTCGCCGCTGGCCGAGAAGTGGATGATGCGCCTGGACCACTCGGCGATCTTCGTCTTCATCGCGGCCAGTTACACACCGCTTGCGGTCCTGGCCATGCCGGCGCCCGTCGGCGCGGAGGTGTTGACCATCGTGTGGACCGGAGCCGCGGCCGGCGTCGCCCTGAAGATGTGCTGGCCGTCTGCCCCGCGGTGGGTCGGAGTACCGCTGTACCTGCTACTGGGTTACGTGGCAATCTGGTTCGCCGAGACGCTGCTCGACGGTGCAGGCGTCACCGTCGTCGCGTTACTCGCCGCCGGCGGTGTGCTCTACAACATCGGCGCGGTTCTCTACGGCACGCGCTGGCCGAATCCCTGGCCCACGACATTCGGGCATCACGAGTTCTTCCATGCGTTCACCGCCGCGGCAGCAGCCTGCCACTTCGTCGCGATCTGGCTGGTGGTGCACTAGAGCCGGTCGACGATGCCGAGCTGACGGTAGACGTCATCACGGTAGAGGGCGGTCTGCGAGTTCAACGGCAGACCCCCGCCCTGTGCCCAGTCGTGGATCTGCCCCATCCCGATGACGACGTGGAAGGCGGCGTCCGGATTCTCGGTCAGAAGGTGGTCTCCGTAGGCCAGGACACCGGGTGCGCCGATCTCCCGGGTGCCGATGTACACCGTGGCCGGCGGCATGCCCACTGTCGGTCCGAGCATCGGGTTCGACAGCAGCGGATCGCCTGCGTTCCATTCATCGAAGTCAACGGGGTCCGGGATGGGTGACACCGGGTCCCTGACCAGCACGACGTCGGGATCGGTGTAGATCTCGGGCCCGCTGAGACTCGCGGACACGAGCACCATGCGCGACGGCACACTGTCCGCCAGGCACGTCGAGTCACTGTTGCAGTCCCGCACGATTTTCTGCACCGCGAGCATCGCCAGCGTGCCGCCGGCCGAATCGGCGTACACACTCACCTGGTCGGCACCGTGTAGCCGGACCTGGGCCGCGATGAAGTCGGCCATGGGCGGAACGCTGTTGGCGGCGGTGCCGCCGTCGGGAATCAGCGGGTACCTGGGCACGATCACGGTGGCGCCCGTCTGCCGGGCCATCTGGGTGTAGTCCAGCCAGTGAATGATGTTGGGCGGATACATGAATCCGCTGCCGTGGGCAGCCACCACCACCTCGCCGGTCGGCTTCGGCGGTGTGATGGTCCAGACGTCTTGCCCTTCGTGTTCGGACCTGTCCACGTCGAGTCCGAGGGTGGTGAACCACGGCGGTCTCGGCGACAGGATCGCCTCACCGCTCTTCATCACCAGATCGATGCCGATCACCTCGGAGACCGAACGCAAGACCTGCAGGCCCAGGACAGTGATCTGGTCGACCAGCGACGGCGGGCCGGTGACCTCGTGATGATCGGTGAGTGACGGCGGAACCACGATGCCCGGCGCCAGGCCCACCGGGGTTGCCGGCTCTGACTTCTCCGGCATCCGTCGTGCCCGCTCGAGTTCACGGCCGGCGTACGCGAGTACCCCGGCGGCGGTCGCGTTCTCGGTCGGCGAAGGCCTGCGGTCCACTGAGGCGACATCGGTGTCTGCCTTGGTCTGCGACGCGCGCACCGTCGTTCTCGGGTCCGGCGTCGACGACATCCGTTGCGCCCGGGGTGTACGGGATTCGGCAGTGTCCTCGTCAGTTTGCTGGGTGTCGGCGGCGCGGCCTTTCTTCCGTGTCGTCGGAGAGCCCTCGTCGGGTTGCTTCTGCGTGTGCCGGTCGGCGCTGCGCCGTTGCTGCGTTGGGCCATCCGCACGCTCGGCTGACGTCCGAGACGACGACGAAGAACGCTCCGGCGCATCCGCCCCGGCGACGCTGCAGCCCCAGCCCAGTGTGACCGCCGATCCGATGCCGAGAGCGACCGCCAGCCCTCCGACCCCACCCACAAACCCCCGTATGTGCATTTGCCAGATATAGCCGATGTCGTACCGCGGCGGGCCGGGTTCGCAGAATTCGCGAGACATCGGGAAGGCAATCTGTAACCCTGTCACAGTCAGCGGGCATCCTTGGGGGCATGGTTGATTCCCCGTCGCTTCGCTCGCCCGTCGCGACCCGACACGATGCACAAGCCCTGCTGGAACAGCTGGCCGGTTCCGGCGCCGTCCTGCGCGACGACCAGTGGACCGCCATCGAGGCTCTGGTGGTCCAGCGCAAACAGGCGCTCGTGGTCCAACGCACCGGGTGGGGCAAATCGGCGGTGTACTTCATCGCCGCGAAACTGCTGCGCGCCGGCGGGCACGGGCCCACCGTCATCGTCTCGCCGCTGCTGGCGCTGATGCGTAACCAAGTGGGTGCCGCCGAGCGGGCCGGGGTGCGGGCCGCCACCATCAACTCCAGCAATGTGACGGACTGGGACGAGATCCACCAACAGGTCAAGAGCGGCGACTTGGACGTGCTGCTGGTCAGCCCAGAACGGCTGAACAACCCCGACTTCCGTGACAACGTTCTGCCGGCACTGGCCGCCGATGCCGGACTGGTGGTGATCGACGAGGCGCACTGTGTGTCTGATTGGGGCCACGACTTCCGTCCTGACTACCGACGGATCCGGACCCTGATCGGCGAACTGGGCAGCGACATCCCGGTGCTGGCCACCACCGCCACCGCCAACGACCGCGTGGTCACCGATATCGCGGATCAGCTGGGGGTGGGTGGCCGTGACACGGTGGTGTTGCGCGGCGGGCTGGACCGTCAGTCCCTGCGACTGTCGGTGGTACAGGCCGGCGGCGGTGCCCAACGCGCGGCATGGATTGCCGCGCAGCTCGATTCGCTGCCGGGGTCGGGCATCATCTACACCCTCACCGTGGCGCAGGCCCACGATGTGGCCACTCTGCTGCGCGAGCGCGGGTATCAGGTGGCCGCCTACACCGGCGGCACCGAGACCGCCGAACGCGAACAACTCGAGGCTGATCTGTTGGCCAACCGGGTCAAGGCACTGGTTGCCACCTCGGCTCTTGGTATGGGCTTCGACAAACCCGATCTCGGATTCGTCGTGCACCTGGGGGCGCCCTCCTCGCCCATCGCCTACTACCAGCAGGTCGGCCGTGCCGGCCGGTCCACTGACAGCGCCGAGGTGATCCTGCTGCCCGGCCGTGAGGACCAGGACGTGTGGCGCTACTTCGCCTCGGTGGCCTTCCCCTCGGAAGCCATGGTACGCAACGTGATTCATGCACTGGATACCGACCGGCCGCAATCCACCCCGGCCCTGGAGCCACTGGTGGATCTCGGGCGCACCCGACTGGAGATGGTGCTCAAGGTGCTCGATGTCGACGGTGCGGTACGCCGGGTCAAAGGCGGCTGGATCAGCACCGGTGAGCCCTGGTCCTACGACGAGCAGCGCTACCGCACACTCGAGGAGGCCCGGCGGCGTGAGCAACAAGCCATGCTCGACTACCAGTCGACCACCGGCTGCCGAATGTCCTTCCTGCGCAACCAACTCGATGACCCCGAGCTGGCTGCCGACGAGCGGTGTGGGCGCTGTGACAACTGTGCCGGGCCCACCTTCACCGCGGACGTGGACGACACCGCCGTCGCCGACACCCAGTCGCGGTTGCTTCGCCCCGGTGTGGAGATCACGCCGCGCAAGCAGTGGCCGACGGGGCTGGGCAAGATCGGCGTCCAGTTGTCCGGCCGGATCACCGATGGTCCGGAACCCGGACGGGTCATCGGCCGCCTGACCGATCTGGGCTGGGGCGAGCGCCTGCGCCGACTGCTCGACGAGGACGACGCCCCCGTGCCCGAGGTGATGGTGCGCGCCGCGGTCGACGTCTTGGCCGCGTGGGACTGGGACACGCGGCCGGTGGCGGTGATGGGGTTGGATTCTGCGCGGCACCCCATCCTGATCACGTCGATGGTGGCCCGACTGTCCGAGCTCGGCAGACTGACCAACCTGGGGACCCTGCGGTACGCGCCGGACCGGCGCCCGGTCACCGCCGCGAACTCCGCGTACCGGGTGGCGGCGCTTCATGATTCGTGGAGTCCTCCCGAGTTGGGTGACATCGCCGGCCCGGTTCTGCTGGTCGACGATGTGACCGACAGCGGCTGGACCCTGACCATGGCGGCCCGCGTCGTGCGCCGTGCCGGGGCCCCAGCGGTGTTGCCGTTCGCCTTGGCCGCCGTCAGCTGACGGGGGTGTGGCCGCCGAGCGCAGTGGTCAGCGCCGCGGCGGTTCTCATCAAACCTCTGGCGTGCCGGGTGATCTCGGCATCGGTCAGGGCACGTCCGATCTGCAGTGACACCACCATCGCCTGTCTGCCGTGATGGTCGAACACCGGTGCGGAGATGACGCCGACATCGTGCCGCTGCGCTCTGGAGACACCCGCCTCGTCGCGCAGATAGACCCGCTCACCGATATCGGAGATCATCTCGCCCAGCAGTGCCCGTAGTTCGTCGGGCAGGGTGGAGGACATGCCTGCCATCAATGCGTAGAGCCGGCGGCCGCCGGGGGTCAGCAGTTCCACCAGATAACCTGCGGTGCGGCATTCGGCGACCACCCGCTCGAGCCGGTGGCTGTCGGTGCGCAGCGGAATGGTGGGGGTGCGGGCCAACCACGCCCTGAGGGCTTTGTCATCCCACAGCACGAACATCAGACCCACCGGCGGGGCGAACGGATAGCTCTGGCCCACCTGAACCGCGGTGCGGACACCCGGCGGGGCCACCATTTCCAACAGGGTGATCCGATCATCGACGACGGCAGACAGAGCGGCGGTGGTGTCGTAGTCCTGGGACAGGGCGCGCAAGGCTTCGCGCGCGGCGGGGTTGACCCGCATGGACTCCTGGGCGATGTGGCCGAGCGCGATCAGTGCGGGTCCCAGTCGGTAGGTCTTGTCGGTGGCGTCGCGGATCAGATAACCGCACTCGGTCAACGTGGTGATGATCCCGAGGCACGTCGGCTTGCTCAGCCCGAGGCGCCGGGCCAGCTCGGACAGCCCGAACTGGTCGTGCGGGTGGCGGGCCAGGAACTCGAGCACGGCGACGACGCGCCCGGTGGGCGGCGAAGCGCGCCCGCTCGTGTCGGTCATCTCGGTCCTCTGTGACGGCGGCGTTGACGCGAACTAGAACACGTTCTAATCTGCAGTCGGAAACTCTACCAGCGCGGTCGAATAATGGACCGAGAGGACGGTAACTGGATGTATTCGCAGCCCCTGATCGAGGCCATCGGTGAGGCGGAGAAGTTGGTGGCAGCAGCGCCGTTCATCGAATCCGAGGCCGACCTGCTGGAAGGACTGCAGTATCTCGCCGGCTGTATCGCCGCGTGCACGCACGTCGCCTTCGACTACGACCGCGATCATCCTTTTCTGCACAGCGGCACGGGCCCGTTCACCAAAATGGGTCTGGACAATCCCGACACCATGTATTTCGGCACCCGCGTACAGCCCGGTCACGAGTATGTCGTCACCGGCAAGCGCGGTACCACCACCGATGTCAGCTTCCAATTGCTGGGAGGCGAATACACCGACGAAGTGGTACCCGACAGCGAGACGGCCTTCGACGACCGCAAGCTCGACATCGCGCCCGACGGTACCTTCGAGTGGAGGTTCACCCCAGAAGTGCCGTCACAGTTGGTGATCCGCGAGGTCTACAACGATTGGTCGGCGCAACGCGGCTCCTTCGCGATCGCGCGTACCGACACCGTAGGCACCGCGCCTCCACCGCTGACCCGCGAGATCATCGAGAAGCGGTACGCCGTGGCAGGTAAGCAGCTGGTGCAGCGGGTCAAGACGTGGCTGCAGTTCCCGCAGTGGTTCTACAACAACCTGCCGGTGAACACCCTGGTGGCGCCGCGGCTCACACCCGGAGGACTGGCCACCCAGTATTCGTCGGTGGGGCATTACGACCTGGACCCGCAGCAGGCGATGGTCATCACCCTGCCGGTCACCGACGCGCCGTATCTCGGCTTCCAGCTGGGCAGCCTGTGGTACATCTCGTTGGACTACATCAACCATCAGACTTCTCTCAACGGCACTCAGGCACAGGCGGATCCGGACGGCAAGATCCGAATCGTGGTCTCCGACATCAACCCGGGGGTGACGAACTGGTGCGAGACGCTGGGGCACCGCAAGGGCTATCTGCAGTTCCGTTGGCAGCGGGTTTCGCGTGAGCTCACCGAGGCCGACGGACCCACCGCGGAGATCGTCGACATCGACCGGATCGCCGAAGTGCTGCCGTACCACGACACGAACAAGATCTCCGAACAGGATTGGCGCCAGCGGATCGCCCTGCGCCAAAAACAGATCGGCGAGAGGATGGTGGGCTAGCCGTGACCGGTACGCACAACAACCTGCTGGCAGGCAAGGTGGTGGTGATCAGCGGCGTCGGTCCGGCGCTGGGCACGACGCTGGCACGGCGCTGCGCGGAAGAGGGCGCGGACCTGGTGCTCGCTGCGCGCACCGTCGAGCGACTGGACGACGTCGCCAAGACGGTCACCGGTCTTGGGAGGCGAGCGGTGACCGTGGGCACCGATATCACCGACGAAGCCCAGGTCGCCAACCTGGTCGAGGAGTCTCTCGAGGCCTACGGCAAGGTGGATGTGTTGATCAACAACGCGTTCCGGGTGCCGTCCATGAAACCCCTCGCGAACACCACGTTCGAGCACATGCGTGAGGCCATCGAACTCACGGTCTTCGGTGCCTTGCGGCTGATCCAGGGTTTCACCCCCGCTCTCGCCGAGGCCACTGGTTCGGTGGTCAACGTCAACTCGATGGTGGTGCGCCACTCCCAGGCCAAGTACGGTGCCTACAAGATGGCCAAGTCGGCTCTGCTGGCGATGTCCCAGTCGCTGGCCACCGAACTCGGCGACCAGGGCATCCGCGTGAATTCCATTCTCCCCGGCTATATCTGGGGTGGAACCTTGGAAAGCTACTTCACCCACCAGGCCGGCAAATACGGCACCACGGTGGACGAGATCTACAAGGCCACCGCGGCGGCGTCCGACCTCAAACGGCTGCCCACCGAGGATGAGGTGGCCTCGGCCATCCTGTTCATGGCCAGCGATCTGTCCAGCGGCATCACCGGGCAGGCCCTGGACGTCAACTGCGGGGAGTACAAGGCATGACGGTGGGACTGAGTGAGGATCGAGCGAGCGAGGGGCGACGATGACCCGAACCAACGTCGGCACGGTCGAAGATCTCCATGCATCGGCCGTCAAAGCCTGCGGGCTCGACGATTTCGGCGCCGACGACGACAACTATCGCGAAGCGCTGGGGGTGCTCCTCGAGTCTTACCAACGCGATGCCGATCTCACCGAACTGGGCAGCAAGATGCAACGCTTCTTCGTCCGCAACGCACTGGTGGCGCGGCTGGTGTCCGAGGCCGCGTTCAAACAACACCCCGAACACTCCGAGGTCGCCATCGAGCGCCCGATCTTCGTCACCGGCCTGCCCCGCACAGGCACCACGGCCGTGCACCGGCTGCTGGCGGCCGATCCTCGTCACCAAGGGCTAGAACTGTGGCTGGCGGAGTTTCCGCAACCGCGGCCACCGCGTGAAACCTGGTCAGAGAACCCGGTTTTCCAGCAGCTGGACGCGCAGTTCACCAAGGCGCACGAGGAGAACCCGGACTACACCGGTTTGCATTACATGACCGCCGACGAAGTGGAGGAGTGCTGGCAGTTGCTGCGTCAGTCCCTGCACTCGGTCTCCTACGAGACGCTGGCACATCTGCCGACCTATTCGCAGTGGCTGGCGCGTCAGGACTGGACCAAGCCGTATCAGCGGCATCGCAAGAACCTGCAGCTGATCGGACTCAACGACCGCGACAAGCGCTGGGTGCTGAAGAACCCCAGCCACCTGTTCGCGCTCGATGCCCTGTTCGCCACGTATCCAGATGCCCTTGTGGTGCAGTGTCATCGGCCCGCTGAGACCATCATGGCATCGATGTGTTCCTTGGCCGAGCACACCACCGAGGGCTGGTCGAACACATTCGTCGGTGATGTCATCGGGGCCGATTCGATGGAGACCTGGTCGCGGGGGCTGGAGTTGTTCAACGCCGAACGTGCCAAGCACGATCCCGCTCAGTTCTACGATCTCGACTACTTCGCGCTGATCAAGGATCCCATCAGTGTGGTCGACGATATCTACCGCGCCTTCGGTATCGAGTTCACCGACGCTGCCCGGCAGGCGATGGTCGCGACACACGAGGAAAGCAAGAAGGGCCCCCGTGCGCCGAAGCACACGTACTCGTTGGCCGATTACGGGTTGACCGACGACGAGGTGAAACAACGCTTCGCCGGACTGTGAGCGTCGACGTCAGGCCACCGTATTGGCCAGCGCCTCAATACGTTTGAGGGCATCCTCGGCCAGCGCCGTCACGTCGTACCCGTTTGCCTCGGCGCAGGTGGTGATTTCGATCGCCGCGTTGTGGGCCGCCACAAAGGCGTTGTCGCACGCCCAGTCCGGGCTGGTGAAAGACCACAGTACGATGTCCGGCGAGCCGGATTCCCGCGGTGGCAGCAGCCGGAAGTCATATGAGCGGTCGGTCATGCTGGTGACGGTGAAGGTGACGCCCTGGCATGACTCGATGATGCGCCGGGCGTCGGCGAGTGCGGCTTCGGCGTCGAAGTTGGCGCGGAACACCCCGACGATCTCCTCGACGAAGATCTGCGGATTGCCGGCCTGCACCCAATGGCCGCCGTCGTGCGCGGCCGGGTTGTGGTCGAAGATGAACGGAGCGTCGACTTCTTGTGCCACACCGCTACAGCGGGCGGGCTCGACACTCACGAACAGGTTTCCGTCCTGTTCTTCGACGTTTTTGCTCATCAGGTCCGCGACCTGGCCGGCCGGGATGGGCGCGACGGGAATGCCGGGCAGTGCCTGCGGCGGGTCCACCACTTTTGTACAGCCGACGAGTGCGATGCACAGCGCGACCATCAGAGCCTGTTTGCCCACGTCGACAGTGTAGGGATCAGGCGACGCACTGGGGACCGCGAAGCATTTTTATTGACTTGGCAACTAAACCGAGCGGTGGACGGGCTTTAGGTCGTACAGATCCGGTTTGCTCTGTTTGAATCGTTGCCATGGGGAACATCACCAAACAACGCCGCCATCAAGACTGGCTGATGGGGTTCGTCGGAATGACGCACCGGCATTTCGGCAAACTCATCTCCAGCTACGGGTACCGCATCATGACGAAGCGACTCGGTGACGACGAGGCGCATTTCCTCAACTGGGGGTACGAAGAAGATCCGCCGATGGCAATCCCGCTGGAGCCCGGAGACGAGATCGATCGACACTCGATCCAGCTGTACCACCGGACCGCGGCGCAGATGGATCTCGAGGGCAAGGACGTCCTGGAAGTCAGCTGCGGCCACGGCGGCGCCGCGTCCTACATCTCGCGGTACCTCAAGACCAAGAGCTACACGGGTCTCGATCTCAATCCGGCCGGCATCGAGTACTGCCGTGAGCGCCACCCGCTGCCCGGTCTGAAGTTCGTGCACGGCGACGCCGAGAAGCTGCCGTTTCCCGACGGATCCTTCGACGCCGTCATCAATGTCGAGGCGGCTCATCTCTATCCACATTTCTCGGTGTTCCTGTCCGAGGTCGCGCGCGTGCTGAGACCCGGAGGGCACTTCCTGTACGCCGATCTGCGCGGCCACGACCAGATTGCCCAGTGGGAAGCGGACATGGCGGCCTCACCGCTGCGCGAGCTTTCCCGCGCCGACATCATCACCGAGGTCCAGCGGGGTCTGGAGAAGAACTCGGCGCGGCACACCGAGTTGATCGCCAAACACGCCCCGAAGCCGCTGCGGAAGATCTTCCGCGATATCAGTGGGGTGCAGGGACAGAAGCTGCACCAGTCGGTGGAGAAGGGCGAGCTGGTCTACCGGGTGTTCGATTTCGTCAAAGAATGAAACACACGCTAGCCGTCGCCGGGCGAGGGCGCGCTGGAGACCTCCTCCAGGCAGCCCTCGGCCACGGCGTGCTTGATGCTGTCGGCCAGTCGCGGACAGTTACGGCTACGGCTGCTGTTCCCGCCCTCGGCGCGTAACTCGGCGAACACCGCGCATCGCTGAGATGCCTCCGAATTCCACTGCACCGCAGTGTGTCCCGGACCAAGCTTCTTCACCGCTACGGTGGCGTGACAGAACCGGCAGTCCACCGGCGTCAGGCCTGAACTGAGATACCGTTCGCGGTCCTGGAGGCTGGCTTCGCGCACTGCGGCCGCCCGGTCCGGGTCGGAGGCGAAGTCCGGTGCTTTGCGCCAGGACCCGCCACCGCGCCCGTCGACCTCGGGACGGTCGTCGTCGGACTCGTCGTGACCCTCTCCGAGCAGGAGCAGCATCGAGCGCGCCAACCGGTCCACGTCCGGCGGTGTGGTTCGCTCGTCGCGCAGGGTCATCGCGCCGGCTGCTCCTCAGGAGTTTGTGATGCGGGTGCCTGCTCCTTGTCGGCTTCCTGCCGTTTCAGATTCTCGGCGACCTCGACGTTCCACTTCTCGTTGGCGGCCGTGGTGTCCACCTCGATCTCGAAGCGGTCGGTCATATCCGAGGTGACATCGGCGGCGTCGACATAGAACTGCTGATACCAGCGGCGCATCTGGTAGACGGCGCCGTCCTCCTCGACCAGCAGCGGATTGTCGATACGGGTCTTGTGTTTCCAGATCTCGACGTCCTGCAGGAAACCCTTGCTCACGCCTTCGGTGAAGACGCGGGCCAGTTTGTCGGTGGTCTTCTCGTCCAGGCCTTTGGGCTTCTCCACGATCACGCCCCACTGCAGGACGAAGGAGTCTTGGGACACCGGGTAGTGGCAATTGATCAGGATGGATTCGGCTTTGTAACCGCCGTAGTTGTTGTGCAGCCAGTTGATCATGAACGACGGGCCGAAATACGACGCCTCGGAATCCAGATGCGCCTCGCCGTAGGTGGTGCCCAGGTCGTTGACATCCGGCCGGCCGACATTGTGCAGGTACTGCGAGGCGATGTGACCCTCGAAGACGTTCTTGAAGTACGTCGGCAATCCGTAGTGGATGTAGAAGAAGTGGGCCATGTCGGTGACGTTGTCGATGATCTCGCGGCAGTTGGAGCCCTCGATCAGCATCGTGTTCCATCGCCAGTCGGTCCACTCCTCACTGGCGAACTCCGGAATCTCGGGGATCCGCACCTCCTCCGGCGGTGGATTGCCTTCGTGGTCATGCCACACGAACAGCAGGCCGCCGCGTACGTCGGTGGTCCAGGCGCGGGTGCGGGCCAGGCGAGGGGTGCGTTTGGCGTAGGGAACGAGCTTGCATTTACCGTCGCCGCCCCAGCGCCAGTCATGGAACGGGCACGCTACCTCGTCACCTTTGATGGTGCCCTGGGAGAGGTTCCCGCCCATGTGGCGGCAGTAGCCGTCGAGGATCTTCAGTTCGCCCTGAGAATCGGCGAACACCACCAGCATGGTTCCGAAGATCTCCACCCCATGCGGCTTACCGTCCAGGAAGTCCTTCACGGGCCCCAGGCAGTGCCAGCCACGGGCATAGCGGTCCGGCAGCGCACCGGTGTCGATCTCGCGAATGCCGGCCGTCTCGGTAGCCATGACGCCTCCAGTCGTTGCTCACTAACTAGAACACGTTACAGTTTTTCCCGGGTGGCGCGCAATGTAAACGCCACGACCTGCGACATACCCCGTGACGGGTGGGTTATTCGGAGTCGGCGAGGCCGGTCCGCAGCGCGATCTGCTGCATCTTGCCGACGCTGGTCACGAACGGATCGGTGGTGGGGTCACCGGTGGCACTCTCGAATCGGAGCCTGACCAGTGCACGCCCCTCGGTGAAGACGAGCAGCGTCACATCCTTGCTACCGTCCGGTGCGGTACCTCGGAACAGGGTGCCATCGGTGCCCACCGGGAACGGCTGGGGCTCACCGCCGCGGACCACCTTCGACGGGTCCGCCACCACCTGTTGCAACGCAGCACTGGCGGCTTGTGCGTCGGGGTAGGCGACGATCGTGTCGGTGATGGCGCGGGTGTCCTGGTCGTTGACGAAGAACGCGCTGGCGCCGGGTGTGCCGTCGGCATCGGGCGTCGACGACCGCTGTATGAACGTGTCTTCCCCGTCGCTGAGGTCTTCGGCGGTCAGCAGGAACCGGCTGTAATCGACGGGTTGTTCGGCCGCACTGGTGGTGGTGGTCGGGGCGAACGCCGGCAGGGTCGGCACTGCCGGACTCGACGTGGTGCTGGTGCTGCCGGTGGACGATTGCTGTGCCGGCGTACAGCCGCCGAGCGCGACGCTGAGGGCGGCGGCCGAGGCGACGGTCAGGGCGAGGTATCGGTTCTGAGGTGTGCGCATACGAAAATCAGTCAAAGCCATCTGAATAGGGAAAGGGGAGCAAGGGAAAGCCTAGGCGACAGGCCTGACCTTCGACGCTACCGGTGCACTCAACGGGGCGGCAAAATGACGCCGACCACACCCTCAGATCGTGGTTCCTCAGATTTTGGTGGCGGTGGCGGCCGCGCGCTGCAACTCCCAATAGGCCCGCAGGGCGGTGATCAGACCGGCGTCGTCCACCCGATAGGTGAACACGCCTTCGGCCTTGACCCGGTAACCCTGGGCGGTGATGAGGATGTAGCCCACATTGGCCTCCTCGTTACCGCACACGAAGCTGTCCTCGAAATGGAACTCCAACTCACTGGGCGCGATCGCCTTGTCGAAAAACGCCGCGATGGCCTGCTTACCCCGGTGGCCCTTGCCCTCGGGATCAAAATGCGACGGCCCGATCGGGTCTTCGACGATGGCGTCGTCGGCGAACAGTGCCAGCCAGGCGTCCTTGTCCCGCGCGACGGCCGCGGCGCGTGAGCGGGCGCCCGCCTCATGAACCGCACTCATGGTTTGTCCGAGGACACGACCCACATGGAGTAGTACTGCGAGCCGCCGCCGTACGCGTGTCCGAGCGCCTTGCGCGCACCTTCGACCTGGTGTTCACCGGCCTTACCCATCACCTGGATGGCCGATTCGGCGAACCGGATCATGCCTGACGCGCCGATCGGGTTGGAGCTCAGCACCCCACCCGACGGGTTGAACGGAATCCGCCCGCCGATCGCGGTCTCGCCGGCCTCGGTGAGTTTCCAGCCTTCCCCTTCGGGTGCGAAACCGAGATTCTCCAACCACATCGGTTCGAACCAGGAGAACGGCACGTACACCTCGGCGACGTCGATTTCGTCGATCGGGCTGGTGATGCCGGCCGATTTCCACAGCGCGGCGGCGGCGTCGCGGCCGGCCTGGGGATTCACCTGGTCGCGGCCGGAGTAGGCCAGCGGCTCGGTACGCAGCGCGGTGGCATGCACCCAGGCCACCGGGTGCCCGTCGGCCACCCGGGCGTCGGCGGCCTGCTCGTCGCCGATCACGATGGCGGCCGCACCGTCCGAGGAGGGGCAGGTCTCGTCGAAGCGAATGGGGTCCCACAGCATCTGCGACGACATCACCTTCTCCAGCGTGATGTCGGGCTGGTGCAGATGCGCCAACGGGTTCTTGGCGCCGTTGAGGCGGTCCTTCACCGCGACCATGGCCCCGATGTGGTTCGGGGCTCCCGAGCGGCGGATGTAAGCGCGCACGTGCGGGGCAAAGTAGCCGCCGGCGCCCGCGCCCACCGGTTTGGTGAACGGCACCGGGATCGACAGCGCCCACATGGCGTTGGACTCGGACTGCTTCTCCCATGCCATCGACAGCACCCGGCGGTATTTGCCGGACTGCACCAGCGACGCGGCCACGACAGCGGTGGAACCGCCCACCGAACCGGCGGTGTGCACGCGGATCAGCGGCTTGTTCGTCGCTCCCACGGCGTCGGCGAGGAACAACTCGGGCATCATGACGCCTTCGAAGAAGTCCGGCGCCTTGCCGACGACCACGGCGTCGATATCGGCCATCGTCTGACCCGAATCGGCCAGCGCCCGATCGATGGCTTCGCGGACCAAACCGGCCATCGACACGTCGAGGCGTTTGGCGACGTACTTCGTCTGCCCGGTGCCCAGCACCGCTGCTCTCTGACCGGCCATCAGTTCTTACCGTCCCTTCCCTCGAGCACGGCCACCAGATTCTGTTGCAGCGCAGGCCCACTGGTCGCGTGCGCCAAGGTGCGCTGGGCGCTGCCGTCCCAGATGTGTTGGGCGGCAAAGCCGATGCGCTCCAAACCGGCGACGAACATCGGGTTGGCACTCAAGGCGCCGCCGGAGGGGTTGATCCTGGTGGAGCCGTTGAGTCCGATCGCCTCGGTGAGGATCAGCTGCTGATGGGTGAACGGCGCGTAGATCTCGGCGACATCGATGGATCCGGTGTCCCCGCCGGTGGCCGCTTTGGCCGACGCCTCGGTCGAGGGGGAGGTGGTCAGATCGCGGGCCCCCAGTATCGGTGTCTCGATGCGATGCTCGATACCGGTGATCCAGGCCGGGTTCTCCCGCAGTTCGCGGGCCCGATCGCCGGAGGCCAGCACGATGGCCGCCGCACCGTCGGTGATGGGTGCGATGTCGTGACGGCGCAGAGGATCGGCGAAATAGGGGCGGCTCAACAGTTCCTCGATGGTCCCGGTCGCCGCCTCGTTGTCCGTGCGTCCGCCGGCGGCGTAGGAATCCAGGGCCACCTGGGCCATCTGCTCGGCCGTCCATTTGCCGGAGTCCAGGCCGAAGCGGGCCTGCAATCCCGCCATCGACACCGAATCCGGCCACAGCGGGGCGACGGTGTAGGGGTCGGTCTGCAGCGCCAGCACCCGGCGCAGGGTGCCCGCGCTCGACTTGCCGAACCCGTACACCAGCGCGGTCTCCACTTCGCCGGTCAGCAGTTTGATGTAGGCCTCGTAGAGCGCCCAGGCGGCGTCCATCTCCACGTGCGACTCGTTGATCGGCGGTACCGCACCGATCGAGTCGATGGCCGAGATGAACGAGAAGGCGCGGCCGGCAAGGTAATCCGAGGATCCGGAGCACCAGAAACCGATATCGGTCTGCTTCAGGCCCAGCTCGTCGTAGAGGGTGGCGAAACACGGCATGAGCATCTCGACACCGTTGGTGGTGCCCAAGGTGCGGCGGACGTGGGGCGCGTGCGCAAAGCCGACGACAGCTATGTCAGTCACGGGAGTGTCCCTTTACAGGTGGTGGCGGTAGGAGTCGTAGTCAGCGTCGGGTTCACCCGTCGGCCGGAAATGATCGATGTTGTCGATGCCCAGGCCCCACTCCTCGCGGGGTTTCCACACGGCCTGTACCCGCATGCCCATCCGCACCTCGCTGGCCTCGATCTCGGTGACCAGATGCAGGAACGGGATGTCGGCGCCGTCGAGCAGTACGTAGGCCGCCACATACGGCGGTTTGATGCGCTGCCCGGCGAACGGGATGTTGATGATGGCGAACGTGGTCACGGTGCCCTTGTCGGGCAGTTCGACGAACTGGTCGAGTTCCTTGCCGGTGGCCGGGTCGGCCTCCTTGGGCGGGAAGTACACCTTGCCGCCGTCACCCGACCGCGCGCCCAGCAGCTTGCCCTCCTCGAGGGCCTTCAGGAACCGGGTCTCGGGAAGTGAAGCGGTGTGCTGGATTTCGATGGACGTGGGGGTGACGAGCATGGTCACCGGGTCCTTGTCGGAAGCCTCGCCGTCCGGTTCCGGGGTGTCACCCGGTACGAAGTACGCGATATCGGTGATGGCGCCCACGGTCTCGTCGGCCCAGTGCACGTGCACCCGGTCGCCGGTGCCGACCTTCCCGTCGACCGCGTGCAGCAGCGGAGTGTCCGCGCCGTCGAGTTTGATGAGCGCCCACGCGAAAGGACGGTCCAGCGGTTGGCCCTCCAGCGGGGTCGACTGCCATGTCCACGACAGCACGGTTCCGACACTGGCCACCGGTACGATCTCGGTCAGCTGTTCATAGGTGACGGGGTCGTACTCGGCCGGTGGCACATGCACCCGACCGTCGGATCCGCGGTTGCCCACGATGCGGCGATCGCGTAGTGCGGTGAAGAACTGACCGAGGATCGGACCGACTGAACGGGTGTAGTCGAATGACAGTTTCAACGGTGCGGAAAGCGGCGGCTCATGCTGATCGATCAGCGCCGGGCTGCTCTGGCTGGCGGTCACAGCATCGAGTAGAACAGGTTCTAACAATCGTGGCAAGAAAGGTCCTCCCATGAAACTGGGTCTCCAACTCGGGTACTGGGGTGCGCAGCCGCCCACCAACCACGCGGAGCTCGTCACCGCCGCGGAGGACGCCGGATTCGACACGGTGTTCACGGCCGAGGCGTGGGGCTCGGATGCCTACACACCGCTGTCCTGGTGGGGTTCGTCGACGTCGCGGCTGCGACTGGGCACCTCGGTGGTGCAACTGTCGGCGCGCACCCCCACCGCGTGTGCCATGGCAGCACTGACCCTCGACCACCTCTCCGGCGGCAGGCACATCCTCGGGCTCGGGGTGTCCGGCCCGCAGGTGGTGGAGGGGTGGTACGGCGCGAAGTTCCCGAAGCCGCTGGCGCGCACCCGCGAGTACATCGACATCCTGCGCCAGGTCTGGGCTCGCGAAGCCCCGGTGACCAGTGCGGGCCCGCACTATCCGCTGCCTCTCACGGGCGAAGGCACGTCCGGGTTGGGCAAGCCACTCAAGCCGATCACCCATCCGCTGCGCGCCGACATCCCGGTGATGCTCGGCGCCGAAGGCCCGAAGAACGTGGCGCTGGCGGCCGAGATCTGCGACGGCTGGCTGCCGATCTTCTACACCCCCCGGATGGCCGACACCTACAACTCCTGGCTCGATGAGGGATTCGCCCGCCCGGGCGCGCGCCGGACTCGCGAGACCTTCGAGATCTGCGCGACGGCCCAGGTGGTGGTCACCGATGACCGTCCGGCGGTGTTCGAGATGATCAAGCCGTTCCTGGCGCTCTACATGGGCGGAATGGGGGCCGAAGACACCAACTTCCACGCCGATGTGTACCGCCGCATGGGCTACTCGGAGGTGGTCGACGAGGTGACCGAGCTGTTCCGCAGCAACCGAAAAGACGAAGCGGCCAAGGTGATTCCCGACGAGCTGGTCGATGACGCGGCCATCGTCGGCGATGTCGACCACGTGAAGTCCCAGATCAAGGTCTGGGAAGAGGCCGGCGTCACCATGATGGTGATCGGCGCCCGCTCCGTCGAGCAGATCCAGGAGTTGGCCCAGCTCGTGTAGACACTTCTTGCGATGTGTCTAGAACACGTTCTAGATTGACGGTGTGAGCCAAGCCACCTCTCAGCACACCATCGCCGGCACCGTCCTGACCATGCCGGTCCGCGTGCGGACCGCGCACCAGCACACCGCGATGTTCGCCGTCGACGCTGATGCTGCCCAGCGGATGATCGACTACAGCGGCCTGCAGGTCTGCCGCTTCGGACGGGGCAAGGCGCTCGTGGTGCTGATGCTGATGCGCTACGAAGACACCGACCTGGGCCAGTACTACGAGTACGGCACCAACGTGATGGTGAATCCGCCGGGCTCTACGGCCACCGGTGTGAAGGCGCTGCAGTCGGCGGGTGCCTTCGTGCACCATCTGCCCGTCGATCAGCCGTTCACACTGGAGGCCGGCCGCACCATCTGGGGTTATCCGAAAGTGATGGCGGACTTCACCGTTCGTAACGGGCGTCAGTTCGGCTTCGATGTCAGCATCGACGGCCAACGGGTGGTCAGCATGGAGTTCCGGCCCGGTCTGCCGACACCCGCGGCGCTCACCGGCCGCAAGCAGGTGCATTCGACGTACTCACACCTCGACGGTGTCACCCGCGAAACCGCGGGGGAGATGGTGCTCTCGGGTGTGCGGTACCGGCCCGGTGGTGTCGTCCTCCGACTCGGCGAACATCCCTACGCACGCGAACTGGCATCCCTGGGCTTGCCCAGACGTGCGCTCGTGTCGAGTTCAGCGGCCAACGTCGACATGACTTTCGCTGACGCCCTAGTGATTTCGCACTGAGCACCCACCGACGAGCAGGAGATCATCCATGACGAGCACACTGCCCGGCCTCGACGTCGACCTGGCCGACGGCAACTTCTACGCCGACGGCAACGCGCGTGAGGCCTACCGGTGGATGCGCGCCAACCAGCCGGTGTTCCGCGACCGCAACGGCCTGGCCGCCGCCGCCACGTACCAGGCGGTGCTCGACGCCGAGCGCAATCCGGAGTTGTTCTCCAACACCGGCGGTATCCGGCCGGACCAACCCGGTATGCCCTACATGATCGACATGGACGACCCCGCACATGTGTTGCGGCGCAAGCTCGTCAACTCCGGCTTCACCCGCAAACGCGTGATGGACAAAGTGCCCTCGATCGAGAGGTTGTGCGACACCTTGATCGACGGGGTGTGCGAGCGGGGAGAGGCCGATTTCGTCCGCGACATCGCCGCGCCCCTGCCGATGGCGGTCATCGGCGACATGCTCGGCGTGCTCCCCGAAGAACGCGAGATGCTGCTGAAGTGGTCCGACGACCTGGTGTGCGGGCTGAGTTCCACCGTGGACGAGCAGACCATCATGAAGCTGATGGAGACGTTCGCCGCCTACACGGAATTCACCAAGAACGTCATCACCAAGCGGCGAGCCGAGCCGACCGATGACCTGTTCTCCATCCTGGTCAACGCCGAGGTCGACGGCGAGCGGATGTCCGACGACGAGATCGTCTTCGAGACGCTGTTGATCCTCATCGGTGGCGACGAGACCACGCGGCACACCCTCTCCGGCGGCACCGAACAGCTTCTGCGCCATCAGGACCAGTGGGAGAGTCTGGTGGCCGACCCCGAGCTGCTACCCGGGGCCATCGAGGAGATGCTGCGCTGGACCTCGCCGGTGAAGAACATGTGCCGCACCTTGACGGCCGACACCGAATTCCACGGCACATCGCTGAAGGCCGGCGAGAAGATCATGCTGATGTTCGAGTCCGCGAACTTCGACGAGGCGGTCTTCGGTGATCCGGACAACTTCCGCATCGATCGAAATCCGAACAGCCACGTCGCTTTCGGCTTCGGCTCGCACTTCTGCCTGGGCAATCAGCTGGCCCGCTTGGAGCTGAAGTTGATGCTGGGCAAGGTGCTGCAGCGGCTGCCCGATCTGCGCCTGGCGGATCCCTCTGCATTGCCGTTGCGGCCGGCCAACTTCGTCAGCGGCCTGGAGTCGATGCCGGTGGTCTTCACCCCCAGCGCCCGGGTCAACTAGGGATTTCGGCGCGCTCGTAACCGCTCAGCGGTTACGAGCGCGCCGAAATCGCTACTTCATCTGGAACTTCGGCGCCCGCTTCTCTTTGAACGCCCGCGGGCCTTCTTTGGCGTCGTCGGACAGGAACACCTCGATACCGATCTTGGTGTCGATCTTGAAGGCGTCGTTCTCGTGCAGGCCCTCGGTCTCCCGGATCGAGCGCAGGATGGCCTGCACGGCCAGTGGCCCGTTGTTGTTGATCACCTCGGCGATCTCGAGGGCCTTGTCCAAGGCGGAGCCGTCGGGCACCACGTAGCCGATCAGGCCGTACTCGAGCGCCTCCGCGGCAGTGATGTGGCGTCCGGTCAGCAGCAGATCGCAGGCAATGGTGTACGGGATCTGGCGCACCAGGCGCACCGCGGACCCACCCATCGGATAGAGGCTCCACTTCGCCTCGGAGATGCCGAATTTGGCGCTCTCACCGGCGATGCGGATGTCGGTGCCCTGCAGGATCTCGGTACCGCCCGCGATCGCGGGGCCCTCGACGGCAGCGATCAGTGGTTTCGTCAGGCGGCGCCCCTTGAGCAGACCGTCGATGCGCGACGGGTCATAGCTGCCGTCCTTGAAGGAGTCGCCCGGCGGTTTGGCCGTCGCGGCCTTGAGGTCCATGCCGGCACAGAAGTAGCCGCCGGCGCCGGTGAGGATGCACGTCCGGATCTCCGGGTCGCTGTCGACGCGGTCCCAGGCTTCGACCATTATCGAGAGCATCTCAGTGGAAAGTGCGTTGCGCGCCTGCGGCCGGTTGAGCGTCACGATCAGGGTGTGTCCGCGCTGCTCAACGAGGGCGTCGGGCTCTTTCTGGGGCTCGCTCACAAGGGGCCGCCTTCCTGCATCTTCGCTTGAGACTTGTCTTGAAATGTAACACGTTCTAGTTTGGGTTCCGTGGCCCTGAACATTGCCGATCTCGCCGAGCACGCCATCGACGCTGTGCCTGACCGTGTCGCCCTGATCTCGGGTGACGAGCAGCTGACCTATGCCCAGTTGGAGGACAAGGCCAACCGCCTGGCCCACTATCTCATCGACCAGGGTGTCAAGAAGGACGACAAGGTCGGGCTGTATTGCCGGAACCGGATCGAAATCGTGATCGGGATGCTCGGCATCGTCAAAGCCGGTGCCATCCTGGTGAACATCAACTTCCGCTACGTCGAGGGCGAACTGAAGTACCTGTTCGAGAACTCCGACATGGTGGCGCTGATCCATGAGCGCCGGTACTCCGACCGCGTGGCCAATGTGCTGCCCGAGACGCCGAACGTCAAGACGGTTCTGGTGGTGGAAGACGGCTCCGATGACGATTTCGGCGGATACGGCGGTGTCGAGTTCGAAGCCGCGCTGGCGCAGGGCTCGCCGGAACGCGACTTCGGCCCCCGCAGCGAAGACGACATCTACCTGCTCTACACCGGCGGCACCACCGGCTTCCCGAAGGGCGTGATGTGGCGCCACGAGGACATCTACCGGGTGTTGTTCGGCGGCACCGACTTCGCCACGGGTGAGCCGATCAAAGACGAGTACGACCTGGCCAAGCAGGCCGCCGAGAACAACCCGATGATCCGGTACCCGATTCCGCCGATGATCCACGGCGCCACACAGTCGGCCACCTGGATGGCGCTGTTTTCCGGCCAAACCGTGGTGCTGGCGCCGGAATTCAACGCCGACGAGGTCTGGAAAGCCATTCACGACCACAAGGTGAACCTGCTGTTCTTCACCGGTGACGCGATGGCCCGCCCGCTGCTGGATGCACTCCTGGCCCACCAGGACGCGGGAAACGAATACGATCTGTCATCGCTGTTCCTGCTCGCCAGCACGGCGGCGCTGTTCTCCACCAGCCTCAAAGAGAAGTTCCTCGAACTGCTGCCCAACCGCATCATCACCGACTCCATCGGATCCTCGGAGACCGGTTTCGGCGGCACCAGCGTGGTGGCCAAAGGCCAGTCGCACACCGGTGGTCCGCGCGTCACCATCGACAAGAACACCGTGGTGCTCGACGAGAACGGCAACGAGGTCACACCGGGGTCGGGTGTGCGCGGGGTGATCGCCAAGCGCGGACACATCCCGGTCGGGTATTTCAAGGACGAGAAAAAAACGGCCGAGACGTTCAAGACGTTCAACGGCGTGCGCTATGCCATTCCCGGTGACTACGCCGAGGTCGAGGCCGACGGCACCGTCACGATGCTCGGCCGCGGTTCGGTGTCCATCAATTCCGGTGGCGAGAAGATCTACCCCGAAGAGGTGGAGGCCGCGCTCAAGGGCCATCCGGACGTCTTCGACGCCCTGGTGGTGGGTGTTCCCGACGAACGCTTCGGCCAACATGTCGCCGCCGTGGTGCACCCACGCGAGGGCACCCGCCCGACGCTGGCGGAACTGGATGCCTTCGTGCGCACCGAGATCGCCGGCTACAAGGTGCCGCGCAGCCTGTGGCTGGTCGACGAGATCAAACGCTCACCCGCGGGCAAGCCCGACTACCGCTGGGCCAAGGACACCACCGAGGAACGGCCCGCCGATGACGTCCACGCCAAACACGCGGCAGGAGCAGTGGGAGCATGAAAACCGAACTCTGTGACCGGTTCGGGATCGAGTACCCGATCTTCGTCTTCACCCCGTCGGAGAAGGTGGCCGCCGCGGTCAGCAAGGCCGGGGGGCTGGGCGTGCTGGGCTGCGTGCGCTTCAACGACGCCGATGACCTCGAGAACGTCCTGCAGTGGATGGATGAGAACACCGGCGGCTTGCCCTACGGCGTCGACATCGTGATGCCCGCCAAGGTCCCCACCGAGGGCACCAGCGTCGACATCAACAAACTGATCCCGCAGACGCATCGCGAATTCGTCGACAAGACCCTCGCAGACCTGGGCGTGCCGCCACTGGCCGAGGACGAGGAAAAGTCCGAAGGGGTGCTGGGCTGGCTGCATTCGGTGGCGCGCAGCCACGTCGAGGTGGCGCTCAAACACCCCATCAAGCTCATCGCCAACGCGTTGGGTTCGCCTCCGAAGGACGTCATCGACCAGGCCCACGCGGCCGGGGTTCCGGTGGCGGCGCTGGCCGGGTCGGCCAAACATGCCCGACGACATGTCGACAACGGCGTCGACATCGTCGTCGCCCAAGGCCATGAGGCCGGCGGGCACACCGGTGAAATCGGGTCGATGGTTCTGTGGCCGGAAATCGTCGACGCGGTTGGTGAGAGCGCCGCCGTGCTCGCGGCGGGTGGTATCGGTACCGGTAGGCAGGTGGCCGCCGCGTTGGCGCTCGGTGCCCACGGCGTCTGGATGGGATCGGCGTTCCTGACCGCAGCCGAGTACGACCTGGGGGTGCGCACCGAAGGCGGCACCTCGGTGATCCAGCAGGCACTGCTGGCGGCCGAGTCCAGTGACACCGTGCGGCGCCGGATCTACACCGGCAAGCCTGCCCGGCTGCTCAAGAGCCGGTGGACCGACGCCTGGGACGCCGAGGGCGCCCCGGAGCCGCTGCCGATGCCGCTGCAGAACATCCTGGTCAGCGAGGCCCATCAGCGGATGAGTGAGTCCACCGACCCGACGACCGTCGCGATGCCCGTCGGCCAGATCGTCGGCCGGATGAACGAGATCCGACCGGTCGCCGACATCATCGCTGAGTTGGTCGCCGGTTTCGAGGACGCCACCATGCGGTTGGACGGCATCCGCGGGAACTGATTCGGCGATGTCCTTTCCGATAGTGGCTTCCCCGACGAGGCGAGCCGACTAACATCCCGCGTCGTGGGCATCCAGCAGATGGCGCCCGTCCTGAAGGAGCGCCGCGGTGAGCGACAAACCGAACATTCTCATCATCTGGGGCGATGACATCGGTCAGAGCAATCTGAGCTGCTACAGCAACGGACTGATGGGGTACCGAACACCCAACATCGATCGAATCGCACGCGAGGGTGCGCTGTTCACCGACTATTACGGTGAACAGAGTTGCACCGCAGGGCGAGCCGCTTTCATCACCGGGCAGAACCCGTACCGTACCGGCCTCACCAAGGTGGGAATGCCGGGTGCACCCGTGGGTCTGCAGGCCGAAGACCCGACCATTGCCACGGCGCTGAAGGCCCAGGGCTACGCCACGGGTCAGTTCGGGAAGAACCATCTGGGCGACCGGGACGAATTCCTGCCCACCATGCACGGTTTCGACGAGTTCTTCGGCAACCTGTACCACCTCAACGCCGAAGAGGAGCCGGAGAACGTCGACTACCCGAAGAACCCCAAATTCCGCAAGAAGTTCGGGCCCCGTGGTGTCTTGCACACCTGGGCCAACGGCGACGGCACCCAGCGCATCGAGGACACCGGTCCGCTGACCCGGAAGCGCATGGAGACCTGCGACGACGAATTCCGTGACGCCGCAATCGACTTCATCAAACGACAGCATGAGGCGCAGACGCCGTTCTTCGTGTGGTTCAACTCCACGCACATGCACTTCCGCACCCACCCCAAGCCGGAGAGTATCGGGCGCGCGGGCGAAGGCCAGTCCGAGTACCACGACACCATGCTCGACCATGACGATATCGTCGGCGACCTGCTGAACACCCTGGATGAGCTGGGTATAGCCGACGACACCATCGTCATGTACTCCACCGACAACGGACCCCACATGAACAGCTGGCCCGACGCCGGCATGACGCCGTTTCGCAATGAGAAGAACTCCAACTGGGAAGGTGCCTACCGAGTTCCGGCCCTGGTGCGCTGGCCGGGGCGCATCCCCGCAGCCTCAGTGCTCAATGGGATCGTCAGTCACAACGACTGGTTCGTGACGCTGCTGGCCGCGGCCGGCGACGTTGACATCGCCGAGCGGTTGAAGAAGGGGACCGACCTCGGGGGAACCACCTACAAGGTGCACCTCGACGGGCACAACCAGCTGGACTACATCACCGGCGCGGTCGACAAGAGCCCACGCAGGCACTTCTTCTACGTGTCCGACGACGGTGATCTGACCGGGCTTCGGTACGACAACTGGAAGATCGTGTTCCTGGAACAGAGGGCCACCGGCACCCTGAGGATCTGGCTCGAGCCGTACACCGAACTTCGAGCGCCGAAACTGTTCAACCTGCGTACCGATCCCTACGAACGTGCCGACATCACGTCCAACACCTACTTCGATTGGGTGCTCGACCGGGTCTTCGTCTTCACACCGGCACAGGTCTACGTCAGTCAGATGCTGCAGACACTCGTCGAGTTCCCGCAGCGACAGAAGTCGGCCAGTTTCAACCTGCAACAGGTGATGGCCAAACTGCAGGCGGGTATCCCGGACTCCTGAGGCGGTCAGTCCGGCAGTAGATCGAATTCGGTTGACGCCGAAGTGATCCCGTTGACCCGGATATCGACTGCGTGTGCGCCGGGGTAGTACCTGCGGGTGGTGATCGGCCGGAACGAATGCACCTTCGTCACCGTCACCGCTTCGCCGGGGGCCAGGGTCCTGGTCGTCAGCTTGAAGACCTTCGCCACCTGGGCCCCGTTGGCCTTGCGATGGTGGACGGCGTAGTCGATGGCCAGCCGGGCGGATTCCTCGCCGTCGTTGCGAACAGTGGCCCGCAGTTCGACGTCCGCGCCGAACGGCACCCGGGACCGGCTCAGTACGGGTCCGTCGATGGTCACTGTCGCCGCACCAAAGCCCAAGAGCCGCAGAGCCTTCGGTTCGCCGCGCTTGACCAGGGTGCGTAAAGCGTGACGCACCAAGGCCGGTGTGTTGTCATCCGGTGCCGCAAGCCAGCGGGCCGCGGTGTCGACCACCAGATCAGTGTGATCGCGGCTCAGATCGTTGAGGTGGTTGGCCACCGAACGGCGGACCGCGGTGTCGGGATCGCGGTACAGCGCATCGAGCACGGGCACCATGACACCCGGTGCGCTGAGTATCTGCGGGACCCTGGTGGCCCACGGCAGATACGGGCGGGTGCCCTCGGAGGCGAGGCGACGGACGGCGGGGTCGGACGACGCGGTCCACTTGACGACGATGGGCAGCGCCCGGTCGACGTCATGGCGCAGCAGTGGGCGGATGGCGAACTCCGCGGTCAGCAGGCCCGTCAGCTCGGCCAGCAACCCCATGGCGTCATCGAAGGCGGCTGCGCTGGCATCGGACACGGCGCGCTCGGCGACGGCCGTGGTGACCGGCCAGACCATCCAGCCGGTCAACGACGGCGCGCAGGCGCGCACCGCCGCGGCCAACGCAGCGAAGTCGCCGGGAACATCGTTGAGTAGGGCATCGCGGAGCAGGTCGGAGCGGGCCCGCAACGGCAACGGTGCCAGGGCGGTGCTCGCTGCGCGCAGGCTCGCCGCAGCGGTGCCGGTGGCCTGTTCCACGGCGCCGGCCAACGCGACCGCCGTCGCCTCGTTGATGAGCTCTTCGGCCAAGGGCATGGCGCGATGGTAGCGACGGGCTGTGACAGCGCGCCGGTATGTTGGCTCCCGTGAACGGAGCCCAGGCCCTGCTGACCACTCTCGTCGACGGCGGTGTCGGGGTCTGCTTCGCCAATCCCGGCACATCGGAGATGCACTTCGTGGCGGCGCTGGATTCGGTGACCGAGATGCGGGCGGTGTTGGCGCTGTTCGAGGGGGTGGCGTCCGGGGCCGCCGACGGGTACGCCCGGATCGCCGAACAGCCGGCTGTGGTGCTGCTGCATCTCGGGCCTGGGCTGGGCAATGCGATCGCCAACCTGCACAATGCGCGCCGTGCCAAGGTCCCGCTCGTGGTGGTGGTCGGTGACCATGCGTTGACCCACAAGGACTATGACGCGCCGCTGGAATCGGATATCGAGGCGCTGGCGAGCAATGTGTCCGGCTGGGTGAAACGATGCACCAGTCCGGATACGGTCTCCCGCGACGCGGCCGAGGCGGTCGCGGCCGCGCGCAACGGGCAGGTCGCCACGCTGATCCTGCCCGCGGACGTGTCCTGGACCGGCGGTGCGGCAGTGACCGCGCGCGGTGCGCTCACCTCCGTCGAATCCGTCGACGCCGACGCGGTGGCCACGGCCGCGCACGTGCTGCGCTCCGGTGCCCCGACTGTGCTGTTCACCGGAGGTGACGCCAACCGGCTGCCCGGACTTTCCGCGGCGGCGCGTGTTGCATCCGCGTCCGGAGCACGGTGGCTGTGCGAGACGTTTCCCACCCGCTTGGAGCGCGGGGCCGGCATCCCGCCCGTCGAGCGCCTGGCTTATTTCGCCGAGGCGGCCGAAGCTCAGCTGGCAGGTGCGCAGCATCTGATCCTCGCCGGCGCCAGTTCCCCGGTGTCGTTCTTCGCCTACCCCGGCAGGCGAAGTGACCTCGTGCCCGACGGCTGCCATGTGCACGTGCTGGCAGGCCACGCCGGCGCGGCTGCGGCGTTGTCGGCGCTGGCCGACGAGATCGCGGCGGACGTGGAACCGCCGGTGGCCGCATCAACTCGTCCCGCCGCCCCCACCGGCGAGCTGAACGCGATGAAGGTGGCCGAGGCCGTCGGCGCGCTGCTCCCCGAGAACGCGATCATCGTCGACGAGGCCAACACCGGGGGAGTCGGACTGCCCGCCGCCACCGCCGGCGCGCCCGCACACGACGTGCTGACCCTGACCGGTGGCGCTATCGGGTACGGATTGCCCGCGGCGATCGGCGCCGCGATCGCCGCTCCGGACCGCCCGGTGCTCTCGCTGCAAGCCGACGGCTCGGCCATGTACACCGCAACGGCGTTGTGGACCCAAGCCCGGGAGAACCTGAACATCACCACCGTGGTCTACAACAACGGGGTCTACGACATCCTTCGGGTCGAACTGCAACGTGTCGGCGCCGAGGCTGCGGACGCCCCGGGACCCAAAGCGCGCGACCTGCTCGACATCAGCCGTCCCACACTGGATTTCGTGTCGATCGCCCAGGGCATGGGGGTCCCGGCGCAACGGGTCACCACCGGCGAGGAACTCGTCGCCGCTCTGCAGAAGGCATTCGACGAGCCCGGACCGCATCTGATCGAGGCAATGGTTCCGTCCCTGCTGGGCTGACGACGGGTTGTCCGATTTGTTCACGACGGCGGCGTCTGGCCTGCCTAGCGTGGAGTCCATGAGCATTCAACCGACATCAGTGGTGTTCGAGATCGTCACCGGCGACCTGCAGCGGGCGTTGGAGTTCTACCGGCTGCTCGGCCTCGACGTGCCCGCCGCCGACGGGCCACACGTCGAGGTGGCGCTGCCCGGCGGCAACAAACTGGCCTTCGACACCGAAGAGGTGATCGCCGGTATGCATCCGGGGTGGACGGCCCCGGAGTCGGCGGGACGGGTGGCGCTGGCCTTCGGGGTGGCCACTCCGGAGGAGGTGGACACACTGTTCACGACGCTGACCGCCGCCGGGCACGCCGGCATGTTGAAGCCGTTCGACGCGCCGTGGGGTCAGCGCTACGCGACGGTCGAGGACCCGGACGGTACGTCCGTGGATCTGTTCGCCGCATTGGCGAGCTGACCCAGCGGTACTCCCGCCAGATCGCGTACGTCCCGGTGGAGGTGCGGTTGGTCGGCATAACCCGCGCGTGCCGCCGCGTCCGCGGCCGGCACACCCGCACGCACCATGGTCAACGCCCGGCGGAACCGCAGAACGCGCCGCAGTGTCGCCGGGGGATAGCCGTACACCGCGCCACATTGCCGTTGCAGGTTGCGGGCCGAGTAACCGGCGTCCTCGGCCACGGCGCGCACCGGGGTCCCAGCGGCCAGCCGCGCGGTGACCTCACGAAGCAGAGCCAGGGACCAGGGCGAGGTGGTCGTGGACGTCTCCGAATCCAACAGCCGCAGTGCGGCCGTCAGCGGAGGCGCCCCGGACAACTCGGGTCGCAGGTCCCGCAGCGGGACCCGTCGGTCACGCAGGTCGGCGGCCGGCACCGCGAGCAGCCGGGGGAGTGCCCCCGGCCGGAACCGGATACCTGCCGCGGCTTCGTCTTGCCGACTCAGGTGCGCAGTGGTGTCGGGCCCGGCGACCACCACTTCACCGTCGAGCGTGATGAGATCCATACAGCCGTCCGGCAGCACCCGTGCGCGCCGGGCACCGTCCGAAACCCAGATGCATTCAGCCAGCTCGCGCAGCGGTGCCGGTGGTGGCAGCTCGCGATAACTCACACTTCGACATTAACCCGCTTCGCGAGGTTGTCCTGAACCTCCTGCTGCCAGATGTCATAGGCGTGGGTGGTGTCGACCTCCTGCTCGAACCGATCGGTCATCTCGGCGGTGACGTCGGCGGCATCCACATAGAACTGCTCGTACCAGCGGCGGTGCTGATACACCGCGCCGTCCTCTTCGGTGAGCAACGGGTTGTCGATGCGGGTCTTGTTCTTCCAGATCGCGACGTCCTCGAGGAACCCGTCCCCGAACGACCGGTTCATCGCGGCGGCCAGTTTGGCCGCCTTGTCCGCGGGCAGCCCCGGCATCGCCTGCACGGACACGCCCCACTGGAGCGTGAACGAGTTGTGCGTCACCGGGTAGTGGCAATTGATCAAGGCGACCTCTACGGTGAATCCAGGGCCCAGGTCGTTGTGCAGCCAGTTGATCATGTAGGCCGGCCCGAAGTAGGTCGCCTCGGAGCGCAGATATGTTCCCTCCCAGAGCTTGTCGGGGTCTGCGGTGTAGTCGGGCCGCGGTTTGGACTCCATGAACTGACTGGCGGTGTGGCCATCGATGACGTTCTTGAAGTATGTCGGGTAGGCGTGATGGATGTAGAAGAAGTGCGCCATGTCGACGTTGTTGTCGACGATCTCGCGGCAGTGCGCACCCTCGATGAGCACCGAACTCCACTGCCACGGCGACCACCGGCCCTCGTCGTACCCCTCGATGGTGGGAGGAGTCAGTTCCGGTGCGGGAGTCGAGCCTTCGGGGTCGTGCCACATCAGTAGCTGACCGTTGACCTCGGTGGTGGGCCAGCTGCGGGTGCGCGCCAGCCGGGGTGTGCGCTTGGCGTACGGCACCAGCTTGCACTTGCCGTCACCACCCCAACGCCAGTCATGGAACGGGCAGGCCACCTCATCGCCCTTGACCGAGCCGTGGGCGAGGTCACCGCCCATGTGCCTGCAGTAGCCGTCGAGCACCTGCAACGCGCCGGTGCTATCGGCGAACACCACGAGGCGGGTTCCGAAAGCGTCTATGCCGTGCGGCTTTCCATCGCGGAAGTCCTCGGCCAGACCCAGGCAGTGCCAGCCTCGTGCGAAGCGCGTCATCGCCGCGCCCGTGTCGATCTCGCGGATATCAGTCATCGCCCGAACCCTTCTGACATGTCGAGCACGGCCACGTGGCTGAAGACCATGCTGGTACCTATCGGATTTCCGCCGCCCGGGTAGGTGGTCCCACTCGGCGCTGCCATGGTGTTGCCGGCCGCATACAGCCCGCGGATGACGGTGCCTGTCGTGTCCAGCACCCGTCCTACGTCGTCGGTTCTCAGACCACCTTTGGTGCCCAGATCCGAGAGCCCGAACGCCGCCGCATGAAACGGGGCCTTGGTGATCGGGTGAAGCGGTGAGGCCCCGCCCGAGAAGACACGGTCATACGGTTCGTCACCGCGGCCGAAATCGCGGTCCACACCTTGGGCGACGAACTGGTTGAACCGGTCGACGGTCTGCACCAGATTGGCCGGCGGTACCCCTATCCGGGTGGCGAGCTCGTCGAGACTGTGCGCGGTGTGCCACAACCCGGCAGCGACGTACTGCTCAGGGGCGACCATGGACACGTTGGTGGCCTTCACCGGGGGCACAACACCTTCGGTGTCGTCGTAGATCATCCAGTACGGCAGGGTCACCGATCCGTCGGCCATCGCCGCAACCACGGCGCGGCCCAGTCGGTCGTAGGCAAGCGATTCGTTGACGAACCGGCGCCCGTTGTCGTCGACGAAGATGCCGCCGGTGAACCACAGCGCAAAAGCGGAGCGACCATCAGGGTGGGTGAGCCCGGGCGACCACCAGGCTTGTTCCATCAGATCGACATCCGCGCCCGCCGCGATTGCCGCCAGATGCGCCGAGCCGCGATTCCCCCACGGCCCCATGGTGTCCCGTGACGAACCCGGCACCCCGTACTGTGCGCGCATCGCCTCGTTGTGTTCGAAACCGCCCGCGGCCAGCAGTACCCCGCGGCGGGCGTGGATCGCGCGACGTTCCCCGCCGGAGTCCACCACCGCACCGACCACCGCACCGTCGTCGACCACCAACTCGACCAACTCGGTGTTCAGCCGTGCCGAACTGTTCGGAAATCGGCGCGCTGCCGCCAGGAATCGTGCGATGAGGGCGCGTCCCCCGACGTAGTAGTCCTCCGGTACGGCGGCTCCCAGTCGGTCGGTGTCCAGCGGTCCACGCACCAACTCGCGAAGATCGGGGGCGACCGAGACCCGCAGCGCCTTTGCGGCGATGTGCCGCATACCGTCGGCCCGAGCTTTGGGGGCCGCGCCGAAGTAGTCAGGCCAGGGCAGCACCTGGAACTTCAACAGCTCATCGGTCTCGAGGTAGTCGATCAGGCGGGCGCCCCCACGGACGTAGGCCTCCTGCAGGGCGCGTGGGGTCCGGTCACCGACGACCGCCGTGTAGTACTCGAGCGCGTCGTCGATGGTGTCGTCGCTGCCGGCTCTCTGTAACACCGCGTTGGCGGGAAACCACATACCGCCGCCGCCGGAGTATGCCGTTGTGCCACCGTACTTCTCGGTCGCTTCGAGCAATGTCACCTCGAGGCCTTCACGGGCCGCCGTGTAGGCGCCGGTCACACCGCCGGCGCCGGAGCCGGCCACCAGGACATCGCAGTGCTCGTGCCAGTCGGCCATCTCAGACCGGCGCCCGGCGGCTGGGACGGCTGATCGTGTGCACCGCGTCGGCGCAGTCCAGACCTTCTGCCGACAGCTGCCGTTTGAGGATCTTGAAGGTCTCGGTGCGGGGCAGGCGTTGGGCGATCCGGATGTAGGACGGCCACTGCTTGGGCCCGAGGTCGCTCTGGCTGGACAGGAACGTGTGGAAGTCCTCGACGTCGAACGGGGCATCAGCAGACAGCACCAGCGCCGCCATCACCTGATCACCCACGTCCGGGTCGGGTATGGGGTACACGGCGGCTTCGACGACGCCGGGGTAGCGCGCCAGAATCCGCTCGATGGGCGCTGTGCCCAGGTTCTCGCCGTCGACGCGCATCCAATCACCAAGGCGGCCTGCGAAATACGCGAACCCCGCCTCGTCGCGGTAGGCCAGGTCGCCGCTGTGGTAGATCCCCCCGGCCATGCGCTGCGCCTCGGCGTCGGGATCGTTGTAGTAGCCCATGAACTGTCCCGCACCGGTGAGGTTCACCAGTTCACCCACGACACCCGGCGGGCAGGGTTCACCGGTGTCGACGTCGACGATCGACACTCCGTTGGCCAACGGCCCCAAGGCGCCGTCCGGGGTGTCGGGGGTCCGGGCGATCGCCACTCCGCCCTCGCTGGAGCCGAACCCGTCGACCACCTGCACACCGAAACGCCGCGCGAACCGGTCGAGGTCACGCGGGGCGCCCTCGTTGCCGTAGGCGACACGCAACGGGTTGTCGGCGTCGTCGTCACGAGGTTCCGTGGCCAGGATGTACGACAGCGGTTTACCCACATAGTTGGCGTAGGTGGCGCCGAAGCGGCGCACGTCGGGCAAGAACTGTGATGCCGAAAAGCGGCGCCGCAACGCGATCGAGGCGCCCGCCGCCACCGCGGGGCCCCAGCCGGCCATGATCGCGTTCGAATGGAAGAGGGGCATCGACAGATAGCAGGTGTCCTGCGGCCCCAGCCCGAACCGTTCGGCCAACATCACTCCGGGGAACGCCACCTTGGCGTGGGTGCAGCGCACCGCCTTGGGGTCGCCGCTGGTGCCGGAGGTGAAGATCAGCATGAACAAGTCGTCGGGATCAACCGCCGGGAAGGTGACCGGCGCTCCCCGGTGTGAAGCCAATTCCGCGTTCCACGAATCGGATTCGACATCCAGGGCTTGGATACCGGGTTGCGCGCTGGCGTGGTCGGCCAGCACGAACTGGCAGTCGGCGTGGTCGATATCGCGTTGTAGGGCCGCCCCGCGCCGAGTGGGATTCAGCCCCACCGGCACCAGCCCGCCGAGGGCCGCCGCCACCAGGACCGTGCAGAAGAACGGTGTATTGCCCAGCAACACACCGATATGAGGAGGTTTCCCGGGGTCGAGCCTGGCCCGTAACGCCGCGGCCAGGTCGGCGCCGGCCTGGATGTGCTCGCGCCAGGAGACGAAGGAGACGGTGTCTGCCGCGATGGCGGACACACCCCGGTCCTCCACACCCGCCAGCGGTGCCAGCAGGCCGGTGACGGTAGGGCCTCGAGTGGACTCGGTCATCGCCTAGACGGGAGTGTCGGCCAGTTCGCGGCCGATCGCCAACAGTGCGCCGGTGGCGCTGCCGAGAGCGAATTCTGTTTGTTTGGCCGCCAGGAAGTACCGATGCACCGGGTGGTCCATGTCGATGCCCACGCCCCCGTGTACGTGAACAGTGGTGTGCGCAACACGGTGTCCCGCTTCGGCAGCCCAGAACGCGGCCGAACGGACATCGATCTCGGCGGGCAGATCCTCCGACAGCCGCCACGCCGCCTGGGTCAGCGTCAGGCGCAGCCCCTTGATGTCGATGTATCCGTCGGCCAACCTCGAGGACACCGCCTGGAAACTGCCGATCGGGCGGTCGAACTGCTCACGCTCGCGGGCGTAGGAAGCGGTCAGTTCGAGCGCCCGTTCGAGGACGCCGAGCTGGAAGGCGCTGCGTCCCAGCAGTGCCCCGGTGCGCAACCAGTCCAGCACCTCCTGATCGCCTACCAACCTGTCCGCACCCAGCTCGACACCGTTGAGTTCGAGATGTCCGACGCTGCCCAGGCCCGTGGTCTCCAGCGAGGTGACGGTGACCCCGGGATCGTCGGCGGCCACCAGGAAAACCGCTGTACCGGAGCCGGTTTCGGCCGGAACCAGAAAGGCGTCGGCCACCGGGCCGTAGGCCACCTGGGTGCGGGCGCCGGTCAGGCGATACCCGTTGTCGGTGACCGCCGCCTGCACCGGGCCTTCACCCATGTCACCGTCGGGAGCGATGGTCAGCACCTTCTGGCCCTGGACCGCCGGCGCCGCCCACTGCTGGTGAAGCGCCTCGGTTCCGAACTTCGCCAACGCTCCCGCGGCCAGGACCACCGACTCCAGATAGGGGACGGCGGCGACCTGCCTGCCGAGCGCCACCAGCACGGCCACCTGCTCGAGCACTCCGAACCCGCCGCCGCCCAGGTCTTCCGGGGCCGCCGTGGACAGGATGTCCGCGTCGATCAACTTGCGCCACAACTCCTTGTCGAACCGTTGCTCCAGTCCATCGAGTTCACGCTGATGTTCGGGGGTGCACACCGATTCGGTGATGGTGCGGGCCAGTCCACCCAGGTCGTCGGCGGCTTCCGTGGTCGAGAAATCCATGCGAGCTCCTCCTACCGGTTCACTCGGGGCAGGCCGAGAGCGACCATGCCGATGATGTCGCGCTGGATCTCGTTGGTGCCACCGCCGAACGTCAGGATCAACGCCGAGCGGTGCATGCGCTCGATGCGCCCGCGCAGCAGCGCACCGGGTGATCCCGCGCGCAGTGTCGCCGAGGTGCCGAGCACCTCCATCAACAGCCGGTAGGCCTCGGTGGCGAGTTCGGTGCCGTACACCTTGGCGGCCGAGGCGTCGGCCGGTGACGGTGCGGAATCGGAGGCTGACGCCAGCTCCCAGTTGATGAGTTTGAGCACCTCGGCCTTGGCATGCACCCGGGCCAGGTTGAGCTGCACCCACTCGGAGTCGATGAGCCGTTTGCCGTGGATGTCCTTGGTGTTCTGCGCCCACTCGCGCACGCCGCTCAGCGCCACGTAGATCGGCTGCGCCGAGACCAGCGCCACCCGTTCGTGGTTGAGCTGGTTGGTGACGAGTTTCCAGCCGGCGTTCTCCTCGCCGACAAGTGCGGACTTGGGTACGCGCACGTCCTGGTAGTAGGTGGCACTGGTGTCGACACCGGACATGGTGTGCACCGGCGTCCAGGAGAAACCTTCGGCGGTGGTCGGGACGATGAGCATCGAGATACCCCGGTGCTTCTTGGCCTCCGGGTTGGTCCGGACGGCCAGCCATACGTAGTCGGCGTACGCGATCAACGACGTCCACATCTTCTGGCCGTTGATGACGTAGTCGTCGCCATCGGCGACGGCGGTGGTGCGCAGCGACGCGAGGTCGGTGCCCGCGCCGGGCTCGGAGTAACCGATCGAGAAGTGCAACTCTCCGGCGGCGATCTTGGGGAGGAAGAACTTCTTCTGCTCTTCGGTGCCGAAGTGCATGATCGTCGGCGCCACACTGTTGATGGTCAGGAAGGGCACCGGGACTCCGGAGATGGCGGCCTCGTCGTTGAAGATCAGGCTCTCCATCGGCGTGCGTTCCTGGCCGCCGTATTCCTTGGGCCAGTTCAGCGTGAGCCAGCCGTCCTTGCCCATCTGCGCGACGGTTTCGCGGTAGACGTTGCCGCGCCCCATCTCCCCGTCGTTGGAGGCCAGCGCCTCGGCCCGCTCCGGAGTCATGAGCGCGGTGAAGTACGCCCGCAATTCGCGGCGCAATTCCTCCTGCTCGGGGGTGTAGCCGATGCGCATGGCCCACTTCCTCACTGGTCGAGTACGTCTGCTTCCGGGCTCCGGTTTATCATCCTCGTTGTAACACGTTCTAGTCTTGGGGTCCAGGTTGGCTTCGCCGGTCTGGCGCCCGGTTGGGTCGTATTGTGATCGCATCACCGGGCCGGGCCGCCGGAATGCGAGGACCCATGGGTCGCGAGGAGGGTGTCATGCGGGTTGAAGTTGACCGTGATCGTTGCGAAGGTAACGCCGTGTGCGTGGGAATCGCGCCGGATCTGTTCGACCTGGACGACGAGGACTACGCCGTGATGAAAGTCGACGAGATTCCTTCCGACCAGGAGGATCTGGCCGAGCAATCGGTGGCCGAATGCCCACGCGCCGCCCTGATCCGCAAAGACTAGAGGTATTCGTATCTTGACTTCGAACGCAGGCGCAGACCCAGGCATCGATCTGTCCGGCAAGGTCGCCGTCGTGACCGGTGCAGCCGCAGGCCTGGGCCGCGCAGAAGCCATCGGTCTCGCTCGCTCGGGAGCCACCGTCATCGTGAACGACATCGCGAAGGCGATCGACAACTCCGATGTGTTGGACGAGATCGCCGGGGCCTGTGCTGATGCCGGTGCCAAGGCCGTCGCCGTCGCGGGCGACATCAGCGACCGCGCCACCGCAGATGAACTGGTGGCGACGGCCGACGGGCTCGGCGGGTTGGACATCGTGGTCAACAATGCCGGTATCACCCGGGATCGCATGCTGTTCAACATGTCCGACGAGGACTGGGATGCGGTGATCGCCGTGCACTTGCGCGGGCACTTCCTGCTGACGCGCAATGCGGCCACCTACTGGCGAAACAAGGCCAAGGAGAGTGGGGGCACCGTGTACGGGCGCCTGGTCAACACCTCCTCCGAGGCGGGGTTGGCGGGACCCCCGGGACAGGCCAACTACGGTGCCGCCAAGGCCGGTATCACCGCACTCACCATGTCCGCGGCGCGCGGCCTCGAGCGGTACGGGGTGCGTGCCAACGCCATCTGCCCGCGGGCGCGGACGGCGATGACGGCCGATGTGTTCGGCGATGCGCCCGAACTGGGGGACGGCGAAGTGGACGGGTTGTCGCCGGAGCACGTGGTGAGCCTGGTGCGCTTCCTGGCCTCGCCCGCGGCCGAGCGGGTCAACGGTCAGGTGTTCATCGTCTACGGACCGTCGGTGACCCTGGTCGCCGCCCCTACCGCCGAGCATCAGTTCACGGCGCAAGGGTCGGCGTGGGCGCCGTCCGACCTCAGTGAGACCCTGGCCGGTTACTTTGCTGGACGCGATCCGAACCTGAGCTTTTCGGCGACGGGCCTGATGGGCAACTGATGTTGTCACCATCGGCCCCGCCCCACGTGGTAGAACTAGAACACGTTTCAGAATGGAATTACGCCTAACGGGCGTGACCTGGACATACCTACCAGTTCTGTCTCATTTGTCCGTTCTTTGACACTGCGAACGTGTTCTAGTTAGTATGATCCGGCTCACAGTGATCGACGTCCGAAACCGGGGCGCGAGAGGTGCTGGCCGAATAGCCCCACGAGGCTTCGCCAAGCCTGTTAGAGTCCGGAATCCGAACCCGGCCCGAGCGAGAAGGGAACCGACGTTGATCAAGCAGCTCGCGGTTCCAGCCCGGGCTGTCGGCGGTTTCGTCGAGATGACCTTCGACACCTTCCGCGCCGCATTCCGCAGGCCGTTCCAGTTCCGCGAGTTCCTGGACCAGACCTGGATGATCGCGCGTGTCTCCCTGGTCCCCACTCTGTTGGTCGCCATCCCCTTCACGGTGCTGGTGGCGTTCACGCTGAACATCCTGCTGCGTGAAATCGGTGCCGCCGATCTCTCCGGTGCGGGAACGGCTTTCGGCACCATCACCCAGCTGGGGCCGGTGGTGACCGTGCTGGTGATCGCCGGGGCCGGCGCCACCGCCATCTGCGCCGACCTCGGGGCCCGCACCATCCGCGAAGAGATCGACGCCATGCGGGTGCTCGGTATCGACCCGATCCACCGGCTCGTCGTGCCGCGGGTGCTGGCGTCGACCTTCGTGGCACTGTTGCTCAACGGCCTGGTGTGTGCCATCGGCCTGTCCGGCGGCTACGTCTTCTCCGTCTTCCTGCAGGGCGTCAACCCCGGTGCCTTCATCAACGGCCTGACCGTGCTCACCGGCCTGCCGGAGCTGCTCCTGGCCGAGGTGAAGGCCTTGCTGTTCGGCGTCGTCGCCGGCCTTGTCGGCTGTTACCGCGGTCTGACCGTCGCGGGTGGGCCCAAGGGTGTCGGCATCGCCGTGAACGAGACCGTGGTCTACGCGTTCATCTGTCTGTTCGTCATCAACGTGATCATGACGGCCATCGGCGTCAGGGTGCTGGACTCATGAGCGCATTCGGCAGTTATGACGCGACGCTGCGATTGAAGCGGTTGCTCTCCGGGGCGCCGCGAGCGGTGGACAGCTTCGGTGAACAAGCGCTGTTCTACGGCGAGTCGATCCGGTACATCCCCAACGCGCTGACGCGCTACCGGCGCGAGACGGTCCGACTGATCGCCGAGATGACCATGGGTGTGGGCGCACTGGCCATCATCGGCGGCACGGTGGGTGTCGCGGCCTTCATGACGCTTGCCTCCGGCGGTGTCATCGCGGTGCAGGGTTACTCGTCGCTGGGCAACATCGGCATCGAGGCGCTGACCGGCTTCCTGTCGGCGTTCCTCAATGTGCGCATCGTGGCCCCGGTCATCGCGGGAATCGCCCTGGCGGCCACCATCGGCGCGGGTACCACGGCACAGCTCGGCGCCATGCGTGTTGCCGAGGAGATCGACGCCGTGGAATCCATGGCGGTGCACTCGGTTTCGTACCTGGTGTCCACCCGCCTGATCGCCGGACTGATCGCGATCGTGCCGTTGTATGCGCTGTCGGTGCTGGCCGCCTTCTTCGCGGCGCGGTTCACCACCGTGTTCATCAACGGGCAGTCCGCCGGCCTGTACGACCACTACTTCAACACCTTCCTGGTGCCCAGCGACCTGCTGTGGTCGTTCCTCCAGGCCATCGTGATGTCCGTGGCGGTGATGCTGGTGCACACCTACTACGGCTACAACGCTTCCGGGGGCCCGGTGGGCGTGGGTATCGCCGTCGGCAAGGCGGTCCGCACGTCGCTGATCGTGGTCGTCACCATCGTCTTGTTCATCTCGCTCGCTGTCTACGGCGGGTCCGGCAACTTCAATCTGTCGGGGTAGCGGGCACATGGCTGACGGGCAATCGAGACGCACACACGTGCGGGTCGCGGCACTGATACTCGCCGCGGTGATCGCGGCGGCCGCCGTGGTCACCTACCTGGGGTACACCGCCGCCTTCACCTCCACCGACACCGTGACCGTGCTGTCACCACGCGCCGGTCTGGTGATGGAGCAGGACGCCAAGGTCAAGTACCGCGGTATCCAGATCGGCAAGGTCCAGAGCATCGAGTACGCCGGCGACCAGGCCAAGTTGACACTGGAGATCAACGCCGACGATCTGCCCTACGTGCCGGCCAACGCCGAGGTGAAGATCGCGGGCAACACTGTCTTCGGTGCCAAGTCGGTGGAGTTCGTACCTCCCGAGGATGCGCTGGACAGCTCCCTGCGCCCCGGCGCCACCGTCGAGGCGTCGTCGGTGCAGCTCGAGGTCAACACACTGTTCCAGACGCTCACCGACGTGCTGCACAAGATCGACCCGGTGAACCTCAACGCCACCATGACCGCTCTCGGAGAGGGCCTGCGCGGTAACGGCGACAACCTGGGCGCCACCATCGCCGGCCTCAACGAGTATCTGGCGCAACTGAATCCGAAGTTGCCGACCGTACAGCGCGATCTGCAGCAGACCGCGCAGGTTGCCAACATCTACGCCGACGCGGCACCGGACCTGGTGACGGTCATGAACAACGCGCCGACGCTGAGCCGGACCATCGTCGATCAGCAGGACAATCTCAACGCCACCTTGCTGGCCGCCACCGGCCTGGCCAACACCGGTTTCGACACCTTGTCGCCGGCGGCCGAGGACTACATCGCCGCCATCAACCGGGCCAGGGCGCCGCTGAAGGTGGTCGGCGAGTACTCGCCCATCATCGGGTGTGTGCTCAAGGGCACCGGCGAGGCCGTCGACAAGTTCGCCCCGGTACTGGGCGGCACCCGGCCGGGTCTGTTCGTGTCATCGAACTTCTTGCCCGGTGCCCCGGCCTACACGTACCCGGAGAGCCTGCCGATCGTCAACGCTTCCGGTGGCCCGAATTGCCGTGGCCTGCCGGACATGCCGAACAAGCAGGTCGGCGGTACCTGGTACCGCTCACCGTTCCTGGTCACCGACAACGCCTACGTCCCATACGAGCCGAACACCGAGTTGCAGTTCGACGCACCCTCGACGTTGCAGTTCCTGTTCAACGGAGCGTTCGCAGAAGGGGACGACTTCTGATGGCCGGCTGGTCTCATGGATAACCGCGGCACCCCGATCAAAGTCGGCATCTTCACCGTGGTGATGCTGCTGGTCGCGGCCGGCCTCGTGGTGGTCTTCGGGGAGTTCCGGTTCTCGGCGGGCAATACCTACCACGCCAACTTCACCAACGCGGCACGGCTGAAGGCCGGGCAGGACGTGCGCATCGCCGGGGTTCCCGTCGGAGCGGTGCAGGCGGTGAAACTCAACCCGGACAACACCGTTGACGTCGAATTCGACGTCAACGACCGCTATCAGCTCTACACTTCGACACGGGCTGCCATCCGGTACGAGAACCTGGTCGGCGACCGGTTCCTGGAGATCACCTCCGGGCCGGGCGAGCTTCGTAAACTCCCCGCCGGGGCCACCATCCCGCAGGAGAACACCGATCCCGCACTGGATCTCGATGCGTTGCTCGGCGGACTGCGCCCGGTGCTGAAAGGTCTCGACGGCTCCAAGGTCAACGAGATCAGCAATGCCGTCATCGAGTTGCTGCAGGGTCAGGGCGGCGCCCTGGCTCAAATGCTCTCGTCGACAAGCACATTCACCACCGACCTGGCCGCCCGCGACCAACTGATCGGCGACGTGGTGAACAACCTGAACACGGTGCTGGGTACCGTCGACGAGAAGAATGCGCAGTTCGATGCCAGCGTCGACCAGCTGCAGCAGCTGATCACCGGGTTGGCGCAGGGCCGCGATCCCATCGCCGGTGCCATCGGCCCGCTGGCATCGGCCGAAACCGATCTCACCGAGATGCTCGAGGCCGGCCGCCGCCCGCTGCAGGGTGTGCTGGAGAACCTGCGCCCGCTGGCCGGCGAGCTCGACCGACGTAAGGGCGAAGTCAACGCCGTCATCGAGCCGCTCGCCGAGAACTACCTGCGGCTCAACGCACTCGGCGCCTACGGCTCGTTCTTCAACATCTACTACTGCTCGATCCGCATGAAGATCAACGGGCCTGCCGGTAGTGACATCCTGATCCCGTTCGGCGGTCCGCCGGACCCGTCCAAGGGGAGGTGCGCTCCTGTCCCAGAGTGACGACGGACGCAACCCCGTCCGCACAGGAATCTTCGGCATCGTCCTGGTGGCGTGCCTGGTGTTGGTGTCGTTCGGTTACACCGGACTGCCGTTCTGGCCGCAGGGCAAGAAGTACGACGCCTTCTTCACCGACGCCGGTGGCATCACGCCCGGCAATGACGTCAACGTCTCCGGGATCAAGGTCGGCCACGTCGAATCGGTCGGTCTGGCAGGCACTGCCGCGCGGGTGACGTTCACCGTCGACCGCGATATCCGGGTCGGTGACCAGTCGCTGGTGGCGATCAAGACCGACACGGTGCTCGGCCAGAAGTCCCTCGACGTGACACCCGCAGGCGGCGGGACCTCGACGACGATTCCGTTGGGACGCACCACCACGCCCTACACGCTGGCGACCGCCCTGCAGGACCTCGGTGGCAACACTGCTGCGCTGGACAAGCCCAAACTCGAACAGGCGCTGGGCATCCTGACCGACACGCTGCGCGATGCCACGCCGGAACTGCGCGGTGCGCTCGACGGGGTGACCTCGCTGTCGCGCAGCCTCAACGCCCGGGACGAGGCGCTCGGTCAGCTGCTGCAGCGCGCGCAGACCGTCACCGCATCGCTGGGGCAGCGGGCCGGCCAGGTCAACCAGCTGATCGTCGACGGCAATCAGCTGTTCGCCGCACTCGACGAACGCAGGCAGGCGTTGAGCTCGCTGATCGCGGGCATCGACGAGGTGTCGCAGCAGATCTCGGGTTTCGTGGCCGACAACCGTGAGCAGTTCGGTCCCACCCTGGCGAATTTGAACCTGGTGATGGACAACCTGCTCGAGCGTCGCGAGCACATCGGTGAGGCGTTGCGCCGCCTGCCGCCGTACGCCACCGCACTGGGTGAGGTGGTGGGCTCGACGTCCGGGTTCCAGATCAACTTGTACGGTCTGCCACCCGCCACCATCTCGGAAGTCTTGCTGGACACCTACTTCCAGCCCGGCAAGCTGCCGGACAGCCTGTCGGACTACCTGAAGGGCCTCATCGCCGAACGACTCATCATCAGGCCGAAGTCACCATGACGCGCAACAGGGGTCTTCTCATCGGTGTGGTCGTCGTCCTGGTGGCGGCGCTGGGCGTCGGGCTGTACCTGGTGTGGCCGGGACGTGGCACGCACAAGGTGGTGGCGCTGTTCTCCTCGGCGGTCGGCCTGTATCCGGGTGACGACGTCCGCGTGGTCGGAGTTCCGGTGGGCTCCATCGACTCCATCGAACCCACCGCGTCCGATGTGAAGATCACCATGTCGATCGACGACGCGGTCAAGATCCCCGCCGACGCGCGTGCCATCGTCGTCGCGCCGAACCTGGTGTCGGCGCGGTTCATTCAACTCACCCCGGCCTACGACTCGGCCACCGGTGCGCAGACCCTGGCCGACGGGGCCACCATCGGAATCGATCGCACCGGCGTCCCGGTGGAATGGGATGACGTCAAGACCGAGCTCACCAAGCTGTCCCAACAACTCGGCCCGCAGAACGGTGGACTGCAGGGTCCGTTGAGCGAGTTCGTCGATCAGGCCGCGACCACGTTCGACGGCAACGGCGACTCGTTCCGCAACGCGCTGCGTGAGCTGTCGCAGACGGCAGGCCGGCTCGGCGACTCCAGCACCGATCTGTTCGGGACCATCAAGAACTTGCAGGTTCTGGTCAACGCGCTGTCACAGAGCAACGAACAGATCGTGCAGTTCTCCAATCACGTCGCGTCGGTGTCCCAGGTGCTCGCCGACAGCTCGCAAGGTCTCGACGCCACCCTCGGCACGCTCAACACCGCACTCGAGGATGTGCGCCAGTTCGTCGGCGACAACAACCAGACCCTGATCGACTCGGTGAACAAGCTCGCCGACTTCACCAACATCCTGACCGAGCACAGCGATGACATCGAGCAGATCCTGCACGTCACGCCCAACGGCCTGGCCAACTTCTACAACATCTACAACCCCGCACAAGGCACCGTCGGCGGCTCGCTGTCACTGCCGAACTTCGCCAACCCGGTGCAGTTCATCTGCGGTGGCACGTTCGACACCGGCGCCAACCCCGACAACTACAAACGCGCCGAGATCTGCAGGCAGCGCATGGGTCCGGTGCTGCGGCGCATCACGATGAACTTCCCGCCGCTGCTGTTCCACCCGATCAACAGCATCACCGCCTACAAGGGTCAGATCATCTATGACACCCCGGCCACCGAGGCCAAGGCCAAGACGCCCGTACCGTACCTGCAGTGGCAGCCCGCCCCCGGCGTGACGCCGCCGTCGATCCCGCCGGGAGCGACACTGGGCGACATGGTGCTGCCGCCGCCGATCGCGGAGGGACAGATCTCACCCGGGCCGCCGCACATCGTCGGCAGCGGGGCCCCGCCGGGACCGCCGGTGTCACCTGATGCACCCGGTGTGCTGGCACCGCCTCCGCCGGGCACACCGTCGTTGCCTCCGCCGCCGTGGCCGGTGCCGCCGCCTCCTGCGGGAGCTGGAGGATGAACATGAGACACAAGCTGTTTCAGGCCACCGCACTGGGCACCGGCGCGCTGATGCTCGCGGGCTGCTCGTTCGGTGGACTGAACTCACTGGACATGCCGGGCACCCGAGGGCACGGCTCCGGCTCGTACACCATCACGGTGGAGCTGCCCGACGTGGCGACGTTGCCGCAGAACTCGCCGGTGATGGTCGATGACGTCACCGTCGGCAGCGTGTCCGGTATCGATGCGGTGCAGCGGCCCGACGGCACCTTCTACGCGGCGGTCAAGCTGTCGCTGGATTCGAATGTCGACCTGCCGGAGAATGCCACGGCCCGGGTGGCCCAGACGTCGCTGCTCGGCAGCCAGCACATCGAACTGGTACCGCCGGCCGCCGATGCTTCGGCGACCAAACTCCAGGAGGGCTCCAACATCCCGGAGACCAGCGCCGGCCGGTATCCCACCACCGAGGAGGTCCTGGCCTCGCTCGGCGTGGTGGTGAACAAGGGCAATCTCGGTGCGCTGCAGGACATCACCGAGGAGCTCTACGCGTCGGTCGCCGGGCGCAGCGGCACCTTCGAAGCCCTGATTCCCCGGCTCGCCGAGCTGACCGCCTCTCTGCAGCGGCAGACCGGTGACATCATCGCCGCCGCCGAGGGCCTGGACCGGTTCGCCGGAATCCTCGCGCGCAGCAAGGACAGCCTGGGCCGCACCCTGGACACGCTGCCCGAGGCGTTGAAGGTGTTGAACAACAACCGCGGCAACATCGTCGACACCTTCGCGGCGTTGCAGAGTTTCGCCGGCGTCGCCTCGGACATCCTGGCCAAGACGAAAGTGGACTTCGCGCAGGATCTGAAGGATTTCTATCCGGCGATCAAGGCGCTCAACGACAACGCCGACTACTTCATCAAGGACCTGGCGTTCCTGCCGACGTTCCCGTTCCACTACAAGTATCTGCGTCAGGCCGTGCGTGGTGACTACCTCAACGTGTTCGTCACCTTCGACCTCACGCTGCGGCGACTCGGCGAATCGATCTTCACCACCTCAGGACTCGACCCGAACATGAAGCACATGAGCGAGATCCTCAACCCGCCGGACTTCCTGATCGGCTCGATGGCGAACCTGTCCGGCCAGGCGGCGGATCCGTTCCAGATCCCGGCAGGTACGGCGACTCAGCACGGAGAGGGGGGTGGTGGCTGATGCTCGATCGGCTCTCGCGTATCCAGTTGGCGATTTTCGCGATCGTCACCGTCCTCACCGTCGGCGCCATCGCGATCTTCTACCTCCACGTGCCTGCCAAGGTCGGGTTGGGGTCGTACAAGATCGAGGCCAATTTCGCTGCCGGCGGCGGCCTCTACCAGAACGCCAACGTCACCTACCGTGGGGTGACCATCGGCCGGGTGGAGTCGGTGGGGCTGACCACCGACGGTGTGGTGGCCAACATGCGGCTCAACAGCGGCACACCGGTACCCGACAACGTCACCGCGACGGTCAAGAGCGTCTCGGCGGTCGGGGAGCAGTACATCGACCTGGTGCCCCCGCAGGACCCGTCGACGACGATGCTGGCCAACGGCGCCTCGATCGGTCAGGACCGGACGTTCATCGGCCAGGACATCGCCAGCATGCTGCAACAGGCTGATCAACTGGTGAGCAGTATCGACAACAGTCGTCTGCAGGACCTGCTCCGGGAAACGTTCAACGCCTTCAACGGGTCCGGGCCGGAACTGGCACGGCTGATCCAGTCGTCGCGGCTGCTGATCGACGAGGCGAACCACAGTTACGGCCAGACCTCGGCGCTGATCGATCAGGCCGGGCCGTTCCTGGACGCCCAGATCCGCAGCGGGGACGACATCAAGTCCCTGGCCGACGGGCTGGCACGGCTCACCGGCGAGGTCACCCAGGCCGACCCGCAGGTGCGTCAACTGCTGCAGACCGCACCCGGCGCGGCGGACGCCGCGTCCACGGCATTCAGCGGGATCCGGCCCAGCTTCCCGGTATTGGCGGCCAACCTGGCCAACCTCGGCCGCATCGGCGTGATCTATCACAAGGCGCTGGAGCAGTCGTTCGTCATCTTCCCGGCGTTGATGGCCGCGTTGCTGACGGTCGGTGGTGGCAGCCCGGTGGACGAAGGCGGCAAGCTGGACTTCAAGATCGACCTCGGTGACCCGCCGACGTGCAATGTCGGCTTCATCCCGGCCACCGAGATCCGTTCCCCCGGTGACGAGACGGTGCGCGACCTGCCCACCGACCTGTACTGCAAGACCGCCCAGAACGACCCGGCGGTGGTGCGCGGTGCACGTAACTACCCGTGCCAGGAGTTTCCGGGCAAGCGGGCACCGACCATTCAGCTGTGCCGTGATCCGGTCGGATACGTGCCGATCGGCAACAATCCGTGGCGCGGTCCGCCGGTCCCGTACGGAACGCCGATCGAGGATGGCCGGAATGTGCTGCCACCCAACAAGTTCCCGATGATCCCGCCGGAAGCCGATTACGACCCGGGCCCACCGGTGGTGCAGCTGCCGCCAGGGGTGCAGCCGGGTCCGGGGCCGGCGCCCAATGCGCCGTTCCCGTTGCCGGTGCCGCCGAACAACAACGCACCGCCGCCGCCGTGGCCGTTCTTCGCACCACCTGATCAGGTGGCCCCGCCGTACGGGCGGCCCGCTCCGCCGCCACCGCCGGGTGCTCCGGTGCCACCGGCCCCGGCTCCGCTGCCGGCCGGCCCGTTGCCCGCGGAGGCACCACAACCACAGGCCAGTGGTCCGGCGTACGCTACCTACGACCAGGATGGAACGTTCATCGATCCGGCGGGTGGAACCGGCGTGTACGCCGCGGGCGACTCCGACCACCGACCCGCCGAGAATTGGGTAGATCTCATGCTCGATCCGAGGCCGGTTTGATGGCTGACACTCCCGCTGGGGGATCCGACGTCGACGACGCTGCGGATGTCCCGCCGGCCGGTGATGCCCGGAAACGTGCGCGGCGGCGTGCCTCTCGCGCGGCGGGGCCGGCCGGTCAGGTGAACGGCACCACCGTGACCGCGGTTGTGGACAGTGCCCCGAAAGTGGTGGCCAAACCCGCCCGACCCGTCGGGCCACCGCCGCGGCGGCAGCCCAATCTGGCTCGGGTGGGCGCGGTGGCCGGTGCCGCCGCCCTGATCGTTGTCGCCGTGCTGTCGACGGTGGTGCTGGTACTGAGCAATCAGCAACGAGACGGTGAGGCTCAGGCGGCGCGTGAGCAACGGTTCGTCGACACCGCGACGCAGACGGTGGTGAACATGTTCACCTACACCCCCGACACCGTCGACGACAGCGTGAACCGCTTCGTCGACGGGATCAGTGGGCCGCTGCGAGACATGATGAGCCAGAACAACAATGTGGACAATCTCAAGTCGCTGTTCCGTGACACCAATGCCAGCTCGGAGGCGGTGGTCAGCGGTGCGGCCCTGGAGGCGGTGGACCCGGACACCGACAATGGTTCTGTGCTGGTGGCTGTGCGCGTCACCGTGACCGACATCGACGGGGTGAACAAACCGTCGCAGGCCTACCGGATGCGCGTCATCGTCCATGAGGACGACAACGGCCGGATGACCGGCTATGACCTGAAGTACCCGGACGGAGGCAACTGATGCGACGCAGGGCCGCTTGGTTTTTCGCGTCGCTGTCGGTGGTCGTGGTGGCCGGGATCGTGGCACTGGCAGCCATCGGTGCCGGGCTGTACTGGGACCGGGTCCAGACGGCAGCACAGCAGAGTACCCGTGCGGAGTTGGCTCCCCTTGCGGCAGAACAGATTCCGAAGGTCTTCGGCTATGACTACCAGACGGTGGAAGGCAGCCTGACCGACGCCTACAATCTGCTCACGCCGGACTACCGGAGCGAGTTCCAGCAGCGCGCCACCGAGCAGATCATTCCGCAGGCGCGTGAACGCCAGGTGGTCAGCCAGGCCAACGTCGTCGGCGTCGGAGTTCTCGAGGCGCAACGTGACTCCGGGTCGGTCATGGTGTACATGAACCGGACGGTGACCGACAAGTCCAAGGAATCCGTCTACGACGGCAGCCGTCTGAAGGTCGACTACCAGAAGGTGGGCGGCAAGTGGTTGATCAGTTACATCACGCCCATCTGAGCCCGGCCGCGCCTCACTGGCCGGCCGGCTCCGAGGGTTCCGTGCTGGGCTTGCCGGCCAAGGCGTCCAGGAACGACCGCGCCCACCGGTCCACGTCGTGGGCCAGAACCTGACGGCGCAAGCCGCGCATCCGCCTCCTGCCCTCTTCCGGATCCTGGCTCAGCGCGGTCTCGATGGCGTCCTTGACACCGTTGAGGTCGTGCGGGTTCACCAGGTAGGCCTGCCGTAATTCGGCTGCGGCGCCGGTGAATTCGCTCAGCACCAGCGCGCCGCCGAGATCGCTGCGGCACGCGACGTACTCCTTGGCCACCAGGTTCATCCCGTCGCGCAACGGGGTGACGAGCATGACGTCAGCGGCAACGAAGAACGCGATCAGGTCATCCCGGGGAACCGGTCGGTGGATGTATTGCACCACCGGGTGGCCGACTTCGCCGAACTCGCCGTTGATGTGCCCCACCTGACGCTCGATGTCGTCGCGCAGCAGCCGGTAGCTCTCCACCCGTTCGCGGCTCGGGGTGGCCAGCTGGATGAACACCACCTCTTCGCGGTCCACCCGGCCTTCCTCGAGGAGCTCGTTGAACGCTTCCAGGCGGACGTCGATGCCCTTGGTGTAGTCGAGGCGGTCGACGCCCAGCATGATCTTCTTCGGGTTGCCGAGTTCGGCGCGCATTTCCCTGGCCCGCCTGCGGATGTCGCGGCCGCGGCCCTTCTGGTCGAGTTCGTCGGAGTCGATGGAGATGGGGAACGCGCCCACCTTGACGGTGCGGAAGCCGAACTGCACCTCGCCGAATCGGGACCGCACTCCGACGTTGCCGCGCGAGGTGTTGGCGGCAAGGAGCCGGCGCGCCAGGATCAGGAAGTTCTGGGCGCCCCCGGGTAGGTGGAAGCCCACCAGGTCGGCGCCCAGAAGGCCTTCGGTGATCTCGGTGCGCCACGGCATCTGCATGAACAGTTCGACCGGCGGGAACGGGATGTGCAGAAAGAACCCGATGGTCAGGTCCGGGCGCAGCATCCGCAGCATCTTCGGCACCAACTGCAGCTGATAATCCTGCACCCACACCGTTGCGCCTTTGGCCGCGACGCGGCAGGTGGCTTCGGCGAACCGGCGGTTGACCTCGACGTAGCGGTCCCACCACGCCCGGTGGTAGATCGGCTTGACGATCACATCGTGGTACAGCGGCCACAGCGTGGCGTTGGAGAAACCCTCGTAGTACTCGGCGACATCCTGGGCGCTCAACCGCACCGGGTAGAGCAGCAGGTCGTTGTCGACGATGGGCTCGGAATGGTCCACGTCCTGGACGTCGCCGGTCTCGTCGTCCTCCTCGGCGATGATGCCCGGCCAGCCGATCCACGCGCCCTTGCGCTTGCGCAACAGCGGCTCGAGTGCGGTGACCAAACCCCCGGGACTGCGTTTCCACGTCGTGGAACCGTCGGGCAGCTTCACCTTGTCGACGGGCAGCCGGTTGGCCACCACGACGAAATCGGAGTCCCCGACCGGGGTGGCCGAGGAAGGGCCGGCCGAATCCTCGGAAGCGGCCGGCCGGTCCTCCCCGGCCGTCATCTAGGCGCCGAGCTTCGCCGGTCCGATACCGAGCATCGACAGGAAGACCCTGCACTCGTCGGCGTCGGTGGCGTAGGCGGCGACTACCCGTCGCGCCTGGCTGGCGGTGTCATCGGCGAGGGGTTCGACATCATCGATTTCCGCGGGATCAGGTTTCGGAGCCATTCTCCAACCATATGCGACGGCGGAAACTGCGTGGTGGGCGTCGGGTGAATGGCGGCCGACGGCGGGGTCCCACCGGGGTTCGGGGCGGGTCCGTGCGTGACATTCCAGCGCCGAGTCGTAATGTGCAGTCAGTCCCGTCGCGGCGAACAGACAGGTGGCACATGGCCGACCAACCGACTCCGGAGTTCATCGAATACGAGACCCTCGATGAGGGCCGTATCGCCCGTATCTGGCTCAACCGCCCCGAGGCGCACAACGCCCAGAACCGAGGCCTGCTGGTGCAGCTGGACGCGGCGTTCCTGAGGGCCGAGGCCGACGATGACGTGCGGGTCATCATCCTGGCGGCGCGGGGCAAGAACTTCTCGGCAGGCCACGACCTCGGCTCGGAGGTTTCGGTGGGGGAGTACACGCCGGGCCCGAATCAGCACCCCAGCTTTCGGGACCGGGGCGCCAACCGCCACGGTGTGGAGAAGCTGTACCTGCAGGAGTATCACTACTACTTCGACAACACCCGGCGGTGGCGCGATCTGCGCAAGATCACCATCGCCCAGGTGCAGGGCAACGCCATCTCGGCGGCGCTGATGCTGATCTGGGCGTGCGATCTGATCGTGGCCGCCGACAACGCCAAGTTCTCCGATGTGGTGGGGGTGCGGCTCGGCATGCCCGGTGTCGAGTACTACGCGCATCCGTGGGAGTTCGGGCCGCGCAAAGCCAAAGAGCTTCTGCTGACCGGTGATTCGCTGGACGCCGAGGAGGCCTACCGCCTGGGGATGGTGTCCAAGGTCTTCCCGCGCGATGAGCTGGAGGACAAGACGCTGGAGTTCGCGCGCCGCATCGCGAAGGTGCCCACCATCGCCTCCCTGCTCATCAAGGATTCGGTCAACGCCGCCTCTGACGCCATGGGCTTCACCGAAGCGCTGAGGCACGGCTTCCACATCCATGAACTCGGCCACGCGCACTGGTCGGTGCACAACGAGAACAAGGCGCCGGTCGGAATGCCGCCGGACGTGGAAGATTGGCGGACGGCCGGTCCTGCGAAGGTGGCGCGCCCGGACACCCCCTGACGGTAGACAGTTTGCGCGATCTGTTCACCTCGGCGGTATCACCGTGATTCCATTACCGGAGCAACACCGGATCACGGATGAAGGGGTCAGCGTGCAGTTGTCGGTCGAGAATCGGACCTACCTGGTCACCGGGGGCGGCAGCGGTATCGGCAAGGGGGTGGCCGGCGCGCTGGTGGACGCCGGCGCCAACGTGATGATCATCGGCCGCAATGCTGACCGGCTCGCGGCGGCGACCGACGAGATCAAGGCTGGGGGCGGCGAGGGGGCGATCCTCTACGAACCCGCCGATGTCACCAACGAGGACGAGGTGAGCCGGGCGGTCGAGGCGGCCACGGCCTGGCACGGCCGGCTGCACGGCGTTGTCCACAGCGCCGGGGGAAGCCACACCATCGGCCCGATCACCCAGATCGACTCCGAACTGTGGCGAAGCACCGTCGACCTCAACGTCAACGGCACCATGTACGTCCTCAAGCACGCCGCCCGGGAGCTGGTGCGCGGCGGCGGCGGATCCTTCGTCGGCATCTCCTCCATCGCCTCGAGCAACACCCACCGCTGGTTCGGTGCGTACGGCCCGGCGAAATCCGCGTTGGACGCGCTACTTCAACTCGCCGCCGACGAGCTCGGCCCGTCCTGGGTGCGGGTCAACGGGATCCGGCCCGGGCTCACCCGAACCGACATGGTGGAGCCCATCATGAGCTCGCCGCAGATCAGCGACGACTACCGCGCGTGCACCCCGCTGCCCCGCGTCGGTGAGGTGGCCGATATCGCCAACCTGGCGTTGTTCCTGCTCTCCGATGCCGGGGAGTACATCACCGGTCAGATCATCAACGTCGACGGCGGCCACGGCCTGCGCCGCGGACCGGACCTGTCCGGGATGCTGGAGCCGGTGTTCGGGGCCGAAGGGCTACGCGGGGTGGTGTGACGCCCCGGAAGCGGCGCGGAACCGCCGTTCACCGCCCGGAATCCCGGCTGGACAGACTCGCAATGGCCGACCAATCCAGGTCGGTGCCGCCGGTGGCCAGCAGCGTCAGGAAGCGGTCACGCAGCAGGCTGGCCACGGGTAGCGGCGCTTGCAGGCGTTCACCGGCATCGAGCACCAGGCCGATGTCCTTCAACCCGAGCGGCGCCGCGAAGCCGGCCGGCGAATACGCGTCGTCGGCGATGATCCTGCCGTAGGTCTGGTACACCGGCGCGCCGAACAACGTCGAGGTCAGCACGTCCAGATACTGTCCCTTGTCCACGCCTGCCTTGGCCACCAGCGCCATCGCCTCGCCCAGGGACTCGATCACCGATGCGATCAGGAAGTTGCCGCTGAGTTTCACCAGATTGGCCGCCGGCGGGTCCTCACCCACCACGAATGTCCGCTGACCGATCGCATCCAGTAGCGCAGCGACGCCGTTGACGGACTCCGGTGCGCCCGCAGCCACCACGAACAACGTGGCCGCCGCGGCCGCCTCAGGCCGGCCGAACACGGGTGCCGACACGAAACGCTGGCCGTGGTCGGCGTGCGCGTGGGTCAGCCGGGTGGCGAGGTCCAGGCTGATGGTGCTCGACGAGATGTGTGTGGCGCCGGGCGCCAGTGTGTCCACGATGCCGCCGAGCAGGTCTTCGTCGCCGAAGGCGACGTGGTGCACGGCGTCGTCGTCGGAGAGCATCGTGAACACGACGTCACCGACGCACGCATCGGCCACCCCGTCGGCGCGGATCGCTCCCTGTTGTACCAAGGGGTCGGCCTTGGCCGCGGAGCGGTTGAACACCGTCACCTCGTGTCCGGCGTTGAGGAGGTTCGCGGCCATCGCCGCACCCATGTTGCCGAGCCCGATGAATCCGATACGCACAGGTCCAGGTTTACTCTTCCCGCTCAGGAGGGCGCGCCGTCGGGTGACAAACCGGACGGGATCGCCTCCGGATTGCCAAGATGGTCGCGGAACTGGAGGGTTGACCGGCATGGGGTACCGACGGGTGGGAATGGTGTTCGCCGCGTGCTGCCTGGCGGCAGCCGGTCATTCCGGCACGGCATCGGCCGAGCCGATACCCCCGATCTCCGAACAGGCGCAATCCGCCGGCCTGGTCGATGTCCGCACCGCCGTCCCTGACGCGGTGATCGACCTGCGTTACGCCACGGCGAACAATTTTGTCGGCATGCCGCTGTACCCCGCCGATGCGCGGTGCCTGATCCATGAATCGTTGGCACCCGGTCTGGCGACCGCGGCAGCCAGGTTGCGGGAGAACGGTGAGGTGCTGGTCTTCTGGGACTGCTACCGGCCGCATGGTGTGCAGGTGACGATGTTCGAACACACACCGGACCCGGCATGGGTGGCCAGGCCGGGGCCGTTCGCGCGCAGCCATACCGCCGGACGATCGGTTGATGTCACCATCGCCGGGGCGGACATGGGTACGGGGTTCGATGACTTTTCACCCCATGCGCTGGCGTACGCAACCGAGGGTGTCAGCCCAGCCGCTCAGGCGAATCGCACCCGGCTGCGGGAGGCGATGGAAGCCGGCGGATTCACCGTGTATTCGGGGGAGTGGTGGCATTTCGACGGGCCGGGTGCCGCCCAGGATCGCCCCATCCTCGACGTGCCGATCAACTGACGCGGTTGCTCGGACCCTTCCGGCGCCGGAGAGGTCCTGAGCTACAGTGGTTCGGTGGGCGACCAATTTGCGCGTATTCAGCAGGCTCCTCGCGAGCCGCTGTCGTCCGAGGTGGCCAAGGCTCTGCTCGACGCGGTGTTCTCTGGTCAGATCAAGCCGGGCACCCGGATGCCGTCGGAACGCCAGCTCGCCGAATCGTTCGGCGTGGGCCGGTTCGTGGTGCGCGAGGCGCTCAAGTCCCTCGGCCTGCTGGGTCTGCTGGAGGTCCGTCAGGGCGACGGCACCTACGTGCGGTCGCCCGATTCGTCTCTGCTGCCGAGGGTCGTCGAGTGGGGCCTGTTGGTCGGAGAGCAGCGCACGTCCGACCTCGTGGAGACGCGCAAGCACATCGAGCCCATCACGGCGCGGCTGGCTGCCGAGCGGCGCAGCGACGACCAGTTGGCGATCATCCGTGACCATCTGCACGGGATGCGGGACGCCACCAACACCGACGAGTTCGTCGACGCCGACGTCGCTTTCCACCTCAGCATCGCCGGGGCCACCGGGAATACGGTGCTGTCGAACATGATCAGCAGCATCTCGTCGCTGTTGAACGTCTGGATCCGCAATGTCATGGACGCCGCCCCGTCGCGGGAACCGTCATACCGCGAACACGTGCCGATCTACGAGGCCATCGAGGTGCGCGACGGCGACGCCGCCGGCGAGGCGATGCGCACCCACATGGAGGGCGCCGCCTGCCGACTCAACGCCGCCGTGGCCGCACACAACGCCGACAAGGGTTTGGCTTCCGGCTGAGGCTGGGCACCCCAGCGGTCATGGAGCAGCAGAACAATCCCCCCGCCACGCCCGAGGACGCCACCAAAGCGACCGCGGAGCAGCGTGAGTTACAGGAGCAGTTGAACCACAAGAACGACGACGCCGATGCGCCCGGTCAGCATCAGGACCGGCATCAGCTCGCCGACGAGACGTAACGCCCTTGAGCGCGTCGCCAGGCCCGGTCGGTCAGCAGACGCAGCCCGTTGAGTGCCACCAGGATTGTGGAACCTTCGTGCCCGGCCACTCCCAGCGGCAACGGCAGATGGCCCACGAGGTCCCAGGTCACCAGGACCGTGATGAACGTCGCGGCGATGACGAGGTTCGCGATGACGACCCGGCGGGCCCGGCGCGCCAACTCCACCACCGTAGAGATCACCACCAGTTCGTCACGCACCGTCACCGCATCCGCCGTCTCGAGCGCGAGATCAGAACCCGAGCGGCCCATTGCGATCGACGAGTGCGCGCTGGCCATCGCCGGGGCATCGTTGATCCCGTCGCCGACCACCAGCACCCGTTGGCCGGTCGCCTCCAGCGCGGCCACCACGTCGGCTTTCCCGTCGGGCAGCAGGCCCGCGTGGACCTCGCCGATCCCGGCTGTGCGAGCCAAAGCCGTAGCGGCGTCGGTGTTGTCGCCGGTAAGCAGAACGGGTGGGGTGGCCATCTGCCGGGTCAACGCCGCGACGGCTGGCGCAGCATCGCACCGCAGTTCGTCACGCAGTCCCATGACGCCGACGAGGATTCCGTCATCGATCACGACAACCGCGGTGGCGCCGGCGGCCTCGATCTCGGCCAGGCCCGGCGTCTCGGCGTGCTCGCGGGGGCCGAGGACCTCGACGGTGCGGCCGCTGACGCGCGCGCGGACACCGCGGCCGATCAGCGCTTCGAAACCATCGGCCGCCGGAACTGTGATTCCGCGGTCACGAGCCGCGGTGACAATGGCCTGGCCGAGCGGATGCTCACTGTACTGCTCGGCTGCGGCGGCCAGCCGGAGAATCTCGTCTTCGTCGAAATCGTCGGTGGCACACCGGATATCAGTGAGCTTCGGTGAGCCCAGGGTCAGCGTGCCGGTCTTGTCGAGGGCGACGGTGGTGACATCGGCCAGGCGCTCCATCGCCACGGCCGACTTGACCAGGATGCCGTGCCTGCCGGCGTTGGCGATGGCCGACAGCAGCGGGGGCATGGTGGCCAGCACGATGGCACACGGTGAAGCCACGATCATGAACGTCATCGCGCGCAACAGGGCCGACTGCAGATCAGCGCCGAATGTCAACGGTATGGCGAACAACGCGATCGTGGCGACCACCACCCCGACGGAGTACCGCTGCTCCACCTTTTCGATGAACAGTTGTGTCCTGGCCTTGGTCGCCGAGGCCCCGCTGACCAGCGCGACGATGCGCGCCACCACGGTGGTCGACGGGTCCTGCGTGACGGTGACCGTGAGGGTGCCGGACCCGTTGAGGGTTCCCGCGAAAACGTTGTCGCCCTGTGTTTTCGAGGCGGGCAAAGGTTCTCCGGTGATGGACGCCTGGTCGACGTCGGAGGCGCCGGAGGTCACCACACCGTCGGCGGAGATGCGCTCGCCGGGGCGGATACGAACGACATCGCCCACGGCCAGATCCTCGGCCGGGACCGAGTGCTCGCGTCCGTCGTGGCCCACCACCACCGCAGTCTCCGGAGCGAGGTCCAGCAGATCGCGCACCGAATCCTCGGTGCGCTTGGTCGCAAGGTCCTCCAGTGCACCCGACGTGGCGAAGATGACGATCAGCAAAGCGCCGTCGGTGACCTGCCCGATCGCCGCCGCGCCGATCGCGGCCACGATCATCAGCAGATCCACATCGAGCGTGCGCTCGCGTAACGCTTTGAGGCCCTCCAGCGCGGGTTCCCAGCCGCCGGTGGCGTAACACGCCAGGTAGACAGCCCACCACAACGGTTCGGGCGCGCCGCTCACCTGCAGGATGAGCCCAAGGCAGAAGAGCAGAAGCGCCACCGCTGCCCAGCGCACGGACGGTACCGACCACAACATGCCGATCCAGCGCGCACCACGGGAAACGTGTTGCGCAGCAACTGGTTCAGCCACAGTCAGGCTCATCGGTCGGTTCCCCCTGAAATCGCCACTCAACACACGAAGATATACCTGGAGACATATACAGTTGTATATGTATCAAGTGATGTCAAGCCGTTGTGCTTGAATGGGCGCATGGGGCACGGCGTCGAAGGTGCGGTGACGCCTGCGGCGTCGCTGGACGCCGCAGCGGCGGTGAAAGTCGCCGAGACCCTGCAGGCTCTCGCCTCGCCCAACCGTCTGCTCATTCTCACCCGGCTGCGTCAATCGCCCTGCACGGTCACCGAACTCTCGACAGCGGTGGGGATGGAGCAGCCTCAGGTATCGCATCAGCTCCGGCTGCTGCGGGCGCTCGGCCTGGTCAGCGGCGAGCGCAGTGGTCGCAACATCGTGTACCGGTTGTACGACAACCACGTGGCACTGCTTCTGGACGAAGCGGTGTACCACATCGAGCACCTGCGCCTGGGTGCCCGCGACGTCACCGCCTGAGGCGCCGTCCTCCACATTCCTCCGGGTGTCCGGGTTGCCTCCGTGTCTGACTGGCTTACTATCTACGTATGAATGCAGATAAGGATCCACGCCCGGCTCGGTTGGGTGAGGATCAGGCCGCGCTGATCGTCGAGGTCTTCCGCATGCTGGCCGATGCCACCCGCATTCAGGTCCTGTGGGCACTCGTCGGCGGTGAACTCTCCGTCAACGAGCTCGCCGAGCACGTCGCCAAACCGGCCCCGTCCGTCTCGCAGCATCTGGCTAAGTTGCGCATGGCGCGACTGGTACGCACTCGGCGTGCGGGTACCACGATCTACTACAGCTTGGAGAACGAGCACGTCCGTGAGCTGGTGCGCGATGCGGTGTTCAACGCCGAGCATGCCGGCCCGGGGGTGCCCGACCATCATCGTGGTCAGCCCGCGGTGCGCCCGGCCGAGCCGAGAAGCCTGCCGTGATCGAGGTGCTGCACGACCCGCGGTTCCGGCGCCTGTTCGCCGCGCAGGTGGTCGCGCTGGTGGGAACCGGACTGCTGACGGTGGCGCTCGGGCTGCTGGCCTATGACCTGGCCGGCTCCGCTGCCGGTGCGGTGCTGGGGACCGCACTCGCCATCAAGATGGTGGCTTATGTGGTTGTGGCACCGGTTGTTTCGGCGGCAACCCACCGGATCTCCAGACGGGTTCTGCTGGTCGGTGCGGACGCGGTGCGGGCCTCGATTGCGCTGCTGCTGCCGTTCGTCGACCACACCTGGCAGATCTATGCCCTGATCTTCGTCTTGCAGGCGGCATCGGCCACCTTCACCCCGACCTTCCAGTCGGTGATCCCGGTTGTCCTTGTCGCCGAACAGGATTACACCCGCGGATTGTCGTTGTCGCGCCTGGCATACGACCTCGAGACGTTGCTGAGTCCGCTTCTGGCAGCCGCTCTGCTGTCGGTGATGACCTACCACCACCTGTTCCTCGGCACCGTGGCAGGGTTCGTGATGTCCGCTGTCCTGGTCCTGAAAACCTCTCTGCCGCAAGTTGTCTACGGCGAAGCCGGTGGATCGTTTCGGCAACGGGTGAGCGCCGGTGTGCAGACGATGTTCCGTCGTCCGGTGCTGAGGTCGTTGGTGGTGTTGAATCTGGCCGTCGCCTCGGCCACGGCGCTGGTGGTGGTCAACACGGTGGTGTACGTCCATGACGTCCTCGGCAGCGGAAATCCCGCAGTGGCCGTGTTGTTGGCGTGTTACGGCGGGGGCTCGATGGCGGTCGCGCTGGTGGTGCCGCGGCTGCTCGCCGTTGTCACCGACCGGCGGATGATGTTGACAGGTGCCGCCGTGATCACCGGGGGTCTGGCCGTCACGTCGGGGTTGCTGCTCATCGGCCCCACGACGGTGCTCGGGTGGCTCACCTTCCCGGTTGCCTGGCTGGCGCTGGGTGCCGGAGCGTCGTTGATCAACACTCCCTCGGCGCGGCTGCTGCGTTACGAAACCGAACCTGCAGGGCGGCCGGCCGTGTTCGCCGCGCAGTTCTCGCTGTCGCACGCATGTTTTTTCCTGACCTACCCGTTGGCGGGCTGGCTCGGGTTGTGGGCAGGCCAGGCGGTTGCCGCGGGGATTCTGGCGGCGCTGGCGATGACGGCAGCCTGCGTGGCGGCGCGGATGTGGCCGACCGCGGGGGCTCGTGTCGGTGGCGCTCACCACCACCGGGTGGTTGCTTAGATAGGCGGTGTGGGCGACTACCCCTTGACCCCGTCGCAGCAACGCGCCTGGCTGAACTACATGCAGGTGTATCACCGGCTCGAATACGAGATGAACCGGCAACTCCAGAACGACTCGGGCCTGTCGTTGGGGGACTACACCGTGATGAACGCCCTGTCGCACGCCCCGGAGGGCCGTGCCCAGCTGACGGTCCTGGCGACGACGATCGGGTGGGAACGCAGCCGGCTCTCACATCACCTGGTGCGGATGACCAAGCGGGGCTTGGTCGATCGGGCCGCCTCGGCGACCGACGGCCGTGGCACCGACGCAATTCTCACCGAGGACGGTTGGGCGGTGTTGCGCGAGGCGGCACCCATCCACGCCGAATGGGTGCGCCGCGCGTTCTTCGCCGACCTCGACGGCGGACAGGAGGCGGCGCTGGCCGACGTCCTGGGTGCCGTGTACGAATCGCTGTTGCGGGAGGGCGCCCTGCCCCGTCCGGACTTTCCGTGACATGAGCGCGCTCGATCAGACCTGATTCGCCCCGCCGTCGACGAACACCTCCGAGCCCGTCATGAAGCTGCTCTGGTCGGAGGCCAGGAACACCACGGCGTTGGCCACTTCCTCGGGACGGCCGACGCGGCTCATCGGAACGGCCGCGGCCTGGGCGTCGAGGATCTGCTGCTCCTGGCCGGCGGGTGCCAGCTCTTTGAGTCCAGGGGTTTCGATGGGCCCGGGGATGACGGTGTTGACGCGGATCCCGCGGTCGACGAGTTCGGCGGCCCAGGTGCGGCCCAAGGAGCGAATGGCAGCCTTGGAGGCGGCGTAGGCGCCGAACGCCGGGGTGCCGCGGGTGGCGGCGGTCGATCCGGCCAGGATCACCGACGCGCCCCGGTTCAGCAGCGGCAGCATGGTCTGAACGGTGAACGTGGTGCCCCCGACATTGCGGGTGAGGGTGTCCGCCAGATGCGCCGGCGTCTCCTCTTCCAGCGTGGCGAACTCGCCGCCGCCGGCATTGGCGAAGATGATGTCGAGTCCGTGACCCCCGGCGCGGATCTCCCCGGCGAGATGGTCGAGATCGGCTTGACTGGTGATATCACTGCGGACGCCGATGACATTGCGCCCGATCTCGGCTGCCGCTTTGTCGACACCTTCCTGGCTTCGGCCGGTCAGATAGACGTGCGCGCCCTCTTCGGCCAAGCGCTGAGCTGCCGCCAGTCCGATACCCGAGGTGCCGCCTGTCACCAGTGCCGTCTTGCCCGTCAACTGCGCCATGACGTTCTCCTTGATGTCGTGTCCGGAGGTGAGTCCTCCCGACCTGTCCGACATAAGTAGGTGACATGTCACGATTATTCCCCGGGGCCGGAGAAGGCCGTCGTGGTCAGGGCATCGACTGACCCCAGTCGATGTGGCCCTCGAGGTCGTGTGCGCGCGCCAACTGCCGATAGCGATCCCTGAAGTGAACGTATGCCTCGGCATCACCCTGCGCTTGCGCCACCAGGGCCCGCAACCGTTGTAACCAGATCTCGCGTCCCACCAGGCCCTCGTCGGCGGGGGCGGCTGCGAGCAACTCGATTGCGCGTTGAGCTTCGATCAGGTCACTGTCGGTGCCGCGGCTCAGCAATGTCTCCACCAGAACGCCCGTCGCCATGATGCCCCACGACAGCAGCTGCCCGGCCCGGTTCAGGTGGTCGACGGCGGCGCGCATCGGGGGAAGCGTCCGGTCGCGATCTCCCCGGCGCGCTGCCTCGCGCAATATGAACGCGTCGAGCATCGCGATGTCGCAGAGAAAATGCCCTCCGCGCACGAACACGTCACGGACCTCCGTCAGCAGCTGGTGTCCGCGATCACGCTCGGCATCGGTGTCGCGGTGCACCAGCGCAAGACCCAACGTCAACCAGGCGACACCCAATTGGAGGTCGTCGCCGGACCTTTCAGCGATCGCCAGGGCTTCCTCGATCTCGCGCACCGCGGCATCGTCGGGCCGCAGCGCACCGGCCGGTACTCCCGCGGTGTAGATATAGCTGACCACGGTGACATAGGACAAGGAGTCCGCCTCCCGCGCCATGGCCAGACCCTGCTGCAGGTCGTCTCGCCAGCCTGGACGGCCCAGGGTGTAACGCGCAATGGCCCGCTGTGCGAAGGCCAGGGCCAGGGGAGAGCCGAACAGGAAATTGCCCATACGAGGGTCGCCGTCGGCCAGGTCGATGACTCGCTGCGCCAAGCGCAGCATCTCGGACCACTCCCCACTTGCGGCCTTGGCGCGGATCGGCGTGAAGGACAGCCCCACCGTCAGGGCCGGATCGCCGATGGACTCGATGAGGGCGATGGCTTCGGACGCCAGCCCCGACGCCTCACGCACCCGGTCCTGGAAGGTGTGATCAACCACCAGGCCCGCCATCGCGATGGCCAGTGATGCCTTGTCGCCCGCGGCGCTGCACAGGTTCCGCAGTTCGTCGAAGCGGTCTCCGACGTTGTTCACATGCACGCGCCAGGCGATCCCGCACAACATCGTGCGTGGAGCGATGCACATGGCTGCCCGGTCGGGGTCGACGGTGGGCAAGCCATCCGCCAGCTTGGTGGCGCTTTCCCAACTCGACCGTGCTGCCGCGATGTCGCGGTAGGTCGCCCACGCCGCCGCCCGCATGTGCCAACCGTAGGCATCACGCAGGTCGCCGGCCGCTTCGAGATGTTCTGCGATCAGCGCCGCGTTCTGGTCGGCCGATTCCGGTTCGCGCGTCTCGATCGCACCGGCCAGCCGGCGGTGCATCCGGGCGCGGTCGGATCTCAACTGGGATTCGTAGGCCACGGTCCGGATGAGCGGGTGGCGGAAAACGAACTCGGCATCGGGGATGAAACGGACCTGATCGATCAGCGCGGCCCGTAAAAGCGCGTCTAGGGCAGGAGTATTGCCGACCGCGGCCAGTAACTCCTGCGTGAACCGCGACCCGATGACCGCCGCGGCGTTGAGCGTCTTCTTGGCGTCAGGATCGAGGCGGTCGATGCGCGCGGCGATAGTCGCTTGCAGAGTAGCCGGAACGGTGATCTCGGCCAGGTCCGTGGTGCACCGAAAACCGCCTTGGTCGCCCTGAAGCACACTGCGCTCGGCGAGCTCGCGGACCATCTCGTGGGCGAAAAACGGATTCCCGCTGGATCTTTCGGCAACAAGTGACTTGACGCCGGCAACCGACGGGTCGAGGCCCAGCAGGTTGTCGAGCAGTTCCGCGGTTTCCGCATCGCTCAGGGGCGCCAGCGAAATGGTTTGTGCGTTGGGCATTCGTGCCAAAACACCGTGATAGTCGGGACGGTAGGTGATCAGTGCAAGCGCCGGGGTCTGGGGTACGACGGTCAGGAATTCGGCCAGCATCGACTCGCTGACCTCATCGACCCAGTGTGCGTCCTCGATCCGGTAGAGGACCGGTTGGACACGCGACAGCGACACGGAGTTGATCAGCGCGCTCAACCGGCGACGGCGCGCATCGGGGCGGATCGCAGGAGGCGGCCTGTCTGGCTCGCCGATACCCATCAGGTCATAGAGCAGCAGCACATCGTCGTCGGCGGCCCCGGAGAAGACTGCACGCACCTGTGCGCGCGCTGCCTCCTCGTCGAGATCTGTTATCCCGACGGCGTCGCGCAACAACCCCGCCGCCACGAGAAAAGGGACATCACTGGTGTGCGACTCGCAGAAGACCGTGAACACTTCAACACCACGATGACGGGCCAGCGCGACAGCTTCATCGACGAGCCGGGTCTTCCCGATACCCGGCGGGCCGGCAACGGAGACCACGGTCCCCCGCCCGCTCATCGCCCGATCCAGCAGGCTTGTGAGCGTTGCGACTTCGTACTCGCGACCCACCAAGGCCGCGTGCGGGCGAGCACTTCTGGCAGGTCCGTCGGACAGGCCGATGAGACGGTGCGCTCGCACCGGGACGTCGCTGCCCTTGACCCGCACCTCCTCGGCATCGGCCAGGACGGTGGCGTGGGCGACGAGCCGGGCAGTGGCGTCACTGAGCATCACCGCACCCGGCGGCGCCACTGATTCCATTCTCTGCGCCATCCCGACCTGTTCGCCAACCGCGGTGTAACCGAGAGGTCCGGAACCGATCTCACCGGCGATCACCTGGCCCGAGTTCAGTCCCACCCGCAATTGCAGCTCAACCCCGTCGCGCTCGCGGACCTCGACTGCAAGGCGCTTGATGTCCTCTTGAATACCCAAGGCGGTCAGGCAGGCTCGCAAAGCGTGGTCCTCCCGGGCCACGGGCGCGCCGAAGACCGCCATGATCCCGTCGCCGGTGAACTTGTCCACCGTGCCCCCGTAGCGGTGCACCAGCTTGGTGCAGCGGTTGACCAGATCGGCCATGATCTCGCGAAGCCGCTCCGCGCCAACGGCCGCGGCGATGCCCATGGACTGCACGACGTCGGCAAACAGCACAGTGACCTGCTTGTATTCCGCCTGTGCGTCGGGCTCGGCGAACGGCGAGCCACACGTGTGACAAAACCGTGCATTCTCGAGGCGCTCCGTACCGCACGTCCAGCACGCAGCTACGGCAGCCATCCGCCCTCCGTCTTCCCGGCCCCGAAATTAGGGGGGGTCCTCAAAGAATAAGCCGGGTCTGTGATGAGCGTTGGTGCTCGCCACGAACGACGCCGAACAACGGCGCAAGGAGCCGTGTTCAATTCAAAATTCCGTACGGACGGGCTCAGATATTTGCAAAGCAGAACAACCGGTAGGACGCCTCGCCATTCTCCAGTCGCCGGTAGATCAACGAGCCTGGCCCGCCCGCGTAGTCGCTGGCGATTCCGCGGACCAGGGCGATGTTCGGCAGGCGGCGAGTGATCTGGGTGAGAAGCCGATTGTTCTCCAAGCCGCGCATCACCTCGTCATTGATGACGGTTTCCGACACCATACGCATCTGTATGCCGGCAATATCCTTCTCCCACTGGGCCATTGTGTCTGCGTAGCGGATATCGGCGTACAGGAAATGGCCTCCCGGCCTCAGGACGCGCCTCACCTCTGCGAAAAAGCGCGGGACGTTCTGATAATTGATTGCGGCCTCGACATTGATCACCACGTCGAAGGATTTGTCGGGGAACGGGAGGCGCTCGGCGTTGCCCTGGACGAACGTCAAACCGGGCAGCTTGTGCCTTCTTCGGCAGAAGTCTATTGCGACTGTGTTCAGATCCAACGCCGTGTAGGAGGCCGGGTGCAGCGTCCGCATCAGGTACGCGGCACCCCCACCATGGCCGCAGCTGACCTCGAGTACTTCTCTGCCGTCGATATCGACCTGGGTAGCGGTGCGGTGGTAGAGCTGAATGGGAAACCGGTCGGGCTCATCGGCCGCCGTCAGCGGCAGGGCCATCGGTGGAGCCTCTTCGTACCCGTAGTTGAGAAAGAGGACGTCGTCTCTGGCGAGCAGACGGCTGAGCAACCGGTACCCGTACTTGAATCGTGAGTCAAGCGCCTTCAGCAAGACCGGGTTGCGGTTCAGTCGGGCAATGAGGCCTTCTGTGGGCGTACGTTGGAGCGCCACCGGCGCAGTATGGCATGAGTATCGGTTGGAATAGCGGGATTTCGGCACGTTGGCCACCCCGGCAGGCCAGGGAGCCCTTTAACCCGATGCCACCCACACCATCGAAGGTCCTGTGACTGAACACATTCCAGCACACTGATGTCACGTGTCGCCGCGCAGCAAGACACCGCCGGACGGCACATCGTTGCGTACGCGAACAACTGGACGAAACCGGCCCCCCAGCCTGGGCAGTTTTCGATAATCTGACGCCCATGGCGATGGGTTCCCTTCCGGCCCTGCTGCGCGAGCGTGCCAGCCTGCAGCCTCACCAAAAGGCGTTCACGTTCGTGGACTACGAACAGGACCGAGCGGGCACGGCCGAATCCCTGACGTGGTCGCAGCTGTACCTGCGCGTGCTCAACCTCGCACACGAGCTCCGACAGCATGGATCACCGGGTGACCGGGCGGTGATTTCGGCGCCGCAAGGACTGGACTACATCACGGCGTTTCTCGGTGCACTGCATGCCGGATACGTCGCCGTTCCGTTGGGAAACGTCCATGACGATCGGACCGATTCAGTGCTGTCTGACGCGTCGCCCTCGGTCGTGCTCACGACATCCGCTGTCGCCGGCGAACTCACCGAGCATGTCGAGTCGACGTCACGTGCATCTGTTCCTGTGGTTGTCGAGGTCGACCAGCTGGACCTGGACTCGAAGCGGCGAGTGGTGCCGCGGCCGCCCGGCGCGACGGACGCCACCTATGTGCAATACACCTCCGGATCAACCCGCACTCCTGCGGGTGTAGTGGTCTCGTACCAGAACACCGTGGCCAATTTCGCGCACATCAATGCCGCCTTCTTCGGTGACCACGGCGGCGTCGCTCCGCCGGACACCACGTTGGTGTCCTGGCTACCGTTCTTCCACGACATGGGTTTACATCTCGGAATCATCTGCCCGGTTCTGTCGGGGTTGCCGACTGTGCTGATGAGCCCCGTGTCGTTTCTGCAGAAACCGGCGAGGTGGATGCAGTTGCTGGCCGGTAACAGCCGCGCACTCTCAGCAGCGCCCAACTTCGCGCTGGAACTGGCAGCACGCAAGACAACAGACCAAGACATGGCCGGGCTCGATCTGGGGAACGTACTCAGCATCTTCAACGGCGGTGAGCGGGTGCAGCCGGCTACGTTGCAGCGCTTCTCAGAGCGGTTCGCGCGTTTCAATCTCCAGGAAAGTGTGCTTCGGCCATCGTATGGAATGGCCGAAGCAACACTGTATATCGCGACCCGCGAAGCGGGTGCTCCTCCGAAAGTCGTCCACTTCGACTCTCGAGAACTGACCGCCGGCCGAGCGAAGCGGTGGACAGGTGCAGGCGGCACACCCTTGGTGAGTTACGGCGTGCCACAGTCACCGACAGTGCGCATCGTGGATCCCGAAACCGCAACTGAGTGCACGCAGGGGTCGACCGGTGAAATCTGGGTGCACGGAGGCAATGTCGCCGTCGGCTACTGGAAGAAACCGCGAGAGACGGAGCAGACGTTCGCCGCCAGACTCGTGTCTGCGGTAGCGGGCACCCCCGAGGGGCCGTGGCTGAGGACCGGCGATCTGGGTTTCATCTCCGAAGGCGAGCTGTTCATCGTCGGCCGCATGAAAGATCTCCTGGTCATATACGGGCGCAATCACTCACCCGACGACCTGGAGGCAACAATGCACAGTGTCGCGCCCGGTCGGTGTGCCGCGATCTCGGTTCCGGACGGCGAGACCGAACGGCTGGTGGCGATCCTCGAACTCAAGAATCGCGCAGAGTCCGGACACCAGGGAACAACCGGCTACGACACCGTGAAACGAGACGTCACGTCTGCCATCTCGCGCATTCATGGGCTCAGCCTCACCGATCTTGTTGTCGTGGAGCCCGGTTCGATCCCCACCACGACAAGCGGAAAAGTCAGAAGAGCGGCCTGTGTCGAGCTGTACCGCCGAAACCAATTCGTGCGCTTGGACGCGTCTTAGAAGGTGGTCGGTGCTCGCGAAGAACCTTCTGAACCCAGTGAACCTGCTGGGCACCGAGCTGGCACGTTCGTCGGAAGCCGGCCGTTATCTTGTGGACCGCAACGCTTTCCGGTTTCTGTGTGAGACCCATCTCGAGCTGCCGGCGAAGCCTCCGGCGGATGGCCGCACGCTCGTTCTCTTCGCGCACTATGATCCCCAGGGCGTCGTCGATCCCTACGTCACCTATTACCTGAAGGCGCTCCACGACCTGGGCGCCACCATTGTCTTCGTCTCGGGATCGCCCACGCTCGTACCGAGCTCGGTCGCTCCCATCCTGCCTCTTTGTGCCGGCATCTACACTCGGCGCACCCTTTCCCTGGACTTCGGCTCGTGGCACCTCGCATGGTGTCTACTGAGGCAACGCGGTTGGTCGCTTGCGCAGTTCGACCGCTTCGTGATGGCCAACGACAGCGTGTACGGTCCGCTGTTCCCCATCGAGGAGATGTGGAGTTCGTTCCGGGATGCCGATATGTACGGAGCCATCGAGAACACCCAGATGGTTCCCCATCTGCAATCGTTTCTGCTGGCCTGGGATCTCAACTCGCGTACCCGCCCCTTCCTCGACGAGTTCTGGAATGACTTTGACTACGTCGTGCACAAGGGGACTCTCATCTGGCGGTACGAGGTCGGTCTATCCGAACGAGCCCGTAAAGCGGGGCTCAGGGTCAAACCGTTCGTTTCCGCGGACACCATTCGGACGATCTACCGGAGTTCGTCGGCGCAGAGATGGGGTAGTGAGCGCTTCGCGAGGAACAACGGCACCCTCTACCAGTGGGACGGCCTCATCACCGATCTTCGCTTCCCTTTCCTCAAGACGGTGCTGGCGCGCCGCGACAAGCGCTGGCGGGTATCCATGGCGCACCTGCGTCACGTCGTCGAGCACACCCCTTATCCGTACGGGCTCATCCAATCGAACCTGGACAGGCTCGGCTGCGGGTGAGCTCAGGTCGCCCGCTTCCTGCCACCGGCGTTCTCCAGGAGATCGGCTGCCGTGGAGACACTCTCGGTGGGCTTGGTCATCCGTGTGGCGATCTCGCGAGCCCGGGTGGCGTACTGCGGTTGGAGCACGTGCCGCAGGTTCGCGACGAGCGATTTCCGGGTTGTCGTCGACAGGCGCTGGGCGCGTCCGACCTTCAATCGGGTGACCTGAGCCGCCCATAACGGTTGATCTGCAACGTCCCACAAGACCGCCATGGGGATTCCGGCACGCAGGGCCGCGGCCGTGGTGCCTGCACCGCCGTGATGGACAGCTGCTCGACACATCGGGAAGACAGCTGAATAGTTGATCATCCCAACGGGTTTGACGTGTTCGAAGTGTTCGGTACCGCCGGCGCCGCAGTAGACCAGCGCCCGGACACCCACTTCGGTACAGGCGGCCGCGATCATTGCGATGGTGTCCGCGGGAGACCGGATGGGTGTACTACCGAAGCCGAAGTAGACAGGTGATGGTCCAGCACGAATCCACGACTCCACTTCACTGTCGGATTCACTTGGTAGCTGCAAGGTCAGCGCGCCCACGAAAGGGCGTCGGCCATTCCATTCGGTCGCGAGGCCGGGAAAGCAGGCTTCGTCATAGGCCTGGATCTCGAGTGATCCGCGGTCGGCCATTCGTTTCGAGGCAGGCGCTGTTGCCGCCGGCAAGCGCAGCTCACGGCGTTGTGCGTCATCGACATCTTTGGTCATCTGCCAGTACAGCCACCAAGCCGCCCTCAGAGAGAAGCGGACGAGGGGAGCCGGCGACGGTAACGACGGAAACGCGAGTCGACCATTGACGGAGATCGGTATGTGGTGGATGGACACCAACGGAATACCATGGTATTCAGCCACATTCGAGACAACTCCGTGGTAGGTCTGGCCGGTGACCAGCAGGTCCGCACCCTCGGCCAGCGATACCAGCGTTTTGCTCATCTGCGCCCAGCCCTCGATGAAGAGTTCTCGCCCGGCGCGAGCGAAACTGACTGGGTTCTGCGGTGTGAAGGCGTGATGAACAAAATCCGCGAGCGCGTTCACCTGTTCCTCCGAAACCGGCCCGTATCCGACGGCAGCAAGTCCCACCGACTCCACGAACTCGACCAAGTCAGGCGGAACCGCCATGTGCACCTCGTGCCCTCGACGGAGCAGTTCCAGACCGACTGTGGCGCAGGGTTCGACATCGCCACGAGTTCCGTGCGCGGCCAACACGACCCTCACCAGAGGACCCGCTCGTGGGTCGTAGCCATCAATGTGTTTCGTCCAGTACTTGGATCAACGTGCCGGCGCGTCGCCCATCGGTGACCCTCTTGAAAACGGCCTTGAGCGCAACCAGGTACCGGGTGACCGAATCCCTGGCAGTCGGGTTGTCCGGCAGGTTCACCCATATCGACAGTTCGTCGAAGAGACGAATGATGGAGATGTAGAGGTGGGCGGGATCCCTGGGATCGCAGAAGATCCTGACATTCGCGTCTTTCATGTGTGAGGCGACGGTCGCGGAGAAGGGAGGAAGCCCGGTATCCATGTAGTTCACCATGGTGCAATTCGGCCCCCATGGCCTCAGCCAGGGCGCCAACGTCAGTACCTCGTTGAACGACACATCGGCAAGGTCCAGGTTCGCATCGAAGGAGGCTTGCGCTGCCCGGGCAGTAGCGTCGAACGACGCCGGATCGACCGGCACCACAAGGGGAATCACGCCGGTGAACCAGCCCATCGTCGAGAACTCTGCCAACGACCGTCGCTTGTCCGTCGGCGTGAGACCGTAGTAGGTCGCAGCACCGGTGAACTGGTGCTGTGCGAGAGCGACGCAGGCGAACAGGCCGCCGCTGAAGCGGGCACCCGCCCGGATGCACCGCGCTTCGAATACGGCTGTCTGATCCTGATCCATCAAGCGGTCAACCATGACATCGCCACCGGTGGGCACGGACAGATCACCCAGAGGCAGGGGAAAATCCGGCAGTGTTCCGCCGTTGTCCTCGGCGAACTCGATCCACCTCCGAATCTCCGGGGAGTCCACGGTCAGGCCCGATACGCGTTGTTTCTCGCGTATGCAGAAGTCGTCATGACTGGCTGGAGGCGGCGATTGGACGAGTGCACCACCTCGGACGAGGGCCCGGTAGTTCATCGCGATCTCGGTGTACAACCCGGAGATGATCGTCGGGTCGCAATGCACATGATCGACGATCGAGAAGAATGTGAAGTGGCTCGGGTACTGAATGATGCCGAACCGGAAACAATCCCACTGCACTGGATCAGGTGTCGACAGCACAAAGCGTTGCCACTCCTCGGGGGCCATCGCATCGTGGGCGATCGGCAGGAACTCGATGTCGATGGGATCGCGGATGGTATGCCGAACGACATCCGCGGAACCCCGGTATTCGAACCAACTGTGATACGTCTTGTGCCGCCGCAGGTGCGAGTTGATGCAGTAGCTCATCGCGCGCAGGTCGCACCGGCCGGGTTCGTCACCGGCACCGATCACCAAGCGCGCATAGTCGAGTCCGCGGCTGGCGTAGCGCGAGAAGCCCCGCAGGTGTCCCTCTTGCATCGCGCTGAGTGGCACCTCGCTCACGGGAGCCATCCGGGCTTTGGCCAGGGATGCCGGAGATGGTTGCCACGACACGATCCTGCCGGGATCCGGCACCCAGTCGTGCACCGTTCCCACGAAGAGCCCGCCCGCTGACCCTGCACCTACGTGCACCGTTCCCCCTCAGTCCGATACCTGTGACCCAGCGGGTACTCGGAGCCTTTCGCAGAGCAGCCCGGCCACACCCGCAATGGTGGTGACGTCGTTGGTGGTCAGCCGTATCCCCGTCTCGGCTTCGACGCGCGTGCGAAGCTCCAAGTTGCCCATGGAGTCGATGCCGTATTCGGACAGAGGGTGATCCGGGTCGATGGTGCGACGCAGAATCTGGCTGACGGCATCGGAAACCAGGCGGCGGAGTCGCGCGGGCCATTCTTCTGCCGGAAGTGCACACAGCTCGTCGAGGAGCCCGTGTGTCTGGCCGGTGGTGTGCCGCTTGAACCGGAACGTTTCTGCGAACCGGCTCCGCTCGGCGTAAGCGGCGAACCAGGGCGTCCCGCTCATCGTGGCGTACCCGGAGTACGCCCGGTCATGGCGCAGCAGGGCCTCGAACGCATTGGCGCCCTCGTCGGCGGTGAAGGCGGTGTCCCGCCAATGCGCGATCGCTGTGCCGTCGCCGTCCTGTCCGAGCAACACGTCCTCGCCGGTCCCGGCTCGGAGCTCGGCGGCGCGGCCGACTTCGTTCCACAATCCCCACCCGATCCCCGTGGCCGGAAGGCCTTGGCCCCGACGCCACCGTGTGAACGCGTCCAGCCAGCTGTTGGCCGCGGCATACGCTCCTTGCCCGGGCGAGCCGACGAGAGCCACCGCCGAGGAGAACACGCAGAACCAGTCCAGCGGCACAGTGGCGGTCGAAAGATGCAAGTTCCATGCGCCGTCGACTTTTGGATGCCAGTTGCGGTCGATGAGCTCGTCGGTGACGGTGGGCAGCATCGCGTTCTCGAACACCGCGGCGGCATGCAGCACCCCGCGCAACGGGAGCCCGGTGGCGGTCGCCGCCGCCACCAATCGTGCGGCGGTGCCGGCCTCGGCGATGTCACCGCACTCCACCTCGATGTCGGTGCCCATCGCCCGGATCAGTTCGATCGTTTCCCGCGCCTTGAGATTCGGGTGCGCGCGGGAATTGAGCACGATGCGTCCACAACCGGCTGCGGCCATCCTCTCGGCCAGAAACAGTCCGATGCCGCCCAACCCGCCGGTGATGACGTAGGAACCGTCCGCTCGAAAGGCGCGGACTCGCTCGGGCGGCACCACCACGGTGGATCTCCCGGCCTGCGGCACGTCGAGCACGTGTCGGACCGTAGACGCATCAGCGCTTTTCGCGTCGATGGCGGCAGCTGCGTCGCCCAACCGATGATGAGTGACCTCCGGCAGCGGCAGTTCACCGGTGGCGACCAGGCGGTAAACCGTACTCAGGAGGTCACCGATCCGCGCCGGGTGACTCTTTGACAGCATCGTGAGATCGACGCGATGAAAGGTGAGATTGTGTTGGGAGGGGGAGTATTCCAGCCGAGGGTTGTCATGGACGTCGCTTCGGCCGATCTCCACGAATCGTCCCCCGGCGGACAGCACTCCCAGGCCCGCGCGCTGCGCCTCACCGGTCAGCGAGTTGAGCACGATGTCAACGCCGCTTCCGTCGGTGTCACGGCGAATCTGCTCGGCGAATCCGGCGCTGCTCGAGTCATACACATGCTCGATACCCATGTCCTGCAACAGACGTCGCCGCTGTTCACTGCTGGCTGTGGTGAAGACAACCGCCCCCGCGGAGCGGGCGATGGCGATCGCGGCCTGCCCCACACTTCCGGTGCCGGAGTGAATCAGCACGCGATCACCTGCGGTGATCCGTGCCTGATGGTGGAGGCTGTACCACGCCAGGGCATACGGAGTGGTCACGGCCGCCGCCTGATCGTCAGGAAGGCCCGGCGGTAGTGTCGCTGCCAGACGGGCGTCACACGTGAGGAACGTGGCCCAGCAACCATTCCTGGAGAAGCCGCCCACGTGGTCGCCGGCCTGATGGGTGGTCACGCCGGGGCCCACCGCAGTCACCACGCCGGCGAAATCCATCCCGAGCACCGGTACGTCGCCGGGGTGTCCACCGCGGGCGTAGCGCACATCGTCGTAGTTGACCGCCGTTGCGGTGACAGCCACCTCTATCTCGCCGCACCCCGGTGAAACACGGTCGACTGCAACCAGTTCCAGTGTGCGGAGGTCACCGGGTGTGCGGATCTGGCAGCGCATGCCGGTGTCCGGATGGGCGAGCACGGCTGTCCGTCGCTCCTCGGGGCGCAGCGGCGCCGGAGTGAGGCGCGCCGTGTACCATCCGCCGTCGCGCCAGGCCGTTTCGTCCTCGCTGGAATTCCCCAGCAGTTGTTGTGCCAACTGCTGGACCTCGGTGCCCTGGTCCATGTCGATCAGGGTCACGCGCAGGTGAGGATATTCAGTGCCGACCGTTCGCACCAGCCCGCGTAGCCCGCCCTGGGCGAGGTTCGTCACATCGCCCGGCAACACGGTCTGGGCGTTCCGTGTGATGACGTAGAGCCGCGGTGGATCATCCATTCCGGCGATCTCGCGGATCATGCCGGCCAGGTGCTGGACATGCCCTCGGCCGAGCACCGCGGAATCGTCGGCAGCGGAGTCGGTTCCGGCGCCGGTGAGTATGACCACCCCATGGACCGTCTCGGCACCCAGATGCGAGGTGAGCAACCCGGCCTTGGTTCGGTGGTCGGAGTGCTGAGGCCACGTCATCGAGGTGCAGCCAGCCGAGTCGGCGTGCAACGCATCAGCGAGCGGTGTTGCCAGAGCGTCGATGTCCACGCTGGTGCTCACCAGCAGCCAGGTACCGGTGGCCTCGTGGTCGGCCTCCGGCAGAGCGCGCTGCTCCCAGTCGATGGTCAGCAGTCGGTCGTTGAGTACACGATCGCGGATGGCGCTCTCGGAAGCGGAGCTGCCCACTCGAAGCCCGCCGACGGTCAGCAGCACTGTCCCATGCTCGTCGAGCAGATCGAGATCGGCTTCCAAACCGGCTCCGTCGGTACGGGTCACCCGCGTGAAGCAGTAGCGGGCAGTGCGGGCAGACGCGAAGCTGCGGAATCGGCGTACAGAGACCGGCAGCAACAGACCGGCGCAGCCGACCGCCTGAGCGTGCGGGTGTGCCGCCACCGATTGGAAACAGGCATCCAACAACGCCGGATGGACACCGTACGCGCCGTGTTGTGAGCGGATGGGGCCTGGCAGCCGGATCTCGGCCAACATCGTGTCGACCGTCTCGTCGGTGGTGCGCACCGCGATCAGCCCGGCGAAAGCCGGGCCGTAATTCAACCCGTGCTGTTCGAACTGTTCCCGCATCTCGGCGCCGTCCAGTCGGCATGAATGGGACAGGACAAGGGCGTTGATGTCGTAGGCCGCCGGCTGCTCCGAATCCTCGGCCTTCTGAAGCACCGCCGTCGCTCGCCGAGTTCGCTTGTTCTCGGCGAAGGTCTCCACCACCAGGTCGGCACAGCCCGGCGAGGCCACTGTGGCAATGGCGGATATCGGTGTCTCGGCATCCAGGAAAAGCATTGTCTCGAAGTGGATGTCGCGGACCTCGACGTCGCTGCCCAGGACCGTGCGAGCTGCTGCCGACGCCATCTCGCAGTAAGCCGCTGCCGGAAGAACAGCCACATTGTGTATCCGGTGATCGGCGAGCCACGGTTGTTCGGCGGTACCCACCTCGCTCTGCCAGACGTGGCGCTCCGGCTGTTCGTGCAGCCGCACGCGCGTCCCCATCAGCGGACGCGTCGAGCCGCTGCGCGCCCCTGCCCCTTCACCTCTGGCAAGCAGGAGGGTCCGGTGATCCCATTCGGGCAGCGGTGCATCCACCAGCTGACCGCCCGGATGGATCGCCGAGAAGTCGACCGCCGCACCGGCGCAATGGAGGTCTGCGAGGAAGTCGCGCAGCCCATGCGGCAGCTTCTGTTCGCGGCGACTGGCAGCGAGTACGGCTACGGGGATGCCCAGGCCGGTGGCCGTCTGCTGGACGGCATGGGTGAGCAGGGGATGCGGGCCCAACTCCGCGAAGACTCGGTGGCCGTCTTCCAGGGCCGCCTGGACAGCCGCGGCGAAACGCACCATGTGACGCAGATTGTCCGACCAATACCAGGCATCACACACAGGCTGCTCGCGGGCGTCGAACGCCGTCGCGGAGTAGAAGGGTATCTCCGGTGCCCGTGGGGTGAGCTCTACCAACGCCTCGGACAGCTGGTCGAGGATGGGATCGACTTGTGGTGAGTGCGAGGCGACATCGACGGCGATCTCTCGGGCCGACACCTCCCGTTGCTGCCACGCAGTGACGAGTTCCCGCACGGTTTGGGTGGCGCCGCCGACCACCGTGAACTGCGGCGAGGCCACCACGGCGAGCGCCACGTCGTTGATCCCGCGGGCCATCAGCTCCAGAAGTACTTGCTCGGCGGGCATTTCCACCGAGGCCATCGCTCCGGCGCCGGCGATGGTGGACAACAGCCGCGACCGGCGGCAGATCACGCGTACCCCGTCTTCCATCGACAGCGCTCCCGCCACCACTGCGGCTGCGGCCTCACCCATCGAGTGGCCGATCACGGCAGCTGGCCGCACACCGTGAGCACTCATGGTTGCTGCCAGGGCGACCTGCACGGTGAACAGGGCGGGCTGTATCCGATCGATTCCGGCCACGGATTCGGGCCCCGAAATCGCCTCGGTCACAGAGAATCCGGACTCGTCCGCGATGAGCGGCTCCAACTCGGCGACTGTTGCGGCGAACACCGGCTCTGCCGCGAGCAGTTCGGCGCCCATCGCAGCCCACTGCGAACCCTGGCCGGAGAACAGCCATACCGGACCCCGATCGTCCTGCCCGACCGCACGTTGACAAGGAATATCGCCGTCGGCGACCTTGCTCAGTGCCTTGGTCAGTTCCTCGAGGCTGTCGGCCATGACCGCCGTGCGCACTGGCCGATGGGCACGCCGGCGAGCGAGGGTATACGCCAGGTCCGGTGCCGCCAGGCCCGGCTCGTGTGCTGCTACCCAGTCGGCGAGCCGTGCCGCGGTCTTGCGCAGCCCGTCAGCGGACGTGGCTGAGAGCGGGAAGAGCAGGGGGCGGACGACGGCGGACGTGGTGGAGACACCTGGTGTGGACGCTTCGGGAGCTTGCTCCACGATTGCGTGGACATTGGTTCCCGAGAATCCGTAGGACGACACCGCCGCCCGCCGAGGGCCGCGGTCGTTGTTGTCGGGCCATAGGGTGTTCGTCTGTGGCACGAAGAGGTTGGTCTCTATCCGGGCCATCTCATCGGGTAGCCGGGTGAAATGCAGGTTACGCGGGATCACGCCATGTTGTACTGCGAGAACCGCTTTCATCAGTCCCAATGCTCCGGCAGCTGACTGGGTGTGCCCGAAGTTGGTCTTCACCGACGCGAGCGCGCAGGGTCCGGCGAGGCCGTATACCTCTGCGAGACTGGCATATTCGATGGGGTCACCCACCGGAGTGCCAGGTCCGTGTGCCTCCACCATGCCCACGGTCCGGGCGTCCACACCTGCTGCGGCCAACGCCGCGCGGTAGACCTCGACTTGAGCGGTGTGGGACGGCGTAGCGACATTCACCGTGCGGCCGTCCTGGTTGGCGGCCGTGCCCCGCAGGACGGCCACGATCCGGTCGCCGTCTGCCAACGCATCCGGCAGCCGTTTGAGCAGTAGTACGGCGCAACCCTCGCCGACCACGAATCCATCGGCGGCGACGTCGAATGCGTGGCAGCGTCCGGTGGCGGACAGCATTCCGATGGCAGAACCCGAACAGGCTTTGCGGGGTTCCAGGGAAACTGACGCACCGCCCGCAAGAGCGACATCGCATTCGTTGTCGTTCAGGCTTCGACAGGCCATGTGCACCGCCATCAAGCCGGAGGAGCATGCCGTGTCGACCGTCAGCGCTGGACCGCGCAGTCCCATCGCGTGGGCGATTCGCCCCGAGCCCATGGCAAAGCTGTTGCCCAGGTACCCGTACGGTCCCTCCAGCGCGTTGGCCTCGGCATGCAGGAATTGGTAGTCCCCGTGCATCAATCCCATGAACACGCCGGTCCGGGACATGGCCAACGTGTTTGGACTCAGGCCACCGTGCTCCATCGCCTCCCATGAGGTCTCGAGGAGCAAGCGGTGTTGCGGATCCATCGCAGTCGCTTCGCCGTCGGTGATCCCGAAAAAGTCGGCGTCGAAACCGGCGACGTCATCGAGGAACGCGCCCCACTTGCACACCGACCGGCCGAACGCTCCTGGCTGCGGATCGTAATACTCCTCGACGTCCCACCGGGCGGGGGGAATTTCGGTGACCAGGTCTTCACCACGTATCAACGCTTCCCAGAATTGTTCTGGTGAGCTGATGCCACCGGGCAACCGACAGGCCATACCGATGATTGCAATGGGAGAGAAAAGTGAATTCATATCACCCGCCGAAGTTCCTTCGCATTTCCGCGGCCGCACTCCGTCAGGCATCCCCCCAGCGACACCGGTCCCTCCTTGCGGCAAGGGTGCGTGGCCCGTGAGCTGCAGATAGCCCGGGGCAGCAACAAATGAGAAGTGTCGATTCTTCTCGAGAAGCAGTAAGTGGGTGAGTAACCGGAATTTCCCGCTGGCCGGCCGCCCCGCTGCGGCTGCGACCCGTTTAGGCACGCGTCAGTGGTTAGAGATGTTAACCGATCACCAATGAATACAGGCGATAACCGGGAGGCATCTTTCGGAACGGCATGGCCTATTTGAAAGTTGCAATAAATTGCGGTGGGACGCGCGAAAGTATGTGGAGCCCCCGGTCAGGATTGAACTGACGACCTTCGCTTTACAAGAGCGGTGCTCTACCACTGAGCTACGGAGGCGGGTCGAACGGGGCACAGCTTATCCGGTAACCCTCCGACGACGAAACTCGTCGAGAGTCACCCGCCGACAGGCTTTCTGCCGATTCTCCGGAGTGACTGTCGACCTGCAGGCTAGTTGTCCTCGTGCTCGATGACGCGTTGCGACGTCACATTCCGTGACGGCGGGCGACGATCGAACCTGCGTGGCAGCGGAATGCGGTCGGCGATGTTCGACAGCGGGTTCACCACTGAACTCAAGGTGATGACGGCCTCGCGCAGCGTCTCGATGGTGGGGGCCAGCGCCTCGAGGCCCGGCGCCAGCCGGTTCAGGGTGTCGGCGACGTCGGCGAGTTGCTCGAGTGGACCGTTGCGGGCGGTCAATTTCTCCACCAGTCCGCCTTCGGCGAGCAATCGGTCGGCCAGGCCGTCTTCGGCGAGGATGCGCTCGATCAAGCCGTCTTCGTCGAGCAGTTGATCCACCAGGCCGCCCGGGGCCAGCGCGCGTTCCAGGCCGCCACCCTCGGCGGTCAGCTTGTCCAGCAACCCGTCCTCGGAGGTCACCCGGTCCAGCACCCCGCCCGGGGCGGTCAGCCGATCCACCAGGCCGCCGGGCCGCAACAGTCGGTCGATCGGGCCGTCGGGCGCCAGCGCCCGGCCCAGCGGAGCGTCATCGTCGATCAGCGCGGCGATGCGGTTGGCCCGGGCGACGGTGTCGTTGAGTCCGAAGATGTTGGTCACCGACGGGGTGCCCGCACCTTCGATCCCGGCCTCGGCCAGCGACCTCTTGGCCAGGCCCAGCGCTCCGTTGGCGATGTCGAGGCCGGCTTCGGTGGCGGCAAGGCCAATCCGAACGGGCGCTGTCGCCAGTGCCAGAAGGTTCATGCGGGCCAGTGTATGGCTGCGGTTTTGCGCGTACCGTCGGTATTGTCGAGAACAGACTCACAGCAACCGCACAGCATTCTCCCCGGTTGTGTACAAGCAATTGGGAGGAAATTGGATGCTTATGGGAGCGCCGGCATCAGCAGTCACCAAACCCGAGGCCAGGGTGCTGGTCGTCGACGATGAAACGAACATCGTCGAACTACTGTCCGTCAGCCTGAAATTCCAGGGCTTCGAGGTGTACACCGCGGTCAGCGGCCCCGCGGCGCTCGACCGGGCGCGCGAGGTCAAGCCCGATGCGGTGATCCTCGACGTGATGATGCCGGGAATGGACGGCTTCGGTGTGTTGCGCCGGCTCCGCGCCGACGGTATCGATGCGCCCGCACTGTTCTTGACGGCGCGCGACAGTCTGCAGGACAAGATCGCGGGTCTGACTTTGGGCGCCGACGACTACGTGACCAAGCCGTTCAGCCTCGAAGAGGTGGTGGCCCGGTTGCGCGTCATCCTGCGCCGCACCGGCAAGACCACCGAGGAGCCCCGCAATTCGCGGCTCACCTTCGCCGACATCGAACTCGATGAGGACACCCACGAAGTGTGGAAGGCCGGGGAGCCGGTGTCACTGTCACCCACCGAGTTCACCTTGCTGCGCTACTTCGTGATCAACGCGGGCACCGTGCTGTCCAAGCCGAAGATCCTCGATCACGTGTGGCGGTATGACTTCGGCGGTGACGTCAACGTGGTCGAGTCCTACGTGTCCTATCTGCGTCGCAAGATCGACACCGGCGACAAGAGGCTGCTGCACACCCTGCGAGGTGTCGGTTATGTCCTCAGGGAGCCGCGGTAGCGGCGGACAATAGCTTTATGTCCGAGTACCTACGACGAGGTGTGCCGCTGAGGGTGGCACTGGTGGCGGCGACGCTGGTGCTGGTTGCGTGCGGTTTGCTGGCCTCGGGCATCGCGGTGACCACCATCATGAGCCACAGCTTGGAAAGCCGCGTCGACGAGACCCTGATCGACGCGTCTCAGAGCTGGGCGCAGGAACCGCGGCCCATGTCCGCGCCCCCGAATGAGGGTCCCAACCCGGGACGGCCGCCGTCCAACTTCTATGTGCGCGGGGTCAGCAGCGACGGCCGGGTGTGGATGGCGATCAACGATCGCGAGGCCGAACCCGCACTACCCGAGCACAACGATGTCGGCCCCATCCCCACCACCGTCGGCTCGACCGACGGATCACATGTGCAATGGCGTGCGGTGTCGGTGCGCGGCTCACACGGCGAGCTGACCACAGTGGCGATGGATCTCTCCGACGTCCAGTCCACGGTGCGGTCGCTGGTCTACACCCAACTCGGCATCGGCGCCGCCGTGCTCTCGGTACTCGGCATCGTCAGTTTCGCCGTGGTCCGCCGCAGCCTGCGTCCCCTGGTCGAGGTCGAGCAGACGGCCGCTGCGATCGCCGGCGGTGAGCTGGAACGTCGTGTGCCGCAACGTGATCCGCGCACCGAGGTGGGTAGGTTGTCACTTGCGCTGAATGGCATGCTGGCACAGATCCAGCGTGCGGTGGCGGCGTCGGAGGATTCCGCCGAGCAGGCGCGCCGCTCCGAGGAACGAATGCGGCGGTTCATCACCGACGCCAGCCACGAACTGCGCACCCCCCTGACCACCATCCGCGGCTTCGCCGAGCTCTATCGCCAGGGCGCGGCCCGCGACGTCGAGATGCTGATGTCGCGGATCGAGAGTGAATCCAGCCGGATGGGCCTGCTGGTCGAGGATCTGCTGCTGCTGGCCCGGCTGGATGCGCAGCGTCCGCTCGACCAGCACCGTGTTGATCTCCTGGCCCTGGCCACCGACGCAGTGCACGACGCGCAGTCGGTGGCACCGCGGCGCCGCGTGACGATGGAGGTGTTCGACGGCCCCGGCACCCCGGAGGTGATCGGCGACGAGGCCCGGTTGCGCCAGGTGCTCGGCAATTTGGTGGCCAATGCCATCCAGCACACCCCCGAAACCGCCGGTATCACTGTTCGGGTTGGCACCGAAGGCGACAGCGCCATCCTCGAGGTCGCCGACGAGGGCCCCGGCATCAGTGAGGACGACGCGCAGCGGGTGTTCGAGCGGTTCTACCGCACCGACTCTTCTCGTGACAGGGCCAGCGGCGGAACCGGTTTGGGGCTGTCCATCGTCGACTCGCTGGTCTATGCCCACGGTGGCACCGTGAGAGTCACCACGGCCCCCGGCAAGGGGTGCCGGTTCGAAGTGCGGTTACCGCGCTTCGAAGACGCGGCCGTCAAGGCCACCGGCGCCGAACCCGCGCCGGTCAGCTGACTACAGCTCGGCCAGCGCGGCGGTGATCTTGGCCTGGGCCTCGTCGAGCGATTCCGGTGACGGGTTGGGGTCGGCGCCCGAGATGTCGAAATCACCCAGCGTGTAGGCCGGGAAGACGTGTACGTGCAGATGCGGCACTTCCAGGCCGGCGATCAGCAGCCCGGCGCGGGGTGCGCCGAACGCCTTCACGACTGCCTGTCCGATGCGCTGTGACAGCGCGGTGAGGCGACCCCAGACCTCCGGGTCGACGTCTTGCCATTGATCGATCTCGGCCCGCGGCACCACCAGGGTGTGACCCTGGGTCACCGGCGCGATGGTCAGGAAGGCGACGAACTCGTCGTCTTCGTAGACGAACCGCCCCGGGATCTCCCGGTTGATGATCTTGGTGAAGATGGTTGCCATGGGCTTCAGGGTAGGCCGGTCGACGAGCCCGAGGTACGAGGGGAGAGAGGGCCGGCCTAGTTGTGTCAGGCCGGTCGACGAGCCCGAGGTACGAGGGGAGAGAGGGCCGGCCTAGTTGTGTCAGGCCGGTCGACGAGCCCGAGGTACGAGGGGGAGAGAGGGCCGGCCTAGTTGTGTCAGGCCGGTCGACGAGCCCGAGGTACGAGGGGGAGAGAGGGCCGGCCGCGGTGCTGTGGGCCCGGATACCTGTGGACTGTCAGCGGTCGGCGTCGGTGTAGCGGATGACGCCACGAATGTTGCGGCCTTCCAGCATGTCCCGGTAGCCGTCGTTGATCTGTTCCAGCTTGTACTGCCGGGTGACCATATCGTCGAGGTTGAGCCGGCCGGCCTTGTACATCGACAGCAACTGCGGGATGTCGTGGTGCGGGTTCCCGCCGCCGAAGATGGTGCCCTGCAGGTTCTTCTGCAGCAGGGTCAGCATCGCCAGGTTCAGGGTCACCTGGGTGTCGAGCAGGCTGCCGATGGCAGTCATGACACAGGTGCCGCCCTTGGACGTCAGGTTGAGGTAGTTGTCGACGTCCTTGCCGTCGAGCTCGCCCACGGTGACGATGACCTTCTTGGCCATCAGTCCCCAGGTGACCTCGGCAATGCCTGCCATTGCGGAGTCCAGGTCCGGGTAGACATGTGTCGCACCGAATTTGAGCGCTTGATCGCGCTTCCACTCCACCGGGTCGACGGCGAAGATGTAGCGCGCGCCCGCGTTGAGCGCGCCCTGCAGGGCGCCCATGCCCACACCGCCGATACCGATGATGGCCACGTCATCGCCGGGGGCGACGTCGGCACTGCGGGTGGCGGAGCCGTAGCCCGTGGTGACGCCGCAGCCCACCAGGCAGGCCACCTCGAACGGGATCGACTTGTCGATCTTCACCACCGAGCTCTTGTGCACCACCATGTAGGGGCTGAAGGTGCCCAGCAGCGTCATGGGGAAGACGTTCTGGCCATTGGCCTGGATGCGATGGGTGCCGTCGGAAACGGCCGTGCCCCCGAGCAGGCCGGCGCCCAGATCGCACAGGTTGCGCAGGCCGGACTGACACGACGGGCAGACACCGCAGGACGGGATGAACGACAGGACCACGTGGTCGCCGGGTTCGATACCCTCGACCCCCGGACCGACCTCGGTGACGATGCCCGCACCTTCGTGCCCGCCGAGCACCGGGAAACCGCCCATCGGGATGCCACCGGTCACCAGGTGGTGGTCGGAGTGGCACATGCCCGACGCTTCCATCTGGATCTTGACCTCGTCCTTGACGGGATCGCCGATCTCGATCTCTTCGATCGACCACGGTTGATTGAACTCCCAGATGAGGGCGCCTTTTGTCTTCATGATCGCGTTTTCGCTTTCTGTGGAGAACTGATCTCGTCTCGGCTTCAACTACTGTAGTGACGAAGGTCTCACCTGATCTCGACGGGTGTCAAGCGCTACACCCGGACCTCACCAGATCGGGACGGGTGCGGTACCCAGCGGGTAGTAACCGGGCAGCTTCTCCCCGGCCAGACTGCGCTCGATGCGCTTCTGCATGGTGGGCGTCAGATCGCCCGACTCGATGAGCTTCAGGAACGCCTTCTGCACGTGGCCGAAGTCGAAGAAGTCCCGCTGCCACTCGATCAACAGATCGTCGTTCAGCCGGAACCAGCTGCCCCCGATGCCGTAGATCTCGTCCTTGGACCCGTCGCTCTTGTTGGCGATCTGCTTCCAGAACCCGACGATCTCGTTCTGATGCTCGTCGATGAGCACTTTCTGGTACTCGTAGACCCAGTTCTCCAGCCCTTCCATCTCCAGACCCAGTGCCACGTCGCGGATCTCGTCGCGGCCGATGCACATGACGTCTTCCTTGGGGCCGATGTTCCAGCCGTAGGTGGCGTCTTCGGTGTAGAAGTCGGCCAAGGGTTTCCAGTCACCGGCTTTCTCGGCGTCCCGGTTGGCCTGCAACCAGCGGTCGGTCCAGTCCTGCAGCTCTTTGTGTGACGCCATTGTCAATCCTTGTCTGTGATGAGAAGTGCTTGGGTGGGACACATTTCAACTGCCCGCTCGACATCCTCGCGGATCTCGTCGGGAGGTTCGTGGTCGGTGATCTCGACAATGCCGCGCTTGGGCACGGTGAAGACGTCGGGGGCCTCCAGCTCGCACATGGCGTGGCCCTGGCACAGGTCCTCGTCGACTTCCACGCGATAGCAACCCATCAGGCTCAGTCCTTGACTCGCCTGCGGTAGCGGACCTTCGCCGGCCGAGCCAACTGCACCACCATCTTGGAGTGGTCGTTGCGGTAGCTCTCCGGTGGTTGGGACATCTCGAATTCGTACTCACGCAACAGAACCGAGAAGATCGCCTTGATCTGCATCTGGGCGAAGGCGGCTCCCACGCAGCGATGCTTGCCGGCGCCGAACGGGATCCAGGTCCAGCGGTTGAGCAGATCTTCCTGGCGCGGCTTCTCGTAGCGGTCCGGGTCGAACGCATCCGGATTGGGGAAGTCCTCGGGAATGCGGTTGGAGATGGCCGGGGACGCGGCCACCATCTGGCCCTTGTGGATGGGGCGCCCGGCCACCTCGAACTCGTCCTGGGCCACCCGCATCAGGATGATCAGCGGCGGGTGCAGGCGCAGCGTCTCCTTGAGAGCGTTGTCGATTTTCGGGATCTGGCGCAGCGCATGGAAACTCACCTCCTGACCGTCGGAGTAGAGCTCGTCGAGTTCCTGTTGCACCTGAGCGTAGTAGTCGGGGTGGCGCAACAGTTCGATCAGGGTCCAGCTCGACGTGCCCGAGCTGGTGTGGTGGCCGGCGAACATCAGCGAGATGAACATGCCGGTGATCTCGTTGGCGGAGAAGCGCGGATTGCCTTCCTCGTCCTTGATCGAGACCAGCACGTCGAGCATGTCGCGATCCCGCTTGTCCGCCGGTGGGTTGGCGATACGGCCGTTCATCACGTCCTGCACGAGTTCGACCAGACCGGCGCGCGCCTCGTCGCGAATCCGGAAGCTCTCGATCGGCAGGTACGGGTCGACGTAACAGAGTGGATCGGTGCCGCGTTCGAGCAGGTGGTAGTAGTTGGCGAACCGTGAGTCGAGCTGGTCGCGGAACTTGACCCCGATCAGGCAGGCCGTCGAGGTGTAGATGGTCAACTCGGCGAAGAACTCCAGCAGATCGATCTCCCCGCTGTCACCCCAGTCGGCGATCATCCGCTTGACTTCGTTCTCGATGGTGGCGGCGTGGCCCTTCATCTGCTCGCCGCGCAGCGCGGAGTTGTGCAGCATCTCCGCACGCCGTTCGGGATCGGCGTCGAACACCACGCCTTCGCCGAAGATGGGGGTCATGAACGGATAGGCCTCGGCCTGGTTGAGATCGCTGTCGCTGGAACGGAAGAAGAACTCGTTGGCCTCCGCGCCGGAGAGCATGACCACCTGCTTGCCGGCCAGCTGGAACCAGCCGACATCGCCGCATTCCTCGCGGATGCGTTTCATCAGTCCGATGGGGTCGGTGCGGAACTCCTCGAGATGTCCGTGTTCTTCCTCTTCGCCCCCGGACACTCTGGGTACTTCGGTGGTTGTCGTCATTGCGCAGGCATCCCTTCCTCGCCCAAAGCAAGCTTCTGTCTGTCGGTCGTGGTGGCCAGCGGGGCTTCGGGCTGCAGTTCCATGTTGGCGATGAAGCCGCCGCGCGGCGTTTCTGCGACGAAGGTGATGGCGCGCGCCAGGTCGGATGCGCGTAGGAAATAGTCGTGTCGGGCCTGGCCCCATTTGGCCCAATCCTCCAGGGCGGGGCCGATCTTCTCGGCGGGCAGACTCCATCCCATCGAGGTCTTGGTGGGGCCCGGGTGGACTATCGAAGCGCGAACGCCGGTGCCCTCCAACTCCATCTGGAAGTTGTTCACCATGGCCACCAGCGCCGCCTTGGCGGCGCCGTAGGCACCCATGTGGGGACGCTGACGCAGCGAGACGTCGGAGCCGACGAAGATCAGGTCACCGCGCTGGCGCTCGAGCATGCCGGGCAGTACCGCGGAGGCGAGGCGGAAAGCGCCGACCAAGTGGATTTGGAGCTGGGAGTCGAACTCGTCACCGGCGATCTCGGCGAGCTTGCCGAAGTAGGTGTCACCGGCACCGGCGACCAGGACCTCGATATCGCCGAGTGCACTGTTAGCCTGTGCAACAAAGGATTTGATCGAATTGGGGTCGGTGACGTCGAGGTGGAACCCGACGGCCTGACCGCCGTCTGCGTTGATCTTGCCCACCAGGTCATTCAACTTCTCCACCCGGCGGGCGCCGAGGGCCACGGGAAAGCCGTGGCGGGCGAGCTCGATCGCGGTGGCCTCGCCGATGCCGGACGAGGCTCCCGCGACGATGGCGGGCCTGCGTTCGGGCAGTGGTGCGAAACGGGGCATGTGTCAGATCTCCAGGCTCATCGGAAGGGTGGCGAACCCGCGGACATTGCTCGAGTGCACCCGGACCGCGTTGTCCTCGTCCACGTCGAAACCGCGAATACGTGTGAACAGTTCGGTCAGCGCGACGCGGGCTTCCATCCGCGCCAGGTGCGCACCCAGACAGAAATGGGCGCCGCTGCCGAAACTCATCAGCTTCGATCCGATTTCTCGGCCGATCACAAAATCGTCGGGGTTGTCGAACACCCGCTCGTCGCGATGCGCGGAACCCGGCAGCAACAGGACCACGTCGCCGTCGGGAATGGTGGTGTCATACAGCGAGAGGTCGCCTTGGACCGTGCGAGCCAGGATCTGGCTGGAGGTGTCGTAGCGCAACGTCTCTTCGACCCACAGCGGGATCCGTGAGGGGTCCTCGTACACGGGGGTGAGCTGATCGGGGTTTCGATGCCCCCAGAACGCGGCGTTGGCAAGGAGTTTGGTGGTGGTCTCGTTGCCGGCGATCACCATCAGGAACATGAAACCCAGCACTTCGTCATCGGTGAGGCGGTCACCGTCGATCTCGGCGTCCAGCAGCGCTGAGGTCAGGTCGTCGGTGGGGTTCTTGCGCCTCTGCGCGACCATCTCCTGGTAGTAGACGATCAGGTTCAGCGACGCCTCGATGGCTTCCGGAGGAACATCGGTGACCCCCTCCTCGCGGTGCATCACACCGTCGGCCCACGCGCGCACCGTGTCGCGGTCGGGTTCCGGGACACCCATCAGTTCGGAGATCACGTCCATGGGCAGCTTGCCGGCGAACTCGTCGACGTAATCCACGGTCTCGCCGCCGGACGCTTTCTCCACCATGACATCCAGGTGTGCAACGGCGATCTCGGTGACGCGCGGCTCCAGCTCGCGAATCCGCCTGGGCGTGAAGCCTTTCGACACCAGGGTCCGTAGCCGCAGGTGTGAGGGATCGTCCATCGCCAGGAACGACATGGTCTTGGATGCGTGCGGCCCGCGCGACGCCGGGTCAAGCGACACCCCGAACTTGTTGGACAGCGTGGTGCTGTTGCGGAAGCCCTGCAGCACGTCAGCATGCCGCGACAGCGCCCAGAAGCCCAGCTCTTCGTTGCGGTACAGCGGCGCATGGTCACGTAACCGGCGGTAGTACGGGTACGGGTCTTCGTGGAAGTCGTAGTCGTACGGATCCAGAAAGGGATGCGTACGTTCGTTCTCGGCTGAAACGGTCATTGATCTCCCAGGACTAGGCCGACGACGTAGGTCAGCCGGTTGACGATCTGGTGGTAGGTGACGGCCCCGGTTCCGGCTTGGACGAGAGCGCCGAAGAACGCCATCTCGAGCGCTGACACCGCGCGAGGGTCGGCCTCGGGGCCGATGGCCGAGGTGACCCTGCGGTGGATCTCGCCCCCGATGCGGTCGCGCACCGCCGTGACCGCGGGGTCATTGCCCGACATCAGTGCGGTGGTGCAGGCCGCGGCGACCTCCGGTTCATCGGCAACCACCAGGGCCAGTGCGCGCAGCACGTTGTCGACCCGGGTCAGCACCGGGGAGTTGACATCGGTGAAGTAGGGCACCTGCTTGATCAGGTCCAGGTACACCTCACCGATCAGGTGGTTCTTCGACGAGAAGTACGTGTAGGCGGTGGCGGGGGCGACCTGCGCGCGTTTGGCGACGGCACGCACCGTCAGGTCGGCGTAGGACGACTCGCGCAACATCTCGACGCCCGCGGCCAACACCTTGCGGAAGGTCTCCTCCTGGCGCCGGTTCCGCGAAACCGAGCCGAGTTCGTTTGTGACCGCCACCACGGCATCACTGGACACATGTCCAACGTAACCGAGGACGCGTACCTACGGCAAGACGGTGTAATGAATTCGCAGTTCAAGGCATCTTTGCGTAGCTGTGTCGTCGAGGCTCTTGCTATCGGAGTTGCCCGGCGGCTATGTTCGGACCAACAACGATCAGACACGTGTCCAGGATGCCGACGCAGCTTGCTCAGGAGGAGTCACCGATGGGATTACTGGCTGGTGGTACCAGCGATCTGTTGATCGACGGCAAGTTGGTGGCCGGCAGTGCGGGCACGTTCCCCACTGTCAACCCCGCCACCGAAGAGACGCTCGGGGTGGCCGCGGACGCCGACATCGAAGACATGGGCCGCGCCATCGAGGCTGCCCGGCGGGCTTTCGACGACACCGACTGGTCGGTCAACACCGAGTTCCGGGTGCGCTGTCTTCGTCAGTTGCGGGATGCGCTCCAGGACCACATCGAAGAACTGCGGGAGTTGACGATCGCCGAGGTCGGTGCGCCGCTGATGCTGACCTCGGGTGCGCAACTCGAGGGCCCGATCGACGATCTGGCGTTCTCGGTGGACACCGCCGCGAGCTATCAGTGGCGGCAGCAGCTCGATGACGCCGCGCCACAGGGCATTCCGACCAGACGCACGGTTGCTCGCGAGGCGGTCGGAGTGGTCGGGGCCATCACTCCGTGGAACTTCCCACACCAGATCAATTTCGCCAAGCTGGGCCCCGCGCTGGCGGCCGGGAACACGGTGGTGCTCAAACCCGCGCCGGACACGCCGTGGTGCGCGGCCGCGGTCGGTCAGATCGCCGCCGAGCACACCGACATCCCGCCGGGCGTGCTGAACATCGTCACGTCCAGCGATCACGCTGTCGGTGCGCTGTTGTCGAAAGACCCTCGTGTGGACATGGTTTCGTTCACCGGGTCGACCGCGACGGGACGCGCTGTGATGACAGACGGCGCTGCCACCATCAAGAAGGTGTTCCTCGAACTCGGCGGCAAGTCGGCGTTCCTCGTCCTCGACGACGCGGACCTGGGTGTGGCCGCTTCCATCGCGGCGTTCACCGCCGCCATGCACGCCGGTCAGGGCTGCGCCATCACCACCCGTCTGGTGGTGCCCCGGGCGAAGTACGACGACGCCGTCGCTGCGGCGGCCGCCACCATGGGGGGTATCAAGCCGGGGGATCCCACCCACAAACGCACGGTGTGTGGCCCGGTGATCTCGGCGCGGCAGCGCGATCGCATCCAGGGATATCTGGATCTGGCGATCACCGAGGGTGGCCGATTCGCCTGCGGTGGAGGACGCCCCGCTGACCGTGAGACCGGCTTCTTCATCGAGCCGACGGTGATCTCCGGGCTGACCAACGACGCCCGGGTGGCGCGGGAGGAGATCTTCGGGCCGGTCCTCGTCGTCATCGCCCACGACGGCGACGACGACGCGGTGCGGATCGCCAACGACTCGCCCTACGGACTGTCCGCCACGGTGTACAGCGGTGATGACGACCGCGCGCAGGCGGTGGCGTCGCGGCTGCGGGTGGGCACCGTCAACGTCAACGGCGGCGTCTGGTACTCAGCGGACGCACCCTTCGGCGGGTACAAGCAGTCCGGGGTCGGCCGCGAGATGGGTGTGGCCGGGTTCGAGGAGTACCTCGAGACGAAACTCATTGCCACGGCTGTCAACTAGGAGAAATGGAGGGCCTGTGCATGGGTCTTTACGGCGATCAGTTCAAGGAGAAGGTGGCCATCGTCACCGGTGCCGGTGGCGGTATCGGACAGGCCTACGCGGAAGCACTCGCCCGGGAAGGTGCGGCGGTGGTGGTCGCCGATATCAACACCGACGGCGCGCAGAAGGTCGCCGACGGTATCAGGGGTGAAGGCGGCACGGCGCTGGCCGTCCGGGTCGATGTCTCGGATCCCGAATCGGCGAAGGAGATGGCCGCGCAGACTCTTTCGGAGTTCGGCGGCATCGATTACCTGGTGAACAATGCCGCCATCTTCGGCGGTATGAAGCTGGATTTCCTGATCACCGTGGATTGGGACTACTACAAGAAGTTCATGAGCGTGAACCTCGACGGCGCACTGGTGTGCACCAGGGCGGTGTACCGCAAGATGGCCAAACGCGGTGGCGGCGCCATCGTCAACCAATCCTCCACGGCGGCCTGGCTTTACTCGAACTTCTATGGCCTGGCCAAGGTCGGTATCAACGGCCTGACCCAGCAGCTGGCCACCGAACTCGGCGGCCAGAACATCCGGGTCAACGCGATTGCGCCGGGGCCCATCGACACCGAGGCCAACCGGACCACAACCCCGCAGGAGATGGTCGCCGACATCGTGAAGGGCATCCCCCTCTCGCGTATGGGTGAGCCGGAGGATCTGGTGGGCATGCTGTTGTTCCTGCTGTCCGACCAAGCCAAATGGATCACCGGCCAGATCTTCAACGTCGACGGCGGACAGATCATTCGATGAGTGCACCGGTGAGCGAGCTGAAGCTGGGATACATCGGTCTGGGCAACCAGGGCGCACCGATGGCCAAGAGGCTCGTCGATTGGCCGGGCGGCCTCGTCGTTTTCGACGTTCGGGCGGAGGCGATGAGCCCGCTGACCGAGCTGGGAGCGACGCCGGCGGACACCGTCGCCGACGTCGCCCGGGCTGACGTCATCAGCGTGACCGTGCTCACCGACGCGCAGGTGCGCAGTGTCGTCGGCGAGCTGGCCGAGCATGCCGAACCCGGCACCGTCATCGCCATCCATTCCACGATCGAGCCCGGCACCGCCGGTGAGTTGGCCGAGCAGCTGCGGCCCAGGGGCGTTCACATCGTCGATGCGCCGGTCAGCGGTGGCGCGGCGGCAGCTGACAAGGGTGAACTGGCTGTCATGGTCGGCGCCGACGAGGACGCCTACGCCTTGGTCAAGCCGGTGTTCAAGAAGTGGGCTTCCCTGGTGGTACGCGCCGGCGAACCGGGCGCGGGAACCCGGATGAAGCTGGCCCGGAACATGCTGACGTTCATCGGTTTTGCCGCTGCATGTGAGGCGCAGCAGCTCGCCGAGGCGGCAGGTATCGACTTGCAGAAGCTGGGCCGGGTGGTGCGCCACAGTGATGCGCAGAGCGGTGGGCCCGGCGCGATCATGGCCCGGGATGACACCAAACCGCTGACCCCCGACCACTTCCTGTACGACATGTTCGTCCACACCCGCGGCCTGGGGGAAAAGGACCTGCGGTTGGCGCTCGGCTTGGGTGAGGCGACCGGGGTGGACCTGCCCCTGGCGAAGATCGCGCTGCAGAATCTGGCCACCGGGCTCGGTGTGCCGCACGGCGAAGAAGATGACCGAGGGAAATGACGATGGACGAGCTGCGCCGCAAAGGTCTGCAGAAGATGAACGAGGTCTACGCCTGGGAGATGCCCAACATCGAGGGTGACGAGTACTTCGACCTCACCGTCGAGCATCTCTTCGGCAGCATCTGGACCCGGCCGGGCCTGTCGATGCGCGACAAGCGCCTGATGACCCTGTCGGTGGTGACCGCGCTGGGGCTGCAGGATCTGACCGAGGTACAAGTCAACGCGGCCCTGGAGAACGAAGAGCTCACCGAGGCCGAGCTGAAGGAGATGGCGGTCTTCCTGACCCACTACGTCGGGTTCCCCCTGGGGTCCGGCCTCAACGGCGTGGTCGGCCGGGTCGCGGCCAAGCGCAGGAAAGCCGCGGAGAAGGGCCAAGGCGCGGACAAGAAGTCCAATGTCAACGACGCGGTGCGGATGCATACCGGCAAGAACCTCGGCGAGGAGTGACCGTCAACTGACGTCGCTACTGTATAACTTTCAGTAGGCGGCGAGGCAAAGGGGTGGCATCGTGGTGGCGGACGCACGGCCGGTGTGGTCGCGTGAGCTGCTGATCGACACCGCCGTCGAGTTGTTGGACACCGGGGGCGCGGCGGCCATCACCGTCGACGCGGTGACCACCGCCGCCCAGGTATCTCGGGCCACGCTGTACCGGCAGTTTCCGGGTTGCGGGGAACTGGTCGCGGCCGCGTTCAACGAAACCATCCCGCCCACGCCGCCGCCACCGCCGCCGGGACCGTGGCGGGAGCGGCTCAGCGCGGTACTCGCCGAGCAGGCCCGCGCAGTCACCGAGTCGCCGCATCTGGTGGAAGGCCTGTGCTGGCTGGCGCTCGACCGGGGGTCCGCCGCGCGCCTCGATGAGGTGTTGGTACCTGATGACGCGGACGCCGACGAGCGGCGCGCGCTGTCCGATCACCTGCGGGAATGGTGCCTGGCGCCGCTGTACGACGTCCTGGACTGTCCGCAGGCCAGAGCCGATCTCGGGGAGGTCGACCGGGAACTGGTGTTCGCGTTCCTGGTCGCGCCCACCCTGTGCGGCGCCACCGCTCGGCCCTGGGTGTGGGCCGGCGCCGCGGTCGCTGCCTTCGCTGCCGCTCATGAGGTTGCTCGGCGCGCGTCCTGACACGGTTTAGGCTTGACCCTCGTGCGCGTCCTCGTAATCGGCTCCGGTGCTCGTGAACATGCTCTGCTGCTGGCGTTGGGCAGGGATCCCCAGGTTGACGCGGTGGCAATCGCCCCGGGTAACGCCGGCACCGCCGCAGCGGCCGAACAGCACGACGTCGACATCAGCTCCAGCGACGAAGTGGTGGCGCTGGCCCGCAGGTTCGGCGCCGACCTGGTGGTCATCGGGCCAGAGGTGCCGCTTGTCCTCGGCGTGGCCGATGCGCTGCGTGCCGCCGGTATCGCGGCCTTCGGCCCGTCCAAGGACGCGGCGCGCATCGAGGGCTCGAAGGCGTTCGCCAAGGATGTCATGGCGGCGGCCGGAGTGCGCACCGCTGTCAGCGAGGTCGTCGACAACCCCGGCCACCTCGATGCCGCGCTCGACCGATTCGGTCCGGCGGCCGGCCAACAGGCGTGGGTGGTCAAGGATGACGGGCTGGCCGCCGGCAAAGGTGTGGTGGTGACTCCGGACCGCGACGTCGCGCGCGCCCATGCGGCCGGCCTGCTCGACGGCGGTCACCCCGTGCTGCTCGAGTCGTTCCTCGACGGTCCAGAAGTGTCGCTGTTCTGTGTGGTGGACGGTGAAACGGTGGTGCCGCTGCTGCCGGCTCAGGACTTCAAACGGGTGGGCGACGATGATTCCGGGCCCAACACGGGTGGGATGGGCGCATATGCACCGTTGCCGTGGCTGCCCGACGAGGTGACCGCCCAGATCGTCGACGAGATTGTCAAACCTGTTGCGGCGGAACTGGTCCGCCGCGGCAGTGCGTTCACCGGACTGCTGTACGCGGGGCTGGCCATCACGTCGGGCGGTCCTGCTGTGGTGGAGTTCAACTGCCGCTTCGGCGACCCGGAGACCCAAGCGGTGCTCGCGCTGCTGAAGTCACCGCTGGGCCAGCTGCTCTACGCCGCCTCCACCGGGACATTGAGTGACTTCGGCCCGCTGCGCTGGCAGGACGGTTCGGCGGTCACCGTGGTGATCGCCGCGGAGAACTATCCCGGCCGTCCGCGGCTGGGTGATGTCATCACCGGTGCGGAGGCCGCCGGCGTCCTGCATGCGGGCACCGCCCGCCGCGACGACGGGGCCGTCGTCTCCTCCGGTGGACGGGTGCTGTCGGTGGTGGGAACCGGGTCCGACCTGGCCGCCGCGCGCGACGCCGCCTATGCACTCACAGGGGCGATTCGGTTGCCGGGCAGCCATTTCCGCACCGACATCGGGCTGGCGGCACTGGAAGGCCGCATCCAGCTCTGAGGCCGGGCGGGCTTGTGCGAAACGCTGCCGGAGTCCGTGCGGTATGACTTACAGTTGACGCGTCAGCTGTAATGCCCCCGCACGCGCCAGGAGCCGAGTTGTCCGAAACCGACGCTGACCGCGACGCCGTGGTCGACTGTTGTCCCACACCGCTGGTCCGGGTCGGCACCGTGCTCGGCCACGCCGCGCGGACGGCGCAGGCGTGAGATCTCTTGTCGGCAAACACGCCATCGTCACCGGTGCGGGCTCGGGAATCGGCGCCGCACTGTGCCGCGCGCTGATCGAGGTAGGTGCTCACGTGTTGTGCACCGATGTCGACGGCGATGCGGCCGAGCACACTGCGGCGGGGCTCGGGCCGCGGGCGCGCTCGATCCGGGTCGACGTCACCAACGCCGACTCGGTGCAGGCCGCCGTCGACGACGTGGTGCTGCGCGCCGGGCGCCTGGACCTGATGTTCAACAACGCCGGCATCACCTGGGCCGCCGACACCGAGTTGCTCACGCTGGAGCACTGGAATTCGATCATCGACGTCAACATCCGCGGTGTGGTGCACGGGGTGGCAGCCGCGTACCCACAGATGGTGCAGCAGGGCTCCGGTCACATCATCAACACCGCGTCGATGGCCGGACTGGCCGCCGCCGGCCAGATCACCAGCTACGTGATGACCAAACACGCCGTCGTCGGGCTGTCGCTGGCGTTGCGCAGCGAAGCTGCCGCCCACAACATCGGGGTGCTGGCCCTGTGCCCGGCCGCGGTCGAGACGCCGATCCTGGAGAAGGGATTGATCACCGGCATCAACGGGCGTGAGTTCTACCGAATGGGTCAGCGCAGCAAGGAGTTCTACGACCCGGACCGGCTGGCCCATGACACCCTGCGCGCGATCGACCGCAATCGTGCCCTGCTGGTGGTACCTCGCACGGCGTATGCCGGTTGGCTGCTGGCCCGCTTGGCTCCCGGGTTGATGCAACGCATGTCCATCAGGTTCATGGCCCAGCAGCGCCGGTCGCAACGGGAGTTCTCGGAAGGGGTCCGGCCATGACGGTCCCGGTGTCCATTCCCCGTTATCCCGACGACGTCACCCCGGCATGGCTGTCCGAGGTGCTGCGAGCCGAGGTCGCCGGAGCCGACGTGGTGGCGGTCGGAACGGGTCAGACCGGTGCCACCTACCGGGTGTCGGTCACCTACGCCGGTGATCCAGGCGCGCTGCCGGCGACGTTCGTGATCAAGCTGCCGGCCGCCGACGACACCGTCCGTGACCGTGTAGTCCTGGGTTACCGCAGTGAGTGCGCGTTCTACGAGTCGGTGGCGCACCGGGTGCAGGTCCCGGTGCCGTCCTGTTTTCACTGCGAGATCACCGACGACGCAGCCGATTACGCCTTGCTGCTGACCGACGCGGCGCCGGCTGTCCAGGGCGATCAGATTCTCGGCTGCAACGAGGCGCAGGCACGGTTGGCGGTACGCGCGATCGCCGGTTTGCACGGACCCACCTGGAATCAGCAGGAGTGGCTGACGTTCCCCGGCCTGGCGATGTCGATGCTCGACGATGCGTCCAAGAAGGGGATGGGTGAGGTCGCGGTGATGAGCGCCGACATCACCGTCGAGAAACTGGGAGCCAAGCTGGCTGGCGACGACCGCGCGACATTCGTCGATGTCATGGGCCTGGTCACCCCCTGGCTCGCCGACCTCGGACGCTTCAGCCTGATCCACGGCGACTACCGACTCGACAACGTGCTGTTCCATCCGGACGGGACGCGGATGTGGGTGGTCGACTGGCAGACCCTGGGGGTGGGATTGCCCGCCCGCGACCTCGCGTACTTCGCCGCAACCAGCCTCGAGCCGCGACTGCGCGCCGATCTGGACCGCACATTGGTCGCCGAGTATCACCAGGCCCTGCTGAGCTACGGAGTCACCGGCTACGACCTCGAAACATGTTGGCATGACTACCGGTACGGAATGCTGCAGGCTCCGCTGATCTCCGCGCTGGGCTTCGCCTTCGCCGTCGGCACCGAGCGCGGCGACGATATGGTGGCCACCATGGTGCGCCGCGGTTGCCAGGCGGTACGCGAGCTCGGAACCGCCGAACTGGTGCGGGCCCGCGGCTGACTGACGCGCGTCAGAATTCATTGACCTATGTCAAATGCGGCGTTACTGTCCATGCATCGAGGACAGGAGGCCAACGATGGTCCAGTCTGCACCCACCACCGCGATCATCGGTGCCGGCATCAGCGGCCTGACGGCAGGCAAGATGCTCAAGGACTACGGCATTCCGTACACCACCTTCGAGATGTCGGATCGCATCGGCGGCAACTGGGCCTTCGGCAACCCGAACGGCCGCAGTAGCGCCTACCGCTCGCTGCACATCGATACCTCACGGCATCGTCTGTCCTTCAAGGACTTTCCGATGCCGCAGAGCTATCCGGCCTTTCCGCACCACTCCGACATCAAGGCCTATCTCGACGACTACGCCGACGCCTTCGGGCTCCTCGACCACATCGAGTTCAACAACGGGGTGGTGCACGCCAGGCCCACCGCCGGTGGCTGGGAGATCCAGGACCAGGCCGGTGCCACCCGTCACTTCGATCTGCTCGTCGTCGGAAACGGACACCACTGGGACGCTCGAATGCCGGATTTTCCCGGCACTTTCACCGGCGAGGTCATCCATTCCCATCACTACATCGATCCGCAGACACCGCTCGCCTTGACCGGCAAGCGCATCCTCGTCGTCGGTATCGGCAACAGCGCGGCGGACATCACCGTCGAACTGTCCTCGAAGTCGTTGCAGAACCAGGTGACACTGTCCACGCGGTCGAGTGCCTGGATCGTGCCCAAGTACATCGCCGGCCAGCCCGGCGACAAGCTGTTCCGCACCACGCCGTACCTGCCGTTGTCCTGGCAGCGCAAGGCGATCCAGATGCTGGCGCCGCTACTGGGTACCGATCCGACCTCCTACGGGTTGCCGCCGGCCAACCACAAGCTGTTCGAGGCCCACCCCACCCAGTCGGTGGAACTGCCGTTGCGGCTCGGTTCCGGCGACGTCACCCCCAAACCCAATGTCTCCCGGCTGGACGGCGCCACCGTGCATTTCGAGGACGGGTCCAGCGCCGAGTTCGACGTCATCATCTACGCCACCGGCTACAACATCACCTTCCCGTTCTTCGACCCGGAGTTCCTGAGCGCACCCGACAATCAGATCCGGCTGTACAAGCGGATGTTCAAACCGGGTCTCGACAATCTGGTGTTCATCGGCTTCGCGCAGGCCATCCCCACCCTGTTCCCCTTTGTCGAATGCCAGGCCCGGCTGCTGGCGGCCTATGCGGCGGGGAAGTACGCGCTGCCCCCGGTGGACGAAATGGAGCGGGTCATCGATGCCGACCAGCAGGTGCATGCCGGGCACTGCGTGGACCGGCCGCGGCACACCCAGCAGGTTGATTACTTCTACTACGAGCACGACATCCGGGTGCGCGAGATCCCGGCCGGAATGCGCCGCGCCGCCACACATCTGGCCCGGACATGAGGTCGCGCACCGACCGGCGCCCGCCACCGCGCAGTGACGTGCGGCGCGCGGCGATCCTGGAGGCACTGGATCGTTGGTTGCAGGACTCGGATCTGGAGACCATCAACGTCGCCGACATCGCGGGTGAGGCGGGGGTGACCCGGTCGGCGTTCTACTTCTACTTCGAGAACAAGGCCGCTGCGGTAGCGGCGCTGATGGAGCAGATGGTCGACGAGACGCTACGCGTCAGTGACGAGTTCACCGGTTCGACAGGCCCTCCGCAGGCCCGGATACAGACCATGCTCGATGGGTTGATCCTCATGTGGACCCGGCATCGGCACCTCTTCAAGGCGATGCTGGAAGCGCGTGGTTCCGGTGGCACCATCCGGGAGATCTGGGATGACGCCACCGCCTCCTTCGTCGACTCCGTGGCGGCGATGATCCGTGCCGACCGTGCGGCGGGTCGCGCACCGGAAGGTCTGGACGCCTCGGTGCTGGCGTCGGTTCTGCTGGACGTCAACGGCCGCATGCTCGAGCGGCTCACCCTTGGCGGGGTGTTGACGAGGGCCCAGCTCATCGACGGCATCGCGGCGATATGGCTCAGTACGATCTACGGCATCGCGTGGATGCCGCAGCGGTCCCAGGAGACGGCATGACATACACCGATATCGACTTCCCCTCTGAAGGAACACGCTGCACCGGATGGCATTTCGTGGGCGCCTGCGACGCGCTGTCGGGTGCGCGGGGCAGACCGGTGGTGGTCATGGGCCACGGTTTCGGTGGTACCAAGGACTCCGGGCTGCAACCGTTCGCCGAGAACTTCAGCGCCGCGGGCCTGGACGTTCTGGCCTTCGACTACCGGGGTTTCGGTTCTTCGGAAGGTGTCCCGCGACAGCAGATCTCGATCGAGCGCCAGGTGCGGGACTACCAGGCCGCGATGGCTGCGGCCAAGAAACTCGACGGTGTGGATCCGGACCGGATCGTGCTGTGGGGGTCGTCGTTGTCCGGCGGCCACGTCATCCGCGCCGGCGCCGGCCGTGGTGATGTCGCGGCGGTGATCGCGATGACGCCGCTGACCAACTCCCTGGCAACAGCCCGTGCGATTCTGGCCCAGTACAGCGTGTGGAGTGCTTTGCGCGCCACCGCCAACGGCGTGCGTTCGCGGATCGCCGTCGCGCGGGGGCGGGCGCCGGTCATGATGCCGCTGGTGTCCACCCCCGGCGGTGCCGGAGCGCTGGCGCTCGACGGGGCCTACGACAGCTACGTGGGGATGTCCGGACCCACCTGGCGCAACGAGGTCGACGCCGCGGTGGGCTTGGAACTCGCGACCATCAAGACCAAGGCGCACGCCAAGACTCTGCGCGGGAAACTGTTGGTGCAGATCGCCGATTTCGACAGGTATGTCCCCGCCGACGCGGTGGCCAGAACGGCGGTGCACGGCCAGGGCCAGGTGCACCGTTACCCGTGCGATCACTTCGACGTGTGGCCAGGCCACGACTGGTTCGACAAGGCCTCCACCGATCAGGTCCGGTTCCTGCAGCGGGTACTGGCCGCCACCACACGGTCTGAGGTGCCGGCCATCTAGGGTGGGGCGGTGGCCAACGAGGAGATGCGGGACAACTGGTCCGAACGTGGCACCAGTTGGGTGACGAACGAGCGCATCTTCGAAGCCGTACTCGCCCCCTTTACCGAACCGATCCTCCGCGCCGTCGGAGTTCGCCCGGGGGACCGGTTACTCGATATCGGTTGCGGTTCAGGGACTTTGCTGCAACGGGCCATTTCGGCCGGCGCCTCCGCCGTCGGCGTCGACATCTCTGATGTGATGGTGGAAGCAGCGCGCCGGCGGGCCGCAGAGGCCACGGTGCTGTTGGCCGACGCTCAGACCGCCGACCTCCGCGCGCTGGGCCCCTTCGACCGGGTGGTGTCGCGGTTCGGGGTGATGTTCTTCGAGGATCCGGTGGCGGCCTTCACCAACATCCGTGCCGCCACCGCTGCCGGTGCCACCCTCGCCTTCGTCTGCTGGCGTGATGCCGACAATCCGATGTTCACCCTGGGCAACAGCGTGCTGGCCGCCCGCCTCCAGAATCCCGCTCTGGCATCGGCGTCCGACCCGGTGGGGCCCCTGGCCTTCGGCGACCGGCGCCGGCCGCGTCAGATACTCACCGAGGCCGGCTGGCATGACATCACCGTCGAGCCCTTCGACGGTATCTGTGACTACGGGATCGACGGCAGTGACGGGGTGGAGGAGCGGTTGGCCGTGGTGCTGACCAGTTCCACGGGCCGCGCCGCGCGTGCGGAACTGGAACTCGGACTCGGCGCCGCGGGCTGGGCGGCGCTGGTCGAGGACGTCCGCGCTGAACTGCGCCGCCACCTCGTCGACGGGGTGGTCAAGTTCGTGGGCCGGGTCTGGGTGGTTTCGGCGGTGGCGTAGGACCAGGACCCAGCCGGCGAACGCATGCTCTCTAGAACACCGTCGCACCCAGATCCACGGCGATCCGTGCCGCGGTGACCATCCTGGATTCGTCGGACGCCAGCCAGGCCACCGCATCGGAGATGTCCTCTGGTTGTGCGATGTACTCCGGCAGGAACGGCGTCACCATATTCATCAGACCGGGATTGGTCTCGTTGGCGCGGTTGAGCGCCGCCATCATGTCGCCGGTGCCCATCGGGGTGTTGACCGCGCCAGGGTGCAGACTGTTGACGCGTACCGAATGCTTGCCCAGTTCTGCGGCGAAGGCACGGGCCATTCCGGTGACGGCGTGTTTGCTCGCCGTGTAGTGCACCATGAATGGCTGCATCTTGAGACCCGCCGCTGAGCTGATGAGGATGATCGAACCGCCGCGGCCTCCGTCGATGATCTTCTGTGCGCCTGCCATGACGGTGTTCCAGGTGCCGGTGACGTTGATGTCCATCACGTCTTTGAAGGACTCGGGACTGGTCTCGTTCCATGCTTCGGGCACCGTGATGCCGGCATTGGCGACGATGACATCGAGTCTGCCGAATTCGGTGACGCCCTTGTCCACGGCGGCGGTCAGCCCGGCGAGATCTCGGGTGTCCACCGCCGAGGCCAGGATCCGGCGGCCGGTCTTCTCGACCAGCCGCACGGTCTCTGCCAGGTCCTCCGGCGTCGCCGAGTCGTACGGGACACTGCGCGGCAGCGGCCCGGCCAGATCGACGGCGATGATGTCGGCCCCCTCCTGTGCCAGTCGCACGGCGTGCGCCCGGCCTTGGCCGCGTGCGGCTCCGGTGATGAAAGCCACTCTGTCGGTGAGTTTTCCGCTCATCAAGTCCTCTCACTGGGTTGACCCTGGGTTCACGACTAACTTAGCCAGGCTAACCGATTGTGGCCAGCGGGGGCGGCTAGGCTCGGCCCATGTGGCCTGACACCTGTCGAACCGGGGTTGTGCCACTCCGACGTAGCGTGACATTGTGGCGGGTATTTGTAAAGTATGCCGATGGCCGGTCCCAGACGCGAGGAGCATGCCGAGGATGACTGTTACGACCGAAGTCGGTGATGACGACTTCCGCGAGATCCTGGCGCAGACCCGGCACTTCATCCGGACCGCCGTGGTGCCTCGCGAAGCGGAGATCCTGGCTGACGACCGGGTGCCCGATGACCTGCGCGAGCAGGCCAAGAAGATGGGGTTGTTCGGCTACGCGATTCCGCAACAGTGGGGCGGGCTGGGGCTCAACCTCATGCAGGATGTCGAGCTGGCAATGGAATTCGGCTACACGTCGCTGGCGCTGCGCTCGATGTTCGGCACCAACAACGGGATCGCCGGTCAGGTGCTGGTCGGGTTTGGCACCGAGGAGCAGAAGACCACCTGGCTGGAGGGGATCGCCAGTGGTGAGGTGGTGGCCTCCTTCGCGTTGACCGAAGCCGGCGCGGGTTCCAATCCGTCGGGTCTGCGCACCAAAGCGGTCCGTGACGGCGCCCACTGGGTGATCTCGGGGGAGAAGCGCTTCATCACCAACGCCCCGACGGCCGATCTTTTTGTGGTGTTCGCCCGCACCCGGCCTGCGGACGCCGCCGGCGCCGGAATCGCGGTCTTCCTGGTTCCCGCGGACGCAGCGGGAGTCGAAGTGGGTGTCAAGGATGCCAAGATGGGCCAGGAGGGTGCCTGGACCTCCGATGTCCGCCTCGCCGATGTGCGGGTGCCGGAGACGGCGCTGGTCGGTGGCAGTGAGGACCACGGCTACCGCGCTGCCATGACCTCACTGGCGCGCGGACGGGTGCACATCGCCGCGCTGGCGGTGGGGGCCGCGCAGCGGGTGCTCGACGAATCGGTGGCCTACGCGGCGACGGCCACCCAAGGCGGCACCGCGATCGGTGACTTCCAGCTGGTGCAGGCCATGATCGCCGATCAGCAGACCGGCGTGCTGGCCGGTCGAGCACTGGTGCGTGAGGCGGCCTGCCAGTGGGTGACCGAGGAGGACCGCCGCATCGCGCCGTCGGCGGCCAAACTGTTCTGCACCGAAATGGCCGGCCAGGTCGCCGATCTGGGAGTGCAGATCCACGGTGGGACCGGCTACATGCGTGGAGTGCCGGTGGAGCGGATCTATCGCGAGGTCCGCCTGCTCAGACTGTACGAGGGCACCAGCGAGATCCAGCGGTTGATCATCGGCGGCGGCTTGGTCAAAGCCGCCAAGAAGAAGATGGGGTGAGTTGATGGCGTTGTTGTCCGGACGTACCGCGGTGATCACCGGTGGTGCCCAGGGGCTCGGGTATGCGATCGCCGAGCGGTTTGTCGCCGAAGGCGCGCGGGTGGTGCTCGGGGATCTCGATCTGGTGGCCACCCAGGCTGCGGCCGCCCGCCTCGGGGACGATGTGGCCGCGGCGGTGCGCTGCGACGTCACCAGCGGCGAGGAGGTGGCGACGTTGGTCGGTGCCGCGGTGAGCACATTCGGGAGCCTGGACATCATGGTCAACAACGCCGGCATCACCCGCGATGCGACCATCCGCAAGATGACCGAGGACCAGTTCGACCAGGTGATCTCGGTGCATCTGAAAGGAACCTGGAACGGGATCCGGCATGCTGCGGCGATCATGCGGGAGAACAAAACTGGGGCGATCGTCAACATGTCCTCGATCTCGGGAAAGGTCGGCATGGTGGGTCAGACGAATTATTCGGCAGCCAAAGCCGGCATCGTCGGGATGACGAAGGCGGCCTCGAAGGAACTCGCCCACCTGGGCGTGAGGGTCAACGCGATTCAGCCGGGCCTGATCCGGTCCGCCATGACCGAGGCCATGCCGCAACGGATTTGGGACTCCAAGGTCGCGGAGGTGCCCATGGGGCGAGCCGGTGAACCCGGTGAGGTCGCCAACGTCGCGCTGTTCCTGGCGTCGGACCTGTCGTCCTATATGACGGGCACCGTGCTGGAGGTCACCGGCGGGCGGCACCTGTGAGGCGAGTGAGCGGAAGGAGCGCCAGCGAGTGACGGGAACGAGGCGAACGAATCCGGCACCTGTGAGGCGAGTGAGCGGAAGGAGCGCCAGCGAGTGACGGGAACGAGGCGAACGAATCCGGCACCTGTGGAAGAGGTGGTGATCTGTGAGCCGGTGCGCACACCGATCGGCCGCTACGGCGGCATGTTCAAGGCGCTGACGGCCGTCGACCTCGGGGTGGCTGCGCTGCGGGGGCTGTTGCAGCGCACCGGGATCGCACCCGATGCGGTGGAGGACGTCATCCTGGGGCACTGCTATCCGAACAGCGAGGCGCCGGCCATCGGCCGGGTGGTTGCGCTCGACGCCGGTCTGCCCGTCACGGTGCCCGGCATGCAGATCGACCGGCGGTGTGGCTCCGGCCTGCAAGCGGTGATCCAGGCGGCGCTACAGGTGGGCAGCGGGAACAACGACCTGGTGATCGCCGGCGGGGCCGAGAGCATGAGCAACGTGGTGTTCTACTCCACCGATATGCGGTGGGGCGGCGCACGCACCGGGGTGCAGATCCACGACGCGCTGGCCCGCGGCCGGACCACGGCGGGCGGCAGTAGCCACCCGGTGCCCGGCGGCATGCTGGAGACCGCGGAGAACCTGCGACGGCAGTACGGCATCGGCCGCGACGAGCAGGACCGGTTGGCGGTGACCTCGCATTCGCGGGCAGTGGCGGCGCAGAAAGAAGGCATCCTCGCCGAGGAGATCATCCCGGTCAGTGTGCCGACCCGCGGTGGTGACGAGCTGATCGACACCGACGAGCATCCCCGCGCCGACACGTCGGTCGAGTCGCTGGCCAAGCTGAAACCGATTCTCGGCAAACAGGATCCGGAGGCCACCGTCACCGCCGGAAACTCCAGTGGCCAGAATGACGCGGCGTCGATGTGTGTGGTCACCACCCCGGAGAAGGCGCGTGAACTCGGCCTGACCCCACTGGTGAGTCTGGTGTCGTGGGCGGTGGCCGGGGTGGCGCCGGACATCATGGGCATCGGACCGGTGCCCGCGACCGAGGCCGCTCTCGGCAAGGCGGGGCTGACGCTGGCCGACATCGACCTGATCGAACTCAACGAGGCGTTCGCGGCCCAGGCGCTGGCAGTGCTGCGGGAATGGAACGCCGGTGAAGACGATCTGGCGCGCATCAACGTGCACGGCTCGGGTCTCTCGCTCGGCCACCCGGTGGGAGCCACCGGCGGCCGGATGCTGGCGACGCTGGCCCGGGAGTTGAACCGGCGGCAGGCGCGTTACGGCCTGGAGACCATGTGCATCGGCGGCGGACAAGGCCTGGCTGCGGTTTTCGAGAGGTATGACTCATGACGAAACTCGCTCAGACACTGGGGCTTTCCGAGTTCCAAACGGAGATCCTCGCCACGGTCCGGCAATTTGTGGACAAGGAGATCATCCCGAACGCCTCGGACCTGGAGCGTACCGACACCTATCCTCAGGCCATCGTCGATGCCATGAAGGAGATGGGCCTGTTCGGCTTGATGATTCCCGAAGCGTACGGCGGCCTGGGCGAATCGCTGCTGACCTATGCGCTGTGTGTCGAGGAACTCGCCCGCGGCTGGATGAGCGTCTCGGGCGTCATCAACACACACTTCATCGTCGCCTACATGATCCGTCAACACGGTACCGATGCCCAGAAACAGCACTTCCTGCCGAAGATGGCCACCGGCGAGACGCGAGGTGCCTTCTCGATGTCCGAACCCGAACTCGGATCGGATGTCGCAGCCATCCGGACCCGCGGCACCAGAAACGACGACGGCACTTACACCATCAACGGCCAGAAGATGTGGCTGACCAACGGCGGCAGCTCCACTCTGGTGGCCGCCCTGGTGCGCACCGACGAAGGTGCCGACAAACCGCACCGGAACCTGACGGCGTTCCTGATCGAGAAACCCTCGGGGTTCGGCGAAGTGCTGCCGGGCCTGGTCATCCCGGGCAAGCTCGACAAGCTCGGCTACAAGGGCATCGACACCACCGAGTTGATCTTCGACGGGTACACCGCGTCAGCAACCGACGTGCTGGGAGAGGAACCCGGGCACGGTTTCTTCCAGATGATGGACGGTGTCGAGGTCGGGCGGGTCAACGTCTCAGCCCGGGCCTGCGGCGTCGGCATCCGCGCCTTCGAACTCGCCGCGCGGTACGCGCAGCAGCGTCAAACGTTCGGTAAACCCATCGCCGAACACCAGGCCATCGCCTTCCAGCTCGCCGAGATGGCCACCAAAGTCGAAGCCGCACACCTGATGATGGTCAACGCCGCCCGGTTGAAGGACTCCGGCGAACGCAACGACGTCGCAGCCGGAATGGCGAAGTATCTGGCCAGCGAGTTCTGCTCCGAGGTCACCCAGCAGAGCTTTCGCATCCACGGTGGGTACGGCTACTCCAAGGAGTACGAGATCGAACGACTGATGCGCGACGCCCCGTTCCTGTTGATCGGCGAGGGCACCAGCGAGATCCAGAAGAACATCATCAGCAAGCGACTGCTCGAGGACTACCGGATCTGAGCAGTTTCCCAAAACTGTCTACGCGAGCGTCAAAATCCTCTAACTTGACGCTTGTCAACGGAAGTAGTCTTTGGGAGGTCTCGTGGCACGGTTGTCGGCGTTGATGGGAGCGGGTGCGGTTGCTGCGGGTGTTTCGGCCGCACTCATCGCCGGAGCTGACCTGGCGAGCGCGGACACGGGAGCGGACACCTCGACATCTGCCGACACCAGCGCCGACTCGTCGGACAAGGACGAAACGACAGGTCCCCGCCGGCAGGCCCGGGAGGCATCTGAGAGACGAGGTGCGTACTCGACCACCCGTGCCGACGACACCGACACGGAGGACGCCGACGATACGGACGACGCCGATAGCGAAGACGCCGAAGATGCCGACACCGACACCGACACCGACACCGACTCCGACGACAAGACGCAGCAAGGTGCCGAGGAAGCGGCGGAAACCGCCGCCGAAGTCGTGATCGTCGACGACGACATCCCGTCGGCGGACGAGCCGGATCAGGCGCCGGCAGAGATCGAGTCCGCCGATCCGGCACCCGTCACCCCGGATGTGGAACCCGCCGTCGCGCTGGTCGGCCGGTACGGCGCGTCGCCCGAGGAACGTGCGGTCCGCACGGCGCTGACCCCCACGGAGACTCCGGCTCTGGCTGCTGTGCCGCAGCGCACCCTGCAGGAACTGGTCCAGTCGTTCATCTTCGACTTCGTCGGGGTGGCCGTCACCTTCATCGCCGGGCCCCCGGTGGTACCGCCGGGCAGCACGGTCACCGTTCGCACATCGTCTTTGGAGATCACCGAAGGACGCAACGTCCCGGCCCATTGGTATTACCCCGAGGGTGACGAACCGCCGCAGCGAATCATCCTGCTGCAACACGGTTTCCTGGGCGTCGGTGCGATGTACAGCTACACCGCGGCCAATCTGGCCGAGACCACCAACAGCATCGTCGTGGTCCCGACGCTGTCCTCGAACCGCTACGTCGCGGACGGATTCTGGCTGGGTGACGATCAGGCGCTGCGCGCCACCGCCGCGTTGTTCCTCGGCAACCGAGACGCCTTGACAGCCAGTGCGATCGCCGCCGGTTACGCGCAGCGATACGGTGCGGGGGTTGCTCTGCCGGGCAGGTTCGCACTTGTCGGGCACTCGCTCGGCGGCAATCTGGTGGCTGGGGCGGCGGGGTACTACGCGGATGCGGTGATCGCCGGTGGTGAAGCCAATCAGCTGGCGGGCGTGGTTCTGCTCGATGCTGCGCCCCAGCAGAACGTGCTGCCCGAGGCGCTGGACAAGCTCGACGGGCTCGGTACCTACATCCCGGTGCTGGAACTCGGCGCTCCCAAAGAATCCCGCAGGGTGGATGCGGCCCTGAATGAACACCGGCCGGGCAAGTTCAACGGTGTGGTGCTCGAGAACGGCAAACACCTCGATGCCATGGAGGGGGGCACCTGGCTCATCCAGTTGATATCGCATCTCTACCAAGGCTTTCCGACGGCGCAGAATCAGGCGGCCGCGCAGACGCTCATCGACGGGTGGGTCGCCGACATCCTCGACGGCCGCATCGATCCGGCGACGGGGAGGTGTGACGGTGACGACTGCGCGGGCATCTACGGCACGCCCGGTCAGACTCTGCCTCTCGAAACGCCGGTGGGTCCCACCAGTGGGACCGTGATCGGGGTGCTCCTGCCCGCGCGGTCAGCCGAGTTCCGGCCGTGGTCTGCCACCGCCGTGGTGGCACCGAGCCGGCCGGTCGCCACCGGGCCACTTCTGCGGCTGTGATCACCCGCCTCACCGCAACGGTGTACCGACGCTAGTACAGTAATGGCGACGGTAAGGGGGTGGAGACGTGATGGTGCTGGACGGTATCCGGGTGCTCGACTATGGCCGGTTCATCGCCGCCCCGTGGTGCAGCGCGCTGCTGGCGGATATGGGTGCCGACGTGCTGCGGGTGGAGAAACGCGAAGGGGGAGAGGACCGTTGGGTGCAGTCGGTGACCGACACCGGCGAGGGTGGCACCTTCCTGCAGTGCAACCGCAACAAGCGGTCCTTGACCCTGGATTCCACCACGCCGGAGGGCGCCGAGATCACCCGGAAACTGGTGGCGCGCGCTGACATCGTGGTGGCCAACATGCCGGCCGCAGGTATGCGGGCCAGCGGACTGGACTACGAGACGTTGAGAGCGGTGAAGCCCGACATCATCCTGGCCAGCGCCACCGCATACGGCGAAGGCGGACCGTACAGCGGGCGCATCGGATTCGACGGGGCCGGACAGGTGATGTCCGGTGCCACCCATCGCCAGGGTCTGCCCGACCAACCCATCCGAACCGTGGTGCCGTACGCCGACTTCGGGACGGCGTTGACACTGACGATCGGGGTGATGATGGCGCTGTACCACCGCGACCGGACCGGACAGGGCCAGCATGTGGAGGGGGCGCTGTTGCCGACGGCGATGATGCTGTCGAACGCGTTCCTGATCGAACGGGATCTGCTGGGAATCGACAAGCCGCGGATGGGCAACCGCGGCACGTCCGTCGCGCCGTGTGACCTCTACCGGTCGGCGGACGGCGGCTGGGTGCTGCTTCAGGTGGCCGGCCAACCGATGTTCCGGCGCTGGTGCCAACTGGTGGGGCGCGACGAGTTGTTCGACGATCCCCGCTTCGCCGACGACGACCGGCGGTGGGAGCACGGCGACGAGCTCAACGACATCATGTCGCAGTGGTGCGCCGACAAAACCAAAGCGGAGATCCTCACCCTGCTGGAGCGGGCGAAACTTCCTGCCGCACCCATGCATTCGACAAAGGATGTGCTGGACGACCCGCATGTTCGGGCGATGGGCTATCTGCAGCGGGTACCGTTCCCCGGTGCGCCTCGTGACGTGCCGGTGATCGAGACGCCCTTCCGGATGTCGGCGACACCGGGAACCATCCGCCGGCGTGCTCCACTGCTCGGTGAGCACACCGAGGAAGTGCTGACCGAGATCGGCTACGACGCTGCACACATCGCCGAACTCCGCGAGCGCGCGATCGTCTGACCGCGCTCACGCACTCAGAACGGCCTACGCCGCAACAACACCGCGGCCATCACAACAGTCCACAGCCAGGTGAGCGCCGTGAACGGGACGATGACGGCGAAGTCGAACTCTCGTGGACAACAGTTCTGGGTGGCCTGGCGGTCATCTCCTGTGCCGCGGTGGCCGTTCGGCTACGCCTGAGAAGCCAGTGATCCCCTCACTCACCGAAATGCTCGCGCACAGCGGACAAGTCGGGCTTTCCGGACGGAGTCCGCGGAATGGTCTCGACGATCTCGATCTGCACGGGTATCTCGTATCGGGCCAGTCGCTGGGCCAGGAAACCGGCGAGTTCCTCGGCGCGCGAGGCGGCCCGTAGCTCCACCATCGCGACCGGAACCGCTCCCAGCCGGGCATCGGTCTTACCCACTACGGCGGCGCCACGGACGGCGGGGTGGGTTTCCAGAGCGGCGCGAACTTCGTCGGGCATCACCTTGAATCCGCCGCGGATGATGGCCTGATCGGCGCGTCCGAGAATCCAGAGGAATCCGTCGGCGTCGAGCCGGGCCAGATCGGTGGTGCGGATCCAGTCGGTGTTCGCGCCCAGTTGCGCAGGCTTCACTTCGAGTAGTCCCACCTGGCCCGGAGTCAGCGGCGTGCCCGTTTCACCGACGACACGAAGTTGCGCACCTGGGTTCGCCCGGCCGACGCTGCCGCGTTTGCGGTGCCAGAACTCGCGGTGGTCGGCCAGTGTCCAGCCGGCCACACCGCCGCCGAATTCCGTTGCCGCGTAGGAGGTCAGCACCGGAATGCCGAACTTGGCGGTGAAGGCGTCGGCGTCGTCGGCGGACAACGGCGCGGTGCCGGAGGTGACCACCTGCACGCCGGCGAGGTCGGCGGCGGTGAGATCGGACTGCAGGACCATCCGCAGCGCGGCAGGTACCAGCGACACCGCGCGGGGGCGGTGTTCTCGTACCGCCGCGGCCCAGCGGTCCAGGTCGAACTTCGGCAGCAGGACGAACGGCCGGGCCTCGGCCACGCACAGCAGTACCCGGAACACCCCACCGATGTGCACCAGTGGTGAATTGACGATCGCCACCCCGGCGCGGATCCCCTCCGGTTTCTTCTGGCTCATCACACTGCGCGCCAGCATGTCGTAGGTCAGGTCGACACGCTTGGGCGGTCCGGTGGTTCCACTGGTGAGCATCCACACCGCCACCCCGGGCCGGTCGGCGCCCGGCGCCGGGGCCGATGCCGCGGACACCACGGTGGGTGTTCGGTCGGTGAGTGCCACCAGTGTGGTGGTGGGGGAGGGGGTTACGGCATCGGCCAGGTCATCGGGCAGCCCGATCACAACGGGCAGGTCGAGATCGGCGATGTCGGTGCGGGTGCGGGTGCCGCCGCGCGACGGGTTGAGCACGACGACGGTGCCTCCACACGCGAGCACCCCGAGCAGGGCCGCGACGTGGGCGGGCTGATTGCGCAGCAGGATCCCGATCCGGGGCTGCGCACTGCCGCCGTAGCGGTCGATCAGCGCGCTGATGACGGCTACGGCGGTGGCGAGCCGCTGCCAGGTCGTCCACTGGCCGTCGAACTGTATGGCGTTGGCGTGGGGATCCAGGTCCAGAACGTCGGTGATGCGCTGCGAAAGGGGATGCCGCATCAGCGGACTCGGGGAGATCCGGGTCGGCGTGCCTGACCTGCGAGCTCGGCGGTCCCCAACGGATTGCCCAGCCGGGTGTAGATGAGACCCTGGTCGAGCGCGGCGCGGTACGGCTTGTCCAACGACTCCCAGATGGCCTTGACCGTGCCCTGGGTGGCCGAGGGTGGTTTGGCGGCGATGGTGGCGGCGATCTCGTGGGCCCGGGTCCACAGGCTGTCGGCGCTCACCACCTCGCTGACCAGCCCGATGCGTAGCGCCGTCGCTGCCGACACCCGTTCGTCATTGCCCATCAACGCCATTCGCAGTGTCTCGCCCAGCCCGATACGCCGCATCAACCCGATCGGCTCGAGCGCTGACACCAGCCCCGCGGTCACATGAGAGTCGAAGAAGGTGGCATCGTCGGAGCAGATCACCACATCGGATTCGTTGACGAAGTACAGGGCGCCGGCCGTGCACATGCCTTGCACGGCGCACACCACCGGCTTCCACATCTTCTGCCACTTGGGGCTGAGCAACTCGCCGGGGTCTTCGTGGTTCCACACGTTGTCGGGCTGCCCGTAGCTCGATTTCATGTCCAGGCCGGCGCTGAAGGCCCGGGTGCCGGCGGCCCGCAACACCACCGCGTTGGTGCCCTCATCGAGCTTGACGATGCGCCAGGCGGCCTGCATCTCCTCACACATCGTCCGGTTGAAGGCGTTCAACCTGTCCGGCCGGTTCAACGTGATGGTAGCTACCCGGAGTTCACGATCGAACTCCAGGAGAATCGTCTCGAATGGGGCCGCGGCGGATTGGGTCACCGGCACAACCAGTTCGGTGCCCGCTTCTCGGCGAAGGCTCGCGGGCCTTCCACGGCGTCCTCGGTGCGCACCACGCGCTCACGGAAGGTCTCGGCCAAGATCTCGGCCTCGTTCAGCGGTAGGTCCAGGGTCTTGTGAATGGCCAGACGGGTACCGCGGACCGCCAGCGGTGCGTTGGAATTCACCGTGTCGGCGATCTCGTGTGCCCGGTCCAGCAGACGGTCGTGCGGAACGATCTCGGTGATCATGCCGAGCTCGTAGGCGCGCTGCGCGCTCAGCCGTTCATGTTTGCCCATCAGTGCCATCCGTAGCGCCACCGAACGGGGTAGGGAGCGTGCCAGGCGCACCACTTCCCGCCCGGCGACCAGTCCGATACTGACGTGCGGGTCGAAGAAGGTGGCCTGGTCCGAAGCGATGACGATATCGCCTGTGGTCACCCAGTCCAGCCCTGCGCCACAACAGATCCCGTTGACGGCGACCAGCACCGGTTTGGTCATTCGCCGAAAGGGTGGCGTGCCTTCCTGCGGTGCCTCCCACTGGTCGTAGGTCGACAGGTAGGGCCGCTCGTAGATCACCCGGCCGTCGGCGGGGATCTCCTTGACGTCGGCGCCGGTGCAGAAGGCCCGGCCGACGGCGGTCACGAGCAGCAACCACACGTCGTCGTCGTTCTCGGCGTCGTCGTAGGCGGCGCGTAACTCGCTGATCATGTGCGGGCTCAGTGCATTGAGCGCTTCCGGACGGTTCAGCGTGATGGTGGCAGTACGGTCACGCACCGAGTAGGTGATGGTTGTGTAGTCCGGCATGCGCCCCCCTTCATCGGCCTCGGTAATCGGGTGTGCGCCGCTGACTGAAGGCGGCCAGACCCTCTTTGAAATCAGAGGTGCGGCATGAGAGTTCGAGATCAGAGAGCTCACGCTGCATCGATTGTCCGAGGGTGGCCTGCTGGCCGTAGGCGATCGCTTGTTTGGCCAGCCCGATGGCCACGGTGGGCCCGGATGCCACCCGGGCCAGGAGCGCCTCGACCGTGGTGTCCAGGTCTTCGGCGGGTGCGACCTCGTGAATGAGACCCCACTCCGCGGCTTGTTCGCCGGTGATCTGCTCACCCAGCAGCAGCATGCGTTTGGCCCGGGCCAGACCGGCGAGCCTGGGCAGTAACCAGGTGGCGCCCGAGTCGGGGGTGAATCCCCGGGACACGAACGGCTCCCAGAATGTCGCATCGGACTCGGCGACGGTGAAGTCGGCGGCCAGTGCGAGGTTGCAGCCCAGCCCCACGGCCCAGCCCCGCACCGCGCACACCACGGGCAGCGCAATGGTGGCCACGAGTTCGACCACCCGGTTGGCGGTCAACGGGATCTTGCGTAACAGATGCCCGGTGCGGGGGCGCTGCGCCTCGGCGTTGGTGGCCACCCAGTCGGCGCCCGAGCAGAAGTCGGATCCCGCACCGCCGAGGGCGACGGCGCGCAGCGAGTCGTCAGTGGCCGCCCCGGTCAGCACGGTGACCAGTTCGTCGATCATCGAGTGGCTCAACGCATTGCGCCGCTGCGGGCGGTCCAGGGTGATGCGCAGGATCCCGTCGGCGTGTGACGTGAGCACCCGGCCCTCGTCAGCCACGTTCTCGACCACGGGATGCACCCTTCCGCTGCTATACGGATAGCCCTACAGTAGGGATCACCATTTACTATCTTGTACAAGTTAGCAAGCGATGACGTCCGGCGGAACGGGATGCGGGTATGGGTGCTCCAGACGATGACCGGGTGCTGTTCGAGATCGACCGGGACATCCGGGTCGCCACCGTCACGCTGAACAATCCCCGGCAGCGCAACTCCTACGATGCAACGATGCGCGATGCGGTGGCCCGCTGCCTGGACATCGTCGCCGAGGACGACGACGTGACGGTGGTGTTGTTGCGGGGCGCCGACGGGGTGTTCAGCACCGGCGCCGACATGAACAACGCCTACGGCTGGTACGGCGAGAAGTCCGGCGCCACCAAACGCCCCAGCCAGCGCCGGCGACTCACCGTGGACCGCAAGTCATTCGGCTTCTACCACAATCTGATGGGGTTCCCGAAGATCACCGTCGGCGAGATCAGCGGCTACGCCCTGGGCGGGGGCTTCGAAATGGCGTTGATGATGGACATCGCGGTGATCGGCGCCGACACCCGAATCGGTATGCCCGCCACGCGTTTTCTGGGTCCGGCGTTGGGGAGTCTGCACATGTTCTTCCACCGGCTCGGCCCGGTCCTGGCGAGACGGCTGTTGCTGACCGGCGACATCGTGGAGGCGGGCACCGTCGCACACCTCGGGGTGTTCACCGAGACCTGCGCGCCTGAGGCGGTGGCGCCGCGGGCGCGGTACTGGGCGCAGAAGGCGGCCAAGATGCCGGCTGACGGTGTCGTCATCGCCAAAGAGGCATTCCGGCTCGTTGAGCAGAGCCAGGCCTACCAGGGCGAAGAGGTAGCCAGCTACCTTTTCCACGCTTACGGGACGAACCTGCAGTTCTCCCCCGGGGAGTTCAACTTCGTCAAGACCCGTGCCGAACACGGCACCAAGGAGGCTTTCCGATTGCGCGACGAGCACTTTCACGTGCCCGAACCCGATCTCGGGTGACGAGGGTTACTTCGCGCGGCTGCGTGCGCGGGTTTTCGGTTTGCGCGCCGGGCCCTCTTCGATCAGGCGCTCGGCGTGATCGAGGATGCAGTTGAGCGCGTACTCGAAATTGGTGTCGTCGGTGGAGGCGATGCGGTGCTTGCCGTCGGCGGTCACCGCGGCCAGCAGGGGCGTGCTTTCCGGGTCGATCTTCATGCGGTCGTCCAACTGTGCTCCCGGGCCATCCTCGCCGGTGAGGTTCTTCTCGTAAAGACGCTGCAGCACAACGGATCCGCGGACATGGACGGACACCGCGGAGTAGGTCTCGAAGGCATCCTCCGGCGACAGGCCGGCCTCGACGAGGCTCGCGATGGACTTCTCCACTTCCAGCACGCCCAGTTGCGCCGCCTTCGGGCTCAGCGCCGAGCGGATCAGGATCAGATCGCACAGGATGGGGTTGCCCATGAACGTCTTGCGCATGGTGTGCGCGTGGTTGCGCAACGACTCGCGCCAGTCGACCGCCTCGACATACGGGGTGGCGAAAACGTATTCGCGTAACGCCCGATCTGTCATGGCGTTGAGAAGGTCGTCCTTCTTGCGGAAGTACCAGTAGATGCTGGTGACGCCGACGCCGAGATGCTTACCCAGCAGCGGCATGGACAGGTTGTCGATACCCACTTGTTCGGCGAGTTCGAAAGCGCCCTTGATGATGTCGTCGGGGTTGATGGAGCCGCGTTCACGCCGTTGCCGCTTCTCCGCGGTTACCTGCTTTGCCACGGGGCACCTCCATCACGATCCGGGTCCTGCGATGTCGACAACCTTACCGGTAGGCATCCGGTCGAGCCCTTCGCTGCGGGTGGCTGAGACTCGTCCCACAATGTCGCATCGGTCACGGCAGCTGCCTTGATGTGTCTACGGTAAGACGAATGGTAACTATTTCCGTAGCTGGGGAGTGCTGGTAACGGTGGATCTGGGTCTGGGCGGCGCCACGGCTGTCGTGGTGGGTGGTAGCCGCGGTATGGGGTTGGCCGCGGCGCGATGCCTGGCCGAAGACGGTGCGAAGGTAACGGTCATCGGCCGCTCCCGTGCGGCGTTGGATGCCGCGGTGGCCGAACTGGACTCCGCCGGCAGTTCCGAGACGGTCGGTCTGGTTGCCGATGCGGCCGACCAGGCCCAGATCGAGAAAGCGTTCGCCGAGACGGCGGATCGCTGGGACGGCCAGCTGAACATCCTGATCAACGCTGTCGGGCCCAATGTGCAAGGAGCGTTCGAGGGTCTGACCGACGAGCAGTGGCGGCAGGCGGTCGACACCGGGGTGATGTCGATGGTGCACAGTGTGCGGTCAGCGCTACCACTGCTGCGCAGCGCGGAATGGGCACGCATCGTCAACTTCTCGGCCACCTCGACGCAACGGCAGAGCGCCCGGCTGCCCGCATACACCGCGGCCAAGGCGATGGTCACCAGCATCTCGAAGAACCTGTCGCTGTCTTTGGCGCCCGACGAGATCCTGGTCAACGTCATCTCACCGGGCAGCGTGGCCTCGGAGTCGCTCAAGGCGTGGGCACAGACGGTGGGCGTGGATGGCGATGATCCCTACCGGCTGATGGACGCCATCGGCGAGCATTTCGGCCATCCGGCGCAGCTGCCCAGGGCGGGCCTGCCGGAGGAGATCGGCCCTGTGGTGGCCTTCCTGGCGTCCCGGCGCAACTCCTACATGACCGGCGCGAACATCAACGTCGACGGAGGTTCCGATTTCACCTGATCGCCGCAGCTCGCACCCCGTGATCCGGCCTTGCGGAACCAGCTACTGAAAGGTATACAGTATGAGTGATTCGGACAGGGTGGCCGGTCGGTGAATCCGGGGGAGGTGCCGCGGGAGATGGGTAGTGCGGCCCGCGAAAATGATTCCCTCCCAACCGAAGCCGTGCTCTACGACGTCACCGACAGCGGCGTCGCGGTGATCACGCTGAACCGGCCCGACCGACTCAACACCTGGGGCCGCGATATCGCGGCCGGTTTCTACGCCGGCATCGACCGCGCCGAAGCTGATCCCTCGGTGCGGGCGATGGTGCTGACCGGCAACGGCACGGCCTTCTGCGCCGGCGCGCATCTGGGGTCGATGGCCACCATCGGCGAATCGCTGGCCGGCTCCGGCGATCAGCAACGTGACGTCAGTGCACTCGTCGGGGAACGTCATCCCCACTTCCTCACCGCGCTGGCCAAACCCCTGATCGCGGCGATCAACGGATCGTGCGTCGGGATCGGCCTCACCCACGCCCTGATGTGCGACGTCCGCTTCGCAGCCGCGGGCGCGAAGTTCGCCACCACGTTTCCCCGGCGGGGACTGATCGCCGAGTACGGAATTTCCTGGATCCTCCCGCGCTTGGCGGGTTGGGGAGTGGCCACCGATCTGCTGCTGAGCGGGCGCACCTTCGCCGCGGAAGAAGCCTCGGCGCTGGGGCTGGTCAACGAGGTGGTGCCGGGTGAGGCGCTGCTCAACCGGGCTCTGGAATATGCCGGGGACCTGGCCCGCAACTGCTCGCCGGCGTCCATGGCGGTGATCAAGCAGCAGGTTTACGGCGATGCCGAACGCGGCGTCGCCGAGGCCAGTGAACGCGCCGAGAAGCTGATGCACGAGTCGCTGCTGCGCCCCGATGTCGTCGAAGGCATCATGAGCTTCCTCGAGAAGCGCAGCCCCGACTTTCCACCGCTGGCAGACTCGATGAGGGAGAGGTCATGAGCGCTCCAAAGCCCTTGGACTATCAGGCGATCGACGTCGACAATCACTATTACGAACCGCTGGACGCGTTCACCCGGCATCTGCCCAGGGAGTTCAAACGCCGTGGGGTGCAGATGGTTCAAGACGGCAAGCGCACGCTGGCCGTGATGGGTGAGAAGGTCAACCACTTCATCCCCAACCCCACCTTCGATCCGATCATCGAACCGGGCTGCCTCGATCTGCTCTTCCGTGGTGAGATCCCCGAGGGGGTGGATCCCGCCTCCCTGATGAAGGTCGACCGGCTGCCGGATCACCCGGAGTACCAGAACCGTGATGCCCGCGTGAAGGTGCTGGATCGGCAGAACCTCGAAACGGTGTTCATGCTGCCGACTTTCGCCTGCGGGGTCGAAGAAGCGCTCAAGCACGACATCGAGGCCACCATGGCCTCGGTGCATGCGTTCAACCTCTGGCTCGACGAGGACTGGGGATTCGACCGGCCCGACCACCGGATCCTGTCGGCACCCATCATCTCCCTGGCCGACCCGGACAAGGCCGTCGAGGAGGTGGAGTTCGTACTCGCCCGCGGCGCCAAGATGGTGCTGGTACGCCCCGCGCCGGTACCGGGCGTGGTGAAACCGCGCTCGCTCGGTGACCCGCTGCACGACCCGGTGTGGGCGCGGCTCGCCGAGGCCGGCGTGCCGGTCGGCTTCCACCTGTCCGACAGCGGCTATCTGGCGATCGCCGCACTGTGGGGCGGCAAGGCCACCTTCGAGGGTTTCGGCAAGAAGGACCCGCTTGATCAACTCCTCCTCGATGACCGAGCCATTCACGACACCATGGCCTCGATGATCGTGCACCAGGTGTTCACCCGGCACCCGACGCTGAAAGTGGCGAGCATCGAGAACGGTTCGTACTTCGTCTACCGGCTGATCAAGCGGTTGAAGAAGGCGGCCAACACCGCGCCGTATCACTTCAAGAAAGATCCGGTGGAGCAGCTTCGCGCCAACGTCTGGATCGCGCCATACTACGAAGACGACGTGAAGGTGCTGGCCGACACCATCGGTGTGGACAAGATCCTGTTCGGTTCGGACTGGCCTCATGGTGAGGGCCTCGCTGACCCCATGACGTTCACCGCAGACATTCCCCAGTTCCCGGAGTTCAGCGCCGAAGACACCCGAAAGGTGATGCGCGACAACGCACTGACGCTGCTCGGTGCCGACGTCACGGCGTCCAGCCGGCCATGAGCGAGTGGACCATCGGCGGCGTCGTCGACGCCATCGCCGAGGTGATCGGTGACCGCACCATGACGGTGTGTGGTGACCGGGTGAGTACCTTCGCCCAGACCGCGCAGCGGACCCGTCGACTTGCCGGTTTCCTGACAGCCCACGGGCTCGGCGCGCACGAGGAGCGAGATTCGTTGCGCAACTGGGAGTGCGGCCAGGACCGGGTGGCGCTGGTGATGCACAACGATCTCTACGTCGACGCCGTGCTCGGCTGCCTCAAGGCCCGCACCGTGCCGGTGAACGTCAACCACTACTACACCCCGCGCGAAGTCTCCGAACTCCTGGCGTACGTGCGGCCGACGGCGATCATGTATCACCGGTCCCTGCGTGATGTCGTACCGACCGGCGCAGCGCGTCTGCTCATCTGTGTCGACGACGGCGACGACGCTCCCATACTGCCCGGCAGTGTGATGTTGGACGATGCGCTGGCGCAGGGGGATTCGGTGACCCCACCTCCAGGTTGTGCCGATGACCTGCTGATGATCTGCACCGGCGGTACCACCGGGCGGCCCAAAGGGGTGATGTGGCGCCAGTCCGACATCTACGTGTCGTCGATGAACGGCGCCGATCACGAATCCGTCGACGAGATCCACGACAAGGTGCGCCACGCCGGGCCGCCGTGGTTCGCGGTATCGCCGTTGATGCACGCGGCAGGGCTGTGGACGGCGTTCTCCGCGGTACTCAGCGGGCAGCCGACCATTCTGTACCAGACCGGCACCGGTTTCGACGCCCGCACCGTGCTAGAAACCGCCGAACGGCACCGGGTGGGATTGATGACCATGGTCGGCGACGCGTATGCGGTGCCTCTGCTGGAGGAACTCGGCCGTCGTTCCTATGATCTCTCGTCGTTGTTCGCCATCGGCACGGGCGGTGCCGCCACCAACCCTGAACATCAACGGGCACTGCTGGATCACCTGCCCCAGATCACCTTGATCAACGGCTACGGCTCGTCGGAGACCGGAAACATGGGCTTCGGTCGAAGCCGGCGCGGTGAGCAGAAGGACACCTTCGAGCTGCGGCCCGGTGGTCTGGTGCTCTCCGAGGACTACACCAGATTCGTCTCGCCAGGCGAGCCCGAGGTGGGCTGGGTGGCACGCAACGGCCGGATCCCGTTGGGCTACTTCGACGATGCTGTCGCCACTCAGAAGACGTTTCCCGAAGTGGACGGGCGGCGGGTGGTGATCTCCGGGGATCGGGCCTCGGTGGAACCCGATGGCACACTGCGGCTCTTTGGCCGGGACTCGTTGGTGATCAACACCGGCGGGGAGAAAGTCTTCGTCGAAGAGGTCGAGGAAGTGCTGCGCGCGCACCCCGATGTGGCGGACGCCCTGGTGGTCGGGCGCCCCAGCGAGCGTTGGGGTGAAGAGGTGGTGGCGCTCGTCGCGTTGCGCGGTGGCGCGGCCGACGGCCTGGCGGAATTGTGCGCCGCTCAACTGGCGAAATTCAAGGCTCCGAAGGAGTACATCGTCGTCGACCGGGTCCGGCGGCTCGGCAACGGAAAGGCTGACTATCGGTGGGCGAAAACCCAAGCGGTGCAACGAGCGGTGCAGCCGCTGTGAACCCGGTCATCGACTGTCTGGTCAACGTCCACTTCGGGGAGACGGAGCAGCAGCCGGGATGGATGCTGAAGGTGCGCGACGACTATTTCAAGGGCCCGCGGTCGATGTTCGCACCCGTGGACCTGACCGAACTGCTCGACGAGATGGACTCCCAGGGTGTCGCCAAGGCGATCCTGATGGACAACCTGGTCAAGCCCTCGGTCACCGCGCGTAAGTTCGTCGAGGCGCGGCCGGACCGGTTCGCCCTCGCCATGGGTGGGGTGAACCTACTGCGCCCCATTCCCGCGCTCCGCGATCTCAGCGCGGTGGTCGCGGACCTCCCGGTGGTGTATGCCGTTGTGGGCCCAAGCTTCTGGGGAGATGGGCAGTACCCGCCCAGCGATGCGGTGTACTACCCGCTGTACACCAAGTGTGCTGAGCTGGGTCTGCCGCTGTGCGTCAACACGGGGATTCCGGGTCCACCGATCCCCGGTGAGGTGCAGAACCCGATTCATCTGGACCGGGTGTGCGTCCGGTTCCCTGAGCTGAAACTGTGCATGATCCACGGCGCCGACCCGTGGTGGGACGTCGCCATCCGGTTGCTGATCAAGTACCAGAACCTGCGACTGATGACGTCGGCGTGGTCGCCGAAACGCCTGCCGGAGAGCCTTGTGCACTACATGCGGACGCGTGGCCGCGACAAGGTGATCTTCGGCTCCGACTGGCCGGTGCTCACCCAGCACCGGGTGGTCCCGGAGGCCAGGGCGCTCGACCTGCCGCCCGAGGTGCTCGACAACTACCTGTTCGACAACGCACAGTCGTTCTTCTTCGGAGACCAGGAGCCGTGATGGACCGCTACGAACTGCGACGGCAGGATTACAGCCTCAACGACGACCACGTGGACCTGCAGGCGGCTTACCGCCAGTTCTTCAAAGCGCACTGCTCGATCGACGTGGTGCGGGCGGCGGAAGCCACCGGTTTCGACAAGAGTCTGTGGGAACGGCTGTGCGCCATGGGGGCCACCTCCATGGCTGTTCCCGAGTCCGCCGGCGGTGACGGGGCGACGCTGGTCGATCTGACGCTGGTGGCCGAAGAACTGGGGCGCATGCTGGCGCCGGTGCCCTGGATCGACCACGTGTGCGCGGCCCGGCTGCTGGCTCGTCTGGGCGCTGCCACCGATGACGTGGTGTCGGGTCAGCAGATCGTGGCGCTGGACCTGCGGCTGGAACCGTCCGGAGGACCGCGTTTGATCTCGGCCGGCTCGATCGCCGACCAGATCGTGGTACGTGAGGGCGACGACATCGTCCGGCTGGGCTTTGCCACCCGTCCGGTCAAGGTCGACAACCTGGGCCGGCTGCCGATGGCCTGGGTGGACCCGGCGGCCGCGGACACCACTGAGGTGCTGGCCAGTGGGTCCGACGCGGTGCTGGCATATCAAGGTGCGCTCGATGAGTGGCGGCTACTGACCGCTGCTGCGTTGACCGGCCTGGTCGAGGAGACCATGACCATCGCCGTGGAATTTGCCAAGTCCAGATACACACTGGGCGTGCCGATCTCGACGCTGCAGGCGATCTCGCATCCCTTGGCCAATATGGCGATAGCCGTGCAGGGTGGCCGCAACCTGACGCGGCGCGCCGCGTGGTTTCTGGACAACGAGCCCGACGAGCGGCCGGAGCTGGCCGGGTCGGCGTTCGTCTTCATGACAGAAGAGGCCGCCAAAGCCGCCACCATGGCGGTGCACATCCAGGGTGGGCTCGGTGTGTCGGCGGAGGCGGCGTCGTCGGCGTATCTCGTCCGGGCGCGTGGCTGGCCGCTTGCCGCCGGTGATCCGGGAGCCACGGCCAAGCACATCGGAAGGCTGGTCGCGGCGCGGGAGAGCGGGAACTGACGTGGATTTCACCCGAGTAGCGCTGTCGGAGGACGATCAGGCCTTCTTCGACGGGGCCCGCAGGTTCTTGCGCACCCATGTCACCGACGAGGTGATCCAGCACGACCGGGAGACCGGCGACAACTTCCACGAAGCCGTGCACCTCGCACAGGGCGCCGCCGGTTACCTGGAGGGTGAGTGGAAACCGGAAGCGGACGGCGGTTTCACCCGGATCCGTCGTCGCATCTGGGAGCTGGAGAAGCGTCGCGCCCACGTGCCGTGGGTGACGTGGGGGACGACGGCGATGGTGGCGCGTTCGGTAGCGGCCTTCGGCTCGCCTGAACTGGTTCAGGAGGTGCTCCCGAAGGTGTTCTCCGGTGAGGTCCGGATGTGTCTGGGCTACACCGAGCCCGAAGGGGGTTCCGATATCGCCACTTGCAAGACCCGGGCGGTGCGGGACGGTGATGGTTGGATTATCAACGGCTCCAAGATGTTCACCACCGGCGCGCACAACTGCCAGTACGTCTTTCTGCTCACCAACACCGATCCTTCGGCGCCGAAGCACAAGAGCCTGACGATGTTCCTGGTGCCGTTGGACTCGGACGGCATCGAGATCCAAGGTGTCCGGACCGTCGACGGTGACCGCACAAACATCGTCTACTACAGCGATGTGCGCGTCGACGACAAGTACCGGCTGGGTGACGTCAACGGCGGCTGGACCGTGTTGCGGGAGCCACTCAACGCCGAGCACGGTGCGGTGGCCGCCGCGCAGGACGGCCTGGCCGATGTGTCGATCATGATGCACCAGGCGGGATTCATGTCCTCGGCGGTGGATGCTACCGCCGCTCGGGCCGCCGCCATGATCGGCGACGAATCAGTGGCATATCGGCTGGGCCGCAGCGCTGCTCGGTTGGAGGCAGCACTGTCCACGCCGAGCATCTTCGGCCGGGTGGCCATCGCACAGACGATGCGGGACATCGCCCCGGATCTGATGGACGTGCTCGGTGGTGTTTCGGTGCTGCCGGTGGGTGCCGAGGGAGCCACCGATGGAGGCAGTGCTGAGTACGTGTACCGGTTCGCGCCGCTGGCGGGGATCTACGGTGGCACCCTCGAGGTGTTCCGGAACATGATCGCCCAGCACGTGCTGGGACTGGGCAAGCCGAATTACGGTGCTACGCCGAAAGTCGGCGTCGGCGCGCGTCCGTGACGATCAGCCACACGCCCGATGCGAGGAAGTAGAACGCGCCGAACGCGGCGTACGGGGCGAGATCGGCGACGCTCGGCATATCGGGTCCGGCAGCCTTGCCGAGGAACATGGTGCCCGCGAACGCGGACTGGGCGCCGCTGAGAATCATCAGCCATTGTGCGCCATGGCTTTTCCATCGACGCACTGCGGTCGCCAGTTGTAACAGGCCGGACAGCGCCGCCCACACACCGAAGACGGCGAGCACCGCATTCATGCTCATGGTGAGCGCGACGGCCACGGCGGCGGTGGTGATGACACTGACTGCGGCGTTGAAACTCTGGGTGGGATTGCGGCGTAACCCGCCGTTCTTGACGGCGTCCAGTACATTGGCCGCGGCGTCCCAGGCGGGATAGACGAGCAACAGCGCGCCCGCGACGACCGGTGCCTGTCCCATGACGAGCAGTGCCGCACCTACCCATACGACCGAAACGGTGCCGCGCAGAAGGTAATAGGTCTTGAGCCACTGGTTGTTCGTTTGATCTGCCATGTTCTTCTCCTTGGTTCAGCGGGGGGTGAGTAGTCGGTCGATCGCAGGCCGGGTGATGGCCGCGAAAGTGTTCGGATCGCCGTAGGCGCGGGCCGACAGCATGGCGCCGTGGACGGTAGCCATCAAGGTCTCGGCTTCGGAGTGGGCGTCGTTGGCGAGTATGAAGCTGCCCTGCTCGGCGCCGCGGTTCAGAACTGCTTCCAGCCATCCGGACAGGGTGCGGAAATAGGCTCGGAGTTCGAGCGAAATATCCTCGGGCAGAACAGAAATCTGTGTGGCCAAGAGGGCGCACACGCAATAGCTGCTCTCTGCTTCGCCGATGCAGGATTCCCAGTAGCCGGTGTAGGCGCGCAGCTGATCGGCCGGGTCCGAGACATTGTGTTCGATCGCGGCGAAGCCTTCCTCGGCCTCACGTCGGTACTGCCGGACGAGGGTCAGTACCAGGTCGGCTTTGGTGGGGAAGTGGTGGTGGATGCTTGCCTTGCGAATACCCACGACGTCGGCGATGGTCGCGAAACTGAAGCCGTGGTAGCCGCCGGCGATGATCGAGGTCTGCGCGCAGCGGACGATGGCATCTGCGGTGGTGGGTTCGGCCATGAAACGTAGCCTACCTTCTAGTAGGTAGGGAGTCGAATTGAGATCACTGCCGCCGAGGTATCGGGAATGCGCCGGTTCGAACCGGGCGCAATTCCCCTGTGTCGCTTCGGTATCAGTAGTCACACGGCGTGCCGTTTTGTCGGTGCGTCGAACTAGTGTTCGAAGCATGAGTTCATCCGCCATCGCCGACAAGGAGGCGATGCTGGCTGCCCAGGCGCAGATCGAAGTGTTGACCGCGCAGATGAACTCGTTGTCGATCGATGCGTTCACTCCGCTGGAGTTGTTGGCGCTGATGCAGCGCCGCGAAACCGTCGCCTGGATGCAGCCGGCCCTGGATCACAAGGTGTATCAACGCCTGAGGTCGGAATGCGCGCCGAAACAGTTGGGCTCCACCAGCTTCAAAAAGGTCCTGGCCGCCCGGTTGCGGATCAGTGAGGCCGAGGCCGCGCGCCGCCTCACGTCGGCCTCACTTTTGGGTCCGCGGACCGCGCTGACCGGGGAACCGTTGGAGCCGGCGTTGCCGAACATCGCCGCCGCCCAGGCCCACGGCCTGATCGGTCCGGAGCATGTGGCGAAGGTCAAAACGTTCTTCAAGAAACTCCCGGCATCGGTGGACTTCTCGGCCCGTGAAGCCGCCGAAGCCGACTTGGCCCGCCACGCCTCGACCCTGGATGTCGACGGCTTCACCGAAGTCGCCGACCGACTGAAATACCTCCTCAACCAAGACGGCGAGTACAGCGATGTCGACCGCCAGGCCGGCCGGTATTTCACCATCGGTAAGCAGGACGCCGACGGCAACGTGCCGGTGCACGGCAGGCTCACCCCGGAATGCGCGGCCACCCTGCACGCCGCGCAGGCGAAACTGGCGGCCCCGGGTATGTGCAACCCGGCCGATGAGGCCCCGCAGGTGGACGGGGAACCGGATCCGGAGCGCGCTCGCACCGATGCCCGCACCCAGGGCCAACGCAATCATGATGCGTTGCTGGCGATGGGTCGGGCGTTGTTGGCCTCCGGTGGCCTCGGCCAGCACAACGGGCTGCCCGTCACCGTCATCGTCAAAGCGAATCTGACCGACCTGGAGAAAGGGGTGGGCCACGGCCTGACCGCCGACGGGACGTTGATCCCGATGCCCGAGGTCATCCGGATGGCCTCCCACGCCTACCACTACCTCGCCCTGTTCGACGGGAAGGGGGTGCCGTTGCACCTGGGTCGGGCCCGCCGGACCGCCTCCCGCGGGCAGCGGATCATGCTGTTGGCCCAGCACGGTGGCTGCACCATGCCTGGGTGCACCGCTTGCGGGTACCGCTGCCAGGTCCATCACGCCAACCGCGATTGGAAAGACGGCGGCGACACCAATATCGAAGACCTCACCCTGGCGTGTGGGCCGGATAACCGGATGGTGGAAACCACCGGTTGGACCACCCGAAACCGACCCGAGGACGGCATCACCGAATGGATCCCGCCCCCGGAACTGGACTGCGGCCAAACCCGCATCAACGTCTATCACCACCCCGACCGGATCCTCGCCCCCGACGATCCGTGAGTGAGGCGGGCGGCGTGGACAGCCGGCGGACCGAGTGGTTCGCCGGCTTGAAGTGCGCGCGTGAATGGGGGGCGACTAGGTGCTCAGGATGGTCGCGCCAGCGGTACCGGGCGCGCCGTACAACTGGGCGAATCCGACTCGGGGTGACCCGGGTACCTGACGATCCCCGGCCTCGCCACGCAATTGCCGCACCAGCTCGTGGATCTGGCGTAAGCCGGAGGCGCCGATCGGTTCGCCGTTGGCAATGAGTCCGCCATCGGTGTTGATGGGCAGGGCCCCGCCGATCTCGGTGGCGCCGTCGGCCAGCAGCTTCTCCTGATCGCCGTCCGCGCAGAAGCCGGCCTCGGCCATGTGGATGATCTCGGCGCCGGCGTCGGTGTCCTGCAGCTGGACCACGTCGACATCCTCGGGGCCGATCCCGGCGCGTTCGAACGCGGCGCGGGCGGCATACACCGTCGGCGAGACGTCCTCGTCGACCGGAGCGAACGTCGTATTGACCTCGTAGGCACCGTAGCGACGGGTGCGCACCTCCACCGCACGCAGGTACACCGGCTTGTCGGTATAACGATGCGCAATCGCCGCATTACACATCACCACGGCGGCCGCGCCCTCATCGGGTGCGCAGAACATGTACTGCGTCAGCGGGTAATTCAGCATCGCCGAACCCAGGATGGCGTCCTCGCTGATCGGCTTGCGGCGGAACGCGTTCGGATTCAGGGCGCCGTTGCGGAAGTTCTTCGCGGCCACGCGGGCGAGTGTGCGTTGCGAGATGTTGTGCTGGTGCAGGTACCGGTTGGCCTTCATGCCGAAGAACTGCGTGGTGAGGTACTGCCCGTTCTCGGCGTACCAGGACGGCATCCCCACCAGGGCGGGATCTTCGGTGAACGCACCGCGCGGATGTTTGTCCAAGCCGATGGCAATACCGATGTCGTAGTCGCCCAACCGGATTCCGTCGGCGCATGCCTTGGCGGCGCTGGCGGCGGTGGCGCAGGCGTTGAACACATTGGTGAACGGAATGCCGGAGAGGCCCACCATGCCGACGATCGCATCCGGGTTGGCCACCGTCCAGCTGCCTCCGGCGGCTGCCTGAACATCGCTCCAGGACACGCCTGCGTCGGCGACAGCGGCGCGGATGGCGTCCACGCCCATCTGCATGGCGGATTTGCCCTCGAAGCGGCCAAAGGGATGCAGCCCGACACCGATGATCGCGACGTCATTCATGCGCCAACTGTAACGCTTACGGTAGGCGGTTCCAATGCGCAGCGATGCCTCCACATTGTGGAGTGCTTGACGGCACCCAGGACACCGGCCTATGGTCTAGCTCACATCCACAATATGGATATGGAGACCACATTATGGAAATCGCGGGAGCCCAGAGTGCGTACCGGGTCCTCGACGTCCTGACGGAAGTGTCGCTCAATCCAGGCGCCACCGCGGGCGAAGTTGCAAAAGCCACGAATCTGACAGCCCCGACCGCGCACCGGTTGCTGCGGGTGCTGTGCGATCGCGGCTTCGCGATTCAGAACGACGCGGGCAAGTACGTCCCGGGCCCGCAGATGCGGGTGCTGGTCGGAGACCGCGTGGACCGCGCGACGCTGGAGGAGATAGGCCGGCCGCTGCTGGCGCAGCTGCGGGACAAGTCCACCGAGACGGTGTTCCTCGCGGTCCGGGAAGGGCTACAGCTGACCTACCTCGTGGTGATGACCTCCTCGCATTCCGTGCAGATGTATGGCGAGGTGGGACAGCAGATTCCCCTGCATGCGACCAGCCAGGGCAAGGTGATCCTGGCGTTCCTGCCGCCCGGTGTCGGAGAGCGCATCATCGACCAGTTGGAGCTGGCGCGCTACACCCCGTCCACCATCACGACCGCGGTGGAACTGCACGAGGCGATGTACGAGATCCGGCGCGACGGCTACGCCCTCAACTTGGAGGAACGCGAACTCGGCGTGCGCTCCATCGCGGCCCCGGTGCTGGACCCGTCCGGCAATGTGGTGGCCTCGGTGTGCGTCGGCGGCCCCATCTTCCGGTTCTCCGAAGAAGACCTCCGTGGCAAGTTCGCCGACCTGGTGTGTGAGACCGCGGAAGCGATCAGCGCCGAACTCCTGCGGAGGTTCAAGCCGATCGAAGAAACAGAAGAGCGGTCGGCTCAGTGAGTATCGAGACGGTCAAGACGTTCCACAATATGGAGCTCGGCGCCAGCGCTGAGCACACCGCGATCATCGACGCCGGCACCATCCGGGCGTACGCGCAGATCTGCGGTGACCACAATCCGATCCACGAAGACGCCGAGTACGCCGCCAACACCCGGTTCGAGCGTCCCGTCGCCCACGGCATGCTCGTCGCCGGTTACGTCCAGACCGCCCTCACCGAACTCGTCGCGCCCGGCGGGGTGTCCACCAGTTACCAGTTCGACCTCCTGGCACCCGCCTTCGAAGGTGCCTCCGTCACCGCGCAGGCAGTGTGCGCGCATCTCGATCCCGTGACCCATCGGGCCACCTTCACCATCACAGTTGTCGACGACACCACTCGGAAGCAGTTGATCAGCGGGTCCGCAGTCGTCGCGTTTCCCAAAGGAGAGAAATGAAGATCCGCAAGATCCTGCCTGCAGTCGTCTGCGCCGCTTCGGTGGTCGCCATGACGGCGTGCAGTTCGAGTGTCAACAACAACGCCGACCCGTCCGACACGGCCGCGCCGGCAACCAACGTCGAGATCGACGACGGCGGGTGCGCCGAGAACCACGACCAGATCGCACAATTACAGGCAGATCTCAGCAAGAACCTCTACGGCATTGCCGCTGCCGAATCGGGCAAGGATGAGCGCACCAACCCCAACCCCATCCCTGAAGGCGACCCCATCAAGATCACCTTCTCGGTCGAAGGCCTGAGCCACCCCTTCCTGGTGAAGCAGAAGCAGCTGGCCGAGGAAGCCGCGACCAAGCTGGGCGCGGAGATCAACATCATCAGCGCCAACGACGATGTGAACCAGCAGTTCAACGACATCCAAACCGCGATCGCTCAGGGCACCGACGCGCTGATGATGATGCCGGCCACGACCCAGGGTCTCGACGCGGTGCTCAAACAGGCTGAGGCCGCGCAGATCCCGTACTTCTTCTCCCAGAAGGGCATGCTCGGCGTCGACCCGGTGTCGCAGGTGTTGGCGCCCTACTCCAACGAGGGACAGCAGCTCGGTGAGTGGGTGGTGGAGCACTACAAGGGGCAGGAAGACGTCAACGTCGCGATCATCTCCGGCATCCCCGGCGACCAGTCCAGCGATGCCCGGGTGAACTCCTTCCTGTTGCCGCTGCTGCGGTCCTGCAACTTCAACATCGTGGCCAACCAGCCGGGCAACTACCGCCGCGGCGACTCCGAGAAGGCCGCACAGAACATGCTCGCCGCCAACACGAACGTCGACCTGCTGTTCGGCGCCAACGACGAAGCCGCACTCGGTGGCATCGCGGCGCTGAATTCCAGTGGGCGCCAGGGCGTCGACGTGGTGGGCCTGGACGGCCAGACCGACATGTTCGCCGCCATCCAGTCCGGCCAGGCATTGGCCACGGTGATCCACAAGCCCACCGCGGGCATCGTCGTCGAAGAGATCGTCGACTACCTGCGTGGTAACCCGGTGCCCGCATACCGCGTCCTCGACGAGGACCTGGTGACCAAGGAAACCATCGAGTCCGGCGCCCAGCCGGCATTCTGACAACGGAGCAGTCATGACCACAACCTCGGCACCACTGCGTCCTCCAGGCCCGCCCGAGACAAAGGAGCCCAAGGGCAAGGGGTTCGGCGGACCCAGCCTGCGCCAGCTCGCCCAACTCGGGCCGGTGGTCGCACTGGTACTGCTGGCCGCGGTCTTCGCCGTCAGCGCGCCCAACTTCACCAGTAGCGCCAACCTCACCAATGTCCTTCAGCAGGTGTCGATCACAGCCATCGCCGCGGTCGGGGCCACGGTGGTGATCCTGGTTGCCGGTATCGACCTGTCGGTCGGTTCGGTGGTGGCCCTCACCGGCAGCATCGCGGCGCTGTATCTGCAGCACGCGATCCTGTCGACGGGAGCGTCGGCGGTGGTGGCGGTACTGCTCAGCCTGGTGGTCGGCACGGCGTGCGGGTTCCTCAACGGGGTCCTGATCACGCTGTGCCGGGTACCTGCGTTCATCGCGACGCTGGCGACCCTGACGGCCCTGCGGGGTATCGCCCTGCTGGTCACCAACAGCTACCCGATCTCGATCAACAACAGCGCCTTCACCCAGATCGGCGTCGGCAAGGTGGGCCCGGTGCCGATCCCGGTGATCATCATGGCGGTGACGTTCGCCGTGGGGTACGTGATCCTGCACCGGCTCAAGATCGGGCGCCGGATCTACGCCGTCGGCGGCAACCGGGAAGCGGCTCGGCTGTCCGGGATCCGGGTATCCCGAGTGCTGTTGTTCGCCTTCACTTTTGCCGGGCTGTGCGCCGGTGTCGCCTCGGTGATCCTGACCGCCAAGCTCTCGTCGGGGCAGCCGGCCGGGGCGGTGGGCTTCGAACTCGACGTCATCGCCGCGGTGGTGGTCGGCGGTACCAGCCTGTTCGGTGGTCGCGGGCGGTTGGCGGGCACCTTCCTCGGAGCGCTGGTGATCGCTGTCCTGGGCAACGGCCTGACACTGATGAACGTCCCGTTCTACTGGCAGCAGATCGTCACCGGTGCGGTGGTGGTGGCCGCGGTGGTGCTGGACCGGGTGACCCGCGGTGGGGAGCCGGGCGAATGAGTTCCCCAGCAGGCACGGTAGCTCCTGTGCGCACCGGGCTGGTGCAGGCGTCCGGTATCTCCAAGCACTACGCGGGTGTCGCGGCGCTCGAAGACGTATCAGTCACGTTGGAGCCGGGCAAGATTCACGCGCTGGTCGGCGAGAACGGTGCAGGCAAGTCCACGCTGTCGAAGATCCTGGCCGGGTTCGAGACGGCGGATGCCGGCACCATCACCCTCGACGGACAGCCGATCAACCCCAAGAACCCCACCCAGGCCGCGGCGCTCGGTATCGGGATCGTGCACCAGGAACTCTCGGTCATCGGCTCGATCTCGGTGGCGGAGAACGTGCTCGTCAATGCCGAACCGTCACGGTGGGGTGTGATCGACCGGCGCGCCCTGGCGCACCAGGCCAAGGCGCATCTGCAGAGGGTCGGCCTGGACATCGACCCCCGCAGGCAGGCCGGCGAGCTGTCCATCGCCGAGCAGCAGCTCATCGAGATCGCGCGGATCCTGGCGCAGAATGTCCGGGTGGTGTTCTTCGATGAACCCACATCGTCGCTGCCACACGATGATTCGGTACGACTGTTGGGGTTGTTGCGGGAACTGCGCGACGATGGTGCCGCGGTGGTGTTGATCAGCCACGACCTGCCGGAGGTGCTGGAGTATGCCGATACCGTGAGCGTGCTGCGCGACGGGCGACACATCATCACCGCGCCCGCCGCCGAGTTCACCGAGGACTCGCTGATCAGGCACATGATCGGGCGCAACCTCGAGTCGGTGTATCACGGGCACGACGAGACGGCGGACAAGCACGCCCCCGTTCTGACCGTGCGTGACATCAGTGCTCCCGGCGTGGTCTCGGCGTCGCTGCACGTCAGCCCGGGGGAGATCCTCGGTATCGGCGGCCTGGTCGGCAGCGGCCGCACCGAGGTGCTGGCCGCGATCTTCGGAGCCAGCAGGATCGCCGGCGGAACGATGAGTCTCGACGGGAAGCCGCACCGCCCGGCGCACCCCCGTAACGCGCTGGACGCCGGTATCGCGCTGGTGCCCGAAGACCGCAAGAACCAGGGACTGCACCTCGGACTGCCCATCAGCACCAACATCGAACTGGCCAGCCTGGCCGCGATGAGTACCGGCCCCTGGTTGCGACGCCGCAAGGGCGCCAAGATCGTCGACCGGTTCTTCAAGGAACTGCGGATCAAGGCCGCGAGCACCTCGATGCCCGTCGGATCACTGTCCGGCGGCAACCAGCAGAAGGTGGCGCTGGCCAAGGTGCTGGCCACCCAACCCCGGGTCCTGCTGCTCGACGAACCCACCCGCGGGATCGATGTCGGCGCCAAAGCCGAAGTGCACCGGCTGATCCGGAGCCTGGCCGACGAAGGTCTGGCGATCATCATGGTGTCGTCGGTGCTGCCCGAGCTGCTGGGCGCCTCCGACCGGATTGTCGTGATGCGCGCCGGGCGGACCGTCGGTGAGATCAGCCGTGCCGACGCGTCCGAGGAAGCCGTCATGAAGCTCGCGTTCCAGGGAGCGGTGTCCGATGACTGACAAGGTAGCGGTGCTCACCGGCGCCGACGGCGGGCTGGGCCGTGCCGTCGCGCAACGGCTGGCCAAAGACGGTTTTACCCTGGTACTGGGGTATCACCCGGGCAGTGCCGCGCCCTCGATCAGCGACGCGCTGACGGTGCCGGCCGACGTCACCTCCGAAAGTGATGTGGCACAACTCATTTCCACAGCGGTTGCCGAATACGGCCGCATCGACGCCCTGGTGACGCTGGCGGGCGTGATGGAACAGAAGTTTCTGCCCGACCTGGATCTGGCGACCTGGAACCAGACACTGGCGGTCAACCTCACCGGCACGTTCCTGTGTGTCAAGGCCGCGGCGGGCGAACTGACCAAGACCGGGGGCACCGTCGTCACCATCGGCAGCCAGATCGGCTACGTGGGCGGTATCAACTGCGCCGCCTACACGGCCTCCAAAGCCGGGGTGGGTGGACTGACCCGGGCGCTGGCCCGCGAGCTCGGCCCCGCGGTACGGGTGAATTGTGTTGCGCCGGGACCGATCGAGACCCCGATGACCGCGGCACACGCGACGCCCGAGTGGGTGGAACAGAAAACGAGATCGCTGGTCATGGGTCGATTCGGGACACCGGACGAGGTGGCCACGGCGGTCGCCTGGCTGGTGGGTGACGAAGCGAGTTTCGTCACCGGGCAGACCATCAACGTCAATGGGGGAGGAGCGATGCCATGAGGATCAGTCAGACGATCACACCCGAATTCCTGTCCGCGCGGGACGCCATCGAACGGATCCCCGATCGGGCGCGACTGCTGGTCGAGGCCTCCGGCGGCGGAGTCATCGAACCATCGGGATTGCTGAACGCGTTGGCCGACCGCTACCGCCGCACCGGCGGGCCCGGCCAACTGTCGGCGTACTTCTGCAGCGGGGTCGGCGACCGCAACGGCTCCGGCATGGACGTGCTGGCCCTGCCGGGCCTGCTGCGCAGTGCCATCGCTGGACACTGGGCCATGACACCCACCCTGTCGAAGATGGCCCACGACGGTGACATCGAGGCCTACAACCTGCCCCAGGGCGTGCTCGCACAACTGCTGCGGGAGAGCGCGGCCAAACGGCCGGGGCTGATCACCAAGGTAGGTCTGGGCACGTTCTGCGACCCACGCCAGGGCGGCGGCCGGCTCAACAACGCCACCACCACCGACCTGGTCGAGGTGATGGAGATCAAGGGCGAGGAGTACTTGTTCTATCCCAGCCCGTCCTTCGACGTCGCCTTCATCCGCGGCACCACCGCCGACGAACACGGCAACCTCACCCTCGAACACGAGACTGCCAAACTCGGGGTGCTGGCGGCCGCGACGGCCGCGCGCAACAGCGGCGGGCTGGTGATCGCCCAGGTGAAGCGCGTGGCCGCCGTGCACACACTGAATCCCAAGAGTGTGGTGGTGCCGGGCCATCTGATCGATATCGTGGTGGTGCAGGAAGACCAGTGGCAGACCGCGATCAACGAATACAACCCGGCCTTCTCCGGTGAGGTGTACGTCCCGTTCGGCCGTTCCCCGGCGATGCCGCTGTCGGAGCGGAAAGTGGTGGCGCGCAGGGCACTCGACGAGATCAAACCGGCCTCGGTGGTCAACCTCGGGGTCGGGATGGCCGACGGTGTGGCCACCGCCGCGCTCGAAGAGGACCGGCTCAAGGAGATCACCTTGACTGTCGAGCAGGGCATGGTCGGCGGGGTGCCCGAGCGCGGGGTCATCTTCGGGGTGTCCTGGAATCCCGAGGCCGTGATCGAGCACGCCTCACAGTTCGACTTCTACGACGGTGGCGGCCTGGATGTGGCGTGCCTGGGCTTCGCCGAGGTCGACAAGGAAGGCAACGTGAACTCGTCCCTGGTCGACGGTCGGATCTTCGGTGCCGGCGGGTTCATCAACATCTCGCAAGCCGCCAAGAAAGTGGTGTTCTGCGGGACACTCACCGCGGGAGGTCTGCGCATCGACCTGTCCGAGGGGCACCCCAAGGTGACCTCAGAAGGTAAGCACCGCAAGTTCATCGACAAGGTACGCCAAGTCACGTTCAATGCACACCTGGCCCGCGAACGCGGCCAGGAGGTCATCTACGTCACCGAACGCGCGGTGTTCGCCCTCGGCGACGACGGACCGGTGCTCATGGAGGTGGCGCCGGGCTGGACCGCCGAACAGGTGATCGCGCTGATGGATTTCCGGCCCAAACTCGCCGACGTCGTGACAACCATGTCCAGCTCGCTCTTCAGCCCCGATCGCCGAATCCCCAACGAACAACAGGAGAATTGACATGCGCACACGAGCCGCCGTCACCTACCGACTGAACACCCGCTTCGAGGTCAAGGAAGTCGAACTCGACGAACCCGGACCCAACGAGGTGCTGGTGCATCTGGTCGCTTCCGGTGTCTGCCATTCCGACATGCACCACGTCACCGGTGACCAGATCGCCGCCCTGCCGATGATCTTCGGCCACGAAGGTGCCGGCGTCGTGGAACAGGTGGGCGCCAACGTGACACACGTCGTTCCCGGTGATCACGTGGTGATGTCGTATCTGCCGTCGTGCGGCACCTGCCGCTGGTGCACCGACGGCCAGACCAACCTCTGCGATCTCGGCGCGCACACCGTGGAGGGACCGCAGATCGACGGGACCTACCGGTTCCGCGACGATGACGGCGTGGAACTCGGTCAGTTCTGCCTGGTGTCGACCTTCAGCGAGTGGACCGTCGTACCCGGGCAGTCCGTGGTCAAGGTCGACAAGCACTACCGCTTGGAGCGGGCCTGCCTGGTGGCCTGCGGTGTCACCACCGGCGTGGGCACGGCGATCTACCGCGGCGGCGTCGAGCCCGGTGAGGATGTGATGGTCTACGGGGTCGGCGGCATCGGGATGAACATCGTGCAGGGCGCCAAGATCGCCGGTGCCAAACGCATCATCGCCTGCGATACCAATGACTGGAAGCTGGAGCAGGCCAAGCTGTTCGGCGCCACACACACCGTCAACCCGAACACAACCGACCCGGTGGAGTTCGCCACCGAACTCACCTGGGGTGTCGGCGTGGACAAGGCGTTCGAGGCCATCGCTACCGCCGAGACCATCGGCCAGGCCGTCCGGTCGGTACGCAAGAGCGGCACCGTCGCGGTGGTGGGCCTCACCCGGCACGACCAGCCCAGCATCCCGGTGAACCCGTCGGATTTCGTGCTGTGGCAGAAGACGCTCACCGGATCGCTCAACGGCGGCTGCAACCCGCGCAATGACATCCCGAAGATGTTGAAGCTGTGGGACTCCGGCCAGATCAACCTCGACGGCCTGGTCACCAAGGAGTACCGCATCGAGCAGATCAACGACGCCTACGACGACCTGCTGGCGGGCAAGAACCTGCGCGGCGTGATCCGCTACGAGTGGGCCGACAACGGAGTGCCGTCATGACACTTGCGTATTCACTCGACGCCGACGCCGAACAGTTCCTCGGTGTGGTGGCTGACTTCTGCACCACGCGGGTGGGCCCCCGCGCCCAGGACATCGACCTCACCGGTGAATTCTTCCCCGACCTGCTGGCCGATGCGGCCGATCTCGGGTTGCAGGGCTTGATCTTCGGAGACGACGGCACCATCGATCCGACCATGTTCGCGCTCGCCCACGAGACCACCGAACTGGTGGCGTCGTACTCGGGAGCGGTGGCGCTGGGCATCTCGATCGCCCGGCTGCACGGCTACCTGCTGGCGGCCTACGCGCCCGTCGACGTCAGGGACCGGTGGCTGCCCGGGCTCATCGACGGTTCGGTGCGGGGCAGCTTCGCACTCAGCGAACCGCACTCCGGCACCGACATCCGGGCCGGCCGCACGGTCGCGGTGGAACTCGACGACCACACCGTCAGCATCACCGGCGAGAAGGCGTGGATCACCCAGTCGCCGGCCGCGCACTTCTGCATCGTTCTGACCAAGCTGAACTCGGCCGACCGGGACGCCCCCACGGCGGCGTTCGTGGTACCGCTGGACGCCGACGGGGTGACTGTCGGCAAAGACGAACCCATGTCGGGGTTCCGCGGAATGCCCATGGCGAACGTGCATTTCGACAACTGCCGGATCCCGTCGGCCTGGCGGCTGCAGGTGGACGGTTTCCGCGGCATGCTGGAAGGCCTGAACCTGGCCCGGCTCGACGCCGGGTGTTACGGGGTGGGTTTCATGCGGGCCGCGCTGCGCGAGAGTGCGGCCTATGTCCGCGACCGGCAGGCGTTCGGCAAGTCGCTGGCCGACCTGCAGATCGTGCAGGAGAAGCTCGGCCGGATGCACGCCGACTATCTTGCCGCCCGCGGGCTGTTGCGCGAAGGCGTCGCCAGTTACGCCGCCGGCGGTGGCGGCGACTCCCATTTGATCTCCGCCGCCAAGATGTTCGCCACCGACGCCGCGATGCGCAACACCGTCGAGGCGGTGCAACTGCATGGCGGCTACGGCGTTCATCTGCACTATCCGGTGCAACGATTGATGCGGGACGCGAAGATCACCCAGATCATCGACGGCACCAGTGAGATCCACGCCCTGATGCTCGGCCGGGCCGCGGCGCGCGCCGACTGGTCCTGAAACTGAAGGAAGACATGACTGTCAACGCAGCCCTGCAACGTTCCGTGTTCATCGACGGCGAGTTCGTCGGCTCCGACGGTGACGTCCTCCCGGTCACCGACAAGGCCACCGGGGCGGTGATCGGCGAGTCCGTCACCGCCACCGAGTCGGACGTCCAGCGTGCGGTCGCCGGTGCTGTTGCCGCGCAGCGGGAATGGGCGGCCACCCCGGCCACCGAGCGAGCGGCCATCCTGCGCCGCGGCGGCGCGATCCTGGAGCGGGAAACGGCCCGGTTCAAGGACATCCTGATCCGCGAGGGCGGGGCCGTAGGTCCCAAGGCCGAGGGCGAGATCGGCGCCAGCGTCATCGAGTTCTTCCAGGCCGCTGAACTGGCCACCACCCCGCTGGGGGAGATCATCCCGTCCGGGCAGCGCGGCCGTGTCAACATCATCGAGCGCCGCCCCGTCGGCGTCGTCGGACTGATCACCGCCTGGAACGCGCCGGTGCACATCGCGATGCGGGTGCTGGCGCCGGCCATCGCGCTGGGTAACGCGGTGGTGCTCAAACCCGCACCGGAGACGCCGTTCACCGGCGGACTGATGCTGGCCGAAGTGCTCGCCGAAGCCGGGGTGCCGGCCGGTGTGGTGCAGGTGCTCACCGGCGGTCCTGCCGGCGCCGGGTTGGTCAAACACCAGCAGGTCGACATGATCCACTTCACCGGCTCGGAAGAGACCGGCCGCCGCATCAACGTCGCCGCCGCACCCCTGCTGAAGCGGGTGGCGCTGGAACTCGGCGGCAACAACGCCAGCATCGTGCTCGCCGATGCCGATGTGGAACTCGCCGCGCGGTGCGGTGCCGGTTCGTCGTTCGGTCACCAGGGCCAGGTGTGTATCGCCACGGGACGCCACATCGTGCTGGCCGATGTGGCTGCTGATTACATCGCGGCGCTGTCGGCCGAAGCCGCGAAACTGACTGTCGGCGACCCGTACACGTCCGAGGTCGATCTGGGACCCATGGTGTCGGAGCGTCAGGTGGAGAAGGCGCTGGCGATGGTGACCAGCAGCGTCGAACTCGGTGCCCGGGTGGTGGAAGGTGGTACCGCCGAGGGAGTGTTCCTGCGTCCCACGGTCGTCGACCAGGTGCGCCCCGGAATGGTGCTGCACGACGAGGAGGTGTTCGCGCCCATCGCGCCGGTCACCGTCGTCGACTCGGTGGATGAGGCGCTCAAGATCGTCAACGGCACCCGGTTCGGCCTGTCCACGTCGGTGTTCAGCCGCGACCTCGACAAGGCGTGGAGTGTGGCCGATCAGGTGCGTTCGGGCATGGTGCACGTCAACGACGGCACCGCCATGCACGAGTCGCAGGTGCCGTTCGGTGGAACCGCCGCGTCGGGCCTCGGTGACGACCTCGGTGGCCGCGCCAACATCGACCTGCTGACCGAGCGTCGGTGGACAAGCCTGCAGCGGAATGCACTGTGACCGATGGGTTCGAGAAGGGCACGGTCCGGCTGGAGGTTTCGGGCCGGGTCGCGCGCATCGTGCTGGACCGGCCGCGCAAGCGCAACGCGCTGAGCACCCATCTGATCACCGAACTGCGGGCCCGGCTCGAAGAGGTTGCCGCCTCAGATGCCCGGGTGGTGCTGCTGGTCGGTGAAGGCCCGGTGTTCTGCGCCGGCGCGGATACCGTCGAATTCGCCGACATGTCAGCCGAACTGGTGCGGGGCCGGTGGACCCGGCTGGGCCAGCAGGTGTTCCGGGCGTTGGCCGAACTACCGCAGACCACCGTCGCGGTGCTGGCGGGCAGTGCCTTCGGTGGGGGACTCGAACTGGCGATGCACTGCGACTTCCGGGTGGCCGCCGAGTCCGCGGTGCTGGCGCTGCCGGAGGCCACGCTGGGCACCACACCGGGGTGGTCCGGGCTGGGCAAGATCAGCGAGATCGCGGGGCTTGCCGCGGCCCGGCGGCTGGCGCTCACCGGCGTGCCCGTCAGCGCGGCCGAGGCGTTTCGGCTGGGCATCGTGGACATCGTGGACGCCGACGTGCGTACCGCGGCGGACACCCTGATTCAGAGCCTGTTGGACACCACCCCGGGTGCGCAGTCGATTCTCAAGCGGGTCCTGGCGTCCAGTGCGCCCGCGGACGCCGCCACCCTGATCGATTCCCTCGCCGGTGGCTATCTCGCCGCCTCCGGTGAGACCAACTCCAGGAGGAACTCGTGACCAGAACCGTGCTCATCGCCGGCTCATCCCGCGGTATTGGAGCCGCCGCCGCCCGCCAGGAGGCCGCCCGAGGATCTCGGGTGATCCTGCACGGGCGCAGCGATTCTGCTGCGCTGAAAGAGCTTTCGGCCGAACTCGATGCGACCGCCTACCACTGTGACGGCCAGGATGCCGCCGCCGTGCAGGAATTGGTGGATGCCGCGCTGGGGACACACGGCCGTATCGACGCACTGATCTGCACGCTGGGCAGTGTGCTGGCCACCGACGCGCTGTCCGGCTCCACCGACGACTGGATCGACGAGTACCGGTCGAATGTCCTGGGCCCGGTGAACTTCATCAGGGCGGTGGCACCGTCCATGCTGGCCAACGGCGGTGGCCGGATCGTCACGGTGTCCTCGATCCGCGGCCGGGACAACCTGGCCAGCCCGGAGGTGACGGGGTATTCGGCGGCCAAGGCCGCCCTGGAGAACGTCACGGTGTCCTTCGCCAAGGCGCTGGCTCCGTCCATCACCGTCAATGCGGTGGCCCCCGGCTTCGTGCTGACGGATATGTCCGAATCCTGGTCGGACGAGGTGCGCAAAGAGGTGGCCACCAATCTGTTGGGCCGCGCAGCCCAGCCCGAAGAGATCGCCGCGCTGCTGTGCTTCCTGGCCGGCGACGGTGCCAGCTTCATCACCGGCCAGACCGTGCTCGCCGACGGCGGATTGGACGCCCGCTGATGACACATCTGGTTCTGCCGGACTCCGACGGCAAACTCACCCAGGTGGAGCTGGCCGCACCGGCGGCGCTGATCACGTCCTCGGCTCCACCCACCAGCCGCGCCGTGTACGCCGCCGCGCATGTGGTCGCCGACCCGCTGCGGGCCTGCGATGCGGTTCCCGGTGTCGAACAGATCGACTGGGATGCCACGCTGGAGCTGCGCCGGCGCCTGTGGTCGCTCGGCCTGGGCGTCGCGGAGTCCATGGATACCGCCCAACGCGGGATGGGCCTGGACTGGGCCGGGGCCCGCGAGCTGGCCCTGCGGACCCTCGCCGATGCCGACGAGCGCGGCGGGGACGTGGTGGTGGGTATCGCCACCGATCAAATCGACAGTCCGACAGCCGATCTCGGTCAGATTCGTGATGCCTACCTGGAGCAGATCGCCGATATCGAAAGTGCCGGCGGCTTTGTGGTGATGATGGCCAGCAGGCACCTGGCCCGGGCGGCGCAGAGCCCCGAGGACTACGCCAAGGTCTACGGGGAGGTGCTGGCGCAGGTCACCCGGCCGGTGATCTTGCACTGGCTCGGTGCGATGTTCGACCCCGCGCTGGCGGGCTACTGGGGGCACGACGAACCCAAAGCCGCCATGGGATGCGTCGTCGACATCATCGGCGCCCACGTCGACAAGGTGCGCGGGATCAAGGTCTCGCTACTGGATGCGGCGCTGGAAACCCTGCTGCGCGAGCTCATTCCGGCGCCCGCACGGGTGTTCACCGGCGACGACTTCAACTACGTGGACCTGATCGCCGGTGACGGCACCCGGCACAGCGAGGCCCTGCTCGGTGCCTTCGCGGCTGTGCCGCGGTTCGCCTCGGCGGCCTTCGCGCGTCTGGACGCCGGTGACACCGCCGGTTTCCGGGACATCCTGGAGCCGACGCTGCCGCTGAGCCGCTTGGTGTTCAGCGCCCCCACCCAGTACTACAAGGTGGGCGTGGCGTGGCTGACGTATCTCGACGGCGGCCAGCATCATTTCCGGATGCTGAAGGGCTTCGAGACCGGTCGCAATCTGCTGCACCTTGCCGAACTCGTGCGGGTGGCCGGCGGGCTGGGGCTGTTCACCGATCCGGATCTGGCCGCGCAGCGGGCGTCGGCCTACTTCGCCGTGCAGGGTGTCGGGTCCCGCTTCTGATCGCGGCGAGATCTGAGGACGGGTGTGTCCAAAAGTGCAGTTCGGCTGACGCGCGCGTCGTATCCTCAGCCCCATGGCACCCCTCGTCGAGCACCGGCCGACCTTCTGCCGGATCTGCGAACCGCTGTGCGGGATGATCGCCACCGTCGAAGACGGTCGGCTGACCGCCCTTCGGCCGGACAAGGATCATCCGCTCTCCCGGGGATTCGCCTGCCAGAAGGGCATCGCATTCACCGAGATCAACAACGACCCCGATCGAATCACCGTTCCACTGCGCCGGCGGCCCGATGGGCAGTTCGAGGAAGTCAGCTGGGACCAGGCGCTCGACGACATCGCCGCGCGGCTCACCACGATTGTGCGACAGCACGGTTCGGGTGCCGTCGGCTGGTACATGGGCAACCCCGGCGCGTTCAGCTTCGGTCACGCGATGTGGTCCGGCCTGTTCACCAAGGGCCTGGGCCGGCGGTCGCACTATTTCACGGCATCGTCGCAGGACGTCAGCAATCGAATCCTGGCCAGCCAACTGCTGTACGGCTCGCCCGCCGCCATTCCGGTTCCCGACCTGACTCGCGCTGAACTGTGCGTCGTGATCGGCGCGAACCCCGTGGTCTCCCACGGCAGCATGATCACCGCCCCGCGCATCAAGGACCGGTTGCACGACATCGTGAAGCGCGGCGGCCGCGTCGTCGTCATCGATCCGCGCAGGACCGAGACCGCCGCACAGTTCGAATGGCTGGGCATCCGGCCCGACAGTGACGCGTTTCTCCTGCTCGCCTTGCTCCAGGTCATGTTCGACGAAGGCCTCGCCGACATCGACGCCATCCAGCGCCAAGCCACCGGCGTCGACTGGCTTCGCGCGCACTGCCTGCCGTTCACCCCGGAGGTCACCGCCGAGGTGACCGGCATCGACCCCGACACCGTTCGTGGTCTGGCGCGGGATCTGGCCCGCTCGGCCGGTGCCAGCGTGTACGGCCGCTTCGGCACCAGCACCGGCCGCAGCGGCACGTTGACGTCGTATCTGCTGGATGCGGTCAATCTGGTTTCGGGGAATCTCGACCGGGCCGGTGGTGCCATGTTCGGCTCGCTGGGGATTCCCGGCCAGCGGCTGGCTCTGAAGCTGCTGGCCCCCGCCATGCAACGGGCCTACCGACGAAATCGCTCACGGGTGGGCGGCTTTCCTCAGGTGTTCGGTTCAGAACCGGCCACCATGATGGCCAAGGAGATCGCCACACCGGGCCCGGGTCAGATCAAAGCACTCTTCGTCAGTGCGGGTAATCCGGTGCTGTCGGTGCCCAACGGTGCCGAGCTGGTTTCGGCGGCCGCGCAGTTGGATCTGATGGTGGGGTTGGACTTCTATCTCACCGAGACCACGGCGCTCTGCGACTACGTGCTGCCGACCACCACCATGTACGAGCGTGACGACTTTCCCGTCCTGGCTCAAGGGCAGCAGCTGACCCCGTTCCGGCAAGCCGGCGAGGCGGTGGTGGCTCCGGCGGGTCAGGCGAAACCCGAATGGCAGATCGTCGACGGCCTGATGCGGCGGATGGCACGACAGACCCCGGGCTTCGCCATGGTGGCCGTGATGCGAAAGGTGCTGAGCCTCATGGGGATCGAGTTCGGTCCCCGGCTCCTCATGGACGCCGTGATCCGGCTGGCCGACGGCGGCGACCGGTTCGGCCTGCGCCGCGGCGCGTTGAACTTCTCCAAGCTGGCGGCCGACCGCCCACACGGGGTGATCATCGAACCGCACTTGCGCGAGAAAATCCTGCCGAAGACAGTGCCATACCAGGGTGGGCGGGTCAGGTTGGCCCACGACGGTATCGCCGGCGAGATCGAGAAGCTGCGTCGTCGGAAAGAACCGGCGCAGTACCCACTACGGCTCATCGGGATGCGCGAGCCGCGCTCGGAGAACTCCTGGATGCACAACTCACCGCTGCTGATGCGTGGTGACCGGGGCCACCGGGCGTTGATGCATGTCGACGACGCCGCCGAACTCGCGATTGCCGACGGTGACAAGATCCAGATCAGTTCGCCGTGGGGAAAGATCACTGTGGCGGTGGGTCTGACGAAAGACATTGTGCCGGGCGTCATCGCCGTGCCGCACGGCTGGGGGCACGACGGCACCGGCGGATGGAAAGTCGCCAACCGCGCCGGTGGCGCGAATGTCAATGCACTGATGTCGACGGAGCCCGAAGACGTCGAGGCGCTGGCGGGCATGGCGTGGCTGACCGGTGTGCCGGTGCGGGTGCACCCCGTTGATCGTGAAACGCGGCTGTAAGCATCACGGTAGCGCGGCAACGTAGGGGCCTGGACGCCCTGCCCCTACGTGCCGCAACACATCTCAGAGCGCGTTCTGTCCGATGTCCATCAAGTCGATCCAGCCCCCCAGGGATGCCCAACCGGACCAGCCGTTGTTGGGCGCGGTCTGCCAGGTGTGCCATACCGCGCCGTCGGCACCGCGGCCGAACACCTCGATCCGTCCGTCGTTGTTCTGGCTGACCTTCAGCTGATCGATCCAGCCACCGCGGGATTGCCAGCCGGACCAGCTTCCGTTTGCGGAGGCTTGCCAGGTGTGCCAGACGGCGCCGTCGGCGCCGCGGGCGAACGCTTCGATTCGGCCGTCCTCGTTGCGGCCCACGGCGAGTCGGTTGATCCAGCCGCCGAGGGATTGCCACCCCGACCAGCCGCCTGCGGTGGTCTGCCAGTTGTGCCAGAGTGCTTTGTCCGCTCCACGCGCGAAGATCTCGAGCCGGCCGTCGGCGTTGTGGCCGATGTCGATCAGGTCGATCCAGCCCCCGAGGGACTGCCAGCCGGACCAGCTTCCGCCTGGGGAGGTCTGCCAGTTGTGCCAGACGGCACCGTCGGCGCCGCGGGCGAAGACTTCCAGCCGGCCGTCCTCATTGCGTTCCACGGTGAGTCGGTCGATCCAGCCGCCGAGGGATTGCCACCCCGACCAGCCGCCTGCGGTGGTCTGCCAGTTGTGCCAGAGTGCTTTGTCCGCTCCACGCGCGAAGATCTCGAGCCGGCCGTCGGCGTTGTGGCCGATGTCGATCAGGTCGATCCAGCCGCCGAGGGATTCCCAGCCGGACCAGCTTCCGCCTGGGGAGGTCTGCCAGGTGTGCCAGACGGCACTGTCGGCGCCGCGGGCGAACGCTTCGATTCTGCCGTCCCCGTTGCGGCCCACGGCGAGTCGGTCGATCCAGCCGCCGAGGGATTCCCAGCCGGACCAGCCGTTGTTCGGCGCGGTCTGCCACCTGTGCCACAGCGCTTTGTCCGCGCCGCGGGCAAATACTTCCAGCCGGCTGACCGCTCCGGCAGCCGCCTGCCGCACCGCCGCGCCGGCGTCGAGAAATGTGCCGACCGGTTTACCGGGATCCTCGGTGAGCGGTGTCCCGGTGACATTCAGGATCCGCCGGATTTCGGCGGGACTCAGACCAGGGTTGGCCGCCAGCATCAACGCTGCCACACCGGCCACCTTGGGAGTTGCGCCCGAGGTACCGCCGAAACTGTTGGAATAAGCCTGATCTGAAGCAGAGTCGCAGGTCAGATCATGATCACCGTCGCCGGGTGCGGCGACGACGATCCGCGGGCCGTAGTTGCTGAACCACGCGCGTTTGTTCTCGGTGTCGTGATAGGCGGTCGCACCCACCAGAATCGAGCCCGTCTCCGGGATCGCGTTTCCGGAGTCGTCCACGCCCGCGTCGCGGTCGCCGTTTCCTGCCGCGACACAGACCACGACGCCGGCAGCGATGGCGGTCCTGATTGCCGCGTTGACCGAGGGAACCTGTTCGTAGTTCCCGAATGCTCCGGTCTGGACTTCGAGTATGACGACCTTGCGGCGACCTCCGCTGTCGGTGGTGCGTACCCAGTCGATACCCCGTGCCCACGGTTCGCCTCCGAGGCTGGCGCCCGTGCCGGAGTCGGATTGGATGGCCCACAGCGGAGCCTCGAAACCCACCCCCGCCATGCCGGCGTCATTCACCGCGGCGCCGGTGTGCCCGAGCACACCTGTTCCGTGAAAGATGCTGGGGCCGTGTGTGACATCGGTGGTGCCGTCGAATGCGTTGTAGGTGCGTTCCACCTTGCCTGCTAGGTCCTGATGGGATGTGCGGTAACCCCAGTCGATGTCGGCAACCACGACGTCCTTGGCGGTGGATCGTGCCCAGGCATTGTTCACGCCACACCGGAACAGATACCACTGATTCTCCAGACCGGTGTTGGGATCGACGACCACCTGACCGCTGTTGCCGATCAAGGGTTCGGTCAACGGAGTGGCGACCGGCGGTGCGGTCAGCGCTCCCGTCATGGACGTCTCGGCGGTGACCGTCGGGGGCAGAGCGACGGGTACCGGCACTGCCCGCTCCACCTCGGGCAAGGCGGCGAGCTGGGCGGCGATCGCACGGGTGTCCGTGTGGTCCGGGAAGTGCAACGTCATGAAATGGCCGAGATGGGGTGCGTCGATACCCTGTTGCCGTGCCACGGCCTGTGCCGCCGACGCTTCATCGGGCGAAGTCAAGAACGTCGGTTCGGCCTGCAGGAGACCGTGCCGGCGCAGGATCTGGTTCATCTCGTCGAGCCGGCCCTCGTCAGCGCTTCGGATCGAAGGGGTCTCGGCGTCGGCGGGACCGATCTGCGGACTCACTCCTTCCCGGAATTGCACCTCGACGACACCTGGCCGATAGGACGGGTGCGCGGCGGCCGTGCCACCTGGCGGGCCGAATCGGGGCTGCCCGGGTCTTTGCCCGTTGCCCGCCATGGTCGTCGGAGGCGCCATGGACGGGACGGCTGAATCACCGGGCTCACCGGTCGTTTTCATCGACCGCTGCCCGCGGCCGGGCCGGGGCATGTCATCGTCCTGCGTCGCGTCCATCATGGACGGAGTGGGCATGTCGCCTGTATCTACATGGCTGTCGAACGAACCGGGCAACGGCATCTCCGATGCGGGAGCTTCGGAATCTGGCGTGCTGTCGCGCTTCGTCATGGCAATCGCCTCCTTGGCGATTCGGTGTTCTGGTTGTTCACGCGCAAGGGCGAGTGCGCTTTCGTTGCTGCGCCGCAGCCACTGACACTCATCGCTGACGCGGCTGAACACCGCGAAATCTCTTGCGCCTGATCACGCCGGCGGTCGTGACACACCGAGTGTCCCGATCCAGGAGCGCGTCGACTCGCGTAGTTCCCTACTCGATCTCCAGGTGGGCCTGCTGACCACGCCGCGTTTGGCCAACACTGCCGTCCACTCTACTGTTAGCGTTACAGTATGGCTGTGGAGTTGCCGTGTGAACTTGGGGAGTCGGCCATGAGTGTCGGGGAGGCCACCCTGGTCGATCCTGGCGCCGCGCTGCGGCGGGTCCTCGAGTTGCAGCGGCGGGCTTTCCTCACCGACGGCCCACCCGAGGCCGCCACCCGGCGCCACCGCATCGACCGTCTGCTGGCGCTAGTCCTGGACAACACCGACGCCTTCGCCGATGCCATGGCCAGCGACTTCGGCACCCGCTCGCGCGCGGCGTCGTTGTTCACCGAAGTGGTGGGAATGATCCCGGTGATCGAATACACCAGATCACATGTGGCGCAGTGGATGCGGCCACAGAAGCTGCTGCGTGCCGCGCGTCTGGCCGGACTGCGCGCGGACGTCGAACCCACTCCGCTGGGCGTGGTGGGCATCATCGGGCCGTGGAACTTCCCGCTGAACCTCGTGGTGCTGCCCGCCGCGGCGGCGTTCGCGGCCGGAAACCGGGTGATGATCAAGATGTCGGAGATCACCGGGCATACCGCGCAGCTGATGAGTGAGCTGGCGCCGACGTACTTCGACCCGGCCGAGCTGCACGTCACCACCGGCGGACGTGAGGTGGCAGCGGCCTTCGCCACGACCGCGTTCGACCACCTCTTCTTCACCGGTTCCCCGTCCATCGGTGCACTGGTCCAGCGGGCTGCCGCACAGAACCTGGTGCCCGTCACCCTGGAGCTGGGCGGCAAGAACCCGGTGGTGGTGGCGCCCGACGCCGATGTTGCGACGGCGGCGGCACGCATCGCGGCGGCCCGGATGGTCAACGGCGGACAGGTCTGCGTCTGCCCGGATTACGTGTTCGTCCCCGCCGACCGGGCCGAGGTGTTCGTCGACGTGGTGAAGCAGACGTGGGCGGCGATGTTCCCGACGGTCGTGACCAATACCGACTACTGCTCGAGCGTCGACGACGCCAACTACGACCGGGTGCTCGGCCTCCTCGACGACGCGCGCGCCCAAGGCGCCACCGTCGACGCCGTGGAACCCGACGGTGAACTGCTGCCGGACCGGGCCGGCCGCAAGATCGCACCAACCCTGGTTCGGGGTGTCGACCCGTCGATGCGCATCGCCGAGGAGGAGATCTTCGGCCCGGTACTGGAGGTGAAGACCTACTCCGCGCTGACCGAGGTGATCGAGTACGTCAACGAACGGCCCTCGCCGCTGGTGGCCTACTGGTTCGGACCCGACGGCCAGGAGTTCCGCCGGTTCGTCCAGAACTCGCGAAGCGGCGGTGTCGCGCGCAATGACTTTGCCGCGCAGATGATCCCGTCGGCGGCGCCGTTCGGTGGTGTCGGACGCAGCGGCATGGGGGCCTACCACGGCAAGGCGGGCTTCGACGCGTTCAGCCATCACCGCTCGGTGGTGGGATCGGATCTGCCCTTCAGCCTCACGGCCCACGCCGCGCCACCGTTCGGCAGGCCGGTGAAACTGTATGCCGATATGACGCTGCGGCTGGCGCGGGCGAGGACCCACCGCCGCCTGAAAGGGCGGCGATGACAGTCTCGACAGTGGTGTTCGATCCGTTCTCGGAGGACTTCTTCAACGGACCCTACGAGACGTACCGCCGGATGCGCGCCGAGGCGCCGGTCTATTACAGCCAGCAGTACGACTTCTACGCCCTGACCCGGCACCGGGATGTCGCTGCCGCCTTCAAAGACTTCAGCACCTACTCGTCGGCCCGCGGCGTTGACCTGGCGCAGGTGCGCAAAGGTCATGTGACAGAGCATGGTTCGATCATCGCGATGGACCCGCCCCGTCATCGGCACATGCGCAGCCTGCTGAACAAGGTGTTCACCCCGCGCGCCATCCAGGCGCAACGGCCGATGGTGGCCGCGCTGATCGACAAGTACCTCGCGGCCGTCGACCCGGACGGATTCGACGTGGTTCAGGACTTCTCGGCGCTGTTCCCGGTCGAGGTGATCACCACCATGCAAGGCGTGCCCGACGGGGACAGTCAGCGGATCCGGCTGTGGATCGACGACCTGCTGCACCGCGACTCCGGACAGGTGGAGATGTCCGAGGCAGGCCTGCAGTCCGCCGTCGAGATGGCCGTCTATTACTACAAACTGACGAAACAGCGTCGGGGTGAACTCGGCGACGATCTGCTGAGCAAGCTGATCACCGCCGAGATCGAACGGGACAACGGTGAGATGGAGCCGTTGAGCAATGTCGAGATCACCGAGTTCGCGACGCTGCTCGGTGGGGCGGGCGCCGAGACGGTGACCAAACTGCTGGGCAATGCCGCGGTGGTGTTCGCGCAGTTCCCCGACCAGTGGCAGAAACTGCGCGACGACCGCAGCAAGATCCCGCTGGCCGTCGAGGAACTGTTGCGCTACGAGGCCCCCGCGCAGTACAACGTGCGCTGCTCGCTGCGGGAGACCACACTGCACGGTGTGACGATTCCGGCGGGCAAGCCGGTGTTCCTGGTGGGCGGTTCGGCCAACCGCGATCCCGAGGCGTGGACCGATCCCGATCGCTTCGATATCGACCGGGACCGCACCCAGGCGCAGAATCTCGGGCTGGGCTACGGCATCCACAGTTGCCTGGGCGCAGCGCTGGCACGGATGGAAAGTGCCATCGCACTGGACAAGTTGCTGGACTTCATGCCGTGCTACGAGGTGGACTGGGCGGGCTGCCGGAGGGTGAACATGCAGAACGTGGCCGGCTGGAGCAACGTGCCGGTGCGCGTGCTGCGCTGACAACCCGTGTGAGACGGTGCCACCCGGGTATAGAAGCGAGGTGTTCGCTCCTTCGCACCGACGTATGCCCACCGTTCCTGCTGTGCGGTCACGGTGACAGCCGCACCCACACCGGCCCCGGACGATCTTCGCCGGCTTGCCGCCGCGCACGGGGTGGCCACGTCCTATCAGAACGAGCGGCGGGAGCCGGTGGACGTCGACGCCGACGTCGTGATCCGGGTGCTCGGCCTGCTGGACGTGGAGGCGGGCACCGACAGCGACCGCCGCCGTGAGCTTGCCGAGGTGGCGCAGCGCAAGAGCGTCGGCGCAGTGCCTCCCACGATCGCGGTGCGGGCGGACGGGCGACCGAGGCGGGTGCCGGGAGCGCGGGTCCTGATCCATGAAGACGGCACCGAGCTCGAGGTGCTCAACGAGATACCCGCGGACCTCCCGCTGGGCTGGTATCGCCTGCAGACCCACGACGACCAGGAGGCCGCCCTGGTGGTCGCCCCACCGAAGGTGCCGGCCTCGCCGCCGACATGGGGCTGGATGCTGCAGCTCTACGCGTTGCGGTCGGCGCGCTCCTGGGGTCACGGTGACCTCGGTGATCTTCGTGAGTTCGTCAACTGGACCGCTGCCGAGCACGGCGCAGGCGCGGTTCTGCTCAACCCGCTGCACGCGCCCGGACCGACCCACCCCGTGCAGCCGTCCCCGTACACCCCGTCCAGCCGGCGCTTCGCCAATCCGCTGGCGCTGCGTATCGAAGACCTGGACGCCTACCGTCGTGCGGATCCGGACACCCGCGCGGAAGTCGACGCCCTGCGCGTGTCGGCGAGCACCCACCGCATCGAACACGACCTGGTGTGGGCGGCCAAACGCGCTGCGCTGGAACTGCTGTGGCGGGCAGAAGGCCGCCCCGCGGTGCTCGCGGACTCGAACGCCTCGGCGGGCCTGCGGGACTGGGCCACCTACTGCGCTCTGGCCGAGCGGCACGGTGGGCGGTGGAGTCGCTGGCCCGAGGAACTGCGTGACGTGTCGGGGGCGGCCGTGGCCGCCGCCCGCCGTGAGCTGGCACCCCGGGTCGGATTCCACGCGTGGGTGCAGCGGCAGTGCGCCGAACAGCTCCTGGCTGTACGCAAGAGCGCGCGCGATGCCGGCATGGCGCTGGGGGTGTTGCACGACCTCGCGGTGGGCGTGGATGCCGACGGCGCCGACGCGTGGGCGCTGGCCGACGTGCTGGCCACCGGTGTGAGCATCGGGGCGCCGCCGGACAACTTCACCCCTCGAGGACAGGACTGGGGGTTGCCGCCATGGCGCCCGGACCGCCTGGCCACCACCGGGTATGCCGCGCTGCGGGACATGTTGCGCGCCGTGCTGGCACATGCCGATGGCCTGCGGATCGATCATGTCGCCGGACTGTGGCGGCTGTGGTGGGTCCCCCCGGGCGACGGCCCCGAGCGCGGCACCTACGTGTACTACGACGCCGACACCATGTTGGCGGTCCTGGCGCTGGAAGCGCACCGGGCCGAAGCCACAGTGGTGGGGGAGGATCTGGGCACCGTCGAGCCGGAGGTCACCGCGGCGCTTGCCGACAACGGGATGCTCGGCTGCGCGGTGTCGTGGTTCACCCGTGACCAGTCCGTGCCCGGCGAGCCGCTGCTGGCGCCGGCCAAATGGCCGGAGCGAGCTGCCGCCAGCCTGTCCACGCATGACTTGCCCACGGCCGCAGGGTTTCTGCAGGGTGAGCATGTGCGGGTGCGTGCCGATCTCGGCCTGCTCGACGATGTACCGGCCGAACAGGCCAACGCCGACAAGGAGCGCGCCGAGTGGGTACAGCTGCTGCAGGACGAGGGCCTGTTGACGGCGGAAGCGGACGATCCGGCGATCATCACCGCGATGCACCGGTTCCTGGCGGCCACGCCCAGCAGGCTGAAACTGATCTCGCCCTACGATGTCATCGGTGAGCCGCGCCAGCCCAACCTCCCGGGGACCGTCGATGAGTATCCGAACTGGCGGATCCCGTTGCCGCAGACGCTGGAGCAGTTGCGTGCCGACTCCCGGGTAGTCGAAGTCATCGCCGCGTTCCGGGCGTCACTGCCAGGCAGCGACGAGGGCGGCGGTGGTGGTGATCTCGGCCAGCAGTGACAGCGTGTTGTCGATGACGGCCTCGCCGTAGTCGGCGGGCACGCCGGCCACGGCATCACGCGGCAGCACCACACGATAGGCGGCGTTCACCGCGTCCATCACCAGGTTGGGGATCGCGACGTTCAGTGATACTCCCACCGGCACGATGGTGCGCACGCCGAGGTTACGCAGGATCGCGTCCAGGTCGGTGCCGCCCATCGGCCCCAGGCCGTGCCACCGGTGTAACACCAGATCGTCTGTCTCCGGGCCGAATTGGGGGAGCAGTGCCGCACCCGAGGTGCCCGGGGTGATCGCAACACCACGCCGCCCGACGGCGAACAGCTTGGCGTTGGTGTTGGATCCTTTGCCATCAGGTCGCCGCTGCACCAGGCAGTGGACCACTTGAGCGCCGGCCCGCCGCGCCACGGGTAACAGGCGTTCGATATTGGGCAGGGCGCGGCGGCGGGCCTCGTCCGCGAGCGCGGGCAGGCCGGCCTCCCGGCCGACGACGGCACCCTGCAACTCCTGGGTGACGACGGCGGTGCACGAGGGGTCGACATTCATGTGACCGCCGCAACCTCGTAGAACTGGGTGGCCCATTGCCGCAGTGCCATATACGGTTTGGCGTCTGTCTTCGACAGCGACGGGTGCTCGATGTACTTCTGGTAGCGCCAGATGTCCAGGTCGTCCCACACTGTCACCAGGTACTGCTTCTCCACTCGGGCGCGAACCTCCTCGGGTGGGACGTCGGACTGGTCGCCGCCCTGCCGTGGCCACCAGATCGAGTAAAAGAGGTTGGACACCTGGTCGTCGACCGGTGTGCAGGCGAAGATCAACCGGTGGTTCGACGACCCCTCGAACGCGCTCATCGCGAAGCCCAGTCCGGAGAAATGACTGTGGATGCGCAGCGCCATCTGGTCGGGGTCGTCGCTGCGCACATCCGGCCAGCCAGTCAGGAACCGCCACTCCTCGTCCACCACTGACCAGTCCAGGCAGACCGGTGTGACGGTCGCCCCGTGCACATAGCGGAAATGCGCACTGTCCGGGCCGTTCTCGGCGACGATCTGGGGGTGGACGGGCTCGTTCTGCGCGAGCCGGGAAAACTCAGGATACGGCCGGTAGTACTTGTCGGGGTCGGTCTCGAACTGCGGAAACTTCAGGAAGATGTCAGGTAGTTCCCACTGTGGTGGCCTGCCGTCGGGCTGATGCCAGAGGAAGACGCAATCATGTTGCTCTACAACGGGATACACCCGAAGATGCAGGCCCCGGTTGGGCCGGTCCGGTTGGTACGGGATGTGGCGATTGGTGCCGTCGGGGCCCCAGCGCCAGCCATGGAAGGGGCACTCCAGACAATCGTCGACCACGGTGCCGCCGTGGCCCAGGTGGGCGCCGAGGTGTTTGCAGTGCGCCTCCATCACATGCAACTCTCCAGATTCGTCGCGGTAGGCGACCAGGTCTTCGCCGAAGTACTTCAGCGGCCGGGTCTGGCCGGACGGGAACTCCGGTGACCAGCCGATCATGAACCACCCGGTGACCTTCCAGGTGAATGGTACCTTCACCGCCCCGACCTCCTCGAACCGCGATCCGATGGCAACGGAATACATTACAGTAACTGTTTCGACAGTAACGCGGGGTTGGAGGTTCCCGGGTGACAACACCAGACGAGTTGGAGGCGTTGCGGGTGCTCAAAGCCCGGTACTGCCGATACCTGGACACCAAGGACGTCGAGGCCTGGCGGGCGTTGTTCGCACCCGATGTGGTGGTGCGTCTCGACCTTGCCGTGTCGACCGGCGGACAGGACCCACAGACCATGCCGCCACTGACAGGGCTCGAGCAGTTCGAGCCCGTCGTGTGGGGTGGCGTCAAAGATGCCGCCACCGTGCACCATTGCCACACCCCGGAGCTCGCGCTGACCTCGCCGACCACCGCCACCGGCATCTGGGCGATGGAGGACCTGCTGGTTTTCGGCAACGGCAGCCAACTGCACGGCGCCGGCCACTATCACGAAACCTACGAAAAGCGCTCCGACACCTGGTTGATCACGAGTCTGCACCTGACCCGGACGTTGCTCCGATTCACGGGGCCCACGTGACCGAACTCGATGTCCTGGTGATCGGGGCAGGGTTCTCCGGCCTGTACGCACTGCACCTACTGCGTGAGGCGGGTCTGCGCGTCATCGCCGTCGAAGCCGCCGAAGGTGTCGGTGGCACGTGGCTGCACAACCGCTACCCGGGGGCCCGCTGCGATATCGAGAGCATCGAGTACTCCTACAGCTTCTCCGAGGAGATCCAGCAGGAGTGGGTGTGGACCGAGACCATGCCCGCCCAGCCTGAGATCGAGGCGTACTTGAACTTCGTCGCCGACCGGCTGGACCTGCGCCGCGACATCACCTTCAACACCCGCGTCGTGTCGTTGGTGTTCGGTGACGGCACGTGGACCATCGGCACCGAGACGGGGCGGACCTTCACCGCGCAGTTCGTGGTGGCCGCGTCCGGCATCCTGTCCGCGCCCCTGGAACCCGACATCGCGGGCATCGGCTCGTTCGGGGGCTTGTCGTTGTTCACCAGCCGGTGGCCCGACGGTGTCGATCTGCGTGGCACGCGGGTGGGTGTCATCGGCACCGGATCCACCGGCGTGCAACTGATCCCGGTGGTGGCGCGGGAAGCCGAGCACCTGTACGTCTTCCAGCGTTCCCCGGCCTACACGCTGCCCTGGACGGTGCGGGCCTTCGCACCTGGTGAGCTGGAGTCCATGAAGGCCGACTACGCCGCGATCCGGGCGGCGCAACGGCAGCACCCGGTGGGGGCGGCGCGACTGAGCGCGTTCTCGGTGCTGCTCGACATGCTCGTCAGCCCACCGATCAAATCCGCCTCACGCGAGGACCAGCTGCGGGCCGTCGACGAGCGCGGGATCCTGGGTGCGCTCAACTGGGGTGACATCTTCTTCGACATCGAAGCCAACCGGATGGCCGCTGCGTTGTACGGTGAGGCGGTCGCACGGATTGTCGAGGACCCCGAGACCGCCGCGGCGCTGGTGCCCACCCACCCGTTCGGATGCAAGCGCCCCATCATCGACCAGGGCTACCACCAGACCTTCAACCGCCACAACGCCACCCTTGTCGACCTCCGCAAAGGCGGGATCGAGGAGGTGACGGCGACCGGTATCCGCACCGCGCAGGGGCACTTCGGCCTCGACGTCATCATCTACGCCACCGGATTCGACGCGATGACCGGTGCATTGACCCGTATCGACATCCGGGGTCGAGAGGCGCTGTCGTTGAGGGAGTTCTGGGCCGACGAAGGCCCGCTGTCCTATCTCGGCCTGGCCGTCGCGGGCTTTCCCAATCTGTTCACCGTGCAGGGGCCAGGAAGCCCTTCTGCAGCGACGAACTTCGTCACCGCACTGGAGCAGCACATCGAGTGGATCACCAGGTGTATCGACTATCTACGGGTCCATGGATATCGGACCATCGAGGCGCTGCCGGACGCTCAACGGGAGTGGATGGAGCACGCCGCCTCGTTGGTGGCGCCCACCGTGCTGGTACACCCGAGTTGCAACTCCTGGTACAACGGCGCCAATGTTCCCGGGAAGAAACGCATGTACATGGGCTACACCGCGGGCATTCCCGAATACCGCCGCCGGTGCGACGAGATCGCCGACGGCGGATACACCGGATTCAAATTGGCCTAGTTCCCCGCTTCCGTTGTCCATACTCCCTGATGACCCGGGAGCGGGCCGTGGTCAGCGCGGTTTCGAGGTCATGCTCGGTGAGCACCACCCACTGGAACCCGATCCCGAACATCGCCGAGGTGATGTCGTTCACCACTGCGGCGACATCGATGTCGCCGCGGACGGAGCCGTCGGAGATCCCGGCGCGGAGAGCGTGTTCGACCTTGGCGGCACCCTCACGCAGATGCCCGGCCACGCGATCGCGCAGCGGGGAGGTGGTCTTCACGGCTTCGAACGTGGCCACGAACATCGCGCGCAGTACCTCGCGGTCGGTGACGTAGAGATCATGGATGCGGTCGAAATGAGCGAGGACCTGCTGCATCCCGGTGGCCCCGGGGTGGGGATCGGGGTCGAGGCGGCTGACGTATTCGTGCAGGAAGGCCTCGAGGATCGCGTCCTTGCTGCCGTATCTGGCGTGCACCATCGCCCTGCTGTAACCGGCGCGACGGCTGATCTCGGCGGCCGTTGTTGCTTCCCAGCCTTTTTCGACGATCAGCGCAGCGGCGGCCTCGAGCAGGCGACGGGCCGACGTTTCCACGCGTTCTGGTTGCGTCAGCCCCCGGACAGGAGTGGGCACCCTTGCATATTAAACGGCCGACAATTAACTTGGTGGTCGAGTGCCACATTGCCGGGAGGCCAACGATGACGTCACGCTCGGCGCGTGAGGTTGTGGAGCTGTACAACCTGCAGGTGTGGAACCGTCGTGACTTCGCACTGGCCCCGGAATTGTTCGCCGACAACGTGATTCGGCACGATGTCGGCGAGTCGCACGTCTTGACCCGCGCACAGGCCGTGGCGCGGATCGTCGACCTGTGCCAGGCGTTCGACGACATCCAATTCACGCTCAACGTCGTGGTGGCCGGCGATGACGGAGAGCACGTCACCATCGTCTACGAGTCCACCATGACTCCGACGGACGGCGCACCAACGTCGATCGCCAGCATGGAGGTGTTCCGGGTGGTCGATGGACAGATCGCCGAGGTCTACAACTGTGGGTACAAACAAGGAGTCTGGACGTGACGGATCGTGTGCTCGACGAACTCGGCTACTACCTACTGGCGGGTGCCGGGGGAGAGGGGCCCGCCACGCTGATGGACGAGGCGCGCGACGGTGAAGCGCTGGGTTTCGGAACGGCCTTCATCTCGGAGCGGTGGAACGTCAAGGAGGCCTCGTCCCTGGTGGGTGCGGCCTGTGCGGTGACCAGCCGCATGCAGATCGCCACGGCGGCAACCAATCACAACACCCGACACCCCCTGATCACCGGATCCTGGGCCACCACCATGCACCGGCTGTCCCGCGGCCGGTTCACCCTCGGTATCGGGCGCGGTATCGCCGCGATGTACTCGGCCTTCGGGGTCCCGGCGGTGACCACCGCGCAAATGGAGGACTTCGCGCACGTGATGCGCCGACTGTGGCAGGGCGAGCTGATCTTCAACCATGACGGGCCCATCGGGAAGTATCAGGTGCTGTTCCTGGATCCCGATTTCAACGAGGACATCCGGTTGGCCATCGTGGCCTTCGGGCCGCAGACGCTGGCCCTCGGTGGCCGTGCTTTCGACGACGTCATCCTGCACACCTACTTCACCCCCGAGACGCTGCAGCGCAGTGTCAAGACCGTCAAGGACGCCGCCGAGCAAGCCGGGCGCGATCCGGACAAGGTGCGGGTCTGGTCGTGTTTCGCCACCGTTGGCGACCACCTGCCCGAGGAGTTGCGGCTGAAGAAGACCGTGGCCCGTCTGGCCACCTATCTGCAGGGCTACGGCGATCTGCTGGTGAGCACCAACAACTGGGATCCTGCTGTGCTGCAACGGTTTCGTGAGGATACCGTGGTGCAGTCCATTGCCGGCGGCATCGACCACAAGGCCACCGCCGGGCAGATCGAACACATCGCGACGTTGATCCCGGACGAATGGCTGGAGCCGTCGGCCACCGGCACCGCGGCGCAGTGCGTCGACCGGGTGCGCAAGGAGTTCGACTACGGCGCCGACGCGGTGATCATGCACGGCGCCACCCCTGACGAGTTGGCCCCGATCGTGGCGCAGTACCGGACGACGGTCAGCTGAGCTCGGACGCATTTTCACCCCACTCACTGATCGGACGGCGACCCTTGGCCACTTCACCTGTACGTCTCGGATGTGTGTATCTGCCGCAGTTCGCACCGGAAGGGATCGGCGCGACCGCACGGGCCGCCGATACCGCTGGTCTCGACGAGCTGTGGCTGTGGGAGGACTGCTTCCTGGCCGGCGGTGTCTCCGGCGCCGCGATCGCGTTGGCCAACAGTGAACGGCTGACGGTCGGGGTGGGCGTGCTGCCGGTGCCGTTGCGCAACGTGGCGCTGACTGCGATGGAGATCGCGACCCTGCACCGGGCTTTCCCCGGCCGGGTGCGCATCGGCCTCGGCCACGGTGTGCAGGACTGGATGAAACAGGTAGGCGCCAAAATGAGTTCACCGATGACGCTGATGCGGGAATACCTCACCTGTTTGAGCGCACTGCTGCGTGGCGAGACCGTCAGCTTCCACGGCACGTACGTGACTCTCGAGGACGTGACGCTGGACTGGCCGCCGACGACGCATGTCGAGATCCTCGCTGCAGCCGTGGGTCCGCGCACGTTGGCGCTCAGCGGAGAATTGGCGAATGGCACAGTTCTGACTCAGGGCACCACTCCGGATCAGGTACGCGAGGCGATCGGTCAGATCGCCCCCGCCGGCCCGCATTCCATCATCACCTACGTACTGTCCGCTATTGGTTCTGATGCGGCGCAGCAGATCGAGCAGGAGATCGCACGCTGGAATCTCGATGCGTCCGCGGATATCCACGCCAGTGGAAGCGCCACGGAAATCGTTGCTGCCGTGCGGCGGTGGGTCGACGCCGGCAGCGACACGGTGGTGTTGCAGCCGCCGCTCAACGTCCGCGTCGAGGAGTTCGTGGAGTTCGTCGGCACTCACGTTCAACCGCTGCTTCAGCAGGGGCGCCAGTGACGCTCGTCGCATGCTCCTCTAGGGCCGCATGGTCACGCCGCCGTCGACGGCGAGCACCTGACCGGTGATGAAGCCGGCATCGTCGGACATCAGGAATGCACCCATGGCGGCGATGTCCCCCGGTTCACCGAAGCGGTGCTTGATGGCGGCCATGGCCTTGGCTGAGGCGGCCACCGACTCCGGCAGATCCGGCAGGTTCTCGTGCAGGATCAGCCCCGGCGCGATCACGTTGGCGCGCACCATCTTCGATCCGTAGCGGGCCGCGACGGTGCGCATCAGCGCGTGCACCGCGGCCTTGCTCATGCCGTAGGCCACCCGGACCGGGCTGGCGGAGTGGGCCTGCGCCGACGACGTGTAGACCATCGAGCCGCCACCCGAGGACACCAGCGCCGGCACCGCGTGCCGTGAGCACAGGAAGTACCCGCGTGCGTTGGTGGACATGACCGCGTCGAAATCCTCGAGCGGCAGATCCACTCCGGCCGTGGACAACCCGTCGGCGAAGTTCGCGTAATTGGCGTGGAAGCCGTTGAGCTGTCCGAACTTCGACATGGCCAGCGACACCAGGGTGGCTACCGAGTCATCATCGGCGCCGTCGAGGTGGGTGCCCACCACCTCGGCCCCGTCTGCGCTGATCTGCTCGGCCAGTGCGGCCGCGTGCTCGGTGTTCAGATCACCGACCACCACCCGCGCGCCCTCGGCGGCGTAACGACGCGTCAGCTCATCACCGATTCCGCCCGCACCTGCGACGACGATGACCTTCCCGGCCAGCCTGTCAGACATGGCGTCACCCTAACCCAGGCGTCTATCGAAAGGCTTACCGGAAGGGTATCTTGTCGATATGCAGTTCATCGACGCGCCGATCTTCGATGCCGACCAGCACATGTACGAGACCGTCGACGCGCTGACCAAGTACCTGCCACAGCGTTACCGCCATGCCGTGCAATATGCGCAGATCGGTCGCCAGACCCGGATCATCATCAACAACAGGGTCACCGACTTCATCCCCAACCCCACCTTCGAGCGCGTGGCCGCCCCCGGTGCGCACGAGAAATTCTTCGCCGGCGAGAACGTCGAAGGGCTGACGTTGCGGGAGATGCAAGGCCCGGCCATCGCCGCGCCGCCCGCCACCCGCTCACCCGAGGAACGGGTGAAGGAGTTGGACCGACAGGGCGTCGCCGAGGCGCTGAACTACCCGACGCTGGCCAGCTTGGTGGAGCACTCGTCGGCCGACGACCCCGCGCTGACGCTGGCGATCATCCACGCGCTGAACCAGTGGATGGCCGAGCACTGGACCTTCGCCTATCAGAACCGGGTGTTCTCGACACCGATCATCAACCTCTCGGAAGTCGACGCCGCGCAGCGTGAACTCGACTACCTCCTCGACAACGGCGCCCGCGTGGCCTTGATCAAACCCGGACCCGTCAACGGCCTGCACGGCTGGCGCTCACCCGCGTTACCGGAGTTCGACCCGTTCTGGCGTGACGTCGAAGCGGCCGGCCTGCCGATCGTGCTGCACGCCAGCTACCCGCCACTGAGTGACTACGTGAACACTTGGGAGCCGCCGCACACCCAGAACTTCATGGCGCAGAGCGCCTTCCGCTGGATGGTGCTGGGGCACCGCGAGATCTCCGACATGATCACCAGCCTGATCTGCCACGGCACACTGACCCGCTTCCCCAAACTCCGCATCGCGAGTGTGGAGAACGGCAGCAGCTGGATCTTCCCGCTGTTCCATGACTTCGCCGACCTCTACAAGAAGATGCCGCAGAACTTCCCCGAACACCCGCACGAGGTGTTCCGGCGCAACATCTGGGTGAGCCCGTTCTGGGAGGGCTGCGTCTCCGATGTCGTCGAGACCGTCGGCTGGGACCGGGTGCTGTTCGGGTCGGACTACCCGCACCCGGAAGGGCTCGCCGAGCCCAGGGGATTCTGGAAGTACGCCGAAGGCATGGACATTCGACGCACCTACGACTTCATGGGCGACAACGCGCGGCGCTTCATGGGGCTGCCTATCGCCAACCCCGATCCTGCCGCGCTGCAGCCGCCGCTTGCTGAATCCTCTCGTTGAGGGCCTTCGCGGGCGGGCCTTCTGTCGTACCGCTCTGCTTGGATAAGTGTTATGTCCACGACCGCAACATCTTTCGCCGATGCCGGGATCAGTCCCAAGCAGCGGTTCGAGGTGTTGTTCGACAGGCTCGGGGAGTTGTCGGGTCAGCGCAATGCGATCGACGGTGAGATCGTGAAGATCGTCGCCGAGATCGACCGTTATGGGTTGGCGGGCAACACCGGTTTCCGCTCGGTCGAGTCGTTGGTGGCGGGCAAGACCGGGGTATCCCCGCACACCGCGAAGACCCTCACCACCATCGCCCGGCGCAGCGAGGAGTTGCCGCAATGCACCACGGCGATGCGGGAGGGGTGGCTGTCGTTGGATCAGGTCGGTGTCATCGCCACCAAAGCCGGTGACGGCTCCGATGCGCACTACGCGCAGTTCGCGAAGTACGCCACCGTCGAACAACTCCGTAAAGCCATCAAGTTGGAACCCCGCCCGGCACCTGAATCTGACGCCGAAGTCGAGCCCAAGCCGGAGCCGGAGGCCCCGCGGTCGCTCACCCAGACTTCCGACGACGATTCCACCACGTGGCACATCACCTTGCCGACGGGGGAGGCTGCCGAGTTCGACGCCGCGCTACGTTCCCATCAGGACAAGCTGGTCGCAGACTGGAAACGCGACCACACCGACGAATCAGAAACCACTCCGCCGTTCCCCACCCCGGTGGACGGGTTCATGTGCCTGGTGCGCGCCGGCTGGGATGCCGACGTGGCGGCCCGCCCGCACGGGCATCGCACCACCGTCGTGGTGCACGTGGACGTCGAATCCCGTCTCGCGGCTTTGCATCTGGGTCCGCTGCTGTCCGACGACGACCGCCGCTACCTGCTCTGTGATTCGACCTGCGAGGTGTGGTTCGAACGCAACGGTCAACCGATCGGGTCGGGTCGTGAAACGAGGACGATCAGCCGTCGACTGCGCCGGGCACTGGAGCGCCGTGACCACGGCACCTGCGTGGTGCCCGGCTGCGGCGCCACCCGAGGCTTGCATGCTCACCACCTCACGCACTGGGAGGACGGCGGCCCTACCGAGCTGTGGAATCTGGTGCTGGTGTGCCCTTTCCACCACCGCATGCATCACCGCGGCCGCATCACCCTCACCGGACCCGCCGACCGGCTTGTCGTCACCGACGTCACCGGCCGCCGGATGACGGCAGGATCACTGGCCCGACCACCCACAACAGCGCGACCTGATGTCCCACCGCCACCCGGGCCCACCGGGGAACGCTGCGACTGGTGGTGGTACACCCCCTACCAACCACCACCCTCCACCGCCAACTAGCTACGGCAGAATGACGGTGCGACTCACCGGCTCCGGCGAGGACTGGCGGCTGTAGAGACCGCGGCTGAGCGCCGACAGCAGGGCGTCTCGGGTCTCGCGCGGGTCGATCAGCTCATCGAAGCCGAGGTTCTGGGCGGACCGGTAGGACGCCTGCAACTCCGCGTCGCGCAGCTTGGCCGACAGGTCCTCACCGGCATGGGACGCCTTGCTCAGCGCCGCGGCGCTCATCGCGCCCATGGTCGCGCCGGGATAGGCGTAGGTGGCCACCTGATCGTCAAAACCCAACAGCGACATCACCATCGAACCGAACCCGTATGCCTTGCGCAGGGTCAGATGCAGTTTCAGCGTGGTCGCCGCGGTCTGAGCGGCGAACATCCGCCCACCCGCGCGCAACACCCCGCTGCGTTCGGAACGGCTGCCCGGCAGCATGCCGGGATTGTCGGCCAGGAACACGATCGGTAGATGGAAAGAGTCGGCGACCATGATGAAATGTGCGGCCTTGTCTGCGGCATTGGCGTCGATGGAACCGGCCAGCACCTTCGGCTGATTGGCCACCACGGCGACGGGATGCCCGCCCAGATGTGCCAGCGCGCAGATGATGGCGGGCCCGTACTTGGGTTGGACCTCGAACCAGTCGGGGCGGTCGAACACCACGTCGAGCACCGCGCGCATGTCGTAGACCCGTCGGTTGTCGCGGGACACGATGTCGAGTAGTTCGGGGGTGGGACGCGGCCCGCAGGCCGGTAACGACGGGGGATAGGACCAGGCGCTGGGCGGGAAGTACGACAGATATTTACGGATGTCGTCCAGTAGCGCCGCATCGTCGTCGGCGACGTTGTGGATGACACCGCTGGGCAGGGCGACCTCCGGGCCACCCAGGTCTTCTTTGGAGATCTCCTCGCCCGTGGACTCTTTCACCACCGGTGGTCCGGCCGTGAAGATGGCTCCCTGCCGAGTCATGATCCGGAAATCGCACACCGGAGCGACGAGCGCGCCGTGCCCCGCTGACGGCCCCAACAGTCCCGCCACCGTCGGCACCTTGCCCGAACAGCGGGCCTGGGCCAGCAGATCGGTGGGGGTACGGCCGTAGTGGCCGCCGGTGGGACGAAAACCCGCACCTTCCAACAGCATCACCAAGGGGATCTTGTCGCGCACCGCCAGTTCGGCGATCCGGTAACGCTTCGCGTTGCCGCCGGGACCGATGCTTCCCGCCAGGGTGGTGAAGTCTTCGGCGCCCACCATCACCGGCACGCCGTTGATCATGCCCGATCCGGTCACGATGCCGTCGGCGGCGATGTCCCCGCCCACCTGCATGCCCAGCTCCCGGAACGTCCCGGCATCGAGCAGGTGGTCGATGCGGGCGCGGGCGTCGAGTTTGCCCGTGTCATGGTGGCGGGCCACCCGTTCGGGACCGCCCATCGCCAGTGTCCGGTCGCGACGCCGACCGAGATCATCGAGCGTCTCCTGCCAATCCGGAACCTTTGTCATCTCAGTCCTTTGGTGGAGGTTTGGCGCGTCGTTGACCGTACTGAATTGCTTACTGTAGCGTCTCCGACATGTCGCGGCTGAAGATCGACCGCGGATTGCCGGGGCCCCTCGGTCGTGTCGCGGACAGCGCGTCCGCGGTGGAGCGCGACGGCGCTGACGGATGCTGGGTGGGGGAGGTCAACCACGACCCGTTCCTGCCGCTGGCGCTGGCCGCCGAACACACCTCCCGCATCGAGCTGGGCACCAGCATCGCCGTCGCCTTCGCCCGAAACCCGATGACGGTGGCCACCGTGGCCTGGGACCTGCAGGCGTTCTCGGGTGGCCGGTTCCTGCTGGGGCTGGGCACTCAGGTCCGGCCGCACATCGAACGGCGGTTCTCCATGCCGTGGAGCCACCCGGCCCGGCGCATGCGTGAGTTCGTCCTTGCCGTGCGGGCGATCTGGACCTCGTGGCGGCAGGGTTCACGGTTGGACTTCCGTGGTGAGTTCTACACCCACACCCTGATGACGCCGATGTTCACCCCTGAACCATCCGGCCACGTCGACCCCAAAGTCTTTGTGGCGGCGGTCGGTCCGGTGATGACAGCGGTGTGCGGTGAGGTGGCCGACGGTCTGCTGGCGCACGCGTTCACCACGCGTCGCCACCTGCTGGAGGTGACGACGCCCGCGTTGGCGCGTGGACTGGAGGCCAGCGGGCGGCGGCGCCACGACGTGGAGGTGTCCTGCCCGGTGTTCGTGGTGGTCGGTGACGCCGGGGCCGCGGCGGTACGCAAGCAGATCGCGTTCTACGGTTCCACCCCGGCGTATCGCGGGGTGCTGGATCTGCACGGCTGGGGTGAGCTGCACGAGCAGTTGCACCGGCTGTCGCGGCGCGGGGACTGGGACGGCATGGGGGAGCTGATCACAGACGAGGTGCTCGACGCGTTCGCCGTGGTGGGTCCATCCGACGAGATCGCCGCGCGGTTGCGGGACCGCTGCGCCGGGGTGATCGACCGGGTGCTGCCCAGCTTTGCCCCGGAACTGCCAGATGAGGTTGTCGCCGAGATTCTTGCGGAGGTGCGCCGATGAGGGGCTTTTCTGCTGTGGTCACGGGGAGCGGCGTGTCAACCGCAAGCGAGGAGCTGTCATGAGCAACCCAACCATCGAATCACCGGGCGCAATGCTGGCCGACCCGCAGGCCTATACCGACGAGGCGCGGCTGCATGCCGGTTTGGCGCAGCTGCGCGCCACGGCGCCGGTGTCGCGGGTGGACGTGCCCGAATATGCGCCGTTCTGGGCGATCACCAAACACGCCGACATCATGGAGATCGAGCGCGCCAACGACGTCTTCACCAACGCGCCCCGGCCGGTGCTCGTGACCAGGAAGAACGACGAACTGCAGGCGGGTGTCGGGATCCGCACCCTCATTCACATGGACGACCCCGACCACCGCGACCTACGGGCCATCGGCACCAACTGGTTTCGGCCAAAGGCCATGCGCGCCTTGAAGGCCCGTGCCGACGAGCTGGCTGCGAGATTCGTCGATCACATGGTGTCCCAGGGTCCGGAATGCGATTTCGTGCAGCAGGTGGCGGTCAACTATCCGCTGTACATGATCATGACGCTACTGGGTGTGCCCGAAGCCGACTTCCCGCTGATGCTCAAACTCACCCAGGAACTGTTCGGCAGCGACGACGACGAGTTCAAACGTGACGAGGGCGAGCAGATGACAGCGCTGCTGGAGATGTTCCAGTACTTCACCGCACTGACCGCGTCGCGCCGTGAGCACCCAACCGACGACCTGGCGTCGACGATCGCCAACGCCCGGATCAACGGAGAACCGTTGTCCGACATCGACACCGTGTCCTACTACGCCATCATCGCCGCGGCCGGACACGACACCACCAGTGCCAGCATCGCAGGCGGCATGCACGCCCTCGTCGAACACCCGGAGCAGCTGGCGCGGTTGACAGCCGATATGAGTCTGATGCCGCTGGCGGTCGAAGAGATGATCCGATGGACCACACCGGTCAAGGAGTTCATGCGAACCGCGCAGCGCGACTACGACATTGGCGAGGTCCGCATCGGTGCCGGCGAATCGGTGTTGCTGTCCTACGTGTCGGGTAACCGCGACGAGGACGTCTTCGACGCGCCGTTCACGTTCGACATCGCCCGCGATCCCAACAGGCACATCTCTTTCGGGTATGGCGTGCACTTCTGTCTGGGTGCCGCGCTGGCGCGGATGGAGGTCAACAGCTTCTTCAGCGCCTTGCTGCCGCGGCTGGAGTCGGTGGAGTTGGCCGGCGCGCCGCAGCACATGGCGACGATCTTCGTCGGCGGGCTCAAACACCTGCCGATCCGCTACGCACTACGGTGATTTCGGCGCGCTCATAACCGCTCAGCGGTTATGAGCGCGCCGAAATCCCGACTATCGCTGGCCGGCGGTGGCGTCGTCGAGGCGGGCGGCCCAGTCAGCCGGGCTGGTTTTGTTGCCGTCGCGGTGGTGGGACAGGGCTTGGATGGAGACGTCGTGTCCTTCGGCGGCTTTGCGTAACGCCCCGACGGTGGCCTGCTCGCGGGGGATGTGGGTGAACGGGTCGAAGTGATAGAGCCGCATCGCGTTTTCGTGGGTGATCTTGTTGATCTCCTCATCGGGGACCTCATAGGTCTCGAACACCGCCATCAATTCCTCCGGGGCACCGGGCCACATCGAATCGCTGTGCGGGTAATCCATCTCCCAGCAGATGTTGTCGATCCCGATCAGATGCCGGTTCTTCACCCCCACCGGATCGGAGATGAAACACGTCATGAAATGCTCCCGAAAGACCTCCGACGGCAACTTCCCCCGAAATCCTGATGCGTCCACGTCGAATGCATCTCATAGGTGCGATCCACCCGATCCAGAAAATACGGAATCCAGCCCGTCCCACCCTCACTCAAGGCGATCTTGAGCGTCGGGAACTCCTTGATGGGCGCTGACCACAACAAATCCGCCGCCGCCTGCACGATGTTCATCGGCTGCAACGTGATCATCACATCCATCGGCGCATCCGGAGCGGTGATCGCCAACCGCCCCGACGAGCCGATGTGCACATTCATCACCGTCTCGGTATCCACCAACGCCTGCCACAACGGCCGCCAGTACTCCAGATCATGAAACGACGGATACCCCAGCGTCGACGGATTCTCGGTGAACGTCAACGAATGCACCCCCTTGTCGGCCACCCGCCGCACCTCCGCGGCACACAACCCCGGATCCCAGATCGCCGGGATCGCCATCGGGATGAACCGCCCCGGATGCGCCCCACACCACTCATCGATATGCCAGTCGTTGTAGGCCTGCACCAACGCCAACGAAAACTCGGCATCCTCGGTGGCAAAAAGACGCGCCGCGAACCCCGGAAACGACGGGAAATTCATCGTCGCCAACACCCCACCGGCATTCATGTCCTTGACCCGCTCGGCGGCGTCATAACAGCCCTTGCGGATCTCATCGAGACCCTGCGGCTCCAGCCCGTACTCCTCTTTGGGCCGCCCGGCCACCGCATTGAGCGCCACATTCGGGATCACCGTGTCCCGGAACTGCCAGGTATCGGAACCATCCGGATTGTGCACCAACCGCGGCGCCTCATCGCGGTAGCGCTCCGGCAGATGCCCTTTGAACATATCCGGCGGCTCGATGATGTGATCATCCACCGAAATCAAGACCATCTCATCCTTGTGCACGGCAAGTCCCTTCCCGAAGCGCTTACGGTATGGGTTCACCATAGTCGCGCGTTACACCTATTGGCGACAGTGTTGCGCGACTGTCTCGCCGTGATGAGCCGGTCAGGCAGCCAGAAGCGGTGCGATCCAAGTCAGTTCGGCCGGCAACTGCGAACTCCAGTACGCACCGTCGTGGCCGCCCGGGGAGAACCCGCCTGCCGGCGGAGTGGGCAGCGCGGCGATGTACTCCTGCGTCGCGGTGTAGAACGGGTCGCTGTTTCCGCAGTCGATCCGGATGGGGATGGATGCCAGCGCCGGCAGCCCCCATACCGAGTTGGCCGCGTAGTCGTCGGCGCTGTCGAAGGCCCCCGGCGCGGCCGCCCCCGACGACAGCCACAGTGCGGGGCTGACCGCGCAGATCGCCGCGGTGCGGGCGGGCCCGAGGCGACCGCCCAGCAGCAGCGCCCCGTACCCACCCATCGACCAGCCGATGAACCCGACCCTGGTGGTGTCCAGGCCCTGCGCGGCCAGCATCGGCAGGAGCTCGTCGAGCACCATGGCGCCGGAATCCTCACCGGAAGTGCGCTTGTGCCAATAGCTTCCGCCGCCGTCGACGGCCACCACCGCGAACGGCGGCAGTCCCGCCGCGACAGCCTGGGCCAGACCTTGTTCGACACCTCCGGCCATGACGGTCGCCGCGTCGCTGCCCTTGCCGTGCAGCGCGATCAGCGGTCGCAGCGGGGCGGTCTGCCCCGGCGGGCGGGCGATCGCCCAGTTGGTGTTCACCCCGCCGCGGGCCGCCGACACGAATGAGCCGGTGACCATCGTCGGCGCAGGCCCGGCCGCAGGTTCCAGCGGCACCGGCGGAGCCAACGGGACACCGACGCCCGTCATCGAGACCGGGGGTGCGGCGGGCGTAGGACCGGCCGGGGCGAGAGCACCGAGGGTGTAAGCGCCCACGGCACCGGCGGCGACACCGGTCCCCAGCCGCAGGATGGCGCGCCGACTCAGCTCTGGCATGGCGGCCATCTTGCCATTGCCGGCTGTGCAATCCTGCGCGCCGGTTAAATGCAAGTACCGGTTTTGGTCGAAAACGTCCAGCGTGACCGGGGTGGCTGGCAGCATGCTAGGCGTGACAGCAGCGGTCACTCCCAAAGGAGAACGTCGGCGGTACGCGCTCGTGCGCGCCGCCGCCGAACTGCTGTGCGAAGGCGGTTTCGAGGCGGTCCGCCACCGCGCCGTCGCCAACCGCGCGGGGCTGCCGCTGGCGTCGACCACCTACTACTTCTCCTCTCTGGACGACCTCATCGTCGCCGCCGTGGAACACATCGGCATGGTGGAGGCCGCCAACATGCGCGGCCGCATCGAGGGGCTGTCCAGGCGCAGGCGCGGACCCGAAGCCACCGCGGAAGCCCTGGTCGAACTGCTCGTCGGCGACACCCCCGGTGGGGACCAACTGGTCTCCCGCTATGAGCGCTACATCGCCTGCGCGCGCCAACCCGCCCTTCGCGCAGTGCAGCGGCGGATCCTGCAACAGCGCGCCGAGGCGGTGGGTGAGGTGGTTGAGCGTTCCGGCCGCTACGCCCGCGCCGAGATGCTGGCGGCGCTGGTCTGTGCCGTGGACGGTGCGGTGGTGTCGGCCCTGGTCGACGGCGCCGGGAGCCCACGTGAAACCGCGCGAGCCACCCTGGTGGACGTCATCGACGTCTTCGCTCCCTACGACAAACGAGCGATCCGGGTTTGACTTTCGGCAGGGTTGGTTACCTATGCCGTCATGAATCTGACCGCTGCGGCTGACGCCGCATTCGACTGATCGGGCCGGTTTGCTCGATTGAGCAGGCACACCCCTCTGCGCTGACCGATGATGAAAGGCGCACCCCACCCCTTGTAGGAGGCGACATGGCGCAGTCGGAGACGAAAGAAGAACAACCCAAGCTCAAACGGGTGATGGGCCCGGGACTGCTGCTGCTGTTCGTGGTGGGCGACATCCTGGGTACCGGGGTTTACGCGCTGACCGGTCAAGTGGCCGGTGAAGTGGGCGGCGCGGCGTGGCTGCCGTTTCTGGTCGCATTCATCATCGCCACCATCACGGCGTTCTCCTACCTGGAGCTCGTCACCAAATACCCGCAGGCGGCCGGAGCAGCGCTCTACGCGCACAAGGCTTTTGGCATTCATTTCGTCACCTTCTTGATCGCGTTCATCGTGATGTGTTCCGGAATCACGTCGGCGTCCACGGCATCGCAGGCGTTCGCCTCCAATCTCATCAAGGGATTCGGTCTGGACTGGGGCAAGGTGGGCGTGGCAGCCATCGCGCTGCTGTTCATGGCGGCGCTGGCGGCCATTAATCTGCGCGGTGTCAGTGAGAGCGTCAAACTGAACGTGGGGCTGACCATCATCGAGATCACCGGCCTGATGATGGTGATCTTCGTGGGATTGTGGGCGTTCACCCAGGGCGGCGACAACATCGACTTCTCGCGCATCATCCTGTTCGAAAGTGAAGGCGACCGAAGCACTTTCATGGCCGTGACGGCCGCGACGTCGCTGGCGTTCTTCGCGATGGTGGGGTTCGAGGACTCGGTGAACATGGCCGAGGAGACCAAGGATCCCGTGCGGATCTTCCCGAAGGTGTTGTTGAGCGGCCTGTCGATCGCCGGTGTGGTCTACATCCTGGTGTCGATCATCGCCGTCGCGCTGGTCCCGATCGGTGACCTCAAAGAGAGCTCCACCCCGCTGGTCGACGTGGTGGAAGCCGCCGCGCCGGGGCTGCCGATCGACGAGATCTTCCCCTTCATCACCATGTTCGCGGTGTCCAACACGGCGTTGATCAACATGCTGATGGCCAGCCGGCTCATCTACGGCATGGCCCGCCAGCACGTGCTGCCCCCGGTGCTGGGCACGGTGCATCCCAAGCGGCACACCCCGTGGGTGGCGATCGTGTTCACCACCGTGATCGCATTCGGGCTGATTCTCTACGTGTCGGGCTTTGCCAGCAGCAGTGCGGTCTCGATCCTCGGCGGCACCACCTCACTACTGCTGCTGACGGTGTTCGCGGTGGTCAACGTGGCGGTGCTGGTGCTGCGCAAGGACGTCAGAGCCGACGGCAACCACTTCAAGACGCCGACCGTCCTGCCCATCATCGGGTTCCTGGCGTCGGTGTATCTGGTGACCCCGCTGTCCGGGCGGCCCGCCGCGCAGTACCTGGTCGCGGGCATCCTGGTGATCATCGGGATCGCGCTGTTCTTCGTCACCACGCTGATCAACAAACAGTCCGGCCTCAAGGGTCCCGGCATCACCGATCCGACACACCTGGCCGACGCCCCGGACTGAGCTCCGGGATCAGCGCAGCTTCGCCGCCCTGGCCTGCAGCTGGGCGACCCGGTGAGCGTTGCCCTGCAGACCGATGTAGCGCTCGCCGAACTCAGCGAGCAGCACGTCATCGAGGCGGCGCACCGCGCCCGGGGGGAACCGGTAGTCGAATGCGGTGTTGACGGCGTCGGTGTCCACCCGGTCGAGCAGCTGGTCCAACTGCTCCAGAGAATCGATGCCGAGTTCGAGCAGCAGACCAGAGATCCAGCTGTAGTGGTCGGTGCGTGACCAGCCCGCGTCACGGAACCGGTTGCCGAGGTAGGTGGCCAGCACCGGCGTCGCGATACCCGGGTCGACCGAGGCCAGCACGGGTTCGACCGGCTCGGTGGACCGCAACCGGTCACGGATGGCCGAGAATTCGCGATCGGCGAGTTCCAGCAGACCGGCGGCCAGCGTGAAGCGGCGATCCAGGTCGGGGGCGTCGTCTTCGGGGACCGAACCCTTGTAGCGGATATCGTGCTCGAACTCCGCCCACGCGTGCTGCAGGACGGTGCGGATCTGGATCGACGCCGGCTGCTGCTCGCCCTCGACGGCCACCAGCAGATGCCGGCTGGCATAGCCCCACCGGCCCGCGCTGGCGGTCTCGAGTCCCATGTCGCGGTCGTCGAGCAGCCGCATACCGTCGGCCAGCAACGTGGCGACGGTCGCCACGTCGTCGCGGACATACGTGATGACCCGCAGTCCGATCTGATCGGTGATCTCGTTCAGCGGGTCGGAGTAGAGCCTGCGGCCGTCGACACTGCGATCGGCCTTGGCCGCGAAACTGGCCACCGTCTTGGTCCTGGCCGTCGCGCTCAGGTAGTTGATACCGGCGTCGTCGAGCAGGGCGGTCACCAGATCCAGGTAATGCGCCGTGCTGGTCCGCAGCGCGGGCCTGCGCTGGGCGTACGTGGCGATGGCGTCGTGCACCGCACCCGGGGTGGTCTCCGGCGGGGTGGGCTCCAGGTCCGACGGCAGTGTCGGCGTGACGATGTAGCCGCCCGCCAGGTCGCCGTACACGGTCACCTCGTGGGGAAGTGCGTGGGCGAATCGAGCGATGTAGGCGCACAGCACGGCGTCGACGGGATCTTCGGCACGGCGCAGATCGCTCTTGCTGGTGGCGTTCTCGACCCCGTCACGCAACTCGTGCCAGACCGGCGAATCGGCGACGCGCAGCGGCGGGTGCGCTTGGGCCAACCCCTCGATGTGATCCATCAACCGCAGGAACTCCGACCGCAGCTGCGCCACGCCGCGACCGGTCTTCGACTTGTATTTCAGCGTGCGGCCGAGCCGGAACAGCGCGACCGTCGCCGCATGCGGGTACACCTCGATGGCGCGACGGCCCGACGTCGACGCGGGGTCGATGTCGAGGTCCAGATCCTCGGCGATCTGCGCGGCGCGCGGCGTCCCGGCGTACTCGGGTTTCGTCTTGTTCGCGGGGTGGGCGCCGGCCTGGAATCTGCCGAAGTCCGCGTTGAGCGCCTTCTCGGCGGGCCGCTGACCGGTGGCGTTCTGCACCACCAGCGGAGCGTCGATGGCGACCACACACTCGTCTTCGACATAGGGCTGCAGTGCGGCGCGGATGCTGGCGTCATCGGTGGCGCGGCCGACGTGCAGGAGCTTGCCGCCGTCATCGATGACGGCTATCCCGCTGGGCTTACGGTGTCCCGAGGCGAGATCGAGGCCGACGAAGTACATGGCCTCAGTGTGCTGCATGAGGGCCGTAAGCTGTGTGTTCGTGAGTATTCCGAACGTCCTGGCCTCGAGGTATGCAAGCGCGGAGATGACGGCGATCTGGTCGCCGGAGGCCAAGATCGTCGCCGAGAGGCGGCTCTGGCTGGCAGTTCTGCGGGCACAGTCCGAACTGGGTGTGGCGGTGCCCGCCGGAGTCGTGGACGACTACGAACGGGTGCTCGAAGACGTCGACCTGGCCTCCATCGCCGCCCGCGAGCGGGTGACCCGCCACGACGTGAAGGCGCGGATCGAGGAGTTCAACGCACTGGCCGGCCACGAGCATGTGCACAAGGGCATGACCAGCCGCGACCTCACCGAGAACGTCGAACAGCTGCAGATCCGCCGGTCGCTGGAGTTGGTGTTCGCCCACGGGGTGGCGGTGGCCGCCCGCTTGGCTTCACGTGCGGTCGAGTACCGGGAACTGGTGATGGCGGGGCGGTCCCACAACGTCGCCGCCCAGGCCACCACGCTGGGGAAGCGGTTCGCCTCGGCGGCCGAAGAGACTCTGGTGGCTCTGCAGCGGGTGCGGGAACTGATCGACCGGTATCCGCTGCGTGGGATCAAGGGGCCCATGGGCACCGCGCAGGACATGTTGGACCTGTTCGACGGCGACACGTCGCGTCTGGCGGAGTTGGAGTCGCGGGTGGCCGGGTTCCTCGGCTTCTCCGCGGTGTTCCACAGCGTCGGACAGGTGTACCCGCGTTCACTGGACCACGATGTGGTCTCCGCCCTGGTGCAGTTGGGCGCCGGCCCGTCGTCGTTCGCGCACACCGTGCGCCTGATGGCCGGACACGAACTGGTGACCGAAGGGTTCGCGCCCGGGCAGGTGGGGTCGTCGGCGATGCCGCACAAGATGAACACCCGCTCGTGTGAACGTGTCAACGGACTGCAGGTGGTGCTGCGCGGTTACGCGTCGATGGCAGCGGAATTGGCTGGGGCGCAATGGAATGAGGGCGACGTGTTCTGCTCGGTGGTGCGCCGCGTCGCGCTGCCGGACGCGTTCTACGCGCTGGACGGGCAGACCGAGACCTTCCTGACGGTGCTCGACGAGTTCGGTGCCTACCCCGCCGTGATCCAGCGTGAGCTCGACCGGTACCTGCCTTTCCTGGCGACCACCAGGATCTTGATCGCCGCGGTGCGGGCCGGGGTGGGCCGCGAGACCGCACACGAAGTGATCAAGGAGCACGCTGTGGCGGTCGCGCTGGCCATGCGGGAGCAGGGACGGGAACCGGACCTGCTCGACCGCTTGGCCGCCGACTCGCGGCTGCCGCTGGATCGCGCCGCGCTGGATGCCGCGCTGGCCGACAAGGGCGCGTTCGTCGGCGCGGCCGGCGATCAGGTGGATGCCGTGGTTGCTGCGGTATCGGGTCTGGTGGAGCGCTACCCGGACGCCGCCAAGTACACCCCCGGCGCGATTCTCTGACCGCCATGGGGGCGCTCGCGGGGGTGGATCTGACCGATCTGGATCTGTTCGCATCCGGGTTCCCCCACGAGGTCTTCGCCGAGCACCGCTCGGTCGCGCCGGTGTACTGGCATCCGCCGACCGAGCACACGCCCGACGGCGAGGGATTCTGGTCGGTCGCCACGCACGCCGAAACCCTTGCCGTGCTGCGTGATCCGGTGGTGTTCTCGTCGGTGACCGGCGGTTGGCGGCCCTTCGGCGGAACGCTGTTGCAGGACCTGTCGATCGCCGGCCAGGTGCTCAACATGATGGATGATCCGCGGCACGCGCAGATCCGCCGGCTGGTGAGCTCGGGGTTGACGCCGCGGATGATCGGGCGGGTCGAGTCCGACCTGCGTGCTCGGGCTGCTTGCCTGCTCGATGGTGTCACGCCGGGTGTGTCGGTCGATTTCCTGGTGTCGGTGGCCGCCGAGTTGCCCATGCAGATGATCTGTATCCTGTTGGGAATCCCTGACTCCGAACGGCATTGGCTGTTCGAGGCGATCGAGCCGCAGTTCGACTTCGGCGGATCCCGGTCGGCGGCTGTGAGCCAGTTGTCGCCCGAGGACGCGGCATCGCGGATGTACACCTACGGCATGGAATTGATTGCCGCCAAACGCGCGGCGCCCGCCGACGACATGCTGTCGGTGGTGGCCCTCGAGGATTCTCTGTCGGATCTCGAGCTGTATCTGTTCTTCAGTCTGCTGTTCTCGGCCGGCGCCGAGACCACGCGTAATGCCGTCGCCGGTGGGCTGCTTGCCTTGGCGTCGTTCCCGGCGCAATGGTCACTGTTGCGGTCGAATCCGGCGCTGTTACCCGGTGCCATCGAGGAGATGGTGCGCTGGACCGCGCCGTCACCGTCCAAGCGCCGCACCGTGACTGAGCCGGTGACGTTGGGCGGGTGCGCTATGTCGCCCGGCGACAAGGTGGTGGTGTGGGAAGCCTCGGCGAACCGGGATCCGTTGGTGTTCCCCGATGCCGATCAATTCGATATCACACGAAAGCCCAACCCGCACCTGGGCTTTGGCTTCGGTGTGCATTACTGCCTCGGCGCCAACCTGGCCCGGCTGGAGTTGCGGGTGTTGTTCGAGGAGCTGCTGGCACGGTTCTCGTCGATCTCGGTGGACTCTCTCGAGTGGACCCGCAGCAACCGGCACACCGGCCTCCGTCACCTCTTCGTGCGTCTCTCGTGATTTGGGCGCGCTCATAACCGCTGAGCGGTTATGAGCGCGCCGAAATCGCTGCCTGCACCTCGGTGATGACGCGGTCCGGGTGCTCGGTGAGGTCGCGCCACGTGAATCGAAGTACTCGCCAGCCCATCAAGATCAGGGCGTTCTGACGCTTGCGATCCTTGCCGAAGGTGTCTGTGTCACTGTGGAATGCCCAACCGTCGATCTCCACGGCGACCTTGTGACCGGCGAACGCCACGTCGACGACGTAACCGCCGACAGGATGGTTGGCGATCCACCCGGTGATGTGGTGTCTCTTGAGCAGGTCGAGGAACAGTCGCTCGGCCTTCGATCTACCGCCGTCGCCGGCTGCTTGCAGGTAGATGCGGGCGCGAGGTGAGCCGTGTCGGCCCTTGTTCCTGACGTGCGAAGTCCAGAGCTTGCGCAGTTCGGTGTGTTGCGCCAGCGCCGTGTCCATGAGGGCAGGGCCGCCGTCGCGTCTCACCGCCGCTTCGATGGCCGTCAGCTCCAACGTGGTGACCCGCAGACCGCGGAGATCCACGATGTCGGCCGGTTCGAGGTCACGCCGACGCACGCGGGTTTGCGGGCGGCGCCGTCCATGACTGTTCCGCGGGACCGTCACCTCGACCGAGGCGGGTACATCCGACGTCAGGCCGTGCCACCAGGCGGCCGACACACCGGTGGCGACGGCCTGATCCCCATACGACCAAACTGTGGCCCGAATCCAGGCCGAGGTGGTGAACGGCTGGTCGTTGACCCAGTAGACGCCCTTGGCGTAGCGCTGCCAATGCCCGGACTGGACCCGACGCGATACCGCGCTGAAGCTCAGCCCGCATTCGAGCGCCTGTTTGAGGGTGATGACGCCGTCCTGGCGGCGCAAGTGATCATCGAGCACACCTGTTTGTCTCGACGAGGGTCGGTTCGGTTCCAAACTCGCGATTTGGGCGCGTTCGTAACCGCTGAGCGGTTACGAACGCGCCCAAATCCCGCGCTACTTCCAGGGGGAGCGGATGCCCGTGGCGCGCAGCTCGAGGGCGGCCAGGCCGCGGATCGTGACCACGTCGTCGCGGCGCCAGGCACCCACCGGATCCATGCTCACCGACGCCAGCTTGCGCAGCGGGCGGTTGGCCAGGGCGCGCATCGCCAGCAGCTGCTCACCGGCCGGCGTCGACGCCAGCGTCAGCGCCGTCCACTTGCGCCGGAAGAACCGGATCCGCAGGAACAGCCACGGCATCGCGATCGCCAGGATGGGCGGCGACGCCACCGCCAGCGCCAACACCCACGCCAACCAGCTCGCGGTGCTGTCGAGGTTGTGACCTGCGCCCGCCAGATCCAGCGCCGCCTCGCCCGCCGCCTCCAGGGGACTGCGCAGGTCATCGCCGATCCACGGCACACCGGAGACGCTCTCGCCCGCGGAGTCCAGATTGTCGGCGATGCCGTTGGCGCCGGTCTCGACCTGACGGCCCACTGCCGCGATGGTGTCGATGGCGGCGTGTACGGCCATCCCGACCATGACCCAGATGACCGTCCAGATCAGCACCAGCACATCACTGATCAGCTGGAAGAGAAGCCGCCGAGGTGTGGTGGCGTAGGGCAGGAACCGCGAACGCGAACTCATGCCGTCGATCCCAGCACGTCGCCCGGGATCATGTGGCCATTAGGCTGGCCGGATGCGTCCTGCTCTGTCCGACTACCAGCACATAGCCAGCGGGAAGGTCCGCGAGCTGTACCGCATCGACGACGAGCACCTGCTGTTCGTGGCCTCTGACCGCATCTCGGCGTTCGACTACATCCTCGACAGCGAGATCCCCGACAAGGGTCGGATCCTGACCGCGATGAGCGTGTTCTTCTTCGATCTGGTCGACGCGCCGAACCACCTGGCGGGCCCGCCCGACGACCCGCGGATCCCGGCCGACGTGCTGGGCCGCGCCCTGGTGGTGCAGCAGCTGGAGATGTTGCCGATCGAATGCGTGGCGCGCGGCTACCTCACCGGCTCGGGCCTGCTGGACTACCGGGCCACCGGATCGGTCTGCGGTATCGCATTGCCGCCGGGCCTCGGCGAGGCGAGCCGCTTCGACCAGCCGCTGTTCACCCCAGCCAGCAAGGCCGACCTCGGCGACCACGACGAGAACATCACCTTCGATCAGGTGATCTCGAAGGTGGGTGCGGAGCGGGCCGAGCAGTTGCGCGACAACACCCTGCGGATCTACGCGCAGGCCGCCGATCATGCACTGACGAAGGGCATCATCATCGCCGACACCAAATTCGAGTTCGGTGTCGACGCCGACGGCAACCTGCGCCTGGCCGACGAGGTGTTCACCCCGGACTCGTCGCGGTACTGGCCCGCCGACACCTACGCCCAAGGTGTGGTGCAACCCAGCTTCGACAAGCAGTTCGTCCGCAACTGGCTCACCGGACCGGACTCCGGATGGGACCGCACGGGGTCCGAACCGCCACCACGTCTGCCGTCGGAGATCGTCGACGCCACCCGCAGCCGCTACATCGAAGCCTACGAACGCATTTCCGGACTGAGCTTCGCCGACTGGATCGGACCCGCCTCGTGAACCCACCTGTAGCCAAAAGAGTCGAAACCCGCCGGGAGTTCCACGGTGACGTGTTCATCGACCCCTACGAGTGGCTGCGGGAGAAGACCGACCCCGAGGTGATCAACTACCTCGAGGACGAGAACACCTACGTCGACGCCATGACCGCAGACCAGGAACCGTTGCGGCAGAAGATCTTCGACGAGATCAAGGCCCGAACCAAGGAAACCGACCTCTCGGTGCCGACCCGTCGCGGCGACTACTGGTACTACGGCCGCAGCTTCGAGGGCAAGCAGTACGGGGTGCACTGCCGCTGCCCCGTCCAGCATGCGCAAGACTGGACACCGCCGACCCTCGACGAGTTCACCGAGGTTCCCGGCGAGTTCATCCTGCTCGACGAGAACGTCGAAGCCGAAGGGCACGAGTTCTTCTCACTGGGCGCCGCCAGCGTCAGCCTGGACGGCAACATCCTGGCGTACTCGGTCGACGTGCTCGGCGACGAGCGTTACACGTTGCGATTCAAGGATTTACGCACCGGCGAGCTGTACCCGGACGAAATCACCGGCATCGCGGCCGGGGTCACCTGGTCCGCGGACAGTGAAACCCTCTACTACACGACGGTGGACGACGCCTGGCGTCCCGACACCGTGTGGCGGCACCGGCTGGGCAGCGGGTTGCCCGCGCAGAAGGTCTTCCACGAACCCGACGAGAAGTACTGGGTCGGGATGGGCCGCACCCGCAGCAACAAGTACGTCGTGATCGCGACGGGCTCGGCGATCACCTCCGAGGTGTTCTATGCCGACGCCACCGACGCCGAAGCGGAATTCACCAGCGTCCTGCCGCGCCGCGAAGGGGTCGAGTACTCGATCGACCACGTGGTGGTGGGTGGCGAGGACCGCTTCCTCATCCTGCACAACGACGGCGCGGTGAACTTCACCCTGACCGAGGCGCCGGTCAGTGACCCGACCGCGCAGCGGACCCTGATCCCGCACCGTGAGGACGTCCGGCTCGAAGGTATGGATGCCTTCGCCGGCCACGTCGTGGTGAGTTACCGGCGTGAAGCGCTGCCCCGAATCCAGTTGTGGCCCATTGTCGATGGCGAATACGCGCAACCCGAGGAACTGTCCTTCGAATCCGAGCTGATGTCGGCGGGCCTGGGCGGGAACCCGAACTGGGAGGCGCCCCGCCTGCGGATCGCCGCCACCTCGTTCGTCATCCCGGTGCGCGTGTACGACCTCGACCTGGCCACCGGCGAGCGGACACTGCTGCGCGAGCAGCCCGTCCTGGGTGACTACCGGCCCGAGGACTACACCGAGCGCCGCGACTGGGCGGTGGCCCCCGACGGCACCCAGGTGCCGGTGTCGGTGATCAGCCGGGTCGGGACCGAAATGCCTGCGCCCACGCTGATCTACGGGTACGGCGCCTACGAGTCGTGTGAGGATCCGCGGTTCTCCATCGCGCGGCTGTCGCTGCTGGACCGCGGCATGGTCTTCGTCGTCGCCCATGTCCGAGGGGGCGGCGAGATGGGCCGGCTGTGGTACGAGCACGGCAAGCTGCTGGAGAAGCGCAACACCTTCACCGACTTCATCGCCGTCGCAGAGCATCTGGTTCAGGCCGGTATCACCCGCCCGGAGAATCTGGTGGCACTGGGCGGCAGCGCCGGCGGTCTGCTGATGGGTGCGGTCGCGAACCTGGCCCCGCAGGCCTTCGCGGGCATCCTCGCCCAGGTGCCGTTCGTCGACGCCCTGACCACGATCCTGGACCCGTCGCTGCCGTTGACCGTCACCGAGTGGGACGAGTGGGGCAACCCGATCGAGGACAGTGACGTCTACGCCTACATGAAGTCGTATTCGCCCTACGAGAACGTGGCCGCGGTGGATTACCCACCGATCCTGGCGATGACGTCGCTCAACGACACCAGGGTGTACTACGTGGAACCGGCCAAATGGGTTGCGGCTCTGAGGTATACCAAGACCGATGCGAACCCGGTGCTGTTGAAGACCCAGATGACCGCCGGACACGGCGGGATCAGCGGACGCTACGAGCGGTGGAAGGAAGTCGCGTTCCAGTACGCGTGGCTGTTGACCACTGCGGGAGTCTCCGACAACTAGTCAGTGACTAGACTGAGGTGATGAGCCGGGCGACATATCACCACGGTGACCTGCGCGCGGTCATCCTCGCCGAGGCCGCGCGGCTGGTCGCCGAACGCGGCGCCGAGCGACTGTCGCTGCGGGAGCTGGCCAGGGCGGCGGGAGTGTCACACGCCGCACCCGCGCACCACTTCACCGACCGCCGTGGGCTGTTCACCGCACTGGCCGCCGAAGGCTTCACCAAACTGGCCGCAGCCCTGGAGGCGGCCCGACCCCAGTTCCTCGATGCCGCACTGGCATACGTCGACTTCGCGCTGCGAAACCCCGGGCACTTCGCCGTCATGTTCGATGCCTCGCTGCTGGATGTCGCCGATGCCGAGCTGGTCGCCGCGCAGACGGCCGCGGCTGCCGAGCTGTCCCGCGGGGTGTCGACCCTGACGAGTCCCAAGGCGCGCAAGAATCCCGCCGACGCCGAACTGGCGGCCTGGTCGATGGTGCACGGCTTTTCGATGCTCTGGCTCAACAACGCCTTCACCCCCGATATCGCCGCCGCCGATCCGATGGATCTGGCCGAGCGAATGGGACGGATGTTGTTCGACGGGTAGGTTCGTGGTTCATGAGCCTGACCGATATTCCGTTGACGACGTTGAGCGGCGAGCCCACGTCCCTGGCCGACTACGCCGACCGCGCGATCCTGCTGGTCAACGTCGCCTCCAAATGTGGCCTCACCCCGCAGTACAGCGCACTGGAACAGCTGGCACGTGACTATGCAGATCGCGGGTTGACGGTGATCGGGGTGCCGTGCAATCAGTTCATGGGCCAGGAGCCCGGCACCGCCGAGGAGATCCAGACGTTCTGCTCCACCACCTACGGCGTGACGTTCCCGCTGCTGGAGAAGACCGACGTCAACGGCGCCGGACGGCACCCGCTCTACGCTGAGCTCACCAAGACCGCCGACGCCTCGGGCGAGGCCGGTGACGTGCAGTGGAACTTCGAGAAATTCCTGCTCGCGCCGGGTGCGACGGTGACCAACCGGTTCCGGCCCCGGACCACGCCCGACGATCCCGAGGTGATCAGCGCCATCGAGGCCGTCCTGCCGAACTAGCCGGGCTGGACCAACAGACGCCACCTGGGCGCCGGGTGTCTGACACCCTCTGGTCATCTGAGGTTGCCAGACTGCGGGCATGGCTGGGCAACTGATCGTCTCGGTTTCCGGGATCGACAACCGCACGCTGCCCGATATCGTCGCGCTGCGTGAGCAGCTGGCCAGCCGTTCGGTGCCGCTGTCGTGGTTCGTCGCGCCCCGCTTGAAGGGCGACTACCGTCTCGACGCCGACAGACCCACCGTCGACTGGCTGACCGAGCGGCGCGCCGGTGGCGACGCCATAGTGCTGCACGGCTACGACGAAGCCGCCACCAAACACCGCCGCAGCGAATTCGCGGTGCTGCAAGCCCATGAAGCCAACCTGCGACTGATGGCCGCCGACCGGGTGCTCGACCACATGGGATTGCGTACCCGGCTGTTCGCCGCACCGGGCTGGTCGGTATCGCCTGGTGCGGTGCTAGCGTTGCCCCGCAACGGCTTCCGGCTGCTGGCGGGGCTGTCGGGGATCACCGATCTGGTGCGCGACACCACCTTGCGCACCCGCGTGCTGGGCATCGGCGCCGGCTTCCTCACCGAACCGTGGTGGTGCCGGACGCTGGTGCTGTCGGCTGAGCGCACCGCTCGGCGCGGCGGGATCGTGCGGCTGGCCGTCTCGGCCCGCCAGCTGCGTAAGCCGGGACCACGCCAGGCCGTGCTCGACGCGGTGGACCTGGCACTGATGCACGGCTGCGTCCCCACCGTCTACCAGTGGTCGCCGCGTCCTGCACTGCTCGGCGCCGCGTAGTCAGTAGCGTTGGCGTCATGGACGCTGACGTCATCGTGGTCGGGGCCGGTATCGCCGGTTTGGTGGCAGCCTGCGAGCTGGCCGAACGAGGCAAGCAGGTGCTGCTCGTCGACCAGGAGAACGCCGCCAACCTGGGTGGGCAGGCGTTCTGGAGTTTCGGCGGACTGTTCCTCGTCGACAGCCCCGAACAACGGCGGCTCGGCATCCGGGACAGCCACGAACTGGCGCTGCAGGACTGGCTCGGCACCGCCGGCTTCGACCGCCCCGAGGACTACTGGCCCCGCCAATGGGCACACGCCTACGTCGACTTCGCGGCCGGCGAGAAGCGCAGTTGGCTGCGCGAACGCGGGCACCAGATCTTCCCGCTCGTCGGGTGGGCCGAACGCGGCGGATACGACGCCCGTGGGCACGGGAACTCGGTGCCGAGGTTCCACATCACCTGGGGCACCGGGCCCGGACTCGTCGACGTATTCGCCCGTCGTCTGAAGGACAACACCGGGGTGCGCTTTGCGTACCGGCACCAAGTCGACGAGCTGATCGTCGACAACGGCGCCGTGGTCGGTGTCCGCGGCACCGTGCTGGAACCGTCGTCAGCGGCGCGTGGTGAAGCGTCAACCCGAAACAGTGTGGGCGAGTTCGAATTCCGTGCGTCCGCGGTGATCGTCACCAGCGGCGGGATAGGCGCCAACCTGGACTTGATCCGCAAGAACTGGCCACCGAGGATGGGGCGGGTACCGGATCAGCTGTTGGCCGGGGTGCCCGCGCACGTCGACGGGCGGATGATCGAGATCACCGAGTCGATCGGCGCGCGGGTGATCAACCGGGACCGGATGTGGCACTACACCGAGGGCATCACCAACTACGACCCGATCTGGCCCCACCATGGCATCCGCATCCTGCCGGGTCCGTCGTCACTATGGCTGGACGCCGCCGGTAAGCGCCTGCCGGGTCCGCTGTATCCGGGTTTCGACACCCTGGGCACCCTGGAGCACATCGTGCGGTCTGGGCATGACTACACCTGGTTCATCCTCAACGCCCGGATCATCGAGAAGGAGTTCAGTCTCTCCGGGCAGGAACAGAACCCGGATCTCACCGAACGGGACATCCGCAAGGTGCTGCAGCGGGTGCGACCCGGACCGCCGGCGCCGGTTCAGGCGTTCGTCGACCGCGGAGTCGATTTTGTCAGTGCCGGGTCGCTTCGGGAACTGGTGACGAAGATGAACGAGCTGCCGGAGGTGGAGCAGCTCGACTTCGCGGCGGTGGAAGCCGAGGTGACCGCGCGCGACCGCGAGGTGGCCAACCGTTACACCAAAGACGGTCAGATCACCGCGATCCGCGGAGCGCGGGCGTATCTGGCCGACCGGATCACCCGGGTGGTCGCACCGCACCGGCTCACCGACCCCAAAGCGGGTCCGCTGATCGCGGTCAAGCTGCACATCCTGACGCGAAAGACGTTGGGCGGGTTGGAAACCGACCTCGACTCCCGAGTGCTCGCCGACGGTGGTTCCCCGATCCCGGGCCTGTATGCCGCCGGTGAGGTCGCCGGCTTCGGCGGCGGCGGCGTGCACGGCTACCGCGCGCTGGAAGGCACCTTCCTCGGCGGCTGCATCTTCTCCGGCCGCGCAGCAGGCCGGGGCGCGGCCCGCGACATCGCGTGATTTGGGCGCGCTCATAACCGCTCAGCGGTTATGAGCGCGCCCAAATCACAGGTCGATGGTGGTGGTGACGGACACCAGTTGCGGGGCGGCGGGGGCCGAGGAGAAGCCGAACTGGACCGGCGGTGACAGATCCGCCAGACCGCCCAGGGGCGTCGACTCGTAGCGCCCGGAAACCCCGACGATGCGCCGCGTCCGTCGCACCCCGTAGTACTCGCGGCGGCCCTGCCCGGCGGTGCCGGCGGTGTGCACCCCGGGCACCAACCGCGCCGCCACCGGATCGATGAGCCGCAGCCACACCGGCGTGGTCGCCAGGAATCCCGGTACCAGGCGCAACAGGCCGTCGAAACGGGCGGGCCCGCCGATCGCCACGCTGACATCCAGGGTCGCAGCGGTGACCGCCAGCCGGTCCGACGTCAACTCGGTGGACACTTCACCGGTGTGCATATAGTCGAAAGAATAAGTGGCGGAGATGAATTCGGCGACCTCGGCCGACGGTGCGAGCAGTGTGCGGACACCGTCGGGGGTTTGCACCATGACATCGGAGAAGCTGCCGAACGGTGACTCCTGCCAGATCCCGACGACCATGCGGATACCGGCCAGACTCCCGAACCCGGCGATGTGGCCGGTGAACGCCACCCGGGTCATAGCGGAGTGGACGTTTCTTCCTCCAGCACGCGGAAGTCGGTGTCGGTCATCTCGCTGAGCCGACCGAAGTAGATGCCCCGTGCTTCGGGGGCGACGATGCCGTGGTGGATGGGCACGGCGTGGGTGGGCGCGACGGCCCGCAGATAGTCGACGGCCTCGGAGATCTTCATCCACGGCGCGGCCGCAGGGGTGGCCAGCACGTCCACGGGCTCGTCGGGCACGAACAGCGCGTCGCCGGGGTGCATCAGCTTGGCGGCATGCTCTCCGTCGCCGACCAGGTACGAGATGTTGTCGATCACAGGCAGATCCGGGTGGATCACCGCATGCCTGCCCCCCACGCCGCGGACGGTGAGTTCGCCGATGGACAGTTCGTCGCCGACGTTGACGGCCGTCCACGCGCCGCCGAGCTGTGCCGCGGTCTGCGGGTCGGCGTAGAGCGCGGCCTGTGGGTTGGCCTCCACCAGGGCCGGTAACCGTTCGGGGTCGGCGTGGTCGGGATGCTGGTGGGTGATGAGGATCGCCGAGAGCCCGGTGATGCCCTCGAACCCGTGAGAGAACGTGCCCGGGTCGAACAGCACGGTGGTCTGCGGAAAGCTCGCCAGAAGGCACGAATGGCCGAAATGCGTCAGTTCCATGCCTACGATTGTGCGCCAGGGGTACCGAGGGGGGTGCGATGGTCCGCGTGATCTTGGCCGCGGTGCTGGCAGGGGTGCTCGTGGGAGGGGGCCTGGTGGTGGCGCCGGTGGCTGCGGGCTTGCCGGAGACCTGCCCGCCGACGTGCGATCGGATACCGGACACCGCATGGCCGGCGCCGCCGTCGCCGAACACGACCGTGACGTGGCCGCCGCTGGCCGGCCTGGCCGCTCCGGTGCTCAGGCCGCGGTTCTACGCCGAGGAGCTGTGCTCCATCCCGCTGCCGGCCGACGATCCCCGCACCTACGCGGTGGCGGCCAGGGCCGAAGTGCAGGCCCCGCCCGGACAGTGGCAGATGCGGGCCCAGATCATCCACTGGCGAGGCGAGACATCGTACGGCGGTCAGCTGGTCACCGCGGCGTTCGAGCAGGCCAAGGCGGCGTTGCGGGCCTGTCAGGTGATCGCGCCGCCGTTGTCGCCGTCGGTGACCACCGACCGTGACGGGGCACTGGCGGCCGTGCTCACCGGCCCGCAGCTGGTGCACCAGTACCTGGTGGCGCACCCGCAGAGCAGCAGCATCGCCGAGCTGGTGTTCTGGGCCACACCACCGCCGCCGGGGGCGCCGCCGATTCCCTGGTCGGCCCCACCCGACCGGCAGGTGCTCGCAGTCATGACGGAGGCGCTCTGCGCGGCCTACCTGTCCTCGTGTGGATAGACTTGTGCCCGACCACACGCATCCAGCAGTGTCTTTTGAAGTGAGGAGCCGCACGTGGCCCGGGTAGTTGTCCATGTGATGCCCAAGGCCGAGATTCTCGACCCGCAGGGCCAGGCGATCGTCGGTGCCTTGGGCCGGCTCGGACACGGCGGCATCTCAGATGTGCGGCAAGGCAAGCGCTTCGAACTCGAAGTCGACGACAGCGTAGGCGACGAAGCCCTGGCCGAGATCGCCGAATCGCTGTTGGCCAACACCGTGATCGAAGACTGGACCGTCAGCCGGGAGCCTTCATGAGCGCTCGCGTCGGGATCATCACCTTCCCCGGCACCCTCGACGACGTCGACGCCGCCCGCGCGGTGCGGCTCGCCGGTGCCGAGCCGGTGAGTCTGTGGCACGCCGACGCCGACCTCAAGGGTGTCGACGCGGTGATCGTGCCCGGCGGCTTCTCCTACGGTGACTATCTGCGCGCCGGGGCCATCGCCCGATTCGCCCCCGTGATGGGTGAGGTGGTGGCCGCTGCCGAGCGCGGCATGCCGGTGCTCGGCATCTGCAACGGCTTCCAGGTGCTGTGTGAGACAGGACTGCTGCCGGGTGCGCTGACCCGCAACGAGGGCCTGCACTTCGTGTGCCGCGACATCTGGCTGCGCGTTGACGGCACGAACTCCGCGTGGACCTCCCGGTACGACCCGGGCGCCGAGATCCTGGTGCCGTTGAAGTCCGGCGAGGGCCGCTACGTCGCCTCCGATGAGGTGCTCGACGAACTCGAGGGCGAGGGCCGCGTGGTGTTCCGGTATGTCGACAACCTCAACGGCTCCCAGCGCGACATCGCGGGCATCAGCTCGGCCAACGGCCGCGTCGTGGGCCTGATGCCGCACCCCGAGCACGCCACCGAGGCGCTCACCGGACCCTCCGATGACGGCCTGGGGATCTTCTTCTCCGCTCTCGACGCGGTGCTCACCGCCTGAGCTCCGCAGCCGGAACTCAGGGGCAGCTCAGCGCCACCGACGCCTCGGCGGTGTAGCAGAGGAACGTCAGCGTCTCCTCCAGGTACAGCTGCACCGTGTTCGCATCGTGCGACAGATACCCGATGGACACGTCGGTGCCCAACTGCAGGTCGAAATCACCTCCGCGCGTGGACAATACGAACGCACCGTCGATCGCGGGGGCCCAGATGATGTCACCGTCGATCAGCCGGTTGATGTGCTCGAGGATCGGATACCCGTGCGCGGTGGTCTCGGCGACCTTGGTGTAGGTGTCCGCGGACAACAGAACCGCGTACGGGCCGTCGACACCGGCGAGCCGCAGTTCGGACAGCGCCTGGGCGATCACATCCGGGATCTCCCGGGGGTCCTCCGGCAGCGAAAGCGGCGGATTCGAGCTGCACTTGCGGATCCCGCCGATACCCGCGGCGTCGTAGCCCTCGAAGATCGCGCGGTCCTCGACGAACGCCAGCTTCTTGGCGGCGTCCTTGACGGGATCCCAGTCCGAGTCCTGTGACCCGCGTTCCACATCGTCGATGTCGATCCGGTTGACCGTGAACGGAACTCGCAACCGCACCAGCGGGCGGCTCTCCCGCAGGTGCGCCAGCACTCCGTCGCTGGGGGCCGGGGCGTCGAGCAGATGGCCGGTGCTGACTGCCGCGGTCACCGGTCCACCGGGCTCGCTGACGTCGACAACCCGCCGACCGGCGATGTGCCGCTTGAAGGTTCGCGACGCCTCGAGTTCGATCTCCGCCCACGCGGCCGCGGTGATCGGCGCCAGTTCGCGGTAGAGATTGTTCATTGCGGTTGTCCTTTCAGACTGCCGATGGCCAGAGAGCCTTGATGTGAGGGAGGTGCTTCTACAATTCCGAGAGCCTGCGCGGAGTCCGGAAGCGCAGGCGGGTCGTCGAGAAAATCTGCGGAGGGACTGAAGAACAGGCCACCGGTGAGTGCGGTGGAGAAGTCCAGGATGCGGTCGGTGTTACCGGGCGGGTCACCGAGGAACATGTTGTCCAGCATGCGTTCGGTGACCGTCGGGGTGCGCGAGTAGCCGATGTAGTACGTACCGAACTCGCCCTTGCCGATCTCCCCGAAAGGCATGTTGTGGCGGACGATCTTGAGCTCGTTGCCGTCGGCGTCGGCGATCACGTTGAGCGCCACGTGTGAGTCGGCCGGCTTGACGTCGTCGTCGAGTTCGATGTCTTCGAGTTTGGTGCGGCCGATCACACGCTCCTGCTCGGTGACCGACAACGCATTCCACGCGCCCATGTCATGCACGTACTTCTGGACGTGGACATAACAACCGCCGGCGAAATCAGGATCCTCGGCACCGATCGCAGTGGCGTTCACCGCTATCCGCCCATCGGGGTTCTCCGTGCCGTCGACGAAACCCATCAGGTCGCGGTTGTCGAAGAACCGGAATCCGTGCACCTCGTCGACGACGGTGATGGCTCCGGCCATCGCCCGGGCGACATGCCCGGCGAGTTCGAAACAGAAGTCCAGGGATTCGGCGCGGATGTGGAACAACAGGTCGCCCGGGGTGGCGGGCGCACGATGGCGGGGTCCGTTGATCTCGATGAACGGATGCAGCTCGGCCGGCCGGGGTCCGGCGAACAGGCGGTCCCAGGCCTGCGAGCCGATCGAGGTGATCATCGACAAGTTCTTCGTGGGATCGCGGAACCCGACCGCACGCACCAGACCCGACAGATCGGGTAGGGCGTCGTGCACGGTTTCGGCGCCGCCATCGGCGATCGTGGCCACCAGGAAGATGGCCGCAGGCGTCAACGGCGCCAGGATCGACTGGGGTTGCGGGTCAGGCACGAAGTGACCCTAACGGCAAACCCCGCGCCCGTAACGACAAAGATGGTGAATATGCCTGCTAGCCCCCATAGCTTGTGTGAGTTCATCGATGCGTCGCCGTCGCCGTACCACGTCTGCGAGACAGCGGCCGCTCGCCTGCGCGCCGCCGGCTACACCGAACTGGCCGAAGCCGATGCCTGGCCCGGCAGCGGACGCTATTTCGTGTTGCGCGCCGGGTCCCTGATCGCCTGGGACAGTACGGGTGCCACCGGTCGGCCGTTCCGGGTGGTCGGCGGGCACACCGACAGTCCGAACCTGCGCGTCAAACAACATCCGGACCGCGCGGTGGCCGGCTGGTCGGTGGTGGCGTTGCAGCCCTACGGCGGCGCCTGGCTCAACTCGTGGCTGGACCGTGATCTCGGTGTCAGCGGGCGGCTGTCGGTCCGGGACACCGCCAGCCCGACGGGCATCGCGCACAAGCTGATCCGCATCGATCACCCGCTGTTGCGGGTGCCCCAATTGGCGATCCATCTATCCGATGACCGCAAGGGCGTGAGCCTGGACCCGCAGCGACATGTCAACGCGGTGTGGGGGACCGGTGATCGGCCGGTCTCGTTCGTCGACCACGTGGCGCAGCAAGCCGACATCGATCCGGGCGACGTGCTGGCCTTCGATCTGATGACCCACGACCTCACGGCCTCGGCGGTGTGGGGTCCAGGGACAGCGCAAGCCGAGTTCGTCAGCGCACCTCGGCTGGACAACCAGGGCACCTGTTATGCCGGGCTGGAAGCGCTGCTGGCGGCGGACTCGGCTTGGGTCATCCCGGTGCTGGCGTTGTTCGACCACGAGGAAGTGGGCTCGACGTCGGATCACGGTGCCCAGTCGGACCTGCTGATCACCACGCTGGAGCGCATCGTGCTGGCGGCCGGAGGCAACCGCGAGGACTTCCTGCGGGTGCTCACCGGGTCGATCGTCGCCTCCGGCGACATGGCGCACGCGACGCACCCGAATTACCCGGAGCGCCACGAACCCGGCCACCTGATCGAGATCAACGGCGGGCCCGTGCTGAAGGTGCAGCCGAATCTGCGTTATGCCACCGACGGGCGCACCGCCGCGGCCTTCGAGTTGGCCTGCCGCCAGGCCGGGGTGCCGTTGCAGCGGTACGAACATCGCGCGGATCTGCCCTGCGGGTCCACCATCGGCCCGATGACCTCGGCGCGCACCGGGATCCCGACCGTCGACGTCGGTGCCGCGCAGCTGGCCATGCACTCGGCGCGCGAACTCATGGGCGCCCACGACGTCGCCGCGTACGCCGCGGCATTACGGGCGTTTCTGTCACCGGCCTGACTTAGCGTGGGCGTCATGACATCACGAAGCCTGGCCGTGGAGATGATCACGTTCGACTGCACCGACCCGGACCGTCTCGCCCAATGGTGGGGCACCGTCGTCGACGGTGCGGTCAACCCGGTGGTTCCCGGGGAGTTCGTCGTGGTGGTTCAGGACAGCGGCCCGAACCTGGGGTTCCAGCACGTGGACGACCCGACGCCGGGCAAGAACCGGGTCCACCTCGATCTCGCGGCACCCGACCTCGAGCAGGAGGTGGAACGACTGGTGTCGCTGGGAGCGGTGGAGACCGGTCGTCATGATTTCGGCGAGGAGTTCCAGTGGGTGGTCTTCGCCGACCCGGACGGCAACGCCTTCTGTGTTGCCGCAGCCACGGACTGAACCCGCCGCGGCTGGTTAGATTCCAGCCGTGCTCCTGTCGATCGTCATCGTCTCGGTCGTCCTGGCCGGATGGGCGCTGTCGGCCACGCGGCTGGAGAGGTGGCGTATCACCGCGCCGCTGTTCCTGGTGGTTGCCGGAGCGGTGGTGGAGTACACCACGCATGGCACGCTCGCCGACACCCTGAACTCAGAAACCGCCCAGCACGTCGCCGAGATCATCCTGGCGGTCCTGCTTTTCGTCGATGCGAACGCCATCCGCTCCGGACTGCTCGGGGCGTACCCCCGTTCGGCGACCCGTCTGCTGTTCGTTGCCCTGCCGCTGAGCCTGGCGCTGGCGGTGCTGCTGGGGCTGTGGCTGTTGCCCGGAATGTCGGTGGCCGTGGTGCTGCTCATCGCCTGCATCGTGGTGCCCATCGATTTCGCGCCGGCCCCGCGGATCGTCCACGACCACCAGGTGCCCTCGCGCGTCCGCAACCTGCTCAACGTCGAGGCCGGCTACAACGACGGCATCGTCTCGCCGATCTTCGTCTTCGCCCTGGCGGTCGCCGACAACCAGGACAGCGCCGGCTCCTTCTGGGCGGAACTCGGCGCGGCCGTCCCGCATGCCGTCATCGCCATCGTCCTCGGGTTGTGTGTCGGCGCCGGGCTGGCCGCGGCGGCCAACACCGCCGACCGCATGGGCCTGATGACCGGACAGTCGCGGCGCATCATCGTGGTCCTGGCCCCGGCGCTGGCCTACACCCTGAGCCTCGGCCTCGATGCCAACGGCTTCGTCGCGGCGTTCCTGTGCGGTATCGGCTACCACGTGGTCCGCAAGTCCCGGGACGCCGAACGCGAACTCGAACTGCTCGAGGACATCGGTTTCCTGCTCAGTGCGGCCATGTGGTTCGTGTTGGGCGGTGTGGCGTTGATCGCATACTGGCGGGCCGACCTGACCGCCGGCATCGTGGTGTTCTGTCTGCTGGCGCTGACCCTGGTGCGCATGCTGCCCGTCGCGCTGGCCATGGTGCGATCGAAGTTCTCCTGGTCAGAGCGGTTGTTGCTGGGCTGGTTGGGGCCCCGCGGCGCCTCCTCGATCGTGTTCGGCCTGCTGGCGTTCAATCTGCTCGGCGGTGACGACGAGAACACCATCCTGTTGATCATGGTCGCGGTGGTGCTCGGCAGCGTGTTGTTGCACGGATTCGGCGCCCCCGCGGCGGCGCGGGCATTCGCCCGCACCCAGAACGAATAAACTGTTGCGGTGACGTCTGAGCTCACCCAAGAGATCGATACCGTGGGGCGGGCCGTCGCCACCCCCGAACAGCCGCAGCCCTTCCGCGAACTGGGCCTCAAGGATGACGAGTACGAGCGCATCCGCGAGATCCTCGGCCGCCGCCCCACCGACGCCGAGCTGGCCATGTACTCGGTGATGTGGAGCGAGCACTGCTCCTACAAGTCCTCCAAGGTGCACCTGCGCTACTTCGGGGAGACCACCACCGATGAGATGCGCGCCGGCATGCTCGCCGGCATCGGCGAGAACGCCGGCGTTGTCGACATCGGGGACGGCTGGGCCGTCACGTTCAAGGTCGAATCGCACAACCACCCGTCGTACGTGGAGCCCTACCAGGGGGCGGCCACCGGCGTCGGCGGCATCGTCCGCGACATCATGGCGATGGGCGCGCGCCCGGTGGCCGTGATGGACCAGCTGCGCTTCGGCGCGGCCGACGCGCCCGACACCCGCCGCGTGCTCGACGGTGTGGTGCGCGGTGTCGGCGGCTACGGCAACTCGCTCGGTCTGCCCAACATCGGCGGCGAAACCATCTTCGACGAGTCGTATGCGGGCAACCCCCTGGTGAACGCGCTGTGTGTCGGGGTGCTGCGCAAAGAGGATCTGCACCTTGCGTTCGCTTCCGGTGCCGGGAACAAGATCATCCTGTTCGGTGCCCGGACCGGCCTCGACGGCATCGGTGGTGTGTCGGTGCTGGCGTCGGACACCTTCGGCGGCGACGAGTCCGGTGCCGGCCGCAAGAAGCTCCCCAGCGTGCAGGTGGGCGACCCGTTCATGGAGAAGGTGCTCATCGAGTGCTGTCTCGAGTTGTACGCCGCCGGCGTGGTGATCGGCATCCAGGACCTCGGTGGTGCCGGTTTGTCCTGTGCCACTTCTGAACTCGCAGCCGCCGGCGACGGCGGCATGGCCATCGAGTTGGACAAGGTGCCGCTGCGAGCCAAGTACATGACCCCCGCCGAGATTCTCTCCAGTGAGTCCCAGGAACGGATGTGCGCCGTCGTCGCACCCGAGAACGTGGACGCGTTCATGGCGATCTGTCGAAAGTGGGAGGTGCTGGCGTCGGTCATCGGCGAGGTCACCGACGGTGACCGCCTGCACATCACCTGGCACGGCGAGACCGTCGTCGATGTGCCTCCACGCACGGTGGCCCACGAAGGCCCCGTCTACCAGCGGCCGGTGCAGCGCCCCGACACTCAGGACGCACTGATCGCCGACACCACGGCCTCGCTGCCCCGCCCGCAGACCGGTGACGAACTGCGTGCGACGGTGCTCTCGATGCTGGGCAGTCCGCACCTGTGCAGTCGCGCGTTCATCACCGAGCAGTACGACCGTTACGTCCGCGGTAACACCGTGCTCGCCGAGCATGCCGACGGTGGTGTGCTGCGCATCGACGAGCAGACCGGCCGCGGTATCGCCTTGTCCACCGATGCCTCCGGCCGCTACACCCAGCTGGACCCGTACACCGGCGCGCAGCTGGCGCTGGCCGAGGCCTACCGCAATGTCGGCGTGACGGGCGCGGTGCCGGTGGCGGTGACCAACTGCCTGAACTTCGGATCGCCGGAAGATCCGGGCGTGATGTGGCAGTTCGCCCAGGCGGTGCGAGGACTCGCCGATGGCTGTGCGGCACTGGGCATTCCGGTGACCGGAGGCAACGTCAGCTTCTACAACCAGACCGGGTCCACGGCGATCCTGCCGACGCCGGTGGTCGGTGTCCTCGGGGTGATCGACGACGTGGCCCGCCGGATCCCGACCGGTTTCGGCACCGAGCCGGGCGAGACCTTGATCCTGCTGGGTGACACCCGCGACGAGTTCGACGGCTCGATCTGGGCTCAGGTCAGCGCCGGGCACCTCGGTGGGGTACCGCCGAAGGTGGACCTGGAGCGCGAGAAGTTGCTGGCCGAGGTGCTGGCCGCCGCCTCCCGCGACGGCCTGGTGTCCGCGGCGCATGACCTCTCCGAGGGTGGCCTGATGCAGGCCGTCGTCGAAGGCGCGCTGGCCGGTGAAACCGGTTGCCGGATCCTGCTGCCCGAAGGCTGGCAGGAAGAGGGGGCCCCGTTCGTCTTCCTCTTCTCGGAGTCCTCGGGCCGGGTGCTGGTTGCGGTGCCGCGCACCGAGGAGAGCCGATTCGTCTCGATGTGCGAGGCGCGCGCTCTCCCGGCCGTCCGCGTCGGCGTGGTGGATCAGGGTTCGGATGCCGTCGAGGTCCAGGGCCAGTTCAGCATCCCGCTGACCGAGCTGCGCAGCACCTGGGAAGGTGTGCTGCCGAAGTTGTTCGGGTGAGCCCGCGCCGATGACGGTCGCGGGGGAGTCGCGTGACCGTCACCCCCTGTTGGAATGGGCGTGGGGACTGGTCCGGCTCGACTTCACCGGCGTCGCGGTGGGTGCGCTGTTCTTCTGCCTGTCGCTCACGCCGTCACTGCTGCCGCGGGACTGGTTGTTCGCCGGCCTGATCGGCGGTATCAACGCCGCCATCGGGTACGGCATCGGTGTGGCGCTGGGAAAACTCTTCCGGCGCATGGTGTTACGCCGGAAACCATGGTGGCCGCCGTCGAAGCGGGTGCTGACCCTGCTGAAGACGGCCACCGTGGCCGCAGCGGTGGCGGCGTGCCTTCTGACCATCGTGCCCGCGGCTGCCTGGCAACGTCAGGTTTCGGCACTGATGGGGATCGAAGGCCCTGCGACGCTGGGCTATTACCGCACGGTGCTGTTGGCGGTCCTGGTCTGTGCCCTGTTGGTCGGGGTGGCGCGGATACTGCTGGATGCCATCAAGGTGTTGGCGCGCTTCCTGATCCGGCGCTGGCGTCTCAATGACGAGGTGGCCCTGTTCATCGGAACCGCGGTGATGGCGGTGCTGGTGATCACGCTGATCAACGGTGTGCTGTTGCGCGGGTTCCTGGCGGGCGCCAACCGGGTGTTCCAGCCTCAGGACTTCACCACCGGCGAGGGGATCGAGCAGCCGGTGGCTCCTGAGAAATCAGGCAGCCCAGAATCTTTCGCCGCCTGGGACACGCTGGGGTTCCAGGGCCGAAACTTCGTGGCCAGCGGTCCCGACGCCGAGGAGCTGGAGGAGGTCAACGGTAGGCCGGCCTTGGAACCGGTACGGGTGTACGCCGGGTTGCAGACCGCCGAGACCGCGGAAGCCCGCATGGCGGTGTTGCTGTCCGAGCTGGAACGCACCGGTGCCTTCGATCGTGAACTGCTGGTGATCATCCCGACGACGGGCACCGGCTGGGTGAATCCGGTGGCGGCCCGCGCGCTGGAGTTGATGTACAACGGCGATACCGCGATGGTGGCGTTGCAGTACTCCTACCTGCCCAGTTGGATCTCGTTCCTCGGCGACCAGCAGACCTCGATGGATTCCGGCCGGATGCTGATCCACGCCGTCCACGAGCGGTGGGTGGACCTGCCTCCGGACGACCGGCCGAAACTGGTGCTCTACGGCGAGAGTCTGGGCTCGATGGCGGGGCAGGCGGCATTCGGGTTCCTGCCGGACGTCTCGCGGATGGGCTTCGATTCCGTGCTCTGGGTGGGGCCGCCGAACGCCAGCCCACTGTGGGACGCGCTGATCGTGCGCCGCGACCCCGGCACGCCCGAAGTGCACCCGCGATATGACAACGGCCGCACGGTGCGCTTCTCACCGGCCAACGACCCGGCCGAGATCCACCGGGACACCGAGGCGCCCTGGGAGGGCACCCGGGTGCTGTTCCTGCAGCATCCGTCCGACCCCATCGTGTGGTGGTCACCGGATCTGCTGTTCTCCCGCCCGGATTGGTTGCGCGAACCGCCGGGCCGGGACCGCACAGCATCCATGCGGTGGTATCCCATCGTCACGTTCTGGCAGGTCAGTGCCGATATGACGAACGCGTCCGGGGTGCCGGGCGGGCACGGGCACAACTACGGACAATCTGTGTTGGACGGCTGGGCCGCGGTGGCGCCGCCGCCGGGGTGGACGCCGGCGGACACCGAACGGATCCGCGGCGCACTCGAGGAGACGGCGGCCGCCGATGGTCCGGAGTACTGAGGACCAACTGCGGGCGCTGGCTCTCGCGGCCGGTCTGGTGGCCTGGAGCGGCACCGCCGGCCTGCAGATCCCTGGCCGGCGGCACCCACTGATCCAGGCCGGCCTGGGCACCGCACTCGCGGTCGGCGCCGGAGCGCGGCCCGGCCTACACGCCCGCGGATTGCGCGCCGGCACTGCCACTTCTGCCGTGGTGGCCGCAGGCGTCGTGGCCACCACAGCGGTGCCCGCGGTGCGAACGGCGATGCGGCAGCGCGCTTTACCCAACCCCGCGTGGAAGTGGCTGGCGGTGGAGATTCCCCTGGGCACCATCTGGGCCGAGGAGACCGCATACCGCGGAGCGCTCGGCACCGCGGCCGCAGCCGCGTTCGGCCCGCGGTGGGGCAAGTTGCTGCAAGCCTGCGCCTTCGGGTTGAGTCATGTCGTCGACGCACGCGGCGCCGGTGAGCCGGTGGCCGCGACCGTGCTCGTCACCGGAATCGCCGGCTGGGTGTTCGCACTGCTGGCCGAGCGCACCGGAAGCCTGCTCGCGCCGGCATTGGCGCACCTGGCGATCAACGAGGCCGGTGCCGTGGCGGCGCTGCTGGTGCAGTCCCGCGACCTCAGTCGGCGGTAGTCGGCACGTCGCGGCTGTCGGCCTTGAGCAGGTGCGGCGGGGTGTCGGTGTCGTCGATACCGAAGCTGATGATGCGTCGCGGCGTGATCCGGATGATGGCGGTGTCGAGACTGTCGCCGTTGTCTTCGGTTCCCGCCGAATCGGTCTCGGCTTGTTCGGCCGTGCCGCGGATCTCCAGGCAACGCACCCGCCAGGGATCACGGGACGCGATGTCGTCGACGACGAACGCCACGGACGGGTTGGTCTTGATGTTGCGGAACTTCTGGCTGCGGGACATCTGGTAGCCGTAGATGTCGATGGTGCCGAGCTGCTCGTTGAAGCTGAAGCCGACGGGACTGTTCTGCACGGTGCCGTCGGGTTGGACGGTGGCGAGCCGGCCGAGGTCGGCGTCGTTGAGGTAGGCGATTTCGTGGGGTTTGAAGGCCATGGCACCACGGTAGGCGTCTCAACGTGCGGTGGCTTTCTTTCATTGGTGGGGGCCGATACTGAGGTATGGCCGCCCGCAACACCGCCGACCCCGTGAAGACCCGCGCCGCCGTGCTGGCCGTCGAGGACTGGTTGCGCGACGAGGCCACGCCCGCGCCGCAGCGGACGCTGACCGCCGACGCGGTGCGTCTCACCGCCCGCAGCCTGGCCGCCGCGGCTCCCGGCGCGTCGGTGGAGGTGCGCGTTCCGCCGTTCGTCGCGGTGCAGTGCATCGCCGGCCCGCGTCACACGCGGGGAACGCCGCCCAACGTCGTCGAGACGGACCCCCGAACCTGGCTGCTGTTGGCCACCGGCCTGATGTCGGTGGACGACGCCGCCGCGGCGGGGGTGTTGTCGTTGTCGGGGTCACGAGCCGCGGAGATAGGTGCGTGGCTTCCCCTGGTACCGCTCAGCGAAAGAACGGATAGTCCTGCACCCAGTGGAAACCCCGATTCAGCAGGGTGAACCGCTGCGGATCCTCCAGCTGTAAGGCCATGCGGACCGGTGTGCCCGCGATGGTGCCGTCCAGAGTCAGCCGGTCGGGGGCGGGGCGGCCGACGGTGAATTCGGCCGGCGGAGCGTCGGGGCCCGACACGGCGAGGGTGCCGGCATCAAGATCCACCTCGGCGCCGGCGGGCTGCAGGCTGCCGTCCATGTGCTGCACGGTGGCTGCCCCGGGAGCGTCGAAAACGATCCTCTGCCAGCGGTTCTCGTCGGTGATCAGCGGAGGGACCCGAACGCCGTCCCGCTCGAAGTCGGTGACCGTCCACATTCCGTAGAGATCTGGTTCGGGTGCGCCGCCGCCGTAGGTGTTCCACGCGGTCCAGCCGCCCACGGCCGCGCCGGCCAGCATCCATCCGCCGATCGCCACCTGCACCGCGGCGGCGACCCGGTTACGGCGCGGGGAGTCGAACAGGGCCGGCTGTGCCACGGGCGCCGCGAACCGGGCGAACACCAGGACGTCGGCGAGCCGGCGCAGTTGCGGGGCCAGGACAACCGCACTGAGCATCAGCAGGTGCGAGGACAGGATCTTCACCGGAACGTCGAAGGTCATGTTCAGCACGAACACCTGGGCCATGCTGGCCAGGCTGATCAACGCACCTAGTGTCGCGGTCCGGGGCAGGAACAGCAGCAGGCCCCCGGCCACCTCGGCGGCGCCGAGCAGCATCTCGTACGGGTGGGAACTGCCGACCTGAAGCCACAGCACCGACGCCGGGCTGAACTCACCGAAGGGTTGCAGCAGCGCCGACAGCGGCGGCTCGGGCATCTGGGTGGGAATCAGCTTGGCCATCCCGTAGAACAGCATCTGGCCACCCAGGCACAACCGGGCGAACACCAGGAACCACGCATGCAGCCGGGTGTACTCGACACGTCGGTCCAGCGCCGTCCACACCGCGGTGGCGACGGCCGCGACCACCAGCAGGACGAACATCATCACCCAGATGGCGGCCTGATCGCCGCTGTGGGAGTCGGGGTGCAGGGTGGCGTCGACGCCGAACACCGACCGGCCGACCCACGCCCAGAGCGGGGCCAACGTCAGCATCTGCCACCACACCGCGTTGTCCGGCAGCACGAGGCCGATCACCCCGGTGAACATGTACAAAATCTGAGCGAAGAGCAGGCAGAACAGCCCGAAATAGATGACCGTGAAGCGGAACGCAACCCGCGTCAACGGGCTCCACCGGACTGCGCTGCCGGTCAATTCGACAGTATCGACGCGTGACACACATCACCACCGGATCAGTTGTACGACCCGCAACCGGTGCGGGGGCCGGGGGACCGGCCTGATCATCCCAACGCCGAACCGCCGAAACCGGCGGCCGAAAGCACTTCGGACCCATTGCGGCACAACCATATTCGCGTGCGCACCCCGGGAATTTCGTCGGGTGGGACCCCGCCGCCGGAGACCGCACCGGGAATGCGGCTCGCCGCGCCGTCGTTGGACCCACCGCAAACCGCCTCGTCCGTGGTACCTCTGCGCCCGCAGGAGACCGTAGACTGGTCGGGTCACCCGAACGCTTCCCAGGAGCAGCCCCCACGTGACCGCTGAACCGATCGAACTCGAGAATGCCCCCGCCGAGGAATGCGGTGTCTTCGGAGTCTGGGCCCCTGGCGAAGAGGTCGCCAAGCTCACCTACTACGGCTTGTATGCGCTGCAGCATCGCGGGCAGGAAGCGGCGGGCATCGCCGTTGCCGACGGCTCCCAGGTGTTGGTGTTCAAGGACCTCGGGCTGGTCAGCCAGGTCTTCGACGAGCAGACGCTGGCCGCCATGCCCGGCCATGTCGCCGTCGGCCACTGCCGTTACTCCACCACGGGCTCGACCACCTGGGAAAACGCCCAGCCGGTGTTCCGCAACACCGCCGCGGGCACGGGTGTGGCCCTGGGGCACAACGGCAACCTGGTCAACACCACCGAACTCGCGGCACGTGCCCGCGAAGCGGGCTTGATGGGCGCCACTGCGGTTGCCTCGGCCACCACCGACTCCGACATCCTGGGTGCGTTGTTGGCCCACGGTGCGGCCGACTCCAGTCTGGAGCAGGCCGCCCTCGAACTGCTCCCCACGGTGCGCGGCGCCTTCTGCCTGACGTTCATGGACGAGAACACCCTCTACGCGGCGCGCGACCCGCACGGTGTCCGCCCGCTGGCGCTCGGCCGGCTGGACCGCGGCTGGGTGGTGGCGTCGGAGACCGCCGCCCTCGACATCGTCGGCGCCTCTTTCGTGCGCGACATCGAACCCGGGGAACTGCTGGCCATCGACGCCGACGGGGTGCGCTCCACCCGCTTCGCCAACCCCACCCCCAAGGGGTGCGTCTTCGAATACGTCTACCTGGCCCGTCCCGACAGCACCATCGGCGGTCGCTCGGTGCACTCCACCCGCGTCGACATCGGTCGCAGGCTCGCCCGCGAGCAGCCCATCGACGCCGACCTGGTGATCGGTGTCCCCGAATCCGGCACACCGGCGGCGGTCGGCTACGCCCAGGAGTCCGGCATCCCGTTCGGTCAGGGTCTGATGAAGAACGCCTACGTCGGGCGCACCTTCATCCAGCCGTCGCAGACCATTCGCCAGCTGGGTATCCGGCTCAAACTCAACCCGCTGCGCGAGATGATCCGCGGCAAGCGACTCATCGTCGTCGACGACTCCATCGTGCGGGGGAACACCCAGCGCGCCCTGATCCGGATGCTGCGCGAAGCCGGTGCGCTCGAGGTGCACGTACGGATCGCCTCGCCGCCGGTGAAATGGCCGTGCTTCTACGGCATCGACTTCGCCTCGCCGGCCGAGCTGATCGCCAACGCCGCCAACGCCGAGGGTTCGCAGGGCGAGATGATCGACGCCGTGCGCCACGCCATCGGTGCGGACACCCTGGGCTATATCTCCATCGACGGCATGATCAGCGCCACCGAACAGCCCGCCTCACGGTTGTGCGCGGCCTGCTTCGACGGCAACTATCCGATCGAGCTGCCCAGTGAGACCGCACTCGGCAAGAACGTCATCGAGCACATGCTGTCCAACGCCGCCCGTGCCGGTGCGGTGCAGTCGGAGAACGACAACGCCTCGGCGCTTCGTCGTCCCTAGCTGAAGTCGTCCTAGCTGAAGAGGTTGCGCCGCAAGAGCTTCCGCCGGATCTGCCAGGCGGTGACGGCGTACAGGCGCCCGGGCAGCCCGCGAGGACAGAACGTCGCCGTCTGCGTGTAACCGGTGCGTCCGTCGTCGCGCGCACTGACCTGCACGTTCAGCGCCGCAACCCCGGGTAGCCGGCCGCGGTCGAGCAGTCGGGCGTCCACTCCGCGGTTCTCGGACTGGACCTGCCAGCGGCGGCCGCGGTGCGTCAAGGCCTGCCATACCGCGTCGGGACTGCGGTCGGTGCTGTCGGCCACGGAGTCGCTCAACAGCAGATCACCGGACCAGTCCGGGTCATTGGGTCGCGGTGCGGCCGGGCTCGGCGGTGTCCAGGACGGTTCGCCTCCGCGCTGTTCGCTGTACTCGAGGGCGAGTTCCACCGACTCGCGGTAGGGCGTGAGCCCGCCCGACGGAGGCGGAATGACGTCATCGATGTCGTGTTCGTCGGCCACGGCATCACACTCGAGCGATTCCACCAGCGGCTGCGCCAGCCCCGGCGGTATCGGGGTCACCAGTCCCACCCACCAGCTGGCGATCGTCGGCGTCAGGAACGGCAGGACGATGATGGCCCGGCGGCGCAGGCCGGACACGTCGGCGTAGATCTGCATCATCTCGCCGTACTCGAGAACATCGGGCCCGCCGATGTCCCAGGTGCGCGACTGCGGGACCGCGGCCGTCGCCGCCTCGGCCAGGTAGTGCAGCACATCCCGGACGGCGATCGGCTGGATCTTGTTGTGCACCCACTTGGGAGTGGTCATGACGGGGAGCAGTTCGGTCAGGTGGCGGATCATCTCGAACGACGCCGAGCCCGAGCCGATCACCACACCGGCCTGCAGCACGATGGTCTCGATCCCGGATTCCAGCAGGATGTCACCGACGGCCGTCCGGGACTGCAGATGGCGCGACAACTCCACGCCGGCCGGGTGCAGGCCGCTGAGGTACACGATGCGCCGCACCCCGGCGTCCTTGGCTGCCTGCACGACGTTGGTGGCGGTGCGGCGCTCCTCCTCGACAAAATCCTGCGAGGTGCCCATGGAATGGGCGAGGTAGAACAGGACGTCGACACCACCGAACACCTGCCGAAGCGAATCCGGCTTGGTGAGGTCACCCTCGACCACCTCGACGTCCCCGCGCCACGGCACGTCGTCGAGCTTCTTCGGGGTGCGTGCCATGGCCCGCACCTTGTGGCCACGCTCCAGCAGCGACGGGATCAGGCGACCGCCGATGTATCCGGTGGAGCCTGTCACGAGACATTGGACCTGCGCTGAGTTCACGGTGCTGCATAGCCGCGAAAGCGGCTGGTGAAACCCGGCGACGAGCGTGTGTTGTCCACGAGTCCAGGTCGACGTGGCGCACGGGGGCACCCGCGCTCGCGCGGTACGGGGCCCGGCCGATACCGGCGGGGACCCGCGACCGGTAGATTGAGGTCCGATGACCGATCGCGCTGAAGAACAAGGTATCTCTTACGCATCGGCTGGAGTCGATATCGAGGCCGGTGACCGGGCCGTCGAACTGTTCAAGCCACTGGCGAAGAAAGCGACCCGGCCCGAGGTACGAGGCGGACTCGGCGGCTTCGCCGGCCTGTTTGCCCTCCGGGGCGACTACCGCGAACCGTTGCTGGCCTCCTCGACCGACGGTGTGGGCACCAAGCTCGCCGTCGCGCAGGCGATGGACAAGCACGACACCGTGGGACTCGACCTCGTGGCCATGGTGGTCGACGACCTCGTGGTGTGCGGCGCCGAGCCGCTGTTCCTGCAGGACTACATCGCCGTCGGCCAGGTGGTCCCCGAGCGGGTACAGGCCATCGTCTCCGGTATCGCCGAGGGCTGCGTGCAGGCGGGGTGCGCGCTGCTGGGCGGCGAGACCGCTGAACACCCCGGGCTGATGGCACCCGACCACTACGACTTGTCGGCCACCGGCGTCGGCGTGGTGGAAGCCGACAACGTGCTGGGGCCCGAACGGGTACGGCCCGGTGACGTCGTGATCGCCATGGGGGCCTCCGGCCTGCACTCCAACGGCTACTCGCTGGCCCGCAAGGTGCTGCTCGAGATCGACCGGATGAACCTGGCTGGTCATGTCGAGGAGTTCGGCCGCACCCTGGGTGAAGAACTACTGGAGCCCACCCGCATCTACGCCAAGGACTGCCTGGCCCTGGCCGCCGAGACCCAGGTGCGCACGTTCTGCCACGTCACCGGCGGTGGCCTGGTGGGCAACCTGGAAAGGGTGATCCCGCACGGGCTGGTCGCCGAACTGGACCGCGGCACCTGGACGCCGGCACCCATCTTCGGCCTGATCGCTCAGCGTGGCCGCATCGAACGAGTCGAGATGGAGAAGACGTTCAACATGGGTGTCGGCATGGTGGCCGTCGTCGCGCCGGAGGACACCGATCGCGCGCTGGCCATCCTCACCGCACGGCACCTGACGTGCTGGACGTTGGGAACCGTCAACAAGGGAACGAAGGACGGACCCCGCGCCACTCTCGCGGGTCAGCACCCACGGTTCTGAGCGCGGTGGCCCGTGCGTCAGGGGAGCAGCGCTGAACCCTCGGGTTCAGCGCCGCCAGGCGTCTTCGTCGCTCCAGCGATCGTCGACGAGGTCATCGTCGGTGTTGTCGTCCGCCTCCGAGCCCGACAGCTCCTTACGGAGCCGCTCAAAGTCGGTTTGCGGAGAGCTGTACTTCAACTCTCGAGCAACCTTGGTCTGCTTTGCCTTCGCCCGGCCGCGGCCCATGGGGGAACCCCCTCGCGCAATAACGGAGCGGCCCAACAATGTGAGCGGCTCCGATCTGTGTGTTTATTGTCCTGGGTTCACTTTACCGTGCCCCGACCGGCTGCGCTGGCAGGCCCGTCGGCGGTGAGTGTCACAGGCTGTCATGCCAGGCCACGCAGCCGATCAATGGCTACCCGGCCGGCCCCGGCGACGTCGGCGGGGGCAGCGAGTCAACGTCGACAACGGCGGCGACCTCGACGTCGCCCCCGGTTGTCAGCTCGGTGTCAGCCGGCAGCCCCCGCTTCACCAGGGCAAGGGCCACCGCACCGAGATCGACATGGTCTATCACGGTGCCGACCCGGCCGACCGCGCGGCCGCCGGCCAGCAGGGGATCGCCGGTGACGGGACGTTCGGTCGAGCCGTCGAGGTGCAGCAGCACCAACATCCGAGGGGGTTTACCCAGGTTGTGGACCCTGGCAACGGTCTCCTGCCCCCGGTAGCAGCCCTTGTCGAGGTGCACGGCTCCCTCGCCGGGCCCGCCGATCCAGCGGACCTCGTGCGGAATGGTGCGCTCATCGGTGTCCACCCCGAGGCGGGGGCGCACAGCAGCCACACGGCGGGCCTCATAGGTCCACACACCCGCACGCCGAACGCCGGCTTGCTCCAGCCGATCCAGCCACGCCGCGGCCTCGGCGCGAGGCACCAGGAGGTCGTACTCCGGCTCCCCCGCGCGGGTCTGGCGGATCAGACCACCGCTCGCCAGCGCCTGCGCCGACGAGTGCGGGGGCAGGGCATCGGTCCCGAGGGCCTGGAGCACGGCGTCGGCGCCCGCGTCAGGACCCATCAGGGTCAACACGGCCAGATCCGCGGGCTCCACCGTGACCTCCGCCCAGAACACCATCTTGCGCAGGAACTCCAGGAGCGGCTGCCCACGCCACGACTCGGTGTCCAGATAGGTGACCCCGCCGAGCTCGGTCTGCAGCCAGTGGTCCTCCACCCGGCCCTGGCCGTCGAGGCTGAGGTTCTCCACCGTCGCACCGTCGGGCAACGCGCTGACATGCTGCGAGGAGATGCTGTGCAGCCAGCTCTGTCGGTCCTTGCCGGTGAGGGTCAGCACCGCACGATGGGAGCGGTCGACGATCACCGCGGCCGAGTCGGCGGCACGTTGTTCGCCGAGGGGGTCGCCGTAATGCCACACGGCGCCGGCGTCGGGTCCGGATTCTGGGGCGGGTACGGCAGACACATCTCAACTCTACGGTCCGCCGGGGCCGGTTATTCCCGCTCGCGCCGACCCGGCCGGCACCGGATTACGCTATGAAGCCATGGCTGTAGTGGTGACTCTCGACGGCACGGTGCGTGACCCCGACACGCCGTTGCTGCACGCCGATGACCTGGCCGCGGTGCGCGGCGACGGAGTGTTCGAGACGCTGCTGGTACGCCACGGGCGGGCCTGCCTGGTGGAGTCGCATCTGCGGCGGTTGACCGGCTCGGCGAAAGCGCTTGCGCTGCCGGAGCCGGATCTGGCGGCCTGGCGCTCCGCCATCGACATCGCGGCGCGGTCCTGGGCCGCCGGCACCGACGACGAAGCGGCGTTGCGGCTGGTCTACACCCGGGGTCGCGAAAGCGGTTCACCGCCGACGGCCTACGTGAGTGTGAGCCCACTGCCCGGGCGCATCACCGCCGCGCGCCGCGACGGCGTGTCAGCGCTGTCGCTGGACCGGGGTCTGTCCGTCGCCGGCGCGGATACGATGCCGTGGCTGCTGGCCGGTGCCAAGACGCTGTCCTACGCGGTGAACATGGCGGCGTTGCGGCATGCTGCCGACCAGGGCGCCGACGACGTCGTCTTCGTCAGCTCAGACGGCTTCATCCTCGAAGGACCCCGTTCCACCGTGGTGATCGCCACCGACCGAGTAGATGGGGCGGAGGGGCAGACGTGCCTGCTGACACCCCCGCCGTGGTATCCGATCCTGCGTGGGACCACGCAGCAGGCGCTCTTCGAGGTCGCCAGGGCCAAGGGGTTCGACTGCGACTACCGGGCGTTACGTCCCGCGGATCTGCTTGAGGCGCAAGGGGTTTGGCTCATCTCGGCCATCACCCTCGCGGCAAAGGTGCACACCCTCGACGGTGAGCCGTTACGGAACACCGCACTGGCCGCCGACGTCGCGGGTTTGGTGGACGCTGCGATCATCAGCGATCGCTGAGCGCTAAATCGGTTGTCGGTTGTTGAATTCGCGGGTACTTTCGTCGGTACACAAGAAGGGAGGTGGTCCGAGATTTTGAGTGACTTATGGACATGTGAGGTGGCTGCTAGCTAGCAGCACCAGGCTGAGGAATCACCTGCGAGCGCTGGCGAATTCCGAGCAGCCACCCGACCCCCGAGCCCTTGGTTTGTCCAACCAGGAACTATGGCTCGGGGGTCGCCCATTTTTTCTCTATGGTGAGGGCGGCGCGGGCGCCAGGGAATGACAGGCCTGCATGGCCGAATCCCACACTCCTTGATCGATGTCCGGCGGTGCCGGCGGGATGCCACCCTCGTGCGGTCGCTCGCCGGGCGGCGGACCCCCCGGCCGTTCACCGCCGGGACCGTGCCCACCCGGGCCGCCTTCGGGTGGTGCGGGCACACCGTTGTCGGTGAGGCACTGCATGAAGGCGTCGTCGGGCTGGTTCGGCGCTGCGGCCGCCGTTTCAGCGGAACACGCCGCGGTGAGACCGACCACCGCGACCGCAGCCGCTGCTGCTGCGACGGCCGGCCAAGCGGGCAAAGACATGAGGCTCTCCTTCGTAGGGGGTGAACGCCCCCGCGACGGTATGGGTCGTTCCTTTGCGCCCCGTAGACCCCGAATATCAGCAAGCTATGAGCGGATCGCTGGCGCGGCGCACGCCGGTAGGCGATGATGCGGCGATGCGAAATCGGTCGAGAAGCTGGCTGTTGGCGGGGGTAATGGGGAGCCTGGCGCTCGTAGGCGCGGGATGTGCGCCGGCAGATGAACAATCGGCACCAGAATCCAGCCGCGCCGCCGACAGCTGCGCCAAGGATTCGCTGACCACTCTGGAAGCGGGCCGCCTGACCTTCGGCACCGACCAGCCGGCCTACCCGCCGTGGTTCGTCGACGACGACCCCGCCAACGGCGAAGGCTTCGAATCGGCCGTGGCCTACGCCGTCGCCGAGAAACTGGGCTTCGGCAAGGACGAGGTGACCTGGGTGCGGGTGCCGTTCAACGCCGCGATCGCCCCGGGCGCCAAGACCTTCGACGCCAACCTGTCGGAGTTCTCCATCACCGATGAGCGCAAGCAGGCCGTCGACTTCTCCTCGCCCTACTACGACGTCACCCAGGCCGTCGTGACCGTGCGCTCGTCGCCTGCGGCTGAGGCCAAGACCCTCGACGGCCTGCGCGCCCTGAAGATCGGCGCGCAGGTGGGCACCACCAGCTACACCGCCGCCGAGGCGTTGGCGCCGAGCCAGCCCGTCAGCGTCTACAACAACAACGATGACGCCAAAGCCGCGCTCACCAGCGGGCAGATCGACGCGGTGGTGCTCGACCTGCCGACTGCATTTGCGGTGCAGGCCGAGCTCGACGACGGCGTGATCGTCGGGCAGCTGCCTGCCACCACCGACAAGCCGGAACAGTTCGGGATCGTCCTCGACAAGGGCAGCCCGTTGACGGTGTGTGTCACCTCTGCTGTCGACGAACTGCGCTCCGACGGCACACTGGCCGAACTGCAGAAGACATGGCTCGACGAAGCCGGTAGCGCACCCGTACTGACGTGACCGCGCTGGCGGAGCAGCGCCGCGCCTACCACCGCTCCCGCGCGCGGCGCTCGACGCTGGTGGCGCTGGCATCGACGCTGGCGTTCGCTGTGGTGATCGGTGTGACGGTGGTGTCGTCGCCGGGCTGGCCGCGGGTACGTGATTCGTTTTTCGACCTGCAGATCGGCTGGGACAGCCTGCCTGCGGTGCTCGACGGCTTGTGGCTCAACGTCCGGGTGCTGGTGGTGTGCGAGATCCTGATCCTGGCGTTGGGTTTGCTGCTGGCCGTACTGCGCAACCTGCGTGGACCGGTGTGGTTTCCGGTGCGCGCGTTCGTCATCGGTTACGTCGACCTGTTCCGCGGTCTGCCGCTGTTGATCTGCCTATACCTGATCGGCTTCGGCCTGCCGGGGCTGCGGCTGGAAGGCATCCCCAACAGTCCCGTGCTGCTGGGTGGCCTGGCCCTGGTGCTGGTGTACTCGGCGCTTGTCGCCGAGGTGTTCCGGGCGGGCATCGACTCGGTGCACCCGTCGCAGATCGCGGCCGCCCGGTCGCTGGGCCTGAACTACCCCCGCACCATGCGGTTGGTGGTGCTGCCGCAGGCGGCGCGGCGGGTCACACCTGCGCTGTTGAACGACTTTGTGGCCCTGCAGAAAGACTGCGGCCTGATCTCGGTGCTCGGCGCCGTCGACGCCGTGCGAGCCGCGCAGATCCAAGTGGCGACGTCGTACAACTTCACGCCCTACGTGGTGGCCGGCCTGCTGTTCGTCGCACTCGCGGTGCCGTCGGCCCGGCTGGCCGACTGGGCGACGCGCCGGGCGGCCCGACGGCAGGGCGCACTATGACCGAACCCGTGTTGAGCCTGCGTGGGGTGGTGAAGAACTACGGCGACAGAGCGGTTCTCGACGGCATCGACCTCGACGTCGGCGAGCACCAGGTGGTGGTGCTGATCGGCGCATCCGGTTCGGGAAAATCGACGTTGCTGCGGTGCATCGACCTCCTGGAGGAGATCGACGACGGGCAGATCCTGCTCGACGGCCGCGATATCAGCGACCCGAGGATCGACGCCGACAACGTGCGCCAGTCGATGGCGATGGTGTTCCAGTCGTTCAATCTCTTTCCTCACATGACCGTGCTGAACAACGTCACGCTCGCGCCGCGGGTGGTGCATCGCCGCAGCCGCCGCGACGCCGAGGACCGCGGCCGGGAACTGTTGGCTCGGGTCGGACTCGCCGACCGCGCCGATACCTACCCGGACCGGCTCTCGGGTGGACAGCAACAGCGGGTGGCGATCGCCAGGGCGTTGGCCTATGACCCCCGCGTGCTGCTCCTCGATGAGGTGACCAGTGCCCTGGACCCTGAGCTGGTGGGGGAGGTGCTCGACCTGCTGGGGGAGTTGGCCACCTCTGGCCGCACGATCGTAATGGCAACACACGAAATGGGTTTCGCGCGTCAGGTGGCCGACGTCGTGTGCTTCCTCGACGGTGGCCGGATCCTCGAGTCCGGCCCGCCGGACCAGGTTCTGGGTGCGCCGCGGCAGGAGCGCACCCGGCAGTTCCTGGCCCGGTTGGGCGGGGTGGGACGGGACTGACATGCGTTTCGGTGGGTCGGGTGCAGCCGTGCTGGTGCTTGTGCTGTCCGGGTGCGCTGCCCCCGCTGCCACGGCCCCGCCGCTGAACTGCGACAAAGCCGATCTGCCCACGCTGTACAAAGGCGTGTTCACCGTCGGGACCGACCAGCCGGCGTATCCACCGTGGTACATCGGTGACAATCCCGCCAACGGTGAGGGTTTCGAATCCGCGGTGGCCTACGCCGTCGCGGACAAGCTGGGATACACCGCCGACGAAGTCCGGTGGGTGCGGGTGCCGTTCAACACCGCCATGGCGCCCGGCCCAAAAGCGTTCGACGCCAACCTCTCCGAGTTCTCCATCACCGACCAGCGCCGCGAACTCGTGGACTTCTCGTCGCCGTACTACGACGTGTCACAGGCGGTGGTGACGGTGCGGACCTCCGCCGCCGCCACGGCCACCACCCTGGAGGATCTGCGCTCGGTGAAGCTGGGCGCCCAAGTGGGCACCACCAGCTCCACCGCGGCGCGGGCGGTGGGTGGCAGCACATCGATCGAGATGTACAACACCAACATCGACGCCAAGATGGCGTTGCGCGCAGGTCAGATCGACGCGCTGGTGCTCGACCTGCCGACCGCGGTGGCGGTGCAGGACGAACTCGACGGCGGGATCATCATCGGAACGCTGCCGGCGGGCTCGGACGTCGTTGAACAATTCGGCATCATGCTCGACAAGGACAGTCGGCTGACTCCATGTGTGTCGCAGGCTGTCGACGAACTACGCACCGAAGGCATGCTCGACGCACTCGAGGCCCGCTGGCTGGCCGACGGGGAGGTACCCCCGGTGCTCGGTTAGCCGGGGCCGGGCGCCAGCTCGGCGCATGCCTGCAGGGCCTGCTCCCACGAGACCGGATCAACACCGGCCGGCGGCGCGGCGGGACCGGGAGCCGGTCCCAGTGCCGGCGCGGGTGGCTGCTCGATCCCGTGTTCGGCCAAGCAGTGCGCGTAGGAGCCGTGTTCGGATGGTGTCTGCCCAGGATCGTCTGCCGGTTTCGGCGCGGACCCGCAGGCCGTCAGTGAGATTGTGAGGACGAGCGCGCACAGCAGGGCGCGAGGCGAGAGCTTGATGACGAACCTCAGCCGGCGAATCGGCTGAGCCGGGCGGACAGATGCGGAACCAACCCGCCGTCGGCGTCGACGCGTTCCTCGACGTAGGCCAGGTCGCCGCCCTCGACGATGCCGTAGAGCCGCTTGGCGCCGCCTACGAGCATGCCGGACTTGCTGCGCGCCAGAGCGTCGGTGACCAGCTCCCAGGACGCCTGGTTGCGAGGGTGGCCGTAGAAGAGTTCCACGTAGCCGGCGGAGTGGGCCAGCAGCAGTTCGATGGCCTGGGATTCACCCGGGTCGGCGGGATCGTTCACGAAGCGCCAGAAGCCGCTCTCTCGCAGACCGACGGATTCGTAGGCGCCGTCGTCGTCCAGACGCCAGGACCGGGCCTCCCAGATCAGGTAGTCGCCACCGTCGTGCGACACCACGATCTGCTGACCGAACCGGTAGTCGCCTCCGGCGCCGCGGCCTTCCCCTTCGCCACGCCAGACACCCACCAGAGGCAGCAGGGCCAGCAGAGCGTCGTTGAGGTTCGCACCCTCGCGCAGATTCGCGGTATCGGCGGGCAACGGCAGATCGGCGAAGGCGGGGATGTTGCGTGCCGCGGTCTCCTTGGCGCGCTTGGCCGCGGCGGCTACCGCGCGGTCGCCTGAACCTGCTTCGGGTTCAGAGTCAGTCACGACTCGTCGGTGATGAGCCGGTACAGCGCGTAGAGCGCGAACCAGGTGATCACGACGGTACACAAGACGAGAGCAAGCTCGTAGAACAGCACCACGGTGTCGAGTCTAGTTCCTATCCGAGCCTGTGAGGCTCCGGGTCCCTACCGCGAGCGTGCGTGATTGCACACATTTTTCGGCGTGCCGAAGGGCAAACACGCACGCTCGCCGGAAGGGGGTGGAGCTCAGGCTTCCTAAGCGACCGGAGTCAGGCGACCTTGACGTCGACTTCGTGGATCCCGGCACCGGACGGCGCGACCACCGCGTCGCCGTTACCGGCCGACGACAGGGCACGCACCCGCCACGTGCCGGGAGCGGCGAAGAAGCGGAAATCGCCGGTGGCCGATGCGACGACCTCGGCGGTGAACTCGTCCGAGGAGTCCAGCAGCCGGACGAAGGCGCCGCCGACCGACTGGCCGGTGCCGTCAACGACCCGTCCGGTGATCACCGTCTCCTTCTCGAGGTCGACGCTGGCCGGCAGGGTCTGTCCTTGCTTGGGCGCTGAGCACATATCTAACTTCCCAACTCGATCGGGGCTCCCACGAGAGAGCCGTATTCCGTCCAACTGCCGTCATAGTTCTTGACGTTCTTGTGCCCGAGCAGTTCCCGCAGCACAAACCAGGTGTGCGACGAGCGCTCCCCGATGCGGCAGTAAGCAATGGTTTCCTTCTCGCCGTCCAGACCGGCTTCGCCGTACAGCTTGGCCAAATCCTCGTCGGACTTGAAGGTGCCGTCCTCGTTGGCCGCCTTGCTCCACGGCACGCTGATCGCGGTGGGGATGTGGCCCGGGCGCTGGCTGCCCTCCTGCGGCAGGTGCGCCGGGGCGAGGATCTTGCCGGAGAACTCGTCGGGGGAACGCACGTCGACCAGGTTCTTGGTGCCGATCGCGGCGATCACCTCGTCGCGGAAGGCACGCAGCGAGTTGTCGGCATCCTTGGCCGAGTAGCTGGTCTCGGGACGGTTCACGGTGTCGGTGGACAGCGGGCGTCCGTCGAGCTCCCACTTCTTGCGGCCGCCGTCGAGCAGCTTGACGTTCTGGTGGCCGTAGAGCTTGAAGTACCAGTACGCGTAGGCGGCGAACCAGTTGTTGTTGCCGCCGTAGAGGATCACGGTGTCGTCATTGCCGATGCCGCGCTCGGACAGCAGCTTGGAGAACTGCTGGGCGTCGACGAAGTCGCGGCGCACCGGATCCTGCAGATCGGCCTTCCAGTCCAGCTTGACCGCGCCGGCGATGTGCCCGCCGTCGTAGGCGCTGGTGTCTTCGTCGACCTCGACGAAGACGGTGTTCGGCGCATCGAGATTGCTCTCGGCCCAGTCAGCAGTGACCAGGACGTCGGAGCGTGCCATGTAGGTGGTCCTTTCGATCAGTGGGGATACGAGGTGCTAAGCAGTGCGTCGCACACGCGCGACGACGGGGTACAGCTGGCAGCCCAGGCAGACGCCGAAGGCTGCGTTGAGAAAAGCCGCGAACAGCGCGAACGCCGTCGCGATGGTGCCCAGCAGGGGCGCGCCGAGCGCGAAGCCGGCGGTGCCCACGACGGCGAACACGAACCCGACGAGCTGGGCGAACTTCAGCGGCGGAACCGGTTCCTTCTCGGTGACCGGGCCCAGCCGCGGAGCTTGAATCTTCTGGACCGCGGCGAAGATGCGGCCGTACGGATGCTGCTTCGGGCCACGCCAGGCCCCGACCGCGAAGACGACTGCCTGCAACCCCAACACAACTGCTGCCGCCGCCGTGCTGACGGCCGAGAGCACCAAGACGGCGATCAACACGGCGGTGGTCACCCAGGCGACGAAGCGGGGGCCACGCACATCGACGACGTCACCGCCGACGGTGTTCTCAGCACCCCGTTTGGTATCGGTTGACACGTGAAATAGCTCCTGTTGTGTTGGATGGCTGGCGCGGGCAGTGCACATGGCCTGCTCCGAGGGCGGCGCGAAAACGGCGCAGCGACTCAGCAGCTACAACAACAACAGCAACAACCCGCCACGCGGCACAGATCCACTGCGCGGCGCTTGGTGAGCACGAGCTCCTGGCGGGTTGACACGAGGCACACCATACCCAATGACACCCTGATCAGGCCAATAGCGGTGCAAGGGCCGACCGCAGGTCAGCGGCCTTGGGCACCCCGGCGCTGCGGTACCGCTGCCGGCCCTGCGCGTCGAAGACGAACGTCGTGGGCAAGGACAGCACCGACAGGCGCCGCGCCGCAGCAGGATTGGCGTCCATGTCGATCTCGACATGGGCCACTTCCGGACTCTCGGCACACACCTGCTCGACCGTTCGCCGGACCCCGGCGCACGGACCACACCAGACCGCGCTGAAGTGCACGATCGTCGGCCCGGTACGGGACAGGCCCAGGTCGCTGACGTCCACCGCGGCGACGGTGTCGGCGGTCTCACGCAGTACCCCCGAGCGCCGGTTGATCAGCCAGCCGACCACAACGGCTGCGGCAAGAGCGGCGACGATCGCGATCGCGGAGTACAGCGCGGGGTTCATGACTGTCTGAACCCCTGCGGCGTGATGGTTACTCCGTCCGCGATCCCCTCGATGATGATGTCGGATCCCCGCGCACCCTGCGCCGTCGGTGCCACTCCGAACGGCAGTTTCTGATTGGGCAGGGTGGAGCGGAACGCAGACAACACAGCCTGCACCTTGTCCTCCGGCACCTCCTGGTCCGCTGTGCCCGGGCCGGTCAGGACGCCGGTCGGCGTGAACACCAACGTGGTCTGGTCGCTGATCGACAGGTCGACCGAGACGCTGACCCGCTCGCCGAAGTCGGCCGCGGTCGGGGTGCCGGTGAACACCAGGCCCTCGCTGCCGGAGATCCCCGATTCGGTGGTGCCGCCGGTGGCGTCGTTGGTCTCCACGGGCGGGGCTTCCACCATGAGGTCTTTGATCCCCATGAACCTGCCCAGGTGGGAGGAGTCGATGATGATCCGGCTCTCCACCTTGCCGACAGGCAGTTCGGCATCCGGGTCGATCAGCCAGGACGACTCGGTGAGGTCGATCGAATGCAGGGTGGCCTCCAGCGCGGCCTTGTCGACTTCGGGGTGCGCGACGTCGTGGGCCTTGATCTCCACTTCCTCGTAGTGGCGCTGCGCGGCCTGGGGGATGAACGGGAATCCGAGGATGGCCACCGACGGGTCCCAGCTCAGCTGCGCCGCGGTACGCACGGTGCGGGACAGTCGGTACTCGGCGTAGATGGCGGCACCGAAGTCGACGCCGACGGCTCCGACGATGACGGACACGACCGTCGCACCGAGGCCGATCAGCAGTTTGCGCACGCCGAACATTGTGGCCCAGGCGGTGGCCGGCGAACCGGCGGATAGGGGCCGGGCCGCTCCCACCCGGCCAAATAGCAGGTTGGGCGCTATCGTTAGGTGATCTCGGTCGGTAACAGCGATGTGTCGGCCATGAATCTGGGAGATGTTCTTCCGGTTGCTGGAGGGTCAGTTGGACTTACTGTTACTCACGGTCGACCCGCATCCAGAGTCAGTTCTGCCGTCGTTGTCTCTGCTGGCTCACAGCGTGCGGTCAGCGCCGACGGAGGTTTCCTCGTTGTTGGAGGCGGGGACGGCGGACGTTGCGATTGTCGACGCGCGTACCGATCTGGCCGCCGCGCGCGGCCTGTGCCGGCTTCTCGGGTCGACGGGTACGTCGGTGCCCGTCGTCGCCGTGGTCAACGAGGGTGGTCTCGTTGCGGTCAATGTGGAGTGGGGACTCGACGAGATCCTGCTGCCGAGTACCGGCCCCGCCGAGATCGATGCGCGGCTTCGGCTGCTCGTCGGCCGGCGCGGCGGCATGGCGAACCAGGAGAGCGCGGGCAAGGTCAGCCTCGGTGAGCTGGTGATCGACGAGGGCACCTACACCGCGAGGTTGCGCGGCCGACCGCTCGATCTCACCTACAAGGAATTCGAACTGCTCAAATATCTCGCGCAGCATGCCGGGCGGGTGTTCACCCGTGCGCAGTTGCTGCAGGAGGTGTGGGGCTACGACTTCTTCGGCGGTACCCGTACCGTCGACGTCCACGTGCGACGGCTGCGCGCAAAGCTGGGGCCGGAGTACGAATCGCTCATCGGGACGGTGCGCAACGTCGGCTACAAGGCGGTGCGGCCCGCACGCGGACGGCCGCCGACGCCGGCGGACGCAGAGCTCGATGACGACGATCTCGATGACGACGACGGCTTCGACGACTCGCCCGAGGACGTCAGCGGCTCGTTGGCCGAGCAGCTGCGCAAGTGACCCGAGTCCAGTGGCGCTCCGGGCTCTCCGCGTCGGAGCAGCAGGCGGTACGGCAGATCATCGACGCCGCAACGGAATTCGATGGTGTCGCGCCGGTCGGTGAGCAGGTTCTGCGTGAACTCGCCCACCAGCGCACCAGGCATCTGGTCGCCACCGACGATGCCGGCGAAGTCCAGGGTTACCTGAATCTCACCGACGAGATGGCTGAACTGGTGGTCGGGCCCCGCTCGCGCCGCCGCGGTATCGGGTCCGCCCTGATCACCGCCACGCTCGAAGAAACCGGCGGCGACCGCAGCTTCTGGGCACACGGAACGTTGCCTGCCGCGAAGGCCGTCGCCGCTGCGCTGAAGCTGACACCGGTACGCGAACTGCTACAGATGCGACGTTCGCTGCATGACGTTCCTGACGTCGAGGTCCCAGCCGGAGTGCAGCTGCGGTCCTACGCCGGGCCGGCAGATGACGCCGAACTGCTCAGGGTCAACAACGCGGCGTTCGCCTGGCACCCCGAACAGGGCGGCTGGACCGACGCCGATATCGCCGAACGCAAAGCCGAGGCATGGTTCGACCCCGATGGCCTGTTCCTGGCCTACAGCGCCGATGCCGCCAACGGCGGGCAACTGTTGGGGTTCCACTGGACCAAAGTGCACGACGGCGCCGAGAGGATCGGTGAGGTCTACGTCGTCGGCGTCGACCCCGCCGCGCAAGGCAAGCGCCTGGGACACACCCTGACGGTCGCGGGTTTGCAGTATCTGGCGCGGCAACTGGCCGACGTCACCGACCCCGCGGTGATGCTCTACGTCGAATCCGACAACACCGCCGCGGTGCGTACCTACGAGCGTCTGGGCTTCACCGTGTACAGTTCCGACACCGCTTACCGGGCGTGAGATCGCCCACCCTCAGACGACTCACAGCTGGGTGAAACGCCTCGTTCACTCAGCTGTTCACCCTGCGTTCACCTCACATGAGGATGCCGTCCATTAGTGCCGCATAACTTCCCCGGAGGAAAAGCACTGGATGCCCGGTCCTGAAGGACGGGCGTGCTCATGAGAAAGCGGGATAGGTGAAGCGCAACTTCTTCGGCAAGGCATTCCTGACGACCGTATCGGCGACGGCCATCGCCGGTCTGACCCTGACTGCGTGCGGTAGCGACAACAACACCGGCACGTCCGGCACGTCCGGCTCGGCCAGTGGCACCGCCGCCGCCGGTTCCGCCGACTGCGGCGGCAAGAACGAGGTGACCGCCGAGGGCTCGACCGCCCAGCAGAACGCGGTCGCGCTGTTCAACCAGGTCTGGGGCCAGGCTTGCCAGGGCAAGAACCTGTCCTACAACCCCACCGGTTCCGGCGCCGGCCGCGAGCAGTTCATCGCCAAGAACGTCGATTTCGCCGGCTCGGACTCGGCGCTGAAGGACGATCAGATCGCCGCCGCCGCCGAGCGTTGCGGTGGCAACCCGGCGTGGCACCTGCCGCTGGTGTTCGGCCCCATCGCGATGGCCTACAACATCGAGGGCGTCGACAAGCTGGTGCTCAACGGTGACACCCTGGCCAAGATCTTCCAGGGCCAGATCAGCAACTGGAACGACCCGGCCATCGCTGCGCTGAACGAGGGCACCACCCTGCCCGACAGCCCGATCACGCCGATCTTCCGCTCGGATTCCTCGGGCACCACCGACAACTTCCAGAAGTACCTGACCGCAGCCGCCCCGCAGGCGTGGACCAAGGGCGACGGCAGCGAGTTCCAGGGTGGCGCCGGCGAGGGCGCGCAGAAGTCGGCCGGCGTCGTGCAGGCCGTGCAGGCCACTCCCGGTGCGATCGGCTACGTCGAGAAGGGCTTCGCCGAGCAGGCCGGCACGCCCTTCGCGCAGATCGACACCGGCAGCGGCGCGGTCGAGCTGACCGACGAGACCGCGGGCAAGGCCATCGACGCGGCCACCTTCGCCGGTGAGGGCAACGATCTGGTGCTCGATCTGAACTCGATCTACGGCACCACCGAGTCGGGTGCCTACCCGCTGGTGCTGGCCACCTACGAGATCGTGTGCTCCAACGGTTACGACGCCGACACCGCCGCCGCGGTCAAGTCGTTCCTGACCGTGGCAGCCAACGACGGCCAGGCCGGCCTCTCCGACGCGGGCTACGTGCCGCTGCCCGACGCCTTCAAGGAGCGCCTCCTGACCTCCATCGACGCCATCGGCTCGACGGCCTAGGTCTTCGGTAGCGCCACAGCAGGATTGAAGAGAAGATTGGGTGCGAAGACGAATGACCGATAGGGTCGAAGTGACAACACCAAATCCGCTGAACGCGGGTTCGGGCGAGGCCATGGCCACGCCCTTCCCGGAGCCCGAGCCCATCTCCACGGATCCGTCCAAGGGCACGAAGGTCCGCCCCGGCGACCGCATCTTCCGCGCATTGGCGGAGGGCTCCGGCGTCCTGATCGTCGTCATCATCGCGGCGATCGCTTTCTTCCTGCTGTGGCGCGCCATCCCGGCACTCGCCCGGAACGAGGAGAACTTCTTCCTCTTCGGTGGCAACTGGGTCACCACCGACACCTCGGCGATGCACTTCGGCATCCTGGACCTGCTCCAGGTGACGGTGTTCGTCTCGGTGTTCGCGCTCGTGCTGGCGATGCCCGTCGCGTTGGGCATCGCCATCTATCTGACGCAGTACGCGCACGCCCGGGTCAAGGGACCGCTCGCCTACATGGTGGATCTGCTGGCCGCGGTGCCGTCGATCATCTACGGCGTGTGGGGGCTCTACGTGCTGGCCCCGGCGCTGCGTCCGTTCGCGGTCTGGCTCAACGAGAGCCTCAGCTGGCTGTTCCTGTTCGATACCGGTAACGCGTCGGTGGCCGGCGGCGGCACCATCTTCACCGCGGGCATCGTGCTCGCGGTGATGATCCTGCCGATCATCACCGCCGTCACCCGCGAGGTGTTCGTCCAGACGCCGCGCGGCCAGATCGAAGCGGCACTGGCGCTGGGCGCCACCCGCTGGGAGGTCGTGCGCACCACGGTGCTGCCGTTCGGTATGTCCGGCTACATCAGTGGTGCGATGCTCGGTCTGGGCCGCGCGCTCGGTGAGACCATCGCCCTGCTGATCATCCTGCGCGGTACGCAGACAGCCTTCGGCTGGTCGCTGTTCGACGGTGGCTACACCTTCGCCAGCAAGATCGCCTCCGCCGCCTCCGAATTCAACGACCAGTACAAGGCGGGCGCCTACATCGCCGCGGGTCTGGTGCTGTTCATCCTGACCTTCGTGGTCAACTCGCTGGCCCGCGCCGCGGTTTCCGGAAAGGACAGGTCCGCATCATGACCTCGACGCTTGATCGGCCGCTGAAGTCGCCGACGTTCCAAGCCGTCAGCGGCCGCCGCAAGTTCACCAACAACCTGGCCACCGTCCTGGTGACGGCCTCGGTGCTGGTGGCGCTGGTGCCGCTGGTCTGGGTGCTGCTGACGGTGATCGTCAAGGGCATCGGGGCGGTCACCTCGAGCACCTGGTGGCTGAACTCCCAGGCGGGTATGACCGCGTTCGCCGCGGGCGGCGGCGCGTACCACGCCATCGTCGGCTCGCTGCTGCAGGCGCTCGTCTGCGCCATCATCTCCATCCCGGTCGGTGTCTTCGTCGGCATCTACCTCGTCGAGTACGGCGGCGGGACGCGACTGGGCAAGGTCACCACCTTCATGGTCGACATCCTGACCGGTGTGCCCTCGATCGTGGCTGCGCTGTTCATCTATGCCCTGTGGGTGGCGACCTTCGGTTTCCAGCGGTCCGGGTTCGCGGTGTCGCTGGCCCTGGTGCTGCTGATGATCCCGGTGATCGTGCGTTCCACCGAGGAGATGCTGCGCATCGTGCCGATGGACCTGCGCGAAGCCAGTTACGCCCTGGGCGTGCCGAAGTGGAAGACCATCGCGGCCATCGTGATCCCCACCGCGCTGTCGGGCATCGTCACCGGCATTCTGTTGGCCCTGGCCCGCGTCATGGGTGAGACCGCCCCGCTGCTGATCCTGGTGGGCTACGCCCAGGCCATCAACTTCGACATGTTCAGCGGTTTCATGGGCTCGCTGCCCGGCATGATGTTCGACCAGACCTCGGCCGGCGCCGGCGCGAACCCGGTTCCCACCGACCGCCTCTGGGGTGCCGCCTTCACCCTGATCGTCATCATCGCCGTGCTCAATGTCGGTGCGCGATTCATCGCCAAGTTCTTTGCCCCCAAAAAGGTCTAGGAGTATCTGAAAATGGCCAAGCGTCTCGACCTCAAAGACGTCAACATCTACTACGGCTCGTTCCACGCCGTGCAGAACGTCTCGCTGGCGGTGCCGCCGCGCAGCGTGACCGCGTTCATCGGCCCGTCGGGCTGCGGTAAGTCGACGGTGCTGCGCACGCTGAACCGTATGCACGAGGTGATCCCGGGCGCCCACGTCAAGGGTTCGGTGCTGCTCGACGGCGACGACATCTACGGCTCCGGCGTGGACCCGGTGGGTGTGCGCAAGACCATCGGCATGGTGTTCCAGCGGCCGAACCCGTTCCCCACCATGTCGATTCGCGACAACGTGGTCGCGGGCCTCAAACTGCAGGGCGTGCGTAACAAGAAGACGCTCGACGAGACCGCGGAGCGCTCGCTCAAGGGCGCCAATTTGTGGAACGAGGTCAAGGACCGTCTCGACAAGCCCGGCGGCGGCCTGTCCGGTGGCCAGCAGCAGCGTCTGTGCATCGCCCGCGCCATCGCCGTGCAGCCCGACGTGTTGCTGATGGACGAACCGTGCTCGGCGCTCGACCCCATCTCGACGCTGGCGATCGAGGACCTGATCTCGGAGCTGAAGCAGGACTTCACCATCGTGATCGTCACGCACAACATGCAGCAGGCCGCTCGGGTCAGCGATCAGACCGCGTTCTTCAACCTCGAGGCCACCGGTAAGCCGGGTCAGCTCGTCGAGGTGGACGACACCGAGAAGATCTTCTCCAACCCGACGCAGAAAGCCACCGAGGACTACATCTCCGGTCGTTTCGGATAACCGCTCTGAGAAAACGAAATCCCCTGAAACCTGCGAGGTTTCAGGGGATTTCTCTATCGGGCTGGATTCAGTGCGTCGAGTACAGGTCGGCTTCGACCGGTAGCTCGCCGGTGGTCTGGAAGATGACCCGGCGGGCGATCTCGACGGCGTGGTCGGCGAAACGCTCGTAGAAACGGCCCAGCAGGGTGACGTCCACGGCCGCGGCCACACCGTGCTTCCACTCGCGGTCCATCAGGACGGTGAACAGGTGTTTGTGCAGGTCGTCCATCGCGTCGTCTTCTTCGCGGATCCTGGCGGCCTTCTCGGGGTCACCGGTCTTGAGCACCTCTTGAGCGCTGTGACCCAGTTCGACGGCCACGCGGCCCATCTCGGCGAAGTAGCCGTTCACTTCCTCGGGCAGGGCGTGCTGCGGGTGCCTGCGCCGGGCGATCTTGGCGACGTGCAGTGCCAGTGCGCCCATCCGGTCGATATCGGCGACGATCTGGATGGCACTGACGATCGAGCGCAAATCACCGGCCACCGGTGCCTGCAGGGCGAGGATGTGGAAAGCCCGCTCCTCGGCCTGGGCGCTCAGTGCCGTGATCTGCTCGTGGTCGGTGATGACCTGCTCGGAGAGAACCAAGTCGGCCTGCAGTAGAGATTGGGTGGCTCTTTCCATGGCAACTCCGGCCAGACCGCACATCTCGCCGAGTTGCGCAGCCAGAGTCGCAAGTTGCTCCTGGTAAGCGGTACGCATGTGCCAAGCCTACGTTGATGCGCACCCAAAAGGCATGATGTACCAGGTGAACGACGGGTGAATGGCGCGGGACCCCTCAGCGCGAGGAGTTTGCTGTCGCTATTCGCATGTGGTGTCGGCGCCGTTGGTGACCGTCAGATCCTCCGGCAGCTCGGTGGGTTCGCCAGAAGTCTCACCCTGGGTGACTTCCATGCTGATCCCCGAACCGGCGGCCTCCGGCGCAGACACCGAGGAGAAATCGGGACCGAGCACCACCTGCACGGTGTCACCCAGACCGGTCATCTGCTCCACGGCCGGGATACCGAGCGCGGACGCCACGGTGGCGGCTGCCTGCTCGTTGCCGGGGGAGTACATCACGGTGGTGCGTTCCAGGCTGATCGGGTGATCGTCGGGCGCGTCGACGGTGAAACCGAACTGCTGGAACGCGCTGCTGGCCGAGGACCCCAGCCCGGTCTGGCCGGTGGAGTTGGCGACGTGGACGCTCACCTCGCTGGGATCCAGCGTCACTGCGTCCACCATCCGCGTCGACGGTTCCTCGGGTGCGGAGGTCTCCGTGGTGGGTGTTGTCGTTTCGGAGGTACTGGTCTCGCTGGAGGTGACCGGAGTGGTGGTCTCGTTCTGGTCGTTCTCGCCGGGCAGCGGCTCGTCGTTGATGATGGCGCTGAACAGGGCGCGGATATCGTCGGTGCGGGGCTGTTCGTTGCCGTACTCGTCGGCGTAGCCCGTGGTGGGCACGGTGATGAAGGTGATGCGTCCGGCGGCGACACCCTGCAGGGACTGGCCGAGATCGACCAGATCCTTGGTGCCGATGTTGTCGACGTAGCTGTCGTTGATGAACATGTTGACGACGTTGTTGAGCTTCGTCAGCGAGAAGAACGTCTCCTTGGAGATGAGCGAACGCAGCAGCGAGGACAGGAACAGCTGCTGGCGTTTGATCCGGCCGTAGTCACCGTTGAACTCGGTGGTCACCTGGCGCGCGCGCACATAGTTGAGGGCGGTGTGCCCGTCGACGGTCTGCCGGCCGGCGTTGGCCAGGACGGTGCCCAGCTCGTAGTCCTCGAGCGGAATGGTGGAACACACCTCGACACCACCCAGGGCGTCGACCATCTTCGCGAACCCGGCGAAGTCGATGGCCATGAAGCGGTTGATCGACAGGCCCGAGATCTTCTGGATGACCTTCACCAGGCATTTGGGGCCGCCGTATGAATACGCGGAGTTCAGCTTGGTCTCGGTGTACCACATGTCAGGCCCGTAGGTGCCCGACTCCTCGTCGTAGAGCGGCCCGTACTCACCCGTCTCGGGGTTCCACGGCTCGCACTCCATCGGTGTGATGGCCAGGTCGCGGGGGAAGGACACCGCCACCACACGATCGCGGCTGGCGGGGATGTTCACCAGCATCACGGTGTCCGAGCGGGTGCCGCCCGCATCCTCGGTGGTGCCTGCGCCCATCTCCTGGTTCTGGCCGAACCGGCTGTCGGTGCCGACGATGAGGAAGTTCTCGTCACCGAACTGGGCGTTGGGGTCGACGATGTCGCGGGAGTCCAAATCGAGCGCGGCGACGTTGTTGAGGTTGTTGTTCTTCGAGGAGTTCCATTGCCATGCGCCGCCCGTCAGCGCCAGGGCCAGCACGGCGATCAAGGCGGCGACGGCGCGCCCGGCCAGCAGAGCCGATCGGCGCCGTCGGTGCGGGGGAGCCACCAGCGCGATGTCTTTGGCGGCAGGTACCGCGGGCAGATGGTCGACGACGGCGGGCAGGACCGTGGTCTCCTCGGCAGCGTTGCCGTCGGTGTCGCGCCTCGGACCGAGGGCCGCGAGGTCGGGGATCTCCGACGCGTAGGCCGACATCGTGGGCAGCGTGGGGGGATCGTTGACGGCAGGCTCGGAGGCGTCGTCCGCGTCGGATCCGGGCTCGTCGTCGCGCAGGTGTGACCGGCGCAGCGACTCCGGGACACCCCCGGTCAGTTTGGCGAAGAGGTCCGCGACGGTGACGCCGTCGGTGTGGTTGCCTTCCGGGCCGTCGTCAGTGGTTTCTGAATCCGATGCGCGCTCCCACGGCGCGGCGCCTGGCGTCGGCTGCGAAGATCGGGTAATCCACTGATTGTCCCCGTCAGGTTCCGACGCCCGGTGCTGGCCAGGAGTGGCGTTGTCGCCGTCACTCATGTCCGTATCGGGCCTCCGGCTCTGATGAGGTCTGTCATACCCGGGATCGGGTCAGACGCGGTCCACGGCGTTGTGTCGCGTCAAAGGTTCCTTAGTCTTTAGCAGCACAAGTGGGAACTTCGCTACTCGAGTGCGCGGAACGTACACATGTTACTGACGCAAACTGAGAAGACCTATGTCGAGTAAGTCTCGATTCAGCCTCCGGAGTGCATAGCGTCGGCGCCCGCGGGGACCGTGCAGTCCTCCGGGTCGTCGAGCCAACCCTCCGGCAGTGTCACCGACGACGGCGAGCCCTGTCGTCCACGCGGTCCGCTGGCCGCAGGCGGGAACGGAACATCTGCTTCGAGTCCGTCGAGCAGGGTGCTGAGTTCCTCACGGGTCTTGACCAGGGCCAGCGCCCGGCGGAGATCGGAACCGACGGGGAAGCCGTGCAGGTACCACGCCACGTGCTTGCGGATGTCGCGCATGCCTTTGTCCTCGCCGAAATGTTCGGCCAGGAGCTCTCCGTGGCGGCGGATGATGTCGGCGACCTCGCCCAGCGTCGGGGGAGTGGGCATCGGCGAACCGGTGAACGCCGCCGAGAGTTCGGCGAACAGCCATGGCCGCCCGAGGCAGCCGCGGCCGATCACCACGCCGTCGCAGCCGGTGCCGGCCATCATGGTCAGGGCGTCGTTCGCGTCGAAGATGTCGCCGTTGCCGAGCACGGGGATGGTCTGCACATGCTGCTTGAGCTGGGCGATCTGCTCCCAGTCGGCGGCGCCGGAGTAGCGCTGGGCGGCGGTGCGCGCATGCAGGGCCACCGCGGCGGCGCCCTCCTGCTCGGCGATGCGCCCGGCATCCAGATGGGTGTGGTGCTGGTCGTCGATGCCGATCCGGAACTTCACCGTGACCGGGACGTCGGTGCCCTCGGTGGCGCTGACGGCGGCCCGGACGATCTGTTCGAACAGCCGGCGTTTGTAGGGCAGTGCGGCACCTCCGCCGCGCCGGGTCACCTTGGGAACCGGGCACCCGAAGTTCATGTCGATGTGGTCGGCGAGGTTCTCGGTGACCACCATGCGGGCCGCCTCGTAGGTGTACTTCGGATCGACGGTGTAGAGCTGCAACGAGCGCGGCGATTCCTCGGGGGCGAACGTCGTCATGTGCATCGTCACGGGGTGGCGTTCGACGAGGGCGCGCGCCGTCACCATCTCGCAGACGTACAGACCGCTGACGGTCCCGACGCGTTGCTGTTCGAGTTCACGGCACAACGTCCGGAAGGCGACATTCGTCACACCCGCCATCGGCGCCAGGACGACGGGACTGGGCAGCGTGAATGGCCCGATCCGCAGTGCGGGTCGGGCCATCGCGGTGGTACTGGTCAATGCAGTCGAAGCCTCACGCTGTGGAGGAAGTGGTCACCAGGAGGTTCTTCATGGCCTTCTTCTCGGCCACCTGGCGTTCGCGCTCGAGACGGCGCTGCTTGGCCACCTCGAACTTCTGGCAGGCGTCCTCGAGTTCCTCGATCAGCAGGCCGAGGTCGTCGCGCAGGGCGGCCGCTTCGCCGGTGAAGTCCTCGCGTTCGAAGATGCGCCACTTCTTCAGGATGGGCATCACCACGTCGTCGAGGTGGATACGCGGGTCGTACACACCGCCGACGGCGATGATGACGGCCTTGCGGCGGAACGCCGGCACCGTGTAACCGGGCATCTTGAAGTTGCGCAGCACCCGGTGCAGCGACTTCATCGCCTGGTTGGGGGCGATGTCCAGGCCGGCGGCCGAGACGTCGCGGTAGAAGATCATGTGCAGGTTCTCGTCCGCCGAGACCCGCGCCAGCAGCTGGTCGGCGATCGGGTCGTGGCATTCCTTGCCGGTGTTGCGGTGCGAGACGCGGGTGGCCAGCTCCTGGAACGACACGTACATCACCGAGTCGAACAGGCTCTCGGCGAACAGGTCGCCCTGCTGGTTCTGGCCCGGGGAGAAGCCGCGGGTCACCTGTTCCATGCGGGTGACCTCGAGTTCGACGGGGTCGATGGCGCGGGTGACGACCAGGTAGTCGCGCAGGGCGATGCCGTGCCGGTTCTCCTCGGCGGTCCAGCGGTTGACCCAGTAACCCCAGGGTCCGTCCATGCTGAAGTTCATCGCGATCTCGCGGTGGTACGACGGCAGGTTGTCCTCGGTGAGCAGGTTCTGCACCATCGCGGTCTGCGCGACTTCGGAGAGCTTCGACTGGCCGGGCTCCCAGTCCTGGCCGCCGAGGGCGTACCAGTTCTTGCCCTCCTGCCAGGGGATGTAGTCGTGCGGGTTCCAGTCCTTGCGCATCGCCATGTGTCGATTGATCTTCTGCTCGACGACGGGCTCGAGTTCATGCAGAAGCTGCAGGTCGGTCAGGTCTTGCGACATGCGTCCTCCGGTTATCTGTACCTGTTGGTTGCAGTCAATATATCTGTGTACCTCAGTACCATTCAAGTTCCCCCGCCTGGTGTGTCCGAATGCGCGCTCGATCGTGATGTGTGAGAGCGCCCATCGGAACCGATGTTCTGTGTCGGGGTACCCGGTCGAGGCCGACGCCAGTCCCGGTCAGGACAGGCTGGCCCGGCTCATGATGGTGTCGACGCAGAAGTCGATGAACTGTTCGCGCGTGGCGCCCAGCCGGTGCTCGAGGTACGCGGTGAACAGCGCGGTCAGGCCGCCGATGAGGCTGGTGGCGGCCATGTGGGCGATCACCGGATCGGTGATCTGGGTGAGCTTGCGCTGCAGGAGGTCGATGAAGTTGGGCATCCACTCCGCTCCGGAGCGGGTCAGCACCGGCTCGACCTCCGGCGCCAGCAGCAGTACGCGGCCGCGGATGGGGTCGTCGACCATGAGGGCGACGAAGCGTTCCACGGCTTCGCGTGGCGTGGTGGCGGAGACCAGCGTCGACATCGCCTTGGCGCACACCGCGTCGTACACCGCGCGGACGAACTCGTCGCGGTCGCCGAAGCTCTCGTAGAAATAGCGTTCGGTCAGGCTGGCGCGGCGGCAGACCGCTCGGACCGTCAGCGCGGGTCCACCTTCGCCGCCCAACAGTTCGATGCCGGCGTCGACCAGTTCGTCACGCCGGCGAGCCTGGCGGTCTTCCAGTGGGACACCGGACCAACGGCCACGACTTTGACCGGAAGTCACTTCACTCCTAAACTTCTGACAACTCGCGTAGTCACTTCGCTCTACCGACGGGACACTCCATTGGTGACTCAAGATACTTCCGGGGCATCTTCGCTGACCAGTGAAGCGGCAGCAACAGGCTGTCCGGTTTCGGCCGCCGGATACGGCGCCCCGCCGCGACCGCTCGGGCCCGGCACGCTCACCTGGAAGTACTTCGGGGACTGGCGCGGCATGCTGCAGGGGCCGTGGGCCGGCTCGATGCAGAACATGCATCCGCAGCTCGGAGCGGCCGTCGAAGAACACTCCATCTTCTTCACCGAACGCTGGCCCCGGCTGCTGCGTTCGCTGTACCCGATCGGCGGGGTGGTGTTCGATGGCGACCGCGCGCCGATGACCGGCGCCGAGGTCCGCGACTACCACGTGGGCATCAAGGGGGTCGACGCCCAGGGCCGGCGCTACTCCGCACTGAACCCCGACGTCTTCTACTGGGCGCATTCGACCTTCTTCGTCGGCACGCTGATCGTCGCGGAACGGTTGTGCTGGCGCGGTATCTCCGAGGCCGACAAGCGGCAGCTCTTCGAGGAGCACAAGCAGTGGTACCGGATGTACGGCATGAGCATGCGGCCCGTCCCGGACACCTGGGAGGATTTCCAGCGCTACTGGGAGCACATGACCACCGAGGTGCTGGAGAACAACTGGGCCGCCCGTGAGGTGCTCAATCTCGACGAGCTGCCCAAGCCGCCATTCGCCGCCGCCATGCCGGATTGGTTGTGGGCCCTGCAGCGTCGATTCGTGGTCAAACCGTTCTTCGTCTGGTTCACCGTCGGACTGTACGACCCGGCGGTGCGACGACTGATGGGCTACAGCTGGTCGGAACGCGACGAGAAGTGGCACCGTCGCTTCGGCAAGCTGGTGGGCCTCGTGTTCACCGTCGTTCCCAAGCGCTTCCGCATGCATCCGCGCGCCCGGTCGGCATGGGACCGCGCCACCGGGCGGCTGCCCGCGGATGCGCCGCTGGTGCACACCCCGGCGCGCAACCTGCCGCCGGTGGAGCACCGCAGCAACGGGATGCACTACACGGGTCAGGAGAAGACGGGCGGGTAACGGCCGTAGATGCCGCGCGGGTCGCCGCTCATCGCGAAGCGGTGCTCCAGATCGGCCCGGGCCCGCAGGCCCGCGTGGCGGATGGCGCGGGCCCGGCGCCGCCGTCGCAACCGGACCGCCAGGATGATCATCGTCAGCGCCGCCAGGGTGACGCACCAACCGTTCGCCAAAAGCCAAGCCGCGCAGAGTAATCCGCACACCGTCACCAGCGGGTGGCGGCGCCAGTACGGCCTCGGCGCGTGCAGCAGTGGCATCGCACCGATCATACGTCCGCGGCGTATGCACCGATCGGGTTTCGACGTCGCCGCCCCCGGCGCGTTGAACCGGGATCCCCATCCGTGCGTGATGTGATGGGAGCACACGAGCGACGAGGTGAGGCCCATGTCGGCGATGGTCACAGCATGGCTGGTCGGTCCTCCGCTGGCTGTGGGATATGCCCTGCTGATGCTGCGCGGCACAGCGTGGGCGGCGCGAGCATGGGATCGTCGGCATCCACATCCCTGAGTGCGCCTGGGCGGGGACTGGATACCGCGGTGTGAAGGCCACGACACCTTGACCGGCTACGGTAGACCCATGCTCGCCCCCGAACTGCTCGGCGGCCGCTACGAGCTGCGGGGCATCCTCGGCCGCGGTGGCATGGCCGAGGTGCGGGAAGGCTGGGACGTGCAGACCGGCCAGCCCGTGGCCATCAAGCTGCTCTACCCCGGCTACAACTCCCATCCGGACTATCTGCGCCGGTTCTGGGTCGAGGCTGCGTCGGCAGCGGCGTTACGGCACCCCAACATCGTCACGGTGTACGGCAGCGGCCAGCACAACGGCACCCCCTTCATCGTCATGGAACGGCTGCCCGGGCGCAGCCTCGCGGATCTGATCGCCCAGGGTCCGGTGCCGCCCGATCATGTCCGGACGATGCTCGACGACGTGCTCAAGGCGCTGGCCACCGCTCACGCGATGGGCATCCTGCACCGCGACATCAAACCGGCCAACATCCTGTTCTCCGCGGCGGGGCAGGCGCAGGTCGCCGACTTCGGCCTGGCGAAGGGGCCGGACACCCACCGCACCGAAACCGGCCAGATCATGGGCACCATGGCCTACATGAGCCCGGAGCGGCTCGCGGGCCGCGACGCCACGGTGGACGACGACCTCTACGCCGTCGGTGTGGTGGGCTACGAGGCGTTGACCGGGCGACGGGCGTTTCCGGAGGAGAACCTCGTCGCGCTGGCCCAGGCGATCACCGAGAATCCACCGCCCCCGTTGTCGGTGCTGCGCCCCGATGTCGATCCGCAGCTGTCGGCTCTGATCGACCGGGCGATGACGCGCGAGGCGTCCGCGCGGTTCCACAGCGCCGAGGTCATGCGCGCCGAGCTGAACAATGTCGGCGGTGACCCGGTGACGGGACCGATTCCTCCGATACGGCCACCGACGGCGGTGCGCAGCAACCCGCTGCCCCCGAGTGTCGTGCCCGTTCCGGTTCCCGTTCCGATGGCGCGGAACAGGCGTTCGGGACGCACCGTGCTGCTGATCGCGTTCGTGGTGTCGTTTCTGGTGGCGCTCATCGTGGGGGCCGGCGCGTTCATCCTGGGCGCGGCGACCCAGCGCTCCCAGGACCAGTCCAACCCGTTGACCACCTCGCTGGCTCCGGAGCCGGTGGTCACCGTGGCAACTAGCCCTTGACGCGGGTGCGGGTCAGTTCTATTGCGGTGGAAGAGATGTCGATGCCCACCCAGGAACGGTTGAGCTGCTCTGCTGCCACAAGCGTTGTGCCGCAACCGCAATAAGGGTCCAGTACGACGTCTCCCTCGTTGCTCGAGGCGGCGATGACGCGGTGAAGCAAGGCCAGTGGTTTCTGGGTCGGGTAGCCCACCGCTTCGGGCTGGTTACCGCGGAGCGCATCGAGGTTCCACACGTCGCGAAGGCCGACCATGGTGTAGTAGCGCGAGTCCGGTGCGGGTTCCTGGAAGATCTCGACGTTCTTGAAGCCGTATTTGTGGGTCAGGTACGACTTCTCCTTGCCGGCGTGGAAGGTGTGCGCGGCAGCGTCTTTCACGTACAGCAGCAGGATGTCGTGTTTGCGGCCGAACCATCGCTTGCTGGTGCCCCCGGTCCGGTAGCTCCACACGATCTCGTTGAGGAACCCGGTGCGGTCCTCGGCGAAGATCGCGTCCAGCAGAACCTTCGCGTAGTGACTCATCGTGGGATCGCAGTGCAGGTACAGCGAGCCGGTCGGTTTGAGTGCGCGGTGCAGTTCCCGCAGCCGCGGTATCAGGTGCACCAGATAGGCCAGGGCCGGGCCGGGGCCCAGCAGTCCGTGGACGGCCTCGATGACACGCGCTTGGGTATCCGGGGCGTCGGCGAGGACGGTGGCGTAGTCACCTTCGGTCTCGGGCGTCCAGCGCCAGGTGTCGGTGAACGTCGCGTAGTCGCGATTGGAGTTGAACGGGGGATCGGCGTAGATCAGGTCCGCAGAGCCGTCACCGACCTCGGCGCGCAGGACGTCCAGATTGTCTCCGAGCAGAAGCTGGTTGCTCGCCACGGGTGGTGGGCTACCGCACGATGGTGCCGTACTGCGGGCAGTACAGGCTGACGGCCGCGCGCATGACGCTGACGGCCTGACCCTTCTCGAGTCCGTTGTTGGTCAGGGTGGTCACCACGCCACGGACCACCGGGACCGGGTTCGGGCCGGCGGCGCCGTTCTGCGTCAGGAGGGTGCAGATGTCGTGGCCGAGTTTGACGGCCTTCTCCGGGGATTCGACGGGGATGTTCAGGGCCGAGACGATCTTGGTGAACTGGTCGTCCTGCGGGGTGTTGGCCGTGGCGCTGCCCGTGCCGAGCACCAACGCGCTGCCACAGGCGGCTGCGGCGATCGCCGTCGCGGCGGATCGGGTGATCAGGCGGCTGAACATCGTGGCTCCTCGCTTCTCGGGCGCTGTCCATGACCATAGCGGTCCGAACACATTCATTCGCGATGAGTATCGGCAGGTCTGTGACAGTTGTTACCAACCGCCTGGCGGGCCTGCGTGGTGCCCCCACCAGGGCTCGAACCTGGGACCTGCGGATTAAAAGTCCGTAGCTCTACCAACTGAGCTATAGGGGCGCGGGCATCAGGATAGCGCCTACTCGCGACCGCCTTGAACAACGTCTCCGGTGAGCGGGTTCGTGGTCTTTGGACAGCGAGTTTGAGGATTCGGCTACCTGTGCCCTAAGCTATCGAAGCTCCCAACGCGAAGGCGCTGCGAGTGCCCCGGAGAGATTCGGATTAGGCCCCCATCGTCTAGTGGCCTAGGACGCCGCCCTTTCACGGCGGTAGCACGGGTTCGAATCCCGTTGGGGGTACGCAACGACGGTGACGTCGGAGCAAAGGTTGTACATGCAGGATGAGCAAGGCCCTGTGGCGCAGTTGGTTAGCGCGCCGCCCTGTCACGGCGGAGGTCGCGGGTTCGAGTCCCGTCAGGGTCGCAAGTTTGCGACGTAAGGCACGTGTGCCTTCCGGCCAGGTAGCTCAGTTGGTACGAGCGTCCGCCTGAAAAGCGGAAGGTCGCCGGTTCGATCCCGGCCCTGGCCACCATATCGGCGTGATCATCGACCGCCGTGGATCATCGACCGCCGAGCGCGGCCACCACGCCCCCGTCGACCAGCAGGTCGGTTCCGCTGATGTAGGTCGACGCCGGGCCGAGGAGGAATTCCGCGGCAGCGGCGATGTCGTCGGGTGTGCCGACGCGGCCGGCCGGCGATGCTGCCAGCATGGTCCGCATTCGGTCGCCCTGCGGCGAGGCGAGCTCCTGCTGACCCATCGGCGTGGAGATGATGCCCGGGCTGATGGAGTTGATGCGCGCCTTGCGACGGCCCCAGGCCCCGCTGGCGGCCCGGACGCGAATGTGGTTACCGCGCTTGGCGATCGAGTAGGCATGAGCCGGCTCTAGGGCAGTGCGCAGGAACTCCAGCGACGACAGCTCCGCGGCCGGAGTGTGCGCCAGCGCGTGCTCCTGGTCGGCGGTCAGGGGCGCAGTCAGGTGCCCGGCCATGCTCGCGACGACGACGCCTGCGCCGCCGGGGGCGATGACGGTGCCGAACTCGTCGAGCACCAGTGCCACCCCGCGCAGGTCGACGGCCAGGATGCGACGGGTGTCGCCCTGCGACGGCGACAGGCCCGCGGTGTGGGCAACCTGGGCGACGGGTCCCAGGGCGTCGGCTGCCTGCGCCAGCTCCCTGACCGAATCGGGGTCCGCGACGTCGACGTGGCGGGTGTGCACATCGTGGCCGTCGGCCCGCAGCGCCGACGCGGCGGATTCGAGCGTCGGGTTGTCGAAGTCCGCCAGCAGCAGTGCCTTTCCCGGACCGATGCGGCGGGCGATGGCCAGGCCCATACCGCCGACGCCGATGACGACGAGCACATCTCGGGACACCCTCAACCTCCATTATCGAGACGTTATGTCTCGTTAATGCGACGGTACACCACTAGGCTTCCGGCATGACCGAACGGCGTCGGGGCCGGCCGCGTGATCAGGCCCTGCACGAGGCCATCCTCGAGACCACCCGCACGCTGCTGGCCGACGGCGGTTACGCCGAGGTGTCGATGGACCGGATAGCGGCCGCGGCCGGGGTGGGCAAGCAGACGCTGTACCGCCGCTGGCCGTCCAAGGCGCCCCTGGTGGCCGAGGCGGTCATGGACGCCGCCAGGCTGGTCGGCTCCGCCGACGTGCCCGACACCGGCGATGTGGCCGAGGACCTGAGGCTGTGGCTACGCCGCATCGCCACCTTCGTCGCCCATCCCCGCAATGCCGAACTGGTGCGTGCGCTCGCCGCCGCGGCCGCGGCGGACCCCCACGAGGGTGACGCGTTGTACCGCCAGCTCACCGGCCCTCAGCACGACGCGCTGAAGCAACGGCTGCGCAAGGCGATCACCGCGGGGCAGGTGCGCGCCGACGCCGACCTCGAGGCGGTTGCCGATGCGATCATCGGCGTGGCGCTGTACCGGATGCTGGCCCGCACCGCTGACACCGGAACTGCGCCACCTGGCGAGGGGCTGGTCGACGTGCTGCTCAACGGCCTGAAGCCGCGGACGTGACACTGTCGGAGGTTTGGACACCTGTGGTTGCGGAAACAAGAGGGTCCGGAACGTGACCGGAAGGTGTGCAATGAAGCGCTTGTCGATGTTCGCGGTGTCAGGTCTGGCTGCTGCCGCGCTGCTCAGCGGCTGTTCGAGCGGCGTGATCAACCAGGGTGGCGACACGAAGTGCAAGGACTTCTTGACTGCTGAGGAGAAGGACCAGAACGAGTCGGTCAGCAAGATGCTCAAGGATGAGAACGGCACCGACCCGTCGAATCTCGAGATCACCGCCACTCGTGTTGCGGCGCAAGGTTACTGCCAGATCCTGGGCAACGAGGACACCCAGATCAAAGAGGCGCCGCACGGCTGAGCCCGGTGGCGTCAGTCCTCGCTGTCGGGATCGGCGACGGTGAGCAGCGCGTCGGCCACGTAGGGATTGCGCTCCAGTTCGCGCTCTGCGGCCCGGAGCCGGCGCGCGACGTGCGATTCGACATCGTCGCCCATCAGATCGACGCTGGCCACCAGGAAGATCTGCTTGGGCCCGATGAATTCCAGCCGCAGGAAACGGACTTTCTGGACATCGGGTAGCTGTTCGAGCGTGGTGACCGCGGCGTCGTGCAGTTCCGCGGAGCCGGATTCGCCTGTCAGGAAGCGGCGATTACGGTCGATGAGCACCACGGCGATCACACCCAGTAGAACCCCCACCAGAATCGATCCGACGGCGTCGAAGGCGGCGATCCCGGTGAGCTGGTGCAACCCGATCCCGGCTGCGGCGATCACGATGCCGATCAGCGCGGCGCTGTCCTCGGCGAACACCGCGCGGGTGGTCGGATCGGAGGTGTCGAGCGCGTACTCCAGCAGATCACGATCGAATGTGCTTGCTTCCCTGCGGAGTTGCCGCACCGCCTGCAGCAGCGAGGCGCCTTCGAACACGAACGCGATGGCCAGCACGACGTAGGCCACCAGATAGTCTTCGTGACCGCCCGGCTCGTGCAACAACTCGGTGATCCCGTGCCAGATCGACACGGCCGCACCCATGACGAACAGCCCCACCGCGGCCAGCAGCGACCACACGTACGCCTCGCGGCCGTACCCCATCGGCCGGGTCCGGTCCGCAGGACGGGCGCTGCGGCGGTTGGCGATCAGCAGGAAAACCTGATTGCCGGTGTCGGCCCACGAGTGCGCCGCCTCGGCGACCATGGACGCCGACCCGGAGATCTGCGCGGCTGCCGACTTGGCGCCGGCCACAAGTAGATTCGCACCGAACGCGATCAGAACGGTGCGCGTGCTCTCCCCGGCGGGGGCGCTCACCTGTTACGTGTCTTCGGGGTCGGTCGCAGGACCGTCGGCGGTGGCACCGCCTTCGTCGGCCCAGTCCACACGATCTCCGGCGCCTTTGCCGGGATCGCTCACCACATCGTTTTCTGCGGGGGCATCGACGTCGGCGGTACGTGTCTCGGGCTTGTCCTTGTCCATGCGGGCGGGAGTACCCAACTATTTGATGGTGTACCCGCCGTCGATCACCAGATCGGCGCCGTTGACCATGCCCGCTGCGTCGGAGGCCAGATACACCGCGGCGGCGGCGATCTCATCGGGGTAGGCGAACCGCCCGGTCGGGATCAGCTTCTTCAGCGCATCACCCTTGGGGTTGTCCCAGGCTTTGATGCCGAGGTCGGTCAACACGACGGTGGGGGAGATGCTGTTGACCCGCACACCGCGGCCGGCCCATTCTCCTGCCAGCACCTTGGTGATACCGACGACGCCGAATTTGGAGGCGCAGTAGGCGACGTGTTCGTCGATGGCGACGGTGGCGGCCTGCGAGGCCAGGTTGATGATCACCCCGCGGCCCGCGGCGAGCATGTGCTTACCGACGGCCTGGCTCATCTGGAAGGTGCCGGAGAGGTTGACGGCGATGGTGTCGTCCCAGAACTTCTGCGACAGCTCCTCGGCCGGGGCCAGCCGGGCGATGCCGGCGCTGTTGACCAGGATGTCGATCTTGCCGAAGGCCTCGACCACGGCGTCGACGGTCTGCTTGACCGACTCGGGATCGGCGACGTTGCAATGGAATCCGCGGCTGCCATCCGTCGGGTCAGCAAGGTCGGCGACGGCGATGGTGGCGCCCTTGGCGGCCAGTGCGGCGGCGATGGCGGCGCCGATACCCGAGGCGCCCCCGGTGACGACGGCGACCCGGCCGTCGAGGCGGAAGTCGAGATCTACGGCGTGCTCGGACATGTGTGTACCAATCTGTTGTTCCAGCGGTTTCTATCGACGGGTCACGCCAGGATCGCCGAGGCGATCTCGGAGTCGGTGACCATCGACTTGACCAGTCCCGACATCAGGACCGATCGGGTGGCGGCGATCTTGGCCGGCCCGGTGGCCAGCGCAATCACGGTGGGTATCGCCCGCAAGGTGGTCTCGTCGACGCCCATTCGGCGCTCGTCGAGGCCGGGTACTCGTACGCCGTCGCGGTCCAGCAGCAGCGCACACGTCTCGGCGCACACGCCGGAGCGCTCCAGCTCGCGGGTTTCCTCCGGCGTCAGCAGCTCGTAGACCTGCGACGCACCGGGGGACCAGGCGCCGACGGAGACGACGGCACAGGTGACCTTGTTGTGGCGGGCCAGGGTTTCCTGGATCTGCTGGGTCCCGGTGAGGCTTTCGGCGGTTCGGGCGTCGGAGACCACCAGCGGGGCGTACATCGGCCAGGACCGTCCGCCGCTGATCTCGGTGATCCGGCGTACCAGGTCGACGCCGTTGGAGGTGAGCGTGCCCGCCATCCCGGTCAACTGCACCACGTCGGCGCGCGGCAGCGTCGTGATGTGGTCGGCGATCTTGGTCAGGGTGCGCCCGCAGTCCACTCCGATGACGTCTTCGGGCCGCAGAATCGATTGCAGCAGTTGGGCCGTCGCTTTGGCGACGGCCTCGACGCGCTCTGCCGGATTGTTCTCGTCGGTCAGCACCACATAGGCGTGCTCGAGGTCGAACCGGCGCTGCAGTTCGGTCGACAACTCGACGTCGATGGAGCCCGGGTTGTGGATGGTGATCTCGACCATTCCGGAGGCCAGTGCCTCGTCGAGTTCGCGGGCCACCTTGAAGCGGGAGATCCCGAACTCCTCGGCGATCTGGATTCTGGTCCGGCCTTCGAGGTAGTACCGGCGGGCGATGACGGCGCGTTGGAACAGCTCATCCGGCCCCATAGATGCCCCTCCCTCGCAGATCGCCGTCGACTTCTGCTTCCAATCGACGCAGTTTATGCGTCGAAATTGACGCACGTCACCCGGCTCTGCTCATATGTGCATGCGTATTGACATGTGAGCATAAGCCCTGCATGATCTGGATCACAAGATCATCTGAGTATCGGAGAGATCAAATGAGCATGGACGACACAGAGTTGGCCGGGTTGGCCGGCGATGTGCTGTCCCGGGAGTCCCGGGCGCTGTCGGCGCTCGTGGGTGCCGTGGAGACGGGTGTGGTGGAGGTGGCACGTCGTGTGCTGGCCACGCCGGGCAAGGTCGTGACCACCGGGTCGGGAACCTCGGGCATCATGGCCGAGCGCCTGGCCCACCTGCTGTCGGTCTGCGGCACGCCGTCGGTCTACCTGCCCGCGATGGACGCCCTGCACGGCGGAATGGGGGCGGTCACCGGGTCGGATCTGGTGCTGGCGATCTCCAAGACGGGCCGGTCCGGTGAACTGACCAGCCTGGTCGAACGTTTTGTGCAGCGCGGCGTCGACGTCGTCGCGGTCACCGAGAACGGTCAGTCCCCGTTCGCGCTGGCGGCCACCATGGTCGTCGCTCTGCCCAACACCCCACCGGACGCCGACCCCGGCGACATGATCGCCATGGCCAGCACACTGGCCGTCGGCGCCTGGGGCGACGCGCTGTCGGTGGTGACCATGGCGATGCGTGGTCACACGTTGCAGGACGTGGTGGACAGCCACCCCGCCGGTGGGGTCGGACATCGCGGTGTGCAGCCCGGCGACGAGTCCGCCCCGGTGGTGAAAGTATGACGACCGGCTCGTGTCCCAAAGATGTTGTCTTGGGTGTGGATTCGTCAACGCAGTCCTGCAAGGTCGAGGTGCGTGACGCCGACACCGGCCGACTGTTCGGCACCGGCTCCGCCCCGCATCCGCCGGCCTTCCCGCCCAGCAGTGAGCAGCACCCGATCGACTGGGTGACGGCCTTCGTCGCTGCCACCCGCGCCGCCTTGGCCAGCTGTTCGGAACCGGTGACGGTCAAGGCCATTTCGGTGGCGGCTCAGTGTCACGGCCTGGTTCTGCTGGACGCCGCGGGTCAGCCGCTGCGCGCGGCCAAACTGTGGAACGACACCACCGGGGCGCCCAATCTGGCGAAGCTGACCGAGCGCATCGGCTCACGGCGCTGGGTGCTGCGGATCGGGTCACTGCCCACCGCCGCCTTCACCATCGCCAAGCTGGCCTGGGTGGCCGACCACGAGCCACAACTGCTGGACCGGACGTCCAGCATCCTGCTGCCGCACGACTACCTGACCTACTGGCTGACCGGCGCCCGCGTCACGGATCGCTCCGACGCCTCGGGCACCGGCTATTTTGATGCCACGGCCGGTGAATGGATCACCGAGTACCTCAATCTTGCTGCGGGCGCCCGTGATTGGGCCCCGAAACTTCCGACGGTGCTGGGCCCCACGCAGGCCGCCGGTACGGTGCGCACCGCGGCTGCCGATGAGCTGGGGCTGCCGCCCGGTGTTGTGGTGGCGCCCGGTGGCGGTGACCAGCACGCCGGTTACCTCGGCCTCGGCCTGACCGACGGCGATCAGTATTTCGGGATCGGCACCTCCGGTGTGGTGGCGACGTCGTCGCGCAGTCCGGTGTTCGATCCGACCGGCATGGTCGACGGGGTTGCCGATCTGACCGGCGGTTTCCTCCCGCTGGTCAGCACCCTCAACGCCGCGCGCGTCGGTGACCTGGCCGCGCGTCTGCTCGGTACCGATCTGGCCGGGCTCGAGCAGCTGGCGCTGGCCGCCGGGGACACCCAGGGGCCGGTGCTGGTGCCGTTCCTCGACGGTGAGCGCAAGCCCGACCGGCCCGATGCGCGAGGCACTTTCGTCGACATCACCTCGCACACCACCCGCGAGGAGCTGGCCCGGGCCTTTGTCGAGGGACCGCTGCTGTCGCTGCTGAGCGGTCGCGACCATCTGCGTGCCGCCGGCGTCGAGTTCTCCAGCGGTATCACCGCTGTCGGTGGCGGAGCGCGGTCGAAGGCCACCCGTCAGCTGCTGGCCGATCTCTCCGGAGAAGAAGTGATCACCCTCGACGCCGACGAGGCCACCGCCCGTGGAGCGTGTGTGCAGGCCGCCGCGGTGGCTGCCGGTGGCGGCATCGACTCGTTGGTCGACATCGCCAAACGCTGGCAGCCGCCCGTGCTCGGTGCGGCCACTCCCCGCAAAACCGGCCGGAACATCGACGCACTGCGCGCGCGGTGGTCCGTCGTGGCGGATTCGCCACTGATCGACGGGACGGGCGCATGATGGCGACGCAGTTGCTGGCCCCGTGGCACGAGCGCTTCCCCGGACAGCTCGCCGGTTCGGTGTACGCCGCCGCCCCGGACGTCAGAATCGATGCCGCCCAGGCGCTCTCGGAGGCCGGGCTGGATGTGCACGTCGATGTGATGGCCGAGTCGGAGGGACTGCCCGCCGGTGTCAGCCTCGCCGAGCTCAACCGGATCGCCGACACCGTCGAACCGGGGCGAATCGGCGTTCACCTCATCGGGTCGCCGGATTTCGTCGACACCATCCTGCAGTCGGTGCTGGCCGTGCGTCCCGGGGTGGTGTTCCTGCCGTGGGCGGCGTTTTCCGCCGAGCGCGCGGCAGCGGTCCGGGCCGCCGGGTCGCAAGCCTGGGTCGCCCTGTGGCGGGAATGGGACGGGCTCGATGACTCATCAACCCCCGAGTGGCCGTCCGCGCCGGACGGGGTGCTGGTCATGCTCATCGAACCGGGCACCAAAGACCGTTGTGCCCTGGGCCGATTGGCCGTGGTGTCCGCCTGCGCCGGCGACCTCCCGGTCGCGGTCGACGGTGGGGTCACCGAATCCGTAGCCGAACTGTGCATCACCGCTGGGGCGAGTTCGATCGTCGTCGGGCGAGCCCTGCTCGCCGGCCCGGCAGCCGTAGAAAAAGGAGCGAAATGACAACTACTGAAACCATGCGCGCCAGCGTCATGACGGGGCCGGGCAGCCTCGTCATCGAGGAGCGTCCCGTCCCGGTCCCGGGCCCCGATCAGGTGCTGGTCGAGGTCGCCGCGGTGGGTGTGTGCGGCTCGGACGTGCACTACTACCGGCACGGCCGCATCGGCGACTTCATCGTCAACGACCCGATGATCCTGGGGCACGAGCTGTCGGGCCGCATCGCCGCCGTCGGCGAGGGTGTGGACCCCGGCCGCGTCGGCCAGCGGGTCGCGGTGGAGCCGCAGCACCCCTGCCGTCGCTGCAAGCAGTGCAAGGCCGGCCGCTACAACCTGTGCCCGGAGATGAAGTTCTACGCCACCCCGCCGATCGACGGCGCGTTCTGCCGCTACGTCATCATCGACGAGGATTTCGCCTACGCCGTACCGGATTCCATGTCCGATGACGCCGCCGCGTTGCTCGAACCGCTGTCGGTGGCCATCACCACCATGCGCAAGGCGGGCATCGTTCCCGGGTCGTCCATCCTGATCGCCGGCGCCGGGCCCATCGGCGTCATCTGCGCGCAGGCCGCCCGCGCCTTCGGGGCGTCCCGCATCGTCGTCACCGATCTGGTGCCCTCGCGCCGCGAGAAGGCCCTCAAGTTCGGTGCCACCGAGGTGCTCGACCCGACCGCTGTCGACGTCTCGGCCATCGAGCCGGTGGACGCGTTCGTCGACGCCACCGGGGTGCCGGCCGCCGTCGTCAGTGGCATCAAGGCCGTCGGCCCGGCCGGACGCGTCGTGCTGGTCGGTATGGGTGCCGACGAGTACGCGCTGCCGGTCAGCCACATCGCGAACCTCGAGATCACCGTCACCGGCGTCTTCCGCTACACCGACACTTGGCCTGCGGCAATTCATCTCGTACAGTCTGGCGCCGTCGACCTCGACGCGATGGTCACCGGCCGCTACGACCTCGAACACGTTGCCGATGCCCTCGACAGTGACACCGACCCTGCCAGCCTCAAGTCGATTGTGAACCCCTGATGACACAGAAGAACCCCTTCGATCTGACCGGTCGCACCGCATTGGTGACCGGTGGCAACCAGGGCCTCGGCCGCGCCTTCGCGTTCGGGCTGGCCCAGGCCGGCGCGCAGGTGGCGATCTCCGGCCGCAGTGTCGAACGCAACGAGAAGACCGTCGCCGAAGCGGCTTCCGAAGGCCTGACGCTGCACGCCATCACCGCTGACATCACCCAGGCCGCCGATGTCGAGCGGATGACCGCGGACGCCATCTCCGCGCTCGGGCATCTCGACATCCTGGTCAACAACGCGGGTACCTGCTACCACGGCGAATCGTGGACCGTGAAGGAATCCGAGTGGGACGCCGTGTTCGATCTCAACGTCAAGGCGCTGTGGGCCTGCTCGCTGGAAGCGGGCAAGCACATGCGTGAGCGTGGCAGCGGTTCGATCATCAACATCGGCTCCATGTCGGGCATGATCGTCAACCGCCCGCAGATGCAGCCGGCCTACAACGCCTCCAAGGCTGCCGTGCACCACCTCACCAAATCGCTTGCCGCCGAATGGGGTCCGCTGGGCATCCGGGTGAACGCGCTGGCGCCGGGTTACTGCAAGACCGAGATGGCCCCGGTGGACAAGCCGGAGTTCAAGCAGCACTGGATCGACGACACCCCGATGTTGCGTTACGCCCTGCCCGAGGAGATCGCGCCGTCCGTGGTGTTCCTGGCCAGTGACGCCTCGTCGTTCATCACCGGGTCGGTGCTGGTGGCTGACGGAGGCTACACGGCATGGTGAACAGGAGGATCGTCGTCAGCGCTCTCGATGACATCACCATCGAGACCGTCGACGAAGCAGTACCCGCCGCCGGTGAGGCGCGGGTGCGGACCAGCATCGTCGGCATCTGCGGTTCGGATCTGCATGCCGCGTGTGGCCGCCACCCGTTCATCGACCTGCCGTACCGTCCCGGCCACGAAGCCGTTGGCGTCGTCGACGCCGTGGGCGATGGTGTCGACGAGTCCTGGGTCGGCAAACGCGTTGTGGTGGAACCGAATCTGGCCTGTGGCCACTGCACCCAGTGCAAGGCCGGGCGCTACAACATCTGCAAAGACCTGCTGGTGCTGGGCTGCCAGACCCCTGGCGCGCTGGCCGACTCGTTCACCGTCGCTATCGACCGCCTGATCCCGCTGGCCGACGACCTCGACGACCACCACGCCATCCTGGTCGAGCCGCTGGCCACCCCGGTGCACACCGTGCGCCGCGCCGTTGAAGCGGTGGGTGATCTGAAGGACCGGCCGGTCGTGGTGATCGGCGCCGGCCCCATCGGGTTGTTCGTGCTGCTGGCGGCCCGCCATGCCGGTGCCAGGGTATTCGTCGCGGACCTGCTCGAATCCAAGCGCGCCCGTGCCGAACGACTGGGTGCCGCAGGCACATTCGATCCCGCCGAGCCCGGCGCGGTGGACACCGCGCTGGCGATGATGGGTGGTCCGGCGGCCGTCGTGATCGACTGCGTGTCCCGCGAGTCCTCGGTGGCCCAGGCCGTCGACCTGGTGGACAAGGGCGGCGCGGTGATGATCGTCGGCGTCGCCGAAGGAGCCACGCCCGTTCCGCTGGGCCTGATCCAGGATCGTGAACTGGCCCTGATCGGCAACCTGATGTTCGTCCGCGAGGACTTCAACGCCGCCATCGAACTGCTGTCCTCCGGTGCGGTGCCCATTGACGAGATCATCAGTGCCGAATTCGGAATCGAGCAGTCCGCACAGGCGTTCGCCGCATCGGCCGACCCGGAGAACGTGAAAGTGCTCGTGACGGTGGGGAGTCAACCATGACAGCGCTACTGGAATGCACCGACATCGAGAAGGGTTTCGGCGGGGTGCCGGTGCTCAAGGGCATCACCCTCAACCTGGAGCCCGGCACGGTCACCGCACTGGCCGGCGAGAACGGCGCGGGCAAGTCGACGCTGATGAAGATCATCAGCGGCCAGTACACCGCGGACCACGGCACCGTCACCGTCAAGGGGGCCGTCCTCACCGGGGGTAACACCAAGGACGCCGTGAAGCACGGGGTGGCCATCGTGCCGCAGGAGCTGGCGTCCATCGAGGACATGTCCGTGTACGAGAACCTGTTCGTGGGACGGGAGATCAAGACCGGGCCGTTCCTGAACCGCAAGGCCATGATCGACGAGGCGCGCGACGCGCTGGCGGTATTCGGCGTGGCGATCGATCCGTCGGCGCGGATGGGCAGCCTGCCCGTCGGCCTGCGCCAGATCGTGGAGATCGTCAAGGCGGCCCGCACCGGCGCTCAGGTGGTGATGCTCGACGAGCCCACCTCGGCCATCTCCGAGCGTGAAGTCGAAGGACTCTACAAGATCGTGCGCCAGCTCAAGGAGCACGGCGTGTCGATGGTGTACACCACCCACAAGATGGCCGAGATCCGGGCCATCGCCGACCGCGTGGTGGTGCTGCGCGACGGCGGCCTCATTCTGGACAAGATGATCGGCGACGTCTCCGATGACGACATCGTGACCGCCATGATCGGCCGTGAGCTCGAAGCGCTGTTCCCCGACCGTCCCGAGCCCACCGACGAGGTGGTGCTCGAGGTCAAGAACCTCGAGGTCGAAGGCGCCACCGGACCGGTGTCGTTCAACGTCCGCGCCGGCGAGATCGTCGGTCTGGCCGGCCTGGTCGGCGCGGGCCGCACCGAGCTGCTGGAGGCGATCTTCGGCGCCCGGCACACCTCGTCGGGCGAGATCCTGGTGCGCGGCAAGCTGGTCAAGCGCAACGCCCCCGCCGCGGCCATCACCGAGGGCATGGCGATGGTGCCCGAGGATCGCAAGCTCTCCGGTGTGGTGCTGTCGATGAGTGTGCTCGACAACGGCTCGCTGCCGAGGCTTTCCGCCTTCTCGGTGGGCGGCTGGCTCAAGGGCAAGTCACGCACCAAGCAGATCTCCGACGTGATGAAGTCGGTGCGCCTGCGCAGCAACGGGCTGTCGCAGGAAGTGGGCACGCTGTCCGGCGGTAACCAGCAGAAGGTCGTGCTGGCGCGTTGGCTCACCGGCACCGTCAACGTGCTGTTGCTCGACGAGCCCACCCGCGGTGTCGACGTCGGTGCCCGCAGCGAGATCTACCGCATCATCACCGAATTCGCAGAACAAGGCATGGCCGTGCTCATGGCGTCCTCGGACATGCCGGAAGTCGTCGGGTTGTCCCACCGCGCATTCGTCATGCGCGGCGGTGAACTCGTCGGCGAGCTCGACCGAGACGCACTCGACCATCCCGAGGTCCAGGAGTCGGTGTTCCGGCTGGCGACCGCGCTGGAAGCCAAACCGGACACGAACAACCAGGAGGCAGCATCATGACAACCAAGGAAGAGACGACTCCGGAGTCGGGGGGCGCCACCACGGTGGCCTCACCGATCACCGGTGAACCCGTGAAGTTGTTCTCCCGGGACTGGTTGGGCGCCATGGCTTTGCGCTACGCCATGTTCATCATCCTGCTGCTGGTGATCTTCTACTTCAGCTACCGCAGTGCCCGGTTCTCCACCGTGGAAAACCTGATCACGATCCTGGTCGCCGCGGCGCCGTTCGCTCTGATCGCGTTGGGGCAGACCCTGGTGATCCTCACCGGCGGTATCGATCTGTCGGTGGGCAGCGTGATCGCGGTATCGGCCATGGCCGGTGCAGCCACGGCCAAGGCCAACCCGGGCCAGGTCTGGATGACGGTGCTGGTGGCGATGGCGGTGGGTCTCGCCGTCGGCTGCCTGAACGGCATCATGGTCTCGCGTTTGAACGTTCCACCCTTCATCGCGACACTGGGCACATTGACGGCAGGTTCCGGCGCGGCGTACGTGATCGGTGGCGGTGCCCCGATCAACGGCCTGCCCGCGGAATTCGGCTCGATCGCCAACACCAAGATCTTCGGCCTGCAGATCCCGGTGCTGCTGATGATCATCGGCATCATCGCGCTGGCCATCATCATGAAGCGGACCACCTACGGCATGCGCGTCTACGCCGTCGGCGGTAACCGCAACGCCGCTGAAATCGCCGGTATCAACGCCAAGAACGTGCTGTTCAGCGTCTACGCGCTGTCCGGTCTGCTGGCGGGGCTGTCCGGTGTCATGCTGGCCTCCCGCGTCATCTCCGGCCCGCCGAACCTCGGTCAGGGCTACGAGCTGGACGCCATCGCCGCCGTGGTCATCGGTGGTGCCAGCCTCATGGGTGGCCGCGGTTCCATCTGGGGAACTGCGTTGGGCCTGTTGATGATCCAGACCCTGAACAACGGCCTGGACATCCTCGTGGTGCCGGCCTACTGGCAGGACGTGATCAAGGGTGTCCTGATCGTCGCCGCCGTCGCCATCGACGTGTGGTCCTCCAAGCGACGAACTTGACCTGGTATTCGAAGTAAACCAACCACCAAAAGTAATGGGAGATAAGGCACATGAGACTGGGAACAAAGATGTTCGCCATTGCCTCGGCCGCTGCGCTGGGGCTCGGGTTGACGGCATGCGGGGCTGGTGACGAGGCTGCCAACAGCGACACCACCCGGATCGGCGTTTCGGTGTACGACATGAGTTCGTTCATCACCGCCGGCAAAGAGGGCATGGATCAGTACGCCAAGGACAACAACATCGAGTTGGTCTGGAACTCGGCCAACCTGGACGTGTCGACGCAGGCCAGCCAGGTCGACTCCTTCATCAACCAGGGCGTCGACGCGATCATCGTCGTTCCCGTGCAGGCCGATTCGCTGGGCCCGCAGGTTGCCTCTGCCAAGGAGAAGGGCATTCCGCTGGTTCCGGTGAACGCCGCGCTCAACAGCCCCGACGTCGCCGGCAACGTGCAGCCCGATGACGTGGCCGCCGGCGAGCAGGAAATGCAGATGATGGCCGACAAGCTCGGCGGTCGGGGCAACATCGTCGTCCTGCAGGGTCCGCTGGGCCAGTCCGGTGAGATCGACCGCACCAAGGGCATCAACAACGTGCTCGCCAAGTACCCGGACATCAAGGTGCTGGCCATGGACACCGCGAACTGGAAGCGCGATGAGGCCGTCAACAAGATGAAGAACTGGATCTCCGGCTTCGGCCCGCAGATCAACGGTGTGGTGGCCGAGAACGACGACATGGGCCTCGGCGCGCTGCAGGCGCTCAAGGAGTCGGGTCGCTCCGACGTTCCGATCGTCGGCATCGACGGCATCGAGGACGGCCTGAACGCCGTCAAGAGCGGCGAGTTCATCGGCACGTCCCTGCAGAACGGCACCGTGGAGCTCTCGGCCGGCCTGGCCGTGGCCAACGCACTCGCCAAGGGCGAAGAGGTCAACACCGAGCCCGTCTACATCATGCCGGCCATCACCCAGGAGAACGTCGACGTGGCGATCGAGCACGTCGTCACCAAGCGGGCCGACTTCCTGGCCGGCCTGACCGAGCTGACCAACAAGAACCTCGAGACCGGCGATATCGCCTACGAGGGCATCCCCGGCCAGAAGGCTCCGTAGTACCCCCCTCTCTCACAACGTATTTCGCGACACACACCAGAAAGAAAGAGATCGAATGAAACTGTTCACCAAGATCGGCGCGATCGCTGGCGCCGGCGTGCTGGGCCTGGGCCTGACCGCCTGTGGCGCCGGTGACGAATCGGCCAACAGCGACACCACCCGCATCGGCGTCACGGTGTACAACATGAGCTCCTTCATCACCGAGGGCAAGGAGGGCATGGACACCTACGCCGAGGCCAACAACATCGAGCTGGTGTGGAACTCCGCCAACGACGATGTGTCCACCCAGGCCTCCCAGGTCGATTCGCTGATCAACCAGGGCGTCGACGCCATCATCGTGGTGCCGGTGCAGGCTGATTCGCTGGCGCCGCAGATCGCCGCGGCCAAGGAGAAGGGCATTCCGCTGCTGGCGGTCAACGCCGAGCTCAACAGCGATCAGCTGGCCGGCAGCGTGCAGCCCGACGACGTGGCCGCCGGTGAGCAGGAAATGCAGATGATGGCCGACAAGCTCGGTGGTCGCGGCAACATCGTGATCCTGCAGGGCCCACTCGGTGGCTCCGGTGAGATCAACCGCGGCAAGGGTATCGACAACGTGCTCGCCAAGTACCCGGACATCAAGGTGCTCGCCAAGGACACCGCGAACTGGAAGCGCGACGAAGCCGTCAACAAGATGAAGAACTGGATCTCGAGCTTCGGCCCGCAGATCAACGGTGTGGTGTCGCAGAACGACGACATGGGCCTCGGCGCGCTGCAGGCGCTCAAGGAAGCCGGCCGCACCGACGTTCCGATCGTCGGCATCGACGGTATCGAGGACGGCCTGAACGCCGTCAAGAGCGGTGAGTTCATCGGTACCTCGCTGCAGAACGGCACCGTGGAGCTCTCGGCCGGCCTGGCCGTGGCCCACAAGCTGGCCAAGGGCGAAGAGGTCGACACCAAGCCCGTCTACATCATGCCGGCCATCACCCAGGAGAACGTCGACGTCGCGATCCAGCACGTCGTCACCGAGCGGCAGCAGTTCCTCGACGGTCTGGTCGAGATGACCAACAAGAACCTCGAGACCGGCGATATCGCCTACGAGGGCATCCCGGGTCAGAAGCAGCCCTGACAGCCAACTGAATACCCCGCAGCGGGCCGGTCACCTTCGGGTGGCCGGCCCGTCTGGTTTAGTGAGGCATGCATCCTTTTCGTGCCGCCGTCGAAGCCGGCGATTTTGCTGCCATTCCGGCGATGTGTGCACCGGACGTCGTCTTCCGCAGCCCCATCGCGCACAAGCCCTACATCGGCCGCGACACCCTGGGCGTGATTCTGCAGGCCGTTTCGCGGGTCTTCGAGGACCTGACCTATGTGCGGGAGTTCGGCGACGACAACAACCATGCGTTGATCTTCACCGCCCGCGTCGGTGAGCTGGAGATCAACGGCTGCGATTTCCTGCACACCGGAGCGGATGGGCTGATCGACGAGTTCACGGTGATGTTGCGGCCTTTGAAGGCGGTCACTGCGTTCGCGGAGAAGATGAGTGTGGAGTTCGCCAAGGCCATGGAGGAGAACGCGTAGCGGACTACGCGTGAGTCCGTGGCCGCCGCGGCCGACGATCAACAGGTCAGTGAACGCCGGTCGAGGAGGCGGTGATGGCGACCATCGGCAGCGACCACCAGATCGTACGTCGCGAGTTGCGGGACGACGACAGTTGGCTGTTCACCGTCTGCTACACGGCCTACTTCACCGACGACGACCTGGGCAGGCGTTTCGACGACTCGGTGGCCATCCGAGAGTTGCACGGCCAGAACCGGATCGCGCAGGCTCAGCATCCGGTGACCTTCACGGCCACCAGTCCGAAGGTGTTCCGCAAGAAACGGATCGTGGTGCGCGGGGCGGCCATCGAAGCGGTGTGCGCCGAGATCCGGCTGCATGCGTGCCCGGCTCAGCCCCTGCGCTGTTGAAGCTGCTCGTACCAGTCCGACGGCACCCGCCCGCGTGGGCCGGGCACGGTCTCGTCGGCGGGCCGGGAGTCGGGAGCGGCGAGCTTCGGTCCGTCGTAGTAGTCGTTGTCCCGGTAGTTCCAGAACCAGTCCTCACCGGGCTCGAACGACTGGATGATGGGATGGCCGGTTTCGGTCCAGTGCGCACTCGCGTGCTTCTCGGGGGAGTCGTCGCAGCAACCGATGTGTCCGCACGCGGCACACCGGCGCAGATGCACCCACCAACCCCCCACCTGGTCACACTCCAGGCATCCGGTACCGCTGGGTGGGGCGGCCGGATCGACATCGGTGCTCATGGCTGTCGAGCCTACTGTCGATCGAGGAAACGTGACCCGGTCTCGGTCCGGCTCGCTAGTCTTCCGGCCATGGCAGTCACAGATTCGCGCGAAGTGGTCATCGAGGCAACCCCCGAGGAGATCCTGGACGTCATCGCCGACGTCGAGAACACCCCGAGCTGGTCGCCGCAGTTCCAGAGCTGTGAGGTGCTGGAGTCCCACGACGACGGCCGGCCCAAGCGAGTCAAGATGAAGGTCAAGGCCGCCGGCATCACCGATGAGCAGATCATCGAGTACACCTGGTCGGACACCGGGCCCAGCTGGACGTTGATCAGCGCCGGGGCGCTCAAGTCCCAGGATGCCTCGTACACGCTGACCCCCGACGGAGACAAGACCACGGTGCGTTTCGACATCTCCGTCGACCCGTCGATCCCCATGCCGGGCTTCGTCATCAAGCGCACGATGAAAGGTGCCATGGAGACGGCCACCGACGGTCTGAAGAAACAGGTGATCAAGCTCAAGAAGGGCTGAGATAACCCGTGACTCAGGTCAATTCGGGACCGCTGTCCGGGGTCAGGGTCATCGAACTGGGCGGAATCGGGCCGGGACCGCATGCCGCCATGGTGCTGGCCGACCTCGGTGCCGACGTGGTGCGGGTGCGGCGGCCGGGCGGGTTGACCATGCCGGCCGAGAACGTCGACCTGTTGCATCGCGGTAAGCGGATCGTCGATCTGGACGTCAAGAGCCGGCCCGAGGTGCTGTTGGAGCTGGCCGCGAAAGCCGATGTGCTGCTGGACTGTTTCCGTCCGGGTACCTGTGAGCGCCTCGGTATCGGTCCCTCCGAGTGCACGCTGGTCAATCCCCGGCTGATCTTCGCCCGGATCACCGGCTGGGGACAGGACGGCCCGATGGCACAGTCGGCCGGCCATGACATCAACTACCTGTCGCAGACGGGGGCGCTGTCGGCCATCGGTTTCGCAGACCGCCCGCCGGTGGCGCCGCTGAACCTGGTGGCCGACTTCGGCGGCGGGTCGATGCTCGTGCTGCTGGGAATCGTGGCCGCGCTCTACGAACGGGAGCGGTCCGGACGCGGACAGGTGATCGACGCGGCCATGGTGGACGGGGTCAGTGTGCTGTCCCAGATGATGTGGACCATGAAGTCGACGGGTGCGCTGAAGGATCAGCGCGAGTCCTTCCTGCTCGACGGCGGCGCCCCTTTCTACCGGGTCTACGAAACCGCTGATGGTGGGCACATGGCCGTCGGCGCCATCGAACCGCAGTTCTTCGCACAGTTGCTGGCCGGACTGGGCTTCGCCGACGGCGAGGTGCCCGGGCAGTTCGAACTGGATCGGTACGACGAGATGCGGGCCGCGTTCACCGACCGCTTCGCGTCGAAGACGCGGGCCGAATGGACGGCGATCTTCGCAGGCACCGATTCCTGCGTGACGCCCGTGCTGAGCTGGACCGAAGCGGCCGGCAATGAGCATCTGCTCGCCCGCGGGACCTTGGTGGACGTCGACGGTGTGCAGCAGGCCGCAGCGGCGCCGCGGTTCTCCCGAACCCCCGCGGGACCACCGGGCTCCCCGCCGCAGGACACCACGGCACTGGACGACATCGGCTGGTAGCGCCGAATTTGCTGCGAAGACACCCGCCCGTCACTAGGTTGGAGGGGTGGCGATACGGGCTTCGCGAGAGATCGTGATCGAAGCGCCGCCGGAGGACATCCTGGCGGCGCTGGCCGATGTCGACTCCATCCCGTCATGGTCGGCGGTGCACAAGCGCGCCGAGGTGATCGACCGTTATGACGACGGCCGCCCGCACCATGTCCGGGTGGCGGTGCGGGTGCTCGGCCTGCTTGACGAGGAAGTGCTCGAATACCATTGGGGGCCAAACTGGTTGGTGTGGGATGCGGAGCGCACCTCCCAGCAGTACGCCCAGCACGTCGAGTACACCCTCCAACCCGACCGCCTCACCGAAGCCACGAATGTCCGCATCGACATCACCGTGGAACCCGCGGCCCCTATCCCGCATTTCCTGGTGAAACGAGCCAGCAAGGCGGTGCTGGACTCGGCCACCCGTGGACTGCGGGACAGGGTCCTCGGCGTCAAGCGGGTTGTTTGACCGCTGGCAGGAACTCCTTGCCGCGACTGCGTGGCGGTTGTGTCTTGCCGTGGGTGGCGTAGATGACCAGGCCCACGAACGTCAGGCCGCCCACCAGATTGCCGAGCACGGTGGGGATCTCGTTCCAAACCAGATAGTCCACGACGGTGAAGTCGCCACCGAGCAGCAGCCCCGACGGGAACAGGAACATGTTGACGATCGAGTGCTCGAACCCGAGGTAGAAGAACACCATGATCGGCATCCACATCGCAATCACCTTGCCGGGCAGGCTGTCTGACATCATGGCGCCGACGACGCCGGTGGACACCATCCAGTTGCACAACACCGCACGGACGAACAGGGTCAGCATGCCCGCTGCACCGTGTTCGGCGTAACCCACCGTGCGGCCGTGACCGATCTCGCCGATGGCCTGCCCCACCGCGTCGGGGGCGACGGAGAATCCGTAGGTGAAGTAGATGGCCATCAGCACCGCGACGGTGAATGCGCCGGCAAAGTTGCCCAGGAAAACCAGGCCCCAATTGCGCAGCAGCCCACGGATTGTCACACCGGGCCGCTTGTCCAGCCACGCCAGCGGCACCAGTGTGAAGACGGCTGTGAGCAGGTCGAATCCCAGTAGGTGCAGGATGCAGAAGCCGACCGGGAACAGCACTGCCCCGAGTAGTGGTTCGCCGGTGTTGACCGTGATGGTGACGGCGAAGGCGGCGGCCAGCGCGAGGATGGCCCCGGCCATGTAGGCACGGATCAAGGTGTCCCGCGTCGACATGAAGACCTTGGTCTCCCCGGCGTCGATGATGCGTTTGGCGAGTTCTTTCGGAGTTACGTACGACATCTGAGTTTCTCCGGTCACCACTGGTAGGGCAGGAATTTGCCGTCGATCGTCACGACCACACGGTCGCCGGCGGCATCGGCCCGGCGTTCGAAGTTCACGTTGCAGTTGATGGCGCTCATGATTCCGTCGCCGAACTCTTCGTGGATCAGCGCTTTGAAAGCGGGACCGTAGACGTTGATCAGTTCGACGAACCGGTAGATGGTGGGGTCGCTCTGCAGCGACGCATCCGCAGTCCGGTAGGGCTGACGCTGGATCGCCGCGACCGTCTCGTCGCTGAGTCCGAGCAATTCGCCCACGGCCGTTGCCTCTTTGGCGGGTACGGGATGGCTGCCCAGCAGGGCGGCGGTGGTCCAGACGAGCGGCCGGTCGATGTGGTCGGCCAGCTTCTGCCAGCTGGTGCCGGTGGCGATCCGGCGGGCTTCGATCTCTGCTGTCGCCGGCGTGGTGGGGTCGTAAGCCATGAATCTCTCCTTTACGTGGTGGTTTCCATCGGATCGCGTCGAGATGGATCGCGACAACGGCAGGACGCGCACGCCATCCGGCATTTCGCGCACGAGTGCCTCGGGTTAACCAGGGCGTTACGGCGGGGGAAACGCCGCGCAACTCGACGCTCCTAGCGTCGGATCCCATGGGGACTGTCGACGCGGAATTGCTGTCCGCTGTCGTCGACGCCGCTCCCACACCGTTGTGGGTCATCGAGGCGGACGGCACGGTGGCCTTGGCCAACAAGGCGGCCGTCAGCGTGCTCGATTACGCCTCGGTCGGTGACGTGATCGGTGCTCCGAGTCACGACACCCTGCATCAGTGGCGGCCGGACGGGTCGCGTTATGCCTCGCACAACTGTCCGATCGTCGACCACCGGGGATCGCACGTCGGTTCCCATCCCGAGTTGTTCTTCACCCGCGTCGGACGTCCGATCCCGGTCACCTGGTCCATCCGGCCTCTCGGCGACGGCGGAGCCAAGCTGTTGTCGTTCACCGACGTCACCGAGCAGATGGCGGTCCGCAAGCGTGATTTCGGAAGTGCACCGTCACGCGCGGAACTGCGGGCGCGGCTGTTGGCCCATGTCAGCCTGAGATTCCGCGATCCGGAATTCACCCCGGCGGTGCTGGCCGGTGAATCCCACCTGTCGCTTCGTCTGGTACAGCAGCTGCTGTCCGAGGACGGCCGGTCGCCGGCCACCGAGATCCGGCGCAAACGCCTGGAGCTGGCCTGCATGCTGCTGCGAAGCGGATCCACCGTGCGCCATGCCTGCCATGCCAGCGGGTTCAGCGACGCCGGCACCTTCACCAGGGCTTTCCGCCGTCAGCTCGGCCTGTCGCCCAGTGAATGGTTGCGCAAGGTTTCGAATCATCCGGAGTCTGCGGAAATAGCGTCTCTGTGACCCCGGTTGCTCCCAAGTATGCCGACTGGAGTCGTTCTCAATCTGAACCCATCCGCCGACAACGCCGTCGATGACGCGATTGCGCAGGCCAGACGCGCCTACGACGCCGGAGTGCGCCAGCTCTGGCTTGCGCAGATGGCCGACGTCGACGCGATAGCGCTGGCGGGACTGATCGGGGCTGCCATCCCCGGCTTGGGTGTCGGGACGTCCGTGGTGCCGATCAACCCCCGGCATCCGCTGCTGATCTCTGCGGCGGCCCAGACCGCTCAGGCCGCCTCTCACGGGCAGTTCAGTCTCGGGCTCGGTCTCGGAGCGCCCGATGTGGAGAAGGCGGTGTTCGGGACCGCGTGGTCCAACACCGTCACGCGGTTGCGCGAACACCTCACCGTGCTGCGGTCCGTGTTCAACACCGGCGCCGTGGACTTCCACGGCAGTGAGATCGCCTCGAGCCCGCAGTGGCCGGTGTCCGTGGCCGGCGGCACCCCGATCCCCATCTACGTGGCCGCCATGGGGCCCAAGGCTCTGCAGGTCACCGGCGAGCTGGCCGACGGCACGCTGCCGTATCTGGCGGGGCCGCGCACCGTGGGTGAGTTCATCGTGCCCACCATCAATGCCGCCGCCGCCGCTGCCGGCCGCCCGACTCCCCGGGTCATAGCGATGGTGCCTGTTCTGGTGACCGATGACGTCTCGGCCGGACGAGCCTGGGCGGCAGAGCAATTGGCCTTCTACGAGACCATTCCGTCCTATCAGAAGGTGATCGCACGGGAGGGTGTTGACCGGGCCGCCGATCTGGCGGCGATCGGGACCGCTGAGGAGGTGACGCGCCAGTTGCGGCGTTATCTGGACGCCGGCGCCACCGATATCGCGGTGAGTCCGCTGCGGCGTGAATCCGGTGATGCCGAGGCGAACTGGGCGGTGGTCGCCGGGTTGTAGTGCGGGGGTGCCCGCCTGGGAGCGACTTTTCAGCGACGTCATGGTGATCGTGGATTCGGTGATGCCGGGGCGGACTGGGCGGTGGTCGCGGGGTTGTAGTGCGGGGTTGCCCGCCTGGGAGCGACTTTTCAGCGACGTGAAAGTAGTTCCGCTGCTTGTGTTCTGACCGTTTCCGCCGCGCCCGTTTTTGTCGGACCCGGTCGGTATGGTCGGGGCATGTTCCCCCAGTTGCCGACGATGATCGATGAGTTGCGAGGTGGCAGTGCTGCCGCCCCGGTCGTCGATGCCGCGGTGGGCTGGGCTCGGGTGGCCGCCGCCGCGGAAGCACAGCGGTTGGCGGCGCTGGCCGAGTGGGCAGCGGTGTTCCTGGCCGACGCCGACGAGGACGCCGGTTTGTGTGCCATCGACGCCGAAGACGATGTGGTGGCCCAGATGGGGATCGCCTTCGGCATCTCGGCGCGCTGGGCGTTCAACGATCTACAAGTCGGCGCGGCGATGCGGGAACGCTTCCCCCAACTCGCCGCCCTGTTCCATCGCGGGGAAATCTCCGCGCGGGTGATGGCCACCGTGGTGGAACGCACCTTTTTGGTGGTCGACGACCAGGCTCTGGCCGCCATCGATTCCGCGTGCGTCGAGGCCGCCACCACGTGCGGGTGGAGTGGGCTGTCGTACTACAAGTTGAAGAACGCCGTCGATGTGTGGGTCGAACGCTTCGACCCGGATGCGGTGCGGCGGGTGCGTAACACCGTGCGCGGGCGTGGGGTCACGGTGGAGCACACCGATGACAAGGCCGGCATCACCACCCTCACGTTGCGGTTGACCAAACCCGGCGGCGCCCTGCTGATGGGCAAACTGCGCACCATGGCCAAAGCGGTGTGCCCCAATGATCCCCGCACGCTGGATCAGCGGCTCGCCGATGCCGCCGAAGCTTTGGGCGCTGATGCCGATCACCTGAAATGCCTGTGCGGCTCCGAGATCTGCCCCGCGGCCGCCGACGACGGGGTGGCGTCGCGGTTCGTGGTGCACATCTACGCCGAGGGCGCCCTGCTCGAAAGCCAACCCGATCCGTTGATCCACGGCGAGGGGGTGTTCCCCGTCGGCCCTACGAACGTCACCATCACATACCCCACCAAGGACACCAAGCCTGCTGTCAGCCAGCCCGAGGACGCAGCCGCTGCGGAGCCCGACGCCGAGCCTGAGGTGGACGAGAAGACTGCGGCTGCGGAAGTCGACCAGTCCGAGGATGCAGCCGCGCCGAGTTCTGGCGACGATCCCGGCACACCGGACGGGCAACCGGCGCAGTCCGACTCGGACCAGGAGCCGCGGTGGTCGGCTCCGCGACACTGCGAGGCTCCTGCCGACAGAGAAGCCGAGCTGCCGGTCGCCGAGCCTGGTGAGTCCGAGTCAGAGCCCGCCCCAACAGCTCCCAAGACGGGCCCGGCGCCGGGGTTCATCCCCGGCTACGGGGTGGTGCCGAATGCGTTGATCGCAGCCCTGATCGCCGCCGGCGCCGAAGCCCGGCACATCAAGGCCCCGGCGGTCGACCCGACCGAGAGCTACCGCATCCGCGCCGCGGACCGCGAATTCGTACAAGCCCGCGACCTGACCTGCCGGGTCCCGGGGTGCGACCGCCCCATCCGCGACGCCGACCTCGACCACACCATCCCCTGGGGTGACGGCGGAGCCACGCATGCCTCCAACCTCAAGGGCCACTGCCGCCATCACCACCTGATCAAAACCTTCCGCGACGGCTGGTCGGAAGTCCAACAGCCAGATGGCACCGTCCTCTTCACCACCCCCACCGGCCACACCTACACCAGCATCCCGCTGAGCCGAATCCTGTTCCCGGGCGTGAACACCACTTCGGCGCCGGTGCAGCGGGGCAGCCCGAGAAAAGAGGCGGCCGCCGACAAGTCGGTGAAGATGCCGAAACGAAAACGCAGTAAAGCCAAGGACCGCGCCTACCGCATCGCCGCAGAGCGCGCACTCAACGCTGCCCACCGCGCCAGCGGTGGCACCCCCACGCACCGCGCGGCCATCCCCAAAGACGACTGGGGCCACCGCCTCTTCTTCGAGGAGCATACCCACCTCGCCGACTCCGATGAGCCACCGCCATTCTGACGGGTCAGCTGGCGAACAGCCGCTGCGATCGGGCCTCGTGACGCATACCGGCGATCTCGAGCTGAATTGTGGTGCTGGTGATTTCGGAGATCGGTCGCGCGCACGCCTCGGCAGCGAGAGTGACCACGGCATCAACCTTGCGGACCTGGATGCGCTGCGCCTCCAGCGGCCCCAGTCGACCCAACCGCACAGCGGCGCTCAGTACCGACGACAACGCCGACCGCAGCGAACCCAGCACGGCGGTATGCACTTCGACGCCGATCTGAGCCTGCACCGCCCCCTCCACCACCGCGAGATTCCCGGCGGTCGAACCACTGACCACCGCAGCGAGATACCCGTCGGCGGTACACAACCCGACCTGTTGCGCCGTCACCGCCAACTGCACGCCGGCAGATTCAGACGCTGCGCGGGCATTGCCGGACAACTTGTACGACGACAGCAACGCATCGAGATCACACAGCGACACCAGCGCGGGAGCGGCGCGCCACGCCGCCGCCGTCACCGTGGCATCGAGGGAAGCGACCCCGTAGGACAGGTAGTCCAGCGCAGCCGCTTCGATCTCGGCAGCGCCCGCAGAGGGGCGCTGCGCCAGCCATTCCTCGAAGCCGTTGCTGTGCACCATCCGGCCGGCGGGAAACGCGCTGTCGTGCAGTTGCATCCACAGCGCGAGTGCAGCCGGGCGGTCAGTCATGGGAGTGGGAGTGGCCGGCCGAGGTCCGCGACCAACCGCGGGCGGCCAGTGGCACATCGGCGACCTTGCCGGTGACGCCGAGGTCGGCCAGAAGATGCTCGGCGGCATGGGCACTGGTGAACAACGGCGCAGCCACCGAGTCGCGATCGATGTCGACCGGCGCGTGCTGATTGCCCAGCACATAACCCAGCAGCAGCATGCTGCGTGGGTCGTTCTGGTCGAACCGTACGGTGACAGCGGGCTCGGCGGGCCGGCGGACCACCACCACCTGATCACCGTCGTCGGCAATCACCGCGCCATCAACCAGAAAGGTGCCGCGCGGCATCAGAATCCGGACCTGCAGACCGCTGTCGGCGGTGACCAGCTGCCGTGGCTTGGCGGCGTCACCCCAGCCGATGTCGACGTGATGCCTACGTCGGCCGGCGAACTGAGGGTCGTCGATGGCGCCCAGGATGGTTTCAGCGTTCACGGCACAACCCTTTCTCGGACGGCGTTGAGCAGCATCTGCTGCGTGCGGTGCAGATCCGGTGCGTGATCGGTGGTGATCCGGGCCAGCACGCCAACGGCAGAGGGCAACTCGCTGGCGCCGCCGTGAACCGGAGCCCCGGAAAGTACACCGCGCACGTCGTCGAGTAGCGCGGCGGTGTCGGCGGACGGCGCCACCACCATCAACGTTGCCAGGTAATCGGCGTCCACCAGCCGCGCCGCCGACGGTGGTTCGAGCATCACGAGGTCGCGGGCGACGGTCCGTCCGGATACCGACACCCGGACCGTGCTGTCGTAACTGCGGTAACGGAACCGCTCACCATGGCCGATCCGGCCCGCCGCCAACGCCTCCCACCCCAGATAACATCCCCGCGCATCGACGCCGACATCCATCAGCTGTGTGAAGCGCGAACCGGTATGGGGGATGAGCGTTTTCGGCAGATACTCGAGCACGGCATCCCCGTCGACACGGAACTCGATCCGGTGGCGCGAGCCGAGTCCGCGCCCGGCGAACACCTGGGTGGCGGCCTGGGTGGTCATCCGCAGGTGAGATCCGGATTCGGCGTGCACGGTGGTGGTCAGGTCGTCGTCGGAGAAGGTGCCACCGCTGGGGCTCTGCACGCAGACCATCGCCGCGTCCGGGAACGCCTCATCGTGGTACAGCGGCGCCGTCATCCGCTGCGGGTACCGCTGCTGCATCTCGGCGGCACGGGTACGCCCGGTCCCGTCCACGACCACCCGCAGCGCGAGTGTGCCGGCGGCGATCATCGTGTGGCCGGTTCCAGCATCGCCCCCGTCAGCAGCTGTGACACCACATCCTGAAGGCCCTGGCCTGAGCGTAGATCGGTGAACACCGTCGGCTTGACGGGCCGGGCCACGGCACAGTCGGCCCGCATCCGGTCCAGGTCGGCGCCGACCATCGGGGCGAGGTCGATCTTGTTGACCACCAGCAGGTCTGCCTGGAGCAGCCCGATCCCGTTCTTGCGGGGGATGTCGTCACCGGCGCCGGTGTCGATGACGAAGATCCAGAAATCCACCAGATCGGAGGTGAAGGTGGCGGCCAGATTGTCGCCGCCGGATTCCACCAAGATCAGGTCCAGGTCGTCGAACTGTGCACACAGCCGGTGAATGGCAGCAAGATTCGCCGACGGGTCCTCGCGGATCGCGGTGTGTGGGCAGGCGCCGGTCTCCACGGCCAACACCCGGGCGGGATCGATGACGCCGCTGCGCCGGACGCGCTGGGCATCCTCGTCGGTCACCAAATCATTGGTGATCACCGCGACGCTGAACCCCGCCGTCGTCAGTTCGGGGACCAGGGACTCGACGAGCCGGGTCTTGCCGGAACCGACGGGTCCGCCGATGCCGATGCGTATCACAGACATGAGAACTCCTACTTGATCGAGTAGCGCCGGCCCAGCGGAACGCTCTGCATGGGCACGCTGTCGCACAGCTGGCCGTCCACCTCGACGCGGTAGGTGTCCGGGTCGATGGTGATCGACGGCAGGTAATCGTTGTGCAGCAGATCGGCTTTGGTCAGTGCACGGGCACCGCGGCATCCCACCAGCGGTGTCGAAAGGCCAAGCTTGGCCGAAAGATCCGACGACGCGGCCGCCTGGGCCACGAAGTTCACCGACACATCGGCGGGGGTCTTGCCGAAGGCGGCCCACTGCGGGCGATACTTCAGCGGCTCACACGTCATCAAGGAGGCGTTGGCCTCACCCATCACCGACCAGGCCGGAAAGCCACCCTTGAACACCACCTCGGGGCGGATGCCGAAGAACTTCGGCTCCCACAGCACGATATCGGCCAGTTTGCCCGGCTCCAGTGACCCGACCACATGGTCGATGCCGAACAGCCGCGCGGGGTTGATGGTCAGTTTGGCGACGTAGCGCAGGATGCGGGCGTTGTCGGCACCGGTGCCCTCATCGGCGGAAAGCGCTCCGCGGGTGGCCCGCATGTGTGAGGCCAATTGCCAGGTGCGGGCGATGGTTTCGCCGATGCGGCCCATGCCCTGGGAATCGGACCCCATCGCCGAGATGGCACCCAGATCATGCAGCACGTCCTCGGCGGCGATGGTCTCGCGCCGGATCCGCGACTCCGCGAACGCCACATCTTCGGGAATCCGGGGATTGAGGTGATGACACACCATCACCATGTCCAGATGCTCGTCGAAGGTGTTGAGCGTGTACGGGTTCGTCGGATTGGTCGATGACGGCAGGCAATACGGCTCACCTACCACCCGCATGATGTCGGGAGCGTGGCCGCCGCCGGCGCCTTCGGCGTGATAGGTGTGGATGGCCCGGCCGCCGATGGCACGCATGGTGTCCTCGAAGAACCCGGACTCGTTGAGGGTGTCGGTGTGGATCTGCACCTGCAGATCCAGCTCGTCGCCGGCGTCCAGGGATGCCTTGATGGCCGCGGGGGTGGCGCCCCAGTCCTCGTGGATCTTGTAGCCGATGGCGCCCGCCAGGCCCTGCTCGATCAGCGGCGCGGTGCTCGAGGAGCTGCCGTTGGCGATGAACCCGAAGTTCATCGGGAACGCTTCGGCCGCAGAGAGCATGCGCGCCAGGTTGTTCGGACCCGATGAGGTGATCCCGACGGTCACCGGCCCCAGGCCGCCGCCGATCATGGTGGTGACCCCGCTGGAGATGGCTTCTTCGACCAGGCCGGCGCTGTCGAAGTGCACGTGTACGTCGATGGCGCCCGCGGTGGCGATCATGCCCTCACCGGAGCGGATGTCGGTGCCGGCGCCGATCACCATGCCGGGGTCGACGCCGTCCATGGTGCGGGGGTTTCCGGCCTTGCCGATCCCGGCGATCTTACCGTCGCGAATTCCGATGTCGGCCTTGCGAATTCCGAGCACCGCGTCGATGATCAGGGCGTTGGTGATCACGAAGTCCAGTGCACCGTCAGCGTTGGTGATGTCACCGTGCACGGCCATGCCTTCACGCATGGTCTTGCCGCCGCCGAACACCGCCTCGTCGCCGTACACCGTGCTGTCGTGCTCGACGCGGGCCAGCAGGTCGGTGTCGGCCAGGCGCACCCGGTCGCCGGTGGTGGGGCCGTACAGCTCGGCGTAGCGGGCCCGGCTGATGCGGTAGGCCATGTCAGGAGCCCTTCGAGTCGAGGTAGCCCGCGTCGCGCAGCGCGGTGACGTAGGGCTCGGGTGAGCCGGTGGTGGCACCATTGGTCATGGCGTTCTGCCCGATGACCACCCGCTCACCGCCGTAGGTGGTCAGCGAGACCTCCTGCGTTTCACCGGATTCGAAGCGCACCGCCGTACCCGACGGGATGTCGAGGCGCTTGCCGAACGCCAGAGCGCGATCGAAGCGCAGTGCCCGGTTGGCTTCGAAGAAGTGGAAATGCGAACCCACCTGGACGGGCCGGTCGCCGGTGTTGACGACGGTGACGGTTGCGGTGTCACGACCCTCGTTCAGCACAATCTCGCCGTCCTCCGGCAGCACCTCGCCGGGGCGCACCGTGACCGGCCGGGTGCCGGGCCGGATCGCGTCGTGCACGGTGACCAGCTTCTGGCCGTCTTCGAAGAAGGCTTCCACCTGTACCGAGCCCAGCAGTCCCGCCACGCCGGGCAGTACGTCGTCGTCGGTGAGGATCTGGGCGCCGTGGGCGGCGGCCTCGGCGACGTTGGCCCCGGCCCGGGCGGCCTCGACCACCTCGTCGGCGATCAAGGCGCGTGCCTCGGGATAGGTGAGTGCCAGCCCGGCTGCCCGGCGCTTGCGGGCCAACTCGGCGGCCAGGAACAGCAGCAGCCGGTCTTCGTCCTTGGGTGTCAGATGCATCAGCCGGTGATTCCCTCGGCCCAGGGATAGCTCTTCAGGAACGGGTCCGGCGTGATCGGTTCGGGGGACTCCCACACCTGGTCGATCAGTCCGCTCGGTGCGACGACGCCGATGCGGGCCGTCTTGGTGACGTGGTGGTTCTCCCCGTCGATGGTGACCGAACCTTCGGGGGCGTCGATGGTGACACCGCCGGCCGCGTTCTGGATATCGGCGACTGTGAACGAATTGGCTTTCTCCACAGTCGCTTTCCAGAGGTACACCCCGGTGTAGGCGGACTCCATCGGGTCCGAGGTCACCCGGTCGGGACCGTACTTGGCCTTGAAATCGGCGACGAACTTCGCATTTGCCGGGGTGTCGAGGGTCTCGTAGTAGTTCCACGACGACAACTGCCCGACGAGGGTGTCGGCGCCGATGCTCTTGACCTCTTCCTCGCCGACGCACATCGACATCACCGGCATGGTCTCGGGCGTCAGGCCCGCGCTGTTGTATTCGCGGAAGAACGATGTCAGCGACGCGCCGACCACCACGTTGAAGATGGCGTCGGCGTCGGCGGTGCGGATCTTGTTGACGATGGTGGCGAAGTTGGTGCTGTCCAGCGGTACGTAATCCTCGCCCTTGATCTCCATGCCGTTGGCCTCGGCGTAGGCCTTGACGATCGCGTTGGAGGTCCGCGGGAACACGTAGTCGCTGCCGACCAGGTACAGCGATTTCACGCCCTGCTCCTTGAGATAGTCGAAGGAGGGGATGATCTGCTGGTTGGTGGTGGCGCCTGTGTAGTAGATGTTGGGCGAGGATTCCAGGCCTTCGTACTGCTGGCCGTAGTACAGCAGCGCGTTGGCGTCCTCGAACACAGGAAGCATCGCCTTGCGGCTGGCCGAGGTGTAGCCGCCGAAAACCGCTGCGGCACAATCGCTGTTGACCAGCTTGTTGGCCTTCTCGGCGAACACGGTGGGGTCAGAGGCGCCGTCTTCGCTGAGCAGCTCCAGCTGCTTGCCCAGAACTCCACCGCCGGCGTTGATCTCGTCGACGGCCATCGCGATGGCGTCGTGGATGACGGTTTCGCTGACGGCCAGTCCACCGGACAGGGAGTTGATGGAGCCGACGGTCACGGTCGGTCCGGAGGTGTCGGCGCAACCCTCCTGGCTGGTCGTGGTCTCGTCGCTGGCCCGGCTGCCGCAGCCGGCCGCGAGCACGGCGGTGGCCGCCAGTAACGCGACGGAAGGTCCCAGTTTTTTCATGTGTTGCAGCGTAGAAACGGCGGCGCCGGGGTGACTATGGGACGAATCTCCCATTTCGAAGAACCGTTTTCGCCGCCGCCCCAACGCCGAAACGTTGCTGAAACATGGCCTGCTGATGATGGCCGCATGGCCGGGATCTATGGCGACGTGCTGGGCAGTGCCAGCAGCATGGAGACCCGCGCCCACGATCTTCTGGAGACCCTGAGCAGTCGTGCCGCCTCCTCGGCGTCGGCGATCTGCCTGTGGGATCCGATCCAGCGCAGGCATGTCGGGGTGGCCAATCACGACTACCCCAAGCCGGTGATGGATCACTTCAACTCGTGGTTCGTCGAGAACGACCCGCTGTTCGACGCCATGCGGGTGCACGGCCTGGGGGCGCTGCGCTGGCGTGACTTCCCGGACTATCGCCGGGGATTCTCGGTCAACAATGTCTTCCGTCCCGCCGGCTTCGACGAAGGGCTGTCCGCCCGCCTGGTGACCAACGACGGTACCTACGTCGGCACCATCCACGTCAACTGCGATGACCCTCGTTATCCCAGCGACGACGATGTGGCCGAGATCAACGCGTTGCGGGCACAGATGGCCGAGCAACTGGACTTCTCGCTGCGGCCCCGCATGGTCGCCGAACTGGTGGCCCCGGACGCCCAGGCCTGGGCCGTCGACGATGCCGGACGTGCGCACGTGCTGCGGTGCGGTGACACCTTCGACAGGGCGCTGGAGCCGGTGCTGATCAGCGAGCTCGCGTTCGCGTTCCGGGCCATCCCGTCAGACGTGCTGCGCTACCACGACGGCATCTCCTGGCTGCACGTGCGCCGTATCGCGACCTCACCGCGCTATCGCGGCGACAGCCTGGGGGCCGTGCTGCTGGTGACGCGGGCGCCGTTGCCGATGGGCATCACCCCGCGTGAGCTGGACGCGCTGACGTTGGCGGTGTGCGGCCTGACCAACACCCAGATCGCGGCTGCGCTGTTCATCAGTGCCCGCACCGCGGGGCATCACCTCGAGAGTGCGTCGGGCAAGCTCGGTGCGGCCAACCGCGCGGCCTGCGCATCCCAGGCGGTATCGCTGGGATTGCTGTCGGCTCAGGTCCTGCGCGACTTCAGTGGCGGAGAATCTGTAGCCGTCTGATCGCCTCGTCCAGGGTGGCGTCGCGTTTGCAGAACGCGAAGCGCACCAGGTGATTCCATTGCGCGGCGTACGGTCCGCCCGGATCGCAGAACGCGGACAACGGAATCGCTGCCACACCCGCGCGGTGCGGCAGCTCGGCGCAGAAGGTGGTGCTGTTGTCGTAGCCGAGCGGACGTGGGTCGGCGCACACGAAATACGTTCCCGCACTGGCGTGGACGTCGAACCCGATATCGGTGAGCGCCGCGGAGAGCTTGTCTCGTTTGCGCTGCAGATCATCACGCAGGTCCGCCACCCAGGCGTCCTCGGTGTCCAGGGCGTGGGCCACCGCCGGCTGGAACGGCGCCCCGCCGACATAGGTGAGGAATTGCTTGGCCGCGCGCACCCCGGCCAGCAGGTCGGCTGGACCGCAGGCCCAACCGATTTTCCACCCGGTGGCGTTGAACATCTTTGCGGCGCTGGAAATGGTGATGGTGCGCTCAGCCATACCGGGATAAGCGGCCAGCGGCAGGTGGGTGCGGTCGTCCCCGGGGTCTGAGAACACCAGGTGCTCGTACACCTCGTCGGTGATCACCAGCAGATCGGCCTCGACCGCGATCTGTGCGACCGCCCTGAGTTCGTCGTCGCGCAGCACCAGCCCGGTGGGGTTGTGCGGGGAGTTGATGATCAGCGCCTTGGTACGCGGTGTCACCGCGGCGCGCAGCGCGTCGAGGTCGAGGGCGAATCCGCGGCCGTCGGGAACCAGGGGAGCGGTGATGCGGTGGCAGCCCGCCATCGCCAGCACGGGGGAGTAGGAGTCGTAGAACGGTTCGATCAGCAGTACCTCCGAGCCTGGTTCCACCAGACCGATGACCGCCGCGGCAATGGCTTCGGTGGCGCCCACGGTGACCAGCACTTCGCTGTCGGGGTCGTACTCGACGCCGTGGCGGCGTTTGCGTTGCCGCACCACGGCCTGGCGCAGCATCGGGATGCCCGGGCCGGGCGGATACTGGTTGATGCCGTCGGCGATGGAGTCCTGGGCGACCTTCAGCATGGCCGGCGGGCCGTCCTCGTCGGGGAAACCCTGGCCGAGGTTTACCGCGTTGATGCGCGCGGCAAGCGCGGACATCTCGGCGAACACGGTGGTCGTGTAGGGCTGTAGCCGGTGGACCGTCATGAGACACGAGCGTAGGGGAAGACCCGCGTGCGATCGATTGCATGACATCGCGGTCGGCGTGACGATCCAGCGGTAATCTGGCTGCCTGGCCCGTCAGCCCGGGTCGCAGGGGAGGGAACGTGCCGCGCAGAGTGACCATCGACGACGTGGCGCGCCTGGCCGAGGTCCACAAGGCGACGGTGTCGCGGGCGCTCAATGCCCAGACTCGCGACCAGGTGAATGTCGAGACCCTCAAACGGGTCAAACGCGCCGCCCGTCAACTCGGTTACGTGCCGAATGCGATGGCGCGTGGGCTGCGCACCAGCAAGTCGATGACCATCGGCGTCATCATCCCCGACCTGATGAACCCGATTTTCCCGCCGATCATCCGCGGTATCGAGCATGTGCTCCAGGCTCAGGGCTACACGGTGCTGATCGCCAACACCGACTCCCACGACGATGTCGAGATCTCGGTGTTCGAGTCGTTGCTGCAGCGCAGGGTCGACGGATTCATCCTGGCGACCGGCCGGCTCGACGATCAGCCGGTGGTCGACGAGGCGGTCGCGGCCGACGTTCCGGTGGTGCTGGTCAACCGCGGCTCCGGGATCGGGGGGTTTCCGCTGGTGGGTGGCGACAACACCCGCGGCATCGAACTGGCCGTCGCGCACCTGGTCGAGCTGGGGCACCGCCGGATCGTGCATGCCGCGGGTCCACCCAACTTCTCCACCACACGCTCGCGCGCCGAGGCGTTCGAGACCGCCGCCACCAAGGCGGGCGTGCAGCACGACACCATCTACGCGACGGCGCTGACCATCGAGGCCGGTGTGGCGGCCGCCGAGAAATTGCTGTCGCACAACGATATTCACCCCACCGCGCTGATGGCGGGCAATGACCTGGTGGCGCTCGGGCTGATCAGGCGGCTGCGCGCCGAGGGTCTGCGGTGCCCGGAAGAGGTGTCGGTGGTGGGGTTCAACGACATGCCGTTCGCCGAGGACTTCTGGCCGCCGCTGACAACGGTGCACATGCCGCTACGTGAAATCGGTGCGGAGGCAGCACGATTGCTGCTGCGGGGCATCGAGAGCGGCGAGCAGGACGGAGCGACGCTGACGCTGCCGGTGTCGCTGGTGGTGCGGGGCTCGACGGGACCGGCCAAGACCTAGCCGAAACGGCCCACCAACTCCTCGGCCAGCCCGGCAGCGGCGGGACTGCGGTGGCCGGCCGACGCCGACGCCAGATACAGCGTCCACATCACCGACGGTGCCAGCGGAATCGACCGCAGATCGTCGAAGCGCCGGGCATCGGCGGCGGGCATGATCGTGGTACCCAGCTGGTGGCGGGTGAGGCCGGCGGCGATGGTGTAGTCGGCCACCTCGTAGGCGGTGACGACGACGACGCCCGCGTCGGCCAGCGCGTGATCGACCAATCGGCGCACACCCCAACCGGGGGCGAACTGGATCAGGTGTTCACCCACCAGATCGTCCATCCGCACCGCGCGGCGGTCCGCCAGCCGGTGATCGGGCCGGCACACGAACAGCAGGGGCTCGCTGTTGAGAGGCTGGACGTCGACGAGTGTGGACGGCTTGCCCGGCGTGGAGATCAGCGCGAGGTCCAAGGTGCCGTCGGCGATCGCGGCGATATGTCCCGCCGAACCTGCTGAGCTCTGCCGCAGCCGGACGTTGACCAGTGGATGCCGGCGGTGGAACCGGCCCAACGCTGCGGGCAGATCCAGTGCGCCAGAGGACATCAGCGTGCCCAGCTGCACCGTGCCCGCCAACTGACCGTGGTACTCGAGCGCCGCGTCGCGGGCCCGATTCGCGGCATACAGCACCTGATAGGCCTGCTCCAGAAAGGCTTCGCCGGCGGGGCTGAGTGCGATCTGCCGCCGGGAGCGGTCGATCAGCGGTACGCCCAGTTCTTTCTCCAGTTTCGCCACCGAGGCCGACAATGCCGACTGCACGACGTGCACCCGCTCGGCAGCCCTGGTGAAATTCCGTTCGGTCGCCACCGCGACGAAGTACTCGAGCTGACGGAGCTCCATACCGCATTGAACCATCTGCCAGACCGATCAGACAGATCACAAACATTCGTTGGACGTGATGAGACGGGTGATGCTGCGATCAGACCCATGACCACTGACATCGTCGTCGCAGGCGCCGGCCACAACAGCCTCATCACCGCGTGTTATCTGGCCAGGGCCGGCTACCGGGTACTGGCCGTCGACGCCCGCCACATCCCCGGCGGTGGCGCCGCCACCGAGGAGATGCTGGCGCCCGGCTATCTCGTCGATTCCTGCTCCACCGGTCACACCCTGATCCAGGGCAACCCTCTGATGGTCGACGACGAACTCGGGCTGCTGGCTCAGTACGGCCTCGAGTACGCCCACCCGGATCCCGTTGCGCACGTGATGTTCCCGGATGGCCGGCAGTTCACGCACTGGTTGGACATGGACCGCACGGTGGACGCCATCGCCCGCTTCTCCAAGGCCGACGCGCAGGCGTACCGGAGACTGATCGCGGAATGGCGTGAGGTGAAGCATCTGTTCAACCGTGCGCAGTTCACGCCGCTGGGGCACGGGCCGAGCCTGGATCAGATGCTCGACGAACACCCGATCGGCAATGTCTGGAAACGTCGCCGGGTGATGTCGTCCTGGGAGGTGATCCGGCACGAGTTCGAGAACCGGCACATCCGGTCCTACATGCTCTGGCAGGCCTATCAGACGATGGTGCGCCCCGACGCCGCCGGCACCGGGCCCCTGGCGTATTCGATCATCGGCGGCCGCCAGGAGAAGAGCTGGTCCATTCCGCTCGGGGGATCGGGACAGCTGACGCAGGCTCTGGTCCGGTGCTTCGAGTCCCACGGTGGGCGTATCGAAACCGGGGTCATGGTGGAATCGCTGATCCTGCGCGACGGCCGGGCGGTGGGCGTGCGGGCCACCGACGGACGCGAGTTCCATGCCTCCCTCGCCGTGCTGTCCACGATCCACGTCAAACGGCTGACGGAGATGGCACCGGCGGAAAGCTGGGACGCGGCATGGCGTTACGGGGTCTCCACCTACGACCCCGGCGCGGCCGGATTCGCGGTGTACCTGGGCACCACCGCGCCGCCGGTGTTCGAGACGGAGGACGGTCCCCTCTCGGCGGTATCGGCCGGGTACGCCGGCTGGCCGGAGGACATCCTCGATCACGCCAGGATCGCCTACGACGGCAGTTGGCAGGACCGGATCGGCTGGATGCTGGCCGCCACCCCCACGCTGGTCGATCCCAGCCGGGTCCCGGTGCCGGGACACCACACCGTGAAACTGCTCAACACAGTCGGCCACGTCATTCCGGACGGACGCGGGTACGCCGAGGTGATCGCGCGCCGCGCCCGTGAGCTCAAAGACCTCACCCGGCGGATGTGCCCGAGTTTCACCGATGAGGTGGTGACCGCCGAATACGTCAAGGGGCCGGTCGAATTCGAGGAATCCAACCCCGCCATGGTCAACGGCGCCTGGCACGGCGGTGACCGCGGCATCACCTTCGCCGGACCGCAGCGTCCCGCGCCCGGGTGGGCCGCACACCGCACACCGATCCGCGGGCTCTATCAGACCGGAGCCACCACCTATCCGGGTGGCTCGGTGACGGGTGGGCCCGGGCGGAACGCGGCCATCGTGATGCTCGCAGACCTCGGACGTGACTTCCCCTTCGCCCAAACCGCCACACGGGCCCAGAAGTTCGAGGCGGATTCATACGGTCAGAGAAACATTTCTGAGCGTGGGGGTTTGCTGTGCCGAGTGGGGTTCCTGCGTCGCGGTCGTTGAAGCGGGCGTTGTTTGATCGGGTGTGTGCAGGACAGTCGGTGTCGGCGGCGTCGAAGGTGTTGGGCGTGTCGCATGGGACTGGTCATGAGTGGTGGCACAAAGCTGGCGGGATGGCGTTGGCAGCGGGCAAGCGTGGCGGTATCGGTGATGCTGTCGGTGGTGGCGGGCCGGGTGGGTCGGGGCACCGCCTCAATCTCGACGAGCGAGTCGCGATCATGCGGGGCCTCGACGATGGACTCAGTTACGCCGAGATCGGGCGGCGGATCAACCGGGACCGCTCGGTGGTGTGGAAGGAAGCCACCCGCAACCGCGGCGCCGACGGTGACTATCACGCGTTGATGGCCCATGCCCGCGCACACCATAAAGCCAGGCGCCCCAAAGCATTCAAGCTCAATGACCCCGACTTGTGCGCCGTGGTCGAGTCGTGGATGGATGACGGGTGGAGCCCCCGGTTGATCGCACAGGTGTTGGCCCAAGACCATCCCGATGACAAGCTCAAACAGGTGAGCCACGAAACGATCTATCAGTGCCTCTACGTGCAGACCCGTGGCCAGCTGCGCGCTGATCTGCATCAGTGCCTGTCGACCAAGCGGGCCACCCGCAAGACCCGCGGCGCGGCCGGCGGGCCGCGCGGGGTTTATGGCAGCGGCGACGAGTTCACGATCAGCGACCGGCCCGCCGAGGTCGCCGACCGGGCCGTGCCCGGGCACTGGGAAGGAGATCTCATCGTGGGGGCCGGCCACCAAAGCGCGATCGGCACGCTGGTGGAACGCAGCACCCGGTTCACCATCTTGTTGCACCTTCCGCTCGACCACACCGCCGAGTCCGTGGCCACCGCGATGATCGAGGCGATGAGGGAGCTACCTGAGCATCTGCGCCGATCGATTACCTGGGATCGCGGCTCGGAGATGGCTCAGTGGCCCCGGATTCATCTCGAACTCAAGGCCCCGGTGTACTTCTGCAACCCGCATTCACCCTGGCAGCGGGGCACCAACGAGAACACCAACCGCCTGCTGCGGTTCTGGTTCGAAAAGGGCACCGACCTGGCCGTGCACACCAAAGCCGACCTCAAACGCGTCCAAGACAAACTCAACTCCCGGCCCCGACCCACCCTGGACCTCGACACCCCAGCCCAACGCTTAGCCGCACTCGTTAGCCAAACCGCGTAAATGTTTCTTCAACCACTTGACTATGAGCGAGTAGAAACCGGCAGAACGTCGGTCTCGGCGACGGTACAGTGCAGCCAAGCATCACTACAATCGATTGCAGGTCAATGGATCAGATCAATCTCGGTGTCTTCAGCCCGTCGGTGCTACTCGACGTCGCCCGCTCCAGCGGCCGGTTGGCCGACGCCGGTGTGCAGGTGCACGACGTGCCCGTCGCGTCCTCGCCGGCGCAGTTCACCTCGCTGCGCGCCGGCGACTACGATGCCGTGTTCACCAGCCCGGACAACGTGCTGGCGTACCGCTTCCTGCCCGCAAACCCGTTGGGCGAGTTGCTCGATGTCGAGATCGTGGCGGGTCTGGACCGGGGTCTCGGGTTGTGTCTGGGGGTGCGCCCGGGCGTCACGGACCCCGCCGAGCTGGTCGGTGGCCGCTTCGGAGTCGACGTGCCCACCTCGGGATTCGCGTTCGTCGGGTACGCGCTGCTCGAAGCACTTGGATTGTCCCGCACCGACGTCGAGGTCGTCACCCTGGGATCGACGCCCACACGCGCCAGGGCATTGCAGGCCGGGGACTGTGATGGCACGGTGCTCAACGCCGGTAACGAGTTGGCCGCTCGAGCGCAGGGATGCACACTGCTGGCCGATGTCACCCGGTTGGGCCCGTACCTGGGCATGGTGGTGGCGCGCCTGCGTGAGGCGCCGGGCGCAGCGGCCGTCGAACGGATGGTGGCGGCGCTGATCGACACCGCGGGCCGTATCTCCGCGGGTGAATTGGACCAGCAGGCAACCGAATCCGCTGCCCGGTTGCTGTCGCTCGACCAGGCGGCGGCCGCAGAGCACGTGGCGGTGCTCAAGGATCCGGCCCGCGGGCTGATCACCGACGGCAGCGTCGACGCGGCCGCGCTGGGCACCCTGGTCGGGTTGCGCCGCCGGTTCCTGCCCGCCCCCGAGCTGGACGGCCTCGAGGGCCGCTTCGGCGAACTGAGCTACTCGCGCACCACGTAGCGGGCGCGTGCCACCGTGGTCACCACGGCATAGGCAATGGCCACCACCGTGGTGACGGCGAACAGGACCTCGAATCGATGTGCGCCCGAAGCGACATTGCCGACCGCCGCCCCCATCGAGGCCCCGACAAACAATGCGATGGAGAAGAACGACATCCCGATGGCGCGGCTGTCGGCGGCCGCGTCGGTCATCCACGTCTGCATGGTGGTGTGCCCTGACGCCCAGGCCAGGCCCAGGAGTAGGGCGGCCGCCAGCACGGTACCCAGCGAGATGTCCACGGCCACTGCGATGTACGCGCCTACGATCGCGACGCCCGCCACCAGCATCAGCACCCAGGCCGGCCAATGGCCCAGGATCAGCCTCATCAGTTGGCTGATCACCACCACGGCGGCACCGAACATCGCGGTCGCCACCCCGGCGACCAACACGGTGGCACCCGTCGCCTGCAATGCCACCGCCAGGTAGTTGAACACCCCGATCAGCAGCACGCCTTCGACGATGGTGAACACCAGGATGCTGACCGCCCAGCGGTTGGCCGCGAGCCGGCGCAGCGACGGTAGCAGCGGTTCCCGGGTGCCGCCGGTGGCGTCCGCCAGCCGGGGAAGCGCGGCAACAAGCGCAAACGAGAAGACCGCGATCGCGACGTAAACCCAACGCCAGCCCAACCATTGGGCGATGGCGCCGGCGCCGACGGTCCCGGTGGCGAGTCCGACGGAGATGGCCGCGGCAAGATTGGCATTCGCCATCGCCCGCTGTTTCATGGCCAGGGTGTCGCCGTAGTAGATCAGCACGGTGGTGATGGTGGCCGAGAACATGGCGCCCGCCACTCCGCGGGCAACGCTGTAGGCCAGCGCGTCATGAACGAAAGCCGTTGCAAGATTGGCCGATCCGCCCAATGCCGTCGAAACGACCAGGATCCGGACCTTGCCGTACCGGGCGGCCAGTGTGCTCCAGAACAGCTGGAACGCCGCATATGCCACGGCGTACACCGTCAGCGAATGACCGATCGCCTCGAGGTCGGCGCCCAGATCGTCGGCGATGACGGGGACCAGCGGGGGCATCACCGACCGGTCGATCATCGACACGAACGCAGCGAGGATCAGGATCAACGCCGGTGTTCCAGGATCATCGCGCTTGTTCCAGGATCATCTAGGCGGCCATACCGGAACCTCTCCACGGCCGGAGCGGAACCGCACCGCCTTGGAGCGGACGAACTCGTGCAGGGTTTCGGGCGCGTTCTCCCGGCCGAAACCGCTGCCCTTCACCCCACCGAACGGGGAGCCGAGGAAAGACCGCCGCATGTAGTTGTTGACAAAGACCATGCCGGCTTCGAGCCGTTGCGCCACCTGCCAGGCAGCGGCCTCGTCGCGGGTGATCATCGCCGCGGTCAACCCGTAGGCGGTGCCGTTGGCGATCTCGACGGCCTCGTCCAGCGTGGAGTACCTCATGATGAGGGCGATGGGGCCGAAGATCTCTTCCTGTCCCACAGTCGAATCCGGGGTGACATCGGCCAGCACGGTCGGCGGCACCCAGTAGCCGTCGGCATAGGGCGGCTCTGTCGGTACTGTGCCCTGCGCGACGATCCTCGCTCCTTCGTCGAGTGCGGTCTGCAGATAGGCCAGTACGCGGTCACGTTGCCTGGCGTCGACCATGGGGCCGATATCGGTGTGTGGGTCCAGCCCGTCACCGACCACCAGCGCGGTGGCGGCCGCGGTGAATTTCTCCAGGAACTCGTCGTACACCGCGTCGTGCACCAGGATTCGTGCGGTCGAGGTGCACGCCTCGCCCTGGTTGTAGAACATCGCCTCGATCGACACGGTGACCGCGAGTTCCAGATCGGCGTCCGGGAACACCATCAGGGCGTTCTTGCCGCCCAGTTCCATGGTGGCGTAGGTGAGGTTCTGCGCGGCAGTCTCCAGCACCCGCCGGCCGGTGGCTGTCGCGCCGGTGAAGCTGATGCGTTCCACCTTCGGGTGGCCGGCCAGCGCCGCACCGGCCGTCAGGCCGGGAACGGCGTTGAGTACCCCGGGCGGGAGCACCTCGTTGGCGATCTCGACGAGCCGGAGCACGGTCAGTGGTGCCTGCTCACCTGGTTTGATCACCACGGTGTTGCCGGCGATCAGCGCCGGGGCGCCCTTCTTGGCGAAGTGAATGGGTGGCCAGTTGAACGGGAGGATGCACGCGACCACGCCGTACGGCTCGTACAGCACCCGGGTCTCGATCGGTCCCTGGTCGATGATCTCTCCGGGCAGGCTGTCTCCGAGGCCGGCGAAGAAGTCGAAACAGTTCGAGCTGAACGCCACGTCATTGGCCAGGGCATCGCGCTTGGGCTTGCCGTTCTCCCGCGACACCAGCTCGCCCAGTTCGTCGGCGTGCGCGCGGATCCGGTCGGCGACCTGCTTGAGGTACGCACCGCGCTGCCGTCCCGACAGGTCCCGCCAGGCCGGCAGGGCAGCGCGGGCCGACTGGACGGCCCGGTCCACCAGGGCGTCGTCGGCCGACACGACGCGGGCCAGCGGTTGGGCCGTGGACGGCTCGATCACGTCGAAGGTGTCCGCGCCGTCCACCGGAACGAAAGCGCCGTCGATGAACGCCCCCCACACCGTTCGTTCCAGAGGTCCGGGCCGGGAACGCGGGGCAGCCGTGTCCGGGTGAAGCGTCGTCATGTGCACTCCGTCGTGGGCTCAATGCATCTGCAATCGATTGCGGCTGACTATAGACGGCCAGTGCGGGCGCCGGAACCTTTTCTTCTTGATGTGTTGGCACGCCGCTCGAAACCCGCCGCCGCGCCGTGCCGATGCGGAAATGCTCCGATGGGAAAGTGTTGACACCCGTCGCCGAGCTGTGTGACGATTCACTGCAATCGATTGCAAGTGAGCTACACAACAATCTGAGCTCGTCGGGGCAATCGGTCTGACAGAGAGGTTGGACATACATGCGCGTGACCACTGCTTTTCGCGCGATCGCGGCGGCTGCCGCGATCGCGCTCGCTGCGACCGGCTGTTCCGCCGACAGCAACAGCGACGGCGACACCATCAAGATCGGCGCTTCACTGCCGCTGACCGGTGAGTTCAGCCAAGGCGGCCTCGACACCCAGCGTGGGTACGAGACCTGGGTCGAGATGACCAACGAGGCCGGCGGTCTGCTCGGCAAGCAGGTGGAGATCGTCATCAAGGACGACGCCACCCAACAGGAGACCGCGGTCAGCAACTACAACAACCTGATCGCACAGGACAAGGTGAACCTGCTGCTCGGCAGCCAGTCCTCACTGCTGAACATCCCGGCCTCGGCCATCGCCGAGAAGAACAAGATGCTCTTCGTCTGCCCGTCGTGCGGATCGCCGGACATGTTCAACCGCGGTTTCAAGTACATCTTCTTCTCGCAGCAGGCCATCGCCACCGACCAGGCCAAGGTGTTCGCCAACTGGATCGCGGCGCTGCCCCCCGAGCAGCGGCCCAAGACCGCCGCCTACCCCTCGCTCGACGATCCGTTCGCCGGACCCGTCGTCGAAGGCGCCGAGAAGATCCTCTCGGCCGCCGGAATCCAGACCGTGTACAAGGACCAGTACCCCGCCACCACCAAGAACTTCGACTCGGTGGTCAACGCCATGCGTGACGCCGGAGCTGAAATCGTGGTCCAAGGCGCACAATTCGAGGACGGGGTCAACATGATCCGGTCGATGAACCGGGCCAACTACCAGCCCGCGATCCTGTACCAGAGCAGCTCACCCACCTACGGCAAGCAGTACCTCGACGCGGTCGGCGCCGACAACGCCGAGGGCGTGTTCTTCTCATCGAGCTACAGCCCGCTGTCGGACACCCCCCAGAACGCCGATTTCGTCAAGCGCTTCGAGGAGAAGTTCGGGCAGAGCCCGCCGGAGGATGCCGCCGACGGTTTTGCCGCCGGTCAGGTGTTGGCCGCTGCGGTTGAGGCCGTGGGATCGATCGACGACCAGACCGCACTGGCGGACTGGTTGCACGGCAACAGCGTTGACACGCTGCTGGGCACCTTGAGCTGGAACGAAGACGGCAGCCCGAAGGGGGACTTCCTGGTCGGCCAGTGGCAGGCGGGTGTGTCTCAGGTGGTGCTGCCCACCGACGTGGCCACCTCGGACAAGATCTTCCGCTGGCGCGGCGGGGACATCTGATCCCATGACTTCCCTCGTCCAAACGCTCATCCTGGGCCTGCTCGTCGGCGCGCTGTACGCGCTGATGGCGTCCGGCCTGACCCTGATCTTCGGGGTCATGCGGGTGATCAACCTCGCCCACGGTGCGTTCGCCGTGCTCGCGGCGTTCCTCACGTACACCCTGTGGCGCCAGCTCGGCCTGGACCCGTTGCTGTCCATCCCGATCGTCATGGTCGTGATGTTCGGATTCGGTTGGCTGGTTTACATTCTGGTGATCCGGCACGTTCGGGGCGCACACGTCACCATGACGGTGCTGGCCACCTTCGGGATCGCGCTGATGCTCGAGGGAATCATGGGGTTCATCTGGGGCAACACCTCGTCCACGGTGGTCGTGTCCTACACCGACGCATCACTGTCACTCGGTTCGATCTACGTCCCGCAGGCCATGCTCATCGCCGCGGTCATCGCGGTCGCGGTGATGGGCGGGCTGTACCTGCTGCTCAACCACACCTGGGCGGGACGGGCGATCCGGGCGGCCTCGTCCAACGAGAACGGCGCGCTGCTGGTGGGGGTGAGCGTCGCGACCATCGCCGCGCTCACCTTCGCCATCGGCGTTTCCACCCTGGGCGCCGGCGGTGCCATGTTGTCCACCATCTACCCGTTCCTGCCGGGCACCCACTACCAGTGGATCGCCCGTCTGCTGGCCATCGTGGTGCTCGGCGGCCTCGGTAGCCTGCCCGGTGCCGTCCTCGGGGCGCTGGTGATCGGTATCGGCGAGATGGCGGCCACCGCCTACGTCGGAGCCGCGTGGCCGGTGGCGGTGCCGTTCCTGGTCATCATCATCGTGCTGATCACCCGCCCGCAGGGTCTCATGGGCACCCGACTTCGAGAGGATGCGGTGGCATGAAAGAGCGTCTTCTGGACCCCAAGCTGCACAAGTGGGGTTCGCGCGGCCTGATCGCCGTCGCCGCGGTGGTGGTCCTGCTGTTCCCGTTGTCGCCCAGCATGTCTGCCCAGAACATCGTCATCCTGTCGCTGGTGCTGGCCATCGGTGCCAGCGGCCTCAACGTCATCACCGGCTTCACCGGCTACCTGTCGTTGAGCCAGGGCGCGTTCATCGGGATCGGCGCCTACGTGGGCGCCATCCTGGCCACCCGGTTCCCCGATGTGGAACCGCTGCTGTGGGCACCGATCGCCGGCGTGGTGGCCGCCGTCATAGCGATGCTGCTCGGTCTGGTCACCTACCGCTCGCGCGGCCCGGCATTCGTCATCATCACCGTGGCCTTCCTGTTCCTCATCCAGTTCGTGGCCATCGAATGGGTGCCCGTCACCAACGGCACCGCGGGTCTGACACTGCCACTGCCGGATTGGCCGGAGGCGTGGGGCAACTGGCCCTTCCACCTCTCGCTGGTCGCGCTGCTGGCCGCCTCGCTGGGGATGACGTGGTGGATCCGTCGCACCAAATTCGGCATGGGCCTGATCGCCATTCGCGAGGACGAGGGCAAGGCAGGCACCATCGGCGTCAACGCCCCCGTCTACAAGCTGCTGGCCTTCGGCCTGTCCGCACTGTTCGTCGGCATGGCCGGTTCCGTGTACGGCTACTACCTGTCGTTCGTCGACCCCATCGGCATGTTCTCCATCATCACCAGCGCGCTGATCGTGCTCGCCGTGATCCTCGGCGGCCGTGGCACGCTGTGGGGGCCGGTGTTGGGCGCCTTCATCATCCAGCCGGTCAACATCTACGCGAACCAGGCCTTCGGCGGCGGTAACGCCCGCCTGGTGCTGTTCGGCGGGCTGCTGGTGCTGCTGGTGATCCTGCTGCCCAAGGGAATCCTGCCCACCGCGGCATCCCTGATAGAGAAAGCCAGAACCAAAGGCACCGTGGGTCTTTCGGGCGCGCGGCTCAACCCGCTGGACCGCCCGCTGGTACGCACCGAGATCCGTAGGCCCGAACCGACCGGCAAGACCCTGCTCGAGGTCCGCGGTCTGCACAAGAGTTTCGGCGGCAACCACGCCGTCAACGACTGCAGCTTCACCGTCCCCGAGGGCTCGATCACCGCGCTCATCGGTCCCAATGGCTCCGGCAAGACCACGGTGTTCAACCTGATCTCGGGCACCATGGCGCCCGACAAGGGGGAGATCCTGCTGGGCGGCGAACGCATCGACAACATCTCCCCGTGGTCGCGGGCACACCGCGGGCTCGGCCGCACCTTCCAGATCACCCGGCTGTTCCGGGAGATGACGGTGCTGGAGAACGTCGTCGCGCCGCTGCGGAACTTCTCGGTGCCTCAGCTGGGCCTCGGGGCCGTCAGCGGCTCGGAAGCCGCACGCGCATCAGAACTCCTGGAGTTCGTCGGTATGACCGCCTACCGGGATGCCCATGCCGGTGCGCTGTCCTACGGGCAGCAGAAGCTGGTCGAACTGGCTCAGGTGCTGATGCTCGATCCGAAGCTGATCCTGCTCGATGAGCCCGCCGGCGGTATCAACCCCACCCTGATCGAGCGGATGGGCGACCTGATCCGGCAACTCAACGCCGACGGCAAGACGTTCCTGCTCGTCGAACACAACATGCCGTTCGTCGTCGGGCTGTGCGACCCGATCCGGGTGCTGGCCCGCGGCGCGGTGATCTCGCAAGGCTCGCCCGAGCAGATCCAGAAGGATCCCTTGGTGCTCGACGCCTACCTCGGCGATGACTACCTACTCGAGGCGCCCTCGAAGGGTTCCAAAATCGCGGTGGTGGAAGGAAATCCAGCATGATCAAACTCGAAGGAGTGGTCGCCGGCTACGGCGGCGGCAACGTCCTGCAGGGGGTGGACCTCGAGGTCGGCCCGGGGGAACTCGGCTGTATCGTCGGCCCCAACGGGGCGGGCAAGTCCACCGTGCTGCGGGCTGTCAGCGGTATCCTCAAGCCCAGCGCGGGCCGCATCACCCTCGACGGGAAGAACATCACCGGTCTGGCACCCGACCAGGTTCTCGAATGCGGCGTCACCCAGGTGCCGCAGAGCAACGGGTTGTTCCCGACGCTCACCGTTAAGGAGAACATCCTGATGGGCGCCTACGTGATCCGCAGGCAGCGGGCACTGGTCAAGCGACGCTACGACGAGGTGCTCGGCATGTTCCCGCTGGTGCAGGACAAGACCGGAGTGCGCTGCGGCAACCTCTCCGGCGGTCAGCGGCGCATGGTGGAGTTCGCCCGCTCGCTGATGCTCGACCCCAAACTGGTCCTGCTCGACGAACCGTCACTGGGGCTGGATCCCAAGTCGCTCACCGTGATCGACGAAGCGGTGGCCATCATGCGGGCCAGCGGCAAGGCCGTCCTGATGGTGGAACAGAACGTCCGGTTCGGCCTGCGGATGGCGTCTTCCGGCATCGTCATGGAAAGCGGCCGGGTGTTGCTGACAGGGCCGGCCTCGTCGGTCCTGAACAACCCGGAAATCGCCGACCTCTACTTCGGCGGGGCGGTGCAGGCACCTGCCGCTCCCGCAACCCAACCGACGGCATAGATAGAAAAGGAAAAAGAGAATGTCTGCCTCAACCCTCAAGATCGGCTGGATCGGCGCGGGCCGGATGGGTGCCCAGCTCGTCACCCGGCTCCTCGACGCCGGCTACGACGTGACGGTGTACAACCGCACCGCCTCCAAAGCAGCGGCGCTGGCCGAGAAGGGCGCCAAGGTCGTCACGCAGCCGGTTGATCTCGCCGACCGCGACCTGGTGTTCGCCATGGTGTCCTCGTCCAACGATCTCGAGCAGGTGATGCTCGGGGAAAACGGTCTGCTGACAGGGCCCTCCTCCCCGCGGGTGATCGCCGACTCGTCCACGGTCTCGGCCGAGGCGAGCGCGAAGATCCGGGAGGCGGCCAATTCCCGTGGCTGTGATTTCCTGGCGACGCCGGTCAGCGGCAACCCGAAAGTCATTGCGGCGGGCAAACTCACCGTCGCGGTGTCCGGCCCACGTGAGGTATTCGAGTCGGTCGAGCCGGTGCTCAACGTCTTCGGTCGCAGCGTCACCTATGTCGGTGAGGGTGAGGTGGCCCGGTTGGTCAAGATCGCGCACAACCTGATGCTCGGTGTGGTGACCCAGTGCCTGGCCGAGATCACCGTGCTGGTGGAGAAGGGCGGCGTCAACCGCGCCGATTTCCTGGCCTTCCTGAACGACTCGGTGATGGGATCGACCTTCACGCAATACAAGTCGCCGGCGTTCGTCAACCTCGATTTCAGCCCGACCTTCACCATGGAGCTGTTGCAGAAGGACTTCGACCTGGGGCTGGAGGCCGCCTACAAGCTCAAGTCGCCGATGCCGATCGCCTCGGCCACCCGGCAGATCATCGCCCAGGCCGCCGGTGCCGGAGTGGGTGTCGAGGAGGACTTCGCCACGCTGCTGCTGGAGGTGGCCCGCGGCGCCGGTATCGAACTGGAGTCCGAGAACGTCGCCGTCGACGACGGCCTGACCCCTCCGGTGCACACGTGAGCGCTGTGCGGCCGCTGGGCGCGCCCGGTCACATGGGCGTCGACTACGAGGAGCGGGTGGATTTCGCCCGGTTGCGGGACTACCGCATCGGGCGGGCCAAGGCGGCGTTGGAAGCCAGCGGTTGCGGGGCATTCCTGCTGTTCGATTTCTACAACATCCGCTACACCACCCAGACGTGGATCGGTGGGGCACTGGGCGACAAGATGATTCGGTACTGCCTGCTGACCCGCGACCGGGACCCGATCCTGTGGGATTTCGGCTCGGCGGTGCGGCATCACAAGCTGTACTCGCCGTGGTTGCCGCAGGAGAACTGGCGGGCCGGGTTCCTCGGGTTCCGTGGTGCGGTGGCCCCGGAAGCCGGGCTGATGCGCGATGCGGTGACCGAGATCAAGGCGCTTCTGGTGGAGGCCGGGGTGGCCGATGCCCCGGTGGGCATGGACATCGTGGAGCCGCCGTTCCTGTTCGAGATGCAGCGCCAGGGCCTGACGGTGGTGGATGCCCAGCAGAGCATGCTCGATGCCCGGGTGATCAAGTCGCAGGACGAGATCATGTTGCTCAACCAGGCGGCCGCGATGGTCGACGGGGTGTACCAGGACATCGTGGATGTGCTCAAACCCGGTGTGCGGGAAAACGAGATCGTCGCTTTGGCCAACAAGCGGCTCTATGAGCTGGGCTCGGATCAGGTGGAGGCCGTCAACGCGATCTCCGGTGAGCGGTGCAATCCGCATCCGCACAACTTCACCGACCGCATCATCCGCCCGGGTGATCAGGCATTCTTCGATATCATCCATTCCTACAACGGGTATCGCACCTGCTACTACCGCACCTTCGGGGTGGGGTCGGCCACGCAGAGCCAGCGTGATGCCTACAAGACCGCACGGGAATGGATGGATCGCTCCATCGAGGCGATCCGGCCCGGGGTTGGCTCGGACCAGATTGCGCGGTTGTTACCCAAGGCCGAGGATTTCGGGTTCGAGAACGAGATGGCCGCGTTCGGGCTGCAGTTCGCCCACGGGTTGGGTTTGGGTCTGCATGAGCGGCCGATCATCTCGCGGTTGAACTCGTTAGAGAATCCGCTGGAGATCCAGGCGGGCATGGTCTTTGCGATGGAGACCTATTGCCCGGCCTCCGATGGGACCTCCGCCGCGCGGATCGAGGAGGAAGTGGTGGTCACCGACGACGGCCCGGTGATCCTCACGAAGTTCCCGGCCCAGGAGTTGTTCGTCGCCAACGAGTACTAGGACCCGTCGGGCGCCGGCTCGTGGCTGTGGAGTTGTTGCACGCTGATCGCGGGTTGGCGTGCCTTGAGTTCACATTCGTGCATGCGGGCGCTCCTCGGTGAGGAGCGCGATGTAGATGTCGATGAGGTTCTCGGCGCTGGTTCGCAGACTGTCCGTCCCGAGTAGGCCGCTGGATTCCAGGCCGGCCACGCCGTGCGCTCCGGTCAACAGGATGGCGGCGTAGCGGTCGGCGTTGTGTTCACCGGCGATGTCCGCGGCGAGGGCGTGGAATTCGTCGCAAAGGCGTTGCGCTCCCTCGATCACCGCGCCCGGATCGCCCGCCGGTGGGGTGAACATCAGCTGATACAGATGGGGCTGCCGGCGATTGAGGTCGATCAGGACATGAACCGCGGCTCGCAGTCTGTCCGCAGCGGCGAGCTGTTGCCCACGCAGCGCATGCATCTCGTCGGCCACACGATCCCAGCCCATGGCGGCGACCGCCGTCAACAGCCGGCCCTTGTCGGCGAAATGCCCGTAGGGAGCGCCGCGGGTGACACCCGCACGGGCACCCACTTCACGCAGCGTCACGGCCTCGGGGCCGCCGCTGTCGAGTAACGCGGCGGCCTCGTTCAGCAGGGCTCGGCGCGTGGCGGCGGCTGACTCGGCGCGACTCATGAGCACCCATCTTATGTGACAGCGTCATCTGAGGTGCTACCGTCATTCATATGACAACGTCATATGAAGTCAGTGCCTACGCCGCTTACGCCCCCGGTGCTCAACTCGCCCCCTACACCTACGACGCCGGCGAACGCGGACCGCTCGAGGTCGACGTCGAGGTCGCCTACTGCGGGATCTGCCATACAGATCTCGGCGTCATCGACCACGGCTCTGCCGGTCCGGCGGTTGCCGGACACGAGGTGGCGGGCATCGTGACTGCCGTCGGTTCGCAGGTCGACACCGAGCGGCTGTCAGTGGGGCAGCGTGTGGTGGTGGGCGCCGTTGCGGGCTCGTGCATGAGCTGTCGGTACTGCCTGTCCGGCCGTCAGCAGCTCTGCGCCCGGCGGGACGGCATGGCCCATCGCGGCGACCGGGGCGGCTTCGCCTCGTCCGTGCGGGCCGGCGACTGGCGCTTCGTCTACCCGCTTCCCGAGGCCATCGACCTCGAGGTCGCGGGCCCGCTGATGTGCGCGGGCGCCACCGCGTTCGCCCCGTTCATCCGGCACGGCATCACACCCGCCGACCACCTCGGCATCGTGGGGATCGGCGGGCTCGGCCATCTGGCAATCCAGTTCGCCCGGGCCTGGGGATGTGAGGTCACCGCCATCTCGTCCACGCCCGACAAGCGTGATGATGCCGCCGAACTGGGCGCCCACCACTACATCGTCACCCGCGGCACCACTGAATTGTCCAATGCTGCAGAGACATTCGATTACCTCATCAGCACAGTGACTGCGGACATCCCGTGGGATGAATACCTGGCCGCATTGAAACCGCAGGGCACGCTGATCGTGGTGGGTAATCCGCAGAAGCCGATGCAGATCGATTCCATGTCCCTGGTGTTCTCCGAGAAGAAACTCGCCGGCGGGTTGGTGGCGTCTCGTGAGGAGACCGCCCAGATGCTCGACTTCGCTGCCCGGACCGGAGTGCGGCCGGTGATCGAGTCCTTCCCCATGCCTGAGATCAATCGGGCGATCGCTCGGGTTCGAGCAGGCGATGTTCGTTACCGGGCCGTCCTGTCGGCCCGGTAACGGGTTCATCCCCGCTGCGCCCGCACCGGCGGCGCCTGGCCCTCGGGTGGGGGAGCGGGATACCACTCCTCGGGTTCCGGCCACACGAAACCCGCAGGAATCGAATAGGTTTCGAACACCGTGCCCGTCGCCTCCTCGGTGTCGAAGAACGCGAACGCGTTGGCGTCCATGAACCTCCCGGACTGCACCAGCGGGAAGCCGCGCCCGGTGAACTCACCAAGGCGCTGCTCCCACGGCTTCTCGTCGCAGTCGAACGCGATGTGCTGGATGCCCTCGCCGTGGGTGTCGAGGAACTGCTGGAATATCGACGGCCCGTAGAGCGGCTGCATGATCTCGAATGCCATGTCGCCGACGTCGGCGAAGCACACCTTGATCGCGAAGTCGGCGGCCTCGCCGCAATAGGTGCGGTCGGTGACCGTGGCCGAGTCGAAGGTGTACACCCGCCACGGCCCGATCCCGAGGCGCACCAGGCCCTCCATGGTGCGCCGATGATCGGCGGTGACGAAGCAGATCTCGATCACCCTACCCAGAAAGCTGTTTGACAGCTCGGTGGCGCTGACGACGCTCGGAAGTTCCTTCATGCCCGCACCTTACGGGCCAGCAGGTAGTACAGCCCGCCGGCGACGACACTGCCGGACAGCCAGGAGAAGTCGGAGTTGCCCAGCGCGATCGCCAGCGGGCCCTGCATGGCCGGCACCAGGCCGTACTGCCATGACCAACCCGCGACGATCCCCGCCGCCAGGCTGATCAAGCCGGCAGCGTTGTACCTGCCGTGCTCGGCGCCGTAAAGCGAATCGACGTCGAGGGCGCCGCGCCGGATCACCAGATAGTCGACGAGCATGATGGCCGCCCAAGGGCTGATCCACACCAGGATGGACACCATCCAGTTGTCGAAGGCATGCGCGAAGCTGTCGGCGTTGACGAACACCGCGAGCACACCGGAGGCCACCGCCCCGGCCACCAGCGTCACCTTCCACCGGGCCGCCCGCACCCCGATGGACAGCGCCGCCAGCGAGCATGAGTAGAGGTTGAGGATGTTGGTGGCGATGGGGCCGTGAATCAGCAACAGCAACACCGGGATTGCCATCACACCGAACGTGCTGACCACCAGCGTGGAGGGATCGCTACCGCTGCCCGCACTCGCCAGGCAGGCGCCCAGGGCAGCCAGCCACACCGTCGGGATGTACATACCCAGCGACGACGACCAGAACACTGTCCGCGCGGAGGCGGACTTGCGGACGAACCGGCTGTAGTCGGACGCGTAGGGAATCCAGGTCAGGCCCCAGCCGATGCCGATGGCCGTGAGCAATTGAGTGATGGCCGTGAACTTCTCACCTGACTCCAGCGCCGCACCCGCCGGCGACCAGTTGACATCGGTGGTGGCGATGGCCAGCACGGTCATCGCCGCCATCACCAGCACGGTGGCCGGGACGGTGTACTTCTCGAAGCTGCGGATGGCGTAGAAGCCATACAGCGCCAGACCGAGTTGTATTGCCATGATGCCGGCGGCCACCACGAAATCCAGCCAGACTCCGCCCGTGACGCCGACCTCCGCGAGCATCGCCAACACCAGATCGAGTACCACCCAGGTGTTGACGCCCACCCAGCCCATCGTGAGGAAGAACTGCACGACGCCGGGAACCACGGCGCCGAAGCGGCCGAACGGTGCACGTCCGAGCACCATCTGGTTCACCGCCGTCCGGTGACCGATCACGTTGAACACCCCGAAGACGGCGCACCCGAGCAGGTTTCCCGCGGCGACGACGATGAGCGTCTCGATCAGGCTCAGGCCCAACGTGATTCCGAGCGCACCGAGCACCCAGTTGATCGGCGCGATGTTGGCGCCGGACCAGATCCAGAACAACTCCCACGGCGAACAGTCGCGGCTGTCATCGGGAATGGGTTCGATACCGTGGGCGTCGAACGGCACGGCGGCATCCTTGTGCGACTCGTCATGCGCGATATCGGCGGGACTGGTTGACATCAGGTTCTCCTCACGAGTGTGACTTGCACCATCGAAACACCGCCGCCGGCGGCCGAGCAGTGTATAAAGATCCATCATCAGCGGATGTGAATGGATGTAGATACAGCCATGTTGAGTCTGAGTGCCTTGCTTGCCGAATCCGCACTGGAGCTCGAGGTGGAGGTCTCCGGGCCCGCGGGGGCGCTCGACCGGGAGGTGCTGTGGCTGCACAACACCGAACTGCCTGACCCGTCGCCGTACATCCGCGCTTCGGAAGTGGTGCTGACCAACGGCCTGTGGCGCGACACCACCACCGCGGCCGGTTTTGTCGCCGCGCTACAACGCGCCCGCGCCGGTGGGCTGATCTTCGGTCTCACAGAACAGAATCCGAGCGCACCAACGGATCTGGTCGACGCCTGCGCCGGCGCCGGACTGCCGCTGGTCGCCCTGTCGGTCGCGGTGCCGTTCACGGCCATCACCGAAGCCGCCGCACGGATCCAGGGGGCGGCGCGCCAGGACGCATTGGCCAAGCTGGTACGCCGCGGTGACGCGCTGGCACTGTCGATCGCCCGCGGCGGGGGAGCCGAAGGCGTACTGGACGTCCTGCGCCGCGAGCACGATCTGCCGCTGCTGGTGATCGACCGGCTGGGCCGTCGCCTGGCCGGCGACGGGGTTGATCCCGAGATCGACCGTCGGGCCGCCGACGCGTTGGCGCGGCGGCCCCCGCCGTTGGAGGCGGACCTGCCCGGAGTCGGGCCGTCGGCGGTGTTCCTGGTGGAGGGGGCCATGGGTGACATCGATGCCGGGGTGTTCTGTCTGCGGCCGCTGGCCCAGATCAGCGACGCCGAGCGGGCGGCCGTCGAGCAGGCGGCGCGGTTCCTGAGCCTGGAGGTCACCAAGCAGCAGGCCCTGCAGGCCATCGAGTCGCGCTTTGCCAGTGAACTGCTGGAGATGGTGCTCTCCGGCGCGGCCCGGGCTGCTGACGTGCGGGATCGGTTGCGCGCCTTCGGTATCGATCCGAACGCACAACTGGCGGTGATCGCCATCGTGGTCGGCGACGGGCCGGTGCGCCCGCCCGGGTCCACAGACGAGATCGAGGCGTTTTTCCGCGGCCGGGGCATCCCCGCTGTGGTGGTGGCCGGCAGCCAGGACACCGTGGCCGTGTTCCCGTGGAATACCACCAGCGCCGACGTCGTCGCGCTGTGCCGCCGGCTCGTCGACGCGGTGACCGCTCGTTTCCCCGACGACCGCGCCGTCGTCGGAGTCGGCGCGCTGGCCCCGGATTCGACGGCGTTGCGGGAGCCCCTGATCAGTTCTCGGGAGGTGTGCCACGTCCTGCACCGCCGCGACAGCGCCTCGCGGGTCGGGACCTTCGCCGACGTCAGCACCTACCGGATGCTGCTGGGTCTGCACGACCGCAGCGTGCTGCGGCGCTTCGCCGACGACATCCTGGGTCCGCTGCGCGCCCACGATCAGCAGTACGGCACGGAACTGGAACGCACCCTGCGGGCGTTCCTGAGCAACGACGGCCAGTTCGCCACCACGGCAGCCGAACTGTTCGTCCACGTCAACACCCTGCGTAACCGCTTGGCGCGGATCGGGGAGCTGGCCGGGCGCGACGTCACCCGACTCGAGGACCGGGTGGACCTGTTCCTCGCGCTCGAGGCGGACACCCTGGCCTAGTCGGGGTACACCTCCGGCGAGGCGGGCGGACGCGTCAAGACGCGGGGCTGGATCATGCTGTCGCCGTTGACGTCCCGGGCCAGGTCGCGGCACCGGGCGAAGTGGACATCGCCGAGCTCCTGGGCATGCTCGATCAACCCTCGCAGCGCCATGAGCCGGCTGGGACGGCCCGACAGGAACGGATGCACACAGAGGTTGAACAGGCACCGATAGCGGCGCATGGCGTCCAGCTCGGCGCGCCACATCTCGGCGACCTTCACCGGTGACTCGATCACCGCGCCGATGTGCGGATCCGGCAGGTAGGCATATTGCTCCCAGTCGTCGAGCGACCAGTGCACCGGCAGTTCCACAATCGGTGAACTGCCGGTGGCGATGCGGTACGGACGGTCGTCACCCATCAGCGAGGAGTCGTAGGTCAGACCGAACTCGGCGATGAGCTCCGGTGTCTGCCGGCTGGCGCCCCACAGCGCCGCCCGGTGGCCGCTGATCTCGATACCCTGAGCGGCGAAGACATCCATGGCGCGGGCGAAATCGGCGCGCTCCTGCGAAGCGGTCATGGTGACCGGCGAGCGGTGACTGTAGGAGTGGTGAGCTACCTCGTGACCACGCTCCACAATCGAAGCCGCCAGCCCGGGCCGGTGCTCGGCCACCCAGCCCGGCACGAAGAATGTTGCCGGAACCTCGAGTTCGTCGAGCATGTCGAGGATGCGGGGCACCCCGACGTCCGGGCCGTAGGACTGGTGCGACATCGTCATCAGATGGTCGGCGTAGTGCCGGCCCTGCGCCAGAATCGGCGTCTCGGCGTCGACATCGAAGGTCAGGGTGGCCACTGCCGCGGAGCCCCCGTGCCAGGTCACCGGTTCGCCAGCCAGGAGCGTGCGTTGCCCAACGTGGCCATCGGGGACAGCATCCCGTGGTCGAACGTGTCCAACTCGGTGCCGCCGGCGATCCGCTGCGGCAGATCGGGGTTGGCCAGCGCGCCACGACCCAACGACAGCAGATCGGCGTGGCCATCGTCGAGTACCTCGGCTGCCTGCCGCAGATCGTGCATGCCGCCGTTGGCCATCACCGGCAACCCACTGACCTCGCGGGCCAGCGCGGTGAGCGTGCGTCCGTCCGAGAGGCGGGCGGTGTCGATGAAATTGCGGCCCTCGCTGGCGATGTGCAGATAGTCGACACCGGTGCCCGCCAGCGCGGTGAAGATGATCTCGGCGTCGGCGGCGCCGCCGGGCCAGCGGTAGGTGAAATCATTCACCTTTGTCTGCGACAGCCGGACCCCCAGCACCAGATCCGGCTCCGCCGCTCGGATCTCGCGGAGAATCCGCGCAGTCAGCCGGATCCGGTTCTGCACACAGCCGCCGTACTCGTCATCGCGGGTGTTGGTGTAGCCGGTGAGGAACTGGTCCAGCAGATAGCCGTTCGCGGCGTGCACCTCGACACCGTCGAAGCCGGCACGGCGCGCCCGAGCAGCCGCGGACACGAAACCGGCCACCACGTCGTCGATGTCGTCGGCGGTCATTGCCTGCGGCGTCGGCCAGGTGCCGGAGCCGCCGTACTCTTCGAGCTTCTCACCGCGCGGTGTGATCGCCGACGGTGCGATGGTGTGGTCGCCATACCCGTTGCCCTGCGACAGCGCCCCGGCGTGCATGAGCTGAGCGATGATCGGAACACCCTGTGCGTGAACGGCTTCGGTCACCGGGCACCAGGCCGCGACGTGCGCCTCGGTGGCCAGGCCGGGCTGGTTGAGGTAGCCCTGGCTGTGGGTGGTGTCGGTGTAGGTGCCCTCGGTGAGGATCAGGCCGAAGCCGCCCCGGGCGAAAGCGGAGTAGTAGTCGGCCATCTCGGCGGTCGCGGCGCCGTCCGCAGTGGCGGACACGCGGGTCATGGGCGCGACGGCCAGGCGGTTGGTCAACGCCAGGGTGCCGAGTTTCTGGGAGGTGAGTGCAGTGTGCATGATCAGATTTCCTTTGAAGTGGTGTTGGTTTCGATGACCAGCGGTGTGGGGCGGTCGCCGTTGATGGCGTTCAGATCCATCGGGCACGCGGACACCACCACCACGCAGTCCATCGCCGCTTCGAAGGTGATGGCGTCACCAGGGCGCGACACAGCGGGCAGCCAGCGCAGCTGGCCGTCGGCGCCCACCGGGATGTTCATGAAGACGTTCACCGGCTGAGGTGTCACCGGGGTCGACAGGCCGAGCGCGGCCAGAGCAGCCCGTAGATTGGCCGCACACGACCGGTGGTCGGTGGCGCCGAGCGCACGGTAGCGCGCGGAATCGCAGGCCGCGATCAACATGTCGTGCACCCCGGGTGAGGTGTCGCCGGCCAACGTCAGAATGGGCCGGCGACGGTTGGTCACGAACTGCTCACCGATGCGGGGGAACAGCCGTCCGACCGAGGTGCGGGTGTGCGACGAGGACAGGTGCTCGGTGACGTCCTCGGCCGCGAAGGCGAACACGTCGCCCACCTGCCGGCCTTCGACGTCGACCACCCGTACCTGTTCGCCGCGGTGCACCAGGACGGCGCGCCCAGCGCCGGCCGGCACCTCCACGGTGGTGGTACTGCGTGTTGTCTCCATGGTCGCATTCAACGGACCGGCCACGCCCGATCATCATGGTGATCTGCACACTGTTTGACGCCTACGGCTGGAGGATCCTCCATCGACCGTCGGGACCAGCGCTTTTACCGTGCTGGAATGCAGACATGCACCGCGCAGGAGGCGACCGAGCGCGCACTCGAATGCGCCTCGACGCCCACCATGCTGGCCGTCACCGCCCACCGCGCCCGGGAGGAAGCCCGGGCCAGTGATCGTCGGCGCCGGTCGTTGAGCCCCGTGGACGGGATGCCGCTGGTGTGGAAGGACTTGTTCGACGTCGCAGGCACCGTCACCACGTGCGGGTCGGCACTGCGGGCCGACTCGCCGGCCGCCACCCGGGACAGTGCTCTGGTACGACGGCTGCGCGACCTCGGCATGGTGACGGTGGGCAAGACCAACCTCAGCGAGTTCGCCTTCTCCGGACTCGGGATCAACAGGCACTTCGGCACCCCGGTCAATCCGGTGAACCCGACGCTGGTGCCGGGCGGGTCGTCATCCGGATCCGCCGTGGCCGTCGCCTCCGGTCTGGTGCCGGTTGCGGTCGGCACCGACACCTCCGGCTCGGCGCGCATCCCGGCCGCGTTCACCGGCTGCGTCGGCTACCGTGCCAGTCGGGAACGTTATGGACGCAACGATTTTCACGCGCTGTCACCGACGCTGGACTGCGTCGGCCTGCTGGCACGGGCGGTGGCCACGATCCGGTTGCTCGACGGGCTGATTGTTCCAGGGCCCTCGTGGGCGCCGGTCCGCCGAGCGGTGATCCCCGCCGGGGAATGGACCGACGACTGTACTCCCGGTGTCCGGGCGGCGTTCGACGCGGCGGTGGACCGATTACGGCACAGCGGCATCGCGGTGAGTGTGCGCGCGGTACCAGCCATGGACGAGGCGCAGCGGCTGTTGGATGAGCACGGCACGATCGTCGGTGCCGAAGCGTATGCGGCTTACGGCGGCCTCACCGGTGTCGAACCGGCCACCTGGCGGCGGGCGCAGAGCAACGCCGACGTCACGGCTGAGTTGGTTCGTCACGCGATGCCGAAGCTGCGCAGAAGATTTCGAGCGGACCTGCAAGGCGCGCTGCTTCTGTGCCCGACCGTGCGTCACGAGCCGCCGCGCATCGCCGACCTGCTCGCCAGTGACGCCGCCTACGACGCCGCCAACGCCAGCACCCTGCGCACCACGATGGTGCTCAGTTACCTCGGCACCTGCGGGGTGTCGCTGCCGCTGCCGGGAGCCGGACTGCTGGTATCGGCGCCCCAAGGTGACGACGGCACACTGCTCGCGACCGCCGAGCGGTTCGAGAGCCTCGTTTGTCCAGGGTGGTGAGGCCGTCAAACCCTGGTTTGTCCAGTCCGGCCGCGGACCCGCGGGCCGGCCGTACGCCGCGCAAAAACTATGGTCATCGTGCATTTCGAGGAGATCCGCGCACGCTGGATTTAACAGCTTCCACGGTGCGCCGCCGTTGTTAGTTTCGAGCAGTTCGACACGTCGATGGGAGGCCAAGATGATCACTGATACCCACTCCGATGACGGGCTGTCCGCGATCACGGCCGCCGTGACCGACCCGAGCTCACGCGGAATAGCCAAGGCGGTCCAAACTTTGATCCGCGACGGCGCACTGGCGCAGGGCTCTCGCCTGGCCACGGTGCGCCGGGTCGCCGAAGCCCTGAACGTCAGCCCCTCGACCGTGTCGATCGCGTGGACCGACCTGCGGCACGGCGGCTGGGTGCACACCGACCGCAGGCGTGGCACCGTCGTCGCCGCACCGGCGGTCGACACCCGGCCGTGGTCGGACTACCCACTCGACGAGCACCTGCCCGATCCCCGGTTGCTACCCCCGCTGGAGGCGGCCTTCGCCGCGGCAGCCGCCGGCCGGCGCGCCGACCATGACACCGACGCGGTCGACCCTGCGCTGCTCGACGCCGTCACGGCCACCTGGCCGTACAGCCCTGCGGCCGTCACCGTGGCCAACGGCGGGTACGAAGGGACCCTGCTGGCGCTGCGGGCCACGGTGCAACCCGGTGGCGCCGTCGCCGTCGAACACCCCACCGCACCACGCATCCTCGAGACACTGCGGGCCGTGCGTGCAATGGTGATACCGGTACACGGCGACGCCGAAGGGCACCGAGGACGTCGACAAGCCTGAGTACAAGAAGGTCTTCGAGCTGTACAACTCCGACGCGGTGGAGCAGTTCATCATCGAGACATACCCCGAAGGCCAGGTGATTCCTGCCTTCGGGGAGCCGGTGGGGGTGGCGGCGGCCCCGTGAGGACCCTCACCCAAACCGACGAAATGCCCGTTCGCTCTCACACTTTCGGGCCCGTGTGTCGGTTTGGGCGGTAGTGGGGTCAGGCTTTCCAGACCGTCTTGAGGTTGCAGAACTCGCGGATGCCGGCGGCGGCCAACTCGCGCCCGTAGCCGGAATCCTTGATACCGCCGAACGGCAACTCCGGGTACGACACCGTCATACCGTTGAGGAACACCGCGCCGGCGTCGAGATTGGCGACGAACCAATCTTGTTCGGCCGCATCGTTGCTCCACACCGCCGAGCTCAGCCCGAAGGTCGTCTGATTGGCCACGCGGACCGCCTCGTCGCGGTCTGCGACCTTGTACACCGAGGCTACCGGCCCGAAGGTCTCCTCCAGCACGATCCGCATGTCGTCGGTCAAGCCGGCCAGCACGGTCGGGTTGTAGAACCAGCCCGGACGGTCGGGTGCGCCGCCACCGGCGAGCACCTCGGCGCCCTTGAGCACGGCGTCGTCCACCAGTTCGGCGACGTCGCTGCGGCCCGACTCGGTGGCCAGTGGGCCGACGTCGGTGCTCTCGTCCATCGGGTCTCCGACCTTGAGAGCGTTCATCTTGGCGACGAACTGCTGGACGAAAGCGTCGTACACGTCGGCATGAACGATGAAACGCTTTCCGGCGATGCAGGATTGGCCGTTGTTGGAGATGCGGGCCTTGACCGCCGTCGACGCGGCCGCCTCGAGATCGGCGCTGGGCATCACGATGAACGGATCGGAGCCACCGAGCTCGAGCACGGCTTTCTTGATCTCCTGACCGGCGGTCGACGCCACCGACCGGCCGGCCGGTTCGGATCCGGTGAGGGTGACGGCTTTGACACGGCTGTCCTCGATCACGGCGGCCACCTCACGGGACCCGATGAGCAGGGTGCGGAACGAACCGGCCGGGAAGCCGCCCTTCTCGAAGAGATCGTCGAGGTACAACGCGGACTGCGGGACGTTGGACGCGTGCTTGAGCAGCCCGGTGTTGCCGGCCATCAGGGCGGGGGCGGCGAACCGGATCACCTGCCACAGCGGGTAGTTCCACGGCATCACCGCCAAGACCACGCCGAGTGGCTGCCAGACCGTGCCGGCGGCCGAGGCGTTCACCGAGGAGGGGTCGGCCAATTCCTCGGCGCCGAGGAAGGATTCGGCGTTGTCGGCGTAGAACCGCATGTTCTTGGCGCACTTGAGCACTTCGGCACGCGACTGCGCAATGGGCTTGCCCATCTCCAGGGTGATCATCTCCGCGGCCCGCTCCACGTCGGCTTCGAGGATGTCGGCCGAGGCGTGCATCCATTCGGCGCGCTGGGCGTAGCTGGTGGCGCGCAGTGTCTGGGCGGCCTCGAAGGCCTGCGCGATGCGCTGCTGTACAACGTCTGCGGAGTGCGGCTCAAAGGTCTCGACGGTTTCGCCGGTGGTGGGGTTGACGGTTTCGATCGCCATGTGTGGCTCCTGTTCGCTGGGGGGGTGATCAGTCGAAAAGTTGGGGGTGACGGGCCAATTGACGCCGGGTGCGGCGGATGTGGCCGAGGCAGATGCGTTCGGCGTCGTCGGAGTCGCGTTCACGGATGGCCGCGACCAGCATGTGGTGTTCGTCGTGCACGATGCGATTGCTCTCGTCGTCGAGCAGGCGCGTGAAGGCGCGGCGGTAGTGCTGGGTGGTGTTCCACAACCGCTCGACGGTCGGGCCCAGAAAGGTGGTGCCCGCGCCGGCATAACTGCCGAGGTGGAACTCGCGGTCCAATTCCAGGAAGGTCTCGACATCGCTGGTGTGCCGCATGATCTCGGCGAGTTCGGCCAGCCGATCGATCTGCGGCTCGGTCAACATGGGCAAGCTGTAACGCAGCAGCAGGGGTTCGATGCGTTCGCGGACCTGATACAGCTCTACACATTCGTCGAGGCTCAGTCGGGCGATCCACGCACCGGCGTTGGCCACCGTGGTGATCAGCCCTTCGGATTCCAGGATGCGCAATGCTTCTCGCACCGGAACCCGGCTGGCGCCGTACTGCGAGGCCAGTTCTTCCTGCCGCAATCGGGTGCCAGGGGGATGAACCCCGCGCAGGATCGCGTCGCGAAGTTCGTCGGCGACGCGGGCTCCGGTGACGCCGTCGCGCACCTGCGGTTGTGTCATCTCAGTCCGCCGGGTGGTTCGGATTCCACAGCAGCACCTCGGCATCGGCCTCGTAGGCCTTGCCGCCGGGAAAGCTGACCAGTTCGAACTGCATGCCCCACGGGCTCAGAAAGTACACCCAGCGCTGACCTTCGCTGGCGTTTCGGCTGACCGTCGGTTCGCCGAGAACCCGGATGCCCTCGGAGCGCAGGTATTCGACTCCGGCGTCGATGTCGTGGACGTAGAACGCCAGGTGATGCCCGCCGATATCGCTGTTGCGTGGCTGGCCGGCCTGCCCGTCGGCCGGTTCGTACTGGAACACCTCGAAGTTGGCGCCGGTGCCGCAGCGGTAGAAGCGCAGTTCCCGCATGACGGTGCGCGGGTGGACGTTGAGGTGCGTCTGCATCCAGTCGTCGTCATGGGCGTAGGGCCCCAGCGTGTAGACGTGTGTGCACCCGAGGACGCGGACGAAGAAATCGTGGGCCTGGTCCAGGTCGGGCACGGTGAAGCCGATGTGGTCGGTGCCGACCAATCCGGGCAGAGGCATCTGAGACCTTCCTAACTGGATCCAATGCTGCGAACCATAGCCTGTTTCTGGCCATTTCTGAAGCGAAACTGGCCAAAGTGTATCCAATCACGATAGGGTGGGACCCGCGTCACAACACTGCACCCAGACCGTTCGGTCGATGGAGATGAGGGTCATGCCAACCGAAACCCGCCTGGAAACGGGCTCCCCGTGGATCGAACTGACGACCACCGACGAGGACTGGAAAGCCGCTGACCCGGCGCTTCTCGGCACGATGCTGGCCGAGCTGCACTTGATCCGGGCATTCGAGGAGACCGTCCTCGAACTCGCCGGCGAGGGGCTGGTTCACGGCCCGGCTCACTCCAGCATCGGGCAGGAGGGCGGCGCGGTTGGATCCATCGTCGGCCTGCGCTCCGCCGATGCCGTCAACGGCTCTCACCGCGGGCACCACCAGTTCCTGGCCAAAGCGCTCACACATGTGTCGGGCGGAGCCATCGACCCCGCCGCGCCCGTCACCCCCAAGATCCAGCGCGTGCTGCAGCGCACGCTGGCCGAAATCCTCGGCCTCGCCCAGGGGTACTGCCGGGGGCGCGGAGGCTCGATGCACCTGCAGTGGTTCGAAGCCGGGGCGCTGGGCACCAATGCGATCGTCGGCGGTGGCGTGCCGATGGGCGCCGGTAATGCATGGGCGCAAAAGCACAGTGGCACCACCGACCTCACCATCAGCTACTTCGGTGACGGGTCCAGTCAGATCGGTTCCGTCCTCGAATCGATGAACCTGGCGGCGGCCTGGAAGCTGCCGTTCTGCTTCTTCATCGAGAACAACTTGTACGCGGTGTCCACGCGGGTGGACGAGATCACCGCCGACCCGCGGCTCTCGGTGCGTGGCCAGGGCTTCGGTATCCCCGGCTGGCGAGTCGACGGAATGGATCCACTGGCGGTCCATCTGGCCACCGAGCAGGCTGCGGAGCGAATGCGCAGCGGTGACGGACCCGCGGTGATCGAGGCCGAGGTGTACCGGTTCTTCCATCAGAACGGCCCCTACCCGGGCAGTGCCTTCGGTTACCGCGACAAGGCCGAGGAAGCGTTATGGCGCAGTCGCGACCCGCTGGAGCGGACCGCCGCCGAGATGACCAAGCTCGGCCTGATCGACGAGGCCGGGGTAGCGCAGCTGCGCCGCCAGGCGCAGGACGCCATGGCGGAGGCGGTGTCACACCTGCTGGAACCCGACCCGGATTCGGCGGGCAAGCGCCGTATCCGCCCCGAGCTGTGGCCAGATCCCGGGTTCGTCAACGTCGGTGTCCGCGGTGACGCCAGCGAGCTGTCGTCGCTCGACGTGCTGGAACCCACCGAATACGAAGGTAGCTGGCGCACAGTGAAATTCGTGGAAGCAGTGTCTGGCGTGATGGACCGCCGGATGAGCACCGACGAGCGCATCGTGATCTTCGGTGAAGACGTGCACCGCCTGGGCGGCGGCACCAACGGCGCCACCAAGGGGCTGGCCAAGTACGGGGAGAACCGGCTGGTCGGTACGCCCATCAGTGAGAACGCCTTCACCGGGCTAGGCGGTGGCCTGGCGCTCGACGGTCGCTTCCGGCCGGTGGTGGAGTTCATGTACCCGGACTTCATGTGGGTGGCCGCCGACCAGGTGTTCAACCAGATCGGCAAGGCGCGGCACATGTTCGGCGGCGACAACCCCGTCCCGTTCGTGTTGCGAACCAAGGTTGCGATGGGATCCGGCTACGGTTCTCAGCACCTGATGGATCCCGCCGGGATCTTCGCCACCAGCCCGGGCTGGCGCATCGTCGCCCCGTCCACCGCGGCCGATTACGTGGGGCTGATGAATGCTGCTCTGGCGCTCCAGGATCCCGTGCTGGTGATCGAGCACGTCGACCTGTACGGCACCGCTGACCGGGTCCCCGAGGGCGAACTGGACTACATCATCCCGCCCGGGCGGGCCGCGATCCGCCGGGCGGGCAACGACGTCACCGTCATCAGCTATCTGTCCATGGTGTCGCGGTGCGCCGAGGCGATCACGCAGACCGGGATCGACGCCGAACTGATCGACCTGCGCTGGCTGGACCGCGCCTCGCTCGACTGGGACACCATCGAGGCCAGCGTCAAGAAGACCAACGCCGTACTGATCGTCGAGCAGGGTGCCCGCGGCAGTTCCTACGGCGGTTGGCTGGCCGACGAGATCCAACGCAGGCTGTTCGACTGGCTGGACCAACCCGTCGAGAGGGTGTCGGGGGAGGAGGCCTCGCCGAGCATCTCGCGAGTGCTGGAGCGTGCTGCCATCGCCGGAACCGAGGACATCGTGGCGGGGCTGGAGAAGATGCGCGCCGCGATGGGTGCGCTCTGATGGCCACCGTGGTGCGCATGCCGGAGGTGCTGGCCAACACCAGCGAGGCGATCATCCAGACCTGGCTGGTATCCGTCGGCCAAGAGATCAGCATCGGTGACCCCATCGCCGAGATCGAGACGGAGAAGGCGGTTGTCGAGTACGCCGCCGAGGTCGAAGGGGTGCTGGCGCAGCTGATCGCCGAACCCGGTGCGACGATTGCCGTCGGTGAACCGATCGCGGTGGTGGCAGCGCCCGGCGAGACGGCGGACGCGCTCGATGTGAGCGCCCGTGACCCGGAGTCGGCAGCGCCGGTGATCGAAAAGGTCGCCGAGACCGCCACCGCCGCCTCAGCGGCGGCACCGCAGACGAATGGGCGACGGCTTTTCGCCACCCCCCTGGTCCGGAAGATCGCCCGGGAGAAAGGCATTGATCTCGAGTCCGTCACCGGGACCGGACCCGGCGGACGCATCGTGCGGCGGGATCTGGATCGGCTGCCGGTCGCCGAACCCGCTCCGGTTCCCGCGCCGGCGGCCAAGGCGGCGCCCAGAGAGGACACCGGCTTCGTCGATATTCCACTGACCGGGATGCGCAAGGCCATCGCGCGGCGGCTCACCGAGAGCAAGACCACGGTGCCGCACTTCTACGTCATCGCGGACTGCCGGGTGGACGCGCTACTCGAGTTGCGCGGCAAGGTGAACGAGGCCGGACCCGTCAAGGTGTCGCTGAACGACTTCGTGCTCAAGGCAGTCGCCGGCGCTCTGGTGGAGGTGCCCGAGGCGAACTCCATCTGGAACGGTGAGTCGATCCGCCGGTTCGACAGCGCAGACATCGCGGTGGCGGTGGCCGTCGACGGCGGACTGCTCACCCCGGTCCTGCGTGGTGTCGACCGGCTGCCCATCTCGGCGATCGCCGCCGAAGTGGCTGACCTGGCCGGCCGTGCCCGGGACGGCAAGATCAAACAGCAGGAACTCGAAGGCGGCAGCTTCTCGGTGTCCAACCTCGGCATGTACGGCGTCACGGAGTTCTCGGCGATCCTGAACCCCCCGCACTCCGGCATTCTCGCCGTCGGGGCCGCCGTGCAGAAACCCGTCGTCAGCGGCGGCGCGCTGGAGGTGGGCACCGTCATGACCGTCACGCTGTCGGCCGATCACCGGGTGATCGACGGAGCGGTGGCGGCGCAGTGGATGGCCGCATTCGTGCGACGGATCGAGAATCCGCTGACGATCTTGATCTGATCCGAGTTTGAGGTGGATTCCGGAGGGAACACCAGACCTGCCATCGTTTCCAGCACGGGGATCGGTCGCGTTCGTAGAACGCTGCTGCGGCAATACGCGGCGATGGACAACACGGCACACCCGGTGTCGCGTTCATCGAACGATGTTGGCAGGCCTAGTCATTGAGCGATCTGCGTGATGACGGCACGCTGCAACGCAGCGGGTGACCACAAAGGAGAAACTTGTGTATTTGCACACCGAGCAACTGATCAACGAGATCGCAGTCGACGAGCCGGATCCCGCCGCGGCAAACGCGTTGCAAGAAGGGCTGGGCGGACAGTTCGGCGAGATGCGCACGATGATGCAGTATCTGTTCCAGAGTATGAACTTCCGGGGCGACCCGAATTCCAAGCCGTACAAGGACCTGCTGCAAGGGGTCGGCACGGAAGAGATCAGTCACGTCGAACTGATCGGCACCACCATCGCCCGACTGCTCGACGGTTCACCGGAATACAAGGGCAAGAAAACCGATCCGGTGGACGAGCCGGGCGCCAAAGGCGCCACACCGCTGAAGATCGCCTTGGACCACAGCAACATTCACCACTACCTGGTGGGTGCGCAGGGCGCGCTGCCGGTCGATGCGGCCGGCAATCCGTGGCTGGGTTCCTACGTATACAACAGCGGCAACCTGGTGTTGGACCTGCTGTACAACCTGATGCTCGAGTCGACGGGCCGGCTGCAGAAGTGCCGGATCTATGAGATGACCGACAACAAGGCGGCGCGTTCCACCATCGCGTACCTGATCGTGCGTGACCAGGCGCACGAGAACGCGTTTGCCAAGGCGTTGGAGAGCCTGGGCGTCAACTGGGGTTCGGTGCTACCGATTCCGAAGACCAATGCCGAGCAGTTCCCCGAGGTGAAGAAACTGCTCGACCTGGGACTGCAGTCCATTCAGTACACCTTCAGCGCCGACGAACAGAGCCAGGCCGCCAAGTTGTATCGCGGTGCTTCCCCGTCCAACGACGGCACCGAACTCAGTACGGCGATCATGCCGCAGGGCGTCCCCATCACGATTGCACCGGAACGCCGGGAAGAGTTCGCTCCTGGCCTGGACAAAGAACTGCTCGCCCTGATTCAGGCGACGGCCGAAGTCGAGATCGCCTCGGCCTCCAGTCCCGCGGCGAATTAGCCCGGCTCGCGGTGAGCGGCGTGTGCCGCTCACCGCGCTTACCGCCGAGCGCTACGGCAAAATCGGCGCCGGCTGGGGGAGCGGGTGTGCGCCTTGGGGGCGCAGCCCGTCGAACATGATGGCAAGGTACCGCTGCCACAGCAATGGTGCGGGGGCGGAGAGGTTTTCGACGACGTGAACCGGCGCGCACATCATCAGGAAGACATCGGCTTCGGTGATGTCGGACCGGATGGCACCGCTTTCACGCGCCCGGGCCACCAGCGTCTCGAGGTTCTGGTGCAGCTGGTCGCGAACCTCGGTCACCCGCGGATCGCGTTCGCTGGCTGACTGAAGGAAGGTCAGATCGTGGCGCTGGCGCTGGTCGGCGGCGACGGTCAGGAACTCCAGCAGTGCCGCTCCAGGATCGGTCGCGTCGGCAAGCCGACGTGCCGCGTCGGTGAGCGCCGTGATGTGCTGCACGACGATGGACGCGATCAGATCCTCTTTCGTGGCGAAATGCCGGAACACCGTTGCCTTGGCCACGCCGGCTCGACGCGCGATGTCGGCGACCGAAGCGGACAGGCCTCGTTCGGCGAATTCGTCCTCCGCAGCGGCCAACAGCGACTCCCGATTGCGGGCAGCATCCGCGCGCACGGGACGGGTCGAGGTCATCCCGCCAGCCTAGCAAGTTGACCGCACGGTCATCTTATGGCAGCGTGGGTGCGACAACATGACCGATTGGTCACTTTCTCGATTCTTGAATCTCGTTGGAGGACACATGGATTTGCGTGGAGCGACGGCGCTGGTGACAGGTGCGAACAGGGGGATCGGTCATTACTTCGCTGTCGAGCTGCTTCGGCGAGGAGCCAAGGTGTACGCGACGGCGCGGCGCCCCGAACTGGTCGACGTCGCCGGTGCCGAGGTGGTGCGGCTCGACATCACCGACCAGGCATCGGTCGACGCGGCTGCGGCGCTGGCCGATGACGTGAACCTGCTGGTCAACAATGCTGCCGACACCGCCGGCGGCAATCTGGTGACCGGTGATCTGGCTGCCATTCGGTCCACCATGGATTCGAATTACTACGGCACCCTCGCGATGATCCGGGCGTTCGCCCCCGTCCTGGCGCGCAATGGAGGCGGCGCCATCCTCAACGTGCTGTCGGCCGCGGCGTGGACCACCGTTGACGGCAACACCGCGTATGCCGCTGCAAAATCGGCGGAGTGGGGTCTGACCAACGGCGTGCGGCTGGAACTGCAGGCGCAGGGCACGCACGTCGCTGCCCTGGTCCCCGGATTGGTAGGCACCCAAACGCTTTTCGACTTCGCGGAAGCGCACGGCATCGAATTCGCCGACGGCGCGGTGACCGATCCCGAGGACCTGGTACGGCTGGCACTCGACGGTCTGGAGGCCGGTGATATCGAGATCCTCGACCCGCTGGCGGCGGAGGCCAAGGCAAGCTTGGCCGGGCCTCCGCGCGCATTCAGTCTGTAGGCCCGGCCGCGCCCGCGGCTACCCGAGCCCGGGCGGGACCACCCGCAGTCTGTCGGCGATGCGGGTCAGGGCGCGCAGGTCCGTGGGGGACAGGGGGTCCAGAACGAATTCCCGCACGGACGCCACGTGGATCGGAGCCGCCTCGACCACCAGTCGGTAGCCCGCGTCGGTGAGCGCGGCAATGGTGTACCGCCCGTCATCCGGGTCGGGGGAGCGGGTGGCCCAGCCGCGCTGCTCGAACCGCTTCACGACGTTCGACAACCGGGACAGGGATCCGTTGGCCAGGAACGCCAATTCGCTCATGCGGATTCGGCGCTGCGGCGCTTCGGAGATGTGGCTCAACGTCAGGTACTCGAACAGTGTCAGATCCAGGTGTCGTAGCGACGATTCGAGCTTGCCCGGCATCAACAGCATCAGTGAGACCAGCCCCGTCCACGCCTCCTTCTCCTCCTGCGTGAGCCACTTCGGTTTCTCGCTGCGAGCCATTCCTGCACACTATCGGGCGCCTCGTCTCCTTGGAATAACTTCACGCATGAAGTCATTGGGTGTTAGTGTCAGTTCAAGCGTGAAGTAATGATGAGAGGTGGTCGGTCATGTCCGAGGTCGAGTTCTTCGTCACACCCGGGTACGGCGAGAAGTTCCGGGAGTCTCTGCACTACAGCCAGGCCGTGCGCATCGGGAACCGCGTCGAGATCTCCGGCCAAGGTGGCTGGGACGACGATCTGAACTTCCCCGACTCCCTCGAAGAGGAGATCGCGCGGGCGTTCGAGAACGTGGAACGCACACTCGCTACGGCCGGCGCAAGCTGGCGCGACGTCGTGCACGTGAACTCCTATCACGTGGCCAGTGAGCCGGAAGTCATCACCGGTGCCCACAACAGCGTCATGACCGCTCAGTTCCGCAAGTGGATGCCCGACCGGGCACCGATCTGGACCCAGACCGGTGTCTCCGTGCTGGCGGCGCCGAAGATGCGTGTCGAGATTCGCGTCACCGCGGTGATCGGGAGCGGTGACAACTAGAGCGGCCCGTCGGTGGTGTCGAGGCCGCCGCGCAGGGAGGCGCTGTCGCGTTTCGGGGCTCGCCCGAAATGGCGGGTGTATTCGCGACTGAATTGGCTGGGGCTGCCACACCCGTCTGGGCCATGTCGCCCACGTCGACGACTCGCCCGGCATCGGAGACGGCGTGATGTCCTATGCGCTGGATCCCGTTCGCGCTCAACGTTTGTGGGCCAAGAGCGAAGAGCTTGTCGGAGAACGGTTCTGATCTGCGTCAGCGCAACAGCGGCAGCAGATCGGTGTTGATCCAGTCGGTGAAGCTCTGCCACCCGATTTGCGGATACCGGGTATGCAGTGTCGCGATGTCGACGGTGTATCCGCTGCGGGCCAGGAAGCCGAACATCGCTCGCATGTCCTCGGAGCCGATGTCGTCGGGGTCGCTGGTGGCCAGCCGCACCGGCCGGCCCAGCGCCCCGGAAAGCGCGGAGGCCATGTCCTGGGGTGTCGGCTCGTCGGAGGCGATGTCGATACGCGCACCGCGGACGCGATCGGGATCGGCCAGCGCAGCGGCCACGAAGCGACCGAGATCCCGGCGTGACAACTGCTGCAGCTTGACGTCCGCGGGCAGCGGGAGTGCCAACACCCCCGCTGCGATGTCGGCAAGGCCTCCGAGCATGTTGTCGTAGAAGTAGGACGGACCCACGATGGTGTAGGACAGCCCGGACTCGGCCAGTGCCGCCTCCACTCGGGCCTTGCTCTCGAAATGCGGAATACCGGTGTGCTGATCGGCATCGGCCACCGACGAGAACACCAGGTGCGGCACCTTGGCTGCCAGCGCGGCATCCACAATCGTCCTGCCCTGCGTCACCTCGGCGTCCGGACCGTCCTCGAACGGCGTCGTCAGCGCGTAGGCCCCGTCGACTCCGCGCAACGCCGCCGTCACGGAGCCCGGATCGGACAGGTCGGCGGCGACCACCTCAACCCCGGCAGCGGCCAGCTGCCGCGCTGCGCGCGAGTCGGTGCGGCGGGTGATGCCACGGACCGTCGCCCCCTGCTCCAGCAGCGCCGTGACCACCGCGCCACCTTGTGCGCCGGTGGCTCCCAATACCGCGAAGTGGCTCATCCGTTCACCCGGGTGGGCCGTGAAGCCAGCTCCTGTGCCATCGGACCATCATCGTCCACGACGCCACCGCTGGCTACGGCCCGGCAATCACACCGGGGAATGGATGAGCCGCTGCGTGCGCTTTAGTCCAGCATGACCTTCACCCTCGCCAGTGACTCAGCGCTGCTGAAAACCATCCAGATCGGTGACACCGCTGCCGAGAACCGAATCTTCATGGCGCCGTTGACCAGATCACGCGCCGACGCCGATGGCACACCGTCGTCCCTGGCCGCGCAGTACTACGCGCAGCGCGCCGCTGCCGGCCTCATCATCTCCGAGGCCACCGCCGTGTGTGAGCAAGCCAACGGTGCCTACATGAACACCCCCGGCATCTACACCGACCGCCATCAAGAGAAGTGGTCCGAGATCGCCTCGGCGGTGCATCAGGCCGGCGGCAAGATGTTCGTGCAGCTGTGGCACGTCGGCCGGATGGCGCATCCTGACATCAGCGGTTTCGAGACCGTGGGTCCGTCGCCCATCGCCGCGGACATGCTGACGCACACACCAGAAGGCAAGAAACCACTGCCGGTACCGCGGGCGTTGACCGTCCCGGAGATCCAGTCGATCGTCGGGCAGTTCCGTTCTGCCGCACGCCGCGCCGTCGACGCCGGGATGGACGGGGTGGAGATCCATGGCGCCAACGGCTATCTGCTGCACGAGTTCTCGTCGGATGTGGTGAATCAGCGCACCGATGAATACGGCGGTTCGCCGGAGAACCGGGCCCGCCTGACGGCCGAGGTGGTCGAGGCCGTCGCCGATGAGATCGGCGCGGGCCGGGTGGGTCTGCGGATCTCACCTGGGAACAGCGCCGGTGACATGCACGAGAACGACACCGTGAGCACCTACGACGCGCTTCTGGCCCGCATCGCGCCCCTGGATCTGGCGTACCTGCATCTGCTGATCCACCCGGAGGATCCCGCCTTCGGTGCGCTGCGCGGCGCGTGGCCCGGGCCGGTGGTGCTCAACACCGGCCGCGACCGCGACGACAGCTTCTGCCAGCTGGAGGAGCTCGCGGACTGGGGTGTCATCAGCGCTGCGGCGGTGGGCCGTCCGTTCCTGGCGAACCCGGACCTGATCGAGCGGCTGATCGTGGGGGCCGAACTCAACGAACCCGACGTCGCGACGTTCTATGCCCCCGGCCCGGCCGGTTACATCGACTACCCGACGTTGGCGGAGTTGCAGGAGCCGCGGTCGGCGTAAGTCCTGCGCAGGTTCACGGCCGTGACCAGGCTCCCAACCAAACGGTTGGGCGAGGCTGCTAGCATCGCGGTCAGAGCACGGGTGCATGCCCGTGACAACCAACCTGAACAGGACCTGGAGACAGCACATGTCCGAAGAAGCCTTCATCTACGAGGCCATTCGTACCCCGCGCGGCAAGCAGCGCGGCGGCTCCCTCAACGAGATCAAGCCGGTCAACCTGGTCGTCGGCCTGATCGACGAGATCCGTGCTCGGTACCCCGACCTGGACGAGAACCTGATCAGCGACGTCATCCTCGGCGTCGTCTCGCCCGTCGGCGACCAGGGTGGCGATATCGCCCGCACCGCCGCATTGGTGGCCAAGCTGCCCGAAACCACCGGCGGCTTCCAGCTCAACCGCTTCTGCGCCTCCGGCCTCGAAGCCGTGAACACCGCCGCGCAGAAGGTCCGCTCCGGCTGGGACGACCTGGTGCTCGCCGGTGGCGTCGAATCCATGAGCCGCGTCCCGATGGGCTCCGACGGCGGCGCCTGGGCGTCCGATCCCGAGACCAACTACCGCATCGGCTTCGTACCGCAGGGCATCGGCGCCGACCTGATCGCCACCATCGAGGGCTTCTCCCGCGATGACGTCGACGCCTACGCACTGCGCAGCCAGCAGAAGGCCGCCGCGGCCTGGTCGGGCGGTTACTTCGCCAAGTCCGTCGTCCCGGTCAAGGATCAGAACGGCCTCGTCGTGCTCGACCATGACGAGCACATGCGCCCCGACAGCAGCCTCGAAGGCCTGGCCAAGCTGAAGACGGCGTTCGACGGCATCGGCGCCATGGGCGGCTTCGACGATGTGGCGCTGCAGAAGTACCACTCGGTAGAGAAGATCAACCACGTCCACACCGGCGGCAACAGCTCCGGCATCGTGGACGGCGCCGCCCTGGTGCTCGTCGGATCCGAGAAGGCCGGCCTGTCGCAGGGACTGACCCCGCGCGCCCGCATCGTGGCCACCGCCACCAGCGGCGCCGATCCCGTCATCATGCTCACCGGCCCCACCCCGGCCACCAGGAAGGTGCTGGACCGCGCCGGGCTGACGGTCGGCGACATCGACCTGTTCGAGCTCAACGAGGCGTTCGCCTCCGTGGTGCTGAAGTTCCAGAAGGACCTGGGCATCCCGGACGAGAAGCTCAACGTCAACGGTGGCGCCATCGCGATGGGCCACCCGCTGGGCGCCACCGGCGCCATGATCACCGGAACCATGGTCGACGAGCTCGAGCGCCGCGGCGCCCGGCGTGCCCTGATCACGCTGTGCATCGGCGGCGGCATGGGTGTGGCCACCATCATCGAGCGCGTGTAGGGGAGAACAACAATGGCTGAGAACACCATCAAGTGGGACCAGGATGCCGACGGCATCGTCACGCTGACGTTGGACGACCCCACCGGGTCGGCCAACGTGATGAACGAGCACTACAAGGAATCCATGCACAAGACGGTGGAACGTCTTGTCGCGGAAAAGGATTCGATCACCGGCGTGGTGATCGCCAGCGCCAAGAAGACCTTCTTCGCCGGCGGTGACCTCAAGGGCATGATCAACGTGGGCCCCGATGACGCCGCGGCCTCGTTCGCCGAGGTGGAGTTCATCAAGGCCGACCTGCGCAAGCTGGAGACCCTGGGCAAGCCCGTGGTCGCGGCCATCAACGGCGCTGCGCTCGGCGGCGGCCTGGAGATCGCGCTGGCCACCCATCACCGCATCGCCGCCGACGTCAAGGGTGTCGTCATCGGCCTGCCCGAGGTCACCCTGGGCCTGCTGCCCGGTGGTGGCGGCGTGGCCCGCACCGTGCGCATGTTCGGCATTCAGAAGGCCTTCATGGAGGTGCTCTCGCAGGGCACCCGGTTCAAGCCCGGCAAGGCCAAGGAAATCGGCCTGGTCGACGAATTGGTGTCCAGCGTCGAGGAATTGGTGCCCGCCGCCAAGGCGTGGATCAAAGCCAACCCGGATGCGCACACCCAGCCGTGGGACCAGAAGGGCTACAAGATGCCGGGCGGCACGCCGTCGCACCCGGCGCTGGCCGCGATCCTGCCGTCGTTCCCGGCGCTGTTGAAGAAGCAGCTCAAGGGTGCTCCCATGCCGGCCCCGCGCGCGATCCTGGACGCGGCCGTCGAGGGTGCGCAGGTGGACTTCGACACCGCCACCCGCATCGAGAGCCGCTACTTCACCTCGCTGGTCACCGGCCAGGTGGCCAAGAACATGATCCAGGCGTTCTTCCTGGACCTGCAGTACATCAACTCCGGTGGTTCGCGGCCCGACGGCATCGCCAAGCAGGAGATCCGCAAGATCGGCGTGCTGGGCGCGGGCATGATGGGCGCCGGCATCGCCTACGTCTCGGCCAAGGCCGGTTATGACGTTGTGCTCAAGGACGTTTCGCTCGAAGCCGCCCAGAAGGGCAAGGGCTACTCCGAGAAGTTGGAGGCCAAGGCACTCGAGCGTGGCCGCACCACCGAGGAAAAGTCCAAGGCACTCCTCGGCCGCATCACCCCGACCGGTGACCCGCAGGACCTCAAGGGCGTCGACTTCGTGATCGAGGCCGTCTTCGAGAACCAGGAACTCAAGCACAAGGTGTTCCAGGAGATCGAGGACATCGTCGAACCCAACGCGCTGCTGGGCTCCAACACCTCCACGCTGCCCATCACCGGGCTGGCCACCGGCGTCAAGCGCCAGGAGGACTTCATCGGCATCCACTTCTTCTCACCGGTGGACAAGATGCCGCTGGTGGAGATCATCAAGGGCGAGAAGACTTCTGACGAGGCGCTGGCCCGGGTGTTCGACTACACGCTGGCCATCGGCAAGACGCCCATCGTGGTCAACGACAGCCGCGGCTTCTTCACCAGCCGCGTCATCGGCACCTTCGTCAACGAGGCGCTGGCCATGCTCGGCGAAGGTGTGCCCGCGGCCAGCATCGAGCAGGCGGGTTCCCAGGCCGGTTACCCGGCCCCGCCGCTGCAGCTGTCCGACGAGCTGAACCTGGAACTGATGCAGAAGATCGCCACCGCCACCCGCGTGGCCGTCGAAGAGACCGGGGCCACCTACGAGCCGCATCCGGCCGAGGCCGTCGTGAACACGATGATCGAGGCCGGCCGCCCGTCGCGGCTCAAGGGGGCGGGCTTCTACGAGTACGTCGACGGCAAGCGCGTCGGCCTGTGGGAAGGCCTGGCGGACACGTTCAAGTCGGGCTCTGCCGATATCCCATTGCAGGACATGATCGACCGCATGCTGTTCGCCGAGGCTCTGGAGACCCAGAAGTGCCTTGACGAGGGTGTGCTGACCTCCACCGCCGATGCCAACATCGGCTCGATCATGGGCATCGGTTTCCCGCCCTACACCGGGGGCAGCGCGCAGTTCATCGTGGGCTACGAGGGTGAGCTCGGCGTCGGCAAGGACGCGTTCGTGGCTCGCGCCAAGCAGTTGGCCGAGCGTTACGGCGAGCGTTTCAACCCGCCGGCATCGCTGCTGTCCTAGCCGCAAAACTTCAAAGCCCCTGTGACAACGGCGTCGCAGGGGCTTTGTCGTGTGTCAGCGGCGGGTGAACAGGTAGAACCGCGCCGGGTTCTTCCCGGTGTGGTCCATCGCGGGTTCGTCTCCGCTGGAGACCAACATCCAGTGCGCCGAGAACCGCCGCTCCACGTCCTGGGGTGCGATACCGGGCACCCCGAATGACGCGCCCGGTACGAACTCCACGAGCAGCAGATGCGCGGCCGGGCCGGCGACGGCGGTGACTTCCCGGACGTAGGCGTCGCGGTCGTCGTCGCTCATACCGTGCAAGCACCCGTTGTCGACGATCAGGTCGAAACCGCTGCCTTCCCGGGAAACAACGCCGTCGGCGCGCAACCGGGTGGCATCGGCTCGGCGGACGGTGACGTCCACACCCGCTACCGCGGTCTTGGCGCGGGCCCGCTCGACCGCCCGGGCCACGTAGTCGACACCGGTGACCTGCCAGCCGTGCTGGGCGAGGTAGATGCAGTTGTCACCGGTACCGCAGCCGATGTCGAGTGCCCGCCCCGGCTCGAGGCCGCTTTCGACGAGTGTGCGCAGACTTCCGGCCAGTGGGTGTCCGTCCCAGGGCGTGAACCCGAGACGGTAGAACAGTCGAAACAGCCGGTGACGGGACGGCACGTGTTCAGAAGCTGCCCAGATCCGACGAGAACCAGCGCTGCGGTTGCATGTAGATGGCCACGTGCTCACCCAGGTTTTCGTGGGCGAATTTCAGGTACCTTTCCGCGGCCTCCCCGCTGAGGTAGCGGTACGTCATCTCTTCGACCTGGGCATCGGTACCCGGCTCGATACGGCTGACCGCGCCGTCGACCGCGACGTAGCGGGTGGTGGGTTCGAGCCGGTCGACCATCAGGGAGAAGAACCCCGTGGCCTCGATCAGCCGCGCCTTGCGGGATGCCGGGCCGGTGAGAATCCACGGCTCGCCACCCGGGGTGTACTGATACCAGATGGGCACGGTGAGGGGCCCGTGCGTGTCGCCGGAACTCACACCCAACGCGGCGATGTGCGGCTCGGCCAGGAACTGTTCACGTTCTTCTTGCGAAAGGGCCATGGCGCCAGGCTAGCCACGACGGCCGACAGGTACGGCATACTCGGGAATCTCGATCGAGTCGTAGAGCCGAATTCCCTTGTCATTGAGGCCCGCCAGGGCCGCGGTCACGGGTGTGGGCAGCAGTGAGATCAACTGACCAGCGCCGATCAGAGCCCGCACACCCCATCGTGAGGACGGCAGGATTCCTTTCGCCATGCTCTTGGCCAGTGCGCGGCTGCCGATCACCGCCGGGCGCATCACCTTCTCGTAGGCAGCGAAGGCCGCGGTGTGGTCCGTGCCCGCACGTTCCAACTCGCCGGCCAGGACATAGGCGCCCACGACCGCGAGGCTGGTGCTGCCGCCCACGGCGGGACCGGGGCAGTAGCCGGCGTCGCCCACCAGGGTCACCCGGTGACGTGACCACGTGGTCAGTTGCAGCTGGGTGATCGCGTCGAAGTAGAACGCCGGGGTGTCGTCCAGTTCGGCGAGCCACCGGTCCACGTCTGCGGACAACCCGCCGAACCGCTGCCGCAGCACCCGCTTGTGGCTCGCGGTGTCGCGGTGGTCGTACCGGAACGGATCGGTAGGGCGGAAGAGGAACACGGCGCGGGCGTCGTCGAGATGGTCGGCGGTGTAGATCATCGCAGTACGGCCGATATCGATGAATCCGGTCGAATCGCCCTCGCGGGCAAACGCTTTGGGGACTGACACCACGGCCAGGTAGGCGCCCAGGAATTCGGTGTGCCCGGCGTCCTCGCCGAAGACGAGACGACGAACCCCGGAGTGCAGGCCGTCGGCGCCGACCACGAGGTCGAACTGCCGAGGGCAGGTGTGGGCGAACGTCACCAGCCCGTCGTCGCCGATTCCGGTGATGTGATCGCCGAAGATGTATTCGACGTCGTGACGGCCGGCGTCGTAGAAGATCTCGCTGAGGTCGTCGCGCATGATCTCGACATGCTGCTTCGACAGGGCGGCGGTCACCTTGCGGTAATCGATGTGCGCAGCACGGGTGGCGCCCGCGCGGTGGAACAGCAGCCTTTGGGTGCCGGTGGCGTGATCGAGCACGCGGTCGCGAACCCCCATCTGGGTGGCAATGGTCATCGCGGGCCCGATCAGATCGATGGCGTGGCCACCGGTTTTACGCAGCGCGGGCGCTCGTTCGACCACAGTGACGTCGAATCCGCGGTGGTGAAGCCAGTAGGCCAGGACCGGTCCCGCAATGCTGGCGCCGGAAATCAGAACGTGCATGTCTCGTCCCCTTACTTAACGATCGGTAAGCTACGTCGAGCAGCTTACTTAACGATCGGTCAGTTAGGGTGGGTACGTGACGTCGCCACGATCGGACACCCGTCAGCGCATCCAGGAAGTGGCGCGCGAGCTGTTCGCGGTCAAGGGCGTGCAGCGCACCAGCCTGCAGGACATTGCCGCCCGGCTCGGCATCACCAAGCCCGCGCTCTACTACCACTTCAGCTCACGTGAGGCCCTGATACGTAGCATCGTGCAGCCGCTGATCGAAGGTGGTGAGCGCTATGTCCAGGCGTGTGAACAGCGGGCCGACCTGACGCCGCGTGAACTGCTCGAGGGGTACTTCGATTACTTCTACGACTGCCGCGCCGACTTGATCCTGGTGGTCTCCGAACTCAGTACGCTGGCCGATCTCGGCATGATCGACAGCATGCTGGCGGGGCGCGAACGCCTGGCGCGGTTGATCTTCGGCCCCGACCAGACGCTCGACCAAGCTGTCCGGGCGGTGATCGCCCTGGGCGGACTGCAGGATTGTTGCCTGCAGTTCCCGGACGCCCCCGCCGGGGCACTCCGCGCCGCGGCGGTCACCGGGGCGCTCGCGACGTTGGGGCTGATCGATTAGCCGACGGCGGCGGCTTCCGTGGCGCGTAGTCGGCTCAGCGCCTCGATGACGGCCGCGCTGGTGGCATGCGCGCCGAACACCCCGCCCTGCATGGTGATCATGTTCAGTGCCGCAACGTGGTTGGCGTAGTCGGTGGCGCCGGTGGCATCGGAGACCACCAGGCATTCGTAGCCCCGGTCGTTGGCGTCACGCATGGTGGTGTGCACACACACATCGGTGGTGATCCCGGTGAAGATGATGTGGGTGATCTGATTGCTCTTGAGTACCAGCTCCAGGTCCGTGGCGTAGAAGCTGCCCTTTCCCGGCTTGTCGATCACGGGTTCGCCTGGCAGCGGCGCCATTTCGGGTACCAGCTCCCACCCTGGCTCGCCGCGGGTCAGGATGCGGCCGCACGGACCGAGTGACCCGATCTCGGCTCCGATCTGCGCCGAGCGCCACCGCTTGTTCGGCGGGAGATCCGACAGGTCGGGCCGATGCCCCTCCCTGGTGTGGATGATGAACAGGCCGGCGGCGCGCGCGGCGCGCAGGACATCCTGAGCCGGGCCCAGCGGTGTGCGGGTCAACGTCAGGTCATAGCCCATCGCGTCGACGTAGCCGCCCTTGCCGCAGAAGTCGACCTGCCAGTCGATGTTGATCAGCGCCGTGCGCCCGGCCGGGATGTCGCCGTCGTACGGCCAGACATACGGGTTGGCGTCGATGGTGACGGTCATGCGCTCTCCTTCGTCAGTGCCGCACGCCGCGACCGCAACAGGTCGACAACGATGATGGCACCGATCGGCGGGCCCAGCACGCCGAGGATGTCCAGCCAGGGATGCGGGGGGCGTACCCCACTTGCCGCATCGGGCTAAAGTGGGACCCCATGCGCTTCGGATTGTTCATCCCGCAAGGCTGGCGTCTGGATCTGGTCGGTATCGACGCGAGAGAGCAGTGGGCGGTGATGAGCGAGCTCGCCACGTACGCCGACAACACCGAGGCGTGGGATTCACTGTGGGTGTATGACCACTTCCACACCGTGCCGGTGCCCAGCAATGAAGCCACCCACGAAGCGTGGTCTTTGATGTCGGCGTACGCGGCCACCACGTCGCGAATCAAACTCGGCCAGATGTGTACCGCCATGAGCTACCGCAACCCGGTGTACCTCGCCAAGGTGGCGGCCACCGCCGACATCATCTCCGGTGGCCGGGTGCAGATGGGCATCGGCGGCGGCTGGTACGAACATGAGTGGCGCGCATACGGTTACGGCTTCCCTTCGGCCGGAGAGCGGCTGGCCCGCCTGGATGAGGGCGTGCAGATCATGCGCGACGCGTGGCGCGACGGCGTGGTGAGCTTCGACGGCAAGCACTATCAGGTGGACGGCGCGATCGTCGCCCCGAGGCCGTTGCAGGACAACGGTATCCCACTGTGGATCGCCGGCGGGGGTGAGAAGGTGACGCTCCGCATCGCGGCGAAGTACGCCCAGTACACCAACTTCGCCTCGGCCCCGGATGTTTTCGAGAACAAGTCGCAGATCCTGGCCGGGCACTGCCGTGACGTCGGCACCGACTTCGATGCCATCGTGCGCTCCTCCAACGTCAACGTGGTGATCGGTTCGTCGGAGGCCGACGTCGTGGACCGGCTCGAGCGGGTGCGTTCCCGGATCTCCGGTGTGGCCGGCGACCAGGCCACCGACGCGATGATCTCGTCGATGAGCGGCCCGGGATCCGGCGCCGGAACTGTCGAGCAGGTGGTCGAGACGTTGCAGCGCCTGCGCGGCCTGGGCTGCGAGTACGTCATCTGCTACTTCCCCGAGGCCGCCTACGACCGGTCCGGTGTCGAGCTCTTCGCCAACGAGGTCATCCCCGCCCTGCAGTAAAACCTCCCGTCGCGTCGGTGCGGTACAGCCCGCACTTATGAGAATGCCATTTCCGTCTTCGGTAACTGTATTGTACGATTCCGAAAGCGGATTATTGGTTGGTGTGCGGAGGATGTTCGATGCAGAAGGCCCTCGCGCCAGAGATCTCGACCTGGCCCGAAGAGAACCCCCAGTTGATCGGTAGTCAGTGCGGAAGTTGTTCAGCGACAACCTTTCCCGCTCAGGACTACTGCCCAAGGTGTAGCAGTGACCAGATGTCGCAGCTGCTGCTGCCGCGCCGCGGCACCGTGATCGCCTGGACGACGCAGGGCTTTCCGCCCGGCGCGCCCTATGCCGGACCCACGGGCAAGGACTTCGTGCCATTCGGGGTCGGGCTGGTGCAACTCGGAGATCTGATCCGGGTCGAGGGGCGGCTGACCGAAAACGATCCGGCCAAACTGCGGTTCGGCCAGGAGGTGGAGCTGACGATGATCCCGTTCACCACCGACACCGACGGCAACGAGGTCGTCACGTTCGCATTCAAGGCGGTGTGAGGCATGAGTGAAGAAGTAGCGATCATCGGTGTGGGTCTGCACCCCTTCGGCCGCTTCGACAAGACCGCCATGCAGATGGGCGCCGAAGCCATCCAGCTCGCGCTCAAGGACGCGGGCGTCAGCTGGAAAGACATCCAGTTCGGGTTCGGCGGAAGCTACGAGGTGTCCAACCCGGATGCCGTCACCCGCCTGGTGGGCCTGACCGGCATCACGTTCACCAACGTCTTCAACGCCTGCGCCACCTCGGCCAGTGCCATCCAGCAGACCGCCGACACCATCCGGCTCGGCAAGTACGACATCGGCATCGCCATCGGACTGGACAAGCACCCGCGCGGCGCCTTCACCGACGATCCCGCCAAGCTGGCACTGCCGCAGTGGTACGCCGAGAACGGTCAGTTCGTCACCACCAAGTTCTTCGGGATGAAGGCCAACCACTACATCCACAAGCACAACATCAGCCAGGAAACCCTGGCTCGGGTGGCCAACAAGAACTTCCGCAACGGCGTCATCAACCCGAACGCTTTCCGCCGCAAGGAAATAACGGTAGAGGACATCCTGAACTCGCCGGCGTTGAACTACCCGCTGACGCAATACATGTTCTGCGCTCCCGACGAGGGCGCGGCCGCGGTGATCATGTGTCGCGGCGACATCGCGCACAAGTTCACCGACAAGCCGGTGTACGTGCGCGCCAGCGAGATTCGCACCCGGACATTCGGCGCCTACGAAGTGCACGCCACCTCGGCGCCGCTCGACGAGGACGTCTCGCCCACGGTGTACGCGTCGAAGGCCGCCTACGAGGCCGCCGGAATCGGCCCCGAGGACGTCGACATCGCGCAGTTGCAGGACACCGACGCCGGCGCCGAAGTGATCCACATGGCCGAGACCGGGCTGTGCGCCGACGGGGAGCAGGAGAAGCTGCTTGCCGACGGGGCCACCGAAATCCACGGCTCGATCCCCATCAACACCGACGGCGGTCTGATCGCCAACGGCGAACCCATCGGTGCATCGGGTCTGCGTCAGATGCACGAACTGGTGCGCCAGCTGCGTGGCGAGGCGGGGGAGCGGCAGGTACCCGGCAACCCGCGCGTCGGCCTGGCGCAGGTGTACGGCGCGCCCGGCACCGCGTCGGCCACCATCGTCAGCCTGTAACGATGAGTTTGCGGCGCCGCCGCAGTCGGTACGGGTATGACAACCATCACCCCATGCCTGTGGTTCGACAACAATCTCGAAGACGCCGCGCAGTTCTACACGTCGGTGTTCCCGAACTCCTCGATCGAAGGGGTCGTCCGGTACACCGAGGCCGGGCCCGGTAAACCCGGCGACATCTGCTACGGCACCTTCGTCCTCGACGGCCACCGCTTCCTGGGCATCAACGGCGGCCCGGAGTTCCGGTTCAGCGAGGCGGTCTCGTTCGAGGTGCGCTGCGCCGATCAGGACGGGGTCGACTACTACTGGTCCAAACTGACCGACGGCGGCGAGGAATCGCAGTGCGGCTGGCTCAAGGACCGCTTCGGACTGAGCTGGCAGATCGTGCCGGAACGCCTCTACGAGCTGATCGAGAGTTCTGACGCAGCGCGCGCCGCCGCCGCCACCACCGCGATGCTGGGGATGCGCAAGATCGTGATCTCCGAACTGGAAGCGGCCGTCGCATTGGTGTAACCGGAGCGCCCCTGCCAAGATGCCTTGGTTGCAACCATCGATCAGGGACGAGGGCAGATGAGCACGACCGACGCGAACCTGGTTGCCGGGGTTCCGCGCAGCCGCATCGTGGTGGCTTCGATGGTGGGCACCACCATCGAGTTCTTCGACTTCTACATCTATGCCACCGCGGCGGTGTCGGTGTTCCCGCACCTGTTCTTCCCCAAGGGCGACGGCACCGCCGCCCTGTTGGCGTCGCTGGCGACCTTCGGTCTCGCGTTCGTCGCACGCCCGCTCGGATCAATCCTGTTCGGTCACTTCGGCGACCGGGTTGGACGCAAGGCGACCCTGGTGGGCTCCTTGCTCACCATGGGTATCGCGACGTTCGCCATCGGTCTGCTGCCCACGTACGCCCAAGTGGGTGTGCTGGCCCCGGCGCTACTGGCGGTGATGCGTTTCGCCCAGGGCCTGGCGCTCGGCGGGGAATGGAGTGGCGCGGCACTACTGGCCACCGAGACCGCGAAACCCGGCAAACGCGCGTGGGCGGCCATGTGGCCGCAGCTCGGCGCACCGTTCGGCTTCCTGCTGGCCAACGGCCTGTTCCTGATCCTCATCATCGCGCTGGGACACAGCAACACCGAACCCGATCTGGACGGCGCGTTCCTCACCTGGGGCTGGCGGGTGCCCTTCCTGCTGTCGGCGATCATGGTGGCGATAGGACTGTATGTCCGGCTCAAGCTCACCGAGACGCCGGTGTTCGCCCGCGCCGTCGAGCGCGGTGAACGGGTGAAGACCCCACTGGCCGAGGTGTTCCGCAGCAGCTGGCGCCAGCTCATCATCGGCACCTTCGTCATGCTGGCCACCTACACGCTGTTCTACATCGTCACCACCTGGGCACTGAGCTACGGCACCGGGAAGCGGCCACCGGACGGCACCGGGCTGGGCTTCGGTTACGTCGACTTCCTCTACCTGCAGCTGATCTCGGTGCTGTTCTTCGCGGGCGCACTGCCGATCTCGGGCCTACTGGCCGACAAGTACGGCCGCCGCCGCACCCTGCTGGTGATCACCGCGGGAATCATCGTCTTCGGCGCCTGCTTCGGCCTGCTGCTCGGTACTCGCACCGAGGGCATGACGTTGTTGTTCCTGGTGGTCGGCATGACCTTGATGGGTCTGACGTTCGCACCGATGAGCGCGGTGCTGCCGGAACTGTTCCCGACCAACGTGCGCTACACCGGTTCGGGAATCTCCTACAACCTCTCCAGCATCCTCGGTGCCGCCGTTGCGCCCTTCATCGCGACGTATCTGGCCACCACCTACAGCGTCGGATGGGTGGGGGTGTACCTGGCCTCAGCTGCGGCCCTAACGTTCGTCGCGCTTCTGGTGATGCACGAGACCAAGGACACCAGCCTCGACGACGTGTCAGACGAGATGGCCGGCCGGCGCTAGAGGGCCGTTTCACCACCGGCTCACGGGGCAACCCGGCCACATGAGCCGAATCCTTCCTGCGGTCGCCGCGGTCGCCGCCTCTGCGGTGGCCGCGGTGGGCCTGCGTGATCTCGTGCAGAAAAACCACGCGCTCCTGCGCAATTTCCCCGTCCTCGGGCACGCCCGCTACCTACTGGAAGCCGTCGGTCCGGAGCTGCGGCAGTACATCGTCGCCGCCAATGACGAAGAACGCCCCTTCACCCGCGACCAACGCCGATGGGTGTACGCCTCGGCGAAGAAAGAGAACAACTACTTCGGCTTCGGTACCGACAACGACGTCGAGCACACCGCCGGCTACCCGGTGATCAAACACCGCACGTTCGGCCGGGCGATCCCCGCCTCGGCGCCGATGTCCGGCCATGAGGTCGAGGTGCCCTGCGCGAAAGTCATCGGCGCCGCACGGAACCGGCCGGGGGCCTTCCGTGCAAGGTCTGTCGTCAACATCTCGGCGATGAGTTTCGGGTCGCTCTCGGGTAACGCCATCGAGGCGCTCAACCGGGGAGCGGCGCTGGCCGACTGCCTGCACAACACCGGCGAGGGCGGTATCTCGCCCTATCACCGGCACGGCGGTGAACTCATCTTCCAGATCGGTACCGCCTATTTCGGCTGCCGCGACGACGAGGGCCGGTTCGACCTGGCCAGGTTGAAGGACCTGGTGGCCGGAGCTCCGGTACGTGCGCTGGAGATCAAGCTCAGTCAGGGCGCCAAGCCGAGCCTCGGCGGCCTGCTGCCCGCGCCCAAGGTGTCCGCGGAGATCGCCGCCACGCGCGGTATCCCGCAGGGGGTGGACTGTGTCAGTCCGTCACGGCATGCCGAGTTCTCCGACACCGACGGTCTTCTCGACTGGGTCGAGATGCTGGCCGCGGAAACCGGTCTGCCGGTGGGCATCAAGGCCGCCGTGGGTGACCTCGAGTTCTGGTACGAGCTCACCGACCTGATGCGCGACACCGGCCGTGGGGTCGACTTCGTCACCATCGACGGTGGCGAGGGCGGCACCGGCGCCGCGCCGCTGATCTTCACCGACAGCGTGTCGCTGCCCTTCCAACTCGGGTTCTCCCGGGTGTACCGGATCTTCGCCGAACGGGGTCTGCACGAGCAGGTCACCTTCATCGGCGGCGGCAAGCTGGGCCTGCCCGACAACGCGATCGTCGGCTTCGCGCTCGGCTGCGACATGATCAATGTGGCGCGCGAAGCGATGCTGGCCATCGGGTGCATCCAGGCGCAGAAATGTCACACCGACACCTGCCCCACCGGTGTCGCCACCCAGAACGCTTGGCTGGCACGAGGTTTGGTGCCCGAGGTCAAGGCCGAGCGGGCGGCCAACTACATCAAGACCCTGCGCCGCGACCTGGTCAAAGTGGCCGAAGCGTGCGGGGTGGAGCATCCCGGCCTGATCAGCACCGAATCGGTGGACATCCTCGACGGCCGTGCCAGCTCGTCCCCGCTGCACGAGGTGTACGGATATCACCCCGGCATGGGGCTGCCCTCGCCGGCCGACCGCGACGAGATCATCCGGTTGATGACGGCGCGTTCCGAACAGGGGGGCTCGGCACCGCCGTCCCCGATGGCCGTCGGTTGAGGTATACCTCGGGGCATGTCGACGGTATCGCCGCTGCTGCTGACGCTCGATTTCATCGGGACCTTCGTGTTCGCGCTCAACGGTGCGCTGACCGCGGTGCGGGCCGAGCGGCTGGACATCTTCGGCGTGATCACCCTCGGTATGTTCACCGGCCTCGGTGGTGGCACGATCCGCGACGTGCTGCTCGACGCGTTGCCCCCGGCGACGTTCGTTGACTGGCGGTACCTGGTCCTGGCCGCCGTCGGCGGACTCATCGCGTTCGTGCTCAGCCGCAGGTTGGAGCGGCTGAATATGCCGATCGTCGTCCTCGACGCCGTGGGGCTGAGCGTGTTCGCGGTGTTGAGTGCCTACAAGGCGCTGGACATGGGATTCGGTGTGTTGCAGGCGGTCATCGTCGGCACGATCACCGCGGTGGGCGGTGGGACTATCCGCGACGTGATGATCGGCCGGATCCCCACCGTCCTGCGAAGCGAGCTGTACGCCATCCCGGCGCTGATCGGCGCCGGATGCGCGGCGGCGGCCCACAGTGCCGGACACCATGGCACCGTGGCCGCACTCGGTTCCGCCGCAGTCTGTTTCGTGCTCCGGATGGTCGGTGTCTACTTCGACCTGCACGCTCCCCGCGCGCGTGGTCACCGTTGAGGTCAGCCGGTGTGAAGACCGTAGGGCACTGACTCGAGCAGCGTGACCTTCATCAATCGCCCGCTGGGCACCGAGTATTCGCGCTGATCACCCGGCCGGGCGCCCAGCAGTGCGGCACCCAGGGGAGAGGTGGTGGTGTACACCTCGAGCTCGCCGTACTCGGCGCCGCGGACGCCGAGCAGAAATGTCTCGGTCTCGTCGGTGTCGCCGAAGCGCACCGTCAGGACCATGCCCGGTTCGGCGACACCGTCATCGGGCGGGTCCTGTCCCACAACAGCGTTCAGCAGCAGATCGTGGATCCGCTGGATTCGGGTTCGGCGGGCCCGTTGCACGGCGACGGTGTTGGCGTCGTCGTCGTCCACCGGCTCGGTGGCGCTGAGGCTGTTCAGTAAGGCCAGTTCGGCCGTGAGCCGGCTGTGTGCCTGCGGTGTCATCCAAATCGGTTGTGCTGTTGTCATTTTCCCTCCCGGGTGAAGTGAGTTCGAGAATTGCCGTCAGGGGCGGGCCGATGCGCCGCCCCTGACGACTGGGTGCAAGTCCTAGATCAGCGCAGGGGGTCGACGGCTTGCAGTGCCGCGCTGCGCTTTCCGGTGTTGATCAGTTCGGCCATCCGCCGGCCGGTGGCCGGGCCGTGCGCCAGACCCCACATGCCGTGACCGCCGGCGACGAACACGCCGCGGGCCACCGCACCGATCAGCGGACGCCCATCGGAGGTGACCGGCCGGGGACCCACCCATTCGTCGCTGCGCTGGTCCCAGCGCACCCCGGTGAGCAACGGCGCGGCAGAGTCGACGATGGCAGCGATGCGGGCCGCGATGGCCGGCGCGTCGGGGTCGCGGAACTCCATGGTCCCCGCCACCCGCAGCGCACCCTGGTACGGCGTGCACGCCACCCGGACTTCGGGCAGGTACACCGGCCCCGGCACGGGGCGCTCCACGGGCACGGTGAACGAGTAGCCGCGCCCGGCGCGGACCGGTGTGCGGACCCAGCGCCCGGCCAGCCGCGACAGCCACGCCCCGGTGGCGAGCACGACGGCGTCCGCGCTCAGCGATGACCCGGCGCGCAGGCGCACCTGTACCTCGCGGGCCCCCGGTTGCACCTCGATGACCTCCCCTGAGGAGATGGTGGCGCCCAGCGACGTGACCGCGCCGGCGAGGGCGTGGGTGAAGCGGCCCGGGTCGACGAACCGCTGATTTTCGACACTCACCCCGATCGTGGCTGCCGGTGACGCCAGCGGTGTCTGATCGCGCAGTTCCTGCCCGGTGAGCCGCCGGTAGTCGAGGCTCTGACCGGCGCGCTGCAAGGCGCGGAGTTCGTCCATCACATGCTCGGCGTGGCGGGAATCGGTGAACAACGCCGTGATGGGCCCGTCGGTGGTCGGCACGTCGACCCCGTTGCCCGTCAGCACATCGAACGCCTCGAGGCACTCCTCGTTGAACGGCAGATTCGCCTGTACGGCACGGTCCCACGACGCGCGGCGGCAGTTGGCCGCAAACCGGATGAGGAACGACCACAATCCAGGGTCGGCACTGACCGGGATATGCAGTGGTGCAGCCGGATTCAGCAGCGAGCGCAGTCCGTAGGTCAACACGGACGGGTGGTTGAGCGGGATCGTCAGGGCCGGCGATATCCAGCCGGCGTTACCCCAGGACGCGCCGGCCGCGACACCGCTGCGGTCGATGACCGTCACCTCGACGCCGCGTTCGGCGAGGAACCACGCCGTGGACAAACCGACGATGCCCGCGCCCACCACGATCACCGAGCGCGGCCCCCCGTCGAACCCGTCGACGCCGCCCATCAGCTCACCTCCGTTGAATCCGCTGTCTCCATCGATGGTGGCGACTGCAACGGTGCACGGTGTTGGCCTGAGCTGACAATCTGACTATGGCTGTTTGTCGTTCCCGGACAACTCGTCGGTGGCGGCCAGTTCCACCGTCATGGCGAAACGCTTGCGTGCGTCGGTGAGATCGAGGTCGGTCACCTCGGCCATCTTGCGCATCCGATAGCGCACGGTGTTGTCGTGGACGCCCAGCCGAGCCGCGGCCTCGTGGAGATCGCCCTGGGCGGCCAGCCAGGCACGCAGAGTGGCGACGTACTGCGTGGCGTGCAGCTCGTCGTGCCGGCTCAGATCGCCCACCGGGCCACGCTGCGGGGTGCGGCCGAGACGTGCGGCGATCCGCAACCGCTGCAGCACGATGTCATCCCAGGACTCGTCGTACGCGGGTGCGTCGCCCGCGGCGTCGCCTCGCAGCTCATGCATCGCCAGGCACTCGTCGGCCTCGTCGCGCGCTGTGGGTAACTCCAAAACTGTTGCCATACCACTGATTCCGGCATGTATCAGAGATTCGCTCGGCAGCGCCGCCCGTAGGTCCTCGACCCAGCGCCGGGCGCTGCCGGCCGATTCGCCGGGCAGGATGGTGTAGACGGTGGTGGCCGCCAGGGTGCTGCGGCCGGGTCGGGACCAGCCGAACCCCGTGGTCGCGCGTTCGAATGCCATCAGAAGGGCAGCGTGCAGCTCCTCGCCGAGGCGCGCGCGCAGCGCGATGACCCGCAAACCGGAGGCAGGCAGCGCCAGCTTGCTGATGGCCGTGGGCGCATCGACGGTGCCGTCGAGCAGTCCGATCACCAGATCGGATTCCACCTGGCGTTCCAGATCTGCGCTGGCCCGCGACCGCAACAGATGCAACGCCACCATACGGGCGCCGTCGGTCAGGGCCCGCAGCCGCTCGCCCTCCAGCTCAGTGGGGCTGGCCACCCACAGCGAGCCCAGGACTTCCCGGCCGGCCCGCGCGGCCACCACCATGCGCCCCGACAGCCCGTCGGCCGGCGCCGGCGGAAGGAACACCGGGGTGTCCGATGTCGCGAGGTGCTTGGCCACGCCACGCGTGGCGAACAACGTGCGCAATCTCTGCGGCACCTCGCGGCCCAGGATGGTCTCGGCCCGGGCGCTGTCGGCGTGCTGCTGCAACCGTGAATACGCCAATACCCGGCCCTGGCGGTCCTCGATGGTGACGGCTCCGCCCACCGCGTCGGCCAGGCTGTCGGCCAGCGCGAACAGATCGGTGGGGCCGCGCCCGGATTCGGTTTCCCTGCCTTCGAGCACCAACCCGAAGACCACGGCGGCGACCTCGCTCCAGGAGACGTCGGCCGCGACCGTCATGATGGCGGTGTGCTCGGGGAGGTCAGCGACGTCGACGTCGTCTTCCCGGACCAGTAGTACTTTCGCGCGCGCCGCGCGGGCCCACACCAGGGCGGAGTCCAGGGGCCCGGCGCCGACTCCCAGGAACACATCGCCCACGACGTCGCGTTCCTCGTGCAGTACGACGGAGCGCAGTTCCGTCGAGCGCGGAATGGCACATGCTTTCAGCTGGATGCCGTAGCCGCCGAGCACGTTGATGAGCCGGTCCAAGGTGACCATGCAAGCCCCTGCTCAGGCGCGGTGGCTCAGCACGTTGACAACGCTGCCTGAGGCGTCGGCGAAGAAGAACCGCCGCACACCCCACTGCTCGTCACTGAGCGGGTGCACGATCTCCAGGCCGGCCTGTACTGCCGACTCGTAGGCGGCGTCCACGTCGTCAACCTCGACCGACACCGACGGATTGACCTGTGCCGTCCGGTCTTTGGTCATGAGGCTGAGCTGGTGCTGATTGTCCGCGCCGGCCAGCGTGACGATCCAACCGTGATCCATCACCACGGTCAAGCCGAGTGTGCGCGTGTATCCGGCGGCTGCCGACGTGATGTCGGCGACGGTGATGACGGGCACCACGCGGTGCACCGTCATACGGCGGGGCCCAGTAGATCGTCGGCGTCCTTGATGACGTAGCCGTACCCCTGCTCGGCCAGGAAACGCTGCCGGTGCGCGGCGTACTCGGCATCGAGACTGTCGCGGGCGACCACACTGTAGAACACCGCGCCGCCGCCGTCGGCCTTGGGGCGAAGCAACCGGCCCAGCCGCTGCGCTTCCTCTTGCCGCGAGCCGAAGGTGCCTGAAACCTGCACGGCCACAGATGCTTCCGGGAGATCGATGGAGAAGTTGGCGACCTTCGAGACCACCAACGTGCGGATTTCGCCGCGACGGAACTCGTCGAAGAGCTTCTCGCGTTCGGCGTTCTTGGTGGCACCCTGGATCACCGGGGCATCGAGTTCGGCACCGAGCTCATCGAGTTGGTCGAGATAGGCCCCGATGACCAGCGTCTGTTCCTTGGGGTGCTGCGCCAGGATGGATTTCACCACCGCGATTTTGGAATGCGCTGTGGCGCAGAGCTTGTAACGATCCTCGGGCTCGGCGGTGGCGTACAGCATGCGTTCGTTGTCGGTCATCGTGACCCGGACCTCGATGCACTCGGCCGGCGCGATCCAGCCCTGAGCCTCGATGTCCTTCCACGGCGCGTCGTAGCGCTTGGGGCCGATGAGGGAGAACACGTCACCTTCGCGGCCGTCCTCGCGGATCAATGTGGCCGTCAGGCCGAGCCGCCGGCGCGACTGCAGATCGGCGGTCATCCGGAACACCGGCGCCGGCAGCAGGTGCACCTCGTCGTAGATGATCAGACCCCAGTCGCGGCTGTCGAACAGCTCCAGATGCTTGTACTCGCCCTTGGTGCGGCGGGTGATCACCTGATACGTCGCGATGGTGACAGGGCGGATCTCCTTGCGCTCGCCGGAGTACTCGCCGATCTCCTCCTCGGTCAGTGAGGTCCGCGCGATCAGCTCCCGCTTCCACTGCCGGCCGGCCACGGTGTTGGTGACCAGGATCAAGGTGGTGGCCCCGGCCTTGGCCATGGCCGCCGCACCCACCAACGTCTTGCCCGCGCCGCAGGGCAGCACCACCACACCGGAACCGCCGGCCCAGAACGAATCGGCGGCCATCTCCTGGTAGTCGCGCAGATGCCAGCCGTCCTGGGCCAGTGTGATCGGATGGGCTTCGCCGTTGACATAACCGGCGAGGTCCTCGGCCGGCCAGCCGATCTTCAGCAGCATCTGCTTGACGCGGCCGCGCTCGCTCGGATGCACGACCACGGTGTCGGGATCGATACGCGCGCCGAGCATCGGCTGGATCTTCTTGTTGCGCAGCACCTCTTCGAGCACAGCGCGGTCCAGGCTGACCAGCGTCAGACCTTGGGTGGGGTGCTTGACCAGCTGCAGGCGGCCGTAGCGGGCCATGGTGTCGACGATGTCGACGAGCAGCGGCTGCGGCACCGCGTAGCGGGAGAAGCTCACCAACGCATCGACCACCTGCTCGGCGTCGTGGCCGGCGGCCCGGGCATTCCACAGGGCCAGCGGGGTGATGCGATAGGTGTGGATGTGCTCGGGGGCACGTTCCAGCTCCGCGAACGGGGCGATGGCCGCGCGTGCGGCACCGGCCTGCTCATGGTCGACCTCGAGCAACACGGTCTTGTCGGACTGGACGATCAGGGGTCCGTCGGTCACTTACGCCCCTCCTCACTGATTGCTGCGCTCTAGACGGCGCGAAGACATCCCCCATTATCAGTCTTCGGCCGACATCACCGACGTCACGCGATGGATAGCAAAGTCGCGCACCCGGCCGGACGCCGGATCGAAAGCCATCAACTGGCCGCCGCGCACCGAGATCGGCGCCACCACGCGCTGTGTGGCCACGCCCGCGGCGTCGATGTAACCGATGACGACGGAGGCCTGTCGATGTGCCGCTTGCTGCAGCAATGCCATTGCGCGGTGCGGATCCACCCGCTCGCCGCCAGACCCGGGCAGCGGCAGCGCCACCACCTTGCGCAGCACCGCCACCACGGCGGCCAGGGTGTCCCGGTTGGGCGCGCTGGGCAAAGGCCGGAAGAAGCGCCGGTGCGCAGGCGTGGGCACCCGGGCGCCGCGGGCACGCAGGTCGACGATGGCGCCGGAGGCGTCCTCGGCGGCCGGGGCCAGTCCGGCGTTGCGCAGCACCGCCAGCACCTCGGAGATGGCGGCCTGGGAGACCGCCACGGTGGGCGCCACCAACCGCAGCTCCAGTTGCGCTGCGCCGGGGAGGGCGAGCGCCTGGGTGAGCAGCGAAGGATCCTCGCACCGGATGAACGACGACGCCATGCCGATGCGCAGCTGACCGTGGCGGCGGGCCACGTCGTCGATCAGATACGTCAGCCCCTGGGGCACCGGCGTCTTGGAATGCTTGGCGAAGAACGCGTGCAGCGCGCTGGCGCTGCGGCCGGTGTCGAGTGCGCGGCGGATCGTCTGCTCGCTGACCCGGTACACCATCGCCGCACCCGCCGATTCCACGGTGGCCACCGAGGCCAGTTCCTCGGCAAGGTCACGCTCCAGCGGTCCCGGTACCACGATGGTGAGGTCGGCCTGCAGCAGGAAGTGGTCGATGGGTGGCGGCAGGACCTTCGTCATGGCCGCGATGGCGGCCTCGTCGGTGTTCTCGCCGGAGTGGTCGGTCAGCACGCGGCTCGGCGAGGTCAGCGCGCCGCGGCCGATGATGCCCAGGGCGTGGGCCTCCTCCAGGAGTTGTCCGACCGGCTCGGGTTGCAGCCGCGCCGCCCACCGCGGGCGCCGCCAGATCATCGACCGGGACGCCGACGCCGCGTCCACCCCGGCGCCGGCCGGCATCTCGGCGAGCACCGTCAGCAACAGCCGCCGGTCCAGCGGAGCGGCAGTGGAGTACAGCGCATCCGACAGCGCGGCGTAGGGCTTGTTGTCGGGTCCCCGGTGGCCGATCAGGCTGGGCCGGGCGGGCAGGGTCAGCCAGGTACCGGCGATCATGTGCCAGCGTTCGGCCACCGGCAGCTCCGCGAACCGGTCCGCGGCGATGGTGGGCGCCCAGAACGGCCCGGGGCCGCCGTCGTCGGGATCCGGATCGGGCATGCCGCTGGCGATCAGACCGGAAGCGGCCGACACCTCCAGGATGAGACCCAGGCGCGGTTCGCCGATGCCGGTGAGCTTGGTGAGCCGTTTCATGTCACGGACGCCGAGCCCACCGCTGCGCAGCTCGGGGATCGGGGTACCGCCCAGCGTCTCGAGCAGCACGTCGATATCGCGCATCAGGTCGATGACGGCTCCGGCCGCCACCGCGTCGACGTCCTTGACCGGGTTGGACGCGACGGCGGGTTCCGGGGCGGCCAGGTGCACCGGCCCGGGTTCCTCACCGCGCATCACCTGCCCGACCTGACGCGGCAGGATCACTGTCTCGTCGTCGACCTGGCGCAACAGGCCGGCGGCCAGTAGGCGGGGTACCGGGCGGTCGGCAGGGGTTCCCGGCGCGGCGTCACGGGTGCGACCCACCGGAGACCCCTCGAGCAGGCGCTCCAGCAGATCGCGTTGCGGGTCGTCGAGATCGGCCAGCAGCGCGGTGATCTGTTCCGCCGTGCGGGTGGGGTCCTCGAGGATGACCTGTCCCGGGTACCAGGGCAGCCCGGCAGCGGCCTCGGCGGACACCCGGACCTGCGGATCACCCCATGCCAGAGCGCGCTGGCGCAGGTCGTCGAGAGCCTGGAGGACAACGGGCTCGGGGGCCCGGCCCGCGACGAGTTCGACCAGCTTGGTCACCGGGACCGGGGTGGTGTCGGCATGCAGTACCAGCAGCGCGTCCAGCACGGCCAGACGCAGGAAGTCCAGCTCATCGGTGGCAGCCTTGACCGACTGACGTGCCTGTGCGCGAGCCGCCAGCGCCGAGATGCTGCCCGGCGGTGGTTGTGCCAGGTCGGGCCGCAACTCCAGCAGGCGGATGAGCCGCTCGTCAGGCAGGTCGGCCAGCCAGGCGCCGAGCGGGACGCCTGGGGTGTGCTTGGTCATCGATGACCAGCGTAAAACAGGTTCTCGTGCGCGCCATTCGTTCATCACCTGTCAGAATGGCTCCCGTGGCTGACAAGAAGAAGTATGTCGACAACGGCTGGCCCGAGGTCGGGCCCGATGACCACGCGGTGAGCGAACTCGTTTCCGACCGCACCGGGTCGCTCTCGCCCTTCGGTGACTTGGAGTTTCCGCTGCCGTTGTCGGAAATCCCGTACGTCCACCCGGTCACCGTCGTCAACAAGTAGCGGTGGCACGCGGCGCAGGGTCCAACCCCCTGTCGCACCTCGACGACCGGGGCGCGGCGCACATGGTCGACGTCTCGGACAAGACGGCCACCAAACGCACCGCGGTGGCGGCCGGCACGCTGCGGACCACCGCTGAAGTGGTGGGCCTGATCTCCTCAGGGGGACTGCCCAAAGGCGACGCACTGGCGACCGCGCGGGTGGCGGGCATCCTCGCCGCCAAGCGCACCAGCGACCTGATCCCGCTGTGTCACCACCTGGCGCTGACCGGGGTGGACATCGACTTCGAGGTGGGGCCCGAACACATCGACATCACGGCCACCGTCAAGACCACCGACCGCACCGGCGTGGAGATGGAGTCGCTGACCGCCGTGAGTGTCGCGGCGCTGACGGTGTACGACATGATCAAAGCCGTCGATCCGGCGGCGAGCATCCATGACGTGCGGGTGCTGAGCAAGGCCGGCGGGCGCACCGGAACCTGGACCCGATGACGCGAACCGCACAAGTGGTGATCGCCTCGACCCGCGCTTCCGCCGGCGTCTACGAGGACCGGTGCGGGCCGATCATCTCCGATTGGCTTGCCCAACATGACTTTTCACACCCTGACGTGCAGGTGGTGCCAGACGGCGATGCTGTCGGCGACGCGTTGCGCGCTGCGGTCGACGCGGGGACGGAGCTGGTGATCACCTCCGGTGGCACGGGTATCTCGCCGACGGATGCGACCCCCGCCCAGACCGCGGGGGTGCTCGATTACGAGATCCCGGGCCTGGCGGATGCGATCCGGCGCTCCGGGTTGCCCAAGGTGCCGACGGCGGTGCTCTCCCGCGGCCTGTGTGGGGTCGCCGGCCGCACGCTGATCATCAACCTGCCCGGCTCACCCGGCGGGGTGCGCGACGGGCTCACCGTGCTCACCGATGTGGTGCACCACGCGCTCGATCAGCTTGCCGGAGAGGACCATCGGCGATGACTCTGGTTCTGCGGGCCGCGCTCACCGAGGCGCCGATCTCGTTGAGCGAACACGAGCAGCTGGTTTCTCATGAGGCCGCCGGCGCCGTCGTGGGGTTCGCGGGTGTGGTGCGTGATCACGACGGCGGTAGGCAGGTGCTGCGGTTGGAGTACTCGGCGCACCCGCTGGCCGAGCAGACCATGGCCGAGGTCCTGGCCGAGATCGCCGCTGCGGCGGTGGGGGTACGGGCCATCGCGGCCAGTCATCGGGTGGGGCCGCTGGCCATCGGTGATGCGGCTCTGGTGGCCGCGGTGGCCGCCGATCACCGCAAGGCAGCCTTCGAGACCTGCGCGCTGCTGGTCGACCTCGTCAAAGAGCGGCTGCCCGTGTGGAAGCACCAGTTCTTCGGTGACGGTACCGACGAATGGGTCAACAGCGCCTGACTCGCTCATAGGGGCCACAAACAGTTCGAGACTGCGCCCAGGGCGGTGATGCACAGAGCATCACAACCCTGAACGCAGTCTCGACGACTGCTACGGGATCCCTCAGGCCGGCGGCAGCGGCGCGCCAGGAGCGGGCGGCAGCGGCGCGTCCGGAGCCGGCGGCAGCGGTGCTCCCGGAGCCGGGGGCAGGGGAGCGGGCTCGCCCGGAAGCGGCGCGGCCGGAGGAGGAGGCGGCGGCGCGGCGGCTGGAGCCGGCCCGGACGTCAGCGGACGCTGAGCCAGCGCGAGCAGCATGTCGCCACCACTGATCTCCTGCGTCTGAACCGCGTGCCACAGTTCCTTGAGGTAGGTGACGTTGGCGCCGTCCTGCGGGCCCACCGGAACCTCGCTGGCACCCGGCGGCAAGTTCTCCGGGCTCGGCAGGTGCGGGATCTCCTGCGGGACGGCGGGGATCTCGCCGCTGGCGATCTGGTTGGCGGCGTCGAAGGCAGCCGGAGGGACCGCGACGCCGTTGAGCGGCGCCAGCGGATCGGGGGCCGGAGCGGCCAGCGGAGCCGGAGCGGGCGGCAGAGGAGCCGGGGCGGGCGCGGGCGCCGGCGGCGGCGGCAGCGGCGCGGGCTCGGCCGGCGCCGGGACGGGAGCCAGCGGAGCCGGGGCGTCGAGCGACCACTGCTGGGGCGCGGCAGCCGGATCGGCGAACGTCCAGTCGGCGGCCGGGTCGGCAGCGGGGGCGGCCGGGGCCGGAACCGCGAGTGAGGCGTCGACGACCACGGCCGGATCAACCGGGGGCGCCGGTGGGGGCGGCGGCAGCAGCGGGGCCGGCGGCAGGGTCTCAGGAGCCGGGGTGAAGGCGACCGGGACCACGCCGGGAGCGGGGGGCAGCACCTCAGGGGCCGGCGGGGCCGGCGGCGGAGGAGGAAGCGGAGCCGCGGGCAGCGGCACGCCGTTGAGGCCGGCCGCATCCAGCGGGGCGTTCAGCGGTGCGGGATCGGCCACGACGTTGCGAGGAGTGGCACCGGAGAGTCCGCGGCCACACACCGGCCAGGCACCCTTGCCCTGGCTGGCCAGCACGCGCTCGGCGACGGCGATCTGCTCTTCTTTGGTGGCCAGGTGAGCCGACGGGGCGAATTCGCCGCCGCCGTGACCCGACCACGTGCTGGGGGCGAACTGCAGGCCACCCTGGTAGCCGTTGCCGGTGTTGATGGCCCAGTTGCCGCCGGATTCGCAGCTGGCCACGGTGTCCCACTCGCTGTCGGGAGCGGCGTTGGCCTGACCGGCGAGAGCGAGACTGCCTCCGCCGATCACTGCGCCCGTGAAGGCGACCTTCGCGACTGTTGTGGCCGATGTAGTGGGCTTACGATGCCGTCCACTCATAGGTCGGTGTTGTCCTCTCTGTGGCGCCTGCGAGGTCAGCTGTCGGGTTCGGGCTGGAGAGGTTGCCCGGCCGGCTGCAGCTGCTTCCAGCTGCCGTCGGCTTCACCCCAAGGAACCGCGGGGCGGTTCCATGTCGATCTCCGTGGGTACATCTCGGTGGACCGGGTGGGTCCCCCGCCTCCATCCATCTGTTTGTCGGACCCCGCCTACATGGATGGAGCTAGGCGCTGCAGGCGGGATGGGCCTGCCGCTGGGTAGATCTCGGCTGGCCTGGGAGTGAACGGTAATGCCTTCAAACCGACGCGTCACCTCGGCTCTGTCCTGGCGTTTCGGCGCTCGGCAAATCTTAAAAGGGCTCTAAAAGACCACTACGGGAAGACGTTTTCCCAGGTCCGATGGGCCGGCTATTCCCCCGTAGCCAGCTTGTTATCGAATCGTGATGTGATGTAAATCACGGCTATCCGCCGGCGAACGGGGGTAAGACGTCGACTGTCTGTCCCGATTCGATCACGGTCTGGGTGTCGCGGATTGCGATGCTGTCACAAAGGAATGAACACCGCTGCAGCACCCGGTCCAGTTGTGGATCACGACGGCTCAGTCCGGCAATCAGGTCGGCCACCGTCGTGCCCGCAGGCACGGTCACCTTCTCTTCGTCGACACCCGCCGCAGCCTTGGCCGCGGCGAAGTAGCGCACCACGAACGTGATGTCGGTGCCGGAACCCTCAGCCACCGATGGAACTCATCGGACGTGCCGGCTGGACGAAATCAGGGTCGTTGATGCCATGCCCGGCCGCCTTGCTCCACATCGCCGCGCGCCAGGCCTGCTCGACTGCCGCGTCGTCGGCCCCGCTGCGCAGCAGCACACGCAGGTCGGTCTCGGAGGTGGCGAACAAGCAGTTACGCACCTGACCGTCCGCGGTGAGGCGGGTGCGGTCGCAGGCGGCGCAGAACGCTTCAGAGACCGAGGCGATCACCCCGACGGTGGCAGGCCCGCCATCGACGCGCCACAGCGCCGCGGGAGCAGAGCCGCGCGGGCGTGGGTCGGGGGTGAGCGTGAAGTGGCGCGACAGGATGGTCCGGATGTCCTCGGCGGTCAACACCTCGCCCCGACGCCACTGGTGCCCGGCGTCCAGTGGCATCTGCTCGATGACCCGGAGTTGATAGTCGCGCGCCAGGCAGAACTCCAGCAGCGCCACCACATCGTCACGCCCGGTCGCCGGATCGAGTACCGCGTTGACCTTGATCGGGCCGAGCCCCGCCCGCTTGGCCGCCGCCAGGCCGTCGATCACGTCGGTGAGCCGGTTGCGGCGGGTGATGGCCGCGAAGTGGGCGGCGTCCACCGTGTCCAGGGACACGTTCACGCGGTTGAGTCCGGCCTTGGCCAGGCTGTCGGCACGCCGCGCCAAGCCGACCCCGTTGGTGGTGATCGCCATCTCGGGCCGGGGGGACAACGCGGCCGTCGCGGCCACGACGTCCTCGAGGTGCGGAACCAGGAGCGGCTCACCGCCGGTGAATCGCACGGTGGTGATGCCCAAGCGCGTCACCGCGATACGCAACAGCCGAACCAGTTCGTCGGGGCTCAACATCTGCGTGCGCGGCATCCACTCCAGGCCCTCGGCGGGCATGCAGTAGGTGCAGCGCAGGTTGCACCGATCGGTCAGCGAGACCCGCAGATCGGTGGCCACCCTGCCGAACGTGTCGATCAACGGGCCGTCGGCCGGAGCGGCGGGCAATGCCCGCTGCACCTGGGGGAGGCCCAGCGAGGTGACGGTCACAGAGACGCTCCCACGCGGCGGACGTCGTCCACCGGAACGATTTCTTTGCCCAGCGGCATCAACGACACCGGGATCAGCTTCAGGTTCGCGATCGCCAGCGGGATGCCGATGATCGTGACGGCCATGGCGACCGCGCTGACGATATGACCGATCGCCAGCCACACTCCGGCGACGATCACCCAGATGACATTGCCGATCAGGGCTCCGGACCCGGCGCCCGGCTTGTCGACGATGGTCCGGCCGAACGGCCACAGTGCATACGCCGCGATCCGCAGTGACGCGAATCCGAACGGAATGGTGATGATCAGGACAAAGCAGATCAACGCGGCCAACAGGTAGCCCAATGCCAACCAGAGGCCGCCGAAGATCAGCCAGATGACGTTCAATATCAGGCGCATCGCTCCTCCAGGGGTACCGCCAGCCTACCGAGTAACGCGGATGCTGGCCGGGGTGCCAGCCGAGTAGGATCAGCGTCATTGCGTCCTGCGCAGGCGGGACGCTTACTTATGTTGCCAAGACTCTGTCAGACAAGCAGGTGAGACCAGTGCCGACCGGCAAGGTGAAGTGGTACGACGCCGAGAAGGGCTTCGGCTTCCTCTCTCAGGAAGAAGGAGAGGACGTCTACGTCCGGTCCTCGGCGCTGCCCGCGGGCGTGGAAGGTCTCAAGGCCGGTCAGAAGGTCGAGTTCGGTGTGGCCGCCGGCCGGCGTGGGCCGCAGGCGCTGCAGGTCAAGCTGCTCGATCCGCCGCCCAGCCTGTCGCGCACCCGGCGTGAGGCTGCCGGCCCCGCCGAGCACAAGCACACCCCCGACGAACTGCACGGCATGGTCAACGACTTGATCACCCTGCTCGAAGGCACGGTTCAGCCCGAACTGCGCAAGGGCAAGTACCCCGACCGCAAGGTGGCGCGCCGGGTCTCCGAGGTGGTCAAGGCCGTCGCGCGCGAACTCGACGCGTAAACGCACGCCCGGTCGGGCAATCTAGCCGCATGGCTTACGTCGCCCAGGGCTCGGAGTTCAACCGGGACACCAACTACATCACCACCCGCATCACCGCCGACGGTCGTGACGGGTATCCCGTGGAGCCCGGGCGTTACCGGCTGATCGTGGCGCGGGCATGCCCATGGGCCAACCGGATGATCATCGTGCGCCGGCTGCTGGGCCTGGAGGACGTGTTGTCGATCGGTTTCTGCGGGCCGACGCACGACGAACGCAGCTGGACGTTCGACCTGGACCCCGGCGGCGTGGACCCGGTGCTGAAGATCCCGCGGCTGCAGGACGCGTACTTCGCCCGCTTCCCGGACTACCCGAAGGGCATCACGGTGCCCGCGATCGTCGAGATCGAGACGGGTCAGGTGGTGACCAACGACTTCGCGCAGATGTCGCTGGATCTGTCCACGGAGTGGTCGGCCCACCACCGCGACGGCGCCCCGCAGCTGTATCCCGAGCCGTTGCGCGCCGAGATCGACGAGGTGGCCAAGCGGATCTACACCGAGGTGAACAACGGGGTGTACCGCTGCGGGTTCGCCGGCTCACAGGACGCCTACGATGCGGCCTACGACCGGTTGTTCACCGCGCTGGACTGGCTCGAGGATCGGTTGTCGACGCAGCGGTACCTGGTGGGCGACACCATCACCGAGGCCGATGTGCGGTTGTTCACCACCTTGGCGCGGTTCGACCCGGTGTATCACGGCCACTTCAAGTGCAACCGGACAAAGCTGGCCGAGATGCCTGCGCTGTGGGGGTACGCCCGCGATCTTTTCCAGACCCCCGGCTTCGGCGACACCATTGATTTTGTGCAGATCAAGCAGCACTACTACATGGTGCACACCGACATCAACCCGACGAAGGTGGTGCCCAAGGGCCCGGATCTGGTCAACTGGCTGTCACCGCACGGCCGGGAGTCCCTGGGCGGCAGGCCTTTCGGTGACGGGACCCCACCGGGGACCACTCCTCCGGGTGAACAGGTGCCGCTGGGTCACGGAGCCAAGTGATTTCGGCGCGCTGGTAACCGCTCAGCGGTTACCAGCGCGCCGAAATCCCTAAACGACGGGGCCGAGGTCGAGGAACACCGTCTCGCCGCTGGCGTCGTCGAGCCCGTCGTTGTCGGTGACGACGTAGAGATTTCCGTTGCCGCCCACCGTCATTCCCTCGACCTTCTCCTGCACCCAGCCCTTGGTGGCCTGCAGATCCGGCAGCAGATCGCGCACCAGGGTCTTCGGCAACACCGGCGGGGCCTGGCCGGCCGAGGTCGAGCCCGCCTCGTCGGGGAGGCCCACCCGGTAGATAGCCTTGATCCGGGCGTCCGGGCCGTTCAGCTTGTCACGCTCGAGCACCAGCAGCGCGCCGTCGTGAACGGTGATCTCGGACAGCCCGATCCAATCGCCGTCGACGGCCGTGCTCTCCAGCTGATAGCCGAACCATTCCCACTCGCTGCTGCCCGGGGTGTACCGGCCGAGCCGGACGACTCCGGCCGGGTCGCCCTTGACCTCACGTTGCAGGGCCACCCAGACGATGTCACCGTCGACTGCAACTCCCTCCAGTCCCTGCCCGCCCAGACCCGCCGCGATCTCCTCCGGCAGCGTGATCCGCTCTTCGATGGCTCCGTCGGCCGCCACCCGGACCAGTTCGTTGCCGGGGCCTTCCTCACCTTCGACGGCAAGGTAGAACCCGCCGTCGGGCCGGGCCGAGATGCCTTCGACGTCGAGGGTGACCGGTGCGCCGTCCTCGGTGACCGGAAGGGCGCTGTCGATCAACACGGGCTGCTGCGAAACATCCACGCCCAGCACACGAGTGGGTCCGTAGGCGATGTCGGTGGCGGTGAACAGGCGGTTCGGGTCGGCCGGGTCGGCGCTGAGCGCACCGAGGGCTCCCCACGGGATCGGCGCGCCGTCGACGTCACCGGACACGATCGACGGGAACGCCACACCGCCCTGGGCGAAACCGTCGCCGTAGCCGTACACACTGACCGACGCGCGGACGCGCGCTTCGGCGTCGTCGGTCTCCGAGGAGATCACCAGCAGGTTCCGCTGCGGAATCGGGAGAGTGCCCTCCGGTCCCGGTGTCGTCGGCAGCATCTGGCGGAAGCGCGGCTCGGCCGGATCCGAAACATCATAGACGGCAACAAAGTTACTGCGTTCCGAGGCGACGAGCGCGACGGGTACGCCACCGATCTCGGTGATCGCCAGCCCCTCGGGTTCGGGACCCTTTGCCTCAGAACGGCCTTCGATGTGCATGCCGGTGCGCACGGCGAGCTGTTCGAAGGTGTTGCCTGCGTCCCACACCACCTCGCCGGTGCCGGCGTCGAAGATGGTCCAGCCGCGGGTGCCGCCTTTCCAGTCGCCCTCGTTGGCGGTGGCCACGTGCTGGTCGTCGATCCAGCCGATGGCATCGGGTTCGCGGGGCGACTCCTCGATCGAACCGGTTTGATCGATACTGCCGTCTTCTTTGGTGTCGATCCCGTTCACCGACTGCGTGCCCGCGCTGAATATCTTGCGCACCGTGCCGGTGAGGCCGTCGATGACGGCCACGCCGTTGTTCTCCTGCAGTGTGACCGCGATCTGGCCCCTGGAGTTGATACTGACGTATTCGGGTTCGAGGTCCTCGGGGGTGTCCAGTCCGGCGCTGCGGGCGGCCTCGACGTCGAAGTCGACGCGGCGTGACTTCCAGGCCTCCGGCGCGCCCTCGAGGTCGACGATCTGCACGAAACCCGTTGGTGGTTGGGGCAAATCGCCTTCCTCGCCGCCGTCGGGGGTGAACTCCTCGTCGCGCTGGTTCTCGATCGCGATCGCAGCGAAGCGGCCGTCTCCGCTCACCGCGATGGAGTCCGGCTGGCCCTGCAGATCGATGCTGCGCACGCGGGTGCGGTCGCTGATGCGGACCACGTCGACGCGCCCGCTCGGGTTGGCGAAGTCGCCGCCGGTGGTGTCGACGACGACGAGCACGAATTCGCCATGGGTGATCACCGAGGTGGGTTGATCATCTGCGTCACCGAGTTCGGCCAGCGACAGCACACCGAGCCCCTTCGGGGCTGCGGGGTCGGTGATGTCGACGAAACCGATCCGCTTCGCCGGAGCATCGGTGTAGATCACCACATTGCCGTCGTCGCTGACGGTGGAGATCTCGGCCACCGTCTCGGTGTCGATCGGCTCGGTCGGCGGCCTGTTCAGATAGACGGGGTAGGTGGCCTGCCGGTGGTAGCGCTCGGCGTCGGGAAGGTTCCAGTCGATCGGGGAGGTGGCACGCGGGGTGCTCGGGTTCTCCTGGGTTTCCGGTGCCTCGGACGACTCGGCGGAACACCCCGCCGCCAGCAGTGTGGTGGCGGCAGCGACCGCCAGGAAGCGTCCCGACTGAATTGCATTCATGGCGAGTGAGCTTTTCGGCCACAGGTGAGCCGACGGTGAATCACGGGTGGCTCGCAGATGTCGGGTAGTCGCCGACGGCCGGGGACTCGTCACACCCACGGATTAGGCTGGCGGCATGGCTTTACTGGGCGCACACGTCGATTCCACCGATCCGTTGACGGCGGCCGAGGCCATCGGTGCCGAGACCGTCCAGTTCTTCATGGGCGACCCTCAAGGCTGGAAGAAGCCGCCGCCGCATCCGCACGCCGACGCGCTGCGCGACAGCGATCTCGCCATCTACATTCACGCGCCGTATCTGATCAACGTGGCCAGCACCAACAACAAGATCCGCATCCCCAGCCGCAAGATGCTGCTGCAGCACGCCGAGGCCGCCGCCGGTATCGGAGCCAAAGGCCTGATCGTGCACGGGGGACACGTCACCGCCAAGGATGACCCGGCCGTCGGCGTGGAGAACTGGCGCAAGGCATTCGAACGGCAGGAGGAGGCCGGCGGGTTCCCGCTGCCGATCCTGATCGAGAACACCGCGGGTGGAGAGAACGCGATGGCCCGCAGGTTCGACCGCCTCGCCATGCTGTGGGATGCCGTCGGGCAGTACGAACCCGGCTTCGTGCTCGACACCTGCCACGCCTGGGCGGGCGGCGAGGAACTCGACCACATCGTCGACCGGGTCAAGGCGATCACGGGCCGGATCGACCTGATCCACGCCAACAACTCGCGCGACGCCTTCGACTCCGGCGCCGACCGGCACGCGAATTTTGATGCGGGAACCTTTGATTCGCAGGTCATCGCCGATATCTGCCGGGCAGCGGGTAGTGACGTGATCATCGAGACCCCGGGCGAGGGCATCGCGTCGGATCTGGAGTACCTGCGCACTCACGCGCGCTGACAGGCCGGCGCGTCGGAGTCGGCTACTCCCAGACGAACCGGATGGACCATTCCGCGTGCGGTACCTCGCGGATCTCCTCGGACTCGTCGGTCACCAGGGTCAGCAGCTGCACGGCCAGACCCGTCACGCGACCCCGCTGTGGATCGACAGTCCGGATGGTGGCGGCCAGCCGGGTGTCCGGGCGGAAGGTGCTGATGGTGGTGTTGTCCGGATCTTCATAGACCACCACCAGCCGCCACGGCGCCGCTGCGATGGCCTCCGGTACCGACAGCTGCACCCGGTTGCGCTCGGTGACGCGAAGCTCGCCTTGGTTCTCCGGCGTCGCACAGTCGTTGAGGTCGAGCACATTGCAGTACAGGAAGGGGCCGACCCGGGTCAGGTGCCCGCCGGTGAACGCGCTGATCTCGGGCAGCTGCTCACCGTCCGCGTCCCGGGTGAGCGCCCAGGCCAGGGTGCCGGTGCCCGCAGACGCCAGCACAACCACCGCGGCAGTGGCCGCTGCGACAGCTTTTTTCACTTTCGCGACCCCACGACCGAGTGATCCACGCTTTCCTGCTCGACCATCACCGGGCGGTTGCCGCCGAAGCCCGGGATCAGCGAGTTGCCGCGGAAGCTGACGATGGTCTGGGCCAACAGTGGGATGAGCAGGGCGGTGATGGCGGTGAACCCGACCCACAGTTCGGTGTAGACCAGCACACCGATCGCGCCGCCGAGCACCCACGCCAGCTGCAGCACCGACTCCGACCGGCCGAACGCCGACGCCCGCGATTCCTCCGGCAGGTCGTCCTGCAGGGAGGCGTCCAGCGATGCCTTCGCGATGGCACTGGCGCCTGAGGTGATCAGCGCGGCGATCGCCACCACCACGAGGGTTCCCGCGACGGCCGCGGCCAGGGCGGCGGCGCTGACGGCGATGGTGCATCGCACCACCAGCACCGACGGCCGGCCCAGCTTGAGGCGCGCGGCGGTGAAGTTCCCGGCGAAGTTCCCGATTCCGGCGGCCGCGCCGATCAAGCCCAGCATGGCCAGTTGCTCCCACCCGCTGGCGTCATGCGATTTGGCCACGAAGGCCGGATAGAGAAAAAGGAACCCGACCATCGCCTTGATGGTGCAGTTCCCCCACAGCGACGTGATGATGTTGCGGCCCAGAGGCTGGCGCAGCGAGTTGGTGGACTTCGGTGGGTGGTGTCGCGACGGGGCGCTGTGGTCGTGGTAGCTCAATGTCGCGGGCACCTCGCCGGCGGTGACCTCGACCCAGCGCGGGATCTGCATGGCCAGCCAGGCCCCGGCCAAGGTGATGCCGACGATGACGAACAGGGCCCCGGGGGCATTGAACAGACGGGTGGTGGCGTACTCCACCCCGGCGGCGATACCGCCGCCGATGATGGTGCCGCCCAGCAGGCCGAACATCGTCAGCCGTGAGTTGACCCGCACCAGGTCGATGCTCGGCGGCATGACGCGAGGGGTCACCGCGCTGCGCAGCACCGAAAACGACTTGGACAGCACCATCATCCCGAGCGCGCAGGGGTAGAGCACCCACGACGGGTAGCTGCCGGTGGCGCTGTCGTAGTTGGCGATCAGCACCAGCGCCAGCACGGTGCGTAATCCGAAGGACAGTGCCAGTGCGACCCGGCGGCCGTGCTGCAACCGGTCCAGCGCGGGCCCGATCAACGGCGCGATGACCGCGAACGGCGCGATGGTGATCAACAGGTACAGCGCCACCTTGCTCTTGCTCTCCGCGGAGGCGGCGGCGAAGAACAAGGTGTTGGCCAGTGCCACGGCCATCGCGGCGTCGACTGCGAAGTTGGCCACCACCGGCCAGGTGAGTGCGGTCAGCCCGGATTTGTCGGCGCCGTCGGCGGTGGCGGCGCGATGCACCAGTCCGTACACCGCCGACCCCATCTCGCGGCTGCGTTGCCGGGCAGCGCGCGTGACGGTGATGCGCTGGGCCCCGTCCGGGTCGGGGTGCCGCTGTGACGGGTCGGTGCGCTGGGCGTCGTCGGCGCGTTCCTCACCCAGTGGCGGCAGGTACCGGTTGGCGCTCGGGGTGGACGGCTGCCGTCGCGCACTGCGGTGATCCGGCTCATCACTGGGGTAATTCGCCATGCCCGGATGCTCGTCGGGATCGTGGGGTCGCCGACGGTTCGGGCCGGAGTTCCGGCCCGGAGTCGGTTGATCTCGCCACCCCGGGGACACAGCGTCGATTGTTCCTCATCGATCCCGCCAGGGTCGGGTGGCTTACCGGTGTGGCTCCTGTCCGCCGGCTCAGGCAATATGAGAGGCGATGGACAGCATGACCGAATCCACGGAAGCACCGGCAGAACCGACCACCGAGGTGACCTCCGACGCTCTGGCGTCCCTGCTCACCGGTGCCGTCGATCTCGCGCGTGCCGCGGTCGAAGAGTTCAGCGGCGGCTCTGTCGGGGAGTATCTGGGCGCCACCCACGAAGATCCGACGTCGGCCACCCACCGGTTCCTCGCCGATCTGCCCGGCTATCGGGGCTGGCAGTGGGCGGTGGTGGTGGCGGCTTACCCGGGTGCTGATCACGCGACCATCAGTGAAGTCGTGCTCGTGCCCGGCCCGACGGCGTTGCTCGCGCCGCAGTGGGTGCCGTGGGATCAGCGTGTCCAGCCCGGTGACCTGAGCCCGGGCGATCTGCTCGCCCCGCCGGCCGACGACCCCCGGTTGGTGCCCGGTTTCCTGCTCAGCGGCGACCCGGAAATCGACGAGACGGCCGCCGAGATCGGCCTCGGCCGGCGGCAGGTGCTCAGCCAGTGGGGGCGCGACGACGCCGCCCAACGCTGGCACGACGGTGATTACGGGCCGGGGTCGGCGATGGCCCGGTCGACGAAGCGGGTGTGCCGGGACTGCGGGTTCTACCTTCCGCTGGCGGGTGCGCTGGGCCCGCTGTTCGGTGTCTGCGCCAATGAGATGGCCGCCGACGGCCACGTGGTCGATCACTCCTACGGCTGCGGTGCGCATTCGGACACTCCCGCGCCGGCGGGCGCGGGGTCCCCGCTGTTCGATCCGTACGACGACGGTGTGATCGACGTCGCGCACAACCCGGTCACCGACTGACGCGTGCTCCCGCTCGCGTCGGTCAGGTGCGGTTCTTGCGGATGGTCAAGCCTGTCTGTGCGCCACGCGCACCACGCTGCGCCGCGCTCTTCTGCCACAGGAAGATCGACGTCCCCACCACACCCGTGGCCAAGCCGGCGATGCTGATCGGGCGCCACTCGTGCAGCGCGGGCACCGTGAAGGCGAGGACGATGACCACCACCCATGCCGCCGCGCCCACCGCAATGACCCGCCACGGTTCCAGCAGACCGGGTGGCAGCGGCGGTGGCTCCGGGGCGGCCGGGGAATCAGGGGTCATCACCGTCCAACCTAGTCGAACCCCGGTTGCCGATCTCGTTGTCGCACCTGTCGTATCGTTTGCGATGTGAAAGACGTCGACACCCGGCTCGACCCGCGTCTTGCCAGCGACCTCTCGCTCGCCGTGGTTCGGATGGCCCGCCAGTTGAGGTTCCGCCGGCCCGAGTCTCCGGTGTCGATGTCACAGCTGTCGGCGCTGTCGACGCTGCACAAGGAGGGCGCGATGACGCCGGGTGCGCTCGCGGTCCGCGAACGGGTTCGCCCGCCGTCGATGACCCGCGTGGTGGCGTCGTTGGCCGAGCTGGGTCTGGTGGCCCGTACTGCTCACCCGGTGGACGGCCGGCAGGTGCTGGTCTCGATGTCGGAGGCCGGCGTCGACCTGGTGGAGTCCGAACGTCGCGCCAGCCAGGAGTGGTTGCACCGCAAGCTCGCCGAACTCGGCCATGATGAACAAGTGACTCTCAAACGGGCGGCCGACCTGATGTCGGCCATCGTCGACGAAAGCGCGTGAGTACCTGCCCCGGTCGACAGCCGATAGACGTGCTCGACCCGGCCGACCCCCGGCTGGATGACTTCCGCGACCTCAACAGCATCGACCGGCGCCCCGATCTGCCCAGCGGCAAAGGCCTGGTGATCGCCGAGGGAGTGCTGGTCGCGCAGCGGATGCTGGCCTCGCGTTTCACGCCGCACGCGCTGCTGGGCACCGCCCGCCGGTACGACGAACTCGCCGCCGATCTGACCGGATCCTCGGCGCCGTACTACCGGGTGAGCCCCGAGGTGATGGCCGAGGTGGTGGGCTTCCACCTCAACCGTGGGGTGCTGGCAGCCGCCCGCCGCGCACCGGAACTGACCGTCACCGACGTGATCGCCGGCGCCCGCACCATCGCGGTGCTCGAAGGCGTCAACGACCACGAGAATCTCGGCTCGATCTTCCGCAATGCCGCCGGGCTGGACGTGGACGCCGTGATCTTCGGCGCCGGGTGCGCCGACCCGCTGTACCGGCGCGCCGTGCGGGTGTCGATGGGCCACGCGCTGCTGGTTCCCTTCGCGAAGGCAGCCACCTGGCCGGGGGATCTGAAGATTTTGCGGGACAACGGTTTCCGGATGTTGTCGATGACGCCCGACCCGGCGGCGCTGCCGATGGCGGAAGCCATTCCGGAGTTGGCCGGTCAGCGGGTGGCCGTGCTCGTCGGCGCGGAAGGCCCGGGCTTGCGGGAATCGACGATGCGCGCCAGTGATGTACGGGTGCGCATCCCGATGGCCCGGGGCACCGACTCGCTCAACGTGGCCACCGCCGCCGCGCTGGCGTTCTACGAACGCGCACGCGTTTAGGATCGGCGCCGTGACCGACGAATCCACGCCCTGGGGCACAGGTCTGACCGTCGCCGCATTCGTCGCCGCCGTCACCGGCGCGGCCGTGGTGGTGCTCAGCATCGGCCTGATCCGGGTGCATCCGTTGCTGGCGATCGGTCTGAATCTGGTGGCCGTCGGCGGTCTGGCCCCGACGGTCTGGGGATGGCGCTACAAGCCCGTGGTGCGGTGGTTCGCGCTGGGCTCCGGCATCGGTGTGGCCGTCGCCTGGATCACGCTGGTGGGACTCGTGGCCTCAGGGGCGGCGTAGCACCAGCGGGCAGTCAGCGGTCGCCGCTGGAGCGGACGCCGAGCAGCACGTCCTCCCAGGCGGGCACCGCGGGCTTGGCCTTGCGCGCCCGGGCGGGACGCTCGGGCTGTGGTGCCGGCTCCGGTTCGGGCTGCGGAGTCGGCGCGGGTGCCGGAGCCGGAGCGGGCGGTTCGACAACGGCGTCGAAGTCCAACTGCGCCAGCGGCGCGACCGACCGAAGCGGCCGGTCGAAGTTCGGGTTGATCAGCTCGCTGGCCGCATCGTCGACGGCGGTGACGGTGCCGCCGTGTGCGCCCGGCGCGTAGCGGAAGTGCGCCAGGTTGTCCGAGCGGCCCGCCTTCCACCCCATCTGCACGGTCCAGCGGCCGTCCTCGTTGCGCCAGGCGTCCCAGCTCATCGAGTCGGGATTGAGACCGCGCGCCACCAGCGCGGTGATCACGGTCTCGCGCAGGGTCAGTACCGACGGGCCGTCGGGCAGCACCGGGTGCGCCGCGCCCGCCAGTTCGGCGGCCCGGGCCCGTTCCAGCAGCACCGGGTGGGCGAAGCGTTCGACGCGGGAGATCTCGACGCCCGCACTCTTGGCCAACTGTTCCACCGAGGCGCCGGCGCGGATCCTGGCCTGGATGTCCTTGGGACGCAGCATGCTGGTGACCTCGATGTCCATCTGGGTTTGGTCGAGGCGGGCCTTGTCCCCCCGAACGGCGGCCCGCACCTTGTCGTTGATGCGCAAGCGATAGGTGTCAGACGGGCCGCGGGCGTCATCGTCTTCCAACAGGATGTGCCTGCCATCGACATCGAGTCCAACGACTTTCAGATCTCGCATGGCGACCTCCTTGGGGCCACCGTGCCGGGCCCGAGTATCAGGCACCTTACGGCAGCGCGGAGCTCCTGCCGGGATGACACGCGGGGCTTGGCCGAACCGGAATGCCGGGCCGTTCGAACTAGAGTCTTTCGACCACCCAGTCGATGCACGTCGTCAGCGCTGAGATGTCGTCGGGGTCGACGGCCGGGAACATCGCCACGCGCAGCTGGTTGCGGCCGAGCTTGCGGTACGGCTCGGTATCGACGATGCCGTTGGCGCGCAACGTCTTCGCGACGGCCGCGGCGTCCACGTCATCGTTGAAATCGATGGTGCCCACCACCTGGGAGCGCAGCGCGGGATCGCTGACGAACGGCGTCGTGTAGGAGGTCTTGTCGGCCCATGAGTACAGCCGCTGCGACGAGTCCGCGGTGCGCTTGACGGCCCAGTCCAGGCCGCCGTTGCCGTTGAGCCAGTCGAGCTGCTCGGCCATCAGCAGCAGGGTGCCGATGGCGGGGGTGTTGTAGGTCTGGTTCTTGAGGCTGTTGTCCACCGCGATCGGCAGCGACAGGAATTCCGGGACCCAGCGCCCGGATGCCGCGATGGATTCCACGCGGGCCAACGCGGCGGGGGACATGACGGCCAGCCACAGGCCGCCGTCGCTGGCGAAGTTCTTCTGCGGCGCGAAGTAGTAGGCGTCCACCTGGGTGATGTCGACCGGCAGGCCGCCGGCACCGGAGGTGGCATCGATGACCACCAGCGCGTCACCGGATCCGTCGGGGCGCTGAACCGGAACGGCGACACCGGTCGAGGTCTCGTTCTGCGCCCAGGCCAGCACGTCGGCCGACGGATCGGATTGCAGCGCCGGCGCACTTCCTGCGTCGGCCTTGATGATGAGGGGATCGCCGACGAACGGGTTCTTGGCCACCGCGGAGGCGAACTTCGAGCTGAATTCGCCGTAGGTCAGGTGCAGCGAACGCTTATCGATCAGCCCGAACGCGGCGGCGTCCCAGAATGCGGTGGAGCCGCCGTTGCCGAGGATCACCTCATAGCCGTCCGGCACCGAGAACAGGGCGCGCACCCCGTCGCGGACGCGGCCCACCAGATTCTTGACCGGTGCCTGGCGGTGCGACGTGCCGAACAGCTCGGCGCCCTTGGACACCAGTGCCTGCAGTTGTTCCTGGCGCACCTTGGAGGGGCCGCAGCCGAACCGTCCGTCGGCGGGCTTGATGTCGTCGGGGATCGTCAGCTGGTCGGCCATGGTCACCACCCTATTGGGTGCCGGAAAGGGTGAGTATTCGTGGTCCGTCAGCCGTCACGGCCACGGTGTGCTCACTGTGTGCGGCCCGGGCGCCGGTGAGGGTGCGCAGTGTCCAGCCGTCGGGATCGTGGCGGTAGTCCTCGGAGCCGTCGGCGATCAGCATCGGCTCGATGGCCAGAACAAGGCCGGGTTTGAGTTTCATGCCCTTGCCGCGGCGCCCTTCGTTGGGCACATGCGGATCTTCGTGCATGGTGTGGCCGATGCCGTGCCCGCCGTGGTCGGCCAGCAGGCCGTAACCGTTGCTGCGGGCAGACGCCGCGATGGCGTGGCCGATGTCGCCCAGGCGGTTGCCGGTTTGCATGGCGGCGATACCCGCTGCCAGCGCGGCGTCCGTCGCGGCGATCAGGTCGGAATCTGCGGGGCGGGGGGTGCCGATGGTGAAGCTGCGGGCGGCGTCACCGGCCCAGCCGTTGAGGATGGCGCCGAAGTCCACCGAGACCAGGTCACCGTCGGCCAGCGCCTCGTCGGTGGGGATGCCGTGCACGACGGCGTCGTTGACGCTGGTGCACAGCACGGCGGGAAAGGGCGACGGAGCCCAGCGCGGGTGGTAGTTGAGGAACGGCGAGGTGGCCCCGTGCCGGGCCAGTACTTCGGCGGCCACGGCATCGAGGTCGCGGGTGGTCCGGCCCGGCGCGGCATGGGCGATCACCGCGTGCAGGGCCTCGGCGACCACCGCGCCTGCGGCGGCCATGTGTTCGATCTCGGCTGCGGTCTTCAGCTCAACCATGAAGTGTGGTTTGCCTCACATGTGATGTGGATAACCCGGCTGGCACACACTGCGCAGAAAGCCCTTTTTGATTCCTGGGACCGCGGGTACTGTTATTGGACAGCAAGCATACGAATGTAAACCTCATTCGAGGCATTGGAGGCTCAGCCATGGCTGTCAAGACCGCTCGGACTCGCATCATCCGCCGCTGGCGCAAGAACATGGAAGTGCGCGACGACCAGCAGTATGTCGACATGCTGACCACACTGTCCGAGGGGTCGGTGCGACGCAACTTCAATCCCTACACCGACATCGACTGGGACTCCCCGGAGTTCGCGGTGACCCCGAACGACGAGCGCTGGATCCTCACGGGGACGGACCCGTTCGGCAAGCACCCCTGGTACCAGGCGCAGCCGCGGCAACGGCAGATCGAGATCGGCATGTGGCGCCAGGCCAATGTCGCCAAGGTGGGCCTGCATTTCGAGTCGATCCTGATCCGCGGCCTGATGAACTACGCCTTCTGGGTGCCCAACGGCTCACCCGAATACCGGTACTGCCTGCACGAGTCGGTCGAAGAGTGCAACCACACCATGATGTTCCAGGAGATGGTGAACCGCATCGGCGCCGACGTACCCGGTATGCCGCGCATGCTCAAGTGGCTCTCGCAGCTCATCCCGCTGGCCGCCGGCCCGCTGCCCGTCGTGTTCTTCTTCGGCGTGCTCGCCGGTGAAGAGCCCATCGACCACACCCAGAAGAACATTCTGCGTGAAGGCCGGTCGCTGCATCCGATCATGGAGCGTGTCATGGCCATTCACGTGGCCGAGGAGGCGCGCCACATCTCCTTCGCCCACGAATACCTGCGCAAGCGGGTGCCGCACATGAGTCGCGCCAAGCGATTCTGGCTGTCGCTGCAGGTGCCGATCATCATGCGGGTGCTGTGCCAGGCGATCGTCGTGCCGCCCAAGGCGTTCTGGAAGGAATTCGACATCCCGAGGTCGGTGAAGAAGGACGTCTTCTTCGGCTCGCCGGAGTCGCGGCAGTTCTTGCGTGACATGTTCGGCGACGTGCGGATGCTGTGCGAAGAGACCGGCCTGATGAACCCCGCTGCCCGGCTGATCTGGCGGCTCTGCAAGATCAACGGCCAGCCGTCGCGCTACCGCAGTGAACCGCAGCGGGCGCACCTGGTGAACGTCGCGTAGCCATGCCGCACGTTGTCACCCAGTCGTGTTGCAGCGACGGGTCCTGTGTCTACGCGTGCCCGGTCAACTGCATCCATCCCTCGCCGGATGAGCCGGGCTTCGCCACCGCCGAGATGCTCTACATCGATCCCGACGCGTGTGTCGACTGCGGAGCCTGCGTCAGCGCCTGCCCGGTGGGCGCCATCGCCGCGGACTCCAAGCTGACCGCCGAGCAGTTGCCGTTCATCCCGCTCAACGCGGCGTTCTACCCGGAACGGCCCGAGGGGCAAAAGCTGCCGCCGACGTCGAAGCTGGCGCCGGTGCTGCCCGCGCCGATGGTGCACCAGGGCCGCAAGCCACTGACGGTGGCGATCGTGGGGTCGGGGCCGGCGGCCATGTACGCCGCCGACGAGCTGTTGACCCAGCCAGGTGTGCGGGTCAACATGTTCGAGAAGCTGCCCACGCCTTACGGTTTGGTGCGGGCAGGAGTGGCCCCCGACCATCAGAACACCAAACGGGTGACTGCGCTGTTCGACCGGATCGCCCGCCGCCGCGGATTCACCATGTACCTCAACGTCGAGGTCGGCAAGCATCTGCGGCACGCGGACCTGGCCGAGCACCATCATGCGGTGCTGTACGCGGTCGGTGCGCCGAATGACCGCCGGTTGACCATCCCCGGCATGGACCTCCCCGGCACGGCCACGGCCACCGAGATGGTGGCCTGGATCAACGGGCACCCGGACTACACGGACCTGCCCGTCGATCTCGGTGACGAGCGCGTCGTCGTCATCGGAAACGGCAACGTCGCGTTGGACGTCGCACGGATCCTCACCACCGACCCGGACCAGCTGGCCCGCACCGACATCGCCGACCATGCACTGGCTGCCCTGCGGGAATCCAAGGTCCGCGAGGTGGTCATCGCCGCCCGCCGCGGACCGGCGGACTCGGCGTTCACCCTGCCGGAGCTGATCGGGCTGACCTCGGAGTCCGAGGTGGTCCTCGACGCCGCCGATCAGATGCGAGTGAGGCGGGATCTGGAGACCGCCACCGACCCGTTGACCCGCGCGAAGCTGGAGATCCTGATCAAGCTGGGGGACAGCTCGGCCCCGATCTCCCGGCCGCGGATCCGGTTGGCCTATCACCTGACACCGCACCGCGTCCTCGGCGAGGGCAAGGTCAGCGGCGTGGAGTTCACCGTCACGGGAACCGATGTGACGGAACATGTTCCGGCCGGTCTGCTCCTGACCTCCATCGGATACCGCGGCAGGCCGATCGACGGCCTGCCCTTCGACGACGCCACCTCGGTGGTACCCAACGACGGCGGCCGGGTGCGGCCAGGCGTCTACGTGGCGGGGTGGATCAAACGCGGGCCCACCGGATTCATCGGCACCAACAAGTCCTGCGCGCTGGAGACCGTGCAAAACGTGGTCGCCGATTACAACGACGGCGTGCTCGTCGACCCCGGGCAGCGCGCGTCGGCGTTGGACCGCCTGGTCCGTACCCGCCAACCCGACGTCGTGGACGCGGCGGGCTGGCAGGCCATCGACGCGGCCGAGGTCGCCAGGGGTGAGGCCACCAACCGGCCACGCATCAAGTTCGTCACCGTGGACGAGATGCTGACCGCAGCGGCCAATGCCCCGAAACCGAGTGCGCGGCAACGGCTGCTGGCAACTCTACGAGGCTGAGCCGCACCATCGAGACGGCACACTAGTCCGTGCGTCCCCGCGTCTTGCGTAGACGCTTGCCGCGCTGCATTTCTTGGCGTTCTTTGGCTTTGGTCTTGTCGATGGTCTTCGTGTCGCGCAGCGGTAGCTTGAGGTCGTCCTCGGCGGCCATACCGGCTTGGAGTTGACGGCCGCGCTCCAGTTCGGAATCCACCTCCGCGCCGAACAGCAGGGCCAGGTTGGTGATCCACAACCACAGCAGGAACACGATCACACCGGCCAGCGCGCCGAAGGTCTTGTTGTAGCTGCCGAAATTCGACACGTACAGCCCGAACAGCAACGACGCCACCACCCAGGTCACGATCGCGATGGCCGCACCGACGCTGACCCAGCGGAACTTCGGCTGCTCGACGTTGGGGCTGGAGTGGTACAGCAGTGCCACCCCGGCGATCACCAAGATCAGCAGCAGGGGCCACCGCGCGATGTTCCAGATCGTCAGCGCGGTCTCACCCACCCCCAGGGCGCCACCGATCGCCTCGGCCACCGGCCCGCTGATCGTCAGCATCAGCACCACCAGCGACACCACGATCAGGCTGGCGAAGGTCAGCAGCAGCTGTTGGATCCGCAGCTTGATCGCGGAGCGGCCTTCCTCCACTTCGTAGATCCGGTTCATGGCCCGCCCGAATGCGCCGACATAACCCGAAGCCGACCACACTGCGCCGACGATGCCGACCACCAGCGCGAACCCGGCCGAAGGCGCGGATACCAGCTGTTCGATGGGCTGGCGCAGTGTGTTCGCGGCCTCACCGGGGCTGATGTCGCCGATGAGTTGCAGGATCGTGTCCGCGGTTTTCTCGCCCTGCCCGATGACGCCCAGCAGGGAGACGACGACCACCAGTGCCGGGAACAGTGACAGCACGGAGTAGTACGTCAGCGCCGCGGCCAGGTCGGTGCACTGATCGCGACCGAATTCACCGATGGTCTGCCGCAGCACGTACTTCAGCGAGGGTTTGGTCAGTTCGGTGGGCGACTCCGGCTTGCGCGGGTCGTCGGGGTCGGGCCGCGCAGCGGTGTCGGTGGTGGTCGGTTCGCTCGTGTCCTCCGGCGCCTCGGGCTCTGAATCGAGGAGTTCCGGTGGGCGGACGTGTGTCTGCGGCGAGCTCGCCCGTTTTTTGCTCGCAAACGTTCCCGTCGCGACGCCGGCGGCGAAGGCGCCCATCAACGTACTCGGACGGCTCTTGCGCACCACGGTGGGCTGACGGTGACTGGAATTCGCTTGGGACTGCACGGGAATTTGATGCCCGGTGTCGTCATCCTCAAACCGCTCTGGTTTGCGCGGTTGACGTCCAGGTAAATCTGGGGACAGGGCTTGCCGCCGGAGGAGAATCAGATGCGGACTCTCGGAGTCGAAGAAGAGTTCCATCTCGTCGACGTGCATACCCGGCGGCTCACCGGCCGGGCCCCCGAACTGCTGGCGCACCTGTCGTCGAGCTATGTCGCGGAATTGCAGCGCTGTGTGGTCGAGACCAACAGCGATGTCGTGACAACCCTCGATGCACTGCGAGAGGAGCTTCGATTCCACCGTCGAACACTGCTCGCCGAGGCGGCCCCGGCCGGCATCGGGGTGGTGGCAGCCGGGTCGGTGCCGCTCGCGCTGCCCGCTGAACTGCAGGTCACCGAGACCCCGCGGTACCGGCGAATGCTGGCCGACTATCAGCTGCTGGCCCGTGAACAGTTGATCTGCGGTACGCAGGTGCATGTCGGTATCGCCGACCGGGACGAGTCGGTCGCGGTCGCGCAGCGGGTCGTGCCCTATCTGCCGACACTGCTGGCGCTCAGTGCCAGCTCGCCGTTCCGGGCAGACGGCGCCGACACCGGTTACGCCAGTTTCCGGACCCTCATCTGGCAGCGTTGGCCCACGACGGGGTCGGCAGCGCCGGTGCCTGATGCCGCCGCCTACGACAGGCTGATCGCCGACCTGGTGGCCACCGGTGTGATAACGGACGCGGGGATGGCGTATTTCGATGTGCGCCCGGCCAATTCGGCGCCCACGCTGGAGTTGCGGATCTGCGACAGCTGCCCGTCGACGGACACCATCGTGTTGATCGCCGGGCTCTTCCGCGCCATGGTCTGCCGCGAGATCGACGCCCTGCGCGCGGGCACAGCGCCGCAGCCCATGCCGGCACCGCTGGCCCGGGCCGCGCTGTGGCGGGCTGCTCGCTCGGGCCTGGAAGGCGATCTGGTCGACCCGGCCGGGCCGGCCGCCCGCCCGGCGGCCGCCGTGGTGACCGATCTGGTCAACCTGTTGCGGCCGCAGTTGGAGGCGGCGGGCGACTGGGAGCAGGTCGAGGAGTTGGCGCGCCGGCAACTCCGCTGCGGCACCTCGGCGGCCCGGCAACGGCGGGCACTGCGGCGCCGCGACTGTCTGTCCGACGTCGTGGATCAGTTGATCGCCGACACCCGCGGGACTACCGGTTGATCTTGGCGACCGCCCGCGCGGTCCACCGCCCGGCTTCGGTGAACACGTCGACCGGATGGGCGAATGCCGTGGACACCGCGTCACTGGTCAGGGTGGTCTCGATCGGTCCCTGCGCCACGATGCGCCCTTGCGCCAGCAGCAGCACATGGGTGGTGGCGCTGGGCAGTTCCTCGAGGTGGTGGGTCACCGTGATGGAGGCCAGCTCGGGGTGCCCGCGGAACAGCGTGTCCACCGTCTCCAACAGCTGTTCACGCGCAGCGAGGTCCAGACCTGTCGACGGTTCGTCCAGAAGCAGCAGTCGCGGCTGGGCGATCAGAGCGCGCGCGATGAGCGCCCGCCCCCGTTCGCCCTGCGACAGCGTGGTCCAGCGGTCCTCGGCGCGATGCCCCAGTCCCAGGGTGTCGATCAGGGCGTCCACCCGGTCCAGATCCTCGGGGGCAGGCGTCCACCGCATCGGGAGGTCGATGGTCCCGGTGACACCGGTGAGCACCACCTCGCGCACCTTCAGCGGGAAGTCCAACGGGTGCCGCGGATTGACATGGCCGATCGCCTTGCGGAGTTTGGCCAGCTCGACCTTGCCGAGCTGGCCGCCCAGTACCCGCACCACACCTGAGGTGGGAAACGTCTCTGCGCCGCAAAACCCCAGGATCGTGGTCTTACCGGCGCCGTTGGGCCCCAACAACGCCCAGTGCTGGCCCTCGGCAACCCTGAAGGAGATCCCGTCGAGGATCTGCTTGTGGTTACGTCGGAAGGTCACATCCTCGAGTTCGATGACATCGCGCATACCACCAGCTTGCTAGAGGTAGGACCACAATGCGCAACCGGGGTCACTGGTGCTCGCGCATCGCCTCGGCAATCTCCTCCATGCTGACCTCGCGGACCGGTTGGCCCAGGGACCACTGATGCCCGAACGGGTCGCGCACCACGCCGTACCGGTCACCCCAGAACTGGTCCTCCAGCGGCGCCACCACCGTGGCGCCGGCACCGAGCGCCCGGTCGAACCAGGTGTCCACGTCGGTGACGGTGAGGTGGATGGTGACGGGGGAGCCGCCCAGGGCCGTCGGCGTGGTGGACTTCCCGTCGGTCATCTCGGGGAAGTCGTCGTTGAGCATCACCGTCGACCCGTTGATCTGCAGGGCGGCGTGCACGATCTTGCCGCCGGGTCCAGGAAGGCGGCCGAGTTCGGTGGCGCCGAACGCCGCGACGTAGAAATCGATGGCCGCAGCTGCGTTGTCGACAACCAGATGCGGCGAGACTGCCGGGTGCACTTCGATCGCCATGTCGGCTCCTTGGTGTTGAGGTGGCCCACGGTCGAATACCGGGTCCTGCCATCAAGACCTGCCGCGGTACCGAAACTCATCGTGCTCCGCGGCGGCTATCCCCGTTTCACTTTCGACCAGCCGACCACCGATTCCGGGCCACGGGGCTCGGGGCCCACGTAGATGGCCGCCGGCCGGACCAGCTTGCCGAGACGTTTCTGCTCGAGGATGTGGGCGCACCACCCGGCGGTACGGCCGCAGGTGAACATCGCCGGCATCATCGACGGGGGTACCTGGGCGAAGTCGAGGATCACGGCGGCCCAGAATTCGACGTTGGTCTCGATCGCCCGGTCGGGGCGACGCTCCCGCAGCTCGGTCAGCGCGGCCTGCTCGAGTGCCGCGGCCACCTCGTAGCGCGGCGCCCCAAGGCGTTTGGCCGTCGCCCGCAGCACCCGGGCCCGCGGGTCCTCGGCGCGGTAGACGCGATGCCCGAACCCCATCAGCTTCTCGTTGCGGTCCAGGATGCCCGTCACCACCGCTCGGGCGTCGCCGGTCCGCTCGGCTTCCTCGATCATCGGGATCACCCGGGCCGGCGCGCCGCCGTGCAGCGGACCGCTCATCGCGCCCACCGCACCGGACAGCGAGGCCGCCACATCGGCGCCGGTGGAGGCGATCACCCGCGCGGTGAAGGTGGAGGCGTTCATGCCGTGCTCGGCGGCCGACACCCAGTACGCGTCGATGGCCTCGACGTGCCGGGGGTCGGGTTCACCCTGCCAGCGGGTCATGAAACGTGCTGTGATGGTTGAACATTCGTCGATGACGCGCTGCGGCACCGCGGGCTGGTAGATACCGCGGGCGGACTGCGCCACATAGGACAGCGCCATCACCGACGCGCGGGCCAGTTGATCGCGGGCGGTGTCGTCGTCGATGTCGAGCAGCGGTTTGTACCCCCAGATCGGCGCCAGCATCGCCAGCCCGGCCTGGACGTCGACGCGGACATCGCCGGTGTGGATGGGCAGCGGGAACGGCTCGGCAGGCGGTAGGCCACGGCCGAATTCGCCGTCGACCAGCAATGCCCACACGTCCCCGAAGGTGACTCGCTGGTCTACGAGATCCTCGATGTTGACGCCGCGGTAGCGCAGGGCCCCACCGTCCTTGTCGGGCTCGGCGATCTCGGTCTCGAACGCCACCACGCCCGCCAGGCCGGGCACAAAATCCTTCGGCACCTCAGTCATGGCCAGGATTGTCGCACCTGACGTGCCGGGCGTCGCTACTGGCCGGTAACAGTCGGTGACGTGGGGCTGAACGTTCGTGGTCTCGCGGCCGGCCCTTCCTCGGTCTCGTTCCTCGACCTCGTTGACCGGCCGTGGTCTCGCGGCCGGCCCTTCCTCGGTCTCGTTCCTCGACCTCGTTGACCGGCCGTGCTCTCGCGGCCGGCCCTTCCTCGGTCTCGTTCCTCGACCTCGTTGACCGGCCGTGGGCGTACTGTGACCCCGGTGGTGGAACCGGAACGCGACCGTCTCGCGGCAATGCGGGTGGAATACGGCTCAGTGGAGAAGGACGGCAGCCCCGATCTGGACTCCGACTGGCTCGGCACCGATCCGAGGCAGGGCTGGTTGGTGTTGTTGCGCAACTGGATTGCCGAGGCGGAGGGGGCCGGCGTCGCCGAACCCAACGCCATGGTGCTGGCCACGGTGCGCGACGGGCGCCCGGTGAGCCGGACGGTGCTGTGCAAAGGCGTCGACGAGGCCGGTGTCTCGTTTTTCACCAACTACGACTCCGACAAGGGTGACGAGCTGGCCGCGACGCCGTACGCCGCGATCACCTTCCCCTGGTATCAGCTGGGCCGTCAGGTTCATGTCCGCGGCCCGGTGACCAAGGTCGACCGCGCCGTCACCGAGGACTACTGGTCCAAGCGTCCGCGTGGTTCCCAGCTCGGGGCGTGGGCCTCGCACCAGTCCCGGCCCATCGAGTCCAGGGCTGCGCTGCTTGCGCAGCTGGCCGACGTCACCGCGCGCTTCGCCGACCAGGCCGAGGTCCCGGCACCGCCGAACTGGGGCGGGTATCTCATCGCCCCTGAGGTCGTCGAGTTCTGGCAGGGCCGAGAAAACCGGGTGCACAACCGCATTCGGGTGACGCCGGCGGACGGGCGGATCGAGCGCCTGCAGCCGTGAGGCTGTTCGCCGACACAGCACCACTTCGCCACCGCGATTTCCGCCGGCTGTGGTGGGCGGGCATCCCCACCGTCATCGGGGCCAATCTCACGATCTTCGCCGTACCGGTGCAGGTGTATGCGCTGACCAACAGTTCGGCCTACGTCGGCCTGGCGGGCCTGTTCGCGCTGGCGCCGCTCATCGTCTTCGGACTCTGGGGCGGCGCACTGGCCGACGCGATGGACCGCCGGGTGCTGCTGATCATCGCCTCGTGCGGGCTGGCCGTGTCGTCGCTGCTGTTGTGGGCCCAGGCGGCGCTGCAGCTGAACAACGTGTGGCTGGTGTTGTGTCTGCTCGCGGTGCAGCAGGCGTTCTATGCCATCAATTCGCCCACCCGCTCCGCGGCCATCCCGCGCATGCTGCCCAGCGACCAGATCGCCGCGGCCAACTCCCTGAACATCACGGTGACGCAGTTCGGCGCGATCGTCGGTCCGTTGCTGGCGGGCTTGCTGTTGGCGTGGGTGGATCTGTCGACGCTGTATCTGATCGACGCCATCACCTGCCTGTTGCCGATCTGGGCGACGTTCCGGCTGGCCGCCATGCCGGCCCCGCCCAGCGACGGCAATTCGTCGAGACTCGGCATCGGCGCGGTGCTGGATGGCTTCCGCTATCTGGCCGGCAACACCGTGGTGCTGATGTCTTTCATGGTGGATCTGATCGCGATGATCCTCGGCATGCCGCGGGCGCTGTTCCCGCAGATGGCGCACGAGAGTTTCGGCGGTCCCGTCGACGGCGGCACGACGATGGCGCTGCTGGCCGCGGCCATGTCGATCGGCGCGGTGGCCGGTGGGGTGTTCTCCGGCTGGCTGCCGCGGGTTCGCAGACAGGGCCTGGCCGTCGTGATCGCCATCGTCGTCTGGGGCCTGGCGGTGGTGGGGTTCGGTGTGGCGGCCGGATTCGCCGGTGGCCGGGCCGGTGTGCTGTTGTGGGTGGCCGTCGGCTGCCTGGCCATCGGGGGCGCGGCGGACATGGTGTCCTCGGCCCTGCGGAACACGATCCTGCTGCAGGCGGCCTCCGACGAGCTGCGCGGCCGTCTTCAGGGGGTTTACCTCGTTGTGGTCGCCGGGGGCCCGCGAATCGCTGATGCGCTGCACGGCGCCGCGGCGGCGTCGCTGGGTACCGCAGTCGCTGCTGCCGGCGGGGGAGTGCTGGTGGTGATCGGCGTGCTGATAGCGGTGTTGGTGGTGCCTGCCTTCATCCGTTACCGCGTCGGCCAGATGTCGGAAAAGTCCGACACTGACAATGTATGACGACTGCAGAATGCAGATATCGGCAGTTAGCCACACGATGATCGGTTGCCCGGCTACGATGCGGAATCGTGGTCGATCTGCTGGGGGGTACCGTGCCCGGGCTGCGGGAACGTAAGAAACAGCGCACGCGCGCGACGTTGATCGACGCTGCGGTGCGACTTTGCCTCGTACAGGGTTACGAGCGCACCACCGTCGAACAGATCGCCGCTGCCGCCGACGTCTCGCCCCGGACCTTCAGCCGGTACTTCGCCACCAAGGACGCCGTGGTGATGACCCTGTTGGAAGACCTGGTCGACGCGGTGGCCGCGGAACTCACCCAGATTCCCTACTCGGTACCGGTTCTCGACGCCCTGCACCGCGCGCACATCACGGTGTTGCGGGCGGTGTCCGAGGGTGCGGTCCCGGGCCTGACCACTGAACGCATCGTGCTCATGCTGCGCATCATCAACTCGACACCGGCACTGAAGGCGGCGGCAACGGATTTCCGGCCGATGGGCACGGTGACGGCGTTGGCCGAACGGATGGGCACCGATGTCTCCGACCGCAGGGTGTGGATGGTGATGTCGGTGTGGTCGGCGATCATCGTCACCGCCTGCGGCGACCTGGTGGTGGACAGCGAGGGCCACGTGTTGGGCCCGGACCTGATGGTGTCCCGGATCGAGAGCATGTTCGCCGACTTCTGCGCGCTCACCGCCGAGCTGACCGGCTGAAACATGGCGGCCGTCAACCCCGCGGCTAGCATTCGTGGTGTGGCAGATGGCGCCGCGGACAGAGTCCCCGGCTTGCGGGAACGCAAGAAGATCCGCACCCGGTCCACGTTGGTCGATGTGGCCGTCGAGCTGTGCTTGCAGCAGGGCTATGACAACACCACGGTGGAACAGATCGCCGATGCGGCGGAGGTGTCTCCTCGCACGTTCAGCCGGTACTTCCCCACCAAAGACGCGGTGATCACGGCGATCGTCGAGGACGTCGCCTGCTTCGTGGCCGCCGAGCTGGCCGTTCAGCCCAGCGACATCACCGAGTACGAGGCGCTGTGGCGGGCGCATCTCGCGGTGATCGATGACCCGGCCAGCTTCAAGAGGATGGCGGCGCTGATCGAGATCGTGAACTCCTCGGCCAGTCTGGCGATGGCCAGCATTCCGTTCCGTCCCGAGCCGGACCGTTTTCCCACCGTGGTCCAGACCGCCAAGCGGATGGGTCTGTCCACCGACCACGAGGCGGTGCACGTGGTGGTCGGGAGCTGGACGGTGGTGATGAACACCGCGTGTTACGGACTGGGGACACCGGGGCAGCCGCCCATCGAACCCGAGATCGTCGGCGCCCGTATCACCGCGGCGTACCAGACGTTCGTACGGACTTGGCAGCCTTGGGAACCGACTTCGCAACCGGGCCAACCGCCCCCCGCAGGCACGGCTCAACGCTAGCGACTACCTTTTAGGGGCAGACAGCGTAGTCGCTGCCGCCGAGCGCAGAAGGGGATCTTGTGGCCGACAGTAATTCCCAGGCTTCATCTCAGGACACCGCCACTCTCCGGTACCCGGGCGGGGAGATCGACCTGGAGATCGTGCACGCGACCGACGGTGACGATGGCATCGCACTCGGGTCGTTGTTGGCAAAGACGGGCTACACGACCTTCGACGGCGGGTTCGTCAACACCGCGTCGACGAAGTCGGCGATCACCTACATCGACGGCGACGCCGGCATCCTGCGCTACCGCGGTATCCCGATCGAGCAGCTGGCGGAGAAGTCGACGTTCATCGAGGTCAGCTATCTGCTGATCTACGGCGAACTGCCCACCCCGGAACAGCTGGAGAATTTCGCCACGCAGATCCAGCGGCACACCCTGCTGCACGAGGATCTCAAGCGATTCTTCGACGGATTCCCCCGCAACGCGCATCCCATGCCGGTGCTCTCCAGCGCGGTCAACGCGTTGAGTGCCTACTACCAGGACTCCCTGGATCCGTTCGATCCCAAGCAGGTCGAGCTGTCCACCATCCGGCTGCTGGCCAAGCTGCCCACCATCGCCGCCTACGCCTACAAGAAGTCCGAGGGGCAGCCGTTCCTGTACCCGGACAACTCGTTGACGCTGGTGGAGAACTTCCTGCGCATGACGTTCGGGTTCCCGGCCGAGCCCTACGAGGTGGACCCGGAGATCGTCCGCGCCCTCGACATGCTGTTCATCCTGCATGCCGATCACGAGCAGAACTGCTCCACCTCGACGGTGCGCCTGGTCGGCAGCTCGCAGGCCAACCTGTTCACCTCGATCTCCGGCGGTATCAACGCACTGTGGGGCCCGCTGCACGGCGGCGCCAACCAGGCCGTGTTGGAGATGCTGTCGAAGATCCGCGACGGCGGCGACGACGTTCAGACCTTCGTCAAGAAGGTGAAGAACCGCGAAGACGGCGTGAAGCTGATGGGCTTCGGGCACCGCGTGTACAAGAACTACGACCCGCGCGCCCGCATCGTCAAAGAGCAGGCCGACAAGATCCTGGGCAAGATCGGCGTCAAGGACGAGCTCCTGGACATCGCCAAGGAACTCGAGGAGATCGCGCTCACCGACGACTTCTTCATCGAGCGCAAGCTCTACCCGAACGTCGACTACTACACCGGCGTGATCTACCGGGCCATGGGCTTCCCCACCCGCATGTTCACCGTCCTGTTCGCCCTCGGCCGGCTGCCCGGCTGGATCGCACACTGGCGCGAGATGCACGGCGAGCCCAACAAGATCGGCCGTCCGCGCCAGATCTACACCGGCTACACCGAACGTGACTACATCACGATGGACCAGCGCTGACCAATCACCGCCGAGCGCGCGTGTCTGTACATCCAGACGCGGCGTGTCACGTACCAACGCGTGCGCTCGTACCGCGCTGACCTGGCATGTTTGCGCCAGCAACAGTTGTAGATACACAATAATTGTGTGAATCCAACTGTTGTCGGGCAGCTCAGTGGCCGCCGCAAGGCGATCATCCTCTTCTCCTGCTGCCTGAGCCTGCTGATCGTGTCGATGGACGCGACGATCGTCAACGTCGCGCTCCCGACCATCCGCACCGATCTCGACGCCTCTGCGTCGCAGCTGCAGTGGGTCATCGACATCTACACCCTGGTGCTCGCGTCGCTGCTGCTGTTGTCCGGCGCGACCGGCGACCGGTTCGGCCGGCGCACCGTCTTCCAGATCGGGCTGGCGGCATTCGCGCTCGGCTCGCTGCTCTGCAGCCTCGCGCCGAACATCGAGATGCTGATCGCGGCCCGGCTGGTGCAGGCGATCGGCGGGTCGATGCTCAATCCCGTCGCGATGTCCATCATCACCAACGTCTTCACCGGCAAGGTGGAACGCGCGCGGGCAATCGGCATGTGGGGCGGGGTGGTGGGCATCTCCATGGCGCTGGGCCCGACGGTCGGCGGTGCGCTGATCGAGTACGTCGACTGGCGCGCGGTGTTCTGGGTCAACCTGCCGGTATGTGCGCTGGCACTGGTCCTCACCGCGATCTTCGTACCGCAGAGCAAGTCGGCGACCATGCGTGATCTCGACCCCATCGGACAGGTGTTGGGCGCGGCGTTCCTGTTCGGCATCGTCTTCGTGCTCATCGAGGGCCCGGGACTGGGCTGGGGTCATCCCGTCACGGTCTCGGTGCTGGCCGCCACGGTGGTGGCATTCGTCGCGTTCCTGCGATTCGAATCCCGCCGCCATGACCCGTTCATCGATCTTCGCTTCTTCCGCAGCATTCCCTTCGCCTCCGCCACGGCCATCGCGGTGTCCGCGTTCGCCTCATGGGGTGCGTTCCTGTTCATGATGGCGCTGTATCTGCAGGGATTCCGCGGCTTCACCGCGCTGGAGACGGGCCTGCTTTACCTGCCGATCGCCATTGGCGCGCTGATCTTTTCGCCGTTGTCGGGGCGCATCGTCGGGCGGTTCGGCCCGCGGCCGTCACTGCTGGCGTCGGGGACGTTGTTGACGACGGCAGCGGTGCTGCTGACGTTCCTCGACGTGGACACCCCGATCTGGGCGGTGCTGGTGGTCTTCGCCGTCTTCGGTATCGGCTTCTCGGTGGTGAACGCTCCGATCACCAACACCGCGGTCAGCGGCATGCCGTTGGACCGTGCCGGTGCGGCTTCGGCGGTGGCGTCGACAAGCCGGCAGGTCGGAGTGAGTGTGGGTGTGGCGCTGTGCGGTTCGGTCGCCGGAGCCGCGCTGGCCTCATCGACTGTCGACTTCAGCGACGCCGCACGGCCGCTGTGGTTCGTGGTGGCCGGGTTCGGTGTCACCATCTTCACGTTGGGACTGTTCTCGACGTCGAAGCGGGCGATGCGTTCCGCCGAGCGGGTAGCCCCGTTGATCGCCGGGACGTCTCCAGACCAGGGGAGGGTGCATGCCGCGTAACGACGCTGACGAGGTCTGGAAAGACCTGCTGCGCTTCGTCTTCGACAACCGCGACACGTGGCAGCGCGCCGTGGTCGAGGTGTCCGGACTGCCGTTCTCCCGGATCCGGATCATCAAACGCCTGGTCCGCTCACCGCTCACGGTCAAGCAGGTCGCCGAACACGCCATCATGGACGCCCCGGCGGCAACCGTGGCCGTCAACGACCTGGAAGCCCGCGGGTTGGTCACGCGTGAGGTCGACCCGTCGAACCGCCGCTCGAAACTGGTCTCCCTGACCGACCAGGGCCGGGCGGTGGTCGCAGCCATCGACGCTGTCGAAGACCCGGCACCCGAAGCTCTTTCGGCCTTGGACCAAACCGATCTCACGGCGCTGCGGCGGATCGTCGACAAACTCGCCGGCGGCTAGTCAGCTGGCTGCAGGTCGTTGGTAGGGGGTGTACCACCACCATTGGGCACGCTCCCCGGTGGGGCCGGGGCAGGGTGGGATGGCGGTAGGGGTACTGGTGGGTGTGACAGTGGGTGGTCGGGCCAGTGAGCGGTTGGTGAGTCGGCGCCCGAAGGCATCGGTGACCACCAGGCGGCTGGCGGGTCCGGTAATCGTGATCAGACCGCGGTGATGCGCCCGGTGGTGGTACGGGCAGACCAGGCAGAGGTTTTCGAGTTCGGTGGGGCCGCCGTCCTCCCAGTGCCGGATGTGATGGGCATGCAGCCCGCGGGTGGCGCCGCAGCCGGGGACCACGCAGGTGCCGCGGTCGCGGTGCTCGAGTGCTCGGCGTAGCCGGCGGCTGATCGTGCGGGTCTCGCGCCCGGATCCGATGACCTGACCGTCGCGTTCGAACCACACCTCGCACGTCGCGTCGCACAGCAGGTACCTGCGGTCGTCATCAGAGAGCAGCGGGCCCACATGTAGTCCGGCGATGCGGGATTCGAGGTCAAGGTGGACGACGACGGTGGTGCGGTGCCCGTGCGGGCGGGCCGCGACGTCGGCGTCCCAGCCCGCCCGGACGAGGCTCATGAATCCGTCGACAGGGACGGGGAACGGCGGAGTGGTCTCGGTGGTGTAGTCGGCGTGGTCGCGTTTCCACTCGGCAACTAGGGCGTCGCGGTGGGAGTCCAGGGCGGCCTGGAATTCTGCGGCTTCGTGGTGGGGCAAGGTGATGTGCCAGGTGACCGATTCGTCGTCGCTGGTCTGGGTGATCGACCGCTTGGATTGCCGGCGTGGCGGGTCCGGTCGTGACTCCGGCTCGGGCTGGGGTTCCGGTTCGGGGGCAGGCTCGGATGTCGCCCCTTCCTTCTTTTCCCAGGGCGCTGGCTTGAGCTCCCAGGGTTCTTTTTCGTACTCGGGTTCCGGCTCGGGTGGCGGTTCGAGGGTGGGTGTGGGTGGGGTTTCCAGCTTCACCGCGTGGCGGATCTGGGTGACGGTGGCGTACGGGATCAGCTGGGCGTAGTGGTCATCGGAGCCGTCGGCGGCGCGTTCGGCGATGACCCCCACTTGATCCAGGGACACCCGCCCTTCGCGCAGCATGTCCGTGCAGTGCGTGAACTCGTCGCGCCGTTGGGCGATGGCGGTGATGATTTCGGCGTTGCGGGGAGAGACCCCGAGTTTCCAGGCCACCAGTGCTGGTATGGACAGGGCGCCGGTCATCCCCGCCAGGCCGTCGCGGTCGATTTCGGCGATGATGTCCACGATGCGGCCGTCGATGGCGTTGCGCTGCCCGGTCAACTCCGCGGCCTCGTCGAACAACACGTCGAGCCGCTCCTTGGGTGACACCTCCGGAGCAGCGAAAGATGTTGCGTTCGAGGACATGCCAACATCCTCGCAGAGGGGTACGACAAATTTTCGGCTACCGGCTCTCCAGCACTGCCATGGCCGCATTGTGGCCACCGATTCCCGAAACCGCGCCGCCGCGTCGAGATCCAGACCCGCACATCAAGATTCGCTCGTGCGCGGTGGCGACGCCCCAGCGTCGCGCAGGTGTGTCCAGCGGATCGTCGTCCTCGGCGAACGGCCAGCTCAATGCGCCGTGAAAGATGTGGCCCGCCGTCATCCCCAGCGTCGCCTCCAGGTCGGCAGTTGTCTTGGCCTCCACGCATGGCCGGCCGTTACCGTCGGTGAGCAACACGTCCTGGATAGGTTCGGCCAGAACGGAATTCAACGACGCCAACGCAGCGTCGGTGAGTCGATCCCGCATCCGATCGAGATCTGCCCCGGCCAGCAGTGTGTGCGGTGTGTGCAACCCGAAGACCGTCAAGGTCTGGGCGCCGGTGGCCCGTAGTTCCGGTGACAGGATGGACGGATCGGTCAGGGAGTGACAATAGATCTCGCATGGCAGCGGATCGGGAATCTCCCCGCCGGCCGCGCGGGCGTAGGCGGCGCCCAGTTGGTTCCACGTCTCGTTGATGTGAAACGTGCCGCCGAATGCCTGCTCCGCGGTCACCGACGAATCACGCAACCGCGGCAGCCGCTTCAGCAGGAGGTTGACCTTGATCTGCGCCCCCGGCGCCGCTTCGGGGGCGGGTTCGCCCAGCAGCCCCGCCAACACCGTCGGGGTGACGTTCGCGAGGACGAATCCCGCTCGGACGCTGGCACTCTGCTCGCCCGTGCGATAGCTCACCACACCGTCCGGGGATACCGCGTCGACGTCGACGCCGGTGACGATCTGCGCCCCGAACCGGGCTGCTGCCGTCGCCAGCGCGCCCGTCACCGCGCCCATTCCGCCGATGGGCACGTCCCACTCGCCGGTACCTCCGCCGAGCAGGTGGTACAGCAGACAGATGTTCTGCGGCAGCGACTCGTCGTCGAGATCGGCGAATGTGCCGATCAGTGCGTCGGTGGCGACCACCCCGCGCACCAGATCGTTGAGAACCGCATCCCGGATCGCGACGCCCGCCGGTTGCTCGATCAGCGCCTCCCATGCCGCGGAGTCGCCCACCAGCTGCCGTGCCTGGGTGCGGGTCGGTAACGGCTGCAACATTGTGGGCCAGAGCTTTTCGGTGACCATGCGCGCCCGACGATAGAACTCGTCGAAACCCGGGGCGTCGGCTTCGGCGCCCACCGCGGCGAAGGTGGACTGCGGCCCGATCAGCAGACCGGTCCGACCGCCGGTGGCCGGGTCAGGGGTGTAGGAGGAGTACCGGCGTCGGGCCAGACGGATCGAGGCCCCCAGGTCCTCGATGAGGCGTTTCGGCAGCAGACTGACCAGATACGAGTACCGCGACAGTCGGGCATCCACACCGGGGAACGCCTGCGCGGACACCGCGGCGCCGCCCACGTGGTCCTGACGCTCCAGAACCGTGACCTGCAGCCCGGCACGCGCCAGATACGCCGCGGCGGTCAGGCCGTTGTGCCCGCCGCCGACGATCACGACGTCACGATGCGGTTGTGTCATCCGACCAGTGTCCGCTGCCGGACCTCAGGCGCGCGTCCCGGCCGCCGCGCACGCCGCCTGCGCCGCTTCCGTGTGCGCGTTGAGGCTGGTGGCCGCGGTGTTGAAACGGTCGACGTCGGAACGCAGGCCCATCAGCAGCATCAGCTTGGTGGCGCCCATCGACCAGGCGCGCATCGGCGCCGAGACCTCCGGAGCCACGCCGGGCGTATGGGAGGCGTTCAGCGCGGTGGTGACGGCCAGGCGCAGCCCGGTCCGGCCGGACACATTGCTGGCCCGCAGTGTCGCGTCGTCGTAGGTCTCGCCGAGCGCGAGCCCGTTGGCGAAGTCGGTGTAACTGAGCGAGGCCATGTCCAGGGCGGTCGCGAACTGAGTGCAGGCGGCCACGGCCTCGGGGCTGGGTGCCGGTTCCGCCGACGCGAGCGGGCTGAGCACCATCGCAACAGCACACCCGGCAATGAACGCGGCGGGAACGAGCTTGATGGGAGCCTCCGACCTTCGATGCATATGTCGCTCACTGACGATCGAGGGCGACGGCGTCGAAGCGCTGAATTCCGTGTGAACGTCCCGTTCCCGGAGGGGAACGAGTCTGCGACGGCGGTTGGCCTCGCACTATTCTCCGGCTGTTTGCTGTTCGGACATTTACCACCTCGATGATTTCAGGCGAATCGAAGCCAGGAGAGGCGTTTCTTACATGCGGATTCGCGGGACGGCCATGGTGTTGGCTGCGCTTTCAGTGGCGCTGTGCACCCCGACACAGGCGATTGCGGAGCCGGTGCTCGACCCGCAGCCGGTCGCCGACGCGGCACCGCCGCCGCCTCCTCCGCCCAACGGAGCCATTGCTCCCGCGGCCGCCGGCTACCTCCAGACGCCCGACGGGTGGGAGCTGACGGTGGCAGGCAACGACGAGACCCGGGTTGCGGTGGCGCCGCTGACGACGGCGCTGACGTCGCGGGAGTATCTGGTCGGCGGCACGTTCACCGGCACGGTCGCCGGTGAAGGTCCCACTGCACTCAAGGGTGGTTCGTTGGTGGTCGGGTACCGGATCGGTTGCGGTATCGTGGGCGGCCCCGTGGAGATGCTCGGATCTGTGGGCGCCACACCGACTTTCGGGTCCAACGCCGTGATCGGAGCGGTGCAGTTCCCGGTCAACGGCCAAATCAAGATCAACCTCAGGCCGGGCACCGTCACCACAGTGCCGGTGGGGCAGAAGGACTACAAGGGCAAAGAGGCGCGGGTGACGGTGACCGGGTTCCGCGTCAGGGTCGACGGGTGTGTCGGCCAGTCCTTCATCCAGTCCTACGCGACGTTCAAGAGTTCGAGTGCCGACACCGATGACATCGTGACCTACGCGGGACAGGTGACCGTCGTATGATCCGCCGCATCGCCGCGGCCGCGTCGGCAGCGCTGATCGCTTTCACCGCAGTTCCTTCGGCGGCCGCCGAACCTGTTCCCGACGTGGCGCCGCCCAACGGCGCGGTCGCCTCGGAACCGCCGGGTTTCGTCGTCACGCCTGACGGCTGGGAGCTCAGCGTCGGAGCACAGGACGAGACCCAGTTGGCCATCGCACCGCTGACCACGGCGGCGTCGTCGCGCGAGTACCTGGTCGGTGGCACCTTCACCGGCACCGTCAAGGGTGACGGGAGTGCACCCGTGCAGGGCGGCACCCTCGAGGTCGGTTACCAGATCGGTTGCGGTATCGAACTGAACGTCGTGAAACTCAACGGCTCGGTCGGATTCCAGCCCAGCGTCGGGCCGTTGGGGCTGGGCAACACCAACATCCCGGTGACCGCACAGATGGAGGTGTTCCCGCAGCCGGGTGAAGTGATCACCTCGACGGTGACCACCAAGAGCTTCGAGGGCACGGCGCCGCGCGTCACGCTCAAGGACATCCACATCAAGATCGACGGCTGCATCGGCCAGTCGTTCCTACGGTCCTATGCGATCCTCACCAGCTCGACCGAGACCGCCGACGACATCGTCGCCTACTACGGCGTCGCCATGGTGGTGTGACGCCCGATGACTAGAGTAGTCGTCAAATTCGTTGCGCTTGGCGCATTGTGGGTGGCAGCCGCGATGTCATCGATCGGGGCCGCCGGTGCCGAACCCCCACCGCCGCCACCCAACCCGCCGCCTCCGCCGGCGTCGCCGTTGTTCCCGCTGGCGCAGGCCGGTGCCCCGGTGTCGGTCGGGGGTCTGCCCGCACCGCCGGATCTGTCAGGCCAGACCGTCAGTGAATACGTGCTCGGCCAGCACGCGGTGCCATCGGCGCCGGGCTCGGGCGTACCGGCCACCGCGCCGAACCTCAACCCGTGGAACAACCAGTACCTGTTGCCGCAGAACGTGATTCCGGCCGCGCCCGGCGAAGGTCAGATCGTCGGTGTCGAGCCCGGCCAGGAGAACGCGAACATCTCCAGCATCGACTACCTCAAGCGCCTGGTTGACACTTACCGCGCCGGCGGGCTGGAGGGCGCGTTGCTGGGGCAGAACCCGGTCGAAGGTGTCGGCAAGCCGTTGCCCACAGAGCCACCACAGCAGTAGGAGAAGACCTTGCGCGCAGCCACTTTCATCCGCCCCGCATTGTCCGCGGCGGTGACGGCCTGCCTGGTGCTGCCGGTGAGCGAGTCCCGCCCCGCCGAAGAGCCCGTGCCCGTCGCGTATCGTCCGAATGTGGCACTGACCGCATCGAGTGCCACTCTGCCTCCGCCGCTGACTGTGGTGTATCGGCGTGCGGTGGAATCGGTTTCGACGCCGGCGCCGAGGGTGATCGCAGCCGCCGCCGCCCCCGACGACGATATCGACGCCGACGGCGTAGGCGACACGCCGGCCACACCGCTGACACCGATCGACTTTGTGGATGCCCTCGCCGCGGCGGGCTATCTGCTGGTCGCCGGACCACTGCTGGTGGTCAGCATTCCGCTGCAACTGATCAGCGGGCAGTCCGACGCGGTGATCACGTCGCTCAACGATCTGATCTCGGCCGCCAACACCATCCTCAAGTTGGTGGGCCGGTCTATCCCGCCCATCCCGACGCCCTCGTCGGGCGACGTCGCCGCCGGCCCGGTGGAGGAGGTCGACGACCCTGGGCTCGACGACACCGATATCGATGACACCGATATCGACGACACCGATATCGACGCTGATGTCGCGGACAGGGCCGCCGTGGAGGCTGAACCGGAGCCCGAGACCAGCGACGAGCAGGACGAGAAGCCCAAGGACACCGAAGACATCAACGACACCGAAGACACCGAGGAGCCTGACGTCACCGAGGAGTCTGACGTCACCGAGGAGCCTGACGTCACCGAGGAGTCTGACGTCACCGACGAGACCGACTCCGACAAGACCGACACCTCGGAAAGCGAAGTATCCGACGCGGATTCGGGTACCGAGGCCGAGTGACACGATCACGCACGCTCTGGGCACTCGCCGCCAAGGTGACCGCCGCCCTGATCGTCGCCCCGCCGGCAGGCGCCGAGCCCACACCCACCACCACAACACCCCTGCCCACCCCGCCGATGGCCGGGACGCAGGCGCCGATGGACGCCATCGAGACGCTCGGCAAGCAGGGTTATGACGTGGAGATCGAGTGGGTCAGCGGATATCCGTCGAATATCCCGCTCAAGTACTGCACTGTGACGAATATCGATGTCCATGCGGCCCCACTGGCCTACATCATGATCAGCTGTCCGCCGGACACCTCGCAGTAAGGAACAGACATGTTGCGTGCTCCATGGTTCATCGCGTCCAGCATGGCGGTCGCCTTGGTGGTCAGCGCGCCGATTGCGCTTGCCGAGCCCACGCCCGCCCTGCCCGCGCCGCCGGAAGCCGGCACCGAATCACCGGGTGACACCGTGCGCACCCTGACCAGTCAGGGTTACGACGTCAAGGTCCAGTGGACCGCCGGGGAGCCGTCGGACATCCCGCTGTCGGAATGCACCGTGACGAACATCGACGTCCACGCGTCGCCGCTGGCCTACGTCATGGTGAACTGCCCGGCCGACGGCTCGCAGTAGTCAGTTCAGGTAACCCTCGACCTCATTGGCCGGCCGCACCTGCGCTGATGCGGGGTCGCCACCGGATTCGCGCAGTGCGCGCCGCTGCCGCAGCAGGTCCCAGCACTGATCGAGCTGGACCTCGACCGCCCGCAACCGCTGGTGCTCCTCGGACTCGTCGATTTCGTGCTGCTGCAACTTGTCCCGCAGCTCCTTCTCCTCGGCGACGAGCTTGTTCACTTCGGCGAGGATGTCCTGGTCTTTGGCCACCTGACCAGTGTGCCTGACAGCGGCGAGAATACGCAGATGCAATCTCAGCACCGCAGCGCCGTCGTCACGGGTGCGTCCAGCGGTATCGGTCTGGCCGTCGCTCACGTTCTGCGGCAGGAGGGGTTCGCGCTCACCGTGGTCGGGCGCGATGCCGACAAGCTGGACCGGGCCGTCGCCGGGCTGACCGAGAAGCCGGGACCACCGGTGCAGGCCGCCGCCGGCTCATTGGCCGACGAACGTTTTCTCGATGACGTCGTCGCCCGTCATGGCGCGGCGTTCGGCGCGCTGGACGTGCTGATGAACAACGCCGGCATCTCCGGTCATCGACCGGTCGGTGAGATCACCGCCGGTTTTCTCGACGAGCAGTGGGCGGTGAACCTGCGCGCCCCGATCCTGCTGACCGCCAAGAGTCTGCCGTTGCTCGTGAAGGCCGTGGCGCTGCGCGGCACCGCCCAGGTGATCAGCACGGCCTCCAACGCCGGTAAACGCGGCGAGGCCACGTTGGCGTCCTATTCGGCGACCAAGGCCGGGGTGGTGGCATTCACCGAGGCGCTGCACGACGAACTCGCCGCGTCGGGGATCCGGGCCACGGTCATCTGTCCCGGCGTCGTCGACACCCCGATGGCGCAGCCGTACGGAATCCCCACAAAGCAGATGATCGCGCCCACCGACGTCGCCGAAGTGGTGCGGATGACCACCCGGCTGTCGCCGGCCTGCATCGTGCCCGAGGTCGTATTGCTCAGACCCACCGAATGGCTGCAGACACCACAGTAGGGTGAGGCCGGTGAGCACAAAACCGGAGATCGAATTCCCTGACGGCCCCGCGCCGAGCCAGCTCGTGATCGAAGACCTGGTGGTCGGCGAGGGTGCCGAAGCCGTGCCGGGCGCCAACGTCGAGGTGCACTACGTCGGCGTGGAGTACGACACCGGTGAGGAGTTCGACAGCTCCTGGAACCGTGGCCAGTCGATCGAGTTCCCACTGCGGGGCCTCATCCAGGGCTGGCAGGACGGCATCCCCGGCATGAAGGTCGGCGGCCGCCGCAAGCTGACCATCCCGCCGGAGCAGGCCTACGGCCCCGCCGGCGGCGGACATCGGCTGTCGGGCAAGACCCTGATCTTCGTGATCGACCTGTTGGGCACCCGCTAGAGCGCTACCGGATCCGGCCCAGCATGTTGTGGGCCGTCTCGCTCACCAGTTGGCGGTCGTAGGTGACGAGGAAATCGAAGCGGCGATCTCCGTCCGGCGTGTGACTGGTGTTGCCCGGATGTTCCCTGGCGATCAGCGCGGCCGCGGTGTGGGGTCCCAGGGCCACCACCGTCCACTCCAGACACATGGGATCGTCGCTGCCCAACGCCACCCCGCGAAGACCCGCGTCGGGTTCGGCGACCATGTGCTCGCCGAACACCGCCACCAGCGGAGACCGCTCGGCGAGCGCTCGGTAGCGCCGCCTCGTGGCGGGGCTCAGATGCTCTGAGCGTTGCAGGGCCACCAGCATGATGGGTGGATCCGCCGCGCGCTGGGCCTGTGCCTCGATGTGCCGGGACAACGCGAGCACGGTTTCCTTGCGCGCCGTTCGCACCCGGCGGTGCCCGTCCACGAGCGCAAACGGTGAGTCCGCTGCGAGTCTGGCGGGCTGGCCGGCCCCGTACCGCGACGCCCACGAACCACCGGTGATGGCGTCGGGCAGTGCCGCCGGGGCGCCGAACCGGTAGCCCTGGCCGAGTTGGGCGCCCACGGCGAGAGCCTGTTCGAGGTGCGCGTCGGTTTCGATTCCTTCGGCGAGGATCACCGAGCCCGTGCGCTCGTGATGGGCCAGGACGGCCGACAACGTCTGGGCCTGCCGGAAGTCCGGCTGTGACTGCACAAGTGCCAGATCCAGTTTCATCACATCGGGGGAGATGACGTCGAGCAGCGCCGAGGAATCGGGATGAGCGCCGATGTCGTCCAACGCGATCAGGTGACCGTCGGCGCGCAGGGCCGCCACCTTCTTCAACAGGAGATGCGGCTGCACCAGCATGCTGCGTTCGGTGATCTCGAACATCACCTGCAGATGCTCCTTGGCGGGTGTCACTGGCCGGTAGGTGCTGGCCGGTTCGCAGTTGACCGACAGCAATGCTCCGTCCGGCAGCGTCGACCGCAAGGCCTGCTCGATCGAGATCGTGATGCACATCTGGTCGAGCTGGTCGACGTCGCCGTGCTCGCGCGCGTGCGCGAACACCGCGGCGGGCCCCAGGGCGGCGGCCTGCGGCCAACGGGCCAGCGCCTCGAACCCGACCACCGCCTCATCGGGCAGCGACACGATGGGCTGGAACGCGGGCACCATGCCCACACCGCGGGCGGCGGCTTCGATGCTCACCGGGTCGTCGGTCCCGGCCCGGGCAACCGCAGCATCAGGCGGGTGCCGCCCAGGGGGCTGGACTCCAAGGTGGCTGTGCCGCCGTGCAATTGGGCCTGCTGGGCGACGAGCGCCAGGCCCAGTCCGGAGCCGGAGTGCGACGCGGTGGAACCGCGGGCGAATCGCTCGAAGAGCTGCTCGCGTTCCTCCTCCGGGATTCCCACCCCGTCGTCGTCGACGGCGATCTCGACGCCGGCGCGGGAACTGACCGCCGACAGCTGCACGTGTGTGGCAATGCCGTGTTTGACGGCATTGGCGATGGCGTTGTCGACGGCCAGGCGCAGGCCGGCGGGCAGCCCGACGATGATGACGGTCGGCGCGGGCACCAGCGACACCTCGAGGTCGGGATAGATGCGCATCGCGTCGTGGGCGGCCCGGTCCAGCAGTTCGGTGATGTCGACGGTGGTGTGGTCGTCGGAGGTCGACAGTTCGCCCTGCGCAAGGCGTTCCAGCGCCCACAGCGTGGCTTCGATCCGCGACTGGGTGCGAACCACGTCGCCCAGCACCTCTTTGCGTTGTTCATCGGGCAGATCCAGGGTGGTCAGCACTTCGAGGTTGGTGCGCATCGCGGTCAACGGGGTGCGCAGTTCGTGGGAGGACACCGCGGCGAAGTCGCGTGCCGACGCCAGCGCCTCCTTGGTGCGGTCCTGCTCTTTCCACAACCGTTGCACCATGCCGCGCATGGCCTCGGCGATCTCGACGGCTTCACTGGCGCCGCGCACCTCGATCTCGGGGGCCGCGTCGCCGGCGTCGACCGTCCGGGTCTGCTGAGCCAGCCGCTTGAGCGGCCGCACCGCGAACGCCGCGAGCAGCCACCCGAGCAGCGCGGCGGCGCTGATGGCGAAACCACAGATCAGCAGCACCCGCCGGTGCAGGTTGTTGGTGTCGGTGATGGTGTCGTCGTAGGTGGCACCCACCGCGACCGACATGGGGCCGGCGGGGCCGGCCATCTCGACCGTGCGGACCCGGTAGCGCACACCACCGATCTCGGTGTCGGCGTAGTCGGTGTCCAACTGCGGCAGGATCACGTTGGTGTTCGATTTCACCTCGCCGCCACGGCGCACGGTGATCACCGCGTCGGCGTCGTTGGGGGAGCGGGGGATCTCGGCGAGCCCGCGCGGCAGGAACGGGATGGCGAATCCGGCGGCCTCGTCGAGGCGCCGGTCCAGTCGTTCCTTGCGGTCGTTGGTGATGCCCACCCAGACGATGGCGCCGACGATCGTCACGACGATCGCGGCGCCGATGGCTGTCGCGAAGGCCACCCTGGTGCGCAGCGAGGGCGTCCGAGTGAGGATCCGCGACAGCACGGTGTCACTGCGTCCTGAGGACGAACCCCACGCCCCGAACGGTGTGCAGCAGGCGCGGGGCGCCACCGGCTTCGAGTTTGCGCCGAAGGTATCCGATGAAGACGTCGACGACGTTGGTGTCGGCGGCGAAGTCGTAACCCCACACCAGCTCCAACAGCTGGGCTCGCGACAGCACCGCGGTCTTGTGTTCGGCCAGGACCGCCAGCAGGTCGAACTCGCGTTTCGTCAGATCGACGTCCACACCGTTGACCCGCGCGCGCCGGCCCGGGATGTCGACCTCCAGCGGGCCCACCGAAATGGTCTCCGAGGAGAACGTCGCCGTGGCGCCGCGGCGACGCAACAGCGCTTTCACCCGCGCCACCAGTTCCGCCAGCACAAAAGGTTTCACCAGGTAGTCGTCGGCGCCGGCTTCCAGGCCGGCCACCCGATCGTCGACCGAGCTGCGGGCCGAGAGCACACACACCGGCACGTCGTTGTCCATAGCCCGTAGTGCGGTCACCACGCTCACCCCGTCGAGGACGGGCATGTTGATGTCGAGCACGATCGCATCGGGGCGGGTTTCGGTGGCGCTGCGCAGTGCCTCGGCGCCATCGACGGCGGTCGAGACCTCGAATCCGGACAACCGCAGCCCGCGTTCCAGCGAAGCGAGCACGTCGGCATCGTCGTCAACCACCAAGACCCGGGGTGAGGCCGATCCACTGTCCATGCCCGACATCTTGCCTGATCGAGTCCTGTGTGTCGGGAAGGCGCGTTGGCAACCTTCCTGACGGGAAGCTTTTGACCTGAACATTAGTTGAGGTCCTACGGTGGATTCATGAGCATCGAGACCGTAGCCCGGCACACGCTGTACCGGCAGATCAAGTCAGATCGTGCTGACCTGCGCGCACTGGCCGATACCTCGCTGCTCAGACGCATCTGGACGTTCTCGGCCCGGCACCACCGCCGATTGGGCCTGTTCGTCGCGATCAGCGTGGTCAGTGCGCTGCTGACGGTGGCCACCCCGCTGCTGGCCGGGCGCGTGGTCGACGAGATCGTGCACGGCGGCGCCGCCCGCGTGATCGTCATCCTGGCGCTGGTGATCGCCGCGGTGGCGGTGGCCGAAGCGGGGATCGCGATGGTGACCCGCTGGCTGTCGTCGACCATCGGTGAGGGTTTGATCCTGGATCTGCGCACCGCGGTGTTCGATCACGTGCAGCGCATGCCGGTGGCCTTCTTCACCCGCACCCGCACCGGGGCGCTGGTCAGCCGCCTCGGCAACGACGTCATCGGTGCGCAGCGCGCTTTCTCCGACACGTTGTCCGGCGTCGTCACCAACGTGGTGACGCTGACCCTGACATTGGTGGTGATGCTCGGTATCTCCTGGCAGATCACGTTGCTGTCGCTGGTGTTGATGCCGTTGTTCCTCTTGCCTGCGCGCCGGATCGGCCGCACCATGGCCCGGCTGAGCCGGGAGAGCGCCATCCACAACGCCACCATGAACACCCAGATGACCGAGCGGTTCTCCGCTCCGGGGGCGACGCTGATCAAGCTGTTCGGCAATCCCGCCAGCGAATCCGGGGAGTTCGCCGCCCGGGCCGGCCGGGTGCGCGATATCGGCGTCAAGACCGCAATGCTGCAGGCGACGTTCATGAACTCGCTGACGCTGATGTCGGCGCTGGCACTGGCGCTGGTGTACGGCCTGGGCGGGGTGCTGGCGATCGGCGGTGCACTGCAAGCCGGTGCCATCGTGTCGCTGGCGCTGCTGCTGACCCGTCTTTATGCCCCACTGACCGCACTTGCCAACGCCCACGTCGAGATCGCGTCGGCGCTCGTGAGCTTCGAGCGGGTGTTCGAGGTGCTGGACCTGGTTCCGCTGATCCAGGAGAAACCCGACGCCCGCCCCGTTCCCGACGGCGGGGTGTCCGTCCATTTCGACGACGTGCGGTTCAGCTATCCGTCCGCGGACAAGGTGTCGTTGGCCTCGCTGGAGGAGGTCGCCGTGCTGGACGACCGCGGCGGTGCCGAGGTACTGCACGGCGTCTCGTTCCGTGCCGAGCCCGGTCAGATGATTGCGCTGGTCGGGTCTTCGGGTGCGGGCAAGTCGACCATCGCGTCCCTGCTGGCCCGCCTGTACGACGTCGACTCCGGCGCCGTCCGGTTGGCCGGGGTCGACGTGCGTGACCTGACCGCGCAGTCCCTGCGGGACACCGTCGGGCTGGTCACCCAGGACGGGCACCTGTTCCACGAGACCATCGGTGCGAATCTGCGGCTGGCCAAACCCGGGGCCACCGACGCCGAACTGTGGGCCGCGCTGCGCCGGGCCCGGCTGGACGACGTGGTGGCCGACATGCCCGACGGGCTCGACACGGTGGTCGGTGAACGCGGGTACCGCCTCTCCGGTGGTCAGCGGCAGCGCTTGACCATCGCCCGGCTGCTACTCGGCAAGTCCCGGGTGGTGGTTCTCGACGAGGCCACGGCCGCACTGGACTCCTCATCGGAAGTGGCTGTGCAGCAGGCACTCTCGGAGGCACTGGCCGGAAGGACGTCGCTGGTGATCGCGCACCGGCTGTCCACGGTGCGCGCGGCCGACCTGATCCTGGTCGTCGAAGACGGCCGCATCGTCGAACGCGGCACCCACGAGCGGTTGCTGGCACGGCGTGGCCGGTACGCCGAACTGTACGAAACGCAGTTCGGTCGACAGGCCGCTTGACCCGTTATTGATTAGACAAGCGTGGCAATCTGGAATGCGGGGGTCAGCACCGGTGTTCCTGTCGGCGGCGTGGTCTATGACTTGGAGTACGACACGAGACGAAAAGTGGTGATCTGATGCGCGCGCACGACGGGCTCCGCTCGGAACCGGCGATCGCGCCTGCCCCGGCCAGAGTTCGCTCCGCCTCGGATCTGCTGCGCCTGCTGCCGTACCTGAAGCCGTACAAGACGCGGTGGATCGCGATGATCCTCGTCGCGCTCGCCAGCCTGGTGGCCACCATCTCGATCCCGCTGATGACCAAGGCGGTCATCGACGGCCCGGTCCGGCAGCAAGACCAGCGGGGGCTGTGGATCCTCGGCACGGCCGCCCTCGGTGTGGGCATCACCGAGGCGGTGCTCTGGTTCATCCGCCGCTGGCTGGTCGCGCGCGCCACCATGGGTGTGGAAGCCGATATCCGCAAGGACCTGTATGCCCGGCTGCAGGTGCTGCCCATGTCGTTCCACACCCGCTGGCAGTCCGGGCAGCTGCTGTCCCGGGTGATGAACGACCTGTCGTCCATCCGCCGGTTCCTGTCGTTCGGGCTGGTGTTCCTGGTGCTCAACGCCATCCAGATCGTGGTCGTCACCGGCATCCTGCTGGCCATGTACTGGCCGCTGGGTGTGGTGGTGGTGGCGTCCATCGTGCCCATCACGTTGACGGTGCTGCACTTCGAGCGCGAGTTCACCCGGTTGTCCCGGCTGGCCCAGGACCAGGCCGGCCACGTGGCCACCCACGTCGAGGAGGCCGCCCTCGGGGTGCGTGTGGTCAAGTCGTTCGGTCGCGAGCAGTACGTCTACGACCGGTTCGACGCCCAGGCCTCCAAGCTGTACGACACCCAGATCGCGAAAGTCGGGGTGTCCGCGAAGTTCTGGACCCTGCTGGAGATCATCCCGAACCTGACGCTGATCATCGTGCTCGGTTTCGGCGCCTACGCCGCCGGCACCGGGGCGGTCACCATGGGCACGCTCGTCGCGTTCATCACCATGATGCTGTCGCTGGTGTGGCCCATCGCCTCACTGGGTTTCCTGCTGTCGATGATGCAGGAGTCGTTCACCGCCTCAAACCGCATCGCCGAGATCTTCGATGCCCCCCGTGAGATCACCGACGGGCCCGAGGCCGACACTCCGCGCGGTGGCCGTCTCGAACTAGTCGACGTCGGTTTCCGGTTCCCTGACGCCGCCGACGACGACTGGGCGCTGCGTCATGTGAACCTCACCGTGGAACCGGGGCAGACCATGGCGCTGGTGGGTGCGACGGGCTCGGGCAAGTCGGTGCTGGCGGCGCTGCTGTCACGCCTCTACGACGTCACCGAGGGTGAGATCAGGGTCGACGGCACCGACATCCGCGAGCTGAGCCTGCCCGCGCTGCGGGAAGCGGTGGCCACGGCGTTCGAGGACCCGACGCTGTTCTCGATGTCGGTGGCCGAGAACCTCAAACTGGGCCGCCCCGACGCCTCTGAAGCCGACCTGTCCGAGGCCATCGACGTGGCCGCGGCGGGGTTCGTCTACGACCTGCCCTACAGCCTGGACACCCGCATCGGCGAGCAGGGCATGAGCCTGTCCGGCGGGCAGCGGCAACGGCTTTCCCTGGCTCGCGCCATCCTGGCCGGCCCGAAGATCCTGGTACTCGACGACACCCTGTCGGCGCTCGACGTCCACACCGAGGCGGCGGTCACCGACGCCTTGAGCCGGGTGCTCGTGTCGGTGACGGGCATCATCGTCGCCCACCGCGCGTCGACCGTGCTGCTGGCCGATCAGGTGGCGCTGCTGCAGAACGGCACGATCACCCACGTCGGTACCCACTCGGAACTGCTCGAGACGGTGCCGGCCTACCGGTACCTGCTGGCCGCCGATGACGAACTCGACGACGGCGCGGAACCCGAACCGGGCTGGACCGACGGACGTGCCGAACTCGAGCAGGAATACTGCGAACAGCACGCAACCGAAGACGCTTGCGCCGCACGCGAATTCGCCGGGATGGAAGGGGAGCGGCGATGACGGTCACCACCTCGCGCCAGAGTGCCGGGTGGCGCGGCCGCTTCGACGACCAGCAGGACGATAACCTGCCCATCGATGAGCAGCAGCCGCGGCGGCGCGAGGCCAAAGCGCTGTTGTTCGACCTGCTGCGCCCGTTCAAGACGGCGGTGCTGATCCTGGCCGTCGTCGTTGTCATCGAGAACGCCGCGCGGCTGACGGTGCCGCTGCTGATCCAGCGCGGTATCGACCACGGCATCCCGCCCATCGTCGACGGCGGCTCGGCACGCGAACTGATCCTGATCGTGGCCACCCTCTGCGCGGTGGTGCTGGTTCAGGCGATCAGCCGGATGTTCTTCCTGCGCCGGTCGGGTCGCATCGGTCAGAGTGCGTTGCTGGAACTGCGGCGGCGGATCTTCCGGCACTTCGGCCGCCTCGATGTCGCGTTCCACGACCGCTACACCTCCGGCCGGGTGGTCAGCCGTTCCACCAATGACGTCGACGCCATTCAGGAAATGCTGCAGAACGGCTTCGACAGCCTGATCACCGCGGTGCTGACGTTGTTCGGCACGGCGGTGCTGCTGGTGGTGCTCGACTGGCGGTTGGGTCTGATGTGCCTGGTCGCTTTCCCGATCCTGCTGTTGATGGCGGCCTGGTTCCGCTCGGAGTCGGCGAAGACCTACCGCGAGGTCCGCGAGAGCGCGGCACTGGTGATCGTGCAATTCGTCGAGACCATGACGGGCATCAAGGCCGTACAGGCCTACCGTCGCGAGCAGCGCAACCAGGAGATCTTCGAAGAAGTCGCCGACCGGTACAAGGACATCAACGAGAAGACGTTCAAATTGCTGGCCGTCTTCATGCCGGGCGTCAAACTCGTCGGCAACCTCACCACCGGCGTGGTGCTGCTCTACGGCGGTTACCGCGTGCTGCACGGCGAGATGACCATCGGCACACTGGCCGCGTTCCTGCTGTATCTGCGGATGTTCTTCGAACCGATGCAGGAGATCACCCAGTTCTTCAACACCTTCCAGTCGGCGGCCGCCGCGCTGGAGAAGTTGGCCGGCGTGCTGGCCACCGCTCCCGCGATCGCCGACCCGGCCGCCCCTGCGCGGCTGGACCAGGTGCGCGGTGAGGTCGCGTTCCGGCACGTGGGCTTCGAGTACGTGCCGGGCCGGCCGGTGCTGCCCGATCTGGACCTGACGGTGCCCGCCGGGCAGACCGTTGCGCTCGTCGGCACCACCGGCGCGGGAAAGACCACCATCGCCAAACTCATCGCCCGGTTCTACGACCCCACCTCGGGCGCCGTCACTCTCGACAACACGGACCTGCGCCATCTCGACCAGAACGAACTGCGCAGGCACGTGGTGATGGTGACGCAGGAGAACTTCATGTTCGACGGCACCATCGCCGACAACATCCGTTTCGGTAAACCTCAGGCCACCGACGCCGAAGTGCGTGCCGCCGCCGAGGCCGTGGGCGCGGACAGGTTCATCACCGCGCTGCCGGACGGCTACGACACCGACGTCGCCAAGCGCGGCGGCCGGCTCTCGGCCGGCCAGCGTCAGCTGGTGGCGTTCGCGCGGGCCTTCCTCGCCGACCCCGCGGTGCTGATCCTCGACGAGGCCACCTCGTCGCTGGACATCCCCAGCGAGCGGATGGTGCAGCAGGCGCTGGAGACGGTGCTGGCCGACCGCACGGCCCTGGTGATCGCACACCGGCTCTCGACGGTGGAGGTCGCCGACCGGGTGCTGGTGCTCGAGCACGGCCGCATCATCGAGGACGGCCCGCCCGCCGAGTTGATCCGCGACACCGGCGGTCACTACGCCGCACTGCACCAGGCCTGGGTGCATTCGCTGGCTTGACCTCGGCGGCACGTCGAAACCGCTAGTGTCGACCGCGCGAGATCGTGGGGGCGATACCGGGGCGGGAATCGATGACACTTGGCCGCATCACGACGTCTGTACAGCACAAGACGTCCGATCGCTGGTTGGTGCTCACACTCGTCCTGGTCGGCATCGCGGTGTATCTGCCGAGGCTGGCCGCCGTCGTCCTGATTGACCACGACGACGTCATCAGCGTCATCGGCGCCACCTGCAATCAGGGCCGTTACGAGCAGTCGATTCCCACCGCGGCGTGGGTCGCGGCGTCGGACTGGCAGCAGTACTGGCAGTGGCAGGGTTTCGGCTGTTTCGGGCAGATCAGCCAGGATCTGGTGCACTACGACATCCATCCGCCGCTGTATTTCTGGCTACTGCACAGCTGGTTCGGCGTCTTCGGCGTCTCGGTCACCGCCGGCTTGCTCCTGAATCTGGTGATCCTGGTTGTCGGTGTCATCGTCATCTACGCGGTGTGCCGGGTGCTGTCGGTGTCGGCGCCGGTGAGTTTTGTGGCGACGCTGGCGTGGATGCTCAGCCTGCCCACCCGAACGGCCTTGGCCGTCGTGCGTCAGTACGCGTTGTTCTCCATGCTCACCGCATTGCTGCTGCTTCTGGTCGTCCTGTGGCTGACAAAGCGGCAGGACCGTTATGTGGTGGCCATCGGCGTCGTCGTGGCAGCGGGGCTGCTGACGCAATTCCACTTCGTCATCCCCGCCGCCGTGATGCTGCTGTTCGCGGCCGCCGTCCTGGCCCGCCGCGCCGCCTACACCCCGGTCCTGCGGATGGCCGGAACCGTCCTGGCCGCGGTGGTGGTGTCCCTGTTGCTACACCCCGGTTTCCTCGAATCGCTGGAGCGCGCCGACAGGCAGGCCCAGGCGTTCACGTTCGCCGGTTTCGCGCAACGGGTGGGGTCGGTGCTGGCGACGACGTTCCAGATCTTCGACCCGCTGGACTGGGCCTACCCGCTGCCGTACGGCCTGCTCGACTGGCACAACCCCGTCTTCATCGTGGTCAACGTGCTCAATGTGCTGGTCGGGTTCGTCGCCACCTACCTGGTGGTGCGCTTCGCGATCAAGGCTGCCAGGAGCCGGCCACGCTCGCTGCCGGGGATGATCAGCATCGAGTACCTACCGGCATTCACCGCCGTCGCCACCTGGTGCGTCGTCGTGGCGCTGTATGTCCTGTGCGTCAGCCCCGTGCATGCCATCGGCCTGCAATACCTGCACTTCCTCACCCCGTTGCTGTTCGTGGCCGTCGCGCAACTGGCGCACGCCCGCCACCACGAGATTCCGCACGCCGTGTCGGCCGCGGTGGTTCCGGTGCTGCTTGTCGGCGCGCTCATCGGCACGTCGGTGTTCGTCTGGCACCGGTCCGAACAGCAGCAGGTTCTCGACATCCGGCAGGCCGATGCGTTGATCGCGGATACCGCCGCGATCGGGGTCCTGCCCGCCGTGCTGTGGCATGCCGATCCCGGCACCGCGGTGTATGCCGCGCCGCAGCACGAGCTCGCGACGAATTTCCCGGATCTGTCGGCCGCCGGTGACCGGTTGTTCTATGCCGCGTCGAGCGCCTACGACAACACCGACGAGGATCGAGACCGGATCCTGGCAAGGCTGGAGCAGGCCGGCTACCGCAATCCCACGCGGGTGCCCGCCCGCGTCGTCCCGCTGATTCCGCTGGGCGGTGACATCTGGGAATTCACCCGGAACTGACGGACAGCAGCATCTCCAGCTTGGTGTTGGTGCGATGCAACTGCGACGAGAGCATCTCGATGATCTTGGCCCGGGCGCGTTCGCTCACCGCTGCCGTTGCGTGGCTCAGCACGTTCAGCCGCGCCGTGTCCAGCCATGCCATCATGTCCGGGTCGGAGAACCACCGCAATTGATTGCTGTTGTAAGCCAACATCATTCGCAGCCAGTCCAGCGGTTCGTGCGGGTTCGGCACCGGTTGGCAGTAGGCATTGCGGGTGGCGTCGTCGGCGTGCGCGGCCTCGACGTGGGCGATGACGGCCGCGCTGAACACCGGCTGGCAGGTGCGCACGGTCTGCAGCGTGATGGTGTCACCGTCGAACACGGTGGCCACACCGCGGCTGCCCAGACCGTCCGAGCTGCAGTCGATGTAGAGGGTCGAGGTCTGCGCGGGCAATGAACCGTGTTCCAGCACCACGTGGTCGCTGTGGATGGCCAGCACGTGACCCATGCGCACCACGTTCTCGACGCGGCGCAGCTGCTCCAGTTCGGCCGCGGACACGATGGCGCACCGGTACATCTGCGGGGTCACCGACTCGTCGATGCGCAGCAGGCAGCCGGCGTCGGAGAGCCGGGTGAACAGGTCGTCCACGGACTCGGCCGCGTCGACGGCGCGCAGTTGTGCACTGACGTCGGCGAGTACGCGTTTGGCGAACGTCTTCCCGGGCTGGATCGCGGCACGATCCAGCAGCCACGAATCGCGCGGTTTGATCCACGTCAGCTGCTGCGGCCGGACCTCGTGGCGCAACAGCCACAGAACAGTGTCCATCGCGGTCTTGCCCGCGCCGGCGATCACATAGTGATCATGAGAGGGTAGGCGCGGCAACTCATTCGGTGCCACACACCGCACACCGTCGGCCACCGGATAGGGCGGTGGCCGCATGGACGGCACCGTCACCCCGACGTAAGTGGTGTCGACGATGCGTCGCCGCGCCGTCACCTCGACCACCTCACCGCCCAACGTCTGAAACCGGCCGTCACCGAGGTACTCGCTCATCGGGAAGTACGACACGCGTCCGGTCGGCAACAGGTGCGCCCGCATCACGGTGTCGAAGTACGCGCACACCTCTGCGCCACCGGCCAACTCGTAGAACCCGGCGTTGAGGCCCACGCTGTCGATGGTGTCGGTACCGAGCCGGCGCGAGTTCACGCCGTAGTACGCCGACGGCTGGTGCAGCCGCACGAACGGGTACGCGGTGTTCCAGTGCCCGCCGGGCTGGTGGTTGCGGTCCACCATCACCACCTGTGCGGAGGTTTCACCGACCAGGGTGTCGACGAACGCCATTGCCGTGGCACCCGCACCGATCACCAGGTAGTCGGTCTCCAGGGTCACGGCAGCAGTCCGGCCAACCTGGCTTTGGACACGGCCTCGTAGCGGGTACGGGCGCCCAGTTTGGTGGTGGCGCTGCGCAGGTAGCTCTTGACGGTCTCCGGCCTCAATGAAAGACGTTGCGCCGCCTCAGCGTTGGTGCAACCCAACGCCACCTGGGCCAGCACATCCAGCTCGCGTCCGCTCAGTTTGTATGGGGCCGGCCCGCTGTCGCCCTCGTCCCTCGGGCTCGGCGACCGGCCCAGCGGCGCACCGGGTGCGCCCGTCACTCCGCCCGCCAACTGATCGGCCAGCGCCTGGAGCTGCGCAGGGGTGGGCGCTTCGGCCGCGGCGGCGAGCCGGCGCAGCTCGGCGTGTACCGCGCGGACGTCTTCGTCGGCGCCCATGGCGCCGGCCAGGGCGGCCTCGCGCAGCCGCATCCGCCGGTCCACCTCGTCGCGTACGTGCAGCTCGCGGCCCAGCCGGTGGGCCGCGGCGAGCATCAGTTCGGCGGTCCGTCCGCCGATCGGCGCGCTGGCCCGGTGCGCGCCGTAGAGCACCGCCCGCGGCTGACCGTCGACCACCACCGGTACGGCCAGCACACTGCGAATGCCCTCGGTCAGCACCGGCGCGTCGTAGTCGTGGGTGATGGACGCGGCGTTGCGGTAATCGGACACCGACAGTGCGCGGCCGGAAACCATGCTCGCGCCGCCCAGGCCGGAGTTGCGGTGCACGGTGAGGCCGCGCAGTCCACTGGTGCGGGTGCCCACGAACTCGGTGAGCAACAGGCTGCCGCCCTGTACCTCGCCGCCGAAGAGCACCGGTACGGCGGCCTCGGCCGCAATGCCACGCAGTTCGGCACGAACCGCGTCAGTGTCGCGCGGCCGCAGCACGGTCACGAATTCACCCTCTTTCGGGGGTAGTGCACGGACAACTGTGACGTAGATCCTAGTTGGTATGAGCAACACCGATCTGTACCGCAGCGCGCGCGACCAGTTGGTCGACGTCATCAGCGACTATGACAAAGCGGTCGCGAGCTTCGAATGGCCCCGTCTGACCGGCACGTTCAACTGGGCCGTCGACTGGTTCGACGTCATTGCCGCCGGTAATGACCGGCCGGCCCTGTGGATCGTCGAAGCCGACGGCTCCGAGCAGAAGGTCAGCTTCGCCGAGATGTCACAACGCTCCGACCGGGTGGCGGTGTGGCTGCGCGCGCGGGGCGTCGGCAAGGGCGACCGGGTGATCCTGATGCTGGGGAACCAGGTCGAACTGTGGGAGGCCATGCTGGCCATCGCCAAGCTGGGCGCCATCATCATGCCCACCACCGGGGCGCTGGGCGCGGCGGATCTGAGTGACCGGATCAGCCGCGGCGGCGCACGCTTCGTCGTCGCCAACACCGCCGACACCGCCAAGTTCGCGCAGGTCGACGGCGACTACACGCGCATCGTGGTCGGCGAGCCCGTGGACGGCTGGCACACCTACACCGACGCCTACGACGAACAGCCGCAGAAGTTCGAAGCGGTGACCTCGGTGGACGACCCCATGTTGATCTACTTCACCTCCGGTACCACCAGCAAGCCCAAACTCGTCGAGCATTCTCAGATCAGTTACGCCGTCGGGCACTTCTCGACCATGGCGTGGATCGGCGTGAAACCCGGTGACGTACATCTGGCCATCAGCTCGCCGGGCTGGGCCAAACACGCCTGGAGCTGTTTTTTCGCCCCGTGGATCGCCGAGGCCACGATCTTCGTCTACAACTACGCCCGCTTCGATGCCACCGCCTTGCTGAACCAGTTGCGACGGGCGAAGGTGAACACCTTCTGTGCGCCCCCGACGGTGTGGCGGATGCTGATCCAGGCCGATCTCGGTGCGAAACCGGAAGGCCTGCGTGAGGTCCTGGGCGCCGGGGAACCGCTGAACCCGGACGTCATCGCGCAGGTGGAACGGGCGTGGGGGCTGACCATTCGCGACGGCTTCGGTCAGACCGAGACCACCCTGCAGGTGGGTAACACCCCGGGCGCACCGGTCAAAGCCGGGTCCATGGGCCGGCCGATGCCCGGTGTCCCGGTGGTGCTCGTCGACCCGGTGAGTGGCGAATTGGCCGACGAGGGGGAGATCTGTCTGGACCTGAGCCGCAGCCCGCTGAACCTGATGACCGGATACCTCGGGGACCCGCAGCGCAACGCCACCGTCATGGCAGGCGGTTACTACCACACCGGTGATGTCGCCAGCCGCGACGAAGACGGCTACATCACCTACATCGGCCGCACCGATGACGTGTTCAAGTCCTCCGATTACAAGGTCTCGCCGTTCGAGTTGGAAAGCGTGTTGATCGAGCATCCCGCGGTGGTGGAAGCGGCCGTGGTTCCGCAACCCGACGCCACCCGGCTGGCGGTGCCCAAGGCATATATCGCGCTGGCCGCGGGTTGGGAGGAGTCCGAAGAGACCGCCAAGGCCATCCTCGAGCACGCCCGTGACCACCTCGCCCCCTACCTCAAGGTGCGGCGGGTGGAGTTCTCCGAGCTGCCCAAGACCATCTCCGGCAAGATCCGGCGCGTCGAGCTGCGCCGCCGGGAAGAGGAGGCCCATCAGGCCGGAGCTCCGATCGCCACCGAATACCGCTATGAGGACCTGGTGCAGTGAACTCTTACGACTCTGGACCGACGAACACCCCGATCCTGGAGATGACGATCGGGGCCAACCTGGAGGCCACGGTGGCCGCGTACCCGGACGTGGACGCCCTGGTCGATGTGGCGGGTGACCGGCGCTGGACCTACCGCGAGTTCGACGCCGATGTCGACGTGGTGGCGCGCGGCCTGATGGCACTCGGTGTGCAGGCGGGTGACCGGGTGGGTATCTGGGCTCCGAACTGCGCCGAATGGGTCCTCGTACAGTACGCGACGGCGAAGATCGGCGCCGTGCTGGTGACCATCAACCCGGCCTACCGGACACATGAATTGGCTTACGTGTTACGGCAATCCGGGGTGCGGACGCTGATCGCGGCGACGGGTTTCAAGACCTCCGACTACGTGACGATGGTGGCCGAGGTGCGTGCCGACGTCCAGGATGTGATCTTCCTCGGTACCGAGGACTGGGACCGGTTGTGCGCCCGGTCGGCGGACGTCTCCGCCGATCAGCTGCACGCCCGGGGTGCGAAGCTGCGCAACACCGACCCGATCAACATCCAATACACTTCCGGTACAACAGGATTCCCCAAGGGTGCCACCCTCTCGCATCGCAACATCCTCAACAACGGGTTCTTCGTCACCGAGATGATCGCGCTGCAACCCGGGGAGAAGTTGTGCATCCCGGTGCCGTTCTACCACTGCTTCGGCATGGTGATGGGCAACCTCGGGTGTACCAGCCACGGCGCCACCATCGTCATTCCGGCGCCCGGTTTCGATCCGGGGGCAACCCTGGATGCGGTTGCCGCAGAACGCTGTAACGGTGTGTACGGCGTGCCCACGATGTTCATCGCGATGCTGGGCCACCCTGATTTCGCGGACAAGGACGTGTCGTCGTTGCGCACCGGGATCATGGCCGGTGCGGTGTGCCCCGTCGAGGTGATGAAGCGTTGCATCGCCGATATGCACATGGACGAAGTGGCGATCGCCTACGGGATGACCGAGACCTCGCCGGTGTCGTGTCAGACCCTGATAGACGACGATCTCGAGCGGCGTACCGCCTCGATCGGGCGCGCACATCCCCATGTCGAGATCAAGATCGTCGATCCCGACACCGGTGAGGTGGTACCCCGCGGTGAGCCAGGCGAGTTCTGCACCCGCGGTTACTCGGTGATGCTGGGCTACTGGGATGATCCCGAGAAGACCAGCGAGGCAATCGATTCCGATGGGTGGATGCACACCGGAGATCTGGCCGTGATGCGCGACGACGGTTACTGCAATGTGGTGGGCCGGATCAAGGACATGATCATCCGCGGTGGCGAGAACGTCTACCCCCGCGAGATCGAGGAGTTCCTCTACACCCATCCCGACATCGAGGATGCGCAGGTGATCGGTGTTCCGGACGTCAAGTACGGCGAGGAGATCTGCGCGTGGATCCGGATGCGCGCCGACCGTGAACCGCTGGATGCAGAGGCACTTCGGGCGTTCGCCTCGAACAAGTTGGCGCACTTCAAGATCCCGCGTTATGTGCACATCGTCGACGAGTTCCCGATGACGGTGACCGGCAAGGTCCGCAAGGTGCAGATGCGCGAGGAGTCGACGCGGCTGCTGGGGCTCTAGTTCCGGCCACGAGTTCCGACCACGCTGATTTGAACCCCCGACGGCCGGCAGTGGCGCTCCTAGGGTGGCTTGGTGCCAAAACCGCCCAAAAACCGTCCGCTGTATTACTCGGCATTCGTGATGAACACGCCGTCGCACGTCATCCACGGGCTGTGGCGCGATCCGTCGGCCGAGAACCACCAGATCAACTCTCTGGAGCACTGGACCGAGCTGGCCCGGGAAGTCGATCGGGCCGGCTACGACCTGCTGTTCTTTGCCGATGTCAGCGGGTTGCGCTCACCGTGGAACGGATCGTATGAGCTGGTGGCCCGCGAGGGCATGCAGATCCCGACCAACGACCCGTCGGTGCTCATCTCGGCGCTGGCCGCCGCCACCAAGAACATCGGCCTGGTGTACACCAGCTCCATCGTGCAGAGCCCGCCGTTCGACTTCGCCAGGCGCATCTCGACTTTGGATCACTACACCCGTGGCCGGGTGGGCTGGAACATCGTCACCAGCTTCTCCGACAACACCTATCGCAACTACGGGCACGACAAGCTCATCGAGCACGACCTGCGCTACGAGATCGCTGCGGAGTATGTCGACGTTGCCTACAAGTTGTGGGAAGGCTCCTGGGACGAGGGCGCCCTCGTCGCCGATAAAGCCGCCGGCGTGCACGCCGACGCCTCCAAGATCCATCGCATCAACCACGTCGGTGAGCACTTCTCGGTGGAGGGGCCGCACTTCGTCGCGCCGTCACCGCAGCGGGTCCCGTTCCTGTTCCAGGCCGGCGCTTCCCCGGTGGGGCAACGCTTTTCGGCCCGCAACGCAGAAGGGGTGTTCATCTCCAGCCCGGATCCGGCGTCGGCACGTGGCCTGATCGAGGAAACCCGTTCCCTCGCATCCGATTACGGCCGCGACCCCTATGACGTCAAGTTCTTCCAGGGGCTCTCGCTGGTGGTGGGCCGCACCGAGGACGAGGCCCGTGAGAAGGAAGCCCGGATGGAGGAGCTGCTGTCCGTCGAGGGCGTGCTGTGCCACATCCTCGGTGACGCCGGTATCGACGCCGGAGCGCTGCCCTTGGAGACACCACTTTCGCAGCTCGGCGAGTTCCGCGGTGTGCAGGGTTGGGCGCGCTGGGCGGGCGAGTCCGCGGGTACCGATGACCCGACGATCGCCGATCTGGGCCGCGCGTTCGAACGCAGCAGCCGCATTGTCGGTACCCCCGAACAGGTCGCCGACAAACTGGAGGAGTGGCGAGACGCGGGGATCGACGGGGTGAACGTCTTCCATGCGGTGCGCCCGCACACCTTCAGCGATATCGCCGAGCTGCTGTTTCCCGAGCTCCGCAGACGCGGTTTGATCTCGACCGACAAGTCGGGCACGTTGCGGCACAAGCTGTCCGGCGGGGGAGCTGACCGCGTGCCCTCGACCCATCCGGCCGCCCGCTACCGCGGCGCGTTCACCGACAACTCACTGGCGGACAAGGTGTCCGAGCCGCTGTCGGTGCCCGCGCGTGTCTGAGAACGCGGTTCACCCAGCGGAGGTGGCCCAGCGGTGTCAGAGTTGAACCATGTCCGTCGGTCGCGCCTGCGCCCTCACCGGTCGGCGCCTGTGCGCGCTGCTGGCGGTGTGCTCGGCGGCCTTGCACGCGCTCATGCTGGGGCACGCCGGCGCACCGGCCATCGCAGCGCTGCTGGTGGCGATGCTCGGGGTGTGCCTGTTCTGCGCCTGGGAGCTGTGGCGGGACGGCTCGTTGCGGGCCTGGACGCTGGTGGCGTTGATGAATCTCGGCATGGTGGCCGTGCACCTCGGCGGGAGCACACACCAGCACGGCGCACCGCTGCACCTGACGGCGGTATCGGCGCCGTCAGCGCTGATGGCTCTTGCGACCGTCATCGCCCTGGTTGAGGTGGCCGCCGCGGTGGTGGTGTTGTTCTACCGCACTCGTGAGCGCGCGGCCAGGTTAGGCGCCGGGCGGGGTGAACTGGCTTAACGTCAGCAGCGCGCCCTGCGGATCGCGAATGGTCACGGTCTTGGTCCACGCGGTGTCCTCGGTGGCGACGATGGTGGCCCCGAGCCCGTCAGCGGTGTCCGCGGAGCTGTCCCGGTCGGCCACCGCGAAGGTCACCTGCCAGAAATCCGTGTCAGCGGGAGCCAGCCACGCCACGGCGTCCGCGAAGCCCGGCGGCGCGCTGATCTCCGACTGCACCGCCCGGATGTCGGGGTACACCGTCGCCTCGAGATGGTCGCCGTAGCCGGGACGGCGGATAAGCGTCGCGAAGCCGACATCATCGATTTCCCAGCCGAACAACGGCGCATAGAACGCCGCCGCTGCCTGCGGGTCCGAGGTCTGCAGATCGCTGAAGTTCCACGACCCTGGCTCGTTGGCCACCTGAACGCCCGGCCGATTTCGCGGCTGCCACAACCGGAACGCGGCCCCACGTGGATCCAGGCAGCCCGCCTGCCGACCGCCCGGGCCGGCATCGACGGGCGCCAGGGTGACGGTGCCGCCCGCAGCTTCGACTGCCTGCGCGGTGGCGTCGGCGTCGTCGACGGCGATGTAGGTGCGCCAGGCCACCTCCTCACCCTCCTCGGCGGGTGAGATGGCCGCGACATCACGGCCGCCCAGGGTGGCGATCAGGTAGCTACCGGGCGCGTCGGCAGGTATGGCGTCCTGGAACGTCCAGTCGAACAGCCCGCTGTAGAAGCGTTTGGCCTCATCGAGATCGGTGGCCACGACGTCGACCCAACAGGGCACGCCGTGCGGATAGGTTCGGGTTTCGGTCATGGGTTCAGGGTGCTCCTCGGGTCTGACAAACTCACCGGATTCTGTCGGCCCCCGATGGCATGATCGAACACATGTTCGAGACATTCGATGCGTCTGCGTTACTCAATGAGGTGGAGTGCTCCCGCCTCGATGAGTCGGCGGTGTGGGCGCATCGGATGGCGGCCATTGCGCCGCTGTTGTGGCGGCGCACCCTGGAGGCCGAAAGCGACGATCCGGATCCGGGGTATGCGCTGATCACCGGGTTCGCCCGTACGGTGGCGGAGGTGGGTCCGGCGTTGGGGGTCGCCCCGGCGGTGGCGTCGAAACTGGTGGGGTATGCCGACGCGCTGGATACCCGCTTGCCGCAGACTTTCGGGTTGTTGGCCTCGGGGCGGTTGGATTGGGAGTCGACGAAGGCCATCGTCACCCGCACCGATTACCTCGGCCATGACGCGGTGCGGGATGTGGACCGCAATCTGGCGGCCAAGCTGTCGGGGTGGGAGCGCTGGTCGCGTACCCGTCTGCTTGCTGCGGTGGATACCGCGATTCGGCGGGTGGATCCGGCGGCGGCCAAGGAGCGGCGGGTGCGCGCTGATGCTGCGCGCAAGATCGTGGTCACGGCGTTGCCGAACGGGACGGCCGGAGTACGTGGGTCGGTGCCGGTGGCCACGGGCGCGGTGTTCGACCAGGCGTTGACCGAGTTGGCGGCCACGGTGTGCCCGAAGGATCCGCGCACCCTGGAGCAGCGCCGAGTAGATGCGTTGACGCCGCTGGCGGAGCGCCGCTGGGTGCTGCGATGTGAGTGCGGCGACGCCGATTGCCCCGCCGCGGCGGCCGCCGCGCAGCAGGCCGAGGCCGGTCCGGGTGGGCCCCGGTTTGTCATCAATGTGATTGCCCCGGCGGCCACCGTGACCGGCGACGGCGACGAGCCGGGTTATCTGGACGGCTACGGCGTCATCGATGCCGAGCAGGTCCGTCAGATCGCCGAAGATGGGGCGCTGGTACGTACGGTGGCGCCGCCGGCGCAGCACGGGCGTGAGTTGGTGAAGTATCAGCCCTCGGCGGCGGTGCTGCGGTGGGTGCGGTGCCGGTCTTTAACGTGCAGTTTTCCTGGCTGCAATCGCTCGGCGTGGCGCTCGGATGTGGATCACAGTGTCGCCTTCGATCATCAGCAGCCGTTGCGTGGTGGGTGGACGGTGCCGTGGAATCTGGATCCGAAGTGTCGAGTGCATCACCGGCTCAAGACGTTTCATGCCGGGGTCGGTGGGTGGCAGAGTCAGCAGCTGGTTGATGGCACGGTGATCTGGACGTCGCCCACCGGTGGGTGTATCGCAGCACCCCCGAGGGGGCGGAGTTGTTTGATGACCTCGCGTGTGCGGCGCCGACGCCGCGGCGGCGCAACCACCGCGCCGAGAAAGCGAAACGCATCGCCGCGGCGCGGGCCGGGGCGGCGGCCAAACGCGCGGCGAATGCCGAGACCCGGCGGGTCAATCAGGCCCGTGCCAAGGAGATCGCTGACCGTCAGTGGCGCAACGAGATGCGGTTCAAACTCTTCTGGTTCAAAGGCGCACCGTCGACCAGTCCCTGGTGCACCTGGGTCAACGATCCTGACGAAGACGAACACATCAGCGCCGACTGGCGCCCACCCCCACCACCACCCACACCGGACGACGACGAACCACCGTTCTAGGGGTTACAACCCCAACGTCCGGTAGCGATCCAACCGCGCCGCCACCCGCGCCGATGCAGGTTGCTCACGCAGCGCGGCCAACTCCACCGCGATGGCACGCGACATCCGTTCGGAGAAGGCCACGGGTTCGTCGGCGGCGTCGGGATATTCGCCCACCACCACGTCGACGATTCCGTTGCGCTGCAGATCGCGTGACCGAACCCCTTGTGCCGCAGCGAGTTCCGAAGCGTGATCGGTATCGCGGAATACGATGGCGCTGGCACCCTCGGGTGGCAGCGGAGCCAGCCAGCCATGCAGCGCGGCCAGCACGCGGTCAGCGGGCACCATCGCCAGCGCCGGCCCGCCGCTGCCCTGGCCCAGCAGCACCGACACGGTCGGTACCTCCAAGGTCACGAGATCCGAGAGGCACCGCGCGATCTCACCGGCCAGCCCGCCCTGCTCGGCTTCGGTGGACAGTGCCGGCCCGGCCGTGTCGATGATCAACACCAACGGCAGATCCAAACCGGCGGCCAACGCCATCCCGCGGCGGGCCTCGCGCAGCGACGCCGGGCCCACCAAGCCGCCGGTCACGCGCTGCTGACCCAGCACCACCGCGGGTTGCCCCTGGAACCGGGCGAGCGCCAACAGCGTGGTGGAGGCGGCCTCACCCTGGCCGGTCCCGGACAGCAACACCCGCTCGGTGCACCCGTGCCGCAGCAGATGCGACGCCCCTGGCCGGTCGGGCCGGCGCGACGCCTCGATCGACGTCCACGCGGGAACGTCGGGCAGTTCACCATCGGGCTCGGCGGCAGGGGTCGATTCGGGGCAGTCGGTGACCACCTTCAGCGCGCGATCCAAGGTGTGGCGCAATGACGCCAGCGGCACCACCCCGTCGATGACGCCGTGCCGTTGCAGGTTCTCCGCGGTCTGCACGCCCGACGGGAACGGCTCGCCGTAGAGATGTTCGTAGACCCGCGGGCCGAGGAACCCGATCAACGCGCCGGGCTCGGCCACCGTCACGTGCCCCAGCGAGCCCCAGGACGCGAACACCCCGCCCGTGGTCGGGTGCCGCAGATACACGAGGTAGGGCAGGTGCGCACGTTTGTGCAGCGTGACGGCGGCAGCGATCTTCACCATCTGCAGGAATGCGACGGTGCCTTCCTGCATGCGGGTCCCGCCGGAACTGGGTGAGGCCAGCAGCGGCAGCTGCAGCGCGGTGGCCCGTTCGATGGCGGAGGTGATCCGCTCGGCGGCGGCCACGCCGATGGATCCGGCCAGGAAGTCGAACTCACACGCCACCACTGCCACGCGGCGCCCGAACACCGTGCCTTCGCCGGTGAGCACCGATTCGTCGAGGCCGGTGGCCTCGCGGGCGGCGGCCAGTTCGGCGGCGTATTTGTCGTTGGGGCCGACGTCCACGGGAGGAACGTCCCAGCTCTGGAACGACCCCTCGTCGAGCACGGTGTCGCGGAGTTCAACGGCGCTGATGCGGCTCACGAGGATGAGGCTAGGCCCCGAGTCGACCGATGCGCCGAGGGACGAGGCGAGGAGGAGCGAGGACTTTGAGCCCCGAGTCGATCGATGCGCCGAGGGACGAGGCGAGGAGGAGCGAGGAAGTCGGATGGAGTTAAGTACTGTGACTGCATGATCGGTGTCACCCGCGACGGGAACGTCACGACCATCGAGCTGCAGCGTCCGGAGCGGCGCAACGCGCTCAACAGCGAACTGGTGGACGGCCTGCGTGAGACCATCCAGGCCGAAGCGGCCAAGGACGTCCGCGCCATCGTGCTCACCGGCGCGGGCACGGTGTTCTGCGCCGGGGCGGATCTGTCCGGTGACGTCTTCGCCGCCGACTTCCCGGACAAGGCGGTTGCTCTCAACATCGCCATCGACCAGGTACCGGTTCCGGTGATCGGCGCCATCAACGGCCCGGCCATCGGCGCGGGTCTGCAGCTGGCGATGATCTGCGATCTGCGGGTTGTCGCCCCCGACGCCTACTTCTGGTTCCCGATCGCCAAATACGGCTTGGCGCTGGACAACTGGAGTGTGCACCGGCTGGCCAGCCTGGTCGGCTACGGCCGGGCCCGCGGCATGCTGCTGGGCGCGGAGAGGTTGAGCGCAGAGACGGCGCTGGAAACGGGGATGGCCAACCGGATCGGCACGCTGGCCGACGCGCAGGCCTGGGCTGCCGAGATCGCCGGGCTGGCGCCGCTGTCGCTGCGGCACTCCAAACGTGTCCTCAACGACGACGGTGCCTACCTGCCCGAAATGCCACCACACCACAAAGAGCTGTTCGACGCGGCGTGGGGCAGCAAGGACGTCATCGAAGCTCAGGTCGCCCGGCTGGAGAAGCGTCCACCGAATTTCCAGGGTGCCTGAATGCTGAGAAGTGCAGTCAGACTCGTCGGTGGAACCGCCACCCTGGTGACGGGTGGCTGGGCGCTGCGCGCGTTGCACGGCACGCCCTCGGCGCTCGGTGCCGGCCCCGGTGCCATCGCCGCGGTGGCCAAGGGGTCGCCGAATTTCCGCGACGGGGTGTTCCACAACACGGAGCCGTCGTCGACGATCTCGCTGTCGGCGCAGGAGCAGGGCATGTTGGTCCGCGACCTGGTGCTCAATCGCGCGAGCACGCCGCAGGGGGAGATCCCGCTGGTCACGCCGGTCACCGGCGTCGAGGCCGCCGAGCTGGCGGTCACCTGGTACGGCCACTCCTCGGCGGTCATCGAGGTCGACGGCTACCGGATCCTGGCCGACCCGGTGTGGAGCCGGCGCTGCTCACCGTCACGTGCGGTCGGCCCGCAGCGCCTCCACCAGGTGCCTGCGCCGCTGGAGGCCCTGCCCGCCATCGATGCGGTGATCATCAGCCACGACCACTATGACCACCTGGATGTCGACACCATCAAGGCGCTGGCCCGCAGCCAGCGATCCACCTTCTTCGTCCCCCTCGGCATCGGGGCGCACCTGCGTGAGTGGCATGTCCCCAAGGACCGGATCGTCGAACTGGACTGGGGACAGTCCGGCCAGCTGGGCGAGCTGACGTTGGTGTGCACCCCGGCGCGGCATTTCTCCGGGCGCTTCCTCACCCGCAACACCACGTTGTGGGCCAGCTGGGCGGTCATCGGGCCACGCCACCGCGCTTTCTTCGGCGGTGACACCGGGTACACCGCCAGTTTCGCCGACGTCGGAGCCGAATACGGCCCCTTCGACCTGACCCTGATGCCGGTGGGTGCGTATCACCCGGGCTGGCCCGACATCCACATGAACCCCGAAGAGGCTGTCCGCGCCCACCGCGACGTCACCGACCCCGGCAAGGGGCTGTTCGTGCCGATCCACTGGGGAACTTTCCGGCTGGCGCCGCATCCGTGGTCGGAGCCGGTGGAGCGGATGCTGGTCGCGGCGCGGGCGGAGAACGTGACGGCCGCGGTGCCCCGCCCGGGTGAGCGCGTGGGTGCGGAGCTGGCGACCACGCCGGACCCCGAATTAGACCCGTGGTGGCGGTTCTGACCGGTTACGGTTCTCGCTGTGAACTTCTGCCTGGTCCGTGCCGGAATCGCAGCGGTATCGATGCTCATGGTCGCCGGCTGCGCGGCACCTTCGGAACCGGCTGAGACCAGCACCACGCAGGCCGGTGCGGCACCGAGCGCCGAGTTGGTGCCGCCGCCGCTGGTGCCGGCCATGCCGCTGCCGGAGAACGCCGTAGAGAACGCGGTGGCCAAGCTCGACGGCATCGCCGGGGACCTGATGAAATCCTCCGGCATCCCCGGTTTGGCTGTTGCCGTCGTCCACGGTGGAAAGACCATCTACGCCAAGGGTTTCGGGGTCAAGGACAACCGCGCCGGCGATGACCCCGCCAACAAGATCGACCCCGACACGGTGTTCCAGCTGGCGTCGCTGTCGAAGTCGCTGAGCGCCACCGTGGTGGCACATCAGGTCACCGCGAACGCGATCAGCTGGGACACCCCGGTCGTGGAGAAGCTGCCCTGGTTCGCGTTGTCGGACCCCACGGTCACCCGGATGGTCACCGTCGGTGACCTGTTCTCGCACCGGTCCGGCCTTCCCGACCACGCCGGCGACGAACTCGAAGACCTCGGTTACGACCGCCGCGAAGTGCTGGACCGGCTCCCTCAGCTTCCACTCGATCCGTATCGAATCTCCTACGCCTACACCAACTTCGGGCTCACCGCCGGTGCGGAGGCGGTGGCCGCCGGCGCCGGGACCACCTGGGAGCAGCTGTCGGATGAGGTTTTGTACAAACCGTTGGGCATGACCTCCACCAGCTCGCGGTTCGCCGACTACGAAGCCCGGCCCAACAAGGCGGTCGGGCACATCGCGATCGACGGCGGTTTCCAGCCGCTGTATCAGCGCAACGCGGACGCGCAGTCACCGGCGGGTGGGGCGAGTTCGTCGCTGAACGACATGACGCGCTGGCTGACGATGGTGCTGGCGGACGGCACCTTCAACGGCAACGAGATCGCCTCGCCGGCCGCGCTGCTGCCCGCCCTCACCCCGCAGGTGGTCTCCGATCGCGGCACCGAGCCCGCGATGCGTTCGGGCTTCTACGGTTACGGCTTCAACGTCGGCAGCTCATCGGCGGCCAGGACGACGCTCAGCCACTCGGGTGCGTTCCAACTCGGTGCGGGCACCAACTTCGTGATCCTGCCGTCGGCCGACGTCGGGATCGTCGCGCTGAGCAATGCCACCCCCGTCGGGTTGGTGGAGACGCTGACCGCCGAGTTCGCCGATCTGGTTCAGTTCGGCGAGGTCCGCGAGGACTGGCGCACGCTGTACGGCAACGCCTTCGCCCAGATGGATGCACCGGTCGGCTCGCTGGTGGGGCAGACCCCGCCGCCCAACCCCGCACCGGCACCTCCGTTGCAGCAATTGGTGGGTACCTATCGCAACGCTTACTGGGGCGACGCACGAGTCACCGAAGCCGGCGGCACCCTCGGCCTGGCCGTCGGGCCACACAGTGAGGTGTGGCCGCTGAAGCATTGGGATGGAAACACTTTCACGTTCAGCTTCGTCACGGAGAACTCCCCGCCGGGGAGCATCTCCAAAGCCACCTTCGACGGCGACCGGCTGACGCTGGAGTACTACGACACCGAACAGAGGGGGACCTTCACCCGATGACCGAGACACCCGCTCTCGACACGGCCGCCGGTCTGTCCGACGCCGAGGTAGCCCAGCGGGTCGCCGCCGGCCAGACCAATGACGTGCCCACCCGGGCTGCGCGCAGTGTCTCCGAGATCATCCGGGGCAATGTGCTCACCCGCATCAACGCCATCCTCGGTGTGCTGTTCCTGATCGTGCTGGCCACCGGTTCCCTGATCAACGGGCTGTTCGGGCTGCTGATCATCGCCAACAGCGGTATCGGCATCATCCAGGAGCTGCGCGCGAAAAAGACCCTGGACCAGTTGGCCATCGTCGGGCAGGCCAAACCGACGGTGCGACGCAGATCGGGCACCGGGCCGCTGGCGCCCAACGAAGTGGTGCTCGACGACATCATCGAGCTCGGGCCCGGCGACCAGATCGTCGTCGACGGGGTGATCGTCGAGGAGAGCAATCTCGAGGTCGACGAATCCCTGCTCACCGGGGAGGCCGACCCGATCGCCAAAGACGCCGGCGACCACGTGATGTCGGGCAGTTTCGTCGTCGCCGGCGCCGGGGCCTACCGGGCGACGAAGGTGGGCCGGGAGGCGTACGCGGCCAAGCTGGCCGAGGAGGCCAGCAAGTTCACCCTGGTGAAATCCGAACTGCGCAGCGGCATCAACATCATCCTGCGGTTCATCACCTGGCTGCTGTGGCCTGCCGGTGCGCTGATCATCTACACCCAGCTGTTCACCACCGACGCCAGTTGGCGGGAATCGGTGCTGCGTATGGTCGGTGCGCTGGTGCCGATGGTGCCCGAGGGTCTGGTGCTGATGACCTCGATCGCGTTCGCCGTCGGGGTGGTCCGGCTGGGCCGGCGTCAGTGCCTGGTCAACGAGTTGCCTGCCATCGAGGGCCTGGCCCGCGTCGATGTGGTGTGCGCCGACAAGACCGGGACGCTGACCGAGAACGGGATGCGCCTGTCCGAGGTCAAAGCACTGGGCGGCGGCGACACATCGGATGTGCTGGCGTCGCTGGCTTCCGCCGACCCGCGGCCCAACGCCAGCATGCTCGCCATCGCCGAGGCCTACCCGCACTCACCCGGCTGGACGGCCACCGCGGTGGCGCCGTTCAAGTCGGCCACCAAATGGAGCGGCATCTCGTTCGACGGGCACGGCAATTGGGTGATCGGTGCGCCCGATGTGCTGCTGGATCCGGCATCGGCGGCCGCGGAGGACGCCGAGCGTATCGGCGCCAAGGGCTTGCGGGTGCTGTTGGTCGGGTCGTGCGAACACCAGGTCGACGCGCCCGGCGCACCGGGGCGGGTGACGCCTGTGGCTCTGGTGGTCCTCGAGCAGAAGGTCCGGCCCGACGCCCGCGGCACCCTGGAGTACTTCGCCGAACAGAAGGTGTCGGTGAAGGTCATCTCGGGCGACAACGCGGTGTCGGTGGGGGCGGTTGCGGGCTCACTGGGTCTGCAGGGTGAGGCGATGGACGCCCGTGACCTGCCGGACCAGACGGAGGCACTGGGCGAAACGCTGGAGGACTACACCACGTTCGGCCGGGTGCGGCCCGATCAGAAGCGCTCCATGGTGCACGCGCTGCAGGCCCGCGGCCACAACGTCGCGATGACCGGGGACGGTGTCAACGACGTGCTGGCGCTCAAGGACGCCGACATCGGCGTCGCGATGGGCTCCGGCAGCCCGGCGTCGCGGGCAGTGGCGCAGATAGTGTTGCTGGACAACAAGTTCGCGACGCTGCCCTACGTGGTGGCCGAGGGCCGTCGCGTCATCGGCAACATCGAGCGCGTCTCCAACCTTTTCCTCACCAAGACGGTGTACTCGGTGCTGTTGGCGCTGCTGGTCGGCATCGCCGGGCTGGGCTCCGAACTCTTCGGGAGTGACCCGCTGCTGTTCCCCTTCCAGCCCATCCACGTCACCATCGCCGCGTGGTTCACCATCGGCATCCCCGCGTTCGTCCTGTCGCTGGCCCCCAACACCGAGCGGGCGCATCCGGGCTTCGTCCGTCGCGTCATGGTGGCGGCGCTTCCGACCGGGTTGGTGGTCGGCACGGCGACATTTGTGTCCTACCTGCTGGCCTACGAGGGTCAGGACGCCCCGGTGCAGGTGCAGACGCAGGCGTCGACGGCGGCGCTGATGACGCTGCTGGTGTCGGCGGTGTGGGTACTGGCGTGTGTGGCTCGCCCCTATGAGTGGTGGCGGGTGGCGCTGGTGGCGGCCTCCGGGCTGGCCTACGTCGTGATCTTCGCCATCCCGCTGGCCAGGGAGAAGTTCATGCTCGACCCGTCGAATGTGGAAGTGACCACCACCGCGTTGATCATCGGGGTGCTGGCGGCGCTGGTCATCGAGGTGCTGTGGTGGTTGCAGGGCCGATTACTCGGAGAGGAGCGGCGGCTCTGGCGGGTAAGTTGAGAGACATGGGATTTCTCGACAAAGCACTGAAAACGGGCAAAGACCTGCTGGCCAAGAATGCCGACAAGGTGGACACGGTGATCGACAAGGCCGGCGACGTCGTGGACAAGAGGACACACGGCAAGTACGCGGGCACGGTGAACAAGGTGCAGGACGCCGCCCGGAAAGCGGCGGCCAAGGCGAATGAGGGCACGGCAAATGGGGGCACCACACCTCCGCCGCCCGCACCGCAGACGCCGCCGAATCCTCCGGTGCCCCCGACGCCTCCGACGCCACCGTCGCCGCCGGTTCCGCCGACCACCCCGAACTGAGTCATGGCAAAACTGTCCGTCTCCGTCGATGTACCTCTGCCGCCGGAGCAGGCCTGGGAGTGCGCCTCGGACCTCTCGCGGTACAAGGAGTGGCTCTCGATCCACCGGGTGTGGCGTAGCCCGCTGCCCGACGTCCTGGAAAAGGGCACCGTCATCGACTCCATCGTCGAGGTGATGGGGATGATGAACCGGGTCAGCTGGACCATCGTGCATTTCAAGCCGCCCGAGGCCATGACACTCAACGGCAACGGCCGCGGGGGTGTGAAGGTCAAGTTGATGGGCAAGGTGCGGCCGGCCCCCAGCGGCTCGACCGTGCAGTTCGACGTCCATCTGGGTGGCCCGGCGTTGTTCGGGCCCATCGGCATGCTGGTGGCTGGGGCGCTCAAGAGCGATATCCAGGAGTCGCTGCAGCGGTTCAAGACGGTGTTTGCACCGGCATGACGTCAGCGGGCCGGTTGGCCGACCTGATCCGTGAGGTGACCGGCAGTGCCCTGCCGGTGCGGCTGCGGGCGTGGGACGGCACCGAGGCCGGTCCGCGTGACGCGCCGGTGCTGGTGATCCGCAATCGGCGGGCGTTGCGGCGATTGTTGTGGGCGCCAAGCGAAGTCGGTCTGGCCCGGGCTTACGTCGCTGGTGATGTCGACGTCGAGGGCGACCTCGCCGATGCCCTACGGCGGGCCTGGCAGGCGGCCCGCGCCAGGCCGTCGTCCCGCGGTCGGGTGTCCAGGCTGAAGGTGGCCACGACCGCTGCGCGGCTGGGTGCGCTCGGGCCCCCGCCCACACCGCCGCTGACGCAGGGGCCGGCCGACCTGCCCGTGGATTTCTACGCGTTGCTCTTCGACGAGCACATGGCCTACTCCGCTGCCTACTTCTCGGAGTCCGGGCAGTCCCTGCACGACGCGCAGACCGCGGAACTGGACCTGGTGTGCCGCAAACTCGGCCTGCGCGAAGGAATGCGACTGCTCGACATCGGCTGCGGCTGGGGCGCGCTGATCCTGCACGCCGCCGAGCATTACGGAGTGCACGCCACCGGCATCACGGCGTCGGAGCAGCAGCGCGGGTTCATCGCGGTCCGGGCCAGCGAGCGGGGTCTCAGTGCCGCCGTCGAGGTGCGGCTGCAGGATTACCGTGAGTTCGGCGAATTGCCCGAGGCGGCAGGCGCTTTCGACGCGGTGAGCTCCATCGAGATGGGCGAGCACGTCGGTGACTCTCGGTATCCGGGGTACGCGGCCGTCATGTTCGATGCGCTGAAACCGCGGGGACGGCTTCTGCTGCAACAGAAATCGCAGGGTATCGACCCCTCGTACACCGTTGCGGACACGCACCTGCGCCCGCTGTGGCAGACGGTGCGTCACCTGCAGGAGACCGGCCTCGAGATCCGCGGGATCGAGTCGATGCGTGAGCACTACGTCCGCACCGTCGATGCCTGGATCGAGACGTTCGAAGTGCACCATGAGCAGTTCGTCGATCTGGTCGGCCCCGAGGTCACCCGGGCGTGGCGGCTCCATCTCGTCGGTGGCCGGCTGGCCTTTGAGGAGGCCCGCATGGGCGCCGATCAGGTGCTGGCCGTCAAGACCACCGCATCCGGGGCCAGCGGCTACTGATCCTCGGCGGGGCGCACCGCCGGCCAGAAGAAGTCGAACAGCCGCTTCTCCCAGTTCTTGTCGATGTTCTGGCTGCGGGCGTACTCGGCGATGTAGGCGCCGACTATCGCGTCGATCAAGGTGGCGTTGTCGACGTCGGCCCGCAACCAACCATTCGCCTTGGTGTCGTCGATCGCGGCGGCCAGTTCGGCGCGCTGGGCGCTCAAGACCTCCTGGAAGAGTGCCGTGAAATCCGGGTCGTTCTTCGTGAGCAAGGCCGCCAGGCCGCCGAAACCGATGCCGTCACGCACCATCCCGATCGCGTGGGTGATCAGCCACCGCAGCCGTTGCGCGGCGTCGGCCTGCGGGTCCGGTGGCGGCGGCGAGGCCATCTGTGTCAGAGCGCTTGCCAGCAGTGCCCGCCGGTCGCGATGACGACGGTAGATCGTCGTTTTCGCCACACCCGAATGTGCGGCCACGGCCTCGACGGTGACCGACTGCGGTCCGCTGGAGCGGAGCAGCTCGAGTGTGGACTCACGTAGCCGGTCCTCGATGCTTCGTGCCTGCGTCATGAATCTACGCTACACTGACCGTATCGATACGCTACGCGTAGCGTATTGGGAAGGAAAGGAGAAGTCATGTCGCTGACGAAAAGACCGGGCCCCGCGATGATCACGTACATCTCGTACGTCTTCGTGTTGTTGGCCTTCGTCTCGCTCGGCTTGTCGGTAGCCGCGCTGGCCTGGGGGAATGGTGTTCTGGCCGCTGTGTCGGGCGGTTCCATCGCCGTCGCCATGGCAATCGCCGTCGCGGGCTTCCGCCTCGGCGCACGCCAACTCGAGGAGGCCAGGGAGCCGGGCAACCCCGGTGGAACCAGCATCTGGGCCAAACCCCTTGTCCGGGATCAGATCGACCGGTACCAGCTGATGTACCGCGGCGGCGACGGCGAACCGCCCTCAGGGCAGCGGTACCGTCCAGGTCACCGTCGAACCCTCGGCGCCGCTGTCGATCGACAGCCGACCACCGCATTCCTCGGCCCTGGCCGCCAGATTGGCCAGGCCGCTGCGGGTGACGTGCTCGGGAAAGCCCGAGCCGTCATCGGCGACCGCCACGGTCAGGTTGTCGTCGACGGTCACGTTCACGGTGACCGTCGACGCCCGCGCATGGCGCACCACATTGCTGATCGTCTCGCGCACAACGGCTTCGGCGTGATCGGCCAGCGCCGCGTCGACCACTGACAGCGGCCCACTGACATGCAGGGAGGCGCGCACCGGCGAATCCGCCGTCATCCGGGATACAGCCTCCTCGAGTCGCTGCCGCAGCCTGGTGACGCTGCCACCGTGCAGATCGAAGATGGCGGTGCGGATCTCCTGGACCACCTCCTGCAGGTCGTCGAGTGCCCCGGAGATACGGCGCGGTGTGTCGTCACTCTGGCCGCCGCGTGTGCCCTGCAGTGCCAGGCCGATGGCGAACAGCCGTTGGATCACGTGGTCATGCAGATCGCGGGCGATGCGATCACGGTCGGACAACACGTCGAGCTCCCGCAGTGTCGCGACGGCGCGGCTCTGCACCCCGGCCAGATGCAGAGCCAGGCCGGTCTGATCGGCGAAGGCCGCCATCATCTCCAGCTGATCGGCGCTGAAGACCTCGGTACCCACACACACCAGCACACCGATCGTCGCCTCCGGTTGCCGCAGCGGCAGGATCAGTGCCGGGCCTTCGCCACCTAGTTCACTGAACCTCTTGGTGCGCAACGGTATCCGGTCTGTGAACGCACGTCCGACGGCGGTTCCTGCCACGGGCAGGGCCAGTCCGGTCAGTCCGGTGTCGGTGGCTGCCGTGACCATCAGCTCGCCCAGGTCGTCGGGGATCAGCAGGGCACTGTAGGTGCTGCCGGTCAAACCCGACGCCTGCGCCACGATCTGGCGGTGCACGGCGGCCGCGTCATCACCGGCCAGCAGGTTGGTGCTGATATCGCGGGTGGCCTCGATCCAGATCTGGCGACTGCGTGCGGCGTGATACAGCCGGGCGTTCTCGATCGCGATCCCCGCGGCGCCGGCCAGGGCCAGCACCAGCACTTCGTCGTCAGCCGAAAACACTTGACCAGAGAGCTTTTCGGTGAGATAGAGGTTGCCGAACACCTGGTCCCGGATCCTGATCGGAACTCCGAGGAAGGTCCGCATCGGCGGGTGGTTCGGCGGGAACCCCACCGACACCGGGTGTTCGGAGAGGTTCTCGATGCGTACCGGTTCCGGTGTCTGGAACAACAGGCCCAGAACTCCGTGCCCGGCCGGCAGCGGACCGATCAGATCCCTTGTGACGTCATCGATGCCCTCGTAGACGAACCGCTCGAGGGTGCGCGGGCCGGGTTCGGTGGCGATCACGCCGAGCGCTCCGTAGCGGGCATCCACCAGTCGCATCGCCGTGTGCACGATCGTCGTGAGGGTCTGCTCCAGATCCAGACCCGCGGTGACGGCCAGCATGGCCTCGATGAGGCCACTGCGAATGTCGGTATCAGCCATCGTTTTTCTGCCGGATCTCGGCAGCCAGCAGGGCGGCCTGGGTGCGCCGGTGCATCCCGAGCTTGGCCAGGAGCCGGGAGACGTAGTTCTTGACGGTCTTCTCCGCCAGGAACATCCGCTCGCCGATCTCGCGGTTGGTCAGCCCTTCGCCCAGCAGTTCCAGCAGTGTCCGTTCGGTGGCGGACAGGTCACGTAACCGGTCGTCCTGCGGTGCGGCTCCCTCTTCGGCGGCGCTACGCAACTTGGACATCAACGCAGCGGCAGCCCGATTGTCCAACAACGACTTTCCCGCGCCGACCTCTTTGATGGCGGCGGCCAGTTCCATACCGCGGATGTCTTTGACCACGTAGCCGCTGGCGCCGGCGAGGATGGCGTCGAGCATCGATTGCTCGTCGGTGAACGATGTCAGGATCAGGCAGCGCAGCTCATCGTGTGCAGCCAGCAGATCCCGGCACAGGTCGACACCGTTGCCGTCGGGCAACCGGACGTCCAGAACCGCGACATCGGGCCGGGCGGCCGGGATCCGGGCCATCGCCTCGGCCACCGACCCGGCTTCCCCCACGACGGTGAGATCCGGGTCGCCGCTGAGGAGGTCGACGAGCCCGCGGCGCACCACTTCATGGTCGTCGACGAGGAAGACGGAGATCACGAATCCACAGTAGTGCCGCCCGGTACCCGGAACGTAGGGACTTAAGTCCCCGTGCCGATGCCATGCGCTCTCTGGTGACACCCACCCTGACCAGGGCAGTGTCGACGCCATGACCACGCTCGATCGGGTGGACGCGTGGTGGCGGGCCGCCAATCACGTCGCCTCGGCCCTGCCCGGCGGCAACCGTCCCGGCGTGGCGGCGGTGACCCTGACCTACGCACACCTGAATCGGATGATCGTGCGCCGTCAGCAGCGGATCCGTTTCGTCCTGGGAGTTCGCGACGGGATGGCCGCGCTGGACGCGGTGGCCAGGATGGAAGGCACCCGCGCCGGCGGCAGGCCTACCGGCGGTTTCGCCGCGCACGGCGGCGGCCGGTCCTACGCACTGGCCTACGCGGTGGGTATGGCCCTCGACGAACCGGGACTGACGGTCGCCGCCCTGGTGGACGAGGACGAGGCGGTGACCGCCTGGCAGGCCCGCTCCCTGCACGACCCGCTGACCGACGGCGCGGTGCTGCCCATCCTGTACCAGCCGTCCATGGATCGTGACGGGGTGCGCGAGGTGTTCCGGGCCCGTGGCTGGGAGCCCATCGAGATCGGATGGGGCGCAGTCCCCTCGGATGCCACTGACACCAGCGAGTTGCACCGCTGCTTCGCCGCCGCCCTCTATGTGGCGCTCGACGAGATCACCGCGCTGACCGAGGCTGCCGGCTCACCCCATCCGCAGCGCGAGGCCCGCTGGCCGATGCTGGTGCTGCGCACCCCGACTGACTGGCCTGCGGCCGATGTCATTCCGGTGGACTGGTTCGACGAACAGGGACAGCTGATCCCCGAGATCGCCCAGGCCGCGCCGACGGGTGAGCTGCGAATGAGCGCCGATTGGTGACGCGCCGGACCCCGCTCTGACTAAGCTCGCGCGGTGACGTATTCCTGCGCAGTGGATTTCGCCAGCGTCGACGCCGTCGACATTCACACGCACGTCGAGGTGGACTGTCACGGGCACGCTGCCTACGACGATGAACTGGTGGACGCCACCCGGACCTACTTCAAGATGGGCGAGGGCCCGGTGGCGACGGTCGACGAGCTGGCCCAGCAGTACCGCGATCACCACGCCGCTGCGGTGGTGTTCACCATCGACGCCGAAACAGCCACCGGGCACCGGCCCAATTCCATCGAGGACCTGGTGGCCGGCGCCGCCCGCCACAACGACGTACTGATCCCGTTCGGCAGCGTCGACCCCTGGAATCCGGGCGCGGTACAGCGCGTCGGCGAACTGTTGCAGCTGGGAGTGCGCGGTTTCAAGTTCCACCCGAGCGTGCAGGGCTTCGAGCCCAACCACCGGCGGTTCTACGGGATCTACGAAGCCATCGCCGACGCGCGCGTGCCGGCGCTGTTCCATACCGGGCAGACCGGTCTGGGGTCCGGGCTGCCCGGGGGCCACGGCATCAAGCTGCGGTACTCGGATCCGATGCTGCTCGACGACGTCGCCGCGGACTTCCCCGACCTGACGATCGTGATGGCGCACCCGGCGGTGCCGTGGGTGGACGCCCAGATCGCGATCGCCGCGCACAAGGCCAACGTGTTCCTGGACCTGTCGGGCTATTCGCCGAAGTACTTCCCGCCGCAGCTGGTCAAGGCGATGAGCCGGCAACTACGGACCAAGGTGTTGTTCGGTACCGATTTTCCGTACATCACGCTGCAGCGCTGGCGCCGTGACTTCGAGGCACTCGGCCTCGACCCGGCGGTCGCCGCGCTGGTCTACAAGGAGAACGCGCTGCGGGTGCTCGGCGTGCGATGAGTTTCGACGCCCCCCATCATCGACCGGCCAGATCTGCCGCATGGGAGCCTTCGGAAGGCTGCGCGAACAGTTGGCGCGCAAGGGTGTCGCCGATGGGCAGGGCAGAGGTGGCAGCCGGAGATGGTGCGTTGAGCACGTGAATGCTCCGGGGGGTCTTCTCCAGGAGGAAATCGTGCACCAACGTCCCGTCTCCGCGGACTGCCTGGGCGCGGATACCGGCTTCCCGCGGCAGGAGGTCACCGAGGGTCAGTTCAGGGCAGTACTTACGGCATTCGGTGAGGTAGCCGCGTTTGAAGAGCGAGTTCTTCATCTCGTGGATGCCGGTACGCAGGTTGGCTCGTGCGACTTTCCACATGCCGGGAAACCGGGCGTATTCGGCGACGTCGCGAAGCGAGACGCTGCCCTTGGAGTATTTCTCGCGCGCGAAGCCGAGCACCGCGTTGGGGCCGACAGTGAGCCCACCGTCGATGGTGGGGCTCAAGTGGACTCCCAGAAACGGCAATTCCGGATCTGGAATCGGATAGATCAAGTGGTTCACCAGACCACGCCGCGACTCGGGTAGTGCGTAGTACTCGCCGCGGAACGGGATGATCTGAACGTCGGTGTGGAGGCCCGCGAGTCGGGCGATGCGGTCGGCCTGCAGGCCGGCGCAGGCGATGAGGTGGTGTGCCTCAAAGACATCGTGACCTGTTCGCACAGTGACCTTTTCGGAATCCTCTCGGATGGAGGTGACCGTCTCGCCGGTTCGTACGGCGCCTCCGCCGGAGGTGATGAGCTCGGCCAGTGTGCGGCTCACCTGGCGGTAATCGATGATTCCGGTGGCGGCGACCTTGATGGCTCCGACCCCGCGAATGTGCGGCTCTGCTGCCCTCAGTGCGGCGGCATCGAGCAGTTCGACGTCGAGGCCGTTGGTCTGTGCGCGCTCGAACAGCGCGTGCATACGGTCGCGCTCCACAGCGTTGGTCGCGACGAGCAGCTTCCCCGTGGTTTCGAACGGAATACCATGCTTCTTCGCAAAATCCTTGGTCTCGTCGGCTCCGCGCTTGCACAGGGTGGCCTTGAGACTGCCTGGCTCGTAGTAGATTCCGGAGTGGATGACTCCGCTGTTGTGGCCGGTTTGATGTTGTGCCACACGTGATTCCTTCTCCAGGACCGTGACGGCTGTGCCAGGGCGCAACTGCTGGATCTTCCAGGCGGTGGCCAAACCGACGATGCCCCCGCCGACGATCAGCACATCGGTCCGGTGTGGCGTCATGAAACGTTCTCCTGGTTGTTTGCGGGGTCGTTGTTGGCGGCATCGACCAAGGTGAACGGCACCCCGTGCCTGCCGCACAGGTTCCTGATCTCGTCGGCGAGGTCCCCGGGCACCGGGATCCCGTGAACCCGCCGGTGGCGTCGGGACATCTCCTCACACTGGCCTGGAATCAGGACCGGGCGGGAAGGGTCGATGGGCGGAGTCGCGTGCAGAACCTCGATCATCGCATCGATGTCGGTGACAAACCCGCCGTCCTTCCGGAACGCACCGGGATCGAGGGCAAGGAAGAAATGGCCGATGTCATCAGTGGCACCACTGGCGCGCAGCGGAGAGAACGCGGCTCCGCACAGCGTGGCGGCGAGCACCTGGACCATGATGGCCAGACCGTAGCCTTTGTGGTTGGCCATGTCTTCGGTGCCACCGAGTGCGGAAAGCCCACCGAGTGCATCTGACTGGATCAAGGCATGGGCATCGCCGGAATCCACGATGGAGTTACCACTGCCGTCGAGCACCCACCCCGGTGCCAGCGGTTTCTTGCGCAGGCCGTACGCACGGACCTTGTTGCTGGCAACGGTGGAGGTGGAGATGTCCATCACCAGGGGCCATCCGAGGCCGGTAGGTGCGCCGAAGGCCAGAGGATTCGTGCCCATGCGTGGGGCCGCGGCCCGGGCGGGCAGCACGGACACCACGCGTGTGGTGGTGGCGGCAAGGCACACCAGTCCGCGGGCCGCCGAACGGGCCACATAGTGGCCGACCGCGCCGAAGTGATGTGAATTGCGCACGGTCACAACGCCGGTACCGGTTTTCTCGGCCATGGTGGAGGCGAGGTCCACCGCGCGCGTGGCCGCGATGTGGCCCAGTCCGCCGTGCCCGTCCAGAGCAGCATGCGACGGGCCTTCGCTGACGATCTCCGGAACGGCGGCGATGTTGAGGTCCCCGGCGTTGAGCAGTCGCTCGTATGCCGGCAGCATCGCCAGGCCGTGCGAATCGATCCCGGCGAGATCGGTGTCGGTCATCACATGCGCGGCGGTGGACGCCGACTCCGGTGAAAGTCCCCAAGTGGTGAACACCGTCCGGATCAGGTGCTCCAGCGCGGCGGCAGATGTCACGATCACTCGTGGGTCGTCTGGACTTGCGTCCACAGCTCACTCCTCCTTGAAACTCAGCTTGGCGGTGACCACTCAGCTTCGCGCCACCGCGGGAATTCCGCTCTCGTATGTGACTCGGCGTTCGGCCTCGTCACGCTGCACTGCTTCGGCGGCGTCGGTCACCTCTTCGGCCATACCCCGCGGGACGACGGCCACACCGTCGCTGTCACCGATGATGAGGTCGCCCGGAAGAACAGCCACGCCGGCGCAAGCGATCGGCACCTGCAGCCGGCCGGGCCCGTTCTTGTACGGTCCGGCGGGAGTGATGGCGCGGGCGAACACCGGCATCTCGTAGCCCTGCAATCCGCCGGCATCACGCACCGCGCCGTCGATGACGAACCCGGCGATGCCTTTTGCGGCAGCGCGGGCGCCGATGAGTTCTCCGATCAAAGCGCGGCTGAGATCACCGTGACCGTTGACGACGATGACGTCACCCGGGTTGCATTCGTCGATTGCCTTGTGAATGAACAGGTTGTCACCGGAGCGGGTCCATACCGTGAAGGCCGGACCGGCGACGCGGGCGCCGGGCCAGACAGCCTGGACCGACGAGTCGAGTAAGCCCAGGCGCTGCATTCCGTCACCGATGTTGGCGGCAGGGATGCGGCGGAGGCGTTCGATCAGTGTGGTGGGTGCGGCGTCGTTCATGAGATCTCCTTCGTGTGGCGGTGGCTCAGTCGTGGATGAGGTCGACCATGTTGGTGAACACATCGGTCTGTTCTTTCCAGAACTCGGTGTAGTCCGCTGCATTCATGTAATTGGGCTCCAGCCCGAGATCCTTCATCTGATCTTGGAACTCTTTGCGCTCCATCACCTTTCCGATGGCCTCGGACATGCGATCGACGATCGGCTGGGGCGTGCCCGCAGGAAAGGCGTACCCACGCGAGGATCCGAGGACGACGTCGAAGCCATTCTCGACAGTGCTCTCCGCGTCCGGGGCGAAGGGGCTGCGCTCTTCGGACATGACGGCCAGGAAGCGGGCGCCACCGCTGTCGACGGTCGATTGGGCGTCGCCGATATTGCTCAGCAGGATGTCGACGTTGCCACCGAGAAACGCGGTGGCACTGGCCGCCGCACCATCAGAGAAGTGAACCGGACGGATGTCGGTTCCGGCAGCCTGGTTGAACAGCGTGAGCGCGAAATGTTCTGTGGTGCCGATGCCGGTGGTGGTTGCGGTCAGTTGACCGGGGGCGGCTTTCGCGGCGGAGACCAGGTCATCGAGTGTTTTCCACGGACTGTCCGGTGCCACGGCGATGGCGATGGGATCGAACACCTGCATGGCGCTGGGTGTAAAAGAGTCGACGGTGTATTCGGCTCCGCGGGACTTGTCGAGAGCGGAGACCAGGATGCCGGGGATTGTGGTCAGGCCCACGGTGGAGCCGTCGGGGCGCGAGTTCGCCAGTGCGGTGTACCCGATCTGACCTCCGGCGCCGGGCTTGTTCTCGACGACCACCGGTTGGCCCAACTCGTCTTCGAGCTGTTCGGCGAGCAAGCGGGCGCCGATGTCCGAGCCGCCGCCGGGATCGAACGCGACGATCATGGTGACCGGTCCCTCCGGATAGCCGCCACCTTCGGCGCTTTCAGCTGGCTTGCTGCGCATGCCGGCACAACCTGCGGTCAACACGATGGTGGCGAGCACAGCCCCCAGAAGGGCGAGGATACGACGGATCTTCAACAGGACTCCTTGGTGGTGGTTATCGGCATTTCTCTAGCTTTCGATGTCCGCCGGCAGTGGTGCCTTGCGCTTGAACCTGCTGCCCAGCGCGGAGGCCGCCACGATGAGCGCGGCCACCACCAGAAGGGTGAGCGCCAGGGGCCGGGTGATGAACACTGACGGATCCCCGTTGGATATCTGAAGGCTCTGTCGCAGCGCCGATTCCAGCAACGGGCCGAGGACGAGTGTCAGCACCAGCGGTGCCAGCGGCAGGCCGCAGCGGCGGAAGAGCAGGCCCACGATGCCGAACGCGATCATGATGTAGAGGTCGTTGACGCTGCGATTGACGGCGAAGGCGCCGACGATGATGAACACGAGGATCAAGGACCGCAGCACTGGGTAGGGGATGGCGAGCAGGCGGGTCCACAGCCCGACCAGCGGAACGTTGAGCACCACCAGAATGACGTTGCCGATCAACAGGCTGGCGATGACCGTCCACACCAGAACCGGTTCGGACTGGAACAGTGCCGGTCCCGGAGTCAGGCCGTTGAGCAGGAAGGCCCCCATCAGCACCGCGATCGCCGGTGAGGCTGGAATACCGAGGGTGAAGAGCGGGATGAACGCGGAGTTGGCGTGGGCGTTGTTGGCGGTTTCCGGTGCGGCGACGCCCTCGACCGCGCCGGTGCCCAGTTCGTTGCGATGGCGCCCGACCTTGCGTTCGGTGCTGTAGGCCAGCAGAGACGAGATGGTGCTGGTGACACCCGGTATGACGCCGATGATGCCGCCGATGATGGTGCCGCGTCCGATTGCTGGTGCGGCCCGGCGGATTTCGGTGCGTGTCGGCAACAGGTCGCGCAGCCGCGGGATGGGTGGTCTGGCCACACTGGTCGCCGAGACGTGCAGCAGCTCACCGAGTCCGAAGAGGCCCACCAGGACCGGCACGATGCTGATGCCGTCCAGGAGATGGGGAAAACCGAAGGTGAACCGGGGCAGGCCCTGAATCGGGTCGATGCCCACCATTGCGATCAGCATTCCGATGGCTGCTGAGATCAGGCCTGCGGCAACGGATTTACCGACAAGACCGACCAGCAGTGCGACACCGACGATCACCAGGGCGAAGAACTCCGGTGGACCGACCATCAAACCGAGCTTGGACAGCGGTTGGGCCGCGATGATCAAGCCGATTGTCGCAACGGTGCCGCCGATGAATGATCCGAATCCGGCGATGGTCAGTGCGGCGCCTGCTCGGCCGCGCAGCGTCATCTGGTAGCCGTCGATGCAGGTGATGGCGGTTTCGCCTTCCCCGGGAATATTGAGGAGGACGCTGGTTATGGTGCCGCCGTACGAGGTGCCGTAGAAGATGGCGGCGAGCATGATGATGGCCGAAGCGGGCTCCATGCCGAAAGTGATCGGCAACAGGATTGCGATACCTGCGGTGGAACCGATGCCGGGCAGGAGGCCGAGGGCGGTGCCGATGATGCAGCCGATGAGGGCGAAGAGCAGGTTCTGCGGGGTGGCGGCAGCGGCCAGGCCCTCACCGAGGTAACCGAGAATCTCCATAGATCACAGCCCCAGATTCGCCAGAAGCGGGATGGCCGACGTCGGGAGTGGCACGGCCAGCACCAGATCGAACAGGGCGAACACACCGAAGCTCCCGATCAGCATCAGCGGAATGGTGACCGACCAACGCTGGCGGCCGAGTATGCGCAGGTGGAAGAACAAGAAGGCCATGACAGCGATCTGAAACCCCAACGGTTCCAAGGCAAGCGCGACGATGACCAGGCTGGCGGCGATCGCGGCGATACTGCGAGACGAATTGGTGTCCTCGCCGGTATCGGCCACTTCGGTGCTCGGCGGCACGTCGGCGGTGTTGCCGCGCCACTGGTTGATGCCCCATGCGACGGACGCCCCGGCGAGGATGACCGCCAGGCAAAGCGGGAAGAACCCGGGGCCGGGTCCCAGCGATGTCCAGTAGCCCAAGGAAGTGGTGCCGATACCGGCGGCGATGGCGAGCGCCAGCAGTCCGGCGGCGACACCCACGCCGAGCCAAGACCTTTCGGCGCCCGGCTGCTCGCCGGTGAGTTTGATGGTCGTCACGGGCAACCTCGTTGTTCTCATTGTGTGATAGTTATTATCGACCTATGATGCATTGGGAAGTGACGTAGGTCAAGCGTCGGCTCGGTCCATGACTGGATCACCCGGGCGGACCGCAGCGACAACACCGCATTCGAAAACACCGCAGCGAAAACACCGCAGCGACAAGGAAGGCGCCCCGCACATGACAGATGCCCGGATACTCATCACCTCGGTGTTCCTCGAGCCAGGAGACCACGTCGACCGCCTCCTGCGTGACGCCGGTTTCACCACCGTGCACGCACCGCTGACAGGGGCCCGCTCTGCCGAAGAACTCATGGAGTTGCTCGCGGGCATCGACGCAGTGATCGCCGCGTCGGACAAGTTCACCGCCGAGGTGTTGGCCTCCTCGCCCGGTCTACGGGTCATCGCCCGTACGGGTGTGGGCTACGACGCCATCGATGTCGACGCAGCGAGCAGGCAGGGCATCGTCGTCTGCAACGCTCCCGGGGTCAATCGGCAATCCGTCGCCGAACTCACTCTCGCTTTCCTGCTGATGTGCGCGCGGCGAATCTCACCCGTCGTCGAGGATGTCCGGGCAGGTGGCTGGGGCCGTCCCTCCGGGCGGGAACTCGACGGAGCGACTCTGGGTGTCATCGGCTTGGGTGCGATCGGGCGCAGCGTCACGTTGCTCGCCCGTGCGCTCGGCATGCGTGTACTGGCCCATGACCGTGTCATCGACCACGAGTTCGCGGCTGCGCAGGGGGTCGAAGCCGTGGGGCTCGAGGAACTACTGGGCCGCTCCGATTTCGTGAGCCTGCACTTGTTCCTCGGACCGGAGACCCACCACCTCATCGACCAGCAGCGCTTGGCCCAGATGAAGCCGACGGCCTACCTGATCAACACCTCGCGTGGCCCGGTGATCGACGAAGCGGCGCTCGTGGAGGCGCTCCGCACAGGGGTGATCGCGGGAGCGGCGCTGGATGTGGTGGAGCATGAGCCACTACCTGCGGACGCGGCGATCCGCACCTTGCCCAATGTCGTGCTGACATCGCACATCGGCGGGGCCACCGCCGAAGCGCGCTCCCGCTCAGGGGTGGTCGCCGCTCACTCTGTGATAGAAGTTCTCCAAGGCGGAATGCCCGAGACAGCTGTAAACGCCGAGTGGGTGCGCCGGCCGAACGTCGTGTGAGAGCCGTGCGGACGAAGGGGGCGGACGATGGCCGAAGGCGCCGCCGCGAGCAACATGCGTTCGCTGGACCGTGCCATCGACGTCCTGGAGGTGCTCGACGGCAGCACCCAGCCGCTGCGGCTCACCGAGATCGCCCGCCGCGCGGGTCTGCACGTTGCTACCACGCAGCGCATTCTCCAGGTCCTCGAAGCCCGCGGCCGCGTGGAACGTGACGAGTCGGGCGGGTACCGGGCCGGTTTGGCGCTGTTGTTCGGAGCGCACGCCTATCTCGCCAGCAGCCCACTGGTGGCCGCTGCGCGGCCCGTGCTTCAAGACCTGGCTTCGGCAACCGGTCTTACCTCATCGCTGTTCGCCCGCACCGGCTTCTCGAGGGCAGTGATCTCCCGTATCGAGGGCAGTGCTCCGATGCGCTACGTGCTGCCGACCGGGGAACGGCTGCCCCTGACCCTGGGTGCTGGGAAGGTTCTGGCGGCCTATCTGCAGCCCGAGGAGCTCGAGGAAGCGCTCGCGCTCGAAGCGAATGTCAAACCCGCGGTGGGGGAGCGGGTTTCCGATGCGGTGTTCCGTGAGGAGATGGCGAGAATCCGCCGTGACGGCTTCTACTACTCGGCGCAGGGCAGAGCGTTCGGCGTGGCGTCGGTGACCGCGCCCATCCTCGACAGCAGTGGCGAGTGCATTGCCGGGGTGCAGGTTGCCGGGGACATCCTCGACCTCACCGAGGACCGAGTGCCGAAACTGTCGATCGAGGTACGCCGTGCGGCGTCTGCCATCGCGGAACGGATCGGGTGAGACTCGGCGTGCGATGAGTTTTCCCGGGAGGCCCGGTCTGCATCGGTGACATTCGACCTCACACGAAGGAGCCACGATGGCACTCGGCGCCCCCACCTGGATCGACCTCGCCACCTCCGACATCGCCCGCGCCCAGCAGTTCTACGGTGCGGTGTTCGGCTGGGTGTTCTCCTCGCCGGGCGAGAACTACGGCGGCTATCTCAACGCCACCAAGGACGGCTTGCTCGTCGCCGGCCTGATGCCCAATGACCCGCAGTGGAACGCCCCGGACGGCTGGACCACCTACCTGCACACCGGTGACATCGACGCCACACTGCAGGCCATCACCGCCGCGGGCGGACAGTCCTGCAGTGGCGCGATGGAAATCCCCGCCAAGGGCACGATGGCGATCTTCAACGACGCCGCCGGCGCGCTGACCGGGCTGTGGCAGCCGGGCGGACACGTCGGTTTCGAGGTCACCGGCGCCGCCGGCGCGCCGGTGTGGCACCAGCTCACCGTCACCGACTACCCGGCCGCCGTCGATTTCTACTCGACGGTGTTCGGGCTGCAGACTCGCGTCGAATCGGACACTCCCGAATTCCGGTACACCAACGCCCTTTTCGATGGCGAGCCGGGATTCGGGATCATGGACGGCACCAACTTCGTCACGCAGTCGGAATGGTCGGTGTTCCTGGGCGCCGAGGACGTCGACGCGACCCTGGAGATCGTCACCGCCAACGGAGGCACCGTCCTACGGGCCGCCGAAGACACCCCGTACGGCCGGCTGGCCGCGGTGGCCGATCCCACCGGCGGCCGCTTCAACCTGTCATCGCTGCAGTGACGTACCTCAAAGCCGCCATCAACGGCGCGCGCACCCCCGACGAGCACAAGGACCTGCCGGTGCGCCCGGAGCAGTTGGCCGCCGCTGCGGTGGAGGCGGTGCAGGCGGGGGCGCAGGCGGTGCACATGCATCCGAAAACCGCGGACGGCAGAGATTCTCTGCTGCCGGACCCGGTGGCCGCCGCGGTCACCGCGGTACGCGCGGTGCTGCCCGACACTCCGCTCGGGGTGACCACCGGATATTGGGCCCTGCCGGACGCGGGGCAGCGGCTGGCCGCCATCGAGGCCTGGGATGTGTTGCCGGACTTCGTGTCGCTGAACTGGCATGAGCCCGGCTCGCCGGAGCTGGCCGAGCTGCTGCTGTCGAAAGGCCTCGGGGTGGAAGTCGGGATCTTCCAAGCCGAGGCCGCCGCGTCGTGGGCGGCCTCCGATATCGCGACGCGGTGTATGAGGGTGATGATCGAACTCGACCAGGATGCCGACGCCGCACTGGCCGATGAACTGATCGACCAGGTGCGGGCGGCCCGCTCGCCCGCACCGATCCTGTTGCACGGACTCGATACCAGCTGCTGGCCACTGCTCGAACATGCCGGTGTGCGTGGGCTGCAAACCCGGATCGGGATGGAGGACACCCTGAAATTGCCCGACGGGTCGACGGCGTCCGGTAACGCCGACCTGGCGGCCGCGGCCGTCCGGCTGCTGAGTTAGGGCGCGTGTAAGGCGAAGTCGGCGAAGTCGAAGCCCGGCACCACCACACAACTGACCAGGCACGGCTGATCGTCGCGGGGTTTGGCGCGCTGCCAGTGCCCCGGCGGCACCAGAACCTGTGGATGCTCACCGGCGGTGATGTCGCTGCCCAGCAGATGTGTTGTGGCACTTGATTTTTCGGCGCCGATCTCCAGGAGCAGTGGTCCGCCGCGGTGGTAGAGCCACAATTCGGCGCTGCGCACCGTGTGCCAGGCGGACTGCTGCCCGGGCATCAGAAGGAACAGGATCGCGGTGCCCGCGTTGCGGGGGCCCGTGTAATCCGGCGGCAGCGCAGACGGGCCGATGGTCAGGTCACTGCGCCAGGTCTCGCGGAACCAGCCCCCCTCGGGGTGCGGAGCCAGGTCGAGCTGCTGGGCCCAATCGGGAAGATCCGTCATGGTGTCAGCCTAGTGATCAAAACCCGCTTGCCCGGAAGCCAAGCCGCGGATACGGTGGCGGACATGACAGGCATCAACGGTTCCGCGCCGTCCGCGCGCTGACCCCCGTCGACTCGCCCTCAGGGGCTCCGGTGTTCAGCGCTCCCATCACTGAACCGTTCCGGAGCATTCGTGACTCACTCATCCACCTCCGTTGTTCTCACCGGCGTCGGCTTCACCTGGCCTGACGGGTCGGTGGCGCTGTCCGGCATCACCGCGGCCTTCGGCGCCGGCCGTACCGGGCTCATCGGCGCCAACGGATCCGGCAAGTCCACGCTGCTGCGCCTGATCGCGGGTCAGCTGCGGCCCACTGCCGGCAGCATCGTCACCAGCGGCGAGGTCAGCTACCTGCCGCAGACCCTGACCCTGGGGGGCGGGACTTCGGTGGCCGAGCTGCTGGGGATCGCCGGCGTCGTGAGCGCCCTGCACGCCATCGAAGCCGGTGACGCCCGGGAGGAACACTTCGAGATCGTCGGCGACGACTGGGACATCGAGACCAGGGCACGGGCGGCACTGGACGAATTGGGTTTGAGCACAATCACTCTCGATCGCAGCGTCGGCACCCTCTCCGGTGGCGAGGCCATGCTGATCGCGGTCACCGGGCTGCGGCTGCGGCGCGCGCCGGTCACCCTTCTCGACGAGCCCACCAACAACCTCGACCGCGCCGCCCGCACCGCGCTGTACGGCAGCCTGCGCGACTGGCCGGGCGCGCTGGTGATCGTCAGCCACGACGTCACGCTGCTGGAGCAGATGGACAACACCGCGGAACTGCACCGCAATGAGCTGACGGTCTTCGGTGGGCCGTACTCGGCATGGCGTGAGCACCTGGACACCGAGCAGGCGGCCGCGATGCAGGCGGCTCGTACCGCCGAGCAGGCCGCCAAGGGGGAGAAGCGCCAGCGCATCCAGGCCGAGACCGTATTGGCCCGCCGCAATCGCACGGCCAAGAAAGCCTTCGCGGAGAAGCGGGTGCCCAAGATCGTCGCAGGAGGCCGGGCGATGGCCGCGCAGGTCTCGGCCGGGAAGTTGCGCGCCAACCACGACGACCGGATACAGGCGGCGCAGAAGGCCGCCGACGACGCCGCCGCCCGGGTCCGCGACGACGAACACATCCGTGTCGAGCTGCCCGACCCGGGGGTGCCGGCTTCTCGCGGTATCGCCGAACTCCGGGGCGTGGACCGGCCGTTGCTGGTACAGGGGCCGGAGCGGATCGCACTGGTGGGACCCAACGGCATCGGTAAGACGACCTTCCTGGAGGCGCTGCTGCGTTCCGACGAGAACGCCGCCGGACGCCTGCTCACCGATCGGGTGGGTTATCTGCCGCAGCGGATGGACACCTCCGATGACGGATCGACCGTGTTCGACACCGTGCACGCCGCGGCGCCTGATGCCGGGCCGGAACGCATCCGCGGGCAGTTGGCGAGGTTCCTGCTCAAGGGCGACAGTGTGCACCGGCCGGTGGGCACGCTGTCCGGCGGTGAACGATTCCGGGTGGCGTTGGCGCGCCTGCTGCTCGCCGATCCTCCGCCGCAGCTCGTCATCCTCGACGAACCCACCAACAACCTGGATCTCACCAGCGTCGACCAACTCGTCGACGCGCTGCGCGGGTATCGAGGTGCGCTGATGGTGGTGAGCCACGACTCCGAATTCCTGCGCAGGCTCGACCTGGACCGGACCTTGGAGATGGCAGGCCCCGGCATCGTCACCGAAGCCAGATAGGGTCGGGCACATGGCAAACCCCCGAACCGGCTGGTTGGTCGCACCCGGTTGGTTCGTGACACTGTCCGCGGCGGTGCTGGCCGTCAGCGTGTGGCTGCCCTGGGTCAGCACCACGGCCAACGGTGGAGGTCGCGCCAACGCTGTCGGCGGGACAGTCGGAAGCGTGGCGTTGCACCCGGGTTTCGGGGCGGGCCAGCTGATCGTGTTGCTGGCATCGGCGCTCATGGTGGCCGGCGCCATGACCGCACGGGGTTTCTCGCCGCGGGCCGCGGCCGGGGCGGCGGTGGCGGTCTCGGTGTTGATCGCCGTGCTCACCGTGGTCTATTACCGGCTGTATGTCGCCGCGCCCGTGGTCGCCGCGTACGGCCTCTACATCGGTGCTGGAGCCGCGGCCGCCGCCGTCGTGTGCTCACTGTGGGCGCTGGTGGACACCCTGCTCAAAGCGCGGCGGGCAGTGCGGTGAGTCGGTTCGTCGAGCCGGTGACACTGACCGGCCGCCGCTGGGCGGTACTGGAACCGCTGACCGCCGAGCACATTCCGGAGGTTGCGGTGGCCGCCTCCGATGGTGATGCCGGAGCGCTGTGGTTCACCAACGCGCCGTCCCCCGACACCGCGGAGCTGTGGGTGCGCCGCCAACTCGCCATGCAGGCCGGTGATCAGGGGGTCACCTTCGTGATCCGCAGGCGCTCCGACAACATGGTGGTGGGGTCGTCCAGTTTCTTCCACGTCGATGCCGCCAACCGGCGACTGGAGATCGGGCACACCTGGTATTCGGGGTCGGCGCGACGCACCGGGGTCAACACCGAAACCAAGTTGCTGATGCTCACCCATGCGTTCGACGTGTTGGATTGTGTGGCAGTGGAATTGCGCACCCATTTCTTCAACACCACCAGCCGCGCCGCGATCGAGAGGCTCGGCGCCAAACAGGACGGCATCCTTCGCAGCCATCAGTTGCTGCCGGACGGATCTCGCCGCGACACCGTGGTGTATTCGATCCTCGACATCGAGTGGCCCGCGGTGCGCGCCAATCTCGACTTCAGACTGTCGCGCACCACGGGGTGATCTCAGTCGGCGTCCACGGTGGTCGGTTCGATCGACCTGGCGGATTCCGAGCGGGTGATTTCGATGCGTCGAGGTTTGGCGCGTTCCGCCAACGGGATGGTCACTGACAGCACCCCGTTTTCGTAGGTGGCGGTGATACCGGTGACGTCGATGCCCTCACCGAGGGACAGCTGCCGCCGGTAGGTACCCGAGAACCGCTCATTGGCGAGCCATTGCACCGAATCCTCGGAGCGCGCCGACCGGTGGGCGGTCAGGGTGAGTGTGCCGTTGTCGACATTGACGTCCACCGAACCGGGATCCACACCCGGGAGATCGGCGGTCAGGACGTAGTGGTCGTCGACCTTGTAGAGGTCCATCGGCATGAACCGCGGACTGCGGCTTGATCCAGCCTGGCTGGCCAGCAAGCCCCGGGCCACAGCATCAAGGTCGGTCCCAAAGTTACTGAACGGATCGAAGCGAAGCACAGCAATACACCTCCTCGATCGACCAGATGCCCGCCACCTCAGCGGGCAGCTATCACTGTGCACCACCGAAATTAGCACTCTCCATGCAAGAGTGCTAGCCCTGATTTCGGTCCGGGCGTGATGTGATTGAGGGCATGCGGACAGCGATGTTGGCGCCGGTCCTGGTTGCCCTCACGGCCCTCAGCGGATGCGGGTCGACCACCGAGGGCCAACCTCAGGCCGACCACAGTTGCGCCGACTCGTCCGTGCCGCTGACGACGGTCGGCCCACAGGCCGACGGGGAACCGGAGTTGCGCGTCCCGCAACCGCCGGGGTGGGACACCTCCGACAAACTCAACTCGCCGATGATCCGGTTCGTCATGGTGAACACCGGCCTGACCACGGACAACTTCTCGCCCAACGCCGTGGTCACCTTCGAGACCGCGGGAGATGGTTCGGCGGACTCGGCGCAGGTCTTCGATCAGCAACGCAAACTGCTGGAAAGCCAACTGGGCGCTACCGGCGTGTCCAGCGAATCCGGCACCCAGTGCGGCTACCCCGCCCAGACCATCAGCTACACCGCCCCCGAGATGGGCAACGTTCCCGAGCGCAAGGCCAAGGTGCTGTGCGTGCTGGCCGACGTCAACGGCGCCACGTACCTCACGACGGTCACGGTGAGTTCGGTGGACGCCGATGAGCCGACCTACGCAGAGGACTCGGAGAACATCCTGGCCGGGTTCCAGGTCAACGCGACCGCCTGACGGCAGCGCTTCACGCGCTCGGCGTTATTGCACCTGTGTGCCGCGGGCGGGCGAGTTGTGGGAAAGTGTGCGGATGACGCTTGAGTCGAAACATGACTTGGCGGTGCGGATGGCCGCACTGGCCCGTGAGGTCGCCGTGCCGGTGGCCGTCGAGCAGGTCCTCCGGGGCGTCACCACGGCGGTGCTCGAACTGGTGCCCGGTGCTGAACACGCTGGTCTTCTGCTTCTCGGTAGGGGTGGCAAGTACGAAACCCTGGCTCCCACCGCTGACGTGATGTACAAACTCGACCACATGCAGGTGGTCAGCGGCCAAGGGCCGTGCATCGAGGCCGCGGTGGATGACCTGATCGTCCGCACCGACGATTTCGAGACCGAGGAACGCTGGCCCGATTACTCGAGCCAGGTGCTCGAGCTGGGCCTTCGCAGCGCGTTGTCCTTCAAGCTGTACACCGCCCAGCGCACCGCCGGCGCACTGAACATCTTCTCCACCAAACCGCGCGCGTTCGACGCGGAATCCGAGGCCATCGGCTCCGTGCTGGCCGCCCACGCCGCGGCGGCGATCGTCGCCAGCCGCCAGGAAGAGCAGCTGCAGTCGGCGTTGAGCAGCCGCGACCTGATCGGGCAGGCCAAAGGCATCATCATGGAGCGCTACAACGTGGACGCGGTGCGGGCCTTCGAGATGCTGCGTGAGCTGTCGCAGTCCGGCAATGTCAAGCTCGTCGACGTGGCCAAGCAGGTCATCGACACCCGCGGTGCCTGACTTCGTCCTCACCGACGAGTTCCAGGCGGCCCTTGCGCTGCTGGGTGGTGGCCGGCACCTGTTCTTGACGGGTAAGGCCGGTACCGGCAAATCGACGCTGATCCGCAGGTTCATGGCCGCCACCTCGCGCAAGGTGGTGGTGGCGGCGCCGACGGGCATCGCCGCGCTCAACGTCAACGGCTATACCGTGCACCGGCTGTTCGGGTTCACCGCCACCACCACCCTCGATGACGTCCGCACCGGTACGTACCGGCCCGGCCGGTTCACCAAGACCCTGGCGTCGCTGGACACCTTGATCATCGACGAGGCCTCGATGATCCGGGCCGATCTGTTCGACATGCTGGCCGCGGCACTGCAGCGGTTCGGGCCGGCGCCCGGCACACCGTTCGGCGGGGTGCAGCTCGTGTTGGTGGGCGATCTCTACCAGCTGCCGCCGGTGGTCACCGAACACGAGGCCGCGTTCTTCACCACCCGGTACGAGACGCCCTACTTCTTCTCGGCGGACAGTTTCGGCCGCGACGATTTCCCGACGGTCGCGCTGACGACGGTGTTCCGCCAGCTGGGTGACGACCGGATGGCCGCGATCCTCAACGAAATCCGCGAAGGCGTGTTGCTGGGGCATGCCCAGGAGCAGCTCAATGCCCGCACGGATCCGGGCTTCACCCCGCCCGAGGACGAGTTCTGGCTCACCCTGGCGCCGACCAACCGGCTGGTGTCGGCGCGCAACCGGCAACGCCTCGAACAGCTCGACGGTGACGAATTCACCTCCCGTGCAACAGTTCACGGTGACCTCGGCCTGTTCGATCCACCGGCTGACGAGTTGTTGCGGTTCAAGGTGGGCGCGCAGGTGATGATGCTCAACAACGACCAGTCCGGCCGATGGGTGAACGGCACACTGGGCCGTATCTCCGAAATACACTGGGACAAGAAAGATCTCAGCGTCACCGTTGACTTCACCGACGGTACCGACGCCGAGGTGGGGCGGTTCAGTTGGGAAGCGACGCGGCCCGTCATCGACGGGGGAGCGCTGCGCCACGAGGTCATCGGCTCGTTCACCCAGCTGCCCTTCAAGCTGGCGTGGGCCATCACCATCCACAAGAGCCAGGGACAGACGCTGGAACGGCTCATCGTGGATCTCACCGGCGGTATGTTCTCCACCGGCCAGCTGTACGTGGCGCTGAGCCGTGCCACCTCCCTGCAGGGCCTGGTGCTCAAGCGCCCGGTGTTGCCGAAGGACCTCAAGACCGATCGGCGCATCGCGCGGTTCCTGAACTCCGCCACCGAAACCGACCATCCCCGCCGGTTCTGTGCACTCGGCATGCTGACCGTCGGTGACGAGGGCCGCATGTCGCGGCCACGCCCCGTCGAACTTGCGGTGGCTTTCGGCGACGGCACCGCCATCAGTTCGGTGATCAACCCACAACGCGACCTCGCCGACGCCAGACAGGCCTTCGGCATCACCGCCTCCGATGTTCTGCTGGCGCCCACACTCGCCGAGGCCTGGAGCGTGCTGGCCCCGATGCTGGCCGGCTGCACCCCGGTGGGTCCTGGGATCGACGAGACGCTGGGACTCCTCGACTTCGAACTCAAGCGGCTCGGCCATGTCACGGTCATGCCGGTGGGGGTGGAGCTGCGCGGGGTGCGAGTCACCGGCCGCACCGCGCTGGAGCGCGCACAGTCGGTCTTCGCGTCGTTCGACGGCACCGCCGATGCCGGGGCGACGGCGTTCGACGAACCCGACCCGGAGACGTCGTTGTGCGGGCACCTGCTCACCCGAGACGACGAGGTGCCCACCCCGGTCTCGGTGACCCTGCCCGGGCTGACCGCGCTGCTGGACGTCAGCCGCGGCGTGAGCCGGGTGCTGCTCACCGATACCCCGGGTGTCGTCGAGCTCGACACCCCCTGGGCCGCGGCCGCCCGCCACACCGCGGCCTACCAATTGCGTTGCGCCGCTTCCCGGGTACGGCTCACCGAGACCGCGCTGACCCGGCTGCGGGAGGCCGAGAAACTGCTCGGCGTCGAGGTGGTCGACACCGCGATGCTCGTGAACTCGGACAGCGACATCGCCGAGGTGCTGGCACCCGGGGCAAGGATCTGCTTCACCGGGACCGCCCTGGATCCCGACGGCCGGGAGGTACCGCGGGAGCGGATGGAACGTCTGGCCGCCGATGCCGGTCTGGCGCCGGTGAAATCGGTGACCAAGACCCGGTGCGAGGTACTGGTGACCGCCGAGGAGGGCACCCAGTCCGGCAAGGCGCGCAAGGCCGTCGAGTTGGGTAAACCGGTGTTCTCGGCGGATGAGTTCTTCGATTGGCTCCAGTCGCGCTAGCTCACCGGCGTCAACACGTGCGTGCCGCGCAGGCCTTTCAGCTCCACCTCGCGGGGTTCGCCGAACTCGACATCGTCCAGGTGCTGCACCGCGTCCCGCACCGGCGCGCTGACCAGTGTCTCGCCGCCGTCGGCCTGATCGGCCACCCGGGCCGCCATCGCGACGTCCAGTCCGAACAGGTCGTCGCCGCGCCGTACCGACGTGCCCAGGTGGATCCCGATCCGCACCCTGACCTGTTGCTCGGAACGCAGCGCACGTTGGACATCGGTGCCGAACCGCACTGCCGCACCGGCGTCGGGGAAGGCGATCATGAACCCGTCGCCCTGGCTCTTCACCACATGCCCGCCATGTTTGTCGACGCGGCCCTGGACCAGCCGATTGTGCTTCTCCAGCAGTTTGACCCAGGCCCGGTCGCCCATCTCCGCATTGGCCTGTGTGGATCCTTCGATATCGGAGAACACCAGGACGACGTTGCCGTCGGCGACCAGCCGGGCCAGGTCGGGCCGCTCCACCTGCGCCCACCCGGCCAGGTCTTCGATGGAGTTGCGCACCACGGCGCCCAGGCCCTTGTTGATCAGCATGTCCGCGGTCTGGAACACCGTCTTGATGGCAAGGGGCGCGACCCCGCGGCGCCGGCGACGGCCCTTCTGACGCTCCAGCTGCGCCCGGGTTTCGGCCAGTTTCTTGCGGCTCACCAGGAACAGCACCAGGAAGGTGATGGTGGAGGCCACCAGAGCCACGACGGCTGCGGTCAGAAGCAGCGCCGCCGTGGTCACCCGGGCGATTATGCCGGAATCAGAAGAAACCGGAGTCCGGCAGCGCCCCGCCGTTGACGGCGATATCGCCGAGCACCCGCGCCTTGTACACAGTGGGGTTGTGCGAGAACAACGTCCGCAGGTTGCGCCAGTGCCGGTCCAGGTGCGCCGAGGCGCGCGTCGAGGACGCGCCGCCGGCATCGAAGATGCGCGATGCGGCCCGCAGCGCCGGCTCCTCGATGGCGACCTTGACCCGTGCGGCCGCGATCGACGCGGCGACCTCCAACTCGGGTACCAGTCCGGTGCTGCGCGCAGCGTCCAGCGCGGGAGCGAGTTCGGCTGCGGCACTGCGCACCAGTGCCTGCGCGGTGTAGGCCACCGCGTCGATCTCCCCGACCACCTCCAGCAGCTGCGGGTCCGCCGGTGGGGTGTCGGCAGCGGCGAAAGTGTAGGTGCGGCCACGGTTGCGCACGAGTTCGGCGGCGTCGGCGGTCAGCGAACGCAGGATGCCCGCGGCGATGGTGTGCAGGTACAGCTGCAGCAGGGCGCCACGGCGGCGGTCCACGCCCACGGTGGTGGGAAACCGCAGTACCTCACCGTCGAACACCTCGACGTCGTCGAGAATGGTTGTGCCACTGCCGGTGTGACGTTGCCCGATGCCGTCCCAGTCATCGGCGTGGATGACACCGGCCCGGTCCACCGGGATCACCACCGACACCGACGCGCCCGCGTCGTCCTGGGCGGTGATCCGCAGGTAGTCGGAGAACTGCGCGCCGGTGCTGTAGAACTTGCGTCCGCGCAGCCGTAACCCGCTGCCGGTGCCGGCCAACGCGGTGTCGTAGGTCTGGCCTCCCACCTGGTGGCTGCTGAGCTCTGAACTGGCGCCGCCGATCAGACCGCCGGACGCCACCACCGCGAGCCAGCGGTCGCTGCCGGGCTGGCGGGGGAGGCGGTGCAGATCTTCGACGATCGCGAAGTGCACCCGCAGGATGTGCGCGAGGTCCGGGTCTGCGGCGGCAAGGCTGATCAGGAAGTCGAAGAACTCCGTCACGGTGTACCCGGCGCCGCCGAGTCCGGGATCCAGCCGCAGCGCCCCGATGCGGTGACTGCGCACCAGTTCCAGTCCGCGGTGCGGTGGCTCGGTACCGCCCTCGAGCAGGCGGCGACGGTAGTCGGCCGCGATCTCGCGCAGAACGGTGTCCACTGCCGTGCCCTCCAGTACCGATGTCATGCGGTGGAATCCCTTCCGGTCGCGTCCCGTTCCTCACCGATCCACGCGCCGTAGAACCACGGTACGGAGTTCGCCGCGTTGGCGAAACCGTGCACCCGCGGCGCGACGGCGAAGATCTGGGTGTCCTCGAGCAGGGGGATCGAGTAGGCGTTGTCGATCACGTAGTTGTTGTATTCCTGCAACACCTTCAGCCGTTGCGCGGGATCGGTCGCGGTGATCTGCTCCTGCAGCAGCCGGTCGATGTTCGGGTCGGACCCGTTGAGCGCATACAGGTCACCGAACTCGCTGCCGTAGTTCTGCCACAGCCGCACCGGGTCGGCGGTGGGCCATCCGTTGCGCCGCAGGGCCACCGAATCCTCGATGCTGGCGGTCGGATAGTTGGCGAAATCGGTCTGCCGGATATCCAGACGGATACCGATGCGGCGCAGCTGGCGCTGGATCAGCTCGTACATGGGTTTGGCGGTGTGGTCATAGACATCGACGTAGATCAACGCCGACAACGGCTTGCCGTCCTTGACCCGGTAGCCGTCCTGGTCGAACTGCGTCCAGCCGGCGGCCTCGAGGTGGCGCACCGCCGCGTCGTGGTCATAGCGCACCGCGTCGCTGCGGTCGGTGTAGCCGGGGAAGTTCTTGGTGACGATGTTCTGCGCCGGTTTCCAGTTGTCGGTGTAGAGCGTGCTGAGGATCTCGTTGCGGTCGATGCCGAAGCCGATTGCCTTGCGTACGTTGATGTCCGACATGTACGGCGCGGTCTGCCGGACGTCGAGGGTGTTGGCCAGCCCGGGCGTGCGTAACCCGAGGACGTCGAAACCCTCGTCGGTGAGCAGTTGTTCGTCCGGCGGCTGGGTGTAGCGGATGGCATCGGCTTGGCCGGCCCGCAGCGCGCCCACCCGAACACTGTCCTCGGTGACCGGGATGACGGTGATGGTGTCGAGGTATGCCTCACCCTGATGCGGGGCCGTCGCCGGCGCCCAGTCATAGCCTTTGCGTTTGGCCAGCACGATCTTCTTGTCCGGGATCTCGGACTCGGCGTAGAACGGGCCCGAACCGATCAGGTTGGTGACCACCGACTGCTCTTCCTTGGTGGCCTCGATGGTCGCGTCGGCCACCAATCCCGCGGTGTTGAGCGTCAGCACGGCGATGAACGGTGCGTACGGCTCGTTCAGCGACACCTTCACGGTGCGGGTGCTGTTGTCTGCGGTGATGGACTTGACCTTGGGGAAGTAGGAGTTGCGGGTGATGCCCTTCGGTTTGTCGCCGTCGGCCTGCCACTGCAGATTACGACGCACCGATTCGGCATCCAGCGGTTGGCCGTTGCTGTAGCTCACCCCGTCGCGGATCACGAACTCGTATTCGGTGGCGGCATCGTTGACCGTCCAACTCTGCGCGATCCACGGCACGAACTCGAACGTCGTGGGATCCTGGTAGACCAGCCGGTCCAGCATCTGGTCTTTGAGCAGGCTGTTCTGCCAGTAACTGACCTGGATCTGCAGCGAGGCCGGGGCCTCGGCGTCCAGGTACACCAGGTTGCCACCCCGGGGCGCGCCGGCGTCGGCCGGTTCGAGTCGGTCAGCGGTGCAGCCGGCGAGCAGCGCGGCCACCAGCACGGTGATGAGGTACTTCATGCTGCCCGTACCAGGGATCCGGGGACCGCCTCGAGCAGCCGTTGTGTGTAGGCCTGGGTAGGTGAGGCGAAAACCTGTGCCACCGGCCCACTTTCGACCAGCCGGCCATGCTCGAGCACACTCACCTCGTCGGCGATCTGGCGGACCAGGCTCAGGTCGTGGGAGATGAACAGATACGTCAGAGAAAGCTCCCGCTGGAGTTCGACCAGCAGGTCCACCACCTGTGCCTGCACGGTGACATCCAGTGCGGAGGTCGGCTCGTCGAGCACCAGGACCGGTGGTCGCAACACCAGGGCCCGGGCCAGCACCACCCGTTGCCGCTGCCCGCCGGACACCTCCCGCGGTGTCCGGCCCAGCAGTGTCGCGGGCAATCCCACCCGGTCGAGCGCCTCGGCCACACGTACACGTCGTTCTGCCCGCGAACCGATCCGGTTGATCCGAAGCGGTTCTCCGACGGCTTCCTCGACGGTGAAGCGCGGATCGAGTGCGGCCAGGGGGTTCTGGTGGACCATCTGCAGTACCCGCGCCTGGGCCCGCTGCTCGGCGGCACCGAACCGGGTGCCGGCCCGGCGGGTCACACCGTCGACGCGCACCTCACCGTCGTCGAAACCGCTGAGCCCCGCCAGCACCCGGGCCGCCGTCGTCTTACCGGATCCGGATTCACCGACCAGCGCGTGAATGGTGCCGGTGTGCACCTCGAAGGACACCGCGTCCAGCGCCGCCGTCACACCGAATCGCTTCACCAGGCCACGCACCTGCAGGATCGGCTCGGTGTCCGCGGCAGGGGAGACCCGGTGGTACTTGTCCGGTGACAGCGCGGGGGCATCCGAGATCAGCTGACGGGTGTAGTCGTCCTGAGGGTCGCCCAAAACAGCTGCGGTGATTCCGGTTTCACGGACCTGGCCGTCACGCAGCACCACCACCTTGTCGCTGTGGTGTTCGGCCAGTGCCAGGTCATGGGTGATGAAGACGATGCCGAGACCACGCTCGGCGCGCAATTCGTCGAGCAGTTCGAGGATGCGCTGCTGCACTGTGACGTCGAGTGCCGAGGTCGGTTCATCGGCGATCAGCAGCTTCGGGTCCCCGGCGATCGCGATGGCGATCAGCACCCGCTGCAGTTGTCCGCCGGAGAGTTGGTGGGGGTAGGCGTCGACGCGGCGCGCCGGATCCGGGATACCGACCTGTGCCAGCAGTTCGATGGCGCGGGTGCGCGCCTGGGAGCGGGAGGCGAGGTCGTGCACCACCAGCACCTCGGCGATCTGATGGCCCACCTTCTTCAAGGGGTCCAGTGAACCGAGTGGATCCTGCGGCACGAAACCGACTGTGGTTCCGCGCAGTTGACGCCATTCCCGCTGCGAGAGCGCGGTGACGGGGCGGCCGTCCAGGATGATCTCCCCGGAGGTGACGCGCCCGTTGTGCGGCAGCAGTCCCTGCACGGCGCGGGCGATGGTGGACTTGCCGGAACCGGATTGCCCGACCACCGCCACGACTTCGCCGGCGTTCACGTCGAACGACACTTCATCCACCACCGGGCCGCGGTGGTACTGCACGGTGAGCTGGGATACCGACAGCAGTGAACTCATGTCAGCCGACCTTCTTTCGGATGAGGTGTGCGAGCCGGGACAGGCTCATCACGGTGAGCACGATGGCCAGGGAGGGGAAGAACACCAAGCCGGGATTGGAGTTGATGTAGTTGCGTGCCTCCGAGATCAGCAGTCCCCATTCGGGTTCGGGAGGTTGCGCCCCGTAGCCGAGGAAACTCAGGGAGGCGATCGCCAGGATCGCGGTACCGAACTGCAGCGCCGCCAGCGCCAGCACCGCGGAATACGAGTTGGGCAGCACGTGGCGGAACAACAGCGTCAGGTGCCCGGCGCCCAGGTGCTCGCTGGCTTCGACGAACGGCAGATTGCGGGTGGCCAGCACCTCTGACCGGGCCAGCCGGGCGAACACCGCGATGGACGAAACCCCCACGGCGATGGCCGCATTCACCGTTCCGAAGCCCAGTGCCACGATGATCGTGATGCTCAGCAGCAGCGTCGGGATGGACAGCAGTACATCGACGATGCGGCTGATGATGCTGTCGGTGGCGCGCCCGAAGTAAGCGGCCACCAGCCCCAGCGCGGTGCCCACCACCAGGCCGATCACCACGGCGATGAACGAGCCCGCGATCGTGGCCGCGGTGCCCGCCACCACCCGGCTCAGCAGGTCCCGGCCGATGTAGTCGGTGCCGAACGGATGGGCCAGGCTGGGCCCGGCGAGCGCGTCGCCGGGATTCTCCTGTAGTGGGTCGTAGGGCGCGATCAGCCCGGGTGCGACGATCATGGCCGCCACGAGCAGCAAGAACACCAGGGGTGGGATGTCCCACCAGCTGATCGAGAGCCGCCGGGAGAACCGGGGCAGACTCAGCCGGGGGAGGGCTTCGACGACAGTCATGCGGGCACCGCCTGGGGTTGGCGAACGAGGCGTTCGATGCGGGGGTCGATCAACGGATAGACCAGGTCCACCAGCAGGTTGATCACCACGAAGGTCACCGAGACGGTGATCACGACGGCCTGGATGATCGGGGTGTCCTGGTTGCGCACGGCGGTTTCGGTGAGATAACCGATGCCGGTGCGGTTGAAGATGGTCTCGGTGATCACCGAGCCGGCCAGCAACTCGCCGACGGTGATCGCGACGATGGTCACGGTGGGAATGGAGCCGTTCTTGAGCAGGTGCCCGAAGATCACCCGGTCCTCACCGAGGCCTTTGGCGCGTAGCACCTCGACATACGGTTGCTCCGAGGCGTTGCTCAGGCCCTGGATCAGCACCTGGGCTATCGGTGCGGCCACTGGCAGCGCCAGCGGCAGTGCCGCCAGTACCGTGGAACTGAGTCCCTGATCTTCCACAGCCGACACCCAGCCCAGGCTGAACGAGAACAGTTGCAGCGCAATGAGGCCGGTGACGAATACCGGTATCGACAGGAACGCCGGCGGAATGGACCTGGCGATCTCCCTGGCCGCGGGCCACGGGGCGAACACCGCGGTGAGCGCGATCACGAAGCCCAGCGCGGCGGCCAACAGGAACGCCACACCGGCCAGCGCGAGTGTCGACGGCAAGGCGTGTGCGAGCAGGCGCGACACCTCCTGGCCGCTGTTGAGTGAATAGCCGAGATCACCCTGGAACAGGCGCTGGACGGAGATGCCGAACTGCTCGATCACCGGGTCGCTGAGGCGGTAGTAGTCACGCAATGCCTGCGCCTCGTCGTCGGAGATCGGGTTCTCCGGATTGGAGATCTGCGTCTCGATGGGATCACCCGGCAGCACGTTGAGCACAAAAAATACCGCGGTGTAGGCGAGGACGATCACCACGATCGACTGGCCGATGCGTCGCAACGCGAATCTGAACACCTGCGGCAAGGTATCCGCGTGCCGGTGAGTGGGGAACAGTTCCTGACTTTAGGAGTTTTAAGCCGACTGTGAACCGCTGGCTTAACTGACTCGGCGACTTCGGCTTTCGGTGATCGCAACGATTGGCTGCGGCAGATCCGGACGTACCGTCGAGCAGATGTCGTCTCCATCCTTCGGCATCGAGATCGTCGGTGACGGAATCGGTGCCCGCGCCCCGGCGGAGCTGGCCCGCAGGCTCGATGCCGCGGGGGTTTCCTACTGGGTGATCGGCGCCGGACGCGACGAACCGGTGCACTCGGTGAACCTCGACCCGACGGTGATCGCCACCATCGCGGCCCGGCACAGCCGTGAACTCGGTGTGGTGGTGGCCGCCGCCGCGCATCGGGACCACCCCTACAACCTCGCGCGCCGACTGCTGTCGGTCGATCACGCGGCGCAGGGCCGGGCCGGGTGGCTGGCCCTGGAGGCCGATCGCCGTATCGCCTTGAACGCCCTGCAGGACAGCTGGACTCAGCGATCGCTCGACCCGGCGCACACCACCGACGCGGTCGCGGCGGTACGCGCGCTGTGGCGGACGTGGCCGCTGTCGTCGGTGATCGCCGACCACGAGACAGGGGTGTTCGCCGACACCAGCCAGATTCGCCGCGCCGATGTGCGCAACACCTACCGGATCTCCGGGCCCATGAACGTCCCCGGTTCGGTACAGGGCGACCTCCCGGTGTGGGCCGGTCCCGGCGTCGTTGGCGCGGACCTCGTGGTGATCGACCACGGCGACCCGCTGCCCGAGGTTCCGGCCGTGGTACGGGTGCGCGGCGCCGAACGGCTCACCGAGGCGCTGAGCGGGCTCAGCGCGCCCGTCGCCGGGATCCTCGCGCGCGTCGGCGTCCATGAACTGGACCGGGTGCTCGACGAAATCCTGCCTGTCGCGCACCAGCGGGGCCTCATCGGCACCGATCGCCGGGGCACACTGCGGCAGCGCCTGGGGACAGCCGTTCCGTTGGAGCCCGATCTGTCCACCAAACCACTCGCCTTCAGCGGCGCCGTCAATCCGGGAGGTCGGTTGTGACCCGGCACGTGATTCTGAACGTCAACGTCCTCAACCTCGGAATCCACACCCGCTCGTGGCAACGCACCACCGAGGCGCCGACCGCGTTCGCCGATCCGGGCTACTACGTGCGGATGGCGCACCTGGCCGAGCGGGGGACCCTGGACGCGCTGTTCCTGGCCGACGGTCCGGCGCTGCGTGAACATCCGGCGCTGCGCCCGTCGCAGGCGCTGGAGCCCAGCGTGATCCTGGCGTCCATCGCCGCCGAAACCGAGCACCTGGGGCTGATCGGCACGCTGTCGTCGACGTTCAACGATCCGGTGGAGCTCGCGCATCGTCTGCTGTCGCTGGACCAGCTCAGCGGCGGGCGGCTGGCGTGGAACGTCGTGACCACGTATTCACCGGCCGCCGGCGGCAACTTCGGCCTCGCCGACTACCCCGACCGTGCCGTCCGGTACCGGCGGGCCGCCGAATTCGTCGACGTGGTGCAGGCGCTGTGGCGTGACGCGGCCTTCGGTGGCCGCGGCATCGATCATCGCGGCGAATTCTTCACCGTGCAAGGCACATTGCCGCAGGGTGGGTCGGCGCAGGGGCACCCCCTGCTGGTTCAGGCCGGTGGTTCACCGCAGGGCCGCGACCTCGCGGGCCGGTCGGCGGATGCGGTGTTCTCCGCCGAACTCGATCTGGGCGCCGGTATCGACCACTACCGTTACGTCAAGGACGTCGCGGTGGCCCACGGTCGCAGCCGCGACGCGGTGAAGATCCTGCCGGGGTTGATCACCACGATCGGCAGCACCCGCGCCGAGGCGCAGCGGCGCTACGACGAACAGAACGCGCTGTTGCCGGAAGGCCATGACCTGGAACGGCTCTCGCAGGTGCTGGGAGAGGACCTGACCGGTCACCCACTGGATGCACCGGTGCCCAAGCACCTGCTGGGTGCGGTGGCCGACCCCACCAATTTCGTTGCCTCCCTTGGCTTTCGGGAATCGGTGGTGCGGCTCATCGAAAGCCGCGATCTGACCCTGCGGGAGGCGGTGCGCGAATTCAGCGGCGCCGGTCATCGGGTGATCGTCGGCTCCCCGGAGGATGTCGCCGACACCATCGAACGCTGGTTCCTGGCCGGTGCCGCCGACGGGTTCAACCTGATGCCCGATGTGTTCCCCGACGGGTTGGAGATCTTCGTCGACGAAGTGGTCCCGATCCTGCGTGACCGCGGCCTGTTCCGTAGTGCCTACGCCGAAACCACGCTGCGCGAGCGGTTCGGCGGTGTGGTGCCGCAACGTTTGCGGATCGGCGCCTGACTACTCGTAGAGGTCGCCCTCGACGTAGAACCAGCGGCCCGCTCTGCGACTGAACCGGGAGCGCTCGTGCAGTGCCGAGGTCCCTTCACCGTCGCGGTAGTGCGCCTTGTACTCCACCACGCCTTCGTCGTCGCCGGGCCCGCCGCCCACGGTGTCGACGATCTCCAGCTTGACCCACGGCAGTACCGCGTCGGGCATCGACACCACGGGCCGGGTGGTCGGGTGCCAGGTCTGCCAGATGTAGTCCATGTTGCCCACGGCGTACGCGCTGTACCGCGAGCGCATCAGCTGCTCGGCGGTCTCTGGGAGCTCGCCGTGGTGAATAGCCTGGCAGCAGGAACCGAAAGGTTCGCCGCTGCCGCACGGACAGGGGTCGGTGGGATGCATGCCACCATTGTCCGCCTCCCCGGCAACGGCCTACCAGCGGCCGCGATGTACCACCTCGTCGAATGGCCGCCGGTCCGGGTTGAGAATCGGCTTCAGCGGACGGTCGGCGGGATATCCGATACCGAGGAGGAAGGCCACCAGGTAGCCCTCCGGCACCCCGAGGATGTCGCGGGCGAGTTCCTGCTCGCCCACCGAGGAGTGGCCGGTGCCGATGCCGAGGTCCGTGGCGGCAATGGTCATGGCCAGTGTCGCCTGGCCCAGGTCGTACCGGTCGATGAGCTTGCTGCGTTCATCCGTGGGCTCGGGGATCACCAGCGCGATCGCCGCCGGCGCCGACGCGATGTGCTTGGCGCCCTGCCACACCGTCGAGAGTCGCTGCAGCTGCTCACGGTCGGTGACGATCACGAAGTCCCAGTGCTGCTGATTGCGCGCCGACGGTGCCCGCCACCCCGCTTCGGCAATGCGGTCGAGGTCGGCGTCCGAAATCGGATCGGGCCGGTAGGTCCGGACGTTGCGCCGCGCTCGGATGGCATCCCATGTCTCCATCACAGTGAGCTTAATGCAGCCGCGCCGATGACCTCCAACACCGCGTCGGTGTTCGGCGGGTGCAGCGACCCGGTGCGCACGTCGCGGAAAAGTCGTTCCAGCTCATGGCGTTTCGACACAGAAGCCGCACCCACCACCTGGACCGCGATGTCCACCACTTCGCGCGCGGTGGTGGTGGCGAACTCCTTGGCCGCCAGGGAGCGCAAGAACGGCCATGGTCCTTCGTCGTAGTGGGTGGTCGAAGTCAGGAAGGCCGACACCGCCTCCAGTTTGATCTCGGCCTGGGCGATCTGCCGCTGCACCGCGGGCTTCTGAGCGTGCCGCGCTACGTCGGCCCGCAGCGAGGTCCGGGTCTGGGCGCCCTGGATCGCGAGGTCGAGGGCGCGGCGGGCAATGCCGAAATACACACTGGACAGCAACGGAAGGTACGAGGCCAGCAGCAGCAGAACGTAATCGGGGTAGTCGGGCCCGACCGGATGCACCGCCACTGTCTTGTGCGCGTCGGCGTGAGCGTTGTCGAAGACCGTGTCGTGGCTGGCGGTGGCCCGCACACCGAGGGCATTCCACGTCTCCTCGATGCGGACACCGGGATCGTCACGATCGACGAAAGTGTGCACGATCTTGGGATTGGCGGGATCGGAGTCGTCGCGCGCATGCACCCCGATCTGGTGCCACACCGGCGACAACGAGGTGAACACCTTGCGACCGGTGATGCGGTAGGAACCGTCCGGTTGCGGAACCGCGCGCACCTGCGCGTCGTCGAGGCCGACGTCATTGCCGTGTTCGCCGTGTCCCGCGGCGAACACCTGCCCGGCGGCGATGCTGTCGAGCAGCCAGCCGACGTCGGCCACACCGCGCTCGGCGGCTTTGGCGGCCGAGGCGCCCCAGTACAGGTGCATGTTGACCGCGAGTGCGGTGGCCGGCGCCCAGTACGCGAGGTGCCGTTGCTCGTTGGTCAACTCCTCGAGTGACAGCCCGTGGCCGCCGAGTTGTTCCGGCAGCGACGCCTTGAGGTAGCCGGCGTCCAGCAGTTCGGCGAAATCTTCGGCGAAGAAGGTGTTTTCGGAGTCGTACCTCGCGGCGCGGGCATGAAACCGTTGATAGTCCTCGGCGCTGAAGAACCGGCTGCGGAAGCCGTCGGCCAGAGGGCTGGTCCCGCTGATCACGGTGGCGGTGGGTGTGTCGGTGGCGGTCATGTCGGGCCCCATTCTTTTGCCAGTAGTTCGAAGGACCGAAGGCGGTTCCGGTGGTCGTGGGTCATGGTGGTCACCACCAACTCGTCGGCGCCCGTCGCGCGCTGCAACCGATCCAGCTTGTCGGCCACCGTGTCGGCAGTGCCGACGAACTGGGTGGTGATCCGGTCCTGTACCAGCGCGGTCTGCTCGGGTGTGAGGGCCTCGACGGTGTTGGGGTCCGGGTAGGGGATGGCGCCGCGGCCACTGCGGATGCTGTGTACCCACTGCGGGAACGGCTTGGCCAGATATTCTGCTGCCGAACCTGTTTCGGCAACCACGACATCTGCGGAGACCACCACGTACGGTGCGCCGAGGACCGCGGAGGGCCGGAAAGCCCGGCGGTAGGCCGCCACGGCATCGAGGGTGGTTCCGGGGCTCACGTGATAGTTGGCCACGAACGGCAACCCGCGTGCCCCGGCGGTCTGCGCGCTCTGGCCGCCGCTGCTGCCGAACAGCCACACCTGGACGTCGGCACCCTCGCCCGGGGTCGCGGACAGGTGCAGTTCCTTGGTGCGGAAGGTCCCGCCGAGCAGAGCGAGGATGTCGTCGAGCTGGGTGTCGAAATCAGGGATGTCGGCGCCTTGTTGCAGCACCGATCCGATGGCGGCGAACCGTTCGGACTTGATGAGCTCCGTGGTGCGAAACGGTGCGGGAAACGGGATGCCCTCAATGGTTCTCGCTTCCTGGGTGGCCGGTTCCTCCCTGCCGCGCAACGCTTCTGCGCGACGCTGCCCCGAGCGGCCCAACCCCAGATCGATACGGCCCGGGTGCAGGGCGTCGATGGTGCCGAATGCCTCCACCACCGCCGCGGCGGTGTGATGACCCACCTGGACGGCCGCCGAGCCCACCCGGATGCTGTTGGTGGCGGCTGCGATCAGGCCGACCAGCACAGCAGGCGACGCGCTGGCCACCGCCACGAAATGGTGCTCGGCCACCCAGTAGCGGCGGTATCCCCACTGCTCGGCATGGCGGGCCAGGTCGACAGTGTTGCGCAGGGCTTGCCGCGCCGTGGAGCCCTCGCTGATCGGCGAGAGGTCCAGGACCGACAACGGCACCCGGCTCATCGCGGTGTCTTCTCGCCCGCCTCGACGGCCACGGGCAACCGGTTCTGGGCCGGCGCCACCGGGCAGGTCGCGTAGTCGGTGAACGCACACGGCAGGTTGGCCGCGCGGTTGAAGTCCAGGATCACCGCGCCGCCGTCGTCCGGTGCGTCGATCGACAAGGACCGCGCCGCCGGGTACGTCGTCACCCCACTGGTGGCGTCGGTGAACAGCACCTGCAGACCCGTGGCCGCCTTACCGAACGCAACCAATTGCTGTGCGGCCCCGTCGATCTCGAAGTCGATGGTGCCGACTGCGGTGTGGTGGTGTTCGAGCCCCTCCACCACCGCACCGGTGGTCACGGTGACGGGCTTCTCGTACGGGGTGAACGTGGCGCCGACGCGCCACCGGTCATCGGGCGCATAGGTGGGGATGCCGGTGTAGGACTGCAGATGCGGGGATTTCGGGTCATGTACCCGGAGCGCCACCGAACCGGTACGGCGGATCACCTCGATGCGGCGGTCCCCGTCCTCGACGAGCAGACCCGGCGCACCCTCGGCGGGCTCGAGCCGCTGCGTTCCCTCGATGCCCTCGATGTACACCGCGTCCGCGTCAGCTCGCCACCTGCCTGGCAGATCGGCGATGGTCTCGAAGTCCTCCGAGAGCCAGTACAGCCCGGTGATGCTGACCCAACCCAAGGGATCGCCGTAGTAACGTTCCCGCTCCCGGTGCCACTCGTTCCAGTCGGTCATGAGATGGATGTCCTTTCTGATTGCGCGACAAGCGGTCTGCTCGGAATCTGCGCGCGCAGCACGGGTGCGACGGCGGATTGGAAGAGTTCGAGGCTGCGGCGTTTCTGGACGGCCGTCACACCGTCGGTGTCGGCGCTCAGATGGATCACCTCGTGACCGAACTGCTGGTGGTAGCGGCCCACCTTGTCGACGACCTGTTCGGGTGAGCCGATCAGCGCCGAGCTGCGGTCGATGAAGTCCTCGATGGTCTCGAACACGATCGGTAGCCCGACCCGGCGCTGGAAGTCCAGCCGGGTCTCGAAGGTGGGCCGGAACTCGTCGATGGCCTGCTGGGAGGTGGACGCCACGTGAAAGCCTGCGGTGCCGGCGCCGACGAGCGCGTCATCGGGCCGGTGGCCGTAGAACTCCCAGCGGTCGCGGTAATGCCGGATCAGCTCGGCGTACGGCTCGATGGGATTGGTGACGTTGGCGGAGAAGATCGGGTCACCGTGCCGAGCGGCGAGGTCGACGGAGTCGATGCTGGTGGCGCTGCCGTGCCAGATCCGGATTTTCGGTTGCAGCGGCCGGGGTAGTGCCTTGGCGTCGTTGAGTTCGGGACGGAACCGACCCGACCAGGTGACGTGCTCGTCGGCCCAGAGTCGGCGGAACAGCTCGTAGCCCTCGCGGTTGCGGTCCCACTGGTCGTCCGTGGTGACGTGGAACAGCTCGGCCTGGGCGGCACCGTTGCCCTTGCCGATGATCAGCTCGAGCCGGCCGTCGGACAGGTTGTCCAGCGTGGAGTAATCCTCGAAGGCGCGCACCGGGTCCAGCAGGCTCAACGTCGTCACCGCCGTGAACAGCGCGATCGTCGATGTCCTGGCCGCGATATGACTCAACAGCACCGGGGGAGACGACGAGATGAACGGATCCTCATGGCGCTCGCCGACGGCGAACCCGTCGAACCCCAGCTCCTCGGCCAGCACTGCCGCCTCGACCACCTCACGCAGCCTCGCCGCAGCGCTGCGCTTCTGCCCGGTGGTCGGGTCGGGGTGGTGCGCAATCAGCGTCAGCAGCAGGAACTTCACGATGGATTCAGGATGGCGGCACCACCCTGACCTGCCAAGAGTTTGCGTCGTCCTGAATCGTGCGGCTACCAGCCGAGCGAGCCGTGCGCATCGAACTAGTGCCCCCGGCAGGATTCGAACCTGCGACACCGGCTTTAGGAGAGCCGTGCTCTATCCCCTGAGCTACGGGGGCGACGGTGGGAGTGTACTCGGCGCCGTGGGGTGTTTCAGCCGCCGCATCGTCGGTAACTCTGAAGCCATGAGTACCGCAGACAAGGCATGGATCAAGGTCGACAAGCTCGCCGGCATGGCAAAGGAAAAGGTGGGCAAAGCAACCGGAAACCGCCGCCTTCAGGCTGAGGGCAGGGCGGACCGGCTCAACGTCAGCGTCCGGACGGCCGGCGAGAAGCTCAAGGACGCCGTGCGTGGCCGTTCGAGGAGCCGCCGCACAGTGCGATGAGGGGAACATGGCCGCGCGGTACGGTCCCGGCGGGATATCCCCGGACCCACGCGAGGGCCTTCGTGATCCGCTGCGTGAACATGGACTGCGCTTTACCCACGGTGAACCACAGGTAAACCGTGGGTGTCAGCGCAGTTCTGCTATGACTTTCGCGAATTGGTCGGCTTGGCGCGACATCACGGTGAAGTACGGAATGCCGTAGTCATCGCGCAACCGGCACAGCTGGTCGGCCATGTCACGTGGGGTGCCCGACAGCACTCCGGGCATGGCCAGTAGCTCCTCGTCGGTGGCATTCGGCGCGTAACGCCGGGTGAGCGACAGATCGGGCTTGCCGGAGTCGTCCTCGGGGGACGCTGTGATGGTCAGGTTCAGCTCGAGTTGGTCGAAGCGGTCACCTGCCGCGGTCCGCACGAAGTCGACGCGCTCGGCAAGCGGATCGTCGACGCCCCTGCCCACGTCGGAGCCCGTCAGCCCCACGATCTGCGCCTGCCGCGCCGCGAGCGTGAGCACCCGGTCCCCGTTGCCGGCCACCAGCAGGGGTATCGCCGGGTGGTGCTCAAGTAGGTATCCCACGACGTGTTCGAGGTGGGTGACCCGCTGGCCTGCACTCGGGTAGGGCAGCTCAGCGGCTTCGAACTCCTCGCGGACGTACCCGGCGCCGAGCCCCAGTTCGAGCCGGCCGTCGCTGATCAGGTCCACATCGACCGCGTCGCGGGCCAACAGCGCCGGTTTGTAGAACCCCGCGTTGAGAACGTTGGTACCCAGCCGGATGGTCGACGTCACCGCCGCGGCCGCTGCCAGCGCCGGGAACGGCGCGATGGCTCCCAGATGGTCGGGCACGATGAAAACGTCGTAGCCGAGATCCTCGAAACGCCTGGCATTTTCGATCAGCGCGGTCCGTGAATGCACCCGGTTGACACCCACGCCGAAGCGGAAGTTCTGGCTCATCGGCTGTGATGCTACGCGCGCGGCGTTTGACCGCACCGGCATTGGTGTATTCCGCCGCGATGACCACTGCATTCGGTGACCCGCCGACCATCGGCGTCGAGGAAGAGTTCCTGCTGGCGGATCCGGATACCGGGGCGCCTGTGGCGAAGAACTCCGAAGTCGCCCGTCACGCCGCCGAGCAGGACGTGGAACTGCAGATGGAGCTCACCACCTGCCAGGTGGAGACCGCCACAGGTGTTCTCCACAACCGCGACGACGTGTTCGCGGAGGTCACCAGATTGCGGCGGCTCACCGCCGAAGCCGCTGAGAAGGCAAACGCCCGCCTGTTGGCCGTGGCCCTGCCTCCCACCGTGCCGCACGAGTTCCCGATCACCGACAAGCCCCGCTACCACCGCATCGCCGAGGAGTTCGGCATGATCGCCCACGAGCAGGGCATCAGCGGGTGCCACGTCCACGTCGCGGTGCCTGATCGTGACGCCGCGGTCCGGGTCTGCACGCGGTTGCGGCCGTGGCTGCCGCTGCTGCTGGCGGTGAGCGCCAATTCCGCGATCTACCGCAACACCGACACCGGCTATGCGAGCTGGCGCAGCATCCTGTGGGCCCGCTGGCCGAGTGCCGGCCCACCGCCGCACCTGCAGTCGGCGGCCGAGTATGACGACGCCATCGCCGAAATGCAGAGCGCGGGAGCGATTCTCGATGACGGCATGGTGTACTGGGACGCCCGCCCGTCGGCGAAGTTCCCCACTGTGGAGATCCGGGTTTCGGACGTCTGCGCCACCGCGGCCGACGCCACCCTGCTGGCCACGTTGGCCCGCGGCGCGGTGATGACCGTGCTGAACCGCCCCGATCTCGACCGCGCCGTGCCGGATCACCTTCTGCACGCCACCTATTGGCGATGCGCCCGCGACGGTGCCGAAGGCCTGATGCCGTCGCTTCTGCACGCGTTCGTCGAAGAGCTGCGCCCGGCGCTGGAAGCCGCCGGTGACTACGAGTACGTCGTCGCAGAGGTGGGCCGGGTGCTGCAGGACGGCAACGGCGCCATGCGACAACGCCGGGCCTGGCGGCGCGCCCACGACATCAACGACGTGCTGGCGGAGGTGGCGGCCGCCACGGTCAGGTGAGGGGCAGGCTCGCGAACGGTTCGCTCGTGGGTTGCTGGGAGCCACCCGGAGGTTCGACGGTGAACGCCAGCGCCGTCGAGTCCCCGATATCGGGCACCACCGCAGTGGTGGACGGGGTGACCGCCGCTGAATCCATGGTGCCCGCCGGCACCGCCTGGCCGTCACGCAGCAACCACATCTGATACACCGTGCCCGCCGAGGGGGGCGGCACGTTGTTCATCACCAGGTAGGCCGCATCGCGTTCACGCGAGAACACCAGCGTGGCCTGGCCGCCTGCGGGCAGTTCGCCCGACACCGTGCGCACGTCCGGAGCGGCGAAGATCTGCTCCGCTGGCGACGGCGCAGCTGCAGGGCGCAGCGCCATGCCGACACCCAGTGCGCCGAGGCCGATGACCACCACCGCGGCCGCCGCCAGGGCAATCTGACGCCAGTTGCGGCGTTGCGGCAATGTCCGTACCCCGTCGGAGGCGGCCGCCGAGAGCACCGCGGCGCGCAACGAGTCAGGGGGATCGATGGCGGTGGCGGCCGAGAGCGTGGCCATGGCCTCACGGATGGCACGCACCTCGTCGTAGAACGCCTGCGCCTCACCGGACTGCGCCACCCTTGCCTCGACGTTGGTGCGTTCGTCCTCGCTGAGCGCGTGCAGCGCGTAGGGCACCGCGAGATCCATCACGTCGTCGTCGATCGGCCTGGTCATCGCAGCCCCAAGCAGTTGCGCAGGCCACGCAGCGCGTCGCGCATCCGAGATTTGACGGTGGCCAGGTTCGCCGAAAGTCGTTCGGAGACCTGCACATACGTCAGTCCGTCGTAATACGCCATTTGAATGCATTGGCGCTGCAGGTCGGTGAGCCCGTCGAGGCAGGCGACCACCTGCTGGCGTTCCTCGCTCAGGATCACCGCGTCGCTGACGTGGTCGCTGGCCGGTTCGACGTTGGCCGCGCCGTAGCGGGATTCACGCAGCGTCGCCGCCTGCTCGGAACGCACCCGGTCGACGGCGCGTCGATGCGCCAAGGTCATCAACCACGACAGGGCCGAGCCGGCGGCGGGGTCGAAATTCTCGGCTGAGCGCCACACCTGCAAGTACACGTCCTGGGTGGTTTCCTCGCTGTACCCGGGATCGCGGAGAACCCTGGTGACCAGGCCGTACACCCGTGCGCGGGTGGTGTCGTAGAACGCTGCGAACGCGTCGGCGTCGCGTCGCGCCACCTGGCGTAACAGCGCGTCGAGGTCCGTCACGTGCATGAGCCTAACGGGCGGCAAGGCGAGAGCCGTCATGTCAGCCGCCACCGAAGGTAGGTGTCCCGCTCACAACTGGTGAACCTCCTCGGATTCGAGGACACGCGCGGGGGTGACGGGGCAGCCTTGCGGGCGCGGCACCACAGGCACGCGGCGCAGCCACAACGTGATGCCCTGTACCCGGATACTCAACGCACCCATCAGCGGAGCCAGTGGTGCGGTGATCTGTAACCCGGCCACGTTGCCGGTGCTGGCCTTGCGCCTGCTGCCGCGCAGGGTCGCGATGAATGCCGGGTGATTGTCGCGGTGCAGGGAGATCGTGACGTCGAGATCCTGCTCCGGGCGCGGTGCCCGAACCAGGTAGTGCCCGTCGACGTCATTGAAGGGAGATACGTAGAGCCGCTTGGGCACCACCGCCGGCTGACCCTGATCAGGCGGCAACAGGTAGGCGTGCCGGTCGCCGTAGGTGTTGTGTACCTCGGCGATGACAGCGCGCACCTCGCCGGTGGCGTCGTGACACCAGAACAGGCTCAGCGGGTTGAACACGTAGCCGAGCACTCGGGCGTTCATCAGCGCGGTGATGCGGCCTCCGGGCAGATGGACGTCATGGCGAGCAAGGAAGGTCTCCACACGCCGGCGCAACGTGTCCGGGCCCTCCGCCGGCGCCTCGAAGTGATCGCCGGCCTCGAATCGGGCGAAGGGCCGCAACGCCCGCGGCAATCGGGGCGGTTCGTCGATGTCGATATACCAGCTGTAGCTCTTGTGCTCGAAATAGTGGTGCACCGGTGCGCGGCGCAGGTGGGTGACACGGGTGCGATACAGCGCCGGGGCGGCGGATTCCATCCCCGCCGCACCGCTGCCGGTGAGCACGACTGACCGTTTGCTCGTCTCGTTGAACCGCACATCTGGTATTCGGAGTTGGCGGCCCACCGGATGGGTCACGTCAGATTTTCCGGTGGTTCGTCGAGAGCGGCCAGGGCTGGTTCAGACGACGCTGGCAGTGCCCCGGGCTCTGTCGACCAGATGCCCCCAGGTCTGCGCGGCGGCCTCGGCCGCGGGTCCGGTGACCAGGCCGAGTGAACCTTCGGCGAGTTGTACGAGCGCGCGGGCCAGCGCCAGGGTGCCGAGCCCGTTCTGCTTGGAGACGGCTGCCAGTTCGGTGAAAGCTTCGTCAGGGGTACACCCGCGGAATGCCACCAGGACACCTTTGGCGATATCCAGGGACCGACTGTCGACGGACGGGGTGTGTGAGTTCCGAGGCAACGCGTTACAACCTTCCAATAGCCGAGATGGACTCACTCTAGTTGTCCACCAACCGAATTGGCTGGCATTGACCAACAAGAAAGCTGGGCGTCGAACAGAACGTGAACAGCAGGTGGCCGGAAGGTCAGCGCCAGCTCCGGGCGGCCTCGGCCAGCCCCTGGACCAACGCGGAGGTGGCGGGGCAGAGCCCGTCGTCCCCGGGCATGGCGCTACGCGGGCTGATTCCACGCACGCGAGGCGAGAGTTCCAGTTGTACGCCGCCGCGAACAGGCACGTTGACGGGGTTGTCGGGGTGCAGTCCACGCAACTCACCGGGAATGTCGTCGAGGTCGGTGATCAGTTGGTAGCCGGGAACGTCGACGTGCCGGGCGACATGGCCGGCCAGTGTTCGGTTACCACCGCCGGCGAGCAGGTGTGTGCTGCGTCCGAGCCGGCCGTAACCGTGCACCGAGATGACCGAGTCGACGTGGTCCAGGAATGCGCGCAGCCGTGTCGACTCCGCCGGAACGTACTTCGCCGACGCGAGATGGTGTGGGTAGTGGTCGGGGTGATGCACCACGTATACCGACGCGCCGGCGGCATCGGCCGCACGTTCGGCGATGACGTCGGTCATCCGCTCGAGTCCACCGCCGTGAATCGCCATGAAGCCGAACGTCGACCGCAGGGTGCTGGTCTCGCGCACTCCGGGTTGGGCGAGCAGCGCCGACAGTGACGTGGGTGCATCCGGAGACGCGGGACCCAGTTGGCGAGGCCAGTGCACCGGATCCCAGCGCCGCAGGAACTCGAGCCATCGCTCGGGAAGGCCGTGCTGTCGTGCGCCGTCGATGATCCGCTCGAGATAGCCCGGCCGTGGCGCGCCGGGTTCGACCCGGTGATCGACGTACACCCACACCGTGGTCGGTCCGGCCTCGGTATCGACCGTCATCCGGTTGCGCCGGTAGCGGACCGGCACACCTTCGGCGCTGTCCAGTGTGGCGAGATCGCGATCCGACACGTCCCAGATGACGCCGTGCACTTGGGATCCGGCAAACGGTTCGATGGTGGCGACACCACGTTCGTTGATCAACCAGTCGTGATCGGCGAGGGTGGCCAGCCGCGGCGACACGGCATCAGGGCACCGGCGCGCCATTTGCTGCACGCACAGGTTCGACCCGTACGCGAAGTAGAGATGACGCACCGCCAAGCTCAGCCCGTCACCGTCAGATAGATCAACACCACGTTCAACAGACTAATCAGTGCGGCCACCGCCCAGCCCAGAACAGTGGTCAGCCGCTGGTTCACATCGGCGCCCATCAAGGTGCGCGAGCTGGTGAGCCGCACCAGAGGGATCAACGCGAACGGGATACCGAAGGACAGCACCACCTGCGACAACACCAGCGCGCGGCTGGGGTCGAAACCCACCCCGAGGATGATCAGCGCAGGGATCAAGGTCACCAGCCGACGCACGAGAATAGGGACGGACACCTTCAGCAAGCCCTGCATGATCATGGCGCCGGCGTAGGCGCCCACCGACGTCGACGCCAACCCCGACGCCAGCAGGCCGATCGCGAAGAACAGTGCGATCGTCGGGCCCAGCGTGTCCTGGACCGCCGCGTGTGCGCCTTCGATGGAATCGGTGTTCTCACGGCCCTGCAGATGGGTGGCTGCCACCAGCAGCATCGACAGGTTCACCGCGCCGGCGACCAGCATGGCCAGGGTGACATCCCACTTGGTGATGCGCAGCAGTCGGCGCCGGGGTGCCCCGGCGGCGGGATTGCCGTGGCGATCCCGGGCCAGCCCGGAATGAAGGTAGACGGCGTGCGGCATGACCGTCGCACCCAGCATCGCGGTGGCCAGCAGCACGCTCTCGGCCCCGTCGAATCGGGGGATCAACCCCGGAGCCACCTCGGCCACCGACGGCGGTTGCACCAGCAAGCTGGTGATGAATCCGATGGCGATGACCAGCAGTAGGCCCGTGATGACCCGTTCGAACATGCGCTGTCCGCGACGGTCCTGTATCAATAGCAGACCCAGCGACACGGCGCCGGTGATGATGCCGCCCACCAGCAGCGGCAGGTCGAACAGCAGGTACAGGGCGATGGCTCCACCCACCACTTCGGCGAGATCGGTTGCCATGGCCACCAATTCGGCCTGTAGCCAGTACGCGATGCGGGTGGGCCTGCGGGTGTGGTCGGCGATGGCTTCGGGAAGCGAGCGCCCGGTCACCAGGCCGAGCTTGGCCGACAGGTATTGCACCAGCCCGGCCATCACGTTGGCCAGCAGGATCACCCAGACCAGCAGGAAGCCGAACTGCGCTCCGGCGCTGACATTGGCGGCCACGTTGCCGGGGTCGACGTAGGCGATGGCAGCAACAAACGCCGGCCCGAGCAGCACGAACCCGGATTGCAGTGGCGTCTTGGTGGCCTGGCTCAATGCCCCAACTCTCTGTCCGCGTCAACGAATCAGAAAGTTAGGTTAGCCGAAATCTCCGTGACGAACTACCCGAACCCGATGATCAAGCCGGATCCGCCCCAGCCATAACCCCAGCCGTAGCCCCAGCCCGGCCAGCCGTAGTCCAGTGGCGGTGGCGAGGTGTAGATGGAGGTGCTGCCGTTGGTGCTGCACCGGGTGGTCTGCGGCGAGACATTGGTGCAGTCCGGCGCGGCGAGTGCCGCCGGGGAAAACAGAACCGCCGCCGACAGCACCAGGGCTGTCAGCGGCGGGGTGAAGACTAGTGTTGACCTACTCATGATCGCTCCGATCGATGAGTCGATGCTACGCCTCAAAAAACCCGTTGACCAGGCATTTTTATGGGAACTGCACGACGTAGTTCGGGTAGTCCCAGTAGCGATACATGAAGCCGGGCCAGGTGGGTTGCCCCATGGCCGGCGGCGTCGTGACGATCTGGTTGCTGCCCCCGCTGGTGGTGCACCGAGTGGTCTGCGGCGACACGTTCCCGCACTGCGGCTGTGCGGTCGCGGCCGGAGAAAGGAACACCGCCGCCGACAACGCGACGGCTGTCAGCGGCGGTGCCAGAACCTTGATCGAGGCCTTCATGCCGGGGTCAGAGAACCCACATGCCTCCACCCCACGGCCACATGCCCCACTGGGTCTCCCCGAGCTGACCGGGCGAGCTGGTGATCTGGGCGTTGCCCGGGCTCTGGCAGACAGTGCTGGTACCGGAAACGACGTTGCCCGCCTGCGTGCAGTTCGTGGTGGGTTCAGCCGACGCCAGCGGTGCGGCCATGATGGCCCCAGCGGCACCTGCGGCTGCGAGCAGTGCGGCGACGGTGAAACGTGACTTCATCCCTTGGTCCTTAACCTCGGTTGGATTGTCGGATGGATGAAGCGTACAGCCCTTTGCCAGTGACACGAGGTGTGTCGAACAAGCTGCATATGCCGGGCTCGGCCGGCTGGACCAATCCGGGCACAAGTCCTCGCGGAGGCGGGTTACCTGCCTGACGACGACGGCCGTGGCGTTGTCTTCGGGGATCTTGTCGAGCGTGATCCCGAGCCCGGCCGCGAGCTGACGGATCACCGAGCCCCACCCCAGGCTCAGCAAGCCGGGCTCAACAGCATCGGCGGAGGTTGCGGCGCTCCCGCTGGCTGACAAGGGGGTCCGTGCTTTGGTGGCCCGGTTGGCGCCCACCCAGCGGTCAACGTTTCCCCGCGGCAGGCCACCGAGCAGTTTGGCTTGGCCGGATGGGCTGCGGCACTGGACAATACGACCTCAAGTGAGCGGACTCAGCAGCTGCAGGGCTGGAGCCCGCCACACCTGGGTCTGCTGGGTCGTATCGGCGCCGCGCAGCCATAGAAGTGCGTGGGCGTGGCCCTCAGTGCGGCGACACCTCTAGAACGGTGGTCTCCGTGGGGGTTTCCCGAGGGCGCGTTGCAGGGCGTTGTGTTCGCGTTCGGCGTTGATGTGTTGTTGGCGGTCTTGGTCGCGGGTGCGTTTGCGGGTGGGCATGGTGATACCCGGGTGCGCTGTGCGGCGTCTTGTGGGTGTCGGGGGTGGCAGGGTGGCGGTGGTGGAGTTCCAGTCGGGGAACAGCAGTCTGCTCGTCGGTTGCGTGATGTAGGTGTGGCCGGTGGGTGCGGTCCAGCGGACGTCGCCGTTGGGCAGTTGCTCGTCGCGCCAGCCTTGACCGAAGGTTTTCGCGAGGTGGTGTTCTCGACAGAGGACCTTGCCGTTGGAGGGGTGGGTGGGTCCGCCGTCGCCGTGCGGGACGGTGTGGTCGATGTCGGCGTATTCGGCTTTGCGGGTGCAGCCCGGGAACCGACATCGCATGTCCCGGCATTGGATGAACTCGCGGGCCTTGCCGGTGAACTTGTAGCCGCGGGCGGGTGCTGCGGGCGGGATCGGGAGAGCGGTGACGGTGGCGCCGTCGCGGAGCATGGCGGCGAGTTGGTCGAGTGGGATGAGGGTGCCACCGAGGGTGACTGCGGGGCGGGGCCGTCGTGGTGGGGTGTGCGCGGCCGGTGTCTGCGGCAGATCCTGGGTCCAGACCTGCTCGGAGGCAGCGTCGTTCACCCGGTCGACCGCAGCGTCGGGGGTGGCTGCGGTGGTTCCGCCGCCGGTGTCGGGGGTGGTGGGTCCGGGTGGGGGTGGCGGGGCACTGCCGGTGCCCCACGGCGGCTCGCCCTCGTCCCCGGGGTCGTCGGTACCGGTGTCGCCGGCGCGGTCATCTCCGTTGTCGCTCTCGTCCACGGTGACGGTCTCGGTGTCGCCGACGGCGCCGTCGGTCTTGTCCGTCTCATTGATGCGGTCAGCGCCCTCGTCGATGTCGTCGTCCCCGTCCCCGCTGTCTGTCTTGTCAGGTGCTTCCAGCGGGGGTGGGGTGGTAGGCGCCCAGGGTGGCTCGTCCTCGTCGTCGTCACGGTGTGAGGTGGTCCACCAGTGCGACCAGTCGGGTTCACCGCCGACCGTCGGTTCGGCCTCGGCCTCGGCCTCAGTCTCCGACTCGGGTTCGGGTTCGGTTGTGGGGGTGTTGTTTTCCCAGGGTGGCGGCGTGGGTGGGGTGGGGATGCGGGTGGCTTCGGCGGCGGCGGCCTGGCGGGCCAGCCCCGGGTAGTCGATGGCCGGCGCCACCACGTTCGGGTCCCCGGACGGGGGTTGGCGCAGGGCGTCGAGTTGGGCCAGCACATGTTCGAGGGCGCCGTGTTCGGCCAGCACGTGAATCACCGCCGTGGGCACCGCCGACGGCAGCGTCGCGGCCACACAGTCGCCGGCACCGCACTGGCACACCAACCGGTCCCGCCGGGCGTAGACCGCCCCTTGCGCCGCCGCGCGGAGCTCGCCTTTGCTGCGGGGATCGTTGCTGCAGACGGTGGCGGCCAGTGCATCCAGCACCCGCATCCCCAACTCCGCATCAGCTGCCGAGATCCGCCCATACAGCGACGCGGTGCCGGTAGCGTCATCGCGTTTACCGAACCCCACATCACAGCCTTGGGCGGTCTCGCGGTAGCGGCGCACCGCATCGGGGTCGTGTTCTTCGATGATGGCGTCGATGGCGAGCACCAGGTCGTCGTCGGAGAGCAGGGTGTAGCCGCCCGCCCGGGCGGCGAGCTCGGCATCGACGGTGGCCTGCACCGACGGCAGCAGCAGCTCGGTGCGGTAGATCAGGGTTTCGGCGACCCGGGTGTTGATCACGCCGGCCGCCAAGAGTGCCGCGACCTTCGGGGACCGGGCGAGCCCTTCGGCCAGGCGCATCTGGGTGGAGGCGCGCCGTGCGCTCAGCCGCATCACCGGGCCCACCTGATCACGCACGGCGTTCCATTCGTCGTAGGCCCAGGTTTTCTCTTCGGCGGCGGCGTGGTCTTTGTGGTGGGCCAGCAGGCGGGCGATCATCGTCCATTTGTGCGCGACCATGGTGGCCTCAGCGCGGTGGAAGGCGCCGATGGCATCGACCATCGCCGCGGGGGACAAATCCCCGCAGGTGGTCGGATCAATCAGCTCTTCGAACATGCTTTCGACACTACCCACGCCCACCGACAAGACATGCGCCACAAGGCAATCCACCACGACAAGCGCCTACTTATCCACAGTCAACGCTTCATCCACAACCCGATGCGCACGGCTTGACACGCGTGATCCTGAGATCGAACAGTTCGACACCGGCCGGCAACAGTGTTTGGCCGGCGAAGCGTGTGCTCCTACAAATCGGGGATGGGGAGATCGAGATTGGGGAAGGTGAGGCCGCCGTCGACCTCGAGCGTCTTGCCGGTGAGATAGCTGGCCGCCGGTGAGGCGAGATAGACCGCGGCCGCGGCGATGTCGAGTGGGTCGCCCAGCCGGCGCATCGGCGTGGCCTTCTCCATGGGCGTCCGGAGCTCGTCGTTCTGCGCCACCACATCGAGGGCGGAGGTGAGGATGGAGCCCGGCGCGATCGCATTGACGCGGACCCGCGGGGCCAGGTCCAATGCGGCAAGCCGCGTGTAGTGTGCCAGCGCCGCTTTGGCCGTACCATACGCCGCAAACCCTCGCCCGGCGAGGCGCCCCATGGTCGAGGTGATGTTGATGACATTGCCGCCGCCGCTGTGCTCCAACATCAGTGGTACTGCAGCGGAAGTGAGCGCGTGCGCCGTCATCACGTTGAATGTGAATGCATTTTTGAAGGCCTGGGTCGGCGTGTCCAGCAACGGACCAGGCATTGTTCCGCCAACGTTGTTGACGATGGTGTCTAGTTTGCCGAAGGTGTCCACAGCCACCTGCGCCAGCGTTGCCGTGGTGTCCGGGTGGGCGAGGTCGCCGACGACCACGTGCGCGCGGCGTCCCACCTCCCGGATCTGCGTGGCTACGGCATCTAGTTCCGATTCGGTGCGCGAGGCGATGACGACATCGGCCCCTGCCTGCGCGAATGCCAGTGCGATTGCCGCGCCGAGGCCGCGGCCTGCGCCTGTGACGACGGCTACTTGGTCGTCCAGGCGGAATCTGTCGAGGATCATCGCGGCACACGGTAACAAGGCGGCGGGTGGTTGTGCCGCGCATTGCCGAAGGTTTTTAGAACAGGTTCCAATCGGTGATTCTGGCGACGTTCGCGCGGTCATTGAACCAGGTGAGGGCCCAAAACGTAGCCACCAATATGAAAAGCTCAACCCCTAGCCTGAGCCGATGACCGACGACATGGCACCCGCGATTGCGGCTGCGGCAGTGGAGTTCCCGCCCCACCGCCATTCCCAACAAGACGTGATTTCGGCGTTGGCGGACTTTGCCGGCCCTGAGTTCCACCGGTTCGCTGCGGCCGCCGGTGTCGAGCATCGCAATCTCGCGCTGCCGCTGATGCGGTATCCCGAACTGACTGGCTTTTCCGAAGCGAACGCGGCCTATCTCGAGGTGGCGCTGCAGATCGGCGAGCGCGCATTGGTGTCGGCGCTCGACAAGGCGGGGCTGCGCCCCGAGGACGTCGACGTCATCTTCTCCACCACGGTGACCGGGCTCGCGGTGCCGACCTTGGAAGCGCGGCTGGCCGGCCGGGTCGGGCTGCGCCCTGACGTCAAGCGGGTGCCGCTGTTCGGATTGGGTTGTGTCGCAGGGGCGGCCGGGGTGGCCCGGATGCATGACTACCTGCGCGCCTTTCCGGATCAGGTGGCCGTCCTGCTCGCGGTGGAACTGTGCTCGCTGACCGTACAGCGTGACGACATGTCGGTGGCCAACCTGGTGGCCTCCAGCCTGTTCGGTGACGGTGCCGCCGCCGTCGTCGCCACCGGCGCCAGTCGCGAGCGTCGCGGACCGCAGGTGCTGGCCACTCGCAGCCGGCTCTACCCGGATACCGAAGCGGTGATGGGTTGGGATATCGGTACCCAGGGTTTCAAGATCGTGCTGTCGGCCGATGTGCCCGACGTGGCCGAGAAGTACCTGGGCGAGGACGTGACCCTGTTCCTGGCCGAGTTCGGTTTGAAGACCACCGATATCAGCACCTGGGTGTCGCATCCCGGCGGGCCGAAGGTGATCGACGCGATCCAGAACGTGCTCGAGTTGCCTGCCGATGCACTGGATCACACCCGTAACTCATTGCGCGACAACGGCAATCTGTCGTCGGCGTCTGTGCTGGACGTGCTGCGGGCCAACCTTGCCGAACCGCCTGCCGAAGGCAGCTACGGCATGATGATCGCGATGGGCCCGGGGTTCTGCTCCGAGCTCGTCCTGCTGCGCTGGTAGGGCCGTGTACTACCTGCTGATACTCGCCGTCGGAATCGAGCGGCTCGTCGAACTCGTCGTCTCCAAACGCAACGCCACGTGGGCGCTCGCCCACGGCGGCAAAGAATATGGGCGCGAGCACTATCCGGTGATGGTGATCATCCACGCCGGGTTGCTGATCGGCTGCGTCGTCGAGGTGTGGGCCTTGGACCGTCCCTTCATCCCGTGGCTGGGGTGGACGATGCTCGTCATCGCCGTCCTGACCCAGGTGCTGCGCTGGTGGTGTATCACCACCCTCGGTAAGCGGTGGAACACCCTGGTGATCGTCATCCCGGACGCGCCGCTGGTGAACACCGGCCCATACAAGTACAAGTGGCTGCACCATCCCAACTATCTGGTTGTGATCATCGAAGGCATTGCGCTGCCGTTGATTCACACCGCTTGGATCACCGCCCTCTGCTTCACCGTGGCCAACGCGGCACTGCTGCGCGTCCGCCTGCGGGTGGAGAACGAGGCGCTGGGATACACGCTGCCTGCCAGGACATGAGTTTCGACGCCGACATTCTGGTGGTCGGTGGCGGTCCCGGGGGACTGGCCACCGCGCTACACGCTCGCGCGCAAGGCCTTTCGGTGATCGTCGTCGAGCCTCGGGACTCTCCGATCGACAAAGCGTGTGGCGAAGGTCTGATGCCGGGCGGACTCGCCGAACTGTCCGCCCTGGGCGTCGACCCCGCCGGAATGCCGTTCCGTGGTATCGCCTACTCCGACGGCAAGCGGCGCGCCGAAGCGTGTTTCCGCGACGGAGTGGGTCGTCCCGTTCTGGGTCGAGGAATCCGGCGTACGACGCTGCACGCGGCACTCGCGGAGCGCGCCAAACAGGTGGACACCGAGTGGGTTTCGGCCAAGGTGGGCACGGTGTCCCAGGACGCCGACGGGGTCACCGCCGCCGGCATCCGCGCCCGCTACCTTGTCGGTGCCGATGGCCTGCACTCGGCGGTGCGCCGCGCGGTCGGTATCGATTCGTCGGTCGGCAGCCCGCGGAGAGTAGGGCTGCGCAAGCACTTTCACGTCCCGGTGTGGTCGGACTTCGTGGAGGTGCACTGGTCGCCGTTCGGCGAGGCGTATGTCACGCCGGTCGAGCCCGATCTGGTGGGTGTGGCGATCCTCAGCACCAACCGGGCCGACCTGAGCTGCTTCCCGTGGCTGGAGGCTCGGCTCCGCGGCGTCGCCCATACCAAGGAGCGCGGCTGCGGGCCGCTGCGCCAAGTGGTGTCGCGCCGCGTCGCGGGCCGGGTGCTGCTCGTCGGTGACGCCGCCGGCTACGAGGACGCACTCACCGGGGAAGGCATGAGCCTGGCCGTCAAACAAGCCGCAGCCGCCGTCACGGCGATCGTCGCCGAGCGTCCCGCCGACTACGAGAAGGACTGGCACCGGATCACCCGGCGCTACCGGCTACTGACCCGCGGCCTCGTGCTGGCGACGGCCACCCGGTTCGGTAAGAAGGCAATCGTGCCGGGCGCAGCGGCGCTTCCGGCCGCCTTCCGGCTGGCGGTCAACACGCTGGGGCATTAGCTCGACTTCTTGGCCGGGGCTTTCTTCGCGGCTGCCTTCTTGGCCGGCGCTTTCTTCGCGGCGGTCTTCTTGGCCGGGGCTTTCTTCGCCGGTGATTTCTTGGCCGGCTTCTCGTCTTCGGAGTCGTCCTCCGACGACGCCCCCCGGCGCTTCTTCACACTGGCCTCCAACTTGGCCAGCAGATCCGAGACGTCCTCGGTCTCGTCGAGTTCCTTGGGCTTCTCCTCGACGGTGAATGCCTCGCCGCCTTCGAGTTTCGCCTCCACGAGTTCGCGCAGCTGATCCTGGTAATCGTCGTGGAACTGATCGGGATTGAAATCGTCGGCCATCGAATCCACCACCTGGCCGGCCATTTTCAGCTCGGCAGGTTTGATGTCGACCTTCTGGTCGAGCACCGGGAAATCCGGGTCGCGGATCTCGTCGGGCCACAGCAGCGTGTGGATGGTCATGACGTCACGTTTGTTGATGTCCATCACCCGCAGTGCGGCCAGCCGGGTTTTGTTGCGCAGGGCGAAGTGCACGATCGCCAGCCGATCGGTGTCCATCAATGTCTTGGCCAGCAGTACATAAGACTTCGACGACTTCGAGTCGGGCTCCAGGAAGTAACTCTTGTCGTACATGATCGGGTCGATCTGGCTGGCCGGCACGAACTCCAGCACCTCGATCTCGCGGCTGCGTTCCTCCGGCAGCGTGGCGATGTCCTCGTCGGTGATCACCACACTCTGGCCGTCATCGGACTCGAAGGCCTTGGCGATGTCCCGGTACTCGACCACTTCGCCGCAGACCTCGCAGACCCGCTTGTAGCGGATGCGCCCGTTGTCCTTGGCGTGCACCTGATGGAACTTGATGTCGTGGTCCTCGGTGGCGCTGTAGACCTTGACCGGCACATTCACCAGGCCGAACGCAATCGAACCCTTCCAGATGGACCGCATTACGCCAGTATGGCCTACTTCACCGCACGGCAAACGCCGAAGACTCTAGGAAGCCGCGTCCAGCGTCGCACGGTCCGGCAGGTCCGCGCCGGCCCTGGCCACGGTCAGCGCCGAGTTCAGCACCGCCGCGCCCAACACCGACCGCAACTGATCGGTGCTGATGGCGCGTAACGCGGGCCGGTGGTCGCCGCCGAGCAGACCCAGCGACCACAGCGCGTCGAGCAGACCGGTCATGAACGAGTCCCCGGCGCCGACGGTGTCGACCACGTCCACGGTGCGCGCGGGCACGGACACCGCACCCGCCTGCGCTACCGCGAACGCGCCGTCGCCGCCCTTGGTCACGGCCACGATCGCCGGGCCCGCCGCCAGCCACCGGCGGGCCACCTCCTCCGGCTCGACGTCCGGGGCGAGCCAGCGCAGGTCCTCATCGCTGGCTTTGACCACATCGCTCTTGGCGACCAGCCGCTCGATGCGGTCGCGCGCCAGATTGGCATCGGTGATGAGGTCGGTCCGGACATTCGGGTCGAAGGTCACCGTCGCCGATACCCGGTAGGTGTCCAGCAGGGCGGCCACCGCACGGCAACCCGGCTCGAGCACCGTGGCGATCGACCCGGTGTGCACCACCAGCGGAGGGCCGACCTCCGGCGTGCCCGACAGCTTCCAGGTCAGATCGAAGGTGTAGGTGGCCGCACCCGTGTCGTCCAGCCGGGCGCGGGCCACGGGCGTGTGCTCGGCGCTGACGCTGCCGGCCACCAGAGACACCCCGGCCGAGGTGACGTAATCGCCGATGCGGCGGCCGTGTTCGTCGTCGCCGATGTGGGTGAGGAAGTCGACGTCGCGTTCCAGCCGCGCCAGGCCCACCGCGACGTTGAGTGGGCTGCCGCCCACGTGCTCACCGGTGGCCCGCCCCTCTCGTTCGACGATATCGATCAGGGCTTCACCGATGACCAGAGCCCGCTGTGTCATGGGCGATCCGCTCCTACGCTCGTCCCTCGCGCACTCGCTACTCGCTGTGTCATGGGCGATCCGCTCCTACGCTCGTCCCTCGCGCACTCGCTACTCGGTGGGTCACTTGCGTAGCGCTTCCAGCGTCGCCTTCGCGCCGTCGCGGTGTAGCGAGTCCAGCGCCCACTGATAGGCCTCGACGAAGCGAGGCTGCTGAGCGAGATCACCGAACAGGGCTTCGTTCTGGATGAAGGCCAGCGGATTGTCCTTCTGGGACTGGGCAATCGGGATCAGCTGTTCGGCCAGCTGATCGACGACCTTGATGGGCTCACCTTGTTCGTCGACGGCTTCGGCGTACCGCGCCCAGCTCGCGACGATCGCGGCCGAGAGCCGGATGGGCCCACCGGATTCGAGGTTCTTACGGATCACCGGCACAAGCCATTTCGGGATGCGGTCCGAGGAGTCGGCGCACAACCGCGCGACGGTATCGCGCACCCCGGGGTTGGCGAACCGCTCGATGGCGGTGCGCTTGAAGGCGGGCAGGTCGATGCCGGGAACCGGCAGCAGAGTGGGAGTCGCCTCGGAATCCCAATAGTCGATGAGGAAGTCGGCGATCAACGGATCGGAGGCGGCATCGTGCACCAGCCGGTAGCCGAGCAGGTAGGCGAAGTAGCACAGTCCCTGGTGGCCGGCGTTGAGCAATCGCAGTTTCATCAGCTCGTAGGGGGTGACGTCCTCGACGGTCAGCACGCCGACGTCCTCGTACGGCGGGCGTCCGTCGACGAACTTGTCCTCCAGCGCCCAGGAGGTGAACGGCTCGGCGACCACCGGCCAGAGATCTTCGATCCCGTCCTGCTCGGCCAGCGTTTCGATGACGTCGGGGGTGGTGACAGGGGTGATCCGGTCGACCATCGAGTTCGGGAACCGGGTGTTCTCGGCCATCCACGCGGACAGGCCGGGGTGGTGCTTGTCGGCGAATTCGCTGAAGGCCTGTTGCGCGACGTGGCCGTTGCCCTCGATGTTGTCGCAGGACACGATGGTGAACGAGGGCACACCGCGGTCGCGCCGGCGTTCCAGCGCTGCGGTGACCAGCCCGAACACCGATGATTCGTCGGCATTGGTGATCTGGTATCCACCCTCGGTGATGGTCAGCTCGACGATCCGGGTGGTCGGCGCGGCCAGCAATTCGATGACGGCCTCGGGGTCATCGGGCGCGTAGCGGTAATCGACGATCGACCCGATGACGCGGACGTCGCGGCTGCCATCGGGATTGACCAGGATCAGGGTGTACAGCCCGTCCTGTGCTTCGAGGGCATCGCGCATCTTCTGGTCGCCGGGTAGCACCCCGACACCGCAGATGCCCCATTCTTTGGCGAGACCCTGCTCCAACAGCTGATCGAGGTAGTACGCCTGATGCGCGCGGTGGAAACCGCCGACACCGAAATGCACGATGCCGACCCCGATCTCGTCGCGGTCATAGCTCGGCTTGGCGACCGTGATCTCGGCCAGCGTTTGTTTGTTCAGTTTCATGACCACACCACCTCTCTGACGTTACCGCTGACGATATGGACCGGGAGAGGTGTTGTGTGCGTCACATTTCCTATGTTAGCGTGGTGAGCATCTACTCGCACCCATGAGCAAATGCTCACGGGTGGCGGAAAGGCGGGATCCGTGACGGTGGCCAGCGGTGCAGCTGCGGGGTCCCGCATGTCGCCTGCTCATGAAGCCAAACGCGAGGACCTGCGCCTTGCCCTGCGCGCGGCCACCATGTACTACCTCGACGGCCTCACTCAGGCGCAGATCGCGCAGCGGCTCGGTGTATCCCGGCCCACCGCAGGCCGGCTGGTGGCCCGTGCGAAAACCCGCGGGCTGGTCCGCATCGAGATCGTCGTCCCCACCGACCTGCGTGATGACCTGCACGCCGAGGAGGAGCGCGCGCTCGAGGAGCGGTTCGGTCTCGCCGAGGCCGTGGTCGCCGGACACGGTGTCGACCTCGGATCGCCGGGCCGGCCGGAGACTTTCGCGAGCGTGGGCAGGGCCGCCGCGGCGTTGTTGACGCGACGACTTTCCCCCGGTGACACCCTGGGCTTCACCTGGGGGCCGGAGAACGTGGCGGTGGCTCAAGCGCTGCCCACCGGTGTGGCGACCTGCCGGGCCGTGGTCCAGCTCGACGGCTCGATGTCGACAGCGGCCTACCAGACCGGCACCGAGTACATCCTGAGTCGCTGCGCAGAGGTACTGCACGCCGACACCTACCGGCTGCCCGCGCCGCTGTACGCCGACCCGGCCACCGTCGACTCCATCCGCAGCGACTCGGGAATGTCGCGCACGCTGGAAGCCGGGCGCCGGGCCGACGTGATGATCTTCGGGATCGGGGCGGTGTCGACGTCGACGACGTTGTTCGAAGGCAGCTTCCTGGACACCGGCATGCTCGACGAACTGGTCTCGCTGGGCGCGGTCGGTGAGATCGGGGGCCGGTTCTTCGACGCCGACGGCACTCCGGTCGACGGTGAACTACAACGCCGCGCGGTCTCGGTCGCGCTGGAAGACATCAAGGCGTGCCCCGCCACCATCCTGGTGTCCAGTGGTGTCACCAAACACCACGCCACGCTCGGCGCGCTGCGCGGCGGGCTGGCCCGCTTCCTGGTGTGCGATATCGACTGTGCCCGTTGGCTTCTGAGTCAGTAACACAAAGTGAGGTTCAAGGTGAAAGCACCCACGACGACCAAACCGCGGCGACGAGCTCTCCACCGGTTGGCCGCAGGCCTGTCCGCGGTCATGCTCACCCTCATCACCGGCTGCGCCGGGGCGGGCAGCCTCGGCGCCTCCGACAACGAGGTGACCATCGCCTTGGTCTCCAATTCCCAGATGACCGACGCCCAGGAGCTGTCGACGCGGTTCGAGGCCGAGAACCCCGGAACGAAGCTGAAATTCATCACCCTGTCGGAGAATCAGGCACGCGCCAAGATCACCATGTCCACGGCCATGGGCGGCAGTGAGTTCGACGTGGTGATGATCAGCAACTTCGAGACACCGCAGTGGGCCAGGGACGGCTGGTTGCTGAATCTCTCCGAGTACGCCAGGGAGACACCGGGTTACGACGAGAACGATTTCATCTCGTCGCTGCGCGATTCGCTGTCGTATGAGGGCAACATGTACGCGGTGCCGTTCTACGGCGAGTCGTCCTTCCTGATGTACCGCAAGGACCTCTTCGAGCAGGCCGGCATCCAGGTGAATCAGGACCCGAACTTCCAGCCCACGTGGCAGGAGGTACGGGACTGGGCCAAGCAGCTCAAGACCGATGACCGGGCGGGTATCTGCCTGCGCGGCAAGCCCGGCTGGGGTGAGGTGCTGGCCCCGCTGGACACCGTGATCAACACCTTCGGCGGCCGCTGGTTCGACGAACAGTGGAACGCCCAGCTCAACAGCCCCGAGGTCAAGGAAGCGGTCAACTTCTACGTCGACACGCTCCGGGAATCGGGTGAACTCGGCGCCGCCTCAACAGGTTTCCAGGAATGCGCCAACCTGTTCGGGCAGGGGCAGACGGCGATGTGGTACGACGCCACGTCGGCGGTGTCGGTGCTCGAGGATCCGAAGTCCTACCCCGAACTGCAGGGCAAGATCGGCTACCTGCCCGCCCCGATCGTCGAGAAGCCGAACTCGGGCTGGCTCTACACCTGGGCGCTGGGAATCCCCAAAGCCGCCAAGAATCCCGACGGTGCCTGGAAATTCATCTCGTGGATGACGAGCAAGGACTACATGAAGCTGGTCGGCGAAGAGTTGGGTTGGGCGCGCGTCCCACCCGGAAGCCGGACCTCGACCTACACCGAGCTCCCGGAGTATGAGGCGATCTCGCAGTCCTACGGGCCGCTGACACTGCGGTCGATCGAGAACGCCACCCCCAATGAGCCTACTGTGCAACCGGTTCCGTACACCGGCGTGCAATTCGTCGGCATCCCGGAGTTCCAGGATCTGGGAACCCGGGTGAGCCAGCAGATCAGCGCAGCGATAGCCGGACAGAAGTCCGTCAACGACGCGCTGGAACAAGCGCAGGAATACGCCGAGGTCGTCGGCAAGACCTATCAGGAGAACTGATGACTGTCACAGCTGATACCCAAGCCGGCGTCGGTGAGGCGGAACGGGTCCGCCGGATCCGGGAGAACCAGGATTTCGGGGTGAGCCGGGCCGAAGGCTGGCGCAGGCGGGGGCCGTTGCTGCCGGCGTTGATCTTCATGATCGTGGTGACGCAGGTGCCGTTCCTGTTCACCCTGTACTACTCCACGTTGTCGTGGAACCTGGTGCGTCCGGGGTCGCGGCAGTTCGTGGGGCTGGACAACTACATCGCGGTGGTGAAGGACAGTCAGTTCTGGTCGGTGGCGTTGAACACCGTCATCTTGATCGTCGGTGTGGTGGTGATCTCGGCGTTCTTCGGGCTGCTGCTGGCCTTGTTGCTCGACCGGGCGTTCCTGGGTCGCGGGATCGTGCGCACCCTGCTGATCACCCCGTTCCTGGTGACACCCGTTGCGGCGGCGCTGATCTGGAAGACCACCATTCTCGATCCCACCAACGGCATCCTGAACTGGGTGCTGTCGCTGGTGGGGATCGGGCCGGTGGACTGGATCGGTCAGTTCCCGCTGGTGATGGTGATGGTCGAATTGATCTGGCAGTGGACGCCGTTCATGATGCTGCTGATCCTGGCCGGCCTGCAGTCCATGCCGCGCGACATCCTGGAGGCCAGCGGCGTCGACGGCGCCACGGCGTTCCAGTCGTTCAGGGAACTGACACTGCCGCATCTGCGCCGGTTCATCGAATTGGGTGTGGTGCTGGGTGCGATCTACCTGGTGAACACCTTCGACGCGATCTACATGATGACCCAGGGTGGCCCGGGCATCGCGAGTGCGAACCTGCCGTTCTACATCTATCAGCGTGCCTTCCTGGGCTTCGACATGGGCCAGGCGGCGGCGATGGGTGTGGTGGTGGTGATCTTCACGATCGTCATCGCGAACTTCGCCCTGCGCTTGATCTTCAAATCGTTCACCGGCAAGGAAGAGGCTGCTTGATGACCACCACAGTCGAAAAGACCTCCACCGGAGCCGCTTCGGCGGAGGCATCGAAGAAGAAGTCCCGTAAGTTCAGTGCCTGGGGGGTGGTGGCCTGGCTGGTGGGCCTGGGCTTCTTCTTCCCGGTGTTCTGGATGATCCTGACCTCCTTCAAACAGGAAGGTGATGCGGCCACCAGCCCGCCGAAGCTGATCTTCACCCCGACGCTGGATCAGTACGGTGCGGTGTTCAGTCAGGGCATCGGGCCGGCGATGCTCAACTCGGTGTTCGCCACCGGGCTGTCGACCATCCTGGTGCTGCTGCTCGGCACACCGGCGGCGTTCGCGTTGTCGCTGCGCCCGGTTCGCAAGACCCAGGACGCGTTGTTCTTCTTCATGAGCACCAAGATGCTGCCGGTGGTGGCGGTGATCCTGCCGCTGTATGTGATCGTCTCCAATGTCGGTCTGCTGGACAACATCTGGGCGCTGGTCATCCTCTACACCGCGATGAACCTGCCGATCGCGGTGTGGATGATGCGCTCGTTCTTCCTCGAGGTTCCTGGTGAGCTGCTCGAGGCCGCCTCGTTGGACGGCGCGAGTCTGTGGCGTTCGGTGCGTGAGGTGATCCTGCCGCTGGTCTCGCCCGGCATCGCCGCCACGGCGCTGATCTGTGTGATCTTCGCCTGGAACGAGTTCTTCTTCGCCGTCAACCTCACCGCGGTCAACGCGCAGACCATGCCGGTGTACCTGGTGGGGTTCATCGCCGGTGAGGGGCAGTACTGGGCCGTGTTGTCCGCGGCCGCAACCATGTCGGCGCTTCCCGTGATCCTGTGCGGGTGGTTCGCCCAGAACAAGCTGGTCCGTGGACTTTCCTTCGGCGCAATCAAATAGGAGCAAACAATGGCATCGATCGCCTACAAGAACGCGACCTGCATCTACGAGGGCTCGGACAAACTCGCGGTGGACTCACTGAACCTCGACATCAACGACGGCGAGTTCGTCGTCCTGGTCGGGCCGTCGGGGTCCGGGAAGAGCACCGCGCTGCGGATGCTCGCCGGACTCGAGGAGATCGACGAGGGCGATATCGAAATCGGCGGCAAGAACATGAAAGGGGTCCCGTCGAAAGACCGTGACATCGCCATGGTGTTCCAGAACTACGCGCTGTATCCGAACAAGACCGTCGCCGAGAACATGGGATTCGCGTTGAAGCTGCGCGGGGTGTCGGCCGACGAGCGGCGTCGCAAGGTCGAAGACGCGGCCAAACTGCTCGACCTGACCGAATTCCTGGACCGCAAGCCCGCCAAGCTCTCCGGTGGCCAGCGCCAGCGGGTGGCCATGGGCCGGGCGATCGTGCGTGAGCCGCAGGTGTTCTGCATGGACGAGCCCCTGTCGAACCTGGATGCCAAACTGCGTGTGCAGACCCGCACCGAAATCGCGGCCCTGCAACGCCGATTGGGCACCACCACCGTCTACGTCACCCACGATCAGGTGGAAGCCATGACGATGGGTGACCGGGTGGCGGTGCTGCGGTTCGGTCAACTGCAGCAGTTCGCCTCACCGGCAGACCTGTACGACAAGCCGGCCAACGCCTTCGTCGCCGGATTCATCGGCTCACCGGCGATGAACCTGCTGACCGGACGGATCGTCAGCGACGGCGTCATGATCGGCGAGGACTCCACGCTGCCCCTGGAGCGCGACCAACTGTCCGCCCTGCACAATGCCGGCCTGGAAGAGGTGACCGTGGGGATCCGGCCCGAGCACCTCGAGGTGTCCACCGGTGGCGGCATCGACGTGGTGGTGGACCTGGTGGAGGACCTGGGCAGCGAAACCTACCTGTACACCCATGCCGCACCGGGAGTGCAACTGGTCGCCCGTTCGATCAAGCGGGCACCGGCCCGGCTGGCCGAGACCGTGGAACTGCACAAGGTCGCCGACGGTGTGGTGCACCTGTTCCACCCGGAGAGCGGGGAACGGATCTAGGGCGAGCTCGGTGCAGTATCACCCGTCGGATACCGCTGTGGTGATCATCGACCCACAGAACGACGTACTGAGCCCGACCGGGCGCAATTGGGAGGTGTTGGCGGACAGTATCGGCGAGAACAACACCGTCGAGCATCTCGTCGAGTTGTTGGATGCCGCCCGCATGGGCGGCTATCCACTGTTCGTCTCGCCGCACTACTTCTATCCGAGCGATCACCAGTGGTTGTTCAACGGGCCCTTGGAAACCGACGAACTCCGGACCGACACCTTTGCGCGGGCCGGTGCGCTGACCCTCGACGGCTTCGCCGGTTCCGGCGCGGACTGGCTCGATGAGCTCCGAGCCTTCATCGAGGACACCGCGACCGTGGTGGCCAGCCCACACAAGGTCTGGGGCCCACAAACCAACGATCTCGTGCTCCAGCTGCGAAAACGACGGATCACCAAGGTGATCCTGTGCGGCATGCTCGCCAACATCTGTGTGGAGTCACATCTGCGCGATCTCCTCGAGCAGGGTTTTGAGGTCGCCGTGGTCCGTGACGCCACCGCCGGGCCTCGACATCCGGTCCGCGGCGACGGCTATCAGGCGGCCCTGGTGAACTTCGCCTACCTGGCGCATGCGCTGCCCGACACCGAAGAGATCGTCGCTGCCATGACAGAGGTCTAGCCGATCGGGTATACCGTCCTGCTATGGAGCGCCTTGGACGAGTTCGGCTGACCAATGCCGACAAGGTGCTCTACCCGCAGACGGGCACCACCAAGCAGGACGTTTTCGACTACTACGTGGCGATCGCGCAGGTGATGGTGCCGCACACCGCGGGCCGCGCCACCACCCGCAAGCGCTGGCCCAACGGTGTCGAGGAGCCGGCGTTCTTCGAGAAGCAGCTGGCGTCCTCGGCGCCCGAGTGGCTGACGCGGGGCAGCGTCACCCACCGTTCGGGCACCACCACCTATCCGATTGTGGACAGCCAGGAGGCGCTGGCCTGGATCGCGCAGCAGGCATCGTTGGAAGTGCATGTGCCGCAATGGATGTTCGTAAACGGTAGACCAGGTCCGGCGACGCGCCTGGTTTTCGACCTCGACCCGGGCGAGGGCGTCACCATGCCGCAGCTGTGCGAGGTGGCCCACGAGGTGAAGGAACTGATGGCCGGCATCGGCCTCACTGCCTATCCACTGACCAGCGGAAGCAAGGGACTGCATCTCTACGCACAGTTCGAGACCCCGGTCAGCTCGCAGGGCGCGGTGGTGCTGGCCAAACGGGTGGCCCAGCAGCTCGAGCAGATGATGCCGAAGCGGGTGACCGCCACGATGACCAAGAGTGTGCGGGCGGGCAAGGTGTTCGTGGACTGGAGTCAGAACAGCGGATCGAAGACGACAATTGCGCCGTACTCGTTGCGGGGCCGCGAGCGGCCCACCGTGGCCGCGCCGCGCACCTGGCAAGAGATCGAAGATCCCGATCTGCAACACCTCACCTACGACGAAGTCCTGGAGCGGGTGGCCCGCGACGGGGACCTGCTGGCGGCCCTGGATGCTGACGCCCCCGTCGCCGACAAACTGACCACCTACCGCAGCATGCGGGATCCCGGCAAGACGCCGGAGCCGGTGCCGGATACCAAACCCGCTGTCGGCCAGGACAATACGTTTGTCATCCAGGAACACCACGCACGACGGCTGCACTACGACTTCCGGCTGGAACGCAATGGGGTGCTGGTGTCCTGGGCGGTGCCGAAGAATCTGCCGGAAACCACGTCGGTGAACCACCTGGCCGTCCACACCGAGGACCACCCGCTGGAGTACGCCACCTTCGAAGGTGACATCCCGAAAGGTGAATACGGCGGCGGCAAGGTGATCGTCTGGGACTCCGGCACTTACGAGGCGGAGAAGTTCCGTGATCCGGGTGTCGACGGGGAAAGCGTCGACGGCAAGAAGGGTGAAGTAATTGTCACCTTGAAGGGCTCCAAGATCTCCGGCCGCTACGCCCTGATCCAGACCGGCGGCAAGAACTGGCTGGCGCACCGCACCAAGGATCAACCCACCCCGACGCCCTCAGATCTGGCGCCGATGCTGGCCACGCACGGGTCGGTGGAGAAGCTGAAGGCCGGCCAATGGGCGTTCGAAGGCAAATGGGACGGCTACCGCCTGCTGTTCGACGCCGATCACGGGTCGATGCTGTTGCGCACCCGCAGCGGTCGCGACGTCACCTCGGAGTACCCGGCGCTGGCCGCGGTGGCCGCCGAGTTCGCCGACCACCACGTGCTGTTCGACGGCGAAGTGGTGGCCTTGACCGAGGACGGCGTGCCGAGCTTCTCCGAGATGCAGAACCGGGTGCGCGCCACCCGCATCGAATACTGGGCGTTCGACCTGCTCTACCTCGACGGCCGGTCACTGATGAAAGCCAAGTACCGGGATCGCCGCAAGCTCCTGGAGACACTGGCTGACGGGACCAATCTCATTGTGCCCGAGCAGCTTCCCGGCGACGGCGCCGAAGCGCTCGAATACTCGCGCAAACGTAGGTGGGAAGGCGTCGTCGCCAAGAAGTGGGATTCGACCTATCAGCCTGGGCGGCGGTCGTCGTCGTGGATCAAGGACAAGAACTGGAACACCCAGGAGATTGTCATCGGTGGCTGGCGCCAAGGTGAAGGCGGCCGCTCGTCCGGTATCGGGGCGCTGTTGATGGGAATTCCCGGAGACAACGGTCTGGACTTCGTGGGCCGCGTCGGGACCGGGTTCACCGAGAAGGAGCTCACCAAGCTCAAGAAGCTGCTGACGCCGCTGAAAACCGACCGATCCCCGTTCAACGTTCGGCTTTCCGGGGTGGACGCGCGCGGGGTCACCTACGTCGAGCCGGTGCACGTCGGTGAGGTGCGCTACGGCGAGTGGACCTCCGACGACCGGCTGCGCCACCCGAGTTGGCGCGGGCTGCGTCCTGACAAGGAGCCGGGGAATGTGGTGCGGGAGTCCTGAGGGTGTTCAGCCGCTCAGAACGGGAACTGCTCAGACCGCAGCGGCGATCGCTTCTTCCATACCGCGGGTGGCCAGGACGTCGGCCAGTTCGTTGTCGCCCACACCGGAGTGGCCCTTCACCCAGAACCATTCGACCTGGTGTCGCGCGCACGCCGCTTGCAGCCGTTGCCACAGGTCGACATTCTTCACCGGTTGCTTCGCCGCGGTCATCCAGCCGTTGCGTTCCCAGCCCAGCACCCACCTGGTGATGCCGTTGCGGACATAGGTGCTGTCGGTATACAGATGCACCACAACAGGTCTGGTGAGCGCCTCCAGCGCCATGATCGGGGCCGTCAGCTCCATCCGGTTGTTACTGGTGGCGCCTGGCTCGCCGCCGCACATCTCGCGGACGTGGTGGCGTTGGCGCAGTACGGCTCCCCAACCACCCGGACCGGGATTGGGCCGGCATCCGCCGTCGGTGTGGATGATCACCACATCTTCGGAAGTCACCCGCTGAGGATAGGCGCTGAGATCATCGTCGTGCGGACCGACATCCCGACCTCGTGATGCGCGAGCAATAGGATTGTGGCCGATGGCTGACGACGACTCCCCGGCGACCGTGACGGACATCGTCCAGAACGGCGCGTTCGAACGGTTCGCCCGGTTCGGCTATGTGGTGAGCGGACTGTTGCACATCGCCGTGGGCTACCTCGCCGTCCGGGTGGCACAGGGCGCCGGCGGTGCGGCTGACCAGTCCGGCGCACTGGCCGAGGTCGCCGCCAGACCCGGCGGCGGTTTCGCGCTGTGGGTCGCCGCCGGCGGATTCCTGGCGATGGCGCTGTGGCGTCTGGTCGAGACCGCACTCGGGCGCTCCACCGACCCGAAGACGCAACGGACCCTGCTGGAGGTATCCGATCGTGCGAAGGCATTCGGGCTCGCCGCGATCTACTTTGCGCTCGCATGGTCCACGTTCGGTTTCGCCCGCGGAGCGGGGGAGTCGGCCGGCCAACAGAATTCGACGTTGAGCGCCCGACTGATGCAGACCACGGCCGGGACGGTGACGCTGATTCTCGCCGGGGTCATCATCGTCGCGGTCGGCGCCTACCACGTCTATCTGGGAGGCAGCCAGAACTTCCTGGAAGACCTCAAGGGTTCGACGAGCACCCTCGTGCGTCGACTGGGGACCGTCGGGTACATCGCCAAAGGTCTGGCGATCGTCGGCACCGGGGTAGTGGTGGTCGTCGCGGTCAGCCGGGCGGACCCCAGCAAGGCCACCGGTTTGGACGGCGCACTGAAAGCGCTCGCCGCCCAGCCCTTCGGTCCGGCGCTGGTGATCGCCGCCGCGCTAGGAATCGTCAGCTACGGTTTCTACAGTTTCGCGATGGCCCGCTACACCAAGATGTGACCGGGTCGCGGTGTACGCCGCCGCCAGACTCAGCCCGGCGGTCACAAAGCACAGCCCGGTGTACCAGAGACTGCCCACGGGATCGCCGTCAGGCGTCACGCCGTCAACCGACTCCAGATAGGCCGGCAGGGCAGTGGCCCATAGCAGCGCCATGACCACCAGATACGCCGTCGCGTAACCGAGAATCAGCGGGTTTCGGTACTCGCCTGTGCCCCCGGGGCGCGCGGTGCGCCACTGGTTCACCAGCGCCACGGCGGACACCGCGCTCAGCGTCACCAGTTCGGCGGCGTAGACGACACCGCCGATGTCGGTGCTGCCGGTCAGCATGGCGGCGACGGTGGCGGGCAGAGGAAGCACCGCGGTGCCGACGGAGGCCAGCACACCCACCACGACGGTGCGCCACACCAACTGCGCCCCGCTGAACGTGGCACCGCTGTCGACGTGGCGGCCCACGAACAGCCGCACGCAGAAAGTCAACGACATCGGCCACAGTGCCGCGAACACCACGACACTGGGCAGTGGCACCGACGCGAAAAAGGGTTGGTTAATCGGGTTGTCCAGCGTCCACTCCCACCACCGCAGTTGCGGACCCAGGTGGTCGAAGATCTCGTAGAACGCGTGGTGCACGAAGCCGACGCACGCCGCCCCCACCAGCAGCCCGTGCCGACGGAAAACGCCCAGCATCCGGACGATCTCGTAGGCCACCGTGGCCATCATCGGGTAGATGGCGACGATGTAGAGCGGCAGCCGGCCCCAGAGGAACTCGACGGTGAAGACGTTGTGGGCGAACATCGTGTCGACGTGTTCCTCGATGCCGAAGGCGGCGGGGAAGTACAGCGGTGGTTCGATGATGAGCAGGTAGGCGATGGCTCCGAACCACAACACCAGGTTGGTGGGATCGCCGTGCCGGCGTGCCCGGCTGATCGCGAGGACGAGGGTCAACACGGCACCGACGATGACGGTGAGCTCCAGTACCGGCAGGGTCCAGTTCTCGAGCGCGAACGGCGTGCGGAACTCGATCAGTCCGCCGGCTGTCTGGCATGAAAAGCCCAGGCGGGCAGCCAGATCCGCAAAAGTCGGGGTGCAGAGGTCAGACATGGCGAACTCAGGCATTCTGCTTGTCGGCGGACGTATACCACCGGGTGACGTCGTAGCCGGTCTCGTAACGCCTGAACCACTCGTCGGCGAGTGCGGGCAGGGTCTCGTAGGCAGGATCGTGTCCGGGGATCTGGCTGCGTACGATGCCCGACAGCGCGACGAGCACTTCCTTGGCCGGCAGATGGCTGAATGCATTGGCGAACGGGCCGTCGTCAGCGGTCGAGAAGAACGGAAGCCGTTGTTGGAGCGCTTTTTTGCGGCTCAGCACGGAGAACATCGACAAGGCGTCGACTTTGCGTTCCTCGATCGGAACGTGCTTGTTGAAGCCCTCGCAGGCCACCCGCAGCACCGCCCAGACGTGCTTGAAGATCGACGGCGCGACCCGCATCCGGTACCAGGGGTCGGCCACCACCGAGTTGTAGATGAGGAGCGCGGAACTGCGGTGCTCCACCTCTTCGACGAAGTGCCAGAGGAACAGCGAGGCCACCCGGTCGTCTCCGGGCGCGAACAGGGTGTCGTCGTGGTCGAGCATCAGCTTGAACGCCGGGGTGAAGGTGGCCTCGAGGTCGGCGGTGTAGGCCAGCCGGTACTTCAGCGGCGTGTGGGCGGTCATGTCGTCGAACATCGCGATCACCTGGTCCAGCGTCTCTGTGAGGCCCGGGTAGCTCCGGATCAGCCCTTTGGCGTGCTGGCGGTGGGCCATCGAATGCTGACCCTCCTGACGGACGAATGCCTGCGCTTCCTCGGCGATCGCGGGATCGGTGATCAGCGGCATGGCCTCGGTGATCATGTGTCCGATCATCTTCTCGAACGCGATAGCCAGGAACGAGACCGCGTTGGCCATGCTCGAGAAGGCCGGGTTCTGCTCATTCCACAGGAACGGAACATGGTGTTCGGCAAACGCGAAGCGCATCTTGCGCACGATGAGATCTGTCATGGGGGCTCCCGCCGGTAATCATACAACAAACGTCCTGTGTGTATGATTACTGCATCGGTCGCCATCCGTCAATGCCGGATATCCTGCGGACATGGCCCGTAGACGCGGTTGGGACGGCCGGCCACCGGCCAGCGACGAGGAAGCCACTGCGCGGATTGTGGCCGCGGCGGTGGCGCTGATCGGCGAGAGCGGCTCGGATGTGAGCATCGCTCAGGTCGCCGATTCGCTGGGCGTCATCCGCCAGACGGTGTACCGGTACTTTCCCACCGCCGAATCGCTGATGCATGCCGCGGCGGTGGCCTCGGTGGACGGCTTCCTGGATCGCCTCACCGAGGCGGTGCGCGGGATCGCCGATCCGGCGGACGCGATGACTGAAGGTGTGCTCTTCACCCTCGAAGAGGTCACGCGCACACCACATCTGGGGATCCTGCTGTCAGCGCCGTACCTGAGCAGCGGTACCTCGAGTGTGACGTCCCCCGAGGCCCAGACGTTCGGGATGCGGATGATCACCCGGTTCGACGTGGACTGGCAGCGCTACGGCTACGACCAGCAGGCGTTGCGCGAACTCGTCGAGTTCACCCTGCGCGTGATGCTGTCGTTTTTCGTCGCCCCCGACGAGTCCGGCCGCAGCCGCGACGAGCTGCGCCGGTTCATCCGGCGGTGGCTGGGCGGTGCGATACTGGCCCAGCGGTGACAGCCACGCCGTCGCCAACGGCGGTATGGGCGTAGGTAGGTCAGTGCCGCAGGATCGGGCCCAGCGCATCGAGCACCGAAGCGTCCTCGATGGTGGACGGCACCGGCTCGTCGCGGCCGGCGGCAATGCCGCGCAACGTCTTTCGCAGGATCTTCCCGGAGCGCGTCTTGGGGAGCGCGGGTACGACGTCGACGAGACGGAACGCTGCCACCGCCCCGATCTCGTCGCGCACCGACGTGATCAGTTCCTCGGCCAGCCCCTCGGCGGAGGCTCCGGCCTTCAGTACCACCAGCCCACGTGGCACCTGGCCCTTGATCTCGTCGGGCACGCCGATCACCGCACACTCGGCGACGGCCGGGTGGGTGGCCAACACCTCCTCGATGGAGCCCGTCGACATACGGTGTCCGGCCACATTGATCACGTCGTCGATGCGGCCCATCACGAACAGGTAGCCCTCGTCGTCGACGAACCCGCCGTCACCGGTGAGATAGAACCCGGGATGCTCGGCCAGATACGACTTCTGATAGCGCGCATCATCACCCCAGATGCCTTGCAGTGTCCCGGGCGGCAACGGTAGCCGGATGCAGATGTCGCCTTCCACGCCGGGTGGGCAGTCCTGTCCGTCATGGCCGAGGACGCGCACGTCGTAACCCGGCATCGGGAACGTCGGCGACCCGGCCTTGACCGGGAACTGTTCTACCCCCATGGGATTGGCGGCGATGGGCCAGCCGGTTTCGGTCTGCCACCAGTGGTCGATCACCGGGATACCGAGTTGCTCCGCGGCCCAGTGCAGCGTGTCGGGGTCCAACCGCTCGCCGGCGACGAACAGGTACTTCAGCGAGGCCCGGTCGTACTTCGCGACGTACGAACCGGTCGGGTCCTCCTTGCGGATGGCGCGGATGGCGGTGGGCGCGGTGAAGAGCACCTTGACGTTGTGTTCGGTGACAACCCGCCAGAACGCTCCGGGATCCGGAGTGCCCACGGGCTTGCCCTCGTAGAGCACCGTGGTGGCGCCCAGAAGCAGTGGCGCATAAACGATATAGGAGTGGCCCACCACCCAGCCGACATCGGAGGCCGCCCAGAACACCTCGCCGGGCCGGACGTCATAGACATGGCGCATGGTCCACAGCAGCGCTACCGCATGCCCGCCGTTGTCGCGGACGATGCCCTTCGGCTTGCCGGTGGTACCGGAGGTGTAGAGCACGTACAGCGGCGCGGTGGCGGGCACCGGCACCGGATCCACCGGCCGCGCGGTCGACATCAGTGCGGCGTAATCCAGGTCGCGGCCGTCGATCATGTCGCAGCGGTGGTGGTCGCGCTGGACCACGACGCAGTGTCGCGGCGGGTGTTGCGAGCGCGCGATGGCAGCGTCGATCATCGGTTTGTACTCGACGGTGCGGGTGGGCTCGATACCGCAGGACGCGGTGACGACGACGGCCGGGCGGGCGTCGTCGATGCGGACGGCCAATTCGTGCGGTGCGAATCCGCCGAACACCACCGAATGCACCGCACCCAGCCGAGCGCAGGCCAGCATCGTGATCAGCGCCTCGGGGATCATCGGCAGGTAGACCACCACCCGGTCACCGACCCCGACACCGAGACCGCGCAGCACACCGGCGAAACGTGCTGTCTGGTCCAGCAGTTCGGAATAGGTGTAGGTCCGTTTGGTGCCGGTGACGGGGGAGTCGTAGATCAACGCCGGCTGGTCACCGCGACCGTCGGCGACATGGCGGTCCAGTGCGTTGGCGCACGTGTTCAACTCCCCGTCGGGGAACCAGCGGTAGTGCGGCGGATCGGCGTCGTCGAGAATGCGCTGCGGTGCGTGTGTCCAGGTGACGGCCTGCGCCGCCTGCGCCCAGAACGCCGCTGGGTCGGTGATGCTGGCTTGGAACAGCTCGGTGTATCCGCCCACCTGTCGAACCGTAACGCGCGCACTCTAGCCGGTGTCGGTGATCCGCAGATGTGCGGTGAGCAGAACCTCGTCGAACTCCGCGCGGGTCGGCAGGGTGTCGTCGAAGTCGAGCGCCAGGAAGTCCGCGGTCAGTTGCACCGCGAGGTTGCGTAACCGGGTATTGGTCTCCTGGGAACGCCACTTGAGCAGGTCGAAGGCGCGGTCGGCATCGAGTCGGTAGATCAGCATGAGCATGCCCTTGGCCTGCTCGATGGCCGACCGGTTCTCGGCGATCTCGGCGACGGCGGCGCTGATGGTCTGCTGGCGCATCGCCTCACCGGGTGTCACGTCGACGTAGAAACCCTGCGTCCCGATGACGTGCCCGTCGTTGGTGAGCGGGTGGCCGACCACCGCGACGTCGTGCACGGAACCCCGTGCGTCGATGATGCGGTGCCGGGTGTTGAACGGCTGGTGGGTGGTCCGGATCTCTTCGAGTAGGGCGGCGACCCGATCCCGGTCATCGGGATGCTTGTGCGACAGCACCAGATCCGTGGTGGGTGTGATTTCACCGGGTTCGTAGCCGTGCATCCGTTGAACCTCCGCCGACCATTCCCAGCGTTGGTCGTCGAAGAAGAAGCGGAACCAGCCCACGCGCAGTTGCGGTGACCGAGCTTCGGGCGAAGCGGGGTCAACACCGTCGTGCATCCAGTCGTCCTTCAACAAAACATCGGGAAAAGGGCGGCTGGATGTTCAACCGGTGCGTCACAGAAATTAGGAGGTCGCAGCGTTCCGGTCAAGCGACGCCACGGGTGTCGCCTACTGTCAGCGCATGGCGGCTGTGCAACTCGACACTGTGGACGACGGCATCGCACGCATCACCTTCAACCGCCCGGACAAGCTCAACGCCATCGACGGGGCGTTGTTGGACGGTCTGGATGCCGCCATGGACGAGCTGGAATCCGGTGCTCACCGAGTGGCGATCCTCACTGGCGCGGGCCGCGGGTTCTGTGCCGGCGCCGACCTGTCCGGCACGGGTCAGCCCTGGGTGAAGCCGGCGAAGGCACCGTTCAAGACCAGTTATGACGGGCAGGTGCGGCTGGCCGATCAGCTGACCCGGCTCTACGAGCTGCCCATTCCCGTCATCGCCGCGGTCAACGGCGCCGCGGTGGGAGGCGGGCTGGCGTACGCGCTGCACTGTGACATCCGCATCGCCTCGGAGCGGGCCCGCTTCGGCTCGGTGTTCATCAAGGCGGGGTTCTCCTCGCTGGACATGGGCACCAGCTATCTGCTGCCCAAGATCGTCGGGGCCGGGGTGGCGCGCGAGTTGATGCTCACCGGCCGGATCATCGACGCCGCCGAAGCCCACCGCATCGGCCTGGTCTTCGAGGTGGTGCCACCCGAGGAACTGCTGGAGGCGGCGCTGCGCAAAGCGCGCGAGATCGCGGCCAACAACGCTTACGGGGTGTGGCAGACCAAGACCGGGCTCAACGTCGCGCTGGATGCCTCCAGCCTGCGGCACGCCAAGGAGCTCGAGAACCGCACCCAGATCCTGACCGGGTTCACCAACAACCCGACCGAAGCGGCGATGGCGCTGCGGGAGAAACGTCAGCCGGTGTGGGACGAACTCTGATCCGCCTGCCGTCCCACGACTCTGAGCAGCTGCAGGTCCTGCAGCGCCGATGATCCGGCCGGCGGGGTGAGCACCACCAACGTCTGGCTGTCGTCGGTGGCCAGCGTCTCGCAGTCCAGGGTGATGGGGCCGACCGCGGTGTGAAAGGTCTTCTGCTGCATGCGCCGGACGGCCACCTCATGGCGTGCCCACAACTCGGCGAACTCGGCGCTGTGGGCCAGCAGATTGTCGACCAGCTCACGCATGTCGGCGTCGTCCCGACGGCGCGCCCAGGCGGCCCTCAGGTCGGCGACGGTGATCTGGCTGTGCGTGTGCCGTTGCGGCTCCGGTACGCGGGTTCGGCCGTCGGGTTCGACGAACCACTGCCAGGCGATGCTGGCCCGGTATCCCTTGTCCTGGGGCACCAGATCGCCCATCAACAGCCTGGCCAGGTCGTTCTGCGCGAGCATGATGTAGGTGTCGGAACAGACGAACGCGGCGGCGTCGCGCATCTGGTCCAGAACGAACAGCAGCGCGGGCCGCACGTGCGTCGACGGTCCCGTGCGGTCAGGCACGGCATGTCCCGACAGCCGGTACAGGTGATCGGTCTCGTCGCGGGTGAGGCGCAGTGCGCGGGCCAGCGCCCGCACCATCTGCGGCGAGGGCTGCGTGCTGCGGGCCTGTTCGAGCCGGCTGTAATAGTCCACCGACATTCCGGTGAGCTGGGCGACTTCCTCGCGGCGCAGGCCCGCGGTGCGCCGGCGCGTGCCCGCCGGCAGCCCTACTTCGGCCGGTTGCATGGCAACTCGTCGGCGGCGCAGAAAGTCCGCGAGGGCGTCCCGGTCCATCACCTCATTGTGGCGGCCGCACCGATCCGGTGACAGGGACTCCCGCTCCCTGGTTGAACGCGTCCTCGTTACGCCGCCGGATCCGGCCAAGACTGGGGCCATGAACACACTGGGAACGTTCAAGACCTCGGCACTCGGGCTCGGCTGCATGGGCATGTCGGGCGCCTACGGTGCCGCTGACCGCGACGAGAGCATCGCCACCGTGCACGCCGCACTGGACGCCGGGATCACGCTGCTGGACACCGGCGACTTCTACGGCATGGGCCACAACGAACTGCTGCTCGCCGAAGCGTTGCGCGGCGTTCCGCGCGAGAGCTATCAGCTGAGCGTGAAGTTCGGCGCCCAGGTCGGTGTGGGTGGCGCGATGGTCGGGTTCGACGGCCGGCCCGCCGCCGTCACCACCGCGCTCGCGTATTCGCTGCAGCGCCTCGGCACCGACTACGTCGACGTCTACCGGCCGGCGCGGCTGGATCCCGTTGTGCCGATCGAGGAAACCATCGGCGCCATCGGCGAACTCGTCGACGCCGGTCAAGTGCGCCATATCGGGCTGTCCGAGGTCGGCTCGGAGACCATCCGGCGCGCCGCGGCCGTCCGCCCGATCAGCGACCTGCAGATCGAGTACTCCCTGGCGGACCGCGGCATCGAGCGCGAGATCCTGCCCACCTGCCGCGAACTCGGTATCGGCGTCACCGCCTACGGCGTGCTGTCGCGGGGACTGATCAGTGGGCACTGGTCGAAAACCAGTGGCGGCCAAGGAGACTTCCGGCTGCACACCCCCCGCTTCTCCGGCGACAACCTGGACCGCAACCTGGCGCTGGTCGAGGCCCTGCGCAGTGTCGCCGACGAACTCGGCATCACGGTGGCACAGGCCGCGATCGCCTGGGTGGGCTCCCGAGGCGATGACATCGTGCCGCTGGTCGGTGCGAAGACCCGGACGCGGCTCACCGAATCCCTCGGCGCCATCGGGGTGGCACTCGACGACGCCCAACTCGCGAAGATCGAAGCGGCCGTGCCCGTCGGCCAGATTTCCGGTACCCGCTACCCGGCCGAGCACATGGCCGCGCTGGATTCCGAACGGTGAGTCAGGACCCAGCCTTGGCGATGACGTTCTCGGCGAACCACTCCAGGTTGCGGATCTTCGCATCCAGCGGCTCGGTGTCGGGGCCCTTGATGTAGGGGATGCGGAAGCCGACGATGACGTCGGTGACGCCCTTGTCCTCGAGGCGTTTGATGCCGTCGAGGGTGAATCCGTCGATGGAGATGACGTGGATCTCGAACTCCTCGGCCTGCCCGATGCGGTCTTCCTCGTCGCGGAACTTCGCCAGCTTGGCCAGCAGCGGGTCGAGTTCTTCGGGGTCGCCGCCGCCGTGCATCCAGCCGTCGTTGCGGGCGGCGCGGCGCAGCGCGGCGTCGGCGTGCCCGCCCACCAGGATCGGCACCGGCTTCGTCGGCGCCGGCGTCATCTTCGTCTTCGGGAAGTCGTAGAACTCGCCGTGATATTCGAAGTAGTCGCCGGAGGTCAGGCCCCGGATCACGTCGATGCACTCGTCCATCCGCTTGCCGCGCTTGGCGTACGGGACGCCCATGATCTCGTAGTCCTCCGGCCACGGGCTGGTGCCGACGCCGAGGCCCAGGCGGTTGTCGAACAACGCCGCCAGCGAGCCGGCCTGTTTGGCCACCAACGCCGGCGGCCGGATCGGCAGCTTCAGCACGAAGATGTTGAAGTGCAGTCTGGTCGTCACCGCCGACAGCGCACCGATCAACGCGAACGACTCGATGAACGCCTTGCCGTCGAGGAACTCGCGGTTGCCGTCCTCGGTGTACGGATACTCCGAATCCGACTCGAGGGGGTAGGCGATGCTGTCCGGGATCGTCATCGCGTGGTACCCGGCCTCGTCCGCCGCTTTGGCCAGCGGGATGTAGTAGGTCGGGTCGGTCATGGCTTCCGCATAGGTGAACCGCATGACGCCCAGACTAGAACACGTTCTAGTTCTTGTGGTCGAAAAAGGCGGGTGGTGGGGGCGATTCTCTAGCAGTAGGAGCCGGTGGCCGTCGCCAGCGCCTGCTGGTACATCGGATCCAGCCCGCGGTCGTGGATCACCGCCTGTTCGGCGCTGTCCAAGGCCTGTTGGCAAGCCGGGCCGAGCAGCGTATCCCGGTGCAGCGAGATCTCGTTGACGATCGTCTTGTTGAAGCCGTTGATCGCGTCCCGCGACGCCGCCAGGTCCGCCGCGGTGGCCGGCGCCGCCGCGGGATCCAGTTTCCACTGCCCGAAGCGGGTGTACTGGATGCCCTCGTTGGCGTTGATCTGGTCCTGGAAAACCAGCCGCACGTACATGGCGTCGACCTGCTGCGCGGTGGCGTCCGCCGCGACGGTGTCGAGCACCACCGCGACCCGTGGCGGGTCGTTGACGGGGCCGCCGTTGATCCACTTGAACGCCGCCACCGGCTCGGCGGTCTGCAGCCGCTGGGCGACGGTGTCGACCAAGGTGTAGAGCGGGCTGGGCTCGGCGGAGGCGACGGGGGCACCGGCGAAGAGGGCCGCGACGGCCAGAGGAACTGCGAGACAGCGAAGGCGCACCGATTCATCTTTGCGGATAACGGGTGACAAGGCTTCGGAATGGTCGGCAGACTGGACACCGTGCCCGAACTACCCGAGGTCGAAGCGCTCGCCGACTATCTGCGCAGTCATGCCGTCGGCTTGCCGGTGGGCCGTATCGACGTGTCGGCTTTCTCGGTGTTGAAGACCTTCGATCCGCCCGTCACGGCGCTGTACGGGCAGACCGTCACCGGCGCCCACCGATGGGCCAAGTATCTGGGGGTGCAGATCGGTGAGCTGCACCTGATCACCCATCTGTCGCGGGCCGGGTGGCTGCGGTGGTCCGACAAATTGGCCGCCAACCCGCTGAAGCCGGGCAAGGGCCCGATCGCGTTGCGGGTGCACCTGGGCACGCCCGGGGAGGCCCCGGGCTTCGACCTGACCGAGGCGGGAACCCAGAAGCGGCTGGCGGTGTGGCTGGTCGACGATCCTGCGAAAGTCCCCGGCATCGCCACGCTGGGACCCGATGCGCTGTCGCTCGGGCCCGACGAACTGGCTGCGGTGCTGCGCGGGAACACCGGGCGGATCAAGTCGGTGATCACCGACCAGAAGGTGATCGCCGGGATCGGGAATGCCTACAGCGACGAGATTCTGCATGTGGCCAAGCTCTCGCCGTTCGCCACCGCGGGGAAGCTGACCGAAGCCCAGCTCGGCGCGCTGCACGACGCGATGATCACCGTGCTGACCGACGCGGTCTCACGATCGGTGGGTCAGCAGGCCGCCACCCTCAAAGGCGAGAAACGATCCGGGCTGCGGGTGCACGCCCGCACCGGGATGCCGTGCCCGGTCTGCGGGGACACCGTGCGCGAAGTGTCGTTCGCCGACAAGTCCTTTCAGTACTGCGCCACCTGCCAGACCGGCGGCAAGGTGCTCGCCGACCGGCGGATGTCGAAACTGCTCAAATGAACCAGGGGCCCCGTGCCTCGAAGTCCTTGGCCAGCGCAACAAGTGTGTTCTCCGCGCCGGGACGGCCGACGAACTGGATGCCGATGGGAATCCCGGCGTCGGTCTGGCCCAGCGGCAGGCTGATCGCCGGCAGGCCACCGATGTTGGCGAAGTTCGTCATGACCGTCATTGCAGAAGAACGGGCCGCGATGCTGGCATCATCGCCGCCGACGAGGGACGGCAGATCGCCCATGGTGGGTGTCATCAGCAGATCACAATCCGACCACCACGACTGCAGGCGGTAGGTCCACGTCGCCAGCCAGTACCGCGATTCCAGGTAGGCCGGTGCCCCCAGAGCGCGTGCCCGGGCACGCTTCTGCGCGTTCCGCGGGGCCAGTTCGGAATCCTCGATAGGGCGACCCAGCAGGGCTTCGACCTTGCGGGACAACAGCTCGACGTCGACGTCGACGATGGTGTCGTAGTGCCGCTGGTACTCGGTCTCGGTCAGGGCGGCGGGGAAACTGTCGCTGAGTTGATGCCCGCGGTCGGACAGCACGGCGGTGATGCCTTCGAAAACCGCCCGGACGTCGGCCGACGGCCACGGGCTGCCTGACGGGTGCTGCCGCATGACACCGATCCGCTGCGGGGTGATGGCGTCGGGGGTTGGTGTGATCGCCGGTCCCGCAACCGAATACGGGTCACCCAGGAATGGCCGCGCGAGGGCGGCCGTGACCGCGGCGGCGTCTCGCACGGTCCTGGTGATGACACCCTCCACGGTGGCGCCGGCCCAGGATTCACCGGCGTCGGGGCCGAGGCTGACCCGGCCGCGGGACGGCTTGAGGCCCACCAGCCCGCAACAGCTGGCCGGCTGCCGGATCGAGCCGCCGCCGTCGGTGGCATGCGCGACGGCCACCATGCCGGCTGCCACTGCCGCGGCGGCGCCGCCGCTGGAGCCGCCAGGGGTGCGATCGAGCGCCCGCGGATTGCGGGTCACCCCGGCGGCGTCGGATTCGGTGATGAACGCTGTCGCGAACTCGGGCACCGTGGTCCGGCCCAGCACCACGAAGCCGGCGTCGACGATGGCACGGTAGATGTTGCTGTCCACCGTTCCCGGGGTGCGGGTGTTCGCCAACACGGTTGTGCCGTAGCGGGTCTCCTGACCCGCCGCCGTGCAGCGGTGGTCCTTCAGCAGGATGGGCACCCCCGCGAACGGTGCGGCGGGATTGACCCGCTCGCATTCGTCGAGAGCCTGCTCGAAACGCTCCCAGCTCAGCGCGTTGAGCTCCGGATTGGCCGTCTCGATACGTGTGATCGCGGCTTCAGCCAGTTCACGCGGCGAGATGATCCCATCCTGGACCGCCGTCGCCTGAGCGCACGCGTCCTGGTCGAGTATGTCGCTCACAGCAACCGACCGTCTTTGGTCACCGGGGTGTCGTCGACGACGATCGAGCAGCCGCGCATGGCGATGTCGAGGTGGGCGAACGAATCGTGCTCCAGGAACGGGTGCGGGCCGGTGGACCACAGGAAGTTACCCGCGAAGGCGCGCGCATCCATGCCCATGATCTCGTGCTTCGAATACATCGCGGTGGCAAACCAATTGGCGGACTTCATCAGGCCCCAGCCCATATGCGACAGCGAGCGGGCCCACTGATCGTCGGAGTCGTCGAAGAACTGCTGTAACCGTTTGGCGTCGGGGCCGCCGCTGATGTCCTCGATCCGCCCGTCGACCACCTCGAGGCGGATGTCGCTGGAGACATACTCCTTGAACGGCAGCAGGATGTCGCCTGCGGTCAGCACGATCGTGCCGTTGGAGGTCATCGGCCAGCACACCACCATGGTGGAGGGCCAGTGATCCCACTTGCCCGGCTTGTCGACGAAACCCTTCTGGAAGCCGGGGTGGCTGTCGATCAGGTCGACGGTGAAATCGGTGCCGGCCTCGGAACGCACCGTCATCACCTTCGACGCCTTGATGAGATCGCGCGCGGATTCCACCAATTCGGTGTCGTCCACCGACGGCAGGTTGCGGGCCAGCACATCGGGTGCGTCGCAAACGAACAGGATGCGGGTGCCTGCGGCCAGAATCTCGGACTGGACGGGGGCGTGCACAAAGCCCTCGTGGGTCAGGTCCACCACCATGTCGGCGGCTTTGAGGGTCTCCTGGATGACCCGGTTGTCCAGTACCGACTGCAGCCCGGGGCCGGATCCGGTGTGCGTGGCCGGTTCCGGGATCGGGGTGCCGGAGGGGGCGGTGATGGTGGCGACGTGCGCGCCGAACTGCTGGGCGGCACCGAAGGCGGCCGCCACATAGTCGGGCCGGCTGGTCGGTTCGGTGAGCACGATGACGTGTTCACCGGCGGACATCTTGCACAGCTCGAACTCGCGGGCGAACAGCTTCACCAGGTCGACTCCGGACAGATTCATGGTCACATCTCCTTTGATACTGAGTTGCGCAACGTATTGCGCGAACGGTTGCTTATGATGTGTGCTCGGTTGCGGGGGACAGGTGAGGGAGGCTTGCGTGGTGACACCCGATGGTCCGGTGACGTTGCGCACGATCGCGGACGCCGCCGGGGTGCACGTGTCCACGGTGTCGCGGGCATTGCGCCGCGCGGCCACTCCGGGGGCCGAGGTCAGCGCCGCCGACGCCCGAATCGTCGCGCTGGCCAAGGAACTTCGCTACACGCCCAACCCGAACGCGGCGAGCCTGACCACCAACCGCTCCACCGCACTCGGTGTGCTGGTTCCGCATCTGACCGACATCGTGCTGTCGCTGGTGTACGACGCCATCGAGAGTGAGGCCGACAAGGCCGGTTACGAGACGTTCGTGGCCAACACCCACGACATCCCGGCCGAACAGGTACGCCGGTTCGAGTTGCTGCTGGGGCGCCGGGTGGACGGCCTGATCCTCGGTGACGCCCGCCTCGACGGTTCCAACCTGGCCGAACTGGAGCGCCGCAAGGTGCGGTTCGTGCTGGTGTCGCGCCGCAGCCCCGGCTATCTGTCGGTGTGCGGTGACGACTACCGCGGCGGTCGCCAGATCGGGGAACACCTTGCCGCCCTTGGCCATACCGAGGTCGGCATCATCGCCGGGCCGAACTGGGCCAGTACCAGTGTGGACCGGGTCAACGGCTGCGTCGACGCCCTGGCCGCGGCGGGTGTGGAGGTGCCCCCGGCCAACATCCTCGAACTGGGCTTCGACGCCGACCACGGCCACCAGGGTGCGATGCAACTGCTGACCCAGGCCAGGCCACCGACGGCGATCTTCGCGGTCAACGACTTCTCGGCGATCGGTGTGATGGGCGCACTGCGTGAGCTCGACCGCAGACCCGGCCGCGACGTGGCCGTCGCCGGGTACAACGACATCGGCGTCGCCGGCGAGTTGATGATCCCGCTGACCACCGTGCGCAGCCCCATGGAGGAGATGGGCGTGCGCGCCGTACAGACCCTGCTGGCCGTGCTGTACGGCCTGCCCACCTCGTCGACCACCCTGCCCACCGAACTGGTGATCAGGGAGTCCACCACCGGCTGAGCTCATGACACCGGGCCGGGCTTGGTGCGCAGGAACCGGTCGATCACCAGCACTTCGATGGCCTTCATGAGCGCCGTGAAAAGCAGTGCGTAAACGATCATCTCGGCCGGGCGCAGATACTTGAACTCCTGCATGATCCGCGCCCCGATCCCATCGGGTGAGGTGATGGCCTCCAGTAGCACGATCAGCTTCCACGAGAACGCGAACGACGTCCTGGCCGCGGCTTCGGCGGCGGGGCGCAGCTGATACCACAGCACGTGCCGCATGTAGGTCAGCGGACCGAACTTGTAGGCGGCGGCCATCTCGTCGAGGCGCACATCGCGGGCCAGCACCGACGCCATGGTGACGTTGACGACCAGCGGCGCGATGGCCAGGATCACCGCGAGAATGCCGGAGCTCTCGGCGGTTCCGAGGATGAGGATCACGATGATGATGTAGACGATGTCCGGCACCGCCAGGGCCACCGCCAGGATCGGGCGCAGGAAAGCCCGCAGCTGCCAGCTGAATCCGGCCGCCACGCCCAGGACCAGGCCCACCGCCACCGATCCGGCCCACACCAGCAGCACCCGTCGCAAGGTGATGAGCAGATCGGCGACCAAGGTGTCGGAGGAGAACACCGAGCCCGTCGCGGCGAACAGGTCCGCGATGGACGGCACCCAGCCGTCGGAGGTGATGCTGGCCAGTTCCCAGACCCCCAGCCCCACCAGAAGCGCCAGCGCCGGAGCGCCGAACCGATTGATCCAGGCCAGGTTTCGCTTCGGGCCGGGCGCCGGGGTCACGCCGGCGACTGCCGGGGTGTCCAGGGTCGTCACGACCGCGTCTCCGCCGTGGGTTCCCACACCTGCAGCACCTCGTCGACCAGTTCCTCCTCCAGCTTGACCAGCCGCGGATCACCGTAGGAGCGGGGCCGTGGCAGATCGATGGTGATCTCTTTGAGCACCGTGGCGGGGCCGCGGCTGAGCACCAGGATCCGGTCGGACAGGTACAACGCTTCCCGGATCGAGTGCGTCACGAACAACGTCGGCGTCGCCGAACTCTGCCGCATCCGGTCGAGCTCGACCCGGATGGTGCGCCCGGTGACCTCGTCGAGCCCGCTGAACGGCTCGTCCATCAGCACCAGGTCGGGGCGCACCGCCAGTGCGCGAGCGATGGACACCCGCTGGCGCTGCCCGCCGGAGAGGTTCATCGGCAGGGCGTCGATGTGGTCGCGGACCTGCAGCAGCGCCAGATACCGTTCGATCTGGCTGTCCCACTCAGCTTTCGGCACACCCGCGCTGCGCATCGCGATCTCGATGTTGCGCCGGACGCTGCGCCACGGCAGTAGCCGGTGATCCTGGAAGACGTAGCCGGTGCGCAGCCGCTTGCCTACGTCGGCGGTCACATCGGCGTCGCGGTAGGTGATCTGCCCCGACGCCGGCGACTTCAACCCGGCCAACACGTGCAGCAACGTCGACTTGCCGCAGCCGCTGGGGCCGATGATCGAGACGAACTCGTTCGCGCCGATGCGCAGGTCGATGTCACGTACGGCGGTCTTGGTGCCGTAGGTGATCGAGATGCCTTGTAGATCGAGAAAATTCATCTGCTCTGTCGCTGCGGGCGGTTCGAGGTGAACGGTCATGACGACACTCCTGTCCAGTGCTGGGCTTTCTTCTCCAGCGGCCTGATCACCAGGTATTCGGTGGCCAACAAGATGGCCGCGAACACGATCAGCCACAGCATCACGTCAACGAGGTTGAATTTGGAGAACGAACGGTCGAACTGGAATCCCATGCCACTGCTGACCAGGAAGATCTCCACCACGACGACCACCTTCCACAGGTGGGCATGCTCATTGCGCACCGCGGTCATCACCGCGCCCGCGGTGTGGGGCACCAGGATCTCCCGGACGTACTGCCACCGTGAATAACGGTATGTCGCAGCCATTTCCAGCAGGCCGGAGTCCACCCCGCGCAGGGCCGAGAGCACCACCAGCGCCACGAACGGGAAGATCGTGGCCACCAGCACCACCACGGCGCCGAGTTCGACATTGCGGAAGAACGACACCGCCATGAGCGCGGTGATGGTGCTCGGGACCGTGATGAACACCGCAACGTACACGCTGGCGAACCGGCCCCAGAAGTCCGATTTCCACATCACCACCGCCACCGCGATGCCCAGCGCCAGGCCGAGGGCCAGCGAGAGCAGCACCCGCATCCAGGTCTCGCCGACACTGGCCCACACATCGGGATCGGCCAGGAACGTGGGCAGTTCGCCGAACACCTCGCCGATCGGGGCGATGAAGTTGCTGCCGGCGCCACCGAACGCCCAGAGGGCGATGATGGAGGCGGCGCCGGCAACGGAGTACAGCACCGATTGGGTCCGTCTACTCAACATGGAACGACTTACTTGGCAAGGACCGAGTCGAGCGTGGCGGCCGGCGCGTTCTCGGGGTAATTCGGCAGCATGCCGTCGTCGACCATCATCTTGACCCAGTCGTTCATCGCCGTGGCGTCTTCCTCGGTCCAGGAGTTGGTGTAGCAGGGCAGGCTCTGGCAGTAGCTGACCAGCCGGTCGAGCTCCTCATCAGACTCGGCATCGAGGAACGACTTGTACGGCTCTTCTTTGAAGGTCTCGTAATTGGCGTCGATCATGGTCTGCATGGCCTCGCTGTAGGCGGCGACGACGTTGTTGGCCAGTTCCGGGTTCTCGGTGAGCCAGCTCCGGTTGGACCACAGCATCGCCAGCGGCGGAGCCCAGCCTTCCTTGTCCTGCCAGTACTTGGTCACTTCGAGCACCCGGGTGCCCTGAGCCATCTGGACGGCGCGGTCACCAAAGGGTTCGAAGTTGAAGATCGCGTCCACCTCGCCCTTGGCCAGCAGGGCCGGCAGCGCCTCGGGTGAGGACTGCACCAGCGTCAGGTCCTTGTTGACGTCGATGTTCCAGCCGTCCTTAAGGGTCAGCGTGATGGCTTGGGTGGTGCCGGAGTCGTTGCCGAAATGGCCTACTCGCTTGCCGCGCAGATCTTCCGGGGTCTTGATACCGCTGGCGCCGCTGGCGATCACACCGGCGGTCTGCGACATCAACGGGTAGTACGCCACGGTGTCGTGGCCTTCACCGTTGGCGATGGCTGCTGACACCGCGTCGCCGGGACCCAACTGCACCTGGCCCTGCAGGAACGGGGTGGTGCCGCCGGCCGGGTCGCCTTCGGTGTACTCGAGGGTGAACCCGTACTTCTTGTCCAGCCCTTCCTCTTTCACGAACACGGGTACGACGCCGAACGGGTCGGGCACCACGCCGTCCATCTTGACCACGGGGGAGCCGCCCTCGGCGGACTCTTCCGACGAGTCCGACGAACCACATGCGGCGGTCATGAGCAACGGGATGGCGAAAAGGGCGATTCCTGCCCGGGTTCTGCGGATCTTCATGGTGTGCCTTTCGGGTGGAGGGGGTTTCAGCGGGCCGAGACGGTCAAGCCGCCCAGCGGTGTGCCCTGGTAGATCCAGTCGAGTTTGGTGTCGACGTTCTTGGCGACCGCGCGCATCCTTGCATCGCGCTCACGTTGCTGCTGCCCGTCGGGCAGGTGGAAGACACCGCGGTTGTCCATCGCGGCGATCTGCACGGCGCGGGCACGTTCGGCGCGCCGCTGGACGTAGCCCTCCAGCGCGACGGCCACGCCGGCGGAATCTGTGTCGGCGAGTTCCTCGGCCAGGACCGCCGCGTCCTCGATGGATTGCGAAGCGCCCTGGGAGACATAGGGAACCATCGAGTGGGCGGCGTCGCCGAGCAGCGCGATGTTGCCGCGGTTCCACTGCGAGAACGGTTCCTGGCACTTGAGCGCCCACAGCATGATCGGGCCGGTGGCCTTGCTCAGCAGCGCGATGACCCGGTCATCCCAGCCCTGATAGGCGGCCAGCAGTTCCTCATGGGTGGCCGGCCTGCTCCAGTCGCGCGAGACGTCCTCGCTGATCGGGAAGATGCCCACGATGTTGATGAGCTTCTGGCGGCGCACGGGGTAGACCACCAGATGGCCTCCGGGGCCGAACCACACATTGCCGGCCTGCCAGTCGACGAGGAAGCGGGTAGCGGGGTCCTGACGCACCGCATCACCGTCGATCAGGGTGCGAAATGCCATGTCGCCACTGTCTTCGACGTCATTGGGAGCACCGATGTACGCGCGGATGGTCGATCGGATGCCGTCGGCACCGATCACCACATTGCCGGCGATCGCGGTGCCGTCGGAGAGCAGTACCTTCGGGCGCAGCGGATCGGTTTCGTCGACGCCGACGGCGGTGCTGTTGGTCAGGATCCGCGCAGGGGGCCCGGAGAAGCCGTCGTCAACGGCCGCCGACAACAGCGCGTCGTGCAGGTCGGCGCGGTGCACCTGGAGGTACGGCGAGCCGTAACGTGTTGTGGCGCTTGCTCCGAGCGTGGTCTTGGCGATGATCGAACCATCGGACCAGCGACGGTTCACCGTCTCCTGCACCTCCAGTGAGATGCGGTCCATTGCATCCTGCAGACCGAGATGGTGCAGCACGCGGGTGGCGTTGGGGCCGATCTGCAGTCCGGCGCCCACCTCACCGAGCTGAGGTGCCTGCTCCAGCACGGTGGTACTGATGCCCTTGCCGCGCAGCGCGGCAGCGGCGGCCAGGCCGCCGATACCCGCTCCGCAGATCACGACGTCGACGTCAGCCATGTTTGTTCTCCTTCGTCTTCAGCGGCGGCCTCGACGCGATCGGCGATGAGGTCGGACAGGTAAGGGATTGCGGCACGTGAGTGATCGATATCGGCCAGGTCTATCGACGCCAGGGCAGCGCCTTCGGAGCGGGCGAGCCCGGCCAGGATGTCGCCGGTGGGGGAGATGATGCGGCTGTGCCCGGCGAACGAGACTCCGCCGGGATTGGTGCCCGTCAGGCCGGCCGCCGCCACGAAGCAGCCGTTCTCCAGGGCGCGTGAGCGGGTGAGCAGTTCCCAGGCGTAGAGCCGCTGACGGCCGAAAGCGGCTGGGATGGCTATGATGTCGGCTCCCCGCAGCGCCAGATCACGCACCACTTCCGGGAAACCTGCCTCATAACAGATTGCGACACCGATTGTGCCGCAGGGTGTTTTGACCAGAGCGCCCGGTTCCACCCGACGGCCGAACTTGCGCCGTTCGCCGCCCCACAGGAACCGCTTGGACGCCGACGCCAGAACTCCCTCGGCGCCGATGACGACGGCCAGGTCGATCAGCTCGCCGTCCGGCGAGCGGGTGAGCAGAGCCGTGGCGATCACCAAGTCGTGTTCGCGGGCCCAACCGATCACGGCCTGGGTGTGCTCCTCGGCGTCGAGGCTGGCCGTGGCCAGGTCCATGTCCAGGTCGTAGCCGGTGGCGAACAGTTCGGGCAGTACGACGACGCCGGCGCCCTGGCCGGCCAGTTCAGCGACTCGGCGCTCGGCGTTGGCGAGGTTGACCTCAGCGCGGCCCGGGATGGCCTTCAGCTGGACAACACCAACGCGCAGGGACTCAGCCATGGGTCACCGTCTCGGCGGGCTGCCATCCTTCGGGAATGCCGGTCAGGGGTCCCGAGAACCACGGGCCTGCCAGCCGGCCGAGCGGGTTGAGCACGTCGTTGTCCACCCGCAGCGTGTCGTCCAGCACGCCCTCGGCGGCGTGGACGCGCAACACGGTGCCGTAAATCACTGTGTCCGTGCCGATTTGATGCTCCTCACGCAGCCGGCACTCGATGGAAAGCCGTGCCTCGGCGACCCGGGGTGCGCGCACCACATCCGAGGCGACGGGCGTCAGCTCCGCCAACTCGAACTCGTCTACCTCCGGGGCTACGGTGGCCCCTGTCGCGCTCACCGCGAGGTGGTGGTCGAACGACGCGACGTTGACGACGAAGTCTCCCGTGGCACGCACATTGGCCAAGGTGTCCTTCACACCGCCGTCGGCCTTGGGTCCGATCGAGACCAGAAGGGTTGCGGGCTCCCGGGAGGCCACCGTGAAGAAACTGAACGGGGCCAGATTGGTGGTCCCGTCGGCGGCGACGGTGGACACCCACGCGATCGGCCGGGGCTGAACCGCGCCGACCAGCACTTTGTATGCCAGCGCGGGGTCCAGCGCGGTGATGTCGATCTGCCTCGACGGCACTTGGAGTCCTCCTCTGCGAAATCGCTCGTGCAATGCCTTGCGCAAGCGGTTGCACCTATGGTCATGGAGGGTGCCAGCGTCGGCAACCGGTGGAGCGCGATTTACCCAGTGTTAACAATTCGGGCCTGGTCGGACCGCCTGTTTCCGGGCGGCGTCGCGCGTCCGGAGGCAGATGAATCGATGGGCCCGTGTAGTCAACTCCGGTGAAGGACAACGGGTTGCATCCATGGCGGCGGTTTTCGATTCCGCCGCCGTAAAGGTTTTCTAGTGGTTTAGGGATTTGGCTGAGGTGGTAGTTCCACTGACATGATGGTGAAACTTTCGAAGATGACTCCAGCATTGTTCGCAGGTGCCGCGGCCGCGGCGTTCGCCTTCGCCCCAGCAGCGATGGCTGAGCCCGCTCCGCCGCCACCGCCACCATGCGTCAACGTTGATGGAACTCCGTGCGCGGACATCGGCATCGTCGGCCCCGGCGGCGCTGACGTCAACATCCCCGGTGGCCCCGGGGGTCAGGCAGGCCCGGGCGGTGCGGCCGGTGCCATCCCCTTCGGTCCCGGTGGTGAAGCCAACCCCGGTGGCGCCAGCGGCAGCCTCTCACCGGTAGGCCCTGCGGGCGAGGCCGGCCCCGGCGGTGCCAGCGGTGCCATTCCGAGCGGACCGGCCGGGACGGCAGGACCGGGTGGCGCCAGCGGTAGCCTCTCGCCGGTCGGCCCCAGCGGCACCGCCGGACCCGGTGGAGCGACTGGCTGCATCCCGAACGTCGGCTGTGCCACCATCCCGGCCCCCTAGATCTGACGGGCCCGAGTAGCACCTGAGAACCCAGCGCGACGCACGATCACCTCGATCGTGCGTCGCGTTGTGCTTTTCTGGCTCAGCCCGCCCGGCCGCGCTCCTGGCGATACCGGCGCACCAGTGCATCCGTGGAGCTGTCCGACTGCTCGGGCGGTGACTGCTCACCAGTGAGGATGGGCAGCAACGCCTTTGCCTGCGTCTTGCCCAGCTCGACACCCCACTGGTCGAACGAATCTATACCCCAGATCACGCCTTCGGTGAACACCTGATGCTCGTAGAGGGCGATCAGCTGGCCCACCACCGACGGGGTGAGGCGCGTCGCCAGGATCGACGTCGACGGGCGGTTTCCGGGCATCACCTTGTGCGGCACCACATCTGCGGGAGTGCCTTCCTCGGCGATCTCGTCGGCGGTCTTGCCGAAGGCCAACACCTGGGTCTGGGCGAAGAAGTTGCTCATCAGCAGGTCGTGCATGCTGCCGGTGCCGTCGGCGGTCGGCAGGTCATCCGTGGGCTGGGAGAAGCCGATGAAATCCGAGGGCACCAGGCGGGTGCCCTGGTGCAGCAGCTGATAGAACGCGTGCTGGCCGTTGGTGCCCGGTTCACCCCAGAAGATCTCGCCGGTGTCCGTGGTGACCGGAGTGCCGTTGGCGCGCACCGATTTTCCGTTGGACTCCATGGTCAGCTGCTGCAGGTAGGCCGCGAAGCGCGCCAGGTCGTTGGAGTAGGGCAACACCGCGCGGGACTGCGCATCGAAGAAGCTGGAGTACCACAGCCCGATCAGCCCGAGCAGTGCCGGCGCGTTGGATTCCAGTGGCGCCGTGCGGAAGTGTTCGTCGACGAGGTGGAAGCCGGACAGGAAATCGGCGAACGCCTCCTTGCCGATCACGGCCATCACCGACAGCCCGATCGCGGAGTCCACCGAATAGCGGCCACCCACCCAGTCCCAGAAGCCGAACATGTTGTCGGTGTTGATGCCGAACTCGTCGACCAGCTTCTTGTTCGTCGATACCGCGACGAAGTGCTTGCTGACCGCCGCGTCGCCGAGGGAGTCGGTGAGCCAGCGTCGTGCCGCAGTCGCGTTCGTCAGCGTCTCCAGCGTCGAGAACGTCTTCGACGCGACGATGAACAGCGTCGTCGCGGGGTCCAGGTCGGCCAGGGCGGCCACCAGATCGGCCGGGTCGACGTTGGAGACGAACTTCGCCGAGATGCCGGCGTCGGCGTAGTGCCGCAGCGCCTGATAGACCATCACCGGTCCCAGATCGGACCCCCCGATACCGATGTTCACCACGGTCTTGATGCGCTCGCCGGTCGCCCCGGTCCACTCGCCGCTGCGCAGCCGGTCGGTGAACTCACCCATGGCGTCGAGCACCGAGTGCACGTCGGCCACCACGTCCTGGCCGTCAACCGTCAGGGACGCGTCCCGCGGCAGCCGCAACGCGGTGTGCAGAACGGCGCGGTCCTCGGAGGTGTTGATGTGCTCGCCGGCGAACATGGCGTCGCGGCGACCCTCGAGATCGGCGGCCTTGGCCAGGTCGATCAGCAGGCGCAGGGTCTCGCGGGTGACGCGGTGCTTGCTGTAGTCGATGTACAGGTCGCCGACGGTCAGGGTCAGTTCCTCACCACGGCCGGGGTCCTGATCGAAGATCTCGCGGAGGTGCGTCGTACCGATCTGATCGTGGTGACGGGCAAGTGCATTCCAGGCTGGAGTCTGGGAGATATCCGCGATTTCGGTCATTCCCAAACCCTAATGCGGGCGGTGCAAAGAAGGGGTAGATGATGGATGTATGGACATCGCCAAGCTGCTGTCATCCGTTCCAACCGGACTGTGGATCGGTGGTGACGAACGCCAGGGTTCGTCGACCTTCGACGTACTGAATCCCGCCGACGGTGCAGTCCTGACCACCGTCGCCGACGCCACCGCCGCCGACGCCATCGCCGCGCTCGACGCCGCCGCCGGTGCGCAGGCCGAGTGGGCCGCCACCCCGGCCCGCAAGCGCGGCGAGATCCTGCGATCGGTGTTCGAGACCATCACCGCCAACGCCGACGACATCGCCGCACTGATGACCCTCGAGATGGGCAAGGTGGTTGCCGAGAGCAAAGGCGAGGTGACCTACGGCGCGGAGTTCTTCCGCTGGTTCGCCGAGGAAGCCGTCCGCATCGGCGGTCGCTACACCCCGAGCCCGGCCGGCACCGGCCGCATCATCGTCACCAAACAGGCCGTCGGCCCGTGTTATGCCATCACGCCGTGGAACTTCCCGCTGGCCATGGGCACCCGCAAGATGGGCCCGGCCTTCGCCGCGGGCTGCACCATGATCGTCAAGCCGGCTCAGGAGACGCCGCTGACCATGCTGCTGCTGGCCAAGCTGATGGATCAGGCCGGTCTGCCCAAGGGTGTGCTCTCGGTGCTGCCGACCAGCGACCCGGGTGCCGTCACGAGCGCACTGATCGATGACGGGCGGCTGCGCAAGCTCACCTTCACCGGATCGACGGGGGTGGGCAAGGCGCTGGTCAAGCAGTCCGCCGACAAGCTGCTGCGGACCTCGATGGAACTCGGTGGCAATGCGCCGTTCGTCGTGTTCGACGACGCCGATGTCGACGCCGCCGTGGACGGCGCGATCCTGGCCAAGATGCGCAACGGCGGCGAGGCCTGCACCGCCGCCAACCGGTTCCACGTCGCCAACGCGGTGCGTGAGGAGTTCACCGAGAAGCTGGTGAAGCGGATGAGCGAGTTCCCGCTCGGCAACGGGCTCGAAGATTCCTCGAAACTGGGTCCGCTGATCAACGAGAAGCAGCTCGCCAAGGTGGGTGAGCTGGTCTCCGACGCGGTGGACCGCGGCGCAGCAGTCGCCGTCGGCGGGCAGGCCCCCGGCGGTCCCGGCTACTTCTACCCGGCCACCGTCCTGACCGACGTGCCCGCCGACGCCAGGATCCTCAAGGAGGAGGTGTTCGGGCCCGTCGCGCCGATCATCGGCTTCGACACCGAAGAAGAGGGCATCGCTGCGGCCAACAACACCGAATACGGTCTGGCCGCCTACGTTTACACGCAGTCGCTGGACCGCGCACTGCGGGTCGCCGAGGGCATCGAATCCGGCATGGTGGGCGTCAACCGCGGAGTCATCTCCGATGCCGCCGCACCGTTCGGTGGCATCAAGGAATCCGGCTTCGGTCGCGAAGGTGGCACCGAGGGCATCGAGGAGTATCTCGACACGAAATACATCGCTCTGACGAACTGAGCGCCACCCCGGAGCGCCTCCCGGATCGGGCCTCGCGGCACTTCTAGACTCCCCTCGGGCGACATGGGAGGTCTGGACGTGACTGCGGGGCCCGTCCGCATCGGCGGGCGTCGTCGGTGGGTGACTGAGGCGTCCTCGCCACGCCTGCGTTCGTCAGGACGCCGTGCCATCCCGGCACTCGACGGTCTGCGCGCGGTGGCGGTGGTGTTGGTGCTCGCCGAGCACGGTGGCGTTCCCGGTGTGCCCGGCGGCTTCCTGGGCGTCGACGTCTTCTTTGTCCTCAGCGGTTTCCTCATTACGTCGCTGCTCCTCGACGAGCTCGGTCGTACCGGGCGGATCAGCTTGCGCGAGTTCTGGATTCGCCGCGCCCGCCGGTTGCTGCCCGCTCTGCTGATCGTGGTGGCGGCCGTACTGCTGGTGCGCCAGCTGTTCCCGCCCGACGCGACAGGGGAGTTGCGCAACGACGCGGTCGCCGCCTTCCTGTGGGTGGCGAACTGGGCGTTCGTGGCTCAGGGCACCGACTACTTCTCGCAAGGCAGCCCGCCCTCGCCGCTGCAGCACATGTGGTCGCTGGGAGTCGAGGAGCAGTTCTATCTGGCCTGGCCGCTGCTGATCGTCGCAGTGGCGCTGCTGCTTCTGGCCGTGCGGAAGGTGACACCCGGGCTGCGGGCGGTGCGGTTGACGGTGTTCGCGCTCGCCCTGGCCGGGACGGCCGGGTCCGCCGCGCTGGCGATCCTGCTGGTGTCCGAGCAGAACCTGAACCGGGTCTACTTCGGCACCGACACCCGTGTGCAGGCCCTGCTGATCGGCGCGGCGGCGGCCGCCCTGCTCGTGCGTGACTGGTCCTCGGTCACCGCGGGCGGCAATCACCTGACATCGCGGTGGGTCCGCTGGGTCGCGCGGCTGGTGTCACTGATCGGTGTCGCGGTCCTGGCCGTGGCAGCACACCGCGCCACCGGTGACGTCGACGACTTCCGCTCCGGTCTGCTGATCGCGACGGCCGTGGGTGCGGTGCTGGTGGTGGTGCCGGTGGCCCTGGACCAGCGGGGCCCGGTGGCGCGGGTGCTGGCGCTGCGGCCGCTGGTGTGGCTCGGCACCATCTCCTATGGCATCTACCTGTGGCACTGGCCGGTGTTCCTGGTGCTCAACGGCGAACGCACCGGCTGGTCAGGCTGGTCGCTGTTCGCGGTGCGGTGTGCCGTGACACTGGCGCTGGCCACGCTGTCGTGGTGGGCGATCGAGCAGCCCGTGCAGAAATGGCGGCCCGCCTCGGTACCCATGCTGCGCCTGGCGACGGCCACCGCGGCGACGGCGGCCGTTGTGACGGCGACGTTCGTCCGGGTTGATGCAACCCCTGCCCAGGATGATGCGCTGGACATCTCATCGGCGGCCATGGTGATGCCCGAGCGGGCGGTGGTGGTGGGGCCGGATACCGCCAAGCCCGGCATTCCGTCGGCGGCCGTGTTCGGTGATTCGGTGGCGTGGACGCTGATGCGTTACTTCCCCCAGACCCCGGAGCTACGGATGGCCGACTACACGACCATCGGTTGTGGCATCGCCCGCGGCGGGCCCTACCGGACGACGGGCCAGGAGCTCAACCAGAAGCCGGAGTGCGACACCTGGCCGGAGCGCTGGGCCCAGCGCGTCCAGCATTCGCGGCCGGATTCGGTGCTGTTGATGATCGGTCGGTGGGAGATCGTCGACCGCATGCACGACGGGGAGTGGACCCACGTCGGCGACGACGACTACGACGCCTATCTGAAGAGCGAATTGACCCGGGCGCTGGACATTCTCGGGTCCACCGGCGCGCACGTCGTCGTCACCACGGCGCCGTACAGCCGGCGCGCCGAACGATCCGACGGCAGCCTCTATCCGGAGGACCGGCCGGCGCGCACCAACGCGTGGAACACCCTGTTGCGGGAGGTCGCCGCGGACCGGCCGAACGTGACGGTGCTGGATCTGAACAAGAAGATGGGGCCGGGCGGTGTCTACACCAATCGGGTCGACGGGATCCGGTTGCGCGGTGACGGCCTGCATCCCACCCCTGAGGCCGTGGAATGGTTGGCGCCGTGGCTGGTGAAAGCGCTGTCGCAGTGACCGACGAAACCGTCGCGGTGTACAACGCCGACGGGCGGGTGATCGGTGCGGCCCCGCGAGCGCAGGTGTACGCCGAAGGGCTGTGGCACGGCAGCGCCGGGGTGCTGGTCCGTTCCGGGGATGGTCAGCGAATCTATGTGCACCGGCGCACCGACACCAAGGCGGTGTTCGCCGGTATGCACGACTGCCTGGCGGGCGGCGTCATCGACCCGGGGGAGACACCGCTACAGACCGCGGTCCGCGAACTGGAGGAAGAGCTCGGTGTCACAGGCAGGACGCCGGTGCCGCTGGCGTCGGTGGCCTGGGACGGGGTGTGGGCTGGCCGGCCGATGCGGTGTCACCTGTTCGCCTTCGGGATCCGCTATGACGGGCCGCTGCGCCATCAGCCGGAGGAGATCGCCGAGGGATGGTGGTGGACCGACAGCGAGTTCAAGGATCATCTGGCCGATCCGGCGTGGCCGTTCGTCCCGGATACCCGCGTGTTGCTGCCGCAGTTGCTTCAGTAACCGAGGCGGCCGCGGCCCATGCGCAGCAACAGCATCGCCAGGTCTTTGCCCTCGGGTCCGAGTTCGCTGTAGCGCTCGATCACCTTCATCTCGCGGCTGTGCACCAGCCGGGTGCCGCCGGAGGCCATCCGCGCTTTGCCGATGATCTTGGAGACCTCGGTGCGGCGGGCGACCGCGGCCAGGATCTCGGCGTCCAGGCGGTCGATTTCGAGGCGCAGCTGATCGATGTCCTCAGCCGAGGCTTCGCGCTGGGTGTCTGCTTCGATGCTCATGTCTTGCTCCGCGTTCTCACTGTTGGTGGGTGGCGCTTTCGGTGGTTTGGGTCTCATCCGGTTTCGGGCCTCACGCAACAGAAGAGCCCCGGATCCGGATTCGGACCACGGGGCTCAGGGAATCAGCTAAGCGCCGGGCACCGGAATCCGGTACCCGTAAAAAAATCGACGCTTCGCATTGAGCACGGATCGAGTGTGCCACTAAGGGCGCCATCGGCGCAAAGTGTCTGTGCGCAGCGGTAGGTTTGAGCACGAAATGACTCTCACCACCGAAACTGACCAGCTGCTGGAGGGACTCAACCCTCAGCAGCGCCAAGCTGTGCTGCATGAGGGCACGCCGCTGCTGATCGTGGCCGGCGCCGGGTCGGGAAAGACGGCCGTGCTCACGCGCCGCATCGCCTACCTGCTGGCCGCGCGCGATGTCGGCGTCGGGCAGGTTCTGGCCATCACGTTCACCAACAAAGCCGCCGCCGAGATGCGCGAGCGGGTGGCGCAACTGGTCGGGCCCCGAGCCAGGTCCATGTGGGTGTCGACGTTCCACTCGACGTGCGTGCGGATCCTGCGCAACCAGGCGTCCCTGCTGCCGGGGCTGAACTCCAACTTCTCCATCTATGACGCCGACGACTCCCGCCGCCTGCTGCTGATGATCGGCAAGGACATGGGGCTGGACACCAAGCGGTACACCCCGCGGTTGCTGGCCACGGCGATCTCGAACCTGAAGAACGAACTGATCGATCCGGAACGTGCGGTGACCGATCTCGACGAGTCCGCCGACGACCTGGCTCGCACGGTGGCCTCGGTGTACGGCGAGTATCAGCGTCGGCTGCGCGCGGCCAACGCCATGGACTTCGACGACCTGATCGGCGAGACGGTGGCGGTGCTGCAGGCCTTCCCGCAGATCGCGCAGTACTACCGGCGCCGGTTCCGGCACATCCTGGTCGACGAGTACCAGGACACCAACCACGCGCAGTACATGTTGGTCCGCGAGCTGGTGGGCCACGACCTGCCCGAAGACGATGGTGTGCCGCCCGGTGAGCTGTGCGTGGTCGGTGACGCCGACCAGTCGATCTACGCCTTCCGCGGCGCCACCATCCGCAATATCGAGGACTTCGAGCGCGACTACCCGAACGCCACCACGATCCTGCTCGAGCAGAACTACCGGTCCACCCAGACCATCCTCAACGCCGCCAACTCGGTGATCGCCCGCAACGCCGGGCGGCGCGAGAAGCGGCTGTGGACCGATTCCGGCGAAGGCGAGCTGATCGTCGGCTACGTCGCCGACAACGAACACGATGAAGCGCGTTTCGTGGCGCAGGAAATCGACGCGTTGGCGGACCGTGGCGAGATCAGTTACAACGACGTCGCGGTGTTCTACCGCACCAACAACTCCTCCCGCGCGCTGGAAGAGGTCTTTATCCGCGCCGGCATTCCGTACAAAGTCGTTGGGGGCGTGCGCTTCTACGAGCGCAAGGAGATCCGCGACATCGTGGCCTACCTGCGCGTGCTGGACAATCCGGGTGACGCGGTGAGCATGCGCCGCATCCTGAACACCCCGCGCCGCGGTATCGGAGACCGGGCCGAAGCCTGTGTCGCGGTGTACGCCGAGAACACGGGCGCCACGTTCAACGACGCCCTGCAGGCCGCCGCCGAGGGCAAGGTTCCGATGCTGAACACCCGCTCCGAGAAGGCCATCGCGGCGTTCGTGGAGATGCTCGACCAGATGCGCGCGAAACTGGACGACGAGCTCGGCGATCTGGTGGAGGACGTGCTGGACCGGACCGGGTACCGGCGCGAGCTCGAGGCGTCCAACGATCCGCAGGACCTGGCGCGGCTGGACAACCTCAACGAACTCGTCAGCGTCGCACACGAATTCAGCACCGACCGGGCCAACGCCCTGGCGCTGCGCGACGAAGAAGACCCGGTGGACGAGGACATCCCCGAGACGGGCTTGCTGGCCGAGTTCCTGGAACGGGTGTCTCTGGTGGCCGACACCGACGAGATTCCCGAACACGGTTCCGGTGTCGTGACGATGATGACGCTGCACACCGCGAAGGGGCTGGAATTCCCGGTGGTCTTCGTGACGGGTTGGGAGGACGGCATGTTCCCGCACATGCGTGCACTCGGCGACCCGCAGGAGCTGTCCGAGGAGCGCCGTCTGGCCTATGTCGGGATCACCCGTGCGCGGCAACGCCTGTATCTGAGCCGCGCCAAGGTGCGCTCGTCGTGGGGCCAGCCGATGCTGAACCCGGAATCGCGCTTCCTGCGCGAGATTCCGCAGGATCTCATCGATTGGCGGCGCACCGACGCCACCCCGTCCGCGTTCAGCGCGCCAGTGGGCAATGCCGGGCGGTACGGAACCCCGCGGCCGGCGCCCGGGCGTAGTGCCCCCGCGCGCAATCGTCAGGTGATCACGCTCGAACCGGGAGACCGGGTGACCCACGACAAGTACGGGCTGGGGCGGGTCGAGGAGGTCAACGGCGTCGGCGAATCGGCGATGTCGCTCATCGACTTCGGTAGCGCGGGCCGCGTCAAACTGATGCACAACCACGCGCCGATCACCAAGCTGTAGGAGCGCGGCGCCCGGCTTTGAGCCACTTCGGGTGATCCTGGCTCAGCACCGAATTCAGCCGGCGCGGGTCCATCGACGGGTGCCGGGCAGGAAGGCCAGCAGCACGCTCAGTACCGGGAACACCGGAATGACAAACACCGGCCACGGCACCTGCGCACCGGCGATGAACACCGCGCCGAAGGTCAGCAGCGCCACGACCGCACCGGTGAGGATCAGGTAGTGACCGACCGCGCGTCGTAGCAGCACCGTGACCACGCCCGAGATCGTCGACGCGGCGAACACGAAGGTCAGAAAGCCGACCCCGAGACAGAACAGTCTGTCGGTCTGCCACCAGCCGGTGATGAGGTCGGTGGCCACCACCGACACCGCCCAACCGCTGAGGATCGCGACGACGCACGTGGCGATGGCACTGCGCGCCGACGGCTCGACAGGTGCGACGGGTGCTGCGGGGGCGGGCACGGGCGCCGGCACGGGCGGGATGAGTCCGGTGGGAGCCTCGGCGGGGGTAGGGATGTGCGTGGTCCGCGGATCTTGTTGCGCCGGAAGAGAACCCGTGGGGGACCGGCGGATGATGCCGGTTCGGGTGTCCTCGGGCGGTGGTTGGCGCGGAGGTGGAGGCGAGGCAGGTGCGCGCCGGATGATGCGGGTGTGCTCGGATGAGTCCTGAGAAGGATCTGGCTCTGGCACCAGGTCAGCCGGAGTAGGCGCCGACGCTGATGCCGCGCTTGGCCAGCCACGGCACCGGATCAATGCGGTCGGTGCCGTTCACCAGAACCTCGAGGTGCAGATGCGGGCCGGTGGAGTTACCCCGGTTGCCGATCGTGGCGATCTGGTCGCCGGCGAACACACGCTCACCGACGCTCACGTTCCAGCTGTTGATGTGGCCGTAGAGGGTCACGGTGCCGTCGAAGTGGCGCAGCTTCACCAGCGCGCCGTAGCCGGCCGTGGGGCCCACCTCGATCACCACACCGTCGGACACCGCGTAGATGGGAGTCCCGATGGCGTTGGCGATGTCCACGCCGCCGTGCAGGGCGCCCCAGCGGTAGCCGTAGCCCGAGGTGAAGATGCCCTGGGTGGGCTTGACGAACAGCGGGCGCTGCAAGCGAGCTTCACGCTCGGCGCGCTCCTGGGCGAATGCGGCGCCCTTGGCCAGCTCCTCGGAGTGCATGCTCGCCATCGCGGTCGGATTGACGGTGACCATCTGCATGCCCTGCGACGCGGTGTTCATCGCGCCGTTCATGGACATCTGGTCGGCGGCCAGCACCGCTTCGGCGGAGGCGGTCTCGGACGGGTTGATGGCGGAGTGCGCGGCCGCTGCGGCGGCGCCTGCGGCCATGGCGGCGATCATCACGCGGCCCTTGAGGGCGCTGGCGGCGGGCTTGCGATGCTGCCCCGCGCGCGGGATCACCTCAGTGAGGTCGGGGTCGTACCCAAGGTCGTCGGCATCGTCGAGCGAGGCGTTGCCGGAGGGGGCGTCCTCGATCAGGTGGACGTCATCGAGATCGGTGCGCCGGACCAGCAGGGCCGCGGCGATGTCATCGATGTCGTGCAGGTCGTCGAGCTCCGGTGCGTGAAGCACTCCCTTGTCGAGGGGAGCGCCGTCGAACGCACTGCTGCGGAAATTCACGTCCTCTAGAGTGCCGAACTCAGCGCCGAAGTCATTGAACGGAACGATGTCAGTGACCTCGTTGGGGTCGATGAAGCGGCTCGAAAACCGCGAGATGTCGCGTGCACTTTTCGGCTCGTCCCTGGTGGGAGTGGGTGCCGAGTGGTGTTGCGCCAACCTGAAACGTCCCTCTAGTCGTGACCAAAGCGTTATCTGGACCAGGAGACGTTAACCAAATTCCAATACAAGTGGCAAGCCAAGCAAAGACTCCGGCGGGGATTGTGAGTTGTATCACTAATACCCCGCCGGTGACATCTGCCACATGAGCGGTAGGCGGTGGTATCGCCGACCACTGATGTCGATAAAGTTCCCCCCGGCGTGACCTGAGAAACCGAACGTCATCAAAAAAACGATGCCGCCACTTCCGGCAGATAGACAGTGAGCCACATGGATCTTTTCGAGTATCAGGCGAAAGAGCTGTTCGCCAAGCACAACGTTCCGACCACTCCCGGACGGGTGACCGACTCGGCCGAGGACGCCAAGGCCATCGCCGAGGAGATCGGCAAGCCTGTGATGGTCAAGGCGCAGGTCAAGGTCGGCGGGCGTGGCAAGGCCGGCGGTGTGAAGTACGCCGCCACCCCCGACGACGCGTTCACCCACGCGCAGAACATCCTGGGCCTCGACATCAAGGGCCACGTCGTCAAGAAGCTGCTGGTCGCTGAAGCCAGCGACATCGCGGAGGAGTACTACATCTCCTTCCTGCTCGACCGCTCCAACCGGACCTACCTGGCCATGTGCTCGGTCGAGGGCGGCATGGAGATCGAAGAGGTGGCCGCCACCAAGCCCGAGCGCCTCGCCAAGGTGCCTGTCGATGCCGTCAAGGGTGTCGACCTGGCCTTCGCGCGGGAGATCGCCGAGAAGGGCCACCTGCCCGCCGAGGTGCTCGACGCCGCGGCCATCACCATCCAGAAGCTGTGGGAGGTGTTCATCGGCGAAGACGCCACCCTCGTCGAGGTGAACCCGCTCGTCCGTACGCCCGATGACCAGATCCTGGCCCTCGACGGCAAGGTCACCCTCGACGCCAACGCCGACTTCCGTCAGCCCGGCCACGAGGAGTTCGAGGACAAGGACGCCACCGATCCTCTGGAGCTCAAGGCCAAGGAGAACGACCTCAACTACGTCAAGCTCGACGGCGAGGTCGGCATCATCGGCAATGGCGCCGGTCTGGTCATGTCCACCCTCGACGTGGTGGCCTACGCCGGGGAGAAGCACGGCGGCGTCAAGCCCGCCAACTTCCTCGACATCGGCGGCGGCGCCTCCGCCGAGATCATGGCGGCCGGCCTGGATGTCATCCTGGGCGACAGCCAGGTCAAGAGCGTGTTCGTCAACGTCTTCGGTGGCATCACCTCGTGTGACGCGGTGGCCAACGGCATCGTCAAGGCGCTGCAGATTCTGGGCGACGAGGCCAACAAGCCGCTGGTGGTCCGCCTCGACGGCAACAACGTCGAAGAGGGCCGTCGCATCCTCGCCGAGGCCAACCATCCGCTGGTCGTGCAGGCCGAGACCATGGACTCCGGGGCCGACAAGGCCGCCGAGCTGGCCAACAAGTAAGGGAGCCAACAACTTATGTCAATCTTCCTGAACAAGGACAGCAAGGTCATCGTCCAGGGCATCACCGGCGGTGAAGGCACCAAGCACACCGCGCTGATGCTCAAGGCCGGCACCCAGATCGTCGGCGGCGTGAACGCACGCAAGGCCGGCACTGAGGTCACCCACGTAGACAAAGATGGCAAGGACGTCCGTTTACCGGTGTTCGGTTCGGTGGCCGAGGCCATCAAGGAGACCGGCGCCGACGTGTCGATCGCCTTCGTGCCGCCGGCGTTCTCCAAGGACGCCATCATCGAGGCCATCGACGCCGAGATCCCGCTGCTGGTGGTCATCACCGAGGGAATCCCGGTGCAGGACAGCGCCTACGCGTGGGCCTACAACGTCAAAAAAGGCAACAAGACCCGCATCATCGGTCCGAACTGCCCCGGCATCATCACCCCCGGTGAGTCGCTGGTCGGCATCACGCCGAACAACATCACCGGCAAGGGCCCGATCGGTCTGGTCTCGAAGTCGGGCACTTTGACCTACCAGATGATGTACGAGCTGCGCGATCTCGGCTTCTCCACCGCCATCGGCATCGGCGGTGACCCGGTCATCGGCACCACGCACATCGACGCGCTCGAGGCGTTCGAGAAGGACCCCGAGACCAAGCTGATCGTCATGATCGGTGAGATCGGTGGCGACGCCGAGGAGAAGGCCGCCGCCTTCATCCAGGCCAACGTCACCAAGCCGGTGGTCGGCTACGTCGCGGGCTTCACCGCTCCGGAGGGCAAGACCATGGGCCACGCCGGCGCCATCGTCTCCGATGGTGCGGGCACCGCGCAGGGCAAGAAAGAAGCACTCGAGGCCGCTGGGGTGGCCGTCGGCAAGACGCCGTCCGAGACTGCGGCCAAGGCACGCGAGCTGTTCAGCAAGCTGTAGATCTCCACACAGCAAAAGGCCCCCGCCGATGCGGGGGCCTTTTCTGTTGACGGGACTAGGGGCGCCCGCCCAGGTGCTCGGCGAGGAACCGCTCGACCGCGTGATACATGTCGATGCTGTTCTCGGGGTTCACGAATCCGTGGCCTTCGTCCTCTTTGACCATGTACTCGACCTCCACGCCGCGGGCGCGCAGCGCGGCGACCATGTTGTCGGACTCGGCCTGCACCACGCGAGAGTCGTTGGCGCCCTGGACAACCAGCAGCGGGGTGCGGATCTGATCCACCTTCGTGATCGGCGAGCGGGCCAGCATATCGGCTTCCTGCGCGGGGTCCGCCGGATCGCCGACATAGAGGTGCCAATTGGTGGCCAGGAAGCGCCGGCCCACATTCGGCAGCGTCTTCATGAAATTGGGCAGGCTGGAGACCCCGACGTAGTCGATGGCCGCGGCGAAGACGTCCGGGGTGAAGGTGACGCCCACCAACGTGGCGTAGCCACCGTACGAGCCGCCGAAGATCCCCACCCGGTCACGGTCGGCGTAACCCTGCTTGACGGCCCAGTCCACCGAATCGATGAGATCGTCGTGCATCTTTCCGGCGAACTCACCGATGGCCGCCTGGGTGAAGGCCTTACCGTAGCCGGTTGATCCGCGAAAGTTGACCTGCAGCACCGCATATCCACGGTTGGCCAGCAGCTGCACATCGGGCTGATAGGTCCAGCAGTCCCGGGCCCACGGTCCACCATGCACCAACAGGACCATGGGCAGGTTGGCCGGCTCCTGGCCGACGGGAAGTGTCAGATACCCGTGTAGCTCCAGTCCGTCCCTGGCCGGGAAGGAGACCGGTGTCATGGGCGCCAGCGCAGCCGGGTCCAGATTCGGGTAGGGCCGGAACAGCAGCCTGCTCTCGCCCGTGGTGTTGTCGTAGAAGTAGGTGATACCGGGATCGCGGTCGTGTCTGAAACTGACCACCCAGCGCTGCCCGCTGTCGTCGGTCGAGATCGCTCCCAGATCACCGTCCGACAAGGCGTTGAGCCTGTCCAGAACGATGGCGAAATCAGGGTCCAACGCGTGAATCACCTGTCGCTCACCGTAATAACGGGCGCCGATCAGCTCACCGGTCTGCTCGCTGAGGATGAACGGCGAGGGCAGTGTGATCTGCGCGCCCAGATCGAAGCTGGGATGGCTGTCCACAACGGTCTCGGTCCCGGTCGCCACATCGAGGCGCACCAGGCGCAGGCGGTCACTTCCGTCGTAGGAGCCCAGCCAGAGCCCGGTGCCGTCCGGAGTGGGTGCGACGGGATAGATGCCCAATGGGTAGTCGCGCCCGTCGTAGACCTTGACGGGGCGAAGCGTCGTGGTGTCCGGATCCCATTGCGAGATCTCGACGTCCCCGTCGGCGGTCAGCGTGTTGGTGAACAGATGACCACCCGGACCGGCGATCCAGGTGACGACGTTGCCGGGGTTCTCCGCCAGCAGCGTGAGTTCGCCGGTGGCGATGTCGAGTTCGTAGGCATCGAACAGCTCGCCGTTGCGGGCGTTGTGCTGCACGACAGCCTTGCCCGGACGCGCCCTGAGCAGTTCGTAGGACGCCCGGGTGTTGGGGAACGGGGTGAGGTCGACGGCGGTGGCGTCCGGGTCGTCGAGGTCGACGCGGTAGACGTGGTAGTGCTCGTCACCACCGTTGTCCTGCATGTACAGGAGCCGGCGTGAGTCGTGGGTCCAGCTGAAGATGTACACGCTCCGGGTCTCGTCGGCGGTGACGCAGCGAGGTTCGGAGTCCGGAGCGTCGAGATCTTGTACCCAGATGTTTAGGCGGTTGCGCCACGGCGCCAGGTAGGCGATCCGGGTGCCGTCCGGTGAGATGGCGGCGCCCGCGCGTTCGGGCGGGCTGAAGAATTCCTCGACTGAAATACGTTGTGGTGCAGTCGTTGTGGTCACGGTGTCCTTTCGGCATCGGGGACCGTGTGCCGGTTGGGCGATGTCTGTCTGTCACTTAGTGACATCTCCACTGTGTCACCAAGTGACAGGCGCGTCAAGCGACCCTTGGTGTTGTCTCAGTGATCCCGGTACCGCAGCACGCGCCGCAGCAGCGGATCGGAGAGGTCGTACCAGGTGGAGCGGCGGTCGGCGTCGTTCTTCGCCGACGTCACCCAGTGTGACGCCGTGAGGCGGCCCAGTGCCGTCGCCGCCGACTGATTCGATACGCCGACAGCGGAGGCCAGATCGCTGACGGTGCGCGGTCCGTCGCCGCGTGCGAGTTCGACGACCAGGCGTTGCTCCCCGGGTGGGAGTTCGGCCATCTGCCGCTGGTAGTTCGGAACCAGGCGGTCCAGGAGCGCATCGACGGCGGGCGTCACCGCCTGGAGCATGCCGGCGTCGGCCAATTGGCCGAGCAGCTGCCAATGTCGCGGCGCGCCACCGATGATCTGATGGATGGCGGTCAAAGACTCTGTGCCGGTGGTTGATTCGACAAATGCAGCGAGATCGTCGGCTCCGCTGCTGCGGGCGGCGCCCGCCACGATGGCCGCAGCGTCGGGCAGCTCGAGATCGGTCAGTTGCTCCACCATGAACGACCCGTACCATGGGTAACGCCGCGACGACACTCCGGGGAACAATGCGGGTGTGGTGGCGAGAATCATCACCTCGGTGGATGTTTCCACCCAGGCGCGCAGGCTGCCCTGCCCATCGATGCCCATACCGTCGAACACCCGATCCAGGTTCTCGACGGCCAGCAGCACCATACGTCCCGCAGCGGCCCCCGAGATCGCCTGCTCGATCCCGATGACATCCTTGGCCCGGCGCAGGGCGCGCGATGTCTCGTGGACGTCGGGGCCGATGGCCCGCGCCGCCTCCACCAGGAGGTCGAGGTAGGAGCCGATGCCCAGCGCATCCTCCGGAATCAGGACGGGGAGCGTCCTTTCGGCGGTTGCGGTATCGACCATCGCGCGATGTACTGCGACGCGCACGGTGTGTGTCTTACCGCCGCCGCGCGGCGCGACGAGCAAGGTGTGCGGTCGCGAACCGTCCCGCGCGGCGCCGCTGATGCGGCGTACCAGGCGCGCGAAGAGCGCCTCCCGGCCAACTGTGGCGGCATCGAGGTCGGCGGTGCTCATCGCCGAGGGGGTGTGCGCCACAGGCGAACTGTTCACCTGCGCATCGCCTTCCAGGCGCGCTGGATCAGAGGTGACGCGAAGCGGTCGGCGTCACCGCGTCTTTCGAGGTAGTGGTCGAGTTCCAGACGTTCGATCATCCGGACCGCCCGGTCCCGATCGTGGATCGGATTACCTTCACTGGCAAGCAGTTTCATCACTTCGTCGACGCCGAGGGGCCGCGGCGAGTGGGCATAGACGTCGAGCAGGTTCGCAGTAAGGCTTGCGGCTGGGCCGTAGTAGGTGTCGAGGCGGTCCCGGTAGTGCCGGAGATCCCAGGGATCGTTGACGTCCTCGATGGCGGCGGTGACGAGTCCGGGGATCTGGTCTGGTGAGGGCAGTGCGCCGGTGCGCGACCACTGTTCCTGTGAGGCCAGGACCAGATGCTGGATGTAGTAGGGCACGTTTTCGGCGGCCTCGGCAAGGGCCGGCGCCGTTCGACCGGCGTCCGCCGGGGAAGCGCCCACGCCGAGCAGCAGACATCCGGCCAGGTACGTCGCGTGATCCGACCGGATAGGCCCTATCGCGATCTTGCGGATGTCATTGACGGTGCTCGGGGCATCCTCGGACACGTGGTGGAAGCCGATCGATCCGGACAGGACGGTTGCGACGCGACCGCCATGGTCCTGGCGGAAGCGGCGCAAGGTGCGCAGGAAATCCTCCCCGGATCCGGGCTGCGTCCGTTCGAGCTTGCGGGCCAGCACGGTGACCTCGTCGATGAACAGCACCACCTGACGTCCATGCGCGCGGTCGACGGCTTGGCGAAGCAACTCGTCCATGGCGGTTGCGGCCCGGGCGTCGCGTTCCACCGTCACCGGTCCGGCGGTGATCGTCACCCGCAGCTTCGACAGTTCCTTGCGCCAGCCCGGTTCGAAGCGGGCGAGTTCGGCGGCCAGCGCCGACACGAAATCGGCGTAGGTACCGCGTTCGGCGCTTGCGGCGCCTACCAGGGCCCCGGCCCGGCGTACCTGTTGTTGCACCACACGCGACAAGGAGGTCTTGCCGTGGCGCCGGTCGCCCACCAGGACCGCGCCGCTGTGGGGGAGTGCCGCGATGACGGCCTCGGCTTCGCGGTACCTGCCCACCACGTCGTCGGGTTGCACGACGCCGCCCACCACCAGCGTCATGGGGCGCAGGGGCCAGTTCATCGCTTCACTGTACGCCTACCTTGATGTACGCCAATATTGGCGTACATCGGTTCTGATGTACAGCAGGCTGGAAACCCATCCGGGTCGTCAAACAAGAACATGTTCTATTAGCGTGTCGAAGTAGTTACTCCGAGGAGGTCTGCCATGCCCGTCGATCCACGCACGCCCGTCATCGTCGGCGTCGGGCAGTTCACCGAGCGCATCGATGAAGCGGACTATCGCGGGATGTCTGCGGTGGAACTGGCCACCGAGGCGGCCCGGGCGGCGTTGGCGGACACCGGGGCGCGGCCGGAGGATGTGGCACGCGCGGTCGAAGTGGTGGTGGGCCTGCGGCAGTTCGAGATCTCCGGACCCATGCCGGCTGTGCTCGGAAGATCCAACAACTATCCGCGGTCGGTGATGCGGCGTCTCGGTGCCGACCCGGCGCGCGTGGTGCTCGAACCGGTCGGCGGGCAGGGCTCGCAGAAGGTGGTCACCGAATTCGCCACCGCCATTGCCGCCGGGGACATCGAGGTCGCCATGGTGATCGGGTCCGAGCCGGGCTCCACGGCGCGGTACTTCGCGGACAGGGACGACAAACCCGATTTCACCGAACATGTCGACGGTCAGCTGGAGGACCGGGGACACCAGATCTACAGCTATATCGATGAGTACACCGTCACCCATGGCCTGACCGGGGCGCCGGTGCAGTACGGCCTGCTGGACAACGCGCGCCGAGCCCGGCTGGGCCTCGGGGTCGCCCAGTACCGCCACCAGATGGCGGAGCTGTTCGCGCCGATGTCGAAAGTGGCTGCCAAGAACCCGTTCTCGTCGTCACCGGTGGAGCGCTCGGTGGAGGAGATCACAACCGTCACCGCCGACAACCGGATGATCTGCGACCCGTACCCACGGCTGCTCGTCGCACGCGACACGGTGAACCAGGGCGCGGCCACCGTACTGATGTCGGTGGCCGCCGCACGCAGGCTCGGGGTGCCGGAAGAGAAATGGGTGTACCTGCACGGGCACTCCGACCTCGTCGAGCAGGCACTGCTGGTCCGCCCCGACCTGGGCGCCAGCCCCGCCGCCGGGCGAGCGGCCCACGAGGCGCTGCGGGTGGCCGGGATCGGCGTCGACGACATCGCGACATTCGATCTGTACAGCTGCTTCCCGTTCCCGGTGTTCGTCATCTGCGAAGCCCTCGGGATCTCCGGTGACGATCCACGAGGCCTGACGCTGACCGGCGGGCTGCCGTACTTCGGCGGCCCGGGCAACAGCTACTCACTGCACGGTATCGCCGAGACCGTGGCCGAGATGCGGGACAAGCCCGGCCAGTTCGGGTTCGTCGGCGCCAACGGCGGCATCATGAGCAAGTACTCGGTGGGCATCTACTCCACCGAGCCCGTCGCGTGGCGGACCAGCCGCAGCGAGGCGCTCAACGCCGAAGTCGCCGCACTGCCAACGGTGCCGGTGACCAAGACCGTCGACGGCACCGGCGCCATCGAAACCTATTCGGTGCGCCACGACTGGCCCGTGCGCACCGGGATCATCGTCGGCCGGCTCGATACCGACGGCTCGCGCTTCATGGCCACCACCGAGAACGAAGAGCTGGTGGCCCTCATGAGTGACGGTGATCCGCTGGGCGCGGCGATCAGCGTGCGGACCACGGAGAACGGAAACCGCGCCGAGCTGTCCGCGTGACAGCGATCGCTCAGTCGTCATGTCGGCGCCGGCGCCGCAGCACCCGTCCCTTGGATTCGGACCGGCGTTGCTTGCTGGTGTCTTCCCGATTGCCGTGGCGGTGCCTGGCATGCGGGTCGTCGAACAACTGGATGATCAGTGGGCTGATGCCGGGCATGGGAATTCCTTCCGGGATGAACGTCGCCTGCGTGAGGCCTCACCCACGGACTGTCGTCTGCGGCACCCTGTTGTTCACGCGTAGTCGGCTACGCGAGTCGGCTACACCAGCGCGCCGAGCTTGCCGGCCAGCCGCTCCACATAGGCGGCGACCTCCGCCTCGGGTTTGTCCGGTAAGCCGAACAGCACCTCGGTGACACCGAGTTCGCCCCAGTGGGCCAGCTTTTCGGGTACCGGCTTGAAATCGAGCGCCACGATCTGCGGTGCGCCGTCGCGGCCCGCGGCGGCCCAGGTGTCCTGGAGCAGTTTGACCGGCTCGTCGATGTCGAAGTCGCGGGGCGTGGTGATCCAACCGTCGGCGCTGCGGGCGATCCACTTGAAGTTCTTCTCGGTACCCGCCGCTCCGACCAGGACCGGGATGTGGGACTGCACCGGTTTCGGCCATGCCCACGACGGGCCGAATTTCACGAATTCGCCGTCATATTCGGCCTCTTCCTCGGTCCACAGCGCGCGCATCGCCTCCAGGTACTCGCGCAGCATGGTGCGGCGCCGACCGGGTGGCACGTTGTGATCCGCGAGTTCGTCGGTGTTCCAACCGAATCCGACACCCAGGCTCACCCGGCCGCCGGACAGATGATCCAGCGTGGCGATCGACTTCGCCAAGGTGATCGGGTCGTGCTCGACCGGCAAGGCCACCGCGGTGGACAACCGCACCCGCGAGGTGACGGCACTGGCGGCGCCCAGGGACACCCACGGGTCGAGGGTGCGCATATAGCGGTCGTCGGGCAGTGACTCGTCGCCGGTGGTGGGGTGCGCAGCCTGACGCTTGATCGGGATATGAGTGTGTTCGGGCACGTAGAAGGTGGTGAAGCCATGGTCATCGGCGAGCTTGGCCGCAGCGGCCGGTGCGATACCGCGGTCACTGGTGAACAGTACGAGCCCGTAATCCATGACAGAATTAGAACGTGTTCTAACCGATAGGGCAAGGGCCGCTGCGGCGGATTCGCGTAGCGCGCTACTCACGACAGGGCACGCAGACAACCGGAACAGTGCGCAATGTGGGGACCAGGCGAGCGGCCGGAAACAAGATCTGCGAGTGGATGCGACGGTATCTGCCGTGTGAAATCGCCAGCACCATCTGCGAATTGGGCGGCGCGACGATCGCCTACCTGGCCACCGGCTCGCTGGCCGCAGCCGCCGTCGTCGCCACCGTCGGCGCGTCGGCCGGGTACTACGCCATGGCGTTCCTCACCGCAGTGCGCACCACCTACCGCCACCACACGCACCTTCCTCGCGGCCGGCGGTTGCTGGTCGCCAACGGGCTGGCGCTGCGCAGTATCGCCGTCGAATTCGGTCCCGCCGAGGGGATCGACAGCCTTGCCATCCGGCCGCTGGCGTTCTACGCGGGCCCGCTGATGTTCGACAACATGGTGGCCGGGTGGATCTTCGCGAAACTGGCCGCCGACGCCGGGTTCTACGTGCTGGCGATAGTCAGCTACGAGCGGTTCCAGCGATTGCTCGTCGTGCGCAGGCCCACGGGGGCGGAGGTGGACCATGAACGCTCGGCGTCGGTCACGGCTTCGTGAGCAGCTCAGAGTGCAGGCCCGTGCCCACCACTGGCAGGAATTGCTGGACGCCCACGGCACACCGCTACTGGTGCTCGACCCGGGGGAGGTCACCGCGCAGTACCGCACCTTCACCGAGACGCTTCCGGGCGTCAACGTCCACTACGCGGTCAAAGCGGCGCCGCACCCAGCGGTGCTGGCGGCCGTCGCGGCGGCAGGCGGCGGGTTCGACGTCGCCTCCAACGGCGAGATAGAACTCGTTGATTCGCTTGGCATCCCGATGTCTCGGTGCATCCACACCCATCCCGTCAAGAAACTCGCCGACATCTGCTCGGCATACCGCGCCGGGATCCGGACCTTCGTCGTCGACAACCCCGTCGAAGCGCAGAAGTTCAGCGGCCTACCTCCGGACATCCAGATACTGGTGCGTCTCGGGTTCCCGAACGCATCTGCCAAATCGGATCTGTCGACCAAGTTCGGCGCCGATCCCGCGGAGGCCGAGCTGCTGGTCAAGCACGTGGTTGCCGCCGGAGTGCAGTTCCACGGCTTCACCTTTCACGTCGGCAGCCAGGGGTCGTCGGTGACGTCCTTCGGCGCCGCGGTGCGCACCACCCTCGAACTCGCCGCCCGGGTCGAGGACCACCTCGGAGTGCAGGCGAACGCCATCGACATCGGCGGTGGTTTCCCGGTGACCTATCGCGACCCGATGCCGACGCTGCACGACGTGGCTGCCGAGATCCGCACCGCGCTGGGCTCCGGGCACGGCCTGACGGTGCTCGCCGAACCCGGCCGGTTCCTCGCCGCGGGCAGCATGACGCTGCTGACCTCGGTGGTCGGCACCAGACTGCGCAACGGGCGGGTGTGGCACTACCTCGACGACGGTCTTTACGGGTCGTACTCGAACATCCTCACCGAAGACGTTCACCCGCCGATCCTCGCGCTCGCCGAGGTGGTGGACGGGGCGGCAGCGGAGTTACAGCCGGTCACCCTGGCGGGGCCGAGCTGCGACAGCACCGATGTGGTGGCGCGGGACTACCCGATGCCTGCGCTGACTGTCGGCGACGTGCTGGTGAGTCCGATGATGGGCGCCTACACCACCGTGACCTCCACCGGATTCAACGGCATTGCCGCCACACCGATCGCCGTGGTGGGCCCCCTTAGGACTCTGGGCGATTCAAAAGGGTGACCGGTACCGGCGGTCGCGGTGTGATCGCGCCATGACGACAGAACGTATCGCCGAGAACGTCAAGTTCGCGTACTGGGTGCCCAACGTCAGCGGCGGCCTGGTGACCAGCACCATCGAGCAACGCACGGATTGGAATTACGAGTACAACAAGAAACTGGCGCAGACCGCGGAGAACAACGGGTTCGAATACGCCCTCAGTCAGGTCCGCTACGAGGCCAGCTACGGCGCCGAATACCAGCACGAGTCCACCAGTTTCTCCCTGGCGCTGCTGTTGGCGACGGAGAGGTTGAAGGTGATCGCCGCCGTGCATCCAGGCCTGTGGCAGCCGGCGGTGCTGGCCAAGCTGGGCGCGACGGCCGATCATCTGTCGGGCGGGCGGTTCGCGGTGAACGTCGTATCCGGCTGGTTCAAAGACGAGTTCACCCATCTCGGCGAGCCGTGGCTCGAACACGACGAGCGCTACCGGCGCAGCGCCGAGTTCCTGCAGGTGCTGCGCAAGATCTGGACCGAGGATGACGTGGACTTCCGCGGCGACTTCTACCGCATCCATGACTTCACGTTGAAGCCGAAGCCCCTCAACACCCCGGATCGCCCCAACCCCGAGCTGTTCCAGGGCGGCAACTCCACCGCCGCCCGCCGCAACGGGGGGTACTACGCCGACTGGTACTTCTCCAACGGCAAGGATTTCGACGGCATCACCGAGCAGGTGGTGGAGGTGCGAGACCACGCCCGTGAGGTGGGCCGGGAGGTCAGCATCGGCCTCAACGGGTTCATCATCGCCAGGGACACCGAAAAGGAAGCGAAGGAGGTCCTGCGCGAAATCGTGGCCAAGGCCAACAAACCCGCCGTCGAAGGGTTCCGCGGTGCGGTCCAGCAGGCCGGGAACTCCACCGGCGACAAGAAGGGGATGTGGGCGGACTCCTCCTTCGAGGACCTGGTGCAGTACAACGACGGTTTCCGCACCCAGCTGATCGGCACCCCTGAGCAGATCGCCGAACGCATCGCGGCCTACCGCAAGCGCGGAGTCGACCTGATCCTCGGCGGCTTCCTCCATTTCCAGGAAGAGATCGAGTACTTCGGTGCCCGGGTGCTGCCGCTGGTGCGGGAGATCGAAGCAGCCGACACCCAATCTCCGGGACGACCAGCACTGGTGTCGGCCGGCGCCTGAGGGCCGGAGCCCGGTGGCATGACCGCTGTGGAGGACACGCGGATCGGCGCACGGCACCCGCAGGTTGGTGCGCTAGCGTGGATGACGCGAATCCCCGCCTCGAATGCCGACGCAGGTGTTCGTCGGCCTAGTCCATGAAGCGGGGGCCCATGAAGTGGGTCCGATGTAAGCGCCGCCACCTCGGCGCCCAACGACACAGGAGAGGTCATGACCTACTCACCCGGCTCACCCGGCTCACCCGGTAACCCGCCAGGCGGCTTTCCGCCGGCGCAGCCTCCCGGCTCGTATCAGTCCGGTTCCTACGCAGATTCCGGTTCGTACTCCGGCTCCGGGGCATACCCGTCCGGTTCGTACAACGCTCCCACCCAGTCGTTCGCGCCCGCCGCCGAACCGGGGCCCAGCAAGCTCCCGCTCTATCTGTCCGCCGCCGTGGTGGTGCTCGGACTGGCTGCCTACCTGTCCAGCTTCGGCCCGGTCTTCACCTCGAGCGCCGAACTGGGCCCGATCAGTGTCGAGGCCACCAGCGGTGGCGGGGTGTTCCTGACCCTCGCCACCCTGCTCGCGGCCCTGCTGGCGGCCGTCGGCCTGGTGCCGAAGGTCAGAGGACATTTCCCCGTCGTCGCCATCCTCTCGGTTCTCGGCGTCCTGGTGGTGGTGAGCCAGCTGTTCAACACCTCGAACTACGTGACCACCGGCTGGGCCGCGTGGCTGGTGCTGGCATTCAGCGTGCTGCAGGCGATCGTCGCCATCGGCGCGCTGCTGTTGGAGGCCGGTGTCCTGTCCGCGCCGACGCCGCGACCGAAGTTCGAGCAGCCGCAGTACGGGCAGTACGGGCCGCCCGGCGGCGGCTATTACCCCCAAACGCCCGGCCAACAGGCCCCGGGCCAGCAGCCGCAGGGTCCGCGGCCGGGTTATCCCACCCAGTACGGCACGTACTCGCCCGGCCCCACCCCCGGTTACGGCCAGTCGGGCAGCGACAACAGCCCGCCGACGCCTCCGACGGGTTTCCCCAGCTTCAGCCCGCCGCCCGCGGTCGGGTCAGGGCAGCACAGCGCTCAGCCGCCGCAGCAGCCGCAGACCCAGCAGTCGGCGCCGTCACCCGGCCCCACTTCGTCGTAGTCCGGCGCCGCCGCACCTGGTGTGTCCAGGTGCGGCGGATCTGACGTGAATGCAGGACAATCGCACGGCAGGGGCACGCCAGACACGTGACCTGATCAGGGTCGCTTTCGGTCCAGCGCTGGTCGCACTGGTCATCATCGCGGCGGTGGTGCTGGTCCAGCTGCTGATCGCGAACAGCGATATGACCGGCGCGTTCGGCGCCATCGCCAGCATGTGGCTCGGGGTACACCAGGTGCCGATCTCGATCGGCGGCCGCGTGCTCGGAGTCATGCCGCTCTTACCCGCACTCCTGATGGTGTGGGGCACCGCGCGCACCACCGCACAAGCCACCTCGGCGCGCTCGTCGTGGTTTGTCACACGGTGGATCGTGGCGTCGGCCATCGGCGGACCCCTGCTGGTCGCGGCGTTGGCGTTGGCAGTGGTGCACGACGCCTCATCGGTGCTGACGCAGTTGCAGACGCCCAGCGCGGGCCACGCCTTCCTCAACGTTCTGGTGCTGCACGGGATCGGCGCCGTGATCGGCGTGGGCTCGAAAGTGGGGCGGCGGGCGCTCGCGACGTCCCCACTGCCTGACTGGATGGCAGGTTCGGTTCGCGCGGCGACGGCCGGAGTGCTGGCGCTGTTCGGGCTCTCGGCGGCCGTGACCGCCGCCGCCCTGGTGGTGCACTGGGGCACCATGCACGACCTGTTCGGCATCACCGAATCAGCCTTCGGCCAGTTGAGCCTGACCGTGCTGTCGGTGTTGTACGCCCCCAACGTGATCGTCGGCGCCGCGGCCATGGCGGTCGGGTCGAGCGCCCACATCGGATTCGCGACATTCAGTTCGTTCACCGTCTTCGGCGGTGACATCCCGGCGGTCCCCATCCTGGCGGCGGCACCGACCCCGCCGTTGGGGCCGGTGTGGGTGGCCCTGCTGATCGTCGGTGCCGCCGCCGGCGTCGCCTTGGGACAGCAATGTGCCCGCACGCCCCTGCCGCTCGGGCCGGCCCTGGTGCGGCTGCTGACCGCGTCGCTGCTGGCGGCCGGTGTGATGGCGCTGCTCGGTTATGCCGGCGGCGGACAGCTCGGCAACTTCGGTGCGGTCGGCGTGGACCATGCGACGTTCGGGCCCGCGGCGTTCCTGTGGTTCTTCGTCGTCGGCGGCGTGACGATCGTGATGGCCAACGGCCTGGTGCGCCGGCCCAGACGAGTCAAACCGGCAGCCGAGGCGGCCGCCCCCGAGGCGTTGGGCGAGCCGGATGACGAGGTGCTGGCAGAGGCGCAGACCGCGCCGCTGATCCTGCCCGCACCGGCTCCCTCGAGCGACGGCGCCCAGGTGCCCCCGGCCGCTGAACCCGATCCCGAGCCGGAACCCGACCCGCTGCCCGAGCCGGAACCGGTGCCCCCGCTACCGCCGGTCGATCACGAAGCACTGGCCGACCTGCCCGACGCCGAAGACCTGCTCGAGGCCGACAACGACGGCTCCGCCGACGACGGGAAGCGCTGACGGCACCCCCTGTGGGACCGACTAAGCTCGTTTCGTGCAGCAACCCCTCCACGTGCCACCCAGCGCGCCGGCACGGCTGGTCGTCCTGGCTTCGGGCACCGGATCGCTGCTGAGGTCGCTGTTGGATGCGGCAGTCGGGGAGTACCCGGCACGTGTGGTGGCCGTCGGGGTGGACCGCGAGTGCCGGGCCGCGGAGATCGCCGCGGACGCCGGCGTGCCCGCCTACACCGTCCCCCTGCGGGATTACCCGGACCGGGCCACCTGGGATGCCGCCATCACGGCTGCGACGGCGGCACATTCACCGGATTTCGTGGTCTCGGCGGGGTTCATGAAGATCCTCGGCAACCAGTTCCTGACGCGCTTTCCCGGCCGGGTGGTCAACACCCACCCGGCGCTGTTGCCCGCGTTCCCCGGTGCCCACGCGGTACCCGCGGCCCTGGAGTACGGCGTCCGGGTGACCGGTTGCACGGTGCACCTCGTCGACGCGGGTATGGACACCGGTCCCGTGCTGGCGCAGGAAGCCGTCACCGTCGAGGACGACGACGATGAACAGACTTTGCACGAACGCATCAAGGTGGTCGAACGACGTCTCCTGGTGGACGTGCTGGCCGCGCTCGCTACCCGCGGCGTGACCTGGAGTGGACGAAAGGCAGTTATCGGATGAGCGAGCGTAAGCCGATCCGGCGTGCGTTGATCAGCGTGTACGACAAGACCGGCCTGACCGATCTTGCTCATGGTCTGCACGAGGCGGGTGTCGATATCGTCTCAACCGGATCGACTGCCAAAACCATTGCCGCAGCAGGCATTCCGGTGACCCCAGTGGAGGATGTCACCGGTTTCCCCGAGGTGCTCGACGGCCGGGTCAAGACGTTGCACCCCCGGGTGCATGCCGGGATCCTCGCCGACCTGCGCAAGCCCGAGCACGCCGCGGCCCTGGAGGAACTCGGCGTCGCGGCTTTCGAACTCGTCGTGGTCAACCTCTACCCGTTCACCGAGACGGTCGCCTCCGGCGCCGGCGAGGACGAATGTGTCGAGCAGATCGACATCGGCGGCCCGTCGATGGTGCGGGCCGCGGCCAAGAACCATCCCAGCGTGGCCGTGGTGGTGGACCCGCTCGGTTATGACGGGGTGCTGGCTGCGGTCCGGGACGGTGGCTTCACCCTGGCGGAACGGAAGATACTGGCGTCGTTGGCTTTCCGGCACACCGCCGAATACGACGTCGCCGTGGCGTCGTGGATGGGTGATGTCCTGGCCCGGGAGGAACCCGCCCAGAAGCTGCCCGCGTGGTTCGGTGGGACGTGGCGCCGCTCCGCGGTGCTGCGCTACGGCGAGAATCCGCATCAGCAGGCGGCGCTGTACACCGACGACGCAGCCTGGCCGGGTTTGGCGCAGGCCGAGCAGTTGCACGGTAAAGAGATGTCCTACAACAACTTCACCGATGCCGACGCGGCCTGGCGGGCGGCGTTCGACCACGAGGACATCTGCGTGGCGATCATCAAGCACGCCAATCCCTGCGGCATCGCGATCTCCTCGGTCTCGGTGGCCGACGCGCACCGCAAGGCCCACGAGTGTGACCCGCTGAGCGCCTTCGGAGGGGTGATCGCCACCAACACCGCGGTCAGCGTCGAGATGGCCGAGACCGTCGCCGACATCTTCACCGAGGTCATCGTCGCGCCCGCCTATGAGGACGGTGCGGTCGAGATCCTGGCGCGCAAGAAGAACATCCGTGTGCTGGTGGCCTCGGAGCCCCAGCCCGGGGCCACCGAGTTCCGTCAGGTCAGCGGCGGCTTGCTGGTGCAGCAGCGCGACGAGCTCGACGCGCCGGGCGACGACCCGGCCAACTGGGTGCTCGCGACCGGGGAGCCCGCCGATCCGGACACCTTGAGCAATCTGGTGTTCGCATGGCGGGCATGCCGGGCGGTCAAGTCCAACGCCATCGTGGTGGCCAAGGACGGCGCCACTGTGGGTGTCGGTATGGGACAGGTGAACCGGGTCGACGCGGCCCGGCTGGCCGTCGAGCGCGGTGGCGACCGCGTGCAGGGCGCCGTCGCGTCCTCCGATGCGTTCTTCCCGTTCCCCGACGGTCTCGAGGTGCTGACCGCCGCCGGCGTGCGCGCGATCGTGCACCCGGGTGGCTCGGTGCGCGACGATCAGGTGACCGAAGCGGCCGCCAAGGCCGGCATCACGTTGTATCTCACCGGTGCACGGCATTTCGCGCACTGAGCCCGAGTCCGAGGCTGGTGAGGGACGAGCCAGGTGAAGGAGCTCGGGCTTGGGGTGGGGCCCGAGTCCGAGGCTGGTGAGGGACGCCCGCAAGCAGGAGAAGGTGGGGCACTGGCCATTGCTGACTGCTTGGGGAAACAGTGCATACCTCAACGGCGACGGCCCCGCCGCCGAGTGAGCCGACTAATGTCACTGTCGTGACAGCACGGATGACGGCGGTTCTGTTGGTGGCAGCGGTGCCGATGGCGCTCACCGTGTCGTGCACCCGCTATGTCGACGCCGAGCCGGTGGCGTCCGAGGAGCTGTTGTCGGGTCCCGGACTGGCGACCGGCTCGGACGGCAGCGACTGCACGCCGGTCGACGCCCCGCTGTCGGACGTCGAACCGCTCGACGAGGGTGAGCCAGTGCTGCGCATCCCGCAGCCCGACGGCTGGGAACGGTTCTCCGAACTCGACGACGACCTGTTCCGGTACACGATGAGCAATGTCGCGCTCGCCAGCGACGATTTTGCGCCCACCGTGGTCGTCACCCTGGAAAGCAAGCCCGGCATCGAGGACCCGTCGGTGGTCTTCGAGCAGCAACGCGAATCGCTGGAAAGCGGTTTCGGCGCCACCGAAGTCACCGTCACCGAAACCACCCTGTGCGGCTTGCCCGCCGAGGTCATCAACTACCTCACCCCGCCGATCGAACCCGTCGGCGAGTTACCCGCGCAGGTCCTGATCGCGGTCATGCACACCGATGACCGGACCTATGCCGCGACGGTCACCACCCAGACCGACAACCCGGCAGATCCCGTCTATCAGGACGACACCGAACAGATTCTGGGCGGCTTCCAGATGCTGGCCCCGACCGCCGGCTGACCGTTCTCCGGGGTTATTCCCGCGCGCCGAACTTTTCGCTGAGAGCAGGGACCGGCTGCCTGATGTCGGTGACCGTCGTAGCGTGGAGGTCGTGACATCACCTAACGATCTGCCCCGCACCCTCGGCGAGCTGCGCGCCTCCGGCCATCAGGAGCGCGGTGTGAAGCAGGAAATCCGCGAGAACCTGCTGGCACGGCTGGCTGCGGGCGACACCGCCGAGACGGTGTGGCCCGGCATCGTCGGGTTCGAGGACACCGTCTTGCCCCAGGTGGAACGGGCCCTCATCGCCGGGCACGACTTCGTTCTGCTGGGTGAGCGCGGTCAGGGAAAGACCCGTCTGCTGCGCTCGCTCATCGGGTTGCTCGACGAGTGGACTCCGGTGATCGCCGGCTCCGAACTGGGCGAGCATCCCTATTCACCGATCACCCCCGAATCGGTGCGGCGCGTCGCCGAATCCGGCGAAGACCTGCCCATCACATGGCGGCACCGCAGCGAGCGCTACACCGAGAAACTCGCCACCCCGGACACCAGCGTCGCCGACCTCGTGGGCGACATCGACCCGGTGAAGGTGGCCGAAGGCCGCAGCCTGGGCGATCCCGAGACCATCGCCTACGGACTCATCCCACGTGCGCACCGCGGCGTCGTCGCCGTCAACGAGCTGCCCGACCTCGCCGAGCGCATCCAGGTGGCGATGCTCAACGTGATGGAGGAGCGCGATATCCAGGTTCGCGGTTACACCCTGCGGCTGCCCCTGGACGTCCTGGTGGTGGCCAGCGCGAACCCTGAGGACTACACCAACCGCGGCCGCATCATCACCCCGCTCAAAGACCGGTTCGGTGCGGAGATCCGCACGCACTACCCGCAGGAACTCGACGCCGAGGTCGGGGTGATCTCGCAGGAAGCACACCTGTCGGCCGAAGTGCCCGATCATCTGCTGCAGATCATCGGCCGGTTCGCCCGGCTGCTGCGCGAATCGACGTCGGTGGATCAACGATCGGGTGTGTCGGCCCGCTTCGCGATCGCAGCGGCCGAGACGGTGGCCGCCTCGGCCCGGCACCGCTCGGCGATCCTGGGCGAGCCGGACCCCGTGGCCCGCGTCGTGGACCTGAGCACCATCGTCGACGTGCTGCGCGGCAAGCTGGAATTCGAAGCGGGTGAGGAGGGGCGCGAGCAGGCAGTCCTCGAGCATCTGCTGCGCCGCGCGACCGCCGAAACCGCACAGCGGGTTCTCGGTGGCCTGGACGTGGGCCCCCTGGTGGCCGCCGTGGAAGCCGACCAGCCGGTGACGACGGGCGAGCGGGTGTCGGCCAAGGACGTGCTGGCGGCGTTGCCGGAGCTGCCGGTGATCGATGCCATCGCCGAGCGGCTGAACGCGGAATCCGACGGTGAGCGGGCCGCGGCTGTCGAGTTGGCACTCGAAGCGCTGTATCTGGCGAAGCGGATCGACAAAGTGTCCGGAGAGGGCGAAACCATTTATGGCTAGAGCCAGCCACACCTCGCGGTACTCGCGATATACCGGTGGGCCGGATCCGCTGGCGCCGCCGGTGGATCTGCGCGACGCGCTGGAGCAGATCGGGCAGGACGTCATGGAGGGCACCTCGCCGCGGCGGGCCCTGTCCGAGCTGTTGCGCCGTGGCACCAGGAATCTGCCCGGCGCCGACAAACTGGCCGCCGAAGCCCACCGCAAACGCCGTCAGCTGTTACAGCGCAACAACCTCGACGGCACCCTGCAGGAAGTCAAGAAGCTGCTCGACGAGGCGGTGCTGGCCGAGCGGAAGGAGCTGGCGCGGGCCCTCGACGACGACGCCAGGTTCGGCGAACTGCAACTCGAGTCGCTGTCCCCGTCGCCGGCCAAGGCGGTCGAGGAACTGGCCGATTACAACTGGCGCTCCGACGAGGCCCGGCAGAAGTACGACCAGATCCGCGATCTGCTGGGCCGCGAGATGCTCGACCAGCGGTTCGCCGGGATGAAGCAGGCGCTGGAGAACGCCACCGACGAAGACCGTCAGCGCGTCAACGACATGCTCGACGACCTCAACGACCTGCTGGACAAGAACGCCCAGGGCCAGGCCACCCAGCAGGACTTTGACGATTTCATGAACAAGCACGGCGACTTCTTCCCGGAGAACCCGCGCAACATCGACGAGTTGCTCGACTCGCTGGCCAAACGATCGGCGGCGGCCCAACGCTTCCGCAACAGCCTGAGCGCCGATCAGCGCGCCGAACTCGATGCGCTGGCGCAGAACGCGTTCGGGTCGCCATCACTGATGAACGCGCTCAACCGGCTCGACGCGCATCTGCAGTCGGCACGCCCGGGCGAGGACTGGGACGGCTCGGAGAACTTCTCGGGTGATCAACCGCTCGGCATGGGGGAGGGCGCCCAGGCGCTGGCCGATATCGCCGAGCTCGAACAGCTCGCCGAGCAGCTGTCCCAGAGTTACGCCGGTGCCTCGATGGAGGACGTCGACCTCGACATGCTGGCCAAACAGCTCGGGGAGGACGCCGCCATCGACGCCCGCACCCTGGCCGACCTGGAAAAGGCCCTGATGAACCAGGGGTTCCTGGATCGCAGCTCCGACGGGCGCTGGCGGCTCTCACCCAAGGCCATGCGCCAACTGGGCCAGGCGGCGTTGCGCGATGTCGCACAACAGCTTTCGGGCCGCCACGGCGAGCGTGAGACCCGGCGCGCGGGTGCGGCGGGCGAACTCACCGGCGCCACCCGGCCATGGGCTTTTGGTGACACCGAACCGTGGAACGTCACGCGCACGCTCACCAACGCCGTGCTGCGACGGGCGGGCACCCCGGTGGCCGACCGGCAGGACGGGCCCATCCACATCAGCGTCGACGACGTCGAGGTCTCCGAAACCGAGACCCGTTCCCAGGCGGCGGTGGCCCTGCTGGTGGACACCTCGTTCTCGATGGTGATGGAGAACCGGTGGCTGCCCATGAAGCGCACCGCGTTGGCGCTCAACCATCTGGTGAGTACACGCTTCCGGTCCGACGCGTTGCAGATCATCGCGTTCGGGCGTTATGCGCGGACGGTCACCGCCGCCGAACTCACCGGGCTCGAGGGCGTCTACGAGCAGGGCACCAACCTGCATCACGCGCTGGCGCTGGCCACCCGGCACCTGCGCCGTCACCCCAACGCGCAACCGGTGGTGCTGGTGGTCACCGACGGGGAGCCGACGGCGCACCTGGAGAACTGGGGTGCCTCAGAGGGTGGGCCGCAGGTGTTTTTTGATTACCCGCCGCACAAGCTGACCCTCGCCCACACGGTGAAGGGTTTCGACGAGGTCGCGCGTCTGGGCGCCCAGGTCACCATCTTCCGGCTGGGCAGCGATCCGGGCCTGGCCCGGTTCATCGATCAGGTGGCCCGCCGCGTGCAGGGCCGCGTGGTGGTGCCAGACGTCGACGGTCTCGGTGCCGCCGTGGTGGGCGACTATCTGAAGGCCCGCAAACGCCGGTGAACTCGACTGGGCTACCGTGATGCGCGCCTGGCAGCTAGGCTTGTGGTGCATTTCGCGCACATGCTTGCCCGGTTCAGCCCGTGCCCGCGAGTCGAGCGCAGCCAGCCAGCCAGCCAGCTATGGACCGCGAGGTATCCGGTGAACAACTCCAAAGGCCAGTTCGACGGCCACGCTGACCTGCCTGAATGTGTGGTGACCGAACACTGGTGGGGATCCACCGTCATCGTCGGCTGCTCCGGCGTCATCGACATGATCACCGCGCCGCATCTCGAGCAGCGATTGTCGGAGGTGCTGAAGAAAGAGCCGTCGGCGGTGATCGTCGACCTGTCCGGCGTCGACTTCCTGGCCTCGCACGGCATGAACGTGCTGGCGCTGGTGCGCCGGGAACTCGACGACGACGTCAAGTTCGCCGTCGTCGCCGACGGGCCGGCGACCAGCCGACCCCTGACCCTGATCGGGCTCGCCGAGGCCATCAACATGTGCCCCACCCTGGACGCCGCGCTCGAGAACCTCGGGATCGACCCCACGCCCTAGTTATGAAGCGACGACCGAACGAAGCCGATCTGGCGTGGGATCTGGTGGACGAACACCGGGCGGCGATGACACAAGCCGAACGTGACATGGCGTTCGTCAACCTCGGAGTCGGCGAGTTCACGATCGTGATCCGGGACGTGCTCACCGCGGTGATGCGGGAGAAGCACCCGTTGTCGGAGGACTACACCGACAAGGTGGCCGCGTGGATCGACTGCTATGCCGAGCACGCGGAGTTCCGTGCGCTGCTGAACAACGCCTGACCCGTTTCGCGCCGGTTAAGAGTTCGGGTGCACCGTTGTCTCTGGACGTCAGTGGGTACGCACTGTAGTGACTGTGCCGCCGCGTGACTAGTCCGCGGCGGCACGGCCAACTCGGAGCGACTGCGAAAATCGTTGTGGGACAGTGCATTCGGTGTGCGAAGAAATTTTCTCGGATTGGTGGTGTGGATCGGCGCAAAGGTGGGTAACACCGATCGCACGTTGACGACGGTGTGGTGCGTCAACGCCCGCTCACCGGCTGAAAGAGGGACGATGGCAACCATTACCGACTACGACGCACCGCGCCGCCGAGACGTCGAAGACACCCCGGCGGATCCGATCCAGGAGGTGGCCTCCGGTCTGACGGTGCACGGTGACGCCGCCGTCGATGACGACCCCAGCGAGTTCGCTGAGCTGTTCGAGCTGCCCGGTGCGGATCTGTCCGGGGAAGAACTGGTGGTCAAGATCATCCCCAAGCAGGCCGACGAGTTCACGTGTTCGAGCTGCTTTTTGGTGTACCACCGCAGCCGACTGGCCGTGCCGGACACCCTGACCTGCGCTGACTGCGCGTGACGGCCGGACCGGCAGCGCGACAGCCGCTCTGAGGACTCTCGTCTCAGGCGGTGAGTTCGTTGGCCGGGGGGCGGCGTTTCTTGCGTTTGATGCCCACGCTGCCCCACAGCGAGAAACCGGTGATGGTGATCTGGGGTGCGCCGGGAGTGCCGGCTTCCCCGACATTGTGGTCGAACGCGCCCATCAGGCCGGTGCCGCGGACGGTGACGTTGACCTCGGGGGGAAGCAGGATTGTCTGCCCGCCCATGACCGAATACGCGCGGATGTCCACCTCGGCCGAGGTGAAGTCCGCATAACGAAGATCGACGACACCGCCGCCCCACAGCGTGAAGGTGGTCAGTTTCCGCGGGACATTCCAGCGGCCGCGCCGTTCGAAACCACTCATGATGGCCAGCAGGACCGTCGAGGGCGCGGGCTTGCACGCGCCCCGGCGGGTGTTGGCGATCCCCGGCAGGTCCGCCGACAGCAGCTCGAGCTCTTCGTAGGACGTGGCGGCGTACGCCCGCGCGAGCCGGTCCTCGAATTCGGCGAGATTCAGCGTGCCCTGCGCCGCGGCATCGGTCAGCAGTTGCGCAACCTGGACCCGGTCTTCTTGGATCCGACCGTTGTCTGCGGCTCGCAACGATGAGTCCCGCGGCGCTGAATTGCTCATCAGGCACGAGCCTACGACGATCGTTGTCAACCGCAAAGGTGGGCGGCGAAATCGATACACCGTCAGCTCGGCAATGCCCATCGCGGCGGGCGCTTCTCGAGGAAAGCCAGCATCCCCTCCCTGGCCTCGTCACTGACGAACAACGCCGCCGAATCTTGGCTCAGCCGTTCGGCATCGGCGTCGAAACCGGCCAGCACCGCCGCTGTGGTCAGCGCTTTTGACGCAGCCAGCCCTTGGGGTGACGCTTTCGACAATTCCGTGACGAACCCACCGACCGCCGCCGCGGCATCGTCGGCGGCCACGGTCACCAGCCCGATCTCGGCGGCGGTGGTTGCGGTGAACGTCTCACCGGTGAGGTAGTAGCGACCCGCGGCGCGCGCAGACATCTTCGGGAGCAGCGTCATAGAGATGATCGCCGGTGCCACACCGATGCGGGCCTCCGTCAGCGCGAAGGTGCTGCGCGGTCCCGCCACCACGATGTCGCAGGCGCCCACCAATCCGAGACCGCCGGCCCGCACATGCCCGTCGACCGCCCCGATCACCGGCAGCGGGCATTCGACGATCGCGCGCAGCAGCGTCGCCATCTCGGTGGCGCGCGCGACGGCCTGCGCTCTGGCATCACCCGTCGAACCCTCGCTCAGATCCGCGCCCGCGCAGAAGGTGCCACCGGTGTGGCCGAGCACCACGACACGCGCCTGCGGATCGGCGGTCGCCTTGCGCAGGCCTTCGTGCAACTGCCCCACCAACGCGGTCGACAGCGCATTGCGGTTGTGCGGTGAGTCCAGGGTCAGGTACGCGGCGCCGGACTGGACCCGGTAGGCAACGAGGGGGCCGGTCATCAGTAGGAGCGGGGGAGGCCGAGTGATGTCTGTGCGACGAAGTTGAGGATCATCTCGCGGCTCACCGGTGCGATACGCGCCAGTCGGGAGGCGGTGAGGATCGAGGCGACCCCGTACTCCTTGGTCAACCCGTTGCCGCCGAGTGACTGCACCGCCTGGTCGACGGCGCGCACCGAGGCCTCACCCGCGGCGTACTTCGCCATGTTGGCGGCCTCGGCCGCCCCGAAATCGTCACCGGCGTCGTAGAGCGAGGCGGCCTTCTGCATCATCAACTTCGCCAGCTCCACCTCGATGTGGTTCTGCGCCAACGGATGTGAGATCCCCTGGTGCGCGCCGATGGGTGTCTTCCAGACCTGGCGGGTCTTGACGTACTCGGTGGCCTTGGCCAGTGCGAAGCGGCCCATCCCGACCGCGCTGGCCGCGCCCATGATCCGCTCGGGGTTCAGCCCGGCGAACAGTTGCGCGATCGCGGCGTCCTCCGAGCCCACCAGGGCGTCGGCAGGCAGCCGCACCTCGTCGAGGAACAGCTGGAACTGGAACTCGGGGCTGACGATCTCCATGTCGATCTTGGTGTAGCTCAACCCGGCAGTGTCGGTGGGCACCACGAACAGCGCGGGTTTGAGGTTGCCCGTCTTGTGGTCCTCGGTGCGACCGACGACCAGGACGGCCTGGGCCTGGTCGACACCGGAGATGTACACCTTCTGGCCGCTGAGGATCCAGTCGCTGCCGTCGCGGCGCGCGGTGGTGGTGATTCTGTGCGAGTTGGAACCGGCGTCGGGTTCGGTGATGGCGAAGGCCATGGTGATGGTGCCGTCGGCGATGCCGGGGATCCACCGCTGCTTCTGCTCGTCGGTCCCGAACTTGGAGATGATGGTGCCGTTGATGGCGGGCGATACCACCATCATCAGCAGTGCCGACCCGGCGGCGGCCATCTCCTCCATGACCAGGCTCAGCTCGTACATGCCCGCCCCGCCGCCGCCGTACTCTAAAGGGAGGTTCACTCCGATGAACCCGAGCTTGCCCGCCTCACGCCACAACTCGTCGGTGTGCTGGCCGGCGCGGGCTTTCTCCAGGTAGTAGTCCTGCCCGTAGTCGGCCGCGAACGCGGCCACCGACTTGCGCAGCGCCGTGCGCTCCGGGCCCTCTATGAAGCCCTCGACAAAGCCTGTCATTGCTCTCCCTCGGTGTTCAACACGGCCAGCACCTGGCCGACCTCGACCTGATCGCCCGCTCTTGCCTTCAGTTCGGTCAGCACGCCGTCGGCGGGGGCGGCGATGGTGTGCTCCATCTTCATGGCTTCCAGCCACACCAACGGCTGACCTCGGGTGACCGATGCGCCGGCTTCGGCGCCCACCCGCACCACGACGCCGGGCATCGGGGCCACCAGCGAGCCCGCGGCGGTGCTGGAACCCGGTTCGACGAACCGCGGCACCGCCACCACATGCACCGACCCCAAGGCCGAGTCGACGAAGACGTCGGCGCCGTACCGGCGGACATCGAACGGGATCTCGACGCCGCCGGCGTCGGTCAGCACCACTTGATCAGGGCTCGCTGTGCGCACCCCGATACCGTCGTCGCCGGGCAGTGTCATCTCGCCGCGGGTGACGCGGTACTCCACGCGTTCCTCGCCGCTGGGCGTCCGGTAGGTCTTGACCTGGTTGCCCGAGGGCAGGTTGCGCCAGCCACTGGGTGCCGAGGCCAGCACCGGCGCTGCCGCCCGGTTGTGTGCGGCGTCGGCAAGGGCAGCGGCGACGGCCGAGAGCCGGGCTCCCCGGGAGTCCACCAACGGAGCCGCCAGCGCGGCCAGCCCGTGGGTGTCGAAGAACGAGGTATCGGTGGCGCCGTCGAGAAACGCCGGGTGCCGCAGCACATTCACCAGTAGGTCGCGGTTGGTCCGCACACCGTGCAGGCGGGTGCGGGTCAAGGCGGTGGCCAGCAGCCGGGCCGCCTGCGTGCGGGTGGGTGCGCAGGAGATCACCTTGGCCACCATCGGGTCATAGTGGATGGATACCGAAGAGCCGTCGACGATGCCGGAGTCCAGCCGGATCTCGGTGCCGCCGGTACTGCTGAACGCGGTTCGTGCGGTGGGCACCTCGAAGTGGTGGATGGTGCCGGACTGCGGGAGCCAGGCCTTGGCGGGGTCCTCGGCGTAGAGTCGGGCCTCGATCGAATGTCCGTATGTCGCAGGGGGTTCCGGGTCGAGCCTGGCGCCGTCGGCGACGGCGAGCTGCAGCTGCACCAGGTCAAGTCCGGTGGTGGCCTCGGTGACCGGATGCTCGACCTGCAGCCGGGTGTTCATCTCGAGGAAGAAGAATTCGGTGGACCCGTCGGTGTCCGAGACAGCGAGGAATTCCACTGTGCCGGCGCCGGTGTAGCCGATGGCGCCCGCGGCTTTGCGGGCCGCGTCGAACAACTCGGCCCGCATACCCGGAGTGCGTTCCACCAACGGCGACGGGGCCTCTTCGATGATCTTCTGATGACGCCTCTGGATGGAGCACTCACGCTCGCCGACCGCCCACACCGTGCCGTGCTGGTCGGCCATCACCTGGACCTCGATGTGGTGCCCGGTCGGCAGATAACGTTCGCAGAACACCGCCGGATCACCGAAGGCGGACTGCGCCTCACGCTGGGCTGCGTTCACCGCTTCGGCCAGCTCGCCGAGTTCGGTGACCACCCGCATACCGCGTCCGCCGCCTCCGGCGGACGCCTTCACCAGAACGGGCAGCTGTGCCTGGGTCACCGCATCGGCGTCCAGCTCGTCGAGCACCGGCACCCCGGCGGCGGCCATGATCTTCTTGGACTCGATCTTCGAGCCCATCGACCGCACCGCGGACACCGGCGGGCCGATCCAGATGAGTCCCGCGGCCAGCACGTCGTCGGCGAAATCGGCGTTCTCCGAGAGGAATCCGTAGCCGGGGTGGATCGCGTCGGCTCCGGAGGCGGTGGCCGCGGCGATGATCGCCGCGGCGTCGAGGTAGCTGGTGTGCAGCCGGACACGCACATCGGCTTCGGCGACGTGCGGGGAGTCGGCGTCGGGATCGGTGTAGACGGCCACCGTCTCCAGGCCGAGGCGCCGGCAGGTGGCGAAGACCCGCCGGGCGATCTCGCCGCGGTTGGCCACCAGAACTCGTGCGATCACGTTCCCTACATTCTGAAGACGCCGAAGTTCGACGTCCCCTCGATCGGGCCATTGGCGATGGCGGACAGGCTCATCCCGAGCACCGTGCGAGTGTCTCGCGGGTCGATCACCCCGTCGTCGTAGAGCATCCCCGACAGCACCATCGGCAGTGACTCGGCCTCGATCTGTCCTTCCACCGCCGCGCGCATCGCGGCGTCGGCGGCCTCGTCATACTCCTGGCCGCGGGCCTGGGCGGCGGCTCGGTTGACAATCGACAACACGCCCGAGAGCTGGGCCCCACCCATCACCGCGGATTTGGCGCTGGGCCAGGCGAACAAGAACCTCGGGTCGTAGGCGCGCCCGCACATGCCGTAGTGACCCGCACCGTAGGACGCCCCGATCAGCAGCGAGATGTGCGGCACCGTCGAGTTGGACACGGCGTTGATCATCATCGAGCCGTGTTTGATCATGCCGCGTTCCTCATAGGCTCTGCCCACCATGTAGCCAGTGGTGTTGTGCAGGAACAGCAATGGGGTGTCGCTGCGATTGGCCAGTTGGATGAACTGGGTGGCTTTCTGCGACTCCTCGCTGAACAGCACCCCGCGCGCGTTGGCCAGGATGCCGATCGGATATCCGTACACCCGCGCCCAGCCGGTGACCAGCGAGCTGCCGTAGAGCGGTTTGAACTCGTCGAAATCGGAGCCGTCGACCACCCGGGCGATGACGTCGCGGGGATCGAACGGAACACGCAGATCGGCGGGCACGATGCCCACCAGCTCGGCTGCGTCGAACATCGGCTCGGTGACCGGGCCCGGTGCGGGCCCGCGCTTGCGCCAGTTGAGCCGTGCCACGATGCGACGGCCCAGACGCAGCGCATCGGATTCGTCCACGGCCAGATAGTCGGCCAGACCCGATGTGCGAGCATGCATCTCGGCGCCACCGAGCGACTCGTCGTCGGATTCCTCGCCGGTGGCCATCTTGACCAGTGGCGGGCCCGCCAGGAACACCTTGGACCGCTCCTTGATCATCACCACGTGGTCCGACATACCCGGGATGTAGGCGCCGCCCGCCGTGGAATTGCCGAACACCAGCGCGATCGTCGGGATGCCCGCCGCCGACAACCGGGTCAGGTCACGGAACTGACGGCCACCCGGAATGAAGATGTCTTTCTGGGTGGTCAGGTCGGCGCCGCCGGACTCCACCAGTGAGATGACCGGGAGCCGGTTCTCCAGCGCGATCTGATTGGCCCGGAACAACTTCCGGATGGTCCAGGGGTTGCTGGTGCCACCCTTGACCGTGGGGTCGTTGGCGACGATCATGCATTCGACACCTTCGACGACGCCGATGCCGATGACCAGGCTGGCGCCCACCTGGTAGTGACTGCCGTATCCGGCCAGCGGGCACAGCTCCAGGAACGGTGAATCCTCGTCCACCAGCAGTTCGATGCGTTCCCGCGGGGTGAGCTTGCCGCGACCGTGGTGGCGCTGCACGTACTTCTCGCCGCCACCGGCGAGCGCCTTCTCCAGCTCACCGTTCAGTTCGGCGAGTTTGACGGCCATCGCGTCGGCGGCTTCCGTGAAGGCCGGGGACGTGGGGTCGAGGGTGGACTGCAGCGCGGTCATGAGCGCCGCCGACGATGCAGAGCGACGCGCCCGAACGACGATGCGGCGAGGGACGAGCCGCTGAGGAGTCGGGCAGCAGCGCAGGAGCGATGAGGAGGAGGCGGCGAAGTCATGACTGATATCCAAGTGTCTTGGCGGCCAGGCCGGTGAGGATTTCGGTGGTTCCGCCGCCGATCCCCAGGATCCGCATGTCGCGATACTGCCGTTCGACTTCGGACTCGGCCATGTACCCCATGCCGCCGAACAGTTGCACCGCCTGATGCGCCACCCACTCACCGGCTTCGACCGCGGTGTTCTTGGCGAAACACACTTCGGTGATCAGATTCGGGTTGCCGTTGAGCTGTTGTTCGACGACATGGCGCGAATACACCCGGGCCACATCGATGCGCCTGGCCATCTCGGCCAGGGTGTTCTGCACCGACTGCCGCGAGATCAGCGGACGCCCGAACGTCTCCCGGTCGCGGCACCACTGCACGGTCAGATCCAGGCAGCGCTGTGCGCTCGAATAGGCCTGGGCGGCAAGGCCGATGCGCTCGGAGACGAATGCCCCGGCGATCTGCAGGAAGCCGGAGTTCTCCGGGCCCACCAGATTCGCGGCGGGAACCCGCACATCGGTGTACGACAGTTCGGCGGTGTCGGAGGAGCGCCACCCCATCTTGTCCAGCTTGCGGCTGACCTCGAAACCCGGGGTGCCCTTCTCGACCACCAGCAGCGAGACGCCGGCGGCGCCGGGACCGCCGGTGCGCACCGCGGTCACCACATAATCGGCGCGCACCCCGGAAGTGATGTAGGTCTTGGCGCCGTTGACGATGTAAAACTCCCCGTCGCGGACCGCGCTGGTGGTCAGGTGTCCGACGTCGGAGCCGCCACCGGGCTCGGTGATGGCCAGCGCCCCGATCTTCTGGCCGGCCAGGGTGGGGACGACGAACTGCTCGATGAGCCGCCGATCCCCGGAGGCCACCATGTGCGGCACCGCGATACCGCAGGTGAACAGCGATGCGAAAACTCCGCCTGGCGAGCCGGCTTCGTGCATCTCCTCGCAGATCACCACGGCATCGGCGCCGTCACCGCCGCCACCCCCGACGTGTTCGGGGAAAGGAGCGCCCAGCAGGCCCGCGTCGGCCGCCTTGCGGTGCAGGTCGCGCGGCAGCTCGCCGGCCCGCTCCCATTCCTCGATGTGCGGGGTGATCTCCCGGTCGACGAAACCGCGAACTGTCTTGCGGAGCTGCTCACGCTCGGGGGTGTTCCAGGTACTCACGACAGAAAGTCCTCCGGGATGTCGACGTAACGGCTGCGGAGCCACTCACCGAGGCCTTTGGCCTGCGGATCGAACCTGGCCTGATAGGCGACGCCCTGCCCGAGCAGGCCGTCGATCACGAAGTTGACGGCTCGCAGATTGGGCAGCAGGTGCCGGGTGACATCGAGTGCGGCCGTTTCGGGCAGCAGTTGCTTGAGCTTCTCGACGGTGAGAAGGTGTGCCAGCCAACGCCATTGATCCTCGGTGCGCACCCACACCCCGACATTGGCCGAGCCGCCTTTGTCGCCGCTGCGGGCCCCGGCGACGGTGCCCAGCGGTGCACGGCGGGTCGAACCGCGGGGCAGGGGAGACGGCAACTCCGGCTCCGCGGCCGGGGTCAACGGGAGGGTCTCGGAGGCGGGGACGATCGCGACGCGGGTGCCGTCGGCGTGCACCGCGGTGTGGGCGACCGCGCCGGCATCAACATAGGCGGGTGTGAACACGCCGTACACCTGTCCGTCGCCCGGGGGTGCCGTCACATGGAAGCCGGGATAGCTCGCCAGGGCGAGTTCGACTGCCGCACTGGAGAACTGGCGGCCCACAACGGTGGCGTCGGGGTCGCGGACCACGCAGTGCAGCAGGGCGCTGGCGGCTTCCTCGGTGTCGGCGTCGGGGTGGTCGGTCCGGGCCAGCGTCCACTCCAGTTCGGCCGGGGTGGTGGTCAGCGCCGCGCCCAGCTGTCGCTGCACCAACATCGCTTTGGCCTCGATGTCCAGCCCGGTGAGCACGAAGGTCATGGCGTTGCGGTGACCGCCGATGCTGTTGAGTGACACTTTGTAGGTCGGGGGAGGGGCTTCGCCCGTCACACCGCTGATGCGCACCCGGTCCGGCCCGTCATCGGTGAGCTCCACGCGGTCCAGGCGCGCCGTCACGTCCGGGTTGGCGTATCGCGCGCCGGTGACCTCGTAGAGCAGCTGCGCGGTGACGGTGTCGACGCTGACCAGCCCACCTGTGCCGGGGTGTTTGGTGATCACCGAGGTGCCGTCGGCGTAGATCTCGGCCAGCGGGAAGCCCGGATGGAGCAGGTCGGGCACGTCACCGAAGAACGCGAAGTTCCCGCCGCTGGCCTGCACCCCGCACTCGATGACATGTCCGGCGACCACGGCTCCGGCCAACCGGTCGTAATCGGCACGGTCCCAACCGAAGTGGGCCGCGGCGGGGCCGACGATCACCGAAGCGTCGGTGACCCGGCCGGTCACCACCACGTCGGCGCCGGAGTGCAGACAGTCGGCGATGCCCCACGCGCCCAGGTACGCATTGGCGGTCAGGGGGCTGCCGAGGCCCAGGTCGGCGGCCCTGGACAGCAGGTCGTCACCCTCGACGTATGCGACATCGACGGACAGGCCCAGCCGCTTCGCGAGGGTCCTCACGGCCGCGGCCAGGCCGGCCGGGTTCAGGCCGCCGGCGTTGGCGACGATGCGTACCTTCTTCTCCAGCGCCAGGCCCAGGCACTCTTCGAGCTGGATCAAGAAGGTCTTCGCGTATCCGCGGTCGGGGTTCTTCATCCGATCCCGGCCGAGAATCAGCATGGTCAGCTCGGCCAGGTAGTCCCCGGTGAGATAGTCGAGCTCGCCGCCGGTGAGCATTTCCCGCATGGCCGACAGCCGGTCACCGTAGAAGCCCGAACAGTTCCCGATACGGACCTGCGGAACCAGCACAGTCACACATTCTCCCGTCGTCCAACCAACCGGTAGGTTACCCGGGACCCGCGGTACCGAGTCAAGGGTGAATTGCTGCCGCCCCGGGCGCCACCGAGACTGGCCGCATGGCATTCCGGACGCTGATGTTGATCGCGGGCGTGGTGTGGGTCGGTGCCGGGGTCGGCATGCTGGTCAGTCCGGCGGTCGAGTTCAGTCGAGGTTCGACGACGTGGGCCGGGGCATTGTTCGCCGTGTTCGGTCTGGCCTCGCTGGTGGAGAACTTCCGCGACGGCGACCGGTCCCGCTGGAACTCGCCTGCCCGCCGGCGCGCCGGCGTGGGTGGGCACAAGCTCCTGGCGCTGGGTGCGGTGATGAGCGCGGTGGTCGCGGTGGGCGGGGTCTGGCTGATCAGCGACGGCCGGCCTGCCATGATCTGCCTGGGCATCGGCGTGCTCGGGGTGCTCGCCGTGATGGTCCCGGCCACCCTGGTGGGCTGGGCGGAGAGTCGCCGCTAGCCGGTCAGGCCGGCGCGTTTTGGAGCCGACGCTGCTCGCGGGCTATTCTGTATCGCAATCGTCGCCGCGTCGTGTGCTCTTTTCGCGCGGCGGACCACACAAGCAAGGAGATGCACGTCATGGCTGTGCCCAAGCGCAGGATGTCGCGCGCGAACACCCGTAGCCGCCGCGCGCAGTGGAAGACCGAGGCCACCGGACTGGTCAACGTGACCGTCGCCGGCGCCCAGCACAAGGTGCCGCGTCGTTTGCTGAAGGCCGCTCGGCTGGGCCTCGTCGACCTCGACAAGCGCTGAGCTTCGGTCGCTCCGTGACCGGGGCGCCCGGAATTTCTTCGGAACTTCCTCGGAGCGCCTCTCAGGCCGCTCTCAGACATTGGGATAACACTGGTGGCCGTGCGCATTCTTGTCGTTGATGACGATCGCGCGGTGCGCGAGTCCCTGCGTCGTTCCCTTTCCTTCAACGGCTACTCGGTCTCATTGGCCGAGGATGGCGTCGAGGCCCTCAATGCGATCTCCACCGACCGTCCCGACGCGGTGGTCCTCGATGTGATGATGCCGAGGCTCGATGGGCTCGAGGTCTGTCGCCAGCTCCGCAGTACCGGCGATGATCTGCCCATTCTGGTTCTGACCGCTCGCGATTCGGTGTCCGAACGGGTGGCCGGCCTGGACGCGGGCGCCGATGACTACCTGCCCAAGCCATTCGCTCTGGAGGAGCTGCTGGCCAGGATGCGCGCGCTGCTGCGCCGCACCGGGCCTGAAGACAAAGTGGAAGCCGTCGCGCTGACCTTCGGCGACCTGACGTTGGACCCGGTGACCCGTGAGGTCACCCGCGGGCAACGGCAGATCAGCCTCACCCGCACTGAATTCGCGTTGCTGGAGATGCTGATCGCAAACCCGCGCCGGGTGCTGACCCGCAGCCGCATCCTGGAAGAGGTGTGGGGCTTCGATTTCCCCACCTCGGGTAACGCGCTCGAGGTGTATGTCGGATATCTGCGCAGGAAGACCGAAGCGGAGGGCGAGCCGCGACTGATCCACACCGTCCGCGGAGTGGGTTACGTGCTTCGCGAGACGCCGCCCTGAGACGCCGGGCCTGAAGAGATGGCACGGTCCAACCGGCGCGAATCCAGAGCCACGACATCGTTGTCACTGCGATGGCGGGTGATGTTGCTCGCGATGTCCATGGTGGCCATGGTGGTGGTGCTGATCTCGTTCGCGGTGTATGCGGTGGTGTCCGCGGCGCTCTACGACGACATCGACAATCAGCTGCAGAGCCGGGCCCAGCTGCTGATCGCCAGTGGCTCGCTGGCCTCGGATCCCGGCAAGGCCATCGAGGGCACGGCGTACTCCGATGTCAACGCGATGCTGATCAACCCCGGCCGGTCCATCTATACGGCCAACCAAGAAGGCCAGACGCTGCCGATCGGGGCGACGGAGAAAGCCGTGATCGCCGGTGAGCTCTTCATGTCGCGACGTACCGCAGCCGATCAACGGGTGCTGGCGGTGCACCTGCCCAACGGCAGCACGCTGCTGATCTCCAAGAGCCTGGCCCCCACCGATGCGGTGATGATGAAGCTGCGCTGGGTGCTGCTGATCGTGGGCGGTGTCGGGGTGGCGGTCGCTGCGATCGCGGGGGCCGCGGTCACCAGGACCGGGCTACGGCCGGTCGCCAAGCTCACCGAAGCCGCCGAGCGGGTGGCCCGCACCGACGACCTGCGGCCCATTCCGGTGTTCGGCAGCGACGAACTGGCCCGGCTCACCGAGGCGTTCAACATGATGTTGCGGGCCCTGGCCGAGTCGCGGGAACGCCAGGCCCGTCTGGTCACCGACGCCGGTCACGAGCTGCGCACACCGTTGACGTCGTTGCGCACCAATGTCGAGCTGCTGATGGCCTCGACCCGACCGGGCGCGGCGAGCATCCCGGAAGCCGAGATGGACGATCTGCGCTCCGACGTGATCGGCCAGATCGAGGAATTGTCCACGCTGGTCGGCGATCTCGTCGATCTGACGCGTGACGAAGCCGGCGGCGTCATCTACGAACCCGTCGACATGACCGAGGTCGTCGACCGCAGCCTCGAACGGGTGCGGCGGCGCCGCAGTGACATCGAGTTCGACGTCGAGGTCACGCCGTGGCAGGTCTACGGCGACGCCGCCGGTCTGTCGCGCGCGGTGCTCAACCTGTTGGACAACGCCGCCAAGTGGAGCCCGTCGGGCGGCCGGGTGGGGCTGCGGCTGAAGCAGGTGGACCCGTCACACGCCGAACTCGTTGTCTCCGACCATGGTCCCGGTATCCCGCTGCAGGAACGGCACCTGGTGTTCGAACGGTTCTACCGGGCCACCGCCGCGCGCGCGATGCCCGGCTCCGGGCTGGGTCTGGCCATCGTCAAGCAGGTGGTGCTCAAACACGGTGGTGCGCTGCGTGTGGAAGACACCGTGCCCGGGGGGCAGCCGCCGGGAACCTCGTTCTTCGTCCTGCTGCCGGGCCGGCCCGGATCACCCGCGCCGTATCCGAACGACGACGCCGGCGACGGCGCCGTGGGGGCCGACGACGCCGATTCGGTGCCGCAGGTCACAGATAAGGCAACGACACGATCACAACAGGGTGTTGTCTCAGTCGATTCTCAGTCGACGGAGGCAAGGTGGTTGTCAACGAGAGACGTTCCCCTGCCGTGACCGCCTGAGCCACCGGTCGCGGCCGACTGTCGAAGGACCGGTGATCAGACCCCGATGACCAACCACCCGAGGTATTCGCCCCACCCGCAGCACTCGGGACAGCACCACCCCACTTCGCCTGCGGGTCCGGGTTATCACGGTCACTACGCTCCGGGTTCTCAACAGGGGCCAGTGCCTCAATACGACTGGCGGTATGCCACGCAGCCGCAGGGTGGTCACCAGCAGCACGACCCGCGCCAGTCCGCCGGCTACCGCGCTTACCCGGTGCCCGGCCAACCGCCGCATCAGCAGTACCAGAAGCGTTCGCGCACCAAGCTTTTCGCGGGGGCCATGGCTATTGCCGTGGTGTCGGCCGGAATTGGCGGTGGGGTGGCGATGGTGGCACATCCCGACGACAGGCCGGTCAACACCTTCACCACGGCCACCGGTGCCGCTCCGGGGATGCCGGCGGCGAACGCGCCCGCCGGCTCGGTGGAGCAGGTCGCGGCGAAGGTGGTGCCCAGCGTGGTCAAGCTGGAGCTCAACCTCGGCCGGGCGCATGAGGAGGGCTCCGGGATCATTCTGTCGCCGGACGGGCTGATCCTGACCAATGCCCACGTGGTGTCGGCCGCCGGGGCACCGTCTGCCGCTGGGCCGGAAGCGAGTCCGGGCCTTCCCCTGGGCCCGGGTACGCGCGGGGCCGCTCCCACCACGACGGTGACCTTCTCCAACGGCAACACCGCGCCCTTCAAGGTGGTGGGTGCCGACCCGGCCAGCGACGTCGCCGTGATCCGCGCCGAAGGTGTCTCGGGGCTCACCCCGATCACGCTGGGCTCATCAGCGGACCTGCGGGTGGGCCAGGATGTGGTGGCGATCGGTTCGCCGCTGGGCCTGGAAGGCACGGTCACCACCGGTATCGTCAGCGCACTCAACCGGCCGGTGTCCACCGCCGGTGATGCGAAGAACCAGAACACCGTGCTGGATGCCATCCAGACCGATGCCGCGATCAATCCGGGCAACTCCGGCGGTGCGCTGGTCAACATGAACGGCGAGCTGGTCGGGATGAACTCGGCAATCGCCACACTGGGTGGCGGCGAGGATCAGCCGCAGTCGGGCTCGATCGGGCTGGGGTTCGCGATCCCGGTGGACCAGGCCAAGCGCATCGCCGATGAGCTGATCAGCACGGGGTCGGCCTCGCACGCGTCGCTGGGCGTCCAGGTCAGCAACGACACCGCCATCAACGGCGCCAAGATCGTGGAGATCACCCGGGGTGGGGCGGCCGCCGGGGCCGGCCTGCCCAACGGTGTGGTGGTCACCAAGGTGAACGACCGGCCCATCTCGGGAGCCGGCGCCCTGGTGGCCGCGGTGCGGTCCAAGGCGCCAGGGGAGAAGGTGACGTTGACCTACGTCGATGCCGACGGCAATGACCCGCAGACCCTGCAGGTGACGCTGGGGAAGGCCGACCAGTGATGGTGATTCGGACGGCTCCTCCGCAAACGATGCGGACGAAGTCTGCTTCCACATATACGGTTGCTTCCATGGAACAGCCTCATGACCTGGTGGGTAGGGCTCTCGTCGTCGTCGTCGACGATCGGACCGCGCACGGTGACGAAGAGGACCACAGCGGTCCGTTGGTCACCGAGCTGCTCAATGAAGCGGGATTCGTGGTCGACGGTGTGGTGGTCGTCGCCTCCGACGAGGTGGAGATCCGGAACGCGCTGAACACCGCGGTGATCGGCGGTGTGGACCTGGTGGTGTCCGTGGGCGGAACCGGGGTGACACCCCGCGACGTCACCCCTGAGGCGACGGTCGACATCCTCGATCGCGAGCTGCTGGGGATCTCCGAGGCGTTACGTGCGTCCGGGCTGTCTGCCGGCATCATCGACGCCGGAATGTCTCGGGGACTGGCAGGTATCTCCGGGAGCACCCTGGTGGTGAATCTCGCCGGGTCACGCCCCGCCGTGCGCGACGGGATGGCTACGTTGAGCCCGCTGGCGGCGCAGATCATCGGCCAGCTCTCGAGCCTGGAAATCTGACTCCGACGTCCATGTGCCGTCTGAGCGCTCACCCAACTCTGGGGGAGCACTCAGACGGCGTTTTCAATGTGCGCGCCATCTTCGGGCTCGGAACTCTCCAACCGTTCTCTAATGCTGCCGCAATGTTTCGTGTAAGTGAACAGAACAAACGTGCAGAATGTGATCTTGCTCACACCAGGAAAGATTTGTGATGGCGTTATCTCCGCGGGACAGGGATTCAGTTAACAAGATCTTCGGTTCGGAAATTCCCCAGGAATCCTCCGACGAGCGTGATCCGGACGCCGGCCGCGGTGACGCCGACCGCGAGCGTTGGTGGCGGGACAACATTCCCCCTCATCACGGCTGACATAACGTTTGGATTCAACCCGCCTGATCTGCGGTTTTTCCATTCTCGCGCGGATCGCGCGGACACGTGATAATGGGGGATGCGGCAGTGGATGCCCCTGATGCGCACGGGGTTGTTGTGTCAAGCCGACACAGCCGTTCAGCAAACTTCTTCCAGCGGGATTCCAGGAGCGGCGCGTAGGGGCCCCGCGTTGCCGCCCGTATGCCCTGCCGTTATGTTTCTCCCGTCATCAACGATGAGCAAAACGTAAGAGCAGCATGTGAGGCCTCTCATTTGTGACCTCTTGCTTCGTGTGCGGTGTGAACATGCCAACCACGAAAACCGCCAACTCGGTGAAACCGCCCCGGGATCACCGCCAACACAGCTGGGGAGAACATGAAGGTAATCAGTCGGGTGCTGGTGGCGTTGATCGCCTCCATCGCGGCTCTGTTCGCGAGCACGGGCACCTCGCATGCTGGCTTGGACAATGAACTGAGCCTCGTCGACGGCCAGGGCCGCACCCTGACCATCCAGCAGTGGGACACGTTCCTCAACGGTGTCTTCCCGCTGGACCGCAACCGTCTCACCCGTGAGTGGTTCCACTCCGGCAAGGCCGTCTACGCAGTGACCGGTGAGGGCGCTGACGACTTCGAGGGCGTGCTCGAGCTGGGCTACCAGGTTGGCTTCCCGTGGTCGCTGGGTGTGGGCATCAACTTCAGCTACACCACCCCGAACATCGCGTTCGACGGTCAGGACTATGGCGAATTCAACCCGATCACCGGTGGACTCGGCCTGGACCTGATCCCCGCCGTCGTTACCCCGCCGCTGTTCCCCGGCGTCTCGATCTCGGCTGACCTGGGCAACGGCCCCGGCATCCAGGAAGTCGCCACGTTCTCCGTGGACGTCGCCGGCGCCAACGGTGCGGTTGCGGTCTCCAACGCGCACGGCACCGTGACCGGTGCGGCCGGTGGCGTGCTGCTGCGCCCCTACGCTCGACTGATCTCCTCGGCCGGTGACAGCGTTACCACCTACGGCGAGCCCTGGAACATGAACTGAGTTTTCGACTCAGCTAGTTCGTTGACAAAGCGACCCCCGGCCTTGCCGGGGGTCGTTTTGTTGGGTAGAACCGGCGTTCGCGGCCGTGCATTTCGCAAGAATGGCGAAACCCTGTGATTTCCTGTCAATTGCCGATGCGGCGCTGTTTCACCGCGGCCGGCAGCCTCCCATCGGAGGGCCGGATTCGGTTGTCTGCCAGGAAGTTTCGGGTGCGGGCGGAGATTCCCGACGCCGAAAAACAAATCACCGTGAGTTCAAGTTCTATTTTCCGGTCTCAGCGCCCGCACAGGGACTTTGACTGGTATTGTTCAGGAAGCTCTACGACTTAAACCAATGGGTCCTTCGGGTCCTCACTAATGAAGGGAAGCGCCGATGGCCGAAAACGCCAGTGGCCTCATCCGTAGCTCCAAGAAGCTGGGTGCTCTTGGTCTCGGTTCGTTCGCCGTAGCCGCAGCGTTCATGAGCCTCGGCAGCGGAACGGCCAGCGCGGAAGTCGAGGAGGTGGCCCCCACCCCGCAGGTGACCAGCCGTCAGGCTCTCGTCATCGACGACAACTCGCTGCGCGCCACCGCCATCGGTGAAGCTCGCGGCTTCCTGTCCACCCGCTCGGGCGACGCGGGCATCGTGCACGCCCAGGGTGAGACCCGCGACAGTGTGAAGGCCGTCGTCGGCACCACCGCCGCTCCGTTCAACCTGGAGTCCAACGGCGCCTTCGAGTTCTCGCCGCCCATCGGTGACTGGTGACCGTCTGACGATCGCAAACAAAACCGCCCCCGGCTTCCCAGCCGGGGGCGGTTTTGTCGGTGGACCCGAATCGTGGTGAGGCAGTTCAGTTCTTGTCCGCGCTTGTGTGTCGCGCCGTGTCGGGGCTCGGTCCGGTGCCCGGGCCGGTGACATGCTCGTCGGGGCCGGTGCCGTTGTTCGCGCTGTGCAGGATGTTGCGGATCTCGGTGAGGATGCTCAACTCGGTGTCCTGGGCCTGTTCCACCTCGCCGCGCTCGCGCAATTTCTTGTACGGCAGCACGATGACGAAGTACACGACAGCGGCCACCAGGATGAAATTGATTCCGGCGGACAGCACCGCGTTGAGATCGACGAACTGATCACCGCCGAGCGGAATCTTCAGGATTCCGTACTCCTTTTCGGGGCCTGCGCCGATCCGGTCGATCAGCGGCTGCACGACGTTCTGAGTGAATGCCGTGACCAAACCCGTGAACGCGGTACCGATCACCACCGCGACCGACAGGTCGACGATGTTGCCGCGCGCGATGAATTCCTTGAACCCCTTCAACATGGGTGACTTCTCCTGTCATCGGGTGACATGTTGTCCAGATCTTGAGACGTTAGTCGCCCGGTGGCCCAGGGTCAGGTCAACGGTGGGGACGTCAGTGAAGAGTCAACGTCATGGTGTGGCCAAGGCTGGCCGCCGCGACGGCGGTGGCCGCCGCAGCCGGCAGCGCCACCAGGACCACACGGTCCCCGGCGCCGGCGAGCCCGCCGGGATCGGGTGAGACCAACACCACCACGGCGTCGGTGGCCACGGTGCGGCCGGTGGGGCCCGCATCGGGCCCGGGCGCCGACGGGGGAGCGGCGATGACATCCACCACGTCACCCTCGCGGAGCACGTCGAGAATCGCGTCTTGGGCCAGCTGCAGCGGCACCACACGGGCGTCGGGTCCCGCCGCCGCCTCGGTCAGCCGGGTGCCGAGCAGGCGCACATCGGTGATGACCTCTCCGCGACGTACCGGGCCGGCGGGGGCCCCGCCGACCACCGCAGTGGGGTCGGCCAGCGTTCCGTCGGGAAGTGTTGCAGCAGAACGACTCTCGATACGAACATCGTCTGCGGTCACGACCACACCGGGGCTCAGGTCCCTGATCGCGACAACGGCGTCGGCGTGGGCGCCGCCAGGCTCGGACCGCAGCGCCGCCGCCGCGGCCAGGACCACCAGCGCGCCCGCCGCCACCCGGCGCGCGCGCACCGAGTGCACCCAATCCGGTTGCAGCGCTTGGCGAAAGCGGGTGAACAGGGTGGGATCGAGGCTACTGGTGCGGCCCAGTCTCATGGCGACAGCGTAGACAGCACAACAAGCGGCCCGCACTCACCGGGCGGGCCGCCTGTGGATAACCGGGGAGCGGCTAGCTTGATGCCGCTGCAGGCGCGGGAGAAGAACTCTTGGTGTCGCTGGAGCTCTTGTCGCTGGAGCTGGACGACTTCTCGCTGGAGCCGGAACCGGAGTCCGAGCCCGTGCTGGAGGAGGATGCCGTGGACGAGCTCTTGCTGCTCTCGCGGCTGTCGGTGCGGTAGAAGCCACTGCCCTTGAACACCACGCCGACGGAATTGAACAGTTTGCGCAGCCGGCCCTCGCACTTGGTGCACGTGGTCAGCGCGTCATCGGAGAAGGCCTGCACTGCGTCGAAGCGGTCGCCGCACTCGGTGCATGCGTAGCTGTAGGTCGGCACACGAACCTCCGGGAAGATCAGAATTTCCTTAGCACTCTACCGTGCCAAGTGCTAGAACCGCTATTCGGTCGGGTGCATTCCCGGCGCGCCCCCCAGCGGCACCATTCCCTGCCCCGGGGTCAGCGCATCCGACATGCGGACGTCATGAGGTTCACCGGGGAGTTCGTCGCGCAGTTCGTCGTCGCGAACCACCGCGATGAGCCTGGCCGCCGGGTCGCGCAGCGGCAGCGATCGGTCGTAGAAGCCGGCGCCGCGGCCGAGCCGGACACCACGGCGGTCGACGGCGAGCGCGGGGACCAGCACGACGCCCGCCTCGGCGACAGCCTCCGGTGGCAGCGCCTCACCGGACGGTTCCAGGAGGCCGAATCCGGCGGGGACGAGTTGTCCATGGGAGTATCGGCCCCACCGCAGCGGCTGCGGGGTGCCCGCGGAATCGACCCGGCTGATCGGCAGCAGCACCCGGGCGCCGGCCGCCGCGAGCGCGTCCAACAACGCTGGCGTCCCCGGTTCCGCGCGTACCGGTACATAGGCGCAAACGGTCTCGGCCAACCGCGCGATCGACGCCACGTGTGCTTTCAGCGCCGCGGCCTCAGCCTGGCGAACAGCCTCGGGCACCGCTCGTCGCGAGGCGATCAGTTGCTCGCGCAACAAGGCTTTCGACATCGCATTCACGGGTACAGAACTAGCAGCCGCCGGACCCGACGGCCAGCCTGTAAGACCTCGGCATTGCAGTTAGGGTGTGAACGATGAACGCACCTCAGGTACCCATTCCGCGCACGGCAATCGTGCCCGCAGCCGGTCTGGGAACCCGGTTCCTGCCCGCCACCAAGACCGTGCCCAAGGAGTTGCTGCCCGTCGTCGACACGCCGGGTATCGAACTGGTTGCCGCCGAAGCGGCCGAAGCCGGCGCCGAACGACTGGTCATCATCACCTCCGAGGGCAAGGACGGCGTGGTCGCGCACTTCGTCGAGGACCTGGTGCTCGAGGGCACGCTGGAAGCCCGCGGCAAGAAGGCCATGCTGGAGAAGGTCCGCCGTGCGCCCGCGTTGATCAAGGTCGAGTCCGTGGTGCAGGAGAAGCCGTTGGGGTTGGGCCACGCCGTCGGCTGTGTCGAGTCCACCTTGTTGCCCGACGAGGACGCCGTGGCCGTGCTGCTGCCGGATGACCTGGTGCTTCCCACCGGTGTCCTGGAGACCATGTCCAAGGTGCGGGCCAAGCGCGGCGGCACCGTGTTGTGCGCCATCGAGGTTCCCGAAGACGAGATCAGTGCGTACGGCGTGTTCGACGTGGAAACCGTCCCGGACGCGGCGAACCCGAATGTGCTCAGGGTCAAGGGCATGGTGGAGAAGCCGAAGGCCGAGGACGCGCCGTCGCTGTTCGCCGCAGCCGGCCGGTACGTCCTGGACCGCGCCATCTTCGATGCGCTGCGGCGGGTCGACAAGGGCGTGGGCGGGGAAATCCAGCTGACCGACGCCATCGCGCTGCTGATCGAAGAGGGCCATCCCGTGCACGTGGTGGTGCACCGGGGGTCTCGACACGACCTGGGAAATCCCGGCGGCTACCTTAAGGCTGCGGTTGACTTTGCCTTGGACCGTGACGATTACGGCCCGGAACTACGCAGCTGGCTGGTTTCGCGATTGGGGTTGAGCGAGCAGTAGCGCTGCGTCGGCCCGGGCCCGAGACAGACCCAGCCGGGGCCGATACAGAAAGGCGCACTGTGCGTTCGGTGGAGGAACAGCAGGCCCGGGTACAGGCCGCGGCGGTGGCGCCGCGACCCGTTCGGGTGGCGATCGCTGAGGCGCAGGGGTTGATGTGCGCCGAAGAGGTGGTGACCGAACGCCCCCTGCCCGGGTTCGACCAGGCTGCGATCGACGGGTACGCCGTGCGCAGCGTCGACGTCCTGGGTATCGATGGTTCGGACGGCTGGGACGAAGACGGCGGGGCCGCCTCGGGCCAGATCAGCCTCCCGGTGATGGGGGTGATCGAGGCCGGGACCAAGACCCCGAGCCGGCTGCAGCCGCGCCAGGCAGCGCGCGTGCAGACCGGGGCGCCGATGCCCACGCTCGCCGATGCGGTACTGCCGCTGCGCTGGACCGACGGCGGGCAGTCCCGGGTTCGGGTACTGCGCGGCGTCAGGTCGGGTGCCTACGTGCGTCGGACCGGTGATGACGTCCAGCCCGGTGACGTGGCCGTGCGCGCGGGCACCATCGTCGGTGCCGCTCAGGTGGGTTTGTTGGCAGCCGTGGGACGCGACCGGGTGCTGGTGCACCCCCGGCCGCGGCTGTCGGTGCTCTCTGTCGGCGGCGAACTGGTCGACGTCTCCCGCTCGCCGGGAACCGGGCAGGTCTATGACGTCAACTCCTACGCGCTGGCGGCGGCGGGACGGGATGCCGGCGCCGAGGTCAACCGCGTGGGGATCGTCGACAGCGATCCGGCGAAACTGCGGGAAGTGGTCGAAGGGCAGCTCAGCCGCGCGGAGATCGTCGTCATCGCCGGTGCGGTGGGAGGCGCGGCGGCCGAAGGGGTGCGCTCGGTGCTGTCCGAACTCGGTGAGATGGAAGTCACCCGGATCGCGATGCATCCTGGCTCTGTGCAGGGTTTCGGGCAGCTGGGCCGCGACGGGGTGCCGGTGTTCCTGCTGCCTGCCAACCCGGTGAGTGCCCTGGTGGTGTTCGAGGTGATGGTGCGGCCGCTGATCCGGCTGTCGCTGGGCAAGCGGCAGCCGCTCCGGCGTGTCGTGCAGGCGCGCACGCTGTCACCCATCTCGTCGGTGGCCGGCCGCAAGGGTTATCTGCGCGGGCAGCTGATGCGTGATCAGGACACCGGTGAGTATCTGGTGCAGGCGCTGGGCGGCGCCCCTGGTTCGTCGTCGCATCTGCTGGCCACCCTCGCCGAAGCCAACTGTCTGGTGGTGGTGCCCAGCGATGTGGAACAGCTGCGCACCGGGGAAACCGTGGACGTCGCGTTCCTGGCCCAGCGCGGCTGACCGACGTGAACTTCTGGCGGTCCAACTCCGTGCACCCGGGGTGGCCCTCGGCGGTCGGACCGCTACGGGTGCGCGCCGGTGTGGTGCGGCTGCGTCCGGTCCGTATGCGCGACGCCGCCCAGTGGAGCCGGATCCGGATCGCCGACCGCCAGTTCCTCGAGCCGTGGGAACCCACCGCGGAGCTGGATTGGCCTGCGCGACATGCTGTTTCGGCGTGGCCGTCGGTGTGCTCCGGCTTGCGGGCCGAGGCGCGCCGAGGGCGGATGCTGCCCTACATCATCGAATTGGACGGGCAGTTCGCCGGGCAGTTGACGATCGGCAATGTGACACACGGTGCGTTGCGTTCGGCGTGGATCGGCTACTGGGTGCACAGCGAGGTCACCGGGGGCGGGGTGGCCACGGGTGCCCTGGCGCTGGGCCTGGATCACTGTTTCGGCGCGGTGATGTTGCACCGGGTGGAGGCCACCGTGCGGCCCGAGAACGCGGCCAGCCGCCAGGTGCTCGCCAAAGCGGGCTTCCGTGAGGAGGGGCTGCTGCGGCGTTACCTCGATGTCGACGGCGGCTGGCGCGATCACCTCCTGGTGGGCCTGACGGTGGAAGAGGTGAACGGTTCGGTGACCTCGACGTTGGTACGGACCGGTCGTGCGCAGTGGGTCTGAAGCGCGTTCACAGGCGAGGCTGCTGTTGCAGATGTGACATCTGTGACTAATGGTGCTTGTATCCGAGGAATTACAGGTGTGTAATTGACCTCGGCGCGCCGCCCTGGTTGCGCAGGTCAGCCGACCTAGCCTGGAGGGGAAAGGAGCAGGCCACCATGCCAAGCATCCCCCAGTCGTTGCTCTGGATCTCACTCGTCGTGCTCTGGCTGTTCGTGCTGGTGCCCATGCTCATCAACAAGCGTGACACCGTCAAACGGACCAGCGACGTCGCCCTGGCCACCCGCGTGCTCAACGGCGGCGGCCGCGCCGCACGGTTGATCCGGCGCGGAAAGCCGGCCGCCGGCCACCGCAGCGATCCCGAGTGGCGCCCCGAAGAAGAACTCGACGACTACGACGAGGACGAAACCGGCCCCGTCGTCGTCACCGGCAAACCGTCGCGGGGGCGCACAGTCGCCGTCGTGACGTCCATCGCCGAAGAGGACGAGGGCTACCTCGACGTCGACGTGGTCGAAATGGACTCGGGTGCGCTGCCCGTCGCGAAATCGGAGACGGCGAGCACGCCGGCCGCGGAACAGGCTCCCGAACACGGCGAGGAATTGCCGCTGGACTTCGGTGACCAGGAGTCGGCCGTTGAGGAGCCCGCCGAAAGCGCCACGGAGACACCGGCACAGGAGCCGGCGGCGCAGGCTGCCGAACCGGATGACGGCACCGCCGACGAGTACGAATACATCGACGACACCTCAGGCCTGGAAGCCGAGGCCGACCCGCCCACCACCGCCATGCCCGCGGCGTCGCGAGCCCGTCGCTTCGAGTCCAAGACCGCCGCCGCGGTCAGCGCGCGCAAGTACCGGTTCCGCAAGCGGATGCTGATGTCGATGGCGGTGCTGCTGCTCGTCACCGCGGGCGCGGCCTATCTGTGGTCCACGACGATGTGGTACGCCACCGCCGCGGTGGGCCTCATCACGCTGCTCTATCTGGCCTACTTGCGTCGTCAGACCCGCATCGAGGAGCGGCTGCGGCGCCGCCGTATGCAACGCATGGCCCGTTCCCGCCTCGGGGTGGAGAACACCGTCGACCACGAGCTCAATGTGGTCCCGGCCCGGTTGCGCCGCCCGGGTGCCGCCGTGCTGGAGATCGACGACGAGGACCCGGCCTTCGAGCATCTCGACTACGTGCCGTTCTCCCGGGAGTACGACCTCCCGCGGGCCGCGGGGCAGTGATTTCTGCTTGACCCGCCCCGACTGGTAGCCTGTGCTACCGACCAAGGGGCTATAGCGCAGTTGGTAGCGCGTCTCGTTCGCATCGAGAAGGTCAGGGGTTCGATTCCCCTTAGCTCCACAGTGAAGCCGCAGATCAGAGACCTGATCTGCGGCTTTCTCATTGGGCCGTCCGCGGTCCGTCCGCAGTAGATGTGATTGCCGCATCGAGGTGGTCGGCGAACACCGAACTCTCACGCCCTTACCGAGTCGGTGTCGACCGCGTAGGGCGGCCCGAGGAACCGCCGCACCATGTGATCCTCGGTGTCGGCGTCCTTGATCGGCCAGTACCACAGCGCAAGGAATGCACGGATCAGCCATTGTGCGGCAACGGGATCGGGCGTCGTCATGCCGACCATCTCGGTGGCCAAGCGGTTGACGACAGGGGAATCCGTCAGCCACTCCTCGCCGGGGAGTGTGACCATCGAGCGCATGATCTTTGCGAGCGGATCGGCTCGCAGGCGTTGTAAGGCGACCGTGGTGGCGGTGACGATGCGGTCTGGACCGGTCAGCTCTGCGATGGCTTCGCGAACCGAGTCGAGGATGCGCTCGGCTTGCCGGCCCAGCACGGCGTCGCGGATCGCGGCCTTGCCCCCGGCGTGGCGGTAGATGGTGGACGGTGAGCAGTGAACGGTGGCGGCCAAAGCGTCGATGCTGAAGGCGTCGTATCCGTGGCGGGACATCAGGTCCGCGGCTGCGGCGTAGATCCGCTCGGCGGCCTCGCTGTGGCGGTCCCGCCCGACCAGCCAGTCGTCAGTCGCCATCGGTCACGTGTTCCCTCGCCGCAACCCCATGACGCCGTTTTATCACCGTGAGAAGAATGCCGGCCGATTTCTCAGCGAACGCGCTGGTCGGTTGAGTGGCTCGAGAATCCCGCAGCCGTGTCCGTGTCGAGTCGGTTTTCATGTTCGGCTTACACCGTTGACGCCGGTATACGTCGAGCTCACCCTGAGCGCATGACCCTATTGGCGGACGCTACCGAATTCTTCGGCACAGATGCCTTAAAGAACCCCTACCCCCTTTATGACCGGATGCGCGGCCAAGCACCGGTGCTGCGCATCGGTGGCTCCTTCTTCTACGCGGTGTGCGGTTGGGACGCCGTGACAGAGGCCGTCAGTCGCGTCGAGGACTTCTCGTCCAACTTGACCGCGACGATGGTGTATCGGGACGGGACTGTCACCCCTTTCGACATGGGGCCGCTGGGCGGCCCGCAGCACGCGCTGGCCACTGCCGACGACCCACTGCACGATGCGCACCGCAAGCTGCTGGTGCCCCACCTGACCGCCAAGCGGATACGCGTGATCGAAGAGTTCGCCGGAGCGACTGCGGTCCAGCTGTGGTCCGAAGGCGTGGCAGATGGGCAGATCGAGTGGATGAGTGCAGTGGCCAACCGGCTCCCGATGATGGTGGTCGCCCGCCTGCTCGGGCTGCCCCAGGAAGATGTCGACACGCTGATCCGGCTGGGCTACGCCACCACCACCCTGCTTGACGGCGTGGTCAGTTCGGCCCAACTGGACGCCGCAGGCCGGGCCGCGATGGAGCTGTCCGGTTACGTCATGGAGCACTTCGCTAAGGCTGACCAAAACCCGACGCCGGGACTCATCGGCGACCTCGCCGCCCGCTACACCTGCGGTGAGGTGGAGCACCTACCGGCACTGGCCATCATGCTCACCTTGTTCAGCGCCGCAGGCGAATCCACCGCCTCGTTGCTGGGCAGCGCCGCGTGGATTCTTGTGAGTCACACCGACATTCAGGAACAGCTCCGCGCCCATCCTGAACTGCTGGGTGCGTTCATCGAGGAGACGCTGCGCTACGAGTCGCCGTTTCGCGGTCACTACCGCCACGTGGTCAGAGACACCACGCTGGCCGGGGTCGATGTGCCGGCCGATTCGCGCCTGCTGCTGATGTGGGGGGCCGCCAACCGCGATCCCCGACAGTTCGACCAACCCAATGAATTCCGGCTCGACCGCAGAGGCGCCAAAGGGCACATCTCGTTCGGCAAGGGTGCACATTTCTGCGTCGGGGCCGCACTGGCCCGGCTGGAGGCCCAGATCGTCTTACGGATGCTGCTGGAACAGACCACCTGGATCGAGGCGGCCGACGTCGGCCGATGGCTACCCAGCATCCTCGTTCGCCGACTCGACCACCTGAGATTGGCGTTCAGATGACCAAGCAGCAACCGCGCCTTCGATGCTACGTACACCACGGGCACGGAGCCGCTGGTGGACGGCGGCGCGTCCGACCTGTGAGGACAGCCGGTCAGGTCGGGACAATATCCGTCATTTGCCCGATGGTTTCCCGGGCCGCGGATCCATAACGTGGACTCGCATGATCCCGATCCCCCAGGATGACGAGACCCGGCGAAAGATCCGTCAGGCGATCGAGGCGAGTGTCGGCGACTTCCAGGGAGTGCCGGGATTCTCGGTGGTCCGCACCGAAAAGCCGGGCAGCGCCATCGGCGCGCACGGCGGAATCCAGGACGACATGCAACTCGACCGCGTGCTCACCCGGTTGCGGATGCAGCCCGCGGGCGCATTCGGCGGCAAGTTCGTCATCGTCTGCACCAAACCTGAACGGGAATGGCGTATCGCCCGTCTCTCGGGTGTGCGCGGCGTGCCGCCGAAGTTCATCGACGACCGCGTGTTCACCGACGAGCAGGCCGCGCAGGCCGAGATCTTCACATTGCGCCTCGAGCAGTACCCGGCCGAGGACGGCATGCCCGAGCACTACACGCCGGCCTGGAAAGCCCGCGGGGAGAACTGGGCATGACCGACACCGACATGTATCCGGAGATGCTGCGGCTCACCGGTTATGGCAGTAAGTGGTCGGTGGAGCAGGGCGACACCGTCGACTTCCACGTCAACTGCGACGGACCGGCCTCCTACCGCGCCGAGCTGGTCAAGCTGATCCACGGCGACACCCACCCGAGCGGGCCGGGTTTCAAAGAACAGCTCATCGAATCACCGGTCAACGGCGACTATCCGGGCCGGCCGCAGGCCATCCACGCCGGGTCGTACGGCATGGTCGCCGACCGCCGTCCCCTGCGCGTGGACAGCTTCACCATGCAGTGCTGGATCTGGCCGACCATGCCCACCAAGGTCGACGGTTACTGGGCGCCCGGCGAGCAGATGATCATGGGCAAGTGGGCCGACGGCAGCGGTTACGGGCTGTTCCTGGATCTCGACGGCCGGATCTGTCTACGGGTGGACGGCCAGACGCTCACAGCTGCCGAGCCGGTGCGTGACCGGGCCTGGCATTTCGTGGCCGCGACCTTCGACGCCGTCACCAAAGAGGCAGTGCTGCATCACGAACCGCAGATCCGCTATGCGCTGGATCCCGTGCCGGCACCGGTCAGAGGCGTTTTCGCCGAGCCGATCACCCACACCTCGGTGCCGTTCACCTTCGCCGCGCATCCCACCGCCACGACCGCCGACGCGCAGTCGCGGCAGCCGCACGGGTGGACGATGACCGGTCACTACAACGGCAAGATCGACTCCGCCCGGCTGTGCGGTCGCGTGTTGAGCCGGCTCGAGATCGAAACGATGAAGCTCGGTGCGGCACCCGGTATGGACGAGCGCCGCGGGTTGGGACCCAGCCCGGAACTGGGTGCCGCCGTGGTGGCGGCGTGGGATTTCGGCCTGCAGATCCCCACTCGCACGATCGTGGACTGTGGTCCCTACCGGCTCGACGGAGAGCTGGTAGGCATGCCCGCCCGCGGGATGACAGGCCACAACTGGAGTGGTGCGCAGGTCGCCTGGAGCGTTGATCACCGCGAATACGGCGCCATTCACTTCCACGACGACGACCTGGACGACGCCCGGTGGGATGTCGACTTCACCCTCGCGGTGCCGCACGACCTGCCGAGCGCGGTGTACGCCATCAAACTCACCACCGCCGACGGCGACGAGGACTACCTCCCGTTCACGGTCCGCACCCCGGTGGGCCGTCCGCAGGCCAAGATCGCCGTCATCATGTCGACCATCGACTACATGGCCTATGCCAACGAGCACCAGGCCAGCAATTTCGGCAGCGTCGAGGCGCTGCTCTACCGCACGCCGATCATGGCGCGCGAGAACATCTTTCTGTCCGTGCACCGGGAGTACGGTTACTCGCTCTATGACACTCACAGCGACGGGTCAGGGGTGCACATTTCGTCGCGGCTGCGCCCGGTGCTCAACGTGCGGCCCAAGTACGACTCCTGGCTCACCCAGTCGCCGTGGCAGTTCAACGCCGACCTGCACCTGATCGACTGGCTGACCGAACTGGGTTACCAGTTCGACGTGATCACCGATGAGGACATCAGCTACGACGGCCTGGAACGCATCGAGGGTTACAACGTCCTGCTCACCGGTTCGCACCCCGAGCACAAAGACGGCCATTACCTGGACGCCATCCACGCGTACAAGGAACGGGGCGGCCGGCTCATGTACATGGGTGGCGACGGGTTCTACTGGCGCCACACCTTCCATCCCGCCTACGGCCGCGGCGAGGTGACCGAACTGCGCCGGTGTGAATCCGGTATCCGACCCTGGCAGGCGCAGCCCGGCGAGTACTACCACCAGAGCGACGGCAAACTGGGCGGGATGTGGCGGTTCCTGGGGCGTGACATGGCCGCCGTCAGCGGAACCTCCATGGTGGCACAGGGTTTCGACATCTCGACCTACTTCAAACGCACCCCGGAGAGCGTCGACCCGCGGGTGGCGTGGGCCTTCGAGGGGATCGACTACGACGAGCGGCTCGGCGACTTCGGCCTTGTCGGCGGTGGGGCGGCCGGGGCGGAGCTCGACACCGTGGACACCACGCTGGGCTCTCCGCCGCACACTCTGCTCGTGGCGACGTCGGCCGGTCTGCACACCGACGCCTATCTGACCGTGACCGAGCTGATCCTGACGAACGCACCCGGGCACACCGGTACACAGAACCCGCGGATCCGCGCCGATATGGCGTTCCACGAGACACCCAACGGGGGAGCGGTCTGGGCGTTCAGCTCGATCTCCTACTGCGGCAGCCTCTCTCACAACAACTACCACAACAACATCTCCACGCTGACCGCGAATGTGCTGAATCACTTCTCCCAGGACGGCCCGTTACCCGAGCCCGATGCCTCACAGATCCATGCCCGCGGCCGGTTCACCTCGACCCCGGCGCTGAATTTCCACCTGCCCGAGGAGCTGGCCCGGTGAATCTGCTGCTGCGGCCGGCATCGGGTGGCAGGCACCCGTCGGCCGACGGCAGCGACTGGACCAACACCTGGGTGTGTGTCGGATTCAGCGAACAACTGACCGAGGTGGGGGCGGTACTTCCCGCCACCATCGGCTACCACGCCGCCCACGTGGTCCGCACATCCGGCGGGCTGAGGGCGGCGATCAACGCCAGGCCGTTCGGCGGCTGCATGTCCGTGCCGGTGCACTGCGGCAGCACACAGAACGTTCGCTGCCCGCATCTGGCGTGCGCATTCAGCGCGCACGGTGAAGTCCTGGACAGCAGCAACGATCCCGGAGGGCACGCCCGCGCCGAATTCCTGGGCGACGGCCGCAGGGTTGTCGAAGTGCCTCTGACGCAGTGGGGATCGCTGCTGTTCGTCAACATCACCCTGACCGCTCCCGATGCGCTCTCCCTCCCCGCTGCGGCGCCGCGGGGAACCTTGGTGGCAGACGGCTCGCAGTTGGTGTCCGGAAACTGGTTGACCACCCCGGAACGCGCGGCGCTCGCAGTCACCGCGGCGCTGGGCGGGCGCGAAGTGCTGGCCGTGTCACCGAACGTCGTCGTGGTCCCCGGCGTTTCGGCAGGTGGCGTTTCGGGAAGTGGCGCAGGCACATTCGTCGCCCTCAGCCGCCCTGCCGGTCACACCCGCAGCACTGTGGTGTGGGCGGTGTTCGGCGATCAGGACACCCGTTCCACCGAGGCGGCACAGCGCGTGATGGCGGGGCTGACCTTCTGATGATGTGGGTTATCTCACCCAGGCCTTAACGGTACGGAAACAGGACCTGAACCTCGTTGTCGTCGGTCCGTAGTGCACTTGTATGCATGACTCGGGCGGCACACGAGACACCAGACTTCGCCTCGATCGCGGCTTCCATGGCCTCGACCGATACCGAGGTGCGGATTCGCGGGGCCATCGACTTCGTTCGGGTCGAGACGAGTTGTGACACTTTCCTGCTCGCGTACAAGACTCCGGGGCACAAAGGTTTCCATCTGGTCAACTCGATCGGCTACTCCGAGGCGGTAGCGGCTCACCTCAGCTCGGACATCCAGTCGATGCCGGAGTTCACCAGGCAATTCGCCGATCCCACGCGGGTGATGGACTGGCGTGACGTACCCGAGTTCCCCGAGTCCTACAGCGGAGCCAAGGTGTTGCGGCCGGAGGGTTTCACCAACGGGTTCATGATGATTCTCCACGACGGCGCCGGCGAGGTTGTCGGTATGTGCCAGGCCAACATGGAGCACCCCGATTTCTCGGCTCGTAGTCGGTGCATGGTGGAGACCGCACGGCCGCTGTTCACCAAGTACGTCACCCGGTTGCGCGCCAAGGCGCGCGCCAGGTTGACACCGCGTGAGCAGGAGATCCTCGCGTTGCTGCGATGTGGGCTCTCCAACACCGAGATCAGTGAACGGCTTTTCCTGTCACCACGCACGGTGAGCACCCACGTCGAACGGGTGTTGCGCAAGCTCGGGGTGGCCAACCGGGTGGCGGCCGCGGTACACGCCACGGAGCTCGCGGTCTGAGTTCCGATCAACCGCCCGGGTGACCTCTGCGTCACCCGGCCCATCGGCATGTCTCCGGAATCTATTCTCTACCAATCAAATACGTCGTCTGACGGATGTTCCCGGTGGGTGAGCACGCCTACCGTGGAACACAGTCCCTCGACAGCGCAGTCCACTCGACTACCCGGAGGTTCCACGGATGACACCAGAATCCGAACGTTCATGCGGCACCGCGTAAACCGGCTCTTCACGTCCTGCGTCGTCGCGCTGCTCGCGGCCGTCGCCATGGTGGGCTGTTCAAGGGGGCCCGTTGAGACCGGCAACATCATGGTGATCGCCATCGAGTCCGAAGCCGACATCCTCGACCCGCAGGTGGCCGGCGGCTGGGTGTCGTGGCGGATCAACCGGCAGATCTTCGAGCCGCTGGTCGACCAGGACCTGACCATTCCGTCCAGCGAGGCCACCATCCCGCCGCTCAAGCCGGCGCTGGCCGAGTCGTGGGAGGTTTCCGCCGACGGTCTGGACTACACCTTCCACATTCGCCCCGGCGTCCAGTTCCACGACGGGACACCGCTGAACGCGCAAGCCGTGGAATACAACATCCGCCGCATGTGGGACAAAGCGGCCCCGCAGTACTCGGCCAGGGCAGCCGGGCAGACCAGCTTCGTGTGGAAGTTCGTGGAGTCGGTCCGGTCCACCGATGACCAAACCCTCAACATCCGCCTGACACAACCCTTCTCGGAGTTCCTGCGGATGCTGACCCAGGGCGGGAACGGGTCCACCGCGATCATGAGCCCCACCGCTCTGCAGAAGTACGGCGACGACATCGCTGATCACCCGGTGGGCACCGGACCCTTCGAGTTCAAGGAGCGCATCCGAGGCGAACGCATCGACCTGGTCCGCAACGACGACTACTGGGGCAAGGTCCCCTACATCGACGGTGTGGTGTTCCGGCCGCTGCCCGACCCGTCCGCCCGCACCGCGGCGCTGCGGTCCGGGGACGTCGACATGATCGCGGTACCCAACCCAGACAGCATCGACAACCTTGTCAACGAGGGTTATCAACTGTCCGAGGGCATTCCGCCGCACACCTGGTACCTGTCGTTCAACATGAAAGACCAGTACACCTCCATTCCCGAGGTGCGTCAGGCAATCAATCTCGCAGTCGACCGCGAAGGTATGGCACGCGACCTGCTGCGCGGTTCGGTCAATCCGGCCTACGGCGTGCAGGCCATGTCGGCCGGCGGTTACGTCGAGCGGCGCGACGCCTATGAGCGCAATCTCGACAAGGCCCGGCAGCTGCTGGCGTCCGTCGGGCTGGAGAACGGCTTCCAGACCACCCTGATCACCTCGACCGACGGTTCCGGGCAGATCATGCCCGCCCAGATGGCCGAGTTCATCCAGCAGAACCTCGCCGAGATCGGCGTCGACGTCAACATCCAGACACAGGAATGGATCTCGTACCTCGGCGTGTGGGCCCGCGGTATGCAGGACGGCGTCGGAATGGCGCAGATGTCGTGGGGGATGACGAGCCCGTACTGGCTCTACATCGTCACCTCCTCGGAGCTGCAGGCACCCAACGGCCCGAATGTCGGCTACTACGACAACCCGGCTCTGGACGAGGCGATGAACAACGCCATCACCGCACTGGACCCGGCCGAGGCGGAGAAGTTCTGGCAACTGGCCAACAACATCGTCAGCGACGACGCGGCGTTGGTTCCGATCGTCAACGACAAGGCCCCGTACATGCTCGCGCCCTACGTCACCGGGTTCGTCTCGGCCAGCGAAGAGTGGTACGACCTGACGGAAGTGAGGCTCGAACAATGACCCGAGTCATCGGATCGCGGCTGCTGTCAACACTTCTGGTGTTGTTCGGCGTCAGCCTCGTGGTCTTCCTGCTGCTGCAGATGGTGCCCGGCGACCCCGCCGTGACCATCCTGGGCTCGGGCGCCACCGCCGAGGCGGTGGCGGCGCTGCGGACCGAACTCGGCCTGGACCGCTCGCTGCCCGTGCAGTTCTTCGACTACCTCGGTGGCCTGCTGCAGGGCGATCTGGGCCGCTCGCTGACGGTCAACGCGCCCGTCACCGACATCATGGTGCCCCGCTTCGCCAACACCCTGATCCTCACCGGCGCCGCGCTGGTGCTGTGCATCGTGATCGCGGTCCCGCTGGGTGTGATCGCCGCGCACAAGCAGTACAGCATCTTCGACCGTGCGTCGATGGTGATCTCCTTGGCCGGCGCCAGTGTGCCCGTGTACTGGTTCGGTCTGCTGCTCATCGGCGGCTTCGCCATCACCCTGGGCTGGCTGCCGACCTCGGGCATGTACAACCCCCGGTTCCCCGGCGGGTTCCCGGATCTGTTGGCGCATCTGGTTCTTCCGGCCATCGCGGCGGCACTGGTGCCGCTGGCGGTGATCGCGCGGATGACCCGCAGCGTGATGGTCGACATCCTGCAACAGGACTACATCCGGACTCTGCGGGCGTCCGGCCTGTCCACCACGTCGGTGCTGTGGCGCCACGGTCTGCGTAATGCGCTGCCGCCCATCGTCAACATCGTCGGCCTGCAGGTCGGGTATCTGCTCGGTGGTGTGGTGTTCGTCGAAGTGGTGTTCGGGTGGCCGGGCCTGGGGCAGCAGCTCTACACCTCGATCACCCAGCGCGACATCCCGGTGGTGCAGGCCGGGGTGCTGTTCATCGCGCTGGCCTTCGTGATCATCAACCTCGTCGCCGACATGGCGGTCGGCCTCCTCGATCCGCGGACCCGAAGGAAGGTCACCCCATGAGTTCCCTTGCAGAAGCTGTCGGCACCGTACCGGCCACCACAGAACCTGCACCGGCGGGCGGGGCAGCCGGCGCGGCGAAACCGAAACCCCCGTGGCGCCTGGCGGTTCGCGCATTCAGCCGCGACAAGTGGGCCGTCGCGTCGCTGATCGTGCTGGTTCTCGTGGCGCTGGCGGCCATCTTCGCCCCGCTGCTCACCCCCTACAGCCCGGTGGCCGGTGACCCCGTCAACCGACTCGCGGGTATCGGCACCGACGGGCACCTGCTGGGTCTGGACGGCCAGGGCCGCGACATCTGGACCCGGCTGCTCTACGGCGGCCGCAACTCGTTGATGGTGGCCGTGGTTCCGGTGCTGGTGGTGTTCCCGCTGGCACTGTTGATCGGCCTGTTCGCCGGCTTCCAACGCAGCCGGGCCGGGGAGACCCTGATGCGGGTACTGGACGTACTGTTCGCGTTCCCGTTGGTACTGCTGGCGATTGCGTTGTCGGCCGTGCTGGGTGCGGGCCTGGGCAACGTGATGCTGGCCATCGGAATCACGTTGATCCCCTACATGGCTCGAGTCGCCTACACCGCCACCGTGCAGGAATCGAGCAAGGATTACGTGGAAGCGGCGCGGGCCTACGGCGCCAATCCGCTGCTGTTGATGTTCCGCGAACTGATGCCCAACGTGGTGGTGCAGCTTCTGGTGTACGCCACCACGTTGTGCGGATTGATGATCGTCGTCGCCTCCGGGCTGAGCTTCCTCGGTGTCGGTGTCATCCCGCCTACCCCGGACTGGGGAATCATGACCGCCGACGGGAAGAACGTGCTGCTCGAAGGCATCTATCACGTGGCCACCATTCCCGGTCTGCTGATCCTCGTGGTCTCCCTGGCGTTCAACCTGATCGGCGACGGGGTGCGCGACGCCCTGGATCCCAGAAAGCAGACCAGCTGATGAGTGACATCCTGGACGTCAGGAATCTGTCCGTCGACTTCCACACCGACGGCGGCGTGGTGCATGCGGTGAAGAATGCCGACATTGCCGTGCGCGAAGGCGGGATCCTCGGCCTGGTGGGCGAATCGGGTTCCGGCAAGTCGGTGACCTCGCTGGCCGTACTACGGCTGCTGGGTACCAACCGGGCCGAGATCACCAGCGGCGAGATCCTGTTCCGCGGCGAGAACTTGCTGGACAAAACCGACAAGCAGATGCGGGCGATCCGTGGCCCGCACATCGGCCTGGTGTCACAGAACGCGTTGTCGGCCCTGGACCCGTCGTTCACGGTCGGGGCGCAGCTCATGGAAGTGATCCGGCTGCATCAAGGCGTCGACAAGGCCACCGCCAGGACCAAGGCGCTCGAGGCGCTGGAGCTGGTGGCGCTGCCTGAACCGAAGCGACGGATGAAGGCCTACCCGCATGAGCTCTCCGGCGGCCAGCGCCAGCGCGTGGTGATCGCCATCGCACTGTCGTGCCGGCCGGAGCTGCTGCTGGCCGACGAGCCCACCACGGCGCTGGACGCCACCGTGCAGAAGCAGATCCTGGATCTGCTGCTGGACATCAACCGCGAGCTCGGCACCTCGATCCTGTTGGTGACCCACGACTTCGGTGTGGTGGCGCACGTGTGCACCGATGTCACCGTGATGCGCCGCGGCGACGTGCTCGAGACCGGGACCGCGGACCAGGTGCTGAACTCACCGCAGCACCCCTACACCCAGGGCCTCATGCGCGCGGTGCCACGACTGCATCTCGACGACGCCGCCCGCGCGGTGCCCCGCGCGCAGCGGCGGCTGTTCGAATTCCACGGCAACACCGAAAAGGAGCAACATGTCGCTTGACACCCGGTTGGTCCGCGTCAACGAGCTCAAGAAGGTGTTCTCCATACGCGGAGAAGACGGCAAGCGGGCCGAATTCGTCGCCGTCGACGCGGTGAGTTTCACCATCACCCGGGGCCAGACATTCGGCCTGATCGGCGAATCCGGTTCCGGTAAGACCACCACCGGCCGCATGGTGATGGGGCTGGAGAAGGCGACCTCGGGGTCGGTCACCTTCGACGGCAATGAACTGGTCGGACTGTCCGACCTCGACATGCGGCGCTACCGCAGGCAGATCCAGATGGTATTCCAGGACTCCGGATCGGCGTTCAACCCACGACGCAGTGTGGGCGCGCAGATCTCCTACCCGCTCACGCTGTACCGCACCGCGTCAGCGGCGGAAGCACGCGCGAAGACACTGGATCTGCTGGACCGGGTGGGGATGTTGCCGTCGCACTATGACCGCTACATCCATGAGTTCTCCGGTGGGCAACGGCAGCGTCTGGGTATCGCGCGCGCCCTGGTCACCGACCCGGATTTTGTCGTCCTGGACGAGCCGACGGCCGCGCTGGACGTCTCGGTGCAGGCCCAGATCTTGAATCTGCTCAAAGACCTTCAGCGTGAACGCAATCTGACGATGATGCTGATCACCCACAACCTGGCGCTCGTCGAGCACATGTGTGAGAACGCCGGCGTGCTCGACCACGGCAAGCTCGTGGAAGTGGGGCCGGTGGATCAACTGCTCACCGAACCGAAAACCGAGATCACCCGCAAGCTGGTCGACGCTGTGCTCGAACCCGAACTGGCAGTCGCGAATTGAGGACAACACCATGACCGACACACTGACCGACACCACCGTCGGCGATCTGGACCCGGTGGGCGCGGTGCGCGCCGCCCTGGCGCAGATCTCCCACACCGAGGACAAGATCCACGCGTTCGCCGCCGTCTTCGCCGATGAGGCGCTGGCCGTGGCACAGCAGCAACGCGACACCGGCGCCACCGGCCCGCTGGCCGGAGTCCCGGTGGTGGTCAAGGACATCTACGACGTCGGCGGATACCGTACGGGCAACGGATCCCTGGGTGCGCCTGAGCATCTGGCGCTCGAGGATTCCGAGGCGGTGCGGCGGCTGCGGGCCGCCGGCGCGATCATCCTCGGCAAGACCACCACGCACGAGTACGCCTACGGCGTGAACACCCCACCCACCCGCAACCCGTGGTCGCTGGACCGCATCCCCGGCGGCTCCAGCGGCGGTACCGGCGCGGCCATCGCCGCGGGCGTGACCACCGCCGGGCTGGGCACCGACACCGGTGGCTCGATCCGCATTCCGGCCGCCCTGTGCGGGGTCACCGGACACAAACCCACCTTCGGCACGGTGAGCCGCCGAGGGGTCAGTGCGCTCAGCTCGACGCTGGATCACACCGGCCCGCTGGGGCGCACCGTCGACGACGTGGTGGCGCTGCTGGAGGTGATCGCCGGACACGACCCGGCTGACCCGTTCAGCAGCAACGCCGCCGTTCCCGACTTCCGCGGTGAATTCGGGCGTGGGACACAGGGTTTGACCATCGGGATCGCCGAGGACTACTTCTGCGACCGGCTCGACGCGGACGTCGCGACGACATTCGAGGCGGCCCTGCGGACGCTGGAACGCGCCGGGGCCACCATCCGCCCCGTCACATTCCCCGACGTCGAGCTGAGTTCGGACGTGGTGAAAGTGGTGTGCGGTGTCGAGGCCGCCGCCTGGCACGCCAGGCAGACCGGGATGAGTCCCGGCAAGTTCGGCGCTGATGTCCAGGAGGCTCTGGCCGCCGGTGCCGCCTACACCGGGGTGGACTATCTGGACGGACTGCGGGCCCGAGCCGCCGTCATCGCCGGCATGGACACCATGTTCGCCTCCGGTATCGATCTGTTGGCCTCGGCGACCATCCCGATGACCGCACCGCCGTACGGCTCGACGGAAGTACCGTTCGGCGGTCAGGTCACCCCGATCCTGTGGGCGATCAACGCTCTGACCGTTCCGGCGAACGTCACCGGGATGCCCGCCCTGACCGTGCCCGCCGGATTCGGTGGGGACGGGCTGCCGATCGGCTTGCAGCTGATGGGCCGGCCCGGCGCCGATGCGGGCGTGCTGGGCGCCGGGCGAGCGTTCGAGAAGCTCGCCGGCTGTGTTGACGTACCCCTACCCATCTGAGAGGAGAAGCCATGTCTGACAGTGACATTCCATCTGAGGAAGCCATCGCGGCGGTCTTCGACTTCGCCGGCGTGACGGTGCCCGCGGAACGGTTGGCCGAGCACTACGAGACGTACTCGTCGACGCTCGCGCTGATCCGCAAGGCATCCACACCCGGTTTGGGCGAAACCGTGCCCGCCGTCGGGTTCAAAGCCAGCTGGGACTGAACGAAAGGTACGTCATGGAACTGTACGAACTCCCGCTGATCGAGGTCGCCGCCAAGATCCAGGCCAAGGAGGTCTCGCCGGTCGAGGTGGCGCAGTCGTCACTGGACCGGCTCGCCGAAACGGAGCCGCTGCTCACCGCCTTCGTCACCGTCACCCCCGAACTGGCGCTGGAGCAAGCCAAACTGGCCGAGAAGGAGATCGCCGACGGAAACTACCGTGGGCCGCTGCACGGCATTCCGCTGGGCGTCAAGGATCTGTACGACACCGCCGGGGTGAAGACCACCTCCAGCTCGGCGCAGCGCGAGGAACACGTGCCCGACACCGACTGCGCATCGGTGACCAAGTTGTACGACGCCGGGATGGTGCTGATCGGCAAGACCCACACCCATGAATTCGCCTACGGGGCCACCACTCCCACCACGGGTAACCCCTGGGCGCCGGACCGCACACCGGGCGGTTCCAGCGGCGGTTCAGGTGCCGCGGTGGGTGCGGGCGTCGTCCACGTCGCCCTCGGAAGTGACACCGGCGGTTCGATCCGCATCCCGGCCTCGCTGTGCGGGACCGTCGGCCTGAAACCGACCTTCGGTCGCGCATCCCGCGTCGGCGTCGCCTCGTTGTCCTGGTCGCTCGATCACGTCGGGCCCCTGAGCCGCAACGTGATCGACTCCGCGCTGGTGATGGCGGCCATGTCCGGTTACGACCGCCGGGATCCCGCCACCGTGGATGTGCCGGTGCCGGATATGGTCAGCGGTATCGGTGCCGGGGTGGCGGGCAAGAAGATCGGGATCCCGGCCAACTACTACAACCAGCAACTGGACCCCGAAGCGGCCGCGGCGGCCCAGGCTGCCGCCACCACCCTGCAAGGTCTGGGCGCCGAACTGGTGGAGGTCACGATCCCGTTGGCCGAGCACATCATTCCCACCGAATGGGCGATCATGATGCCCGAGGCCGCCGCCTACCATCAGGACCACCTGCGGGATTCGCCGGAGAAGTTCACCGACGAGGTGCGTACCCTGCTGGAAACCGGTGCCGCCGAACTGGCCACCGATTACGTCAACGCGTTGCGCCTGCGGACGTTGATCCAAGCAGCATGGAAAGAGATGTTCAGCGATATCGATGTGCTGTTGGCGCCCACCCTGGTGGGGCCGGCCACACTGCGCTCCGACCCGTTCATCACCTGGCCGGACGGCAGCGTCGAAGCGGCCACGGCCGCGTACGTGCGGTACTCGGCGCCGGCCAACGTCACCGGCTTGCCCTCTCTGTCGGTACCCGCCGGCTTCACCGACGAAGGGCTGCCGCTGGGCGTACAGATCCTCGGAAAGCCGTTCGCGGAGCCCGAGATCCTGCAAGTGGGCTACGCGCTGGAGCAGAACACCGACGTGGTCGGCAAGATCGCGCCGGTCGCCGCCTGATGCAGCTCCTCGAGCGCATCGTCGGGTGGACCTCCGACGATGCCGTCGCCGGCCGGTTGCACGACCTGCAACACCAGCATGCGGTCGAGTACGTCCATCTCGATGTCCACGACCTGGATCGCAAGCGCCTGCGGGTGACCTCTGATGCAGGTGTCGACTACGCGGTGGTGCTGCCACGGGACAGTGCACTGGCCGACGGGGCGGTGCTGCTCCTGGAGACGGACCGGGCCGTGGTGGTGCGCGCCGGGGCGCCGCAGACACTGACCCTGCGGGCCGTCGACGCGGCGGCGGCACTGCGGCTGGGGTTCCTGGCCGGTCACCTGCACTGGAAGGTCGATCAGCACACCGACACGCTGGTGGTACACCTGCAGGGGCCGGAGCCGGACTACACCGCGCGGATCGCCGACCTCCTCGAGAGCGGACAGGTCCGGCGTGCCTGAGCTGGGACAGTTGCTGGCCGCAATCCGGTTCGGCGACAGCGCGTTTCCTTCCGGCGGGTTCGCGTTCTCGTCGGGTCTGGAGGGCTCCTACCGCGACGGCCTGGTTCACGATGAGGATGACGTCACCGCATTCGCCTCCGAACAACTGGAGGGTCGTTGGCATCACTGCGACCGGGTGCTCATGAGGCAGGCCTGGGCGCAGCGTGACCCTGCGGGGGTGGACGGCCTCGCCGAAGCGGTCGCCACAATGTCGGTGCTGCGGGAGGCCTCCCGGCGCGCCGGTGCCGCCACGTTGAGCACCTTCTCGATGATCGTCGACGGCGGTGTCACCGAGTACCGCAGCCGTGTCGTCGCGGGAACCGTGCCCGGGCACTTGCCGGTGGCGCAAGCCGTTTGCCTCCGGGCGGCCGGTGTCACCTTGGAGACGGCCGAAACCATCGCGGCGTGGCAGGTGCTCTCCGGAATAGTCGGTGCCGCCATCCGCCTCGGCATCATCGGACATCTCGGTGGGCAACGGGTGAACTCGGCGTGCACCCCTGTGCTTCTCGACCTGCTGCGGCGTGAACCCCGCGACACCCCCGCCGCCTTCACCGCCTACGCCGATATCGCCGCCCAACGCCGCGGCGACGGCATCCGGCTTTTCGCCAGTTAGGAGCATCTGTGAATCTGACGCCCACCGAGATCGAGCGGCTCACGCTGTTCAGTGCCGCAGAACTGGCGCGACGCAATCTCCGCGAGGGAGTACTGCTGAGCCATCCGGAAGCGGTGGCGCTGCTGGTCGACGAGGTGATGCTGGCGGCCCGCAAGAACCTGGCCTACGACGAGGTGATCGACCGCGCCGCGGCGCTGTTGCGCGCCGATCAGTGCGAGCCGGGGGTGCCGGACATGGTGCGCATCGTGACGATGGACGCTCCGTTTCCCGACGGCACCAAACTGGTGACGCTGATCGACCCGATCATCCCGGGGCGCAACGATATCCAGCCCGGCGAGATCATCGTCGGCGACCAACCGGTCGAACTGTTCCCCGGCGTGGAGCGGGTCTCGCTGACCGTCGTCAACCGCGGTGATCGGGATATCCAGGTACGCAGCCAAACCCACTTCTTCGAGACCAACGCCGCTCTGGAGTTCGACCGGCGCGCAGCGTGGGGGTACAAACTGGACGTCGCCTCGGGCGCCGGGGTGCGCTTCGAACCCGGAATCCCGGTGGATGTGCGATTGGTGCCCATGGCGGGGGACCGGGTGATCCACGGCTTCTCGGGCACGTGTGACGGACCGCTGGAGGCGGTGCGGTGACGAGTATCGATCGCGCGGCCTATGCGCGGGTGTTCGGGCCCACGACGGGGGACCGGGTGCGCTTGGCCGACTCCGACCTCTTCGTCGAAGTGGAACACGACTACACCGTTGCGGGTTACGAACTCCTGAGCGGCGCAGGCAAATCCGTGCGTGACGGGGAAGGCTACCGGCCGTCGACGACGGTGGCCGACGGTGCGCTGGACTACGTGATCATGAACGCCTTGATCGTCGATGCGGTGGCCGGAATCGTCAAAGCCGACATCGGTATTCGCGACGGCCGGATTGTCGGTATCGGCAAGGCGGGCAATCCGGATGTCATGCCTGGGATCACCGAGGGCATGGTGGTGGGCACGGCCACCACGCCCATTCCCGCCGAAGGCATGATCGTCACCGCCGGCGCCATCGAAACCCATGCGCATCTGATCTCACCGCAGCAGACCGAACATGCCCTGTCCACGGGCACCACCACATTGATCGGCGGCTCCCTGGGGCCGACGTTCGAGGTGGCCACCGGCGGTCCCCGCAATCTCGGGTTGTTCCTCAAGGCGGGGGAGTACTCGCCGATGAACTATGTTCCGTTCGGCCGCGGTTCGTCGGATCCTGCCGCGGTGCTGGAGATGGTGGCCGCAGGCGCGGGTGCGGTGAAGATCCACGAGGATTTCGGTGCGTCACCCTCGATCATCGACAAGACGCTGACAGCAGCCGATTCCGCTGACTTCGCGGTGCATCTGCACACCGATTCGATCAACGAGTTCGGCTTCTCCGAGACCACGATGTCGACCATCGGCGACCGCACCATCCACCTGTACCACATCGAAGGCGCCGGCGGTGGACACGCGCCCGACCTGATCCGGTGCGTCAGCTACGACAACGTCATCCCGGGCACCACCAACCCCACCAACCCGTACACCCTGGGCGGACTCGACGAAGGGGTGCCGATGACCATGCTGGCGCACCTGATGAACTGGGAAGCGCCCGAGGACATCGCGTTCGCCGAGGCGCGCATCCGGCCGCAGACCATGATCGCCGAAGACTTCCTGCACGACATGGGGGCCATCTCCATCTTCGGCAGCGATACCCAGGGGATGGGCCGGGTGGCGGAGAACATCGCCAACTGCTGGCAATTGGCCGCGGTGATGAAGCAGCGGGTGGGCCGGCTTCCGGAGGAGAAGACCGTGGCTGCCGACAACGAGCGGGTGAAGCGCTATATCGCGAAACTGACCATCAATCCCGCCATTTCGGTAGGCGTCGATGCACACATCGGCTCGGTCGAGGTGGGCAAGGTGGCCGACCTGGTGATCTGGCAGCCGGCGTTCTTCGGCGTGAAGCCGCGTCAGGTGCTCAAGAACGGTTTTGTGGCCTGGGCCGCACTGGGGGATGCCGCCGGGTCCATCTCCTCATCCGAGCCGGTGATCCAGCGCCCGAACTGGGGTGCCCTCGGTGACGCCGCCGCCGAACTCGGATTTGTGTTCATGTCCTCACTCGCCGTCGATGCCGGCGTGCCGGAGCGACTGGGGTTACGCAAGAACGTCCTGCCCATCACCTCGGTGCGGAGTCTGCGCAAGAAGGACATGGTGCGCAACAGCGCGCTGCCGCACGTCGAGGTGGATCCGCGCACCTTCGACGTGTACGCCGATGGACAGCTGCTCACCGCGGAAGCGCCGGTTTCCGTGCCCTTTTCGAGAAAGTACATGCTGCGATGAAAGCTGCGCGCGTCGGTATCGGCGGACCGGTCGGTTCCGGTAAGACCGCGCTCGTCGAGGCGCTGCTGGCCGGGTTCGCTGCCCGGGGGCGGGTGCTGTCGGTGATCACCAACGACCTGGTGACCGCCGAGGATGCCGAGCGGGTGCGGCGCTCCGGGCTGATCGACCCGCGGCGGGTGCGGGCCGTCGAGGCGGGCGGCTGCCCGCACACCGTGATCCGGGAGGACCCGTCGCTGAATGTGGCGGCTGCGGACGCCTTGGAGGCCGAGTTCCCGGATACCGAGATGATCCTGCTGGAATCCGGCGGGGACAATCTGGCCTCGACCTTCTCGCGCGACCTGGTGGACTACTGGCTGTTCGTGATCGACGTCGCCGGCGGTGACGACATCCCGCGCAAGCGGGGGCCCGGTGTGCTGCGCTGTGACCTGTTGGTGGTCAACAAGGTCGACCTGGCCCCACACGTCGGGGTGGACCTGCCGCTGATGCTCAAAGAAGCCGATGACGTCCGCAATGGCCGTCCGGTGGTCGCGATCAGCGCCCGCGGCGGCGACGGCGTGGACGCGCTGATGGATGTGCTGGAACGGGAAGTGCTCTTCGTGTGAGCGCCGCCCTGGACCTGACCTTCGCCGCGGTCGGCGGGCGCACTGCGTTGACCCGCCGCCGTTATCGCTGGCCGTTGTTGGTCGGCCGGGTGTTCAGTGATCCCGCCCGGCCCTGTGTCGGAGCGGTGACCATCCAGAATGCCGCGGGCACGCTGATACCCGGCGATGTGGTGGTGCAACGTATCCGTGCGGTGGACCGCGGATCAGCGGTGGTGCGGGGCCAGGGTGCCACCACGGTGAGCGGGATTGCCGATGGCGCCGTCACAGTGGAGGACACCGAGCTGGGGGTCGACGGACACAGTGACCTGGTGTTCGATCCCGCACCGCGCATCCTGACCCCGCATGCCCGCTACCGGCAGTGCACCCGGGTGCGCGTGGAACCTGGCGGCCGGGCGGTCCTGTGCGACGCGGTGGTGCTGCATCCCGACCTGACCGATGAGCTGTTCGGCAGCTACGAATCCGTGGTGCAGGTGTGCGGTCCCGACGGGGTTCTCCTGGCGCGCGACGCCCAATTGTTGGAGGCGATGCCGCGAGTTCGCCGTGCCCCCACAGCATTTGCCACGGTGTACGTCATCGGCGCAGGTTCCCTACCGCACACCGACGATGTCGAGTCCCTTGCCGTACTGAACGGCGATCGACCGGTGTACCTCGGGGGCAGTGCGCTGCCGAACGACTGCGGTTGGGCTGTGCGGATCTCGGCAGCCGACGGCGGCGTGCTGCGCTCAGCGATCACCGCGGTGCTGGCGCTTGCCGAATCGGTGGTACCCGCGGCGTAGTGGTGCGCCCCCCGGTTTACGAATTCAGCGAGCCCGTCACGCCCGGCCCTCACATGTTCACTCCGCCTCATCGGCCCCGAGTTGCCGGGGCACTCCGGTAACGTTTGAACCATCGGAAGGACGATGACGTGGCGATGAGCTTAGTCCAGCGTGCCAGCGACCTCGCAGCCCTCTCGGTGTTCGCTGACTGCTTCGGCGCCGACCTGTATCCGCTGGCCAGAGAGCTGAAGCCGATCAAGGCCGGCGTGGGTGAGACCCTGATGACCCAGGGCGATTCCGCCGACTTCTTCCTGATCATCCACCACGGCCGGGTCGAGATCTCACGCGAGAGTGACGACGGCTATTCGTTTGTCACCGACGTCGCATCCGGGCGCATCGTCGGCGAAATCGCGTTGCTACGGCATTCGCCGCGCACCGCGACCGTCACGGCGATCGAAGAGCTCGACGGGTGGGTCGGCGGGGACCAGGCGTTCGACGAATTGATCGAACTGCCGGGTGTGCTCGCGATGCTCATCCGCACCGCCCGCCAGCGCCTCGCGGCGTTCATCACTCCGATCCCGATGACCACGACCGACGGGACCCGGCTACTGGTGCGGCCGGTGCTGCCCGGCGACAGTGCGCGCACCACGAACGGGCCCGTCGAGTTCTCCAGCGAAACGCTCTACCGGCGATTCCAGTCGCCGCGGGTGCCCACCGAAGCGCTGATGCGCTACCTGTTCGAAGTCGATTACGTCGACCACTTCGTCTGGGTGGTCACCACCGAGAACGGCGATGTCGTGGCCGACGCGCGTTACGTGCGCGACGAACGTGACAGCAGCACCGCCGAGATCGCGTTCACGGTGGGTGACGAGTATCAGGGCCGGGGGATCGGGACCTACTTGATGGGTGCGTTGGCGGTGGCGGCCCGGGTGGCCGGGGTCAAGACCTTTTCGGGTCGGGTGCTGTCGGAGAATCTGGCGATGCGCACCATCTTCAACAGAGCCGGCGCCCGCTGGGAACGGGAGGACCTGGGAATCGTCACCACCGTGGTGGACGTGCCCACCGCGCTGCCGTTTGACAGCAAGACCGAGAAACGCATCGAAGATGTTGCCCGCCAGATGATCCGGGCCTTGTAGGGCAGGAGCGGCGATGACACGACCACCGCTGTCGAAGGACACCACGCTGTGCATCTCGCTGGCCGCGCGGCCCAGCAACATCGGCACCCGGTTCCACAACCACCTCTACGACCAACTCGGACTGGACTTCCTCTACAAGGCGTTCACCACCACCGACATCGTGGCGGCCATCGGCGGGGTCCGGGCGCTGGGGATTCGCGGTTGCTCGGTGTCGATGCCGTTCAAACAGGATGTGCTCGCGCTCGTCGACCACGTGGAGGATTCCGCGCGGGTGATCAATTCGGTGAACACGATCGTCAACGACAACGGCGTGCTGACCGCGGCGAACACCGACTACATCGCGATCGAGAAACTGATCGCGCAGTACGGCCTGAACCCGCAGCAGACGGTGCTGGTCCACGGCAGTGGCGGCATGGCCAGCGCGGTGGGATCAGCGTTCCGCGACAAGGGGTTTCAGCAGGGAACGTTGGTCGCGCGCAACGAAACGGCCGGCCCCGAGCTGGCAGAGCGGCTCGGCTATCACTGGCGTCCCCATGTCGGCGGGGCGACGGCCTCGATCATCGTGAACGTGACCCCGGTCGGCATGGCAGGGGGACCCGAAGAACACGACAGCCCGTTTGACGCCGACATGATCGCCGCTGCCGACACCGTGTTCGACGTGGTGGCGTTGCCGTCGGAGACGCCGCTGATCGTCGCGGCCCGCTCGGCGGGCAAGCAGGTGATCACCGGAGCCGAGGTGATCGCCCTGCAAGCCGCCGAACAGTTCGAGCGCTACACCGGGGTGCGGCCGTCGCCCGAGCAGATCGCCGAAGCGTCGAGGATCTCGCGGGCCTGATAACTCAGGCGGCGGTGATCTTCGTCTGCTGGTCGATGAGTGCCGTGGCGTCGCCGAGGAGAGGGGCTTCGCTCTGGTCGGCATAGGCATTGAGCTGCAGCACGAACACTCCGTCATCGGCGGGGATGACGACAGTCTTCTGCGCGATCATGCCTTTGCGGCCATCGATCTCATAAGCGCCGGCGATCTGGAACGCCTCGAATCCGCTCAGCTGGTTGCGGGTGCCCGGGTTCATCGGCTGCCAGCCGGGCATGTTCTGCAACTCGCCCGGGGCGTACTGGAGCAGCTTCTCGGTGTCGACGTCACCGGTCAGCTTCGACATCAGCGCCAGGATCCGGGGCGGGTTCCCCGGCACCGCGCTACCGGGGAAGAAAATGGCGCCGTACGGTGCCTCGGCGAGATCGTCGCGCTGCTGCCAACCGGGGGGGACCGGGAGGTTGACCGTGGGGGTGCCGGGATCGCCACGCTTGACCCCGGATTCCTGGATGCCGTTCTGGACGATGTAGTCCTGGATGGTCTCGTTGGCGCCGGCCGGCTGGGCCGGTGTCGGGGATGCGGCCTCCGCGGAGGTGGTCGAGGTCTCTTCCTCCACGCTGCTGGTGGTCGACGAGCTGGTGGCCTCGGTCGACGAGTCCGAGCCGCAGCCCACGAGGGCGAGGCCGAGGGCGAGCGCGGTGATGCCCGCACCAGCGACTGAGGTGAGCTTCTTCATCGGTGTGGTCTCCTTCGAGATGGTTCTCCCCGGGCAGCCTACGGTGAGCAAAGCACCGGCGGGTGACGAAAAGGCGACAGGTAGCGTCAGACCATGCCCTCACGCACCTTGATCGCGACCGGACTCGGCACCGCGGCCGCGGCCGTCATCGGAAGCATCGCCAGCAAGGCCGGTGTCGAAACCTGGTACCCGACGTTGAAGAAGCCGTCCTACGTGCCGCCCAACGGAGTGTTCCCGGTGGCCTGGACCACGCTGTACGGCGATATCGCCATCACCTCGGCCGGCACCATCGACAAGCTGCGCGCCCAGAATCCCGCCGAAGCACGCGCGTACATCGCCGCACTGGGCACCAACCTGGTGCTCAACGCGAGCTGGAGTTGGTTGTTCTTCAAAGCGCACAAGCTCGGCCCTTCGGCGATCGCGGCGGGAGCGCTGGCACTCAGCAGTGCGGACCTGGCGCGGCGCACGGCAAAGGTGAATCCACAAGCGGGACTTGCGCTTGCGCCGTATCCGCTGTGGTGCACATTCGCCACGGTGATGTCGTCCGATATCTGGCGCCTCAACCGCTGACGCATCCGCCTGTGGTAGTAAGGGCCGGTGAAGTCATTGACGCTGGGCGTCCTGACTGTCACCGTGCTGGCCGCGTGCGCAGCGCCGAGCGTGCCCCCGGCAACCGAACCGTCGCCCACCGCGGCGCCGGAGTTGCACACCGCCGACGTCGACCCTGACCGCATCCGGCGGATCCGGCCGGAACTGCCCGAGGGCTACGAGGTCGCCGAGGTCGGCGGTTACGCCTCGTCACCGGTGGCGTTCTGGGGGTTCGGCCGCGGATGGACAGCGGAGCCGCCGCAGTGCGCCGCGCTGGTGGACCCGATGCCCGACGGACCGGCACAGGGCGTGTCGGGATCCGGACCGGGCGGAATCATCCATGTCGTGGTGGTGTCGGGCGGCACGGGTCTGGTGGGGCTGGACCCCGTGCTCCTCGCCGAGTGCGGCCGGTGGGCGATGAACTACGGGGGGTCCTCAGCCGAGGTGAGCCTGGTGGATGCGCCGGTGATCGACGGCGCGGCCACGCTCGGCGCCAGCAGCGTGATCCGTAACGTGGTGGAATCCGGAACCGAAACCGATTCGCGGGCTGAAACTTTCATGGCGTACGTCGGTGAGCACATGGTGTTCGTCACATTGGTGACGGATCCCGGATCGATCGATGTGCCGCTGCCGCCGCAGTACGCCAGTGACCTACTGGTGACGGCGGTCGGCACTTTGCGTGGGTAGATTGACCCTCGATGTGGATTCGCAAAGCAATCGTCGTCATCCCGGTTGCCCTCGCGAGCGTCGGCGCACTCGCCGGATGCTCCTCGGGTGAAGGTGAGGCGGCCGAGGATTCGTCGGCCGATATCGCCAAGGTCTCCGAGCTGAAAGGTTCTTTCGGACCGGAGTTCAAGGTCACCGAGGTGCCCACCACCGGCATCGACCCCAAGCTGCTCGCGGCGCAGAAACTGCCGGAAGGGCTGAAATTCGAACCGGCCGATTGCGCGCAGTTCGCCGCGGGCCAGCAGATGCCCGCCGACCTCAAGGGCAACATGGCGGCGGTGTCGGCTGAAGGGGAAGGTCTGCGGTTCATCACCATCGCGATGGAGACCAGCGAACCCGTCCCGACGGTCGAACGGCCCGACAACTGCCAGAAGGTGAATTTCGCCGGCGGAGCACTGCGCGGCACCGTCGAGGTGGTCCCGACACCCCAGATCGACGGGGTGCAGACCCAGGGCGTGCATCGCGTGCTGCAGACCACCGTCAACGGCAAACCGCAGACCGGGGAGATCTACAGCTATCTGGCGCACTTCGGCGACTACCAGGTGATCGTGACGGCCAATCCCCTGGTGGTTCCCGACAAGCCGGTGGTGCCGGTGGACACGGCGCGCGCGGAGAAGTTGCTGTCGGACGCTGTGGCCGCCATCCGCGCGGGCTGACGCGGCACTAGCGCACGTCGCGGGGCCGGAACTGGATGCTGATCCGGGGCCCGGTCGGCTTGCTGGTTTTCGGGATGGCGTGTTCCCACGTCCGCTGACACGACCCGCCCATCACCAGCAGGTCGCCATGGCCGTGCTGGATGCGCAGCGACTGCCCGCCGCCGCGGGGCCGTAACGCGAATGTGCGTGCGGCACCCAGGCTCACGATCGCGACCATGGTGTCTTCGGTGCTGCTGCGGCCGACGGTGTCGCCGTGCCAGGCCACACTGTCGTTGCCGTCGCGATACAGGCACAGGCCTGCGCTGACAAATGGTTCGCCCAGTTCGCCGGCGTAGATGTCGTTGAGTCGCCGGCGGAGTTGCTTGAGGGCCGGGTGGGGCACCGGCCCCTCGAGCAGGTTGTGAAAGCTGACCAGTCGCGGGACATCGAGCACGCGGTCATACATTTTGCGGCGCTCGGCGCGCCACGGTACTGCCTCGCGCAGTTCGTCGAACAGCGTGCGGGCGTACTCGACGTCCTCGATCCACCCCGAGCGGACGTCGATCCACGCGCCGTTGGACAGGGTGCGGCGCTCTTCATGGTCGAACAGGGAATCCTGAACTGCCACAGACACGTGTTCCACTGTATCGCACACGCGTTCGAAAACCGCGAGCGAAGCGACGGGATGTCTAGAGCCGCGCGGCGCCCGGCCCGTTCTCGGCGAGTACGTCACCGGGGTTGGAGAGCATGCACGTCTTCAAGCTCAGGCAGCCGCAGCCGATGCAGTCGGCGAGGTTGTCGCGCAGGCGCTGCAGGTGCAGGATGCGGTCGTCGAGATCCTGCCGCCAGCCCGCCGACAACTTGGCCCAGTCCTTGCTGGTGGGCACCCGGTCGGTGGGCAGCGTCGCCAGCGCTTCACGCACCCTGGCCAGCGGGATGCCCAGGCGCTGCGACATCCGGATGAAAGCGACCCGGCGCAGGGTGTCGCGGGCGTAGCGGCGCTGATTACCCGAGGTGCGACGGCTGCTGATCAAGCCTTCGCGCTCGTAGAAATGCAGCGCGGAGACCGCGACGCCGGCCCGGTGGGCCAGCTCCCCGGGAGCCAGATCGTTGGTCTCCATACACCTGAACAATAGTTGAGGCACGGAATCGCGCTACGGTGCTAGACGTGAGTGTCGCCCAGCTTGGCTCGAATTCCGAGGTCGGCAGGTTGCGGGTGGTGATCCTGCATCGGCCGGGCGCCGAGCTGCAGCGGCTGACTCCCCGCAACAACGACACGCTGCTCTTCGACGGCCTGCCCTGGGTGTCGCGTGCGCAGGAGGAGCACGACGCCTTCGCCGCGCTGTTGCGTTCGCGCGGTGTCGAAGTGCTGCTGCTGCCCGACTTGTTGTCCGAAGCGCTGGCCAGCGGCGCGGCACGCATGCACGGGATCTCCGCGGCGGTGGATGCCCGCCGGCTGGGATTACCGCTGTCGCAGGAACTCGCAGCGTACCTGCGCACCCTCGACGCCCATTCGCTGGCTCATGTGCTGATGGCGGGCATGACCTTTGACGAGTTGCCGTTCGGCGAGCAGGAACTGTCGCTGGTGCGCCGTATGCATCATGGCGCCGATTTTGTGATCGACCCGCTGCCCAATCTGCTGTTCACCCGGGACTCGTCGTTCTGGATCGGGCCGCGGGTGGCCATCACCTCCCTGTCGATGCCGGCCCGGATCCGCGAGACTTCGCTGACCGACCTCATCTATGCCCATCACCCGCGGTTCCTGGGAGTGCGACGGGCATACGAGTCGCGGTCGGCACCGGTGGAAGGCGGGGACGTGCTCCTGCTGGCGCCCGGTGTGGTGGCGGTCGGGGTGGGGGAGCGCACCACCCCCGCGGGTGCGGAGGCGTTGGCGCGCAGCCTGTTCGACGACGATCTGGCGCACACCGTGCTGGCCGTGCCGATTGCGCAGGAACGCGCTCAGATGCACCTCGACACGGTGTGCACGATGGTCGACACCGACGCTGTGGTGATGTACCCGAACATCGTGGACTCGTTGTCGGCGTTCACGATTCACCGGGTCGACGGCGGCGGGGTCAAGATCGACCGGGCCGCGCCGTTTGTTGATGCCGCGGCCGACGCGATGGGAATCGCCAAGCTGCGGGTGATCGACACCGGTCTGGATCCCGTCACGGCCGAGCGGGAGCAGTGGGATGACGGCAACAACACTCTGGCCCTGGCGCCGGGAGTCGTCGTCGCCTACGAACGCAACACCGAAACCAATGCGCGACTGGAGGATTCGGGTATCGAGGTGCTGCGCATCGCGGCATCCGAACTGGGTACCGGCCGGGGCGGGCCGCGGTGTATGTCGTGTCCGGCGGCGCGCGACCCGCTGTAGTTCCGTTCAGAACAGGCCCCGGCACTTTTGGACATGGAACGCCTCACGGACCCAGTGGGCGGTGGTCGTCAGCTTCTCGTCCGCCGGGACGAAGAGGTTGATCCAGTTCATCAGTTGCAGGATGTTGCTGCGGCTGAGTTGGTCGCCTTTGTCGAGCAGGTGGGCGGGGGTGAGCCCGATCCGCTGTTGTTCCCAACCCAGTGGAACGATGGCGGACCGCGCGCCGTTGTTCACCCAGATCTGCGTGGCGGGTTTCGGTAGGCCGGCGTCAACCATCGCCACACGCAGCTCGGTTTCGCGCGGCGTCTTGGCGCCACCGTCCATGAGTCGCAACGGATCCCAGCACTCTCTGATGTTGGGGACCGCCCGGTAGCGGTGGGTCAGCGCGGCGATCTCGGTCCGCGAGATGCCGGTGACGGCCGCCAGCGCGTCGAGGTGTTTCACCGCGACGAGGCGTGGGTGGTGACGGGCGAGGTCGAGCGCCGTGCGCGCCGGCGAGGTGATCAACACACCGGATGTGAGCCTCCGAACTTCGTCGTCGTGGTGGCGTTCTCTTCTGGTGATCAGTCTGGGGTCGGAGGATCTCCTGCTGGTGAGCACTTCGATGGGCGCGTCGACGTCAATCCAGGTGACTCCGTGAAGCGCTGCGGCCGCGATACCGGTGATGACGCCTGTGCGTCCCGACCACAGCCAAGCGGACTCCGCGTAGTCGACGACCGTCGGTTCGCAATCGCGTGGCAGATACACGTCGGTGAGCACCCGGGTGTACCGGGCGCGGAGTTGGCCTCGGGTCAGGATGCCCGCGGCCAAGAGTTCGCTGCCGATGATTGCTCGCATCACGGGTCATCGTGACGCGCGATGACGGCGCCCTGTCGCGCCGCCAACCGCCGACGCCGTCAACTGGGGATCAATCACCAGGTGTGTATGGATCCTGGGTGCTACGCCCGGGTGCAGCTGAGGGTCGTGTGGTTGGCGCGGGTCGGGGTGTGTGGCGGTCGTGGGCTGCGCCGGTGGGGGCGGTTGGCGGTGTTTGGGGGTTGGTGGCGCAGGTGGGGGTTGTTGGGCAGTCCCAATGGGCGGCGGCCGGCGACCGTGGACTGCGGATCGGCATAGCGTGCGGGGTGGGATATGGCCGCGGGGGAGTTCCTGCGCGGTGGTGCGGGGCGGCACCACCCGACTGTCCGGGTGCTACGCCCGGGTGCAGCTGAGGGTCGTGTGGTTGGCGCGGGTCGGGGTGTGTGGCGGTCGTGGGCTGCGCCGGTGGGGGCGGTTGGCGGTGTTTGGGGGTTGGTGGCGCAGGTGGGGGTTGTTGGGCAGTCCCAGTGGGCGGCGGCCGGCGACCGTGGACTGCGGATCGGCGTAGCACCCAGGAGGGGAACCCGGAGCTAGCGCCAACTGGGCAGCCAGATCTGCATGTTCCAGGTGGCCTGGGAGATGGGCAGTCCGGTCAACACCGGGAACAACCACGCGAAGTTCGTCACGACCAGCGCCATGTAGAAGCACACGACGAGCAACCCCAGGGTCCGGCGCTCAGCGTTCTGATTGCGTTTGTAGAGGATGTCGCCGCAGATGAGCGCGATCGCCATCACCATGAACGGTGCCATGGTGGCGGCGTAGAAGAAGTACATCTGCCGGTCGATGTCGGCGAACCACGGCAGCCAGCCGGCGCAGTAGCCGACCAACACCACGGCGTAGCGCCAGTCCCGGCGGATGAAGGTGCGCCACGCCGTGTACAGCAGCACCGGAACCGCGAGCCACCACATCGCCGGGGTGCCGACGAGCATGACCGCCTTCACACAGGACTGCACACCGCAGCCGGGGACGTTGTCCTGATCGATCGCATAGAGCACGGGCCGCAGCGACATCGGCCAGGTCCACGGTTTGGATTCCCACGGGTGGTGGTTGCCCGCGGCGTTGGTCAGCCCGGAATGGAACTCATAGGCCTTGGCCGTGTAGTACCAGAGCGAGCGGATGGCATCGGGTGGCTGCCACCACTGCCGTTCGCCGATTTCCTGCCCAGCGGCGTGCCGGTCCACCGCGGTCTCGGACGCGAACCAGCCCCAGAAGCTGGCCAGATAAACCGCCAGCGGAATCACACCCATGACGTAGGCGGTGGGGCCGAGATCGCGCCGCAGCGTTCCCAGCCACGGCCGCGGCACCCGGTACTGACGACGGGCGGCCACATCGAAAGCCAGCGACATCAGCCCGAAGAACAACACGAAGTACAGGCCCGACCACTTCGTCGCGCACGCCAGGCCCAGCAGTACGCCGGCGCCGAAGCGCCACCACCGCACCCCGAGGCGAGGGCCCCACGGCGTTTCGTTGATGCGGCCGTCGAGCAGCGCGTTGTGCATCCGCATCCGCACCTGGTCGCGGTCGACGATGAGCGCCCCGAACGCGGCGACGACGAAAAACACCAGAAACCCGTCCAGCAGCGCCGTCCGGGCCGTCACGAACGACACACTCTCGGCGACCAACAGCACTCCGGCGATCCCGCCGACCAGTGTGGACCGGCTGATCCGCCGGACCGTCCTGGCCGCCAGCGCCACCATGATCACGCCGAGCAGCGCTCCGGTGAACCGCCAACCGAGCCCGTTGTAGCCGAAGATCCACTCGCCGATCGCGATCAGTTGCTTGCCCAGCGGCGGGTGCACCACCAGCCCATAACCGGGGTTGTCCTCGATCCCGCCGTTGTGCAGCACCTGCCACGCCTGGGGGGCGTAATGCTTCTCGTCGAAGACCGGGGTGCCGCCGTCGGTGGGCGACTGCAGATTCAGGAATCGTGTCACCAATGCCAGCGCGGTGACGATCGCGGTCATGATCCAGCCGTTCGCCCGGTCGACGGGACCGAAATCGGCGACGGGGACGAGCGGGCCGGGGCTGATCACGGGTACGGCACGCTCCGGCAGCACAGTGGTGGGAGCGGTCATCGGCTGCGATTTTACGGACCGTAGGCTCGCATCCCATGAGTGGTGGCCGTCTGCTGCTGGGCGCCACGCCCCTGGGGCAACCTGGCGACGCGTCGGCACGCCTACGTGACGCTCTGGCAACCGCCGATATCGTCGCCGCCGAGGACACCCGGCGGATCCGGACGCTGGCCACCGCGCTGGAGGTTCGGCTGGGCGGCCGGGTGGTCAGCCTGTTCGACCAGAACGAGCAGGCACGAGCGCCCGCCCTGATCGAGGACATGAAAGCCGGCGCGACGGTGCTGGCGGTCACCGACGCGGGCATGCCGTTGATCAGTGACCCCGGTTACCGGCTGGTGGCCGGCTGCGTCGAGGCCGGGATACCGGTGAGCTGCCTGCCCGGTCCGTCGGCCGTCACCACGGCGCTGGCGGTGTCGGGTCTGCCGTCGGACCGCTTCTGCTTCGAGGGCTTCGCGCCGCGGAAGGCCCGCCGGGCGTGGCTCGGCATGCTGGCCGCCGAGCAGCGCACCTGCGTGTTCTTCGAGTCACCGCGCCGTCTGGCCGACCTGCTTCTTGAGGCCGCCGACGTGCTGGGCGGCGACCGCCGGGCCGTGGTGTGTCGCGAGCTGACCAAAACCCACGAGGACATCGTCCGCGGCACCCTGGCCGAACTCGCCGAGTGGGCTGCCGACGGCGTACTGGGCGAGATCACGGTTGTGCTCGCCGGAGCGGTTCCGCAGGTGGATCTCGACACCTTGGTGGCCGAGGTCGTCGAACTGACGGAACAAGGGGTGCGGGTCAAGGACGCGTGCCAGCAGGTGGTGGCCGCACACCCCGGCGCGCCATCGCGGCGCGCGCTCTACGACGCCGTGCTCAAGTCGCGCGACTGAGGCAGGCCGATCGTCGGCGCCGCCTTGTGCAGGCATTCCGCCCACTCGGCGGCCGGGTCCGAATCGGCGGTGATCCCGCCGCCGACCCCCAGCACCGCACGGGAGTGCGCGTCGAACTCCACGGTCCGGATGGCGACGTTCAGTTCGGTGCCCGCCACCGGTGACGCCAGCCCGACGGTGCCGCAATAGACACCGCGACGACGTGGTTCCCACCCCGAAAGCAGTTCGCGCGCACGCTGTTTAGGGGTGCCCGTGACGGACGCCGGCGGGAAGGTGACCTCCAGCAGTTCCCGGTTGGTGACGGTCGTGGGCACCTCGGCGGCGACGGTCGACACCAGATGCCACACCCCGGGGGCGGGCCGGACCGCCAGCAGTTCCGGCACCCGCACCGTCCCCGTGGCCGCAACGCGGCCCAGGTCGTTGCGGACCAGGTCGACGATCATGACGTTCTCGGCGACGTCCTTGACCGACTCGCGCAGCAGGGCCGGATCGGCGTGCAACGGCAACGTGCCCTTGATCGGGCTCGACCACACGGTCTGGCCGCGGCGGCGCAGGAACAGCTCAGGTGACAGCGACGCCACCGCGCCCCACCGCCCGGCGACGAACGCCGCGCGGGCCGGGGAGGTGCGCCCCACCGCGTCGGCGAAGAATTCCAGCGGCTCGCCGCGCAGCTCGCCGGTGAACTGGGTGCACACGCAGGCCTGGTACACCTCGCCGGCGCCGATCGCGTCCAGGCAGGCCAGCACCCCGGCCTCATGGGTGGCCCGATCCGGGGCGGACCAATCGATGCGCCACGGTCTGGCCGCGACCGCGACACCGAGGGCGTCGCGCAACCAGTCCGGCATGGGCGCGCCCGTCAGATCCTCGAACCACCACACCCCGTCGTCGTCGCGGCGCAGGACACAATCGGTCCAGCCGCCCGCCGCCTCCGGGACGCGGTGCGCGGTGCCGTCGGCGCCGGCGTCGGGATAGGACAGATAACCGAGCCAGCCACCGCCCACCGCGCCACCGCCGCCGGTACCCGGTTCGACATCGAAGGCCTGCTGCGGCGGCGTCGGCTCGGCGCACAGTGTCGGCGCGATCACCGCTGACGACCCGAACCAGTCGCCGGACAACGCGGCCGGTGGGGCCAATCCCAGCCGGGTGGTGGCAGCGGCGACAGCGCGCAACACGACGGGTGAACCGCCGAGACTGCCCAGCCGGTCGATGCGCATGCCTCAAGCTTGGCAGACGCCGGAATTCACCGGCTGATCTGCCGCGGTACCAGCACGGTGCCGAGCTTCTCCGGGTTGCGCATGGCGTAGAAATTGGTGATCTTGCCGTCGGTGTAGTCGAACAGGATGACACCTTCGAGGCGCTCCCCCAGGTACAGCGTCAGCGCCGGAGTGTTGTTGTACATCGCGGGTTCGACGCGTCCGGTGTCGCCGGCGATCCGGATCAGGCCCAGGATCAGGCGGGCGACGTTGACGGCACCAGCCACCGGGCGGCGGGCGGCGCTCACCTTGCCGTCGCTGTCGGCGGTCCACACCACATCCGGCGACAGCATCGACACCAACTGCTCCAGATCACCGGTGGCCGCTGCGGTGAAGAACCGGGTGGTCAGCTCGGCCGACTCCTGCGGGTCGACGGGCGAGAACCGCTTGCGGCGGGACTGCACGTGCTCGCGGGCGCGGTGCGCCATCTGACGCACCGCTGCCGCCGATTTGCCGATGGCCGAGGCGATTTCGTCATGCCCGAACCCGAACACCTCATGCAGGACGAAGACGGCGCGCTCGTCGGGGGTCAGCGTCTCGAGCACCACCATCATGGCCATCGACACCGACTCGGCCAGCACCACATCGGCGCTGGCATCGTGTGTCTGCACCAACAGTGGCTCCGGCAACCACGGCCCGACGTACTCCTCGCGCCGTCGCGACTGTGCCCGAAGAGCATTGAGCGACTGGCGGGTCACCAGCTGGGCGAGGTAGGCCTTGGTGTCGGTCACCGTATCGAGATCCACCTGCGCCCACCGCAGATAGCTCTCCTGGAGCACGTCATCGGATTCTGTTGCCGTACCCAGGATTTCGTAGGCGATGGTGAACAGCAGTGGTCGCAGGTGGGTGAACCGCTCGGCGTGCTCGTCCATCAGACGGTGACCCGTTGTTGCTGCTGGGCGTGCGCGAGCCGGCGGTCCCGCTTGCCGCCCTTGAGCCAGAAGTACGAGCCCGGCTTGCGGGCTTCCTTGCGCAGGAAACCCAGCGTGCCCTTGCAGACCTGCTCTTTGATGAAAGCCGCTGTGCGACCACTGATGTAGAGGTTGCGCACGGTGTCGTCGGTGTGTGCCAGCTGGATGGTCCCGCCGGCGCGACCCAGGCTGATGCACTGACCCGTCATCGCCTGTGAGAGGGTGGCCGGATCCGTGCCGGCGATGCGTGCGAGCACGGTGTTGGCGGCCTGGGCGCCCATCGGCAGGGCGGCCTGGCAGCTCATCCGCAGTGGCAGATCCGAGGGCGACGCGGCGTCGCCGGCGGCGATGATGTGCGAGTCGTCCACGCTGGTCAGTGTCTCATCGACGAGCAGGCGTCCGAGGGCGTCGGTGGTGAGTCCGCTGGCGGCCGCCAGGCCCGGCACGCCGAAACCGGCCGTCCACACGGTCACAGCGCTGGGTAGTGAACGGCCACCGTCGAGTTGCACCTCGGCGGCGGACACCGCGGTGACTGCGGCGCCGTCGAGCACCGTGACACCGAGCTTGCGCAACCGCTTGGCCACCGACTTGCGGCCGGCTGCCGACAGTGACGGGCCGAGGATCGACGTGACCAGGGTGACCTGACGACCCGCTTCGGCGAACTCCGAGGCGGCCTCGACGCCGGTCAGCCCACCGCCCACGATCACGACCGGCGCAGACAGCGGAACGTCGGCGAGCCGGTCACGCAGCCGCGCGGCCTGCTCGAAATCGCTTAGCGGGTAAGCGAACTCGGCCGCCCCGGGCACACCTACGGGAACCGATCCGGTGCTGCCGACCGCGTACACCAGGTAGTCGTACCCGAGCTCGGCGCCGGAGGCCAGGATGACGCGCCGGGCCGGCGCGTCGATGCGGGCGGCCGCGTCGACCACCATCTCGACATCGCCGTGCAGCAGGCTGTCATACCCTTCCACGGCGTCGTCGTTGCCGGCCACCAGCTGGTGCAGCCGGATCCGTTCGACGAACTGCGGGCGGGGGTTGATCAGCGTGACCGCGCACTGCTGGGTCAGCCGGTTGGCTGCCAGCACTCCGGCATAGCCGCCGCCGATCACGATGGCACGGGTGCTCTTGTCTGCATTCATTTCTCGTCCTTCGGTCAGTGGGCTCCTCGGTGAGCCGCCTGACCTCAAGACACCGCCGGTCATCCGGATGTGACAGGGTGTGGCGCAGATCACTCGGTCTGGTAGCGGGGGAAGACTCCCGTCGGCGCCGGCAGTTCCGTGCCGGGGGCCAGGCGGGTAGCGATGGCAGTGAAATCCCGCTGCTCGGCCGGCTGACCCAACAGATCGAGCAGCTTGGCCGCCGCTGTGGGCATCACCGGCTGCACCAGAAGCGCCGCGATACGCACCACTTCCATCGTCACGTACAACACCGACCGGAATCGCTGCTGGTCGGCCGGAGACTCCGACTTGCGCAGCACCCACGGCTCCTGGGCGGAGAAGTACCGGTTGGTGGCACCCAGGGTCAGCCAGATGGCTTCCAGGGCCTGGTGCATGGCCTGCTGGTCGAACGCCTCGCGGGATTTTCCGAGCAGGGCGTCGGCGTCGGCGAGCAACGCGGTGTCGTCAGCGTTCAGTGACCCGGGGTCGGGCACCACACCGTCGAGGTTCTTGGCCACCATCGACAGGCAGCGTTGCGCGAGATTGCCCAGCTCGTTGGCCAGATCGGTGTTGATGCGCGAGATGATGGCTTCCTCGCTGTAACTGCCGTCCTGGCCGAACGGCACCTCGCGCAGCAGGAAGAAACGCACGGCGTCGAGGCCGAAGGCGTCGACCAGGGCCAACGGGTCGACGGTGTTGCCGATGGACTTGCTCATCTTCTCGCCGCGGTTGAACAGGAACCCGTGCGCGAACACTCGTTTCGGCAGCGTAAGGCCCGCCGACATCAGGAACGCCGGCCAGTAGACGGTGTGGAACCGGATGATGTCCTTGCCGATCATGTGCAGGTCAGCGGGCCAGAACCGGCGGTAGGACGCGGAGTCGGTGTCGGGGAAACCCACCCCGGTGAGGTAGTTGGTCAACGCGTCCACCCAGACGTACATCACGTGGTCGGGGTGATCGGGGACCGGGACGCCCCAGTCGAAGGTGGTGCGCGAGATCGACAGGTCGGTCAGGCCGCCCGAGACGAAACTCACGATTTCGTTGCGCCGGACATCGGGAGCAATGAACTCCGGGTGTGCCCGGTAGAGCTCGAGCAACTTGTCCGTGTATGCCGAGAGTCGGAAGAAGTACGTCTGCTCCTCGGTCCAGGTGACCTGGGTGCCGGTCTCCGTGGCGATCCGGGTGCCGTCGGGCAGTTCCTCGGTCTCGTCGGCGGCGAAGAAGCGTTCGTCCCGCACGGAGTACCAGCCGGCGTAGGAGTCCAGGTAGATGTCGCCGGCCTCGTTCATCCGATTCCAGATGGCTTTGGAGGCCTCGAGGTGGTCGGCGTCGGTGGTGCGGATGAACCTGTCGAAGGTGACGCCCAGCTTCTCCTGAAGCCGCTGGAACACGTCGGAATTGCGCCGCGCCAGGTCCGCGGTCGAGATGCCCTCGGCCGCCGCGGTCTGCGCCATCTTGAGGCCGTGCTCGTCGGTGCCGGTGAGGAAGCGCACGTCGAAACCGTCGAGCCGCTTGAAGCGGGCGATCGCGTCGGTGGCGATGTACTCGTAGGCGTGCCCGACATGCGGTGCGCCGTTGGGGTAGGCGATCGCGGTGGTCACGTAGAAAGGCTCGCTCATCAGGCCCCACTTTATGGTGTGGCGGTGAGTTCGAAACGTTCAGCCATGCGTGATGCACCCCCGGCGCCGCCGCCCCTGGCGCCGCTGATCGATGCGCACACCCACCTCGACGCCTGTGGGGCCACCGACGCCGCGGGTGTGACGGAGATCCTGGACCGGGCCGGCGCCGTCGGTGTCGAGGCCGTGGTGACCATCGCCGACGATCTGGCCGCGGCTCGCTGGGCGGTGCAGGCCGCGCACTGGGACCAGCGGGTGTACGCCGCGGTGGCCATGCATCCGACCCGGGCCAACGCCCTGGACGACGCCGCGCGCGCCGAGCTGGAGCAGCTGGCCACCGATCCGCGGGTGGTGGCCATCGGTGAGACGGGGATGGACCTGTACTGGCCGGGCCGACTGGAGGGCTGCGCGGATCCCGACACCCAGCGGGAAGGCTTCGCTTGGCATATCGACCTGGCCAAGCGAACCGGCAAGCCGTTGATGATCCACAACCGCGACGCCGACGCCGCGGTGCTGGATGTGCTGCGCGGCGAGGGCGCCCCCGAGACGGTGATCTTCCACTGCTTCTCGTCTGATGCCGAGATGGCGCGCACGTGCGTCGACGCGGGCTGGTACCTGAGTTTGTCGGGCACGGTCAGCTTCCGCAACGCCAAGGCGTTGCACGAAGCCGCCAGGCTTGTCCCTGAGGACCAGCTGCTGGTCGAGACCGACGCACCGTTTCTGACCCCGCATCCCTACCGCGGAGCGCCCAACGAGCCGTACTGCCTGCCGTACACCGTGCGGGCCCTCGCCGAGATCGTCGGCAAACCGGAGACAATGCTTGCCAGCCGCAGCGCAGCAAACGCCCGCACGGTGTATGGTTTGCATTCAAGCGCTAATTGACAGGGGGGTAAGACGCCATGGCGGTCGTCGCTGGGTTGCCGCCCCTCCACTCGGTTCGTTACCGTCTCGTGATAATCGAGGACCCATCAGGGTCCTCGTGGACTGTGGAACCGGGATATTCGCACGTTGAACGCACTAACCGAACTTCATCAGACACGCTCACCGATACTGCGGATTCTGGTTGCGGCTCTGCTCGTCACCCTCGCCGTGGCGGGCGGCTTCGCCGTCACCGCCCACAAGACCGTGACCTTGACGGTTGACGGGGCGCCCATGACCGTTTCCACCATGAAATCCCGCGTCATCGACGTCGTGACCGAGAACGGCTTCGACGTCGGGGAGCGTGACGATCTCTATCCCGCCGCCGACCAGCGCGTGCAGGACGCCGAGAACATCGTGCTGCGCCGCAGCAAGCCGCTGGAGATCACCTTCGACGGCCAGGACACCAAGCAGGTGTGGACCACCGCGTCGACGGTGGACGAGGCGCTGGCCCAGTTGGCGATGACCGATACCGCTCCGGCAGCGGCATCCCGCGGCAGCCGCGTTCCTCTCGAAGGCATGTCGCTTCCCGTGGTGAGCGCCAAGACCGTGCAGATCAACGACGCCGGCGCCATCCGCACCGTCACCTTGGCCGCGCCCAACGTCGCGAGCCTGCTCGCCGAGGCCGGCGTGCCGCTCGAACAGAACGACCGGGTGGTTCCGGCAGCATCATCGCCGGTCATCGCGGGTATGCAGATCCAGGTGACACGTATCCGCATGGAGAAGGTCACCGAACGGCTACCGCTGAAACCGATCGCACAACGAATCGAAGATCCGACCATGAACATGAGCCGTCAGGTGCTGGAGGATCCCGGGGCCCCCGGGACCCAGGACGTGACGTTTGCCGTGGCGACTGTCAACGGCGCCGAGACCGGCCGGCTGCCGGTCGCGAACATGGTTGTCACGCCGGCTCGCCAGTCGGTGCTGCGGGTCGGCGCAAAGCCCGGGACCGAGGTTCCAGAGGTGACAAACGGTCTGATTTGGGACGCGCTCGCACGTTGTGAATCGGGCGGTAATTGGGCCATCAATACAGGCAACGGCTATTTCGGTGGTGTCCAATTTGACCAAAACACATGGGAGCGACAGGGTGGCCTGCGCTATGCTTCCCGTGCAGACCTGGCAACTCGTGAAGAACAGATAGCAATCGCAGAAGTCACTCGAGCCCGCCAGGGCTGGGGCGCATGGCCAACGTGCAGCGGTAGAACAGGGGTTTCATGACGATTCGCCTTCTCGGTCGGACCGAGATCCGGAACCTGGCGAAAGAGCTCGATTTTCGTCCGCGTAAGTCGCTGGGACAGAACTTCGTTCACGACGCCAACACAGTGCGCCGGATCGTGTCCGCCTCCGGTGTCAATCGACACGACACGGTGATCGAGGTGGGACCCGGACTCGGGTCGCTGACACTCGGCCTGCTCGACCGTGGCGCCACCGTGACGGCCGTCGAGGTCGACCCTGTTCTGGCAGAACGCCTTCCGCAGACCATCGCCGAGCACTCGCACAGCGAGATCCACCGGTTGACCGTCCTGAACCAGGACATCCTCACGCTGCGTAAGTCGGAGCTGGAGAAAGAGCCGACCGCACTGGTGGCCAACCTGCCGTACAACATCGCCGTCCCGGCGCTGCTGCACCTGCTCGCGGAGTTCCCGTCCATCCGCACCGTGATGGTGATGGTGCAGGCCGAGGTGGCCGAGCGACTGGCGGCCGAGCCGGGCAGCAAGGACTACGGCGTGCCGAGCGTGAAAGTGCGCTTCTACGGCCGTGTCCGGCGCTTCGGCATGGTGTCGCCGACGGTGTTCTGGCCCATTCCCCGGGTGTACTCGGGTCTGGTCCGGATCGACCGCTATGAGACATCGCCGTGGCCCACCGAAGAGGGCTTCCGCGACAAGGTGTTCGAACTCGTCGACATCGCCTTCGCGCAGCGGCGCAAGACGTCCCGCAACGCCTTCCTGGAATGGGCCGGATCCGGCAACGAGTCCGCCAGCCGGCTGCTGGCCGCCAGCATCGACCCGGCCCGTCGCGGCGAGACCCTGGCCGTCGCCGAGTTCGTCCGGCTGCTGCAGCGCTCGGGCACCGTGGCGGAGCCCACCGCTGAGGAGCAGCAGAGCGCCCGGCAGTTCTGACCCTCGTTTTCAAAAGAGCCGGCCCATCGCGGGCCGGCTCTTTTGTGTTGTGTCAGTCCTCGGCGTCTTTGTTCAGGAACTCGTTCTGCAACGGTGTCTGCGCGACGATCGGATAGTTACCGGTGTAGCCGACGCGCTCTTGTGCCATGGCAAGGACCTTGCCGCGCACCGCGTACCACCCGATGATCAGCGCGGGCACGATCACCAGGAGAGCGATCAGATTCCAGTAGTTCTCGTAGCACATCAACACCAGCACCGCGCCGAGGAACACCAGGGTGGCGTAGCTGGTGTACGGCGTGCCCCACAGCCGGAACGACGGGCGCGACACGATGCCCTTCTTGGACCAGCGGTACAGCTGGATCTGGCAGATCACGATCGTGGCCCAGGAGGCGATGATGCCCAGCGCCGACAGATCGAGCGCGATGTTGAACGCCTCCGACGGAACGATCAGGTTCAGGAACACGCCCAGTACGGTGAATGCCGCCGTCAGGGCGATACCCGCGAACGGCACACCGCGTTTGTTCATCTTCGCGGTGAACTGCGGGGCGCTGCCGTTCATCGCCATCGAGCGCAGGATGCGGCCGGTGGAATACAGGCCCGCGTTGAGGCTCGACATCGCCGCGGTGAGGACCACAAAATTCATGATGTCCCCGGCCGCCGGCACACCGATCTTGGAGAAGAAGGTGACGAACGGGCTCTCACCCTCTTGATATGTGGTGTACGGCAACAACAATGCCAACAGCACCAGCGAACCGACGTAGAAGACCGCGATACGGAACACCACTGAGTTGATGGCCTTGGGCATCACCTTCGGCGGGTCCTCGGTTTCGCCCGCCGCGGTGCCCACCAATTCCACTGCGGCATAAGCGAAGATGACGCCCGAAGTGACCAGCACCAGCGACAGCGCGCCGGTCGGCAGCAGGCCCCCGTTGTCGGTGACCACCGAGAATCCGGTGGCCTGTCCCTCGACTTCGAAACGGCCCGCCAGGAAGACGATCCCGATGACGAGGAACGACACCAGCGCCACCACCTTGATCAGGGCGGCCCAGAACTCCATCTCGCCGAAGATCTTGACCGAGATCATGTTGACGGTCAGGACGATGACCAGTGCGATCAGCGCGATGGTCCATTGCGGAACGGCGTCGAACGCACCCCAGTAGTGCATGTACAGGGCGACGGCCGTGACGTCGACGATGGCGGTGCAGGCCCAGTTGAAGAAATACATCCAGCCCGCGACGTAAGCGGCCTTCTCGCCCAGGAATTCGCGCGCGTAGGAGACGAACGAACCCGACGACGGCCGGTGCAGCACCAGCTCGCCCAGGGCGCGCAGGATGAAGAAGACGAAGACACCGCACACCGCGTACACGATGAACAGTCCCGGCCCGGCGCTGTTCATGCGTCCACCGGCGCCCATGAACAGCCCGGTGCCGATCGCACCGCCGATGGCGATCATCTGTAGTTGCCGGGGTTTCAACCCCTTGTGGTAACCCTCTTCCTCATGGGCGAGCGCGGAATTGTCATATTCGATAGCGGTTCCCATCACTGAGACGCTAGTTCGCAACGCGGACACGGCAACTCGGCAGCGGTAAAACATAGGTTACAGAACTATGTCGCAAAAACAGCGTTTGATCAGCGCAAAAGGCGGGTAATCAGCGAAACCATTTCTGAGCAGGTCTCATAACGCGCGTCCGGGTCTTTCGCCATGGCCTTGGCCAGAATGGAATCGAAGGCGTGCGGCAACCACGAGACCTGGCGTGACATCCGCGGCGGCACCTGGTGCAGCTGTGCGTCGATCAGTGCGCCTGCCGTCTGGGCGACGAAAGGCGGTGTGCCGGTGATTAATTCCACAGCGGTGCACGCCAGGGCGTACTCGTCGGTGGCCGCGCACGGCGAGCGTCCGGCGAGCAGCTCGGGCGCAGCGTAGGGCAGTGACGCCTGGACCGTGGCGGGGTGTTCGGTGCGCTGATGGGTGATGCGTCTGGCCGGGTCGAGGGAGAGTCGTTGGGTGGCATCACGAGACAACCGGATTGCCATGTCCTCGGCCAGTGAGTGTGCCACCCCGAAATCGATGAGCACTGCACCGCCGGCCGCAAAGTCCTTGTGCACCAGTATGTTCGCGGGTTTGACGTCGCAATGCACGATGCCCTGCCGGTGAGCGAAGTCCAGGGCCTCGGCGATCTGCGCCAGCGCCTGCAACCGGAGGTCCAGACTGTGCAAGGTGGTGGCGTTGCCGCCGTCGATGTACTGCATCGCCAGCCAGTCGGTCCCGCGGTCGTAGACCTCGATGATGTGGGGGTGCGGTAGCCGCTTGGCGAAGTCGAACTCGCGCGACATCCGTTCCAGCCGGTTCTCGGTCCGATGGCCGGGGGAGAGCACCTTCAAGGCCACCGCGCGGTTGCCTGCTGACGGTTGACGGGCCAGATACACGGTGGCGCTGCCGCCGTGGCCGAGCGCCTGGGCTACGACGTACCCGTGGAAGTCCTCACCTGGACGCGGCACCCTTTAATCGTAGTTTCCGGCTGGATCTTTTCAGCCCTCCTCGGGCTCGTTCGCCCCCTCGCTTCGCTGGGGGTGCCCCCGCGCCCGCATCGTCGACCGGGCTGAATCCTGGAGCCCGGCCCTTCCTCCTCGGGCTCGTTCGGCCCCTCGCTTCGCTGGGGGTGCCCCCGCGCCCGCATCGTCGACCGGGCTGAATCCTGGAGCCCGGCCCTTCCTCCTCGGGCTCGTTCGCCCCCTCGCTTCGCTGGGGGTGCCCCCGCGCCCGCATCGTCGACCGGGCTGAATCCTGGAGCCCGGCCCTTCCTCCTCGGGCTCGTTCCTCGCCCGCATCGTCGACCGGGCTACCCTTTTGCGGTGTCCGCATCCGACGGGAGCACCGCCGCTGAATGGGTGCCGACTGGATCTGTGACGGTCCGCGTCCCGGGCAAGGTCAACTTGTTCCTCGCCGTCGGTGACACCCGCGCCGACGGCTACCACGAGCTGACCACCGTCTTTCACGCCGTGTCACTGTTCGACGAGATCACCGTGCGCACCGCCGACGTGATGTCGCTCGACATCGTGGGGGAGGGCGCCGAGACGTTGCCGATCGACGAACGCAATCTGGCCTGGCAGGCCGCCGAACTGCTGGCCGAGCACGTGGGCCGCACACCCGACGTCGCGATCACCATTGAAAAGGCCATCCCCGTCGCGGGTGGGATGGCCGGCGGCAGCGCCGACGCCGCCGCGGTGCTGGTGGCCGTCAACCACCTGTGGGAGCAGGGGGTGCCCCGCCGAGATCTGCACGCCCTGGCCGCCGAGCTGGGCAGTGACGTCCCCTTCGCCCTGCACGGCGGCACTGCGCTGGGCACCGGCCGCGGTGAGGAACTGGCGACGGTGCTGGCGCGCAACACCTTCCACTGGGTCCTGGCGTTCGGCCGCAACGGCCTGTCGACGCCCAAGGTTTTCGCCGAGATCGACCGGTTACGGGAAGTGGGCGAGCCGCCGCGGCTGGGGGACACCGAGCCGCTGCTGACCGCGCTGGCAACCGGCGACCCGGCGCAGCTGGCGCCGCTGCTGGGCAACGAGCTGCAGGCCGCGGCGCTGAGCCTCGACCCGGCGCTGCGACGCACGTTGCGGGCGGGCATGGAGGCCGGGGCGCTGGCCGGGATCGTCTCCGGCTCCGGTCCCACCTGCGCTTTCCTGTGCGCGTCGGCGGGTGCGGCGGTGGATGTGGGCACCGAATTGGCCGGCGCCGGCGTGTGCCGAACGGTGCGGGTGGCGAGCGGGCCGGTGCAGGGCGCGCGGGTGGTGCCAACCCGTTCGACTCCGTAACGTTTGGCAGTTACTTAAGAGGAGTTTAAGATGGCTCCCGGTGGTGAGTACCGATTTGACATGCGTTGCCTCTAGAACGCCCTCCGGCTCCGTCGGCGGGCGTTTTGACGGGCAGCAGCCACAGCGCGGAATTCACCCATTTCGAGACCTAACCGCAGCTCTATTGTGTGCGCGCGCCTCCTACGGTCCGCAGCAGACATCCCCTACGTTCGAGTCGCTCCGGAAGCCGAGGAGGTCCTCGTGAGCAGGTTCACCGAGAAGATGTATTACAACGCCGCGACCAGCTCGAAGGGCATGGTCACCGGTGAACCGCACGAGCCCGTGCGGCACACATGGGGTGAGGTGCACGAGCGGGCCCGCCGCATCGCCGGTGGCCTGGCCGCCGGCGGCGTGGGCCCCGGTGACGCGATCGGCGTGCTGGCCGGCTTCCCGGTCGAGATCGCGCCGACGGCGCAGGCGCTGTGGATGCGCGGCGCCAGCCTGACGATGCTGCACCAGCCGACGCCGCGCACCGATCTGGCCGTGTGGGCCGAGGACACCCTGACGGTGATCCAGATGATCGAGGCCAAGGCCGTCGTGGTGTCCGAGCCCTTCCTGGTGGCCATCCCGGTGCTGGAGGAGAAGGGCATCAAGGTCCTCAAGATCGGTGACCTGCTCGAGGCGGAGCCGATCGATCCGGTGGAGACCGGCGAAGACGATCTGGCGCTGATGCAGCTGACCTCCGGTTCGACGGGTTCGCCCAAGGCGGTGCAGATCACGCACCGCAACATCTACTCCAATGCCGAGGCGATGTTCATCGGCGCCGAGTACGAAGTCGACAAAGACGTGATGGTCAGCTGGCTGCCCTGCTTCCATGACATGGGCATGGTCGGCTTCCTCACCATCCCGATGTACTTCGGCGCCGAACTGGTCAAGGTCACGCCGATGGACTTCCTGCGGGACACCCTGCTGTGGGCCAAGCTGATCGACAAGTACAAGGGCACGATGACCGCGGCCCCCAACTTCGCCTATGCGCTGCTGGCCAAGCGGCTGCGCCGCCAGGCCCAGCCCGGCCAGTTCGACCTGTCGACCCTGCGCTTCGCGCTGTCCGGCGCCGAGCCCGTGGAACCCGCCGACGTCGAGGACCTGCTGGACGCCGGCAAGCCCTTCGGCCTCAAGGAATCGGCGATCCTGCCGGCCTACGGCATGGCCGAGACCACGTTGGCGGTCTCGTTCTCCGAGTGCAACGCCGGTCTGGTGGTCGACGAGGTGGACGCCGACCTGCTGGCCGCGCTGCGCCAGGCCGTGCCCGCCACCAAGGGCAACACCCGCCGCCTGGCCACCCTCGGCCCGCTGCTGACTGATCTCGAGGCCCGCATCGTCGACGAACACGGCAATGTGATGCCGCCCCGGGGCGTCGGTGTCATCGAGCTGCGCGGTGAGTCGCTGACGCCCGGTTACATCACCATGGGCGGTTTCATCCCGGCACAGGACGAGCACGGCTGGTACGACACCGGCGACCTGGGCTATCTCACCGACAACGGACACGTGGTGGTGTGCGGCCGCGTGAAGGACGTCATCATCATGGCGGGCCGCAACATCTACCCGACCGATATCGAGCGGGCCGCTGGACGCGTCGAGGGCGTGCGCCCCGGCTGCGCCGTGGCCGTCCGGCTGGATGCCGGCCACTCACGCGAGACGTTCGCCGTCGCCGTCGAGTCCAACGCCTACCAGGACCCCGACGAGGTGCACCGCATCGAACGCCAGGTGGCCCACGAGGTGGTGACCGAGGTGGACGTGCGCCCGCGTAACGTCGTCGTGCTCGGACCGGGGACCATCCCGAAGACGCCTTCGGGCAAGTTGCGCCGGGCGAACTCGGTGGCACTGGTCACCTAGCAGCCGGTCTAGGCGCTCCGCGGCTGGTTCTGCGTGGCCTCGGCGATACGCCGGTGCGCCTCCGCGACCGGAATGCGCAGGCGCCGCGCCAGCACCTGATCCCACGAGGCGCCGACGAACTCGACGGGCGTGGGACCGGAGACCATGCCGGCGAGGATGCTCCGCTGCACGCCGGCCATCTGCTTGTTGACGGTCTCCAGGCGCAGCAGCACGGCCCGCTGATCGGTGGGCCGAAGGTCGTGAAAATGCTTCGCGACCACACGGGTGGCCTCGTCGATGGTGTTCAACGCGGCGAGGATGTCATTGTTCGAACTCATGTTCGGCACAGTAGATCGACCCACCGACAAGCCGGTCCTACACTCGGTGAAGTGACGATCACGACGCAGCGCCGCGGCTTGAACGACTCGATCGCCAAGTTCTGGAGTTTCGCTGCTCCGGCTTACAACCAACCCTGTCTGCAGCGCTGGGTCTACCGGCCCGCGCAGGACGAGGTGGTGAGTGTCTTGCGTGCGCGCGGAGTCGAGCGCGTCGCCGACATCGCCTGCGGCACCGGAATCCTGACCGACCGCATCGAATGGGAACTGCGCCCCGACGAGGTTTACGGGCTGGACATGTCCGACGGCATGCTGGCCCAGGCCCGCCAGCGCTCCGACCGCGTGCGCTGGATGAAGGCACCCGCGGAGCAACTGCCCTTCGAGGACGGTTTCCTGGATGCGGTGGTCACGACATCGGCGTTCCACTTCTTCGACCAGCCCGCAGCTTTACGGGAGTTCCATCGAGTGCTGGCACCCGGCGGTCTGGTGGCGGTGACGACCATCAGCCCCCGACAACAACTCCCTCTGCACAAACTGTCCGCCGATCTGCGCAACCCGGCCCACAACCCGTCCCCCAAGGAGATGCGGCGGCTCTTCGAGGGCGCCGGACTGACCGTTGCCGATCAGCACCGGGTGCAGCGCCCGCTGTGGACGATGCTGCTGTCGGATCTGATCACCGTCGGCGTCAAGAGCTAGTAGAGCACCGGCAGCCGCAGCACCAGCCGCGCGCCACCCAGGGGGCTCTTCTCCAAAGCGGCTGTGCCGCCGTGTAATTCGGCCTGCTGGGCGACCAGTGCCAAGCCCAGGCCGGATCCGGAGCGGGACGCGGTGGAGCCCCGGGCGAAGCGTTCGAACACCTCCGTGCGCTCGGCTTCCGGGACCCCGGAGCCGTTGTCGTCGACGGCGATCTCGACACCGGCCGCCGAACTGACCGCGCTCAGCTGCACCTCGGTGGCCCCGCCGTGTTTGACGGCGTTGGCGATCGCGTTGTCGATGACCAGCCGTAGCCCGGCCGGCAGGCCCAGCATCAGCACCGTCGGCGACGGTATCAGCGACACCTTCAGATCCGGGTAGCTGTGGATGGCGTCGTGGGCCGCGCGGTCCAGCAGCTCGGTGATGTCGAGCGGCACCAGGTCGTCGGCGGTGGTCAACTGGCCCTGCGCGAGCCGCTCCAGCGCGGTCAGGGTGGCCTCGATGCGGGTCTGGGTACGCATGATGTCGCTGACCAGTTCCTCGCGCTGCGGTCGGTCCAGATCCAGCGTGGAGAGCACCTCGAGGTTGGTGCGCATCGCGGTGAGGGGTGTGCGCAGCTCGTGGGAGGCGACGGCGGCGAAGTCGCGCGCGGATTCCAGGGCGTCTTTGGTGCGCTGCTGCTCGGTGCCGATGCGGGCGAGCATGCCCTCGACGGCCTCGGCGATCTCTTCGGCCTCGCGGACACCGCGCACCTGGACGTCATCGGGGTTCGACTGGGCGTTGATGGCCCGGGCCTGTTGGGCGAGCAGCCGGAACGGGTTGACCATGATCAGCGAGATGAACCAGCCGACCACGATGGTGCCCGCGATCAGGCTGCCGCAGATGATCAACACCCGAAGGTGCAACGCGTCGATGCGGCGTTCGGTCTCGGCCACCGGGGCGCCCAGTGCGATGGACGCCGGGCCGGCGGCGAATGTACGGACTCGGTACTCGACGCCGTCGATGGTGGTGTTGGTGTAGCCGGTGCCGAGTTCGGGCAGCACCACCGACGGCGGTGCCGACACCGTGACACCGCCGATACGCGCCGTGCGCACCAGGTTGCCGTCGGGTGTCACCTGTTCGACGTCACCGGCGCTGGGTGCGCTGAGCAGATTGGAGAAATCGCCGAGGCTGCTCACCGAGTCCAGCCGGCGATCCAGCTGGCTGTACTGGTCATTGGTGATGCCGATCCACACCCAGGCGCCGATGGTGAGCACGGTGGCGATCACACCGAGGCCCGAGATGACGACGATGGTGCGGAGCGACAGAATCCGTGCCAGTGCCCGCAACAGCCGATCGAGCACGGAACTGGACACGGGGACATCTTGCCTGACGGACGGCGTCACTCCTCCTCGTGGCCCGGCAAGCGTGGTCCCGGCACCGCGCCGCCGGCGGCCTCAGCTAACTCCCGGCGGCAGATCCTCGAGGTCCACCAGCACCGGGGCGTGGTCGCTGGCGCCCTTGCCGCGCCGTTCGTCCTTGTCGATCTCGGCGTGGCGTACATGCGCGGCCAGTGCCGGTGAGCCCAGGATGAAGTCGATGCGCATACCGCGACGCTTCTGGAAGGCCAGTCGGGTGTAATCCCAGTAGGTGTACACGCCGGGCCCGGGGGTGAAAGGCCGCACGACGTCGGTGAATTGGGCATCGTTGATGGCGGTGAATGCGGCGCGTTCGGGTTCGGACACGTGGGTGTGGCCTTCGTAGGCCGCCACGCTCCAGACGTCATCGTCGGTGGGCGCGATGTTCCAGTCGCCCACCAGCGCGATCCGCGCGCCGGGGTCGTCCTTGAGCCATCCTGCCGCGGTATCTCGCAGTGCGGCAAGCCAACCGAGCTTGTAGACATAGTGTGGATCGGCCAGGGTGCGACCGTTGGGAACGTACAGGCTCCACACCCGCACCCCACCGCACGTCGCCGCCAGGGCCCGCGCCTCGGCCGCCGCTTCGACTTCGGGTTTCGAACTCCAGGTGGGCTGACCTTCGAACCCCACCTCGATGTTCTCCAGTCCGACCCGGGACGCGATGGCCACGCCGTTCCACTGGTTGAATCCCACGTGGGCGATCTCGTATCCCAAGGCGGCGAACGGCATCGTCGGGAACTGTGCGTCGGTGCACTTGGTCTCCTGCATCGCGAGCACGTCGACGTCGGCGCGCTCCAACCAGTCCACCACCCGATCCACCCGGGTGCGAATGGAGTTCACGTTCCAGGTGGCCAAGCGCATGCTCACACCTTAGGGGGCAGAACGGAATCCACCGACACGTACCGCACGCGGTGATGCAGGGTGAAACCCATCGACTCGTAGAGCCGGATCGCCGCGGTGTTGTCGGCCAGCACCTGCACATAGCACTTCTGTGCGCCCTGTTCGGCGCCCCAGTTCAGCAGCGCCTGGCAGATCAACCGGGCATGGCCGCGGCGACGCTGGTCCTGCGCCACCCGTACCGCTGAAATACCCAGCCAGCGTGCGCCATCGGGCGCTGATGTCACTGCGCCTCGTCCCACCGCGGCGCCGCCGAGTGCGGCGAAGGTCACCACACCGTCGACGACGGCGGTGAGCACCTCAGTGGGAACCGGGCGTTCATACAGTGACAGCCACGCCGCGTCGGGAATTTCGGTGAAGGTCACCCCGGGCGCGGTCGCCGGGTTGATGTCACACACCATCACCCGATTCGCCTTGATGCCCTCGGAACTGACCCGCACCAACCGCTCGGGCAGTGCCAGCCAGGGCGGCAGTCCACGCGACCGGTACCAGTCCGCGACCGCGGGCAGCTCTGCCAACGTGGCCGACATGTCCAGCGGCACGGCGGAATTCGCCCGGCTGGTGTGACCGCCGGCCGCGCGCGCCAACCAACCGCCCACCCACTGCCGCTCGGTACCGGGCCAGGCCAGGGCCGCCGCGTGCTCGAGGGCGCGGATCTCGGAGTTGCGCACCGGGCGGTGGGACAGCTCACGCACGCTGACGATCGCCGACGGCGCCACCTCGACCGTGCCGTCGGACGCGGTGCGCACCCGCACCATCGGGGACACCGCCTCCAGATGACCAATGACGTCGGTCAAGCCGTCATCCAGCCGATACCGGATGCTGACCCGGTTTCCCACGGCCGGAAGGTCACTCATCAGTGCCCGAACGGATCCGGTCCCTCACCGGGGGTCCAGGAGAACCCGGGCACGCCCCAGCCATGCGATTTGACCGCGCGCTTGGCGGCGCGGGCATGCCGGCCGATCAGCCGGTCCAGGTAGAGGAACCCGTCCAGATGGCCGGTTTCGTGCTGCAGCATGCGAGCGAACAACCCGGTGCCCTCGATGGTGATGGGGGCGCCGTCGGCGTCGAGGCCGGTGACGCGCGCCCAGTCCGCCCGTCCGGTCGGGAAGTTCTCGCCGGGGACCGACAGGCAACCTTCCTCGTCGTCCTCGGGGTCGGGCATGGTCTCCGGCACGTCGGAGGTCTCGAGCACCGGGTTGATCACCACACCGCGGCGTCGCGTGGTCTTCTTGCGATCGTCGGCGCAGTCGTAGACGAACACCCGCAGTGGCACGCCGATCTGGTTGGCGGCCAACCCGACTCCGTACGCGGCGTCCATCGTTTCGTACAGATCGGTGATCAATTCTTTGATGTCCGCGGGCAAGGATCCGTCCGGGCCGACTTCCACCGGCTGGGTCGGAGTGTGCAGGACGGGGTCTCCCACGATGCGGATTGGAACAACGGCCATGGTCGGCAAGCTTAAGTCAGCCGACGCGCGGGCTTGGGTGCCGTCCCAATTGTCGCGAGCGTGGTTGAATACTCGCGCAGAACCACACCGATGTCATTTCGTTGGCGAATGGTTATAAGGGAGCGACATGGAAGGCGCCATGGCAAGGGCTGAGCGTTCGGGGGACGACGCTGAGCTCAGCGATGGGCTGACCCGTCGTGAGCACGACATCCTCGCATTCGAACGGCAATGGTGGAAGTACGCGGGTTCGAAAGAGGAAGCGATCAAAGAGCTGTTCTCGATGTCGGCCACGCGCTACTACCAGGTGCTGAATGCGCTCGTGGAGCGCCCCGAGGCGTTGGCGGCGGATCCCATGTTGGTCAAGCGACTGCGTCGGCTGCGGGCCAGCAGGCAGAAGGCGCGCGCGGCACGCAAGCTGGGCTTCGACATCACCTGAGCTAGGGTTGGCGCGATGAACGAGCGCGTTCCTGACTCCTCCGGGCTGCCACTGCGCGCCATAGTGATGGTGCTGTTGTTCTTGGGCATCGTCTTCCTGCTGGTCGGTTTCCAGGCCTTGAGTTCCGGTGGTGACGACGACACCTCTGCCGGTCCGGCTGTGACCACAACGACGTCGGCTCCCGCCCCCACCTCCGAGACCGAGGAACCCGCTCCTCGTCCCGAGGTGCGGGTGTTCAACATCTCCGAGACCCCGGGCGCGGCCGAGGGCACCGCGACCCGGCTGCGTGACGACAACTGGAATGTCACCGAGGTCGGCAATCTGGTGCTGCCGAACGTCCCCGTCACCACCGTGTACTTCGGCGAGGGTGAGCAGGAGGCCGCCGAGGAATTGGGCCGGCTGCTGGAAGCGCCCGTGGAACCCCGCATTCCGGAGGTCGCCGAGCAACCACCCGGCCTGATCGTGGTGGTCGCAGGTTAGGCCGGTCGCCGATGCGGCGACGGCGGGGGACCCCTGCGGAGCGAGGGGAGAGCCGGGGAGGCAGGGCCGGACTGCGAACAGGTTGGGCCGGTCGCCGATGCGGCGACGAAGGAGCCGGGGAGGCAGGGCCGGACTGCGAACAGGTTGGGCCGGTCGCCGATGCGGCGACGGAGGAGCCGGGGAGGCAGGGCCGGACTGCAAACAGTTAGGCTCAGCCCATGCCCGCCAGTCTCTTGAAGAAATCTGCCTCCAAGAAAACAGCCGTTGCAGTCGCGCTCGTCGCTCCCGTGGTCGGTTTGACTGCGTGCGCCCCCAACGAGCCGGTGGCGACCACTCCGGGGACCAATCCTCCTGTCTGGACGGGTTCACCGGCCCCCTCTGCGGAGGAAGGCTCGGAATCCCACGGCGGCAGTGGCGAGAGCAGCAGTGGTTCCACACTCGAGGTGCCCATCAACGCACCCGACGGAACCGAGGTGGCAACGGCCACATTCGAGTTCAGCGCCGGCTACGCCACCGTCACCGTCGAGACCACCGGCACCGGGACGCTGACTCCGGGCTTCCACGGCATGCACATCCACCAGGTCGGCAAGTGCGAGGCCAACTCGGTGGCCCCCACCGGAGGCGCGCCCGGCGATTTCAACTCGGCCGGTGGACACTTCCAGGTGCCCGGCCACAGCGGGCACCCGGCCAGCGGCGACCTGAGCTCGCTGCAGGTGCGCGAGGACGGCTCGGCCCGCCTGGTCACCACCACCGACGCCTTCACCGAGGACGATCTGCTGGCAGGTGAGAAGACCGCGATCATCATCCACGAGAAGGCGGACAACTTCGCCAACATCCCGCCCGAGCGCTACAACCAGGTCAACGGCACCCCGGGCCCGGATGCCACGACGATGGCCACCGGTGACGCCGGCAGCCGGGTGGCTTGCGGTGTTATCGGCGGCGAATAACGCCAACCGTATCGATTTCGCCGGTTCCTACCGGCCGACCGTCGGCGTCGAATGGGAGTTCGCGCTTGTCGACGCGGTGACGCGGGACCTGAGCAACGAGGCCGCGGGCGTGATCGCCGAATTGGGCGAGAACCCGCACGTGCACAAGGAACTGCTGCGCAACACCGTCGAGATCGTCACCGGCATCTGCTTCAACTCCGGGCAGGCGATGGAGGATCTGGCCACCACCTTGCGCACCGTTCGGCAGGTGGTCCGCGACCGCGGCATGGAGCTGTTCTGCGCAGGCACCCACCCGTTCGCGGAGGCGGCGGCGCAGAAGCTCACCGACGCACCGCGTTATGCCGAGCTGATCAACCGCACCCAGTGGTGGGGACGGCAGATGCTGATCTGGGGTGTGCACGTCCACGTCGGGGTGTCCTCGGCGCACAAGGTCATGCCGATCATCAGCTCACTGCTCAACCACTACCCGCATCTGCTGGCGCTGTCGGCGTCGTCCCCGTGGTGGGAGGGTGAGGACACCGGCTACGCCAGTAACCGCGCAATGATGTTCCAGCAGTTGCCCACTGCGGGGCTGCCGTTCCAGTTCCAGTCGTGGCGCGAGTTCGAAGGCTTTGTGCACGACCAGAAGAAGACCGGCATCATCGACCACATCAACGAAGTCCGGTGGGACATCCGTCCGTCCCCGCATCTGGGCACCGTGGAGATCCGGATCTTCGACGGGGTGTCCAACCTCGACGAGCTCAGCGCGCTGGTGGCACTGACCCACTGCCTGGTGGTGGATCTGGACCGGCGTCTCGACGCCGGCGAGGCCTTGCCGGTGATGCCGCCGTGGCACGTCCAGGAGAACAAGTGGCGCGCCGCCCGGTACGGCTTGGACGCGATCATCATCCAGGACGCCGAGAGCAACGAGCGGTTGGTCACCGAGGACCTCGACGACCTGCTGACCCGGCTGGAGCCGGTGGCACGCTCACTGCACTGCTCCGACGAACTGGCGCGCGTCGCCGACCTCCCGCGTCGGGGCGCGTCGTATCAACGCCAGCGCCGAGTCGCCGAAGAGAACGACGGTGACCTGCGTATGGTGGTCGATGCACTGATCGACGAGCTGGTCATCTAGCGAATTGGGTGTGAGCAGAAATGCATTTCACGATCCGCAACGCCGCGCAGGTGCTCGCCGGGGTCGTGATCGCCTCGGCGGGGGTGGTGGCCTGCACCAGCACCGTCGACGGCACCCCGCTGGCTGATCCGAATGCTCCTGCGCTGACCACGACCACGCGCGCACCGTCGACCACCACGTCGGCGCCCCGGCCGGGTGCGCCCTCGTCGTCGACGGTGCCCACCCGCACCAGCGCCCCCGGCGCACCGGGAACACCGGCGGTGGCGGACACCACGTGTGAGGAGTACATCGACCTCGACGAGGACGCCCAGCGTGAGGTGATCAGCGCGATCGGGGAGGAGAATGAGCTGGTGGCGCTCAACCCCGAGCTGTGGATCACTGTCACCAGTGCGTTGTGCACGTTCGCCGAACCCTCGACTCCGGTCCGGGAAGTGTTGGAAGGCCAGGGAATACGGTGACCACCGCCGCGACGCCGATGTTCCCGCTGGAAACCGCGCTGCTGCCCGGCGAGGAGCTGCCGCTACGGATCTTCGAGCCGCGCTACTCCGCGCTGGTGCAGGACACCCTCGACCGGGACGACAAATCGTTCGGGGTGGTGCTGATCGCCCGTGGGCGCGAGGTCGGCGGCGGGGACGACCGCCACGACGTCGGAGTGCGGGCGCGCATCGCCGCGTTCGAAGATTACGGCGACGGCAAGTACCGACTCAGATGTCCTCTCACCGAACGTATCCGGGTTCTCCAGTGGTTGTCCGACGATCCCTACCCGCGTGCCGTCGTCGAGTCGTGGCCCGACGAGCCGGGCCCGGTCCGCGGCAGCGACGTCGTGGCGCTGGAAGACCGGATCTGGGGGTTGTTCGAGCGGATCGCTCTGGCCCGCGACGCGCATCTGCCCGAGCGGGAAGCCGTCCTGGGCGACGGCGTGGACGTGACCGCCGGGCAGCGGCTCTACGAGCTGGCCGCGCGGATGCCGATGGGGATCGCCGACAAGTACTCGGTGCTGGCGGCGCCGTCGCCTGCCGATCGGCTGACCGCGTTGAGCGACGCCGTGGACACCGTGACCGCGATGGTCGAGTTCCAGCTCTCCGGTGAGTGACGCGCGCTAGTTGCGGTGTTCGCGCATCTCGTCTTTGGTCAGCAGTTCCTCGCGGTCACGCTGCTCGCGGTAGGCCAGCTGCCCCACCCGTTGCGCCACCACCGGGGCGGTGATGATGGTGAACAAGCCGGTGAGGATGATCATGCCCACATCGGGGTGGCCCCGCAGGCGCAGTGCCGCGCCGAAGAGCACCAGGAGCAGCCCCAGGGTCTGGGGCTTGCTGGCGGCGTGCATACGCGACAGTGTGTCGGGAAACCGGACCACCCCGGCGGCGGCCGTCAGGGCCAGCGCCGAGCCGGCCAGCACCAGCACCGCCGAGATGACATCGAATGTGTTCATCGTTTGGCGCCCCGATTCTCGGTGTCGGGCACGCGGAAACGGGCCACGCTCACCGAACCGACGAAGCTGATCAACGCCAGCGCCGCCAAGCTGTAGGTGACCGTGGTGTCGAGGCTGAACGCGGCCCAGGTGCCGATGGAGCACATGGTCACCGCCACCAGTGTGTCCAGCGCGACCAGCCGGTCGAGGGTGCTCGGTCCGGCCAGCAGCCGGAACATCGTGATGGCGGCAGCGGCGACGAGCATCACCGCGGCGATCAGCCAGATGGTGTTCATCGCGGCGCCTCCTCAGTGCTTTCCGGATCGGCCTCGAGTTCTTCCCTGGAGGCCGGTTTCCACTCCTCGTCGCGCTCGAAGGCGGCGATGAGCAGGCGTTCCACCACCTCGACCTGGTGGTAGAACTGTTTGACCGCCTTGTCGGAGCCCACGTTGATGACGTGGCAGTAGATCAACCGGCGCACCTGGTCGATCTCCAAGACGATCGAACCGGGAATCAGGTTGTAGATGTTGACCGCCAGGGCCAGCACCAGGTCCGATTTCACGGTCAGTTTGGCCCGCAGGACCGCGCTCAGCGGCGGTGGTCCCGGGCGGATGGCCAGCCAGGCGATCTGGAAACTGGACATCACCAGGTAGATGGCCACCCGGATGATCAGATTGAGCAGCGACAGCGGGTGCACCTTGCCCTGTACCGGCACCGGTGGCAGCGGGAGGGCGACGGTGATCAGCAGCGCAACGGCCAGGCCGGACAGGACGTTGGCCGCAGAGATGTTGCCCCACAACAGGATCCACACGGCGGTCAGGCCGGCCAGCACGGACAGCCGCAGCATGACCCAGCGCAGTGGTCGTTTTCTCACGGGCGGTCACCCCCCACCACCGCGGTGATGTACTGGTCGCGGTTGATCACTTCCTCGGCGGCACGCTCGCTGTAGGCGAAGATGGGACCGGCCGCCACGGTGAGCACCAACCCGACGGCGATCAGCGCCATGGTCGGGACCACCATGCCCACCGGCATCCGGCCCACGTCATCGCGGTCGTCGAACGCGATGTCCTCGTCGTCGTCGAGCAGCGCAGCCGGGGAGGCCGTCGACCGCCCACCTTCCGGCGCATCGGCCCGGGCCCGCCAGAACGCCTTGGTCCACACTCTGGCCACCACGTAGAGCGTCAGCAGGCTGGTCACCACACCGCCACCGACCAGCATCCACGCCAGCACGGACCCGTCGGCTGTTCCGGCCTCCAGCAGCGCCACCTTGCCGATGAAACCCGAGAACGGCGGGATGCCACCCAGATTCAGGGCCGGAACGATGAACACGAAGGCCAGCAGCGGGCTTGCCGCCGCGAGCCCGCCGAGCCGCTTCAAGGTCGACGCACCGGCCTGGCGTTCGATCAGACCGACCACCAGGAACAGTGTGGTCTGCACCAGGATGTGGTGCGCGACGTAGTAGATGGCACCCGACATCCCGAGCTGGCTCGACAGGGCGATGCCGAACACCATGTAGCCGATGTGGCTGACCAGCGTGAAGGACAGCAGACGTTTGATATCGCTCTGCGCGATGGCGCCCAGGATGCCGACCACCATGGTCAACAGTGCGGCCACCAGCAGCAGCGGGTCCAGTCCGCCGTCGGGGAACAGCAGGGTGTGCGCCCGGATGATGGCGTAGACGCCGACCTTGGTGAGCAGACCGGCGAACACCGCGGTGACCGGTGCCGGGGCGGTGGGGTACGAGTCGGGCAGCCAGGTGGACAGCGGGAACACGGCGGCTTTGATGCCGAAGGCGACCAGCAGCACCGCGAACAGGGCGCTGCGGGTGCCGTCGCTGACATCGTCGAGGCGCACCGCCAGCTCGGCCATGTTCAGGGTGCCGGTGGCGGCGTAGATCAGAGCCAGGCCGAACAGGAAGATCATCGACGAGACCATCGACACCATCACGTAGGCGATGCCCGCGCGAACCCGGTCCCGGGTGCCGCCGATGGTCAGCAGCACGAAGCTGGCGGACAGCAGCACCTCGAAGCCGACGTAGAGGTTGAACAGGTCGCCGGCCAGGAAGGCGCTGCACACGCCCGCCGACAGCGCCAGGTAGGTGGGCAGGAAGATCGACACCGGCTGGCGCTCGTCACCGTCGCGGATGCCCTGACCGACGGCGTAGAACATGACGGCCAGCAGCACGATCGATGACACCAGCAGCATCAGCGCCGACAACCGGTCGGCCACCAGCGTGATGCCCAGCGGGCCCATACCCGGTTCGCTCTCGCCCCAGCCGCCGACCTGCAGCGTCTGGGTTCCGTCGCGGTCCACCAGGTACACCAGCGTGGCGCACACCGCGACCACCGCCGACAGCGCCGCGACGGTGATGACGCGCTGTCCGCGCGGTTTCCGGCCCGCGATCAGGTTCAGGGCGGCGCCGAGCAACGGGATGAGCACGGGCAGCGGGATCAGGATCTGAGCAAGCATCAGCGCGACCCCTCATGCCCGGGCAGGGCGTCGAGTTCGTCGGGTTCGTCGGTGTCGGGATGGCGCGGGGTGGTGCCTTCGACGGCGTCTTCGTCAGCTTGGGCCGCCTCGGCTTCCTGCGACACCCGGGTGTCCTCGGGGTCGTTGGCCACTTCTTCGGCCGTGGTCAGCCGGTACGAGCGGTAGGCCAACGCCAGCACGAACGCCGCGATACCCATCGTGATGACGATGGCGGTCAAGATCATGCCTTGGGCCAGCGGGTCGGCCGTCGTGGTGTTGTCGCCGCTGGTGCGACCCCGGACCGGGGGATTGCCGGAGGGGCCGCCGACGGTGAGGATCAGCAGGTTGATGGCATTGCCGAGCAGCAGGAGCCCGAGCAGCATGCGGGTCAGGTTGCGTTCCAGCAGCAGGTAGACCCCGCACGTGGTGAGGCCGCCGATCATGATCAGGGGCACGACGTAGACAGTCATACCGGTCATCGACGTGCTCCTACCGGTCGGCGCGGACTGTCGACCATCTCGACATCGATCCGCGCGCCGAGGCTGCGCAGGACGTCGAGCACCAGGCCGACCACGATCAGATACACCCCGAGGTCGAAGAACAAGGCGGTGACGAACTTGATGTGGCCGAGCACGGGCACGTCGAGTTCGATGATCGCCGACGACAGCGCCGGCGCACCGAGCAGGATCGACGCCACCGCGGTGCCCGCTGAGAAGCCCAGTCCGACACCCAGGATCTTGCCCGCGTCCAGGGGCAGGGTCTCGCCCAGCTCGTACCGGCCGCCGGCCAGGTAGCGCAGCACCAGCGCCAGTCCGGCGGTCAGACCGCCGGCGAAGCCGCCGCCCGGGGTGTTGTGTCCGGTGAAGAAGAAGTAGACCGACAGCACCATGATCAGCGGGAAGATGAAGCGGGTCGCGACTTCGAGCACCAGTGAGCGGTAGCGGGGATCGCGGTACTCGCTGCCGCGCAGCCAGGTGGTGTCGCTGGCGGCGGGGCTGTAGGCCATCACCACCCCGATGTCGGGTTGGCCGGCGGGCTGGCTGGTCTGCGGGATGCGCGGTGCCGCGCCGAAGCGGCGGTGGCGGAACACCAACGAGGCGACGCCGGTGGCGGCGACCAGCAACACCGAGATCTCGCCGAGGGTGTCCCAGGCGCGGATGTCGACGAGCAGCACGTTGACGGTGTTGGAGCCGTGGCCCCGGTAGTAGGCGGCATCGGGCAGCAGGTCGGCGATGGGCCGGCCGCTGCGGGCGGCCATGGCGAAGACGGCCAGCGTGGTCACGGTGGCCCCGACGGCGACCGCCAGGGCGGCGCGTGGGAGCCGGAAGCGCTTCATGTGCGTCGCTTCGGCCTCGGCGGGCAGGGTGCGCAGCACCAGCACGAAGATCACCAGCGTCAGCGTCTCCACCAGGAACTGGGTCAGGGCCAGATCAGGGGCGCCGTGGAAGGCGAAGATGACGCCGCAGCCGTATCCGGTCAGGCCCACCAGCAGCACCGCGGCCAGGCGGTTGCGCATCACCACGGCCCCGAGCGCGCCCGCCAGCATCAGCACGCCCACCACCGGGGTCAGGACCGACTCCCACAATTGGAAGTCCGGCCGATCGCGCCCGCCGGCGATGAGCACCACGATGGGCACCAACACCAGCGTCGTCAGGATCACCGACTGGGTGGCCGGAATGGAGCCGCGCTGCGTGGCTCCGGTGAGGCGGAACGCCACCCAGTCCAGACCGCGGATGGTGGCGTCGTAGACGCGGTCGGCGTTGCCCAGCGGCAGGAAATCCATCCGCGCCCGGCGCAGCCGTCCGCGCAGGACGAAGGAGGCCGTGCCGGCCGCCAGGACGATGGCCGACAGCAGCAGCGGCAGGTTGAAGCCGTGCCACAGCGCCAGGTGGTAGCTGGCGCCGCCCGGCAGCGACTCGGCGTAGGGATCCAGCGCCTTCTCGAGGATGTTCGGCATCAGCCCGAAGAGCAGCCCCGCCGCCGCGAGCACGGCGGGAGCCACCAGGAACGTCACCGGTGGGCGGTGCAGGTTGGCCACGCGGGTGCTGGGTTCGCGCAGCCCTTTCTTGGCGAACGCGCCCCACAGGAAGCGCAGGCTGTAGATGGTGGTGAACACCGAGCCGGTGACGATGCCCGCGGTGACCCACGGCGCCCAGGTGCCCAGCGACGGGCTGTGCATCAGGGTCTCGAAGTCGGCCTCTTTGGCCACGAAGCCCAGGAACGGCGGCAGAGCCGCCATGCTGGCGGCCGCGCCCGCGGCGATGGTCATCAGGACCGGCAGCCGGCCGCCCAGCCAGGCCAGCCGGCGTATGTCGCGGGTGCCGGTGGCATGGTCGATCACGCCGGTGACCATGAACAGCGAAGCCTTGAACATGGCGTGCGCACACAGCATGGCCAAGCCGGCCAGCATGACATCACCGTCACCGGTGCCGACCAGAACGCTGATCATGCCGAGCTGGCTGACCGTGCCGAACGCGAGGATGAGCTTGAGGTCGTACTCACGGATGGCGCGCCAGCCCGCCAGGACCATGGTCAGCAGGCCGAGGCCGATCACCATCGGCCGCCAGGGCGCGGCGTCGGCGAAGCCGGGGCTCATCCGAGCGACCAGGTAGACGCCGGCCTTCACCATTGCGGCGGCGTGGAGGTAGGCGCTCACCGGGGTGGGCGCGGCCATGGCGCCGGGAAGCCAGAAGTGGAACGGGACGAGGGCTGATTTCGACAGGGCGCCGATGAGGATCAGCACGATGCCGACGTTGACGGCCAGCCCGACGGGTGGGTTGGCCACCAGATCGGAGAGCAGGTAGCTACCGCCGAGCTCACCCAGGATGATGATGCCGACCAGCATCGCCAGGCCACCCGCGGTGGTCACCATGAGTGCCTGGGTGGCGGCGCGACGGCTGGTGGCGCGTTCGGCGTAGTGCCCGACCAGCAGGAAGGACAGCACCGACGTCAGCTCCCAGAACACGTAGAGCAGCAGCAGGTTGTCGCTGGTCACCAACCCGAACATGGCGCCGGAGAAGGCCACCAGTTCGGCGGCGAAGCTGGGCAGCCGGTTTTCGGTGTGCTCGTCGTGGTGGTGGAAGTAGTCGGCGCAGTAGAACAGCACCAAGGCCCCGATGCCCAGCACCAGCACGCTCATGATGGCGGCCAGGGTGTCGAAGCGCAGGTCGATGTCCATCGACAGCTCCGGCACCCAGTTGATGGTGACCTTGTGATCATCGGCTTGGTTGGAGGGCCAGTTGGTGGCCACCCAGATCAGCGACGCGGCAGGTACCACGGCCAGGGGATAGAACGCCCGTCGTCCCCATCCGTTCACCAACAGCGGTGCCACCAGGGCGGCCACGGCATGGGCTAACAGGACGGCGAGCATGGCACTCCGTTTTCTCTGGCGCTCGGCACGCGGGTGCGCGCACTTTCGCGTCGACTTACGTCGGGGTGTCAGCCCACTGGTGGGCTTTGATCTTTACGGGTTCTTTACGGCCATTCTACGGGGTTGACCCGCGGTTGAATTCACGCCATCGCACGCGTGTGCGAATGTCGGTTGGCCGCAACGTCTTTGAGCAACAGACGGACGACGATCCGGTGGGCGCGGCCACCGATGACCAGCCCCCGATGCATCCGGCCGGAGACGCGCGGGGGAACTCGGCCCACGGTTCGGCGACCACCGGCGCGCTGTCCGGCGGTCAGCGGCCGGCCGCGAACTCCCGCAGCGACTCCACCTGAACCGGGTCCAGCGACGGCCGCACCGTCGCCCTCGCCTGCAACACATCGGCCAACGTGACATCGGCGGCGTCGATCGATCGCCGCATCGCCGTCAGCGCGGCCTCCCGCAACAACGCCACACAATCGGCGGCGCTGTACCCGTCGAGCTCGCCGGCCAGCGCATCGAGGTCCACATCGGCACTCAGCGGCACCGACTTGCTCGCGGTGCGCAGGATGTCACGGCGCGCCTCGGCGTCCGGGGGTTCGACGAACACCAGCTTCTCCAGCCGCCCGGGCCGCAGCAGCGCGGGATCGATCAGGTCGGGCCGGTTGGTGGCGCCGAGCACCACCACGTCGCGCAGCGGGTCAATGCCGTCGAGCTCGGTCAGCAGGGCGGCCACCACGCGGTCGGTGACACCGGAGTCGAAACTCTGCCCGCGCCGCGGCGCCAGCGCGTCGATCTCGTCGAGGAACACCAGCGAGGGTGCGGAATCCCTTGCGCGGCGGAACAATTCGCGCACCGCCTTCTCGGACGAGCCCACCCACTTGTCCATCAGCTCGGCGCCCTTGACGGCATGGACGGAAAGCCGGCCCGTGCTGGCAAGGGCCCGCACCACGAACGTCTTGCCGCAACCGGGCGGCCCGTAGAGCAGCACCCCCCGCGGCGGTTCCACCCCGAGCCGGGTGAAGGTGTCCGGATGCTGCAACGGCCACAGCACGGCCTCGGTGAGCGCCTGTTTAGTGGCCACCATGTCGCCGACGTCGGCGAGGGTGACCGAGCCGACCGACACTTCTTCGGTGGCCGAGCGGGACAGCGGGCGAATGACGGTCAACGCGCCGGCCAGATCGTCCTGGGTGAGCACCGGGGGTGCTCCGTCGGTGCTGGCCCGTCCGGCAGCGCGCAGCGCCGCTTCGCGCACCAGGGCGGCCAGATCGGCGACCACGAATCCCGGAGTGCGCCCGGCGATCTCGGTCAGGTCCAGGTCTCGCGTCGGTACCGCCCGCAGCAGCACTTCCAGCAGTTGGCGGCGGATATCGGCATCCGGCAGCGACAGGCCCAGCTCGCGGTCGCACACGTCGGGGGCGCGCACCCGCGGATCCAGGCCATCGGGCATCGCGGACGTGGCCACGAACGCCACCCCGGGCGTGGCGATGGCAGTGCGCAGCTCGGCGAGGATCAGGCTGGCCACCGGCTCGGGTGGCCGGTCGGCCGACGCCGGCAGCAGCGCATCGACATCGCTGATCAGCAGCACACCGCCGCCGTCGCGGACCCGGGACGTCGCGGCTGCCACCGCAGCCAACCGGGATTCGGCGGCCAGCGCGCCGATCTCGGGCCCGTCGAGCTCGACGAGTGTGCGTTCCGCGCACACCGTACGGACCAGAGTGGCTTTGCCCACCCCGGCGGGGCCGGACACCAGCACCCCGAGATTGGCGGTGGCGCCCAGGGTTTCGAGCAACTCGGGCTCGTCGAGGGCCAGCTTCAACCATTCGGTCAGCTTGCCGGCCTGCGCGTGGGCCCCTTTGAGGTCGTCGAAGCTCACCGTCGGATGCGCAGGCTCCGCGTCGACCCGCGGCACAACAGCGGCAGACCGCGACTCATCGCCCCAGCTGACCATGGAATTGGGTTGCACACTCACCGGTCCGGCGGGGTCCACCGCACTGACCGTCAGCAGCTCCGAGGTCCACGTGATGCCCACGGTCCGGGCCAGGGCGGCGCTGGCTTCCGAGGTGGAGGTGCCGGGCCCGAGGTCGCGGGGCAGCAGCGACACCGTGTCTCCGACCGTCATCACCTTGCCCAGCAGCGCTTGGCGCAGGGTGGCGGGCGACACCGAGCCGCTGGCCAGTTTGGAGCCGGTGACGGTCACCGACCGCGCGCCGTACACGGTGACGGGGGAGATCACCACCGAGGCGTCTTCGCGCAGCCCGGCGTTGGACAGGGTGACGTCATCGAGCAGCGCGGTCCCGACGGGCGTGCCGGGGCCGGCCACCCCGACCACGGCGGCGGTGGTGCGAGCGCCGGTCAGCGACACCGCGTCCCATTCGCGGATGCCCAGTGCGGCGATTGCCTCCGGATGCAGCCGGATGACGCCGCGGCGCGAATCCAGTGCCGAGGTGTTCAGCCGGGCGGTCAGGGTGACGTGGGGCGCCACCTCAGCCGCCAGGCCTGCGCAGCCCGAGTCGCGTCATCGAGCGGCGGTTGGGTTGTTTACCGCGGCGGATCTCACGACGTTGCGCGCGGCGTTCCTTGGGTTTGGCGTCCCAGGCTTCGGGCCGGGCCGCCACCCAACGCTGGCTGCGGACGGTGAACGGGATGACACACAGGTAACCGACGATGATCAGCAGCACCAGCACGTACGGGAACAGCAGTAGGGCGGCCGCGGCCGCAGCGATGGCGATCAGCAGGATGGGCGCGGCATTGGGCGGCATGGACACCGACTTCAGTGCCAGCGTAGGTACCCGGCTGATCAGCAGCGTGGCGTTGGCGGCGAACCACAGGCAGACGAACCATTGCGACGTCCACCAGCCCTCGCCGAACTGCAGCAGCGCGGCCAGCGGACCGATGACGCCGACGGCCCCGCACGGCGCGGGCATACCGGTGAAGTACTGCCGGGTGTAGGCGGGTTTGGTGTCGTCGTCGAGCAGCGCGTTGAACCTCGCCAATCGCAGCACGATGCACACGCAGTACAGCAGCGCGAAGATCCAGCCGACCGGCGACGTCGGCAGCAAGGTCACGTACACCACCAGCGCGGGCGCCACCCCGAAGTTCACCGCGTCGGCCAGCGAGTCGATCTCGGCACCCATCCGCGACTGGGCGTCCAGTGCGCGGGCGATCCCGCCGTCGATTCCGTCGAGCACCGCCGCCGCGCCGATGAGAGCCAGCGCGATGTGCGGGCGCCCGTCCAGGGCGAACTTGATGGACGTCAGCCCCGCGCAGATGGCCAGCACCGTGGTGGCGCTGGGCAGTATTCGCATCGCCCTGGGGCGCTGCTTGTTCCGGTTCGGCATTACGGCAGCTCGGCCAGGACGGTTTCTCCGGCGATCGCCCGTTGCCCGAGGCTGACCAACAGGTTCGACCCCTCGGGCAGGTAGGTGTCCAGGCGGGAACCGAAACGGATCAGGCCGTAGGTGTCGCCGATGGACAGCTTGTCACCGGCCTTGACGTCGCACACGATGCGCCGGGCCACCAGACCGGCGATCTGGGTGGTGATGATGTCGACGCCGTCGGGGGTGCGGATGACGATCGAGTTGCGCTCGTTGTCGGCGCTGGCCGACGGCAGGTCCGCAGTGCCGAACAGGCCGGGCTTGTACTCGACGGCAATCACTTCACCGCCGATCGGCGCCCGCTGGACATGGGCGTCGAGCACCGACAGGAAGATGCTGACACGCGGCAGCGGCACATCCGGCAGACCGAGTTCTGGCGGTGGCACGGCGTGCTCGATCAGGCACACCTGGCCGTCGGCCGGGGCCACCACCACCCCGGGCCGGGTGGGGGGCACCCGCTTCGGATGCCGGAAGAAGCCGGCGTGTGCGGCAGCGGCAACCAGGCCTGCGGTGCGCAACCAGCGCGACCGGTAGCCCAGGGCGGCGACAGCAAGGCTGGCGCCGACGAACGGCACGCCGGCCCGGTGCATGGGCGGAACGGTGGAGCGCACCAGGTCGACTAGATGGGAAGCTTCGGACGAGCGAGGGCGTCTGGCCACAAGCCCATACTAAGTAGGTCGCCGATGCGGCGACGGAGGAGCCGGGGAGGTGGGGCCTACCTGCAGAGACTAAGTAAGGTCCCAGACTCGCACGGGTGACCCCGCTGCGAGCTCGGTGACCTCCTCCGGGATTTCCAGCAGGCAGTTGGCCGAGGCCAGCCAGCGAAGATGGTGTGACGCGGGCGGGCCGTAGCTGGTGACCGTGCCCGCCGCCGCGTCGTACACCCCGCGCCGGAACTGCCGTTTGCCGGCCGGCGAGGTCAAAGTCTCGGCCAGCTCGGCGGTGCGGTGCGGGCGGTCGGCGTCGGGCAGGCCCATCGCCGCGCGCAATGCCGGGCGGACGAACACCTCGAACGAGACCAGCGCGCTGACCGGGTTGCCGGGCAGCGTCACGATCGGGACGCCACCGACGCGCCCTGCGCCCTGCGGCATGCCCGGCTGCATCGCCACCTTCACGAACTCCACCGCACTGTCGTCCTGGCCGTCGCCCAATGCGTCCTTGACCACTTCATACGCGCCGGCACTGACACCGCCGGTGGTGATGATCAGGTCCACGTCGGCGAGATGGCCGGCCAGCGCCGCCCGGAACTCGTCGACGTCATCGCTGGACATCGGTGCGTTGGTGGCTTCGGCGCCGGCCTCGCGGACCGCCGCCGCCAGCATGGGTGCGTTGGACTCGTAGATCTGGCCGGGCGCAAGCGTGACTCCCGGCGCCACCAGCTCGGTGCCCGTCGACATCACCAGCACCCGCTGCCGCGGCGCCACCTCGAGTTCGGCGATACCGAGCGCGGCCGCCAGCCCCAGCGCGGCCGGAGTGACCACCTGCCCGGCGCGCAACACCGTCGTCCCGGCGGTGACGTCCTCGCCCGCGGTCCGGACGTGCTGGCCCTGCGGCGCCGTCGCGCGGATTTCCACCTGCTCGGTGCCGCCGTCGGTGCGCTCCACCGGGACCACCGCCGTCGCCCCCTCGGGTAATGGCGCACCCGTCATGATCCGGTGTGCGGTGCCCGGCTGCAGGGTCAGCGGATCGGTGCGTCCGGCCGGGATGTCTTCGGCCACGGGCAGGCGGACCGGAGCCTGCACCGACGCCTCCGCGACATCGGGCGCGTACACCGCGTAGCCGTCCATCGCGGAGTTGTCGAATACGGGCAGCGACAGCGGCGCCACCACATCAGCGGTGAGCACCAACCCCTCCGCCTCGGTCAGCGGCAGCCGGATCCCGGCCCGCGGGGTGAGCAGAGCGGCGACCACCCGCTGGTGTTCCTCGACGCTGCGCATCTCAGACCGGGAACCGCACGCCGGTGAGCTCCTCCGACACCGACCACAGCCGCTCCTGCACGGCGACGTCATGGGACTGCTTGTTGGAGTCGACGAGGACGGGATGTCCCCACAGTTCCCGGAAGCCGTCGGGGCCGTAGTACTGACCGCCGGTGACCGCGGGGTCGGTGGCCGCGCGCAGGGTGGCGAGTGCGCCCATGTACGGGCTGTTGGTCACCAGGCCGGCGAGCTTGTTGAAACCGGGCAGGGTGGAACCCGGGATGTGGCGCATCAGTTCGGTGTTGGAGACGCCCGGGTGCGCGGCCACCGCGATGGTGTTGGCCTGTGCGGTGGCCAGCCGGCGCTGCAGTTCGTAGGCGAACATCACGTTGGCCAGCTTCGACTGCCCGTAGGCGGCCACCCGGTTGTAGCTGCGCTCCCACTGCAGGTCGTCGAAGTGGATGCCGGCGCGGATGTTGTGCGCGATGCTGCCGACCACCACCACCCGCGAGCCCGGCACCGGCAGCAGATGCTCCAGCAGCAGGCCGGTCAGCGCGAAGTGCCCGAGGTGGTTGGTGCCGAACTGCAACTCGAAGCCGTCCTTGGTGGTCTGCTTCGGCGGGTACATCACCCCGGCGTTGTTGATCAGCAGATCGATCCGCGGGTAGGTGGCTTTCAGCTCCTCGGCGGCGGTCCGAACCGACTGCAGCGAACCGAGATCCAGCGGTTGCACGGCCAGGTCGGCCCGCGGCACGCTGCCGAGGATCTGCGCGGCGGCGGCATTGCCCTTGTCGGTGTCGCGGACGGCGATCACCACCCGGGCGCCGCGGGCGGCCAGCACCTTGGCGGTCTCGAAACCCAGCCCGGTGTTGGCGCCGGTGACGATCGCGAGGCGACCGCTCTGGTCGGGGACGTTGTCTTCAGTCCACTTGCTCGATGTCACGCTCACACCACGAGACATTACGTACCAGGCATGCTCGACACCATGGACGGTGTGCGTGATCCGCTGTACCCGCCGAGCACCAAAGCGCCCCTGGTGTGGGCGCTCAGTGCGGCGATCCCGTGGCTGGTGGTGCTGATCGGGCTCGCGGTCTGGTTCTTCCTCGATCAGCGGGCGGCGTTGCTGCAGGTGGCGGTGGCTGTTGCGGTGGTGGTGTGCGCGGTGGTCTCGGTCTTCGTGGTGCCGGTCTGGCGGTATCGGGTGCACCGGTGGGAGATCAGCGACAAGGCGGTGTTCACCCGCACCGGGTGGCTGGTGCAGGAGCGACGCATCGCGCCGATCTCGCGGGTGCAGACCGTCGACACCCACCGGGGACCGCTGGACCGCCTGTTCGGGTTGGCCAACGTGACGGTGACGACGGCGTCGTCGGCGGGTGCGGTGCAGATCGTCGCGCTGGATTCGGCGGTCGCCGACGGGATAGTGGCACGGCTGACCGACATCGCCGCGATCGGTGAGCGCGATGCAACCTGAACCGGTCTGGAGTCGGCTGAGCCCGCGGATGCTGCTGGTGCATCCCGTGCACGAGGTGCTGCGGCAGTTGCCGTTGTTGATCGGATCGATCGTGGTGGGGTCGGCCACCAACAATCCGCTGTGGTCGTTGCTCGGGCTGGCCGGCATCATCTGTTTCGGCGTGGCGCGGTGGTTCACCACCAGTTATCGCATCGACGCCGATGAGGTGCAGTTGCGGGTCGGCGTCGTGCAGCGCAATGTGCTGACCGTTCCCCGCAACCGGATCAGGTCGGTGCAGACCGATGCCCGCCTGTTGCACCGGCTGTTGGGTTTGACCGTGCTTCGCATCAGCACCGGTCAGGAAGCTCACGGCGACAAGGCTTTTGAGCTCGATGCGGTGCCCGCTGGTGAAGTTGCCCGGCTACGGGCCGTGCTGTTGGCGGGTGCGGACGACCAGGGTGCCGACGACACGGTGCTGGCGCGCTGGGAGCCGTCCTGGCTGCGGTACAGCCCGTTGAGCATGTCGGGGCTGGTGATGATCGGCGCGGCCGTCGGTCTGGTGTACCAGGCCGGGCTGGGTGCGGCGTTGCAACGCTCCGACGTGGTGGAGTCCGGCCTGAATGCCGCACAGCGTTTCGGCGTCGCCGCGGCCGTCGCGACGCTGGTCGTCGTCGTGGTCGCGGCATCGGTGGTGCTGTCGGTGGCCAGGTCGCTGCTGAGCTACGGGAACCTGGTGCTGCGGCAACGTTTCGCCGGGGCCACGCTGCATCTGCAACACGGTCTGCTGCGGGTGCGTGAGCAGACCTTCGACATGCGCAGACTGCGCGGCGGCACCATCAGGGAGCCGCTACTGGTGCGGATCTTCGGTGGCGCGCGCCTGGACGCCGTCATGACCGGGGTCAACGGTGCGGGGGAGGCCTCACTGCTGCTGCCGCCGTGCCCGTCGGCCACCGCGCACGGTGTACTGAGCACCCTCATCGGCGACCCGGCTCCGGTGTCCGGTGAGTTGCGCAGCCACGGGCCGGCGGCGGCCCGGCGTCGCTGGACCCGTGGGCTGATGGTGCCGGCGGTGGCGGCGGTGGTCCTGACGGTCCTTGCCGTGGTGCGCGGTGTTCCGGCCTGGACGTGGGTGGTGCTGGCGGTGGCGACGGTGGTGTGCGCGCTGCTGGCCGCCGACCGGGTACGCGCACTCGGGCACCGGGTCGACAGCAGGTGGCTGGTCGCGCGCAGCGGCAGCGCCGAACGCCGCCGCGACTGTATCGCCACCGAGGGGATCATCGGGTGGACGGTGCGGCAATCGCCGTTTCAGCGCCGCTCTGGTGTGGCCACGCTCATCGCGGCAACGGCCGCGGGCACCAAACGGTATGTGGTGATCGACGTGCCGGCCGATCAGGCGTGGGTCATCGCCGGGCAGGCGTCGCCCTGGGTGGCGCAGTCCGCGTGGGCGCAGCCGTCGATTTGAGCCCACAAGTTGCGCACCGACCTCCTGCGTTTACTGTCGCACCATGGCTACCGGTGGAGTGCTCTTCGACATCGACGGTGTGCTGGTGACGTCGTGGAAGCCGATCGACGGCGCCGCAGATACCCTGCGGACGTTGGCGGACAACCAGATTGCGCGCTCTTACCTGACCAACACCACCACCCGCACCCGGGTGCAGATCGCCGAACTGCTCACCGACGCCGGCATGGACGTCACACCCGACGAGGTCATCACCGCCGCGGTGCTGACCGCCGATTTCGTCCGTGACCGTTATCCGGGCGCGCATTGCTTCCTGGTCAACAGCGGTGCCATCGCCGACGACATGCCAGGCATCGATCTGGTGTCCTCGGTCGACACCCGGGGCGGACCGATGCCCGACAAACCGGATGTGGTGCTGCTCGGCGGGGCCGGCCCCGAGTACGACCACGTGACGCTGTCCTGGGTCTACGACTGGATGGCCCAGGGGGTACCCGTCGTCGCCATGCATCGCAGCATGTCGTGGACCACCACCGAGGGGCTGCGCATCGACACCGGCATGTACCTGGCCGGGATGGAGGAGTGCTCCGGGCGCAAGGCCACCGCCGTCGGCAAGCCCGCCCCCGAGGGTTTCCTGGCGTCGGCCGCGCGCCTCGGTGTGGAACCGGACGAGATGTTCATGGTGGGTGACGACCTCAACAACGACGTGCTGGCCGCCCAGGTGGTCGGGATGACGGGCGTGCTGGTGCGCACCGGAAAGTTCCGTCAGGACACGTTGGACCGTTGGGCCGCAGACGAATTCGCCATGCAGCCCAACCACGTCATCGACTCGGTGGCGGACCTGCCTGCGCTGCTGGGTCTTTGAGGACCTGGGAGTTTCACCGGCGCTGGAGTGGCGGTGACACCCCGGGAGTCACTGGCCGAAGCCGAGTTGACGCACGGCCTCGATGCGCTCTTTGAGCTGATCGGTGGTGGCCGCCGCGACGGGTGGGCCGCCACAGATCCGGCGCAGTTCGTTGTGGATCCAGCCGTGCGGCTTGCCGAGGCGGTGATGGGCCGCCGACACCAGGGCGTTGAGCTCCTTGCGCAGATCCCGCAGCTGGCCGTGGGTGGCCCGGGGGACCGCGGGTTCGCCTGAGGCCGTGCGCTTTTCGAGCTGGGCCACCTGCCGCTTGCTCAGCAGGTCACGCATCTGGCTGACGTCGAGCAGGCCGGGGATGCCCAGGTAGTCGGCTTCCTCGTCGCTGCCGGCGGGGGTGGCGGTGCCGAACGAGGATCCCTCGAAGATCACCTGGTCCAGCTCGGCGTCGGCGCCCAGTGAGGTGAACGCCTTCTCCTCCTCGCCGGCCTCGTCTTTCTTCTGCTTGGCCAGTTCTGCGTCCAGCGGGTCCTCATCCCCCTGCGACTCGCGGTGCGGCTTACCCAGGATGTGGTTGCGCTGTTCCTCGAGCTCACTGGCCAACAGCAGCAGATTGGGCACCGACGGCAGGAAGACGCTCGCGGTCTCACCGGCTCGGCGTGACCGCACGAAGCGGCCGATGGCCTGGGCGAAGAACAGCGGCGTCGAGGCACTGGTGGCGTACACCCCGACCGAGAGCCGGGGCACGTCCACGCCTTCGGACACCATGCGCACCGCCACCATCCAGCGGCTCGTGCCCTTGGAGAACTCGGTGATGCGGTCCGAGGCGCCTTTGTCGTCGGAGAGCACCACCGTGGGTACCTCACCGGTGATGGTCTCGAGCAGTTTGGCGTAGGCGCGCGCGGTGGTCTGGTCGGAGGCGATGATCATGCCGCCGGCGTCCGGCACGTGCTGGCGCTTCTGCTGCAGCCGGATATCGGCCGCGGCGATCACCGCGGGCATCCACTGACCCGCCGGGTCCAGGGCCGTGCGCCATGCGCGGGCGGTCTGCTCGGCGTTCAGCGGTTCACCCAGCCGCGCGGCATGTTCTTCACCCGCACTGTCGCGCCAGCGGGCTTCGCCGGAGTAGGCCATGAACACCACCGGACGCACCACACCGTCGGCGAGCGCGTCGGAGTAGCCGTAGGTGTGGTCGGCCACGCTGCGCATCAGGCCGTTGCCGTCGGGTTCGTAGTTGACGAACGGGATGGGGCTGTCGTCGCTTCGGAACGGCGTACCGGTCAGCGCGAGGCGTCGCGTTGCGTCGTCAAATGCTTCGCGAATGGCGTCGCCCCAGCTCTTGGCGTCGCCGCCGTGGTGGATCTCGTCGAAGATCACCAGGGTCTTGTAGTTCTCGGTGCGCACCCGGTGCCGGGTCGGGTGGCTGGCCACCTGCGCGTAGGTGACGACGACGCCGTGGTACTCCGAGGACGTCTGCGAGTTCGAGTTGGAGAACTTCGGGTCCAGCGCAATGCCCTGGTTGGCGGCGGAGCGTGCCCACTGGATCTTCAGGTGCTCGGTGGGGACGACGATGGTGACCTTGTCGACCACCCGCTCGTTGAGCATCTCGGCGGCCAGTCGCAGTGCGAACGTGGTCTTGCCCGCGCCGGGGGTGGCGACCGCCAGAAAATCGCGCGGTTTGGTGGTCAGATACTTGACCAGCGCCTTTCGCTGCCAGCTCCGCAGTGACTGGGTGCTGGGCGCTGCTTCAGCCCGCACCCTGGGACTCCTCTCGACGGAAATCCACCCTAGGGCAATAGGTTCCGTGCGCGCGACTTCGCCCGGCGTGTCTCGTGTCGATAAACCTCACACGAAGAAGTTGTCGTTCTTGATGAACCACTCCCGGCGCTCGTCGTCGCTCAGCTCACCGAGCTGCGCCAACCCTTCGAAGTAGTGCTCGCGGGGCGCCCCGGGGGCGAACAGCATCAGGATCGACGCCGGTTCGTCGGCCACATTGCGGAAGCCGTGGATGCCTCCCGGCGGCACGTACAGGAAGTCCTTCGGCCCGCCCGTCTTCCACTCGGTGCCGTCGTAGAGCTCGATGGTCCCCGACAGCACGAAGAAGGCTTCCGACATGGCCCGGTGGAAATGCGGGCCCGGCCCGCCGCCTTCGGCCGCGATCTCCACCCGGTACAGGCCGTAGTCGCCGCCGGTGTCCTGTTGGTTGGCCAGATAGTGGTACTGGACCAGCCCGAAGGCGTCGTAGTCCGGCGGCTCGTCACCGCGCTTGAGCCAAGCGCTGACTTCGGGGTCGCCGTGGAAACGCGCGGGCGGGTATGGCGGCACAACCAGAGACACCCGCCTCACGATAGCCCGGTCGACGAGGCGGCGACGGAGGAGCCGGGGAGGGAGGGCCGGGCGACGCGGTTCAGACGGGGAACGTCACCCCGGTGAGTTCCTCGGAGATGGTCCACAGTCGGCGCTGCAGGGCGACGTCGTAGGACTGGGCGCTGGAGGCGACGACGACGGGGTTGCCCTTGGACTGTCCGATGCCGTCGGGTCCGTAGTACTGGCCGCCCAGGACACCCGGGTCGGTGGCGGCCCGCAATGACGGCAGTGCGCCGCCCGCGGCGCTCTGCGCGATCAGCGGGGCGACTCCCATGAAGACCCGCTCGACCGGTCGAGGCAGGTTGCGTGCCAGTTCCGTGGTCGAGGTTCCCGGGTGCGCGGCGACGGCGATGGTCTTCCCGCGGGGAGCCAGTCGGCGCTGCAGTTCGTAGGTGAACAGCAGGTTGGCCAGCTTCGATTGGGTGTAGGCGCCCATCCGGTTGTACTTGCGCTCCCACTGCAGGTCATCGAAGTGGATGGCGCCGCCCATCTTGTGGCCGTTGCTGCTGACCGTCACCACCCGCGCGCCCGGCACGTCGAGCAGCGAGTCCAGCAGCAGGCCGGTCAGCGCGAAGTGGCCGAGGTGGTTGGTGCCGAACTGGAGCTCGAACCCGTCCTTGGTGGTGCCCTTCGGGGTGGTCATGACGCCGGCGTTGTTGATCAGCAGGTCGATCTTGTCGAAGCGCGCGCGCAGTCCCTCGGCGGCCTCGCGAATCGATGCCAATGACGTCAGGTCGAGTTCTTGGACCTGCACGTTGCCACCCATCCGCGCGGCGGCTTCCTTGCCCTTGTCGGTGTTGCGGACGGCGAGTACGACGTTCGCGCCCCTGGCGGCCAGGGCCTTGGCGGTCTCGAAACCCAGCCCGGTGTTGGCGCCGGTGATCACGGCCGTGCGGCCGGTCTGGTCGGGGATGTCGGTGGTGGTCCATACGGTCATCTCGGGTGCTCCTCGCGTGAGTATCCTGGATCAACCGGGGCGTGCGCCCCGCTTGGATCGACTATACGGAACGATCGCCCCGTTTAGAGGAGGTGCGCTATGAGCGAAACTGCCCGCCCGCTGCGCGCCGACGCTGCCCGCAACCGGGCGAAGGTGCTCGAGGTCGCCTATGACACCTTCGCCGCTGAGGGCCTTGCCGTCCCGATCGACGAGATCGCCCGTCGCGCCGGCGTCGGAGCGGGCACGGTCTACCGGCACTTCCCGACAAAAGAGGCCCTGTTCGGCGCCGTCTTCGAAGACCGGATCCGGCGCATCGGCGAACACGCCCTCGCGCTGCTCGAATCCGAAGGTCCCGGCCAGGCCCTGTTCGTGTTCCTGCGCGCGATGGTGCGCACCGGTGCCACCGACTACGGACTGGTGGATGCACTGGCCGGCTACGGAATAGACCTCGAGACGGCCGCCCCGGGGGCGGAAGCGCAATTCCTCGGCACGCTCGAAAAATTGTTGACGGCCGCTCAGCGGGCGGGCTCGGTCCGCACCGATGTGGGCGTCATGGAAGTCAAAGCGCTACTGCTGGTCTGCAAGTCGGCGCAGCTGTACGGAAATGACGTCTCCGAGCGGGTGGCCGACGTGATCGCCGACGGATTGCGCACCTGATCGTTTCCTTGCACTCGGCATGGGCGAGTGCTAAGAATGACGTTGGCACTCGCGCCATGTGAGTGCCAGGTCGGGACGGTGAGGCAGGGGCCGCACAGCCCACAGCCGTCCGTCGCGGGCACTGATTCCGGCCGACAGACGTGCCATTCCAATCCGGAGGAATCACTTCGCAATGGCTAAGACAATTGCGTATGACGAAGAGGCCCGTCGCGGCCTCGAGCGGGGCCTGAACAGCCTCGCCGACGCGGTAAAGGTGACGCTGGGCCCCAAGGGTCGCAACGTCGTCCTGGAGAAGAAGTGGGGCGCCCCCACGATCACCAACGATGGTGTGTCCATCGCCAAGGAGATCGAGCTCGAGGACCCGTACGAGAAGATCGGCGCTGAGCTGGTCAAAGAGGTCGCCAAGAAGACCGACGACGTCGCGGGTGACGGCACCACCACCGCCACCGTGCTGGCACAGGCGCTGGTTCGTGAGGGCCTGCGCAACGTGGCCGCCGGCGCCAACCCGCTCGGCCTGAAGCGCGGCATCGAGAAGGCCGTGGAAAAGGTCACCGAGGGTCTCCTGAAGTCGGCCAAGGAGGTCGAGACCAAGGACCAGATCGCCGCCACCGCCGGCATCTCCGCGGGCGACCAGACCATCGGCGACCTGATCGCCGAGGCCATGGACAAGGTGGGCAACGAGGGTGTCATCACCGTCGAGGAGTCCAACACCTTCGGCCTGCAGCTGGAGCTCACCGAGGGTATGCGCTTCGACAAGGGCTACATCTCGGGCTACTTCGTCACCGACGCCGAGCGTCAGGAAGCCGTCCTCGAGGATCCTTACATCCTCCTGGTCAGCTCCAAGGTGTCGACCGTCAAGGACCTGCTGCCCCTGCTGGAGAAGGTCATCCAGGCCGGCAAGCCGCTGCTGATCATCGCCGAGGACGTCGAGGGCGAAGCCCTATCCACCCTGGTGGTCAACAAGATCCGTGGCACCTTCAAGTCCGTGGCCGTCAAGGCTCCGGGCTTCGGTGACCGCCGCAAGGCCATGCTGCAGGACATCGCCATCCTCACCGGTGGCCAGGTCGTCAGCGAAGAGGTCGGTCTGTCCCTGGAGACCGCCGACATCTCGCTGCTGGGCCAGGCCCGCAAGATCGTCGTCACCAAGGACGAGACCACCATCGTCGAGGGCTCGGGCGACTCCGACGCCATCGCCGGTCGTGTGGCCCAGATCCGTGCCGAGATCGAGAACAGCGACTCCGACTACGACCGCGAGAAGCTGCAGGAGCGCCTGGCCAAGCTGGCCGGCGGTGTTGCGGTGATCAAGGCCGGCGCTGCCACCGAGGTGGAGCTCAAGGAGCGCAAGCACCGCATCGAGGACGCCGTGCGTAACGCCAAGGCTGCCGTCGAAGAGGGCATCGTCGCCGGTGGCGGCGTGGCCCTGCTGCAGTCGGCTCCGTCGCTGGATGAGCTGAAGCTCACCGGTGACGAGGCCACCGGCGCCAACATCGTGCGTGTCGCGCTGTCGGCTCCGCTGAAGCAGATCGCCTTCAACGCCGGCCTCGAGCCCGGTGTTGTCGCCGAGAAGGTCTCGAACCTTCCCGCGGGCCACGGCCTGAACGCTGCGTCCGGCGAGTACGAAGACCTGCTCAAGGCCGGCGTCGCCGACCCGGTGAAGGTCACCCGCTCGGCGCTGCAGAACGCGGCGTCCATCGCGGCGCTGTTCCTCACCACCGAGGCCGTCGTCGCCGACAAGCCGGAGAAGGCCGCCGCACCTGCGGGCGACCCGACCGGTGGCATGGGCGGTATGGACTTCTGAGTCCCGTTCGAAGAGAGGCCCGGTCCCGTTCGCGGGGCCGGGCCTTTTCGTTGTCCTGATGCTCAGGAACGTCCAGCGGGACCTCAGCTCTCCAGCGGCTGGCAGTCGTCTTTGCATCCGGGCTTTGTCACGGACCCGGCCGCCGCCTTGCGGTGCAGTACGGCACGGCTGGGCACGACACGCAGGGCATCGCCGACGAACTCGCCGCGACCATCGACGATCAGCGTGTAACCGTCGGGCTCGCGCGGCGGCCACAGCAGGGTGACGCCGTCACGGGGTGAGAGATTGCGCCGCGTGCTGTTGCCCACCGACCCGACGTCGAACACACCGTCGGACAGCGCCGGATCCACCGCGACGGTGTGCGCATGATGGTCGTCGCTGACGGTGATCAGGTAGGCGAACGTGTAATCGGCGAGTGCATCGGCCAGCTGATCGAGATCCACCTTGACACTCATTCGGCGAGCTTATTGGAATAGCGCCGCCCGGCCCATGGGTTGTCGGGCTTATGGCACTTCCACCGCCCAGCCCCACCAGCACGGCCGTCATCACCGGCGCTTCGTCCGGCATCGGGGCCGACCTGGCCCGCGAGCTGGCCGCGCGCGGCCACGGCGTCACCCTGGTGGCCCGCCGCGAGGACAGGCTGCGGGAACTGGCGGCCGAACTCGCCGGGTCTGTCAGGGTCGAGGTGATCGCCTGCGATGTTGCCGACCCCCATGCGCGCGCCGCACTCTTCGACGAGCTCGACGCGCGTGGCCTGACCGTCGACATCCTGGTCAACAACGCCGGCATCGGCGTCATCGGTGCGGTGGCCACCGCCCCGGTGGACGACGAGATCGCTCAGGTCCGCGTCAACGTCGAGGCCGTCATCGACCTCACCACCCGTGCCGTGCAGCAGATGGTGCCGCGCGGGCGCGGTGCCATCCTCAACGTCGGCTCCACGGCGGCCTTCCAACCGTTTCCGGGGCAAGCGGGTTATGCCGCCACCAAGGCCTTCGTCGCGACGTTCAGCGAAGGGCTCCGCGCCGAACTCGACGGCACCGGCGTCACCGTTGCGGTTCTGCATCCAGGCCCGGTGCGCACCGGGTTCCTCGAGGCGGCCGGCATGGACGAACGCACCTTCGCCGACGCCTTCCCGAAGTTCATGTGGTTGCCGGCGCGCGAGGTCGCCAGGATCGGCATCGACGCTCTCGACGGTGACCGTGGCAGCGTCATCGCCGGACGGGCGAACCAGATCGCCAAGCACGTCATGGCGCTGCTGCCGCGCAAGGTGCTGCTCAAGGTGCTTGCCGGTCAACACCCGGCGCTCAAGCGCGACTCAGCGCGCTGACCGCCAGGTCAGGGTGCCGGCTCGGGTTGCCGACCGCGCACCAGCCGCCCGGGCCGCGCCGCGGTGGGCACACCGTTCTCGGCGATCACCTCACCGGAGACGATGGTGGCGACGTAGCCGTCGGCGGTTTGATCGAGGCGACGACCGCCTGCGGGCAGGTCGCGGGTGATCACGGGTTTGTGGACCCGCATCGCGCCGTGGTCGATGACGTTCAGATCGGCCTTGTAGCCCACCATGATTCGGCCGCGGTCGGCCAGACCCGCCACCCGTGCGGGCACCGAAGTCAGCTCGCGGACGGCCTCGGCGACACTGAGCCGGCCCCGGTCACGGTCCCGGGCCCAGTGTGTCAGCAGAAACGTCGGGAACCCGGCATCGCAGATCATGCCGTAGTGCGCGCCGCCGTCACCGAGGCCGAGCACCACATCGTCGCGGCGCATCAGCCGGCCCACCGTGTCGAGGGAGTTGTTCTCGAAATTGCCCATGGCCACCATCAACATGGCGTGTCCGCCGTCCTCGAGCAGCCGGTCGTAAGCCTCTTCCATCGGGCTGACTCCGCGGGCGCGGGCCTGCGCGCCGACACTCGTCGAGGCGTCCGGCTCGTAGTCCGGGTCGTCGTCCAGCGGAAACATCCAGTCCCACGCCTGGGCGAAATACAGCAGTGGGTGACCTGGGGTGGGGGAGTCGGCCAGGATGCGGGCCCGCACGTCGGGGCGACGCATCTGCGCCACCCGTTCGGCCAGCGGCAGGTCGGCGATCTCGCGGTAACTCGGGTACAGCACAAAGGGATTCGCGGTCAGTTCCAGACCGACGACCAGCCCGATGGGCCGGGGGAACATCTGCGCGCCCACTTGCCCGCCGGCCGCGTTGGACTTCTCGATCAAGGCCATGGCCTCGGGCCACAGGGGATCCCCCACGTTCCCGGTCAGCAGCGAGAACGTCACCGGCAGACCCGCTTCGGCGGCGACCTCGAACACCTGGGCCAGCACCCCTTCGAAACCGCCGGCCGGGATGTCGGGGACGAACTGGATCAGCCCGCCGCCGCCGTCGGCCACGCCGGCGAAGATGGCTTCGAGTTCGTCGCGGCCGGCGTCGTAACTCGGTATGGGCGAGCCGCTTTCGGTTTTGTGGAACGCGAACCGCGACGATGCGAACCCCAGCGCGCCGGCCCGCATCGCCTCGGCGGCCAGGTCTCGCATCTGCTCGAGGTCGGCAGGCGTGGCCGGTTCGCGGTCGGCGCCGCGCTGACCCATCACGTACACCCGCAGCGGCGAATGCGGCAGGTAGACCGCCACGTCGATATCGCGCTGTCTCGACGACAACGCATCGAGGTACTCCGGGAACGTCTGCCATGTCCACGGCAGACCGTCGGTCATCACCACCCCCGGGATGTCCTCGACCCCGGCCATCACGTCGACCAGCACGTCGTGATCCTCGGCGCGACACGGTGCGAAGCCGACACCACAGTTGCCCATCACCGCGGTGGTGACACCGTGCGCCGAGGACGGTGTGAGCCGGTCCGACCAGATGGCCTGCCCGTCGTAATGGGTGTGCAGATCCACGAAGCCCGGCGTCACCAGCAGCCCGGAGGCGTCGATATCGCGTTCGGCGCCGTCGGCCACCGTGCCGACGGCGGTGATCACCCCATCGGATATCGCGACATCGCCGACGAACGGTTCCCCGCCGAGCCCGTCGACGATGGTGCCGTTACGAATAACCAGATCATGTGTCACCCCACGAACATACGATGGCGACGTGATCGATCACTTCGGAATCAACTGCAGCGACTGGGCGACATCGCAGGAGTTCTACGACAAGGTGCTGGGTGTACTCGGGTACAGCCGGCAGATGGATTTCGGTGTTGCCGTCGGCTACGGCACCGAAGGGCACCCCACGTTCTGGATCGCCGACGCCAGCGCGGGGGAGGCGGCCGGACCCAACCGGGAGACGCACATCGCGTTCTCGGCGCCGTCCCCGGAGGACGTGCAGGCGTTCTTCCGCATGGCGCTGGCGTTGGGCGCCGAGCCGCTTCACGAACCACGATTGTGGCCGGAGTACCACGAGAAGTACTACGGCGCGTTCGTCCGTGATCCCGACGGCAACAATGTCGAGGCGGTGTTCCACGGCGGCGGCCCTGCCGGTCATGGCGATTCGCACGGGTCGCTCGGACCGAATTCCTACGCCTGAGCGGCGTAGCGTCGAAGTCATGGCTGAACCTCGAGACGCTATCCAGGACCTGCTGCGCGACGCGTTCACCCGGCTCATCGAGCATGTCGACGAGATCACCGACGGGCTCGATGACGGGGTGCTGACCTACCGGCCGACACCGGATGCCAACACCGTGGCCTGGCTGCTCTGGCACAGCGCCCGCGTGCAGGATGCGCAGGTGGCCGACGTCGCCGGCGTCGAACAGGCCTGGACCGCCGGCGGGTGGGTCGACAAATTCGGTCTCGACCTCCCGCGCGATGACACCGGCTACGGGCACTCATCGGAGGACGTCGCGAAAGTCCAGGCCAGCTCGCAGAACCTGGTCGGCTATTACCGTGCGGTGCACGAGCTCACACTGGCCTACGTGGCCAAACTCGATGCCGACGAACTGGAGCGGGTCATCGACGAGAACTGGGATCCGCCGGTGACGGCCAGTGTCCGGCTGGTCAGTGTCATCGACGACTGCGCCCAGCACCTCGGACAGGCGGCATACGTGCGGGGCATCTTCGAGTGACCGATCCGGCCGAGGGACGAGGCCGGTGTGGAACGAGACAGTCGGATCTAGCTCTTGAAGTAGACGATCTGGTGCGTGACGGCGAGCAAGGTGCCGTCACGGCCCCAGATCTGGGCGTTCTGGTCGAAGAAACCACCTGAAAAGCGTTGGGCGCGTGCGGTTGCCAGCAGCCAGTCGGAGCCCTGCGCGGCCAGCTCGGCGGCGTCGGCGTGGAAGTACACGGTCAAGGAGATGGTGCCCGCCGGGATGAACTGCCCCCGCCGCAGGAACACCCGCGGGTAGAACACGTCGCACAGCGCGGTGAGCCCGGGAAAGTCCACGGCACGTTCGGGCTGCGCGCGCACCCACAGGGTGGTGGTCGAGTCACTGCTCTCGGCGGCGCCCTCGCCGGGCATGGACCCTTCGACGAACCGCATCTCGTAGTTGCGGGTCCAAGTCACGAAGCTCGAGATGTCCTGCGCTGCGGCGTCGTCGGGACCGGGCACCGCCGGTGGCTGCGATTCGGTGTCCGACCAGGTGTCGCGGCGCACTCCGAACACCGCGGTGGCGGTGGTCTTGACCTCGCCATCCTGGATGAGTTCGGCCGTCCAGTGCTGATTGGTGCGGTTGGTGCGGGCGGGGCGCAGGTCGATGACGAAGGCGCCGTCGGCGATGGGCGCGGCGTAGTTCACTGTCAGCGACACCGGGTCGCCCAGCCGATCGGGGTGCTCTTCGATGGCCCGGATGAAGGCCGCGGCGGTGAGCCCCCCGAACGGGCCCACCATGTTCGCGAACTCCGGCGTGGTGCGTCCCCGCGCCGAGCCGTCGCGGGAATCGAGGGCGAGCGCGACGTCGAACGGATGGGTCATGACGCTCAACCTACCGGTCGGCGCGAATTCATTTGACAGGTGTCAACCCCGGTGCGATGTCCGTCACACATGGTGGTTAACATGGCCCTCATGACCGCCACCAGTGAAGTCAAGACCACCGGGACCATCCTCAATCCCGCAACCGGTGCCGTCGCCGGCGAGGTGAGCTGGACCGACCCCGCCGACGTCGCGCGCATTGCCGCCGACCTGCGTGAAGCGCAGCGCGAATGGGAACGCCGCGGACCGAAAGGCCGCGCCCGAACGCTGTCGCGTTACGCGGTGTGGCTCGCCGACAATCGGGACGAGATCGAACGGCTGCTGATCGCCGAGACGGGCAAGTCGGCCACCGACGCGGCGCAGGAAGTCCCGATGCTGCTGATGATCCTGTCGTACTACATCAAGAACATCGAGAAGGCCCTGGCTCCGGAGACCCGGCCGGCCTCGTCGCCGCTGATGGCCATCAAGAAGATCACCGTGCACTACCGGCCGCGCGCCGTCGTCGGCATCATCGCGCCGTGGAACTACCCGGTGGCCAACGCCATGATGGACGCCATCGGGGCCCTGGCCGCCGGGTGTTCGGTGCTGCTCAAGCCGTCGGAGCGCACCCCGCTGACCGCCGAGGTGCTGCTGCGCGGCTGGACCGAGAGCGGGGCGCCGCCCGTGCTCGCGCTGGCTCAGGGTGCGCGGCTGGTGTCCGAGGCCGTGGTCGACAACGCTGACTACATCCAGTTCACCGGGTCGTCGGCCACCGGCGCCAAGGTGATGGAGCGCGCTGCGCGCCGGCTCACCCCGGTCAGCCTGGAGTTGGGCGGCAAGGACCCGATGATCGTCTGCGAGGACGCCGATATCCCGTTGGCCGCCAACGCCGCGGTCTGGGGTGCGATGTTCAACGCCGGGCAGACCTGTGTGTCGGTGGAGCGGGTCTATGTGCTCGACGCGGTGTACGACCAGTTCATCAATGCCGTGGTGCACGCGGTCAACAAGCTGGACATGGGCGCAGGCGAGGGCCACCACTTCGGAGCCCTCATCGATGACAGCCAGGTGTCGGTCACGGCCCGCCACGTCGATGACGCGCTGGCCAAGGGCGCCAAGGCGCTCACCGGTGGCACACGTCCGGACGGGCCGGGCAGCTTCTACCCGCCCACCGTGCTGGTGAACGTGGACCACTCCATGGCCTGTATGACCGAGGAGACGTTCGGGCCCACCCTGCCGATCATGAAGGTCTCGTCGGTGGCCGAGGCGGTGCGGCTGGCCAATGACAGTCCCTACGGTCTCAGTGCCTCGGTGTTCTCCAAGGATGTCCAGCGCGCCAAAGACATTGCGGTGCAACTGGACTGCGGTGCCGTCAACATCAACGACGTGATCTCCAACCTGATGTGCACCACTGCGCCCATGGGTGGGTGGAAGACTTCCGGCATCGGCGCCAGGTTCGGCGGCATCGACGGCGTGCGCAAGTTCTGTCGGCAGGAAACGGTGGTGGTGCCGCGGACCAGCGTCGGTGCGGGCGGCACGTACTACAACAACTCGCTCAAGGCGCTGGCCCGGATGAACAAGCTGATGACCAAGGTCGCGCTGTCCGTGCCGCGTAAGGGTGCGAAGTAACCCGCCACCCATCGTTCACTCGCTGGTCACCGTCGCGTACACGGCGGCGGTTACGTTTCGCCGGTGCTGGCAGATGCTCATGAATACACCGTCCTGGACGACGATGACGATGACCCGGTGCTGCTGATCCAGCCGGGAGACCAGGTTGTCGACACGTGGCGGGAGAACTATCCGTACGACGAGCGGATGAGGCGCAGCCAGTACGAAGAAGAGAAGCGGCTGCTGCAGATCGAACTGCTCAAGCTGCAGAAGTGGAGCCAGTCCAACGGGCACCGGCATGTCATCGTCTTCGAGGGCCGCGACGCCGCGGGCAAGGGCGGCACCATCAAGCGGTTCATGGAGCACCTCAACCCGCGTGGTGCACGCGTGGTCGCGTTGGAGAAGCCGACCGAGCGTGAGCGCACCCAGTGGTATTTCCAGCGGTATGTGAACCACCTGCCGGCCGCGGGGGAGATCGTCTTGTTCGACCGCTCGTGGTACAACCGCGCCGGCGTGGAGCGGGTGATGGGCTTCTGCACACCCAAGCAGCACGCCGAATTCGTCCGACAGGTCCCGCTGTTCGAACAGATGCTGGTCAATGACGGCATCAGCCTGATCAAGCTGTGGTTCTCCGTGACACAATCCGAGCAGCGCACCCGCTTCACCATCCGGCAGGTCGACCCGGTCCGGCAGTGGAAGCTCTCGCCCACCGACCTGGCCTCACTGGACAAATGGGACGACTACACCGCCGCCAAAGAGGACATGTTCGCCCTCACCGATACCGAGGTGGCGCCGTGGATCGTCGTCAAGAGCAATGACAAGAAGCGTGCCCGCATCAACGCCATGCGTTATGTGCTCGGTAAGTTCGACTACGACAACAAAGACCATGAGGTGGTCGGCCGCGCCGATCCGCTGATCGTGGGGCGCGCGCTGTCGGACTGATCGCACGCGCTCCGGAGGGGCAGCTGCTGTGCGTGCGGTGCTTGCGACGCTGCTGTGGCTGCTTGCCACGGTGACATTGGCGCTTGCCGTACCCGCGGTGTGGGTGCAGACGAACCTGGTGAACGAGGGTGGCTACGCGCGGTTCGCCGAGGACGCCGCGTCGCAACCCGCACTGCAGCAGGCGATGGCGGGGGAGTTGACGACGCAGATCCTGGATCTGGGACCGGGGCTGCAGCCCGATCTGGTGGCGGCGTTGACGTCGAGCTACACCGCCAGTCCGTCGTTCCCGCAGCAGTTCGCCGAGGCCAACCGCTTCGCCCACCGCTGGTTGTTCACCGATTCCGTGGATTCGCAGACCGACGCCCAAGGCCGCTGGGTGGTGGACATCGGGCCCATGCTCAACGACACGTCGCTCAAACAGACATTGCAGAACCACAACATCGACGTACCGCAGTCGCTACCGGTACCGCTGACCCAGAACGCCCCGGAAGCGTTGCGTCCCGGTCGGTTACAGTCAGTGGGCACCTGGGGCCCGTGGTTCACCATCGGCGCGGTGGGCCTGGCGGCGGTGTTCGCGCTGTTGACGTTGGCCGCTGCGCATTCGCGCGGCAAAGCGCTTGCTGCGCTGGGAGTCTCGGCTTTGATCGTGGGTGCGGTCGGGTGGGCCGGGCTGGAGATCGGCCGGCAACGGCTGGACGCCGCACTCGGCGACACCTCCGGTGACATCCGGGCACTGGTTGATGCGCTGGTGAATACGGCGATCGACAGCATGCACCACTGGCTCAATCTGACGCTCGCCGTCGGCGGCGGACTGGTTGCCGTCGGCGTGCTGTTCGCGATGTTGGGTGGGGTGTTCCGCCGGACGGTGCGGGAACCGGCTTAGCGCGCGTACGCGGCCACCAGACCGTCTCTGTGTACTGCGCGCGCTCAGTACACGTCGTCGAGTGTGGCGGCGTTCTTCATTTCCATGTCAACAAATCCGTTGGTGGCGACGTGGGCTTTGTCGCCGACGGCGCCCAGCGAGGTGTACTGCTCCTCGGCCAGTTTGGCGTGCCGGCTCCGTGCGCTGCTGAGGGCCTGTTGGAAAGACTTTGCCTCGTCGAAATCGCCGAAGATGGTGCTGCCGATGTTCGCCCTGCTCAGCCGGCCTGCGCCCGCATAGGCGTGGTCGGCAGCGGTGTAGGACGTGTTGGCGCCGCCCCGGAGGCCGCCGAAGTCAACAAACATGCTGTGTCCTTTGCTCGATAGGCTCCATTATGGACTGTTGTCGTGAACCGGCAAGTCACCGATCTTCTGGCGAAATGGTGGCTTGCGACGGGTGAAACTGCCGGTACGGTCAGGACGTGGTGAGGCATGAGGGATCATGAGCAAACCGAGTTTGCGATACCTGGACGTCGGCTCACTTGTTGCCACCGCCGGTGGTGACCCGTGGCAGATCAACGACGATATCCAGGCAGGCGACCCCGGCGAGATCAGCGACCGCCGATGCCTTTCACGCGGCGGGCAGCCATCTCAAAGATGCCGACGACCAATTCAACGCCGCCAAGAAACAGTTCACCGAGTCGTGGGACGGCGAAGACACCGTCGAGCACCCCATCAATGATTCGGCCGAGGTGCAGCGGGTGAGTGCCGCACTCGGCGGGCAGCCGGACGAGTTGGCCAAGATCGCGGTGACGTTGCAGCAGACTGCCGCTGCGCTGGCCACCGCGCAGAAGGACAGCGCCGCGCAGATCGCTGACCTCAACGCCGACCTGGTGGACATCGACAACGAGATCGCGGAGCAGGTGAACACGCTGCCCTACAAAGTATCTGAGTCCATCGGCGAAGCGCAACAGATCACCAAGACGGTGTTGGACAGCGTCCAATCCATCCGCGGCGCCTATATCGGTCAATTGCACAGCGGTGAGACCGCGTTGATGGAGTCAGGGTACGTTCCCGCTGCCATCGACGAATCCGATGCGGTGCCGGGCGATACGCCAAAGGAAGCGGTCGACGACTACGTGAAATCCGGTCCCCTGGAACGTGACCGCGCAATTGTCGCCAGTGCTCCCGGTGGTGAGAAGAACCATGGCCACCTCGGCTGGAGTCTGGACGAGGTCGCCGCGGACCGGCGGCTCGACGACTACACCAGCATCACCGATCCCGCCAGTGGGGCCGCCCGGTACGACGGACCGCATGAGCAGGAGGAGGCCGCCCGGCTTGCGGGCAGCCGCCTGGCCGACTGGAACATGGCCAATTCCCTTGGGCCCGTGGCCAAGGACCCCGTCCTGGGTGGCGACATGCGGGATCGCGCCAATGCGCGACTGACGATGCAGCGCCAGCTCATGGACGCGCAATTGCTGTGGAGCAAGCAGCCGATGTCTGCCGACGAAGCAACCCGGATGATGAACCAGTTGGAAATGCAGGACCGCGTCACCACTCTGACGCGTTTGCAGGAACAGTTACAGCTGGGCGGCATGACACCCACCGGCGCTGCCAGTGTCGTCGAGGGCATCGCGCGCGGCGTCATGCCCCAGGAGTACCTCGATGCGGCGGGAGCGGCATCCAATGTGTTCGGCGCGGGCCAGCGGGCTGTGGACGAGTTCGCCTCACGCCTGCCGACCGGCCGACATTGGGAGCCGGGCGTGGCCTACACCCCTGCCGATATCGAAGCCCTGACCAAGTTCGGTGGTCGCCTTGGAGCAGTGGGCAATGCCATCGAATTCGGAACCGGGGTCTATGACATATTCGTCAACGATGCCTCGCCCGTCGATGTCCTGGCCAAGGCAGGCGGCGGCATGGCGGGGGCCTGGGCGATGGCGCCAGTGGGCGGAATGGCAGGAGGGGCCGTCGCAGGGCCCCCCGGGGCTTTCGTCGGCGCGCTCGTTTTCGGAACTGCCGGCGCCTTCGGCGGACAAAAACTCGCGGAGGGCGCACTCGAATGGATGAAGGGAAAATGAGAGGCATTTCGTTGACAGCCCTCGAACAAGCGGCTTCTCAGCCGACCATCAGCAGCCCGCATACGCTTGTTTTTGCAGTTGCCGCGGTGATCTGCTTGCTGGTTCCTGTCGCAATTGTTGGAACCAAACGCGACCTCAGCTGGCAACGCAAGGTCTACTGGTCGAGCACCTTCGGAGCGGTAGCGTGCGCCGTCCTCGCATCCCTGCCGAACCTCCTAACCGGAGCGTTGTTGGGACTTCTCGCAGTGTTCCTGATGGTAATCAGGGCGTACTTCGCAACCCAGTACATCAAGCTCGGCACACGGGTGATCGCTTTCGACGCTCCTCCTGCGGCGACTGGTCGTGGGAACGGAGCCGCAGGAAGCGTCGACGCCGAGCCCTACAGCCCCACTGTTTCGGCCCGCAAACTCTGGTGGCTGATGGCCGTGGCGGTCGGAAGCATCGGGACCGGAAACATGTGGATGTACGTCGCCACCCGCGAAGATCTGCGATGGGGACTTCTGGGGCTCGGCATCGTGGTTGTGGCAGCTTTGCTGTACGGGGCCATCGATGCCATGCATCAGCAACGTGTTGCCCGAGGTCAGATTCTGCAGTTCGTGATCCTGTCGGTGGTGTCAGCAGGACTGTTCGCCGTGTGTTACCTTGCCGCGCACGCGTCCACCCGCGCACTCAGGGGCTGACTTGACCTCTAGCCCAACACCTTCCACAAAAACGAATAGGACAACGCCGACTTGAACGCCGTCTGCGCATTGTCGGCCGCGCCGGCGTGACCGCCTTCGATGTTCTCGTAATAGCGCACCCGATGACCCGCCTCCTCCAGCGCGGCGGTCATCTTGCGCGCGTGCCCGGGATGCACCCGGTCATCGCGGGTGGAGGTGGTCATCAGCAGATCGGGGTAGTGCGCATCAGATGAGATGTTCTGATACGGCGAGTACGCGGAGATGAACTCCCAGTCGTCCGGATTGTCGGGGTCGCCGTACTCGGCCACCCAGGATGCCCCGGCCAGCAGCAGGTGGAAGCGTTTCATGTCCAGTAGCGGCACCTGACATACCAACGCGCCGAACAACTCCGGGTATTTCGTCAGCATGATGCCCATCAGCAGCCCGCCGTTGCTGCCGCCCTGGGCACCCAACTGCTCGACTGTGGTGATACCGCGTGCCACCAGATCCTCTGCCACCGCGGCAAAATCCTCGTCGACCTTGTGCCGGTTCTCCCGCATGGCCTGCGTGTGCCAGGACGGGCCGTACTCGCCGCCGCCACGAATGTTGGCCAGCACGTAGGTGCCGCCGCGGGCCAGCCACAGCCGGCCCAGCACCCCGTCGTACCCGGGTGTGCGGGCCACCTCGAAACCGCCGTAGCCGCCGAGCAGCGTCGGGCGGGGTCCGGGACCACTGGCCACCACGAAGTAGGGCACCTGGGTGCCGTCCAGGGACGTCGCGAAATGCTGTGTCACAGTCAGATTTTCAGCATCGAAGAACGCGGGGGCGGCCTTCACCTCGTCCAGCGGTCCGTCAACCGGCCCGTGCAGCAGCCGCGACGGCGAATCGAACCCGCTGGAGTCCAGGAACACCTCGTCCACGGTGTCGTCGGCCGCGACCACCACGGTGTTGGTGTTCGGCGGAATCCCCGGCATCGGTTCGGCGGTCCAGGTGCCCGGCGTCAACACCGCGACACTGCTGGCCACATCGGACAAGGTGACCAGCACCAGCTTGTCCTTGGTCCACACGTGCTGATGCAGCGCGGTGTGAGCGTCCGGGGTGAACACCACATCCAAGGACGCTGTGCCGGCCAGGAATTCGTCATAGTTCGCCGCCAGCAGTGCCCCGGCGGGGTACGTGGTCTGTCCAACGGTCCACTCGCTGCGCAGCTCGATGAGCAGCCAGTCATGATGGACACCCACGGACGCATCGGTGGGGGCGTCGATCCGCACCAGCTCGCCGTCGCGGAGGTGATACACCTCGTCGTTGAAGAAGTCGATGGCGCGACTGATGAAGGTGCGCTCGTAGCCGGGCGTCAGGTCCACCGACGCCGCGATGATCACGTCGGTCGCCGCACCCTCGTACACGGTTTCGGCGTCGGCCAGAGGTTGCCCACGATGCCACCGTTTCACGATCCGGGGGTACCCGGACTCGGTGAGTGATCCCGGCCCGAAATCGGTGCCTATCAGCACCGAATCATCGCTCTCCCAGCTGATCTGGGTCTTGGCTTCGCCGACTTCGAATCCGTCGGTCACGAACTCCCTTGTAACCATGTCGAACTCGCGGACGATCGCGGCGTCGGAACCGCCGCGGGACAGGCTCACCAGCGCCCGGGTGTAGGACGGTTCGATGACGTCGGCGCCGGCCCACACCCAGTTGGTGTCATCGGTCTCGGCCAACGCGTCCACGTCGATCACGACATCCCACTGGGGGTCGTCGGTGCGGTAGCTCTCCAGCGTCGTCCGTCGCCAGAGGCCGCGCGGATTGGTGGCGTCGCGCCAGAAGTTGTACAGGTACTCCCCGCGGCGACGCACATACGGGATCCGGCTGTCGGTGTCGAGCACCTCCAGCGCTTCGCGGCGCATCTCCTCGAACCGGTCGTCACTCAACTCGGCCAGAGTCGGTTCGTTGTGTGCGCGCACCCACTCCAGTGCTTCGTCGCCGGTGATGTCTTCGAGCCACAGGTACGGGTCATCAGCCACGAAATACATTGTGGCCTCCGCGCACAGGCCGACATCGTGGCCCTCGGCGTAGTGTGACGCGTATGACAGCACCGTCGCGCGCCCTGGTCACCCGCGCCGCCGCCGATCTGCTTGATTCGCTCCAGCGGCAGCACGGCCCGGTGATGTTCCATCAGTCCGGTGGATGCTGCGACGGGTCGTCCCCGATGTGTTACCCGGTGGGCGATTTCGTGGTGGGCGATCGCGACGTTCTGCTCGGCGTGCTCGACGTGGGGGCCGGAGTGCCGGTGTGGATCTCCGGGCCACAGTTCGAGACGTGGAAACACACGCAGTTGGTGATCGATCTGGTGCCCGGCCGGGGTGGCGGTTTCAGCCTCGAATCGCCCGAGGGTGTCCGTTTCCTGTCCCGCGGCCGCGCCTTCACCGACGACGAGAACACCCAGCTGGAGGCGGTTCCGGCGCTCACCGGAGCGCAATACGAGGCAGGTGTCCAACCGCCAGGCCCGCGCGGTGAGGTGGTGGCCGAAGCCGCCGATGTGTGCCCGATCCCAAGCGGACGCGCCGCGCAGATCCCCGGATAGCGGGTCGACCCGACGTAGGGTTTTTCCGTGATTCCGCTCCCGAGGGCGTGGCTGCTGACCGGCGCGATGTTGGTGGGCAGCGCCGTGGGAGTGGTCATCGGGGTCCTGACGACGTTGTTGGTCCACGTGTCCATGCGCCCCGACGCGGCGATCGCGCTGGTGCTGGCGGCGCCGACGTTGTTGGGTCTGGTGCTGATCCTGACGGCGGGCAGTCGTTGGGTGACGGTTTGGGGGACGTTTCTGTTGGCTGTCGCGCCAGGGTGGTTCGGTGTGCTGGTCCTGATCCAGGTGGTCAACGGTGCCTGATCGCGCGGACACCGGCTCGATGCCACTGACCCAGCCGCACGAGGCGCCCATCTTCGACACCGGTCCACATCCGACGCCGATGACGCGCAGTGCCGGCTCCGATCAGCGCAACCCGTGGTTCGACCCGCAGCTTTCGCACGTCGAACCGGTCGAGGACATCTTTGCGCCCACCGACGTCCTGGTTGCCGAACGGGAGCCGCAGGCGTCCGTCCCGGCGCAACCGGTGGCCGTGCCCAGCCAGTATCAGTACTTGAAGTCGTGGAAGCTGATCACCGTGCTCTTCGGGGTGTGGCTGGTGGCCGGCGCGATAGGACTCGGCCTCTACTACTGGTGGTTTCACGCACCCGACAAGACCTGGGTCGAAGTCGGCGTGCTGATGTATGTGATCGTGAGCATGGTGGGCGCGCTGCTGGTGTCGCTTCCGGACCAGCGGCCGGGGCTGTCCGCCACGTCGATCGCGGTGCTGACGTCGCCGTTCGCGTCCGGGGTGGCGGCGGGCGCGCTGTACGCGGCGTACGTATACGGGTGGGTGTCGCCCTAGCGTCGTGCAATCTCGCCACAGGCTTAAGCAAGCGAAATAGGCGACCACTAGGCTGGTCCGCGTGACTCACTATGACGTCGTCGTTCTCGGAGCCGGACCCGGTGGATACGTCGCAGCCATTCGCGCTGCACAGCTGGGGTTGAACACCGCCATCATCGAACCCAAGTACTGGGGCGGCGTCTGCCTGAACGTCGGGTGCATCCCGTCGAAGGCGCTGCTGCGCAACGCGGAGATCGCGCACATCTTCACCAAGGAAGCCAAGACGTTCGGCATCAGCGGTGAGGCCACCTTCGACTACGGGGCTGCGTTCGACCGCAGCCGCAAGGTTGCCGACGGTCGCGTCGCCGGTGTGCACTTCCTGATGAAGAAGAACAAGATCACCGAGATCCACGGTTACGGCAAGTTCACCGACGACCACACCATCGCGGTCGATCTCAACGACGGCGGCACCGAAGAGGTCACCTTCGACAACGCCATCATCGCCACCGGCGCCCACACCAAGCTGGTGCCCGGGACGAAGCTGAGCAAGAACGTCATCACCTACGAAGAGCAGATCATGGAGCGCGAGCTGCCCGGCTCCGTCGTGATCGCCGGCGCAGGTGCCATCGGCATGGAGTTCGCCTACGTCCTGAAGAACTACGGGGTCGACGTCACCATCGTCGAGTTCCTGCCGCGCGCGCTGCCCAACGAGGACGCCGAGGTCTCCAAGGAGATCGAGAAGCAGTACAAGAAGCTCGGCGTCAAGATCCTCACCGGCACCAAGGTCGAGTCCATCGAGGACGACGGGTCGACGGTCACGGTCAAGATCAGCAAGGACGGCAAGTCCGACGAGCTGAAGGCCGACAAGGTCATGCAGGCCATCGGCTTCGTGCCCAACGTCGACGGCTACGACCTGAAGAAGACCGGCGTCGAGCTGACCGACCGCGGCGGTATCGCGATCGATGACTACATGCGCACCAACGTCAAGGGCATCTACGCCATCGGTGACGTCACGGGCAAGCTGCAGCTGGCTCACGTCGCCGAGGCCATGGGTGTGGTGGCCGCCGAGACCATCGCCGGCGCCGAGACCCTGGCGCTGGGCGACTACCGGATGATGCCGCGTGCCACGTTCTGCCAGCCGCAGGTGGCCAGCTTCGGTCTGACTGAGCAGCAGGCCAAGGACGAGGGCTACGACGTCGTGGTCGCGAAGTTCCCCTTCACCGCCAATGGCAAGGCACACGGCCTGGCCGACCCGACCGGTTTCGTGAAGCTGATCGCCGACAAGAAGTACGGCGAGCTGCTCGGCGGGCACCTCATCGGACCCGATGTCGCCGAGCTCCTGCCCGAGCTCACGCTGGCGCAGAAGTGGGATCTGACGGCCACCGAGCTGGCGCGCAACGTGCACACCCACCCGACCCTGTCGGAGGCATTGCAGGAATGCTTCCACGGGTTGACCGGCCACATGATCAACTTCTGAAGTGTTGCGCCTCGTACCTGCTCTCACCTCCGCCTTTCTCGCCCTCGGAGCTTTGGCCGCCGGACCCGCGGTGGCCGAGCCGGCGAGCTCGGGTGCACCCGACCTGAGCGGCTATCGGGCGATGCCCGCCGACGGCTTCGTGGACAGTCTCGTGGCCCAAGGCGAGGTGTACTTCCAGACGCCGGACGGTCTGTTGTGCGCCATCCGTCCGGCGCACGGGTCCGCCGGCTGCGACGGACGCCTGCCGAACACCCGCGCGGGTGTCAACGAGATCGTGCTGGCGGCCGACGCCGCCGACCGTGGTTTGCGGGCCACCGCCAATCCGCAGTTCGTGAAGCCGTCGGGTAGCGCAGCCCGGGTGTTGCCCACGGGATCCAAGATCACCTACCAGGATTTCGAGTGCGCGGTGGGTGACGGGCCGAAGACCATGTGCACCAAGGGTTCTGGGCCCGATTTGCAGTGGCTGGAGATCTCTGCCGAGAAGACCGGCGTCGGACCGGCCACCACCGGCCTGCCCGAGGGCTTCCCCGATCCGAACGATTTCGTCGTGGGCGACGACAACTACATCGTCGGTGCCGGAGCCAAGAACATCTTCCCGGTGTTCACCGTCGGCAACGGGTTGACCTGCACCATCGCCATGTTCAGCGGTGGCGAAGTGGGCTGCAACGGCAAGCTGCCGGGCGTCAGCGGGGGAGAGAACGAGGTCTTCGCTCAGCTACCCGGTCCGGTCGGGATCCGTAAGACCGACGACCCGAAGTACGACAAGCCGGTCTACCCCGGCACCATCCGTCAACTGCCCACCGGCTACCGGGTCAGTGAGATGGGCACGACGTGCATGGCCATCGAAGGTGGCGTCGCCTGTTACGGCACGCTTGCGGGGCAGACCCAGGGCTTCGAGGTGTCTCCCGACGGCACCACCACGTTCGGCGGCCAGGCGCCTCTGCCCGCTGATCCTGACGCTGATCCAGCTCCGGGCGCCACCGAGCCCACGACCTCGGCTCCCGCGCCGACACCGACGTCGACGCCCGCGCCGACGCCGGCCGGTTAGTTCCGTTCGTCAGCGTCTTCACTGTTCTCGGCGGGCGGCCGTTGCCCGTTCCTGGAAGCCGGTCGAATGACGCCCGGCTCCGCTGGGCCTGACCCGGCGGCCGGCACCGGCACGGTGACTCCGGGGTCGTCGAGCCCGGGCTTGATCACGCGGTCTGGTGCAGGCACGGGCCGGGGTCGGCGGAGCCGTTCGGGATGGTGGAACTCGTTGACTCGGGGCTGCCCGGTGTCGAGGTGGGCCGGGGGTATCCATTCGGTTTCGCCGAAGATGTTCTTGCGCGTGGTCCAGCCACCTTCGGTGACGAGCTTGTTGTCCTTCGGGCAGGCGAACGCCAGGTCATCGATGTTCGTCATGCCGCCGTTGGCCCAGTCCAGCTGCGCATGGTGGGCTTCGCACCCATACCCGGGCACCGTGCACCCGGGCCGGGTGCAGCCCCGGTCGCGGTCGAAGAGCACGATCTGCTGGGCCGGACTGGCCGTACGTCGCGTACGCCCGAGGTGCAGAACTTCGCCTTTGTCGCCGTAGATCACCAGGTAGTGGTAGGCGTGCCGAGCCAGACGCAGCACATCCAGCATGGGCAGGCGGGTGCCGCCGGCCGTCACCCCGATCCCGACTTTGGCTTCGAGCTCGGCCAGGGTGGTGGAGACGATGATGGTGGCCGGCAGCCCGTGGTGTTTGCCCAACTGTCCGGACGCGAGCATGGCGCGTCCGACTGCCAGGAACGCATCGTGATTGCGTTGAGGTTGGGTCCTGCCGTCACGGGCCGCCGCGTCCTCGGTGACCTCATCGATGCCCGGAGACTCATCAGCGGGGTTACACGCCCCGGGGGCTGCCCACTTCGCGTTCACCGCTTCCCAGGTGGCCGCGGCTTCTGGTGACAGGGTGCCCGAGACGGTGCGGGAGCCGTCTTTCTGTTGCGGGCCCACCCGGATCTCCCCGCGGCGGGAACGAGGTTTCGGCTCGTTCGGGCATGTTCCATCCTGATCCAACTCCAGGTGCAGATCCAGGGCGTCCTTTTTCAGCGCATCTGGCCGCTTCACCCGGGCCTTGGCGACCAGGGTGGCTTCTGCCTGGTCACGCGCCATGACACTGACGTGGTCGGGTAGGGCAGACATGAACTCCCGTATGACGGCCACGTGCTCAGCGCTGATCTCCCCTTCAGCTTGTGCCGTGGCGGTGGCTGCCAGCCAGGGCTGCAGGGGTTCTCCGCTCAAAGCGGTGCGCGGACCGAGCCTCTCGGCGTCGTCGACCAACTTCTTGGCTGCGGCGCGCGAGACCCGCAGGATCTCGGCCAGCGCGCGCTGCAGCGTGTCGCCGAGTTCGGCCGGGCTGGCCTGTTGGCGCAATGCGGCGATCTCGCGGTGGTGCAGGGTGGGCAGGCGGTTGAGGATCTGTTGAGTGCGGGCCAGGAACACCTTGTGCTCCGGCACCGACCGCTGCGTCGGGTCGGAGGCCAGCAACGTCGTCACCGCAGCATCGATGGCATCGAAGGCCCCCAACACGGGGTCCTCGAGCGTGGCTGTCGGCGGCGAACTCATACCCCCGATGCTGCGCACCACCACCGACGAATTCGGAGCGCCACGTTCAAAGCACCCAGATTCAAGGCCGGTTGTCCACAGTCCCGACTTGATCCACAGGCGCTCAGTCCGGGAAGTCCAACGGCAGCTTGAGGGTGTTCATGGTGGCGGCCAGGGTGTCGTATTGCCCTGCCAAAAGACAGAATTCGATGAGCTGCTTCTGGTTCAGATACCCGGACAACGCCGCCCAGGTCTGCGCGGACACCTCGCGTGACAGCACGAACTCATCGGTGGCGCGCAGCAGTACTTGTTGGCGGTCGGTCAGTCCGTCGGCATCCGGACCTTCGAACACCTTGGCCTGCAACGCCGCATCCAGACCGCGGGAGCGGGCCAGCCGCCGGTGCTGCTGCAGCTCGTACTCACAGTCGCGCAGGTGACCGACGCGCAAGATCACCAGCTCGGCCTCGAAGCGCGAGAGCCGGCCCCAGTACAGCAGGACCCCGGAGAAGGGCAGCCACGCCCAGAACAGCGCCGAGTGCCGCGACAGCGCGTTGAAGAGATGAAACTGCGGCGCCCTGATCCCGCGGGCGCCCAGTCGACAGATCACCCAGTTGATGGGTCCGACGTCGCGCAGGCCGCTGGTCGCGGGCACACGCGCGCTCACGGCTGCTTCACCAGATAGGGGGAGACGGTGCTGCGGTGCTCGTCGAGATCGAGCGCGCGGCCCAGTGCGGGAAATGCCCGCTGCGGGCAGTTGTCCCGTTCGCAGACGCGGCAGCCCGCGCCGATGGGAGTCGCCAGATTGCCGGACAGGTCGAGCCCCTCCGAATAGACGAGTCGGTGGGCGTGGCGGAGCTCGCAGCCCAGCCCGATCGCGAACGTCTTACCGGGCTGACCGTAGCGCGACGCGCGGCGTTCCACCGTGCGTGCCACCCACATGTAATGGCGCCCGTCGGGCATCTGCGCGATCTGGACCCCGATCTTGCCGGGGTTGGCGAAGGTCTCGTACACGTTCCACAGAGGGCAGGTGCCGCCCGACGAGGAGAAGTGAAAGCCGGTGGCGGACTGACGTTTTGACATGTTTCCCGCCCGGTCCACCCGGATGAACGACAACGGCACTCCGCGCATCGACGGCCGCTGCAATGTCGAAAGCCGGTGTGCGATGGTCTCGTAACTGACCGCGTAGAACGCCGAGAGCCGTTCGATGTCGTAGCGGAAGTTCTCGGCGACGTCGTGGAACTGGCGATACGGCAACACCGCCGCGGCGGCGAAGTAGTTGGCCAACCCGAGCCGGGCCAGGATGCGCGACTCGTCGCTGGTGAAATTGCCTTCGGTGACCAGAGTGTCGATGAGGTCGCCGAATTCCAGGTAGGCCAGTTCCACAGCCAGTTTGAAGACCTGCTGACCACCGGAGAGGTGCGCACTCATCTCCAGCGTCTTGGTCTCCGGGTCATAGCGGTGCAGCACGGTGTTGCCGAGGTCGATACGGCGGATGATCCGTACACCGTGCACGTGGGCGAGACGCTGCGCGATGTCGCGGGCCAGGTCGCCGCGGTGCATGCGCATACGGTCGGTGAGATCCTCGGCGGCGGTGTCGAGTTCGTGCAGATAGTTCTGCCGCTGGTAGAAGTAGTCGCGCACTTCCTCGTGGGGCATGGTGATCGAGCCGGTGCCGCTGCCGTCGGCGTGCCGGTCTTCGGTGACGGCGGCCAGCTGGGCGTTGGCGAGCCGGTACCGCCGGTGCAGGTTGACCATGGCCTTGGCCACTGCGGGATGGGAGCTGACGACGTCGGCCAGCTCGGACTGGTCGACTTCGATACCCAGGTCACGATCCAAGGTGACCTCGCGTAGTTCGGCGATCAGGCGGGTGTCGTCCTGGGAGGCGAAGAAGGTGGCGTCGACTCCGAACACCTCCGTGATGCGCAGCAACACCGCCACGGTCAATGGCCGCACATCGTGCTCTATCTGGTTGAGGTAACTCGGCGAAATATCCAGCATCTGTGCCAGGGCTGCCTGGCTGAAACCGCGTTCGCTGCGCAGTTGCCGCACCCGCGAACCGACGTAGGTCTTGGCCATCCGCCCACCCTACCCGGGTGTTAATGCCTTCTTCGCAGAATTGGCAACGGCACGCTGGTGGCCCAGGCTCTGGTGGTTTGGCATGATCGCGCTGGGTTCCGCAACGGGGGCTCGGGACCGCAGTACGCAACGAAGAAGGTTCGATGGTGAGCAACACGGGTGCTTTGACGGGCCTGGCCAAAGCGATGATGCCTGTCCCAGACCCGCATCCCGATGTGTTCGACCGTGAATGGCCGTTGCGGGTGGGCGACATCGACCGCACCGGGCGCCTGCGCTTCGACGCGGCTTGCCGGCATATTCAGGACATCGGTCAGGACCACCTGCGGGAACTGGGGTTCGAGGAGACTCATCCGTTGTGGATCGTCCGCCGCACGATGCTGGACCTGATCCGTCCCATCGAGTTCAACGACATGCTGCGGATGCGCCGCTGGTGCTCGGGCACCTCCAACCGGTGGTGCGAGATGCGCGTGCGTATCGACGGCCGTAAGGGCGGCCTGATGGAATCCGAGGCGTTCTGGATCAACATCAACCGCGAGACGCAGGGCCCGTCGCGCATCTCCGATGACTTCCTGGCCGGGCTGCAGAAGACCACCTCGGTGAACCGGCTGCGCTGGAAGGCCTATCTCAAGGCCGGGCACCGCGACGACGCCGCCGAGATCCGGGAGTATCCGGTCCGCGTCGCGGATATCGACCTGTTCGATCACATGAACAACTCGGTGTACTGGACGGTGATCGAGGACTACTTGTTCTCCCATCCGGAACTGCTCGAGGGACCGCTGCGGGTGACCATCGAGCACGACCTGCCCGTCGCGCTCGGCGACAAGCTCGAGATCTTCTCGCACGTGCATCCAGCGGGTTCGACCGAACAGTTCGGTCCGGATCTGGTCGATCGGACTGTGACGACGCTCACATATTCGGTGGGTGGAGAGACGAAAGCCATCGCTTCGCTCTTCTCGCTTTAACAGTACCGTTGTCCTGCTATTCACCGGTCTGACCTGCGTCATTCTCGTTACTGGTGAGTAGCTACTGAACCGGTTCAGCGACAGGCCAGCTTCGCAAAATTTGCAAGAGTTTGTGAAGGTGTGGCGAAAATTGGCAACGAAATGGCTGGACCTGCACCGATGGACAGTGGCATCTTGGTGTCAGCACACCAGTGAAGCTGCTCAGGCGTTAACAACCCGGCGATCCCGGCAACGCCAAGGGCGCTTGACCGATTTCTCCGGCAGCGCCTCGCTGCTCTTCGTCACACCCCAAGGAGCCGACCCACATGTCAACCGTTGGCACGCCCAAATCGCCCGAACAGATCCAGCACGATTGGGACACCAATCCCCGCTGGAAGGGCATCACCCGCGATTACACCCCCGCCGACGTGGTGGCCCTGCAGGGCACCGTCGTCGAGGAGCACACCCTCGCCCGTCGCGGCGCCGAGGTGCTCTGGGAGCAGCTGCACGACATGGAGTTCGTCAACTCCCTCGGTGCGCTGACCGGCAACATGGCCGTCCAGCAGGTCCGCGCCGGCCTCAAGGCCATCTACCTGTCGGGTTGGCAGGTCGCCGGTGACGCCAACCTCTCGGGCCACACCTACCCCGATCAGAGCCTCTACCCGGCCAACTCGGTGCCGCAGGTGGTGCGTCGGATCAACAACGCGCTGCTGCGTGCCGACGAGATCGCCAAGGTCGAGGGTGACCGCTCGGTGGAGAACTGGCTGGCCCCGATCGTCGCCGACGGCGAGGCCGGCTTCGGCGGTGCCCTCAACGTCTACGAGCTGCAGAAGGCTCTCATCGCCGCCGGTGTCGCCGGCTCGCACTGGGAGGACCAGCTGGCTTCGGAGAAGAAGTGCGGTCACCTCGGTGGCAAGGTGCTCATCCCCACCCAGCAGCACATCCGCACGCTGACCTCGGCTCGCCTGGCCGCTGACGTGGCCGACGTGCCCACCGTGGTCATCGCCCGCACCGACGCCGAGGCCGCCACGCTGATCACCTCCGATGTCGACGAGCGCGATCAGCCGTTCATCACCGGCGAGCGCACCAAGGAAGGCTTCTACCGGGTGCGCAACGGACTCGAGCCATGCATCGCCCGCGCCAAGGCCTACGCGCCGTACTCCGACCTCATCTGGATGGAGACCGGTACCCCGGACCTGGAGCTGGCCAAGAAGTTCGCCGAGGGTGTCAAGAGCGAGTTCCCGGACCAGCTGCTGGCCTACAACTGCTCGCCGTCGTTCAACTGGAAGAAGCACCTGGACGACGCCACCATCGCGAAGTTCCAGAAGGAACTCGGCGCCATGGGCTTCAAGTTCCAGTTCATCACCCTCGCCGGCTTCCACGCGCTCAACTACTCGATGTTCGATCTGGCCTACGGCTACGCCCGCAACCAGATGACCGCCTATGTCGAGCTGCAGGAGCGCGAGTTCGCCGCCGAAGAGCGTGGTTACACCGCCACCAAGCACCAGCGTGAGGTGGGCGCCGGCTACTTCGACCGCATCGCCACCACCGTGGATCCCACCTCGTCGACCACCGCGCTCGCGGGCTCGACCGAAGAGGGTCAGTTCCACTAAGCCAGACCCAGGCCGAGCGCGCGTGTTTGTACAGTGACACGCGGTGACACACGTACGAACACGCGCGCTCGCGCATGTTTTGAGGTCAAACTCGACAGTGCGCGCCCCGCTCAGAATCCTGGGCGGGGTTGTTGCTGTCCGCAGAGAGGATGCAGGTGAGTATCGAACGCGTAGGCGTTGTCGGCGCCGGACAGATGGGCTCGGGCATCGCCGAGGTGTCGGCCAAAGCCGGAGCCGACGTGCTGGTGTACGACACCACCGAGCAGTTCACGACGGCCGGGCGCGAACGGATCAGCGCGTCGTTCGACCGGGCCGTGTCCAAAGGCAAGCTCAGCGCCGGAGACCGTGACGCCGCCCTGGGCCGCCTGCGATTCACCACCTCGCTGGCCGATCTGGCAGATCGTCAGCTGGTCATCGAGGCCGTCATCGAAGACGACACGGTCAAAGCGAAGATCTTCGCTGAGCTCGACGAGATCATCACCGACCCAGATGCTGTGTTGGCGTCCAACACCTCGAGCATCCCGATAATGAAAATCGCTGCGGCGACCAAGGATCCCGGCCGTGTGCTGGGGCTGCACTTTTTCAACCCCGTCCCGGTTTTGCCGCTGGTCGAACTGGTCAGCACGCTGGTCACCACCGACGAGGCTGCAGCCCGCGTCGAGCAGTTCGCCGGGGAGGTGCTGGGCAAGCAGGTCGTGCGCTGCGCGGACCGCTCCGGATTTGTGGTCAATGCACTGCTGGTCCCGTATTTGCTTTCGGCCATCCGCATGGCCGAGGCCGGCGTCGCGACGATCGACGATATCGACAAGGCCGTGGTTGCCGGTCTGTCTCACCCGATGGGCCCGCTGCGGCTGTCCGATCTGATCGGCCTGGACACCCTGAAGTTGATCGCGGACAAGATGTTCGACGAATTCAAAGAGCCGTTGTACGGTCCGCCGCCGCTACTGCAGCGCATGGTCGAAGCGGGCCAGCTCGGGAAGAAATCCGGACGGGGCTTCTACACCTACTGATACCCCGACTGAACTGCGCGGAAGCCGTGTTTTGAAGGGCTGGCGGACGCGCCGGGGAATGCATTCATTAGCCTTTGTACGGCTGTCTGGATTAGGGTGACCCGTTAGGCCCGTAGGGTCGGTCGGGGAAGACCGGGCTCGCAGGTGGACAGTTGATTCCCGCGCGAAACCGGTGGCCTCGAACAACTGATTTCTAGCTCGAGGGATTGTCTCATCATGGCTGTGGTCGAACCTGAACTGTCGCCGTACTACGAAGAATCGCAGTCGATTTACGACATCTCCAATGAATTCTTCGCACTCTTCCTGGGACCCACCATGGGTTACACCTGTGGGTACTACGAGCGCGACGACATGAATCTCGAAGAGTCCCAGAACGCGAAGTTCGACCTGGCGCTGGGCAAGCTGGGCCTGGAACCGGGTATGACGCTCCTCGACGTCGGTTGCGGCTGGGGCGGTGCCCTGGAGCGCGCCGTCACCAAGTTCGATGTCAACGTCATCGGCATCACCTTGAGCAAGGCGCAGTCGGAGTGGGCGCGCCAACGGCTGGCCAAGATCGAGACCGAGCGCCGCGTCGAGATCCGACTGCAGGGCTGGGAAGAATTCAACGAGCCCGTCGACCGCATCGTGTCGATCGGTGCCTTCGAGGCTTTCAAAGTGGAGCGCTACCCGCTGTTCTTCGAGCGGGCCTACAACATCCTGCCGTCGGATGGCGTGATGCTGCTGCACACCATCCTGGCGCATACTCAGAAGTTCTTCCGGGAGAACGGGATCAAGCTGACCCTCAGCGATCTCAAGTTCATGAAGTTCATCGTCGACGAGATCTTCCCCGGTGGACGACTTCCCGCCGTCGAGGACATCGAAAAGCTGGCCGCCGATTCTGGCTTCAATCTCACCCGCACGCACCTGCTGCGGCCGCACTACGCGCGCACGCTCGACATGTGGGCTGCAAACCTGGAAGCGGCCAAGGACGAGGCCATTGCCATGCAGGGTCAGGAAGTCTACGACCGCTACATGAAGTACCTGACCGGGTGCGCCGACTTCTTCCGCCGCGGGATCACCAACATCGGCCAGTTCACCCTCGAAAAGGCTTAGGGCACAGCCGGAGGCCGAGGCTGCGAGGCACGAGCAGGCGAAGGAGATCCGGCTTAGAGCACAGCCGGAGGCCGAGGCTGCGAGGCACGAGCAGGCGAAGGAGATCCGGCTTAGAGCACAGCCGCAGGCCGAGGCTGCGAGGCACGAGCAGGCGAAGGAGATCCGGCTTAGAGCACAGCCAGTCGCGCCTTCTCCGCCTCGACGTCGAACTCGGCTGGCGGCCACGACAACTGGAGCGACTTCAGGGACTCGATCAGCAATTCGGTGATCGCCAACCTGCTGTACCACTTGCGATCGCACGGAATCACGTGCCACGGCGCGTATTCCGTGGAGGTCCTGTCCAGGACGGCCTGATACGCCTCTTGGTAGGCCGGCCACAAGGCACGCTCGTCGATGTCGCCCGGGTTGTACTTCCAGTACTTGTCCGGGCGCTCCAGCCGCTGCGCCAAACGCCGCTTCTGCTCGTCGAGCGAGACGAACATCGCCACCTTCACCAGAGTTGTGCCGTCGTCAACGAGTTCCTTTTCGAACGCATTGATCTCGTCGTAGCGGGCGCCCCAGACCTCCGGCGGAACCAGGTTGCGCACCCGCACGATCAACACGTCCTCGTAATGTGAACGGTCGAACACGCCGACCTGCCCACCGGCAGGCAGCGCGTTGCGGATCCGCCACAGGTAGTGGTGCGCGCGCTCGTCCGGGGTCGGCACTCCGAAGCTGGTGTACCGGATGCCCTGCGGATTGCCCGCGCCCACGACGTGTTTGACGATTCCGCCCTTGCCCGCGGTATCCATGCCCTGCAGCACCAGCAGGACCGATCTGGTGTCCCCGTATCGGCTGTTGGCGTAGAGCATCTCTTGCAACTCGGCGAACCGGTCGTTGCGCTGGGCCTGCAACGCGGGAGCATCGGCCTTACAGCCCTTGAAACCCGGGGTGGCGCCGGTGTCGATATCGGCCACCGTGTCGCCGGGGCGGAAGGCGAGGACTTTGTGGGGCTCGTGGGTCCACTGGGCGGGGAGGTCGGCCATGGCTGCGAGCCTAACCGCGCGGCGAGTCAGTCCGTTGTCGTCGGCAGCTCGGGCAGCGGGTGCGGCTGGCTGCTGAAGCGCTCGAGCGACCCACCCGATTCGACGATGCCGCACAGCGCGCTCCAGGACAGCATCGTCAGGTAATCGATCAGCTCGTCGGAACTCATCCTCCGGTGCGACATCCACGAGTGCGTCGCGAGTTGGACGCCGCCGACGATCATGTAGGCCCACGGCTCGACACCTTTGGTGTCCATCCCGACCTTCTGCATGCGCCGGCGGAACATCACCGCAAGCATCCCGGCAATGATCCGTTCGCTGTCAGCGATCACTTTGCTTTTGCTGGCGGAGCTGTTCGCGAAGACAAACGGGTAGATCTCGGGCTCAGCGGCCACCGTTTCGACATACACCCGGATGATCTCGCGGGTCAGGTCGTAGCCGTCGAGGTGGGTCGACAGCGCGGCCGCCATGTTGGGAATCAGCGTGGTCTGCGCGAAGCGCATCATGACCGCGGTGGTGAGGTCGTTCTTGTCGACGAAGTAGCGGTACAACACGGTCTTGGAGACGCCGATTTCTGCAGCTATCTCGTCCATACTCACATCGCGGCCGCGCCGGCGGATGGCGCCGAGGGTGCCGTCGACGAGTTCATTGCGCCGTTCCACCTTGTGCTGGTGCCAGCGCCGCTTACGCCCATCTACCTTGATGGGTCCAGCCTGGGACTGTTGAGCCACTGTCGCGCGATTCCGTTCACTAGTTAAGACCCGATACTAGTGGGAATCACCCATGCGGGCCGGATCTGGCCTCGGGCCGGGGTCACAGTAACTGGATCACGATCTTTCTTCGGAGTGGTGTGGGCATGGCGGATGATGGAGGAGTGGCCGTGAGAAATGCGCCCGAGCGGACGTCGCTTGCTGAATCGTTTGCCGGTGCCGACCCGCAAGCCGATACCGAACGGCTCCGTGCGCTGCGGCGGATGAAGCTCGTCGCTCTCGGCTTCCTGGTGGCGGCCACGATCGTCTTCCTGGTGTGCACCTGGGCGCAGTCACAGGGTGCCGCCGGGTGGGTCGGGTACGTCCGGGCCGCCGCGGAGGCGGGAATGGTCGGTGCGCTGGCCGACTGGTTCGCGGTGACGGCGTTGTTCAAACATCCCCTGGGCATTCCGATTCCCCACACGGCGATCATCCGGCGCAAGAAGGATCAACTGGGCGAGGGCCTCGGCACTTTCGTCCGGGAGAACTTCTTGTCGCCGCCGGTGGTGGAGACCAAGATCCGTGATGCCGAAATCGCTGGGCGGCTCGGCAAGTGGCTGGCCGAACCGGCCAACGCGACGCGGGTGGCCAGCGAGTCCGCCACGGTGCTGCGGGTCGGGGTGGAACTGCTGCGTGACGAGGACATCCAGCACGTGATCGACAAGATGATCGTGCGCCGGATCGCCGAACCGCAATGGGGACCGCCGGTGGGACGGGTGCTGGCGACGCTGTTGGCCGAGAACCGGCAGGAGGCGCTGATCCAGCTGTTGTGCGACAGGGCATTCGAGTGGTCGCTGAATGCGGGGGAGACCATCGAGCGCGTGGTCATCCGGGATTCCCCCAGTTGGTCACCGAAGTTCGTCGACCAGTTGCTCGGCGACCGGATTCACCGTGAGCTGATGGATTTCACCGACAAGGTGCGCCGCAACCCGAATCATGAACTGCGCCAATCGGCTACCCGGTTCCTGTTCGAGTTCGCCGACGACCTGCAGAACGACCCGGCCACCATTGCCAAGGCGGAATCGGTCAAAGAGCAGTTGATGGCCCGCGACGAGGTTTCCAATGCCGCTGAGACGGCCTGGCGGACATTGAAACGTCTTGTGCTGGAAGGGGTCGACGATCCGTCGTCGGCGCTGCGCACCCGGGTCGCCGATTCGGTGATACGAATCGGTGAATCACTGTGCAGTGACGCCGAATTGCGGGACAAGGTGGACAACTGGATCATCCGCGGCGCGCAGCACCTGGTGTCGCAGTACGGGGTGGAGATCACTGCGATCATCACCGAGACCATCGAACGCTGGGACGCCGACGAGGCCAGCCGGCGGATCGAGCTGCACGTGGGCCGTGACCTTCAATTCATCCGGATCAACGGCACGGTGGTGGGCGCACTTGCCGGCCTGGTGATCTACTCAGTGGCACAAATCATATTCTGACCTGCGCTAACTAGTGCTTGCAAAAGCTAGCACCCTCACGTACCGTGGATTTTGTCAGTTCCAGACACTCCATTGATACCCGGTACGCGAGGAAGGGAAAACCAGATGTCGCAAGACGAAAATCTTGCCGCTGTGGTGACCCACGCTGCGTCCGACATCGGCAGTTTCATCCGGGCGCAACGCGAGGCGGCGCAGGTATCGGTACGGCAATTGGCCGAAAAGGCCGGAGTGAGCAATCCCTACCTCAGCCAGATCGAGCGGGGGCTGCGTAAGCCCTCCGCTGAAGTGCTGAACCAGATCGCCAAGGCGCTCCGGGTCTCTGCCGAGGTGCTCTACGTGCAGGCGGGAATCCTGGAGCCTGGTGAGCCCAACGCGGTTCGCGATGCCATCGTCACCGACATGGCGATCACCGAGCGGCAGAAGCAGGTGCTGCTCGACATCTATGCCAGCTTCATCCAGCAGAACGAAGCGGCTGCCGCCGAGGCATCTGAAGCTGCCGGTGAGGAGTTCACCACTGACTGATTCCTCCGCATTCGAAAACCGCTGAGAAAAGCCAACATTCATGACAACGAATCTTGCAACCACGAAAGGAGCCACCATGGCTGAGAACAACCCCACTGTCGAAGACCTCAAAGCCCCGCTGCTCGCTGCCGTCGGCGCTGCTGATCTGGCGCTGGCCACCGTCAACGAGATCGTCGCCACCCTGCGTGAGCGTGCCGAAGAGGCCCGCGCCGACGCCAGTGCACGCGCCGAGGAGCGTCGCGCCGCACTGACCACCGCGGTGGACGAGACCCGTGATCGCATCACCAAGCTCCAGGAAGACCTGCCCAAGCAGTTCGGCGAGCTGCAGGAGAAGCTGACCGCCGACGAACTGCGCAAGGTCGCCGAGGGCTACGCCGAGCAGGCGCAGACCACCTACACCAGGCTGATCGAGCGCGGTGAGGCCGCCATCGAGCGTCTGCGCGCGCAGCCGGCGCTGGAAGAGGCCGCCGAGCGGGCCGAAGGCTATGTCGACCAGGCCGTCGAGCTCACGCAGGACGCGCTGGGCACCGTCGCCACCCAGACCCGCGCGGTCGGCGAGCGCGCCGCCAAGCTGGTGGGTGTCGAGCTGCCCAAGAAGGCCGAGGATGCCGCCGCTCCGGTGAAGAAGGCCGCCAAGAAGGCTCCGGCGCCGGCCGCCAAGAAGGCCGCTCCGGCCAAGAAGGCTGCCCCCGCCAAGAAAGCCACGCCGGCGACCGTCGCTAAGACCGCCCCGGCCAAGAAGGCACCGGCCAAGAAGGTCACCCAGAAGTAGCAACTCGACGCGCGGTACGGGACCCGCCTACGCTTGGAGCCGTGATGCTTCAAGGTGTGGCGGGTCTCGTTCTGTATGCGGTGCATATCGGCGTCCTGATCGCGACGTTGTACGCGCTGGTGCACGCCGCTCTGCAACGGCCCGACGCCTACACCGCCGTCGACAAACTGACCAAGCCGGTGTGGCTGATCATCCTCGGTGTGGCGCTGCTGCTGGCCGTGGTGATGGGTCCCGGTTTCGGGTCGGCCATCGCCGCGTGCGCCGCCGGCGTCTACCTGGTTGATGTCCGGCCCAAACTGCTTGAGATCCAGGGAAAGTCGCGCTGAATCCATGCGGTATCTGACTGCGGCTGCGGTGGCAGCCTGCCTGAGCGTGGGCATTGTGACGGCACCGGCGGCCGGCGCCGACAACCCGTCGCCGCCCTACATCTCTCATGTCGAGTGGGCCAAGTGGGGTGACCTGTCCAGCCTGCGGGTCTATCCCACCGCCGCGGGCCGCGTGCTCGCGGGCGAAATCGGCCACCGCACCGCGGGCGAACAGGCCTGGGGTGAGGTGCTGGCCCTCTCACCTGACGCGGCCATTCCCGGGATGCGCGAGCAGTTCCTCTGCCATTGGGGATTCGCCGAACTGGTGAATCCGGGCAAGGTGAGCTGGAACCTCGAGCCGTGGCGGCCGGAGGTCAGTGATGCCGAGATGTACGAGGCCAACTGCAACCCCGGCGGCACCGAAGAGCCTTTTTGATGACGTGGACCAGGGACCGGGTGGCCGCGCTCGTCGACCACACGTTGCTCAAACCCGAGGCCACCGCGGCGGACGTCACCGCCGTGGTCAAAGAAGCTGTCGACCTCGGTGTCTTTGCCGTCTGCGTGTCACCGTCGGTGGTCGCTGCGGCTGCCGCCGCCAGCCCACCCTCACTGGCCGTCGCGACCGTGGCCGGCTTCCCGTCCGGTAAGCACGCCCCGTCGATCAAGGCCGCCGAAGCCGAACTCGCCGTCGCCCACGGCGCCGCCGAGGTCGACATGGTGATCGACGTCGGGGCGGCGCTCGACGGCGACTTCGCGGCGGTGCGGGCCGAGATCGCCGCGGTACGCGCAGCCATCCCCTCGGCGCTGCTCAAGGTGATCGTCGAATCGGCGGTGCTGTTGAGCCTGGCCGATGCCGACACCCTGGCCGCTGTCTGTCGCGCGGCCGCCGATGCCGGCGCCGACTTCGTCAAGACCTCGACCGGCTTTCACCCGGCCGGCGGTGCCTCGGTGCCCGCCATCGCGGTGATGGCCGACACCGTGGGCGGACGGCTGGGCATCAAGGCCAGCGGTGGTATCCGCACGGCCGCCGACGCGGTGGCCCTGCTCGATGCCGGCGCCACCCGGCTCGGGTTGTCGGCGTCACGCACCGTGCTCGACGGACTCGGTTAGAGCCCGGCGAAGCAGGGATCCTCGCCGCCACGCGGCATGCTGGAGTTCTGCACCGAGAACTGGCTGGTCACACCGGAATCGGTGACCTGCACGTTCTGCAGCTGGATCTCCACCGGATAGTTCTTGGTCAATTCGCCGGTGAACACGTCGAGCGCGGGCTGCACGGTCTCGCGCGGCAGGGTGAAGCCCAGACCGCTGACCTGCAGCACTTCGAGGGACAGCCCGCCGTTGACGGTGGTGGGCCGCGCCGTGACGCTACCCAGTGCGCCTTCCAAGGTGATCGTGCCGTCGTTCTGATTGGTGGTCACCTCGGAGACGATGCCCCCGAACAACGGAATGACACCTTGCACCGTCTGCTTGATGCCCTCGGCGCTCCAGGTGACGTTGCCGACCAGGGAGCCGATGCTGCCGCCCGAGTTGCCGGAGTCCTCGAGCCGGACATCTTTGATGTCGATGTTGAGCTTCATCCCCTTGGCCTCGCGGATCTGGTTGCCCGCCGTCTCGATGGAGATGTTGGTGTAGTGGCCGGTCATGTGCTGCCACAGAAACGGCGGTGTGAACCCGAAGGATGCGGTGGCCTGGTCCTTGACGATGCACGCCACGGCCGCGCCCACCACCTCATCGGCACGTTTACGGGCGTACAACTCGCCGGCGATCACGCCCGCGGCGGCCAGGGCCACCACGATGACCAACACCAGGACCAGCGACAACGGATCCTTCAACCAGCCGAGGAGGCCGCGGTCCTTGTCGCCGCCGTCGCCGCCGTCAACGGGTGGCGCAGCGCCGCCGGCCTGCGGTCCGGCGTACGACGGGTCCTGCGGCGGGTACCACTGCGGCGTCGCCTGGGTGGGGTCGTCCATCGGGCTCTGTGGATTGAACCGGGACTGCGGGATGTACTGAGTTGCCGGGTCCGGGGCGCCCTGCCGTGGAAAACGTTCCGTGGGCTGAGAGGGCGGGGGACCTTGCGGGGGCCGGGCCCACGACGTCTGATCGTCGGGGCCCTGTGGCGGATTCGTCACCGTCGCGATTCTGCCTTATCCAATTGAGCGAACTCTGAGCGGTTACGCAGCACGGCCAGAGCTTCCCGGGCCTTGTCCACCTTGGCGATGTCGACATCGCAGGTCAGGAGTTGAGGATCTGCGCCTGCGGTGGCAACCGGCTCACCGAGCGGGGACACCACGAGGCTGCCACCGATGCCGGTGGGCGCGCTGGCGGCTATGTCGTCGCCGGGGTAAGCCTGGTCCACCGCGGCGAGGAAGCTGCCCGTGTCGAGCGCCCGGGCGCGGGCCAGCAGCGTCCACTGGTCCAGTTTTCCGGGCCCGGCGCCCCAGGAGGCGCTGACGGTGATCAGGGCGGCCCCACTGAGCGCCAGCGTCACGTACAACTCGGGGAACCGGATGTCGTAACACGTCGTCAGCCCAACCGTCACGCCGTCGACGGTGATCAGCACAGGCTGGCGGCCCGGCGCCACCGTCTTCGACTCGGCGAACCCGAACGCGTCGTAGAGGTGGATCTTGTCGTAGTGTGCGTCGGCCGTCGGCCCCGCCGCCACCAGCGTGTTCGTCACGCGTCCGTCGGGGGCCGGGCTGAACATCCCGGCCACCACCGTCACACCGGCCTGCGCCGCGATGCGCCGCACACCGTCGCCCCACGGGCCGTCCGCCGGCTCGGCGATCGGTGCCAACGGCACACCGAACCGGCACATGGTCGCCTCGGGAAAGACCACCAGCGAGGCGCCGTCGTCGGCGGCCCGCCGGGTGTAGTCCTCGACGATCTTCAGGTTGGCCGCGGGGTCGGTGCCGGACTTGATCTGGGCGAGGGCGATGCGCATGCACTTCAGGGTAGGCGGCGGGCGCCGAGGCGGGTGAGGGACGAGGCCGGGGAGGTGAGCCGCCCTCCGGAGGGATGTGGCGGCGGGCGCCGAGGCGGGTGAGGGACGAGGCCGGGGAGGTGAGCCGCCCTCCGGGAGGATGTGGCGGCGGGCGCCGAGGCGGGTGAGGGACGAGGCCGGGGAGGTGAGCCGCCCTCCGGAGGGATGAGGCGGGTGCTGTGCGCACACCGAAACACGGGATTTACACCGGAGGCTACTCGGCGTAACCCAGCGACGATTACCTGTCAGTTGACTCATATTGCTATGAGGCGCGCCTAGGGTTCCGCTGCGGTGGCAGGTCTGGTCCAAGAGGTGCAGGCGGCAGGCAACGGCGCAGGTCGCTCCACGGCGGGACAAAAGCCCGGGAGACTCCATCGTTTACGGGAGGCTCCGCGTGATTCTTCTTGGCGTTGCCATCAGCATTGCTGTCGTTGTCGCAGTCGGTTTTTACGTGTCCAAGCGGATCGAAGGCGACAGCTCGAACTTCCTGGTCGGCGGCCGCATGCTGCCCTTCTGGCTCGTCGGTGGCGCCCTCATGGGTGCGGCCGTCGACACCAACGCCACCCTCGGCAACACCGACCTTGCCTTCGAATTCGGGTTCTGGGCCGGGGCGGCGCTGCCACTGGGCCTGGCGCTCTGCCTGACCATCACCGGCCTGTTCTTCGCCAAGCCGATGAACCGGATGGGGCTGACGTCGTTCCCCGACTACTATCGGCTGCGCTTCGGCCGCTCCGTCGAGGTGGCCGCGTCAGTCCTGCTGGCCGTCGCGTTCTGCATGCTGGTCGCCGGCAACCTGGTGGCGGGCGGCTTCCTGTTCAACTACTTCCTCGGCATGCCGTACTGGCTCGGCGTGGTGCTGATCGCCGCGATCGCGGTGGCCTATACCGGCACCGGCGGGCTGATCGCCGACGCCTACACCGCGATCATCCAGATGGCGCTGATCCTGATCGGCGCGCTCGGGCTGTTCTTCTGGATGATGAACACTCACGGCCTCGAGATCGCCGACGGCATGGGGCCGTTGGCGCTGGGCCAGTTGTCTGACCCCGCCCAGGGTGCGGTGATCAACTGGGCGACCCTGATCGCGCTGGGCATCGGTGACATCGTCGCGATCGACTTCATGGCCCGGGTGTTCTCCGCCAAATCGCCGGAAGCCGCCCGCAAGGCCTGTTTCACCGCGGCCGCGGGCACCGTGACGATCTGTGTGCCGTTCGGACTCGTCGTGCTGGCCGCGCACTCCTTCATGCCCGCCGAACTCGACGGCCCGGTGCTGTTCGTGCTGCTGGACCAGTACGCCCCGGTGGGGCTGACCGTGTTGGTGCTCTGCGGCCTGGTGGGGGCGTCGATGTCCACCGCCAACGGCGCCATTCTGGCGATCTCCAACGTCTGTGTGCGCAACCTGGGCGGAGTGCGCCGCGTGCAGGTACCCGGCCAGCGGGATCCGCTGCTGCGGGCCACCCGCATCGCGATGGTGCCGATGACGCTGTTCTCGATCCTGTTCGCCATCTACGTCCAGCAGACTGGAATCCTGCTCACCCTGGCCTTCGATCTGATGCTGGCCTGCTTGGCGGTCCCGTTCATCCTCGGGCTGGTGTGGCGCCGGGGGACGACGACGGCTGCGGTGGCCGCGATCGCCGTCGGGTTCGTGGTTCGGATCGTGCTGTTCGTGATGACGCCGACGATGTTCGGAGTGGAGAACACCATCCTCTACATTCCGAACGATCTCATCAGCGCGTCGTTCGACGGATGGCCGACATTCATCGCGTTCGCGGCGGGACTGCTCACCTATGTCGGGGTGTCGTTGGCGACGCCGCCTGCCCACCTGCGGGGGCTGGACATCTCCACTGCCCAGGACCTCGACGATGCACTGGACGAAACCCCGGCAACACGGCCGGAACTCGATCCCGTGTAGACCACGGGCTGGGTCTCGGACTTTCCTGCTCGGCGAACTAGGGCGCCACCAGTGCCCACGGAACGGTCAGCACGGCGTCGCGCAAGCGGCGCCGTTGCTGTTCAACGGGAAAACCGTTGTCGCGCAGGGCCGTCAGCATCGCCCGCCAGCGCACCCGCGGGCCGAACACCCCGTGACCGGCTGCGGCCGCCCAGGCGCGGTCGGCCGCATCCAGCAGGGCGTGGATCGGCTGGCCTGGAACATTGTGGTGGATCAGCACTTTCGGCAAGCGTTCGGCCAGATCGGAGGGACGTTCGATGTCGTGCGGATCGCAGGCCAACGTCAGGCTGACCGGTCCGTCGCGGTCCAGCAGCACCCAGCAGCAGCGCCGGCCCAGCTCGTCGCAGGTGCCGTCCACGATCAGCCCGCCGGCCGCCAGCCCGGCCTGCAGCGTCGACCAGGCCTGCGGCACCTCCTCGACCGGATACTGCCGCAGCACGTTGAACGCCCGCACCAGCACCGGTCGCAGACCCGCCAATTCGAAACCGCCCAAACGGAATTCGACTTCAGTGGCCGCTTCCCGGGCAACCCGCACCCGTTCGGGATCGATCTCCAGTCCGACGACGCGCACGTCGGGGCGCACCGTCCGAAGACGCGCCGCCATCTCGAGCGTGGTGACCGGAAGCGCGCCGTAGCCCAGGTCGACCACCAGGGGGTCGGCGGCGGCCTGCAGTGCGTCGCGGACCAGCGGGGAGTGCACCATCCAGCGGTCGCAGCGGCGCAACCGGTTACGGCCGGTGGTGCCGCGGGTGATGGCGCCGAGCGGTTTGCTCACCCCCCGATCATGGCAGGTTCAGGTGCTGATCGAAGAACTCGACGATGCGCCGCCAGGCGTCGTCGGCCTCGGGCTCGGAGAACGCGAAGTCGGCGAAGGACTCGAAGACGCGCAGCCGCAGCGGCGCATCGCGCCAGTCGTTCATGAACGAGTGCCCGACGCCGGGGTACTCCTTGACGTCATGGGGTACAGCACCTTCGGTGAGCTTGGCCTCGAGCCGGGCGGCGTCACCGCGTAGCGCTCTGTCCCGCGCGCCGTAGCTCGCCACCGTCGGGCAGCTGCGGGTCAGGGACCCGGCATCCGGTGGCCAGTTGCCGTAATTGGGTGCCACGGCATCGAAGGTGCCCGACGGCGCGAGCATCAGGCAGAATCCACCGCCCGTGCAGAACCCCACCGCGCCCACCCGGCCGGTGCACCGGGGGTCGCCGGCCAACCGGTCCCGGGCGGCCACGATGTCGTCGACGGCGCGGCCGGTCCCCGATTTCAGCGAGCGCACCATCCCCACCACGCAGCGCAGTCGCTCGCCGCGGTGAAAGAGGTTGGGCGCCAACGCCAGGAACCCGGCGTCGGCCATTCTGCGGCAGGCCCGGCGGATGTCGTCGGTGAGGCCGCCGACGTCGTGGATCACCACGACACCCGGCCACGGCCCTGCGCCGTCGGGGACCGCCAGAAAGTCCTCAGGCATGCAACGCGGGGTAGTGGGGCAGCTCGTGGGAGGCGGCGTCGGGGGAGGAGAACCGGCCGGCGAGCGCGCGCGCCGGCGGTGAACCGGCGATGCGCACCGCGGTCCGTAACGCCGTCACGCCTGCGCGGCTGCGGGGGTGCGCCAACCGGGGTGTCCCGGGCGGCAGCTTCTGTGCGGTGTGGACCATCGGTCGCATCCGTCGCTCATAGTTCACCAGAGCCTCCGACAGTGAAGGTGCCGAACATATTTCACCCGCCAGGATGTACGCCCCGGTCAGTGCCAGCGTGGTACCGACGCCGCTGATCGGGGTGGCGCACCAGGCGGCGTCACCGCACAGGACGACACGCCCCGATGTCCAGGTCGGCGTCCGCACCTGTGTGAGGTAGTCGACGTAGAGCTCGTCGGCAGTGCTCAGCGCTGCGCAGATGCGGTCGGCCTGCCAGCCGGCACCGGCGTAGACCTCGCTCAGGGCGGTGCGCTGTGCGGCCGGGGACAGATTCTCGAGCCCGGTCGGTGCGGACAGAAAGGACAGTGCGACACGGAGGGTGCCGAGATTGTCGGGACGCACGGTGATGGATCGACCGCCGACGGTGTTGTACCAGTTCCACCAGTTGTCATCGCCGCTGCTGCGGGCGATGGTGCCGTAGGCGGTGTAGAGCCCGAGTTCCCGCAGCGTCACGGTGTCGAAGTGGCGGTCCCGGGTGCGGGAACGGGAGCCCTCGGCCAGGATCACCGCGTCCACCCGGCGGGTCGATCCGCTGTGCAACCGCACCGTCACGCCGTCGTCGTCGGAGTCCAGTTCGGCGATCTGATCGCCGAAGAGGTACTCGACATCGGGTCGGCCCGCCTCCACGATCAGGTGGGACAGGCGCCCCCGCAGGATCTCGACTTCAGCGGTGGCGCCGGAGCTGTCGTCATGACTGGCGGGGAACTCGGCGAGAACCCGGCGCTCGTCGACGAACCGCAGCCCCAGTTCACCCGTGGTCTCTGCCCGCACTGCATCTTCGATTCCCATGTGGCGCAACACCTCTCGCCCTGGTCCGCGGACGTCGATGTTCTGCCCGGCGGTCCGGAGTTCCTCGGCGCGTTCCACCACCACCACGTGGTGGCCCGCCTTGGCCAGCCAGTGAGCCACCGCCGGGCCGGCGATGCTGGCACCTGATACCAGAATGTCCATCGAGTGTCCTAACTATCTTCACCGTGAAGTGTCTCTATGATGAAGATACATCGAGAATGGGGGAGAACTGGTGGAACCGGACGCCCGGCAGGTGATGGAGCGGCTACGCACGTTCGCAGCCGACTACACCGAGCTCACCCGTCAGCTGGCCAGATGGCTGGGGGTGCACTCGGCCGACGCGGCGGCGTTCGCCGAGATCCTCTACGCCGAGGACATGGGCCGGCCACTGACACCCGCGCTGCTGGCCCGCCGCATCGGACTCTCCTCGGGGGCCACGTCGTCGCTGCTCAACCGTCTCGAGGCGGCGAACCTGCTGACCAGAAGCCGTGAACACACAGACCGGCGCGTCGTGACGCTGCGCAGTGTCCCCTCGGTGGCCACCCTGGCAGGCGGGTTCTTCGACCCGATGACGCGCCGCGTCGAGGCGGTGTTCGAGCAGACCCCGGCCGAGGTCGTCGGCGAACTCAACACGTTCCTCACCCGGCTGCACCACACGATGGCCGAGCTCATCGACAACATCGACGAGGAGGTGTCACCCCGACCCAGCTAGTGGTGGGTGGCCACCCAATCCGACATGAAGGCGCCCTCGGCATCGAACAGCCCGGTGATGTTGGACAGGATCAGCTGCTCCAAGGTCCCACCGACCAGCGGGATGTTCACCTTGCACAAGGTCGCCAGACGCAGCTGGCTGCCGGCGTCGGTCTCGGTCAGGAAATAGCGGCCGCCGAAATGCCCGAGCCCCGCGGGAATGGAGGCCTTGTAGGTGCCTTCGGCCTGGTTGGTGCTGTGGTCGAAGGGGTCGAAGTGTTGTTCTCGGGTGACCACCATGTCGACGGGCATGACGGCGCGGGCCACCGGCGGCAGCTCGCTGCGCGGCATCACCTGCCGGAACTCGATGTCGGTGCCGGACTCGCCCGACGTGAACGACGTCAACTGCGAATCCGTCTTCATCCACCGGTAGGCGTCCATCAGCGCCTCCCAGAACTCGCGGTCGACGAAATCCTGATAGACCTTCTCGGCGGGCGCGTCGAAGGTGACGACGTACTCCATGCGGCGGGTCATCGCGGACCTAACCAAGCCAGGCTGTGGTGAAGCGCTGTTCTTCGATGAGCAGGTTCGTCAACTGACTTCCGATGAAACTCTCCAACTTGCCGCCCACCAACGGGATGCGCACCTCCACGGTGGCGTGCAGATCCATCCGGGCGCCGCCGCCGTTGGGCGCGAGCGTGCTGGTGCCCCGCATGGTGGCGGGTGCGCCCACAATCGCGCAGTCCACGGATCCGGAGGCGCTGCCGTCGCTCACCGGGGCCCAGGTCTCGCGGCGGGAGATGTGCATATCGCCGCTGAGGAACTGCGTGGCGACGGCGGGCAGGAACTCACGGGGCAGCACCAGGGTGGTGGCGATGACGACGCTGCCGTCGTCGAGTGCTTCCAGTGAATCCAGCGTCGAGTCCCCGGGTCCGGCCTCGGCGAGCCTGGCCAGCCAGTACTGCTCGTCGCTGAACGCTTGGTGGACCTGCTCGACGCTGCCCTCGTACTCGACGGACATGTCGAATGAACGCGGCATAGCCCGTGAGGCTACCGTTACCGGCTGTGAGCGGTTTGCCATTCGGCGGCGCGGCGGTGGCCCACGAGGTGCCGCTGGCGCCCCTGACCACTCTGCGGGTGGGGCCGGTGGCGCGCCGCGTGATCACCTGCACCACTACCGAGCAGGTGGTCGAAACCCTGCGGGCGCTGACTGACGAGCAGCCGCTGGTGTTGGCCGGCGGATCGAATCTGCTGGTGGCCGACGACCTCGACGATCTGACTGTGGTGCATCTGGCAACGCCTCGAATCAGCCTGCACGGCAATCTCATTCGCGCTGAAGCGGGTGCGGTCTGGGATGACGTGGTGGTCACCGCCATCGCCGCCGGCCTCGGCGGTCTGGAGTGCCTGTCGGGAATTCCGGGTTCGGCGGGTGCCACCCCGGTGCAGAACGTGGGCGCCTACGGAGCCGAGGTGTCCGACACCCTGACCCGGGTGTGCCTGCTCGACCGCGTCAGTGGCGACACGCGCTGGGTCGACGGTGCTGAACTCGGCTTCGGCTACCGGACCAGCATCCTGAAACACCCGATCACCCCCGGCCCGGCGCCGGTAGTGCTGGACGTCGAGTTCGCGCTCGACGCGTCGGGCCTCAGCGCGCCCCTGCGCTACGGCGAGCTCACCACCACCCTGGGAGTCGACGCCGGGGAGCGCGCCGACCCCGCGGAGGTACGGGCGGCGGTGCTGGCGCTGCGCCGCCGCAAGGGCATGGTGCTCGACGACCTCGATCACGACACCTGGAGTGCCGGGTCGTTCTTCACCAACCCCGTGGTCAGCGTCGCCGACTTCGAACGCATCCAGGGCATCGCGGTAGGTCCGGTACCGCACTATCCGGCCGGCGAGGCGGTGAAGTTGGCCGCGGGCTGGCTGGTGGAGCAGTCGGGTTTCGCCAAGGGATTCCCCGGCCCGGATGCGCCGGCCGGGCTGTCCACCAAGCATGCGCTCGCCCTGACCAATCGTGGTACGGCGACCAGCGCGGATGTCCTTGCGCTGGCCCGCCAGATCCGCGACGGGGTGGCTGCTACCTTCGGGGTGCGGCTCGAGCCGGAGCCGGTGCTCGTCGGTTGTGTCATCTGAGCTGCTCGATTTCGCGCACTGTCAGACCCGTCCGTACCCTGGGACGACGTGACCCCCGACCGTGACCTGCCCGCCTCCAAGCTGCTGAACCGGCGCCGCGCACTCGGTGCGTTGGCGCTCGGCGTCGCGGCACCGGGAGTGCTGGCCGCCTGCGCGGAGGCCACCGACAAAATCGAGGAGGCGGTGCAAGGGCCACCGCCGGAACCCACGCTGACGTTCAGCCCGGAAGTGTCCGCGACCGACGTCGCCCCCACCGAGCCCATCCGGGTGCAGGTGAAGGACGGCTGGTTCCAGCGGATCGCCCTGACGAACCCCGACGGCAAGGTCGTCGCGGGCAATCTGAACCGGGACCGCAACGAATTCACCACCGCCGAACCCCTGGGCTACGGAGTCGAGTACACCTGGAGCGGGTCGGCGGTCGGTGAGGACGGCAAGTCGGTGCCCGTCGCCGGCAGCTTCACCACCGTGCAGCCCGTCACCACGGTCAGCGGGCAGTTCCAGCTGGCCGACGGTCAGACCGTCGGTGTGGCGGCGCCCATCATCTTGCAGTTCGACGCGTCGATCGCCGAGGAGGACCGCGCCGAGGTCGAGAAGGCCGTCAAGGTGACCACCACACCCGAGGTCGAGGGCAGTTGGGGCTGGCTACCCGACGAGGCGGGTGGCTCCCGGATGCACTGGCGCACCAAGGAGTACTACCCGGCCGGCACCACCGTGCACGTCGACGCCAACTTCTACGGGGTGCCGTTCGGTCAGGACGCCTACGGCGCCGCCGACTCGACGCTGGACTTCACCGTCGGGCGATTCCAGCTGGTCAAAGCCGAGGCCTCCAGCCACCGCATCCAGGTGCTCACCGACGCCGGCGTCATCATGGATTTCCCGTGCAGTTACGGCGAAGGTGACCTGGACCGTAACGTCACCCGCAGCGGTATCCACGTCGTCACCGAGAAGTACGAGGACTTCTACATGACGAACCCGGCCGCCGGGTACGCCAACGTCCGCGAGCGGTTCGCGGTGCGGATCTCCAACAACGGCGAGTTCATCCACGCCAACCCGGCCAGCTCCGGCGCGCAGGGCAACTCGAACGTGACCAACGGCTGCATCAACTTGTCGATCACCGACGCCGAGCAGTATTTCAACGCCGCGCTATACGGCGACCCGGTGGAGGTCACCGGCACCCGTATCCCGCTGTCCTACGCCGACGGTGACATCTGGGACTGGGCGGTGCCGTGGGACGAGTGGAAATCCATGTCGGCCATCAGTTCGGAGGCGGCGCCGGTCAACCTGCCGAGCACCGCGCCCGTGACACCGACCGGTGCGCCGGTGCCGACGGGCCAGCCGGGCGGCTGACTTTCGCGCCGTCCCTCACGGCTGGGCGGTCCCTAGACCTTCCGGTTCCAGCGGCCGTTGGCCACCTGGTCGCGCGGCCGGATGACGATGGTGTCCAGGTCGACGTGCGACGGCCGGGAAGCGACGAACCCGATCACCTCGGCGACGTCCTGGGCCACCAGCGGGGTGATGCCCTCGTACACCTTGTCGGCGCGGTCCTGATCGCCGCCGAACCGCACCAGGGAGAACTCGGTCTCCACCGCACCCGGGGCAATCTCGGTGAGACGCACCGGCTTTCCGAGCAGCTCTCCGCGCAGAGTGCGGTGCAGGGCGCCCTGGGCGTGCTTGGCCCCGGTGTAACCCGCCCCGCCGTCGTAGGTTTCGAACGCGGCGATGGAGGTGACGGTGACGATCAGGCCGTCACCGGAGTCGATGAGCTTGGGCAGCAGCGCGCGGGTGACCCGCAGCGTGCCCAGCACGTTGGTCTCCCACATCCAGCGCCAGTGGTCGTAATCGGAGTCGGCGACCGGGGCCAGGCCCTTGGCGCCACCGGCGTTGTTGATCAGCACCGACACCGGGCCGGGCAGTTGGTCGGCCAGCGCTGCCACCGCGGCATCGTCTGTGACGTCCGCCACAACAGCGGTGCCGTTGATCTCCGCGGCCAGCGCCTCGATGCGATCGGCTCGGCGAGCCACCGCGACCACGTGAAAGCCTTGGGCCGCAAGCACTTTGGCAGTGGCTTCACCGATCCCCGAGCTGGCGCCGGTCACTACGGCTACCCGGCGGTCGTCGGCATTACTGGAACTCGAAGGCGTCGTCATCGGCCCAACTCTAGTAACCGTGCTAAGTTGCTCTACGTGTTGATGGGAGTCCAGAGCGCGCTTACCGGGATGTGTTGTTGTCCCGGTCATTGCTGCGCCTGACGCACCCCGGGAGTTTCCCGAGTCGCACGGCGTGGCCCGCAGCCCGCCCGCTTCGACTAACCGAGGACATTTCCCATGACTGCAGCAATCACCCGCAAGACCGCTTCCACCGTCAGCGGCCGGGCTGCTCGTCCCCTCGAGAGCGCCAAACCGCGTAGCTCGGCACATCCCCTGCGTACCCGGCACGCCATCGTCGCGCCGGCGCTGCGCATCGGTGACGCCGCCGCGGCAGCGGTGTTCAACGCCGCACGGCTGCGCGGTCCGATCGCCCGCGATGTCATCGCCCAGGTCACCTCGCTGTCGATCGCGACGGTGAACCGCCAGGTCACCGCTCTGCTGGACGCCGGTCTGCTGCGCGAGCGCGCTGACCTCGCCGCCTCCGGCGCCATCGGCCGGCCCCGGGTGCCCGTCGAGGTCAACCACGAGCCCTACCTGACTCTCGGTGTGCACATCGGCGCCCGCACCACCAGCATCGTCGCCACCGACCTCTTCGGCCGCACCCTCGATGTCGTCGAGACCCCGACGCCGCGTGGCCCCCAGGGGCAGGCGCTGGCATCGCTGGCCGGCAGCGCCCGCCGCTACCTGGCCCGCTGGCACCGCCGTCGGCCGTTGTGGGTGGGCGTGGCGATCGGCGGCACCGTCGACGGCAACACCGGCCATGTCGACCATCAGCGCCTTGGTTGGACGCAGGCTCCCGTGGGTCCGGTGCTGGCCGAGACGCTCGGTCTTCCGGTGTCGGTGGCCGCGCACGTCGACGCCATGGCCGGCGCCGAGCTGCTGCTGGGCATGCGGCGCTTCGCCAATCCCTCGGCCACCAGTCTGTACGTCTACGCCCGCGAGACCGTCGGCTACGCGTTGGTGATCGGCGGCCGGGTGCACAGTCCGGTCAGCGGTCCCGGCACCATCGCCAATCTGCCTGCCCAGTCCGAATTGCTCGGTGGCTCAGGGCAACTCGAGTCCACCGTCAGTGACGAAGCGGTGCTATCGGCGGCCCGACGACTCGGCATCGTCTCCGACACCACGCCGAATGCCTCGATCGCCACGGTGCTGCGGGCCGCTCGTGACGGCAGTGAACCCGCCCGTGAACTGCTCGCCGAGCGGGCCCGGGTGCTCGGCGAAGCGGTGGCGCTGTTGCGTGACCTGCTCAACCCCGACGATCTGGTGGTCGGCGGGCAGGCGTTCACCGAGTACCCCGAAGCCATGGAAGACGTCGAGGCGGCGTTCGCCGCGCGTTCGGTGCTGCCGGCCCGCGACATCCGGGTCAGCGCCTTCGGCAACCGGGTGCAGGAAGCCGGCGCGGGCATCGTCTCGCTCGGCGGACTGTATGCGGACCCGCTGGCGGCGATGCGGCGCGCCGCGACCAGCGCGCGGGTACTCGCCACGCCGGAGGCCACCGCCTGAACCGCGGTTCGGCCGCCCTTCCTCCTCGGGACTCGTTCGCCCCCTCGCTTCGCTGGGGGAACCCCCGCGCCCGCATCGTCGACCGGCCGGGGTGCCTTTTCGGCCGGCCCTTCCTCCTCGGGACTCGTTCCTCGCCCGCATCGTCGACCGGCCGGGGTGTAAGGATGGGGGTGTGCGCGTTGCCGTGTTGTCCGTCCACACCTCGCCGTTGGCCCAACCGGGTACCGGTGACGCCGGCGGGATGAACGTCTACGTCATGCAAAGTGCCCTGCACCTTGCAAGCCGCGGCGTCGACGTCGAGATCTTCACCCGGGCCACCTCGTCCTCCGACGAGCCGGTGGTGCAGGTGGCCCCCGGCGTGCTGGTGCGCAACGTGGTGGCCGGGCCGTTCGAGGGCCTCGACAAAAACGATCTGCCGACGCAGCTGTGCGCCTTCACCGCCGGGGTGCTGCGCGCCGAGGCCACCCATGAGCCCGGCTACTACGACATCGTGCACAGTCACTACTGGCTCTCCGGTCAGGTCGGGTGGCTGGCCCGGGACCGCTGGGCAGTGCCGCTGGTGCACACCGCCCACACCCTCGCGGCGGTGAAGAATGCCGCGCTGGCCGATGGGGATTCCCCGGAACCGCCGCTGCGCTCGGTGGGGGAGCAGCAGGTGGTCGACGAGGCCGACCGCCTGATCGCGAACACCGATGACGAAGCGCGCCAACTGGTTTCACTGCATCACGCCGATCCCGCGCGTATCGACATCGTGCATCCAGGTGTTGACCTGGCGACTTTCACCCCGGGCTCCAAAGTCGAGGCGCGCAAAGCGCTCGGACTGGATCCGAGCGCACCCACTGTCGCGTTCGTCGGCCGGATCCAGCCGCTCAAGGCGCCCGATGTGCTGCTGCGGGCCGTGGCGCTGGTGCCGCACCTGCGCGCGGTGGTGGCCGGCGGTCCATCCGGCACCGGCCTCGCCACGCCGGACGGACTTGTTGCGTTGGCCGCCGAACTGGGTATCTCGGACCGGGTGACCTTCCTTCCTCCGCAATCGCGGGATCAGTTGGTGCAGGTGTACCGCGCCGCCGACCTGGTGGCCGTCCCCAGCTACTCAGAATCCTTCGGGCTGGTGGCCATCGAAGCGCAGGCGTGCGGCACCCCGGTTGCGGCCGCCGCTGTCGGCGGGCTGCCGGTGGCGGTCCGCGACGGCGCCACCGGCGCCCTGGTGTCCGGACACGATCCCCGGCGCTGGGCTGACGGCATCGAGTCTCTGCTGGCCGGTGACCTCGGGTCCATGGGCCGCGCCGCCGTCGCGCACGCCTCGAACTTCTCGTGGGAACGCACCGTCGATGACCTGCTGGCCGCCTATGGCCGGGCCGTCAGTGACTACGCCCGCACCCATCACCGCGACCCGGTGAGGGAACTGGCGGGACGTCGAGGTGCCCGCCGGTGGAGCCGTCGGCGCGGGGTCCGCGCATGACAGAGGTGCAGGACGTCATCGAAACCGCACTGGACGACCGCGAGCTGGTGTACACCCGCCACGAAGGCGCGCACGGCGGCCTGCCCGGCCTGGTGGTCGAACTTCCCGGCGAACGCAAACTCAAGACCAACACCATCCTCAGCATCGGCGAGCACTCGGTGCGGGTCGAGGCGTTCGTCTGCCGCAGACCCGACGAGAATTTCGAGGGCGTCTACAAATTCCTGCTCAAGCGCAACCGGCGGCTCTACGGCGTGGCTTACACCCTGGACAACGTCGGCGACATCTATCTGGTGGGGCGGATGGCGCTGGAGTCGGTGACCGCCGACGAGATCGACCGGGTGCTCGGCCAGGTGCTCGAAGCCGTCGACCAGGACTTCAACACGTTGCTGGAGTTGGGTTTTCGCACCTCCATCCAGAAGGAATGGGAGTGGCGGGTCTCGCGCGGTGAATCGCTGAAGAACCTCAAGGCGTTCGAGCACCTCATCGACGACTGAACACCTGCCCTCGTGAGAGACTTGCGCCATGGCTGAATCGACCTTGGTGCTTCTTCGTCACGGCGAGAGCGAATGGAACGCGCTCAATTTGTTCACCGGCTGGGTGGACGTCGATCTGACCGAGAAGGGCCGAGCCGAAGCGGTCCGTTGTGGTGAGCTGTTGGTGCAGGAAGGCGTGCTGCCGGACGTGCTGTACACCTCGCTGCTGCGCCGTGCCATCACCACAGCCAACCTCGCCCTCGATGCCGCCGACCGGCACTGGATCCCGGTGCACCGCGACTGGCGGCTCAACGAGCGGCACTACGGCGCCCTGCAGGGGCTCAACAAGGCCGAGACCAAAGAGAAGTACGGCGAAGAGCAGTTCATGGCGTGGCGGCGCAGCTATGACACCCCGCCGCCGCCGATCGAGAAGGGCAGCGAGTTCAGCCAGGACACCGATCCGCGGTACGCCGACATCGACGGTGGTCCGCTGACCGAATGCCTGGCCGACGTGGTGGCCCGCTTCGTGCCGTACTTCGAGCAGACCATCGTGCCCGATCTCCAAGCCGGCAAGACGGTGCTGATCGCCGCCCACGGCAACTCGCTGCGCGCGCTGGTGAAGTACCTCGACGGCATCTCCGATGAGGACATCGTGGGCCTGAACATCCCCACCGGTATCCCGCTGCGCTACGACCTGGACAGCGAGCTCAAACCGTTGGTCGCCGGCGGCACCTATCTGGATCCGGAGGCCGCTGCCGCGGGCGCTGCCGCGGTGGCGAGCCAGGGAGCCAAGTAGCCGGCGAGCCCCGGGAGTAGCGGGCAGTGGGCAAACACCGGTTGAACCCAGGTGAACGGCTCCCAAACGGGGGAGAAACACCTGGTCGTGGCCGTGTGACTTGTCCCGAAATGGCCTCACGCTGCTGGGATGGCGTTCACTCGATGCGTACGATTTTCGCGTGAGTGTGCTGTCGGCGTTCATCGTCGCCGGGGTCTGCGCCCTGGTCGCGCTGGCGGCAGGTATCGCTATCGGCGCCGCCGTGGTGCCCCGGATAGTGGAACGTCGTAGGCGTGCGGCCGCCCTGGCCCATGGCATCACCGTCTCGGAGATGCTGCGACGGCTGGTCTCACTCGCGCCGGTGGGCATCGTGGTGGTCGACATCCACCGCGACGTGGTGTTCATGAACGACGAGGCGGTTGCGCTCGGTGTGGTCCGGGACCGGCTGCTCGACGACCGGGCTTGGCTGGCCGCCCAACGCACGCTGACCACCGGTGAGCCCGGTGAGATCGACCTGTCACCGCGCCGGCCCGGCCCGTCGGGACGGTCCGGACTCTCGGTGCGCGGGCAGGTGCGGCTGCTGGCCGAGGAGGACGCACGCTTTGCCGTCCTCTACGTCGACGACCAGTCCGAGCACGCGCGCATGGAGGCCACCCGCCGCGATTTCGTCGCCAACGTCAGCCACGAACTCAAGACACCGGTCGGCGCCATGGGCGTGCTGGCCGAAGCCCTGCTGTCCTCACCGGAGGATCCCGAACTGGTGCGCCGGTTCGGCGGGAAGGTGCTCGCCGAATCCAACCGGCTGGCCAACATGGTGGGCGAGCTGATCGAACTGTCCCGTCTGCAAGGTGCAGAGCGGCTGCCGGATCTGGAATCGGTCGACGTCGACACCGTTGTCTCCGAAGCGCTTTCGCGATACAAGGTGGCCGCCGACAACGCCGACATCGACATCACCACCGACGCCCCGACGGGGCTGCGGGTCTTGGGGAATCAGCCGCTGCTGGTGACCGCGCTGGCCAACCTGATCTCCAACGCCATCGCGTATTCGCCGCACGGTTCGACGGTGTCGGTGAGCCGGCGCCGTCGCGGCGACAATATCGAGATCGCGGTCACCGACCGCGGATTCGGGATCGCCCGCGCCGATCAGGAACGGGTGTTCGAACGATTCTTCCGCGTCGACAAGGCGCGGTCGCGCGAAACCGGTGGCACGGGATTGGGTCTGGCGATCGTCAAGCATGTCGCCGCCAACCACAACGGGTCCATCCGGGTGTGGAGCCAACCGGGAACCGGGTCGACGTTCACCTTGTCGATCCCGGCCTTCACCGGACAGGTAGACCTCGAAACTGACTTCTACACCGACGGAGAGGAATGATGACGTCGATGACCAGTGTGTTGATCGTGGAAGATGAGGAGTCGCTCGCTGATCCCCTGGCGTTTCTGCTGCGCAAGGAGGGCTTCGAAGCCACGGTGGTGGGCGACGGTCCCTCCGCACTGGCCGAATTCGACCGTGCCGGAGCCGATATCGTGCTGCTCGATCTGATGCTGCCGGGGATGTCGGGCACCGACGTCTGCAAACAACTGCGGGCCCGCTCCAGTGTTCCGGTGATCATGGTGACCGCGCGCGACAGTGAGATCGACAAGGTGGTGGGGCTGGAACTCGGCGCCGACGACTACGTCACCAAGCCGTACTCCGCCCGCGAACTGATCGCCCGGATTCGAGCGGTGCTGCGTCGCGGCGGTGACAGTGACGACCTGGGGCTGGCCGACGGGGTGCTCGAAGCCGGGCCCGTGCGGATGGATGTCGAGCGGCACGTCGTCAGTGTCAGCGGTACGCAGATCACGTTGCCGCTCAAGGAGTTCGACCTCCTCGAGTACCTGATGCGCAACAGTGGGCGGGTGCTCACCCGTGGCCAGTTGATCGACCGGGTGTGGGGTGCCGACTACGTGGGTGACACCAAGACCCTCGACGTGCACGTCAAGCGACTGCGCAGCAAGATCGAATCCGACCCGGCCAACCCGGTGCATCTGGTCACGGTGCGGGGGCTGGGCTACAAGCTGGAAGGCTAGACCCAGCCCGGTCGCCGAGGCGGCGAGGTACGAGCCGGGGAGAGCGGGCCGGGCCCAGCCCGCGGCTTGTTTCTGCGCCAGGGCTGTGGACCCGCACGGATCACAACCCAGATGCAGAAACCAACGACGGGGACGGCGGCTAGGCGTGGGACTCGGCGGCGCGGGTCGCCGGGTGCACCGCGACCAGGCCTAAACCGCTGCGGCGCTTGCACATCGCGGCCAGCTCGGCGTACGCCTTCTCGCCCAGCAGTTCGGTGAGCTCGGGTGCATACGACAGGTAGACCTGTTTCTTGCCGACGTGCGCGGCGGGGTCGCCGGTGCAGTACCAGTGCAGGTCCTCGCCGCCGGAACCCCAACCGCGACGGTCGTATTCGGTGATCGTGGTCTTGAGGATCTCCACCCCGTCGGGGCGGGTCACCCAGTCCTGGGTGCGCCGGATCGGCAGCTGCCAGCACACCTCGGGTTTCATGGTCAGCGGCTCCACGCCCAGCTTGAGCGCCTTGGTGTGCAGCGCGCAGCCGATCCCGGCCTTGAAGCCGGGCCGGTTCAGGAAGATGCAGGCGCCCTTGTATTTGCGTGTCCGCAGGTTCGGCTTGTCGTCGTACTCGTCCATCTCGAGATAACCCTTGCGGCCCAGGCCTTTGTCCCGGAACTGCCAGTCGTCATCCGTCAGTTTCTTCACCGCGTCGTCGAGCATCGCGCGGTCGTCGTCGTCGGACAGGAACGCGCCATGCGAACAGCAGCCGTCATCGGGGCGCCCCGCCACCGTGCCCTGACAGGCAGGGGTGCCGAACACGCACGTCCACCGCGACAACAGCCAGGTCATGTCGGCTGCGATCAGGTGCTCGGCGTTGTCGGGGTCATAGAACTCCACCCATTCCCGGGGGAAGTCGAGGTCGACTTCGCCGGGATGGTCCGGGTGCCAGGCTGTCACGAGGTCCAACGGTAGACGAAACCGCCTATCACCGTTGTTCAAGACATGCAGCCGGGCGCGACATCCCTGGGTATAGGTTTGAGTGCGTGCGATTGGGCGTGCTCGACGTGGGCAGCAATACAGTTCATCTGTTGGTGGTCGATGCGCGCCGCGGCGGTCACCCGACACCGATGAGCTCGACCAAGGCCGCGCTGCGGCTTGCCGAGGCGATCGACAACTCGGGCAAGATCACCCGCAAGGGCGCCGACAAACTGGTGACCACCATCGACGAGTTCTCGCGCATCGCGGCCAGCTCGGGGTGCGCGGAGCTGATGGCGTTCGCGACGTCGGCGGTCCGCGACGCCACCAACTCCGATGAGCTGATCGCGCGGGTGCGCGCCGAGACCGGGGTGGCACTGCAAGTGCTCACCGGTGTCGACGAGTCCCGTCTGACGTTCCTGGCGGTGCGCCGCTGGTACGGCTGGAGCGCGGGCCGCATCATCAACATCGACATCGGCGGCGGTTCCCTGGAACTGTCCAACGGCGTCGACGAGGAACCCGATGCGGCGTTGTCGCTCCCGTTGGGGGCCGGCCGGCTGACCCGCGAGTGGCTTCCTGACGACCCCCCGAGCCGGCGTACCATCGGGGCGCTGCAGGACTGGCTCGACAGCGAGCTGGCCGACGCGAGTGCCACCTTGCTCAAGGCGGGCGGTCAGGATCTTGCGGTGGCGACATCGAAGACATTCCGGTCGCTGGCGCGCCTGACCGGGGCCGCCCCGTCGGGTGCGGGCCCGCGAGTGAAGCGGACGCTGACGGCCAACGGTCTCAGACAGCTCATAGCGTTCATCTCTAGGATGACCGCGGCTGACCGTGCGGAGTTGGAAGGAGTGAGCACCGAGCGCGCCCCGCAGATCGTGGCGGGTGCGCTGGTGGCCGAGGCGACCATGCGAGCGCTGTCGATCGAATCCGTGGACATCTGCCCGTGGGCTCTGCGCGAGGGACTGATCCTGCGCAAACTGGACAGCGAAGCCGACGGCACGGCTCTTGTGGAGACTCCGGTGCGCGATGCTGGAGGCCGCACGGAGGATCGGCGTGACAACCGGTCGAGAGGCAACAGACGATGACTGGACCAAACGACAGCGAAGCCAGCACCAGGCCCATCTCGGTAGCTGAGCTGCTCGCCAAGAACGGCACCATCGGCGCGGCCCCGCCAGGGGGACGTCGCCGCCGTCGCCGCGGCAACAGTGATGCCGTCACCGTCGCCGAGCTCACCGGCGAGATCCCGATCGTGCGCACCGGCGAGATCCCCGTGGTGGAGGAGCCGGTCAAGGAAGAACCGCAGGCCGACGCGCAGCCGGAGGCCCCGGCGCAGGAACCGGCACCCAAGCCGGTCGACGCGGAGCCCGCAGCGCGGACCAACGGCAACGGCAGCGCCGCCGCACCGGAAGCCCGCCCGGCCAGCCGACCGGAGCTGGCGGATGCGCCGGTGGCCCGGCGCGGACCCGCGGTCAAACCGGAACGCAGCCATTTCCCGTTGGTGGCCCGTAAGGGTGTTACTCCGGCCGACGCCGAGACCATGAGCCCGGACCCGGTCGTCGACGATGCGGTGGACGCCGACGTCCCGGTGGCCGAGACGCCCGACACCGAGCTGCGTGCGCCGGATTCGGCCGAAACCGAGGTGCCCGACACCGAGGAGAAGCCCGACGAACTCGGGATCGGTGACGCCTCCTACCTGCAGACCTACCTACGTGCCACCAGCGGACCGCTGTTCGGCGGCCAGACGGTGGCCGATGATCTGGCCCGCCGGGGCACCGAGGACTCCGAGCTGGCGGTCGGCGACGAGCTCGAGGTCGCCGAGGCCCTGGAAGACGACACCGACGAGGACACCGAAACCCGGGTCGATACCGCCGGAGAACCCACCACGGCCGAGGACCGGCCCACGCGCGGACAGTTGGCGGTGCGGGGTCTGCTGATCGCGGTCCAGTCGATCGTGGCGGTGGCGTTCGGTGCCGGCTTGTTCATCGCCTTCGACCAGCTGTGGAAGTGGAACAGCATCGTCGCCCTCATCCTGGGCGTCCTGGTCATCCTGGGTCTGGTGGTCGGTGTCCGGGTGGTACGCAAGACCGAGGACATCGGCAGCACGCTGACTGCGGTCGCGGTGGGGGCTCTGGTCACCTTCGGGCCGCTGGCGTTGCTGCAGGCCAGCTAGCGCCCGCCCAGGCGATCCACCGGTGCGCCCTGCAATCAAGGTCGGCTTGTCCACGGCCTCGGTCTATCCATTGCGGACCGAGGCCGCGTTCGAGTACGCCGCGCGCCTCGGCTACGACGGTGTGGAGTTGATGGTCTGGGCCGAAACGGTCAGCCAGGACATCGCCGCCATCGAGAAGCTCTCCGCCCGGTATTCGATGCCGGTGCTGTCGGTACATGCTCCGTGCCTGCTGATCTCACAGCGGGTCTGGGGGGCCAACCCCATCACCAAACTGGACCGCAGTGTGCGCGCCGCCGAGCAGCTGGGTGCGCAGACCGTGGTGGTGCATCCGCCGTTTCGCTGGCAACGGCGCTACGCCGAAGGGTTCAGCGACCAGGTGGCCGAGCTGGAGGCCGGCAGCGAGGTGCTGGTTGCGGTGGAGAACATGTTCCCGTTCCGCGCCGACCGGTTCTTCGGCACCGGACAATCGTCGATCGAGCGGATGCGCAAACGTGGCGGCGGGCCGGGGGTCGGGATCTCTGCGTTCGCACCGTCCTATGACCCGCTGGACGGCAACCACGCGCATTACACGCTGGATCTGTCACACACCGCCACCGCGGGCACCGATGCCATCGAGATGGCGGAGCGGATGGGCATCGATGGGCCCGATGGCCTGGTGCACCTGCATCTGTGCGACGGCAAGGGGTCGTCCACCGACGAGCACCTGGTGCCCGGGCGCGGCACACAACCCACCGCCGAGATCTGCCAGATGCTGGCCGCCAGCGACTTCGCCGGGCATGTGATCCTGGAGGTCACCACATCGGGGGCCAGGTCGGTAGCCGAGCGGGAGGAACTCCTGACCGAATCGCTGACCTTCGCCCGGACGCATCTGTTGCGCTGAGAAGGATCTGATGACGGCACCCACGTTGTTCTCCCATGCCATGACCCTGCAGTTGAGCACGCACGAGGAGGACTCCGCGGTTTTCGCGGGCAACCTCAACGAGCACTGGACCATCGGCCCCAAGATCCACGGCGGCGTGATGCTGGCGTTGTGCGCCAAGGCGGCGCGGACAGCGGTCGGGCAGGACGCCGAACCGCTCGTGGTGTCGGCGAACTACCTGCGGGCGCCGGATCCAGGGCCGGTGGAATTGGAGGTCACCGTCCGCAAGCGCGGACGCCAGGTCAACCTCGTCGACGTCGATCTCACCCAGGACGGGCGGGTGGCCGTACGTGCAGCTGTCACCGTCGGGATCCCTGAACCGCACGCTGCGCCGCTTCTGGAGACCAATCCGGTGCCCGGGCTCATGAGCCCAGAGCCGCCCGCCGACGTCGACCCGATCGGACCCGGACATCCCCTGGCCGGGGTCAACCATCTGGTCGCCGGGTGCGATATCCGGCCCGATCTGTCGCAGTTGCAGCCGGGCGCGGCGACGCCGCACACCCGCATCTGGGTGCGTCCGCGTGACGAGGCCCCGGATGTGCTGTTCGCGCTGCTGTGCGGTGACATCTCCGCGCCGGTGACGTTCGCCGTCGACCGCCGCGGCTGGGCACCGACGGTGCAGCTCACCGCCTACCTGCGCGGCCGGCCCGCCGACGGGTGGTTACGGGTGCTGTCGACCACGACGCAGATCGGGCAGCACTGGTTCGACCAGGACTACCTCGTGGTCGACTGTGCGGGCCGCGTGGTCGTGCAGACCCGTCAGCTGGCCCTGGTGCCCGCCCGTGATCCGTCGGAGCTGCGACAGCGGCGCTAGAGGCGCACTGCGACGAGTCTCACCCGGCCTCGTGACCGGGCCGCGGCGGACCTGACGCTAGATTGCCCCACATGGCAAGAATCGCGATTATCGGCGGCGGCAACATGGGTGAGGCGCTGCTGGCCGGCCTGCTGCGGGCCGGTCGACAGGTCAAGGATCTCGTGGTGTCCGAGCGGATGCCCGAGCGCGCCAGGTATCTCGCCGAGAAGTACTCGGTGCTCGTCACCTCGCCGCGCGACGCCGCCGAGCACGCCCAGTACATCGTGGTCGCCGTCAAGCCGTCGGATGTGGAGTCGGTCGTCGCCGAGGTGGCCGAGGCGGCCTCTCAGGCCGACGCAGACAGCGCGGAGCAGGTGTTCGTGAGTATCGCCGCCGGGGTGGCGACGTCGTTCTACGAATCGCGTCTTCCGGCCGGCTCACCTGTCGTGCGTGCGATGCCCAACGCACCGGCTCTCGTCGGGGGCGGCGTGACCGCACTGGCCCGCGGACGGTTCGCCTCTGCCGAGCAACTCAAGGGCGTCGCGGAGATGTTCGACTGCGTGGGCGGAGTGCTCACAGTCGCCGAGAGTCAGCTGGACGCCGTGACCGCCGTATCGGGGTCCGGGCCGGCCTATTTTTTCCTGATGGTGGAGGCGCTGGTGGACGCCGCGGTCGATGCCGGGCTGCACAGATCGGTTGCTACGGATCTGGCCGTGCAAACCATGGCGGGCTCGGCGGCGATGTTGCTGGAACAGATCGACGACGGGCGACGCGCCGCCGCTGAGGGGGGTGTCGGCGGAGGCGTGTCGAGTGGCCCGGACACCACGGCGGCCCAGCTCCGCGCAACTGTGACGTCGCCGGGAGGGACCACTGCGGCAGGACTGCGCGAGCTCGAGCGCGGAGGTTTGCGGGCAGCGGTGGCACACGCCGTCGAAGCCGCCAAAAAGCGCTCTGAGCAGCTGGGAATTACATCTGAGTAGTTCAGGAATTTTCGATCGATAACCCCACACCCGTCGCAGTAACCCCATCTGCCCCGCTATTCTCCTCGTTGTAAGCGCGTGTTCGTGCCAGCGGTGGGGAAGCCGCTGGAACTGGCCGTGCCTGATTGATTGGGTTGCGATGACGTCTATGAACGGGCCATCGGCACGGGATTCTGCGAGCGGCAAGCGTGACGGTGGAGCCGGTGACGGCCAACCGGCTGCCAGAACGCAGTTCCTCACTGTCGCCGAAGTCGCCGGGCTCATGCGGGTCAGCAAGATGACGGTGTATCGACTCGTGCACAACGGCGAACTGCCGGCCGTGCGAGTGGGGCGCTCGTTCCGCGTGCACGCCAAAGCGGTCCACGACCTGCTGGAGACCTCGTACTTCGACGCGGGCTGATCAGGGGGCGGGCACAGGGCGCCCAGGCGGCCCCGGAGCCCGTTTTCCGTAAGCGGCCACTCTTTCGGTAAGGTGGCCAGGTTCAGTCGTGTCAGTGAGCGCGCCGAAAGCGCGCAGGTAGGCAGCGGAGTTCATGGGTTCAGTTATCAAGAAGCGGCGCAAGCGGATGTCGAAGAAGAAGCACCGCAAGCTGCTGCGTCGCACCCGGGTGCAGCGCAGAAAACTCGGTAAGTAAACGCATCGGAGATGCGGGCCTGCCTGGGGGTGGGCCCGCATCGTCCTGTGCAACCCTGGTGGGTTGCCTGCCAGTCTCCGAGTAGTGATGCCGTCGGCGTGACCGGCCGGTAACCTGGCTGGATGGAATCGGGCGGCGGCGACCGCGACACCGCAGATCCCAGAAACCCCTTGCACCCACCGAAGGTTGTGCTCGTCACTGGTGCGTGCCGGTTCCTGGGCGGATATCTGACTGCCCGGTTGGCGGCCAACCCCTCGATCGACAGGGTCATCGCCGTGGATGCGGTGACTCCGAGCAAGGACATGCTCCGGCGCATGGGCCGGGCTGAATTCGTCCGCGCCGACATCCGGAACCCGTTCATCGCCAAGGTGATTCGCAACGGCGACGTCGACACCGTGGTGCACGCCGCCGCCGCTTCCTACGCGCCGCGCTCCGGCGGGCGCGCGACGCTGAAAGAACTCAACGTCATGGGCGCCATGCAGTTGTTCGCCGCTTGCCAGAAAGCGCCGTCGGTGCGGCGGGTGGTGCTCAAGTCCACGTCGGAGGTGTACGGCTCCAGTCCGTACGACCCGGTGATGTTCACCGAGGACAGCAGCAGCCGACGTCCGCCCCGGGACGGTTTCGCCCGCGACAGCATCGACATCGAGGGTTACGCCCGCGGCCTGTACCGGCGGCGCCCCGACATCGCGGTGACGTTGTTGCGGCTGGCGAACATGATCGGGCCGGCCATGGACACCGCCCTGTCGCGCTACCTGGCGGGCCCCGTGGTGCCCACCGTCGTGGGCCGGGACGCCCGTCTGCAATTGCTACACGAACAGGATGCCCTGGGGGCACTGGAGCGCGCGACGATGGCCGGGAAGCCGGGCACATTCAACGTCGGCGCCACCGGGATCATCATGATGTCGCAGGCGATCCGGCGCTCCGGGCGTCTCGCTCTGCCGCTTCCGTCGGTGGGCGTGCGTGCCATGGATTCGCTGTTACGCGCTACCAGCGCTACGGAATTCAATCGCGATCACCTGGCGTACATGAGCTACGGCCGCGTCATGGACACCACGCGAATGCGCACAGAGCTTGGGTACGAACCGAAGTGGACCACGGTCGAGGCCTTCGATGACTACGTGCGAGGTCGAGGTTTGACTCCGATTATCGACCCGCGGTGGGTACGCTCAGTGGAGAGTCGCGCAGTGGCGGCAGCGCAGCGCTGGGGAAGCTGAGTATGGATTCAATCGGGTGGGGAAAGGGTGGCCATCGTGTCGGGTGAGCCCAAAGCGAAAGTCATTCCGCTGCATGGCAATTCGAGTCGAGCGGCGGCAGCGCGGCGGGCGGGTCTGCGCGCTGAGGCGGCTCGCAGACATCCGTCGCTGCTGTCCGATCCCGCCGACCGCGCGTCGGCCGAGCAGATGGCCGCGGTGGTCCGCGAGATCGATGCCCACCGCAACTTCGCCGGCGCCACCTCTGCCGAGAACGACGTCCCCAATGAGCTCGCGCAGCGGATCGCGGCGGTTGCCGAATTCGCACGCAAGCGTTTCACCGGGGACTACGTGGTGGACGAGTTCGGCTTCGATCCGCACCTCAACGAGGCGGTGTTCCTCCCTTTGCTGAGAGGGCTGTTCCAGTCTTGGTTCCGGGTCGAGGTCAGCGGTATCGAGAACTTGCCGGAGACGGGTGCGGGCCTGGTGGTGGCTAACCACGCCGGGGTGCTGCCGTTCGACGGGTTGATGACGTCGGTGGCGGTGAAAGACCACCACCCCACCCGTCGCGACCTGCGGCTGCTGGCCGCCGACATGGTGTTCGACATGCCGGTGCTGGGACATGCTGCCCGCAAGGCCGGTCACACCATGGCTTGCACGGCCGACGCGCACCGCCTGTTGGCCGGCGGCGAGCTCACCGCGGTGTTCCCGGAGGGCTACAAAGGGCTGGGCAAGCCGTTCAAGGACCGTTACAAACTGCAGCGGTTCGGCCGCGGCGGGTTCGTCTCCGCGGCGTTGCATACCAAGGCTCCGATCATCCCGTGCTCCATCGTCGGTTCCGAAGAGATCTACCCCATGCTCGCCGATGTGAAGCTGCTGGCGCGGCTGCTCGGATTGCCGTATTTCCCTGTGACACCGCTGTTTCCGTGGGCGGGCCCGGTCGGGCTCATTCCGCTGCCGTCGAAGTGGCACATTGCATTCGGTACGCCCATCGAGACGGCCGACTACGACGATGCGGCCGCCGATGACCCCATGGTCACCTTCGAGTTGACCGATCAGGTGCGCGAAACCATCCAGCAGACGCTGTATCAGCTGCTGGCGGGCCGCCGGAACATGTTCTTCGGCTGAGGTCGAGCCGCAGACGAGGTACGAGTCTGCGGTGAAGAGCCTCAGCCCAGAGAAGTCGGCTGAGGTCGAGCTGCAGACGCGCGCCTGGGTTTCACACTGCGCTCACGCCCGAGTTTGCGTCGAAAACCGGGCGTCAGCGCAGTGTCAACCAGAAAGCCGGGCTGTCAGCGTCCCTTGGTCAGCGTGAACTGGCAGATATCGGTGTAGCCCTCGCGGAACAGCTCGGCACAGCCGGTGAGGTACTTCATGTACCGCTCGTAGACCTCTTCGTTCTGGATCGCGATGGCCTCGTCTTTGCGCGCTTCCAGCGCCTCGGCCCACAAATCCAGCGTCCGCGCATAGTGCAGTCGCAGCGGCTGCACCCGCGCCACGGTGAAGCCCGCCTCGGTGGCGCGCTGCTCGACCTTGGTCACCTGCGGCAGATCACCGCCGGGGAAGATCTCGTCCATGATGAACTTGAAGAACTTCAGCTTGCGCATGGTCAGCGGCAGGCCGCGCTCGGCGAACTCTTCATCGCTGGGCTTGACGATGGTGTGCAGCATCATCACGCCGTCGTCGGGCAGCAGATCGTAGGCCTTGGCGAAGAAGGCTTCGTAGCGGTCGCGCCCGAAGTGCTCGAACGCGCCGATCGACACGATGCGGTCGACGGGCTCGTTGAATTCCTCCCAGCCCTGCAGGCGTGCCTCGGCGCTGCGACCGGACTTCTTCACGATCTCCGAGTCGGACAGCAGCCGCTGCACATGCGCGTGCTGGTTCTCGCTGAGTGTCAGGCCGATGACGTTGACGTCGTAGGTCTCCACCGCGCGGTGGATGGTGGCACCCCAGCCGCAGCCGATGTCGAGCAGCGTCTGGCCCGGCTTGAGATCGCACTTGCCCAGCGACAGGTCGATCTTGGCGATCTGCGCCTGCTCCAGGGTGTAATCGTCCTTCTCGAAATACGCGCAGCTGTAGGTCTGGGTGCGATCCAGGAACAGCCGGAAGAAGTCGTCAGACAGGTCGTAGTGCGTCTGCACGTCCTCGAAGTGAGGCGTCAGTGCGCCGTCCTGTGAGTGCTCGCTGGCCTTGGGCATAGGCGCCGACACTATGCTCCGGTGATCCGCGACGCAATTGCCGCGACCTGTGCATCGGTATCGGCGTCGCTGACGGCCTCTCCGAGCATGGTGACGACGGTGGTCAGCACCGGCTTGCCCTCGGCGTCGGTCACCTCAGAGCGCAGCTCGGCAATCACCGCGCCGTGGGATTCGGTCACGTCATCGAGGTACGAGTCGAAGTACAGCTTGTCACCGGCAACGATCGGGCGGTGGAACTCGAGCTTCTGGTTCCGGTGCAGCACCCGCGCCAGATTGATGCCCACGTCGAACTTCTTGAACATCTCCATCTGCACCCGCCGGCCGGCGACCGCGATGAAGGTGAGTGAGGCCACCACGGCGTCGTAGCCGAGTTCCTGGGCGGATTGTTCGTCGTAGTGTGCGGGATGGTCGTCTTTGACGGCACTGGCGAATTCGCGGATCTTTTCCCGGCCCACCACGAAACAGTCGTGATACCGGTAATGCGTGCCGATGATCTCTTCAGCTATGGCCATGGCTTGGTGACGCGTCCTTTGCACTGGTCTTCAGCGGCGCAGCTTATCAACGCCGGGTGGGGTGGGGTCATCGTCGGCGGGATGCGATGGCCGCCAGGGCCCCGCCGGCAGCGCCCAGCGCCAGGGCCGACGGCACCCCGATGCGGGCCGCCTTGCGGGCGGTGCGGAAGTCGCGGATCTCCCAGCCGCGCTCTCGGGCGAGGTCGCGAAGGTCGGCATCGGGATTGATCGCCACCGCGGTACCGCACAACGTCAGCATGGGCACGTCGTTGTAACTGTCCGAGTAGGCGGTGCACCGCCGCAGGTTCAAGCCTTCCCTGATGGCCAGCGCCCGCACGGCGTGCGCCTTGCCGGTGCCGTGCAGGATCTCGCCGACCAGTCGGCCGGTGAACACCCCGTTCTCGGACTCCGCCACGGTGCCCAGCGCGCCGGTCAGGCCCAGTTTGCGCGCGATCGTCGCCGCCAGCTCGTAAGGAGTGGCCGTCACCAGCCACACCTGCTGTCCGGCGTCCAGATGCATCTGCGCCAGTGCACGGGTTCCCGGCCAGATCTTGTCGGCGATGATCTCGTCGAAGATCTCCTCACCGACGGCCACCAGCTCGGAGGTCGGCCGGCCCTCGATGAATGCGAGCGCCTTGCGTCGTCCCTCGGCCACGTCGTCGCTGTTCTCCCGGCCGGTCAGCTGGAACTTGGCCTGCGCGTAGACGAATCCGAGTACGTCGCTGTAGGTGAAGTACTTGCGCGCGGCGAGGCCGCGGGCGAAGTGCACCAAGGATGATCCGTGCACCAGGGTGTTGTCGACGTCGAAGAACGCGGCCGCGGTCAGGTCGGCCGGCGGTGGGGGAGGCGGTGCCGCGGAGTCGAGTTCGGCGGCTTCGGCCTCGGAAAGGCCTTGTGCTGCCCGTTCAGCGCTGGCCTCGCCCGCGACCCCCTGTGCACCGTCGACGTGGCGCCCGAGCATCGCGGACCCCCTTCCTGCGCCTACCTGCCGCAGGGTTCACCCTACTAAGACGGGTGAGCTGGGCTGGGATGGGAGACTGACTCAGGTGAGTCGCGCACAGGTGCAATTGCTGACACGGGACGGCTGCAGTATCTGCGTGCGGGTCCGGGAACGGCTGGCCGCGTTGGCTGCCGAGCTGGATTTCGAGTTGACGACGGTCGACGTCGACGCACTCGCCGCCGAGGGGGACACCAGCCTGCGTGCCGAGTTCGGGGACCGGCTGCCGGTGGTGATGCTCGACGGGTCCGAACACAGTTATTGGGATGTCGACGAACCCCAGTTGCGCGCAGACCTGGCAGCTCGGGGTACGTGAGAAAGAAAACAGCCATCAATTTGGTGGCCTGCAACGCGGACGGTTACCGTGGGTGTCAGTTTCTGCCGAAGTTGGCAAGCTTTTTCACCGTTGGCGGCAAGGGAGCGTGCTGGGTGATCGCTCGATTGGTGGCGTGTCTGTGAGCGTCCTGCTGTTCGGAGTGTCGCACCGCAGTGCACCGGTCTCCGTTCTGGAGCAATTGTCGACCGACGAAGCCGATCAGGCCAAGATCATCGATCAGGTGTTGCAGTCACCGTTGGTGACCGAGGCGATGGTGCTCTCGACCTGCAACCGGGTCGAGGTCTACGCCGTGGTCGAGGCGTTCCACGGCGGCTTGTCGGTGATCGGGCAGGTGCTCTCGGAGCACTCCAGTATGTCGATGGGTGATCTCACCAAGTACGCCTACGTGCGTTACGCCGAGGCTGCCGTCGAGCACCTGTTCTCGGTGGCCTCCGGGCTGGACTCCGCCGTCATCGGCGAGCAGCAGGTGCTCGGCCAGGTGCGGCGCGCCTACGCCTCCGCCGAGGCCAACCACACCGTCGGCCGCACGCTGCACGAGTTGTCGCAGCGGGCACTGTCGGTCGGCAAGCGGGTGCACAGTGAGACCGGCATCGACGCCGCCGGTGCCTCGGTGGTGTCGGTCGCGCTCGGTATGGCCGAGACCCGTCTGGACAGCCTCGTCGGCCGCACCGCGGCCGTGATCGGCGCCGGTTCCATGGGAGCGCTGTCCGCCGCACATCTGGTGCGTGCCGGCATCGGCCGGGTCCGCGTACTCAACAGGTCGATGCAGCGCGCCGAGCGTCTCGCCGAGAACCTCCGGGAGCAGGGGGTGGACGCCCACGCCCACGGGCTGGACGAGGTGGCCCTCGCCCTGGTCGACGTCGATGTGGTGATCACCAGCACCGGCGCGGTGCGCCCGGTGGTGTCACTGGCCGACGTCCACCATGCCCTGGCCCACCGCGCTGACGGCGACAACCGGCAACTGGTCATCTGCGATCTCGGTATGCCCCGCGATGTGGACGCCGCCGTGGTCGGACTGCCCGGGGTCTGGGTGGTCGACATGGACCGGATCCAGCGGGAGCCGTCGGCACGTGCGGCAGCGTCCGACGCCGACGCCGCCCGTCAGATCGTGGCCACCGAGGTTGCCACCTACCTGGCCGGCCAGCGCATGTCCGAGGTCACGCCCACCGTCACCGCGCTGCGGCAGCGGGCCGCCGACGTGGTGGAAGCAGAGTTGCTGCGCCTGGACAACCGGCTGCCCGGGCTGGACACCGTGCACCGTGACGAGGTGGCCAACACGGTGCGCCGAGTGGTCGACAAGCTGTTGCACGCGCCGACCGTCCGGGTGAAGCAGCTGGCCAGCGCGCCCGGCGGCGACAGCTACGCCGAAGCGCTTCGTGAACTGTTCGAACTCGACCCGACCGCCGTTGACGCGGTTGCCACTGCGGGTGAATTGCCTTTGGTGCCAACCGATTACGAAGGTCCACAACCCGAGGCAGCCGGATAATTACAAGGCTTCCGACACCCGTGATTCGCATCGGTACCCGTGGCAGCCTGCTCGCGACGACGCAGGCGGGCACCATCAGAGACGCTCTCATCGCCGCCGGGCACGCAGCCGAACTCGTCATCATCTCCACCGATGGCGACCGTTCGTCGGCCCCGATCGCCGAGATCGGGGTGGGTGTTTTCACAGCTGCCCTCCGCGAAGCCATCGCCTCGGGAGAGGTGGACATGGCCGTGCACTCCTACAAGGATTTGCCGACGGCGCAGGACCCCCGGTTCGTCATCGCGGCCATTCCGCCGCGTGCGGACGCCCGCGACGCGTTGGTGGCCCGCGACGGGCTGGTGCTGGGGGAGTTGCCGGCCGGTTCGGTGATCGGCACGTCGAGCCTGCGGCGGGCCGCGCAGCTTAGAGCACTGGGTCTCGGTTTGGAAATCCGCCCCCTAAGAGGCAACCTAGATACCAGGTTGAACAGGGTAAGCAGCGGAGATCTCGACGCCATCGTGGTAGCCCGAGCGGGGTTGGCCCGTATCGGACGCCTCGACGCGGTCACCGAGACGTTGGAGCCGGTACAGATGTTGCCGGCACCGGCTCAGGGGGCACTGGCCGTTGAGTGCCGTGCCGGCGACACCGATCTGGAAAAAGCGTTGGCCGTTTTGGATGACGCGGACACCCGGATTGCGGTCACCGCAGAGCGAACCTTGCTCGCCAAGCTGGAGGCGGGCTGCTCCGCACCGGTAGGCGCGATTGCCGAGGTGGTCGAGTCGATCGATGAGGACGGGCACGTTTTCGACGAACTGTCGCTGCGCGGCTGCGTGGCGGCGGTGGACGGATCCGACGTGATTCGTGCGTCCGGCATCGGGACTCCCGCAGGCGCCGACGAGCTAGGGCTCGCGGTGGCTACGGAGTTGTTCGAGCTGGGGGCGCGTGAACTCATTTCGGACACGCGATGAGAGCAGGAGTCACACATGACCTCCCTATCTAGTGGTCGAGGCCGTAAGCCGAAGCCGGGACGCATCCTGTTCGTCGGTTCGGGACCGGGGGATCCGGGCCTACTGACGACGCGGGCGCGCACCGTCTTGGTGAACGCCGCACTGGTGTTCACCGATCCCGACGTACCCGAACCAGTATTGGCACTGGCCGGTTCCGAGCTGCCACCGGCCTCCGGTCCGGCGCCGGCGCCGGAGAAGGACACCAAGGCCACCAAGGGCGGCGACGACACCGGGCCGCAGGCCGGGGCCGATGGCGTCGTCGCCGAGGAGATCGCCCCGCCGGTGGTGAACCTGGGCCCGGACATCCGTCCGGCGCTCGGTGATCCCGCCGAGGTGGCCAAGACCCTGGCGCACGAGGCCCGGGTGACCGGCGTCGACGTGGTGCGCCTGGTGGCCGGTGACCCGTTGTCGCTGGACTCGGTGCTCGCCGAGGTCAACGCCGTCGCCAAGACCAACCTGTCCTTCGAGATCGTGCCTGGCCTGCCCGCCGCGACCGCGGTGCCCACCTACGCCGGCCTGCCCCTGGGTTCGGCGCACACCGTGGCCGACGTGCGCGGTGACGTCGACTGGGCCGCGCTGGCCGCCGCACCGGGCCCCCTGATCCTGCACGCCACACCGCAGCATCTCGCCGATTCGGCGCGCACGCTGATCGAACACGGACTGGTCGAGAGCACCCCCTGTGTGGTCACCGCCCAGGGCACTACCTGTGCACAGCGCAGTGTGGAGGCCACCCTGCATGAGCTGACCGATCGCGCCGCCATCGGCGCCAGCGAGCCCGCGGGCCCGCTGACCGGACCGCTGGTGGTCACCATCGGCAAGACCGTCTCGCACCGCGCCAAGCTGAACTGGTGGGAGAGCCGGGCTCTCTACGGCTGGACCGTGCTGGTGCCGCGCACCAAGGATCAGGCCGGCGAGATGAGTGACCGTCTGGTCAGCCATGGCGCGCTGCCCATTGAGGTGCCCACCATCGCCGTCGAGCCGCCGCGCAGCCCCGCCCAGATGGAACGCGCCGTCAAGGGTCTGGTCGACGGCCGCTACCAGTGGGTGGTGTTCACCTCCACCAACGCGGTGCGCGCCGTGTGGGAGAAGTTCGGTGAGTTCGGGCTCGACGCCCGTGCGTTCTCCGGTGTGAAGATCGCCTGCGTGGGTGAGGCGACCGCCGACCGGGTGCGTGCCTTCGGTATCAGCCCCGAGCTGGTGCCGTCGGGTGAGCAGTCCTCGCTGGGCCTGCTCGACGAGTTCCCGCCGTACGACGACGTTTTCGACCCGGTGAACCGGGTGTTGCTGCCGCGTGCCGACATCGCCACCGAGACGCTGGCCGAGGGTCTGCGTGACCGCGGTTGGGAGATCGAGGACGTGACGGCCTACCGCACGGTGCGTGCGGCTCCGCCGCCCGCGCAGACCCGCGAGATGATCAAGACCGGTGGGTTCGACGCGGTGTGCTTCACCTCCAGCTCGACGGTGCGCAATCTCGTCGGCATCGCCGGAAAGCCGCACGCGCGCACCATCGTTGCGTGCATCGGCCCGAAAACCGCCGAGACGGCAGCCGAATTCGGTCTGCGGGTGGACGTGCAGCCGGAGACGGCCGCCGTCGGTCCGCTGGTCGAGGCGCTCGCCGAGCACGCCGCCCGGCTGCGTGCCGAGGGTGCGTTGCCTCCGCCGCGTAAGAAGAGCCGTCGTCGGTGACGGTAAGCCGCTAGGTATGCGTCAACGTCCACGCAGGTTGCGGTCGACGTCGGCCATGCGCCGGTTGGTGGCCGAAACCTCCTTGGAGCCAAGGCATCTGGTGCTGCCGATGTTCGTGGCCGACGGTATCGACGAACCGCGACAGATCTCGTCCATGCCGGGTGTCGTGCAGCACACCCGAGACTCTTTGCGCCGGGCGGCTGCCGATGCGGTGGCCGCCGGGGTGGGCGGGCTGATGCTCTTCGGTGTGCCCCGCGACGAGGACAAAGACGCGCGCGGGTCCATCGGCATCGAGGCCGACGGCATCCTCAACGTGGCGTTGCGTGACCTGGTCAAAGATCTCGGTGAGGACACCGTGATCATGGCCGACACCTGCCTGGACGAGTTCACCGACCACGGTCACTGCGGTGTGCTCGACGACCGCGGCCGGGTGGACAATGACGCCACCAATCAGCAGTACATCAAACTGGCTGTGGCGCAAGCACAATCGGGCGCACACGTGGTGGCGCCGAGCGGCATGATGGACGGTCAGGTGGCCGAGATCCGCGACGGACTGGACGCTGCCGGGCACACCGATGTGGCGATCCTGGCGTACGCGGCCAAGTTCGCCTCGGCGTTCTACGGGCCGTTCCGCGAGGCGGTCGGTTCCAGCCTGCAAGGTGATCGCCGTACCTACCAACAGGACAGCGGTAACGCGCGGGAAGCGTTGCGGGAGATCGAACTCGACCTCGCCGAGGGTGCCGACATGGTGATGGTCAAGCCTGCGATGTCGTATCTGGACGTGGTGCGCGCGTGTGCCGACATCTCGCCGGTGCCGGTGGCCGCCTATCAGATCTCCGGTGAGTACGCGATGATCAGCGCCGCCGCGGCCAACGGGTGGATCGATCTGCAGGCCTCGGCCCTGGAGTCGCTCGTCGGTATCCGGCGCGCGGGCGCAGACATCGTGCTGACCTACTGGGCCGCCGACGTGGCAGGTTGGTTGGCGTGAGCTTTCCCGCACCGCAGTATCACCAGCCGCCCTCGCCTGAGCCCAAGCCCAAGCCGGAGCGTCCCGCCGACGTCGACACCGGTTTCTGGCTCTGGGTGATCGCCGTGCCGCTGATGACCATCAACTACATCGCCGACGTGTTGTCCGCCGAAGGCCGGGTGCCGCTGGCCATCGGGATCTCGCTGCTGTTCCTCGTCGTGGCGGACTCGCTGGTGGTGACGTTCCTGATCCTCATGCGGTCCGGCTATCGGTGGACGCGGACGGTGTTGACCGCCGGTGGCATGGCCGCGATCGTCTCGATGGGCTTCGGCCTGTTCGCCACCGGACGGCCCGCGGTGGCCGCGGTGATCTTCGCCGTCAGCGGCATCGTCGGCGCGGTGCTGATCGGCGGCGGGATAGTGCTGCTGCACCGCAAGGAAGCCAACGCCTTCTTCACTCGCTGAGTCTCCGCCCGCTGTGCTGGCGGCGTCGGCGTCGCTTTCCGCGACATATATGTGGTTTACGGCGCGACACGCCGGTCAGGCGTAGCTGGGGACATATATGCGCCGGGCGGTCCGCGACACATATGTGGTTTACGGCGCGACACGCCGGTCGGACGTAGCTGTGCACATATATGTGCGCGAAACACGGGCGGTCGATCGCCGGGCGTGGCTGAGGTGCCCGCTCCTCACGCCCTCGTCCCTCGGGCGATCGATCGCCGGGCGTAAGCTGGCGCGACCATGACCTCGACTCCGGCCACTCCACGACCGCGCGTGGTGGACATCGCATTCTGGCTGCTCATCGCAGGCGCCGTCCTCCTGGTGGTGAACGGATTGATGGCGACAACGCTGAACTTCGAGACCGCCCGGTCCGTCGCGGACGCCGGTATCAGCGACGACAAGCTGCGGAGCTACCTGACCTTCCAGCGCAGCATCGGGATCTTCTCGATCGTCGTCGGCGCCGCCCTGGGCTTCCTGGCCGGCAAAACCCGCAAAGGCGATCCACGGTTCCGTCGCGCCACCATTGCCTTCGCCGTCGCCATCACAGTGCTCGTCGTCGGCGTCGCGGTGCTGATCAAGATCGTTCATCTGCTGGCGCTGGTGGCGGTGTTGCCGATTCTCTTCGGCACCGTGGCGCTCATTCGGCCACCGGCCATCGCCTGGTTCAACGAACAGGACGCCGCGCATGGCTGACGAGGACATCCTGTTCTCCGAGGACGGTGCCAGCTGGTACTGGGTGCTGGCGGGCCCGGGCGCCGCGTTGGCCATGCTGGCCATTCAGATCACCAGTGGGGTCGGCGTGCAGTGGATCGTTCCGTTGGCATTCCTGGTGCTGGTGTCCGGCTTCATCGCGGTGCAGATCAAAGCTGCCCGCATCCACACCTCGGTCGAACTGACGGAGACGTCGTTGCGGCAGGGCATGCAGACCATCGGGGTCGACGAGATCGTCGCCGTCTATCCCGCCCCCACGAACACGATGCGCAGCTATTACGACGACCGCCGGCTGAACAGGACCGCCGCCAAGAGTTCGGGCCGAAACAATGCGCTGGCCAACCGCGCGATGAAAAAAGCGGGCCTGGATCCCGCGGAGATCCCGGACGAACCCACGAAGGCCCCGCCCCGCGACGATGCCGCGGTGGTGGAGAAGTGGCAGTCGTCGCGGGCGCTCGGTGAACTCACCGGCGTGCCGCGCGGGCGCACCGGAATCGGGTTGAAGCTCACCGGTGGACGCACCGCGCAGGCCTGGGCGCGCCGGCACTCCGAGTTGCGGGCGGCGTTGACCGAGCTGGTCGAGCGCCGCCGCGAGCACGCATGACGGCGCGGCGTCGCGCCATCGTCGAGGTGGTCCTGGCGGCGGTGGCTGTTGTGGGAGCCGTGATCAGCGCGGCCAATGTGCGTGCAGTCGTGGCCGTCGCGCCCATCACCGAGGGGGAGCCGGCCACCACCTCGGTGGCGTGGCACGCTCCACCACTGGTCCTGGCGTTGTTGTTGGTCACGGTCGCCGGCATCCTGGCCGTGGTCGGAGTAGCTCGCTGGCGGAGGTCACAAACCCATACCCCCTAGGGGTACTATGGCGGCATGGCCAACGCACCGGTGACTGTCGCAACCGATCTCGATCTCCGCGGGATGACGTGTGCGTCCTGCGCGGCGCGCGTCGAACGTGGCCTCAACGACCTCGACGGTGTGCGCGCCAGCGTCAACCTGGCCGTCGAACGCGCCCACGTCGAGCACGATCCCGCCGTCACGGTCGGTCAGCTCATCAAGGCCGTCGAAGCCACCGGGTATCAGGCCTCCGCTGTTCGTGCCCCCGGCGATGACGCGCCGGTGCAGGAGACCGGGGAAACCGATCTGCGCCCCCGGCTCATCGGCTCCGCGGTGCTGGCGGTCCCGGTGGTCGTGCTGTCGATGGTGATGGCATGGCAGTTCACGGGCTGGCAGTGGGTGGTGCTGGCGCTGACCACACCGATCGTGGTGTGGGGCGGCTTCCCGTTCCATCGCGCCGCGGTTCGTGCGGCTCGCCACGGCGCCTCGACCATGGACACCCTGGTCTCCCTCGGCACGCTGGCCGCCTTCCTGTGGTCGACGTTCGCCGTCGTCACCAACCCGGGACCGCACTTGCACGCACACGTTTATTTCGAGGTCGCCGCGGCCGTCACGGTGTTCCTGCTGGCGGGTCGCAACGCCGAGGCACGGGCCAAACGCTCGGCGGGATCGGCGCTGCGGGCGCTGCTGTCACTGGGCGCAAAAGACGCGGTGGTGGTGCGCGACGGCGCCGAGGTGCAGATCCCGGTGTCGGAGCTGCAGGTGGGCGACGTCTTCGTGGTCCGGCCGGGGGAGCGGGTGGCCACCGACGGTGACGTGGTCGACGGCGATTCCGCTCTGGACACCTCGGCGATGACGGGCGAATCCGTGCCCGTCGATGTGAGGGCAGGGTCGTCGGTGCTCGGCGGTTCCGTCAACACCTACGGCCGTATCCGGGTACGGGCCACCAAGGTCGGCGCCGACACGCAACTGGCCCGGATGGGCCGGCTGGTCACCGACGCGCAGAACGGCAAGGCGTCCATTCAGCGCCTCGCCGACCGGGTGTCGGCGGTCTTCGTCCCCGCGGTCCTGGTGATCGCCGCACTGACCGTCGCCGGCTGGCTGCTCGCCGGCGCCGCACCGTCCACCGCCTTCACCGCCGCGGTGGCCGTGCTGATCATCGCCTGCCCGTGCGCGCTCGGTTTGGCCACACCCACGGCCATCCTGGTCGGCACCGGCCGGGGCGCCCAGCTCGGCGTGCTGATCAAAGATCCGCAGGTGCTCGAAACCGTCACCGGTATCACCACCGTGGTGCTGGACAAGACCGGCACGGTGACCAGCGGCCGGATGACCGTCAGCGCCGTCGAAGCTCGCCCGGGTGAGGACGCCGACGAGGTGTTGCGGCTCGCCGCAGCCGTCGAGGCGGCCTCCGAACATCCGGTGGCCGCCGCCATCGTCGCGGCCGCACGGGAGCGCGGTTTCGACATCCCCGAGGTCACCGACTTCGCCAACCAGCCCGGCATCGGTGTCGCCGGTGTGGTCGACGGCGTTCGGGTGAGCGTGAAGAGGGAGGGCTCGATCGCCGGGCTGGACCTGCTGGCACCGGCTGCGGCGGCGCCGGGGACCGGCGTGGAGGTGGTGTGGGATCGTCGCGTCCGCGGCACCATCCGCCTGGCGGATGTAGTGAAGCCCAGCAGCGCTGAGGCCATCGCCGAGCTCAAGGCCATGGGCATCACCCCGGTGCTGCTGACGGGCGACAACGCCACCGTCGCGCGCACGGTCGCCGGCGAGATCGGTATCGCGCCCGAGAACGTCATCGCCGGCGTGCTGCCCACCGAGAAAGCCGAGGCCGTCAAGCGCCTGCAGGCCGACGGCGCGAAAGTGGCGATGGTCGGCGATGGTGTCAACGACTCGGTGGCCCTGGCCGCCGCCGACATCGGGATGGCGATGGGTACCGGCACCGACGCGGCGATCGAGGCCGGTGACGTCACGCTGGTCCGCGGTGACCTGCGGACTGTGCCGACGGCGCTGCGGTTGGCCTCGCGCACCCTGCGCACCATCCGGGTGAACCTGTTCTGGGCGTTCGCCTACAACACCGCGGCCATTCCGCTGGCGGCGTTGGGGCTGCTGAATCCGATGATCGCCGGGGCGGCCATGGCGGCGTCGTCGGTGTTGGTGGTGGGCAACAGCCTGCGCCTGCGCCGTTTCACCTGACCCCACTCAAGGCCGAGCGCGCGTGTCTGTACCGGCCCACGCGGCGTGTCGCGTACAAATGCGTGCGCTCGGCGACCCGAGTGGGACCCCGAGTTGGAACAAAGTGCAGAATCTGTAACACTGTTGCAGTGACTGAACTCGCGGACCGCCCTGCCGAGACCGACGCGTTGCCGCTGGGCGCCGACTCGCTCATCTGGCGCTACTTCGGCGACAACCGGATGTTCCTCATCGGCCCGCGCCCCGGCGTCCTGCAGTTGATGCTCGCCGAACTCGGCCAGGGCGTGCAGGACCATTCGGTGTTCTTCGCCGACACCGCGGCGCGCATCAAACGGTCGCTGCCGCCGATCTTTCGGACCGTGTACGGCTCCCAGGACGACAACGCCGGCCCGCAGGTCCGCGACTTCCACCACGACATCAAAGGCGAGATGCCGGGCGAGCAGGGGCGGCGCTACCACGCACTGGATCCCGACACTTACTTCTGGGCGCACGCCACCTTCCTGGATCAGGTCTTCTACTTCGCCGACACCTTCGTCAAGCGGCTGACCGACGCCGAGAAGGAGCAGATGTACCTGGAGTCCAAGACCTGGTACCGGCGCTACGGCGTCAGCGACCGGCCGATGCCCGCCACCTACGCCGACTTCGAAAAGTACTGGCAGCGCATGCTGGACGACGTGGTGACCGCCCACCCGTCGGCCACCTACAGCGTCGGCTACGTCACCAAGGGCTTCCCGAAACCCAAGGGTATGCATCCCGCCGCGTGGGCGGTGCTCAGGCGCGTCTTCAACCCGCTGGCCGCGTTCCTCACCACTGGCGGAATGCCGCCGCAGGCCCGCGCCACCCTCAACCTCCCCTGGAATGCCAAGCAGGAGAAGCACTATCAGCGTTTCGCGGCGTTCTGGCGCTCGCGTCCGGTCAACTGGCTGTGGGACCAGCTTCCGATATCGGTGCGCTACAACGGAATCGCCGCCGCCGGGTTCTCCCGAGAGAGCGCATGATCACCGTCGCCGACGACCCGGCCACCACCAGGATCCTCGACGCCGCCGTCGCCGAATTCGACCGGCACGGCTTTCGTCGGGTTGCCCTGGACGACGTCGCCAAACGCGCCAAGGTCAGCCGCACCACCATTTACCGCCGCTTCGCCAACCGCGACGAGCTGGTGGCCGCGGTGATCGACCGCGAGAACGTCGCCCTGTGCGCCGACATCGCCGAGGAACTCAAAAACCAAGGGCCGCAGTCGAACTACTATGTCGAAGCGTTCACCTCGGCCATCCTGAAGTTCCGTAACCACCGGGTGCTCAACCAGCTGATCGGCGACGACCCGGCCCTGGCGCTGGAGCTGGCCCGCGAGCACTATGGAGCGGCGGTACTGCGCATCGCCACCGCGCTCGAGGTGATCTTCCCTGCCGGGTTCGTGCAGCGGATGGGGCCCGCGGTGGTCAACGACCTGGCCGACGCGATTCTGCGGTACGCAATGATGGCCTTGTTGCTGCCGGGTGCGCGGCCGCTGGACACCGCCGACGATCTGCGGGACTTCGCCACCGTGCATTTCTTGCCGAGCCTGCCGGAAATGCTGCGCACCGTATCGGTCTAGGCAGTTAACTTTGAGCCCATGACGTCACTGGATCAAGTAGCCCCTGCCTTCGTCGACATGGCTCACACCATCGTCTGGGCGTCGGTGGCCACCGTCGACGCCGACGGTCGGCCCCGCAGCCGCGTCCTGCACCCCATCTGGGAGTGGGACGGCGCGCAGCTGACGGGCTGGATCGCCACCGCTCCCACCCCGATCAAGAAGGCGCACATCGCCGCCCACCCCGAGATCTCGATCAACTACTGGTCGCCGTCGCACGACACCTGTAGCGCCGAATGTACGGTGGATTGGATCTTCGACGACGACGAACGCATCGCGCTCTGGGAGCGTTTCAAGACCGGACCCGAGCCGGTCGGCTACGACCCCGCGATCATCGAACCCTGGCGTGACGGGCCGACGTCGGACGCGTTCGCCGGCTGGAAGCTGACCCCGACGCGGCTGCGCCTCATGCAGGGCACGGTGATGACGCAGGGCGCGGGGGAGCTGCTCACCTGGCGCGCGTGACCAGATCGGCCGTGTCGGAGAGGTTCGTGATCCGGACCAGTACCGCGCCGCCGCTCACACCCGGCTGAGAAGCAGCGCCGACGGTGTGCGCAGCCGGGTGACCACCGTCCGCCACGGCGACGACAGCAGCGGCACGACATCCGCGGTTGAGACGATCCGCGGAGACCGCACCTGAAAAGTATGTCCACCCACGATGATTCGTCCCGCACCGGCAGCAACAAGATTGCGCACCCAGTCGCGGTTCTCGCCGTAGGGCAGTAGCACCGCGAAGCCGTCGGGTGTGCGCAACGCCGACACCGGAGTGCGGTAGACCGTGCCGCTGCGCCGACCGACGTGTTCCACCAGCGACCACAGCGCCACCCGACCCGACAGGGGGCGCACCACCCGGTTGACCACCCGACGGTTGAACCGGGCGCGAGCATCGGCGAACCGCATCAGAGCCTGCGCTGCAGAACGCTCTGGTCGAACGGCAGTCGCCCGAACAACAGCCGCGCGACTCCGGTGACCTGCTGTGTGGCTTCCGATTTGGGCACCACCCGTGGGTCAGTCACCACAAACGTCCGGCCGTGCCGCTGCAGCCGGCCGTCGGCGGCCCTGAGATTCTTCAGCCAGTCCCGGTCCGGCCCGTAGGTCAGATGGATCGCCACGCCCTCCTGGGTCGGGAACACGATCAGCGGCGTACGGAAGGTGCGGCCCGACGTGCGGCCGACGTGCTCGAGGATGCCCATCATCGGCAGATATCCCGCCCAGAGCCGCTGGATCGGGTTGGTGACGTACCGGTTGAACTCGGCCAGCCACTGCGGCAGTTGCATGGGGTCATCATCGGCTGCGCACGTCTGACCGGGCAAGGGCCGACAGCTCTGAACAGGGCTGACAGCCTCAACCGGCATGCTGGTGGCATGAGCGAGGTAATCGACGCCGAACCGATGTGGGATCTCGAAGAATTCCAGAAGCTCCGCGACGAGTTCTCGCGCTTCATGTTCTCCTACAAGTTCGGCATGGAGGAGATCGCCACCAAAGTGGGCATCCTGCAACAGGAATTCCAGCACCTGCAGCAGTACAACCCCATCGAGCACGTCACCAGTCGGCTCAAGACACCGGAGAGCGTGTTGGACAAGATCCAGCGCAAGAACTGCGAGCCGCGCTTCGAGACCATCCGCGAAAAGATCACCGACATCGCCGGTGTGCGCGTCACCTGCTCCTTCACCTCAGACGTCTACCGAGTGTCCGAAGCGTTGACCCGTCAAGACGACGTCACCGTGTTGCAGGTCAAAGACTATGTGCGCCAGCCCAAACCGAACGGCTACCGCAGCCTGCACCTGATCGTCGAAGTGCCGGTGTTCCTGTCCACCGGCGCTGTCACCGTCCCGGTGGAGGTGCAGCTACGCACGGTCGCCATGGATTTCTGGGCCAGCCTCGAGCACAAGATCTATTACAAGTTCGACGGTGAGGTGCCCGCCGAGATCTCCCGGAGCCTGGAAGAGGCCGCCGTGACCGCGGCCCGGTTGGACACCGAGATGGAGCGGCTGCACCGGGACGTGCACGGCGATCTGCCACCGGTGCCCGTCGAGCTGGCGCGCGGCAGCATTCCCATGCCCGACGGCGTGGTGGCGCGGCTGATGCGGCACCGGTTCCTGGCCACCCCCTGACCTCACCGGCCGAAATCCGGGTCGAACGGATGGTGGTTCGACGGGCACACCGTGCCGTCGCGCGGTGCGCGCAGCAACACCAGGTATTCGCGTACCGCGGCCGTTGTGCAGTCGCTGGGATCGGCGGCGCTCGGGTGGCCGTAACCGGTGTGGGTCAACAAGACCGCGTTGCCGAGCAGCGCGCTGACGGTTCGCGCGTTGCGGTACGGGGTGACGGGATCTGCCGTGGTGCCGATCACCAGGATCGGGGTCTCGGTGCGGGTGCTCCAGGGGCCGGTGTAGACCTCAGCGCCGTGCACCGGCCAGGACGCGCACGGCATCCAGGACCACCACGTCGCCAGCGGCCCGTCCACCGGGCTCATCGCGGTGAACAGACTCAGCCGCGCCGGCGACGTCGACCGCGACACCTGGGCGGGGCTGTCGGCGCACCCGATGCCGGCCGCCGGCGGGATCGATGCCGCCAGGCCGGGGCGTAGCCGTCGGGCCTGCTGTGCCAGCGCGGACCCGTCGCCGTCCGCGGCGGCAGCCAGGGCGGCGGCCATCTCCGGCCATCGGGCGGGGGTGCCGAGGTAACTGTGCAGCGCCACCAGCGCTGCTTCGTAGGTGAGCAGGCCCAGCGGCGTCGACGTCACCGCCTCGAGGACACCGGCCAGCGTCTCGTTCGCGTCTTCGAGCGGGCAGCCGTGCGCCTCGCGGCACAGCCGCGCGAACTCGTCGAACACCCGGGCCGCATCGGCCAAGGTGTTGGCCACCCGTTCCTCGGCGCCGGCGGTGTAGGCCACCGGGTCGACGATGCCGTCGAGAACCATGGCCCGAACCCGTTGCGGGAACAGGTTGGCGTAGGTCTGCCCGAGGAAGCTGCCGTAACCCTCGCCGTAGAACGACACCCGGGATTCACCCGACAGCACCCGCAAGCGGTCCAGATCGCGGGCGGTGGCCGCAGTGCTCAGATGTGCCAGCAGTTCGCCGTGGAATGCACCACACCGGGCGGCGAAGTCGGCCGGCAGCGGGCCCGTCCCGTAGTCGAGCGGCGTGGACTCGCCGTCGGCACAGGAGATCGGGGAACTCCCGCCGCTGCCCCGCACATCCCAACTCACGATGTCGAACCGGCCGCCCACCAGGGCCGACAACTGGGCGCCGCGCTCCCGCAGGGCGTCGACGCCGGACAGGCCGGGGCCGCCGGGATTGAAGAACACGGTGCCCTGCCGGTGGTGGGCGGCGGGGTAGCGGGCCACTGCCAGCTCCAGCGTCGGCCCATCGGGTCGCGCCCAGTCCACCGGCACGGTCACCGTGGCGCACTCCAGGTGGTCACCGCAGCCTCGCCAGGCCGTGGCCGGCTGGGGTGCCGTGGCGCAGGCGCAGATCAGCGCGATCACTGACGCCAATGTCAGCGCGACGCGCATGGTTCAGTGTTGCCCCGGCAGTGTGGTCTGCGTCACCGTTTCGGCGAATGCGTCGGACCAGTCAACTACACCCTGTAGTGGACGATTTGGTTCGAACTGGGACACTGGTGGTCGTGAGCAGTACCAAGACCAGTACCGAGCGGTCCGCCAAGCTCTTCTCCGATGCCTCCGCGGTGATCCCCGGCGGCGTGAATTCGCCGGTCCGAGCGTTCAACTCGGTCGGCGGCACCCCCCGCTTCCTGGTCAAAGGCCAGGGCTACTGGCTCACCGACGCCGACGACAACCGCTACGTCGACCTGGTGTGCTCGTGGGGCCCGATGATCCTGGGGCATGCGCATCCGGCCATCGTCGAAGCCGTGACCAACGCCGCACAGCACGGCCTGTCCTTCGGGGCGCCCACTCCGTGCGAGTCGGAACTGGCGCACGAGATCATCAGCCGCGTCGCGCCGGTGCAGAAGGTCCGGCTGGTCAACTCCGGCACCGAAGCCACCATGAGTGCGGTCCGGCTGGCCCGCGGTTTCACCGGCCGGCCCAAGATCGTCAAGTTCTCCGGCTGCTATCACGGCCACGTCGACGCGCTGCTCGCCGACGCCGGCTCCGGTGTCGCCACCCTGGGACTGCCGTCGTCGCCGGGGGTCACCGGAGCGCAGGCCGCCGACACCATCGTGCTGCCCTACAACAACGTCGCCGCCGTCGAGCAGACCTTCAAGGACTTCGGTGACCAGATCGCCGCGGTGATCAGCGAGGCCAGCCCCGGCAACATGGGCACCGTGCCGCCTGGGCCCGGGTACAACGCGGCACTGCGGCGTATCACCGCCGAGCACGGCGCGCTGCTGATCCTCGACGAGGTGATGACCGGCTTCCGCGTCAGCCGCAGCGGTTGGTACGGCGTCGACCCCGTGGATGCCGATTTGTTCACCTTCGGCAAGGTGATGAGCGGTGGCCTGCCGGCCGCCGCGTTCGGTGGTCGCGCCGAGGTGATGGAGCGGCTGGCGCCGCTGGGCCCGGTCTATCAGGCCGGCACCCTCTCCGGTAACCCGGTGGCCATGGCCGCAGGGCTGGCGACGCTGCGCAACGCCGACGACGCCGCCTACGCAAGGCTGGACGCCAACGCCGACCGCCTCGATGCCCTGCTGTCCGAGGCGTTGTCCAAAGAGTCTGTGCCCCACGTCATCCAGCGCGCCGGCAACATGCTCAGTGTCTTCTTCACCGACGCGCCGGTCACCGACTTCGCCGGCGCCAGGGCCACCCAGACCTGGCGTTTCCCGCCGTTCTTCCACGCGCTGCTCGACGCCGGTGTCTATCCGCCGTGCAGCGCGTACGAAACCTGGTTCGTATCAGCCGCTCTCGATGACGACGCGTTCGAGCACATCGCGGCGGCGTTGCCGAACGCCGCCCGCGCCGCGGCGACAGCGGAGGGCCCCGACGCGTGAAGACACGGGTGTACGTGATGCGCCACGGCGAGGTGCACAACCCGGACAAACTGCTCTACGGCCGGCTGCCGGACTACCACCTGTCCGACCGGGGCCGCGAGCAGGCCAGAGCGGTCGCGGACTGGCTGGCCGACCGCGACATCACCTACGTGGTGGCCTCGCCGCTGGAGCGTGCGCAGGAAACCGCCGCCGCGACCGCGGCGCGGCACGGGTTGGACATCGACACCGACGCCGATCTCATCGAGTCGTGGAACATCTTCGAGGGACAACGGGTGGCCCCGGGTGACGGTGCGCTGCGCGATCCCCGCAACTGGCCGAAACTGCGCAACCCGCTCAAGCCGTCGTGGGGGGAGCCGTACAAGGAGGTCGCCCCGCGCATGATCGCGGCCGTGCACCGGGCGCGGGTCAAAGCCGAAGGCCACGAGGCGGTGTGCGTCAGCCACCAGTTACCCGTCGAGACGTTGCGGCGGGCGATGACGGGCAAGCGGCTGGCCCACCTGCCCACCAAGGGCGCCCGGATGTGCAACCTGGCGTCGCTGACGTCGTTCGAGTTCGACGGTGACCAGCTGATCGGCTGGGGTTACGCGGAGCCGGCTGGACACCTGTGATGCGTCGGTTGGTGATCCTGGGGTGCGTGCTGCTGCTCGCACTCACCGGATGCTCGACCGGTGACGACGCCGTGGCTCAGGGCGGCACCTTCGAGTTCGTCGCGCCGGGCGGGCAGACCGACATCTTCTACGACCCGCCCGCCGACCGGGGCACCCCCGGCCCGTTGAGCGGCCCGGATCTGATGGATCCCGACACCACCCTGTCGTTGGAGGATTTCGCCGGCGACGTCGTCGTCATCAACGTGTGGGGCCAGTGGTGTGCCCCCTGCCGCACCGAGATCACCCAGTTGCAGCAGGTTTACGACGCCACCAAAGCCAGCGGCGTGGCGTTTCTCGGTATCGACGTGCGCGACAACAACCGCGACGCTCCCGTCGACTTCATCAAAGACCGCAACATCACGTTCCCGTCGATCTACGACCCGGCGATGCGGACCATGATCGCCTTCGGCGGCAAGTACCCGACCACGGTCATCCCGTCGACCATCGTGCTGGACCGCGAGCATCGGGTGGCCGCGGTGTTCCTGCGCGAGCTGCTGGCCGAGGACCTGCAACCGGTGGTCGAACGGCTGGCCGCCGAAGAGGGTGTAGAAGGCTCGACACAATGACCGGTTTCACCGAACTCGCCGCCACCGGGCCGCTGCTGCTGGCGCTCGGCGCATGTGTGCTGGCCGGGCTGGTGTCCTTCGCGTCGCCGTGTGTGGTGCCGCTGGTGCCGGGCTATCTGTCCTACCTCGCGGCCGTCGTCGGCGTCGATGACCGGGGCACCGTCAAGACCGTCTCGAAGGTCCGCATCGCCGGTTCGGCGGTCCTGTTCGTGGCCGGGTTCACCGCCGTGTTCATCCTGGGCACCGTCGCCGTGCTCGGCATGACCACCACACTGATCACCAATCAGGTTGTGCTGCAACAGGTCGGTGGTGTGCTGACCATCATCATGGGCCTGGCGTTCATCGGCTTCATCCCCGCGCTGCAGCGGCAGGCGAAGTTCACCCCGCGGCAGGTGTCGTCGGTGGCGGGCGCACCGCTGCTGGGTGCGGTGTTCGGGCTGGGCTGGACGCCGTGCCTGGGCCCGACGCTGGCCGGGGTCATCACGGTGGCCTCCGCCACCGACGGCGCGAGCGTGGCGCGCGGCGTGACGCTGGTGATCGCCTACTGCCTGGGCCTCGGGGTGCCGTTCATCATCCTGGCGTTCGGGTCGTCGTGGGCCGTGGGCGGGCTCGGCTGGCTGCGCCGCAACACCCGCACCATCCAGATCATCGGGGGAGTGCTGATGATCCTCGTCGGCCTGGCGCTGGTCACCGGACTGTGGAGCGACTTCGTGTCCTATGTGCGCGACGCTTTCGTCAGTGACGTGAGGCTGCCGATTTGAGAAGGCTCCTCGCCCTGATTCGCAACACCTGGCGGGCGCTCACCTCGATGGGCACAGCGCTGGTGCTGCTGTTCCTGCTCGCGCTGGCCGCGGTGCCCGGCGCGCTGGTGCCGCAGCGCAGCCTCAATGCCGGCAAGGTCGACGAATACCTGGCCGAGCATCCGACCATCGGGCCGTGGCTGGACCGCTTCCAGTTCTTCGACGTGTTCTCCAGCTTCTGGTTCACCGCCATCTACGTGCTGCTGTTCATCTCGTTGGTGGGCTGCCTGACCCCGCGGATGGTCGAACACGCCCGTAGCCTGCGGGCCGTCCCGGTGCCCGCGCCCCGCAACCTGGCGCGGCTGCCGAAGCATCACGAGGCGACGGTCGAAGCCGAGCCCGATCAGCTGGCCGAGAAGATCGCCGGACGGCTGCGAGGCTGGCGCAAGACCATACGGAAAGACGAAACCGGCCAGATCACCGAGATCTCCGCCGAGAAGGGCTACCTGCGCGAGTTCGGCAACCTGGTGTTCCACTTCTCCCTGCTGGGGATCCTGGTGGCGGTCGCGGCGGGCAAGCTGTTCAGCTACGAGGGCAATGTCATCGTGATCACCGGCGGCCCGGGTTTCTGCTCGGCCTCACCGGCGGCCTTCGATTCGTTTCGCGCGGGCAACACCGTCGACGGCACCTCACTGAACCCGATGTGTGTGCGCGTCAACGACTTCGAGGCGAAGTACCTGTCCAACGGGCAGGCCACCTCGTTTGCCGCCGATATCGAATACCAGTACGGCGAGGACCTGACCACCGACACCTGGCAGCCGTACCGGCTGGAGGTCAATCATCCGCTGCGGGTCGGCGGCGACCGGGTGTATCTGCAGGGCCGCGGTTTCGCGCCGAGCTTCACTGTCACGTTCCCGGATGGGCAGACCCGCAGCCAGACCATCCAGTGGCGCCCCGAGGACCAGACCACGTTCCTGTCCTCCGGTGCGGTGCGCATCGATCCGCCCGCGGGTATGTACCCGGACCCCGATGAGCGACGCAACCAGCAGATCGCCATCCAGGGGCTGTTCGCGCCCACCGCTCAGCTCGACGGGACGTTGCTGTCGTCCAGCTGGCCGGAGCTCAACGACCCCGCGGTCGCCGTCGACATCTACCGTGGTGACGCCGGCCTGGACAGCGGCCGCCCGCAGTCGATCTGGGACCTCGATCCGCGGCTGATCGACCAGGGCCGGCTGACCCGGGAGGAACGGGTGAACCTGCGCGCCGGGGAAGAGGTCCGGCTGCAGGACGGCACCACGGTCCGGTTCGACGGGGCCACCCCGTTCGTCAACCTGCAGGTCTCACACGACCCAGGTCAGATCTGGGTGCTGGTGTTTTCGCTGGCCATGATGGGCGGGCTGATGGTGTCGCTGATCATCCGCCGGCGCCGGATCTGGGTGCGGATTGCCCCAGCCAGCGCAAACGGTACCGTGAACGTCGAGCTCGGCGGCTTGGCGCGGACCGACAACTCCGGCTGGGGAGACGAGTTCGAGAAGTTGACGGAGCGACTGTTGGCCTCCACCGACGCGTCACCGGCCCCGTCTAGAGAGAAGGTTCGATGAACTCAGATGCCGTCGACATCGGGCTGGCCCGGTATTCGGACTGGGCTTTCACGTCGTCGGTCGTGGTGTTGGTGGTCGCGCTGCTGTTGCTGGCCGTCGAGCTGGCCTACAGCCGCAGCCGCAAGGTCACCGAACGCGAACTGGTGATGGCCGGTTCACACAACGGATCGGTCGCGGTCGACAGCGACCGCCCGGGCCTGGTGGCCGACACTCCGCGGCGGCCCGTCGACGAACGCATCGGCCGCACGGGTATCGCGCTGGTGTACGTCGGTATCGCCGCGCTGCTGGCCTGCATCGTGCTGCGCGGGCTGTCCACCTCACGCGTGCCGTGGGGCAACATGTATGAGTTCATCAACCTGACCTGCCTGTGCGGGCTGATCGGCTCGGTGGTGGTGCTGCGCAAACCGCAGTACCGGTCGCTGTGGGTGTTCGTGTTGGTGCCGGTGCTGATCCTGCTCACGGTGTCCGGCAAGTGGCTCTACAGCCACGCCGCCCCGGTCATGCCCGCGTTGCAGTCGTACTGGCTGCCCATCCACGTGTCGGTGGTCAGCCTGGGCTCCGGGGTGTTCCTGATCGCCGGTGTGGCCAGCATCCTGTTCCTACTGAAGATGTCACGATTCGGTAATGGCGACGGGGCGGTGGCGCGTGTGGTGCAGCGCCTTCCCGACGCTCAGACCCTGGATCGAATCGCCTACCGCACCACCATCTTCGCGTTCCCGGTGTTCGGTTTCGGCGTGATCTTCGGTGCCATCTGGGCCGAGGAGGCATGGGGCCGCTACTGGGGTTGGGATCCCAAGGAGACGGTGTCGTTCATCGCTTGGGTGGTTTACGCCGCCTACCTGCACGCCCGCTCGACGGCCGGGTGGCGCGACCGTAAGGCGGCCTGGATCAACATCGTCGGCTTCGTGGCGATGGTGTTCAACCTGTTCTTCATCAACCTGGTGACCGTGGGTCTGCACTCCTACGCCGGGGTGAGCTGACTTATTCGAAGGAGAAGTGTTGTCTGATCTACCGACCGGTCCAGGAGACCGAGGGACGAGGGCGACGCAGGGCCGGGAGCAGGAGACCCTGACCGGTCCAGGAGACCGAGGGACGAGGGCGACGCAGGGCCGGGAGCAGGAGGTCCCGTCGCACAGCGCTGAAGGCCGCCACGGTCGGGAAAACGATCCTGAAAAGGACGAGCCGACAACATGGTTCGCCGAGCAGCCCGCCGAGGAGCAGCAGCACGACTCGCCGGCGCACGAGAAGCCCGAGCCGCCGACCACCTACACCGAGTTCCACACGCCCGGGTACGGCACGCCGGCCGTCAGCGACGGCCCACCGCGGCCGCTGAGTGGGTTCCGGTCCGAGCAGCGGTTCAGCGAGCCCACCGGACTGTCCGGGGCGCCCGCGCCGCGCTGGAACCCGCCGCCACCGGAATGGCCGGATGTCCCACAGCACCAGCAGTCGTCGGAACCGCAGACCGAACGCTTTCACTTCGTGTCGCCGCCGAGTGCACCTCGCCCGGACTACCCGGCTCCGGAGTATGCGCAGCCCGAGTTTGGGCAGCCCGAGTATGCCCAGCCGGAGTATGCGCAGCCCGATTTCGGGCAGCCGCCCAGCGCGTTACCCGTGCCGTACCGGCCGGAGATCCCGCAGACGCCGTACCCCGACTTGTCCAGCAGTTCGCTGTTGCGGGAGGTGAAACCGCCACCGTCGAGCGGATGGCGGCGCGCGCTCTACCTGGCCTCGGGCAAGCTGATCAATGTCGGTGAGAGTCCGAAGGACATTCATCGCAACAATCTCGTCGCGCATGTCAGGCAGCCGTTGGCGGGCTGCTATCGCATCGCGGTGGTGTCGCTTAAAGGCGGCGTCGGCAAGACCACCATCACCGCCACACTCGGTTCCACCTTCGCCTCGGTGCGCGGGGACCGGGTGATCGCCGTGGACGCCAACCCCGACCGGGGCACGCTCAGCCAGAAGGTGCCACTGGAGACGCAGGCGACGGTGCGCCACCTACTGCACGACGCGGCGCGGATCCAGAGCTACAGCGATATCCGGGCCTACACCTCGCAGGGTCCCAGCCGGCTCGAGGTGCTGGCCTCGGAGACCGATCCCGCGGTGTCGGAAGCGTTCAGCGGCGACGACTACGCCAGGACTCTGCAGGTACTCGAACGCTTCTACAGCCTCGTGCTGACCGACTGCGGGACCGGGCTGATGCACTCGGCGATGTCCGCCGTCCTGGCGAAGGCGGACACCCTGGTGGTGGTCAGCTCCGGTTCGGTCGACGGTGCCCGCAGCGCTTCGGCGACGCTGGACTGGCTCGACGCGCACGGCCATCAGGAGCTGGTCCGCAACTCCGTCGCGGTGATCAATGCGGTGCGGCCGCGGTCTGCCAAGATCGACATCCAGAAGGTGGTGGATCACTTCTCGCGGCGGTGCCGGGCGGTGCAGCTGGTGCCCTTCGACCCGCATCTCGAGGAGGGCGCGGAGATCGATCTGGAGCGCTTGCGGCGAGACACCCGGGAGTCCCTGATCGAACTGGCAGCTGTGGTCGCCGATGGATTTCCCAGCGCGAATCGTGGTGCAGATACGCGCTTCTGAGCTCTACGACCGCGGCTTGTTGTCCGGGTGGTTGAGCCGCCACAGGAACTCGGGATCGTCGTCGGGCCCGATGGTTCGGGGTCTCGGACGGTCCGCGCGAGCCTTGTAGACCCGCCAGCCGACGTACACCGCTGCGGCCAGAAGAAGCATGAGGACCAGGAACGACACGAATAACCTCCTTGGTCCGAATATACGCGCGTCGGTAGGCTCGGGTTCGTGGTTGAACAGCCCCGGACCAGTCAGATGATGATCGATGTACTGGCCTACCTGGTTGCGCGGCTGCTGTTGGTGGGAGTGCTGGCGGCGGCCATCTTCTTCGGTGCCCAGCTGATCGGGATCGAGGAGTTCCCGGTGGTGATCGCGTTGCTCTTCGCCATCGTGATCGCGCTCCCGTTGGGCATCTGGATCTTCGCGCCGTTGCGCAAGCGGGCCACCGCCAGCATCGCCGCCGTCGACGAACGGCGGAAGCGCGACCGCGCACAGCTGCAGGCGCGGCTGCGCGGTGAGGACAGTTCGGGTCTGCTGCACGAGTAGGTGACAGTTTCGGTCACGCGGCCTGACTGGCCGGTGTGGTCATGATGGCTTCGAATTCCACCGGGGTCAACCGGCCAAGGCCGGCTTGTCGGCGGCGTCGGTGGTAGGTGCGTTCGATCCAGGTGACGATCGCGATTCGGAGTTGCTCGCGGGTGTCCCAGCGGCGGCGGTCGAGCACGTTCTTCTGCAGCAGGGAAAAGAAGCTCTCCATGGCAGCGTTGTCGCCGGCCGCGCCGACACGGCCCATCGAGCCGACCATCTCGTGATGGTGCAGTGCGTGCACGAATCGCCTTGAGCGAAACTGAGATCCTCGATCCGAATGTAGGATGCATCCCGCGACATCTCCGCGTCGGGCCACCGCGCTGTGCAGTGCACGGGTGGCCAGTCGGGACTTCATTCGGGAGTCAATGGAGTAGCCGACGATCCTGTTGGAGTACACATCTTTGATGGCGCACAGGTAAAGCTTGCCCTCACCGGTACGGTGCTCGGTGATATCGCTGAGCCACAACTGATTCGGCGCGTCGGCGGTGAAGTCGCGTTCGACGAGATCGTCGTGGACCGGTGGGCCGGGCTTGCCGTTCTTGCCGCGGTTTTTGCCGAACACGCTCCACAGTTGGTTCTGGGAGCAGATGCGCCAGGCGGTGCGCTCGGCCATCGGCTCGCCAGCGTCGCGGGCCTCCTCGACCAGGTAGCGATATCCGAACTCCGGATCATCGCGGTGCGCGTCGAAAAGGGCGTTGACGCGGTAGGCCTCGACGCGTTCGGCGTCGGTGACAGGGGAGGCCAGCCAGCGGTAATACGGTTGGCGAGCGAGCTTGAGGACCCGGCACGTCACCGCGACGGGGATCCCGTCGGCGGCGAGCTCTTTCACGAGCGGGTAGATCCTTTTCCCGGCAGGTTGGCCTGCGACAGATACGCCGCGGCACGGCGCAGGACCTCGTTTTCCTGCTCGAGCAGCTTGATCCGCCGCCGGGCCTCACGCAGCTCACCGGACTCGCCGGTGGTCTTGCCGGGCTTGGCGCCCTCGTCAATGTCGGCCTGACGGAGCCATTTCTGCAGCGTCATCGGGTGCACCCCGAAATCGGTGGCGATCTGCTCGATCGTCACCCCGTCATCGCGATTGCGGGCCACGCGCACGACGTCGTCGCGGAACTCACGGGGATAGGGCCTTGCCATGGGGACATCCTCCCAGCCTGCCCACCCAGGGCAAGCCGACTCAGATGTCACCTACTCGTGCAGCAGACCCTTCCTCCTGAGCCGGGTCGCGTTCGGTGCCGAGTTCTCGGGCGCCGACGGCTACCTGGACTCGCCCACGGTCGGGCTGCCGCCTACCTTCGTCGCCGAGGCAGTCGCTGCTCATGTGGATGCGTGGCGCCGGGGTGCGGTGTATGCGCCCGACTTCGACCGGGACGTCGAGGCGGCCCGTGCCGGTTACGCCGCGCTGGTCGGCGTGCCGGCCGCCGCCGTGGCGATCGGGGGCAGTGTGTCGGCGCTGCTGGGGTTGGTGGCGGCCGCGGTGCCCGCCGGTGCTCGGGTCGCGACGTTGGCCGGCGAGTTCACCAGTGTGAGTTTCCCCTTCGCCGCGCAAGCGGCGCGCGGAGTGACGGTCACCGAGTTGGCTCCCGGTGAGTTGGAGCGACGGGCGGGGGAGTTCGACGCGGTGGCGGTCAGTCTGGCGCAGTCGGCGACCGGATCGGTGCTCGACGTCGAGACGCTTCGCGCCGAGGCCGGGATGGCGCTGACGGTCATCGATGTCACGCAGGCGCTGGGTTGGTGCGATGTGGATCTGTCGTGGGCGGACGTGACGGTGGGTGGGGCGTACAAGTGGCTCCTGGCGCCGCGCGGGATGGCCTGGATGTCGGTCCGCGACTCGGTGCTCGAAAAGCTGACCCCGCACGCGGCGAATTGGTATGCGGGGGACAACCCCTGGGCCACCGTCTACGGCCTCCCGCTGCGCCTGGCCTCCGGTGCCAGGCGTCTCGACGCGTCGCCGTCGTGGGTCAGCGCCATCGGTGCGGGCGCGAGCCTGCCTTGGCTGGCCGGTCTGGACCGTGCGGCCGTGCACGCGCACACCGTGGGGTTGGCCAACCGTGTGCGCGCTGAGCTGACGATGCCGGCCGTTGACTCGGCCATTGTGTCGCTGACCGTTGCCGATACCGACGCGGTGTCGATCCGCCTGAGGCAGGCCGGGATTCGGGCCGCGGTACGGGCCGGGCGGGTGCGGGTGGGCTTTCATCTGTACAACACCGACGACGATGTCGATCGGCTGTTGCAGGCGCTGCACGGCTGACCGCCGGCATGCGTGCCGGGGGGGTGTTCCTCACACACGAAACGGGCGCCCGCTTGGGCGCCCGTCTCGAGGTCGTCGGCCGTTACTTGACGTTGACGTACACCGTCTTCACGTTGTCCGGGGCGAACTGACGGTCGTTGACCGAGGAGTAGCCACCTTCATTGCCGTTGTTGGTGTTGGTGTGGGTGAATGTCGGGCCCTGGCCTACGGAGACCACGCTGGCCTGATTCAGCGGGGCGTTCGACAGGCGGTTGACGATCACCTTGTAGCCCTGGTTTTCGAGGCTGGAGATGGTGTCCTGGGCGTTGCCGGCTCCGGTGGGAGCGGCGATGGCCGGGGCGGCCAGGCCGAGGAAGCCTGCGGTGAGGGCGGTGGCGGCGATGGTGGCAAAGCCAAACTTCTTCATGGTCGTGCTTCTCTCTGTACTTCTTTGGTTGCGAATCGTGCCTCGCAGAGAGATCTGTGGGTCGCGGTTCGGATCGGTTTCTCGTTCCGGTCTGCTTGCTTAAACCAGCATGTCAGGGGATTAATTCCATTGGCAGCATTTGGTTCTCGGGTGGCAGTGATCACTCGTCGAGACTGCCGGGGGTGTGCCGGCACGCCGATGCTTCCCGCAGTGACCGCAGTCTCAGCGCAGCCGGCGTAGCAACGTGGCCCACACAGCGGTGTCAAGATTGGTTGACGCGAACCTCTCGTCAAGTTACGTTGACACGCATGAGTGAGTCCGCGTCGCCTCCGCTGGAGCACCCCGACGAATTGGGCAGTGTCGACCCCGCGGTCGGGCTGCGCGCCATCGGAGCCCTGCAGCGGCTACAGGAGCGGCTGGAAGCGCTGCATGTGGCCAACGCCCGTGAACAGGGCTGGAGCTGGCAGGCCATCGCCGACGCGCTCGGAGTCAGCCGCCAGGCCGTTCATCAGAAGTACAACCGGAGGCGATGATGTTCGAACGCTTCACCCGCACCGCCCGCGTTGCCGTGGTGCTCGCCCAGGAGGAGGCCCGCGATCTCGATGCCCGTGAGATCGGCGCCGAGCATCTGCTGGTCGGGGTGCTGCAGAGCGCCGGCCGTGACCTGTCCACCGTGCTGGGCGGATTCGGTCTCACGGCCGACGCGGTGCGCTCCCGCCTTGCCGCCGCTGACCCCGACCGCGGCGCGTTCGACGATGACGCCGAGACGTTGCGGGCCATCGGTATCGACCTGCATGCCGTGCGCGCGGCGGTGGAACGCGGCTTCGGGCCCGACGCCTTCGGCGACGCACTGCGTCGTTCCGGACGTCGCCGGCGGCGCCGCGGCCACATCCCGTTCACCCGATCCGCGAAGAAGACCCTCGAGCTGGCACTGCGAGAAGCATTGGCGCACAAGAGTAAAGAGATCAGCAGCGAGCATGTGCTGCTGGCCGTTCTGCGCGGCGGCGACCCTCGGGCCGTCGGGCTGATCACCGAGCACGTCGGCGTCGACCAGCTGCGCGCGGCCGTGGAGTCGCTACTGGACAAGGCCGCCTGAACAACGCGTGACTGTTTGGCTCTGGGTTCGGCGGGCACTCAAGTCTCATGACGATCTGCGATACCTGCGGCAACGACTACGACAAAGCTTTCACCGTGACCTTCGCCGACGGCCATTCCGCGACGTTCGACAGCGTGGAATGCGCTGCAGCACAGCTCGCACCCGAGTGCGTCCACTGCGGCTGCCGAATTCTCGGCCACGGCATCGAAACCGACGACGGCATCTTCTGCTGCGCCCACTGTGCGCGCAAGGACTCCAATGCCGACGTCAACGACCGCTATCCGGTGCCTTCTGGGGCGTGAGCACCGCGCCGATGGTGAGCAGCCAAGGGTGGCCGGGGTGGATCACGTCGAGCCATCCCCAGAGTCGGGCGAGGCGGTGGTCCGGCATCGCGGGAAGCACGCGTGCGAGGTCGTGGATGTCTTTGGCGCGCGGATTCTTCGCCTTGAACAGCAGCGCCACCTCGGGGATGACGTAGGGTACGCCGTCAGCGGTGCGCAGAATGAGTTCGTCGTAGCTCATGGTGAGCGATGGATCCCTGCGGCAGACCCAGCGGCCGCCGGCATGGGGTTCCCGGAACACGTCCAGGTGGTACCGGCCCGTCGCCCGGTCGCGTAGCCAGGTCTGGTGCGTGGCATCGGCGTGGTCGGGATAGGGGCCCAGGCATCCGTCGCCAACGCAATCCCACTCATACCCCGGCAGCGCATCGATGATGTCGTCGAACCGATTGCGGGGGACACCGATCTCGAGGTCGCCGTGGGCCCGCGGTGCGCCATCGAGGTAAAGGTCGATCGCCCAGCCCGCAGCGACGTACCAGGGCGCGGTGACGCCGGACAGCCGGCGGGTCACCTCCCATGGTGTCCACCCGGACCACAGACGGTCGCACTCGTCGGCTGAAATGCGGCGCATCGCTACAGCGACTGCAGCACATCGCTGATCACACGGATCAGCGACGGCAAACCGTCGGTCAACACAACAAGTGCAGCGGCGTTGAGCAGACCGAATCCGACCATCGTCGCGAGCGCGGCGCACAGGCGCCAAGGGGTGATCACGCGCGATGGGATGCCCGACAGGTTTCGCCGTCTGCTCCACGCACGTCCGTTCCAGTACTCCCAACGGTCGGTGCCCGCCGGGTCCGGGTACCAGCCGGCGGGGCGGTGGGCGTCGAAGAGCCATTCCTGAGGACGGTTGTCGAACATCCACGCGCTCACGGTGAGATTGTGCAGGACAACATGTCACCGCAACGCGGTCTCGGCGAGATCGTCGAGGGTCAGCTTCCGAGGAACAACGCGACGGCCACGGCGATCGACCACACCAGCATGGTCAGGCCGGTGTCGCGGAGCACGGGGATCAGCTGCGGTCCGCCCTTGCCGGACGTCACAGGCCGCGAGGCGCGTACCGCCAACGGTGCAGCCACCAAGCCCACCAGACACCACGGGGTGGCGAACGCCAGGCCGATGGTCGCCAGGCCGGCCACCGCGAGCAGCACCACGTACAGCGTCCGGGTGCGTGCGTCGCCGAGTCGCACCGCCAGCGTGATCTTGCCCGACTCGGTATCGGTGGGAATGTCGCGCAGGTTGTTGGCCACCAGCACCGCCGACGACAGGCATCCCATCGCGACGGCCGCCACGGCGCCCACCCAATCGACGGTCAACGCCTGGGTGTACTGCGTGCCCAGCACCGCCACCAGCCCGAAGAACACGAAAACCGCGATCTCGCCAAAACCCAAGTATCCGTAGGGTTTCGACCCGCCCGTGTAAAACCAGGCACCGGCGATGCACACCACGCCGACGGCGATCAGCCACGGGTTGCTGACGATCGCCAGCACCAGACCGGCGATCGCGGCAAGCAACAGACTGATGACCGCGGCCGTCAGCACCGACCGGGGTGAGGCCACCTTCGAGCCCACCAGCCGCAGTGGCCCCGCCCGCACGTCGTCGGTACCGCGGATCCCGTCGGAGTAGTCGTTGGCGTAGTTCACCCCGACGATCAGGGCCAGGGAGACCACCAGGGCCAGTAGCGCCTTCCACCAGACCGCGCCGTCCAGCCAGGCCGCCGCGCCGGTGCCGGCGATGACGGGCGCGACCGCATTCGGCAGCGTCCGCGGACGAGCGCCTTCGATCCATTGCGCGACGGTGGCCATGCCGATGATCGTCCCACGACCTCAGTTGATCGCCGTCAGGCCCACCACGAGATTCAGCGTCATCGCCAGGATCACGGCTCCCAGCAGAAACGACAGCAGGGCATGGGTGAGGGCGGTGGACCGGATGTCCCGGCTGCGCAGATTGGTGTCCGACACCTGATACGTCATGCCGAGGGTGAAGGCCAGGTAGGCAAAATCCGCGTAGGCGGGCTTGTCGTCTTGATTGAAGTCGATGGCCGCGGGCGGGCCGGTGTAGTACTGCCGGGCGTAGCGCAGCATGAAAACGGTGTGCACGGCGAACCAGGACGCCGCCACCGACAGGGTTCCGACGACGGCGGCCGGCACGTCACCACCCTTGGCGGATTCGGCGGCCAGCAGATAACCCACGCCGCCGAGGCTGCCCACACTGGCCAGCAACATCATCACCTGCGTGAAGCCACGGGTGGAGTCCTCCTCGTGGGCGTGCCGCGCATGTGCCTCGGTCCGCTCGGCATCCATCCGTCCCACCAGCAGCCACGTCCAGGCGAGGTAGATCGAGGCGACCACCACCCAACCCGCCGCCGGGGCGTACGGAACACCGGCCGTCGACGCCACCACCAACGCCGCGACGACGCCGCCGGCGGCGGCACCGGCTAGGCGGACAACGGCCGGGCCATCTGCACTGAATGCGGACACAACAGCCACCAGGGCAGTCAACCACCGTTGCTGGGAAGCGGATGTCACAGCACCGTCACGAGTCGGCGGCACCGGTCATGCACCAGAATGGACGGATGCTCGGAGTCATCGGCGGCAGCGGTTTCTACTCGTTTTTCGGGGCCGACGCCCGCACCGTCAGCCTCGATACCCCGTACGGGGCGCCCAGCGCGGCCGTCACCGTCGGCACCGTGGGTGAGCACGAGGTGGCATTCCTGCCGCGCCACGGCGTCAAACACGAGTTCTCCCCGCACACCGTGCCGTACCGCGCCAACATGTGGGCGCTGCGCTCCCTCGGGGTGCGGCGGGTGTTCGGCCCGTGCGCCGTCGGCAGTCTGACACCCGATCTGGGCCCGGGTGCGATGGTGGTGCCCGACCAGCTCGTCGACCGCACCAGCGGGCGCGCCGCCACCTATTTCGACTCCGGCGGTATCCACGTCGATTTCGCCGACCCGTACTGCCCGGACCTGCGGTCAGCGGTCACCGACCTGCCGGACGTGGTGGACGGTGGCACGATGGTGGTCATCGAAGGGCCTCGATTTTCCACCCGGGCGGAGAGCCAGTGGTATGCCCGGGAGGGCTTCTCGCTGATCAACATGACCGGTTACCCGGAGTCGGTACTCGCCCGCGAGCTCGAAATCTGTTATGCCGCCATCGCTTTGGTGACCGATCTGGATGCGGGTGTGGAGGCCGGCAGCGGGGTCAAGGCGGTGGACGTGTTCGCCGAATTCGAGAGAAACCTGGTGCCGTTCAAAAAGCTGGTGCACGAGGCCATCGAGTCGGTGCCGCAGGAACACACGTGCACGCACTGCTCACCGCACGAAGGCGTGACGCTGCCGATCGACTTGCCGTGAAGGTTCTGCTGACCGGCGCCGCCGGGTTCATCGGCTCGCAGGTGTCGGCCGCGCTGAAAGCTAAAGGGCACGAGGTGATCGGTCTCGACGTGCTGCTCCCCGCGGCGCATCACGACGGCCGCCTTCCCGACGGTGTGGTGCGCGGCGACGTGGCAGCCCCGGACATCGTGGCGCATCTGCTCGATGGGGTCGACGTCGTGTGTCACCAGGCGGCGATGGTGGGCGCCGGGGTGGACGCCGCCGACGCGCCCGCGTACGGCAGGCACAACGATTACGCGACGACGGTGCTGTTGGCGCAGATGTACGCCGCCGGCGTGCAGAAGCTGGTGTTGGCGTCGTCGATGGTGGTCTACGGCCAGGGTGGTTTCGAATGCCCGGTGCACGGGGCCGTCGATCCGGTGCCGCGCCGCCGGGAGGATCTGGACGCCGGGATGTTCGAGCATCGCTGCCCGCTCGGCGATGAAGAGGTGGGCTGGACCCTGGTACCCGAGAGCGCACCGCTACGGCCGCGCAGTCTGTACGCCGCCAGCAAGACCGCGCAGGAGCATTACGCGCTGGCCTGGGCCGAGGCCACCGGTGGTTCGGCTATCGCGTTGCGCTATCACAACGTCTACGGCCCCGGTATGCCCCGTGACACACCGTATTCCGGTGTCGCCGCGATCTTCCGCTCGGCTCTGGAAAAGGGACGGGCACCCAGGGTGTTCGAAGACGGCGGGCAGATGCGCGATTTCGTCCACGTCAGCGACGTCGCGGCTGCGAATGTGGCGGCGGTGGAAAGTGACAGCAACGGCTTTCTCGCCGCCAATGTATGCTCAGGACAACCGATTTCGATCCTGCAGGTCGCCGATCTGGTGTGTGAGGCACGCGGCGGCCCGGCCCCGGAGATCACCGGGCAGTACCGCAGTGGCGATGTCCGCCATATCGTCGCCTCGCCGGAGGGGGCCGCGCAGACGCTGGGGTTCCGCGCCGCGGTGTCGCCGCGGGACGGCTTGCGGGATTTTGCATTCGCCCCGCTGCGGGACTAGGTCCCGTTGAAGCGGAACTCAGTCGACGAAAACCGGCGAAATCGTCGACTGAGCTCCGTCTCAACTCGCTCTCGGTGTCAGACGCACCTGCCTGGCCCGTCGCACTCGTGCGATGATCTCCGGGCGCCGGTGATCCCTGAGCACCCGGATGACGATCCAGCCCGCGGCGGCCAGGTGTTCCGCGCGCGCAACATCGTTGGCGAAGCTCTCACGGTCAGTCCTGTGGTGCTCACCGTCGTATTCGACCGCAACCATCAGCTCGGGCCATCCCATATCGAGGTAGTAGCTGCGGCCGTCGGGGCGCGGCACCCGAATCTGGGTCTGCGGTCGTGGAAAGCCTGCGTCTATCAGCGTCAGCCTCAGATACGTCTCCTGTGGCGACTCGGCTCCGGCGTCGACTTGCGCCAGCATCGAGGCCATTGAGGACAGGCCTCTCACGTGGGGATGCCGCCGCGCCACTTCCAAGACCGCAGCGTTGTCGAAGTGGGTGGCACGGGCCAGCGCGTCGAGTCGGGCGATGGTCTGCCGGCTGGTGTCGCGGCGCGCCACATCAAATGCGGTACGTGCCACAGTCGTCACCGAAATGCCACGACACGTCAGCACCTCGTCGTCGAAAATGGTCTGATTCCTGGTGACAACACCCGGCGGAGGTTTGGTGTTGGCCAGATTGAGCTCCACTGGGGTGTTCGCATCCATCCACTTCGCGCCGTGCCAGGCCGAGGCTGTCAGTCCGGTCACAACGGCCTTGCCTTTGGACCATTTCCACGCGGCCAGGATCCAGTCCTCGAGCGTCAGTTCACCCTTGGGTGCATAGGTGTCGGGCAGCAGGCGTTGATAATCCTTGGCGAGCCGGTACTTCGTAATGAGCCCCGCCGCGACTGCTTCACTTCCGACGAACACTCTTGACACGAGGGCGACATTGGCACGAACGTGCCGCAGCGCGTCGACACGCATCCACAAGCCAGTTGAGGCGGAGCTCAGTCAACAAAATCCGGCCAGATCGTCGACTGAGTTCTGCCTCAACCCGAGATGCTGGCCCTACTTGACAGGCGTCAAGTGATGATGGCAATACTGATCGGGTGAAGACACCGATCTGCGATCGCTTCGGCATCGAGTTCCCGTTGTTCGCGTTCAGCCACTGCCGCGACGTGGTGGCTGCCGTGACGAATGCGGGCGGGTTCGGGGTGCTGGGCGGGACGGCGTTCACCCCTGACCAGCTCGAGCAGGAACTGGCCTGGATCGACAGCGAGGTCCGCGGCAAGCCCTACGGCGTCGACATCATCGTGCCCGCCAAGTTCGAGGGCAAAGGCGAGTCGCTGTCCACCGGTCAACTGGTGGACCGCATTCCCGCCGAGTATCGCACCTTCGTCGCCGAACTGCTTGCTGCACACGATATCCCGCTCGACGATCGGCCCCGGCACGGCGGCTCCAACCTGTCGGGGGACACCGGAGAGCAACTGCTGGACGTCTCGCTCAAACACCCCATCAAGATGATGGCCAACGCCCTCGGTGTCCCACCGGCCTACATGATCGAGGCCGGCGCCAGCAGCGGTGTCCCGGTCGCCGCGCTGGTCGGCGCCAAGGAGCACGCCATCAAGCAGGCCGAGGCCGGGGTCGACGTGATCATCGCCCAGGGCACCGAGGCAGGCGGACACTGTGGTGAGGTGTCGACGCTGGTGCTGGTGCCCGAGGTCCTCGAAGCGCTGGAGGCGCACCCCAGAGGCAAGGACGTCCCCGTGCTGGCGGCGGGCGGCATCGTGACGGGCCGGCAGATGGCTGCCTGTGTGGCGATGGGCGCCGCGGGTGCGTGGACGGGTTCGGTGTGGTTGACGACGGAGGAGGCCGAGACCGCGCCGCACACCGTCCAGAAGATGCTGGCCGCCTCCTCGCGCGACACCGTGCGGTCGATGGGACGCACCGGCAAGCCCGCCCGTCAGCTGGTGTCCGACTGGACCAACGCCTGGCAGCCCGCCAGGGAGGGCCATCAGACCCTGCCGCTCCCGCTGCAGAACATGCTCGTCGAGCCGGTGCTGCGCCGGGTGGACAAGCTTGCCGCACAAGGACATCCGGGCGCCCAGGCGCTGGCCACCTACTTCGTCGGGCAGGGGGTGGGCTTGATGAACAAGGTGAAACCCGCCCGCGACGTGGTGCTGGAGTTCATCGAGGACTATGTGACCGCCGCCGAACGGCTCGGGGCCTCGCTGGAGGACTGAACCGGATTTTCACGGCCCAGCACCCGCCGGATGATCGCCGGCCGCATCAACCGGGTGGGCGGATCCAGGAGATTGGTCACCCGCACGAACTGCTCGTGCACCACGAGGTCGGAGGCACATCGTGCGATGACGCGGTCGGTGTACCAGCCCAGCAACCGGGTCGCCGGCGTGCGGCGGCCCTGCACCTCGGGGATCGCCAGATCAGCGCCGGTGGCCAGCTGCCAGGCGGTGTTGATCGTCTCGGACGTCGCCGCGAAGAACCGCCGGGCCAGCTGATCGTCACCGGCGCGCAGGCAGTCGCGCAACGCGAGCGCTTCCAGCGCGGCCACCGACATGCCCTGCCCGTAGATCGGGTTGAAGCTGCAGATTGCGTCGCCGAAGACCACGAGGCCGTCGGGGAAGCGGTGCATCCGGTCGTAGCGGCGCCACTGGGTGGAGGCGTAGCGGTAGCGAGACGGTTCGCCGATCGGTTCGGCGCGGCGCAGGGCTGCCATCATGGGCTCGGGTGCCCAGCTCTCGGCGAAGTCTCGCAACGCATCCCACTCGGTGGGCGGCTCGATGCCCACCATGCCCACGCTGGTCAAGAGCCAGGTGTTGTTCTCACACTTGGCCAGCACCCCGCCGGCGGTGCCGCCTTTCTTGGCGTTGATCAAGAAGAGCTTCGCAGGCGGCTCCGGGGACGCGATCCGCAGCAACTGACTCGTGTAGGACACCCGTACGACGGTGCCGAGTTCAGGTGGTCGCTGGTAGCCCAGTGACTCGAGAAACGCAGGAGTGCGCGCTCCTCGGCCCATGGCGTCGACCACCAGGTCTGCGGCGATCTCTCGCGTCGGCCCGCCGCGGTGTGGTGCGACCGCCACCCCGGTGATGCGATTGCCCTCGGCGGTCAAGTTCACCACGTCGTGTGAGTCCAGGATAGTCACCGTATCGGATCGTCGAAGACGTTGACGGACATGGGTTTCCAGGAATGGACGGGTCGACTGGTACATCTGGAACGCGCGGTCGAAACGCCCATCTTCGCGGCGCAGGTTCTGGCCGCTGAGCACTTGCCAGAAATCGCTCAGCCGATCGGTGGACAGTTCGACGGCGCCGTCGCCGAGGAACGCGTCCAGGATTCCGGGAAACAGCTGTTCGACGGCATCGGACCCGCTGGCCAGCAGCACGTGCACGTGCCGCCCCTGCGGGACACCGCGCCGGTTGTCGACATCCTCGGGCAAAGTGTCGCGCTCCACGACGGTCACCCGGTCGTAGAACTCGGAGAGCACCCGCGCAGCGAGTAGTCCACTGATACTTGCCCCCAAAACCACTGCATGCTCGCCCAGTCGGCTCATGGCACCCCCTTGATAGGCCTGAGCAGCCAGTCTCGGGCGGGGCGCCGGGGGCGACTAGCGTAGTCAACTACCCCATATCGAGTTTTTCAGCCAGGAGTCGTCGCCGAGGTAGCGCTCGGCCAGCCGGGCGGTGCCCGCAGCGAATGTCGGTGCCAGAGTTCGGGCGGCGTCGGCGTCGGCGTGGCTACCGATCCAGGCCGACAACATGACGCGGCGCAGCATCACGAACGTCGGCACCAGCTCGAGGTGCTCGTCGGGGAGTTTGCGTACCTCCTGGTAGCCGCGCAGCCAGTCGGCGATGATACGTTCGGCCTCCGGGGTGTCTTCGATGAACGACACCACCGCACCGAGATCGGCCAGATGCCAGGACCACCCGCAGTCGTCGAAGTCGATGACGGTGATCGGTGCGGCCGGATTCGTGGGATCCACCATGAGGTTGGCCATGCGCAGGTCGGCGTGCACCAAGCCGAAACGATCGGCCTCGGTGCCGAATGCGGTGAGAAGCTCGATGATTCGTTCGGTGGCGAGTCCGATCACCGTGGTGTCGGCGTCGCTGAGGTGGGGCGCGCCGCGCCAGTCGCCCCAGCGCGCGACCGGGCTGATGGTGGTTTCCAGATCCCACCGGAACCGGGTGAAGAAATCCGGGGCCTGCCAGTCCTCGACATGGTTGTGCATGAGCGCGGTCAATCGGCCCAGCTGATCGAAGCCCACCGCGTCGGGCTGCTCTTCGGCGGTGCACCCGGGGATGTAGGAGACCGCGTCGACGTACAACCGCGTCCCGGCCACATCGGCGCTCACCACATCGCTTCCGTCGCGGGCCGGGATCAGATGCGGTGTCATCACTGTGGTCTCGTCGCGCAGTGCCGCCATCCAGCTCAGCTCGGAGCGGATCGCCGACAGGGAGTGGTAGCCGGGCCGGTGCACTCGCACCACCAGGGGCTCGAGCCCGGTATCCGCCAAGTAGGTGGCGTTCTCCGACAGGCTCAGCAGCCGCAGCGGGGTGTCGGCGGCAAGCCCATAAGCGGGCAGCGCCGCGCGCGCGAAGTCCTGGTGGTTGGGTGGCAGACCTGGCATCGGAACAGTGTGCGGCACCCAAACCACTTGCGCGACCGGGCGCGTCCCGTACAAATTACGTACTTCGAGATGCTCGCCGCGACGGAATCCGGCGCAGATGGCATCGTTGTGGCGTTATGAGTTTCTCCAACATCATGGATTCCAACAGCTACTCGGCCGGCGCCACCGGTCAGGCTGAACCGCTGATCGCCAAGCGGGAGGAGATGCTCGGCCCGGCGTACCGGCTGTTCTACGAACGCCCGGTCCATCTGGTGCGCGGGCAGGGCACGTACCTCTTCGGCGCCGAAGGTGAGCGGTATCTCGACGCCTACAACAATGTGGCCAGCGTCGGGCATTGCCATCCGCATGTGGTGGAGGCCGTCACCCGGCAGCTGTCGACGCTCAACACCCACACCCGCTACCTGCACCAGGCCATCATCGACTACTCGCAGCGGCTACTGGACACGCTGCCGTTCGAGATCGATCAGGTGATGTACGCCTGCACCGGCTCCGAGGTCAATGACCTGGCCTTGCGGGTGGCTGAAATGCACACCGGCGCAACAGGTGTCATCATCACCGCCGACGCCTATCACGGCAACACCGCCGCTGTCACCGCCATCTCGCCGTCACTCGGCGGGCCCGGTACACAGGGTCCGAATGTGCGCACGGTGCCACCGCCAGACAGCTACCGGGTGCCCGGCGATCAACTGGCCCAGCGCTTCGCCGCTGATGTCGCAGCCGCCGCCGACGAGTTGAGCGAGGCCGGTTACGGGGTGTCGTGCCTGATCGTCGACACCATTTTCTCGTCCGACGGCATCTACACCGACCCGAACGTGCTCAAACCCGCCGTCGACGTGGTGCGCTCGCGCGGGGGAGTGTTCATCGCCGACGAGGTGCAGCCGGGTTTCGCCCGCACCGGTGACTCGATGTGGGGGTGCCTGCGCCACGGGGTCACTCCCGATCTGCTGACCACCGGGAAACCGATGGGCAACGGGATGCCGGTCGCCGCCATGGCGGCCCGCTCCGACGTCCTGAAATCGTTCGCCGTCGGGATGCCCTACTTCAACACATTCGGCGGTAACCCGGTGTCCATGGCCGCGGCGTCGGCCGTCCTCGACGTCATCGAGCACGAACGGCTGATGAGCAATGCAGCCAATGTGGGTGCGACGCTGCGGCGGGAACTGACCGAGATCGCGCTCGCGCATCCCGGCGTCGGTGACGTCCGCGGTGCGGGTCTCTACATCGGCGTCGAGATGGTCAGCGATCCCGAGACCAAGAAACCCGACCGTGCCGGGGCGCGCTGGCTGGTCAATGCGCTCCGGGAGCGACGGGTGCTGTTGTCGGTGTGCGGGCATGACGGCAATGTGCTGAAAATTCGTCCGCCGCTGGTGTTCTCGATGGCAGATGTGGACTGGTTCTGCACGGAGTTCGAGGCGGTGCTCAAGGCTCGGTAGCCGGTCGCCGAGGCGGTGAGGGACGAGCCGGGGAGAGCGGGCCGGCTCAAGCCTCCGTAGCCAGCGGCAGCCGCACCTCGAAGCGGGCTCCTGTGTCGAGGTTGTGCGCCGACAACGTGCCGTGGTGGGCCTGCACCAGGCCGGCGGCGATGGCCAGACCCAGCCCTGACCCGCTGGGCAACGACGAATCCAACCGCGGCACACGCCCGTTGGAGCCGCGGTAGGCCACGTCGAACACCCGCCCCAGGTCGGCTTCGTCGATTCCCACTCCGGTGTCGTCGACCCTCGCCCAGGCGCCCTGCTCGTCGCGGCCCAGCTCCAGCCTGACCGTACCGCCGCAGGGGGTGTGGGCGATCGCGTTGGCCACCAGATTCGACAGCACCCGCACCAGCGCGCGGTCGCTGCCGATCACCTTGACCGGCGCCCCGGGCAGGTCGGCACGCAACGCGACACCGGCCCGATCGGCGGTGATGCGGTGGGCGCGCACTACGTCGTCGACCACCTCGTCGAGGGCCACCCGGTCATAGGACGCCGTGACGGCCCCGGCGTTGATCTTCGACATCTCGAACAGGTCATCGACCATCTCGGACAGCCGAATCGATTCCTGCTCGATGTGTTTGGCGTGTTCACGGACCTCGTGATCACTGACCACGCCGTCGGCGATGGCTTCCGACACCGCGCGGATGCCGGCCAGGGGGGTGCGCAGATCGTGGCTCACGAAGGCCACCAGCTTGCGCCGGGACTGTTCGGCGGCGCGTTCGGAGTCGCGGATCTCCTGTTCCCACACGGTTCTTCGGGCCTGATAGCGGGCCAGCATCACCGCGGCGGGAATGGTCACCACCGACACGATCACCAAGACGATGGCCGTTTTCTCGAATGTCTCGGTGATCATGAAGCTACTGGCGCCCAACACGCCGGCGAATGTGGCAACCACCGGTATCAGCACCAGGACCACCATGCTGACCGCCAGCGACCAGCTCCGGGCCACCCGGATGATCAACGCCCCCAACAGGACAACGGGCACCGAGGAGGCGAGCACGAGCAGGACGATCTCGGTCACGTCAGCCGGCGGCATGCGGGTCCTCGTCGGCCGCGCTCTGCCACAGATAGCCGCGGCCCCACACCGTCTGTACCCGGTGGTGGTCACCGAGTTTGGAACGCAACCGTTTGACGTGGACCGTCACCGTGGACAGGTCGCCGTAGTCCCAGTGCCACACCCGCTGCAGAAGTTCCTCGCGGGTGAACACGGTGTCGGCGTGGGTGAGGAAGAACATCAGCAGGTCGAACTCACGGTTGGTCAGGCCCACCGGGCGGCCCTCGAGGGTCACGGTGCGCGAGGCCGAGGACACCGTCAACTCACCGACGGTGATGTCCAATGGCAACGCGCCCAGCGGCGACGGCGACCTGCGCAGGACCGAGCGCACGCGCAGCGCCAACTCACGAGGACTGAACGGTTTCGTCACGTAGTCGTCAGCGCCGGCTTCGAGCCCCGCGATCCGGTCGTCCTCCTCGCCGAGGGCGGTCAGCAGGATCACCGGCACACTGAAGTCACCCGCCTGCCGCAGACTGCGGCACAAGGTCAGCCCGTCGGGTCCGGGCATCATCACATCGAGCACCGCCACGTCGATCCGTTCCGTGCCGAGCATGCGTAACGCGTCGGTGCCGTTGTCGGCGACAGCGACTTCCAACCCGTCACGTTCCAGGTATCGGCGCACGACATCGCGGACGACCACGTCGTCGTCGGCGATCAGCACACGCGCGCCCACGGCTCCCAACTCACCATCTCCACTCATTCGAAGCTCATCTACCTGCGATGATGTAAGGCATTCGTCACCGACGGCGGTCCGGATCGGTGCCAATTTCACTGCTACCGTCGGAAGTCATGCCCGACTGTCCGGTCACGGTGGTGCTGCCCTGCCTCAACGAGGCCGAGGCCCTGCCCGGGGTGCTCGCAGCAATTCCCCCGGGGTACCGGGCGCTGGTCGTCGACAACAACAGCACCGACGACACCGCCGAGGTCGCGCGAGGTCACGGCGCCCAGGTGGTCGCGGAACGGGTACCGGGTTATGGGTCGGCGGTGCATGCCGGTGTGGTGGCCGCGACGTCGCCGATCGTGGCGGTCATCGATGCCGACGGGTCACTGGATCCCGGCGATCTGCCGCGGTTGGTGGCCGCACTCGACGGCGCCGAGATGGTGACCGGACGGCGGCGGCCGGTACGGGGGTTGCGCTGGCCGTGGCACGCCCGCCTGGGCACCGCGGCGGTTTGCTTCCGGTTGCGTCACAAGCATGGCCTTGCAGTCCACGACATCGCACCCATGCGGGTGATGCGTCGGGACGATTTGCTGAACCTCGGTGTGCAGGACCGCCGATCGGGGTATCCGCTGGAACTGCTGGTCCGCGCCGCCGCGGCGGGTTGGCGAGTGGTGGAACTGGATGTCGCGTACGGACCCCGCACCGGTGGGGTGTCGAAGGTCAGCGGTTCCGTTCGGGGGAGCTTCCATGCCGCGGTGGACTTCTGGAAGGCGATCAACTGATGGAGCTCCCTTGCTGTCTTCTCGTCGTAGCCAAAGCTCCGGTTCCCGGGCTGGCCAAGACCCGGCTGGCCGCATCGATCGGTGACGACGCCGCCGCCGACGTCGCCGCGGCGGCGCTGCTGGACACTCTCGATGCGGTTGTCGCCGCACCCGTGACCCGCCGGGTGGTCGCGTTCACCGGGGATCTGACGAAGGCGGCGCGGGCTGCTGAGATCCGGGAGCTGCTGGCGTCGTTCGTGGTGATCGAGCAGCGCGGTGACGGTTTCGCCGAGCGCCTGGTGCACGCGCACGCCGACGCTTCGGCCGGCCTGCCCGTGCTGCAGATCGGGATGGACACCCCCCAGGTCACCGCCGAACTGCTGAGTGGTTCGGCGCGGCAACTGCTCGACGGTGACGCGGTGCTCGGCATGGCCGGCGACGGCGGATGGTGGGCGCTGGGGGTCAGCGCGGCGACGACGGCGCAGTGCCTGGCGGACATTCCGATGTCGCGATCCGATACCGGTGCACAGACATTGGCAGCGCTGCGGGCCACCGGCGCCGAGGTGACGCTGCTGCCGGAGCTCGATGATGTGGACACCATCGACGATCTGGATGCTGTCCGGGCACTGTGCGGCCCCGCGAGCAGATTCGTGGGGGTCTGACATGTTCGGCCATCTCTATGAGCGTGCCCTCAACGGTGAACGCTGCTGGATCCGCCACGACGACGGCAGCACCGACCGGTTGCCGGTGCGCACCTGGCTCGGCGGGCGGCAGGCCTCGAAAGCCGAAGCGCATTTTGACGCGGTGGTGCTCGACATGTGCGATGGCCCGACGATCGACTTGGGCTGTGGCCCAGGACGTTTGGTGGCCAATCTGGTGCAGCGGGGAATCCCGGCACTGGGGGTGGACCTGTCGCCGACGGCGATCGACCTGGCGCGCGACAGCGGGGCGCCGGCCTTGCGGCGCGATCTGTTCGACCCGTTGCCGGGCACCGGGCGCTGGCACAACGTCCTGCTGGCCGACGGCAATGTCGGTCTCGGTGGCGACCCGTGGCGGGTGTTGCGCCGCTCGGCGGAACTGCTGCGCCACGGTGGCCGGTGTCTGGCCGAATTCGACCCGCAATCCCATGGGGTGAAGGTGGATTGGATTCGGCTGGAGACCAGGAAAACGATCGGCCCGTGGTTCCGCTGGGCGTGGGTGGGCGTCGACTGCGCTGCGCAACTGGCCTCCGATGTGGGCCTGGCCGTCGACGACATCCACTCGATCGGCGACCGGGTGGTCGCCTCCCTGGCCGCCTGATGCCCCCGCCCCCCTCTGGCGAGCGCGCGTGTCTGTACACAACACGCCGAGGGTTTCCGTACAAATCTGTGCGCTCGTGAGCCGAACCACCCTGCGCGGCACCGCGATCACCGGCCGAGTCGGGGTGTGGCTCGGCATCGCCGTCACGGTGTGTTTCCTGACCGGGCTGATCAGCCACCTCATCCAGCATCCGCAGCCGTGGTTCCCGTGGCCCACCAGACCGGTGTGGCTGTACCGCCTCACGCAAGGACTGCACGTCGCCACCGGTATCGCCGCGGTGCCATTGCTGGTGGTCAAGCTGTGGTCGGTGTGGCCGAAGCTGTTCGAACGACCCGTGATCGGCTCACCGCTGCGGCTCCTCGAGCGCGGCTCCATCCTGGTGCTCGTCGCCTCGATGATCTTCCAGCTGGTGACCGGCCTGATGAACATCGCGCAGTGGTATGCGTTCGGATTCTTCTTCACCACAGTGCATTACGCGATGTCCTATGTGGTGTTCGGCTCGGTGATCCTGCACGTCGCGGTGAAGTTGCCCGTCATCCGTCGTGCCTTCGAGGAGCCGACGGATTTCGGTGTTCCGGTGTCACGGCGGGCCGTCTTGCGCGGGACGTGGCTGGCTGTGGGCGTGGCGACGACAGCCACCGTGGGGCAGAGCGTGCCGTGGCTGCGTCATATCTCGGTGCTGGCACCGCGCTCGGGTGACGGGCCCCAGGATCTGCCCGTCAACCGCTCCGGCGCCGAGGCGGGCGTCCTGCGGACCGCGCGGGCACCCGACTACCGGCTCACCGTCGTCTACGGTTCCAACACCACGAGGTTCACCGTCGAGGACCTGAACAACCTGCCGCAGACCACGCACCGGCTGCCGATCGCCTGTGTCGAAGGCTGGAGCCGCGACGCCGAGTGGACCGGTGTGGTGCTGGCCGAGCTCGTCGCCACCGTCGGGGCGCCTCGCGACGCCGATCTGCGGATGATCTCGCTGGAACCGCCGGGGCCGTACTCTCGGACCGTGCTGCCGGCGAAGCACGCCCGCGACGACAGGACGCTGATCGCGCTGAAGCTCAACGGGCAGACCCTCGACATCGACCATGGGTATCCCTGCCGGCTGATCGCCCCGTCGAGACCTGGTGTGCTGCAGACGAAGTGGTTGACGCGTATCGAGGTGGTCACATGAGGGCCGCGCTGGGCGTCGCGGGCGCGGCGCTGATCGGTTACGGCGTGGTGTTGCTGTTGGAGAATTCCTGGCCGACGTTGCTGCGGATCGTGCTGTGGGCGCTGGCCGGTGTGTTGCTGCACGACTTCGTGTTCGCGCCGCTGGTGGCCGCGTTGGGTTATGCGGGCCGACGGGTTCTGCCACGCACGGTCTGGACGCCGGTGGCGGTGGCGGCCCTGCTCAGCGTGACGCTGGTACTGCTGGCGGTCCCGGTGTTCGACACGCCCGGCGCTCGACCGACCAATCCTTCGGTGCTGGACCGTGATTACCCGACCGGGCTGTGGATCGCCCTGGCCATCGTCTGGGTCCTCACCTTCGCCTACGTGGGATTTCGGCGCGTTGGTAACCGCTCAGCGGTTACCAACGCGCCGAAATCCCTACCAGTTGGTGAGGATGAGGTGGTTGAGCAGCAGCGCGCCGACGACGTTGAGCGCCAACCACCACCGGCGTGAGGCCACCGGCAGCAGCGCCGGAGCGGCCGTCAACCACACCATGAACCCCAGCCAGATGCGTTCGGTCTCCGCCTTGCTCAGCATGCTCAGGTCGGCGCACAGGATCGCCAGCAGCGCCGCCAGCACCAGCAGGTGAATGCCGGACCGCGCGCGAACAGCCGGCCAGTCGAACGCCCGCGCCACACCCGCCACGCTGCCCAGACCGATGGCGCACACCGTCGACGCCAGATTGGCCCAGCCCCAGTACTGGAAGGGCCGGTCCAGCGCGATGCCCTGCCAATACCGTTCCTGCACCGCGTGATAGCCGTCGAACCACCAGAATCCGGCCGCGTAGAACACCGCGGCCACCACCGATGCCGCGACCACCGCCACGCCCAACGTCCGCAGCGCCACCCGCACGGACGACGCCGACACCAGTACCGCCACCGCGGGCAGTGCGATCAGCCCCAGCCCGTAGTTCAGGAAGATGGCCCAGCCGAGCAACAGTCCCGCCGGTGCGGCGCACCACCAGGAGCCGCGCACGCTCAGGGCCAACAACGCGATACCCCAGGCGGCGACACCGGCGAAGTACCCGTCGGCCGACACCGCGATCCAGATGGCCGTCGGCGCCACCGCGACGAACGGGGCCGCGCCGCGCGCGAGGTCCTCCCCGGACAGCGCCCGCACCGCCACCAGGATCCCCGCGGCCGCCGAAGAGCCGACGAGCAGACAGAACAACCCGGCCCAGGCGCCGCCGCCGAGCCCGATCCGGTCCAGCCAGACGAATGTCAGCAACGCCCCCGGTGGATGCCCGGACACATGCGTCATCCACGAATCCGGTTGATAGTCCACGATCCGGCCGGCGAATGACCGCACCGCGTACGGAATGTCGTCGATGGTCGGCACCTGGCGCAGGTACTCGTGCGTGGCGGTGAGCCGCCCGGCGAAACCGCGCTGCCAGCCGTCGATCATGGCCAGCGAGAACGCCCAGGCCGCCGACGTCACCCACGTCACCAGCAGCAACGTCCGAAATCCCAGCCGCTGCGCCACCGACTGACCCCACCGCACCGCCGCCAGACCGATCAGGATGGCGGGCACCGTGCCCCACCCGACGTGCGCGTCCCACCACCCGAAGATCGGTGCGGCGCCGGCGAACGCCTCGAACCGTTCGGCGTCGGCGTTGATCAGCGGGGTGACGATGCCCAGATGGAGCTTGGGGACGACGAACGCAGCAGCAACCAGAAGTACGGCCAGGGCGACGGCAACGAACTCACGGCGTCCGGTCTTCACACTCTCCCACCCTATGTGCCCGGCTGCGGGCCCGGTCTGACGATTCGGTGACCCCGGTGTCGCACACTGGGCGGATGGCTCATTCCCTACGGCAGGTGTTCGCCTTGTCGGCGCCGATCGGTCTGGCGTTCATCCCACTGGGGATGGCGCTGGGCTTTGTGGTGGTGCACGCCGGACTGGCGTGGTGGTGGGCGCCGACGTTCGCCGCCGTGATCTACGCCGGATCCCTGGAGTTCCTGATGGTGCCGCTGGTGGCCGCGGCTGCGCCCGTGGCGACGGTCGCGTTGACCACGTTCATCGTCAACGCCCGCCACATCTTCTATGCGCTGTCTTTCCCGCTGCACCGGGTGCGCGGGATCCCCGGCAAGCTGTACAGCACCTACACGCTCTCCGACGAGGCGTATGCCGTCGGTGTCAGCCCGGAGGCCCGGGACTGGACGACGCGGCCGATCCTGCTGATGCAGCTGTGTTTCCAGTTGCTGTGGGTGACAGGTGCGACGCTCGGGGGCGTGCTCGGTGAGGCGTTGCCCATCGAACGGCTGGAGGGGTTGGATTTCGCGCTGACGGCGTTGTTCATCGTGCTGGCCATCGACGCCTACCGGCAGCGTCCCGATCCGCTGACAGCTGTCTCCGCCGCCGCGTGCGCGGTGGCTGCATGGGTGGTGGCCCCGGGTCAGCTGCTGGTGTGCGCATTCGCGGCGTTCACCGCGGTGCTACTGCTGCGCAAGCATTTTGGAGGCGACGATGCCTGACAACGGTTACATCGCGCTGTTGGTGGCGGTCAGCGCCGCCGTGACGTGGGCACTGCGCGCGCTGCCGTTCGCGGTGCTGGCACCCATGCGGCACAGCACGGTGGTGCGGTATCTGAGCGTGCACATGCCCGTCGGGGTGATGGTGATGCTGGCCATCTACACCCTGCACGGTGCGCAGCGACAAACCCCACGGGAGGTGCTGTTCCTGGTGATCGGCGTGGCCGTCACCGCAGGCCTGCACCTGTGGCGGCGGCAGGCGCTGCTCAGCATCCTGGTGGGCACCGCTGTCTACGTCAGCCTGGTCTCGGCGCTGGCGTGAGTCAGCTCCGATTGGCCCGCCACTTCAGCAGCCTCTCCAGCGCGGTGAAGTCGTAACCGTCTGCCGTGGGCCGAATCTCGGTGGTGAACAGTGTCGCTCCGGCGTCCACGTACTGGTCGGCGCTGTTCTCGTCCTCCCACGGCACCGACCGTTCGATATCACCATCGGCTCGGCCGAACCCGGAAGCCAGCTCACCGAGGCGGGCACTGGCCTGCCGGTACAGCTCGATCGGCAGGAAGGTGTGCCACACGTCGGCGTGCCGGGCCACCGCGGGCAGGGTGCGCTTCTGGCCCGAGCCGCCGATCAGGATCGGGATCTTGCGCACCGGTGCGGGATTGAGTTGGCTCAACCGGCTTTCGATACGCAGCAGGCCCTGGTCGAACAGGTCCGCCCGCGACTTCACCGTGCCGAAGTCGTAACCGTATGTGGTGTAATCCTTTTCGTACCAGCCGGCGCCGACACCGAGGATGACGCGGCCACCGCTGATGTGGTCGACGGTGCGCGCCATGTCGGCGAGCAGGTCGGGATTGCGGTACCCGATGCCGCTGACCAGCAGGCCGATCTCGGCGCGGGTGGTGATCTCACCCCAGGAGGCCAGCGCCGTCCAACCCTCGAAGTTCGTCACGTCGGGTTGGGTCTCGGCCAGGATCGGCAACGCATCGACGATGCCGGCGAAGTTGGGGGCGTGGAAGTGGTCGTAGCCGAAGATGATGTCGGTGCCCAGCTCTTCGGCGCGCAGGACCGCCTCGCGCCACGTCCGGTAGTCCGGTGCTCCGCCGGGAATCAACTGCACACCGGTCCGAATGGGTCGCGACATGGATCATCTCCTCAGTGAATAGGGCTCTCCCCGTGGACAAGTCGCCCACCTGACCCCTTATTCCTCGGCAGGCGATTAAATTCGGGCTGATTCAAAGGGGCGCGATGTCGACGACGCTGATCCGCCCCGCCTCGAATGTCAGCCGGATGACGATCCGTACCCGGCCGCCGGCCACGATCGCGATCACCGGTTCGCCGTCGACCACGGTCACCGCGCCGGCGCGGGCGCGGGCGGCGAACAACCGCGTCTCCTCGGCGACCGCGCGGGCACCGTGCACCGACGTGGGCACTTCCGCGGGCACCAGGATCGGGTCCACCCGGCGCACCACATCGGGTGCCAGGACGTCGAGGAGGGTGGCGATGTCCCCGTCTCGGGACGCCGCCAGGAACGCTTCGGCCAGCCGGACGTGATCCCGGTCTGCGGGTACCGCCGCGGCTCCCGCCACGGCCCGTCGTGCCCGGCTGGCCAGCTGCTTGGCCGCCGACGGGGTGGTGCCCAGCGCCGCGGCGATATCGGCGAACGGCACCCTGAACGCGTCGTGCAGTACGAACGCCACCCGTTGGGCCGGGGAGAGCCGGTCCAGGAGCACCAGCATCGCCAGGCCCACACTGTCGACCAGATCGGTTGTCGCCCTGTCCCATTGCGCGACGTCCTCATCGAGTGGCACCCAGGTTCGCCGGTGCCGCAGCATGTCCAGGCATTCGCGGCTCAACACAGTGGTCAACCAGCCCGCCGGGTTACGCACCGCACCGAGATCGGCGCCCGCGGCCTTGAGCCAGGTCTGCTGCACGGCGTCCTCGGCGTCGTGCGCCGAGCCCAATATCCGTACCGCCACGCTCATCAGGCGGGAGCGGTGCTCGTCGAAGACGTCGCTGACCTGCACAATGTCACCTCTTCCCACGCTGAAACGTCAACAGGTCGCACAAACCCTAAAAGCGGAGGAAGAACATGACTGTAACCCTTTATGTGGTGGTCACGGTGGTGACCGCGGCTGCCAACCTCGGTATCGCCGCCGCCGATCTGGCGCGCGCCCGTTTCGTCCTGGCCAACTCCGCCGAGGTGGGCGTGCCGCAGTCCTGGATCACCCCACTGGCCCTGTGCAAAGCCGCCGGTGGCCTGGGCCTGCTGGCCGGATTCGTGGTGCCCGCGTTGGGCTGCGCTGCCGCAACGGGTTTGGTGCTGTTCTTCCTGGGCGCAGTGGCGGTGCATGTGAAAACCCGGGTGCTGCACAACCTGGCGTTCCCATTGACCTACCTGCTGCTGGCGGTGGCATCGTGGGTAACGGCACTGGCTCAGTACAACTGAGTGCGCATACTCTCCTCGCTGAACTGCGCTTCCAGTTCGGCCAGGCTCAGGCCGGCATCCATGGCCTTGACCATCTGCGCGACGCTGGGCAGCGCGTCCGGCTGCCAGCTGTCCGGTTTCCACGCGTCCGAGCGCAGAAAAGCCTTGGCGCAGTGGAAGAACACCTCTTCGATGGCGATCTCCAGCGCCAGGATCGGACGCTTGCCGGCCACGACCAGCGAATCGAAGTAGTCGGCGTCGGCCACGATGGTGGCGCCGCCGTTGATCCGCAACGTGTCACCGCGACCAGGCACCAGGAACAGCGTGCCCGCGCGGGGCCGCTGCAACACGTTGAGGTATCCGTCGACGCGCTTGTTGCCGGGACGCTCCGGAATCGCGATGGTCGTCGAATCGATGACGTGAACGAACCCGGGCGGGTCACCTTTGGGGGAGACGTCGATGTTGCCGTCACTGTCGGTGGTCGCCACAAAACACAACGGCGAATGCGCCAGCCAGTCGCGGTGAATCGGCGCCAGCTTCGGGCTGACCTTCTTCTTCACGGCTTCGGCCGGTTCTCCGACCAGGGCGCGGAGCTCTTCGACGGTGCTGACTTCACGGCGCATGGGTTACATGATGCTCCGCGGGGCCGCCGATTCCGCGGCTACGTCGAGAAGCGGGCCACCAGCGCACGGCGGTCCAGCTTGCCGATCCCGCGCCGCGGCAGCTCGTCGACCACGTGGATCTCCCGCGGTGCGGCCGTCGGATCCAACGACTGCGCGACATGCGCGCGCAGCTCAGCCACCGTCGGCGCGGGGCCGGACAGCACCAGGGCGGCCACCACCCGCTGGCCCAACCGGTCGTCGGGGAGCCCGAACACAGCGCAGTCGGCGATCCCGGGCCACGTGGCCAGTACCGCTTCCACCGGCTGGGGCAGTACCTTCAGCCCACCTGTCGTGATGGCCTCGTCGATACGGCCCACCACCCGCAGTACCCCATCCTCGAGCACCCCGGCGTCGTCGGTGCGGAACCAGCCCGGTTCGGCGAACGGGTCGTCCACCGGAACATTGCGGTAGCCCTTGGCCAACGTGGGCCCACCGAGCACGATCCGGCCGTCATCGATGCGCACGCCCACCCCGTCGAGCGGGACACCGTCGTACACACACCCGCCCGCGGTTTCACTGGAACCGTAGGTGCGGACCACCGAGATACCCGCTGCCGCAGCGCCTTCCAGGACAGGCGCCGGCGCGGGCCCGCCGCCGAGCAGCACCGCGTCCAATTCGGCCAGCGCCTCGGTGGCGGCCGGGTCGGGCAACGCCTTGGCCAACTGTGCGGCCACCAGGGAGGTGTAGCGGCGCCCGGGGCCCATGGCGGCCACGGCGTCCGGCAGCACGCCGACGTCGAATCCGTTCGACAGGTCGAGCCCGATGGGCGTGGTGCCGGCCAGCACGCTGCGGATCACCACCTGCAGTCCGGCGATGTGATACGAGGGCAGCGCCAACAACCACCTACCCGGGCCGCCGAGTCGGGCATGCGTCGCGGTGGCGCTGGCCGTCAACGCCGCCGCGGTCAGCATGGCGCCCTTCGGGGTGCCGGTGGTCCCGGAGGTCGAGACGACGAGCGCCACATCGTCGTCGATCTCCTCGCCGGCTCGCAGGGCGGTCTGCAACAACTCCGCCTGGCGCGGATCACCGGGAGGCAGCGGCAGCAGGGCGTTCCCGCGGCCGTCGAGAACCGGCTCGAGTGCGGCCGCCAGCGCCGCTGCCGACGGCGGGACGACGAGCGTGCGCAGCGTGGTTATGGCCGTTCCTCTGCGTCGCGGGGGTCATCCAGCGGCCACCCTTTGGCGGCCAGCCGCTCCCGCACCCGTTCGATATCGGCGGGCGACGGCAGGCCGTCGGTGAGGCGGACGATCTCGGCGCCGATGTCGGCGTCGTCGAGGTCGGGGCGGTTGAGCAGTTCGCGGGTCACCTGCTTCACCTCGTCGGTACTCAGTCGGCCCGACAACAGAGCGAACAAGGGCAGGTAGTCGTTGCGCGGCACGCCGTCGGGGTAGCCGGCGCGCAGCCAATTCACCACTGCGCTGAGGAACCGGTTCACGTCTTCACTTCCGATCGAGGGGCGCTTTGATGGTGTGCCGTCGTGTGCTCGGCCAGACGGTACCCGCCTGGAGGCAAACGGTTCGTTTCATGTCCCCACCGGAAGAGGTGTACCAACGGCCGCCATGGTTTCGGTGAACGGCAGATGAACGTCACCTGGGAGTATGTATAAAGGCAGCTCAGCTAACGCTGCGAGGCGATCTTCGGTTAGTTGAATTCGCTTCGCTGGTCTCACAATTAGCGGCATGAGCGCAGAGATGATCATCTTGATCCTGCTGATCGCGACGGCCCTGGCCTTCGATTTCACCAATGGCTTCCACGACACCGGAAACGCCATGGCCACGTCCATCGCGACTCGTGCGCTGAAGCCCAAGACCGCGGTGTTGCTGGCGGGTGTGCTGAACCTCGTCGGCGCCTTCCTGTCCGTGGAAGTGGCGCTGACGGTAACGACGTCGGTGCTCAAGATCCAGGACAGCAAGACCGGCACCCTGCTGCCCAACATCGATGCCTCGACCGGCCTGACGATCATCTTCGCCGGACTCATCGGCGGCATCCTGTGGAACTTGCTCACCTGGCTGTTCGGCATCCCGTCCAGCTCGTCGCACGCACTGTTCGGCGGGCTCATCGGCGCCGGCCTGGCGGCCATCGGGCTGGCCGGCGTCAACTGGGCCGGCGTGACGCAGAAGGTGCTCATCCCTGCCATCGCCGCCCCGGTGATCGCCGGGCTGGTTGCCGCCTGCGGCACCTGGCTGGTGTACCGGATCACCCGCAAGGTGGTGAAGAACCGCCGCGAGGAAGGCTTCCGCTGGGGCCAGATCGCCACCGCCTCGCTGGTCGCGCTGTCCCACGGCACCAACGATGCGCAGAAGACCATGGGTGTCATCGCTCTGGCCCTCATCACCACCGGCCACCTCACCGGCAATGTCGCCGAGGACGGGCTGCCGTTCTGGATCATCGCCAGCTGTGCGCTGGCCATCGGGCTGGGCACCTACCTCGGCGGCTGGCGCGTCATCCGCACACTCGGCAAGGGCCTGGTCGAGATCGAGTCCCCGCAGGGCCTGGCCGCGGAAGCCTCCTCGGCCGCCATCATTCTGAGTTCTTCGGCCGCCGGTATGGCGCTGTCCACCACCCATGTGGCCACCGGCTCGATCCTGGGCAGCGGCGTCGGCAAGCCCGGCGCCTCGGTGCGCTGGGCGGTGGCCGGCCGGATGGCGCTGGCGTGGATCGTCACGCTGCCCGCGGCGGGCCTGGTGGGTGCGCTGGCGTTCTGGGTGTCCCACACCGTGGCGGGGTTCACCACGCAACTGGTGGGCGACGGGCTGATCTTCCTGATCCTGGTGGGCCTGTCGTTCTACATGTGGTGGCGCGCCCAGCAGCAGAAGGTCGACCACAACAACGTCAACGCCGACTGGGACGACTCGACCAACTCCGTCGTGCCGGCCGACTTGCGGGACATCACCGACACCCCGAAAACCACCACCGTCTGATCGCAGAACTGAGGAATCGACATGATCTATGTGGAAAGCATCTTCAAGGTGCTGGTGGTGGGCTTGGTTCTCGGGGCGGGACTGCCCGCGCTGTTCGCCACCGGACTGGTTGCCTACTCCCACGGCGCCGGCGTGGCTGACGCCGACGGCACCGTGCACTCGACCAACCCCCTGCTGAAGTTCCTCGGCCTGGCGCTGTTCGTCCTCGTCGGCGCCGTGATCCTGGTGGCCCTGCTGTGGATCACCAGAACCACGATCGAGCATCACTTCGGTGTCAACCTCTTTCCCTTCGCTTGAGTGAGGCTGCCATGACCGAGACACAGAGCACGTTCAACAACGTCATCCGCTGGCTGAACGCCGGATTCCCCGAGGGTGTCCCGCCCAAGGACCACTTCGCGCTGCTGGCCCTGCTCAAGCGGACTCTCAGTGAAGAGGAAGTGGTGGCCGCAGCCCGCTCGATCCTCACGAGCGGGAAACCCGACACCCCCGTCACTGACGAGCAGATCCGCGACGCCATTCACTCGCTGATCGACAAGGAGCCGAATCCCGAGGAGATGCACCAGGTTTCGGCCCGGCTCGCCTCGGTGGGCTGGCCGCTGGCCACGCCCTCGCACTGATCATCCACCAGCGCCGGGTTCTGCTCGTGAGCAGGACCCGGCGTTTGTGGTTTCAGCGGCTGTCGCGACGCAGCGGGTGATCCTCGGGCACCTGCACGAAGATCAGGGTGACGCCATCAGGGTCGGCGACGTGCATTTCGTGCAGGCCCCACGGTTCTTGTCTGGCCTCCCGGGTGATCTCGACGCCGCGGTCCTGCAACTCGGCCTGGGTGGCATAGAGGTCACGCACCTGCAGCCACAGCGAACCTCCGGTCATCGGCTTCCCGTGGCCGGCCAGTTCGATCAGCGACTGTCCGGCATAGAAGACCGTGCCGCCGGCGTACTCGCGGGCGATCGCCAGGCCCAGGCTGTCGCGGTAGAACTCGACCGACCGTTGGTAGTCCGCCGGCCGGAACAGCACACGGCTGGCCAGGATTTCCATGGCCCTTGTCTATCACCCCGGTTCGCCCAAACCGACACATGGGCCGAAAGTCCGGGTTGCGGCGCCAAGACCTCGGTCAGGGCGCCCGCGTCACCTGAGCGTGTCCGCCACGGCGGCGACATCCGCGCGCACCACTGCGGGAACACAGTCGGTTCCCGGTGGCGGCACGGCGCTGCGCACCGCGGCGGCCAGCCCGCGCAACGTCGCCACATACGTGGTGGTGTCGTCGTCGAGGAGCGGGTCGGTGCGCCCGTGCTCGGCGGCCCAGGACGCCGCGACCGTCAGGTATCCCAGGTGTTCGGCCGCCGCCACCGCCCGGGCCAGTCTGGCCGCCACGTCGCGGTGGCGGTGCGGCCCGGCCATCGCCGCGTCGTAGGCGGTGCCGAGCGCGATGATGCTCAGCTGCAGGTCCCGGCGGGCGCGCCGAACCTCCAGGTGTTCCGTCGCGGCCGCCGTGTGTTCGAGCGTGCTCGCCAGGGCTTCGGCCAGTCGGTTGGCTTCTTGGCGGCCCGCGCTGAGCAGATACACCAGCACCCCGATGGCGCAACCGATCGCCGTGTCCACCCCGCGGTCCAGTAGTAGCGGCCCGGCGTCCACCTGGTGCGCGCCCGACGAGATGGTCAGGGCCGTCGCGGTGATGAACACCGTCGCCCACAGGTAATTGCGGACCACGAGCAGTTCGACGAGGAACTGCAGCGCCGGCACCACCAGAGCCAGCCACAGTCCCTGCGGGTGGATCGCCAGGATCGCCGCTGCGAGTCCGAGTCCCGCCCACGTTCCGACCAGTCGCTGCCCGCCGCGTTGCAGCGTGGCGGTCCGGTCGGCGCCCAGGTGCAGCACCAGGACCGCGGCGGCCATGGCCCAGTAGATGTGGCCGAGGCCCAACCCCGCTGCCGCGACACCGGCCAACGGCACGGCGATCACCACGCGCCGCAACACCCACACCGTCTGCGAGCCCGGCCGCAGCGCATCGGCCAGCCTGGCGCCCACCCCGGGTGGGCGCAGTGCGGGCCGGGGTGCCACCGGCGCGACGACGGACTCCGGAGCCACCTCGCCCGCAGCAAGGCTGCGCGCTGTGCGCACCCAGTCGTCGGGAATGGTGGAACCGGTTGCGGTGGCACGCATTCCGTCGGTGAACAGCACGTGCAGCGCATGGTTGGTGTGGCGTAACCGGTTCACCGAACCGGCCGGCCGGGTCTCCCGCGGCTGATAGGTCACCAGAACCGTCCACACGCGGTGCAGCGCTTCGGCGGCGGCCCGGCGGGTTTCGGAATCGGGCGCCTCGAGGTAGCCGGCGACTGCCGCACCCGCGGCGGCCACGGCGGTCTTCTCCGGACGACGGAAGTCGGCGAGGGCGGGCAGCATCTGCACCACCCACGAGATCGCCCCACCGGCGAGCACCAGCAGCCCGATGTGCCAGGGCGGCAGATGCGAACCCGAGACGCCGACGCCGGCCGCGCACACCAGGACGAAGATGTAGGCGCCGGGCGGGCCCACCGCCAACGCCGCACACAGCCACACCGCCACCAGCGCGACGAGCGACACCGCAGTCACCGCGGTCCAGGCCGTCTGGGCCGCCCAGGCTCCGACGGTGACGGCCGCGGCCAGGGACAGCGCGATGACGGCCAGTTGCGCGCCCCGGTTCAGGTAGGGCCGGTCACCGCCGAACCGTGCGGTGAACGCGCCCAGCGTCGCGATCAGGCCCGCACCGACGTCACCGACTGCCACGCCGATCAGAATGGGCAGCGCGGCACTGATCGCCGTCCGGGTCGCGAGCCCGAGACGAGGCGGTGACGGACGCAGACCGAACAGCGCGCGGAGCACTGTCAGCCCGGCTGGAAGTTCTGCCGCTTCATGATGGCCGTCACGACACCGGGGGCCACGGTGTCCAGCGCGCGGGCCGTGACCGCCATCCGCGGGGCGATCCGCACCGGCCGGGTGCGGGCAGCGTCGATCATCCAGTCGGCGGCCTCCTCGGCGCGCAGCGCCGGTAACCCGTCGTAGGCGCGCGTCGGTGCGATCATCGGCGTGGCCACCAGGGGGTAGTACAGGGTGGTCGATTTGATTCCCTTGGGCGCCCATTCGGTTTCGATGGCCCGGCTGACGGTGCTCAGCGCCGCCTTCGAAGCGTTGTAGGCGGCGAACAGCGGCGCCGACTCGTTCATCACACCCCAGGTCGCCACGTTGATGATGTGGCCGTCACCGCGTTTGAGCATCCCAGGGGCCACACCGCGGATCAGCCGCAGTGGCGAGTAATAGTTCAGCGTCATGGTGCGCTCGACGTCATGCCAGCGGTCCAGCGACTCCTCCAGCGGACGACGGATCGAACGGCCGGCATTGTTGATCAGGATGTCAACGGGCCCAACATCTTTCACCAGCCGGTCGATGGCGTCGAAATCCGACAGGTCACAGGGGAAGGCTCGGGCGGTGCCACCGGCCTCGGTGATCCGCCCCACCACCTCCTCGAGCAGGTCGGCACGTCGCGCGACCACGAACACCGTCGCACCACGCGCGCCGAACTTCAGAGCGGCGGCCGCACCGATACCCGAGGACGCGCCGGTGAGCAGTACCCGTTTACCCTCCAACGCGACGTTGGTCCGGCTCGGCAGCGACAGCGGCGGTCGCATCCCAGCCATCGCGATCGCATCGGTCACCAGGCGCAGCGGGTTCACGGACGCACAGTCTAGAGACCCTCGCCCGGCCGCCGGACCCCTGTGGGCGCTGCGGACTCAGGCGCGTGAGCGCTTACCCCGGCCGCTGCGCAAGATCGGTCGACGCGCGTGCGCCTGCCCGGATGAAACTGTGCCGCCGCCGCGGCGCCCCAAACTCGTCGATGGCCGACGCGACGGCAGCTCCTGGTCCGGCACCAACTCCAAACGGGCGAATCTGCTGGCGTTGCGGCTGCTCAGGCACAGTCGGGTGCGTGCACAGGGAAGCGCCGGCCGGGGCAGCCTGTGGTCCCGGATTCCGGTTCCGAGCAGTACACCGTGGCGCGATCGCACGACTTGGCTGCCGGACGGGGTGTCGATGATGCCGCCGAACACCTGATCATCGGCGAACAGGAGTCGGTGCAAACCCTGTCCGGTGACGATCTGAACGCCGTATTCGCGGGCACGGCCGAGAAGCCAGGAATGCAGGTCGACTTCGCCGATCCCTTCTTCTGGCATTGAAACGATGTCACTGACCTCGATCGCCTCGCCTGAGGCGGATCTGATCTTCACCGCGCCGGGCAACGTGACACGAGTGGATATCACGCCGGTGGTCGCGGTCAGGCACTGCCGCGACCAGTTGCGTAGTTGAGCACCGCGGAACGGTGCCACGGAACCGTCTTCACGACGCAGGCCTGGCCGCAGTTCGGTGACGGTGACACCCTCGAGTTCGGCTGTCAGGTCCGGATCGCCGATATCGGCGGTCACCTCGTCCAGGTACGCGTGGGTATGGCGGTCCAGGGTCTGCACCCCCCATCGTTGCAACAGCACACCGGACCATGACAGAGGCAACGCGGCCGTTTGACCCGCGTGCGGCCGGGCGGAGAAGAGGTCGGTGTACATGACGGACATGCCGGCGCGGGCCGCCGAGACGGCTGCCCCGAGTACGCCGGAGCCCGAACCGACGCTGAGCACGTCGACGGTGACGGTCATTATGCGGCTTCCGCCGGCCCGATGAGGACGGCCGAGTTGTATCCGCCCATTCCCATCGACGTCTTGAGGGTGGCGCCGCCGCCGAACGGCGTGACACCGTCGAGCAGACGCGGGTGAGCTGGGCTCACGATCCGCGGTGCGGGAATGACACCACGCTCGTAGACCATCACCCCGGCTGCCAACTCGACCGCCCCGGCACTGGCCAGGCAGTGCCCGATCAACGGTTTCAGTGCGTACACCAGCGGTGGTTTCGTGCCGAAAACCTGTTCCAGCACGTCGGTTTCGGCAGCGTTGCACTGTGCGGTGCCGGTGCCGTGTGCGTTCAGGTATTCCACATCGGGCGCCGTGATACCGGCGTCGGCGAGTGCTTCCGACACACAGCGCACCACCTCGGCGTGGGAGGGATCCATGCCCGTGGGATGGTGGGCATCGCTGGTCATCGCGCCGCCGAGCAGTTCGGCGTAGGCGTCGACACTGTCGGTGGTGAGCACGAATCCGACAGCTGCCTCGCCCGGCGGGAATCCCCGCCCACCTTCCTGGAACGGGCGGCACGCGTCGAGCGGTTCGGCGTCGATGACCGAGGCACCCATCCGGGTGAAACCTGCCACCACTTCCGGGGTGAAGGACAAATCGGCCGAGACCACCACCACGTCGGACGCCGCGCCGGTTCGCAGCCACAGCTTGGCGACCAGGAGGGCGTTGTTGGTCGAGGAACAGGTCGCCGACACCATGAGTGAGGGTCCACGAAACCCGAACTCCTTCATGAACATCGCCGCCGGCGTCGAGGGGAACACTCGGACGAAATCGCGGGACCGGCGGGCGTTTCCGCGGCTGAACTCACGCCAGCCGTACATGTCGTTGAAGCACGCGACGTGAACCACTCCGACGTTGCGGCCGGGACGCCAGCCGCGGCTGCTCGCGTCCGCGACGGCTTCACGGCCGGCCGCCAGAAAGGCGCGGCCGAACAACCCCTCGCCGTCCTCGAGGCGCCCTCCCTCCGGGACGAGGGCGAGCCAGGCGAATTCCTCGAGATCGTCGCCGTAGCCGCTGAGGTGGCGCGCCGCGGACTTGCCGCTGCACAGTCCCTCCCAGAACACTTCGCGGCCCCACCCGTAACCGCTCACCACGCCAACCCCCGTGACGCTGATCCTGTTGTCTGGCATGTCGTTTCCTCACCGTTTGTCCATGTGCCCCGAGTGTGGAGCGGGGCCGCACCACCGGGCATGTGGCGCGACTCTTGAATTTGCGAAATCAACCACAGCGACGGAAATCTTTGATTCAGGAACCTCCGCGATGATCTGCTCTGCACGCCGGCCGGATCGGCTCGACAGGCAATTTTCTGTGATTTGCCGAGAGCGTAAGCCCACGCAGTCGTGAACACAACTCACGATGAGTCCCATTCCGGAAATGGGGTAGTCGCCGGCTGCGGGAAAACCACTGCGGCATTCGGTGGATCTGCCGTCTCGGTTGCTCCCGTTAAACTGTTGGTAACAAAGCTTGATCAGGTATAACAAGGCTCGCAAGGCGGTCGCGCCACATCCCGATGGTGAGTCTGCGCCCGGTGTCCGATCTGCTTTCTTGGAGCCGGAGTCGGCGTCGGCGCAAAGCGTCGCCAGGTGCAACAGGAACGCGAACCGGCACCAAAAAACCATCACTGAGCATCATTCAGCAAACAAAGTGGTCCTTTCGTCGGGAACGAACGGCCGATTCTCGGACTGCACGGAGACAACGGCCGCCGTAGGGTCCACAGCAAATCAATGTCAGTTATCTGCTGTACGGGAGGGCGCGGTGACTGCAGCTCAGGCCAGGGACGGCGCGCTCGCCGGCGCCGAACCCAGCTGTGTGGAGGGCCGGTCGGGGCACTGTGGGTGCGGGGGCCGACTGTGGACCAGATGAAGATGTGGCCGCTCGGCGACGAGAACGCCAGGGGCGGTGCGCGTATCGCCGCGGTGGTTGCGCCGTCAGACCGGCAGGCCAGCGGCTACGGAGAAGCGTTGGTGCCGCGACTTATGACCGCTCCGCGACAGTCACCGGTGGTACGGGTACCCGCGGGAGTATTCGAGCGCACCAGTTGGCAACGTCGCTACGCCGCACGGCTACGAGTGACCGACGCCGTCGTGGTGTGCGCGGCGGTGGTCTTGGCGCAGTACGTTCGGTTCGGTTCCGATCTGATGCCGGCGGGTTATCCGCGGTGGTTCGTCCCTACGTTCTCGGTACTGTTCGCGGTCGGTTGGCTCTACGCGCTGGCCTCGTCCCGCAGCCGATCCCCGCGAGTGATCGGAAGCGGCTTCGAGGAGTACCGGCGGGTGATCTCGGCATCGTTCTGGACGTTCGGGGCAATCGCAATCGTCACACTCCTGCTCCGCGTCGACATCGCGCGCGGCTACCTGGCGGTGGCCTTGCCCGTCGGCACCATGGGCCTCGTACTCGCGAGATACGGTTGGCGTAAGCACATTTCGAGCCGCCGCGGTCAGGGGCACTACCAGACCGCGGTGCTGGCTTTCGGAGATCTCGCCGCGGTGCGTGAACTCGCCGCCGAGCTGACGCGCAATCCCAGGGAAGGCTTCCAGATCGTCGGCGTCGGTGTGGCCGGCTACGGCGAACCGCGCGGTGAGTATCTGAGCATCGACGGCGGCGATATCCCGATCATCGGTGGTGAGGCACACGTGGTCGACGCCACCCACACGTGTGGTGCGGACACCGTGATGATCACCAGTGCCGACTCGTTCGGGGTTCGTGGCGTCCAGCGCCTGGCCTGGGAGCTCGAACCGATGGGGGTCGACCTCATCCTGGCCACGGGGGTGGCCGATGTCGCGTTGTCCCGTCTGGTGATGCGGCCCATCTCCGGCCTGCCGCTGCTGCACGTGGAGAAGCCGCAGTACCACGGAACCAAACGCTTCCAGAAGCGGGCGTTCGACGTCTGTTTCGCCGTTGCGGTTCTGGCGGTGGCGTCCCCGATCCTGCTCATCGCTGCGCTGGCGGTGAAACTGTCCGACCGGGGACCGGTGCTCTACTGCTCCGAGCGCATCGGTATCGGCGGCGAACCGTTCCCGATGCTGAAGTTCCGCACCATGGTTCAAGACGCGGACAAACAGCTCCCGAGCCTGCTGTCGCACAACGAAAGCGACGGTGTGCTGTTCAAAATCCGTGACGACCCTCGCGTCACCCGGGTGGGACGCGTCCTGCGCAAGCTCAGCATCGACGAGCTTCCCCAGTTCATCAACGTGCTGCGCAATGAGATGAGTGTGGTGGGTCCACGCCCACCCTTGCGCAGGGAAGCCGACAGGTACGACCGTGACGTGCTGCGCCGGCTCCTGGTCAAGCCGGGCATCACCGGGCTGTGGCAGGTCAGTGGTCGCTCGGATCTCGACTGGAGTGACGCTGTGCGGCTGGATCTTTCGTATGTGGACAACTGGTCCATGGTGGGGGATCTGCTGATCGTGGTGAAAACAGTTGGTGCCGTCTTGGAGCGCAAAGGTGCGTACTGAGGTGCTCGAGAAAGGTGAGGTCAGTCGATGAATGTCCACAAAGGCAAGCGGTACGTCAAGGTCGGCCCGACAGATGTGGCGTTCGCGGGCAAGCGCACATCACTGCTGATCGGCCCGGTGCGACATCTCGGAGCCGAGCACACCCTGGCGTCCTTCCAGCGGCTGGCTCAACGCGGCCCCTCGGCCCGGGTGGGCCTGCAGCCGTCGTCGACCACCGACAAGTGGCTCTTCGATCCCGAAAGCTGTGGTGCGGTGACCATTGTTCCCGCCCAGGATTTTGATGAGATGCTCTCCGACTTCGAGGGTTTCGTCGCCCGCGCGTCCACCCAGAACGAGCCGCTGGTGGTGACTTTCTGTGGTGACTACGTGATGCTCAGCTTCGACCACGGCATCGGAGACGCCACCGCATGTCTCGAGCTCACTGCCGTGGCGACGGGCTCCGACATCACCGATTATCTGATGCCCAACGTCCGGCGGCCGCTGCTGTCGGCGCTGGGCCGAACGCTGCGGAGTTCGCCGCGCAGCATCGTCGAAGGACTGCGCGGAAACTCGGCGGTTGCCGCCTTGCCCACCCGGGCGTACCCACCCGTCGGGGTCGAGGACATCGTGATGACCTATGTCAAGACCGGTCCCGAGTTCCTCGGCACCGTCAAAGCGTTGCGCAAACAGCACTTTCCGGAAACCTCGGTCACCGCGGCCGTCGTCTACGCGCTGCGCGCTGCCTTCGAAGCGCACGGTCTGGAAACCACCGATGATCTGAGCGTGCTCGTCGACCTGCGCCGCTACCTGGGTGAGGGGCACACGACGCTGGCCAATCTGTCGGCGGTAGCCGATCTGACCGCACCGCCCGGAATCGATGTTCAGCAGTTCGGGGCCGAGTTCGCGTCGGCCCTCAAGGGCGCGGCACCGTTGGTGCGGCTTGCGGGATCGGTGGCCAAGCGCCGGCTCCGGGGCTGGCCGAAGGACAAACCGCTCGCCTCCGAGTGGCCCACCAAGACGCGGTTGACCTTCTCGGATCCTTCCCGGCATCCGTCGATGAAGAAGATCAAGTGGCTCGGTGACGGGCAGCCGGTGGCCTATGTACTGATCAATGATCCGACCCTGCCCCATCAGATCACCATCACGGCCATGTGCGACCAGGAGAGCTGCTTCCACTTCACCGCGTCGTACTTCTCCGGCTCGTATGACAGAGCGGACATCGACCGGGTCATCTCCGCGGTCGCCGAGAATCCCGCCGGGTACCTCGGGTCGACCGTCCTGAGCGGGGCGGGATAAGTGCCGACGCTCACCGGCGTCGCACGTCGCCTCGCCGAACAACCGCTGCTTCTGGCGCAGGCCAGCTCCAGCGGGGCCGGGGCGTTGGCGATGGTGGCGGCGGCGGCGGTGATGACACCGCGCGACTTCACCACCTTCTCGCTCTTGATCCTGGTGTCCATGACTGCCATGGGTGCGGTGCGGGCAGCGATGTTCCAGCCGGCCCTCATCGAGATCCGCACGAACAAGAACGCTCATGTCGATACCGGAAGTGCCGCCCTCGGCGCCGCCTGCACAGGTCTGCTGACGGCCGTCACCGCGGTATTTCTCGGTGTGACAGATCCGTTGTGGCTGACAGCCTTTGGGCTGAGCGCGACCCTGCCGGTGCTGGTGGAGTGGTTGCGTATGCGCGCGATGGCGCTGGACCGGCGCTGGGAGGTGGCCCGAGGCGACATCTCGCGGCTTGCGGTGACGCTGCTGGCGCCGGCGGTGTTGTGGTGGAGCGCCGACGTCGACGTGTTCTTCCTTTTCGTGAACCTGACCTACCTGACCACCCTGGGTTACCTCGGGTTACGGCTGCCGGCCGTGTCCGGTCACGTCTCGCTGCGGCTGCTGTGGCGCGACGCGTCGTCCCAGTTCGTCGATTTTGTCATGGGGCAGGCAGTGTCGACCGTGCCGCTGCTGGTGTTCGGCAGCGTCGGGTCCTCGGAGTACATCGGCGGTGTACGGCTGGCCCAGACGCTGCTGGGCCCGCTTAATCTCGTGCTGGCCGCCTCGGCGTACAACCTGTTGTCCGACGGCGCCACCCGCGAATCCCACGCCCACGACGCCGATCTGATCAGGCGGGGCAGAAGGCTGGCCGTCATCCTGGGCGCACTGTCGCTCGTTCTGGTGCTGGCACTGCTCGGTTTCCTGCTCGTCACCGGCGTGAATCTGCGTGGGGTGGACAACCATTCACTGGTGGTGGGGGTGCTCCTGGTCGGTGCCCTGGCACTCACCACGGGTTTCGCCATGATCGACACCTTCACCTTGCGCCTGCTCGGCCACCACGCCATCCCCACCATCGGCCGCACGGTGCTGGTGCTGACCACCGTGTGCGGCTACGCCGCCGGTTACCTGTTGGGCGGCGTCGACACCAGCTTGGTGTGGGGTTTCACGGTGGCTGCCATCGCCAACCCCGTGCTGTTCGTCCTCCCGGCCACGCTCGTCTACCGGCGACACGGCACGCGAAAACCGGCGCAGCACACCCGATGACGCCGCAGGAGGTGATCATGAACCGGTATCACGTTGTAGGGCTGGCAGTTTCGCTGGTGTGGTTGGTTTCCGGCTGCGTTGCCGTCCAGGAAGGCGACGGACCCGCCGACGCGTCTGCGGCCATCCCCACGCCGTTGGCCACCGTCGCTCCGGCGGCGAGCGAGAAAACAGTGGCGACGCGAGGGGAAGTGGTTTCCGCCACCTTCGCATCGTCGGGTGCAGAACGCATCTCCGACGTGCAGGCGGTGTACCTGTCGACCTCCGGTGTGACCGGCGGCCAGACCCGGGTCGGGGGCACCTTCTTCCTTCCGCCCGGACCGCCGCCGGCCGGGGGATGGCCGGTACTGGCGTGGGCGCACGGCACCACCGGGATCACCCATGGCTGCGCGCCCTCGCAGTCACCTGACCTGTTCGGCGATGCCCCAACCGTGACGTCTTTCGTGCGTGCCGGCTTCGCCGTCGCCGTCACCGACTACGAAGGTCTGGGCGACGAGGGTGAGCATCCGTACCTGGAGCCGAGGACCGCGGCGTACAACGTGATCGACGCGGTGCGGGCCCTGCGGAACCTGTACCCGACGGTGGGAACCCGGTGGGTGGCCATCGGTCCTTCGCAAGGCGGGCAGGCGGCGTGGGCCGTCAACGAGTTCAACAGGTTCTACGGTGCGGGGCTCGACCTGCTCGGCACCGTGGCACTCTCACCCGCGGTCGAGCTGAGCGAACTCGCCGACCGGGCCATGGCGGGGACACTCACGGAGTCGCAGCTGGCGTTGTTCCCCATGCTGATCGCCGGCCTGTCGACGTATGACCCGTCCGTGCGCGCCGACCACTTCCTGCGTGGCCGGGTGGCCGGCCTGCGGCAGTCACTCATCGGATGCGGCCCCCGCCCGTTGTCCGCCCACGCCGCTGTCCTCAACGCCGACGAGGTGGGACCGACCAGCATCCGCGATGAGAACGTCCTGCGTGATGCCCTGCGGCGCATCGCCCTGCCGCAGGAATCGCTGTCTGCCCCCATGCTCGTGGTCAACGGTCTGCGCGACGACACGGTGGTCCCGGACTGGGTGTCGGTGGCGGTGAAACGCAGCTGTCGCGGCGGTGGAATCATCGAGCATGTCGAGATCCCCACGGCGGGGCACAACGATCTCGGCGACACCGAGCTCATCGCCGCATGGATCGGCAACCGGTTCGCCGGTGCTCCGGCCCCGTCGACATGCGAAGCATCATGAACCGGCGCCGCGGTGCCGTCTTGGAGGAGCCATCTCCCGGCGAAACCGAAACAATCTCGGCAGCACCGATTCTGGGCCGTGCGCAGAAGTGGACCGACGCGGCGTTGGGGGCGGCGTACCTGTTGGGTGTCGTGACCGCGGTGGTCCTGGCGGCAGTGACCGTCGCGCTGTACCGCGGCATCACCCCGGCGACGGGACCGGTTCTGTTCCAGAACTTCGCGGTGCTGCCCAACGGTCCGGTGCTGGTGGCCGACAGCGGGCAACCGTGGCTCGAATCCACCAACGGTGCCGCTGGAGCTGAGCTCAGGATCAGCGACGGCAAGCTCACCAACAATGCCGTGGCGGCAGGACCGGCTTCGGGGTACATCTCCGCCGATCTGCCCGACGCCGTGTCGAAGGTGGCCGCGCAGTTCGGGTTCCGGCCCGGTAGCACCGACAACGGCTCTGCGGCAATCATCGTCGGTGTTGATGCGCCGCAGAATGACACGGCCATGTCGAACCTGACCTCGCCCTGTCACGTGGTGATCACCCCCACCAAGATCGAATTCAGCGTCGTCAACAACGGCCGGGTGGCCAGCGTCGGATCGGAGACCTTCGCCGAGAGGCTGTCCGACGACACCACGTACCGCATCACCATCGAGATCAACTACGACAAGGGTGTCGCGCGGATCGACGGGCCTGACGGCCGGACGCGGGTGTACAGCGACAGCCGGATCACCACCAACCGCGGGTCGGTCGTGACGTATCAGGTGTTCCAACAGGTTGCGGTCAGTGATCACCGGTCGTATTTCGTCGACGTCCACGCGTGGTGAGGGCTGGTTTACAGCAAGGGGGAGTGTGTGGAGATTCAAGAGATTTTCCGGGTACTGGGTCACCGCTGGCGAATTGTGGTGATCTGCACCCTGCTCGGTTCGTCGGTGTCATTGGCGTGGTCGTTGGCCGGTCCGGTGCAGTACACGGCGCAGGGCCGGGTGATGATCGCCACCTACGGCAGTCTCGGCACCGCGGTGGACGCCTACAGCGGTGAGCGCGTTGCTCAACTCCGCGCGCCCACCTACGCCCAGCTGATCGACAGCGCCGAGGTGGCCACCCGGGCCGCGCACGCTCTGGGCGATCGGTTCACGCCGGAGCTGATCCGAGCGTCGTTGGACGCCCAGATCTCCGCGGCGATGCCGATGCTGGTGGTCTCGGTGACCGCGCCCTCGGCCGACGACGCGGTCAGGATCCTGGCGACCGTCGAACAGGTCTTCAAACAGTATGTGGCCCAACTCGAACAGCCCGGCCGGGACGGCTCACTGACCGGAGTGAACCTCACCAGCGATCCACCGGCGGTCTCGCGCGTCGGCAACCCCCTGAGCACTGCGCTGCTGGCGGGGCTGGCCGGATTCATCGCAGGCACACTGTTGGCGCTGTACCGGGACCGCACCGACGAGGTGATCCGTAACGCCGGTCAGATCGCCCGGGCCGGGCTGCCGTACCGCGGCACCGTGGAGTCCCGAGAGGGTGTGCTCCAGGCCGGCGATGCCACCTTCCGCAGGATCGCACTGGGGTGCACGGCAGATGGGCGAGGGTCGGGGGCGGTGCTGGTCACAGGACTCGACGCCGCCTCCGACAGTGTTGTCGGGCGGCTCGCGGGCGGTTTCGGCGCGGCTCTGGCGGCCTACGGACGCACCGTGACCGCGGTGTGGGCGCGTCCGGACGGCGAGCACCGCGCGGTGGCCGGGTTCACCGATGTCCTTGCCGGCGAGGCGTCCTGGGGCGACTGCGCGGAGGCCGGCGCGGTCAACAACCTCACGCACGTCGGTCTCGGAACCAAGGCCGACGGGATCGACACGTTGATCATGAGACGCACGCTCGGTGAGGCCGGCGCGGTGTTCGACACCCGCTCCGAGCACACCGTGGTGGCGGGTCCGCCGCTGCTCGTGTCACCCACCGCCATCACACTCGCCGCACAGGCGAATTCGTGTCTGCTCGTCGTCACCTTCAGGCACACGCTGCTGCCGGATCTGCACGACGCGGTGTATCTGCTGCAGGGCATGGGGATTCCGGTGATCGGGATCGTCGCCGTCCACGCCCGCAATGCGCTGTTCCGGGCCGGCGCCCAGGCCGGCCGCAGTGTTGGGTCGTCCGGTCCGCCGGCCGAAGCAGCGCCCGCCAAGGTGGAGGTGGCGGTGCAATGAAGACCATCGGCACCGTCGCCGCTGTACTGCTGATGGTGGTGACCACACTGCTGGGCGTGGCCGTCGCACATCGCGTGAATGCGTCTCAACCACCCCGGTTCTCGGTGCTGCCTCTCACCGGCGACGCGAACCCGGGGACGGCGGCCCCGGACAACGGCGCCGCCAGTTTCTTCGACGAACAGATCGTGGTGATCGGCGACTTCACCGCCGGTTCCGACGAGGGCGGACGAGGCGACAAGAACTGGACCGCTCAGATCGGGGCGCTGATCAACCAGGCACGGCCAGCGAGGGTCATCACCGACACCTCCACCGGCGCCGGGTCGGGGTACGTGGCGCGCGGGACCGGGCTCACCTTCCCCGACCAGGTCAGCCGGTTGGTCGGGCCGGCAACCGATGTGGTGGTGATCTGCGGTAGCCGCAACGACATCGTGGCCGCACCCGTCGACGTCAAGGCGGCGGCGACGGAGACCTACAGACGAATCACCGCGATCGCGCCCGCTGCCTCGGTGGTGGTGGTCGGGCCCACCTGGATGGACGACGATCCACCCCGGCAGCTCCTCTCGATCAGGGACGCGGTGGCCTCGGCCGCCGGCGAAGCTGCGGCGCGGTTCATCGACCCCATCGCCGACCACTGGTTCAGCGTCGGCGTGGGCCTTCTGGGGCAGGACAACGTACATCCCACCGACGCCGGACACACCAGGATCGCCGACCTGATGTCACCGGTGGTCGTCTGGGCGATGGACAGCAGGGCGGGACGATGAGCCGGCCAGTGAGGGAGTCGAGTTGATGCTCAAGACAAGGCTTTTGGGGCGGGCCGGACTGATGATGATGGCGGGGCTGCTGCTCGGTCTGCTGGGCGGCGCCGCCGTCGCCTACCTGCCGGGCACGTCGTATCAGGCGAGCATCACCGTCTACATCGCTCCACCTGTGAGCTCCAGCCCCACCGATGCGGTGATGGGCGACGAGTACGCGTCCAACCGTGCGCAGCTGTATCTGTCGCTGATCACCAGCGAACCCCTGCTGACGGCGGTGGCCCAATCCCTCGATGTTCCCCTGTCTGCCGCCGAGATCACGGATCGGGTCAGCGCCACGGCCATTCACCAGACGTCTCTCATCCGCATCGACGTCACGGGGCCCACGCCCGAATCCGCGGTCGCGTTGGCGAAGGCCTACGGGGTGGCGCTTCCGGACTTCGCTCAAGCCGTCGAGGCGCAGAGTGGTGTCCGCGAGGGGCCGACGGTGGGCGTTGTCACCCCGCCGGATCAGCTTCCCGCGGTGCAGCTGGGTCTGGAACCCGCACTGCTGCTGACTGTTTCGGGTGTGCTCGGCGCGGGGATCGGTGCCCTGGTCAGCGTGTGGTACAACCGCAAGCACCCGGTGGTACGCGCGCCGGATGCGCTGCGGAAATTGATCGCCACGCCGTTCGTCGAGACGGTGCGACTGAGCGGGACATCGATCGACCTGGAACGGGCGCAGGCGCTGATCCTGGGTTCACCGCGGCCGGCGCCACTGTTGTTCGTGGCGGCCACCGCGTCTGACGGCTGTGCGCAGTTCGTCGACCAGCTTGTCGATTCGGCGACGAGTCGCGACATCCCCCTTCGGAGCACACCGCTGCTGGAGGTCGACGTGGTGGATGTCGATGACGCCAAGTACACCGTGTTCGTGGCACCCACCCTGCTCGATGACGGCCGCCAGGCCTCCTTGCTGTTCTCGCGGCCGTTCGACACGATTCTGGTCTGCCGCAAGGGTGTCACCCTGGTCCGTTCGGTTGCCGACGTGTGCGCGATTCTGGAGGCGCACGGCACCGCGGTCAAAGGTGTCTTCATCGTCGACGGGTCGCCGAAGCGGGCCCCCGCGGCCGCGGCAGGTCCCGGCGGGGGGACCGCGGCGCGCGGACCTGACCCCGTGCTAAATTCGCACGGACGGGGCCACGGTGTTCAATAGCGCGCTGGTGCTGGCGGCGGGAATCGTCACCGGGGGATCGCTGTGGTGGATGCTGCGGGTGAATCGTGCTGCGGTTCCGGCGGTCACGATGGCGGCCGTCATGTTCACCGCGGCGCTGGGCGGCCCGATCTGGGAGTGGGCCAAGGACGCCGGCGGTGCCGGGCTGCCCCCGCGCGTCATCGCCCCCGCATTCGAGAGTTCCCTTGCCGTGCAGGCGTTCTGCTGGGCGGCCATCGGTGCGGCCGCCGGCGCGTTCTGTGTTCCTCGGGTGCCGGCGCTGTTCGCCGCCGAGAAGGCGGTGTGGCAGCCCTCGCAACGGGCCAAACTCACCCTCCTGGCCATCTCGGTCGGCGGCTTCTGCGCCTGGGTGGCGGGTGTGGGTTCGGCATTCTTCGATCGCGAGTTCTACGGCCAGTACAACGGCAATGACTTCCTGCTGCGCGCGTCCTTCCCGCTGGCCATGGTCGTCGGAGTGCTGTTGCTCGGCATGTCGGCCGGCGAACAGAACAAAGTGATGCGGCTGTCGATCTATGCGTCATCGATCGTCTGGTTCGTGGGCCTGGCCGGCACGGGCAGTCGAACCGCCCTGATCTTCCCGCTGGTGGGGGCGATCCTGATGATCAGGCACAGTGTGGTCGCGCGACGGTTCAGTGTGGTGTCGTTGCTCGGTGCCGTGGGTCTTGTTGTCCTCGCTGTCTTCTCGTTTGCGGTGGTGCTGCAGGCGCGGAGTATGCAACACGGGCTGGTCAACATACCGACCGTCGTCTCGACCGTGGTGGACAACGCACAGTCCTCGACCGATTCCTACCTCTTGCCGGTCAAACAGCTTCTCGCGTCGATCTTCGCGTCGGTTCCCGTCGCCGAACAGTCCGTGCGTTACGAGGTGGGATTGGATGTGCTGCTCGGCAACGCCAACATCCTGCCCGGAACGGCTCAGCCGATGGAACTGGAGCGCTACTGGCCCTATGAGTGGGTGCCGCTGTCGTTCGCCGGCTGCTGGTTCGGCGCCACCGGGTGGCTGGGGCAGATGGGGCTGTTCGGTTTCATGGGTTGGGTGTGCAGCTACGCCGGGTACAACTTCCAGCGCGGCAGGTACGGCTTCCTCGCATTCCTGCCACTGATGTTGGCCGCCATCATCTCGGTTCTGTCGCTTCAGTATTCGTCGCGGATGGTGTGGCGCGTCTTCTCGGTGGCGCTGGTGTTGTGTGTGGTGGGTTACCTGGTCAGGCAGCGGGTCCGGATACCGCGGCTGTCCTACGGTGCGGTGGTGCCGTCATGATCGGGCAGCGTTCGGCGCTCCGATGGCAGATCGCCGGTGTCCTCAGCAGTGTCATCATCGTGGTGTCGCTCGGCATCGCGGTGGCCACCGGCTCGACCGGGGCCAAGGACGTTGCGGGCGCGTGGGCCGCCCAGAACGATGCGGATGCCATTGTGGTGCCGGCGGACCGCCGGCGGCCGGTGGCCGTGATCGGTGACTCCTACACGGCGGGCACCGCCGAAGGCGGGATGGGGGAACGGGGTTGGCCTGCACTGGTGTGGCGCCGGCTGAGCGAGCAGGGCGTATCCGTTGCGCCGACGGTCGACGCCACCGGCGGGAGCGGTTACGTGAACCCGGGCCCGTTCGGCGTCACCTTCCTGGACGCGGTGGACCGCACGATCACCGCCGATGATGAGGTGGTTGTCGTCTTCGGTGGCACCAATGATGTCGGTCAGTCACTCGATGAGCTCGGCACCGCAGCGCGGGAGGCGATGCGCACCATTCGTGAGCGAGCGCCGGCGGCGAAGCTGATCGTGGTGGGGCCGGTGTGGCCGGGCCCGTCGCCCAGCGACGCCGCCGTGGCCACCGATGACGTGCTGCGCGAAGCGGCGGAATCCGAGGGAGCCACGTACGTGGACCCACTGGAGGAAGCGTGGCTGGCAGATACCCCCGAGCTGATCGGCGCCGACGATGTGCACCCCACCGACGGCGGGCACCGCTATCTCGCAGACCGGCTGTGGGCGGTGATCAACACGGCGCTGTCCGAGCCCTGACGGCGCTCAATCGGTGTCCGACACCACCAACTCCGGCAGGTCGGCCGTGCTGCTGTTGGCCCTCAGCAGTGGTCCGAAGACGTTGCTCCTTCCCTTGTCGCGCAATCGGTTCACGCTGGAGAGAATCGGTGCGCCGGTATTGCCGGCCTGGGTCACCGGCCCGTAATAGCCGCCGACGATGTTCGACGTCGTCGATCGCACCAGAGGTATCAGCGCGGAATCGCCCATGCCGTTGGTGAACACGTGCGTCACCGTGTGCCCAGCGATCCAGCCCACGGACGGCTGGTCCAGCACCGGCCACCGGACGCTGGTCAGTTCTCCGGCGGAGTCGTCGGCGTACACGATACGGAGGTCGTCCCGGTCCAGGAACTCGTTGCCGAATTTGCATCGCGTCAGCACCATCCCCGCGCCTGCATTGACTTCGGTTGCCGCCGGCACGAACCACACGTCGATGCGCGGTACACCTTCTCGAGGACCGAACCGCAGGAAGTCGTTGTTGTAGATGTAGGCGTTGTTGCCGCCGTCGGCGAGTTTGACGTGAACTCTGTTGCTCAGGAACGCGTTGTCGGAGATGGTGGTGCCGTCGGTCAGGCCGGAGAGCGCGATCCCGATCGATGACACGTAGTTCGACGCGCGGAAGATGTTCCTCTCGATCTTCCAGTACGGATGGTCGGTGCTGTTGTGCGAGATGCTGCAACCGCTGTAGTCCATGAAGGCACAATCGGATACCCGGTGCATATCGGTCACGTTCGACTGGTTACTGGTGTTACGGACGTGGCCGAGGCCACCGTCGAACCGAATCCCGGTGAGCGTGAGGCGAGTCCACGGTTGGCTGGAGTCGATGAAATACGACATCGGATGCAGGGAGACGGTGGTGGCCCCTTGCCCGGCGCCGAAGATCGCGGGTGCCGGCGCGTCGATGCCGGGGCCCTGGAACCGGTAGGACCCCGGCGGCAGATACACCGGCATCCCGGTGGCCGCGGCTGCGCGGATGGCATCGGAGGAGTCGCGCGTCCACGTCGGGTCGGCGCCCCCGGCGAATGCCGGATCTGTCGCGACGGCGAATCCCTCGACGGGGTGCGGAAGTGACGGGAGCGGAGCGTCGCAGATCGCCGACTGCGGCGAGTTCGGCGCCGAGGCGGCCCCGCCGCAGCCGGCGACCACGGCCCCCACGGCGCCCGCGGTCGCGGCGGCCCCGGCGGTCAGCAGTGTTCGCCGGCCGATCAGGGTGTTGCTGTTCTGGGGCGCGGGTTTCCCGGGGTCGGTCACGCCGAGCGGTGTCCGTCCAGAGCGCGACGATAGCTCTCCTCGAGGATGTCGGTGACCGGTCCCATACCCAACCGCTCGGCCGCGGCTCGGCGGGCGTTGGCGCTGGCCCGGCGCAGCAGCAGCGAGTTGGTGAGCAGTTGGCGCACGGAATCGGCCAGCGAGTCGAGGTCGGGCCCGGCTACCAGCCCGCTCTTGGTGGCGGTGATCATCGGGGCCAGCCCGCAGCTGTCGGTCACCACCACCGGCGATCCCACCGCCATGGCCTCCAGCACACTCATCGGGTAGGGCTCGTCGACCGACGGCAGTACATAGATGGTCGCGGCAGACAGTCGCGTCGTGACGTCCTCGGGGGCCACCGAGCCTTCGTAGCGGATCCGGCTGTCGGGTTTCACGGCAAGGTGGCGGTCGATGTCGCGTTTGGCGCCTTCGTCGGGTCCCGCGATCGTGAAATCGACGTCGAATCCCTCCTCGAGCAGGCGCTGAGCCATCTGGACGAAGATCCCGGGACGTTTGCGCGGGTGCAGCCGGGCCAAGAACAGCACTTCCGGCCGGTGCCTGGGGCGCACATCGGTAGACCGCGAAACCGATTCGGGCACACCGTTGTTCAGTTCCCGCAGAGACAGCGGGCGCCGCGCCACCGACCTCAGGTCGTACTTCTCGCGGGGATTCAGGTAGAACACCGTATCCGCTGTTTCCAGTGTGGGCTGAGTCCACACCCGGTCCAGGGGTTTGGCCAGCAGCCGGCTGCTGGGGTCCACCATTCCGTGGGGCTGGACCACGAACGGAGTTCCGGTCTCGGCGAGCACGCGGGCGGCGGGCAGGGTCACGAAGTCGCGGGCCAGGTGCACATGCGCCACATCGATGTCGTGGAGGTGTCGTCGCAACCAGCGCGTCATCCCCGCCGCCCGCAGGCCCGCGAACCCGATGTTGGGCACCATGGTCTTCGCCGGGAACCCCTGCACGTCAACCCCTTGCAGGGAGGTGGGGGGCGTGGGATAGCCGCGAGCAGCTGCGGCGACCATGGTCTGGTGTCCGCGGCCGTTCAAGGACGCGCATTGGTTGAGGGCAACCCGGACGGGACCGCCGTAGGCCGAGTCCGGGGACAGCAGCGTGACGATGTGGAGGATTCGCATGTGGTGGTCCTCGGTTCATTTATCAGAGCGCGACGGCGCCGGGTGCCACGACCACCGCTCCCGCCGCGACATCGGTGCGTACCAGTGCGGTCGCACCCACCACCGCGTCGGCGCCGATCTTGACTCCGCGCAGCACGGTGGCCCGTGCCGCGATCCAGGCGCCGTCGTCGATGCGGATGGGTGCGTTGTCGAATTCGAAGGTGGGGGAGCGGCGGTCGTGGCTGCCTGTGCACAACAACACGTCCTGCGAGATGCAGACGTCATCGCCGAGGGTGACCGGCTCGAGGTTGAGAATCCAGGTCCCCTCGCCGATCCAGCAGTTCGCGCCGATGTGGAGTTTCCACGGCCAGTGGATGCGGACGCGGTGGCGCACCAGCGTGCCCGGACCGATTCGCGCGCCGAACGCCCGCAGTGCGGCCACCCGCACCGCGCCGGGGCACCACCACGGCATGAGCACGGTGGTCGAGACCACCAACCACAGGAGCTGGACAACGGTAGCGCGGCCCTTGTCGTAGCCGTCGCCGGTGAATCCGGCCAGCGACCGGCGCGGGGTGGTCATCTGCGGACCCGATCGCGGTTGCTGCGATACCACTCGACGGTGCTGGCGATGCCCTGGTGGAGGTCGATCTTCGGGGTCCACCCCGAGTCGCGCAGCAGCGACACGTCCAGCAGCTTCCGTGGTGTCCCGTCGGGCATCGAGGTGTCCCATCGCGTCTGGCCCTCGAAACCGACTGCGCGGGCCACCATCTGGGAGATCCTGGCGATGGTGTTGTCGTATCCCACCCCGACGTTGACCTGGGCCGCATCGTCATAGTGCTCCAGCAGGTGCAGGCAGGCATCAGCCATGTCGTCGACATGCAGGAACTCTCGTCGCGGAGTGCCGGATCCCCAGTTCGTCACGCTGTGCTGCCCGCTGCGGACGGCGTCGTCGTAGCGCCGGATGAGGGCCGGAAGCACATGGGAGCCTTCCAGCGAGAAGTTGTCGCCCGGCCCGTACAGATTGGTGGGCATCGCCGAGATCCACGGCAGCCCGTACTGCCGCCGCACCGCCTGCACGTGCAGGATTCCGGCGATCTTGGCGATCGCATAGCCATCGTTGGTCGGCTCGAGATGCCCGGTGAGCAACGAACTTTCGAGGATCGGCTGTGGGGCGTACTTCGGGTAGATACAGGAGGACCCGAGGAACAGCAATCGCGGGGTACCGACGGCCAGGGCGGCGTCCATCACGTTCAGCTGGATCTGCAGGTTCTGCGACAGGAAGTCGGCCGGGTGGCAATTGTTGGCGTTGATACCGCCCACCTTCGCCGCGGCGATCACCACCACGGCGGGACAGGTGTCCCGGAAGAAGCCGTGCACCGCGTTGCGGTCGGTGAGGTCGAGCTCGTTCGACGACAGCCCCACCAGGCGGCGAAAGCCCGCCTGCTGGAAGCGGCGCCAGATCGCGGATCCGACCATGCCGTGGTGTCCGGCGATATAGGTCACGCCGTTTCGTTGCAGCGGAACCCGGGACAGTTCGGCCAGGGCGGTCATGCGCTGAGCCGCCAGGTCGGAATCGCCGGCTGATCGATCCACGGCCGGCCCTCCAGCCCCAACGCCCGGGTGTCCGCCTCGACCATGATCCGGGCCAGCTCCGGGGTGTGCACCTGAGCTTTCCAGCCGAGCCGCCGCTCGGCCTTGCCGGCGTCACCGATCAGCGAATCCACCTCGGTGGGCCGGAAGTACCGCTCATCGAAGCGAACGTGGTCTTCCCAGTTGAGACCGGCGTACTCGAAGGAGAACTCGAGGAAGTCTCGGACCGTGTGTTGTTGTCCGGTGGCCAACACGTAGTCATCGGGCTCGTCGGCCTGCAGCATCCGCCACATCCCTTCGACGTACTCCGGCGCGTAACCCCAGTCGCGCACCGCATCCAGGTTGCCCATGTAGAGATGTTGCTGGACGCCGGCTTTGATGCGGGCCACCGCGCGGGTGATCTTGCGGGTGACGAAAGTTTCTCCGCGACGCGGAGATTCGTGGTTGAAGAGAATGCCGTTCACCACGTACATGTCGTAGGCTTCCCGGTAGTTCTTCGTCATCCAGTACGAGTAGACCTTCGCCGCCCCGTAAGGCGAGCGAGGATAGAACGGGGTTTCTTCGTTCTGCGGCGGGTGGCTGGCGCCGAACATCTCCGAGCTGGATGCCTGGTAGAACCGGCAGTGCAGTCCAGCCATGCGGACAGCTTCGAGGATACGAGTTGATCCCAAACCGGTTGTGTCTGCGGTGTGTTCAGGTTCATCGAAGCTCACCCTCACATGCGATTGCGCGGCCAGGTTGTACACCTCGTGCGGGTCGATCTTCATCAGCAACGTGACCAGCCGGACCCCATCGCTGAGGTCGCCGTAGTGGAGGAACAACCGGGCATTCGGGTCGTGCGGATCGACGTAGAGGTGGTCGATGCGGGAGGTGTTGAAGCTCGAGGCGCGGCGGATCAGGCCGTGCACTTCATAGCCTTTCTGCAACAGCAACTCGGCCAGGTAGGAGCCGTCTTGTCCGGTGATTCCAGTGATCAGTGCGCGTTTCGTCATCGCTAGAGTGACCTTTCGTGATTGGCCGGCGTGCGTGGAGTTGTGGAAGCGAGTTGGCCGATCCAGGTTTCGAATTCGTCGATGGCGTGTGGCATCGACAGGTTCTGGCTGCAGAACCGGGCGCCTGCTTGCCCCAGGCGGCGGGCGAGCTCGGGATCGGTGCCCAGTTGTCGCACGGCGGAGAGCAGTTCCGCCGGGTCATCGGGTGGTACCACCAGGCCTCCGCCCGATCGCAGGATCTCCGAGGCGGTGATGCTGTCGGCTCGCGTGGCGGCGACGATCGGGTTACCGGAGGTGAAATACGACGTGATCTTGCTCGGTACGGCCATGTCGCCGACGCCGGGTGCCTCGTTGACCAGCAGGACGTCAGCAGCGAGCAGCGCAGCGCGATACTCGTCGTCGGGCAGTGGTGCCAGCAATTGCACCGTGTCGACACCGCGGCTCAGTGACTCAAGCTTCGCGCGTTGGTTGCCATCGCCGAGGAGCACAAAACGCGCTCGCACGCCCAGCTTTTGGGCCAATTGCGCGGTCGCGATGACGTTCTCCAGCCCCTGCTTGGCGCCCATGTTCCCGGCGTGCAGGGCCACGATCTCGTCGCTGCCCCAGCCGAGTTCGAGACGGGTCTGGTCGCGTCGGCTCGGATTGGAGGGACTCACGTGCGTCCAGTTCCTGATCACCGAGACCTTCTCGGGGCGGATGCCGAGACCGGTCACCACACTGGCTTTGAACCGGTCATGGATCACCGCGAGGCCGTCGGCGGAGCGCAGGATCGCTCTTTCCGCGGCGGCGACCGCCGCACCGGATCGGCTGCCGACGGTCTGTGTTTCCACCACGCCGAGGCCGTAAAGATCCTGCACCCAGACGCCGATGCCGGGCCGGTGCCGCAGCGTTTTCGCGCGGGCGATCGCCATGCCCGTCGCGAGCAGCGCCGGACTGACACACACGATGACATCGGGTGTGCCCCACGAGGAGGAGGCCAGGCGCCGGCCGAAGCTGAGTTCCATCCGTAACCGACCGGAGAGGCTGCCCGGCGGCGGCACGTGGTGCACCAGATGAGTGACCTCAGGCCCGTCGTCCGGCTTCACCCGCCGGCCGTTCTCGTAGCCCGGCGCGATCGCCCACTGGGGATAGTGGGGCAGTCCGGTCAGGACGCGGACCCGGTGCCCGCGGGCTGCCAGGCCGTTGGCGAGACCGGTTGTGTACGGGGCGACCCCGGCCGGCTCTGGAGCGTAGTTGAGTCCCATTATCAGCACGCGGAAGGCATCCATTGCCTCACCTCTCAGCCCGGCGGTACCAGAAGAAAATGAACTTGCGACACGATTTCTAGCAAAGGATGAGCGCGATGGTTGGGGTGCGCAACTCGAACAGGGAAAAGAAATGGATAAAGCGTGATGAACTGGGATTTTGGCGCTGGATTGATTGCAGATGCACCTACTGAACGGATTGGTCGAAGCACACTTTCATACGTGTGCTGCAGACCGTCGGCGCTTTAGCTGGGGGTGCCGACAGTCAGCACTGCCGCAGGGCCTTGGGCGCACGCCAGCAACGCAGCCACACGCCGAGGGTGCTGCCCCGGGCAATCCACGAAGTTGCCCAGCAATTCACGGAACGTTCAAACGCGCTTCTTGCGCGCAGATCGGCGGGCGTTCACCAGCATCCGGTTCTGCCGCTGCGTGCGCTGTACCACTGCTTCGGTCCACCACCGCGTCAGCGGCACCACCACGAGCACGATGATCGGGTACACCAGACCCCACGCATCGCCCTCGACAGCCGCCACCACCAACAGGAACAGGGCGATCGCGACGAGGACACCCATCAGCACCTGGTAGCGGCGGCGGTTGGTCTTCTGCTGATCGAGGTAGACCTGCCCCAGCCGCAGTGCCGCCTTGAGAACCTCGGGGTCCTCGGGCGCCGGTCCCGCGGTGGTCGCGCGGATGGCCGCCGACCGCTGCGCCGGCGTCAGCCCCTCCACCTGCGCGGCGTAGGGCAGGCGGGCGGTCTGCGAGCGCCAGGTCAGCAGGGCGGCGACGCCGAGGGCCACCAGCACGAACGCCACGGTGCCCCACGGCCAGTTCAGCACGATCGGCCGGTGCGACCCCGCCGAGAACGCACCCGCGAGCAGCGCGATGACGGCACCCACCAGGCCCCAATAGGCCGCCCGCACCCACAGCGGAGCGAGCAATATGCGCATGGCCCGGCAGCCTATCCCGTGATTTCGGCGCGTTCGTAACCGCTCAGCGGTTACGAACGCGCCGAAATCACCAGCCCGGCCCGCTCTCGCTCTCGTACCTCGAGCTCGGCGACCGGGCCGAAATCCCTCAGAAGTAGCGGGGGAACGGGGTCCAGTCGGGGTCGCGCTTCTCCAGGAAGGCGTCCCGGCCTTCGACGGCCTCGTCGGTCATGTACGCCAGCCGGGTGGCCTCACCGGCGAACAGCTGCTGGCCCACCAGACCGTCGTCGAGCAGGTTGAACGCGTACTTCAGCATGCGCTGGGCCTGCGGCGACTTGCCGTTGATCGCGGCCGCCCACTCCAGGCCGACGGTCTCGAGGTCGGCGTGGTCGACGACGCGGTTGACCGCACCCATCTGGTGCATGTGTTCGGCGGTGTAGGCCTCGCCGAGGAAGAAGATCTCGCGGGCGAACTTCTGGCCTACCTGCCGGGCCAGGTAGGCGCTGCCGTAACCGCCGTCGAAGCTGCCGACATCGGCGTCGGTCTGCTTGAAGCGGGCATGCTCGCGGCTGGCCAACGTCAGATCGCACACCACGTGCAGGCTGTGCCCGCCGCCGGCGGCCCAGCCGTTGACCAGACAGATCACCGGTTTGGGCATGAACCGGATCAACCGCTGCACCTCCAGGATGTGCAGCCGGCCCGCCCGCGCCACATCCACCGTGTCGGCGGTCTCGCCGTCGGCGTACTGGTAACCACTGCGGCCGCGGATGCGTTGATCGCCTCCCGAGCAGAACGCCCAGCCGCCGTCCTTGGGTGAGGGACCGTTGCCGGTCAGCAACACCACCCCCACCGACGGATCCATCCGGGCATGGTCGAGCGCCCGGTACAACTCGTCGACGGTGTGCGGCCGGAACGCGTTGCGCACCTCGGGCCGGTCGAACGCCACCCGCACCGTCGCGTCGCCGCGCGCGCGGTGGTAGGTGATGTCGGTGAAATCGAAGCCGTCGACAGGCCGCCACAGACTGGGGTCAAAGGGGTTCTCGCTCACGGGTTCACACGCTATCGAACCGGAAAACCGCGCAGCGGCCGGCCAATGCCTCGAACTCCTCCGGTGTGCCCTCCGACACCAGGCCCGCGTTCTTCATGAAACTCAGTCCGGTGGGCACTTTCTCGGGGAACACCCGCAGCAGCGGCCGGGCTTGCTCAGCCGTCATCTCCACCATCCGCACCTGCTCGCTGCGACGGCCCTGCCTCAGTACCGCATTCGGGTTGGCCTGGGCGTTGCGCACCCAATCCGCGCCGGGGAATCCGCCCACCACATACCGTTTCCCGTCGACGGTCATCGGCGAGATCGGGGTGGAGCGCGGCTTGCCCGATCTGCGCCCCACCACCGTGAGCACCGGAAGTCCTTCTTTGCCGAACACCGGAAGGCGTGTCTTCTGGACGCCCATGAGAACTTTGTTCAGTGGTTTGAGCCACCACGGCGGGCGGATCTGCTCGTCGGCCATTCCTCGAGGTTAGACCGCGAATCCGTACTGCCGCAGTGACTGCAGCAGCCCGTCGGGCCGCTCAGCGGTGGGCAGCGGGTCCACCAGCAGGAAACCGCAGCCCACCGCGCGGGCGCCGCCGTCGGCTTCGTCGCTGTCGCCGACCATGACGGCCTCGGTTGCTGCGACGCCGAGACGTTCCAGCGCGGTGGTGAAGATCTCCGGGCTCGGTTTGACGGCACCCACTTCGAAGGACAACACGAATTCGTCGACGTGCTTGTCGGCCCCGATCGCCGCGAACGCGGGACGGATGTCGAACGCGATATTGGATACCACCGCGGTCCGCACCCCCAGCCCTTTCAGCGACGCGAGCACCTCGGCGGTGTCGGGATACGGCGTCCACGAAGACGGGTCGATCACCCGCTGATACAGCGACTCCGCGTGATGGTCGGCGACCCCGGACTCGCGCAGCACATGCAGATAGGCCTCACGGTGCAGGTGCGGGGCGAGGTCGCGGTTCACCCAGGCGTGGTACTCGTCGGGGCCCATGTCGACCGAGCGTCCGGTGGGGGCGGTGAGCCGGCGCATCAGCTCGGCCTGCACGTGTCCGTCCACCTCTGCGTCGTTGACCGATATGCCTTCGAACCAGCTCGCATCCTCCTCCAGGCGGAACAGTGTGCCGGAGAAGTCGAACAGCGCGGCGTTGTGCACGCCTGCCATGGTGCCACTCGCCACTGTGCCCGCCGGCATGAATTCGCCGCAGAATGGATATATCCCCCGCGTGAGTACTGTATCCGCAGCGGCTGTCGTGATCCCCGCGCACAACGAAGAGGCCCACCTGCCACGCTGCTTGCGCGCCGTGCTCACCAGCGCCGCCTGCGCTCCGGTGCCGGTGTCGGTCGTCGTGGTCCTGGACAACTGCGACGACGACAGCGAGCAACTCGCCGGCGCCTATGGTCCCGATGTGCACTTCGTGACCGTCGAGGCCGGCAATGTCGGGGCGGCTCGCGCGGCCGGGTTCACCTTCGCCGCCTCGCTGCGCGGCCGCGACGAGCACACCTGGTACGCCACCACCGACGCCGACTCCCGGGTGGACCCGGACTGGCTGATCCGGCAGTTCGACGCCTGTTCGGACGGGGGAGCCGACATGGTGCTGGGCGTGGTGCGGATCACCGACTGGCGGCGCCTGCCCGCGCAGGTGCTGCGCCGGTATCTGCGCGGTTATCACCGCGGCACCGACAGGGAGCACCAGCACATCCACGGTGCCAACATGGGATTCCGCGCCGACGCCTACTGGCAGGTCGGCGGCTTTAAGCCCCTGGCCACCGGCGAGGACGTGGATCTGGTGCAGCGCTTCGAGGCCGGCGGCCACCGGATCCGCCGTGACCCGGCGTTGTCGGTGGCGACGTCGGCGCGTAGTCAGGGTCGCGCACCCGGCGGGTTCGCCGCCCATTTGCGTTCTCTCGCAGGTGATTCCACTTGAGTGTCGAAACCGTGCGGCGCTGGCTCGCCGATGGTCTGCTGGATCTGCCGCTGCCCGCCTCGGGCGCCACCGCACAGCGGTGGCGCCGCCTCGCGGAGCTGGCTGAAACCGACCTCGTCGCCGCCCGGATCGCCGAGGCGCACACCGACGCCGTGGCGATCCTCGACGAGCTCGGTGCCAAACCACCGCTGCCCGATCAGCTGTGGGGCGTCTGGGCCGCCGAAGCCTCCGATCAGGTGGTGACGGCCTCGGCCGACGGTGACGAGGTCACGCTCAGCGGTGTCAAACCATGGTGCTCGGGAGCTGGCTTCTGCAGCCACGCCCTGGTGACCGCGCGCAGGCCCGACGGTGAGCGCGCCCTCTACGCGGTGAGCCTCACCGATCCGTTCGCGCGACCGCTGCCGAGTGCCTGGGCCAACGCCGGCATGGCCGGAAGTGACACCCGCTCAGTGCAATTCACCGAGGCCCCGGCTGTTGCCGTCGGTGCCCCCGGTGCGTACCTGAGCCGGCCGGGGTTCTGGTACGGCGCCATCGGGGTGGCGGCCTGCTGGCTCGGCGGAGCCCGGGCCGTCGCCGCCCCGCTCTACGAGAAGGCCGCCGACGAGCACGCACTGGCACACCTGGGCGCCGTCGACGCCGCGCTCACCGCCGCCGCGGCCGTGCTGCAGACCACCGCCGAGCACATCGACGCGGTGGACCCGGTGGCCCACGGCGAGCTGCTCGCCCGTCGCGCCCGCGCCGTCGTCGAACACGCCGTCGAGGAAACACTGACCCGCACCGGCCGCGCGCTGGGGCCCGGCCCGTTGGGGATGGATGCCCGGCACGCCCAGCGCGTCGCCGATCTCACCGTCTACGTCCGCCAGAGCCACGCCGAGCGGGACCTCGCCGCACTGGGTCGGCTGGCGGTTCGGTGATGAGCAACGGCCCCCGCTTCGCCGCCCGGCCGCTGACGGAGCCGGGCACCTCGATCGAGGACTGGCTGGCCGGTGAACCCCCGCCGCCGGTGGACCTGCGCGAGTGCCCGGCGTTGGTGGTGGTGGCGCCGCATCCCGATGACGAGACCCTCGGTGCCGGCGGGATGATCGCCGCCTTGGTGGCTCGCGGTGTCGACGTCACGGTGGTGTCGATCAGTGACGGCGGCGCCGCCCACCCCGAGACCAACCAGGTCGACCGGATGCGCCTGGAAGCCACCCGACGAGCCGAACTCGATTGTGCTGCCGCTGTTCTCGGGGTGCAACGGGTGATCCGCCTCGGTCTGCCCGACGGCCGGATCGCCGAGCACGAAGAGCGCCTCGTCGAGCGGCTCGCCGACCTGCTGAACCCCGGGGTGTGGTGCGCGGTGACGTGGCGCGGTGACGGCCATCCCGATCACGAGGCGGCGGGCCGGGCCGCTGCGGTGGCCGCCGCCCGCGCGGGGGCGACGCTGGTCGAGTACCCGGTGTGGATGTGGCACTGGGCTGACCCGGGGGATGCTGTGGTGCCGTGGGACCGGGCCGGGTCGGTGCCGTTGGACCGGCACGCTGTCGAGCGGAAACATCGGGCGGTGCAGTGTTTTCGGAGTCAGGTCGACGCCTCGGGCGGTGCGTCGCCGGTGTTGGCGCCGTTCGTGGTGCGCCGGCTGCTGGCGGTGGGGGAGGTGGTGTTCCGGTGAAGATCTCCGGAGAGTACTTCGACCGCATGTACGCCGCCGCCGACGATCCCTGGGAGCTGGCCTCGCGGTGGTACGAGCAGCGCAAGTACGCCATCACCATGGCGATGCTGCCGCAGCGCCGCTATCGGCATGCGTTCGAACCGGGCTGCTCCATCGGTGTTCTCACGGAATTGCTCACGCAGCGCTGCGATCACGTCACCGCGGTCGACGTCGCCGATGCCGCGTTGCAGACCGCGGCCACGCGGGTGGCTGCGGGTGCCACCTTCGCGCGCGGGGCGCTCGACGAGCCGTGGCCCGCCGGGCCGTTCGATCTGGTGGTGCTCAGTGAGGTGGGCTACTACTTGGATGCCGACCTGCTCACGGACGTGGTGGCGCGCGAGATCCCGCGGCTGGGGCAGGGTGCGACGGTGCTGGCCGCGCACTGGCGCCATCCCGTGGCCGACTACCCTCTCGCCGGTGACGAGGTGCACGAGATTTTGTGGGCGGCAACGGGATTGACACGCCTGGGCCGCTACCGGGACGACGACGTCGTCATCGACGTGTTCGACACCGGCGACGGGCTGTCGGTGGCCGCCCGGGAGCAGGTCCCCGGCGCGCGGTGACATCACCCTGGTTCTCGGGCGAGACCCTAGCCCACCGAGCGCGTCGCACCCTCCCAGAACTGCGCCCGCACGGCCTTCTTGTCCGGCTTGCCCAACCCTGTCAGCGGCAGCGACTCGGCGAGCACGACCTGCTTGGGTGACTGCACCGACCCCTTGCGTTCCTTCACCGCAGCCTGGATTTCGGACGTCATCGTCGCCACGGAAGCCTCATCGGACGGCGCGTGCGGACGCAGCACCACCACCGCGGTGACGGCCTCGCCCCACTTGTCATCCGGAGTGCCGACCACACACACCTGCGCCACCGACGGGTGCTCGGCGATCACGTCCTCGACTTCGCGGGGGAACACGTTGAACCCGCCGGTGACGATCATGTCCTTCACCCGGTCGACGATGAACCAGAAACCGTCCTCGTCTTCGCGAGCCATGTCGCCGGTGCGCAGCCAGCCGTCTTTGAACGTCTCCGCGGTCTGCTCGGGCAGCTGCCAGTACCCGCCGGCCAACAACGGCCCGGACACACAGATCTCACCCGGCTCGCCCTGCGGCACCGGATTGCCGTCGGCGTCCAACAACGCGCAGCGCGCGAACAACGTCGGACGCCCGCAGGAGGACAGCCGCTTCTCGTCGTGATCGGCTTTGGCCAGATACGAAATGGCCATCGGCGCCTCGGACTGCCCGTAGTTCTGCGCGAAGATCTTCCCGAAACGTTTGATGGCCTCGGCCAGCCGAACCGGATTGATGGCGGACGCGCCGTAATACACCGTCTCCAGCGACGACAGATCCCGCGTCCGCGAATCCGGGTGATCCATCAGCGCGTACAACATCGACGGCACCAGGAACGTCGCCGTGATTTTCTGCTCCTCGATCACACGCAGCACCTCGGCGGGATCGAATTTGGGCAGCACGAACATCTCGCCGCCCTTGATCGCGGTCGGCAGGAAGTACGCCGCACCGGCATGCGACAGCGGGGTGATCATCAGGAATCGCGGGGTCTCCGGCCACTCCCACTCGGCCAGCTGAATGGTCGTCATCGTGGTGGTGGCCTGCACCGTCATGATCACGCCTTTGGGTTTGCCGGTGGTGCCGCCGGTGTAGGTCAGCCCGCCGATGTGATCTGGCGGCAGATCAGCGGCGACCAGGGGACGGGGTGAGAACTTCGCGGCCTCGGCGTTGAGGTCGAGGACGGTGGCACCCGAGGAGGCCAGCTCCGGCGGCACCGGGCCGATGGTCAGGATCTGCTTGAGCGAGTCCACCTTGCCCAGCAGGCCCAGCGCCCGTTCGACGAACATCGGCTGCGGATCGATGATCAGCGACGTCACCCCGGCATCGGAGAGCACATAAGCGTGGTCGTCGAGCGAGCCGAGAGGGTGTAGTGCGGTGCGGCGGTAGCCCTGGGTCTGCCCGGCGCCCACGATCATCAGGACTTCAGGCCGGTTCAGCGACAGCAGGCCGGTGGCTGTTCCGCTTCCCGAGCCCACCGCTTCGAATGCCTGAATGTACTGGCTGATGCGGTCGGCGAGCTGCCCGCCGGTGAGTGTGGTGTCGCCCAGATGCAGTAGCGGCTTGCTCCGGTGGCGCTTGAGCGCCCCCGCGAGCAGGTGGCCGGAGTGGACGGGGTGGCGCAGCAGTTCGTCACTCATGAGACCCAAGACTAGAACGTGTTGCAGTTCTAGTCAGCAGTCGGGGCCAATAGCATTCGATTCATGCCGTTGCCTGCGCTGAACGACCTGCTGGACCGGGTGCACGTGGTCACGCTGCCGATGCGGGTGCGGTTCCGTGGCATCACCAGTCGCGAGATCGCGCTGTTCGACGGCCCTGCCGGCTGGGGCGAGTTCGGCGCCTTTCTCGAATACCAGCCGCCCGAGGCCGCGCACTGGCTGGCATCGGCCATCGACTCGGCCTACCACAGCGCGCCGCCGACTCATCGCGATCGGATCGCCATCAACGCCACGGTGCCCGCCGTGCCGGCCGCGCAGGTCCCCGAGGTGCTGGCGCGGTTCCCGGGGGCGGGCACGGCCAAGGTGAAAGTCGCCGAACCGGGGCAGACGCTGGCCGACGACGTGGCGCGGGTCAATGCGGTGCGGGCGCTGATCCCGACAGTGCGGGTGGACGCCAACGGTGGCTGGGCGGTGGACGAGGCGGTGACGGCCGCGGCCGCGCTGACCGCCGACGGACCGCTGGAGTATCTGGAGCAGCCCTGCGCGACGGTGCCCGAGCTCGCCGAAGTGCGCCGCCGCGTGCGGGTTCCGGTGGCCGCCGACGAGAGCATCCGCAAGGCCGAGGACCCGCTGCTGGTGGTCCGTGAGGGTGCCGCCGACATCGCGGTGCTGAAAGTGGCTCCATTGGGCGGGGTTTCGGCCTTCCTGACGATCGCCGGCCAGATCGACATCCCGGTGGTGGTGTCCAGCGCCCTGGATTCTGCGGTCGGTATCGGTGTCGGTCTGACCGCGGCCGCCGCGCTGCCGGCACTGCACCATGCGTGCGGGCTGGGCACCGGCGGCCTGTTCGTCGAAGACGTGGCCGAGGCGCGAGTTCCCGTCGACGGATTCCTGCCCGTCGCCCCCGTGACGCCCGACCCGGCCCGCCTCGATGCGCTGCAGGCGCCCGCCGACCGGCGCGACTGGTGGCGCACCCGCATCGGCGAGTGTCACGCCGTTCTCGCCCGGAGGTGAGTCCGCGTCCGGAGGAGGCACCCTTGACGCGCGAACTTGTCACTGTCTAGATTTGCAACTAGACACTGACAAGATGGGAGCGCGCTGATGACCTCCACCACGATCGCGGACCGGCGGATCGGTGACACCGACCGCGAGCGCACCGCAGCACAGCTCGGTCTGGCGCTGACGCAGGGCTACCTGGATTTCCCCGAGTACGAAGGCCGGATGGATCGCACCTTCGCGGCGAGCACCGTCGCCGAGCTCGGTCCGTTGGTCGCTGATCTCCCGGCGGTCATCCGTAGACACGACCCGCAACGGCAGGCCGCCGCGGCCCGGGCGGCGCGGCTGAGTGTGCGTATCCACCTTGCGGCCTACCTGTTGATGGTCGTCATCGTGCTGACGGTGTGGGCGGCCACGGCGTTGTTCGCCGGCGCGACCTACTTCTGGCCGGTATGGCCGATCCTGGGGGCGGGCGTCGGGCTGGCGTCCCACGCGATTCCCGTGCGGCTCGGCCTCAAGCGCGTCATGTCCTGATCTGTGGGCTCCATGGCGTAGACGCCATGAGGTCTGTGCGTCACGATCGACACCATGCGGCGGGCGGTGGTGATTCTCGGATACCCGGGCATCCAGTCGCTGGACCTGGTTGGGCCCTTCGACGTCTTCACTGCGGCAACCCTGCTGCTGGCCGCCGAACACGGCGACGAGGGATACCGGCGCGGCTACGACGTGAGAATCGTGTCGCTGGACGGGGCTGCGGTGTCGACGGGTACCGGGCTGACCTTTGTCGCGGCTCCCTTGCCTGATCCGCGTGAGCCGGTGGACTCGGTGGTGCTGCCCGGCGGCGGTGGTTCCGATGACGCGGACCCGCGGTTGCTGGACTGGATCCGGGCCGTCGCACCGCAGGCCCGCCGTGTGGTCAGCGTCTGCACCGGTGCCTTTCTTGCTGCCGGCGCGGGGCTGCTCGACGGCTGCCGGGCCACCACCCACTGGGGATATGCCGACCGGCTCGCCACCCGGTACCCGCTGGTGCACGTCGACCCCGAACCCATCTTCGTCCGGAGCTCGGAGAAGGTGTGGACGGCCGCGGGCGTCACCTCGGGCATCGACCTGGCACTGGCCCTGGTGGAGGACGACCACGGCACCGAACTGGCCCAGGCCGTCGCGCGTTGGCTGGTGCTGCCGCTGCGGCGCTCGGGCGGACAGACCCAGTTCGCGGCGCCGGTGTGGATGCCGCGGGCCAAACGCGCGCCGATCCGCGAGGTCCAGGACAGCATCGAAGCCGAACCCGGTGCCGCGCACAGCATTTCCGACCTCGCCCGTCGCGCGGCGATGAGTCCGCGACACTTCACCCGCGTCTTCACCGACGAGGTGGGGGAGGCGCCGGGGGCCTATGTCGAACGTATCCGCACCGAGGCGGCCCGCCGCCAGCTCGAACAGACCGACGACACCGTCGTCGCCATCGCCGCCCGCTGCGGATTCGGCACTGCAGAAACCATGCGCCGCAACTTCATTCGGCGCCTGGGCGTTCCGCCCGACCAGTACCGCCGCATGTTCGCCTAGGAGAAACCATGACTCAGCTCGCCATCGTCGTCTATCCCGGCTTCACCGCCCTGGATTTCATCGGCCCCTACGAGGTGCTGCGCAATCTGCCCGACACCGAGGTGCGGTTCGTCTGGCACGAAACCGGGCCCATCGCAGCCGATTCCGGTGTGTTGATGGTGGGCGCCACGCACACCTTCGATGAGACGCCGGCCCCCGACGTGCTGCTGATCCCCGGCGGCATGACCACCGTCGAGCACGCGCGCGACGAGAAGCTGCTGGCGTGGGTGCGGCAGGTGCACCAGCAGACCTTGTGGACGACGTCGGTGTGCAGTGGGTCGCTGATCCTGGCCGCCGCCGGGGTGCTCGACGGCAAGCGGGCCACGTCGCACTGGGCGGCGCTGCCGGTGCTCAGGGCGTTCGGTGTGACACCGGTCGGTGACCAGCGGATCGTCCACGAAGGCAAAGTCCTGACGGCTGCGGGCGTGTCGGCGGGGATCGACCTGGGCCTGTGGCTGGCCGCGCGCCTGACCGATGAGGCGCACGCCAAGACCGTGCAGCTGGTCATCGAATACGACCCGCAGCCGCCCTTTGATTCCGGTCACTTCTCGAAGGCGTCCGCCGCCACCAAGGCCACCGCAACGGCCCTGCTCGGCCGCGATCTCGTCAAACCGAAAGCCCTCAAGGCCAGCACGCTGCTGCTGTGGGACGAGGCCATCGGGCGACTTCGGGCTCAGCGCGCGAACACCGTCTCGGCCAGCATCCGTCGGCACCACCGCTCATAGGTCTGGAGGTCCCAGCCGCACGCCATCAGTCGCAGATAGGTCTCCACGCTGCCCAATGCCGCTGAGCCCTCGGCCAGTTCGTCCACCGGGACGTCCGTGCGGATCCAGCGCCGTTCGCGGTAGGCGTCGAACACGCGTCGCCACTGCAGCGTCACGCCGGCTATCAAATCGCGACGGTACCGGTCGAGCTCGGGGTCGCCGTTGGCGGCGCTGATCAGTGCTTCGGCCAGGGGCGCGATTCTGGTGTGCACCTCGCTCTGGGCCGCGACGAGCAGGCTGATGGCTTCGTCGGGATCTCGCGCGGCCACCAGCCGGCGTCCCACCTCGACGTTGAGGATGTTCTCCTCGCCGGAGACGCCCACCGCGGCCTGCTCGATCGCGGCGATCAGCAGGGCCGCCTTGGGGCCGTGGCCTTGCACGGTTTCGGCGGAGACCCCCGCCGCCGCCGCGATTCGACCCAGCGTCGTGCCCGCGTAACCCTCGGACGCGAACAGCTGCGCGGCGGCGTCCACAACGCGGTTGCGGGTCGCCTCGGCCTGCTGTTGGCGCAGCTCGGACTGGTATTTGCGGGGTTTCGGTATTGACTTGGGTGGCACAGTATTGAATACTACAGTGCAGTAGTCAGGGGGACTGCCATGCCATCCATCCTCATCGCCTGCATTCCTGCACACGGTCATGTGACGCCGCTGCTGGCCGCCGCCGAGAACTTCGTCAGGCGCGGCGACGACGTCCGATTCCTCACCGGGGCACGCTTCGCGGACAAGATCGCCGCGACGGGAGCGACCCACCTGCCATTGCCCGCCGAAGCCGATTACGACGAGTCCCTGTTCGACAGCTTCCCCGAGCGGGCGAAGCTGACGGGCACGAAGGCCATCGCGTTCGACGTCGAGCACGTGTTCGCCCGGCCCGCGAAGGCGCAGTACCACGCGATCGTCACGGCCATGGCAGCACGACCTGTGGACGTCGTTCTCGCCGACCCGGTGTTTCTCGGCGCCGCGTTCCTGCTCGCGCACCGCCGTCCCGAACGCCCGGCCGTCGTCATGTGCGGCGTCATCCCACTGTGCGTCGAAAGCCACGACATCCCGCCGTTCGGCATGGGACTTCGGCCGGCCCGAGTGCTCAACCGCCCGCGCAACGCCGCGCTGCTCGCGGTGAGTCGCCACGTGCTGCGACAGTCCTATCGGACGATCAATGACCTGCACCGGCAGGTGCACGGCGTCGACATGCCGGGCACCCTGATGAACTGGCCGCGCCGAGCAGACGCGGTCGTCCAGTTCGGCGTGCCGTCGTTCGAGTATCCGGTGAGCGACGCACCGCCGGAGCTTCACTTCGTCGGCCCCTTGTCAGGGGTGTCACACGCTCCGTTGCCGCAGTGGTGGTCCGATCTGGACGGGACACGGCCCGTCGTGCACGTCACCCAGGGCACGGTCGCCAACGTCGACTACGACCAGGCCATCGCGCCGACGCTGCTCGCCATGGCCGACGAGGACGTGCTGGTGGTGGTCTCAACCGGCAACCGCCCGCTCGACACGCTGCCCCCGCTGCCCGCCAACGCCCGCGCGGCGACATATCTGCCCTATGACGAATTGCTGCCCCGCACAGCCGTTTACGTCACGAACGGCGGATACGGCGGGGTGCAGTACGCGCTGCGCCACGGTGTGCCGATCGTGGCCACCGGCGGCAAAGAGGACAAGCCCGAGGTCGGGGCCCGGGTGGCCTGGTCCGGCGTCGGACGGCGGATCAGAAGTGAACGACCGAGCCCGCGCGCGCTGAAGCGGGACATCATGGCGGTGCTCAGTCAGCCGCGTTACCGGCAGGCGAGCCGTCGCGTCGCGGCGGACATCGCCGCGGCGCCCGGATTCGACGGCCTGGCCGCGGTGGTCGACAACGTGATCGCGGCGCGCACCCGGGCGTGAAAAGGCGCGCTGAGCGGTCGTAATCGCACGTAGTAACTTGGGCCGGGTGATCAACCTGGCCTATGACGACCGCGGCTCCGGTGACCCGGTGCTGTTCATCGCCGGACGCGGGGGAGCCGGACGCACGTGGCATCTACACCAGGTGCCGGCCTTCCAGCGGGCGGGCTACCGGGTCCTCACGTTCGACAACCGCGGCGTCGGCGCCACCGAGAACGCCAACGGCTTCACCACCGCGACGATGGTCAACGACACCGCCACCCTGATCGAAGAGCTGGTGGGCGGGCCGGTTCGTATCGTCGGGGTCTCGATGGGCAGCTTCATCGCCCAGGAACTCATGGTCGCGCGTTCCGAGCTGGTGAGCGAGGCCGTCCTGATGGCCACCCGCGGCCGTCACGACCACACCCGCGGATTCTTCATCGAGGCCGAGAAGAAGCGGATGGAAGCCGGTGTCGAGCTGCCGCCGGACTACAGCGCGAAAATCCGTATGCTGGAGAGCTTTTCGCCGGTCACCCTGAACAACGACCGGGTGGCGGCCGACTGGATCGAGATGTTCACCATGTGGCCGGAGCGCAACACCCCGGGCCTGCTGGCGCAACTGCAGGTGGCGCCGTACGAGAACCGCCTGCCGGTGTACCGCAGCATCGCCAACCGGGTACTGGTCATCGGGTTCGCCGACGACGTGGTGACGCCGCCGCACCTGGGCGCCGAGGTGGCCGACGCCATCCCGAATGCGAAATTCCGCAAGATCCGGGAGGCGGGCCACCTCGGGTTCATCGAACAGCCCGAGGCCGTCAACACCGCGATCCTGGAGTTCTTCGGGGCCGGAAACACGCCGAGGCGCTCCTTGAACGTCTTGTGACAGGCTGTAGTAATGAACCCTTCGACGGCACAGGCACGCATCGTCGTCGACGAACTGGTCCGCGGCGGCGTCCGGGACGTTGTGCTGTGTCCCGGCTCGCGTAACGCCCCGCTGGCATTCGCCCTGGCCGACGCCGACCGCGCGGGCCGCATCCGCCTGCACGTGCGCATCGACGAACGCACCGCGGGCTTCTTGGCCATCGGTCTGGCGGTCGCCGGAGCAGCGCCGGTGCCGATCGCCATGACCTCGGGCACCGCGGTGGCCAACCTGGGCCCGGCGGTGGTCGAGGCCAACTACGCCCGTGTCCCGCTCATCGTGTTGAGCGCCAACCGTCCCTATGAGCTGCTGGGCACCGGCGCCAGCCAGACCATGGAGCAGCTGGGCTACTTCGGTACGCAGGTGCGCGCCACCATCAGCCTGGGTCTGGCCGAAGACGCCGTGGAAAAGCAGGCTGCGCAGTGGCGGTCGGCGACGTGCCGGGTCCTGGTCGCGGCCACCGGCGCGCGCAGCGGCAACGCCGGCCCCGTCCAGTTCGACATCCCACTGCGCGAGCCGCTGGTCCCCGACACCGATAACGGCCCGATACCTGCGGGCAGGCCCAACGGCCGGCCGTGGACCTACACCCCGCCGGTGAGCTTCGATCAGCCGCTGGACATCGACATCACCCCGGACACCGTGGTGATCTCGGGTCACGGCGCCGGGGCACATCCCGCGCTGGCCGAGCTGCCGACGGTCGCCGAGCCCACCGCACCGGCTGCGGCCAACCCGCTGCACCCGCTGGCGTTGCCGCTGCTGCATCCCAAACAGGTCATCATGGCCGGCCGGCCGACCCTGCACCGTCCGGTGTCGTCGCTGCTGGCCGACCCGTCGGTGCCGGTGTTCGCGCTGACCACCGGGCCGCGCTGGCCGGATGTGTCCGGCAACTCCCAGGCCACCGGCACCCGGGCCATCACCAGCGGCGCGCCCAACCCGGCGTGGCTCAAGCGCTGCGCCGACGTCCACGCCCACGCGCTCGACGCGGTGCGCACCCAGTTGCAGGCGCACCCGCTGACCACCGGCCTGCACGTCGCGGCGGCCATCGCCGATACCGTGCGCGACGGCGACCAGCTGATCCTGGGTGCGTCCAACCCGGTGCGCGACGCGGCCCTGGTGGGGCTGCTGCCGCACGGGGTGAAGGTGCGGTCCAACCGCGGTGTGGCCGGGATCGACGGCACGGTGTCGACGACCGTCGGCGCCGCCTTGGCGCATCCGGGCCGGACCATCGCGTTGATCGGCGACCTGACCTTCGTCCACGACAGTTCGGGCCTGCTGATCGGGCCCACCGAACCGTCGCCGCAGCAGCTGACCATCGTGGTGTCCAACGACAACGGCGGCGGCATCTTCGAACTGCTCGAGCAGGGCGACCCCCGTTTCCAGGACGTGTCGTCCCGGGTGTTCGGCACCCCGCACGACGTGGACGTCGGCGCCCTGTGCCGGGCCTACCACGTCGACCACACCCCGCTCGAACTCGCCGACCTGCCTGCCGCCCTCGACGAACCGTTCACCGGGATGCGGGTGCTCGAGGTGAAGGCCGACCGTTCGTCGCTGCGGGCGCTGCACGCGGCGATCAAGGCGGCGCTGTAGTGCTCCTGAGGCTCAAGGGGGTCTGGGACATCCTGCTGCATGGCCCGGGCGGCGAGGTGTCGCACACCAGGCCGGGCCGCTTCATCCGCTGGGCGCGGGTGGCGGTGCTCGTCATCGTGTCGCTGGTGACGCTGCAGTCGGTGCTGTTGGTGGCCGGGGCCTACCGCAACGACCTGGCCATCGAGAGCAACATGGGGGTGGCCGCGGCCGAAGTGCTCGACGCCGGCCCGCGCCGCTCGACCATCGAGTTCGTCACCCCCGACCGGGTGACCTACCGGCCGGAGCTGGGCGTGCTGTACCCGTCGGAGCTGGAGAACGGTATGCGGATCTACGTCGAATACGACCGGTCCAACCCGGACCTGGTGCGCGTCCAGGACCGCAACGCACTGCTGGCCATCATCCCGGCCCTGTCGGTGGCCGTCGTCGGCTGGCTGGTGGCGGCCGCGGCGCTGTTCGGGCTGGCGGCATTGGAGAAACGGTTCGAACTCAGCGCAGCAGCGTCGTGAGCCAGTCGTCCTCGGTGATGTCGACCACCTCGTCGTTGTTCAGGTCGTACACCAGGGGGGTGCCCAGGCTGTCGGGCGAAACATCCTCCAGCGCGGCGAAATTGACCTCCAGCAGCTGCACAGGGTCCACGGCGGACTCGCCGTCGGCGATGCGCGCGACGATCTCGTCGGCCAGCCCGCTGTCGGTGGCGATATCGGCGAAATCCTGATCGGTGAAATCGAAGAACGACAGATCCTGGTTGGCCCACAGGTCTTCGACGTAGGTCTGGAAGGTCCCGGCGTCGGTGGCCTGGTCGACGGCCAGGAACATGGTGTTGCTGGCGGCGGCGGAGTAGTCGGTCATGTACTCGTCGTCGAGGAAGGTCAACGGGCGGTAGGTGACGGTCAGCTGGCCGTTCTCGATGGCGGCCTTGAGGTCTTCGCCGTGCATGGCCTGCAGATCGGCGCAGTGCGAGCACTGCGGTTCGGTGAAGATCTCCACCTGCACGGGGGCGTCGGCGAAACCGGTCACGATGCCGAAGCCGTCCGGGGTCAGTGCCACCCCGGGCTGACGCGGGTCGGGCACGGCCACGCCGGCGATCTCCTTCGCGCAGCCCGTCAGCGTGAGCGCCAACGCCGCCGTCAGCGCGACGACCGTCCTCGTGTGTCGCATCAAAACCTCGCTTTCGGCACAAAACCTACCGTCTCGCCGACTCTTCGCGTGACGTCTTCCTGGCGGCAACCTTGCCGAAAGCCTGTCCTGTCATGGTTCTGGCGTGCGCGTTGCGATCGTCGCGGAGAGTTTCCTGCCGAATGTCAACGGAGTCACCAACTCGGTGCTGCGGGTGCTGGAGCATCTGCGCCGCACCGGTCATGAGGCTCTGGTGATCGCCCCTGACACTCCGCGTGGCGAGCCGGCGGCCGACAAACTGTATGACGGGATCCGGGTCCACCGGGTGCCGTCGAAGATGTTCCCCAAGGTGACCTCACTGCCGTTGGGTGTGCCGAGGCCCCGAATGGTCGGGGTGCTGCGGGGTTTCGACCCCGATATCGTGCACCTGGCGTCGCCGGCCCTGCTGGGGTACGGCGGTCTGCACGCGGCCCGGTACCTGGGGGTGCCGACGGTGGCGGTGTTCCAGACCGATGTCGCCGGGTTCGCGACCAGCTACGGTGTCCCGGCGCTGTCACGGGCGTCGTGGGCGTGGACGCGGCATCTGCACAGCCGCGCCGACCGCACCCTGGCGCCGTCCACTGCGGCCATGGAAGACCTTGCCGCTCATCGCATCCCGCGGGTACACAAGTGGGGTCGCGGTGTCGACGTCACCGGTTTCGCGCCGTCGGCCCGCTCCGATGAGTTACGCCGGGTGTGGTCGCCGTCCGGGAAACCGGTGGTGGGCTTCGTCGGCCGGCTGGCGCCGGAAAAGCACGTCGAGCGCCTGGCCGCACTGGCTCAGCGAGAGGATCTGCAGCTGGTGATCGTCGGCGACGGCATCGACCGTCAGAAGCTCGAAAATGCTTTGCCATCAGCGGTTTTCACCGGCGCATTGTACGGTGAGCAGCTGGCCACCGCGTACGCGTCGATGGATGTGTTCGTCCATCCCGGTGAGCACGAGACGTTCTGTCAGACCGTGCAGGAGGCCATGGCCTCGGGTGTACCGGTGATCGCGCCGAACGCCGGCGGGCCACGGGATCTGGTGTCGCCGTTGCGCACCGGTCTGCTGCTCGATGTGCCGGAGTTCGAATCACGCCTGCCCGCGGCGGTGGATCACCTGCTGGCCGAGCGTGGCCGCTACACCGGTGCGGCCCGGCGCAGCGTGTTGAGCCGCACCTGGCCGGCGATCTGCGATGAGCTGCTCGGTCACTACGAGGCCGTCCTGGGCGCCCGCCGCGCCCGCGCCGCCTAAACCGTGCGATTTGGGCGCGCTCGCAACCGCTGAGCGGTTACCAGCGCGCCCAAATCCCGACTAACCCTGGGCGAGCACCGCGACCGGCTGCCATTCCTCCCAGGTCTTGAGCCGGTTCTCGTAGTCGGCTTTGGCCAACGAGAGCGGCAGCTCGCCGAAGAACACCCGCAGCGGCGGCTTCTCGGCGTCCACCACCTTCAGCAGCGCCTGTGCCGACGCCACCGGATCGCCGGACTTGGCCACGCGCTTGGCGCGGGCGGCGTTGGCCGCCTCGTGGGCTTCGGCGTAGTCCTGCAGCGGTGTCGCGCGCTTGGACGACGGCCCGGCCCAGTCGGTGTCGAAACCGCCCGGCTCGATCAGCGTGACGTGCACACCGAACGACTCGACTTCCTGCGCCAGTGCCTGTGAGAAACCCTCGAGTGCCCACTTCGAGGCGTGGTAGATACCGACGTTCTGGAAGGCGGTGATCCCGCCGATGGAGGACACCTGGATGATGTGCCCACTGCGCTGTGCCCGCAGGTACGGCAAAGCGGCCTGGGTGATCCACAGGGCGCCAAACACATTCGTCTCGATCTGGTCGCGCGCTTCCTGCTCGGAGAGTTCCTCGATGAACCCGAACTGTCCGTAGCCGGCGTTGTTGACCACGATGTCGAGTCGGCCGAAGTGCTCGTGAGCCTGCGCCACGGCGGCGAAGTCGGCGTCGCGGTCGGTGACATCGAGTGTGATCGGCAACAGGGCGTCGCCGTACTTGGCCACCAGGTCGTCCAGGGTCGCGGTATCGCGGGCCGTCGCGGCAACCTTGTCGCCGCGCTCCAGCGCCGCGATCGTCCACTCCCGGCCGAAGCCGCGGGAGGTGCCCGTGATGAACCAGACCTTCTCTGCCATGTTGCCCCTTCGTGGTTGCTGTCTTCGGCTACCAACACTGGCGGATGACGCCCATTCCCGGAAGGCAAAAGTTCACAGGTAGCGTTAAGTAGGTGAGCCGCGCGACGCTGGACAAGGACCCCCACGAGGTCGCCTCGATGTTCGACGCCGTGGCCCGTCGTTACGACCTCACCAACACCGTGCTCTCGATGGGCCAGGATCGCTTCTGGCGGCGCGCCACCCGGTCGGCGTTGCGGATCGGGTCGGGGGACAGCGTGCTCGACCTCGCGGCCGGTACGGCCGTGTCCACGGTGGAACTCGCGAAGTCCGGCGCGTGGTGTGTGGCGTGCGATTTCTCGGTCGGCATGCTGGCCGCCGGCGCCGCCCGGCCCGTCCCGAAGGTGGCCGGCGACGCCACGAAATTACCGTTCGATGACGGGGTTTTCGACGCGGTGACCATCAGCTTCGGTTTGCGCAATGTGGTCGACACGGTGGGTGGGCTGCGCGAGATGGCGCGGGTGACCAAGCCGGGTGGCCGCCTGGTGGTGTGCGAGTTCTCCACGCCGACGGTTCCGGTGTTCGCGACCGTCTACAAGGAGTACCTGATGCGGGCGCTGCCGGCGATGGCACGCGTGGTGTCCAGCGATCCGGAGTCCTATGAGTATCTGGCCGAGTCCATCCGCGCCTGGCCCGATCAGGCGGCATTGGCGCGGCTGATCTCGGAGGCTGGCTGGTCGCAGGTCCGGTGGCGCAATCTGACTGCAGGCATTGTCGCTCTGCACGCCGCCACCAAACCCATCGGGGTCTGAGCCAGCATCACTGCTGGAAATGTGCTCTTTCGTAATGTGGCGCGTCCTGCCGTGGGCCCGGCCCGGGCGGGCTGGCTTTGCCCTTGACCGATGCGTGCAAAAGTGGCAAACGAGACAGTTTCTGCCACTTGGGCCTCGTTATCGGCGACCAACAGCTGCGATGTTATCTTCGTGACCGTCATTTGCAATTCCAGCAATCGACCGGCATGTCAATATGTGACCTTCATCATTTGCATACATTCTGGCTCGCTTGGGTACAAGGAGCCGTGTTACGAATTAGCTACCGTAACGATCAGCCAACGCAGGGCGTTCGGGGGACGGCCGAAAAAGTCATGCGCATCTGATCCACAGAAACGCCCGCAGCCAGACCGCCCGACTCTGTAACGGAAGACGTGTTGATGACCCCTGCGATCAGTATCCGCGACGCCCTGCCGGGTGATGACCCGCTGCCCTCGGTGTCGGTGATCATCCCGGCGCTCAATGAAGCGCGAAACCTGCCGCATGTTGCCCAACGCATGCCCGCCGGGATCGATGAGATCGTGGTCGTCGACGGTGGCTCCGTCGACGACACCGTGGCCGTCGCCCGCCAGCTGTGGCCGGACGCCGTGCACATCCAGCAGACCCGGAAAGGCAAGGGCAATGCACTCGCCTGCGGGTTCGCCGCCGCCTCCGGCGACATCATCGTCGCCATCGATGCCGACGGCAGCACCGATCCGGCGGAGATCCCTCGTTTCGTCGGCGCGCTGCTGGCCGGCGCCGATTTCGCCAAGGGCTCCCGCTTCATCGCCGGCGGCGGCAGCGTCGACATCACCAGGATCCGCCGCGCCGGCAACTGGGGACTCAACGCACTGGTGAACATCCTGTTCTCGGCCACCTACAGCGATCTGTGCTACGGCTACAACGCTTTCTGGCGGTACTGCCTCGACGTCATCGACCTGCCGGACAGCACCACTCGCGAACCGCAGTGGGGTGACGGATTCGAGATCGAGACGATGGTCAACGTCCGTGCCGTCGCACGCGGTCTGACCATCGCCGAGGTGCACAGCCACGAGGCTAACCGGATTCACGGGGAGAGCAATCTCAATGCGGTGCGCGACGGCCTGCGGGTGCTGCGCACCATCTGCAGCGAATTCCATTCGCACAGCAGGGTGAAAGCCCCGCGCACCAGCGCCGACACCAACGTCATCCCGTTCGGCACCTTCCTCCGCCGCCGCCTCGGCCGCCGCGCGGTCACCGCACCCACTGTCGAAAATCTGCCCCGGGAGCGAGCGCAGTGACCGGCCTGGTGCAGGTGGACAGCCGGCCCGCCGCCGCCGGCGACGCCGACCGTCCCAAGGTGTCGCTGTGTGTGCCCGCCTACCAGGCCGAACGGCACATCCGCCGCACCATCGAGAGTCTGCTGGCACAACGGCACGACGACTTCGAAGTGGTGGTGCTCGACAACAACTGCACCGACGGCACCGCAGCGGTGCTGAACAGCTTCGACGACAACCGGATTCGCGTGGTCCGCAACGATTCCACGGTTCCGCTGGTGGACAACTTCAACCGTGCGGTGGCCGAGTGCCGGGGCGACTACGTCAAACTCGTGTGCGCCGACGACATCCTGCACCCCGAATGCGTCGCCGCGCAGACCGCTGTCCTGGACAGCAACCCCGACGTCGCCCTTGTCGGCGTGCAGACCGATTTCGTCGACGACGAAGGCGTGCTGCTGCGGCCCGGCCGTGGCCTGCGGGGAGTCATCGGACGCCACCCCGCCGACCGTGTGGTCCGGCGCATCGTCCGCAGCGGAACCAACCCCATCGGAGCCCCCGCGGCGGTGATGTTCCGGCGCGCCGATTTCCTCCGTGCCGGCGGTTTCCGTGACGAACTGCTGTTCCTCGCCGATGTCGAGCTGTGGGTCCGCCTGCTGCATCACGGCGAGTTCTACGGCATCCCACGCACTCTCGCGTCGTTCCGGTTCGGCAGCCAGACCGTCTCGGCCACCATGGCGGTTCGCTCACAGCTGGCGCAGCACAAGGCGTTTGTCAGTGTCCTCGCCGCGCAGCAACGCTGGGGCATCACGGGTACCGACCGGATGATCTGCCGGGTCAACACCTACGACAAGCAGTTACGGCGAATCGTCCTCTTCGCGATCAGTAAACGCCGTGACGCGCGACGGCATCGATGACGCTGGCGGAAGAGGCTCCCGCGCAGCGTAATCTGCGCCTGAACACCTACTCCCTGATCTTCTCCAACCTGCTGACCGGCGTGCTGGGCCTGGCGTTCTGGGGTGCCGCCGCGCGGTTGTACCCGCCAGAAGCGGTGGGCGTCGGGTCGGCGGTGCTGAACTCGGCGATCATGCTGGCGGCGCTGTCGTTGTTGAGTATCGACGCGCTGTTCGAGCGGTTCCTGCCTCTGGCCGGCACCCGCACCGGCGGGCTGCTGCTGCGCGGTTTCCTGGTGGTCGCGTGTGCGGCGTTGGTCGCCGGCATCGGAGCCGTGTTCCTGGGGCCCGACGAGCTTTTCGTGTCCAGCTGGATGGTGCTGCTGTACCCACTGCTGGTGGTGGAGCATGCGTTGTTCACGTTGCAGGACAAGGCCACCACCGGCCTGGGCGTCGCCCGCTGGGCGGCGGCCAAGAACACCTTCCACGCCGTGGTCAAGCTGGTGGCCCTCGTCGCTTTCGCGTGGACCGGCAGTGCGCTGGCCATCGTGTTGTCCTGGGGTGTGACGGGCGCGCTCGCGGTGATCGTCATCCTGGCGGCGATGCAGCACCGCTACCGCACCGACCCGCGATTCCTGGCCGCCCCCACCCTGCCGCCCCGCCGGGAGATCGCGCAGTACTTCGGGCCGTCGTTCGGTCTCACCGCGGCCTCGGTGGTCGCACCTCTGGTGGTGCCGCTGATCGTGCTCAGCCAGTTCGGCGCAGTGGCCAACGCGCATTTCACCATTGCGTGGGCCATCGTCAGCGTGCTGTACATGACCATGCACCTGATCATCAGCCCGTTCGTGGCCGAGGTCGCAGCACACCCCGACAAGGTGGCGAGCCTCTCGAAGCGGATGGTGCAGATGACCTCGATCGCCGCGCTCGTCGGCAGTCTGGGGCTGGTGACCGCGGGCCCGTTCGCGTTGGGCCTGGTGGGTGGGGAGTACCGGCAGCACGGCGAGTCGCTGTTGTACCTTGCCGCACTGTTCATCCCGCTGTCAGCGGTGTCGGCCATCTACGAGGGTTTCGCCCGGGTGGAGCGCCGCCTGGGGCTGATCTTCGGTATCCGGGTCACGGCGGCGACGCTGATCATCGGCGGGTCTTTCGTGACCACCGACATGTTTGGGGTCATCGGTGTGGGTTGGGCCTACCTGGCGGTGGAATCGGTGACCGCCGCGCTGCTGATCGTGCCGGTGCTGCGCTACTTCCGGCGCAACAAACGGGATCCGGGTTGGCTGGCGCGGGCCAATCCGCCCGACGCGGATTCACCAGCTGGTGCGCCACCGCCCGTTCAGCCCGGGGAAGTGTTGTGACACTTCGCCGAGGATGTCGGGGACGGTGAGCAGTATCTCGTCGGGTGCCGCGGCTTCGAGGGTCTCCGGAGCGATGATCGGGATGTCGGTGCCCGGCATTCGGCGACCCTGCTTGGCGGTGGACGCGTCGGCGACGCCCGCCAGGAGCCGCCGGTCCAGGCCGGCCAGGCAGAACAGCGCCACCGCACGGGAGGACGCCCCGTAGGCGTAGACCCGGTTCTGCGTTGATTCCAGCCAGTTTCGCAACGCTGCTGACTGAGCACGGGCACCGCGCCCCAGTTGTGCGACCACCGACGGTTCGGTGATTCCGAAGCGTTGTTCGCGCTCCAGGATCGCCGAGGTGGTCGGGTCGGGCTCGGCGTGACCGTGCACTGCGGCGGCCAAGACGGTGCCTCCGTAGAGGTCGAATTCCCATGACGCCGCCACACTCATCCCCACCGCACTCAGCAGTCTGCGCAGCGCGGTCAGTGAGTAGTAGCCGAAGTGGCCGTGCCGCAGGGCATTCCACTGACCCTGCTCCACGATCGTCAACAGTGAGTGGAACTGCAGCAGCAGCACCCCGCCCGGGGCCGTCGCGGCGCTGCGGATACGGAACGCCTCCCGCTGGTCGGCGTCGTGCATGATCCCGAAGCAGTCCAGCACGATGAGGGCGGTCTCGGCGCTGGCGAAGTCGGGTAGCAGCGGAAGCCAACTTCCGCCGTGGGGGCTGCCGAACTCCCGGACGGTGGTACCGCGCAACCAGCCGGCCTCGGCCACTCGGTGCACCGCGTCGGCGGCTTGTAATCGCAGCGCCAACGGCTCGATACCGCGCGGTTCCTCGGTGTCGGTGTCGTCGTCGGCCAATTGCGCCAGCCCGCACCCCGAACACAGGACCATGCTCAGCGGGTGTGTCGATTCCCGGTCGGACAGCGGTGTTTCCGCCGGCGGGAAATGGTCGGCCGCCGGCACCAGACCCAGATCCAGCACCGGATGCAGATCCGGTCCGGCGCATCCGCGACACGATTTCATGCCACAATCACCCGGTGCGGATCGAGCAGGCGCGGCTGGCGGATGTGTTGGTACTCAACAACGAACCTCATCATGATCACCGTGGCTTCTTCTCGCGGACCTTCGATGCGGACATCTTCGACAGCTACCTCGGTGCGGCGGTGTCGGCGACCTTCGTCCAGGACTCCCAGTCCCGCTCGGTGCAGGGAACGCTGCGCGGGATGCACGGCCGTTCCGGCCGGGGTGAGGCCAAGCTGGTGCGGTGCGCCCGGGGAGCGGTGTCCGACGTGCTGGTCGATATCCGCAGAGATTCGCCGACGTTCGGTCAGCAGCAGACGTTCCTGCTCGACGACAACACTTTTCGCCATCTGTACATCCCGCCCGGGTTCTTGCACGGATTTCAGGCACTGACTCCCGAGGCCGACGTGTGCTACCGGATCGACCGGCCGCACGACCCGGCCGAGGACCTCTCGGTCAACCCTCATGACACCGAACTCGCCATCGCGTGGCCGCAACCGGTGACACAGATCTCGGCACGCGATGCGGCGGCGGGAAGCTGGGCTGAGCTGCTCACCAAGCTGTAGCCCGATGCATCTCCGGCAGCGGGAAGTACAGTTGCCCGCCCCACTCGGCGATATAGCTCAGCTGCGCGGTCAACTCGGTTTCCAGGTTCCACGGCAAGGCCAGCACCACGTCGGGCCGGTCGATGGCCAGCAGGGCGGGATCGTGGATCGGAATCCGCGTACCGGGGGTGAATCTGCCGTGTTTGTAGGGGTTTCGGTCGACGATGTACTCGATCAGATCCGAGCGGATGCCGGCGTAGTTGAGCAGCGTGTTGCCCTTGCCCGGCGCGCCATAGCCGACCACGCGTTTGCCTTCGGCGCGGCAGTCCAGCAGGAAGCGGAGCAGTTCGTGCCGAATCGCCTCGGTGCGGCCCTTCAGCTGACGGTATCCGTCGACCTCGTGCAGCCCGTGGGCGGCTTCGGTGGCGAGCACGTCACGCACCCGCTGGCTGGGCTCTCCGGCAGCCGCGAGCGGACGCGCCCACAGCCGGATCGATCCGCCATGGGTGGTCAACAGCTCGACATCGACCACCGCCAGATCAGCACTGGCCAACGCCCGCATGGCCGACAACACGGTGTAGTACTGGAAATGTTCGTGATAGATGGTGTCGAACTGGCCGTACCGCACCAGATCCAGCGCGTGGTGCACTTCGATGCTGAGCCAGCCCTGGTCATCCAGCAGTGCCCGCAACGCCCGGGTGAAGCCGAGGAGATCCGGGATGTGGGCATACACGTTGTTGGCCACCACCAGGTCGGCAGGGCCGTGTTCAGCCCGCACGTCGGCCGCCAGGGCCTCGTCCAGAAAGGCGGTGGTGGTGGGCACTCCGCGTTCTCGCGCTGCGAGGCCGACATTCACCGACGGCTCGATACCGAGGCAGGGGATTCCGGCCGAAACCACATGTTGGAGCAGGTATCCGTCATTGCTGGCCACCTCGACCACCAGCGAGTCGGGTCCCAGCCCCAGCCGTCGGGTGGTCTCGGCGACAAATGTCTTGGCATGCGCCACCCAGCTGTCCGAGAACGACGAGAAGTAGGCGTACTCGGTGAAGGTGTCCTCCGGAGTGATGAGTGCCGGGATCTGCAGCAGCAGGCAATCCTCACACAGCCGCAGATGCAGCGGGTATGTCGATTCCGGTAGATCGAGTTCGGCTTCGGAGAGGAACTTCTCGCAGGGCGGTGTGGCGCCCAGATCGAGAATGCTGCGCAACCGGTCGGAGTCACACAGTCTGCAGCGCATGCTCACTCCAGAACAGTCGGCTGTCGAGTTGTCCGGTGGCAAGCAGGTATTCGATCTGCTTGAGCCGGGTGTGGCCGCGGCCGTAGAACATCGCCTCGGTCAGTTCGATGGCGCCGTACACGCGGTGCAGCTGTGCAGCTCCGCGGGCCACGTCCCATTGCGCGGTGAACTCGGGGAACACGTTCCGGATCCGGGAGAAGTCCACCCGGTAGCTGCGCTGGTCCGCGCTGGGTGGGCCGAAAGTGACCGTGCAGCCCGGGAATTCGTCACCCACCGCTGTCGCGATATCGCGCACGGTGCGGTTGTTCTCGTCGCTGCCGACGTTGACCACCAGAGTGTGCACGGTTTCGCGGTCGGCGGTCAGCGCGCACCTGATCGCCTGGGCGATGTCCAGGCCGTGCACCAGCGGACGCCATGGGGTGCCGTCGCTGGTCATGGCGATGGTGCTGTTCACCCACGCCAGTCCGGCAAGGTTGTTCAGCACGATGTCGAACCGCATCCGCGGCGAGGCGCCGAAAGCGGTGGCGTTGCGCAGGAACGTCGGCGAGAAACCGTCGTCTGCCATCGCGGTCAGGTCCCGTTCCACCATGGCCTTGCACTTCGCGTACGCCGTCAGCGGATTCAGCGGGCTGGTCTCGTCGACGATACCGTCCGCCGCGCCGTACACGCTGCACGAGGACATGTAGACGAACCGCGTCACCCCAGCCTGTTTGGCGCACTGCGCCAGATGGACGCTGCCCCCGTGGTTGATGTCGTAGGTGACCTCGCCGATCAGGTCGCCCAGCGGGTCGTTGCTGAGCTCCGCCATGTGCACCACGGCGTCGAAACCGCGGAGATCGTCGACGGTGACGTCACGGATATCGCGGACCAGTGTCGCCGGTGTGTAGGGCCCGGTGCCGGCCAGACGTTCCGAGCACAGCCAACCCGACTTGTAGTAGCCGGTGTCCAGCCCCACCACCTCGATACCGTGGGAATGCAGGTACGGCGCCACCAGCGCACCAAGGTAACCGTCGGATCCGGTGATCAAGACACGCATGAGTGTTCTTCCAATTCGATAGTGATCTTGTCCGCGACAAAGCCTTCGGCGTAGCGGTGTTGGCACTGGACGCCGCGGATTCTCATCAGGCCGAGGAAGGCCTCGGCGTCGAACCACGGCTTGCCGGTCTGGGAGGGATAGCTGGTGTGCAGCAGCCGTTCCTTCTGCGCGGCGATCTCCGCGGTGACCGGGTGGAACACGTTGGGGGTGGGCAGATCCGACTCCCACTTGAGAATCTCGTAGCCCCAGTACAGGTGCCCGCGGAACTCGGTGGGCATCACCTCGGCGAGCAGCCGGTGATCCTGGTGGGCATCGTGTCGCTGCGGGCCGATCACCAGATCGGGTTCGCAGGTGCGCCGGAACTCGGCCACCCGGCTTTTCACCTCACTCCAGTGCAGGGGCAGCCTGCCGTCCGGAAAGCCGGCTACCGTCAGGTGCACCTGGGCGTCGCCGCACATCGCCGCAAACGCGTTCTTCTCCTCGATCTCCCGTTCGGTCCCGGCTCCGGTGAGCACCAGAGCGTGGACCACGAGGCCGGGATTGCGCCGGGTCAGCTGCAGCAGGGTGGCTCCGGCGCCGATCGCGATGTCGTCGCAGTGCGCCCCGACCACCGCGACACTCGAAATGCTCTGCGGTGACAGCGTCGTCACGCGGCGGCCTTGTTCTCCCAGAGCGCCCACGGCCGCACGCCCTTGTTGTAGTCGGTGTCGAGTTCGGCGCGCTCTTTGAAGGTGTCCGCCGGCTTCCAGAACCCTTCGTGGCGGTAGCCGATCAACTTTCCGGTGCCGGCCAAGGAGAAGCAGGCGTCACCCACCAGATCGCCGTTCTCCGGAATCAGGTCGATGACGTCACGGTGCAGCACAAAATAGCCGCCGTTGATCCCGACGGACATCTCGGCCAGCGGCTGGACCTCTTTGACCTCACCGGTGGGGGAGAGGTCGACACAATGGAACGACGAGGCCGGCGGAACCACCAGCATCGAGGCGAGAGCCCCGTTGTTGACGGTGTTCTCGACCATCGTGTCGAGCGGGGCATCGGTCAGGACGTCGGCGTAATTGGCCAGGAAGTAGTCGTCATCGCCGAGGTACTTACGGACCCGGCGGAGCCGCTCGCCGATGGGGGATTCGATACCGGTTTCGGCGAAGGTGATGGTCCAGTCGGCGATATCCGACGACAGCATCTGCACCTTGCCGTCGGCCAGCACGAAGTCGTTCGAGGGGGTCTCGTTGTAGCGCAGGAAGTACTCCTTGATCTTCTCTGCGCCGTAGCCCAGGCACAGGATGAAGTCCTTGTGGCCGTGGTGGGCGTAGTACTGCATCACGTGCCAGACCAGCGGGCGTGGGCCCACCATCTGGAGTGGCTTGGGTATGACGTCGTCCTGCGCGGTGCGCATCCGCATCCCGTAGCCACCGCAGAACAAGACAACCTTCATACTTCGCTCCCTGTTGAACACCGGTCACGGTCACGCGCTGACACGATCGGACCGTTACCACTGGTGCACTGTCATCGACATCTCGCCGACCTCATTACCCGCAAATCCGTACCGCTTAACCATCGGGGATGTGATCTGAGCGATACCCGAGGAGATGTCTCGAAACTAGCACCCTTCAGCGTGCGTTTCAATTCATGTGTAGCAACTAACACGTCTTACCGCGAGCAGCAAGTGTACTGCGCTTTATCTACGTTCCGCGCAGTGGGCGAGGAACTTTGGCAACCCATCAGGTGGTCTTGGCGCCCGTGGGTCGCTCCGAGTGGCGCGTCAGCGCCTGGTCCTGTACTCGGAATCGCCACCCAAGCAAGGGGCAAATTGCCGGGGTCAGAGGACGGGTCGCCACGCGTAGCCGTCTCGACTTTCGACCACCCTGCCGAATGTGACGTCGGCGAAGTGCACGCCGAACCCGTAGGTGCCTGGTTCTGTCAGCATGTGCAGCAGCGACATCCGGGTGGCGCGGGCCGCGGACGCGTCGTGGTCCATGCTGTCTGCCCACTCTGGGTGCGCGAACTGCGCAGTGGAGTGGAAGGCATCGCCGAAGGCGATCAGCCGTTGCCCGCGTGACTCGATGACATAGGCGGTGTGCTCAGGGGTGTGCCCCGCAGTGGCCAGCACTGTCACCCCGGGCGCGATGTTGGTTCCGTCGGCGACGGCACGGATGGCGCGGGCGAGTGCCTCGATCGCGGGCGCCAGCGTCGGGTCTCCCGTGTTCTTGCCGTGCTCCCACCCCGCGGCGCCGATGTAGGCGGGTAGGTCAGCGAACGGCCCCCGCCCGTCAGCGCCGGTTCCATTGGCCCACCAACCGATGTGGTCGGCGTGCAGATGCGTGATGGCGATCGCCGACAGTTGAGCTGGGGTGAGCCCCTGCCGGGCGAGGGAAGTCAGCAGAGCACCGCCTTGCACGTGGCCCAGTCCCTCCAGCGACGGGGTGATGGCCAACGGTCCCAGGCCGGTGTCGATCAGAATCGACCAATCGTCGCCCCGCACCAGCAGACCGCCGGCTCCAAGGAGTAGGTAACCGTCGGGGTCCAGCAGGTCAGTGTTGGCGTCCCAGAACGATGGTGGGCTGTCTGGCAACAGGACCGAGGGCGCGATCTGCGCGGTGCCGTCCTGAATGTAGGTGACGGTGATGTCGCCGATCGACATTGACCTGGTCTGCGGGGCACCGCCCCAGCGGGTGCTGTCGACGGTTGTGCCCTCGGTGTTCATCGTGTTCTCCTGTCGTGTGGCGGAACTCTGCTGTTACAGCGTTACCGCGGCGGTGAGCCTCGGGCACCAGACGTTTGACTGCTTTCGAACGAGTCATGCACCGGCTCAACCGCTCCCCGTCGGGCTGCCATGGCCACACGGTTTTGCGCGTGAAGTGGTCATTCGACTGATGCGTCGGGTATGCGGGTTCGACGAAGGTTGGCGGTGGCCGGTGCCGAGAGGCGACGCAGGACGCCTGTCACTGACGACTCACGGTGGGAGCCGACGTGACAACGATGAATGCGGTGGCGTCGTTCGAGGCGCTGCCGATAGACAATCCAGAGGCGTTGGTGGACGTCACCATCGACGTCCCGGAACTGCGGCGGTGAAGCGCAAGGGCATCGCCTGGCATTGAGAGTTGATGTCACCCGCGCGCTGTTGGGCCACGACATGCTCGCCCAGCAGCGGCTCCTGGCCGCGACAGCGGATCTCGTCGACAACGGTGTGATCAGGACAAGGTGGCGAACACGATCACCGGACTGAATGCTGAGGAATTCGTCAGGTGCACAAGGAGATCGAATACGGTCACGCCATCGGGAAGGTGGTGGTGATGCGCAGGCAGTCAGCCCGTTGCGGCGGCATGCGCCTGTAGTGCAGCCGCGAGCTGGCTTCGGGTGGTGACCCCGAGTTTGGGGAAGACGTGGTAGAGGTGCGCGGCGACGGTGCGGTGTGAGAGATACACGCGGTCGGCGATCTCGCGGTTCGTCAAGCCCGCAGCGGCCAACCGAGCGATGTGCAGTTCTTGGGCGGTCAGGGACTCGAATTCCGAAGACCGCACCGCAGAACCGGTCGCAGGAGCCACCCCGGCGGCCCGCAGTTCGGCTCTGGCCTTGTCGGCCCAGGGTCGCGCGCCCGCCGCCGTGAAGGCGTTGGCGGCCGCTGCCAGGTGCTCTCGTGAGGCGACGATGCGCCGTTTGCGGCGCAGCCACTGCCCGAACGCCAACTGAGTTCTGGCTTGCTCTAACGTCGCGGTGCTGTTGGCACCCGCGGCCACAGCGGTCACGAACGAGGCTTCGGCGTCGTCGGGGTCGGTGGACAACTCGGCGAGGCAGCGGTGCGAGAGCATCGTCAGGAATGCCGAATCGATATGGGCGGCCTCATCGAGCGCGCGTCGTACCGCCGCCTGCGCCAGATCGGGCTGTCCGGCTGCGATGGCGGCCTCGGTCAGATCGCCGACGGCCCAGAGGTCAACCTGCGGATGCGCTGCCAGGCGTGACAGGTCGGCCACCGCTCTGGCATGGTCCCCCATGGTTAAGGCTGCCAACCCGGATGCCCACAGTAGTTGGGCATTCCACACCACATCCGGGTCGGTGCGCACCCAGTCACGTCCCTGGATGAGTGCCGTTTCGGCGGTGGCGAAATCACCTCGCCAGGCCGATGCCCTGGCCAGGGTGGCCGCCGCCGCGGCTGCCATCCCTGGGATGGCGGCGCTGTCGGCCAGCCGCAGTGCGGCGTCGGCGGCCACCTGCGCTTCATCCAGTTCTCCGGTATGCAGATACAGCTGCGCACGACCGCGTAGGCCATCTGATTCGTGAACCGGGGAGTCCACCGCGGTGGCGCACGCAGATACCGCCGACCACGCCTCTTCGGCGGTATCGAGATTCCAGGTGTACTCACACGCCAACGCGATGGCGCTGAGCAACAGCGGATCGTCGCGGAAGTCTTCTATCAGCGATTTCGCCTGCACCGCAAAAGAAGTCGTGTTTCCGCGGTGTGCGATCGTGGCATCAGCGATGTCCAGCATGGCCTGTACCACCGGTGCCTCGGCATTCGCCGGTCGCGCCTGTCGCAGGCCTGCGGTGACAGCTTCGCGATCGTCGGCGGCCTGGCCATACATCTGCCAGCGGATGGTGGCGGCGGCGAGCAGGAAAGCCTGTCCGTACCGCGCTTCCGGAGCCGGTTCACGGCCGAATTGCGTAGCCAGGCGGGTCAGTTCGACAACGGAGCGACCCGGTGCCGCCCCCATCGCGGCGAGCACGTAACGCGTCACCTCCAACTGCACGGCTTCGCGCAACCCGGGCTGCAGGGCAACCGCCTCGTCAAGGATCGCGGTGGCTTCCCCGCCCAGTCCGGCCCGGCGAGCCGCTTCTGCGGCTGCCGTCAGCCTACGCAGCTTGCCGTTGTCCTCGGGCGAGACGGCCGCAGCTCTTCGCAGGGCCACCGCGGCCTCGGCGTGCGCGCCGGTGGCGCTGGCGGTGGCTGCCGCACGTTCCAGTTCGGCCGCCACCGCTTCGTCAGGGCCATAGGTTGCCGCCGCGGTGTGCCACATGGCGCGCGCAGGGTTCTCCAGGGCGGCAGCGACAGCGCGATGTGCCGCGGCCCGTGCTGTCAGACTGGCGGCACCGTAAACCGCCGACCGGATCAACGGGTGCCGAACCTCCAGACGGCCCGCGGCCATCTTCGTCAGCCCGCAGGTGTGCAGCGTCGCGTACTGACTGTCGCCTACTCCCAGATGCCCGGCGGCGCGATTGAGTTCACCCACCGTCAATGTGCCCGCGGCGGCAACCACCAGCAATAGCGTCTGTTCGGCTGGACTGAGACCCGAAAGCTGGCCCAGAAACGCATTCTCGATGCGCCGGGTGGTGGGCAACGGCGCGTCCGACCACGGCTGATCTGGTATGTCCTGGTCGGCCAGTGCGGTGGCCAGTTCGATCACCGCCAGCGGGTTTCCCGAGGCCTCGGCCAGAATCCGGGCGCGGGTAGACGTGCCGAGGCCGTGCAATGCCACGTCGCCCTCGATCACCTGATCGAGCAGATTGGTGGCGGCATCGACGGGCAGCGCGCCCAGCCGGAGGCGCGGCAGCTCCTCGAGATGACGCGGTTGACCGGCCGGGTCCGGGCGTACCGCACACAGCAACAGCACCTGCGCGATTCTCAGCCGGCGTCCGACGAAGGTCACCACATCCAGCGTCGACGGGTCCAGCCATTGCGCGTCATCGACCACCAGCACCAGCGGTTGCTGTTGGGCTGCCTCCTCGATCAGCCCGAGTACCGCGAGATTGATCAAGAGACGCTCGGGTGTGGGACCGTCCTCGATCCCGAATGCTGTCAGCACAGCGACCCGCTGCCGGGTGGGCAACCGTGGCGCCAGATCCAACAGCGGGTAGATGAGCTGGTGCAACCCGGCGAAGCCGATCCCAGATTCACTCTGCACACCCGCGCAGGACAGTGCGCGGAAGCCGACCGCGCGGGCCTGCGCGGCCAGCTCGGTTACCAGGGTGGTCTTGCCCAGCCCCGGCTCGCCCTCGATCACCAGCGCGCGGCCCGCCCCGTCGGCCACGACGGCGTCGAGTTCGGCCCGTCCGATCTCCAGTTCCCGAGCACGACCCAGCACTTGCGCGAACTTCTCTTCCTGACAGCAGATCCGTCGCCGGCAACCCTACCGACGTATCAGCGTTCGGGCCGACTCGAGTCATTCGACTGATGCCCGCGCCCGCGGCGCGGTGACATGGTGTCCGCATGCGCGACATCCTCGATGAGGTGCTGGACGCCTACGGCGGGCGCACCCGGTGGGTTCGCGCAACCGCCGTCGTGGCGCACCAGCGCCTCGGCGGTGAGCTCTGGGCCCTCAAAGGCGTACCGGAAGCAGCCGGTGACGGTGAGATGACCGTGTGGCTCAAGGACCAGCGCGCCAGCGTGCGCCCTTTCGGCGGCTCTGATTTCAAGTCCGTCTACTGCCTCGAGCGGGTGAGCATCGAAACGGTCGACGGCGATCTCATCGAGATCCTGGCCCACCCGCGGCTGTCCTTCGGCGGTCACGGTCTGCAGTCGCCATGGTCGAATCTGCAGGCCGCCTACTTCATCGGGTATTCGCTGTGGACGTATGTCGCTGAACCGTTGAGCCTCACCATGTCCGGGGTCAAACTCCGGCAGGACGGCACATGGTGCGAGGGGACGCACACCTGGCGGCGGTTGCGGGTGCACTATCCGGCGGGGATCGACACCCACAGTGCATGGCAGACGCTCTACATCGATGACAACGGGTTCATCCGGCGACGCGACTACGACGTCGATATCGCGGGTGCCGCGCCGGCTGTGCACTACCTCAGCGACTTCTGCGAGGTCGACGGCCTGGTGGTGCCCGCCACCCGAATGATCTACCTGCGCGACGGCACCGGCCGTCCGATCCATGACCGACCGATGGTGTCCATCGAACTGTCCGATATCAGGGTGCGCTGACCTTCCGCGGCGGCCGAACTACTCAGAAAGAGAATGCTGATGCCCACTTACCGCACCGTCGACGTCAAGTCGCCCTCTGGACCTCTGGAGCTGACGGATCTCGAGGTGCCAGAACCCAGTCCCGGCACCGTCAGAGTCCGCGTAGAAGCGTGCGGGATCTGTCATTCCGATTCACAGCTGGCTGCCGGGCACCTTCCGGGAACCACGTTCCCCATGACTCCTGGGCACGAAGTCGCGGGGCGCATCGATGCGCTCGGCGACGGCGTCGTCGGATGGAATGTGGGCGACCGGGTGGCCGTGGGATGGTCGGGAGGTTACTGCGGGCACTGTTTCTACTGCCGCAGAGGACAGTTCATGCACTGCACGCAGGCCAAGATCACCGGCGCCTCCTTCAGGGGCGGCTTCGCCGAGCTCGTGGTTGTGCCCAGCAGTGCATTGGCACGCATTCCGGACCAGCTCAGCGCGGCGCAGGCCGCGCCGCTGGCCTGCGCCGGAGTCACAATGTTCGACTCTCTCCGGCGAGCCGGCGCATGGCCAGGCGATCTGGTGGCCATTCTGGGCATCGGGGGGCTCGGTCATCTGGGCGTGCAGTTCGCTGCCAAGATGGGCTACCGCACCGTCGCCATCGCCCGCGGCAACGAGAAATCTTCGCTGGCAGAAGAACTGGGCGCGCACCATTACATCGACTCCACCAACGATGATGTCGCCGCCGAACTACGCAAACTCGGAGGCGCGCGGGTGGTGGCCGCGACGGCCACGAATTCGGCGGCCATGAGCGCCGCCATCGACGGCTTTGCCCCGCACGGCGAGCTGTTGACGCTCGGGGTGTCGGCGGATCCTGTTCACGTCACACCGCTTCAACTGATCAACTCCACCGGGACAGTGCACGGACATCCCGCCGGCAGCGCGGCCGACATCGAGGACACCCTGAATTTCGCTGCCCTGCAGGGTATCCGGGCGTGGACCGAGGAGATGCCCTTGGATTCCGTCGCCGACGGGTACGCCCGGATGATGCGCAACGAGGCCCGCTTCCGGGTGGTGCTGACGATGCCATGAGCCAGCTCTGTGAATGTCATTGGCCAGAGCAGCTTTTCGGGAATGGTTGGCGCCTTTAGGCCGTTGCATCGGACAGTGACCGAGCGAATCATCTTCACCGAACGGAAAGCTATGACGCACCGCAATTGGTTCATCACAGGAGTGAACAGCGGCTTCGGTCGCCATCTCAGCGAGCTGCTGCTCGCGCGGGGTGATCGGGTGACGGGCACCGTCCGTAAACCGAATTCGGTCGCCGACCTCCAGGAGGCGTACGGCGACCGATTCGGCGTCGATGTCCTGGATGTCACCGACACCTCGGCGGTGCATCGGGTGGTGGATGGTGCGTTCGAGCGGTGGGGTCGGATCGATGTGGTGGTCAACAACGCCGGATACGGATTGTTCGGAGCTGTGGAAGAACTTTCCGACGCGCAGATCGCGGCCCAGATTGGCACCAATCTGGTCGGCGCCATCCATGTCGTCAAAGCCGCGTTGCCGCACCTGCGGGCCCAGGGCGGTGGACGAATCCTGCAACTCTCCACATATGGCGGTCAAGCCACCAACCCCGGAGCGTCGCTCTACCATGCCAGCAAGTGGGGTATCGAAGGCTTCATGGAGTCCACAGCCAAGGACGTCGCACCGTTCGGCATCGGCGTGACCATTGTCGAGCCCGGTGGCGCGCGTACTGAGTTTCGTTCGGGCTCTGCCCAGCTGGCCGAGAATCGCTTGGCTGCCTATGACAGCAGCCCGGCAGCGATGACCAGGCGCATCAATGATCCAGCCTTACCGCCGTCACCGGGGGACCCGGTCAAGATGGCCCAGGCCATGATCGCCAGCGTCGACGTCGACCCGGCCCAGCTGCGCCTGGTGCTGGGCACCGACGCCTATACGGCGATGCACCAGGGTCTGATGCAACGTCTGGCTGAGCTTGAAGCGCAACGGGATGTTGTCGCCAGAACCGACGCGCAGCTGTGACCCCGTGGTGCTTACCCCCGGGGCCGGGGACCGCGGTGGTGACCGGGGGTGGCTCGGGGATCGGGCTGGCGATCGCCCGCCGCCTCGTCGCGGCCGGACAACGGGTTGCCATCCTCGACCGTGACCAGTCGGCGGGCCGGCGCGCGGCCGCGGACATCGGAGCGGGCGCCGCGTTCTACCTGTGCGATGTCGCCGCGGAGTTGCAGGTGGCCAGCGTCGTGGACGCCATCGCTACGGACATGGGTCCCATCGGGGTGCTGGTGAACAACGCCGGAGTTGGTTTGCTCGACAATCCCATGGACCTCTCGGCGCAGGACTGGGACCGTCTGTTCGACGTCGACCTCAGGTCAGTCTGGCTGTGCACCAAACACGTGAGCGCGCAACAACGCTCACTCGGAGGGGGCGCAGTGGTCAACATCTCCTCGATACATGCTCACCTCACTCGTCGCGGCACGTTCCCCTACGCCGCGGCCAAGGCCGGGGTGTTGGGATTGACGCGATCCCTGGCTCTGGAACTGGCGCCCGAGCGCATTCGCGTCAACGCCGTCTGCCCCGGATACGTCCGCACCCCGCCGATGATCAAACAATATGACTCACAACCTGATCCGGCTGCTTCCTGGGCACACCTGAACGGCACCCAGCCGCTCGGGCGTATCGCGGACCCGAACGAGATCGCCACCGTGGCAGCGTTTCTGGCGTCCGATCTGGCTAGCTTCGTCACCGGGGCCTGCTGGAACGTCGACGGGGGACTCAGTGCCCGATTCGCGTCCTAGGCGGGCGCCACACGTCATTCAGCCGCACAACCATCACACAGCGGAGGAAACACTAATGAGCACAGTCTGGTTCATCACCGGATCATCGCGCGGGCTCGGCCGGGCGATGACACGTGCGGCGCTGCAGGCCGGTGATCGCGTCGCCGCCACCGCCCGCAACCCCGCGCACCTGGCCGATCTGAGCGAGGAATTCGGCGATCGTATTCTCCCGATCCAACTCGATGTGACCGATCCGGCGGCTGCCGTCGCCGCGCTGGCGACCGCACGTGAGCGGTTCAGCAGTGTCGATGTGGTGGTCAACAATGCCGGGTACGCCAACGTCGCGCCCATCGAGACCGGCGATGACGACGATTTCCGGGCGCAGTTCGAGACCAACTTCTGGGGTGTCTACAACGTGTCGAAGGCGGCGGTCCCGGTGCTGCGGCAGCAGGGCGGCGGCACCATCATCCAGATCTCGTCGATGGGCGGACGTACGGGCGGATCGGCCGGTATCGCGTCGTACCAGGCGGCCAAGTTCGCGATCGACGGTTTCAGTCGGGTGTTGAAAGCCGAGACAGAGCCCTTCGGCATCAAGGTATTGGTCGTGGAACCCAGCGGTATCGCCACCGACTGGGCCGGATCGTCGATGCAGATCGGCGATATTCCCGAGCGGTACGCCGATACGGTCGGTGCCATGAATGCCATTCGTGAAAGCGACGCCGTGCGTGCCGGTGATCCGGAGCGGGCGGCTGAGATCCTGGTCCGGCTTTCGCGAAAACCGCAGCTGCCGTACCACTTGCCGCTGGGAGTCATTGCCATCGAGGCCGCCGTCGCGCAGGATCAGCAGCTGCTTGCCGACGATCAACGATGGGCGGCGGTGGCACGATCGGCCGATTTCGGGCAACCGTACCCCGTCGACCTGCCGGAAGGCTAGAACTGCTACGGGTTGTTTGATGCCGGTCGGCGCTGGCAGGCCACCAGCGCCGACCGGTGGGCCCGGGGTCAGGCGGCGATGTAACTGCCGCCGTTGACCGTGTATTCGGCACCGGTGACCTGCTTGGCCAGATCGGAGGACAAGAACACGATCGCGGCGGCGACATCCTCGGGCGCGCCGATATGGCCGACCGGTAGCTTGCGAACTTCGGTGGCGAAGTGCTTGATGGCTTCTTCTTTGCCCAGACCGTATTCCTGGGCGAGGCTCTCGGCGAAGCCGCCGGCTTTGTCCCACTGTGCTGTTCTGGTGGGCCCCGGTGAGACGATGTTGCTCCGAATGCCCTTGGCGCCAAACTCATTCGCCCACGATTTGGAGAGATTGATCAGCGCGGCCTTGGTGACCGAGTAGTCGACGAAGAAGACATCGGGCTGGCGACCGCACTCGCTGGCCACCGTGACTATCGATCCTGATCCGCGCTCGATCATGGCGGGCAGCGCCAGCTTGGTCAGGCGCACCGCCGAGAGGAAATTGATCTCGATGGCCTGGCGCCATTGGTCGATGGTGGTGGACAGGAAGCCGTCGCGGTAGGGGAAGGTGCCGACATTGTTGACCACGATGTCGATTCCGCCGAACCGGTCCAGCGCGGCCGTCACCACGGCCTCGTTGCCTTCGTCGGTGGACAGGTCAGCTTCCACCGGTACCACGCGGTCGTCGAGGTCGGCCAGCGCCTGCGCCTGCAGATCTCCGCCGATGACGTTGGCACCTTCGGCGATGAGCAATTGCACGGTGGCGAAACCGATCCCGGATGCCGCGCCGCTGACGATCGCGGTCTTGCCTTTGAGGTTGGTGTCCATATGAAGTTCCTTCCGGTCGAGTCGAACAGTGGTGCAGACCACATCCGCAGTGCTACCTTCTCCGCTCGGACCCATAGTTGTCCAGGACACTTTCTTTGGGGCTCATATAGATGAATTGCTATACCCGGGAGATCGAATGAGGCTGCGGCAGATCGAGTATTTCGTCGCGGTGGTGGAGGCAGGTTCCATCACCCAGGCGGCGGCCAACCTCTATCTGGCCCAGCCCTCGTTGTCGCACCAGATCACCACACTCGAAAAGGAGCTGGGCGGCGCGCTGTTCGAACGCCTGCCACGCGGATTGAGGTTGACACCCGCGGGCCGGGCGTTCTTCGTCGAAGCCAAACGCATCGTCGCCGATGTCGGTCGCGCTCAGCGCGCGGTACAAGCTGTCACCGAGGGCGTCCTGGGAGAACTGGAGATCTCCACGGTCACCTCCCTGGCGGTGGGCATCATCCCGCCGGTGGCCAAACGGTGGCGTGAGACGCATCCCAAGATGGCGTTGCGTCTGCACGAGCACACCCACGCCGACCGTCTGGAAGAGAGCCTGATCAACGGCCAGGGTGACTTCGGATTCGGACCGCTGCCGCGCCTGCCGATGGGAGAGGTGCTCGAAGTCGGGGCCGAGGAGTTCGTGTTCGTGCTGCCGCCGGATGACCCGCTTGCAGGGCAGGCCACTGTCGATCCGCGGGAGTTGGCAGAGCGCCCGTGGGTGCTCTACGAGGCAACCCACGGGCTGTCGAACGTGGTGACGGCGGTGTGCTCAGCGTTCGGTTTCGCTCCGGCGGGCGCGGTGCGGACCTCCCAGGTGGAAACGGCGGCCCGCTTGGCCGCTGCCGGACTGGGACCGGCCCTGTTGCCGGCCAACGTCGTTCCCGCCAACATCGACGCGCTGGTGTTGTCGGCGCAGCGGCCGCTGATCCGACGGCTGGCCGCATACTCCAGCGCGGCGATGCCGCAGATCGTGCACAGCTTCGTGGATGAAATCCGCGACCCTGTGCACGGTCTGATGCCGGCGTCGTCGTTACCGGAGGACTATTTCGAGCTGTAGCCCTACCCTGTCGGCGGTGGGGACTGCGCGGTGACGTTCGGTGACGGCGCGCCCTGTTCGTTGGCGAACTTTTCCACCCTTCGGGTGCTCGATCGGGCCGCCAGACGCATGGCCAGGGTGTTGAGCACCAGGGCCAGGATGAGGAACAGGCCACGGATATAGGGCTTGAGGAAAATGTCGACGTTGAGTTGGTCCAGGCCGTTGTCGAGCACCCCGTAGATGAGCAGGCCCAGCACCGTGTGGCCCATTCCGCCGACACCGCCAAACAAGGAGGTGCCGCCGAGCACCACGGCGGCGATCGCAGGAAGAAGCAGGTCGTTTCCGAGCTCGGCTTGTGCCGAACCCAGCCGACCGACGTTCAGGATGCCGGCGAAAGCCGAGAGGCAGGCGCACAGGATGAAGACGTTGCGCGTGACCGAGCGCACCGCGACGCCGGAGAGTTCGGCGGCGGTTTTCGACGCCCCCGTCATGTAGATGTGGCGGCCGAACCGACTGCGTTGCAAGAGGAGGTGCCCGGCCAGCAGCACGACCACTGCGACAACGGTGATGGTGGGGATGGGACCGATGCGGCCGCTACCGAGTGCCTTCACCAGCGGCGGCACATCGTAGAGAGTGTTGCCCTGGCTCCAGTACAGTGACCAGCCGCTGGCCACCTCGTAGATGGCAAGGGTGGCAACAAAACTCGGGATGGCGGCCCGGTTCATCAGCAAGCTGGCCACCCAGCCCAGGAGACCGGCCAGGGCGATCGGGATGATGAGCGCCACCCACGTCAGCCCGGCAGGGAAGTGCGCCTGCCCGAACAGGAACAAGCCGAAGGCCTGACCGGAGAAGAACGTGGCACAGGCCACCCCGGCGAACGAGGAAACATTGGCCACCGACAGGTCGATCTGCCCCAGCAGCAAAACCATGGTCAGTCCGGTGGCCATGACGGCCAGCACCGAGACCTGCGAAGCAATGTTGCTCAGATTCGCACCGGACAGAAACGACCCGGGGGCCAGGACGGTGAACACGACCACCAGCAGAGCCAATGCGGCTGCCGGGCCGAGGATCAGGGCGTTCGAGGCGCCCCATTCGGAAAGGGACCGGCGGGCGGCCGGTCGTTCGAGCACGGTCACAGTGTTGCCTCCACGAGGTCTCGGGAATTGATGGTGCAGTCGAAGAATTGCGCAACGATGCTGCCGCGGCGGGCCACCAGCACCCGGTCCGCCACCGCCAGTGCGGTTTCGGGCTCGCTGGTGGTCAGCAGAATGGTGGCGCCGCGGTCGCGGAGGCCGGCGATGGTCCTCAGGACATCGCTTTTGGCGCGTAGATCCATGCCCCGGGTGGGCTCGCTGAGTACCAGTAGCTTCGGTGGGTGCACGAGCCAGCGGGCGAACAGCACTTTCTGCTGATTGCCGCCCGAGAGGCTCTTCACCGGAGCCGTGGGGTTGCCGCCGCGGATTCCCAGCCAGGTCGCCAGCTCGCCGGCCAAGGCGCGTTCCCGGCCTGGGCGCAGTAGTCTGGCGCTGATGTGCCGCAGGCTGGGCAGGCTCACATTGTCGGCCACACTGCGTTCCAGCGCCAGGGCGCGGCGGCGGTCGCTGGGAATGTAGCCGACGCCGCATTCGCGCATGGTCTCGGTGTCCTGACGATCCATCGGATGCCCGAGAACCACCAGTTCACCGGAGTCGAGGTGCTTCACGCCGAATACCGCGTCAGCGAAATCCTCGTGTCCGCAGCCGATCTCGCCGTATATCGCAACGATCTCCCGCTGATGGACTTGCAGGTCGAAGGAGCGGACCCGCGGTGCGATGCGCACGGCTTCGCCGCGGATGACCAGCGGAGCCAGGGTTCGCGGTGGCAGCGTGGTCCCCGCGTCACCATAGGTCGTCTCCAGCACCTTGTCGGGATCGCCGAGCGACAGCTTGAGGAGTTCGCGCTTGCTGGTGGTGGCAACGTCTACGGTGCCCTCGCTGCGTCCGCCGCGCATGACTGTCACGCGGTCGGCGTTGTCCATGATCTCGTCGAGGAAGTGGCTGATGAGAATGAACGAGATGCCCTGTGCCGCCATGTCGCGAACCAGTTTGAACAGCATTGCCGTCTCGGCCGGACTCAGCGCACTGGTCGGTTCGTCGAGCACGATGATCCGGGCGCCGGAGGACAGTGTCCGACCGATCTCGACCATCTGCTGCTCGCCGACGGGTAACGTTTCGACCGGGCGGTTGGGATCGATGTCCAGTCCCATCGTGGTCAGCTGCTCTTTCGCGCGCCGTACGATCGCCCGCGGCGTGACGACGCAGGAGAACTTGTCGAGTCCGCCGCCGGCGCTCCCCACCAGGTTCTCAGCGACCGACAGCGGGCCGAACAGCGAGAGTTCCTGGTAAACAACAGCGATCCCGTGCGCCAGCGCGTCGGCCGGCGAGCTGCACACCAGGTTGCGGCCCTCGAGGTTGATCGTGCCCTCGTCCGGAACGTGCACACCGGCCAGGGTCTTGATCAGCGTGCTCTTGCCGGCGCCGTTGTGTCCCAACAGGGCATGGATCTCGCCGCGCCGCACTTCGAGGTCAACCCCGTCCAGCGCCAGGGTGGGGCCGAATCGTTTGGTGACGCCGCGCAGTTGCAGAATCACCTCGGCGGGTGGGGTAGTCGTCGTGGTGCTCGGCAACTCGACGGTCTGCTCAGGCATAGACCACTCCCGCCTCCTGGAGGAACTTCACCGAGGCCGAGTTGTCCTTGGTGACCAGTGGTCCCACTACGGCGACGTGTGGTGGGATCTCCTTGACAGCACCCAGCTTCCATGCCAGGCCGAGAATCACCGGCAGAGAGTGGATCTGGCAGGAGGAGTGGCGGAAGGTGGCGGCCAGCCGGCCCTCGTCCACCGCTGTGATGGCGTCGGGCATACCGTCGCACCCGCCGACCTTGATGCCGCTGCGGCCGGCGTTCTCGATAGCGTTGAGCGCACCGAAGGCCATGTCGTCGTTCTGGCAGTATCCCACCGATATCTCGGGGAACCTGGTCAGATAGCTCTGCCAGAGGTCTTGCGACTTGGCCCTGTCCCAGCGCGCGAAATCCTCGGTCAGCAGGGTCATCCCGGGGTATTCGCGAAGTGCGGCCTGGAAGCCCTGGTACCGCCCCGCCTCGTCGGATCCGCCCGGCATGCCGCGGGTGTTGATCACGGTGCCGGTGCCGCCCACGGATTCGAACAACATCTTCGAGACCTGGTAGCCCATGTCGTACGAGGACTGGGTGACCGAGGTCAAGACGTTCACCTGGTCATTGGGGCCGCCGATGTTCGAGGTCATCTCGAAGACGCCGGTGCCTCGGTCGGCGATCTTGTTCACCGGCTCGACGATGGTTCCTGCGGTGGCGGGAGTGATGCCGGCGATGTCCCAGTCACGTTCGGCGGCTGAATCCAGCGCTGCGCGCTGTTTGTTGCTGTCGCCCTGACCGTCGATCCACGTCAGGTCGATCCCATAGACATTGCACCAGTGCTGCATGGTGTCCTTGCCCTGGGCGTACCACGACACGGTCAGCGATCCGTTGGTGCCGAGCATCCTCAGTTTGGCGCCCATGTCATTCATCGCGCCGACGACGTCCTTGGGATCCTCGGTGGACAACTCGTGCAGGGCAGCGCCGGTGACGGCCAACGCGACGGTGGATGCGCCGAGATAGCGGATCAGCTTGCGCCGGCCGAGCGACGAGTGCGTCTTCACCAGGCTCTGTGCCTCGATGACGGATTCGGGCAACGGTTTGCCGACCGGCATCGGGCCGGCGTTCTCGTTCGGGGGATTCTCAGGTGGTGTCATCGCATTCCTCACTGTCGGCGCAGACGCGCCGGGTCTGGTCGAGTTGTGTGGGCGAACGCGTCGCCTCTGTGAATGTGCTCCGTCTCACGTCACTAGTCGAGTATCGAAACTTCGAGGTGTCCATCGGGGGCGCCTATACATAGTCCGCGCCTATGGCGACCCGGGAACTTTTCTTCTTGTCCGGCGGTGGGCCGTGGCGCACTGTGGACGCACGGGAGTGGGATGTGTCACCGGCGGCACCGCCGGTCCGAGACCACCGGAGAAGAGGAAAACCGTTGCACGCCTTCGTGATGAGCGATATCGGGATAGGACGGCGAGAACGGGTCAAAGACCCCACGCCCACACAGGGTGACGTCATCGTCGCACCCGCGTACTCGGGCCTGTGCGGCACCGACGTGCACATGTTCAATGAGGGGACACTGACCCGGCCCGACGCGCTGCCGGTGGTGATGGGTCACGAATTCGTCGGGACCGTGGTGGAGATGGGTCCCGCCCAGCGCGGCGAGGCGCCGACCGGACTACGGGTGGGGGACTCTGTAGCGGTTGAACCGATGCTGCCCTGCGGCCGGTGCAGCCAGTGTCGGTCACGCCGTTTCAACCTGTGTGCGGACTGGTCGCACCTGGGCATTCTGGCCGACGGCTGCTGGGCCGACTATGTCAGAGTGCCGGCCTCGCGGGTCACCCCGCTACCGGAGGGCGTCACCATGTACGACGCCGCGCTGGCCGAACCACTGGCCTGTGCGGTCAATTTCGTGCAGCACCGGGGACGGTTGCGGCCCGGCGAGAGTGTGCTGGTGCTGGGGGCCGGCCCCATCGGACTGTTGTCGATCTGCATGGCAAGAGCCGCCGGCGCCTCGGTGATCATCGCCTCCGAGCCGCATGAGCATCGCCGTCGCTCGGCTCTGCAGGTCGGTGCCAATATCGCGGTGGACCCCCTGAGCCAGGACGTCCTCGACGCGATCCGCTCAGCAGTGCCGGGACAGCCCGGGGTTGACCTGATCATCGAAGCAACCGGATCCAAGGCTGTTGTCAGTCAGGCAATCAGCATGGCCGCGCCGGGTTCGCGAGTAGTGCTGTCCGGACTCGGTTCTGGTGGACCCACTCCGATCGACACCACCGACATCGTGGCCAAGGAGCTCTCGGTTCTCGGTGGGTTCGCCTCCCGGGAGGCAATGCCCATCGGCTTGGCCGCCATCGCCGCGGGACACGTCAGAACCGACGTGCTGGTGACAGCCGTATATCCGTGGGCCGAGGCCGAACGCGCGATGCGTGATGTTCTGGTCGACACGAAAACCTGCAAGATCTTGTTCTCACACAATTGATTTCACACGGAGGGATGAACATGACAAGGACCACCGACTCGCCCACGATGTTGACCGACCAGCCGCTTGCCGGTGTGTTGGTGGGCCGGGACTTCGACGGGTGGAGCGAAGACCTCAAGTCCGAATTCGCCACGAACGCCTTCAACGGCCAGGTGGGCGGCAAGTTGCTCAGCGAGACCCCGCGGGTGCGGGTGTGGGAGATCCGGTTACAACCGGGTGAGCGACTGGGAGCCCACCGGCACGTTCTCGACTACTTCTGGACTGCGGTGACGGCCGGTTCGAGCCGGCAGCACACCAGCGACGGCACCACCCGCGACGTGTCCTACGGCGCGGGGGAGACCCGGCATTTTCAGTTCGGCCCCGGTGAGTATCTGCTGCACGATCTGGAGAACATCGGCGAGCGCGAATTGATCTTCACCACTGTCGAATTCTTCGACAGTGCCAACACCGCGCTGGAGCTGTGATGGCCACGCGCCAGCCCGCCGTCGATGCATATTCACTCGAAGCCCGGGTGGTCGTCGTCACCGGAGCGGGAAACGGGATCGGCCGGGCCACCGCGCTGCTCAGTGGTGTCCGCGGCGCCTCGGTGTCGGTGGTGGACAAGGATTTCACCGCCGCGGAGGCCGTGGCAGCCGAGCTGAGTGACGCCGGTGTCAAAGCCATCGGCCTGCAGGCCGACGTCAGTGACGAGGCGGCTGTCGACGACGTGGTTCGCCGTACCGTGTCCGAGCTGGGCCCCCTGTACGGGTACGTCAACAACGCCGGAGTGATCGTCACCAAGCCGCTGGTCGAGACCACGGTCGACGACTGGGAGTTGACCATGCAGGTCAACGCCCGGGGCGCCTTCCTGGGCAGTCGCGCCGCTGTGCGGGAGTTCCTGCGTACGCAGAGCGCCGGGGCCATCGTCAATGTGGGATCGATCTCGGCCGCCGTCGGCCTGGCCGGCCAACCGGCGTACTGCGCCAGCAAGGGAGCGGTGCTGCAACTGAGCCGGCAGATCGCAGTCGACTACTCTCACCACGGAATCCGTTGCAACGTGGTCAGCCCCGGATCAGTGACCACCACGGTCCTCGACGCTTATCTCGGTGGACAACCAGATCCCGGAGCCGCGCGCGGCGCCATCACCGCCGCGCACCCGATCGGACGGTTGGCGCAGCCCGATGAACTTGCTGAAGTGATCTGCTTCGCGCTGTCGCCGGCGGCATCGTTTATCACCGGAGCCAATATCGCCGCCGACGGTGGATACACGGCCGCCTGATCAACGCGAGAAGTCGGTATATGGCATCGATGACCGTCGGCTTGTGCTGTACCGCGTCGACGAAGGCGCCGATGCAATCATCTTCGGTACCGTTCTCGAAATGGTAACCGGCACTGCTGAGTCCATACTCCACAACGGCTCTCGGTGACATCTCGCTGATGCCCGCTCCGGGCGCCATGCCCTGGATCCGCCGGTGCATGTGCTCCAGCGCCGCTGGCGTCAACAAGTCGGGGATGGAGGCGATCTCGGCAGGCACATAGTCGGGAACACCCCAGATGGGGTACGGCTCGTACAGGACCGTCAGCATGCGAACGCTGTCTGCTATCGGGGCGAAGTACTCCGCCATGGCTCCACGGCAGCCAGGCGGAGACCAGAAGGTCGACGTCACAGCGGCCCATCGCCTGGAACATCTTCTCGTGCGGCGCGCTAATGCGCTCGATCTCGTGGCTGTGGGACCGCAAGACCAACTCCACCTGTTCGGCAGCGGCGTCGTGAAAGGACAGCGTGATGTGTCTTACTCGTACCGGTCGACTCATCGATCGCCCCTCTCGGACAGTGCTGGATGGGGCCGAGCGTAACCCCCGACCGGCACTTCCCTGCAAGGGTGCCAACTTCCCGTGAGGAAGTGAGGTGGCGCTACAAGTGCTGTTTCGAGACAATGGAATTCATGGTTTTCCTGTTCCTCGAGGATGTGCAATGAAATCAGCTGTATCGCCCAAGGCGTACGACGTGATGGCGCCCACCTGTCCCAGCCGCAAGATCCTGAACCGCATCGGAACCCGCTGGACCATCTTCGTGATCGTGGCATTGGCAGCGAATCCGATGCGTTTCAACGAACTGAAAAGCCATATCCGGGGCATCACCTCAAAGACGCTGACCGAGACATTGCGTGCGCTGGAGTTCGACGGCCTGATCAACCGCACCGAACTCGTCGGCATGCCTGCGCCAGTGCTCTACAGCCTGACCGAACTCGGCCAATCGCTGCAGGTTCCGCTGGCGGCCGTCCGGCAGTGGGCCGAAGCACACGCTGATGACATCCTGGAGGCAAACTCGGTTGCCGACTCGGCGCTCCGCTGTCACCCTTGAGCCAATAGTGCTTCTTTGCAGCAGGTTTCGTTGAAGATACCGTGGGTGCATCTCTACTCTCGTGGGCGCACTGCTCACCTGAGGAGGAACTGAACATGGTTGACACCGATTCGCTGGCCGCCCGTGGTGGTCATCGGCGGCACCAAGAACATCGGGCTGGCGATCGCGCGCCGTGCCGCCAACGCGGGTGCCACGGTGGTGATCGCCGGTCGCGACGGCGCCTCGGCCGCAGCGGCGGCCGCTGATCTACCAGGTGCCACCGGCATTGCCCTGGACCTCGACGACGAGTCCACCATTGCCGAGGCGGCCGCGTCGATCCCGGTGATCGACCACGTGGTGATCACCGCCGCCGCTCATCACAACTCGGCGGTGACCGAGTTGGACAAAACCAAGGTCTTCGGCGCATTCCAGGCCAAGGTCGTGGGGCCGTTGCTGGTAGCCAAGCACTTCTCGCCGAAGATGTCGGCCGGCGGGTCCATGGTGTTGTTCTCCGGGGTGGTGGCGTGGCGACCTTCGGCGCCCTACAGTGTCATGGCGATCACCAACGGTGCAGTGCAATTCACCGCCAGTGCGCTGGCCAAGGAACTGGCACCCATCAGGGTGAACGCGGTCTCGCCAGGCATCATCGATTCCGGGGCCTGGGACAAGATACCTGCCGAGCAGCGGCAGTCATTCTTCGCGCAGTCCGCGCAGGGCACCCTGGCTGGTCGGGTTGGTGGTCTGGCTGATATCGCCGACGCCGTGATGTGGCTGCTGTCAGCGGGTTTCGTCAGCGGTGAGACCATCCACGTCGAAGGCGGCGCCCGCCACGCGTGAGATCGGGTCAGCTCTCGAGCAGGGCGTCCCGAGCCACCGAGCCCATGGTGTCCAAGGTGTCCCGGCGCTCTGCTGCGTCGAGATCCTCCTGGTCGCGCACCCCGTCGGTGACGGTCAGCAGAGTCAGCGCACGCACTCGGTGTTCGGCCGCCACCAGATACAGCGCGGCGGCCTCCATGTCGACGGCCAACGTCCCGTACCGAGCAGCAACTCGTAAGTGCGCGGCTGGTCGGCGTAGAAGCTGTCGGTGGAGTAGACGCTGCCCATGTGCACCGGTACCCCGCGGGTGTCGCAGCCCCGGCATGCCGCCTCGACCAAGGTGAAATCCGCCGACTGCGCGTAGAGCACCGGCACGAAGATCGAGGCGGACATGGCCGAATCAGTTTCCGTCAGGAACCTTGCGGCGATGTGTTCAGCCCGGCGGGGATCACCCGGCAGCAGTACGCGATCGTCGATGTCCCCGGGCGCGGCTTCGAGGTGGGCGCTCGATGCTCCCGTCAGGCTTCCTACAATTGCGCACTCACGGCATCCTCGAGCGCATGAAACTTACTGCTGCGCATGACTTCCGGAGTACCCGGTCTTGGGAGGTCGATCGGTATGACGGCGCTGACACGGCCCGGCCGTGGTGACATCACCACGACGGTGTCGGACAGGAACACAGCCTCGCCGATACCGTGGGTGACCAACAAGGTGGTGAGTTCGCGCCCGAACCAGATCCGCATGAGCTCCAGGTTCAATCGGCGCCGGGTCAGGTCGTCGAGCGCGCCGAGTGGTTCGTCGAGCGCCAGTGTGCGAGGCTCGGTGATCAAAGCGCGGGCGATAGCCGCTCGCTTGCGCATCCCGCCCGACAGCTGGGCCGGTTCGGCCGACTCGAAACCCTTCAGGCCCACCTGCAGTGCCAGCCGGATGTTGGGCTCGACACTGCGCCAGGGCAACAGCGCGGCGTCCTGAAAGGCGATCGACAGGTGGTGGCGTTTGCGTGCCTCTTCGGGCTCCTCGCCGGCCACCAGCACCCGGCCTGAGGTCGGCGTCTCGAGCCCGCCGAGGATTCGGGCGCAATGTCGACCCCGACCTCGGAAAGAAGTCCGAAGAAGGCGTGCGTAGCGGCCGGGGCTGACCTGTCACAGTGTGATACCTGATCACCCTTCGTTGACGATATCTGTCATACGGGTGCCGGCGCCGGCATCCCACGGGCCCATACCACCGACCTTATCGATGTGGATGCGGGTGAGATACCCGTTGTCATATCCCGCCGGCGGCCATTCGACCTCAGGGTTGCCGACCGACTTGGCGAGTCTGCGCTCCAGTTCCACGATGTTGGCCTCCTCGACCGTGGCCGTACCGGTGATCCGCAGGAACGGTTTGACCACACCCTCCCAGTGGTCCGGGTTCGGATCGAAGATGCCGACGACGACCAAGCTCTGCTGGCGCATGTTCTTCACCTTGACATGCTCTTTGAGGTGTCCGGTCACCAGTTCGTCGCCCCGCGGCGTTTCTTCCAGCCCGACCCAGACTGCGCTGACCTGCGGATTGCCCCTGGGGCTCAACGTCACCAGGGTGGCATTGGCACCGTCGCCGATGACCTCGCGAGCCGCCTGGTTCAATCTCATCGCTGATTCCGTTCTGTTGAGTACTTGTCAACCAAGGCTGCCAATAGTTGCTCCGATACGGCATCAGTGAAATGACTGTGGATTCGCCCAAATCCCACTACCGGGGTGCGACGATGCCGTGGTCGTAGGCGTACACGATCGCGGCGGCCCGGTCCCGCAGGTTCAGCTTGGTGAAGATGCGGCCGATGTGGGTCTTGACGGTGACACCGGAGATGAACAGGTCGTCGGCGATCTCGGCATTCGACCGGCCTTTCCCGATGAGGGTCAGCACGTCGAGCTCGCGGGCGGTCAGCTCGGTGACGGCCTCGGGTGTGCCGGCGGGGGAGCGGCGATACGTGCTGAGCACCCGCGAGGTCACCGCCGGATCGAGGTAGCTGTCCCCACGCGCGACGGCCCGGACCGCGCGGATGAGTTCCTCGGCTGAGGAGTCTTTGAGCACGAACCCGGCCGCCCCCGCACGCAGCGCCCCGGACAGCAGCTCGTCCTCGTTGAACGTCGTCAACGCCAGCACCGGCGGGGTGCCGCCCAGGCGCCGCGTCGCCTCGATCCCGTCGACGCGCTTCATCCGCAGGTCCATCACCACCACGTCAGGCAGATGTGCGGTCACCGCGGCGGGCACTTCGTCGCCGTCGGCGCATTCGTCGACGATCAGGAAGCCGTCCTTGCGCCGCAGGATGCGGCGCAACCCCGAGCGCACCAGGTCCTGATCGTCGACCAGCAGCACCCGGATCACGTCCTCGGTCATCGGCCGCACCAGGATCGGCCACCTTCGCCCAGCGGGATCTCGGCGCGCACCGACCACTCGTCGCCGCTGGGCCCGACGTCGAGAATCCCGCCGAGCAACTCGACCCGCTGCCGCATACCGCGCACGCCCCGGCCTTCGGAACTCTGCACCGCCACCGGTAAGCGGTTGTCCACGCTGATGCGCGCGGACGACTGCGAAAACGACAGCAGCACCGAGGATGTCGACTCCGGGGCATGTTTGGCGATGTTGGCCAGCGACTCCTGGGCAATGCGGAACAACGCCAGGCCCACCGCCGGGGAGACGCGGTCGGGAGAGCCGCTGACATGCAGCCGCACCGACAGCCCGGCCTTGACGAAATCGTCCACCAGCGGCGGGATGTCGTCGATACCGGGCTCGGGTGCGGTGCGCAGCGGCGCGCCGTCGAGCAACCCGACGGTGCGGCGGATGTCGGCCATGGCCTGCCTGCCCAGACGTTCGGCTTGCTCCAGGGCGTCCACCGCGTCGTCGACGTCGCGGTCTTCCTGCAACGCGCGCCGGGCTCCGGTGAGATGCAGCAGCGTGACACTCAGCGAGTGGGCGATGACGTCATGCACTTCGCGGGCGATGCGGCGGCGTTCGTCGGCGGCGGCGAGTTCGGCCAGGGCGGCTTGGTTCTCCGCTTGCCTGACCAGCAGTTGCTGCTGGATCCGCATCAGGAAGCCGACGAGCCAGCCCAGCCCCACCGCGGTCAGGTACAGCGGCAGCGCGTCGATGTGGTGCGACGCGGCGGCGACGAGCAACAGCGCGCATGCCGATGCCGCGGCCAGCGCTCCCGGGAGCACCGTGGTGTGCGAGGCGACGATGCCGATCATCACCACCAGCAGCATGGGGGCGATGTCGGAGTCGATGGGGGCCGGCGTGCTGAACAACAGGATGGCGGTGGCGGCCGAGGTGGTGAGCCAGATCAGCGCCGGATGAAACTTGATGCCGGAGAAGAAGAACAACAATGGCGGTGAGAATGCAATGAGCGCGGCGACCAGCGACGGCAGCAGACCCGTGTGCACTCGCTGTAGTCCGGCGGCGATCAGGATCGCCAGCAGGCTCACGTCGACGGTCACCACGAACGTCCACGTGAAGCCGTGGGGGATCAGCGCGCCTCTGGCGCGCAGCCGATCGACCACGTACTCCGTCACATCACGTAGCACCGTTCGATCGTAGAGAGTTCTCCCCGCGGGCACATCATGCCGGAGTAGGACAGCGGGACCGCCCGGGGGCGGATCCGGAAACCAGATCCGGGCACGACGCGGGCGCAGGTTCGGCTTCGTAGGTTCGAGCCATGACATGGTCACAATTGCACGAGCGCATGGCGCTGATGGGCGAATTGATCGATATCGCGGCGGCCGACGGTGACATTCCGCAAGCCCTCGCCGACAGGGCATCTGACATCGACCGGTTGTTCGGCAACGAGGAAGGCATCCTGCTGGCACTGCGGCACCGGTGGGTCACGATGCTGACCGCCAAACTGGATCAGGCTGTGCACGAGGATGTTCCGGCCGAACACGCACGCAATCAGTTGGTGCACGCCAATCCCGGACTCACCGCGTTGCTGGACATTGGGGGGCGCCGGTCGGTGCGCGTGCGCGCATTGCGGCGTGGGGAGAAGCACATCGTCGACGTGTACGACGGACCGCATCTGAGCCGTTCGGCGTGAGGGTATTTGCCCGTACGGCCCGCCTGGCGAGAGAAGTTCCAGGCGGACCGTACGGCCCCTCTCAATCACGTTCTGCGGCTGTTCTGATAGGTACAACCAGCAGCTCACCGCCGTGATTTCCGGTTGGCGGTGATTGCATCACGGTTGGCAGGAACTCAGCGTCGGGTCCACAGCGCCTGGCTCTGGGCGCCGACGGCCGGGTGGTGGATCTGCTGGAAGTTGCGGCCGCCGCGGCCGTAGGTGGCGACGACGGCAGCCGGGGTGGCTGCTTCGGTGAACGGTCTCGGCCCCCAGGTGCACGGCCGGATGTGCACAAGGTCGACGACCGCACCGTCGGGGTCGTAGCTGTAGGGGCCGTCGATCCGGCCCAGCCAGAACAGGCCGTCGCCGTCGCGCGTCCACACCAGTGAACCGTCCTCGGCCTCGGCGAAGCGTCGCACCCGGTTCTGCGGCGCTTCGCCGAACCCGCACATGCCCAGCGACAGCGCACGCGCCAGCGTCGCGGCGGGGTCGATGTCGTCACGCCGCGAGCGCAGGGGTGCGCGATAGACGTGAACTCGGTGCGCGTCGGTCATCGAGTTGACCCTAGCCGTCGACCCTGCCGTCTGGGTGGACAACGAGTAGGGTCGACGTGAAACGTGAGATGGTCTGTCGTCACAGGCTTTTGATGCACTGTTGAAGGTGGTGGCTCGAGTGGATATGCGAGGTCTGCTCGCCGAGTTGGTTGCGCTGCAGACCGTGTCCGGGGAGCCCGCGCCGCAGCGGGAGGCGATCGAGCTCTGCCTGTCCGTTCTCCGTGCGAAGGACAGCACCGTGCAGGTGGAGGCCGACCTGGGTGGCGCCCATCCGTGGGCGATCCTGACCAATGCCGCCCGGCCGGACGCCCGTCGAATGGCGTTCTGCTGTCATGTCGACACGGTGCCGACGGGGCCGCTGTCGGGGTGGTCGTATCCTCCGTTCGCCGCCGAAGTGCATGACGGACGGCTGGTCGGCCGGGGTGCCACCGACATGAAAGGCGGCCTGGTCGCGTCGTTGGCGGCAGTGGAACACGCGGTGGATCTCGGCGTCCCGGTCGCTCTGATCCTGACCTCCGACGAGGAGGTGGGCGCCGCCGGTGCGCAACGAGCGCGCCACGCCGCCGCCCAAGCGAACATCGGCGCGGTGGTCATCCCCGAGGCGACAGCCAACAGCGTCAGACTCGGGCATCGAGGCGCGCTGTGGTTGCGCATCAACAGCGTTGGGGTGGCCGCGCACGGCAGCACCCCGCACCTGGGGCGCAACGCAATCCTGACGCTGATGGACGTGATCGGACGTGCGCGCGTGGAACTGCCGCAGACAACGGATTCCCATCTGGGCACATCGACGTGGAACCTGGGGACGATCGCCGGCGGCGCTGCCCCCAATATCGTTCCGGCACAAGCCAGTTGCGTCATCGATCATCGTACGGTCGCCAACGGCGACGCCCTGCTCGACTGGTGGCGAGCGCAAGCCGAGGTCCACGAGGTCGACACGTTGATCGATCTGCCCGCGGTGTGGACCTCCGCCGAGGATGAGTGGGTATCGCGCCTTCCGATGGATGCCACCGCCGAACCAGTTGCCTACTTCACCGACGGGTCCGCATTCAGTGCCGCGCTACCCGGAGTTCCGATGGTGATCTGGGGGCCCGGCGACCCGGCGACCATGCATGCCGTCGACGAGTCGATTCTGCTCAGTGATCTCGATGCGGCGACAGACCACTACCGTCGAGCGGTTTCTCAGTGGAGTAGATAGGCGTCCGTGCGACGGTCGGCGAACGGATTGTTGAACTCATTCCATTCGCGGGCCGCCGGGATGCTGTCCAGGTCGAGGTCGGCGATGATGGTCTCCTCGGTGAGCGCGGGCGCCGGGCCTGCGGCATACCAACCGCTGGTGTTCGTGATGACGCTGCGGCCCAGGAACTCCTGGCCGCGTTCGGTTCCGCACCGGTCCGCGGCCACGATCGGCACACCGTTGCAGTGAGAGTTGGCGGTGCACAGCACATTTGCCATCGCCCGTCCCTCGGCGTCATTGCCCGCGGTCAGCGGCACCCAGTTGGTCGGGACGCAGAGCAGCTGCGCTCCGGCCAGCGCCAGCGTGCGGGCGGCTTCGGGGAACCAGATGTCGTAGCAGATCAGGATGCCGATGGCGCCCAGCGGTGTCTCGTAGACGGGCAGGCCCAGATCGCCGGGGCTGAACACCAGGTTCTCCCGGTTCCACAGGTGCAGTTTGCGGTACGTGCCGATATGCCCGTTCGGGCCCAGCAGAGCGCTCGAGTTGTACAGCCGCTCGCCGGCGCGCTCGGCGATGCCGAACACGATGTGCATGTCGTATCGGGCGCAGGCAGCCAGCAGGCGTGCGGTGGTGGGGCCGTCGGGAATCTCCTCGGCGACAGCGCGGCACTCGTCGGTGTCGGTGAACATGTAACCGGTGGTGGCCAGCTCGGGGAACACGGCCAACTGAACTCCGGCCTCGGCGAGCTCGCTCATGGCGTCGACCATGGCGTCGACGTTGTGCGCGACGTCGTTCATCACCGGGTTGGTTTGCACGCTGGCGACCCTGATCACGGGGCTCCCACTTTCTCGGGCTCGACTTGTTCGGAGGCATTCGGGCGGAACCGTCTGCGCCACGCGGGTTTGATCGATGTACGCCGCCAGGGCGTCAACAGCATCTCGGCCAGCGCCACGGCCCCGAATGCCAACAGCCCCAGGATCACCAGCAGGATGATGGCGGCGAACACCGAGGCCACGTCGAGCCGCGATTGTGCTTCCAGCAGCGCGACCCCCAGCCCTCCGGTGGTCGATGCTGTCCACTCGCCGAGCACGGCGCCCGTGACGGCGAAGGTGGCGGTCATCTTGAGCGCGGAGAACAGCGGGGTCAGGGTGGCCGGCAGCGTCACGGTCCGGAAGATGCGCCAGGGGGTTCCGCCCATCGCGCGAACCAGGGCGATCAGGTCCTTGTCGACGGATGCGAGGCCGTCGAGAACGTTGACGACCACCGGGAAGAACACGATGAGCGCGACGATGGTGAGCTTGGGTGCCAGGCCGAATCCCATCCAGATCACCAGGGCGGGGGCGACGGCGATGATGGGCACGGCCTGCGAGGTGATCAGAATGGGGTACAGGAAACGCTGAACGGTCTTGGACCACGACATCACCAGGGCGAAGAAGAAACCCGCCGCCGCTCCGATCAGGAAGCCCAGGACGAACTCCTTGCTGGTGATGATGGTGCCCGGCCCCAATTTGTCCCAGTCGTCACGCAGCGCTTCGAAGGTGCGTTGCGGGCTGGGCAGGACGTAGGGCGCGATGTCGAACAGCCGGACCGCGAGATCCCAGACCACCACGACGATCACCAACCCGAGCACCGGCAGCGCCAGCGTCGTGAGGCGGTTGCGTTTCATCACGCCACCTCCGACGGCCGGCCGTAGATCAGGTCGAGCACGGTTGACTTCAGCTCGACGTAGCGATGATCGGTGGTCAGGTGAATGTCGCGGGGACGGGGCAGATCCACCCTCATGACGGCTGCCACCCGCCCGGGCCGCGGTGTCATGACCACCACCCGGTCGCCCAGGAACAGCGCTTCGTCGATGTCGTGCGTGACGAACAGGATGGTCTTGCGTTGCTCGCGCCAGACCTGAAGCAACCACTGCTGCATCAGCATTCGGGTGTGGCTGTCCAGCGCGCCGAACGGTTCGTCGAGCAGCATCACCGGGTGGTCGAGAGCCAGCGTACGCATCACCGCGACCCGCTGCCGCATACCGCCCGACAGCGCGTGCGGGTAGTGATCGAGGTAGGCGCCCAAGCCGTACCGCTGCGCCATCTGGGCCGCCGAACGCAGGTCGTCCCGCGATGCCCGACCGCGGACGTCGGCGCCCAACACGATGTTGTCCAGCACGGTCCGCCAGGGCAGCAACAGATCTTTCTGGAGCATGTACCCGACGTGGCCGGTCTTGGCCTTGATGTCGTGACCGTTGAGGCTGACCGCACCCGCGGTGGGGGTGAGCAGTCCGGAGACGATGTTGAAGATGGTCGACTTGCCACAGCCGGACGGACCGACGATGCAGACGAACTCGCCGTCCTCGACAGTGAGGTCCACCGGTGCCAGCGCCTCGATACCGTCGAACGTGTGGGAGACGCCCTCGAGGCGCAGGCTCATGGGACGTCCTTGGCCGCGAGCCAGGACACGGTTTGGGACCACAGCCGGGCGAAGCCCTCCCACTGTGTGAATTCCGTTGGCGCCCAGTGCGGACCGATGTCGCTCGCGAAGGCCGCGCACCGGCCCTTACCGTAGCGTCCGACGGTCAACAGCGGGTGACCGTTGACCTGAGCCAGAACTTCCGACGCCGAGCGTGCCGACAAGCGCTGAAAGCCCAGGAGGGCCGGCCAGGTGTCGGGCAACCCCGTCGTGCACGGATGATCCGGCCCGAACAGTCGCGGTACCGCACCCTCGGGGCACTCCTCGCGATCGTCACCGTCTTCCATGAGGACCGGGAGTGCTTCTGCCAGCAGCGAATTCTTGTAGTTGGCCTTCGCCTCGATGCCTTGGAAACTGAGGTAACCGCCCACCATCATCAGCGACCCGCCGGCGCGTACCCAGTCGCGGAGCACCAGCAACCGGTTCGGATGCGCCTTGCCGCGCAGAAACACGTCATTGGGCATCAGCAGGGTGTTGGAGCCGATGTCGGACAGCACGACGACGTCGTAGCGCTCCAGCTCGTCAGTGGTGGTAGGGAAGTGCTCAGAGGCAACGTGATTGGGCATGAATGTCACGTCATGCCCGCCGGATTCCAGCGCTGCGGAGAAGTCCTTCACGCCCTCCTCGTAGGCGACGGTGGTGAATGAGTCGAACCCCTTGGTGTGGATCGAGGTGGTGGTCCAGGACTCGCCGGCGATGAGCGTTCGGGCCATGTACCGACTCCTTTCGTGGTGGTGAGATCTCGGGCTGCGAAGGTGGTCACCGAATCACGGTGCACCCTTCCGGCCCGAACCAGATGACGTCTTCGACCTTCACGCCGTAGAGGTGGTTGCCGATGAAGGGCTCGACGGCCCAGCCGCCCCACATCTTCGTCGTGTTGTGGCGGTCGATGTAACCCTGCGTGTAGGAGACGTTCTGGCCGATGGAGTGACCGATGTTGCCCAGGCGGTCCATGTGGCTCCAGCCGGTGCCGGCGATGCAGTCACGAAACACCGACCACAGTTCGTTGGCCGGCATTCCCGGGTACGCCGCGGCCAGCACGGTGTCGTGGATCGTCTGGATCTGCGCCTTGGCCTCTACGTAGTCAGGCTGGTCGCCGACGACGAAGGTGCGAGTGCAATCACCCCACCAGCCGTCGACTACGGGATGGACGTCGATGTAGCCGGAATCGATGTTCCACAGCATCCGGTCCGTCGGGGCCACGGTGGGAAAGCAGTCCAGGCTGCCCGCGCCGAAGCCGACGTTGACGATCGTCCACAGCCCGGTGGACCCACGCGCGCGGAGCGTCTGCTCGGCCCAGCGTGCCAACTCCCGTTCGGTCATGCCCGCCCACACCGCGTCGGCGGCCAGCTCGGCGACGTCGCGGGCCAGGAGCTGGGCTGTGACCAGGCCTGGCGGGGGCGTGACGGTCACGGTGTCGGGGGTCACGAGGGAGTCGTCGGTGAAAGACATGGTGGCGGCCTCTACTCGGGCAGGTAGTCGTTGGTCCAGTAGGCGCTGGGTTCGTCCACCGACTTCACCAGGTCCTGTGCCACCGCCGCGTCCAACAGCCCGCTCCACTGCGCGTCGCTCTGTTCGAAGGGCGGTTGCTGTGCCTTCAAGATCTCGGCGGTGGCGTTCCACGAGTCCACGATGAAACCCATGTCCGAACCCGGGTAGGCCTTCTCGAAGGTGGCCATCGCCGCCTCGGGATCGCTCAGCGCGTCTTCGAGGCCGCGCTTGGATGCAGCCATGAAAGCCTTTGCGGTGTCTGGGTTCTCCTCGAGCCAGTCGGTGTTACCCGCCACCACGAAGATGGGTGCGTTGGGTGCCCCGTGCTCACTGGCGGGCATGAAGAACGGGTCGAAGCCGCCGTTGACCCGGACGTCGGCGGACTCCGCGTTGGTGACACCGGTGATCACGTCGACCCGGTTCTCCAGAAGCAGCGGCACGGTGTTGTCCGCGGCGGTGACCAGCTGCACGTCGGACAGTTGCAGGCCGACGGAGTTCAGCATCATGGTCAGCTGAGCTTTTGACCAGGCGTCGTTGTAGATGCCGACGGTCTTGCCTTTGATGCTGGCGAGTTCGAACGGCTCGCGGGCGATCAAACCCCAGTTGTTCTGGTCTCCGTAGGCGCCGGTGGCGATCACCGGTGCGTCTTGATCCTTGGCGAACAGCACGTCGAGGGTGGTGGTGAACGCCATGTCGGCCTCTGCGGTTCCGAGGAACTTCATGGTGTCGGCGACGGTGGGAGGCGGCGTGATGGTGAGGTCGATGCCGGCGTCGGAGAAGTAGCCCTTGTCCTTGGCGACGACGAAGGGCGTCCAGAAAGCGTCTGCGACAGGCCATTCCATGACCATGTTCACCGGCGTCATCCCGTCAGCCGTCGGTTGGTCGGAATCGCTGCCGCAGGCGACCAGCCCGGCCGTGGTTGCGGTGATCATCAGCATGGCTGCCAGACGGGAGCGGAAGGTGCGTGTCATGCGTCTCCTCGATTGGTGTAATCGATTACAAAGCTGGTGCAACACACAAAAGCACTCGGTGGATGGCCGGGTCAAGACCCAGGCGTTTCCAGGATGTAAACGATTGCCTGCGGAAGGGTGCCGTGTTAGAAACTTGGGCATCAACGGTGAGAGGGGGAGCGTGCGTCCGACAATCAGACAGGTCGCCGAGCGTGCCGGGGTGTCGACGGCGACGGTGTCGCGCGCGCTGTCGGGGACGCGGTCGGTGTCCCCGGAACTGGCGCGTCGCATCGATGACGCGGTGGCAGAACTCGGCTACTCCAGCAACGGCATCGCAAGTTCACTGCGGCGCAGCCGCACCGACACCATCGGAATGGTCGTCCCCGATATTGCCAATCCGTTCTTCACCGCCTTGGTCAAGAACGTCGACCGGGTGCTGGCCGAACGCGGCTGGCAGATGTTGCTGTGTGACGCGCAGTCCGATTCGCGGATCGAGGCCGAACGCCTTGCGTCGCTGATCAACCGGCGCGTCGACGGGGTTATCATCAGCCCCACCAACGAGATCGACAGCGGGCCCGCGGTGCGGGCGGCGGCCTCACGGGTGCCCGTCGTGCAGATCGACCGGCGAGCACGCGATACCGACACCGACTGGGTGGGCATCGACGACGACTTCGCCGAATCGTTGATCGTGGCGCACCTCGCCGAGCTCGGAGTCTCGCGCGTGGCGTTCGTCAGCGCGACGCCCACCGATTCGTCCACGGAGTTGCGGCAGGCGGGACTGCTCAAACATGCACGGGCGCAAGGGCTCGACATCGACATGGCGTCGGTCTTGCTCGGTGAGTACTCCGTCGAGTGGGGCCAGAAGGCGGGCGCCCAGATCCTGGATTCCGGTCGCCGTCCCGATGCGATCGTCTGTGGCAACGACCTGATTGCCCTCGGTGTCCTGCAGGCATGCCGCGAGGCCGGTGTGCCGGTTCCCGATGAGGTGGTGGTGACGGGATTCGACGACATTCCGTTCGCGGCGTTGAGCACGCCGCCGTTGACCACCATCACCCAGCCGTTGGCCGATATCGCCGCCGAAGGAGTTCGACTGCTGGCGCAGGCCATCGACGGCAAGGCCACCGCACAGACCATCCGTGCCTCGCTCGGCTCGCGGCTGGTGGTGCGTCAGTCCACCGATCCGAGTGCGTCGAGCGGCATTCGATGACGGGTTCGGTGACGGTGGTCGGCAGTGCGAACGTCGACTGCATCGTCGAAGTACGCCGGCTACCCACCCCCGGTGAGACGGTAGCGGGCGGTGATCCCCGGTCCGCGGCAGGCGGCAAAGGCCTCAACCAAGCGGTTGCTGCTGCGCGACAGGGTGTTTCGACGGCATTCGTCGGTACGGTGGGTGCAGACGCCGGGGGCGCGATCGTGCGCGACGTCCTGGCCGCCGAGGGGATCGACAGTGCGGGTCTGGGCGTAGGCAGACAGGCCACCGGAAGTGCCATCGTGCTCCGTGACGGGTCCGGGGAGAACTGCATCGTCGTCTCGGCCGGAGCCAATGGCAGCACCGCTCCGGTGGTCGGTGCTGCCCGCCCCGGTGATGTGGTGCTGATGCAGCTCGAGATTCCCACCGAAACCGTGGTCGAGACGGCGCTGCGGTGGCCGGGCGTCGTCATCCTGAATGCCGCGCCCGCCGCGCCGCTACCGGATCACCTCTGGGCGTCCATCGATCTACTCGTGCTGAACGACAGCGAACTGAATTGGTACGTACCGATTGTCGACGGAGACGTCGCATCGGCGATGGCGAAACTCCCGGTCCGGACCGTCATCACCACGCTCGGAAGTGCCGGGTGCGCTGTCCGTGATGCCGACGGCAGCTACACCGCCATCGCCTGTCCGCAGGTCCGCGCCGTCGATACCACCGGCGCCGGGGACTCGTTCTGTGGTGTGCTGGCAGCGGGCATCGCCGCGGGTGTGGCTGTGGTGGAGGCCGCGCGGCGTGCGACGGTCGCGGCAGCGATGTCCACCCGCGATGTCGGCGGCCAGACCTGCCCGCGCGGTGCTGAGGTGGACCACTACCTCACGACGCCCCAGTAGCCCGAGCGCGCGTCGTTGTACGGGACACGCCGCGCGCAGCTGTACAGACACGCGCGCTCGCGGAGGTCAGGTGAAGGGTTTGCGGCGGTCCAGCCGTCGCGAGCCGGCGCCGGCGGCCCGCCACAGCCGCGCCACCCAGTCGGCGTCCTCGTCGGTCACCAGGTTGCCCATCACCCGCACCGCGATTCCCATCAGCACACTCGAGCGCATCGCCAGCGGGCCGGTCAGCGGGAGGAACTTCGGGATGGTCAGCAGCAGCGCCAATCGCCGGGCGACGGAGAAGCCGCGGGCGTAGTGCTCCTGCAGCACCAGCGGCCACACGTGCGACAGATCGCCGGTGCCCAGCAACTCTGCGGCCAGGCGGCCGGTCTCCATGCCGTAGTCGATGCCTTCACCGTTGAGCGGGTTCACACACGCCGCGGCATCGCCGATCAGCATCCAGTTGGGCCCGGCCACCCCGGAGACGGCCCCGCCCATGGGCAGCAGCGCCGACGACACCGCACGCGGCTCGCCGTCGAAGCCCCACTCGTCGCGCTTGAGTGAGGTGTAGTGCTTGATCAACGGCTTCAGGGCGATCTCGGCGGGCCGTTTCACCGTGGCCAGCGCGCCGACACCGATGTTCACCTCGCCGTTGCCCAGCGGGAAGATCCAGCCGTACCCGGGCAGCACGGTGCCGTCGATCGAACGCAACTCGAGATCCGAGGAGATCCACGGCTCGTCGGCGCGCGGGGAGGCCAGGTACGCGCGGCCGGCCACCCCGTACACCGTCTCCTGGTGCCACTGCCTGCCCAGCACCCGGCCCAGCGTGGAGCGGGCGCCGTCGGCGACGATCAGCTCCCGGCACGCCACCCGCTGCCCGTCGCCCAGCACCACCGACGTCACGCGGCCGGACGAATCTCGGTCGGCATCAACCACTTTGGCGCCCAGCAACATGCGCGCTCCCGAGGACTCCGCGACCGCGCGCACCCGGTCGTCGAGTTCGGTGCGCGGCACCGCTGATCCGGTGGCCGGGAACGACGGCCCGGGCCAGCGCACCTCGACCGCCGAACCGAACCCGGACATCCGCAGCCCGGCGTGCCGGATGTGCTCGTCGAGCCACGGACCCAGGCCCAGCTGTTCCAGCTCCAGGACCGCCCGCGGGGTCAACCCGTCGCCGCAGGCCTTGTCGCGGGGGAAGGTCGCGGCGTCGATCACGAGCACGTCGCGCCCGGCTCTTGCGGCCCACGCCGCGGCGGCCGAGCCGGCCGGTCCGGCGCCGACGACCACCACATCGGCGGCGCTGGCGGGGAAGGGTTGCATGGTGCCCAGTATGTTGGACCCGTGAGGACACCGGCGAGTGTGGTGGCGGGAGTTGATTTCGGCGACGCCGAGTTGGCCGAGAGCGTCCGCTCGGGAGTGTCGCGGATCGAACAGCTGATGGCGACTGAGCTGGGCAAAGCCGACGAGCTGATGTCCGAGGCGGTACACCACCTGTTCCTGGCCGGCGGCAAGCGGTTCCGCCCGCTGTTCACCGTGCTGTCGGCGTCACTGGGGCCTGACCCCACCAACGACGACGTGGTCATCGCCGGCGCCGTCATCGAGATGGTGCACCTTGCCACGCTGTACCACGATGATGTGATGGACGAGGCGCAGGTGCGCCGCGGCGCCTCCAGCGCCAACGCCCGGTGGAGCAACAACATCGCCATCCTGGCCGGCGACTACCTGTTCGCGACGGCCTCCCGGCTGGTGTCCCGACTGGGCCCGGACGCGGTGCTGGTGATCGCCGATACGTTCGCTCAACTGGTGACGGGCCAGATGCGGGAAACCCGCGGGGCCACCGAGGGCGTCGACCCGATCGACCACTACCTCAAGGTGGTCTACGAGAAGACCGCCTGCCTGATCGCCGCGTCCGGCCGGTTCGGTGCGACGTTCTCCGGCTCCGACACTGGCCAGATCGAGCGGCTGTTCCGCCTCGGCGGCATCGTCGGCACCGCGTTCCAGATCTCCGACGACATCATCGACATCGACAGCGACCCCGAGGAGTCGGGCAAGGTGCCGGGCACCGATCTTCGCGAAGGTGTGCACACCCTGCCGGTGCTGTACGCGCTGCGCGAAACCGGGCCGGACGCGGATCGGCTGCGGGAACTGCTGGCCAACCCCATCGATGACGACGCCGCGGTGGCGGAGGCCCTGCAGCTGCTGCGCGCCTCGCAGGGCATCGTCGAGGCCAAGAAGATGGTGCGCGGCTACGCCGAACAGGCCCGTCAGGAGCTCGCCGGACTGCCGGATCTTCCGGGTCGCCGCGCGCTGGAATCGCTGGTCGAATACACCGTCAACAGACACGGCTGACTCCAGGGAACCCAAATTGCCACGTGTGTCGTTAAATCAGCTGACACAGTCGCAATTTCCTGCAGGAGGACGCTGATGACCTGGCACCCGACCGGCAACCGGATCAAGACGTTTCTGCTCTTGATCGGGTTCACCGCGCTGATCGGTTTCGTCGGGTTCCTGTTCGCAGGCGCCACCGGCAACACGGTGTGGATCTGGGGTGCGCTGGTGTTCGCTCTCGGCATGAACGCCTACACCTACTTCAACAGCGACAAGCTGGCGCTGCGCGCCATGCACGCGCAGCCGGTCACCGAAATCCAGGCGCCGGTGATGTACAAGATCGTCCGCGAACTCGCCACCGCCGCGCACCAGCCGATGCCGCGGCTGTACATCTCGGATACCGCCAATCCCAACGCTTTTGCCACCGGGCGCAACCCACGTAACGCCGCGGTGTGCTGCACCACCGGCATCCTGCAGATCCTCAACGAGCGTGAGCTGCGCGCCGTGCTGGGTCACGAACTGTCGCACGTCTACAACCGCGACATCCTGATCTCGTGTGTCGCAGGCGCCATGGCGTCGGTGATCACCGCGCTGGCCAACATCGCGTGGATCGCGGGCATGTTCGGCGGCAACAACCGGGAAGGCAACGGCGGCAACTTCTTTGTGATCCTGCTGATCCAGCTGCTGGGTCCCATCGCCGCCACAGTGGTGCGCATGGCGGTGTCGCGTTCGCGGGAGTACCAGGCCGACCAGTCCGGTGCCGAGTTGACGGGTGATCCGCTGGCGCTGGCCTCGGCGCTGCGCAAGATCTCAGGGGGAGTGGAGCAGGCGCCGCTGCCGCCGGATCCGAAGCTCGCCGACCAGGCGCACCTGATGATCGCCAGCCCGTTCCGCGCGGGCGAGAAGATCGGCAAGCTGTTCTCGACCCACCCGCCGATCGCCGACCGGATCCGCCGGCTCGAGGACATGGCCGGCCGGGGCCCGGGGCACTACTGATCCGGCGTCAGCCCTCCGACGGGGACGACGTGTCGGCGGAGGGCTTGTCGCCTTTGGCCTTGTCCGTGTCCTCGTCGTTGCCGGCGTCTTTGTCCTTGTCCCGGTCGCGGTGCTGGTTGTAGCGGTCCCGGTCTTTGTCGTCGGCGTCGTCGGACTGGTCGTCCTTGGGGCCGGTAGCGGGGGTGTCCTCGGCCGGCTCGTCGCCGTCCGGGGTTTCCTCGGTGGCATCGTCATCCGCCGGCTCTTCTGCGACGGGCTGCTGGTCTTCTTCGGCGGGTGTTTCCTCGGCCGGGGTTTCCTCGGCGGGCGGGGGCACCTCGGCCTGCGGGTCTTCCGAGGGTTCGGCTGGTGTGGACGGTTCCGGCTCGCTGGAGGGGGTGTCGTCCTCGTCGGCGACGGGCTCGTCGGTCTCGGCGTCCTCGGCTCGGGCCAGGGTGGTGTCGGCGGCCGGCGAGTGCGGCACGAACAGTGACTCGATGCCTTCCTTGACGCCGACCAGGAAGTCGAGGACCGCCTTGATGGTCTCGGCCGGTGTCGGCAGCAGGTTGTTGCTGGTGCCGTCGGTGGCGTCGCGGTAACCCCAGTAGACCAGCGCCGTCAGCGCCGGTTCGATGATGTCGGCGAGCTCGTTGCCGAACAGCCCGAAATAGTCGCGCAGCGGCCGGACCAGCGGCAGTGCGCCGTTGTCCTCGTAGGTCACGTAGGTGACGCCGTTGCGGGTCTCGACCTTCGCCTTCACCAGGCTGCCGTCGGGGTTCTTGAAGGTGACGTAGAGGACGTCGCCCACCCGCTCCGTCGTGACGCCCAGGTCATCGCAGGACAGACCGGCCCGGCACGTCACCGTGCCATCGGGGTTGACCCGGACCGGCGACAGCGCCCGATTCAGGTACTCGGCCACCGTGTTCGTCAGGGTGATGGGGTTCAGCAGCGTCACCGGCGCGTACGCGCCCAGGCCGAACTTGTACGAAGTGACGACATCGCCGGGCCCCGGAGCGGGGACGGGCTGGGGCGGCGGGGTGACGATCGATTCGCCGATCTGCAGTGACGGCACATCGAAGGTGACCACCGGCGCGGGCACCACCTGGGCGGGCGGAACCGCGGGCGCCAGGCTCGGGGTGAGCGGGGGCAGCGAGGGGGGCGTCACGGTCCAGCCCTGCTGGTTGAGGAACGGCAGCGAACTGGCGACACCCAGCGCGCTCGAAGGCACGGTGCCGTAGGAGCCCTCGGATTCGTCGAGCGCGTTCCACATGCCGAACGGTCCGGTCAGGAAGTTGATCATGACGCCACGGCCGTCTGAGGGCAGCAGCCTGCCCTGGATGGCGTCGGCGATACCGCCCACGCCGTCGATGTCGCCGGAGCCGCCGTCCATCAGGAGTGCGGCGAGCAGCAGCGGCGGGGCCGCCGTCAGGGGCTGGATCACGGTGAGTCCAGCGACGCTCGCGGCAACTGCCGCTGTCGTCAGAATGGACGACCGCAAATCCCCTGCCACGTCACCGCCTCCCCGCGTGATCCTGATAATTCGCTAAGCAGTGTAAGCCCACTTACCCGTTGCTGGGAAGTATTCGAGATGCCCGCTCAGCTGCGGGTCTTCCGGGTTATTGACGTGTGCGCGGCGATTGTCGCCTCGGTGCGGATCTGGCGATTTCCTAAGTATGTCTCAGGGTGCATCTCAGGTGTCTCCGGTTAACTCCGCGCCGCGCGGGTGACTGCGGCGAATTCTCGTGCTGGAGTAACACCGAGCACGGCCCGGAGCGAACCTCTAGTGTGAGCAATGTGCTGAGCAGAGTTTCGATCGCGGTAGCCGCTGCGGGCGCGGCGCTGACCTGCGCCGCGGGAACCGCCGCGGCCGAACCCGCGCCGCCGCCTCCGCCCCCGCCGCCGAACATCAACGGCTACGCCATGGCGGCCCCGGCTGACTACGAGGTGCAGCCCGGGCTCTACGCGTTCACCACTCCGCAAGGGCTCACCTGCGTCGTGAGCCGCAGCACCGCCTACGGCTGCAACGGCCCCATCCCTGGAGCGCCCAACGGAGCCAACCTCATCACCGGCGGGGCCACCGGCATGCCCGGCTTCTCGAGCTCGCCGCGGCCGCTGTTCGTCTCCGACAAGCCCGCCAACCCGCTGCCGGCCAACACCCGGATCAGCTACGGCACCATCAGCTGCGGCGTCGACGGCGCCGGTGCGGCCATCTGCACCAACAGCTTCGATCAGACCGGCTTCGTGCTGGGGCCGACCGCGAGCTGGAATTTCGGCGCGGTGAACCCGCTGCTGGATCGCCCTGAGGGCACCAACCCCTACATGAACTGAGTGTCTCGCTCTACGCCCGCGACCTCAACGAAGTGAGTGCATCGCCAGGGTGGGCTGGCTCAACGTTCGGGTGGTTGCGGACAACTCAGGACGAGATCATCCGGCGGGTGCGGGATACGCGGTCGCAGCGCGGGTTATGACGCCGGCACGAATCGCTTCGCGATCGGCAACCACTTCTCCAGGTCGGCCGAGTTCTCGTAGTCGGAGTCCAACAGGTAGAGGCTGGGCGCCGGGCAGCTGGCGCCGATCTCGACGAGCACCGGGCGCAGTGTCAGCTCCGGCGCCAACGCGTGGGCATACGAGCCACCGAGCATCAGCGGGAACGTGGTGATCTGCCCCAACTCGCCGGCGCCGAACTGGTCGAGGAACAGTTTCAACAGGCCGGTGTACGTCGCCTTGAAGGTCGGTGACGCGACCACCAGCGAGCTGGCGGCTTTCACGATCTCCTTGGCCTCGGCGACCTTCGGATCACCCCAGCCGAGCAGGCCGGCGCCGAGGTCCACGACGTCGATGACGTGCTCGGGTGCGGAACCGCTGAGCTTCTGGGCCACCAGTTCAGCGGCGGCACGGGTGCGTGAGTTGGGCTTGGGATTGCCTACGACTACGACTGTCACCCGCACAGTCAACACCGAAGTGTTTCTGCTGTCGCGTTCCACTAGCGGCCGATGTGTACCTACGCTTGAGGTACCGATCACAGGAGGTAGAGGTGGTTCGCGTTCGGGAGGCTGCAGTTGTCGGTGTGTCGGTCGCGGTGCTGACCGGCTGTGCAGGCACCCAATCGCCACCCGAGACGCAGACCACCACCAGCGCTGCAGCTTCCGCACCCGCACCCGCGTCGCCGGTTCCGGCACCTGGTGCTGGATTCGCCGACGTGGTTGAACGCCTCGCGCCCAGCGTGGTGACCGTCCGGATCCCCGACGGCGTGGGCAGCGGCGTGGTGTTGCAGCCGGATGTCATCGTCACCAACGCTCACGTCGTGGGGTCGGCCCGGGAAGTGGTGTTGGAGTTTGCCGACGGAGAGGAATCCGGCGGTACGGTGCTGGCGTCCGATGAGGTGACCGATCTCGCGGTGGTGCGCAGTGAGCGCGCCGGGTTGCCGGTCCCGGAGTACCGCTCGGAGTTGCCGCGGCCCGGTGAGTACGCGATCGCCATCGGTAGTCCGCTCGGTTTCCAGAATTCGGTCACCGCGGGAGTCATCTCGGGGTTGCACCGCGACATCCCGGGTTCTGCCGCGCAGTCGTCCTCACTGGTCGACCTGATTCAGACAGACGCCCCGATTTCGCCCGGGAACTCCGGCGGGGCGCTGCTGGATGCCGAGGGGCGTGTCGTCGGCATCAATGAGGCCTACATTCCGCCTGAAATAGGTGCGGTCTCTTTGGGTTTCGCGATCCCGACCAGCACCGTGCTGGACATCACGGCGCAGCTTCTGGACTCCGGGCGCGCCGCGCACCCGTTCTTGGGGGTGTCGCTGGGGCAGTTGACGCCGGCGATCCAACGGTCGCTGGGCGTGGAGTCCGACCGCGGCGCGCTGGTCACCGCGGTGGATCCCGGTTCACCCGCGGCGGCGGCGAGTCTGCGCCCGGGTGACGTCATCGTCGATCTTGCCGGCGAACCCGTGCAGGATGTCGAGGACCTGCTCAGGATCCTGCGCAGTACGCGCGTCGGTCAACAGGTTCCGGTCACCGTGGTACGGGGCAGCGATCAACAGACCGTGACCGTCACCGTCGGCGAGCGGACGCGCTGACCGCCGCGTCGTTCCCGCGGACGTATCAGAAGCCGGTGCCGTGCACCTCGTGGCCCGGCTTCTCGGCGATGAGCCCGCGATAGGCCTGTTCTACCGAGGAGCCGTGGTTGATCACGGCGTCGACCTCGCGGGCGATCGGCATGGCGATGCCGTGCTTGTCGGCGAATTCCATGACGACGCTGGAGGCTTTGACGCCCTCGGCCACCTGATTCATCGCGGCGATGATCTCGTCGATCGGCTTGCCCGAGCCCAGCTGCTCACCGACGTGCCGGTTGCGGCTGCGCTGCGAGGTGCAGGTGACGATCAGGTCGCCCATCCCGGCCAGGCCGGCGAACGTGTCGCGCTGCCCGCCCAATGCCACACCCAGTTTGGACATCTCGGCGACGGCCCGGGCCATCACCATGGCGCGGGTGTTCTCGCCGATGCCCAGTGAGTAGCCCATGCCGACGGCGATCGCGTAGACGTTCTTCAACGCACCCGCCATCTCGACACCGCAGACGTCATCGGTGGTGTAGGTACGAAAACGCTTGGTGCGGAACAGGTCTGCCAGGTTGGCGGCCAGATGCTGGTCGGGCATGGCCAGCACAGCCGCGGCGGCATAACCGTCGGCGACCTCACGGGCGATGTTCGGTCCGGCCAGGATGCCGGCGGGATGTCCGGGCAGCACCTCGTCGACGATCTGGCTCATCCGCAGATTGGTGCCCTGCTCCAGGCCTTTCACCAGCGACACCACCGGCACCCACGGCCGTAGCTCCCGCGCGAGTTCGGTGAGCACCCCGCGGAATCCGTGCGAGGGCACGCCCATGACGATGACGTCGGCGCAGTTGGCGGCTTCGGAGAAATCGGTGGTGGCGCGCAGCGACTCCGGCAGGAGGACGTCATTGCCGAGGTAACGCGAGTTGCGGTGGTTGTCGTTGATGTCGGCGGCGGTCTCCTCGGCGCGCACCCATTGCAAGGTCGGTCCGCGCCGCGCGCAGATGGATGCGACGGTGGTTCCCCAGGAACCACCACCGAGCACGACGACCTTGGGTTCACGTTGCGCTGGAGCCATGGCGATCAGGGTATTGGGCAGCGCAGGAGTTCACGGGCGGTTCGGGAAGGTGAGTGCTGATCGGTGTTCATCCCGCAGCGCGCTCAGATTTTTCCTGTGGTTTGTACCGGCGGTGCAGCTGTTGTCTGGACACGCCCAGGACGTGACCGATCTCGCCCCACGAAAGACCCGCCGCGCGGGCGTTGAGCACTGCGGCGTGGTACCGCTCTTTCGCGCGGGCGAGATCGTCGCGTGCGGCGCCCAGTTCCCGCCAGCATGCGCCGGTGCTCAATTCGGCGACCACCGGGTCGGGGACCACCGGTGCAGGCGGGCCGGCGCGTTCTATCTCCAGTTCGAGCTCGGCCAAGGCGCGCCGAGCTATCTCGGACATGTCCGTCATGCAGCCAACTTCTTTCCCGTGGTCGTCATCAAATGTTGACGTTTCCGGGAAGTGTGCCGTCCACCTCTGACACGCGGTTCCACGAAGTCCGCTGAACGTTCCCCTTACGGGCGTCATCGAGTGTGACGGCCGCCAGAAGCGGGCCGCACGCAGGGTTTCGGTGAACAGCTGTCCCTGAGTCAATATCCTTCCCGCGGTCGTCATCAATTGGTGACGACCGCGGGAACTGGGCGCCCGGGTCCAGGTTGATCCTGATCGGTCAGGCAGAACGCATGGTCTTGGCCCCGATACCGGCCGCGGCCACGCAGGCCAGCGCCACCAGGGCGGCGAACCACGGGAACACCGCGGCCAGGCTCCAGTGGGTGGCGGCCCAACCGGCGAGGATGGTCGGAATGGCCATGGCGGCGTAGGCGCACAGGTAGAACGCCGACATGGTTTCGCCGCGTTGATCGGCCGGCACCACTTTGGACAGGTGCCGCAGCGATCCACCGAAGCCGAGGCCGAAGGTGGCGCCCAGCAGCGCAGCCGCGACGAACACCAGCGGCCAGGAGTGCAGGCTCAGAACCGGGATCGTCACCACCAAGGAGACGGCCATGCCGACGTCGCCGATGATCGCGGCGCGGTGTGCCGGCACCTTGGTGGCCGCCATCTGGGCCAGCGCCGCGGAAAACGCGGTGACTCCGACGACGCCGCCGGCGAACAGCAGGTTGTCGATGTGCGTCTGGTGCGCGGCCAGCGACGGGTACAGCGACAACAGCACGCCCAGCACCGACCACGAGGCCATGGCCCCCAGCGCGGCGAACCAGAAGTCCGGCTTGATCTCTTGCGGCACAGCGGGTTTGGAGAACCGGATGGGTCCGGAGGAGCGGCTGGTGTGGGTTTCCCGCAGTGCCAGCACGCCGACGCCGACGATGGCGCACACCACCGCGATCACCGCGTACGGGGTGCGCAGCGGATGCGGGGCGTACTGCGCGAGCACCGAGGAGGCGACGATGGCCACCGCGATGCCGATGTTGAAGCTGACGCCGCTGAGTTGGCCCGACCGCAGCCCATGGTGGGGACGCAGGTCCAGCAGGGCAGCGGCGGCGGCCACCACGATGGAGCCGACGGCGGCACCGTGCACGGCGCGGGCGATCAGCAGCAAGACGATGTCCTCGGCCATGAGGAACAGCACCAGGCCGACGATCAGTGCGACGAGCGCACCGAGCAGCACCGGTTTGCGGCCCACCACGTCGGAGATCCGACCGGACACCAGCACGGCCGCCAGAGCGGCGAACGCGTAGACCGCGAACACGATGGTGGTGGCCAACGGGGTGAGGTGCCAGGTCGACTCGTAGATCCCGTACAGCGGCGCGGGCAGTCCCGAGACGCCCAGCGCCACACCGCAGAGTACGAGCAGCAGGGGGTAGGCCCATCGCTGAGTTCCGGTCCCGGGCATCGGGTCGGTCGAAGCGAGCGCCATCGTCCCTCCTGGGGTAAGTTTGATGATTGTCGAACCCGGCTGAGCTTACGCCTGGTTTGATGATCATCAAACCTATTTTCTCGTGACGAGGGGCACAGCCATGGCGGAGACGGTGGTGCGTTGTCCCGTGGCGCCGGTCCACCAGGTGTTGGCGGCGCTGCAGGATCCCGTGCGGCTGGAGATGGTGCGACGGCTGCGCAACGCCGGTGAGCCGTTGCGGTGCCAGACGCTCTATGACGGCATCAACAAGTCGACGGCCACCCATCACTTCAAGATCCTGCGCGAAGCGGGCCTGACCGAGCGGGTGGTCGCCGACGGGCAGACCTACCAGCTGTTGCGTTCCGAGGACGTGGACGCCGCGGTGCCCGGCTTGTTGGAAGCCGTTGTGGGCAGCGCTAATCGGGCCCTGTCGGCTTCGTAGCCGCACTCTTGACGATCTGATCGACCAAGGCCAGTAGTCCGTCATCGGCAGCGGTCGTCTGCGGCTGGCCGCCGAGCGCGCTGTGTAGTGCGTTGAAGTAGAGGCCGTCGCCCATCAGCTTGATGGCCCGGGCGGTGTCGAGGTCACCGAGCGCCTGGTGCAGGATCTGCAGCCACTCGCGTGAGGCGGCGTCCAGAACCGAACGAGCCTGGGCGTCGCCGGCTTGCCGCAGCCGCGAGACCGCCACGATGGTGCGGTCCAGCGGCGTGCCGACATAATGCGACGAGCGGACGTAGTAACGCGCCGGCCCCTCGGGTGCGCTGCGCATCTCGGTGGCGTCCTCGGCGGCCAAGATGGTCAATCGCTCGCACAGTGCGCCGGCGAGCCGGTCCTTGGACGGAAAGTGGTAGAGCAGGCCGCCCTTGGACACCCCCGCCTTCGCGGCCACCGCTTCAAGGGTGGCGTAGCGCTCGCCCTCGGCGGCCAACAGGTCCGCGTAGGCATCGAGGATGCGGTCGCGTGCCGAGGTCATGACCTTGAGCTTAAGCGAGCCGACCGGCTACTGTACCGTCTGGACGGTATAGTCGCGCGAAGGGCTGGAGGAGCGGTGCGCACCTACGTCGAGTTGGTCAAAGTGCCCGGCGTGCTGAATGTCACTGCGTCGCAATTGTTTGCGCGGCTGCCCCTCGGAATGCTCTCGCTGGCGATCCTGCTGCACGTCCAGGAGCGCACGGGGTCTTATGCCACGGCGGGCGTGGTGGTGGCCTGCATGAGTGCCGGAGAGGCGCTCGCGATGCCGGTGACGGCTCGGCTCACCGGGCGGCTGGGGATGGTGCCGACGTTGTCGGCGGCCGCGCTGCTCAACGGTGCCGCCATGTTGGCGCTGGCGTTCGCCGGTTCCGCCCCGGCGGTGTTGATGGTCCTCGGGTTGCTCATCGGCGCCTCGGTGCCCCCGCTGATGCCGGTGGTGCGCGCGCTGTATCCGCAGCTGGTGCCGCGCGACGGGGTGCGGGCGCTGTTCGCCCTCGACACGACGGCCCAGGAACTCATCTGGGTCATCGGCCCGGTTGCGGCGACGTTCCTGGCCTCGGCGGTGTCGACGGCGTTGCCGCTGGTGGTGTCCGCCGGCATCACGGTGGGCGGAACCGGCTGGTTCCTGTTGAGCGCCAGGCGTCTTCGGCCCGAGATCCCGCGCAACACCTCGTCGTTCGGCCGCGTGCTCAAGAACCGCGCCGTCATCCTCGCTATGGTGGCCAGCCTCGCGCTGGTGGCGTCGTTCATGGCGCTGGAGGTCGGCATCGTGGCGGCGCTGGGCCGCACCGGCGTGATGGCCGGCGTGGCCATCGCGGTGGCCAGCGTCGGATCCCTGATCGGTGGGCTGGTTTTCGGGCACCGGCGCTTCGGCCTGGCCGGTCTCGTCTTCGCGCTGCTGATCGTCGCCATCGGGACGGCGCTGTTCGGGCTCACCGACGTGCTGGCGTGGCAGTTGGCGGCGCTGTTCTTCTCGGGGCTCGGCTTCGCCCCGGCGCTGTCGGCGCTGTATTTCATGGTGTCGCTGGAGATCGAGGAACAGTCGGCCACCGAGGCGTTCGGCTGGCTCAACAGTGGCGCGCTGGTCGGCGGGGCACTCGGTACCGCGATCGCCGGTGTCGCGACCGACGCCTTCGGGCTGCCCGGCGCCGTGGTGGTGTCCGTGAGCCTGGCCGCAGTCGCCGTCGTCAGCCCGCTCGTCGCGCGGGCAGCGGGACCGCTGCACGGTCTGGTCGACATGCCGCCGGAACTCGCGTCGGCAAAGGCGTGAGGGGCCTCAGCTGATCAGCGGCTTACCGCGCTCGGCGACAAGCGCACACATCGATACCTTCGAGGAAAACTCAAGCAGTGTCGGCCCGGGGGTGATGGTCGATCGGGCGCGAAGGGCTCGTTGCGCCATGACGAATTCATCCTGAGCCCAGTCTGTTTCAGAGAGTTTCGCTCTGAAGACTCTGTCTTCACGGGATCGCTCGCGGCTGCGGCCCCTTCGTGTCGGGGGGCGAGTGTCTAGGGCCCCAGGGTGAGTACCAAGCCGGCATCACGACGTCGTCCGTATGACGAATCTCCCTGACCGCCCATGATGGCGAACTTCGCGCAGGAGAAGCCCGTACGCCGTGCCCGGTTCGCTGTCGGCGCACACCAGTGCTGAGCGTGATTGCGGCCGCGAAGCCGGTTGGTGACGTATGAAGGGTGACGCACCAGTAGCTCGGTCCTCGCCCGGGGATACGTGCTCTCGAGGAGCTTGGTGGCGGATTGGCGCCACCCGAGACGGAACGTCTAGCTATTCGGCCGGGAGGTGAGGTCCTGAGTGCGTATCGAATCTCCAGCCAGCTGGATCTGTTGCCGAGGTGATCTACAGCGACATGCACGCGCACCTTCTGTTCGCTGACTCGGGCGCCTGCGGATCCGTAACGGCCTGTATTTGCCCCGGCAAAGCGCGTTTGTAGTGCTGGCCAGTAGCTGGTGAGTCGTAAACGGCCGGTATTAAGCAAATCACGGAGCCGGTGCTCGGCATATGTTCACAATCGAACGATTTATAGCTGGCCGAGTAAATCGTGAACAGTCTTTTTTGGCGAATTCCGCATTTCGTACGAATGAATCTGTTTTCGTTGATGGAAATCAGGTGAAACTGCAAGTGTTGGAGCCGCGTTTCGACGGAGCGTTTTACTGTCCTCGTGCAAACAGGGCGGTCACGGGGCTAGCGTATTGAGCTAAGCCTAAAATTCCCCTGATCTCAACGTATAGCGAGTATTGCAAAGTATTTTTCTCGGCGCGCGGGCGCTGACTCACGCCTCTAGGGCGTTGCTGGTGCAGGGAAAGATGGTCCTTTTGCCACGCTTGTGTAGTTCGCAAGCTGGTGATAGCTTTTGCGCCACGGAGATGGGAATTCGCATTGTTGTCGATCTAGCGAATTCTTCGGGTTTGGATTTCCGCGCGGTATGGGGGCCTTTATGGATTCATCGCAGCTGACGCCCTGCGTAAGCGCCCGGCGCGCCGGAAACATACGGAACCATGACGCTGACGAGGTGGGCTCCACACCTGATACGGCATCGCCGTGGCGGGCCGTCCGTCGGCCCATCGAATCGGCCGGTGGGCGCCCCTTCGGAATCGCGAGCGGCGACGGTCTGCCGGCCGAAGTCGTCAACAGAACGAGATGGCAACGGCGCTATGCCACGAATCTCGTCGTCAGCGACGTCGTCGCGGTGTCCGTAGCAATAGTGGCCGCTCAATACATGCGCTTCGGCTGGACACTCTCGCCCCCCGGTTACTCGCCGTTCTATGTGCCCGCTTTTTCGGCGGCCTTCGCACTCGGGTGGCTGGTCGCCCTCTCGGCCTTTCGGACACGTTCGTCGAGGATCATCGGTACCGGTATCGAAGAGTATCGGCGGGTGGTTGCCGCGTCGTTGTGGACCTTCGGAGCGATCGCCATCATCACGCTCTTGCTGAAGCTCGACATTGCCCGCGGTTACCTTGCAGTGGCGCTGCCGTCCGGCATGGCGCTGCTCTTGACCGGCCGTGTGGCATGGCGGCACCACGTAGGCCGGACGCGCAGACGCGGCAAATCTCAAACCTCGGTTCTGGTGGTAGGTGACCGGAGGGCGGCAGCTGCTCTGGCCGCCGAACTCTCCCGCAGCCCGGTCGATGGATATCGTGTTGTCGGAGCGAGCATTCCGGGATACGGCCCGCCGCGCGGGGAAAAACTCGATTTCGACGGCAGGTCAGTGCCGATCGTCGGCGGGGAGTTGCACGCCTTGGCGGCAATCAACTCCTGTGGCGCCGACACGGTGGCAATCGCCGGCACGGAACACTTTGGAGCCCGGGGTATCCGGCAATTGATCTGGGAGCTCGAGCCGATGGGCGTAGACCTCGTGGTCTCGACCGGGGTGATGGACTGCGCGTTGTCCCGCCTGGTCATGCGACCCTCATCAGCGCTGCCTTTGCTGTACATCGAGAAGCCGCAGTACCGGGGTGCGAAGCGCTTCTCCAAGCGAGCCTTCGACTTCTGCTTCGCTTTGACGGCTCTCATCGCCGTCTCACCTGTTCTGTTGGTCGCCGCGATCGCGATCAAGCTGACCAGCAAGGGGCCGGTGTTCTACTCCTCGGAGCGGATCGGGATACACGGTGAACCGTTCGCGATGCTCAAGCTCCGCACCATGGTCGTCGATGCGGACGCCCACCTGCCGAACTTGATGATGGCCAACGAATCTGACGGCGTGTTGTTCAAGATTCGAAACGATCCCCGGGTGACGTCAGTGGGTCGGGTGCTGCGGCGGCTCAGCATCGACGAGTTACCGCAGTTCGTCAACGTGCTGCGAAACGAGATGAGCGTTGTGGGTCCGCGTCCTCCGCTACGGCGCGAGGTCGAGGCCTACGACTACGACGTGCTGCGCAGGCTCTTGGTGAAGCCCGGCGTCAGTGGCTTGTGGCAAGTCAGCGGTCGGTCTGATCTGTCCTGGAACGACGCCGTTCGCCTTGATCTCTCTTATGTGGACAACTGGTCGATGGTGGGAGACCTCGTGATCATCGGCAAGACCTTGCGTGCAGTCCTGCTGAGCAAAGGGGCGTACTGATTGTGACTACCTGCATCCCAGAAAAGCCGAGAGGCATCATCCTTGCCGGAGGGGCCGGAACGCGCCTTCATCCGATCACGACGGGCACAAGTAAACAGCTGCTTCCCGTCTACGACAAACCGATGATCTACTATCCGCTGTCGACTCTGATGCTTGCCGGAATCCGCGACATCCTGGTCATCAGCACTCCGGAGGATTGCCCGTCATTTGCCCGTCTGCTGGGCGACGGATCGCAGTTCGGCATCTCTATCACCTATGCGGTGCAGCCCTCGCCCAAAGGCCTGGCCCAGGCTTTTGTAATAGGCAAGAGGCACATCGGGGACGGCTCGGTCGCACTGGTGCTGGGGGACAACCTATTCCACGGACCCATGCTCGGGTCGCAGCTGAATCGCTTCAATTACAGCCAAGGTGGCACCATCTTCGCCTACTGGGTCGCGGACCCACGGGCATACGGTGTGGTCGAATTCGACAGCAACCACGCGGCGGTCTCCATCGAAGAGAAGCCCAAGTCGCCCAAGTCCAACTACGCGGTGCCGGGCTTGTACTTCTACGACAACGAAGTCGTCGGTCTTGCGGCGTCCCTGCCGCTCTCAGAACGTGGCGAGTACGAGATCACCGATATCAACCGTCTCTACCTGGAGCAAGGCAAACTCTCAGTCGAGGTGCTTCCCCGCGGCACCGCGTGGCTGGACACCGGCACCTTCGACTCGTTGATCGACGCCGGCAACTATGTCCGCACCATCGAGCAGCGGCAAGGCCTCAAGATCGGCGTTCCGGAAGAAGCCGCGTGGCGGCGGGGCTTCATCACCGATGACGAATTGCGTTGCCGGGCAGAAACTTTACATAAGTCCGGATACGGCGACTATTTGCTCGGCCTTCTCGATGAGACGGAGGTGCCGTTGTAGAGAACATCGAATCTCCATCCCTCCGTCAACCAATCAAGGACCAAGCATGAAGGCTGTGATTCTGGCAGGTGGACGCGGCACCCGGATCAGTGAAGAGTCCGAGACGCGGCCGAAGCCGATGGTCGAGATCGGCGGCCAACCGATCCTCTGGCACATCATGAAGATCTACGAGCGTGCCGGCATCACGGACTTCATCGTCCTACTTGGCTACAAGGGCTACTCCATCAAAGAGTACTTCGCGAATTACCTCCTGCATTCCTCCAGCGTGAAGATCGATTTGGCCACCAACACGGTCGAGGTACTGCGCTCGACGTCGGAACGGTGGTCGATCACGTTGCTGGACACCGGTATCCACACCATGACGGGGGGACGCCTACAGCAGGCGGCTCCCTACATAGGTGACGAGACGTTCTGCTTCACCTACGGCGACGGCGTGACGGACCTCGACGTCCGGGAGGTCATCAAATTCCACCAGATGCGGCCTTCGCTCCTGACTGTCACAGCTGTACAGCCGCCGTCCCGATACGGACGTCTGGCCATTGACGGCGATCTGGCGACCTTCAAGGAAAAGCCGGTGGATGACGGTGGCTGGATCAACGGCGGCTTCTTTGTGGCTGAGCCGTCAGTTCTGGACTACATCGATGATTACCTCACGGTGTTCGAGCAGGCTCCACTGGAAAGACTCTCGTTAGAGAACCAACTCGCTGCGTACCGGCATCACGGTTACTGGTACGGCATGGACACGATGTGGGACAAGATCGTCCTCAACGGTCTCTGGGATGACGGCAAGGCGCCTTGGAAGGTCTGGAGTTGACCATGGCGCAATGCAGGTTGTGTGATCAGGAGCTCAAGCAGTCATTCTGCGATCTCGGTATGTCGCCGATGGCGAACTCCTACTTGGCCTCCGCGCAGCTTGGCCCGGAGATTTTCTACCCCTTGCATGCCTATGTGTGCTCGAACTGCCTTCTCGTCCAGCTGGTCGTGTACGAGTCGCCCGAGGAGATCTTCAGTGACTATCTGTACTTCTCATCCTATTCGGCAGTGTGGCTCGAGCATGCTCGCCAGTACGTGGAGAACATGATCGAGCGCTTCGACATGACTGGGGCGGACCAGGTGATCGAGATCGCCAGCAATGACGGCTATCTGCTGAAGAACTTCATCGCTGCAGGTATTCCGGCCCTGGGCGTCGAGCCGGCCGTCAACGTCGCGGCCGTGGCCTTGGAGGACGGTGTACCTACCGAAATCGGTTTCTTCGGAACTGATCTGGCCGCCGGGTTCTTGGCTCGAGGAATCCGCGCTGACCTGCTCATCGGCAACAACGTCCTCGCCCACGTTCCGGACCTCAACGATTTCGTGGCGGGCATGGCGATGGTGTTGGCGCCGGACGGCCGGATAACGCTGGAATTTCCGCATCTGCTCCAGCTGATCGAGAACAACCAGTTCGACACGATCTATCACGAACACTTCTCCTACTTCTCCTTGCTGACCGCCACGTCGGCGTTGGAGAAGCACGGCTTGCGAGTGTTTGACGTCGAAGAGCTGTCCACACACGGGGGTTCCCTACGGGTGTATGCATGCCGAACCGAGTCGAGCCACTACTCGACGTCAGAGCGCGTGGCTGACGTGCAGCGCAAAGAGGCAACCGCACAGCTGAACTCGCTTGGGGGTCACCTGGCCTACTCGCAGCAGGTTGAGCAGGTCAAGCACGATCTGCTGGAATTCCTGATCAACGCCAAGCGGCGGGGAGCCAGGGTGGCGGCCTACGGCGCACCGGCCAAAGGGAACACGCTGCTGAACTACTGCGGTATCCGGTCGGATCTGGTTTCCTACACCGTCGACCGTAACCCCTATAAACAGGGTCGATTCCTTCCGGGAACCCATCTACCGATCTACGACCCGGACTACCTACGGGAAGCGCGACCGGACTACGTCGTCATCCTGCCGTGGAACCTTCGTGACGAGATCATGGCCGACATGTCGTTCATCAAAGACTGGGGCGGCAGCTTCGTCGTTCCGATCCCCACCTTGGCGGTGCACGGTGCCTGACTCCAAGCGGCCCTCGGTCGCCATCATCGGAACCCGTGGCTACCCGAGTTTTTACGGCGGATTCGAGACGCTGGTCAGGCGTCTCGCACCATATTTGGCGGACCAGGGTTGGGGTGTCACGGTGTACGGCCGGGCGGGCAGCGCCGATGACCGGAACGCGGCCTGCGATCCCCGAGTCCGTCGAGTCCAGACTCCCGGTATCGAATCGAAATCGTTGAGCACGCTGTCCTATGGGCTCACGTCATCAATGCACGCGTCCAAGACCCGCCCCGACGTCGCACTGGTGATGAACGTCGCCAATGGATTCTGGTTGCCGCTGCTCAAGCAGTGTGGGATCCCGACGCTGATCAACGTGGACGGAATCGAGTGGGAACGGGCCAAGTGGGGTCGTGCGGCCAAGAGTGCCTTCATGGCCGGGGCGGCGTTGACCGCGAAATACGCTGACAGACTGGTATACGACTCCGCGGAGATAGGTCGAAGGTGGCAGGAGCGGTACGGCCGTGAGGGCGTTTACATTCCCTACGGCGCATCGGAACCCCTGATGACGACGTTCGACGATGAACTGGTTCGCCGACAATATGCGCTCATGGTCGCCCGCTTCGTTCCCGAGAATACTGTCACCGAATTCTTCAATGCAGCAACACGACTCAGCCTGCGTTGGGATATAGCGATTGTCGGGTCCAGCGGATACGGCGGTCCCATCGATGCTCAGGCGAAGGAGCTGGCCGACTCCAATGACCGGATAAAGTGGTTCGGTCACCTCAACGACGACGCGAAGTTGTTCGGGTTGTGGCAGAACGCAGGGGCTTATTTCCACGGTCACAGCGTGGGCGGCACCAATCCAGCACTCGTCCAAGCCATGGCCTGCGGAGCTCCCACCGTGGCTCGCGACACGGTGTACAACCGCGAGGTTCTCGGTGATGCGGGGCTTTTCGTCGAACCTCGCGGCGGCGCTATCGCCACCGCCATGGACCAAGTGCTCTGCGATACGACTCTGCAGAGCCGGCTCAGCGCCGCGGTGCGTGTTCGACAGCAGCATGCCTATACCTGGGACCTGGTGTGTGAAAGGTATTCCTCAACACTTGAATCGATGTCCAGTCGCAAGCTGACGCGGACAGAGCAACCGATATGAGGATTCTCGTCACTCATCCCTCGGCCGAGCTCTACGGAGCCGACCGTATGGCGTTGCTGACCGTGCAGGCGCTGGTGAGAAAAGGACACACGGTGACGACCGTGGTGCCCACGGACGGCCCACTCGTAGCGAAGATCTCCGGTACCGGCGTAGACATCGTGGTCGCCGATGTACCCGTGCTGAGAAAGTCGGCGCTCAGTCCGCTACAGGCCTTGAAGCTGATCTGGAACGTACTGGAAACTTCAAGCCACCGTGCTCGATTCCTACGTTCCGCAGACCCGGACTTGGTATATGCGAACACCATCGTCCAGCCCTGGTGGATCGTCACAGCCAAGCTGCAGCGCCGTCGGGTGGTCGTGCATGTGCGCGAGGCTGAAGCACAGTTGCCTCGGCTTGTTCGCAGACTCCTCTATGCCCCGCTTCTGTGGGCAGATCTCATTGTGTGCAACAGCGAATCGACGAAGCGAGAGATCGTCTCGGTTTTTCCGCGGTTGCAGCGAAGGGCGACGGTGATCTACAACGGTAAAGACTGGTCGGAGTATCGGGTGGATCGGCCTGAGCGTGATGCGGCCCCATGGGGCCCGGCGCGGTTGACCGTGGTGGGGCGCCTGAGTGAGCGTAAGGGTCAGGATCTGGCCGTCATCGCACTAGCCGACATCGTGTCCGCCGGGTACAACGCAAACCTCACTCTTGCGGGCAATGTCTTCCCCGGGAACGAGTGGTTCGAGACCGAATTACGGAAAACTGCATATGACCTCGGCATCGACGACCGCGTCGTCTTCCTGGGGTTCCAGGAAGACATCCGGCCCGTGCTGCGGGAAACCGACATCGCCATCGTGCCGTCCCGTATCGAACCCTTCGGTACCGTCGCCGCCGAGTGCATGGCGGCCGGCCTGTTGACGATCGTTGCCGATGTGGACGGTCTCACAGAGATCGTGGATGACGAGAAGAACGGCCTCACCTTCCGTGCCGGAAGCCGGGAATCGCTCACGCAGCGCTGCCTGTGGGCAATATCGAATCCCGATCGATCGGCGGCGCTCGCATCGATCGGCCAGCGTGATGTCAACGAGAAGTTCGGATTGGATCGTTACGAGCGCGAGATCGTGAAAGCCGTGGAATCCGTTGAGGTCAGCAAGATATGACCCAGACGCCGAACCCGCTCACCATCGCCATGGTGACCTTCAACTCACGTAACCACATCGCTGACTGTGTGAAGTGGTTCGTCGACCGGCCAGCCGATATCACCATCAGGATCAGGGACAACGGCTCGCGTGACGACACTCCCCAGATCCTCAGAAAGTTGGCTGCTGACGGTTATGTCGACGATGTCATCATGTCCGACAACGACGCCGGCTTCGCGGTCGCGGCCAACGATGTCATCGCGCGTTCCGGGAACGACGACATCCTGCTTCTGAACCCCGATGCCAGAGTCGATCTGGACACCATCGACATGATGCGGCAGGCCATCAGCGAAGATCCAACGCTGGGTATGGTCTCGCCGCTGGTGACCGGTGGCGAGGAAATCAGTGTGATGTCGGCCGGACGTCAACCTCGGCTGTGGCCTATGTTCACTCATTATTCCGGTTTGAGTAGGGCGTTTCCGCAGGTTCGCCGGCTACGAGGCCGACACCTTTTCCTCAGCCACCACTCGCACGAGGATCAATACGTCGAGTGGACTTCGGGATGCTGCTTGTACATTCCCCGGTCGACGATTGATCGAGTCGGCGCTTTGAGCGAGCGTTGGTTCCTCTATGCCGAGGACACCGAATACTGCCAACGCGTGCTCGACGCGGGCCTCAGCATCAAGGTGTTGGCGGGGGCCCACGCATACCACGAGGTGGGAGCGTCCTCGGCGCCGCCGGTTGATGAGTCGCCCGGCACCCCCGAAGAGACCATGGCAGCCGAGTTGGTCACAGCGCCGGTGAGTTCCGGTGACGATCCGTCGATCGATGTCAGCACGATGTGGGGCAAGAACCTTTACGACTACTACACAAGACAGTTCCATCCGTCGGCGGCAGGGCGATTGGCGTGGCGGATGACGTTCACCTCGGGCAACGCAGTACGCGCTTCGGTTCGTTTGGCCCGAGATCGTCAGGACCGCAGGGCGAGACATCTGATGAAAAATGCGCTTGCAGTCTGGCGCTGACGAGTCCGCGGTCACCTCGCACAGTGGCCGGCCGGGGAGTCGGAACGGGGGACGGCAGGGCGGGCCGCCGACGGCGGGTGGCCGGGACCGCAGGTTGTCGCCATCGGCGTATGTGGGTGTCGTTCTGCTCACCGGAGCCCTTGCCGTGGCTCAGTTCTACTTCCTGCCGAACAACCTCGGGGTCGGGCAATTCGGCATTCTGATTCTGGGTCTGTCGGTTCTGCAAGCGGCGCTCCAATTCTCAGACCTCGGGTCCTTGAATGCATCGCTTCGTTCAGACCTACCGGGTGATCTGCGGGAGTTGTTGCGAGAGAACGCGGTAACAATCGCATCGATTGTCTGCCTTGTCGGTATCGTTGTCTCGGTAGTCATCGGGCTCAGTGGTTTTTCCTTCGGGTACATTGCGGCTGCGGCCTTCCTGTGCGCTGTGTTGCTCATCGGTGACAGGGCGAACGCGTCGGCGGCGGTACAGAACGGCGATGAGAAGGCGGCCACCCGATACAACGTCAGTTGGCAGAATGCTCCCAAGCTGGGATCTATCGTCGGCAGTCTTGCGCACACAGCTGTAGCGGCAATGCTCGGCGCGATCTTGACGTCGCTGTTGTGCAGCAGGCCGCGGCTCCCCAGGAGGTTCAGCTGGAGGTTCTTGCGCAGCAACTCTGCGTTCTGGCTGCCCGGGCTCACGGTGGCCTTGAGTGGATTCCTTCTGACGTGGACCGACACCTACATTCTCTCGTTCGTGGCGGGAGTCGACGAGGCCGGCCAGTACCAGGCGGTGGTGCGTCCGCTCACCGGGATCACCTACATTTATCTGCCGATCGTCGCCCTGATACAGGCCGCGCACAACGCGTTCGCCCAGCGCCGCGTCAGGCTTTTGACAGTCGGCAGCATCGGGATGGGTGTGGCGGGAAGCGTGATCATCTCGACACTGCTGATCGTGCTGGGCGGAAAGATATGGCCTGATTTCAGATTCGACCCGGGCGTGGTGGCGTTCGCGGCGCTGGCGAGTTCGGGGATGTGTGCAGCAGCTGTGGTTGGCACACAGCTGGTGCTGCGTGGGCACCATCTTGCGGCCACGGTCAATTCGACCCTCGGGGCGGTGGTCCTTGTCGTGGTGTCGATCCTCACCGTCGATGCGTTGGGAGCGCTCGGAGCTGCGCTCGCGTCGGCATCGGCATGGCTGTTGGTCGCAGTACTCCACGCTGGGTTTCTTGTCTGGTCGCGACGACGAAGCGTGAAGGAGCGGGTGGCTTGAGTTTGGTGGATCGTGTGATCAAGGATTCCGGCCGGAACTACACCGTCGACACCGGGATTCCCCGTAGTTTCCTCTACGTCCAGTATCTCACTCGAGCAGTGCACTTGCTGCGGGGGCTGATAACACTGCGGCACAAAGTATTTCGCGGACCAGATGTCCAGATCATGTGCAAGCGCAACCTCGTTGCCGGGCACTTCGCCACACTGGGTGCGGGGTCCATCATCGATGCCAGCGGTACCCGCGGCGTGAACCTGGGCCGCGGCGCCAAAGTTGGCAGAAGGTCGATTGTGACAACGACCAGCCAGCTCTCGAAACGAGGGGTCGGGCTGACAATCGGCGACTACAGCGGTATCGGCGATTACGCACACATCGGGTGCAGCGGCGGCGTCACCATCGGACGTGACGTCATCGCCGGCCCCTACGTCACCTTCCATTCGCAGGAACACATCACGGATTCGCTGGACCACACCATCCGGAGCCAAGGTACCCGCGAGCTCGAGGTGGTCGTCGAGAACGACGTATGGATCGGTGCCCGCGTGACTTTCTTGGCGGGGGCGCATGTCCGCAGTGGTTCGGTAGTTGCAGCGGGAAGTGTGGTGAGAGGGGATTTTCCGCCAAATTGCATCATCGGTGGAGTTCCGGCGAAGGTGCTCAGACATCGGGAGCGGCCATGAGATCGCCCGCTTCGAACCGCACCGCCACTCTGCTCGTCGTGGGGCTGGCGTTCCTTCTCGTCTGCACCGCCGTGATCGCCTACATATTCGGGTCCCCGGAGACCACGGCATCAAACCCTTTCAAAGCCGAGGTCACGGTGGCCGAGGGTGAGCCGATGCTGGTGACCTTCGTCGGTGACTCCCTCGACCACGGCCTCTACGCCACCACCCCGTCCGATGGATTCCACCAGTTGGTAGTGGAGAACTGGCGTAAAGGTGGGCCCGTGGCCGACAATCCGCTCAATTCGCTCGGCGGCACCGCACAACGCGCCCTGCAGAACCCCGACATCCCGCGAGATCAGAATCTGTATGTCGTCGAACTGGGTACCAATGACGCCACGGAGACGAGCCACCGCGCCTTCCGGCAGGACTACGGCGAATTGCTGAACCGGATCAAGGCCGCGTCACCAGACGCCGCGCTGCTGTGTATCGGCGCCTGGCGGCCCAAAGAAGTGGCCGTGCGGTTCGACACCATCATCAAGGATCTGTGCGAGGCCCGTGGCGGTGTGTTCCGCAGCATCAGTGACATCTCGGAGAACGCGGAAATGAAGGGCCCGGAAGGACTTCCCACCTTCAACGGACCGTCGGATGCGTTTCACGCGAATAACCGGGGGCACCTGGCCGTCGCCAACCGCGTGCTGGACGCCGTCGTCGTGAACAGGCAGGGCTGATGGCCTTTCACAGCGGCGGTGATGTGGCGGTGACCGAGCGGCTGTCGCTGGGCTGGACTCTGCTCGCGGTGGCGGTGTTCGTCTCGCTTGTGGTGGCCGAATATCTGGGGCCCATCATCGGCATCGCCGTTGCGGTGACGACTGTCGCCATTGCGGCCGTTCTCGGCACGAAACTTCCCAGACCCACGTTCCCTACCGCGGATCTGTGGTTGGTGGGGATCCTGGTTCTGGGTCTGCTTTCCGCCGTGGTGGCCAACGTCGGGGGCCGGACAGTTCTGGACATCGATCTCCAGCGAGACCTGGGTATCTCGCTGTCGTACCTGCTGTATTTCTCTGTGGGCTACTACTTCGCGTATAGCCGCAGCACGCTTCGGCTGCTCCTGATCGCGGTGGTGGCCGCCGGCGTGCTCATCTCCGTGGTGCACCTGGCGCGGCTCGGCGAGGTGTTGTCGAGTGGTGCGACGAATCTGTACCTGTTTCGCCTAGAAGCCGGCCGAGGTTCGGTGACGCAGTTTGCGGCGCTGTGCGCGACGCTGGTACTGCTTCGTGACATCGGGCAGCCGGCATACAGACGTCTGACAATCGGTTGTTCCGTGGTGCTGGTGGTCTCGATGTTGATGACCCTGTCGCGTGGGCTGATGTTCCTGTTGATCATTCTGGCCCTCGGAGCTGCCGGGTTGATCGCCAACCGGGCCAACCGGTTGGCCGCCAACCTGCCCAGATTGCTGATCAGCGCAGCCCTGGCCGCGGCGGCGGTGGTGGTTGTGTACGTTCTCATCCGGTTCTTTCTGCAGGCGGTCTATGTGTTCCTCGACGAGTTCTTCATCACGCGGGTGGTCAATTCGCTGACGGAGGTGTCCGGTGCCAGGCTGGAGACGCAGACCCAGATCGCCGACAACTACCGTGCTTTCGAGCTGAACCAAGCGATGCTGCAGTTCGACGCCCAGCCGGCCTTGGGGCAATGGGTCGGCCAGGGCTGGGGGAGCCGGGTGGTTTTTGGCCTCGAAACAGCGTCGACGACCTCAAATTTCAGTCGAACCGAAGCCTCCTTCCTGCACAACGGGTACGCCTATTACCTGATGAAGACGGGGATCGTGGGCGTAGTTCTGTACGCAGGCTTCATGTGTCATCTCCTGGTGCGTGCCGGCTCTCGGGACATTTGGCCGGCCACCGCGCTGGCTTTGACTCAGCGCAAGGTCCTGCTCGTCACAACAATCTGCCTCGCCGTCGGGACGGTGGCGACGGGCGGCCTGGGTTTCCCCGCGACCTATCTCGGGCTCGCAGTTCTCTTGGGGGCCTGCTATGGGCCGGCATGGAGTTCGGAGTTGCCGTCGCTGAAAACTGCACCCGTGCCGAAGACAGGGCTTTTCAAGCCCGGAGAGCGATTACGACGTGTCTGAGAGGTTCAGTGCCGTGGGGAGGCGAAGCTTACTGATGGCGGGTGTGACTGCCTCGGCTGCGCTTGGCGGCGCGGCGTGCGCGGCTCCGGCCCCCCGCGCCACCCCGGAAGTGGTATCCGATCTGGCCGGTATCGCGGCCAATGCGAAGGATTTCGGTGTCATACCCGGCGGAGCGGATCAGTCGAAAATCCTTCAGGATGCGATCGACTTCGCCAGAGACAACGGGTTGACGCTGTTCCTGCCGGCTGGGTCCTATGTGGCGGACGGTCTGATAATTCGAGATCAAACCAGGATGGTCGGCGCGGGCCCGGACAGCACGGTCATCCGCGCGGTCCCGGGATCGAGAAACGGCGCGCTGCTGACCATCGACTCCGGCCGCGTCCGAAGTGTTCTCATCGAAGGAATCGGATTGGAGGCCGCTGACAACGAGGAACAACACGGCATCCACGTCCAGGCCCGCCGCGCCGCTGGTGACGATGCATCGGGTTTGTGGCATTCCGACTTCAGGAACCTTCGGGTGGGAAATTTCGGAGGAGCGCAACTGTGGCTGCAAGGTGGGGGTCAGGACGCGCGAGATCCCGTGCAGTTCTTGACATTCGACAATGTGGTCCTGGAGCGCAAGAATGACTCCGAACGTTCGATTAGTCTGTTGATGTCGGGTCAGGTGAATCAGACGGTGTGGCTCAACGGCAGGATCGACGGGTTCGGATCGCGGGGCGAGCACCCCGGCACCAATGCCAAGATCTGCCGGCAGTTGGATCACTATGACCCGGCGAGCGACGGTTCGTCGGAGTACCTGTCCAACAAGACGGGGCACACCCATCTGTTCGCGGGCGTGTCCTTCCAGCAGGCGCAGCTGGGTGTGTACGTCGATGGCGCCGAGTCGATCACCTTTGACACCTGCCATTTCGAGGGCCTGGACAACGGCCTGCTGTTTGCAAACGCCGGACTGAACAGGGTGGATCGCGGGCACTTCGCGAACTCAGCCCAGGGCGACCGCGACGCCTTCTCGATTCGGGCCGAGAACGGTTCGGTGGTGTCCGGTTCCGGGAACGTCTTTCTTGGCCGGTTCGGGTCGATGGCTTCGGCAGACGACAGCGGTGGCACCGTGTCGTTGACGAATACTATGAGCGGTCAAGCCATCACCACGCGAAATCTGACGAGGCGGATCGATCCCGCTCCCGCGATCAGCGTGGGAGCGGCAGCTACGGTGTCGCTGAATGCATCTACGACCCCGGTGCGGACCGTGACTGCGAGTCGATGGCCGGGCGAAACGGTGGTCTTCAGGGCCTCTGGCGGGTCGGTGTTCTTCGAGTCTGGCGGGAACATCGATTTCGAGGGCACCCTGACCCCGATAGAGCTCACCGTGGGCGGCACCTTGACCTTGGTGCGCTTCGACAGCGGACCCGATTGGTGCATTCAGGCGGTGCACGGTGCGCGTTGAATGCCGAGTCGGCCTGCATGATGAACGCCTGCCTATCGCCCCTGACGAGGAGGTGACTGTTCAGGAGCTGGACATCCGCCCCGTATACATCCGCTGTTGTCCACGATGTGCCGCTGGTCATGCATTGTCACACAACCATCTGATGGGGAGGTCCACGTGAGAAACCGATCTTTACCACCTCCTATAAGCGGCAATTATTGGGTTCTGGGCCTCGCGTGCGGGTTGGTGGGCGCTCTGCTGGGATTTGCCGTATCCGCCACTGCGACACCCACTTACACGGCGCGCGCAGGTATGTTCGTCTCCACAACCGGTGGCGCTCCCGTGAGTAACGCCTCCTATCAGGAGACTTCGGCGTCACAGCAGATGGCCCTCTCGCTGGTACGGCTTGCTTCCAGTCAAGCCGTCACCGAACGAGTGGTGGAGAGTCTTCGTCTCGACCTGCCGCCGGCTGAGCTGGCAGAGAAGGTGGAGGCGACCGTCGAGCCGGAGACGGTTCTCATCAACCTGACAGTCACCGACTCATCACCCACGATGGCCAGGGAGATCGCGAATGCCACCGCGTTCGAATTCGCTGATTTCGTGGATGAGTTGCAACTCAAGACGGCACCTTCGACACCGAGGCCTACGGTGACCCTCGTCCAGCCGGCGACTACTCCAGAAGCTCCCGTGGCACCGAATACGTTTCGCAACACCGGACTTGGCGCCCTGGCTGGGCTCGCGATCGGTTTGGTGCTGGCCAATCTTCGGCGGCGGACCAATCGGAGCGTGCGCGAGCCCGGTGAGCTCGCTGCCATCACCGGTCGGCCCCCGCTTGGTTCTGTTCCGAAGTCTCGGAAACGTTCAACTGATCCGGTCGAAGTCGTCACCAGCGACGCCTTCGTGATGGAAGGCTTCAGAGAACTCCGCACCAATCTCTCATACGCGCTCAAGGACAGCCCATCGGGCATCGTGACGGTTACCAGCGCAGGCCTGGGTGATGGCAAGACCACGGCGGTCGTCGGGCTGGCCGTGGCGCTCTCGGATGCCGGTCATCGGGTCGCCATCGTGGATGCGGATCTACGTGATGCCCATTTGACGGAACGTCTTGGTATGGCTGGGCAACGGGGGCTGGCCGACGCGCTCGCGGGGACATGCGGGCTCGACGACATCGTCGTCATCCCGAGTTCGCTGCGTCTTGCTGTCATCCCGGCGGGTCTACGGTCGTCGCGTCCTAGTGAGCTGCTCAGCTCCGACAGCGCGGAGAAGATCTTCCTCCAAGTCAGTAAGCTCTACGACTTCGTACTCGTCGACACCCCCGCTCTGTTGGCGTACACCGATGGGGCGATCGCTGCGACTTACAGTGACGCGGTGGTGATCGTCGCCCGGTATGGCGATGTCACCGTTGACGATCTCGAGTCAGCTGTTGAGGGCCTCCACAAAGTCGGCGCCGACATTCTGGGTGTAGTGACCACCTTCGCGCCCGTGCCTGATCTGCTCAAACGGAGCGTCAAGGCGGCCAATCGCCGGAATTGACCTGGCCCGCCCTGAAATTACGGAGAAGAACAACGTCGGCTGTCTGCAGGCTCAGTGCGCGTCGGTTGCGTACTCGAAGGTCGCAAAGATGACCTCACCCGCCCTATTCGCGGGAGCGGACTTCTTCGATGATGCGGGTTGCCGCGAGAGCGTCTTGGCCGAGATGCCAATAGGTGATGCCGAATCGGGCGCGCCACTCCAGCAGTGTGTCCGCGCATTGCGCTGCGGAACCCACCAGAACTGCGGGTGAGCCCTTCAAGAAATCCTGAGCTGATTCGATCTCGGCGTCCCATGACGATCGAGGCCCGTCGGCGCCGCCCAGAGCGTCAGTGACCCGGACGTGGTAGGAGGTGAACTGAATGGTCGGGCACGGCCTCCCAGCGGACGCGGCGGCGGAGTGAACCCGCGAGATCTTCTCCTTGATCGAAACGGCCGTCAGGTCCCGCACCGACGTGGCGTCGATCTGACCGCGGCTCGTCGTGGCGTGTATCCCGACGATATCGGCCATACGGCCGGCAAGCTCCAGCATCCGGGGCCCACCTGCGCCGACGAGGATCGGCGGGTTCGGACGTTGGCTGCACCGCGGCAGTGCTTCCATGTGGTCAATCCGGTAGTGGTCACCCGCGAAATGCACTGGGTCACCGGTGAAGTAGTCACGGATGATGTGGAGAGCCTCGGCCAAGCGTGCGACCCTCGTGGGGCCGTCATCGAATGGCAGACCGGTTGCGTAATAGTCATCCCGGTTCCATCCCGCGCCGATCCCGAGCTCGACTCGACCGCCGGAGAGCACGTCGATTGTCGCGATCTGTTTGGCCAGCAGGGCCGGATGATGCATGTCGTTCTGCAGCACGAGGCTCTGGACGCGGATGCGCGATGTGCTGGCGGCCGCGAAGGCCATTGCCGCAAGGGCGGATAATTGCCACCCCTGAGTGAAGTGCTCCGAGATGCAGACCGTGTCGAACCCCGCATTTTCGAGGCGGCGCAGGTCGGCAACCCACGCCTCGCCGTCGCTGGTGAGTCGTGGCATCGGTGTGATGAAGCGGAGCCGCTCAGCCATCGTCGAGCTTCCACCGGCCATCGAGCTCGGGGTACCGCGCACTGACTTCGGGGAGGAGATCGGGAAGTGTGAGATAGACGAAATCTGGTCTGGCGGCCACCAAGTCCTCCGGCGACACGATCGGGATATTTGTGGCCGGCATCCGTCTACCTTGTTTGGCAGGCGACGCATCGGCCACTGCTGTGACGAGCCGCGAGTCGAGCTGCGCTCGGCTGAACAAGGACACCGCACGCGAGGCGGCGCCGTAGGCGAAGACCACGTGTCCGGCGGCTGCTGCGGCGTCCAGCCAGCCCCGTAACGATGCAATGTGAAGATCGGCGCTGCGTTGGAGGCCGCCGACGACGGAACTGTCCGTGATACCCAGTGTCTGCTCGGATACCATGATGCGCCGCACCGTGTCATCAGGTTCGACGTCCCCGTGTACTACGGCGATCAGGACTGTTCCGCCGTAGAGGTCGAACTCCCATGCAGTGGCGATCTGCATGCCGACTGTGCTCAGCAGTCGACTCAGAGCGGTCAGTGAATAGTAGGCAAAGTGGCCGTCTCGCAGAGAATTCCACTGTCCCTTGCTGACGATGGTGGCAAGGGAATGATAGAGCAGGAGTAACACTCCATCAGGCGCAGTGGATTGCGCCCGGAGACGAAACGCTTCTTGCTGATCCGGGGCGTGCATGATGCCGAACGAATCCAAGACTGTTGTTGTCTGGCCCGTGGCGGTGGCGAAGCCGCGTTCGGTCAGGAGCGGGATCCAGGTTCCTCCATGAGGGCTGCCGAATTCGCGCACGGTGTCACCGCGGAGCCAGCCTGCCGCCTCGACCAGGGAGATGGCAGCTGCGGCTTGGTCTTTTAAGGCTTGCGGTTCTATCCCGCGCGGCTCGACGCTAACGGTGTCGTCGCCGGCAAGTTGGGCAAGGCCGCAGCTGCTGCACAGATCCATCGCGAGCGGGTAGGCCGCCTCGTCCGCCCGTACTGGCTCACGCGCCAACGGGAAGTGCTTGGCCACTGGAACCATGCCTAGATCGAGCACCCGGCTCAGCTCGGTATGGCCGCACGCCCTACACCTGGGCTGGGGCATCGCTCCGCACCCAACGCAGCGACCGATCGACGACTCCGGCTGCGACCAGAGCGTTGAGTCGCGCCAGACGGGTGAACGAGTTGGCGAACCCGTCGGCGGTCAAGCCTGTCGACAAGTAGGCGTTGTACAACTCGGCGGCACCGTCTGCCACGGACCAGTCGGCCTCATACCCGACCGCATTTCTGAAGGCAGAAAAGTCGACTCGGTACGAACGTAAGTCGGCGCCATTCTCGCCGGTGATCAAGAGCTTGGCGCCGGGCACCACATCAACCACACATTGTGCAATCTCGGCAACGCTCACATTGTTGGCCTCGGTTCCGACGTTGAAGGCGCGGCAGTGTGTTGCTTCGACTGGTGCTTCCAGTGCGATCAGGAACGCCTTCGCGATGTCCCGGGCGTGAACCAATGGACGCCACGGCGTGCCGTCGGAGAGCACACGCACTTCGCCTGTCAACACGGCATGGCCAACAAGATTGTTCAACACAATGTCGGCACGAAGGCGTGGAGAGAATCCGAAAGCCGTGGCGTTACGCAGGAAGACCGGCGAGAAGGATCCGTCGGCGAAGTCGGCGACGTCTTTCTCTACGCGGACCTTACTTTCGGCGTACGGGGTCAACGGTGCGAGTGCGGCCTCTTCGCTCACCAGCCCCTCGCCAGAGGCGCCGTAGACCGAGCAAGTGGAGGCGTACAGGAATCGTTGTACACCAGCATCCTTCGCGCACCGAGCCAGCAACACCGATGCGTGGTGATTGACGTCGTGGGCGATCTGGGGCGCCAGACGACCAAGCGGGTCATTGGACAACGCGGCGAGGTGAACGACCGCGTCGAAGCCCCGCAGGTGCTCCGGTTTCACATCGCGCAGATCCAGCTGCCATCCAGGCGGGTCCTGCGGTTCGGGTCCCAGTACGCAGTCGGCGAAGTACCCGGAGTCCAGGCCGACCACGTCGTGCCCTGCCCCGATGAGGAGAGGCACCATGACGGTGCCTAGATACCCCTGGTGACCAGTGACCAATATCCGCATAACGGCTTCCCCATCGGTGTCTTCCGGCACTCTCCGCTATCCTCCGAGGTATTGCCGAATTTCTCAGTCTATGCGCAAGCCGTTGTGCTGCGCACCACTGTCGACTACCTGAAAAATCGTGATGCGGAAGCCTTTTGGAGAGAATGTTGGCGCTTTGCGGGTTCAGGTGTAGCTAGGAGTCTTTCATGGCGCCGGTGGCAAGGCGATCGATCGTTCAGAACTGTTTGCTGTTGTTTCAGCGCGTAACCACCTTGGCTTGGTCGGGTCGAGAACGCAGCCGGGTCCAACTCGGGGCCGAGGTCGCCGAAACTGGCAGCAGCCACTCGATGTCCAGGTCTCGGTCGTCATACGCGACCGCCAGATCTTCGGTGGGGTCGTGGGGTGATCGATCCGATAGCACTACGTCAGCCTTGGTGATCTGTGCCTGAACCCACCTAGACGGAATGCGTCGTGGTCACCGAACTTCGGTGAATCACATCGGATATCGACGAACAGGTCAAGAACGGCGCCGGTGGCACATCGAACGAACTCCGACTCGCCCTGCTCGAAACGTCCGTGCGGAACGCGGCTGGGAATCCAGGAGAAAAGTCGCTGCACCGGGTTGTCACAGGTGAAGTCACAGTTCGTTGACCACCATGTTGCGGATGTCGATATAGCTGTTGCGCGAGCTGACCCAGCTCGGGGGAACGGTCCCCCCGCCGCGGTGGATGTCGTAGAGGACCGCCTGAATTTCCACGTCGGGACTGGCGCGGTACTGCCAGTCGGTGGCGCTGAAGCGAAGCCTGTCGTCGATCCACACCTTGAATACGCCGTCGCGCTTACCGACGGTGTTGAGGTCGACCTCCATGGTGATGCGGTGCCACTGCCCGCGCTTCATTTCGCTGGCCAAGCTGGTGTGCCAGCCGTAGCCGTTGAAGCCCGTCGACGGGCTCTTGGCGTAGATGTACGTCACGACGTCATTGTCGGTGCCTGTTTTGATCGGTCCGAGGCTGCCTTGAAAAGGGCGGGTCCCGTCGTCGCCGCGGCCGTGCCACATGAGTCGGGTGGAGAAGCCGATATTCCGGTTCGGGCTGCCAGAGGTCGGCTCGTAGATACCGTGTCCCGGAGCCACGCCCACCAATCCGGGCATCTTGCCTCCCCAGCGCCAGTCGAAGTTCTGGTCAAAGCGGATGTCGTAGTTGAGAATGGCGTGATCGGTGGGTTGGCTGAGCACGGGCGCGACAACAAACCCGCCAAGTGTGCCTGCTGGGATGGATTGACGAAGGAACTTGCCGCCCTCCGGGTCGATGTGGATGCTTCCGTACCGGTAGGTGGTGGCGCTGGTCCCGGCCGCGGTGCGACCGAACATCGCATCGCCGGAGGCTTTCGTAAGCTGCCCGTTGGGGGCAGCGTCAAACCTGTCCTGCCACAGAATGTTACCGGTCGGAGGGGTTTCGGGAGCCGGGTTGGGGACGATCGTGGCCGTGCCCCCGGTGGTCTTGGTCAGTCTCGCTGCCGACCAAGCCGAGTTGCCTACTGCGTTGGATGCTCGCATCGAGATCTCGTAGCCGGTGTTCTGGAGAAGACCCGTGATCGTCGCCGATGTGGCGGTAGCAGCAGCGTCCGGTGCGATCATCCAAGTGCCACCAGTAGACCGGTACCGCACGGAATAGCGCGTGATCGCCGAACTGCCACCGTTCTGCTTTGTCCAGGTGACCAGAACCGAGGTGGCAGAGGGGGTGACAGCGGGCTCGGCGGGAGTAGCGGGCTTGGTCCGGCCGTGCGTCGGGTTGGTAATTGTCAACTCGAGTGGGTCATTCTCGTGGTCATCGATCGCCAGAATGCCGGTGCTGTAGTCGATTCCGTCGACCAGGCTGTTCCCCAACGGGTCGTAGCCGATGGTCGGGGCGGAATTGTCGGAGGTTTGTCGAAGCTGCCTATCCGTCGACGCCAGCAGAGTCCATAACGTCATTGGCGCGGCTGGCGTGTTTGGCGCGGCAGGGTTGGCGGGCGGTAGCGTCAGAGAGCTCAGTCTCGCTGGCGAAACCAATACCTTTGATCGCCTGTATGATTCGGGATCCGACTGCTCGTTCACAGCAATGGTTGCAGGTCGTGGCGCAGGCTCGGCGCGATCCGTGTCGTCAACGGCGGCAGGTTCACTGGCAGTGGCGGGGTCGCCTCCGTCTCTGGTCACGGTCAGCCCAAGACGGCGAGTTGACTCGAGCCGGAGTTGCCTGCTGTCATCGCCCAGAGGGTCTCCGGCGGGGGCGGGCTGTTGGTTTCCTCGGGACTTCTTCGACGGTTCTGCCGGAGCGGCGGTCGATTCCTCGGCTTCGTCATCATGCGACCGCTGGCCGAGTCCAGGAGAATCCTCATCACGCCCAGGATCGTCGGCGGCAAGGACATCGGCATCGTTCTCTTTGCCGGTTCTGCTAGGGCCTGGTGCGGTGTCGTCGGCGGCATCGGAACCAGTGTCAGCGTCGTCCCTTGTAGCTGAAGCCGAGCCTCGATCTGCTCCGGATCTTGGTGACGACGACATACCTTGACTGTCAGATTCGGTTGCAGGAGAAGAAGAGTGGGCTTCATGCGGCAATGCGTGCGCTACCGCCACACTTGGCGCTAGCGCGGACCCTATGCCCAACGCGACGGCGAGCGCGCCAGCGTGGGCGACGTAGCACGCGAAGCCGTGGGTGGCTCCAGGCTTGGCCTGAGAGGGGGGAGTGTCCGGCGTCCTCACGTGCTGGCTTCCCATATCCATACTTTGTTCGGCGGCCATGCTTCTCCTGGGCTCGATTGGGCAGCGCAAGGAACCGAGCGCTCTTGATGGAGCGACCGCGATCTAAATGGGGTTGGGTAATGCTTGTGATGGGTCTGTCGCTACCCAGTGCGGCTATCGTAGGGCTTCAGGACCGCAACCCGTTATTTCTGAATCCTTTGGCTGGCTAGGAGGGTATCGTCCTCCGTCCCGGATGCCAAGCCGACTTGGTTGCCGCGCCGATTCATATGTGCACCAGCGATTTAACGTTCTGTAGCGATTGCGCCCACCTCGCTGCTCTTCGACTACTTAGGCGAACCGGTCTGCGGCCGGGTCTACGCATTGCAAGTGCACCTACCGTTGCAGCTACCTTGTCCAGCAAATTACTCGAACCTGCGTCAGCTATCGCATTGTGGTGATGGCGTGCGCCATCGGGCTATGACCAATGTCATTGCCGTAGCCTTCTGTCGATCGATGGTCGAGGTGTTGCTCGAGTATTGGGGCTCAGTTCGGAGGCGACTGGCGCCCTCGCCCGTCGGGGTTCGTGAACGGCGTTCATCGCATCGCTGCTTCTGACGTGCAACGCCCCGACGAGCGGTATCGCAGCACCTTCCGGCTGGCGTTGAGCCCAGAGCGCGATCAGGGCCTGAGATTCGGGGGCGGCAGCGCACCACAGCCTCGGCCCTGCACGCGGTACTCTCGGCGGGCCGGGCGTTGATAGCCGCCACGCCCGCAACGGCCCCGGTGCTGTCGACCAGTAACTCCGTTGCGCGCAGCGCTCAAGGGACCCGTTGCCAATCCTGCAGCGGCGCGGGTGTTTTCGGACCGAGTACACCGCCACCACGCTGCGCGGGCATTACGGGTTGACGGCCGCCCCGAGCCGGTATGTCAGAGAGTTTTCCGCCTACGCAGGTCGCCAAACCTGAAGTAGCGCAACGGGTAGGTCTTGCTACGGTCAGGTCACGGCTCTTGCAACGGCGTCAGGATGGGTTTCGGCCGTCGTAAAGGTCAGGGATTGCGAGGACGCCGCCGGCTCGCGACACGTTTTGTAGTGCGTCAATCGCGAGACGGTCGTCCGATGTTTGCCGGAAAGTTGCCCGGAGCTAACACATGTCGAGTTCCAGGAGCGGTACTTGAATTCGAAAACTCCTTGTCTGCGCAACGGGATTTCAGCAAACCAGCAGCGCAGGCGGGGGTTTTCGCTCGCATCGACAGTGCTTGGAATGCGCGTGCTGAAACTGTGCAAAAGCTTTGGATGTCGCGTAATGTCCGGTTCAGTCAATCGCGGGGGTTGCTCGGTGAGAGTGGCAGTATGCGGACAGATGGCGACGCTCGCCATGGTGGTCAACCGGCCACGTCCGGCATCGCTCCTGCGATGTCGGACATTCACCGTGTCACGTCGGCGCTGACGAACTCGGGTTGCTCGGCCGGGCAGAAACACCTGCCCGCGCGGGGAACCGTTCCCGCCGCGGTGGTTGCGGCGACGGTCACCGACCGGTGCCGGTGCCAGCTGATGTCGTCGAGGGGTCGACATACTTGGCTGTCACCGTGCCCATCGTGGTGGCCGGCGCCGCAACCACCGCCAGGCACTATCCGGCGATCGCGGGGGCCTTCACCGACGGCGTGATGGGCCGTACCTCGGCGGAACGACCGAACACCATGCTCTCGTCGATGCGGTCGAAATGGTGGTCGATGGCGTCGGCGAAGAAGTTCTGCCGCACATTCCACGGACGCTTGGTGCCCGACTTGGGCAGCGCGTGGGGATTGCGCAACACGTAGTTGGCCTTGATATCCCAGGCCAGCTTCTCCTGCATCGGTTCGTCACCGAGATGTGGATAGGCATGGGTGTAGCCGCGAGAGTTCATGTAGGCCAGCAGTTTGGCCACCGACTGGGCGGTCATGTCGGCCCGCAACGTCCAGGACGCATTGGTGTATCCGACACACCACGCCAAGTTGGGGACATCCTCCAGAAGGTGGGCTTTGTACACGAAACGGTCCTGCGGTTTGAATTTTTCTCCGTCGATGCTGATGGCCACCCCGCCGAGCGCCAGCAACTGCAGGCCGGTTGCCGTGACGATGATGTCGGCCTCCAGGTGCGCGCCGGACTCCAAGGTGACGCCCGTGGCGTCGATGTGGGCGATGTGGTCGGTCACGATGTCGGCACGTCCGGCGCTGATGGCTTCGTAGAGATCGCCGTCGGGTATCGCGCAGAGTCGCTGATCCCACGGGTTGTAGCGCGGCTTGAAGTGCACGTCGATGGGATAGTCCGTGGGCAGCTGCGACAGTGCCTGGCGGCGGATGAACCGTTTCATCGAATTCGGCGACTTGCGTGCCCAGAACCAGATCAGTCCTTCGAAGAAGGCCGCGTACCACTTGGCGAAGCTGTGAGAGTAACGCCGCGGCAACAGCTTTCGTACAGCATCGGTGACCGGGTTGACGCTGGACCCGCTCAGCACGTAACTGGGGGAGCGCTGCAGCATGGTGACTTTGGCGGCCTTCTCCGTCAGCGCGGGGATCAACGAGATGGCGGTGGCCCCACTGCCGATCACCACGATCTTCTTGCCCGCGTAGTCCAGATCCTCGGGCCAGAACTGAGGATGCACCACGCGGCCGCCGAAGTTGTTGATACCAGGGAAGTCCGGGGTGTAACCCTGGTCGTAGTTGTAATAGCCGCTGCCGAAGAACAGGAAGCGGGTGCGGTAGGTCTTCGGCTGGCCTTCGGTCTCGGTGCGCACCGTCCAGGTGTCGGTGGACGAATCCCAGTCGGCGGCCAGTACATGACTGCGGTAGCGGATGTGCCGGTCGATGCCATGCTTGCGCACCGCGTCGTTCATGTAGTCGCGGATGTGGTCGCCGCCCGCCATGCCCTCGCGACGCGTCCATGGCTCCCACGGGAAGCTCAGAGTGAAGATGCTGCTGTCACTGCGGACCCCTGGGTAGCGGAACAGATCCCAGGTGCCGCCGAGTTGCTCGCGTCGCTCGAGCACGACGTAACTCAAGTCCGGATTGCGTTCGGCGATCCGGTAGGCCGCGCCTATCCCGGAAAACCCCGCGCCGATGATGACGACGTCGACTTCTTCGGTCACCGATTGCCTGGCTGAGTTCAGCTGCGTCGCGGTCACGTGATGAACCTCTGTATTTCCCCGATGGTGTGGTGCTGGTCACCTCAGGGTAGGCATCCACCGGTTGGTTGGGCCAGAGTCCGGAGGTAACGACTTCCTGCCGAAAACATTCATGTGCTATGCAACAAGGGTGTGTTGTCTCAGGCAGGTGTGGACGTGACCGCTGAGATTTCTGCACCTGCACAACCCCGCAGCGCATGGCGGCTGCTGATGGATCCGGCGTTCGGTGCGTTGTTCTGGGGCAAGCTCGTCAGCGCGGCCGGGGTGTGGACCCACAATCTGGTGGCCGCCGTCGTGGTGTTCCAAGCCACCGGGTCCGCACTCATGGTGGGGCTGCTCGGGGTGGCGATGTTCGTGCCGCAGCTCGTGCTCAACCCGTTGGCGGGGAAGTGGGCCGACCGGGGTGACCCCATCCGGCAGGTGATGATCGGCCGGATCGTGTGCCTGGCGGGGTCGGCGTCGTTGGCGGCGTGGTCGGTGCTGGCCGACAACCCGCAGGGACTTGCCGCCGCCTTGCCCATCATCGCGGCCTCGGCCGTGGTGGGCGTCGGCTTCGTGGTGGGCGGGCCGGCCATGCAGTCGATCGTGCCGGCACTGCTGCGGCCCGGCGAGCTGTCCATCGGCATGAACCTCAACACCGTGCCGCTGACGCTGGCCCGGATCGGCGGGCCGGTGCTCGGGGCGTTCGCGCTGGCGCACCTGGGGCCGACGGCCGCGTTCGCCGCCAGTGCCGCCACCCACCTGGCGTTCATCGTGATGCTGCTGGTGGTGAAGTTCCCGCGGGCCAAGAAGCACGCGGCCGACACCGACTACCGGGTCAGCGCCGCGCTGCGCTACGTCTGGGCCGACCGCCCGCTGTTCCTGATGCTGCTCGGTGTCAGCATCGTCGGCTTCGCCTCGGATCCGTCGATGACGCTGGCGCCGTCGATGGCCGAGGAACTCGGCGGCGGCGCCAGCCTGGTGGGTTACCTGTCGGCGGCGTTCGGGATCGGTGCGGCCATCGGCCTGGTGCTACAGGCGCTGCTGTCCAAGCGGGTGAGCCCCGGGGTCACCGCGTCGGTAGGCCTGTGGCTCATGGTGGCCGGCACCGCCGGTATCGCTGTCAGCCCATGGACCGCGGCCGTGCTGGCGTCGTTCGCCGTGGCCGGCGGTGGCTTCTCCTGGGGGATGACGGGGCTCAGCACGCTGGTGCAGTCCCGCGCCCCCGATGAGTACCGCGGCCGCATCATGTCGCTGTGGCTGGTCGGTTTCCTCGGTTCGCGGCCCATCGCGGCGGCGCTGTTGGGGTCGACGGCCGATCTGGTGTCGGTGCGGGCGGCGTTCCTGGTGGCCGCGGTGATCAGCGCCGTGGTGGCGCTGCTGTGCCGGGCCCGGGTGCTCAACCGTCCCGGGCCCGTCGAACTGCGCTTCTAGCGCTCCAGGCTTTGTTTCTGCGCTAGGGCTGTGCTGCTGCATGGATCACAGCCCTAGCGCAGAAAATAAGACGTCTAGCGGTAGTTCACGAACTGCAGCGCGACGTCCAAGTCGGCGCCCTTGAGCAGGGCGATGACGGCCTGCAGATCGTCGCGCTTCTTGGAGCTGACGCGGATCTCCTCACCCTGGATCTGCGCCTTGACGCCCTTGGGGCCCTCGTCGCGGATGATCTTGGTGATCTTCTTGGCCTCTTCACTGCTGATGCCCTGCTTGAGGGTGCCGGTGACCTTGAAGGTCTTGCCGCTGGGCTGCGGGTCGCCGGCGTCGAAGGCCTTCATGGAGATGTCGCGGCGGACCAGCTTCTCCTTGAAGACGTCGATGGCCGCCTTGAGCCGCTCCTCGGTGGAGCTGACCAGTTCGATGGCCTCGTCACCCTTCCAGGCGATGGTGGTGTCGGTGCCGCGGAAGTCGAAGCGGGTGGAGAGCTCCTTGGCGGCCTGGTTCAGCGCGTTGTCCACTTCCTGCCGGTCAACCTTGCTCACAACGTCAAACGATGAATCCGCCATTGGACACGTTCCCCTCTGCTCACTGTGGCCGCCGCTACATCAACAACCGGCCGTTTTCGTCTTTCCTACATCCTCGTTGTACCCTGCTACTCGCACCAAACCCGCCTGGTCATCCGGTCGGGAGCGGCGCAAGCCAGGCAGGTTGCCCGAGCGGCCAATGGGAGCGGACTGTAAATCCGTCGGCTAACGCCTACACAGGTTCGAATCCTGTACCTGCCACACAGTATTCAGGCCCCTCGAAAGAGGGGCCTGATGTGTTTCGAGGCTCGATCGAGCAACGGTCGAGAGCGAACCTGTCCCTAGGCGGCCGGCCGGTCTGCTGTTGCCGTGCGTTGCGTGTCCAACCGCACGGGTTGCAGGACGGTCACATCGAGGGGATCGCTGACGCTCACGATGGTTGATCCCTCGGACTCAAGCGCCGAGGCGCCGACGGGTGCCTGCAGGGGAGGGCGTTGGCGAGATGCGTCCACGTGCAGCGCGTACGCCGTCAATCCGATGGTCGCGACGGTCAAGATTGCGACCACGCTGTAGGTCACCGCCGGCGGAACGCGGTAACGGCCCTCCAAGCGTGCATCGGCAAAATGCAGACGCGCATTGCTAAACCGTTGTTCTAGCGTAGAGGACAACGACCCCACCCCTGTTGCTGACGTGCGAAAAGCGCTGCCGATGCGTCTTACTAGCGATCACCGGTCGATTTGCGCAAACTACTGGTGAGTTCCGAAGCTACTCGAATGGGGTGTCCGGCGGGGGCCCCTGTGGTGTGAGCTGTATCACAAAATTGACGAGTGTCTCAATTAAGGGGCGCCAGCGTCCGCGGTTCGAGGGAGGCGCGCCCGTTCAGGGCGTGTGAGTGGACCGGTACGTCAGGGGGACGCTGCGATGTGGCTGGCTATTTGCACGCAGAGAGTGTGATTGAGCTGGCGGGCGCGAGTCGAGCGCTCGTCAGGATGTGCGGCCAGCTCAAGCTGCCGACGCGGGGTGATCATCGGCTTCTCGAAAGTTGCGGAGTCAATCAGTCTCAAAAAACAGACGCGCCACCATCAGACCATTACAGGCCTGATGATGGCGCAGAACCGGGTGCTGCCTCAGCAGCCGTACCAGGGGCGCTCGACACGCAGGGTGATCGAGGTGCGCGCAGTGAGCTTGCCGCCGTCCGCCGGTGATTGGCGGCAGACCACCCAGCTACCCGGACTCTGAATGTGAGTGGGCTCATTGCCTGCTTGCAGGATGTTGAGGCGGAACTGCGTTGAGGGGGAAAGCGCGGTGATGGTGTCGAGGGCCTTGGCGAGGGTCACGCCAGTCACCGACGGCATGGTGAAGGTGGGAGTCGGGGCGGCTGCCGTGGTGGTTGTCGCGGTGGGCGCCGGTTCGGCGGCAGCTGGGCTCGCGATCAACAGGGGTGCGATCGCGAGGGCGCTGACGACGGCTGCAGTGCGTGTTCTCACTCTGGTCCTCTCGTGATTGAGAGGCCAACGTATCGGATTCGAGGAAGCGCCGCTTAGCTGCACACGCCATTAACGCCCAGCGTGAGCGCGAGTCTGGTCACGTTATGGTAACGCTGAAGCGGCTCCGGTTTCTTCGAGTTTCGTTGTCGCAGTTAGCTACTGCGGTCATGTGAGGCGACGTCTCCGCTACATGTGCGCAGCCGCGCGTGAATATGGCAAAGCCTTGGAGCGCTGCAGTCGCTCGCGGTTACTTGCAGGCGTCGGCCACCATCGGGTCCAGGGTGTTGCGTGCCGCGTCGAACTCGCGCACGACCCCGAAATCGACATCGGTTGAGGCGCTGACCATCGTTCCGGCAGAGGGCACCTGATCGCAGACCAGCCAGTCGGTGAGGCTGAGTTGCTTCTGCGCCATGCCAGAGATGTTGTGCGAGTGCATGTCCACGGGTAGGCCCTTGGCTGCGGCGGACACCGCATCCTCGGCCTCCTGCAGGTTCATGCCGTCGATCGACGGCATCTTGAAGGCTTGGGCTGCCTGCGCCGGCCCGGCGAGTCCGATGGCTGCGGGGAGAAGCAGGGCAACGGCGCCGGCAGCGATGGTGAGATGTTTCTTCATGTGAGTTCCTGTTGCTGTGGGTCGAGGCAGCCCGTGGTGACCGGTCTGATCATCGAATGTGTTGCCACTCAACGGTTGCCGAGTGACTCAATGCCTCGCAGAGCTGCTACGACGCCGTAGCGTTGCGATGAGCAGAGGTTGTCAACCGTGTAGCTGCAAATACCAGTGGTGTGTGCTGTGAACAAGCTTGTCAACCACTGTGGGAGCCGGCACGGCGCATGCAGCATCCTCACAGCGACATACCAGGAACAACCGGAAGACCCGGAGATACGCCGTCTGTATCCGTTGGCCACAACTCGCGGTGCAAACTGTGTATTCCGCCCCGCGGCAAGCCGGCTACTGCGGCGGGTTGACCTGCTCCACCGGAGCCGGCGTCGACGGTTCGTATGCGTCCGGCCGAGCGGCATACGCGATCAGCCCGATTGTCAACAACACGAGGGCGGCCACCACCCCGACCTTGCTTGAACGCTCAACGGTGTAAACGCCCTCCCTGATCGCGCGACGGGTTTCGCGAATCTTGCTGGAATCGGCCTCGCGCAATGGGTTTCAAATGAGGTGGTGTATCGCCAGCAGCGATCCGATGAGCACAATTGCCGGCCAGTGCACCAGGTACAGCGAATATGAGAGATTGCCGATGTAGGTGCTGACACGGTTGCGTAGGTAGCCTTGGAATTGTGGCTCGCCACCGATGCCGGCCGCGATTACCAACGCGGCTCCGGCCACCGGAAGAAACGTCCAGAGAACCGGAAGTTCCGGTGAAATATCCTGCAAAACAACAATACTCGTGCCAATTAGCCCCAGCCCCGTCCACGACAGCAGTGGTTTGAGCAGTTTTGGTGAACGTGCGAGCACTCCGCTCGCGACGGCGAGAAGTGCGCCGACTCCGAACTCCCACAGTCGTGCGAAGGTGCTGAAGTAGGCCCACGCCGCAGATGTGGCGGCCTCGAAAATCGCCCAGCTCAATGACACGGCAGTGAGCACTGCGATGGCGCCGCCCGTAACCCGTAACTGCCGCCCACGAGTCTTGTGGATTGCCAGCAGACCTAGGGCACCAAGCAATGCGGGCCACGCGAGGTAGAACTGCTGCTCGACCGAAACCGCCCAAAAGTGCTGTACGGGCGATGCGGCAGCGGCCACGGCCAACGGATCGGCACCGCCGCTCGCAAACCACCAGTTCGACGCGAAGGCGAAGGCGTACAAAGCATCGATGCCGACGGCGTGGGCCTCGTCGCTTGGCAGAATCAGGATGCTTGCGCCGTAGGTGAAGAGCAAGACCATGACGGCGGCAGGCAGGATCCGGCGTACTCGAGCCCAGTAGAACGAACCGTATGACACCGGCCCGCTGGCTTCCGAGTCGCGCAACAGGCTCGTAGTGACCAGGAAGCCGGTCACGACGAAGAAGACGTCGACGCCGACAAACCCCCGGTGTGGCCAATCCCAGAGGTGGTTGGCGACGATGGCGACGACGGCCACCGCCCTCAAACCTTGGAGATCGAGGCGATGATTCGCCCGTTCCGCCCGTCGGCGCCGCCGCCTCGACGACTCCTGGTACCGATCCAGGATCGTGGTCATGATGCCCCCGTTTCGCAGCTGTCGGCCGCCGGGGCGGACCCCGCGCGAGAGGGTCGCCATCGAGCTCGATGGTTGCGAACCCGCGCCTCGTTTGTCCGCGAACCGGCAGTTGGCGACAAGCGTCAATAAATTGCTTGATCCGAAGTTGCCCGACCAATTTCGGACGCCAAACGCGTAGAAAAGTGACGTGAGCTGCTTATAACGTTCAAATGTCCGTCATGGCGGGCTGTCAGTGCTGGTCGTAAAAGTTTTGCTGTTGTTGTGTCCGAATGGGCGACCGCGACTTTTCATACGTTCGGCTGACGCAATTGCCGGCCAACGCACACGGCTGTGACGAAGCGGTGAACGTGCTTATGTCTACTCAGGACGCAGCAGCGCGGGCATGCAAGAGCGGTCAGCGTGAAGGCGTGGTGGTGCGTGCAGTTGCATCGCGTCCGTTGTCGGTCTCGCTGATCGAACAGCCGCACGAGCAGAACCCGCTCGGATGAGAAGGATGACCGCACACGCAGCGTTCCGCCGCGGTGCGCGCTCGTGGTGGCGCGTCGTCTTCGAGATTCTCTCGGTAGACGTCGCCGATCGACGCGCCGAGCGGTAGGCGCTGCAGCAGCTTGGTGGCGTGCGCCTGAGCCGAGCAGAGCGTGTTATGCGACTGCGTGAAGTCCTGATCGCTGCAACCGGATTTGCTGAGAGTCCACGAGACGCGGAAAAGTTCACGACCCGCAGCCGAGCTGACATCTCGACGTGTTGGCTCGTCAGCGCGGCTAAGCACCACTCGCGTCACGTACCTCGTCATACGCGACAACCCTACGTGGAGCGGGCTATCGCTGCTTGCTGCGCCCAGCTACTGACACCGCTTATACGCGCCTCCGCTCTATGTGATTCACATCACAAAAGGCGTAGCCTCGAAGCATCTCTAGCGGAGGGAGATGGGAATGAAAGGCGCATTCCACGACCCGATCGATCACGCACGGACCACCCAGCCACACGCTGGCGAATCCTTCATCGACACGCTGTGGTGGCCCGGGTTGTTTCTGTTGGCGCTCGGAATCATCGCCATCGCCGGAACTGTCGCCGCCACTGCGTACAGCCGCGACGGCTGGCCGCTGATCCTTGGGCTGGTGGCCGGGGCGCTGGTCACCGCCGGAGCGCTGCTGATCACGCTCGAGCATCAGCGGGTGAAGCGGGTAGAGCGTCGGTGGATGGCTGAACATCCGCGCCCGCATCTGTAACGGCGCGGCTGAACATGACCGACTTGCCGGTCGGTCCGACACGAACACATTTAGGCCGTCAACATATTGTGGCGTTCGTCACATAAATCGCTAAACTGTGTTTCTCGCCACAACGAAAGAGGGCTTGCCATGGTCAGTGCACAAGGTCCGCTGATGCATCCCCCCGCGGCACTGCGACCGGCCGGCGGAGGTCACCTTTCCCTCAAGAGCGTTCTGCACGCTCTGCTTTTCGTTCTGGCTCTGGGAGCCATCACGGCCGTGGTGGTCGCGATGCTGGCCGGGGAGACCACCGTGGCGCTCATCATCACCATCCTCACCGGGGCGGTGTTCGCAGCGCTGATCGTTTGAGACGAGCGGCGCGCTAACTTTCCAGCCAGCGCATGATGTCGCGCGTCGGCCGGTCCACGATGTCATCGAACTCGTGGTGCTTTTTGACGTAGGCCGACACCAGCGGGCACACCGCGACGATCCGCAGGCCTTCTGCCCGGGTGGCGACCAACGCTTCACGGACCAATACCGTGGCGATACCACGACCGCCGAACTGGTCGTCCACCTCGGTGTGGAAGAAAACCCGCTGCCCGTCGCGGTCACGGAACGCCGCCAGTCCGACTGGCGTTCCCTCCACCGACACCGCGAACCTGTCCTCGGCTTTCGCGATGTCCAGCGGCGCGCCAGTTTTGTCCGTGAGCGTCATCAGCTTTCCTTCCGGCGGGGCGGCTGTCGAGGTTTGAGCCGTGTTGTGGGCAGCGGGGGAGCAGGCAGCCATTCCGGCTCGCCTGCGTAGCCGTGTACCACCCCGAAACGTGCCGACTGCGCTTGCCATTCCTCGCGGAAGGCGGCGATCTCGTCGTGACTGCGGCCCACGAAGTTCCACCACATCAGCAATTCCTCGGTGAAGGGCTCCCCTCCGAGGAGCACCGCCCGCACCGGGGCGTCACCGACGTTGGTAAGCACCAATGACGTATGCCCGGTGCCTTGATATGCCATCTCGCCCACAGCCACCGGATGCCCGGCGACCTCGAGGCTGCCCATGTCGAGCAACAGACCGTGTTCGAAGGCCGGATTGATCTCTGCCGTGAATGAGCCGCCCACCGGCAGGTCGACCTGTGCGCCGAGCAGGGGCGTGAAAGTGGACACCGGCGAGCGTCGACCCGCCAGTTCGCCCAAGAACACCGTCAAGGTGGCGCCGTCACGCGAGACAGGCTCGGGCGCGTAATGATCGAAGCGCCGCTGGGTGTCCCGAGCGTCATCCGGCAACGCGACCCAGAGCTGCACCCCGTGCAGGATCGTGGTGGCAGAGGTAGACACCTCGGAATGGCAGATGCCGGCCCCGGCGGTCATCAGATTCAGTTCACCGGGATGCACCATCGCGTGGACGTCATTGCTGTCCCGATGTTCGATTTCGCCGGCGAACAGCCAGCTCACGGTTTGGAGTCCGGTGTGGGGATGGGGCGGGACGTTCATGCCTGGGCCACCGCGAACATCGTCGGGTCCGTAGTGGTCGGCGAAACACCACGCGCCGATGAGCGACCGCTGCCGCTGCGGCAAGGTCCGGCGCACCCGCATGGCGCGGGGGCCACCCAGCGGCACGTCGCGCGGCTCGAGAATCTCGATCCCGCTGCTGGGTCCGGCTGTGCAATCCATCTCGACGGGAGCCGTGTCGAGATTGCTCATCGGACGTTCACCCGCTGGAGGCTGGCTACCATCGACGACACAGGTCGACCCTACCCGCGCGCGAGCGGGCCAACTCGAAGGCGGGCGATGGACACCAAGCATGTGTTGATCGACAAAGCGGCGCCGGATGCTTACCGGGCAGCCGTTGGGGTCGCGACGGCAGTGAGCGCCGCAGCCAAAGACAACGGGCTACCCCGCACACTCGTGGAATTGATCAATGTCCGGGTGTCGCAGATCAACGGCTGCGCCACCTGCCTGGACGTCCATGTCCGTAAAGCCGCGGCCGCCGGTGTGAGCTCCCGGCAACTGGCCACGCTGTCACAGTGGCGCGACACCGAACTGTTCGACGCCCGGGAACAGGCCGCTTTGCGGCTGGCCGAAATCACCACGACGCTGCCCGATCATGACACTGCCGAACGTGAATATGGCCGTGCCCGTGCGGTTTTGACCGATGGGGAAGTGTCAGCGGTGGTCTGGGTGGCCATCGCCATCAACGCGTTCAACCGGGTGTCGATTCTGAGTCGACACCCGGTCAAACCATAGTCAGAGGCGGTTGGTCACCAGCTGCCGATAGGTGCGCCTGAACGGAACGTTCCTTTACTGGACAGATTGAACGGAGCGGCCTTGGTGCCCGGCACAGCTTTCACGCTGTCTCTCACCTCGCCTTGTGCGTGAATCACCCCGTCGTCCGCGGTCCGTGTATCGCCGAGTCCGCCGCGTGCCTCCCCTTGAGCCGTGCGGCGCAGAGCGTTCTGGTCAATGACTGTTGCTTGGCGACTCGTCACATTCGGCCGCGGCGCTGTCTCTCTGATTTCTGCACTAGCTGAGGCACTAGAGAGGCTCATGAAACCTGTTGCAATCACCAGCGAGCCGATCCCAAGAATTCCCAACTGTCTGGCCTTCTGGGCCATCCCCCCAGATTTCTCGCTCACCGGCATAACCCCTTCGTCACATCGGACCACTGTTTGGTCCCCCATTACATCGCGCAGGAGTGCCGAACGTTACCAGTTAAATTCTTCTTCCGGCGTCCCGAGGAGTCATCTTCGCCTCATCGCATCCTCGAAAAGCGTTGGAGGTGAGCTAGATTCAAGAGGTTAAGAATTCTCGATGGTTTTCATTCTGTTCGGCTTGCGCTCAGTAGCCTTCGGGCCAATATCAGCAAAGCCACGCAGCACGCTTGCCACCCCGACCGTCCAACGGCGGTCCACCGACTCCTGGGTCGCCCCCAGCCAGCGGCCGCCTTCTTGTACGGCCAGTCCTTGCGCCAACGCCAACAGGACGTGGGCGATGTCGACCGGGCTGCCGTGCAGGTGCCCGACGTCGACGCACCGTTGCACCTTGCGGATCAGGATGTCTCGCACACTGGGTGAGGCGGCGAGCTCGGCGGGTCCGGGGTCGAAATCCTGGAAGGGGCGCGAGAACATGACCCGGGCCAGTGCCGGGTAGTTCAGGCAGAACCGGCGGAACACCGGGATCAGGTGTTTCAGATCGGCGACCGGGTCGGCGGTCTCGGGGACTGCGGCCATCGCCCGTCCCAGTCGCCGGAACCCCTCGAAGTACACCTCGCGGACCAAACCCGCCTTGTCGGTGAACAGTTCATAGACCGCCGGCACCGACGTGCCCGCGCGTTCGGCGACCCGGCGGGTGGTCAGCCCCGAGACGCCGTCTTCACTCAGCACCTCCACGGCCACCGACAGCACGCGCTCGCGTAACTCCGGGGTCCGTTGCTTGGCCCGCGGCACGGCTACTTGATTCCGAACTCGGCCTTCATGTTGTCGATACCCGCGCGGATCCCCTCAAGCGCCTCTGCGCGGGCCCGCAGTTTCGATGCCGCGTGCGCGCCGCGGTGCAGTTTGGCGAACTCGCGCGCGGATTCCTCGGCGCGCTCCAAGACCGCCTCCGGCAGCGCGATCTCATCGATCCAGCCCGCTGCCAGCGCCGCTTCGCCGAAGTACACCTTCGCCAGGCCCGCCGACTGCTGATAGGCGGCCCGGGTCAGGCGCAGCCTCATCACCTCCAGCGCGGCGTATGGCAGCACCATGCCGATGGCAACTTCGTTGGCTTGGATGTTGTACCCGGGGGCGGCGATGCGGTGATCGCCGCTGGCCAGCAGGAAGGCGCCCATCGCGATGGCGTGGCCGGTGCAGGCCATCACCACCGGGCGGGGAAACGACAGGAGTCGGTGCGACAGCTCGAAGCCGCCCTGCAGCATGGCCACAGATGCGTCGACATCCCCGGACTGAAACACCTTCAGGTCGAATCCGCCGCTGAACACCTTCTGGTTTCCGGCGATCACCACCGCGCCGACGTCATCGCGTTCGGCATTGTCCAGTGCGTCGTTGATGGCTTGCTGCATGCCCAACCCGAGGACGTTGGCTTTGCCGTCGTCGAGGGTGATTACCGCGATGGACTCGTCGTGCCGATAGATGACCGCGCCGCTCATGACTGCTCCTCCGCATGCCGATGACGTTTCGAAGCGACGTTACGTAACAGCGTTCCGAAACGTCAAGGAATGTCAGCCGCCCATCAAAGTGCGCCACTGATCCAGGCTGGAGGCGCGATACACGTAGTTGTTGCGTTTGACGCTTTCCAGTGGCGCGCTGGGCTCCTCCGAGTACCAGTGGCCCGGGAAAACCACAGGGTCGCCGCTGAGGGTGGCCAGCTGCTGGAGGCTCCGGAACATGTCGTCGACGTTGCCGCCCGGGAAGTCGGTACGTCCGCACCCGTCCAGGAACAGGGTGTCGCCCGCGACCAGGCGACCATCAAGGAGGAAGCACTGGCTGCCCGGGGTGTGGCCGGGGGTGTGCAGCAGTTCGATCTCCACGGCGCCCACATGCACCTTGTCGCCGTGTTCGTGGGCCGTCAGGTCGCCCAACGGGATCTCGGTGATGCGTGAAACCCACTGCGCCTCATGGGTGTTGACGTGAACCGGGGTGTTCTGCCGTTCCAGCAGTTCGGCCAGGCCTTTGAGCGTGAAACCCATCATCGTTCCGCCAACGTGGTCGGGGTGGTGATGAGTTACCAGCACACCCGAAAGCGTCATGCCGTCCGCCTCGAGGATGTCGAGCAGGTCGTTGGCGGCGTACGCCGGGTCGACGACGACGCAATCCTTGGTCTCTTTGTCGCCGATCAGATAGGAGAAGTTGCGCATCTGGGTGGCGATCATGTCGCCGGCGGCGAAGTCCCGCCCGGAGAGGAGCTGGCGAAAGTAGAGGCGGTCATCTGCGCTGGAAGCCATTCGGCCAGCGTAGAAGGCTCTCTACGACTCGTTATCGCAGGTCTAAAAACCGCACGTCATGGGGTGTTTAACGGCACAGCCTGAAAAGTCGCATCTACGATGCGCAATTAGTAGCGTCGCCAGCATGCAACTCACCCGATTCACCGACCTGGGGTTGCGGGCCATGATGTTGCTGGCCGCGGGCGAGACCAGCGAGCAGCGGGTCACCACCCGCCACATTGCCGCCGGTGCCGGCGCTTCGGAGAACCACATCGCCAAAGCCGTTTCCCGGCTGGTGGACCTGGGGTTGGTGCACGCCCGGCGGGGGAGGGTGGGCGGTCTGTCGCTCACCGACGCCGGCCGGGCCGCGTCCATCGGGTGGCTGGTGCGCGAGCTGGAAGGCGATCGCGAGGTCATCGACTGCGAGGGCGCCGCACTCTGCCCGCTGATCGCCGGGTGCCGGCTGCGCCGCGCGCTCGCCGACGCCAAGAACGCCTTCTACGCCGAACTCGACCGCTACACCGTCACAGACCTGGTGCGCACTCCAGCGCTCCAACTCTTGAGCCTCACCCCGATGGAAAGGAATCCACGATGACCGCCTCCACCCGCGAGGAACTCCAGCCGCAGTACGCCGAAACCATCACGGCCACATTGCCGTTGGTGGGTGCGCACATCGACGAGATCACAACAGAGTTCTATCGTCGGATGTTCGAGGCGCACCCGGAGTTGTTGCGCAATCTGTTCAACCGCGGCAATCAGGCCCAGGGTGCGCAGCAGCGGGCGCTGGCCGCATCAATCGCCACCTTCGCCGCCCATCTGGTGGATCCCAGCCTGCCGCATCCGGCCGATCTGCTGTCCCGGATCGGGCACAAGCACGCGTCGCTGGGTATCACCGCCGATCAGTACTCGATCGTCCACGAGCATCTCTTCGCCGCCATCGTCGAGGTGCTGGGCGCGGACACGGTGACCGCGGAGGTGGCCGCGGCCTGGGATCGGGTGTTCTGGATCATGGCGGACACGTTGATCGCCCTGGAACGCGATCTCTACGCCGCCGCGGGAGTGCAGCCCGGTGATGTGTACCGGCGGATGCGGGTGACCGGGCGAGTCGATGACCCTTCCGGGGCGGTACTGGTCACCGTCGCCGGCGCCGACCAGTTCAAAACCCTTCCCGGGCAATATGTCTCGGTGGGCGTCACGCTGCCCGACGGTGCGCGGCAGCTACGCCAGTACAGCCTGGTGAACGCCGATGGCGGCGAACTGACCTTCGCGGTCAAGCCGGCCGGTGAGGTCTCGGAGTGGATCCAGGCCAACCTGCGTGTCGGGGACCTGCTGGATGTCACCGTGCCGTTCGGGGACCTGCCCACCCCTCGCCGGGGGGTACCGCTGGTGTTGATCTCGGCGGGTATCGGCGTGACGCCGATGATCGGCCTGCTGGAGTACCTCGCCGCTGAACAATCCGAGACGCGGGTGCAGGTGCTGCACGCCGACCGGGGCGACGGCGCTCATCCGCTGCGGGAGAGGCAGCGCGAACTCGTTGATGCCCTGCCGAATGCCACCCTCGACGTTTGGTACGAGGACGGGGTGACCGCGGGGGAGCCCAACGTCCACGCGGGCCGCATGGTGCTCGACGGAATCGACCTGCCCGAGGACGCGCACGTCTATCTGTGCGGGGCGGACGGCTTCGTCCAGGCGGTGCGTCCCCAACTGGTGGACCGGGGCCTGCCGGCCGAGCGGGTGCACTGCGAGCTGTTCTCGCCCAATGACTGGCTGCTGGGGTAGCCCGCCACCGAAGCCCGAATGGTCATTTTGTCGCCAAGCCGCTGGTGTTGACCAGCGGTTTGGCGTCTAAATGCCCCAGGCTGTACCCTCTTTAAGGCCCGAGCAACAGCGTGCGCTGCTGCAGAGGGTGCAGGCCCCCTTAGCTCAGTCGGTAGAGCGTTTCCATGGTAAGGAAAAGGTCAACGGTTCGATTCCGTTAGGGGGCTCGGTAGCGCGGCGGCGGCGCCGCCCGTGCCTATCGGGGCGGTGTAGCTCAGCTGGTTAGAGCGCACGACTCATAATCGTGAGGTCGGGAGATCGAGCCTCCCCACCGCTACAAGACAGACAAGACGTGTTGGAAAAGGACGAATCGTGGCCTCGAGTACTGACGTTCGGCCGAAGATCACTTTGGCGTGCGAGGTGTGCAAGCACCGCAACTACATCACCAAGAAGAACCGCCGCAACGACCCCGATCGGCTGGAGCTGAAGAAGTTCTGCCCGAACTGTGGCAAGCATCAGGGTCACCGCGAATCGCGCTGATTCCCTAACGGGTCGACCGGGTGGTCGGCCCGTTAACTGTTGTTGAGTCGATCTAGGTAGGTTCAACCCGTGCCGTTGTCCGGAAACCTGGTCGGGATGCATTACCGCTACCCCGACCATTACGAGGTGGAGCGCGAGAAGATTCGCGAGTACGCCGTCGCAGTGAAGAACGACGATCCCCTGTTCTTCGAGGAGAGTGCCGCCGCGGAGCTCGGGTACAGCAGCCTGGTGGCGCCGCTGACTTTCGTCTCCGTCTTCGGATACACCTCGCAGTTGGCTTTCTTCAAGGATGCTGAGATCGGCATCTCCGATCGGCAGATCGTCCAGGTGGACCAGGAGTTCAAATTCCTGAAGCCGATCCAGGTGGGCGACAAGCTCTACAGCGATGTGTACGTGCATTCGGTCCGGCAGGCTCACGGCACCGACATCATCGTCACCAAGGTTCTGATCTCGAATCAGGACGGCGAGTTAGTTCAGGAGTCCTACACCACCCTTGCGGGGCGTAGCGAAGAAAACGGAGAGAGTGGCTTCAACGATGGCTCTGCGTGAGTTCAGTTCGGTCAAGGTCGGCGACGTGCTGCCGGAGAAGGTCATTCCGCTGACCCGGCAGGACCTGGTGAATTACGCCGGCGTCTCCGGCGATCTGAACCCCATCCACTGGGATGACGAAATCGCGCAGCTGGTGGGCCTGGACGTGGCGATCGCGCACGGCATGCTCACCATGGGCCTCGGTGGCGGGTTCGTCTCTTCCTGGGTGGGTGACCCCGGCGCGGTCACCGAGTACAACGTGCGCTTCACCGCAGTGGTGCCGGTGCCCAACGACGGCAAGGGCGCCGAGCTGGTGTTCAGCGGCCGGGTCAAGTCCGTCGACCCCGAAGACAAGTTGGTCACCATCGCGCTCACCGCGACCACCGGTGGCAAGAAGATCTTCGGGCGCGCGGTGGCGAAAGCGAAGCTGGCATAACGGATGGCCATCAAAACTGACATCCTCGGGATGGTCCACAAGTACGACGATCACTTCGTCGTGGGCCGGGAGAAGGTCCGTGAGTTCGCCCGGGCGGTCAAAAACGACGATGCGGCGTTCTACGACGAGGATGCAGCCGCCGCGCTGGGCCATGACAGCCTGCTGGCGCCCTTGACCTTCGTCTCGACCGTCGCGCTGCTGGTGCAGCAGGACTTCTTCCGCAAGGTCGACACCGGCTTCGAGACCATGCAGATCGTCCAGGTGGATCAGCAGTTCCTGTACCACAAGCCGATCAAAGTGGGCGACAAGCTCTTTCCCGTGATGGAAGTGATCTCGGTGACCGAGCGTTTCGGCGCCGATATCGTCGTCACCCGGAACACCCTGTTCGACGAACACGGCGAGACGATCCTGGAAGCCTTCACCACCTTGATGGGCCAGCAGGGTGAAGCGTCCGCGAAGATCAAGTTCGACATCGCCACTGGTCAAGTCACCCGAGTCGCGGATTAGTAGATAGCCATTACCCCGTTGTACACTCGGACCTCGGGATATCTCCTGTAACCAAGCGCGCTGTCCGGCGGTTTGACCGACTCGGGTAGCGCGCGAGTTATGTGGAGCCCCACCTTTGAGGGTTGGAATCCAACCCGCGAAGGGGCGTAGCTCAACTGGCAGAGCAGCGGTCTCCAAAACCGCAGGTTGCAGGTTCAAGTCCTGTCGCCCCTGCTCAACTGAATAATCGAGATGGTGGACACTGGAACCCGAGCTGTTCGACACGGGAACCAGGGCCCTCCCAGACAGGGACCACGAAGGAGCATGCGGTGAGCGACGAGCGCGACAACGCCGACGCAGCCGACGGCACCACGGACCAGAACACCGGTGACCAGGGCGGCCAAGCGGTGGCGACGGGCACGGTGACCCCGCAGCGTCCAACCGGCAAGCGTTCGCGTCAGCGGGCGCTGGCCGGCGATACCGCTGACGCCGAGCCGTCGACCGAGGTCGACACCGACGCCAGCACCAATGGATCCGGCAAGGCGCCCAAGGCGAAGACGAAAAAGGACGCGGCCGACGGCCCGTCCCGGAATCCGTTCCTCTTTGTCCTCACCTACCTCAAGCAGGTGGTGGCGGAGCTGCGCAAGGTCATCTGGCCGAACCGCAAGCAGATGGTCACCTACACCTCCGTGGTACTGGTGTTCCTGGCCTTCATGGTGGCGCTGATCAGCGGGGTGGACCTGGGTCTGGGCAAGCTGATTTCGCTGGTATTCGGCTAGCGGAGTTGCACCATGACGGTCACCGTCACCGGAACTGCTGAACTGTAAGAGAGGACTGACAACCGTGACTAGCTTCGAGGGCGACCAGCCCGCAGCTGAGTCGGGCGAGTCGACGACCACCGACGCCGCTGACTCGGCGACGCCGGCCGACGACACCGCCGGCGCGGTCGAGGCCACCGAGGACGCCGCGCCCGAGGGTGCGGCAGACGCCGTCGAGGCCCCCGAGGTGGACGAGGATGAAGATCCGGCCGTCACCCTGAAGAGGGAGCTGCGCAGCAAGCCCGGTGACTGGTACGTCATCCACTCTTACGCCGGCTACGAGAACAAGGTGAAAGCCAACCTCGAAACCCGCGTGCAGAACCTCGACGTCGGCGACTACATCTTCCAGGTCGAGGTGCCCACCGAAGAGGTCACCGAGATCAAGAACGGCCAGCGCAAGCAGGTCAACCGCAAGGTGCTGCCCGGCTACATCCTGGTGCGGATGGACCTGACCGACGACTCCTGGTCTGCGGTGCGTAACACCCCGGGTGTCACCGGCTTCGTGGGCGCGACGTCGCGCCCGACGGCCCTGTCGCTCAACGACGTGGTGAAGTTCCTGCTGCCGCAGGGCCAGCCGAAGAAGCCGGCCAAGGCCACCAGCGGTGCCGCCGCCGCGGCCTCCACCGAAGCCACGCTCGAGCGCCCGGTCATCGAGGTCGATTACGAGGTCGGCGAATCGGTCACCGTCATGGACGGTCCGTTCGCCACGCTGCCCGCGTCGATCAGCGAGGTCAACGCCGAGCAGCAGAAGCTCAAGGTGCTGGTGTCCATCTTCGGCCGCGAGACACCCGTGGAACTGACCTTCACCCAGGTCGCCAAGATCTAAAGACAAGAAAAGAAAAGGAACACCCAGCATGCCCCCGAAGAAGAAGGTCACCGGGCTGATCAAGCTCCAGATCCAGGCTGGTCAGGCCAACCCTGCCCCGCCTGTGGGTCCCGCGCTCGGTCAGCACGGCGTCAACATCATGGAGTTCTGCAAGGCGTACAACGCCGCGACCGAGTCGCAGCGCGGCAATGTCATCCCTGTGGAGATCACCGTCTACGAGGACCGCAGCTTCACGTTCGCCCTGAAGACCCCGCCTGCTGCCAAGCTGCTGCTCAAGGCTGCCGGCGTGCCCAAGGGATCCGGCGAGCCGCACAAGACCAAGGTCGCCAAGGTCACCTGGGATCAGGTGCGTGAGATCGCCGAGACCAAGAAGGAAGATCTCAACGCCAACGACATCGACCAGGCCGCCAAGATCATCGCCGGCACCGCCCGGTCCATGGGCATCACGGTCGAGTAGATAGCGCCACCCCATCCGTGGGAGGGCTGGCATCGGCCCGCAAACCACACACTCTGAACTGGAGACATCAATGAGCAAGAACAGCAAAGCATATCGCGAAGCGGCCGAGAAGGTCGACAAGACCAAGCTCTACAGCCCGCTCGAAGCGGCGAAGCTGGCCAAGGAAACCTCGTCGAAGAAGCAGGACGCCACCGTCGAGGTCGCGATCCGCCTCGGTGTGGATCCCCGCAAGGCCGACCAGATGGTCCGTGGCACCGTGAACCTGCCCAACGGCACCGGCAAGACCGCCCGCGTCGCGGTGTTCGCCGTGGGCGACAAGGCCGAGCAGGCCACCGCCGCAGGCGCCGACGTGGTGGGCAGCGACGATCTGATCGAAAAGATCCAGGGCGGCTTCCTGGACTTCGACGCCGCGATCGCCACCCCCGATCAGATGGCCAAAGTGGGCCGCATCGCCCGCGTGCTCGGCCCCCGTGGCCTGATGCCGAACCCCAAGACCGGCACCGTGACCGCCGACGTGGCCAAGGCCGTGCAGGACATCAAGGGCGGCAAGATCAACTTCCGCGTCGACAAGCAGGCCAACCTGCACTTCGTCATCGGCAAAGCCTCCTTCGACGAGAAGAAGCTGGCCGAGAACTACGGCGCCGCGGTGGACGAGATCCTGCGGGCCAAGCCGTCGTCGTCGAAGGGCCGCTACCTGAAGAAGGTCACCGTCTCGACCACCACCGGCCCCGGCATCCCGGTGGACCCGGCCGTCACGCGCAACTTCACCGAAGAAGCGTAAGAACGCAATCTGCCCACGAGACCCTCGATGCGCTTGTCGCATCGAGGGTCTCGTCGTCTCAGGAGGCGGTGGGATCCAGCGGCACGTTGACGGTTGCCAGCAGTGCTCGGTGGTCGGAGCCGGGGATGAACACCGTCTTGATCGACTCTGCCGCAGCATTTCTGGTGATCACGTGATCGATCGTCAGCAGCGGAGGATGCCATGTGCGGGACGGGAACGTCGGTGCGAAGCCGGCTCCGGTTTGTTCGACGGCATCGCGGTAGCCGTTGCTCATCAGGTCGCGGAACTGACGCTCGTCCGGAGTGCTGTTGAAGTCGCCGGCGACGATGACTGCGCCGGGGTCAGTCGCGACGGCGAAGGCGCCCATCGCCGTCTTCACCGCGCCAACCCCAATACGCCACTGGTCCACGGTGTTTCTCTTGGACGCGACCGGGGAAGTGACGTGCACGCTGGCCACCAGTGGATCGAACCGAACGCCGGGGACATCCACCCGCGCTGCTGCCATGCTGTAATCCCGCGGTTTTCCCGGCGGGACAGCGGTCAGGGGAAAACGGCTGTAGAGTCCGATCCCGCCTGCGCCTGGCCGAGGGGCCAGCACCGTATGCGGGAAGTCTGAAGCAATTCCGGCGCTTTCGAAGTTCTCAACCGCCTTCGGCGTCAGCTCCGACACGGTGATCACGTCGGCGTTCTGCTTGGCAATCGCAACAAATGAGGATGGATCTGCCTGTCCCAAACGCAGATTCGATGACAGCACCCTGACACCGGCCGGGCTATCCGCAACGGGGGAGTTTCCGATGTAGTACCACGGCACTTGGATCGCCAACGCTGCCACGGCGACGCACACGGCGACGACAGACAGAATCACGCGGCGTGACAGCAGCGCTAGCGCAACGCCTGAGAGCGCCACCGCAAGAGAGATGTAAGGTGCGCCGACAGCCACAACGAGTTCGAGCACATTGGTGATCGGCTGCGCCCGGACAAATTGGATGGCAATGGCTGACAGGACTGCGACAACTGCAAGAATCGCCCAGAGAACCCGAGGTCTGCGCATCGAGAGCAGCACATCCTCCCTGTGCGCCAACTACTGCGGACAGGCTACCAGCGGTGGTGCGGGTTGGCTTGGCGTGCACATCGCCATGCGATCACCTACCTAAAGACGCGGGCACGGGATCCACTGGTGGATGGCAGGCTGGAACTTTGGGGTGGAACTGGTTGCGCTGCAACGAGTTCGAGCCACTCAGCTTATTTGCGCAGCACTCTCACGATGAAACGGTTCAGGGCCGTGTCCCGGCGATGCCTTGGGCAATCGCACAGTGAACATTCGGTACCTCGCCTGTAATGCTCATGGGCCGAGCGGTCATGGCCGCACATGCATACATCACCCCGCACGGTGACACCTTACGCTGACAGGCTTGTCCAGCAGCAAAATTGACGTCAAGTGTGCAGTTGGGCGTGCCGACTCACCCAGAAGCGGCTCACGGGCGGCACGCGCTGTGTAGTTGGCGCACGGACCGCGGATCGAATTTCATTGGCATCGGACCCGCCTAATCCGCGCCGCGGCCCCCATCGGTTCACCTGTGTAAGCGTTGAAGGTCGCAAGTGCGCCGGAGCGGCTGCTCCACTGCCAAATGAGCCGCGCGGGCACCAGTAGTTGCATTGGGTGTACGTCGACACGCGCACAGTGCACTTCTTCAGTACTCAGACAGCCGACAGTAAGCGAGTTTCACAGCACGCCAGTGGGGCGACCAGGGTCGCCACGCGCATGTTGCTGGAAACTGCATAGTGCGTCGACGTCTGGCTCAGGCTGGCAGAAATGAAACCTGTTCCTCGCGCTGGGCTCGACCGCCCCCACAGGCAGGGCCGGTAGGTTTACGCCGATCACCGCAGGACAGCGGCAGGCGGCGGCCACGGATGCGCAACCGCATGTCACCAGAGACCGTCGGGTGGCGTCGTTTTGCTGAAAGTGCCCTGGGGTGCTGGATTCCCCGGCAAACTTCGGTGCGCATGCGTTGGCGGCGTTAGATTTAACCTCCCGGACACGTCGTGAGCAGCCCGTTCGCCTTGACGGGATACGCGGAGCCTGAGATGCTTACAGCAACCTGAGGGTCCGCTCAGGAAACAACCGTGAAAAGAGGGGGGACAATGTCCACCATTGCCGCAAGAATTTCTTCGGCTTCGACCAGGGTCAAGGTCGGCACTGCAGCTGTGGCGGTCGTTGCCGCTGCCACCATCACGCCGGCCATCGCCGAGGCCACGCCGGCCTTCGCGCCTGTCGCGCAGAGCATTGGCAGCTCCGTTTCTTCCGAGCTCAGCAGCCTGCCTGTCGTGCCGACCGGTCTGAACGCCGCCGTCGATACTGCAGGTGCCGCCGCTGTTGGTGCCATCAGCGACTTCAACCCGATCCAGTTCATCTGGACCAACATCGTCCAGCCGATCGCCGGATGGTTCTACCAGGTTGGCGAGTTTGTGGTTGGTCTGGCTGCCACGGCTCTCAACGAGTTTGCACGGATCTTCCGTGTTGGCCCCTACGGCACCGCGGGCTAAATAGGAAGCTCAAGCACGACCTTGGTCTGTTGCTGTCTCGAACGGCGCGGCCCGTCAGTCGACGGGTCGCGCCGTTTCGAGTTTGGCGCCGTTGTGGATACGCGGTCTAGCGCGGTCCACACCCAAACACGGGAATCTTTGATTTGAGTATGTTCTCGCGACGTCCGTCCCGCGATGAGTCGGACGGCGGCGATAAAGCTGACCTGTTGACAGATGACGAGAACAGGCGGTCACGTGTGGCACAAGGGTTTCTGACTCCTCGCCGCATCGTGTGGTCAGGCCTGATACTCCTGGTCGTTGTCGTTGCATTCGGCTGTTGGCTGGGTCTTCGCGCTATGGACGCCAAGACCAGCCTGGAACAGGCACGCGGTAACGCACAACAGGCGAAAGATGCTCTGCTACAAGGGGACGCCGAGAGCGCCTCGCGATTCGCGGGTGACGCCCAGTCCCATGCACGGGCTGCGCGCGATGCCACGCACTCGCTCCCGTGGAACATTGCGGCGGCAGTGCCTTGGCTCGGCAGCCCGTTCGAGACCGGCCAACAGATCTCCAACGTTGTCGTGGGTTTAGCAGCGGATGTGCTGCAGCCTTCGGCTGAGGCCGGCGCAGTGCTTGCCCCCGATCAGTTGCTCGCTGACGGCAGGCTGGACGTCATGGCGTTGCGAGACGAGGAACCGAAGCTAACCACGCTGTCCGCGAATGCGAGCCGACTGGATGCGGAGGCTCAGGCCATTACCGATCCCGGTTATATTTCCGTCCTCGGTGACGCGCGGCTGGAATTACAGGAACAGACCTCGGATATCGCTCAATTGTTGGACAACACTGCTCTTGCCGCCCAGCTGGCGCCCTCGTTGATGGGGGCTGACGGCCCGCGCACGTATTTCATGGGATTCCAGACCAATGCGGAAGCGCGTGGTACAGGGGGACTTCTGGGCGGATTCGGCATTCTTCGATTCGAGAATGGGGAGCCAAGCGTCGATACGCTGGGGCCTAACATCGAGCTAGACAAGCAATTCGCGCCGCTAGACCTCGGCCCAGAATATGCCGAGAACTACGGATTCACGAATCCGACTACGGATTACCGCAATAGCAACCAAAGCTCGCATTTCCCCTATGCGGCTCAAATCTGGAAGTCAATGTGGGCTCAGCAAACGGGCATGAACGTCGACGGAGTTATCGCTCTGGACCCCGTGGCTTTGAGCTACATCCTCGAGGCAGTTGGATCTGTTACCATGCCCGACGGTGAAAAGGTCACTAAGGACAATGTTGTCGAACTTACCGAGTCGACCGCGTATATACGTTTTCCTGACGATCAGCTTGCGCGCAAAGAGTACCTTCAGGATATCGCCACCGAGGTAGTCAAGAAGGTCACGGGGCGGCTGGACAAGCCTCGTGAGCTACTCGACGCACTCGGAAAAGGCGTCAGTGAACGGCGTATCGCGGTGTGGAGCGCAGACGCAGCCGACCAAGCCCTTCTTGAGGAAACTCCACTCGCCAACGTGATTCCCGACGATCCTGCACCGTATGCGGAGGTCGTGGTTAATAACCTTGGCGGGAACAAATTGGACTACTACCTTACCCGCGAAATCGAATATGTGGCTGATGGCTGCGATGGCGATACTAGGAATTCGACGGTTACTATCCGGCTGACGAATACAGTGCAGGACGTCCCGTCTCCGGATTATGTATCGGGGAAAGAGGGTTTTCTCCCTGGGGTTCCGCTTAACGTGCCGAAGGGCACCATGTTGACCTCAGTTCGCCTTCTTGTAACCAAGGATGCAAAACTGGTGAGTGCGCTCTCGAATGGTCAGCAGGTACAGGTCTTCCGCACGACCGAGCGCAATCACCCTAGTTTCGAAGTTCAGGTTGCGATTCCGCCCGGAAAGTCAGGAGAACTCACATTCCGGTTATCCGAACCGACATCGTCGGGTTCGCCGCGTGTACCAGTGCAACCGCTCGTCGATAATGTGGTTCCAAAAGTGTCTGTACCGACGTGTCAAGGATGACCAACGTCGAGGAATTTACTGACGGGCATATAAAACCCTCGATGTTTCAGTCGAGGATCTCGGCGGACAGTTCCGAAAATAAAATCAAGGTATACTCTGTCGGATCGCGCTGGTTGCGGTCGGCGGGCGGGGGGCTAGCGAAATCAGTAGTGGAGGGGTGGCGTTGAACCTACAAGAATTTATTAAGACGCTGCGATCTCGGTGGCTCACTATTTGTGTGACGGTAGTGGCCTCAGTTTTAGCTGCAGTGGCATTCACGCTATTGACAACGCCGTTGTATCAAGCGACCACTCGACTCTATGTGTCAAATACGGCCGGGGCATCCGTAGCTGAGATGTATCAGGGAAACCGGCTGTCGCAGGAACGGGTTGCCTCTTATGCAGAGCTCCTCACGGGTGAGACCCTGGCTCAGCGGACTATCGACAAGCTTGGCCTCGACACCAGTGCGGGCACTCTGCAGGGGCGCGTCACAGCGACGGGGAAGCCCGACACGGTGCTGATCGACGTAAAGGTGCTTGATCAGTCGCCGCTCCGGGCACGGGATATCGCTAACACGTTGTCCGACGAGTTCGTTGCGATGGTCCGTGAGTTAGAAACTCCAGAGACGGGCGCACCCCCCAACGCGCGGGTTGTGGTCGAGCAGCGTGCTTCGATCCCGGCAGAGCCCGTCGTACCCAAGACTGCGCGTAATATCGCGTTGGGTTTGGCGCTTGGCGTGGTTCTAGGCGTTGGCCTGGCCGTGGCTCGCGATCTTATCGACAACACGATCAAAGATCGCAAGACCTTGGAGGATGTAACCGGCACAGGAATTGTGGGCAGCATCCCGCTTGATAAGGAACGTCGAAAGCATGCAGCAATCGCTTTTGATAGTGATAATTCCGCAATCGCTGAGGCTTTCCGGAAGCTCCGCACCAACCTTCAATTTCTCGCAGTGGACAATCCTCCGCGCGTCATTGTCGTGACTAGTTCGACTCCGAGCGAGGGTAAATCAACGACGGCAATCAACATCGCATTGGCGCTGGCTGAAGCTGACCACAATGTTGTTCTCGTCGACGGTGATATGCGCCGACCCACAGTGCACAAATATCTCGATTTAGTTCAGCCTGTGGGTTTTAGCACAGTACTGAGCGGCGGTGCCCTGTTGGACGAGGCACTGCAAAAAACGCGCTTCCCGGGACTTACCGTCCTCACTTCGGGCACCATCCCGCCCAACCCGAGCGAATTGCTGGGATCACTTGCGGCAAAAAAGTTGTTGAACGAACTGCGTGCGCAATTCGATTACGTCATTGTCGACTCGACACCACTGCTTGCAGTAACGGACGCCGCCATTCTCGCCGCAGGTGCCGACGGCGTCTTGATCATGGCCCGCTACGGACAGACGAAGCGGGAACAATTGAGCCATGCGGTCGGGAACCTGTCCGATGTAGGCGCGACGTTACTCGGCGCCGTACACACTATGACTCCACTGCGGGGGGGCGCCTCGTATAGCTACGGGTATAGCTACTACGGAGAGGACGGACCACGACGGGAAACACGGAGTAAGTCAGTTGGCGAATCGGCAACAGCGACCTCACACGAATCTGTAGAAGCGGAAGTAGAAGCGACGGGCGCCAAGCCAGAAGTGGTTCGACGGACTGAGTGAGCTTGCTCAATCAAACGACGATCGGGGGATAAAGATTGCTTTTTCAGAAGAGGAGCCCACAGAAGCAAGCGGGTGAAGCTCCGGTCCCAGACAGAGTCGACAGGATTGTGGTGCAGCAGTTCGATCCTGCCCGCCCTTTCCCGGGTGGAATCGATACCTGTCTCAGGGGAATTGTGCGTTATCTTCCGCCGGGTGCACAGTTCGCTTTCGTTGGAGTCGACGCGGGCGGCGACGTTCCGGGTCGTCGGCTGGGGCAATGGGAAGTTCATAATCGAGGCGGCGGAAACATCTATTTTCTTCCGGTAGCCCGGTTCGATCCTGGTGACCAGAAAAGAAAACTGCCGCATTCGGTACGCTTGGTTCTGGGGACGATTCGGTATCGCAACAGGTTGCCTAGGTCGGAGTGGTTCCAGGCTCATCGTGTGGACACCGCATGGTCGTTGCGTCGAATTCTTGGTAAGCGCACTGCATACTTTGTTCACACACAAGAGGACGGACTCACGGGCCAGACGTCCGATTCCTTCTGGAGAGCAGCACCCGGCATCCATAAACGTCTTGAACGCGGTGTTGTGAAAGATGCTGCACAAGTAGTTGTATTTAACGAGGCGTACGCTGACGTTGTTCGAGAGTGGAATCCGCAAACGCAAGCCTCGCCGACCTGGTTCGACCCGGATCTGATTAAGCCGGCCGATCCGCCCGATCGGGACAAGCACTCATTGATTTGGGTTGGTCGTTTAGAGGTACCGAAAGACCCTCTGTTGGCGGTGAGTGCCTTTAGGGCTCTTGCCGAGGCTGATACCGATATCCCATGGCGATTGAACATTCTGGGTTCCGGCACACTCGAGCGCGAACTTCAGGACTATGTGGCGCGTCTGCCGCTAGAAATTGGCAAACGAGTGACCCTACATGGACGAACCGCGCCGAGCAGGGTAGGCGAACTCATGGCGAGTTCGGGCGTATTTGTAATGACGTCGCACGCCGGATATGAAGGCTACCCGCGAGTACTTGTGGAGGCGCTAGCTTCGGGTCTGCCGGCCGTGGTCACCGATGGATCAGACACAGGAGCTCTTGTAGCGAACTCGCAGAACGGGTTTGTCACCACGCGCGACCCCGAAGAGATCGCGCAGAAAGTTCGCGAGGCGGTTGGACTTCGTCGGGAAGCGGCCAGGACTAGCGTCTCGCATCTGAGTGCACCTGCGGTGATCAATGCGATCTACGCCTCGGGAGACCGCTAGTCAACGCGAAAGCCCTTGTTTGACATCAGGATCCACAGCTGTAAATCACCACTCAGTACCCGGCATCAGAGGCTTGGTCTATATACCGAAGAGGGATGATTGACGTGATAACACACATTAATCGCGCGCATCTGGCATTCGTATGCTGGACAGTTTCGCGCATGGCTTCGGTGTCGACGCCATGAAATGCTTAGTTACCGGTGCTGCCGGCTTCGTCGGCAGCACCCTTAGCGCCCAGCTGCTAGCGGATGGCCATGACGTCGTAGGAATTGATTGCTTTACTGACTACTACGAGGTGTCGATAAAGCGTCGAAATACTGCGAGTTTAATCGAAGACAATCGGTTCACCCTCGTTGAAGCGGACCTTAATTCTGTAGACATCAATGCTCTCTTGACGGACGTTGAGGTTATCTTCCATCAGGCTGGCCAACCAGGTGTGAGGAAGTCTTGGGGAACCGAATTCTCCACCTATATCGACGCGAACATACGTGCGACGCAACGGCTGTTAGAGGCGTCCAAGAGCTCGAAGTCGCTGCGTCGGCTTGTCTATGCTTCGTCGTCATCGATATACGGCAACGCAGAGCGCTATCCAACAACGGAGTCTGATGTACCACAACCGGTAAGCCCATACGGCGTGACCAAGCTTGCCGCGGAGCACTTATGCACATTGTATGCCGAGAATTTTGGTGTGCCCACGGTGTCGCTGAGGTATTTCACAGTATACGGACCGAGGCAGCGAACGGACATGGCTTTTACCCGGTTTGTACGTGCCGCTGTCCGAGGTGAGTCAATTCATATATTCGGGGACGGCACTCAGCTCCGTGATTTCACCTACATCGACGACGTAGTTGCGGCCAATATTCTTAGCGCGACGCGGGACGTTGCACCTGGACAGATTTACAATGTTGCAGGTGGCGGCACCACTTCAATCCGAGAAGTTCTCGACTTGCTGCGCGGATTTGCCGGTGATTTGCAAATCAAATATCAGGATCGTGTTGCCGGTGACGTCTTTCAAACTGGTGGCAGTACCGACAGGATCAAGCAAGAGCTGGGCTGGGCCGCAAAAGTGCCCGTCCACGAAGGTCTGTACAACCAGTACCTGTGGGGCAAGGTCGAGTTCGGCGCCTAACGTGAATCAACGCCGATACCTGCTAGGGCCGAGGTCCTATGTTTGACGACCTCTTTACTGCAGTGTCTGTCGCCCTGATCTGTGCATCGGCGGGCTTATTAAGTCTTGCGGTACTGCCCAGGGTCGTTCTACTCGCACTGTTGATACTCATTCGTAGCGTCGCTGACGTTGGAGGGTCCAGCATCAGCGGATCTCTTCTTCCGAGCGCGGCCATTTCAGCTGCGGTGGCGGTTGGGGCGATATTCGCGGTAGCGATCCCGACCGATAGCCGCACAAGCAGTAGGTTTAGGTTCGCGGCTGCCGTGCTCATCACAGCCTTTACTTTGTGGACCTGTCTTGCTGTATACAATTTCGGAGTAGAGTTAGTCTTTGTACTCGAGATTGTGCGTTTGCTATCTATTGTTGCCATTCTTCTGCTTGCGTATCGTGTTGGAGTCGATGCGACCGCTAACTTTCCCCTCTGCATTAACGCCGTAGTGGGTATACCAGCGGTGTTACTGATTCTCGGGTACGCCGCTAACTGGCTGCCCAGCTTAAACCCCGCGGGTCGTGCGGTAGGTACTTTCAATCACGCGAACGCGGCGGGCGCCTACTTCGCGGTCGGGGTTATCGCTTGCTTGTGGGCGTTCGCACAAGCGCAGCGACGGAGTTCGCTCTTTGTCGCGTTTCTAGCGCTTACGGCGCTTCTGCTCACGCAGAGCTTGGGCGCTCTCGGCGCGACGGCTGCGGGGGCCGTCGTTCTCTTCTCCCTGAATGCAAAATTATCAGTGGAGCGCAGGTTCGCTTTGATCTTTCTCGGAGTCGGCCTGATTGTCGCGCTATTCTTTTCAATCGGCGCCTCGGCGCGCTTAGCTGAGTTCCAAGGAGTCGACTATTTCGACGCTGAGAGTGACAACAGCCTCGACTGGCGCCTTCTCAACTGGCAGGTGCTTCTTCAGATCTGGTGGGAGCGAGCGCCGTTAGAAGGGCTGGGGCTGGGTTCTACTGTGTATCGATATGAGGCAATCAATCCGATGGGTCAACTGCCCCATAGTATTCCGGTTCAGCTGTTGGTTGAAACCGGTTTGATCGGTGTCTCGATAGCAGCTGTGCTTACTGTTCTGACGTTCGGCGCGATTCGACGGCGTTATAAGGTAGACCCACAATCGGCTGCTGCGCTCGCAGCGGTCATCACCACAGTTATGGTGCACGGGCTCGCCGCGAACTGGTTGATTTACGGGGCATCTCAGTACCTCGCCGTCTTTGCAATCGGACTCATGTTGGGGCGTTCGGGTTCCGATTCATCTAAAGGTGTGGGCAGGCAAAACAAATTTCTAGTTCAGGTTGGTGCGGGTCGCTGATGGCAGAGAGAACAGTGGAGATTACGTGTGTAATCCCCACGCATGAACGTCCAGAACTTCTCCAACAATCCGTCGGTTCTGTTATTCAGCAGACCACTACACGACCATACGAACTATTGGTGGTCGACGACGCTCTGGGCCTGGAAACGGAACGAGTGGTCAACGAGGCTGCCCAGAGCTCACCATTCCCAATTCGTTACCTCGGTCGTGATTTTCCTAGGGGCGCATCGGCATCAAGGAATGTCGCGATGACAGCAGCAAGAGGTGACGTCTTCGCTTTCCTAGATGATGACGACTTGTGGGATCCCCGGTTCTTGGAAGTGGCCGTCGAAGCCCTAGAGACGACTGGCGCTGATATGGCCGTAGTGTGGCTAAACGTTCTGGACTTGGATGGCACGATAGAACCATTCAACCGGATGCCGGCAGAGCTACCGCCCGCGGCAGTGGCCGCACGGAATCCTGGCTTCACGGGTTCAAATTTCGTCATTAGGCGTGTGGCCTTCGAGGCCCTCAACGGGTTCGATGTGGCGTTGCCTGTCTCAAATGATAAGGATTTCCTTCTGCGATTCCTCCTGGGGGGGTTCCGCTACACAGTCGTCCCTCAGTACTTAGCCATTCATCGGCGACATCAAGGGCCACAACTCACAGCTGGCGATGAGCGACGGGCGAGGGGGGTGGAGGCCTACCTCCACAAACACAACTCAGTTCTAACATGGAACGGAAAACGGCACCTTCGCGGACGCGTCCATAGGATCCGAATGCGGACGGCTGAGACAAGGCTTGAGCGAACGATGCATGCGGCCGGTTTCGCAGCAAGTTTGTCGGTCACAGACCTCGTATCGAAGTGGCGGCGGCGAGGTGGGCGGTACTCTGACCTGCGATAACGCAGAGCGGCGCGGCTTAAGAATCCGGTAGGTTACTTCGCATGGGGAACTTGAGACCGTAGCTAAGCGCTTCTCTAGGATGGGTCGCCCGAATAGGCGCCGCACCTATCAAACCCTCCAAGTCATGTTAACTGGTTGTCTGGGGTCGAAGGCGCGGCCAGGGATCGCCAGCGCCTCGCGGTCGGTCAGATCGTCGAGATCTGCAACGCCACCGGGTATCCGCGTAGCATTATTGTGCTGCCAAGAATCGGAATTCAGACGCCCTCGCGCCAGCAGCGTGATCGCTTAGGTGTCCCAGCTTGGCGGGGATCAGGCGACGGTTGCGCTCGTCGGTGCCCGTGATTCTGGCCCGGAACTTCGCATCGAGGCATCGGATCTGGTCCTCTGGGAACATGATGCGGTCGCTGCACGAGTCCCAACCCGGCCTAACAGATGTCCGCGCCTACACGTCGATCGTGAATCAACCCAGAGCGCAACGCCTTCGGCGTGAGGAGGGGCTACGAGCCCTACCCGTCCGGTGTCACGGATCCCGCGGCACGTCCAACAGGCCGCTGACAGATTCGGAGAGGCATCGAGCCGCGTATGGGCGCTCGTGTTCCAGTTCGACGTCTCTACCGATTGCGCCCGATGATAATCGTCCCGATCCTCCACCAAGACACCCTCGAAGGCACTCTCGGGCGGGCTCGTCGAGCGCAGCGTCACCGGTAGCGCCTGGGCTGCCAGTTCCAGAGCAGGCTGCTCAAGACTGAACCGGGGCTGATACTGGGGGCGGAACTGGGCAACCTCGCCGGCGAACCCGGGGATAATCCCGGCGGTGTTGCGCTTCGACAAGGGCCCGAACCGGGTTGTAGCGCAATGGCTAAACGGGGTGCTGCAGGAGCCCGGCGAACCGTGGCGAAGCGACTCTCTGCCGAGTCGATTAACTTCCGACTTCGCGTTGAGCGCTTCAACGTCGTTTCTGGTCGCCAGTCCGAGCGCGTGCTCATCACCGATTTAGACACGATCACTATGAGTAATTCCCGTACGGTGGCGTCCAGTTCACGGGATCTGGTCAGGATGCCTTTTGGCGTCAAAGTGGTTCGCCGAAAGGGACTTTCGTTGTGTAGGCACCTACGGTGTCGTCGTCCTCGAGCAGTCGACTTCCAACAACTAATCCGACCACACGGCTGGTCTTCGCGAATTACCGATCACGAGAACTGTTCTCTAACCTCTTGCTGCCTTCGAGCGGTTGGGCGTGTTTCCTATAGCGTCGCTGGATGAATTGCCTTGTCTAAGTTGAGTATTTGCTCGGTGTCGCGCCACATCAATTCGACGCGTTCTGTCAATGATTGCTTGGCATCACGAAGTCGCGACACGCCGCGTGCATCCTTGAGCACGCTGTTTACCGTCTGTTGCGGGTCGGCCTCAAGGTCTACCATCCACTCAGAAACGTCAAAGTCACTGAGTAGCGCTGCGTACTTATGTGACCACCCGATCACGATCGTAGGAACCGCCTGCGACAAGCCACCGACAATCGCGTGAAAGCGGCTTCCGATCAAGAGGGAGGCCTTGCCGATCGCTCCCTTCAAGGCTCGCGGACGTACGTCATCGAACGTAGGCGCGTCTAATTGGGTGGCTATCGTTGACGCAAGTTGACGATCCGATGACTCGTGGATGACGACTAGTGGTGCGAGACCCTGGGCAATCGCTGCCCTGGTCAGTCCAACGAGGTGACCAATGTAGTCCGCTTCTCTGAGCACTCCTTTGGTGACGAGCTTCGTATTGGGAACGACCGCAACGAATTCGCCAGTCACTGGAACCGGTGTATCAATAGGCGCGATACCTATGGTGAAGTCGGGCGCCATCTTGACGGGCGGATCAAGTGATAACTGCTCCAGATGGGCTCGGCTTGTCGAGTCCCGAACGAAGATGAGCGTCGCCTGGTTCAATACCTGTCGTGCCCAATGGGCGACCTGGTCGTCGTGGAACGGGCCATAAGCCTGTGGAAGCATAACTTTCGGGACACTGCGGCGTTGCCAACGTTGACCGTAAAGCGCTTCTCGCTTCGCAACCTCGGCGCCGAAAGAGTCGCTGTAGGCAAAGCCTGAAGCATCGACTACACCGGTGATCTCGCGATCTGCGATCAGACCGTAGCGCCGCCGAAGTTCAGGTAACAGAGCGGAGCCCAGGGAAGCTGACAAGCGCGGAAATCTGTTGACGTGCAATGTTTGGTACATCCCGAGTTGCGCACGCACAGGGTAATCGAGCACTGCTGGCGCAGCTGACAAATCGACTTTGGTGCCGAGGCGATCGACAATCGCTTCAAGCATGAGCTGGGCGCCCTTGTTCTTGGTTGTCGTTCCCCGAATTTCAACCGTCACGTCATATCTCAAATCTGCTGTCCCTGGCCAACTCTTCTAGGTGGCTCGCCAGACCAAGGATAGTCGGGTTCCCTTCATGGCCCCAGCTGGCGGGTGAAAAGTTAGGGGTATCAGGAGAGTAGGCCGGTGTGAGCGAGTTCTCATGACAACAGAATTCGCGTACATGGGTTGACCGGTCCATCGCAACCGCTACTGGTCTCACCGAATGGAAATCTGCTGCGGGAGATCGCTCGGTGCGGCCGAGCGTTAACAACGTTTTACTCAAGTAGCGTGCGCTCGCCGGAGCGCAGCAAAGTCCTACGGGGTCGGCTCCTGGGTGCGGAGTAGTACGGCGGCGTCTCGCTGAAAGCCCAGTCAGTGCTGCATCGAAGTTTGTGCGGGCGGATGAGTGTTGCTTCGTGAGCGCTCCTAGCAGGGGTAGGCGCTTCCGACGTGCGGGATCGCTTCAGTGCCTGCGGGCCATCTCCTTCATAAATCCGAGCCCGAAGCCCCCTGGTCAAATGTCGCGATAAACGTCGGAACTTGGCGAACTTGTCGTCTTTTGCTTCTGGGCAAGGGTGCGCAAGTGACCCGCATACGCAGTCAACCTGCATCGGGCAGAACGGCCGTGCGTGGTGTTTACTGACCCCGGCATGAGGCAAGTCGCCTAGAACATGTGGGGGTCGAAAATGTCGACGGACGACGAAGATGGCACGCGCCTCTTTAGCGCCACGACGCGGATCGGGATCCGTTTGGGCCGTGTAAGCGTCCCGATCGACGCGCTGTCGTTTGACGACGCGATGTCGTGGGTCCTTGACGACAAACGGCGCCGGTGGGAAGTCATGGTGACGCCGAATCTGTACCACTTGCGCGCTGTACGAGACATGCCGGCGTACGCGACCAGGTATGACGACGCTGCACTGTCACTTGCCGATGGTTGGCCTGTTGCGTGGATGGCGTCCAGAGCCTCGGGCAGATCTGTGGAACGAATCGCCGGCTCAGACTTGTTCCAAGCGCTCGTCGAGCACTCCGGCAACGGCAGGCCGCTTGTACTTGTAGGCGGCGCCGAAGGTCCGGAACTCGATCGACTTCTCCGGGAATGCCATCGGCGTGGTTGGCAGGTGCTTGGCGAGCCTGCGCCGCGGTCCGAGCTAGTCGACGAAGCGCAACGCGTCGACTTGGTTGCACGAGTTGCGGAAGCTGGCTCGGGCGGCGTCGTCGTTATCGGTCTAGGCCTGCCTCTACAAGAAGAACTCGCTTACGACATAGCTGGTCGCCCGGGCACTGGGGCAATCCTGTGCCTGGGAAACTCCATCAATTTCAGTTCGGGTGTCGCGCAGCGGGCCCCACGATTGATCCGTACATGGAGATTGGAGTGGGCATACCGAGCTTTCAGTGAGCCCCGTCGTCTTCTGATCAGGTACGGGAAGGACTTTCTGGCCCTACCTTCTCTGATCCGCATGAATTCGCGAACCAAGCGGAGCCCCGGAGCGGTGGTCTCAGGTGCTACGACTCGGCGGCCTGGATGACGGTGAACCAAAGCCGGGTGGTCTCAGACGCTTGAGAGGTGATACGGGTGTGAACTTTGCGCTGGACGCCGGCTGCGGGCTGTTCGGGTTTGGTCGCGCGCGGAACCGCGTAAGGCCGTGGCGCTGCCTTTGACAGGACAGCTACGCAAGGTTCGATACTATGGGAGTCGTAAGTGGGCCTAGATCTCGACCGACAGCGTGCTCGGTCGATGGGCCATCAGAAAGCCATGATTTGTCTGGTAGGCGAAACCCACGAAATCGGGGGCGGGGAACTGTGTTGTTAAAGCGCAACGCTTTTGATGTTGAGGCTCTAGGGGGCCTGCTTGTGAAGGCGCAACGTCGCGCCCGCAAAGAACGGCACAGGCTGGCTGGTACAGCGCTAACTCGCGAACGACGTTACGTCAAGCGAGGTATTCGGGCGTACGAACGGTCTGTTCAGTCCGGAGCCGACCTCTACCTACTCCGACGCAACATTCATCGCATCGAAAAAGGCCTCACAATGAGGCCGACACGTACTGAGTTTGCGGGCGACTATATTTACGAAACGGTCAAGGCGTTTCAAATTGGCGTCTCTAAAGGCGTGCTGGAACCACATCACCCAGAAGTCAATTGGATGTTCTCCGTTCTTGCTCGGTATTTTGAAGTGACCGCAGTGTCCAACCGGGATTCGATCGTGCGAGCGCGCGAGGCATACGCAGATGCTGTCTCTCGAGTAGATGCCGGAATGCTGGAAAGCGGACCCCATCCTGCGACGACACTGACGACTTCGGTGAAGATCGACGACTTGGAGGCGCTGGCTCTTGGTCGGAGGTCAGTGAGATGGTTCACTTCTGAGCCGGTTTCACGTGACATTGTGGATAGAGCGGTGAAGATTGGGGCAGAAGGTCCGACGGCGTGTAATCGACAGCCATATCGTTTCGAGATCTTTGATGATCCGAAGAGTGTCGCAAAAGTCGCTGCGATCCCCATGGGAGCGGGCGGTTATGGGCATCAAATACCGGGTTTGATAGTCATCGTAGGTAACCTGGGTGCATTTTTCGACCAACGTGACCGGCATCTGATTTATATCGATGGTTGTCTCGCCGCAATGGGTCTCATCTACGGGCTTGAGGCGCAGGGCGTAAGCAGCTGTTGCATTAACTGGCCCGATCTGCCCGATCGCGAAGCCGCAATGCGTAAGTTGCTCGGTTTGGAGAATCACGAACGAGTCGTAATGCTTATCGCTTACGGCTACGCCGACCCAGATGCCCTGGTTCCCTACTCCGCCAAAAGGCTGATCGATGGTGTCCGCCGATACAGGAGTCTGTAGGGCATTAGCAAGGCCATGCTCCAGAACGTATTGGTGTCGCAGCTGGGTTACTTAAGCTTGGGGGCTAAGACTGCCAACCAGTGCGCTAGTGCCAGCATTGAGGATGTGACATGACCGGACGAGTTGCGGCTGCATGAGGCGTCAAGCTACTGCCGACGAATTCAGTCCCGAGTCTGTGGATGATCGACGCAGGATCCGACAGAACTCAATATGGAACGCTCTCCAACAGGTGGCCAACCTGGCAAGCGGTTCAGTCTTTTCTATAGTGCTGGCCTTGGTGCTGCCACTCGAAGACTACGGAGTGTATTCCTATGCCATCGCACTCAGTTCAGTGGGCTTGGCAATCACGACCGCCGGACTCAACGGCCTCGGCGTCAAGTACATCGTCAAGGAGGGAGCGACGGGCGGTAAGTCAGTTGCGGCCATCCTGATAATCCGCGAAATGTTCTGCGTAGCAACGTATTTGTGCCTAGGGGCTGTAAGCTTTACGAGTAGCGACCGGATGGCGACGATCGCGACACTGATTGCCTTGACGTCGCTGTTCTTTAGAGCCCTTGACGCTCCGGAACTTTGGTACCTGGCACACCTGCGCAGTCGTAGGACGGCGACCGTCCGGCTCGTATGTGTGACCACGATGCTGGCGGTACGAGTAATGAGCATGCTGCTGCTGCCGAACTTGTGGCTTTTCATCAGTCTGTATGTTGTCGAAGCGGTGCTGGTCGGTCTGTGGATTCTCGGCAGGTTCTGGCGCGACCGAAATACACCTCCGATGCAACGGCCCGCGAAAAACGAGGTCGGGTCCATGATGAGGGAGTCCAGTCCTCTAGCCCTTTCGCAGATAGCCAATCAGATCAATCTCCGCGCGGATGTGATTCTAATTCAGCCGGTATTGGGGTCGGCTGCGGTTGGAATTTACGCGCTGTCGACACGCGCCAGCGAGCTCGCGTACTTCTTGCCCCTAGTCATTATGAACTCCACGCTTCCGGTACTCTTACGTGCACTGGAAGAAAGCCACAAAACTGGCGATGATAGCCGATATCAGCATATGCTTCGTGTAGCGTACTCAAGGGCCTTTCAAGGAGGGCTTGCAGTATCCATCCTGGTGACCGTGGTTTGCATAAGCCCAGCTCCGAAGCTATTGCCTGAAGATCTGAGACCGTTATTCGATATTTTGGTGATTCAAATTTGGGCGTCACCGTTCGTCTTTATGGGCGCTGTTTACTCTAAATGGATTATTGCAGAGGGATATCTGTGGTCATCGCTCGTTAGACATTCCGCAGGCGCAGCGACTAATCTAAGTCTAGTACTTATACTTATTCACCCTCTGGGTCTACGGGGTGCCGCGGTCGCAACCGTGATCTCGTATGCAGTCGCAAATTATTTTGCGTGTTTCTTCGGCAAGAAATCCCGTTTCCAGGCATACAATATGTCCCGCGCTGCGCTCAGCCCGATCACAGAACCCGTCGGCATACTCGTCACCAGGCTGCGTGGCCGTTGAAACCCGGTGCAGGTGCGTTCCGCGTTTGGTCTTTCTGGTTTTGTCGGCAATTCGATTCTGTGCGGTTCAGGATGGCAGGGCCCATACTCTCCTTGTATTGGTGTCAGCGCTCCAATTCACGTAGCATCCGCGCATGATGGAACGGCGTCGCTTCGGTCTGCTCTCGACAGCGCTTCTAATCGTCATAGTGTTGCTTCTCATTGTCGTCGCCGGCATGGCATTCCTGCTCTTAAGAACCAAGGATGAGCCGCTGCAGCCGACAGTGCGCGATTTGGTAGTAATCGCCGCTGGACAAAGCAATATGTCCGGAAGTGACGCGCGTGCGCCTTCCGGGCTGTATCTCGCTGACCCTCGGTTGGTCAAATACGACAGGTCGGGCCGTGACTTGGTGACGATTGAGGCGGACGAGGGAGGGCTGTACGCGGCGCTGGGGCGGGCTGTGCTTGAGTCTGCTCCGCTCGATACTCGCGTCATAGTCGTTCCGGCAGCAGCGGGCGAAACTGGCTTCACAACTTCGTCACTCAACCCACTTCCGGACGGTTTCAAGGCCTCCGAGAACGGCACCTGGGATCGGGCTTTAGATTCCGACCCATTGAACCGCTACTCGATGATGGTCAACGATTACCTCGATGTTGTGAGACTCTCACCGAAATCAAAAGCAGTAGGCCTGTTCTGGTCTCAGGGTGAGAGCGATGTTGGTTCGTTGTCGCAATCCGAGTACTCCGCCTCCTTGGACGGCATGGTCTCGGCATTCCGTGAATCGATCTCTAACCCAACCCTTCCAGTGGTAGTGGGTTCGATGGTGCCTGAGTTCGTGAGTGGAGGGTCAAAACGAACGGAGAAGAACGCAATTCAGAACGCGCTGACAGATACGCCGCGGCGCGTGTTGAATAGCGCATACGTGTACGGACCCGAGGGAATGATGCGTTCGGATCAAGCTTCCAGTATTCACTTCGCTACTGCGGGTAACCTAGAGCGCGCTAGATCGCTTGTGCGCGCGCTCGACCGTGCACGTTGGAATTTCACCGAATCGAAAGCCATACCTCCGCAGGACCTGCGTGTCGTCCGTTCGGGAGCGATCGTGACCGCAACCTACGAACCGCCGCCAACGCGGCACACCCTGTTTACGATTGAGTACTCAATCGACGGCGGGGCGACGTGGGCTCCTATGGTGAAACCGGCGGGTGAGATTGGCTTGTCAGCTATTGCCGATGCAGACCCTGCTCGAGGTGTCCAGGTCCGGGCGTCTACCACCAATGACACAAATACGTCGCCGTACGTTTCCGCGTCGGCCTAGACGCTCGAGAACTAGAGCTGCCATCGTTCATTGGACTCCGGCTTAGTCCGCTAGAGGAGCAAGGGGTGGTTGGCGCCGGGTGCCACCTCCCGCCACGTTTTCCGCGCTGCTATTAGAGACTCGGCGCATCAAGCCGTGAAGAACGTTCTTCCAGGCGGCCCGCAGCTTAGCTACTCTCTTGGGGTCTGCTTCAACCTCTGCGACAAGCGCATTCGTACTCGAGCGCGCCACGACATATGCGCCGTAGTTCTGCAGCGCTCGCGCGAGCATCAATCCGTCTTCATCAAGGCCAAGGCTAGTGACGTCGATCCCTGGTGGAATGGCAAAGAGACTTCCCATGGGGACGACCCCCTCATAGCTACGCTCTCCATCATTATCTTCGAGACGTGCCGGCCAGACGTAACCAGCTTTGAGGGTCTCATTCGGCAAGCTGAGCGCCAAGGCGTGCTCGATCCGTCCCTGTTCGATATCGGCTTGCCGAATAAGCCCCATCAGTAAGGACGTTCCAGACGCTCTCGTTCCGCCCGTTATTCCAGAGCCTCGGAGGTCATTAACGACGACATACTTTGAGGTCCATTCAGTGTCAGTGACGCGCGCCATCCCATAGCACTCGACCACGGTGCGTCCGTCGGGTTGGATTGCCGCGAACCAGCTATCTCCGCCCTCTGATTTCGGTGGGTCGGAGGTGACACTTCCCCTAGGAATTCGTGCAGTTCCCTTTACCTCGCCTGTTTCCGGATCTCGAATCTCCGCGAGCGGATCATCCTCGTCGGCCCGCGTAACGCTCACTGTCCATTTTGGACTGTTCAACTCTGGAAATCCCGCCAGAAAAGCGGCGGTACCTCGATCAGTAGTATCTGCATAGATGGCATCGGAGCCGAGCGGTGTATTGACAGGTGCGTCAACTGCGAATGGGAACTTGCTCGCGGAGCGCTTCCCGCGATCCTCGGCCGTAGCCGGTTCGCCCGAGACCACGATTAAGCCCAGCATGAGGGACAGACTGGTCAGAATTGCGGTGGCCACAAGCGCTGGAGTTCTGGTGCCCATGCGCCATTCATAGCAGCTATTCGGCCACCGCGAGAACTAGAGGGGCCCGCGCACACCCGGAGGAGAGGAAACCCCCAGCCAGAACGCGCCTATCGGCTGACCCGCGTGGGCAATGTCACCCAGGCCCCACGCGGCGCCGGTCCGCTCGGGTGAGCTTGTTCAGAACGGCGCCTAACCTGGCGTACAACACTTTTCATCTGGGCGCTGAGAAAGTGCACCACGAGCTAGACGGCGTTGGCGTCGCGCAAGCGGACAGTGTCCAAATGGCGGGGCTTGGTTAAGGCCTGCCGATGCCTGTGTAGGTCCAACCCGCCTTCCGCCACGTCTCGGGAGCTAAGCAGTTCCGACCATCGATGATTACGCGTTGGCGCACCGCTTTGGCGAGTTCATCGGGATGCATTGCCACAAACTGCTTCCATTCAGTGAGAATCATAACGACATCCGCGCCGCGGCATGCGGACGCGATATCTGAGGCGTATTGCAGCGTGGGGAACAATTGGCGCGCATTCTGCATCGCTTCTGGGTCGTAAACACTCACGGCCGCGCCCTGCAACTGGATCTGTCCGGCGATGTTAAGGGCCGGTGAATCTCGGACATCGTCAGAATCCGGCTTGAAGGCGGCTCCCAAGACTGCGACCCTCGCGCCAACAAAGGATCCACCCGCCGCATGTCGGGCTAATTCGACCATCTTATTTCGTCGACGCATGTTGATGCTGTCGACCTCTCGCAACAGGCCGAAGGCTTGACCTGCTCCGAGCTCGCCTGCCATTGCGATGAATCCCCGTATGTCCTTCGGTAGGCAACCGCCACCAAATCCAATACCGGCATTAAGGAACCGCCGCCCGATTCGTGCATCATGCCCGATGGCGTCAGCTAGAACAGAAACATCCGCGCCTGTGGCCTCACAAACTTCCGCAATCGCATTGATAAACGAAATCTTTGTTGCCAGAAATGCGTTGGCCGAAGTCTTCACGAGTTCTGCCGTTGCGAGATCAGTCACGAGGAACGGGACATCTTCCTCGAGGATGGCCGCGTATACCTCGCGGGCCACTGACTCGGCGTTTCCGCCACCGCCGGACTCAACCCCGAGCACTATGCGGTCTGGATGCAGGGTGTCCTTAACTGCGAAACCCTCGCGGAGAAATTCCGGATTCCATGCCAGATCTATAGATTCGGCGGCGGGGGCCAGCTCGCGCACCCGTGCGCTCAGGCGTGCGGCGGTCCCCGCTGGCACTGTCGACTTACCGAAAATCACGGCGGGCTCAGTGAGTAGCGGCGCTAGCGACTCAATCACTGAGTCGACGAAACGGAGGTCGGCGGCTAACTCGCCATGCTTCTGAGGTGTGCCCACCGCGATGAAGTGGACATCGGCGAAGCCCGCAGCCTCTTGGTACGAGGTGGTGAAGCGCAGCCGGCCCTCGTCAATGTTTTTCCGTAGTACCTCAGGTAGGCCTGGTTCATAGAACGGAAGCTCCCCAGCGGCGAGCTTCGCTAGCTTCCCCTCGTCAATATCCACCCCGAGAACCTCATGCCCGAGTTCGGCCATACACGCGGCGTGTGTTGCGCCAAGGTAACCCGTGCCGAACACTGCAATACGGCGGCTCATACGATTCCTCCCCTTTATGTGATCGCGCGTCATCCTAACTGGATGGATTGCAAACTTCGCTTCGAAAGCAGGGCTGTAAAAAAGGTTATCGGCTCAGCTCAAACGTCGTAACCCCGTTGGGTGCCTTGTGTTGTGTGTTACACACCAATGTCAATCCCAAGTCGAGGGCCAATATCCGGACACCCTGTCTGCCAAGGTTCCGCTCGCAATACCAAAAGTCTTGCGCCGCTTGGAAACTTGACTAGTCCCCCCGGCAGCCGCCGACTGTCCTCCTGTACACCTTGATCTTTATTGCGGACTGTGCCACCGCATGGGGTCCTCAAGATTAGCGCTGTGGGGGTAGCGGTTCTAAGCCAGCTGACGTGGGGGCGGCAACAACGACTGAGGGGGGGGCTTCGGTCCGTGACTGGCCCCCGGTCCGGCGTGCACGTAGGCGGTCGTAGTAAGCCCGCGAAGGGATTTCGACGGTTCGATAGATGAGTATGCCGGCGGCGACTGCTAACAGCGTTGCGATCAACATCAGCAATGCCCGAGGCATGTGTGGGGCGCTTGACAGGACGTACTTCGTGATTGAGAAGTGGACTAGATAGATGCTGTAGCTGGCAAGGCCGACGATCTGGAGGATTCGGAGCCGGCATATCGCGGAAAAGCCTCTCCACACTACTGATTCGCTCGCTGCGAACCCGTACAGCACGATCACGCAGGTCGTGACGCTCTGCAGGCTGTATCGGAAAGTCTGACGGAACCACTCATCTCGAATCACGAGGCTCGCCAGGAAGACGAGTAGCGCGATGAACAGCGCCCAATCACTACCACTTAATCGTTGGGCCAAGCTAGGTTCACCGTCACGCTTCTGCCATTTAAAGAGAGCAATCGCGGCAAGTATGCCCCACGCAATGCTGTCTGCTCGAGTGTCGGAACCGTAGTAGATCCGATCCGCGGCAGCTTCGCTGGACGGGTTCGCTATGACTAATCGAAGTGCTGTGCTGGCAACGATCGAAACGGTCGCCACAATTGCCAGGTAGGGCACCGCCCGCCGGCTCCTAACCAGGCATAGCCACAAGATGGCGAAGACGATGTAAAACTGTTCTTCAATCGACAGGCTCCAGACAACGGCAGAGCCAGGGAAAACGTCAGGCTCGTCCAGCTTGATCCAGTTGTAGTAAAAGAGCATCTGCCCAGCAACGGCTTTCCAACTGATGGAGCCGCCCGCGAGATCGAAAATGACTGTCGGCAGCACCAGCACCACCAACAGAGGTGGAACCAGCTTAACTGCGCGCCTCACATAGAAGCCGCCGATGTCAAACCGCTCGGTTCGTTGAGATTCCTTCAGCACAAGTGTCGTGATGATGAAACCGGAGATTGCGAAAAAGATGGTGACACCTGAACCGCCCGGAACGATATGACCCGCTCCCGCATGTGCCACGACAACCAGCATCACCGCACACGCACGCATCGCGTCGATGTGCGCATACCGGCCCGCAGTTGCTTGCCTTCGTTGCCGGCCACGCAACAGAAATCCCACCGAAACACCCCCACCTTCTTAACGAGACCCATTGCACTATGCCCGCTACCGCGGCGCAACTAGGGCAGCACCGAACTCCAGATCCCGGGAAGGGATCGCAGAGAAGATTCGACTTCGAAGCGCCGGTGCTTCTATGACGCGTGGTGACCCCCGCGGCAGAATACCTTCAACAGTATGGGATTAGCGTGCGGTGTGATGGGTAACGTGTTCGCCGAGGCATACGGGTGCTTGTCGCTGAACGGCGGTCTACCCTTCAAGGCTGTCAGTTGTTCGCGGGGGCGGCCGGACGTTCATCCACAAACCGAGTGAGGGGCTTGCGCTGCATATTCTCTTCATCTGTACCGGGAACATCTGTCGGTCGCCAACCGCAGAGAGGCTCGCGGCCGCATACGGCAGGCGCTTGGAGATCCCCGGCCTCGTTGCTTCAAGCGCGGGGACGCGGGCCGTGATTGGAGATCCCATTCATTTTGATGCGGCGCGAGTGTTGGAAGACCTCGGCGGCGATGCGTCGAACTTCCAGGCAAGGCAGCTCACAGCGCGCGTCGCATCAAGCCCAGATTTGATCCTCACTATGACGAGGGGGCACCGGGACAAGGTTCTCGAACTAGCGCCGCGGCTCTTGCGTCGCGTGTTCACTTTAACCGAAGCCGCCAAGCTCGTATCGATTGGTAGCGCGGAGAACATCGCTGAGCTTGCTGCCCTCCGCCCTCAGCTCGCCGGCGACAGCTTCGCCGACGTGCCAGATCCGATCGGGCAGAACTCCGAATTTTTCATCCAAGTTGGTACACAAATTGCCGAGCTTTTGCCGCCCATACTGGAGCTGTGCCGCCGATCAGTGCCAGTTGACTAGGCGTTATTCGTTCACCCGGCCACCATTTCCCGTTACCGAATGGTGACCTTTCGGTGTATGCTTCGGGCGGGGATCTGGCCGCCCACTGGCGGTAAGTTACGCAGGGGTGAATTTCGTCCGGCGATTCGCTCGCTACCGGACAGGCCGTGATAGTTTCCTGAGCGAAGGCTGTGCTGACCTTGAGAACGTCACAGCAGATGGTCTAAAGTTGCAGCACAAGGGGGTAAATGTGTGGGGGAACGAATGACTGCTGTGGATGACCGCCTAGGCCCGTCAGCAAACATGCGAAGCGACGAACGTTACGTGCCTTCTCCGAAACGAGTTCCAGGTTGGCAGCGGGAATATGCCCGCAGATTGATCGCCGTGGACCTTTTCGGTGTCGTTTTGGCAATTGGACTTGCGCAATGGCTGCGGTTCGGCGAATTGCCTCGAGCGGATCACGCTCTTCATTATTCGAGCTACACCAGTGTCTCCATCGCTATCGCCGCCGGCTGGATGTTGGCGTTGTCCATCAACCGTTCTCGCTCACCGCGCATCATCGGCTCCGGCGCTGAGGAGTACCGACGTGTAGTCCTCGCGACGCTGTCGACGTTCGGTTCTGTCGCCGTCATCTCGATGCTCTTCAAGCTCGAGATCGCACGCGGATATCTGATGATCGCGTTGCCCACCGGCATTTTGATTCTGGCGCTGTTCCGTTGGCTGGCCCGCCGCCAGATCGTCAAGGCGCGCCAAGACGGCCATTGCCTTACCCGGGTTCTGGTTGTGGGCAATGCCCCAGCCGTTCGCGATTTCACGAAAGCGCTTGCACGAGACCCAGGTACGGAGTACCGCGTCGTCGGTGCGTGCATTGCGGGCCCGGAACAACGCAAATACATCGACGTCCCGGGCGTGGGCACCATCCGCACCTTCGGTGACGAGACCAATATTCCGGCCGCCGTGGCGGCTACGGATTGTCAGGCGGTAGCGGTAACGGCCACCGAGCGTCTCGACGGCCGCGGCATCCGTGACCTGTCATGGGAGCTCGAGAAGCACAACATCGACCTCCTGGTCTCGCCGGGCGTCGTCGACGTTGCGGTGCCGCGGCTGCAGATGCGCCCGGTCGCCGGCCTGCCGCTCATCCATGTCGAGAAGCCGCAGTACCACGGCGCGAAGCGGTTCGAGAAGCGCTTCTTCGACGTTGTGTTCTCCAGCGCAGTGCTACTTTTCGCCTCGCCGATCCTGATCGCCGTCGCCATCGCGATCAAGCTCACCAGCCGCGGCCCGGTGTTCTACCTCTCTGAGCGCATCGGCATCGACGGCAAACCGTTCGAGATGATCAAGTTCCGCACCATGGTGGTCGATGCGGACAAGATGGTCGACAAGCTGGCCTCGCAGAACGAGAGCGAGGGCGGGGTCCTGTTCAAGATCAAGGAAGACCCCCGCGTCACCACCGTCGGCCGCATTCTGCGCAAGTTCAGCATCGACGAACTGCCACAGTTCATCAACGTGCTCAAGCGCGATATGAGCGTCGTCGGTCCGCGTCCTCCACTGGCACGCGAAGTGAAGACCTACGATGACTACGCCAAGAAGCGCCTGCTGGTGAAGCCGGGTATCACCGGCCTCTGGCAGGTCAGCGGACGCTCCGACCTCTCCTGGGAGGACTCGGTTCGCCTCGACATGTTCTACGTCGAGAACTGGACCATGATCTCCGACATGGTGATCGCGGTGAAGACGGTCCGCGCCGTCTTCTCCAGCTCCGGCGCCTACTGAGCCCCGCACTCCGCGATCCGGCGCCGCAGAAACGCCCTGCCGGGCTCTGAGCTGTTGTAATCCAAAGCAACTCGATACCAGTGCCCTGCTTCGGCGTGCCGTCCGGCGCGCCGAAGCAGATCGGCACGCACCGACGGCACCAGGTTCGACCGGGCCAGGCGCGGATCATGGGCGACCTTCTCCAACTCGGCCAACCCGGCTGCCGCACCCCGAAGGAAGCCGACCGCCAGCGCACGGTTGGCCCGCACCACCGGCGAGTCCGTCATCGTCGCCAACCGGTCATACGCCGCACAGATGGTGGCCCAGTCGGTTTGCTCCCAACTGGGGGAGCAGGCATGCACGGCGGCAATGACCGCCTGGGGGAGATACGGCCCGGACGAGCCCTGCGCCCTGCGCAGCCGCTCCAGCCCACGCGCGATTTTGGATTGATTCCACCGCCGGCGATCCTGCTCATCCAGGGGAACCAATGCGCCGGCGGCGTCCACCCGGGTGCCGCGACGCGAATCGTGCAGCAGCACAAGCGCAGCCAAGGCGTGAGATTCCCGGTCGGCCGGCATCAATGCACACAACTCACCGGACAGGCGGATGCCCTCATCGCACAGTTCATCGCGGATGGCCGACGGGCCGCCGGTGGACCAATAGCCTTCGGTGAACACCGAATACACACACGACAGCACATGCGGCATCCGCTGCGGCAACAGCTCCGCCGGCGGCACCCGCAACGGGATGTTGGCGTGCCGAATCTTGTTCTTGGCGCGCGTGATTCGCTGACCGACGGCGGCCTCGCTGATCAGCAACGCACGAGCGATCTCGGCGACCGTCAACCCCGACACCAGGCGCAGCGTCAGCGCCAGTTGCGAAGAGCGCTCCAACGCGGGATGTGCGCAGGTGAACATCATCCGCAGCTCATCGTCGCGCACTGGGTGCGGTTCACTGCCGGAGGCGCGGACCAGCATGCCATCGGCCACGGCAGCCAATTCCTTTCCCGGACGCGCAGATTCGCGCCGCAGGCGATCCAGCGCACGGTTGCGGCCCACCGTGACCAGCCAAGCGCGCGGGTTGTCCGGCACACCGTCGCGGCTCCACGCGCGCAGTGCCTCGGCGCAGGCTTCCTGAACGGCGTCCTCGGCCACGGTGAGATCGCCGCACCAGCGCGCCAACGCCGCCACTGCGGAACCCCATTCGCGCCGGAAGACGCCGTCCAGGTCTGACACGGCGTTCTACGCGACCGCCCAACCCATGAGTTGCCGGACCTCGACCGCCGAAGCGGGAATCATCGACGCGATCTTGACGGCCTCGTCTCTGTCGGCGGCCCGCAGCAGATAGAACCCGTTGGCCACCTCGGCGCCTTCGGCATACGGACCGTCGGTGAAGAGGGTCTGACCGTCGCGAACCTTCACGGTGGTGGCCGTCGACGGTGGATGCAGGGGAGCGCCACCGAGAATGTGATCACCAGCGGCCTTGCCGAACGCCTGGTGCTCGCACAGGCCGTTGGCCCATTGCTCCTCGTCGGCGGGTCCGCACACCTGGCCGGGAGGTTCGAGCAGTAGCGCCAGCCAATCCGCGCCCACCTGCTCCGTCGGCGCCTCCCACGCGACCATCGGCCACACCTCGACCGCCCCGTCCCGGCATGCCGGCATCTGCCGGGCCAACTCCAGAACGTCGTCGAGGTTGTCGGCTTCCAGTACGTAGAAGCCGCCCGCCACCTCGGCGCCTTCGGCGAAAGGCCCGTCGGTGATCACCGGGTTGGCGGGCCCACCGGTGATGCGCACCGCCTCCGCGGCGTCGGCCAGCGCGTCGCCCCCGCGAATCGCGTACGCGATGCGGGTGTCCAACTCGGTGTATTCGGCGATGAGCGCCTGTTGGGCGGCTTCTCCGCCTTCAGTGGTCTGCGGGCCCAGCAGCAGTACGAAATAGTGCATCGTCGTCCGTCCTCGTCAGTGAGCGGAAACCGGTGTGTCCACTCTCTACCTGAAGGACGAACGACGATGCAGCGATCCGACAGCCGAGCCGAAAAAGCTCTTAGGGCTTTACATACGTCACGAGGCTGACGTCCAGCGCCTCGTCGACGAAGTAGTACTGACACCCGGTGAGGTAACGCATGTAGTCGTTGTAGGACTGTTCACCGGCGGCCGCAATGGCCTCGTCCTTGTGCTGCTCCAGGCGGGCAGCCCAGATTCCGAGCGTCTTGATGTAGTGATTGCGCAGCGACAGCGTCTCGGGCACGGTGAACCCGGCCTTCTCGCCGTGCTCCACCATCATCTGCGTGGTCGGGATGCGACCACCGGGGAAGATGACCTCGCCGATGAACTTCGCGAACCGCGCCAGCTCGAAGGTCAGCTTCTTACCGCGCGCCATCAGGTCGTTGGGGTGGTACCCGCAGCTGCTCTGGATGGTCATGCGACCGCCGGAGGGCAGGCTGTCGAAACAGGTCTTGAAGAAGGCGTCGTAGCGCTCGAACCCGAAGTGCTCGAAGGCCTCGATGGAGACGATGCGGTCGACGGAGCCGGAGAACTGCTCCCAGCCCTCGAGGCGCACGTCGAAGGTGCGCTCGGAGTCGACGTCGCTGAGCAGCTTGTTGCAGTAAGCCTGCTGGTTCTTGCTCAGGGTCAGGCCGATGACGTTGACGTCGTACTTCTCCATGGCGCGCTGCAGGGTCAGACCCCAGCCGCAGCCGACCTCCAGCAGCGTCATCCCCGGCTTCAGCTCCAGCCGGTCCAGGTGCTGGTCGACGTTGGCGATCTGCGCTTCGGACAGTGTGCAATTGGGGCCGGTGAAAAATCCGCAGCTGTATTTGCGCGTCGGATCCTGGAACACCCCGAAGAAGTCATCGGACAGGTCGTAATGCGCCTGGATGTCTTCGAAATGCGGCTGCAAATCCGCGGTACCCGAAGTCTGATCAGCCATCTGTCTTACTCGCCCTTCCTGATGGTGCGCAGCACGAGGTCGCCCCTTGCGTTGCTGGCACCCTACCTCTAGTGGTCCTGAAACCGAACGACGGGACACGCTGCTGTAGCCCAGTCCGGAACCTCGAAACGCCGTTACTTCTTCTCCAGCGTGAACTGGCAGACATCGGTGTAGCCCTTGCGGAACGCGTCTGCGCAACCGGTCAGGTAGTGCATGTAACGGTCGTACACCTCTTGCGATTGGATGGCGATGGCCTCGTCTTTGTGCGTCTCGAGCGCGGCGGCCCAGCAGTCGAGCGTGCGGGCGTAGTGCGGCTGCAGCGACTGCGTGCGGGTGAGTGTGAACCCGGCCTTCTGCGCGTGCTCCTCGGCCAGCTCGATGGTGGGCAGGTACCCGCCGGGGAAGATCTCGGTGAGGATGAATTTGATGAACCGCGCGACCGAGAACGTCAGCGGGATCTTCCGCTCGGCCATCTGCGGGATGGTCAACGCGGTGATGGTGTGCAGCAGCATCACACCGTCGTCGGGCAGCACCTCGTAGGCCTTGGCGAAGAAGTCGTCCCAGCGGTCGCGGCCGAAGTGTTCGAAGGCGCCGATCGAGACGATGCGGTCGACGGGCTGGTTGAAGTCCTCCCAGCCCTCCAGACGCACCTCCTTGGTGCGCGGGCTGTCCGACGCGGCGAAGACCTCCTCCACCCGCTCCTTCTGGTTCTTGCTCAGAGTCAGGCCGATGACGTTGACGTCGTACTTCTCGACGGCCCGCATCATGGTGGCGCCCCAGCCGCAGCCGACGTCGAGCAACGTCATGCCCGGCTGCAGGCCCAGCTTGCCCAGAGCCAGATCGACCTTGGCCTGCTGCGCCTGCTCGAGGGTGTAGTCATCCTTCTCGAAGTACGCGCAGCTGTAGGTGCGCGACGGGTCCAAGAAGAGCGCAAAGAACTCATCGGACAGGTCGTAGTGCGCCTGCACGTCTTCGAAGTGCGGTTTCAGTTTTCTCGCCATACTGACGTGCGTCCTTCTGGTAGTCCCAGAGGCCGGTCATCTCGTTTCCCCCGAAACCAACAACCACCCCGATGCCGGTTCGGACTCTACCGCGAGAACCTCAACAGGCAGAGTCAAGTGCGTCCGGAGCCGACGACGGCGTGCCTTCGGCAAACGTCACACACAGTTCGCCGACGATCTGATCCCACAGCGGTTCGGGCAGTTCGTGGCCCATACCGGGGAACAACACCAGCCGCGCCCGCGGGATCGTCGTCGCAATCGAGCGGCCCCCGGACGGGCGCATCAGCTTGTCGGCCAGGCCGTGGATCACCACCGTCGGCGCCGTGATCTGCCGGTCATAGTGCAACAGGCTGCCGCTGCCGAGGATGGCGCCGAACTGGCGCTTGACGCCCCACGGGTAGAAACTGCGGTCATACCCCTCGATGGCATCGGCGCGGATCCGCTCTTCGGCCGCCGGATAACCCGGGCTGCCGATGATCTTGCTGACGCGGACCGCGTTGTCGATGATCACCTCGCGCGGGGAGTTCGGATGCGGACCCCGGGTGACGGCGAACAACGCACGCGGATCCGGCGGGGGCAGGGCCGCGCGATTGTTGCTCGAGAAGATGACACCCAGACTCTGCGTGGTGCCGGCGTGCCGGGCCGCGAACACCTGCGCGATCATGCCGCCCATGCTGGCGCCGACAATGTGGGCCTGCTCGATGCCCAGATGGGCCAGCACGGCCGCGGCGTCGTCGGCCATGTCTTCCAGCGTGTACACCGCCGGGCTCTTCCAGCCCACCAGTGAGCGCGCCATGCTGGCGTACTGGTTGGTGTCGACTTCCTGGCCGTCCAGCTTGCTCGACAGCCCGACGTCACGATTGTCGAACCGGATGACCCGCAGGCCCCGGTTGACCAGCTTCTCGCAGAACCCGTCGCGCCACAGCAGCAGCTGCGCACCCAGGCCCATGATCAGCAGGACAGCGGGATCGTTCTCGTCGCCCAGATCTTCGAAGTAGATGTCCAGCCCGCCGGGTTCGTCGAGCGGCGTTTTTCCGCGAGTAAGAGGCCCGGCGTTGGACTTGGACTTGGCGTATCCCTTGCGGATGTCCACTTACACCTTCTCCGGGGTGTCCAGATCCGCGCGATGCTCGCGGCTGACCTCCACCATGAAGTTGGCGAAGTAGCCGGAGAACTGCGGATCGCTCATCATCTGCCAGCGCGGCGCCAGCAGCTTCATATAGCGCTCGACGTAGAGGAACTGCTTGCCGATCAGCACCAGCTCACGCGGCAGCTTGACGTCATAGGCCTCCGCCAGCGCGCCGAGCTGCTTGCCGATGTCGGCATACGACATGTCGCCGAGCGACTTCAGCGTCAGCGGCTCGGCGAACGCCTTCAGGTCCTTGGCGGCCTGGGCTTCGGGCTTGACCGTGCCGACGGCGCCGAGCAGCACCACGATCTTGCCCGCGGCGGCGTGGTCCTTCTTGACGATCAGGGCGTGGATGAGCTCGCGCAGCAGCCAGCGGGTACGCGGGTCGATGCGGCCCATGATGCCGAAGTCGAGGAACACCACCTGGCCCTGCTCATTGACCAGCAGGTTGCCGGCGTGCAGGTCGCCGTGGAACAGGCCGTGTCTAAGGCCGCCCTCGAAGGTGGAGAACAGCAGAGCCTTGACGAGTTCGGTGCCGTCATGGCCCATCTCGCGGACGGCCTTTACGTCATCGATGCGCACACCAGAGACACGTTCCATGGTCAGCACGCGTTCGCTGGTGAAGTCCCAGTGCACGTCGGGCACCTTGATGTTCTTGCCCAAAGGGGAGGCATGCAGGTGACTGACCCACGCCTCCATGGACTGTGCCTCGAGCCGGAAATCGAGCTCCTCGGCCAGGTTGTCGGCGAAGTCGGCGACGACGTCCTGGGCGGACAGCCGGCGGCCGAGCTTGGCGACCTCGACCAGCTGGGCGAACCGCTTGAGAATCTGCAGGTCGGCGGCCACTCGCCGGCGGATACCGGGCCGCTGGATCTTGACCACCACTTCCTCACCCGAATGCAGGGTCGCGAAGTGCACCTGCGCGATGGACGCGCTGGCGAACGGCTTCTCCTCGAAGTGCTTGAACAGCTTCGCGGGCTCGTCGCCGAGCTCTTCGATGAACAGCTTGTGCACTTCCTCGGGGTCGGCCGGCGGCACGGAGTCCAGCAAGGTGCGGAACTCCCGGCTCAGCGGCTCACCGAAGGCGCCGGGGCTGGAGGCGATGATCTGGCCGAATTTGACGTAGGTGGGCCCCAGGTCGGCGAAGGTCTGCGGGATCTCCTTGATGACCTTCGACTGCCACGGGCCACGGGCGCGGAGTTTGGCGGCGACGCGGGCGGTGGTGCGGGTGAGCTGCCAACCCGTCACGCCGATCCGGGCGGCCTCGGCGGGCAATGGCACCCGGTCGAGTTTGGCCACCTCGCGGTGTTTGGTTGAACTCATGTCTTGCAGTGTCTCAAATCCTCTGGTGTGAGCCCAAACGAAGCTGTGCTATGGGCTTTGCCTGTGGCGCCGGTTCGCGGCGTGGCCGGCTGTTGTCCGCCCTGGTAGACGGGCATTTCTCGGTGACGGTCTCGGGGTGCGTGAGTGTGGTCACGCCTGCTGCCAGATCTGGCCCGGATCGCGGTTCGGGGGCGGCGGGACCGTCAAGGCACGGCTTGCAGCGCCACCACCGAGCGACTGCTGACCGACACGACCGCACCCGCCACGACGGGCTGGGCGTCGAGCGGCCCGCGTGGGGCCGCGGTATCGATCACCGGTGTCCACGCCGACGCGAAATCGCCCGGGGGAAGGGTGAATTCAATGTCCTCGTGATGAGCGTTGAAGCACAGCAGGAACGAGTCGTCGGTGACGGGGCGGCCGCGGTCGTCATGGCCCGAGATCCCGTGGCCGTTGAAGTAGACGGCGACCGCTCGGCCCGACCCTGAACCCCAGGTCTCGTCGGTCATCTCCGACCCGTCCGGGCTGAACCAGGAGATGTCGGACCGACCTTCGACACCGCGATGTTTCACCGGTAGGCCCGTGAAAAACCGGCGCCGGCGAAAGATCGGATGCGCGGCCCGCAGCGCCGACACCGAGCGGGTGAACTCCAAGAGGTCGGTGTCGGCGGCCGCCCAGTCGATCCAGGTGATCTCGTTGTCATGGCAATAACCGTTGTTGTTGCCGCCCTGCGTGCGGCCGAGTTCGTCGCCGTGGCACAGCATGGGCACGCCCTGGGAGAGCAACGTGGTGGCGATGAAATTGCGTTGCTGCCGGGCGCGCAGCGCATTGACCTCGGGATCTTCGGCCGGTCCTTCGACGCCGCAGTTCCACGACCGGTTGTGGCGTTCGCCGTCGTTGTTGTCCTCGCCGTTGGCCTTGTTGTATTTCTCGTTGTAGGACACCAGGTCTCGCAACGTGAAGCCGTCATGACAGGTGACGAAGTTGATGGAGGCCACCGGGCGGCGGGCGGTGTTCGCGTACAGATCCGCCGAGCCGGTGAGCCGCGAGGCGAACTCGCCGATGCCGTCTGCCTCACCGCGCCAGAAATCGCGAACGGTGTCGCGGTACTTGCCGTTCCATTCGGTCCACTGCGGGGGAAAGCCGCCGACCTGGTAACCGCCGGGCCCGACATCCCAGGGTTCGGCGATCAGCTTCACCTGGCTCACCACCGGATCCTGTTGCACGAGTTCGAAGAACGTCGCCAGCTTGTCCACGTCGTAGAACTCGCGCGCCAGCGTCGAGGCCAGGTCGAACCGGAAACCGTCGACGTGCATCTCGGTGACCCAGTACCGCAACGAATCCATGATCAGCTGCAGGGAGTGCGGATGCCCGACGTTGAGGGTGTTACCGGTGCCGGTGTAGTCGGTGTAATAGCGCTTGTCGTGGTCGGTGAGGCGGTAGTAGGCGGCGTTGTCGATACCGCGCATCGACACGGTGGGGCCCAGGTGATCACCCTCGGCGGTGTGGTTGTAGACCACGTCGAGGATCACCTCGATACCCGCTTCGTGCAGTGTGCGCACCATGGCCTTGAACTCCTGCACCTGCCCGCACGGAGTGGAACTCCTGCTGTATTTCGGGTCGGGGGCGAAGAATCCGATGGTGTTGTAACCCCAGTAGTTCGACAGACCCTTGTCGATCAAGGTGGAGTCGTTGGCGAAGTGATGCACCGGCATGAGCTCGATGGCGGTGACGCCCAGGGCTTTGAGGTGATCGATGATCACCGGGTGCGCGATACCGGCGTAGGTGCCACGATCGCGTGGGGGAATGCCGGGGTGAGTCTGAGTCAGCCCCTTGACGTGGGCTTCGTAGATGACGCTGTCGGCGTAGTGATGGCCGGGCGGGCGGTCGTTGGCCCAGTCGAAATAGGGATTGAGCACCACCGCCTTCGGCATGCTCGCCGCGGAATCGTCGTCGTTGCGGCTGTCCGGGTCGCCCAGGTTGTAACCGAAGAGCGACTGATCCCACTGGAAGGTGCCGTCGACTGCTTTGGCGTAGGGATCGGTGAGCAGTTTGTTGGGGTTGCAGCGGTGCCCGCGGGCCGGGTCGAAGGGGCCGTGCACCCGGTAGCCGTACCGCTGCCCGGGCTCGATGCTGGGCACAAACCCATGCCACACGAAGCCGTCGACCTCGGGTAGTTCCAGCCTGGTCTCGGTGCCGTCGACATCGAACAGGCACAACTCGACCCGCTCGGCGACTTCACTGAACAGCGCGAAGTTGGTGCCGGACCCGCTGTACGTGGCACCCAGCGGGTACGCCTTGCCTGCCCAGATCTCGGCCTCGAGGAATTCGGGGGTTGTCTCAGGGGCCTTGCCATGGGCCATCTCATGGGCCGAAGAGTTGGTAGCGACCATGTGGGCCCCCGGGGCTGTGCTGATGGTGGTGGTGATTAGTACCCCTCCTTGTCGGCGTCCAACCCCTGCCGGTGCGAGTTCAGGCGGCGTGGTCGACGGCGCGGGACAATTCCTCGATGGCGGTGTGGATGAATCGCATCTTCTGCAACACCGGGGTGGGCAGCACGAACGGGTAGAGGTCGTCGCGGCCCATCGAGCGGTTCACCATGTTCAGCGACCATGCCAGCGGTAGCCACATGCCGATGATCGTGTCGAAAGCGCTGGCGCCCAACGGTTTGTGATCGAACGTGGCATTGGCCGGCGCCAACCCGAATGCCGCCGCGGTGTCCAGGGTTTCGCGGATGTGCAGGTAATGGGCGAAGGTTTCGGCCCAGTCCTCGGCCGGGTGCATGGCGGCGTAGGCCGAGACATAATTGTCCCGCCATGCCTGCACTGTGTCCCCGGTGTAGTGACGATCGAGTGCGGCTTGGTAGTCGGCGTCCGGATCGCCGAACAGCTCACGGAACCGCGCGGACTGTGACGCCGATGCTCCGACCAGGCGGTGGAAGTAGTAGTGACCCGTCTCGTGCCGGAAATGGCCCAGCAAGGTGCGATACGGCTCGTCCATCGTGATGCGCAGCTGCTCGCGGTAGGCGTCGTCGACCTCCGCCAGATCCAATGTGATGACACCATTTTCGTGTCCCGTGAGCACCTGCTCATGGGTGCTGGACAGCAGGTCGAAGGCCAGCCCGAAGTCGGGGTCCTCCTGGCGGCTGACGATCGGCAGTTTCAGCTCGGCCAGTTCGGCGATCAGGCGTCGTTTGGCGCGTTCCGCGGTCGCGAACTGCACCATGCCCGCCGGATCGGAATCGCTGGGCCGGGTGCGAGTCAACCGGCAGGACGCGCAGAGTGGAGTGACGCCGCCGACGGTGTGAACCAGCCAGTTGCATCCGGCGACGTCGACGTTCGCGCAGCTGGCGGCGGACGGACCAGCGTCGGCGATCACCACCATCGTGCGCTGCTCGAGGGAGAAGGCCAGGCGACTGCCGCAGGACAGGCACAGCGAGTTCTCGAAAGCCAGGTGCTGGCCGCAGCGCGGACAGATGAAGTCGCGCATCGGCGAGCTCCGTTCGGGTTGAGCGGTTGAGGTGGCTGCGCCGATGCGACGGGTCAGGCAGGAACCGGCGACTTGACTGCGAGCAGTCCTTCGGTGGTGGTCCTGTCCTCGGGCTGCGCGGCGGCCATCATGGTGTTGTGGGCGTCGCCCGCGTCGGTGTTCGGCGGTACCACCAGTAGAACGATTCGGCCACCATGAAGCCCGAGAGCTTCGACGGTGTTCAGCGGCTGCCGGTGATATCCACCGAGCCGCACGACGTTCCCGTCGAAAACCATCTTCTTGGGCACCGGAGGCCAGGTGTCCAGGTTGTACAACACTCGACTGATACGGCCCAGGCGAACCGACAGAACCGACAGCAGGTCCGGCAGTTCCGCGGCCAGGTCATCGGTATGAGGCCACCATGCGCCGTCGACGAAACCGCTTTGTGGGGCTTTTGGTTTCAGCCGTAACCGCGGTCGGCGTTCGGGTGCGGCATGGTCTTGGGTGTCGCTGCGTGTCTGTTGTGGCGTCATGGTGACGCTCCTATCTGCGGCCACCAGATGGCCGGTGATCAGCGATGACACGGCTCGAATGGACCGTGTGCGAAGTACCGCCGACAAGTCCAGCCTACGCTGAATCACGGCCGGCAAGCGAATGAGCGCTCATGCGTAGCCTGGATGTATGCGTAGAGATCGAACACTGTCATGGTTCCACCGGCTCGATCTCGGTCAGCAAGCTGCCCTGTTGGCGGACCCGCACGGGTATCTCCCCGACGGGGTAGCCGAAGAAATCCGTCCCCATGTCGATTCGGCCCGTCACGACGAGACCGTGCAGTACCCGCGGCGGTGGCTGCTGCGCAGCGCCGAAGCAAACCTGCTCGAGGACGAAAGGCACCGGCTCGACGATTGGTGGCAGGACCTGGCGCCCGAGGTGCGCGCAGCGCTCATCGAGTGCCGGGCCGACGCCGTGCCCCGTGAGCACCGGGAAGCTGTCCTGGAGTCGGCCCCCGGCGGAGTGCACCCGAGGGCCGACCTTGACATCGGGTTCGACATGACGGAGATGACCTCCGCCTACCTCGAGATGATGGCCACCAGGTCGGCCTGCCACTGACCTCGCCGGCTTTGTCGGTGACGGGTGCCATGGTCTGGAGATGGACCCGCTCGTACCGTTGCGCTGCACCGACCTGCGCTACCTACTGGTTACTCACATCTACGACCACGGGGTCGTTTCCGTGGAAGAACTCGTCGAGTCGGGTCGGCTCCCGGGGCGTATTGCCGGCGTTCCCATGTCGGCGGGCGAATTCGCGTTCCCCCGGGGCGGGTTACCCCGTACCGCACCCGGCTGGGGCGATGGTCGAATTGCCCGCGTCTGTGCGACTACGGTGCGACAGATCCGGGGTTGTCGCACAGACGCGGGCAAGTCGGGATGCGGTGCTCAGCCGCTCACCGGCTCCTTGCCCCACGGCGTCAGCCACGGTGTCGGCTCCCAGTCTTCGAGCCCGGCCAGCAGCTCGTACAGCGTTGCGCCATCGATGCTTTCGCGGATGATGTCGGCTTGACCGGCATGGCGCGCCAGCTCCTCGATCATGTGGAACAGCACCCACCGCACCGACCACGCTGCGACGTCCTTCGGGAACCACGGCACGTCGTGGGGAATGGGCACCGCCGCGCCCAGATCGACGGTCTGAATCAACCGCAACGCCTCCTCGTTGCCGGCGTCGAAGTCGGCGAGTATCCCGGCCAACGTCTCGTCGTCACGCATGACGAACTGGCTCTCGTACTCAGCGGACTGCTCTTCCATGGACCGCGTGTCCGCCGGCGCCAGCTCCGGAGCCGACGCCGCCCGTTGCATCCAGCCGCGCTGGCAACTGGTGACGTGCTTGATGATCGCGCCGATGGACAGGGCGCTGACCGTCGGCTTCTGCCGGGCTTGCTCATCAGTGAGGCCGAAGGCGATGGCGTGGAAGGCGTAGTGCTGGGCCTTGAGGTACTCCAGCAGCCCGGCGCGTTCGTCGGCGATGGGTGGGGGCATGGCGGCCATGGGTCAGTTCTCCTTCGAGGTGTGATAAGCGGACACTAATTCGTAAAGGGTTGCGCCGTCGATGGTTTCGCGGATGATGTCGGCATGTCCGGCATGCCGGGTCAGCTCTTCGATGAGTTTGAAGAATGCGTAGCGGACCGTCCAGCTGGATCCGTCCTGGGGGAACCACGGAACGTCCGGCGGTACCGGCACGGTGATGTCCAGGTCAGCGGTCTCCACCAGCCGGACGGCCTCGGCGCAGCTGTCGTCGAAGGCGGACAGCAGCTCGGCGAGCGTGTCGTCATCAGTCATGGCGAAACCCTGGTGGAACTCGGCACCCTGTTCGTCGACGGGACGCCGGTCGGCGACGGTGAGTTCGGGTGCCGTGGACACCCGCGCCATCCAGCCGCGCTGGACCTGGGTGAGGTGTTTGAGCAGACCGCCGAGGGACAGGGCGCTGGCCGACGGGGTGGAGCGGGCCTGCTCATCGGTGAGGCCGACGGTGACGATCCGGAAGGCCTGATGCTGCGCCGTGAGGTACTCACGCAGGCCGGCACGCTCATCGGCCACCGGTGCGGGCATGGTCATGGATCAAGACTCCTTCGTCATGTGAGCGTAAAGATCACGGATACAAGCGATCTCAGCTCCGTGATGGATCACCTCGCGGTTGATGTGCAGGATCAGCGTGGTCATGGGTTCGGCCGCCCACTCGCCTTCGGCCGCACCGACGGGGCGGGCCAGGCCGTCGTCGTCGAGGTTGCGCACCCCGTCGATCCAGCCGCGGTAGGCGTCGTCGAACTGGCGCAGCGCGGTGTCGGCGTCGAGGGCGTACTCCCAGCTGTAATAGTCGGCCGGCGGACCGCCGAAGTGACTGTGCGTGCGCGCGGCGAGCACACCGACGATCAGATGCGCCATCCGCCACGCGATGGTGGTGAACGGCTCGGGCCGCGGCGGCGGATACGAGAAGTCTGGAACCATTCGGGCGGCGTTGCGTCGCAACGTCCAGCAGTCAGGCACCGGCTCGAAGAAATACTCGTCGTCGGTCAGACCGTCCAGGCGGGGCCGCAGCGCGTTCTGCCAGTGGAGGTCCAGTTGGAACACCAGTTCATCGGTGAGGCTTCGGGCTGTCATGACTACAGCGTCGCAGGCATTTAGGACAGTTTCGGTCCTAGAAGTGCGGCAGACTCTTGGCATGTCCGAAACAACCGGTCGCGTGCTGCAACTGCTCGGCCTGCTGCAGGCCCGCCGAGTGTGGACGGGCGAGGAGCTGGCCGAACGGCTCGGGGTCACCGGCCGTAGCGTGCGCCGTGATATCGACCGGTTGCGCGAACTCGGCTATCCCGTGCACGCCAGCACCGGACACGGCGGCGGTTATCAGCTGGGCGCCGGGGCCGCGCTGCCGCCGCTGCTGCTGGACCCCGACGAGGCCGTGGCGATGGCCGTCTGCCTGCGCTTGGCGGCCGGGGGCAGTGTCGCCGGTGTGGGGGAGTCGGCGTTGCGGGCCCTGTCCAAGCTGGATCAGGTGATGCCGGCCCGGCTGCGATCACAGGTGTCGGCCGTGCACGAGACGACGGTGACGCTGACCTCCGGAACCGACACCCCGGTCGAGCCGGACGCACTGATGGCGCTGGCCCGCGCCTGCCGCGACCACGAACACGTAGACGCCACCTACACCGACATCCGCGGCAACCAGACCCAGCGACGGCTCGAGCCCTACCAGCTGGTGACCACCGGCCGGCGGTGGTACCTGCTGGCCTGGGACCGCGATCGGCAGGACTGGCGCACACTGCGGCTGGACCGGATGGCTGAGGTGCGCGCCCGCGGTACCACGTTCACCCCGCGGGAGGCGCCGGACGCCGCCACCTACGTCAGCCGGGCGATCAGCAGCAACCCGTACCCGTACGTCGCGCAGGTGCGCTTCTTCTGCTCGAAAGAGGTTGTGGAACAACATTTCTCACCGGCCTCGGCAACCGTCGAAGCCGACGGGCCCGACGCCTGCCTGGTGACGGCCGGGGGCGACGACCCCGAGAAGATCACGCTGTTCCTGGCGATGGTCGGCGAGGACTTCGAGATCCTGGGGCCGCCGGAGGTGATCGAAGGAGCGCGCACCATGGCGCGGCGGCTCAGCGCCTCAGCTGGTGATGGCTAGCTTGTCGGTGAGGAACAGGAACGTCTCGGCGAACGGGTGCCCGGCGGTGGTGGCACGGACGTAATCCCAGTCGACGGCCTCGCGGACGGCGCGCACACTGGGCAGGAACTTGGCGAAGTCGCAGTGATGTTCGTTGAGGGACAACAGTTTCTCGGTGACCACCTGGGTGGGCGGGATCACCGGCATCCTGATGGCCAGGACATCGAGCTCCTCGGCCTGGGCGATGGTGTCGGCGGTGACCTCCACACCGTTGAGCCGGTGCAGCACGTCGATCACGAAGTCGTCCTTGACGCAGGCCTTGAACAACCAGTCTTCAGGGGTGCGTTCGATGTTGAACCCCACCTTCTCCAAGGTGAGAGCCGCGGTCTCGACGTCCTGCTCGGCCACCACGAAGTCGACGTCGTGCACCGGTTCCGGGCCGCCGTGCACCCACAGTGCATAGCTTCCGGCCAGGGCGAAGTCCGGCCCGTGCGCCTTGAAGGCCGACGCGGCGCGTTTGAGCGCATCGCGCAGGTCGTCATTGCGTTCGAGCATATGGTGCTCCTCGGTCTTGGGTGGGTACCTAATACCCCATGCGGATCGCGACATTCAACATCCTGCACGGAAGAAGCGTGCACGACGGCGCGGTGGAGCTGGACCGGCTGGTCGACAGCATCAAAGAGCTCGACGCCGACATCCTGGCCCTGCAAGAGGTGGACCTGGCGCAAACCCGCTCGTCGATGGCCGACCTGACGGCGGTGGCCGCCGAGGCCATGGGCGCGGTGAGTCACCGGTTCGTCGCGGCGATCTCCGGCACACCGGGTGCGACGTGGATGGCCGCCACCGGCACCGAGCAGCCCGGAACGGCGGCCTACGGCATCGCGCTGCTGTCGCGGTACCCCGCGGTGAACTGGCAGGTGCTGCGACTGCCGCGCATCCCGTTCCGCTTCCCGATGTACCTGCACGAGCCCGGAAAAGTGCTGGTGGTCAACGAAGAACCCCGGGCGGCGATGGTGGCGCGTTTCGAAACCCCGATCGGGCCGCTGACGGTGGCCAACACCCACCTGTCGTTCGTGCCGGCCTGGAACCGCGCGCAGCTGCGCCACCTGGTCCGCGACGTGCGGGGCTTCCCGGGGCCGCGCGTGCTGATGGGCGATCTGAACATGACGCCGCCCGCGGTGGCGCGCACGTCACGGTTCCGGCCGCTGGCGGTGGCCAACACCTTCCCCGCGCAGGCGCCGACCCGCCAGCTGGACCACATCCTCACCGACGACCCGACACTGCAGGCCGGTCAGTCCTCGGCGCCCCTGCTGTCCGTCTCCGACCACCGGCCACTGGTGGTCGACGTGTTCGCGGATACGGTCTCGCGCCTCGACTCTCGCGAGTGATGCCACCGCAATTTCAACAGCAGCGCGCTGCGGTGTGCCTCGAATCCCAACGACAGTAGGTCACGCGCACCACTGTGATTTCGGGTGATGATTCGGTTTCTCACAATGACTCCACTGTGGCACAGCAGGGGGCGCGGGGCCTGTCATGCGAGGCCGGATCCTGGTCACAGCCCAATGAACTCTTGGGCACGATCGGTGAACAGGCGATGGCTTTGGCCGACCGCGCCGACAAGCTTGAAGCCATGGCACGGCCAATTCAGCACACGGTCGCCGTCCCGATATCGATCGAGGACGTCGACGCGCGCGAGGCGCAGTTCCGTGCCTGCACGCCCGGAGCGGCATTACCGCTGGTAGGGACGGCGCAATGGCGTCAGCTTCGGAGCTGGCTAAGTCAACTGATCATCACTGAACGGGTGCTGCGCTCCGAAGCGGCCCGGTTGGGCGTCACCGTCGACCACGCCCCGTCGCTGGCCGACGTGCTGCCCGACGGCACCGCCCGGTTCGAAATCGGCAGCCTGGCCGCCGCGGCGCTGGCCGACCCGATGGCGCGGGCGGTGTTCTGGTACGTCACCGAGGACGTCGACGTCAGCGAGATGGAAGTCGCTGCCTACCACGAGCGCAACCCCCGGCGGTTCGCGTCGACGGTGGCGCTCCTGCGGGGTGGCACGCCGTCCCTGGACGCCGTCCGCCCGGCCATCGCGGCCCATCTGCGCGGCTCCGCACGCCGCCGCGCCTTCCGGCAGTGGCTCGAGACCCGCAGCGCCGAACTGGCTCATTCCAACCCCGGCTACCACCGCGCCCGTCGCCGCTGATGGCCGACCTGACGCTCGCCCTCGACATCGGCGGAACCAAGATCGCCGCCGGCCTCGTCGACGACGACGGCAACCTGGTGTCCGCACGCACCGAGCCCACCCCGCGCAGCAGTGATCCCGAAGCGGTGTGGGCCGTGGTCGCTGGGTTGATCGCGGCGCACAGCGATGTCGCCGGGGTGGGCATCGCCGCGGCCGGGCCCGTCGATCTGCCCTCGGGAACCGTCAGCCCCATCAACATCCCGGCATGGTCGAAGTTCCCGCTGCGCGACCGCGTGGCCGCTGCGCTTCCCGGCAAGCCCGTTCGGCTGGCGGGTGACGGCGTGTGCATGACGCTCGGCGAGCATTGGCGCGGCGCCGGCCGCGGGGCGTCATTCGTGCTGGGCATGGTGATCTCCACCGGGGTGGGCGGCGGGCTGGTGCTCGACGGGAAGCCGTACTTCGGCCGCACCGGCAACGCCGGACACGTCGGGCACGTTGTCGTCGAACCCGGTGGGCCGCTGTGCTCATGCGGCGCGCGGGGCTGCGTCGAAGCGATAGCGGGCGGACCCCGGATGGCGCAGTGGGCGCGTGAACTGGGTTGGGATGCACCGCCTTCGGCCGGAGCCCGAGAGCTGGCCGAGGCGGCTCGCATCGGTGAGGGGGTGGCACTGCGTGCGTTCCAACGAGCGGCCGACGCGCTGGGGGCGATGATCGCCTCGGTGGGCGCGGTGTGTGATCTCGATCTGGCGGTGATCGGCGGGGGCGTGGCCGACGCGGGCCCCGTTCTGTTCGACCCGCTGCGCGAAGCGGTGGCCAGTTATGCCCGGCTCGACTTTCTGGCCGGGATGCAGGTGGTGCCCGCTGTGCTGGGCGCTGACGCCGGGCTGGTGGGTGCGGCGGCGCTGCTGCGGTCTTAGGTGCTGTCATGTCTCTGCTGCGGGACTACGGCGAAACGCAGCTGTGGGTGGTCAGTTCTTGTGTTTGTGATCGCTGTTGCGGCCATGTGCTGCGGCGGGGTGGCTGGTTTGGCGGAAACAAGGCCTGTCGATGTAGCTGATGGTTGCGCATGAGTGGTGCGGGGTGTCGGCAAGCAGCCCTCAGCTGCAGTTCGCGATAGCACCCGGGGCGGGTTATGGAGGGTCAGGGACCGCGCTTGTCGCGCCGTTTTGGCTGATCGGGCACCGGCACGCTACTCTGGTCGACGATCCACCGAAGACCGTCGGTCACCGAGCAATCGGTTGAAGGTCCGGGAACATCCCGGCGGCCCACGCAGGAGGACGAGGTACCAGCGTCAAAACCTGGATTATTCACGCCCCGGCCGCATCCTGCGTCGGGGCGTTCGTCGTTTCAGGCCTCGGTGGCAGAACGTAAGCAGCTAGACACACCGAGGAGGCATGCATGGCCAAGGCTGACAAGGCCACCGCCGTTGCAGAGATCACCGAGCAGTTCAAGGCCTCGACTGCCACCGTCGTCACCGAGTTCCGCGGTCTGACGGTGGCCAACCTGGCCCAACTGCGTCGCTCGCTCGGCGCTGGGGCCACCTACTCTGTCGCAAAGAACACGCTGGTCAAGCGTGCCGCGGCAGAAGCAGGTGTCGAGGGTCTCGACGAGCTCTTCGCCGGTCCGACCGCCATCGCCTTCATCCAGGGCGAGCCGGTCGAGGCGGCCAAGGCACTGAAGGCCTTCGCAAAGGACCACAAGGCGCTGGTCATCAAGGGCGGCTACATGGACGGCGCTCCGCTGTCCGTCGAGCAGGTCCAGGCCATCGCCGACCTGGAGTCGCGCGAGGTCCTGCTGGCCAAGATGGCCGGCGCGATGAAGGCGAAGACCAGCCAGGCCGCGGCGCTGTTCCAGGCGCCTCTGTCGCAGGTCGCCCGCCTGGCTCAGGCGTTGCAGGACAAGCGGACCGAGGCCGAAGGTGCCCCCGCGGCGCCGGCAGCCGACGAGGCTCCCGCCGCGGAGGAGTCCGCCGAGGCTCCTGCCGAGACAACCGAATAACCCCAAGAACCACATCTCGATCGACAACCCGGTCAAGGAATCAGGAAAGGACCACACCATGGCCAAGCTCAGCACCGAAGAACTGCTCGACGCCTTCAAGGAACTGACCCTGCTCGAGCTCTCGGAGTTCGTCAAGGCGTTCGAGGAGACCTTCGACGTCACCGCGGCTGCCCCCGTGGCCGTCGCCGCTGCCGGCCCCGTCGGTGGCGCCCCCGCCGAGGCTGCTGAAGAGCAGTCCGAGTTCGACGTCATCCTCGAGGGTGCCGGCGACAAGAAGATCGGCGTCATCAAGGTCGTCCGCGAGATCGTCTCCGGCCTGGGCCTCAAGGAGGCCAAGGATCTGGTCGACAGCGCCCCCAAGCCGCTGCTCGAGAAGGTCAACAAGGAAGCCGCCGAGGACGCCAAGGCCAAGCTCGAGGCTGCCGGCGCTTCGGTGACCGTCAAGTAGTTCCACGCTCTGCAACAGCCGCCCGGGATCCTCGCGATCCCGGGCGGTTTGTCGTCTAGGGTGACTTCGACGCCGGGGTTCACCGACGGCAAGCCCGTCAACTGCGTCAATAAAGGTAATGACACAAAGGGCGTAGGCCGTTACGGCGTGCGCTACAGTGACTCAAGCCACAGGCGGGGTGCTGGTGGCCGGGGTGATGAACAGTCGGAAGGATTTCGCGTGGGCATTGGTATCCAGGTCGAGGGACTGACCAAGTCCTTCGGTTCCCAGCGAATCTGGGAAGACGTGACCTTCGACCTGCCCCCGGGTGAGGTCAGCGTGCTCCTGGGCCCCTCCGGTACCGGTAAGTCGGTGTTCTTGAAGTCGCTGATCGGTCTGCTGCGTCCCGAGCGCGGCAAGATCATCGTCGACGGCACCAACATCATCGAGTGCTCGGCCAAAGAGCTCTACGAGATCCGCACCCTGTTCGGCGTCATGTTCCAGGACGGCGCGCTGTTCGGGTCGATGAACCTCTACGACAACACCGCCTTCCCGCTGCGCGAGCACACCAAGAAGAAGGAAAGCGAAATCCGTCAGATCGTGATGGAGAAGCTGGACCTGGTGGGCCTCGGCGGTGACGAGAACAAGTTCCCCGGCGAGATCTCCGGCGGTATGCGCAAGCGTGCCGGCCTGGCCCGCTCGCTGGTGCTGGACCCGCAGATCATCCTCTGCGACGAGCCCGACTCCGGTCTGGACCCGGTGCGTACGGCCTACCTGTCGCAGCTGCTGATCGACATCAACGCCCAGATCGACGCCACCATCCTGATCGTCACGCACAACATCAACATCGCCCGGACCGTGCCGGACAACATCGGCATGCTGTTCCGCAAGCACCTGGTGATGTTCGGTCCCCGTGAGGTGCTGCTGACCTCGGACGAGCCGGTGGTCAAGCAGTTCCTCAACGGTCGTCGCATCGGTCCGATCGGCATGTCCGAGGAGAAGGACGAAGCGACGATGGCCGAAGAGGCCGCGCAGATCGAGGCCGGTCACCACGACGGTGGTGTCGAGGAAATCGAAGGTGTGCCGCCGCAGGTCACCCCGACGCCGGGGATGCCGTTCCGGGATGCGGTGCGGCGCCGTCAGGAACGCGTCCGCGGGATCCTGCACACCCTGCCGCCGGCTGCGCAGGAAGCCATCCGCGACGATCTCGAAGGCACCCACAAGTACAAGGCTCACGAGCCGGGCTACGACGAGCCCAGCACGGCGCCGCAGCGCGTGCACGAGGAAGACGCTCCCACCGGAGCGATCCCCGCGCAGCGCGAGGCGTAGACAGCAACTCCGCTTTTGTCACGGCGACGCCGCCGACCGCACTCACTTCCCGCGGTCGGCGGTTTTCGTTGTGTAGCACCCCAGAGTTGCGGCAACAGGGCCGCTCCGATGGACGCGCCCAGCAACACCGCACACCCGCAGCGCGCCGACACTTTGGTTACCTTCTTCAAAGTCATTGCTCCCGGTTCAGTTAGCTGATGTTGCCGACGTACATCGGTGCCCATGGCGAACCGGGCACCCGTGAACTGGCCGAATAACGAAGACGCAGGCGCTTTTCGGCTGTGACGAAGTTGGCTACTTGATCTTTTAATTAATGAGTCAAGTAGCTGGCTATCCGTCGCCGACCGTGATTTGGTCGCCTGGTGAACTGGAATGGCAAATGGTGGCTGACCGCCGCGGTCGTGTCCGGCGGGGTGGGCCTGGCGTTGACGTTCGGAGCCGGCGCGGCGAGCGCCGAGACCAGAAAATCGGATACTGGCACGAGTTCGTCCTCGTCGACCTCATCGGAACGCTCCGATACGCCTCGTGCCGACCGACCCCGAACCTCGGCGCGTGATTCCGCGCCGAAGCGCGAGACGAGACCGACCCGCGCCGACGACGACACCACCGAGCGGTCGGCTGCGATGGCGCCCCGGCGTACGGCCGAGAGGACGGTCCTCGTCCAGCTCGCGCCGGCTGCCGAAGACGACAGGCGTGCGCGCGCGTCGGTCAGCGCGCGTGATGAGGAACGGTTCGCACGCGCCACAGGCGGTGCTCCCGTCGCCGTGGCCGCGCCCGCCGTCACGGTCGGCACTTCCGATCTTCGGCTGACCGCGGGCGTGAACGTCAACGCCGATTGGTATTTCCCGACCGCCGGCACGGAACCCAGGGGCATCGTCTACCTCAACCACGGCAACTTCCGCACCAACAACAACATGGAGGCGTTGGCGAACGCGCTGGCCCGCGATACCAACAGCATCGTGGTCGCGCCCTCGGTGTCGACCAACGCCTTCAATTCGTATCGCATCACCGCACCGCGCACATTCAGCGCCGTCGCGGGACTCTTCGGCACGGACCGAACGGCCCTCACAACAAGCGCTGTCGCGGCCGGGTACACCGGAGGCAGCCTGCCGACGAACTTCGTGCTGGCCGGGCATTCCTTCGGGGGTAACCTGGTGACCGCCGCGGGCGGGATCATCGGGTCGAGCGCCACCCTGAAGGGCATCCTGCTGCTGGACGCGGTGAACAACGGCAGTGACATGGCCACCGGTCTGAGCAGACTGGGCGCCGGCGTGCCGGTCTACCAGATCGCCGCCGAGCCCCGCCTGATCAACGGATTCGGCTCCACCACAGCGCTGCTGGTCCGATCGCGGCCGGAGGAGTTCGTCGGGGTGCGCATTGCCGGCGGAAGCCACGTCGACGCCGAGGGCGCCAGCAGCGATCTGCTGGGCGGCCTCACCGGTGGATTCTCCAAAGCGCGCGACGCCGCTGCACTGCAGAGCATTGCGGCGGGCTGGGTGGTCGACATGTTCGACGAGGCCGGTATCGGCAAGGGCTCCGGGTTTTATCCCTCCACGGGGCAGTCGGTCACGGTGGGCGGCGCGGCGGTCGTCGGACTGGGGTGAGTGCCCGGCGTGCCCTGGGGAATTGTGCAAATATGTTGTCCCGCAGTTGAATACGTGACACCAATAATTCAAATTTGCGGAGATCTTTCTGCGGAGAAACCATGCGGGCAACCGCGACGGGCCTACCGTTGTGAATGATCACAGTCGAGCGAATGCCCTTGTGGCTGACCGCGAGTGCGGGTGCGGCCAGCATCGGGGCGGCAATGTTCGTCGGCGGGGGCCTGGCGTCCGCCGACACCGAAACCAGTCCTGCGTCGGCTACGTCGCAGTCCTCGGAAAGTTCCGATACCTCACGGGATCAGTCGACGAAACCAGCTGCCGCTGAACAAGATCGAACGAATTCATCGAAGCGCGCCAAATCCGACGCAGTAAGCACCCGGGAGGAGCCGTCGGAGAAAACGCGACGGTTCGGCTCGGAACCCACCCGCCGCCAACCAGCCCTGGATCCGATCGCAGGAACGGAGCGCATGCGCGAGGTCCCGGTGCGGGAGACCGTCCGGGTCGTCACTCCGTCGGACAAGGTGCCCGCCGCACCGCTGCGCGCACGCACTGCGCATGTGTCGCGCGAGAGCGTGCCGGCCTGGGAGCCGGCGGTGGCGCCACCTCCGGCCGAAACCCTGGCGGCCCAGGTGGTGTCCGCGGCTGCACTGCCCGCACCCGTGTCGGTGACGGTCAGGGACTCGTCCCTCAAGCTGGCCACCAACGTCACGGTCGATGCCGACTGGTTCATCCCGGCGGTGACCAACCCTGCCGGCGTCGTCTTCCTGCAGCACGGATACACACGCGACAACGTGGACATCAGCGCCCTGGCCGAGGCTGTGGCCAGCCAGACCGGCAGTCTTGTGGTGGCGCCCTTGATTTCGAGTTCCTCCAGCAATCCGTACTGGATCAGGGGTACCGCGACCCCCGGGGCCATCGCTGCGTTGTTCGGCGCCAACATCGCCGCGCTCACCGCCAGCGCGGCAGCGGCCGGCTACACGCGGCCCTTGCCCTCGAAATTCGTGCTGGCCGGGCACTCGGCGGGCGGGAATCTGGTGAGCCTGGCCGGTGGCGCGGCGGCGGCGAATACCGGTCTCAAGGGAGTTCTGCTGCTCGATGCATTCAACTACAACACCGATATGGTGACCGGGCTGAGCAAGATACCCAGTGCGGTGCCGGTGTACACGATCTCCGCCGACCCCTGTCCATGCAACGGATCCGACTCCGGGACAAAGGCTTTGCTCCAAGTTCGGCGCGGTCAGTTCGTCGGGGTGCGGATGGTCCGTGGCGAACACATCGACGCCGAGGGCAGCAGCGGTGACCTGATCGGGAAGCTGGCGTGCGGGTTCCCCCGGTCCGGCTACCCGGCTGCGCTGCAGAGCATCGCCGCCGGCTACGTCTTCGATATGTTCGCGGGTCTGGGACCCGACAGCCCCGGGAGGACGGGTATCTACCCCGCCCAGGGCGTCACGGTCCAAGTCGGCACGGCGCCCGTGGTGAGGCTGGGGTAACGCCTTGGCTCTGCGCTCACCGGGCCGACGTGTGACGCCGAGTCAACGCAAAAAGACCCGCCGGACCAGCGGTAGTGGTTACCGTCGTCGGGTGAACTCGGTCGGGCGGGTGCGGTGGTGGTTGTGCGCGGGGGCGGTGGCGGCCGGCGTCGGTCTGTTCGGTGGGGCTGGAGTGGCGGCTGCCGATACCACTGCGGACTCCGGCTCGGAATCCACCTCGGAATCCGCCTCGGAATCCACCTCGGAATCCACCGATCGGCCGTCGAAGGCGACGGAGCGGCAGTCCTATTCGAGCGAGCGCGCCGAGCGCAGGGCGGCGCGCACCGCCGAGCGCGAGGACACTCCGTCTCCTGACCCCACGGACGATTCGGCGGAAAAGTCCCGAGACGACGACACCCGAACGTCGGTCTCGACGAAGCGGGTCAAGTCCGATGAACCAGCGCGCCGATTCGGCGCAACAGTGCGCGAAACCGAACGCACCGAAGAACCCGAACGCACCCCGTCGCAGATGGTGCTGCGGGTGCTGCGCGATGTCGGGCTGTGGCGCAACACCGCGCCGGAGGCGGACGTCGTCGACGTTCCCGATCCGACCGAGCAGACCGCCACGGGCGTCATCACCGGTACCGACCGCGAAGGCGATGCACTGACCTACACCGTGGTGCGGCAGCCCGACGCCGGTACCGTCAACGTCGACTCCGTGAGCGGAGAGTTCACCTACACCCCGGGAAGCACAGGCGAGCAGGCGGATTCGTTCGCCGTCGGTGTCGACGACGGACTGGCCGGCGGTGTGCGGGTGATCGTGGTGAGCGTCAACCTGGCCAGCGCACCCATTGCCCGGAAAGTCGGCGTGACGGTCGGGCACTCCAGTGTCGACATCCCGCGCGGTGACGGCAGCCTCGTCGCGCCGGCCGACTGGTACTTCCCGACCAGCGACGAGCCGCCCAACGGCATCATCTGGCTACAGCACGGCTTCCTGCTCGACAAGGCGTTCTATCCGGCGCTGGCCACCACACTGGCCGAGCAGACCAACAGCATCGTCGTCTCACCCAGTTTCACGTCGAATTTCCTGATGCCCGACAACTATTGGCTCAACGGGCGGCCGCTGCAGAAGGCCGTCGCCGACCTGTTCACCGGTGACCGCACCGTCCTGGCCGCCAGCGCGGCCGCGGCTGGCTACACCGGAACCCTGCCGCAGGAGTTCGTCCTTGCCGGGCACTCGGCGGGCGGGGGCTTTGCGGCCACCGTCGCCGGATACACCGTCGACAACGGGGCCGCCCAACACCTCGCCGGAGTGGTGATGCTGGACGGGGTGGCACTCAACGAGGCCTTGCCCGACGCGCTGGCCAAGCTGGGCGACATCCCGGTGTATCAGATCGCGGCGCCGTCGCAGTTGTGGAATGCCTTCGACCGCGGCACCGATCAACTGCTGGCGGCGCGACCGGACCGGTTCAACGGGGTGGTGCTCGTCGGTGGATCGCACGCTGACGCCATGCTGGGGGTCAACCCGCTGTTCGACATCGCGGTGCAGCTGGTCACGCAGATCTCACCGCCCGGGCACACCCAGGCGGTCGGTACGGTGGCGGCCGGCTGGATCAACGACCTCTTCACCGGCGAACAGCTGGGCGTGTACGGAACTCCCGGCCAAGAGCTGGTGGTGGACCACGTGACGGTGTCGGTTCTGGGCGCGCCCGGCGAACTGAACCAGTTCGAGTTGCTGCTCAAGACGGTCACCAATGTGGCGATGCGACTACTGTTCGACCGCGGCGGGGAAGAGCCGGCAGGTGTGCGCGTCGGCCACTCCAATCTCGACCTCGCCGACGGCGTCTCGGTGAACGCCGACTGGTACTTCCCCGAGGGCGAGCCCACCGGCGTCATCTACCTGCAGCACGGCTTCTTCCGCAGCAGCGGCAACGTCAGCGCCCTGGCCGCCGCTCTGGCGCGCCAGACCAACACCGTGGTCGTGGCACCCAGTTTGTCGTCGAATTTCCTAGGCTCTGACCCGTATTGGATCAACGGATCGCAGACCCAGGAGGCGGTGGCCGCCTTGTTCGCCGATCGCGCAGCGCTGAACGCCAGCGCTGCTGCCGCCGGATACGCCGGAGAGTTGCCGCAGGACTACGTGCTGGCCGGGCATTCGGCCGGGGGCAATCTGGTGACCGCGGCCGGTGGCCTGCTCGGCGACGACCCCTATCTGAAGGGCATCGTCCTGCTCGACGCCGTGGACCGCGACGGCGACATGGCCGAAGGGTTGCAGAACCTGGACGGTGTGCCGGTGTACCAGATCGCCGCGGAACCCTGCCTGTGCAACAACTTCGGCTCGGGCACAACGGTTCTGGAGACGCAGCGGCCGGGCGAGTTCGTCGGTGTCCGCCTGGCCGCGGGAACTCACGTCGACGCTGAAGGCGTCAGTACCGATCTGCTGAGCAGCCTGGCGTGCGGGTTCTCCCAGCCGGGAAACCCCACCGCGGTGCAGCGGATCGCCGCCGGCTGGATCACGGACATGTTCGCGGGAACGGACGACGGTGTGTACCCGACGGCGGGGGAGTCGGTGCAGTTGGGGCGGGCGACGGCGGTCGGATTGGGCACGGTGAATGTTCCGCTGCACGTGGCACTGACGTAGGGAGTTGCGGGACCGTTTCCGTGCGGTGCAGGGACCTCGAGGGCTTGGTCCACTGACCGCACCGTGGCGCATCGTCAGAATCCAAGGGTGACAGGCCTGGCCTACAGGTATATATTTCATACCCTTAGACCTGGAGGTGGTCGCCATCACACACATTCCCACGCGGGCCGCGCTCGGAACGCCCGCGATCACCCTGCTTGTTGTGGCCGCCGCTGCGCCCCTGACCGTCATGGGCGGCGCCGTGCCGGTGGGCCTGCTGCTCGGCAACGGAATCGGCTTTCCGGCGATGTTCGTGGTGTCCGCCGCGATCCTGCTGCTCTTCGCGGTCGGCATGATCAAGATGAGTCGCGAAGTGCCCCACACCTCGTCGTTCTTCGGCTTCATCGCCCACGGATTGAGTGCCGCCGCGGGCACGGGTGCGGCCTGGCTGGCGGTCATGTGTTACTCCGCCGTGCAATTCGCCGTCTTCACCTACCTCGGTGACGCTGTCAGCGCGGCACTGGCGAGCGTCGGCGGGCCGAGTCTGCCGTGGTGGCTGTTCTCCCTGGCTGCCGTCGTGGCGGTCGGTCTGCTGAGTTACCGTCGGATCGAGTTCAGTTCCCGGGTGCTCGGCGTGGTGCTGATCGCGGAGATGGCCATCGTGGTGGCGCTGGCCGTCGCGGTGATCGCCCGGGGCGGCGCCGACGGGTTGTCCTTGGCTCCCTTCACTCCGGCCGAGATCCTCAGCGGCTCACCCGCATTGGGGCTGATGTTCGCACTGGCGGGTTTCATCGGTTTCGAGTCCACCGTGGTGTTCCGCAGCGAGGCCAAGAACCCCGACCAGACCATCCGTCGCGCCACCATGGCGGCGGCCATGATCATCGGGCTGTTCTACGCCTTCGGTTCCTGGGCGATCGTGATGGCCTGGGGTACCAATTCGGTGATCGATGTCGCGGCCGAGCAACCCGCTCTGCTGCTGTCGCGCACCGCTGAGGACTACCTGGGGCCGGTGGGCTCGGTGCTGGTCACCGTCCTGCTCCTGGGCAGCATGTTCGCCTGTGTGCTGGGGCTCAACACGGTGGTGGCGCGGTATCTGAAGTCCATGTCCTCCAGCGGGCTGCTGCCCAAACAGCTTGCAGCACTGCACCCGCGGCACGGCGGACCCAGCATCGCCTCGACGGTCCAGGCGGCGGTGGCCGGACTGCTCATCGTGATCGGCGCCCTGTCGGGAACCCCCGCCGCGCTGTTGTTCGCGTGGTTCGCCGGGGTGGGCACCCTGATCATCGTGGTCCTGATGGTGACCACCTCGGTGGCCGTGATGCGCTACTTCCTGGTGCACCGGCGGGGCGTGGTTGGACCGGGGACCTACGTGTGCACGGTGGTGGCGGCGATCGCCCTCACGCTGTCAGCCGTGCTGATCGCCGCCAACTTCCCCCTGCTGGTCGGTGACGTCGACGACTCCGGCACACCGACATTCGGAATCCTCAGCGTCGCACTGCTGGTCATGATCGTGGTGGTGGGCATCGGCGGCATGGTGCAGGCGCTGGTCCTGAGATCGCGCCGGCCCGAGACTTATCGGGCGATCACCCGGGCGCTCGACCTGAGCGCAGAGGATTCTGACCGGAGTTCGGCCACCTCGACCGGCTGAGTGCATTGGGTTGTCGTACGGTGCCCAGTGTTCTTGGAATGCCCGGCTTGGAGCGACGATTCAGCGACGGGGGTGTCGCTGGGACGTCGCTGCCAGGCGGGCGGGTGGGTGAATGGTCCTGACGGGGTGGATGTCTCGACGAGTGCTCGCATGGCCCTGGCGGGTACGTAGGTGTCTCGACGAGTCCTCAAACGGTCTTGACGGATACGAGCGGCGTCGACACGGGTGCCGTAGTCTCAGTTGTCACGTCAGTCCCTGGGGATTTGTGTTGTTGCGGTGCCCGGCTTGGAGCGACGATTCAGCGACGGGCACCGTCTGTCGGAGGGCCATGCCATGGTCGGCCATGAGCAATTTACTGCCGGTCCGCGGCATCGAGCTACGTTATCTGCTGACCACGTACCTCTTCGACAACACACAGGCGACGGTGGAGGAACTCGTGGACTCACTGGCCGTGCAGGGTTTCGACGTGGGCGACCCTGCATCGAAAAGAGTATCCGACGCGTTGCGGTGGGAGGTGCAGCGCGGCAGAGTCTTTCGATCTGCACGAGGCGTCTATGTCAAGGGCCTCATGCCGCGCAGCACGGAGCATCGCATCGATCAGCGCGTCCTGGATCTCAGGCGTCGAGTCGCTGAACTGTCGCGTGGAGGCGGGCACGCCGCCTAGCGATATCCGGGGAGACCGGCCGTGTCGGGTCGCAGTCGCTGGTTTGTCGCTGCAAGGCGGGCGGCGAGGTGTGCAGTTTTTCTGGTGTAAGGCGGGCGGCGAGGTGCGCAGAGGCTGTAAAAGCTGCGCCCGGAGTGTGCCCGGCGACGGTGCGCTACAGCGGCGGGCCCACGAGGTCGACGCCCGCCACTTGTTTCCCGGAATAGAACTGCAGGACGTCGCGGTCGCCGTGGCCGCCGATGCCGCTGAGCCCGAAAAAGCTCTGGGCGGACTCCTCGGACATGTCCAACACACTGGTGCCGTTGAGCTTGCACTCACCGCCGTACAGAGCGCCGGTGAGTGCCAGGCCGCGGTCGACGTCGCGGCTGAACACGTAGGCAGCCAGACCACCGGCGACCTGATTGGCCCGTGCCACCGCCTCGCGCTCGGACGGGCACGATTCCACCACCAGCATCGGGCCGAACACCTCTTCGCCGAGGTCCGCGCCGGCCCCGTCGAGGATTGTCGGGCCGAAGAAGGCGCCGGACGGGGGCACCCCGACCGTGGCGACGACGCGGCGCCCCGATGTGACAAGTTGCGCGCGTTGACGTTCCAGCTCGGTACGGCGAGCACGGTAAGCCATCGGGCCGACTGCCGTCGCCTCGTCCAGACTGGAGCCCACCGACATCTGGGACACCAGTGCCGACAGAGCTTCGACGAGATCGTCGTGCACGGACTGATCAACGAACACCGACCTGGGCGCCTCGCACCACTGCCCGTTCAGCTTGACCATGCCGTCGCGGAGACTCTGCGCGGCGAAGGCCAGATCGGCATCCGCGCACACCACCACCGGATTGGTGGACCCCAGCTCGAGGCGCAACCGGGTGAGATTGTCCGCGGCTGCCCGTGCGATCGCCCTGCCCGTGTTCGTCGAACCCGTCATCGAGATCGCCTTGATGCGGGGGTCGGCGCACAACCGGGCCCCCAGTTCGCCGTCACCGAGCACCACACCCACTACACCGGGCGGCAGCGCCGCGGCTGCGGCCTCGGCGACCACCTGCGCGCTCCACGGCGCGAACGGCGACGGCTTCACGATCACGGGTGCGCCCGCCGCCAGAGCGAACGCCATCTTCTTCACCATGATCGCCGACGGCGCATTCCACGGAATGATCAACGCCGTTGGGCCCCAAGCCACCCGGCGCAGCCGCACCGGACCCTGCTGCGCGGGCAGAGCGACTTCATCACCGAGTTCGACCGCCAGTGCGGCCGCCTGCCGAACAGTGCCGGCCAAGGAGGCGCTGAACATCCGCGTCACGCTCACCGGCACGCCGGTGTTCACCGCATCGAGAACCGCGATGTTCTCGCATCGTTGGGCCAGGGCGTCGGCGAAACGTTCCAGCGCGCCGGCCCGCGCCACCACCCCGCCGGTGCGCCACCAGCCGTCCCGGTGAACACCCTCGGCCACGGCGATGGCCCGGTCCAGCTGCTCGAAGGACGAAGCCTCCAGCCGCTGAAGGTCCTGGCCGGTGTTGGGATCGGCCAGCATCGTCTCGGTGGGCAGTGCACACTGTTCGCCCAGGCCGTTGATCCAGGTGAGCTGGTCCGGCGGTGTGTACATGGTGGCTCAGATCCGATCGAAGTAGCGGTCGAGGTCCCAGCCACTGACCACACCGAGGAACGAGTCCCATTCGAAGTCGGTGAGGGTGGCGAAGTGATCGACGAGGGAATCGCCGAGCTGGGCGCGTAGGAACGCCGAATTACGCAGGGCCGCGGCGGCATCCCCGAGATGACGGGGGAAGGTGGGGTCGACGGCCGTGGCGTAACCGTTGCCGGTTGTCATCTCCGGCGGTTCGACCGAGTTCTGCACCCCGTCGCGCACCGACGCCAGAAGTGCGGCGAGGGTGAGATAGGGATTGGTATCGGCACCGGGCAGCCGGAACTCCAATCGCAGGTCTTGCGGGCGGCGTCCGACGATCCGCACCGACGTGGTGCGGTTGTCCATACCCCACGTCAGTCCCCAGCCCGCGACCTCGTGTGAGTTGATCCGCCGGTAGGAGTTCACCGTCGGCGCGTACCAGGCCATGTAGTCGGTGGTGTGGGCCAGCACCCCGCCGACGGCGTGGGTCATCGTCGGCGTCATGGACACCGGAGACGAACCATCGGAGAACACCGGTGTGCCGTCATCGTCTACCAGGGACAGGTGCACGTGACAGGACGACCCGGGCTGGCCGTTGAGCGGCCGCGCCATGAAAGTCGCACTCATCCCGGCCGCAGTGGCGTAGTCACGCACGGCCAGCTTGTACAGCAGGTGGCGGTCGGCCATCTCGAGGGGATCGCCGTAGCGGAACGTCATCTCCCATTGCCCTGTGCCCCACTCCGATTGGGCGGCTTCGACCTCGATGCCCGATTGGTACAGCGCTGTGCGCAGCCCCCGGAAGAACGGTTCGAAGGTGTTGCCTTCGTGGATCTGGAAATCCGCGGGAATGGCGGTGGTGGGCCGCAGGCCGGCGAACCCGGCATCGCGCAGTTCGCGTGGCGCGTTGTGGAAGAGATAGAACTCGAGTTCGGTGCCGGTCTTGGCATGCAAACCCAGCTCTTTCAGCCGGGCGATCTCCTGCTTGAGGATGGTGCGCGGTGACAGCGGAAGGAACTCGTCGCTGCGTGGGTCATAGGGATCGGCAAGACACACCGCGACGCCGTCGAGCCAGGCGGCGCGGCGCAGGGTGGACAGATCCGGCTGGAAGGTGACGTCCGGAATGCCGTTGGCGGTGCTGCACATCTCCAGCACGTCGCTCTCGATGAGGTCAAGTCCTTGGGTGACGTCCCAGGCGTAGACGGCGGTGCAGACCTCGACGCCTTCCTCGGCGACCCGGTCGAAGGACTCGACGGGCACCCGCCGGCCCACCAGCCTGCCCTGCAGATCAGGGGAGCCAACGATAACCGTGTGGATACCATTGGCGCCCAGCTCTTTCGGGTCCAGTAGGTAGTCCTTCATCGGGTCAGCCATCCACCGTCGACCGGCAACTGAATGCCGGTGATGTAGGACGCCTGGTCGGAGAGCAGGAAGTTGGCCGCGTTGGCGATGTCGTCGGGCTGGCCGACCCGGCCGAGCAGCACCCGCTGCTTGAGGAACTCCAGGCCGGCCGCCGAGGTCACCAGGTCGTAGTCGAAGAAGTTGGTGGCGATGGGCCCGGGGGCGATGCAATTGACCCGAATGTTGTTGGGCGCCAACTCCAGTGCCATGGCCTTGGTCAGCATCGGCACACCGGCCTTGCTGGCGTTGTAGTGCGGCTGGGAGGTGCCGCCGGAGGTCACCACAACTGACGCCTCCACCGTCGAGAGGTTGACCACCGCGCCACCGCCGGAGTCCGCGATCCGGCGGGTGACCTCCTGAGACACCAGGAACTGGCCTTTGAGGTTGATATCGAGCACCGTATCCCAGGCCTCCTCGGTCAGGTCCCAGAACGAATGGGGCGTGACCACTCCGGCGTTGTTGACGAGCAAGTGCAATGCGCCCCAAGTGCTGATCGCCAGGTCGGCGGCCGCACTGATCTCGGCGCGGTCCCGGACGTCGACCCGGGCGGGTACCGCCGCACCGCCGGCGTCGCGCAACAGGTCTGCGGTGGCTGTCGCCGCGTCGAGGTCGACGTCGGTGACCACCACCTTGGCGCCCTCGGCGGCCAGTCGCGTGGCGATGGCGCGGCCTATGCCCGAACCGGCGCCGGTCACGAACGCGACCTTGTCCTGGTGTGTATTCATGCTGCATCCTGTCTGTCGGTGTTCTGGATCCGGCTGACGTCGACGAGCCAGCCGAAGGCCGGATCGACATCGAAACATTCGGGGTGCCACTGCAATCCGAGGACGGGGGCGCCCTCGATTTCGATGGCCTCGACCACGCCGTCGGCGGCGCGGCCGGTGATGGCTATGCCGGTGCCGGCCCGGTCCACCGCCTGATGGTGAAACGAGTTGACCGCGATGCGAGGACCGTAGAGGCGGTGGCTCAGCGATCCGTCTTCGAACCGCACTTCATGGCGACGATGGGTGCGCGGATAGGCGTAGGACGCGTGCGAGTCGCCCTGGCCGATGGTCAGGTCGGGCATCAGGGTGCCGCCGCACACGACGTTGGTCAGCTGCGCGCCGCGGCAGATACCCAGTACCGGTTTCTGCAGGGCCAGCGCCGCTTCCAGCAGCGCGATCTCGAACTCGTCGCGCGCCGGGTCGACGACGGTGGTGGCCGGGGTGATGGCACCGCCGTAGCGCACCGGGTCCACATCCTCGCCGCCGCTGAAGACGAAGCCGTCGCAGCGCTGCGCCAGCTCTCGCGGGTCGGCGGTCATCGGAGTGTGCACGGGCAGGCCGCCGGCGGCGGTCACCGACTGCGCGTACTCGCTGAAGTACGCGTCGATCGGGGCATCGGCCCAGCCGTGGGGGACACCGAGAACCAGCGCCGGCACCCGGCGTCCGGTCAGGCCGATGAGCGGCGGCGAGCTGTGGCCTGGCCGAGCGTCCTGCATGCGTCGAACCTCCTCGGTGGGAAACATCGGTGAGTAGGTATGAAGTGTAGACCTATAGACCCTGTTGCGGAAGATACTAGAGTGCGGTCATGACGTCTCGGGTTCACGTGCCCACCGCCTACAGCGTGGTGCTCACGCATCTGCATCGCGAGATCCGGCTGGGTCGGCTGACCCCGGGGGAGCGGCTACCACCGGAACGCGAATACGCCGAACAGCTCGGGGTGTCACGCGTGACGCTGCGCGAGGCGCTGCGCGTCCTCGAAGGCGAAGGCGCCATCGAGATCAGGCGGGGCCCAGGGGGCGGTGCCTTCGTCAAACGCCCGGAGCACGGAGCCCACTACCGGCCCAGCTTGAGTCACGAACAGGCGCTGGCGCTGCAGGAGTTTCGGATGGCGGTCGAACCGCTGGCCGCCCGGCGCGCGGCCAGCCGCATCTCGGCCGACGCCATGGCCGTACTGCAGGCCGATCTGGACCGTCTGACCGAGGTCAGCGACGTCGGGGCGTTCCGGTCCATCGACTCACGGTTTCACCTGACGCTGGCGGAGTGGGCCGACTGCCCACCACTGCTCGAAGCGGTGGAGAGCTCCCGGATCGCCATGTTCGACACCCTCGACCTGTTGAACTTCGAACTGGTGGTGCCCTCGACGCACTCCGGGCACGAAGCGGTGCTCAATGCCATTGCCGCAGCGGACCCCGACGGCGCCGAAGAGGCCATGCGCACGCATATCGCCACCGCTACCGGGGAGATCGACCATTTCTACGCGTCATTGGGCTGACGTCTCGACACCCAACTCCTGCAGCCGGGCCCGGTAACGCTCGACACTGCGCAGCTTGACGTCCTCGTAGCCGCGGATCAGGTCGGCGGCCTCCGCGATCGAGGTGGCCCGCTGGTAGGTGTCGGCGGTCAGCGACGCGGCCGCCTCGGACAGCAACGACCGGTACTGCTCCAGCAGGGCCCGCTCGAGGCGCCGCATGCGGGTGTAACCGAACGGATCGAATGGTGTTCCGCGCAGCCGCTTTCCGTGCTTGAGCACCCGCAGTGCAACATGGGATCTGGGGCCGAATCCGACCTTGTGATCGCGGCCCAGCGCTTTGAGGGTGGGCGGGTGCAACTTGTAGGTGAGGTTCTGCGCCCCGGGAACCTCGGCCCGTACGGTGTCGAGGAAAGCCGGATCGGTCAACAGCCGGGCGACCTCGTACTCGTCTTTGTACGCGGCGAGTTTGTGCAGTCCACGAGCCGCCGCCTCACTGAAGGCCGTGGCATCGCCGACGGAACGCTCGGCACGCCAGACTTTTTCGACCTCACGCAGATAGTCGGCCGCCACGCGCCGGCCCTGGTAGGCGATGAGCTCGGCCGCGCGGCGAGCGGCCAGCACCGCCGTGTCGCCGGTCAACGGCGAGTTGCGCAGCAACGGGTGATCCGGTGCCAGCGTCCGCGGCGCCGCGACGGGTGTCGAGGTGGCCGCCGCGAAGGTGGTCGGGTCGGCCACCGCCACCCGTCCCCACTGGAATGCGGCGACGTTGGCGGCAACCGCGACGCCGTTGAATTCGATGGCGTCGATGATGAACTGTTCCGGAATCGGTAGCGCGCCAGCCTGATACGCGGCGCCGACCAACAGGAAGTTGGCCACCGTGGTGTTGCCGAACAGTATCTCTGCCGCCGCGAGGGCGTCCATGGTGACAGTGTTGCGGGACACCGACTCCAGCCGGCCGAGCAGTTCAGCGTCGGCGGGATAAGCGACGGTCGGGTCGTAGACCATGGCCCCCGTGGGGGTGCGGCTGGTCGAGACCACAGTGGTGGTGCGCTGCGCCGACGCCAGCGCCACGTTCTTGGGTTCCGCCGCGGTCAGCAGATCAAAAGCCAGCACACAATCCGCGGAGTCGAGACGGATACGGTTGGACGTCGGTGTCGGCGTCGGGCTGATCCGCAGGTGTGAGGTGACGGGCCCGGCTTTCTGGCTCAACCCGGTCTGATCGAGCCCCTGCACGTGCAGGCCGGCGCGCAGCGCCGCGGTGCCCAGCACCTGGTTGACCGTGACGATGCCGGTGCCGCCGATTCCGGCCAGGAACACGTTGTAAGGCGAATGCACCTGCGGCAGTTCGGGTTCGGTGACGGTTGGCGGGGTGGGTGGAGTGTGCGTTGCCGAGACCGGCTCCTCGTGTACCTCGACGGTGACGAACGACGGGCACTCGCCGTCGAGGCAGCTGTAGTCGGTGTTGCAGCCGGTCTGATCGATGCGGGTCTTGCGGCCGAACTCGGTGTCGACGGGCTGCACCGACAGACAGTTGGACTTCACACCGCAGTCACCGCAGCCCTCGCAGACCGCTTCGTTGATGATCACCCGGGTGCGTCGCACCGGGAGTTTTCCGCGCTTGCGCTTGCGTCGGGCTTCCGCCGCACACTGCTGGTCATAGATCAACACGGTGACGCCGGGGACGTCGCGCAGAATGCGCTGGGCCTCGTCGAGGCGGTCCCGGTGCCAGAGCGCCGTGCCTGCAGCAAACTGGGAGCCGGCATGGCGTTCCGGCTCGTCGGCGCAGACGATGATCTTCGCGACGCCCTCGGCGGTCAGCTTGTGGGTGAGGTCCGCGACGGGCAATCCGCCCTCGGCGTCCTGGGCGCCCGTCATCGCGACTGCGCTGTTGTAGAGGATCTTGTAGGTGATGTTCACCCCCGCGGCGATGCACGCTTGCACCGCCAGCTGGCCGGAGTGGAAATAAGTGCCGTCACCGACGTTCTGGAAGATGTGCCCGACATCGGTGAAGGGGGCCTGCCCGATCCACTGGCTGCCCTCACCGCCCATCTGGGTGAGCCCGGTGACCTGCGAATCGGTGCGCCCCGACATCGTCACCAGGGTGTGGCAACCGATCCCGCCGCCGGCCAGCGAGCCGGCCGGAACCGCCGTCGACCTGTTGTGGGGACAGCCGGAGCAGAAGTACGGAGTGCGCGTGGTCGGCAGCACCGTCAGGGGGATCGGTCCGCGGGTGGCCGAGGGCAACTCGACGCGGCCGCGCAGGACCCGTCGCAGCGGCGCCATCAGGCGCGCAGCCGTCAGTTCACCGTCGGCGGGAACCAGGAGGCTGCCGTCGTGGTCGCGCTTGCCCAGCAGCGCGGGAGCGGATGCCGTCCCGTACAGGATGTCTTTGACCTGCGATTCGACGAATGCGGTCTTGTCCTCGACCACCAGCACCGTCTCCACTCCGCGGGCGAGCTCACGGATCTTGCGCCGACCCAGGGGGTAGGGCATGCCGACCCGCATGAGGCGGATACCGGCGGCCGCCACGGTGTCCTCGTCGAGGCCCAGGTCGGCCAGCGCCCCGCGCAGCGCGTCGTGTGCGGTGCCCACGGCGACGATGCCCAACCAGGCGTGCGGCGGGTCGATCTCGATGCTGTCGAGATCGTTGGCGTCGTTGAACGCGTGCACCATCTCCCATCGGGGGCCGTACAGGTCGGCCTCAGCCAGCACGCTGTCGGGGGGCGAGGCCATGACCCGCTGGCGATAGGTCCACGGGGTGCCCTGCCAGGTGATGGCGGGAACGGTGATGGGCAGTGCGCTGACATCCTGGTCGAAGGTCCACAGTCCGTCGGCGACATCGGTCACCAGCTTCATCGCGACCGCGCAGCCCGACGCCCGCGACAGCGCGATGGCGTGCAACCCGAAGCTGACGACCTCTTCGGCGTTGCGCGGGAACACGATCGGCATGTTCAGCGCGGCCAGAGTCCGTTCGCTGGCGGCCGGAACGGTGGACGACTTGGCCGCAGGGTCGTCGCCCACCAGGGCCAGCACCCCACCCTTGGGGTGGATTCCGTAGGTGTTCATGTGCCGCATGGCATCACCGGCCCGGTCCAGACCCGGCCCCTTGCCGTACCAGACGCCGATGATGCCGTCGTGGGTGCGGTTCCCGGCCGGCAGCTCGAGCTGGCTGCCCCACACCGATGTCGCGGCCAACTCCTCGTTGAGACCGGGCACCAGGCGGACGTCGTGATCAGTGCGCAGTGCCGGGATGCCGGCCAGCAGGGTGTCCAGGCCGGCCAGAGGGCTGCCCTGGTAGCCGGAGACGAAGGTGGCCGACCCAATGTCCTGCCTGCGGTCGCGCTCGTGCTGTTCGACGAGCAGTCGCGCGATCGCCTGGACGCCGGTCAGCAGCACCGGGCCGGAATCCGTGCGGTAGCGATGGTCGGCGTGCAGGGGCGCTCGCCTCACGTCATCGATGGTGCTCATGGGCCGCCAACCTCACATCCGAAACATCGAATTGCCGATTTGGACACTTCAACCCTCGCCGCGAGGAAAGATTTGTTCAACTATTGCGACTACAACTGTGCGAAATGATCAGTTAGTGATGTCCATCACGTTACGAGGTGACCGCAATGCTCAACATCGACCGGCTCGACGCGCGACTGCTGGAAGCGTTGTCACGCGACGCCCGGGTGGGCATCGGCGACTTGGCGTCGGCGCTCGGGGTGGCCCGCAACACCGTTCAGGCCCGGTTGCGGAGGCTGACCGAAGCGACGGTGCTGCGTGGATTCCAGCCCGACATCGATCTGGCCGCGGTGGGGGTCGCGGTCCAGGCGTTCGTGGCGCTCGAAGTCCGCCAGAGTGAACTGTCGGCGATCGCGCGCAGTATGGCCGACATCCCGGAAGTGCTGGAAGTGCACGCCACCACCGGCCGGGAGGATCTGCTGGTGCGCGTGGCCACCGTCAGTCAGGCCGATCTGCAACACCTGGTGGAGCAGATCGTGTCACTGCCCGGCGTCCGGCATTCCAGCACGACGCTGGCGCTGACGACGCCGCTGCCGTACCGGATCACTCCGTTGTTGCGGGCACTGACGGAGCGCTCCGGGTGGGGCAGGGCCACGCCGGCGCCGGAGGTCTGATGTGCGCATGACGCGACAGTTGGTCTGCGCTGGTGGCATGGACACGGACGGCTCCGACACCGACCAACATGTTCCACGCAGTGGAGAAGTTCGTGGCCGAACACCTCGGCGGTCGACCATGATCACGCCTCGATAAGGGTGTCCAAAGCCACTTCGATCATCGTGTCGAGAGTGTTCTGACGCTCGCCGGCATCAAGATCGATCTGGTGGTCCACCCCGTCGGTCACCGTCAACAAGGTCAGTGCGCGCGCACCGTGCGCCGCGGCCACCAGGTAGAGGGCCGCCGCTTCCATGTCCACGGCGAGCACTCCGTATTTTTCGAGCAGGGCAGTGACCTGCGGGTCACCGCCGTAGAAGTTGTCGGTGGAGTAGACGCTGCCGACGCGGGCCGGAACGGACAGTTCACGGCACCTACGCCACGCCGTCTGCGCCAGGGCGAAATCTGCTGCCGGCGCGTAGTGAACGGGGCCGAAGATGTTGGCCGACATGGCCGAATCGGTGTGGGCAGCGGTGCCGATGATGACTTCTCTGAGCGGCAGACCCGGTTGTATGGCACCGCAGGTGCCCACCCGAATGGCGGTTGTGACGCCGTAGTACCGGAACAATTCGGTGGCGTACAAGGCAATCGAGGGCATACCCATACCGGTGCCCTGCACCGATATCCGTTCCCCCCGATATACCCCGGTGAACCCGGACATGTTGCGCACCCGGTTGTAACAACTCGCGTCGTCGAGGAAACGCTGCGCGATGTGTTCGGCACGACGGGGATCCCCCGGCAGGAGCACGCGCTCCGAGATGGCACCGCGAACGGCTTCGATGTGAGCTGTCGGTGCGGCCATCACACCTCCTGGAACAGCCGGCCGGATACGGCGTCCTCCAGTGCGTGGAACTCGGGGCTGCGCAAGAGCTCTGGTGTCCTGGGGCGCGGCAGGTCGACGGGTATGACTGCATTGACGCGGCCGGGCCGTGCGGACATCACCACGATGGTGTCGGACAGGAACACCGCCTCACTGATGCCGTGGGTGACCAACAGCGTAGTCAGTTCGCGCTCGGACCAGATGCGCATGAGTTCGAGGTTGAGCCGCCGGCGGGTGAGGTCGTCCAGAGCCCCGAAGGGCTCGTCGAGTAGCAAGGTTCGCGGCTCGGTGATCAGCGCCCGCGCAATTGCCACACGCTGTCGCATGCCACCGGAGAGCTGAGCGGGTTTGGCGGATTCGAACCCCGTCAATCCGACGAGATCGATGATGTCGGCGACGGCCGCCTTGTCTGTCTGCTTCCCGGTGATCTCCAGCGCCAAGGCGATGTTGGCGGTGACGCTGCGCCACGGCAGCAGCGCGGCGTCCTGGAACGCGATGGACAGGTGATGCCGCGCGCGGGCCTCCTCGGGTGCCTCACCGCCGACGAGGGCGCGTCCCGATGTCGGCGCCTCGAGGCCGCCCAGGATGCGCAGGGCGGTGGACTTGCCGCAGCCGGAGGGCCCCACCAGCGACACCAGTGACCCTGGTTTGACATGCACCGAAACATGGTCGAGCGCTACAATTTCCGACCCCTTAAGCCGGAACGTCTTGGTGACGTCTTCCAGGATCAAGCCGGTGTCTTCCACGGTGCTCACAACCGGTTCTGCCCGTCGTAGATCTCACTGAGCAGGTCTGTCGTCACGATGTCGGCGACCTGCACATCGAGCTTGGCCTGGTCGATCACCTGTTGTGAGGATTTGATGGATTCGTCGGACATCCACAACAGGCCGTGCTGGTCGGTGGTTGGCGTAGAGATGTACGGGATGAGCGCCTTCAGGCTTTCGGTTTGAGTGGCCAGATCCAAACCCAGGTTCTTGCCGTATTCGTTGACGGTGAGCGCCGCCCCTTCGTCGATGGCGTTGTTGTACACCACATCCTGCCAGCCAAGGATCTCGCCGCGCAGGAACGCGCTGACCTGTTCGCGCTGTGCCGGGTCCTCGAGCGACTCGGCGCGCACAACGTAGCCGGCCGACACCGGGTTGTAGCCGAAGTCGGCCAACAGCATCACCACCGGATCGACGCCGTGTGAACGCAGCGTGGTCAGCTCACCGCCTGCGTACCCCTGGAAACCGTCCACCTCCTCGGAGATCAACGGGGTGACGTCGAATTGGACGGGCACCTCCGTGATCGTCGCGCGGTCCACGCCGTTGAGATCCAGGAACAGCGACCAGGCGGGGTCGTTGGACGGGAACACGCCGATCCGCTTGCCTTCCAGGTCCTTCGGTGACCGGATCGGCATGTTCTGGCGGGAGAGAATGTTCAGACCGTTCTTCTGGAACAGCGCACCCACTACCTTGAGTGCGATGCCTTCTTCGGCAACCATCTTGGCGACATTGCTGACCTGGTCGCTGGCGATCATCGCCTGCCCGGCGGCCAGTGATTGCAGTGACTGGGTGGACGGTCCGCCGGCTAGCAGTTCCACCGTCAAGTCCTGGTCACGCCAATACCCTTTCGAGTCGGCGATGTAACTGCCCGCAAACTCGTAATCCTTGGTCCAGGACAGCTGATAGGGGAACGACGAGGTGGGCTGGGTGCCCTGCGATGCCGACGAGCAGGCGCTCAGCGCGGCCGCGGAACCGCCGAGCAGGGCCAGCCCGCCCGCCAGCCTGGCGGTGCCGGTGAGCACTTGTCGACGGGAAAGCTGTTTGTTCACAACGGACTTCATGGTCGTACTCCTCACGATTGTGCGGTAGTGAAGGACTAGTCGGTGCGCAGGCGCTCGGGTGCGAATCTGCCCAGCGCGACGGTTTCGGCGGCGGTGACGAGGGCGTACCAGACCATGGTGAAAGCGGTCGTCAGCGCGACGGCAGCCCAGAGCTTGCTGTAACCGCCCACGCCGGCTGCCGCCCCGGTCATCAGATAGCCCAAACCGTTACCGGTCGCCAACCACTCGGAGACGATGGCCCCGAACATCGCGCTGGGCACGCTGACCCTGGTTGCGGCGAACAGGCTCGGCACCGCCGAGGGGATCCGCAGTCGCAGCAGGATCTGGGCGGGAGAAGCGTTGAGGCTGGCGAAGTAGTCGAGATGCGCCGATCGCGGGCTGCGCAGCCCCTGGGTCACCATGACGAACATCGGGAAGAACACTGCCAGCGTCGTGATCACGATCGTGACCACGAGTCCACGCCCGAGGATCAGGATGAACAGCGGCAGGACGGCCAGGATCGGCACCGCCTGAGTGAGCAGCAGCAGCGGAATCACGGGGCGTTGCAATGCCGGTACCGCCACCAGGGCCAGCGCCAACGCGATACCCACCGCAGTCCCGGCGGCGAAGCCGGCAACGGCGTGAAAAGCCGTCTGGCCCAGCGCCGTGGTCAGCTCGGCGCGGTGCTCCGCTGCCGCCGGCACGGTGAACAGGTAGGCGAGGACGTCGCCGGCGGACTTGGTGCCGAACGAATCGAGGCTCAATGCCCGTACGGTTATTTCCCACAGCAGGCCGATCAGCACGAACGTTGCTGCGAGCCAACCAAAGGTGCCGGCGATCTTGGCGGCAACCTGTGCTGCCACCGATGCACGGTTGTCGGCGACGGCCCCGGCGGCGGTCATGCCGGGTTCCGCGTGCTGTCGATGTACCACCGATTCACCAGGATGTTGAAGACGCCGACGGCCGCGTATCCGACCAACGTCAGGCACACGCAGACAACACAGGAGGCCCATACCCTGGCCGTGTTGAGGTAACCGAGTGCGTTGACCATGAACACTCCGAGGCCGACGTCGGCCCCCAGCCATTCGCTGGCGATCGCGCCCAGGAGAGCGCCGGGAACCGCCACCCGCATGCCGTCACACAGGTACGGAATTGACCATCGCAGGCGCACTTTCACCAGCGCGGTCCACCTCGAACCGCCCAGCGAACGCACCAGGTCGATGGTGTCGCGGCCGGGGGAGCGAAGGCCGGTGGTGACGCTGACGAGAGTCGGGAAGAACGCGACGAGCGCGGCGACGGTGATCTTCGTGTTCTCGGGTCCGAGCAGGAACGTCAGGATCGGTGCGAGCACGAGCGTGGGTAGGGCGTACAGGGCAACGGTGAACTGCGCGAGAACCCTCTCGGCGGTGCGGGACAGCACGAACACGATCGCCAGAGCGAAAGCCACCAGATTGCCGAGGGCGAAGCCGAGGACGGCGACTCGCACCGTCGCGACGGTGTTGGTGATCAGGAGCTCGCGGTCGTCCCACAGTGCCCGTGCCACGTCCTGCGGCGGTATGAGCGCAGGTGAATCGGGGAGAAGAAGAGTCGTGGTGAACTGCCACATCCCCAGCAACACAAGCACGGTCAGCAGCAAGCTACGTCCTGGCAGTGCGCCGAGTGCCCGGAGCAGGGTGCCCTTGCCCCGCCGCGAAGGTGCGTCGCCGCGGCTGGCCCGTCGCTCGGATGCCGCGGCGGCAGGCTCACCGGCGTGGCCCATACGGGGACCCGATGCGGGGACGGCACGCGGCATGCTGAGTGCCCTTTCGCGAAAGAGGCGGTCCGGCGCCGATCGCTGGCGGACCACGGTGAGATTGTTCGACACTGTTGCGACAGCGCTGTTTCGCAACACTTTCGGTAGGTCGATGAAAACGAGTCAAGCAGCGGTGGTGCACTGCGTCAATCTGAGTAACACGATCGTCATGCAGGTCGATCATCTGTCACATTGCCGACGTTCGTGTCTGTCGTGTGATGCGGTGCAGGCAACACTCTGAGCTCGGGAATCGCCCTATGACGTCACGCTTCTGTTGTGTTCAGTGGTCTCACCAGTGGCCGGCGTGCAGGACCACCCGGGCGTAACGGACGATCTCGACGGCAGCTACGCCGGGCACCGCACATACCGCGAGATAACTGGATCTGAGGTGGGCCTCATCGAAGCAGAGCAACTCCATGCGGAGGATCGCCGGACCCGTGGACTCCATGATGTAGGTGACGTGCGGGAGTCCCGCCAGTCGCTGCGCGGCGAGCGAGCTGTCGCAATCGATGAAGATGTTGAGGCGGATTGGCATAATCTTGTCGGACAAGGGATCTGGCCGGATGCGGATCCGGGCGGTGCCGTTGGCCAACAGCTTCATCAGCCGCTGACGGGTGGCGGGGACCGAGAGCCCGACCCGCTCGGTCATCGCCGTCACCGTCATGCGCGCGTCGACCTCGAGGCATTCCAGTAGTCCGCGGTCGATGTCGTCGACGCACGCATAGTCGTCATTTCCGGCCCACGGTGCTTCTTCGCCGGAAGGCTCCGATGGCACCGGTATCGGCGAGCCTGCGTAAAGGAACGTCGGTGACCAGCTCCTCAGCTGGATCGAGCTGCAGATGGATCCGACCCCCGGTAGGGGGCGGACCCGTTTGTTGAGCAACGTCACCAAGGTCGCGTTGCTTGCGGTGCTGAGCTGAGCGTAAATCGTCTGATAGTCCAAACCGATGGCCAACCAAGCGATTTCGTCGATGTTACGTAGCTCGTCCACCACCTGCTCTGCCTCGCCGGCGGTCCTGATCTCGAGGTGGCTGACCACCCCGCGGCCCAATCGCGCGGGATCGACAAGGGCCACCGCGCGGATGTAACCCTCTCTGGCCAGCCGCTCATGGCGCTGCCGCACCGTGGCCACCGCAGATCCCAGCGCCTGGGCCATCCGGGCGAAGGAGGCGCGACCGTCCCGCTGGAGCAGCGCGATGATCCGGAAGTCCAATTCGTCAAGCCCCGGCCATGTGGGGGTTACGATTGTGTTGCTCAAGTTGACGCTCGCAATCAATTCGCCAATACTCAAACCGTCGGTGATGGCCGTAATGTTGCCAGACTTTCGCGCCGGCACAACTTCTGAACCGAATTTCCGGTCCCCTGAGGGCGTCCAGCAGGCGCCGTCATGTCGTGGCCGGGCCGAAAGGACGCCGGGATCGCATGATTCCTGTAATCGACATCCGTGACGCCATCACAGGGTCGGCAAAGCAGTCCACCGTCGACGCCATCCGGCATGCCGCCGTCGACGTGGGCTTCTTCCAGATCATCGGACATGGTGTGCCCGCCGACCTGATCAACGCTGCCTACCGCAGCGCCGACGAGCTGATGGCCCTACCCGAGAGCGCCAAAACACAATGGAAACACCCACATCCGTTTCGCGGCTGGGAACGCCGGCCCCGATCCGGTGACCTCGTGATCCAGCAGCGGCTGCAGGTGTGCGACATCGGCTCGGCCGAAGATGCCGCAGCCCGAGGCATCGACGCCAAATACCACGGGTACTTTCAGACCAATGTGTGGCCGGAGGTGCCGGGCCTGCGCGCCTCACTCGAAGCGCTGATCGAGGCGGAGAAACGCCTTGGGCTGACACTGATGTCGCTGTTCGCCCAAGCGCTCGACCTGCCCGCCGACCACTTCACCCCGTTCTTCGAACACCAGGTCAGCACCTTTGCGATCAACCATTACGAAGGCGGACATATCCACGGCGACAACACAATTGCGCTGCGCGAGCACAAAGACTCGGGAACGCTGACCATCCTGCACCAGCGCGGTGAGTACGACGGACTGGAAGTGCTCCGCACGGACGGGCACTTCATGACCGTGCCCGTGCGCGACGACGCCTTCGTCATCAACATCGGTGAGCTGATGGAGCGGTGGACCAACGACCGCTTCATCGCCACCCGGCACCGGGTACTGCTGCCCGAACAGAAGGGGACCCGGCGTACCTCGCTCACGCTGTTCCAGGGGCCCTCCATCGACACCATCATCGAACCGCTCAGCACATGCACCGGCGGCGAACCTCCGCGCTATCCGCCCACCACGCCGTTCGAGTGGGAGTCCCAGTACTTCGCGAAGTACGACCTCGCGATCGAAGCCTGACCCAGACAGGAGGAACCGATGCCGTCCACCCGCGACCCCGGAGAAACCGAGGACCGCACCCCGATGGAGCCCGACGACGAGCTACGCCTGCTCGCTCGTCGTGTGCCAAAAGCTGAGATGCACATGCACCACATGGGCTCGCTGTCGCCGGCCCAGATGGCGGCGTTGTCGGCACGCAGCGGCCGTCCGCAGACTGAGGCGGAACGTCGAAGCGCCTATGACAATCGCGGAGTCGGGAAGTTCTTCGACGACCTCGACAAAGCGGTCAGCCTGTGGGGCGACGCCGCCACGGTGACGCTCGGCGCGCTGCACATGATCGCGGCCGCCTACGACCGCGGCGTGCGCCACCTGGAACTGCTGTGCACGCCCGACCTGCACCGCCAGCAGATCGGCATGGAACCCGACGTGATGCTGCGGGCTGTCGGTGAAGCGTTCGCCACCGCCGCCGGCGAACTCGGGCTCACCGGCGGAATCATCGTCGAACTGCATCGGTTCGACGGCCCGGATGTTGCGATGCAGCTCGTCGAGCAGACCGTGGGCTTGCGCGAACAAGGTGTGCCGATCCTGGGCTACGGCAACGACGGCGACCATCGCAGCGTGCCTTTCGAAGCGCTGGCGCCGGCCTATCAGCGCGCTCGTGACGAGGGCTTTCTGCTCACCGGCCACGCCGACGTCATCGAAGACGTGACCGCTGCACTCGACATCGGGCTGGACCGGATCGACCACGGGTGGATGGCCGTCGACGACGGCGCGATCCTGTCGCGGCTGGCAGCGGCCGGGACGCCCCTGACCTTCACCCCGGACAGTTACGCGCTGGGTGGATTGCACGCCGGTATCCCATACACGCAGGCGTGGACGATGTTGAACGACGCGGGTGTGCCGATGGCGATCGGAACCGACGACCCGGAGCTCCATCACACCGATCTGGCGCAGTGCTACGCCAACCTTGCGGCCAAGCTGAGCTGGTCCAAGCAGGATCTGGCGGCGGCCGCCAGGGCGTCCTTCGATATCGCCTGGCTGCCCGACGAGTCAGCCAGCACTGTCCGAGAATCCTGGTTCGCGGAGATCGATGCGCTGACCGCGGACCCACGCAGCCCGGTACGGGACGAGGTGGCGGCCCTGCGCTGACTGCCAGGTAGCCTCCGCAGATCTCGCAACCCCGGCGTCGAGCCGAGCCCGTTCGCGACAAACCCGTGATCAGATCCGCACGGCGCTGTTGATCACCCAGGGCGCCAACGAGTCTCGCGTCCTCGCACCTGAGTGGTGGCTGTGTTGGCGGCGCAGAGAATGAGGTGGTCTCGCATTGCAAGGTGAGACTGCGCCGAGTGCCTCCGTCACGACCATCAGGCCGAACGGGTCCTGGTGATCCCTGGCGGCAGGCAAGAATCAGTCCGCAGCGTCGAGGGTCGGTTGCGATGTCTGAACAGGCCTACATCAGGCGCTCCCCGGTCCAGACGAGTCAGCGGTGTCTCGCAGGGGCAGAGAGTGCTGTCCTCCGGAGAGCTCACAAACCATAGGAAGGCATTGGTGTCCAGCAGCACGGCGGTGCCGCCGGTGTCACGCCCGGCCTTCGCGCTCCGCCAGTTGCTCGTCCGGTGCAGGGTCGTCGAACGTCTCCAGAACCCGGAGGCCTTCGACTATCCGGCGGGTGAACCAGGTGCGGACGGCGGTGACGTCGACGAGCTCGACGAACCGGTTCATCACCGGGGCGAACGCCGGGTCGTGGTCGCGCACCCGCTCCCAGGCCGCCCAGTCGCGCACGTGCATCACCTCCACGACGTCGGCGCGGCCGCCGTCGGGTGCCGAGGTGACGCGGTAGGCCTCAAATGACTCCACGACGTCGCACGCCAGGCACGTCGGCTGGTCGAGGTACACCGAGAAGCGGTGGAAGTCGGCCCAGTCGACACCGGGTCGCAGCGAGAACATGGTGATCGCCACCACGTCACCGTCAGGGGCACTCATGAAGCCAAGGATCGCAGCAGTGATGGCGTGCGGGTGGCGCTTAGCCAACGCGACACCGAACGCCGCGTAGCGCTGGCGTTTCGGGAACAACCGGTGTTCACGGCGGAATTCTCTGACACGCGCGTCACCTCTTGACGGAAACGGCTGAAGGGGTCACTCTGTTTCGCAGCATGTTTGCAACAGCGGATACGAGCGCCAGCCAGCGTTTGAATTACTTTGCATGGGCTAGTTGAGGAATGTGCGGTCGTGCGCTATCGTTGGACGTTGCGCTGGCTGCCTCCTGCCCACTCACCGCCTCCGACCGCAGTAACTAGCCTGAGTTCTGCTCAGTGATCTAGTCGCGTGCCGTGCGTCTGTGATCCGGACAGGCTGTCACCAGCCCAAACCGAAGCAGATAACGCGGCGAGAAACCCGGTCCAGGCCGGCCTCTGCTCGTCGCATGAGGTGCCTGGAAGGACGCATCTTGGCAGTCTCCCGCCAGAACATTAGCTCTAATTCCTCCGTACCCGGTGCTCCAAACCGCGTTTCTTTCGCCAAGCTCCGTGAGCCTCTCGAGGTTCCGGGGCTTCTCGACGTGCAAACGGCATCGTTCGAGTGGCTGGTCGGCTCCGACCAGTGGCGTGAGAAAGCGGTCGAGCGAGGCGAGCTGGATCCCAAGGGTGGCCTCGAAGAGGTCCTTGAGGAGCTCTCGCCCATCGAGGACTTCTCCGGCTCGATGTCGCTGTCCTTCTCGGACCCGCGCTTCGACGAGGTGAAGGCCCCGGTCGACGAGTGCAAAGACAAGGACATGACGTACGCGGCTCCGCTGTTCGTCACGGCCGAGTTCATCAACAACAACACCGGCGAGATCAAGAGCCAGACGGTCTTCATGGGTGACTTCCCGATGATGACCGAAAAGGGCACCTTCATCATCAACGGCACCGAGCGCGTCGTCGTGTCGCAGCTCGTCCGTTCGCCGGGTGTGTACTTCGACCACACCGTCGACAAGGGCACCGAGAAGGACCTGCACTCGGTCAAGGTCATCCCGGGCCGCGGCGCGTGGCTCGAGTTCGACGTCGACAAGCGCGACACCGTTGGTGTGCGTATCGACCGCAAGCGTCGCCAGCCCGTCACGGTGCTGCTGAAGGCGCTCGGCTGGACCAACGAGCAGATCACGGAGCGCTTCAACTTCTCCGAGATCATGATGTCGACGCTGGAGAAGGACAACACCGCCGGCACCGACGAGGCGCTGCTCGACATCTACCGCAAGCTGCGGCCGGGCGAGCCCCCCACCAAGGAATCCGCGCAGACCCTGCTGGAGAACCTGTTCTTCAAGGAGAAGCGCTACGACCTGGCCCGGGTGGGTCGCTACAAGGTGAACAAGAAGCTGGGCCTCAACGCGGGCCAGCCGATCACCAGCTCGACGCTGACCGAAGAGGACATCGTCGCGACCATCGAATACCTGGTGCGCCTGCACGAGGGCCAGACCACGATGACCGCCCCCGGCGGCGTCGAGGTCCCGGTCGAGGTCGACGACATCGATCACTTCGGCAACCGTCGTCTGCGCACCGTGGGTGAGCTGATCCAGAATCAGATCCGCGTCGGCCTCTCGCGTATGGAGCGCGTCGTCCGCGAGCGGATGACCACCCAGGACGTCGAGGCCATCACGCCGCAGACCCTGATCAACATCCGTCCCGTCGTGGCGGCGATCAAGGAGTTCTTCGGCACCTCGCAGCTGTCGCAGTTCATGGACCAGAACAACCCGCTGTCGGGTCTGACCCACAAGCGTCGCCTGTCGGCGCTGGGCCCCGGCGGTCTGTCCCGTGAGCGCGCCGGCCTCGAGGTCCGTGACGTGCACTCGTCGCACTACGGCCGCATGTGTCCGATCGAGACCCCTGAGGGTCCGAACATCGGTCTGATCGGTTCGCTGTCGGTGTACGCGCGGGTCAACCCGTTCGGTTTCATCGAGACGCCGTACCGCAAGGTCATCGACGGCAAGGTCACCGACCAGATCGATTACCTGACCGCCGACGAGGAGGACCGCCACGTCGTGGCGCAGGCCAACTCGCCGACCAACGACGACGGTGGCTTCACCGAGGACCGCATCCTGGTCCGTCGTAAAGGTGGCGAGGTCGAGTTCGTCTCGGCCACCGAGGTGGACTACATGGACGTCTCACCGCGCCAGATGGTGTCGGTGGCCACGGCCATGATCCCGTTCCTCGAGCACGACGACGCCAACCGTGCCCTGATGGGTGCCAACATGCAGCGCCAGGCGGTTCCGCTGGTGCGCAGCGAGGCACCGCTGGTGGGTACCGGTATGGAACTGCGTGCGGCCATCGACGCCGGTGACGTCGCCGTCGCCGAGAAGGCCGGTGTCATCGAAGAGGTCTCCGCCGACTACGTGACGGTGATGGCCGACGACGGCACTCGCCAGACCTACCGGATGCGCAAGTTCGCCCGCTCCAACCACGGCACGTGCGCCAACCAGCGCCCGATCGTGGACGCCGGGCAGCGTGTCGAGGCCGGCCAGGTCATCGCCGACGGACCGTGCACCGAGAACGGTGAGATGGCCCTGGGCAAGAACCTGCTCGTGGCGATCATGCCGTGGGAGGGCCACAACTACGAGGACGCCATCATCCTCTCGCAGCGCCTGGTGGAGGAGGACGTCCTGACGTCCATCCACATCGAGGAGCACGAGATCGACGCCCGCGACACCAAGCTGGGCGCCGAGGAGATCACCCGGGACATCCCGAACGTCTCCGATGAGGTGCTGGCCGATCTCGACGAGCGCGGCATCATCCGCATCGGCGCCGAGGTCCGCGACGGCGACATCCTGGTCGGCAAGGTCACCCCGAAGGGCGAGACCGAGCTGACCCCGGAAGAGCGCCTGCTGCGTGCCATCTTCGGTGAGAAGGCCCGTGAGGTCCGCGACACCTCGCTGAAGGTGCCGCACGGTGAGTCCGGCAAGGTCATCGGCATCCGCGTGTTCTCTCGCGAGGATGACGACGAGCTGCCCGCCGGTGTCAACGAGCTGGTCCGCGTCTACGTGGCCCAGAAGCGCAAGATCTCCGACGGCGACAAGCTCGCCGGACGCCACGGCAACAAGGGCGTCATCGGCAAGATCCTGCCGATCGAGGACATGCCGTTCCTCCCGGACGGCACCCCGGTGGACATCATCCTGAACACCCACGGTGTGCCGCGTCGTATGAACATCGGCCAGATCCTGGAGACCCACCTCGGGTGGATCGCCAAGACCGGCTGGAACATCGACGTCGCCACAGGTGTCCCGGAATGGGCGAGCAACCTGCCCGAGGATCTCTACAGCGCGCCCGCCGACACGAACACGGCCACGCCGGTGTTCGACGGTGCCCGCGAAGGAGAGCTGTCGGGGCTGCTCGGCTCGACGCTGCCCAACCGTGACGGCGAAGTGATGGTCGACGCCGACGGCAAGGCCACCTTGTTCGACGGCCGCAGTGGCGAACCGTTCCCGTACCCGGTGACGGTCGGCTACATGTACATCCTGAAGCTGCACCACCTGGTGGACGACAAGATCCACGCCCGCTCCACCGGTCCGTACTCGATGATCACCCAGCAGCCGCTCGGTGGTAAGGCGCAGTTCGGTGGTCAGCGGTTCGGCGAGATGGAGTGCTGGGCCATGCAGGCCTACGGCGCCGCCTACACGCTGCAGGAGCTGCTCACCATCAAGTCCGACGACACGGTGGGTCGCGTCAAGGTGTACGAGGCCATCGTCAAGGGCGAGAACATCCCCGAACCCGGTATCCCCGAGTCGTTCAAGGTGCTTCTCAAAGAGCTGCAGTCGTTGTGCCTCAACGTTGAGGTGTTGTCTTCGGACGGCGCCGCGATCGAGATGCGTGACGGTGACGACGAGGATCTGGAGCGCGCCGCTGCCAACCTCGGAATCAACCTGTCGCGCAACGAATCCGCGTCTGTCGAAGATCTCGCCTAACTATCAGTTTCAACACCCGCAAGGGGAAAGGAAGTTTGCGTGCTAGACGTCAACTTCTTCGATGAACTCCGAATCGGTCTCGCGACCGCGGACGACATCCGTAATTGGTCCTACGGCGAGGTCAAGAAGCCGGAGACCATCAACTACCGCACGCTCAAGCCCGAGAAGGACGGCCTGTTCTGCGAGAAGATCTTCGGACCGACTCGCGACTGGGAGTGCTACTGCGGCAAGTACAAGCGCGTCCGGTTCAAGGGCATCATCTGCGAGCGCTGCGGCGTCGAGGTGACCCGTGCCAAGGTGCGTCGTGAGCGGATGGGCCACATCGAGCTGGCCGCGCCCGTCACGCACATCTGGTACTTCAAGGGTGTGCCGAGCCGTCTCGGCTACCTGCTGGACCTGGCGCCGAAGGATCTCGAGAAGATCATCTACTTCGCCGCCTACGTGATCACCAGCGTCGACGAAGAGATGCGTCACAACGAGCTCTCGACCCTCGAGGCCGAGATGGTCGTCGAGAAGAAGTCTGTCGCCGATCAGCGTGACGCCGACCTCGAGGCCCGCGCCCAGAAGCTGGAAGCGGACCTCAAGGAACTCGAGGAAGAGGGCGCCAAGTCCGACGTGCGCCGCAAGGTGCGCGACGGTGGCGAGCGCGAGATGCGTCAGCTCCGCGACCGGGCCCAGCGTGAGCTGGACCGGCTCGACGAGATCTGGACCACCTTCACCAAGCTGGCCGTCAAGCAGCTGATCGTCGACGAGAACCTCTACCGCGAGCTCGTCGACCGCTACGGCGAGTACTTCACCGGCGCCATGGGTGCGGAGTCGATCCAGAAGCTCATCGAGAACTTCGACATCGACGCCGAAGCCGAGTCGCTGCGCGACACCATCAAGAACGGCAAGGGCCAGAAGAAGCTGCGTGCGCTCAAGCGACTGAAGGTCGTCGCGGCGTTCCAGACCAATCGGAACTCGCCGATGGGCATGGTGCTCAACGCTGTTCCGGTGATCCCGCCGGAGCTGCGTCCGATGGTCCAGCTCGACGGTGGCCGCTTCGCCACCTCCGACCTGAACGACCTGTACCGCCGCGTCATCAACCGCAACAACCGGTTGAAGCGACTCATCGATCTGGGCGCGCCCGAGATCATCGTCAACAACGAGAAGCGCATGCTTCAGGAGTCCGTCGACGCGCTGTTCGACAACGGCCGCCGCGGCCGTCCGGTCACCGGACCGGGCAACCGTCCGCTGAAGTCGCTGTCTGATCTGCTCAAGGGCAAGCAGGGCCGGTTCCGTCAGAACCTGCTCGGCAAGCGCGTCGACTACTCCGGCCGTTCGGTCATCGTGGTCGGCCCGCAGCTCAAGCTGCACCAGTGCGGTCTGCCCAAGCTGATGGCACTCGAGCTGTTCAAGCCGTTCGTGATGAAGCGACTGGTGGACCTCAACCACGCGCAGAACATCAAGAGCGCCAAGCGCATGGTCGAGCGTCAGCGTCCGCAGGTGTGGGACGTCCTCGAAGAGGTCATCGGCGAGCACCCGGTGCTGCTGAACCGCGCACCCACGCTGCACCGCCTCGGTATCCAGGCCTTCGAGCCGCAGCTGGTCGAAGGCAAGGCCATCCAGCTGCACCCGCTGGTCTGCGAGGCGTTCAACGCGGACTTCGACGGTGACCAGATGGCCGTGCACCTTCCGCTGTCGGCGGAGGCGCAGGCCGAGGCCCGCATCCTGATGCTGTCGTCCAACAACATCCTGTCCCCGGCGTCGGGCCGGCCGCTGGCCATGCCCCGTCTGGACATGGTGACCGGTCTGTACTTCCTGACCACCGAGGTGCCCGGCGACAAGGGTGAGTTCACCCCCGCCGCAACCGACGCCCCGGAGACCGGTACGTACAGCTCGCCCGCCGAGGCCATCATGGCCATGGACCGCGGTGCGCTGAGTGTCCGCGCCAAGATCAAGGTCCGGATGACGCGTCTGCGTCCGCCGGCCGAGCTCGAGGCCGAGCTGTTCCCGGAGGGCTGGAAGCCGGGCGACGCCTGGACCGCGCACACCACGCTGGGCCGCGTGCTGTTCAACGAGCTGCTGCCGCAGGGCTATCCGTTCGTGGACAAGCAGATGCACAAGAAGGTGCAGGCCGCGATCATCAACGATCTGGCCGAGCGCTACCCGATGATCGTCGTCGCGCAGACCGTCGACAAGCTCAAGGACGCCGGCTTCTACTGGGCCACGCGTTCGGGCGTCACGGTCTCGATGGCCGACGTGCTGGTGCCGCCGCAGAAGGCTGCCATTCTCGACCGCTACGAAGGCGAAGCCGACGGCATCGAGAAGAAGTACCAGCGAGGTGCTCTGACGGCCGACGAGCGGCGTGAATCGCTGGTCAAGATCTGGCAGGAAGCCACCGATGAGGTCGGTAAGGCGCTGGAGGAGTACTACCCGGCGGACAACCCGATCACCTTGCTGCCCAAGTCGGGTGCCACCGGCAACATGACGCAGGTGCGCAACCTGGCCGGCATGAAGGGTCTGGTGACCAACCCGAAGGGTGAGTACATCCCGCGTCCCATCAAGTCCTCGTTCCGCGAGGGCCTGACGGTGTTGGAGTACTTCATCAACACCCACGGTGCCCGTAAGGGTCTGGCCGACACCGCCCTGCGTACCGCCGACTCGGGTTACCTGACCCGTCGTCTGGTGGACGTGTCGCAGGACGTCATCGTCCGCGAGACCGACTGCGGCACCGAGCGCGGCATCGTGGTGTCCATCGCCGAGAAGACCGACGACGGCGCCCTGATCCGGGATCCGCACGTGGAAACCTCCGCGTTCGCCCGGACGCTGGCCGCGGATGCGGTCGACGCCAACGGCAACGTGGTGGTCGAGCGTGGACACGACCTGGGCGATCCGGCCATCGACGCGCTGCTGGCTGCCGGCATCACCGACGTCAAGGTGCGTTCGGTGCTGACCTGCACCACCGGCACCGGCGTGTGCGCCACCTGCTACGGCCGCTCCATGGCCACCGGCAAGCTCGTCGACATCGGTGAGGCCGTCGGTATCGTGGCCGCGCAGTCGATCGGTGAGCCCGGTACGCAGCTGACCATGCGTACGTTCCACCAGGGTGGCGTCGGTGGCGACATCACCGGTGGTCTGCCCCGCGTGCAGGAGCTGTTCGAGGCCCGCATTCCGCGGAACCGGGCCCCGATCGCCGATGTCACCGGGCGGGTGCGCTTGGAGGAGACCGACAAGTTCTACAAGATCACCATCGTTCCCGACGATGGTGGCGAGGAAGTCGTCTACGACAAGCTGCCGCGTCGTCAGCGCCTGCGGGTGTTCAAGCACGAGGACGGCTCCGAGCGGCCGTTGGCTGAGGGTGACCACATCGAGGTCGGCCAGCAGCTGATGGAAGGCTCGGCCGACCCGCACGAGGTTCTTCGTGTCCAGGGTCCGCGTCAGGTCCAGGTGCACCTCGTCAACGAGGTGCAAGAGGTCTACCGCGCCCAGGGTGTGTCGATCCACGACAAGCACATCGAGGTGATCGTTCGGCAGATGCTGCGCCGCGTGACCATCATCGATTCCGGCGCAACGGAATTCCTGCCCGGATCGCTGACCGAGCGCAGCGAGTTCGAGTCGGAGAACCGTCGCGTGGTGGCGGAGGGCAACGAGCCCGCCGCCGGCCGTCCGGTGCTGATGGGTATCACCAAGGCGTCGCTGGCCACCGATTCGTGGCTGTCGGCGGCGTCGTTCCAGGAGACCACCCGCGTGCTCACCGATGCGGCGATCAACTGCCGCAGCGACAAGCTGCAGGGTCTGAAGGAGAACGTGATCATCGGCAAGCTGATCCCGGCCGGTACCGGTATCAACCGCTACCGCAACATCCAGGTGCAGCCCACCGAAGAAGCCCGCGCTGCGGCGTACACGATCCCGTCCTACGAGGATCAGTACTACAGCCCGGACTTCGGCCAGGCGACCGGTGCTGCGGTGCCGCTGGACGATTACGGCTACAGCGACTACCGGTAGTTCGACGACCGATGCGGGGTGAGGTACGAGCCCCGCTGAGGAGCCGGCAGTAGTTCGCTTTGACGGGAAGGGCCCTCGCTTTCGAGCGGGGGCCCTTTTCGTATGTCTTGGCTTCGTATGTTTTGGCGCTGTTTTTGGCGACATATATGTGCTGGGGGCCGCGACACGTCGTGATGCGGTAGTGGTGGACATATATGTGGGCGCGGTGGGGCCTGGCCGCCGGCACATATATGTGCTGAGAGCCGCGACACGCCGTGACGCGGTAGTGGTGGACATATATGTGGGCGCGGCGGGGGGCCCTGTGGATAGTGGACATCGTGGCGCCGCGGAAACCGCCAGAGTTCAGGGATGGAGCCATTCTTGGCAGCGGAGGCGGTGGCCGCTGGAGAGCTGACGTTCCGCGAGCTCGAGCGGAACTTCGTGGAGGTCTTCCCCGGTGTATTCGTGGATGTCTGCGCGGACCTGTCCATCGTCGGGTACAGCAAGGCTGGGTGGCTGTGGTCGCGGCGCAAGGCAATTCTGGCCGGCCTGTCGGCTGCAGCGGCGTTGGGCTCCAAGTGGATTGACGCAAACACACCTGTCGAGTTGATCCACTCCAACCGCCGGCAGCCCGTCGGGGTAGTCATCCATGCAGACAGCCTGCTGCCCGGAGAGACGACGATCGCGAAAGGTCTGCCCGTCACCACTGCCGCTCGTACGGCTTATGACCTCGGCCGTCGACTCGACCTCGAGAACGGGGTCCTGCGCATCGACGCACTGATGAACGCCACCGACGTCAAGGTTCTCGACGTCGAGGCAATCGCGCGTCGGCACCCGCGGGCACGAGGACTCGTTCAGCTCCGGGATACGTTGGCGCTGGTCGACGGAGGAGCGGAGTCGCCGTACGAATCGCGGACACGGCTGTTGTTGGTGCAGAACAACTTTCCGGTACCCGAAACGCAGCTCACGGTGCTCGATGGCAGCGGGTTCGTCGTCGCGCGCATCGACATGGGGTGGCGCGAATACAAGGTCGGCGTCGACTTCGAAGGAGCGCAGCACTGGACCGAGCCGAAGCAGTTCAGCAAGGACGTCGAGCGGTACGCGGTACTGCCGGAGTTGGGTTGGACCGACATCCGATTGACCAGTGGAATACTGCACAACCGTCCGCAGGTGTTTCTGGGCAGGGTCAGCGATGCGCTGACTTCTCGCGGTTGCCCGCGGACGTGGCCGAGAGACGGCGAGTGGGTTCTGCCAGACACGCTCATCGGCGACGCGCGGGGGTGAGGTGATCGTGTTGCCCCCTTTTCCGGCACATATATGTCCACCGCTACGCCGCAACGGCGTGTCGCGTCCCTCCGCACACATATGTCCCCGAAAAGGGGCCAACCGGTGAAGTCAGGCGACGTACACCTTCCGCAGGGTCTCGGTGACGGTCCACGTCGTCTCCGATCCGGCCGCCAGACGCACCACGTCGCCGGGACCGAGCTGCAGAGAGGGGCTGCCGTCGGCGAATTCGACTGTCGCTGAACCGGAGAGCACCACGAAAAGCTCGTCGGCTTCGACGTCGGTCATCACGCCGACGCTCATCTCCCAGACGCCGACCTCGAAGCCGCTGAATTCGCCCACCGCGGTGGTGCCGGTGGTGGGCGAGCCGCCGACGGATTGGTCGGCCGGTACGGACTCGTGGGTCAGATCGACGGTGGCGGCATGGACGACGGTGTTGGGTTCCATGCGATCAGTATCAGGTAGTGACTTACTCATGCCCTAAGCGAGGACGCGAACCTACGCTCCTGCGCATGACCACCATCGCGGACCGTCCACCGACCGCACTGGTTCGGCCCGTCGGCGGCCCGGTGTGGGTGGCGTGGCGGGAGGGCACCCTGACGCGGGCTTACGAACTCGAGACCCTGTGCGATTGGTTGGTGTCCACGGACTCCGGTGGTGACCAGGGGGCGCTCGCCAAGGCGGTCCGGTGCCATCTGAACGCGGCGCGGCAAGCGGCGCGGGCCGACAAGACGAATCCTCGCCGACGATTTGTGATGCTGCGTAACGGCTCGCTCATCGAAAGGGCGACGAGCAATCTCGATGCCGCAGAGGCGCAACTGCTGAACCTCGCGCCGCCCAGATATGTTCTCGGGCAGATGCCGTCGTTGCTGCGGCACGTGCAGCGGCACTTGCGACCGACCGACCCCGGACGTCAGGAATTCGAGCGGATCGCCCGCAGCGTGGGCATCGCGAATCCGGATTCTGCCGGCCTGGTGAACGGCGAGCAGAAGCGGGCCGTGGACACCGTCGATCAGGAACGCGGCAAGATCGTCACCACCGTGCGGGCCGCCAGTTCGGAAGCGCTGCGAGAACACGTGCGGCTACGCAGTTTCCGCAACATCGTCGTCATCACCACCGTCCTGCTGGGGCTGCTCGCGGCGGGCGTGGGCCTGACCGGGTTCTTCCGCCCGGCGTTGGTCCCGTTGTGCTTCGCGCCCGAGGGCTCGGGCCGGGTGACGGTGGTGTGCCCGATCAATCAGGAGGAGTTCACACCGGCGCAGGGGATCGGCCAACCGCTGGCGCAGGACATCGACGACGTGGTGGCCCGGACCGTCACGGGGTGGGATCTCATCGTGGTGGAACTCGTCGGTTTGACCGCCGCGGCCATTGCGGCGGCGACGGCGATCAGGCGCATCAAGGGTTCCTCGGAGCGGCACGGGATACCTGTCGCGCTCGCGGCGCTCAAGCTGCCGACCGGCGCTCTGACGGCGTTCCTGGGCTTGATGCTCATGCGCGGCCAGTTCGTGCCCGGTCTCAGCGCGCTGGACACCTCGGCGCAGATCTTGGCGTGGGCCTTGGTGTTCGGCTACGCCCAGGAGCTGTTCACCCGCCTCGTTGATCAACAGGGGCAGAGCGTGCTCAACAGCGTGCGGTCTGCCGATCAGCCACCCGCGAAGTAGTATTACGACTATTGTGCGGTTGTCGTCAAACTGTAATATGGCGATCATGTCCGACACGCATGTCGTCACCAACCAGGTGCCACCCCTGGAGAACCACAACCCCGCGACCTCCCCGGTGCTGATCGAGGCGCTGATCCGCGAGGGCGGCGAGTGGGGCCTCGATGAAGTGACCGAGCTCGGCGCGCTGTCGGGTACCCGGCAGGCGCAACGGTGGGGCGAGTTGGCCGACCGCAACGTGCCGATCCTGCACACCCATGACCGCTACGGCCACCGCGTCGACGAGGTCGAGTACGACCCCGCCTATCACGAGCTGATGACCGTCGCCGTGGGCCACGGTCTGCACGCCGCGCCCTGGGCTGACGACCGGGCGGGTTCGCATGTGGTCCGGGCCGCGAAGAACTCGGTGTGGACACCCGAGCCGGGACATATATGTCCCATTTCGATGACGTACGCGGTGGTGCCCGCGCTGCGGGCCAATCCTGACTTGGCGGCCATCTACGAACCGCTGCTGACCAGCCGCGTCTACGACCCCGAACTGAAAGTGCCGTCCGCCAAAGCCGGTATCACCGCGGGGATGTCGATGACCGAGAAGCAGGGCGGCTCCGACGTCCGCGCAGGCACCACCCAGGCCACCCCCAATGGGGACGGAACCTACCGGCTGACCGGGCACAAGTGGTTCACCTCGGCACCGATGAGCGATATCTTCCTGGTGCTCGCGCAGGCGCCCGGCGGGCTCAGCTGTTTCTTCCTGCCCCGAGTGCTGCCGGACGGCACTCGCAACCGGATGTTCCTGCAGCGGCTCAAAGACAAGCTGGGCAACCACGCCAACGCCTCCAGCGAGGTCGAATACGACAGCGCTACAGCGTGGTTGGTGGGCGAGGAAGGTCGCGGCGTCCCGACCATCATCGAGATGGTGAACCTGACCCGCCTGGACTGCACGCTGGGCAGCGCCACCAGCATGCGTACCGGGCTGACCCGCGCCATCCACCATGCCCAGCACCGAAAGGCGTTCGGGGAATACCTGATCGACCAGCCGCTGATGCGTAACGTGCTGGCCGACCTGGCGGTGGAGTCCGAGGCCGCCACCATGGTGGCCATGCGGATGGCCGGCGCCACCGACAAGGCGGTGCGCGGCGATCAGCGCGAGGCGATGCTGCGGCGCATCGGGTTGGCGGCCAGTAAGTACTGGGTGTGCAAGCGCGCCACCGGACATGCGGCCGAGGCGATGGAATGCCTGGGCGGCAACGGCTACGCCGAGGAATCCGGCATGCCGCGGCTCTACCGTGAGGCGCCGCTGATGGGCATCTGGGAAGGATCGGGAAACGTCAGCGCACTGGACACGTTGCGCGCCATGGCAACCCGGCCGGAGTGCGTCGAGGTGCTGTTCGACGAACTCTCGCAGACCGCCGAGCCCCGGTTGGATGCCCACGTCGCCGGATTGAAGGCGCAGCTGAACGATCTGGACAACATCCAGTACCGCGCCCGCCAGATCGCCGAGGACATCGGCCTGGCGCTGCAGGGCTCGCTGCTGGTGCGGCACGGTCATCCGGCGGTGGCCGAGGCGTTCCTGGCCACCCGGATGGAAGGACGGTGGGGCGGCGCGTACGGCACCCTGCCGACGGGCCTGGACCTGGCGCCGATCATCGAGCGGGCGCTGGTCAAGGGATGAGTTCCATCGACGAGCGCGCGCAAATGACCGGAATCGCCCGGTGTGTTGTGTACAGACACGCGCGCTCGGCAGAGGTGGGGGTGGCGCGGTGACGCACGCCATCAGGCCCGTCGACTTCGACGACCTCAAGACCATGACCTACGAGGTCACCGACCGGGTTGCCCGCATCACGTTCAACCGGCCGGAAAAGGGCAACGCGATTGTCGCCGACACCCCACTGGAACTCTCGGCGCTGGTCGAGCGCGCCGACCTCGACCCGAACGTCCACGTCATCCTGATCTCGGGTAGGGGAGAAGGGTTCTGCGCCGGGTTCGACCTGTCCGCCTATGCCGAAGGTTCGTCGTCGGCCGGTGGCGGCAGCCCCTACCGCGACACGGTGTTGTCCGGGAAAACCCAAGCCATCAACCATCTTCCGGATCAGCCCTGGGATCCGATGATCGATTACCAGATGATGAGCCGCTTCGTGCGCGGCTTCTCCAGCCTGATGCGCGCCGACAAGCCGACGGTGGTCAAGATCCACGGCTACTGCGTGGCCGGCGGCACCGACATCGCCCTGCATGCCGACCAGATCATCACCGCCGCCGACGCGAAGATCGGGTACCCGCCGATGCGGGTGTGGGGAGTGCCCGCGGCCGGGCTGTGGGCCCACCGTCTCGGTGACCAGCGGGCCAAGCGGTTGCTGTTCACCGGCGATTGCATCAGCGGAAAGCAGGCCGCCGAGTGGGGCCTGGCCGTCGAGGCGCCCGAACCCGAGGATCTCGACGAGCGCACCGAACGGCTGGTGCAGCGTATCGCCTCGATGCCGGTGAACCAGCTCATCATGGCGAAGCTGGCGCTGAATTCGGCTCTGCTGCAACAGGGTGTCGCCACCAGTCAGATGGTGAGCACGATCTTCGACGGCGTGGCCCGGCACACCCCGGAAGGGCATGCGTTCGTGGCCGAAGCCCGCGAACACGGTTTCCGCGAGGCGGTGCGCCGCCGCGACGAACCGCGGGGTGACCACGGACGTCGAACCTCGGACGTATGAAACCGCTGACCGCCAGATCGGTGGTGTTGTCGGTATTGCTGGGCGCGCACCCCGCCTGGGCCACCGCCGCCGAACTGATCCGGCTGACGGCCGACTTCGGCATCAACGACAATGCCCTGCGGGTTGCACTCACCCGGATGGTCTCCGCCGGGGACCTGGTCCGCTCTGCCGACGGGTACCGCCTCTCCGACCGCCTGCTGGTGCGACAACGCCGTCAGGACGACGCGTTGACGCCGCGGGTGCAGGAGTGGAACGGCGGTTGGGTGACACTGGTGATCACCACGGTGGGGATCGACGCCCGAACCCGGTCATTGCTGCGGAAGCTACTGCAGGAGAACAGGTTCGGTGAGCTTCGTGAAGGTGTGTGGTTGCGGCCGGACAACCTGGGCCTCGAACTGCCCGCCGATGTCACCGACCGGGTGCGGATCTTGCGCTGTCGTGACGACGCGCCGGTGGAGCTGGCCGGGCAGTTGTGGGACCTGCCGGCGTGGAGTGCGACGGGTCATCGCCTGCTCGACGAGATGGCCGCCGCCGACGGGGTGCCGGGCCGGTTCGTTGCCGCAGCGGGCATGGTGCGGCACCTGTTGACCGACCCGCTGCTGCCGGGGGAGTTGCTGCCGGCAGGATGGCCAGGCGACGACGTACGGTCGGCGTATTCCGACTTCGCGGCCGAACTGATCGGCCGCCGAGATCGCGTGGAGGCGACATGAGTGGCGGAGTGCGAGTCGAACGCAGCGGGCCGGTTACCACGGTGATCATGAACCGGCCGCAGGCCCGCAACGCAGTCAACGGACCTGCGGCCGCAGAGCTCTACGAGGCGTTCGAGGAGTTCGACCGCGATGACACCGCCTCGGTGGCGGTGCTGTGGGGTGACAACGGAACCTTCTCCGCCGGAGCCGATCTCAAAGCGTTCGGAACCCCGGATGCCAACAAGGTGCATCGCAGCGGCCCCGGCCCGATGGGCCCGACCCGGATGAGGCTGGCCAAACCGGTGATCGCGGCGGTCAGCGGTTACGCCGTCGCCGGTGGGCTGGAGCTGGCGTTGTGGTGCGATCTGCGGGTCGCCGAGGAGGACGCGGTGTTCGGGGTGTTCTGCCGGCGGTGGGGGGTTCCGTTGATCGACGGCGGCACCGTGAGGTTACCGCGGCTGATCGGCCACAGCCGGGCCATGGACTTGATCCTCACCGGCCGGGCCGTCGACGCCGCCGAGGCGTTGCAGATCGGGCTGGTCAACCGCGTGGTACCGAACGGGCAGGCGCGGGAGAAGGCCGAGGAACTGGCGGCTGAGCTCGCGGCGTTACCGCAACAGTGTCTCCGCGCCGACCGGCTCTCGGCCCTGCATCAATGGGGTGTCTCCGAGGAAGAGGCCATGGACGTCGAGTTCGGCAGCATGGCGCGCGTCAAACACGAATCACTCTCGGGCGCACGACGTTTCGCCGACGGTGCGGGGCGGCACGGCCAGAAGGCCTGACTAGGGCTGAGCGCACGAGTTGGTACGAGACACGCCGGACCACAGCGTACAAACACGCGCGGTCGCGCTGGCGGGGGGCAGCGGGAAGGGTCAGCCCTTCTCGATCTTGTTGCCGGAGCCGAGGTTGTCCACCTTGGGGTCACCGGCGACGTAGGTGACGGTGTTGTTGATACCGACGACGGAGAGCTCCTTGTCGATGGTGTCGAACGTGATCCGGTTGTCGGCACCGCCGACGTTCACCGACGCGCAGACACCGGTGACGGTCAAGGTGTTGTTGGAGCCACCCACATTGAGGGATTTGCCGTCGGCGCAGTCGATCTCGGCGGTGGTGCCGAACGACCCGTAGTTGATGGTGTTGCCCACCTCCACCTGCGCGCCGGATGTCCCGGCGGTCACGGTGGGGCTGGTGGTGTCCGAGCTCTCCGAACCGCATCCCACCACACCGGCAGCAGCGGCGGCGGCGAACAGGACGAGCCAACGACGGCTGAGCATGAGTCTCGATCCTCCGGAATCAGGCGGGAACGCGGGCGATGCGGTTGGTCATCCCCAGTTCGCGGCCACGGTCGATGATGGCCGGCGCGCCGTTCTTGAAGTAGGCCGTCTGTTCGAATCCGTACACGGTGATGTCGTTGACGACGTTGTCGGCCACCACGGTGTTGTAGGACCCCTGCATGGTGATGGCCCAGCAGTTGCCCAGCGCGGTGATCATGTTGTTGGAGCCGTTGATCAACAGCAGCGAGTCGTTGCAGTCCACGGTCTGGGTGACGCCGACACCGGTGATGTGGGTGTCGCCGTTCTTGGCTCCCGCCGCCGGCGCACCGGCAAGCAGGCCGGCCGACAGCACGGCACAGCCGAGCAGGGCGCTGATCCCAGACGTCCGATTCACTGTGACCCTCTCACTCGGAGCGCTCATCTGTGAGTCCTGAGCCTACGTGTATCGCAGGCGGTGCTGAGGGTATTCGAATCACCATGTCGAGTTGGCTCGCCGCGAGCCAGGCGGATCAGTACGGTGATGGGCGGTGAAAAGGCACGTTTTGTTGATGGCAGTCGCCGCTGGGCTAGCGGTGACCGGGTGTTCGCATACCGTCGAGGGCACCGCGCAGTTGGCCGAGACGCAGCCGGAGGAGTCCGGCCGCAACTTCGGGTACATCGACAACAGCTGCGGCAGGCTGGCCGACACGACCGTGCAGGAGACCGTCGAAGCCGATGAGGTGGTCCGCCCGTACAGCGGCGCGGTGTGTCAGTACGTCCTGAGCCGCGGTGACACGACCATCGACGCCACCTTCTCCTGGTTCGACACCGGCACCATCGAGCGCGAACGGTCCGTGGCCGAAGAACGCGGCGCGGAGATCACCGACAAGGTGGTCCAGCGGTATCCGGCCTTCTTCGCCCGCACGTCGACCATCGGTGTCGCGTGCTCGGCGACCACCTCAGCCAACCCCGGCGTTCTCAGCTGGTGGGTGCAGTACCGCAACGAGCAGGATGGTGATCCGTGCGCGGACGCCGAGAAGCTGCTGGCCGCCACCCTGTCGTCGGAGATGTAGTCAGAGATGTTCAAGGCTCGTTCGGTACTCGTGTTGTTGGCCGCTGCCCTCACGGCGTGTGGCTCCCCGTCGGAACCCGCCCCGACGTCGGCGGAACCGCCACCGGGGGGTTTCCGCAGCGGCGAGTGCAATAGCGTCACCGACGACGAAGTGGAGGAGGCCGCCGGGACGGCGATCTTCCAGAAGGTGCTCGACAGCGAGACCGGCTGCTTCTGGCAGGAACAGACCATGCTGGGGTCTGTCGGCGCAGGCATGGGCATCTCCACCTGGTGGTACCGCGGCAGCGACCTGGACGTCGAGCGCCAGCTCGAGCAGGAGGCAGGCCGCACCATCACCGAACTCGAGATGTCGGGCAACCAGGGCTTCAAAGCCGAGGACGTCAACGCGTGCAGCATCTACATCGACAAGGGTGACGACGTGATCGCCTGGTCGATCCAGACGCTCAACCCGGCCAGCCTGCCCGATCTGTGCGGAATCACCGAAGAGCTGGCGCAGTTGTCGCAGGACCGCGTCAACTAGAGTTCTTCGGCGAGCCGAATTCGGTTCTAGAACATTCGAGGGGCATTCTCATGGCATCACGGCCTGACCCGTCATCGACGGGTGTGCGGCCGCGCGCAGGTGCCCGGCCCGCCAAACTCAGCCGGGAGATCATCGTCAACGCGGCGTTGAATTTCCTGGACCGCGAGGGTTGGGACGCGCTGACCATCAACGCGCTGGCCAACCACCTCGGCACCAAGGGCCCGTCGCTCTACAACCACGTCGACAGCCTCGAAGACCTGCGGCGCACGGTCCGGATGCGGGTGATCGGCGACATCATCGGCATGCTCAACACCGTCGGCGAGGGGCGGGTGCGTGAGGACGCGGTGCTGGTGATGGCCGGCGCCTACCGCAGTTACGCCCACCACCACCCGGGGCGGTACTCGGCGTTCACCCGGATGCCGTTCGGGGGGGACGACCCGGAGTACTCGGCGGCCACCAAAGAAGCCGCCGGGCCGGTGATCAACGTGCTGATGTCCTACGGCCTGGAAGGGGAGGACGCCTACTACGCCGCCCTGGAGTTCTGGTCGGCGCTGCACGGGTTCGTGCTCCTGGAGATGACGGGCGTGATGGACGACATCGACCAGGACGCGGTGTTCTCCGACATGGTGCTGCGGCTGACCACCGGCCTGGAACGTCGCGAGTAGGGAAAAACGCCCGGTAGGCTGAGCCGGTAAGGCCCTGCGCGCCTGCTTCCGGCGGTTTTGTCGGTATGGCCGCCCCTGGTATCGTGGTAGCTCGTGCCTGGCCCAGATGGGCGCATGCGGCCGCTTCGACGGTAGGTGTGCGCGCACGCCGGGCCAATTCGCATGTCTACAGGCATCGGGTGATCGCAAGATCGTCACTTGTGCTGAGCGCGTGCGACACGCCCGGCCGCGGGGTAACGAGGCTGGACGAAACCGCAGTACAGAGACTTAAAGAGACGCTGAAGAACACGTCAGCAACAAACGAAGAGCAACACAGCACTACATAGGAAGCCGGTAAATGCCAACCATTCAGCAGCTGGTCCGCAAGGGTCGCCGCGACAAGATCGCCAAGGTCAAGACCGCGGCCCTCAAGGGCAGCCCGCAGCGCCGCGGCGTGTGCACCCGCGTGTACACGACCACCCCGAAGAAGCCGAACTCGGCGCTTCGCAAGGTGGCGCGCGTGCGGCTGACCAGCGCGGTTGAGGTCACCGCCTACATCCCGGGTGAAGGCCACAACCTGCAGGAGCACTCGATGGTGCTGGTGCGCGGCGGTCGTGTGAAGGACCTCCCCGGTGTGCGTTACAAGATCATCCGCGGCTCGCTGGACACCCAGGGTGTCAAGAACCGCAAGCAGGCCCGCAGCCGTTACGGCGCGAAGAAGGAGAAGAGCTGATGCCGCGCAAGGGTCCCGCGCCGAAGCGCCCGTTGGTCAACGATCCGGTCTACGGATCCCAGCTGGTCACCCAGCTGGTCAACAAAGTCCTGCTGGACGGGAAGAAATCGCTGGCTGAACGCATTGTTTATGGTGCGCTCGAACAGGCCCGCGACAAGACCGGCACCGATCCGGTCGTCACCCTCAAGCGCGCCCTCGACAACGTGAAGCCGGCCCTCGAGGTCCGCAGCCGTCGCGTCGGTGGCGCCACCTACCAGGTGCCCGTCGAGGTTCGTCCCGATCGTTCGGTCACCCTGGCGCTGCGCTGGCTGGTCAGCTTCTCCAAGGCCCGCCGCGAAAAGACCATGGTCGAGCGTCTGGCCAACGAGATCCTCGATGCCAGCAATGGCCTGGGTGCTGCCGTCAAGCGACGGGAAGACACCCACAAGATGGCCGAGGCGAACCGGGCCTTCGCGCACTACCGCTGGTGATGTCACGCCGGCGGGGCGTGCTGACCGCCGGGCGCACCGAATACACCTTTAGCAAGCGAAAGTTGGGAATCTAGCCGTGGCACAGGACGTGCTCACCGACCTCACCAAGGTCCGCAACATCGGCATCATGGCGCACATCGATGCCGGCAAGACGACGACCACCGAACGCATCCTCTTCTACACCGGTATCAGCTACAAGATCGGTGAGGTGCACGACGGTGCCGCCACGATGGACTGGATGGAGCAGGAGCAGGAGCGGGGTATCACCATCACCTCGGCTGCCACCACCTGCTTCTGGAACAACAACCAGATCAACATCATCGACACCCCCGGCCACGTCGACTTCACCGTCGAGGTGGAGCGCAGCCTGCGCGTGCTCGATGGCGCCGTCGCCGTGTTCGACGGCAAGGAAGGCGTGGAGCCGCAGTCCGAGCAGGTCTGGCGGCAGGCCGACAAGTACGACGTGCCCCGCATCTGCTTCGTCAACAAGATGGACAAGCTGGGCGCCGACTTCTACTTCTCGGTGCAGACCATGAAGGACCGCCTCGGCGCCAACGTCATCCCGATCCAGCTTCCGATCGGCTCCGAAGGTGACTTCGAAGGCGTCGTCGACCTGGTCGAGATGAAGGCCAAGGTGTGGCGCGGCGAGACCAAGCTCGGCGAGAAGTACGACGTCGTCGACATCCCGGCCGACCTGCAGGAAAAGGCCGAGGAATACCGCACCGCCATGATCGAGGCCGTCGCCGAGGCCGACGACGAACTCATGGAGAAGTACCTGGGCGGCGAAGAGCTGACGATCGAGGAGATCAAGTCAGGCCTGCGCAAGCTGACCGTCAGCAGCACGGCCTACCCGGTGCTGTGCGGTAGCGCGTTCAAGAACAAGGGCGTGCAGCCCATGCTCGACGCGGTCATCGACTACCTGCCGACCCCGCTGGACGTCGCGGCCGCCGAAGGCCACGTCCCGGGCAAGGAAGACGAGATCATCTCTCGTAAGCCGTCGGCCGACGAGCCCTTCTCCGGCTTGGCGTTCAAGGTGGCCACGCACCCGTTCTTCGGCAAGCTGACCTACGTCCGCGTCTACTCCGGCAAGGTCGATTCCGGCTCGCAGGTGATCAACTCGACCAAGGGCAAGAAGGAGCGGCTGGGCAAGCTGTTCCAGATGCACTCCAACAAGGAGAACCCGGTCGAGACCGCTTCCGCCGGCCACATCTACGCGGTCATCGGCCTGAAGGACACCACCACCGGTGACACCCTCAGCGATCCGAACCAGCAGATCGTGCTCGAGTCGATGACCTTCCCCGATCCCGTGATCGAGGTGGCCATCGAGCCCAAGACCAAGAGCGACCAGGAGAAGCTGGGCACCGCCATCCAGAAGCTGGCGGAAGAGGACCCGACCTTCAAGGTGCACCTGGACCAGGAGACCGGCCAGACCGTCATCGGCGGCATGGGCGAGCTTCACCTGGACATCCTGGTGGACCGCATGCGTCGCGAGTTCAAGGTCGAGGCGAACGTCGGCAAGCCGCAGGTGGCCTACCGCGAGACCATCCGCCGGGCCGTCAACAACGTCGAGTTCACCCACAAGAAGCAGACCGGTGGCTCCGGCCAGTTCGCGAAGGTCATCATCAACCTCGAGCCGTTCGTCGGCGAGGACGGTGCGACCTACGAGTTCGAGAACAAGGTCACCGGTGGACGCATCCCCCGCGAGTACATCCCGTCGGTGGACGCCGGCGCCCAGGACGCCATGCAGTACGGCGTGCTGGCCGGCTACCCGCTGGTGAATGTGAAGGTCACGCTGCTCGACGGCGCCTACCACGACGTCGACTCGTCGGAAATGGCCTTCAAGATCGCCGGTTCCCAGGTGCTGAAGAAGGCTGCCGGACAGGCCCAGCCGGCCATCCTGGAACCGATCATGGCCGTCGAAGTCACCACCCCTGAGGACTACATGGGTGACGTGATCGGCGACCTGAACTCCCGCCGTGGTCAGATCCAGGCCATGGAGGAGCGCAGTGGTGCCCGTGTCGTCAAGGCGCAGGTTCCGCTGTCGGAGATGTTCGGCTACGTCGGCGACCTCCGGTCGAAGACCCAGGGCCGGGCGAACTACTCCATGGTGTTCGACTCGTACGCTGAAGTTCCGGCGAACGTGTCGAAGGAGATCATCGCGAAGGCGACGGGCGAGTGAGCGCCAGCGAGCGAGCACGGAGCCGAGCGCTCAGCAGCGCGAAGGCGACCGGAGAATAAGTCTCCGGTCCCTTCGGACCACACAACTGAATTGTCAACACTGCTTTAACCGAAGCACCAACAAGTCCAGGAGGACACAGAAGTGGCGAAGGCGAAGTTCGAGCGGACGAAGCCGCACGTCAACATCGGGACCATCGGTCACGTTGACCACGGCAAGACCACGCTGACTGCAGCAATCACCAAGGTTCTGCACGACAAGTACCCCGATTTGAACGAGTCGCGCGCATTCGACCAGATCGACAATGCGCCCGAAGAGCGTCAGCGTGGTATCACCATCAACATCTCCCACGTGGAGTACCAGACCGACAAGCGTCACTACGCACACGTCGACGCCCCCGGTCACGCTGACTACATCAAGAACATGATCACCGGTGCCGCCCAGATGGACGGCGCAATCCTGGTGGTCGCCGCCACCGATGGCCCCATGCCGCAGACTCGCGAGCACGTGCTGCTCGCCCGCCAGGTCGGCGTGCCCTACATCCTGGTTGCCCTGAACAAGGCCGATATGGTCGACGACGAGGAGCTCATCGAGCTCGTCGAGATGGAGGTCCGCGAACTGCTGGCCGCCCAGGACTTCGACGAGGAAGCCCCCGTCATCAAGGTGTCGGCGCTCAAGGCTCTCGAGGGCGACGAGAAGTGGGTCAAGTCCGTCGAGGAACTCATGGAGGCCGTCGACGAGTCCATCCCGGACCCGGTTCGCGAGACCGACAAGCCGTTCCTGATGCCCGTCGAGGACGTCTTCACGATCACCGGTCGTGGCACCGTCGTCACCGGTCGTGTCGAGCGTGGCGTGATCAATGTGAACGAGGAAGTCGAGATCGTCGGCATCCGTCCCGGCACCACCAAGACCACGGTCACCGGTGTCGAGATGTTCCGCAAGCTGCTCGACCAGGGCCAGGCCGGCGACAACGTTGGTCTGCTGGTCCGCGGTGTGAAGCGTGAGGACGTCGAGCGTGGCCAGGTTGTGGTCAAGCCCGGCACCACCACCCCGCACACCGACTTCGAGGGCAGCGTCTACATCCTGTCCAAGGACGAGGGCGGCCGCCACACGCCGTTCTTCAACAACTACCGCCCGCAGTTCTACTTCCGTACCACGGACGTGACCGGCGTGGTGACCCTCCCCGAGGGCACCGAGATGGTGATGCCCGGTGACAACACCGACATCTCCGTCAAGCTGATCCAGCCGGTGGCCATGGACGAAGGCCTGCGCTTCGCGATCCGCGAGGGTGGCCGTACCGTCGGCGCCGGCCGCGTCACCAAGATCCTGAAGTGATTTTGATCCTCCAGTGATCTAGCTTCTGACGCTCGACAGCGGCGCTCACCCGAAAGGGTGGGCGCCGCTTTCGTATTGGGGGCCGGACGCCACCGGGGGGCGTTAGTCTGACATTCGCTGTTCAGGACCGAGGAGCCGGCGCATGGTGTGGCGTTACGTGAAAGCTCAACTGTGGGTGTTGCTGTGCGGCGGCCTGGTCGGGCCGATCTTCCTGGCGGTGTTCTTCGGCACCGGGCGGGATCCGTTGCTCAAGTGGATGTTCTGGGCCGGGCTGGTGGTGACGGCCGTCGACGTGCTGATCGCGTTGGCGATGGCCGGCTACGGCGCCCGAGCGGCCGCCAGGTCGCAATATCTCGAGCACCAGGGCGTGCTGGCGGTGGCCGAGGTGACCGGGATCCAGGAAAGCGGCGCCCGGGTCAACGACCAGCCGCTGGTGACCCTCGACCTGCGCATCTCCGGGGAGGGCATCGCTCCGTTCACCGCCCAGGACCGGGTGCTGGCGTCGATGGAACGGACCCCGATGATCATGGCGCGCAAGCTCGTCGCGATCGTCGACCCGTCCACGCATTCGTTCGAAATCGACTGGAACAGAAGCGCTTTGATCAACGGCATGGCGCCGGCCCAGTTCACCCTCGACGAGGACAACCGGACTTACGACCTCTCCGGTCAGGTCGAGCCGTTGATGGCGATCATGCGGATCCTCAAGACCAACAATGTGCCGTTGTCGGGGGTCATCGACATCCGATCCAATCCGGCGCTGCGCCAGCAGGTGATGAACGTGGTGCGCCGCGCCGCAGCCACCCCGGCCCCACCGCAGCCGGAGACCGTGCCGTCGTTCATGCCGGTGGCTCCTGCGCCGTCGACGGCCGCCCGGCTGCAGGAACTCGAGACGCTGCGCGCCACCGGTGCCATCACCGAGGCCGAATACACCGCCAAACGACAGCAGATCATCGCCGAGCTGTAACTCCCGGCCGGCCCCGCGCGATGTACCAGGCAACGTTCGCGTGAAGGGTGCAAGGGTCTTGGTTTCTCGTCATTTCGCTGCGGCGGCCTGTGCCGTTGCCGTCGGTGCAGCTGCGTTGGTCAGTGGGACGGGCACGGCGGCGGCCGAGCCGATGTGCCCCGACCTGCACTGGATCGGCGCTGCCGGCTCCGGTGAGCGGGGCCCGGAGGCGTCGTTGAACGGTGGCATGGGCAAGGTGATGTACCAGTCGTACCTGGCCTTCCAGCAGCAAGCCGCCCGCAACGGTGAGACCGTGACGGCCGAGGCCGTGATCTATCCCGCCACCGAGGTGCCGCTGGACGGCGGCATCCTGGACTGGGCCGGTTTCATCGGCAGTGTCGACCAGGGCACCGGTGCGCTGGCCAACCAGTACGCCAATTTCGTCCGGCAGTGCCCGTCGACGAAGGTGGTGCTGGCCGGGTACTCGCAGGGCGCCATGGTGGTGCACCGCAATCTGCAGGCACTCGAGGCCAGCCCCAATCTGTCCACCGCTCTGCTGATCGCCGACGGCGATCGCCGGCCCGAAGACCCCACATTGAATCTGGGTACCGCGTCGGGGGTCCCCGGCGAGCGTCTGGGAGTGGCGCAGGACTGGCCGATCCTGGCGCATGCGCCGGCCCCGTTGTCGCCTGTGATCGGTAGCCGCACCATCAGCGTCTGCGATTACGGCGACGCCGTGTGTGACTATGACCCCGACGCCGATGAGGACGAGGTGAGCGCGCAGGCGGTCGCCGTCCACACCAGCTACGCCAAGGGCAGCTACAACTGGGTGTCGCCGCTCTACGAGCTCGCGCAGATGGCCCCCGCTCCGGTGGTGGCGCCCGTGCCTGCGCCCGCGCCCGCACCCGTGGCCTGACCGTCCGGTTTACTAGAACACGTTCCAGTTCTACTGCTAGCCTGACGCGAGCGCGCATCGTTGTACGCGGAAGGCCGCGTGTCGCTGTACAGACACGCGCGCTCGCGCTCGAGGGAGAGGACGGGACAGATGGCCGGCGGATCGTTGGAAGGTCGGGTTGCTCTCGTGACGGGAGCCGCGCGTGGCCAGGGCCGCGCGCATGCCGTCCGGTTGGCCGGCGACGGCGCCGACATCATCGCGATCGACATCTGCGGCCCGGTGACCGACTCCATCACCTACCCGCCCGCCACCTCGGAGGATCTCGCCGAGACGGTGCGCCAGGTCGAAGCGACGGGCCGCAAGGTGCTGGCCCGTGAGGTCGACGTTCGCGACCTGGCTGCCCAGCAGCAGGTGGTGGCAGACGGTATCGAACAGTTCGGCCGCCTCGACGTGCTGGTGGTCAATGCCGGAATCCTGAGCTGGGGCCGGCTGTTCGAGATGTCAGAAGAGCAGTGGGACAGCGTGATCCAGACCAACCTGTCCGGTGCCTGGCGCACGGTGCGAGCCGCGGTGCCGGCGATGATCGAGGCCGGCAACGGCGGGTCGATCATCATGGTCAGCTCGTCGGCCGGCCTGAAAGCCACCCCCGGCAACGGCCACTACTCCGCGTCCAAACACGGCGTCGTCGCCATCACCAACGCGCTGGCTCTCGAGGTGGGGGAGTTCGGCATCCGGGTGAACTCGATCCACCCGTACTCCATCGACACCCCGATGGTGGAGCGCGACGCGATGATGAAGGTGTTCTCCCAGCACCCCAGTTTCCTGCACAGCTTCGCGCCGATGCCGCTGCACCCGGTGAATCACGCGGGCAAGAAGGGCCTGCAGGAGTTCATGTCGCCCGAGGAAGTGTCCAACGTGGTGGCCTGGCTGGCCTCCGACGAGTCGATGGCGATCTCAGGTTCGCAGATCGCCGTCGACCGCGGCGTCATGAAGTACTGACGCGAACTGGTCCACCATCCAATCGATTTCGTCGTCGGTGATCACCAGCGGCGGGGCGAAGCGCAACGTCGAGCCGTGGGTGTCCTTGACCAGCACACCGCGCTCGGCGAGCAGCAGGCTGATGTGCTTGCCGGTGCCCAGCGCCGGGTCGATGTCCACACCGGCCCACATCCCCAGTCCACGCACTTCGGTGACACCGTGGCCGAGCAGGCCGCGCAGCCTGGCCTGTAACTTCCGCCCCGAAACGGTTGCTCTGGTTTGGAATTCGCCGGTGGAAAGCAGGTCCACGACGGCGCTGCCGATTGCGGCCGCCAGGGGATTGCCGCCGAAGGTCGATCCGTGCTCGCCGGGGTGCAGCACACCGAGGATGTCGGCGTCGGCGACCACCGCCGACAGCGGCATGACGCCACCGCCCAACGCCTTGCCGAGCAGGTACACATCGGGCACGACACCCCAGTGGTCGCACGCGAACGTCCGTCCGGTGCGTGCCAACCCGGACTGGATCTCGTCGGCGATCATCAGAACACCGCGCCTGCTGCAGATCTCACGCACCCGCGGCAGGTAATCGGCGGGCGGCACGATGACGCCCGCCTCACCCTGGATCGGCTCCAGCAGGACAGCGACGGTGTTCTGGTCGATGGCATTTTCGACCGCCTGCGCATCACCGAAGGGCACGGTGCGGAAGCCCGGGGTGAACGGGGCGAAGCCGTTGCGCGCCGAGTCGTCGGAGGAGAAACTGACAATACTGATGGTGCGGCCGTGAAAGTTGTTCTCCGCCACCACGATATTGGCCAGTCCCGCGGGAACCCCCTTGACGTCGGTACCCCACTTGCGGGCCACCTTGATACCGCTTTCGACGGCTTCGGCGCCGCTGTTCATCGGCAGCACCATGTCTTTGCCGCACAACTGCGCCAGGGCGGCGCAGAACGGGCCGAGCCGGTCGGAGTGGAATGCGCGGCTCACCAAGGTGACGGCATCCAGTTGTGCGTGTGCCGCCGCGATGATCGCGGGGTGGCGATGCCCGAAATTCACCGCCGAGTACGCCGCCAGGCAGTCCAGGTAGCGGCGGCCGTCGATATCGGTGATCCACGCGCCTTCGGCACTGGCGGCGACCACGGGTAGCGGCGAGTAATTGTGAGCGGCGTAGCGGTCTTCCAGCAGAAGCGCGCTCGGCATCTCAACGGCGGTCACGGTACACCTCCAGCGTGCAGCATTTCACCGACCCACCGCCCTTGAGCAGTTCGGAGAGGTCGACGCCGATCGGCTCGAATCCGTGCGACGCCAACTGTTGGGCGAAGCCGTGAGCAGCCGCCGGCAGCACGACGTGTCGTCCGTCGGACACCACGTTGAGTCCGAGGACGTAGGCGTCGGCCGAGGCCACCTCGATGGCGCCGGGGAACAGGCGTTCCAGGGTGGCGCGGGATTCGTCGGTGAAGGCCGGCGGGTAGTAGGCAATGGTGGTGTCGTCCAGCACCGCCAGCGCGGTGTCGAGATGGTAGAAGCGCGGATCGGTGAGGTGCAGCGTGACCACCGGCATCGCGGTGAGCTCGGCGACCTCGGCGTGGGCGGCCTCGTCGGTGCGGAAACCCGTGCCCGCCAGGATCATCGAGCCGACGACCAGGAGATCGCCCTGGCCCTCGTTGAGGTGTGTGGTGAAGCGGGGGGTGTAACCGGCTGCGGCCATCCACGCCGCGTACGCATCGGCTTCGCCGGCGCGTTCGGGATGCTTGAAGCGGGCGACGATCGCGGTGTCACCGATGACCAGACCGCCGTTGGCGGCGTACACCATGTCCGGTAGGCCCGGTTCGGGGGACACCAGGTCGACCGCGTGACCCAGGCTCAGGTAGGTCTGCCGCAGGTCCTCCCACTGGGCCAGTGCCAGCGCAGGATCGACGGGGGTGGAGGTGTCCATCCACGGGTTGATGGCGTATTCGACCGTGAAGTGGGTGGGCGCCGTCATGGCGTAGTGGCGCAGAGAGGCGGTTCGCTGCGCAGCGGCGGCGGTGGCGATGTCGGAGATCGTCATGGTCAGAAGGATATTTTCAGCGCCTGACGCAATCAATCTCCACTCATTGCGTGTTGAGGTATGATCCGTTGCGCAGATTTGAAGTATTCGGTGTTTTGTTGCGTCGCGATGAGGTGAGCTCGATGAATCGGCTGGATGAGACCGACGAGCTGATCGTCGCCGAGTTGGCCGAGCACGCGCGCGCGACGTTCGCCGAGATCGGGGAGAAGGTCAATCTGTCCGCGCCTGCGGTCAAACGGCGCGTCGACCGCCTGCTGGACAACGGCGTCATCCGCGGTTTCACCACCGTGATCGACCGGCAGGCACTGGGCTGGACCACCGAGGCCTACGTCCAGGTCTACTGCCACGGCACCATCTCGCCGGATCAGCTGCGGGCCGCCTGGGTCAACATGCCCGAGGTGGTGTCCGCGGCCACGGTGACCGGTACCTCCGATGCGATCCTGCACGTCTTGGCGCGGGATATGCGCCATCTGGAGTCGACGTTGGAGCAGATCCGGTCCAGCGGCGACATCGAACGCAGCGAGAGCATCGTGGTGTTGTCGAACCTGATCGACCGGTCGCCGCCGGCGTAACCCAGCCTGGCTCCGTCACCAGCCTTGGACTCCGGCTGTTGCTTTCGTAGCCGGAGCTCCTTCACCTGGCTCGTCCCTCACCAGCCTTGGACTCCGGCTGTTGCTTTCGTAGCCGGAGCTCCTTCACCTGGCTCGTCCCTCACCAGCCTTGGACTCCGGCTGTTGCTTTCGTAGCCGGAGCTCCTTCACCTGGCTCGTCCCTCACCAGCCTTGGACTCCGGCTGTTGAGCACCCGCACATAGGGTGGTCCGCCGCGGCGCGCCACCATCGTGTAAACACTTTTTGTGGGAATTGTCATTGTGGGTGGTGGGCTGGCCGCGACGCGGGTCGCTGAACAGCTGCGCCGCGCGGAGTACACCGGCCCGGTCACCATCGTCAGCGACGAGGTGCATCTGCCGTACGACCGGCCGCCGCTGTCGAAGGAAGTGCTGCGCGCTCAGGTCGACGATGTGACGCTCAAGCCGCTGGAGTTCTACGACGAGAATGACATCACGCTGCTGCTGGGATCGGCAGCGGTATCGATCGACAACGACGCCAAGACGGTGCGGCTGGCCAATGATGCGGTGCTGCAGTACGACGACCTGATCATCGCCACCGGCCTGGTGCCCCGGCGTATCCCGTCCTTCCCGGACCTGGAGGGCGTGCGGGTGCTGCGCACCTTCGACGAGAGCCTGGCGCTGCGCAAGCATGCCGGCGAGGCGCACCGCGCCGTCGTCATCGGTGCCGGTTTCATCGGCTGTGAGGTGGCCGCGAGCCTGCGCGGTCTGGGCGTCGACGTGGTGATGGTCGAGCCGCAGCCCGCCCCACTGGCGTCGGTGCTGGGCACCCAGATCGGAGATCTGGTGTCGCGGCTGCACCGCGGAGAAGGTGTCGACGTACGCACCGGCGTCGGGGTGGCCGAGATCGTCGGGCAGTCGCATGTCGAGAAGGTGGTGCTGTCCGACGGCACCGAGGTCGACGCCGATCTGGTGGTGGTGGGCATCGGTTCCCGGCCGGCGACCGACTGGCTCGAAGGCAGCGGCGTCGCGGTGGACAACGGGATCATCTGCGACAACGTCGGCCGCACCACGGTGCCGCACATCTGGGCCCTCGGCGACGTGGCGTCCTGGCAGGACGCCCAAGGACATCAAGCGCGCGTGGAGCACTGGAGCAACGTCGCCGAGCAGGCCCGCGTGCTGGTGCCGTCACTGCTCGGCAATCAGCCGCCGGAAGCCGTTGTGGTGCCGTACTTCTGGAGCGATCAGTACGACGTGAAGATCCAGTGCCTCGGTGAGCCGGAGGCCGACGACGTCGTGCACCTGGTCGAAGACGACGGCCGCAAGTTCCTGGCGTATTACGAGCGCGAGGGCGCGCTCGTCGGTGTGGTCGGCGGCGGCGTGCCGGGCAAAGTCATGAAGGCCAGGGCGAAGATCGCCGCGGGCGCGGCGATCTCCGAAGTGCTGGGCTAAACCGTGCGATTTGGGCGCGCTGGTAACCGCTGAGCGGTTACCAGCGCGCCCAAATCCCTACTGGCCGGTGACGGAGATGTTGGTGATATCGGCGCCGTTACCCAGCGACTGCCAGGTCCAGTTGGACACCCGATCCGACGTCGGTACCGACTTGACCCGCTCGATCAACGGGAACCAGGCCAGATCCTTGGTGGCGATCTCGTTGGCGGTCTTCCAATCGGCGGTCGGATCCTCGGCCGCGAACGCCCGGTTCACCGCGGCATTGAGGTCCGGGTTGTCATAGGTGACGCCGTTCCAGGTGCCACCGGGAGCGAACTCCGAATCCAGCCAGCCGCCCAGCGTCATCCGGGCGCTGTTGCCCTGCCAGTCCGGGGTCCAGTTGGTGATCGCCAGATCCCATTCGCCGAGCTTGGTCTTGTCGCCGAGGAACGAGCTGAAGGTGCCCCAGCTCTCGCCCGGAATGGGGGTCAGCCGGACCGTGATGCCGGAGCGCTGCACCGAGTTCTGCACCGAGGTGGCGATCTTCTCGAACTCCGGAGTGTTGCGGTAGGCGATGTTGACGGTCAGATCGGATTGGCCCGCCTCGGCCAGCAGCGCCTTGGCCTTCTCCGGGTCACCCTTGTCTTCCGGTGTCGGGTAAGGGTTTTCGTCGTTGAAGCCGACGATGGTGGAGGTCAGGATCTCGTTGCTGGGGATCGCCGAATCCGGACCACCCAACCCCCGCACCACATCCGCGCGGTCCAGCGAGTAGTTGAAGGCCTGCCGCACCCGGAGGTCTTTCAGTGCCGCCTGCGCCGGGGTGGCCGGCTGCTCGGGGTTGTTCCAGCTGAGGAACACCGCCGACCCACTGGCCGACTTGTGCAGGTGATCGGGATCGGCCTGCTTGTACTGGGCGATCACATTGGCCGGGTAGGCGCGGATGTACAACCCGATGTCGGCGGTGCCGGTCTGCAGCTGCTGGGAGGCCGCATCCGCGGAGGCCACCGTGGTGTCGAAGACGATCTCGTCGGCGTACGCCTTGCGCGGGTCGCCTTCGGCGTTGTAGTTCTCCACCTTCTTCAGGGTCAGTTGCTTGCCCTGATCGTAGGAGTCGATGTAGTACGGCCCGGAGGAGACGTAGTTCTGCCGGAACTCCAGGCTGTCGGCGATGTACTTCGACACCACCTCCTCGGGCAGCGGGCTGACGAAGTTGAGGGTGAGGATGTCGAGGATGTCGCTGGCCGGCCGGGTCAGCTTGATCTCCAGTGTCTTGTCGTCGAGAGCCTTGACCCCGCGGATGTCGTGGGTGTCGATGAACTGCTTCACGGCGTTCAGGTCGCCGGTCGGCACCTTGGCGAATTCGTCGGCGTACTCGGTGAATCCGTCGAACAGCGCGTTGTAGTAGGTGATGGCGCTGACCTGGCCGTTGGGATCGGGGAATCGCTTGATCGCATACACGAAGTCCTGTGCCGTGATCGGTCGGTCACTGGCGCCGGAGAACGTGATGCCGTCGCGCAGGTGGAACGTGTAGGTCAGCTTGTCCGGGCTGATGTCCCAGCTCTCCGCGAGATCGGGTACCACCTCGGTGTCGTCGCCGATGCTCTCCTTGTTGCCGGCGTAGGTGACCAGCTGCCGGGTCGTGGCGCGGATGACCTGCCACGATTCGGCGGAGTAGGCGATCAGCGGATCGAGTGCGTCGATGTCACCGACGGATGCCACCTTCAGGGTGCCGCCGTACAGCGACGACGGGTCCGCCGACGAGGCCTCCTCGGAAGTGGTGCTGCTGCCGCAGGCGCCCACCACGAGGGTTGCCGTGAGCAGGGCAGCGATGCGCCAGGGGACTTTCATTGAGATTCTCCTTGATGATGAGGGGTGGAGCACAGGTCATTTGCCGCTGCGGGCGTGGGTGATGAGGTCGATGACAAACGTGGACACCACGAAGATGACGGCGCCCAGCAGTGTGCAGCCGATCACCACGGGGGCGTCACCGGAGTTGGCGGCGCTGACCGCCAGCCGGCCCACCCCGTCGAGACCGAACAGTTGCTCGGTGATGATGGCGCCGCCGAGGATGGTGGCGAACTCGATGGCGCCGAGGGTGAGAATCGGGTTCAACGCGGCCGACAGGGCGTGGTCGAAGTACACCCGTTGCGGCCCAACTCCTTTGGCCCGGGCGGTGCGGATGTAGTCCTTGTTCGCGACTTCCAGTACCGACGCGCGGACCACCCGCTGGAACAGTGCGACCTCGGCCAGCACCAGGGTGAGCCAGGGCAGCAGAAGATGTCGGGCCCACTCCACCGGCGACTCGGTCAGCGGTACATAACCCCCGCCGGGGAAGAACTTCACCCCGGCCAGGGACAGCTTGAAGTACAGCAGGTACAGCAGCGCCACGCCGGTGACAAACGTCGGGATCGACAGGAACACATACGAAATGCCCGCGGTGGCGGTGTCGAACCACCCGCCGGGGCGCCGCGCGGCGTACACCCCGAGCAGTATCGACAACGCTCCCCACAGCACCAGCGCGCCCACCGCCAGACTCACGGTGACCGGGATCTTCTCCAGGATCAGTTCGGTGACCGGCCGTTGCTGCCGGTACGAATAACCCAGACTGGGCGGCCAGTTCAGCAAGCCGGTCGGGGTGCCCTTGATCTCGGGGCCGCGCACGGCGTAGTGCCACAGCTGCACCCACCACGGATCATCGAGCCGAAGGCTGCGGGCGATCGCGTCGACGGTCTCCTGAGATGCGTTCTCCGGAGCCAGCATCCGGGCCGGGTTCTGGTAGGCGACGCGGGTGAGGCCGAAGGTGATCAGCACGACCACCGAGACGGTGAACACCATGCGGCTGGTGCGCCACAGCGCGAAGCGCGTCATCGCCGCGCCAACGGGTCGAACCGGCTGCGCAGCCGCGTGCTCAGGATGTTGAAGCCCAGCACGGTGACGAACAACGCGAATGCCGGCGCGATCAACAGCCAGGGCTGGGTCTGATACAGCGCGGACTGCTGAGCGTTGGCGATCATGGTGCCCCAACTCGGGGTCGGCGCTTTGATGCCGACGCCCAGATACGACAACGAGGCCTCGGCGACGATGTTGGCCGGCAGTTGCACCGACCAGTAGATGATGACCGTCGGCGCGATGATCGGCAGGATCTCGCGCAGCAGTACCCGCCAGTGAGAGCTTCCGGCGCCGATCGCCGCCAGCACAAACGGTTTGGCCTTCACCTCGATCACGGCGTTGCGGACCAGCCGCGCGAAATAGGTCCACGAGAACAGCGCGATGATGCCGATCACCACGAAGATCGGATCGATCAGATTGGTGCCCGCGGTACCGCGGTTGAGCGTCACCACCGACAGCGCCGTCACCAGGAACGGAAACGCCAAAGCGATGTTGGTCAGCTCCGACAGCGTCGCATCCACGCGCCCTCCGAAGTAGCCGCCGAGCAGGCCGACGATCACACCGATCAGCATGGCCAGCGTGGTCGCCGGGATGCCGATGCCCAGCGACACCCGGGCGCCGTAGAGCGTGCGCACGAAGACGTCGCGGCCGTTGCCGTCGGCGCCGAGCAGGAACCCGTTGCCCCCGGTGATGGGAAGCCCTGCGGCGTCCAGGGTGTCGTCGGGGAACTGGTCATTGGGACCGTGACCCACGACGGCGGCCACCAGCGGTGCTGCCAGCGCGGCGATGACCACCAGCAGCACCAGCGCCGACCCGATCACCAGCCCGGGGTCGGCGAGGAAGCGGCGCAGACGATTCCGGGGTGTCAGCGTGTCGAGATCAGCACCCGCTGCCTGCGGCAACAGGACTTGACTCATGACACCAACTCTTCGTCCACGTTTGGTACCGCATCCAGAAGCGCGCGGGTGTAAGCGGATTGCGGATCGGTGAACACCGTGGCGGTGTCGCCGGACTCCGCGACTCCGTCCGGGCCAAGCACGATCACCTGATCGGCGATCGACGACACCACACCCAGGTCGTGGGTGATGAACAGGAATGCCGTGCCCTGTTCACGTACCAGTGTCTGGACCAACTCGATGATCTCGCTGCCGGTGGTGACATCCAGTGAGGACAATGCCTCGTCGGCGACGATCAACGCCGGCCGCAACACCAGCGCCCGCGCGATCGCCACCCGTTGGCGTTGCCCGCCGGACAGTTCGGCGGGATAGCGGTTGAGCAAGGCGGCGGGCAGTCGTGCGGCATCGGCGGCCTCGTGCACCCGCCTGCTGATCGCGGCGGCCTCGACGCGCTGGACCTGCAACGGCGCGGCCAGGGACGCGGCGACCGTGCGCCGCGGGTTGAGGCTCGAATACGGGTCCTGGAAGACCATCTGCACCGCCCGCCGGGTGGCCGGGGCCAGGGCGGGCACACCGTCGCTGAGTGAGGTGGGGAACTGCTCACCGGCCAGCCGGATGTCGCCGGCGTCGGCGTACTGCAGCCCGGCGACGATGCGTCCGACAGTGGACTTCCCCGAACCGGATTCGCCGACCAGACCGACGATCTGACCGCGGTCGATGGTGAGGTCGAAGTCTTCGACGACCGTCCTGCGCTGCCCGCGGGTCCTGGTGCGGTAGGACTTACGCAGGCCGCGGACGGTGAGCACCGTTTCGGCATCGGCCGGCGGCACACGGGTGGCCGGGGCGCGCAGACTGTGCAACCGGGAAGCGCGCAGCAGATCCCGGGTGTACTGCTCGCGTGGGGCGCGGTACAGCTCGGCGCGGGTGCCGGTTTCGACCACCCGGCCGTCCTTGACCACCACGACGGTGTCGGCGATCTGGTGCACCACCGCCAGGTCGTGGCTGACGAAGACGATCGCGGTGCCGTGTTCGCGCTGGAGCCGGCCCAACAGCGCCAGGATTCCGGCCTGGACACTCACGTCCAGAGCGGTGGTGGGTTCGTCGGCGATGATCAACGCCGGATTCAGCGCGATGGCGATGGCGATCATCACCCGTTGCCGCATGCCGCCGGAGAACTCGGCGGGGTAGTGGGCATAGGCGGTGTGCGGGTCGGCGATTCCCACCTCACCGAGCAGTTCTTCGACCCGGCTGCGGCGCTGCCGTTTCGATCCGCCGGAGTGCACCCGCAGCACCTCGCCGATCTGGTCGCCGACGGTCTTGAACGGATGCAGATTGCTCTGCGGATCCTGGAAGACGAACCCGATCTGCTTGCCCAGGATCCGGCGCAGCTGACGCGGTGCGACGGTCAGCAGGTCCTGCCCGTCGAACCGCACCGTTCCGGTGACGTCGGCGTCGAGCCCGAGCAGCCTGGTGGCGGCCAGCAGCGAAACGCTCTTGCCGGAGCCGGATTCACCGACCACCGCCAGCGTCTGCCCGGGGTCCACCGAGAAGCTGAATGACTCCACCGCCCGGACCGCCCGTCGTCCCGAGGCGCGATCTCCGGTGTGGATGGTGACGGAGAGATCTTCGACCTCAAGCAGTGACATGACTGCTTTTCACGGGGGATCCCCACTGCCACAACAACACACGGACATCGTGGACGTCGCCGGGCGCGGGAGCACGGGTTTGGCTCAGTGGGAAATTAACGCCGGGTTACACGCGCGCCGATCAAAAGTAGAACCCGGCGAAAGGAGCCAGGGGCACCGCGAACAACCGGTCGGCAACCTCCAGAGCCTCGGGGTCGGCGACGGCCACAAGTCCGGCCAGCGCCGCAGTGCGCCAGGACGTCCCACCCAGCAGGACGGCCGCCAACGTCGCCACGTCCACCGTCAACTGCGGCGGTCGTGATGTCGGTACCACGCCCCGGGCGGTCAGGGCGAAGGTGCCGGCATTGTCGGGCAACACCTGATCCTGCACGGCGATCACCAACTCGGTGGCGTCCGCGTAGCGGCGCCCAGCCAGCGCCCGGTGGGTGTCGAGCACCCGCAGCCAGGTCTCGTCACGCTCACCGACCACCTGTACCGCGCGCCGGTCGGTCAGCAGCCACGGCAGCGGGTCGTCCACGGGAGACAACGTGAACACCAGCCGGTCCACCAGGTCGAGGTCGAGCAGGTACCGCACCAGGCCCAGGTAGGCGGAGTCGGTGGGGGCGAAGAAATCGTCGACGACCACCGTCCTTTCGTTCTGGACGAACCAGCGCTCGGTGTTCTCCGGCCGGTACCGGACGAAACCATCCTCGGCGCCTGGTTCCCCGTGCACTGCAACATAACTCGGGGCCGACGAGGTGGCGGCCCGGAACTGCTGGTTCTGCCACCACACCGCGGGCCGGCCGATACCGCCCGGGCGGCTGGGCCGGGCGCGGCTGTAGATGGCGGGCAGCAGGTCCCACGCCGAGCCCGGCTCCACCAGCCGGACCGGCCCGCCCTCACCGACTCCGCGACGCAGCACCGCCTCGGCGGTTCGTACCTCCAGCGTGTGCGTGGAACTGGCGACCGAGTACCCGAACCGCTCATAGATGGTGGCCTCGGAGGCGCGCAGTGTGGCCACCACCTCGCCGCGGTTGCGCAGATCACGCAATTGGTGATGCATCAGCGCGGTGGCCACGCCGCGGCGGGTGGCCGTGGGCAGCACGCCGACATGGGTGACCGCGGCGTGCGGCACCTGGTTTCCTCCCGGCAGGATGAGCGTGCTGGCGGCCGAATCGGTGGTCCCGACGAGCACGCTGTCGACGAAGGCGCCGAGAGTGCGTCCTGGCTCGAGCAGTTTGGTGATGGTCCCGGCAGGAAGATCGACCAGCTTGGGAAAGCCGACCATCGCGGCCCGAAAGACGTTGGTAGCGGCGATCAGCTCCGCTTCGTCGTCCAGGACGCGGATCTCGGGCGCGCTCATGCGGTAACCCGCTGGTGCCGCCCCTGGGTGCTCATCGGGCGCCCGCCCGCGCCCGGTACCGCGACGCCGGGTGATCGTCGCGGACCCCGTTGCGGCCCGACAACCGGGCCCGCAAGGTGGTGGCAGTCTGCGGGCGGGGCCGGATCCGGCCGCGGCGGGACAGTTCGGGAACCACCAATTCGGCGAAGTCGCGGTAGCTGTCCGGGTTGACGATGTGGATCAGGTTGAAGCCCTCGGTATCGGTGTCGGCCAGCCACCGCTCCAAGGCGTCGGCCACCGATGGGGGAGTTCCGACGAACGTCGGCGTGCGGCCGAACCCGTGCGACGGTGCCAGCGCCTGGCGCAGTGTCCAGGTGCGGTCGGTGTCGGCGAACATGCTCAGCAGTGAACGGTTGGAATCTGTTCGGTGACTGCCGATCACACTGTCGAGGTCCTGGCCGGAGAAGTCCACCCCGGTACTGGCCGAGTAATGGGACAACGCCCCCTCGACGTCGAAGTAGGACTGGTAGTCGGCCAGCTTGGCTCGTGCCCCCTCGTCGGTGTCGTCCACCACCACTGCGACGGCGCTGACGAAGCGCAGCGTCGACGGGTCGCGCCCGAAGCCCTCGGCCAGCTCGCGGATGGTCGTGACGGTGCGCCGCAGGCCGGCGGCATCGGCGCCGGCGACGAAGACGACCTCGGCGTGCTTGGCGGCGAACTGTTGCCCACGGGGTGACCCGCCGGCCTGGAACAGCACCGGGGTGCGCTGCGGGCTCGGCTCGGACAGGTGGGCGCCGGGGACGCGGAAGTAGTTGCCGGAGTGCCCGATTGGGTGCACTCGGCTGGGGTCGGTGTACACCCGCTGATCGCGGTCTCGCACCACCGCGCCGTCCTCCCAGGAGGATTCCCAGAGCTTGTACACCACGTCGAGGAACTCGTCGGCCCGCTCGTAACGCTCGTCGTGCGGCACTTGACGGTCCAGCCCGAGATTGCGTGCCGCGCTCTCCAATTGGGAGGTGACGATGTTCCACGCCACCCGGCCACGGGTCAGGTGGTCCAGCGTGGTGAACTTGCGGGCCAACAGATACGGATGCTCGTAGGTGGTGGACACCGTGACCCCGAAGCCCAGATGCGTGGTGGCCGCCGCCATGGCCGACACCAGCAGCAGCGGATCGCTGACCGGTGACTGTGTACCGGTGCGCAGGGACGCCTCGGCATCCCCGGCGTAGGTGTCCAGCAGCCCGAGCGCGTCGGCCAGGAACAGGGCGTCGAAACCGCCGCGGTCCAGGGTCTGAGCCAGCTCGGTCCAGTACTCGATCGTGTTGTACCGGTACGTCTGATCGCGGGGATGACGCCACAGTCCGTAGTTGACGTGTGACACCGAGTTCATCGAGAACGCATGCAGGATGATGGGTTCCGGGTCCGTCATCGCCGTCAGTCTCCTTGGCCGCCGCGGCCGCGGGAGGCCAGATCCGGCACCGGATCCTTTCCGTTGACCAACCAGTCACCGAGAATCCGGGCCTTGTAGACCCGCGGATTGTGCGACGCCAGGGTGCGCGCGTTGCGCCAGTGTCGGTCCAGCCCCAGCTCCTCGGAGACCCCGGACGCCCCGAGCGCGTCGAACACGGTGGTGGTGGCCTCCAGCGCAGCCGCGATGATCACCAGCTGCGCCTGGGTGACGGCCACCTCGGCGTCGATCAGCCTCTGGCGCTGCCGATCCGCAGCGCCGGTGATCCGGCCGCGCACCACGTCGTCGAGCGTGCGGGCGGCGGCGGCCAATGCGGACTGCGCGGCGAACACCTCCGCGGACACCTGACCGATGACCTGCAGCAGTTGCGCGTCGTCACGGGCCACCGGGGTGAGGCCCTGAGGATAGTTGCGTTCGCGGGCCACCAGCGCGGTGTGGCCGTCGCGCAGGGTGGCCCTGGTGATTCCGGTGAGCACCGACAGCATGGCCGTCTGATAGAAGTGCGGTTGGTAGGAGAAGCGGTCGGCGGCGGGGAACACATCACCGGCTTCGGCGCGCACCCGGTTGTAGCGCGCCGACCCGCTGGCAGTGGTGCGCTGCCCGAAACCACGCCAGTCGTCGATCAGGGTGACCCCCGGATCATCGGCCCGCACCAGGGCGGTCCAGAGTTCGCCGTCGTCGCCGCGGCCGATGACGTCGAGCCAGTCCGCGTAAAGGCTGCCGGTGGCATAGTATTTCGCGCCGCTGACCACCCAGTGGTCGTCCTCGGTGGTGACGGTGGTGGCGATCTTCGCCAGCGTGAGATTGTTGGCCTCGGTCCAGCCGCCGCCGACGAACGCGCCGGCGAGGAAGCGTTTGAGCCAGATGTCACCGGAATCGGATCGTGGTGCGTTCAGCCGGTCCTCGACGAACGCAAGGTGGTTACGAAAGATGTGCGCGACGTTGGGGTCGGCCTCGCCGAGATCGGCCAGCAGCAGAAAGGTCTGCTCCAGTGAGGCGCCCAGCCCGCCGTACTCGACGGGGATGCGCAGCGTGCCGAATCCGGCGTCGCCCAGCTGACGGACCTGATCGTGCGGAAACACCCGGCCGCGTTCGCGTTCGAGGTTGCCGGCCGCGATGTCGGCGAAGTGCGGTGCGAACCGCGCCCGCAGCTCGTCGAGATCCGCGGTGGGTGGCTGCAGGTAGGTGGCTGAGGACATGGTGCTTCTTTCAGTGAGTGCGGTGGGGAGGGACGGCGAGGCCGAGATGGTGGCGCAGTGTGCTGCCCGAGTACTCGTGGCGGAACAGGCTGCGCTTGCGCAGCAGCGGGACCACCTGTTCGACGAAGGTGTCGAACTGGCCGGGCAGTCCCGAGTCCATCAGCACGAAGCCGTCGGAAGCCTGTGTGGTGAACCAGCTCTCGATCTCGTCCGCGATCTGTTCCGGTGTGCCGGCGACGCTTGCGCCCCAGCCGTTCACGGTGCGGTACAGGAATTCCCGGACCGTGGGGTTGCCGTCCTTGGCCAGCGCCCGATAGCCCGCCAGCGCCGTCTGATGGGTTTCGGTGCTGTCGGGGAACGCGGAGTCCGGCACCGGGCCGTCCAGATCGGCGCCGGTGACGTCGACGTCGACCTCCAGCAGCCAGCCGGCCTGGTACTCGGGGCTGAAGTACTCGTAGGCGGTGCGCTCGATGCGGGCCACCTCGTCCTCGGTGGAGCCGACGATGAAGCGCAGCGACGGGGTGATCAACGGCGCGGCGGCGCGGCCCTGGGCCCGCGACTCGGCCTGGATCTGCCGGTAGAACTCCTGGGCCCGGGTGCGGTTGCCCTGGCCGGTGAAGATCACCTCGGCGTGCCGGGCGGCGAAGCCGCGGCCCGTCGCCGACGACCCGGCCTGGAACAGCACCGGCCGGCCCTGCGGGGAGCGGGCCGCGCCGATGGGTCCTCGCACGTCGAAGTAGCGACCGTGGTGGTTGGCGACGTGGATCTTGGTGACATCGTTGAAGATTCCGCTGCGCCGGTCTTCGACGATGGTGTCGTCGGCCCAGCCGTCCCAGAGTTTCTGGACGACGTCGAGTGCTTCTTCGGCCACCCGGTAGCGCTCGTCGTGGTCGACGACGCCGCGGGCGCTGAAGTTGTCGGCGGCGGCCTGGGCGAAGCTGGTCACCAGGTTCCAGCCGGCGCGGCCGCCGCTGAGATGGTCGAGGGACAGCAGCTGCCGGGCCAGGTGGTAGGGGTGCTGCAGAGTGGCCGAGCCGGTGACCACCAGGCCGATGTGGTCGGTGACCGACGACAGGGCCGCGGTGGTGGTCAAGGGCTCGAAATCTTCGGTGGTCTTGTACGGCCAAGTGGCCGGCGGGCCGAAGTTCAGGCCGTCGGCGAAGAACACCGCGTCGAAGGTCCCGGCCTCCGCGGTCTGGGCCCGTCGCACCAGGCGGCGCCGCACTGCTGCGGTGCTGTTGTCGATTTCGGGATGCCGCCACGGGCCCGCCGAGCGGGTGTTGCCGTAGGCCAGCAGATGCAATTGTCGCGACACAAACGGCAAGCTATCGAGCCCCCGCGGATTACGCGCCGGTTAAATTTGTCGAGAGTTCAAATTGCCGACTCAGAACTCGCCCAGGTAGAACCGGCCGCCCTGGTCGTCGCTGCACTCGGCCATGCGCCCGTAGGGCTGCCGGCTCGGCTCCTGCAGCACGGTCCCACCGGCGTGCCGGACACGTGCCACCGCGTCGTCGACATCGGCGACCGTCCACATCGGCACGGTGACAGTTCGGGCACTGCCGCCTGCCACACCGGCCATCGGATGCGAGCCTTGAACCTGCCAGCCGTCGTCCACCCGTCCCGGCTCGAATGTCCAGAAGAGGAACCCGCTGTAGAACGCACGGAATGCGGCGGCGTCGCCCACTTCGTATGTGATGTACGAGAGTTCGCCCGGCCCAGCGCCATTCAGCGCGGGCCGAGGAGTTCCCGGTGCCGGTACGAAGACCGCGAACGGGGTGCCCTGCGGATCGGTGGCGTCGAGCACCGAGCCGAAATCAAACTGCGTGACGGTGCCGGGGCGGCCACCGCCGCGTGCGATCGACTGCCGGGCACCCTCCAGGTCGGTCACCGCATAGCAGCAGAACAGCGTGTTCACGCCCACGCTGTAGATGCCGATGCGCTGGTCGGTGTTGACGACCTGGTGCGTGGCCGGGTCGAATTCCCAGCCGAGGACGCGGCCGTAGAACGCGGCGGCCCGGGCTACGTCGACGGTCCACAGCGAGACGTACCCGACGTCGCCGTGCTGAATCGGCGTCGTGGCGCCGGTGACGGGGCCGGTCAACATCCACCGGTGTCCGAACGGGTCGATGACGCTGGCGTTGCGTGAGCCGTGAGCCTCGTAGGGTTCGCGCTCGACGTGCCCGCCGGTGTCGCGAGCCTTGCGCAGGGCCGCGTCGGTGTCGGGTACCGCCAGCATCAGGCTCACCGACGTGGCGCCGGCGACCGGTGCGGTCAGGCCCAGCTCCGGATACTCGTCGGCCAGGTAGAGCACGCCGCCCGCCAGGATCAGCTCCGCGTGCCCGATTCTGTTGTCGTCCATGACGATCGGCTCACCCTGCACCCGGGCGCCGAAGGTATCGGAGTACCAGGAGATGGCGGCGCGGGCGTCGGCCACCGTCAGATACGGCAGAGCGGCCGGGCGGGGGAGGGTGGTTCGGGTCAATTCCGTCAGGGCGGTATCGGTGCCGCTCATGATCACTCCTTCGGGCATCGGCAGGGCCGACTCGAGACGGCGCCGAAGGCGGGCCGCGAAGCCGGGGTCGGGCTGGACCGGAAGGTCGTCGCTGTGCAGCACGTGCAGGGGGTCGGTCATGACGTTCCTCCTTCCGGGTACTGCTGTCTGAAGGCCCGGCGGGCCCGGACCAGGAGCGCCTCGGTGGCATGGACGGTCCGTCCGATCAACGCCGCGCATTCGGGCACCGAATGGTCGTCCATGTAGCGCAACACCAGCACGCTGCGGTGCGGCTCGGCCAGCCTGTTGAGCACGCTCTCGGCGACCATGCGGTCCAGTTCGGCGTCCCACGCACCGGTGTCGGGCCCGGGCTCTGGCAGTTCGGCCATCGGGATGAGGTGCCTACGCCGGTAATGATCGGCGAGTTTGTGCCGCGCCACCCCGAGTAGCCAAGGCACCGTGACCGGGGGTGGATCCGGTTTCCTGGCGGCGTCCATGGCCGCCAGGAAGGTCTCCGAGGTCAGGTCCTCGGCGGTGCCGCGGTCGCCGCAGCGCCTGACGAAGTAGCCGTACACGATCGGCAGGGCTTCGTCGTACAGCGTCAGCAGCGATTCGGCGCTCACACCCCTATCGTCGTGATCCGACGCCGGACTCCGTCACCTTTCTCGTGATCTGTGGGTCGCGCCCCGCACCACTAGAGGCCGGAGGCGACGACATCGAAGGCCTGGCCGAGTGCCTCGGTGAGTGACACCGAGGCGTCCGCGAGCCAGTGCTCGTAGGCGGACAGTGCCACGCCCAGCATCATCCAGCCGACGGCCTGGGGGCCGATGTCGGCGGCAAGCTGTCCGCGCCGGTGGGCGACGAATTCGGCGATCACCTCACGCCACCCCGCATACATCGTCATCGAATATGCCTGCAGCTCAGCAGTTTCCAGGATCAATCGCATACGCTCACGGTGTCGCGCGGCTTCCATGTCGTCGAAGGTGTTGAAGGCCAGCAACCCCGACCGCAGCGCGTCGCGCAGTGGCACCTGTTCGTCGAAGCCGCCGAACAGTTCCCGCAGCTGGGCCAGATGCACGTCGAAGTCGCCCCAGGGCAGCGCGCTCTTGGAGGGGTAGTAGCGGAACAGGGTGCGACGGGCGATGCCCGCGGCCTGGGCCACGTCGTCGACGCTCACCGAGTCGAACCCCCGCGCGCAGAACAGGTCGATGGCCACGTCGGCGATGTGGTCGCGCGTGGTGGATCGTTTTCGTCCCAGTTGGGGCTTTTCAGAAGCCACCGCTGCTCCTCTTCCATTTAGGCACTCGATGCCATATTGTGGTCCGCACCCGACGTTGTGTCGAGTGTCACATCAAGAAAGGCTGGTTTTATGGAACACGATCCGCAGGTCGCCTCCGAGGCCGAACTGGTCACCGAGACGCTGGTCGAAGAGGTGTCCATCGACGGGATGTGCGGGGTCTACTGATCATGAGCAGCGCGCCGACGGTGACGTCGTTCGATCCGGATTGTGGATGGCGTCTGCATCCGCAGGTGGCGGTGCGGCCGGAGCCGTTCGGCGCGCTGCTGTACCACTTCGGTACTCGCAAACTGTCATTTCTGAAGAATCGCACCATCCTGGCCATGGTCGAGACGTTGGGGGAGTACCCCGATGCCCGGTCGGCGTGCCGCGCCGCCGGCGTCGACGAGGACGCCCAGGAGCCGTATCTGCGCGCACTGGCCACGCTGGCGGCGTCGAACATGCTTGTCTCGAAGGAGAATTCATGACTGCCGTAGCCCCCGTCCCCCGTCTTGTCGATCAGTTCGAGCGCGGTCTGGACGCCCCGATCTGTTTGACCTGGGAACTGACCTACGCCTGCAATCTCGCATGTGTGCACTGCCTGTCGGCATCAGGCAAACGTGACCCGCGTGAGCTGAGCACCGAGCAGTGCAAGGCGATCATCGATGAGCTGGAACGCATGCAGGTGTTCTACGTCAACATCGGCGGTGGTGAGCCCACGGTGCGCCCGGATTTCTGGGAGCTGGTCGACTACGCCACCGCACACCATGTGGGCGTGAAGTTCTCCACCAACGGGGTGCGGATCAATGAGGCGGTGGCGGCCAAGCTGGCCGCCAGCGATTACGTCGACGTGCAGATCTCCCTCGACGGCGCCACCGCCGAGATCAACGATGCGGTGCGCGGAAATGGCTCGTTCGACATGGCGATCCGGGCTCTGGAGAACCTGAAGAACGCCGGTTTCAAAGACGCCAAGATCTCGGTGGTGGTGACCCGCCACAACGTCGACCAACTCGATGACTTCAAGGCCCTGGCCGACCGGTTCGGCGCCACCTTGCGCATCACCCGGCTGCGGCCCTCGGGCCGCGGGGCCGATGTGTGGGATGAACTGCATCCCACCGCCGCCCAACAGGTGCAGCTCTACGACTGGCTGGTGCTCCACGGTGAGCGGGTGCTCACCGGTGATTCCTTCTTCCACCTCTCCGGACTCGGTGAACCAGGAGCCCTGGCCGGGCTGAACCTGTGCGGCGCCGGGCGCGTGGTGTGCCTGATCGACCCGATCGGCGACGTCTACGCCTGCCCGTTTGCCATCCACGACAAGTTCCTGGCCGGAAACCTGGTGTCCGACGGCGGCTTTGACAATGTATGGAAGAACGCTCCGCTGTTCCGGGAGCTGCGTGAGCCGACCTCGGCCGGCGCCTGCGGGTCCTGCAACCACTACGACGCCTGTCGCGGTGGTTGTATGGCGGCGAAGTTCTTCACCGGCCTGCCGCTGGACGGTCCGGATCCAGAATGCGTCCAAGGCTACGGCGAACCCGCCCTGGCACTGGAGCGCACCAAACCCAAGCCCAGCGGCGACCATTCCCACACCGGCAAACGCAAGAATGCGCCGGTGATGCTCACCTTGAGCGCTCCTCCCAAGAAATTCTGCAACGAAAGTCCTGTGTAGAAAATGGCTCGTGACACGTGGTTCGAAACCGTTTCCATCGCCCAGCAGCTGGCCAAGAAACGGCTGCCCAAATCCGCCTACTCAGCTTTGCTGGGCGCCAGCGAGAAGGGTGTGACGATCTCCGACAACGTCGAGTCGTTCTCCGAACTCGGCTTCGCTCCGCATGTGGTGGGCGCGGCCGCCAAGCGTGATCTGGCCACAACCGTGATGGGCCAGGACATTTCGATGCCGGTGATGATCTCACCCACCGGGGTGCAGGCTGTCGACCCCGACGGCGAAGTCGCCGTCGCCCGGGCAGCGGCCGCCCGGGGTACCGCAATGGGTCTGTCGTCCTTCGCTTCCAAGCCGATCGAAGAGGTCATCGCGGTCAACGGCAAGATCTTCTTCCAGATCTACTGGCTGGGCGGCCGCGACGCCATCCTCGAGCGGGTGCAGCGCGCCAAGGAGGCCGGCGCGGTGGGGCTGATCGCCACCACCGACTGGAGCTTCTCGCACGGCCGGGACTGGGGCAGTCCGAAGATCCCGGAGCAGATGAATCTCAAGACCATGGTGAAGATGGCCCCCGAGGTGATCACCAAACCGCGCTGGCTGTGGAACTTCGGCAAGACCATGAGCCCGCCGGATCTGCGGGTGCCCAACCAGGGCCGCAAAGGTGAAGCGGGTCCGCCGTTCTTCCAGGCCTACGGCGAATGGATGGGCACCCCGCCGCCCACGTGGGAGGACATCGCCTGGCTGCGCTCCCAGTGGGCCGATGCCCCGTTCATGCTGAAGGGCATCGTCCGGGTTGACGACGCCAAACGTGCTGTGGACGCCGGGGTTTCAGCAATCTCGGTGTCCAACCACGGCGGCAACAACCTCGACGGCACCCCAGCGGCCATCCGCTGCCTGCCTGCCATCGCCGATACCGTCGGCGACCAGGTGGAGGTATTGCTCGACGGTGGGATCCGCCGCGGCAGCGATGTCGTCAAGGCCGTCGCCCTCGGCGCACGCGCAGTGATGATCGGCCGCGCCTACCTGTGGGGACTGGCCGCCAACGGCCAGGCTGGTGTGGAGAACGTCCTCGACATCCTGCGCGGCGGCATCGACTCCGCCCTCATGGGCCTCGGCAAGGCCTCCATTCACGACCTCACCCCCGACGACATTCTCATCCCGGACGGTTTCACCCGCACCCTGGGCGCCTGAACCGCACGCTGATACGGGCGTGGCTCACGGGGCTGAGGTGACCCGATGGGCCCGCCCGTCCCGGCGGCGGTGAAAGAAATCGAAAGACTGCGCCAACAATCGAGGCGCGCCAGGTGAATTCGGCCTACCATCGGCAAGTGCCTGCCCCCACCGAATTCGGAGCCAGTGATCTGGGGAACCGCACCTCATTCCAGCTGCACGGCACCTCGGCCGCGGTGGTGGTGCCCGTCGGCGCATGCGAACAGCACGGCCCGCACCTGCCACTGGACACCGACACGCGGATCGCCACCGCCGTCGCCCGCGAACTGGCCGGGCGGCTCGGGCCTGATCACCTGCTCGCGCCACCGGTGGCCTACGGGGCCAGCGGCGAGCACGAGGCGTTTCCCGGCACCATCTCGATCGGCGAGGACGCCTTGGAGCGGTTACTGGTCGAGTTCGGCCGGTCCGCGTGCCGGTGGGCGCCACGGGTGGTTTTCGTCAACGGTCACGGGGGCAATGTCGGGGCTTTGCGGGCGGCCACCCGTTTGTTGCGCTACGAAGGCCGCGACGTGGTGTGGTGTTCGTGTCTGGTCCGAGGCGGCGATGCTCATGCCGGACACACCGAAACGTCGGTATTGCTGTATCTTTCGCCGTCTGATGTCCTGATCGAGGAGTCCTGTCCGGGAAACAGTGCGCCACTGGCGGAGTTGATGCCCAGGATGCGGAGCGGGGGAGTAGCTGCAGTGAGTGAGGTGGGAGTGTTGGGGGATCCGACCACTGCGACGGCGGTTGCGGGCGAACGGTTGTTCGAGGAGATGGTGGCCGGCTGCGTCGACCGGGTGGCCCGGTGGGCACCCCGAGACGACGGAATGTTGTCATGATGTCCGGCACCGAAACCGACACCGACACCGACATGGTGCGGGAGACCGCCGAACCTGCCGCCCAGACCCGCCTTCCGGACGGGTTCGCGGTCCAGATAGACCGGCGGGTCAAAGTGCTGGGGTCCGGATCTGCGCTGCTGGGCGGGTCGCCGGCCCGGTTGCTGCGGTTGGCGCCGGCCGCGCAGGTGATGCTGGACGGGGGCCGGCTCGAGGTGCGCGACGCCACCAGTGCTCAGCTGGCTCGTACCCTGCTGGATGCCACCGTCGCCCATCCCCGGCCCGCCGGAGGGCCCTCCCACCGCGACGTGACGGTCGTTATTCCCGTGCGCGACAACACTTTAGGAGTGCGGCGCCTGGTCGCTGCGATGCGCGGGTTGCGCGTTCTGGTGGTCGACGACGGCTCGGAGATTCCGGTGGCCCCGAGCGATTTCGCGGACGCCCACTGTGAGATCGAAGTGCTGCGGCATTCCGTGAGCCGCGGGCCCGCCGCCGCCCGCAACACCGGGCTGGCGGCCAGTACCACCGACTTCGTGGCCTTCCTCGACTCCGATGTGGTGCCCCGACGGGGCTGGCTGGAAGCGCTGCTCGGCCATTTCTGCGACCCGGCGGTGGCGCTCGTGGCGCCGAGGATCGTCGGGCTGTCGCAGACCGACAACGTGGTGAGCCGCTACGAAGCCATCCGGTCGTCCCTGGATCTGGGGCACCGCGAAGCCCCGGTGGTGCCCTACACCACGGTGTCGTACGTGCCCAGCGCGGCGATCATCTGCCGACGCCGCACCGTGGCCGAACTGGGCGGATTCGACGAGAGCATGCACTCGGGTGAAGATGTGGACCTGTGCTGGCGCCTCGTCGAAGCAGGTGCGCGCCTGCGGTATGAGCCCATCGCCCTGGTTGCTCATGAGCACCGCACCAAGATGCGGGACTGGTTGTCGCGCAGGGCGTTTTACGGCACCTCGGCCGCACCGTTGTCGGCCCGGCATCCGGACAAGACGGCGCCCATGGTGATCTCGACCCCCACGATGGTGGTCTGGCTGCTCCTGGCCGCCGGCACCCGGCTCAGCTACCTGGCGTCGCTGGTGGCCGTGGCCGTGACGGGACGACGGGTCGCCACCGCGATGCAGGCTCCCGAGACGGGGGCCAGTGACGTGGCCGCGGTGACCGGCCGCTGGCTGGGTTCGGCGGTACTGCAACTCGCCTCGGCCATCTGCCGGCATTACTGGCCGGTGGCGCTGCTGGCGGCGTCGCTGTCGCGGCGGTGCCGGCGCATCGTGCTGGTCGCGGCCGTGGTCGACGGGGTGGTGGACTGGCTGGCCCGCCGAAGGCACGCCGAAGACGACGCCAGGCCGCTGGGACTGATGTGTTACCTGGTGCTCAAGCGCCTCGACGACGTGGCCTACGGGACCGGCTTGTGGACCGGCGTGGTGCGGGAACGTAACCTCGGCCCGCTGAAACCGCAGTTCCGGAGCTGACTGTCCGCCTTGTCCGTCTCCTCGCACAGCGATGTCCTGATCATCGGTGCCGGTAGCGCCGGATCCATACTGGCCGAGCGACTTTCGGCGGATGGCAGCCGTTCGGTGACCGTGGTGGAAGCCGGGCCCGGCCCACAGCAACCCGGTGTCACCGCCCTGACACGCAACGGTCTGCAGTTGCCGATCGGCGCGGCGAGCCCACTGGTGGCGCGATTCCAGACCGAACTGACCGCCGACCCACAACGGGTTGCGCAGATCGTGCGGGGGGCCACGGTGGGCGGCTCCGGAGCGGTCAACGGGGGCTACTTCTGCCGGGCCACGCCTGCGGACATCGGAGGCTGGGATTTGCCGGGGTGGAGTTGGGGCGACGTGCTGGCAAGCTACCGGGCCATCGAGACCGATCTGGACTTCGGCGCCCACCCCGAGCACGGAGACCGCGGACCGATCCGCATCCGGCGCACCAGCGACCTGGCAGGCAGCACCGCGGCCTTCGTCACCGCGGCCGAGCGGGCGGGTTTTGCGTGGCTGCCCGACCTGAATGGCACCGACGCCATGACCGGCGCAGTGGACGGTATCGGCGCGGTGCCGCTGAACATCGTCGACGGTGTCCGTACCGGGCCCGGCGCGGCGTTCCTGGAGCCGGCGTTGAGCAGAGCAAACCTCGTCCTGCGGACCGGTACCCGAGCGCACCGGGTGCGGATCGAGGCCGGCCGGGCAACCGGCGTCGAGGTCGTGGGGCCGGACGGCCCGGCCACCCTGACCGCCGACCGAATCGTGCTGTCCTGCGGGGCAATCGGCTCAGCACACCTGCTGATGCTCTCCGGAGTCGGCGACGAGACGCAGCTGCGTGAGGCCGGAGTGACGGTCACCGTGCCCGCCCCGGTGGGCCGTCGCTGCGCCGACCACCCCGAATGGGTGTTGCCCACCGACTGGGCGGTCGTCGCCAGCAGGCCCGTTCTCGAGGTGGTGTTGAGCCTGCGCAACCAGATCGAGATACGGCCCTACACAGGTGGTTTCGTTGCCATGGTCGGCGACGGGATCGGTGGGCGCCCGGATTGGCCCCACCTCGGGGTGGCTTTGATGCAGCCCCGCTCACGGGGGCGCGTGACGCTGGTGTCCGCGGACCCGGCGGTACCGCTTCGCATCGAGCACCACTACGACCGCGATCCCGCGGATGTCGAGGCTTTGCAGCGCGGTACCGGGATCGCCCGGGAATTGGCAGGCGCAGCAACCGAAATCGGGGAACCCGCGTGGGCCACCTCCCAGCATTTGTGCGCGACGGCGCCGATGGGTCTCGACGGGGACCCGGCTGCGGTGACGGATCCGCAGTGCCGGGTCCTGGGTGTGGACGGCCTCTGGGTGGTCGACGGGTCGGTGCTGCCTGCCGTGCCGAGCCGCGGCCCGCATGCCACCATCGCGATGCTCGCCTACCGGGCGGCGGCCTTCGTGTGATTTCGGCGCGTTTCCAACCGCTGAGCGGTTACCAGCGCGCCCAAATCCCGAAGGTCAGGCCAGCGGAGCCAGCGCTTCGGCCAGCAAGGTCGCGGCCACCACGCCGTCGATCACCGGCACCCCGAGCTGCTGGCGCAGGGGTTCGGCGAAGCGGGCCATGGCGGCGCACCCCAGCACGATCGACCGGCTGCCGTCGGCCTGCAAAGCATGCGCGCACAACCGGCCGATGGGCTCGATGGTGGTGGGGTCGGAGTCGATCTGCAGCACCGGGATGTCGCTGGCGTACACGCCCAGACAGGCGGCCGGGGTGTAGGTCTTGGCCAGCTCCCAACCTCGCGGCACCGTCGACGACATCGAGGTGACCACCGAGAACGTGCCTGCGGCCAGGGCGGCGGCGTGCATGGCGGCCTGGGCGATGCCGAGCACCGGCTCCGTGACCAGCTTGCGCGCCTCCTCCAAACCCGGGTCGCCGAAGCAGGCGATCACGTACGCGTCCGGCCGGGTTTCCACGGGCCGATGTGCTGCGGCGCTGAGCTGATCCAGTAAGCCTGGCACACAACGTCGTTCGTCGTCGTCACTTTCGATGCTCGCCGGCCCGAACGCAGGGTTCACAGCCTCCACGACGGTGGCCGGGCGCGCCACGGACGCCGCGGTGGCCTCGATGGCCGATGTCATGGACGCGGTGGTGTTCGGGTTGACCAGCAGGAGCCGCACGTTTGCAGCCTAGTGCCGGCGCCGGTGCTGTGCCCGTCGGAAGTGCAACTGCCAGTGCCGCAGCCGATCTCGTCAGGAGCGGTGGCGGCCGATCGATTTGCGGCGGCGACGGGTGAGCAGCAACCGCACCGCCCGCAGCTGCCTGCCGTCGCGTCCCGGCGCCCAGATTCCGACGAACACCGCGGCCACGCCGAGTACCACCGCCAGCGCCAGCAGGGAGGAGTCCATCGCGTCCAGGAACGCGGTGCGGGCCATGTCGGCGAGTCCGGCGCCCGACGGGCCCAGCTGGTCAGCCACCGCAATGGCTTCGGCGAGCGAACTCAGCGCCGGTTCACGGGCCGGTTCCGGCAGCTCGGTCAGCTCCGGTGCCAGCATCTGGCCGTAGCGGGCCGCCAACAGAGAACCGGCGACGGCGATGCCCAGCGCAGCGCCCAACTCGCGGGTGGTGTCGTTGACCGCGGAGGCCACACCCTGCTTCTCGTCGGGTGCCGAGCCCATGATCGCGGACGTGGTGGGAGCGGTGCACAACCCGATACCGGTGCTCATGATCAGCAGCGGCCACGCGAGATCGACATACGGCGAGTCGACCTCGAGCAGCAGCATGCACAGCAGTCCGGCGGCGATCAGCAGCAGGCCGACGAACAACACCACGCGCAGGCCCACCCTCGGCAGGTACCAGCCGTTGGCGGCGCTGAGCAGCAGCACCGGACCCATCAGCGGAACCAGGGCGGCGGCGGTCATGAGCGGGCTGTAGCCCATCACCAACTGGATGTACTGGATGCCGACGAAGAAGAAGCCGAAGTTCGCAAAGAACAACAACGTGATGCCGACGGCGCCGGTGGCGAACGACGGATTGCCGAACAGCCGGACGTCGAGCATCGGCTTCCCGACCTTCAGCTCGACCAGCGCGAATGCCGCGGCCAGCGCCAGTCCGCCCGCCATACAGCCGACCACCAGCAGGTCGGTCCAGCCGCGTGCCGGGGCCTCCATGACGCCGAAGACGAACACCGCGACCGCGGCGGCGATCAGCGCCGCGCCCCACCAGTCCAGTGAGGTGGCGTCCTCGTCGCGGGAGGACCGCACGGTGCAGGTCAGCACGAACATCGTCAGCCCGGCCGCGGCGAACGCCCAGAAGATGGATTGCCAGGACCAGAAGTGCAGCAGGACACCGGATCCCAGGAAACCGAAGACGGCCCCGGAGCCGACGACACCGGCCCAGATGCCAACGGCCTTGTTGCGCTCGGCCTTTGGATAGGCCGCCGTCAACAGTGAGAGCGTCGCCGGCATGATGAATGCCGCACCCGCACCGGCCACCGCCCGCGCGGCGATCAGCTGGCCGGCATCGGAGAACAGCAACGGTGCGGCGGAGGCGATGGTGAACACGGCCAGGCCGATCAGCAGCGCGCCGCGGCGGCCATACCGGTCGCCGATCGCTCCGGCGGGCAGCAGCAGGCACGCCATCACCAGGGTGTAGCCGTCGACCACCCAGGTGAGCTGTGTCTGGGTGGCCGACGTCTGCACGGCGATGTCACCGAGGGCGGTGTTCAGCGCGATCATCGACGACACGACGATGCTGACGTCCAGGCACGCGACGATCAGCAGCCACACGCGAGCGCGCGTTGACATCTCCGCCAGGGCGGGGTCGGTAGGCTTGTCGGGCCGAGCGAGGGTGTCGACCATGATGGCGCTCCTCTTCGGTGGACGTACTTTCGAGACTAACAGTCTTGTACAGGGACGCACAGTCTCGCCGGTGAAGAAGGAGCCTGCGATGACCGCCGGGCGCAGCGACCCGCGGCCGGCACGATCACGTGCCCGTCTACTCGAGTCCGCCACGGCGCTGTTGCGTAGCGGTGGCCCCAACGCCGTCACCGTCGACGCGGTGCTGCGCGGTGCCAACGTGGCCCGGGCAACGCTCTACCGGCATTTCCCCAGCGGTCACGACCTGGTGGCCGCCGCTTTCCACGCACTCATCCCGCCGGCGCCCACACCGCCCGACGAGGGTTCGCTGCGGGACCGGCTGATCGCCCTGGTGCAGGCGCAGGCCGAGTTGATCGCCGAAGCGCCGGTGAGCCTGACCGCCATGTCCTGGCTGTCCCTCGGCGGCGACATGGAACAGTATCCGTCCTCTGATGACAGCGCCGAGGTGCGCACGCTGCGGGAACGGGTGGCCGAACAGTACGCGGCGCCGTTCGACGCCATCCTCGACAGTCCGGACGCCGTAGCCGAACTGGGCGAGGTCGATCATGTCGAGGCCGCCGCACTGCTACTGGGGCCGATCGCGCTGGGCAAACTCAGCACGCTGCCCGACGTCGACTACCGCCGCCTGGCGGTGCTGGCGGTGGATGGCTTTTTGGCCACCCACGCCGGCTCCAAGGCTCACCTCACGGAATAGCGGATCGGCAGATGCTTGAGCCCGCCCACGAACGTCGTCGCTGACAGTTCGGGTTCGCCGGCCAGTTCGATCGACTGGAGCCGGGGGAGCAGCTCGGTGAACAGGCTGTTCATCTCCATCCGGGCCAGCGCGGCGCCCAGGCAGAAGTGCACTCCGTAGCCGAACGCCACGTGCCGGTTCGGGTCGCGGGCGACGTCGAACCGGAACGGATCGGTGAAGACCTCCTCGTCGCGGTTGCCCGACACATAGGCCAGGTACACCGATTCCCCTTCGGCGATGCGCACGCCACGCACTTCGGTATCGGCGGTGGCAGTGCGCATGAACTCCTTGACCGGGGTGCTCCAGCGGATCATTTCCTCCACCGCAGTCGGCATCAGGCTCAGGTCGTTGCGCAACCGGTCCAGCTCGCCGGGGTTGTCGATCAGGGCGCGCAGGCCCCCGGAGATGGCGTCCTTGGTGGTGTCATGACCAGCGCTGGCGACGATCACGTAGTAGGACGCGGTGTCGACATCGGACAGCGGCTCGCCGTTGATGCGCCCGTTGGCGATGGCCGAGGCCAGGTCGTCGGTCGGGCTCTCGCGCCGCGAGGCGGTGAGGGTGGAGAAGTAGGCGAAGAAGTCCAGCAGCACCGCCATCTGCTCCTCGGGTGTGGTGCCGCGCTTGTACTCGTCGTCGTCGCCGCCGAACATCTCCTGGGTGAGGGTGTGCATGCGGCCGTAGTCCTCCTCGGGGAGCCCGAGCAGCGACATGATGACGTACAGCGGGAACTGGACGGCGATGTCGGTGACAAAATCGCATTCCGGGCCGATGTCCCGCATCTGGTCGACATAACGTCTGGCGAGCTCGTCCACCCGGACCTTCAGCGCGCGCATGGCTTTCGGGCGGAACCAGTCGGCGCCGATGGCCCGGACATCGCGGTGGTGCGGGTCATCCATGTGGATGAGCGTGCGCAGCCCCATCCCGGCCTCGAGCTGTGCCTTGGCCAGGTCGTCGGCCTGGGCGGTGCTGAGTAAGGGGCGCGGTTCGCTGATGAACAGGTTGTTCTCGCGCTCGATGGCCATGATGTCGGCGTGCTTGGTGATGGCCCAGAACGGCCGATACGGAGACTTGTCCACCCAGGCGACGGGTTCGTGGGCCCGCAGATGAGTCAGCGCCGCATGTAGCCGGTTGTCGTCGGCGTAGGCGGTGGGGTCGGCCAGTACCTGGCCTTCCAGGCTGGTTCGGCGGTCCTGGGTGGGTGTGCTCATGCGGCGACTCCTAATTGACGGGTGTCAGGTTTCCAGTGTGGAGGAACCTCGGAGCGGGCGGGAGGGATTTGCGGCTAAAGTCCCGATTACTTTGGACTCTTTCAATCGACGGCCCATCCGACGAGGGTGGGTGGCCCTGCTGGCGGTTCTCGTGCTGCTGATCGCCTGCGGATGTAGCGGTGGCGGCAGTCAAGCCTCGGGCGACGACCAGGTGCCGACACCCGATCCAACCCTCGGTTCCGGCGTGGTGCGTACCGACTCGGGATCGGTGCGTGGGCTTGTGGCCCCCGATCATGTTCTCTTCCAAGGAATTCCGTACGCCGCACCACCTGTCGGCGAACGACGCTGGCAGCCGCCCGCCCCGCCGCCGCCCCGGCCGGAGATGTTCGATGCCAGCAAGCCGGGGCCCCGTTGCGTCCAGGACACCAGCCTCGATCCCGACTTCGGTCGAATCGCCAGCGAAGACTGCCTGTCGCTCAACGTGTGGTCACCCACCGGTGCGGTCGGACTGCCGGTGATGGTGTGGATCCACGGCGGCGCGTTCGTCAACGGCAGCGCCGACCTCTACAACGCGCAGTGGCTGGCCGCCAAGGGCCGCATGGTCGTCGTCACCGTCAACTACCGGCTCGGCGCTCTCGGGTTCCTGGCGCACCCGGCGCTGGGACCTCCGGAACAGCTGGGCAACTACGGATTGGCCGATCAGCAGGCGGCGTTGCGATGGGTCCGCGACAACATCGCAGCGTTCGGCGGCGACCCGAAGAAGGTGACCGTGGCGGGGGAGTCGGCCGGCGCGATGTCGGTGTGTGACCACCTGGTGGCCCCCGAATCGGCGGGATTGTTCCGGGCCGCCATCCTGATGAGCGGGCCCTGCCAGGCGCAACTCGATGTCGCCGCAGCCCGCCAGCCCAGCCTCGAGTACGCGGCGACGGTGGGCTGCCCGGACCCGGTGACTGCGCCGGCCTGCCTGCGCGCCCTGCCCGCGGCGGCTCTGGAGCAGCCGGTCTACTTCGGCAGGATCGGCGACGACGCACTGTCGGGGCCGGTCACCGGCACCTCGATGTTGCCGGTGGACCCGGTGAAGGCGATGGCCGAGGGCAAGGCATTGAAGGTGCCGGTGTTGATCGGCACCACCCGTGACGAGTTCACCCTGTTCATGGCCCTGCAGTATCTGCGGGAGAACCGGGAGCCGGAGCCGGCCGACTATCAGCGGCTGCTCGCCGACACATTCGGCCCGCACGCCGCCGCCGTCGAACAGCGGTACCCGCTGGCGGCCTACGGAGACAATGTCTCGTCGGCGTATTCGGCGGCCGTCACCGACGGTGCCTTCGCCTGTGTGGCCGACCGGATGGGCGACGACATGGCCAAGACGGGCGCGGCGGTGTACGCCTATGAGTTCAACGACCGCACCGCCCCCGCACCCGAACCGCTGCGCCAGGTGCCGTTTCCGGTGGGCGCCAGCCACTCGCTGGAACTGCGCTACCTGTTCGACGTGGGCGGCGCACCCGCACTCGACCCGGTGCAGCAGAAGCTCTCCGACCAGATGATCGGTTACTTCAGCCGGTTCGTCACCGACGGTGTGCCCGCCGCCGCGGACGCCCCGGGGTGGCCACGCCGCGAGGGGAACACCAAGGCGTGGATGTCGTTCGACGCGGACGGCAGCCGCGTTGTCACCGGCTTCGAGCAGGAGCATCAGTGTGATTTCTGGGCCAGCACGGTCCAGCGATAGGAGAGCCATGCCGACACCGGACCCGCGTCGCTTCGCCCAGCAGTGGGTGGATGCCTGGAACGCGCACGACATCGAGGCGGTACTGGCCCACTTTCACGACGACGTGCTGTTCACCTCGCCGGTGGCCGCCCGGGTGCTCCCCGAGACCGGGGGCGTGGTCAGGGGTAAGGAAGCCTTGCGTGCGTACTGGGTTTCTGCGCTGCCGCTGATCCCGGACCTGCACTTCGACATCGTCGGCGTGTACGCGGGGGAGTCGACGCTGGTGCTGCACTACCGCAACCAGGCCGGCGGCCTGGTCAACGAGGTGCTCACGTTCGACGGCGACCTGGTGCGCGAGGGGCACGGCACGTATCTGGTCGAGGTGTAGCGCGGCCGATTCCTGCGCTACGGTCGTGATGCGTCCGTAATCGCGGCCCGTGTGCAGGAATCGGCGGCGGAGCAGCGGCAACCGGCCCTGATCAGGGATTTGGATCGGGCCCGGATCTAGGGCATACTGTTCGGGTTGCCTTGAGCCGGGTACGCCCCTTGCGGGCCGGATCCGGTACGGGCATACGACCTGCGCCCTACGGGCGCGTCCGGTCCAACCAACGAGTGTGTACGAGAAATCGAACGCGTTCGAGGCTGCGTGAGGGCGACACACCCGACCGCGGGGGCCGGTGAACCAGAGACAGGTAAACAGCGGCGGCATTTCGCGCGGGCATCGCGCGGGACGACGACAGTTGGGGGCTCCAAGAGGAGCCCCGTGAGTAGTGAGGTAGGAGAAGCGTGGCGGGACAAAAGATCCGCATCAGGCTCAAGGCCTACGACCACGAGGCCATTGACGCCTCTGCGCGCAAGATCGTCGAGACGGTCACCCGTACGGGCGCGAGCGTGGTCGGGCCGGTGCCGCTGCCGACCGAGAAGAACGTGTACTGCGTCATTCGGTCCCCGCACAAGTACAAGGACTCGCGGGAACACTTCGAGATGCGTACGCACAAGCGGCTGATCGACATCCTCGACCCGACGCCGAAGACCGTTGACGCCCTGATGCGCATCGATCTGCCGGCCAGCGTCGACGTGAACATCCAGTAGAAGCCCCCAGGAGACTTACAGAAATGGCACGTAAAGGCATTCTGGGCACCAAGCTGGGCATGACACAGGTGTTCGACGAGAACAACAAGGTCGTTCCGGTGACGGTCGTCAAGGCCGGACCCAACGTGGTGACCCGTATCCGCACCCAGGAGACCGACGGCTACAGCGCCGTCCAGCTCGCCTACGGCGAGATCAGCCCCCGCAAGGTGAACAAGCCGGTCACCGGTCAGTTCGCCGCCGCAGGCATCAACCCCCGCCGCCACCTCGCCGAGCTCCGTCTCGACGACGAGGCCGCCGCCGCTGAGTACGAGATCGGCCAGGAACTGACCGCCGAGATCTTCGCTGACGGCGCGTACGTCGACGTCACCGGCACCAGCAAGGGCAAGGGCTTCGCCGGCACCATGAAGCGGCACGGCTTCCGCGGCCAGGGCGCCAGCCACGGCGCGCAGGCTGTGCACCGCCGGCCCGGCTCGATCGGTGGCTGCGCCACCCCGGGTCGCGTCTTCAAGGGCACCCGTATGTCCGGCCGGATGGGCAATGACAAGGTCACCACGCAGAACCTGAAGGTGCACAAGGTCGACGCCGAGAACGGCGTCATCCTGATCAAGGGCGCCATCCCCGGCCGCAACGGCGGGCTCGTCATGGTTCGCAGCGCGATCAAACGAGGTGAGAAGTAATGGCTAGCAAGATCGACGTTCGTACCCCGGACGGCAAGAAGGCCGACAGCATCGAGCTGCCCGCCGAACTGTTCGACGTCGAGGCGAACATCGCGCTGCTGCACCAGGTGGTCACCGCGCAGTTGGCCGCCAAGCGTCAGGGCACGCACTCCACCAAGACCCGCGGTGAGGTCTCCGGCGGCGGCAAGAAGCCGTACCGGCAGAAGGGCACCGGTCGCGCCCGTCAGGGTTCGACCCGCGCACCGCAGTTCACCGGTGGTGGCATCGTGCACGGCCCCAAGCCGCGCGACTACAGCCAGCGCACCCCCAAGAAGATGATCGCCGCCGCGCTGCGAGGCGCTCTGAGCGACCGCGCGCGTAACGAGCGCATCCACGCCGTCACCGAGCTGGTGACCGGTCAGGCTCCGTCGACCAAGAGCGCCAAGGCGTTCCTGGGGACGCTGACCGAGAACAAGAAGGTGCTGATCGTGATCGGCCGCGCCGACGAGGTGAGCATCAAGAGCGTGCGCAATCTGCCTGGCGTGCATGTGATCTCGCCGGATCAGCTCAACACCTACGACGTGCTCAACGCTGACGACGTGGTGTTCTCGGTGGAGGCCTTGAACGCCTACATCAGCGCCAACACCAAAGAGGAGGTGTCTGCCTGATGGCTACCATCGCTGACCCCCGCGACATCATCCTGGCCCCGGTCATCTCGGAGAAGTCGTACGGGCTGATCGAGGACAACGTGTACACGTTCGTCGTGCACCCGGATTCGAACAAGACCCAGATCAAGATCGCCATCGAGAAGATCTTCAAGGTCAAGGTCGATTCGGTGAACACCCAGAACCGTCAGGGCAAGCGCAAGCGCACCCGCGCCGGCTACGGCCAGCGCAAGAGCACCAAGCGCGCGCTGGTGACCCTGGCCCCCGGTAGCAAGCCGATCGATCTGTTCGGAGCACCGGCCTGACGGCCGGGAGTTAAGGATTAACTAATGGCTATTCGCAAGTACAAGCCGACGACCCCCGGTCGCCGCGGTGCCAGCGTCTCCGATTTCGCCGAGATCACTCGCGATCATCCGGAGAAGTCGCTGGTACGTCCGCTGCACGGCAAGGGTGGACGCAACGCGCACGGCCGCATCACCACGCGGCACAAGGGTGGCGGGCACAAGCGTGCCTACCGTCTTATCGACTTCCGTCGCCACGACAAGGACGGCGTCGACGCCAAGGTCGCTCACATCGAGTACGACCCCAACCGCACCGCGAACATCGCGCTGCTGCACTTCGTGGACGGCGAGAAGCGCTACATCATCGCCCCCGAAGGCCTCAAGCAGGGTGCCATCGTGGAGTCCGGCGCCAACGCCGACATCAAGCCGGGTAACAACCTGCCGCTGCGCAACATCCCCGCCGGTACCGTCATCCACGCCGTGGAGCTGCGGCCCGGTGGCGGTGCCAAGCTGGCCCGCTCGGCCGGTGTCAGCATCCAGCTGCTGGGTAAGGAAGGCTCCTACGCCTCCCTGCGTATGCCCTCGGGTGAGATCCGCCGCGTCGACGTGCGCTGCCGCGCCACCGTCGGCGAGGTGGGCAATGCCGAGCAGGCCAACATCAACTGGGGCAAGGCCGGCCGTATGCGGTGGAAGGGCAAGCGCCCCACCGTCCGCGGTGTCGTGATGAACCCGGTCGACCACCCGCACGGTGGTGGTGAAGGCAAGACCTCCGGTGGTCGCCACCCGGTCAGCCCGTGGGGTAAGCCGGAAGGCCGTACCCGCAAGCCCAACAAGCCGAGCGACAAGCTCATCGTCCGCCGCCGGCGCACCGGCAAGAAGCGCTAGGCCGGAAAGGATCAAGCGATGCCACGTAGCCTGAAGAAGGGCCCGTTCGTCGACGACCATCTGCTCAAGAAGGTCGACGTCCAGAACGAGAAGAACACCAAGCAGGTCATCAAGACCTGGTCCCGTCGGTCCACCATCCTCCCCGACTTCATCGGCCACACCTTCGCCGTCCACGACGGTCGCAAGCACGTGCCGGTGTTCGTCACCGAGGCGATGGTCGGGCACAAGCTGGGCGAGTTCGCCCCCACCCGCACCTTCAAGGGTCACATCAAGGATGACCGGAAGAGCAAGAGGCGATGACTACTGCAATCGAATATCCGTCCGCGACCGCCAAGGCGCGCTTCGTGCGCGTCTCGGCGACCAAAGCGCGCCGGGTCATCGACCTGGTGCGTGGTAAGTCGGTCGCCGAAGCGCTCGACATCCTGCGCTGGGCGCCGCAGAGCGCCAGCGAGCCCGTCGCCAAGGTGATCGCCAGCGCCGCGGCCAACGCGCAGAACAACGAGGGTCTGGACCCCGACTCGCTGGTGGTCGCCACCGTCTTCGCCGACGAAGGCCCCACCGCCAAGCGCATCCGTCCCCGCGCGCAGGGCCGTGCCTACCGGATCCGCAAGCGCACCAGCCACATCACCGTGATCGTGGAGTCGCGTCCGCGCAAGGACGGAGGCGCCAAGGGTGCCTCCAACGCGCGCTCGCGGCGTGCGCAGGCCAGCAAGGCCGCTTCTGCGAAAGCCACGGAAGCCACGGCCACCGATTCGAAGGAGGGCTCGGAGTAGTGGGCCAGAAGATCAATCCCCACGGCTTCCGCCTCGGTATCACCACCGACTGGAAGTCCCGGTGGTACGCCGACAAGCAGTACGCCGACTACGTCAAGGAAGACGTCGCGATCCGCCGTCTGCTGGCCACCGGCCTGGAGCGCGCCGGCATCGCCGATGTGGAGATCGAACGCACCCGTGACCGGGTGCGCGTCGACATCCACACCGCGCGCCCCGGCATCGTGATCGGCCGTCGCGGCACCGAAGCCGACCGCATCCGCGCCGACCTGGAGAAGCTGACCAAGAAGCAGGTCCAGCTGAACATCCTCGAGGTGAAGAACCCCGAGAGCCAGGCGCAGCTCGTGGCCCAGGGTGTCGCCGAGCAGCTGAGCAACCGCGTGGCGTTCCGCCGCGCGATGCGCAAGGCCATCCAGTCGGCGATGCGTCAGCCCAACGTCAAGGGCATCCGGGTGCAGTGCTCGGGCCGTCTCGGCGGCGCCGAGATGAGCCGCTCGGAGTTCTACCGCGAAGGCCGGGTGCCGCTGCACACGCTGCGCGCCGACATCGACTACGGCCTGTACGAAGCCAAGACCACCTTCGGCCGCATCGGCGTGAAGGTCTGGATCTACAAGGGCGACATCGTGGGTGGCAAGCGTGAGCTGGCCGCCGCAGCCCCGGCCGCTGACCGGCCGCGTCGCGAGCGCCCGTCGGGCACTCGCCCGCGTCGCAGCGGTGCGTCGGGCACCACCGCCACCAGCACTGACGCCGGCCGGGCCGCCACGGAGGCCCCCGCGGTCGCCGAAGCGACCCAAGGCACCGAGGCCGCGGCAGGCGCGACAGAGACTACGGAGAGCTAGACATGCTTATCCCTCGCAGGGTCAAGCACCGCAAGCAGCACCACCCCCGCCAGCGCGGTATCGCCAGCGGCGGTACTTCGGTGAGCTTCGGTGACTACGGTATCCAGGCGCTGGAGCACACGTATCTGACCAACCGTCAGATCGAGTCCGCTCGTATCGCCATCAACCGGCACATCAAGCGTGGCGGCAAGGTGTGGATCAACATCTTCCCGGACCGCCCGCTGACCAAGAAGCCCGCCGAGACCCGCATGGGTTCCGGTAAGGGTTCGCCGGAGTGGTGGGTCGCCAACGTCAAGCCGGGCCGCGTGCTCTTCGAGCTCAGCTACCCGGATGAGAAGACCGCGCGCGAGGCACTGACCCGCGCGATCCACAAGCTGCCGATCAAGGCACGCATCATCACTCGAGAGGAGCAGTTCTGATGGCAGTTGGAGTGTCGCCGGGCGAACTGCGTGAGCTCACCGAGGAAGAGCTGACCGATCGTCTGCGCGAGTCGAAGGAAGAGCTGTTCAATCTGCGCTTCCAGATGGCTACCGGACAGCTGGACAACAACCGCCGGCTCCGCACGGTGCGGCGGGAAATCGCACGCATCTACACGGTGCTGCGGGAACGTGAACTGGGTCTGACGTCCGGGCCCGATGGTGGTGAGGAATCCTGATGGCAGAGAACGAAAAGGGCGCCAAGCACACGCCCCGCACCGAGAAGCCGCGTGGCCGTCGCAAGACCGCCATCGGCTACGTCGTGAGCGACAAGATGCAGAAGACCATCGTCGTCGAGCTGGAAGACCGCAAGAGTCACCCGCTGTACGGCAAGATCATCCGCACCACCACCAAGGTGAAGGCGCACGACGAGAACGGCGATGCCGGTATCGGCGATCGCGTTTCGCTGATGGAAACCCGTCCGCTGTCGGCTTCCAAGCGCTGGCGTCTGGTCGAGGTCCTGGAAAAGGCCAAGTAGCAGGCGAATTGCTGCGTTTCGCAGGAAGTGCCCGTCGCGAGCAATCGCGACGGGCACTTTTTGTTTTTCTCCGATGTGTTTGCGGGCGGGATAAAATCTGCTTACCCTTTTGCTGTGTGCCCCGGCTATAGCTCGCGTTTTGTCCTGGTGATGCCCCGTGCGCACGTCTCACGCCCTCTGTCGGACACTCGGTTGGCGGGCTGAGACGCAGATGACCCCTCGACCCGCTCTCGTCGATGCGTCGACGACAACGCGACTACGCATCAGCGAAGCGCTGCGCGCCCAAGAATCATCGGGCCAGCCCCGGTTCCGGGTGCCCTTCGGGGATCGCGCCGACACCTTCGTCAAAACCGTCACCATGGTGGGCGACTTCGTTTTTGCGGCGATCGCGGTGGCAGTGGCGTGGTGGTGGCTGACGAGGGTCGGCCAGTACATTCCCTTCGCACTCCTGTTCCTCTTCGTGCCGATGTTGATCGGGCTGATGAGCCTGCGAGATCTCTATCGGTCAGATCTCAACCGTCGGACCATCGATGACATCGGACCGATCGAGGTCGCGATCGCACTTGCGTCGGCGTTGTATCTGGCCGTACTCGTGTTGTTCGAAAAGCTGAACCTGTTCCAGGTCCAAGGTTCGCGCAGCGAGATCTGGCTGTTTACCTGGGGCTGCGCTGCAGTTGCCATTCCGCTGGGGCGGATCCTCATTCTCCTGGGGAGCCGTGTGCTGCGGCTTCCGCGCCGCATCGCCGTCCCCACACTCATCGTGGGCAATGGCCGTGTGGCGCACCAGATTGTCCAGCGGTTGCAGGGCTCGCCAGAGTACGGGCTGGTGCCGATCGGCCTACTCGACGTCGAGGCGCCACAGTCGGGCAATGACGCGGCGCCGGACTTCTTGATTCCGTATGTCGGTGCGCCCGAGCACCTCGAAGCCGTGGTGGAGGCCACGGGCGCACAGAACATCGTCGTCGCGTTCTCCCGGAGCCGCGACGAAGTGCTCACCGACGTCATCCACATCGCTCACCGACTCGGACTACGGGTGTGGGTGGTGCCGCGCATGTTCGACACCATCGGCACCCGCGCACACATCGACCACATCGGCGGGCTGCCGTTGTTGGCCCTGGCCTACACCAACCCCAACGGGTGGCAGTTCGCCGCCAAACACCTCTCCGACCGTGTGATCGCCGGCCTTGGGCTACTGGCGATCTCGCCGTTGTTCTTGACGCTCATGCTGTTGGTCCGCCTGAGCTCCCCTGGACCGATCTTCTTCGGCCAGGACCGGGTGGGACGCGATGGTCGGGTGTTCGAATGTCTGAAGTTCCGGTCGATGCGTCCTCCGCGCGCTTCGGATGCGCAGTTCGAGCTCCAAACCGGTGCTGCGCCAGGCGGTGTCGAGGGGGTGGACCGCCGGACGAAGATCGGCAAGTTCATGCGCGCCACCTCGCTGGACGAACTGCCGCAGTTGATCAACGTGCTGCGGGGCGACATGAGCCTGGTGGGCCCGCGGCCCGAACGGCCGGAGTTCGTCGAACTCTTCGAGATGCAGATCCGGCGCTACGGTGAGCGACATCGGGTGAAAGCCGGCGTCACCGGCTGGGCGCAGGTGCACGGCCTCCGTGGCCAGACCTCGATCGCCGATCGCGCCGAATGGGACAACTACTACATCGAGAACTGGTCGCTGGTGCTGGATCTCAAGATCCTGGCGCTCACGGTGGCGGCGGTTCTTCGCGGCTCGGAGTAGTTGCTCAGGCTGGTTCGTCGGGCCTGAGCTCCTTCGCCTGGCTCGTCCCGCCCCCGCAAGCGGGAGGTACCCCCGGCCAGCCTCGGACTCAGGCTGGTTCGTCGGGCCTGAGCTCCTTCGCCTGGCTCGTCCCTCGCCAGCCTCGGACTCAGGCTGTCACCTATTGATGACGTTCGACTCGTGGTAGTGCCGTTCGGTGTTCACCTGCCACGGGTCCACATCCTCGCCGAAGTACCGGGCGACACTGCGCATGGCGCTCAGCATGGCATGGTCCTGATTGTCGTAGCGGTGCATACCGTTACGACCGATCGGGTGCAGGGTCGGATGGGCCCGATACAGGTAGTCGCGGATCGCTGCGACGTTGGCATCGCGCGCCGAGTCGTAGATCGGATATGCAGACAGTGAGCGCACGACCGCGACGTGGTCGATCGCAGATTCGTCGAAACCCAATGCCCGGAGGTCCTGTTCGACGATGGTGCCAAGACTCTCGTTGATCATGATCCACAGATCATCGTCGGGGAGGGTGAAGTACTCCAGGCCCAGATACGTGCCGTCGAAGCCTTCCGGCGCCAGCGAATCCGACCAGCGGCAGTAGTTCTGCACCCGGCCGACGCGAAACTCCCTGCTGGGCGTGTACACCCAATTGAACGGAATCTCATAACGTTTGTTGAGGGCGACGGCGACGGTGATCAGAGCCCGGTGCTTGAGCGCGGCGGCGGCGGCCCGAATATGCTGCGGTGGCTCCGGTTCCAGGATGTCCACCAATTGGCGCAGCGGCATACTCGAAAAAACCGCATCACCGGAGGCGGTTTGGCCGTTCTGCAGCTCGATCACCCAGCCATCGCCGTCGGAGCGGATGCAGGCCACGGGGGAGTTGAGGGCAATGACCGCGCCGGCCTGGACCGACGCCGCTGCTGCGGCTTCCCACAGCTGCCCCGGTCCGAGCCGCGGATAACGAAAGGTGTCTTGGCTCTTGGGCCCTCGGCCACCCAGCAGGTGCCAGGCGATCGGTTTTATCCGTTGACTGGCCCAATCACTGGCTATCGCCCCGGGATCGGCCAACCACGTTTTGCGGACGTAGCCGTCGAAGAACATCGTGTACCAGTAGCGACCGAACTCGTGTGTGCCCCATTCGCGGAAGCTCGCCGAGTGGCCGGGGCGTCGGCCGCGGCGACGGATCCGAGACCACAACAGGCTGCCCATACCGTGCAGACCCTGTCGAAACCCCATTGCGGTCAACAGATCACGCCCGATCAGCGGATACTGCACGTAGGTGCCGTTGACCAGCATGGCGGAGCTCCGCGGCACCGAGATCCACTGATCGGCCGGCAGCAGAGAGTTCCAGAGGTCCAACACCTCTTCGTCTTTGGTGAAGAATCGGTGACCGCCCGGGTCCACCCGCCAGGGGCCGGCCGTGGGGGTGCGGGCCAAGCCGCCGACGGTGCCCGTGCCTTCATAGATCCGGGCCGCAACGCCACGTTCTGCGAGCTTCAGCGCAGCGGTGAGCCCAGCTGGGCCCGCACCGACGATCAGCGGGTCACGGCGAGAGACCATGCCGGACTAACGGCCCCGGCGCTGCGGGAAGCGCCGGTAGTCCGCGATGAGGTCGTCGAGGTCGCCTGGCTGGAGATCGTTGAGCGCCGTCGTCAGGAATCGCAGCTGAGCGTACTGGCTCTGCATCGGCAGAAATCCACTCAGCAGAGGCTCGGGGGAGCTGCGGATGACCAGATCCACCTGGCCGATCTCGAAGGCTTCGCTGATATCGCAAGCGTCTCGCTCCGCCAGCAGATGAGCGGCCCGCAATTCATCCATCGCGTCATAGGCAGCAAGGATGTTGATATGGAAATCGTCGCCGTGCATGGCATTTTCCAAGCCCTCCGCCGCGGCCAGAAAATCACCCGGGAGCAAACGTCTATCACCGTGTAGCCGCACACTGCACTCGGCCGGATCGAAATGTGCCGGGATCAGCGTGGTGAAGAAGTGGATCGAGGCGGCGTACACGGCGCTCAGCTCGAGGTTGGGTCGCGCCAGGTTGGCCTGGCTGAGGTTGTACACCGAAACGGTTCGTACCTGGTGTCGTTGGAGTGCAACAAGTATCTCGGTCACCTTTTCGGCGCCACGAAGATACGCATCGTCGAGTGAGCAGTTGTTGGCGCTGGCCCACCGTCGCAGGCCGTCGGGTATCAGACCGACATGAGTCGGTTCATGCTGCATCCGCCACCCCTTTGCAACGTGACTGGATAGCAAACGTACTACACGCGGCATTGCGGCAACACCGGACACCAAATGAAATGTCGATGCCAGTGTCGCTCAGCAAACGCACAGTTAGCGGTGCGCCTTTGCTGGAAAAGCGTTATTCAGGCATTCAAGCCGGGGCCGGGGCCAGGGCCGAAGATGCGGTCGGTCGCTATCTTTGCCAGATCGCTCAGAACCTGGAGGTGCCCGGATCCCCACTGCCGGGGCTTGACGTCGAACACGCACAGCGTCCCGATGGCGTTGTCGTCATGATCGATCAGCGGGATGCCGAGATAGGCCGCCACGGTTCCGTCGACGACCGCGGGGTGATCCTTGAAGGCCGGGTCGGCCCGCATGTCTTCGAGGACCAACGGCGCACCCGAGGCCACGGCGTACTGACAGACGGACCGCTCCAGCGGTGTCTCACGGAATGCCGGGTCTGGCAGATCCATGCCCACCGAGCTCTTGAAGTACTGCCGGTCGGCATCGATGAGTGTCATCGAGGACAGCGGAGCGTCGAGGGCTGCCGCGGCCGCACGCGTGATCCGGTCGTACACCTCCTCGGGGGCGGAGTCGAGGAGTCCGGTGGCATACAGCGCACGCAGTCGGGCGGGGTCACTGATGGTGGCCGAGATTTCCGATGGCCCAGCGGCAGAAGGCACTCCGGCAGCCAACAGGCGGCTGGCCGCCTCCTCGACGGACGGGCTGTCGGCAGCTCTCAGGTCGGCCAGCATCTTCTCGGCCACGGCATGAGCAACGTAGGTCTCCACGTCCAGGCCGGCGACTTGTGCGCACTCTTCGAGCTTGCGGTTGAGCCAATCATCGAACCGCGGCACCGTGCTGCTCATTCGCAACACGCTAGTCGAATCGGCGGCATTCGGTTGCCGCTGGAGTGGATCGCCGTCATTTCGACGACACGCGCGTTCAATCGTCCAGCACGCCGGCCCGAACGGGCCGGCGTCTCTTGGTCCACAGCATTGCCGCGGCGATGGCGATGACGGCGACGACGGCCGCACCCACGCCCAATGGAATCCACCGCTGCAACGACTTCGGCGCCGTCGCCGCAGAGGTGTCGACGGCCTCGGCATCGGCTCGTATCGCGACGTTGGTGGGGATACCGCCCGCACCTGCGGCCAGCACATCTCCGGTCAGTGCCGACCAACCGCCTTCGAGCCCCTCGATGTAGCCGAAGAGCGGATCCACCAATCCCCATTCGTCGGTGGTCGTGACGAGGACGACGGAACGGTTGCGTGGCCGGTCGGCGAAGACCTGGATCGAACCCAGTCCCTCGTCGATGTTCGCGCGGAGCTCGGTGGGCAGTCCGAGGTCCACCGTGGCGCCGTCACCGCCGACCGGCGGGTTCAATGAGGTGTCCGCCAGCGCTGCGGATTCGGCGACAATCAGGGCGCCCGAGTTGGCGTCGACGGCGGTCTTCACATCGACCACCTGTGGTGCCAGCGGCGCGCCGGTGAGACGCGCGATCGCCGAGACTGTCCGGGCGGCGTAGGAGAGTTGATTCGGGCTGGTGCCGTCCAGAGCCACCAGGAAACTGGGGCTGAACTCCGACGGCACGGCGCCGAAGCCGTTGAGCGGGGGACCACCGCGGTGCAGGGTCAACGTCGATTGTGGATCGATCTGGAAGGTGATGGGGGCGATGAAGGGCCCGCATGATTCGTTCGGTGTGTAGGTGAGCGCAAGATCCAAGTTGATCCACTGACCGAAGGCCTGGTTGTTCATGTCGAAGGTGGCGTCGAGTCGCCCACTGTCGTTGAGCGGGGCCCGGTACACCACAACATCATTGGAGCGAACCACGACACTGGCCGAATCGTCCCCGGGGACGGGTGTGTAATCGGCGAGCAGATGCACCTGCACACCGTCGACACGACCGCCGCCCAGCGCCGCCCGATCCACCCCGACCCGCAGGTTTCCGGTGCGGAGCACGTCCGTCCTACCGGTGACGTTCAGCTCGCCGAACGTCAGGGTGTCCGCACTGGGCGGGACGACGGATCCGGCTTGCTCGACGCGAGTGGCGGCCGTCTGGACCAGTGACTGCAGCTGGTTGACGAGCAGCGACACCTGCGTCGAGAGTTCGTCCCCCTGGCCGGACACCCGCAGATAAGCGCTTGGTGCCCCGGCATTTTCGACGCTCAGGCTGGCGGGACCACCCGACTCGACGACGATCGCCCGAGTCAATTGACCGGCCGGTGGCGGATTCGCACCACGAGGCTGATTGACAACTCTTGTCTCCAAGGGCTGAGGATGGTAAAGCCGGGTGAGCGTGGAGACGAGGGTCAGCACCGACTGCTGCTCAGCGGCGTCGGCGTCGGTGGGCGCATAGATCGTGACGCGCTCGAGCACCGGCGGGAAGAAGTTCGAGATCGTGGTCGCCGGCGATTCGGTCCCGGTGAAAACCGTTGCCAGATCACTGACTGTCAATTGCTGCAGCGGTCCACAGAACCGGTCGGCGTTGTCGAGTGGACGGACGGTGAGCGAGAGGTCGAGCGTGGATGCCCGGATTCGAGCGCCCGAGATGTCGACGTCCAACGGGGTCACCGCCTGCGCCGATGACGCGGCGGGTAGATCGATCGCCGCGAGGAACCTGCCGTCGCCGTCCGCGATCTCGAGGTACCCGGCGTCGATGTTCATGGGCGCGTGGATCAGGCCCTGCAATCGCCCGGCGGTCAGCCCGGTGGGCACCGGCACCGAGAAATCGGTCTTGCTGTTGGCGCTGAGGAACGTCTCGGGTTCCAGCCCGAGGGTGGGCCAGGCCAGCCGCACTCCGGCAGAATCCACAGTGTCGGCAGCATCGCTGGGTTCGGCATGCGCTGGGCCTGCGACCGACCCCGCGAGCATCGTCGGCATGATGAGCACCGTCGCGACGATCAGCGCGCGCAGTGCGCCACCTCGACTCGCATTGCTGTTCATCGCCGCCAGGAGTGAACTAACCGGGTGCACGCGGTTCTACTTTCGACTGTTCGAGCTCAGAAATGCCAACAGGTTTCGGACTATACCGGCGGGCCCAGGGGCCTGGCGCGTTGTTGCTGGCGGAAAGGGCCGATGTCGCGCGCGAGGGGGCGTTAATCTACATTCTGGGATAGCGTGTGACGACTTGTGCGCTTGCCGGCTGGCGCAACGAGCGGGTCTGACGAGGGTGAGCATCGGTGATGAAGGGTCGCACTTGACTGTTCAGGACTTCGCGCGGATCTTGCGCACCCGGTGGAAGATCATCTGCGCCACAACAGTTGTCGCCGTTCTGGGGGCGCTCGCGTACTCGTTCGTCATCACTCCCCAGTACGAGGCCTCGACACGGCTGTTCGTCTCGACGACCTCCGACGGCACCAACAGCCAGACCTATGATGGCGGCCTCTTCGCGGAACGCCGGGTGCTCTCCTACACCGAACTGCTGATGGGCGAGATCCTGGCACAGCGCACCATCGACAAGCTCGGGCTCGACATGAGCGCCGATGAACTGCAGGAAGAAGTCGAAGCGAGTGCACCGACCGGCACCGTGCTGATCGACGTCGTGGTGTTGGACTCCTCACCGGTACGCGCCCGCGATATCGCCAACACGCTGGCCGACGAGTTCGTCGTCATGGCGGCGGGACTGGAAACCCCCGAACTGGGCGCTGAGCCCAACGCACGGGTGATCGTGCAACAACGCGCGGAGATCCCCGACAACCCGGTCAATCAGAAGACGGTTCGCACTCTGGCAATCGCCACCGTGATGGGCGCACTACTCGGAATCGTGCTGGCCCTGTTCCGCGACCGTGTCAACGATTCGGTCCATGGTCCGGAAGACCTGGAAAAGGCCACGGGAGTAGGGCTGCTCGCCGAAATCCCCTTCGACGGTCAGCGCCGGGAAAAGCCGCTCATCCCCTTCGACAGCGACCGGTCACCGGTGGCCGAAGCGTTCCGCGACCTGCGAATCAATCTGCGATTCCTCGAAGTCACCGACGGCCCCCGCGTGCTGCTGGTCGCCAGCTGCATGCCCGACGAGGGCAGAACCATGACGGCCGTCAACCTGGCTTTGGCGTTGGCCGAAGCCAAACACGATGTGGTGCTCGTCGACGGCGATCTACGGCGGCCCAAGGTCGCGTCGTGTTTCGACCCGGCCGGTCAAACGGGTTTGAGCACCGTGCTCGCCGGCGCGGCGTCTCTGGAGGAGGCGCTGCAACCGTCAGGCCACGCCCGACTGACCGTGGTGACCTCAGGTGCCATTCCGTCCAACCCCACGGAGCTGCTCGAATCCCGGGTGGCCAAAGATGTTCTGAGCCAACTGAGCCGACAGTTCGATTACGTGGTGGTCGATTCCCCGTCACTTCTGGTACCGGATGCCGCTCTGTTGGCCACCAATTCCCAAGGCGTGCTGCTGGTCGCGCAGTTCGGCAGGACCAGACGAAAACAACTGGCCGATGCTATCCACACACTCCGGCGAGCCGGGGCACCGCTGCTCGGTGCGGTTCTGACGATGACACCGGCCAAGAAGCGATCTCAGCGCGAAGACCATTACGGCACGCACCGCACGTCGCAGGAGCAGCGCGGACGTTGGCGCCGCAGCTCGCAGAAGAACTGACAGATCCATGGATCGCTACGAATTCGAACGACACCGCACCCAAACCACATTCGTAGCCGCCGCGCCCAAACCGAACCGCCGGGAAGCAATTACGGCAACCGGTCCCGCAACGTCGTTCGGGACCTATCTCGCGGCGATTCCCCGCATTCTTGCATCGACGGCAACCGATGAGCGACGCCGGAACACGGCTTTTGCGTTGCTAATCGTCGGGGCCATCGCACTGGTGGTCACGCCGGACCTGATCACGTATCTGAGCGTGGAGCACTCGCCGATCCTGCCGCCGGGGGAGGCCGCCGCTTCGGCGGACCTGCCCCTGGCCCAGCTGGCCAGTCTCGGCGGCTCAGCACTTCTGCTTGCCCTGAGCGCCCTGGTGGCACTGATGGGCGGTCATCCCAACCGGGACATCACCGGCCTGCTGATCGTCCTGCTCGCAGTCAATCTGCCGTTTCTGTTCAGTCCGGAAATGCCACCCACGGCTGATCTTCCGAAGATCGCGCTGGCGAATCTTTTTGTGTTGGCCTTGTGGAACACCGGAGCCCCGATCGCGGGCCTGAAGTGGCTACCGATGACCGTTGCCGCGATCGCGGTGTACTCGCTCATCGGCGGGTTGATCATCCCGGAGTTCATGATGTACAACGCCGAGTCCCAGAAGGCGATCATCGCCGGGTGGGAACTGGCCGGCCCATTCGGCCACGCCAACGTCCTGGGAATGTACTGCGCCCTGGCCTTCGCGTTCGTGCCGCTGATCACCGAGACCCGGTGGCGGCTTGTCACCGCGGCGATCCTGATCGTCACGTTGCTGGCAGCGGCGTCCAGGACAGCGCTGATCGCAGCGGGGTTGATCTCGTTGTGGTGGGTGCTCTGCTGGTTCCGGTCCATGATCTCGGTCCGGATCGCCGGTACCGCTCTGGCCGTTTCGGCCGCCAGCGTCATGTTCGTGGTCCCGTTCGTGAAGTGGGATCCGTCCGCCTTCACCGATCGCGCCCACGTATGGGCGGAAAGCATCAAAGTGTGGCAGGACTCTCCCGTGGCCGGCATGGGCCTCAACTGGTTTCTCAACGAAGCGCAGGAATCGGGGAACATCGCAAAGTGGGCGTTCGTGGGAACCGGCCACAACATGGTTGTCGACACGTTGGTCAAATCGGGTCTGCTGGGCCTGGTTGTCCTGGTGCCACTGTTGGTCGCTGCGATAGTGTCGGCAGGCGCCTTGCCTGCCACCAATCAGCAGATCGCGTGCTTCGGTTTTCTCATGGCGTTCTTCATCGCCGCGACCACCGAGGCCGTCTGGGCTCTCCTGCCGAATCTGCAACTGTTTCCGATCAGCGGCCTGGTTTTCGCCGTGCTGATCCTGACCAGACATGACACACCCGCGGGGGAGGGGCTGCGACATGGGTTCTGACGTGACAGTGAGCGTGGTCATTCCGACGATCGGACGACCCAGCCTGGCGAAAGCGGTCGAGTCCGCGCTGCAACAGACCTCACCGCCGAGCGAGGTCATCGTCGTGCTGGACGCCGACTGTCAGCCCGATCTGCCGCCCTCGCCGGCGGTCCGGGTGCTGAAGACACCGGGGGGCGTGGGGGCCAGTGCCGCGAAGCACATCGGCGTCGAAGCGGCCACCGGCACCGTCGTCGCGCTCCTCGATGACGACGACACCTGGCGCCCAGACAAACTCGAGAAGCAGCTGGCTGCCGCGCCGCCAGGAGACCGCTGGATCATCTCCTCGCGATTCACCGTCCACATCGACGGACGCCAGCCGGTCATCGGGCCCAAGAACCTGATCAGCAGCCACGAACCCATCGCCCCGTACCTGTTCGAGCTCCGGACGCCACAAGCGTTCAACATGGTCCAGACATCCACCCTGGTGTTCCCGCGGACGCTGGCCGACACGGTGCCGCTGTCGGTGGCGGCCGGCTCGATACACGACGATCCCAAGTGGCTCATCGAAGTTCGGCGCGCCTATCCCGACCTGCCCATCATCCAGGTGGCTGAGCCACTGGTGGACATCGTGTGGACCGCGGCGTCGCTGTCGCGCTCCGGGGTCGATCGAAGTCAAGACCTGATCGACTGGGGCGTCCGCGAACTCGCGGGAGAATCCGATCGGGTGCGCGGCGACTACCTGTTGACCTCTCCGGTCGGGTCGGCGCTGGGAGCCGGATCGCTGCGCGGCGTCGCGACGTCGGTCGCGGCCGCAGTCAAGCACGGACGGCCGGGCCGGCTGGCGTGGGCGAGCGCCGCCAAGTCGGTGCTGCGGCTCGGTGCGGGACGGCTGAAGAAACTCCGGCGCTGATGTCGCCGTCATTCGCTCGCAACACCCTGCTCGGGTTCTCCTCCGGTGCCGCAGTCGCTCTCGCGGGATTCATCGGAAATGCCATCACCGCACGGTTACTCGGCCCCGACAATCTCGGTGTCTTCGCCTACGTGGTGTTCTGCGTGACCATCGGATCGATGATCGCCGGGCTCGGCATCGGCACAGTGCAGCAGCGGTTCATCCCGAATCTGCGTGCCGAAGGCCGCGACGACGAAGCCGACGGTCTCATCGGGGCGACCACCCGGTTGTCCACCGTCGCCGCGATCGTCGGCGCCGTCGCGCTGCTCGCCTATCTGTACTGGCCGGGTCGAGGTGCCATCGAGGGACCTTCCGAGACCACCCGCAACGTGGTGATCGGACTGGCTCTGGTTTGGTTCATCAGCTGGCGGATGGCCGAGGTCTACCAGTTCTACCTGCGCGGCGAGCAACGATTCGGTGAGCTCGCCCGGTTGTCCGCCTACTCCGCCTTGATCAAACTCGCGGTGATGGCGCTGGGGGCGTGGCTGTTCGGGATACCCGGCGCGCTCGCCGGTTTCATCGCCGCCAACCTCCTGCCGGCGAGCCGGATCTTTCGCTTGTTACGCGTCAAACCTCATGTCGGGCAGGAACTTCGGGGTCAGGTCACCAAGTTCGCGCTGGCCAGCTGGGCCACCGCGGTGCTCGGCGGCCTGGTGTTCGGCCGAACGGAGATCCTGTTTCTCGAGCATTACACCGATCTGGGCGCTGTCGGCTTGTTCGCCGCAGCGGTGACGGTGGCCGAGATGGCGGTACAGCTGCCACCCCTGTTGCTTTCGGCGCTGCTGCCGCGGTTCAGCGAGCAGCACGGCCTCGGGGCCCAAGGCGAGATGCACAAGCTGTACCGGACGATGACGGCACTCATCGCGATGCTGATCGTGCCGCTCTGTTTCGGGCTCGCGGCGATTGCACCCGTTCTGGTGCCGATGTTGTTCGGCACGGAATTCGCCGGTGCCGCCGCCGTTGCCTCGGTGCTGCTCATCGCGGCCGCGGTGAGCAGCCTGGGCGTCACGACGTTCTATCTGCTGCAGAGCATCGGCAAGACCGGGTTCCTGCTGATGTCCAACGGCATCGGTCTCATCGGCACGATCGCGCTGGGGTTTCTACTGGTACCCCGCTTCGGTTTGATCGGCGCGGCCTGGTCGCGGGGCATCGTGCAGGTGACGGTGGTACTCATCGAAACCTGGTACGTGACAAGACGGCTGAAGATTTCACCCCCTTACCGGGCACTGGGGGCGATAGCGCTGGCCGCAGTGGCGCAGGCGGCGGTGGCGTATTTCGCCGTGATGGAACTGGGCGGCGCGGTCTCGCTGCTGGTCGCGATACCGGCCGCCATCGTGGTGTACCTGATCGGTCTGAAGGTGCTGAGGGTCTCGTCGATGGTGGACCCAGGACTGATCGAGCGGCTGGTCGCCCGGATGCCGGGCCGGGTCAGGCCGCTGCTACGCCGTCTCGTGTAGGGCTCAGCCGGCACCGTCGCCCATCAGCGCCAACGCTGCGGCCTTCGGCGACAGGTCTTCCCGGAGCAACCCGAAATTCTGCTCGGTGTCATCGGTGTCTGAGCCGCCGTCGACCAGTTCGTAGTAGATCAGCGGGCCGGCCCAGTCCCACTGCTGAACCTGATCGCGGGCCTGCAACAGCGCCGCCGCTTGATCCTCCTCCGACACCGCATACGGTCCGGTCCCGGTGGGTGCGCCGAACTCGGTGATCCACACTCGCTTTCGGGTATCACCGTTTCTCTCCATCACCGCATGCACGTCGGGCAGGTGGTAGAAGCCGCCGTCGGTCCGCGGGCTAGGGTCCATGGGCCACGCGGGAAAACTGTAGGGGTGAACCGCGATTCCGTCGGCGAGTTGCGCCGTACCGTTGGCGTACAACTGCTCGAGGTAGACAACGGGGGCGATCTCGGATTCCGGCTCCTCGAATTTCGGGCTCAGCCCGCCGATGAGGAGCGTGGAATCCGGCGACACCCCGCGAATCGCGTCCACGGCCACCCGGAACACGTCGGCGTACTCGTCGGCGTCGGGACGTGGCGGCCAGAATTTCCTGGTGTTGGGCTCGTTCCAGATCTCCCAGGTGCGCACGCCGCGCGGCGCGTACCGCTCGGCGGCGATACGCGCGAAATCGGCGTAATCCGACAACTGGTCCGGACGGGAATGCCGTTCGGTTGTGGGATCGCCGGTGGTGGTCGTTCGTGACCAGTCCGGACTGAACGCCACGACGGCCAGCACGTTGATCCCGTGGGCCGCGGCTTCGTCGACAACCAGATCGGGATAGGACCAATCGAACCGGCCGCGTTGGCTTTCCACCGCCGACCAGTCGATGTCCACCCTGACCCAGGCCGCGTTCATCTCCGTCATCAGGTCGAACTGCCGCTTGACGCCGGCTGGGTCCGCGTTCCGCGGATGCACCGTCATCCCGATCTCGACCGCGGGGGCCGGCGCGCGGCACGCGAGCGCGGCCGTGCCGATCAGGAGGATCGACAGCAGCAGCACCAGGCCGCGCGCGGTGTCACCGCACGATCGCCTGATGGTCCGTACCTCTGGAGAGTGGCCTGCCCAGCAGGCCTTCGGTTCGCCCGATCAACAGCGCCAACGCATCCCGCGGGGTGTACTTTCCGGGATTGCGAAGCGGTTGCAACACCGCCGCCAGCAGATGGGCCATCTTGTACCAGAGCGGGTAACGCCACGTGCGCAACACATTGCCCGCGCCGCGCCCGTAGTTGCGCAGTTTGCGTTGACGCTCTTCCGGGGGCAGGTGGGCGAACTCGGTTTGCGCGCGGACCACGATGTCGTTGATCCACTCGATCGAGAAATCGTCGCGTTCGGCCATCCGGAGGAGGAGATCGGTGCCCTCGCCGGCCTGCCATGGGCTGTTGGCTCCCGAACCGCGCTCGGTGTCGAAGCCGCCGACTGCCATGAACTGTTCGCGTCTGAACACCGTGGCGGGTTCGATGACCCCCCACACATTGCGTCGTGTCATCGGCGAGCCGCGTTCGGGGAGAGGGTTTCTGGGGCCCTCACGGTCAGCCAGCTGCAACGCGAGAACCGTTCTGGGCGCCACGCAGTGCGGTGCGACGCGTTCGAAGAAATCGGCGTCGATCCGGCTGGTGTCATTCGGGAACCAGAGCCAGTCCACGTCGGCGAGAACCCGTGCCGCGGCATTGCGACCGTTGGAGACACCGCGCGGGCTGGCCAGCGTGCGAATCTCGAGCACTCCACGAAACCGTTCCACCAGCTCGTCGAGCGCCGGTGGGTTGCCGCCGTCACCGTGGTGGGCGATGGCAACGGCGTGTGGTGGACGTGACTGGCCGGCCAGGTCGTCGAGCAGGAGGGACAGCTCATCCCAGCGTCCCACCGTTGTCAGGCCGACACCGAATGTCAGGGTGGGAGTCCCGGTGCCGCTCACACGGAGGAACGCTCGCGCAGCGCCGCCGACAGATCGGGGTCGGCCCAGGTGCGCTGCAGGGTCTCGTCCAACTCGTGTACCGGCTTCCAGCCGAACACCTCGGCGATACGTGAGATATCGGCGCCGAGGTAAGGCCGGTCAACCGCCCGCATGCGCTTCGGGTCCTGTTGCACGGTGAATTCGAGGTTCAACGCCGACCGCATGCGGGTGAGAATCTCGTCGACGGAGTACTGCTGTCCGCTACCGAGATTGACCACCTCGCACGCGACGCCGTCGGAGTTGGTGCCGAGCGCGGCGGCGGCGAACCCGTTGGCAGCGTCCTGCACGTCGATGTAATCGCGCTTGGGCCAGGTGTTCCCGAGGTTGATGGTGTCTGTGCCCTGGCGCAGCTGGGTCACGATCGCCGGCAGCAGGTGCGGATTGGTCTCGCCGGGGCCGATGACGTTGAAGAGCCGGACGATGGCCGCGTTGATACCGCGTTCCTCGGCGAAGATCCGGACATACTGTTCGCCCTGCAGTTTGGTCAGACCGTAGATGTCGGCCGGCGCGAGCACGGACTCGTACTCCCGGTGCGGCGCCTCATCAGGTGCGTAGACTGCGCCGCTGCTGGCGAAGACGAACCGGACTCCGGGCGGGCAGGCCGCCAACACGTTCATCGTCCCCGTGACGTTGGTGGCCACCGCGTTCGCCGGGTCCGAATCACATTCGGGGATGTAGTGAATGGCCGCGAGGTGGACGATCACGTCCGGCTGGAAATACGCCACCAGCGACCGCGTGGCGGCGGCGTCGCGGATGTCGAGCCGGTGGAATCTGAATCCGGGCGCATCACGCGTCAACCACTCGGGGGCGCCGTACCGCAACAGATCGGCCACCAGCACATCAGCTTTCGGGCCGAGGGCGCGAACCAGCTCCCGTCCGACGAAGCCTGCACCACCAGTCACCATCACTCGCACGAGCGTCTCCTCCGCTTCCTTGGGCTATGACTCAGGACTTCTTGTCGACTTGTGTCTGATGTCGCGGCTCCTCAGCGGGGCTCGTGCCTCGCCCCGTGGTCGCGCGCAGTTCCAGCGCCCGCGCAATACCCGACCAATCCAGAGATTTCGCGCCGACCAGCCCCGCTTGAGAAAACACGTCCCACTGAGCTTCCGCTGCCAGCAGCGCCTCGGCGAAGGCGTCCGGCGAGGTACCGCACACCACACCGGCCCCGTATTGCGCTACAACGTCTTTGGCGCCGTTCTCGGGGAATTCGGCCGTGACCACCGGGAGACCACTGGCCATGGCCTCGGCGATGACTCTGGGGAAACCCTCGCGCTGACTGGGCATTCCCAGCACGGCAGCCTGAGACAGCAGGTCGATCTTCTCCGCCTCGCTGACCGAACCCGGTACCCGCACCCGCGAGGCGACAGATGAGCGTCGGGCGTACTCCTCGATCTCGGCGCGGGCCGGACCCGCACCGGCGATCACCAGCTCACCGGCGAATCCTCTGGCGCTGGCCAACTCGAAAGCGTCGATGAGGAGCGGAAGGTTCTTGTGCGGCGCCAGCCGTCCCACATACACCGCTCCCGAACGTCGGCTACGGTCTGCCGTTCGGTACCGGCTGAGTTCGATGCCACTGGGCAGAACCGAACACGGCCGGCCCGACTGTTCCGTGATCGCCTCGGCCACCGCGTTGCTGACCGCGAAGTTCGACCCGGTCAGCAGCGGTAAACGCTTCTGAGCCTGGCTCAGGATCGGATCCTCACGGATCTCGCACCAGTGAATGCCCGCGCGCGAGCGGATGTTTCGGGGTAGGGCAGGGACATGCAGCAGCGGCCACTGGTTCAGCAGATGAAAGTCGTACTGCTGCGACACCACGTGCCGGCGCACCCAGGTGCTGTACCGCAGCACGTTTCCCCAATTTCGCCGAAGGGCAGGCACCCGCGGTTTCGTGTAGGTGGTGCTGAGTGGGTGCCGCCGTACGCGGACACCGTTGATCACCTCGTCGGTGGCGAGATCGGTGTCGTGGCCGATGCAGAACACGTCGACCGTGTGACCGCGCCGCACCATCGCTTCGGCGAGCTCCTGGAAGAACACTTCTTGGCCGCCGACATGCGGAAAGTAGAGCTCGGTCAGGAAAGCGAAACGCATCGGTGCGACTGTGCCGTCGCTGATGTGCGCCTGGACCACACGCATGCCCCTGTCATGTGCCAGTTGGGTGATCGGACTTTGCTGCGATGCCTTGAGAGTGTAGCGCACGCCGGGCCGAGAGGTGCCGCGGATCGGTCCGGGGCGACCGCCGCGACGCAACAGGTGCAGCAAATTTCGTGACGAGTCGCGCGGCGCCGGCTGGCAACCACCGCAGGATCTCCTTCGCCGCCGCGAAACCGGCCTGACCAGGCGACAGGGCCACGAAACTGGCCGGGTGGCGGCACCGGGCCGTCCACGTACCGCACACTGTTGTGCACTGCGGGCAAGGCTCGGTGAGCGAACGCTGCCGAGGACGGGGTTGACTGGTCTGTGATGGTGGTCGCCCGCGACGTCCGGGGGTCAGCGGCCCCGCTCGTCGAGTTTTGCGGCGATGTGGTCTGCGGCCGCCGTCATCGGGATACTCGACTGACGCTGCCGCACGTGGGCCCACCCTCTGGCGGCCAGCTCCGCTCGGGCCGCATCGTCGGTGCAGTAGGTCAGCAGCAGCCGCGCCAGCTCCTGGTGGTCGTGCGGGTCGAAGTATGCCGCGCCGTCGCCGCACGTCTCCTGCAGTGAAGGAATCGCAGAACACAACACGGCGGTATGGGAAGCCATCGCCTCCAGGGGCGGCAGGCCGGCTCCTTCGTTGAACGAGGGCATCACCAGCAGGGCCGCGCCCGCGACAAGTGAGCGCAGCACCTCGAAGTCGACCCGGCCGATCATCCGCACCCGGTCACCCAGGCCGGCGGCCTGCATCTGGATGCGCTCGTCGAGTTGACGCACCGATGCCCCGCTGCCCGCGATCACCAAGGTGTGCGGAATCTTGTTCTGCACTTGGGAGTAGGCCGCCAGCAGTGCCGACAGATTCTTGTGCCGCTTCACATTCCCGAGATAGAGGAGATACGGGCCTTGTACCGGGGACAATTCGGGGTCGACCGGTGCCAGCCAGCTGTCGTCGAGCGGGATCGGTGTCACGACGAACTGTGCCTTGGGGACGAACTCGGCGAGCGCATCGGCGGCGGCGCGTGACGGAGTGAAGATCGTGCTCGACTTCCGGGCGTCGATCTCGAGCATCGCCCGCGCGTAGGCCCTGCGGGCGCGGCCCTGGCCGCTGATGTGTTCCGGCAGCAGATGATTGTCGTCGTGGACCGTGGCGAAGCTCAGAATCCTTCTGTTTCCCGGCCGTAGGAGCGTGAACGGAAAAGGGTAGTGCGGCAGCCACAGGGCTTTGGGTCGCACGGTCCGGATGGCGTGATCCCAGGCGCGTTGCTCCTGGATCGAGTACATGGGAGCGGACGGAGGCACCGAGAATACGACCGTGGTGGTGTCGCGCACCGCGGGCACGTTGGTACGGTCGGCCAGCAGGGCTAGTGTGCGCCCGTGCTGTTCGAGCACGTCTTCCAGGACCGGTACTTGAGCGGCCATATACGTTCCTATGCCGCTTTGGTCGATGTGCCTGACGTCGAACAACAGATCCACGGATCGGCTGGCTCCGTTGGTCATTCAGCAATCCATGTTCTGTCGTGGTGCCGGCATCGACTGCCCCTTTGCCTTCGTCGCTGTCGCCCCGAAGGTTACCGTCGCCGACGGCGCGGGGCGCGGTGTTGACGTTCGCCACGCGAGTTGCGCACGCGCAGAGGCTGTTCCGGCTCGGACCGATGAGCGCACCGACGGCCGTCGGCGAACCGGTCGGTATCCAGCGGCACCGCGGAGGGACCGAAGCCGAGGTGTCGCCGGTGCGGACCGCGAAGACGGCGGAGTTCCACTGACGCATGTGTCAAATTCGCTCCGCTGCGGGCTACCGTGGCCGTGCCGCACGTAGCAATTCTCCCGATGTGTTTGCGGGCGCCTGCCTTCGTGTCTACCATTTTGCGGTGATTGCGGGTCGGTATGGCGGTGTTCGTGCACTTGCAGCGGTAACTGGAGCGGCGCTGCTCGTTGGCTTGTGCGCGCCGCCGGCTGGCGCCGAACCCGAGGACGGCGGCTTGATCGCCGAAGCGCCGATACTGAGTCTCGCCGATCTGGGGTCACAGCCCACCATCCCGTTCTACGGCGCTCAAGGCGAGACATCCTTGACCCTTCCGGTTCCGCAGGGGCTTCTACCTGCATCTTTGGACGTTCTGGTGGAGTTGCCGGTCAACGTGGCGACCGGCACCCTGATTGTCACGCAGGAGGGTCGCACGTTGTCGCGGGTGCCCCTGCCGAACACCGATAGAGTGCCGGTGTCGCTGCCACTGGCCGGCGCCGAAGTCGCCGACAATGCCGTCACCGTGACCCTGCGGAGTTATCTGGTGCCGATCGAGGGCTACTGCCTGGACCCGTCGAATCCGCTTCGTCTCGTCGACGCCAATATTCGCTACGGCGGCACGGAACGCGCACCGGGCACCGTTGCGGAGTTCTTGCCGCCGGTATTGCAGCAACTCAATCTCTTCCTGCCGGAAGAGCCGACCCGCGCCGAGACCGATGCCGCGATCAGGCTTTCGACCGCGGTCGTCGCCCGCTACGGGCAACAGAACACGGTGGTGACGGTCGCACCGTTGGCCGACGGGCAAGAGGTGCCACCGGGCGCGTCGTTGCCGTTCCAGAGGCGGGTGGTGATCCGCGAAGGCGACGAGGTGGGAGTACGGCTAACCGACGGCCCGGGAGTTCCGTCATTGCTGATCGGCGGTCCTGCCGCAGAGCTGACCAATCAGACCCGCCTGTTGTCGAGTGACATCAGCCGGCTGGCATTGAGTTCGAAGGCCGTCGTCGGTCCCTTGCGGTCCAATCCGCAACTGCCGCCGGATGTCACGTCGCTGCGCGACCTCGGCCAGCCCGGGGTGACCGCGACCGCGCTGACGCCGCAGGTGAACATCGCGCTCGACCAGACCCGGCTCGGGCGCCCCGCACACGACATCCGGGTTCAGCTGAAAGGCTCCTACACGCCGCTGCCGCCGTCGGTCGGCGGGCAGCTGATCGCCTCGATCGGCGGCGAGACGATCGACCGGTGGACGGTGGACGACACCGGCGTCATCGACCGCTGGATCGAGGTGCCGGATCGGCTGCTGCAGCGCTACACCAACCTGGGCGTCGCGCTGAACATCTCAGGCAACGTCGGCCAGTGCGGTGAATTCCAGCCGATCACGTTGACCATCGACGGAGACAGCCCGGTCGAGAGCACCCGCGCCCATCCGCCGGTGCCCGGCGGCTTCCAGTCTCTGCCCCAGGCTCTGATGCCGCGTGTGGAAGTCGGCATCGCCGACGGGTTCGACGACACCCGTCGCGCGGTGGGCATCATGGTGGGCCTGCAACGGCTGAGCTCACTGCCCGTCGACACCGCGGTGGTGTCGGTGGAAGAGGCGCTGGCATCGAGCAACCCGGCGGTGGTGGTCGAGGCGACCAGCTGGACCCACGACGACGTGACGTTGCCGGTCGCGGGGAACGCCGACGGCGAGCTGACGGTGCAGAACGCCGGCGGCGACGGAGAATCCGCCACGCTGCAACTCAACCCGTCAACGACTTTCGGGTCGCTGCAGGCAGTGCACTCCGGTGACCGGACACTGCTGGTGGCGACCTCCAACGGCGCGCCCTCGCAGCTGGACATCCTGTTGAACTGGCTGGACACCGATCCGCAGCGCTGGGCCCGGCTCAGTGGCGATGCGCTGCTGTCGGTGCCGCCGCTGCAGGGGGCACCGCAGTCGCCGCCACTGGTGATGGACACCGCAGAGCAGGACGCACCCCCGCCCACCGCCGAAGACCAGGAGCAGAGTTTCCCGTTGGTCTGGGTGGGTGTCGGCGTGACCATCCTCATTGCGGTGGCACTGGTGCTGGCCGCCGTGGTGAACGCGCGCCGCAGGAAAACCTGAACCCCATGACCGTCAGCACGCCCGAGGCGGAACCCAAATCCTCGGCGCCGGAGAACTTCTCCGCGAGGATGGGCACCTGGTACTACGGACTCAATCCGAATTACCGGGTGGCCTTGCGCTGGCTGCTCATCCTCGCGAGCACCCTGGTCGCGTTCTACCCGAGCATCGTCAGCCTGGTGCACACCACCACCGCGGGGGGCATCGGCGGCTACGTCTGGACCGTACCCGTGGTGGCGCTGCTGGTGGCGGTGGCGGTGGCCCGGCGCAAACGCAACGAACTCCCGATCCATGATCGGCAGACCGACATGATCGTCGGGATCATGGGCCTGGTGCTGGCGGTGCTGGTGCAGGCCGTGCTGGTGCCGCGTTTTGCGATGTACTTCCACCTGTTGCGACTCGACCTGGTGGCCATGTGGCTGTTCCTGCTCAGTTCGTGTGTGGTGCTGTTCGGGCTGCGGCCGGTGTCGCGCTTCGGCTGGGTCTGGGCGCTGCTGTTCATGGTGTTCTCCCTGCCGTACTACCTGGTGGTGGTCGTCGCCGGGGGTGGCCGGGGCGCGGCCGGTGCGGCGACCCTGCTGATCTCGTCGTTCGGCACCGCTATCGCGGTGGGCCGCACCTTCCGGCGCGCGGTCCTCGGGTTCGCGGCCGCCTGGGTGGTGGGTGTCGCCCTGCTCTTCGCGCTGGGCACGCTCTACCGCGACGCCCCGATGCGGCTGTATCAAGGCCTGCCTGCGGTGGGATCGCTGCTCTTGGTCGGCGGAGCCATGTATCTGCGGTCCCACAAGGGCCCCATCCGGGTGCTCGACCGCAAGGTCGAACCGCTGGCCGCCAAGCAGGTGTGGTCAGGTGTCCCGCTCGTCGTCGGGGTGGCGGTGGTGTTGACCTTCATCCCGCTCCCGGCGCAGGCGGACACCTCCGCGGTGCATCGGGCCGCACCGGGGCCCATGGCGTTCGGTCAGCCGCTGGTCGCACCACGAGGCTGGGAGACGGTGGCGCGGCGGAATTTTCGCGAAGTGGCCCGTCTGTATAGCAACGACGCGGTGCTGGTGCGACAGCAGATGACCGCGCTCGATGGAGACCCACGCTTCGACAAGCTCTCGCGGCCACGGACATTGATGGTCGACAGCGTCGTCAGCCAGCGACCGTCCTCGTTCAGCGTTTTTCCCTCGCGCGCGGTCTACGACATGACCGGGGCCAGGATGAGCCCGCTCCACGCCGTCGATCTGGGCTACGGAGTCAACGGCCAGATTCTGTCCGTGGTGGATGACAACCTCCTGGTCACGTGGAACGCACTCCGCTTCGAGTGGGGCGACGAGGATCTCGCGCAACGGGTCACCATCTTCGGCGTGGACAACCACGAACCGGATGCCCCGTTCCCGCAACCCGCCTCGACCACGGTATCCACGCTGCGCACCCTGTTCACCCTGCTGTTCCGGGGCAATTCGGTGCTCGACCAGCAGACGCCGACCTTCAAGGACGAAGAACTGCTCACCGACTTCGGCCGTCGCCTGGTGGCCGCCCAGTTCACTCCATCGGGGGAGGCGGGATGACCTCCGAACCCGAATTGGACCGGCAGCAGCGCATTCTCGACATGCACAACGAGGAGGACCGCCAATATGCGCTGAACCGGGCGATCAACCGGCTGCGCGAGGACGATCCGGTGGCCTCGGCGGCCAACCCGGTGCTGGGCTGGCAACGTATCGTGCTCTACGCGCTGCTGGTGATCGTCGTCGTGTGCCTGGTCTGGCAGCCGCTGCACACCACCGTGGTGCTGATCGGCCTGTGCACGGCGGGCTACCTGCTGACGATGTTCGACCGGGTGTTGATCTTCCGGCAGGGGCTGGCCGCCAGCGCCATCAAGATCACCGACGAGGAAGCCCGGGAGATCCCCGACGAGGACCTGCCGCTCTACACCATCCTGGTGCCCGCCTACAACGAGCCGGAAGTGGTGGGCGACCTCATCGGTGCGATGGCGGCGCTGGAATACCCCTCCGCGAAACTGCAGATCCTGTTGCTTCTCGAAGAGGACGACGACGTCACCATCAATGCGGCCAAGGAGTGCGCCGAGTCGGACGCGATCACCATTTGCCTTGTGCCGGCGGCGGATCCACGTACCAAGCCGAAAGCGTGCAATTACGGCTTGCACTTCGCCACCGGCGAGATCATCACCATCTACGATGCCGAGGATCTGCCCGAGCCGCTGCAGCTGCGCCGCGTCGTGACCGCGTTCCGCAGCCTGCCCGAGACCGTGGCCTGTGTGCAGGCCAAACTGGTCTACCACAACGGGCACCAGAACATCCTCACCGGCTGGTTCACCGCCGAGTACGGATTGTGGTTCGGGTACCTGCTGCCGGGGTTCATGAGGACCAGTTCGCCGATTCCGTTGGGCGGCACGTCCAATCACCTGCGCCGTGACGTGCTCGACCCGATCGGTGCCTGGGACCCGTTCAACGTCACCGAGGACGCCGATCTGGGAATGCGGATCGCCTCGTCCGGATTCCACACCGCCGTCATCGATTCCACCACGCTCGAGGAAGCCAACAGTGACGGCATCAACTGGATCCGGCAGCGATCGCGGTGGTACAAGGGCTATCTGCAGAGCTGGCTCGTGCAGATCCGCCGGCCGGTCCGGCTGTACCGCACCATCGGTTTCCGCAACTTCGTCCGGTTCAACCTGGTGCTGGCGGGCACCCCGATCATCGCGGTGCTCAACCTGGCCTTCTGGCTGATCACCATGTTGTGGTTCCTCGGCCAGCCGCAGCTGGTCGAAGAGGTGTTCCCGATGTACATCTACTTCCCGGCCCTGGTGGCACTGGTACTGGGCAACGCCGCCACCCTCTACATGAACCTGATCGCACTGCGCGAAGACGACCGGTCCGATCTGCTGGTGGCCGCCCTCACGGTGCCGGTGTTCTGGCTGATGATGAGCATCGCCGCCACCAAGGGCGTGTACCAGATGATCCGCCAACCCTCCTACTGGGAGAAGACGTTCCACGGGCTGGCCGACAAACCCGGCGAGACCGCCGAGGCAGAACCGGCAGCCACCGGATGATAGCCCGCTGGACCAACGGCAGACTCAAGACCGTCTTCTTCCTCGGCACCTTCGCCGTCTACCTGATCGTCGGTTACTGGCTGCAGGTGCACAACGGCTTCATCATCGGCGACGCGCTGTCGCGCGTTGCGGCAGCGCAGTCGGTGTTGTTCAGCCGAGACCCGCACCTGGCGGCCATCGGCTTCATCTTCACCCCGCTGACCGCACTGGTGCAGATCCCGGCGATCGCGATGAGCCCGCTGTGGCCGGAGATGGCCGAGCGCGCGTTCTCCGGCACCATCATGTCGGCACTCTTCATGGCCGCCGCGGTTGTCCAGATCCTCAGCATGGGAACCGATCGCGGGCTGCCGCGCGGTTATTCGATGACCATCACGGTGTTGTTCGCGCTCAACCCGATGATCATCTTCTACGGCTCCAACGGGATGAGCGAGGCGCCGTTCATCTTCTTCATGTCGTGGGCGGTGCGCCGGTTGATCATGTGGATGATCAACGACGACGTCCACCACCTGGTGGTGGCGGGTGCCATCGCAATGGGGCTGGCCTACCTGACGCGGTACGACGCGGTGGCGTGCATCGCGGCGGCCGGCATCCTGGTGGGCGCCACCACCTATCTGCGCGCCAGATCGGCACCGCGGATACGCCGGGCACTGCTGGACCTGCTGATGGTGAGCCTGCCCGGATTCGCGGCATTCCTGGGCTGGGCGGTGGTGAGCTGGCTGATCACGGGGGAGGCCTTCGCGCAGTTCACCTCCCAGTACGGCAACAGCGCCATCCTGGAACAGTCCGGCACCACCACACCCGCATTCCTCGACGGGCTTTCGTTCGCCGCGGTGTCCATCACCTTGCTGGCTCCGACGTTGTTGCCGCTGGCCGGCTGGGCCGTGTGGCGGCGCTGGGGCAGACCGCACTGGCCGACGCTGCTGGTGCCGATCGCCATCTACGGTGGCGCCCTGGTGTTCCAGAGTTACGCCTACGCATCCGGGACGACATTCGGGTTCCTGCGCTTCTACATCATCGCGATCCCGTTCGCGGCCAGCCTTGCGCTACTGGCAGTCCCCGACGGGGTGATCCTGCCGACGAAGCGGCCAGGCAGATTCGCCCCCGCGGTGCTGGTCGATCCGGGTGCCTCGTTTCGCGGCCCGCACTCACGGCTGGTCTATGTGACGGTGGCCCTGGTGTTCGCGCTGTCGGTGCCGATGACGGCGTGGGGGATGGGCAAGCCGAAGTACGCCCCGCAGGAGTACGCCCTCGGCGCCGTGCTGGCTCCACAGCCGGACAGCCTGACCGAGCAGAAAGCCCACGAGCACCGCATCGCCAACACCTTCGCCACCGAGCGGGAGATCGCGCACTACCTCGACGGTCTCGGGTTGCCCGACGGATCGGTGATCACCGACACGGTGTACGGGTTCGCGGTGCTGGCTGCCTCGGAGAACCCGAGACTGTATGTGATTCCGTCGGATCCGGATTTCACCGCCAAGCTCAACGACCCGGTGGACAACGAACTGAAATACATGCTGGCCGTACCTCCCACCGGCCGCGGTACCTCCGATGCACTGAACCTGCGCTACCCGACGCTCTACGACACCGGCGCCGACATCGCCACGCTCGAGCTCGAGGTACCCAACTCCGGCGACGGACAACCGGACTGGCGGCTCTACCGGGTGAACGAGGCGGTGCCGGCGAGCTGACCCAGGATGTCGGTGAACGGAGGCTGAACACACGCTCGGCAAACCGACTTGGGTGTACTGTGCGGTCGAGGTCCGGGGTCGAGCAGACCGCCCCGGTGCGACGGAGACGAGACGAACGATGGCAAAGGAATTCAACGGCAGGATCGAAGTCGACATCCGTGATTCCGAGCCGGACTGGGGACCCTTTGCCGCGCCGACGGCCCCCGAGGGCGCGCCCAATGTGCTGTACCTGGTCTGGGACGACACCGGTATCGCCACCTGGGACTGCTTCGGCGGCCTGGTCGAGATGCCCGCCGTGAATCGGATCGCCGAGCGCGGGGTGCGACTGTCGCAGTTCCACACCACGGCGCTGTGTTCACCGACGCGGGCGGCGCTGCTGACCGGCCGTAACCCCACTACGGTGGGGATGGCCACCATCGAGGAGTTCACCGACGGTTTTCCCAACTGCAGCGGCCGGATCCCCTACGAGACCGCCCTGCTGCCGGAGGTGCTGGCCGAACAGGGCTGGAACACCTACTGCGTGGGCAAGTGGCATCTGACTCCGCTCGAAGAGTCCAATCTTGCGTCCACGAAACGACATTGGCCGTTGTCGCGGGGGTTCGAGCGGTTCTACGGCTTCATGGGCGGAGAAACCGACCAGTGGTATCCCGAACTCGTCTACGACAACCACCCCGTCGCGCCGCCGGCCACCCCGGAAGACGGTTACCACCTGTCGAAGGACCTCGCGGACAAGACGATCGAGTTCATTCGCGATGCCAAGGTGATCGCACCCGACAAGCCGTGGTTCTCCTACGTCTGCCCGGGCGCCGGGCACGCGCCGCACCATGTCTCCACCGAGTGGGCCGACAAGTACGCCGGACGTTTCGACATGGGCTACGAGGCCTACCGCGAGATCGTGCTGGCAAACCAGAAGCGGCTGGGCATCGTCCCCGCGGACACCGAACTGTCACCGGTGAACCCGTACGCCCAGACGCAGGGCCCCAACGGTGAGCCGTGGCCGCTGCAGGACACCGTACGTCCGTGGGACTCGTTGAGTGACGAAGAGAAGCGACTGTTCGCCCGGATGGCCGAAGTGTTCGCCGGGTTCCTGTCCTACACCGATGCCCAGATCGGCCGAGTCCTTGACTATCTCGAGGAATCGGGGCAGTTGGACAACACCATCATCGTGGTGATCTCCGACAACGGTGCCAGCGGTGAAGGCGGGCCCAACGGATCGGTCAACGAGGTGAAATTCTTCAACGGCTACATCGACACCGTCGAAGAGAGTATGCGGTTCTTCGACCGACTCGGCGGACCGGACACCTACAACCACTATCCGATCGGCTGGGCGATGGCCTTCAACACGCCCTACAAACTGTTCAAGCGCTACGCCTCACACGAAGGCGGTATCGCCGACCCGGCAATCATTTCCTGGCCCAAGGGCATTGCCGCACACGGTGAGGTTCGCGACACCTACATCAGCGTCAGCGACATCACCCCGACGGTGTACGACCTGCTCGGCGTCACACCTCCGGCCACGGTGGGCGGCGTCGCGCAGAAACCGCTCGACGGGGTGAGTTTCGCTGCCGCGCTGAAGGATCCGGACCTGCCGACCGGCAAGGACACCCAGTTCTACACGATGCTTGGCACCCGCGGCATCTGGCACAAGGGGTGGTTCGCCAACACCGTGCACGCCGCCAGTCCGGCCGGCTGGGGCAACTTCGACCAGGACCGCTGGGAGCTGTTCCACATCGAGCGCGACCGCAGCCAGTGCCACGACCTCGCTGGCGACCACCCCGACAAGCTCGAGGAGCTGAAGGCACTGTGGTTCGCTGAAGCCGACAAGTACAACGGCTTACCGCTGGGCGATCTCAACATGCTGGAGACACTGGGCCGGTTCCGGCCGTCGATGTCGACCGGACGCACGAACTTCGAGTACTACCCCGGAACCGCCGAAGTGGGAATCGGAGCGTCGGTCGAACTGCGCGGCCAGTCGTACTCTGTGCTCGCGGATCTGACGGTGGAGTCCAGCGGGGCCGAGGGGGTGTTGTTCAAGCACGGCGCCGGCCATGGCGGGCACGCCATGTACATCCAGGACGGGCGGCTGCACTACGTCTACAACTTCATGGGCGAAGACGAACAGGTGGTGTCCTCGCCTGAGTCAATTCCATTGGGAAAGCATGTTTTCGGGGTCAGATACGACAGGACGGGCACAGTCGAGGGCAGCCACACGCCGCTCGGGGTGGTGTCGTTGTACGTCGATGACACAGTGGTGGCCACCCGGGCGGACGTCCGGACACATCCCGGGGTGTTCGGACTGGCCGGCGGCGGCATCGCGGTGGGCCGCAACAACGGCCAGCCGGTGACCAGCGCGTACAAGGCGCCGTTCACGTTCAGCGGCGGCAGCATCGCCAAAGTGGTCGTCGACATCTCGGGTAGTCCTTATGTCGACACCGAGCGTGCGCTGGCGGCAGCGTTCGCCAAGGACTGAGCCGTCCTACCCTGAAGGGATGCTCAGCCCACTGATCGAGGTGCCCGGCGGCACGTTCCGGATGGGATCGACGAACTTCTATCCCGAGGAGGCGCCGATCCACACCGTGACGGTCGGCCCGTTCGCGATCGAGCAACACCCCGTGACCAACGCCCAGTTCGCCGAGTTCGTCGATGCCACCGGATACGTCACCGTCGCTGAACGCCCCCTGGATCCCGCGTTGTACCCCGGGGCGTCGCCGTCGGACCTGGTGCCCGGCGGGTTGGTGTTCCGGCCGACGCCGGGGCCGGTCGACCTGCGGGACTGGCAGCAGTGGTGGGCCTGGTCGCCGGGGGCCTCCTGGCGTCACCCGCACGGGCCGGACAGTTCGATCGAGGACCGGATGGATCACCCGGTCGTGCAGGTGGCCTATCCCGACGCCGGGGCATACGCCGGGTGGGCCGGCCGTCGGCTGCCCTCGGAAGCCGAATGGGAGTACGCGGCCCGCGCCGGGGCGACCACCACCTACGCATGGGGTGACGACGCGCGCCTCGACGGCCGGCTGATGGCCAACACCTGGCAGGGCCGCTTCCCGTACCGCAACGACGGCGCCGCCGGCTGGGTGGGCACCTCACCGGTGGGTACGTTCCCCTCCAACGGTTTCGGGCTGGCCGACATGATCGGCAATGTCTGGGAATGGACCACCACCCGCTTCACCGGCCACCACCGGATCGACGCAAGCGGGGGATGCTGCCCGCCGCCGAAGGACCCGGATCCGGCGGTCAATCAGGCCCTCAAGGGCGGGTCGCATCTGTGCGCGCCGGAGTACTGCCATCGGTACCGTCCGGCCGCACGTTCGCCGCAGTCCCAGGACAGCGCCACCACCCATATCGGATTCCGCTGCGTGGTCTGAGCCTCACGCAGCGGCGGTGTCCAGCGCCCTGGGAGAGAGCCGCCGATGCCCCAGCCATGCCACCGTGGCGGTCAGGACCGTCGCGAGCCCGAAGGGCACCGCAAGATGGACTTTCAGGAGCAGCGCGCCCGCCAGCGCGCCGGCGAAGATCACCACGATGGCCCCCAACCTGCGATTGAACAGCACCCCGCGACCACCGCGGGTCCACGTCTCGCCCGCCAGCGAGGCCAGTGTCGAGGTCACCACCACGGTGGTCATGTCCGCCACCGCCACCGCACGGGCCACGACCGCTTGCGACCCCATCACCGCGGCGGTGGCGGCCGCCATGCCGATCTCCACGGCGGTGGGGGGCTCGTCGCCCGCCCAGATCGCCACCATGGTCAGCACCGCCAGGGCCAGGGCGCCCAGGGCGAGTAGCAGTGTCACCCGGTCATGCCAGCCGGGTGGGTTGGTGGCGCGTGGTTTGCGCAGCGCGAGCCCGGCGAACCAGGCCGCCACCGTGAACGCGGCCAGGGCGATCGCCGGCCCCAGCACCGGCAGATCGTCGGCCCCGGCGACACCCATCCCCAGGATCACGATGTTGCCCGTCATGTTGCCCGTGAACACCCGGTCGAGGGCGAGGAAGCCGACCGCATCGACGATTCCGGTGACGAAGGTCAGGGCGATCGTGAGGGTCAGCGCGGTCTGCGCGCGGTTGGTGTCCGTCATCGGCAGCTCAGAAGACCAGGATGGCGAACACGGTGGACAGCACCAACCCCGCCATCACCGGCAGAAAACACTTGCGCGCCAACGTCAGAACGGGAACCCGGGCGAAACCGGCCACCGCCACCAGCGACGACCACGCCACCAGAGTGCCGCCGCCGGACCAGATGTTGCCCATCTGACCGATGGCAGCCAGCGTCGACGGATCCATGCCGGCTGCGGTGCCCAGCGCACCGGACAGCGAACCGGTCAGCGGCAGGCCGCTGAACCCGGAACCTTCCAGGCCGGCGATGAGACCGACGAACAGCACGGTGAACCCGACCACGAACGGGTGGGGGGCCACATGGGACAGACCGGCGTTGATCAGGTCGAACAGCAGCGCGGGACCGGTGGCATCCTCGCCCAGGCTCAGGATGCGCGCGGAGAAGTCGCCATTGCCGATGAAGAAGAAACCGGCGATGGGCAACACGATTCCCATGGCCTTGAAGGCGAACACCAGCCCGTCGATGATGTGCCGTGACGAGCTCTCCAGGAAGTCGCGTTTGTCGTTGGTCAGACACGCGGCGAAGAGCAGCATCGCCGCGATGCCACCGACGATTCCCGCGGCGTCCCCGCCCTGCAGCGGCGGCACCAGGGAAGTGAACTTGCCCAGCAGCAGGTAGACGATGAACACCAGGTAGGCGGTCGGGACCAACGCCGCAAAGAGCCTGGCGGACAGGGTTTTCGGTGGATCGGCCACGGGCGCGGTCCGCACCATCGTGGCGGTCGCGACCGGCCCGTCGGAGCCGGCCGGAACGGGGGTACCGGAAGGCACGTCATCGTGTTGGGGTGCCGGGCCGCCGGCGGACGGGCCTTCGGCAGAGGCGCCACCGTCGGTGAGACCCAACTTGTCCGCGCGGTTCTCCCACGCGGTGAGCAGATCCGGCGAGGGGGTCTTCCAGGTGCGGCGCTGCGTGAGGTAGGTGATCACCAGCGCCGTGGCGCCCACGATCAACGACAGGACCAACGCCTTGTCCGCCACGCTGTCGGCGTCGACGCCCGCTGCCTTGGCGGAGATGCCCGGTGCCACCTTGATGATGTAGTCGGACGACAGCGCCATACCCTGCCCGGCGATCGCGATGACCATGCCCACCGACAGCGGGCTCAGCCCCGCCCGGATGGCGACGGGAATCAGTACCGCCCCGACCAGGGGAACGGCGGGAGTGGGCCAGAAGAACAGCGAGATCACATACGTCACCACCGCCAGGACGAGGAAACTGCTTGTCCCAGCGCGCATCACCCGCCGAAACGGCGTGACCATCAAGCGGTCGGCACCCATTTCCCGCAGCGCGCCCAGCATCGCGGTGACCAGGGCGATGATCAGGAAGATGTTGAACAACTCCTGCGCGGCCACCAGGCTGGCGTTGAAGATCGACGACAGTCCGGTGATGATGCTGCCCGAGAACACCCACGCCGTGAGCAGCGTGGCGGTCACGGCCGGTACCACGATGTTCTTGCGCAGCGCCATCGTGATCAGGATGACGACAATGCCTGCGAGATAGATCCAATGTGCGGCGCTGAGCTGAGTGTCCATCGTCCACGTCTTTCGTCTCAACTGCTCGTGGGCTGTGCAGTTTGATGGTGGAATGCTCGGCTCGTTGACTCCCATGGTCAACGAACACAGTGCACACCGTTGTGATGTCCCTCATGTGCAATATGCGCTGGGCTTGTCGGTCATGTGTCGGGGCGTTTCATGCAGGTAAATATGCCGATCTCACAGCGGGTTCGCCCGCGAATCGACCGTTGTGACAATCCCGGGGACCGGTCATCGTGACCCGGATCGTGGTGGTGCACTGGGCATGTTGTCCCACTCGGGCGCTGCCATCGGTCATTAGTGGATGAGACAGTTGCTAGGACATGACTGACACCGACAACCGCTCCCGTGATGCGGGCACCACCGGCGACGGCACTCCGCTGGGGCTGGCTGCGCTGCTGTCCGGGACGCTGGTCGGAACGTTGAGCAACAACATCGTCAATGTGCCGATGCCGGCGATGCTCGCCGATTTCGACGCCCCGCTCAGCAGCGGTGTGTTCGTCGTCGTCGGATTCCTGCTCACCTTCACCGCCACCATGCCGTTGGTCGGCTGGATCGGTGACCGCTTCGGCCGCCGTCGGGTGTACTGCGTGGCCCTGGTGGGCACGGCGATCTGTGCCATCGGTGCTGCCACCGCGCCGACGCTGCCGGTGCTGATCGCCTGGCGGTGTCTCGGCGGTGCCGTGGCCGCGGCGTTCGGGCCCGCCGTGATGGGACTGTTGACGTGGATGTTCTCCGGTGACCGCCGCGGCCGTGCGGTGGGACTGTGGGCATCGGTCAACGGCATCGGCCAGGCCGTCGGTCCGGCGACGGGTGGGTTCATCGCCGACGCCTGGGGCTGGCGGTGGGTGTTCGTCCCCCTGGTGCCCGTGGCGCTGGCCGGCCTGATCGGCACGCTTCGGCACGTTCCCGCCTATCCGGGCACCCGGATGCGGTTCGACCTGCCGGGGGCGGCCGGGCTGACCATCGGCTCGGGCCTGCTGATCCTGGGCATCGCGTCCATTCCGTGGCCGGGCGCGTGGGCGGTGCTGATCGCCGCGGTGGTGGTGCTGGCGGTGTTCGTCTGGCACAGCCTGCGCACCGAGGAACCGTTCGTCGAGGTGCGTCTGGTGCTCGAAGCCCGGTTCGTGCGCAGTTCGCTGGCGGCGTTCGCCATGATGTTCAGCCTCGGCGCGATACTGCTGGCGGTGCCGCTGTACCTGGTGGGCGACGGCAGCCGGTCCGCGTCCGTCGCCGGGCTGGTGCTGCTGGTGGTGCCGGCCACCATGGTGGTGCTCGGACCGCTGGTCGGGCGCTATATGGACCCCCTGGGGCCGCGGCACGTACTGCGCACCGGGCTGGTGTTGCTGGCGGCGGGTCAAGTGGGGTTGGCGCTGGTGGTGGGCGACGGACGTCCACTGGCGCTGCTGGTGGCAGTCCTGGTGCTCGCCGGTGTCGGGATCGCCTTCGTCCAGACCCCGGCCGCCACCGGCGCCACCCGATCGCCCGCCGGCGCGCAGGGCACCGGTCTGGGGCTCTACAACCTGATCCGGTTCAGCGGGTCCGCGATGGGCGCGGCCTGGGTGGCGATCGCACTCGGTGCCGCGGGGTATCCGCTGGTGTTCGGCGCGGCAGCGGTGGTGGTGGCATTCGGCCTGCTCGGATCGTTCTTCGGTCCGGATCCGGCGCCGGTGCAGCAGGGGTGACGCCGCCACTGCTGCGGTTCCGACGGGTCAGCGGAAACTGGCTTCCCGGTCGACGGCCGCGCGCACGTCCGACAGCATGTCCAGCCGGATGGCCAGCCAGACGGTGAACTGGTGCTCCGGCTGCCGGATGTCGAGACCGATCGACCGCGACACCCGGTCCAGTTTGGTGAGCATGGTGTTGCGGTGGACGTTGAGTACGCGTGCGGTCGCATTCACGTTGCCGCCGTTGGCCAGGTAGCCGGTCAGCGTCTCGAGCAGGTCCGGCGACTTCCGCAGTGGCCCCAGGATGTCGCGCACCAGCGCCCGGCTCTGTTCGGTGTCCGCCGCCTCGGCCAGCACGGTGAAACTGCGCAGTTGTTGATACGAGGTGGCGCCGGTCTGGCCGAGGCGGCGGGCGATGCCCAGTGCCACCCGCGACTCCCGGTAGCTGTCGGAGACCTCACTGGCGCCGTGGGCCGGCCGGCCGTAGGCCACGGCCACCGGGGATCCCCGCCGTTTCCGTAGCTCGGCGGACATCGCCTCCGCGTAATCGGTCATCTCGGCCCGCATGCGGGTGTCGTCGTCGTTGCGCAGGGAGCGGACCACCACCAGCACGTCACCGATCACCGTCACATACGACTGCACCAAGGGGTCGGGAGCCACCCCGGCCGCATACCGGGCCAGCCGCACCATGCTGGCCGCGGGATCGTCGACGCCCTGCGGCAGTGCACCCGGTGCCACGTAGACGCCGAACCGGGTGTCGATGTCGATCTCGTGGTACTCGGCCCGCGCCCGCATATCGTGCTCGCTGGAGAAGCTGCCGTGCACCAAGGCCTGCACGAAATCGCCCCGGGCCCGCTCCTCGGCCTCGTCGACGCTGTGTTGTCGCAGCATTTCCGAACCGATGATCGCCGTCGCCTGTTCGGTGACCACGACGTGGCGCGCCATATCGTGGGTGCCCGGGGCTGCCCCAGGCACCAGCACGATCACCCAGCCTTCGAAGGCCTTGCCCAGCCTGATCGCGCTGGCGATCGCCGTCCACGGGCAGTTGTTCGGTCCCGCAACACTTTCCACGCGGGTGTCGTGTCCGATGGTGCGCCGCGCTGCGGGCAGCGGCGCAGCCAGCATGGGGCCGATCTCCTCGCTGAGTGACACCGCGGCGTCATCGCCGAGCCCGCAGTGGGCGACCACGTTGCCGCGCGCGTCGAGGGCCATCGCCGGGTTGCGCGCCAGGTTGGACACCTCCCGGATCAGCATCTCCAGTCCGGCCCCCCGATGGAAGAGCCCGGCCAGCGACGCGTGCACGTGCGTGGAGTACCGCATCACGTGCACTTCCTGATTGAGCGCACGCTCGGCCAGCAGCCGGTTGAGCGCGGCGAAGCCGACCGGGAAGCTCATTTCGACGACCACGAGACCGGCCGGTAACGACGGCTGCAGCAGCTCCGCCGGGACCGCGCCGTCCACCAGCAAAGTGGTGGCGCCGCGGGCCGCCAGCGCGGTCAGGGCCCCGTGATTGCCCAGCAGCGCCTCCGGCCTTGTGTAGACGGCGATGCCGTCGAGCGGATCGGTCCGCGACAGCACCTCGGCCAACGGCAGCACCCAGTGCAACTCCGCCTGCACGCGGTCGGCTCCCACGATGACGCGGGCGCCGGCCATCAGTGACTCGTCGAGCAGTCCGGCGACCGTCAATCGACCGTTGTCGGTTTCCTGTTCGGACATTCTCTTCATCACCTGCGCTGTTCGTCGCACTGCGGGGGACATGAACACCGACGTTCACTGGTCCTTAACGGAATATCGTGAAACCCAGCACTCAGCCTATGTGCACTTTGACCTTCTCCGCCGCACAAATCAGGACATCTTGGCCCTGCCGTCGCGTCTTCGGGGTTGATAGAAATCTCGGCAAGGCACCTAGCCGAGCCGAACGCCCCCACAGTCCCCGACACCGAGAACGAGGCACGAGGTATGCACCAGATTCACCGGATCACTCTCGACGACGCACTGCCGCTGCTGGCCGCCGGCCGCGCCAAAGCTGAGGAGATCGGCGTCAAGCAGACGCTGTGCATCTGCGACGACGGCGGCAATGTGCTTGCGCTGCACCGCCTTCCGGGCGCCAGGTTGACCGGTGTGGACATCGCGATCGCCAAAGCCTTCACCGCGGCGGGCCACGAGCGCGCCACTCACCTGTTCAACGAGGCGCCTGACGGGCCCGCCCTGCCCGGCAACGAAGCCTTCGGCATCAGCCACATGCTGCCGGGCAAGTTCGCCATCTTCGTCGGCGGATTCCCGCTCGTCTTCGACGGCCAGATCGTCGGTGGCGTGGGCATCAGCGGGGGCAACGGAGCTCAGGACAAGGCCGTCGGCGCGGCGGTGCTCGCCGAGTTCGAGGCGCTGACCGCTTCCGTCGCACGCCGCTGACCCCTGTGCAATATCACCGATCAAGCCGGTTCCGGCGGGTGATTGTGTACGTGGTCGACGCGACAACCCGACACTAACGTCGCTGGTGCAGGTTCTCCGCAGTGACGCGGAATGCAGCTCAGTACACCAGTTTTCGCCAGAACGATATAACCCGGAAGGACACAAAGATGACCGAACTGCTGGGGCGTGACGAGTTCCGCGCCGAACTGGAGAACGCCATCAAGGGCCGCGAGGCCAAGAACGCCTCGTTCTCCAAGGCCTGGGCCGAGGGTCGGCTCGAGCGCCACCACTTCGCCCGGTGGGCCGAGAACCACTACCACTACGTCGGCCCGTTCGCCGACTACCTGGCCAACATCTACGCCAACACTCCCGATGAGTTCACCGGTGCCAAGGACTTCACGCTGCAGAACATGTACGAGGAGGAACTGGCCGACATCCGCCACACCGATCTGCTGATCAAGTTCGGCGAGGCATGCGGTACCACCAAGGAGCGCATCGAAGACCCGAACAACATGAACGCGATCACCCGGGGGCTCCAGTCCTGGTGCTACGCGGTCTCACAGCGTGAGCACTTCGTGGTCGCCACCGCCGCCCTGGTGGTGGGTCTGGAGTCGCAGGTTCCCAGCATCTACATGAAGCAGATCGTGCCGCTGCGTGAGGTGTACAAGTTCACCGAGGACGAGATCGAATTCTTCGATCTGCACATCACTTCCGATGTGGTGCACGGTGAGCGTGGTTACCAGATCGTGCTCGACCACGCCGACACCCCGGCACTGCAGCAGCGTTGCCTGCAGATGGTGCGCTGGGGCGCCGAGATGCGCTTCTCCTACACCAAGGGCCTCTACGACACCTACGTGGCCTCCGAGCTCGAACCCGTCGCCGAAATCGCAGGAAGGGGAACCTCATGTCTGAGGGTTGGGTGGCGGTGGCCACCACCAAGGAGCTCGGCCGTCGACGCAAGCTCCGGGTCGAGGTCGACGGCTCCGCCATCGCGTTGTTCCAGGCCGAGGGCAAGGTGTACGCATTCGCCGATCTCTGTGTGCACCAAGACCGTTCACTGTTCAAAGGCACGCTGCTGCACGGCAAGGTGATCTGCCCCGGCCATCAGTGGCAGTTCGAACTGGAAACGGGCTACGAGGCCGACCAGGACCTCTGCCAGCCCACCTACCCGGTGCGCGTCGACGACGACGGCACCGTCTACATCTGCATGACCGCCAATCAGGAGGCGCGCGCATGACCCGCCCCACCTACGTCACCATCGGTGCCGGCCAGACCGCCGCGGTCGCCGCGCGCAACCTGCGCCGCCGCGGGTTCGACGGGCGGATCGTGCTGGTGGGCGACGAGCCGTATGCGCCGTACCAGCGTCCGCCGCTGTCCAAGGAGTTTCTCGCCGGGGCCGAAACCGACGACTCGTTGCAGATCCTGCGGCCCAGCTGGATTGCCGACAATGACGTCGAGATCATCACCGGCACCACCGTCACGCGAGTCGATACCGCCTCCGGCGCACTGGAATTCGACTCCGGCGCGTCGCTGGTGGCGGATGCCGTGCTGTTCGCCACCGGCGGCAGCCCCCGCACCCTCCCGGTACCGGGTCCACGCCCGGACCTGGTGCACTACCTGCGCACACTCGACGACGCCAAGCGGCTGGCGCCGCTGCTGACGCCGGGTCGCCGGCTGGCGATCATCGGCGCCGGTTTCATCGGCCTGGAGATCGCGGCGACCGCCACGACCGCCGGCGTCACGGTGACGGTGCTGGAAACCGCACAGGTGCCGCTGGCCCGGGTGATCGGCGCCGACATGGGCGCCTTGATGACCCAGCTGCACCGCGACAACGGCGTCGACGTGCGCACCGGCACCGCGGTGGCCTCGGTGCGCACCACCGCCGACGCCGTACTGATCGGCGCCGAGGAGTTCGACGCCGTGGTCATCGGTATCGGGATCACACCCAATGTGGCCGCAGCCGTGGCGTCGGGCCTCGCGGTCGACGACGGCATCGTCGTCGACGCGGTGGGCCGCACCGCCGTCCCGAACATCTACGCCGCCGGCGACGTCGCCCGGCGCTACTCGCCACGGGCGGGCCGCCACATCCGCGTCGAGCACTTCGACAACGCCAGCCGCCAAGGCGTCGCGGTGGCCAACGCCATGCTCGGCTTCGATGCGATCTCCGATGATCCCCATTGGTTCTGGTCGGATCAGTTCGACCGGAACCTGCAGTTCGTCGGCACCGCCACCGGGGAGCCGACGATTCGGGGCGACCGCGACGGGATGGATTTCACCGGGTTCTACTTCGACGGTGGCGTGCTGTGCGGAGCCTTCACCGTCGACAGGGGCGAGGACATCTCGGCGGCCAGGGAGCTGCTGGGCCGCGAATTCGACGCCGCCGCCCTGTGCGACGAGGACACCGACCTGTTCGATCTCGTATACGCCGACGACGACGAAGTGGAAGCGCAGGTACACGCATGATCGACGGTTCGAACTTCCTCGAGGGCAACTGGGTGCCCGCGCAGTCGGGTGCGACCTTCACCCGGCGCAATCCGGCCGACCCGACCGATGTCATCGGCACTTTCCCGGCGTCGGGGCCCGACGATGTGCGTACCGCCGTGGACATGCTGGAGAAGGCTGCCCCCGAATGGGCGGCGACCTCACCGGAACGCCGCGCCGCCATTCTGGAAGCGGCTGCCGCACAGCTGGAGTCGCGCAGCGAGCAGCTGATCGGGGAACTGGTCCGCGAAGAGGGCAAGACCGTCGCCGAGGCCACCATGGAGGTCAGCCGGACACCGATGAACCTGCGGTACTACGCCGCAGAAGCAACCCGGGCCGTCGGCGCCACCTACCCGGTGGCGGGAGAGACGCTGCTGTACACGATGCGCGAACCGGTGGGTATCGTCGGTGCGATCACCCCGTGGAACTTCCCGCTGAACATCCCGTCACGCAAGCTCGGTCCTGCTCTGGCGGTGGGAAACACGGTGCTGTTCAAGCCTTCTGAGCTCACCCCGCTGATGGGGCAGCGGCTCGTCGAGGCACTGTTGGCCGGCGGGCTGCCACCGAATGTGATCGCGCTGGTACAGGGTGGCGGTGAGGCCGGGGCAGCGGTGGCCGCCGACGACCGGGTGGCGGCGGTGACCTTCACCGGATCCACCCGGGTCGGGCGCCTGATCCACAGTCAGGTGGGCCCGCACCGGCGCGTCCAGCTGGAGATGGGCGGCAAGAACCCCGTGGTGGTGGCCCCGGACGCCGACCCCGGCAGGGCGGCGGCCCTGATCGTCAAGGGCGCGTTCGGGTTGTCCGGGCAGGCGTGCACCGGGACCAGCCGGGTGATCGTCACCGACGAGAATCACGACGCGCTTGTCGAGGCCATCGTGGCCCGCGCCGAGGCGCTGACAGTGGGCCCGGGTGACAGGTCCGGCGTCGACATGGGTGCCCTGGCCAGTGCCGACCAGTTCGACAAGTTCACCAGCTACGTGCAGGCCGGTGTCGATGACGGGGCCACCCTGCGCTGCGGTGGTACGGCGGTGCAGCTCGCCGACGGACCCGACGGATTCTTCGTGCGTCCCGCCGTGTTCACCGACGCACAGCCCGGCATGCGGATCGTCGACGAAGAGGTGTTCGGGCCGCTGATCGCCGTTCAGCGCGCCGCCTCGCTCGACGATGCCGTTGACCTCGCCAACAACACCGAATTCGGACTGTCGGCCGCGATCGTCACCAATGACCTCGCCGTCGCGCAGATGTTCTCGCGCCGCTCCAAGACCGGCCTGGTCAAGATCAACCAGCCCACCACGGGCATGGCGATGAACGCCCCGTTCGGCGGCTACAAGGCGTCGTCCACCGCGACCTTCAAAGAGCAGGCAGGCGCGTCGATGATCGAGTTCTACCTCAATGAGAAAACCGTCTACCTCAACCCCACCGGCTAGGAACCACCGACATGACTGAGCAGATCCAGAAGGCCACAACAGAATTCGTTCGGGTCGCCAGATCCGGGCAGGTCCCGGAGGGGATCGTGCGCCGGTTCCACGCCGGTGAACACGAGTTCGCGGTGGCCAGATTGCGTGGCAAGGCGTACGCGACGTCCAACTACTGCACCCATCTCGATTGCCTGCTGTCGTCGGGCAAGCTCCGCGACGACGGAATCGGATGTTCTTGTCATGGAAGTGCTTTCGACCTGGAAACCGGGGAGCCCATCAGCCCGCCGGCCACCGAGCCGATCAAGACCTTCCCCGTGGAGGAACGCGACGGTGAGATATTCGTGGGGTTGGAGCCCGGGGAAGCGCCCGCCGGGCCCACCCGACGCCTGCGCCGCCAAGCATGACCGCCGCAGCAGTGCGACCCCCGGCGCTCTCGGCAGCCGGCATGGTCAGCAGCAGCCACCCCGCTGCCAGCTTCGCCGGCGCACGGGTGCTGGCCGAGGGCGGTAACGCCATCGACGCCACCCTGGCGATGGCGGCCATGACATGGCTGACGTTACCCGGCCAGTGCGGTATCGGCGGCGACGCGTTCGCCGTCGTCCGTGAGCCCGACGGCCGGGTGTGGACCATCAACGGCTCGGGGTTCGGGCCGGACGGCGGTACCACCGATTTCTATCGCGCACAGGGGTTTTCGGTCATTCCGATGGACGGCCCGCTGGCGGTCTCGGTGCCCGGTGCGCCAGCCGCCTTGGCCGCGCTGCACGCCCACGGTGCATCACGTGCGCTGGGGGAACTCTGGGAACCGGCGGCCCGCGTCGCCGAGGGCGGACTGCCCTGTTCGGCGCGCACCGCAGGCGACGTGGCTCTGGCACTGAGCGCGGTGTGCGCCGACGCGGGCCTGGCCTCGGTCTACACCCGCGGCGGGGCACCCTTGCACACCGGGGCCAGGACCCCTCAGCCCGAGCTGGCCGCCACGATCCGCCGGCTGGCCGCCGACCCCCGCTGGTTCTTCCACGGTGAGTTCGCCGAACGCGCGGTGTCAGCGCTGCACAACGGCGGCGCGCCGTTCACCGGTGACGAGTGGGCCGCCACCGCGGCAATCGCCCCGGAACCCGCGTTGGCGGGGAACTACGCCGGGGCCGTCATCCACCAGACCCCGCTGCCGACACCGGGCTGGATGGTGTTGCAGCAGGCGGGGTTGTGCGATGGGGTGATCGGATTCGACGGATGGCTGTCCGCGCCGGCAGTCGACCGGATGGCCCGCGCCGCGCGCCTGACCTTCGCCGACCGGTTCGAACTGTGCGGCAGCCAGAACGACGGAGCCCGCTACGTACTGGAACCGGGCCGGCTCGACGCCCAGCGCCGCGATCTCGACGAACGCACCGAACTGCGCGGCCCCGTCGACGTCCGTGCCGGTGACACCACCTCGACGGTCGCCGTCGACGCCGACGGCCGCGCGGTCAGCTTCATCCATTCACTGGCCTTCACCTTCGGCGCGAAGTTCACCGTCCCCGGCACCGGGGTGGTGCTCAACAACCGCCTGGCGCGTGGCGCGTACCTGATACCAGGCCACCCGAATGAGGTTGCGCCACGGCGTAAACCGCTGCACACGCTCAATGCGTGGATCGTCACCGACCACAGTGGTGCCCTGCTGCACGTCGGCAACACCCCCGGGGGTGACGGGCAGGTGCAGTGGAACATGCAGCTGCTGTCCCACCTCCTCGATCACGGTCTGGACCCGGCAGAGGCGGTATCCGCGCCGCGGTTCACCGTGTTCCCCGGATCCGACGCCGACGTCCTCGGTGCCGATCCCGAGCTGCGTGTCGAGGAGACCCTGGCCGCACCGGTCCGGGACGAGTTGGCCGCCACCGGTCACCACGTCGTGGTCCAGCCGGCGTTCGGCGGAGGGGGGAGTGCCCAGATCATTTCGCGCGACGACCGCGGCATCCTCAGCGGTGCGGCCGATCCACGGCAGGAAGGTATCGCCCTAGGTGTCGACTGAGCCCGCCGAACCGCCTGCGCCGCAGGGTGATTACGTGCCCGCGGTGCTTCACGCGGGGTTGGTCTTCAGCGCCGGTATGACACCGCGCCGCAACGGGGTGCTCACGGTGACCGGTGCCGTCGGGGCCGGGGTTGACGTGCCCACCGCAAGAGCCGCCGCCGCCCTGGCGGCCACCAACGCGTTGGCGGCGGTGCGCTCGGTGCTGCCCGCCGATTCGCCGGGGATCCGGTGCCTGCAGATGACCGTCTACGTGGCCTGCACTCCGGATTTCACCGCCGCATCGGCGGTCGCCGACGGTGCCTCCGAGGCCATCACCGCCACCCTCGGCGCCGGTGCGCTGCCGGCGCGCAGTGCCATCGGCGTCGCGGCGCTACCGTCCGGCGCGCCGGTCGAGGTGCAGTTGATCGCCGCGGCGCTGTGACCGTCACGGTGTTGGGCAGGGTGCACAGTCGGCAACCGCGGCACCTGTGCGCTGTGAGCATTGCCGAACGTTCGCCGGTTGGAAAGACTTTCGACACCGGCGTGTCATGTCGGCCAGCTCACACCCGAACCGCTGCACTGCTCATGTGAATCTCCCGTGCCGGTCGCACCCCATCTCGACGGCAGCACCCGGCGACCGCAGTCTTTCGAATGGATGGTGATGTCGTGTCGATTGCCCACTGGACATACCTGCTCGGCCTGGCGGTGCTCATCGCCACGGTGATCGCGAAGAAGAACGTCATCGCGCCGGCAATCGTCGCCACCTTCCTGACCGGGCTGGCGTTCTCGGGCAGCGTCACCGCCGGATTGGGGGCCGTGTTCAACGCGGCCATCATCGGCACCCGCGAGCTCTTGCCCATCTTCATCATCATCGCGCTGGTGACAGCGATGTTGGGGGCGGTGCGCCAGGCCGGCGCGGACACCGTGATGATCCGGCCGCTGCGGGGTCTGTTCCGCAACGGCCACATCTCCTACGTGGTGCTGGCGGTGGTGACGTTCCTGCTGTCGCTGTCGTTCTGGCCCACTCCGGTACTGCCCTTGATCGCCGCGATCCTGCTCCCGGCGGCCATCCGCGTCGGACTTCCGCCGTTCGGTGCCGCGCTGGCGATCGCCATCGCCGGCCAGGGGATGGCGCTCAGCTCCGATCTCGTCATGGGCGTCGCGCCGTCGTTGTCCGCCGAGGGTGCAGACGTGTCCGCCGGCCTGATCGCCGGGCGCGCCACGATCATCGCGCTGATCGCCGGCGTGGTGGCCCTGACCCTTGCCTACTTCCGCGACGTGCGCACCAAGATGCTCGACCCGGTGGCCGCGGCCGCCGTCGCCCTCCCTGTCGCCGAGGCGTCCGCCGATTCGCCGCGGCCCACCGCCACCGCCCAGGCAGGCGGTGGCGATCCCGTCCCCACGCGGGCACACTCCACCATCGTGCGCACCACCGGCGCCGGGGGAGAGGCCGCGAACTCGGCAGAAGAGCAGCCACCGTCGACCAAGGCGCGAATCATCGCGGTCGGGGTGCCCACCTTGTTCGCGGCCCTGTTGGCCTTCATGCTGCTGGGTCGCTTCACCACGCTGGTCCCCGATATCGACGAAGGGCTGGGGGCGCCGCTGGTCGGGGGCGCCGCCGCTCTGGCGTTGGTGGTCATCGCCGTGCTGGTGAGCCGCAAGAACTGGCTGGGCGACGTCGGTCAGCATTTCACCGACGGAATCACCTTCTCGTTCCGCTCGATGGGGATGGTGATACCGGTTGCGGGCTTCGTCTACATCGGGTTGTCGGACTACTCCGGCGCCATCCTGGGCCTCGCGCCGGACGGACCCGCACCGGCGTTCCTGCTGGATGCTGTCGCCACGGTCGAGCCCTACATTCCGCAGGTGCCGATGTTCGCCGCGTTCGCCATGCTGCTGATCGGCATGGTGATCGGACTGGACGGCAGCGGCTGGCCGGGTTTGCCGTTCACCGGGTCGCTGGCTGCCTCGCTGGGCGAGGGCTCGGGCGCCGACGTCGCCACCCTGGCGGCGATCGCGCAGAACGGGGCCAGCTGGACCGGCGGCGGGACGCTGGTGATCTGGTCCTCACTCATCGTGGTCGCCGGTCTCACCGGTGTCTCGGTCATGGACTTGGCCCGGCGGTTGTTCATCCCTGTGGTGTGCGGTCTCCTGGTGGCCACCACGGTGGCATCGGTGCTGCTGCTGTGAACGGCGCGGTGGGCCTGGGCAGCGCCGCGACCCTGATCGAGACCGCGGAACGAGTCCGCTCGGGCGAGACGAGTGCGCACGAGACGGTCGAACACGCCCTGGCGCTCGTCGAGGCGGGCAATCCCGAGCTCAACGCATTCGTACACGTCGACGGTGACCGGGCACTCGAATGGGCCGCCGAGGTGGACCGCGCCGTGGCCCGCGGGGACGACCCCGGTCCGTTGGCCGGGGTGCCCATGGGGGTCAAGGAACTGCAGCCAGTCACGGGCTGGCCGTTCGCGATGGGCAGCACGCTGTACGCCGAGAGGATCGCCGATCACACATGCACCCTGGTGTCGCGCGCGATCGCGGCCGGCGCGGTGCCGATCGGAGTCACCGCCTCCCCGGAGTTCGGCCGAGCCTCCTACACCGCCTCGACGCTGCACGGCGTCACCCGCAATCCGTGGAACACCGACCTCACCCCCGGCGGCTCCAGCGGCGGATCGGCGGCCGCCGTGGCCGCCGGCATGGTGCCGGTGGCCACCGGCACCGACGGTGCCGGGTCGCTGCGCATCCCGGCGTCCTACTGCGGGCTGGTGGGTTTCAAGGCCACCTACGGCCTGGTTCCACGCGGACCGCAGCACCGCGGCACCGGCGACAACGACCACTACGGTGTGCTGACCCGCACCGTCGCCGACACCGCCCGGTTCCTGGACTGTGTGTGCGGGGTCGACGATCATGACCGGGCATCTCTGCCCGCGCCGCCGCACGGTTTCGAAAAGCGTTTGCTGACAACGGATTTCACCTCCCTGCGGGTGGCCTTCACGTCGACGCTCGGGCCGTGCGATCCGGAGGTGGCGAGGGTCGCCGAATCGGCCGCGGAGAGGTTCTTCGACGCCACGGGAGCCGTCCGCGTCGACGCCGACGTCTCCATCGATCCGGCCTGCGGCGGCGCGTTCCGCACTTTGACGGCACCGGACGCCTACGTGCAGGTCGGTTCGCAGGCCGACGATCGCGACGTCCATCCGGCTGTGCGGCGTTACGTCGAGGCCGCGGCGGCGTTGGACATCGAAGCGCTGGTGCAGGCGCATGAGGCGCGTGCCCGGCTCGTCGCCGACCTGGCCGCGGCGTTCGAGACCGTCGATCTCCTGCTCACTCCCGCGACGACGGTGCCGGCGTTCGCGGCCGACGGGCCCATGCCCACCGAGATCGCCGGCCGAGTGGTGGACCACTGGGGTGCGCTGGCGGCCACCTTCCCGTTCAATCTCACCGGTCAGCCGGCCGTCTCCGTTCCGGCCGGTATGGCGGGTGGGGCGCCGGTGGGCCTGCAGATCGTCGGGCGGCGTCACGCAGATGTGACAGTGTTGGCGGCGGCCGCGGCCCTGGAGGCGCACGGTATGAGGGAGTTCGAGCGCCGCTGAGGCTCCGCAGATCCCTCGGAAAAGGCCGGGATTTGGTGCAAAGCTGCCTGTCACCTAGACTCTAGGGGTTGCCGTGGGCAGACCTCGGCTGTCTCCTGTGCTCTGGGAGGTGGCCCTGCGTGCCTTTCGACAGCTCAAGAAGTAGAAGACCGCGCACGACAGGTTATTCGCCTGCCCGGAAACGGGCGGGTCGGTGTTCTGGCGTGCACACGCAAAAATCAGGTCTGAGGAGATCTAGTGATTCAGCAGGAATCGCGGCTCAAGGTCGCCGACAACACGGGCGCCAAGGAGATCTTGTGCATCCGTGTGCTCGGTGGCTCGTCGCGGCGCTACGCCGGCATCGGTGATGTCATCGTGGCGACCGTCAAGGACGCCATCCCCGGCGGCAACGTCAAGCGTGGCGATGTCGTCAAGGCCGTCGTGGTGCGCACCGTGAAGGAACGTCGCCGCGCCGACGGCAGCTACATCAAGTTCGACGAGAACGCCGCCGTCATCATCAAGGCCGACAACGATCCGCGCGGCACCCGCATCTTCGGCCCGGTCGGGCGCGAGCTGCGTGAGAAGCGCTTCATGAAGATCGTCTCGCTGGCTCCGGAGGTTTTGTAAATGAAGGTCCGTAAAGGCGACACCGTGCTCGTCATCTCGGGCAAGGACAAGGGCGCCAAGGGCAAGGTCCTGGTGGCGTACCCCGAGCGTGAACGCGTCCTCGTCGAGGGCGTCAACCGCATCAAGAAGCACACGGCGGTCTCGGCCAACGAGCGGGGAGCGTCCTCGGGCGGCATCGTCACCCAGGAAGCCCCGATCCACGTGTCGAACGTGATGGTCATCGACTCCGACGGCAAGCCGACCCGCGTCGGTGTCCGTCGCGACGACGAGACCGGCAAGAACGTCCGCATCGCCAAGAGCAACGGCAAGGACCTCTGAGAGATATGACCACGGTAGAGAACACCGAGAAGGTGCAGCCTCGGCTGAAGCAGCGTTACCGCGAGGAAATCAAGGACGCGCTGAACAACGAGTTCAAGTACGCCAACGTCATGCAGATCCCCGGCGTGGTGAAGGTCGTCGTCAACATGGGTGTCGGTGACGCCGCGCGCGACGCCAAGCTGATCAACGGCGCGGTCAACGACCTGGCTCTGATCACCGGCCAGAAGCCCGAGATCCGCAAGGCCCGCAAGTCCATCGCCCAGTTCAAGCTGCGCGAGGGCATGCCGATCGGCGCGCGCGTCACGCTGCGTGGCGACCGGATGTGGGAGTTCCTGGACCGGCTCATCTCGATCGCGCTTCCGCGTATCCGCGACTTCCGCGGCCTGAGCGCCAAGCAGTTCGACGGCACCGGCAACTACACGTTCGGGCTCAACGAGCAGTCGATGTTCCACGAGATCGACGTGGACTCCATCGACCGCCCCCGCGGTATGGACATCACCGTCGTCACCTCGGCGACCAACGACGACGAGGGGCGTGCTCTGCTGCGGGCCCTCGGTTTCCCGTTCAAGGAGAACTGAGCAGATGGCAAAGAAAGCTCTGGTCAACAAGGCCAACAAGAAGCCCAAGTTCGCGGTGCGCGCCTACACGCGGTGCAACAGGTGCGGTCGCCCGCACGCGGTTTTCCGCAAGTTCGGACTGTGCCGGATCTGCCTGCGTGAGATGGCTCATGCGGGCGAACTGCCCGGCGTGCAGAAGTCCAGCTGGTAACCGAAGAGACATTCAAACTCCTAACACAGGTGCGCGGCAGGCCTCCAAGGGATTTCCGCCCAGGGGAACCGCCGCGAGGAAGGTGACACCGCTGTCATGACAATGACGGATCCGATCGCAGACTTCTTGACGCGTCTGCGCAACGCCAACTCGGCGTATCACGACGAAGTGACTCTGCCCCACTCGAAGATCAAGGCCAACATCGCCGAGATCCTCAAGTCCGAGGGCTACATCAGCGACTACCGCACCGAGGATGCCCGCGTGGGCAAGTCTCTGGTGGTCCAGCTCAAGTACGGCCCCAGCCGTGAGCGCAGCATCGCCGGCCTGCGACGGGTGTCCAAGCCCGGTCTGCGGGTCTACGCGAAATCGACCAACCTGCCGAAGGTGCTCGGCGGCCTGGGCGTGGCGATCATCTCCACGTCCTCGGGCCTGCTGACCGATCGTCAGGCATCACGACAGGGCGTGGGCGGCGAAGTCCTCGCGTACGTCTGGTAGCGGGACAGGAGTTCAGAACCATGTCGCGTATTGGAAAGCAACCGGTCGTCATCCCCAGCGGTGTCGACGTGACCATCAACGGGCAGAACGTTGCGGTCAAGGGCCCCAAGGGCACCCTGACGCTCGACGTAAAGGAGCCGATCAACGTCTCCCGTAACGATGACGGCGCTGTCGTCGTCACCCGTCCGAACGACGAGCGGGAGAACCGCTCGCTGCACGGGCTGTCCCGCACGCTGATCGCCAACCTGGTGACCGGTGTGACCGAGGGCTACACCACCAAGATGGAGATCTTCGGCGTCGGCTACCGCGTCGTGCTCAAGGGCACCAACCTGGAGTTCGCGCTCGGCTACAGCCACCCCGTCGTGATCACCGCCCCCGAGGGCGTCACGTTCGCGGTGGAGACCCCCACCAAGTTCTCGATCACCGGCATCGACAAGCAGAAGGTCGGCCAGATCGCGGCGAACATCCGCCGGCTGCGGAAGAGCGACCCCTACAAGGGCAAGGGCATCCGCTACGAGGGTGAGCAGATCCGCCGCAAGGTCGGAAAGACAGGTAAGTAACCATGGCTCAGACAGCTACACAGGCCGCCGCCCGTAAGCCGGTGGGCCAGAACATCTCCGCTACCCGTCGCGTGGCCCGCATCCGTCGCCACGCCCGGCTGCGCAAGAAGGTGCACGGTACCGCCGAGCGGCCGCGCCTGGTGGTCAACCGCTCCTCGCGGCACATCCACGTGCAGCTGGTGGACGACCTGACCGGCACCACCGTGGCCGCGGCGTCGTCCATCGAGGCCGACGTCCGTGCCGTCGAAGGTGACAAGAAGGCCCAGAGCGTGCGCGTCGGTCAGCTGATCGCCGAGCGCGCCAAGGCCGCAGGTGTCGACGCCATCGTGTTCGACCGTGGTGGCTACAGCTACGGCGGCCGCATCGCGGCACTGGCCGACGCCGCCCGCGAGAACGGACTCGAGTTCTAAATGACTGACAACGGAAGGACCGCATGATGGCGGAGCAGACTTCAGGTGCCGAGGCGAGTGCCTCGAACACCGGCGCCCCCACCGCCGGCACCCGTACCGATTTCCAGCGTGGCGGACGCGATGACCGCGGCGGCCGCGGGCGTGGCAACCGCGATGACCGTGGTGGCCGTGGCGGCCGCGACGATCGCGAGAAGAGCAACTACATCGAGCGCGTCGTCACCATCAACCGCGTCTCCAAGGTCGTCAAGGGTGGTCGGCGCTTCAGCTTCACCGCCCTGGTGATCGTCGGTGACGGCAAGGGCATGGTCGGCGTCGGCTACGGCAAGGCCAAGGAAGTTCCCGCGGCCATCGCCAAGGGTGTCGAGGAAGCTCGCAAGAACTTCTTCCGCGTCCCGCTGATCGGCAGCACCATCACCCACCCGGTGCAGGGCGAAGCCGCTGCCGGTGTCGTGATGCTGCGTCCGGCCAGCGCCGGTACCGGTGTCATCGCCGGTGGCGCCGCGCGCGCCGTGCTGGAGTGCGCGGGCGTGCACGACATCCTGGCCAAGTCGCTGGGCAGCGACAACGCGATCAACGTGGTTCATGCCACCGTTGCCGCACTCAAGCTGCTGCAGCGTCCCGAAGAGGTGGCGGCCCGTCGTGGCCTGCCCATCGAGGACGTCGCGCCGGCAGGCATGCTGCGCGCCCGTCGCGAGAGCGAAGCGCTGGCCGCTGCGGCTGCGCGTGAAGGAAGCGCATAACCATGGCTGAACTCAAGATCACCCAGGTGCGGGGCATCATCGGTGCCCGCTGGAAGCAGCGCGAGAGCCTGCGGACCCTGGGTCTGCGCAAGATTCGTCAGTCGGTCGTACGTGAGGACAACGCTCAGACGCGTGGCCTCATCAAGGCCGTTCATCACCTGGTAGAGGTGGAGGAGGTCAAGTGAGTGTCATCAAGCTGCACGATCTGAAGCCGGCTCCGGGCTCGAAGACCGCCAAGACCCGCGTCGGTCGCGGTGAAGGCTCCAAGGGCAAGACCGCGGGCCGCGGAACCAAGGGCACCAAGGCACGCAAGAACGTGCCCGTGACCTTCGAGGGTGGGCAGATGCCCATCCACATGCGGCTGCCGAAGCTCAAGGGCTTCCGCAACCGGTTCCGTACCGAGTACGCCGTGGTCAACGTCGGTGACATCGCCAAGGCGTTCCCCGAGGGCGGCACCGTCGGTGTCAACGAGCTCGTGGCCAAGGGCCTGGTCCGCAAGAACGTGCTGGTGAAGGTTCTGGGCGACGGCAAGCTGTCCGCCAAGGTCGACGTCACCGCCAACAAGTTCTCCGGCAGCGCCCGCGAGGCGATCACCGCCGCCGGTGGTTCCGCCACCGAGCTGTAAGAGCTGCACACAAGAGCCCCGCACGCTTCGGCGTGCGGGGCTTTTTGCTCTCCGGCGTCAGGGTTGGTCGCGACGGCCCACGTCGTCGAGTGCCTCGCGAAGTTCGCTGGCGCGCTCGTCGCTGATCTGGCAGGCCGTCTGGATCTGCGTCGGAACCGCCCAGATGTCGTCACGCAGCGCCTCACCGGCGGGCGCCAACTCCACCAGGACGCGCCGTTCGTCCCGGGTGTCGCGTCGCCGGGTGATCAGACCGGCCTGCTCCAGCCGTTTCACCAGTGGGGTGATGGTCCCGGTGTCCATCCCGAGAGTGGTGCCCAATTCGCCGACCGACGGCCTCGTGCCGCCGAGCAGTTCGAGCATCACCAGATACTGCGGGAAGGTGAGACCGAGTGGCTCGAGGAACTGTTTGTGCATCCGGATGAGCCGGTTGGCCGCACCGTAGAGCGCGAACGACAGCTGCTTGTTCACCGAATGGCGTGAATCAGGGGACGTCATCACCACGTTCTCTCGTACGCTAGAGTCTAGTGCGCTAGATAATTCCGTGACGCAAAGGGGAGGCCATCGTGCCGGTAGCCAAGACGTTCCACGACGTCGTCCGTGATCGCCGGTCCATCCGAAGCTTCCTTCCGACCCCGGTGCCCGACACCGTGATTCACAGTGTTGTCGACGACGCGCGGCACGCTCCCTCGAACGCCAACATACAACCGTGGGACGTGCACATCGTCTCCGGCGCAACGCGCGACGCGCTGAGCACAGCCCTGTTGGCGGCCGCGGGGCAGGAGAGGATGACCCCGGACTTCCCCTGGGCCTATGACGAGTTGTACGGCGTCTACCGCGACCGGCAGGTGGCGCAGGCGTCCGCCTACTACCAGGCGCTCGGCATCACGCGCGATGCCGAGGATGACCGCAGGGTGGCGCTGCTGCGCAACCTCGAGTTCTTCGGCGCGCCACACGCCTGCCTGCTGTTCATGCCGGATCTCTACGACGGGGTGCGGGTCGCCGGTGACGTCGGTATGTACGCCCAGACTTTCCTGCTCTCGCTCACCGCCCACGGGCTCAGCGGCGTGCCCCAGACCCTGCTGGGTTTCTTCGCCGACACCGTGCGCGAGGTGCTGGGCATCGACGGGTCGATGAAGATGCTGTTCGGGATCTCTTTCGGGCATCCCGACCTGGCCTCACCGGCCGGCGGTCATCGCATGGGCAAGGCGCCGGCCGGGGAGACGGTCACGTTCCACTGCTGAGGGTCAGCCGGCCGAGGGGACCACGATGACGGGACGGCACGAGCCGTGCAGCACCGAACGGGCCACGCTACCCAGCAGCACCCGCTTGAGCGCCGATCGACCCCGTGAACCGACGACGATGGCGGCGGCGTTGTGTTCGTCGGCCGCGGCGATGAGTGTGTCGGCGGTGGCGCCCGAACCGCGGCCGCGATGTGGTGCAGTACTGAGCACCTTCACCCCCTGCGGCGGGGCGGCCGAGGCTTGAGCGGTGTCATCGGAGGCCACCGAGACGGCCAGCACGTCGCGGGTGGGGAACAGGCTCTGCGCGGTGGCCACTGCCGCGGCGGCACCGGCGGACTGGTCGAAGCCGACGACGACGGGGCCACCGGCCAGCGCCTCGTACTCGGCGGCGAGCAGCGTCTGCCTGACGACCAGGACCGGCACCGGCGAATGCGCCACCAGCAGCTCGGAGACACTGCCCAGCACGGCCTCCGAGCCGGTCAGCCCACGCGAGCCGACCACCACCGCCGCCGGCGAATGGCTCTCGGCGAGTTGCGCCAGGCCGATCCCCTCACCGCCCCAGGCCTGCTTCACCAGCGGCTCGGCCTGCCAGCCTCCGTTGCGAGCCAGCGCGACCCCGGTCTCGACCAGCAATTCGGCCTCGAACTTGCCCTCGCGTTCCACCGATTCGGAGAGCTCGGCGACATTGTGGGCGCTCAGCCGCAGCCGACGGCGCAGCTCGCGCCCGGCGAACGGCGGAGTCTGCACATAGGCGATGAGGGCCTGCGCGGAGGGGAACAACCTCGTTCCGACTCTGATCGCGGTATTGGCAGCCGGTGATCCGTCGTAGCCGACCAGCAGATCCATCAGGTTCGGTGTCCCTTCTACTCGTGGGGCAATCAGGTGAGCGCCCGCTTCCAGCCTAGTTCCGCACCTGCGCGCGGTCGGTACGCTCGAAGAATGTTCGCTCTCTCCGGCATCCCCGGACGCATTCCCGGTCTCGACGAAGTGCGCGCAGTCGCCCGCAAGGTCGACACGGCACGTCACCACGGTGTGCCGGGTGGTGTGATCCTCGAACTCAATCTCGACGTCGTGCCCCCGGAGACCGTCGGCTTCGATCCACTGGTGGTGCTGACCCGTGGCGGCCGTCCCATGACACTGCGGCAAGCCGTGGCGGCCATCAATCGAGCCGCCGAGGATTCCCGTGTGGCGGGACTCATTGCCCGCGTTCAGATTCCGGCCGCTCCCGCCGGACCGGTGCAGGAACTGCGGGAGGCGATCGCCGCCTTCACCGCCGAGAAACCGTCGCTGGCGTGGGCGGAGACCTATCCCGGCACGCTGTCCTACTACCTGGCTTCGGCGTTCGGTGAGGTGTGGATGCAGCCGTCGGGCACCGTCGGCCTGGTGGGCTTCGCCACCAACGCGCTGTTCCTGCGCGACGCGCTCGACAAGGCCGGCATCGAGGCGCAGTTCGTGGCCCGGGGCGAATACAAGTCCGCGGCAAATCTTTTCACCCAGGACCGTTACACCGACGCTCATCGTGAGGCGGACACGCGGATGGTGGAGAGCCTGCATGCCCAGGTGTGGAAGGCTGTCGCCGAGTCCCGCCGCATTGCCCTCGCCGAGGTGGACGCGCTGGCTGACCGGGCCCCGTTGCTGCGCGACGACGCGGTGGCCGGCGGCCTGGTGGACCGGATCGGGTTCCGGGACGAAGCCTACGCCCGGATCGCGGAACTCGTTGGTGCCGAGGGGATTTCACCCGAGACCGGTGACGCCGACGGTGCCGGTGCGCCGCCGCGGCTGTTCCTGTCCCGTTATGCCAGGGCCGTCGCGCAGAACAATGCCCCCAAGGGCCTGCCGGCGCTGAGCCGCAAGAAAACGCCCAAGGTGGCCGTGGTGACCCTGGCCGGCCCGATCGTCAGCGGACGTGGTGGTCCGGGGCTGTCGCCCTTCGGTAACTCCAGCGCGGGCGGGGACACCATTGCCGCCGCACTGCGCGAGGCCGCCGCCGACAAGGACGTCGACGCCATCGTGTTGCGGGTGGAAAGCCCCGGCGGCTCGGTCACCGGGTCGGAGACCATCTGGCGTGAGGTGGTCCGCGCCAGAAAGGCCGGTACCCCGGTGGTCGCGTCCATGGGTGCCGTCGCCGCCTCGGGCGGCTACTACGTCTCGATGGCGGCCGACAAGATCGTCGCCAACCCCGGCACCATCACCGGATCGATCGGCGTGGTCACCGGCAAGCTCATCGCCCGGGATCTGAAGAACCGGCTCGGTGTCGGCTCGGACGGTGTGCGCACCAACGCCAATGCCGACGCGTGGTCGGTCAACGCTCCCTTCACCGAGGCGCAGCAACAGCAGGTCGAAGCCGAGGCCGACTTGTTCTACACCGACTTCATCCAGCGGGTGGCCGCCGGCCGCAACCTCGAGGTCGATGCCGTGGACGCGGTGGCCCGCGGCCGCGTGTGGACCGGTGCCGACGCACTCGAGCACGGCCTGGTCGACGAACTCGGCGGCCTGCGCACCGCCGTCCGCCGAGCCGCTGTGCTCGCCGGCTTCGACGCCGACGCCAAGGTCACCATCGCCAGCTACCCGGGCTCGTCGCTGCTGGACGCACTGCGACCCAAGCCGTCGTCGCAGCCGGCCGCCGCGTCACTGCCGCAGGCGGTGGCCTCGGTGCTCGGCCAGTCGGTACTGAGTGCGGTCAGCCAGGCCGAGCAGTCGCTCACCGGCGCGAACGTGTTGTGGTGGGGCAGCACCCGGCTCTAGAGCGGGGCTCACCGGGTATCGCCGGTGTCGGACTTCGTGCTCAGGTAACGCGAGACCGCCCGGATTCTCCACGAAAAAACTTGTCCGGCAAGAGCTTGGCCTGACGCGGCTGCGGTCCGGGGTGCTACACGGCCGATCCAACGGCATCCATTGGTCCGAGCATGGCCGAAAGATGATGCGCGCGAGGTGAATCCGACTGCTTCCCATGTGGTCGTCGGGGTTTCTGGACCAGCTTTCGGCGATCCGCTGCGGTTCGGCCCGTGTGGGCGCCGGCGGTGGCACGCGGGGCTCGGAAGGTGAGCTCCTGCGGTAGCACGCGCCGCGATCACGCGGGTCGAGCGAGTGGACGAACGCGGCGCCGGCTGCGAACCCGTGCGCCCACCGGCGGAGTCCGTAGCGCTCGTGCACCTTCTTGAACCCACCGACTTGACCGATCTCGATGCAACGTGCTCGCGGCGTGCGGCGAGAAGTTCCGATTGACCACCTGTCAGACATATGGAACGCTGTTTCAAAATCTGAATGGCGAATGGTGGATGCGATGATCGCGACGTACGGGGAGCCCCTGCTGCGACTGAGCTCGGGTGCCGGGCGGCAGATCAAGAACGGTGCCGCGCTCGGTGTCGCAGTTGGCGGTGCCGAACTCAACGTGGCCGTCGCACTGGCGGCTCTGGGCAGGACGACCCGCTTCATCAGCGCGATCCCGGATTCCTTTGTCGGAGACAAGGTTCTCACCGAGCTGCGGGCCCACGGTGTGCTCACCGACAGCATCAGCCGCGTGTCCGGCGCGCGCATCGGGTTGTACTTCGTCGAGCAGGCCTGCGCGCCTCGCGGGCACCGCGTGGTCTATGACCGCGCGGGCAGCGCCTTCGCCGTCTCGGATACAGCGCCCGGCGTCTTGGCCGGTGCTGACACTCTGGTTGTCAGTGGGATCACCGCCGCTCTCGGCGAGGGCCCCGCTACGCGCCTCGGGCACCTTGTTGCCGAGGCGCGTCAGCGGGGAATTCGCATTGCCGTTGATGTCAACTACCGAGCCCTTCTGTGGTCACCCGCTGCGGCTGCGGCAGCGCTGCCGCCTTTGCTGAGAGCGGCTGACGTCCTGGTTTGCGCTGCGAGGGACGCCCGCACTCTGTTCGGCCTCGCCGGTCCTGTGCAGCAGTGTGCAGGGGCCCTGCGTGAGCGCTATGCGCCGGACGCGGAGCTGGTGGTGGTCACCGACTCGTCGGACGGCGCTGCCGCGGCGTCCGGCCACGGCCAGTGGCGGGTGCCGGCGTTGAGAACCGACGTGGTGGACCGATTCGGGGCAGGGGATGCGTTCATGGCGGGACTGCTGTGGAGCATCACCGCGGGAGAGAGCCCCGATGACGCGTTGTCCGCCGGAGTGGCGCTGGCCGCAATGGCCTGCACCGTCGACGGTGACACCGCGGCGTTCTCGGAGCCTGAGCTGCGCGCCGTCCTCGACGATCCGCGGGCGGTGATGGTGCGATGAGCGCCGCTGAGACGCTGGGCCGCATCCGAGCCGAGCGGGCGCTGGTGCTGCTGCGCGCCGAGCGCATTGCCGACGCGGTACTGGACGCCTTCGTCTCCGGGGGGCTGCGCGTCATCGAAGTGAGCCTGGTGGCAACCGATGCCTATGCGACGATCGCGCGACTGCGGGCGCGGCACCCCGAACTCCTGGTGGGCGCCGGCACGGTTCGTCGTGCCTCCCAGGCCGAAGATGCCGTCGCAGCGGGCGCGCAGTACCTCATCTCGCCGAGCGCATCGCCCGAGGTCGCCGATTCGGCCCGGCGACAAGGGATTCTGCATGTACCCGCGGTGCTGACGCCCTCGGAGGTGGATGCCGCGCTCGGCAGCGGCGCGCCGCTGCTCAAGCTGTTCCCGGCCGCCCGGATGGGGCCGTCCTACATTCGCGACCTCCGGGCGCCTTATCCCGAAGCGGACTTCCTCGTCTCCGGTGGCGTGTCGATCGCCACGGCGCCCGACTATCTACGCGCGGGAGCCAGCGTCGTCGGCATGGGAGGGGAGCTCGCGGCCTCGCGTGACCCCGACCGGGTCCGGGTCCTGACCGAAGCTCTGATGAAGGCGGTGAGGCTGTGAATCTGTCTCTGGCAGTTCTGGATACGTCTTATGGCGACATCCACGTCGAGCGCGATGCGGCGGCCGAGTCCGGGGTCTCGGTATTCGATGTGCGTGCCGGCGACCGAGACGCCGGAGACGCCGATGGAGTCCTGGTGCAATTTGCGACCATCGGTCCCGACGAGATGGACCGACACCCCAGCTGGCGGGTGATCGGGCGGTACGGGGTCGGCATCGACACCATCGATGTGGAGGCAGCCACCGGGCGTGGCATCCGGGTGGTCAATGTTCCCGACTACTGCGAAGAAGAGGTGGCAACGCATGCGGCCGCCCTGGCTCTGGCGTCCGTTCGTCGGGTTCCGCAAGCGGATCGGCTCATCCGCCAGGGCGGGTGGGCGCGTTGGCGCGATCTCACCCCGATCCCGGCGCTGTCGGAGTCGACGCTCGGAGTGGTGGGTCTCGGGCGCATCGGACGCGAGACCATTCGTTTGCTGAAACCCTTCTTCGGGCGTGTGGTGGCGTATGACCCGTTTGTCGATACGTCCGATGCGGCGGAGTTGCTTCCCCTCGAGGGCGTGCTCGCCCACGCGGATGTCGTGACCCTGCACGCTCAGCGCCGTCACTCACCACCTCATCGACGCCGCGGCGCTGGCGTTGATGAAGCCCACGGCCCACCTGGTCAACGTCTCACGCGGTGGCCTGATCGATACGCGCGCACTGGCGGAGGCGCTGGCGGCGGGCGCTCTGGGCGGCGCGGCCCTCGACGTGCTCGAAGCCGAACCGCCTGCGCCGGACGATCCGGCGCTGTCCGCGCCGAACCTCGTGGTGACCAGCCATGTCGCCTGGTACTCGGAGCGCTCGGAACCCCGCCTTCGCGGACTGCTGGCCTCCCGCTGCGCCGCCGTCCTCACCGGCGGTGTGGTGCCGTCGGTGGTGAATGCCGCCGCTCTTGCCGAACACTCCCGAAAGGCGTTGTGATGACTGCTGATAACTCCTTGTTCTCCTCGCTCGACGTCGCGGAGGTGGCCCTCGCGCCGTCGGATCCGCCGTCGCGGATCGTCGCCGGAGCGCCGCGGTGCTCGGAGCGTGTGCTCGTCGACACCGACGGTATGGAGATCGGCGTCTGGGAGGTCACCCCGGGCCGCTTCCTGTCGGTGAAGCCCACCAGCGGGGAAGTCATGCACTTCGTCTCCGGCCGCGGCACACTGACGCACCCCGACGGTTCGACCACCGATATCCGTGCCGGGGTGACGGTCTCGCTGAAGCCGGGTTGGAGCGGCGAGTGGGACGTCACCGAGACCGTTCGCAAGGTCTACGTCATCTACTCGACGGCGGCGGCGAGTTAACCCGGTTCTTCCAAAGGACACATCTCCGAAACAAAGAATTGGTACGTTGTTTCAAAATTCGGGAGATGAAGTCATGTCTGGACAAACTACTATGTTGGAGGCGCCGGTGCCGACGGAGACGCAGGCGCGTCCGCGCGGCGCTCCCGTCGCGGGTCGCGCGGTGTTCGTGTCGCCCTCATGCTTCCCGTCGCGGTGATCTACGGCCTGTTCTTCCTCTGGCCGATCCTGACGGTGTTCTTGCGCAGTGTCAGCGAGCAGGGCCGGTTCGACGCGGCGGCGCCGAAGTGGACCCTGGACGCCTATCTCCAGTTGTTCCAGGACGATTTCCTACTGCTCGTCGAGTGGCGCACCGTCGTCCTCGCGGTCAACTCGACCGTGCTCACCATCTTGTTGGCATTTCCGACTGCGTACTTCATCTCGCGCCTCAAGAGGCGCACCGCCACGCTGGTGCTCCTGCTGGTGCTGGTGCCGTTCTGGATCTCGATCGTGGTGCGGCTCTTCTCCGTCACCTCGATCCTCAGCCCCAACGGGCCTCTCGGTTCGCTCGAGCTGCTGTACACGCCCGCGGGAACGCTGGTGGGCACGGTCATGTACCTGCTGCCGTACATGATCCTGGTGCTCTACGCCGGCATGGTCGCCGTGGACACCAACGTCCTGCTGGCCGCCCGCACCATGGGCGCCTCCGCCGCTCGCACCTTCTTCACGGTGTATGTCCCGTTGATCCGGTCGTCTCTCATCAGCGGCGGGCTGCTGATCTTCATCCTGGCCTTGGGGTTCTTCCTCGTCCCCGCAATCCTCGGCGGTCCGTCCGAGCAGACCATCTCGGTCTACATCCAGCAGCAGATCGACGTCTACCGCTGGGCTGTCGCCAGCGCGATGGGCATCCTGCTGCTGGTGGCCACCGTGATCTGTTACATCGGGGTGGTTCGCCTCACCGGCGAGTTCAAGGTGGGCGTCGGCTCGGTCCAGGTCAAGGGAGTCAGCGCCGAACAACCCTTCCGCTGGTCGGCACCCATGGTGGTGTCCGCCGTGGTATCAGCCCTGACCATCGCGATGCTGGTTGTCCCGGTGCTGTTCGTCTTTCCTCTGTCGGTCGGAGAAACCGGGACCGTGGTCTTCCCGCCGCGTGGCTTCACCCTGCAGTGGTACGCCGAGGTGTTCACCACGTCGACGTGGATGGGACCCATCGGGCAGAGTCTGGTGGTCGGCATCGGCACCGGGGTGCTGTCCATCGCCATCGGTTTGATCCTGGCCCGTCAGATGCGGGCGATGAAATCCACAGCAGGAAAGGCGATTCTGTCCGGGTTGGCGTTCGCGCCCATCATCACCCCGGCGATCCTGCTCGCCATCGGCATGTACGACGTCCAGCTGCAACTGGGGCTGACGGGCACGATATGGGGTCTCATCCTGGCGCACACCGTCATCGCCGCGCCGCTGTCCTTCGCCTTGATCGCGGCCGCCATGAGCGGCGCAGATCAGGGACTGGAGGAAGCGGCCTGGACGCTGGGAGCCTCACGCACCCGCGCCTTCTGGGCGGTGGTGGTCAAGGCGATCCTGCCCAGCGTCGCAGGCGCGTTCGTCATCGCCTTCGTGACCTCCTGGGACGAGGTGGTTCTCGCGCTCTTCCTCCAGACCGGACCCACCAAGACGCTCCCTGTGACCATCTACAAGTACCTCGAAAGCGGGATCGTCCCCACCGTTCCTGCCGTGGCCTCGCTGTTGGTCACCTCCGTCCTGGTCGTCCTCGCGATTCGCGGCATCGTGACGGCGCTGAAGAACACCCGTGCACTCAAGGTTCAGGAGTCATAGATGAGCAATTCAGCACACTCCCGGGGCTCGCGCGGTGAGGTCACCGCGACGGCGGTCGGGCTGGACTACGACGGCAAGCCCGCACTCGATGACGCGAACCTCCACGTCGACGCAGGTGAGTTCTTCACCCTTCTCGGCCCGAGCGGCTCGGGCAAGACCACCCTTCTGAGGATCATCGCCGGACTGCTCGACGCCACCCGGGGGCGCGTCGACATCGACGGCGACGACGTCACCCACATCCCCACCCAGCGGCGCGACATCGGATTCGTCTTCCAGAACTACGCGTTGTTCCCGCATCTCACCGTCGCCCAGAACATCGAATTCGGGCTCAAGGTACGACGTTTGGATGCTGCCGCGAGACATCGGCGGGTGCAGGAGATGCTGGAACTCGTCGCCCTGGAGGGGCTCGGCGACCGCTCGCCGGGCCAACTCAGCGGCGGACAGCAACAGCGTGTCGCACTGGCCCGCGCGCTCGCCCAGGCCCCCCGTGTGCTCCTGCTCGATGAGCCGCTCGGGGCGCTGGACCGGGCCCTGCGACAAGACCTCGGTGCCGAGGTGCGCCGTATCCAGCGGCAATCGAACACCACGGCGATCTACGTAACCCATGATCAGGACGAAGCGTTCATCCTGTCCGACCGGATGGGAGTCATGCGGGACGGCAAGATCTGTCAGATCGGCCGACCGGAAGACATCTACCGTTCTCCCGCAGACCTTTTCGTTGCCCGGTTCCTGGGTCAGGCGAACCTGCTCGACGTCGCCATACTGGACCGGTCCCACGACGTCTTCACTGTCTCGCGGGGCGAATTCCGGGTTCGCGCACGAGCATCCGAACGGATCACCGATGGTGCGGCCACGTGTGTCGTCCGCCCGGAGCAGATCGCCTTGTGCGCGGAGGTTCCGCACGAGGGATATGACCTGATCGGTCGCGGGGAAGTGACGGTGTCGCGCTTCCTGGGTCAGCGTCACAGCGTGCACATCTCCATGGGCGACACCGAGATCACCGCCGATCTCGACCCCTACGGCCCCGTTCCCAAGCCCGGCGACATGGTCGGTGCCTGCGTACGCGCCGGCCACGCCGCCCTGATCCCCGCTGCGGTGAACCCCTCAGCCGCGGCGCTCTGACCACTCAACTCCTCTCACGACACCTCAACCACGAAGGCAGGCATCGACATGAAGTCCACCACACGTCGCCTCGGAGCGGCCCTCGCAGTCACCGCGTTGGCGGTCAGCGCCTGCGGATCGAGTGAATCCCCTGAAACATCCTCCACTCCTGGCGAATTGAGCGGGGACATCCTCTTCTACGACACCAGCGGTGGGGATGTCTGGACGGAGCTCAGTCAGACACTGTTCGCCGATTTCACGGCAGACACCGGGGTGACGGTGACCGACGATTACAACGAGGCCGCGACAAAATTCTTCGGTGCGGCGGAGGCCGGCCAGGTGCCGTGGAGTCTGGTGTTCTTCCCGACGGTCAACGATGCGCGGACCGCCGCCGAGGCCGGCTTCCTGGCCGATATCGACACCTCGATCGTCCCACTGGACAAGCTGACCGAGGGTACCTATGACCAGCACGGCATCGAAGTGGGCACCTTCGGTATGGTGCTGGCCTGGGACGGTGACGCCTACGAGACCGCGCCGTCCTCGATGAGCGATCTGTGGGATGTGCAGCGCTTCCCAGGTAAGCGCTGCTTCTTCAACAACCCCCAGTACGGGTGGACACTCGAAGCCGCTCTGCTCGCCGACGGCGTGGCTCCCGATGCGCTCTACCCCCTCGATGTCGACCGTGCCCTGGGCAAACTCGACGAGATCAAATCCGACATCACCTGGTGGACCAGCGGCGCGCAGTCCATCGAATCGTTCGAGAACGGCTCCTGCGACATCGGCATCCTGTGGGCCAACCGTGCCACAACTGCCAAGACCGAGAACGGTTTTCCGATGGAGATCACCTGGAATCAGGCCGGCTACTCCAACAGTGTGTGGGCAATTCCCGCCGACGCGCCCAACCCAGCGGCGGCCCAGGAGTTGCTTGCCAATGTCATCAACAACACCGCAGGGCAGGTCGCGTTCGCCTCGAAGATCCCGACCCCGATTCCGGCCTCGGTGATCGGGGTGGGACCTCAGGACTTCCCCGCCGAAGTGCAGCCGTTCCTGCCCCTGGGCGACAACGTCAAGAACTCCATCCGGCAGGACGCCGACTACTACGCCGACAATCTCGATCCGGTGATGGACGCTTTCAACCGCTGGGTCGGCCAGTAGTGAGCGCCGCTTCGACAACGACACATGAAGGAACACAACAGTGAAAACCGTCTGCATCGACGGCGAGGCCCAGTACCGCGACATCGTCCTGCGGGATGTCGCCGCACCGCTCGAGGCTGCAGGGCATGAATTCGATTGGTTCGAAGAATCATTCGCAGATGTCGAGGCCACCATCGCGCGGGCGGCCGGGTATGACGCGCTGTACGTCGTAGGGGACCAGGGACCTGTCCCGCCCGGGCTCCTGCGGGCCAATCCCACACTGAAGCTGGTCAGCTTCGTGGGTACGGGGGCTCGGCGCTTCGTGGCGATGGACGAGGCCGACGAGTGCGGCGTCACCGTCACCAACGTTCCAGACTTTGCCAGCCAGAGTGTGGCCGAACACGCCGTGGCGCTCATGTTCGCAGTCGCGCGCCGGATTCCCGAGGGTGACAACCTGGTTCGCGAAGGGCGGTGGGAGAAGAACCAGGGCCTCAAGCTCGCCGGCCGTCGACTCGGTGTCGTGGGCGCCGGGGCGATCGGCGCCAGGATGATCAGCCTGGGACAAGGCATCGGCATGGATGTCGCCTATTGGTCGCGCACCGCTGATGCAGCGCGTGATCAGCGGCTGGGTGCGCGACGGCTCGAGCTCGACGAGCTGTTCGCCACCTCGGACGTGGTGTCGCTGCACTTGACGCACAACACCGACACCGACGGCATCATCTCGCGTCCGCTGTTGGAGAGCATGCGGGACAAGGCGATACTGGTGAACACAGCGCGGGCCGAAATCGTCGACCAGGCCGCTCTGGCGGAGATCCTGCAGAAGGGCACGATCTTCGGCGCGGGCCTCGATGTCTTCGTCGACGAACCGCCGCGCACCGATGCGCTTCCGCCCGCCGGTGCGAACGTCGTGCTGTCAGCCCATGTGGGCTTCCACACCGACGAAGCTGACGACGTCTTCCGTCTGGCCGGCGAGAACATCCTGGCCTTCGCCGCCGGCACGCCCACCAACGTCATCGAATAACGAACAGAGAGAAGATCCGTGAAGATCCGACATGCCACCCACCCGGACGACCTCGCCGCGCTCAGCGGTCAGGAACTGCGACAGCGTTTCCTCGACAAGGATCTGTTCGCCGCCGGTGAAGTGCGACTGTCCTACACCCACCACGACCGGATGGTGCTCGGCGGGGTGATTCCCCAGGTGGGACAGTGGCTGGCTCTCACCGCACCGGATGAGCTTCGATCTGACTACTTCTGCGAGCGAAGGGAACTCGCGGTCGTCGCCGTCGCAGGATCGGCGCGCGTCCGCGCCGACGACCAGGAATGGGAGCTCACCAAAGGCGACGTCCTCTATCTCGGCCGCGGTGCACGAGATGTCGCGTTCTCGTCCGACCAAGAGGACAGTGCGCTGTTCCTCGCGTCAGCGTTGGCGCACGTGGCGCACCCGCACACCTTGGTGCCCCTCGCCGACGCGGATGCCACTGCGGCAGGAGAGACCGAGACGGCGAATCGCCGCACCATCTACAAGCATCTGCAGCCGGGTGGCGTACCCACGGCGCAACTGGTCCTTGGCATCACCGCACTCGAACCGGGCAGCGTGTGGAACAGCATGCCGCCCCACGTGCACGACCGACGCACGGAGGCGTACCTGTACTTCGACCTGCCGGACGCGCACCGGATCCAGCACTTCATGGGGCGCCCCGACGATCTGCGCACGCTGACGATGAGCAATCTGGACCTGGTGGTTTCCCCCAGCTGGTCGGTGCATTTCGGTGCCGGTACATCGAATTACGCGTTCGTGTGGGTCATGGCCGGGGAGAATCAGGCGTTCACCGACATGGATCAGGTCGCGATCACCGACCTGGGTTGTTGCTGACACCGCTATCGTGACGGAAATCGAGCGGACCTGTTCGGGTCAACGGAGTCTCACGACAGGGTTGGAGGTGGCATGACTCGAAACGACGCAGAACCCATCGCGGGCACCCAAAGCCTGGATCGGGCGCTTCAGGTCCTGCTCAAGATCGCAGACGAGCCCCCGCCGGGGCTGAGTCTGGCGGCGTGCAGCAGCATCCTCGGTTACAGCAAAGCCACAACCCAGCGGATGTTGCGGACCTTGGTGGCACGTAATTTCCTCAGCTACAACGAGGAGCTCGGCGTGTACGCCCTGGGGGTTGCCAACGCCCAGCTCGGGTCGGAGTACCTGCACCGGCTCGACCTGCGTCGGGTGGCGCTTCCCGAAATGCGGGCGCTGGTGGACGATACCGGCGAAACGGCGCATCTGGGCATCGTCACCGGAGAGGACGTCGTCTACATCGAACTCGTCGACTCGCCCCACCCGGTACGCATCTTCAGCCGGGTCGGAGCGGCGGTCCCCGCGTACGCCACGGCGATCGGCAAGGCGATCCTGGCGTGGATGGGGCCCGACGTGGCAGCGCGCCACCTACCCGCCGTGCTCACACCGCGTACCGCGAACACCTTGACGGAGCGGGCCGCGCTCGACGACGACCTCGCCCTGACCCGCGAGCGGGGGTACGCGATCGACGACCAGGAGAACCGAACCGGCATCCGCGGTTACGCGGCCCCGATCTTCGACCACACCGGATCCATCGTTGCCGCAGTGAGTATCGGCGGCCCGGCCGACCGCGTGAACGCCAGCATGGACGTCGAACTGGGGACGGCGGTGATCGGGTGCGCACGCACCATCTCGCATCTACTCGGCTCGCGCGTACACGGCCGGGATGGCCGACCATGAGCGTGCGCGGCCGCACCGCGGTGGTCACGGGGGCGAGCCGGGGGATAGGCCTGGCCATCGCGGAGCGCCTCGCCCGTGAGGGCGCCGACGTCATCGGTGTCGCGAGATCTGTTGCGGCCATGGGTGAATGCGCGGACCGCGTGGCCGCACACGGCCGGCGGTTTCTGCCCGTCGCGGCCGCTCTCGAGAAGCGGGCGGAGGTCTACGCAGCCATCGAGCAGATCCGCCCGTGGCAGCCAGGCATCCTCGTTCACGCCGCCGGGATCAACCGCCGGGCGCCGGCGCAGACCCACGGCGACGAGCTGTGGGACGAGGTCATCGCGGTGAACCTGACGGCACCGTTCATCCTGACCCGCGAGCTGGGCGGCGACATGGTCACCGCGGGGTCGGGGAAGATCGTCTTCATGGCGTCACTGCTCAGTTATCAAGGGGGCGTGACGGTGCCGGGCTACGCCGCGAGCAAGGGCGGGTTGGCGCAGCTCACCAAGGCCTTCGCCAACGAGTGGGCCGGTCGAGGTGTGAACGTCAACGCGATCGCGCCCGGGTACGTCATCACCGACATGAATGACGCGCTGATCGCCGATCCAGAGCGCAATGAACAGATCTCGGCGCGTATTCCGGCCGGACGGTGGGGATCAGCGGAGGAAATCGCCGACGCAGCAGCGTTCCTCGTTTCCCACGATGCGCGTTACATGCACGGCGCAGTGATGAATGTCGACGGCGGATGGCTCGGGCGCTGACCCACGCCCCGTCGGCAGTTTAGGGTTCGCCGGAGGCGCCTACGCCGCTACCGTAACGTCGCGCTGACGTACACGATCTCGCCCAGCGGATCTTGTTCGTTCGGCTCAGGTGCACGAAGTCCGTTGCGGGAGAACAACTCCGAGGTGGTCACCGCAGTGACCTGCCAGCCGCGCTCGCCGAGGTAATCCATCGCGCTGTGCCGCTGGCCGGTGTACACCAGCGACGCCATGTCCAGTTCGAGACCCTGGGTGGCGAACGTGGCCGACGCCGCTTGCGCGCGCTCGGCATCCAGGTCGACGATGCCGGGAGCGTACTCGGTGGCCAGAGTGCTGCCGGGTGCGCTCATGCCGATGATGGTGTCGAACAGGCGATCCTGTGCCTCCGGAGGCAGATAGATCAGCAACCCCTCGGCGCACCACGCCGTCGGCTGGTCGGTCGTCCAGCCGGCCTCGCGCAAGGCGGCCGGCCAGTCGTCACGCAGGTCGACGCCGATGGCACGCCGTTGTGCGGTCGGCTGCGCGCCGAGGCGGCTCAGGGTGTCGGTCTTGAACTCGATCACCTGCGGCTGGTCGAGTTCGTACACGACAGTGCCGCCGGGCCAGGGCAGCCGGTAGGCGCGGGAGTCCAACCCCGAGGCCAGGATCACGGCCTGCCGGATTCCGGTGTCGCCGGCCGCTATGAAATAGTCGTCGAAGAACTTGGTGCGCAACGCCATCCCGTCGACCATCGCCTCCACGCGCTCCGGTGTGAAATCCGGAAACTGCGTGATGTCGAGGTCACCGTCGACCATCCTGGTGAAGAAGTCGAGGCCGACAGCGCGGACCAGGGGAGCGGCGAACGGGTCGTCGATGAGCTGGCGGTGGCCACCGCGCGGGCAGCGGCCACCATGGTGGCGGTGGTGCCGACGCTCGACGCCGGATCCCAGGAGTCGCCTTCGCTGCGCGCCATGCCCCTACTGTAGGACCGCGGTCAGATAACCGGAATCCCCACCGATGAAAGCGGTCAGCTCGTCATTCGGCAGCGCGAACCCGTTGGCCGCGAACGCTTCTGCGGCCGGCAGGGTCGTCACCTGCCAGCCCTTGCCGTGCAGGTAGGCCCCCGCGGAGTTGCGCTCCCCGGTGTAGAACAGCTCAGCGAGCTTGATGTCCGAGCCGGTTCGGCGCGTCCGCTCGTCGAGTTTCTCGGCCCAGTCGGCCGGCAGGGAATGCACATCCATGTGCTCGGTGGCCAGTCGGCTGCCCGGTGCCGACAGCGCGGTGATGTGGTCGAAGAGCCGGTCCTGGGCCTCCGGTGGCAGATACACCAGCAGCCCCTCGGCGATCCACGCGGTCGGTTGCCGGCTGTCGAAGCCGGCCTCGCGCAGCGCGGTGGGCCAGTCGTCGCGCAGGTCGATCCCCACGGTGCGGCGCTGCGCTTCCGGTTCGGCACCGAGACCGGCCAGTGTCCGGCTCTTGAACTCGATGACCTCGGGTTGGTCCACCTCGTAGACCACGGTTCCGGCCGGCCAGTTCAACCGGTATGCCCGGGTGTCCAGACCGGCGGCCAGAATGACCGCCTGGGTGAGGCCCGACTCCAGGAAGAAGTCGTCGAAGAACCGGGTACGCACGGCCATCTGCTCATTGAGGGCGCGACGGTTCAGCACGGGGTCGTCGTCGAGGGCGAGCTCACCGTCGACCATCTTGATGAAGTGCTCGACCCCGACCGCGCGCACCAGCGGCTCCGCCAGGGGGTCGTCGAGCAGCGCGTCCGGGCCCTGCGACGCCAGCGCGCGCCCGGCGGCGACGGCGGTCGCGGTGGCTCCGACGCTGGACGCCAGATCCCAGGTGTCGGCTTCAGAACGTGGCATGTGAATGTCCTTTCAGACGCGGGTGGCCAGCACCGACAGCGAATTGCGCAGAGGTGCGAGCGTTTCGGAGGTGGGGAAGGTGCGGCCCACGTCGGCGAACACCTCCGGGCGCGGCCGTGCGCTCACCTCCCAGCCGCGTGCACCCAGGTAGTCGACGACGGGGTTGCGCTGACCGCTGTAGGAGAGGTCGGCGAAGTCGAGGTCGAAAGGCCGGGAACCCCGGCCGTTTTGATCAAAGAGCCGGCGAATCTCCGCGGCGCGCTGCCCGATGGCCGCTCCCGCGTCGGGGTGGTACTCGGTGGCCAACCGGGAGCCGGGAGCACTGAGTGCGGTGATGTTGTCGAACAGCCGGTCCTGCGCTTCCGGCGGCAGGTAGATCAGCAGCCCCTCGGCGCTCCAGGCCGTCGGCGCGTGGGCATCGAACCCGGCGGCGCGCAGTGCCGCGGGCCAATCCTCGCGCAGATCGATCGGTACCGTCCGGAGCTCAGCGGTGGGCACGGCACCGAGATCAGTCAGTGTCCGGGTCTTGAACTCGATGACCTCGGGCTGATCGAGCTCGTAGACCACGGTGCCGGTGGGCCAGGGCAGGCGGTACGAACGGGAGTCCAGGCCGGAGGCCAGGATGACCGCCTGGGTGAGGCCCGTCTGCAGGAAGAAGTCGTCGAAGAACCGGGTGCGTACCTCCATGACCGTCGTCATGGCCGCCGCCGCCTCCTGGGCCTCGGCCGGTACCTCGAGCTCACCGTCGACCATCTTGGTGAAGAACTCCACGCCGACCGCACGCACCAGCGGCGCGGCGAACGGATCGTCGATCAACGCGCCGGGCTCGGTGCTCGCCAGCGCGCGTGCGGCGGCGACCATGGTGGCCGTCGCGCCGACGCTGGAGGCCAGATCCCAGCTGTCGGAGTCGGTGCGTCCGGCAGGCGAGCTCATCGGACGGCGGTGATGTAGAGGACGTCTGCGAAACCGACCTCGTCCTTCTCGATGGGTGCCAGGCCGGCCCGGGTCAGCAGCTCGTTGGTGGTGAGCGTGGTGGTGCCCCAGGCGCGCTCCTGCAGATAGGTCGGCACGTCGGCGCGGTCACCGAGATAGGTCAACTCGGAGAAGTCGAGATCGAATCCGTGGTCCTGCCACCGGTCGGTCACCGACTGCATCCGCTCGCGGGCGGCTTCCTGATCCTCGGCGCTGATGCTGGGAACGCCTTCGACGGCCAGCCGGCTCCCGACAGGGCTCAGTTCGGTGATGGTGTCGAGCAGCCGGTCCTGCGCTTCGGGTGGCAGGTAACCCAGCAGACCTTCGGCGATCCACGCGACGGGCTCGGCGGTGTTGAGCCCGGCTTCGCGGAGTGCGGCCGGCCAGTCGTCACGAAGGTCGATGGCCACCGCACGGCGCTCGGCGGTGGGTTCGGCGCCGAGGTCGGCCAGCGCCTGGGTCTTGAACGCGATCACCTCGGGCTGGTCGATCTCGTACACGACGGTGCCGGGCTGCCAGTCCAGCCGGTAGGCGCGGGCGTCCAGGCCGGCGGCCAGGATGACGGCCTGTTTGATGCCGGCCTTACCCGCCTGGAGGAAGAAGTCGTCGAAGAACCGGGTGCGCGCGGCCATCCCGTCGGCGAACCGCATGGCACCTCGCGCCGACGATTCGGCCGGACTCTCGTCGAGGTCCTCGGGCTTGAGCTCGCCGCTGGCCAGCTTGGTGAAGAAATCGACACCCACCGCGCGGACCAACGGCTCGGCGAAAGGATCGTTGATCACCGGGTTGGGCGCCTTGGTGGCCATGGCGCGGGCGGCGGCCACCATGGTCGCGGTCGCCCCCACGCTCGAGGCCAGATCCCACGTGTCATTGTCGGTGCGCGCCATCGGTGTACAGGTCCTCTCCGGAGTTGCTTAGCTGACTTAACGAGATGTAATCCACGGTACGCCGGAAATACTGACAGCCGCCTGAGAGGAAACTGCGGCTGCGCTGATGCGGGCGGTGAGGGCCCCAGCTGTTACTCTCGTACACTGATTTGACGCGCAAGACCGCTGGCTGTGGTTACCCACTCTGGCCTGCCGGTTCTCGGCGTATGACACAGGATTACCCGACGCTGGTTCGGCCAGCCCCATCGGCACGCCGCGATAGAGCCCGGCTGCCCAGGAGGAAGAGTGCTCTCGGCTTTCATCTCATCGCTGCGGACAGCCGACCTGAGGCGGAAGATCCTGTTCACGCTGGCGATGGTGATCCTCTATCGCGTCGGTGCAACACTGCCGTCGCCCGGGGTCAACTACGGCAACGTGCAGCAGTGCATCGAGCAGGTCAGCGGTGGCGAATCAGGTCAGATCTATTCGCTGATCAACCTGTTCTCCGGCGGCGCGCTGCTACAGCTGTCGGTGTTCGCCGTCGGCGTGATGCCCTACATCACCGCCAGCATCATCGTGCAGCTGCTGACCGTCGTGATCCCACGCTTCGAACAGCTCCGTAAAGAAGGCCAGTCCGGCCAGGCCAAGATGACGCAGTACACGCGGTATCTGGCCATCGCGCTGGCGGTTCTGCAGGCCACCTCGATCGTGGCGCTGGCGGCCAACGGCGGCCTGCTGCAGGGCTGCGCGCTCGACATCATCAACGACCAGAGCATCTTCACCCTGGTGGTCATCGTCATCGTGATGACCGCAGGCGCGGCGCTGGTGATGTGGATGGGCGAGCTGGTCACCGAGCGCGGTATCGGCAACGGCATGTCGCTGCTGATCTTCGCCGGCATCGCCGCCGCCATCCCGGGCGAGGGCAAGGCCATCCTGGACAGCCGCGGCAACATGGTCTTCGCGCTGGTGTGCGTCGCGGCGCTGATCATCATCATCGGCGTGGTGTTCGTCGAGCAGGGCCAGCGCCGCATCCCGGTGCAGTACGCCAAGCGCATGGTGGGCCGCAAGATGTACGGCGGCACCTCGACCTACCTGCCGCTGAAGGTCAACCAGGCGGGCGTCATCCCGGTCATCTTCGCCTCGTCGTTGATCTACATCCCGCAGCTGATCACGCAGTTGATCCAGAGCGGCAGCTCCAACCCCGGCACCGGCTGGTGGGACAAGTTCGTCGCCGACTACCTGTCCAACCCGTCCGACCCCATCTACATCGCCGTGTACTTCGGCCTGATCGTGTTCTTCACCTACTTCTACGTGTCGATCACCTTCAACCCCGACGAACGCGCTGATGAGATGAAGAAGTTCGGTGGCTTCATCCCCGGCATCCGCCCGGGTAAGCCCACCGCGGACTATCTGCGTTACGTACTGAGCAGGATCACGCTGCCCGGCTCGGTCTACCTCGGCATCATCGCGGTGCTGCCCAACGTGTTCCTCGACATCGGGAACAGCGGCGGCGGTGTGCAGAACCTGCCCTTCGGCGGCACCGCGGTGCTGATCATGATCGGCGTCGGCCTGGACACCGTGAAGCAGATCGAGAGCCAGCTCATGCAGCGCAACTACGAGGGCTTCCTCAAGTGACAGAAGGGTTCGGCAAGTTGAGAATCGTTTTGCTCGGACCGCCGGGCGCCGGCAAGGGCACACAAGCCGTGAAGCTGGCCGAGAAGCTCGGAGTCCCGCAGATCTCCACGGGTGACCTGTTCCGGCACAACATCAGCACCGGCACCGAACTCGGGGTCGAGGCCAAGAAGTACCTCGACGCCGGCGACCTGGTACCCGCGACGCTCACCAATGCGCTGGTCGACGACCGGCTCGACGACGAGGACGCCGCCGCAGGCTTCATTCTCGACGGCTTCCCCCGCTCGGTCGAGCAGGCCGAGGCACTCGAAGAGATGCTCGCCAAGCGCGGGCTGAAGCTCGACGCCGTGGTGGAGTTCCGCGTTCCCGAGGAGGAACTGGTGCAGCGCCTCAAGGGCCGCGGCCGCGCCGACGACACCGAAGACGTCATCCGCAACCGGTTCAAGGTCTACCGCGACGAGACCGCCCCGCTGCTGGACCACTACAGCGCCGAACTCAAGACCGTCGACGCCGTCGGCTCGCTCGACGAGGTGTTCGCCCGGGCGCTGCAGGCACTCGGCAAGTAATGGTCTCCATCCCCGGACTGCGCGGCCGCAAAGTGGTGCCGCAGCGCAGCCCTGGCGAGCTCGACGCCATGGCGCTGGCCGGAGGGCTGGTCGCCAAGGCGCTACGAGCGGTCCGCGACGCCGCCGCACCCGGGGTTTCGACACTGGATCTGGACCGCATCGCCGAGGCCGTCATCCGTGACGGCGGCGGGGTGCCGTCCTTCCTGGGTTACCACGGCTACCCGGCGAGCATCTGCTCGTCGGTCAACGACCGGGTGGTGCACGGCATCCCGTCGTCCGCCGATGTACTGGCCTCCGGTGACCTGGTCTCGATCGACTGCGGTGCCATCGTCGACGGCTGGCACGGCGACTCCGCCGTCACCTTCGGTGTCGGCCCGCTGATCCCGGCGGACGAGAACCTCTCGGCGGCGACGCGGGAATCCATGGAGGCCGGTATCGCGGCGATGGTCCCGGGAAACAAGCTGGGCGACATCTCGCACGCCATCGAGAGCGGTACGAAGGCCGCCGAGGCCAAATACGGTCGCAAGTTCGGCATCGTGGCCGGGTACGGCGGCCACGGCATCGGACGGCAGATGCACATGGACCCGTTCCTGCCCAACGAAGGGCCGCCCGGGCGGGGCCCGTTCCTGGCACCCGGATCGGTGCTGGCCATCGAACCGATGCTGACCCTCGGTTCCACCCGCACGAAAGTCCTGGAAGACGAGTGGACGGTCATCACCGCCGACGGCTCGCGCGCCGCCCACTGGGAGCACACCGTCGCGGTCACCGAGGACGGCCCCCGCATCCTGACGCTCTGACCCCCGCCGCCCACTCTCACGATTGGGCGTTCTCGGTGTGTTCGCCCGCGGCTGCGCGCACACTTGAACCAGTTGGCCACCCGTTTCGTGGAACGATCGGGAGGTTGCCTGATGGACGACCCGGAGACCGTACTGCTGCGCTCGCTGTACGACGAGCACGCCGCTGCGTTGTGGCGATATGCCATGCGCCTGACCGGGGACCGCACCCGCGCCGAAGACGTGGTGCAGGAAACCCTGCTGCGGGCCTGGGAGCACCCCGAGGCCGTCGGCCACACCGAACGACCCGCGCGGGCCTGGTTGTTCACCGTCGCCCGCAACATGATCATCGACGAGCGCCGCAGCGCACGCTTTCGGCACGAATCACCCGATGCCGGCGCCGAGCACGAAGACCCAGGTCCCGACGAGGTGAACGCCGCCCTGGACCGGCTGCTGATCGGTGACGCGATGGCCCAACTGTCCGCCGATCACCGCGCGGTGATCCGGCGGTCCTACTACCTCGGCTGGACGACCGCGCAAATCGCTGTGGACCTGCAGATCGCCGAAGGCACGGTGAAATCGCGCCTGCACTACGCGGTACGCGCGCTGCGGCTGACCCTGCAGGAAATGGGAGTGACGAGATGACGCCGGGGGATCCGTACGCACTGTGGGACGCCGCGTACGTGTTGGGTTCGTTGGCCAGTGACGAGCGCCGCGAGTACGAAGCGCATCTGCACCGGTGTATGGCATGCCGGTCGGCGGTGACCGACCTCAGCGGCATGCCGGCGCTGCTCGCGCTGCTGGACCGTGACTCGGTGGCCGATGAGCCGCCGGCGCCCGAGATGCCGCCGGAGATGCTCGGCGCTGTGCTGTCCAAGGTGGCCCAGCGGCGGCGTCGGTCGAGGTGGGCCGTGTCGATGGTCTCGGCGGCCGCAGTGCTCCTGGCCATCGCTCTGGTGGTCGCGGTGTGGCCGAGTTCGCCTGCGCCCGCCTCGAACGCCGCATCCGTGGAACTCGTGGCGGTCGAGCCGTCGGAGTTCACCGCGACGATGACGCTCACCGACCACGATTGGGGTACGCATATCGCCATGGCGTGCACGTACACCCACACGCCCGGCGAACCCGAAGAAGAGGACGACGGCGACAGGTTGGCGATGGTGACCGTGGGTCGTGACGGCAGGGAGACCCGGTTGGCGACGTGGACGGCGGTGACAGGCGCGACGGCCCTGCCGCAGGCCAGCACTTCGCTGAGCAGAAACGAGATCGCTGCCGTGCAGGTGGTGTCGGCGGATTCCGGCGAGGTCCTCTTGGAGAAGACGTTTGACTGAGCACCGTGCCCGAGGGTGACACCGTCTACGTGCTGGCCCGCCGGCTCGATACCGCGCTGGGTGGGCGCACCCTGACCCACGGCGAGTTGCGGGTGCCCGCGCATGCGACCGCCGACCTCGCGGGGCGGACGGTGCTGGCACAGGTGACACATGGCAAGCACCTGTTGACCAGGCTCTCGGGCGATCTGACGCTGCACACCCATCTGCGCATGTCGGGTTCCTGGACCGTGTCGTCGGCCGGGCGGTGGCTGCCCCGTGCGGTGATGCCCGACGTGCGTGTGATCCTGCGGACCGACGGCCCGGCCGCCTACGGCGTGCGGCTGCCCGTCGTGGACCTGTTGCGCACCCGCGACGAGGCCGACGTCATCGGTCATCTGGGCCCGGATCCGTTGCGCGAGGACTGGGACGCCGCCGAGGCCGCGCGCCGGATCACCGCCGAACCCGATCGCCCACTCGTGGCCGCCCTGCTCGACCAGCGCTGTGTGGCAGGCTTCGGCAACCTCTGGGCCAACGAGCTGTGCTTCCTGCGGGGGCACAGCCCGTGGACTCCGGTACGCGAGGTCGACGTGCCCGCACTGCTGGATCTCGGTGCACGCGCACTGCAGCATTCGGCCACCGTGCCGGGCGCCATGCAGGTGACCACGGGTAGGCGGCACAAGCGTGAGCAGCACTGGGTGGCGGGCCGGGCCGGGCGGCCCTGCCTACGGTGTGCGACCACCGTGCGGGTGCGCGCCGAAGTGGCAGGAGATCCTGAGCGGCGGCGCACCTGGTGGTGTCCGTCGTGCCAGCCGGGACCCGAATTTGCTTGAATGGTCGGATGTCCGAGTCCGGCGACAAGCGCGATCCGATTGCCCAGGCGCGCGCCAACTGGGAGCGCGCCGGCTGGGGTGACGTCGCCGACGGCATGGTGGCGGTGACGTCGGTGATGCGCGCCCACCAGATCCTGCTGGCCAGGGTCGAGAATGCGCTGCGGCCATACGATCTGAGCTTTTCGCGTTTCGAACTGCTCCGGCTGCTGGCGTTCAGCCGGGCCGGCGCGCTCCCCATCACGAAGGCGTCCGACCGCCTACAGGTTCACGTGACCAGCGTGACGCACGCGATCCGGCGGCTGGAGGCCAGCGGACTGGTGCGCCGGCTGCCACATCCCACCGACGGCCGCACCACGTTGGTGGAGATCACCGACCTGGGCCGCTCGACCGTCGAGGACGCCACCATGACCCTGAACGAGAAGGTGTTCGCCGATATCGGTATGTCGGACGAACAGTCGCGTGGGTTGGTGGCGTCCATCGAGACGTTGCGGCACAGCGCCGGAGACTTCTAGCGCGCCTCGGGGGCCTGGCGAGAGTCAGCGCAGCAGATTGATGACGGCGCTGAAGTCCTCGGCGGCGTGCTCCTCGTTGAACTTCTGGTAGATCTCGGCGGCGTGGGTGCCCAGCGGCGCGTTGGAACCGGTGGAGGACACCGCATCCATCGCGAGCCCGAGGTCCTTGTTCATCAGCGCGGTGGCGAAGCCGGGTTTGAAATCGTTGTTGGCCGGTGACGTCGGAACCGGGCCCGGCACCGGGCAATTCGTGTGCACCGACCAGCAGTTGCCGGTGGCGCCGGTGATCACGTCGAACAGCGCCTGATCCGACAGGCCGAGCTTCTCGGCCAGCACGAACGCTTCACCGATGGCGATCTGTTGCACGGCCAGCACCATGTTGTTGCACAGCTTGGCGGCCTGGCCGGTGCCGGAGTCGCCGCAGTGAATGATCTTGCCTGCCATGGGATCGAGCACCGGCCGGGCCCGTTCGACGGCTTCGTCGCTGCCACCGACCATGAACGCCAGCGTGCCCGCCGTGGCCCCTTTGACACCGCCGGAGACGGGCGCGTCGATCTGAAGAAAGCCCCCCTCTACTGCCTGGGCGTTGATGTCACGGGCGTCCGCCACCGAGATGGTGGAGGTGTCGATGAACAGCGTGCCGGGCTTGGCGGCGGGCAGCGCCTCTGCGTAGCACGCCTTGACGATGGCCCCGTTGGGCAGCGAGGTGATCACCACCTCGGCCTCGGCGACGGCCGCGGCGCCACTGTCGAATGCGGTGGCACCCTTGGCTTCCACTGCCTCGCGCAGCGCGGGCACCAGGTCGAAGGCGCGCACGGTGTGCCCGGCTGCCACCAGGTTGGCAGCCATCGGACCGCCCATGTTGCCCAGGCCGAGGAATGCGATTGTCGTCATTGTTGTCCCTTCAGACGGCGGCGCGGGCGCGGGCGGCTTCGGCGCGGCCGATCACCACACGCATGATTTCATTGGTGCCTTCGAGGATGCGATGCACTCGCAGATCGCGGACGATCTTCTCCAGCCCGTATTCCTTCAAGTAGCCGTAACCGCCGTGCAGCTGCAAGGCCTTGTCGGCGACGTCGTAGCAGGTGTCGGTGACGTAGCGTTTGGCCATCGCACACAGCTCCACTTTGTCGGGCGCGCCGGCATCGAGTGCAGAAGCCGCCTGCCATAACAGGATTCGTGATGTCTGCAACGCGGTGGCCATATCCGCGAGCGTGAAGCGAATGGTGGGCTCATCGAGGAGCGACCCACCGAAGGCCTCGCGGTCGCGGACGTAGGCGGCTGCCTTCTCATAGGCGGTCTGCGCACCACCGAGTGAGCAGGCTGCGATGTTGATTCGGCCGCCGTTGAGACCGTTCATCGCGATACCGAAGCCGGCACCCTCACCTTCGGGACCACCGAGCAGCGCGTCGGCCGGAACCCGCACACCTTCGAAGATCACCTGGGCGGTGGGTTGGGCGTTCCAGCCCATCTTGATCTCGTCGGGCCCGAAACTGAGTCCGGGAGTGTCCTTTTCGACGACAAACGCCGAGATGCCCCGTGGTCCCTCGTTGCCGGTACGGGCCATCACCACGTACACATCCGAGCTGCCTGCCCCGGAGATGAACTGCTTCACCCCGTCGAGGACGTAATGGTCACCAGTCGCATCAGAACAGCGCACCGCGCGGGTGCGCAGTGCGGCGGCGTCGGACCCGGCACCCGGTTCGGTGAGGCAGTAGGACGCGATGGCCTCCATGGACGCGAGCTTGGGCACCCAGTTCTTGCGCTGTTCCCGGGTGCCGTAGGTGTCGATCATCCAGGCGCACATGTTGTGGATCGACAGGAACGCCGCCACGGTGGGATCAGCGGCAGCGAGCTGCTCGAAGATCCGCACCGCGTCCAGTCGGCGCAGCCCGCTCCCGCCGACGTCCTCGCTGCAGTACACCGCCGCCATTCCCAACTCGGCGGCGGCCCGCAGCTCCTCGACCGGAAAGTGTTTGGCCGCATCCCAGTCCAGGGCGTGCGGAGCCAGCCGTTTGGCCGCGAACGCCGCCGCCGTCTCGGTGATGACGCGCTCGTCGTCGTCGAGGCCGAATAACTGCATGGCCCTGCCTATTTCATCGTCGGGATGACGAACTCGGCGCCATCTTTGATGCCGGACGGCCACCGCTCGGTGACGGTCTTGACCTTGGTGTAGAACTGGATCGACGCCGGGCCGTGCTGGTTGAGATCACCGAAGCCGGACCGCTTCCAGCCGCCGAAGGTGTGATAGGCCACCGGAACCGGGATCGGCACGTTGACACCCACCATGCCCACCTGGACCTTCGATACGAAGTCGCGAGCGGCATCACCGTCGCGCGTGAAGATCGCCACGCCGTTGCCGTACTCGTGCTTGGAGGGCAGGCTCAAGGCCTCGTCGTAGTCGGCGGCGCGCACGATGCACAGCACCGGGCCGAAGATCTCGTCGGTGTAGATCGACATGTCGGGGGTGACGTGATCGAACAGGGTGGGGCCGATGAAGAAGCCCTTCGACAGGTCCTGATCGTCGAACGTCAGCTCGTCGGTGGCACGTTCGCGGCCGTCGACCACCAGATCGGCGCCGGCCTCGACGCCCTGGCCGATGTAGTTGCGCACCCGTTCCAGTGCGGCGCCGGTGACCAGCGGCCCGTAGTCGGCCTTGGGATCCAGGCTGTGGCCCACCCGCAGCTGGTTGATGCGCTCAACCAGCCTGCCGCGCAACCGGTTTGCGGTTTCCTCGCCCACCGGGACGGCGACGCTGATCGCCATGCACCGCTCACCGGCGCTGCCGTAACCGGCGCCGATCAACGCGTCCACGGCCTGGTCCAGATCGGCGTCGGGCATGATGATCATGTGGTTCTTCGCACCGCCGAAGCACTGCGAACGCTTGCCGTGGGCCGCGGCGGTCGAGTAGATGTACTGCGCGATATCCGAGCTGCCGACGAACCCGACGGCCTGGATGTCGGGGTGGGTGAGGATGGCGTCGACCGCTTCCTTGTCCCCCTGGACCACCTGGAAAACCCCGGCGGGCAGGCCGGCTTCCAGGAACAGCTCGGCCAGTCGGACCGGGACCGAGGGGTCGCGCTCAGAAGGCTTGAGAATGAACGCGTTTCCGCAGGCCAACGCCGGACCGGCCTTCCACAGCGGGATCATCGCCGGGAAGTTGAACGGGGTGATCCCGGCGACCACACCCAGCGGCTGACGGATCGAGTAGACGTCGATACCCGAGCCCGCGCCCTCGGTGAACTCACCCTTGAGCAGGTGGGGGATGCCGATGGCGAACTCGATGACCTCGACGCCGCGCTGGATGTCGCCCTTGGAATCGGCGACGGTCTTGCCGTGCTCGATGGAGAGCAGTTCCGCTAATTCTTCTATGTGCTCGTTGACGAGTTGAATGAATTTCATCATCACCCGCGCGCGCCGCTGCGGGTTCCACGCGGCCCATTCCTTCTGCGCTTCGACCGCGGACGCCACTGCCGTGTCGACGTCGGCTTTCGAGGCCAGCAGCACCTGTGCCTGCACCTGGCCGGTGCTCGGGTTGAGGACATCGGCGGTGCGCGAAGAGTTCAACGTGGAGCGCTTGCCGTCGATGAAGTGCGGAATTTGTGTCGTCATCAGTAGTCCCAAGATCGAGAAGTGGCGCGGGTATCCGCCCGCGATGCGGATCCAGAAGATACTTGCATATCCTAGTAATCGCTGACGCCAGGCGCAAGAGGCTCCAGCTTCCACGCCGACACCCAGCCCGAATGGCCTTCCCGGCCACTGCGCGGAGTTACTGTCAGCACAGACCGGGAAGGGAGTTTCGGCGATGACCGCAAACCCAGAGTCGTCTGAGCCGCTGCGCGGTGGCTACCCACTGCCCGACACCGTCCAGCTCGCCTACGAGGCAGTCGACCTCAACCGGGCCGTCCAGATGTACCGGTACTTCTACCGCTCGGTGTCCGGTGCGGCCATCTTCGACGGCACCGCGGCCGCGGGGGTGCAGCCCAACAAGACCTTCGGCTACCTCGACACCCAGCCACGCCACGTCGGCTTCACACTGAACTCGGACACCCCGTACGGCGCACTGCTGCTGGACCTGCATGCCGGCCCGCTGGTGGTCGAGGTGCCCGAAGGGTCCTTCGTCGGCGCCGTCATCGACATCCATCAACGCTGGATCCTCGACTTCGGGCTGACCCGACGGCGGCGCCGGCGGCAAGCACCTGATCTTGCCGCCCGGCTACGACGGTGACGTGCCGGAGGGCTACCACGTGGGAAGGTCCGAAGCCTTCCGGGTGGTGGCCGCGGTGCGTTCCATTCCGGTCGACGGTGACGCCAGAGCCGCATTGGAGCGGGTCACGACGGTCAAGGTTCACCCCCTGGAGCGCCCGGACGATTGGGAGGAGCCGACGTGGGTGGACATGTCCGAAAGCGGGCAGGACACCACGCCGTTGGCCATCGAGACCAGCATCGAGTTCTGGAAATCAGTGCACCGCATCGTCGATGAGGAACCCGTGCTCGAGGACAGCCGGGCCCAATACGGCGAGCTGGCCGCGCTCGGCATTGTCAAGGGCCAGCCGTTCGAACCCGACGAGCGGCTGACCCGCATCCTGGAGCTGGCCGCACAGACGGCGAATCTGCAGATGCGGGTGGAGTCCTTCGCCGACCGCACCCCGGCGCGGCTGGTGTGGTCCGACCGGCAATGGGAATGGGTGGCGCTGCGGTCGGAGAACGGTACCTTCGACACCGCCGGCTACCGCGACACCTATGCGCTGGACAAGTGGTTCTTCCAGGCGATCGCCACCTCTCCGGCGATGTTCCGCCGCGACGCCGGTGCCGGATCGCTGTACTGGTTGGCGTTGTCCGACCGCACCGGCGCCTACCTCGACGGCGGCAACACCTACACCTTGACCGTGCCGCTGCCGGTGCCGGCGAAGCTGTTCTGGTCGGTGACCGTCTACGACGCCACCACGCGCAGTCAGATCCAGACCGATCAGGGCAAGGCGGCGCTGCGGTCGTTGTTCGAGCTGTCCGGGCTCGAGGGGGATTCGGTGGTGCTGCACTTCGGTCCCGAGCCGCCCGCGGAGGCCGAGGGCCGCTGGATCAAGACGATTCCCGGGTCCGGCTGGTTCGCCTACTTCCGCATCTACGGTCCCGACGGCCCGGCATTCGACGGGTCCTGGAAGCCGGACGATCTGGAGCTGGTCCCGTCCCCGTGAGCGCGAGCGCGCGTGTTTGTACGCCCACGCTGCGCGTGTCGCGTACAAACACGCGCGCTCGCGCGGTCAGTCAAGCCTGGAGTCGGGCGCGCAGTTCGTCGACGAACTCCCGGGCCGCATCCCAGGTCGGGAGGGTCCCGGCTTCGAGGGCCTGCTCCAACGTGGGGGCATCGCGGTCGCGGTCGGAAAGCACCACCTCCGGGCCGAACACCGTCGCGGGCCACTCGATGCCCAACGACTCGTCGGTGGGGGAGATCGTGTGTTCCCGATCGGGGGCGTACTCCGCGGAGCACAGGTACATCACGGTCGAATCATCGTGCAACGCAAGGAAACCGTGCGCCAAGCCCTCCGAGATGTACACCGAGCGATGCTCGCGGTCGTCGAGGATCACGGCGTCCCACAGTCCGAACGTGGGGGAGCCCACCCGGATGTCGACCACCACGTCGAACACCGCACCGCGCACACAGGTCACGTACTTCGCCTGGCTCGGTGGCAGTGCCGCGAAGTGCAACCCACGCAGCACGCCGGCCGACGACGTCGAGCAGTTGGCCTGCCTAAGGTCGAACCGGTGCCCGGTGGCCTCGATGAACTCCCGATCGGTGAACCACTCGAAGAACGAGCCGCGCTCGTCGTGAAACAGCCGGGGGACGATCTCCCAGGCGCCGGGCACCCGAAGTTCATGAAAGCTCATGTCACTGACCACGTTTCAGATAGCCGGCTTCGACGCCCTCCTTGAGGGGACCCCACCAGTCTTCGTTGGTGCGGTACCACTCGATGGTCGCGCGCAGGGCGTCACGGAAGTCGGCGTGCCGGGGCTTCCAGCCGAGCTCGCGCACCGACGCCGGATCGATGGCATAACGCAGATCGTGGCCGGCGCGGTCGGTGACGTGATCGAAGTCGTCGGCGTCGCGGCCCATCAGCGTCAGGATCTCCCGCATCACCACCAGATTGGAACGCTCACAGTCCGCGCCGATCAGGTAGGTCCGGCCAGGGGAACCGGACTCCAGGATCCGGCGCACCGCGTCGTTGTGGTCGCCGACGTGAATCCAGTCCCGCACATTCGCCCCGGCGCCGTACAACTTGGGCCGGCGACCGGTGAGGATGTTGGTGATCTGCCGGGGAATGAACTTCTCCACATGCTGGTAGGGCCCGAAGTTGTTGGAGCAGTTCGAAATCGTGGCGCGTATCCCGTAGGACCGCACCCAGGCGCGGACCAGCATGTCCGAAGCCGCTTTGGTCGACGAGTACGGACTCGACGGGTTGTACGGCGTGTGCTCGGTGAACCGCTGCGGACTGTCGAGCGCGAGATCGCCGTACACCTCGTCGGTCGAGACGTGATGTAACCGCACCCCATGCCGCCGCACTGCCTCCAGAAGGGTGAACGTCCCGATCACGTTCGCCCGCAAAAACGGCTCCGGATCGGCCAGCGAGTTGTCGACATGGGTCTCGGCGGCGAAATGCACCACGGCGTCGGACTCGGCGACCAACCCGTTCACCAGGGCGGCGTCGGCGATGTCACCTTCCACCAGTCGCACTTCGCCCGCCACCGGGCGCAGCGATTCGCGCGTCCCGGCGTAGGTGAGGGCGTCGAGCACCGTCACCGTGTCGCCGGGGTAGTCGCGCACCGCCGCGTGAACGAAGTTGGCGCCGATGAAGCCGGCGCCACCGGTGACGAGCAACCGCATGCCGTTGACGCTACCCGCTGAGCCCCAGGGGTCCGGCGAGCTCGGTCAGCGCGGGCACCAGCTCGTCCTTGCTGCCCAGCACCTGAATGGCCACATGATCGGCGCCGGCGTCCAGGTGCTCCTTCAGGCGCGCGGCGATGGCCTCCGGGGAGCCGTAGGCGACCACCGCGTCGATCAGCTTGTCACTGCCCGGCTGTTCCACATCGTCGGAGGTGAAACCCAGCCGACGCCAGTTGTTGACGTAGTTGCTCAGATCGAGATAGAACCCGACCGTCTTGCGGCCCAGCTCGCGGGCCTTGTCGGCATCGGTGGTCAGCACCACCTTGTGCTCCGGGGCGATGAACACGCTGTTGCCCACCTGCTCGCGGGCCTGCGCGGTGTGCTCCGGTGTGGTCAGGTACGGATGCGCACCGGCGCTGCGGTTCTTGGCCAGCTCCAACACCTTGGGCCCCAACGCGGCAATCACCCGCCTGCTGGTGGGCACCGTCTTGGCGTCCAGCGCGTCCAGGTATTCGACCAGCGCGGTATACGGCTTGGTGTACTCCTGGGTGTGCTCGGGGTGCCCGACGCCGACGCCGAGCAGGAACCGGCCCGGGAAGGCCTTCTCGATGCGGTGATACGACTCGGCGACCGTCTCGGCGTCGGCATTCCAGATGTTGACGATGCCGGTGGCGATCTGCAGCGTGGACGTCGCCTCCAGGATGGGTTCGACGAAAGCGAGATCCGCGGGCGGGGACGCCCCGACCCACACGGCGCCGTACCCCAGCTTCTCGATCTCTTGCGCCTGCTCCGGGGTGACCGGTCCGCCGGTCCACACCCCGAACCGGCCGAGGTCGGGCTTCAGCGAAACAGCGTCAGTCATGTATGGGCTCCCAGTTCGGCTCGGTAACAGGTATTCAGTTCAGGCCCAGCGGGCCGGCCAGCTCAGCCAGTGCTGGTATCAGCTTGTCAGGTGAGGTCAGCACCTGGACGGGCACATGGTCGGCGCCGGCGTCCAGATGCGCTTTCAGCCTGGCCGCGATGGCGTCGACCTCGCCGTAGGCGATCACGGCGTCGACCAAAGAGTCACTACCCGGTTTCGCCACATCCGCATCACTGAATCCGAGTCGTTTCCAGTTGTTCAGGTAGTTCGCGAGATTGAGGTAGACCTCCAGCGCCTTGCGCCCGACGGCACGCGCCTGCTCCGCATCGGTGGTCAGCACCACCTTGTGCTCGGGAGCCAGCAACGCGTCCGGCCCGATCAATTCACGCGCCTGCGCGGTGTGTTCCGGGGTGGTCAGGTAGGGGTGGGCACCGGCGCTGCGGCGCGCCGACAACTTCAGCACCTGCGGTCCCAGGGCGGCCACCACCCGGCGATCCTTCGGGACGCCGTGCTGGTCGAGCGTGTCGAGATACTCGGTGAGCGCGTCGTAGGGCTTCTTGTACTCGGACTGCGCTTCGGGGTGACCGACGCCGATGCCGAGCAGGAACCGGCCCGGGTAGGCCGCCTCGATGCGCTGGAAGGACTCGGCGGTGCGACCGGGATCTGCCGTCCAGATGTTGACGATGCCTGTCGCGACCTGCAGCTTCTCCGTGGCACCCAGAATCGGGTCGACCCACTCCAACTCAGCGGCCGGGGAACCGCCGGCCCAGAGGGCGCCGTAGCCTAGGCTCTCGATCTCCCGGAGCTGCTCCGGACTGAACTGCTGCCACAGCGAATGGTGGCCGAAAACGCCGTACGTGCCGAGATCAGGTTTGGTCATGGCACGGACAACCTGTGTGACGGCGGTGACTATTCCGTTTCGCTCACGGTGAGTTCAGCGGGCGTCGACGACTCCGGCGCCGGGGCCTGCAACGGCAGGCACACGATGAACCGGGTGTCACCGGGCTTGGACTGCACCGACAGGTTGCCGCGATGCTTCTCGACCACGACGCGCCACGCCAGATCCAGTCCCAGGCCGGTGCCCTGGCCCACCGGTTTGGTGGTGAAGAACGGGGTGAAGATCCGCTCGATGATGTCCTCGGGGATGCCGGGGCCGTCATCGCAGATCTCGATGCGCACCAGACCGTCACTCTCGCGGCTGGTCCGCACGGTCAACGTGCCGTGGCCGTCCATCGCCTGGATGGCGTTGTCGATGATGTTGGTCCACACCTGATTGAGATCGCCCGGATAGCAGAGGATCTCCGGCAGGCTGGCGTCCCACTCCTTGACCAGAGTGATGGGCTTGCCTTTGCCCGCCATCCCGATCTTGTCGCCGAACATCATCATGGTGCTGCGCAGCAGCTCGTGGATGTCGGCGCTCTGGTAGGCGCCGCGGTCCATCTGCGAGTACTGCTTGGCTCCGGCCAGCAGCGCCGAGATGCGCTTGCTCGCCTCGGCGATCTCGTTCATCCGCAGCTCGTTGTCGATGGTGTACTTCAGCCACCCGATCGCGCTCTGCAGCGACGCCGAGGCGTCGGCGTCGTCCACCAGGGCCGAGACCCGCTCCAGCCAGTCGGTGTCCAGACCGGCCTCGACGAACGTCGGGGCGTACTCCCAGGCGCTGGCGATGCCGTGGTCGTCGAGCCAGTCGCCGATCTGATCCTCGCGGTCGGAGGTTTCCAGTGCCGACAGTTCGAGGTCCTTGCTCTTGGCCACCTGCTCGGCCACCTGATCCTGGATGGTGACCAGCATCCGCAGCGCCTCGGGAGTGAATCTCGCCTCGGCCACCATCGCCAGCTTGTGCCGCATGTGGCCGACACCTTCACGCAGGTCGGCGACGGCACGGGCGGTGGCCGCCGCCGGATTGTTGAGCTGATGGGTCAGGCCGGCGGTGATGGTGCCCAGTGCGAGCAGCTTCTCGCGTTGATCCAGGATCGAGCGGGCCCGCGCGGTGCCGACCATGTGCCCTTCGAGCAGATGCACGGCCATGGGGAACTGCGACTGCATGAACTTCGCGAACGCTTCGGCGTCGAGCACGAACATCCGCGACGGGCGGGTCAGCCGCACCGAAGCCTGATAGACGTGTTCCTCGCCCGGGATGTAGGCCGACCACGCGCCGCAGTACACGCCGCGCTGCGAGGTGCGGCCGGTTTCGATGTCGACGCCGCCGGAGCGCTTCGTCATCACCAACTCGCCGTCGATCAGCACGTAGAAACACGTCGCCGGGTCACCCTCGGAATGCAGGGGACCGGCCGGGAAGGTCTCGATATGGCCGTGCCCGCACAGCATGTCGAGCTGCTCATCGGTGAGGTGCTCGAACAGGAACAACGTGCGCAGCTCCTCGGCCAGGCATTGCTCGCCCATCAGGCTTCCTTCCTAAACACGTCGGTGTCGGGCGCGGTCACGTTCACCGGTGGAACCGGTCGCGGCGAGAAATCCGGAGCGGGAGCATCCGGTGCGACGGTCAGCGGCAGCAACACCGTGAAACAAGTGTCACCCGGTTTTGATTCCGCCCACAGATTTCCGTGGTGCCCGTCGACGATGCGTGTCGCGGTGTCGAGCCCCAGACCGGTGCCCTCACCGAACCGCTTGGTGGTGAAGTACGGGTCGAAAACACGGGTGAGCAGTTCGGCGGGGATACCGCGACCGGAATCGCGGATTTCGACGCGCACCGAATCGCCGTCGCGGCGGGTGCGCAGGGTCAGCACCCCGGCAGGCGCCCCGGCGAGGGCGTCGAGCGCGTTGTCGATCAGATTGGTCCACACCTGGTTGAGCTCGGCGGGATGACACGGCAGCAGCGGGATACCCGCGCCGAAATCGCGTTCGACGGTGACGGAGGGCACCAGCCGGTGCGCCAGCATGGTCAGGGTGCTCTCCAGCTGCTCGTGGACGTCGCTGAGGTCGAACGGCGCACGGTCCACCTGCGAGTACTGCTTGGCGTAGTCGACGAGTCCGGAGATGCGCCGCGTGGCGTCTGTCAGCTCGGTGAGCAGCAGCTCGGTCTCGACGACGGAGCGCAGCCGCCGCAGCACCGAGTTCAGCTGGTCCGGGGTAGCGGCGCACGGCGCGGCGGCCACCCGTTCCATCCAGTCGATGTCCAGTCCGGCTTCGGCGAAGCTGCTGGCCAGTTCCCACGCGTCGGGCACGTCATGGTCATCGAGCCACTGGCCGACGGCGTCCTCGAGATCGGACTTCTGTACCGCCGACAGCGTGCTGGGCTTACCCGCCAGCTCGGCCACCCGGTCCTGCAGCTCGACGAGATCGGGCAGTTCGGCGCGCTGATGCCGCAGTTCTGCCACTTGAGCCCGGAGCTCGTCGGCGGCACGGGCTGCCGCGGCGGCCGGGTTGTTGAGCTCATGGGTCAGCCCGGCGGTCAGCTGCCCGAGCTGCACCAGCCGGTCATGGGTGTTGAGAATGCGGGTCTGGTAGGACCGGCCGTCGGAATGGGCGATCAGCAGGTGGCTGGCCATGGGGAATTCGGTGCGCAGGAACGTCCCGAACGCCGTCGCGGGGATGGCCAGCATGCGCGACGGTTTGGTCAGCGTGGCGGTGTTGTCGTAGGTGTCGGCCTCATCGAGCAGGAACGCCGCCCACGCACCGCAATAGGACCCGGGCTGCGAGGCCCGCCACATGTCGATATCGCGGTCACCGGATCGCTTGGACAGCGCGATCTCACCGTCGAGCAGAACGTAGAACACCGCCGCCGGGTCGCCCTCACGGCAGAGCAGCCCCGGCGGCAGTGTCAGGACTTCGGCATCGGCGCACAGACGGGTCAGCTGGTGGTCGGTCAGTCCTTCGAAGATGAACAGCCCGCGGAGCTCGTCGATGTCACACCGGTCTGACAACACCCCCGCTCCCGTCAGGCTTCGGCCAGATACCGGTGCACCAGCATCACCGCCATGGACCCTTCGCCGACGGCGGCGGCCACCCGTTTGGCGGATTCGGCGCGCACGTCGCCGGCGACGAACACCCCCGGCACGCTGGTCTCCAGATGGTGCGGCGGGCGGTCCAGCGTCCACCCGGAGATGTCACGAAGATCCGGTCCGGCCAGGATGAAGCCGTGGTCGTCGCGCACCACCACACCGTCGAGCCAGTCGGTACGCGGCTCGGCGCCGATGAAGATGAACATGCGCCCGCACTTGAAGTCCTCGCGCTCACCGGTTTCCCGGTTCTCCAGGCAGATTCCCTCGAGGTGGCCGTTGCCCTTCACCGCGTGCACCACGGTGTTGGGCATCTCCTTGATCTTGTCGTTGGCCCGGATCTGCTGGATCAGGTAGTACGACATCGAGTCCTCGAGCGTGCGCCGGCTGACGATGGTCACCGACTTCGCCGTACGCGACAGGTACATGGCGGCCTGCCCGGCGGAGTTGGCGCCGCCGATGACGTACACCTCGTCGTCGTCGCAGTCCGAGGCCACCGACGCGGTGGCGCCGTAGTAGACCCCGGCCCCGGTGAGCCCCGCGCATCCTTCGGCCGGCAGCTGGCGGTACTCCACACCCATCGCCAGGATCACCGACCGGGCGCCGATGGAGCGCCCGTCGGACAGCCGGACCGTGCGGGCCGAACCGTCGACGTCCAGGCCCGTCACCTCGGCGGCGGTGATCAGCTCGGCCTCGAATTTCTCGGCCTGGCGGCGCGCCCGCTCGGCGAGCTGAGATCCCGACAACCCGTCGGGGAACCCGAGGTAGTTCTCGATCCGCGAGCTCTGTCCGGCCTGGCCGCCGGTGGCGGTCCGCTCGATGAGCACCGTCTTGAGGCCTTCGGAGGCGCCGTACACCGCGGCCGCCAGGCCGGCCGGGCCGCCGCCGATCACCACGAGGTCGTAGAAGTCGTCGGCCGGAGTGGTGGTCAGTCCGAGGGTGGCGCCCAGTTCGGCGTCGGTGGGATCCACCAGCGTCTCGCCCTGTTCGGTGATCACCACCGGCAGCGTCAGCTCATCGAGATGGGCGGCCTCCAGCAGCTGTTTGCCCTTGGGCTCGTCGGCGCGAAACCAGGTGTAGTACAAGCGGTTTCGAGCCAGGAACTCGCGCACCTCATTGGAGCGGGCATTCCACGGGTGGCCGATGATCTTGGTGTGCGGAATGGCGTGCTCGCCGGTGGTGCGCCACGCCTCGATCAGCGCGTCGATCACCGGGTACAGCTTCTCCTCCGGCGGATCCCACGGCTTGAGCAGGTAGTGGTCCAGATCGACGACATTGATGGCGTCGATGGCCGCGTGGGTGTCGGCGTATGCGGTCAGCAGCACGCGCCGGGCCATCGGGAAGATGTCCATGGCGGCTTCGAGGAACTCGATACCGCTCATCTGCGGCATGCGGTAGTCGGCGACGTACACCGCCACCGTCTCACCGCGCAGCTTCAGTTCGTTGAGGGTCTCCAGGGCATCGGGGCCGGATTCGGCGCGGACGATCCTGAAATGTTCGCCGTAGTGACGGCGGAGATCCCGAGCGACGGCGCGCGAAACCGCAGGGTCGTCGTCGACGCTCAGGATGACGGGTTTACGGGTCTGTGACTCTGATCCGGACATCGCCTGTAAGTATGCGCCGGGCGGGTGACATCCGGCGCCCGACCGCAGGTGTTACTCGGTGGGCGAAACGGGCTGCCCGTTGGTGATCGGCGGCGCGGGCTCCGGCCGGTTCAACAGCTGCGCCAGATCGATCCCCGACGCCCGCAGGCTCTCGACGATCTTGGCCACCGCCAGCGGGCTCACCCCCAGCAGTCCTCCGACCGCGTCCTGGGCGTCGGACGGGCCGCCGATGATCGAGAGCCGCTCGATCTCCGCGAGCGGCATGGCGGCCGCTTCGGTGGCCTTGACCACCGACTGCAGCACATCGGGCAGGGTCTGCAGCCGGGCAGCCTCGGGGGAGTAGGTGTTCAGCGCGGCCGCGATCTCCTTCTTGCCGGCGGCTTCGGCCACGAGCCTGGCCTGGATGCCGTCGGCCTCGGCCTGGCGTTCCACCCGGAACGCCTCGGCGGCGGCCTTGCGCGCGTCGGCCTCGGCCTGCCCGGCCAGGATGGTGGCCTGCCGCTGCCCCTCGGCGCGGGCGATGTCGGCTTGCCGCTGCGCTTCCGCCGGGGCGATGACGTCGGCCTGCAGCGCCGCCCGGGCCTGTTCGGCACGTCGCTGCTCCACCTCGATGCGGGCCTGCACGCGGGCCGCCTCGGCCTGCTCGGTCGCGATGCCCACGTCCTTCTGCGCGCGGGCGTTGGCCAGCGGGCCCGCCTGGTCGGCCTCGGCGTTCTCGGCTTCGGTCTGGGCCCGCAGCCGGGCGAGTTCCACATCGCGGCGCTGGTTGGCGGTGGCGATCGCGGTATCGGCCTCGGCCTGCGCGACAGCGCCCTCCTGGCGCGCCTTGGCCGACCGGATCTGCGCGTCGCGCTCGGCCTCGGCGGTGCCCACCGCGGCGTCGCGCTTCACCTCGGCGATGCGCCGCTGGCCCAGCGACTCGAGGTAGCCGTTCTTGTCCGAGATGCCGGCGATCTTGATGACGTCGACCTCCATACCGATCCGCGCGAGATCGGCACCGGCCTCCTCGACCACGCTGCGCGCCAGGGTGTCACGGTTGGAGTTGAGGTCCTCGACCGTCATCGTCGCGGTGATACCGCGCAGGCTGCCGGCCAGGATGTCGTTGATCTGATTCTGCAGGGCATCCAGATCCGAGGTCAGGAAGCGTTGCACCGCAGTCTGTACCGCTTCGTCCGCCGAACCGATGCGGACCAGGCCGACGGCCTCGACGTTGACGGGGACGCCGTCGTTGGACAGCGCGTTCTGCAGGTTGATGCTGACGTTGAACGGCTCGAGGCTCATGATGTCGACGCGCTCGATTCCGGGAACCCGGAACCGGGCCCCGCCGCGCACCACCTTGGGTGCACCGCGACCGGTGAAGACGGCGACCTCGTTGGGCGGGACCTTGATGTAGTTCTTGACGTAGATGAGCGGTACGACGACGAGCAGCAGGACGGCCGCGACGGCCGCGACGATGATGATCACGAGCAGAGACATCAGGGTGTGCCTTCCAGATCGGGAATTGCCGGGTCTTCCGGAACCGCGACGACGTGGACGTAATCGGCATCGACATCGGCGATGTAGATGCGGGTGGACTTGCTCAGGGCCGAGGGCTCGGCGGTGACCGCGCGGGCCCGGACCCGGTTGCCGTCGGGGTCGGCGAACGCCACCTCACCCCAACCGTCGGGCGGGATCTCGAGGGTGACGGTGCCCAGTAGCCCGATGTAGGACACCCGGCCGCGCTGGGAGTTCGACTGCTGACGCCGTAGATAGGGCATCAGCGCGCCCTGCAAGATCAGCACGAGCACCACCCCGCTGCCCAGGGCCACGAAACCGGCCCCGAGAGCACCCAGTCCCGCCCAGGTACTGAGCAGTCCGCCGGTGCCCACCCCGAGGATCGCCGCGGACAGGCTCGTCAGGCTCAGGAATGGCAGCCCGTCATGGCCCACGTCATGACCACCGCCTCCGGAGTCGCCGAGCAGCAGGGTCACGAGCAACGCGATTGCGCCCACCGCGAACGCGGCCACGTACACGGCTGTCACTTCGACCCCCTCCGGCAGAATGGTCGTGGCGGCACGGCTGTCGAGATGATCTTCGCATCCCGGCGTCGTTGCTGGTTGACGCTCGAGCCGGACCACGAACGGCTGTTTTTGGAGCATGGCCGCCGAACGGGTATCGTGGACCAACGGTGCGGCAACCGCGCCGACTCTTTGCGTGCTCGTTCTGCAGATTCATCTGCCGAACTTCAGGAATGTCTCACTTCCGGTCCACGTTGTGTAGTCGGCAACGATTGCTGCGCCGAGTCGGACGCAGTAGATACGAAACCGAACAAGCAAGGATCGCCGAAGCGTATGGCCAAGAAAGACGGTGCCATCGAGGTCGAGGGCCGCGTGGTCGAGCCTCTGCCCAATGCGATGTTCCGCATTGAGCTGGAGAACGGACACAAGGTGCTCGCGCACATCAGCGGCAAGATGCGGCAGCACTACATCCGCATCCTGCCCGAGGACCGCGTCGTGGTGGAGCTCTCTCCCTACGACCTGTCCCGTGGCCGCATTGTGTACCGCTACAAGTAAACAGTCCGACACTCACATCCCCATTTAGACAAGACAGGATCGTTACTGCCGTGAAGGTGAACCCGAGCGTCAAGCCGATCTGCGACAAGTGCAGGGTGATCCGCCGGCATGGGCGGGTCATGGTCATCTGCTCTGATCCGCGCCACAAGCAGCGTCAGGGCTGAACCCCTCCGCCGTTCGGCTGAGCACCACCCACAACTGAATGCAGACCTCCCAGTACCACTGAGGGCATACGGCCCTCGACCACGTCCGGCACGGAGGCCGGACCCCGTGAGGGGAACGGACTGGGAACAGACCTCCGCAACGAAAAGGAACACTGCCTGATGGCACGTCTCATGGGCGTTGACCTCCCGCGCGACAAGCGCATGGAGATCGCGCTGACCTACATCTACGGCATCGGCCGTACCCGCTCCCAGGAGATCCTGGCTGCCACCGGTATCGACCGGGACCAGCGCTCCAAGGACCTGACTGATGACCAGGTGACCCTGCTCCGCGACTACATCGAGGGCAACCTCAAGGTCGAGGGCGATCTGCGCCGCGAGGTGCAGGCTGACATCCGCCGCAAGATCGAGATCGGCTGCTACCAGGGCCTGCGGCACCGCCGTGGCCTGCCGGTGCGCGGTCAGCGGACCAAGACCAATGCGCGCACCCGCAAGGGCCCCAAGCGCACCATCGCCGGCAAGAAGAAGGCCAGGTAACAGCACATGCCTCCAGCTAAGAAAGCCGCAGGCGGTGCAGCTGCCCGTCGTGGCAAGACCACCCGCCGCCGGGAAAAGAAGAACGTTCCCCACGGCGCTGCTCACATCAAGAGCACGTTCAACAACACCATCGTGTCCATCACCGATCCCCAGGGCAACGTCATCGCCTGGGCGTCCTCGGGTCACGTCGGCTTCAAGGGTTCGCGTAAGTCGACCCCGTTCGCCGCGCAGCTGGCCGCCGAGAACGCTGCCCGCAAGGCGCAGGAACACGGCGTGAAGAAGGTCGACGTGTTCGTCAAGGGACCGGGTTCCGGTCGCGAGACCGCCATCCGTTCGCTGCAGGCCGCCGGACTCGAAGTCGGCGCGATTTCCGACGTCACCCCGCAGCCGCACAACGGCTGCCGTCCGCCCAAGCGGCGCCGGGTCTAGGGGAGAGGGACTAAAAAATGGCTCGTTATACCGGACCCGCCACCCGCAAGTCGCGCCGTCTCGGCGTCGACCTCGTCGGCGGTGATCAGTCGTTCGAGAAGCGCCCCTACCCGCCCGGCCAGCACGGCCGCGCGCGGATCAAGGAGAGCGAATACCGCCAGCAGCTGCAGGAGAAGCAGAAGGCTCGCTTCTCCTACGGCGTGATGGAGAAGCAGTTCCGTCGCTACTACGAAGAGGCCGTGCGGCTGCCGGGTAAGACCGGTGACAACCTGCTGCGCATCCTCGAGAGCCGGCTGGACAACGTGGTGTACCGCGCGGGCCTGGCCCGGACCCGTCGCATGGCGCGTCAGCTGGTCAGCCACGGCCACTTCACCGTCAACGGTGTCAAGGTCGACATCCCCAGCTACCGGGTGTCGCAGTACGACATCATCGACATCAAGGACAAGTCGATCAACACCCTGCCCTTCGAGGTCTCCCGGCAGACCGCCGGCGAGCGCCCGATCCCGGGCTGGCTGCAGGTTGTCGGCGAGCGTCAGCGCATCCTCGTGCACCAGCTGCCCGAGCGCGCGCAGATCGACATCCCGCTCAACGAGCAGCTGATCGTCGAGCTCTACTCGAAGTAACACCCGTCCTGGCCCGACCGGGTCATGGATCACCCGACGGCATCAAATAGCGGTTGCCGAGAAGGAGAAAAGAAATGCTGATTTCTCAGCGTCCCACCCTGGCCGAAGAGGTCGTTGCCGAGAACCGTTCGCAGTTCGTCATCGAACCGCTGGAACCCGGCTTCGGCTACACCCTGGGTAACTCGCTGCGGCGCACCCTGCTGTCGTCCATCCCGGGCGCAGCGGTCACCAGCATCCGCATCGACGGTGTTCTGCACGAGTTCACCACCGTGCCCGGGGTCAAGGAAGACGTCACCGACATCATCCTGAACCTCAAGGGTCTGGTCGTGTCCTCCGAAGAGGACGAGCCCGTCACCATGTACCTGCGCAAGCAGGGCCCCGGTGCGGTCACCGCCGGTGACATCGTGCCGCCGGCCGGTGTCACGGTGCACAACCCCGACATGCACATCGCCACCCTGAACGACAAGGGCAAGCTGGAGGTCGAGCTCGTCGTCGAGCGCGGCCGCGGCTACGTCCCCGCCGTCCAGAACAAGGCCTCCGGTGCCGAGATCGGCCGTATCCCGGTCGATTCCATCTACTCGCCGGTGCTCAAGGTGACGTACAAGGTGGAGGCCACCCGGGTCGAGCAGCGCACCGACTTCGACAAGCTGGTCATCGACGTCGAGACCAAGAACTCGATCAGCCCGCGCGACGCCCTGGCGTCTGCGGGTGGCACGCTCGTGGAATTGTTCGGTCTGGCACGGGAACTCAATGCCGATTCCGAGCACATCGAGATCGGCCCCTCGCCCGCCGAGGCCGACCACATCGCGTCGTTCGCGCTGCCCATCGACGATCTGGACCTGACCGTCCGGTCGTACAACTGCCTCAAGCGCGAGGGTGTGCACACGGTGGGCGAGCTCGTCGCCCGCACGGAGTCCGATCTGCTGGACATCCGTAACTTCGGCCAGAAGTCCATCGACGAGGTGAAGATCAAGCTGCACCAGCTCGGTCTCTCGCTCAAGGACTCACCCGCCACGTTCGATCCGTCCGAGGTTGCCGGTTACGACGTCGCCACCGGTACCTGGAACAGCGATGCCGGCTACGACCTGGAAGACACCCAGGATTACGCCGAAACCGAACAGCTCTAACCCAAGCTCTACATCCGTCCCGGTCCTACCTGATACGGGGGCCGGCCCCATTTAGGAGACAGTCGCAATGCCCAAGCCCACAAAGGGTGCTCGCCTCGGCGGGTCGTCCTCTCACCAGAAGGCGATCCTGGCCAACCTGGCCACCTCGCTGTTCGAGCACGGTCGGATCAAGACCACCGAGCCCAAGGCTCGGGCGTTGCGGCCCTACGCGGAGAAGCTGATCACCCACGCCAAGAAGGGCTCGCTGCACAACCGGCGTGAGGTGCTCAAGAAGATCCGTGACAAGGACGTCGTGCACACCTTGTTCGCCGAGATCGGGCCGTTCTACGCGGACCGCAACGGTGGCTACACCCGGATCATCAAGGTCGAGAACCGCAAGGGCGACAACGCCCCCATGGCGGTCATCGAGCTGGTCCGGGAGAAGACGGTGACCTCTGAGGCCAACCGTGCCCGCCGTTCCGATGCTGCGCAGAAGGTGGCGGCCGCCGCCGCGACCACAAGCTCGCCTGTGGAGGATGAAGCGCCGGAGGCCACCGACGCCCCCGTCACCGACGAGGTCGTCGAGGACACCACCACGGCGGCCGAGGCTGTGGAGGAAACCCCCGCCGAGGACGCTCCGGCCGAGGATGACAAGAAGTAGCGACAACGCTGTGAACGTGCCCGCCATCGAATGCGATGGCGGGCACGTCGCTTTTGTCCGCCTGCGCCTCGAGATCGCCTACGACGGCACCGAATTCGCGGGCTGGGCGCCGCAGGCCGGGCAGCGCACGGTCGCCGGTGTCATCGAGGAGACGCTCTCGACGGTGTTCCGGACGCCGGTGGTGCTGCGGGTGGCCGGTCGCACCGATACCGGCGTCCACGCCACCGGCCAGGTGGCGCACGTCGACGTTCCCACGGACGCGCTGGGGCAGGCGTATCCACGCACACCTCGTCCCGGTGAACCCGAATTCCTGCCCCTGGTGCGCAGATTGGGGCGCTTCCTGCCCGCGGACGTCCGCGTACGCGATATCGTCCGCGCGCCTGAGGGTTTCGACGCCCGCTTCTCGGCGTTGCGCAGGCACTATCGCTACCGGTTGACCACGGCCCCCTACGGGGTGGAACCACAGCAGGCCCGGTTCATCACTTCCTGGCCGCGGCCACTCGATGTCGAGGCGATGGCCGCGGCGTCGCAGAACCTCCTGGGGTTACACGATTTCGCCGCGTTCTGCCGTTACCGCGAGGGTGGTACCACGATCAGGGACCTGCAGGCACTGTCCTGGCAGCGCGACGGCCACCTGGTCACCGCGGCCGTCACCGCAGATGCGTTCTGCTGGAACATGGTGCGTTCGTTGATCGGTGCGCTGCTGGCCATCGGTGAGCATCGCCGGCCCGTCGATTGGCTCGGCGGCCTGCTCTCAGAAGACAAGCGCTCCAGCGACTTCGCCGCCGCACCCGCCCGCGGACTGACCCTGGTGGGGGTCGATTACCCGCCCGATGACCAACTGGCCGAACGGATTCACGTCACGCGGGACGTGCGGCGCCGCTGAACGGCATCCCAAAGACCCGCACCGGGTTGGTGGGATGACGCTCCGTCAGATGCGGCCTGCCACGAAGTCTGCGGCCTGATTGACCATGCCGCCGTTGATGTAGGCCGGCTGCAGGTGATCGGACCAGTTGTTCTGCCAGGTGTTGGGGTCGGCAGGGTTGCAGATGGGGTCGGCGCCGTGGCACAGCTCGATGGTGCGCTCCTTGTAGAGCGGGCTGAAGTTGCTGATCGGGCCGATCCAGGCGGCGCCGTTGCCGAACAGGGCGATCGCGGCGATCTTCTGGTCCATCCCCGGCGGCAGGGGCTTGTCGAAGCCGAAGAATCCGAACGGCACAGCCAGCACCACGTCGGTGACGGCGGCGCCCAGTGAGTAGCCGCCGAGCACCAGCCTGGTGTCGGGGCAGCGCCCCGCCATGTCCTGGATGCGCGAGCTCATGTCGTTGGCGCCGACGTCGATCTCGTTGTCGGCCGGGTAGTTCACCGCGTACAGATCGATGTTCTTGTCGGTCTTCTGTCGCAGCGCGCTGACAAACGCATTGCCGATCTGGCCCGCGCCCGCGGGTTCGACGCGGCCGCGGGCGAAGATGACCTCGACCTGCGGGCACGGTGCCGCGGCGGCGGTGGGAAGGCTGCTCGATGAGGACGGTACGACGGCCGGTGCCACCAAGGACAGCGCCGCGGCTCCGATGACTGCACACAATGACCCGATGGCGCGCCCGACTCGCATGAGGCACATGGTACTTGGCCGGGCCGAACCCGCCAGGTTTCTTCGATCAGAGTCTGGCCGCAGCGAATTGCGCGGCCTGGTTCACCAGCCCGGAATCGATGTAGCCGGCCTGCAGGTGATCGCCCCAGTTGTCCGGCCAGGTCTTGACGTCCAGGCTCGAGCTACAGACCGGATCCTGAGCGTTGCACAGGTCTACGATCTTGTGGGTGTAGGTGGGCAGGAACTCCGACACCGGGTAGCCGAGGACCTTGCGGGCGCCGTTACCGAAGAACGCCACGGCGGCGATGTGGCTGTCACTACCCAGGGGCAGCGGGTTGCTGTACCCGAAGAACGGCCCGGGCGTGGCCAGGACCAGATCGGTGACCGTGGCCCCGAGTGAATAGCCACCCAGCACCAGGCGGGTGTCGGGACAATTGGCCACCATGTACTGGATGTGCGAACTCATGTCCTTGGCGCCCTGGTCGACGCTGATCTCGGCGTCGTAGTCCACCGGGTAGTACCCGATGTTCAACGAGCTCTTGGCCCGCAGCGCATTCACGAACGCGGTGCCCACGATGCCGGTGCCCGCGGGTTCCTCCCGGCCGCGGGCGAAGACCACTTCGGCCTGGGGGCATACCGCGGCCTCGGCGGTGGGCAGCGCACCCGCACCGTCGGGAAGCGCTGTCAGAAGCACGGCGGCGGCGATCACCGCACACGTCGAGGCGAGGACCCGCCGAACACGCGTGTGACAGAAGTGACCCATGTGGTCAATATAGCCTGCGGTGCAGCTCAGCCCCGGGACGAAACCGTCGCGCGCGTCAGTTCTTAGAGCCGGCCGACGATGAAGCCTGCGGCCTGCGGAACCAGCGGACCGCGCTCGTAGCTGGTGTGGGCGAACGGGTTACGACCGTCAGAACAGATCGGATCGCCGTCGCTGCACATGTCGATCGATTTACCGGCGAACTGACCCGAACCGTTGAGGGGGACACCGAACTTCGCCGAGGGGTTGCCGAATACCGCGGCGGCAGCGACATTGCCGTTCAAATTGCCCGGAAGTGGCGGCCCCGAACCGACATCGCCGACCCGATTGCCCAGTGGCGGGATTCCGGCCAGCATGTCCACCACGGCGGCGCCCTGGGAGTAGCCGCCCAGCACGATTCGTGTGTTCGGGCACTGCTGTGACATCAGCGCAATGCGATTGGTGGCATCACGGGCACCGTCGGCCGCGCCGAAGAAGTCGTATGTCGCCGGGTAGATGACACCGTAGGTGCCGACGTTGAGTCCGCTCTGCGCGCGGATCGCGTCGGCCAGTGCCACTCCGACACGGCCGACTCCGGGCGCTTCGCTGGTGCCGCGCGCGAAGACGACCTCGACGTCGGGGCAGGGAGGTTCGGCCGATGCTGTGCCCATACCCCCGGCCGGTGCGACCAACAGCATGCTCGCGGCAATGACGGGCGCAACGGCACGGGTGATCCGGCGCAACAGTGACGGGGTCTCCGGACGGTCGCTCATGGCGCTAATACTCACACAGCGACGGGTTTCCACCGAATCCATCAGACCAGTCCCGCAACAAAAGTGGCGGCCTGCGCGGTGAGACCGGCAGGGCCGTAACCGCTGTGTGCGGCAATGTCGTTGCCGCCGGAGCACACTGGATCGCCGACATTGCAGAGGTCGATCGACCGGGTGCCGTAAACGGGGCTGACGGTAAGGGGCAGCCCCACTTTCGTGGTGGGATTGCCGAACACCGCGAGAGCGGCGATGTGCGCGGGCACATTCGGGGGCAACGGCGCGTTGAAACCCACCGCCGGGAAGGGAACCGCAGCCAGTACGTCGACGATGGCGGCGCCTTGCGAATACCCGCCCAGCACCAGGCGGGTGTCGGGGCAGTTGGTCACCATCCACTGGATGTGACCGCTGGCGTCGTTGGCCCCGCCGGCCGCTGCCAGGAAGTCCCAGGTGGCCGGATAGTTGACCGCGTAGGTGCCGATCGAGCGGTCGCCCACCTGTCCGCGCAGGGAGTCGACGAACGCCCCGCCGACGCGGCCGAGGCCGACCGGTTCGTCGGTGCCGCGCGCGAAGATCACCTCGATGTCCGGGCAGGACGGTTCGGCCTGCGCGGCGGGAACGACCGTCTGCGGCGCCGCTATGAGCGTTGCCATGGCCACGGCCGCCGCTCCGAGCGCGGCGGCCAGCGCCCTACAGATGTTCACGGTGCGTTTGTCGCTCGTCACAGCAAAGATGTTAGCCCAGCACGACAGATGGATGCCGTGTGATTTTCGCGGCAGTCAGTCCCGACGGCTCGGGTCCAGGCGGTCGGTGTCCTCCAGCGGGCCCACGTCAGGCCAGGTCGCGGCGGTCACCTCGGCGGAGCGGTCGCCGGCGCGGGCCATCGCCAGACCGACCAGCACCACCAGTCCGCCGATCGCCTGGGTGATGCTCATCGCCTCACCGACCAGCAGCCAGGCCCACAGCACCGCGAACAGCACTTCGGACAACCCGACCAGCGACGCGAAGCTGGGCCGCAGGCGGGCGATACCGCCGATGCCCAGCGTGTACGCGATGGCCGTGGGCAGGAGCGCAAGCAGGATCACCGGGACGATCCACGAGGTGGTGAAGCCCGCGACCACCACGTCGCTGGTGCTGAAGGCCAGCGGCATGAGGCCCGTCAACCCCAGTGCCGCCACCGCGGCGGCGCCCACGATCAGCCCGCCGGCCGCCAGGGTGATCGCGTCGAGTCCGTCGCCGTCGGTGCTGACGTTGTCACTCATCAGGAAGTAGCAGGCCGCGCAGATCGCCGCCCCCAACCCCCAGATGACGCCGGTGACGTTGACGGTGGCCGACGTCAGCCCGTCGAACACGCCCAGCACCAGCATGATCCCGGCCACTGCGGTGCCGACACCGGCGAGGGTCCGGTTGCTGGGGCGTCGTGAGGTGGCGATCCAGACCCAGCCGACCACCAGCAACGGCGCGGTGTACTCGAGGAGCAGCGCCACGCCGACCGAGAGGTGGGAGACCGCGTTGTAGTAGCACAGCTGGGCTCCCGCGATGGGAATCAGGCCGTAGAGCACGATGGGCTTGATGTGCTGCAGCGCCTGGCGGAACCAGCCGGGCTTGACGACGGTGGCGAACACGGCCATGGCCAACGCGCCACCGGCGAGGCGGGCCGTCACCGCGGCGGTGGGGCTCCAGCCCGCCGCCATCAACGATTTGGCGAAGGGGCCGGACAGGCCGAACGTGAATGCCGAGCCGAGCGCAAACAACAGACCGAGCCGGAACGTACTGCTCCGCGCCGCGCCGGTCGATTCGGACATCAACATGTCGAGCCACCTCCCCGAGGATGTAATGAGTAAAATGAACTTTGGTAGTGACGCTACGGGCGTGAGAGGTCAGGAGTCAAATGATTTTCAGTCATGACACTGAGCTCACATTGCGTGCGGCCTGTGTATTGGTCAACACCGATCGGGTGGACGGTGAACAGCTGGGAGACCAGCCTGCGCTCGACCGGTACCTGACCGACTGGGGATGGACGGGACGCCGTGACCACGACGACGCCGAACTCGACGACGTACACCGGTTGCGGGTGCGGTTGGGCAAGATCTGGGCCGTCGCCGAGGACGAGGAACGCACCGTCGGTCAGGTCAACGCGCTGCTGTCGGATACCAGGGCCGCGCCGTGGCTGACCCGCCATCCCGAGATGCCCGAGTGGCATCTCCATCTGGCTTCCATTCACGACCCGCTGGCGCAGCGGATGGGCGCCGAGATGGCGATGTCGCTGGCCGACCTGATCCGCGCGGGGGAGTTGCGCCGCCTCAAGACCTGCGCCGCCCCGGACTGCGAAGCGGTGCTGATCGACCTGTCGCGCAACCGCTCCCGCATGTTCTGCGATACCGGCAACTGCGGTAACCGGCAGCACGTGGCCGCCTACCGGGAGCGTCGGGCCAAGGAGGACTGACCGCCGGTCTGTGGATGGACGCACACCCGGGCGAGCGTGGCCGCCATAGCGTGGCGCAATGGCACGACCGTCCAAACGGCTGCAGCTCAGCGCGCAGCGCTTCCTGGTGCACCGGATGGAACGCGCGCTGCTGGCCGCAGACATCCACACCGACGACAATTCGCCTCGCTCGCAATGGCTTTCGCTTGTGGCAGGCGCGGGCGCGGCGGCGGTGGCGGTGGCCCTGTGCACGGTCATGGCCGGGCTGCGGCCGGCGCCCACCTGGGGTGACGCCGGCATGGTCGTGGTGCGCGGCAGCGGTGCGCTCTACGTGCGTGTCGACGACGTCGTGCACCCGGTTCTCAACCTGACCTCCGCGCGGCTGATCACCGGGACCCCCGATGTGCCCGAGCAGGTCACTGCGGCGGCCCTCGAAGGCGTCGCCCGCGGTGTGCTGCTGGGCATTCCGGGCGCCCCGTCCGAGATCGGCGAACCGCTGACCGACTCGGGGTGGACGGTGTGTGACCACAATGCGACGACGCTGATCGCGGGGGCTCTGGGCTCCACCGCGAGGCCGCTCGCGCCGGACCACGGGGTTCTGGTGGCCGGCCCGTCGGGCACGGTCTACCTGGTGTACGACGGCCGGCGGGCCCGGGTGGACCTCACCGACCCCGGTGTCGTCAGAGCGCTTGGCGCCGAGGGTATCCGCCCCGCCCTCGTGTCGCGGGCACTACTGGAACTGGTGCCGGAAGTGGCGCCGATCCGTACCCCGCAGATACCGGCCCTCGGCGCGCCGGGGCCGGCAGCCCTGCCCGGATTCATGATCGGTGACGTGGTGCAGGTGCGCGGGGCGAGCGAGGCGCAGTTCTATGTGGTGCTGGCCGGCGGGATCCAACGAATCGGGCAGGTGGCCGCGGACGTCCTGCGGGCAGCCGGGCGAGCCTCCTCGGTCACCTCCATTGCCCCGGCCTCGCTGGCCGCGATTCCGGAACTGGGCGTGCTGCCGGTGGCCGGCTTCCCCGACCGGATCGGCGCGGTCAGTGGTGACGAGCACGGGGTCTGCGCATCATGGCGCGACGGTAGCGTCGATGTGCTGTCCGGGCCGACTCCATTGGAGGCGACGCAGATGCCGGTCGAGTTGGCGCAGGCCGACGGCGCCGGACCCCGAACCGATGCTGTGTACCTGCCGGCCGGCCGGCAGGTACACCTGACCGAGGGAACAGGTTCGGGCGCAGGCTGGCTGGTCACCGAGTTCGGCACCCGGTTTCCCGTCGCGGACGCCGACACCGCGCGGGTGCTGGCCCTGCCCGCGCCCACCGCGGTCCCGCGCGCCGTCCTCGAGGCGCTGCCGCAGGGCCCGGCGCTGAGCCGGTCAGCCGCCCTCACCGCCCACGACACCATCTCCACCCGGTCGCGGTAGCCTGCCCAGCACAGCGGTTCCGATCAGCAGCACCACACAGAGCCCGGTCCCGGCCACCGCGGTGGCCGCCGCCCTGCCGTTCGACGACGCGGGCGGAGGCGGTGTCGGTGCGGCGATACTCCGGGGTGCCGGCAGCGGTACCGGAGCGGGCGGCGTTTCGGCGCTCAGTGCAGCAGCCGGGTCCACCACCCCGTGGCCGGTCTCCGGGGTCCAGCCCGTCGACACAGGGCGTGCCGTCGACTCGAGACGTTGCATGACCTGCCGTGCCGTCAGCTCCGGGAAGCGGGACCGCACCAGGGCGGCGACACCACTGACCACCGGCGCGGCGTAACTGGTCCCCGATATCGGCATGGTGCGGCCGAACGCCGGGAGTGCATCGACCACGCCGCTGCCACTCGGATGTAACGACACCACCTGCTCGCCGGGTGCGGCGATGTCCACCCACGGACCGGGCAGGCTGAAATCGGACGGCGCACCCGTCGGACCGACCGATCCGACGGTCAGTACGTAATCGTCATACCAGCCGGGGCTGGTGATCACCGTGGTTGTCTCCCAGTCGGATTCGCTGTCCTCCGGCGGTCTGGGGCACCTGCCCGCACCGCCGATGTTCCCCGCGGCGGCCACCACCACGGCGTCTTTGACATCCACGGCATAGGCCAGCGCGGCGCCGAGGGCGCGGTCGTCCAGCGGGCCGGCGGCGCAGGCGACGGTGGAGATGTTGATGACGGTGGCGCCCAGGTCGGCAGCCGTCCGTACCGCCATGGCCATGGTGTTCACATCGCCGGAGCCGGTATCAGAGGAGTCGGCGGCGGTGAACATGGCGCTGGACTGGCGGATCGCCAGGATGGCGGCGGCCGGAGCGATGCCTGAGAATCCCATCGGGTCGTCGAGATCGGCTGTGGCGGCGATGATTCCGGCAACCAGCGTGCCGTGGCCGTCGCAGTCCTGGGTCCCGTCACCTGTCGACACGTAATCACCTCCGGCGTGGACTTCGGCGAGCCGCCGATGCCGTGCCACACCGGTGTCGATGACAGCGACCCGCTGACCCTGGCCGCGGGACAACTGATGGACCGCCGTGACATCGAAGAACCCAGGCGCGGAACGGGGTTTGGCCGCCACCGGCACAGTTGCACACGGCTCCCGCTGCACACTGGGTCGCGGCGGTGCCGGTGCTGCGGCCGCGGGTAACAGGCCAGCGTCCACCACGGGCGGACTCACGGCGTGGGCGGCAGGCACCGCGGCCGACAGTGCGAGGGTGACGACAGCGAGGCTGGCCGCCGCCCTCACGGCAGCAGCCCGCCGAACGCGCCCACGGTCCAGCATCCCCACGGTGTCACCGCGGCCAGCAACCCGAGTTCGAGTCCGTTGAGCACCCGGTCGGTCACCGGCGACACCGGGATTCGACCAGAAGACACCGCAAGCAGGAGGCCCGCGACGCCGAGCACCACGGCGACCAGGCAGGACACCAGGGGAACCTGAACCCCCAGTCGCAGTAAAGCAGCTGCGGCGCAGACCATTCCACCACCACCCAATGCGAATGCCGACAGCGCCTGACGATGGGCCCGGATACGAAGCGCCAGGACAGCCGCCACCACGGCGCCCAACACACACGCGGCCCACCCCGGCTGTGCGCAGGCGACGGCGACCACGCCCAGGGCAGCACCCGCCGCCGCCCCCGCCGTCAGGGCCGCCAGCCGGCGATGCAGGACAGCGGGTTCCGCGCCCGCGGACACCCGGACCACCAACCGGGCCGCACAGGTGAGCACCGCCAGCGAGACCACCACCAGTGCCACACCACTGGTGGCCACGCTCAGCCCGCCGAGTGTTCCCACCAGGGCCACCACCGAACACAACGCCGCCACCCACGCCGTTGCGGACCCGGCACCTGCAGGATCGCCGACCACCCGCACCGAGACCACAGCGGTGACCGCCGCCGCGGCCGACGCCAGCAACACATCGGGTAGACCCGGTCCGCCCGGTACCACCAGAACGCCGGTCAGGGCGGCCATCACCGTCGCGACCACCGCTCCGGCCCGGCGAACCACCAGCGGGCCCGCCGGGTGGGACTGCCCGGCCGCAGCCGCGACGGCCACCGCCGGGTCGATCACCGCCGGCGCACGATGCGCCACCCCGGCCGACCGCAGCACCAACACCGATCCATCGCGAACACCGTTCTGCTGCAGTGTCTTCGATGAATCCAGCGGTCCATGCCCGATGGGCGCCAGCGCGCCCCCGCGGCCGGGACGCAGCCCCACCTCGCTCAGCAGGTCATGCAACACCGGCAGCAGCACCGCCACCGGGACGTCGCCGGGGAGGGTCAGATCAATGCCGTCACCGCCGGTGTACACCACAACGCGAGTCACGCCCGGGACTGTAAGCACGCCCGCGTGCCGGCCGTACACCGTTGTGCACAGGTGAATTGCCAAGCGGCGCGCGGCTGCTTAGCGTCCGCACTCACATCGCAGCTGCTATCGGCGGGGAGGGCCAATGCACGTGGAGATCCCGGTGGCGGCACCGCCCGCGGTGCCCACCGCGGCGCCCACCGCCATGCTGAGCCGGCTCATCCCGATCCTCACCCTGGTGATCACGGCGGCCATGGTGGCCGCGGTCTACGCGGCCGGCTCGCCGCTGGTGAGCAGTCCCATGTTCTTGATGTTCCCCGCGGTGCTGGTGGTGTCGGCTTTGGGCAGTCTCGCCCAGGGTGCCGGCAGGCAGGGCACGGCCGAGATGAACGCCGCCCGCCGCCGCTACCTGGCCTACCTTCATGACATCGGTGCACAACTCGGGGACGCCGCGGCCGCACAACGGAATTCGGCGGAAGTCGAGCACCCCGAGCCCGACGAGTTGTGGCAGCTGGCGGGGACACCGCGGCAGTGGGAGCGCGACCCCGGCCACGTGTCGTTCTGCCGGATCAGGGTGGGCCGAGGGCAGGTGGCGGCGACCACCCGGCCGGTCGCGCCACAGCAGGACGACAGTGGTGAGGTCGATCCGGTGACAACCGCGGCGCTACAGCGACTGCTCACTGCGCACACCGTCCTGGAGGACGTCCCGGAGACCGTGGACTTGCGGCAGACGCCGCTGCTGCGACTCGGCGGCGACGAGGCAGCTGCCCGTGCGTTGGCGCGCGCGATGCTGTGCCAGCTCGCCGTTTTCCACAGCCCGGCCGAGGTGGCGATCGTCGCGGTGACCGGCGGTGGACAGCGGCACCAGTGGGATTGGCTGAAATGGCTTCCGCATCATCGGGATCCGTTGATGGCCGATGCTGCCGGTCCGCGGCGGCTGACGTTCCGGACAGTCAGCGCCGCGCTTGCTGCCACGCCGGAGGACCGGATCACGGTGCTCGTCATCGACGGTGTGGAAGCCGGGAACTATCCGGGTGGCCCGCAGGTGGCGGCCATCTGCATCACCGGCGCCTCGCCGAGTCCGGACCTGCCCGTGGTGCAACCCGATGCGTTGTCCCTGCTGTCGGCCGCGACGTGTGCCCGTCGCCTCGCGGCGCACTGCGGCGCACCGCAGCCCCGCGAGCGCCCGGACTGGCTGGGCTTGCTCGACGGGTCCGGCTCGCGGCTGCGCTGCCCGATCGGCACCACCGAAGAGGGCGAACCGCTGTATCTGGACATCAACGAGGCGGCACTCGGCGGTGCGGGGCCACACGGATTATGCCTGGGGGCAACGGGATCGGGTAAATCAGAACTGTTGCGTACGGTCGCACTCGGCATGATCGCCCGGCACTCACCCGAGGAACTGAACCTCGTCCTCGTCGACTTCAAGGGTGGGGCCACATTCCTGGACCTGGAGCGCGCCCCGCACGTGAGTGCGGTCATCACCAACCTCGCGGAGGAGGCGCATCTGGTCGACCGTATGCAGGACGCTCTCGGAGGCGAGATCCAGCGTCGCCAACAGCTCCTGCGGTCGGCGGGCAACCTGGCCGGCGTGACGGCCTACGCGCAGGAGCGAAGGTCCCGTCCCGATCTTCCGGCGCTGCCGGCGCTGTTCCTGATCATCGACGAGTTCTCCGAGCTGCTCAGCTCGCACCCGGAGTTCATCGAGCAGTTCGTGGCGATCGGACGGCTGGGTAGATCGCTGGGCGTCCACCTGCTGTTGGCCAGCCAGCGCCTCGACGAAGGTCGACTGCGTGGTCTGGACTCGCATCTTTCCTACCGTATCTGCCTGAAAACACTGTCGCCCAATGAGTCCCGGATCGCGATCGGTGTTCCCGACGCCCACCATCTGCCCACCGCCCCGGGCGCGGCCTACTTCAAGGTCGGTGCCGCCGATCCGGTCCGCTTCCAGGCCGCCCATGTCTCTGGGCCGGCGCCCGCGAGCAGGGCACCGGTGGTGGAGTCGCCGCAGGCGCCGGCGGTGTTCAGCTGCGCGCAGGTCGGTGTGGTGCGGCCGGTTGCGGCGGTCCGTGCCACCGACCGGCGGGTCCTGGAGGTGGTCCTCGACGGGGTGGCCGGTTCCGGGCCGACGGCGCACCGGGTGTGGTTGCCGCCGCTGACGCGATCACCGACCCTGGACAGCCTGACGGCGGAACCAGTTGCGCCTCTGGTGATCCCGATCGGAATGTCCGACCGGGCATTCGAGCAGCGCTATGCACCGGTGGTTCTCGATCTGTCCGGGGCGGCCGGAAACGTCGCGGTGGTCGGGGCGCCACAATCGGGGAAGTCCACCGCGCTGCGGACGTTGGTGCTGGCGCTGGCCGCGCGCCACAGTCCGGCAGATGTGCAGCTGTACTGCCTGGACTTCGGCGGCGGCGGCCTGGCCGCGCTGGCGACGCTGCCGCACATCGGCGCGCTGGCAGGGCGGCAGCAGCCCGATCTGGTGCACCGCACGGTGGCGCATGTCGCGGCCGTGGTGCGACGCCGCGAGGCCCTGTTCGGTGCTCGCGGCATCGGTTCCGTGGCCGACTACCGACGGCAACGGCCGGCCGGGTCAGAGGATCCGTATGGCGACGTGTTCCTGGTCGTCGACGGCTGGCCCACCGTGCGACAGGAGTTCGACGGGCTCGACTCCGCCATCACCGCGATCGCCGCCGACGGGTTGTCCTTCGGCGTGCATGTGGTGCTGTCGGCGTCCCGGTGGGCAGATATCCGGCCGGCGCTGAAAGACCAGATCGGCACTCGCCTCGAGCTGCGGTTGGGCGATCCGGTGGACTCGGAGATCGACCGCGCCCGCGCCCGCGCCGTGCCGGCGAACCGGCCCGGTAGTGGTCTGGCGCCGGACGGGGCGCCCATGCTGGTGGCGTTACCCCGGCTCGACGGCGTGTCCAGCAGTGCAGGGCTCACCGAGCAGGTCAACGCGGCCGCCGCCACGCTGGCGGCTCGACACCACGGGCCGCGAGCACCCCAGGTGCGGCTGTTGCCCGACCAGCTCGACTATCACCAGATGCCGAAACCCCCGCTACCCGTATTGGGGGTGGGCGGCGACGAATGCTCCTTGGTGACAATCGATTTCGCGGAGCATCCGCTGCTCCTGGTGTCCGGCGATCCCGGGTGCGGCAAGACCGCGGTACTGCGCCTGCTCTACCGCGAGATCTGCCGCACTACCGCGCCATCGGCAGCGCAGGTGTACCTGATCGATCCCCGGCGCACACTGCTCGCCGAACACCACCCGGACCGGGTGGCGGGATACGCGGCCACCGCCGCGCAGTGCACCGACGTGGTCGCGACGCTGGCGGCCCTGCTCCGCGGCCGCATCCCCGGAGCGGATGTCACCGCAGCGCAGCTTCGGGCGCGGTCGTGGTGGACCGGCCCCGAGGTGTACCTGATCGTCGACGACCATGACCTCATCGCCGGTGCCGCGGGCAATCCGCTCTCACCTGTCCTCGAGCTGCTCCCGCACGCCTCCGACATCGGCTTGCGCCTCGTGGTGGCGCAGCGCGAGACGGCCCGGTCACTGTATGAGCCGGTGCCGGCCGCGATGCGTGACCTCGCCGCGGTCACCGTGCAGATGGGGCACGGCGACGACGCGCGGCGCCCGCAGCCATTGCGGCCCGGCCGCGCCGTGATGACCACCCGGTCCGGACGGCACTTGCTGCAGCTGGCGTGGGTGGAGCCGGCGTGACCGCGGCGATCTGCGCGGTCGGGCCCGCTACCATCGCCCGGCTGCCCGGCGACCCACCCGAGGCGCACCCCGCCGGGGTGGCCCTGGTGCAGGCGGCCCTCGATGGCGGGGACGGGCGCTGTGTGCTCGTCGGCGATGAACCCGCCCCACTGCAACGGGTGTGGCTGGACAGCCTGGCACCGCTGCTCGCCGGCGCTGACCGCGCGGTGCTGATCCACCCCTCGTGGTGGACCGCGCCGCGGATCGAGACGGTGCGCGCCGCGGTGGCGGGCCTGGATGCCGACGCGGAACTGATGTCGCGTTCCGTGGTGCTAGGGCACCGGCATCCCCGCGCCGTTGTCGTGGAGATCGCGCCGCACGCCGTCCTGGTGCTGCGCGACGGCCTGCCCGTCGCCGTGCACCAGCGGATCTGCGCGCCCGATGCGGTGGCGCGTCGCGTCGCCGAAACCGTTCTCGGGGCTGGGCGGGAGGGGCCCGCCGTCATCGACACCCCGGCACAGGTCGCCGGCGCCTTCGAGGTCGCCGCGGCGGTCGAAGCGGCGCTGGCATGCCACTCGGTCCAGGTCCGGAGCTCGGATGACCGGCAATTGTTCTGGGCAGCAACCACACTCGTGCGCTCGACGCCCCAGCCCGGGCCCGTCGAGGCCAGGGAATTGCGACGGATCCGTTGGCCGGCGGTGTTGTTCACCGTCGCGCTCGCCGCCGTCATCCTGGCGGCCGGCGTCATCGTCGCACCCGGGGAGCGTCGCGAACGCGCGGCCCCCACGCCGGTCGCCGCGCTGGTCGAAGGCAGCGTCACCCTGCAGATCCCCGCCCACTGGATCGTTCGCAGGATCACCTCCGGCCCGGGATCGGCGCGTGTGCAGGTCATCTCGCCGGAAGACAGCGACGCGATGGTGCACATCACCCAGTCCCGGCTGGTGGATCCGGACCTGGCCGCCACCGCGACCGCACTACGGCGTGCGGTCGACGCCGAACCCCAGGGCACCTTCGTCGACTTCAACCCCGCCGATCACCGTGCCGGCCGGGCGGCGGTCACCTACCGCGAGATCCGGCCCGGGCGCGACATCCTGTGGACGGTGCTCGTCGACGGTGATGTGCGCATCAGCATCGGCTGTCAGAACGCAACCGGCCGCAGCATCGCGGTGGCGGCCGCCTGCGACGACGCGATACGCACCGCCCAAAGACTTCGATGAGGGAACCAAATCGACTCCGGGACAGACGAACAGAGAAACAGCACCGACACGCTGAAGGAGACCGCCGATGACCAACGCCTCGCTGACCACAGATTTCGCGCTGATGCGCGCCGCTGCCGACACCACCGACGCCCGCTGCGCGGAGATACGGACACTGCTGCAGGGCTGCATCGGCAGACTGTCGGCGGTCCCGCCCTCGGTGTGGGGTGGGATGGCGGCCACCCGCTTCCAAGACGTGGTGCAGCGCTGGAATGCCGAAACCGTCAAGCTGTGCCACGCATTGGACAACATCGCCGCGACAATCCGGCACAACGAGCAGACGTTGAACGAAGCCGGCCACCAGCACGCGCAACAGATCGCCGCCGTGGCCTCCGAGCTCCGTCCCTGACCCACCGAGGAGAACACCCATGGACCAGATCAGCTACGACTTCAACGAGATCGACCTCGCCGTGCGGCAGGAGATCCAGACCACCGCGACGCGGCTCAATGCCGCCCTCGACGACCTGACCGCGCGGATCGCCCCGCTACAGCAGGTCTGGACCCGGGAAGCGGCGCAGGCCTACCTCGTGCAGCAGACCGCCTGGCGTCAGTCCGCCGCAGCGCTCAACGACATCCTGATGCGGCTCGGCAACGCCGTCGCCCAGGGCGCCGGACACGTCGCTGACACCGACCGGGCGGCGGCCAACGCCTGGCGGTGACACCACGAACCTGTGCGGCCCTGCGGGGAATGGAGAGCCCTGCGGGGCCGCACAGCAACCGCCCGGGAACAAGTGGCTGCGCAGTGGCTCGCCGAACGGATAGGGTGGCGGCACACGGCGAGTCCGAGGACGTGGCACTCGCCAAGGGAACGGTGATCGCCGGTGGACATGACACAGGATTCGCGCGACCGGGTAGCAGCCCGGACGCTTCTTGCTGTGCACGAAAGATTCGTCACCGGTGAGGTCGACGCCACCTACCTCGACGCCAACCAGGTGCGGCCGGTGGTGGCCGAGAGTTGGCGGCGCAGCCTGGCCGGCGGCGTCGACCCCGACCTCGGCGGTGCCCGGCAGTCGTCGGTGGCGCTCACGGTGGCCCGCCTGCGCGAGACCCACCCCTTGGCACCCGCGCTGCCGGTGATCCGGCGCCTGCTCGTCGATGACGCCGTCGACTCGGGCGTGGTGGTGGCGGTCAGCGCCGCCGACGGCACGCTGCTGTGGGTGGAAGGCGACCCGGTGATGCGGCGTAAAGCCGAGGCCATGAATTTCCTGCCCGGCGCCGACTGGAGCGAACGGGGAGCCGGCACCAACGCCCCGGGCACCGCGCTGGCACTGGACCGGGAACTGCAGATCCGCGGTGGCGAACATTTCTCCCGCGTCGTCCAGCCCTGGAGTTGCACCGCGGCACCGGTCCACGACCCCAGCACCGGCGCGCTGCTGGGTGCGATCGACCTGACCGGCGGTGCCGAGGTGGCCTCCCCACAGACGCTGGCCCTGGTGCGGGCGACGGTGGTGGCCGTCGAGAGCCACCTGGCGCTGTTGCGGCTCACCGGCAACACCACCCCCGAACCAGCGGCGCGCAAACCGCATCTGGTGGTGCTCGGGGCCGAGCGGCCACGCTGGGTCACCACCGATGACCTCGGCCATCTGCGGGCCACCGGACTCACCGGACGCCACGCCGACATCCTGGTGCTGCTCAGCCGCCACCCGGAAGGGCTGTCCGCCGACCACCTCGCGGTACTGCTCGACGACAAGGACCTCGACGTCGTCACCGTCCGTGCCGAGATGTCGCGGCTGCGAAAGGTGATCGGGCCCGAGCACCTCACCTCACGTCCCTACAAGCTGCTGGTGCCGGTCACCTCCGACATCGGCGAGATCTTCGATGCGCTCGACGCCGGTGACGTGGAGTCGGCGCTGGCCCGATACCAGGGGCCGCTGCTACCGCAGTCGGCGTCACCGGCCATCGCCCGGCTGCGTACCCAGCTGTCCGCGTCGCTGCGGGGAGCGGTGCTGGCCGAGGCGGCACGTGGGAGGACGGACCTGCTGCGGCGGTGGCTGGAATCGCCGGAGGGCCGCGATGACCGCGACGGGTGGCGGGTGCTGCGCGACAGCGCGGTGATCGATCCGCTGCGCCGCGCTCAAGCAGGCGGGCACCTGGCCGGCATCGACTACGAACTCAGCTGACCCGCGTGGTGAAGTGCCCGAATTCTCGCGATCAGGTTTGATGAATTCGAAATTGGGGTAACCCACCGGCCAAATCGGCCTGAGCAGCACTTATCGAGTGGTGGAATCACGGTGACGGTCACGTACCTCCAAGGTGTGCAGGATGACTGCGCCCTGCGGTCACGCCGGGCCACGCGCTCGACACCCCTGGTAGTCACCCGCCTCGACCACGCGGTGACCTCGGAACTCGTCATCGCCGCGGTGGGTGAGGTCGACGCGAAGAACGCCAAGGCCTTCGCCGACCAGGTATGTGCTCTGATCGCCGATGCTGGCCAGGGGCGCGACATCACCGTCGACCTGTCCGAGCTGGACTTTCTGGCCGTCGACGGATGCACGGCCCTGCACGCGGTCAACGCGTTGGTCATGCGGTGCGGGGCTTCTTGGGCGGTGCTCCCCAGTCCGGCGGTGCACCGGGTGCTGCAACTGTGCGACCCCGCCTCGCTGATCCCGCTGACCGAGGCCCAGGAACTCGCCGAACCCGCCTGATCACAGCGATTCTGGCCGGGTTCGCGACGATGCAACTGTGGTGCAACGGTTCAACTCTTACCGTGGTGACGCACGACACATTCGTGACTCACTGACAGCTGATTTCAGCTGGAGGAGCAGCAGACGGTAGGAGATGAATCGATGACCACCTACGCCCGGCCAGGTGCCGACGGCGCGCTGATGTCCTTCGACGCACGCTATGACAACTACATCGGCGGCGAATGGGTGCCGCCGAACGCGGGCCGTTACTTCCAGAACCCCACCCCCGTCACCGGCGAGGTGTTCTGCGAGGTGGCCCGCTCCGACGAATCCGATATCGAGAAGGCCCTCGACGCCGCTCACGCCGCCGCCCCCGCCTGGGGTAAGACCTCGGCCGCCGAGCGTGCGCTGATCCTCAACAAGATCGCCGACCGCATCGAAGAGAACCTCGACTCCATCGCCGTCGCCGAATCATGGGACAACGGCAAGCCGATCCGGGAGACCCTGGCCGCCGACATCCCGCTGGCCGTCGACCACTTCCGGTACTTCGCCGGCGCGATCCGCGCCCAGGAAGGTTCGCTATCGGAGATCGACGACGACACGGTGGCCTACCACTTCCACGAGCCGCTCGGCGTCGTCGGCCAGATCATCCCGTGGAACTTCCCGATCCTGATGGCGGTGTGGAAGCTGGCTCCGGCACTGGCCGCCGGAAATGCCGTGGTGCTCAAGCCCGCCGAGCAGACCCCGGCCTCGATCCTGTACCTGGTGTCGTTGATCGGCGACCTGCTGCCCGCCGGTGTGCTCAACGTGGTGAACGGCTTCGGTGTCGAGGCCGGCAAGCCGCTGGCCTCCAGCAACCGGATCGCCAAGATCGCCTTCACCGGCGAGACCACCACGGGCCGGCTGATCATGCAGTACGCCTCGCAGAACCTGATCCCGGTCACCCTGGAACTCGGCGGCAAGAGCCCGAACATCTTCTTCAGCGATGTGCTGGCCGCCGCCGACAACTACCAGGACAAGGCGCTCGAGGGCTTCACGATGTTCGCCCTCAACCAGGGCGAGGTGTGCACCTGCCCGTCGCGCTCGCTGATCCAGGCCGATATCTACGACGAGTTCCTGGCTCTGGCTGCGATTCGCACCAAGGCAGTGCGCCAGGGCGACCCGCTGGACACCGAGACCATGATCGGCGCCCAGGCCTCCAACGATCAGCTCGAGAAGATCCTGTCCTACATCGAGATCGGCAAGAGCGAAGGCGCCCAGGTGGTCACCGGAGGTGAGCGTGCCCAGCTCGGCGGTGACCTCAACGGCGGTTACTACGTGGCGCCGACCATCTTCACCGGCCACAACAAGATGCGGATCTTCCAGGAAGAGATCTTCGGTCCGGTGGTCGCGGTGACGTCGTTCAAGGACTACGACGAGGCGATCTCCATCGCCAACGACACCCTCTACGGCTTGGGCGCCGGCGTGTGGTCCCGCAACGGCAACACCGCCTACCGGGCCGGCCGTGACATCAAAGCCGGCCGGGTGTGGACCAACTGCTACCACCAGTACCCCGCGCACGCCGCGTTCGGTGGGTACAAGCAGTCCGGTATCGGCCGCGAGAACCACAAGATGATGCTCGATCACTACCAGCAGACCAAGAACCTGCTGGTGAGCTACAGCGACAACGCTCTGGGCTTCTTCTGATCAAGGAAGCCCATCGGCGAGTGCGGATCCCCTTTCCACCGTCCTCGCCCAAGATCGGGCGGGTGCTCTCCTCCCCGGGAGCGCCCGCCCGATCGGCGTTTTGACCTGCACCGACACGCACAGGTAAGCTGCTCCGTCGGCGTGCGGTACGCCCGGACTCTCCGGGAACGCGTCGCTTCCGGGTCAGTGTCGGTCGCCGGAAGTGTTCACCGCTTCGCCTGGCCGACGCCCGGTTTCCGGGATCCACAAGCCCGTGAGGGCCCGAGAAGAGAAGGTAAGCGCTGTGCCTACGTACACGCCGAAGGCAGGTGACACCACCAGTTCGTGGTACGTCATCGATGCCACGGATGTGGTGCTCGGCCGGCTCGCCGTCGAAGCAGCCAAGCTGCTCCGCGGCAAGCACAAGCCGACATTCACCCCCAATGTCGATGGTGGCGATTTCGTGATCGTCATCAACGCCGACAAGATCGCCGTCAGCGGTGACAAGCTCCAGACGAAGTTCGCCTACCGCCACTCGGGTTTCCCGGGCGGTCTGCGCGCACGCTCGCTGGGCGATGAGATGGCCAAGCACGCCGACCGCGTGGTCGAGCGGGCCATCGTCGGGATGCTCCCGCACAACAAGCTGAGCCGCCAGATCCAGAAGAAGCTGCGCGTTTACGCCGGCCCGGATCATCCGCACGCCGCTCAGCAGCCGATTCCGTTCGAAATCAAGCAGGTGAGCCAGTGACCGAAACCACCGACACCACAGAAGACTTCAGCGCCGACGTCGTTGCCGATGAAGCGTTCGTGACGGAAGAGGTCGCCGCGTCGTACGACGATGACGCAGTGGCGCGCGAGCCCATCTACATCGACCGTCCCATCCAGACCGTCGGCCGCCGTAAGGAAGCCGTCGTCCGGGTGCGCCTGGTTCCGGGCACCGGCAAGTTCGATCTCGATGGCCGCACCCTCGAGGCGTACTTCCCGAACAAGGTGCACCAGCAGCTGATCAAGGCTCCGCTGGTGACCGTCGATCGCCTGGAGAGCTTCGACATCTTCGCTCACCTCGATGGTGGCGGCCCGTCCGGCCAGGCCGGCGCGCTGCGTCTGGCCATCGCCCGAGCGCTGATCCTGGTCACCCCCGAGGATCGTCCGGCGCTGAAGAAGGCCGGCTTCCTGACCCGCGATCCGCGTGCGATCGAGCGTAAGAAGTACGGCCTCAAGAAGGCCCGTAAGGCGCCTCAGTACTCGAAGCGCTGATCCAAAGAGTTCGAGATGGTCGCCGAGCACGTGTCAACGTGCTCGGCGATCGTCGTTTCGGGGGAGTAACACCCAAGTGTGACCTGTCACACACCACAATCTCAGGAAATCGCCGCACCTGGCTGCCCTGCGATGTCGCCAAAGACAGTTACTTAGCGCGCCGCACCCATCGCGGCCACTGTGTGATCGGTGGTTGAGTTTCCGCCCCGGGATGAGACAGCCTCAGATCCGGAAGCGCGGGCGTCTGAGTCACGTCGGCAGAGATTCTGCCTCCGGAACCGAGCACGTCGCTCGTGCGTCCGGACCGTGGCTTCGCGATTCGGAAGGGGTACCTGATGAAGGTAATCAGCAAGAACTTCAAGACTGCCGCCGTGGGCACCTTGTTCGGGGGCTCGCTGCTGTTCACCGCGGGCATGGGCATTGCAGGCGCCGAGCCGGTACCGGCTCCGGTGCCCGACGGCCTCGTCAACGTCACCGTGGGTGGCACCACCATCCTCGACAGCGTGCCGGCCGACGTCGCCAGTAACGCCAGCGCCGCGATCTGCGGCACTGCTGCCACCGATGTCAACGTGCTGGCCCAGCAGGTGGACACCCAGGGCGTCAACCAGACGGTCTGCGCGGGGCTGCCTGGAGGTGACCTGGTGCTGACGCAGAACGTGAGCGCTGAAACGCCGTCACCGGTGTTCCCGGAGACCGAATCCGACAGCGCGGGCGAAGGCTCGGCCGAGGGTAGCGCGGGTAGCGCCGAAGGCGGCGCCGCCGAGGCTCCGACCGGCTCCGCCGAGAGCGCCGAGGGCGACACCAGCGGCGCGGGCGCGGCTGAGCCGCCGGCCGCTGAAGGCGAAGAAGACGCCGGATAACTGACGCCGGTTCACCGCCCGTACCCACCCAGGGTGCGGGCGGTGACTGTGTCCGGGTTTGAGCGCTTCGAGCGGGGTAACACCGACCTCGTCCGGTTGGCGTGAACCCAACGCCGGCACTCGAATCGCCATAGCTGCACATCACGGCTGTGGCGAGATCGCAAGCAAGAAGAGGTGACTGATGATCAGCATCAGGAAGAACTTCAAGACAGCCGCCGTAGGTACCGTGTTCGGTGGATCGCTGCTGTTCACCGCAGGACTCGGCGTCGCGGGTGCCGAGCCCTCTCCGGCGCCGCCGGCGCCCGCACCCGACGGTCTGGTGACCGTCACCCAGGGCGACACCGCAGTAGCGGATGGCGTAGCCATCGATCAAGCCGTCGGAGTGGTGGCGGATCTGTGCGGGGCGAACGCCCCGAATGCGCTGAGCCTGGCTCAGCAGGTCGACATCGAAGGTGGCAGCCAGGTGGCGTGCGCCGGACTCCCCGCCGGTGATGTGCTGATCGTGCAGAACGGCGGCGCGGCCCCATCGCCGGTCTTCCCTGGGCAAGGCCCCGCTCAGGAACCGGCGGCCGACGTGCCCCCCGGCTCCGCCGAAGGTGGCGCACCCGCCCAGGCGCCCAACCCCACCGCCGACCCCGACTTCGGCATCGGGGGAGATCAGCAGGTCGGCGAGGATGAAGGGCTGACCACCGACGAAGAGGAATGATCTCGGTGTCTCTTGCCGCCCGCATCCTGTGATGCGGGCGGCGATTGATTTCGGGGGGTTTGAGAATCCGGCGAGGCGTCAACAAGATCACCAAGCGGGCGTCACACCGGCGCCGGGCAGTGTAAAGCTCTGCCTCCCGGGCGCGAGCGAAATGCCTTGCGCGTCAACGGATCGCTACGTCGCGAAATCGGAAGGGATCTCTGATGAGTGCTGTCAGCAAGAACTTCAAGAACGCCGCTGTAGGAACAGTTTTCGGTGGCGCACTGCTTTTCTCCGCCGGTCTGGGAGTGGCAGGGGCGGAGCCGGCGCCGCCTCCGCCTCCGACCCCCGACGATCTGGTGACTGTCACCCAGGGCGCCACCACCGTCGTCGACAGCGTGGCCACCGCCGAGGCCGCAAGTGCGATCGCGCAATTGTGTGGGCCCGCGGCACCGAACGCCCTGGGGTTGGCCCAACAGGTCGACGCTCTGGGCGGTAGCCAGGTCGCGTGTGCCGGTCTGCCTGCCGGCGACGTTGTTGTCGCACAGAACATCAGCGCCGAGGCGCCGTCGCCGACGGTGCCGGGTGGCCCGGCCGAGACGGCCGTGGACCCGTCGGCCGAACCGGCTGCACCTGTTCCGCCCGGCTCCGCGGAGAGCGCCGAGGGTGACAGTACGGGTGCCGGTGCAGCCGAGCCGCCGCCCGAGGAAGAGGAAGAGCCCGGTTCGCCCGCGGCCGATGAAAGCATCGGCGCCACTTGGGATCCGATCTGATAGCCGGTCACTCCGAACACCGCTCGCGCCCCTGGGTGTGAGCGGTGTTTTGGTTGTGAACCATCTGTGGATCGCGGTCCACGGGTTTCCGATTGCCTGCGGAGTCAACAGAATTGAGGAGCGGACGTCATCGCGACGTCGGCAGCCGGGGGACTGCCGCCGGCTGCGCCGAACTCGGTGAGGCCTACCGGACCGCCACTCGAGTGGAAGGTGTCACCGATGAGCATCGGCAACAGAATGAAGACCGCCGCAGTGGCCGCCGTGTTCGGCGGGACGCTGATGGCGACGGCAGGAATGGGCACAGCGCAGGCTCTGCCGGTGCCGCCACCGCCGCCCGGGTCTGACGGGATGGTGAATGTCGTGGTGGGTGGGGCGACGGTCCTCGACAGTGTCCCCGACTCGCAGGCGGTGCAGGCCGTCACGAGCATGTGTGCGCTGTCGGCCCCGGCCGTCGACGCGATGGTCGCTGCGGTGGACGCGGCGGGCGGCAGCCAGACGGCGTGCTCGGGCCGGTCGGGTGGTGATGTGGTGCTGGTCCAGAACCTCCCGCCCGCGATGGAGAAGTCGCCAGTTGTCCCGGGCACATCGGCGTCCTTCGGATCCGGTGGCGGCAGCGAACCCGACGGCCCCGCGCCGATCACCGGAAGCCTGCCGACCGAACCCGACAACATGTCCAGCGAGAACTGACACCCACTTCCGCGGCTCGCGGGTTTGAGATTCTGCGAAGGCGTCAACTGCTCTGAGGTAAGGGCGGACGCCCGCTACTCCTTACGCCGATGCGGACGCCCGCCGGGTATCACCGGACCGCAACGTTGCATGGCGGAAGGGGTAACTGATGGATTCCCGGAATTTCCGATCACATCTCGCACGGGCTGCAGTCGGCACCGTCATCGGCGGTTCGCTGGTTGTCACCGCCGGGCTCGGGTTGGCGCAGGCCGAACCACCGCCACCGCCGCCGCCGGGTCCGGATGGCCTGGTCAACGTGGTCGTCGGGGGCACGGTGCTGCTCGACAGCGTGCCCGTCGCCCAGGCCACGCAATCGGTCGCCGGTAGCTGCGCACTTCCGGATGCCGTCGTCAGCGCCGTTGTCGCGCAGGTCGACGCCACCGGGGCCAGCCAAACGGCCTGCACAAGCGCCGAGGGCGATGTGGTGCTGGTCCAGAACGGACCGCCGGCCATGGAGACGTCGCCGGTGGTGCCTGGCACCGAGGCCGGCACCGGAGCCCCCGAAGAGCCGGCCCCACCTGCGCCGCCGGAGGGGATCGAGGGTGACACATCCGGCGCCGGTGCAGGTGAACCGCCCGACGTTCCGGAAGGCGCCGACAAGCCGGAACCGAACAACCCCGGCTACAACTGATCGTGATCGGTTGATTCACCGCCCCTCGGTCCGGTGCGGCAGTTGGCTCCCGGACCCCCGAATGTGAGATGTTGGGGTCCATGGCTCGACTTTTCGGTACCGACGGGGTGCGCGGAGTCGCCAACCGTGACCTGACCGCCGAACTCGCCGTCGCGCTCGGTTCCGCCGCGGCGCGGCGACTCGGGCGGTCCGGTCCGGCGAGACGGCAGGTGGCCGTGGTGGGGCGTGATCCCAGGGCCAGCGGTGAGATGCTGGAGGCCGCGGTGATCGCCGGCCTGGCCAGTGAGGGTGTCGACGCGCTGCGGGTGGGCGTGCTGCCGACCCCGGCGGTGGCGTACCTGACCAATGCCTACGACGCCGATTTCGGCGTGATGATCTCGGCCTCGCACAACCCGATGCCCGACAACGGCATCAAGATCTTCGGCCCCGGTGGCCACAAACTCGACGACGCCGCCGAGGACCGGATCGCCGAACTGGTGTCCTCGGGCCCGGGGGAGCGTCCGGTCGGGGCCGGTATCGGACGTGTCCTCGACGCCGAAGACGCCCTCGACCGGTACCTACGCCACGTCAGCAAGGCGGTCTCGGCACCGCTGGACGGCATCACCGTCGTCGTCGACTGCGCCCACGGTGCGGCGTTCACCGCCGCGCCCCGTGCCTACCGCGCCGCCGGCGCCACGGTCATCGCGCTCAACGCCGAACCCAACGGGCTCAACATCAACGCCGACTGCGGTTCCACCCACATGGACGCCCTCCGGGAAGCGGTGCGCGTGCACGGCGCCGACCTGGGCCTGGCGCACGACGGCGATGCCGACCGCTGTCTGGCCGTCGATGCCGACGGCCAGATCATCGACGGTGACGCGATCATGGTGGTACTGGCGTTGGCCATGCAGGAGGCCGACGAACTGGCGTCGAACACCCTGGTGGCCACCGTGATGAGCAACCAGGGTCTGCACATGGCCATGCGCGATGCCGGCATCGTGGTGCGCACCACCGGGGTGGGTGACCGGTATGTGCTGGAGGAGCTGCGGGCCGGTGAGTACACCCTCGGCGGTGAGCAGTCCGGACACATCGTCTTACCCGCCTATGGCACCACCGGCGACGGCATCGTCACGGGGCTGCGGCTGATGTCGCGAATGGCGCAGACGCAGAAGCCGCTGGCCGAGCTCGCCGCACCGATGCAGACGCTGCCCCAGGTGTTGATCAACGTCGAGGTCACCGACAAGACCACCGTGGCCGCCGCGCCGGGTGTGCAGAACGCGGTCGCCGAGGCCGAGGCCGAGCTCGGTGACACCGGCCGGATCCTCCTGCGACCGTCGGGAACCGAGCAACTGGTGCGGGTGATGGTCGAGGCCGCCGATGAGGACACCGCACGCCAGCTGGCGGTGCGGGTTGCCGAATCGGTGAGCGAGCAGAACTGATCCGCCGCCGGCGGGAACCGTTTCGCCGGGCCTCACGACTAAGTGAGGCATGGGGAATACACAGACCGCCAGGGTCGACGTCGCCGCGCTCGACACCATTGCACACCGATTCGACGACGCCGTCGTCCTGACCGAGCGGGCTGCGCGCGGCCGTCTCGGGTTCGACGGCGCGTCGGCAGGACGTGCGCACGCCGGACATGGAGACCAGTGGCGCCGGGCCGTCGAGGCGGTGCTGACCGACCTCACGGCGTGGGGGCGTGCCGCGGCCGAGATCGGCATCACGCTGCGGGTGGGTGCCCGCCGGTACCGCGACGCCGATCAGGCGGCCGCCGACGGGATGTCCTGACCCATGTCCGCGTCGTTTGATGTCGCCGGAAGATTGGCCGAAGGTGCTGCCGCAGTGGACAACACGCAGACATACGTGCGCGCGTGTGCGCTGCGCGGCTATCACCATCCCGATCTGACCCAGCACAGCGCACAGGTGCAGAACTGGTTTCGCACCGAGGACGGGCTCGACCTGCGGTTGCTCGACGCCGATTGTGGGGTGCTGAGATCGGTGGCGCAGCAAGCAAGTGCGGCCCTCGAATGTGTGCGCACGCAGATCGCCGCGATGGACGGGGCCTGGGATGGTGAAGGCGCCAGTGCGGCAATGGATTTCCTGCGCCGACATGCGGACAGTGCGGCCAGGGTCACGGCGGCGGCCGAGACGGCGGTGGCCGCCGCCGAGCGGCTGCGTGACGAACTGTGGCGAATCGTCGGCGACAAGGTGGACACCACGGTGTCGATCGATGACCGCACGTCATCGCAACGGGCAGGGTGGTTGACGGCGGCACGGGCGGTGGTGGCGGGAGGTGCCACAGCCGAGGAGGCCAATCACGTTGTCGACAGCGAGATCACGCCGTATGTGGACACGGTGATCGCCGGTGAGTGGGTTCCCGCCATGCGTGCGTCCCTGGATGCCCTGGGATCGGTCTATCGCGAGGCGGTGGACGCGGTGGCCTCGCGCACCGGTGCCCGCTTCGACATCCCGGGCGACCTCGGTCCCCGGCCCGTTCCGGTGACGCCGCCGAGCGCGGCGGGAGTGTCACCTGCTGTGGTGACCGTGCCGGCGGCGGCAGCACCGACACCGATGGCCTTTGGTCAGCCGGCGGCGGCAACACCGGCACCGTTGTCGTTCACCGAGCCGGCGGCCGCAACGCCGGCGCCGACACTGCCCGGCGAGCCGGCTCCACCCCTCGCGGCGCCCAACTCCGCGATACCACAACCAGATCCGTTGGCTGCCGCCATGCCGCCGGTGGGCGGCATGGCGTCGGGATTGCCGGATGCGCTCGGAGCTGCTGCCGGGCTTCCCGGGCGTTTCGCCGAGACTCTGGGAAGTCTGTTCGACGCGAATCCGGCTCTGGGCGAGCCCCCCACCGACCCCTCCCTTGCTGATCCACCGGAGCTCGAACCCGACCAAGTGCTCGAGGACCAGGCGCTCGAGGACCAGGCGCTCGAGGATCAGGCGCTCGAGGACGAGACCCCCGACGAAGACGCACAGGAAGATCCTGAAGGCGAGGAGGAGGCGGCGGCCGACGAGGACGTGGCGGACGGCGAGCCGGTGGTCGAGGAGGCTGCGACCGATACCGACACCGGCGATGCGCCGCCGCCCGACTGTCCCGAGACCGAGGTGGCTGAGCCGCCCGCTTCGGTACCGCCGGCCCCGCCGGCGGATCCGGCCGCGACACCCTGTGAGATAGCCGCGGACGAACTGCCGCAGGTGGGGGAGTGAGGAAAGGTCACTTAGAGCTGCATCGGCGTGCCGACCGTCGCATTTCGGTGCCGCCCGGTGAAGCGAGTGTCACTACAGGGCGGGTTCCGGCCCAGAATCCCGCACCGTAGTGACACTCGGTCACGAATGCTTGAACTCTAGGACGTCAACGACACGAGTTCTTCGACGAAGCCGACGGCCTCGCGCTCGTCGGAGGCCAGCGGGTGTACCAGCATGGTGGTGACCCCGGCCTCGGCGTAGGCGGCCAGGCGTTCCTTGACGAACGACCGCGGCCCCACCAGAGACACGTTGCGCACCAACTCATCTGGCACGGCGTTGATGGCCTCTTCTTTACGGCCTGCCAGGAACAGGTCCTGGATGTGGTCGGCCTCGGCTTCGTAGCCGTAGCGGGTGGCCAGCTTGTGGTAGAAGTTCTGGCCGCGGGCGCCCATACCGCCGATGTAAAGGCCCAATTGTGGCTTCGCCCAGGCCAATCGATCTTCCACGTTGTCCCCGATGGCCAGGCTGGCCGAGACCATGATGTCCAACGGTCCCAGCGAGGGATCGCGCTTGGCGTAACCGGCCCGCAGGGAATCGCCCCACACGTCGTCGGCCTTCTCGGGATAGAAGAACACCGGCTGCCAGCCCTCGGCGATCTCGGCTGTCAGCTGCACGTTCTTGGGTCCGAGCGCCGCAATCGTGATCGGGATACGTTCGCGCACAGGGTGATTGATGAGCCGAAGTGGTTTACCCAGGCCGCTGCCCTGGCCTTCGGGCAGCGGGATCTGGTAGTGCTTGCCGTTGTAGTTGATCTTCTCTCGGCGCCAGACCTGGCGGCAGATCTCCACCACCTCGCGGGTGCGGCCCATCGGTGCGTCGAACGGCACACCGTGGAAGCCCTCCATCACCTGCGGGCCGGAGGTGCCGAGGCCCAGTCGGAACCGGCCGTCGGACACGTAATCCAGCCCGGCGGCCGTCATGCCCAGCAGGGTGGGGGTGCGGGTGTAGATGGGAACAACACCGGTGCCGAGCTCGATGGTCGAGGTCTTGGCGGCCAGATAGCCGAGCTGGCTGATGGCGTCGTAGGAGTAGGCCTCGGCGACCAGCGCGATCTCGACGCCGATCTTCTCGAACTCGACCACTTGTTCGGCGGCCTCACGAAAGCCGCCGGCGTAGCTCAGAAAGATGCCTGTCCGCATGAACGAGTTATACACCCAACCGGTTGGTTGGCCAATTCCCGCTAGGGCTTGAGCAGTGCGATGACCTTGTTCTCCAAGTCCACCGGATCTTCGTTCGGATCGGGCAACTCGGTCTTAGGCAACACCGCCTCGGGATCGCCGAACTCGGCGTAGTCCTTGTTTCCCGTCAGATGGAACAGCAGAAAGCCCGTCAGCAGTGCGCGCACGATCTTCTGAGTGCTCCGGTCGGCGCCGGGGAGCCCGACCGCGCGCGCCAGCCGCCGTCCCTCCACCAGACCGCCCGCTTTCCCGCCGCTGACGGTTCGCAGCGTGCCGGCCTCCCACACCCGGGACAGCTCCACGGCGTTGGAACGCAGCGTCATCGGGTCGCCAGGGGCGCTGAGCACCAGGCCGGGGGCCTTCAGCCCGGCGGCGGGTTCCTCGGCTCGGGGTGACGTGCTGGACGGGAACAGGGCCGCGACGGCCTTTACCCGGGCCGGGGCGCCGGCTGCGGCGAACACAGCGGCCGAGCCGCCGAAACCGTGCCCGGTGACGCCCAGCTTGTTCGGGTGCACGCTGATCTGCCCGGGCCCGAGCCGGACACCGGCGATGATGTCCAGCGTGGTACCCAGGTCGAACGCCAGGTTGAGCACCGACGGGGCGATTCCCTTTTCGGTGTCGGGGGCGGCGGCAACGATGCCCCAAGACGCCAGATGTTCGAGTGTCCCGACATAGCTGAGCGCAGGTGTGAGCCAATCGTGGGCGAATGCCACACCGGGCAGATTCAGCCCGGATTCCGGTGTGTACACCACCCCTGGTAACCCCGCGAAGGCCAGGTCACCGCGCAGAACACGATGGGGTCCACGTCGACGCAGTTTGGCGAAGAGCTTCTTCGTGCTGGCCACGCCTAGACCCTATAGCGGGCGATTTGAAACAGGTGGACTCGGGCCGCTGGACTACCCTGGTACCTCATGTGCGGAATCGTCGGATACGTGGGTACGCGCCACGCCCGCGGCGTCGTCGTGGACGCCCTGGGCCGGATGGAGTACCGCGGTTATGACTCCGCGGGGGTGGCGCTGCTCGACGGTGACGGTGGGATGACCGTCCGTCGGCGTGCCGGCCGGCTGGCCAACCTGCAACGAGCGTTGGAAGAAACCGACACCGCGGCGCTGGCCGGCACCACGGGACTGGGCCATACCCGGTGGGCCACCCACGGCCGGCCCACCGATCGCAATGCACACCCGCACCGCGACGCGGCGGGCAAGATCGCCGTCGTTCACAACGGCATCATCGAGAACTACGCCATCCTGCGCAAAGAGCTGGAAACCGCGGGTGTCGAGTTCGCCAGCGACACCGATACCGAAGTCGCCGTTCACCTGGTCGCCAAGGCCTACCACGACGGTCCCACCGCCGGTGACTTCGTGCGGTCGGTCTACGCCGTGCTGCCCCGACTGGAGGGTCATTTCACCCTGGTGTTCGCCAACGCCGACGAACCCGGCACCATCGTGGCGGCCCGGCGCTCCACCCCGCTGGTGGTCGGCATCGGCGAGGGCGAGATGTTCGTCGGCTCCGATGTCGCGGCGTTCATCGAATACACCCGCGAAGCCGTCGAGCTGGGCCAGGATCAGGCCGTCGTGATCACCGCCGACAGTTACACGATCACCGATTTCTCGGGAAACGACGACGCTGCTCACGCCCGTGTCTTCCACATCGACTGGGATCTCTCGGCCGCGGAAAAGGGTGGCTACGAGTACTTCATGCTCAAGGAGATCGCCGAGCAACCCGCGGCCGTCGCCGACACACTGCTGGGGCATTTCGTCGACAACCGCATCGTTCTCGACGAGCAGCGGCTCTCCGATCAGGAGCTGCGCGAGATCGACAAGGTGTTCATCGTCGCCTGCGGCACCGCGTACCACTCGGGGCTGCTGGCCAAATACGCGATCGAGCACTGGACCCGGCTGCCGGTCGAGGTGGAGCTCGCCAGCGAGTTCCGCTACCGCGACCCGGTGTTGGACCGCAGCACGCTGGTGATCGCGATCAGCCAGTCCGGCGAGACCGCCGACACGCTGGAGGCGGTGCGGCACGCCAAGGAGCAGAAAGCCAAGGTGCTGGCGATCTGCAACACCAACGGCAGCCAGATCCCGCGCGAATGTGATGCGGTGCTCTACACCCGCGCCGGCCCGGAGATCGGCGTGGCCTCCACCAAGACGTTCCTGGCGCAGGTGGCCGCGAACTACCTGGTGGGCCTGGCGTTGGCGCAGGCGCGCGGCACCAAGTACCCCGATGAGGTCGAGCGCGAATACAAAGAGCTCGAGGCCATGCCGGACCTGGTGTCGGAGGTGTTGACCCGGATGGGCCCGGTCAACGAGGTGGCCAAGAGGTTCGCGTCGTCGTCGACGGTGTTGTTCCTGGGCCGGCACGTCGGTTACCCGGTGGCACTCGAGGGTGCGCTGAAGCTCAAAGAGTTGGCCTACATGCACGCCGAAGGCTTCGCCGCCGGCGAGCTCAAGCACGGCCCGATCGCGCTGATCGAGGACGATCTGCCTGTGATCGTGGTCATGCCCTCACCCAAGGGTGCCGCGATGCTGCATTCCAAGCTGCTGAGCAATATCCGCGAGATCCAGGCGCGCGGTGCGCTGACCATCGTGATCGCCGAGGAAGGTGACGAGACGGTGCGGCCGTATGCCGATCACCTCATCGAGATCCCGGCGGTGTCAACGCTTTTCCAGCCGCTGCTGTCCACCATTCCGCTGCAGGTGTTCGCCGCCGCAGTGGCTCAGGCCCGCGGGTACGACGTGGACAAGCCGCGCAACCTGGCCAAGTCTGTCACCGTCGAGTAGCCCGAGGACGACGGCGCGGGGCCCTCAGCTGGGCACATATATGTGCGTGGCGACAGCCCAGCGGCGTGTTGCGCGGTCAACCGCATATATGTCGCGGAACTAGGCCCGACAGCCGGCTACCCGAACAGCCACCCGTCGTCGGCGCCCACGGCGGCCCCGAAGACGTTGATCCCGATCACGCAGATCAGGATGCACAGCACCAATGTGCCAACCGCCACCGGCCAGGCCAGGCTGCGCCGGACGAGTTGGATGATCGCCACGGTGATCCCGATGACCCCGGTGACCGCGGTGATCAGCAGGGTCCCGCCGACGGCGCCGATTGCGCCTTCGACGCTGCACGTCGCCGGCGGGCAGGTGTCCAGGAATGCCAGCATGAATATCCCGATGAACGCGGCAAACGCCGCAAACGCCACGGTCAGCACCATGGCGGTGATCGAAATGCCCATGTCCACACCGGAAATCGGTGGTTTGCGCGGGGCCGGTGGTGGTGGCGGCATGCCGTAGACCATGCGGGCGAGTCTAGGCGGCGGGCGCCGAGGCGGGTGAGGGACGAGGCCGGGGAGGTGAGCCGCCGTCCGGGAGGATGTGGCGGCGGGCGCCGAGGCGGGTGAGGGACGAGGCTGGGGAGGTGAGTCGCCGTCCGGGAGGATGTGGCGGCGGGCGCCGAGGCGGGTGAGGGACGAGGCCGGGGAGGTGAGTCGCCGTCCGGAAGGATGAGCCGGCGTCGATTTACACTGGGCCCATCGACGCTCCGTTTGACCTCGCCGTTCCCGATGTGCGGATCGCTGCCGACGACAGGATCGGGCACTTCCGCAGCGCCGAGGCGTTCGCCGACTTCCTGACCTGTTACCGGTCGTGCTTCGCCGCGCTGCCGCCGGTGGCCGAGATCCGCGACGTGCCGACCAGTTTCGGCGTGGTGCGGGTGTACCGTTTCGCCGGCCGGGGTGACGGTGCGCCGGTTCTGCTGCTGCCCGGGCGCAACGGCCCCACCCCGGTGTACGCCACCAATCTGCCTCCGCTGCTGCAGCACCGCGACGTCTACTGCCTCGACCTGCTCGGTGAGCCCGGTCTGTCGGTGCAGACCGCGCCGATCGCCGACGCCGCCGATCAGGCGCGCTGGCTCGACGACACTCTCACCGGCCTGGGCCTGGACCGCGTGCACCTCTGCGGCATCTCCATCGGTGGCTGGGCGGCGGTGAACCACGCCGTGCGGTGCCCGGGGCGCACGGCGTCGCTGACCCTGCTGGATCCGGCGATGACCTTCGACCGCATCCCGCTGCCGATGCTGGCGGCCTCGATCCCGATGGTGGTGCCGGGGGTGCCGCAGTGGGTGCGCCGGCGGCTGTTGAGCTGGATCGCCGGCGGCTCGGACATCGGCGCGGCAGCCGAGGCGGCCGGCTTGATCTCGGCGGGAACCAGCGACTTCGTGCTGCGGCTACCGGCGCCGACGCGCTTCACCGACGCGCAGCTGCGCAGCGTCGAGATCCCGGTGCTGGCGCTGCTGGCCGGTCGCAGCGTGGTGTTACGTGCCGAGCGTGCCGCCGCGCACGCACGAAAAGTCTTGAGACACGGCGAGATCGAGATCTGGCCGCAGGCATCGCACGCCATCAACGGCGAGTATCCGGTGGAGATCGCCGAGCGGGCACACCGGTTCTGGGGCGCGGTGGAGGCGTCTCACCTCTGACGGGTGTGCCGGCACAACACGAGCTTCCACCCGTGCTCGCCGCGCCGATACATCGAACAGACCGTGCCCACCAGCGCGCGGCAGTTCTCGCGCGGATACCCGGTGCTGATGTACTCCAGCGCCGCACATCGGGCGCCCACCGAAACCAGGTGCGCGCCCACGATCGCGTAGCCGGACCACCGCGGAGTCCTCGCCAGCGTGGCGGTGACGGCGGTGCGGTCCATGATGACGCCGTTGCTCAACTCCATCAGCGCGTCCTCGGCCAGGACCTCGCGGCAGAAGTCGCCGCCGGTGCCGTCGCACAGTGACTGCCACCCGCGCTGCTCGAGCGTCACCAACTCCTCGAGAAGCCGATCGGCAGGACCACACGCGCCCATGCTCGGGACGTTAACAGCGTCGAGCACGTAACCTGAGCGGAATCACGCCAGGAACATCACAACGACCAGAGGGCTGATGCGGCACTACTACTCCGCGGAGGTGATCCGTGCGGCCGAAGCGCCGCTGCTGGCCGGCCTTCCCGACGGTGCACTGATGCGGCGGGCAGCCCACGGCTTGGCCACCGCGATCGCCGGCGAACTGAGGATCCGGACCGGCGCAGTGGCCGGCAGGATGGTGTCGGCTGTCGTCGGCTCCGGTGACAACGGCGGCGACGCACTGTGGGCGGCGACGTTGCTGCGCCGGCGCGGGGTGGCCGCCGAGGCGGTGCTGCTCGACCCCGGGCGGGCCCACGCCGCCGGTCTGCGCGCGTTCCGCGCGGCCGGTGGACGTATCGTCGAAAAGCTCTCTCCCACTGCGGATCTGGTGATCGACGGGGTGGTCGGCATCTCCGGATCCGGCCCGCTGCGTGCCAACGCCGCCGCGGTGTTCGAGTCCACCGACGCACCCGTCGTCGCCGTCGACATCCCCAGCGGAGTCGACGTCCACACCGGCGCCACCCCGGGGCCCGCTGTACGTGCCGCGCTCACCGTCACATTCGGCGGACTCAAACCCGCACACGCGCTGGCCGACTGCGGCCGCGTCGAACTCATCGACATCGGATTGGACCTGCCCGATACCGACGTCCTCGGATTCGAGGCGGCCGACGTCCGCGACCGCTGGCCCATCCCGGGTCGCACCGACGACAAGTACACCCAGGGGGTCACCGGCATCCTGGCGGGCTCGGCCACCTATCCCGGCGCGGCGATCCTGTGCACCGGCGCGGCGGTGGCGGCCACCTCCGGCATGGTGCGCTACGCGGGCACGGCGGCCGCCGAAGTGGTCTCGCACTGGCCGGAAGTCATCGCCACCAAAGACCTGGCCTCTTCCGGGCGGGTGCAGTCATGGGTGGTCGGGCCCGGCCTGGGAACCGACGAGGACGGCGCGCGGGCACTGACCTTCGCGCTCGACACCGACCTGCCGGTGATCGCCGACGCTGACGCGCTGACCATCTTGTCCGCGCATCCCGAACTGCTGGAGAACCGCACCGCGCCCACGGTGCTCACCCCGCACGCCGGGGAGTTCAAGCGGCTGGCCGGACGCGAACCGGGTGAGGACCGCATCGGCGCCGCCCGGCGCTTGGCGGACACCCTGGGGGTGACCGTCCTGCTCAAGGGCAACGTCACGGTCATCGCCGACGCGGGCGGCCCGGTCTACCTGAATCCGGCGGGGCAGTCCTGGGCGGCCACCGCCGGTTCCGGTGATGTGCTGTCCGGAGTGATCGGCGCGCTGCTCGCCTCGGGTCTTCCTCCGGTGGAGGCGGCCGCCGCGGCGGCGTTCGTGCACGCCCGCGCGGCCGGGCTGTCGGCACTCGATCCGGGCCCACGCGGGGCGCCGACGTCGGCCTCGCGCATCCTCGCTCATCTACGTACCTCGATCGCCAGCCTCTGACTCGGAAGGACACCATGCCGCACATCAATCGGGCGTCGTCATCGATCACCCCGGCCTACACCGGGCGAATGTTCACCGCGCCGATCCCGTCGCTACGGCTGCCCGACGAGGCGATGGAACCCACCGCGGCCTACCGCTTCATCCATGACGAGCTGATGCTCGACGGCAGCTCCCGGCTCAACCTGGCGACCTTCGTGACCACGTGGATGGATCCCGAGGCCGAGAAGCTGATGGCCGAGACGTTCGACAAGAACATGATCGACAAGGACGAGTACCCCGCCACCGCCGCCATCGAGCAGCGCTGCGTGTGCATGGTCGCCGACCTCTTCCACGCCGAGAATCTGCGCGACGACGACCCCTCCAGCGCCGTCGGCGTCTCCACCGTCGGTTCCAGCGAGGCCGTCATGCTCGGCGGGCTGGCCCTGAAATGGCGGTGGAAGGAGCGCGTGGGTGACGGCTGGAAGAAGAGGACCCCGAACCTGGTGATGGGCGCCAACGTCCAGGTGGTGTGGGAGAAGTTCTGCCGCTACTTCGAGGTGGAACCGCGGTACCTGCCGATGGAGGAGGGGCGTTACGTCATCACCCCCGAGCAGGTGCTCGAGCACGTCGACGAGGACACCATCGGCGTCGTCGCCATCCTGGGCACCACCTATACCGGTGAGCTCGAACCGATCGCCGAGATCTGCGCGGCACTCGATCGGCTGGCCGCCGACAAGGGCCTCGACATCCCCGTGCACGTCGACGCCGCCAGCGGCGGATTCGTCGTCCCGTTCCTGCACCCGGAGCTCGAGTGGGACTTCCGGCTGCCGCGGGTGGCCTCGATCAACGTCAGCGGCCACAAGTACGGACTGACCTACCCGGGCATCGGGTTCGTGGTGTGGCGCAACGCCGATCACCTGCCCGAGGACCTGGTGTTCCGGGTCAATTACCTGGGCGGTGACATGCCGACGTTCACGCTGAACTTCTCCCGCCCCGGTAACCAGGTGGTGGGCCAGTACTACAACTTCCTGCGCTTGGGCCGCGCCGGCTACGGCCAGGTGATGAGCTGTCTGTCCTCGACCGCGCGCTGGCTGGCCGACGAACTGCACCGCAGCGATCACTTCGAGGTGATCTCCGACGGCTCGGCCATCCCGGTGGTGGCGTTCCGGTTGACCGGCGAGCACGGGTACACCGAGTTCGACGTTTCCGCGGGGCTGCGGTCCTACGGCTGGCAGGTGCCTGCCTACACCATGCCGGAGGGCGCCGAGGACGTGGCGGTGCTGCGCATCGTCGTCCGGGAGGGCTTCTCCACCGACCTGGCCCGCGCGCTCAAGGACGACCTGATCGAGGTGCTCGACAAGATGGACAAGATCCAGCCGCAGGGCACCTTCGACGATGTGGCGCACTTCGCGCACTGACGTCGCTGGACAGGCGTCGACGGCTTTCTGGGACAATCGACGGCGGTGAATACAACCCAGACGCCTCTGGCGACCCCGATGGCGCAGGTCGATCTCGACGCGATCGCGCACAATGTCCGCGTGCTCGCCGAGCACGCCGGTTCAGCTGCGGTGATGGCCGTGGTCAAAGCCGACGGTTACGGGCACGGCGCCACCCAGGTGGGCCGGGCCGCGCTGGCGGCCGGTGCCGCCGAACTCGGAGTCGCCACCATCGGGGAGGCGCTGGCGCTGCGCCGCGACGGCGTCACGGCCCCGGTGCTGGCCTGGCTGCACCCGCCGGGCACCGATTACGCCCCGGCGGTGGCCGCCGACGTGCAGCTGGCGGTGTCCTCGCTGGAGCAGCTGAACGGGGTGCTGGACGCGGTGCGGCGCACCGGCACCACTGCGACGCTGACCGTCAAGGTCGACACCGGGCTCAACCGCAACGGCGTGCCTGCCGCGCACTATCCCGAACTCGTGACCGCACTGCGGGCCGCTGTCGCCGAGGATGCGGTGCGGGTGCGGGGGATCATGAGTCACCTCGCCTGTGGTGACGACCCCGACAGCCCGGTCAACGATCAACAGCGGCAACGCTTCACCGAGATGTGCGGGTACGCCCGCGCACAGGGATTGCCGTTCGAGGTGGCGCATCTGTCCAATTCGCCCGCCACGCTGACCCGGCCCGATCTCGCCTTCGACATGGTGCGGCCCGGTGTCGCGGTCTACGGCCTGAGCCCCATCCCGCAGCGTGGCGATTTCGGGCTTGTCCCGGCGATGACGTTGAAAGCTCCTGTGACACTGGTGAAGTCGCTCGCCGCCGGGGACGGCGTGTCGTACGGGCACACCTGGGTGGCCGATCGGGACACCACCGTGGGCCTGATCCCCCTCGGTTACGCCGACGGCATCTTCCGCGCCCTGGGCGGCCGGATCGAGGTGCTGATCAACGGTGTCCGTTGCCCGAGCATCGGGCGGGTGTGCATGGATCAGTTCGTCGTGGACGTGGGTGCCGCCGACGTCACCGTGGGCGACGAGGCGATCCTGTTCGGCCCCGGCACCTCCGGTGAGCAGACCGCCCAGGACTGGGCCGACCTGTTGGGCACCATCAACTACGAGGTCGCGACCAGCCCCCGCGCCCGGGTGGTGCGCAGTTACCGCGGAGGCGGCCGATGACCGCGCACCACAAGCCCCGCTGGGGGCGATGGCTGGCGGGTGCGACCGGCCTCGGTGCCGTCGGCGCGGTGGCCGGCGCCTCGGTGGCGCGTTCGATGACCCGGCGTGAGGTACCCGAAGATCCCTACACCGCCGAGGATTTCGCACTGCTGGAAGCCGATCGCGGTGGTGTGGTGACCACCCCGGACGGCGTGGACCTGGTGGTGCGTGAGGTCGGGCCGGTCGACGCCCCGGTGACCGTGGTGTTCGCCCACGGTTTCTGTATGAACATGGGCGCATTTCATTTCCAGCGTCGCGAGCTGAGCCTGATGTGGGGCGATCAGGTGCGGATGGTGTTCTACGACCAGCGTGGGCACGGCCGGTCCGGGGCGGCAGACCCCAGCACCTACACCGTCGAGCAGTTGGGTCAGGACCTCGAGCTGATCCTGACCACCATGGCGCCAAAGGGGTCGGTGGTGCTGATAGGGCATTCGATGGGCGGGATGACCGTGCTGTCGCACGCCCGCCAATTCCCCCGCCGGTACGGTGGCCACATCGTGGGCGCGGCCGTCATTTCCTCTGCCGGATCTGGTCTTTCGCGTTCTCCGCTGGGGGAGATCCTGCAGAACCCGGCGCTGGAGGCCGCTCGCTTCGCCGCGCGTTATGCACCCGGGATGGTGCACCGCGGACGCGGTGCGGTGCGCTGGGTGCTGGCCCCGGTGCTGCAGGCGGCGTCTTTCGGTGATGACCGTGTGAGCCCCACCGTCGCCAAGTACTCCGAGGAGATGATCCACGACACCCCGGTGGCCACCATGGTCGGATTCCTGCACGCCCTGGGGGTGCATGACGAAACCGCGGCGCTGCCGGTGCTCGCCAAGATCCCGACGCTGGTGGCCTGCGGGTCCAAAGACGTCCTGACCACCCCGGAACATTCCGAGGAACTGGCCGCTGAGCTGCCCAAGGCCGAACTGCTGATCGTCGGCGGTGCCGGACATCTGGTGCAGCTCGAGCAGCCCGACCCGATCGACGATGCCCTGGTGCGACTCGTCGACCGGGCCACCCCCAACAAGCTGGTGGCGCTCACCCGGCGGCTCAAGGAACGGGCGCGCATCCGTGGCTGAGCGGGAGTCGGGAACTGCGGAGCTGGCCAGCCCGGACGACACCGTGGCACTGGGCCGGCGGCTCGGTGCGCGGCTTCGCGCCGGCGACGTGGTGGTGCTCTCCGGGCCGCTGGGGGCGGGAAAGACGTTGCTCACCAAGGGAATCGCCGAGGCTCTCGACGTCGACGGGCCCATCACCTCACCGACGTTCGTGTTGGCCAGGTTGCACCGGGCGCGACGGGTGGGTGCGCCCGCGCTGGTGCACGTCGATGTGTACCGGCTGCTCGATCACGCTGCCGCCGACCTGCTGGCCGAACTGGACTCACTGGATCTCGACACCGATCTCGACGACGCCGTGGTGGTGGTGGAATGGGGGGAAGGCTTGGCCGAACGGCTGTCGGACCATCATCTCGATGTGCGACTCGAACGGCTGGCCGACTCCGACACTCGCACCGCGGTCTGGCAGTGGAGTACCTCGTGACGCGCACCGTCCTGGTCATCGACACCGCCACCCCGGCTGTCACCGCCGCCGTCGTCGCCGTCGATGACGTGATCACCACGCTGGCGGTCCGTGTCACCGTCGACGCCCGCGCGCACGCCGAGACCCTGACCCCCAATGTGCTTGCCGCTCTGGCCGATAGCGGCCGCACCATGGCTGAGCTGAACGCGGTGGTGGTGGGAACCGGACCGGGCCCGTTCACCGGCCTGCGAGTGGGGATGGCCACCGCCGCGGCCTACGGGCACGCCCTCGACATCCCGGTGTTCGGGGTGTGCAGCCTCGACGGGATCGGCGGGGCTGTGGACGGGGAGGCGTTGGTGGTCACCGATGCGCGTCGCCGCGAGGTCTACTGGGCGCGTTACCGCGACGGTGTGCGCACCGACGGGCCGGCGGTCAACCCGCCCGCCGACGTGCCGGCCGACGGTGTGGCGGTGGTGGCCGGATCACCGTCACACGCGGCGTTGTTCGATCTCCCGGTGGTCGGACCCGAATACCCGTCACCGGTGGAACTCGCTGCTGCCGTGGCGGATTGGAATGCCGATCCGGGACCCTTGGTGCCGCTGTACCTGCGCCGTCCGGACGCGAAGACGCTCGCGGAACGGCAGGCCGGGACGTGACGACGGTTCCGGTGCTGCTCGACCCGTTGACCCGGGCCGACGCGTCGCGGTGCGCCGAGTTGGAAGAGCAGCTGTTCCCCGGCGATGACCCCTGGCCGGCGGCGGCGTTCGCGCACGAAATCGCCGCCCAGCACACCCACTACTTCGCGGCCCGCGCCGGCGGCACGCTCGTCGGGTACGCCGGGATCGCCCGCCTGGGCAATCAGCCGCCGTTCGAATACGAGATCCACACCATCGGGGTGGACCCTGCCTACCAGAGGCACGGCATCGGGCGCCGGTTGCTGGACGCGCTGCTTGAGCGCGCCGACGCCGACGCCGCGGCGGTGTTCCTCGAGGTCCGCACCGACAACACAGGCGCCATCACCATGTACGAGTCGGCCGGGTTCGCCACCATCGGACTGCGCAAGCGCTACTACCAGGGCAGCGGCGCCGACGCTTACACCATGCGCCGTGAACCGATCGGAGAGCCAGCATGAGGATAATCCTTGCAATCGAAAGCTCATGTGACGAAACAGGTGTCGGCGTCGCCCGCCTCGACGAGGACGGCACTGTCACCCTGCTGGCCGATCAGGTGGCCTCCAGCGTGGACGAACACGCCCGCTTCGGCGGCGTCGTTCCGGAGATCGCGTCCCGCGCACACCTGGAAGCCCTCGGACCGACCATGCGCCGTGCGCTGGCCGACGCCGGGATCAAGCGCCCCGACGTCGTCGCCGCCACCATCGGCCCCGGGCTGGCCGGTGCGCTGTTGGTCGGGGTGGCCGCCGCCAAGGCCTATGCCGCCGCCTGGGGGGTGCCGTTCTACGGGGTCAACCACCTGGGCGGGCATCTGGCCGCCGACGTCTTCGATCACGGGCCGCTGCCCGAGAGCGTGGGCCTGTTGGTCTCCGGTGGGCACACCCACCTGCTGCATGTGCGCTCGCTCGGCGAGCCGATCGTCGAACTCGGCACCACCGTCGACGACGCCGCGGGGGAGGCCTACGACAAGGTGGCCCGGCTGCTGGGGCTGGGCTACCCCGGCGGCAAGGTGCTCGACGACCTGGCCCGCACCGGCAACCGCGAGGCCATCGTCTTCCCGCGCGGCATGACCGGCCCACGGGATGCGCCGTATGCGTTCAGCTTCTCCGGGCTCAAAACCGCCGTGGCCCGCTATGTGGAGAGCCACCCGGATTTCGACACCGCGGACGTGGCGGCGGGTTTCCAGGAGGCCGTCGCCGATGTGCTGACCAAGAAGGCCGTGCGCGCCGCGACCGACCTGGGGGTGTCGACTCTGCTGATCGCCGGCGGCGTGGCCGCCAATTCCCGGCTGCGGGAACTCGCTGAACAGCGCTGCGCGGCGGCGGGTTTGACGTTGCGGGTGCCGCGGCCGCGGTTGTGCACCGACAACGGCGCCATGATCGCCTCCTTCGCGGCGCATCTGATGGCCGCTGGGGCGGCACCGTCTGCGCTGGACGTGGCCAGCGACCCGGGGCTACCGGTGGTGCAGGGGCAGGTGGCATGAACACCCACAAACTGGAGATCCACGAACTGCTGTACCGCTACGCCGAGCTGATCGACGCCGGCGATTTCTTTCGTGTGGGACTTCTGCTGGGCCGCGCAACATTCGCCGGGGTGGCCGGTGCCGAGGCCATCGCCGCGCTGTTCGCGAAGACCACCCGGCGCTATCCCGATGCCGGGAACACCCCGCGGACGCGGCATCTGGTGCTCAATCCGATCGTCGACATCGACGGTGACACCGCGACCGCACGATCCACCTTCTGCGTCGTCCAGCAGACCGAGACGGTGGCGCTGCAACCCATCGTGGTGGGGCGCTACGCCGACACTTTCGCCCGGGACGAGGTGGCGTGGTATTTCACCGAACGGCAGGTAGATGTCGAGATGGTCGGCGATGTGTCGGCGCATCTGCTGATCGGCCTGTGACTCTCGGCAACCCCGAACCTTGAGCGCTAGCACTCGCATGTATAGAGTGCTAGATGGCAGGCGGACACCCCCTGTGTCGGCTCCCGCGACGACGGCGCGAGGGTGTGACCGGATGCCGAACACCTGAGTACTGCAAACCCGGTTCGGGCACCGCCCGGGCCGCACACCACTGAGTGAAGGGGCTCCATCGTGGCGAGCGTGAACATCAAGCCACTCGAGGACAAGATCCTCGTTCAGGCCAACGAGGCCGAGACCACCACCGCTTCCGGTCTGGTCATCCCCGACACCGCCAAGGAGAAGCCGCAGGAAGGCACCGTCGTCGCAGTTGGCCCCGGCCGCTGGGATGAGGACGGCGAGAAGCGGATTCCCCTGGACGTGTCTGAGGGCGACGTCGTCATCTACAGCAAGTACGGCGGCACCGAGATCAAGTACAACGGCGAGGAGTACCTGATCCTGTCGGCTCGCGACGTGCTGGCCGTCGTCTCCAAGTAAGCGATCCGTGTCCTGCCCCGGAGATCCCCGCACCTTCGTGCGGGTGATGTCCGGGGCGGAACTCGTAATAGGGAAGAACCAATATGAGTAAGCAGATCGAATTCAACGAAACTGCGCGCCGTGCCATGGAGGTCGGCGTCGACAAGCTCGCCGATGCCGTCAAGGTCACCCTGGGCCCCCGCGGCCGCCACGTCGTTCTCGCCAAGGCCTTCGGCGGCCCCACCGTCACCAACGACGGTGTGACCATCGCCCGTGAGATCGACCTCGAGGACCCGTTCGAGAACCTCGGTGCCCAGCTGGTCAAGTCGGTGGCCACCAAGACCAACGACGTCGCCGGTGACGGCACCACCACCGCCACCGTGCTGGCGCAGGCCATCATCAAGGCCGGACTGCGCAACGTCGCCGCCGGCGCCAACCCGATCGCCCTGGGCTCGGGTATCGGCAAGGCCGCCGACGCGGTGTCCGAGGCCCTGCTGGCCGCGGCCACCCCGGTCTCGGACAAGGTCTCCATCGGGCAGGTCGCCACCGTGTCGTCCCGTGACGAAGAGGTGGGCGAGCTGGTCGGCGAGGCCATGACCAAGGTCGGCAGCGACGGGGTGGTCAGCGTCGAGGAGTCCTCGACCCTGAACACCGAACTCGAAGTCACCGAGGGCGTCGGCTTCGACAAGGGATTCCTGTCGGCGTACTTCGTCACCGACTTCGACTCCCAGGAAGCCGTCCTCGAAGACGCGCTGGTGTTGCTGCACCGCGACAAGATCAGCTCGCTGCCCGACCTGCTGCCGCTGCTGGAGAAGGTCGCCGAAGCCGGCAAGCCGCTGCTGATCGTCGCCGAGGACGTCGAAGGCGAGGCGCTGTCCACCCTGGTGGTCAACGCCATTCGCAAGACGCTCAAGGCTGTGGCCGTCAAGGCGCCGTTCTTCGGTGACCGCCGCAAGGCGTTCCTGGAGGACCTCGCCATCGTCACCGGTGGCCAGGTGGTCAATCCCGACGTCGGGTTGCTGCTGCGTGAAGCGGGCCTCGACGTGCTGGGCAGCGCCCGTCGTGTCGTGGTCAGCAAGGACGACACCGTGATCGTCGACGGCGGCGGCACCAAGGACGCCCTCGCCGGTCGTGTCGCCCAGCTGCGTTCCGAGATCGAGACCACCGATTCCGACTGGGATCGGGAAAAGCTCGAGGAACGACTGGCCAAGCTGGCCGGCGGCGTGGCCGTCATCAAGGTCGGCGCCGCCACCGAGACCGCGCTCAAGGAGCGCAAGCACCGCGTCGAGGACGCGGTGGCAGCGGCCAAGGCCGCGGTCGAGGAGGGCATCGTCGCCGGCGGTGGATCCGCGCTGGTGCAGGCGCGCAAGGCGCTCGACGGGCTGCGTTCGTCGCTTTCCGGCGACGAGGCCCTGGGCGTCGAGGTGTTCAGCAGCGCGCTGTCGGCGCCGCTGTTCTGGATCGCCGCCAACTCCGGTCTCGACGGCGCCGTCGTGGTCAGCAAGGTCGAAGAGCTGCCGAACAACCACGGCTTCAACGCGGCCACGCTGACCTACGGTGACCTGGTCGCCGACGGCGTGATCGATCCGGTCAAGGTCACCCGCTCCGCGGTGCTCAACGCCGCGTCGGTGGCCCGCATGGTGCTGACCACCGAGACCGCGGTTGTCGAGAAGCCGGCTGAGGAGCCGGCCGACGCCCACGGGCACGGGCACCACGGCCACGCGCACTAGTTCGTAGCTCTGACGAAACACCCCCGGTCCGCTTGGGCCGGGGGTGTTTTCGTTCATGCAGCGTCGAGCGTGGGGTTGTGTACGCGCTGAGGCCGGAACTCGTGCCACAAGTACACACTCGGCCCGGGTGCGAGATCTCGGTGGGGCAGTAGTGCGCGGAAACACCCCCGGCGTGATCGGAGCGGGTGTTTCGTAATTGGCATGGATCGCATGTGGCAGTGGGCGTGGGATCGGTACGCGACGAGATATCCCTGGGCATGCTGGGCGCTCACGCTCCCGCTGGTGCTGCCGCCCTATCTGGCTTGGACGTTGTGCATCGTCGCTTTCGAGGGCTCTGATCGTTATCTCGAGGCGGCCGCGGTGACCGTGGTGGCCGCGCTGGTGCACCTGTACGTGCTGGTACACCCCCGCGCACAGGAGGCTCGCCTGCTCGCGCAGTGGGCCGCCGGCAAGGACATCGACCGACAAACCGCACTGCACGCCACCTACAGCTATGGCAGGAAGGTCCTCGTGACGGCGGTGATCGCCACGGTTTTCTGGGCCGCGGCCCTCTTCGCCGGTGTCGGGATGATCGCCGGAGCCGGCGGGTCGACGCTGATGCAGTACGCGATCATGGGCGCCATCGCCGGAACCGCCGGCCAGCTGGTCACTTTGCACAGTTACGTCGAAGGGGCGTTGCGGCCCGCCAGGGTTGCCATCACCGCGGGTACGGAGATCGGCGATTCCCTGCCGCGCACTCGCCCGACGTTCGCCACGTGGACCATGGCGGCCATGCTCGTGGTGGGGTTCGCGTTCACCATTCTGGGTGCCTTGCTGGGAGCCGTGTTCGACGTAGCCAGGCACGGTCCTCTGCTGGCGCTCGCCCTCGGCGGTGCACTGGTGCTCGTCAGCGGGCCCTCGCTCTGGGCCACGTATTCGCCTCTGCTGCAACCCATCCGCGATCTCGCCAGAGGAACCGAGCGGGTGGCCGCCGGTGACTACAGCCGACGCCTGCCGGTGGTCCAGGACGACGATCTCGGCGCGCTGGCGGGGTCCTTCAACCGTATGCAGGCGGGTTTGGCGGAGCGGCGGCGACTTCAGGCAGCATTCGGCACCTATGTCGACCCGGGCTTGGCGGTGCGGTTGCTCGAGCAGGGTGACGATGTCTTCAGCGGTGAGCGTCGAGAGTTGACGGTGATGTTCGTCGACATCCGCGACTTCACGCCGTGGGCTGAGGCCAACACGGCCGAGGACACGGTGGCCCGGTTGAACACCCTGTTCGAGGTGGTGGTGCCCGCGGTCGTCCAGGCCGGTGGGCACGTGAACAAATTCCTCGGCGACGGTGCCCTGGCGGTGTTCGGCGCGCCCAATGAGCTTGCGGGTCATGCTGATGCGGCTGTATCGGCCGCTACCGTGATCCAGCGCCTGGTTGCAGAGCGGTTCGCCGGCACGCTGCGAATCGGTATCGGCATCAACACCGGCGTGGTGATCGCGGGCACCATCGGTGGTGGCGGAAAGCTCGAATTCACGTTGATCGGGGACGCCGTCAATGTGGCGGCCCGCGTCGAGCAACTCACGAAAGCCACCGGTGACCGCATACTCCTCACCGGTGACTGCGTCAAGGCACTGGCTGCCCCGCCATCGGGGCTCACCGAGCGGGGATCGTTTGCCCTGAAGGGTAAGTCGGCTCCGGTGCAGGTCTTCGCCCTCGACCCGGCGGCGTGACCGCACCGCCGGCTGACGCTCTTGAAAAGCTCGCAATCGCCGCAGGTAGCCCACTACGCATCTCAAACCACCCCATGTCCATGACGATCAAGGGCGACCGAATCACCCGGTCACAGTCCGCAGTTGGGTTGTTCACGGAACGGGGAGGATCCGCTATGTCCAAACACATTGTCCGGCTGATATCGCTGGCTGCACTCATGATGGGGTTCAGCCTGTGCCCGCCACTTGCCGCCGCTCACCCACCTGATCCATTCAGGATCGTCAACCACTACACGGGAATGGTGGTGGATGTGCCGGCGCCGAATGGCTCGACAGAGAACACTTTCACGCTGCTGTGGCCGTATTGGGGTGGGGCCAATCAGCAATTCGACATCGTCCCGGTCGACCCGAACAATCCCAGATCGGACTTCCAGTTGAAGGTTCGGCACGGCGGCAAATGCCTCGATGTCAACAACGCCAGCGGCGCTGACGGAGCACGCGTTCAAACCTTCGACTGCCATGGAGGCCCGAGCCAGCTGTGGTTCACGGAGCTGGTCACCGACCCGTACGTGACGTGCCAGCCGATGACGTTCTGCGACAACGTCAGAACCATCATCCGGGCGCGCCACAGTGGCAAATGTCTCGACGCGTGGAACCCCGGGCCGTCGCTGGCCAATCGTCCCAAACAAGGTGCTGCGCTGCAGCAGTGGACCTGCTTCAACAATGTCAATCAGTTCTGGGATCTTCCTGGGGGCCATGGGCCGCACTGACGCACTCGCTGATGGCGTGCGACGCGCCTCCGCAAACTGGTACCCCCGGGCCGTGTGGCCCGGGGGTACCTTCCGTGTCGAATTCGGTCGATCGGGCTTGTTGATTTCCACCCGCATCCACCACACCGAGGTGTGAAATATGCCAGGACCCGTTCATGACGAGAGGAGTCCCGATGGCCGCCTCGCCCACGCCCATGAAACCGGCGCACCAGAAGTCATGCGAATCCGCTTGCGCCGACGCCGTTTTCCCCCGCTGAAAGCACAGCTGACCATGTTTCCGACCACCCCGGCGGCGAGCGCGGCACTCGACGTTGCCACCCGGTACTACTCACCGGCACTGCTGAATCACTGCGTCCGCTCGTATCTGTGGGGAGCGACGTACGGCAACGCCCACGGCATCGCCTTCGACGACGAGCTCTACTACGTCTCGGCGCTGCTACACGACATCGGCCTCACCGACCCGTTCGACAGTCACCGGTTGCCGTTCGAGGAGGCCGGCGGTGACCTGGCATGGGTGTTCGCGGTGGCGGCCGGTTGGCCGACCGGTCGGGCAGCCCGAGCCAAGGAGATCATCGTGTTGCACATGCGCGACGACGTCGCGTCCGACGATGACCCCGAATCGCACCTCTTGCAGGTCGCCACCAGTTGGGATGTGGTCGGACGGCGGCCCGAGGAGTTCCCGGATCACACGCGGCAGCAGATTCTGGCGCGCTATCCCAGGGGCGATTTCGGTAGCGAGTTCCTGGCGTGCTTCGAAGATCAGGCTCGCCGCAAACCGGACGGGGCGGCTGCGGTGTCGATCGCCAGTGACGCCGCCGGCCGGATCAAAGCCAATCCTCTCGACGGGTAGCGCGGGTGCGGAACTGTTGACGGTCGGCCGCTACGCCGGCGGTGATACGCGCGTCAGCAACTCGTCGAGGGACTCCATGTCCAGGTACGCGACCACCTCGGTCACCCGGTCGTTCTGCATGGTCATGACCCAGTTGTACTCGTTGACGTAGGGCTTGCCGTCGAGTGCCGTGGCGGTCCCGCGCCACCGGGCCACCACCTGGTCGTCGGCGGCGATCAACTCGTGCACCTGCGCCTGGATCTGGCCGGTCAGCCGGTCCACGACGGGTTTGGCGCCACTGTCGAGGAACTGCTGGCGACTGGTGTACGTCGAGGGTGCGTCGGCCCGCGCAACGGTCCAGTGCACGTCATCGGCCAGGATCGCGTAGAAGGTGTCCGGTGCCCCCACTCCGCGGGTGAAGGCGTCCTGCACGATTGTCAGGTTGCGGTGTTCGGCGGTGTCGAAAGGCTCGGCCTGCGCGCTGGCGCATCCGCTGACAGCGGCGGCCGCACTCAGCAAGGCGACCGCCGCTCTGGTTGTCCATCGAGATGTGGTCATGGTTCAAAACGTACTGTCGTTCTGCACTTCTCAGGCAGGGTGCAGTAGTCCTAGGGTGCGTGCACCCGGCCCGGTTTTGCGGGGCGTAGCGGTCGGTATACCCTGGACGCCGTGAACATCGGTGTGCGTGCCAGCTATTGGCGCTTTATCAAGGCTCCGGGCGGAGCCGATAAAGCGCAGCGTTAAGCACGCATCCACCCGGAGCCCAGGCAGTGACCACCAGGTCGCTGCCTTTTGTCATTCAAGGGCGCCGGACTTCCACCTCGGTGCCCGTACCAGGAAGGCACCACCGTGAATCTGGCGCAGATCGCCGCCCCGAAGGTCACCTCCGACCGTCGGATCCAGAGTTTCAGCGAGATCCCCAGCCCGCATGACGTGTTGACCGAGTTCCCGTTGGGCGCTCGTCGTGCCGAGCGCGTGGCCCGTGACCGCGATGAGGTCGCCGACATCCTCGCCGGCCGTGACGATCGGCTGCTCGTCGTGGTGGGGCCGTGCTCGGTGCATGACCCGGCCGCGGCGCTGGACTACGCCAGCCGGCTGATCAAGGTCGCCGACGAGCTCAGCGACCGGCTCAAAGTGGTGATGCGGGTGTACTTCGAGAAGCCCCGCACCACCATCGGGTGGAAGGGTCTGATCAACGACCCGGGGATGGACGGGACCTTCGATGTGGCCCGCGGCCTGCGCACCGCCCGTCAACTGCTGCTCGACGTCATCGACATCGGTCTGCCCGTGGGGTGCGAGTTCCTGGAGCCCACCAGCCCGCAGTACATCGCCGACGCGGTGGCCTGGGGCGCCATCGGCGCGCGCACCACCGAGTCGCAGGTGCATCGTCAATTGGCGTCGGGTCTGTCGATGCCGGTCGGGTTCAAGAACGGCACCGACGGCAATGTGCAGGTGGCTGTCGACGGCGTGAAAGCGGCTGCGGCCCCGCATGTTTTCTTCGGCATGGACGATCTGGGTCGTGGTGCGTTGGTGAGCACAACCGGTAACGAGGACTGCCATGTGATCCTGCGTGGCGGCACGGACGGTCCGAATTACGATGCGGCGTCGGTGCGCGCGGCGGCGGGAACGCTGACAGCGGCCGGGCTGCCGGGCCGGGTCGTGATCGATTGCAGCCACGCCAATTCCGGCAAGGATCATCTGCGCCAGGCTCGAGTCGCCGCGGAGGTGGCGCAACTGGTGCGCGACGGGTTGCCGGTCAGCGGAGTGATGCTGGAAAGCTTCCTGGTGGCCGGGGCGCAGGCACCCGAAGCGCGTCCGTTGACCTACGGGCAGTCGGTGACCGACAAGTGCATGGACTGGAGTGCAACCGATTCGGTGCTGCGTCAGCTGGCTGCCCGCGGCTGAGTCCCGGCGACCACTGGGGGTGGGCGTCGCCGCGCAACTCACTCTCACCGGTCCGCTCGACCGACTAAATTCCGGGGTATGACACGGGTGAAGGTTCTGCTGCTGTGCCTGATCGCGCTGCTGCTGACGGCATGTGCGAGCAATCCGGACTCTCCCCACCCCGCGGGCGGCGGCATGGGTGACGGGATGGCCGGGCCCGTTCCGGCCGAAGCGCCCGCCCCCGAGGCGGCCACCGACAAACGGGATGTCGTGACCACCGCGTCGGTGCGGATGACGGTCGCCGATCCGTCTGCGGCCGCCGACCAGGCCGCGGTGATCGTCGAAGACGCCGGCGGGCGCGTCGACGGGCGCACCGAGGATTCCGGGTCGGGGACCGGGCGGGCGCAGACATCGGTGGTGTTGCGGGTGCCTGCCTCCGAGCTCGACGCTGTGGTGCGCGAACTCAAGAATCTGGGCACCGTCGAACTCGCCCAGACCACCTCAGAGGACGTGACTGCGCAACGCGTCGACCTCGATGCGCGGATCCGGGCGCTGCAGACGTCGGTGGACCGGCTACTGGCGATCATGCGTGACGCCGACGATCCCGACGCTCTGATCACGGCCGAGGACGCGTTGTCGCAGCGGCAGGCCGAGCTGGACAGTCTGCGGGCCCAGCGCGAGGCACTCGGCGACCGAATCGAGTTGAGCACCGTCGATGTCACCTTCGTCGCCGAACAGATCGGTGGGCCGGTTCCGCAGCAGTACCGGGGCTTCTTCGGTCAGGTCGAAAGAGGTTGGGATGCACTGGTTTCCGTCACCGGAAGTGCGGTACTCCTGTTCGGTCTGATGTTGCCGTGGCTGGCGGTGCTCGCCTTTGTGGCGGTGCTCTGCATCGGGCTGACCCGGTGGCTCGGCGGCAGGCAGAAGAACCGACCCACCGCCGTGGCCGTTGCCCCCGCGGCGGAGGGCGAGGGCGAGTCAGCAGGGGAACCCGGCAGCGAAAGATAGGGGCCAACGCCCCATGTGCGGCCACGGCGTCGCCGCCACCATCGGTACATGACCACAACACGAACCCCACGCAGTGCCGCCCAAGCGGTGGCGCACGCCCCCACACTGCCCACCGGGGCCGGCGAGAGTGTCACCGGCTTCGGAGTCATGGGCCTGCCGTTCGCCAACGGCCACTACCTGGCATTCCGCGATTTCCCGGCGGCGTCGTTCCTCCCGGGTGCCACGCCCGGCTACCGCACGGTCTGGCATCGCGACCCCACCGGCGTGTGGACGTTCTACGCCACCACCCCCGCCCAGACCAGCTGCGCGCGGTACTTCAGTTCGGCCACCAACGAGGCCCACCAGTGCCTGATCGACGCCACCTGGACCGACGACCACACCGTCGTCATCGAGGTCCCGGAGATACTGCACTGGACGGTGCAGCTGGGGCACACGCCGGCGTCCACCGCGCTCAGCTGGGTGGGGGAGCGGCTGCCGGAGCGGGTGTGGACGGACCCGCGCGCGCTGGGCGTCATCGGCCGCGTGGCGGGGCCGTTGCTGCGCACCGGTGAACTTCGCCTGGCCGGGACACTGCCCAACGGTCAGCACTACCGGATCGCCCCGAAGCTGATCTGGACTGTCACCAGCTCCCGTGCGCAGCTGTTCGGTGAGGATCTCGGTCCCACGGCGGCACTGCCGGTCCAGGCCCGGCTCGGCAACTTCCGGCTACCGCAGCGCGGCGTCGCGGTGGTGGGCCAGGGACGTTTTGATGCATTCGACCCGCTTCGGCACGTTTCCGCCGAAATCGGCGTGGCGGGCCGGTAACCGCTGCCACACAGAAGCGCCCGGCTTCGCGGGAAGCCGGGCGCCCGATCAGGTGGTGGTTGCGCTCACGCGGTGCGACGAATACCGCGTTTCAGCAACAGTTCACGCTCGGACTCGGACAGGCCACCCCAAATGCCGTAGGGCTCTCCCACTGCCAGAGCGTGTGAACGGCACTGAGCGATGACGGGGCAGCGTCGGCACATTTCCTTGGCACGCATTTCACGCTGTGCCCTGGCCCGGCCGCGCTCGCCGTCGGGGTGGAAAAACATCGAAGAATCGACGCCCCGGCAAAGTCCCTGCATCTGCCAATCCCAGATGTCGGCGTTGGGGCCAGGTAGCTGCTGCGGCTGTGGCATTTGGAAAACCCCTCTCTCCGCGCATATTTGATAACGCGTGAGTTGTGGAACCGATCCGAGTGCTGTCGCCGATGACTACTCGTGAGGACAAAGTAGGGGCGCTTAGGAAACTCCGTCAATAGCCTAAGCATGTGCTCAATGACATAGCGGGGGCTCAAGAATTTACACCGCGTTCATCCTTGAGCGTGTTAAGCGACCGAAACCGTGGTAAGAGCGCAAGGTCAGAGGCCATTCTCGGGCAAAATCCGCAGTTCGGATTCATTGGCGTCACCGGTGGATTTCCTAGCGCCCGGCAGGCAGTTGATCTGCCGTTAACGTGCCGACGACAAATTGTTAACCAAAGGGCCGTTGAAACGATTTTCACGCCGCTTTGGCCGAGCCTTCTCGAAGATTGATAGCGTGCCGCCGGTGACCTCGCAATTCGGACGCCCAGCGGTTGCGGCGGCCCTGGAGGCGGCTGCGTTCGGTGAATCCGGGCAGTGCTGGCCACTTCCCTCGGCGACGACGCCGACCGAGCTGTGGTGGCGGGCCGTCGCCGCCGGCGGCCAAGGGCGATACGCCGTCGCGCACGCCGACCTGGCTCGACTTCGCCGGACGGCCCGGCCCGAGTCGGCCTTGTCCTCGCTTGCCTGCAGCACCACGGCGTCGTTGTGGCGGCAGCTGGGCTGGCACGCGCGGGCGCGGCACTGGGACGGCCTGGCATTGCGGTGGGCCGGTCAGGACGTCCAGGCCCGTGCCGACGCGGTGGTGGGGCTGGCGGCCGATGCGCTCGGGATGGGCCGCTTCGGAATTGCCGAGACGTTGTTGGATGCCGCTGGCGAGCTCTCGTCGGGTCCGCCGCGCCAGGCCGTCCGGCTGGCGTGGGTCAGAGCCGAATTGGCGATGGCGCGCGGCGACGGAGCCGAGGCGGTCCGTTACGCGCGGGCCGGGGTCGAGCGGGCCGCCCGCGGCGGGGTCTCGCCGCGGCATCGCACCAAGAGCCACATCGTGTTGGCTGCCGCACTGTGTACCGATGCGCAGCTGGACGAGGCGCGCACGGTCGCCGATGCGGCGCTGGCCGAGACAGAGCGGTGGGGCCTGCTGCCCCTGCGGTGGGCGGTGGCGAGCCTGCTGGCCGGTATCGGGAGCGGCACTCACCCGCAATCGCAGGTCAGGAGCATTCGGGAGGATGCTGCGGCCCTCATCGAATATCGCGGAGGGCTCTTCGAGCGGTGATCACCGGCGAGTGTCGATCAGGGCGACGCGCCGGGGTGCTGGCGCCCGCCGGACGCCGGTGCGGGGTGCCGGTCGCTATTGTTTAGCAGAGCCAATCAGCCGGGAGACCTCCGGTTCGTAACGTTGGAGATATCGCCGTCGATGACAATTCCAGGAGAACGTCTCGACGCCGTCGTTGCTGACGCGGTGGCCGGTGATCGGAATGCGCTCCGGGAAGTGCTGGAGACCATCCGTCCGATCGTCGTCCGCTATGTGCGGGCACGCATCGGGACCGCGGAACGCAGCGGTCTCTCAGCTGATGACGTGGCTCAGGAGGTGTGCTTGGCCGCCATGCAGGCGCTGCCGCGATACCAGGATCAGGGACGACCCTTCCTGGCCTTCGTGTATGGCATTGCAGCGCACAAGGTAGCTGACGCACACCGTGCGGCCGGCCGGAACAAGGCTGACCCCACCGATGTCGTGCCCGAGCGATTCAGCGTCGACGCCGGTCCTGAACAGCTGGCGATGAACGCCGATTCGGCCGCGCGGATGGAAGCCCTGCTGAAGGTCCTCCCGGAGAAGCAACGCGAGATCTTGATTCTTCGTGTGGTGGTCGGGATGTCCGCCGAAGAGGTTGCTGAGGCCGTGGGCAGCACCGCAGGCGCGGTGCGCGTGGCGCAGCACCGCGCCCTGGCGCGATTGAAGTCCGAGATCACGGCGACGGGATACGACTATGCCTGATTTCGGAAGGCGGGGTGCCGGCGATCCAGAATCGCTGGACGCCATCGCCCACAGTGATCAACTGCTCGATGCGCTGGCCGGTCAGTACCGGGTTCGGCCGTCGGATGCCGGTGAAGCCGAACTGCTTTCGCTGCTCGAGGGCTGGCGCGACGGGGTGCGCCGGCCGCCGGCGACGAATCTGATCAGCGAGCACGACGCCATGATGGCGTTGCAGCGCGGAGTGTCTGCCCGCCCGACCGCCCCCAAGGGCACCCGCCGCCATCTCGCGGTGGTGGGCTCGGTGGCCGCGGCGGTGATGTGTATCGGTGGGTTCGGTGCGGTGGTGGCCGGCTCGGGTCCGGGTGACTCGCTCTACGGCATGCGGACCGCCCTGTTCGGTGAACCGCAGTCCGTGCGTGACGACCGGGTGGCGTTGGCGGCGCAGACCGAGATGGCCGAGGTGCAGCGCCTGATCGACCAGGGCGACTGGGCACAGGCCCAACAGAAGCTGGAGACCGTCACCACGGCGGTCGCCGGTGTCGAGGACACCACTCGCAAGCAGGAACTGGTCAACGAATGGCATGAACTCAACGTCAAGGTCGAAACCCGTGACCCGGCGGCCACCTTGCCGCCGCCGGCGCCGGGTGACCCGTCGCTGACGTTGCCGCTTCCCGCGGTGGAGGTCACCCCGCCGTCGGAAACGTCGTCGGAGACGACGCCGCCGTCCGAGACCACCTCGGGTGAGACGACGGCGCCGACCGAGACCACGACGCCGGGGGAGACCACGACGCCGGCCGACACGACGGCGCCAACGTCGTCGGTGGATGCCCCCGCACCCACCAGCACCACGGCACCATCGCCCACTCCGTCGTCTGCGCCGAGCACCACCGCCCCGACGACCACCAGCCCGACCACGACAGCACCCACGACCACCACCACGTCGTCCTCGGTGCGGACCACCACCACGACGGCTCCGACCACCACGACCACGACGACCACCACCACGACGGAGGCCGCGGCCGAGGCGCCGTTGCCGTCGACGGTGGCGCCGAGTTCAACATTGGTGGAGGCGGAAACCGAGACGGTGCCGACCGTGGAAGAGGAAGCGCCGGTGCAGCAGTCGCCGGTGACGGTGACACCGACCACCACAACCGTGCCGGGTGGGCCTCTGATTCAACTGCCGATTCCTGGATTCAACTGACGGCTCGGGATCGAGCGTCAGTTGAATTCGGGGTCAGCTTTCAGCGATATCCATCACTGTCGGAGGTCGCTTCGTTGAGCGACGCATCGGCGTAGCCGCGGCAGTAATCCCACGTGACGTAGGAGTCGGGCTCGGGATCGTAAGCCGGCTCGTGCGGGCGGACCGTGCCGTCGATCAGCAGCTGCAGCAGGTTTGCCCGCAGCATGTCCCAGTCGTGGTAGTGATCCTGCTGGCATTCGTCACAGCAGACGACGAGACCGCGAATTCCCTTGTGCGCCAACAGCGCCTCGTAAACCGCGAGGTCCGCCAGGTCAGCCTCGACGGCCGTCCGTTCCTGCGGGTCGAGCGGTTGCCCAGGCTCGATCGCATCGAGGGCCGCCGACGGGTCTGCGGGGTCATCTGCGAAGGGGTCGGGCGGCAAACCCGGCGGGAGGTGGTCGCGCACGCCTCTACAGTACGCAGCCGTGCTGCTATCGCGCTAGCTGATCCTTACCTGCGCAAGTGGCATGCCGGGCTCCCGGGGGCGTCCAGATCGGTCCGGCGAGCCGATAGGATGGGTTCCTCACTCCGCATTGTTCGTGGAGGCACTGCTGTTGTTGGAGGCCCCACTGATGGTTCGACCAATTTCCGATGTCGAGGTCAACGCCACACCCGCGTTCTACGAGGATCGCGTGCCCACCGGCGGCGACGATCCCAACAAGGTCGCCATGCTCGGTCTGACCTTCGACGACGTGCTGCTGCTCCCGGCCGCCTCGGACGTCATTCCCGCCACGGCCGACACCTCCAGTCAGCTCACCAAGAAGATCCGGCTGCGCGTGCCGCTGGTCAGCTCGGCCATGGACACCGTGACCGAAGCGCGGATGGCGATCGCCATGGCCCGCGCCGGCGGTATGGGTGTGCTGCACCGCAACCTGCCGCTGACCGAGCAGGCCGCCCAGGTCGAGACCGTCAAACGCTCTGAGGCCGGCATGGTGACCGACCCGGTCACCTGCACGCCGGAGAACACGCTGGCCGAGGTCGACGCCCTGTGTGCGCGCTTCCGGATCTCGGGTCTGCCCGTGGTGGACGGCAGCGGTGCGCTCGTCGGGATCATCACCAACCGCGATATGCGGTTCGAGGTCGACCAGAACAAGCCCGTCGCCGAGGTGATGACCAAGGCGCCGCTGATCACCGCCCGCGAGGGCGTCAGCGCCGATGCGGCTCTGGGACTGCTGCGGCGGAACAAGATCGAGAAGCTGCCGATCGTCGACGGCAACGGCAAGCTGACCGGCCTCATCACGGTGAAGGACTTCGTCAAGACCGAGCAGCATCCGCTGGCCACCAAGGACAGCGACGGCCGGCTGCTCGTCGGTGCCGCCGTGGGTGTCGGCGACGACGCCTGGTTGCGTTCGATGTCGCTGGTCGACGCCGGGGTGGACGTCCTGATCGTCGACACCGCGCATGCCCACAACCGCCGGGTGCTCGACATGGTGGGCAAGCTCAAGGCCGAGGTCGGCGACCGCGTACAGGTGGTGGGCGGCAATGTCGCGACCCGCAGCGCAGCACTGGCGCTGGTGGAGGCCGGAGCCGACGCGGTGAAGGTCGGTGTGGGGCCGGGTTCCATCTGCACCACGCGGGTGGTTGCCGGTGTGGGCGCACCGCAGATCACGGCCATCCTGGAAGCCGTCGCCGCCACCAAGCGCGCCGGGGTTCCGGTGATCGCCGACGGCGGCCTGCAGTACTCCGGCGACATCGCCAAGGCGCTGGCCGCCGGCGCGTCCACCGCGATGCTGGGCTCGTTGCTGGCCGGCACCGCCGAGGCCCCGGGCGACCTGATCTTCGTCAATGGCAAACAGTTCAAGAGCTACCGCGGCATGGGATCGTTGGGCGCCATGCAGGGCCGTTCGAACGGGGGGAGTGCCGGCGACCGCGGCTCCTTCTCCAAGGACCGCTACTTCCAGGACGACGTGCTGTCCGAGGACAAGCTGGTGCCCGAAGGCATCGAAGGCCGTGTCCCGTTCCGCGGACCGCTGTCGACGGTCATCCACCAGCTCACCGGCGGTCTGCGGGCCGCCATGGGGTACACCGGCGCGGCCACCATCGAGCAGTTGCAGCAGGCGCAATTCGTGCGGATCACCGCGGCGGGCCTCAAAGAGAGCCATCCGCATGACATCACGATGACCGTCGAAGCGCCGAACTACTACTCGCGCTAGGGGTCGCATCAATATGCGTGACATGGTTGAAATCGGCATGGGCAGAACAGCCCGGCGGACGTACGAACTCGATGACATCAACATCGTGCCGTCGCGGCGCACCCGCTCGAGCAAGGACGTGTCGACGGCGTGGCAGCTCGACGCCTACCGGTTCGAGATCCCCGTGGTCAGCCATCCCACCGACGCGCTGGCCTCCCCGGAGTTCGCCATCGAGCTGGGCCGTCTCGGCGGTCTCGGCGTGCTCAACGGTGAAGGCCTGATCGGGCGGCATGCCGATGTGGAAGCCAAGGTGGCGCAGGTGGTCGAGGCGGCGGGCAAGGAGCCCGAGCCGTCCGCATCGATTCGGCTGTTGCAGCAGTTGCACGCCGCACCGCTGGATCTCGATCTGCTGGGTGCGGCCGTCGCGCGGGTCCGCGAAGCGGGTGTCACCACCGCGGTGCGGGTGAGCCCGCAGAACGCCCAGGCGCTGACCCCCACCCTGGTGGCCGCCGGGATCGATCTGCTGATCATCCAGGGCAGCATCATCTCCGCGGAGCGGGTGGCCTCCGACGGTGAACCGCTGAACCTCAAGACATTCATCTCCGAGCTCGACATCCCGGTGGTGGCCGGCGGCGTGCTGGATCACCGGACCGCGCTACACCTGATGCGCACCGGCGCCGCGGGTGTCATCGTCGGCTACGGCTCCACCTGGGGCGTGACCACCAGCAACGAGGTGCTCGGCATCAGCGTGCCGATGGCCACCGCGATCGCCGACGCGGCTGCGGCCCGGCGCGAGTACCTCGACGAGACCGGCGGCCGCTACGTGCACGTGCTGGCCGACGGCGACATCCACACCTCGGGCGAGCTGGCCAAGGCGATCGCCTGCGGCGCCGACGCTGTGGTGCTGGGTACGCCGCTGGCGGCCTCGGCCGAGGCCCAGGGCGACGGCTGGTTCTGGCCGCCCGCTGCGGCGCACCCGTCGCTGCCCCGCGGCGCCCTGCTGCAGGTCGCCGACGGGGAGCGGCCGTCGCTGGAGCAGGTCCTCAACGGCCCGTCTGATGATCCGTTCGGCACGCTGAACCTGGTCGGCGGTCTGCGCCGGTCCATGGCCAAAGCCGGCTACTGCGACCTCAAGGAATTCCAGAAGGTCGGCCTGGCCGTCGGTTCCTGACCCCGCTCTCCTGGCCCGCGCCCTGGCCCGCCACATATGTGTGTGCCACGACGGCCAGTCGGCGTGTCGGGTAGTAAACCCGCATATATGTGGGCCGGCTGGGCGTCGGCGCCGCCACATATGTGTGTGCCACGACGGCCAGTCGGCGTGTCGCGTCGTAATCCGCATATATGTGGCGACTCGGCAACGATGTTAGGCAACCCTCACTAGCTTGTTACCGGCCGGTAAGTTCATACTGTGGCCATGGCTCCTGATTACGACGTGCTGGTCATCGGGTCGGGGTTCGGCGGAAGCGTCACGGCGCTGCGGCTGACCGAGAAGGGCTACCGGGTCGGCGTCCTCGAAGCCGGCAGGCGGTTTGCCGATGAGGAATTCGCCAAGACCTCGTGGAACCTCCGCAAATTCCTCTGGGCCCCACAATTCGGGTGTTACGGCATCCAGCGCATCCACCTCCTGCGTGACGTCCTCATCCTCGCCGGAGCAGGTGTCGGCGGCGGGTCGCTGAACTACGCCAACACGCTGTACGTCCCGCCGGACCCGTTCTTCAACGACCCGCAGTGGAAGGCCATCACCGACTGGCGATCGGAATTGATGCCGCACTACGAGCAGGCCCAGCGCATGCTCGGCGTCGTCACCAACCCGACGTTCACCGACGCCGACCGCATCATGAAAGAAGTCGCCGATGACATGGGCGTCGGCGACACCTTCGTGCCCACCCCGGTGGGCGTGTTCTTCGGGCCCGACGGCACCAAGACCCCGGGCAAGCGGGTGCCCGATCCGTACTTCGGCGGTGCCGGACCTGAGCGCACGGGCTGTATCGAGTGCGGGTCCTGCATGACGGGCTGCCGGTACGGTGCCAAGAACACGCTGTTGAAGAATTACCTCGGTCTCGCGGAATCCGCTGGGACGGAGATACATCCGATGACAACCGTGACCAGCCTGCACCAGCGCGGCGACGGGCTCTGGGAGGTGCAGACCGTCCGCACCGGCAGTCGCATTCGCCGGCACAAGCGCACCTTCACGGCCAACCACGTCGTGCTGGCCGCAGGCACGTTCGGCACCCAGAAGCTGCTGTTCAAGATGCGCGACACCGGCACGCTTCCGAAACTGTCCGAACGGCTGGGGGTGCTGACGCGCACCAACTCCGAGTCCATCGTGGGGGCCGGCCGGCTCCGGGTGTCCGACGATCTGGATCTCACCCACGGTGTGGCGATCACGTCGTCGATCCATCCGACGCCGGACACACACATCGAGCCATGCCGCTACGGCAAGGGCTCCAACGCGATGGGTCTGCTGCAGACCCTGATGACCGACGGCAACGGTCCGGATGGCACCGACATCCCGCGGTGGAAGCAGTTGCTGCACAACGCAGCTGAAGATCCGCGCGGGACTCTGAGGTTGCTCAACGCGCGTCGCTGGAGTGAGCGGACGATGATCGCACTGGTGATGCAGCACCTCGACAACTCCATCACCACATACACGAAACGCACCAAGTTCGGGAAACGCCGATTGACCAGCAAGCAGGGCCACGGCGAGCCGAACCCGACGTGGATCCCCGTCGGCAACGAGGTGACCCGGCGGATCGCCAAGAAGATCGACGGTGTGGCCGGCGGCACGTGGGGCGAGATGTTCAACATCCCGTTGACCGCGCATTTCCTCGGCGGTGCCCCCATCGCCGCGGATGCCGAACACGGTGTCATCGACCCCTACCACCGGGTCTACAACTATCCGACGCTGTATGTCACCGATGGGGCGGCCATCTCGGCGAATCTCGGAGTGAACCCGTCGCTGTCCATCACCGCTCAAGCCGAGCGGGCGGCGTCGCTGTGGCCCAACAAAGGGGAGGACGACCTGCGTCCGGCCCAAGGCGAGCCCTATCGTCGGCTGGCGCCCATCGCGCCGCGCAATCCCGTCGTACCCCACGACGCACCAGGTGCGTTGCGGCAGTTGCCGATCGAACCGGTGACCTCGGCCGGCTGACTGGCCGACGTCTCACCTGTGCTGCAGCGCCCTGTTTCCTTCCCCTGGACCGGGACGCGCCGGTCAGCTCTTGAGTCGGTGCCGCATGGGTTCACACCCCGGCGGCTGGTGCGGTGCGGGCAGCAGCGGGTGGCGCCGCTTGATGGCCACGGTGGTGGGCCCGTCGGTGCTGAGCCGTAGGTCCTCTCCGGCGTGCCGGATGCTGAGCGCACCGTGCGGACCGTCTCGCAAGGTGTAGGTGACGTCGTCGTGGGTGACGTCGACGGTCAGGCGGAAGTCGCGCCAGCGCAACCGGAATCGCAGGCGCCCGATGCCGTCGGGCAGCTGCGGGTTGAGCGACAGCACGCCTTCGTCGTCACGCAACCCGCCGAATCCGCCCACCAGCGCCGTCCAGCCGCCGGCCAGTGATGCCATGTGCAGGCCGTTGCGGGTGTTCTTGTGCAGGTTGCGCAGATCGATCAGCGCGGCCTCGTAGGTGTAGTCGTGTGCAAGTTCGAGGTGCCCGACGTCGGCGCACATGACCGCTTGCGTGCACGCCGACAGTGAGGAATCACGCGTGGTGCGCCGTTCGTAGTAGTCGACGTTGCGCGCCTTCTGCTCCTCGGTGAACGCGTGGCTCTGCCATTGCATTGCCAGCACCAGGTCGGCCTGCTTGACCACCTGCGACGGATACAGCCGCACGTACGGCTGGGTCAGTAGCAGCGGATAGCTGGCGTCGGCGTCGAAATCCCACTCCCGCAGTGTGGTGAAGCCGTCGTGTTGTTGATGCACACCCAGTTCCTCGTCGAACGGGATGTGGGCGGCCCCGGCGGCATCGCGCCACGCGGCAGTCTCCTCGTTGGTCACTCCGAGGTCGTGGGCGGCATCGGGGTGACGCAGGCAGGCCTCGGTGGCCGCCCGCAGATTGCCCGCCGCCATCAGGTTGGTGAACACGTTGTCGCGCACCACCGCGGTGTACTCGTCGGGGCCGGTGACCCCGTCCAGATGCCAGACACCGTGTCTGTCGTGGTGGCCCAGCGACATCCACAACCGGGCGGTCTCTACCAGTACGGTCAGCCCGCACTCGCGTTCCAGCGAATCATCGCCGGTGACAAGGCGATAGCGCTCGAACGCCATCGCGATATCGGCGTTGACGTGCCAGGCCGCCGTGCCTGCCGGCCAGTAGGCCGAGCACTCCTCGCCCCGGATGGTGCGCCACGGAAACGCTGCCCCCTTCAGGCTCAAGGTCTTTGCCCGTTCCTTGGCGAGATCCAGCGTGCTTGCCCGCCAACGTAATGCGTCGGCGGCGGCGGACGGGACGGTGTAGGTGAGCACCGGAAGCACGAAACCCTCGGTGTCCCAGAAGGCATGTCCGTCGTAGCCGTTGCCCGTCAACCCCTTGCCCGGGATCGCGCGGCGCTCCGCGCGGGCGCTGGCCTGCAGCACGTGGAACAGGCCGAACCGCACGGCTTGTTGCACGTCGGCGTCACCTTCCACTTCCACGTCGGCGCAGTCCCAGAAGTCGTCGAGATACTCGCGCTGAGAATCGAGCAGGCCCTGCCACCCGGCGTAGCGGGCGCCGGTGATCGCCCCGGACACCTGGTCGCGCAGAGCCGGCCGCGACCGCAGGCTGGACCAGCCATAGGCCAGATACTTGGTGATGCGCAACTTCTGGCCGGGGCGAAGCCCACAGATCACCGTGGTGCGGGCCAGATCCTCGTGCGCGTCGGTGGCGGTCTCGACCCGGCCCGGAACGTCGATGTCGTGATCCATCGCGGCGGCCATCATCAGTCCGCTGCCGCGGGTCTGGTGCACCAGCAGCGCCATCAGATCGGTGTTTTCGTGGTGGACCGCCTGCAGCGGGTCCTTCAACGCGGCCGAGACGCGCGGGTCATCCTCGGTGTCGGGTTGGTCCTCGTTGGTGACCAACTCGGATTGCACTGTGACACGCACGAATTCGTCGACGGCCTCGACGATGTACTCGATGGCCGCCACGCTGCGGTGCACCAGCGACACCAGCCGCGTCGAATGCACTTTGACCTGTTTCCCGGCGGGGGAGCGCCAATGTGCTTCGCGGGTAAGGGTTCCCGCGCGCAGGTCGAGGGTGCGTTCGTGCGACAGCAGCTCCCCGTAGCGCACGTCGAAGGGCTCATCGTCGACGAGCAGCCGGAACAGCTTGCCGTTGGTGACGTTGACCAGCGTCTGGCCCGCTTCGGGATAGCCGAATCCGGCTTCGGCGTAGGGCAGCGGGCGAATCTCGAAGAACGAGTTGAGGTAGGTGCCGGGTAGGCCGTTCGGTTCGCCCTCATCGAGATTGCCTCGCAGACCGAGGTGGCCGTTGGACAGAGCGAACAGTGATTCGGCTTCGTCGAGAAGATCGAATTCGAGTCGGGTTTCACGGATGTGCCAGGGGTCGACGGGAAAGATGTCCTGGCTGATCACTGGGCTGCCGTCTCGAGCAGCTGGGCGAGGTCGGTGACGACGATGTCAGCGCCGTGGCGTCGGAGGGCGTCAGCTTGATCGAGGCGGTCCACACCGACCACTATGCCGAAGCCGCCGGCCCGACCGGCCTCGACGCCGGCCAGGGCGTCCTCGAAAACTGCGGCGTCAGCGGGCTCGGCGTCCAGTAGTTGGGCGGCCCGCAGGAAGGAGTCGGGGGCCGGTTTGCCGCGGATGTTCTCGTCGCGCATCGTCACTCCGTCGACGCGGACGTCGACGAATCGGTCCAGTCCGGTGAGCTCGAGGACTTCGCGGGTGTTGGCGCTGGAGGACACCACCGCGATGGCGAAGCCGGCGTCGCTGACCGTCTGCAGGTAGCGCCGGGAACCCTCGAACACGGTCACACCATCGGTGTGCAACGTCTGCTGGAACATGTCGTTCTTGCGGTTGCCGAGTCCATGCACCGTCTCGGCGTCGGCGCTGTCGCCGGTGCCGCCTTCGGGCAAGGTGATTCCCCGGCCGGCCAGAAACGACCGCACGCCGTCTTCGCGCTTCTTGCCGTCGATGTAGGTGCGGTAGTCCTCGGCCGGGTCGAAGGGCACGAACTGCTGTCCCGTGCGGGCCGCCCGGGCGCGCAGGAAATCGTCGAACATCCTCGTCCAGGCCTTGGTGTGCACGCTGGCGGTGTCGGTGAGGACGCCGTCGAGGTCGAACAGGCAGGTGCGTACGTTCTCCGGTAATCCGAACACGACATCAGACGTACCCGATCCGCACGTGCGGCATGTGTGTCGTCGGTCGCGCCGGCCCTTCCGCCCCGGCGCCTCGTGCCTCGCACCGGCTCGTTGACCGGGCCCGACTAGACTGGCCCAGTGGCAGATCATCCCTCCCCACGCCCTGTGCTCGTCATCGACTTCGGTGCGCAGTACGCGCAGCTGATCGCTCGTCGTGTCCGCGAGGCGCGGGTGTTCTCCGAGGTCCTCCCGCATACCGCGACGGTCGAGGAGATCAAGGCCAAGGACCCGCAGGCGATCGTGCTCTCGGGTGGCCCGTCCAGCGTGTACGCCGAGGGTGCGCCGCAGCTCGATCCGGCGATGTTCGACCTCGACGTGCCGGTGTTCGGTATCTGCTACGGATTCCAGGCGATGGCGCAGGCGCTCGGCGGTACCGTCGCGCACACCGGCACCAGCGAGTACGGCCGCACCGAACTGAATGTCGTTGGTGGCGATCTGCATTCGGGTCTGCCGGAGATGCAGCCGGTCTGGATGAGCCATGGGGATGCCGTCACCGAGGCGCCCAGTGGGTTCGATGTGGTGGCCAGCAGTTCCGGGGCGCCGGTGGCGGCGTTCGAGAACCGGGCCCGCCGGTTGGCCGGCGTGCAGTATCACCCCGAGGTGATGCACAGCCCGCATGGCCAGCAGGTGCTGAGCCGGTTCCTGCACGAGTTCGCTGGGATCGGCGCCAAGTGGACGGCCGCCAACATCGCCGAGACGTTGATCGAGCAGGTCCGTGACCAGGTCGGGGACGGCCGTGCCATCTGCGGGTTGTCCGGTGGGGTGGATTCCGCGGTGGCCGCGGCGTTGGTGCAACGCGCCATCGGTGACCGCCTGACGTGTGTGTTCGTCGATCACGGGTTGCTGCGCGCCGGTGAGCGAGATCAGGTGCAGCGCGATTTCGTCGCCTCCACCGGGGCCAAGCTGGTGACCGTCGATGCCGAGGCCACGTTCCTGGAGAAGCTGTCCGGGGTCACCAATCCCGAGGGCAAGCGCAAGATCATCGGCCGCGAGTTCATCCGGGCGTTCGAGGGTGCGGTCCGCGATATCGTCGAGGACGGCGGCCCGGAGGTCGACTTCCTGGTGCAGGGCACGCTGTATCCGGACGTCGTCGAATCCGGCGGCGGGTCCGGGACCGCCAACATCAAGAGCCATCACAATGTCGGCGGCCTGCCCGACGATCTGAAGTTCAAGTTGGTCGAACCGCTGCGCCTGCTGTTCAAAGACGAGGTGCGCGCCGTTGGCCGTGAGCTCGGCTTGCCCGAGGAAATCGTTGGGCGCCAACCGTTCCCGGGCCCCGGTCTGGGTATCCGCATCGTCGGCGAGGTGACGGCGCAGCGGTTGGACACCCTGCGGCGGGCCGATTCCATCGCTCGCGAGGAGTTGACCGCGGCCGGTCAGGACGCGCAGATCTGGCAGTGCCCGGTGGTGCTGCTGGCCGACGTGCGCTCGGTCGGTGTGCAGGGCGACGGACGCACTTACGGGCATCCGATCGTGCTGCGCCCGGTGTCCAGCGAGGACGCCATGACCGCCGACTGGACCCGAGTGCCCTACGAGGTGCTCGAGCGGATCTCGACACGCATCACCAACGAGGTGCCCGAGGTCAACCGCGTGGTGCTGGACATCACCAGCAAGCCGCCGGGCACCATCGAGTGGGAGTGATCAGTCCGGCTCGTCCTTCTCGATGAACTCGGCCAGCAACTGGCTGACGAGTGCCTCGATGGTGCTCTCGATCGAATGAGCCAAGGTGGCGGTCACCGAGGCCACCGCCTGGGTACGAAAACGCACCAGCATGGTGACCAACTCGGCCACCTCGGTGTCGTCGGGCAGTGACTTCCCGGGGGTGATCTTCGGCAGCACGTGCGCGGCGCCGGCCTGGACCAGGATGCGGCTGATCTCGGCGATGTGCGGCAGCACCTGCTCGTGGACGTCGATCAGGGTGTCGTAGCTCACACCGAACCCGCGCATCTCGCGGAAAGCTTCGATCAAAGCCGGCCGCATCACCGTCACGTCGTCGCCGTCGGTACGGAGCAGACCCACCGACAGCAGGCGGTCGAACGCCGCCGCGTCGTCGATCAACGCCAGCGCCTGCGCCCTTGGCATGGTCTGGGGTTTCTCCGCGGCCCAGGTGCCGACGATCGCCGATTCCAGGCCGAGCACCGCGCCCAGGTCCTTGCCCTGCTCCCAGGCGCTGAGCATCTCGTCGACATGGGCCAGGTTGTAGCCGCGTTCCAGCATCGAGGTGATCAGGCGTAGTCGGGTGAGGTGGGTGTCGTTGTAGAGCGCGATCCGGCCGACCCGCATCGGCGGGTGCAGCAGCCCGCGGTCGCGGTAGACCCGGATGTTGCGGGTGGCGGTGTCAGCCAGCCGGGCCAGCTCCTCGACGCGGTACTCACCCGAGGAACCCGTTGCGGCGTCCGGGGAGGAGACCACCGCGTGGAAGAGCTGGGACACCGCGTTCTCGACGACGTCACGCGACTGTCGCCCGAGCCGGCGCGGCGCCCGGCGCAGGTTGTGCAGGATCGTGCCGACGGGCCCGGACGGCTGTTTGGGCGCCATCAGGCCGAGGAGTGAACCAGGGCGCTCCGGGTCACCATGCTCACCGCCGTGTAATCGCTGCGCCGGAAATCCTGCATCTGTCGAAGATACTGGGTGGCGAAGCCGGGGTACATCGACGCGTTGACGCCGTCGGCGGTCAGATACCAGCTGGTGCAGCCGGACATCCACGTCGTCTTCGTCAACCGCCGTTGGAGCGTGGCGTTGTGGCGTTGCTGCACTTCGGCGCGGACGTCGAGATAGCGCAGTTTCTCGCCGAGAATGGTGGTGATGGCGCGGGTGGCGTACTCCAGCTGGCCTTCGACGTAGACCAGCAGCGAGTTGTGTCCCGGCCCGGAGTTGGGGCCGGTCATGACGAACAGGTTGGGATAGCCGTGGACGTTGATGCTCTTGTAGGCCTGCGCGCCACCGGCCCACTCCTGCGCGAGGGTCCGACCGCCGATGCCGAGCACCGGAAACGGTGGTCCGGTGAGATGGACGTCGAAGCCGGTGGCGACGACGATGCAATCGAGGTGGTGTTCGATTCCGTCGCTGGTGCGGATGCCGACGGGACTCATGGTGGCGATCGGCCAGTCGATGAGCTTGCAGTTGTCCCGTTGTAGCGCGGGGTAATAGTCGCTGGACATCAGCATCCGTTTGCAGCCGGGGGTGAAGGCCGGGGTGAGCTGCCGGCGCAGCCAGGGATCTTTGACGGCGTGGCGCAGATGGAGCTTGCCGAGGCGAGCCACCAGCGCGGTCAACGGGGTGTTCCACACCAGTGCGGTGGCGCTGGCTTCGTGTCCCCAGTACAGCGCCCGGCGCGCAAGTTGTTGTGTGGCCGGCGCTTTGGCGAACACGGTGCGGGCGAGCTTCGGGGTTTGGATGTCCAGCCGCGGCAGCACCCAGCCCGGGGTCCGCTGGAACACCTTGACGAACTCGGCCTGTTTGACCAGTTCGGGCACGATCTGCACGGCGCTGGCGCCGGTCCCGATGACCCCGACCCGCTTCCCGGTGAAGTCGTAGTCGTGATCCCAGCGGGCGCTGTGGATGACCGTCCCACGGTAGGTGTCGATACCGCGGATGTCGGGCAGTTTGTGGTCCGGTAGCGGACCCGATGCCAGCACCACGGTGCGGGCACGAAAGGTTTTGCGCTGGTCGGTGTTCGCGGTCCACACGCCGGTGTCCTCGTCGAAGGTCAGTCCGGTGAGTTCGGTGTTGAACCGGATGTGTTTCCGCACGCCGAACTCGTCGGCCATGGCCTCGATGTGGGCGCAGATCTCGGCTGCCCCGGAGTAGGTGCGTGACCAGTTCGGGTTCGGGACGAACGAGAACGAATAGAGCACCGACGGGATGTCGCACGCCGCGCCGGGGTAGCTGTTGTCGCGCCACGTACCGCCCACCCGGTCGCTGCGCTCCAGGAGCACGATGTCCTCGACGCCTGCTTGGCGCAACTTGGTCGCCGCGCCGATGCCGGTGAAACCCGCGCCGATGATCAGGGTGTCGTGAATCGGGTTGCGTGCCATGATGTCAGGCCGCCGGTTCGTGGGTCAGTTCCTTGAACCAGGAGGGTATGGGCCGTAGTAGGGGACGAGGGTACCGCTCGGACAGCCACACCATGGAGTTGGCCAGCAGATGGTAAGGGTGGTGGGGGTTCACCACGGCGCGGGAGTGCACCTTGAGTACCTGATAGGTGGGTACCCGCCAGGTCTTCTCGCCGCGTTCACCGAGTTTCCTGAAGCGTTTGACGGCGTTGTAGAGCATCTCGGGTTCCATGCCCATACCGATGATCTCGTTGCGGATCCGGTTGAGCAGCGGGACGTACATCAGGGCGCCGATGATCAGGCCGGGAGTGGCGACGTTGCCTACGAACTCGATGGCCAGCCTGCGGGCATCGGCGAAGCCGATCATGTTGAGAACCTCGAAATCGACGGCGATGTGCCGGGATTCGTCGTTGTTGATCTTCTCGAACACTTGATGGCACACCGGGTCGTGCACTTCATCGAGCAGGAATTTCAGCAGCGCCCCGTCGAGCGCCACCTCGAGCATCGGGATCACGGTGCCCAGGATCGACAGCGACATGCCGTCGGCGTAACGGTCCAGCCGCTCGATGGCGAGCCGGATGTTGATGTTGGGTTCGGGCATCTCGCCGTCGTCGAGCATGCCCCACCGCTTCATCAGAGCCAGTTCGGCATTGGCGTGGCGCTGCTCCTCGGCGTGGAAGTAGCGGTAGATCTCGGCGATGGTGGGGGTGGGCGCCTTCTTGGCCAGTGCGGCGAAGCCGCGGGCACCGATGTTCTCGATCCAGCACAGGTCGGCCATGAACGCCTTGAGTTTCGGCCGTTGTTCATCGGTGATCAGCTCGGCCCCTGGGGCGTCCCAGTCGATGTCGGCCAACGCCCACTGCCGGTCCTTGATCTTGGTGAGCATGAGATCCATGTCCATGACTTCTCCTTACTGGTGGGCCAGGCGTGACACGAGGCCGATGGTGCGGGTGTAGGTGGTGGGTGCGAATCGTTTGACACCCCAGCCGATCCGGGCATCGGGCTGGGGCATGCAGTACAGGCCTCCGCGGTCGTGGGTGTCCAGGCACATGCGCGCCACCCGCGCCGGGCTGAATCCGGTCCAGCGCATCAGTCGATCCGCCAGATGGGTGGAGTCGGTGGTGATGCGGCCGGAGGTGACGATGTTGGTCTTGACGAAGGTGGGGCACAGGACCGTGACATCCACGCCGGTGCCGGACATCTCGGCGGCCAGGGTCTCCGACAGTGAGAGCACCGCGGCCTTGCTGACGTTGTAGGCAGCCATGGTCGGTGCGGCCCCGAAGGAGGCGGCCGAGGCGACGTTGATGATGCCGCGCGGGCCCCCGGCGTCCCGCAGCATGGGCGCGAAGACGTGGCAGCCATGGATCGGCCCCCACAGGTTCACTCCGAGAGTCCACTGCCAGTCCTCGATGGGGATGTCGCCGATCGGGTGGCCTCCGGCGCCCACTCCGGCGTTGTTGATCACCAGGGTGGGTACGGTCCCGAACCAGGACCGGGCCGCGTGGCCGAGTTCGGTGACCTCGTCGAGTCGGGTCACATCGCAGTGGTGGGCCAGTGCTCGGCCGCCCTGGTCGGTGATCGCGTCGACGGTGCGTTGCGCGGCAGCGTCGTCGATGTCGCTGCAGAGCACCTGGTTGCCGCGGTCGGCGAGTTCGACGGCGAAGGCGGCGCCGATACCACTGCCCGCGCCGGTGACGACGGCGTGGCCGTTGCGGCTGCGTCGGGAGGAGAACATGGATGTCATCCCGCTTTCGTGTGAATGTGGCTGGGCTTGAGGCGGTTTCGGACGAAGGCAGCCACCTGTTGCATGGCATCGCCGGCTTCGGGGGTCAGCCGCGGCAGCGCCTGGAACACGTGGACCTGATCGGGCCAGATCTGCAGTTCGCAGTCACCGCCGGCGGCTCGCCAGGTGTCGGCGAGGTGGTGGGCGTCGGCGGCGAGCATCTCGGTGCCGCCGGCCTGGATCAGGGCGGGCGGTAGCGGTCCCCTCAGTTGGTGGGTGAGGCGGTGGTGATCGGGTTCGATTCCCCGGCAGTACATCTGCACCAGCCGCCGGGCGTCTGCGGCTCTGATGGCGGGGTCGGGGCGCAGCTGTTCACGGTGGCGCGCAAGGGTGAAGGTGAGATCGACCAGCGGCGAGAACAGCACCACCGCCGCGGGTTTCGCGGTGCCATGGTGGAGCAGCAGGTCCACGGCGAGATGCCCGCCTGCGGAATCGCCGGCCAGGACGATGCGGTCGGCGCGGAGACCACGGGTGATCTGTAGCCAGTCCCAGCCGGCGTGCACATCGTCTGCGGCGGTGGGGAACAGGTGTGCCGGTGCCAACCGGTAGTCCAGGCAGAAGACCGGTGCGCCGGCCAGCGCCGACAGCCAGCCCGCCAGGCGGCGGTGGGTGCGGGTGGAGCACAACGCATAACCGCTGCCGTGCAGGTAGTAGATGGCCTGCCCTGTTGTGTCCGGGGAGGTGGTGATCCATTCGCCGACCACTCGGCGTCCGTCGGGCAGGGTGTCGTCGATGGGTTCGACGCGGACCCCCGACAGGGACGGGCCGAAGACCTCCATGACGGTGGCGACGATGTGGCGCGACGCCCACAGTCCCCACGGCTGTTCGGGTGGCAACACGGCGCTGAGTTGTCGGAGCGTGAGGGCGCTGAGCCGGGCGCCGACGCGTGACCGCAGGGATCCGCGGGCCGGAATTGCGTCCATCGCAACCTCCATCGGGTAGGTGCGGGGAATGCAACAGCAAATAGTGACATTTGTCAATGACACTATTTGGCGATGTCAGCATCTTCGTCGATCTCTGGAGTCTCGTCCGTACCACTGGTCCCGCGCGTCTCCGGGCGCATCGGTCCGCTTGATTCTGTCGGTGGGTGGGTGTTTACTCGAGAAATCGAACATGCGTTCGAGGGATGTGTGAGCGGATCAGGCTGGAGGTGGATGGTGACGGCAGCGGTTTCGCCCCTTCATGTTCAGGACGACCGGGCTGAGCTGCTGAAACAGCTGCGCAGCCAGATTGCGGATGTGTCGGGCAAGGTGGGGGCGGGTCGGCGTGGCCATGCTATCGAACCGGCGGAAACGGATGCCCTACCTACCTCGGAAAGTTTGCTGGCTGTCCCTGAATCGCTACGTGAGCTGCTTCCGTCGGGGTTGCCCAGGGGAGTGGTGGCGGTGCTGTCCGGGGCCCGGTCACTACCGCTGAGCTTGGCAGCGGCAGTGACGGCCGACGGAGGGCATGTGGCAATCGTCGGTCACCCCGACGCCGGGTTGTTGGCGGCGGTCGAGATGGGGGCCGACTTGAGCCGGCTCGCAGTGATACCTGACCCGGGCACCGACCCGGTGGAGGTGGCGGCGGTGCTGATGGACGGCATGGACCTGGTGGTGCTCGGATTGAACGGCAGATCGGTGGCCCCTACCCGGGCGCGGGCGGTGACGGCCCGGGCCCAGCACCGGGGCTGCACCTTGCTGGCAACGGGCGGCGACTGGCCGGGGGCGGCACTGCGGCTGGAGGCGCGGGTACGCGGGTACGGCATGACGATCGGCGCCGTCCCGGGGTGTGGACGGATCGGCCGGGTCGAGGTGGCGTTCCGGGGCACCGGGCGCGGCGCGCGCTCCCGGTCGTTGGCGGGTTGAGGTGGCCCGCTCACGCACGCCCTCGCGAGTGCTGGCGATCTGGTGCATGGACTGGCCCGCAGTGGCGGCGGCACTGTCGGCGGAACTGCCCGCCACCGCACCCGTGGCGGTCACGCTGGCCAACCGGGTCATCGCCTGCTCGGCGGCAGCGCGTGCGGCGGGGGTCAAGCGCGCCCTGCGTCGAAGGGAAGCTCAGGCACGCTGCCCTGATCTGCACGTCGTGACGGCTGATCCCATGCGTGATGCCCGCTGTTTCGAGGAGGTGACGGCCGCCGTCGATGCGCTGGTACCGCGGGCTGAAGTGCTGCGGCCAGGGTTGATGGTGTTGTCGGTGCGGGGAGCGGCGCGGTTCTTCGGCTCCGAGGAAGCTGCCGCGGAACGGTTGACCGACGCGGTGGCAGCAGGTGGGGCCGAGTGCCAGGTCGGAATCGCCGATCAACTTCCCACCGCTGTGTTCGCGGCCAGGGCCGGCCGCCTCGTTGATCCCGGCGGGGATGCGAAGTTCCTGTCCGTATTGTCCATCCGGCAGCTGGCCACCGAACCCAGCCTCTCCTCGCCGGGGCGCGCAGATTTGGCAGATCTACTGTGGCGCATGGGAATCCGTAACTTCGGGCAGTTCGCCGAGCTGACGCGCAGTGATGTGGCCTCTCGTTTCGGAGCCGACGCGGTGCTGGCGCATCGGCTCGCCCGTGCCGAACCGATGCGGGGCCCCTCGGGGCGAGAGGTGCCGCCGGACCTGGCTGCCGTCATGAACTGCGATCCGCCGATCGACCGGGTGGACGCCGCGGCCTTCGCCGGGCGGTCGCTGGCCAGTGAACTGCACCGGAGCCTCGAGTCAGCGGGGGTGGGCTGCACCCGGCTGGGCATCCATGCGGTGACCGCCAAAGGTGAGGAGCTGGAACGGGTATGGCGGTGTGCCGAACCACTGACCGAGGACGCCACCGCTGATCGGATCCGCTGGCAGCTCGATGGCTGGCTGAACCGGCGGAACCCGGGAGACCGTCCGAGTGCGCCCATTGTCCAGTTGCGTCTGGAGCCGGTCGAGGTGGTCTCCGCGGGGGCGTTGCAGCTGCCGCTGTGGGGCGGGCTCGGTGATGAGGATCGGTTGCGGGCGCGCCGGGCGCTGGTTCGAGTGCAGGGCTTGCTCGGTCCCGAGGCGGTGAAGGTTCCCGTGCTCAGCGGCGGCCGCGGGCCTGTCGAACGAATTACGTTGACGCCATTGGGGGATGAGCTGGTACCCATGGCGGATCCGGCGCAGCCCTGGCCGGGTCAACTGCCCGAGCCGTCGCCCACCGTTGTCCTCGACGAACCGGTGGAGTTACTCGACGCACACGGCAACCCGGTGCGGGTCACCGGCCGCGGGCTGTTCAGCTCTGACCCGGCCAGGTTGGATTCGCCCGACACCAAAGGTGTTCGAACCAAGGCCTTCCGGGGTGACCTGCAGTGGTGGGCGGGGCCGTGGCAGGTCGACGAGCGCTGGTGGGACCCACAGGCGGCCTCGGCGGGACGCACTGCGCGCGTACAGGTCTTGCTGGAAAGTGACGCCCGGGCTGGCGACTGCGCCCGGGCGTTGCTGCTGTGTTATCGGCGCCGACGTTGGTATGTGGAGGGGGTATACGAGTAGGGGTATAGATTGAGGGCAATTAAGTTGTGCACAATTCGGTTGTGCTACGGTGGTGCGCATGGCGAAGCTGAGCCTCGACGACCATCTGTGTTTCGCGCTGTACGCCGCGTCCCGCGCTGTAGCCGCCGCGTACCGGCCGTTGTTGACGGAGTTTGGCCTCACCTACCCGCAGTACCTGGTCCTCATCGTGCTCAGGGACGAAGGCCCGATGAGCGTCCGCGAGCTCGGTGAACGGCTGCAACTGGATTCGGGCACGCTGTCACCGCTGCTCAAGCGAATGGAGGTCGGCGGACTGATCGACCGGCAGCGCTCGGAGCTCGACGAGCGGTCCGTGCGCGTCGCACTCACCACGGCCGGTCGCCGGCTCGAGGCCAAGGTGCGCTGTGTGCCGGAACGGCTCGCCGAGACGCTGGGCAGCTCCGGCATGACCGAGCAGGACGTCATCCGGCTGCGTGACGACGTCAACCGGCTCACCGCGGTCGTCCGTGACCCCACCCAGTAAGGCCCCAACCCGCAAAACCCTCGCAAAACCCTGAAAGGACATGGCATGCAAGCTATTTACACCGCAGAGGCACTGGCCACCGGCGACGGACGCGACGGCCACGCCACCACCTCCGACGGCAAGGTGGAACTCGACCTGTCCATCCCCAAGGAGATGGGTGGCAGCGGCACCGGCACCAACCCCGAGCAGCTGTTCGCCATCGGCTACGCGGCGTGCTACCACTCCGCGCTGCGCCTGGTGGCCCGCGAGGCCAAGGCCGACGTCAGCGACTCCGCCGTCGGCGCCAAGGTCTCCCTCGGCAACCTCGAGGGTGGCGGCTTCGGGCTGGCCGTCGAACTGGAGATCACCCTGCCGCACGTCGACCACGACGCCGCCGTCGAGTTGGCCGACAAAGCGCATCAGGTGTGCCCGTACTCCAACGCCACCCGCGGCAACATCGACGTGACGCTGACCGTCACCGACGACTAGCCGCGCCGATCAGGCCAGCCCTCGGGCGAAGCGTCCCACCCGGTCGATGAACCGGTCGAAGAACACCGTCGGGTCGACGTCCACGCCGATCAGCGCATTGTGTTCGCGGCCCCAGATGCCGGTCCAGTCCGCGACGGTCATGCCGCGGGTCAGTGTGCCGGTCAACTCGACATCGACCGTCGCCGGCCGGGTGCGCACCAGTTCCGGATCGAGCGCCACCGCTGCCGCGAGCGGGTCGTGCAAGTGGGCCAGATAGCCTTCGCCCTGGTCGTAGTGGAACTCGAAGTAGAACCGCATCGCGTCTTCGAGGACACGGATCAGCGGATTGGCCGCCGCCGATCGGACACCTCTGGTATCGAGCACGCTCATCGTCATGGTCGCTGAATCCGCGGCCGCGGCCAGCCGGGCCAGCACGGCCGGTGTCATCGCGATGTGCTCGGTCAGGTTGAGCCCCAACACAATCGGCACGTGTCCGGGTGCATCCAGCCCCCAGGCGGCGTTCCATCCGCTGAACACCTCGCCGGCCGCCTCCGGGTCGACGCTGATGTTCCATTCGGCCACCGGGGTGGTGTTGCCCTTGTAGCCGAACGCCCCGCCCATGATCACCAGCCGCCGCAGCAGTCGGGGCAGCCCGGGCTCCAGGCGCATCGCCAGCGCCAGATTGGTCAGCGGACCGGTTGCCACGGCCACCAGCTCACCAGGATGGGCGTGCGCCGCCCGCACCCACGCGGTGGCGGCGTCGTGCTCGGTGAGGCGCCGTTCGGTGGGCGGCAGCTCGGCGTAGCCGAGTCCCCGCGGTCCGTGGGTGTCCTCGGCGGTGCGCAGCGGCGTCACCAACGGTCGCGGTGCACCTTTGGACACCGGGATGTCGCCGGCGCCGCACAGTTCCAGCAGCCCCAGGTTGTTCTCGCACACCTGGTCCACCGCGACGTTGCCGCCCGTGGAGGCGATTCCCACGAGGTCGACACCGTCGCTGGCCAGCAGATAGGCCAACGCCATCGCGTCGTCCACCCCGGTGTCGACATCGACGAAAACCGGGATGCCGTCCGTGGATTCAGCCGCCGTGGTCATTTCGAAGACCCTACCGTCACCGACCGGGTCTGGCCGTGATCACCAGTGCACGCCGGGCACCAGTCGCGCAGCGCGTTTGACCGGGCCTGGTATCCGCACCCGGGGAACCCGGGCAGCCGGGCGCGGCCGGCGTGTCACGTTGACGGCGGCCGGGGCCTCCGTTCCGCGCGCCGCGGCGGAATCCGGATAACCCAGATACAGCTGGTGCAGCAGCCGCCGCGACAGCTTCGGGGCCAGGTAACGACCGGCGTCTCCGAGCGTGCCCAAGGGGGTGTCGATGCGCACCGGCTTGTCGATCAACCCGCGCACCACCATGGCCGCGGCGTGTTCGGCGCTGATCGCCGGTACCGGGTTCAGCCGTCGTGACGGGGTGATCATCGGTGTGCGGACCAGGGGCATGTGGATGGTTGTGAACGTCACATGACTCGACAGCGTTTCCGTCGAGACCACCTCGGCGAACGCATCCAGTGCCGCTTTGGTGGGGAGGTAGGCCGAATACCGCGGCGAGCTGGCCTGCACTCCGGCGCTGGAGACGTTGACGACATGGCCGAACCGTCGTTCCTGCCAATGCGGGAGCAACGCCAGGACCATGCGGACCGCGCCGAAATAGTTCACCGCCATGACCCGCTCGTAGTCGTGGAACCGGTCGGTGGAGGCGCCGACAGATCGCCGGATCGAGCGCCCGGCGTTGTTCACCAGGTAGTCGACATGACCGAAGCGGCCCAGGATGTCGGCGACGGTGTGCTCCACCGAGGCGGAGTCGGTGACGTCGCAGGTGTAGGCATGCGCCTGCCCGCCGGCGCGGCGGATCTCGGTGATCAGCTCGTCGAGTGCCTGGCCGTTGCGGGCCAGGGCGAACACCGTCGCCCCTCGGGCGGCTACCGCAAGGGCCGCGGCCCGGCCGATGCCGCTGGATGCGCCGGTGATGATGACGTGCCGTCCGGCCAGCGGTTCGCCGGACTGATGCTGCTGCGCCCAGAAACGCCACAGCGCCGGCGCATACGACCGGAACTCTGGCACCTCGATACCCGTCCCGCGCAACGCTTCTCGGGTGTGCTCGGCGGTGAACTCCGACGTCATGGCCACGGAGTCGAAGAGCTCGGCCGGAATGCCGAGTTGGGTGGCCGCCATGTTGCGCCACACTTTCGCTCGCCCGCGTGCCTCGAGGAACGAAGCGGCGACCGCGTCGGGCATCGCGACGGGGTGGAGGGGCAGCCCCGCCGCCGGGGCGAGGGCACGGTAGAACCCCCGCGGGCCCACCGACTTCGGCGCCGTCAGGTGAAACGTCTGGCCGTCGTAGCCGTCGGTGTGTATGAGCGCCGTCAGCGCGTCGGCCACGTAGTCGACCGGCACGATGTTCATCCGGCCCACATCGGGCAGCGCGAGCGGGGTGAGCCGCGGAAGTGTAGCGAGCTTGGCCAGCAGGTCGAAGAAGTAGTAGGGGCCATCGATCTTGTCGATCTCGCCGGTTCGTGAGTCGCCCACCACCACCGCGGGCCGGTAGATGCGGAAGCGTAATCCCGGTGTGCTGCGCACCAGCTTCTCGGCGTCGAACTTGCTCTGGTGATAGGGCGTCGGCAGCTGTTGGCCGAGGTCGAAATCGTCCTCGGTGAACACTCCGGCGTAGGTGCCGGCCACCGCGATCGACGACACGTGATGCAGCAGTGCGCTCTGCCGCACGCTCACGTCGATCACCGCGCGGGTGCCGTCGACGTTGGCGGCACGCTGATCGGCCTCCGGTGCGGTCACGTCGTACACCGCGGCGCAGTGCACCACATGGTCGACGTGGCCGAGCTCGTCGGCCAGGCCGAGGCCGGGTTGAAGGAGGTCACCGATCAGCGGGGTGACCAGGCTGCTCCAGGGCTGACGATCGAAGCGGCCCAGCGACGACGCCCGCACCAGCACCTGGATGTCGGCGTCCGGGTCGGATTGCAGGATTCGGCTGACGACGTGGCGCCCGATGAACCCGGTACCGCCGGTAACGACATAGCGCATGAGGTCATGGTGCTCGCTCCATCGCGCCGCGTCAACCAACCTTGACAGGGGGTGCGGTTGTGACAACTACAGCCGGGCAAGGGCGACGTAGCCGGAGCTCAGGGCCGGAGTCTGCGACAGCGGGTCCAGATCGGTACGGTCCATCAGCAGATTGCGGTTGACGCCGAACGATTCCGGGGGACGCCCGCCGCGAGGATCGAAAACCCGTGAGCCCCAACCATGTTCAACCACCAGCAAGCCTGGGCGCGGCCGCTCGGACACCGACGCCACCAGCTCCACCGAGCCGACGGGGGAGAACAGCCGCACCCGATCGCCGTCGGCGATGCCGTACAGCGCCGCGTCGGCAGGATTGATCAGCACGCCGTTGTCCCTGCCCGCCGGATGCAGACCGGGCAATTCGTTGAGCCACGAGTTCATCGAATGCCGGTGCCGGCGATTGCCCAGCTGGAACGGATATCCCTCGGGCGCCACCGGATGTGGCCCGGCCAGCAGTTCGCGGGCCCGGGCGACGAACTCCGCGGGCGCCACCTGCACCAACTTGTCCGGGGTGCGCAACGCCTGGGCGAAGTGGCCGTACTCGCGCGGGCCGAGCACCAACCCGTGCGGATTGTCCTCCAGATCACGCCAGGTCAGCCTGCGGCCGTTGACTTTCCGGCTCGTCAACACCATCAGCCGGTGCAACCAATGCGGCCCGAACTCCAGCGACGGCCGCCGGGCCCACGAGGCGACACGGCGGGTGGCCGAGATGAAACCGTTGACTCCGCGCGCACCGAACAGCGGCCGGCGCATGGCGATCGCGAGGTCGGTGAAGATACGCCACTCCTCCCGCACCCCGGGCGGCGGCTGCACAGCTCGCCGGCCGTACTGGATGTAGGGCTGGTCGTGCATGCCGCTGGTGAACGCCAACAGATCGTCGCGCTCCAGCCAGTGTGCGGCCGGGAGCAGCCAGTGCGCGTGCCGATGACTCTCGCGCTGCACCAAGTCGATGGCCACCAGCAGATCCAGCCCGGCCAGCGCCGCGTCCAGCCGGGCGCCGTCGGGCCCGGACACCACCGGGTTGCCGCTGTTGATCAGCATCGCCCGGATCTGGCCACGGCCGGGGGTGGTGATCTCGTCCGGCAGTTCGGCCAATGCGTGGGCGCCGGCCACCATCTCGCGGCCGGCCAGCCGGCTGCGATGGGGTTGCTCTTTGACCATGTCGAACAAGCGCAGGGTGTCGATGTACCCGCGTTCGAAGCGTCGTCCGCCCGGACGGTCCATCCGCCCGGTGATGAGGTTGAAGACATGACCGAGCCACTCGGCGACCGTGCCCGAGGCGTGCAGCGACACCCCGGTGCGGGTCACCACCATGGCGCCGCGGGCTGCCGCGAAATCCCGTGCCACTTGTTCGATCTCAGGCCGTCGCACCCCACACCGCAACGCCAGGTCATCGAGATCGCACGACGCCACCAGGGCTCGCAGCTCGTCTGTCCCGGTGGCCAGTTCGCTACAGTCGCGGCGATGCTCGAGGCCCTCGTCGAAAATCACCTTGACCATCGCCAGCAGCAGCGCCCAATCCTGGCCCGGCTGCACCGCCAGATGCACATCGGCGCGTTCGGCGCTCTCGGTGCGCACCGGATCCACCACCACGATCGTCGCACCGGCCTTCTGGCGCTCCAGCGCCCGGCGCCAACCACCGGGCGCCGACTCCAGCCAATTCCAGGCGCTCACAGCGGGATTGGTGCCCACCAGCAGGAAGTAGTCGCAGCTGTCGATATCGGAGACCAGCGCCAGCAGTTGCGAGCCGTACATCGCCGAGGACACCACATGCATGGCGTTCTGGTCCACCGACCCCACCGCATACCGGTTACGGGTGCCGATCGCGTCCAGCCAGGCGTTCATGAAGACGATGTTCGACGACGAAAAGCCGGCGGGATTGCCGTAATACGCGCCCACCGCGTCTGGGCCGCCCGCGTCGATGACGGCGTTGAGCCGCACCGCGATATCGGCCAGCGCCTCCTCCCACGAAGCCTCGACATAACCGTCGCCGACGCGGCGCATCGGGGCCAGGATACGGCGAGGATGTTCCACCACTTGGGCGGCGTTGCGGCCCTTGGCGCAGAAATCCTGCCAGCTGTGCGGATTCTGCTTGTCTGCGGCGATCTTGGTGACGCGATTGTCGCTGACGGTGACGTCGACTCCACACGAGGCCAGGCAGTACCGGCAGAACGTGTGGGTGACACTCATGATTGCGCGAGGCCGTCCCAGCTGACCAGCGTCCAGCCCGTTACCGGGTTGCCCTTGATCACCACCTGACCGACATTCGGCAGCGGATGCGACCGCAGCAGTTCCCCGTCCGGATTGGAGACGTTCATCTGCGTCCAGGTCATGATCGCGCCGGCGTGGGAGAAGGCGACGGCGTTCTTGTCACCGCTTTCGTAGATCCGCTGCACGGCTTCGGTGAACTCCTCGTTGAACTGGTTGCCGTCGATGGCGCCGGGGATCCGGGCGTCCCGCTCACCCTGCAGCCATTGCATGGGTGCCAAGCCGTAGGTGGAAACGGCGTCGGCCTCCGGCGTGCCCTCGAACCACCCGGCCGGGATCTCCTGCAGTCCCGGCAACACGTCGACCTGCTCGCCGAGGTCCTCGGCCAACGGTGCGGCGGTCTGCTGCGTGCGCACCATCGACGAGGCATAGATGCCGTCGAAGTCTTTGTCGCGCAACTCGTCTGCCACCTGCTCGGCTTGTTTCTGGCCGTCGGCGGTGATGCTGGGGCCCGGCACCGAGGTGTCGATCAGCCCGGAGGCGTTGCCCTCGGACTCGGCGTGCCGCACGAAGGTCACCGTGATCGATTCCGGGGGTGGAGGTTCCGAACCACACGCACCCACCACTGCCACCGCAGCAACCGTGACCGCCGCCTTGACGAACCTGGGCATCTAGCGCCGCCTTCCCAGATAACCTTCCTGGGTCACCGTACAGACCAGTTCGCCGCTGCGGTTGTAGATCAGCCCAGTTCCCAGCCCCCGGCCGCCGATCGCGCTGGGTGCGCGCTGGTCGTAGAGCAGCCAGTCGGAGAAATCGACGGGACGGTGAAACCACATGGCATGGTCCAGCGACGCCATGGTCTCCATGTTCTGCCACGTCTTGCCGACGCCCACCTGCACCGGGTCCAGGATCGTCCAGTCGCTGACATAGCCCAGCAGACAGGTCGCCAGTAGTGGATCTGTCAGCAACTGCGGTGGCGGTGCGGATTCCACCCGTAGCCACAGCCGGCACACCGCCTCGTCGGGAACCCCGGCGTCGACGGCCACCCGGGGTGGGGGATCGATGTAGCGCATCTCGAACAGCCGCAGCCGCACCAGCTCCGCATAGCCCTCGTCGATGTAGGGCGCCAGCTGCTCTTCGAGGCTGGGGAGGCTCTCCGGGGCGGCGACCAGGGGCATGGGCTGGTGGTAGTCGCCGTTGTCGATGGGCTCGATGAACGAGACCATCGCTTCCATCACCACCACCTCGCCCTGCCGGGTGGTCACCCGGCGAGTGGAGAAGGTGCGGCCCTGCCGCAGTGAGACGACGTCGTACTCCAACGGGCGGTTGGGGTTGCCCGGGCGCAGGAACGACACGTGCAGGCTGTGCAGCAGCCGGCCCGGCACCGTGCGTGCGGCCGCGGCCATGGCCTGGGCGACGACCTGCCCGCCGAACACGCGCACCCGTTCCACATCGTCGACCGGCTGCGGCCCGAGGTAGGTGCCGCCGCCGACATCCTCGACGGCGAACAGTTCCAAGACGTCCTTCAGTGTCTGCGGCACGCCTTCTATAAGGCCATGTCTGTCGCCGCGGCGCGCATCCGGGTCAGTAATGTCGGGGGAAAGAGATGCGAAGGGAGCCTCAATGGCGATCGATCCGACGGCCATCGGCGCGAAGGCCGACCCCTACGTCTTCGAGTGGACCGACCGCGACACCATGCTCTACGCGCTCGGCGTCGGTTGCGGCACCGCCGATCTCGCCTTCACCACCGACAACAGCCACGAGGTGACCCAACAGGTGTTGCCCACCTACGCGGTGATCGCCTGCATCGGTTTCCCGGCCATCGGCAAGATCGGCGAGTTCAACTTTGGGATGTTGCTGCACGGCTCGCAGCAGATCCAGCTGGCCAGGCCGCTCCCGCCGGCGGGCAAACTGCTGGTGGAGTCCGAAGTTGCCGACCTGCAGGACAAAGGTGAAGGCAAGAACGCCATCGTGATGCTGCGGGCGCGCGGAACAGACCCGAGCACCGACGAGGTGGTGGTGGAGACGCTAGCGACCTTCGTCATCCGCGGCGCCGGCGGATTCGGCGGGCAACCCGGCACGCGGCCCGCGGCTCCGGAACTGCCGCAGCGGGAGTCGGATTCGCGTACAGCGATGCCCACGCGTGACGATCAGGCGTTGATCTACCGGTTGTCCGGTGACCGCAACCCCTTGCACAGCGACCCCTGGTTCGCGCAGACCCTCGCCGGCTTCCCTAAACCGATCCTGCACGGGCTGTGCACCTACGGTTTCGCGGGCCGCGCCCTGGTCGCCGATCTCGGTGGCGGCGACGCCTCGCGGATCACCGGGATGTCGGCACGATTCACCTCACCGGTGTTCCCGGGGGAAACGCTCACCACGTCGATCTGGCGCACCGAACCCGGCCAGGCCCTGTTCACCACGGAGGCGGCCGCCCCCGACGGTTCGGGATCGCGGCTGGTGCTCGAAGACGGGGTCGCCACCTTCACTGCGTGACGGCGCCCGCCGAATTCGGGCGATCCCACGTTGCGAACCGCCGTGGCTGCCAGGATGAACCGCATGCGGCTGATCGTCGGTTACCTCGCCACCCCCAGCGGCGATGACGGATTGACTCTCGGGGTACGGCTGGCCCGCACCCTCGGTGCGGCGCTGGACCTGTGCCTGGTGCTGCCCCGTGACCGGATGCGCCCCGGTCTGGTGCCGGACGGCGGGTACGACGAGATTTTGGCCGACCATGCGCAATCCTGGCTCGATGCCGCCGCCGCGTCGGTGCCCGAGGACATCGAGGTAGCCACACACGTGTCCTCCAACGAGTCGTTCGCGGCCGGTCTGATCGAGGAGTCGGCCCGGTTGGGTGCGGAGGCGATCGTCGTCGGGGCCGCCGGGGACGGCCTGATCGGACGATATTCCATCGGGTCGGTCACCGGGGAGCTGCTGCATTCCGCGCCGGTGCCTCTGGCTCTGGCGCCGCGGGGCACCCGCCATTCCAAGGTGGAACGGGTCCGTGAGGTCACCTGCGCGCTGGGGCAACTGCAGGGCGCCGACCTGTTGTTGTCGACGGCGGTGCGGGCCAGCGCCGCGGCGGGTACCCCGCTGCGGCTGGTGTCGCTGGTGGCGCTGGACCCGATGTTCGGTTCGCTGCGCGGTGACGACGAGGCCGTGCGTCAACGCGCCCTCGATCATGCCCGCCAAACTCTGGAGACGGCCAAACACGAACTGCCCGAGGGATTCCCGGTGGAAGCCACCATTGTGGACGGCCCGTCGGTGGAGTCCGCGGTGAACAAACTCGACTGGCGCGATGGCGATCTGATCATGGTGGGTTCCAGCCGGCTCGGCGCGCCGCGCCGATTGTTCCTCGGCTCCACCGCGGCGAAGATGCTGCGTGTCCTCGAGGTGCCCATGGTCGTCGTACCCCGGGAACAATTCGGTGAGGAGGACCTGCCATGACCGAAACGTCATCCGGAGACCAGTTGCACCGCGCCGAAGCAGATGCGGGTCTGGTTGCCAAAGGTCTGGCCGCCGGGAAGGTCGGTACGTTCTCCGGTGCGGTGCTCGGCATTTCGTCGGTGGCGCCCGGCTACACGCTGACCGCGAGCATCGGCTTGATCGTCGCCGCGGTGGGGCTGAAGATGCCGGCCATCTTCATCGCCGGTTTCATTCCGATGTTCCTCACCGCGTACGCCTACCGCGAGCTGAATTCGCGGGCACCGGACTGCGGCGCGTCATTCACGTGGTCCACCAAGGCATTCGGTCCCTACGTCGGCTGGATGTGTGGCTGGGGCATGGTGATCGCCACCATCATCGTGCTGTCCAATCTGGCCGCCATCGCAGTCGAGTTCTTCTACTTGTTCATCGCCGAACTGGTGGATCAGCCGTCGATCGCCGACCTGGCCTACAACACCGCCGTCAACATCGTCAGCACACTCGCGTTCCTGGGCGTGGCCACCTTCATCGCCAGCCGTGGTATCACCACCAGCGAGAAGGTGCAGTACGTGCTGGTCGGGTTCCAGATGATCGTGCTGGTGGCCTTCGCGGTCGTGGCGATCGCGCATGTGGGCCGCGGGGACGCGCCGGCGGGCCTGAGTTTCGACCTCGACTGGTTCAACCCCTTCTCCGGTCTGGCCATGGGCGCGTTCGTCATCGGTGTCACCGGCTCGATCTTCGCGTTCTGGGGATGGGACACCTGCCTGACCCTCGGCGAGGAGTCCAAGGACCCCACCAAGGTGCCGGGGCGCGCCGGATTGCTCTGTGTGATCTCGATTCTCATCACCTATCTGCTGGTTGCCGTCGCGGTGATGATGTATGCCGGCGTCGGGGAGGAGGGCCTGGGACTGGGCAACGAGGAGAACTCGGCCAACGTGTTCGGAGCGCTGGCCCGTCCGGTGCTCGGTGACACCGGAGGGCTGGTGCTGTACCTGGCGGTGTTCGCCTCCTCGATCGCGAGCCTGCAGACGACGTTCCTGCCTGCCGCGCGCGCCATGCTGGCGATGGGGGCCTACGGTGCGTTCCCGAAGAAGTTCGCCGAAATCAGCCCGCGGTTCCTCACACCGTCGTTCAGCACCGCGGTCGCCGGTCTGGTGACCGGTGTCTTCTACACCCTGGTGAGCCTGCTGTCGGAGTCGATACTGCTGGATACCATTGCCGCCCTTGGCATCATGATCTGCTGGTATTACGGCATCACCGCGTTCGCCTGTGTCTGGTACTTCCGCGGTGAACTGTTCGCCAGCGCGCACAACGTCGTTTTCAAGTTCCTGTTCCCGCTGCTGGGTGGATTGATTCTGGCGGCCGTGTTCATCATCTCGGTCAAGGAGAGCATGAACCCGGACAACGCCAGCGGCGCGTCCATCGGTGGCATCGGCCTGGTGTTCTTCATCGGCTTCGGTCTGTTGTTGCTGGGGGCGGTACTGATGTTGGTCATGCGCTCGCGCCGCCCGGAGTTCTTCACCGGAGCCACGATGGACAGGGCCGTTCCCGCCGACCGTTTCTGAGCCCTGCTGTCGGTTTCTCGTCATGTGGTAGACACACCGCTGTGACCTGCGGTAAACGCGAGTTGTGATCTTGATCTCCCGAAGTTGACGCGTGTCAAGCCGCGTGCGACAACTGTGGTTGTCGCGCACGAAAACCACACGAAAAGGGGGATGTATGACAGGTATCGCCGACAGGGTGAAAATCAGTACCGCTGCCGTTGCGCTCACGGCGGCAGCAGTGCTCACGCCGGCAGCGCTGGCCCAGGCGGACGAGGACATCACGGCTGCAGCTGCACAGGCGGTCGGCAACTCCGCGTTCCTGGCCACCGCGTATCTCGATGACACCGCGGGCGCTCTGGTAGGACCGTCGGAAACGCCGTACAACGCACCGCTGCAGAACAAATGGATCTGGATCGGCGAATCCAACCCGGAGCCGCCGGCGCCGTACGCCACTCTGTTCCATCTCGACCCGATGGTTCTGGTGTCACAGCTTCCCGAACCCGTTCGCGAGTTATACGGTTGGTTCACCAAGAACATCCACTTCGAGACGTGTGTCCTCGGAGCATCGGTGAAATTCGGGCCGTACGGCACGGTCACCGGCGCGCTGGCCCGGAGCTGCTAGCTCGGGGGCTTCGAGTTCAGGCGCAAGAGGTCTGTTCGAGACCGGTGCTGGTGCTTCACGGTCGGACCACCGTGAAGCACCAGCGCTCCCTAATCCGTTTGCGCCGTATGGCACTGTGGTCATGTGAGTCAGTGGTCAGTACGGTCTGCGACCGACGACGACCAGCAGGCGATGTCGCGGCTGGCCGCAACCTGTTTCGGCGCCTACACAACCCCCGAGAGTCAGCCGCCGTGGAAGGTGATGGTGGCCGACAACGGCTCGCTCGTTGTTCCCGACGGTGACGACATCATCGGAATGGCGCGCTATCTCGACATGGAGCTGACGGTGCCCGGCGGCGCCATCGTGGCCACCGCCGGGGTGTCCGCGGTCGCCGTGGCACCCACTCACCGCAGGCGGGGGGTGCTGCGAGACATGTACGCCGAACTGCACCACCGGGTCGCGGCGGACGGTTATCCCATCGCCGCGCTGACCGCCAGCGAAGGCGGCATCTACGGGCGTTTCGGATACGGCCCGGCCACCATAGAACGGCGCTTCGCGGTGCAGCGGCGGTTCGCCCGGTTCCACGCCGACGCCTTCGATGACGGTGAGGTGCGGCTGGTGCACCCCGGCGAGCACCGCGCCGAGTTGGCCGAGATCTACGACCGCTGGCGGCGCGCCACTCCGGGCGGTCTGGCCTGCCCCGACGCGCTGTGGGACGACCTGCTGGCCGACCGGGAATCCGACCGCGACGGCGGCACAGCATGGTTCGGACTGCTGCACCCCGACGGATGGGCCCTCTACCGGGTCAAGCACGGCGCCGCCATGGTGGCCCACGTGGAGGCCGTGACCGCCGTGACCCCGCAGGCGCACGCGGCGTTGTGGCGCACGCTGCTCGGTCTCGACCTGATCGAGGAAGTTCTCATCGACACCTTCCCGGCTGACCCGCTGCCGTACCTGCTGGTGGACTCGCGGCAGGTGAAGACCACCTGGCAGGAGGACGCCCTGTGGCTGCGGATCATGGATGTCCCGGCTGCGCTACAGGCGCGCCGGTACCTCGCCGACGTCAGCATGGTCTTGGATGTGGGCGACCAGTTCCGTTCTGACGGTGGACGATTCATGCTCGAGGTGCGCGACGGTGAGGCCAAGTGTGCACCTTCGGATGCGCCGGCAGATCTGCGGTTGGACCTCGATGTGCTCGGCAGTGTCTACTTCGGTGTGCACAGCGTGCTCGACCTGGCGGCGGCCAACCGGATCCGGTGCGGTGACCGTGCACTAGTGGTTCAGATGGACCAGGCGTTCCGCAGCGACGTCCCCGCGGAGCTCGGTTTTCACTTCTGATCCGGCGTGCCCACTTCCGGACGCCGCATCCGCAGGATGTCGTGAAGTTCGCGGCGCGGGGCCTGCGGCAGGTACTCGTCGAGCTCGGAGGCGCGGCCCACCCGGATCAGCACCTGCGGTACCCCGTGACGGTTGACCAGTTCGGCGACCACCGCACGGGCGGCGGCGACTTCGGTCACGTGGGACACCGTGCATGTGGCCAGCCCGGCGGCGGTGCATTCCAGTAGCACCGTGGACAGTGCCTCGCCGCAGGCCACCGCATCGGCGGGGGTGTCGTCGGGGGTCGACAGCACCAGTATCACGGCCTGGTCTTGGTCCGCCCCGCGGTGCGTCGCCGGGTGTCCGGCGGCCGGGAAGTTGCGGTTGGCGGGCACGCGGTCGTTGTCGGCGACACCGTTGAGCAGTGCCGGTGGAATGCCTTGGTCGAGTTCGAATGGCGCTGTCCACCAATCCAACTCGGCCTGGTAGGAGGCGTCGTATCGACGTGTCGCCTCGGTCAGGGCCGATGCTTCGAGCAACTCGGGTAAGAGCGCTGCGGGGAGCACGTCGAGACGGGCGGAATCGTCGTCGATCAGGTGCTGCAGAACCGGCACCAGGACGTTGAGTCCCTCGGGCGCCCGCAAGGGCAGCCGGTCGGTGTGGCGGCGCAGGATGGCGTCGGCCCGGCACCGGGTGGCGGCCGAAACGAACTCGGCAGGCCAGAACTCGATGGTCGCCAGATGCTCGGGCCGGTTCGGGTTCGGGAATCGTTCGACGAAGGTCTGCCATCCCGATGCGGCCGCGGCCACCCGGAGATGATCCAGCGCCGCCCCGCAGCTGATCAGAGCTTCCCGCCCACCACGATCGGTGTGGCGGACGATACGGCTGCGATCGAGCCAGAGCTGCAGGCCCGTGCCGTCGATCACCCACTGCCAGGGCTGACTGTTGTGCAGGGACGGCGCGCGCCCGGCCAGCTCGACGACCTTCTTGATCAGGTCGATGTTGGCCACTGTGTCATCGGTCTTGACTGTGTCACTCATTTTCACCACCACCGCTCCCACTGTCCGTCGCGGGCAGGGGACGCCGAAAGGCCACAAAGTCCCGGGCATCGAGGACTTCGGGCACTGGTTGCGCCGTGCGTTGCAGCCCGACACTCGAGGACATGACCGCCGACCGGATGATCATCGAAGCGGTGATGCCCCGCTACGACGCGGTGCTGACCGAACACTGTGTGGTGGAAGCCGACCCGCGGTGCGTGCTTCAAGTGGCTCGCGAGCTGGACCTGTTGACGGTGCGGACCCCGATTCTGCTGGCGGCGATGTGGTTGCGCGGGCTGCCGGCGAGGTTGGTCGGCGCAGCGCCGCCGGTGCCCACGTCGCTGGTGATCGCGGACGGCGGGTTGCCAGGGTGGCTGGTACTGGGCAGCGACGAGCGCGAGATCGCGTTCGGTGCGGTGGGCCGGTTCTGGACCCCGGTGATCGAGTGGCGTCAGGTGACGGTCGACGAGTTCACCCGCTTCGCCGAGCCGGGGTGGGGCAAGATCGCGGCCAATCTCTCGGTGCGGCCGTACGGACACCGGACGCTGTTGAGCTACGAGTGCCGCACCGTCACCACCGACGCGGCCGTACGTCGCCGGTTCCTGCTGTACTGGCACCTGGTCCGGCCGTTCGTCGGACATGTTCTGCGGGCGACGCTGGCGACTGTCAAAGCCCACGCCGAGACCATTCGGCCAGGATGCGATGGGCAGGTTGAGATGAGCCCCGAGCCTGCGCTGATTCGGGGTGAAACGGAGGGCGACGTCACCGACTGAGCATCGTGAATCAGGTGTTGGGGTGCGTTCCTCGAACGGTGCCGCTCGAACAATTGTTCGATAGACTGCTGCGGTGGACAAGTTCCTCGGGCCGCCGAGCTGGGGCGAGATGGAGCGGGTGCTCAACAGCAAGCCGCGCCGCGCCGGCATGCCGTTCAAAGAGCCCACCGGTGACGGCGGGGACAGTCCGGCATGGTCGCGCAAGCGGGAGGCGTACGAGCCCACCGGAGAGCAGCGGGTCCGGTCCCGGATGCCCTATGCCGAATTGCACACCCATTCGGCCTACAGTTTCCTCGATGGGGCCAGTACCCCGGAAGAACTTGTCGAGGAGGCTGCGCGGCTGGACCTGCGTGCCATCGCGCTGACCGACCATGACGGTCTCTACGGCGTGGTGCGATTTGCCGAAGCCGCGCGCGAACTCGACATGCAGACGGTCTTCGGCGCGGAGCTGTCGCTGGGCAACGGTGCCCGTACCGAGGTCCCGGATCCGCCGGGTCCGCATCTGTTGGTGCTGGCGCGTGGACCGGAGGGTTACCGGCGGTTGTCGCGGCAGATCTCGACTGCGCACCTGGCCGGCGGCGAGAAGGGGAAACCCCGGTATGACTACGACGCGCTGACCGAGGCGGCCGGCGGGCACTGGCACATCCTCACCGGATGCCGCAAAGGCCATGTCCGGCAAGCGCTGTCGGACGGCGGACCGGAGGCCGCGGCGGGCGCACTCGCGGACCTGGTGGACCGGTTCGGTGCGGACCGGGTGAGCATCGAGCTGACCCACCACGGCCACCCGCTCGACGACGAACGCAATGCCGTCCTGGCTGCGTTGGCGCCGCGGTTCGGGGTGGGGCTGATCGCCACCACCGGTGCGCACTTCGCCGCACCGGACCGTGGCCGGCTGGCCATGGCCATGGGCGCCATCCGGGCGCGGCAGTCTCTCGACGAAGGGGCAGGTTGGCTCGCCCCGCTCGGTGGCGCACACCTGCGCTCGGGTGACGAGATGGCCCGGCTGTTCGCTCAGCGGCCCGAGATTATCACCGCCGCAGCTGAACTGGGGGAGCAGTGCGCTTTCGGTCTGCAGCTCATCGCTCCGCAACTGCCGCCCTTCGACGTACCGGACGGCCATACCGAAGACAGTTATCTGCGGGAGCTGACCATGGCGGGTGCCATGCGGCGCTACGGGCCACGCGATGCCGCACCCCAGGCGTACGCACAGATCGAGCGGGAACTCGACATCATCTCCAGACTGAACTTCCCGGGCTACTTCCTGGTGGTGCACGACATCACCCAGTTCTGCCGCAACAGCAAGATCCTGTGCCAGGGCCGGGGTTCGGCGGCCAACTCCGCGGTCTGTTATGCGTTGGGTGTCACCGCCATCGATCCCATCGCCAACGACCTGCTCTTCGAGCGGTTCCTCTCACCCGCGCGGGACGGGCCACCCGATATCGACATCGACATCGAATCCGACCTGCGGGAGGAGGCCATCCAGTACGTCTACAACAAATACGGCCGTGACTACGCCGCACAGGTGGCCAACGTCATCACCTACCGTGGCCGCAGCGCCGTCCGCGACATGGCCCGCGCGCTGGGCTTTTCCCAAGGCCAGCAGGACGCATGGAGCAAGCAGATCGGCCAGTGGGGAAACCTGGCCGAATCCGAGCACGTTGCCGGTGTTCCCGAACCGGTGATCGACCTCGCCATGCAGATCAAGAACCTGCCTCGGCACATGGGCATCCACTCCGGCGGCATGGTGATCTGCGACCGGCCCATCGCCGATGTATGCCCGGTGGAATGGGCGCGGATGGAAAACCGCAGTGTGCTGCAGTGGGACAAAGATGATTGTGCGGCAATAGGTTTGGTGAAATTCGACATGCTGGGCCTGGGAATGCTCTCGGCTCTGCACTACGCCATCGACCTGGTGGCCGAACACAAAGGCCTCGAGGTGGACCTGGCCAAGCTCGATCTCTCGGAGGCGGCCGTCTACGAGATGCTGCAGAAAGCCGACTCGGTGGGGGTGTTCCAGGTGGAGTCGCGGGCGCAGATGGCCACCCTGCCGCGACTGAAACCGCGGGTGTTCTACGACCTGGTGGTGGAGGTGGCGCTGATCCGGCCCGGGCCGATCCAGGGCAACTCGGTGCATCCCTACATCAGCAGACGCAACGGTGTGGAACCCGTTGTCTACGATCACCCGTCGATGGAACCGGCGCTGCGGAAAACCCTGGGAGTGCCGCTGTTCCAGGAACAGTTGATGCAATTGGCGGTCGACTGCGCGGGTTTCACCGCCGCCGAGGCCGACCAGCTGCGCCGGGCCATGGGTTCCAAACGGTCCACCGAGAAGATGCGGCGACTGCGTGGCCGGTTCTACGACGGTCTGCGTGAGCAACACGGCATCACCGGGCCGTTGGCCGACCGGATCTACGAGAAACTGGAGGCATTCGCCAATTTCGGTTTCCCGGAGAGTCATTCGCTGTCGTTCGCGTCGTTGGTGTTCTATTCCTCGTGGTTCAAGCTGCACCACCCGGCGGCGTTCTGTGCGGCCCTGCTACGGGCTCAGCCCATGGGCTTCTACTCACCGCAGACGCTGGTGGCCGACGCGCGCAGGCACGGAGTGCTGGTGCACGGCCCGGATGTCAATGCCAGCCTGGCGCACGCCACGCTGGAGAACGCGGGTCTGGAGGTACGGCTGGGGCTGGGCGCGGTCCGGAACATCGGAGACGATCTGGCGCAGCGCATCGTCGACAACCGAGATGCCCACGGTCCCTTTGCTTCTCTGCTGGATCTCACCGGCCGGGTGCAGCTGTCGGTCCCACAGACAGAGGCGCTGGCCACCGCGGGCGCACTGGGTTGTTTCGGGATCACCCGGCGCGAAGGGCTGTGGGCGGCCGGGGCCGCGGCCGCGGAGCGTCCGGACCGGTTGCCGGGGGTGGGCTCGTCGTCGCACGTGCCCACCCTGCCCGGCATGAGTGATGTGGAGCTGGCGGCCTCCGATGTCTGGGCCACCGGCGTTTCACCCGACAGTTATCCCACCCAGTTCCTGCGCGACGACCTCGATGCCATGGGGGTGATCCCCGCTGCCGAGTTGCTTGGGGTACGCGACGGCACCCGGGTGCTGGTGGCCGGGGCGGTGACGCACCGCCAGCGTCCCGCCACCGCGCAGGGCGTGACGTTCATGAACCTCGAGGACGAGACCGGGATGGTGAACGTGGTGTGCTCGGTCGGGTTGTGGAGCAAACATCGCAAACTGGCGCAGACGGCGCCGGCGCTGATGGTGCGCGGCATCGTCCAGAATGCCTCGGGCGCGGTCACGGTGGTGGCGGACCGCATGGAGAAGTTGTCGATGCGGGTCGGGTCGAAGTCCCGGGACTTCCGCTGAGTGCACCGACCGGACAACTGCCCGCCCGCCGTGAGGACATCGGCGCGTTGCTCCGGGAACACCTCAGTAGGCGTCCACCGCGACGACGGCGTCGGCGAACTCCCGCGGCGCTTCCTGGGGCACGTTGTGCCCGATTCCGTCGAGCACCCGGTGCGAATAGGCGCCGGTGAACATGGTGCGGTAGGCGGCGCCGTCTTTGTTCGGGCCGTCGAAGTCGCTACCGATGGTGATCGTCGGCACCGAGATCTTGGGGTTCGTCGCCAACTGGTCGTCGAGCGCTGCGTATCGCGGGTCGCCGGGCGCCAGGCTCAGGCGCCAACGGTAGTTGTGGATCACGATCTGGACGTGATCGGGATTGTCGAAGGCGGTGGCACTTCGGTTGTAGGTGGCGTCGTCGAACTGCCATGCGGGTGAGGCTTCCTGCCAGATGAGCTTGTTGAATGCGTGGGTGTTGGCGCGGTAACCGTCTTCGCCGCGTGGTGTCGCGAAGTAGTACTGGTACCACCAGCCGTGTTCAGCTTCCGGTGTCAACGGTCGCTGGTTTGCGGCGAGGTTGACGATCAGATATCCACTCACCGATACCAGCGCCTTGCAGCGCTGTGGCCAGACCGCGGCCACGATGTCGGCAGTTCTTGCGCCCCAGTCGAATCCCCCGACAATGGCGCGCTCGATGTGCAACGCGTCCAGGAAGTCGACGGCATCCTGGGCGAGGGCGGCCTGCTGGCCCGTTCGGTTGGCGTTGTTCGCGCGAAATCGTGTGGTCCCGAATCCGCGCAAATAGGGCACCAACACCCGATAACCCTGCGCGGCCAGCAGCGGGGCCACGTCGACGTAGCTGTGGATGTCGTAGGGCCAGCCATGCAGCAGCACCACCACCGGCCCGTCCGGCGGCCCGGCTTCGGCGTAACCAACGGTCAGCTCGCCGGCGTCGACGCTCTTGAGCGGGGCGAATGAGGCCGGGGCGGCGTGTGCGGACGCACTGCTGAGAATCGAGGTGGCGGCAACAGTGAGGCCGAGTCCTTGGGCGAAAGCGCGACGAGTGAGCACAGGTTCATCGTGGTGAGGCCCCACTGGACTTGCAAGTCCAATGTGCCGACCTGCCCGGCGCTCTCCAGCAGCAGCTGGTCAGCGCGGGTCACACAGAGTGGACTTGTGAGTCCAATTTGTCTGTCGCACAGTGGTCGTGGTCAGCCGCGGACAGTGACGAACGCAGTGTGAACATGAACCCCGACGCTGACCGTAACCAGCTGTGGATTCGGTGTGTTTCAGAGATGGAGTGACGACGATGGCGCTTGACCAGTACTACCTGCTTGGCCGGTCCGGCTTACGCGTGAGCCGACTTGCATTGGGAACGATGAACTTCGGGACCAGTGGTTACCAAGCCTCTTACGGGAAGACGATCGACGAATCACGCCCGATCCTGCATCAGTACCTCGACGCGGGCGGCAACTTCCTCGACACCGCGGATTTCTACACCGCCGGTGAGAGTGAGACCATCCTCGGGGAGCTCCTCGCCGAGGCCGGGGTGCGTGACCGGGTGGTGCTCACCACCAAGTTCACCAACGGCATGTTCCCCGGGGACCCGAACGGAGGCGGCAACGGCCGCAAACACATGGTGCGAGCCGTGGAGGCATCATTGCGCCGGTTGCGCACCGACTACATCGATGTGTACCTCCTGCACTCCTGGGACCGGCTGACCCCGGTCGAGGAGGTGATGCAGACCTTCGATCATCTGGTGCGCTCAGGCAAGATTCGCTACGCCGGTGTCTCGGACACTCCGGCGTGGTATGCCGCCCAGGCGCAGACTTTCGCCGTGGCCAACAACCTCACGCCGTTGATCAATCTGCAGTTGCCGTACTCGCTGATCGAGCGGGTGATCGAGACCGAGCATGTCCCGATGGGGCAGAGCCTCGGCATGGGAATCACGGCGTGGAGTCCGCTGGGGCAGGGTTTCCTCAGCGGTAAGTACCACGCGGGGGATCGGGGTGTGGGCGGAAGCGGCCGGCTCAGTGTCACGGGCGCCTCGGCACTCGATCTGACCGACCGAGACTGGCAGCTGCTCACTCCACTGGCAGAGGTCGCCGACAAGCTCGGGGTGTCGATGGCGCAGGTCGCGATCAACTGGGTGGCAACCCAACCCGGCATCGCGGCGGCCATCGTCGGCGCCAGCAGTGCCCAGCAACTCGCCGGCACCATGGCCGCGCTGGATTTCGAGCTGCCTGCCGACCTGCGGGTCACCCTCGATCAGGCGAGCGCTGTACCGCCGCAATCGGTCTACAAGATGTTCACCCCGCAATACCAGCAGCTGATCATCAGCCCCGGGGTCAAGGTCGGCGACAAGCCCGGCGGCTACTCCGGCGACGTGCGTAACTGGGTGTGAGGTATCAGGACGGCATTCGCGTCACGAACGTCCGCATGCTCATCGAGCACACGGTGGCCGGGAATCAGCGTAAGGTCGTGAGTATCGAGCAGCTCAGTTATGAGCGAATATGCTCGACTACAAAGGATGTCCGATGGCTTCGCTCACAACTTCTCGCAGTCCCTACGAAATTCGCCTCCAGCTCGTCACGGACACCATCAGCGCGCACTCCAAGCTGGACAACGCCGAAGCAGGCAAACTCGCCGAACACGTCCTGGCCACACTGAACTCGATTCCCGAAAAGGTGCGCTGAGCGCAGCCCCGCTGGGCTCCGCTTCTTCGGCGGCGCTTGGAGTCCGTGTGTCCGTCCGACTGCTCCCCACCGGGGTGGCCGCGCTATGAGCCGATATCAGCGGCTCATCTGGAGGTTTGACCATGACAGTCACCGTGACGCTCGCTGACGGCGGCATCGACAAATACATGCGATTCGGCGACAGATACATCGAGCACAAGGACGGCACGTTGGACGTGACGCGTGGCGGCGTGAAAGACGCATACCGCTACGAGTCGGGACAGTGGACCCATGTCGACGGCGATCGCAGTACATCGAAGAGGAACGGGTTCTGGCGCTGATCCCTCGCCGGACTCGCCGCCGGTGACCGCTGGAATGTGTTGCAGACCAAGCGGTTTCGCTGCTCGGCGCGCAGAGAGATGGAGCGCATGAACCGATTGACCGGCCTTGACGGTTTCGCCTTGCACGGCGAAACATCCGTGATGTCCACCCACGTGACGGCTGTGTTGTTCTGCGACCCGACGGCGCGCGGCGAATTGACTGCAGGAGCGATCCACAAGCTGCTGGCCGAACGTACCGCGGCGATGCCGGAATTTCGTCAGCGCCTGCTCACCAAACTCTTCGGCTTGGGTCAGCCGTCATGGGTCGAGGACCCCGCGTTCGACGTCCAGAAGCATCTGCACCGCGTGCGGCTGGCCGAGCCCGGCACCATGCAGGAGCTGACCACTCTGATCGGCGAGCTGCACGCGCAGCCGCTGGACCGCAATCGTCCGCTGTGGGATGCCTGGGTGGTACAGGGTCTGTCTGATGGCAGGCTCGTGGTGCTGATCAAGTTCTCCCACGCGATGGCCGATGGGGTGGGCGCGGTGACGTCGGTGCTGCCCGCACTGATGACCGGTGACCCGGATGTCGAGTTCGTCTCGGCGCCACAGCAAGACGGCGCCGAGATGCCCGACGCTGCCGCCAGGGCGTGGGACGTGATCGATGAAATCGCGGCCAATACCGCTGTCGGCGTTCGGATCGCCGCCAGGTTGGGTCCCGTCGCGGTCAGATCGGTGGTCGAAACCGCGCGCGGATCGGTCCACCGGCTACTCGCAGGCGGCCCACAGCGAGGCGATGGTCCGGTGCCGGAGAAGGACGAGAGCTCACCGCGAACCCTGTTGAATGCCCCGCTCACCGCACGGCGAAGCGTCGCGTTCGCCGCGGTGTCGATGGAGGATCTGCGCGTCATCACCACGACGTTCGAGGTCACCGTCAACGATGTTCTGTTGACCGCGACGACATCGGCGGTGCGTCGGTGGTTGGAAATCCATGACACGGTGCCCAGCCGTCCGCTGCGCACCATGATGCCCATCTCGACACGTGGGGTCGACTGCGACGCGTCCAACAGCTGGTCGCCGGTCGTCGTCAAACTGCCGGTCGATCTGGCTGATCCGGCGCAGCAGCTGGCCAGCGTGCACGACGCCACAGCCAAGATCAAGAACGGACGACGGGCGGCGCCTCCGGTCAACCTCGCCGACGTCATCGACGTCGTTCCCCCTCTGGTCATCGGCATGGCCATGGGTGTCTACACCGGCCTCAAACTGTCGCGCTTCCACTCTCCGGTGGCTCATGCCATCACCTCCAACGTTCCCGGCCCCCGTCAGGAAATCTATTGCGCCGGAGCGCATGTCGTGGGTATCCACGCTCTGGCGCCGTTGCTCGAAGGGGCCAATCTCAACGTCACCGCCGTCTCCTACGGCGGCACATTGGCCGTGGGTGTCGTCGCTTGCCCCGACAACATCGACGATGTCGCATCGCTCGCGCGTGGCATCGAAGATGTGGTGGGCGAACTGAAAATCGAGGCCGACGAACGGGCCGGCCGGAATACCGGCGTCGTCCGCTCCAGCATCCGGTAAGCCTCAGGGCAGCCTGGTCACCTGCTGGACGTGCTCGGCGAGCATGCGGTACATCCGCCGAGTGGCGGCGACGGCCTCGGGATCGTCGCTCATGATGTTGTAACCGTGATCCACCCCGGCCACCTCGTGGTAGGCCACCAGCGCACCGGCCGCAGCCAGTTTGTCTGCGTAGGAGGCGGCTTCGCCGCGTAGTCGGTCGAACTCCGCGGTGACCACCACGGCGGGAGCGATACCGTGCAGATCGTCACCGTTGGTGCCCCATGCCGGCGAGGCCAGCCGGTCGCGCCGTTGCTGCCGGTCGGGAATGTACGCGGTGTCGAACACCTCGCCCATCCAGGGTTTCATCACCGCTTTCAATCCCAGCGGACTGTGCTTGTCCCTGGTGGCCGTCACGAGATCCAGTGGCGCATAGTGCAATACCTGCAACAGAATTGGCGGGCCGCCGTTCTCCAGGGCCAACCGGGACGCCGCCGCCGCGAGGCTGCCTCCGGCGCTTTGACCACCCACGCACAGGCGGCCGCCATCCCAGTCGCGATGCTGCGATGACACCCACTGCAGTACATCGAAGATCTGCTCGGCCGGCGCCGGAAACCGGTGTCGGGGAGTCAGAACGTAATCGGTGTTGACCACGACCACGCCGGCGTGTGCGGCGAGGTAGCGGCACCACGGGTCGTCCTGGTCGCGGTGGCCGACGGCGAAACCACCGCCGTGGATGTTGACGTACACCGCCGGGGTGTGGTCCGGTTCAGGCTGCGGGTGATAGACGGTGGCCGAGACGGCGCCGTGCCTGGTCGGAATCGACAGCGCGCTCGTGTGACCTTCGATTTCGGGAAATCGCACTGTCTCCTTCGGTGCGGGACTGACGGTGGCGGCGAACAAGCGCGCCACGGAGTCGGCAGCCAAGCGTGTGCAGAGGCCGAACACGGCGTCTCCTTTTCCTCCCCATAGGGGGACCAGAACGGCTGTCGATCAACCCGCGGTGGGGGTGGTCCACACCTTGTCGACACCGATGGTGATCCGGGTGCTGTAATCGGCCATGGCGTCGGCGATCCCGATGCTCTCGGCGTGCCCGGCGTATTTGGTCCAGTAGGGCTCGTCGGTGCGGCAGTCGACCCCCTCGGCGTCGATGCGTGCGGTACCGCCGACCACGATGATGCCGCCGCCCTGGCCGTCCGAGTCGAGGTTCAGGCTCACCTGCGGATGCCTCCGGACGTGGGCCACCTTGGCCGCGCCGGGCAGGGTGTAGAGCGACAGTTCGGATCCGTTGAACAGGAACCAGATCAGCCGGGGCACCGGCAATCCGGACTGGGCGATCGTGGTCAGCCATCCGAAATCGTCGTTGGTGAGGCGGTCCGTCACCTCTGGCGTCAGTTCAGCGGTCATTCGTCCGAATGTAGTCTCCGGTCATGACCCTCAACCTGTCTGCCGATGAACTCCTGACGACCACCCGCTCGGTGCGCAAACGGCTCGACTTGGACAAGCCGGTGCCCCGCGAGGTGCTTCTCGAATGTCTTGACCTGGCATTGCAGGCGCCCACCGGGTCCAACGCCCAGGGCTGGCAGTGGGTGTTCGTGGAGGACGCCGAGAAGAAGAAGGCCATCGCCGACGTCTACCGCATCGCCGCAACGCCCTATCTCGAGGCGGAGAAGCCGCAGTACGGCGACAGCCGCGACGAGCGCACGCCCTTGGTCGTCGACTCGGCGAAGTACCTCAATGACCATCTGCACGAGGTGCCGGTGATGCTGATCCCGTGCCTGGAGGGCCGGCCCGACGGCGCCCCGGCCGGGATGAGCGCCGGCTTCTGGGGCTCGCTGATGCCGGCGACGTGGAGCTTCATGCTGGCGCTGCGGTCACGGGGCCTCGGCTCGGCCTGGACGTCGCTGCACCTGATGGGCGACGGGGAGAAGCAGGTCGCCGATATCCTGGGCATCCCGTTCGACAAGTACGCCCAGGGCGGGCTGTTCCCGATCGCCTACACCAAGGGCACCGACTTCAAGAAGGCCAAGCGGCTGCCCGCCGAAGAGCTGACGCACTGGGACACCTGGTAAGCGCGAGCGCTCACTTTCGTACGCGCTGAGCGGCGTGTTGCCGGACAAACACGCTCGCTCGCGCCAAGGGGGGCGGGGGGTCAGACGGCACCGGTGAACCCGTTCTGGCGCCACGCCTCGTACACGGCGACCGCCGCGGCGTTCGACAGGTTCAGTGAGCGCCGGCCGGCCAGCATCGGGATCCGCAGCTGCGCGGTGATGTGCGGGTCGGCCAGCGTCTCCTGATCCAGGCCGGTGGGCTCGGGCCCGAACATCAACACATCACCGGGGAGGTAGCCGACGTCGGCGAACGAGGTGGTGGCGTGCGCGGTGAACGCGTACACGCGCTCGGGGCGCAGCGCCTCCCATGCCGCGGACAGCGAAGAGTGCACCGTCACCGACGCGAGGTCGTGATAGTCGAGGCCCGCACGTTTCAATTTGGGCTCGGAGAGGTCGAATCCCAGCGGCTCGACAAGATGTAATTCCGCACCCGTCGCGGCGACCATTCGAATGGCATTTCCGGTGTTCGGCGCGATGCGGGGCGAGTAGAACATCAGTCGGAACATCACTCGATGATGTCAGTTCGGTTACGAATCATTTGCTCTGGACCGCCATTGACGGCCGTCAGTGCACCTAATGACTCCGCCTGTTCAGTGAGAACTGTGGAGCACCTTTCCGGGTGCTGTCATACTGCTCGAATTGCCACGCGAATTGCGCCCACGACACTCTCGCCGCGGGTCGAATCAGCAGGAAGTCCTATGAACGAGGCCGAAGCACCACCAGGCAGCGGCGCGAATGCTCGCGCGGCGCGGGAGACGGACACGTCGCGGTGACGATGTTCGATCGGCCCGCCGGCGCTGGGGCAGGTGCCGGACAGCCGGGCGCCTATCCCGAACCCGCGTTGATACCGCCGGCCGCCGCACCGATCAGCAAGCCGCCGCGCTGGTCGCTGAGCAACTGGCCCGTGCGCTGGAAGGTGGCCGCCATCGCGCTGGTCCCGCTGTTGCTGGCCGGGGTGTTCGGCGGCGTGCGGGTATCCGCCAGCATCTCCGAGGCCCGCGACCTGAAAGTGGCCGCCGAGCGCGCCGACCTGGTGCCGGCGGTCAACGACTACATGGCGGCGCTGCAGAACGCGCTCGTGGCCAACGCGTCCAGCGGCGACGTCGGCGGGGCGGATGCCGAATACGACGCTGCCAGTGCCGAACTGCAGCAGCGCACGGACACCGTCGCGCCGGCTTCCGATGTGCGGTTGGCCGCGACCAACCTGCTGACGCTGGGGCGCGAGCTACTGGACCGGGTCGACGCCGGGAATGCGACTCTGCGCGAACAGGTCACCACGTTCTCGCCGCTGCTGCTGACCGCCGAAACGGCCATCACCGGATCGGTCCGGGTGGCCGACGAGAACGTCCGCGTGCAGGCCGAAGGCCTGGCGAGCGCCGTCGGTGCCCGCGGCCAGATGGCGATGCAGCGCATGCTCGTCGACGGCGGTGCGGCGTTGCCCGAACCGGAGTTGCGTTCGTCGATGGTGGCGCTCGCCGGCACCGAACCGTCCACCGTCCGCGGCATGGCCGAGTTGCTCGGCGGCGCCTCCGACGACGCGTCGAGCCTGCGCTCGCAGATGGTGCAGCGGCTCGAGGTGCTGTCCAATCCAGGCATTCCGCTGATCGGCAATCCTGATCTGCTGCAATCGATTCAGACCACCGACGACATCGCACAGCGGCTCATCACCGACACCACCGAGAGCATCACCACCACGGTGCGGGCCGAGGCCGCCGACGCACGCAGCGACGCCATCCGGGACGCCGCGGTGGTCCTGGTGACCATCCTGCTGGTGCTCGGCATCGTCGTCGTGGTGGCCCGGTCGTTGACCCGGCCGCTGCGCAGGCTGCGCGACGGCGCACTGAAGATCGCCCACGAGGATCTGCTGCGTGAAATCGACCGCGTCAAAGCCGGCGACGAACGCGAACCGGACCCGCTGCCCATCCACACCACCGAAGAGATCGGGCAGGTGGCCCACGCGGTCGATGAACTGCACACGCAGGCGCTGCTGCTGGCGGGTGACGAAGCGCGGCTGCGGGTGACGGTCAACGACATGTTCGAGACCATGTCGCGGCGCAACAAATCGCTTGTGGATCAACAGTTGTCGCTCATCGACCAGCTCGAGCGCAACGAAGAGGACGCTGACCGCCTCGACAGTTTGTTCCGGCTCGACCATCTGGCAACCCGGTTGCGCCGCAACGGCGCCAACCTGCTGGTGCTCGCCGGCGCGCAGGTGACCCGCGAGCACAGCGAGGCGCTTCCCCTGGTGTCGCTGATCAACGCCGCGGTCTCCGAGGTGGAGGAGTACCAGCGGGTGGACACCGGAATGGTGCCGGACTGTGCGGTGCTGGGCCCCGTCTCCGGTGATGCGGTGCACCTGCTCGCCGAGCTGATCGACAATGCGCTGCGCTACTCACCGCCCACCGAACAGGTCCGGGTGACGGCGGTACACACCAGCAACGGCGGCGTACTGGTCGACGTCGACGATGCGGGTCTCGGGATGACCGACGGCGACCTGCGCATCGCCAACATGCGCCTGGGTGCCGGCGGGGAAGTCAGCCCCGACAGCACCCGGCACATGGGCCTGTTCGTGGTGGGCCGGTTGGCCCGCCAACACGGTATGACGGTGCGACTGCTGGTCAGTGGCAACGGCACGAAGACCGGAACCACCGCCCAGCTCTACCTTCCGCCCGAACTGCTCCAGAACAACGCGGCGTTCACCCAGCCCGAACCGGCCCCGGCGGTCGTGCAGCCGGAGCCGCCCGTCGAGCGCTCGCTGTTCCAGGACCCCGTCGGGCCCGGTTCGCACACCCCACGGGTGGACCCCGCTGCCGTCCAGGACGCCCCGGCCTCGGTGACTCCGCTGCCGCGTCGCACGCCCGGTTCCAGCGGGATCACCGGTACGCCCGCCGAGGCGACGCCCCCTGGTGAGCAGCAGACGTGGTGGTCCGGCACTGCACAGGACGACGAGATTCCCACTGGGCAGGCGCCCGCGGACACGTCCGGGTTCTTCGCCTCACGGCGGCGGGCGGAGTGGGAGGCCCAGGAGCACCGGGACATCCCGGAACCAGAGCCACCGGTGGTGTCCGACGAGCAACCGGAATCCGAGCCGAAAGCCACGAGCTCCGATGTGGACCTCATCTACCAGAACATGATGTCGGAGTGGCTGGTGGACCCGCAGGACCTGCAGCAGCTGGCCACACCGCAGGATTGGAAATCGGTGTGGGACAACGGTTGGGCGGCAGCGGCCGAAGTCGAGAACGTGCCGGTGGAATCGCACACCGACCACGGATTGCCGGTGCGCCGGCCGGGTGCCCGGCTGGTCCCCGGCGGCGCGGCCTCGATTCCGGCCAACGGTGCGGCCGAACAGCGCGAACCCGCCGAGGCCCGGGATCCCGACGCGATCCGCTCCGCGCTCGGCAGTCACTTCTCCGGTGTCCACGCAGGCCGTTCAGCCGCCCACAGCAACTCGACCGAAGGGCACGATCACGAATGAGTTCCGCTCCGGGTGCGGCCCAACAGGAGAATCCGCTCGACTGGCTGGTGTCGAAATTCGCCAGGGACATCCCCGGTGTCGCACACGCCGTTCTGGTCTCGGTGGACGGCCTGCTGATCGCCTCCAGCGCACACCTGCCGCCTGAGCGGGCCGACCAGCTGGCCGCCGTCACGTCCGGGCTGGCGAGTTTGTCCGCCGGCGCCGCGCAGCTGTTCGACGGTGGGCGGGTGCTGCAATCGGTGGTGGAGATGGACCACGGCTACGTGCTGATCATGCAGGTGGGCGACGGTAGCCAACTCGCCACCCTGGCGTCGAAGTCCTGCGATATCGGACAGGTGGGCTACGAGATGGCGGTGCTGGCCGAACGCGTCGGCGGCGTGGTCTCCTCCACCCGCCGCCGGGCACCTCAGACCTCGTGAGCCGCGATGCACCCGCCGGATCCGAACCCGTACCGTGAGGCCAACCTCGTCCGGCCCTACACGCTGACCGCGGGCCGCACCGAGAGCGCGGTCGACCTGCCCCTGGCGGCGCCCATCCAGACGGTGCAGTCCGCGCTGTTCCACCGCTGGCCGCCCAACGATCTGCGCGGCAGGATCATCCAGCTCTGCATCAAGAGCCCATCGGTGGCCGAGATCTCGGCGCGGCTGGATGTTCCACTTGGTGTCGCCCGTGTCCTCGTCGGTGATCTGGTCACCTCGGGTTACCTTCAAGTGCACACCACGCTGACCGACAGCTCGACCACCGACGATCGTCGTGAACTCATAGGAAGGACGCTCCGTGGGCTCAGGGCACTCTGAGAGACGCGATGCCGCCTCCACCAAGATCGTCATCGCCGGTGGTTTCGGGGTCGGCAAGACCACCTTCGTGGGCGCCGTCTCGGAGATCATGCCGTTGCGTACCGAGGCGATGGTGACCAATGTGTCCGCCGGCGTCGACGAGCTCGAACCCACCCCGGCCAAGTCCACCACCACCGTCGCGATGGATTTCGGTCGCATCACCCTGGGCGACGACCTGGTGCTGTACCTGTTCGGTACACCCGGGCAGCGCCGTTTCTGGTTCATGTGGGACGACCTCGTGCACGGCGCGATCGGCGCGATCGTGCTGGTCGACACCCGCCGGCTGGAGGACAGCTTCGCCGCCGTCGACTTCTTCGAGGACCGCAAGATCCCGTTCCTGGTGGCCGTCAACGAGTTCGACGGGGCGCAGCGGTTCGCCGTGGACGAGGTGCGCGCCGCGTTGGCGTTGGCGGATCGGATCCCGGTGATCACCGTCGACGCGCGCAACCGTGACTCCGCCAAGGACGCCCTCATTGCCGTCAGCGAGTACGCGCTGGAGTCGCTGTCAGCGTGACGGAGACCGTGTGGGCCGACCGTGAATTCGTCGGCCACGACTTTCGTGACGACGACCTGGTGGGGTTGCGTACCGACCGGGTGGTGTTCGACGATTGCGACTTCAGTGGCGTGAACCTCGCCGAGTCCGAGCATCAGGGTTCGGCGTTTCGCAACTGCCGGTTCACTCGCAGCTCGCTGTGGCACAGCGCGTTTCGGAACTGCAGTCTGATGGGGTCGGTGTTCACCGACTGCCGCCTGCGGCCCATCGTCTTCGACGAAGTCGACTTCACCCTGGCGGTGCTGGCCGGCGCCGATCTGCGCGGGGCCAACCTGGCCGGCTGCCGGTTGCGCGAAGCGGGGCTGGTGGAGACCGATCTGCGCAAGGCGGTGCTGCGCGGGGCAGATCTGACGGGCGCGCGGGTCAGGGGAGCGCGGCTGGACTCCGCGGATCTGCGGGGCGCGCGGGTGGATCCCGATCTGTGGACACTGGCGTCGCTGAGCGGTGCGCGGATCGACCTGCCGCAGGCGCTGGCCTTCGCCGCTGCCCACGGGCTCGACGTGCACGGGGAGTGAATTGCTCGTTCAGGGCTGGCCCGCTGTAATGCACTGATGGTGCAGGGTCGGGGGCTGTGGTGGCGGATCGCGCAGGGCTTCGCGCTGGTTGCCGCAGTGGTGTTGGTGTGTGCGGTCGGTCTCGGTGTCTTCAGCCTGACGGCCGCCAGCCGATCGGATATCCCCGCCGAGGTCAGCGAACTACCCGAGTATGTCGATCCCGTGCCTGCCGCCTGGATCGCGGTGGGGGTGGGCGCGCTGTTGTTGGTTCTTCTCGTGGGGGCCCGGTTGACGCGTTGGCTCATGGTGACCGTGGCCGCGGCGCTCGTGGCCGCCGCCGCTGCCATTTACTTCCTGACCAACGTCGGTGATGTCCTCACGACGCTGCGCACGGTGCTGCCGGATTCTGTTCGCAGCCAGCAGTTGCCGGCGGCGCTGACGGCCTGGCTGCTGGCTGCGGTCGGCAGCGCAGTCGGGTTGTTCGGTCTGATCCCGTTACCACCGCGCCGACGCCTGCTGTCGCTGTCGGCTGTCCTCGTGCTGTCGTTCGCCGCCGTCGGCTCGGGAGCGGCCGTGTGGGCAGCCGTGCGCGCCGGCGACGACAGCAGATTCGTCGACGCCCCGCACGCCGGTGAAGTGCCCGTTCCGGCAGTGCCCGCCACGCTGGGTGATCGGGTGTTCTCGCTGAAGTTGTCCGATGGAGGCGAGTTCGACAGTCATCCGGACGGCTCCGGCATCGGCGTCGCCGCAGCCGGTCCCGGGTTCGTCGTGCTCGACGACGGCACGCTGACGGCCTACGACTCCTCCGGCGCGCCACGGTGGCACTACCGACGCACCGGGCCGGGTGACAGCCGTGTGGTCGAGACCAACGTGTACGACGACGGACGCATCATCATCGTTCGCAGCAGTGGTCGCATGGGCCGCTACGAGGCGTCGTCGCTTGTCGCTCTCGATGCGATGACCGGCGAGCAGCTGTGGACGAGCGGCGATCCCTTGCGTCTGGCGGCGTTCGGCACTCGTGGAAACTCGAACATGGGGCTGGCGGACTGGTCCTGGCCGGTTCGTGAGCTGGTCGCGCGCTGGGATGACGGTTGGGCCGCGTTCGATTCCCGCACCGGCGCACAGCTGTGGCGCATCCCCGTTCCGAAACCCTGCCAAGGCGACTACTTCGGCAGCCAGGTGGTGGAGGGTGCCACGGCCATCTTGTTGTTCACCCAATGCCAGTCGGGCGGCTTGCTGTCGGTCACGGCATCAACGGTCGATCCGGCCACCGGTGAGGTGGTGACGACGGTGCCGGTGGTGTCAGATCAACTACCCGATCCCGGCCGGAGCTACGTCGAGGTCGTGCTCACCCCGGCCGGTGACGACGGGGCGGTGTTCTCCATCCGGGGCGGATCCGGCGAGCATGACGGTTACTTCACCGCCGCGGGTGAGCTGGTGGACAGCACACTGAAACCCGTCGACGTGGTTCCAAGCGCAGCCCCCGCCGCCGAGATCCTCGCCGCGCTGTATCACGACGCTCCGCACATCGCTGTCGTCGGCGCCGATGGCGTTCAGCGTTGTGCGGCGCCGCTGACCGCACCTGCCATGCCGCACACCGAGACCGCGGTCGCCTGGCTGGCCGACGAGTTCGTCCTCCCGATTACGGCCTGGCCGACTCCGGACAGTTCTGTGCAGATCCTGCAGGCGTTCGATCGCCAGACCTGCGCACCGCGCGCGGGCATCGAGCAGCAGTGGGGGACGCTTCGAGGAATCGGCGCGGCACCCGGCGTTCTGCTCGCACTGCGCACTGCCCGCGACGGCGTCTACCTCGACGGCTACCGCTGAGGTCTGGCCGCGCGCACATATATGTCCCCAGCGACGTTCGCGCGGCGTGTCGCGTCGAGATCCACACATATGTGGCGGGGGCTGGGGCCCTGGCCGGCACATATATGTCCCCAGCGACGTTCGCGCGGCGTGTCGCGTCGAGATCCACACATATGTGGCGGGGGCAGGGGCCCTGGCCGCCACATATATGTCCCCAGCGACGTTCGCGCGGCGTGTCGCGTCGAGATCCACACATATGTCGCGGGGGCTGGGGAAGGGGCCCGCCGACCTACTTGAGCCGGATCTTCCAGCGCACGAAACCGAGGTAGGCGATGCACAGCGCGCCGAGCATGCCCATGTCGAACCACCAGGCGTTGCCGGTGTGCTCCCAATGTGAGTCCTTGGGCGTCAGCGGCCCGGGCACCAGATGGATCAGGTCGACGGTCGAGGCCGAGGCCGCGAAGCCCCAGCGGGCCGGGGTGATCCACGACAGCTGATCGAGCACCAGGCGGTCGGTCACCGGGATCATGCCGCCGGAGAACACCAGCTGGCTCATCACGGCCACCACCAGCAGCGGCATGATCTGCTCGTTGGATTTCGCCAGCGCCGACAGCGCCAGACCCACCATCGCGGCGGTCACGGTCGTCGCACCCATGACCACGAACAGTTCGACGGTGGGACTCAGGAACGTCAGGGCGCCCTGGGTCGGCGACCCCTTGCCGAGGATGGTGATGGCGGTGACGATCGAGGACTGGATGATCGCGAACACCGCGTAGATACAGACCTTGGCCAGCAGGTAGGCAGTCGTCGACAGCCCCACCGCCTGCTCACGGCGGAAGATCGCGCGTTCGCCGATCAGGTCACGCACCGTCAGCGCCGTGCCCATGAAGATGGCGCCGACGTTGAGCAGCACCAGGATCTGGCCGGGTTCGTTGGGAGCGTCGCCCATGGGGTCGGGCACGCCGAAGCCGACGGTGCCCGGCACCGACAGCGACAGCACACCCATGATGAACGGCAGCAACGCCAGGAAGATGAAGTAGCCGCGGTCGGAGACGATCAGCCGCATCTGCCGGCGCGCGATGGTCGAGAACTGCCGTCGCACGCTGGTTTTCGCCGGCTTACCCAGGTCGGCGGGTGCTTCGGAGGCCTCGGCCTGCGGCGGTGGACCGCTGCGGGCCAGGAACCGCTGGTGCGATTCGTCCGGATCACCGGCGACGGAGGAGAAGATGTCGGCCCAGTTGGTGGTGCCCAGCTGCGGCCCGATCTGGCTCGGCGGTCCGTAGAACGCGGTCTTGCCGCCCGGTGCCAGCAGCAGCACCTGATCGCACACATCGAGGTAGGTCAGCGAGTGCGTGACCACCAGCACCACGCGGCCGGCGTCGGCCAGCTGGCGCAGCATCGTCATGACCTGGCGGTCCAGTGCGGGATCCAGGCCGGAGGTGGGCTCGTCGAGGATCAGCAGCGACGGCCCGGTCAGCAGCTCGAGTGCCACCGAGGCGCGTTTGCGCTGACCGCCGGAGAGCTTGTCGACGCGTGTCTCCAGGTGCTTGGTCATCTCGAGTTCCTCGAGGACCTGCATGACGACGCGTTCGCGGTCTTCTTTGGTGGTGTCCGGCGGCAGCCGCAACTCGGCGGCGTACATCAGCGCCTGTTTGACGGTCAGCTGTCCGTGCACCACATCGTCCTGGGGCACCATGCCGATCCGGGAGCGCAGGGAGGCGTACTCGGCGTGGATGTCGTGGCCTTCGAAGGTCACCCGGCCGTCGGTCGGGTGGGTGAGGCCGGCGACCTGTTTGGCGAACGTCGACTTACCGGCACCCGACGGCCCGATCACCGCGGTCAGCGTGCCCGGGCGGGCGTCGATGGAGATGTTGTTCAGCAGGGTCTTGTTGCCCTCGATGGTCCATGTCAGGCCGCGGACCTCGAGCCCGCCCGTGCGGGTGGCGGCTTGGGTCTCCGACCGCCGCGCCAGGGTGCCGCCGGTGAACACCAGGTCGACGTTGCCGATGGTGACCACATCACCCTCGCGCAGGACGGCCGCCTCGACCCGCTGGCCGTTGACGAACGTGCCGTTGATGCTGCGGTTGTCTTGGATCTCCGCGGTCCCCGCCCCACTAGCGGCCGGGACGAGGGTGGCGTGGTGGCGCGAGGCCAGTACATCGGGGATGACGATGTCGTTGTCGGTAGCGCGACCGATCTTGATCCCGCCGGCGGGCACCTCGGGAGCCCGGCCCGGCCGCAGGATCTTGAGCATGCTGGTGGCCAGGTTGGAGCCGTCGGAGGACTTCGGCGGAATGGCCGTCGGCCCCATCTGTGTCGGCATCGCACCCGAGGCGGGCGGACGCGATGCCGGCTGGGACTGACTCGGCGGGGAGTAGGGGGCCTGCGGACGCGCCCCGGTCGGGTAGTGCGGCGGCGGTGTCTGATAGCCGGTGTGCGGACGCGACATCGGCGCCGACGGCGAGCCCGCGGTTCCCCAGGAACCGCCACCGGTCGGGTACTGCGGCTGCGACGGATGGGTTCCGGTGCCTGGGCGGGGGGCCACCGGCACGGCTGCGGTCTGCGGCGGGGTGCCGACCGACCCGGTGTGCCGGCCCACCTCGAACTCCAGCCGGGGTCCGTCGGGGTTGCCGATGTTGACCGCCAGCCCGTCGCGCAGGTCCACGTTGGCGACGCGGCGGTTGTTGACGAACATGCCGTTGAGCGACCCGTTGTCGATCGCCAGCCAGCGACCGTGATCGAAGCGCAGCACGAGGTGCGCACGTGAGATCAACGGGTGGGCGATCCGTACGTCAGCACGCAAGTCCCGGCCGACAACAACATCATTGCCCGCGGCGAAAGTGCGCGAAGACCCGTCATGCCGAACGGTCAGTGCAGGTGCGGCTGGTCGAGACATCGCGTCAACTCTAACCGTAGGGATTCATTCCACGCGGGTGGCCGCGCGGCGGCACGGTCAGCGCGTCGGTGCCGGCCCCATCGCGATCCGGGCCCGGACGGCGAAGCGCAGGCCGTACTGATCGAGCGTCGCCGGGAGGGGAGCCTCGGGGTTCAAGCCGTGGTCGGCCAGCAGCCGCAGCTCCAGCCGGGACAACAGTTGCGCGAGCATCGTGCTGGTGCTGAACAGCACCAGATTGCGCCCCGGGCACTCCACGGGTCCGGCGCTGAACGGAACCAATTGCGGATATTGCTGAGCGCGGCCGTCGACCCAGAGGGTGGGTTCGAAGTCGTCGGCGAATGCCAGCAGCTCACGGTCGCGGTGAAAGGCCGGAACGGTGATCAACACCCCGGTGCCGCGCGGCACGCGGACGAGGCCTGACGCCGCGCCCCATTCGATGTCCTCGGAATGCGCGTCGCCGGCGATGTCACGCAGCAGCACCGGGGTGGTGGGCCACAGCCGAACCGACTCCAACACGCAGCCCCGCAGGTAGGGCCGCAGCTTCGGCAGGTGCGGGTGCCCCGAGTCGGCCCGTGCGTGCCCGAGCTGTCGCGGATGGGTGGCCAAGGCCGCCAACGCCCGGATGGTGGCCATGTTGGCGGCGTCGAAGGCGAACAGCCACTGCGGCACCTGCCCCAGAGCATCGACAGCGGGGTCGGCCGGGATCTCGAGCAGAGCACCCATCAGGCTGCGCGGATCGGGGTGGACAGCGTAGTGACGCAGCCCGGCGAAGAACCGCTCGCGCACGCGCCGGTGCGGGCGCGCGGCGAAGGACCAGTTGGCCGCCGAGCGGAGTCGACGCAGATCGTCGGTGATGGCCTCGTCATCGCGGGCGCGATCACCCAGGGTGAGCCGGCGCACCATCCGCCACCACGTGATCTCGAAGTCCGCCGCGCTCAACGTGCCGGATGCCTGCGCGCGGTCGGTGAGGTCGCGCGCTTCCTCGTCGATGACACGCGCGAACTCGGCCGCCAACCGGTGCAGGGGTTCGGCGGTGTCGAGGGCGGCCTCGTTGACGGCCCGACGTTCGATCCTCAACCGTCGCGGCGAGATGAGCACTCCGTGTGGCTGGAACTGGCTCAGCGCCTTACGTTTTTCGACGTTGGCCGGGTGGAACGGCGTCGGCGACTGGTTCAGGACGAAGGCGACGTCCTCGGGGTGGGTGACCACCAGCATCTTGCGTAGTTTGAGGTCCAAAAGAACTGGCGCGCCATGGAATTGGTGCCGCAGCTGACGTAGCCGTTTGATCGCCCGCCGGTCGGCCTGGGTGCGTTCGAGGAGTTTCACCACCGGTTTGCGGCGCAGGACCGCGCCTGCGGCCACCGACGGCAACGCCAAGTCGGCCAGCGCGGCCAGTGCCCGCGCTCCCGACAAAGTGGGGTGTTCAGTGGACGACATCTCAGCTGAGCTACCCGGTCTGAACTGGCCGAAACAGTCACCGGGAGAGCGGTCTCAGCGATCCGGGGCGCCGGTCAGCACGCAGTGGGTGTGGCTGTAGATGGTCGGCATGCACTGGTTGCAGTGCGTGCAGGCCGAGCGCACATCCCTGTCGGCCTGAATACGGTTGATCAGGTCCGGTTCGGCCAGCAGCGCACGGCCCATCGCGACGAACTCGAAGCCCTCCGCCATGGCCAGATCCATGGTCTCCCGGTTGGTGATGCCGCCGAGCAGGATCAGCGGCAGGGTCAGCTCGGCGCGGAACAACCGAGCCTCGCGCAACAGATAGGCCTCGCGGTAGGGGTATTCGCGCAGGAAGTTCTTGCCCATCATCCGCACACCCCAGCGCATCGGCGGTTTGAACGCCCGGGAGAACTCCTTGACCGGCGCGTCGCCGCGGAACAGGTACATCGGGTTCACCAGCGAGCTGCCTGCCGTCAGCTCGATCGCGTCGAGCCCACCGTCGTCCTGCAGCCATTTCGCGGTCTGCAGTGACTCTTCGGTGTTGATGCCGCCGCGCACTCCGTCGGCCATGTTCAGCTTGGCGGTCACCGCGATCTGGTCGCCGACGGCGCGGCGCACCGCCTGCACGGTGCCGCGCGCCACTTTCGCGCGGTTCTCCAGCGACCCGCCGAACTCGTCGTCACGGCGGTTGATCAACGGACTCAGAAACGAGCTCGCCAGATAGTTGTGGCCCAGGTGGATCTCGACGGCGTCGAAACCGGAGTCGATGGCCAGCCGGGCCGCGTTGGCGTGGGCTTCGGTCACCTCCCGGATGTCATCTCGGGTGGCTTTCTTGGCGAAGCGCATCGACATCGGGTTGAAGAACCGCACCGGGGCCAGGGCCTGCGCCTTGTTGGTGCGGGCATTTGCCACCGGTCCGGCGTGGCCGATCTGCGCGCTGATCAAGGCGCCCTCGGCGTGGACGGCGTCGGTGAGTCGCCGCAGACCGGGCACCGCTTCGGGACGCATCCAGATCTGCCAGCCGTCGGTGCGTCCGCCCGGGGCGACGGCGCAGTACGCCACGGTGGTCATGCCGACACCACCGGCCGCGGGTCTGCGGTGGTAGTTGATCAGGTCATCAGTCACCAGGGCGTTGGGGGTGGACGCCTCGAAGGTCGCGGCCTTGATGATGCGGTTGCGCAGCGTCAACGGCCCCAGCTTCGCGGGACTGAACACATCTGGGCTGGTGTTCATACTTCGAACCTCAACACGCCGTTGCCGACGGTGTCAACGAAACGGCGGATGGAACAATGTCCAGCGTGGGTGCAAAAGTTCTGGACGGTAAGGCCACGCGCGACGAGATCTTCGTCGACCTCAAAGAACGGGTTTCGGCGCTGACCGCTCAGGGGCGGACCCCCGGACTCGGGACGATCCTGGTGGGAGACGATCCCGGATCCCAGGCGTATGTCCGCGGCAAACATGCCGACTGCGCCAAGGTGGGCATCACCTCGATCCGGCGTGACCTGCCCGCCGATATCAGCCAGGCGGCGCTCGAGGAGACCATCGACGAGCTCAACGCCAATCCCGACTGCACCGGGTACATCGTGCAGTTGCCGCTGCCCAAGCACCTGGACGAGAACGCTGCGTTGGAGCGCGTCGACCCCGACAAGGACGCCGACGGCCTGCACCCCACCAACCTGGGCCGGCTGGTGCTCAACGAGCCCGCCCCGCTGCCGTGCACCCCGCGGGGCATCGTGCACCTGCTGCGCCGCTACGAGGTGGAGATCGCCGGCGCCCAGGTGGTGGTCATCGGCCGCGGGGTGACCGTGGGCCGGCCGCTGGGGCTGCTGCTCACCCGCCGTTCGGAGAACGCCACAGTCACGTTGTGCCACACCGCGACTCGTCATCTGCCGGAGCTGGCCGCCGAAGCCGACATCATCATCGCCGCGGTCGGGGTGCCCCACATGGTGACCGCCGAGATGGTCAAGCCGGGCGCCGCCGTCGTCGACGTCGGGGTGAGCCGGGTGGACGGCAAGCTCACCGGGGACGTGCACCCCGACGTCTGGGAGGTCGCCGGCCATGTCTCGCCGAATCCCGGTGGGGTGGGCCCACTGACCCGCGCGTTCCTGCTCACCAACGTGGTGGAAAGAGCCGAGAAGTTCGCGTGAACCTCCGGATGCGGCTGCGGACTCAGTGGCCGATCGTGACGGTCGGGCTGATCTTCGTGGCCGCGTTCATCCTGGTGGCCGCGGGTTACTGGCGCCGGGGTGCGCTGCTGCTAGGCATCGCCGTCGGCGTCGCCGCGGTGCTGCGACTGGCGCTGCCCGACGACCGTGCAGGTCTGCTGGCTGTCCGCACCAAAGGCATCGATTTCCTCACCACCGCGTCGGTGGGGGCGGCCGTCATCTACATCGCCTGGACCATCGACCGGCTCGGCACCAGCTGACATTTCGGCGCCAGACCCGACGCCGCGGTGTCGACGCGTCCGTAAAGTGCCGTCATGGGGGCATTACTGGAACGCGCGACATCCGGGGGTCAGAACTTCCCGGACACCTTGCCGGGCCTGCACATCGAAATGCACTCGGCGCACCGGCTGCACCCGAGGTCAGGCACTGGCTCGACGATCACGAGCCCAGCCCACCGCTTCGACTCAGTATCCGCGCCAACGGATTCGGGCTGCTGCTCAGCGAACTCGACGCGGCCAGAGGCTGCTCAGCCAGACAGGGAAGCCCTGATCCCGACGGTCACATACGGCAGCGCCAGTCCGGTGGAGCTGGCCAGTGCGGGATGTGTGGCAAGCAGTTCGCGCACCTGACCCAACGTGCGGGTACGCACTTCGTCGGGGGAGGTGATGCAGTAACTGCGCGAGGCCACCAGATCGATCAGCGCTTGCGGGGTCAGGTAATTCGTCCACTCCACGTGGTGGCGCTCGATGTCGGCGAACGGCGCGGGCAGGGTCACTTCCTGGCTGAACGGGTCGCGTTCGTGGCCGATGATCCGGCCCAGGTCCTTGACCCAGCCCAGCCGTTCATCGCGGGTGTTCCACACCAGCCCCAGCCGTCCGCCGGGCCGCAGCACGCGGGCCACCTCGGGGATGGCGCGCTCGGGGTCCACCCAGTGCCAGGCCTGGGCCACCAGCACCGCGTCGACGCTGTTGTCGGCCAGCGGGATCTCCTCGGCGGTACCGAGCAGCGCCGGGGTGTCCGGCAGTGCGGCACTGAGGACTTCGAGCATCTCGGCCAGTGGATCGACAGCAACGACATCCAACCCGCGCTCCACCAGCCGGGTGGTGAGCTTGCCCGTGCCGGCACCCAGGTCGAGGACCTTCTGCGCGCCGGGCGGCAGCAGCCAGTCGATGGCCTCGGGTGGATACGACGGGCGGCCGCGCTCGTAGGCGGCCGCCGCCGAGCCGAACGACAGCGACAGCTCTTGCCAGGAGCTCGATGACCTGCTCACCGCGCGGCCAGCTCCAGCGTCCGTCGCACCAACTGGCCTACCGCTTCGGTCTCCACCAGGAAACCGTCGTGGCCGTAGATGGAGTCGACCACCTCCAGCTTGTCGCAGCCCGGCAGCAGATCAGCGATCTCCTGTTGCAGCCGCAGCGGATACAGCCGGTCGGAGGTGATGCCCCCGACCACGGTTGGCACCGGGCACGCCTGCAGCGCGGCGGTCACGCCACCGCGGCCGCGGCCGACGTCATGGTTGGACAGCGCATCGCTCAACACCACATAGCTTCCAGCATCGAATCGCGCCAAAAGCTTCCCGCCCTGGTGTTCCAGGTAGCTCTGCACCGCGTACCGGCCGCCGTCGAGCGGGTTCTCGTCGCCCTGGGCATCGTTGGCGAACCGGGTGTCGAGCTCGACTTCGCCGCGGTAGGTCAGGTGCGCGAAGCGGCGCGCGATCTGCAGTCCTGCCTCGGGTGCGCGGCCGGTGCCGTGATAGTCGCCGCCCTGCCAGTGGGGGTCGGCCTTGATGGCGGCCACCTGGGTGCACTGGGTGCCGATCTGGTCGGCGGTGGCCCGCGCGCCGACGGCCAGGATCAACGCGGCACGCACCGAATCCGGTTGGCTGACAGCCCATTCCAACGCCCGTGCGCCGCCCATCGACCCGCCCACCACGGCCGCCACCTCGGTGATGCCGAGCGCGGCCAGCGCAGCGACGTCGGCGTTGACCTGGTCGCGCACCGAGATCACCGGGAATCGGGAACCCCACGGTTTGCCGTCACGAGCCAGTGAACTGGGTCCGGTCGAGCCGCGGCACCCGCCGAGCACGTTGGTGGAAATCGCGCACCAGCGGTCGGTGTCGATCGGGGCGCCGGGACCGGCGACACCGTCCCACCAGCCCGGGGTGGGATGGCCGGGGCCGGCCGGGCCGGTGACATGGGAGTCGCCGGTCAACGCGTGCAGCACCATCACCACGTTGTCGCGGGCGGGGGACAATTCGCCCCAGCGCTGGACGGCAATGCTGACATCGTCGAGTACCGCGCCGCTTTCGAGCGTGAGTGGGCCGATGTCGATGACACCGACTTCTCCCTCGGCGGGAAGCGTGGCGGTCAACTCAGGAGAGATCGTCACAGGACACTCCTCGCTCAAAAGGCCGCCACGGCATTCGGATCGGCGACCTGCCCGTCGCCGACCGCCTTCGCCGCGGCGAAACCCTGCTCGAGATCGGCCAGGATGTCGTCGATCCCTTCGATGCCGACCGCCAGCCGAACCAGGCCCGGCGTGACACCGGTGGTCAGTTGCTCCTCGGGAGTCAGCTGGGCGTGGGTGGTCGAGGCCGGGTGGATCACCAGTGACCGGACGTCGCCGATGTTGGCGACGTGGCTGTGCAGCGTCAGTGCGTTGACGAACGCCTTGCCGGCCTCGATGCCGCCGGCCAGTTCGAACGCCAACACCGCACCTGTTCCCTTCGGCGCCAACGACTTTGCCCGTTCATGCCATGGCGAGGACGGCAGTCCGGCGTAGTTCACGCTCAGCACGTCGTCGCGGGCTTCGAGGAACTCGGCGACCCGTTGGGCGTTGGCGACGTGCCGTTCGATGCGCAGGCTCAACGTCTCGAGTCCCTGGGCGATCAGAAACGCGTTGAACGGCGACGCGGACGAGCCGAGATCACGCAGCAGCTGAACCCGGGCCTTGAGCGCGAACGCCGGCGCCCCGAGGTCGGCGAACACCACGCCGTGGTAGCTGGGGTCGGGGGTGGTGAAGCCGGGATGGCGGCCCTGCGTCCAATCGAATCTGCCGCCGTCGACGATCACCCCGGCGATGGCCGAACCGTGCCCACCGAGGTACTTCGTGGCCGAGTGCACCACGATGTCGGCGCCCTGGCTGATCGGCTGGATCAGATAGGGGGTGGCAATGGTGTTGTCGACGATCAGCGGGATGCCGTGCTCGTGAGCCACTCCCGAGACGCCGGGGGTGTCGAGGATGTCGATCTGGGGATTGGAAATCGTCTCGGCGAAGAATGCCTTGGTGTTCGGTGCGACGGCTTTGCGCCACGAGTCGAGATCGTCAGGGTCCTCCACGAAGGTGACGTCGATACCCAACTTGGGCAATGTGTAGTGGAACAGGTTGTACGTGCCGCCGTAGAGGCGCGGGCTGGACACGATGTGATCACCGGCGTTGGCGAGGTTGAGAATCGCGAACGTCTCCGCGGCCTGGCCCGAGGACAGGAACAGGGCCGCGACCCCGCCTTCGAGTGCGGCGATGCGCTGCTCCACCACATCGGTGGTCGGATTCATGATCCGGGTGTAGATGTTGCCCGGCTCGGCGAGGCCGAACAGCGCCGCCGCGTGGTCGGTGTCGCGGAAGGTGTACGAGGTGGTCTGGTAGATCGGCAGGGCCCGCGCGTTGGTCGCGGCGTCCGGGCTCTGCCCGGCGTGTACCTGCTTGGTTTCGAACGACCAGTTCAGGGTGGGATCGGTGGGTTCAGTCACGACTGTCGAGCCTCCATCAGTTCTGGGGGCCCGTCCATGCCGGACCCGCGCTTGCCGTGTAGCCGCGAGCGGCTACTCAACCTGGTCGTCTCCCGGGGCACCCCACCGCGGTTGGAGGGTTGCCGGCCAGCAAGCCGGGGCTTGTCGCTGGCGCTCATGACCGGTAGGCAGCGTATCGCACGGGTGTCGCCGGGTGCCAGCGGGTGAGTGCTCGGCGTTGCCAACGCAACGTCCTGGCGTTCAAAACGCCCACCCCGCCGGACATATATGTGCCGAACTCTGCGACACGCCGGTGAGGCGTCGGCTGGCACATATATGTGGGCGGAAAAGCGCGGGTCAGCCCGCCGGGGGCGCCTCCCGCAGCGACGTGGTGTTGGCGTCGACGAACTCGGTGATCAGTTCGGTGATCACACCCGGTGCCTCCAGCATCGGGATGTGCCCCAGGCCATCGAGCCGGTGGATCGTCGACCCGGCCGGCAGGTTCTCGGTGAAGTGGCGATTGCCGCGTGGGGTGGGAAACACCCGGTCCTTCTCGCACAGCACCAGCTGCACCGGGGTGCGGATATCGGACAGTTCCAGCAGTCCGGGCGCGGTCAGCGTCTTGATGAGCAAGGCGATGTAGGCGTGGCAATGGGTGGCGTCTTCGACGAGGGCGAGCAGGTCCGGTTCGCTGGGCCCGTCGGCCGGCCCGCTGACCGGCAGGGTCGCCAGTCTGCGGGTGAAAGGCAGCTTCAGGATCCGTGGCCCGATCAGCCGGGCCGCCAGCAGTGCGGGGCCGCCGGCCAGGAACTTGAGGATGGTCTCGAACTTGGTGGGTGAGTAGCGGGTCCAGCCGCCGGCTGGGGCGATGGCGGTGAGGCTGCGGGCGCGGCCCCGTCGCTCGAGTTCGAAAGCCACCCACCCGCCCAGCGAGTTGCCCACCACATGTGCTGTGTCCCAGCCGAGTTCGTCGAGCTGCTGTTCCACGTGGTCCACCAGCAGCGCGGTGTCCATGATCCACGAACCCACGGTGGGTCCGCCGTGGTGACCCGCCATGGTGGGGGCGAACACCTCGAAGCGTCCGGTATCGGAGAGCTGGTCGGCGACGGTGCGCCAGACATTCTGCGAGCACAGGAACGGGTGCAGGAGCAGGATCGGTTCGCCCGTGCCCTGATGGATCGGGGGGCGCCCAACGGTGGGGGAATTCATGTCGTTCGACATTAAGGTGATACCGGCGGTACCGCAATACCGGCGGTATCGCCTCCGGCTCGTGTGGGTTGCGCCGGGCTCCTCAGCGGGGCTCGTGCCTCGCCCCGCTTCGTCCTCCGGCTAAGGTCGCACTCCGTGATCGTCAGCACCATCAACGTCAACGGCATCCGCGCCGCGGTCAAGCACCGCTCCGCCGACAACCTCGGCCTGCTGCCCTGGCTGGCCCAGACCCCCGCCGATGTGGTGTGCCTGCAGGAGACCCGCGCTGACGACGAACAGCTGGCCCAGGCCCTGGCGCCCGCGCTCGACGACTGCTGGCACCTGGCGTCTGCCGAACCTCATCTGAAGGGCCGTAACGGCGTGGCGGTGCTGAGCCGCCACCCGTTCCAGGCCGTGCGGATCGGCGTCGGGGTCGACGAGTTCGCCGAGCACGGCCGCTACCTGGAAGTCGACATCGACGACCTGACCGTCGCCAGTGTCTACGTCCAGACCGGTGAAGCCGAGACGCCGCGGCAGCTGGAGAAGGAACGATTCATGGTGGCGTTGGCCAAGCGCATGGCCGAGCTCAGCGGCACCGGCCGCGACGCCGTGATCTGCGGCGACTGGAACATCGCCCACACCGAGAACGACATCAAGGCCTGGAAGGCAAACGTCAAGAAATCCGGGTTCCTGCCGAGCGAGCGGCAGTGGCTGTCCGAACTGCTCGACAGCGGCTGGGTGGACGTCGTGCGTCAGGCGCATCCCGGCGTCGCGGGGCCGTACGCGTGGTGGTCGTGGCGCGGCAAGGCGTTCGACAACGATGCGGGGTGGCGCATCGACTATCAGTTGGCCACCCAGAAGCTGGCCGCGCGCGTCGCCACCGTCACCACGGAACGGCCGGAGGCCTACGCGCTGCGCTGGTCTGACCATTGCCCGGTAACCGTCGAATACTCCTGATCACGGCCGTGACAAGATCGACCCATCATGAGTGACTCCAGCAGTGCGCGCCAGGTCGTGTTCTCCGGCGCGCAACCCACATCCGATTCGCTGCACCTCGGCAACGCGCTGGGCGCGGTCAAGCAATGGGTGGCGCTGCAGGAGGGTTACGACGCCTACTTCTGCGTCGTCGACCTGCATGCCATCACCATCGCCCAGGATCCCGCGGTGCTGCGCAAGCGCACGCTGGCCACCGCCGCGCAGTACCTGGCACTGGGTGTCGACCCTGCGCGCGCCACCGTCTTCGTGCAGAGCCACGTACCGGCGCACACCGAATTGGCTTGGGCGCTCGGATGTTTCACCGGTTTCGGGCAAGCCTCGCGGATGACGCAGTTCAAGGACAAGTCGCAGAAGGAGGGGGCCGACGCCACCACGGTGGGGTTGTTCACCTATCCGGTGCTGATGGCCGCCGACATCCTCCTGTACGACACCAATCTGGTGCCGGTGGGCGAGGATCAGCGTCAGCACCTCGAGTTGTCCCGGGACGTGGCGCAGCGGTTCAATGCGCGATTCCCCGACACCTTCGTGGTGCCCGAGGCCATGATCCCCAAGGCGACCGCCAAGATCTACGACCTGCAGGACCCGACCGCCAAGATGAGCAAGTCGGCGGCCACCGACGCAGGTCTGATCAGCCTGCTCGACGACCCGGCCAAGACCGCCAAGAAGATTCGTTCGGCGGTCACCGACAGTGAGCGCGAGATCCGGTTCGATCGGGAGGCCAAGGCGGGGGTGTCGAACCTGCTGACCATCCAGTCGGCGGTCACCGGGGCCGACATCGACGCGTTGGTGGCCGGTTACGACGGCCGCGGCTACGGCGACCTGAAGAAAGACACCGCCGAAGCGGTGGTGGAGTTCGTCACGCCCATCAAGACGCGCGTCGACGAACTGCTCGCCGACCAATCCGAGCTGGAGTCCATCCTGGCCGCCGGCGCCGACCGCGCTCGTGAAGTGTCTGCGACGACGTTGCAACGGGTATACGACCAGCTAGGTTTTCTTCCGCGACGACCCTGACGACGACCGTGGTCTACCCAGGAGGCAGAGATGACGGCGCCGACCGACGACAAAGAAGCCTCCGACGAGGACCAGAAACCCGGGATCCTGGACCGGTATCGGGCGCGGTGGCACTGGTTCGACCACGTCATGCTGGCGCAGGAGCGCTACACCAACTCCAAGGGTGATTTCTACGCCGCCGGGATCACCTACTTCACCATCTTCGCCCTGTTCCCGCTGCTGATGGTCGGCTTTGCGATCACCGGCTTCATCCTGGCCAGCCGGCCCGACCTGATGGCCGAAGTGGAGGCCTGGATCCGGTCGACGATCACCGGCGACATGGGCGAACAGGTCGTCACGCTGATGGACTCCGCGATCGAGTCGCGCACCACCGTCGGTGTCATCGGTCTGGCCACCGCGGCGTGGGCGGGGCTGAGCTGGATCGGCAATCTGCGCGAGGCCCTGAGCCAGATGTGGGGGCGGTTCCGCGACGAGCCCGACGGCTTCGTCCGCACCAAGATCTCCGACCTGCTGGCGTTGGTGTCGGTGTTCGCGGCGATCCTGCTGACCTTCGCACTCTCCGCGCTGAGCAGCGGCGGCACGATGCGAACCGTCCTCGGCTTCTTCGGCATCCGTGACGTGCCGGGGCTCGGGGTGGCGCTGCAGGCAGCGTCGCTGGTGATGTCGGTGGTGGTGTCCTGGCTGTTGTTCACCTCGATGATCGCCCGGTTGCCGCGGGAGTCCATCAGTTTTCGCAGCAGTATCCGGGCCGGGCTGATCGCCGCTGTGGGGTTCGAGGTCTTCAAGCAGGTGGCGTCGATCTATCTGGCGTCCGTGGTCACCGGACCCGCCGGTGCGACGTTCGGTCCGGTGCTCGGTCTGATGGTGTTCGCCTACATCACCGCGAGGCTGCTGCTGTTCGCCACGGCATGGGCGGCCACGTCGAAAGACAACCTGCGGGAAGACATCGTGGCGCCACCGGAGCCGGCCGTCATCAACACCAGGGTGATCACGCGGCCCGGTATCGGGCCGCTGCAGACGGTTGCCGCGGTAGCGGCGGGAGCCGTTGGCGTGCTGGGGCTTTCGAGGTTCAGGCGGGGCCAGAACGGCGATTGACGGCGCGTGCCGCCATGATCAGAGCGAAGACCACGACGGTGCCGACCACGCCGACGCCCACCCGCACCGGTACGGCGTCGGCCGCCGGGATGATGGTGGCAGCTTGTGCGGCCGCCGCGGCGGCGATGTCGTCGGTCGGCTTGTCCTTGGGCAGCAGCGACGGGTCCGGATCCACCAGCTCGCCCACCTTGGTGCCCTGCGGCAGGCTGAAGCCGTAGTCGAGCAGGCGGGCGGCCTGTTCCCACGGAGCGATCGGCTGGCGGGTGCCCTTCAACAGCACCGCGATCAGGCGGCGGCCGTCGCGTTCGGCGCCGCCGACGAAAGTCTGCCCGGCATCGTCGGTGTAGCCGGTCTTGCCGCCCAGAGCGCCGGGGTAGTTGTAGAGCAGCTTCACGTCGTTGACCACCTCGTACGGCGGATTGCCGTCCCGGCCCGGGAAATCGAAGGACTGCGTCCGCACGATGTCGGTGAATGTCTGGTTCTGCCAGGCGTAGCGGTAGAACAGCGCGAGGTCGTAGGCCGAGGTGCTCATGCCGGGACCGTCCAGCCCCGACGGGGTGGCCGCCCGGGTGTCGCGGCCGCCGAGCTTGCTGGCCAGGGTGTTGAGCTTGCCCAGCGCGGTGTCCCAGCCGCCGAGCTGCATGGCCAGCGCGTGCGCAGCGTCGTTGCCGGAGTGCATCATCAGGCCGTGCAGCAGGTCGTTGACGGTGTAGAAGCCGCCGGGGCCCACACCCACCTTGGTGCCTTCGGCATTGGCGTCGTCCTGGGTGCCGGGCACCTGCTTGTTGAGGTTGAGTTCCTGGAGCGACGCCAGCGCGGTCAACACTTTGATGACGCTGGCGGGGCGGTGGCGGCCGTGCGGGTCGCGCGCGGCGATCACGTCGCCGGTGTCCATGTCGGCGACCAGCCAGGCCTCCGCGGAGACATCCCCGGGAACCGGGGGAGTGTCGGGGGCGGCGACGATGCCGCAGCCGCCGAGGGCGTCGCCGCCCACCGGCTTCGCGGGGACCGCCAGTGATGCCGGGGTGGGGTCGCCGGGCTTGGGTACTTCGGAGGCGTCCACCGCAGGGGGAGTGGTGACGCGGTAGGGGCAGGCGTCCGGCGCCGGCTCGGCGTGCGCGAGTGCGGGGCTGCTCAGCATCAGCAGGGCCGCCGCCAATGCGGCGGCGTGCCGGATCAGAGGTCGTGTGGTGCCCATCGAGTTGGAGATTAGGCGACGGGCGGCGGGTTTGAGCGATGGCGCGCTGTGACTGGTGTGATCGATGTTGTTTCTGGGGCTTGTTTTGATCCGCAGACACCCGAGGGCGGGAACTCCGTGGAATTCCCGCCCTCGAGTGCTTCTGCTGTGACGATCTACATGCGCGCCGAGGCCTCCGTCAGCACGTTGCGCAGGATGTCGTAGATCGCGTCGAACTCTTTCTGCCCGGAGATCAGCGGCGGCGCGAGCTGCACCACTGGGTCGCCACGATCGTCGGCGCGGCAGTACAAGCCGGCCTCCCACAGCGCCGGCGTCAGGAACCCGCGCAGCAGCCGCTCGCTCTCCTCGTCGTTGAACGTCTCCTTGGTGGCCTTGTCCTTGACGAGCTCGATTCCGTAGAAGTAGCCCTCGCCGCGGACGTCACCCACGATCGGCAGGTCGTAGAGCTGTTCGAGAGTGGCCTTGAACACCGGGGCGTTCTGCTTCACCCGGTCGTTGAGGCCCTCGCGCTCGAAGATGTCGAGGTTGGCCAGCGCCACCGCCGCTGAGACCGGATGCCCGCCGAAGGTGTAGCCGTGGCCGAAAACCGTTGAGCCGTCGTTGAACGGTTCGAACAGCCGGTCGCTGGCAATCATCGCGCCGATGGGCGAGTAGCCCGAGGTGAGCCCCTTGGCGCAGGTGATGATGTCCGGTACGTAGTCGAAGTCGCTGCACGCGAACATCGACCCGATGCGGCCGTAGGCGCAGATGACCTCGTCGGAGACCAGCAGCACGTCGTACTCGTCGCAGATCTCGCGGACCCGCTCGAAGTATCCCGGCGGCGGCGGGAAGCAGCCACCGGCGTTCTGCACCGGCTCGAGGAACACCGCGGCCACGGTGTCGGGGCCCTCGAACTCGATGGCCTCGGCGATGCGGTCGGCGCAGTACTGGCCGAACGCCTTTTCGTCGTGGGCGAATTGTGCCGGCGCGCGGTAGAAGTTGGTGTTCGGTGCGCGGAAGCCACCCGGGGTCAGCGGCTCGAACGGAGCCTTGAACGCCGGGATGCCGGTGATGGCGAGTGCGCCCTGCGGCGTGCCGTGGTAGGCGATCGAACGCGAAACCACCTTGTGCTTGCCGGGTTTGCCGGTCAGCTTGAAGAACTGCTTGGCCAGTTTCCAGGCACTCTCGACGGCCTCGCCGCCGCCGGTGGTGAAGAACACCCGGTTCAGATCACCTGGCGCGTAGCCGGCGATACGGGCAGCCAGTTCGACGGCCGTCGGCGTGGCGTAGGACCAGAGCGGGAAGAAGGCCAGCTGTTCGGCCTGCTTGGCGGCGGCTTCGGCCAGCTCGGCGCGGCCGTGGCCGGCTTGCACCACGAACAGCCCGCTCAGGCCGTCGATGTACTGCTTGCCCTTGTCGTCGTAGATGTGTACACCTTCGCCGCGGGTGATGATCGGCGGGGTGATCCCCTTGCCGTGGCGGGCGAAGTGTCCCCAGAGGTGGCGGTCGGCCTTGGCCGACAGATCACCCGCCTGGGCTTGATCAGTATCAGAGATGATTGTCATCGCGTACCCCAATTGTATTGCTGTTTAACGAGTTTCAGATAGACCAACGTTTCGGTGGATATCACCCCTGGGACGGCGCGGATTTGTGTGTTGAGCAGGGCCAGCAGGTCGTCGTCGTCTTCGCAGACCACTTCGACGATGGCGTCGAACGAGCCCGCGGTCAGAACGACGTAGTCGACGGAGGGGATCCTGGACAGCTCGTCGGCCACCTTGAGAGTGTCCCCGGTGCATTTGATGCCGATCATCGCTTGGCGGGCAAATCCGAGCTGCATCGGGTCGGTGACGGCCACGATCTGCATCACGCCGGCATCGACCAGTCGCTGCACCCGTTGCCGGACGGCTGCCTCGGACAATCCGACAGCCTTGCCGATTCCGGCATAGGATCGACGGCCATCCTGTTGAAGGTTCTCGATGATGGCCTTGGACAGTTCGTCCAGTTGCATGGCCGGTATGGGGGCGCCCGCGCGAACATGCCCGGGGCCGGCTCCTCCCGCTTCGCGCATGTCCCTGATTGTGCACGGATTCAGTTGCCCGAAGCAACTAATACGGAGAATATCCTCAGTCTGATTGCCGACGGCCGCAGGAATACGTAGACAGACGCTGGTTTGAGCACGGGCGTTCGGTTACCGTGGCACCCATGACAAGCGTCTCGCAGAAAGTGGCTTCCAGCTGGATCGACGGTGCTGCGGTCAGCACCAGCGGGCCGCTGCACCGGGTGATCAATCCGGCCGACGGCGAAAGCGTGGCCGAGTTGGCGCTGGCCACCACCGCAGACGTCGATGCCGCAGTGTCCTGCGCGCGCCGGGCCTTGAAGGGATGGAAGTCGGTCACCCCCGCGGAACGGTCGGCGGTGCTGGCCAAGCTGGCCGAACTGGTGGAGGCCAATGCCGAGGTCTTCATTGCCGAGGAGGTCAGCCAGACCGGCAAGCCGGTCCGCCTGGCCCGCGAGTTCGACGTGCCGGGCAGCATCGACAACATCGCGTTCTTTGCCGGTGCGGCAAGGCATTTGGAGGGCAAGGCGACTGCCGAATACTCCGGCGATCACACCTCGAGCATCCGCCGGGAGGCCGTCGGCGTGGTCGCGACCATCACGCCGTGGAACTACCCCCTGCAGATGGCCGTCTGGAAGGTCATTCCGGCTCTGGCCGCCGGGTGCAGCGTGGTGATCAAGCCTGCCGAGCTCACGCCGTTGACCACATTGACGCTGGCTCGCATCGCCACCGAGGCGGGTCTGCCTGACGGGGTGCTCAACGTCGTCACCGGTGCCGGCCACGACGTGGGCACCGCCTTGGCGGGGCATCGCGACGTCGACGTGGTGACGTTCACCGGGTCCACCGCGGTGGGTCGGAAGGTGATGGCCGCGGCGGCGGTGCACGGGCACCGCACGCAGCTCGAACTCGGTGGCAAGGCGCCGTTCGTGGTGTTCGACGACGCCGACCTCGACGCCGCCATCCAAGGGGCGGTGGCGGCATCGCTGATCAATTCCGGTCAGGACTGCACCGCGGCCACCCGGGCCATCGTGGCTCGTGACCTCTACGACGACTTCGTGGCCGGGGTGGGTGAGGTCATGGACAAGTTGGTGGTCGGGGACCCGCAGGATCCCGACACCGATCTGGGCCCGCTGATCTCCACCGCCCACCGGGCGAAGGTGGCCGGGATGGTGGAACGTGCCCCCGGACAGGGTGGCCGGATCGTCAGCGGTGGGGTGGCGCCGGACCTGCCGGGTGCGTTCTACCGGCCCACGCTTGTTGCCGACGTCGACGAGAACTCCGAGATCTATCGGGACGAGGTGTTCGGGCCGGTGCTGACCGTGCGGTCGTTCACCGACGACGATGACGCACTGCGTCAGGCCAACGACACCGAATACGGTTTGGCTGCCTCGGCGTGGACCCGCGACGTGTACCGGGCGCAGCGCGCCAGCCGGGAGATCAATGCCGGGTGTGTGTGGATCAACGACCACATCCCGATCATCAGCGAGATGCCGCACGGCGGGGTGGGCGCTTCCGGCTTCGGCAAGGACATGAGCGATTACTCCTTCGAGGAGTACCTGACCATCAAGCACGTGATGAGCGACATCACCGCGGTGGCCGACAAGGCATGGCACCGAACCATTTTCGCCAAGCGGTAGTACCACCCCGTTCCGGGAGCGGTCACACTCGCCCGTTTCGTGCCGGAACGGGCGAGCTGTTCGCGCGTCCCGGTTGCAGCAGGCCGGTCCGGATGGGCGCATGGCTGTGACCGGGAGCACATCGGGGGCCGATTGTGATCCAGGTCTTGCCCAGCGGGCGTGTTCGTCCTAGTATTGCGTCCAGAGCGAACAAAATGTTCGCTGAGATGTAAATTCCAGATCACTTCTGCCGAACGGATCATTCGGATGGATGCGGGGACGCGGAGTCTCGGGACGGCCACGGAGTCTTCCGACGCAGATACCGGCGCGCGGATTCGCGAATTCCGTCAGGCCCGGAAGATGCGGTTGCGTGAGCTCGCCGGACGCGCGGGCATCTCACCGGGATTCCTCAGCCAGGTCGAGCGCGGGCAGGCCAACCCGAGTGTGGGCACCCTGCGCAAACTCGCCGAAGAGCTCGGGATCACCCTGCCCGATCTGTTCACCGATCAACAGGCCAACGACGTGCGGATCCTGCGCAAGGCTGCGCGGCCCGTCATCGAGGTGTCGGACTTCAGCGCCAAATATCTGTTGTCGCAGAAGCCCCTTCGCAACCTCGAGGTGTATGCGGCGGAGTTCGCACCCGGCGCAACCGCGGGGGAGGCCTACGTGCACGGCGACGTCCAGGAGATCCTGATCGCCGTCGTGGGCAGCCCCACGCTGGAACTCGACGGCTCCACCTACCAACTGCACGCCGGTGACAGCGCCGAGTACCGCACGTCCATCCCGCACACCGTCCACAATCTCAGCGACTCCCCGGTCGAGTTGCTCTGGATCGTCAGCCCACCCACCAACTGAGTTTTCGTCCATCCGCCCCGAAGGAGACCCCATGACCCCCTCAACGCGTTCCCGCCGCGTACCGGTCGCGCTGGCCGCGGCCGCCGCCATCACCGCCCTGACGGCGGCGTGCTCCTCCTCCGGGCCCGCACCGGCCGCCGATGTCGATCTCGGAAGCGGGCCGCCGCAGGCCGGAACAGTCAAAGCCGGTGCACTGGAGGGCGTTACGCTCACCTTCGTCTCCTACGGCGGGATCTTCCAGGAGGGGCAGACCAAGGCTGCCCTGGAACCGTTCGCCAAGGAATCCGGCGCGACCATCCTGCAAGACGGTCCGACGGAGAACTCCAAGATCAAGGCGCAGGTGGACTCCGGCGCGGTCACCTGGGACGTCGTCGACACCACGAACGTGTTCTCCGCCAAGAACTGTGGCGAGCTGTTCCTGCCGATCGATACCAGCATCGTCGACACCAGCAAGATCCCCGAGGGTGCGCAAACGGATGAATGCTCGGTTCCGGCAATGGGTTACGGCCTGATCGTCGTCTACAACACCGAAAAATACGGCGCCAACCCGCCCAAGACGTGGGCTGATTTCTACGACACCACCAAGTTCCCCGGCAAGCGCGGCATGCAGGGCATCTCCGGTGAGCTGGATCCCGGGGTGTTCGAGGGCGCACTGCTGGCAGACGGGGTCGCCCCCGACGCGGTGTACCCGATCGACGCGGAACGCGCGCTCAACAAGATGTCCAGCATCCGCGATGACTTCGTGTTCTGGACCACCGGCGCACAGGCACAACAGCTCATCGAAGCCGGCCAGGTCGACATGGCACTGGTCTGGAGCGGGCGTGCGTACTCGGCGGTGAAGAACGGCGCGCCGTTCGCCCCGATGTGGGACCAGTGGATGCCGGAGGCGGACACCATTGCGGTTCCCAAGGGCGCGAAGAACCCCAAAGCCTCCATGGCACTGATCAACTACTACCTCGGCGCACAACAGCAGGCGAAGCTGACCGAGTTGACCTCCTACAGCCCGATCAACGTCGATGCCAAGCCGCAACTCGACGAGCTCGCCCAGTCGTATCTGACCACCTCGCCGGAACGGCTCGCGGACCGCTTCCCGATCGATCTGCCGTGGTGGTCGGAGAACCAGGACGCCATGATCACGGCGTACACCGACTGGCTGGCCGGCTGAGGCTGATCCGTCATGTCGATGGTGGAGGTTCTCTCCGGGGGTGCGGCGCCCGCGAGCCGAGCGACGGTCGCCGGCGGCCCGTCCGGGCGTCGCGGGGCCATGGCGTTGCTCCTGCCGGCGATCATTCTGGTGGTCGGGGTGTTCGCGCTCCCGCTCGTGGTGATGGTGTGGCGAGCCTTCAGCGATCCGGTACTCGGGTTCGAGAACTTCCAGTGGTACCTCGGAGATGCCGTGCAGCGGGAGGTTCTGCTGCGGACCTTCACCACCGGCATCGAGGTGACGGTCATCTGCCTGTTGCTCGGTTATCCCTACGCCTACGCGATGGTGGCGTTCGGGCCGAAGGTACGCATCCTGCTCACATTGATTGTCCTGGTGCCGTTTTGGACCAGCCTCATGGTGCGCACCTTCGCGTGGGTGATCCTGCTGCAGGACGGCGGGCCCATCCAGCAACTGCTGTCGCTCGTCGGCCTGGGTGATGTCCAGTTGATCCGAACCAATCTCGGCGTGGTGATCGGCATGAGCCAGATCCTGTTGCCGTTCATGGTGTTGCCGCTGTATGCGGTGATGGCCGGCATCGACCGGAGACTGATCCTGGCCTCCTCCAGCCTGGGCGCGCGACCGGCTGTGTCATTCTTCCGGATCTGGCTTCCCTTGTCCCTGCCGGGAATCGGTGCGGGCTGCCTCATGGCTTTCATCAGCAGCCTCGGCTTCTATGTGACACCGGCCCTGCTGGGTGCACCTGACAACGCGCTCATCAGTCAGCAGATCTACGCGCAGGTCACCAGCCTGCTGGCGTGGGGCCGGGCCGGCGCCATGGGGGTGGTCCTGCTGCTCATCACGCTCCTGGTGCTGGTGGTGTTGATGTACCTGTTGCGGCGCAGTCGAAAGGAGCGGACAGCATGACCCGCAGAGTCAACGCGCTGTGGCGCGCATTGCTGATGCTGTTCTGCGCGGCAGTGTCCCTCTGGCTGATCGCCCCGTCGCTGATCGTCATCCCGTTGAGTTTCACCGACAAGCCGTCCTTCGCCTTCCCGCCGACCGGTTGGTCCGGCAGGTGGTACTCCACGTTCTTCAGCGACCCGACCTGGATGGCGGCCCTGCAGGCCAGCCTTCGCGTCGGGGTTCTGGTCACCATCGTCGCCACGGTCGCCGGGACGGCAGCGGCGGTGGCGTTGAGCCGCAACGTGATTCCCGGTGTGCAGGGCATCAGGGCAATCCTGCTGGCTCCCATGATCGTTCCCGTGATCGTGGTCGCCATCGGGCTCTACGCGGTGTTCCTGCGGCTGAACCTGCTCGGGACAACCTTCGGATTCGTCGCAGCGCACAGCGTGCTGGCACTGCCGTTCGTCATCATCCCGGTGATGGCCAGCTTGCAGGGGTTCGACCGGCGCCTGGAGGATGCCGCGGCGATCTGCGGGGCAAGTCGGTGGTCTACGTTCCGGACGGTCACCTTGCCCCTGGTGGCGCCGGGTGTGCTGTCCGGCGCGTTGTTCGCCTTCGCGACGAGTTTCGACGAAGTGGTGTTGTCACTGTTCATCCAGAGCCCCTACCTGCAGACCCTGCCGGTCAAGATGTACGCGTCGGTCACCCGGGACACCGACCCCACGATCGCCGCCGCGGCCACCCTGATCCTTGCCCTGACGACGGGCCTGACCGTCATCGCGGGCATCTACACCAGTTGGAGAAATCGTGCCCACTGACAAGGCGCCGCACGGCGCCTCGATCGCCATGCGCGGACTCACCAAGAAGTACGGCTCGGTGACCGCCGTCGACTCCATCGATCTCGATGCGCAGCCTGGTGAGTTCCTCACCCTGCTGGGTCCGAGCGGCTCGGGGAAGACGACGACGCTGAACATGATCGCCGGCTTCGTCGACGTCACCGCGGGGGAGCTGCTGGTCGACGGCCGCCCGGTGGCCGACCTTCCGCCGTCCCGGCGCAACATCGGCATGGTGTTCCAGCATTACGCCCTCTTCCCGCACATGTCGGTCTCCGACAACGTCGAATACCCGCTGCGGCAACGGAAGGTACCGAAGGCGCAAAGGCGCAAGAAGGTCGCCGACGCCCTCGAGACCGTGGGCCTGGAGAAGTTCGGCAAGCGCACGCCCAAGGAGCTCTCGGGCGGTCAGCAGCAGCGGGTGGCGCTGGCCAGGGCCATGGTCTATGACCCCCGGGTGCTGCTGATGGATGAACCCCTGGGGGCGTTGGACAAGAAGCTGCGCGACTCACTGCAGCTCGAGATCAAGCGAATCCACGGTGAACTCGGCACCACGTTCGTCTACGTGACCCACGACCAGGACGAGGCGCTGGTGTTGTCGGACCGCATCGCGGTGTTCAACAACGCCCGGATCGAGCAGATCGGGACTCCCCATGAGCTCTACGAGCACCCGGCGAGTGTCTTCGTGGCGCGGTTCCTCGGTGAGTCATCGCTGTTCTACGGTTCCGCCGAGAATGCCGGAGAGGTCAACAGCTTCGGCAACCGCATTGTTGCCACCCGGGGCCAAGCCGCTCGCGGAGCAGCCGTCGCCGTGGTGGTTCGCCCCGAGCGGATCACCATCACGCCCGACGGCGACCGCCCCAACGGCGTGAATGCCGTGCCGGGCACCGTGATCCAGGACATCTACTTCGGAAGTTCCCGCAAAGTGGAGGTGCGGGTCGACGACGGAACCACTGTCCTGGTGCGAGAGAGCGCCGGGAACATCACCCGGGTGGAGCCGGGACAACAGATCTGGTTGACGTTCGCCCCGGAGAACGCGACGGTGCTGCCCGCCGACACGGTCTAGATCACCCTTCTCGCAATCAACTGAACTCACGACGAACGGAGCACAATGATGTCGTCATCCCGATCCGCTACCGGCACACTGTCCAACGACTTCATCAACGGGGGTGTGTCGTTCTGGTACCGCGCCTCGGGCTTCCCGGAGTCGCGGCCGGCCCTGCCGGGATCCCAGGAAGCCGATGTGTGCATCGTCGGGGCCGGACTGACCGGGCTGTGGGCTGCCTACTATCTCAAACGCGAACAACCGGATCTGCGAATCGTCATCCTGGAGAAGGAGTTCGCCGGGTTCGGCGCGTCCGGGCGCAACGGTGGCTGGCTGTCGGCAGAGCTGGCGGGGTCCCGGGACGCCTACGCGTCCACTCACGGCCGCGACGGGGTGGCAACCCTGATGCGTGCCATGCGGGGTGCCGTCGATGAAGTGATCTCGGTTGCGGACGCAGAAGGCATCGACGCCGACATCGCCAAAGACGGTGTACTCCATGTTGCGCGGAACCAGGCGCAGTACGGCCGGCTGCTCGAAACCATCCCGTACGAACAGAGTTGGGGTGCCGCACCCGAGGATTTTGTCTTGCTGAGCCGCGACGAACTGGATGCCCGCATCCGGATCAACGGCGCCCTGGGTGGTCTGTTCAGCCCGCACTGCGCCCGGGTGCAGCCTGCGAAACTGGTGCAGGGCCTGGCTCGCGTGGTCGAGGGCATGGGGGTCACCATCTTCGAGCACACCGCCGTCACGGCCATCGAGCAGGGCCGCGCGGTGACGGATCGTGGGACGGTACGCGCGCCGTCGATCCTGCGGTGCCTGGAGGGTTTCACCGCCAGCATCCCCGGGCAGCGCCGGGAGTGGCTCCCCATGAACTCGTCGATGATCGTCACCGAACCACTGCCCGACCCCGTACTGGACCAGATCGGTTGGCGCCGTGCCGAACTGCTGGGCGACTACGCACACGGCTACATGTATGCGCAGCGCACCGCGGACAATCGGATCGCACTCGGCGGCAGGGGAATTCCGTACCGGTACGGTTCGCGCACCGACGACCGCGGTGCCACTCAGCAGTGGACCATCGATGCACTGACCTCGCTGACCCACGACATGTTCCCCGCCACGCAGGACGTTCCGATCGCGCACGCCTGGTGTGGTGTTCTCGGTGTGCCGCGCGACTGGACGGCCACCGTGGACTTCGACGCCCGGTCCGGGCTCGGCACGGCGGGTGGGTACGTGGGCAGCGGACTGACCACCACCAATCTCGCCGGCCACACTCTGGCGGATCTGGTGCTCACGCGTGACACCGAACTGACGCGGCTGCCCTGGGTGGGCCGGCGCGTCCGCCGCTGGGAGCCCGAGCCGCTGCGCTGGCTGGGTGTGCAGGGCATGTATGCCATGTACCGCACCGCGGACCGGCGGGAGTTCAGCGAGGAGACCTCTCGCACCAGCAAGCTCGCCCAGATCGCCAACAAGATCGCCGGACGTTGATCCGGCGCAGCACGAGGGAGACCACATGAGCGCCAACCCGACCGGGGTGCAGCACACGCCGCTGCAGCACGTCAACGCGGCCGGCGCCGCGCTGCCTGACCCGGCGCCGAAACCGACGAGCCGGGACAATCAACTCGAAGCCATCGCCGAGGTGTGGTCGGGTCCGTCCGCACTCGCCGGGATCTGGGAGTGCGGCCCAGGCGAATTCACCGCCGACCGGTCGAACGACACCGAGGTCTGCTACATCCTCACCGGCTCGGGCACCGTGGTCGGTGAGGACGGGGTGAGCGCCGACATCGCGCCGGGTTCCCTCCTGGTGCTCCCCAAGGGCTGGCGCGGCACGTGGGTGGTCCGGGAGACCATCCGCAAAACGTTTGTCAGCGTGAGTAATTGAGGCTCGTTCAGTGAAGGCCGTCGTGATCGGTGCGGGTGCCTGGGGGCTGCCGGCCGCCGCGCAACTGGCCCAGCGCGGCCATGCGGTGACGCTGGTGGACCGCTTCGGAGTGCAGAACCCGCAGTCGTCGTCCACCGGGCCGACCCGGTTGTGGCGGCTGGCCGACCCGGACCGCGCTCGGGTGCGGTTGTCGATGCGGGGTGTGGAAGCCATGGCACGGCTGCAGCACCGAAGTGGTGTCACGGTCTTCGAGCGGCGCGGGCTGCTGTGGCGCGACGACGAGTCCCTGCCCGCTCTCACCGCCACCCTCACCGCCTTTGACATCGCCCACACCCCGGTGAGCCCGGGTGACGTGGGGCGCTGGTGGCCGGGGCTGCGGCCGGACGGTCGCGAGGCGATCTGGCAGCCGGAAGCCGGCATTGTGCTGGCGGCGGCGTCACTGCGGGCACAGCTGGAGTTGTTCGAAACGGCATCAGGCACAGCGTTGTTCGGTCACTCGGTGTCCGGCGTCGAAACCACGCCGTCCGGGGTGCGGGTGTCGCTGCGGGACGGTGAGGTGTTGGACGCCGACGTCGTGGTGGTGACTGCGGGCCCCGCAGCGTCGGCGTTCAACGAAGCGTTCGGCATCGACGTTCCGCTGCACCCGTACCTGGAACAGGTGGTCCACTTCGGCGACCGCGCCCGCCCGCACCACTACGACGATTTCCCCTGCCTGTTCGACGGCCCCACCGATACACAACCGGGTATCTACGCCATGCCCACGCCCGGGGTCGGTTACAAGGTGGGTCTGGACGGGCCGCTCAGGGATTACCGCGAGGACGACGTCGACCGGACCCCGGATCCGGCGCGCACCAGTGTGATTCGTAGCCGGGTCGAGGCGGATCTGGCGACGGTCACACCCGAGGTGCTCGACGCGCAGGTGTGTTCGTGGACGGATTCACCGGACGGCAAGTTCATCATCGACGTGCTCGACGGCGGCGTGGTGGTGGCGTGTGGCGATTCGGGCGAGGGTTTCAAGTTCTCCGCGCTGATGGGTGAGGTCCTGGCAGACCTCGCCGAGGGGGCGACCCCGGATGCGGATATCGCGGCGTTGTCGTCGGACCGGTTCGCCGCGGGGCTACCCGCGCGGTCCGGACCGAACGTGCTCGGTAGGCACTGAGAACCTCATTCCACGCGGGGCACCACGAGCACCGGCACATCGACACCGGCCAGGATGCGCGCTGCCGTCGACCCCAGGAAGATCCGGCGTGGTGCCGCGAAGCGGCTGGAGCCGATCACCAGCAGGTCGCCGTCGGCCCATTTCAACTTGCGCAGTGCCGATTCCAGGGTGCTGCCGTCGGCCACCAGAGACTGGATGTCCGGCGCCTCCGGAACGGTGCGGGCGGCGGTGAGCAGGTTCTGTTCGGCAGCTTCGACCTGCAGGCGCCGGGTCACCGCCTTGGAGCTGTCGTCGGTGGCGTATTCGAGGGTGACCAGCGAGACCATGCGGAGCGGCAGCGCCGCCGCACTGGCAAGCGCGAACGCGATGGGCAATGGGTTGTCGGTGCGATCGGTGGTGGGGACGGCGACGGTGATCTCGGAGATCTTGACCGGTGGTTCGTCACCCCAGCCGCGCGGCGCCAGCGCCACCGGAATGGGGGAGCAGTGCAGCAGCGCCCCGGCCACCGGGCCGATGGTGTGCCCGCCGAAGAACCCGTCCTTGGCGCCGCCCACCACGATCATGTCCGAGGACTTGCTTTCGGCGAAGTCGATGAGTGACTGGGCGAACGATTCGCCCACCAGGACCGCCGAGCCGGCGGTGACGCCCCAGCCGGCCAGTTTCGCCACCGCCTCGGCGACCCAGGCCTCGCCCTTGCTGACCAGCAGCTGCTGGTATTCAGCGCGGCCGGGATGCCCGTCGGGCAGTTCTTCCCGCACGATCAGCACCACATCGACGCTCGCGTCGAACGTCAGCGCAAGGTCCGCGGCCAGGGCGATGCCGTCGTTGCCGGTGGGGGTCGCCAGATACCCGACTGTCAGATGCATTGCAGGACTCTCTCTTTAGAAGGTGTCCGGGACCTTGACTTCGGTGGTGGCGTTGAGGGTTTCGCCGCGGAAGAACCGCTTGGTGCCGAACGCGAAGCATGCCAGCATCAGCGGGATGCCGAGCACCAGCATGCCGACGCCGAGCACGAACACCCCGCCGATGGATCCGAACGCGGTATAGCCGTAGTCGGGCTGGATCATGTCCTTGGCGCTCTGGACGAACGCCCAGGTCATGGCGAGCGCACCCAGCAGCGGGAAGATACCGCGGAAGAACAGGTTACGGGCTGACTGGAACAGTGTGCGGCGGAAGTACCAGACGCAGGCGTAGGCGGTGATGCCGTAGTAGAAGGCGACGGCCAAGCCCAGCGAGGCCACCGAGTCGGCGAGCGCGTTCTCCGACAGGAAGCTCAACACCAGGTAGAAGAACAGCGCCGCGATACCCATCACGATGGTGCCGAAAGCCGGTGTCATGTACCGCGGGTGGACGCTGGCGAACCGCTTCGGGATGGCCTCGTAGACCGCCATCGACAAGGTGCCGCGCGCGGTGGGCAGGATGGTGGTCTGCGTCGAGGACAAACCCGAGATCGAGACGGTCAGCAGCAGCAGGGAGGCGGCGATGCTGCCGGCCACCGGCTCGCCGAGGATGGTCAGCACATCGTCGGCGTTCTCCTCGTTGTTCAACCCGATCCCGGTGTCGCCGAAGCCGGCGAAGGACTGCACCGCATAGGCCACCAGCACGTAGGTGCAGACCAGGATCAGGGTGGTGATGACGGCGGCGATCCCGGGTGTCTTGCCCGGGTTCTTGGTCTCCTCGCCGACGGCCAGGCAGGCGTCCCAGCCCCAGTAGATGAAGATGCACAAGATGATGGCCGCGGCGATCGAAGAGGAGTCCAGGCCGGTGGGCAGCAACCACGACAGCGACGGGGAAATGGCCTGCTCACCTGCGGTACCGGAGAAGACGCGTACCAGTGCCCACACGCTGACGACGATCAGGACGCCGAACTGGATGGCGATCAGGACGTTCTGCACACGTTCGGACACCACGATGCCGCGGGCGCTCAGCAGGGTCATCGCGAAGATGAAGAACGACCCGAGCAGCACCTTGGCCGTCAGGTTGTCGGCCAGGGAATCCAGACCCAGGAACTTGAACAGATAGATCGCAGCGACCTCGGAGACGTTGGCCAGCACGATGATTGCCGACACGGCCAGACCCCAGCCGCCGATCCAGCCGATCCATGGGCCGAAGGCCTTCACGCCCCAGGTGAAGGTGGTGCCGCAGTCCGGCGTGTCCTGGCTGAGTTCCTTGTAGGCGAAGGCCACGAGCAGCATGGGGATGAACGCCAGGACGAACATCGACGGCGCTTTGTCCCCGACTGCCAGCACGACGTAGCCGAGGGTGGCGGCCAGACTGTAGGCGGGAGCGACGGCGGCCAGCCCGATGACGATGTTTCCGACGAGCCCGAGGGCACCGGCTTGCAGGCCCTTGCCGGTGGTGGCGGGGGCCGGCGGTTCAGCGATTGCCATGGTCGCAAAATATACGGTTCGAGTGGTTGCTGCGGCACTTTACGACGGAATAGTTTTCCTGCGAGTAACACAGCAACTGATTTCGTTGCTGGCTGGCTACCTGTGCGTGTGGGTGGACCCCGGCCGATCCGCCCGTGTTCTGTGCCCGCCCACGACCTTCGGGTGCGAGGTTACGCTCGGTTTCGTGACGTCGGCAGCCGCTCGGGCAGACCTGTTTCAGGCGCTGCGACCGCACCTGCTCGCGGTCGCGTATCGGCTCACCGGAACGTTTGCCGACGCTGAGGATGCGGTGCAGGATGCGTGGCTGCGCTGGGACCGTTCCGACCAGCACGTCGCCGATCCACGGGCGTGGTTGACGACGGTGGTCAGCCGGCTCAGCCTGGACCGGCTGCGGTCTGCGGCGCACCGGCGCGAAACCTATGCGGGTCACTGGCTCCCGGAACCAGTGGTGACGGCGGCAGGGTCGGATCCGTTGGAGGCGGTGGTGGCCGACGAGGACGCCCGCTTCGCCGCGATGGTGGTGCTCGAACGGCTCAGCGCCGATCAGCGGGTGGCGTTCGTCCTGCACGACGGGTTCGGGATGCCGTTCTCGGAGATCGCCGAAGTGCTCGGTGCTAGCGCGGCCGCCGCGCGTCAACTCGCGTCACGCGCGCGGCGTCTCGTGGCGGACGCCCCGGCGCCGCCACGCGCCGACGAGCACGACGAGGTGGTCGGGCTTCTCCTGGCTGCGATGGCCCGCGGTGACCTGGCTGCCGTCGTCGCACTCCTGCATCCCGAGGTGACGTTCACCGGCGACTCCAACCGCCGTGCACCCACCGCTGTTCAGGTGATCCGCGGGCCGGACAAGGTGGCTCGTTTCCTGTTCGGGTTGGCGCACCGGTACGGTCCGGGCTTCGTGACGTCCAGCCGCTTGGCGGCCGTCAACGGAGACCTGGGCGTCTACACACCGGGCAAACCGGAGGGGGATGGGTTCCCGGCCATGCAGCCGCACATCATCGCGCTCACGGTGGTGGACGGAAAGGTCAGCGCGGTCTGGGACGTCGCCAATCCGGACAAGTTCACCGGGTCTCCCATGGCACCCGGCACGCGTCGCCCGAACTGAACCCCTGCTCGGTGATGCCCAGTGCGCTGTTCATGCGCGCCCGCATGTTCTCCACGCCGATCTGGTAGGTCAGCTCGATCACGCCGGCGTCGCCGAACCGTCGCCGGAGATCGGCGACCTGCTCGTCGGTGACGGTGTGCACGTCGGTGGTCATGGCGTCGGCGTAGGCGATGGCCGCGCGCTCGTCATCGGTGAACAGCTCCGAGGTGCGGTACTCGTCGATGTGCGTCAGTCGGTCCATGTCCAGACCGTCGAGTCGCATCAGCATGGAGCCGAAGTCCACACACCACGAGCAGCCGACCGTGCGGGCGGTCCAGAACACGGCAAGCTCGCGGATGTTGGCGGGCAGGGTGGTGGAGGCGCGCTCGAGCATGCCCTCGTGCATCCCGCCCGCGAGCAGGAGCTTGCGATGGTGAGCGTAGACGGCGAAGGGTTCGGGGACGGCGCCGAAGCGGCGTTTTGCGTAGCGGTAGAGCAGGCGGGTCAGCAGCGGAGCGTTGTCGGGTGGCACCGGTGCGATGCGTGAAGTGGTCATGCACTCAAGACGAGCCAGCCCCCGATAGTGTGACAATCCCTCTCGGCCGACCGCGCGTGTCTGTACGTCAACACGCGGCCATTTCCGTACAAAAGCGTGCGCTCGTCAAGACTTGCGGCTGTGATGCCGGCGCGCTTTCATGCGGTTGCCGCACACTGCCATCGAGCACCAGCGCGCAGTGTTCGGCTTGCTGCGGTCGATCAGGAACAGGCGGCACTCGGTGTTGGCGCAGGGCCGGATCCGCCCGGGACTGGTGATTCGCAGGCGGTCCCACGCCAGCGCCGCGCGCACGGCGCCCGTCGGCGAGGTCAGCTGCCAGTCGATGCCGCGTTCGGAGGCCGTCGGAACCAACTGAGCTGCAGCCACAATGGGCTGCAGGGCCGACGGCGGCTGGTCGCCCCGGACGATCGCCTGAAGGACTGCCCGGGCCTGGAGCAGCGCGGTCCACTCCTGCTCGGTGGCTGAGATGGCGTGGTCGGTCATCCAGTGCGCGGCAGTGTCGAAAACGGCCAGTCCGTCGGTGGGGGTGCCGTCGATGACCGGCGTCGTATTGAGCAGATCCAGCAGCAGCACCTCGTCGTCGGCGCCGGCGGCAACCACATCCATGTCTAACCTCCAAAGTCCTGTTGACAGGTTACCCGATCTCGTGTTCCATGGGGTAACCGCCAAAAATAATTTTAGGAGTTAGATATGTCCGTCCATCATCGCTGCGCCACCGTCGCCGGACGTCAGCTCTTCTACCGTGAGGCCGGTGACCCCGACGCGCCGGTCATCGTCCTGTTGCACGGTTTCCCCACCAGCTCGTTCATGTTCCGCCACTTGATCCCGGAGTTGTCCGACCGGTATCACGTGATCGCACCCGACTACCTGGGGTTCGGGTATTCGGATGCGCCCTCGGTCGACGAATTCGACTACACCTTCGACGCGCTGGCCGACCTGACGGCCGATCTGCTAAAAAGCCTTGGGATCAGCCGGTATTCGATGTACGTGCAGGACTACGGTGCGCCCGTGGGATGGCGCCTGGCGCTGCGCGACCCGCAGGCCGTCACGGCGATCATCACGCAGAACGGCAACGGCTACGACGCCGGGTTCGTCACGGACGGTTGGCAGACGGTGTGGGATTACCAACGCGAACAGACCCCCGAGACCACCAAGGCGCTCACCGAGTTCCTCAGTTTCGACGCCACCAAGTTCCAGTACACCGCAGGTGTTCCCGACGAGAGCCTGATCAGCCCCGACACCTGGCATCACGACTTCGCACTGCTGTCGCGCCCCGGCAACACCGAGATCCAGCTCAAGCTGTTCCTCGACTACGCCACCAATCCCAAGCTCTACCCGTCGCTGCACGAATACCTGCGCGCCAGCAGAGTTCCCGTGCTCGCGGTGTGGGGTGACAAGGACCCGTTCTTCGGTCCCGACGGTGCCCGGGCATTCGCCGAGGACGCCGTCAACCCCGAGATCCACTTGGTCGACGGTGGCCACTTCCTGCTCGAGAGCCATCTGGCCGAGGTCGTCGCCTTGATCCGCGACTTCCTGACCCGCCGCCTCTCCTAGGGCGAACGCGCGTGTTTGTCCGCCGACACTCCGTGCCCGGCGTACCAACGCGCGCGCTCACGCAGCAGCGCGGACCAACTGGCCTTTGATGCGGCGGGCCATCGCCCACTTGGCCTGGCGGACGTCATCGGCCACGATCGACAAGACCGACCATCCGACTTCGATCAACGCGGCCCGCTTCTGGCGATCTCTTGCGAAGTCGTCGGGCTCGGAGTGCCAGTCGTACCCGTCGTACTCGACTGCCACCGCGAACTCCGGCCAGGCGAAGTCCACCCGCCAGAGCCGTCCGTCCCGGTCGACGATCTGGTACTGCAGCTCGGGATCAGGTACGCCGCAGTCGCGCATCGCCAGACGCGCTTCGCTTTCCATCGGAGACTCCGCTTCGGGTCGGGCCAGCGGTATCAGTTCGCGCACCTGAACTATCCCGCGCCTGCCCTTCTGGCGCGCGGCGGCCAGAGTCAGCGCCGTCGGAGTGCAGGTGCCGCTGCGCAATGCGGCATCGAGTGTGGCGAGAGCGCGGGGTCGGTGCAGACTGCGGGCCACTTCGACGGCGGTCCATGCGGCGGTGGTGGCCGGCCGGCCGTCGACAACAGTCAGCGGTGCGCCCTCGCGGCGGTGCACCACCAGGCCGTCACTGTCGCGCAGCAGCTGGCCCGCCGGATTGAGCACGTGGAGATCCATCACGTCCTGGGTGTCGAAACCGTATGCTGCCGCGGCGGTTCCGAGACATATGGCCACCGGCTCGCCGGCCCGCAAGTCCAGACCGCTCAGCCTGATGAGGGGGTCGGGTTCATCCGGGCTGTAGACGCCGGGCCAGACCTTCCACAGCTCGCCGCTGTCCAGCGCTGACTGCATGGCGCGACGGCTGAGCATGCGCAAAATCTGCCCCGAGGTCGCTACGCCGCCCTGGGCGTCGAAGAGGTCGCTGAGCACCTCGGGATCGTCGGGCGATACCCGGAACTCGGAAAGTCACCCTGTGGATAGAGCAACGAGCGCGCGGGTTTGTACACGGAACACGGAGTGTTCCCGTACAAACACGCGCGCTCGCGCGAAAGAACTCAGCGGGCGAACATCAACGCGCGCTTGACTTCCTGGATCGCCTTCGTCACCTCGATACCACGGGGGCAGGACTCGGTGCAGTTGAACGTGGTCCGGCAGCGCCACACCCCGTCCACCTCGTTGAGGATGTCGAGCCGCTCCGCGGCGGCCTCGTCACGCGAGTCGAAGATGAACCGGTGCGCGTTGACGATCGCCGCCGGGCCGAAGTACGAACCCTCGGTCCAGAACACCGGGCAGCTGGTGGTGCAACAGGCGCACAGGATGCACTTGGTGGTGTCGTCGTAGCGGGCGCGGTCGGTCTGGCTCTGGATCCGCTCACGGGTGGGCGGGTTGCCGGAGGTGATCAGGAACGGCTTCACCGCGCGGTAGGCGTCGAAGAACGGCTCCATGTTCACCACGAGGTCCTTCTCCACGGGCAGGCCGCGGATCGGCTCGATGGTGATGGTCAGCTGCTTGCCGGCCTTCTTCGGCAGCATGTCGCGCATCAGCACCTTGCACGCCAACCGGTTCACACCGTTGATGCGCATGGCATCCGAGCCGCACACACCGTGGGCACAGGACCGGCGGAACGTGAAGGTGCCGTCGAGGTAGCTCTTCACGTAGGTCAGCAGGTTCAGCAGCCGGTCGGTGGGCAGGCAGGGCACCCGGAAGCTCTGAAAGCCTGCGGCGTCCGGGTTTTCGGGGTTGAAGCGGGCGATCTTCAATGTCACCATCACCGCTTCGTCGGGGATGGGGGGCAGAGGCGAATCGCCGGCTTCGGGCTTGTCCAGAACAGCAGTCATCAGTACTTCCGTTCCATCGGCTCGTACCGGGTCTGGACCACGGGCTTGTAGTCCAACCGGATGTCACTCAACAGGTCAGAACCCTCTTTGTAGGCCATCGTGTGACGCATGTAGTTGGTGTCGTCACGGTTCGGGTAATCCTCGCGCGCGTGTCCGCCACGAGATTCCTTGCGGTTCAGCGCGCCCACGACGGTGACCTCGGCCAGCTCGAGCAGGAAGCCCAGCTCGATGGCCTCCAGGAGATCGCTGTTGTAACGCTTCCCCTTGTCGTGCACGGTGATTCGGGAGTAGCGCTCCTTGAGGGCATGGATGTCGGTCAGCGCCTGCTTGAGCGTCTCCTCGGTGCGGAACACCGCGGCGTTGTTGTCCATCGACTGCTGCAGCTCGCCGCGGATGTCGGCGACGCGCTCGTGGCCGTGCTCCGAGAGGATGTCACCCACCCAGTCGACGACCATCGACGCGGGGGCCGGCGGCAGTTCCACGAAATCGTGCTTGGCGGCGTACTCGGCAGCGGCGATACCCGCACGGCGGCCGAACACGTTGATGTCCAGCAGCGAGTTGGTGCCCAGCCGGTTGGCGCCGTGTACCGAGACACACGCGCACTCCCCGGCGGCGAACAGGCCCGGGATGATGTTGTCGTTGTCGCGCAGCACCTGGCCGGTGATCGTGGTCGGAATGCCGCCCATCACGTAGTGGCAGGTGGGGTAGACGGGCACCAGTTCGGTGACCGGGTCCACGCCGAGGTACGTGCGGGCGAACTCGGTGATGTCGGGCAGCTTGGCCTCGAGCACGTCGGCACCGAGGTGGCGCACGTCGATGTAGACGTAATCCTTGTTGGGGCCCGCACCGCGGCCTTCGAGTACCTCGAGCACCATCGACCGCGCCACGATGTCGCGCGGTGCCAGGTCGACGATCGTCGGGGCGTAGCGCTCCATGAAGCGCTCCCCGTCGGCGTTGAGCAGACGTCCACCCTCACCGCGCACGGCCTCGGAGATCAGGATGCCGAGACCGGCCAGGCCGGTCGGGTGGAACTGGTGGAACTCCATGTCCTCCAGGGGAAGCCCCTTGCGGAAGATGATGCCCAGGCCGTCGCCGGTAAGGGTGTGCGCGTTGGAGGTGGTCTTGTACATCCGGCCCGAGCCGCCGGTGGCGAAGACGATGGCCTTGGCGTGGAAGACGTGGATGTCGCCCGTCGCGAGTTCGTAGGCGACGACACCGGTGGCCACCGGACCGTTGGGCGTGTCGGTCAGGGTGATGTCGAGGGCGTAGAACTCGTTGAAGAACTCGACGTCGTGTTTGACGCAGTTTTGGTACAGCGTCTGCAGGATCATGTGGCCGGTGCGGTCGGCGGCGTAACAGGCCCGGCGCACCGGGGCCTTGCCGTGATCACGGGTGTGACCGCCGAAGCGACGCTGGTCGATGCGGCCTTCCGGGGTGCGGTTGAACGGCATCCCCATCTTCTCCAGGTCGAGCACCGCGTCGATGGCCTCTTTGGCCATGATCTCGACGGCATCCTGGTCAGCCAGGTAGTCGCCACCCTTGACGGTGTCGAAGGTGTGCCACTCCCAGTTGTCCTCTTCGACATTGGCCAGGGCGGCGCACATACCGCCCTGGGCCGCGCCGGTGTGCGACCGGGTGGGGTACAGCTTGGTCAGCACCGCGGTGCGGGCCCGGGGGCCCGCCTCGACGGCGGCGCGCATACCGGCGCCACCGGCGCCGACGATCACGACGTCGTAGCGATGTTCTTGGATCATTGCTCTCAACCCCCGATGTTCGCGTCGAACGTCAGCAGCACGTAGGTGCCGAGTACCAGCGTGAAGATCATCGACAGCGCCAGCAGGGTGTTCAGCCAGAAACGCGTCGAGTCCTTGCGGCTGTAGTCGGCGATGATGGTGCGCATCCCGTTGCCGCCGTGCAGCTGCGCGAGCCACAGCAGCAGCAGGTCCCAGGTCTGCCAGAACGGCGATGCCCAGCGCTGCGCGACGTAGTTGAAGTCGATGCGGTAGACGCCGTTTTCCCAGATCAGCATGATGAACAGGTGGCCCAGCGCCAGGAACACCAGCACGATCCCCGAGAACCGCATGAACAACCACGCGTACTTCTCGAAGTTCGGCATGCCGCCGCGGCGCCGGGGCGCGCGGGGGTTGTCCAGCCCGGCCGGACGATCGAAGCTCTTCTCCAGGATCGGCGCGATCGGCCGTTCACGGGACTGTTCAGGTGCGCTCATAGGAATCGCTCCGCCATGTGCATGCCCAGCACCACGAGGGCGGGCACCATTACCAACAACCAGATCACCGCGACGCCCAGCAGCATCTTCTTCTGATGCCGGGGTCCTTCCGACCAGAAGTCCACCAGGATCACCCGGATGCCGTTGAGTGCGTGGAACAGCACCGCGGCCACCAGGCCGACCTCCATGAGGCCGATGATCGGCGTCTTGTAGGTCTCGATGACGGCGTTGTAGGCCTCGGGGCTGACCCGGACCAGTGCGGTGTCGAGCACGTGCACGAAAAGAAAGAAGAAAATGGTTGCACCCGTGATGCGGTGCAAGACCCAGGACCACATTCCTGGATCGCCCCGATACAGGGTGCGCCGGCGTGGCTTCTCCTGCTTGGCAGGCTGTGCCGGTGCCGCTGTACTCATCAGCGCCTCCAACGCCATCGGTGGACGCCGGGGCCGCGCGTCGCGCCCCAACGTGGCGGTGTTCGATTCCCAATTGTTGCTTCGGGCAACCGTCGGGTGGACTCTAATCCCATTTGTAGTAACCAACTAATTGCCGAATCGATGCCGGGTATGCATGTGACGCCAAAGTTAGGGTGGCCTTGCTAAATAGCCTGGTCAGGACAGGGGTGTGGTGAATGCATTCAGAGAGAATCGCCGGCGGGCTCGATGAGCACTGAAATTGACTGGAATGTCCTGCAGGACAAGGCAATTGAGGCATCGAAGCGGGCTTATGCGCCGTACTCGGGTTTTCCGGTCGGGGCGGCCGCGCTAGTCGACGATGGGCGAATTGTCTCCGGATGCAATGTGGAGAATGTCTCATATGGCCTGGGTCTCTGCGCGGAGTGTTCTGTGGCCTGCGCCCTGCATTCCAGCGGTGGCGGACGGCTGATCGCGCTGGCCTGTGTGGCCGCCGACGGCGAACTCCTGATGCCCTGCGGACGGTGCCGGCAGGTGCTGTTCGAACACGGCGGGGCCGAGCTGTTGATCGGCCACCCCGCCGGCCCGAAGCGGCTGGCCGAACTGCTGCCCGACGCATTCGGGCCCGACGATCTGACCCGCGGAGGCCAAAGGCAGTGACCCAGTTCACATTCGACGCTCCGACCGTCATCCGCACCAAGCGCGACGGCGGCCGGCTCTCCGGCGACGCCATCGACTGGGTGATCGACGCCTACACCCACTCCCGCGTCGGCGACGAGCAGATGGCGGCTCTGCTGATGGCGATCTTCCTGCGCGGAATGGATCGCGAGGAGATCGCACGGTGGACAGCGGCGATGATCGCCTCGGGGGAGCGGCTCGACTTCTCCGATCTGGGTCTGCGGCTCGTCGACAAACACTCCACCGGCGGAGTCGGCGACAAGATCACCATCCCGCTGGTGCCGATCGTCGCCGCGTGTGGCGCCGCTGTCCCGCAGGCCGCCGGCCGCGGGCTCGGCCACACCGGCGGCACCCTGGACAAGCTGGAGGCCATCCCCGGTTTCACCGCCGAGATCAGCAAAGGCCAAGTGCGCCAACAGCTGTGTGAGGTCGGTGCGGCGATCTTCGCCGCCGGCGATCTGGCGCCGGCCGACCGCAAGATCTACGCGCTGCGCGATGTCACCGCCACCACCGAGTCGCTGCCGCTGATCGCGAGCTCGATCATGAGCAAGAAGCTCGCCGAGGGAGCCGACGCGCTGGTGCTCGACGTCAAAGTGGGCTCGGGGGCGTTCCTGAAGAAGCGCGAGGAGTCCTGGGAGTTGGCGCGCACCATGGTCGCGCTGGGCGCCGCGCACGGCGTCCCGACCCGGGCGCTGCTGACCGACATGGCCTGCCCGTTGGGCCGCGCGGTGGGCAACGCGGTGGAGGTCGCCGAGTCCGTCGAGGTGCTGGCCGGCGGCGGGCCCGCGGACGTGGTGGAGCTGACGCTGGCGTTGGCGCGGGAGATGCTCGCCGCCGTCGGTCTCGACGGCCGCGATCCGGCCGACACCCTGCGCGACGGAACCGCCATGGACAGCTTCCGCGCAATCGTCGCCGCCCAGGGCGGCGACGCGACCGCGCCGTTGCCGCAAGCCGCGCATTCCGAGACCGTCACCGCACCCCGAGGCGGCACAATGGGGGACATCGATGCATTGGCGGTGGGTATGGCGGTGTGGCGGCTCGGAGCGGGCCGCGCGGCCCCGGGTGAGCATGTGCAAGCCGGCGCCGGGCTGCAGATCCACCGCCGTCCGGGCGAGCCCGTCGCCCCGGGTGACCCGTTGTTCACCTTGTTCACCGACACTCCCGAACGGTTCAGCGCGTCGCTGGCTGAACTCGACGGCGCCTGGAGTGTGCAGGACCAGGCGCCGGCGTCACGTCCCCTCCTCATCGATCGGATTGAGTCATGACTCCACTGACGCTCGACAACATCAGGCAGGCGCCGAAGGCGCTGCTGCACGATCACCTCGACGGTGGCCTGCGGCCGTCGACCGTGCTGGAGATCGCCTCCGAGATCGGTTACGACGAGCTGCCCGCCACCGACATCGACGGGTTGGCGGAGTTCTTCCGCACCGCAGCCCATTCCGGGTCGCTGGTGCGCTACCTGGAGCCGTTCGCGCACACCGTGGCCGTCATGCAGACTCCGGAGTCGCTGCACCGGGTGGCCTACGAGTGTGTGGAGGATCTGGCTGCCGATTCGGTGGTGTACGCCGAGGTCCGCTTCGCCCCGGAACTGCACATCGACGAGGGGCTGTCGCTGGACGCCGTTGTCGACGCGGTGCTGGCCGGGTTCGCCGACGGGGAGAAGGCCGCCGGAGCCGACGGCAAGACCATCACGGTGCGCTGCCTGGTGACGGCCATGCGCCACGCCGCGCGCTCACGGGAGATCGCGGAGTTGGCGATCCGGTTCCGCGACAAGGGCGTGGTGGGCTTCGACATCGCCGGCGCCGAAGCCGGCTACCCTCCCACCCGGCATCTGGATGCGTTCGAATACATGCGGAACAACAACGGACGCTTCACCATTCACGCCGGCGAGGCGTTCGGTCTGCCGTCGATCCACGAGGCCATCGCGTTCTGCGGCGCCGACCGGCTCGGGCACGGGGTGCGGATCGTCGACGACATCGAGCTTTCACCCGACGGTGCCGCCCGGCTGGGCCGCGTCGCGGGGATCGTGCGTGACAAGCGCATCCCGCTTGAACTGTGCCCGAGTTCGAACGTGCAGACGGGGGCCGTCGACAGCATCGCCGAGCATCCGTTCGACAAGCTGGCCCGGCTACGGTTCCGGGTCACCGTCAACACCGACAACCGGCTGATGAGCGACACCACCATGAGCCAGGAGATGCTGCGCCTGGTGGAGGCGTTCGGCTACGGCTGGAGTGACCTGGAGCGGTTCACCATCAATGCGATGAAGTCGGCGTTCATCCCGTTCGACCAGCGGCTGGCGATCATCGACGAGATCATCAAGCCGCGCTTCGCCGTCCTCATCGGGTGATTTCGGCGCGTTCGTAACCGCTGAGCGGTTACGAACGCGCCGAAACCGCTGACATCAGCTCCACAGGGCGCGCCAGGTGACCGGCCCGATGATTCCGTCGACTTTGAGCTGGTTGCCGTAGTAGTCGAGGAAGTCGGTCTGGAACTTCTCGACAGCGGCCTTGGTCAGCGGGCCGAAGACACCATCGATGGGACCCGGGTCGTACGGCGGGTACTTGAAGTTCTTCAGAATCTCCTGCGCCAGATAGACCGCGTTGCCGGTCGAGCCTTCCTTGACGGTCGGCGGTGCCAGCCGCGCCCACGTCTGGGGACCGACGATGCCGTCGACCTCCAGCGGGAACGAGTAGGCGCTGTACTCACCGACGCTTCGGTCGAGTTGGTAGCGCAGTACTCGGTTCCGCGTGACGGGGCCGAAGATGCCGTCATCGGTGCCGTCGGGAAGGTAATACCGGTAGATGAGTTCACGCTGGGCCTTCTTGACGGCCTCGCCGGTGGAACCCAGCTTGATGATCGGATCGCTCATGATCGCACTCCTTGGATGAGTGTGTTTGTCGGACACTCGGAATGCTCGTCCCGCGACCAGGGGGCACAACAGCGTAAAGCACTACCCGAAGCCAGGTTTCAGGTACGCGCCAGCGCGCGTATTTGTACGCGACACGCCCCTGTGCGACGTACAGACACGCGCGCTCGCGGGAGATCGCACGGGCGCTGCGCGCGGTTTACTCGCGGCGCAGGCGCGACTCCAGGAACCGCTCCAGCTTCTCGAACTCCGCGACCGCCTTGGCGTGGGGGGCGGCGGGGCGGTCGTTGGCGTCGGGATCGCTGACGTAGGCGACGAACTTGCCCAGCGCAGAATCGGCGGTCAAGGTCCGGTCGACGGTGTCGTCTTCGGAGTAGTCGCCCACGTCCTGCAGCAGTTCGACGGCCAGCGCGAGCTGATCCCGGTCGATCCCGTCGGGGCCTTCGGCCAATTCCTCGGCCAGACCCGCGAGCACATAGACGTTCTCATCGGTGACGTCGACGTCGAGCGAGCCATCGGTGGCGGCGGTGCGGATGTCGTCGTAGGTGCTCAGATCCGACAGGTCGTGGTCGTGCTCGTCGGCCAGGTAGCGGGCCAGCGCACGCTCGGACGAGAACACGCTGATGCGGCCGTTGCGGCCGAGGAACAGCGGCCGGTCGTCGAAGTAGCAGCGCAGCGTGTAGAAGGTGCCCGAGCTGGTCATCATCTGCACCGGGTCGATCCCGACCCTGGCCCAGAAGTCGTCGGTGCCGCCCAGCACACCACCGGCGCTCTCGGCTTGGTCGGCCAGCGCCTCGTCCTCATCGTCGTCGGCGACGCCGTCGTCCTCGATCAGGTCGTCGTCGTCCTCAACGGCGACAACATCGTCCTCCGGCTCCTCGGGGGCGGGTTCGGCCAGTTCCTCAGCGGCCTTCGCCGACAGCTTCTCGTCCACCGCAGGGGTGGTGATGATGTCGTCGATCGCGGCGATGATGCCGTCCCAGTTGCGCCCGACGATCGCGGCGATGTTGTTCCAGCGCTTGAGTCCGGCTTTGCCGCTGAACTCGTCGACACCGCCGTTGACAGTGCTCAGCGTCGGGTTGCCGTTGAAGAATTTTGTCACCGCCGGCAGCTCGCACACCGATCCGATGGACGAGACGATGGCCAGCGTGCGGGCCAGGGTGGCCACCGACTCCTCGGTGGGCTTGTCGGCCAGCAACTCTTCGACGGCGATCAGATCGAACTGCCGGTCCTCGCTGGGATCCAGCTTGTGCGCCGAGGCCTCGAGCAATTGCCCCCACGCCGGGTGGTCGGACAGGTCGTTCTCGTCGCCGCCGCGCACGAACGCCACCAGGTCGGCGGCGCTGGCGAACCCGTACAGATCTTCGTCTTTACCCAGCAGCGCCTCCCACTCGTCGCCGGCGTCGCGCCAGCGCGGCGCCCACACGGTGTAGAAGTCGCCCTTGGTCAAAGTGAGTCTGATCGGCACAAGCTCAGCAGCCATGCGGCACAGGATAACGACGTGCCCTGAGCGCCCCACCACGCGCGTGCGCAAACCACCTCCGGGCGCGGCGTGTCGGCCGGGGGCGCGCACGCTCGGCCGAGGGGTTCTAGGGTCTGCGTATGGATGTCTGCGTTGTCGATCACCCCTTGGCCGCTGCCCGGCTGACCACGCTGCGGGATGAGCGCACCGACAACGCCGGATTCCGGGCCGCGTTGCGCGACCTGACGCTGATGCTCGTTTACGAAGCGACCCGAGACGCTGCCCGGGTCGAGATCAACGTGCGCACCCCGCTGGTGGACACCACCGGTCACCGGCTGGCCGTGCCGCCGCTGCTGGTTCCGGTGCTGCGCGCGGGCCTCGGCATGGTGGACCAGGCACACGCGCTCATTCCCGAGGCGAAGGTCGGCTTCGTGGGCGTGGCGCGCAACGAGGAGACCCACCGCCCGACGCCCTACCTGGAGTCACTGCCCGACGATCTGAGCACACAACCGGTGATCGTGCTGGATCCGATGCTGGCCACCGGCGGCTCCATGGCCCACACGCTGGGCCTGCTGAAGGCGCGCGGCGCGGTCGACATCACCATGATCTGCGTGGTGGTGGCGCCGGAGGGCATCGCCGCGGTGGAAGCCGCCGCACCGGAGGCGCGGTTGTTCACCGCCACCATCGACGACGGGCTCAACGACGTCGCCTACATCGTGCCGGGACTCGGTGATGCCGGTGACCGCCAATTCGGTCCACGCTGAGTGCGGCGGCTCCTGATCTGGCTGACGGCCACCGCGCTGGTCGTTGTCGCGGCCGCCGGAGTGGGTGGCTACATGCTGTTCACCCGACCCCAGGTGGACCAGCTGAGCAAGGCCGACGCGATCGTGGTGCTCGGCGGTGACAAGGACGGTCGCATCGACTACGGCTTCGAATTGGCCCGCCAGGGTTACGCCGACACGGTGGTGGTGTCCAACGACTACGGCGAGAACGACCCGATGATCCAACGGGCGTGCGCATCCGGGACCGCCACCATCACGGTGGTCTGCTTCGTCCCCCACCCGTGGACCACCCGCGGCGAAGCGATGTTCACCGCAAAACTTGCGAGCGAACACGGCTGGAAGCACGTGATCGTGGTGTCGTGGAACTACCACATGGTGCGGGCCCGCTACATCTTCGAGAAGTGTTTCGACGGTGAGCTGACCATGCGGCCCGTCCCGCGGACCTACGACTTGAATGTCATCGGCTGGGCCCATACCTACGCCTACCAGTACGCCGCGATGGTCAAGGCGACGGTCCTGGGCTGCTGAGGCCCGGTTCGCGTACTCAGCCGAGCAGGGCGCTGATGTCGGCGACGACGGCGGCCATCAGCTCCTGCGCCCGGCCACGCGCTGCCGCGAGGTCGTCGGTGGGCGGCAAGGCGATCTCGATGTAGCCCTTGATCTTGGGTTCGGTTCCCGACGGGCGGATCGCCACCCGCACCGCTTCACCGGTCAGCAGCAGGGCATCGGTGCGCTGCGGGCCGCGGCGGTCCAGCAGGTCTGCCACGGTGACGTCGATCCCGGCCACGCGGGTGGGCGGTTCGGCGCGTACGCGCTGCATCAGCGCCGCGGTGTCGGGGACGCGTTCGGTGACCGCCGCGGTCAGGTGCACGCCGTGCCGGAGGGCAAGAGCGTCCAGGGAGTCGGTGAGTGAGCGGCCCTGCGATTTGACTGCCGCCACCAGATCGCAGACCAGTACGGCCGCGCTCACACCGTCTTTGTCGCGCACCGCGGCCGGGTCGACGCAGTGTCCGATGGCCTCCTCGTACGCGTACACCAGGGTGTGGCCGGGCAGGTCGGCATCGGCGCGTCCCAACCACTTGAACCCGGTGAGCGTCTCCACATGGCGGGCGCCGTGGGCCTCGGCGATCCGGGCCAACAGGCGTGAGGACACCACCGTGCTGGCCACCAGCGCACCCTCGGACGGTTCGGACAGAATGTAATCGCCCAACAGCCAACCGGTTTCGTCACCCGAGAGCATTCGCCACCCGGAGTCGGTGGGGATACCCACCGCGCACCGGTCGGCGTCGGGATCCAACGCGATCGCAACGTCGGCGTCGACCTCGACGGCCAGCTCCAACAGCGCGTCGGTGGCTCCCGGCTCCTCCGGGTTGGGGAACGTGACCGTCGGGAAATCGGGATCCGGCCAGAACTGTGCTTCCACGGTGTGGACGTCGGTGAAGCCGGCCCGGCTCAGCGCCTCCAGCGCCACGGTGCCGCCCACCCCGTGCAACGGGGTCAGTGCCACCCGCACCGAGCCGTCGCCGCGACGCACGCTCGCCGCCCGGTCGAGGTAATGCTCCACCAGGTCGGTGTCGCTGGGCTGCACCGCTTCGCGGCGGATGAGGTCGGGAGCCGCACGCATCGCGGCCTCGATCTCGCGGTCTGTGGGGGAGACGATCTGCACCCCACCGTCGAAGTACACCTTGTAACCGTTGTCGCCGGCCGGGTTGTGCGATGCGGTGATCTGGACGCCTGCCGCGGCGCCCAGCCGGCGCACCGCGAACGCCACCACCGGGGTGGGCAGCGCGTCCGGGAGCAGCACCACCGAAAACCCGGCTGCGGCAAACACTTCCGCGGTGGCCAGAGCGAAGTCGTCGGACTGGTGCCGCGCGTCACGTCCGACGACCACCGTCGAGCCGCCCAGGCACCGGTCGGTGAGCACCTTGGCCACCGCCCAGGTGGCCCGGGTGACGTTCTCGACGTTCATGCCGTCGGGGCCGTCGCGCATGGGTCCGCGCAGCCCGGCCGTGCCGAAGGTGATCATGATGCCGATTGTGCCGTCTCGCCGTCGGCCAGCTTGCGCAGCACCGGGGCCACGATCATCAGCAGATCGAACTCGAGCTCGGTGAGGCTGTCGCGCATGGCGGTCTGCAGCCAGGTGTCGCGCTGGGCGCGGTCGTCCTGCAGCAGCTGCGTCCCCTGGGGAGTGATCTCGATGAGCTGGCGGCGGCGGTCGGCCGGATCGGGACGGCGTGACACCAGGGCGCGGGACTCGAGTTCGTTGATGCTGTCGGTCAGCGATTGCACCCGCACCTGAAGGCGTGCGGCGATCTCTGCGGGGGTAGTCACCCCTGACCGGCTGGTGTCGCCCAGGATCTCGAGCTGGCTCAGCGTGAGCCCGTTGTCCGGGCGGTGCCGGCGCATCTGACGGGCGAGGGCCATCACCGACTCGCGAAGTTCGGTGGCTGAGGCGGTGTTTTGAGACATTACCAAGGTATACCTTGGCAATAATGGGAAGAGAAGTGCAACACACTGGATTGATTCGAAATAAAAGCAAGCGCATACTTGTCAATAATCGGTGAGGAGGCAGCAGCGAATGGTGAAGACGGTCGGCAAGTGGGCACTTCTGGCAGCTGTCACCGTCGCCGTCACCGTCGCTCTGACCTTCGCGGGCGTCCCCTCGGCCGCCCTGTTCGCCGCTCTGGTCGTCGGCATCGTGCTAGCGCTGTGCTCGCTGGCCCCCAAGGCCGTGCCACGCCGCGCCGGCCACGCCGCCCAGGCTGTCCTCGGCGTCTACATCGGCACCATGGTGAACCAGGATTCGCTGGGCGCCCTCGGGCCGCACTGGCCGATCGTGATCACCGTGGTGGTCGCCACGCTGGCGATCAGCGTCATCGCCGGCGCGCTGCTGGGGTTGAGGCGCGACATCACCCCACTCACCGGTGCGCTGGCCCTGGTGGCCGGCGGCGCGTCCGGTCTGGTGGCGATCGCCCGTGAACTCGGCGGCGACGACCGCGTGGTCGCCGTGGTGCAGTACCTCCGGGTCGGCCTGGTGACCGCCACCATGCCGGTCGTGGTGCTGTTCATCTTCCATCCCGACTTCTCCCACCCCACCGTGGTGACCGAAACCGCTTCAGCGCCGTGGTATCTCAGCCTCGGGCTGATCATCGCCATCTCCGTGGTGGGTGTGGTGCTCGGCAAGCTGGTTCATCTGCCCGGCGCCGGCCTGCTGGGCCCCATGGCCGTCACCGTGGTCCTGGAGGTCACCGGTTTCAGCTTCGGGCTGTCGGTGCCACAGATGCTGGTGCAGGTCGGTTACGTACTGATCGGCTGGCAGGCCGGGGTCGCCTTCACCCGGGACTCGCTGCGCGCCGTGGGCCGCGCGATGCCGTTGGCGCTGGGCTTGATCGCCGCGCTGACCGTCGCCACCGCCGGCCTGGGTGTGCTGCTGTCACACGTCACCGGGATGACGCCACTGGAGGGTTACCTGGCGACGAGCCCCGGCGGTATCTACGCCGTGCTGGCCACCGCCGTGGAAACCGGATCCGACGTCACGTTCATCGTCGCGGCCCAGGTGCTGCGGGTGCTGGTCATGCTCTTCGCCGCGCCGCTGATGGCGCGCGGGCTGGTCAAGCTCACCGAGCGCATCGGCGGCCGGCGTCAGAGCCGGGAGATCACCGAGGACAGCAGGGAACCCATCGCGGTCGCGGACTGACGGCCCGCCTCGAGCACCTCGGCGTGACTCAGCGGTTCACCGGTCATACCCGCCGCCAGATTGGTCACCAGCGACACCGCCAGCACCCGGGCGCCCGCCGCCCGGGCGGCGATGGTCTCGTGGACAGTGGACATCCCCACCAGGTCGGCACCCAGCGTGCGCAGCATCCGGATCTCGGCCGGTGTCTCGTAGTGCGGGCCGGGCAGCCCCGCGTAGACACCTTCGGTCAGTGACGGGTCGATCTCGCGGGCCAGCGCGCGCAGCGCCGGGGAGTAGGCATCCACCAGATCGACGAACTGCGCGCCGACCAGCGGCGAGCGCGCCGTCAAGTTCAGGTGGTCGCTGATCAGCACCGGCTGGCCCACGGCGAAGTCCTCGCGTAGCCCGCCGGCCGCATTGGTCAGCACCACGGTGTCGGCGCCGGCCGCACACGCCGTGCGCACGGGGTGCACCACGTCGGAGAGGTCGTGGCCCTCATAGGCGTGGATGCGCCCCACCAGGACCAGCACCCGGTGCTGTCCCAGCGGAACCGAGAGCACCTGACCGCCGTGGCCGGCCGCCGTCGGTGTGGTGAAGCCGGGTAGTTCGTCCATCGGCAGCACGGCCGTCGGTTCACCCAGCACCTTGACCGCCGGCGCCCACCCCGATCCCAGGACGACGGCGACGTCGTGACGGCCGACGCCGGTGCGCTCGGCGATGGCGCGGGCGGCTTCATGGGCGCGCAGGCTGGGATCGGTCACGTCGCATGAGCCTAGTGACCACCAACGCCGGGAGAGCTCACACCCGCGTCGGTGCGATACTGCTGTGATGCCCGGTGTTGCCGCGTCCTCGACTGTGGACGACGTCATTCGTCGTCGCCGCGACGACCTGGTGGCGCTGTCCCACTCGATCCACGCCGAGCCGGAGCTGGCGTTCCAGGAACACCGCAGCTGCGCCAAGACCCAGGCTCTGGTTGCCGAGCGCGGTTTCGAGATCAGCCCGGCCGTCGGCGGTATCGACACCGCCTTCCGCGCCTCGTTCGGCAGTGGCCCGCTGGTGGTCGGCGTGTGCGCCGAGTACGACGCGCTGCCCGAGATCGGGCATGCGTGCGGGCACAACATCATCGCCGCGTCGGCCGTGGGCACGGCGTTGGCGCTGGCCGAGGTCGCAGACGACATGGGCCTGACCGTGGTGCTGGTCGGCACCCCGGCCGAGGAGGCCGGGGGCGGCAAGGTGCTGCTGCTCAAAGAGGGTGTGTTCGACGACATCGCCGCGACGGTCATGTTGCACCCCGGCCCCATCGACATCGCCGCCGCGCGGTCGCTGGCGCTCTCGGAGGTGTTCGTGACGTACCGGGGGCGCGAGTCCCATGCGGCGGTCGCGCCGTATCTGGGTGTGAATGCCGCCGATGCGGTGACGGTGACGCAGGTGGCCATCGGCCTGCTGCGCCAGCACCTGACGCCGGGGCAGATGATGCACGGCATCGTCACCGAAGGCGGCAAGGTGCCCAATGTCATTCCGGCTCGGGCGGCGTTGCGGTACACCTTGCGCGCCACCGAGACCTCGGCGCTGCAAGCCCTCGAAGCCAAGGTGGCCGGCTGTTTCCAGGCCGGCGCGGTAGCAACAGGATGTGAATACGACGTGCAGGAAGCCTCACCCATGTATCAGGAGCTGACGCCCGACCATTTCCTGGCCGAGACGTTCCGCGCCGAGATGCTGCGGATGGGTCGCACACCGTTGCCGGCCGAGATGGAGGCATCGCTGCCTCTCGGCAGCACCGATATGGGCAATGTCACCAAGGTCATGCCCGGGATCCACCCGGTCGTGGGGGTGGACGCCGGCGGTGCCAGCGTGCACCAACCGGGGTTCACCGCCGCCGCGGCGAGCCCCAGCGGTGACACCGCCGTCGTCGAGGGGGCCATCATGCTCGCCCGCACGGTGGTGGCGTTGGCCGAGTCCGGCACCGAACGTGACCGGGTCCTGGAACTGCAGGAGCGGCGGTCCGCATGAGTCTCCAGCGAGTGGCGAGTGTGCGAGGGACGAGCACGGGAGCGGATCGCGCATGAGCTTGGCCGACTACACCGAGTCCTGGCTGGCGTCGCACTACGACGATCTGGTCGGGTGGCGCAGGCACCTGCACCGCCACCCGGAGCTGGGCCGCCAGGAGTTCGCCACCACCCAGTTCGTGGCGGAACGGCTGGCCGACGCCGGCCTGAACCCGAAGATCCTGCCCGGCGGTACTGGGCTGACGTGCGATATCGGTCCCGAGCACCGCCAGCGGATCGCCTTGCGGGCCGACATGGACGCGCTGCCGATGGCCGAGCGCACCGGCGCGGAGTATTCGTCGACGGTGCCCGGGGTGGCCCACGCCTGCGGTCATGACGCGCACACGGCGATTCTGTTGGGAACCGCGCTGGCGCTGAACACGGTGCCGGAACTGCCGGTGTCGGTGCGGTTGGTGTTCCAGGCTGCCGAGGAATTGATGCCGGGCGGCGCCATCGACGCCATCTCGGCCGGGGTCTTGTCGTCGGTGTCGCGCATCTTCGCGCTGCACTGTGATCCGCGGCTGGCAGTCGGCCGCGTGGCCACCACGCCCGGGCCCATCACCTCGGCCGCCGATTCACTCGAGATCACCCTGCACTCACCCGGCGGGCACACCTCGCGCCCGCACCTGACCCACGATCTGGTCTACGGGCTGGGCATGCTCATCACCGGTGTGCCGGGAATCCTGTCCCGGCGGGTCGACCCGAGACACAACACGGTGATGGTGTGGGGTGCGGTGAACGCCGGGGTGGCGGCCAATGCGATTCCCCAGTCCGGCACGTTGTCGGGCACCGTGCGCACCGCCAGTCGGAAGACCTGGCTGGACCTGGAAGGGCTTGTCTCCGAAGCGGTTTCCTCACTCCTGGCGCCGCTGGGCATTGCCCATTCGTTGCAGTACAACCGCGGTGTGCCACCGGTGGTCAACGAAGAGGTCTCGACGCGGATCATGATGCACGCCATCGAGGCCGTCGGGCCCGACGTGCTGGCCGACACACAACAGTCCGGCGGCGGCGAGGACTTCTCCTGGTACCTCGAGGAGGTGCCCGGCGCGATGGCGCGACTTGGCGTGTGGAGCGGCGAGGGGCCTCAGCTCGATCTGCACCAGCCCACGTTCGATCTCGACGAGCGCGCGCTGGGCGTCGGGGTGCGGACGATGGTGAACCTGGTGGAGCAAAGCGCCGCGTTCTGACAGCCCGGTCGACGAGCCCGAGGTACGAGGGGGAGAGAGGGCCGGGCTCAAGTGGTCAGCCCGGTCGACGAGCCCGAGGTACGAGGGGAAGGGAGGCCGGGCTCAAGTGGTCAGCCCGGTCGACGAGCCCGAGGTACGAGGGGGAGAGAGGGCCGGGCTCACAAGGTCAGCCCGGTCAGCCGCTGGTGCCCGGCCCGATGTTGCGGGCGGGACGGGTGCGCAGGTCGTGCACATAGTCGGCGGGCGCGCCGGCGATCTCGGCGGCGTCGGCCATGACGCCCAGGTAGCGGGCCGAGGGTACGCCGCCCTCGTAGGCGTCCAGCACGTACAGCCATGCCAGCACGGGATCGGTTGTGGTGTCCGAAGTTTCGCGGTGCACGCGGCAACGGATCTTCTTGTGCACACCGAACTCCGACCCTTCCCAGCGATCGAGGGTCTCCTCGTCCTCCTTGGTCATGTCGTAGAGCACCACGAACACCTTCGACGTCGGATCCTCGACGAGGGTCGCCAGTGCGCCTTCCCAGCCGATGTCCTCGCCGCCGAACGTCAGCCGCCAGCCATGTAGCCACCCGGTGCCCGCCATCGGCGAGTGCGGAGCCCGCTCCAACATCTGCTCGGGATGCATGTTCGACCCGTAGGCGGCGTAGATCGGCACCAGAAAAGCTTAGTCAGAAAGCCCACACAGCCGCCGAGGAGTCGACCCGAAACGGTGCGCGTGGCGTCGCGCGACTAGGTTTGAGCCGTGCCAACGCGCATCGTGATCATCGGCGGGGGCCCCGCCGGATATGAAGCGGCCCTGGTCGCCGCAGCCCGTGGTCCGGAAGTGCAGGTCACCGTCGTCGACTCCGACGGACTCGGTGGTGCGTGTGTGCTCTTCGACTGTGTGCCGTCGAAGACGTTCATCGCCTCGACCGGTGTGCGCACCGAACTGCGCCGCGCCGAGGGCCTCGGCTACGACATCGGCATCGACGCCGCCAAGATCGAACTCAGCCAGATCAACAACCGGGTGAAGACGCTGGCCCGGTCGCAGTCGGCCGATATCGGCTCGCAGTTGCTCAACCAGGGCGTCACCATCATCGGTGGCCGCGGCGAGTTGGTGGACGACGTGGCCGGGATGGCGCACCACCGGGTCAAGGTCACCACCCCCGACGGCAAGACCGGGGTGTTGAAGGCCGATATCGTGCTCATCGCCACAGGTGCCAGCCCGCGCGTGCTGCCCAACGCGGTCCCCGACGGCGAGCGGATCCTGACCTGGCGTCAGCTCTATGAGCTCACCGAGTTGCCCCAGCACCTGATCATCGTGGGTTCGGGTGTCACCGGTGCTGAGTTCTGCAACGCCTACACCGAACTGGGCGTCAACGTCACCGTCGTCGCCAGCCGTGACCAGATCCTGCCGCACGAGGACAGTGACGCCGCCGCCGCGCTCGAGGAGGTGTTCAACGAACGTGGTGTGACGTTGGTCAAGAACGCCCGCGCGCAGGCGGTGACCCGCACCGAGACCGGGGTGCGCGTGGCGATGGCCGACGGCCGCGTCGTCGACGGCAGCCACGCGTTGATGACGGTCGGCTCCGTCCCCAACACCCAAGGCCTCGGTCTCGAGCGCGTCGGCGTGGAGCTCAAACCCGGCGGCTACATCCCGGTGGACCGGGTGTCGCGCACCCCGGCGTCGGGCATCTACGCCGCCGGCGACTGCACCGGTCTGCTGCCGCTGGCATCGGTGGCGGCCATGCAGGGCCGCATCGCGATGTACCACGCGCTCGGTGAGGGGGTGGCGCCGATCCGGTTGCGCACCGTCGCCTCGGCGACGTTCACCCGCCCGGAGATCGCCGCCGTCGGGATCCCGCAGACCGCGATCGACGACGGCAGTGTGCCCGCGCGCACCATCATGCTGCCGCTGAACACCAATGCGCGCGCGAAGATGAGCCTGCTGCGGCACGGTTTCGTCAAGATCTTCTGCCGGCCGGCCACCGGCGTGGTGATCGGCGGTGTGGTGGTGGCGCCCATCGCCTCCGAGCTGATCCTGCCCATCGCGCTGGCCGTGCAGAACCGGATCTCGGTCACGGATCTGGCGCAGACGCTCTCGGTGTACCCGTCGCTGTCCGGGTCGATCGTGGAGGCAGCTCGCCGCCTGATGGCCCACGACGACCTCGACTGAAGTAGGGGTTTCGGCGCGCTCACAACCGCTGAGCGGTTATCAGCGCGCCGAGATCGCTAGGGTGGGCTGGGTGAGCGACGACCAGTCAGACTCCTTCCTGAACCCCCGGCAACGGGCGCGTGCGTGGGACCGCCTGGGCAGCGAACAGTTCGACGTCGTGGTGATCGGTGGCGGCGTGGTCGGTGCCGGCAGCGCCCTGGACGCCGCGACCCGGGGCTTGAGGGTGGCCCTGGTCGAGGCCCGCGACTTCGCCTCGGGTACCTCGAGCCGGTCCTCGAAGATGTTCCACGGCGGATTGCGCTACCTCGAGCAGCTGGAGTTCGGCCTGGTGCGTGAGGCACTGCACGAACGCGAGCTGTCGTTGACGACATTGGCGCCGCACCTGGTCAAGCCGCTGCCGTTCCTGTTCCCGCTGACCAACCGGGTGTGGGAGCGGCCCTACATCGCGGCGGGCATCTTCCTCTACGACCAGCTCGGTGGCGCCAAGTCGGTGCCCGCGCAGAAACACCTCACCAAGTCGGGTGCGCTGCGGCTGGCGCCGGGGTTGAAGCGCAGTTCGCTGATCGGCGGCATCCGGTACTACGACACCGTCGTCGACGACGCCCGCCACACGATGACCGTGGCCCGCACCGCCGCCCATTACGGCGCTGTGGTGCGCACCTCCACCCAGGTGATCTCGCTGCTGCGCGAGGGCGACCGGGTGGTCGGCGTGCGCATCCGCGATTCCGAGGACGGCGCGGTCACCGAGGTGCGTGGGCACGTCGTGGTCAACGCGACCGGGGTGTGGACCGACGAGATCCAGGCGCTGTCCAAACAACGCGGCCGGTTCCGGGTGCGCGCCTCCAAGGGTGTGCACATCGTGGTGCCGCGCGACCGGATCGTCAGCGAGGTGGCGATCATCCTGCGCACCGAGAAGTCGGTGTTGTTCGTCATCCCGTGGGGGACGCACTGGATCATCGGGACCACCGACACCGACTGGAACCTCGACCTCGCCCATCCGGCGGCCACCAAAGCCGATATCGACTACATCCTGGGCACCGTCAACGGTGTGCTGGCCACGCCGCTGACCCACGACGACATCGACGGGGTGTACGCGGGTCTGCGTCCGCTGCTGGCGGGGGAGAGCGAGGAGACCTCCAAGCTGTCGCGCGAGCACGCCGTTGCCTCACCCGCCCCGGGTCTGGTGGCGATCGCCGGCGGCAAGTACACCACCTACCGGGTGATGGCCGATGACGCCATCGATGCTGCCGCAGAATACATTCCGGCACGGGTGGCGACCTCGATCACCGAGAAGGTGCCGCTGGTGGGCGCCGACGGGTACTTCGCGCTGATCAATCAGACTGAGCACGTCGGTGCACGGTTCGGCCTGCATCCCTACCGGGTGCGCCACCTGCTGGACCGCTACGGCTCATTGATCGACGAGGTGCTGGCCCTGGCGGTGGACCGCCCGGAGCTGTTGGAGCCGATCACCGAGGCGCCGGTGTACCTGAAGGTGGAGGCGGCGTACGGCGCCGCGGCCGAGGGGGCGCTGCACCTGGAGGACATCCTGGCGCGGCGGATGCGGATCTCGATCGAGTACCCGCACCGGGGGGTGGACTGCGCCCGCGAGGTGGCCGAGGTGGTGGCCCCGATCCTGGGGTGGAGTGCCGAGGACGTCGACCGCGAGGTGGCCACCTACATCGCGCGGGTGGAGGCCGAGGTGTTGTCGCAGACCCAGCCGGACGACGCTTCCGCGGACGCGCTGCGGGCCGCAGCACCCGAGGCGCGAGCCGAGATCCTCGAGCCCGTGCCACTCAATTGAGTCGGTATTGACAAGGCAGGCACCGCTTCCCGATCGTGACGGCCTGGGGCCGACGCGGATCACGTTGCGTGGGGGAGCGGTGCTGGTGGAGTTGGCCTCTCGGTTCGGTGAGGCGGCGGCGCACAAGGTGCTCGCCGGCGAGGTGGTCGACGCCGACGGCACTGTGGTGACCGTGGGCACGGTGCTGCCGCCGGGCGCGTCCGTCTACCTGTACCGGGATCTGCCCGACGAGGTCGAGGTGCCGTTCGACATCCCGGTGCTCTACCGCGACGACGATCTGGTGGTGATCGACAAGCCGCACTTCTTGGCGACCATGCCGCGGGGCCGTCACGTGGCCCAGACCGCGGTGGTGCGGCTGCGCCGCTCGCTGGGGTTGCCGGAGCTCAGTCCGGCCCATCGGCTGGACCGGTTGACCGCGGGGGTGCTGTTGTTCACGTGTCGGCGTGAGTTGCGGGGGCCCTACCAGACCATGTTCGCCCGCGGTCAGGTGTCCAAGACGTATCACGCTGTGGCGCAAGGTGTTCCGACTGTCGCCCTGCCGACCGTGCTGCGCAGCAGGATCACGAAATACCGTGGCCGCCTGCAGGCGGTGCAAGAGCCAGGGGAGCCGAACGCCGAGACTTTGGTGGAACATCTTGGCGGGCAACGATATCGGCTGACACCGCATACCGGGCGCACGCATCAGCTCCGGGTGCACATGACGTCCATCGGTGTCCCCATCGCCGGTGATCCTCTGTACCCGAACATCATCGACGTCGCCGCCGACGACTTCAGCACACCGCTACAGCTGCTGGCTCAGGCCTTGGAGTTCGACGACCCGCTCACCGGAGCGCCGCGCCGGTTCGTCAGCGACCGCACGCTGGGTTGACACTCGCGGCGCCGACCGTAGCTCTTGTGCGGGATCTCGGGAAGTGGTCTGGTTAGGGGCCCTAATTGCTGAGAGAAGGTTGTGAACATGCGGACGGCGTTGAGTGCGATGACAGTTCTGATGGCCGGTGCGTTGATGGGCGCCGGTGCCGCCAGCGCTGAGCCGTTGCCACCGACGCCATCGAGTGATCAGCTGCAGTCGCAGCTGCAGAAGGTGCTCAACCGGGGCCTCAGCGACCAGGAACGGGCCGGCGAGTTGCAGGGCGGGCTGGCTGCCGTGCCCACCGCCAACAACATTGCCGGCGTCATCGACCAGTACAGCTCGATGATGTCGTGGCGGGTCGAGAACGCGGCGCTCAACGGTGACCAGGTGGACGCGCAGCTGGCCGTCACCATTCCGATCTTCGGTACCAAGACCCACCAGATCTACTGGGTCAACCAGGACGGCGCCTGGAAGCTGAGCAACCCGTCCGCCTGTGTGATCGCCACCCAGGTCGCCGGCACCACCTGCACGGTCTGACCCATTTTGGACAAACGGGCGCCAAGACACGCCCGTTTGTCCGACCATGGGGGCATGTTGCCCAGGCTGGTTCACTCCGCTGCTGCGGTGATGGTGATCGGGGTGAGCGTCGGTACCGCTGTTGTGACAGCCCCATCGGCGCAGGCGATCTGCGGGTCGATCGGTGGCCGTTTCGTGGACGTGAGCGGTTGCTCGGACCCACTGTCCGAATGGAATTACGTGACGCCGCCGCCCCCGCCCCCGCCGCCACCTCCTCCACCCGGTGCGCCGCCGCCCCCACCACCTCCACCGCCGCCGCCGGTGTATGTCCCACCGGCGCCGAATGTGAACGTCTGCGCGAACGTGGGACGGCGGATCAGCGTGAGTGGCTGTATCTGAGCCGCGTTGTCGTCGAGCGGCGAACCCCTGTGCGGTGCCGGCGTGTCGTCGCGCATGGTTACCTGCGTTAATCTCGCGGTAACCAGGTTCGCGTTTCCTCCGATTACCCTCTGTTTCACCACAGAGGATGAGGGGAGACGGCATGACCGACACCGTTCCAACGACCACCGACGCAGGTCCCGAGTTCAGGGTGACGTCCGATTTCTGGCGCGAGCTGCCGCAGATGTCGCTCGAGAAATACCCGGGCACTGAAGGATTCATCGACGACGTCTACGTCAATCCCGACGGCGTACCGATGTGCTCCGGCTACTTCGAACTCCGGAACACCGACGCACCGCTGGACTACTTCTACGATTACGACGAGATGAAGGTGGTTCTCGAGGGCGAGTTCCGGCTCGAGAACGTCGATACCGGCCAGGTGCAGATCGCCAAAGCCAAGGACGCCATCTTCTTCCCCAAGGGCTCGAGGATCCTGTTCTCGACACCGGATCGAGCGCTGGCGTTCTACGTCGGATACCGTTCGTTTGCGCCCTAGCGCCGTGTCGCTGTCCGCGCCCGTCGTGGAGACCTACCGGGTACAGCCCGGGTCGGTCACCGCCCTGCGAGTGTTTCCCGGCGATGCGATCGATGTCATCGACCGGTTCGGCCGTCAGCCGGCCGAGCTGACGGTGCTGTCGGTGAATCCGCGCGCGGTACCGGATGCCCGGCCCGACGCACCCGCGAGTGTGCTGCGGGAACTCGCCGCCGGCGACGACGAGGAAGGCTTCGCCGCGCAACGCATTCTGCGGATGTTGGCCCAGCACGGGGTCCTCCCGGGCGAGGCTGCAGCCACCCGGATGTTCGGCGGGCACACCGCTCCCGGCGCCCGGGTGCATCTCCCCGTCGAGGACACCGCGGTACTGCTGCTGGCGGCGCCCGCCACACCGATGCGCCTCGACAGCGCCGAACCCAACCCGCCCTCGGAACTGTGGGTCGAGGTGCGCCGCGCCGAGCCGAACCGGCCGCCCGCGGTGGAGTTGCCACCGCCACTGGCCGAACCGCTGCTGGACCTGCGTATCGATGCCTTCACCGCGTGCGATTACCAAGTGCGGGAAGGGCAGTTCATCCAGATCATCGACGTCGAGGGCCGGCAGTGTTCGGACTTTCTGGCCTTCGATGCCCGGGCATTGCAGGACGGCGCCGAATACGGCCTGGACGCCACCACTACCCGGACACTGATCGGCGGCGCCTATCCACAACCGGGTCTGCACGGCAAGTTCTTCGATGCCCGTGGGCGGGCACTGGTCGAGGTGGTGCGCGACACGGTGGGCCGCCACGACACCTTCGGATTGGCGTGCAACGCAAAGTACTACGCCGACATGGGCTATCCGGGCCATGTCAACTGCACCGACAACTTCAACGCGGCACTGGCGGGCTACGGGGTGGCCCGCCGCACCGGCTGGCCGGCGCTGAACCTGTTCTACAACACTGCTTTCGACGCCGCGCATCAGCTGGTGATGGACGAGCCGTGGTCGCGTCCCGGCGACTACGTGTTGCTGCGAGCAAGCTCGGATCTGGTGTGCGCCTCGTCGGCCTGCCCCGACGACATAGACCCCGCCAATGGCTGGCTACCCACCGATGTTCATGTGCGGGTTTACGATTCGACCAGGAGGTTCTCCGTGGCCATCGGCCACCGTGTCACCCCGGATGCCGAGACCGTCCTCACCAAGAGGACCGCCTTCGCGCCTCGTACCGAGGTGCTGACCCGGCAGTTCACCGAGTACGTCGGATACTGGTTGCCGAGCAGCTTCGACAACGTCGGCGCTCAGCAGGAGTACTGGGCGTGCCGGGAACGCGCCGCGGTGATGGACCTGTCGGCGTTGCGTAAGTACGAAGTGCTCGGACCCGACGCGGAGACACTGCTGCAGGCCACCCTGACCCGGGATGTCCGCAGGCTGTCCCGCGGGCAGGTGGTCTACTCCGCGATGTGCAATGAAGCCGGCGGTATGGTCGACGACTGCACGGTCTTCCGGCTGGGCGACAACAACTTCCGATTCGTCGGTGGTGACCCCTACGACGGCGAGTGGTTGCGCGAGCAGGCGAGCCGCCGCGGCCTCGACCGGGTCTGGATCAAAGACTCCAGTGATCAGCTGCACAACATCGCGGTACAGGGTCCGGTGAGCCGTGAGCTGCTCGCCGATGTCATCTGGACCCCGCCGACCCAGCCCACGCTGCGCGAGCTCGGCTGGTTCCGGTTCCTGATCGGGCGCCTCGGCGGCCCGGACGGTGCGCCGGTGCTGGTGTCGCGCACCGGATACACCGGCGAACTCGGTTACGAAGTGTGGGCACACCCGCACGACGCCATGGCGGCGTGGGACGCGGTGTGGACGGCGGGGCAGCCGTACGGACTGGCACCGCTGGGTCTCGACGCGTTGGAGATGCTGCGGGTGGAAGCCGGCCTGGTCGCCAAGGGCACCGAGTTCGATGACCAGACAGACCCTTTCGAAGCCGGAGTCGGGTTCACCGTCCCGTTGAAATCCAAGACCGATGACTTCCTGGGCCGGGCCGCCCTCGTGGAACGCAAGGCTCATCCGCAACGGGTTCTGGTGGGTCTGCTGCTCGACGGCAACGAGACCGCCGGGCACGGTGACTGCGTCCACGTGGGCCGCAGCCAGATCGGGGTGGTCACCAGCGGAGTCCGCTCACCTGTCCTGGGCGCCAGTGTCGCGCTGTGTCGCATCGCTGTTCAGTACGCCGAACCAGGCACAGCCGTCGAGGTCGGCAAGCTCGACGGCTTCCGCAAACGTCTCCCGGCCACCGTTGTCCGGTTCCCGTTCTACGACCCCGACAAGACCCGGCCCCGATCCTAGGAGAGTGCCCATGACCCGTACCGCCATCATCGGAGCCGGCCCCTGTGGGCTGGCGCAGCTACACGCTTTCGAACTCGCCCGCGCCGACGGCGTCGATGTGGGTGAGGTGGTGTGCTTCGAGAAGCAGAGCGACTGGGGCGGACTGTGGAATTACTCCTGGCGTACCGGGCTCGATGAGCACGGCGACCCGGCCCACGGGAGCATGTACCGCTACCTGTGGTCCAACGGACCCAAGGAGTGCCTGGAACTTGCCGACTACACCTTCGACGAGCACTTCGGCGCCCCCATCCCGTCGTTCCCTCCTCGTGAGGTGCTGTTCGACTACATCACCGGCCGGGCCAAGAAAAGCAATGTGCGACAGTTCATCCGGTTCGACACCGCGGTCCGGCAGGTGAGCTTCGCCGAGGACACCGGACTGTTCAGCGTCACCGTCGAGTCCTTCGAGGACCGCGCGCTGCGCACCGAGCAATTCGACTTCGTCATCGTGGCCTCCGGACACTTCTCCACCCCGCATGTCCCCGAATACCCTGGCTTCCAGACATTTCCGGGGCGCATCCTGCACTCCCACGACTTCCGTGACGCCTGCGAGTTCACCGGTAAGGACCTGCTGGTGCTCGGCAGCAGCTACTCGGCCGAGGACATCGCGCTGCAGTCACGCAAGTACGGTGCGAAGTCGGTGACCATCGCCTACCGCCACAACCCGATGGGCTTCGGATGGCCCGAGGGCATCGACGAGGTGCCCGCGCTGCAGCACGTCGAGGGCCGCACCGCGCACTTCGCCGACGGCACGTCCCGCGATGTCGACGCGATCGTGCTGTGTACGGGCTACCAGCACCACTTCCCGTTCCTGGCGCCGGATCTCACGCTGACCACTCCGAACAACCTGTACCCCGGCGGTCTCTACAAGGGCGTGGTGTGGACGGCCAACCCGAAGCTCCTGTATCTCGGGATGCAAGACCAGTTCTACACGTTCAACATGTTCGACCCGCAAGCGCTCTTCGCCCGCGACGTGGTGCTGGGACGGGTGGAGATCCCGGCCGCAGAGGTGATGGCCGCCGACATCGCCGGGTGGTTGGCCCGGTTGGCCACCCTGACCAATCCGACCGAACAAATCGACTTCCAGACCGACTACGTCCGTGAGCTGATCACCCACACCGACTACGCGGCGTTCGATCTCGACTTGGTGCGGCAGCACTTCGTCACCTGGGAGCACGACAAGGACGAGAGCATCACCGGCTACCGGGACAAGGCGTTCTCGTCACCGTGCACCGGCACCGTCGCGCCGGTGCACCATACGCCGTGGTGGGATGAACTCGACGACAGTTCGGCGGCGTTCCTGCGCCAACCCTGAGTCAGCGCTGGCAACTGGGACACCAGTAGGTGACCCGGTCGCCGTCGGCGTCCCTGGAGATGGGCGTGCCGCATCGCCGGCACGGCTCACCGCCGCGGCCGTACACCCAGAGGTCTTCGTTGCGGCGGGTATTGCCGGTGGTGGTGCGGTTGACACGGGATCTGTTGGCCCAGAGCATCTTCTGGGCCCGGGTCACCAGCCGGAGCGGATCGGCGACGTCGCGCACCGGTGCGGACGGGCGCACGCCGAACAGGAACGACAGCTCGTTGGCGTATACGTTGCCGACGCCGGCGAGGTTGCGCTGGTCCAACAGCGCTTCGGCCAGTGGGCGGTCCGGGTCGGCAAGCAGATTGGCCGCGGCCGTGTCGGCGGACCAATCCTCGCCCAACAGGTCGGGGCCCAGGTGGGCGACGGCCGCCATGTCCTCAGCACGGTCGAGGATCTCCAGCACGCCCAGATCGATGCCGTAGGCGACGCTGTCGGCGGTGCCGAGGATGATGCGGATCTTGTAGGCGGGGCCGCGGAACCTGCCGATCTGCCAGCTGCCATCCATCTTGAGGTGGGAGTGGATGCTGGCCGTCCCGACCCGGATGAACAGGTGCTTGCCCCGGGCCAGCACCTCGTCGACCACCTGACCGGTGAGGTCGGCCGCAGCAAAACGTGGCACCCGCACATCGCAGCGGGTCAGCGGTTTACCCGCCAGCGCGGCGCGCAATTTCTCAGCAGTACGGAAGACGGTATCGCCCTCAGGCATGGCTTCGACGCTACCTCGAAGCCATGCCCGTCCCGGTAGAAGCTGGGGTGCTAGCCGATCACCAGTCGCCGATGGGCGGGGAGAACTCGAACGACCCGTTGGCCTCCAGGTTGAACGGTGCCGCGGTGGTACCGGGCACGGCCTTCACCGAGTCCCTGACCTCCCCTTGAGCGTTGATCTCCTGGACGTCGGAGCTACGGCTCTCACCCAGACCGCGGGCCTCACCGATGGCGGTGGCCCGCAGCGAGTTGTCATCGACCACCAGCGCCTGGCGGCTGGTCACCTGCGGCGTGGGAGCCACCTCTTCGACGTCGGCGTTGGCGACGGCACTGCCGAGGCCCATGAACGCGGCCGCGACGGCGAACGAACCAAGCCCCACAGCGGTGAGTTTCTTGGCACTTGTCATGGGTCCTCCGGTTGTGTCGGCCATCAGGCGTTTGTGTCAGACAGCTGTTGAGGTTCTCAACACTGCGCACGCAGGACGCTACCGGCGATACGCCGGTGGCAGCGTCCCGAAGTGAGGGTTCCCAACATGCTCACAGGCAACTTGCACCCAATCGACAACGGGGTGTTCCGACGCGGCTGGTCAGGCCTCAAACCAATTGATTCACAGTGAGTTTCCAGCTTGGCGGATAGACGCCAGCTGCGGCCTACCTGCCAGGTTTCTGTGAATCCGGGAGCACCTGTTCGTAGAACCGGATGTGCGCGGCCGCCGCGGCGTCCCAACTGTATGAGCGGGCCAGGGCGCTGCCGGAGGGTGCTCGGTACGCGTACGAACCGTCGAGGGCCTGACGCAGGGCGGCGGCCATCGCGGGCACGTCGGAGGCGTACTCGACCTGGTCGTCGAACACCTCCCGCAGTACCGGCAGGTCGCGCGCCACCACCGGCACACCAGCGGCCAGCGCCTCCATGGCGGCCAGCCCGAATCCTTCCCTGACTGACAGGAACGGCAGGACCGCCGCGCCCGCCACCAGGCTCGGCATATCGGTGTCGTCGACGGTGCCCAGCATCACCGGGGTGACACCCAACTCGCGCGCCCGCGCCTCGAAGGTGGCCCGGTAGTCGCGGTAATCGAACAAGGTCTCCCCGCCGGCGAACACCAGGGGAATCTGCGGGTCACCCAGCAGCGCATAGGCTTCCAGAAGGTCGAGGCTGCCCTTGCGTGGTTCGATGCCGCCGACGGCCAGCACGTACCGCCCGAACCGCTGACGCCATCGAGTGCCGTCCGCGGCCGAGAACCGCTGCCAGTCGACGCCGTTGGGGATCACCGTGGGCCGCAGGCCCCAGCCGTCGGTGACCTCGCGGGCCACCGCCGCCGACACGCAGATGTGTGCGTACGGCCGCGTGATCGCCCGGTCGTGGCATCGCACCAGCTCAGGGGTGGTGAAGGTGTCGAGGTGATGCACGGTGCGGACGCACCGCTGCACGGCATTGGCGCTGATGCAATCCTGGGCGTGAACGACGTGGTACCCGGCTTCGGCGGAGTCGTGGAAGGCGTCCCGCAGCACGTCGATCGACCGCAGGATCCGCGCACCCACCGTCTCACCGTCAACGGTGGGGAACGGCACCGCCGCCACGCCGACGGCCGGGTCCACCGGGCGGTAGAAGGCCGTGTCGCCACCACGACCCAGGGTCCACACCGTGACGTCGTGCCCGGCGCGCGCCAGCGCCTCCGCCAGTGCCAGCGTGTGGACCACGCCGCCACGTGGTTTGGTCGAGTACGTCAGCAGGGCGATACGCATCAGCCCTGCACCAGGCTCGGATGATAGGAGCCCACCTGGCGCTCCCGGAGGTGGTTCAGAACCGTTCTGGCCCGGGCGATCTCGGCGGCCACGTCGATGTCGGCGACGGCCAGGCCACCCTTGGACCAGGTCTTGGCGACGATGTTGCCGCCGGGGTCGACGATCTTGGCTTGACCGAGGAACCGCAGTGTTCCGGTGATGCCGGTGAGGTTCGAGGACGCCAGGACCACCTGGTTCTCGGCGGCACGGGCCATGTCGTAGAGGTCGAACAGCCGGGCCTGCCGGTCGTTGGGCATCCGGGCCGCACGGTCGGTGACGCTGGCCGGCCACGCCGACAGGGCGGCGATCACCTGTGCGCCGTCGAGGGCCAGCGTGCGCGCCGACTCGGGGAAGGTCTTGTCGTAGTCGATCAGCATCCCGATCCGTCCGACCGGCGTGTCGAACGCCGCGAAGCTGTCTCCGGCGGCGTAGATCAGGCTCTCCTGGGCGGGCTGGTGCACCTTGCGGTGCCTGCCGAGTATCCCGTCCCCGGACAGGCAGGCCGCCGCGTTGTAGACCACGGAGTGGTGTTCGCCGGGCCCCCGTTCGGTGTACCCCACACAGACCGTCATCGGGCCCGCCAGCGCGCACAACGCCGCCAGTTCGGGGCCGTCGGGAGACAGCGCCGGCGGCCGTTCGCCGGGCGACGGATTGGACAGGCTGCCGATGTAGCCGCCCAACGTGGCATCCGGTAGCACCAGCAGGTCGATGCCTTCGGCGCGGAGTCGTTCGATGATGCCGCCGAGTTTGTCCATCGACCGTTCGATGTCACGCCCGAAATGGGCTGCCATCGCGGCGATTCTCATGCCGCGCGCGACTTCTGTCCGACCCTCACGATCTGGCTGTACAAGTGCTCGGCGTCGCGGCCCACGGAGGCGAACCGGCCCGAGCCCCAGGTGTGCAGCCACGGCAGGCCCAGGAAGTACAACCCGGGAACCGAGGTCACGCCGCGGTCGTGGCAGACGTGGCCCTCCCCATCGAACACGCCGGCCCGCAGCCACGAGTAGTCGGTGGCGAACCCGACGCACCAGATCACCGAGGTGATGCCCGCCTGTTGCAGGTCCAGTGACCTCGGCTCCGCTTCCGGCCGCCACACGGGGACGTAACGGGCTTCTGTCGGCGCATCGATGCCTTCGCGTTCGATGTAGGCGTCGATCAGGTCCTTGATCCCGTCGGCGACGGAGTCGGCGTGATCGAGATTGCTCGACAGGGTGGGTTCGAAGGTGAGGTCCGTGCCTGTCGCCGAGGCCAGGCGTCCGTACAGCCGCATGCCTTCCAGCGCAAAGGCCCGCAGGTCGATATCGCGGCCGCCGCCGCGCCCGGTCATGTAGTGATTGGTGTTCTCCCGCTTGGCCACACCGCCGGCCTGCGCCTCGATCGGAACGTCGTAAGTGCCCATCTCCGAAAGCCAGGCCACACAGTCGCGGCCCCGGTAGAAGCGGGCGCACCGGGGTGCCGTCCCGGTGACCAGATGCACGGCTCTGCCGTCGAGGTGCAGGTCTTCGGCGATCTGGGCACCGGACTGCCCGGAGCCGACGATCAGCACCGCGCCCTCGGGAAGCTGGTGGGAACCCCGGTAATCCGCCGAATGCAACTGAAACAGAGCAGGGTCGAGCCGCTCGGCCATCCGTGGCAGCCGCGGCTTCTGGTATCCGCCGGTGGCCACCACCACCTGGTCACCGTGCAGCAGCTCCACGGCAGCGCCGCGCCGCACGGTCACGTCGAAGCCGCCCGCGGGGTTCTGCGTCAAGGCGGTGACCGTCGCGCCGGTCTGCACCGGCGGATCGAATGACGCGGCGTAGTCCTGCACGAACTGGTACACCTCGTCGCGGGTCATGAATCCGTGCGGATCGCCGCGGTCGTAGGGGAACCCGGGCAGGTCGCACTGCCAGTTCGGGGTGACCAGGGTGAAGTTGTCCCAGCGGCGGTCCCGCCAGTCGCTGGCGATCGAATCCTTCTCCAGCACCACGTGATCCACACCGTCGCGGGTCAGATACCAACTCATGGACAGGCCCGCCTGACCGGCGCCGATCACGATCACCGAATAGTGGCTCATACCAATGCCTCCCGTCCGGGGACCATCTTCACGACGGTGACCTTTCCGTCGCGGTAACCTCCACGGCTGTGCTGCAGGGCCTCGATCTGCGCCGACGCCGATGTGCAATACATGCCGTAGCGGGCCTTGACCCGTTCGCTCGCCTGCGTCAACGCCGTCACCGCGCGGGACATGAAGTCGTCGATCGCGTATGTGCCGTTCTCGGTGAAGAAGTCGTGCATCACCAGTGACGGTGAATAGCAGTCCTGGACCACCCCGTCGGGCCAGCGGATCTGGAACGTCATCTCAGGCATGGACCCACTCGCTGACAGTCGCCGAACGGTACACATCGGGCCGGCGGTCACCGAGGTGATTCATCCCGCCGCCGCGGGCCAGCCCGATCCGTTCGCTGATGTCCACTGCGGCCGTGGCCAATCCGGGTGCCACCCCGGTGGTGGCCAGGGTGTCACCGCCGGGCCCGACGATCTTGGCGCTGCACACGAAGCGCAGCGAGCCGAACGTGCCGGCCTGGTTGGAGGCCACCCACACCACCTGGTTCTCCAGCGCGCGGGCGGCGTCGAAGATGTCGAAGCGGTGCTTCCAGCGGTCGTCCTCGAGATTGGGGACGGTGGCTGTGCGTGCGGTGGGCCACGCCGACAGGGACGTGATGATCTCGGCGCCGTCGAGGGCCAGGGCGCGGGCGGCTTCGGGGAAGGCCTTGTCGTAGCAGATCTGCATGCCCATCCGGCCGACCGGCGTGTCGAACGCCTGGAAGCTGGAACCGGCCTGGTAGCAGAGGTTCTCACCCAGCGGCTGGTGCACTTTGCGGTAGGCGCCCAGAATGCCGTCGCCGGTGAGGGTCACCGCGGCGTTGTAGCGACTCTCGCCATCGGCCTCGCAGAAGCCGAGGGTGATCACCAGGTCGCCGGCCATCGCACGTAGCCGGCTGAACTCGGGGGCGTCGAGGGTGAACGCGGGCGGCAGTGCCTTGCGGCGGCGTTCGCGTTCTTCCTCGGTCTCCTGGCCGCCGCCCAGGCTGGGCAGGTATCCGCCCAGGCACGCTTCGGGGAGCACCAGCAGATGTGAGCCACGTTCCCTGGCCTGGTCGATCAGTGCGCCGATGGTGGCGAAGCATTGTTCGAGGTCGCGGCCGAATTCAGCGGCGGCAACCGAGATCACGGTGTCGTTCATGAGATGTCCTGACGTGACGAGGTGGGTGCCAGACCGGTGACGGTGCCGGCGATGGCTGTGGTGGTTTCGCCGTCGGGCCACCGGAGGGTGACCAGCGGCCCGGTGGAGCGGGCGGAGAAGCTGCCGCAGGTGCGCGACGTGGCCGGGCCCGGGTCGACGACGGCGCGGCCCGGTCGGTCGGCGGTGATCATCGCGAAACCCGGGAAACAGCTGAGCCACTGCCCGAGGGGGGCGGCGCCGGGCCGGGGGATGTCGGCGACGGTGATCTCGGCGGTGACGCCGCTGGCCTCGGCCATCATCCCGGTGGTGCCCACCAGGCCGGCCATGCTGACGTCTTTGGCGGCATGAGGGTGGGTGCGGGCGACGGTGCCCGCGAGGTGCCGCAGGTCGGCCGCGTCGCGCCGGGACGTCGAATCCCATTGCTGGCCGGTGTATCCGGGGCGCCAGCCTCCGGACAGGTCGGCGGTGACGGTCAGCGCATCACCTGGTATGGCAGCGCCGCCGGGCACCGGGCGGGTGGTGTGTCCGAGTGCGGTGACCGACAGCGCCGCTGGAACCCCGACCTGGGTGTGGCCGCCGAGTACCGGCACACCCCAGGCCTGCGCGGCCGCGGCAAGCCCCCGGATGATGCGGGTGAGCTGGGAGGTGGTGGGAGCGCCCACCGCGTCCAACAGGCCGGTCGCCGTGGCCCCCATCGCGGCCAGGTCGTTGAGATTGACCAGCACTCCGCACCAGCCGGCCCACTCGGGATCGCGGGCGACCATCGACGGGATGATCGCATCGCAGGCGGCGATCATTCCCGAGTCGCCGACCGGTACACCGTCGTCGCCGCGAAAGCGGTCGGGCATGTGGTGGGTGATCGGGCGCAGGACGTCGCCGAGAAGTGCCTTGGTGGAATTGGCCTGCCGCTCGAATCTGTCGATGGGCCAGCGCATTCGGCTGTGCGGTGCCCCGCCGAGCTCGTTGTGGCCCAACAAGTCCCACCCGAGGGCGGCGAACATCGGCTCATAACGCCGCTGCACCGTCGCCTCGAACCGCAGGATGTGGTTGGCATCCACCCAGGCGCAGGCGGCGCGGACCAGAGCGCGGCCGACGCCGGAACCGCGGGCTTCAGGGGAGAGCACCAGCCGGCTGCCGGTCCACCAACCCAGGTCGGGGCTGGTGGCAGGCGCCAGTCGAACGCCGCCGAGTAGGCGTCCGTGCGGGTCGGTCGCCACCAGCACCGTGGTGGCAGGATCGGCGTCGGCGTCGTCGCGGTCCGTGGCCGCGAACAGGTGCTGCCGGTCGACGAAGACGTGGTGGCGTAGTGCCGCGTAGTCTTCGGCCACGCGGTCTGGCTGCTCGGCGAGCGTGGTGATCAGGTAGTCCGGTCGGAGACCAGCGGTCTCGCCGGACAACAGTGCCATCAGGGTGTAATCGCTCATCTCAACCTCCGGCTGCCGGCAGGAGACTGCAGGCGCCGCACGCTGCACAGCCCGCCTGCTGGTCGGCTCCGGACATGGCGGCACCGCGCAGAAGTGACGCGACCCGACCGCTGACCTCGGCCACCAGCGCTGGGCTGGGTGGGGCGGTGCCGGCGGCCAGCGAATCGGCCAGCGGACGGAACGGCACGACGAACGGGTACACGCCCAGGTCGATCAATTCGCTTGCCGCATCGACAATCTGATCGGCGGTATCGCCCAGCCCGATCAGCAGGTAGCTGGACACTTTGTTGCGGCCGAACACCCGAACCGCCTCCGTCCATGCGGCTCGGTATTCATCGAGCGCCACCGTGGACTTGCCCGGCATCCACGCCCGGCGCACGTCATCGTTCATCGACTCGACGTGGATGCCGATGGCGGTGGCGCCGGCGGCCTTGAGTTCGCTGATGACATCGAGATCGCCGGGCGGTTCGATCTGCACCTGAATGGGCAGGCCGGGGACGGCTTCGGTGACGGCGCGTACGCAGTTCGCCAGATGTGTTGCACCCCGGTCTTTCCCGTTGGTGGTTCCGGTGGTCATCACCAGTTGTTGCACGCCGTCGAGGGTTACCGCGGCCTTGGCGACCTCGGCTATCTGCGCCGGTGTCTTGACGGCCACGGTGTCACCCGCATACAGAGATTCTTCGATGGTGCAGAATCGGCAGCGTTGCGACTGGCTGTAGCGGATGCACTTCTGAACCACCGTGGTGGCCAGGACATTGGTCCCGTGTAGGCGGGCGATCTTCTCGTAACCGACCCCCTCTGCGGTGCTCAGGTCGTAGAACTTCGGCCGTGCCACCGGCTGGACCGAGATTCCGGTGTCCTCGCCGTCGAAATACACCGTGTCCCCGTCGATCACATAGTCGCTCAACGGGTTCAGCGGAATCGTGGCACCTGAACCGGCGATGCTGACATGTCCGTCATCGGACGGGCCGGCGCCGGAGCGACGCGTCACGGGTGCGCTCATCCGCGCCCCGTGCACAGCAAGGTCTGCGCGCACCCGCAGCCCTGGGCCGCTGGTCAGTTGGACAGGAGACGCATGCCGCCACTTCGCCTCGTCGGTCGTGCCTCGTTCTGCGTCGGCGTAACGGGTGGACATGCTGCTAGACCATGTAGGTGGAGTTGATGATGGCACCCTTGCGGGCGTAGTGGATGATCGCGTCCTGCACATCGAGCGGGTGGGCTGGGATCACGCCGGCAATCAGGTCTTCCTCCCGGCCGCCGTGCAGTGCCAGTCCGAAGCGGCAGCAATACACCGTGCCGCCTTCCTTGATGAAAGTGGCCAGGGAGTCGTTGATGTTCTGCTCGCCGGGGAAGCCGCTGTCACCGGTGGTCGGAAAGCCGCGGGTGGCGAGGCAATTGATGGCGCCGGGTCCGTAGAAGTAGATGGCGGACTCGAAGCCCTTGCGCAGTGCGCGCGTTGCCTGCAGCACGGCGACGAAGCTCACCGAAGACTCGTGGGCGATCCCGTGCACCAGGGTGAAGTAGGTCTCGCCGGCGGTGGCCTGGTAGTCGGGGAAGATCTTGGTGCCGCCGTAGATGTTGGTGCCCTTCGGCAGCGACGGATGCGGGATCTCGTTGAGCGACTTCTCGATGTTGGCCGCGATGGTGGCGTCGATATCGGTAACGGTGTCGGTCATGCGTTGCTCCTTGTCGGTGAAGGCGTGTGAGCAACATTTACGTCCTGGAGTTTTTCCGAATGGTTTCATCAGGAACAACAGATGATTACCGAGATCTCACCGCGATGTGCATCGCAGATTATCCGAAAAATACTGTGCTGCACAATAATAACGCGTTCTTTGGCAAACTATCCCGCGATCCGATGGGGATGGAGTTCACGCCGGGAAACAATCATGCGGCAAACCCCAGGTGCGATGTCACGACCAGGACACACAGGCCGGGTAAAGAGTTACGGCCGGCACACCGCGACGTAACCCGGCGAAACAATTCAGAGCACCGGGAAGACGCGAGTACCTGACTACGCGGGTGCCACGCTTCGCGACGCGCGAACATGGGCCCGTGCGGGGGTGATCGTCACGGGCGCGAAGCGGTGACGATTGCGGTGCAGCACCGTCGCGTGCGATCCACGCAGGGCTGCGCCAGAGGGGGAGCCGCTTGGCGGCCGAACAGTAGAAGAAGGGAATGAAGGGAACAGGGCCATGACGGCTCATGCAGAACCGATCGGAACACCGGCGGAGGGAGCCGGGTCCGGAGGTCTCGACAACGAAGGCAACGCCACCCGCGAGGGGTGGGCATGGTTGCACGCAGCGAAGGTGCTCGGGGGTGTTGTTGCCGCGGCGACGCCACTCATCGTGCTGGGGGTCCAAATCGTCAATGATGTCGACAGAGAGCCAAAGATCATCCGGTCGACTATGGGATCTATCGGCGATGTGATCGCGAATGAGGATCTGACCGAAGTCACTGTCGCCGGGACGGCAGAGCCTGGCGTCGACGCCGTTGTGGTGACCATCGACCCGACGGATCCGGAAAAGCGACGATTCGTGGGCGAGACCGACGTGTTCGCTCAGGAATGGACGTTGGTGATCCCTACTGAACCGAAGTTGGATCCGGGGTATGCGATCAAGGCCAATTTCTATTCAGCACCGAAGGCTGGCTATGTGTCGAGTCATCGAGTGCTGGCCTCGTCCATCGAGGATCCGCCTGTGCCGCCGCCTGTGCCACCGAGCGAGATCGTCGAATGTGTTGTCGTGCACGGTGATAGCTGTTTCGAAGGGCAGCCAGGCTGGAGTGATCCGTCGATCTACCGATCGGACCAGTGACGCAAGGAATGCCGCGTCGTGGCGATCGCTGCTTCGATCGCCACGACGCGGGTCGCGTGAATGCCCCAGGGTCTGTCGACTCCGACCTGCCGGTCGAGATCCCACAGCACGGCCGATTCGTTCGGCTTGGCCACCCTGGCCCATGCGATGACGGTCCGCCGCAGTTGATCGTCCACGCTGCCGTGCGAGTGATCGATCGGTCCACCGCCCTCCGGGTGGTGGTGAAGGAACTGCCCGTATGCGGCGTGACAGAAATCGAAATACCTTGCGGTGCAGAGAATCAATCCATGCCATGCTTGGTCGACGGCGTGCGACGGCATCCCTATCACCTGTCCATCGCGGATTGCAGCGGCGCAGCACCGTAGCCACTGCCGTAGTCCGGTGTCGATAAGCGATCGTGGCTCCCATGGACAGGTACTGAAAACGGCATCAGGAAGGTCGAGTTCGGCCACAGCCTTTTCGGCGCGGACTATTGGGTCCGGGCGTAGGCGCCACATGCGTGTACTGTACCGCCCGCGTCCCGTGCGCTTGTTCCTTGTGCAACGAATCATGTTGAGGGCATTGGCTATCGAGAGCCGATGGGCTAACTTCTCGTCATGGAGATGAGGCTCGTCATCGCTCTGGCGGTCGTGTTTGTCGCGGTGGTGATTCTTGTGTCGATCATGGCTCTGTCTCGGCGCGGCCGCCGCCGTCGCCGGTGGGCTGCTGGCGGGTCTGGGGTGCGGTCGCGCCCCAGGGATCGGCGTGAACTGTGGGCACGGCGCTATGGCGCCGGTGGCGCATGGTCGGATGACGGCCCCACTGGTGGGCTGGACGGTGTCGACGATGCGAGAGGCAGTTGCGGAGGCAGTCGCTGCGCCGGTTACTGATCCAGCCGGCGGGCATCGTGCGCCCCTCCTCATGCTGGCTCGACGGCCCGGTTGTCGAGTTTGGTGGAGTACACCACGCTGGTGGTGATCGAGCCGAGGTTGGCGATGCGGCCGGCGATCCGTTCCAGATCGGACATCGACCGGGCGATCACCTTGAGGATGAAGCAGTCATCACCGGTGACGTGATGCGCCTCAACAACTTCGACGGTACTGGCGAGCATCTCGTCGAAGGCCCGGTAGTTGCCGGAAGGGTAGCGCAGCCGGACGAACGCGGTGACCGTGTAACCCAGGGCAGCGGGATCGACGACCGCGCGATAGCCGGTGATGGCCCCGAAATCGGTGAGCCGGCGCAGACGATCCGCGGTGGAGCTCGGCGACAGATGGACCGTGCGGGCGAGATCGGCGATCGACATCCGCCCGTCGGCTTGCAACGCGGACAGCAGCATCGCGTCGGTCTGGTCGAGTTCGAGTCGTTGATCGAGCGGCATGACCGCCACTTTGCCATTGATTCGATGGTAAAAGGCCGCAATTCACCGTTGATACTGGTGTTGCCGAGCCTGATACCGGCGCAGACTGGCCGCGTGAACTCAGCGATCGAATTCTTCGAACAGCGCCTCCGGTTTCAGACCGACCCAGCCGACCTGGCCGCCGCGCGTATGTCCGGCACGTTCACCGGACTCCTGATCGACGTGCGCAGCGCGGCGGCCTGGGAACAGGGCCACATTCCCGGCGCGCTGCACATCCCCGCCCCTGAGCTGGGGGAGAGGCTGGCGGAGTTGGCGCCCAACCCGCGGACGCCGATCGTCGTCTATTGCTGGGGGCCCGGCTGCAATGGCAGCACCAAGGCGGCGCTGACGCTGGTCAGGCTCGGCTTCCAGGAGGTGCGCGAGCTCATCGGCGGTTACGAGTACTGGGCGCGCGAAGGCCTGGCGGTCGAGTCCGCCGCCGGCCGGCATCGCCGCGCGGTCGACGAGCTCACCGCGACCTCTACCGGGTAGCGAGTGAATCGCACCGTTACCGTCAACTATTCCGCTTCGATTCCTGTCGGCCACTTCGTGAAGTGACCGAGTACGCCGACACCCGGCCGGAGAAGAAGCGCAGGGGTTTCGACGGTGCGGAACCGTTCCGGCACCCGGCGCTGGTACACCGTCTCAGTTAACGACAACGGCGGCAACAGTTTTCGCGCCAACAGTTGCCCGCTGACGCCGCGGTCGTCCCTCACGGTGAGCCGGACGTGGACGGGAGGCGTGCAGCATCGTCGCGGTCGAGGGGCTGCAAGGTCAGCACACCACGCTGGTTCTGGACGCCCAGTGGTCAGTCTCGTTGGGTCCGCACCGGGGTGAGTGCGTCGACGATGACGGCGGCCATCCGCTCGAACAGGGCATCGGTGGGGCCGCCGGCCGGCCGTGAGGCGCGCAGCAGGGCTGCACCCTCATGAAGGGCCAGGATCGCGTCGGCCAGCTCGCTGACATCGGTATCCAGCCGGCGGTCGGTGGCCGCGACCACCTCGGCGATCAAGGCGGTCAGCTTCTGCGCCGATCGTTCGCGGTGCGCCACGAACTGGGCGCGCACCGCGGCGTCGCGCGCGGCGTGCACGGTGAACTCGGCGAGTGTCAGAAACCAGTCGTCGCCACCTGCGCCGCCATTGGCGACGAAGTTGAGCAACAGTGGCACCGCATCGACATCGTCCGGTGTCCGGCCGAGGACGCGGTGTAGCTCGTCGAGCATGTCATCGGTCTTGCGGTCATAAACCGCGAGGAAGAGGGCTTCCTTGGTGGGGAAGTTGGAGTAGAACGCGCCCCTGGTCAAGCCCGCGGCGGCGGTGATGTCGTGGATCGAGGCCTGGTGGAATCCGCGTTCGAGGAACATCGTCAGCCCGGCGTCGAGTACCGCCGCGACTGTCACCGGCCTGCGTTTTGTCGGTGATTTGGGCATGCCCCGCTCTCCCTCGTTTCTTCGCCACATCGATCGCGCCGTGACGGGTGTTCACCCGAATCCCGTCGGCACTCAGTGTGACGGTAGTTACGGGGCAGCACTGGTCGTCGCTCAGCTTGATACAGTGTGTATCCGATACGGAGTGTATCCGTTTACGGTACGTAAGACGAGCGAGGAAAAGAATGAGCAAACACGAACGCAGTGAGTCGTTGCTCGAGGGTTTGCGGGACGCGGTGTCGCCGCGCACCCTGCTCCTGGGTGTCGGCGTGCTGCTGCTGCAGTTCGGGTTCATCCTGTCCTACATCGGCGCTTTCCACGCTCCTATGCCGCAGCACATCCCGGTGTCGGTGGTGGCCCCCGCGGAAGCGGTGCATTCCGTGGTGGATCGCCTCAACGCCATTGCGGGACAACCGCTTGACGCTTCTGCGGCCGTCGACGAAGCCGGCGCCCGCCACGCGCTCAGCACCGCCGCGACCTCGGCGGTGTACGTGGTGGACCCCGCCGGCACCAGTGATCGGCTGCTGACGGCCTCGGCCGGCGGAACCTCGGTCTCCGGGGCCGTCGAGCAGATCTTCGACCGTGTCGCGTCCTCCGAGCACAGGAAAATCGCGGTCGAGGACGTGGTGGCCCTCGAACCCGGCGATGCCCGTGGGCTCAGTGGCTTCTACCTCGTCATCGGGTGGGCCGTCGGCGGCTATCTCTTCGCCTCGATGTTGGGCGTCGCCAAGGGTGCCCGCCCGGCCACGTTCCCCCGCGCCGTGTGGCGACTGGGCGCCACCGTTCCCTACAGTCTGGCGTCGGGTATCGGCGGTGCCGTGGTGGCAGGTCCGGTGCTGGGAGCGCTGACCGGTCACCTGTGGGCGCTGGCCGGGGTCGGGACGCTTGTGGTCCTTGCCGCGGCAACCGTGACCATGGCCTTCCAGATGCTGTTCGGCACCTTGGGAATCGCGCTCACCGTCCTCGTCTTCGTCATCCTCGGCAACCCGTCCGCCGGCGGCGCCTACCAACCCGCGCTGCTACCGCCGTTCTGGCGTGCCCTGCACTCGGTGCTGCCCAACGGCGCCGGCACGGATGCGGTGCGCAAGATCGTGTATTTCGGCAGTGAGGGCATCGGCGGACCAGTTGCGGTGCTGGTTGTGTGGTCGCTGGCGGGCATCGTGCTCACGCTGGGTGCGTCGGCTCTGGTGAGCCGGCGACGGAAACGTGCGGTGGCCCAACATCGTCGCGAACTGCACGCACAGATGGTCCCGGCTTGATCAGCGCAGCCGCAGACCCCGCGGCGTCCGGCTGAACCCCGCAGCCGTCAGCGCCGAGGCAACCGCCGCGTGGTCAGCAGGTGCCGCCGGATCCAGTACGGAGGCGCCGTTGATCCGTTCAACCAGCAGTCCATCCACTTTGCGGTTGGTCACCAGATCGGCCAGCACTGCGGCTGCCGCGTTCAGCGTCTCAGGGTCTGCGGCGAAGTTCAGCAGGGAACGTCCGCCACGTTCGAGAAACCACACCAGTTCGCCGTCGACGAGCACCACCAGCGCTCCGGCTTTTCGGCCAGGTCGATGGGCGCTGTCGGTATCGGTGTCACGGGCGGGCCAAGCCAGCGCCGCGCCATAGGGATTGGCGGGGTCGGTGGCTGCCAATGCCACCGCGGTCCGATCGCCGTGGTCGCCGTCGACGGAATCGGCATGCGTACGCAGCCGGTCCACGGTGGACGCCATCGAGAACTGCGCGCCACCCAGTGACTCCACGAAGTATCCGCGCTGGCACCGGCCGGTGTCCTCGAAGGCCGACAACACCTTGTAGAGCATCGCGAAGCCGCCCGGCAGGTTCTCGCTGGCCACCGCTCCCTTGGTCAGAACGCCGTAACGCGCGAGCAGGAGTTCGGCGGAGAAGGAGGCCCGCAGCGTCGTATCGAGTTCGGCGGCGGGTAGGGCCGACCAGCGCCCGGCTACCGTCGGGTCGACGCTGCGCGCCTGCGGATGGGCCACGCTGTAGCGGGACAGCCGGGGCGCCCGCCGGGTGCGGTGTGCGGGGGTGGCGGCTTTGCGGGCACCGGGCCGACGCCCACCCGACAGCAGCGCGCGTACCGGCGCGAAGGTGTCGCCGGTGACCCAGCCGGCCCAGATGAGTTGCCACAAAGCTTCTTTCAGTGTTTCTTCGCTGACACCGCCGGTGCTGAGTTGCCGGAAGAAGAACGCGCCGTGAGCGTCGCCGGGCCGGCCGAGGGTGTCGAGCAACGAGCGGTGGACGTCGGTGAGTTCCAGTTCGGTGGGCTGGGTCAGCGTGAGCGGCGCGGTGTCGGCGGTGTGGAACGCCACCCAGCCGTCCCCGCCGGCCAACGATCCGGCGCCGGACCACAGCACCTCTCCGGAGGCCAGCAGCTCGTCGAGCATCGCCGGGGTGTATCCGCGCACACGCTGACCGAAGATCAGCGGCTCCACCGCCGAAGCCGGCATCGGCACCCCGGAGAGCTGCTCGATCACCGACGCCAGCCCGTCGATGCCCGATGCGTTACCGAACTGCTGCCACCCGGGCAGGAACCGGGCGTAGGCGGCGGTGCTGACCGGCTCGACCTGCGCCCGCAGCGCCGCCAGCGACCGGCGGCGCAGGATCCGCAGCACCTCGGCGTCGCACCATTGCTCGAGGCCGCCTACGGCCGTGGAAGATCCAGCGGTGTCGATGAACTCGCCCTTGACCAGTTTGCCGTCCACGGCCAGGCGGCCCAGCACATCGGCCGCCACCCGCAGGCCCAGCCCGAACCGGCTCGCGGCGTCAGCGGTGGTGAAGGGGCCGCGGGTGCGGGCGTAGCGGCTGAGGAGCTCGCCGAGAGGGTCTTTCACCGACTCGGTGAACGTGGCCGGCACCCCGACCGGCACAGCGACTCCCACACCGTCACGGAGGCGGCCGATGTCTTCGATCGCCACCCACCAGGTGCGGTCGGCGAACGACACCCGCAGCGCACGCTTGGCTTCCTCCAGCCCGTGCAACCAACCGCTGACGTCGTCGGCGGTACTGCGTAGGGCCGCCTCCTCTTCGGTGAGCGGACCCAGCAGTCGCAGCAGGTCCGCCAGGCCCTCGGCGTCGCGGACGGCGCGCTCCGGGGTCAGGTGCTGCAGCTGTTTGTCGGTGGAGGCGATGACATCGGAGTCGAGTAGCTCACGTAGTTCCACCCGGCCAAGCAGTTCGGAGAGCAGTGTCGAGTCCAAAGACAATGCCGCGGCCCGTCGTTCGGCCAGCGGGCTGTCACCCTCGTACATGAACGCGCCGACGTAACCGAACAGCAGCGAGGCTGCGAACGGTGACGGCATGGACGTCTCGACCTCGACGACCTTGACGCGACGTTGCGCGATGCGTCCCATCAGTTCGGTCAGCATCGGTACGTCGTAGACGTCCTGCAGGCATTCCCGCACCGCTTCCAGCACGATCGGGAAGTCGGGGTACTTCTTGGCCACATCGAGCAGTTGAGCGGCGCGTTGGCGTTGATGCCACAGCGGCGACCGCTTGCCGGGGTGCCGGCGGGGCAGGAGCAGGGCCCGCGCCGCGCACTCGCGGAACCGCGAGGCGAACAATGCCGACCCGCCCACCTCGGCGGTGACCAGCGGTTCGATCTCGTCGGCGTCGAAGACGAAAAGGTCTGCGCCGGGTGCAGTTTCGTCAGTGTCGGGCAACCGCAGGATGATGCCGTCGTCGGAGGCGGTGGGTTTCTCGTCGATCCCGAACCGCTCGTAGAGCCGCTTGCCGATGGCCAGCGCCAGCGGCCCGTGCACCCGGAGGCCGTAGGGGGAGTGCAGCACCACACGCCAGTCGCCGAGTTCGTCGCGGAAGCGTTCCACCACCAGGGTGGCGTCGGTGGGGACGGTGCCGGTGGCCTCCTTCTGCTCCTCGAGCAGCCGCCACAGGTTGTCGGTGGCGAATTCATCGAATCCAATCGTGGCGCAGCGCTGTTCGAACTTGGTGCGGTCCATCCGGGACAGCTCGCCGGTGAATGCGCCGACGGCGGCGCCGAGTTCGGCGGGGCGGCCCACCGCATCACCGCGCCAGAACGGCAGCCGCGCCGGCTCGCCCGGCGCCGGGACCACCAGCACGCGGTCATGGGTGATCTCGGTGATCCGCCAGCTGGTGGCGCCCAGGGAGATGACGTCACCCGGGCGGGATTCGTAGACCATCTCTTCATCGAGTTCGCCGACCCGCGAGGGCTTTTCGGAATCTGCACTGGTGGCCAGGTACACCGTGAACAGGCCGCGGTCGGGGATGGCGCCACCGGAGGTGACGGCCAGGCGCTGCGCACCGGGGCGGGCGGTGACGGTGCCGGTGTCGCGGTCGTAGACGACCCGGGGCCGCAGTTCGGCGAAATCGGTGGAGGGGTACTTGCCCGACAGCAGGTCCAGCGTCGCCTCGAACGCGCTGCGCGGCAGTGTCGCGAACGGTGCGCTGCGCCGTACGGTGTCGAACCAGCCGTCGGCGTTCAACGGCTCCAGCGCACACGCGGCCACCGTGTGCTGGGCCAGCACGTCGAGCGGGTTGGCCGGAACGTGCATGGTCTCGATCTGCCCGGCCAGCATGCGTTGCACCGACACCGCGCAGCCGATCAGGTCGGTGCGGTGTTTCGGGAACAGCACGCCGTGGGAGATCTCACCGACCTGGTGGCCGGCGCGGCCGATGCGCTGCAGGCCGCTGGCCACCGACGGCGGCGTCTCGACCTGGATCACCAGATCGACCGAGCCCATGTCGATACCGAGTTCCAGGCTGGACGTGGCGACAACGGCTTTGAGGCGTCCACTCTTGAGCGCGTCCTCGACGTCGGCGCGGGCTTCCTTGCTGACCGACCCGTGGTGCGCCCGGGCCAGCACCGGTTCGGCGCCGTAGGTCTGGCCGCTGCCCATGATGTGTGCCGGTGGCCCGCCCGGCACACCCGGGTTGCGGTCACCGGAGAGTTCGACACCGGTGCGTTCGGCGTGGATCTCGTTGAGCCGCGCAGTCAGACGCTCGGCCAGGCGTCGGCTGTTGGTGAACACGATCGACGAGCGATGGCCCTCGATCAGGTCGACGATCCGCTCTTCGACGTCCGGCCAGATGCTGTTGTTCTCCAGGTTCGCCATGTCCGGCACGGGCACCTGGACCTCGAGCTCGAAGGTCTTGGCCGCCGGCGGCGCCACGATAGTGGTTGGCGCCGGGCCGGACAGGAAGCGCGCCACCTCCTCGGCCGGGCGCACCGTCGCCGAGAGGCCGATGCGCTGCGCGGGTGTCGGCAGCATCGCGTCGAGCCGTTCCAACGACAGGGCCAGATGGGCACCGCGTTTGGTGTTGGCGACGGCGTGCACCTCGTCCACGATCACGGTTTCGATCCCGGCGAGCGTCTCACGCGCGGCCGAGGTGAGCATGAGGAACAGCGACTCGGGTGTGGTGATCAGGATGTCCGGCGGCCGGGTGATCAACTCCCGCCGCTGCGCTTGCGTCGTGTCACCGGAACGCACGCCGACACTGATGGACGGAGGCGGAGCGCCATTGCGCTCGGCGACTCGGCTGATACCGGTCAGGGGTGTGCGCAGGTTGCGCTCGACGTCGACAGCAAGCGCTTTGAGTGGAGAGACATAGAGCACCCGGGTGCCGGGTTTACGGTCCAGGTCGGTGGGCCCCGCGAGCTGGTCGATGGCCCATAGGAACGCGGCCAGCGTCTTGCCGGAACCGGTGGGTGCGATGACCAGCGTGTTGTCGCCGTCGGCGATGGCCTGCCACGCCTGGGCCTGCGCCGGTGTGGGCTCGACGAAAGTACCCGCGAACCACTCGCGCGTCAGCGGGGTGAAGCGCGAGAGCGGATCAGGCCGCCGCTTCTGTCGAGGTGGAGTGGGCACGTGTCCATGGTGCCAACGAGGTCTGACAAAAAATGTCAGCGCTTGCTGATGGCCTCGATGAGCTGGGCCGGGATGCCAGGTACCCGTGCCGCGGCGTCCAACAGCGCGTGCGCGCAGAGGTCGGCGATCTGCCCGGCATCCAGCGACGGGTCGATGATCCGCTGCCGGCACAGCTCGAGGGTGAACGCCAGCCACCCGTACACCGTGACCCGCAGGTCGCGCTCCACCTTCGAGTCCAGATCCGAGGTGATGGCGCTCATCTCGTTCAGGATGCGCTGCATCTGCCGGGTGTTGTCGGCGTCATCGATACCGAGCAGCAGAGGATCGGTGCGACCGGGCCCGATATAGGCCGCCCAGGAACCGTGGGGGTATCGCTCGTGATACTCGACATAGGCCAGCACCCCGGCGCGCAACCGCTCGAACAGTGTCTGACCTGGCACGGCAGGTGTGCTGGTGGCCTCGAACAGGCGCTCGCTTTCCGCGCGGACCACCTCGGCGAAGAATGCGCGTTTGTCCGGGAAGTAGTGGTACATCAGCGCCCGCGACACGCCCGCCCGCTCGGCGATCTCGTCGATCCGCACGTCGTCATAGGGCCGCTCGCCGAAGACCTTCGCGCCCAGGGCCAGCAGTTCCGAACGCCGGTCGTCGGGGGACAACCGCCGGCGGGCAGGCCTGGCCCCGGACTGTTCGGACATGGTGGCATATTATCTGACACATGTATAACAGCGGCGGACGGCTGTGATCGTGACGTCTGCCAGCTAAATTCCGCACCGAATCCCTCGCGGTGAAACCAAGGGGCGCCCCAGTAGGCTCGCGGCGTGAATGGCGAGCCACGTCCCGAGCTACAGCGCGACGCCGAGCGAACCCGCGCCGACCTGCTGGCCGTGGCCACCGAGGTGTTCGCCGAGTCCGGGTACTCGGGCGCGCGTGTCGATGAGATCGCCGAGCGCACCCGCACCACCAAGCGGATGATCTACTACTACTTCGGCGGCAAAGAGGGCCTGTACACGGCCGTGCTCGAGAATGCCTACCGCGGCATCCGCGAGGCCGAGCAGCGTCTGCAGGTCGACCACGTTGATCCGGTGGACGCCATGCGGAGTTTGGCGGAGCTGACCTTCGATCACCACCTGGATCACCAGGCCTTCATCCGCCTGGTCGCCATCGAGAACATTCACCGGGGCGAGTACATCAGCCGGCTCGACTCCCTGCGCAGCTTGGCACGACCGGCGACCTCGCTCCTCGACGAGATCCTGGCCCGCGGGCGTGCGCAGGGTGTCTTTCGTGCCGATGTCGAGGCGCTCGATGTCCACATCCTCATCAGTTCCTACTGCGTGTTCCAGGTGGCGAACCGCTACACCTTCGGATTCCTCTTCGACGTCGACTTCACCGAGACGACGCAACGGGCTCATCTGCGACGCATGATCGGCGATGTCGTCGTGGGCTGGCTCACGGCCGCGTCGCCGGCGATCTAGCTCACACAGACCTCTTGACGAGAGGCACCCCACAGTGTTCTAGTTTATGTACGTACTAGTTCGTACATTGAGTAGGACGGTGGAGTGTGGCATCCAGCCCGTATCTCGTCGGTCTCGTAGGACAGGGCGTCGGCCCGTCGCTGACCCCGGCGTTGCACATGGCCGAGGGTCGAGCCCATGGCCTCGATTACGTGTACCGAGCCATCGACCTCAAGGCGGCCGGTCTCACCCCGGAACGCATCGGTGAGATCCTGACCTGGGCGCGCGCACTCGGATACAACGCCCTCAACGTGACCCACCCGTGTAAGCAGTTGGTGATCCCGCATCTCGACACCCTCGACGATGACGCCGCCGCGCTCGGAGCGGTCAACACGGTGGTCTTCGAGGAACACCGCACGATCGGCTACAACACCGACGCACCCGGGTTCGGCGCCGGTTTCGCCGAGGGCCTGCCCGGCGCCGCCGTCTCGAACGTGGTGCTGCTCGGGGCGGGAGGAGCAGGCGCCGCGGTAGGGCACGCACTCCTCGAGCTGGGCGCCGGCCACCTGACCATCGTCGACCTCGAGGTCGACCGCGCCACGACCTTGGCGGGCGAACTCGCCGGCCGGCATCGCGACGCGCGCGTCGATGCCTCCGCCTTCGACAAGCTCTCGATCCTGTTGCCGCACAGCGACGGTGTCGTGCATTGCACCCCCACCGGCATGGCCGACCACCCGGGCATACCGTTCGACGCGGCACTTCTACATCCCGGGCTGTGGGTGGCCGACATCGTCTACCGGCCCTTGGACACCGCGCTGCTGACCGCAGCCCGGAAGGCCGGCTGCCGAACACTCGACGGCGGCTTCATGGCCGTGCACCAGGCGACAACCGCCTTCGAACTGATCACCGGGATCGTTCCTGACGCCGATCGCATGTCACGCCACTTCCGCACTCTCGCCGGGTGAAGTCGCACTCCGTCGGAAACCACATCAGAAGGAAACCAGGAGGAACCCAATGAGCGTCACGAACAGCAATTCGGCAGGCGGTGTTCCGGCCGGCACGCCGGCGCGGACGCCCAAGAAGGCGGCGTTGGCCAGTTTCATGGGCAGTGCCGTCGAATACTACGACTTCTTCGTGTTCGGTTTTGTTGCCGCTCTTGTCTTTCCAAAGGTCTTCTTCCCAGAGGGCAACGAGACGGTAGCGCTGGCACAGTCTTTCGCGACGCTGGGTGTCGCGTACATCGCCCGGCCGATCGGCGCCTTCGTGATCGGTCACTTCGGCGACCGGATCGGGCGCCGCAACGTGCTGATGTTCACCCTCGTCCTCATGGGCGTCTCGACGTTCGCCATCGGATGCCTGCCGACGTACGCGGCGGTCGGCGCGGCCGCGCCCCTGCTCCTGGTGACCTGCCGCCTGCTGCAGGGGTTCTCCGCCGCGGGCGAGCAGGCAGGGGCCAGCTCGTTGACGTTGGAGCATTCACCTGACAACCAGCGCGCCTTCTTCACGTCGTGGACGCTGACCGGCACACAGGGTGGCCTGATCCTGGCCTCGCTCGTCGTCATCCCCATCGTGGCACTCCCGGACGAGGACCTGTACTCCTGGGGGTGGCGAGTTCCGTTCTGGCTCAGCGCCTTTGTCGTGGTGGTCGCGTACTTCATCCGCCGTCGACTTCACGAGACACCGGAATTCTCGGAAGCCAAGGCCACGGGCACCATCGCCCGGATGCCGCTGATGCCACTGATGCGCAATCATTGGCGCGACGTTCTCAGGGTGATCTTCTGCGCCTTCATCGCCGCCGTGTCCACCGTGTTCGCCAACCTGGCCATCGCCTACGGCAAGAAAATGGGCCTCGACGCGGACGAGACGCTGTGGCTGGTCGTGGTCGCGAATATCGTGGCACTGTTCACCCAACCGCTGTTCGGCAAGCTCGCCGACCGTATCGGCCGCAAGCCCGTTTACATCTACGGTGCACTGTCCTCGGCGGTGCTGATGCCGTTCTATCTGTTGTCCATGAGCGGCGGCAACGACGTCCTGATGTTCGCGCTGGCAATCGCCACCTTCTCCTTCGGCTACGCCGCAGCCAACGCCGTATGGCCGTCTTTCTACGGTGAGATGTTCTCGACCCAGGTGCGGTTCTCCGGGCTGGCCATCGGTACTCAGTTGGGATTCCTGGTCGCCGGTTTCGCTCCCGCGATCGTCACCGCACTCGGCGGTGTGCAGGAAGGCGGTTGGGTGGTCATCAGCATCTTCACCGCGGTGGTGTGCCTCATCGCCACTGCCGCCGCACTGACGGCCAAGGAGACCAAGGACGTGCCGACCGCGCTGCTGGGCAACAAGAGTCCCGGCTCCGCGCGGGAACTCGTCGACCACTGATCTCCTCGATCCTGGCCATCAGCAACATTTTTGGAGTGTCAACGTGCAAGACCTGACGGCGAACATCGACTCCGATCCCGACAGCGCCACCGCAAGTCAACGGGCCATCAACGCGGAGATGCTGACCATCGCGTCCGAGTACGAACGCGGCGGCGTCGACGAGTCACAGCCCCGACTGGACTACACGCCGTATCGCAGCAGTCTGCTGCGCCACCCGACCAAAGACCTGCACCACGCCGATCCGGAGGGTGTCGAACTGTGGGCGCCCTGCTTCTCCGAACGCGACGTCAGCCCGCTCGAAGCCGACCTCACCATCCAGCACGGCGGTGAACCCATCGGTGAGCGCATGGTGATCACCGGCCGCGTGTTCGACGGCGACGGCAGACCCGTGCGACGGCAGCTCGTGGAAATCTGGCAGGCCAATGCCGGGGGGCGCTACGTCCACAAGCGTGATCAGCACCCCGCCGCCATCGACCCCAACTTCACGGGCGTCGGCCGCTGCCTGACCGATGACGACGGCACCTACCGGTTCACCACCATCAAGCCGGGGCCCTACCCGTGGAAGAACCATCGCAACGCATGGCGACCGGCGCATATCCACTTCTCTTTGTTCGGAACGGAATTCACTCAGCGGATGGTCACCCAGATGTACTTCCCGGGTGACCCGTTGTTCGGCCTCGACCCGATCTACCAGTCGATCACCGACCAGAAGGCTCGTGACCGGCTGGTGGCCACCTACGACCACGACATCACCACCCATGAATGGGCCACCGGGTACCGGTGGGACATCGTCCTCACCGGCGCCATGCGCACCCCGATGGAGAATCCCGATCACGGAGGCGAGCACTCATGAGCACGCTGCTGACCGCAACGCCGGGGCAGACCGTCGGGCCCTTCTTCGGCTATGCGCTGCCGTTCGAGCGCGGCAACGAGCTGGTACCGCCGAGTTCGCCGGAGGCCGTGCAACTGTCGGGTGTCGTCGCCGACGGTAACGGCAAGCCGGTGCCCGACGCGCTGATCGAGATCTGGCAGGCCGACGCCGACGGTGACGTGCCGACCTCGCCCGGTTCGCTCCACCGGGACGGCTTCACCTTCACCGGGTGGGGTCGGGCGAGCACCGGCGACGACGGGCGCTACAGCTTCTCGACCGTCCTTCCGGGAGAGTGTCAGCCCGGGGCGGCGCCGTTCATCCTGGTGACCGTGTTTGCGCGGGGGTTGCTCAACCGGCTGTTCACGCGCGCATACGTGCCGGGCGACCATCTTTCGAACGATCCGCTCCTGGCTTCGCTTCCGCCCGAGCGGCGCGACACCCTGATCGCCAGACGGGACGCCGGCGGCCTGCATTTCGACATTCAACTGCAGGACGCACCAGGCGCCCCCGAAACCGTTTTCCTGCGCTACCCGGGGCATCACCGATGACCGACCTGTTCTGGCCGGGAGACCACCGCGCGGGTGACCTGATGAGCGACTGGGCGTTCCTCACCGCCATGGTGGCCGTCGAGCAGGCGTGGCTCGATGGCCTCGTCGACGCGGGTATCGCGCCGCGCGACGCGCGGGCAGCACTCAGCAGCGTTGTGGTCAGGGACGACGCGGACATGATCGCTCGACGCGCCGACGCGGACGGCAACCCGGTCAGCGCCCTGGTCGCACTGCTGCGAGAGCGGTCCGAACCGGCGACGGCGCGCTGGCTGCACCGCGGGCTAACCAGCCAGGACGTCATCGACACGGCACTGGTCCTGTGCATGCGTGACGTGCTCGTCAGGATCACCGACGAGTGCGCAACCCAGGCCAGTGCCCTGGCCGCCCTCGCCGAAAGGTACCGAGATACAAGGGCTCTCGCCCGTACGCTGACCCAGGCCGCCTTGCCCAGTACGCTCGGCGCGAAAATCGCCCGGTGGCTCACGGGCGTGCTGGACGCCGCCGAACCGCTGGCGGGACTGGTGTCCTCGCTCCCCGTCCAGGCCGGGGGGGCGGTGGGCACCCTCGCCGCGGCAACCGAATTGTCGGGATCGGTCGACGGTGCCACCGCCCTCAGCGATGCCCTGGCCCACAAGCTGCGCCTGGCGCCCGCGCCGCCCTGGCACACCACCCGATCGACGATCACCCGCATGGGGGACGCGCTGGTGACCTGCTGTGACGCCTGGGGCCACATCGCCGCCGACGTCGCGACGGGCAGCCGCCCGGAAGTCGGCGAATTCGCCGAGGGCAGCGGGGGAGGCTCGTCGACCATGCCGCACAAAGCCAATCCGGTCCGCTCGGTGCTGATCCGGCGCGCTGCCCTCACCGCGGCTCCGCTGGGCGCCGTTCTGCACGCGGCGGCGGCCGCGAGTGTCGATGAACGCGCCGACGGCGCCTGGCACGCGGAATGGGCGACGCTGAGAACGCTGGCCCGGCATACCGTCGTCGCCGCCGCACACACCTCCGAACTCGTCACCGGCCTGAAGGTCGACGAGACGCGGACCGCCGACAACCTCGCCGCCGCCGAGGGCCTGCTCTCCGAGCAACGTGCGATGACCGAATTGACCGGTCGCACAGCCCTTCCCCGATACACCGGCATCGCAGACCGGTTGATCGACGCGGCGGTGAGCCGCGCCCGGCGTCTCTCCGAGGAGCCGTCGTGACCATTCCCGCCTTGGGCGTCGTCGACTTCGGTGGACCAGACAAGGGGCCGGTGATCCTGCTGGGCCCTTCGCTCGGCACCTCGGCGGCGATCCTGTGGGGTGCGGTTGCGCAGGCGCTGACCGCGGAGGCGCGCGTGGTCGGGTGGGATCTGCCCGGGCATGGACGAAGCGGCCCCGCCGGTTCCTTCACCATCGCCGAACTGGCGGCCGCGGTGGTGGAGATCGCCGATCACTTCGGCGCCGAGCAGTTCCACTACGCGGGCGATTCCCTGGGCGGCTGTGTCGGTTTGCAATTGGCGCTCGACGTCCCGCATCGGGTGGGGACGGCGACCCTGCTGTGTACCGGCGCGGCCATCGGCACCCCGGACGGCTGGCGGGATCGCGCAGCGACCGTACGCGCCGAGGGCATGGCCGCGTTGGTTGCCGACGCCCCCCGGCGCTGGTTCGGGCCCGGGTTCGCCCAGCAACGCCCCGGCGTTGCTGCAGCACTCGTCGATGGCCTGAGCCACACCGACCCGGAGTCCTATGCGCGGGCGTGCGAAGCGCTGGCCGCATTCGACGTCGTCGACCGGCTGCCTGAGATCGCCATCCCCGTGCTCGCCGTCGCGGGCAGCGATGACACTCCAACCCCGCCGGAGTCACTGCAGCGAATCGCATCTGAGGTCACCAACGGTGAACTGGTGGTGTTGGAGGCGGTCGGTCACCTCGCTCCGGCGGAGGCCCCTGACAGGGTGGCCGCGTTGATCGCGCAGCGGGTGGGACTGCCGTGGCGGGCCGCAGCCAGAACCGTCGACGAGGTGTACCAGAGGGGAATGGCGGTGCGACGCGAGGTTCTCGGTGACGCCCACGTCGATCGCGCACAGGCCGCCACCACGGAGCTGACCGCGGATTTCCAGCGCATGATCACCGAGTACGCCTGGGGTGGCATCTGGACCCGTCCAGGCCTGGACCGCCGCAGCCGCTCGATGATCACGTTGACCGCCCTCATCGCGCGCGGCCACCACGAGGAGTTCGCCATGCACCTGCGTGCTGCCCGACGCAACGGCCTGAGCAACGACGAGATCGCCGAGCTGATCATGCAGACAGCCATCTACTGCGGTGTCCCCGACGCCAACACCGCGTTCCGCATCGCCTCGGACGTGCTGTCGGACTTCGATTCACGCGGAGGAGCTGCGTAGCCGATGTCCAGAGTTCTCGTGTTGAACGGACCCAACCTCAACCTTCTCGGCGCCCGTGAACCCGCGTATTACGGGACATCCACCCTGGGCGACATCGAGGAACTCTGCCGAAGTGTCGGCGACGTTCTCGATGTCGGCGTGGAGTTCCTGCAGTCCAATCACGAGGGTGTGTTGATCGACCGGATCCATGCCGCGGGAGCCGAGTACCGGGAGGGCACTCTGCGTGGAGTCGTGTTCAATCCCGGTGCGCTCGCCCACAGTTCGCTTGCGCTGCACGATGCGATCAGAGGTGTGGACCTCCCCGTCGTCGAAGTGCACATCTCGAACGTCCATCAGCGGGAATCCTTCAGGCATCACTCGTACGTGTCACCTGCTGCTACCGGGATCATCGTCGGCCTGGGCGCCGCGGGTTACGAGTGGGCCATCCGCGCCCTCGTCGCGAAAGAAAGGTAGCGGCAATGACTCTCACACACCAACATCACATGAAGACCATCGCCACGGTCTGCCTGTCGGGAACTCTGGATGACAAGCTCATCGCCGCGGCCCACGCCGGTTTCGAGGGGATCGAACTGTTCGAGCCCGACCTCGTCGCGTCGACATCGAGCCCGAAGCAGATCCGGGAGCAGTGCGACAACCTGGGATTGGAAATCGTTCTATACCAACCTTTCCGGGATCTCGACAGTACCGACCCGGAGCAGTTTCAACGCAACCTGCGCCGACTCGACCGCAAATTCGACGTCATGGCCGAACTCGGGGTCGACCTGATCCTGGTGTGCTCCAATGCGTCGGACGACGCGGTCGCCGACTTGGACCAGTTGGCAACGCAACTGCGGGCGGCGGGCGAGCTCGCGGAGCGCCGCGGGATGCGGATCGCCTACGAGGCGCTGGCCTGGGGGCGCACCGTTGACCTGTGGACCCGGTCCTGGGAGGCGGTCCGCCGCGCGGACCACGCTGCCGTGGGTCTCTGCCTGGATAGTTTCCACATCCTGTCGAGGTCCTCCACGGTGGATGAGCTCGCCGACGTTCCCGGTGAGAAGATCTTCTTCCTCCAGTTGGCCGATGCACCGCACAAGGACATGGATGTGCTGCAGTGGAGTAGGCACTACCGCCTTTTCCCAGGCGAGGGGGCGTTCGACCTTGTCGCCTTCACCGGCGCCGTACTCGCGGCCGGGTACCGCGGCCCCCTGTCGCTGGAGGTGTTCAACGACGTCTTCCGCCAGTCCTCACCCGTGCGTACCGCCATTGATGCGGTGCGCTCCCTGGGTGCTCTGGAAGCCGGCCTCGACGGCAGCCGACCGTCACGACCGATCGATGTAGCGTTTGTCGAGCTGAGTGTCACCCCGACCGACCTCGGCGTGGCCGAACACGCGCTGTCGGCATTGGGATTCGAGCGGTCGTCGACGCACCGATCGAAAAAGGTCACGGCGTGGACGCAGGCAGATGCCACCATTCTCATCAGCGTCACGACCGACGCGGCCGAGGACGACTCGTCGGCCATTGCCGCGGTCGCATTCGACGCCGAGGACCCCGCGGGGTTCGCAGCGGCGGCCGAACACCTCAACGTGGCGGCGCTCCCGCGTGTGGTGCGGCCGGGCGAAGCCGATCTGCCGGCCGTCGCAGCCCCCGACGGCCTGTCCGTGTTCTTCGTCTCCACCGGGCGGGGAGGCCTCGACTGGCGACGCGACTTCGACCCGGTGCCCGGGTACGGCGACGCCGTCGGCGCGGGTGTCACCGGACTCGACCACATCTCTGTCACGGCGCCCTTCGACCGCTTCGACGAGAGTGTGCTGTTCTACCGTTCGGTGCTCGGGATGCGAACCGACGAGGTGGCGGAATATCCAGGCCCCTACGGGCTGGTGCGCAGTCATCTGCTTCGGACACCCCACCCCTCCGGTTTCGGGATGGCCCTGGATGGTCCGGTGCTGCGCCGGGGTAGGTGGACGCCCGGTGTTCAGACGCCCCAGCACATCGCGTTCACCACCGACGACATCGTCGGCACCCTGAACGCGTTGCCGGCGGACGCCCCGATCCTGCATATCCCCGACAACTACTACGTCGACCTTCAGGCTCGGCTGCACCTGAGCGACGAGTTCGTCGACGTACTGCGGCGACTCGACATTCTCTATGACCGCAGCGCGGACGGCGAGTATTTCCATGCCTACACCACGGTGATCGGCTCACAGGTCTACTTCGAGCTGATCGAGCGCCGCGGCAATTATCGGGGCCGTCCCCTCGCCGATGCGCCGATCCGGATGGCCGCACACGTTGCCGCGCGCCGCGGGAAGGCCCCGTCGACCCGGTGATCCGGTGACGGCCGGACGGCCCATCGTGTTCGTCTTGTCGGAGTGAGCCGCACAGAGTGAGTCTCGAGCAACGAGAGCATCAAAATCGGTGGCACGTCGAACTACCCTGTCCGCAGTAATCGGGGAACGACAGGTGCCGGCCGGCTTTGATTGGACACAGCTCATGACGACTCACATTCGCAGCGGCCGGGCGATCCAGGACCGCCGGATTCCGCATCCGCCCCGACGCGTGCCCCTGCTCGGCGACGTCCTGAGTTTCCGCGGCGACGAGCCCGCCCAGTCCGTCTCCGACCTCGCCCAAAAGCTGGGCCCGCTGTTCGAATTCCGCTTTCTGGGTGCCCGGTGGGTGGTCGCCGCCGGTCCGGAGGTGGTCACCGAACTGAACGACGAGACCCGGTTCTGCAAGCACCTCGGCCCGGACATGGTGGCGCTACGGGTCATGGGTGGTGACGGGTTGTTCACCGCCCACAACGACGAACCCAACTGGCGTAAGGCGCACATGCTGCTGATGCCGGCGTTCTCGCAGGCGGCCATGCGGAGTTACCACCCCACGATGCTCGACGCGGCCGCGGAGTTGACCGCCGCCTGGGATGCGCATGCCGACTCGGGGGAGTCCGTCGACGTCTCCGCCGACACCACCCGGGTGACGCTGGAAACCATCGGGCGCTGCGCGGCGGGTTACTCATTCGGCGCGTTCCACTCCGAGCAACCGCATCCTTTTGTGGAGCACATGGTGGCCGGTTTGGTGGGAGCTGACCGGCTGGGGGTGTTCCGGGCCACCTACCTGCCGAAGTTCGTGGCGAATCGTTATGAACGCGAGGTGCGCCGGCATGCCGACGCCATGCACCGGATCGCTGACGACATCATCGCCGGCCGGAGAGCCGAAGGGCTGGGGCACCACGATGATCTCCTCGAGATCATGCTGGCACCCAGCCCGGACTCTCCAGACGACGGCCGGCCCGCACTCGATGAGGCCAACATCCGCTACCAGTTGATCAACTTCCTGGTCGCCGGCCACGAAACCACTTCCGGTGCTTTGTCTTTCGCACTCTACTTCCTGTCCACCCATCCCGACGTGTTCTCCCGCGCCCGCGATGAAGTGGACAGGGTGTGGGGAGACGACGCACCGGAATTCGAGCAGATCGCCAAGCTGCGCTATGTGCGTCGTGTGCTCGACGAATCGCTGCGGCTGCAACCGACCGTGCCCGCCTACTACCGGTCGGCCCGGGAGGACACGGTGCTGGCGGGACGGTACGCCATCGGGAAGAACGAGTGGGTGTTGGCGTTGACCACCACGCTGCACCGCGCCCCGCAATGGACCGCGCCCGGCTTGAAGCCGGTGGACGAGTTCGACCCGGACCGGTTCGCCCCCGAACACCTGCGCGCCCGGCCGGCGCACCTGTACAAACCGTTCGGCACCGGCGAGCGCTCGTGCATCGGGCGACAGTTCGCCCTGCACGAAGCGGTGCTGGTGCTCGGCTGGCTGATCCGGCGCTACGACCTGATCGCCGACCCGGATTACGAGCTGCAGGTGGCCGAGCGGCTGACTCTGATGCCGAAGGGTTTCCGGCTGGGGTTGCGCCGGCGACGCTCCCAGCGTTGAGACTGCGGTGACACCGGTGTTCGGGCGGGTTTTGCGGGCGTGGCCGCAGTCTCGAACACCTGTGGTCGGCTCGGGCAGGCTTCTGCACTAGGCTGGTCGCGACACACCTCGTGGAGCAGGAACCCGGTGCGAATCCGGGGCGGTTCCGCCACTGTGAAGGCCACGGCGCCGTGAGGCCGCCGGTGGTCACAGCCAGACACTGGCCGCGAGGATCCACGGCGAGGGGCGCGAACCCCGGGGAGGCCGATCATGCCTGATGACATGACCCGTATTGCCCTGCTGTCCACCTCGGACACCGACTTGCTCTCGGCCCGCGCCAGCGGCGCGGCCTACAACCTGGGCAATCCCGCCCGCCAGCCGCTCGAGCCGGTGTTGGCCGGCGCCGACGTGGTGGTGATGCGGGTGCTCGGGTCCTCCGACGAGATCCGCACCGAACTGGAGACCCTGCGGGCCAGCGGCCTGCCGATGGTGGTCCTCGGCGGTGAGCGTCAGCCCAGCCCCGAGTTGATGGAGAACTCGACGGTGCCGATCGGGCTGGCGGCGCAGGCGCACGCCTATCTCGCCGAAGGCGGCCCGGCCAACCTCGGGCAACTGCACGCGTTCCTCTGCGACACCGTGCTGCTCAGCGGCGACGGCTTCGAGCCGCCGGCGGTGATCCCCGAGTGGGGTTATGGTCAGCGCCCCGAGCAGACCGACGGAGCAGCACGGATCGGCATCCTGTACTACCGGGCCCACGAGATCAGCGGTAACGCCGGGTTCGCGCACGCACTGGCCGATGCCATCGACGCCACCGGCGACGCGGTGGGTGTCCCGATCTTCGCGTCGTCGCTGCGCAGCGCTCCCGAGGAGCTCTACCAAGCGTTCGGCACGTTGGACGCGCTGATCGTCACCGTGCTCGCCGCCGGCGGGTCCAAACCGGCCGGGGTGAGCGCCGGCGGTGACGACGGCTCCTGGGACATCGAGCGGCTGGCCGCCCTCGACATCCCGGTGCTGCAGGGCCTGTGCCTGACGTCGTCCCGCGAGGACTGGGACGCCAACGACGACGGCGTGACCCCGCTGGACTCGGCGAACCAGATCGCCATCCCCGAGTTCGACGGCCGGATCATCACCGCGCCGTTCTCGTTCAAGGAGATCGACGAAGACGGTCTGCCGCACTACGTGGCCGACCCCGAACGGTGCGCCCGGGTCGCGGGGATCGCCGTCAACCACGCCCGGTTGCGCCGAGTTCCCAACGGCGAGAAGAAGCTTGCGCTGGTGCTCTCGGCGTACCCCACCAAGCATTCCCGCGTCGGCAACGCCGTCGGCCTGGACACCCCGGCTTCCACCGTGCGCCTGCTGCGCCGACTGGCCGCCGACGGCTACGACGTCGGCGACGGTTTCGGTGTGCTCGGTATCGAAGACGAGACCGAGGCCGGCGACCGGTTGATCCACACCCTGATCGCCGCCGGCGGTCAGGACGAAGAGTGGCTCACCACAACACAACTCACCGATGCGCACGTGACGGTGAGTGCCGAGCAGTACACCGCCTGGACCGCTGACGTGCCCGAGGGGTTGCGCGGAGAGATGCAACAAGCCTGGGGTCCAGCGCCCGGCAAGCTCTTCGTCAACGACGCGGGGCAGATCGTGCTGGCCGCGTTGCGGGCCGGAAACATCGTGCTGATGATCCAGCCGCCACGCGGTTTCGGCGAGAACCCGGTGGCGATCTACCACGATCCCGACATGGCGCCCAGTCACCACTACCTGGCCGCATACCGGTGGCTGGAGCACGGTTTCGGTGCGCACGCCGTGGTGCACCTGGGCAAGCACGGGTCCATGGAATGGCTGCCCGGCAAGAACGCCGCGCTGTCGGCCGACTGCGCCACCGACGCCACCATCGGCAGTCTCCCGCTGATCTACCCGTTCCTGGTCAATGACCCCGGTGAGGGCGCGCAGGCCAAACGCCGCGCACACGCCACCATCGTCGATCACCTGATCCCGCCGATGGCCCGGGCCGAGACCTACGGCGACATCGCGCGACTGGAACAGCTCCTCGACGAGTACGGCAACATCGCCTCGATGGACCCGGCCAAGCTGCCGGCCATCCGCGGCGAGATCTGGAACCTGATGCGCGCCGCGGAGATGCACCGCGACCTCGGCTTGGACGACCGTCCCGAGGACGAGGAATTCGACGACTTCCTGCTGCACGTCGACGGCTGGCTGTGCGAGATCAAGGACGCCCAAATCCGCGACGGCCTGCACGTGCTCGGCGGCGCACCCGAGGGCGAGGCCCGGGTGAACCTGGTGCTGGCCATTCTGCGGGCCGCCCAGGTGTGGGGTGGCCGCGACCACGCCGTGCCCGGGCTGCGCGCCGCGCTCGGTCTCAAAGAGGAGGCCGAAACCGCCGCGGTGGACGAGATCGAGACCCGGGCCCGCGGACTCGTCGAAGCGATGGAGGCGGCCGGCTGGGACGCCGCCGTGGCGGCCACTCTGCACGACGACCCCGAGGTGCAGACGGTGCTGCGGTTCGCCGCCACCGAGGTGGTGCCCCGGCTGGCCGGTACCGCTGGTGAACTCGACGCCGTGATCCACGCACTGGCAGGTGGTTTCGTGCGCCCCGGCCCATCCGGATCCCCGTTGCGCGGGCTGGTGAACGTGCTGCCGACGGGCCGCAACTTCTACACCGTCGACCCGCGGGCGGTGCCGTCGCGGCTGGCCTGGCAGACCGGTCAGGCGATGGCCGAATCGCTGGTGCAGCGCTACCTGGACGACACCGGCGCCTACCCGGAGTCGGTCGGTCTGTCGGTGTGGGGCACCAGCGCCATGCGCACCTCCGGCGACGACGTGGCCGAAGTGCTTGCACTGCTGGGGGTTCGGCCGGAATGGGACGAGGCATCCCGCCGGGTCAGCCGGCTCGAGATCATCGCCCTCGAGGAACTGGGCAGACCCCGGATCGACGTGACGGTGCGGATCTCCGGCTTTTTCCGCGACGCCTTCCCACATGTGGTGGCGATGCTGGACGACGCCGTGCGCATGGTCGCCACCCTCGACGAACCCGACGAGCAGAACTTCGTGGCCGCCCACGCCCGCGCCGACTTGGCCGAGCATGGTGATGAGCGTCGCGCCACCACAAGGGTTTTCGGATCCAAGCCGGGCTCGTACGGTGCCGGGATCCTGCAGGTGATCGAGGCGGGCACCTGGCGTGACGACAAGGACCTGGCCGAGGTGTACACCGCGTGGGGCGGCTTCGCCTACGGCCGTGGTCTCGACGGGGTGGCCGCCGCCGATGACATGCGCACCAACTACTCGCGCATCAAGGTGGCTGCCAAGAACATCGACACCCGCGAGCACGATATCGCCGACAGCGACGACTACTTCCAGTACCACGGCGGCATGGTGGCCACCATCCGCGCGCTCACCGGCTCGGATCCCAAGGCCTACGTGGGGGATTCGACGACACCCGATGCGGTGCGAACCCGAAGCCTGGCCGAGGAGACCGCCCGGGTGTTCCGGTCCCGGGTGGTGAACCCACGCTGGATCTCCGCCATGCGCAAACACGGGTACAAGGGTGCGTTCGAACTCGCCGCCACCGTCGACTACCTGTTCGGGTTCGATGCCACCGCCGGGGTGGTGCACGACTGGATGTACGAGAAACTCGCTCAGGAGTACGTGCTCGACCCGACGAACCGGGAATTCCTGGACAAATCGAATCCGTGGGCGCTGCACGGCATCGTCGAGCGGCTGCGGGAAGCGGCCGACCGTGGCCTGTGGGCGGAACCGTCACCGGAAACACTGGCCGCGTTGCAGCAGGCATATCTCGAGGTCGAGGGTGATCTGGAGGACCGGTAGGTGACAGAAGTCCGGATTCTCGGGGTCGGGATGGGCCCCCAGCACGTCACCGCGGAGGTGGCCGCGGCGCTGCGCGACGTGGATTACGTACTGGCAGCGGAGAAGAACGATGACGACGGGCTGCTGGCGCTGCGGCGTGAAATCCTGGCTGCCCACACGGATTCGGTGCCGATCGTGGTGGTCCGCGACCCGGAACGAGACCGCTCGGCCGGGCTGAGCACCTCCGGTTACGAAGGTGCCGTAGCGGATTGGCATTCGGCCCGGGCGGCGGAATACGCCGCCGTACTGCGGGAGCGCGGCGGGACGGCGGCGTTCCTGGTGTGGGGGGACCCCTCGCTGTACGACTCGACCATCCGGATCGTCGAAAAGGTCCGTGAGCTCGGCGTCCCGGTGGAACTGGACGTGCTGCCGGGGATCAGCGCCCCGCAGCTGCTCGCAGCCCGGCATCGGATCGTGCTACACGAGGTGGGCCGTCCGGTGCACATCACCACCGGCAGGCGGTTGCAGGAGGCGGTGGCGGCGGGCCAGGACAACATCGTCGCCATGCTCAATCCACCACCGGAGCGGCTCGACCTGTCCGGCCTACACGACTGGACGCTGTGGTGGGGCGCCAATCTCGGCGCGCCCGGCGAACGTCTGGTTCACGGCCGGCTCGGTGAGGTGTATCCCGCCATGGCCGAGGCGCGTGAGGCGGCCAAGGCCGACGCCGGCTGGGTGATGGACCTGTTCCTGGTGAGGAAGAACTGATGCCGGGCATCCTCGTGGCCGGCACCACCAGCGATGCGGGCAAGAGCGTGGTCACCACCGGCCTGTGCCGGGCGCTGGCCCGCCGGGGTGTCAAGGTGGCCCCGTACAAGGCGCAGAACATGTCGAACAACTCGATGGTGTGCGCTACGGGCACTGAGATCGGCCGGGCGCAATGGGTTCAGGCCCTGGCCGCCGAGGCCGAACCCGAGGCGGCCATGAATCCCGTGCTGCTCAAACCGGGCAGTGATCACCGCAGCCATGTGGTGCTGATGGGGCAGCCCTGGGGCGAAGTGTCCTCGGCGGACTGGCTGGACGGCCGGCGCGCCCTGGCCACGACAGCGCACGCGGCTTTCGACGACCTGGCCGGCCGGTTCGACGTGGTGGTGGCCGAAGGTGCCGGGAGCCCCGCTGAGATCAACCTGCGCGCAGGCGATTACGTCAACATGGGACTGGCCCGGCACGCCGGCCTCCCCACGGTGGTGGTCGGTGACATCGACCGCGGCGGGGTGTTCGCGGCGTTCCTCGGTTCGGTGGCGCTGCTCTCACCCGAGGATCAGGAACTGGTGGCCGGGTTCGTCGTCAACAAGTTCCGCGGTGACCTCGACCTGCTGGCCCCGGGTCTGCGTGACCTGGAACGGGTGACCGGACGGCGCGTTTACGGCACCCTGCCTTGGCATCCCGAACTGTGGCTGGACTCCGAGGACGCCCTGGACCTCGAGGGCCGACGTTCCTCCGGGGATGCAGCCCGCCGGGTGGCCGTCATCCGGCTGCCCAGGATCAGCAACTTCACCGACGTCGACGCCCTGGGTCTGGAACCCGGTTTGGATGTCGTGTTCGTCTCCGACCCGCGGGCGCTCGGCGACGCGGACCTGGTGGTGCTCCCGGGAACTCGCGCCACCATCGCCGACCTGGCCTGGTTGCGGTCACGAGGACTGGATCGTGCCATCGTGGCGCATGTGGCTGCAGGCAAGCCCCTGATCGGGATCTGCGGTGGCTTCCAGATGCTCGGCGGGGTGATCCGTGACCCGGACGGTATCGAGGGGCAGCCCGCGGAGGTTTCCGGGCTGGGCCTGCTGGATGTGGAGACGACGTTCGCGGCGGCGAAAGTGCTGCGCCTGCCGCAGGGTACCGGGCTGGGGGTGCCGGCCTCGGGGTACGAGATACACCACGGCCGCATCACCCGCGGCGCCGGGGTCGACGAATTCCTCGGTGGGGCCCGCGCCGGGCAGGTTTTCGGGACCATGTGGCACGGCTCGCTCGAAGGCGACGCGTTGCGTTCGGCGTTCCTGGGCGAGACGCTGGGGGTGGCGCCGTCCGGGGTGAGCTTCCCGGCAGCCCGGCAGCGGCGGCTGGATCTGTTGGGACAGTTGGTCGAACAGCACCTCGACGTCGATGCGCTGCTGGCGCTGGTGACCAATGGTGCACCCGCGGGGTTTCCGTTCCTTCCGCCGGGAGCACCGTGACGAGGGTGTTGCTCCTCGGCGGCACCGCCGAAGCCCGGGCTCTGGCTGCGGAGTTGGTGGCCGACGGGATCGACGTGATGAGTTCGTTGGCCGGTCGGGTGGCCCGGCCGCGGATGCCTGTCGGCCCGGTCCGCGTCGGTGGATTCGGCGGAGTGGACGGATTGCGCAGCGCCCTGGCCGATTACGACGCCGTGGTGGACGCCACCCACCCGTTCGCGATGACCATGTCCCAGAACGCCGTCACCGCCTGCACCACCGGATCCGCCCAGCGCCCGCTGCTGCGGTTGCAGCGACCCGGCTGGTCCGACCGCGCAAAACCGTCCTGGCAGTGGGTGGATTCGCATGACGAGGCGGCGGTGCTCACCGCGCGACTGGGGCAGCGACCCGTGCTCACCATCGGACGACAGCAACTCGCGCGCTTCATTCCTGCCTTGCACGAGCTGGCGGTGCTGGCGCGGGTGGTCGACGATCCCGACGTGGATGTGCCGCCGTCGTGGCGACTGCAGCACGACCGTGGTCCGTACGCGTTGCCGGGTGAACTGGAGCTGCTGCGTGACCATCGGGCGGATGTGTTGGTGACCAAGGACTCCGGCGGTGAGTACACCTGGCCGAAGATGGCGGCCGCCGATGAGCTCGGACTGCCGGTGGTGATCGTCCGCCGCCCCGAGGTGCCCGCCGGCGTCATCACGGTGTCCAGCGTGGAAGAGGCCGCTGCCTGGGTGCGGGCACTGTAACCTGGCAGTTGCCAGTCGCCTCCGTATGGAGCAGGGAACCCGGTGCGACTCCGGGGCTGACGCGCAGCGGTGTGGAGTGACGAAGCGGGCATGTGTAAGCCACTGGGAGCGTAGCTCCTGGGAAGGCAGCCCGCCGAGGACGATCTCCGAGTCCGAAAACCTGCTGGCAGCCGCGACACCCGTCGCGGTGAGGTCATCGGGTCTCGCTGTTGGACCCCCTGATGTGAAGGATCGCCATGCGACCAGAGTTGTTCGTGTTTGCCGTCTTTGCCCTCGTCCTGGCAGGGTGCAGCTATTCTGCGGAGCAACCCTCCGCCGCCCCCGCCCAGGGCTACCCCGTGTCGATCGAGAACTGCGGCCGTGAGGTCACGATCCAGCAGGCACCCGAACGCATCGTCTCGTTGAACCAGGGCAGCACGGAGATGTTGCTGTCGCTCGGCGCCGCCGATCGCATGGTGGGTGCCGCGGGCTGGACCGATCCCATCCTGCCATCGCTGGAGGCCGACAACGCCACGGTAGAGCGGCTCGCCGACCAGGCGCCGTCGTTCGAGACGGTTCTCGCCACGGAGCCCGATCTGGTCACCGCATCGCTGCAGGGCACCCTCGGTCCCGGCGGCGTCACCACTCCGGAGGATCTGGCGAAACTGGGCGTCCCGTCGTACATGTCGGTTGTCGAGTGCACCAAAGAGGCCGGCAATTCCGACGGCCGGCGCACCGAGACACTGGAGATCGACGCCATCTACACCGAGATCCGTGACCTCGGTGCCCTGGTCGGCGAACAGGCCCGCGCCGAGGGACTCGTCGCTGACATGCAGAACCGGGTGGCCGCCGCCTCGAGGAGAGACACGGCCGGCACCACAGTGCTGTACTGGTTCGCCAACTCCGAGTCGCCGTACATGGCCGGGTGCTGCGGCGGGCCTGGTGTCATCAACCGCACCCTCGGGTTGAAGAACGTGTTCGAGGATTCTCCGGAGGATTGGCCGCAGATCAACTGGGAGACGGTGGCGCAGCGTGATCCCGATGTGCTGATCCTCGGCGACCTGACCCGCAAGAGCCAAACCGCTGAGAACGCCGCCGCGAAAATCGCTTTCCTGGAATCGAATCCCGTCACCCGCGAGATGACGGCGGTGAAGAACAAACGCTACATCCCGTTGGCCGGCGCCGAGCTCAACCCGTCGATCCGGATGGCGGACGCCATCGAGAAGGTCGCAGGCGGGTTGGCGCAGTTCGGTCTGGCCCGCTGAGCAGCGCGCTGCGCTCCCCGGCTGTGGTCTGGCCGGCGGGGCTGGTACTGCTGTTGGTGTCGGTCGCGGCCGCCACCACCATCGGGCCGTCGGATCTCGGGCCCCGCGACGCATTCGCCGCCGTCCTCGAACGGTTCGGCGGCCCCGATTCTCAGCTGTCGTTGCTGCAGCAGAGCATAATCTGGGAGCTGCGACTGCCCCGCGCGCTACTGGCCGCGGCGTGCGGAGCGGGGCTCGCGCTGTGTGGCGTGATGCTGCAGTCGCTGTTGCGCAATCCGCTGGCCGATCCGTTCATCCTCGGCGTCGCCTCGGGAGCGTCGACCGGTGCGGTGTCGGTGGTGGTCCTCGGTATCGGCGCCGGGGCGATCGGACTGGCGGCCGGCGCCTTCGTCGGCGCGATCGTCGCTTTCGGCCTGGTTCTGGTGCTCGCGTTCGCCGCCGGGGGCGGGATGGACCGGATGATCCTCGCCGGAGTGGCTGCCACCCAACTGTTCTCGGCGCTGACATCGTTCATCGTGTTCAGGTCGGCGGACGCCGAGCAGACCAGGGGAGTGTTGTTCTGGCTGCTGGGGTCGCTGAGCACCGCGTCCTGGCGCGATGTGGCGGTGTGTGCGGTGCTGGTGATCCTGGGAGTGGTGATCTGCTGGGCCTGCGCCGGCACGCTGGACGCGTTCCTCTTCGGTCAGGACGCCGCCGCTGCGCTGGGGGTGGCGGTCGGACGGATCCGGCTGCTGCTGTTGGTGGTGACCGCGCTGGTGACTGCGGTGATCGTGTCGACCTCGGGTGCCATCGGGTTCGTCGGTCTGGTGCTGCCGCACGCGGCGAGGGCGTTGGTGGGGACCAGGCACCGCGTGTTGGTGCCGACGGCCACCATCCTCGGGGCGATCTTCCTGGTGTGGGTGGACACGGCGGCCCGGGTGGTGATCGCCCCGCAGGAACTTCCCGTCGGAGTGGCCACCGCGATCGTCGGCGTACCTGCCTTCGTGGTGATTCTGTTGCGGCGCAGGAGAAGCGGATGAGCCTGTGCGCCAGCCGGGTCACCTGGTATACCCATGGCCGGGTGATCGTCGACGGGGTGGACATCACCGTCGCCGCCGGCGGCACCGTCGGGTTGCTCGGCCCCAACGGTTCGGGGAAGTCGTCGCTGCTGCGGCTCTTGGCGGGGATTCGCCCCGCCTCCTCGGGGGTGGTTCGCCTCGACGACACCGTCGTGTCGACGATGAGCAGGCGCCAGGTGGCGCGGCGGCTCGCGGTCGTCGACCAGGAGGCCACCACTGATCAGGAGCCCACGGTGCGTGACGTGGTGGAGCTCGGTCGCCTGCCGCATCGGCAGCCGTGGTCGCCTATGTCGGCCCGGGACCGTGAGATCGTGGAATCAGTCTCGGTGACAACAGGAATCGAAATGCTGCTGGACAGGCGCTATTCCACGCTGTCCGGCGGGGAACGACAACGTGTGCAGATCGCGCGGGCCCTGGCGCAGGAGCCGACCGAGCTGTTGTTGGATGAACCGACCAACCACCTCGACATCCGGCACCAACTGGAACTGCTCGAATTGGTGACCTCCACCGACACCACCACGCTGATGGCGCTGCACGACCTCAACCTGGCCGCGGCCTATTGCGAGGAGTTGGTGATCTTCCAGCACGGGCGGGTGCACACCGCGGGTCCACCGGCCAGGGTGCTCACCGCGGACGTGATCGCGCAGGTGTATGGAGTGCAGGCAACGGTGCACCTGGAGGATGGCCGTCCGCATGTGCGGTTCGGCCGGCCGCTGCGCTGAGCCGCACTAGCGTGCAAAAAGCCCTCGGCGAGCGCGCGTGTTGGTACGAAAAAGCCCGGTGTGTTGCGTGCAGACACGCGCGCTCGCGGAGAGTAGGGCGGCGGCCAGGCCGACTCGGCGGGCCAGCCGGGTGGTCCGCGGGATGTCGCTCGGCACCGGGGCGCGGCCGTCACCCATCAGCGCGCGGTGCTCGACGCGGTTGCCGTAGTAGGTGTTGGTGCCGCCGAGCCGGATCCCCAGCGCCCCAGCGAAACTGGCCTCGACCACCCCGGCGTTGGGGCTGGGGTGAGCACGGGCGTCGCGGCGCCACGCGCGCAGCGCTCCGCGCGGATCAGGGGCCAGGATCGTTGTGATCAGACCGGCGCTGCGGGCGCCGGGGAAGCCCAGGACATCGTCGAATCGGGCGGCGGCCCAACCGAATCGCTCGTATCTCGCGTTGTGGTGGCCCACCATCGCATCCAGGGTGTTGGCGGCCCGGTGCCCCACCAGACCCGGCACCCCGGCGACCGCACCCCAGAAAAACGATGTGACCACCGCGTCGCTGGTGTTCTCGGCCACCGATTCGACGACGGCGCGGGCCACTTCGTCGGGTGTCAGCGCGGAGGTGTCGCGGCCCACCAGGTTGCGCAACCGGCGCCGGGCCCCGTCGAGATCATCGGCTTCGAGCAACTGGTGCACGGCCAGCGCCTCCCGTTCGAGTGAACGGCCGCCGAGCACTGCCCAGGTGGTCACCGCGGTCACCAGCACCTGCGCCACGGGATGGCGGGCGCAGCGCTGGGCGGTGACGGCCAGTCCCGTCGCGGCCCCGACCAGCAGAACCTGGTACCCAACGCCACGCGCGCGGCTGTCACCGTACATCCGCTGTTCGAGTGCCGAAGCGGCACGGCCGAATCCGGCCACGGGATGGCCCCGGCGAGGATCGCCGAGGAGACGGTCAGCGGCGTGGCCCAGGACCAGACCGGCGGCCTGCCAGGTCGTTGGGTTCAGCATCGGCCTACACCTACGATGGGCGGGTGCGGATCCTTGTCACCGGTGGTGTGCGCTCCGGCAAGTCGGGTCACGCCGAGGCGCTGCTGGACGGTGTCGCCGGCGTGACGTATGTGGCACCCGGGCGCGCCACCGACGGCACCGACCCGGACTGGGATGCCCGGGTGGCGCTGCACCGGCAGCGCCGTCCGCAGAGCTGGTCGACGGTGGAGAGCAGCGCGCTGGCCGAGGTGCTCGCCGACCGGCCGGGTCCGGTGCTGATCGACTGTCTCGGTACCTGGTTGACGGCGATCATGGACGCCGAGCAGCTGTGGGAGGGCTCTTCCGGCGAGGCGTCCGCGGCCATCGGCGCCCATCTCGACACGGTGTGCGCTGCACTCGGCGCGGTGACCGAGGCGGTGGTGGTGACCAACGAGGTGGGCCTCGGTGTGGTGCCCGCACACCGATCGGGCCGGCTGTTCCGTGATCTGCTCGGCACCGTCAACCAGCGCGTGGCCGCGGTCTGCGATGAAGTGCACCTGGTGATCGCCGGTCGTGTCCTGAAGCTGTGAGCTGCTCAACCCGGCAGCAGTTCCGTCAGTAGCGCCGTGTCGCGCAGTGCGGCCACCGCGCCGCGCAACACCGGTACCGCGGCCACCGCGCCGGACCCTTCACCGAGTCGCAGACCCAGATCCAGCACCGGTGCCAGGCCCAGCTTGTCCAACGCCAGGCTCTGTGCCGGTTCGGTGGAGCGGTGCCCCGCCGCGAACCAGGCCGCCGCTCCGGGGTTCATCCGGTCGGCGGTCAGGGCGCACGCCACCGCCATCAGCCCGTCGAGCAGCACCGGGACACCCGAACGTGCCGCGGTGACAAGGTATCCCGTGGACGCAGCAAGGTCAGCGCTGCCGAGTGCGGCCAATGTCTGCACTGGATCGCCAGCGCGGTCACCGACCCGGGCCAGCGCAGCCTCGATGACCTCGGCCTTGTGCCGCAGCCCCGCATCATCGATCCCGCTGCCGCGGCCCACCACCTCCTCGGCCGGCAGTCCGAGGCCGGCGGCCACCATGGCCGCGGCGGGCGTGGTGTTGCCGATACCCAGGTCGCCGCTGAGCAGGAGTTGCGCGCCCGCGGCGATCTCCTGCGCGGCCACCTCGGCACCCGCGGCCAGGGCGGCGTGCGCCTGCTCGTTGGTCAGCGCGTCCTCGAGATGGATGGGGCCGCTGGATCGGCGGATCTTGTACGCCTGCAGTCTGTTTCTGACATCGGCGGGCAGGTCGGCGAAATCGTCGTCGACACCGAGGTCGAGCACCCGGACGTCGACCCCGTGTGCTGAGGCCAGGGAGTTGACCCCCAGTTTCTTGATCAGCGCGGCGCGGACGGTGGCGGCGGTGATCGATGACGGGAAGGCCGACACCCCGTGTGCGGCGACGCCGTGATCGCCGGCGAAGATCACCAGGCGCACATTGTCCAGCTGACGCGGCGGAACATCGCCCTGGGTGGCCGACAGCCACACCGCGAGTTCACCCAGCCGGCCCAGTGCGCCGGGTGGGGTGGCCAGACCGGCCAGCCGAGCTCTTGCCGCGGCAGCGACGTCGGCCGGGGGCGGGGCGATGGAGTGCATGGCTTCTCCTAGGAAACGGAAAGGGGCTGGCGGATGATTCGCTCGAGGGCGGCCAGCAGTCGGTCGGTGGTGGCGTGATCGCGCACCGCGATGCGAATCCAACCACCGTCCAGGCCGGGAAAGGTGTCGGTGCGCCGTACCGCCACACCGGCACCCCGCAGCGCGGCGTGCACACCGTCGCCGACGTGGGCCAGCACAAAGGGTGCCGCGCCGGGGATCACCCGGACGCCACGGTGCCGCAGACCTTCAGCGAGGTGGGTTCGCCAGTGCCGCAACTCTTCTGCCCGGCGCTGAGCTTCCGCCGCCGCACGGTCGTCCGCACACACCCGCATGGCGGCGATCGCGGGTGTCGACACCGACCACGGCACCTGGTGCCGGGCCGCGTCGGCGATCAGCGCAGGGTCACCGAGCAGATAACCGGCCCTGATCCCGGGGATCGACCAGTGTTTGGTCAGGCTGCGGGTCACCAGCAATCCCGGCACCCGCTCACCCGCCACGGTCTGTGGCTCACCGGGCACCGCGTCCATGAACGCCTCGTCCACCACAACCACCCGGCCGGGCCGCAGCAGCCGGCGTATCGTCTGCGCGGGGTGCAGCACACCGGTGGGGTTGGTGGGGTTGCCGACGACCACCAGATCGGCGTCGTCCGGCACGATCTCGGGCCGCAACGCGAAATCGTCGTCGGCAGAACACAACACCGTGGTGACGGTGTGACCGGCTTGCTCCAGTGCCAGGTGCGGTTCGGTGAACTGCGGGTGCACCACCACCGGCCGTCGCCACGCTCGCAGGCCGGCGATCAGGAAGAACGCCTCGGCCGCACCGGCGGTCGGCAGCACCTCCTCGCCCGCGCGGCCGTGCCGGGCGGCCAGCGCCGAACGAGCCTGCGCGGCATCGGGATAGGCGCCGGACTGGTCGACGGCACGGTGCAGCGCGTCGTCCAGCCAGGTCGGGCGCGGACCCGCGTAGACGTTGACGGCGAAGTCCAGCAATCCGGAGCCCAGCTCGGCGTCACCGTGATGCCGCAGATCCACCGGCGGCGGGCAGGACGCCACATAGTCGTGGGCGGCGTCGGCGAATCGCTGAGCCAGCTGCGGGTGGCCGGCCCAATGGATGTGCAGATACGACGCATGCAGGGTCGGGCCGGCGAATCCTTCCGCGCCCGCGGGAAGAAGCCAAGCGGCGCACTGGGTTTCGGGATCGGCCTCAGGCGTGACCCGGGTGCGGTGGAATTCGTGGCCGGTGATCTCCTCGCCGGCCCTGCCCAGCAGGGAGTCCCCGGCGGAGATCGCGGTGCGGTAGCCCAGCGTCAGTTTCGGCGTCATCGCCGCGGTGGCGTCCACGGCGCCGATCGCCGGGATGTCCTCCAGGGTGCGGCACAGATAAGTCAGTCCCGCGCACTCGGCGACGGTGGGCACCCCGGCCGCGATGGCATCCCGGAGCTCGGCGATCAACGCCGCATTGGCGGCCAGATCCCCGGCGTGCACCTCGGGAAAGCCGCCACCCAGATAGATGCCCGCCGTACCGGGCGGCAGCGCCGCATCGGTCAACGGGTCGAACTCCACCACCTCGCAGCCGGCGGCGGTGAGCAGTTCCTCGGTTTCGGCGTACCGGAACGTGAACGCCCGGCCGCCGGCGACCGCGACCACCGGCCGGCTGCCGGGGCGCGGTGTCACCTCGGCAGCGGGATCCCACCCCGGGGTCTCCAGAGCAGGTGCCTGCCGGGCGATGTCGAGCACCGCGTCGAGATCGACGTGCTGCTCGATCACTTCGCGCAGCCGATGCAGGGTGGCTGCGGATTCCACGCGTTCGGCGGCCGGGACCAGACCGAGGTGCCGTGACGGCATCTCGACACCCGCATCACGGGGCAGCACACCCAGAACCGGAATATCGCGGTGCGCCAACGCCTGACGCACCTCGTCGGCGTGCCGCTCGGTGCGAGCCTTGTTCAAGATGACGCCGGCGATCCGCACCGCCGGGTCGAAGTGCGCCAGCCCGGTGACGACGGCGGCGTGGGTGCGCGAAGCGTGCGAGATGTCGACGACGAGGATCACCGGTGACGCGGTCAGTGCGCTGACGTGGGCGCTCGAGGACTCGCCGTCGGTGCCCAGGCGCCCGTCGAACAGACCCATCACACCCTCGATGACCGCCACGTCCGCGCCGGCCGCGCCGTGCACCAGCAGCGGCACGATTCGCTCCTCACCCACCATGAACGGGTCGAGGTTGCGGCCGGGCCTACCGGTGGCCATGGCGTGATACCCGGGGTCGATGTAGTCGGGGCCGACCTTGTGACCGCTGACCGACAGGCCACGCGCGGACAGCGCCGCCATCAGACCGGTGGCGATGGTGGTCTTTCCGTGTCCGGAAGCCGGTGCCGCCACCACGAAGCGGGGCAGCGCTGTGGTCACCACTCGATGCCTCGCTGGCCCTTCTGGCCCGCGTCCATCGGGTGTTTGACCTTACCCATCTCGGTGACCAGGTCAGCGATCTCGACCAGTTTCGGGTCGGCGCGACGGCCGGTGATGATGACGTGCTGGCGGCCGGGGCGGTTCGCGAGTGTCTCGACGACGTCGTCGATGTCGACCCAGCCCCAGTTGATCGGGTAGGTGAACTCGTCGAGGACGTAGAGCTCGTGGGTTTCGGCGGCCAGCCGCTTCTTGATCTCCGCCCAGCCCTCGGCGGCGGCCACGGCGTGGTCCTCCTCGGTGCCCGGTTTACGCGTCCAGGACCAGCCCGAGCCCATCTTGTGCCACTCGACCGGACCGCCCTCGCCGGTCTCGTCGTGCAGGGCACCGAGGCGTTCCAGCACGGTCTGCTCACCGATGCGCCACTTCGCCGATTTCACGAACTGGAAGACTCCGATACGAAAGCCCTGGTTCCAGCCGCGCAGCGCCAAACCGAATGCGGCAGTGGACTTTCCCTTGCCGTCACCTGTGTGCACCATGAGCAGTGGCCGGTTGCGGCGTTGGCGGGTGGTCAGACGGTCGTCGGGCACCGTCAACGGTTGTCCCTGAGGCATCAGGCCGCCCCTTCTCGCGTTGCGCCGTGCACGATCTCGGTCAGCGCCTGGGCATTGAGCGCTGTCAACGCGGTGTACTCCGCACCCAGGTGTTCGGCCAGGGTGCGCGCCAAACCCATACGCATACGGCCGGTTTCGCAGTCGACGACGATGGAGCTGACACCTCGGGCGGCCAGGATGTCGGCGGCCTGGCGGGACCGGCCCACCGCGTCGGGTCCGGCGGTGGCGCGGCCATCGGTGACCACCACCAGCAGCGGTCGCCGGCTGGGATCACGCAGCCGTTCACGGCGCACTACATCGGCGGCTTCCAGCAGCCCTTCGGCCAGCGGTGTGCGCCCGCCGGCGGGCAGGTCCTCCAGGCGCCGCGCCGCGATGTCCACGGACCCGGTGACGGGCAGGGTCAACTCGGCGCCGGTGTCGCGGAAGGTCACCAGGCCCACCCGGTCGCGGCGCCGGTAGGCATCCAGCAGTAGCGACAAGATGGCGGTTTTGACGTGGCGCATCCGTTCGCGGGCCGCCATGGACCCCGACATGTCCACCACGAACAGCACGAGGTTGGATTCGCGGCCCTCCCGCACCGCGCGGCGCAGATCCTGGCTGTGCAGCCGGAGCCTGCCCGCGGTGCGACCCCGCGTGATCTGGTGCGGTGCGGCAGCGCGGACGGTCTCCACCAGGTGGATGCCGTGGCCGTCTCCGTCGACCCGGGTGGCACCCACCCGGCGCCCCGCGGCGGTGCGGGCGCGGCTGCGGCGGCCGGACTGTCCTTCGCCGACTCCGTTGACGGTGAACAGTTTGGCGCGGTAGGGCTCACCCGCACCCACCGGTGCGGGGGTCCCCTGGCCCGGCGACTTCTGCGTGCCGTCGCCGTCCCCGGGCGGGGAGATGTCCTCGGGTGCGCTCTCGCCGCCCCCGTCGTCATCGGGGCCATCCGGGTCAGGATCGGGCTCGGTGTCGGGAGCCTCCGGTGGCAGAACGTCGTCGAGGGCCTGCTCGTCCAGCCCGGGCGCGTCGAACGGGTTGCGCCGGCGCCGGTGCGGCAGGGCCAGGCGCGCGGCCACCCGGATGTCCTCGACGGTGATGTGTTCGCGGCCCTGCCACGCCGCGTGGGCGGCGGCGGTGCGCGCGGTGACGATATCGGCGCGCAGTCCGTCGACCTCGAAAGCCGCGCACACTTCGGTGACCTTCAACAGCATCTCGTCGGACAGCTGCACCTGGCCCACCAGGTCTTGAGCGCGCTGGATGCGCAGCTGCAACCGGTGCTGGGCGTCGGCGTAGCGGGCCCGGAACTCCTGGGGGTCGGCGTCGAAGGCGAGTCGGCGTCGCACCACGTCGGCCCGCAGGGCGGGATCTCGGGGGGCCGCGACCTCCACGGTCAGACCGAAGCGGTCCAGCAGCTGCGGACGCAGTTCGCCCTCTTCGGGGTTCATGGTGCCCACGAGCACGAATCTGGCTGCATGCGTGACGGATACACCGTCACGCTCCACGGTCAGCCGGCCCATGGCGGCGGCGTCGAGGAGCAGATCGACCAGGTGGTCATGCAGCAGGTTCACCTCGTCGACGTAGAGGATGCCGCGGTGCGCGTGGGCCAGCAGCCCCGGCTCGAAGTTGATGGTGCCGTCGCTGAGCGCGCGCTCGAGATGAATCGATCCGGCCACCCGGTCCTCAGTGGCACCCACCGGCAGTTCGACGAGGCGCACGGGCCGGGTCTCGATCATCCGCTCGGCGTCGAAGGGCCCGTCGGGGGACATCGCGTGCTCGTCGCCCGGGTCGGAGGAGAACCGGTCGCCGGCGTACACCTCGATCGGGGGCAGCACCTCGGTGAGTGCGCGCACCAGCGTCGACTTCGCGGTGCCCTTCTGGCCGCGCACCAGCACGCCGCCGATGCCGGGTGACACGGTGGTCAGCAACAGCGCCAGCGCCATGTCGTCGAGGCCGCCGGGTGCGTCCGGGTCGGCGCCGAGAACGGCGGAGAAGGGATACAGCTGCAGCATGAGGAGCTCCGCTCATGATCGCGAACCGAGAATGACGGTGTGCGAGGCCGGTCTTCGGACTGACCGAATCTCGTCCCTAGCCAGGGCGGGTTCGGATCACCGCAGCGGGCCTGTGCCGGATTCTCACCGTGCTTCCCAGATTCTCCCCAGCCACCGTCCGCTCCGTTTCCGACGCGGGGGCACCTGGGGCACCTCGCACCTGTCACGCTAGCATCGCCGCCGTGCCGGTCGCTGACGTGCGTCTCACTGTGGTGGGTATCGGGGCCGACGGCTGGGCCGGGCTCGGGGATAACGCCAGGTCGCTGATCACCGACGCCGAGACCGTCATCGGCGCACCGCGGCAACTGGGCCTGCTTCCCGAGGACGCCGGTCAGCAGCGTCTGACGTGGCCGAGCCCGTTGCGAGCCGCGCTGCCCGCGCTGCTGAACACCCTGGCCGGGCGCCGCGTCGTGGCGCTGGCCTCCGGTGACCCCATGGTCAGCGGGATCGGCACCACGCTGGTGGACGTGCTCGGCGCCGACCAGGTGACCGTGGTGCCCCATGTGTCCTCGCCCGCGCTGGCCCGGGCCCGTCTCGGCTGGTCGGCGGAGTCCACAGCGGTGGTCAGCGTGGTGGGCCGCGATGTGCACGCCGTGCTGCGTGAGGTGGCGCCGGGCCGTCGCCTGGTGGTGCTGTCCTCGGACCAGGACACCCCGGGCCAGCTGGCGGCGTTGCTGGCCACGCTGGGCTACGGCGCGAGCCGGATGGTGGTGCTGGGTGACTTGGGCAGCAACGCCGAGACCCGGGTGGACACCACGGTCGAGGGTTTCTCCGGCGCGGTGTCGCGTCTCAACATCGTCGCACTGGAACTGTCCGGTCCTCTCCAGACCGGTTGGGCGCCAGGGCTTCCCGACGATGCTTTCGAGAACGACGGGCAACTCACCAAACGTGATCTGCGGGCGGCCGCACTGGCCCGGCTGATGCCGGTGCCCGGTCAGGTGCTCTGGGATGTCGGCGCGGGAGCGGGGTCGGTGGGCATCGAATGGATGCGCGCCCACCCGACGTGTGCGACCGTGGCGGTGGAAGCGGACCCGGCCCGGGCCGAGCGGATCACCCGCAATGCCAAGGCGCTCGGTGTGCCCGCACTGCGGGTGGTCAACGGCCGCGCACCTGCGGCGTTGGCGGAGCTGCCGGCCCCGGACGCGGTTTTCATCGGCGGCGGCGCCACCCGGGCCGGAGTGCTGACCGAATGCCTGGCGCGGCTGCGGCCAGGAGGCCGGCTGGTGGTGCACGGCGTCACCGTAGAGACCGAGGTGTTGCTCGGTGAGGCCTACCGCGAGCACGGCGGTGAACTGACCCGCATCCACATAGAACGCGCCGCTCCGGTGGGGACGTTCACCGGGTGGACGCCGGCGCGCGCCGTCACCCAGTGGGCACTCGTCAAACCTGCGATTTCGGCGCGTTCGTAACCGCTCAGCGGTTACGAACGCGCCCAAATCACTCGACGTCGACCCAATCCAGCGTGCGCTGGACGGCTTTCTGCCAGCCGGCGTAGCCGGCGGACCGCTGCTCCTCACTCCACGTCGGGGACCAGCGCTTGCCCTCCTGCCAGTTGGCCCGCAGATCGTCGGGGTTCGCCCAGAAACCGGTGGCCAGGCCCGCGGCGTAGGCCGCCCCCAACGCAGTGGTCTCCGCGACAACGGGTTTCACCACATCAACGCCCAGGACATCGGACTGGATCTGCATGCACAGATCGTTGGCGGTGATGCCGCCGTCGACCTTCAAGACCTCGAGGTGCACACCGGAATCGGCTTCCATGGCGTCCACCACGTCACGGCTCTGGTAGCAGATGGCCTCCAGCGTGGCCCGGGCGACGTGTGCGTTGGTGTTGAACCGAGACAGTCCCACAATGGCCCCGCGGGCGTCCGAACGCCAGTACGGCGCAAACAATCCGGAGAAGGCGGGCACAAAGTACACCCCGCCGTTGTCGTCGACCTGACGCGCCAGTGCCTCACTCTGCGCGGCGCCGCTGATGATGCCGAGCTGGTCGCGCAACCACTGCACCGCCGAGCCCGTGACGGCGATCGAACCCTCCAGTGCATAAACAGGTTTCGCATCACCGAACTGATAACACACGGTGGTCAGCAGCCCGTTCTCGGAGCGGACGATCTTCTCGCCGGTGTTCAGCAGCAGGAAATTACCGGTGCCATAGGTGTTCTTGGCCTCGCCGGGTGCCAGGCAGACCTGGCCCACCATGGCCGCCTGCTGATCCCCGAGAATCCCGGTGACGGCCACCTCGCCGCCCACCGGGCCGGTTTCCAGGGTGTGGCCATACGGTTGCGGGGACGACGACGGCACGATGCGGGGCAGCATCTGACGCGGAATCCCGAAGAACGACAACAGTTCCTCGTCCCAGTCCAGCGTCTCCAGGTTCATCAGCATGGTGCGGCTGGCGTTGGTGACATCGGTGACGTGCACCCCGCCGCGGATGCCGCCGGTCAGGTTCCACACCACCCAGCTGTCGCTGGTGCCGAAGATCGCGTCCCCGCGTTCGGCGGCCTCACGCACACCGTCGACGTTCTCGAGGATCCACTGCACCTTGCCGCCGGAGAAGTAGGTCGCCGGCGGCAGCCCGGCCTTGCGGCGGATCACGTCACCGCGCCCGTCGCGATCCAGCGCCGAGGCGATCCGGTCGGTGCGCGTGTCCTGCCAGACGATCGCGTTGTAGTAGGGTCTGCCGGTTTTGCGGTCCCACACCAGCGCGGTCTCGCGTTGGTTGGTGATACCCAATGCCGCCAGGTCACCTGCCTGCAGGTTGGTCTTGTTGAGCACGGTGGTGAGCACCGAGGAGGTGCGTTCCCATATCTCGACGGGGTTGTGCTCGACCCAGCCCGCCTGCGGCAGGATCTGCTCGTGCTCGAGCTGATGGCGACCGATCTCGGCGCCGCTGTGGTCGAAGACCATGGCCCGCGTGCTCGTGGTGCCCTGATCGACCGAGATGACGAACTCTGACATAACGCTCCTTTCCCGCATCAATCACAACCGAGCACCGTCAAGCCTCGCACGTTACCGGCGCAGTCCGATCCCTGTCCGCGGTTTCCACTGCCGCGGCATCCAATTTCTCTCAGGCAGAACCGTATTGACGATCAACTCCAGGAGCGCAGCAGTGGCTCAGATGGCCTGGGCGCCGGCCTCTGCCACCGACACGTCCTGCTCGACGCTGCCTGCGCTGACGCCGACGGCCCCGATCACCACGTCATTGTCGGTGAGCAGCACACCGCCACCGAAGATCACCATGCCACCCGAGGTCTGCTCCAGCCCGTAGAGTTCGGCACCCGGCTGGCACAGCGGCATGAGCGCGCTGGTGGGTGCGTTCATCAGGATCGAGGTGCGGGCCTTGCGGATGGAGATGTCGATGCTGGCCTTGATGGCCCCGTCCATGCGAACGAACGCCACCAGATGACCACCGTCGTCGACCACCGCGATGTTCATCGGCTGGCCGATCTCGTTCGCCTTCGCGGTCGCGGCCTCCAGCACGGCCTGGGCGGCGGACAGGGTAATGGCGGTCATTGCCTAGCCTTTCGAAGAAATGGTGCTGCAACGTGTTTGGATGTTGCGAACTGAATACACAAGCGGTGTCGTCGATGATAGTGCGCACCGTCGGCAGAGACGATGGTTTCTCCCCGTTTCGGGCTCGGCCGGTCGCAGAGCCTATCCAAAAGCACACCTCTTGATCAGTATTTGCCGCTCATCCGGCCAGTAAGTGGGCGGGACCTCGCCAGAACACGGCTGCGGTGACGCGTATCACCCACAGACTTGCGACGCACGTTCGGTGATCCATCCGAACGAGAGCTCATCATGTCGGCCGCGAGAGAGGTTGCGTCAGTGTCGAATTTCGACATCTTCATCTGGGAGTTTCTCGGCACGACGATACTGTGCCTGCTCGGCAGCGGTTCGGTGTCCGCGGTGGTCCTGAAGAACTCGTATTCGCATGGTGGCGGCGGGGACTGGCTGATCATCGTGCTCGGCTGGGGCTTCGGTGTGTTCGCCGGTGCCAGTATCGCGGCCCCTTCGGGAGCGCATATCAATCCGGCGGTGACACTGGCGGTCGCGCTGTCCGGAGGAGTGCCCTGGGCGACGGTTCCGGTGTACTGGGCGGCCCAGGTATTGGGCGGCATCACGGGTTCCTCGCTTGCCTGGGCGGCATTCAAGCTGCAGTTCGACAACAACGGCGACAATTCGGGTACCCGCGGGATCTTCTGCACCTCACCAACTGTGCGTGACTTCCGCTGGAACCTGGTGACCGAGATCATCGCCACATTTGTGCTGATCATCTGGATCCTGACGAATCCGAGTGTCAACGAGGCCCTGGGTTATGCCGGCGTGACGTTCGTGATCATCACCATCGGCTTCGCGCTGGGCGGTCCCACGGGCTACGCGGTGAACCCCGCTCGCGACCTCGGACCACGCATCGCGTACTGGTTGCTGCCGATCAGGGACAAGGCCGGGCCGGACTGGGGATATTCGTGGGTTCCGGTGGTGGGGCCGCTCGCCGGTGCGGCACTGGCCGCCGGATTGGCGGCGGTCCTGCCCGTCGTCGCGTAGCACCATGGCCGTTGATCTCCGACATGACAGCGCCGAGGGCATCATCGCCCTCGGCGCTGTTTCGCGGGTGCCGGGTGCCGGGGTGACTGAAAGCAGCGCAGCTGCACCGGTTTCAGCCGGCGTTGAGCCTCACCCGGGAGTGCCGCACGGCATGTCCCGGGACAAAGCCGGCCACCGCACCGATCACCGTGGTGGCCGGGGGACCGATGCCCGCGGTGCGGGCCGCATCGGCGATGGTGTCGAGTCGGGCCCGGACCTCGCGCTGGCTCGGCAGGCTGCCGTCGGCGATCACCGCGGCCGGGGTGGCGCGGTCCAGCCCGCCCTCGATCAGAGCCCGGGTGATGGCGTCGAGGTTCGCCACGGCCATCATCAGGATGATCGTGGTGTTCGTCTGCGCCAGCGCCGCGTAATCGATTGTCGACTCGGGATGTTCAGGCGGCACGTGGCCGGAGATCACCGTGAAGCCCTGGGTGAGGCCGCGATGGGTGGCCGGGATCATCGCCGACGCCGGGGCGGCGATCGAGGAGCTCACACCGGGGATGACGTCGACGGCCACGCCTGCGCGCACACATTCGTCGACCTCTTCACCGCCGCGGCCGAAGACGAATCCGTCGCCGCCCTTGAGGCGGACGACGGTCTTGCCGTCGAGCGCGTGCCGGATCAGCAACGAGTTGATGTCGCTCTGCTCCACCCGGCGCCCGCCGGGAATCTTGGACGCATCGATGATGACGGCTTGGGGTGCGAGCTCGGCCAGCACACTCACCGGGGCGAGCCGGTCGGTGACGATGACGTCAGCACCGGCGAGCGCGTCCCGCCCGGCGATGGTGAGCAGGCGCGGGTCTCCCGGACCGCCGCCCACCAGGATCACTCTGCCGGCGGGACGGCGGTCCCGGTGCCCAGCACGGTGCTTCTCGACGGGTCCGATGCAGAACACCCCGCGTCGGCGCGCCTGCTCGGCGATCCAGCGGTCGAGGTGCTCCACCTCGGTGCACGCGAAAACCACTGCCACCGAGTCGATATCGGATCCCGAGAGCTCACGTCGATGCAGTGCCACGAGGTTCCTGGCGGCCAGATCCGACAGATAGGGCGTCGGTGCGGGTGACACCACCGTCACGATGGCGCCCGCGCGCACCAGCGCACCGGTGGTGGTCATGGCCCGGGCCGAGGATCCCGCCACCAGGACGGCGCGACCCGCGACCGGTAGCTCCACCGAGATCGCCCCGCTCATCGGGCCACCGTCACCGGGTAGTCGCCGGGAATCCCGGTGTTGCCCCGCAGAGCCGCGGAGATCAGCGCGGCGCGCCGGTGGACGCCGAACTTGTCCATGATGTTGTGCAGATGGAATTTCACCGTCGCTTCGGCGATGAACAGCCGGGTGGCGATGGTCCGGTTGTCGAGTCCCTCGATGAGCAGCAGCAGCACTTCGCGTTCCCGCCGGGTCAGCATCCGCGACTCGTCGATCTCGGTGTCGGCCGCGGTCGACCGGAGTTGCGCGATCAGCGCTTCGGCGCTGAAAGCGTCCAGCGCGGTCTGCCCTTCGATGACCTTGTGCACGGCGCGCAGCAGCTCGGTGGACGGTGAACGGCGATGCACCAGGGCGTCGGCACCGGCTTGGATCAGCTCGACCGCCTGAGTGGATGCGCAGCCGTCATCCATCACCGCGATCACCTTGGGCCGCGGATCCAGTTCGGCCAGCAACGGAGCAAGAGCCTGGCTGCGGTCCGTCCCGACCACGAGCAGGTCTGGTTGCACGGCACCCAAGCGCTCGGCCAGGCCGCTACCGTGCCGCAGCTCGCCGACCAGCTGGACAACGCCGACCTGCGACACGAGGTGAACGAGCCCGTGCCGCAGCAGCTCGTCATCCATCACGAAGACCGTGCGCAGCTTCCGCGGCGCCGCGAAAGTTCGCTGCAGGAGCGGGGTTTCGGCGGTTCGGGCGGTTTCGGGGCGTTGCGGGGCAGGACCGATCGGCGCACACCGCGTCTGTGACCAACCCATGATCGACTCCGTCCTGGCGAGTTAGCGGGGCGAATGCTAATGAGGCGTGCGTTGCAGTCACGTTGCAATGTGGTCAGATCGATCGACCTCAACTCGTGCGACTCACGACACTGCCAGCACGCAGTCCCCGCAGAGCCCGCCGGTGGGAGCCAGATAGAACAGGCAGCAACTGCGCCGGATGAACCGGCCCGGCTCGAAGCCGGCGGTGCCGGCCAGTGCTTCGGTGTCCAGCAGTGCCCGGATCAGCGCACGGCCCCGACCCTCATCGTGCGGCCGCGACATCGCCAGCACGGTCACGGCGCCGTTGGCGGCCGACACCACGTTCCCGGACATCACCGTGGGCGACAACCCCGTCGTCGCCCTCAACGCCTGGTCCAGGGGGTCGAGAACATCCGGTACCACGGAACAGGCGATCGCCTGGGCCGCTTCCACCGCAGTGCGCGCCTGCACCCATTCCGCGCCGGTGAGCCCGAATCGCGGGAAATGGTGCCCGGTGTCCTGCCAGACCAGGGAGTCGGCGGACAATTCCGGCACCGCGCCGGCAATGACGGCGGCAGCCACAGCCGGTGAGAGCAGCCGCGCGGCGACGCCCAGATGAAATGACGATGCCGCCACTCGCGGCGGAATGTCCCCGACGTCACAACGCATCGATTCGGCCATCGCCGTGCGCATGCGATCGACAAATCCGGAAAGCGTCGGGGGCTCGAAAAGGTGGGTCAGGTGTTGACCTTGCACATCGAATTCCGACAACGCGGTGAAGTATCCGCCGAGGCCGGCCAAAAGGGCCCGAATTTCGGCAGCCTCCACAGGTGTGAGCCGACGGTTCGGGCGGGCATCGGAAGCGTCCATGATGGGCCACGCTAACGCGATCGTGGGGCCCGTGCGGGCGGCTTCCCGCGTTCCTCTCCGAACGACGGGCGGGTTCGTGGCGTCGTTGCCCGCATTGCCGCAGACGGGGCGCACCCTGGCCGATCAGGCGCGCGTCGTGGGCTCTGAACTGCCCTTTCGGGTAGTGGCGCGAGCTGCAACGTTACTGCAACGTGACGCGAGCCACAATTGTGCCGCGCGTGACGACGTGTCCCGTTACGCCGACGTCGGGTGACCCAGTCGCCCCTCACCTCTGGAGCTGTGCATGACGCAACCGAACCTCGATCCCGCGGTGGACTATCCGTTGAGTGTCAACCGAAGGGATCTGCTTTCTACGCCCACCGGTAAATCAATCGACGACATCACCATGGCGGCTGTGGTCTCGGGTGATGTCCAGGCGACCGATCTGCGTATCACGCCGGACACGCTGCGCCTGCAGGCGCAGATCGCGGAAAAGGACGGCAGAAAGCAGCTGGGCGCGAATTTGCGGCGCGCTGCGGAAATGACCGCCATCAGTGACGAGCGGGTTCTCGAGATCTACAACGCATTGCGGCCCAATGCATCGACCAAGGCCGAACTCGACGCAATTGCCGAGGAATTGCAGACCCAATACAACGCCACCTTCCTGGCGGAACTGGTGCGGGAAGCGGCCGCGGTTTACGAGCGCCGCGACATTCTGGCGACGAGCGAATAGGAGTCATTTGTGACCGCCGAAGCAGTACACACCCCGGGCGCCGTGAACGGCGCCCGGCAGTCCGCCCGGACGCGCGCGCTGGAGGACCGCCCGGTCAACCTCGACGGTTTCGTCGAGGAATGGCCCGAAGTGGGCATGGTCGCCATGGACAGCGAGTTCGATCCCCAGCCCAGTGTCCGGGTGGAGAACGGCGTAATCGTCGAGATGGACGGTGTCGCACGCGCGGACTTCGATTTCATCGACCAGTTCATCGCCGATCGGGCGCTGGACGTCGAGACCACCGAACAGTCCATGGCGATCCCCGCGGAGGAGATCGCGCGGATGCTGGTGGATCCGGGGGTGACCCGCAAGGAGGTCATCGCCGTCACCAACGGCCTGACCCCGGCGAAACTGTTGGCAGTGGCCAAGAATCTGAACATCGTCGAGATCATGATGGGGATGCAGAAGATGCGTGCCCGACGAACCCCGGCCAATCAGGCGCACTGCACCAGCGCCAGGGACAATCCGCTGCAGGTCGCATGCGAGGCGGCCGAGGCGGCACTGCGCGGATTCTCGGAAGTGGAAACCACTTTGGGTGTGGTGCGCTACGCACCGCTGGTGGCGATGGCCCTGCAGATCGGTAGCCAGGTCAAAGTCGGCGGACCGTTGACCCAGTGCGCGCTGGAGGAGGCCACCGAACTGGATCTCGGTATGCGTGGCATCACCGGGTATGCCGAGACCATCTCGGTCTACGGCACCGAACCGGTGTTCGTCGACGGGGACGACACCCCGTGGTCGAAGTCCTTCCTGGCCGCGGCGTACGCCTCGCGCGGTATCAAGATGCGCTTCACCTCGGGTACCGGATCCGAGGTGCAGATGGGCAATGCACAAGGAAAGTCCATGCTGTACCTGGAGATTCGCTGCATCCTGGTGGCCAAGGGTGCCGGCGTCCAGGGCCTGCAGAACGGCTCGATCTCGTGCATCGGCGTACCGGGTGCGGTGCCTGCCGGTATCCGGGCGGTGGCCGCCGAGAACCTCATCGCCTCGGCTGTCGATCTGGAGTGCGCCTCGGGTAACGACCAGTCGTTCTCGCACTCAGCGATGCGCCGGACCGCACGGTTGATGCCGCAGATGATGCCGGGCACCGACTTCGTGTGTTCGGGTTACTCCGCAACGCCCAACTACGACAACATGTTCGCCGGCTCCAACGTCGACAGCGACGATTTCGACGACTTCAACACCATCCAGCGCGACCTGCAGATCGACGGCGGGTTGCGGCACGTCAAGGAGTCCGAGATCCTGGCGGCGCGTACGAAGGCGGGTAAGGCGCTGCAGGCGGTCTTCCGCTACCTGGATCTGCCGCCCATCACCGACGCCGAGATCGATGCCGCGGTGTACGCCAACGGCAGCCGCGAACTCCTGCCGCGCGATGTGCTCGAGGACCTCAAGGGCGCGCAGACGGTGATGGATCGCAACATCACCGGTCTGGATCTGGTCAAGGCGCTGGAGGCCACCGGCTTCACCGACATGGCTGAGAACCTGCTCAACGTTCTGCGGCAACGCATTTCGGGTGACCTGCTGCAGACCTCGGCCATCATGACCCCCTCGCTGGTGCCGCTGTCCGCGGTCAACGACGCCAACGACTACCACGGTCCCGGTACCGGTTACCGCCCGACGGGCGCCCGTTGGGAAGAGATGAAACGGCTGCGCCACGTGACGAGCGCGTCGAACCCCGAGGTGGAGGTGGAATGACCGTGTCGGCCCAGCTGCAAGACGATCAGCGAACGATTTCGTTCACCGAAGTCGGCCCCGCCGAACGGGGTAAACGATCCGACGAAGTGGTGATCGCGATCTCCCCGGGGTTCGGATCCCTGTTCAGCCAGACGATCATCGGGGTGCCGCTGGCGGATGTGATCCGTCAGATTCTCGCCGGTATCGAGGAGCAGGAGGTGGGTGCGCGATGCATCCGCGTGCAGAACAGTTCTGACCTCGCCTACATGGCACACACCGCGGCCAAGCTGTCGGGATCGGGTATCGGAATCGGGTTGCTGGCGCGCGGAACCTCGATGATCCACCAGCGCGACCTGCCGCGGCTGTCCAGCTTGGAGCTGTTCCCGCAGTGCCCGCTGCTGACGCTGGAGACCTACCGGTCCATCGGCTCCAACGCCGCGCAGTATGCCAAAGGCGAATCACCGCAACCGGTCCCGACTCTCAATGACCAGATGGCACGTCCACGGTGGCAGGCCAAGGCCGCGTTGCTGCACCTCAAGGAGACCGAACTGGTGCGCAAGAACGCCCGCCCGGTCGAGGTGGTACCTGAGTTCTCCACGGCGGCGGTCGGGTAGTCGGGGCGAGATTTGGTGCAGCGAACGGTCGTCGGCGTCGACATCGGCAACTCCACCACCGAGGCCAGTCTGGCCACGGTGGGCGCCTCGGGTGAGGTGGAGTACGTCGGTGCGGCGCTGACGCGCACCACCGGGATCAAAGGCACCGTCAAGAACGTCGACGGTGTCACGAAATCGGTGACATGGGCACTCGAGGACGCGGGCATTGCGCTGGCCGAGCTCGATCTGGTGCTCCTGAACGAGGCGACGCCGGTGATCAGCGGGCTCGCAATGGAAACCATCACCGAGACGATCATCACCGAATCGACGATGATCGGCCACGATCCCCGCACCCCGGGCGGACGGGGACTCGGAGTGGGCGTCATCGTCGACTTCGAGTCGCTCGCCGATGCGGGGGCGCAGACCCCGGTGATCGTGGTGGTGCCCAGAGGTGTCGATTTCGACGCGGTGGCCGCGGCGATCAACCAGGCCTGTGAGCGTGGCGCCGACGTGACCGGGGCGATCCTCGGCAACGACGATGCCGTGCTGGTGGCCAACCGGCTCACGGTCAAGATCCCGATCATCGACGAGGTGTCGCGCATCGATGCGGTGCCCCGGGGAATGATGGCCGCCGTCGAGGTGGCGGGTCCAGGTCAGTCCATTCGCACCTTGTCGAACGCCTACGGCCTGGCGACCATCTTCGGTCTGAATTCCGAACAGACGAAAGTGGTTTCGCCGGTGGCTCGGGCACTGACCGGTAACCGTTCGGCGGTGGTGGTGCGCACCCCTTCCGGGGACGTCGAAGACCGCACCATCCCCGCCGGAGCACTGAAACTGATCGGCCGGGACCGCAGCGCAACCGTCGACGTCTCACTCGGTGCCGCCGACATCATGGCCGAGGTGGACCGGGTCGGTCCGATGGTGGATGTCGTGGGGGAAGCCGGAACCAACACCGGCGGCATGATCGCCAACGTCCGGCAGAGCATGGCCGATCTGTCCAGACACGAGTTGGCCGACGTACGTATCCAGGATCTGCTGGCCATCGACACTCTGGTGCCCCAGGAAGTCAGAGGCGGCGTCGCCGGTGAGGTGGCGCTGGAGAACGCGGTGGCGCTCGCGGCGATGGTGCGGACCAAGGAAAGCGGCATGCAGGCCGTGGCCGATGCGGTGGCAGCGCAGCTGCGGCACGCCGGTGCCGAGCGGGTGGTGGTGAAAGTCGGTGGCGTCGAGGCCGAGATGGCGGTGCTCGGCGCGCTGACCACACCCGGCACCGACAAGCCTCTGGTGGTCCTCGATCTCGGCGGTGGCTCCACCGATGGCGCGGTGATCTCCCAGGACGGCCACATCGAGGCCACTCATCTGGCCGGCGCCGGTGACCTGGTGACCAAACTGATCGACGCCGAACTCGGGCTGGACAACCTCGAACTGGCCGAGGAGATCAAACGCTGCCCGCTGGGCAAGGCGGAGAGCTTCTTCCACGTGCGTCTCGAGAACGGGACCGTGCAGTTCTTCGAAAAGCCGCTGCCGGCAACATCCTTCGCCAGGGTGGTGACACTCAGCGAGTTCGAAGGCGGGATGAATCCCATCCCGACGCGGCACTCGCTGGAGCGGATCCGCGCTGTCCGTAGGACCGCCAAGGAGCGGGTCTTCGTGGTGAACGCCCTGCGGGCGCTGCGGAGCATCGCGCCCGACGGCGATCTGCGGCGGATCGGTTTCGTGGTGCTGCTCGGCGGTTGTGCGCTGGACTTCGAGATCCCGGACATGATTGCCGACGCGGTGGCCGCCTTCGGAATCGTCTGTGGCACCGGTAATGTGCGCGGCACCGAAGGGCCACGCAATGCGGTGGCCTCCGGTCTCGTGGCGGCGCACGCGGCGGGGGAGGGTGCACGTGCTTGAGGGTGGCCAGCCGGAGAAGCCTGCCATTCTGGTGCTCAGCCAGGGCGGCGGACAGCTCGAGAGCGAAGTGCTGGCCGGGATCGAAGAAGAAGGTGTCCCGGCGGTGGTCGAACGCCCGGGCGGCGGTCAGGACGCGATTGCGCTCGCCTGTCATGCCGCAGACCGGTCCTCGTTGAGTGTGGGAGTGGGGATCGACTCCGAAGGGCGGGTGTGTGTGCACCACGACAAACTTCCCGAACCGCTGGCAGAGCTGATGTCGCCGGCCGGGGCGGGAGCGGGCGCCGCCCGCATTCTCGGTCACAACGCCGCGCGCATCGTGGTGGGTGTACCCCTTCGCGCCGAAGGGCTTCCATGAGCGTGCAGCCACTGGCCCGCCCCGTGCACTGGGCGCCGGCGCACGCCGAGGAAGCCCGGATCCTGGACGACCTCAACCAGTCGATCAAGGTGCAACAGGCATTCCTGAACAGCTGTGGTGATGCGACGTGGATCGGTGACGAGGAACGGCGGGCCATCCGCTGGCTGTTGTCGGCGCTGATCGACCATCGGCGCCGGGTGCGCACGGCGGCGCGGTTGTGGCGGACGCTGGGTACCGATGAACCGGCGCCGTCCTGCCTGGTGGCCGAGACGGTCGAGTTGATCGACGAGAACCGGCGCTTCGGGCCGTTCATCGCACGATGGCGCGCGGCGGTGGTGGAGCAGGCCCGAACAGAGCGAAAAGATCTGTGGCGCAGCATGCTCGAGCTGGCCGAGGCGAATCTGGACGGCGGGAGGTGAACAGGGTTCCCTGACAATCGAGGTTTTCTCCCACGCGGCGCACACCCGGGCCTGTGTGCCGGGTGGCTGTCGTGTGTCCGGCGCACGGACGCGGACGGAATCAAGCCGGTGGGCCTGGGATTCGGGTTACGCTGGGCGGCCGTGGGTTATCGTCCGAGGGTGCGACCGATTGGGTATCCTGGCGGTCGCGGCGAGGTCCGGGGTGGAACTTCCCGGGTCATCGGGCGGACGCTGCGGGGAACGTGATCGCTGGTGGAGGTGTCGAAGTCATTGCGCAGCCGCACGATTAGACGCGGAAGTGTCGCACAGGTGCGCGCACTTCACGAACGCTTCGTCGCCGGGGACATGGATCCGTCCGGCCTGGACGCGGCCCGGATACGTCCGGAGATCGCCGCGAGCTGGCGTCGCAGCCTCGCCACAGGAGTCGACCCCGATTACGACGCAGCGCCGGACTCACCGGCCACATCCGACATCGCGGTGATGCGTGCGGCCAGCCCCCTGGCGCCGGCGTTGCCGGTGATCCAACGGTTGTTGGTCGATGACGCGGTGGATTCCGGTGTCGTGGTGGCAGTGACGGCGGCCGACGGCACCTTGCTGTGGGTCGAGGGTGACCCGCGCGCATGTCGTAAAGCGGGGGCCATGAACTTCGTCGCCGGTGCCGACTGGAGTGAGCGGGGCGCCGGCACCAACGCCCCGGGCACCGCCCTGGCGATGGACAGCGAACTGCAGATCCGTAGTTGGGAACACTTCTCGCGGATCGCGCAGCCATGGAGCTGCACTGCCGCGCCGGTGCACGATCCCACCACAGGGGCGCTACTCGGAGCCATCGATCTGACCGGCGGCCCCGATGCGGCCTCGCCGCAGACCCTGGCACTCGTCCGTGCCACCGCAGTGGCCGTCGAGAAGCACCTGGCGTGGCTGCGACTCGTCGAACCCGTCCGGAACGTGTCATCGATCGGTGACGCCCGGTTCGAGGTGTTGGGTGTCGACCGCCCACGCTGGCAGGTCACCGACGAGCACGGCCAGGTGAGGACCGTTCCGCTGGCGCCCCGGCACGCCGATATCCTGGTTCTGCTCAAACACCATCCCGAAGGTCTCGGGGCTGACCACCTGGCGCTGCTGCTGGACGACAAGGACCTCGACGTCGGCACCGTGCGAGCCGAGGTCTCCCGGATGCGGCGGGTGTTGCCGGGAATGGTCGGGTCGCGGCCGTACCGGCTGCTGCAGCCCGTCGAATGTGATCTGTCCGCGGTGCTCGACGCAGTGCAGGCCGGCGATGTGTCCACGGCGCTGGACCACTACACCGGCGCACTGTTGCCGCGTTCCCTCTCGCCGGGCATCGCGCGGCTGCGCACCGAACTGAGTACGACGCTGCGCACCGCGGTTGTCGCCACCCGCGACGTCATCCTGCTTCGCCGGTGGCTGGAACTGCCGGAGGGCCGCGACGACCGAGACGGCTGGCAACTACTGCACAACATGTCCGAAGTGGGATCGGTGAGCCGGGCCCAAGCCCGTGGACACCTGGTCGCACTGGACCTCGACCTGGGTTAGCCCGCTCGCTGAGAGCAGGAGAGCTATCCGAAAGTCGGGGAAAGCGGTTCAAGCATTTCCGATAGGGGCGGCTTTGCGATTTACTCGCCTCGATCGTCGTCGGCAACGCAGCCACAACGGTCCGCGCGATACGAGCACGAATGGAGCACAACGCAGAATGACGAGCTACGAAGAGCTGTACCGCGCGAGCATCGACGAGCCGGCCGCCTTCTGGGCGCGGGCCGCCGACGAGGTGACCTGGACCCGGGCCCCGCAGCAGGTACTCGATGACAGTCACCCCCCGCTGTACCGCTGGTTTCCCGACGGCGAACTCAACACGTGTGTGAATGCGCTGGACCGGCATGTCAACGGAGGGCGCGCCGAGCAGTCCGCGCTGATCTACGAATCACCGGTGACGGGGTCGCAGCGTAGGTACACCTACCGCGAACTGCTGGACGAGACAGCACGTTTCGCCGGTGTGCTGCGCAATCTCGGTGTCACCAAGGGTGACCGGGTGGTGATCTACATGCCGATGATCCCCGAGGCGGTCATCGCGATGCTGGCGTGTGCCCGCATCGGCGCGGTGCACTCGGTGGTGTTCGGGGGATTCGCCGCCCACGAGCTGGCGACCCGGATCGACGACGCCCAGCCGGTGGTACTGGTGTCGGCGTCGTGCGGTATCGAGCCCAGCCGCGTGGTGCCGTATCAGCCGATGATCGACGCCGCGCTGGCCGCGTCGACGCATCCGCCCCGCCATACCGTCATCGTCCAGCGCGACCAGTTGCGGGCCGACCTGACCGCCGGACGCGACGTGGACTGGCACGAGGCGATGGCGTCCGCCGAGCCCGCCGACCCGGTGCCGGTTGCCGCCACCGACCCGCTGTACGTGCTCTACACCTCGGGTACCACCGGTAAGCCGAAGGGCATCGTGCGCGACAACGGTGGCCACGCGGTGGCCCTGCTGTGGACCATGCGCCACATCTACGACATCGAGCCGGGAGACGTCTTTTGGGCCGCCTCGGATGTGGGTTGGGTGGTCGGCCATTCCTACATCGTGTACGCGCCGCTGTTGGCCGGTGCGACGACGGTGCTTTACGAGGGCAAGCCCGTCGGCACTCCCGACCCCGGTGCGTTCTGGCGGGTCATCGCCGAGCATGGCGTCAAGGTGTTGTTCACGGCGCCGACGGCCATCCGGGCGATCCGCAAGGAGGACCCGACCGCGGCCCATGTGGAGCGCTACGACCTGAGTGGCCTGCGGTACCTGTTCCTGGCCGGTGAGCGGTTGGATCCCGACACCTACCACTGGGCTTCCGAAAAGCTGGGAATCCCGGTGATCGACCACTGGTGGCAGACCGAGACCGGCTGGCCCATCGCCGCCAACCCTGCGGGGGTGGAGCTGCTGCCGATCAAGGCCGGCTCACCCACGGTGCCGATGCCGGGTTATGACCTCGAGGTCCTCGACCCGTACGGAAAGCCTTGCGGCCCAGGGGAGGAGGGGTCGGTGTGCCTGAAGATGCCGCTGCCGCCGGGAACCCTGGCGACGCTGTGGGGTGATGACAGCCGTTATGAGAAGTCGTACCTGAGTGCTTTCCCCGGTTACTACCTCAGCGGTGACGGTGGTTATGTCGACGAGGACGGCTACCTGTTCGTGATGGGCCGCACCGACGACGTCATCAACGTTGCCGGACACCGCTTTTCGACGGGCGCCATCGAAGCGGTGCTGGCCTCGCATCCCGCGGTGGCCGAATGCGCGGTGATCGGTGTCGCCGACGAGATCAAGGGGCAGGTGCCGCGCGGATTCGTGGTGCTCAAGGCCAACGCCGAGGCCGACGGTGTGGAAGCGGCGCTGATCGCCACCGTACGCGACGAGATCGGGCCGGTGGCCTCGTTCAAATTGGTCGATGTGGTGCCCGCGCTGCCGAAGACCCGCTCCGGCAAGATCCTGCGGAAGGCGATGCGCAACATCGCACACGGGGTGGACGAAGCGGTGCCGTCGACCATCGAGGACCCCGCCGTGTTGCACGCGTTGCGCCCGGTGCTGGAGAACTGACGCCCTGAGTCACTTTCGGGTGCAGTACTGACTTCAACCTGGGCTCGCGTCGCCAGACCGGCGGGACTGGAGCCTCGCCCGGGCCGTTGTGCCCGCCTGGGCGCGACAATCGAGCGACAGTAAAAGGGTTCTGCGGCTTACCTTTTCGTGAAGGTTTTTGTCGGTGGTGGTCGGTATGGTCGGGGCATGTTCCCCCAGTTACCGACGATGATCGACGAGTTGCGAGGTGGCAGTGCTGCCGCCCCGGTCGTCGATGCCGCGGTGAGCTGGGCTCGGGTGGCCGCCGCCGCGGAAGCACAGCGGTTGGCGGCGCTGGCCGAGTGGGCAGCGGTGTTCCTGGCCGACGCCGCCGAGGACGAGGACGCCGGTTTGTGTGCCATCGACGCCGAAGACGATGTGGTGGCCCAGATGGGGATCGCGTTCGGCATCTCGGCGCGCTGGGCGTTCAACGATCTACAAGTCGGCGCGGCGATGCGGGACCGCTTCCCCCAACTCGCCGCCCTGTTCCACCGTGGGGAAATCTCCGCGCGGGTGATGGCCACCGTGGTGGAACGCACCCTACTGGTGGTCGATGACGAGGCTCTGGCCGCCATCGACGCCGCGTGTGTCGAGGCGGCCACCACGTGCGGGTGGAGCGGGCTGTCGTACTACAAACTGAAGAACGCCGTCGATGTGTGGGTCGAACGGTTCGACCCGGATGCGGTGCGGCGGGTCCGTAACACCGTCCGCGGGCGTGGGGTCACCGTGGAGCACACCGATGACAAGGCCGGCATCACCACCCTCACGTTGCGGTTGACCAAACCCGGCGGCGCCCTGCTGATGGGCAGACTGCGCACCATGGCCAAAGCGGTGTGCCCCAATGATCCCCGCACGCTGGACCAGCGGCTCGCCGACGCCGCCGAAGCCCTCGGCGCCGATGCCGATCACCTGAAATGCCTGTGCGGCTCTGAGATCTGCCCCGCGGCCGTCGAGGACGGGGTGGCGTCGCGGTTCGTGGTGCACATCTACGCCGAGGCCCCTGCGCTGGAGGGTGACCCCGATCCGCTGATCCACGGCGACGGCGTGTTCCCCACCGGCCCCACCAACGTCACCATCACATACCCCACCAAGGACACCAAGCCTGCGGCTGCGGAGGTCGACCAGTCCGAGGCCGCCGATCCGCCCGACGAGCCGACCCCGAACGCACAGACCGACACCGATCACGACGCTCAGGGGACCGCCGCCGAAACCGGACCCGACTCCGGCCAGCAGCCGCACTCCTCTCCGCCGCGGCACTGCGCGGCTCCTACCGCCGGCGAAACCACTCACGCAGGCGCGGCGGTAACCGAGACGGATGAGCCCGAGTCAGAGCCCGCTGCTGCGACAACGCCAGCGGCTGACGAAACCATTTCCGCCCCAACGGCTCCCAAGACGGGCACGGTGCCGGGGTTCATCCCCGGCTACGGGGTGGTGCCGAATGCGTTGATCGCGGCCCTGATCGCCGCCGGCGCAAAGATCCGTCCCATCAAGGCCCCGGCGGTCGATCCGACCGAGAGCTACCGCATCCGCGCCGCGGACCGCGAATTCGTACAAGCCCGTGACCTGACCTGCCGGGTTCCGGGTTGCGATCGCCCCATCCGCGACGCCGACCTCGACCACACCATCCCCTGGGGTGACGGCGGGCCCACCCATGCCTCCAACCTCAAGGGCCACTGCCGCCATCACCACCTGATCAAAACCTTCCGCGACGGCTGGTCCGAAGTCCAAAAACCCGACGGCACCGTCATCTTCACCACCCCCACCGGCCACACCTACACCAGCATCCCGCTGAGCCGAATCCTGTTCCCCCGGGTGAACACCACTTCGGCGCCGGTGCAGCGGGGCAGCCCGAGAAAAGAAGCGGCCGCCGACAAGTCGGTGAAGATGCCGAAACGAAAACGCACCAAGGCCAAAGACCGCGCCTACCGCATCGCCGCAGAGCGCGCACTCAACGCTGCCCACCGCGCCAGCGGTGGCACCCCCACCCACCGCGCGGCCGCCCCCAAAGACAACTGGGGCTACCGCCTCTTCTTCGGAGACCACACCCAAAACGCCGACCCCAACGACCCGCCGCCCTTCTGACCTGAACGGCGAGCTTGCCAGAAACTAGCGCGGCGTGTAGCGCTCCTGGTGCACAACGGTGTGCACAGGAGCGCGTCCGCGCCACCCGTAGCGCTCCAGATCCGGGGTGTCGGGCAGGTCGGCCACCTGACCCACGCACAGCCACGCGACCGGGCGCACGTGTGCCGGCATGCCGACCAGGGCGCGCAAGTATTCCTCGCGGTAGAACGAAACCCAGCCCACCCCAAGGTTTTCCGCCGTAGCGGCCAGCCACAGATTCTGGATCGCGCACACCACCGAATACAGGCCGGCGTCGTCGATGGCGTGCCGTCCCAGCACGTGGGGGCCACCTCGAGTGGGGTCGTAACCCACCACGATCCCCAGCCCGGACTCGCAGATGCCCTCGACCTTGATGCGCGCGAAGGTCTCTGCGCGCTCCTCGGGCAGCGAAGAGGCGAATACCTGGCGTTCGACGGCTACGTGGTCACGGAAGGCCGCCAGCGTCTCCGGTGAGCGGACCAGGACGAAATCCCACGGCTGCGACATGCCCACCGACGGCGCGGCGTGGGCGGCGGACAGGACCCGGTCGAGCACGTCAGCAGCCACCGGTTGGCCGGTGAACTCCCGGCGGGTGTCGCGGCGACGGTGGATGATGTCGTAGAGGCCGGCGGTGGCATGCTGTGCCGGAGCGCTCACAGGCGGCCGCCCACGTGTGTGCGGGTGCGGTCGCGCTGAGGATCGTAGAGGTGACTGTCGCCGGCGCAGCTGTCCGGGCGCGTCGCCAGGGCCCGGCCCACCAGAATGACTGCGGCCTGGCGTAATCCGGCCTCGTCCACCTGGTCGGCGATATCGGCGACGGTGCCACGCAGGACGACCTCGGAGGGTTGTGAGGCGCGGTAGACCACGACGACGGGGCAGTCCAGCCCGTATGACGGTGCCAGTTCGGTCATCAGCTCGCGGGTGCGGGTGATGGCCAGGTGCAGCACCAGGGTGGCCTGGGTGGCCGCGAAGGCCGCCAGTGATTCGGACTCCGGCATGGCCGTCGAGCGCTGCTGGGTGCGGGTGAGCACCACCGACTGTGTGACCAACGGGACGGTCAGTTCCCGGCCCACCCGCGCGGCGGCCGCGGCGTAGGCGGGCACCCCCGGTGTCACCGCCCACGGCACGCCTGCGGCGTCGAGGCGGCGGGTCTGCTCGGACACCGCGCTGAAGATCGTCGGATCGCCGGATACCAGGCGCACCACCCGTTTCCCGGCTTGATGCGCGGTGACGATCCGGGCGATGATCGCATCCAGGTCGAGATCCTGAGTGTCCACCAGATCGGCTGTCGGGGAACAGCTCTCGAGGACCGCGGGGTCGAGGTAGGTGCCCGGGTAGAGCACCGTGTCGGCCTCGCCGAGCAGTCGCACCGCGCGGACGGTCAGCAGGTCGGCAGCACCGGGTCCCGCGCCGACGAACTGCACCGGCGAGTTCACCGGACCCACCGCGGTGTCCAGACCCGGCCTGCGTCGGTGACCCGGGTCGACGAGGCGCCGATCAGCAGCAGGCACTTCATGTCGATGGTGTCGGTGTCCAGCTCGCCGAGCGTGGTGACGGTCAGCGATTCCTCGGCGCGGCCCACGTCGCGACCGATGGTCACCACAGTGTCGGCACTTCGGTGTTCCAGCAACACTTTACGGGCGACGGCGATCTGGTCCGGGCGGGTGCGGGAGGCGGGGTTGTAGATGGCGAGCACCAGGTCGGCCTCGGCGATCGCGCGCAGGCGGGCCTCGATGACCGACCAGGGTTTGAGCCGGTCGGACAGGCTGACGACGGCGAAGTCCGCGCCGATCGGTGCGCCGGCGCGGGCCGCGACGGCCTGGACGGCGGACACGGCGGGCAGCACCCGCACCGGTACATGGGCGAATTGGGGATCGTCGGCGGCTTCGAACACCGCCGAGGCCATCCCGAAGACGCCTGCGTCGCCGCCGGACACCACGGCCACCTTCTCGCCGCGACTCGCCAGATCCAGTGCGAAGCGGGCGCGGTCCACTTCGACGGTGTTGCCGGATGCGTGCCGCTGCAAGCCTTCTCGCTGCGGCACCCGGGAGACGTAGGGGGCGTAACCGACCACGTGGTTCACCTCGGCCAGCGCGGCGGTGGCCTCGGGGGTCAGCCAGTCCTGCGGGCCGGGACCCAAGCCGATGACCAGAAGTTCGGCGGCGGTCTCCACGCTGGGCGTCGCGACTTCTGCGACCAGTTCACCGGGGCGCCGGGTGCGCTGCCCGTTGACCGAATCGCCGTTGACGACGATCAGTGACAGGTAGGGCACCGAAGCTTCGTCGACGTCGGCCACCGGCATCCACCGCTGTTCGGGATGGCTGGCGCGTTCGATGTACATCGCGTGCGCCAGCCGCCCGGCCGACGCAAGTGCCCGGCGCACCGCCGGAAAGGTGCGGCCCAGTTTCATGATGATGGCACCGTCTGTGTCAGCGAGGCGGCGCGCGAGCTCGGCCTCGGGCAGCGTGCCCGGCAGGACGGTCAGGACATCGGTCTGGCGGACCAGGGGTGAGGCGGTGGCGGCGGTGGCGGCGACGAATGCGGGCACACCGGGAACCACCTCGGTGGGGTAGTCGGCGCTGAGCCGGTCGTGCATGTACATGTACGAGCCGTAGAAAAGCGGGTCGCCCTCGGCCAGCAGTACCACGGACCGGCCTGCGGCCAGGTGGGTGGCCAACCGGGCGGCCGACTCCTCGTAGAAATCGGCGAGCGCGCCGGCGTAGCCGCCGGGGTGATCGGTGGTTCCGGTGGTGACGGGGTAGCGCAGTTCCTCTTCGATCACCCCGTCGCGAATCAGGTCGGCGGCGATGCTGCGCGCATAGGACCTCTTGTTGACCCCCGCGTGGTAGGCCACGACGTCGGCCTCACCGATGAGCCGGGCAGCCTTGAGGGTGATCAGCTCGGGGTCGCCGGGTCCCAGTCCGACGCCGTAGAAGCTGCCGGTCATTCTGCCTCCGAGGCCAACGCGTTGAGTGCCGATGACGTCATCGCCGAGCCGCCGAGCCGGCCGCGGATGGTCACGTACGGAATGTCGATGCCGTGGTCGTCGGCGAACGAGATCAGCGCCTCCTTGGACTCTGCGGCCCCGATGAATCCAACGGGGCAGCCGACGATGGCCGCGGGCCGGGGAGCGCCGTCGAGCAGCATCTCCAGCAGGTGGAACAGTGCGGTGGGGGCGTTGCCGATCGCGATGACGGCGCCGTCCATCAGGGGTTCCCACAACGAGACCGCGGCGGCGGTGCGGGTGGTGCTCCAGGCCCGCGCCAGGGCGGGCACCCGCTCGTCGTGCAGGAAGCAGTGCACGGCGTTGCCGGCGGGCAGCCGGCTCGCGGTGACGCCGGTGGCCACCATCTGGGCGTCACACAGAATAGGCGCGCCCGCGGCGAGCGCGGTGCGGCTGGCCGACACCACATCGGGATGAATCGCCAAGTCCTTCACCAGGTTCGGCTGGCCGGTGCCATGGATCATCCGCACCGCGAGCTTCTCGGCCTCGGCCGGGATGGCCGACAGATCGGCCTCCCGGCGAATCGTCGCGAACGAATCGACGTAGATGGCCGGCCCGTCATCGATGTAGTCGTAGCGCTTGGTGGGACGCGTCAGCTGGTCGGCGGCTCTGGTCATCGTTTCTCCTCCGATGGGACGAATATGCCGTGCCAGGGGGTGACGACGACGGTGGCGGCATGACTGTCGATGCGCTCAAGTAATGCCTCGGTCTGCACAGGGTGGAGTATGCCGTCAGGCACATGCACGTGGATACCACCGTCGACGTTGCCATGACGTAGCGGGGCGGCCGGCAGCGGCAGGCGTCGGTCCGGGGTCGCCGGAGTGCGCAGTGGTCCGGTGAGCTCACGCAGGTGCCACGGCGCTTCGGCGCCGGCGCCCCTGGCTCGCAGGAACGCGGTGGCGAGACCGGCCAGGTGCAGGGCGGCCTCGTCCAGGGGCACCACTTCACCCCAGTGATCACCGATCCGCAGCTGCCCTGCCCGGTGGTCGAGGGCGACCAGTCCCAGGTCGGTTCCGCGCCGTCCGGCCCCCGTCAGGCGGGTCATCAGGTCCCCGCGGCCGTCGTCGAGGGTGAACAGGAAGCGTCCGGGCAGCTGGGCCAGCGCCGGATCGGCGCGCAGCGCGGCATCGAGACGCTGGGCCACCGGGCGCAGATCGGCCCGTCCGCCGGCGTAACCGGTCTGCGGTGAGGCCAGGATGTTGCGTACCAGTTCGTGCGTGGCCGACGGCAGAAGCCCCGTCGACTCCAGCGCGGACAGGGCCGGCGGTGTCAGCCGGTCGTCCCCGGGCAGCCCGCGGATCTGGAGATTGGCGCGGGTGGTCAGGTGGATTCGCCCGTCGGCGTACACCTGACTGACCTCCAGGAGGCGGCGTAGCGCGCCGACCGGCAGGTGGCCGCCGACCAGCCGCAGCCGGACCAGAAGTCCGTCGTCGGCCCGCCACGGCCGGCACGCACCGGGGCACATGTCGGCGCGAGTGCGGGTGATCGTCGACGTCGCCTCGGCAGACGCGTCGGCTGAACCGACTTGAGTCATATTCACCTCCCGGATGTTGCGCAGGTCACCCTACTGTACCTATGGTAGAACCACGCTGTGGTCAACCAAGCGTCGGCTTGAGGCTCCGCGTCGGAGCCCGCGAGCGAGCGGCCCTGCCATCCATCTCCTGGAGGACTTTATGTCGACGTCGGTGACAGTGGCCGGGGACCTCCTGCCATGGTGAACCTCACCCGCATTTACACCCGCACCGGCGATGGCGGCAGCACGCGCCTGGGCGATATGAGTGAGACCTCCAAACTCGACACCAGGCTGGAGGCCTACGCGACCGTCGACGAGACGAACGCGCACATCGGCGTCGCGCTGGCCGTCGGCGACCTCGACGATGACGTCGCCGCCGTCCTGATCCACGTGCAGAACGACCTCTTCGACGTCGGTGCCGACCTCAGCACGCCGGTGGTGGCCAACCCGAAACATCCCCCGCTACGGGTCACGCAGGAGTATGTGGACCGGCTCGAAAAGTGGTGCGACCACTACAACGACCAGCTCGAACCGCTGCGGTCGTTCATCCTCAACGGCGGCTCGCCGGCGGCGGCCCATCTGCACGTCGCGCGGACCGTCGCCCGTCGTGCCGAACGCGCGGCCTGGGCCGCCCGCGCCGAGCACGGCGACACGATGAACCGCCTGACGCTGACCTACCTGAATCGCCTGTCGGATCTGCTTTTCATCTTCGCGCGCTACTGCAACCGCGAGCACGGTGACGTGCTGTGGGTGCCCGGCGGCGCCCGCATCTGAGAGGAACGCATGATTTCTGCGCTGGATGACGCGACAACTGGTGTCGGTGCCACGGAGACGCCTGGGTACCGGCTCACCTTGGATGTAATGGGCCGTCCCGCAGTGGTTTTCGGGGGCGGCGGCGTCGCGATGCGGCACGTGACGGCGTTGACGCAGGCGGGTGCCTACGTGACGGTGGTGAGCCGGCAGGCCGGCGCGACGATCACCGACCTGGCCGCCCGCGGACTGGTGAGCTGGCACAGGCGCGATTTCGATGCCGCCGACCTGCGGGACACCTGGCTTGCGATCGCGGCGACAGGCTGCTCCGAGGTGGACGACCGCATCGCCTCGGCGTGTGAGGAACGTCGGATCTGGTGCTGGCGTGACCGGGAGGGACAGCGCGGCAACCGCGACACCGGCCGGGTGATTCTCGTCGGGGGCGGCCCGGGTGATCCCAAACTGCTCACCGTCGCCGGGTTGGAGGCGCTGCGCTCGGCCGATGTGGTGGTGACCGACCGGCTCGGGCCGGTGTCGGTACTGGCCGATCTCGACTCCGGTATCGAGGTGATCGACGTGGGCAAGATCCCGTTCGGCAAGGCGACTCCGCAGCACGAAATCAATCGCATCCTCATCGACCACGCGACCGACGGCAAGACCGTGGTGCGACTCAAAGGCGGCGACAGCTTCCTGTTCGGGCGCGGCGGGGAAGAACTGCTGGCCTGCGCGCAGGCCGGTGTCGAGGTGTCCGTGATCCCCGGTGTCAGTTCGGCGTTGGCGGTGCCCGCGGTCGCGGGCATTCCCACCACGCACCGCGGGCTCACCCAGGGGGTCACGGTGATCTCCGGCCATGTGCCTCCGGACGACCCCGCCTCGACGGTCGATTACGCCGCGCTGGCCAAGGCCGGTACCACCCTGGTGTTCCTGATGGCCGTCACCACACTGCCCGCCATCACCACCGCACTCCTGCGCCACGGGCTGGCACCCGAAACTCCCGCTGCGACAATCGAAAACGGCACCCTCGTGGGACAACGCCTGGTGCGCGGCACGCTGGCCGACATCGCGGCCGCAGTGGCCCAAGCGGGCATGTCGCCGCCGGCCATCACCGTCATCGGCGCGGTGGCAGCCTTCGACACGCTGATCGGGATCACCAACCGGGAACGTCCAACGGCGTCCCGACCGGCTGGAAGAACTTCTCGACGTCGGCATCGGTGACCTCATCGAGTCCGGCGGGACGCCAGCGCGGGTTGCGGTCCTTGTCGATGACGCGGGCGCGGATACCCTCGGCCATGTCCGGGTGTGCCGCGCAGTGCAGACCCACCACCAGGTCCTGCTGCAGGCATTGCGCCAGATCCGTCATCGCGGCGGCCCGGCGCAGCGCCTCGCGGGCGACGTTGAGTGCGGTGGGAGCGGCCGTCGTCAGTACGTCGGTCGGTAGGCCGGCGGTCGCGGCGCGCTGCACGATCTCGGTGAGAGTGCCTGCGCCGAAAGCAAAGTCGATCACGTCCCGATGTTCCTGCACCCACGACGGCGGCTGATGGTCGAACTTCTGCAGCACCTCGTCGACGGGCTCATGGCGAAGACGGTCGACGACGCCGTCGAGTTCGTGCTCGGGAACGTAGTGGTCGGCAAGGCCCATGTAGAGGGCGTCACCGGCGCTCAGGTGTGCAGCGGTCAGGGCGGCGAAGGTTCCGCTGCGGCCGGGTGCTCGCGAGTACAGCCACAGGCCCCCGACGTCGGGGGACAGGCCGATCAGCACCTCCGGCATGCCGAGGCGCGTCGAATCGGTCACCAGGCGGTGTGAGGTGTGGGAGGCCATCCCGACGCCCGCGCCGAGCGTCAGTCCGTGCGCGATCGTCACCACCGGTTTGGGGCATGTGGCAATCAGATGGTCCATCCGGTACTCCGCCGACCAGAACGCCTCGAGGTGGTGCAGGTTGCCGGACTCGATCATCGAACGGACCTCTTTGATGTCCCCGCCGGCGCACAAGCCCCGCTCACCTTCGCCGCGTAACAGGATGGTCTGCACGTCAGCATCGGCGACCACCTGCTTCAGCATCGGCGTCAGTATCTCCACGTCCTTCGGGTGCAGCGCATTGATCGCCTTCGGTCGGCGCAGCGTGATCGTGGCGAGGTGCCCGTCGATGTGCAGCGCCGGGTCGGTGGAGGGATGCGGCATCACTGCCCCTTCCTGATCTGAGCTCGATGTGGCGGGACGCCGATTTGGCCCGCGGTTGTTGCGTGCATCACCGTACCCGGTCTATGGTAGAACCACAGATTGGTCGTCCCACAGAAGAGGCAAATTCATGAACCAACCGTCGGCGCTGCCCATCCGCGTGATGCTTGCCAAGATCGGGCTCGACGGACATGACCGCGGGGTGAAGGTCGTCGCCCGCACCCTGCGTGACGCGGGTATGGAGGTCATCTACACCGGACTCCACCGCAGCCCGGCGCAGGTCGTCGAGGCCGCGACCCAGGAGGATGTCGACGTACTGGGCGTGAGCCTGCTGTCCGGCGCCCATATGCACATCTTCACCAAGATCTTCCAGATCATCGACGAGATGGAGGAAAAGCCCCGCTTCGCCATCGTCGCCGGCGGCGTCATGCCCGACGAGGACGAGATCGAACTCCACAAGATGGGTGTGGCCGCCGTGCTCGGGCAGGACACCACCCCGGAGAAAATCGTCGAGACCATCAAGGCGTGCGCTCCGGTGGAGGCGACCAACTGATGGCCACGCCAGAACCCGACATGGAGTCATGGGGCTGGCCGCCGCGTTACGACGCCGACTACCGGCCCCCGGCCGACCAGGAGCACTGGTTCCCGGTGCGGGAGACCATGGATCCCGAGCAACGCGACGCGAAGATCCTCGAACGGATCCAGCAGCTGATGACCTACGCCTGGGAGCATGCGCCGTTCTACCGCAAGAAGTGGTCGGCGGCCGGCCTGGAACCCGGGGACATCACCTCGCTCGAAGAGTTCGAGCGGGTGCCGGTGATCTACAAGGACGAGCTGCGCGCCGACCAGGCCGAGCACCAGCCCTACGGCAGCTATCTCTGCATCGACCCCATCGATGTCACGCACATCAAGGGAACCTCCGGGACCACCGGCCGCCCGACGGCGTTCGGGATCAGCCAGAACGACTGGGTGGCAGTGGCCAACGCCCACGCCCGTGTCATGTGGGGGATGGGTATCCGGCCCAGTGATGTGGTGCTGATCGGCTCGCCGTTGACCCAGTACTGGGGTTCCTGGGGCGCCTACAGCGGCGCGGAACGTCTTGGCGCAGCCGTATTTCCGTTCGGCGCCGGGTTCGCCGGCCAGAGCCTTCGCACCTTGCAGTGGATGCAGCAGATGTCGGCCACCGTGTTCTACGGCACGCCCTCGTACGCGCTTCGCCTGGCCGAGGTGGCCGTCGAGAACGGTATCGACCCGCGCGGCCTCGGGCTGCGCAAGATGTTCTTCTCCGGCGAACCGGGGGCCAGCGTGCCGGCGATCCGGCAGCGCATCATCGACGCCTTCGATGTCGAGGTCTACGACTCCGGCAGCATGGGCGAGGTGGCGCCGTGGATGCACCTCGGTGCCAGCCGCAGTGAGCCGGGCGTATTCGCCTGGCAGGACCTGGTTTACACCGAGGTGTGCGACCCGGGCACCATGCTGCGCGTCCCGTACGGCAGCGAAGGCACCCCGGTGTACACCACCCTGGAGCGCACGTCGCAGCCGATGATCCGGCTGCTGTCCAACGACCTGACCCGCTGGGAGGCCCCCGACGCGTCGCGGGGCCGGACCTATCCGTTCCTGCCCAAGGGCATCTACGGCCGCATCGACGACATGTTCCAGATCCGCGGTGAGAATGTGCAGCCCAATGCCATCGACGAGGTGGTGATGCGCGCCGAGGGCTATGGCGGCGAGCACCGCATCGTCATCACCCGCGAGAAGACGATGGACGAACTGCTGGTGCAGGTCGAGTTCGATGCCGCGCTGACGACCGTGAGCCAGGACGTGTGGATCAAGCGCGTCGGTGAAGATCTGCGCACCGTCCTCGGAGTGGGCGCCAAGGTCGCCACCGTGGCGCCGAACACGTTCGAGCGCACCGAGTTCAAGGCACGCCGGGTCATCGACGACCGCAACCTGTTCGAGTCACTGGACCGGGAGACGACATCATGAGCCAGACCGCCACCGTCTCGCCGGTGGTCGGCCTGGCCGAGCGGATCCGCTCCGGGTCGCAGGTGTCCCTGGCGCGCGGCCTGACGCTGGTCGAGAGCCGGTCGGATGCGGCCGCCGAACTGCTGGCCGAAGTGTGGAAGGACAGCGGCCGGGCCCACGTCGTGGGGATCACCGGACCCGCCGGCAGCGGCAAGAGCACACTGGTGACCCGGATGGCCCGCGAGTACGCCGATCGTGGTGTGCGCGTGGCGATCCTGGCCGTCGACCCCTCCAGCGCCTACTCCGGTGGAGCGATCCTCGGCGACCGGATCCGCATGACGGAGCTGGCCGGTGACAAGAACATCTTCATCCGGTCGATGGCCTCGCGTGGTGCCACCGGCGGCCTGTCCCGCGCGGTGCTCGACGGCATCGTCCTGCTGGACGCGGCGGGGTTCGATGTCATCATCCTCGAGACCGTCGGCGTCGGCCAATCCGAGGTCGACGTCATCAGTGTCGCCCATTCCGTGTTGGTGGTCAGCGTGCCCGGGCTGGGTGACGACATCCAGGCGATCAAGGCCGGCCTGATCGAAATCGCCGACATCCACGTGGTCAACAAGGCAGACCGCCCGGGCGCGGATCTGACGGTCAAACAGCTGCGTGAATCACTGCGGCTGGCGCACAATTTCGCGGGCAAGTGGGACGTGCCGATCAAGAAGGTCACCGCCACCACCGGCGAGGGGGTGGCCGACCTGATCGACGAGACGGCCAAGCACCACACCTGGATGGTCGACAACGGAGCGCTGCGGGAGGTCGAGCGGCGCAATGCCGCCACCCGGATCCGTTGGGCGGCAGAGGCACTGATCGCCGACCAGTTCCGCGTCGGACGCCCCGACTTCGACGCCGCGGTGGACACCCTGATCGCACGCGATGAGGAACCGCGCCAGTCCGCCGCCCGACTGCTCACCGCCATGGCCGTAGACCCCACCGACATAGGAAAAGGAAACTCATGACCTCTCAAGAAAAGTCGATCCCCGAGGAAGTGCGCCTCGTCTCCGATGCGTTGGGCAAGCGCGCCGAAACGGACCTCGAACAGTGGGAAGCCAACGAGCTCGCCGACTTCATCGCCCGCGCGCCCGAGGCCAAGGACGAGTACCTGACGGGTTCGGGCATGCCGGTCAAGCGTGTGTACGGCCCGCAGGACCTGCCGGAGAGCTGGGAAGAGATCGGCCTGCCCGGGCAGTACCCCTACACCCGTGGGCCCTACCCGACGATGTACCGCGGCCGTAAGTGGACGATGCGTCAGATCGCCGGGTTCGGTCAGGCCGAGGAGACCAACAAGCGTTTCCAGTACCTGATCGCCCAGGGCCAGACCGGATTGTCCGTCGACTTCGACATGCCCACACTGATGGGCCTGGACAGCGATGACGAGATGAGCCTCGGCGAGGTGGGCCGCGAAGGTGTGGCCGTCGACGTGCTGCCCGACATGGCCGCGCTGTTCGAGGGCATCGACCTGGAGAACATCTCGGTGTCGATGACCATCAACCCGTCGGCGTGGATCCTGCTGGCGATGTACATCGCCGTCGCCGAGGACCGCGGCATGGACCTCAACAAGCTGTCGGGCACCATTCAGAACGACATCCTCAAAGAGTATGTCGCGCAGAAGGAATGGGTCTTCCCGGTGCGGCCGAGCATGCGCATCGTGCGCGACTGTATCGCCTACGGTGCCGAGCACATGGCGCGCTACAACCCCGTCAACATCAGCGGCTACCACATCAGTGAGGCCGGCGGAAACGCCGTGCAGGAAGTCGCCTTCACCATGGCCATCACCAAGGCCTACGTCGAAGATGTGGTCAAGGCCGGTGTCGATGTGGACACCTTCGCCTCACGCCTGTCGTTCTTCTTCGTCTCCCAGGCCGACATGTTCGAAGAGGTGGCCAAGTTCCGGGCCGTCCGCCGCTACTACGCCAAGATGATGAAGGAGCACTTCGGGGCCAAGAAGCCCAACTCGATGCGGCTGCGTTTCCACGCGCAGACCGCGGCGGCGACGCTGACCAAGCCGCAGCCGATGGTCAACATCGTCCGGACCGCCATCCAGGCGCTGTCGGCGGTGCTCGGTGGCGCGCAGTCCATCCACACCAACGGCCTCGACGAGGCGTACACCATCCCCAGCGAGATGGCGATGAAACTCGCGCTGCGGACCCAGCAGATCATCGCCGACGAGACCAATGTCCCCAATGTCATCGACCCGCTCGGCGGCTCGTACTACGTCGAGGCCCTGACCGACGAGATCGAAAAGGGCATCCAGGAGTACATGGACAAGGTCGAGGCCATGGGCGGGGTGGTCCCGGCCATCGAGCAGGGGTTCTTCCAGAAGGAGATCTCCGACAGCGCCTACGACTACGCCAAGCGCAAGGCCTCCGGTGACCGTCCGGTGATCGGCGTCAACAAGTACGTCGACGAGCAGGAAGACCAGAAGATCGAGGTCCACCAGCTCGACCCGGAGTCCGAGGCCCGTCAGATCGCGCGGCTCAAGAAGACCCGGGCCGACCGCGACCCCGAGCGCGCCAAGGCCGCACTGGAAAACCTGCTCGCGGTGGCCCGTGACGAGAACGCCAACCTGATGCCGGCGACCATCGAAGCGGTGCGCGCGCACCTGTCGATGGGCGAGATCACCGGTGCGCTGCGTGAGGTGTTCGGCAGCTACCAAGAAACACCGGTGTTCTGAGGATTCGAGATGGTACCGACCACTGCACGGGAAACCCGACGGTTGGTCGGTACCATCAACCCCTCAGAGGTCTTCTCGAGAAGAAGAGGTGCGACCGTGTCCGAGGCAACTCCGTCCGAGTGGAAGCCGCTGGCACGTATGCGCACGCACGAGCAGGTGGTGGCCGAGATCGAGAACCGCCTGGTCGCAGGCACGTTGAAGGCGGGGGACCGGTTGCCCCCAGAACGGCAGTTCGCTGAAGCTCTGGGCGTCAGCCGCGGCGCGGTGCGCGAGGCGCTGCGGATCCTGGAGGCCATCGGTGTGGTCGAGGCCGGCACCGGCTCCGGGCCCTCGTCGGGGTCGATGATCGTCAAGGACAGCATCGCCGGTATGGCGATGGTGTTGCGCATCCATCTGCAACTGGCTTCCTTCAATCAGGCGGACCTGGTGGAGGTCCGGCTGCTCATCGAGCGCCTGGCCGCCCGCAACGCCGCCGAGCATGCCACCGCCGAGGACATCGGCGAACTGCGGCAGCTGGTCGAGCAGATGCACGGCGTGCACACCACGGCCGCCTACAACGACCTGGATGCGGCCTTCCACATCCGGATCGTGCGGGCCTCGGGCAACGCGCTGTCGGCGGTGCTCATGGCCGCCATGCGTGAGGCGCTTCGCGACGCCATGGTGACCGCGTTCGAGAGCCTGGACGACCCCGCTGCCACCATGCAGACGCTGACCGACGAACACGCCGCCATCGTCGATGCCATCGCCGCGGGCAACGGCGAGCAGGCGGGCCAACTGGTCGGCGATCACATCGTCGGTTTCTACCGTGCCGTCGGATTCACCGGCCTGCGCTGGGCCGGCTGAAACCCGGGTATCGCCCTGAAACTCAGGTGATGCCCTACCATAACCACGCGGGCTCGATGAAGCTGGTGTGAATCCAGCACAGTCGCGCTACTGTGACACCCCCTTCGGGAGTGAAGTCAGACCTGAGGGCCCGCAGTCGAATCCATTGATCAGGAACGCAGAGATTCCTGCAGGAGAGAACCGTGGCCCATGCATATTGCTGAAGGATTCCTTCCCCCTGTCCACGCCGCGGCGTGGACCATTGCCGCCGCACCATTTGTCGTTCACGGCGCCCGAGCCGTTGTCCGGGAGGTCCGGGAGCGCCCGGAATCGCGGCTGTTGCTGGCCGCGGCCGGCGCGTTCGCTTTCGTACTCTCGGCGATCAAGCTGCCGTCGCTGACGGGCAGCTCCAGTCATCCCACCGGCACCGGCCTGGGTGCGGTGTTGTTCCGGCCCCCGGTGATGGCTTTCCTGGGAACCGTGGTCCTGGTGTTCCAGGCGCTGCTCCTCGGCCACGGCGGTATCACGACGCTGGGCGCCAACGTCTTCTCGATGGCGGTGGTGGGGCCCTGGGTCGGTTACGCGTTCTGGCGTCTGACGCGCCGCGCGGGCATCCTGCCCGCCATCTTCATGGCGATGATGACGGCCAACCTGTCGACCTACTGTGCGACGTCGGTCCAGCTGGCACTGGCGTTCCCCGATGCCCAGTCCGGCGTACTGGGAGCACTGGTCAAGTTCTTGTCCGTGTTCGCAGTGACCCAGATTCCGCTGGCCGTCATCGAAGGCCTGCTGGGTGTGGTGGTGTTCCGGGTGCTGCTCAGCGTCGCCAAGCCGGAGCTGACCCAACTCGGGGTGCTCGGCGCCAAGCGGCAGGAGGCTGCTGATGTCTGAATCGCCGAAGTCGACGAGATCATGGCTGATCAACCTCGGCCTGCTGGCCGCCGCAGCCGCCATCTTCATCGTGTGCCTGACCATCGGCCAGGGCATCGCCGGTGACGAATCCGAAGAGTCGTTCGTCGGCACCGACACCACCGCCGTCACGGCCATCGAAGAGGGCCACCCGGATTACGAGCCGTGGTTCGCGCAGGTGTTCGCGCCGCCGTCCGCCGAAGTCGAGTCAGGACTGTTCGCGCTGCAGGCAGCACTCGGTGCGGGTGTATTCGGTTATGCGCTGGGCGCGCTGCGGCGCCGACGGAACACCCCAGCCACCGCGCCCGTCGCCGGTGACGACCGCTCTTGATCGGATCACGCCTCGACAGTGCGGCCTGGGACAGCCGATGGCGGTCCCGGTCCGTGCTGGAGAAGGTGATCCTGTGCGGCGGGCTCCTGGCGTGCGCGGTGGTGTTGCCCCCGTGGCCCGCTGCCGCTCTGGTGCTGCTGGTCGCCCTGGCGGCGGCGCACCTGGCCGGGCTGCCCGCCACCCATCTGCTGCGGATGCTGAGCATCCCGATGGTGTTCATCCTCGTTGCCGGGGTGTCCACGGCGGTGAGCCTGGATCCGTCCGGCCCCACCCTGACGACCTCCGCCGAGGCGATCACGCGGGCGTGTGCGACCGTCGCCCGCGCCGTGGCGGCCACCGCGGCGCTGATGTTGCTCGCCTCCACCACCCCGATGAGCGACCTCACCGACTCCCTGCGCCGGATCGGGGTGCCCTCGGCCTGCGTGGACGTGGTGACCGTGATGTACCGGATGATCTTCCTGCTGTTGGATTCCATTGGGGTGGTGCGCAAATCGCAGGTCGGCCGGCTCGGGTACTCGAGTGTCTTCCGGTCGGTGCGCTCGGCCGGCTTGATGACCGCCGCCGTCCTGGTCCGGGCCTGGCAGCGCGGCCACGCCCTGGAGCGGGGGCTCAGCGGTCGCAACCTGGGCGCGCCGCTGGCCCGCCCCGAGAAACCGGCCATCTCAGCACGTTTCGTGGTCGCCGCGGCCGCGACGAACGTCGTCGTCGCGGTGACGTCACTGGCGCTGGTGTGAGGAAGCGACCATGAGCCACCGACACCTGGCCGCGGCCGGTCTGCACTTCGGGTATCTGCGCGGTGCCGAGGTACTGGCCGGCGCCGATCTCGACATCGCTCCCGGCTCGCGGGTCGCGCTGTTGGGCGCCAACGGATCCGGCAAGAGCACCCTGTTGCAGTGCCTGGCGGGCACACTGGCGCCGGACTCGGGGGCGATCACCCTCGACGGCCGCCCGATAGCCAGGTCGCGTCGAGGTCTGCGCGAGCACCGCCAAGCGGTGCAGCTCGTCTTCCAGGACCCCGACGATCAGCTGTTCTCCGCCGATGTCGCCGAAGACGTCGCCTATGGCCCGATCAATCTCGGGTTGTCGGCCACCGAGATCCGGGAACGCGTCGATCGCGCGCTGAAGCTGCTGGGCATCGAAGACCTCAGAAGCCGCCCCACCCACCAGCTTTCGTTCGGGCAGCGCAAGAGGGTCGCCATCGCGGGAGCGATCGCGATGCAACCGTGTGTGCTGCTGTTGGACGAGCCCACCGCGGGCGTCGATCCGGCGGGGGTCGACGCGTTGTTCGCCACACTGGCCGACCTGGAACGGGCCGACACCACCGTCGCGCTGTCCACCCACGACACCGCATTGGCGTTGGACTGGGCCGACTCGATTGCGGTGATCGATCACGGGGTCACGCGGCAGGACCGGCCGATGGCGATCTTCGGCGACGCGGAACTGATCAAGACCGCCCAACTGCGCATGCCCTGGCTCATCACCTTCAGCGAGGAATTGATCGCCGACGGCCTCCTGCCGGCAGGCGCGCGGCCGGAAACGCCCAGTGCCCTTCGGGCGGCGCTGAAGTCGGCGTTGCCGGTGCGACACGAGTAGCTACGGGCGGTATCCGGACGGCTCTTCATGCTCTAGACTGGTTGCCGCGGGCCCGATGAAGTTGGTGAGAATCCAGCACAGTCGCGCTACTGTGACACCCCGCTGAGGTGAGGGTGAAGTCAGACCTGACGGTCCGCAGCTGAGATCCATCGATCAGGGACGCCGAATCCCTGCAGGAGGACACCGTGGCCGACGTTACGTCCGAGCACATCTCACCAGCACAGTGGAAGCCCTTGGCGCGCATGCGCACCCACGAGCAGGTGGTGGCTGAAATCGAGCACCGCCTCGTGTTGGGCACCCTGAAGGCCGGCGACCGGCTGCCACCTGAGCGCCAGTTCGCCGAGGCGCTGGGGGTCAGCCGCGGAGCGGTGCGGGAAGCACTGCGCATCCTCGAGGCCATCGGTGTGGTGGAGGCGGGCACCGGCACCGGTCCGGCCTCGGGATCACGGATCGTCAAAGACAGTGTGGCCGGTATGGCGATGGTGCTACGAATTCACCTGCAGCTGGGTTCTTTCAGTACAGAAGATCTCGGCGAGGTGCGGCTGCTCATCGAACGCCTGGCGGCGCGCAAGGCTGCCGACAACGCCACTGCCGAGGACATCGCCGTCCTGCGTAACCTGGTGAACCAGATGCGGGCCGCTCGCACCCCTGCCGCATTCAACGACCTCGACGCGGCCTTCCACACCCGCATCGTGCAGACCTCCGGCAACGGGTTGTCCGCGGTGCTGATGGCGGCGTTGCGGGACGCTCAACGGCGCACCCGGTCAACCGAATTCGAGAGCTGGGACGACTTCATCGGGAACCTTTCGGCCGTCACCGACGAGTACAGCGCCATCATCGATGCGATCGCCGCGGGTGACGGTGGGGTGGCCGCAGACCTGACGGCAAGCCAGCTGACCCACGGCGGACGAGACGCCGGTCTCAGGCGGGCTGGCTGATCCGCTGGGGCGGCGTCGTCTCGAATGTCCAGCCCGTGAGGGTCACCACCGACCGGAGAAACCCCTCGAAGGTGGTGAAGTGCAGGCGGCCGAGCCCCGGCCGGGTCCGATACACCTGACCCGTCCACGGCTGATCGGCCGATACAATGAATTTGTGCTTGCCTGAGGCATTTTCGCGTAGCAGCTTCGGGCTCAGAGAGTGGCGGCCGATGGGGTGTGGTGCCGGTTCCGGGGATACCGAATGCAACGGCCACCCGGTGACCGCCAAGAATTGGCCGCAGAACGATTCGAGCGAATCGAAGCGGTGCCGGTGGTTGCCCGGGCGGGTGTGGTAGACCTCGCCGACCCACGGCGCCTCGGTGGCCACGATGATCTTCCAGGCCACGGGCGTGGACTTCATCGACTGCGGACCCGCACTGCCGTCGGTCATCGTCATGCCCGGGCCGGGCTGCCCTGATAGTCGTTGTCCTGCTGCTGGATCCAACCCATCAGGCCGCGGAGGTCGCGGCCGGTGGCTTCGATCGGATGCTGCTCGCCCTGGGCGCGCAGGGTGCGGAATTCACCCGCACCGGCGTCCTGGTCGTCGATGAACCGTTTGGCGAAGGTGCCGTCCACGATGTCGGCCAGAACCTCCTTCATGTGTTCCTTGACATCAGGGGTGATGACGCGCGGGCCCGAGACGTAATCGCCGAATTCGGCTGTGTCCGAGCATGACCAGCGTTGCTTGGCGATGCCGCCCTCGTACATCAGGTCGACGATCAACTTGAGCTCGTGCAGGCATTCGAAGTACGCGACCTCCGGCTGGTAACCCGCCTCGACCAGGGTTTCGAAGCCGTACATCACCAATTGTGAAGCACCACCGCACAACACGGACTGCTCCCCGAACAGATCGGTCTCGGTTTCCTCGGCGAAGGTGGTCTTGATGCCTCCGGCACGCAGGCCGCCCAGTGCTTTGGCGTACGACAGTGCCAGCGGCCACGCCTGTCCGGAATGGTCCCGCTCCACGGCCACCAGCACCGGCACACCGCGGCCGTCGGTGTACTCACGCCGCACCAGATGGCCGGGGCCCTTGGGCGCGACCATGAACACATCGACGCCGGCCGGGGGAGTGATGTAGCCGAACCGGATGTTGAACCCGTGGCTGAACACCAGCGCGTTGCCCGCCTCGAGTGCCGGGGCGATCTCCTGGGCGTACAGCGTTCGCTGGTGTTGATCGGGTACCAGCAGGACGATCACGTCGGCCTCGGCGGCGGCCGCTGCGGGCGTCAGGACGCGCAGGCCCTCTTCGTCGGCCTTGGTGCGGCTGCGGGAGCCCGACTGCAAACCGATGCGGACGTCGACGCCACTGTCGCGTAGCGACAGCGCCTGCGCGTGGCCCTGGCTGCCGTAGCCGATGACCGCCACCCGCTTCCCCTGGATCAGCGACAAGTCGGCGTCGTCGTCGTAGAACATCTCGGCGGCCATCAGATCTCTTTCCTGCTCAAGACAGGTCGCCGTGCTGACGACCATCCTGTGGTCGGACCATACAGAGGGTGATGAAGTGCGTCAAGGACCATTGGTGTGGCTGGGGCAACTTGGCCGAGCTCCTTGTGGTGTGTACCACACCTATGGTAGGACCATATAGAGATCCATCCAACCTTTGGAGATGCCCATGCACCAGCAGAGCCCGGCTCTGACTCCCAACCAGGATTCGACGTCCCAACGCCGTGGTCTTCGGAAAGTCGGCGCTGCCAGCCTGATCGGAACGACGATCGAGTACTACGACTTCTTCGTCTACGGCACCGCGGCCGCTTTGGTGTTCCCCGCCGTCTTCTTCCCCGATGTCAGCCCCGCCATGGGCACCATCGCCTCGTTTGCCACCTTCGGGGTGGCCTTCTTCGCCCGTCCCGTCGGGTCGATCGTGTTCGGCCACTTCGGAGACAAGATCGGACGCAAACGCACCCTGGTGTGGACGCTGCTGATGATGGGGCTGTCCACGGTGCTGATCGGCCTGTTCCCCGGGTACGACACCGGCGTGTTCGGGGTCTTCGAGAACGGCATCGGTATCTGGGCCCCCATCCTGTTGGTGACGATGCGTTTCCTGCAGGGTCTGGCCATGGGTGGGGAATGGGCCGGCGCCACGTTGCTGACCGCCGAGTACGCGCCGAAGAATCAACGCGGGCGAATGGCGGTGTACCCGCAGCTCGGGCCGGCCTGCGCTTTCTTCCTGGCCAGCGGCACCTTCTTCGTGGTGTCGCTGACCGTCGGCGCCACCAGCGAGGCGTTCCTGAGCTACGGCTGGCGCTTCCCGTTCCTGGCGTCGCTGATCCTGGTCATGGTGGGTCTGTGGATCCGGCTGTCCATCGCGGAAACGCCCGTGTTCAAAGCGCATCTGGAGAAGGAGAAGCTGGCGGCGTCCACCGCGCCGGTGAAGCTGCCGTTCGCCGATGCGTTCCGGCGCCAGTGGAAGCAGATCCTGATCGCAGGCCTGGCCATGTCGACGGTGTTCTCGATGTTCTACACCGGCAGCACCTTCCTCACCAGCTACGGCATGGGCACCCTGGAGTTCACCCGCACGATGATCCTGGGCTTCGGCATGATCGGCGCCGTGGTCCTCGCTGTGGTGACGGCCGCCGCGGCGATCATCTCCGACCGGGTGGGACGCAAGAAAGTGATCGCCGTGGCCTACGGCGGTGCGGTGATCTGGTCGCTGCTGCTGTTCCCGTTGCTCGATACCGGTTCGCCGATCGCGTTCCTCATCGGTGTGACCGTCACCCTGTCGCTGTACGGCATCGCCAACGGTCCCGCGGGTGCGTTGCTGCCGGAGATGTTCCAGTCCCGATTCCGTTACACCGGTGCAGGATTGAGCTACAACCTGGGCGGGATCATCGGCGGCGCCATTCCGCCGATCCTGGCGGCACAGATCGTGGCCAACTACTCCAGCATCTGGGTGGGTGTCCTGCTGGCCGCGCTGGCGGGGGTGAGCTTGCTCTGCGTGCTCGCGCTTCCTGAGACGAAGAACAACGACCTCGAGGATGTGATCGTCAAGTAGGTTCCGTATTCACAAAACCGCCGGTGAGCCCTTGGCTCACCGGCGGTTTGGTCACGAGGTTGGGCGTCCGCCGGTGGGTTCTGGCTACTGTTGTCGAACCGGGTGCCTTCCGTACCGATTTCGCCGGACGATCCCTGGCCCAATCCGCGACTGTCATCGACGCGATCGAGGCCGACAACGCGCGGGGATTCCTGCTGTTGGGTCCCGATGCCTTGGACGCCAATCGGCGTCCCGCCGAAGCACGCTCGGGCGTTCATTGCCTCGTCAGTTCGGCGGGTGCACCGTAGTCGCGACGATGACGCTGTTGACCACAATTGCGGTGACGGTGCGAGTCACTGCTTCTCCGGCAGCCGTTGCACCCCAGTTGCCGTGCTCGAGTTCCTTGGCGCGACCGATGACGGCGGAAGTCCAGGGAATGTCCGGGCCGAACTGGGGCAGAGACCCGCTTTTCCACAGCAAGGCTGCAAGGGCCGCGATGCGGGGGGTCGGCTCGGTGCCATCCACGAGTGCACTGCGGACACTGTCGAGAAGGATGGATCGGCGCCCGTTTCCGCCGTCCCGAAGCGCGGTGGTTTCGAAGATCCGCAGCGCTTTCTTCTTTTCTTCGCGTATGTCACCCCGCGCGATGAGACGGTCGAGGAGGGGCTGGCGGAGTGTCGGACCGATGGCTGCGAGCACGGTCTGGATGCCTCGGGGCTTGGCGGAGATGTAATCCCAGGTGGAACGATAGATCACGTCTGAGGGTGCCTGTCCGGCAACAGGTTCCACGATGACGGTACCGACCCGGGACGTGGTGGTCGTCACCTTGTTCTGGAGAGCGAGGTCTGTGAGCACTGCTCCTGCCAACGGGTAGAAGAGTGTGTTCTCGCCCGCGATCGTCCCGGATTCGGGCTGGAACAGCAGCAGGAGGAGGTCCTCGGCCAGTGTCGGGGCTTCGTCGTTTCGGTCGGGTGGCAACGTCGTCATGGTTCTGAGTTCCTGTCTGTCAGAGGATTCGGCGCGCCTCAGCCGCAGACCACCCTGGGGATGGGGTCATAGATCACGGTGTGGGACTCGGTTCGCGTCGGTCCGCCGGTGACCTCGCGCAGGGTGCGCGTGTCGGTGATGGTGAATCCTGGTGCGCCGCCGCTGGCACTGCAGGCTTCGCCGGCGGGGATCGTGATCGTCTGAGGCGACGTGGGTCGACTTCGTGGACTCTGCGAGGACGTCACCTCATAACGTTTGATGCCCACCAGGCGCACCGTGACGGCGCTGGGCGTCCAGTCGGTTTGTATCTGCACCGACGTCGGCCCGTCGTTGCGGAATTTGACATCCAACACATCCCCGAACACGGTGGCTTCCCGACCGGGCGGGTAACGGCTGATGTAGTAGCTGTGCTCGTGATGTTCGATGTCCTCCATGCCGGCAAAGTAGGCGGCGTTGAACAACGTGGTGGCCACCTGGGACACGCCACCACCGACACCGCGGGCGGGTCGGCCGTTCTCGATGATGCCGGCCTCGACATAACCGGCGGCGGCGTTGCGCGGATTGGTGGCGGCATTCAGGCTGAACGTTTCCCCGGGCCGGACGACCATGCCGTCGATCTGTTCGGCGGCGCGGCGGATGTTCCTGCCCGAATCGCTGGAGAACCCACCTGTCTGGAACTCACCGATGGTCTGCACAGGACCCAGTTGTTCGAGCGCTTCGAAGGTCAATGAGGGACTCTCGTCGACGTACACCGCGGCGATCTCACGGTTGTCGGTATCGCGGAGAACCGACAGCAGGTCTTCCAATGTGGCGTCGTAGTCCAGCCGCCGGCCGTCCTGCGCCGGTACCTTGGCCGGCGGGGTGGCGGCGAAATCGATGTCGGCGTCGCGTTTCGGGATCTCCGAAGCCGCGAGTTGGGGATGTAACTCGTCGACGATGAGCCTCTCGTTGATCTCCGGCACCAGACGCCCCTGTGCGGGCCGGAAACTGAGCGCCGCTGCGATGACGTCCTCGGTGATGACGCCCCGGACGCCGCTGTCACCGTCGACGATGACGGGCTCGGACACTGCCGGGGCGGCGATACTGTCAGCGGCCACCGCGACATCGGCGGCGGTGGTGTCTGGCGCAATCTCCACCATCGGCAGCTCGAGGGTTTCTCCGCTAGCCCAATGTCGGCTGAAAACCTCAGCGGCAGAGGTGATGTCGAGGCGTTGTCCGGATTCGGGATCTGAGGTCCGGGGACGTCCGTCGACGAACGTGACGGAGCCTTCCACCGGGTCCTCGGCGACCTGGGAGCCGAGTTCTTCCAGCGTTGCGACAAGTGCGGGCTCGTCCACGGAGGCCACCACGTCAATCGGGGTCTCCACGAAGAACGACGTGATCCGGGTGAGCGGGTTCAGCGGTTGCCCACCGGCTGAATCGACGGTGGCCTGCAGGTCCGCGGTCACATCAACCGCGCGGGGGTCCACGGTGGTTTCCAGTGCTCCGAGTGTGACTGGAACGGGAAGTTCCTGACGCGGAGTGATCTCTCGGCGCAGGCGCTGCTCGGCCTCGTCCGGGGTCAACCCGCCGAGCGACACCCCGGCTGCGGTGACGCCTCTGGGCACCTTGGACGAGGTGACCATCAGATCGGCGATGTAGACCAAAGCCAGCGCTGCCAACGGAAGTCCGATCGCCAGGAGTCGTCGACGTCGCCGAGACCCGCCGGGATCCATGCGCTCATCGTCAGACATCGACGTATAAACCGCACATCGTCAGGCCGATATTCCCGCGATGATGCTGAACCCATCCACGACACGAGCGTAGCGCCAGTGGCGGAGAATGCCGTTGCCGTCGGCCAGGTTTGAAAAGCACGAACCACGGCCCAGCGTGGAGTCAGAACGCCGCCGAACGGCTGCTTCGATACTCTCGGTGAGGTGCTCGACGCTCACGCACCCACAGGCGGCCGTCGATGGCCACGGATCCTCGCCGCTGTCGTCGCGGTACTGGTGGTGGCGCTGGGGTCGCTGACCGCGGCCGCGCAGTACGGCCTGCCGTGGTGGATGGGCCACGGCGACGTCAACCACACCTACCAAGGCCTGCGTTATCAGGTTCATGTCCCGCCGCAGCATGACGGCCGGGCCCAGCTGCCGGTGATCATGGCGATCCACGGGTGTGCAATGACCGGATTCGGTTGGAACAGCATGAAGGCCACCACGCAGTTCAACGCCCTGGCCGACCGCGAGGGTTTCATCGTGGTCTACCCCACGCAGCGGATGTTTCGCGACAAGCTCAACTGCTGGCGCTCCGGCGATCCGCGTGAGCAACAGCGCCACACCGGAGAACCCGCGCTGCTGGCCGGCGTGGCGCATCAGGTCATCGAGCGCTACAACGCCGATCCCGCCCGCGTGCACGTGGTGGGCGCGTCCTCGGGCGCGGGAACCGCGGTGATCCTGGCGGCGACGTATCCGGACGTGTTCGCCACCGCCACCTCGGTGGCCGGGGGTGAGTACGGCCTGAACCAGGTGAATCCGGACGATCCGGACGCCACGCCACCGGAGTACACCGCCCGCCAGGCGTGGGCGCAGATGGGCAACCGCGCCCGGCGGGTGCCACTGCTCGTCGTCCAGGGCTCGGCGGACACCGTGGTGCCGCCGACGGTGGCCGCCAGGCTGGTCCAGCACTGGTCGGCCGTCGGCGATCTGGTGGACGACGGGGAACTCAACAAGAGCCTCGGTTGGCAGCGGCGGGAAACGAGGGTTCCTGCGGCGCCCGGCCGCCACCCGTACACGCACACCACGTACTCGCCTGAGGGCGTGACAGCCTCAGCCATCGAGCTGTATCTCGTTCACGGTATGGGGCATGCCTATTCCGGACCCACCTCGGTGGGTCTTTTCACGGACCGGGCCGGACCCGACGTCAGCTCACTCGTCTGGGATTTCGCCCAGAAGCACCCGCGGCGGGACTCGAGCGAGGGCTGACCGCGGCGCGCAGCATGTGGGCGAGGCGGATCTGCCTCAGGTTGCCGCGGTAATCGACTGTGGTGCAGTGCGTTCCATCATCATCGGCGCAGCGATGTCCGCGCGTCCCGACGTGGAGTCTGGAACCAGAACCACAAAGAATTGCATTCGATGCTTGCAAATAGGATGCAATCGGATTAGCTTCGTCGAAGGCGCAGCATCCGGCGACGCCTGCACTGCGTGCCCGTGACGGGGCAGCGGCTCCCGACGGCGGCAGGAGGTCACCGGTGACGACAGAGCAATCCGATCTCGCCTCAGCTCGAGGCTCGAAGCCGGGGTTCCGGCAGATGCTTCGCCGGCGCGAGCTGGACTACTACCCGGTCGGAGCCGAGCGGCGAAAACGATTGGCGCTGGCCATGGCATGCGCCGTCGTCCTGTATTACCAGCAGTACATCTTCGGTGCCACCTCGGCGTTGACCAATCGCGAACTCGGCATGTCGGTCGGCTTCCTGACGGCGATCCTGGTGATCGGCAACGTGTTGGGGGCTTTCGGGAGTCTGCTCTCGGGCGTGGTGGAACGCTTCGGGCGCGCCAGTGTCGTCGTGTACGGGCTGCTGGTTCTGAGTGTGATCACGGCCATCGGTATGCCGCTGGCGACCAACAAGTGGATGTTCCTGGGTATCGCCTGCGTCACGTGCGTCATCGAAGGGATGGCCCTGGTGGCCGCGCCCGGGATCATCCGTGACTTCAGTCCCCAGTCGGGACGCGGGCGCGCGATGGCGCTCTGGGTGGTCGGGCCGGCAGCGGGCTCTCTGCTGGCGTCAGGGGTCGCTGCGCTGACGTTGGAGCGCCTCCAGACGTGGCGTAGCCAGTTCATCATCGCGGGCATCGTGGGCGGTGTGCTCGCCGTCATCGCGGTGCGGTACCTGCGCGAACTGAGCGCGGACTTGCGAGAGCAGGCCGCGGCGTCGGAAGAGGACAAGGAACTGCTCGAGGCACGGGTGGCCGCAGGGACGTTCCAGGCGCAGTCCGCCCCGCGATGGCGCAGCGTGATGACCGTCGCCATCCTGCTGCCCGTGATCGGCTTCCCGTTGATGCTCATCTATTACCACACCGTGATCACCTTGGCGCCCATCCTGTTTGCCACCGCGTTCGGACTCGACTCGGTGTTCGCCAATGCCTTGGTGTCGGCAAGCTGGGCGTTTTTTGTGATCGCCGCGTTTGTCGGCGGTTTCGTGGCCGACCGATACCTGGTCCGCAAGCCGTGGATCCTGTTGGGTGCGGTGTTGTGCACCGCCGTGCAGGTGTCGCTGATCTTCCTGATCGGCAGTGACGCCGGGGTTCTGGTGCTCGGCACGGCGATGGCGCTGCTGGGAATCGGCTGGGGTCTTTTCCAGGTCCCGTGGTTTGCGGCATTCACCGAAACCGTCGAGGCGCGTGACCCGGCCCTGGTGGGTAAAGCACTGGCGGTCTGGGGCTGGACCCTGCGCATCGTGGCCACCATCTGCTTCGGAGCGGTCTCCTTCGTCGTGCCTGCGGCAGACAAGGTGATCAACGGTGACCTGTCCGCCGTCACCGCCGCACACACGCAATGGCAGTTCTGGCTTGTGATTTCGACGATCGGCGGTCTGCTGAGCGCTGCCACCATCCCGCTGATGGCCGGCAGGTGGCGCACCAGCGATGCACGTCGGGACGTGAAGCGCCAGGCCATCGGCCGCGACGAGGAACTGGCGCAGCTGCGTGCCGCGCCACAGGCGACGACACGGGCGCCCTGAACGCCAGACGCGGAAAGTCGATCATCAGAACGAAAGGCATTGGAGAATGCGCGCACTGGTCGTGGTTCGGGAGGCGCCCCGCGGGGTTCGGGTCGAATCGGTGCCGGACCCGGAGACCGCACCCCATCAGGCGCTGGTCAGGGTCAAGGCGGCATCACTGAATTTCGGTGAGATCGCGATGGTGGGCGGGGTGCTACCTCCCGGCATCGAGCGCCCCGCCGAGGGCACCGTGCTCGGCGTGGATGCTGCCGGGGTCGTCGAGCGAGCCGCCGCGGACGGCAGCGGACCACCGGAGGGCACGCCCGTGGTGACGTTCGCATTCGGTGGGGCATGGGCGCAGCTTCGTGCCGTGGACACCGATTCCATCGGGGTGCTGCCCTCCGGTGCCGATCTGATCGCGGCGGCCACGGTGCCCGGTGCAGGCCTGACGGCATTGCGGGCACTGCGCCGGGCCGGGGTGGGTTCCGGTGACCGGGTTCTCGTCACCGGGGCAACCGGCGGTGTCGGTCGGTTCGCGATTCAGTTGGCGCACAACGAGGGTGCTCATGTCATCGCATCGACGTCGCGCCCCGAGGTACACGGGGAACAGCTCCGTGCGCTGGGCGCCGCGGAGGTGGTCGCGACTCCTGTGGCCGCCGACGGACCCTGGAACGCGGTGCTGGACATGGTCGGCGGCGACCAATTGGTCGAGGCGTTCCGCCGCCTCGCCCCCGGCGGCACGCTGGTTGCTGTCGGCCATTCCGCGGAGCAGGCCGAGTCTTTTGCGTTCGGCGATCTCTTCGGTGACGGCCGGCGCCATGACCGCTCACTGGTGACATTCCACCTGTCCGGGTGCGACGGGTTGGGCCCTGACCTCGGCCGGCTGGCCGAAGAGGTCGCAGACGGTCGGGTCGACCCGGGTGTGTCGTGGACGGGCGACTGGTCGAGCATCGATGCCGCCATCGACCTCCTGCTGGGACGGCGATTGCACGGCAAGGCGGTGATCACCATTGACTGACCATGAAGCCCCCGCCCGGCTCTCGGTGAACATACCCACCTCTGGCATCGTTCTCGATGCCGTCATCGCAGGACCCGAACAAGGCCCACTTGCCGTGTTGCTGCACGGCTTTCCGCAGAACAACTCCGAGTGGTCCGACGTCACCGCACTGCTGAACGCCGCAGGCATCCGCACTGTCGCGCCCAACCTGCGCGGCTACTCTCGGGGGGCCCGGCCGAAAGATGTTGCGGCCTATCGTGCTGACACGCTGGCCGGGGACGTGATCGGCCTGCTCGATGCGCTGGATGAGCCGAATTGCCACCTGGTCGCCCATGATTGGGGAGCCACCGTGGGGTGGTTCGCCGCCGGTCTCCACCCGACGCGCATCAGTACCTATACGGCCCTGTCGATCCCACATCCGCTGGCCTACGCACGGGCGCTGCGCAACGACCCGGAACAACGTGAGCGCTCAGCGTATCTCGGGCTGTACCGTCAGGTGGGCGTCGAGAAGCGCCTGCTCGACAACGGGGCGGCCGAACTGCGCACGATGTTCGACGACTCTCGATTGACAGCCGCCGCCATCGACTCCTACATCGAACCGATGCTGGCCGATCCCGGGCTGCTCGTGCATGCGCTGAAGTACTACCAGGCGATGGCGCTGACCAAACCGACCGAACTGGCCGACATCACGATTCCCACGACGTACCTGTGGAGTGCGGACGACTTCGCGGTGGGCCGTGCCGCGGCGCTGGGATGCGCCGCGTTGTGCCGGGCTGACTACCGCTTCAGGGAACTCCGCGGTGTCAGCCACTGGATGCCCGACGAGGCACCGCACGACGTCGCCGGGGAGATCGAGTACCGAATCAGGAGTGGACAGCCGTGACTGACGCACATCAAGCAGCGCACCTGCGAAGTGGCATGCAGGCCTCGCCACTGACTCTCACCGCCTTGGTGCATTCACTGTACGAGCGCACGGGCCGGGCGGAAATCATGACGTGCCGCAACGACAGTGGCGACGTCGAGCGGGTGACCCATCGCGATCTGGGCCGGCAGGTCGGCCGGCTCGCCAACTTCCTGGCCGCTCTCGACATCGGGCGGGGGCGCGGTGTGGCCACACTCCTGTGGAACACCGTCGAACACCTCGAGCTGTATGTCGCGGTACCCGCCATGGGTGCGGTGTTGCACACTCTCAACCCCCGGATGAACAACGCCCAGTTGGCCTTCGTGATCGACGAGGCCGGCGACGACGTGCTGGTGTGCGACAGCGAGTTCGCGCAGCTGGTGCTCGAGGTGCTGCGGTTGTCGAAGCACGTCCACACCGTCGTGTTCGTCGGGGCGGAGGTCGCTGACGAGGTGCTCGACTCACTGCACCGATCTGGTCGGACAACGGCCGGTTACCGAGATCAATTGTCTTCTTGTGACGATGATTTCGCATGGCCTCGACTCGAGGAGAACACTGCGGCGTCCATCTGCTACACCAGCGGCACGACCGGTGATCCGAAGGGTGTCGTCTACAGCCACCGGTCGATCTATCTGCATGCGTTGGCGTCCTGCACGGCCAATTCGGTCGGTATCTCGTCGCGTGATGTGGTGATGCCGTTGGTGCCGATGTTCCATGTCAATGCGTGGGGCCTGCCCTACGCAGCGCTGATGGCGGGCGCGGCGCTGGTCCTGCCGGGCCGGTTCGTGCGGCCACGGACCATCGCCGAACTCGTGACCCGGTGTTCGCCCACGGTATCCGGTGCGGTGCCGACGGTCTGGACCGATCTGCTGGCATGGCTTCGCGAGCACCCCGGCTATCAGCTGGGGTCGTTGCGTCGTGCGCTCTGTGGGGGAGCGTCGGCCGCCCAGGCGCTCGTCGACGCATACCACGACGAATGGGGCGTCTCGCTGACGTGCGCGTGGGGGATGACCGAGACCTCGCCGATCGTGGCGATCGCCGACCCGCCGGGGGACAAGCGACCCACCAACGATGTCGGGCGGGTGAGCTTCGGCATCCGCGCCCGCGTGGTGGAGGAGTCCGGCACGGTGTTGCCCAGCGACGGCCACGCGGTCGGTGAACTCGAGGTCAGCGGTCCCTGGATCGCCGGCCGGTATCTCGGTGGGCGCGGCGGCGACAGCTTCCGCCGGGATGCACAGGGCGGTGAGTGGCTGCGCACCGGTGACCTCGCGACCATCGACGGTGAGGCGCGCGTCGTCATCACCGATCGGTTGAAAGACGTGATCAAGTCGGGCGGGGAGTGGATCAGCTCCGCCACGCTGGAATCAGAGCTGTGTGCCCATCCCGCGGTGGCCGAGGCGGCGGTGATCGGTGTGCCGCATGACCGTTGGGACGAGCGCCCGATTGCCCTGGTGGTCGCGCAACAATCCCGCAGCATCTCTTCGGACGAGCTCCGCGAGTGGCTGGCCGACCGGGTACCTCGGTGGTGGATTCCGGAGCGGGTCATTTCGGTTGCCGCACTGCAACGTACGAGCACCGGAAAAATCGACAAACGAAGTCTGCGCCGGCAGTACTCGCATGCGCCCGAGGTGCAGGTGTGACGGGGCCGGACAGCGCGCTGAAGGCGCGCCCGGATCTACACGGCTCGTTCGGGATGTGCGCGTCCACGCACTGGATCGGCACGGCCACAGCGCAATCGGTGCTGGAGCGCGGCGGTAATGCCTTCGACGCCGCGGTGGCGGCGGCGTTCGTGCTGCACATCGTGGAACCGCACCTCAACGGACCCGGCGGTGACCTGGTGGCCCTGGTTGCGGGCGCCGGCGAGCGTCCCGCAGTGCTCGCCGGGCAGGGCCCGGCACCTGAGCGAGCGACCATCGAACACTTCACCTCCCTCGGGCTCGGCCTGGTGCCCGGCGCCGGGGCATTGGCCGCCGCGGTGCCGGGCGCCGTCGACGCCTGGCTGCTGTTGCTGCGCGACAAGGGCACGTGGCGGCTGGGTGAGGTGCTCGAGTACGCCATCCACTATGCCGCTCATGGGCACCGGATCAGCGCCGCGGCGGCCGGGGTGATCAGCACTGTCACCTCGTTGTTCAGCGACCACTGGCCCACCTCGGCGCAGTGCTGGCTGCCCGACGGCAGGCCGCCGGCGCCGGACCAGGTGGTGGTGAACACCGACTACGCGGTGACGTTGCGCCGGTTGGTGGCCGCCGCGGTGGGCGTGGACCGGGAGGACGAGATCGAGGCCGCCCGGAGAACCTGGCGCAGCGGCTTCGTGGCCGAGGCCATCGAGCGATTCGTCGAGACGACGCCCCATCGGCACTCCAGCGGGGGAGATCATCACGGGGTGCTGCGGACCGCTGACATGGCCAGGTTCCGCGCCACGTGGGAGCCTCCGGTGTCGAACGTCTTCCGCGGGGTAACGGTTTTCAAAGCCGGACCGTGGAGCCAGGGCCCCGTGCTGCTGCAAGCACTGGAAATCCTTGCGGGCTTCGATGATTGCGAGCTCGACCTCGATACTGCGCGCGGAGTTCACCACACCGTCGAGGCCATGAAACTGGCCATGGCCGATCGGGACGCCTACTACGGCAGCGCGGTGGCCTCCGATGTGCTGCCGACCCTGCTGTCGTCCGACTACGGGCGGCATCGACGGCTGCTGATCACCGACACCGCCTCACAAGTCTCGAGGCCGGGGGAGATCGGCTTTCCGGCATACCTCCCGCCGCTTCGAGTCGACGGTGCCGACACCTCAGCCAGCGCGCTGGGCGTCGGAGAACCCACCGTGGAACTGTCGGGCAGCACCCGCGGAGACACGTGCCACATCGACGTTGTCGATCAGTGGGGCAACATGATCTCGGCGACGCCGTCCGGAGGATGGCTGCAATCTTCCCCCACGGTCGCCGGTCTCGGTTTCTGCCTGGGCACCAGACTGCAGATGACGTGGCTCGACCCGGCCAGCCCTTCGGCGCTCCGGCCGGGTGCACGACCGCGAACCACCCTGAGCCCCACCCTGCTCGGCACGGCGGATCAGGTGGTCACCGCACTGGGGACGCCCGGTGGCGACCAGCAGGACCAATGGCAGCTGTGTTATCTGCTGCGCACGCTGGTCGGATCGGCCAGTCCCCAGGAGGCCATCGAGGCGCCCACCTTCCACACCACGAGCTTCGCGCAGAGCTTCTGGCCACGCACCTGGACGCCGGGCGGGTTGGTGATCGAGGACCGGGCCGGCGACGACGTGATCACCGACCTGTCTGCCCGTGGCCACGTGGTGACCCGGGCCGGCAGTTGGACCCTGGGCAGACTCAGTGCCGTGGGTAGGCAACCGCGGGACGCACAATTGTGGGCGGCCGCCAACCCCAGGGGCGCGCAGGGTTATGCCGCCGGCCGGTGACCAAGAACTTCTCACCCATATCCGAAGGAGCACACCATGACCGAGTCCACCACTTCCGCCGAGTTCCCACCCACCCCCGGGGACACCCTCATCTTCGAGAACGACCGGGTCCGCGTCTGGACGATGACCCTCCCGCCCAACGGCATGTTCGATTTCCACCAGCACCACCACGATCACATCGTGATCTGGCCGGACGCCGGCCGAGCCGAGGCACAGGAACTCGGTGATCCCGAGTGGTCGATCAGCCAGACGGCCGAGCGCGGGTTCGTGTTGTTCAAGACAGTCGGTCACAACGAGCCGCTGACGCCGCACCGCATCCGCAACCTCGAGGACCACGAGGTCACCCACTACATCATCGAACTCATCAGCGAGCCCTCGCCGAGCCCCACCGCCCTGCCGTCGGTGACCAATGACCGCGGTCGCCAGATCGACCGCCGCTCCGAATGAATGGCACCGTGACGCGTTCCTCGGCCCACACGGTCGCGATCGCCGGAGCAGCCGGCGGCATCGGTCGTGCCCTCGCGCAGGTGTTGCACCGCCGCGGTGCCGATCTGGTGCTCGGGGATCGTGATCGGAGTGTGCTGCAGACTGTCCGGGCGGAACTCAACGGTGGGAACGGCCGCGTGGAGACCACCGAACTCGATGTCACGTCGACCACCTCCACCGCGGAATTCATCGGGGCTGCAGGCGCTTTGGGCGGGGGCCTGCGCCACCTCGTGGTGGCCTCCGGGGTGTATCCCGAACACGACGTCGCGACCATCACCGACAGCCAATGGCGGCAGACGATGGCGGTGAATCTCGATGGCACCCTGCATCTGGTCCGCGACGCCATCCCGGCACTGAAGCCAGACGGGTCCATCGTGCTGGTGGCATCGATGGCGGCGCACCGCGGCAGCAGGCAGCACGCGGCCTATGCGGCTTCCAAAGGCGCACTGGTGGCGTTCGCGCGAAGCCTCGCATGGGAGCTGGCCCCGCAGGTGCGGGTCAACGTGGTCTCGCCGGGAATCATCGAAACCGCCATGACGGCGCCGCTGATCGCGGCGGAAGGGCAGCATCTGCTGCGCGCAACCCCGCTCGGACGTTTCGGCCGGCCGGCTGAGGTGGCCTCCGTCATCGCCTTCCTCTGCAGTGAGGACGCCGCGTTCGTGACCGGGGAGGTCATCCATGTCAACGGTGGGCTGCACATGGGCTGACCTCCGAGGCCGGGGGTGCAACGCGAAGAAAGGTGGGAACCGTGGCCGTCTGCCGGGTACAGATCCGGTACGCCGATCTCGATACACAGGGGCACGTCAACAACACGGCTCAACTGCAGTACGTAGAGGTCGCCAGGACCCGGGGCTACGTGGACGCGGGACTGTCCTGGCGGCCCATGCAGGTTGTTCGCAGCAATCAGATCGAGTACCTGCGGCCGATTCCGGTGACCGCGGATTCCGTGGACGTCGATCTCCAGGTGGCCGCGGTCGGGCGCACCTCGCACACCGTGACGTTCACGATCCGGGACATTGCGGGCACTGTTTTCTCCACGGGCCGGTGCGTGGTGGTCACGGTCGACGAGCACGGCCGCGCCGCACCCATCCCGGACGCCCTGCGGCGCTCACTCCTGCAGGCGCACGCAGATTCGGGCTCCTGACAGTGAGTTCCTAGGTGCGAACCTGGTGATGTTCCTCGGCCCAGCGCACGGTCGATTCGATGGAGTTGCGGACATGCTCGGTCATCGCGGTCCGTGCGGTATCAGCGTCGTGCTCGCTGATGGCGCGCCCGATTTCGCGATGCTCCTTGACGTTTCGCTCCAACAGTCTGACGCTGTTGGCGTAGGCGACATAGGAGGTGTTGCTCGGGAGTTTGCCGTGGATGAGTTGCAACGTCTCGGCCAGATTCCGGTTGCCGGCGGCCTGCAGGATGATGCTGTGGAACGCCTCGTTGGCTTCCGCCCACCGTTGGGCATCGCCGCGCGACCGGCCCGACGATCTGTCCTTCGGTGAGCGGGCGGCTATCCGCGCGGCGATCTTCTCGTAGTCCTCGAGGGACGCGAGCATGGTCTCGGCCTGCAGGTCCGTGATCCTCTCGGCCGCGAGTTCGGCGGCCAGTCCCTCGAGGGTGGCACGGACGTCACCGAGCTCGCGGATATCGCGTGCAGACAGTCCGTTGACCTGTGCGCCTCGATTACGCTCGATGGTCACGATCCCGCGCGACGCCAACACCAGGAGTGCTTCGCGGACCGGGGTGCGGCTGGTTCCGTATTCTTCGGCGAGCGCGCCGTGCCGCAGCCAGGAGCCGACCTCGATCTCGCCGGTGAGAATACGATGCTGAAGCGACGAGACGATGTGGTCGGCAGCTGGCCTGTCTGTCTCGCTGGTCATGACGCTCATTCCTTGTGAACCTGCACTCCGGTCGAACCTGATTGCATTTTATGGGCAAGATGTCGAATGCGGTCAACGCATCGCCCAGAGAGCTAGCGGTGTTGACCGGGTGCCACGAAACCGTAAGCGGTGCTGCAGCGGTCGAGGAAGGGTGCATACGGGTAGGCCGGTGGGCGAACCGTCGCCGAAGCGATGATGCCCTGCCGCCGCCAATGCTCTTTGCGGATCGCGATGCTGGTCTTTGCCTGAACCTCGAAATTGATCAGCGGCGCGATCCCGGCCATGGCGGTTCGGGCCCCCGCGGCGTTACCGGCCGACCACTGGGTCAGCGCCTCACGTACCACTTCCGGCCGCGAGATGCCGCAAGCCACCGAGGTGGCGCCGCATTCGAGTTCGTCGATCAGGCTCAGGCCGCCGAGCCCGGCCATGCACGGTGCCCCGGTATTCTCCGTGAGGTGATGGATACGCCAGAAAGTCGGCGGCGCTTCGCATTTGATTGCAGTGATGAACGGCATTCCGCGGACCGCCGATTCGAGTTCGGTGATCTCGATGGTGACACCGCTGGCGGCGGGATAATCCTGTATCACCAGCGAAACGCCGGTGTGCTCATGAATTTCGCTCCATTGCGCGCGCAGTGTTCCCGAATCGGGCTCGGTCACGGGGATCAGGACCGCTACCTCCCGGCCGCCGCCGATGCGGGACACCTGCTCCGCTTCGCGCAACCGGTCGCGGTGCGTAGGCCCGTTGAGCCCGACGCACAGCGGGAGATCTCCTGAGGCGGCCGCGATGGTCTCCAGCGCAGCGGCGCGCTCGCGGGCCGACAGTGAATGCGGTTCGGCGATGACTCCCATGGCCACGAGCCCGGTCACGCCGCGGCGGATGAGTTCTGCCACCAGTGCGGCCAGCGAGTCGTGATCGATTCTCTGCCCGTCCGGTGTGAACGGAGTCGGCAGCATGCCCCAGATATCGACGGCTGTCATCGCGCCGCCGCGTATCGGTGCCCGATCACGGTGACGGCTGCTGTCAGCGCCGCCGCCACGGCGAGACTGGTCGCCACACCGAATCGAAGCAGGACCGCGCCAGCGCAAGCGCCGAGGAGAATCATTGCCACCGAGGCGATTCGACGCTTCCACAGGTCCTTGGCGGAGTCGGGGTGTCTGAAGTCGGCGGCGAGCCCGGTCAGAGCGGACGTCACCACCACTGTCGTGACATCTTTGACCCCGACGTGGCGTGCGCCCGCGGCCTGCAATCCCAGGGCGGCCGCCAGGAACCCCGCGGCGATCATCGCCGTCGGCTGCGCCGTCACCTCGGAGAGCGCCGACCAGACAGCGACCGCCGCCAGCATCGCGGCGACCGTCGCGAACAGTGCGCTCACCGGGGGAGGCCAGCCTTCGGGATGACGGCGCACGATGCGGCCGCCGATCCCGGCGGCAGCGACAAACGTGACCAAGGCGATGAGGGGCCCGGCGATCGGCAGACCGTCGGCTTGGCCGATCGCCATCCCGAGGATGATGACATTGCCCGTCATGTTGCCGACGAAAACCCGGTCCAAGGCGAGGAAACCCACGGCGTCGCAGAGCCCGGCGGAGAACGTCAGCACCAACATGGTCGCGGGTAAGGGGATGCGCATCGGTTCAGTCGATCGTGATCACGGCTTTGCCGCTGAGGCGGCGCCCCAGTAGCGCGTCGATCGCCTGATCGACGTCTCGCCAGGACTGTTGCCAGGTCACGCGGGGGTCGAGGCTGCCGTCGTGGACCTTGCCCGCAAGCCAGGAGAGCCCTTGGCCCAAGTCGGTGCAGCCGGTCAGGTGAAACGACGTTATCGACCGGTTGTGTCGGCCGCCGTCACCGAAAAGATCGCCGAAGGCGAAGGATTCGCCGACGTCGGAGGAATGTCCGACGGCCACCAGGGTGCCGTTCTGCGCGAGCTTGCGGTAGGCCGCCACCAACTGCGGGCCACCCACCATGTCCAGCACACAATCCACCGGCACGGTCACCGACTCGGGCCCGGCAACGACCTGGTCTGCGCCGATGGCGCGTAGGGCCGCCTCGTGACGCTGTACGTTCGTGGTCGAGGCGATGACCTGTGCGCCGGCCATCTTGGCGAGCTGGATGGCAAAACCCGAGACGCCGCCACTGGCGCCCGTGATCAGCACCGTGGACCCCAGCCCCGCTCCGGCGCGCTGGAGCGCGCGTAGCGCGGTGAGTCCGGCCACCGGGATCGCACTGGCCTTCACGGTATCGGCGTCGGCGGGCAGGACCCCCAGGGAATCGGTCGACACAGCCCGCAGTTCGGCCCAGCCACCACCGGGCCCGAAACAGACGACTGGGGTGCCGATCTTGGGGCCGGAGCCGTCCGCGGCTTCCTGCACGACGTGGCCGGCGGTGTCGAATCCCAGCACAAGCCCGTCTGCCGGCCGCTCGATTCCCGAGCCCGGCTTCAGTCCACCCGCGACGGTCGCCACTTCGCCATAGTTCAAGGCAGCTGCGGTGACCCGGATGAGCACCTGGTCGGGCAGCGGCACCGGGTCCTCGTGCTCACCGAGTCGGAGTCCTCGGGGGGCCTTCGAGTCGGTCAACAGTGCCTTCATATGTGTACCTCCGTGTCTGGGGCGGGGCAGAGCGGTCTTCGGACGTACGCTAACAGTTCGTCATGCAATAGAGCAAAAATAGGATGCAATTTTTGGAGGCAACATGCCTGTTCGGGACCGGTGCGCGGGGATCGATGGAGTTGGTCGTATTGCATCCGATCTTTACGGCCTTGCATCTGTCGGATACGCTGGCGCTACCCGACCTGTGCCGTGGGCGATCGTTTGGCCCGGGCGCTCCGCGGATCGCCCCGGCGGGAGTTCCCGGCTTCAAAAACGATGAGTGCCACGAGCATTCGCTGCGAAAGGGATCTGATCATGTCTTCGTTCGAGTCCAAGGTGGCTCTCGTCACCGGCGCCGGCCGCGGAATGGGCCGCGAGATCGCCCTCGAGTTCGCTCGTCGAGGTGGTGATCTGATCATCTGCGATATCGGACACGACCTCCCGGCCATCCCGTACCCGCTGTCCACCGAGGCCGAGCTGTTGGAGACCAAGGAACTGGTGGAACAACTGGGACGGCGATGTGTCGCCCAGCTCGCCGACGTCCGAGACCAGGCTGCTCTTGACGCGCTGGTGGCCGCAGGAGTCCAGGAGTTCGGCCGTATCGACGTTCTTGCGGCGAACGCCGGGGTGTACGACTGGTCGCCGCACCCACTCTGGGAGACCTCGGATGAAGCCTGGAATATCCAGATCGGGGTCTGCCTCGAGGGAGTGTGGCGCAGCGCGAAAGCAGTGGCACCGCAGATGATCAGCCAAGGGCGCGGCGGCGCGATGGTGTTCACCTCGTCCAATGTCGGCGCGGAAGGCGCCAAGTTCTCGGCACCGTATGTCGCCGCCAAACACGGCGTGATCGGGCTCATGCGGACCGCTGCGCTCGAGCTGGGGGAGAAGGGCATCCGGGTCAACGCCGTGCTGCCCAGCACCACCGACACCAAGATCAACGATCATCCCGCTGGATGGCGCACTGCCAGCGGCAAACCCGACGGCGGCCGGGAGGACTATCTGCACGCAGTCCATCAGTGGAACGTGCTTCCCAACACCACCGCGCTTCCGCCGCGGGCAACCGCGCAAGCGGTTGTGTGGTTGGCCTCGGACGCCGCAAGCCACATCACCGGGGTCGGATTACCGGTCGACGCAGGGCATCTGGCCTTGCCCGGTTTCAATCCCTGGCCGATCCGCGACTGAACCCACAAGATCCAGAACTGAGGAGTCCCTCACCGTGACCGACAATCGCACCGGCCCGTTCTGGGCCGACAATCCCTTCTGGTCGTCGCTGCTGCTTCGGCTCAGCGCACTGTCCTATCGGCGCGGCGCCGACCTGACCGAAGTCTCAGCCATCGCGTCGACCGTCGAGTCGGGCGACAAGGAGCAGTGGTACCGGGCTTTCACCGCGGCGGCCTCGCGATTGGAGGCGGCGGCGTCTGATCGGGACCGACCCACCCTGGCACGGCGCGACGTGCTCTGGCGCGCAACGATGTACCACCGTTACGCCGGCGCACTGCTGTCTCCGCTGGACCCGCGCGCGAGCGACGCTGTGGCAGCGCGGCGACGAGCGTTCGGAGAAGCGGCGGCGCTGCACCCGCCCGGTATCGAACCCGTCGAAGTGCCCTACAGCGGCAACCTCCTTCCGGGCTGGCTGTGTGCCGGCGATCGTCGAGACGTGCAACAGCCTGCGCCCCTCGTCATCGTGGTGGGGGGTACCGACGGCTCGGCCGAGGAGATGTACTTCGCCGTCGGCAGCGCGCTCACCGAGCAGGGCTACACGGTCTTGACCTTTGACGGCCCCGGCCAAGGTGAAGCGCTGCGGCGCGGGATAACCGCCCAGCCTGATTTCGAGTCCGTCATCTCGGCGGTCATTGATCATGTGGCGGCCCGGCCGGACATCGATGAAACCCGGATCGGACTGGTGGGGCACAGCCTCGGCGGGTTGTATGCGCTGCGCGCTGCCGCGTTCGAACCACGCTTGCGCTCCACGGTCATCAGTAGCGCGCCCGAGGCGCTCCATGAAATCTTCACCGGCCCGGACGTGGTCTCGGAATCGGAAGATCCCGTGCTGAACTTCCTGCAGACCATGTTTCTGGCTGTCACCGGATCGGGCACGGTTCCGCAGGCAGTCGATCGGCTCACGGAGTTCCAGTTGGGCGAGCTGCCAAGCAAAATCGACGGCCCGCTGCTGGCTCTCTACGGGGGTGACGACGGGATGGTCGATGTCGGCGTCGGGGAACGACTGATCGCCGAGGCCGCTTCGAGCGACAAACGTCTGGTGGTCTATCCCTCCGGAGCGCCGGGAAGCTACCACTGCCAACAGGATTCACCGGCCGCAGCCGAGCTCGAGGTCAGCTCCTGGATCCACCGGACCGTGTAGACCGCGCAAACGGTATACGGTTGGGCGCAAGGGGCTTCGGTGCGAAGCGCGAAAAGCGCCCTCGCAGCTGACGTCAGCGCACTCCGTAGAACGCGAGTTGCAGAACCGCGTCGATGTGCTTGGGTTCGATGGGCATTCCATGCAACAGTCGGTACTCGATGAACCCGTAAAGTACGTCGCGCAGCGTCACCACGTCGGCGTCCGCCCGGATCTCACCCCGGTCTTGAGCCAGGGCGGCCCGCGCGCTGAACTGCGTGATGCTGGGTTCGATGATCTGGTCGAAGACGGCTTGCATCAGATCGGGGTCGGACTGGCAGGCGGCCACCAGCCCCTGATAGGCCGGTCCGAAGCCGGTCATGGTGACGACCTCGAGGATTTCGTTCAACTGGGTCCTCAGGTCGGCGATGATGTCGCCGGTGTCGGGGAATGCGACCACGGGATCCAGGCTCTGGATCGCGGCTTCGAGGATCACTGCGCCTTTGGAGGGCCACCAGCGGTAGATCGTCTGCTTGCCCACGCATGCCCGCCGAGCGATCGCCTCGATGGAGACATTCTCATACCCGACCTCGCCGATCAGCGAGATGCACGCCTCGAGGATGGCGCGACGTGAGTGCTCGTTGCGCCGTCCCGGGTCCGGCGGGTTGGCAGGCATGCGAAAACCCTAGGAGATGCCCCCACGCAATCCAAGCGAGGCGGTTCGCCTTGACGCGAGACGAACCGCCTCGTATCGTACGGGCAGTGGTCTGCCCGGTACCGGCCACCCCTGTCACGCAATGGTTCGTCATTCGCTGTCCGATCTGCCTGCCGAAGGAGAATCCCAGGATGACCACAACCGAGAAACCGGCATGACCAGTTCCCCCGCGGGCAACGGATGGCCGGCATTGCGCGTAGACGACTGGGAGACGACGCGCAGAACGTTGCACATGTGGACCCAGATCGTGGGCAAGGTGCGGTTGGCTTACGCGCCGCTGCTCAATCATTGGTGGCAGGCACCGCTGTATGTCTCACCACGAGGGTTGACGACGTCGGCTATTCCGGTGGGCACGCGGCTTTTCGACATGGAGTTCGACTTCATCGACCACGTTCTGGCGGTGCGGGTGAGCGATGGGGGCTCCGACCATCTGGAGTTGCGCGACAGGTCCGTGGCGCAGTTCCATGACGACACGATCTCGATGCTCGACCGCCTGGGTATCGCGGTGCGAATCTCCAAGCACCCCAACGAGGTCGATCCTGCCATCCCGTTCGCCGAGGATGAGCACGTGGGCTACGACCCCGCTGCCGCCAACACATTCTGGCAGCAGTTGGTGCAAGCCGATCGGGTGATCGGACGGTTCCGTTCCCGGTACCTCGGCAAAGTCAGTCCCGTGCACTTCTTCTGGGGCTCATTCGATTTGGCGTGCAGCCGATTCTCCGGCCGCGTCGCGCCCCCTCATCCCGGAGGGACGCCGAACTGCGGCGACTGGGTCATGGTCGAGGCCTACTCACACGAACTGAGCAGCTGCGGCTTCTGGCCCGGTGGCGGAGAAGAAGGCGCGTTCTACTCCTACGCTTACCCCGAACCGGACGGATACGCCGATTACGCCGGGCGGCCGGAAGGAACCTTCTACCACACCGAACTGCGTCAATACCTGCTGCCGTATGAAACTGCGCGCACGGCACAGGATCCGGATCGGTGCGTGATGGACTTCCTCGAGTTCACCTACAGCGCGGCCGCCGAACTGGCGGGCTGGGACCGTGATTCGTTGGAGATCGACCCCCACCGCTGGGCGGCGAAGGCGAGATAGTCGACATCGCAGAGCTGTGGCCACGCCGGGGAAACCGAACCGGCGAGATCTGGCCGATCTTGCGAAAGCCGGTGCCACCTTCGACGGTTGTCGCACAACAGGCTGTGCCACTTGGAGATTCATCGGTGTCATTGCTTTCACCCGACGGCATCAAAGACCGTTAGAACGGGCGCGGGCGAGAGCATCGGCGCGGCGCTCCCGTAGAGGGTCGGTAAGCGAAAGTTCAGCGGCGCAGCGAATTCCGGCCCGCGATGTCTGATCAGTCCTCGTCAGGATGGACGAGGGTCGGCTGAGTCGCTCTGACCGGAGGGGTGAAACCATCCGTGCCGGTGGGGGCCGGGGCTTTTTCGGTCGGGCTCACCGTCGGCTGTGTCGTGGTGGTTGTGGTCGTGGTGGTTGTGGTCGACTCTTCAGGGGTATCGCTTTCGCTGCTGCACGCCGCGGTGAGCCCGAGCAGTGCGAGGATGGCGCCGGCACCGATCGCTGCCGACATGCGGTGACCCAGGCGGGTGGAGGGCTGCTCGACATGGGGCATGGGGAGTCTCCTTCGGCGTGAAACGAACGATTGCATGGTGGGCCGTAGGGCTCTCACGGGTGATCTCGACAATACGAGTCGGTCCGTCTCGAGTCAAGACGGAACGGTCCGTATCGTGTCGCGTGAGTCCGCCGGACGCTTTTCACTCGGGTGAGCAGCGGAGTGCCATGGCCGCCGTGCCAGTCCTCGCCGCGAATATCACCGTGGGCGTTCGCTCTCAGTGGCCGATCTCCGCGCCGTCGTTGCGGTCGCCGGCCGACACAGCACCGACGTAAATCATGAGTCGGTGTGCAAGGTGAAAGTGGCCATCCACTGGTCGGCGGCGGCCCGTGGGGTGAGTTCGCCGTCGAGGACCTGCCGGCGCAGCTCGGCCAGTCCTGTCGACCCGGCCATGGTGTCACGGAGCAGCGTGATGACGCGCTGCTCTATCGCGCGGATGAGCTCATCGCTCTGTTGCTCCTGACGCCGCTGCCGACGCCGCCCGGAATCACGGTCGCGCTCATCGAAGCCGCGCAACGTCGTCCACAGCGCGTCCACGCCCTCGCCGGTGAGCGCGACGGTGCAGCACACCGGAGGCATGTCGGCATGTGTGTGGCCGGCGCCGACGGCCAGCGCCTGCTTGAGATCGCGCACGAAGGAATGGGTCTCGGGGCGATCGGCCATGTTGACGACAAACAGGTCGCCGATCTCCATGATGCCGGCCTTGTTCATCTGCATGGTGTCGCCGAGCCCGGGCACCAGCACGACCGCCACCGTATCGGCGACCGTCAGCACGTCGAGTTCCACCTGGCCGACGCCCACCGTTTCGACGATGATGATGTCATATCCGGCTGCCGCAAGCACTTTCACCGCACCCCGAGCGGCGCGGGCCAGCCCGGTGGTGGAACCGCGGGTGCCCATGCTGCGGATGAAGATCCCCGGATCCTGGGCGTGTGAGGACATCCGCACCCGGTCGCCGAGCACCGCACCTCCGGTCAGGTGGCTCGAGGGGTCGATCGCCAGGATTGCCACCGTGCGACCCTCGGCGCGGATCTCGCGCGCCAACACGTCGACCAGTGTGCTCTTACCCGAGCCGGGGCTGCCGGTGATACCGATGATCTGGGAGTTGCCGTCGCATGGCAGGTCCGCTCCTTCACCACGCTCGACCTGACTGATCAGCCGCGCTACGGCGCGCTCGGATGTCAGCATCGGGGCGGCAGCCTGACCGCGCCGTCGAGACCGGATGCGGCCCCGGTGACGATCGCCGATGCAACATGAATGATCAACTGGCACCGTCCTTTCGCACAGGGTGGTTCACACCGCGTCTCACCGTCCAGCCCGCCTGTTCCCGATCCCACTCGCCGGCGGTCTCCGGCATGGCGCGCAGCGTACGTTTGAGTACCTTGCCGGTGGGAGTCTTGGGCAGATCTCCGATGAACTCCAGATACCGCGGAACCGCGAAGTACGGCAGGCGTTTCACGCAGTGGGCGAGTACGTCCACGGGATCTGGCGGGGTGCTGCCGTCGGGAATCACCAGGAAGGCCTTGATGTCGTCCTCACCCTCGGCGGCCGGGCGCGCGATCACCGCGCAGTCGTCGACCTCGGGCAGCTCGGTCAGTGCCACCTCGATGTCATAGGCGGTGACGTTCTCGCCCTTGCGCCGGATGCGATCGTTGAGGCGGTCGAGGAAGTAGAAGTAGCCGTCGGCGTCGCGGCGGCCCGCGTCGCCGGTGTGGAACCACAGATTGCGCCACGCTTCCACGGTGCGCTCCGGCATGGCGTGGTAGTGCAGGAACGTGGTGAACGGAAACCGCGGGCGGACAACGATTTCGCCCACCTTGCCGTCGGGCAGGGGTTCGTCGGTCACCGGATCGACCACCGCCACCTCGAACCAGTGCTCGAGCGCCTTACCGCAACTACCCGGCCGCAGTGGCTCATCGAGCGGCCGGTAGATCGGCAGGCACGTCTCGGTCATGCCGTACGCCTCGATGCAGCGGGTGTCGAACCGGCGCTCGAAATCCTCGGCGATGACGGCCGGGATCGGGATGGTGATCATGCGGCGGACACCGTGTTCGCGGTCGCGGGTGGTCTCCGGGCGGTTGAACACGTACTGCGCCATCACCCCGAGCAGGCTCGTCACGGTTGCTCCGCTGGTGCGCAGATCGTCGAGCCACCCACTGGCGCTGAAACCCTCCGCCAGCACCACCGAGGCGCCCGCGATCAAGCTGGCATAGACCTGCATGAACTGTGCATTGGCATGGAACATGGGCAAGCACACGTAGTAGATGTCGTCCTCGACGATCCGCAACTGTTCGACGACGTGTACCGCGAAGGTGTACATGTGGCCGTGCGGGACCACCACACCCTTGGCCGGCCCTGTGGTACCGGAGGTGTAGATGATCGACGACGGATCCTGGTGGGAGACGGCGGTATCGGGTGCCGGGCCGAGGGTGAGGTCGAGTTCAGCGAGAGCGGTTGTCGGCCAGGGCAACACCGTGGCCTCACCGCGTACCACCACCGTCGACACGGTGTCGAGTTCGCCGGCCACCTCCGACAGCGTCGACGCGTACTGCGCATCGATGATCGCCACCTGCGCGCCGGAGTTGTTGGCGATGTGCACCAGACTTGCCCCGCGGTTGGCGGTGTTGGTGGGCACCTCGACAGCGCCGAGGAGATTCACCGCGAACCAGCAGGCGATCATGTCGATCGAGTTGTTCATGATCAGCAGCACGCGGTCACCCTTGGCGACTCCCATCGCCGCCAGGCCGGCTGCCCGGCGTTCGGAAAGCGCGAGAAGTCCGGCATAGGAGAGACTTTCACCGGACATCGTGCTCACACACAGCTTGTCCGGATGCGCCGAGGCCCCCTTCCGCAGCACCGCGGGCAGGGTCCAGCTCTCCCGGTCGGTCGGTGTGACCGGTCGCGTCGGCGCGCTCATGACGGAACGTGTTGCGCGTCACGCGTCTTGGCGACCCGCTCCTCGATGAACGACACGATGTCGGCGGTGTCGGTGCCGGGTGGGAAACAGCCGTCGATACCCATCCGGCCCAGCTCCTCGATGTCCTCGGGCAGCAGGCTGCCCCCGGCGATCATCAGGATGTCCTGAGCGCCGGCCGCATCCAGGCGCTCCTTGAGATCCCGCATCAGGCGGACATGCTGGGCGGACAGATTGGAGACGCCCACCACGTCGACGTCCTCCTGGACGGCGGCGCGCGCCACATCCGGAATGGTGGTGCGCAGACCGGTGTAGATGACTTCCATGCCGGCGTCGCGCAGTGCGCGCGCGACGATCTTGACACCGACATCGTGACCGTCGATACCGGGTTTGGCCAACAGAACTCGGATCATGAGATGCCTTTCGGGGTGTGTCTCAGGACGGTGGTCGTTCAGAAAATCGGCGGCGCGACGTACTCGCCGACCTCGGCGATGACGCGCTTGACGATCTCGCCCTGGGAGGCGTGCGCCTTGCTGGCCGCGATCACGGCGTCCATGACGTTTCCGCCGTCGGCCACGACCTTCTGCAGATCGTCGAGAGTGCGGTCGACCTCGGAGGCATCGCGCTCGGCGCGGACCTTCTCCAGGCGCCGGATCTGCTGCTTCTCCGAGGCCTCGTCCACACGGAAGGTCTCGATGGGTCGCTCACCCTGGGTGCCCTTGAAGTCGTTGACGCCCACGATCGTTCGCGTGCCCTGCATGATCTGCAGATTCTGGTGATGTGCGGTGTCGGAGACCGTGCGCTCCAGCCAGCCGCTCTCGACGGCACGGATGGCGCCGCCCTGGCCGTCGACCTGCTGCATCCAATCCCAGGTACGTCGTTCGATCTCGTCGGTGAGGTTCTCGATGTAGTACGAGCCCGCCAGCGGGTCGACCACGTTGGTGATACCGCTTTCGTAGGCCACCACCTGCTGGGTGCGCAGCGACATCCGCTGCGCAAACTCCGACGGAATGGAGTACGCCTCGTCGAAGCACGAGACGGCCATCGACTGCACCCCGCCCAGGGCGCCGGCCATGGCCTGCAGGGCGCCGCGGATCAGGTTCACCTCGGGCTGCTGATAGGTCATGGTGCTGCCACCGGTCTGGACATGGGTGCGCAGCTTGCAGTTCTTCGGGTCGGCACCGAACCGGTCATGCAGCAGCTGAGCCCAGATACGGCGGGAGGCACGCAGTTTCGCAATCTCCTCGAGGAAGTCGTTGTGCACGTTGAAGATGAACGAGAACCGGCCGACGAAGCTGTCGATCGGAAGACCCCGCCCGAGCAGCTCCTCGATGTAGGCTTCTGCGTGCGCGAAGGTGAAGGCCAGTTCCTGGTCGGCCGTGGTGCCGGCCTCACGGATGTTGTACCCGTTGAGGCTGATGCCGTTCCAGCGTGGCATGTGCTGTGCGCAGTATTCGATCAGATCGCACGCCAGGCGCACCGACGGGGCAGGCGGGAAGATGTAGGTTTTCTGCGCGTAGAAGTCCTTGAGCGGGTCGTTCTGGACGGTGCCGCCGAGTCTGCGCAGGTCGAAGCCACGCATCTGCGCCGCGGCGATGTACTGAGCCACCAGCACGAAGGCCGGGTGGTTGATGGTCATGGAGACGCTGATGTTCTCCAGATCGATGCCGTCGAACAGGTCGTACATGTCGGGCAGCGTGTCGATGGCGACGCCGGTGCGGCCCACCTCGCCCACCGAACGCGGGTCGTCGGAGTCCAGGCCGATCAGCGTCGGCACGTCGTAGTCGTTGGACAGACCGGTCTGGCCCTGCTCGATGACGTACTTGTTGCGCGCATTGGTCTCGGGCGCGGTGCCCAGGCCCACCACCTGGCGCCGGGTCCACTGCCGGGTCCGGTACATGGTCGGGTGGGGCCCGCGGGTGTAGGGGAATTCGCCTGGGGCGCCGAGCTTGTGGCGCGAGTCCCAGCCTTCGAGGGTGGAGGCGTCGTAGAGCGGGTCGACCGGGATCCCGGACAACGTCTCGAATGCCGGCTCCTGTGCTGGTTCGCGGGTGGGGGCGCCTTCGCGCGTCTCTGAGACGGTCATCCGATCCCTTTCAGCGGGTGGGGGCGAGCGGTTGTGGTTCTACATACATGTGGTTCTACCAAAAGTGTGATGCATGCTACTATGGACTCTGGATCCAGGATTTGCAATACACGTCGGATGTTTGTCGGCTATTCCGCAGATTGGTGGTCACATGACTCAACAAACCGTCGCCCAGCTCATCGCCGAGAAGCTCAAAAGCCAAGGGGTGCAGCGTATTTTCGGCCTGTGCGGTGGTCACATCCAACCGCTGTGGGATGCCGTGGCCCGCGCGGGGATCGACGTCGTGGACGTGAGGCACGAATCCGCCGCGGTGTACATGGCGCACGCCACCGCCGACCTGTCCGGCGATCTGGCGGTGGCAATGGTGACCGCAGGCCCCGGGCTGACCAATGCCGTGACGGCCATGTCCAACGCGTTCGTGGGGCGCAGTCCGGTGCTGGTGATCTCCGGCCGGCCTCCGCGACCGCAGACGGGTATGGGTGCCATGCAGGACATCGACCAGGCAGCCATCGTCGCGCCGCTGTGCCGTCTCGTCGAGCAGGTCTCCGAACGGCACCACGTCATCCCGCGACTCGACAAGGTGATCGCCGCGGCCCTGGGTGCCGGCACCGGAGCCACCGGCCCCGCCTACATCGATTTCCCCACCGATCTGCTCGACGAGGTGGTGGCGCCGGCCGACATACCGGCACTGGCCATGCAACCGCGTCGTGCCAAAGTGATTGCCCCTGAACCGGATTCGATCACCGCGGCGGCGGAGCTGATCCGTGCGTCGTCACGCATCGTCGTCATCGGCGGCCGTTCGGTACGCGCCGCCCCCGACCAGGTGCGCACCTTCCTGTCCGAGGCGCAGGCGCTGTACCTGGACTCCGGGGAGAGTCGCGGCGTGATCCGCGACGACGTCCCGGGGTTCGTGCCCGCCATGCGCGGCCGGGCCATGAGCGAAGCCGACCTCGTGGTGACCCTGGGCCGCCGGCTGGACTTCCAGCTGGGTTACGGATCACCCGCGGTGTTCGCCCCGCATGCCCGGTTCCTGCGGATCGGTACCTCCTTCGAGGAACTCGGCGAAAACCGCCGCGGTGACGTGGAAGTGCACGGCAGCACCGGCGCGGTGCTGGAGGCGTTGTCCGGCGCGACCCCCAGCTCGCCGGACACCGGCTGGCTGGAGCAACTGCGCGACGGCAACACCAAGCGGGTGCGCCAGCTGGCCACCAAACTGGCCTCACCCGATCCCGACGAGCAGGGCCGGATGTCGCCCAACTTCGTGGTCGGCGCGGTGAACGATCTGCTGACCGACAGGTCGGTGGCCGTCGCCGACGGCGGTGACATCCTGTCTTTCGCCCGGGTGGGCCTCAAGCCTGTCGACTATCTCGACTGCGGCGCGCTGGGTTGCCTCGGCGTGGGCGTGCCGTTCGCCATCGCCGCAGCCCTGCACCGGCCCGACGAACCGGTGATCGCCGTAATCGGTGACGGCAGTTTCGGTTTCACCGCCATCGAGGTGGACACCGCGGTGCGCCACGGCGCCAAGGCGGTGTTCGTCGTCGTCAACAACGAAGCCTGGAACATCGAACGCCACGATCAGGTCGAGCGGTTTGGCAACAACCTCGTCGGTGTGGACCTGCCCGGTTGCCGGTATGACCTGCTGGCCCGTGGGCTCGGTGCACACGGCGAACGCGTCGAAGACCCCAGCGACTTGCCCGACGCCCTCAAACGGGCGCTGGACAACGCGCCCGCCGTGGTCGACGTGCTGGTCAGCCGCACGGCGAAATCGGCCGATTTCCTCGGTGGACTCGCCGCCGTTCCGCCCCGTCAGGCGGTCGGGCCGTGGAACGCCGCGGAGGTCAAGCGTTACGCGTGAGTCGCTGCCGGCGCGCTCGGCGGACGTGGGGATAATGGCTCATGGATCCACAAATCACCTCATGAGGAGACGACCGTGAGCCTTCACCCGCACGGCAACGCAGGCCTGGGCGGCGGCACCGCACTGAGCGCGCTACCCCCGCGCGACTCGAACGCACTGGTGCGCTCGGTTCGCGACCGCCTGCGCATGGCCATCATCCTCGAGGAGATCCCGTCGGGGGCCCGGCTGAACCAGGTGCAGGTCGCCGAACAACTCGGTGTCAGCCGGATGCCGGTGCGGGTGGCTGCCGCCGACCTGGTGGGTGAGGGACTGCTGGAGCACCTGCCCACCGGCGGCGTGGCCGTGCGGTCGCTCTCGGCGCAGGACGTCGCCGACGCCTACAAGGTCCGTGAGGCACTCGAAGCGCAGGCGGTGCGCGAAGTGGCGGTGACCCGTCCGGCTGCCGGGCTCAAACGGCTTTTCGCGATTCTGCGTCAGCACGAGGAACTCCACGGCGTCAACGACACCCGGACGCTGCTCGAACTGGACCGTGCCTTCCACGGCACCATCCTCGATTCGACGGACAACCCGTTCTTCAGCCGGGCGATGGTGCCCATGTGGTCCGTGGTCGAGCGGGCCATGGTCGGCATGCTGCGCACCGTGCCGGACATGTTCGACTTGGCCTGGCGGCAGCACCGGGAGATCGCCGAAGCGCTGGCCACCGGCGATGCCGACCTGGCCGAGCGGTTGGCCAGAGAACACATCAGGAACTCGGCGGAGAAGTTCACCGCCGAGGACGTCTAGACCGGCACCCGGAACCACCGCTCCCCGGCGTGGGGTGCGTGGTGCGACGCCGTCTCGACCCGTAGCAGGAGAACCATGACCGAAGCGAAAGACCCGCCGCGGCGGCCGCTGAGATCCGGTGCCATCGCCATGCTGCCCGTTCTCATCGGGATAGCGCCGTTCGCGGCGGTCGCCGGCCTGGCGGGCACCCACAACGGCTTCAGTGTGTTTGAGACAGCGTCCTTTTCGTTGCTTGCCTATGCCGGGGCGGCCCAGGTGGCGGCGCTGGATCTGATCGGCAACGGCGCCGGGGCCGGGGTGGTGATCGCCACCGCGCTGATCATCAACGTGCGCTTCATCGTGTACTCGGCCACCCTGGCGCCGATGTTCGCCGACTCGAGCTTGCAACAACGCGCCGTCGGGTCGTACCTGTTGGTCGACCATGCCGTCCCGCTCACGGTGAACCGCACCGCCGACTGGCCGCGGCGCGACAGGGTGGCCTTCTATCTCGGTGCCTGCCTGGTCTTCTGGGTGACGTGGCAGGTGTGCTCGCTCATCGGGTCATTCCTGGGGTCGCTGCCCGATTCCGGCGTCCTGGCCTTCGCGGTGCCCATCTCGTTCCTGGCGCTGCTCGCGCCCCAGCTCACCGAGCGACCCAAAGCGCTGGCGGCCGTGGTGGCCGCGCTGGTGGCCGTCACGTGCTCGGGCCTGCCGGCCAATCTGGGCATGATGCTGGGCACCGTCGCCGGTATCGCCGCGGGCGCGGCGTTCGGATGGCGCGCGGCCGGTGGGAAAGTATGAGTACGGCATCGATCTGGCTGGTCATCGTGGCCACCGCGGTGGGCGGATTCCTGCTGCGCGCGGCGTTCATCCTGGTGCCCGTGTTGCCCCGCAACCTCCCGCCGCGGCTGAGTCTGGTGCTGCAGATGGTGCCCGCTGCTGCCTTCGCGGCACTGGTGGCGCCTGCGGTGTTCTTCGACGGCGACGGCGGCGAATTCAGGCTGCTGTCGCCGGCCACCGTGGCGGGCGCTGTTGCGCTGCTGGTGTCATGGCGGTGGAAGAACCTGGCGCTGAGCATCGTGGTGGGGCTGGCAGTCTATGCGTGCGTCGACCTGTTTCTGTGATCGATCGAAATCCTTACCACACAACCGTTTTCGGGAACCCGGTCGATATGGTCGGCACGGGCCCACAATCCGATCGCCTCGCGGATGACGTCACCGTGCGTCACCACCACGACCGGTCCGCCATCGGCGGTCAACCATTGCGTCAGGCGACGCAACCGCCGGGCCACGTCGTTGCGTGATTCTCCCTGCGGCAGAGCCTGATCGGCGGACAGGACTTCGGCGGCGCGATGACCGTCGGCGACCGGTTTGCCCTCGAAGATGCCCCAGCAGCGTTCCCGCAGCAGCGCAGTGTGCTGCACCGGCACGCTCAGGCGCGCGCCGATGACGTGTGCCGTCTCGGCAGCTCGGTGCAGATCGGAACTGACGACGCGCGCGGGGGCGTGTGGCACGAGGGCGTCCGCGGCGGCGTGGGCCTGCCGGATACCGTCGGCTGTCAGCGGCGGCCACGCCGTCTGGCCCTGCATCAGCCCGGCCCGGTTCCACGTCGACTCACCGTGTCGTACCCACAGTGAGTCGATGCCCATGATGGCTCAAGCGTAGGTGAAGAACCCGCGGCCGCTCTTGCGGCCGAGCAGTCCGGCGTCGACCATCCGGGCCAGAAGCGGTGGGCACGCGTACTGCGTCTCCTTGAACTCCTCGAACAGGGAATCGGCGATCGCGCGCACGGTGTCCAGGCCGATCAGGTCGCTCAGCGCGAGCGGGCCCTGCGGGTGGGCGCAGCCCCGCACCAGGCCTTCGTCGATGTCCTCGGCGGTGGCAACCCCCGCCTCGACCATGCGGATGGCCGACAGCAGGAACGGGATGAGCAGTGCGTTGACCACGAAACCCGCGCGGTCCTTGCAGTCGATCGGGTGTTTCCCCAGCACGTCCTGCACGAAGGCACGCGCCCGCACTGTGGTGGTGTCGGCGGTCAGGTAACTCGGCACGAGCTCGACCAGCGACAGCACCGGAACCGGGTTGAAGAAGTGGATGCCCATGACGTTCTGCGGGCGTGCGGTCGCCACACAGAGTTTGATGATGGGGATCGAGGAGGTGTTCGAGGCCAGGATCGCCGCGGGGTCGGTCACCACCTCGTCGAGTTGACCGAAGAGCCGAGTCTTGACGGCCTCGTCCTCCATGATCGCCTCGATGACGAGCGTGCGATCGGACAGCGCCTGTAGGTCCTCGACGATCTGGATGCGGCCGAGCACGTCGGCGGCCGACGGAATCTTCCCGCGGCTCTCGGCCTTCGTCAGCGAGTTCTCGAGCCGGCGTTGCCCGGCCTGGGCCGCCGCGGTGGTGGTCTCCACCACGATGACGGATTGCCCTGCGCGCGCCACGGTTTCGGCGATTCCAGCGCCCATCAGGCCACAGCCGACAACGCCGACCTTCTCTGTCGAATCCGTCATCGGCTACCTCCACCGCTCGGGGACGCCCCACATCGGACGACCACTCTGTGGTTCTACCTTATGGATCCTGCGTGCGCTGCCGCAATAGGGCTGCTGCCTTTCGCGGCCGGGTATGGGCTCGCCGCTTCGACGGGGTTACACTGATCGATTGTGTGTCGGGCGTGGTAGGACCACACCTGGCGCGCGTCGCCCTTGATCTCTCGAACGAAGGATTTGCCCATGACGCGACGTCAAGTTCCCAAGGTGCATGACCTCGCGCCGCTGCTGCAGTTCAAGAAGCCCAGCCTGGACTTCAAGCAGAACCGGCTGAACAAGGCGCAGACCGTCTACGATCTGCGCAAGATCGCCAAGCGGCGCACCCCGCGTGCGGCCTTCGACTACACCGAGGGTGCCGCCGAGGCCGAGATCTCACTGGCCCGGGCCCGTCAGGCGTTCGAGGACATCGAGTTCACCCCGTCGATCCTGCGTAACGTGGCCGACGTCTCCACGGGGTGGGACGTGCTGGGTGCACCGGTGTCACAGCCCTTCGGAATCGCACCCACCGGCTTCACCCGCATGATGCACACCGAAGGCGAGATCGCCGGAGCCCATGCCGCGGCCCGGGCCGGTATCCCGTTCTCGCTGTCCACCATGGGCACCACCGCGATCGAGGACGTTCAGGCCGCCAACCCCCACGGCCGCAACTGGTTTCAGCTCTATATGTGGAAAGACCGGGACCGGTCAATGGCGCTGGTGGAGCGCGCCGCGAAGTCCGGATTCGACACCCTGCTGGTGACCGTCGACGTGCCGGTGGCCGGTGCGCGGCTGCGGGACAAGCGCAACGGTTTCTCGCTGCCCCCGGCGCTGACCCTGAGCACCGTCGCCAATGCGATTCCGCGGCCGTGGTGGTGGTTCGACTTCCTGACCACCGAACCGCTGTCGTTCGCGTCGCTGGACCGCTGGTCGGGCACCGTCGGCGAACTGCTGGACTCGATGTTCGATCCCACCGTCGACTTCAACGATCTGCGCTGGATCCGGGACCAATTCCCGGGCAAGGTCGTGGTGAAGGGCATCCAGAGCCTCGACGATGCCAAGAAGGTCGCCGAAGTAGGCGTCGACGGTATCGTGTTGTCGAATCACGGTGGCCGCCAACTGGATCGGGCCCCAGTGCCGTTCTACCTGCTGCCGGAAGTGGCCCGTGAGGTCGGCAGCGAATACGAGATCATCCTCGACACCGGCATCATGTCCGGCGCGGATGTGGTGGCGGCCGTGGCCCTCGGGGCACGCTTCACCCTGCTCGGGCGTGCCTACCTGTACGGCCTGATGGCCGGCGGTGAGGCCGGTGTGGACAAGATGATCGAGATCGTCAGCGGCCAGATCGCCCGCACCATGCGTCTACTCGGTGTCACCTCGCTGGAGGAGCTGGGACCCGAGCACGTCACGCAGCTGGTCCGGCTGGTGCCGCGCGGTGCGGCGGTGTCGCTGCTGCACTGAGGGATCAGCTACTCAGCGTGCGCTGATACCGCCGCATCCCGGAGATCCACCTGTCGTAGTCGTTGCCCTTGCCGCGGTACATGTCCAGTACCGCGGCATGCGGCAGCACCAGGAATCGGTTGTCGCGCACCGCTTCCAGCGTGGTGGCAGCGACATCCGCGGCGCTGAGCACCTGGCCCGACTGCACAATCGATTCCGCCCCGATGCGGCCGGACAGGTCCGTCGAGGCCCGGACGGCGTCGAGCAGGGGAGTGTCCACCCCGAGTGGGCACACGCAACTGACGCCGATCCCGTCGTCGCCGTAGGTGATGGCCAGCCATTCGGCGAACCCGACGGCGGCGTGTTTGGTGACGGCGTAGCCCGCGGCCCCGAGCTGCGACAGCAGCCCGGCGGCCGAGGCCACCGAGACGAAGTAGCCGCTGCCGCGCTCTTGCCAGCCCGGGATCAGCTGTTCGGCCGCGCGGATGTGCGCGCGCAGATTGACGTCCAGAATGCGGTCCCAGTCGCTGTCGCCGCCCAGGCCGGAGACCCCGATGATGCCGGCGTTGGCGACGTAGATGTCGACGGGCCCGAACTCATTGGCCGCCAAGCTGATCAGCGCCGCGATACCCGCGGCGGTGCTGGCGTCCGCGCGGCCTGCCACCGCCCCGGTCCCGATCAGTTGCGCGGTGGAGACGGCGCCGGCTTCGTCCAGATCGCCGACGACCACCCGGGCGCCCGCGTTGGCCAATCCCTCTGCCAGTGCCTTGCCGATCCCCGAACCACCGCCGGTGACGATGGCGACCTTGCCCTCGATGTCCATGTCTACATGCTTACCGTGTGGCGCGAGCGCTCACTTTTGTACGCCGGAACCGGCGTGTTGGTGTGCAGACACGCGCGCTCGCGCTGGGGGGCGGGGTGGTTGGGGGGAGGTCAGCCGAACTTGACGCCTTGGGCCAGGGGCAGCTCGGAGGAGTAGTTGACCGTGTTGGTGGCCCGGCGCATGTAGGCCTTCCAGGAGTCGGAGCCGGATTCGCGGCCGCCGCCGGTCTGCTTCTCGCCGCCGAATGCACCGCCGATCTCGGCGCCGGAGGTGCCGATGTTGACATTGGCGATACCGCAGTCAGAGCCGTCGGCGGCCATGAACCGTTCGGCCTCGCGGATGTCGGTGGTGAAAATGGCCGATGAGAGACCCTGCGGCACAGCGTTGTTCAGCGCTATCGCCTCGTCGAGGGTTTGGTAGGTCAACACGTAGAGGATGGGGGCGAAGGTCTCGTCGTGCACGATCGCGGTCTGAGCGGGCATCCGCACCACCGCCGGTGTCACGTAGAACGCACCGTCGTCCCCGACGTCGACGCGCTCACCGCCGGTGACCTCGCCACCGTCGGCGCGGGCCTGCTCGAGGGCACCCACCATGTCGCGGTAGGCGGTCTCGTGGATCAGCGGTCCCACCAGAGTGCCGTCGGTGAACGGGTCGCCCACCGGCAGGCTGCGGTACGCCCCGGCGATCCGCTCCACCAGGGTGTCGACCACTTCAGTGTGTGCGATCACCCGGCGCAGGGTGGTGCACCGCTGCCCGGCCGTGCCCGCGGCGGCGAACACGATGCCGCGGACCGCGAGGTCCAGATCTGCCGACGGGGTGACGATCGCGGCGTTGTTACCGCCGAGCTCGAGCAGGGCCTTGCCGAAGCGTTGCGCCACCCGCGGTCCGACCTGGCGGCCCATCCGCACGGACCCGGTGGCGCTCAGCAGCGCGATGCGGGGGTCGTCGACCAGGCGCTCGCCGACCTCGCGGCCACCGATGACGAGTTGACTGACCGCCGGGGGAGCACCGACATCGCGGGCCGCGCGTTCCAGCAGCGCCTGACAGGCGATCGCGGTCAGCGGGGTGAGCTCCGAGGGTTTCCACACCACGGTGTCGCCGCACACGAGTGCCACCGCAGAGTTCCACGCCCACACCGCAACCGGGAAGTTGAACGCGGTGATGACGCCGACCACGCCCAGCGGATGCCACGTCTCCATCAGCCGGTGGCCGGGCCGCTCGGAGGCGATGGTGCGCCCGTACAGCTGTCGCGACAGCCCGACGGCGAACTGGCAGATGTCGATCATCTCCTGCACCTCGCCGAGGGCTTCGGAGGTGATCTTCCCGGCCTCGATGGTGACCAGGGTGGCCAGGTCGGCCTTGTGTTCCGTCAACAGCTCACCGAGTCGGGCGACGAGCGCACCCCGCACCGGCGCCGGGGTGGTGCGCCACACCTGGAACGCGTCGGCGGCAGCGGCGACGGCGGCTTCGACATCGGAGTCAACGGCCTCGGTGATGGTGAACAGCACCGCGCCGGTGACCGGAGTGCTCGACAGCACACCATGGCCGCCGGGGGCGCCGAGCTCGGTGTCTTCGACCGGGCGTCCGAAGATGGTGGCCAATGCCTCGCGGGCGCGAGCGCGCAGGTCATCGGCCGTGGGCAGCGTCGTCGAAGCCGTTGATGTCATGACAGTCATGATGCCGCTTTCTGGTTGGGGGTGTGGTGGTCCTGCAGATCCGGGCCGGCCGTCCGAGTCCCGATCGGGGCGGAGGAGTCTCGCTGCTGAGGCCGGACAGAAGCTCTGGTACACAACGGGTTTGGGGAGGTGGCCCTCAGGGCCGTGAAATGCGTCCGGACCTGCCGGATCTCGACCTGTGGTAGCCGGTTCATGGGGTGACCGACCTGCGATAGTCTCCGCTTGTGGCCGACGCCGAGCATCTCGATGACATCGACCGGACGCTGGTGCGCGAATTGGTCGCCGACGGCCGTGCGACGTTGGCCCACCTGGCCAGCACGGCCGGGTTGTCGGTGTCAGCGGTGCAGTCACGAGTGCGTCGGCTCGAATCACGCGGTGTGGTGACCGGATACACCGCACGCATCAACCCGGAAGCGGTTGGCCACATGCTGTCGGCGTTCGTCGCCATCACCCCTCTCGATCCGTCCCAACCCGACGATGCGCCGGCCCGGTTGGAGCACATCGAAGCCATCGAGGCGTGTCACTCGGTGGCGGGTGAGGAGAGCTACGTCCTGCTGGTTCGCGTGGGGTCGGCCCGGGCTCTGGAAGACCTGTTGCAACAGATCCGCACGGCGGCCAATGTTCGCACACGAAGCACGATCATCCTACAAACTTTTTACGACGGACGGCAATCTCTCCCGTAAATCTTACGTCCATGGCGCGCTTGTGGGCCAAAATTTCCTGAGGTGTCGCAGTGGGCGGCAGGTCCGTTGCGGCTGGTCATCGGGGTTGACTCTGCTCCCGGTTCGGCGCAAGCGCAGCAACATGTCCGGAAAATACGGTCGTGAGCCGTAAATATTCCGTTATTATGACCGGTATGACGGAACTTTTGGTACCGGTGTCCGAATCTGCCACCATCACGCCTGCGGACGTGCATCGAGTGCTCCACCGCAGCATCCTGGCCGACGGTATGGACCTGGTTCTGGACCTCGATCAGTCCAGCGGCTGCTACCTCGTCGACGCACGTACCGGCCGCCGATATCTCGACATGTTCACTTTCTTTGCCTCCTCGGCGCTGGGGATGAACCATCCCGCGCTGGCCGACGACACGGAGTTCCGCGCCGAACTCGCCGCGGCGGCGGTCAACAAGCCCAGCAACTCCGACATCTACACGGTGCCGATGGCGCGCTTCGTCGACGCGTTCGCCCGGGTGCTGGGTGACCCGGAGCTGCCGCACCTGTTCTTCGTCGACGGGGGAGCGCTGGCGGTTGAGAACGCGTTGAAGGTGGCGTTCGACTGGAAGAGCCGGCTCAACGAGGCTCGCGGCCTGGACGCTCAACTCGGCACCCGAGTGCTTCATCTGCGCGGCGCCTTCCACGGCCGCAGCGGCTACACGCTGTCGCTGACCAACACCGATCCCAACAAGGTCGCCCGATTCCCGAAGTTCGACTGGCCACGTATCGACGCGCCCTACATCCAGGCCGGCCGCGATATGCACGCCCTGGAAACGGAGTCGTTGCGGCAGGCGCGCGCGGCCTTCGAGGCGCACCCGCATGACATCGCCTGCTTCATCGCCGAACCCATCCAGGGCGAGGGCGGCGACCGCCATTTCCGGCCGCAGTTCTTCGCCGCGATGCGTGCGCTGTGCGACGAGTACGACGCGCTGCTGATCTTCGACGAGGTGCAGACCGGTTGCGGCATCACCGGCACCGCGTGGGCCTACCAACAGCTCGGCGTCACACCCGACGTGGTGGCGTTCGGCAAGAAGACCCAGGTGTGCGGCGTGATGGCCGGCCGTCGGGTCGACGAGGTACCCGACAACGTCTTCCACGTCAGTTCACGCATCAACTCCACCTGGGGCGGCAACCTGGTCGACATGGTGCGGGCGCGACGGATCCTGGAGACCATCGAAGCCGACCGGCTGTTCGACCAGGCCGCCGACACCGGGCGTTACCTGCTGGGCCGCCTCGGTGAACTCGCCGAGGAGTTCCCCGGCACGGTGCTCGACGCCCGCGGTCGCGGACTGATGTGCGCCTTCACCCTGCCGACGCCGCAACAGCGCGACGACCTGATCGCCAAGCTCTGGGAACGCGGGGTGGTGATGCTGGCCAGCGGACACAGCAGTGTCCGATTCCGGCCGGCCTTGACGGTGACCCGCACCGAGCTCGACCTCGCCGTGGCGGCGGTGCGCGCGGCGCTCAGCTGACCTGCGAGGTCAACCGCCGGATCTCGCTGCGCAACCGCGGCAGTTGCGATCCGCCGACCAGGACGCAGCCGTGCTGTTCGGCGAGCCGGCGTGCCGCTGGGGTGAATTCCTGGTTGGACACCACCATGGTGCGGGTGCAGTCCTGCATCGGCGCCCCGGCCACCACCTCTTGAATGGCGCCGGGACCGACCGGGCGGCCTAGGCGCTTACATTGCACGGCGACACGATCCGGACGCCGGCCGAGGATCAGGTCCACGCCCCAGTCGCCGGACAGCGGGGTCATGATGACCGGCACGCCGGCGCTGCGCGCCACATGCGCGACGTAGTCCTCGAACTCGATACCCGACATGGCCGCGGTCGGGTGTTCGGCGGCGCGGGGGGTGACGGCCCCCCGCAGCGCACCCGCCAGGAAGCGCGGCGCCAACGCGGCCGCCGCGGCGATGAGTGCGCAGTACCACGGATCGACGCCCGACGCGTACGCGGCGAAACCCGCGCCCGCCGCGATCACCAGGAGAACTCGGACCCGAAGCACGGCCACGATCGTAGGGGCCGCCCCTGACACGAGACTCCCGGTCTGCTTACTGTGGTGACCATGACCGTTGCCAAGCGCGAACGCGCTGCACTCGTCGAGACCTTCCGCGCCGTCGGCCCCGATGCGCCCACACTGTGCGAAGGCTGGACCACCCGTGACCTCGCCGCGCATCTGGTGCTGCGGGAACGCCGGCTCGACGCCACCCCCGGCATCGCGTTCGGCCCGCTGTCGGGCTACACCGCCAAGGTTCAGGACCGGATCGCCGCCTCGACACCCTGGACGGAGCTGGTGGACAAGATCGCCGGCGGGCCGCCCCTCTACTCGCCGTTCATCGTGCTGGACCCGCTGGTGAATGTCGCCGAGATGTTCATCCACCATGAGGATGTCCGGCGCGCTCAACCTGGTTGGGAGCCAAGGCAATTGGACAGCGCGATGGTGGCGGCGTTGCTTCGCCCCTTCCCGATGCTCAGCAAGCTGGCGTTGTCGAAGGTGCCTGGCAGACTGGTGTTGCGCACCGCCGACGGCCGCACACTGGCCACCGTCGGCAACGGCCCCGAGGTGGTGCTCACCGGCGCGCCGGAGGAATTGCTGCTCTACGCCTTCGGGCGCGACGCCATCCGGGTGGACTTCGCCGGTGATGACGCCGCCGTGGCGCAGGTGAAGACCGCCAAGCGCGGGCTCTGAACCCGGTCCTTCCGAGGTGGGCCGCTGAATGTTGGCGTGCCGAAGGTCGAGGTTCCGCAAGCGGGGAGGCGCGCTGTTGGCGAAGGGGAGGGCCGCTGTGTTCTGGGCCCGGGTCTGTCACACCCCTGCTGTTTTGATGGGTTCACGTCTTCCGCAACATCTTTGGCCGATGCCGGGATGTTCCCCGCGCTCGAACCACAGCCACCCTCAGCCAACAACTGACTTGTCGTTGCCGGTCAGCGCCCGCCACACCCGGGCCGGCGTCATCGGCAACTGGTGCAACCGCACCCCGGTGGCGTGGCGGATGGCGTTGGCCAGCGCCGGAGCCACCGGGTTGTAGGGCGATTCACTCATCGACTTGGCGCCCATCGGGCCCATCCGGTCGAAGGTGTCGGCGAACAGCACCTCGGTCACGGGCACGTCGGCCAGTTGCGGGATGTGATAGTTCCGCAACGTTGCATTGGTCACGACGCCCTGCGGGCCGAGCAGCATCTCCTCGTAGAGTGCACCGCCGATCGCCTGGGCGGCACCGCCTTCCACTTGACCCCGGCACTGCTGGGGGTTGATCACCACACCGGCGTCGGCGGCCTGCACACTCTGCAGGATGCGCACCACACCGGTGTCGGTGTCGACCGCCACGCGGAACCCGTGCACATTGAACGCCACCGATCGCGGCGTGCCATCGTGGTGGCCGATGCCGACCAGGGGCCCCGCCTCCAGCAGTTCGGCGAAAGCGACGAAACGCTCACCGCACTGCACGCCGTTCGGGCCGAGATCGCAGGTATCGCCGGAAACCCCGGCCAGTGCCGATGCCAGCTCGATGAGCCGGGTCCGCAGGTCCGTGCAGGCATGCTGAACCGCTGTGCCCGCCACCACCGTGCCCGCCGAACCGAAGGCGCCGGTGTCATACCCGGCGGCGTCGGTATCGGCCTGCCGCAGGACAATTCGGTCGGCTGTGGTGCGCAGTTCCGTGGCGGCCAGTTGTGTGTGCACCGTCGACGTCCCGTTTCCGAACTCCGCAGTGCCCACCGCCAGGGTGTACTCGCCGTCGGCTGACACCGAGACCCGGGCGTCGGCGAAGTGCCCGCGCGGCGGGATGGTCGCGATCATCGACGCCGCCATACCGACACCGACGCGCCATTGCGGGCCGGCCGGCGCATCGGCGCCCGCACCCGAATCCAGCGCGGCCTGCACCAGATCCAGGCACTGATCCAGCCCGTAACTGCCGAACGCCAGGTCATCGCGGGAGACGTGGGAGTCGACGAAGTCATCTCCGGGCACCACCACGTTGCGCCGGCGCATCTCGAACGGGTCGATCCCCAATTCCGAGGCCAGCTCGTCGATCGCCGATTCGACGGCGAAGATCATCTGCGAGAGCCCATAACCGCGGAACGCCCCCGACGGCAGGTTGTTGGTGTAGACGGCCTGCGCGTCCACCCGCTTGTTCGCGCAGCGATACAGCGCTATCGACTCCCCGCAGCCGTGGAACATCACCCCCGGTGTGTGGTTGCCGTAGGCGCCCGCATCGATGAGCACGTCGACGCCCAGCGCGGTCAAGATGCCGTCGGCGCCGGCGGCCACCGTCACGTCGATGCGGAACGGATGCCGGCATGGCGCGACGGTGAATTGGTCACTGCGGCTGAACTCGTAGCGCACCGGCGCGCCCAGCCGTAACACGGCGAGTGCCACCAGGTCCTCGGTCAGCATCTCCTGTTTTCCGCCGAATCCGCCGCCGACACGTTTGGTGAACACCTGCACCTGTTCGCGGTCCAGCCCGAACACATGGCACAGCTCGTCGCGCACCAGGAACGGCACCTGGGTGCTGCTGCGGATCACCAGCCGGCCGTCCTCATCGCGCCAGCCGGTGCAGCCGTGGGTCTCCAGGTGACTGTGCTGCACCCGCTGGGTGTGCCACCGCCCAGTGACCACGGTGCCCCCGCGGCTCCGCGCAGTCGTCAACCCGGCATCGAGATCGCCGACACCGCCGTGCAATTCGGACACGATGTTGCGCGACGGGTCGGTGATCCGGCTCTCCGGTCCCTTCCCGTCGTGCACCAGGGGAGCGCCGGGGCGACGGGCGGCTTCGGGGTCGAAGACCGCGGGCAACACCTCGTAGTCGACGACGATGGCGCGGCATGCCTTCTCCGCGGTGCCCGGATCGTCGGCGACCACGGCCGCCACCCGCTGGCCGAGGAATCGCACGGTGTCGTCGAGCACCCGGGTGTCGTCGGGATCGTCGAGGCGACTTTGATGGCGGGCGGTGGAGAACGCCACTGCGGGACTGTCGTGATGGGTCAGCACCAACCGGACACCCTCGATGGACTCGGCCACCGACGTGTCGACGGAGCGGATGCGGGCGTGTGCCACCGGACTGGCCAGCACGGCCATGTGCAGCAGCCCCGGCATGTCGAAATCCATGGTGTACTGCTCGGTTCCGGTGACCACCCCGACACCGGCGGGCGCGCCCACCGACCGCCCCACGTCAGCACCCTCGGCTGGTTTCTCGATTTGGGCGCGCCCGGCGATGGCGTCGGTGATGGCCCGGTACCCCGTGCAGCGGCACAGGTTTCCCTTCAGGCTGCTGGGCAGGTCGGCGAGCTGGGCCTCGGACAGCGCGGCGGTGGTGGTCACCATCCCCGCGGTGCAGAACCCACACTGGAAACCCGCCGCCTCGAGGAACTTCCGTTGCACCGGATGCAGATCCTGCGGGGTGCCGAGCCCGGCGACGGTGGTGACGTCGCAGTCGTCGGCCCGAAACGCCGGGTATACGCACGAATGCACCGGCTGCCCGTCCACCAGGACCGAGCAGGCTCCGCAGTCACCGGCGTCGCAGCCCTTCTTGACCTCGAAATGCCCGGTGTCGCGAAGGAAGGTGCGCAGGCATTGCCCCGGCCTCGGCGCGGCCGTCGCGGGGCAGCCGTTGATACGTATGGTCACCGCAGTTCCGCACAGACCTGCTCGGCCAGCCGCAGCGTGACGCCGCGCCGCCAATCGGGATCGCCGTGTGCGTCGAGCGTCCATGCGTCGGGAGCGATGGTGGCGTGCACCGCCGCCAACTCGTCGTCGGACGGGACGGCAGAGAACCCGAACACGTATGGGCGCACCGTTGCCGCGGTGATCGACAGAACGAACCGGCCGCCGTCGGCGCCGCTGTCGCGGCGCCCGATCACCACGATGCCCGACCGGCCCAGCGGGGAGGGCGCCAGCTTGCGGAATGCCGTCGACGCGCGCAGCGCCGAAGCCGGGATGTCCACCGCGCGGATGACGTCGCCGACGGTGAGCATGTTGGTGGTGTTACCCGTGACGAATTCCGTGATCGGCATCGTGTACTCGGAGCCGTCGGCCCGCCACACGGTCACCGATCCGTCGAATGCGGACAGCAGCGAAATCATGGCACCGGCCGGGAAGGACAGCGCCACATTGCCGCCGACGGTGGCGCTGCGCCAGATCTTGAACGACGCCAACAACGCCTCGCAGCACTGCCGCAGCAGCGGAGCGGCGGCCCAATCGGGATGGTCGACGGCCAGTTCCTCACTCAGCCGGGCGACCCGGTCGATGGTGCAGGTGGCGGAAAGTTGCACCCCGTCATCGGTCATCACCACCGGCGCCCAGCCCAGTCGGGTGATGTCGACCAGACGCCGCAACCCCACCTGAGGTTCGGAGAACAACCAGGTGCCTCCGGCCAAGACGGCGTCCCGGGCGCCGAGGGGCCAGAGGTCGTCGCGCGTGGTGGGGATGTCGACGGCCTCGACGGTGTTGAGGTCCATCCCGTAACGCTAATCAAGCAAACGGCCCCTCGCAGCGCGGGCGCAGCGGTGCGACCTGCGACGTATACCAGTAACAACGTCTCATTCAGGCCCCCGACACAGGCACAATCCGATAAATTCAACAACGCACGTTTTGATTTCCGGCGGGGCGGGTAAAGGTGAGCACCGGAAAGGAACGACATGGCAGTCACGCGCAGGTCAGAGGCGCATTTCGGCGCTGTTCCTCGCTATGACGAGGGCGGGCCGGTCGATCAGGGTGTCGGCGGCGCGGTGCGGTTCGCAGCAGCGACCGCAGCGGCTGGTCTGGTGTTCCTGGTCGTGGCGGCTCTGTGGGTGAGTACGTGCACCGAGTCCACGGATGTGGACACGGCCGCATGCGGTGTTCCGCAACGCACCATCCTCGGCCTCGGCGCCCCGATGATCCTGCTCGCAGGTGCCATCTGGGCGTTCGTCTGCACGTACCGGGCGTGGCGCGCACGCGGCGAGTTCTGGAGCTGGCAGGGCGCCGGCTGGTTCCTCTTCACGGTCATGTTGGTGACGTTGGCGATGGGTTTCCCGGCGGTTGCCGGACCCGCACTCGGAGGCTGACCGCTCCGAGTATCCACGCTCTCCGACCACCCCTTCGCGGCTGTGTGCCGCACCTGTTCATGAATCCCGCCCGCGGCGGTGGCGACGACGCCGCCGCCGCGGCCGCATTCTGGCACCCATGTGCGCGGTCCGGTGCAGGGCACAAGAAAATCCCGGCGGAACACCGCCGGGATTTTCTGTGAGATTTCAGGTCAGCGTTGGAACGCTTCTTGGCGCTTCTCGGCAGCCTTGGCGCCACCGCGCGCAGCCTCGGCTTCGGCTTCTTTCTTGGCCGCCTCGCGCTGGGCTTCGGCCTTGTCCTGCTGAGCCTTGCCCTCGTTGATCAGATCGTCGCGGCCGGTGACCGTGCCGACGACTTCCTTAGCCTTGCCCTTGACGTCCTCGACGACACCCTTGACGCCTTCTTCGGGTCCGCTGTTGTTCTCAGCCATGTTGTTTCCCTTTCCTCAATGGTTACGGAGCAGATCCACGAGCTGGTCTTTCTTCTTATCCGAATACCCGGATACACCAAGCTCTTTGGCCCTCTTCCTGAGCTCGGAGACCGTCCAACCTTCGTAAGCGCCGGACTTGCCACCCTTCTTGCCCACACTCGAACGGCCCTTGGCCGCAGCAGCATTGGAGATCCGGGCCGCTTTCTCCTTGGAGTTGCCCTGCTTGCGCAGGTCTTCGTAGAGACCCTCGTCCTTGATCGATGAATTCGGCATCTCTACCTCCTAGCTGTTGATGTGGGTGACATTCAGGTTTCTTCCCCCACGAGGTCAGGGTTCCCAAGCCGCAAAAAACTGAAACAGGTGACAGTGGGTTCTCAGGTCCGCAGCAGGGGCGAGTAACGGGTGAAGTTCGACCGCAGAGACACCCGCTCGCGGTCGATCCGGGTGATGTCGGACCACGCGCACACGAAGGTACCGCGGTGCCGCCAGCACAACAGTTTCTGCAGCAGGACAGGGTGTTTCACCCCGGTTCGTTCGTAGCCGAGATAGGAGCTCCGGGTGCGCGGGCTCACCACCAGACCCATCACGCGCGGCTGGCCGGGATCGTGGTGCAGATCACCGTCTACCACCAGTCGCACATCGATCACCGTCCCGATGCCGCGACCGGACGAGTCCTCGACGGGCAGGCCCAGGAGTTCACTCGCCAGCATGCCGGCCTCCCGGAATCCGCCCGACGATGTGTTGTGGACTGCCGCACCGGTCACCAGCACGACGATCATCAGGACGTGAAAGCGGGCGGCCTCGGCGGGCTTTCGGAACTTGCCCCAGGTCCAGCCCAGGAATTGTGCCACCGTGTACCCCGACGACAACGTCGTCTCCAGCGCAGCCCCGAACGTGGCCGCCACAATACCGATGATCGCGAACGCCAGCGCCAACTGACCGCCGGCGGCCACCACCGGCATGACGACCTGCGACAGCGACGACACCTCGATACCGCTGGGCAACAACACGATTGCCGCGCACGCGGCGATCGCGATGGACAGGATGCCGCCCAGCGGGAAACCGACCATGACGTTGAGCCGGGAGGTGCTGAGGTCTTTGACGGTCCAGCGCTCCTCCACGGCGCCGGAGGAGAAGAAGAACACCTCGTAGGGCGTCATTGCCGCGCCGAACAGCGCCACGGCGAACTACCAGTAGGTGGCTTCGGATTCGGTCTCCGGAATCTGCGGAGCCATCATCTGCCGGCCCAGCTCCGACCAGTTCGGCGACAACATCACCACCGCCACCGCGAACACCATCAACGTCAACCCCAGCAGGCCGGTGATGTTCTCCATCACCGTGAACTTCACTGCCAGATCACCACCCACACCCCGAATGCCGCGACCGGAAACCACAGGGCTGGACCCACATCGGTGGCCAGTTGCAGTGCCAGCGCCACACCGCCTATCTCGGCGGTCACGGTCATCAGGCTGATGAAGAACGACGCCAGCAGATTCGCGCCCGCGGTGCGTGGGCCCAGTCGTTCCCGGATGATCTCGAAGGTGGCCCGTCCGCTGACTGCCGCCACCTTCCCCGACCTGTGCGCGAACAGGCAGATACCGAGCACACCTACGGGAACCACCCACGCGAGCGCCAAGCCGAACCGCGATCCGACGATGGCGTTGGTGACCATGTCGCCGATGTCGATAAATCCGCCGATCGCGGTCAGGATCCCCAGGGCGACGGCGAAGAGCCGCTTCATCAGCGGTAGTCGCGCGCCAACGCCTCTGCTGCGGCGGTGAGCTCACGCTGCAGGTCCTGCGGCGGAGGCTGCGCCGCCAGAGCGCGGACCGCGGCGTTGGCGGAGTTGAGTTGCGCGGCGATATCGGTCATCGCCTGGGCCAGGTATCGCTGCCGCTGCACGTCGGCGGGGTCTTCCGCGCGCAGTTCCGAGATCCCGTCGTACGCCGAGATGACGTTGTCGCGGGCGTCGCTGAGTTGCACGGCAGTCAGATGCTGCGTCGAGCGGCCTCGGGCCCACAGGTCCAGGGCCACGGCGCCGGAGCGAGCCGCGGATTCGGTTTCCTCCTGCGCCTGTGCCAGCCGGCCCGGCATCCCGTCGCGGTTACTGGGGCACGCCGTCAGGATGAAGGCGAGCATGGCGACCATCGCGGCGATCCCCACGGCAATCCGGATCGCCGGCCGAGGTCCCCCGCGGGCCATTACCGTCTTTCTTCGTCGGGATCCACATCGTCGAGCGCCTGGTGTTGTTCCTGCCAGTCGCTCGGGTCGCTTTCGAGCGGGGTGGGGGTGTCGGCGAGGCCCTCGTCGGGAACCAGGTCTGCGGTCGGTTGCTGCTGTTCGACGGCATCGTCGACCGGGACGTCGTCCGGGAAGGGCGCACCGTCGGAGAAAGCGTCGTCATACATGACGACCGGATTACCCGCCCGGCGCCCGGGAAAACAGGTTCAGCTCTTCGCGACTTTGCGGATCATGCGTGCGGTGGCACCTTCCACGATGGCCTGTGCCTTATCGTCGTCACGTGCCTTCCCGGCCCGCCTGGCGGCGGCCGCGATGGTCAGCCCGTTCTCGTAGGCGGTGACCACCCGCGGGTCCACATACGAACTGCGGGCGACCGCCGGAGTGTTGCCGAGTTCTGCGGAGACCTCCTTCATCACGGCCGAGACGATCTTCTTGTTCGCTCGCTCCGACGACGGGGGATCGGCATCGACGAAGGCCGCCGCGGCCAGCACGGTGCCGTGCCACGTCCGCAGATCCTTGACGCTGTACTCGTCGCCGACCATCTCCTTGAAGCGGGTGTTGAGGTCGTCGGCGTGGACATCCGCCCAGCCGGACGAGGTGCGACACACCAGGAGGCGGTCACTGCGTTCCTCGCGGCGCATCAAGGCCCGGACGGTGCCCACGATGGCGGGGTCGTCCACCTCCCACTGCCGTTGGACGCCGCTCTTGGCGGGATAGTCGAAGTACACCGCGTCGCGTCTGACGGTGACGTGCTCGCAGAGCAAGGTGGCCACACCGTAGGAGTTGTTGTCCTCGGCGTAGGTTTCGCCGCCGGCCCGGAAGTAGCCGCGGTCGAGCATCCGCAGAGCCAGTGCGATCACCCGGGCCCGGGTGAGGCCCCGGCTGTCGAGGTCGTGAACGAGCTGAGTGCGCCACTGCGGCAATGCCTTCGACATTTCGAGTACGCGATCGAACTTCTCCTCGCTGCGCTCTTCCTGCCACCGCTGGTGGTACAGGTATTGACGCCGGCCCGCCACATCGGTGCCGACGGCTTGGATATGGCCACTTGGGTGGGTGCTGATCCACACCTTCTTCCAGGCGGGCGGGATGACCAACTCCTTGATGCGGGCCAGCGTCTTGTCATCGGTGATGAGTTCGTCGCCGGGTCCGTAGTAGGAGAACCCCTTGCCGCGCCGGACCCGCCTGATACCAGGGCCGGTTACTACGCTGCGCCGAAGTCGCATCGCCGGGCCCCAGTCGGACGTGGTCTCACGGGCGGCTGATACCCCGGGTCAGCGTCGTTCACACCCGGCAACGGGTTGGTCACATCAACGTTTGATTTCTCGGTGGGTGCGGGTAGAGAAGCGGTCACCATGACTTCATCGAGAACTGCACCAACGGCAGCCGGCTCCCGGCCGGCCTTCGGGCGCACCGCAGTGCCCGCAGTGCGTCGCGGCTCCCGCCTCCGACACCGCAGCGGCGAAGGGCAGCGCAATGGTTAGTTGGGCTGCACGCTGGGGTAGTCTCGGTGCGATATTGCCGGGAGGCCAGTACATGTTCGATGCCGAAAGTTCCGCTGACGCGATCGCCCGCAGCCCCAAGGCTGTCGAGCTGCGCATCAACGCGCAGCTGGAGAACCTCGCTGTGGTGCGCACCGTGATCGGAGCGATCGGGACGTTCGAGGATCTGGATCTCGACGCGGTGGCCGATCTGCGGTTGGCGGTCGACGAGGCCTGCACCCGGCTGATCAAGTCAGCCGCCAAAGACGGCACGTTGGTGTTGGTCATCGACCCACGGCCCAACGAACTGGTGGTCGATGTGTCCACCACCTCGGCAGCCGAGGACATCCTGACACCGGGCAGCTTCAGCTGGCACGTACTCACCTCGCTCACCGATGACGTGAGCACGTTCCGCAACGGAGCAGATGCCGGGCTGGACCCCGTGTTCGGCATCTCGCTGACGACGAGACGAGTGAGTCCGGCACGGTGACGTCCCCAGGTTCGCAAGGGTCGGCCTCGCGCACCGGAGCTTCGCGATCGAGTTCTGAATATGCCGACGTACCGGAGATGTTCCGGAAGTTGGCGGAACTGAGCGAAGGCTCCGCGGCATTTCAGCGTCAGCGGGACCGCATCGTCGAACGGTGCCTCCCGCTGGCCGACCACATCGCCCGCCGTTTCGACGGGCGTGGGGAGCCGCGCGATGACCTGGTGCAGGTCGCGCGAGTGGGTTTGGTGAACGCCGTGATCCGGTTCGATGTCAACGCCGGGTCCGATTTCGTCTCCTTCGCCGTGCCCACGATCATGGGCGAGGTCCGGCGCCACTTCCGTGACAACAGCTGGTCGGTGAAGGTGCCGCGCCGGCTCAAGGAACTGCATCTGCGGCTGGGCAGCGCCACTGCCGAACTCTCGCAGCGGCTGGGCCGTGCACCGACGCCCACCGAGCTGGCCGCCGAACTCGGCATGGACCGTGACGAAGTGGTCGAGGGCCTGGTGGCGGGCAGCTCGTACAACACCTTGTCCATCGACAGCGGCGGCAGCGGCAACGAAGATGCCCCGGCCATCGCCGACACCCTCGGGGATGTCGACCTTTCCCTGGATCAGATCGAGAACCGCGAGGCGCTGCGGCCGCTGTTGGAATCGCTGCCCGAGCGTGAGCGCACCGTGGTGGTGCTCAGGTTCTTCGAGTCGCTGACGCAGACGCAGATCGCCGAGCGCATCGGGGTTTCGCAGATGCACGTGTCACGGCTGCTCGCCCGCGCGCTGACCCGGCTCCGGGATCAACTCGAGTAACTCGACGTCGCCGCCGATCAGCCGCTTCGCGGACGCCACGGTGGTGACGACGGGAAGGACTCCCTCGGGATCGCAGATCCGCAGGATCCGGGCCACCGCGCCGCCTGCCGCGACCGCCCACCGCGCCTTGTTGTCGGCGCACCTGGTGTTCATGGTGTGCAGCGTCGAAACCCCGGCTGTGGCAAGGAATTTGAGCCGTGTCAGATCCACCACCAACGGGGTGGGGCCGTCCAGGTGGGGCAGCACGTAGGTGACGAACGCGTCCGCGTTGGACGCGTCGATCTCGCCGTCGGCGGTGACGATCACATAACCGTCGACATGGCTGACAGCAGCACCTGCCGTCCGGCGAAGTGAGTCGGTGAATGATTGTGTGGTTGCTGCAGTGGACATCATGACCCCATCAGTTGCTGGCGCGGGTCGCGTCAAATGCTCACGTTCTCGAAGCCCTCACGGATAGGTGCTACCCACCTCGCCGGTTTGACGTCTCCGGTTTCGGCTGTGAACTCAACCTGGTGCCGACCTTACGCCTGAGCCATGGCTCCGACAACGATCTCGGCGTCTTCACCACACCCTCACAGTTTTGCTGTTTCGACATCTCAGCGGACAGGTGTGACGGGACCGCCCATGATGTTGCCGACGATTCCGCGGATGATGTTGGTGCCGTCCTCGTTGCGCAGCTCGTCGTACCACTGCGCGGTGACCTCGGGATCCTTTGCGTGAGTTACATCGCAGCGCTTACGGGCGCGCAGCACCAGGTCGCCGGCCCGTTCGGCCCGTGCCTGCTGGTAGGCGGTCAAGGCCGCGTGCACGTCGCCGGGATGGTCTTTGAACGCCCACTGCAGGGCCACCGCGTCCTCCATCGCCGAGCATCCGCCCTGGCCGATGTCGGGGGTGGTGTTGTGGGCGGCGTCGCCCAGCACCGCGACCCTGCCCTTGACCCAGGTGTGGAACGGATCGAGGTCCAGGATCTCGACGCGGTTGGTGGTCATCGGATCGAGCTTGTCGATGAGCAGCTGCACACCCGGAGCCCAGCCGGCGAAGTGGCTGCGCAGCACCTCACGGGCGCTACCCCGCTCGTACTGTGCGCCTTGCGGTTCCACCACGTCGAAGAAGAAGTAGAACCGGCCGCCGGCATTACCGTTGCCCCCGACGGGCATCACCGAAACCCGTTTGCCGTCACCGACATAGGTGGTCCACTCGGTGGCAGGGCCGATGCCGTCGTCGGTGTCCACCAGGCCGTTGAAGTTCACGTACCCGGCGTAACGACGCGACACCGGACCGCCCAGCACGTACTCGCGGGTGATCGAGCCGGCGCCGTCGGCGCCGATGATGAAGTCGGCCGAGGCGGTCGTACCGTCGGCGAACGTCGCCGACGCGGCGTCGGGACCGTCTTCGACGGAGACCATCCTCATCCCGAAGCGGATGTCGTCGAGACCGTAGGCTTCCATCAACATCAGCTGCAGTTCGGCGCGGGCGATCGGGTAGGGCCGCTGGCCCACCTCGTCGATCAGCGGCTGCATCGAAAATCGGCACATCGTCTCACCGGTGTGCCCGTCGAGGTAGCTCATCGAGTTCACGATCCCGCCGAGCGCGGCCGTCTGCTGCTCGAGCCCCAGGTAGTTGAGGCACTTGACGCCGTTGGACCACACCGAGATCGCGGCGCCGACAGGTTTGTTCTCGGTGACCCGTTCGTATACCTCGGTGTCGATTCCGATCTGGCGCAACGCGATTGCTGCGCTCATCCCGCCCATACCCGCGCCGATGACGATCGCTTTCACGTGGTCCTTCCTCAACTTCCCCGGTAGGTGGAATAGGCGTACGGCGACAGCAGCAAGGGAACGTGATACCTGCCTGCGGAGTCGGTGACCTCGAAGGAGATGGTGACCTCCGGGTAGAACCCGACGACCGCCTGGGCGGCGAAATAGCTTGCGGTGTCGAACGTGAGCCGGTAGATGCCGGTCAGTTCGGCGTCGGTGAGACTGGTGACGCGGCCGTCATCGTCGGTGAGGGCATGGGCCAGCAGCACTCCCGCCGAATCGGTCAGGGTGACGGCCACGCCGGCGCCGGGCCGGCCGGTCACGGCGTTGAGGACGTGGGTGCTCACATGAGTCATGGGCGTCATCCTGCCTGGGTCTCCGGCTCGTTGAACAGCCGCTCCAACCTCAGCCGGTTGATCTTCGCCAGTTCACTGCGCATCACCCGCCGTTCGGTGTCGGGATCGTTGTCGAGGCGTTCGGTGAGAATGTCGAGCAGTTCCTCGGCGGACCGACCGCTGGCGCACACCAGGTACACGTACCCGAACTTCTGGTCGTATTCCTGATTCTTCACTGCCAGTTCGGCTTTCACCGCGTCGGCGGCGGTGGCCACGGCAGCCTGCTCGCGCGCCGAGGAGGGGTTGTCGGGGCGCGCTCCGATGCGGGGATGGCCGTCGAGTGCGGCGTCGATCTCGGCATCGGGTAATTCGGCCAGCACCCGGTCCGCGCGGTCCAGCAGGGCGTCGACATCGCGAAACGGTGTGCCGGCGAGTACCCGGCGCGCCCAGATGGTCGAGGAACAGACACCGAACAGCAGATGCATCCGCTGCCGCTCGGTCATGGCATTGAAGGCGTCGAGACTCGGCATCTACTGGAGTTCGTTCAACCGGCTGAACCGGGCGGCCGCAATGGGATTGGCATCGGCCACCAGGTCCTGGAACCGGTAATTGGCGATCTTCTCGACCTCGATGAGGGCGAAAGCCCGCTCGGCGGCAGGTGAGTTGTCCATCCGCGACCACCCGTTCTTGAGCACCCGATCGAAGTGCTCGGTCTCCCGCGCGCAGATGATCAACGGGAACCCGAAGTGTTCGCGGTACGCCGACGCCAGTTGCACCACGTCGTTGTGATCGTCGTCGTCGAGGTTGGACAACGCCACGTGGTCGACGGTGAGGGACTGCCCGGTCTCGTCCTCGGCGCCCAGATCGTGAAACGCGTTCAGCAGTTCGGTCTGCTGCTCGGGTGAGCCGGTCAGCACCGCGTCCTGGAACGCCTCGCGCAGCGCCTTGGTGTCGGCGAACGGCCGCTGCTCGAAGGCCCGCTCGACCGCCCACGGAACACCTTGGACCACATGCCCGAACACCTCGGTGAAGCGTTCTCTGGTCATGGCGTTGACCTCGTCGAGGGTGATGGAGCCGCCGCCGGCCACCCGTGCACCGTGGCCACCGGTGTGGAAGAACACGATGTTGAGCAGGATCGCGCTCACCGCGCCGATGCTGATACCGCTGCCGAAGATCAGGTCGAGACCGGGCGGCATGCCCTGGGCGATATCGGGATACGACGTCACCCACAACGCCAACGCCAGGCTGGTGGTGACGATGATCAGGTTGCGGTGGTCGGTGAAGTCCACCTTGCCCAGCGTCTGGATACCCACCACGGCCACGGTGGCGAACAACGTCAGCGCCGCACCACCCAGCACCGGGTTCGGGATGGACGCCACCACGGCCGCGACCTTCGGCAAGAAGCCCAGCAGGATCATGAACACACCGGCGGCGGCCACCACCCAGCGGCTCTTGACCCCGGTCAGGCGCACCAGCCCGACGTTCTCCGAGAACGCGGTGTAGGGGAAAGAGTTGAAGACGCCGCCGATCGCGGTGGCCAGACCGTCGGCGCGCAGCACGTTGCCGATATCGGAGGCCTTGACACGCTTGCCGACGATCTCGCCGGTGGCGATGGTGGAACCGGTGGACTCCACCGCGGTGATCATCAGCACGATGATCATCGTCAGGCACGCCACGAAGTCGAATTTGGGCATGCCGAACAGGAACGGCGGGGTGAAGCCCACCGCCGAGGCTTCACCTACCCGGTCGAAGTTCATGTCGCCCAACGCATATGCCACCGCACAGCCGATGACCAGCCCCAGCAGGACCGCGATGGTGGCCAGGAAGCCACGGAACAGCCGCTGGATCGCGACGATGATCGCGATGGTGCCCAGCGCGTAGAGGAACCACCGGATGTTCGCGGGATCGGGCTCGTGGGTGTGCGGGTTGGTCACCGCGTCCATGGCGCCCACCGGCACCAGGCACAGGCCGATGATGGTGATCAGCGTTCCGGTGACCACCGGTGGGAAGAATTTCAGCAGCTTGATGAACACCGGCGCGATCAGGAAGGTGAAGATGCCCGCGACGATCACCGCGCCGTAGACGTAGACCATGCTCGCCGAGCCGCCGCCGTTGGCCAGGCCGATGGCGATGATGGGAGAGACCCCGGCGAAAGTGACGCCTTGCAGCAGCGGCAGGCGGACACCGATCTTCCAGAACCCGACGGCCTGGATGATCGAGGCGATACCGCAGGTGAACAGGTCAGCGGTGATCAGCATGACCAGCTCTTCCTGGGACAACCCCACCGCGCCGGCGATGATGATGGGCACCAGGACCGCGCCGGCATAGAACGCCACCACATGCTGGAAGCCGTAGGTGGCCAGCTTCGGGATCGGCAGCATGTCGTCGACAGGGTGCACACGCTTACCGGTGGTGGGCATCGGCGGGAGTGGAGCCGGGGCTGACATCGTCCAAGAATCGGACAGGTTGACAATGTTCGCATGTCGAGAACGCAGCGCGTGGCCGGGGTGTTGCTTGCCGCCGGCGCCGGAAGTCGCTTCGGGAGACCGAAAGTGCTTGCGGCAGAAGGGCTGTGGCTGAAGAACGCGGTGGCGGCGCTCGCCGACGGTGGATGTGACGATGTGGTGGTGGTGCTGGGGGCCGCGGTGGTCGACGTGCCCGCGCCGGCACGGAGTGTGATCGCCGCGGACTGGGCCGACGGGATGAGCGTTTCGCTGCGGGCCGGGCTGGACGCCGCAGCCGACGCCGACCGCGTGGTGCTCCAGCTGGTGGACACCCCGGACGTCGGTGCCGATGTGGTGCGACGGGTGCTGGCCTCGGGTGCCGAACTGGCCCGGGCGGTGTACCACGGGCGGCCGGGGCATCCGGTGGTGATTCCCGCCCCGCTCGTGCCGGAGTTGCGGGCCGGCTTGTCCGGGGACCAGGGTGCGCGAGCGTTCCTGGCCCACCGCGCCGATGTCGTCGCGGTCGAATGCGGTGACCTGGCGACCGGCGTGGACATCGATGTGCCGGTGGATGGATAGCGGGGCCGGAGGGCGACAGTGCAGGCGTGTGGCGCCGACTCAGAGCAGTCCGAGCGCCTTCACCGCATCGCGTTCCTCGCGCAGCTCGGCCACCGAGGCGTCGATGCGGGCGCGAGAGAAGGCGTTGATGTCCAGGCCCTCGACGATCTGCCACCGCCCGTCCACCGCGCGGCAGGGGAACGAGCACACCAGACCCTCGTCCACGCCGTAGACCCCGGGCGACGGCAAGGCCACCGATGTCCAGTCATCGGCGGGGGTGCCGTGCACCCAGTCGTCGAGGTGGTCGATGGCGCCGTTGGCCGCCGACGCCGCCGAACTGGCGCCGCGCGCCTCGATGATCGCGGTGCCGCGGCGGGCCACCGTCGGAATGAAATCGTCTGTCAGCCAGTGGGTGTCAGCCGCGTAGTCAGCCCCGGAGCGGCCACCGACCTTCGCGTGGAACAGATCCGGGTACTGCGTGGGGGAGTGGTTGCCCCAGATCGTCATCTGCGAGATCTCGGTGACAGGCACGCCGGCATGGCGCGAGATGGCCGCGACGGCGCGGTTGTGGTCCAAGCGGGTCAACGCGGTGAACCGCTCGGCGGGGATGTCCGGGGCGTGGGCGGCGGCCACCAGAGCGTTGGTGTTGGCGGGATTGCCGACCACCAACACCCGCACATCATCGCCCGCGCCGTTGTTCAACGCCTTCCCGGCGGTGGCGAAGATCTCGGCGTTGGCCGACAGCAGATCGGCGCGCTCCATGCCTTTGGTGCGGGGCCGGGAGCCGATCAGCAAGGCCACGTCCACCCCGTCGAACGCCCGCACCGGGTCGTCATGGATCTCGGTGCCCGCCAACAGTGGGAAGGCACCGTCGTCGAGTTCCATCACCACGCCCTCGGCGGCACGCACCGCGCTGGGCAGTTCGACCAGACGCAGGATCACCGGGGTGTCGCGGCCGAGCATCGCGCCGGCGGCGATCCGGAATAAGGCCGCATAGCCGATACTGCCTGCGGCGCCGGTGACGGCGACTACCTGAGGGCGGGTCATCGTTGACTCCTGTCGGCTGGGCTCCGCCCGCAAGTCTGGCAGGCCGGCCCGCTGCGCGGTGGCGGTCGAGATCGAGCTCACAGCAGTGGGCAACACACTCGGAACCTGGCTTTACCTGCCGTGGACGGAGGCGAAACACCACGGCAACAGTTTGGATCCAGTCTTGGATCCAAAGCAGATGACAGCGATACCAACCCCTGTCCCGCACGAAACCGGAGACCTCATGATTCGGCATTTCGACCTGTCCGACCTGGTTGGCGCCGCCCGCGACGGTGACCACCCAGGCGTTCTGCGCGAGTTCGACACCGTGTGCCGCGAAGCCGGTGCCTTCGCGCTGACCGGACTGCCGATCTCTGAGTCGGTGCTCGCCGACGTCTACCAGCGCACTCTGGAGTTCTTCCACCTGCCGCAGGAGGATAAGGAAGCCTTGCGGGATCCCGGCGGCAATCCCTACATCGGCTGGGACGGGCCGGCAGGAGACGGTGAGCACGACTCCGCGAAACGCAAGCAGATGTTCCACATCGGCCCCCGCATCTCGGCGAGCCTGCCCACGCCCGGTCCAGACGGTGCCTTCGGTCACGCCGACCCTGCCTCGGCCCAGGGACTCTGGCCGCAGCGGCTGCCGGAGTTCACCACCGCATGGCACGCCTACTACCGCCAGATGCAGGACTCGGCGCAGCTGCTCGGCGAAGTGATGGCCACCATTCTTGGTGTGCCCCTGGCAGATTGGCGGGCGCTCACGGCGGGCAACTTCGCCGACCTGGCCGCCAACTACTATCCCGCCGCCCGCGACGGGGACACCGGTGCGCGTAACGCCGTACACAGCGATGACACCCTGTTCACCATCCTGTATCAGGATGACGGTGGGGGTGGCGGTCTGCGCATGCAGTGCCGTGACGGCCGCTGGCTCGACGTTCCACCGGTGGCTGACACCTACCTGGTCAACATCGGCGCACTGATGCAGTTCCTCACCGGCGATCGGTGGTGGGCGGTACCCCACGAGGTCACCGCATCACCACTGGACCACCCCTCGTCCCGCACCGCGCGAGTGTCGATCCCGTTCTTCTTCCGCCCCAACGACGATCGCGCCCTCGTCCCGTTCTCCACCGACACGCCCCCCACCGACAGCGCCGAATCGGTCCGGATGAGCGAGTGGCTACTCGGTCGTCGTGCCGCCGCGGCCAGGTGACCCCCTACATCCCAGGAGACCTCATGAACCATTTCCCGGCACGACCCCTCGACCGCCGCACCGTGATGCGCGGGCTGTTCGGCGCGGCCACCCTGGCCGTGGCCGGGCCCGTGCTGGCCGCATGCTCGTCGGCCGCGGAGCCATCGGAGGTGCCTGGACTCACCACGGTCACCGCACAACTCGGCTGGAAGAAACTGACCCAGTTCGGCGGGCACTTCGCGGCCTTGAAGAACAAGTACTTCGAGGAAGAAGGCATCAACGCCGTATTCCTGTCCGGCGGGCCCAACATCGACCCGGTCAAGGTGGTGACCACCGGACAGGCTGATATCGGAGACGCCAACGGATCCGACATCATCATCGCCAGCAGCCAGGGCATCCCCGTGCAGGCGTTCGCGACGATCTACCAGGAAACGCCGAACGCGCTGATGTCGCTGAAGTCCAACCCGGTGACCACCCTGGCGCAGATGAGCGGCAAGACCGTCGGCCTGCCCACCGGGGAGCAGGCGCTACTGACGGCGATGCTGACCAAGGCCGGAGTCGACCCCGCCAGCGTCACCATGGTCCCGGTAGGGACCGACCCGTCCATCCTGAGCTCCAAGCAGGTGGACGGCTACATCGGATACGGCACCCAGCAGGGACTCTCACTGCAACAGCAGGGCGTCGACGTCGACATCATCTACTTCGCCGAACTCGGCAACCCCGACTACGGCAACGCGCTGTTCGCCACCAGCGACACCGTGTCCGGCAAGGCCGATCTGCTGGCCAAGTGGCTGCGCGCGGACAGGCGGGGATGGGAGTACTTCGTCGCCAACCCGGAGGAGATCGCGCAGTACACCTGGGACCAGTACCACCAGGAGACGGGTGCGGTGCTGGCCGACGAAAAGCTCTCCGCCGCAGCGGCGGTGCCGCTGATCACCTCGGGAGCCGCCCAGCAGAACGGGTTGATGTGGATCGAGCCGGCGACGTTCACCACGATCGCGCAGCTGTACTCCGACGCCGGCGATCTCGCAGCACCCGTCGATACCGATGCCGTCATGACACAGTCGATTCTGTCGGCGGCCGCCGAGGACACCTGATGGCGTGCCATGACGTCGTGGCGGTACTCGGACCCGACGGACGGTCGGCGTCCGGGCCGACGGCCATCACCGTCACCGGCGAACGGATCGCCGCCATGGCCGCGCTCGAGTCGACCGGATCGACTCTGGTGGCGATGTCACCCCTGGTGAACAGCCATGATCACGGCCGCGGCTACGGTCTGTCTGTCGCCGGGATCGCGGACGGACCCCTGGAGAGCTGGATCCCCCGGCTGGCCGACGACAGCCGCGGCCAGACGAATCTGGTGGGCAACGCAGCGCGACAGCTGCTCGGCCACGGAGTGGGCGCAGCGGTGTTCTGTGTCAACCCCGGCACTCCCGACATCGGCGTTGAACTCGAAGAGGCTTACCACGCAGCGGTTTCCGCTGGGATCAGAGCAGCGGTGGTGGTGCCCTACGCCGATACCGGCGGCCGGATGCGAGGCCGCGACGACCGCGGTGACACCGCCGACCTGACCGCCCGGCTGCAGCTGTTCGCCCGGCTGCCCGCCCGTCTCCCCGCCGTCGACTGGCAGCTCGGACCAGTGGGTCCGCAATGGGTCACCGAACGGGCAACGAGCGCGCTCAACGAGTTCGCGCTCGAGCACGGTGTGCGGCTGCACATGCACCTGCTGGAATCGCCCGCGCAGCGGGTCTGGGCCGACGAGGTGTACCCCGAAGGTCTCGTCCACCGGCTCGATCAGTTGGGCGTTCTCGGCCCGCACATCTGGTTCGCACACGGCACTCAGCTGCGTCCCGACGAGATCGCCCTGCTCACCGAACGTGGCTGCGGACTGGCGGTCAACGCGAGCTCCAACCTGCGACTGTGCTCCGGTGTACCGCCGGTGGCGGAGCTGCTGCACAGCGGCATGAAACCCGGAATGGGGCTGGACGGGCTGACCCTCAACGACGACGGCGACCCGTGGACCGAACTGCGGCTGCTGCGTGGACTGGTGCAGGCACACATGCATGAGAGTGCCTGTGCCGCTGACATTCTCGCCATGGGTTTCCAGTCCGGCGCGGTGGGGCCACAGCGACCCGTGGCGATCGCCGAAGGTGCGGTGGCCGACCTGCTGATCGCCGACATCGGCCCGCGGGCGCGGCTGATCGGCCGCCCGGGGTGGTCGGTTGCCGACGCCGTGTTGGCCGCTCCGCTGAGCGTCGCCGCCTTGTGGGTCGACGGCCGCGCCGTGCACTCCGCCGGCGCGCATGCCCCGGTTCCACTGACCATCGGAGAACTGTGATGACCGATTTGACGGTCGACCCCAGCGCGCAGCGCACGTCGCTGGGGCTCGACATCACCAATGTCTCCTACGAGTACCGCAGCGGGCGCACCCGCACACCGGCAGTACGTGAGGTGTCTCTGAACCTGGAACCCGGACGGGTCGGAGTGCTGCTCGGGCCGTCGGGCTGTGGCAAGTCGACGCTGCTGCGGATGGCGGCGGGACTCGTCGATCCCACCGACGGGAAGATCTCGTACACCGGAACCTCGGCGCACCAGCTGCGGGCGGCCCGGCGGATCGGCTTCGCCTTCCAGGACCCGTCGCTGCTGTCATGGCGGTCGGTCCGCAAGAACATCGAGTTGCCGTTCGACCTGGCCGGCCTACCGAAAGACAGCGCCTGGGTCGACCACCTGCTGGCCATCACCTCGCTGACCGAGTGGGCCGGGCACCGCCCGCGCCAGCTGTCGGGCGGTATGCGGCAACGGGTTTCGGTCGCCCGCGCGCTGGCCACAAAGCCGTCGGCGCTGCTCCTCGACGAACCCTTCGGCGCACTCGACGAGATCACCCGTAGCCAGCTCAACCTCGAACTCCTGGCCATCCTCGACGACACCGGCACCACCTGCCTCATGGTCACCCACTCGGTGGAGGAGGCGGTGCTGCTGGGTGACCGGGTGGTGGTGCTCTCACCACGGCCCTGCACGCCGCGGGCCGTCCACGATGTCGACGTCGCCCGTTCCGACCGCCGGGCGTTCCGGGACACCGCACAGTTCGCCGCGCTGTGTGCCGAGATCCGCGCCAGCCTGGAGGTGTCATGACCGCCGCCGCCGTGACGACGCCGACGATGACCCGTCCGGTGATAACCCCCCGCGCACCGGTCCCACGGCTGGCACGCGAAGCACTGTGGCTCGCCGGTGGCACAACGGTCTTGCTGGCGGCCTGGTGGGCGGTCGCCGCCGCCGGGGCGCTCGGTCCCAGTTTCATCGGCCCGGACGTGGCCGTCGGCACGCTCGTCGATCAGTGGGGAATCATCTGGTACAACGCAGAGCCCACGCTGGCCGCCGCCGTGACCGGTGCAGTGCTGCTGCTGGCGATCACCGCGGCCGGCCTGGTCGTGGTGGGCATGGCGCCGTGGTTGTCCCCGTGGCTGGTCAGCGTCAGCGTCGTCGTGGGCAGCCTGCCGCTGATCAGTGCCACCCCGGTGTTGTCGATCCTGATCCCGCGCGGAAGCTCACTGATCACCGTCGTCACCGTGCTGAGCGGGCTGGTTCCCGTCGCCGCCATGCTGGGCGCCGCCGCCCACGCCACTCAGATCGGGCGTTCCGACCTCGGAGACCTGTACTCGGCCAGCTCCATTCGATGGTGGCGTCACGTCGGCCTCGGCCGGACCGTCCCGATCGTCGACATCGGGCTGCGCGCCATGCTGCCGGCCTGCTTCGTCGGCGCCATCGTGGCCGAATGGTCCGGCGCCGCAGGCGAACGCGGCCTCGGCGGCCTGATGGCCAATGCCCTGTACAGCTATCAGGCCCCGCTGTTGTGGGCGGCGATGGTCCTCGCCGCGGCCGTCGCTGTCGCCCTGCTCGCCACCGTCGCCCTGATCATGCTGCCGATCCGGAAGGCCCTCACATGACCCGCGCCAATACCCGGGTGGTCGGGGGAGTGCTGCTCACCGTAGCGGCATTGATCGCCGGCTGGCAGCTGGCTATCTGGACCCACGACATCCCCGCCTACAGCCTGCCCACGCCGGTGGCGACCCTGACCCACATCGGCGCCAACTCAGGCACCCTCGCCGGCAGCGCCGCAGCCACCCTCACCGCGGCCGCGGTCGGCATCGCCGTGGCAGGCGCGCTGGCCTTGCTGCTCGCACTGGCGGTGGTGCGCTGGCCCGTCCTGCACCGGCCGGTGACGGGGTACGCCCTGGTACTGCGCACGATTCCGATCGTCGGCGTGGCGCCCCTGATCACCCTGGTGGTCGGCCGCGGGTTGTGGACGTCGGTGCTGTGCGTGGTGATTGTCGCGACCTTCACGCTCTTCGTGTCGGCGGCGGCGAGTGTCCACGCCGCGCCTGCCGCCCTCGACGATCTGGCGGAGCTGTACCGGGCCGGGTTCCTCCGCCGGGCCCGCACCATGTACCTGCCGTCCGCGTGGGCCGGGCTGCTGGTGGGCCTGCGGATCACGGTGCCGCTGTCGGTGATGGCGGTCATCCTGTCGGAATGGCTGTCCGGCCGTCCCGGGCTGGGCAGCCTGATGGCCCTGTCGCAGGCCAATCGTGAAACACCGATGTTGTGGGCGGCCACCGTCGTCGCCGCCGGGCTGGGCCTGCTGTCCTACGCGCTGCCGGATCTGATCACCCACTTCGCCGAACGCCGCGGTTACACCACCGCGGTGGGCATCCAGGAGGCACACCGATGACCACACCCGTATACGACCTGGTGGTGCGCGGCGGCACCATCGTCACCCCGCACCGGCTGATCCGCGCCGACCTCGCCGTCAACGACGGCACCGTGTGTGCCATCGGGACCGGATTCGGCAAGGGCCGCAAGGAGGTCGATGCCGCCGAGCGGTATGTGATGCCCGGTGTCGTCGATGCTCATGTGCACTTCCGGGAGCCCGGGATGGCCTACAAGGAGGACTTCGGCACTGGCAGCAGGGCCGCCGCAGTCGGCGGTGTCACCACGGTCTTCGACATGCCCAACACGGTACCGCCGGTGGCGACCCTGGACATTTTCGCCCACAAACAGGAGTCGGTGGCCGACAAGGCCTTTGTCGACTACGGCCTCTACGGGATGCTCGGCCAGGACAACGCCGACGAGATCCCCAAGCTCGCCGGAGCAGGCGCCGTCGGCCTCAAACTCTTCATGGGCCAGACCACCGGCGACAATCCGTGTCCCGACGACGGCGCCATCTACCGCGGCCTGCTCGCGGCCAGAGAATCCGGTCTGGTGGTCGGGGTGCACGCCGAGAACAACCCGCTACTGCAACAACTCGCCAAAGAGCTTCGCGCACAGGGCCGAACCGACGTGCGGGCGCACCTGGAGAGCAGACCACCGCTGGTCGAGGTGGAAGCCGTCACGCGGATCGTGACCCTGGCCGGCGCCACCGGGACCACCCTGCACATCCACCACCTGTCCACCCGGGAGGGCCTGCAGCGGGTCCGGATGCTGCGCGGCCTCGGACACCGGGTGACCGTCGAGGCGCTCGTCGGGCACCTGCTCCTCGACGACTCCTCCTACGATGAGTTCGGCAACCTGGTCAAACTGAACCCGCCGGTACGGCCCGCCGAGCACGGCGAGGCACTATGGGACGGCATCGGCAGCGGTGACGTCGACATCATCGCCACCGACCACGCTCCGCACTCCGCCGAGGAACAGGCCGAGCCGGACGTGTGGTGCGCCCACGGCGGGTGGATCGGCGTCGAGACCAGTGTCCCGCTGATGCTGACCCAGGTTGCCAAGGGCCGCTTGAGTATTCACGACTTCGTGCGGCTGTGTTCGGCCAATCCGGCCCGGATCTGGGGCATCGATGACCGCAAAGGGCACCTCGACGTGGGCGCCGACGCCGACTTCATCCTCGTCGACCCCACCGCGGTGGGCACTATCAGGGGAACCCACCTGCACTCCAAACACCCCGTGACGCCCTATGAGGGTTGGTCGACCACCGGCGCTGTCGAAGCGACCTACCTGCGCGGTGAACTCATCGCCGAGCGCGGCGAGGTGGTGGGTGCACCCCGCGGTCGGCAGGTCGCACCCCGCGACACCACCGCCAGCACCTGGGGAGTGGCACTGTGACCGGCACGCTGAGCCAACCGCTGACCGCAGCGGTCGGGGAGTTCCTCGTCGCCGAACTGAGCGCACCTCCGGCCGCCGAGTCGCCGCGGCGGGAAGTATCGGTGGCGGCCATCGGCACCACCGCCGACAAACCGCTGCGCTCACCGCAGCTGCGGCGCGCTCTCGACGAAGTGCAGCTGCCGGTAGCCCGGACCATGGCGTTTGCCGGTGCCGACGAGTTGCTGGCCGACGACGGCTGGGACATCGGGATCGTGCTGAGTCCCCACAAACTCGTCACCGCCGAACTCGTCACCCACCTGTCGCCGTCGGCGCAGCGCACCGGGGTGGTGGACACCGTACTGACCCGAGACGGGTACACCTACGGAGTGAACACCAACACCTGGGCGGTGCTGGCGGTACTGCGGAGGCTGATCGGCACCACCGCCCCGCGGCAGGTTCTTGTGCTGGGCTCCGGCGGCTCCACCCGGTCGGTGCTGCTGGCGATCGAACGGGCCTGGCCCGAGGTCGCAGCGGTGGTCAGCGCTCGTGACGCCGCCAAGGCAGCCCCGCTGGTCGAACGGTTCGGTGTCCGGGTCGCTCCGCCCGGCGAGATCGGCAGTGTCGAGGCCGATGTCGTGATCAACACCACCACGTGGGGAGAGACCCCTGAATCAGAGCAGACACCGTTCGCCTTCGATATCGACGCCGTATTGCGGCCGGGCAGCGCGTATTTCGACCTCAACAATCGGCGCTCCACCCTGGTCGAACGAGCATTGGACGCGGGCGCAGTGGCCATGTCGGGCATCTACATGCAGCAGGTCACCCACCGCTGCCGGGCGGCCGGCCTACGCCGATGGACGGATATCCGATGAGCGACGAAAAAGTTTCCACGGCAACACTTTCGGCACGTGAGCGCACCTACACCTATCTGCGTCAGGCCATTGTCTCGGGTGAGCTGCCCAGCGGGCGACGGCTGGTCGAGGAGCAGATCGCCAGCGATCTCGGCGTCAGCCGCACCCCGGTGCGCGAGGCGCTACAACGGCTGGCCACCGAGGGCCTGATCGTGCGGCTGCGGCGCGGGCACCTGGAGGTGGTCAGTATCAGTCCCCGGGAACGGGAAGAGCTGCACCTGCTGCGCGTGGCGGTCGACCAGGTGGTGGCCACACTGCTCACCCAGAAGGTCACCGAGGTCGCCTGGCCCGAACTGTACGCGCTGCTGCAGCCGTTGGAGAGCGCCTACCGCGAACACGGCATCCACTCACCGGTGTACGCAATCGCGCACCTGGACCTGCACGCCGCCATCAACACGGCCGCATTCTCCGGCGCGGCGCGCACGCTGGCGGTGGGGACCTACATGTACCCCAGTGACGACTACGTACAGCAGGAAGGATACGAGCCGGTGGCCCAACATCGGGAACTGCTCGACGCGCTCGCCAGCGGAGACCAGGAGATTGCCCTCGCGGAGATGCGAGCACACGCCCGCCGCGGGCATCGAGAACAGGTGATGAACGAGCACCTGGCCGCCATCCGGTCGGAGCGGCCATGACGGCCCAGGTGCACTTCTTCGTCAACGGTCAGGCGATGACGGGCGGCTCGCTCAACGGCCCGCTGCACCGTAGCGGCGTCGCCCTCGGCCCCGCCAGCACCGCGCCGCGGTACCGCTTCTTCGCCTGCCGCGATCAGTTCCCCGCCCTGGTGCCCGCCGACACCGGCTGGGCGGTGCCCGGCGAGCTCTACCGTGTCAGTTACGCGGTACTACGGGACGAGGTGCTGCCTCTCGAACCAGCCGAGCTGGAGTTGTCGGTGATCGAACTTGCTGACGGGGGCGGCGCGCTGAGCATGGTGCTGCGCGCCGGGGTTTCGACGTCAGATCCCTGGATGACCGAGATCGAAGCGGGCAGCGGCTGGCGCGATTACCTGCTCAGCACCCGGTGAGTGCACTGGTGGCCGGCGAGCACGGCTGCGTGTCCACCCCGCATCGATTGTCCAGTGAGGCGGCACTGGAGGTTTTGAAGGCGGGCGGCAATGCAGTCGACGCTGCCGTGGTGGCCGCGACGGTGGCGGCGGTGGTGCAGCCGTTCTCCAGTGGCGTGGGCGGAGGTGGTTGGGCCACAGTGCATTCCGGCGCAACCGGCCACACCGAGGTGCTGGAGTTCCACGGCCGGGTGCCGCGGAACACCGGGCCTGAGATGTTCACTGCGGACGCAGAAGGACTGATCGACGGGCCGGCCCTGGAAGCCTCAGGGGCTGGGCTGCTGGGCAGTCTGGTGCCCGGCGCGCCCGCGGGTTGGGAGCAGCTGCTGGCCACCGCGGGAACCTGGTCGCTGGCGGCCGCGCTGCAGCCGGCCATCGGGTACGCCGAATTCGGGTTCGCTGTCTCCGAGCTGTTGCACGACACCATCGCCGGCGCCTGCCCCAAGCTGCGGGCGTGGCCGTCGAGTGCCGCGGTGTTCCTGCGCGACGGCGATCCGCTGCCCGCGGGCGCGACGCTGCGCCAGCCCGATCTGGCGGCCACGTTGCGCACGCTGGCCGACGGCGGGGCACAAGCCGCCTACACCGGGGAACTGGCGCAGCGGATCACCGGCTTCTACCAGTCGCACGGCGGGACACTGTCGATGTCGGATCTGGCCGACTACCGGCCGCGGTGGGCGGCACCCGGCGTCGGCACGTTCCGCGGCCACCGGGTGGTCGGTGCACCCGCCCCGCTGGGCGACCTCACCTTCGTGCAGGGCCTCCATTTGCTGGACCGGCTGCCCCGAGCGGCGTCACCGATCGACCCCGACTACGTGCATGCCAGCCTCGAGACCGCGAAGTTGATGCGCCGCGACCGCACCCGCTATCTTGGCGAATCAGAGTCGCCGGCCACCGCATTCGACTGGCTGGTGGAGCCAGACCACATCGCCGGCATGCTTGCTGAGGTCGGTCCGTACGCCAACACCACCCTGGTCGACACCGCGGGGCCGTCACACACCATCACCCTGGTGACCGTCGACGGTGCCGGCAACGCGGTACACCTGATGCAGACCGTCGGCGCGCCCTTCGGGGCCGGCGCGGTGGTGGCCGACACCGGCGTCGTCGCCAACAGCTCGCTGTACTTCGCGCACGTGGACCCGGCCCGGCCCAACTCAGTTGCCGGAGGCCGCCGACTCGAGCAAAATCCATGTACGGCAATGGTTTTCGATGAGGACGGAGCGATCCGGGTGATCGTCGGCTCACCCGGTGGCAAGACGCGGGTGGAAACCGTGCGCCAGATGCTGGCCAACGTCGTCGACTTCGGTATGGACATCCAGCGTGCGGTGGACCACCCGCGCTTCCTCAGCCATCCCGACGGCCGCACGGCGCTGCTGGAACCGGCCTTCGCGTCGTGGGCTCCTCACCTGGCCGCCGAGCTGACCGCGCGCGGGCACGCCGTCGAATTCTGTGCCGACGGTTTCGGTACGGGGCAGGGGGTGGCCCGGGATCCCGGCACCGGCCTGCTCACCGGGGGCGCGGATCACCGGATGGAGTCTGTGGCCCTCGCCTTCTAGGGCAGGCCCAGGGCACCTTGGGCGAAACGGCGCACCGCCTCCTCGGCGGTGCGGGCCGCGTCATCGTGGCCGTCTCTGACCCGGGAGTGGACAGTGCCGTCGGTGGGGTTCAGGGCGGTCTCGGCGAGCATCTCGCCGGTGGTCGGCTCAGAAACCGCCCAGGTGTAACGGACGTCGTCGAGCCAGTCGCGGGTGCACCGATCGACGTAGGCGGGGTCGGCTTCGCCCAGATCGGCCAGCGCGGGCCGGTCATCGACACGCTCATCGGCTCGCAGCGCACGCAGGTACCAACTGCCCGCGTTGATTTCGACGGGTTCCATATCGGGTCAGGCGGCGTCGGCCGACTGCCGCCTGTTCGGGCTTCTCACGGAGTCCATCTTGGCGGTACTCGCCCTTTCGGTGGTGGTAGCCCGGCCCGGTCGCGTGTCGGTGGTGGCATCTTTGCGCCGGCCTGGCTGCTCTGCGGTGTCGGCGGCGCCGTCGGAAACACTGGCCGTGGTGTGCGGTCGGCCGGAGCGCTCACGCGGCGACGCCTCGTCGGGATCCGCGAGCTCACCACGCTTTACGGCCTTGCTCCGGGAGGTCTTGCCAGGCTGGGTCTGCACGCTGTCACCTGTGCCGGCGGGTTGCGCTGCGGCGTCGGGACCCGGGGCCTCGACGGCGGTGGCGTGCGGCGCGAGCGGGGCCACCGGGGTGGTGGGAGGGGAGCCCGGGGCCGGTGAACCGGTGATGCTCGCGACCGCGTCGTTGACGCCGGCAACCACCGAATGTGCAAGATCTGCAACCAGTTTCGCGAGATCGATCCTCGGGAACAGTCCTGCCGGAACCGGCTCGCCGACTGGGACGTCGCGGCGGTAGCCGAGGTCGACGAGCACTTTCAGTGCCGGTTCGACCAGTTTGAGAACCGGTTCGACGAAGGGTCGCAGCACAGGAACATCGTCGATCATCCGATAGAGCGGCATCAGAATCGGCAGGTGCGGCGCCGCGATGGTGACGTAGCTGATGCCGCGGGTCTGGTCGTAGTAGGTCATGTTGGGGTCGTCGAGCGCGTTGTCCGGGTCGGATTCCGGACCGACATAGTTGACGTGCAGCTCCTGAAAACCCATCACGGCATTGATCAGCGTCAGCGGCATCAGGGGATAGGCCGGGAAATCCGACACCGGGTCGTATTCGTAGCCGATGTCGGTGAGCTCGTACCGGGTGTCGGGGTTGGGGCCGGCGAAAACCACGTCGCCGATCGCCAAGCCCGGGAACCGGGCGTAAATGCCCCCGTTCGGGCGGTGCGGACTTCCGAACACGTAGAACTCGACCTGCTCGGGTGACAACGCCTCCGTCGCGTCCAGCTGCTTCATCTCCTCGATCACCACCACGGCGCCCGAGGAGTAACCGACGATCACCATCCGGTCGACGTCGTCGCCATCCTCGATGTCGCGGTAGAGCGTCACCGCGGTGTGGAGCCGGTTCAGGCCGTCGGCCTGCGACACCGCATACCCGGGGTCGAAGTCGAAAGAATCCGACAGCCACGGCACCTTCACCGTGTCGTAGCCGGGGAACGCGAAATTCGGGCCCTTGTGGTCGAAGTGCCCGTTGAGTTTCGCCTCGATTCCCGCGCCGTCGGGGTCGTTGTTGCCAGGAACCATCAGGACCGTCTTGGCCGACAACCACGCAGCTATCCCCGGCGACGGCCAGAACGCCCCGCCCACCACGATCATGGTCACGAAAACAGTGGTCACTACCGGCCGTGTGATACCGCGAATGCGCACGTTGACTCCCCGAAGTCAGCCTCGCTGAATTCGGGCAACGTTAACCGAGCTGTTTGCCAAATGTGGCGATACAGGAGAATTTCCTGAAGTCAGCGGTCCTCACCAGGTGGATCGGACCGCTGACTCGGCGCGCGGACGGAAGAGGTCAGTCCTTCAGTTCAGCGAGGACGGTGCCCTGGGTGACGGCCGCACCGGCCTCCACCGACAGGCCCGTGACCGTGCCGTCCTTGTGCGCGGTGACGGGGTTCTCCATCTTCATGGCTTCCAGCACCACGATCAGATCACCGGCGGAGACCTGCTGGCCCTCTTCGACGGCCACCTTGACCACGGTGCCCTGCATCGGGGCGGTCACCGCATCACCAGAGGCTGCCGCGCCGCCGCCACCGCCACGCTTGCGCGGCTTCGGCTTCTTGCGGATGACGCCGCTGCCACCGGCCGGGGCGCCGCCACCGAGGGCGAGATCCCCGGGCAGTGACACCTCGACCCGACGGCCGCCCACCTCGACGATGACGGTCTGACGGGGTGTCGCTTCCTCTTCGTCGACGGCTCCGCCGCCGGTGAAGGGTTCGATGGTGTTGTCCCATTCGGTCTCGATCCAGCGGGTGTGGACCGTGAAACCGTTCTCGTCGCCGATGAAGGCGGGGTCGGAGACCACGGCGCGGTGGAACGGGATGACGGTGGCCAGGCCTTCGACGGTGAATTCGGCCAGGGCGCGGCGGGAGCGTTCCAGGGCCTCTTCGCGGGTGGCGCCGGAGACGATCAGTTTGGCCAACATGGAGTCGAACTGGCCGCCGATCACGGAGCCGGTTTCCACGCCGGAGTCCAGGCGCACACCGGGGCCGGTGGGCGGGACGAAGTTGGTCACCGGGCCCGGGGCGGGCAGGAAGCCGCGGCCCGCGTCTTCGCCGTTGATCCGGAATTCGAAGGAGTGCCCGCGCGGGGTGGGGTCTTCGGTGATGTCGAGGGCTTCGCCGTTGGCGATGCGGAACTGCTGGCGCACCAGGTCGATACCGGCGGTTTCCTCGGTGACCGGGTGTTCGACCTGCAGGCGGGTGTTGACCTCCAGGAAGGAGATCAGGCCGTCCTGGCCGACCAGGTATTCCACGGTGCCGGCGCCGTAGTAACCGGCTTCCTTGCAGATGCGTTTGGCGGACTCGTGGATCTCTTTGCGCTGCGCCTCGGTGAGGAAGGGCGCGGGGGCTTCTTCGACCAGTTTCTGGAAGCGGCGCTGCAGCGAGCAGTCGCGGGTGCCTGCCACCACCACGTTGCCGTGGGTGTCCGCGATGACCTGTGCCTCGACGTGGCGGGGCTTGTCCAGGTAGCGCTCGACGAAGCACTCACCGCGCCCGAAGGCGGCCACCGCCTCACGGGTGGCGGACTCGAACAGTTCGGGGATCTCTTCGAGGGTGCGGGCGACCTTCATGCCGCGGCCGCCGCCGCCGAACGCGGCCTTGATCGCGACGGGCACGCCGTACTCCTTGGCGAAGGCGACCACCTCGTCGGCGTCCTTGACCGGGTCAGGGGTGCCGGGCACCAGGGGGGCTTTGGCGCGGGCGGCGATGTGGCGGGCGGTGACCTTGTCGCCGAGGTCACGAATGGATTGAGGGCTGGGGCCGATCCAGATCAAGCCGGCGTCCAGGACGGCCTGGGCGAAGTCGGCGTTCTCGGAGAGGAAGCCGTAGCCGGGGTGGATGGCGTTGGCGCCGGACTTGGCAGCGGCGTCGAGGATCTTGTCGAACACCAGGTACGACTCGGCCGAGGTCTGGCCGCCGAGGGCGAAGGCCTCATCGGCCAGGCGCACGTGGGGGGCGTCGGCGTCGGGTTCGGCGTAGACGGCCACGCTGGCCAGGCCGGCATCTTTGGCCGCACGGATCACCCGGACCGCGATCTCGCCGCGATTGGCGACGAGAACCTTGGAGATGCTCGAGCTGGCGTGACTAGGCACTGCGCCTCCTACTGAGTTAAGTCTGTTGGCCGAGGGCGGCCGTGTCTAAGAAACGTCTTTAAGAATCTATCGGGCAGTTTAAGCGCCCCGCCTGAAGCCGGCGTGAGGCGGTGCCGGTTACTGCAAAGTAAGTTGCATCGAGCGTTGTCAGGGGTGTGGTCAGTGCACCGGATTCTGGTGCACGCCGTCGCCGGTGCGTCGATTCCTGATGTGGGCGCGCCGCGCCCGCACGGCCCGCACAAGCGAGCCCTCTGGTCCGTACGGATGGCCGTACTGGAGGATGAGCGTCACCCGCAGCGTGTCCGACGGCCACGGCAGGGTGGCGTGGAGCGCGCGATAACCGCGGAACAGGTACACATCGCCGGGCGTGAGTCGCAGTGTGAACGCCCCCGGGTCGTCCTCGTAGCGCCGCCGCAGCCGGCGGCCATAGGCCTTGTTGTGCACCACGAGCCGCTCCGCCGCACTCAGCATCGCCCAGCGCCGGTGTGGGCGATGGTCGGGGAACATCGCGACGTGACCGGATCCGTCCTGGGGAATGACGAGGGGAACCAGCATCGTCACCGCGTTGGCGTCGTAGTGCCAGTCAAAGGGTGGCGAATCAACCGCTGAGCCGTCCAGGATGCGCAGCACTCGCTGGCGATAGCCGGCATAACCGGCGTCGTTGGACAGCGATGTGAGGCCGTGAAGGAAGGCTTCGACTCGCTCGTCCTCCGCGAACTCCTCGATGGTGGGGCACTCCCAGTCGTCGGTGTCGACGAGGCTGTGTTCACCCGACCCGTGCCGAGCGATGTAACCGTCGATGTCCGCACGCGCGGCGGTCAGCCAGTCGGCGGAGATGACGCCCGCAAGGTGGACCAGCCCCTCGCGGTCGAGATCCTGCCGGGTATGGCTGACGTGCCCGGCGAGCTGAGCTGCGATGACGTCGCTGCGACGCCCGCTACGCGTCTCGGTCATTTGCTCGATCATAGTGGCAGTGTTCCCACCACAGGTTATTGCTGAACCTTCGTTCGCTAAGTGGCTCCTGCCCGGGTAACTGCAGGCCTGTCTGGCGCACTTGCCGGACAGGCCGGAACGCAGCGCTCAACAGCAGATGACGAGTCGCTGTGACGGCACAGCAAATCAGCGGAGCTGTACTGCGGGGCCGTCTCGACCCGCGCGCCGTGGATGGCCCCGGGCGCCTACCCGTCGCGCAGTCGGCGCTTGATGCGCGCCAGCATCGCCGACATGCCACGCAACCGCAGCGGGCTGATCAACGCCGCCAGCCCGAGTTCGGAGTAGAAGTCGTCGGGTACGGCGAGAATGTCGTCTTTGCTCTGCCCGTCCAGCCCGGTGGCGAGGATCGAGGCGAACCCCCGGGTGGTGGGTGCTTCAGCGGGCGCACTGAAAAAGAGCCGCACCCGCGCCGGGTCGGCGGCGTCGACGTGCAGGAACAGCGGCGACTGGCACTCCGGGACCGGCTCCATGGCCGCCTCTTCGAGATCGCCGGGCAGTTCGGGCAGGTCCTGCGCGAATTCGAGCAGGAGCTGGAGCTTGTCCTGACCCTGCATCTCGGCGAAGTCGGACACCACCTCAGCCAGAGGTGCGGGCATGCTCACGGGGCCCTCCTTGTTCGCTTCGTTCCCGTCTCTCGCTGGCGCTCGTTCCGCTCACTCAGCTCACGGGTTTGATTGTTCGCTTCGTTCCCGTCTCTCGCTGGCGCTCGTTCCGCTCACTCAGCTCACGGGTTTGATTGTTCGCTTCGTTCCCGTCTCTCGCTGGCGCTCGTTCCGCTCACTCAGCTCACGGGCGCGTCTCCCGGCGCCTCACCCGCCACGATCGGGACCCGCACGGTGTTACCCCATTCGGTCCAGGAGCCGTCGTAGTTGCGGACGTTCTCCACGCCCAGCAGGTGGGTGAGCACGAACCAGGTGTGGCTGGAACGTTCACCGATGCGGCAATAGGCGATCACCGGTTTGCCGGCCTCGCCGACAAAGCTGTAGATCTCGTCGAGTTCGGCACGGCTGCGGAACCGGGAGTGGTCGTCAGCGGCCTTGGCCCAGGGGACGGAGACCGCGGTGGGGATGTGGCCGCCGCGCAGCGCGCCCTCTTCCGGGTAGTCCGGCATGTGGGTGCGCTCGCCGGTGTATTCCTGCGGGGAGCGCACATCGATGAGTGTCTCGGTGCCCAGCGTCGCGAGCACGTCGTCCTTGAAGGCGCGGATCGGTGCGTCATTACGCTCGACCACCGGGTAGCCGGTGGTGGTTCTGGTCGGCACGTCGAGCGTGGTGTCGCGGCCGTCGGAGATCCACAGATCGCGCCCACCGTTGAGCAGCCGGACGTCCTCGTGACCGAACAATGTGAACACCCACAGTGCGTAGGCCGCCCACCAGTTGCTCTTGTCGCCGTAGATCACCACGGTGTCGTCGCGCGAAATGCCTTTGCGGTCCATCAGTTCCGCGAACTGCTCGCCGGTGATGTAGTCGCGGACGTTCGGGTCGTTGAGGTCGGTGTGCCAGTCGATCTTCACCGCGCCGGGAATGTGGCCGATGTCGTAGAGCAGGACGTCTTCGTCGGACTCGACGATCACCAGACCCTTACTGCCCAGGTGTGCCGACAACCAGTCGGCGGTGACCAGGCGCTCGGGGTGGGCGTAGTCCTTGAGCTTGGGGCTGGGATCTGCAGGTAGCGGCACGATGACGAGCCTACCGGGGCGAGGCGGGGTTGGAGGCCCACAGCCGGGCCACCGACACATCCAGGTCGGCCAGCAGCCGGCGAATCAACGGCAAGCTGATGCCGATCACATTCGACGGATCACCATCGATGCGGTCGATGAACCAGCCGCCGAGGCCGTCGAGGGTGAAGGCCCCGGCGACGAACAACGGCTCACCCGAGGCTACGTAGGCATCGAGATCGGGTGGGGTGGGATCGCCGAAATGCACTGTGGTGCAGCCTGATTCGGCGCGCTGCTGGCTTTCCGACTTGTTGATCCTGAGCACGCAGTGGCCGGTGAACAGCTGTCCGCTGCGGCCGGCCATGGACCGCCATTGCGCACGCGCGGCCTCAGGCGTGCCGGGTTTGCCGCGCAACCGGCCGTCCAACAGGAGCATCGAATCACAGCCGATCACAACACAATCGCGCGTGATGTCCGCAGGCAGACCAGCGGCGACATCACGCGCTTTCGCGGTGGCCAGGGCCGTCACCACCTCGGCCGGGGGTGCATCCGGGTGTGCCGCGATGACGGCGTCCTCGTCGACCCCGGAGACCATCACATGGGGATCGACACCGGCCTGGCGCAGAACCTTCAACCGCCCCGAAGAGGCTGACGCGAGAACCAGCCGCGTCATCGCCGCATATGTGTCCGCTCCAGCAGAGTGACGCGCTGCCAGCTGGTCAGGCCGTAGCGCAGCTTGTCGACGGGATGGCCCCAGGGGTTGAGCTCCTGCGGGCCCGGGTCGCCGGTGCCGCCCCCGGTCGCCGCGAACACGGCGACCAGCGCGGCGATCTCCTCATCGGTGGGCTCGCCGCTGACGATCTTGATCTCGGTGGGTGCCGGGGCAGGATCGTCGATGGTCATATCGCGCGGGTCGCTGACCTCGGTGATGTCGACGTGCTGAGACATGTGTGTTCCCTTCAGGGATTTCGGCGCGCTGGTAACCGCTCAGCGGTTACGGGCGCGCCGAAATCGCGGGGTCAGAGGGGGATGTTGCCGTGCTTCTTCGGCGGCAGCTGCGAGATCTTGCGCTCCAGCAGCCGCAGCGACGTGCCGATGTAGCCGCGGGTGTAGGACGGCGGGATCACCGCATCGACGTAGCCACGCTCGGCGGCGACGTACGGGTTCACCAGGGTGTCCTCGTAGTCCTGCTGCAGCTCCAGGCGCAGGGCATCAACGTCTTCGCCGTCCTGGGCCGCTTTCTTGAGCTGCTGGCGGTAGACGAAACCGACCGCCCCGGAGGCGCCCATCACGGCGATCTGTGCCGTCGGCCAGGCCACCACGACATCGGCGCCCATGTCCTTGGAGCCCATCACGCAGTAGGCGCCGCCGTAGGACTTGCGGGTGATGACGGTGATCTTGGCGACGGTGGCCTCACCGTAGGCGTAGAGCAGCTTGGCGCCGCGCCGGATGATGCCGTTGTACTCCTGATCGGTCCCGGGCAGGAACCCGGGCACGTCGACCAGCAGCACGATCGGGATGTTGAAGCAGTCGCAGGTCCGGATGAACCGGGCGGCCTTCTCCGAGGCATTGATGTCCAGGCAGCCGGCGAACTGGGTGGGCTGGTTGGCCACGATGCCGACCGGGCGGCCGTCGACCCGGCCGAAGCCGACCACGATGTTGCCCGCGTACCCGGCCTGGACCTCGAGGAACTCGTCGTCGTCGAGGATCCGGGTGATCACCTCGTGCATGTCGTACGGCTGGTTCGGCGAATCCGGGATCAGCGTGTCGAGTTCGAGATCTTCGTCGGTCAGGTTGTCCTCGACCGCGCCGGGATGCGGGGGCGCCGGGTAGCGCGGCGGCTCGGCGTAGTTGTTGGGAGGCAGGTAGGACAGCAGATCCCGCACGTAGTCGAAGGCGTCCTGCTCGCCGGAGGCGACGTAGTGCGCGGTACCCGACTTGGCCATGTGGGTGTGGGCGCCACCGAGTTCTTCCATGGTGACGTCCTCGCCGGTGACGGTCTTGATGACGTCCGGGCCGGTGATGAACATCTGGCTGGTCTGGTCGACCATGATGACGAAGTCGGTCAGCGCGGGGGAGTAGACGTGCCCACCGGCGGCGGCACCCATGATCAGCGAGATCTGCGGGATCACGCCGGAGGCCTTGATGTTGTTGTGGAAGATGCGGCTGTAGAGGCCCAGGGACACCACGCCTTCCTGGATGCGGGCGCCTGCACCGTCGTTGATGCCGATCAGCGGGCGGCCGGTCTTGATGGCCAGCTCCTGGACCTTGACGATCTTCTCGCCGTAGACCTCGCCGAGGCTGCCGCCGAACACCGTGGCGTCCTGGCTGAAGATGCAGACCTCGCGGCCGTCGATGGTGCCGTAGCCGGTCACCACGCCGTCACCGACCGGGCGGTTCTTGTCCAGCCCGAAGTTGGTGCTGCGGTGGCGTGCCAGCGCGTCGAGTTCGACGAAGGAGCCCTCGTCGAGCAGGGCGAAGATGCGCTCCCGGGCGGTCAGCTTGCCCTTGGCGTGCACCCGCTCCACGGCGGCTTCGCCGACGGGATGCTGCGCTTCTTCGACCCGCTTTCGCAGGTCGGCCAGCTTGCCTGCAGTGGTGTGGATATCGACCTTGCTCTCGGCGGGAACCCCGGCGTCAGGCTCGGTAACACTCGTCATGGCACTCGATGGTATCGGCTGCGTTCTTAGAGTTCCGTTAGGGATGGAGATCCGGGCGTCGGCGTGGCCCTCGAGAACACGGAAAACGAAGTCGGGCAACCTTGAGCGTTCGTTGGTTGACTTTGCAGGCATCTTCGCCTGATGGTTTGCTAACGTTTAATCCAATGGGCCTAGAAAATGCGATCTAGCAGCAGGAACAATGTGAGTTCAACTCATGACTAAGGGTTGCTGTTCTCGCGCCGGGAAGTAATCTGAGCTCGCCGGCAGCCGTCATCCCGCCGCGGTGGCGCATGCCGTGTCCCTGCGCCGCCGCGAGGTGGTCCGATGCCTTGGTGACGCGCCACATCGCGACGAACCCATGGAGATCGCCGATATCGGCTCAGGCGCGCTGACGTGATCGCACTCGCGGTGTCAGTCGGCGAGGGTGTCGAGGAGTACCGCAGGATTCTGACGGCCATTACGTCGGGCGGTTCCTGGCGCGTCGGGCGTTCATCGGTGTCCGGAGTGCGCGTCGTGAACTCCTGTGACACGTACTGACCAGCCCGGATCGAGCCGCGGCGGCGGATTCCCTGGGTAAGGTGCCAGCGTGGGCTACCCGGATAACGTTCTTGCCAGAGACGAACAGGTGGTGTTGCACCGGCACCCGCACTGGAAGCGGCTCGTCGGCCCCATCTTCATCCTGGTGCTCGTCACCGCCCTGGCGGCCTTCGGCGCCGCGGTGGTGAATAACACCGACTGGGAGGCGACGGCCAAGACCGTGGTCTCGGTGGTGATCGCGGCGCTGTGGCTGATCATCGTCGGATGGCTGACGGTGTGGCCGTTCCTCAACTGGTGGACCACCCACTTCGTGATCACCGACCGGCGGGTGATGTTCCGGCACGGCTTGATCACCCGCAGCGGTATCGACATCCCGTTGGCCCGGGTCAACAGTGTCGAATTCCGCCACGGCCTACTCGACCGAATCCTTCGGACCGGAACGCTGATCATCGAATCGGCGTCGCAGGACCCACTGGAGTTCTACGACATCCCGCGAGTGGAGCAGGTCCACTCGCTGCTGTATCACGAGGTCTTCGACACCCTCGGCTCAGAGGAGTCGCCCAGCTGATCGGGCGGCCGCCGGCGCAACGGGGTGACGGTGCCGTCGCCCACCGAGTCCTCGGCGAGGCCGTGGCGCAGTTCGTATTCGTCCTCGAGCGCCTCGGCGATACCGCCGCCGGTCAGCGTCGACTCCAGCGCCTTCTCCGGATTGCGCGCGAACTCATCGGGGAACACGAACCGGCGGAACGCCCAGAACCGGAACGCCATCTGGAGCAGGTTGCCGATGATGTAGGCCGAGATGAAGTCTGCGATGTTCTCGATGGTCAGCGACACCACCGGCACCCGCAACATCAGCATGTAGCTGGAGATCCACAGCGGGATCATCGACAGCAGCACCCCGACGGCACTCACGCCGAAGAACAACAGTGCCTCGTGGTGCCGTTCGCGTCCGCCCCGGTCCCGGAAGCTCCATTCCCGGTTCAGGATGTAGGACGCGATGACCGCGACAATGCCCGCGATGATCTTCGCGGTCACCGGCTTGGGTTCGAGGATGGTCAGCTTGAGGGTGAAGAAGATCGCCGAATCGATGACGAACGTCGTGGCGCCGACGATGGCGAATTTGATGAGTTCGTGATGCCGTTCGGCGAACGGGCGGACCGGGCGAGGCAACCGCGCGATCGTGGCATCAGCGAAGGACATAGATAGGCAGTGTACGTAGCGCCCCTGTGGCCGCGTAATCGTCGAACATCGCCGCTGTTCACCGGCTTAACCCGGCCGCGACCGTCATGACACCATGTTGGCGTGCCGAGATCTTCCAAAGACGCCCCTGTCGTCGCCATGATCGGTGGCGGCCAGTTGGCCCGAATGACCCATCAAGCCGCCATTGCGCTGGGCCAGACGCTGCGTGTCCTGGCCGTCGATTCCGGTGATCCCGCCGCCCAGGTGAGCCCGGACGTGGTGATCGGCTCCCACACCGACTTCGACGCGCTGCACCGGGCCGCCACCGGCGCCACGGTGCTGACGTTCGACCACGAGCACGTGCCCACCGAACTGCTCGACAAGCTGGTGGCCGAGGGCGTCAACGTCGCTCCGCCGCCGCAGGCCCTGGTGCACGCACAGGACAAACTGCTCATGCGGCAGCGCCTGAGCGCACTCGGCGCGCCGGTGCCGCGATTCGCCGCGGTCGAGACCGCCGACGACGCGGCCGCGTTCACCGAAAAGATCGGCGGCCCGGCGGTGCTCAAAACCGTGCGCGGCGGCTACGACGGGCGCGGGGTGTTGATGGCCGACGACGCCGCCGCCGCGCGGGCGATCGCCGAGCGGTATCTCGCCGACGGTGTGCCGGTGATGATCGAAGAGCGGGTGGCGATGCGCCGGGAGCTGGCAGCCCTGGTGGCGCGTTCGCCGTTCGGGCAGGGCGCGGCCTGGCCGGTGGTGGAAACCGTGCAACGCGACGGCATCTGCGTCGAGGTCATCGCCCCGGCCCAGGAGTTACCCGACGGATTGGGTGCGGCGGCGCAGGAACTCGGGCTGCGACTGGCGAACGAGCTCGGTGTGGTGGGGGTGCTGGCGGTCGAACTGTTCGAGACCGAGGACGGCTCGCTGCTGGTCAACGAGCTGGCGATGCGGCCGCACAACTCCGGGCACTGGACCATGGACGGTTCGGTCACCAGCCAGTTCGAGCAGCATCTGCGCGCGGTGCTCGACTATCCACTGGGCGATACCGCTGCCCGCGCCGAGGTGACGGTGATGGCCAATGTGCTTGGGGCTCCGGAGATTCCGACCATGAGCGTCGACGAGCGGGTTCATCACCTGTTCGGCCGGATGCCCGAGGCCAAAGTGCATCTCTACGGAAAGGGCGAGCGGCCCGGGCGCAAGCTCGGCCATGTCAACATCGTCGGAGTGCCCGGCCAGGGCGTCGCGGAGATCAGAGAACGCGCCAACCGCGCGGCACACTGGCTGTCGCACGCCGAATGGACCGACGGATGGGACGGACACTGATGACTGGCACGGGCCCCCGGGTTGGGCTGATCATGGGCAGCGACAGCGACTGGACAGTGATGTCCGACGCCGCCGACGCGCTGGCCGAGTTCGAGATCCCGTTCGAGGTGGGTGTCGTCTCCGCCCACCGCACACCAAGCCGGATGCTCGACTACGCCCAGCGTGCCGCCGACCGTGGCATCGAAGTCATCATCGCCGGCGCCGGTGGTGCCGCGCACCTGCCGGGCATGGTGGCCTCGGCCACCCCGCTGCCGGTCATCGGGGTGCCGGTACCGCTGGCACGCCTCGACGGCCTGGACTCGCTGCTGTCGATCGTCCAGATGCCGGCGGGCGTGCCGGTGGCCACCGTCTCGATCGGTGGGGCGCGTAATGCGGGCCTGCTGGCGGTGCGGATCCTGGGCGCTTCCGACGCCGGTCTGCGGGCGCGAATGGTGGCCTTCCAGGCTGATCTCGAAGCGATGGTGCTGAAGAAGGATGCCGCGCTGCGGGATCGACTACTCGGAGACGCATCAGGCTAGTAAAGTTACTGACGAGTAGCTAGCCCGGTCGCCGATGCGGCGACGAAGGAGCCGGGGAGGCGGGGCCGGGCTGAATGTGCAGGAGGCACGATGGCTGGTTGGGCCGGTAATCCGTCATTTGATTTGTTTGCGTTGCCGGAGGAGCACGACGAGTTGCGTGCGGCGATCCGGGCGCTCGCGGAGAAGGAGATCGCTCCGTATGCCGCCGATGTGGATGAGAATTCGCGGTTTCCGCAGGAGGCCCTCGACGCGCTGAACGCCTCGGGTTTCAATGCCGTGCACATCCCGGAGGAGTTCGGCGGCCAGGGCGCGGATTCGGTGGCGGCGTGCATCGTCATCGAAGAGGTGGCTCGCGTGGATGCCTCGGCGTCGCTGATCCCGGCGGTCAACAAGCTGGGCACCATGGGGCTGATCCTGCGGGGTTCGGAGGATCTGAAGAAGACGGTGCTGCCGGATCTGGTGAACGGTGCCATGGCCTCCTATGCGTTGTCTGAGCGTGAGGCGGGCAGTGATGCGGCCGGGATGCGCACGCGTGCCAAGGCCGACGGGGAGGACTGGATCCTCAATGGCACCAAGGCGTGGATCACCAATGGTGGCAAGTCGTCGTGGTACACGGTGATGGCGGTGACCGACCCGGACAAGGGCGCCAACGGCATCTCGGCGTTCGTTGTTCACAAAGACGACGAGGGGTTCACCGTCGGGCCGAAGGAGCGCAAGCTCGGGATCAAGGGTTCGCCGACCACCGAGTTGTATTTCGAGAATTGCCGGATTCCGGGGGATCGGATCATCGGGGAGCCCGGTACCGGGTTCAAGACGGCGTTGGCGACGTTGGATCACACGCGTCCGACCATTGGTGCCCAGGCGGTGGGGATTGCCCAGGGTGCGTTGGATGCGGCGATCGACTACACCAGGGGCCGCAAGCAGTTCGGCAAGTCGGTCAGTGATTTTCAGGGTGTGCAGTTCATGTTGGCCGATATGGCGATGAAGGTCGAGGCGGCTCGGCTGATGGTCTACTCGGCGGCGGCGCGGGCCGAGCGTGGTGAGGGCAATCTGGGGTTCATCTCGGCGGCGTCGAAGTGTTTTGCCTCTGATATCGCCATGGAGGTCACCACCGATGCGGTGCAGTTGTTCGGCGGGGCCGGGTATACCGCGGACTTCCCGGTGGAGCGGATGATGCGTGATGCCAAGATCACCCAGATCTATGAGGGCACCAACCAGATCCAGCGTGTGGTGATGAGCCGCGCACTGCTGAAGTGACCGCGGGATCTGTGGAGTCTCGGCACCGCTGAGATTCCACGGCTCACGAGGAGGCCGGGCGAAGGTGTGTGATGTCGCCGGCGGCCACCGTGGTGGCGTTTTCGCCGTCGTCGATGATCAACCGGCCCAGCGCATCGATGTCCGTGGCCGTCCCGACGATGGCCCGATCCCCGGGCAACGTCGCACGGACATGCGTGCCCAGTGTCAGGCTGTGGGCGCGGTAGTCGTCCACCAGGGACTCATCGGCGCCTCCGCCGGCCTGCCAACGACTGATCCGGTCGGCGAGCGTGTCGAGGATGGCGGCGGCCAGTGCGGTGCGGTCAACCGCCTCGGCTCCGAGCAAGGTCAGCGACGTCGCCCGCGGGTCCGGAGCCTCCTCGGCCGAGAGTGAGACGTTGAGCCCCAGGCCGATGATGATGCGCGCCGACGGCGCTGCGACCTCGGCGAGGATGCCGGCCAGCTTCCCCGGCCCGGCCAGAACATCGTTGGGCCATTTGAGGCCGACGGGCACGGGGCACACCTGGGCCACGGCGTCGACCACGGCGACACCGGTCAGCAGTGGCAGCCACCCCCACGCATCGGCGGGCACCCCATCGGTGGCGACGCCGACGGACATGGAGATCTGCGACCGCGGCGGCGCCGACCACTGCCGACCGTGCCGGCCGCGGCCCGAATTCTGGAAATCGGCGAGCAGCACGTTTCCGGCGATGTCGTGGCCGGCGGCAGCGCGAGCCAGGAGGTCGGCATTGGTGGAACCGGTTTCGGCCACCACATCGACTCGGCGCCACGCCGAACCGAGGCGGGCGCGCAACGCAGTCGCATCAAGGGCAGTTCGGGACTCGACGCTCACAGCAGGCGAGCCTAGACGCCGGGCCGGGCTGCGAACGAACTAGACGGCAGCGGTGGGGGTGATGGTCTCCATGGACAACGACGCGCGCTGTTGCCGTCGCAGGACCCGCTGGAGTGCCGCGAATCCGGTGGCGAAGCACGCGAGGGCGGCCAGGGCCCAGGCCAATCCGAAGACCCAGTCCCACCCGGTCTGGGCGGGGGCCCCGACGAAGAAATACGCGGCGATGGCGGCCATCGGATATCCGATGCTGACGCAGTATCGCGCGCGAGTGCTGACATCCCATGCGGGATGTCGGCGGATGTATCTGTCCATGGCGAGCAGCGCGAGCGCTACCCCGATGGCAGTCACAGTCGTGACCATGAAGTTCTCCCGGCTACGTCGACGGAATCGCTGAGTACCAGTGTCCGTCTTGACGGCGCCGTTTCGAACAGAACACGAGTAACTAATCAGTAACATATCTGGCGAATTCTGGTGAAGCCAGTCCGAAGTCTGAGAGTTCGCCCAGAAAACGGTTGTACCAGCGATTGTTCCGATGTACCAGGCCTTGTAGCTTCTAGGTCTGCGGATCCAGCAACTACGCGAGTGAACGGGTGACCTTTTCGGTTGACCGCCGCCGCTCCTGCAGAGCAGGGTCGGGATTGGCCACCTGAACCAGCGACCCGCCCGCGGCGAAGATTGCCAGCAGATTGTCGGTCAGGAGTTCGGGGGTGTCCCAGGCGCCGTCCGACCACACCCGATCGCCGGCCGTCAGCGCCCTGGCCGCCGCGCTGTCGCGGGCGGCAGTGAGGACGTCCTCGACCGATCGGCCCGCCAGCGCGGGGCCCGGTGCCGATTCAGGAACGATCTGGTCCCCGTGCACCCGCACCGAGGTCGCATAGTCGGTGAGCCCGACCGCCAGGCCGGGCACCGGCTTGCCGAAAGGGTCGAGTGAGAGCACGGCGATCTCGCCCATCCCGACGGCGGCGTCGGCCTCGTCCAGGCGAGAAGCGGTGCACAGTGCGACATCGGCCTCGCCGCCACCGAGAACGGCTTCGGCGCCGATCCACCACAGGCCGAAGTACACCGCCGCCGTCTGCCAGTGCGCGGGCAACAGCACCGCGACCCGGCTGCCCGGCCCGGCGCCGAGTTCGTCGCGCAACAGATTGGCGGTCTTGGCCGCCCAGTTCGCCAGTGTCACCGCGGACAACTCGATGCGTTCGCCCGTGGCGTCGTCGTAGTAGGTGATGCGTGGGCCGACGGGATCGCTGCGCAGCAGCGGATCCAGGAGCGCTCCGGAGACGGTGCCTGCCATGGTCAGTTGACGCACGCGGGATCGTCGGAACCGGCCGTCAAGATCGGTGACGGGGGAGGCGGTGCGGTGACCTCACCCGCGGCCTGCTGCATGACATCACCCTGGAGTGCGGGATCGGACTCCAGACCCGAGCCGGGGCCGGTGTAGTCGTCGGCCAGCACCACCCGCACCGTGCCCTCCGGCAGGCTCTCGTCGGCCACCACAGGTAGCCCACCGAGTTCGTCGGCAACCGCCTGGGCGCCCAGGTCATCGGTGCTGTGGCCCAGGACCTGGCTGGCGGGCGGCTTGGGGCCTTCGTTGTTGCCGACGTTGCCTTGCGCAAAACCCTTGCCGGTCAACACATCGGATACGGCGGCGGCCAGACCGTTGATCTCGGTGTCGTTGACCACCTCGACGGTGGTCTTGTCCGGCGAGTAGGCCAGCTCTTCGGTCTTGCCCTGGTCCTGGTCCTCCAGCAGGCTCGTCACCCAGTCCTTGACCTGACTGGGGTCGATGCGCACGACGCTCTGCATGCCGTCGTCGCTCCACCCGGCTTCGTCGAGTACCGGGATGGTGGCGAAAGCGACACTGCCCGCCGCCAGTTCCTGCAGCTGGGAGATGAAGCTCATGATGTCCCAGCCGTCGGAGAGCACCACCGAGCGCTGAACGGCATTCTGCAATGCGCTCAACTTGGTGGGGCTCGACAACGTTTTGCCCGAGATCACCTGGTGGGCAAGCGAAGCCATCACCACCTGCTGGCGCACCACCCGATCCAGGTCGCCGCGCGGCAGGTCGTGACGTTGCCGGACGAAGCTCAACGCCTGCGGCCCGCTCAGCCGCTGCCAGCCCGCGGGGAAATCGGCGCCCGAAAGTGGTTCGTAGACCGGCGCTTTCAAGCACACGTCCACGCCGCCGATGGCGTCGGTGATCAGCGAGAACCCCAGCAGGCCGATCTCGGTGTAGTGGTCGACTGTCACGCCGGTGAGATTGGCCACCGTCTCGATCAGCCGTTCGCGGCCGGCTTCGACGCCGCGTTTCTCACCTTCTGCAGGGTCCATGCCCTGGTTCTCGATCAGCTCTTTCATGGTGTCGAGCTTGACCTCGCCGTAGACACCGTTGATCTTCATCTTGCCCAGCCCCGGCGCCTGGACGTACGAGTCGCGCGGGATGGAGATCGCCGTCGCGGATTTCCCGTTGTTGGGGATACGCACGAGGATGATCGTGTCGGTGTTGGTGGCCACGTCGTCGCCGGCACGCAGCATCGCCAGCTCTTCGGGCGACAGCGGATTGCCATGGGCGTCGGTGCGGCTGTCGACGCCCACCAACAGGATGTCGATTGCACCGTCTTCGCCGCCCCCACCCAGCGCCTCAGCGCTGATGTGGTTGATGCCTTCTTCGAACGACCGGATGGTGCTCCAAGCCACGCCGGTGCCCGCCACGATCGCGATTGCAATCAAGGTCGAGACGACGCGTATCACCCGGGCTGGCACCTGCCCAGGCTACTGGGGACACCGCCGGGAACCGGGTAGCCCGCTCCGGCGTGCCAGACTCTGCGATGTGGCCGACACCTTCAACGACAAGCCCAGAATCGTCATCACCGGCGCCGGCGGACAAGTCGGCCGGTTCCTGGCCGAGCTCGCTGAAACCCGAGGTCACCGCGTTGCGGCGTACTCGTCGGCGCAGTGGGACATCACCGACCCGCAGGCCGCCGAGGCGGTTGTGCAACCCGGCGACGTCGTGGTCAACTGCGCCGCTCTCACTGCCGTCGACGCCGCCGAACAGGACCCCGAGCGGGCCTTCGCCGTCAACGCCACCGGCGCCGGGAACGTCGCCCGCGCGTGCGCGAAAGCCGACGCGCGCCTGATCCACATCTCCACCGACTACGTGTTCAGCGGTGTGTTCCCCGGCGAACCCCGACCGTACGAACCCGACGACCAGACCGGGCCCACGTCGGTCTACGGCCGCAGCAAGCTCGCAGGGGAGGAAGCCGTCCTGGCCGCGCTTCCCGGGGCCGTCGTCGCGCGCACCGCGTGGGTCTACACCGGCGGCAGCGGCGCGGATTTCGTCGCGGTCATGCGGGCCAGAGCCGCCACCGCGGACACGGTCGACGTGGTGGCCGACCAGGTGGGATCGCCCACCTACGTCGGCGATCTGTGTGCTGCGCTGCTGGAGATCACCGACGGCGGCGTGCGTAGCCCGGTGTTGCATGTCGCCAACAGCGGCCCGGCCAGCCGGTTCGAGCTGGCCAGGGCGGTGTTCGCGGGCGTCGGCGCCGACCCTGAACGCGTCCGTCCGGTGAGCTCCGACGCCCATCCGAGGCCCGCTCCGCGCCCGCCGTATTCCGCTCTGGGCGGCGAATCGACCGCGCGGGCCGGCCTCACCCCGCTGCGGCCGTGGCCGGAGGCGTTGGCGGAGGCGCTGAGTCGGTCACGGGTGTGAAAGACCGTTACCCTCTACGCCGTGAGTGACGAACTGCCGGTGGTGACGGTGACCTACTCACCGGGCCCGCATCTGGAGCGGTTCCTGTCGTCGCTGAGCCTGGCCACCGATCGCCCGGTGACGGTGGTGCTGGCCGACAACGGCTCGACGGACGGCGCCCCGGAAAGCGCGGTCGAGCGGTATGCCGACACCCGGCTGCTGCGTACCGGCGGCAATGTGGGGTACGGCACCGCCGTCAACCGCGGAGTGGCCTCGCTGGAACGCGACTCGGAGTTCCTGGTGATCGCCAACCCCGACGTGGTGTGGGGTCCCGGCAGTATCGACGCCCTGCTGGAGGCGATGCACCGCTGGCCGACCGCGGGCGCGGTGGGACCGTTGATCCGTGATCCCGACGGTTCGGTGTACCCGTCCGCGCGGCACCTGCCGAGTGTGGTCCGGGGCGGTATGCACGCCGTCGTCGGGCCGTTCTGGAAGAACAACCCGTGGACCCGGGCGTACCGTCAGGAGCGGCAGGAGCCCAGTGAGCGGGCGGTCGGCTGGCTGTCAGGATCGTGTTTGCTGATGCGGCGGTCGGCGTTCGACCAGATCGGCGGATTCGACGAGCGGTACTTCATGTACATGGAGGATGTCGACCTGGGCGACCGTCTGGGGCGGGCCGGCTGGCTCAACGTCTACGTCCCCGACGCCGAGATCCTGCATGCCAAAGGCCATTCCACCGGTCGGGACCCCGCCCGCAACCTCGCCGCGCACCACCGCAGTACCTATCTGTATCTGTCGGACCGGCACAGCGGTTGGCACCGAGCTCCGCTGAGATGGGCCATGCGAGCGGCTTTGGCCGTACGATCAGGCCTGGTAGTACGTGGTGCACGACGGCACCGCGGTTGACACCTGGGGGAGAGGGTTAGGTCATGAGCGGCACTCTGGAAGTCGTCGATCCGTCCAAGGTCGACGCCGTTGTCCTGGTGGGCGGCAAAGGCACGCGGCTGCGACCGTTAACCCTGTCCGCGCCGAAACCGATGTTGCCGACGGCGGGATTACCGTTCCTGACGCACCTGCTGTCACGTATCGCCGCAGCCGGGATCGAGCACGTGATCCTCGGCACATCGTATAAGGCGTCGGTGTTCGAGGCCGAATTCGGCGACGGGTCCAAACTCGGGTTGCAGATCGAGTATGTCTTCGAGGAGGAGCCGCTGGGCACCGGTGGCGGTATCGCCAATGTGGTGCCCAAGCTGCGGCACGACCGCGCGGTCATCTTCAACGGTGATGTGCTCTCCGGCGCCGACCTCGGAGCGCTGCTCAATCATCACCACGCCAACCAGGCGGACGTGACGCTGCACCTGGTGCGTGTCGGCGACCCGCGCGCATTCGGTTCGGTGCCCACCGATGAGAACCATCGCGTCGAGGCCTTCCTGGAGAAGACGCAGGATCCGCCCACCGATCAGATCAACGCGGGCTGCTACGTCTTCAATCGCGACATCATCGACCGCATCCCCACCGGCCGCGAGGTGTCGGTGGAACGTGAGGTGTTCCCGCAGCTGCTGTCCGACGGGGTCAAGGTGTGCGGCTACGTCGACGCCACCTACTGGCGGGACATGGGCACCCCGGAGGACTTCGTGCGCGGGTCGGCCGACCTGGTGCGCGGCTTGGCACCGTCACCCGCGCTCAACGGCCACCGCGGTGAATCGCTGGTACACGACGGGGCCTCGGTGGCGCCCGGCGCGGTGCTGATCGGCGGCACCGTCATCGGCCGGGGCGCCGAGATCGGGGCGGGCGCCCGGCTCGACGGCGCGGTGATCTTCGACGGCGTGCGCGTCGAGGCCGGCTGCGTCATCGAACGCTCGATCGTGGGGCACGGTGCGCACATCGGGCCGCGGTCACTGATCCGTGACGGTGTGATCGGCGACGGCGCCAGCATCGGCGCGCGCTGCGAACTACTCCGCGGCGCCCGGGTGTGGCCCGGAGTCGTCCTGCCCGATCACGGGATCCGCTACTCCAGCGACCTCTGAGACGCCGCAGCGACGAGAGCGTGTACCGCGTGGTCGGTGCCCGGCGGCAAACCGTCGACGGGCCACCACCGCAGATCCAATGACTCGTCGCTGATCGTGATCATGGCGTCGGCCGGTGCCCGCACCACGAACTGCAGATCCAGGTGACGGGTGGGCACCCCCAGCGAGCAGGTCAGCGGGTGAACATGGATCGCGGCCAGCCGCTCGAGGCCCAGTCCGGTGATACCGGATTCCTCGGTGGCTTCCCGCAACGCCGCGGCCTCGATGTCGGCGTCTGCGGGTTCGCAGTGGCCGCCGAGCTGAACCCAGCGGCCCAGCCGTGGATGCAACGTCAGCAACACCTCGGTTCCTGCGGCGTTCAGCACCGCCGCCGAGGCGGTGATGTGCCCGGGTTCGCAGGCGCGCTCACACGAGTCGGGGCGTGCCAGCACGAATCCGAGTACGGCCTCGCGCAGCGCGTCCTGGTCGGGATCCGGTGCCTGCCAGTGCCTCAGCGTCGAGATCACCGAATCGCGCAGCGTCACCGGCGGACCAGCAGTCCGGCGGTGTCGGCGGGGTCGCGGGGTCCGGTGTCGTCGAGGGGGTAGCCGATCGCGATGGCCCCCATGGGATTCCACTCCGCGGGCAGCTCGAGCTCGTCGCGCACCAACTGCGGGGCGAAGATCGTCGACCCGATCCAGCAACTGCCGACCCCGCGCACAGCCAGCGCCACGAGCAGCGCCTGTACGGCTGCGCCCGCGGCGACGGTGAACATGGTGCGCTCGGCCTCGGTGCGCGCCCGGTCGGGGTAGTCGTGAGCGCCGTCGAGAACCATGACCGGAATCACCACCTCGGGCGCGTCGAAGAGAATCTGCCCGCGTGCGACGCGGCGTTCGATCGCATCGGCCGGCTTTCCGTCAGCGGCGAGATCGGCCCGCCACTGCTGGCGCATGGCCTCCAGCAGGGGAGTGCGCCGCGATGCGGTGAGCCAGACGAACCGGACCGGCCGGGTGTGATGCGGCGCGGGCGCGGTGAGCGCTTCGGCGACGGCTTCTTCGATGACGGAGGCGGGCACCGGTTCGGTGGTGAACCGGCGCACCGAGCGACGCAACAGTTGGGCCTGCTTGCGGCCCAGCTCGATCGACTCGGCGGTGCCGAGCCAGAACAGATCGTCTTCGCCGGGCCGCAGCAGATCCCGTCCGCGGGAGCCGTCGTCACGCAGGCGCAGCCCACGCACCACGGCAACCGGGATACCGGTCAGTTTTCCTTTCACCAGATCGGCCGCGGCGGCGATCTCGTCGGCCACAGCAACCTCGGTCACCACCAGCTCGTTGCCGTGTTTGTCGACCGCGCCCGCGTAGCCGTGCAACACCGGCAGCCCGGCCGCGCCGATGGCCTGGTCGATCTGACCGTTTCGCCAGGCGCGGCCCATCGTGTCGGTGATCACGACGGCGACGTCCACTCCGAGGCGTTGCGCCAACCCTGCGCGCAGGGCGGCGGCGCTGCCGTCGGGATCAACGGGGAGCAACGCCAGTTCGGTGCTGCCGATGTTGGATCCATCCACTCCGGCGGCGGCCTGGATGAGCCCGAGTGCGTTCTCGGTGATCAGAGTGCGTCCCTTGCGAGCCAGCACTCTAACCGCCTCAGCGTCGATCAGCTTGCGGCGCAGCGCATCTCGCTCTTCAGGATCGGCGGGCGCGGCCACGATGCGGCCTTCGGTCTTGGAAAGCACCTTACTGGTGACCACCATCACGTCGCCGTCGCGCAACCACGGCGCAGCCTCGGCCAGGGCGCCCACCAGATCGTCGCCGGGGCGGAATTCGGGAAGACCTGGGACCGGCAGAATTTCGACGGCCGCCGCGGCACCGTGCTCGGGACCGCTCATCGCAGACTCACGCCCATCAAATCCATGCCGGCACGCACCATCTCGGCGGTGGCTTTCGGATCGGTCATCAGTAGCGGGACCGACCGCACTGCCACACCGTCGATCTCGGCGTGGTCCTGCTCGGAGACGAGCCAGCCGTCGAGGATGCCGGTGGCGGTGCGGGCACCGTGGTACCGGCCCACCGCCTCGGACGTCGATTCCACTCCGATGACGGTCAGGCATTCGTCGGCCATGCCGCGCAACGGCTTGCCGCCGATGATGGGTGAGTAGCCGACCACGGGCGCGGTGGTGGACCGCAGCGCCCCGCGGACGCCGGGGATGGCCAGGATGGGGCCGATGCTCACCACGGGATTGGAGGGGGCGAGGAAGACGATGTCGGCTTCGGCGATCGCGTCGGCGACTTCAGGTCCCAGCGTTGCCTTTTCGGCGCCTACGTACGCGAAACTGTGGGTGGGCACCTTTGCGCGGTAGCGCACCCACCACTCCTGGAAGTGAATTGCCTTACGATCGCCGGTCTCGGGATCGGTGATCACCACGTGGGTCTCGCTGCGGTCGTCACTGGCCGGCAGCAGGCGTGCGCCGGGGCTCCAGCGTTTGCACAGGGCTTCGGTCACCTGCGAGAGCGGGTACCCGGCGCGCAGCATCTGGCTACGTACTAGATGGGTGGCCAGGTCGCGGTCGCCCAGACCGAACCAGTCCGGTTGCACGCCGTAGGCGGCGAGTTCCTCCTTGGCATGCCAGGTTTCGTTGCGGTGGCCCCACCCGCGTTCGGGATCGATTCCGCCGCCGAGGGTGTACATACACGTGTCGAGATCGGGGCAGATCCGTACCCCGTGCATCCAGGCGTCGTCGCCGATGTTGACCACTGCGGTCAGCTCATGCTGGACCTCAGCTTGACCCTCAGGGTCAGAGGCGAATTGCCCTAATCCCAGCAACTGTTGAACGCCCAGCAGGAATCTCGCGCCGCCGACGCCGCCGACCAAAACGGTGACCTTCACATCGAACGAGAGTAGGCGTTGTTGCCGGTCGAGATATCAGCACGGTCACGTCTGCGACACGCCCGCGTACCGACTCGCGGAAATGTCGGTCTCAAATGGTATGAATTTCCGTTCCACGGCTTGACCTCACCAGCTAACCCGTGTCTAATCACATCAGTGTCATTTCCCGGTTGGCCGGCCGGTTCCGGTGTCGCAGACCGAGATTCGATCACCTGTTCGAATAGGGATGGCCACAGATCAATAGTGGGCGACATCGATGGATCGACTATCAAAAATGTGAGGAGGCGGAACATGTCCTATCAGCACCTGATCGGAGCTATGGGCAGCATCCCGCACACCAACATGGAACCGGCAACCGAGGGGGGAATCGAGATGGGGGGACGTCCGCACTTGAGCCTCGTGCCCGAGCGCTTCGAGCCCGAACCCGAGCCCGCCGACGACCAGTGGCAGGAGCGCGCGCTCTGCGCGCAAACCGACCCTGAGGCGTTCTTCCCGGAGAAGGGTGGCTCCACTCGTGAGGCCAAGCGCATCTGCCTCGGCTGCGAGGTGAAGGACGCCTGTCTCGAATATGCACTCGCCAACGACGAGCGCTTCGGCATCTGGGGTGGACTGTCCGAGCGTGAGCGCCGTCGCATCAAGCGCGGCATCATCTAGCCGAGGGCGAGCCTCACTCGTCGTCGAGTGTCGGATCGATGACCGTCGGTTCGACACCCAGATAGGTGGCCACCTGAGCCACCAGAATGTCGTGAAGTAACTCCGTCAACTCTGTCGTGTCTTTCGCCCGCCGCTCAATTGGCTTGCGGAACAACACGATTCGTGCCCGGGTGTTGTTGCCCCGGACGTCCACCCCGGCTGGGATGAGCCTGGCCAGCGCGATCGCCCCGTCAGCGATCACCTCGGGTGGGAACTGCACGTTCTCCGGATCTCGCGGGGCGATCCGCGGAATCTCGTCGACCGCGACGTCGAGGGCCGACACCCGATCGGAGAACCGGCGCTCGATCGGTTCATAGGCCTCGAGCACCGCCATGTCGAACCGTTCGGCCCGGCTGCGCCACCCCGGCACGTCGCGGGGCAGCAGCGGACCACGGATCTCCCGGCCGTGCCGGGTGCCCCATTTTCTCCCCGACGGTCGATGCCGAGAGCTGCCCGATTGAGCCACCCGCCGATCGTAACGGTCCGGCATCAACAGATAACGGTTCAGTTGTGCCGGGTCCGGCTGCGCGTGTCCGCCGTGTCGCGGGCACGACAGCGCGATAGCCTCACTCGCGTGAATGTTCCCCGTCGCTGCTGCAGGCCTGGGTGCCCTCACTATGCCGTGGCGACGCTGACCTTCGTGTACTCGGACTCGACGGCCGTAGTCGGGCCGCTCGCCACCGTCCGTGAGCCGCATTCGTGGGATCTGTGCGTGACCCACGCGGGCCGCATCACCGCGCCACGCGGCTGGGAGCTGGTCCGCCACGCCGGACCGTTGCCGTCGCACCCCGACGAGGACGATCTCGTCGCACTCGCCGACGCAGTCCGGGAGGGCCGCGACGGTGTTGCCGCGGGCGCCCCGGTGCACGGCTTCTCTGATCCCCATCCCGTCTCCAGCGCCGCCCCTGCAGCGGGTGTGTTCGCCTCGGCCGCCCAGCGCCCTACCGGCACCGGTCGCCGGCGGGGGCATCTGCGGGTTTTGCCGGATCCCTCCGAGTAGCACCCCGCACTCTGTAAAGCGCCCGGTAGCGAAGTTTCGTGTGTAGTTGCCCGGCAATTCTGACGGCGGGAACGGCTAGGCTGGTAGAGGCAGCCGAACCCCGCCCCCAGCCGTAGTCAGGAGTCCCGCAATGTCTCGATCCGCTGACGCGGTTGCCCGTGTGATCAAGGCTTACGACGTTCGTGGCCTCGTCGGCGAGGAGATCGACGAGCAGTTCGTCTCCGAGGTGGGCGCGGCGTTCGCCCGGCTGGTCCGCGGCGACAGCACTCAGGTGGTCATCGGATACGACATGCGGGAGAGTTCGCCCGCGCTGGCCGCGGCATTCGCGTCCGGCGTCACCGCCCAAGGGCTCGATGTCGTTCGTATCGGCCTGGCGTCGACCGACCAGTTGTACTTCGCGTCAGGTTTGCTCGACTGTCCCGGCGCCATGTTCACCGCCAGCCACAACCCGGCCGCCTACAACGGGATCAAACTGTGCCGCGCGGGCGCCAAACCGGTCGGTCGCGACACGGGTCTCGCAACCATCAGCGCGGAGGTGGTCGACGGTGTCCCCGCCTTCGACGGTCCGCACGGTTCGGTCTCCGAGAAAGATGTCCTGGCCGAGTACGGCGCGTTCCTGCGCGGGCTGGTCAACGTCACCGAGCTGCGGCCGCTGCGGGTGGCTGTCGACGCCGGTAACGGTATGGCCGGCCACACCGCACCCGAGGTGTTGGGCCAGATCAGCTCGTTGACGGTGCTGCCGCTGTATTTCGAGCTCGACGGCTCCTTCCCCAACCATGAAGCCAATCCGCTGGACCCGGCCAACCTGGTCGATCTGCAGCGCTTCGTCCTGGAAACCGGCGCCGACATCGGACTCGCGTTCGACGGCGACGCCGATCGCTGTTTCGTCGTCGACGAACGCGGCGAGGCGGTGTCTCCGTCCGCGGTCACCGCGCTGGTGGCCGCGCGTGAGCTGACCCGCGAGATCGGCGCCACGGTGATCCACAACCTGATCACGTCCCGTGCGGTGCCCGAGCTGGTGATCGAACGCGGCGGCACGCCGGTGCGGTCGCGGGTCGGGCACTCCTACATCAAGGGACTGATGGCCGAGACCGGCGCCATTTTCGGTGGCGAGCATTCGGCCCACTATTACTTCCGTGACTTCTGGGGCGCCGACTCGGGAATGCTTGCGGCGCTCTATGTGCTGGCCGAGCTCGGTGGGCAGGACCGCCCGCTGTCGGAGCTGGCGGCCGACTATCAGCGCTACGAGGCCTCGGGCGAGATCAACTTCACCGTCAAGGATGCCGCGGCGTGTGTGGAAGCGGTGCTGAAGTCGTTCGGCACCGGCATTCACTCCATCGACCACCTCGACGGTGTGACGGTGGACTTGGGCGACGGCAAGTGGTTCAACCTGCGGACGTCCAACACCGAACCGCTGCTGCGACTCAACGTCGAGGCCCGCACCACCGACGAGGTCAACGGCGTCGTCGCCACGGTGGCCGCCGAGATCGAAGCGGCCCAGGCGGAGCCATGAGTGCCACCCGGGCCACCATCGATCTCGACGACAGCGACGGCTTGATCGGCGCAGATCGACAGGGCCTGTTGCACGGCGCATCGATGTCCGGTGCGCAGGTTCGGGCCACCGCCGCGGCAGTGGACGAAGGCGCTCTGGACAGCGTGCGCACCGGCGAACGCCCGCGCTCGCTGATCTGGGTGGCCGGCCGGGGCGCCGCCGAATCCGCCGGCGCCATGCTGGCCGCGGTGCTCGGTGGGTCGGCGGCCGAACCGATTGTCATTGCCTCAGAGGTTCCGCCCTGGATCGGGCCGCTGGATGTCCTGGTGGTGGCCGGTGACGATCCGGCCGACCCGACGCTGGTATCGGCGGCGGCCACCGGAGTGCGTCGAGGTGCACGCGTGGTGGTCGCGGCACCGTATGAAGGTCCGTTGCGCGACGCGACCGCCGGCCGGGTCGCGGTTCTGGAGCCGCGGCTGTGGGTGCGCGACGAATTCGGGCTGTGCCGGTACCTGGCGGTGGGTTTGGCCACGCTGCAAGCAGCCGAGACGGGAGCCGCGGCGTTGCACATCGATCTGCCCGCCCTCGCCGACGAACTCGACGCCGAGGCGCTGCGCAACAGCGCCGGGCGTGAGGTGTTCACCAACGCCGCAAAGTCTCTGGCACAGCGGATGGCCGGACGCGCGGTGGTGCTTGCCGGGGACAACGCCGCCACCCTGGCACTGGCGCGACATCTGTCGATGGTGCTGCTGCGGGTGGCGCATCAGACCGCTGCTGCCAGTGGTCTCGCGGACGCGGTGGTGGCGCTGCGTGACGGTATGGGCGCCGGAACCGGCTCGGGCGCAAACGATTTCGACTCGTTGTTCCACGACGAGGAATTGGACGGGCCGCTGCCTCAGCGGCCACGGGTGCTCGCTCTCACCCTGGCCGCCGAACGTGCCGTGGTCTCGGCGCGCGTGGCGGGTGTGGGTGATGTCGACCTGGTGGGCACCGAGGATGTGCCGGACGGAGGAGAAGGCCGCGGCGCGGAGCGTCCTCGGCCGGGATCCGACCATGGATACCGAGGAGAAGGCCGAGCCCGGCCCGGGTCCGAGCGCTGGGATGGGGGAGAACTCATCGCTGCACCCGTGGACGCCGGGCGTCCGGAACAGCAATTGGCGGTTCTCGCAGTGCGGCTGGAGATGGCTGCGGTCTATGTGAGACTCGCGAGGGGATGACAGGGGGATAACAGAACATGGAGTCCATGCGGGGAGCAATCCGCACGTACGCCTGGGGTTCACGGACCGCGATCGCCGAATTCACCGGTCGTACCGTGCCGACCAACCATCCGGAGGCCGAACTGTGGCTGGGGGCGCACCCCGGCGATCCGGCATTCCTGCAGACCGACTCCGGCGAGGTCTCCTTGCTGGAGGCGGTGCGCACCGATCCGGAAGGTCAACTGGGCCCGACGGTGCGCGCGCGGTTCGGCGATACGCTGCCGTTCCTGATGAAGGTCCTGGCCGCCGACGAGCCGTTGTCGCTGCAGGCGCACCCGAGTTCTGCGCAGGCCGTCGAAGGCTATGAACGCGAGGAGCGGATGGGGGTTCCGCTCAATTCGCCGGTGCGCAATTACCGCGACCGCAGCCACAAGCCGGAGCTGCTCGTCGCACTCGAACCCTTCGACGCGCTGGCCGGTTTCCGGCCGGTGGCGCGCACTGTCGAGTTCCTGAACGCGCTGGCGGTCTCGGATCTGGATCCGTTTGTGCATCTGCTGGCCGGCCAACCCGATGCCAATGGACTGCGCGCTCTTTTCACCACGTGGATCACCGCACCGCAACCCGATCTCGACGTACTGGTGCCTGCGGTGCTTGACGGAGCCATCAATTACTTGCGTTCGGATGCAACGGAATTCGATGCGGAGGCCAAGGCGGTCCTCGAGCTCGGTGAGCGGTACCCCGGTGACGCGGGCGTGTTGGCGGCGCTGCTGCTCAACCTGCTGCACCTCGAACCCGGACAGGCTCTCTACATGCCCGCGGGCAACCTGCACAGCTACCTGCGCGGGGTCGGCATCGAGGTGATGGCCAACTCCGACAACGTGTTGCGGGGTGGTCTGACACCCAAACACGTCGACGTGCCCGAACTCCTGCGTGTGCTGGACTTCACCCCGGCCGAAGAGTCGATGTTGCTGTCACCGGTCGACCGCGACGGCTTCGAGTCCACCTACCGCACGCCCGCAGGTGAATTCACGGTGTCGGTGCTGGTGCTCGACGGCGACGACCTGGGGCATGAAGTCGATGCGCCGAGCCGGCACGACGGGCCGCAGATCCTGTTGTGCGCCGAGGGATCTGCCGTAGTGCGGGCCAAGGCCGACACGCTGACCCTGGATCGCGGTGCGGCAGCCTGGGTGGCCGCCGACGACGGCCCTATCCGGCTGACCGCCGACCAACCCACCAGGTTGTTCCGCGCGACGGTCGGTATCTAGAGCCCGCTCGACGACGTGAGCGCGGGTGTGCCCCAGCGTGCGAGAGGGCTGGACTGATCACCCAGCCCGCGCTGCTCGCCGCTCTGCGAGCCAGAGCTTGAGGTTGTGCCGGACGGTGCGGCCGACCAAGGGCGCCGACGGCACCATGTACAGGCTGTCGAGCAGGCTGAAGCGGCGCAGAAACCATTCGGCCAGAACGGGATCGGTCTCAGCGGCGCCCAGAAACTGATCGAACAGGTTGCCCACGGGGCGAAACCACCACGGCCGCGGTCCGGGTGCATTGTGCAACACCTGATCGCCGATGGCGTTCATGGTCCAGACCGGGAACGTGGTCTTCGCGGTCCGCTGCGCCAGCGCTTGGGCGATGTCCTCGGTACCCGATTCCAGTACCGCGCGGAGGTTGGCCGCCTGGATCGACGTCATCGTCATACCCTGGCCGAAGGTGGGATTGAAGCTCACCACCGCATCGCCCAGCGGAATGATCCCGGCCGGAAACCGGTCGAGCTTGTCGTACCGGCGCCACCTGCTGGTCGGGTACTTGTGGCGCGCCACCTCACCCACCGGTTCGCCTCTGCGTACCGCCGCGGCGACGTGGGCAGGCAGAACCTCCTCGGCCAGGGCCACCATCCCGGCGAAATCGCCGGGAGGTTCGGCGCGCGCAGTGCCGAACGTGGTCAGCCCCCAGATGCCGTCCTCGTAATACAGCATCCCGAGTCCCAGCGGCTGTGAGCGGGAGGCGCCCGCCACCACCACTTTCTCCTCGAACGCGCCGTCGGGAATGCGCACGCGGTGCGTCGAGTAGTCGATACCGACATCGACCGTGTCTTCGGGCGGCGGGTGAAAACCCCATTGCTGCAACCATTTCGGCAACCGGGTACCGCGGCCGGTGGCGTCGACGGTCAGGTCGGCGGTGACGGTGTCACCGTCGTCGGTGCGCACGCCGGTGACCCGCTGACGTGCCGGATCGAAGGCCGGCTCCGTCACCAGCCGGTGCTGGATCTCGACGTTCGCGATGTCGTGCACACGTCGCCGGATCTGCCACTCCAGGTGCGGCCGGCTCGGCACGTACGCGGTGAACTCGTCGCGCAATGTGTGTCTGGTGCCCAGGACGTGCCCGGCTGCGCCGAAGTGAATGCAATCGGGCCGGTTCTCGAGGATGGGCACACCATCGGCGACCATACGATCGAGCAGCCCGGGAAACAGCCCCTCGAGTTCTGCCGCGCCGCGCGCCATCAGTAGGTGCACATGGCGGTCCTGCGGCACAGCGGACCGGCTTGCGGGCACCGTCGGCAGCTCGTCGCGTTCCAGTACCGTCACGCGCTCGTAGAAGTCGGACAGCACGCGCGCGGCGCACAGCCCCGCGATGCTGGCGCCGATGACGACAACATGACCACAGGCGGCTTCGCCGTTCCTCCCCATTGATTTCCAACGTAATGGGTACATTGCCGGAATCAAGCCGATCGGAAGGTGACGAGACTATGACCGGACGGTGGCGGACCAAATCCGTCGAACAGTCGATCGCCGATACCGACGAGCCGGGTACCCGGCTTCGCAAAGACCTGAATTGGTGGGATCTGACTGTCTTCGGCGTCTCGGTCGTCATCGGCGCCGGCATCTTCACCATCACCGCCTCCACCGCCGGCAACCTGACCGGTCCTGCGATCTCGATTTCGTTCATCCTGGCCGCCATCGCCTGCGGGCTGGCTGCGCTGTGTTACGCCGAGTTCGCCTCCACAGTGCCTGTCGCAGGCAGTGCCTACACGTTCTCCTACGCCACCTTCGGTGAGTTCGTCGCCTGGATCATCGGCTGGGACCTCATCCTCGAATTCGCCGTGGCCGCAGCGGTGGTGGCCAAGGGCTGGTCCAGCTATCTGGGCACGGTGTTCGGGTTCGGCGGCGGCATCACCGATATCGGCGGCGTCTCTTTCGACTGGGGCGCGCTGGTGGTCATCGCGTTCGTGACGTTCCTGCTGGCCCGCGGAACCAAGCTCTCGGCCGGCGTCAGCCTGGTGATCACCGTGATCAAGGTGGCGGTTGTCCTGCTGGTGGTCGCCGTCGGTGCGTTTTACATCAACGTCGCCAACTACACGCCGTTCATCCCGCCCGCCGAGCCCGGCCACGGCGGATCGGGCACAGAACAATCGCTGTTCTCGCTGGTCACCGGCGCCGAAGGCAGTGCATACGGCTGGTACGGGCTGTTGGCCGGCGCCTCGATCGTGTTCTTCGCGTTCATCGGCTTCGACATCGTGGCCACCACCGCCGAGGAGACCAAGAATCCGCAGCGAGACGTCCCCCGCGGCATCCTGACCTCCTTGGCCATCGTCACGGTGCTCTACGTCGCGGTGTCGGTGGTGTTGTCCGGGATGGTGTCCTACACGGTGCTGCGCGACGCCGAGTCGCCGAATCTGGCCACAGCGTTCGAGGCCAACGGCATCAACTGGGCGGCGACGCTCATCTCGATCGGTGCACTGGCAGGTCTGACCACCGTGGTGATCGTGTTGATGCTGGGGCAGACGCGGGTGCTGTTCGCGATGTCGCGCGACGGGCTGATCCCGCAGCAGTTGGCCAAGACGGGTGAGCACGGCACTCCCGTTCGGATCACCTTGATCGTCGGTGCACTGGTGGCGATCGCGGCGTCGGTGTTCCCGATCGGCAAGCTCGAGGAGATGGTGAACATCGGGACGCTCTTCGCGTTCGTCCTGGTGTCGGCGGGTGTGATCATGTTGCGCCGAAGCCGCCCCGACCTCAAGCGAGGGTTCCGGGCGCCCTTGGTGCCGCTGCTGCCGATTCTGTCGATCGTCGCGTGCGTATGGCTGATGCTCAATCTCACCGGTCTGACCTGGATCCGCTTCCTGATCTGGATGGGCATCGGCGTGGTGGTCTATTTCCTCTACGGCCGACGCCATTCGGTGCTGGGGCGCCGCGAAGCCTCTGTCTGACGCCGGACATATATGCGTGCAGCTACGGCTGTGCGGCGTGTCGCGTCGGTGAGCCACATATATGTGGGCGGGGTTTGAGGCTGACGCCTGACATATATGCGTGCAGCTACGGCTGTGCGGCGTGTCGCGTCGGTGAGCCACATATATGTGGGCGGGGTTTGAGGCTGACGCCGGACATATATGCGTGCAGCTACACCTGAGCGGCGTGTCGCGTCGCAAACCACATATATGTGCCCGTCATGTGCCCACCCGGTTTTACAAAGCAGCGCTCTGTGTCTAGACAGGGGACAAATTACCTCCTAGAGTCAAATCCGTCAGGTGATGGTTTTCACATGGAGGTGACCCGCTGTGACCGCACAGATCGACGCTGAGCAGACCCCGGATATCGAGCAGTGGCGCGACAAGAAGCGCTACCTGTGGTTGATGGGGCTGATCGCGCCCACCGCGCTGTTCGTGATGCTGCCGCTCGTGTGGGCGTTCAACCACTGGGGTTGGCACGCCGCCGCGCAGGTGCCGTTCTGGATCGGACCGCTGCTGGTGTACGTGCTCTTGCCGGCACTCGACCTGCGGTTCGGGCCCGACGGGCAGAACCCGCCGGACGAGGTGATGGAGCGGCTGGAGAACGACAAGTACTACCGCTACTGCACGTACGCCTACATCCCGTTCCAGTACGCCAGTGTGATCGTCGGCGCGTACCTCTTCACGGCCTCGGACCTGAGCTGGCTCGGTTTCGACGGCGGTCTGGGCTGGCCGGCGAAGATTGGCTTGGCGTTGTCGGTCGGCGTGCTCGGCGGCGTGGGGATCAACACCGCCCACGAGATGGGCCACAAGAAGGACTCGCTGGAACGCTGGCTGTCGAAGATCACCTTGGCGCAGACCTGGTACGGCCACTTCTACATCGAGCACAATCGCGGCCACCATGTCCGTGTCGCCACTCCGGAAGATCCGGCATCGGCGCGTTTCGGGGAGACGTTCTGGGAGTTCCTTCCCCGCAGCGTGTGGGGAAGCTTGAAGTCGTCCTGGGAGCTGGAGGCCAAGCGCCTTGACCGGGCCGGCAAGAACACGTGGCATCCCTCCAATGACGTGCTCAATGCCTGGGCGATGTCGGTGCTGTTCTGGGGCGTGCTGATCGCGGGGTTCGGACCCGCGCTCATTCCGTTCATGGTGATCCAGGCGGTCTACGGCTTCACCTTGCTGGAGACGGTCAATTACCTCGAGCACTACGGCCTGCTGCGGCAGAAGACGGCCGGCGGTCGCTACGAGCGCTGCACTCCGGAACACAGTTGGAACTCCGACCACATCGTGACCAACCTGTTCCTGTACCACCTGCAGCGCCACAGCGACCATCACGCCAACCCGACGCGGCGCTACCAGACGCTGCGCAGTGTGGACGGTGCACCCAACCTGCCCAGCGGCTACGCCTCGATGATCGGCCTGACCTATTTCCCGCCGCTGTGGCGCGCGGTGATGGATCACCGGGTGCTGGCCCATTACGGCGGCGACATCACCCGCGTCAACATCCACCCGCGGGTGCGCGACAAGGTGCTGGCCCGGTACGGGTCATGAGCACGTACCGCTGCCCGGGCTGCAGCTATCTCTATGACGAAGCCAGAGGTGAACCGCGCGAAGGCTTTCCGGCCGGAACAGCTTGGGACGACGTGCCCGACGACTGGTGCTGCCCGGACTGCGCGGTACGAGAGAAACCCGATTTCCAAGGAGTCGCAACATGACTGACACCGAGTACAAGCTGTTCGTCTGCGTGCAGTGCGGATTCGAGTACGACGAGGCTAAGGGCTGGCCGGAGGACGGGATCGCCCCCGGGACCCGGTGGGACGACATCCCCGACGACTGGAGTTGCCCCGACTGTGGTGCCGCCAAATCCGACTTCGACATGGTCGAAGTCTCACGTTCCTGACCGCCGCGCCCATTTGACGCAGGCCCATTCAACTGCCAGTGTCGCCCGTGTGGCACGACGGCGCAGCGAGGGTAAGCCGGTGCGCGTTCCGTACGCCGAGGCTTCCAAGGTGCTGCTGCGCGATCTGGTGCTCGATGCCATGCGTGATCTGCTGCTCGCCAAGGACTGGTCCTCGATCACGCTGTCCGACGTGGCGAAGATGGCGGGGATCAGCCGCCAGACCATCTACAACGAGTTCGGCTCACGGCAGGGCCTGGCGCAGGGCTATGCGTTGCGCCTGGCCGACCGGCTGGTCGATGCCGTCGACGAGGCCATGGCGAGCAACGTCGGCGACATCTCGGCCGCGTTCCTGGAGGGCTTCCGCGCCTTCTTCGTCGAATCGGCCGCCGATCCGCTGGTGATCTCGCTGCTCACCGGGGCGGCCAAGCCGGACCTGCTGCAGATCATCACCACCGACAGCGCGCCCATCATCGCCCGCTCGTCGACGCGGCTGACGGAGATCTTCATGCACGGCTGGGTGCAGTGCAGTGAGAACGACGCCGGCGTGCTGGCCCGCGCGATCGTGCGACTGGCGATGAGCTACGTCTCGATGCCGCCGGAGGCCGACCACGATGTGGCCGCTGATCTGGCCCGATTGATGACGCCGTTCGCCGAACGATACGGTGTCATAGATATCCCGTAGCTGTCAGAGCGCCGAAGCGCCTGTCCCGCGAGCCCGCAGGCTAGGGATATCTGGATGGATGTCGCCCGAGCTGTTTCGGCGCGTCCACAGTTGATGACGACGACAAGGGGCTCTACATGACTGCACCAACATTGACCGCCGATAGCCGCAACGGCATCGACTACAAGGTCGCCGATCTCTCGCTCGCCGAGTTCGGCCGTAAGGAAATCCGCCTCGCCGAGCACGAGATGCCCGGCCTGATGGCGCTGCGCCGCGAGTACCACGATGTCCAGCCGCTCAAGGGTGCCCGTATCTCGGGCTCGCTGCACATGACCGTGCAGACCGCCGTGCTGATCGAAACGCTGACGGCGCTCGGCGCCGAGGTCCGCTGGGCCTCCTGCAACATCTTCTCCACGCAGGACCACGCCGCGGCCGCGATCGTCGTCGGCCCGCACGGCACCGTCGAGGAACCACAGGGCACCCCCGTGTTCGCCTGGAAGGGCGAGACCCTGGAGGAGTACTGGTGGGCCGCCGAGCAGATGCTCACCTGGGAAGGCGAGCCGGCGAACATGATTCTCGACGACGGCGGTGACGCCACCATGCTGGTGTTGCGCGGTGCTCAGTTCGAGAAGGCCGGCGTGGTTCCGCCCGCCGAAGACGACGACTCCGCCGAGTACAAGGTCTTCCTCAACCTGCTGCGCCAGCGTTTCGAGACCGACAAGACCAAGTGGACCAAGATCGCCGAGGCGGTCAAGGGTGTCACCGAGGAGACCACCACCGGTGTGCTGCGGCTCTACCAGTTTGCCGCCGCCGGCGAGCTGGCGTTCCCGGCCATCAACGTCAACGACTCGGTCACCAAGAGCAAGTTCGACAACAAGTACGGCACCCGCCACTCGCTGATCGACGGCATCAACCGTGGCACCGACGTGCTGATCGGCGGCAAGAAGGTGCTGATCGCGGGTTACGGCGACGTGGGCAAGGGTTGCGCCGAGTCGCTGGCCGGCCAGGGTGCGCGGGTCACCGTCACCGAGATCGACCCGATCAACGCCCTGCAGGCGCTGATGGACGGCTTCGACGTCAAGACCGTCGAAGAGGCGATCGGCGAGGCCGACATCGTCATCACCTCGACGGGCAATAAGGACATCATCACCCTCGAGCACATGAAGTCGATGAAGGACCAGGCGATCCTGGGCAACATCGGTCACTTCGACAACGAGATCGACATGGCTGCCCTCGAGCGGTCCGGCGCCACCCGGCTCAACATCAAGCCGCAGGTCGATCAGTGGATCTTCGACAGTGGCAAGTCCATCATCGTGCTGTCCGAGGGGCGTCTGCTGAACCTGGGCAATGCGACGGGTCACCCGTCGTTCGTGATGAGCAACAGCTTCTCCAACCAGGTGATCGCGCAGATCGAGCTGTGGACCAAGAACGACGAGTACGACAACGAGGTCTACCGCCTGGCCAAGCACCTCGACGAGAAGGTGGCGCGCATCCACGTCGAGGCACTCGGCGGCACGCTGACCAAGCTCACCAAGGAGCAGGCCGAGTACATCGGCGTCGACGTCGAAGGCCCGTACAAGCCGGAGCACTACCGGTACTGACCCGACCCCCGACGGGCGCGAGAGTCCGGGGTAGCAGCGCGTTTACGTCGATATCGGCGTGAGAACGACAACAGGACCGAGCGTCGCCGCAAGGTGGCGCTCGGTTTTCTGTTTTTCAAAATCCTTGAACCGCAGCAGTTTACGGGGCAGTCGCTTGCCGTTGTCGGGCCAGGAATTTGGTGACGGCCCCGCAGTAGCCGCCTTGTACTGCCGGGCGCGCCCCCGGGGTGGGCAAGATGTCGGGACGCCTCTGCCGGCGCAGCGGACGGTGGACTGCGGCGCAGAGCCTGCGTGACCCCATTCACAAACAATTCGGCGAAGCGCTTGCCAAGTATGAAGTGAGTCACCTACGGTAGGCGTGTTCAAACGTTTGATCACGGGCTTGAGCCTCAGCGCGAGGAGACGGTTGGACACCCCGGCAACCCTGGCGGACCACTCGGGTGACCGCACCGGGGCGCACCAACCTGATCCCGGCACCGCGCACGTGCGCACCCCTCGAAATGGAGAAACGGATGCGAAAGAACTCCCTCGTCATCGCGGCCGCGGCGAGCCTGCTGCTCACCCTCTCGGCCTGCGGCCAGGCCGGCGCCCCCGGGGGGAACGGCGACTCCGGATCCGCGGCACAGGATTTCACCGTCGGTGTGTCGAACCTGGGGCTCAGCTTCCCATTCCCGTCATCCATCGGCGACGGCATCAAGGCCAAAGCCGACGAGCTCGGCGTGAAGGTCGTACAGCTCGACGCCCAGGGCGAGACCGAGAAGCAGGCCAACGACGTCCAGGACCTCATCGGCCAGAAGCCCGACGGTGTGCTGCTGCTACCCGTCGACTCGGGTGTCGCCACCGGCCTGGTCGATCAACTCGCCGCGGCGAACATCCCGACTATCGCAGTGGCCTCGCAGGTCGGCGACCCCAGCGAGCGCGAGCTCGAAGACGTCTACCCGGCACTGGACGCACTGGTGACACAGCAGGAGCTCAACTCCGGCGCCACCGCGGGTGAGCTTGCGCTGCAGGCTTTCCCACAGGGTGGCAAGCTGGCGGTCGTCGAGGGCGCGGCCGGTTTCGCCGAGGTGGAGCTGCGCTTCGCCAGGTTCCTGGACCCGGCCAAGGCCGCGGGCGTGACGTTCGATGTGGTGGCCAAGCAGCCCGGTGACTGGACCACGGAAGCCTCACAGTCGGCCTGCCAGAACATGCTGGCCGCGCACCCCGATATCGACCTGTTCTACGCCGAAAGTGACGACATGGGCGTCGGCTGCGCCGAGGCGGTCAAGTCGGCCGGCTCGAAAGCCAAGGTCATCGGCATCGGCGGCGCGAAGCTCGGCATCGAGGGTGTCAGGGCGGGCACGTTGTACGGCACGGTCTGCTACAAGCCGTTCGACCTCGGCGAGCTGGCCATGCAGACCATGTACGACCGCCTCACCGGCGAGACCACCGACAAAGCGGAATTCGTCACCTACGAGACACCGGCGATCACGGCCGACAACGTGGCCGACTGCGACCCGCAGTGGTAGCCGCGCCCTGATCGTCGGTACCGAACAAAAAGCGAAGGACGCCCCAGCATGCACAACACCGAGAACCGACCGCCGATCCTGGAACTCGTCGACATCACGAAGACGTTCCCGAACGGCACCACCGCCCTGCGTGGGGTGAGCCTGCGCGTGGCACGGGGGTCGGTGCACGGCCTGGTCGGCGCCAACGGCGCCGGTAAGTCGACGCTCATCAAGTGTGTGTGCGGCGTCCAGCCGCCGTCGACAGGCGAGATGCGTTGGGACGGAAAGGCCCGCACGTGGCGCGACCCGGGTGATGCGCAGCGGTCCGGGCTCGCCACCATCCATCAGCACGTCCCGCTCGTCCCGACCATCTCCGCCCTGGAGAACGTCTTCCTCGGCGAACGTGGGCCGTGGCGCGCCACCGCCGACATGCGCACCCGGTTCGCCGAGCTCGTCGATCGCCTGGGCTACGAGATCGATCCCGATGCGACGGTCAGCACACTGCCGATCGGCACCCGTCAGATGATCGCGATCCTGCAGGCACTGGCGCTGGGTGCCGAGCTCGTGATCATGGACGAGCCGACGGCATCACTGTCGGAGTCCGAACGCCGTATCGTGCTCGACGCGGTGCAGCGCCTCGCCGCCGCGGGCACCACGTTCCTGTTCATCTCCCACTTCCTCGACGAGATCCTCGAGATCACCGACCACGTGACCGTCCTGCGTGACGGCCGCGCGATCCTCGACGAGTTGACCACCGACCTCACCGAGGACAGCCTGATCCAGGCGATCGCCGGCCGCGAGCTGCTCGCGCTGCAGAAAGGTGGGGTGCCCGGCGGCGGTATCGGCGACGTGGTGCTCGAGGTCCGAAACCTGAACGCCGCCAACGGCATCAGCGGTATCTCATTCGACGTGCGCGCCGGAGAGGTGGTCGGCCTCGCCGGATTGCTCGGCTCCGGCCGATCCGAGATCCTCAACGGGATCTTCCGCAGCGACGCCTCCGCGACGGGCGAGGTGCGGGTCGACGGCGCTCTGATAGCCCGCTCGCCGCGGGCGTCGGTCAAGGCCGGGATCGCCTACGTCCCCGAGGACCGGATCGACCAGGGTCTGCACATGGATCAGCCGATCTGGAAGAACATCAGCCTCACCGACCTCGGCCGGCTCTCACTGCGCCGCTTCCTCCCGCAGGAGCGCCGGGAACGTGCCCGCGCGCAGCAGGCGATCAACGACCTGGGCATCGTCGCCTCGGGGGTCGACGCGCTGCCGAGTGAGCTGTCCGGCGGTAACGCGCAGAAGGTCGTGTTCGCCAAATGGCTGTACGCGCACACGCGGGTCTGGCTGCTCGACGAGCCCACGGCGGGTGTCGACGTGGGCGCCAAGGCCGATTTGCTGGGCATCGTGGGCAAGCTGGCGACCGAGGGGCGCGGTGTTGTGTTGGCGTGCAGCGACTTCGAGGAGCTGCTGTCGGTCGCGACGCGCATCCTCGTGGTCCGGGGTGGGCGCATCGTCGCCGACATCCCCGCCCACCACACGAACGAAGAAGAACTCATCATGCTGGCTCACGGACTCGAGTCCGATGTCACCCGAAAGGCTGTTCATGTCTGACACCTCATCTCCCGCGCGAATCGCGCTACCAGGCTGGCTGCACCCCAGCAATGCCGGCGTGGTGTACGCATTCGCGGTCCTGATCGTGGTGCTGAGCTTCGCCACCGCCAGCCAGGGTCAGCCTTCGTACCTCTCGCCCAACAACATCTCGAACATCCTGGACCAGGCGGCGCTGCTCGGCATCATCGCGGTGACCACCACCATCGTGCTCATCACCGGCAACTTCGACCTCTCGGTGGGCTCGGTGGCCGCACTGGGGGCGGCGATCTGCCTGTCGATGCTCGACACCATCGGCTTCTGGCCCGCGTTCGCGCTGGCCCTGATCGGTGGCGCGGCTATCGGTCTCTTCAACGGTGTGGTGGTGCAGTACATCGGCATCAACGCGTTCATCGTGACGCTCGGAACGCTGACCGCGGTGCGCGGCCTCGTCCTCATCATCACCGACGGCCGCACCGTCACCGCCGCCGAGGGCGCAGCCCGAGACAGTTTGCGCGCCATGGACTCCGGCCGCCTCATCACCCCCAACCTCTACCTCGTCTTCGGTGTGGTGCTGCTGGCCATCGGTGCGTTCAAGATCTGGTCCGCGCGCCGGGCCGGACAGAACTGGCGCCGCCCCGGCGTCCTGGTGTTCGCCGGCCTCGGTGCCGTGCTCACCGCGATGTCGTTGGTTCCCGGCGTGATCTTCACCGTCGAGCTCACCCAGCGCGTCATGTACCTCATCGTCATCGTCCTGATCGCGGCGTTGGTGCTGCGCTACACCACGGTGGGTCGCCGCCTCTACGCCACCGGCGGCAACCCCGAAGCCGCCCGCCTGTCGGGCATCGCCGTCGACCGCTACCGCGTGCTCGCGTTTGTCCTCAACGGCACGGCCGCCGCGTTTGTCGGTGTCGTCTACGCCGCCCGCCTCGGGTCGATCAACCCGACCGGCCTCACCGGCCTCGAGCTCACCGCCCTGGCCGCGGCGATCCTGGGCGGTACGTCGCTCTTCGGTGGCCTCGGCAACGTGATGAAATCCCTTGTCGGCGCCCTCATCCTGATCACACTGGCCAACGGCTTCAACATCCTCAACCTGGGCGCCAACTACCAGGGCCTCATCGAGGGTGTCGTGCTGATCGTCGCCGCCGGCATGTACACCGTCGCGCTGCGCCGCCAGCAGCGCACACGGATCCGGACCATCAACGAGATCCCCTCTGAGCCGGTCGATCCGAAGTCGACCACCGAACTCGCTGCCGCGGGCAGCGCGCCGCGGTCATGAGCTCGGGCCTGCGAGTGACCGCACTGCACAGCACGCTGATCCCGGGCCAGGAACTGGCCTACGTCGAGGCGCACCACCGCGTCCCGTCCGACCTGTTGGCGAGCCTGACGTCGGCCGGAGTGCGGGACTGGGCGATCTGGCGAAACGGTGGCGATCTGTTCCACCTCATCGACACCGACGACTACGCCGCCGTGGAAGCGGCCTTGGCCGATGACCCCGCCAACGAGCGCTGGCAGCAGCAGATGCTCGCGTTCGTCAATGGGTGGGTCGAGCTCGACGAGGTACCGGCGTTCGGTGAGCTCTCACTCGTATGGTCGCTGCATGCGCAGAAAAGCGGCGTGCCGAGTGAATGAGACCTTCCGCGTCATCGATGCGCACCAGCACTTCTGGGATCTCGACAGAGTTGACTACCCCTGGCTCACCGCCGAACTCGGGCCGATTCACCGTACGTTTGATGTCGTCGATGTCGAGCCGCAGGTGGCAGCCAGCCCTGTCGACGACGTGATCCTGGTCCAGGCGGCCGGTTCCTACGCCGACACCGACGCGATGATCGCCATCGCCGACCGGTGGGAGCGCGTGGTGGGTATCGTCGCATGGCTGCCTTTGGATGACCCGGCCGAGGCCGCGCAGGCTCTCGAGCGCTACCAACGGGACAGCCGCATCGTCGGTATCCGGCATCAGATCCACGACGAACCCGACCCCGACTGGATCCTGCGGGACGAGGTCTTCGAGGGGCTACGGCTCGTGGAACAGGCCGGCCTGGCCTACGACGTCGTCGCCGTGCTGCCGCGCCATCTCGAGCATGTGCCACGCCTGGCCGCAGCCTTCCCGAACCTACGGATCGTGATCGACCACCTGGCGAAACCTGCCGTTGCCGAAAAAGGCTGGGAGCCGTGGGCATCGCTGCTGAGTGCGGCCGCCGCGGCACCCAACGTGACGGCGAAGATCTCCGGCCTGGACACCGCGGCCGGAACCGGTTACGCCGCAAGTGATCTGGAGCCCTACATTCAGCACGCGCTGGACCGGTTCGGGGCCGACCGCCTGATGTTCGGCAGCGACTGGCCCGTCAGCACGCTCGCGGGCGGCTACGCCCGCTGGTGGGATGTGTCAGCCGAGGTGCTCGACCCGCTCACGGTGGACGACCGCTCGGCGATCTATGCGGGCACCGCCGCCCGCGTGTATGCCCTCGAATCCCAGGAAGGTGGCGCATCGTGAACGGCGTCCAGCAATTGACCGCCCTCGTCGATGCCGTCGACATCCATGTGCCGGAGGAGCATCACCGGGGTATCGCGATCGTGGGTGCCGGCGCCATCGTCGAGAACGCGCACCTGCCGGCCTACCGCGCCGCCGGTCTGGAGGTCATCGGCATCTTCGACCTCGACGGTGTGCGCGCGAAGACGGTGGCGGAGATGTTCGACCTCCCGCGGGTCTACTCGTCGCTCGAAGAGCTGCTGGCCGACCCGCAGGTCGACGTCGTCGACATCGCGGTGATCGCCCACGCGCAACCCGACATCGTGCGGGCGGCGATCGCTGCCGGCAAGGACATGTTGTGCCAGAAGCCTTTTGCTCCTGACCTCGACACCGCCGACGAACTCCTCGCCCGGGCGGCCCGGCACGGCCGCAAGATCGCGGTGAACCAGCAGATGCGCTTCGATGAAGGCATCAGCGTCGCCCGTGCGGCTCTGCAGGCGGGTTGGATCGGCGAGGCCACCACCATGAGCTTCAACGTCGACATCGCCACCGACTGGGCGGCGTGGCCCTGGCTCGTGGTGTCCGAGAGGCTCGAAATCAGTTACCACTCAATCCATTACCTCGACGCTATCCGCTCGATCCTGGGTGATCCGGTGAAGGTGTTCTGTGCCGGCAGTCGCAGGCCGGGACAGATCGCGACGGGGGAGACGCGCACCATGTCCACCCTGATCTACGCCGACGGCCGCACCGCAACCCTGCACGTCAATCACGAGAACCTGGGTGGCGACCACCGCGCGGAGTTTCGCCTCGACGGGTCGCAGGGAGCGGTGCGCGGCACCCTCGGGCTGCTGTATGACTACCCGCGCGGCCGCCCTGATACGGCCGAGATCTTCAGCCGCACACTGCCGACGGATGGCTGGCTGCCTTACCCGGTGACCCGGCGTTGGATCCCCGACGCGTTCATCGGGCCCATGGCCGGACTACTGCGCTGGATCTCCACGGGCGAGCAAGCTCCGACGGCCGCGGTGGACAACGTCAAGACGCTGGCTCTGGTCGAGGCGCTGTACACCTCGATGGAAACCGGTGAGGCCCAGGTGCCGCGCACATGACCACACCTGTTTTCGACTTTGCCGACAAGGTCGTGCTCGTCACCGGTGGCGCCGGTGGTCTCGGGCTGGCCTGCGCGCGGATCTTCGCCGAACACGGTGCGACGGTGGCGCTCGCCGATCTGCCGTCGGCCCGGCTCGACGCCGCCGTGGCCAGTCTGTCCGAGTCGGGCAAGGCGGTCGCCGTGGCCGTGGACCTGTCGGATCTGGCCGTGTGCGGCGCGGTCCCTGCACTGGCCTGCGAAGCCGTCGGTGCCGTGTCACTCGATGTCCTGGTCAACGCGGTCGGCGTCATGCGCACTCAACCGATCGCCGACCTCACGCCCGAACAGTGGGCGCGGACATTGACGATCAATCTCAACGGGGTCTTCGCCACCACGCAGGCTGCGGTCGAGCGGATGCGGCCCGGGTCGAGTGTCATCAACCTGTCGTCCGTCGCGGGCCGCTCGGGTCGGCCCAACGCAGCCGACTACGCCGCCAGCAAGGCCGCCCTGCTGTCCTTCACGAAGTCGGCGGCGCTGGCCTACGGTCCTGCCGTCCGCGTCAACGCCGTCTGCCCCGGGGTGTTCCTCACCGACATGTGGGCGGGCATCATCGCCGACCGCGATGCCGAGTTCGGGGCCGGCGCGGGGCAGCGCTACCTGGACGACATCGCCGACAAGACCGCCCTGGGGCGGGTCGGGCAACCCGCCGAACTCGCGGGGGTCGTGGCCTTCCTGGCCAGTGATCTCGCCGCCTTCATCACCGGACAGGCGATCAACGTCGACGGTGGATTGGAAATGAACTGATGACGCAGAACGCGACACCCTTCGACCTCCTGCAACACCTCTACGGTGACGCCGAGATGGCCGAATTGTTCTCCGCCGACCGCACGGTCCAGTCGTGGAAGGCCGTCGAGGGCGCCCTGGCCCACGCGCAGGGCACGCTCGGGATCATCCCCGAGCACAAGACGTCCGCGATCCAAGCGGTGTGCGCCGATCCCGACAGCATCGACCACGAATCGCTGTGGCAGAGCGCTCGCACGGTCGGCTACCCCATCCTGGGCCTGGTGCGCCAGATCGACGCGGCCCTGGCGGAAGAAGACCGCGGCAGCGTCCACCTCGGCGCCACCACGCAGGACATCATGGACAGCGGATTGGCATTGCAGCTCGACGAGGCACTGGCGCTGCTCGAGCAGCGGCTCGCCGACTTCGGTTCCGGTCTGGCAGCTCTGGTCACCGAGCACACCATGACGGTGATGCCCGGACGCACCCACGGCCAGCAGGCCGTCCCGACGACGTTGGGCGCCAAGCTGGCGGTGTTCCTCGCAGAGGTCACGCGGCACCGGCTCCGGCTGCTGGCGGCGCGCGACGACGTCCGCTGCGTCTCCCTGTTCGGTGCCGGCGGCACGTCGGCCGCCCTGGGCGACGACGCCGCCCAGATCCGCACCCTGGTGGCCGAGCGGCTGGGACTGGTCGACACCGTGATCCCGTGGCACGTGGCGCGGGACTCGATCCTGCACGCCGCCGACATCGCCGCGGGTGCTGCGGCGACCACGACGCGCCTGGCCCGCGAGATCGCCGACCTGTCCCGCACCGAGATCGGCGAACTGGGTGAGGCCAAGGGCCACCACCGCGGGGCCTCCTCGACCATGCCGCAGAAGGCCAACCCGATCTACTGCGAGTCGATCATCGGTCTGTCCGTCGCCGCCCGCTCGGCCGCGGCGGGCGTCTCCCGGGCCGCCGAGGCCGGCCACGAACGGTCGACGGGCGAGTGGCAGGTCGAGTGGACGCTGCTGCCGGCGTTGTTCGTCAACGTCAGTTCGGCGCTGAAGCTGAGCGTCGAGCTCACCCGCGAACTCGCCGTCTACCCGGAGCGGATGCGCGAAAACCTCGCTGTGGACGGCGGATTGATCATGAGCGAAGCCGTGATGATCTCGCTGGCCCCCCACCTGGGTCGCGAGGATGCCCATGATGTGGTCTACGAGCTGGCACTGAAATCCCGGGCGACGAAGACATCGTTCACCGAGGTCCTGAGCGGTTGGCTGGCCGAGCATCCGGAGATCCCGCTCATCGAGATCGAGGCCGGCGAGCAGTCTGTCGGTCAGGCCACCCAGATCTGCAGCGCCGCAGTCGAGGCCTGGACCGCCTCGCTCACCAGCAACCCTCGTCCGTGGAAGGAAACCCGATGAACACCCGCATCACCGAGGGACTCGACGACCTGCACGCCATGTGGCGCATCAGGGCGCTCGAGGAGAAGATCCGCGACCTGCGCTACAGCGAGGACATTGTGGGCTCGGTCCATCTGGCGATCGGTCAGGAGAGCATCGCCGTCGCCGCGTGCAGTCAGCTGCGGGAGCGGGACGCGTTGTACGCCACCTACCGCGGCCACGGCTGGGCCGTCGCCCGAGGTGTACCGCCCCGCGAGATCTTCGGTGAACTCATGGGCCGCACGTCCGGGGTCAACGGTGGCCGCGGCGGGTCAGCTCATTTCTCCGCACCGCAGTACGGCTTTCACGGGGAGAACTCGATCGTCGGCGCCGGCGCACCCATCGCCACCGGTGCCGCACTGGCCGGCAAGTTCGACGGGTCCGGTCGCGTCGCCGTGACGGTCTTCGGCGACGGCGCCATGAACCAGGGTGCAGTGGCCGAAGCGATGAACTTCGCCGCCGCACTCAAGATCGGCGTCCTGTTCATCTGCGAGAACAACCGGTATTCCGAGCTGACACCGATCAACGACATGGTGGCCAATCCCGATCTGTCGCAGCGGGCGACGGCGCTCGGCATCCCGGCCGTGCGGATCGACGGCAATGACCTGGCTCAGGTCCGCACCGCGGTGAAACTGTCGCTGGAGGCGGCCATTTCGGGTCGCGGCCCGTCGTTCATCGAGGCGCACACCCAGCGCATCGTCGGCCACTACATCGGCGACGCCGAGCAGTACCGGCCTGCCGGTGAACTCGAGGCCGACGCCCAGGTGGAACCCATCGCCCGGCTGCGCCGCGAACTGGCCTCCGCCGGTGCGACCGAAGCCCAACTGGACCGCTGTGAGCAACGCGCGCGCGAAGAGATGGACACCGCCGCCGCCGCGGCCCTGGCCGATCCGCTGGTCGCACCCGAAACCGCAGGGGAGCACCTCTATGCCTAAGGAGGCGAAAATGCCCGACACCGTGAAACTCAACTTCGGCGGCGCCGTCAACGCCGCGCTGGCCCGCGCACTCGAAGAGATGCCCGAAACATTGCTCTACGGTGAGGATCTCGCCAAACCCGGCGGCGTCTTCGGTGTCACCCGGGGACTGCAGAAGCGCTTTGGTGACCGGGTGTTCGACACCCCCATCAGCGAGACCGCGATGCTCGGTGCGGCCGTGGGTGCGGCGTCGTTCGGTCGCCGTCCCATCGTCGAGATCATGTGGATCGACTTCTCGCTGGTGGCGTTCGACCAGATCGTCAACCAGGCCGCCAATGTCCGGTATGTCTCGGCGGGCCGCACCTCGGCGCCGCTGACCATCCGCACCCAGCAGGGCAACAGTCCCGGCGCCTGCGCCCAGCATTCGCAGAACCTGGAGGCGCTGCTGCTGCACATTCCGGGTATCCGGGTCTGCATGCCGACCACGCCGCAGGACGCCTATGACCTGGTCTTGTCGGCGGTCGCGTGCGACGACCCGACGATCGTGATCGAGAACCGCACGCTGTACGCGGGCGCCAAGGAGGAGGTGGCCGTCAACGGCCCCATTCAGTCCATCGGCGGTCACCGTAAGCGGCGCGACGGATCCGACGTCACGATAGTGACGTGGGGGACCATGACCACCAAGGTCCTCAAGGCGGTCGACCTCGTCGGCATCGACGGGATCAGCGCCGACGTCATCGAGGCGGTGTGGCTCAACCCGTTGGACGACACCGCGATCTTCGAGAGCGTCGCCAAGACGGGGCGGCTGATCGTGGTGCACGAAGCGGCCCGCACCGGCGGCTTCGGCGCCGAGGTCATCACCCGAGTAGTCGAGTCGGGCGCGCAGCTGACGGGTGCGCCGATCCGTCTGGGCCTCAAGGACTCTCGACTGCCGTCCGCGCCGCACCTGGCCGCTCGGCTCCTCCCGCAGGTCGACGACATCGTCGCGGCTCTGCGCCAGTCGGTGGGCGCTGCGCCATGCTAGGAGTGTGGCATTTCAGTTTCACCGTCGCCGATATGGACAAGTCGGTGCAGTTCTACCAGGGGGTCCTCGGGCTCGACCTGATTCACCGTCAGGACCAGGACAACGCCTACACCCGCCGGCTCGTCGGTTACGACGACGCGAGTCTGCGGGTGGCGCAGTTCGCGGTCCCGGGTCAGCCGCGGGGCCTGTCCAGCCATGACCTCGAGCTCGTCGAGTACGTCGTTCCGCGCGGTGAGCCGTTCGGTCCCGAACGGCACCGCCCCGGTGCGTCGCACATGGCGTTCGTGGTCGAGGATGCGATTGCCGAGCACGCGCGCCTGACCGCGCTGGGCGTCGAATTCATCTCCCCGCCACAGGAAATCACCGCAGGGGCGAACAAAGGCGGATACACCTGCTACTTTTTGGATCCCGACCAGATCACCCTCGAGCTGGTCCAACCTCCTCGCCGGGAGAACGAACCTGACGCCACGGAGAACTGACGACATGGGCTCGCGAGCCCGCGTGACCCTGGCCGACGTGGCCAAGGCCGCCGGCGTGGACGTCTCGCTGGTCTCCCGGGTGCTGCGCGGCGAGTCGGTGCGGCTGCGTGAGGAGACGCGTGACCGGATCCGGCACCACGCCGACACCCTGGGTTATCGTCCCAACGCGATCGCGCGCAGCCTGCGCAGCTCGCACGCCGGCGCCTACGGCCTGATCATCCCGGATTTCACCAACCCCGTGTTCGCGCAGATCATCGCGGGAGCCGAGACGGCCGCCGCGCGCCGCAACAGCGTCATGATGACGGCCAGTGGCGCCGGCTGGGAGCGCGCGCACTGGTATGAGGCGCTTGATGGTGGCCGCGTTGACGGGCTTCTCATCGCGGGTGGTTCGGCGATCGACCTGGCCAATCTGCGGGTGCCCTACATCCTGGTCAACCGGACGTTCAGCGGTGTCGAGCGTTATGTGGTGCTCGATGACCGCAAAGCGGGGCAGATGGCCGTCGAGCACCTGGTCGCGCTCGGCCATCACGACGTCGTGTTCCTCGATGGCCCCACGACCGCTGACACCGCGACCCGGCGCCGCGAGGGTTATCGCGCCGCCCTCACTTCGGCCGGGTTGCCCCTGCGCCGCGAACTCGAAGTCCAGGGCGATTACACCGCTTCCGGTGGTCGTGACGCGTTGCGCGCGGGCATCGAGGCCGGTCTGGAGTTCACCGCCGTCGTCGCCGCCAACCTCCCGAGCGCACTCGGTGCGCTCGAGGCCCTGCGCGATGCGGGGCGCAGTGTCCCGCACGACGCGTCCGTCGTTGCAATCCACGACGCGGAGATCGCCGACTTCGTGAACCCGCGGCTGACCACCGTGCGCATGCCGCTCACCGAACTGGGTGCGCGTGCGATCGAGTTGATCGCCACCGCGTCGGCCACCGACACCATCACCGAGGTGGTGGCCGAGCCGATGGATCTCGTGGTCCGCGAGTCCACCGGACCGGCACCGGCCCGATGAGCGAGTTCCTGGTCGAGATCGCCGTCGACGTGCCGGACGACCATCCCGCGGACGACCTGGCGACCCGTCGCGCGGCCGAGGGTGTCCGCGCCGCCGAGCTCGCCGCCGCCGGGCACCTCGTGCGGTTGTGGCGCCCGGACGGTCCGGGGTGGCGCAATCTCGGGCTGTGGCGCGCCGACGACGAGGACCACCTGCGCGCGGTCATCGCAACGCTCCCGATGCACATGTTCATGACGCTGACTGTGCGCCCGCTCGGGACTCACCCCAGCGACCCGGGGTGAGTCTCAGCTGAAACCGTTGTCTGAGTTCTGCATCAACGCGGTGCACCGCTCCAGCGGCTAGGCTCGCGCCGTGCTCCTCACAATCGAAGGCGTCGACGGCGCCGGGAAACGCACGCTGTCCGTTGCGTTGCAAGACGCGTTCGGCGCAGCCGGTAAAACCGTGGCGACGCTGGCCTTCCCGCGGTACGGCCAGTCAGTGACGGCCGATGTCGCCGCCGAAGCGCTGCACGGCGATCACGGTGACCTGGCGGAGTCGGTGTATGCGATGGCGATGCTGTTCGCCCTCGACCGCGCCGGCGCCGTCGAGGAGCTGACCGCGCTGCGGGCCGCGCACGACGTGGTGATCCTGGACCGCTACGTGGCCTCCAACGCCGCCTACAGCGCGGCGAGGCTGCATCAGGACGCCACCGGAGAGGTGGTCGACTGGGTGTACCGGCTCGAGTATCAGCGGCTGCAGCTGCCGAACCCGGATTTTCAACTGCTGCTTGATGTTCCGATCGAACTGGCGGGGGAGCGGGCCCGCTCGCGCGCCGAGTTGGACCCGAGTCGTGCCCGCGACGCCTACGAGCGCGACGACGGGCTCCAGCGGCGGACCGGCGCGGTGTACGGCCAGTTGGCCGAAGCCGGCTGGGGTGGGAGCTGGTTGGTGGTCGGCCCTGACGACGACCCGCGCGCCGTGGCCGCCGGGATCGTCCGCAACCTCGGTTAGTGGTCCACAATGCCGCGGACCAACAGGTCGAGCAGGTGCTCGAAAGATGCTCCTGCATCGGGTGTTTGGCCGATCCCAGCGTGTTCGATGGCGACGGCTCCGTGGATGGCGCTCCAGACCGACTCCGCGGTTTCGACCGGGTCCGCGGGGTTGAGCGCGGTGACGAGCTCGACCAGAACGCCGAACACGGCGCGCCCGTGCCCGGCCACCGCCGACGACTGGTCACTGAGCGGGCTGCCGGTGGCGAAGATCAGCGTGTAACGAGCGGGATGTTCGAGTGCAAACGCGCGATAGCCGCGGCACGCGAGCCGGAACCGCTCGACCGGCTCCACCTCGGCGTTGATGTCGATCGCGGCCGCGAGTTCGTCCAACGCCCGGGTGGCCAGGGCGGCCAGCAGTCCCTCCTTGTTGTCGAACCGGTTGTAGACACCCATCGGTGCGACGCCGGCTTCCTTGGCGACGGCACGGACGGTCACCCCGTCCGTGCCGTCGCGGTCAAGGACGGTCTCGGCCGCCTGGAGAAGCGCGGCCGAGACCTGCTCGCTGGCGGTTCGTCGACGGGTCATCGTCGAGCCGGTGCGTCGACCCCGCGCCGGGCCATCCAGGCCAGGGCGGTGTCGGCGACGTCGCGCCACCCGTGATCGATGGTCAACGAGTGGCCACGGTCGGCGAACTCATGGAAATCGGTAACGGCCGCGGAATTCCGGTAGAGCCGGTGGGCAGCCTTGGCGCTGACGGCGGGGACGGTGTGATCAGCACCGCCCGCGGTGATCAACAGGGGACCGCGGGTGGCATTGGCGGTGTCGACCTTGGCGGGTGAGTTGGGGGTGAAGTTCGCCGTCGCAGCCTCGAACAACGGCTTACCGGGGGACGGGATGGACCACTGTTCCCACAGGGCGTCGGACTCGGCGGCCTCCAGTGCGTTGCCGAAGCCGAAGCGCCACTGGTCCCGTGTCAGCCCCTTCGCGCGTCCGCGGTTGAGCGGGTTGCCGAGAACCGGGAATGCCGAGCGTAATTGGGCCAGCGGCAACGGTCTGACGCCCTTGATCGGCGCCGGGTCGATCGCGACGGCGGCGGCCGCCTTGTCCTGCGCGAGCAGCTTCTGTGCGATCAGGCCGCCGAACGAGTGCCCGATCACCACCGGCGGGGTGTCGAACTGCTGGAGCGCCGAGGCGAAGTGGTCGGTCAGTTCGTTGATGCCGAACCCCGCCTGGGCGTCGGGGTTGGCCCGAGTGGCCTCGACGGAATCGGCTTCGCCGGGCCAGGGCAGGGCGACGGCCTGGTGGCCGGCGTTGGCGAAGTACTCGATCCAGGGCTGCCACGCGCTCTGTGCGATCCACAGTCCATGGATGAAGACGACGTTGGTCATGGTGCATTCCTGACTTCAGTGCCGTTCGAGTGTGTCGGTGCCTTGTAGAACGACGTTACATAAGCATCGTGACCGGTGTAACCGCGGCGGTGTCCGCGTTGTTCCCGGGGCCGTCGACTTGGCGTTCGTGGAGATCGGCAGGATTTTGCGCGTGTGGTACCGGAGTTTTGTCGCGTATCGGTGACACCATGGACACCATGAGGCAAAGGATCCTGGTCGTCGATGACGATGCATCGCTGGCCGAAATGCTCACCATCGTTCTGCGGGGGGAGGGATTCGACACCGCCGTGATCGGTGACGGCACCCAGGCCCTGACGGCGGTGCGTGAGCTGCGGCCCGATCTCGTGCTGCTGGACCTGATGCTGCCCGGGATGAACGGCATCGACGTGTGCCGGGTGCTGCGCGCCGATTCCGGTGTGCCCATCGTGATGCTCACCGCCAAGACCGACACCGTCGATGTCGTCCTGGGTCTGGAATCAGGCGCCGACGACTACGTGATGAAGCCGTTCAAGCCCAAGGAACTGGTGGCACGCGTGCGCGCCCGGCTGCGCCGCAACGAGGACGAGCCCGCGGAGATGTTGTCGATCGCCGATGTCGACATCGACGTCCCCGCACACAAGGTCACCCGCAACGGTGAGCAGATCTCGTTGACCCCGTTGGAGTTCGACCTGTTGGTGGCGTTGGCGCGTAAACCGAGGCAGGTGTTTACTCGGGATGTGCTGCTCGAACAGGTGTGGGGCTACCGCCATCCCGCCGACACCCGCTTGGTGAACGTGCACGTCCAGCGGTTGCGGGCCAAGGTCGAGAAGGATCCGGAGAACCCGCAGGTGGTGTTGACCGTTCGAGGGGTGGGATACAAGGCCGGACCCCCGTGATTCTGCGCTCAGCTAGTGACGGGAATGCGGCGAACAAGATCGGACCGCCGTGATTCTGCGCTCGAAGCGGCGCACTCGCGGTCGCTGGGGCCGCACCGGCCCTCTGCTGAGCGGTCTGAGCGCGCTGAGTCGAGCGGTGGGCGTTGCCTGGCGCCGGTCATTGCAGCTGCGGGTCGTGGTCTTGACCTTGGGACTGTCGCTGACGGTGATCCTGGTGCTCGGCTTCGTGCTGACCAGCCAGATCACCGACCGGGTGTTGGACGTCAAGGTTCGCGCGGCCACCGAGGAGATCGAGCGGGCGCGCACCACTGTCAGCGGCATCGTCGGCGGCGAAGAGACCCGGTCGCTGGACAGCAGCCTGCAGCTGGCCCGCAACACGTTGACCTCGAAGGCTGATCCCGCCGCGGGATCGGCACTGGCCGGTGCGTTCGATGCGGTGCTGGTGGTGCCCGGCGACGGGCCGCGGGCTGCGACGGCCGCCGGCCCGGTAGACCAGATCCCCGAGGCGTTACGGGAATTCGTCAAAGCCGGGCAGGTCAGTTATCAGTACGCCACGGTGCGTACCGACGGCTTCTCCGGTCCGGCGTTGATCATCGGCAGCCCCACGTCCTCGCGGGTCACCAATCTGGAGCTGTACCTGATCTTCCCGCTGTCCAGCGAGGAGAGCACCATCACGCTGGTGCGCGGCACCATGGCCACCGGCGGTGTGGTGCTGCTGGTACTGCTGGCCGGCATCGCGGTGCTGGTGTCGCGGCAGGTGGTACTCCCGGTGCGGTCGGCGTCGAGGATCGCCGAACGCTTCGCCGAGGGGCATCTGACCGAGCGCATGCCGGTGCGCGGCGAGGATGACATGGCGCGGCTGGCGGTGTCGTTCAACGACATGGCCGAGAGCCTGAGCCGCCAGATCACCCAGTTGGAGGAGTTCGGCAATCTGCAGCGCCGATTCACCTCCGACGTCAGCCATGAGCTGCGCACCCCGCTGACCACGGTGCGGATGGCCGCTGACCTGATTCACGACCACAGCGAGGAACTGGACCCGGCCCTGCGGCGGTCGACCGAACTGATGGTCAACGAGCTGGACCGGTTCGAGACCCTGCTCAACGACCTTCTCGAGATCTCACGACATGACGCCGGGGTGGCCGAGTTGTCGGTCGAGGCAGTCGATTTGCGCTCGACGGTCAACAGCGCGCTCGGCAATGTCGGGCACCTGGCCGACGACGCCGGCATCGAGCTGCTGGTCGACATGCCCGCTGACGAGGTGATCGCCGAAGTCGACTCGCGGCGGGTGGAGCGCATTCTGCGCAACCTGATCGCCAATGCGATCGACCATGCCGAGCGCAAACCGGTGCGGATCCGGATGGCCTCGGATGAGGACACGGTGGCCGTCACCGTGCGTGACTACGGTGTCGGCCTGCGCCCGGGGGAGGAGAAGCTGGTGTTCAGCCGATTCTGGCGCTCCGACCCTTCGCGGGTGCGCCGCTCCGGCGGCACCGGCCTGGGTCTGGCGATCAGTATCGAGGACGCCAGGCTGCACCAGGGCCGGCTCGAGGCCTGGGGTGAGCCCGGCATGGGGGCGTGCTTCCGTCTCACCCTGCCGCTGGTCCGTGGCCACAAGGTGACCACCAGCCCGCTGCCGCTGAAACCCATTGCGCCGGAACGCAACGGCCGAGGCGCAACGCCGCAGTCGCGTAGCCGCGAACACGCCGGGAAAAGCGTGTGAAGCGCGCCGCCGTCGCATTGCTGACCTGCCTTGCCCTGGTGGTATCGGGATGTGCGGGTGTTCCGAATTCTTCTGCGCCACAAGCCATCGGCACCGTCGAGCGGTCGGCGCCGCAGAGCCTGCCCAAGCCGACCCCGGGAATGGAACCGGACCTGCTGCTGCGAGAGTTCCTCAAGGCGACGGCCGACCCCGCCAACCGCCATCTGGCGGCGCGGCAGTTTCTCACCGAGTCCGCCTCCAACGACTGGGACGACGCGGGCAGCGCACTGCTGATCGACCGGGTGGTATTCGTCGAAACCCGCAGTGCGGACCGGGTTTCGGTGACCATGCGCGCCGACATCCTGGGCTCGCTGTCCGATCTCGGAGTGTTCGAGACCGCCGAGGGTGCGCTGCCCGACCCCGGCCCGATCGAGCTCGTCAAGACCGAGGACGGTTGGCGGATCGACCGGCTGCCCAACGGGGTTTTCCTGGACTGGCAGCAGTTCCAGGCGACCTACAAGCGGCACACCCTGTATTTCGTGGACCCGACCGGCGCCACCATGGTGCCCGATCCGCGCTATGTGGCGGTGTCGGACTCCGATCAGCTGGCCACCGAGTTGGTCACCAAGATGATTTCGGGGCCACGACCCGAGATGACCAACACCGTGCGCAACATGTTGGGCCCGCCGCTTCGGCTGCGGGGGCCGGTGACGCGCGCCGACGGCGGCAAGACCGGGATCGGGCGGGGGTACGGCGGTGCCCGCATCGAGCTGGAGAGCCTGTCGACCACTGACCCGCACAGCAGGCAATTGCTTGCCGCGCAGATCATCTGGACGCTGGCGCGCGCCGATATCAAGGGTCCGTACGTTATCGACATCGATGGAGCGGCGCTCGACGAGCGCTTCGCCGACGGCTGGAACACCTCTGACGTGGCGGCCACCGATCCCGGCGCGGCCGACGGTGCGGCCGCCGGCTTGCACGCTCTGGTGGGCGGTTCGCTGCACTTCCTGGACGGGCAGAGGTCGGCCCGGGTACCCGGCTCTTTTGGGCAGATGCCCGAGCAGCGGTCGGCGTCGTTGTCCCGCGACGGCATCCAGGTTGCCTCCGTCACGGTGGTGCGTGTGGGTGCACCCGATCAGGAGTCGTCGGTGTGGATCGGCCCGCTCGGGCGTGACGGGGAAAGGGCCACTGTGGCGCGCAGTTTGACGCGTCCGACGTGGGCTCTTGATGAGGCGGTGTGGATCGTCGTCGACGGCAACATCGTGCTGCGCGTCATCCGGGAGGCGGCCTCCGGCGAGCCCGCCCAGATCCCGGTCGACGCCTCCGCGATAGCGGCCAAGTTCCCGGGGCCCATCACCGAGCTGCAGCTCTCGCGAGACGGCACCCGGGCCGCCATGGTGATCGACGGCCAGGTGATCCTGGCCGGCGTCGAGCAACTGCCCGGCGGTGAGTTCGCGTTGACGCATCCGCGCCGGCTGGGGTTCGGTCTCGGCAAGTCGGTGGTGTCACTGTCGTGGCGCACCGGCGATGACATCGTGGTGAGCCGCAACGACGGTGCCCATCCCGTCTCGTTCGTCAATCTCGACGGGGTCAATTCCGACGGCCCCAGTCAGAACCTCACCAACCCGGTGACGACGGTCGCGGCCAGCCCCTCGACGGTGTACGTCGCCGACCGCCGCGGCGTGATTCAGCTGTCGGCGTCCGGGCCGGAGAACCAGCTCACGTGGGTGGGCGTGCAACCGCTGTTGGTGGGCGGCGCGGTGCCTGTGCTGCCGGGCTGAGCTCTGGGGGGTCCCAGCAGGGCGCGCGATAGACGAGCAGCAACGGGCATCAACCGGCGCTGACATCCCGTCGTTGTCGTGCAGCGGTGGCGGGGCAAAGGTGAATTGAACGGCTTCCGTCAAGTCGATACGTTTGCTCCTGTGAGTGAATCGGGTGGGGAATTGCGGGTCGATCCTCCGGTGCTGGCGGCCACCTGTTCGTCGTTGTCGGCGGCAGCCGATCACCTGCTCAAACAGCTGCAAACGCTGGACTCGCAGGTGGAGGGGATGCTGGCGTCCTGGCGCGGGCATTCCGGCGGAACCTACAAAGAGGCGTACGTGATGTGGTCCGCGGGGGCCGACGAGGTGGAGAAAGGGCTGGCCATCATGGCCGACCTATTGGGGCACGCGGGAAGGGAGTTCGCCAGCCAGGACGCCACCGCCCGTGTCCAGTTGGATGGCTTGCATGGCTGAGGCGTTCTCGGTGGATCCCGAGGGGCTGGCCGACGCCGTTGAGCGGATGGCGACGTTTCAAACCATCCTGGACGGGCTGCTCTCCGAGATCGATTCGGTGGTCAAAAACCTGCACCTGGGCTGGAACGGTGAGGCCGCCGCAGCGCACCAGGCTGCGCACCAGTTGTGGACCGAAGGTGCCGCGACCATGCGCGAGGCGCTGGGGAAGCTGCACACCGCCGGTGGGGGAGCGCACGACAACTACTCTGGCGCCAGTTCTCTCAACGCGAAGATGTGGTCGGCATAGCCGATGGCTCCGCTGGCCGTCAACCCTGCCGCACTCGATGGTGCCGGTGTCACGCTGACCGATGTCGGTAGGGACATCGGGTCGACGCTATCCACCCTGTCGGGTGCGCTGTCCGGCTGTGGGGCAATGTGCGGTGACGATCCCGTCGGCGAGGCCATCGGCGAGTCCTACGACTCAGCGGCGGCCAGCTTGGTGAAAGCATTCGCGGCATCACGCAACGGTGTGGTCAATCTTGGTGACGGCGTGCGGATGTCGGCGCATAACTATTCCATGGCCGAGGCGCTGTCCGACGGCAGGGGGCGCGCCGAGCCCCTCCCGCTGCCAGCCGCCAGCGGGGCGATCGCGGCCGTGGAACCGCCGACTTCGGTGGGTGGCAGCATTCCAGCACCACGGGGCTTCGGGTGGGTGAGCAAGTACATCGGAATGATTTGGCCCACGGCCGATTCGGCTCAGCTGCGGGCCGCCGCTGGCGCGTGGATGGCGGCTGGCACCGAGTTGTTGGTGACTCAGACGACGGCGGCACCCGCCCTGGGTGTCATCGGCGCCCAGCAGATCCCAGAAGCAGAGGCGATGGGACAGGCGTTCGCCGACTCGCTCAAAGCGGCCTCTGAACTGATGGCGCAGTCCAACTCTGTTGCCGCCAAGCTGATCTCGTACGCCGACAAGGTGGACGAGGTGCACGTCGCGATCATGGACCTGTTGGCTCGGATCTGCGATCCCTTGACCGGGGCGAAGATCGTCTGGGATTTCCTGACCGACCAGGACGAGTCCGAGATCAAGCAGATAGCCGACGACATCAAGACCGTGGTGGACAACTTCGCCGCACAGGTGTCAGCGCTGATGGCAGGGCTCGCACCCATGGTGGATGCGGCCGCCACCATCGCGGAGGGCATGCTGAAGTTCGCTGACAAAGAGTGGGAACAGTTTCTTCAAGGCAACCCTGTCGGTCAGATTATCGACGACATGTCCCAGGTCACCAAGGGTTTCGGGTTGCAGGCATGGGAGCTTGTGGAGGGCGCGTGGACCTATAGTCCGCAACGGGCTGTCGTCGACCCGCAAGGAAGTTTCAACGACTATCGCGAACTGATCAGCGGCATGGCGCCGCTGGTGGGGGCCGACGAAGACGGCTGGACCGGAACAGGTGACGCGTGGTTGCAGGTGGGCAAGGAGACTCTGCACTGGGAACTGTGGAAGACCAATCCTGCAGAAGCCCTGGGGCGCAGCGTGTTCGACGTCGCCACGTTTTTCGTGCCCGGAGGTGGCCTGACCAAGATCGGCACGGTGGGTCATGGTGTCGCAGAGACTGCCGAGGCGGTAACCCGCGCGGCGCCTCATCTCGCCGTTCCGAGACCGTCAGAGCTGCCGAAACCTCTCGATCTTCCCAAGGTTGCGGAACCGCCGAAAGTTCCCGCCGGCGGCACACCGGCACCGCTACCTGAACCGCCGAAGGCACCCGAGCTCAAGCCGGGTGCCCCGGTCTCGGCGCCACTTCCGCCGCAGACGCCGCTCGGTCCTACCGAACACAAGCCCGCTCCAGCCGGGTCGGCCTCTGCCTCCGACAGTGCTGCCGCGTCCGCGCCGGCGCCGGCAAGCTCAGGCGCCGCTCCGCCGTCGCCACCTTCGAGTCCGGCAGGTGGGCTCGGATCGGGAGGGGGCGGTGCAGGCCCGTCCGTCGGAGGAGGTTCGCCTTCGGGAGGCGGCTCACCGGCGCCAGGAGGAGCCCCGTTCGAACCCGGTCACAACGGAACCCGTGCCGACAGCCCCTTCGGTGGCGGGAACAGTTCTGGCCCGGCTGATCCAACCGACGGGCAGACGCCCTCCGGCGCATCCGGTGGCGGACCCGACGGGCAGTCGCCTGACGGCACGTCCCATGGGGCTAACGGTTCTCCAGGGGACGGTACCAACAATCCACCGCACACCGGCTTGAGCGATCCGCCGGCCAACAACGCGCCGCCCGGCGTCGAGTTTCCTGACCTCACCGAGATCAACAACGAGTATCGGTTGCCGAACGGGCCTGTCGATCCGAATCGATTCGATGAGTGGGCGACGAAAGTTTCGGAGGCCTACCCAACTATCTCGAAGGAGGGAGTTGAGGGAATCTATCGATACACAACTCAGGACTACAACGCGTTCAACGCGTACTTGCGTGATGTTGACGAATTGTCCGAGTCGCAGAAGTACAGCCTCGGAGCACGGTCTGTCGCTGACTTAACCTCTGAGCAGCGCTCGGTGCTCGAGGCACAGATTCAGAAGGCGGACGAGGGCTTGGCGTCCCTACCCCCATATCGCGCTGATGCAGCTGATGCTACGTCCACCACATGGCGCGGATTGCGCGCTTCTGATGAGCTCCTCGAAAAGTTCGACGTTGGGAAAACCTTCTCTGAACAGGCCTTCTTTAGCACTAGTAAAGATCAGTTCGTCGCTGAGTCATTTGCAAGGGGCGCAGCGGCCGACGAGACGCCCTTGCTCTTGAGGGTGGAGGGACACACTGGGGTTGACGTCACGCAGTTGTCAAAGTATGCCGATGAGTCGGAGATCCTGTTTCCAAGGTCGTCGAGGTTCGAGGTGATTTCGGCTCAACTCGATGAAAATGGTGTTATGAGAGTTGTTTTGAGGCAGAAGGAATGACCCCGCAGCTATTGGAATCCGGAGAAGAGATCGCTGGCTGGCTGCGCCAACACATCCGCTCCGACTTCTCTCTGAGTGCTCCATACCGTCGACGGTGGTCCTTGGGGGGATGTGAGCCGACCCATTTTCTGGCCACCTGGCCGACGGATCGCCTGGGAAAGCTCGGGTCTGATCTGCACGCCTCCGGCTTCGAAGTGAGAGCTTCGCCCCGTGGAGTGCATGTCGGGGTGGGAGATCAGGGTGTCATCGTTGCCGCCGGCAGAACGGACTTGGGGGACGGACCCCCTACGGAGTACGCGCTTTTTGTGGGAACAGAAGATCTGCCGGCCTACGTCACGAACTCGTCGGAGGTGTTGGCTCAGATCATTCAAAAGCTGGGGCAGCCGCCAGCGTCCCTACCGGAGTGTGACGTGGTGCAGATCGGATTTCCCGGCCAGCCAACCGGTGACATCACCTACATAGGCAGCTGGCAGTGGGACATCCACAGCGAGGCGCGCACACCAGAATTCGTTCGGCTTGCCGCACATGCCATCGTCGATGCCATCGATGCAAGGAAGAGGAATCTATGACCGCGGGCCTCGAGCAAGCCCTCCTGCAGCTGCCGGCCACTCCGGCCATCACCTACCGCGGGTTGACCGGGGAGCCATCACTGCATGCGATCACGCTGTCGAACGTCCTACCCACTTCTCTGAGTCCGCGGGTTGCCAGTGAGAATTTCACCGCTGAGCGGTTGACGGCGATCGTCACGATCACGGGCCGCTACATTGCGCCGCTGTCCCAGCACCCCGACGAGCAGGAGATCGCGCTGCTTCCCGGGACGGTGCTATTGCCGGTCGGGTCGGTGACTGTCGACGGTCTGGACAACGCGGTGGCGCTCTTCGCCGAACCCGGCGAAGCGCCTCAGCTCCCAGCCGGCCCCGCTGAACTCCGCGAGGTGGTCACGCAGCAAGTCGGTGCCGCATTGCGGGCCCCGGCCGTGCCGATCCATTCGCCGGGCCGGTTCTCGCCGCGCGGCGGCTGAACCGGTGCCGGGCTGATCCCCTTCTGTCACCCCCTCCCGCCACACTGCAGCCATGCTCGATCTCGTCCTGCCGCTGGAGTGCGGCGGCTGCGGCGCCCCGGCCACCCGCTGGTGCGCCACGTGCGCGGGCGTGCTCAGCGTGGCCACCGACGAGCCGCATGTCATCTCCCCGCGGCTGGACCCCGGCGTCCCCGTCTTCGTGCTCGGCCGCCACGCCGGCATCCGCCGACACGCCATCGTCGCGCTCAAGGAGGACGGCCGCACCGATCTGATCCCGCCGCTGGCGCACGCCATGGCGGTGGGCATCCACCGCCTGCTGGCGTGGGGAGTGCTGGAGCTGCCCCTGGCCGTCGTCCCCGCACCTACCCGACGGCTCGCCGCCCGACGCCGCGGCGGTGACCCGGTGACCCGGCTTCTCACCGCTGCGGTGGCCGCCCATCCCGAGATCACCGTCGCGCCCGTGCTCCGGCTCAAGGGCGCGGCCAGAGACTCCGTTGGACTCAGCAGCAGTGCCCGGCAGCGGAACCTGGCCGGGCGCATCCGAGTCACTTCCAGCAAACTCGGCGAAGGTGCCGACGTACTCCTTATGGACGACATCGTGACCACCGGTGCCACTGCCTGCGAATCAGTGCGCATGTTGCAGTCGGTCGGAGCCCGGGTGGCGGGTGTTCTCGCCCTGGCCCACGCCTGATCGGCTCTCGGCCCGCAACCGACGAAGGTCCTTGTAACGGGGGTCGAAAGAACTGGCAACAGGTGCGAGAAAAAGGTGGCACGTTTGGGTGAACTCGGACTACCTTCGGGAACAACACGCTGTGAAGCACTCGCAGCCGGACTCGAAGGCCAGAGCCATTCTCGACAGCCTCGAGCCACGTCGCCCGAGGCGGTAGGGAGGTGATATCCGACCCCTAGCGCCGGCGGGTGTGCGAATTCGTTTATCCCCTCGGCGCATGTATCTACTCGCCAGACACGCGCTTGCGTTCGACGCAGAGGAGTAACGAGTTGTCAAGCATGACAAGCCAATCCGCCCAAATGCTGGCCGATACCGAGGAACAACCCGCACCGGAGCCGCGCTCTGAAGTGGTTGTGAAGGGTCGCAATGTGGAGATTCCGGATCACTTCCGGATACACGTTGCGGAGAAGCTGGCTCGGCTGGAGCGCTTCGACCGAACCATCTACATGTTCGACGTCGAACTCGACCACGAGAAGAACCGTCGACAACGCAAGAACTGTCAGCACGTCGAGATCACGGCACGGGGCCGTGGCCCGGTTGTCCGCGGCGAGGCGTGTGCGGACAGCTTCTACGCCGCACTCGAAGCGGCCGTGCAGAAGCTCGAGGCTCGTCTGCGCCGCGGCAAGGACCGCCGCAAGATCCACTACGGCGACAAGACACCGGTCTCCGTCGCCGAGGCCACCGCGGCCATCCCGCCCGACTTCGACCCGCCGACGACGTCGGCCGGCGAAACCGACCCGGCCGTCGCCGCGGCGGCCGCCGACGAACACGTCCCCGGGCGGGTGGTCCGCACCAAGGAGCATCCGGATCGGCCGATGACCGTCGACGACGCGCTCTACGAGATGGAGCTCGTCGGCCACGATTTCTTCCTCTTCCACGACAAGGAAACCGACAAGCCGACGGTGGTCTACCGCCGTCACGCCTATGACTACGGCTTGATCCGGCTGGCCTGACAACACGACGCCGTGGGCGGGATTCCAACCGGGATCCCGCCCACGTTGCGCCTCCGCAGGGCCCGACTCACCGCAGCGCGCTCAGGGCTTACAGCAGAGTCACCTACGATGGACCGCACTAAGACTCCAATCCTGTAGGGGATATATCAGTGCTGCAGAAGCTGCTGCGACTCGGTGAAGGTCGCATGGTCAAACGCCTCAAGGGCGTGGCTGCCTACGTCAACACCTTGTCCGACGACGTCGAGAAACTCTCCGACGCGGAGCTGCGCGCCAAGACCGACGAGTTCAAGAAGCGGATCGCCGACGGCGAGACCCTCGACGACCTGCTGCCCGAGGCGTTCGCCGTCGCCCGGGAAGCGGCCTGGCGGGTGCTCTCGCAACGACACTTCGACGTCCAGGTGATGGGCGGCGCCGCGCTGCACTTCGGCAACGTCGCCGAGATGAAGACCGGTGAGGGCAAGACCCTGACCGCGGTGCTGCCGTCCTACCTCAACGCGCTTTCCGGCAAGGGTGTGCACGTCGTCACGGTCAACGACTACCTGGCCAAACGTGACGCCGAGTGGATGGGCCGCGTACACCGGTTCCTCGGCCTGTCCGTCGGTGTCATCCTCTCGGGGCTGACACCCGCCGAGCGTCGCGCCGCCTACGCCGCCGACATCACCTACGGCACCAACAACGAATTCGGGTTCGACTACCTGCGCGACAACATGGCGCACAGTCTCGAAGACCTGGTGCAGCGCGGCCACAACTTCGCGATCGTCGACGAGGTGGACTCCATCCTGATCGACGAAGCCCGGACCCCGCTGATCATCTCCGGCCCCGCCGACAGCGCCTCGAGCTGGTACACCGAGTTCGCGCGGCTGGCGCCCCTGATGGAGAAGGACGTCCATTACGAGGTGGACATCCGCAAGCGCACCATCGGCGTGCACGAGCTCGGCGTGGAATTCGTCGAAGACCAGCTCGGCATCGACAACCTGTATGAAGCCGCCAACTCGCCGCTGGTCAGCTACCTGAACAACTGCCTCAAGGCCAAGGAGCTGTTCACCCGCGACAAGGACTACATCGTCCGCAACGGTGAGGTCATCATCGTCGACGAGTTCACCGGCCGCGTGCTGGTGGGCCGCCGCTACAACGAAGGCATGCACCAGGCCATCGAGGCCAAGGAACGCGTCGAGATCAAGAACGAGAACCAGACGCTGGCCACGATCACGCTGCAGAACTACTTCCGCCTCTACGAGACGCTGTCCGGGATGACCGGTACCGCGCAGACGGAGGCCGCCGAGCTGCACGAGATCTACAAGCTGGGTGTCGTCAGCATCCCGACCAACCGGGACATGATCCGCCAGGACCAGTCGGATCTGATCTACAAGACCGAGGAAGCCAAGTACATCGCCGTCGTCGACGATGTGGCCGAGCGGTGGGAGAAGGGGCAGCCGGTCCTGATCGGTACCACCAGCGTGGAACGCTCCGAGTACCTGTCGCGCCAGTTCACCAAGCGCAAGATCCCGCACAACGTCCTCAACGCCAAGTACCACGAGCAGGAAGCCAACATCATCGCCGAGGCGGGTCGCCTGGGCGCGGTCACCGTGGCCACCAACATGGCCGGCCGCGGTACCGACATCGTGCTCGGTGGCAACGTCGACTTCCTGGCCGACAAGCGACTGCGGGAACAGGGCCTCGACCCGGTGGAGACGCCCGAGGAATACGAAGCCGCCTGGGACGACACGCTCAACAAGATCAAGGACGAGGCCAGCGCGGAAGCCAAGGACGTCCGCGACGTCGGCGGTCTGTACGTGCTGGGTACCGAGCGCCACGAATCCCGACGTATCGACAACCAGCTGCGTGGTCGCGCCGGCCGCCAGGGTGACCCGGGGGAGTCCCGGTTCTACCTGTCGTTGGGCGACGAACTGATGCGGCGCTTCAACGGCGCCACGCTGGAGTCCCTGCTGACCCGGCTGAATCTGCCCGACGACGTGCCGATCGAAGCCAAGATGGTCACCCGCGCCATCAAGAGTGCTCAGACGCAGGTGGAGCAGCAGAACTTCGAGGTCCGTAAAAACGTCCTCAAGTACGACGAGGTGATGAACCAGCAGCGCAAGGTGATCTACGCCGAGCGCAAGATGGTCCTCGAAGGGCAGAACCTGGCCGACCAGGCGCACCAGATGCTGGTCGACGTGATCACCGCCTACGTCGACGGCGCCACCGCCGAAGGGTATTCGGAGGACTGGGATCTCGAGAAGCTCTGGGAAGCGCTCCGGACGCTGTACCCGGTGTCCATCGACCATCACGACCTGATCGACTCCGATGCGGTGGGCGAGGCCGGTGAGCTGACCAGGGAAGAGTTGCTGGCCGCTCTGCTCGAGGACGCCGAAAAGGCTTACGCGGCAAGGGAAGCGCAACTGGAGGAGATCGCCGGCGAGGGTGCGATGCGCCAGCTGGAACGCAATGTGCTGCTCAATGTGCTCGACCGCAAGTGGCGCGAACACCTCTACGAGATGGACTACCTGCGCGAAGGTATCGGCCTGCGCGCCATGGCGCAGCGTGACCCGGTGGTGGAGTACCAGCGCGAGGGTTACGACATGTTCCGCGGCATGCTCGACGCCCTCAAAGAGGAGTCGGTCGGCTTCCTGTTCAACGTGCAGGTCGAGGCGGCTCCGACGGCGCCGGCCGTGGCGACACAGGCCGCCCCGGAAGGGTTGGCCGAATTCGCCGCCGCAGCCGCGGCCCGCAAGCAGGACGCGCCGGCCGGGGCCCGCGCGTCGGCGGGAACCGCGGTGCGCGCCAAGGGGATCGAGGACAAGGCGCCGCCGCTGACCTACGTCGGTCCGTCCGAGGACGGCAGCGCCGAGGTGCAGCGTCGCGACAACGGCGACGGCGCCGCAGCCGGCGCGGGCGGCACCACCCGGCGTGAACGTCGCGAGGCCGCTCGCCGCGCGGCGAAGTCCCGGAAGGGCTGACTCCACCGCACCGCTCACCCCAGGTGAAGCGCGACCAGTTGCCAGCGTGAGCCCCGCGGCGTCGTCGTCAGCTCCACCCGGCATGCCAGCGCGTGCACGCGTGTGCCACGGGAGTACACCGCCGCCACCTCGAACGACGTGTCGCCAGGCTCGGCGGACTGAAGCCGGACCCGGCGTAGTACCGCGGCGGCCCGGCTGTGGCCCTTGGCGTCGGTATGGGCTCGGCTCAAGGCCACCACGGTGTCGGCCAGTCCACCGGCCAGCAGCGGACGCAGTTGTGTCGCCGGGCGGCGCTGGTCGATCACTTCCAGGATGCTGCGCAGCGCGGCGTCGGTGAACGCGGCAGCGGCCTGCCGTTGCGGTGAGACGGCGGGCACCGCGTGCAGATGTCGTTCGCGGGCGGGGGCACTCTTCACTCGTGCAGCGGCCGGGTCGGTCGGTTGACTTCGGGCCGGCGGTTCGTAGTCGACGACCGGGATGACGACAGGGCTCGGTGGTGCGGTCATGCTCGACCTCCAGGGGACGCGACGCTACGGACTCGCCTGCTGGAGAGTGACAGACGCGGTGATCATGGCACAGCGGCCAGGTTTGCGTGTGCACCCGCGCTGCGCGCTCACAGGGCGGCCGGTTACGGTGACCTCGGCCCTCAGGGGCAAGGGAGGGGCTCGAGGGGGGAGTCGACATGGTGGCTAGGTTGTCGGCGTCCGACGCGTCGTTCTATCAGCTGGAGAACACGTCGACGCCGATGTACGTGGGCACCTTGTCCATCCTGCGCAAGCCGCGGGCTGGGTTGAGTTACGAGACCCTGCTGGCCACTGTCGAGCAGCGGTTACCGCAGATCCCGCGGTACCGCCAGAAGGTCCGCGAGGTCACCTGGGGGCTGGGGCGCCCGGTCTGGATCGACGACCGCGACTTCGACATCACCTATCACATCCGGCGGTCGGCGCTGCCCTCGCCGGGAAGCGACGCCCAGTTACACGACCTGGTGGCCCGGCTGGGGTCGCGGCCGCTGGACAAGTCGCGACCGCTGTGGGAGATGTACCTGGTCGAGGGGCTGACCAAGAACCGCGTCGCCATCTACACCAAATCGCATCAAGCGCTGGTCAACGGCATGACGGCGCTGGAGATCGGGCATGTGATCGCCGACCGGACGCAGAAGCCGCCGGTGTTCGGGGAGGACATCTGGATTCCCGCGCGCGAACCGGGCACCGCCGGCCTGCTGTTGGGCGCTGTCGGTGACTGGGTGTCGCGACCGCGCCAGCAGGCGCGAGTGGTGCAGTCCGCAATCACCGGTGTGGTGACCAATTCCGGTGAGCTGGCCGAGGCGGGCCGGCGCGCATTGGAGTTTGCCCGCACTGTCGCGCGGGGCACCGCGCCCAACAGCCCCCTGAACACCACCGTGTCCCGCAACCGGCGTTTCACCGTGGCCAGCGGCAAGCTCGAGGACTACCGGCATCTGCGGGCCCGCTACGACTGCGATGTCAATGACGTGGTGTTGGCCGTCATCGCGGGCGCGCTGCGCAACTGGCTGCTCTCACGCGGCGAACCCGTCACGCCCAGCTCGACGGTCCGGGCCATGGCGCCCATGTCGGTGTACACCGACCCCGACCTCGACTCCAGTGCCGGGCCGGGGCAGGCGATCAGCGAGGTGGCGCCGTTCCTGGTGGATCTGCCGGTGGGCGAGGGCAACGCGGTGGTGCGGCTGTCACAGATCGCCCATGCCACCGAAACGCATCCGACCGCCGCGAGCCTGGTCGATGCCCGCACCATCGTGACACTGTCGGGTTTCGCGCCACCGACGCTGCACGCGATGGGCATCCGGGTGGCGTCCAGCTTTTCGGCGCGACTGTTCAATTTGCTGATCACCAACGTTCCCGGTGCGCAGTCCCAGATGTACGTGGCGGGCACGAAGTTGCTCGAGACCTATGCGGTGCCCCCGCTGCTGACCAACCAGGTGCTCGCCATCGGCATCACGTCCTACCACGGCAACCTCTACTTCGGCATCAACGCCGACCGCGACGCCATGAGCGATGTGGACGTGCTGCCCGCGCTACTGCAAGAGTCGCTCGACGAACTGCTGGACGCTGCCCAGTGAACCCCTGACCGGCGGAGTTGACTCGATAAGTCGACAACGGTTCGAATTGGTGCACCATGAGTGTGCGCTCCGATGATGAAGCAACAGCAGAAAACCAACCCCAGCGGCCGGTGCGACGAGCAGTCAAGGCCGCCGACGCGATCGCCGAGGCGCAGACCGTCGTGCACCCCGTATTGGACCAACCCGTCGATGACCAGGCAGCTCTGCAGCGCCGCAGCATGGACTGGGTGGTGTTCGGTGTCACCGCGGCCATCGCGGTCGGATTCCTGCTCTGGGGCTTCCTCAGTACCGACTCCCTCGCCGGAGCCTCTGGCACGGCGCTGACCTGGGTGATGGACAACGTCGGCTGGTTCTTTGTCCTGACCGCCAGCGGCTTCGTGGTGTTCGTGCTGTGGCTGGCGCTGAGTCGGTACGGCAACATTCCGCTGGGCCGCGACGACGAGGAGCCGGAGTTCCGCGGCGTGTCGTGGATCGCCATGATGTTCAGCGCCGGGATGGGCATCGGACTGATGTTCTTCGGTGTGGCCGAACCGTTGACGCACTTCGTCACGCCTCCGCCCGGAACGGGACCGGAAGGCAACCCGGCCGCGGTTCAGAATGCCTTGGCCACCACGCTGTTTCACTGGACGCTGCATCCGTGGGCCATCTACGCGGTGGTGGGTCTGGCCATCGCCTACGGCGTCTACCGCAAGGGCCGGCTGCAGCTGGTGAGCGCCACGTTCGAGCCGCTATTGGGGTCCAGGGCCGGCGGCCCCTGGGGCAAGGTCATCGACATGCTGGCGATCTTCGCCACCCTCTTCGGCTCAGCGGCGTCCCTGGGGCTGGGCGCCCTGCAGATCCGCAGCGGGCTGCAGATCGTCGGCGGTATTGGACAGACCGGCAACACCATCCTGGTGGTGATCATCACCGTGTTGACCATCGCCTTCGTGTTGTCGGCGGTATCCGGAGTGGCCAAGGGCATCCAGTGGTTGTCCAACATCAACATGGTGCTGGCGGTCCTGTTGGCGCTGTTTGTATTCGTGCTGGGCCCAACGGTTTTCATTCTCAACCTGGTGCCGACCACGCTGGGCAGCTTCGCGGGCGAGCTGGGCGCCATGGCAGCACGCACCGGAGCCGAAGGCGATGTGGTCAACACCTGGCTGCAGTCGTGGACCATCTTCTACTGGGCGTGGTGGATTTCCTGGACCCCGTTCGTCGGGATGTTCATCGCCCGGATCTCGCGCGGCCGCACCATCCGCCAGTTCGTCGCGGGCGTGTTGCTGGTGCCCAGCCTGGTGTCGCTGGTGTGGTTCGCGATCTTCGGCGGCGCGGCGATCAGGGCGCAACAGGAGGGCGTGGACCTGGCCGATCAGGGCAGCCAGGAGGAACAGCTGTTCGGCCTGCTCGGCAACTACCCCCTAGCCACGGTCGCCAGTGTGCTGGTGATGGTGCTGGTCGCCATCTTCTTCGTCTCGGGCGCCGACGCCGCTTCCGTGGTGATGGGGTCGCTGTCGGAGCGAGGCACCCTCAAGCCGTCGCGGGGCACGGTCATCTTCTGGGGTGTGGCGATGGGTGCGGTGGCGTTGGTGATGCTGCTGGTCGGGGGAGAGGACGCCCTGACGGGTCTGCAGACCATCACCATCATCGCCGCGGTGCCTTTTGCCGCCGTGATGGTGGCGATGGCGGTGGCGCTAGTCAAGGACCTGCGCCTGGATCCGCTGGTGGTGCGCCGCAAGTACGCGGTGGAAGCCGTGGAGGCGGCGGTGGTCACGGGTGTCAAGCAGCACGGTGACGACTTCGTGATCTCGGTCGAAAAGGATCCCGACGCGCGCTGAGCGTTACGATTCCTGGATGGGCAAAGCACGACCGAAGCTGTCGAAGGATGTCTACGAAGCTGAGTTGTTCCGTCTCCAAACGGAATTCGTGAAGCTGCAGGAGTGGACCAAACACACCGGCGCTCGCATCGTGGTGATCTTCGAAGGTCGTGACGCGGCGGGCAAGGGCGGCACGATCAAGCGGATCACCGAGTACCTCAGCCCACGGGTGTCGCGGATCGCCGCGCTGCCCGCGCCCACCGACCGCGAACGGGGCCAGTGGTATTACCAGCGCTACATCGAACATCTGCCCACCAAAGGGGAGATCGTCCTGTTCGACAGGTCCTGGTACAACCGGGCCGGCGTCGAGAAGGTGATGGGGTTCTGCACCCCGCAGGAACACTCACTGTTCCTGCGGCAGACCCCGATCTTCGAGCAGATGCTGATCGACGACGGCATCCAGCTGCGCAAGTACTGGTTCTCGGTGTCCGACGACGAGCAGCTGCGCCGGTTCCGGTCGCGACTCAACGATCCGGTGCGGCAGTGGAAGCTCTCGCCGATGGACCTCGAATCGGTGTACCGCTGGGAGGACTACTCGCGGGCCAAGGACGAGATGATGGTGCACACCGACACGACATTCAGCCCGTGGTTCGTGGTGGAGTCCGACAGCAAGAAGCACGCCAGGCTCAACATGATGAGCCATCTGCTGTCGAGCATCGATTACCACGATGTGGGCCACCCCAAGGTTGAACTGCCCGAGCGGCCCGTGTTCTCGGGGAACTATGAACGACCGCCCCGCGAACTGTCCACCTACGTCCCCGACCACGTCGCCACCTTGATCGGCGACCGCGAATAGCGGGGCCCGCCCTCGTGCCTCGGGCTCCGCGACCGACCGCTGTCTTCGGGGGTCGGCCCGCTGTCGCCCTCGTGCCTCGGGCTCCGCGACCGACCCGCTGTCTCCGGGGGTCGGCCCGCTGTCGCCCTCGTGCCTCGGGCTCCGCGACCGACCGCTGTCTCCGGGGGTCGGCCCGCTGTCGCCCTCGTGCCTCGGGCTCCGCGACCGACCCGCTGTTAGCCTCGTCCACTATGCGGGTCTACATCCCGGCGACGCTGGCGATGCTCCAGCGACTCGTCGCCGACGGTTCACTGTTCCCGGTCAGCGGAACCGCATTCGCCGTCACGCCGACTCTGCGTGAGGCGTACGCCGAGGGCGACGACGACGAACTCGCCGAAGTGGCGCTGCGTGACGCCGCGCTGGGGTCGCTGCGCCTGCTCGCCGCCGACGACCCCACCGACTCGGACGACGACCTGCCGCTGCGCCGGTCCGTCCTGGTGGCTGACGTTGAAAATGCAAAGGCCCGACCGGATCTCGATGACGCGGTGGTCCGCGTCGGTGACCCGGTGACACTCGACAACGTGGTGGCGGTGTACGTGGACACCGCAGCCGCGGAGGCCGCGGTACGCGCCGCGGTCGAGGTCATCGACGCCGCGGATCTGGGAGACGAGGACGCCGAACTGGCGGTCGGCGACGCCCAAGACCATGACCTTGCGTGGTACGCCACCCAAGAACTGCCGTTCCTACTCGAATTGCTCTGAAGACTGGATACGCGACCGTAAGTTACGGTACCGTAGGTTAGGCATGCCGCGACTCGGGTAGGAGAGCCATGGCCAAGAATCAGATCAAGACCGGTGCCAAGGTCGTCGACACCATACGTCCGACCGTGGCCGGTGCCGACAAACATCCGGGCTGGCACGCGCTGCGCACCCTCGCCAGCAAGATCACCCATCCGCTGTTGCCCGACGATTACCTGCACCTGGCGAATCCGCTGTGGTCAGCGCGCGAGCTCCGCGGGCGGATCGTCGACGTCCGTCGCGAGACCGAGGACTCCGCCACCCTGGTGATCAAGCCGGGCTGGGGTTTCTCCTTCGACTACCAACCTGGCCAGTACATCGGCATCGGGGTCATGGTGGAAGGCCGGTGGCGCTGGCGGTCGTACTCGCTGACCTCGCCGGCGCTCACGGGAGCGCGCACCATCACCATCACGGTCAAGGCGATGCCGGAAGGCTTTTTGTCCAGCCACCTCGTCGGAGGGGTGACGCCCGGCACGATCGTCCGATTGGCCGCCCCGCAGGGCAATTTCGTGATGCCGGACCCGGCGCCCGCTTCGGTGCTGTTCCTCACAGCGGGATCGGGGATCACCCCCATCATGTCGATGCTGCGGACGCTGGAGCGCCGAGATCAGATCACCGACATCGCCCATCTGCACTCGGTGCCGACGGCCGGTGACCTGATGTTCGCCGAAGAACTCGCCGCGCTGGGACACAGGCATCCTGATTACCGGCTCAGCGTTCGGGCTACCCGGACCGAAGGACGGCTCGATCTCAACAGCCTCGACGCCGTGGTGCCCGACTGGCGGTCACGGCAGGTCTGGGCGTGCGGTCCGGAGGGACTGCTCGCCGAGGCCGAGAAGGTGTGGGCCGCCGCGGGCATCCCGGAGCGGCTGCACCTGGAGCGCTTCGCCGTCACCCGTGCCGCACCGCATGGCAGCGGGGGCACGGTGACGTTCGAGCGCACCGGCAAGACATTGGCAGTCGACGGCGCCACCCCGCTGATGGATGCGGGTGAGCAGGTCGGGGTGCAGATGCCATTCGGCTGCCGGATGGGCATCTGCCAGTCCTGTGTGGTCAGCCTGGTCGACGGCCACGTGCGGGACCTGCGCACGGGTGTCGAGCACGAGCCCGGCACCAGGATCCAGACGTGTGTTTCGGCCGCTTCGGGTGATTGCACACTGGACGTGTGAGATTTACTGACTAGTAACCTACGGCATCGTAGGTTACGCTAGCGTAGGAACCCCCGGAAGGAGGGAAACAATGGCAATCACAGACGTCCCAGAGTTCGCCCATTTGACAGACGCGGATATCGAGAGCCTGGCCGTTGAGCTCGACGCCATCCGGCAGGACATCGAAGACTCCCGCGGGGAGCGCGATTCGCGCTACATCCGGCGCACCATCGCTGCACAGCGCGCGTTGGAGTTGGCCGGCCGCCTGATGCTGACCGCCAGTTCGAAGCGATCGGCGTGGTGGGCAGGCACCGTCACCCTCGGCGTGGCCAAGATCATCGAGAACATGGAGATCGGCCACAACGTCATGCACGGCCAGTGGGATTGGATGAACGATCCCGAGATCCACTCCTCCAGCTGGGAGTGGGACATGAGTGGCGCCTCCAAGCACTGGCGCTTCACTCACAACTTCATGCATCACAAGTACACCAACATCCTGGGCATGGACGACGATGTGGGCTACGGCCTGATCCGCGTCACCCGGGACCAGAAGTGGAAGCCGTTCAACCTCGGCAACCTCTTCTACAACACCGTGCTCGCCGCCGGATTCGAGTGGGGCGTCGGCCTGCAGCACCTGGAGCTCGGCAAGATCTCCAAGGGCCGTGACGACCGGGCCGCCACCCTGGTGCGGGTGCGCGAGTTCGGTGCCAAAGCCGGCGGCCAGCTGGTCAAGGACTATGTCGCTTATCCGGCGCTGACGTCGCTGTCCCCGGGTGCGACGTTCACGAAGACCATGAAGGCTAATGCGGTGGCCAACGTCATCCGCAACGTCTGGGCCAACGCCGTGATCTTCTGTGGCCACTTCCCGGACGGCGCTGAGAAATTCACCAAGACCGACATGGTGGGTGAATCGAAGGGCCACTGGTACCTGCGCCAGATGCTGGGCAGTGCCAACTTCGAGAACGGTCCGGTGCTGCGCTTCATGAGCGGCAACCTGTGCTATCAGATCGAGCATCACCTGTATCCGGACCTGCCCAGCAACCGGCTCCACGAGATCTCGTTCCGGGTCAAGGAGATCTGCGACAAGTACGACCTGCCGTACACCACCGGGTCGTTCCTGCTGCAGTACGGCAAGGCCTGGCGCACCATCGCCAAGCTGTCGCTGCCGAACAAGTACCTCCGCGACACCGCCGACAACGCACCGGAGACCCGGAGCGAGCGGATGTTCAGTGACCTGGGGCCCGATTTCGCCGGCGTCGACAACACGTCGGGTCGCCGCCGCGGCCTCAAGACGGCCATCGCGACGGTGCGCAAGTGGCGCCGGTCGGGCTCGCGCCCGTCGGCTCCGGTTGCCGCCGTGCAGGAGCGTCGTACCGCCTAGGAATTACCGGGCCCAGCGCCCTCACGCAACACTGACAGGAGCCGTCGCGCCGCGTTCACCCGCGCCGCGGCGGCTCCCGTCTTTTCGTCGAGGGCGCACTCGGGATCAGCGGGCGGACCCATGTGCCCGCACCCGCGAGGACAGTCCGCGATGGCCTCGGACAGGTCGGAGAACGCCAGCAGCACGTCGTCGGGTGCGATGTGCGCCAGCCCGAATGACCTGATGCCCGGGGTGTCGATCACCCAGCCGCCGTCGCGCAGCGCCAACGCGATGGACTGAGTGGACGTGTGCCGTCCCTTGCCTACCCCCGACACGTCGCCGATGGCTCGATCTGCCTCGGGGACAATACGATTCACCAGAGTCGACTTACCCACCCCGGAGTGGCCCAACAGCACCGTGAGTTTGTCGACCAGCAGGGGCTCCACCGTGTCGAGAGGGTCGTCGCGCCCGGCGATCGCCACCTGCAGATCCAGATCGGCGAACTGGGCGGCGAACGGCTCGGGCGGCGCCAAGTCACTCTTCGTCAAGCACAGAATCGGTTGCAGCCCACCGGCGTACGCGGCGATCAATGCCCGTTCCACGAAACCGGTCCGTGGCGGTGGGTCGGCGAGCGCGACCACGATGAGGAGCTGATCGGCGTTGGCCACCACCACCCGCTCGGTGGGGTCGGTGTCATCGGCGGTGCGGCGCAACACCGTTCGTCGTTCGCCACGCCGGACGATCCGGGCCAGGGTGTCGGGGCGTCCCGAGAGGTCGCCCACCACGTCGACGTCATCACCGACGACGATGGGCGTGCGGCCCAGTTCCCGGGCGCGCATGGCGGTGACGGGCCGGGTGGGGTCGCCGTCGAGCACACACCCCCAGCGGCCGCGGTCCACGGTCACCACCATGGCCGCCCGGGCGTCGGCGTGTTCGGGGCGGGTCTTGGTGCGCGGCCGCGAGCCCTTGCCCGGTCGGATCCGGACGTCGGACTCGTCGTACTGGCGACCGCTCAACGCGCGCTCATGACCGCTAGAAGTCCTGCCCGGCGAGCATGTCCGCCCACAGCTCGGGGAATTCGGGCAGCGTCTTGGCGGTGGTCTCGATGTCGTCGACCTCGACGCCCGGCACCCGCAGTCCGATCAGCGCACCTGCGGTCGCCATCCGGTGGTCGGCGTAGGAGCGCCACGTTCCGCCGTGCATCTCGGTGGCGGTGATCCGCAACCCGTCCTCGGTCTCCTGGCAGTCGCCGCCCAGGCCGTTGATCTCGGTGCTCAGCGCCGCCAGACGGTCGGTCTCGTGGCCGCGCAGGTGCGCGACACCGCGCAACTGCGAGACCGAGCCCGGGGTGGCCAAGGCGGCCAGCACCGCCACCGCCGGTGTCAGCTCGCCGACCGCGCGCAGGTCGACGTCGAACCCGTCGTAGTTCGCCGAACCGTGGATCTCCAGGTGTGTATCGGCATGCGTGGCAGTCGAATTGAGCATCTCGAGTAGCTCGAGGATGGTGTCGGCGGGCTGCAGGCTGGGGGTGGGCCAGCCGGTGATCCGGACACTGCCGCCGGACACCACCGCGGCAGCCAGGAAGGGCACCGCGTTGGACAGATCGGGCTCGACATCCCAGTGCCGCGCCGCGACCTTCCCCGGAGCCACCCGCCAGCGGTTGGGTGTGGTCGCGTCGACCTCGACGCCGGCCAGCTCGAGCATCTGCGTCGTCATCGAGATGTGCGGCGCCGACGGCAGTGAGTCCCCGGTGTGCACCACCGTCAGGCCGTCATCGAAGGCCGCACCCGAGAGCAGCAGCCCGGACACGAACTGAGAGGACGCGGAGGCGTCGATCTCGACGGTGCCGCCCTTGACGGCGCCGGCTCCGCTCACCCGGAACGGCATGGCGTCGGCGTCGATGTCGACGCCCAGGGAGCGCAGTGCACCCAGCAGGGGTGCGATGGGGCGCGAGCGGGCCTGCTCGTCGCCGTCGAACACCACCGCTGCGGTACTCAACGCCGCCACCGGAGGCACGAAGCGCAGCACCGTACCGGCCAGGCCACAGTCGATGGTGGCGCCGTCGGTGGGGGACAGGCTGCCGCCGACAGTGAGTTCGGCGGCGTCCCCGTCGATGGACAGGCCCAGGGTCCGTAACGCACCGATCATCAGGTCGGTGTCACGGCTGCGCAGTGCCCCGCTGATGGTCGAGCTGCCCTGGCCCTGAGCGGCGGCCAGCGCCGCCAGGATGAGGGTGCGGTTGGTCAGTGATTTCGAGCCCGGGATCGCGACGGTCGCGTGCACGGGCATCGGGGTGCAGGGGGCCGTCCATGTCGTCACGGCTCCATCCTGCCCTGTCCTCGATTTCGGGTGTCAGCCACTTCTGGAACCATGGGAGATATGTGCGGACGTTTCGCAGTCACCACCGACCCGGCCCTGCTGGCCGAGAAGATCAAGGCCATCGACGAAGCCACGGGTGAATCCGGTGCGGAGAAAGGTGCCAAGTCCGGCTCGAACTACAACACCGCGCCGACGCAGACCATCACCACCGTGGTGAAACGGCATTCCGAACCCGATGACCAGTCGACCAGGCGGGTCCGGGCCATGCGCTGGGGGCTGATCCCGCCCTGGGTGAAGACCGCCGAGGACGGCAACCCCGACAACAAAGGCCCGCTGCTGATCAACGCCCGCGCCGAGAAGGTCAGCGAGTCGCCGGCGTTCCGGAATTCGGCCAAGAGCAAGCGCTGCCTGGTTCCGATGGACGGGTGGTACGAGTGGCGGCCCAACCCCGAGCTCGCCTCCGGCAAGAAAGCGCCGAAGACGCCGTTCTACATGTACGGCGAGGACGGCGAGATGCTGTTCATGGCGGGGCTGTGGTCCACCTGGCGGCCCAAGGGGGCGCCGAAGGACGCCAAACCGCTGGTGAGCTGCACCATCATCACCACCGACTCCGCCGGCCCGCTGGCCGAGATCCACGACCGAATGCCGCTGACCATCAGCGCAGCGGACTGGGACCGGTGGCTCGACCCCGACGCCCCCATCGACGAGGGACTGCTGCGCGGCCACGGCGATCTGGACCGCATCGCCATCCGTGAGGTCTCCACACTGGTCAACAGCATCCGCAACAACGGCCCCGAGCTCATCGAGCCGGCCGAACCGCAACCCGAACAGGGCGTGCTGTTGTAGTCGGCTCCGTCGCTGTGAATGTACGTTGCTTCGAATGGGGCTCACAGCTGAGGAAGACGCGATCGTCGCGACAGTGCGCGACTTCGTCGACAAGCAGGTGCGGCCGGTGGTACGGGAGTTGGAGCACGCCAACACCTACCCCGAGGCCTTGATCGAGCAGATGAAGCAGATCGGGATCTTCGGACTGGCGATCCCTGAGCCCTACGGTTTCGGCGCGGTGTCCATGCCCTGCTACGTACAGGTGACCGAGGAGTTGGCGCGGGGCTGGATGAGCCTGGCCGGTGCCATGGGTGGGCACACCGTGGTGTCGAAGTTGATCCTGCTGTTCGGTACCGACGAGCAGAAACAGAAGTACCTGCCGGCCCTGGCCACCGGGGAGTTGCGCGCCACCATGGCGCTCACCGAACCCGGCGGCGGATCCGACCTGCAAGCCATGCGCACCGAGGCACGCCCCGACCAGGGCGGCTATCTGATCAACGGCAGCAAGACCTGGATCTCCAACGCCCGCCGCGCCGGTCTGATAGCCCTGCTGTGCAAAACCGATCCACGCGCACAGCCGCCGCACAGAGGTGTGTCGATCCTGCTGGTGGAGAAGGGCCCCGGATTCACCATCTCCAAGGATCTGCCCAAGCTGGGCTACAAGGGTGTCGAGAGCTGCGAGCTGAACTTCGACAACTGCCGGGTGCCCGCCGACGCGCTGCTCGGCACGGAGGAAGGTGTCGGCTTCGCACAGATGATGAAGGGCCTGGAGGTGGGGCGGCTGCAGGTCGCCGCCCGCGCCACCGGGGTGGCGCGCGCAGCCTTCGACGACGCCCTGCGCTACGCCCAGGAGCGCGAGAGTTTCGGTAAGCCGATCTGGCAGCACCAGTCCGTGGGCAACATGCTGGCCGAGATGGGCACCAAGCTGGCCGCCGCCCGGGCCCTGTTGCTCAGCGCCGCGGAGAAGTTCGATTCCGGTGCTCGTGTCGACATGGAGGCCGGCATGGCCAAGTTGTTCGCGTCCGAGGTGGGGATGGAAATCGCGTTGGACGCGGTACGCATCCACGGCGGGTACGGCTACTCCACCGAGTACGACGTCGAGCGGTATTTCCGTGACGCGCCGCTGATGATCGTCGGTGAGGGCACCAACGAGATCCAGAAGGGTGTGATCGCCAAACAACTGGTGAAGCGCGGAGGGCTGGATCTCTGATGGGCCTCGAGCAGTACGTCGCAGACTGGCGCCCGCAACCGCTGCACACCGATGACCCGCTGGTGCCGGAGACCGCGGCGCGGTTGGCCGCCACCCTCGACATCAACGAAAACTTCAGCGCCGGAACGGAATTGCCGGCGTTGTGGCATTGGGTGTACTTCACCGAGTGGCCGGTCACCGCCGCGCTGGGGCCCGACGGTCACCCGCTGGCCGGGCATTTCCTGCCGCCCGTCCCGAATCGCCGGCGCATGTTCGCCGGCGGCCGGCTGACCGTCACCGCGCCGCTGCGGCTCGGGCTGACCGCGCAACGGCACGCGGCGGTGACCGACATCCGGGTCAAGTCCGGGCGCACCGGTGAGCTGTTGTTCGTGACCGTACGCCAGGAATTTCACCAGGACGGTGAACTGCGGTTGATCGAGGAACAGGACATCGTCTACCGCAGCGATGACGGGTCCGCCACCGCGTTCAGTCGCGCGACCGACCCGTTGCCGGTCTCGTCGGTGCCCTGGTCGACGCACCCTCACACCCATCCGGCGTTGTTGTTCCGGTTCAGCGCCCTGACCGCCAATGCGCACCGGATCCACTACGACCAGGAGTACGCCGGTGGCGTCGAGGGCTTCCCCGGGCTGGTGGTGCACGGGCCGCTGCTGGCGATGTACATGGCAGAGCTGGCAAGGTGCCGCGGGCACATGCTTCGGTCCTTCGAATTCCGGCTCAGTCAGCCGGTTTTCGTGGGCGACCCCATCGAGGTGCAGGGCACACTGGACGGGCCTGCCGCGAAGCTGGCGGTGATCTCCGGCAACGGTGTCCACGCCTCGGCTACCGCGGCGTGGGGATGACTCAGCGCCGGACGGCCGTCACCACCACGTAGGACGCGTCGAAGGCCACGTGGCCTTCCTGGTCGGCCTGGGCGGTGAGCGCCTTGTCGAAGGCGGACAGCAACGCATCGCGCTGCGGACCTTCGACGCGGGCCAGGACGTCGACATGCATCGGTGATTCCTTGGTGATGAAGGTCAACGCGTCGGCAGGGGAGTCGAACCGCCAGGTCAACGACCCAGGGGTGAATTCGAGGTCGACGAAGTCAGCGCCGAGGCGCTGTGCTGCGGTGCTCTGATCGCCCCATTGATCCGGCGAGAAACCACGCGCCGGCGGCGGGCCGAGAACGCTCAGGATGGGATCGTAAAACGGGTTCACCGCATCCCGCACCCACGATGAAAAGCCGCACACCGCACCGGATTTCAGTATTCGTGCCAGTTCGGCGACCTGGCTGACCGGTTCGACGAAGATGATGCCCATGTTCGACACAGCGGCGTCGAACGCCGCGTCCGGCAGGCCCGTCGCGGCGGCGTCGCCGGTGCGCCAGTCGACGTCCAGGCCCTCGTCACGGGCGCGGCGCTCACCGATGGCCACCAGCTCCGGTGTGATGTCGATGCCGGTGACGTCCGCACCCCGGCGGGCGGCGGCCAGGGCGGCGCTGCCGGTACCGCAGGCAAGGTCCACCACCGCCTGGTCGCGTAGGGGCAGGCGCCGGTCCACGGCGGTGACCACGACGTCGGCGATCCCGGCGATGCGTTCGGCTACCGCCTCATAGCGGCCCGCGGCCCAGATCGTCGACATGGCCCCAACGTAACAGCCTCACGCCGTCCCGCGGCGTCGGCTCTTGGTGAGCTGGATCGGATCGATGTCGCCGCCGGACCATTCCGCGGCCATGGCCAGGCTGGCGTCTCGCCCTGAATGCACATGGTGGAACGCCGATTCGGCGGCCCGGTCCGGATCGTGCGCCGCGATGGCGGCCAACAGGTCCTCGTGCTCGAGGCACTGCACACCGGGATCGCGATCACCGGTCAGATGGAACAACCACTGGGTACGGGCTTCCAGGGGGCGGAGGATCGACTCGAGCAGGGGATTGGCCGCCAGGTCGACGATGATGGTGTGGAAACCGGCGTTCGCGGCGGCGATGGCCGGTTTGTCCTGGCGCTCAGTGGCTGTGCGCGCGGTGTCGAGCTGCGCTTCGAGCGCGGCGAGGCCCGCCTGATCGGCACGCTCAGCGGCCAGGCGGGCGGCCAGCACCTCCAGACTCTCGCGGACGTCGAACAGGTCACGCACATCGTCCACCGTGAACGGGGAGACGATCGCGCCCTGCCGCGGGACCATCACCACCAGCCCGTCCTGCTGTAGGCGTTGCATGGCCTCGCGCAGCGGAATCCGCGACACCGCAAGCTCTTCGGCGAGATCGCGTTCGATGAGCCGGGTGCCCGGCGCCAGCTCCAGTCCGACGATGCGGGCCCGCAGTTCGTCGTACGCGCGTTCGCGCAGAGATTTCGGGGCGTCCTCAGTCGCGGCGGTGGTCACGTCGACCTTTCTTGTTGTGCGGCTTCGCCCAGCATAGCGACAGGCGAGTTAACGGTATACCAGTAACTCGATCCTTACGGTCGGTTAATGCGTTGGTAATAGTTCGAGCCGATGCTCCTTCTAACGGTATACCGCTAAGTGGTAGCCACTGACCCCAGGAGGAAGCTCGATGAGACTCCCACGTTTTCAAACTTCAACAGCGCTGCTCGGGGCGACCGCGATCGCCATGGGCCTGACCGCATGCGGCTCAGCGGACGACGACCCCGGCGCAGGTGACGCACTGTCGGTAGGTGTGTTCCTGCCCGGCTCCATCAACGACACCGGTTTCATGCAGTCCGGTTTTCTCGGCTACCAGCGGGTCGTGGAGAAGTACGGCGATCAGGTCGACGCCAGTTACGTCGAGCAGGTGGCCGCTGCCGACTATCAGCAGGCCCTGCAGCGCTTCGCCTCGGAGAACGACCTGGTGATCTCGGTCGGGGGGCAGACCGACGCCGACGTGCGCAAGGTGGCCCCGCAGTTCCCCGAGGTCAAGTTCGTCGAGATCGGTGGACCCTCGGATGCGGAACCGCTGCCGAACCTGGCGTACTACGACCCCCAGCAGGCCGAAGCGGAATTCCTGTCCGGCGCCGCCGCGGCCACGGTGTCCAAGAGCGGCACCGTCGGATTCGTCGGCGGAGTCGAACTGCCCGCTATCGTCAACGCGGCCAAGGCCTTCGCCAACGGAGCCCGCTTCACCCGCCCGGACGTGACCGTGCTCGCGCCACAGTACGTCGGCGACTTCAATGACCCGGCCAAGGCCAAGCAGGCCGCCGGCACCGCCTACGCCAGCGGTGCCGACGTACTCGGCCAGATCGTCAACCTGGGCAAGCAGGGAATGGAGCAGGCGGCCGCCGAGTCGGGCAACCGGATGATCGGCGGCCCGATCCCGGGTGACTGCTCCAACGGCGTCTACGCCGGCTACGTCCGCACCGACATCGGCACCGAGATCGAATACGCGGTGTCCTCCGTGCTCGACGGGACCTGGACGGCCGAGCAGGTGCCCTTCGGGGTCACCACCGACAAGGGCGGCAGCGACTTCACCGTCTGCGGCGACGACCCCGCCGTGGCCGCTGCAGTGGACAAGGCCGAGGCGGCCATCATCGCCGGTTCCATCACACCGTACTGAGGACCCGGACCGATGACGATCGCTGCTGACCCAATGACCACCGCTGAAAAGCCCAGTCACACAGCGCTGCTCACACTCGACGGGATCGGGAAGTCTTTCGGATCCGTGCGCGCCCTGGATGCGGTGACGCTGAACGTCAAACCTCGTTCGGTGCACTGCATCCTCGGTGAGAACGGAGCCGGCAAGTCGACACTGTGCAACAGCATCTACGGGACGGTCTCCCCGGACACCGGGAGCATGACGCTGGCGGGCACGACCTACCAGCCGCGCAATCCGGCGGACGCGTTGCGGGCCGGGGTGGCGATGGTGCACCAGCACTTCTCCTTGGTGCCCACCATGACAGTGGCCGACAACCTGCTGCTGGGCCGCGACGGATTCCGTCCTCCGCGAAAGCAACTCACGTCCGATCTGGAGCGGATCGCCGACAGCTACGGTTTGACGGTCGACGCCGCCGCCACGGTCCGCGAACTGACGGTGGGTGCCCGGCAGCGCGTCGAGATCGTCAAGGCGCTGTTACGCGACCCGCAGCTGATCCTGCTCGACGAGCCCACCGCCGTGCTCGACCCGCAAGAGATCGACGCACTGATCACCACCTGCGCGGCCCTCACCGAGGGCGGCAAGTCCGTGGTGCTCATCACCCACAAGCTCGGTGAGGTGGCCCGCGCCGCCGACGAGGCGACGGTGTTGCGCGCCGGCACTGTGGTCGGCGGCGGCCGCCTCGCCGAGGTGTCGCTGCCGTCGCTGCTCGAGCTGATGCTCGGCGACACCAAGCCACTGAGCGCCGCACCCCGACGACGTACCGCACCACCGACCTCGAAGGGTCTGAACGTCAACGGCCTCACCGTGACCCGGGCCGACGGCAGCACCGCACTCGCACAGGTGGAACTCGTGGTCGGTCGGGGTGAGATCGTGGGTGTCGCCGGCGTGGAGGGCAACGGGCAATCCGAGTTGACCTCCGTCCTGTCCGGGGCGCTGGCACCGGACCGCGGCACCGTCGTCCTGGAAGACACCGACCTCACCACCGCGACGCCGGCTGCACGCACCGCGGCCGGCCTGGCGGTGATCCCCGAGGACCGCCATGCCGAGGGAATGGTCGGCGAGTTGTCGATCGCCGAGAACATCGCGATGCCCCGGCTGCGGCAGTACCGCCGCTGGGGCCTGCTCGACCGCGGCCGTATGCGGGCCGACGCCGAGGCCGCCATCTCCGAGTACTCCATCCGGGCACCGGGACCCGACGCGCCGATCGGATCGCTGTCCGGCGGCAACCAGCAGAAGGTGGTGCTCGCCCGAGAACTGTCGACGCCGGGCCTGCGGGCCGTGGTGGCGGCCCAGCCCACTCGCGGCCTCGACGCCGGGGCCGTCGCCTTCGTGCTCGACCGGCTGCGTGCCGCTGCTGATGCCGGCGCGGCAGTACTGATCACCTCGAGTGAAATCGACGAGTTGATCGCCGTCTGCGACCGCATCGTGGTCGCCTACCGCGGAACCCTGCTGGGCTCCGTCCGAACCGATTCACCGAGTGCCGCAACAGAAATCGGCGCCCTGATGACAGGAGTGCCCCGATGATCACCCGCTTGCATTCCCGTCATCCACTGGTGGTGGCGCTGGCTGCCCTGGTGGTCGCGGCGAGCGTGGGCCTGGCGCTGGCGGCAATAGCCGGCGCCGGCCCGGTCGAGGTCATCGACGCCCTGATCGAGGGAACCCTGGGCTCGCCGTTTGCCATCGGCACCTCGCTGAACAACGCCGCCCTGCTGATGCTGGTGGCCGCCGGCTTCACCATCGCCTACCGGGCAGGTCTGGTCAACGTCGGTGGTGAGGGTCAGATGTGCCTGGGCGGAATCGCCGCCACCGCAGTGGGTGTCGCGATGCCCGAGACGATGCCGCTGCCGATCGGTCTGGTGGCGACCCTGGGAGCCGCGGTGCTCGCCGGGGCTTTCTGGGCCGCAATCGCCGCCTGGCTGCGCGTGCACCGCGGTACCAGCGAAATCATCACCACCCTGCTCCTCAACTTCGTCGGACTCGCCCTCGTGGTGCTGATGGTGCAGGAGCCGTCGTTGCTACGGCAGCCGATGACCTCCTCGGAGACGCTGCCGCAGTCCGAAGCGCTCGCAGCGTCGGCGCACCTGCCGCTGCTGGGTCTCTCCAAGAACCCGGCCACCATCGCCATCGTGGTCGCCGTGCTGGCTGTGGCGCTGGTGGGAATCATGTTGCGCAACAGTGCAACCGGTCTACGGCTGCGTGCCGTCGGGCTTTCGGGCACCGCCTCGGCACGCCTCGGGGTCTCCGTCGACCGCACCGGGTTCCTGGCTCTGACCACCGCCGGTGGCTTCTCCGGTCTCGCCGGCGGACTGTTGGTCACCTCGGCGCCGTTCATCCTCGTCGACGGCTTCTCGTCCGGCTTCGGGTTCGCCGGCCTGGTCGTCGGACTGCTCGCCCGTGGGTCCATGACCGCCGTCGCCGCGGTGTCCCTACTGTTCGGCTTCCTGGTCTCCGGAGGCATCAACCTGCAACTGGCTGCCGGCGTGCCGGCCTCCACCGTCACCGTCGTGCAGAGTGTCCTGATCATCGTGATCGCCGGCGCAGCCTGGTGGACCACCAGCGCACGACCCGTCTCCACCAAGCCCGCCCGTGAGGAAGTGCCGGCATGAACCTTTCCATGATCACCGAAATAGTCTCCAGTGGAATCGCTTTCGCCATCCCGCTGCTGGTTGCCGCCAGTGGTGAATCGATCAGTGAACGTGCCGGCGTGCTGAATCTGAGCATGGAGGGCATGATGCTCACCGGGGCGTTCGCCAGCGTCCTGGCCTCGGTGAGCACCGGTTCCGCCGTCCTGGGTGCGGTGGCCGGCGTGCTGGCCGGACTGATCTTCGGTATCGCTCAGGCGCTGCTGTCGGTCCGGTTTCGCGCCGATCAGATCGTCGTCGGCATCGCCGCCAACGCGCTTGCGCTGGGGCTCACGACCTTCGGGGCCCGGATCCTTCTCGACGGTGGTCGCGGGCAGAACGTCCCGGCCTTCGCCGACGTGCACATTCCGGTGCTCGGCGAACTGCCGATCATCGGCCCGGCTGTCTTCGGCCAGACATTTCTGGGGTATCTGTGCCTGGCGGTCGTGGTGGCGCTGGCGCTCGTGTTCTCGCCGCGCACCATGGCCGGTATCCGGGTCGATGCGGTGGGGGAGGACGCCACCTCCGCGGGCTGGACCGGCTTGGCCGTCAACAAGACCCGGGTGATCGGGGTTCTGATCGCTTCCGGTGCCGGCGGGCTGGCCGGTGCTCAACTCGCCCTGTCGGAGGTCCGCTCGTTCAGTGAGAACATGACCGCGGGGATGGGCTATCTGGCCGTCGTCGCGGTGATCGCCGGGCGCTGGAAGGTGGTCGGAATCCTCTGGGCGGCGGTCTTTTTCGGTGTCGCCAGGGCCATGCAGTTCGCACTGCCCGCGGTGGGTGTCGAAATTCCCTATGCCGTGTTGGTGATGCTGCCGTACGTGATCGCGATCGTCGCCATCAGCGGTTTCGTCGGCGGCCGCAGCGCGCCGACCTGCTTGACCGTCCCGTACGTCGGCCGCGTCTGACGAAACCTGAAAGGCAACAACCATGACACTCGTGCTGACCCATTCCGATATCGCCGCCCTCATCGACCGGCCCACCGTCTACACCGTCGTCGAACAGGCCCACGCCGACCTCAGTGCCGGCGCCGCGGTGAACCCGGCGCCCCCGGTCATGCCCCTGGAACGCGGAGCCGCCGCGCTGCCGATGGTGGCCGCGGCCACCCGTCAGCGCTCCAGTGTGGTCAAGATGCTCTCCGATATGCCCGCAAACGGCGAGACCGGCCTGCCCACACAACGTTCCACGATCATGCTGATGTCGGCCGACACCGGCGAATGTGAAGCCCTGCTCGACGGCAGGCTCGTCACCGCGATCCGCACCGCGGCGGCCAGTGCCGTCGCCACCGCGCACTTGTCACGCGTGGGCAGTTCCACACTCGGACTGATCGGCGCGGGCACGCTGGCAGTGGAACACACCCGGGCGATCGCCCGGATCCGGCCGATCGAGAAGGTGTTCGTGTGGTCGCGCAGTGATGCCACAGTGGACCAGTTCCGCCGCCGCATCGAGGATCTGGATCTCGGGGTCGAACGCGCCGAGTCGCCACGGCACGTGGTGGGGGCCGCCGACGTCGTGTGCACCCTCACCCCATCCAGGGATCCCATCGTCGAGGGAGCCTGGTTCCGGCCCGGCCTGCACGTCAACGCCGTCGGCGCGCCGCCCCGTCCAGACCACCGCGAAATCGACGGCGCGGGTATGGCATCGGCGCGTCTGGTGGTCGACAGCAGGCTGACCGCGCTCACCAAGTCCGGGGATGTGGTGCTGGCGATCGAAGAAGGGCGGCTGCGCGAGTCGGCGGTGGCGGTCGAACTCGGTGATGTGGTCGCCGATGCGTCGCGCGGCCGCCGCAGCGATGACGACGTCACACTGTTCAACTCCGTCGGCATCGGGCTGCAGGACCTCGTCACCGCCGCCGCCCTGGTGGACGCCGCCCGGGCCCGGGGCATCGGCACCGTCGTGGAGATGAGCGCATGAGAGCGCAGGAACTCGGATTCCTCGAACGCAGCATCGTCCTGGCCGGTGAGGCCGCCGAACTCGGCAACCGGCCGTTCGGATCGGTTCTGGTGAGTGTCACGGGCCAGGTTCTGGCGGAGGGCCGCAACGAGGTGGCCTCCAGCGGCGACCCGACGGCGCACGCCGAACTGGTCGCTCTCCGGCACGCCGACCCGGACCGGCTGGCCGGGGCGGTCGTGTACGCCAGCGGCGAACCCTGCCCGATGTGTGCGGCGGCCTGCGTGTGGGCCGGTGTCACGCGGATCGTGTTCGCTGCCTCCACCGCGGCGTTCTCGGCTGTTCTCCCGGACGGGCCGCATTTCCGGCTGACGTGCGCGCAGGTGCTCGCGGCCAGCGATGCCGGCGTGGAGGTGTGCGGCCCCGTGCTCGAAGCCGAGGCGCTGGCCGTGATGGGTCTCAGTCGGCCTGGATGTCAGCGGTGACCGCGCTGGTCAAGGCAATCAGGTCGGCCGGGGCCACCCCGATCTCGAGGCCGCGCTTACCGGCGCTGCACCACACCCGGTCCCACAGCAGCGCCGTCTCGTCGATCACCGTGGGCAGCGGCTTGCGCTGACCGAGCGGCGAGATGCCGCCCAGGACGTAGCCCGAGGATCGCTGGGCGGCGGTCGGGTCCGCCATCCCGGCCTTGGGCACCCCCAGCGCCGCCGCCACGGCTTTCAACGACAGCTTGGCCGGTACCGGTACCACGGCCACGGCCAAACCCGTCGGTGTGGCGACCACCAGCGTCTTGAAGATCTGCTCTGCTTCGGCCTGTTTGGCGGCGGCCAGTTCGGCGACGGCTTCGTCGCCATAGGCCTGGCTGCGGGGGTCGTGGTGGTACTGGAACACCTCATGGGGGACTGCCGCGGCGACCAACGCCGCGATTGCCGGGGTTGCCGCTCGCGCCACCGGGTCAGCCTAGCCTCGGGGGAACCTCGGGAAATAGCGCGGTCATCACCGCTGTTGAGTTCACTGTCAGCCCATGGACATGGGTTTGTCGGTCACAGCCTTAGGATTGCGAGAGGGGAACTTGGTGTCGACGGTATGCCTGGAGCGTCCGGTGTCAGGACCAGTGTCGGTGGCATTGCAGCCACTGCACCTACCGTTGATCATCTGGACCTCCGCGACGGAAGGGACTGTGTCAACCAAGATGACCGACATAGAAGACAGCACAGGTGTGGAGCGCGGCGAGGAAACCTCGCCGGCCCCGTCTGCGGAGACCGACGCCGAACTGACGGCGCGCTTCGAACGCGATGCGATTCCACTGTTGGACCAGCTCTACGGCGGTGCTCTGCGGATGACCCGCAACCCCGCCGATGCCGAAGACCTGCTGCAGGAAACCATGGTCAAGGCATATGCGGGCTTCCGGTCGTTCCGTGAGGGCACCAACCTCAAGGCGTGGCTGTACCGGATCCTGACCAACACCTACATCAACAGCTATCGCAAGAAGCAACGTCAGCCGGCGGAGTATCCGACAGACGAGATCACCGACTGGCAGCTGGCGTCCAACGCCGAGCATTCCTCGACGGGCTTGCGTTCCGCCGAGGTCGAGGCTCTGGAGGCCCTGCCGGACACCGAGATCAAACAAGCCCTGCAGGCGCTTCCGGAAGAATTCCGGATGGCGGTCTACTACGCCGACGTCGAGGGCTTCCCCTACAAGGAGATCGCCGAGATCATGGATACGCCGATCGGGACCGTGATGTCCCGGCTGCACCGAGGTAGACGTCAGCTGCGGGAGTTGCTGGCCGACGTGGCCAGAGACCGCGGGTTCATCCGTGGTCAGCAGCTCGATGAGCCCGAGGAGGTGTCGTCATGAGCGAGGACGAACGCACCTGGCGTCCGCCGGTAGGACCGGTGGATCCGGAGCACCCGGAATGCGCGGCGGTGATCGCGGAGGTCTGGACCCTGCTCGACGGGGAATGCACCGTCGACACGCGGGAGAAGTTGCAGCAGCACCTGGACGAATGCCCGGCCTGCCTGCGCCACTACGGGGTCGAAGAACGCATAAAGGCGCTCATCGCCACCAAATGCAGTGGCGAACGAGCGCCTGAGAGCCTGCGACAGCGGTTACGGCTGGAGATCAGCCGCACCACCATCATCAGGGGCTAGTCAGCTGTTGGGCCGCTTGCCGTGATTGGCCTTGCTGTGCTTGCGATCGCGCTTCTTACGGCCACGCTTGGCCATGGTGTACCTCCGTAGTCGTGAACTGATGGGTTGCCCGCTCGGCGAATCGCCGGCAGACGGTCGCATACCAGTGTCTCACGGTGAAGATGGTGCTCTGTCCACCCACCTTTGTGGTTCGATAGAGCCTCAGAGAGCGGCAGTACCAGAAGAGGTGGGTGAAGATGGCCGAGGATGTTCGCGCGGAAATCGTGGCCAGCGTGCTTGAAGTCGTGGTCCACGAGGGCGATCAGATCGGTGAAGGCGACACCGTGGTGCTCTTGGAGTCGATGAAGATGGAGATCCCGGTGCTGGCCGAAGTCGCCGGCACCGTCAGCAAGGTCAGTGTCTCCGTCGGTGATGTCATCCAGGCCGGCGACCTCATTGCCGTGATCAGCTAGGCGGTTCATGTCCACGCTCGGTGATCTGCTTGCCGAGCACACCGTTCTGCCGGGTGAGGCCGTCGATCACCTGCACGCCGTGGTCGGGGAGTGGCAGCTGATCGCGGATCTGTCCTTCGCCGACTACTTGATGTGGGTCCGGCGTGATGACGGTGTGCTGGTCTGTGTCGCGCAATGCCGTCCCAACACCGCCCCCACCGGGCTCCTCAGCGACGCGGTGGCCACCATGTCGGACGCCGACGACCTGCCCCTGGTCACCGCAGCCTTCCGGTCCGGTGCCATCGCCCGGGAAGGCGACCAGGCCGACCAGCGGACCGGCCTCAATGTCGAAGCCGTGCCGGTACGCCACGCAGGCCAGGTGGTCGCGGTGTTGACCCACCAGACTGCGCTGGCGGCGCTACGGAAATCCTCGCCCCTGGAAACGGCCTATCTGGCGTGTGCCGGGGACCTGGTGAACATGCTGTCGGAGGGCACCTTCCCGAACGTCGGCGACATCGCGATGTCGCGGTCGAGCCCGCGGGTCGGTGACGGGTTCATCCGGCTCGACGTCACCGGGGTGGTGTCATATGCCAGCCCCAACGCGCTGTCGGCGTACCACCGGATGGGGTTGAATTCCGAGCTCGAGGGCCACAACCTCGTCGCCATCACCCGTCCGCTGATCTCCGACCCTTTCGAGGCCCAGGAGCTCGCCGAGCACGTCAAGGAGTCGCTGTCGGGCGGTTCCAGCATGCGCATGGAAGTCGATGCCGGTGGCGCCGCGGTGCTGCTGCGCACGCTCCCGCTGGTGGTACATGGCGCCCCCGTCGGCGCCGCCGTGCTGATTCGCGACGTGACCGAGATCAAACGACGCGACCGCGCGCTGTTGAGCAAGGACGCCACCATCCGGGAGATCCACCACCGGGTGAAGAACAACCTCCAGACGGTGGCTGCCTTGCTGCGCCTGCAGGCGCGGCGTACCACCAACGCCGAGGGTCGGGAGGCGTTGATCGAGTCGGTGCGGCGGGTGTCGTCCATCGCTCTGGTGCACGACGCGCTGTCGATGTCCGTCGACGAGCAGGTGAACCTCGACGAGGTGATAGACCGGATCCTGCCGATCATGAACGACGTCGCCGCCGTGGACAGTCCTATGAAGATCAGCCGGATCGGTGCGCTCGGTGTGCTCGACGCCGACCGCGCCACCGCCCTGATCATGGTTGTCACCGAGCTGGTGCAGAACGCGATCGAGCACGCCTTCGGCCCGGGCGCGAAGCAGGGCTGTGTCAGCATCCGTGCCGAACGGTCGGCGCGCTGGTTGGATGTCACCGTTCACGATGACGGTCGCGGGCTGCCCGACGGGTTCAGCCTGGAGAAGTCCGACCGTCTCGGACTGCAGATCGTGCGGACACTGGTTTCGGCGGAATTGGACGGTTCGCTGGGTATGCACGAAGCGCCCGGGGGTGGCACCGATGTGGTGTTACGGGTGCCAATTGGGCGGCGCTCCAGATTGGCACAATAACGAAATCGATGACCGAATTGCGCACAAAAAAGTCGGCCCCGGCAATTTCTGCCGGGGCCGCGACGTCCTCTTGCGAGTCGATCAGACTCCGCTGCGGGCCTTTGTCCGAGCGTTACGACGCTTGAGCGCGCGGCGCTCGTCCTCGCTCATACCGCCCCATACGCCCGCGTCTTGACCGGACTCCAAAGCCCAGGCCAGGCACTCGGTGGTAACCGGACAACGGTTACACACGAGCTTCGCGTCGGCGATCTGCGCGAGGGCCGGGCCGCTGTTTCCCACGGGGAAAAACAGTTCCGGATCCTCGTCGCGACAGACCGCCTTGTGGCGCCAATCCATAAGTCAGACTCCTTACTAATGCGCGCAGCGATGCGCGCCGGGTTTTGTTTTTCGGCTGTTAACGCGTGCACACGAAATGTTTCTGCACTGTTGCATCTGATCGTTCCAGAGCCACAACAGAAGTCAATAGCGTGAGTTAACACGTGTGCAATGTCACTCACGAGGGCCGTTTCCTAACCCCTTACTCGTTTGTACTACGATCAACTCACCTGCGCCCTAAATTCTGGCCCGTGAGTTCGTCACACCGGGGGAAGCTGCAGGTAGTCGCGATTTTTTTCTGAAATCAAGGATGTGGCGCAACCACGCCGAGGGCGTCGGGAACCGACCGGAACGTCATCTCGTCCCTCAGACCGATGTAATCGCCGTCGATCTGGCTGGCCACCGGCGTGGTGCTCGTCACCCGCACCGAGGCGACGTCGTCGTCACGGATCAGGTGGGACGCCGACAACTTGGGGCGCTTGGCGAGCATCTGTCGCACCAGGCCCAGGTTCCGCCACACACTCATGCTCGTGGTGGCGAACACACCCAGGCCGGTGTCGAAGCCGGTGTCGGGGTTGGTCCAGACCGGCCGCGTGTTGGCGTAGGTCCACGGGCTGGAGTTCGAGACGAAGACGAAATGCACCCCGGATATCGCGTCCCGGCCGTCGAGCTGCAGGGTCAGGCGCGGTTCCTTGCGGGCGCTGCGCAGCACGGTCGGCACCGCGGCGCTGATGTAACGCATGGCGGTCACCCCGGTGTGCTTGCGGCTTCGGTTCCTCTTGTCCTCCACGCTTGCGACCACTTCGCCGTCGACGCCCATCCCTGCGGTGAACACGCCCCACCGCTCGCCGCAGTCCATCAGGCCGATCCGGCGCCAGGTCCGGGTGCGCTGGTAGTCGCTGAGCAAGTCCACGAGCAGATTGGTGGCGTCGATCGGGTCCTGGGGAATTCCCAGCGACCGGGCGAAGACGTTGGCCGAGCCGCCGGGCACCACACTCACCGCGGGCAAGTTCCCCAGGGGGAGTGGGCCCGGTTTACCGAGCAGGCCGTTGACCACCTCGTTCACCGTGCCGTCGCCGCCGTGCACGATCACGACGTCCACGCCGTCGAGTGCGGCTTGCTCGGCGATCTCGATCGCGTGGCCGCGGTGATTGGTGTGTTCGACCGTCAGCCGGGTTCGGCTCTCGAGCGCATGGGCCAGCAGGTCGCGGCCCGCCGGCGTCGTCGAAGTCGCATTGGGGTTCACGATCAGCACGGCACGCACGAGCCCCAACCCTATAAGGGATTGCGCAGTGCCCGCTCCAGCCTTCTGGGCCGGGCGCGGTGGGCATCGGTACGGTACGAGCGTGACCGAACGCCGTCTGCTTCTCGTCAACGGGCCGAATCTGAACCTGCTCGGCACCCGCGAGCCGGAGATCTACGGGTCCACCACGCTCCCGCAGATCGAAGAAGCGGTCACCGCCGCCGCCGCGGCGCTCGGGTTCGCCGTCCGGGCAGTGCAGAGCAACCACGAAGGTGTCCTGGTCGACGCGATTCACCAGTCGGCCGCGGACTGCGTCGGCATCGTCATCAACCCCGCCGCCTTCACCCACACCTCCGTGGCCATCGCCGACGCACTGTCGGCCGTCGGGCTGCCGGTGGCCGAAGTGCACCTGAGCAACATCCACAAGCGTGAGGCGTTCCGGCACCACTCCTACGTCTCACCGGTCGCCGAGATGGTGATCGCCGGCGCCGGCCCGCTGGGCTATGAGCTGGCGGTGCGCTTCCTTGCCGACAGGCTGAGCACCAACGGATGAGCACGACACAGCCCGCCGCGGTGCGCTATGCCGGCTTTCTGGTGGCAGCAGAGGGCCTCGCGGCCCTGATCATGGCCGCGGTGTTGTTGATCCGCGGACTCGGCGGCGCCGACCAGCACATCGTCAGCGGATTCGGCACCGCGTTGTGGTTCCTGCTGATCGGCGCCGGAGTGGTCACCGGCGGGTGGGCGCTCATCTCGGGCCGCCGGTGGGGCCGGGGTATCGGCGTCCCCACCAACCTGCTCCTGCTGCCCGTGGCGTGGTACGTCTTCACGTCTCACCACGAGGTCTACGGCGTCCTCGTCGCGCTGTTCGCACTGCTGGTCCTCGGCTTGCTGTTCAGCCCGCCCGCCGTGCACTGGTACGCCACGCGCGGATGAGTTGTGCCGCTAGCGCTTCGGCGAACCGGCGGCCAGCGCCGTGAGCTCCGGTCCAGAGACCCGGTAGGTGGTCCACTGGGTCTGCGGTTTGCCGCCCACCCCGTCGTAGAGCGCGATCGCGTCGACATTCCAGTTCAGTACCGCCCAGCTCAATCGGCTGTAACCGTGGTCGACGCATTCGCGGGCCAATGCGGACAGCAATGCGGCGGCCAGGCCGCGACGGCGAAAAGCCGGGCGTACGAACAGATCCTCGAGGTAGACCCCCGCCACCCCGTCCCAGGTGGAGAAGTTGAGGAACCACAGCGCGGTCGCGGCGGCCTGCCCGTCGACCTCGACGATGTGGCCGTGCACGGTGGGCTGTTCGCCGAACAGCGCTGTCCGCAACTGCTCTTCGGTGACCGTGCACTCGTCGGCGGCTTTCTCGAACTCGGCGAGCTCATGGATCATCGCGACGATCTCGGCCTCGTCACCGGGGCGGGCCCGGCGGATCCCTTCACTCATACGGCGCTCCCAACCCGGTCATGATCGTGTGGAATTTCGTTGTGGTCTCGTCGAGTTCGTCGTTCGGGTCGGACTCGGCGACAATCCCGCCGCCGGAATGGGCGATCGCCGTGCGACGGTCGGCGGACAACTGCGCGCAGCGGATCGACACCACCCACCGCCCGTCACCGTCGGCGTTACACCAACCGGCGGCGCCGGCGTAGAAACCCCGGTCGCCTTCCAGTTCGGTGATCGCCGCCATGGCGGCCGCGGTGGGGTAGCCGCCCACTGCCGGGGTGGGATGCAACGCCAACGCCAGATCCAGTGCGGTGGTGGATTCCTCGCGGAGCGTGCCGGTGAGCCGAGTGCTCAGGTGCCACAGCGCGTCGGTGCGGTGCAGTTGGGGCTCGTCGTCGACGTCCAGCGACGTGCACAGCGGTGTCAGCGCGTCACGGATCGCCTCCACCACCAGTCGGTGCTCGTGCCGGTTCTTGCCTGACGCGGCCAGTGCCGCGCCGTTGGCGCGGTCGATGTCGGGGTCGGCCGAGCGGGGCGCCGAGCCGGCAAACGGCCTGCAGCGCACCTGATTTCCGAAACGGGCCACCAGCAGTTCCGGGCTCGCTCCCACCAACACCGTCCCGGCATGGGGCGCGCCGGCCGGTGCCAGGTCGGCCAGGTAGCCGTACGCCGCCGGGTCGGCGGCGCGCAGCCGGGTGAGCACCGCGCGGACGTCCCAGCCGGTGTCGGCCACCATGCGCAGGGCGCGGGCGAGCACCACTTTGTCGAGGGTCGACCCCGGTGCACGCAGCCGCCGGACCGCTTCGGCCACCCGGTCGCGGTGCGCCTGCGGTGACGGCACCGACTCGTCGACCCGGACACCGGTGGGCGCCGAGGACGGCCACTCGGGCAGCCCGTCGGTGAACACCACCCGTTCGGGGGTGTGCAACGCGGCCGGGTTGGATACGTCAAAAGGCAACGCGCCCAAAACAATCTGTGCAGAACCGGTGCGCAGTGCGGCGTCGGCGGCGGCAACGTCGGCGTAGCCGGTGCGGATACCGTCGGCCAGTACCGTGCCGGTGGGGCCGGACAACACGAAGGAGGGATCGGTGAAACCCGGGCTCACGTCGCGACCGGTTCGCGGTGGGCGGTCAGGCCCAGCGATTTGAGTTGACGCAGGCCGTATTCGAATCCGCAGACAGCAACCGATGCGGGGCCGAACCCGTAGCGGGCCCCTTCCCGCAGCGGCTGTTCCACCCAGCGGGTCAGCACCGAGCGGGAGAAGTGGCCGTGGCCCACGAACACCACGTCCCGTTCGGCCATGTGCTCGAGCGCCAAGCTCACGGCCTGGTCGGCGCGCATGCTGACCTGATCGACGCTTTCGCCGCCGGGGCATCCGTAAGTCCACAGCAGCCACCCGGGCACATCCTTGCGGATGTCGTGGGTGGTGACGCCCTCGTAGTCGCCGTAGTTCCATTCCGACAGCAGCGGAGTGACTTCGTCGACCGTCAGACCGGCCAGCTCGGCGGTGTCGAGTGCGCGTTTGCGTGGGCTGGAGAACACCATGGGGTTCTTCAGCCCCAGGTGGTCGAGGGCCCGCGCGGCCAGCGCGGCCTGCTCTCGGCCGTTGTCGGTGAGCTCCAGGTCGGTGGTGCTGGTGTGCTGCCCGGACAGCGACCATTCGGTTTCGCCGTGCCGAAGCAGGACCAGGCGATGCATGCCGACGCTCACGCTCGTCGATTCTGCCCCATGCCGACGCTTTTCCCGGAGATGGCGCCCTCCAAGTGACGGCCTCCAGGACGAGAGCCGTCTCACATGCCAGGATGGACCCGTGGTGACACATGTGTTGGCTGTGGCCAACCAAAAGGGCGGGGTGGCCAAGACCACAACGGTGGCGTCGCTGGGCGCGGCGATTGCCCAAAATGGTAAGCGGGTGTTGCTGGTCGATCTCGACCCGCAGGGCTGTTTGACGTTCTCGCTGGGGCAGGACCCGGACAAGCTGCCGGTATCGGTCCACGAGGTGCTGCTCGGCGACGTGGAACCGAACGCCGCCCTGGTGCAGACCGACGAAGGTATGACGCTGCTGCCGGCGAATATCGACTTGGCCGGTGCCGAGGCGATGCTGCTGATGCGGGCCGGCCGCGAGTACGCGCTCAAGCGGGCGCTCGCCAAGGTCAACGACGACTTCGACGTGGTGATCATCGACTGTCCTCCGTCGCTGGGGGTGCTGACGCTCAACGGGCTCACCGCCGCCGACGAGGTGATCGTGCCGCTGCAGTGCGAGACGCTGGCGCACCGCGGGGTCGGCCAGTTCCTGCGCACCGTTACCGACGTGCAGCAGATCACCAACTCGGAGCTCAAGCTGCTGGGCGCGCTGCCCACCTTGTACGACTCGCGCACCACGCACAGCCGCGACGTGCTGCTGGATGTGGCCGACCGTTACGACCTGCCGGTGCTGGCTCCGCCGATCCCGCGGACCGTGCGGTTCGCCGAGGCCAGCGCGTCAGGGGCCTCGGTGATCGCGGGCCGCAAGAACAAGGGCGCCGTGGCGTACCGGGAGCTCGCCGATGCCCTGCTCAAACACTGGAAATCGGGCAAGAAGCTGGCCACCTTCACCCCGGAGCTCTGAGCTCACCACAGCGCACTGTGATGGATCACGGCGTCGACCAGGAGCGCGACGCCGGCGACCAGGAACAACGCACGCACACCGATCGGGCCGTAACGGGTGACGTTGCGCACCACCCAGCGCTGCGCCCGCTGGGCCTGCATGTTTCGGCTGGTCGACAACGCCAGTACCGACGCGCACGGCAACACCACGATGGAGCAGTAGCCGACCACCAGCAGCGGCCACAACATGGGCCGCGGGTCTGAGGCCACGATCATGGCCAGCCCGGTCAGGTAGGGGACAGCGGTCGGCGCCTGGCCCAGGCCGACGGCGGACCCGACGAAGCCGAGCAGGTAGGGCCGTCGCCGCATGGTGCCCAGGGCTCCCAACGCCCAGCCTGGCGCGGTGGTCTGGGCGGTCAGCGGGAAGAAGGCGAACGCGATCAACCCGATCCCGAGCAGCAGTTCGGCCCGGTAGCGCATGGTCGGGCTGATCTCGAGGTCGATGAGATCGGTCAGGAAGCTCAGCCCCAGCACCACGCAGATGCCGAAGGTGATCAGCACCCCGAAAACTCCGGTGATGTAGCTCAGCCCCCCGGGGACAGGGGAGCGGCGGTTCAACCGGCTGTCGTAGACGATCGCCGACACCGCGCCGATGTTGAGCACGTTGAGAGAATCCAGCAGCGCCAGGCCGCACAGAGCCAGAACGAGTGCAGTCATCGAGGAAAGGGCCCGCTACTCGCCGAGCGCCGCCAGGGTGCGGCCGCGTTGTTCCAGGATGGTGTTCCCGACGACGGCAGGCACGATGGCGGTATCAGCAGGTGGCCGATCAACGGCGAGGATGCTCTCCCGGGCGCCGGTGGCCGGGTCGTATACCCCGAGTCCGCCGGTGACGGGGACCAGGAGTTTCTCGGCCATCATGACGCCGGGTCCGAGCGGCACCACGGGACCGGATCGCTCGATGGTGTACCGGTATGCGATATCGGTGTTGGAGAACACCATGACGGAGTCGCCGGTCCACCACGTGATCAGATCGCCGGTCTTGGACACCGATCCCTCGGGAAACGCGGACGACGGCGGCTTGGCCAGTGGGTAGTTGCCGATCTCGTTGCCGGTGTCATCGACCACCTGCACATGGGGTTCGGGAACCGGGATGTAGGCCGCGGTGGTGGATCCGGACACCGCCAGCACCTGCGCTCCGGAGTCCGCCAGGACACCGGGTTCGGCGACGTCGCGCACTTCGGGTTCGTCGTCCTCGTCGGACGCCCGCACCAGTGAGAGTTTCAGGTCGGTCTCGCCGGGGCAGAACCGCAACACCGACACCGCGTCAGTGCTGGAGGCTGCCGACAACAGCGCGCATCCGGCCCCGGTGCCCACGTGCACCGGTTTGACGCGGGCATCCACTTCGCCGAACCCGATCACCCGGACCAAGTCCGAGCGCCAGAGTTCGAGCCTCGACCCACCCACCGACAGGATGGTGGTGCCGTCCGCGGAGAGGTCGACGTGGGGGCTGGCCACACCGGAACGTGCCGGGCCGCGCTCACCCGTCGAGGCGTCGACGGTGCTGACCTGTCCGCAGCCTCGGTCGTCGGGATACACCGCGACAGCGTAGTTGTAAACCCATGTGACGCCGCACAATTCGCGATCCCGCGCGTACGTCCAGCGCACCGCGCCGGTGGCCGGGTCACGCCCGTCCATCGTGGATCCGTCGCCGGTGACCACCGTGCCGGCGGCCACCACGGGGACGGTGGTGTGGGGACTGGGCGCAGTCCACAGCTCCTGCAATCGCGACGGCAGGACGGTTGCGGCGGCCGGTGCCGTCGACACGTTGTCGGCCGGTCGGCTGATGGTGGCTCTGGCGTCGCTCGTCCACCAGATGACACCTGCGGTGAGGATCACCGCCGCGGCGATGGCCACGGCGGCGATCACATCACCTCTGGTCCGGCGCTCGGGTCTGACCATGGCGGGCGCTGTGGGTCAGCCGGCGTTGACCGAAGCGTCAGTGGAGGTGGCGGTGTCCGCGGCCTTGCGCGGGCGACGCCGGCGACGGCGCCGCCCGGCGTGCGCGGAATCTCCGGTGGCCGACTCGGCCTCCGTGTCGGTGCCGGACTCGGCGACCTCGGCCTGCTGCTCGACGTGTCCGGTTGCGGTCTTGCCGGCCCGGGTCCGACGACGGCTGCGGGTACGGGTGCGCGGCTTGTCGTCCTCGCCGTCGCTGTCGGAGCGCTCCTTGCGTTCCGGACGCTTCGACGACACCTTCTGCGGGGTGCCGACGGTTCCGGTGGCGTCGCTGGGGATGTGCAGTTCCTCGTAGAGATGCGGCGAGCTGGAATAGGTCTCGGCAGGATCAGGAGTGTCCAGACCCAGCGCCTTGTCGATCAGCGTCCACCGCGCCAACTCATCCCAGTCGACCAGCGTGACGGCGATGCCGGTCTTACCGGCGCGGCCGGTACGGCCGATGCGGTGCACATACGCCTGCTCGTCGTCGGGAATCTGGTAGTTGATGACGTGCGTGATGTCGTCGATGTCGATACCGCGGGCCGCGACGTCGGTGGCCACCAGCACGTCGATGGCGCCGGTGCGGAAGGACTTGAGGGCCTTTTCGCGCGCAATCTGCCCGAGGTCGCCGTGCACGGCGCCGACCTTGAAACCGCGCTCGGCGAGTTCGTCGGACACCTTCTGGGCGGTGCGTTTGGTGCGCGTGAAGACCATGGTCGCGCCGCGGCCCTCGGCCTGCAGGATCCGCGTGACCATCTCCACCTTGTCGAGGGCGTGCGCGCGGTAGACGAACTGCTCGGTGCTGTCGTGGGTGGCCGCCGAATGCGGGGCCTCGGCCCGGATGTGCGTCGGCTGGTTCATGAACGTGCGGGCCAGCGTGATGATGGGGTCCGGCATGGTGGCCGAGAACAACATCGCCTGGCGGTTGTCGGGAGTCAGCCGCAGGATGCGCTCGATATCGGGCAAAAAGCCCAGGTCCAGCATCTCGTCGGCCTCGTCGAGGACGAGCACCGACAGGCCGCCGATCTGCAGGTGGCCCTGCTGGGCCAGATCCAGCAGGCGCCCGGGGGTGCCCACCACGACGTCGGCGCCCTTCTGCAGCGACTCGATCTGGGGTTCGTAGGGACGGCCACCGTAGATGGATACGACCGACAGCGGCCTGGCCGTGTCTGTCCCGGGGCCCGCGTGAAGGTATTTGGCGGCGCCGGAGAGGTCGCCGTACACCTGGATGCAGAGCTCACGGGTGGGAACCACCACGAGAGCGCGCGGGGCGCCGGTCAGCGGGCGCTCGGTGTCGCTGGTGATCTTGTGCAGCAGCGGCACACCGAAGGCCAACGTCTTGCCCATGCCGGTGCGGGCCTGACCGATCAGGTCGTCGCCGGCCATGGCCATGGGGAGGGTGAGCTCCTGGATTGCGAACGGGTGGGATTTGCCCTGCTCATCGAGCGCGCGCACGATTTCGTCGCGAACGCCCAGGTCGGCGAAGGTTTTTGTGATGAGAGTCATACGGTAGGGGTGCAGCCTTTCAAAGTCTCGTCCGAGATCAGTGCTCGTTGGATCACGGCGTGTCGTCACGCGCGCACGAGTTCTGAGAGGAACGAGACCGGGCGCCGCGGGAAAACCACGAGCCGATTCGCTGGGCCCAGTGCGATGACAGTGGGTCACCGGGGTGGGCCAACTGCGTGCACGCACATTACCTAGAAGCGGCGAGAAAACACCGCTTCCTGTACCCATGGTAGCCGGTTACGCAAATAGTGCTGGTCGCCACGTCGGGAATCCGGTGGAAACCGTCTCCGGCGTGGCCGGCACTGTGTCACGAACTACAGTGTGCGCATGAGCTCGATGCAGCCCGCCACGGGTGCTGGTGACCTGGCGTCCAGCCCGCCGGCGCCGGGTTTGTCGGTCGATCATCCGGGGGTCAACGAACTGTTCGCGCTGCTCGCCTATGGCGAGGTGGCCGCGTTCTACCGCCTCTCCGAAGAGGCGCGGATGGCGCCCAACCTCAACGGCCGGATCAACATGGCGAGCATGGCCGCCGCCGAGATGGGCCATTACGAGCTGCTGCGCGACGCGCTGGAGCGCCGGGGTGTCGACGTGGTGCCCGCGATGTCGCGGTACGCGTCGGCGCTGGAGAACTACCACCGCCTGACGACGCCCAGCACGTGGCTCGAGGCGTTGGTCAAGACCTATGTCGGCGACGCCTTGGCCGCCGATTTCTATCTCGAGATCGCCGATGTCCTGCCGCACGAGATCGCCGAGGTGGTCCGTGGAGTCCTGTCCGAGACCGGGCATTCGCAGTTCGTCGTCGACGAGGTGCGTGCGGCGGTCGCGGCCAGCGATATGCAGCGCAGCAGGCTGGCGCTGTGGTCGCGTCGGCTGCTCGGCGAGGCCATCACGCAGGCGCAGTACGTCCTCGCCGACCGTGACGAGCTCGTCGACCTGGTGTTGTCCAGCACCGGTGGACTCGGGCAGATGGCGGATTTCTTCGAACGTCTGCAGCGCACGCATGCCGAGCGCATGACAGAGCTCGGACTGGCTTGACGCGGCCTAACCGGTGCAGGTCGCGATCATCGAGTTGTTGGTCTGCGCCACCAGGGTCGCGCCGGCTGCGTCGGTGATGGCGCAGTTCAACTGGCCTGTGATGCTCGTTGCGGTCACCGATTCGAAGTCCACGCCGGGCCAGAGCACCAGGGTCTTGCTCCACGGCAAGGCCACGTTGACATCGGTGCGCGGCAGGCCCTGCTCGTCGGTGTAGATGACGCTGACCAGATCGAACATCTGCTTGGTGCCGGTGACGGTGTAGGTCACGGTGCGCGGGTCCACCACCGCTGCCGGTGCTGGGGGGGCCGCTTCCGGGGCCAGCGGCGGTGCCACCTCGGGCGGCGGTGCGGCCACGGCCGACGGGGTGGTGGTGATGGTGACGACGGTCTCGGGGGACAGCTGCGGCGGCGGGGGCGCGGCCGGGCTCGGCGGAATGGTGGCGATGACGGTCCGGGGTGTGGTCGAGGTGGCCGGCGGCGTCTCGGTCTGGGCCGTCGGGGTGGCGCTGTCGCTGCGCGTCACCACCACGATGGCGATCACCGCGGCCAACAACACGGCGACCGCCAAGCCGGCGATCCACCGCCAGCGCAGGTCGCGCTCGTAGTACTCGTAGTCCTCGTCGTCATCGAACTCGTCGTCGTGCGCCCGCAGCGAGGAGCGGTACTCCTCGGTGCTGCGGTACCCGCCGCTGCTGTAGAAACCGCTGCCGTATCCAGGGTCATGGTCGCCGCTGTCGTAGCTGCTGATCCTGCGGGTGGGGGTGTCGTCGTGATCGTCGACATAGCTACTGCCCGTGCGGCCGCCCTGACCGCTCCAATACGGCTTGCTCATCGGGTCACCGCCAGTGCCATCCTTTTCACGCACGCCACATACGTCACTTGCTTACCAGCATCGTATCGGCGGGGATGCCCCTGTTGGCCTACGAAAGCGTATGGCCTTGATTGCGATTGGGTCACTATCGGAGCTGGTCGGCGGCCGCTTCGCTGACCGCGAACGCCGTGATGTGAAGCCGGGGCCGCGCGTCCACTAGCCTTCTTGACGTAACTGCTTCGAAGGAAAGGGTCCAGCGTGGAGGTCAAGATCGGTGTCACGGACAGCCCGCGCGAAATCGCGTTCGTCAGCGCGGAGACACCTGATGCGCTGGAGAAGCAGGTGACCAGCGCGTTGTCGCAGGGCGACGGTGTGGTGAGCCTCACCGACGAGAAGGGCCGGCGGTTCCTGATCCAGGCCTCGAAGATCACCTACGTGGAGCTCGGCGCCGCCGACAGCCGCCGCGTGGGCTTCGGAATCGGCAGCGGTCCGGTGACCCCGCCGGCTACGAGCGAGTAAGCGGCACGTGTGACAGACCGCCCCAGATGAACTGGACGGTGCCTTCGATGGCGTCTTCCCGGGAAATGGGGCGGTCATTGTCTACCCAGTAGCGCGCTGAGTCGACGCTGATGCTCACCAGTCCGACGGCGATCATGCGGGCCCGGTGCGGATCCAGGCCGGAGTCGTGGCTGATCAGATCGAACACCGCGTCGGTGCACGCCTCGGTGGCCACCTTGACCTGAGATGACACCTGCGGTTCGGTCACGTAGTCGTTCTCGAAGATCAGCCGGTAGCCCTGGCCGTCCTGCTCGATGAACTCGAAGAACGCCGCAACGGCGGCCCGGACGCGAAGCCGGTTGTCGGTGGTGGTGCGCAACGCCTGCCGCACGCTGGAGACCATGTTGTCGACGTGCTGGGCCAGCACCGCCAGATACAGCTCGAGCTTGCTGGAAAAGTGTTGGTAGAGAACCGGTTTGCTCACCCCGGCGCGGTCGGCGATCTCGTCCATGCCCGCCGCGTGGTACCCGCGGTCCACGAACACCTCACTGGCGGCAACCAGCAACTGGCCACGGCGCTCGTCCCGGGGGAGCCTGCTGCCGCGTCGGTTCGTGCCTGCTGACCCGCTCGTCGGTCGGTTCCCCTCGCCCGCGTTGGCGCCCCGCCGCTCGGTTCTGTTGGCGAGCTCGCTCATCAATTCCTCAATCTGATTTCGTGCAAGGCCGCATCGCGGGTGTTCCGCGAAGGCCCATCGCGACGACATTACTACCCGTTGCCGCTGAACCCACGAATCGATCGCCCGGCACGTCATCTCGGGCGCGCCGAGAACCGGCTGGGTGCACGTTTGTGCCATTCTTGGTCGGTGACCTTCGACCCAGGGCGTCGCGGGCCGAGTCGCGCGCCTGAGTTGCGTAGCGAGTGGCGGGAGCCCCTTCGCGCGCAACGCGACCCGCTGGCCGGGGATTCCGGGCGGGTCAGATCCAACCGCGACGAGCGGCAGCGCTGGCGCAAGCAGACCTGGCTCGGCCGGTTCGTGTCCACCTATGGATGGCGCGCGTATGCACTGCCCATTCTGATGGTGGTGACCGTGCTGGTGGTCTACCAGACCATCACCGGGGCCGAAACCGAAGCGCCCGCCGCCGTCGAGGAACCCGTGCAGGGCCCACCGACCATCGGGGTGGAATCCACCGCCATCATCGGGGCGCCGCCCAAAGGACTCACGCAGTTCGACGCCAACCTGCCCACCGGGATCCTGCCGGCGGGCGGACCCTTCACCGAGGCGGGCGCCAACACCTGGCACGTCGTACCCGGGGTGGAACCGCAGGTGGGGCAGGGCACCGCGAAGGTGTTCACCTATACCGTCGAGATCGAGGACGGGCTGGACACCACATCGTTCGGCGGCGACGACGGCTTCGCGCAGATGGTCAGCCAAACGCTGTCGAATCCGAAGAGCTGGGTGCACAACCCGCAGTTCGCGTTCATCCGCAGCGACGGCAGCGCACCCCCCGATTTCCGGGTCTCGCTCACGTCACCGATGACGATCCGGCAGGGCTGCGGCTACGAGATCCAGATCGAGACGTCCTGTTTCAACCCGGCCTACAGCGCCGTCGCCGGCGCCGCCCCGGAGCCGCGGGTGTTCATCAACGAGGCCCGCTGGGTGCGCGGCGCGGTGCCCTTCCAGGGTGACGTGGGGTCCTACCGTCAGTATCTGATCAATCACGAGGTCGGCCACGCGATCGGCTACCAGCAGCACGAAGCGTGTCCCGGCAACGGCGATCTGGCGCCGATCATGATGCAGCAGACCTTCTCGACGGCGAACAACGACAACGCCCTGTTCGACCCGGGGCAGATCCCGGCCAACGGATTGACGTGCCGGTTCAACCCCTGGCCGTATCCGATCGCCTGATCCCGCCGAAACCGACACACGGGCCCCGAAAGATCGACTCATAGTCAAGTGGTTGAAGAAACATTTACGCGGTTTGGCTAACGAGTGCGGCTAAGCGTTGGGCTGGGGTGTCGAGGTCCAGGGTGGGTCGGGGCCGGGAGTTGAGTTTGTCTTGGACGCGTTTGAGGTCGGCTTTGGTGTGCACGGCCAGGTCGGTGCCCTTTTCGAACCAGAACCGCAGCAGGCGGTTGGTGTTCTCGTTGGTGCCCCGCTGCCAGGGTGAATGCGGGTTGCAGAAGTACACCGGGGCCTTGAGTTCGAGATGAATCCGGGGCCACTGAGCCATCTCCGAGCCGCGATCCCAGGTAATCGATCGGCGCAGATGCTCAGGTAGCTCCCTCATCGCCTCGATCATCGCGGTGGCCACGGACTCGGCGGTGTGGTCGAGCGGAAGGTGCAACAAGATGGTGAACCGGGTGCTGCGTTCCACCAGCGTGCCGATCGCGCTTTGGTGGCCGGCCCCCACGATGAGATCTCCTTCCCAGTGCCCGGGCACGGCCCGGTCGGCGACCTCGGCGGGCCGGTCGCTGATCGTGAACTCGTCGCCGCTGCCATAAACCCCGCGCGGCCCGCCGGCCGCGCCGCGGGTCTTGCGGGTGGCCCGCTTGGTCGACAGGCACTGATGCAGATCAGCGCGCAGCTGGCCACGGGTCTGCACGTAGAGGCACTGATAGATCGTTTCGTGGCTCACCTGTTTGAGCTTGTCATCGGGATGGTCTTGGGCCAACACCTGTGCGATCAACCGGGGGCTCCACCCGTCATCCATCCACGACTCGACCACGGCGCACAAGTCGGGGTCATTGAGCTTGAATGCTTTGGGGCGCCTGGCTTTATGGTGTGCGCGGGCATGGGCCATCAACGCGTGATAGTCACCGTCGGCGCCGCGGTTGCGGGTGGCTTCCTTCCACACCACCGAGCGGTCCCGGTTGATCCGCCGCCCGATCTCGGCGTAACTGAGTCCATCGTCGAGGCCCCGCATGATCGCGACTCGCTCGTCGAGATTGAGGCGGTGCCCCGACCCACCCGGCCCGCCACCACCGACAGCATCACCGATACCGCCACGCTTGCCCGCTGCCAACGCCATCCCGCCAGCTTTGTGCCACCACTCATGACCAGTCCCATGCGACACGCCCAACACCTTCGACGCCGCCGACACCGACTGTCCTGCACACACCCGATCAAACAACGCCCGCTTCAACGACCGCGACGCAGGAACCCCACTCGGCACAGCAAACCCCCACGCTCAGAAATGTTTCTCTGACCGTATGAATCCGCCCGAGTGCGATCGGGCGGAACGCCGGTTTCGACGCATCACCGGACTGTCGGGAAGCTGCCAGGGGCGATTACGGTTGTTCCTAGGACTCGACACGAGTCGGGCGCATCATCCATGCAATCGAGGAGAACAACGGTGTCGTCGTTACCGCCGCTGGTAGCGCCAGCAGCCGAGCTGACCCGCGACGAGGTCGCGCGCTACAGCAGGCATCTCATCATTCCCGACCTGGGTGTCGACGGACAGAAGCGGCTGAAGAACGCCCGGGTGCTCGTCATCGGCGCCGGTGGCCTCGGTTCGCCGACGCTGCTCTACCTCGCCGCCGCGGGTGTGGGCACCATCGGCATTGTCGAATTCGACGTGGTTGACGAGTCGAATCTGCAGCGCCAGATCATCCACGGCCAGTCCGACATCGGCCGGTCCAAGGCGCAGAGCGCCCGGGATTCGGTGCGCGAGATCAATCCGCTCGTCGAGGTGCGCCTGCACGAGTTGCGTCTGGAACCCGAGAACGCGGTCAATCTGTTCAAGCAGTACGACCTGATCCTCGATGGCACCGACAACTTCGCCACGCGGTACCTGGTCAACGACGCCGCGGTCCTGGCCGGTAAGCCCTACGTCTGGGGCTCGATCTACCGGTTCGAAGGCCAGGTCTCGGTGTTCTGGGAAGACGCGCCGGACGGCCTGGGGCTGAACTACCGCGACCTGTACCCCGAACCGCCACCACCCGGAATGGTGCCGTCGTGCGCCGAGGGCGGCGTGCTCGGCATCCTGTGTGCGTCGATCGCGTCGGTCATGGGCACCGAGGCCATCAAGCTGATCACCGGTATCGGTGACACGCTGCTGGGCCGGCTGATGGTGTACGACGCACTCGACATGACCTATCGCACCATCAAGATCCGCAAGGATCCGGCGACGCCGAAGATCACTGAACTGATCGACTACGAGGCGTTCTGTGGTGTGGTCTCCGATGCCGCCGCCGATGCCGCTGCGGGCTCGACGATCACTCCGCGTGAGCTTCGAGAGCTGCTGGACTCGGGCAAGAACATCGCCCTGATCGACGTCCGCGAACCGGTCGAGTGGGATATCAACCACATCCAGGGTGCGGAGTTGGTGCCCAAGTCGGCCATCGAGGCAGGCGACGGGCTGGCCAAGCTGCCGCACGACCGCACGCCGGTGTTGTACTGCAAGACCGGTGTTCGTTCGGCGGAGGCGCTGGCGGTGATCAAGAAGGCCGGGTTCTCCGACGCGCTGCATCTGCAGGGTGGAATCGCGGCGTGGGCAAAACAAATCGAGCCCGACATGGTGACGTACTGACGTAAGTGGCGATCTGGGACGCACGGTGTGCTTGGCCGGCCGGCTGCGCAGTGACGTACTGACGTAAGTGGCGATCTGGGACGCACGGTGTGCCTTGGCCGGCCGGCGGCGCAGTGACGTACTGACGGAGATCACTGCGACACAACACGGCACACGCTGATCAGCGACCCGGTTAGCCGGGTCGGCGACGATAGGCTGACGCCATGACTGTCGATGCGCCGCCGGATCATGTGTTGGCGGCGTTCGGGCTCGGGGGAGTTCGGCCAACGCCGCTGGGTTCGAGCTGGGAAGGTGGCTGGCGCTGCGGCGAAGTGGTGCTCTCCATGGTCGCCGACCACGCACGTGCGGCATGGTCGGCCAAAGTGCGCGAGACGCTGTTCGTCGACGGAGTCCGCCTGGCCCGGCCCGTGCGTTCGACCGATGGCCGGTACGTGGTGTCCGGCTGGCGTGGCGACACCTTCGTCGCGGGCACTCCGGAACCACGGCATGACGAAGTGGTGTCGGCGGCGGTGCGTCTGCACGAAGCCACGGCCACGCTGGAGCGTCCGCGATTCCTGACACAACCGCCGGTGGCGCCGTGGGCCGATGTCGACGTGTTCATCGCCGCGGACCGCGCCGCGTGGGAAGAACGCCCGCTGCACTCCTTGCCCGCCGGTGCGCGGGTGTCGCCGGGCTCGGCGGACGGACAGCGGTCGGTCGACCTCATCAATCAGCTGGCGACACTGCGCAAGCCGACGAAGAGCCCGAACCAGTTGGTGCACGGGGATCTGTACGGCACGGTGCTGTTCGCCGGTACCGCTGCGCCGGGGATCACCGACATCACCCCGTATTGGCGCCCGACGTCATGGGCGGCCGGCGTCGCCGTCGTCGACGCACTGGCCTGGGGGGAAGCCGACGACGGTCTGATCGAACGCTGGAATGCCTTGCCCGAATGGCCGCAGATGTTGTTGCGGGCATTGATGTTCCGTCTCGCGGTACACGCACTGCATCCGCGGTCGACGGCGGCCGCGTTCCCCGGGTTGGCCCGCACCGCGGCACTGGTTCGCCTGGCGCTCTAGAACACGTGACGTACGTCGGCCAACGGGATGCGCCCGTCGGTCGCCAACACTCCCTCGGCGCGCAGCAGTTCGAGTTGGCGGGTGGCCAGATGCGGGGCCGGCCGGCCCGAACTCCTGATCACGCGGTGCCAGGGCAGATCCGAGGAATCGGTGCGCATGATCCACGCGACGATGCGTGGACTGGAAAGCTCAGCGGCAGAGGCGATGTCACCGTAGGTGGACACCCGGCCCGCCGGGATGGCCGCCACCAGCGCGCGTACCCGCTCCACCTGGTCGTCGGTGATCGGCGCCATCATCTACGGCCCAGGATGCTGCGGATGACTGCGGCGGTCTGCTCGGGTTTGGCCTGGGCCACCATGTGATCGCAGTCCAGGTCCACCAATTCGAAGTCGTCACCCAGGCGCTCCTGCAGACCGGTGAGCAGCGCACCGGTGACGTACGGCGGTGACGTCCGGGTGGCGCGCACCACGATGGTCGGAGTTCCTTTCTGAGGCAGCGACATCGGCCGCGCCAGCTCACTCCAGTAGGACATCATCGCCGGAACCCCGATGCGCCAGCCCACCCGGCCGTTGGGCAGGTCCACCAGGTGCTCGTCGAGCTCGGCGTCGAGTTGGGCATCGTCGACGTCGCCCCACGAACCCGAGCGCTTCTCGTTGCGGGCTTCCGCCCTGTCGGTGTAGTCGGGTGAGGCGAACATCGAGTCGGCGATCTCGCGCATCCAGTCTCCGTCGAGCCCCACCGCCGGATCCAGGAGCACCAGCCCGGCGACCAGTTCGGGCCGGGTGGCGGCCAGGTGCAGTGCAATGGCGCCGCCGAACGAGTGGCCCACCACCACAACAGGTTCGGCGAGTGCTGCAGCCAGCGCAGCGGCGTTGGCGTCGATGGTCCAGGGCGCCCGCCACGGTGAGCGCCCGTGGCCGAGCAGGTCCGGAGCCGCCACCGCCACCTCAGGCAGATGCCGGGTGGCCAGGTGCTCCCAGCGACGACCGTGACCGGTCAAGCCGTGGATGGCCAGGACCTGGGGGGCGGTGGCGGGTCCGTAGCGGTGAAGGTGTAGTTCTGCGCTCACAGCTCTAGATGGTGCCAGCTCGCACCGACTTGTCGGACCCCCGTGGTGTCATTCCGGTCATGACCACACCGACCTCGACCGCGCGGCTGCACAGCGTCACCCGGTGGCCCACCCAGGCCTCGGCACTGTTCGATCCGCAGTGCGGCGGGGTGGTCCGGGTGCTCGGAGGTGCGGGCACCGGCAAGAGCAGCCTGTTGGTGGACACCGCGGTGGCACGGATTTCTGCGGGCGCCGACACCGAATCGGTGCTGCTGCTCACCGGTTCCGGCCGTCCGGGCGCCCGGGCCAGAGCCGCCCTCACCTCGGCGTTGCTCGCTGCCGGCGCCGATGAGCAGCACCAGTCGGTGGTGCGCCAGCCGCTGGTGCGGTCGGTGCACGCCTACGCGTTCGCGGTGTTGCGTCTGGCCGCGCAGCGCGCCGGTGACCCACCGCCGCGCCTGATCACCAGCGCCGAGCAGGACGGCATCATCCGGGAGCTGCTGGAAGGAGACATCGAAGACGGTGCGCAATGGTGGCCACCGCAGTTGCGCGCCGCACTGGGCACCGCCGGTTTCGCCACCGAACTGCGTGATCTGTTGGCGCGCTGCGCTGAACGTGGCATCGACCCGCAGCAGCTGCAGCGGCTGGGCCGCGCGTCGCGCCGCCCGGAATGGACTGCGGCAGGCAAGTTCGCGCAGCAGTACGAGCAGGTGATGCTGCTGCGTTCGGCGGTGGGCATGGCCGCGCCCCAGGCCACCGTTCCCGCGTTGGGTGCCGCTGAACTCGTCGGTGCGGCGCTGGAGGCTTTCGCCACCGACCCTGACCTGCTGGCCGCCGAACACGCCCGCATCGGCACTCTGCTTGTCGACGACGCGCAACATCTGGACCCGCAAGCCGCGCGTCTGGTGCGCGCCTTGGCCTCCGGGGTGGGGCTCACGGTCCTCGCCGGCGATCCCAACCAGGCGGTTTTCGGGTTCCGGGGCGCCGACCCGGCGCTGCTGTTGGCCGGCGATTCGCCCGCCATCATCCTCGAGACCAGCCACCGGTGCGCACCGGCCATCGCGGCGGCGGTCAGTGCTGTGGCGGCCCAGTTACCGGGAGCGGGGCCCGCGCGGGCCATCGCCGGCAGCGGCGCTGAACCGGGTTCGGTCACCACGCGGTTGGCGGCCTCCGAGCACGCCGAGGCGGGGCTGATCGCCGACACCCTGCGGCGCGCACACCTGGTGGACGGCATCGCGTGGTCGCAGATGGCGGTGATCGTGCGTTCGGTACCGCGCGCGGCGGGCTTGCCGCGGATCCTGATGGCCGCAGGCGTGCCGGTCGCGGCCCCGTCCAGCCACGCTCCGCTGCCGGACAACGCGATCGTGCGGGCGTTGTTGACGGCCTTGGTGGCCGGATCCGACGGACTCACCGGCGAACGTGCGCAATTCCTGCTGACCGGCCCGATCGGCCGGGTCGATCCAGTGTCGTTGCGCCAGTTGAGGCGGACGTTGCGCAGGCTCGGTGGAGACGCGACGGCAGACTTCGGTGAGCTGCTCGCCACCGCGTTGCGCGACGGCGTTCCCGCCGGGCTCGCTCCGGCCCACGCCCGCCCGCTGCGCCGGGTTGCTGCGGTGCTCCAGGCAGTGTCGGGTGGGCATGGCCAGGATCCGCGTTCAGTGCTCTGGGAAGCGTGGCACCGGTCCGGCCTGCAACGGCGGTTGCTGACCCTCAGTGAACGCGGCGGCCCCGGCGGCGCCCGGGCAGAACGCGATCTCGATCACGTGACCGAGCTGTTCGCCGTCACCGACGGCTATGTGTCCCGGACCGCGGGCGCGTCGCTGGCCGGCCTGGTCGATCATGTTGAAGGCCTGGGTCTTCCGGTCCGCACTCCCGAGCCCGTCGAGACGCCCGAAGCGGTCACCATCGTCAGTCCGCACCAGGCGATCGGCGGTGAATGGGACCTCGTCATCGTGGCGGGGCTGCAGGAAGGTCTGTGGCCCAACACCGTTCCGCGCGGCGGGATCCTGGGCACCCAGCGGCTACTGGACACCCTCGACGGGCTCGGCGCGGAGGTCTCGGCCACAGCACCGCTGGTTGCCGAGGAGCGGCGGCTGCTGATCACCGCGATGGGTCGGGCCCGGCGCCGGTTGGTCGTCACCGCGGTCGAAGGTGATGGCGCGGACTCCGACGGCCTGGCCATCCCGTCGCCGTTCTTCACCGACATCGCCGCATTCGGCGCCGGTGAGGACACCGCGGCGCCGCCCCCGGAGCCCGTGGTGGCGCCGCGGGTGTTGTCGGCACCCGCGGTGGTCGGGCAACTGCGTGCGGTGGTCTGCGCTCCCGACGGTGTGGTCGACGCACAGCTGCGTACCCGGGCTGCGGCGCAGCTCGCCCGTCTGGCCAGGGCGGGGGTGCCCGGTGCGGACCCCGGACGCTGGTACGGCATGACGCCGGTGAGCACCGACGCTCCGCTGTGGAGCGGTGACGGCCACACCGTCACGCTGTCGCCCTCCACGCTGCAGACCCTGCAGGACTGCCCGCTGCGGTGGCTGCTGGAACGCCACGGGGGTAGTGACGCTCGTGAATTGCGTTCCACCATAGGCACTCTCGTGCACGCCTTGGTCGCCCAGCCCAACCGCACCGAGGCGCAGCTCACGGCCGATCTCGATGCCATCTGGCAGCAACTGCCGTTCGAGGCTCAGTGGTTCGCCCGCAATGAGTTGGCACGGCACCGGGAAATGGTGAGCGCCTTCACCCAGTGGCACGCCGACACCCGTCATGAACTGACCGAGGTCGGGGTCGAGGTGGATGTCGACGGTGTGGTGGTCAACCCCGGTGACGACGGTCCGGGTGTGCGGGTGCGTGGTCGTGTCGACCGATTGGAGCGTGATGCCGAAGGCCGGCTGGTGGTGGTCGACGTCAAGACCGGCAAGACGCCTGTGAGCAAGGATGACGCGCAGCGGCATGCGCAGCTCGCGTTGTATCAGCTCGCCATCGCCGAGGGGGTGCTACCCGACGGCGCACAGCCCGGGGGAGCGCGTCTGGTCTATGTCGGTAAGTCCAGCTCCGGCGGCGCCACCGAGCGCAGCCAGGACCCGATGACACCGCAGAGTCGTGAAGAATGGCGGACCCAGATCCGCCAGGCCGCGGCCGCGACTGCGGGTCCGCAGTATGTTGCACGGGTCAACGACGGATGCGGGCACTGCCCGGTGCGCTCGTTCTGCCCGGCCCACAACGGTGGACAGGAGTCCTGATGACGGTGTCGTCGCCGGTCGGCGTCCGGTTCAGTCCCGCCGAACTCGCTGCTGCCCTGGGCCTTCCGCAACCCACCGACGAGCAAGCCGCGGTCATCTCGGCGGCTCCTGGCCCGCTGGTGGTCATCGCGGGTGCCGGTGCCGGTAAGACCGAAACCATGGCGGCCCGGGTGGTGTGGCTGGTCGCCAACGGCTTCGCCGAACCGGGTCAGGTGCTGGGCCTGACCTTCACCCGTAAGGCGGCCGGTCAACTGCTGCGCCGGGTCCGCTCCCGGCTGAGCCGGCTGGCCGGAACCGGTTTGGCCACAGTCGAATCCGCTGAACCCGTCACCGTCAGCACCTACCACGCCTTCGCCGGTACGCTGCTGCGCGAGCACGGTCTGCTGTTGCCGGTGGAACCCGACAGCCGGTTGTTGTCCGAGACCGAGCTGTGGCAGCTGGCCTACGACGTGGTGTGCAGTCACCCCGGTGACCTGGACACCGGCAAGACTCCGGCCGCGGTGACGGCGATGGTGCTGCGGTTGTCCGGCCAGCTGGCCGAGCACCTGGTCAGCACAGACCAGCTGCGCGACACCCACCTCGAGCTCGAGCGACTGGTGCACACGCTGCCCGCGGCGCCGTACCAGCGTGACCGGGGCCCCAGTCAGTGGCTGTTGCGTCTGCTGGCCGCCCAGACCGACCGGGCCGAGCTGGTACCCCTGATCGAGGCGCTGCACGATAGGTTGCGGGCCGAGAAAGCCATGGATTTCGGAATGCAGATGTCTGCCGCGGCCCGGTTGGCATCGGAGCACCCGCAGGTCGGGGTGCAGCTGCGGCAGCGCTTCCGCGTCGTGCTGCTCGACGAATACCAGGACACCGGCCATGCCCAGCGAGTGGCGCTGTCCGGATTGTTCGGTGGTGGCGCCGACGACGGTCTGGCGCTGACCGCGGTCGGGGACCCCATCCAGTCGATCTACGGCTGGCGTGGCGCCTCGGCCACGAATCTGCCGCGGTTCACCACCGATTTCCCGTACGCCGACGGCACCCCGGCGCCGTCGCTCGAACTGCGGACCAGTTGGCGTAACCCGCCGAGCACCCTGCGGGTGGCCAACGCGATTTCTGCTGAAGCCCGGCGCCGTTCGGTGGCGGTGCGGGAGCTGCGCGCGCGACCCGGCGCCGACGAGGGCACGGTGCGGTGCGCACTGTTCACCGATGTGGAGGTCGAACGAGGTTGGGTGGCCGACCAGATCGCGGCGCGGTATCAGGCGGCGGCCGATCTGGGCGCACCCCCGCCCACGGCCGCGGTGCTGGTTCGCCGCAACGCCGATGCGGTTCCGATGGCCACCGCGCTGCGCGCCCGCGGCGTGCCGGTCGAGGTGGTGGGACTGGCCGGTCTGCTGGCGATCGACGAAGTCGCCGACGTGGTGGCGATGTTGCGACTCATCGCAGATCCGGTCGCCGGTGCGGCGGCGATGCGGGTGCTGACCGGGCCGCGCTGGCGGCTGGGGGCCAGCGATATCGCCGCGCTGTGGCGCCGGGCCCGCCAGCTCGACGCGGGGCCGCGGTCGGCCGCCACCTCAGCACCGGAGGGCCCGCAAGCCGTTGTCGCGCAGGCCTCACCCGAGGCTGACACCGCCTGCCTCGCCGACGCCATCTGCGACCCCGGCCCCGCCGAGGCCTACTCGGCGGCGGGGTTCCAGCGCATCTGCGCGCTCGGGGACGAGCTGACGACACTGCGGGCCCACCTCGGTTATTCGGTGTCGGACCTGGTGGCCGAGGTGCGCCGCATCACCTGCATCGACATCGAGGCCCGGGCGGTGCCCACCGGCGGTGACGGATGGTCGGGCGCCGAACAGCTCGACGCTTTCGCCGGCGTCGTCGATGCCTATGCGGCCCGCGGGGCCACCGGTGCGGGTAATGACATCGCGGGCCTCCTGGCGTATCTGGACGTGGCCCAGGAGGTCGAGAACGGTCTGGCTCCGGCCGAGGTCACGGTGGCCGCCGACCGGGTGCAGATCCTGACGGTGCATGCAGCCAAAGGGCTGGAGTGGGAGGTCGTCGCGGTGCCGCACCTGGCGGGTCGGGTCTTCCCCTCCACCGCGGCGCGCAGCACCTGGCTCACCGACGCCGGTGAACTGCCGCCGCTGCTGCGCGGTGACCGGGCGGGCCTGGGTGAGCATGGTGTCCCGGTGCTGGACACCTCGACGGTGACGGACCGAAAGCAGTTGTCCGATACGGTGACTGAACACCGTAAGCAGCTCGATCAGCGCCGGGTCGACGAGGAACGCCGGTTGCTGTACGTGGCGATCACCCGCGCCGAGGACACCCTGCTGCTGTCCGGGCACCACTGGGGCGCCACCGAAAGCAAGCCTCGCGGCCCTTCGGACTTCCTGGTCGAGTTGAAAGACATCATCGAGGCCGCCGCCGCTGATGGTGCACCCTGTGGTGTGGTCGAGCACTGGGCGCCGGCCCCGTCCGAAGGTGAGTCGAACCCCTTGCGCGACAAGGTGATCGAAGCGGTGTGGCCGGCGGACCCGGCTTCGCTGCGCCGGGGAGACATCGAGCGGGGAGCGGCGCTGGTCCAGGCCGCCCTACGCGGTGACGGTCCAGCCGCCGACGAGGACGACGCCTGGTCGGCCGATGTCGATGCACTCCTGGCAGAACGCGAGCGTGCTCCCGAAGAGCCCAGCACGACGCTGCCTGGCCAGCTCTCGGTCAGCAACCTCGTGGAGCTGGGACGTGACCGGGCCGCCGCACTTCGCCGGTTCCACCGCCGGCTGCCGGTACGGCCCGACCCGAACGCGTTGCTCGGTACCGCTTTTCACGATTGGGTGCAACGGTTCTACGGCGCTGAGCGGCTCTTCGACCTGGAGGATCTGCCCGGTGCGGTCGACGGTGAGATGGCTGCCGCCGAGGCCGAGGAACTCGCCGAACTCCAGGCGGCGTTCATGGCTTCGCAGTGGGCGGCCCGAACCCCGGTCGACGTCGAGGTGCCGTTCGAGATGGCGCTCGGCGAGCACGTGGTGCGAGGACGCATCGATGCCGTCTTCGCCGACAAGGACGGCGGCGTGACGGTGCTGGACTGGAAGACCGGTGCGCCACCGGCGGGAGAGGACGCCCAGCGGCAGGCCGCCATTCAGCTCGGCGTGTACCGGTTGGCGGTCGCGGCGTTGCACGGCTGCCCGGAGTCCTCGGTGCGGGCGGTGTTCCACTATGTCCGCAGCGGCCGAACCGTCACTCCGGACGTGCTGCCCGGGCGCGAGGAGCTGAGTGCGTTGCTGGCCGGGCCCGGGTCGGAACCCGGGCCCGGCGAGGTCAGGATTCCCGTCGGATCTTCAGGGCCTGAGTGATCATCGGGAACTGCAGCGGCAGTCTGGCGATGGCGAGCAGCCGCATCGGCCAGGGCTTGTCCCACCACAGCCGCACCATGTTGATGTTCCCGGGGTACACCCCGAGGAACAGCACCACGGCGGCCAGCGCACCCAGGCGGCGGGTGCTCGGCGGGATCAGCAGCGCCGCCGTGCCCACCTCGGCCACCCCGGAGGCGTAGGTGTAGAACCGGGGGCTGCCCGGCAGCTCGGTGGGAATGATGGAATCGAACGGTTTGGGAGCCACGAAGTGCAGCACCCCGATACCGGTCAGCATCGCTGCCATCCGGTAGGCGCGGTTCTGGTTTGCCTTGCCGGCGGTGCTCTCGAGGGTGTTCGACGTCATGATGTCTCCAGTCTCATGGTTACATGATGTCGTGCGCCGGGATGACCCGATGAGAGAGCCGGATTTCGGTCCGGAAATTCCTGTATCGGACGCGAAGATAGGGCACCGTGGCCAAAAATAGGTTGCGGCGCAGGCTTCGACGACTCGACGAGGCGCTGACGGCCAGGCCGGATGCCGAGCTGGTCGAGTATCTCCACATCCCGGAGAACTTCGTCAGCCCGGCCCGCAGGATCTTCATGCGCGTTCTCTACGCGCTGGGAGCGCTGTTCGCGGCGGTGCTCATCGTCTACCTCGACCGCGACGGGTACCGCGATATCGAAAGCGCGCCCGTCCCGGGCGGTCTGTCGTTCCTGGACTGCCTGTACTACGCCACGGTGTCCCTGTCGACCACGGGCTACGGCGATATCACCCCGGTCACCGAGACAGCGCGGCTGGTCAACGTCCTGGTGATCACGCCGCTGCGGGTCGCCTTCCTGATCGTGCTGATCGGCACCACCGTCGAGACCCTCACCGCCGCGTCACGCCAAGCCCTCAAAATCCAGCGTTGGAGGAACTCCGTGCGCAATCACACCATCGTCATCGGCTACGGAACGAAGGGCAAGACCGCGGTCACCGCGATGGTCGGTGACAATGTCAAACCCGGCGACATCGTGGTGGTCGACACCGACCAGGCGTCGCTGGACCGGGCCAGCCAGGCTGGTTTGGTCACCGTCCGCGGTGACGCCAACCGGTCCGACGTGCTGCGACTGGCCGGCGCCCAGCATGCCGCGGCCATCATCGTGGCCACCAACAGTGATCCGACGGCGGTGCTGGTCACCCTCACTGCCCGTGAGCTGGCGCCCAAGGCCAAGATCATCGCCTCGATCCGGGAGTCGGAGAATCAGCACCTGCTGCAGCAGTCCGGTGCGGACTCGGTGGTGGTGTCCTCTGAGACGGCCGGCCGGCTGCTCGGTATCGCCACCACCACCCCCAACGTGGTTGAGCTCATCGAAGATCTGTTGACCCCGGACGCCGGTTTCGCAATCGCCGAGCGCGAGGTCGAACCCAAGGAGGTCGGCGGCTCACCACGTCACCTCAAGGACATCGTGTTGGGCGTGGTGCGTGACGGCAAGCTCAAGCAGGTCAGCGATCCGGAGGTGGACGCCATCGAGGCGACAGACAGGCTGTTGTACGTGCGCAACGCAGAGGAAGACCGTGGCTGACTTCCAACTCCGGAACGTTCCACTGCTGTCCCGGGTCGGTGCGGATCGCTCCGACCAGTTGCGTACCGACATCGACGCCGGCGTCGCGGGCTGGCCGGAGGCCGCGGTCCTGCGCGTCGACGGCCGCGGCCAGGTTCTGATCGCCGACGGGCGTGTGGTGCTGAGCTCCACTGCCGGACTGGGTGACACCCCGCCGGAGGATGCGGTGTTCCTGGGCCGCATCGAGGGCGGCCGTCACGTGTGGGCCATGCGCGCCGAGCTCGCCCCACCGGATGACGGCTCTGATGCCCATGTGCTCGATTTGCGCCGCGCCGGAACGGTTTTCGACGATGTCAGTTCTCAGCTGGTGGCCTCGGCCACGGCGCTGCTCAACTGGCATGACAGTGCCCGCTTCAGTGCCATCGACGGATCACCCACCAAGGCGATCAAGGGTGGATGGTCACGGGTCAACACGATCACCGGCCACGAGGAGTTCCCCCGCATCGACCCGGCGGTCATCTGCCTGGTGCACGACGGTGCCGACCGTGTGGTCTTGGCCCGGCAGACGGTGTGGCCCGACCGGATGTTCTCGCTGCTGGCGGGTTTCGTCGAAGCGGGGGAGTCGTTCGAGACCTGCGTTACTCGGGAGATCGCCGAAGAGGTGGGCCTCACCGTGCGCGATGTGCGCTATCTGGGCAGCCAGCCCTGGCCGTTTCCGCGGTCACTCATGGTGGGCTTCCACGCCGTCGGCGATCCGGACCAGCCGTTCGCCTTCAACGACGGCGAGATCGCCGAGGCGCACTGGTTCACCCGCGACGAGGTCCGGGCGGCGCTGGAGATCGGCGACTGGAGCAGTGCCGCCGCTTCGCAGTCGAGATTGCTTCTGCCCGGCTCGATTTCGATCGCCCGTGAGATCATCGAGTCCTGGGCCTGGGCGCAGGACTGATCGGCTGCCGTGGCCGGTTCCACTGACCGTGCGGGACGGTGACGAGCGGGCGGGTGGCCGCTTCTGCCGGCGCGTGCCGGATCGCCGGGCGCAGCGGGCGTAGCCGTTCGGTGTCCGGTTCGCCGCGGTGCGGACGGTCATTGTGCCGAGCCTGCTGGATGCCGTGGTTGAGTCGGCCCAGGTAGCCGCTCAGCGCGGCGACGTCGCCGTCATCCCAGCCGGCGGTGACGCGCTGCAGACCCGCGACGTGGTAGGCCCGCTGACCCCGCACCCGGTGCCGGCCGGCCTCCGTCAGCGTGAACCGCGCGATATCACCGGCATCCGCGACGGTGTGCACCAGTCCGTCGCGCACCAGCCCCGAGATCCTGCGCCCGAACACGGCGGGGTCCACCCCGAAGGTCGCCGCAAGCTGCGCCAGTGTCATGGGACCGCTGTCGTCGATCCGCCGGAGCACCAGATAGGACACCCGGTCGAGCCAGGTGTGTCGCGTCGATGAGGGCGCCGCGGACAGCAGTTCAGCGGCGGACGGCTGGGTCACCGACGCCAGTGCCTGCTCCAGGTCCTGGGCCCGTGGCCGCACCGGGGTGACGAGGTCGGCCGCGGCCGGCTCTTCTCGGCGCTCGGCGGGAATGGCCATCGCGATGAATGCGCCCACCACGGCGGCGCCGGCGGCGATGAACAGGGCGGTACGGAATCCAGCCAGTGACGGCAGCGCGTGGCCGGCGAAGGTGACGGTCAACCCGGCCAGGACCGCGCTGAGCACCGCGCTGGAGGTCGAGGTGCCCAGTGACCGCGCCAGGGTGTTGAGGCCGTTGGCGGCGGCGGTCTCCGACACGGGCACGGCACCGTTGATCAGCGCCGGCAGCGCCGCGAAGGCGAACCCGACACCGAAGCTGACGACGACACTGAACGTGAGAATGCCGGCCGCGCTGCCCAGCAGTTGGGTGCCCAGCAGGTATCCGCTGCCGATGATCGCCGATCCGGTGACCAGAACGAATTTGGCGCCCCGGCGCGCGATGATCATCGCGGCCAACGGTGCCGACACCATCATCACCAACCCACCTGGCGCCATCCACAGCCCGGCGCTGACCATGGATTGCCCCAAGCCGTAACCGGTTTCGCTGGGCATCTGCAGGATCTGCGGCCCCACCAGCGTCATGGCGAACATGCCGAACCCGACGGCGATCGAGGCGAGGTTGGTCAGCAGCACGGGTTTGCGCACCGTGGTGCGGATGTCCACCAGCGGCGAGGAGGTGTGCAGCTGCCAGCGGACGAACACGGCGAAGACGAAGACGGACGCGACGAGAAGTCCAAGGGTGGTCGCACTGGTCCACCCCCAGGCCGCGCCCTTGGACAGGGGGAGCAGCAACAGCACCAGACCGGCGGCCAGGCCCAGGGCGCCGAGCGGGTCGAACCGGTCACGAGAGGTGGCCGGGATGTGCGGGACCAGCGCGGCGAACAGCACACCGGATGCGGCGCCCAGTGCTGCGGCGCACCAGAACAGGGCGTGCCAGCTGAAGTGTTCGGCGATCACGGCCGACAGCGGCAATCCGAGCGCACCGCCGACGCCCAACGAGGCACTCATCAAGCCCATGGCGCTGCCCACTCGTTCTGCCGGCAGTGAGGCACGCAGGACGCTGATGCCGAGCGGGATGATCGGTGCGCCGAACCCCTGCAGCCCACGACCGATGATCAGCGGGACAAGGGAACTGGTGGTGGCCGCGATCACCGATCCGCACGTGAGCGCGACGGCGCAGGCGATCAGGATCGGCTTGGGCCCGAACATGTCGCCGAGTCGGCCGAGCGTCGGTGTGGCGATGGCGCCGGTCAACAGGGTGGCCGTGATCGCCCACGATGCGTTGGCCGCGCTGGTGTTCAACAACGTCGGCAGCTGCGGCACCAGCGGGATGACCAGCGTCTGCATCATCGAGACCGCGATGCCGGCGGCCGCCAGGACGGCGATCAGTACGCCGGGCTGCGTGGTGCGCGCAGACACACCAGATTGGTAAGACATGCTAAGCACTTTAGATCGTTAGAAGTGCTATGCAAAAGCATCCCAGGTGTAACTCTGGTCACGCAACGGGACGTCGGGCAGCGCCCGGAGCATCACCCCACGGAGAGCTCGGCGATCTTGCCTTCGACGTCCCGGATGCTGGGGTTGGTCATCGTCGACCCGTCGGAGAACTTCACCGTGGGCACGGTCTGATTGCCGTTGTTCACCGACTGCACGAACTTCGCGGCCTCCGGCTCGAGTTCGATGTCCACCTCGGTGTAACCGATGCCCTTGGCCTTCAAGGCGGTCTTGAGGCGCTTGCAGTATCCACACCAGGTGGTGGAGTACATGGTGAGTTCGGTAGCGGTCATGAATCAATCTTGCCTGAGGGCGCGGTGGAGAACTTGTCCGACTCCGCTGCGATGATGAATCCCATGCCGACCGAGAGCGTCCTGACCGCGGGTCTCGACGACGAACAACGCGAGGCCGTGCTGGCCGGGCGCGGGCCGGTCTGTGTGCTGGCCGGCGCAGGCACCGGCAAAACCCGCACCATCACCCACCGCATCGCGCATCTCGTCGGCGCCGGACACGTCGCCGCCAGCCAGGTTCTCGCGGTGACGTTCACCTCCCGCGCCGCCGGCGAGATGCGCAGCCGGTTGCGCGGGCTCGACGCCGACGCACAGACCGGAGCCCGCGTCGGATCGGTGCAGGCGCTGACCTTCCACGCCGCCGCCCGGCGGCAGCTGTCCTACTTCTGGCCGCGGGTGGTCGGCTCCACCGGCTGGCAGCTGCTCGACAGCAAGTTCTCCGTGGTCGCCCAGGCCGCCAATCGCGCCAAGATGCAGGCCAGCACCGAAGACGTCCGCGACCTGGCAGGGGAGATCGAATGGGCGAAGGCATCGCTGATCACCCCTGAGCAGTACGCCGCCGCGGTGGCCGAGACCGGCCGTGACATCCCCAAGGACGCGGGCCGTATCGCCGCGGTGTACGCCGGGTACGAGTCGCTCAAGGCCCGCGGTGAAGTGGCGCTGCTGGATTTCGACGACCTGCTGCTGCACACCGCCGCGGCCATCGAGAACGATGCGGCCGTGGCCGCCGAATTCCGGGACCGGTACCGCTGCTTCGTGGTCGACGAGTACCAGGACGTCACCCCTCTGCAGCAGCGGGTGCTGTCGGCCTGGCTGGGTGAACGTGATGACCTGACGGTGGTCGGGGACGCCAACCAGACCATCTACTCGTTCACCGGCGCCTCACCGCGTTATCTGCTCGACTTCTCTCGCCGCTTTCCCGACGCCACCGTGGTGCGCCTCGAACGTGACTACCGCTCCACGCCGCAGGTGGTCGAGCTGGCCAACCGGGTCATTGCCGACGCCCGCGGGCGGGTGGCCGGCAGCAGGCTGCACCTGGTGGGTCAGCGCCCCCCAGGGCCACGCCCGGCGCTGCGCGAGTACCCCGACGAGGTGGCTGAGGCCACCGCCGTCGCCCGCGCCATCAAGGGCCTCATCGAATCCGGTACGGAGGCAGCCGAAATCGCGGTCCTCTACCGGATCAACGCCCAGTCCGAGGTCTACGAAGAGGCGCTGACGGAAGCGGGCATCGCCTTCCAGGTCCGCGGTGGGGAAGGTTTCTTCAGCCGCCAGGAGATCCGCCAGGCTCTGGTGGCGCTGCAGCGGGCCGCCGAGCGGGGCAGTGCCGACGATGACCTGCCCACCGTGGTCCGCGCGCTGCTCGAGCCGCTCGGTCTCACCGCCGAACCGCCGGGTGGTACCAGCGCCCGGGAACGGTGGGAGGCGTTGACCGCGCTGGCCGAGTTGGTCGACGAAGAGGTGGCCACCCGCCCGGAGCTGGACCTGACGGCATTGGTCGCCGAACTACGGATACGCGCCGACGCGCGCCATCCACCCGTGGTGCAGGGCGTCACCCTGGCGTCGCTGCACGCGGCGAAGGGCCTGGAGTGGGACGCGGTGTTCCTGGTCGGCCTGGCCGACGGCACTCTGCCGATCTCGCACGCACTGTCGCACGGTCCTGACAGCGAGGCCGTGGAAGAGGAACGTCGTCTGCTCTACGTCGGGGTCACCCGGGCGAGAGTCCATTTGACCCTCAGCTGGGCGCTGTCGCGGACCCCGGGTGGCCGGCAGAACCGGCGGCCGTCGCGCTTCCTGGCCAGCATCGCCCCGAAGCCGCCGGCGGACCGATCCGGTGGGCAACGCCGGCAACGCGGGCCGGCCAAGCGCTGCCGGGTGTGCAACGCCGAGCTGAACACGCCGGCCGCAATCATGTTGCGTCGCTGCGAAACCTGCGCCTCCGACATCGATGACGAACTGCTGGGGCAGCTCAAGGATTGGCGTTCACGAACCGCCAAGGAACAGAAGGTGCCCGCGTTCGTGGTGTTCAGCGACAACACACTGATCGCCATCGCCGAAACGCTGCCCACCGATGACGCTGCACTGGTGGCCATTCCCGGTATCGGGGCGCGCAAGCTCGAACAATACGGCGCGGATCTGCTGGAGTTGGTGCGCGCGCGGGTGTGACGCAGCGTTCACCCCTGCAGAAGCAACTGCGGCGCAGAGGCTTTCCCTGTGTGGGGGCGGTATCGACGGCCCTGGCCAAAGACTGCGCAGGCGCGGGACTCAAATCGGTGGCGGAATCTTGTTCATGCAGGTCAGAAAATTGCTTGTGCTGACATGCGGGCACCGTTTAGCCTCAAACGCATACGACCCACGGCCGTGAAGTGGCCTGCGTACCGCAAGTGCAAGGAAGGAGGGAGCCCCGATGAATGACTTCATGACGTTCGGCGCAGTAGGCAGCATTGCCGGTTCGGCGCGTGCGGCTGGGGCTCCCGGTGTCTTCCTGTCCAGCGGGAAAGCATCCGCGGTGATGACGGGTCGGCATCGCGCCCCCGCGGCTCACGCCGCCTGGGCGGTCGACGCCATTGCGCCGCAGCGCAAGCGCCGCACCGCCGCCGCGACAGACGCGTCCGTGGATCGAGGTTTCATCTAGAAGCCCGACGCAGCAGCCCAATGGCCACGGACCCGAAGTCAACCGGATCCGTGGCCATCAGTGTTTCCGGGGACCGAATCCCCGAGCACCTGGTCCGGATCTCGAAGCAGAGACGAAAGCCACGAGACCAGGAAGCAGGTGAAGGACATGTCAGCCCTGACAGTCCGAAAGGAAACTGTGCCGGTGCTGCCGTGCCATATCGGTGACCCCGATCTGTGGTTCGCCGAAACCCCCGCCGATCTGGAGCGCGCCAAGCTTCTGTGCGCGGAGTGCCCGATCCGCCGGCAGTGCCTGGCCGCGGCGCTGGAACGCGAAGAGCCGTGGGGTGTTTGGGGCGGTGAGATCGTCGAGCGCGGCTCGATTGTCGCCCGCAAGCGGCCGCGCGGCCGTCCGCGCAAGGATTCCTACGCGGCCTGACGGCCACCCGCCGACACCGCCGTTTGGGCGCAGACCAGTTTTGCGTGCCCGAACGGCGGTGTCGGCGTACTCGGTCAGTCCGGGTTCGCGAAGCCGGGCACCAGCTCGGTGGCGATCTTGCGCACCGGTACATGCGCATCGAGCTGACAGGAGATCGCCACGATGGAGGCGATCACCCGCATCGGGATGGCCAGCTTGGCCGGGATGTCCATCTGCCGGGCGGTCCTGATCTGACCGGCGGCGCGGTCGAGGTCCACCGCGGCCATCTTCTGCAGCCACTTGCGGTTGTAGTGGAAGACGTCGACCTGCAGCGGTTGCACGTACTGCTTGAGCATGTCGTCGATATCGGCGATGGAGACCTTCTCACCCTTCTGGATGAAGCCGATCTTCTCCATGGTGGGCAGTAGTTCGTCGTAGTTCTTGTCCACCGCGTAGCGCAGCAGCTGGCCCAGTTCGGGCGGCATTCCGCCGGGCAGCGGCGCCACGGCACCGAAGTCGATGACACCCATCTTGTCGCCGGGCAGCAGCATGAAGTTGCCGGGGTGCGCGTCGCCGTGCATCATCTCCAGCCGGCGCGGGGCATCGTCGGTGAGCTCAAACAGCCGGTAGCCCATCAGATCTCGCTGATCCTGGGTGCCGTTGCGGATGATCTGGGCCAGCGGGATGCCCTCGATCCATTCGGCGATGACGACCTTCGGCGCGCTGGCGATGACGGCCGGCACCACAAAATGCGGGTGGTCCTTGTACGCCTTGGCGAACGCGCGCTGGTTGTCGGCTTCGAGCCGGTAGTCCAGTTCCATCTCGGTGCGCTCGATCAGCTCGTCGACGACGCCTTGGACGTCGGCGCCGGGGGAGAGCTGCTTGAAAATCGACACCATGCGCCGCATGGTCTTCAGGTCGGCGCGCAGGGCCTCGTCGGCGCCCGGGTACTGGATCTTGACGGCGACCTCTCGCCCGTCGGACCACACGCCCTTGTGTACCTGGCCGATGCTGGCCGAGGCGATGGGCTGATCGTCGAACGAGGTGAAACGCTCACGCCATTTGGTGCCCAGCTGGGCGTCGAGCACCCGATGCACCTTGGCCGCCGGCAGCGGCGGGGCGTCCTTCTGCAGTTTGGTCAGCGCCTCGCGGTAGGGCTCGCCGAACTGCTCGGGCACGGCGGCTTCCATCACCGACAGGGCCTGTCCGACCTTCATGGCGCCGCCCTTGAGCTCACCCAGCACGGTGAACAGCTGATTGGCGGCCTTCTCCATCAATTCGGCGTTGACTTCGTCTTTCGACTTGCCGGTGAGCCGCTTGCCGACGCCGAGCGCGGCCCGGCCGGCGAAGCCCACCGGTAACGTCGCCAGCTTCGCATTGCGAGCGGCCCGTCCACGTTTGATGTCTGCCACCTCACCATCATCCATGACCGGGCGGCGCCGACACGCACCGATGTGGCAACCGGCGATGTCAGCAATGACACAGCGGGTGCCGAGGCCAGTGCCGCGTCGCAATCGAGCTGGTGGATGCGTCGAATTCCAGAGTCGTCGACAGGGTGGCAGGGGCGCGGACAGGTTCGCCGCGCACGGCGCCCAGCACGGTGTCGATCTGACCCAGCGCCAGTGCCGCCGTGGCCAGCACGGTGGCCCGGTCGGCGGACCCCACGGTGTCGCGCAACTGGGCTGCCACCGCGGGCCAGGCGGCGTCGCGGTCACTGCGGTGGAGATCGGCACAGCCCAAGCAGCTCGTCAGCCCGGGAAGCACCATAGGACCCACCAGTCCCACCCCGTCACGAACGCGGACCTGCAGGTGGGGGATTCGAGCGTCATGCAGGTCACGCAGAAGCCGCGGCTCGACGCCCAGGAAATCGGTCAGCACCACCAGGTCGGTGCCGTCGGGTTGCACCACCGCGTGCGCGTGGCTGCTCTGCCGGATCCGGGTGCTGGTACAGCGCAGCGCGTCGACGATCAGATCGGCCAGCGGCCCGCGGCCGTGCACCCGGATCGCCGGGGCACGACCCGGCTGCGCGGTCCGGCTCGGCCGCGCCACCCCGGCGCTGATCAACGCGGCGATCAGGAGGTCGAGTTCGTCGGCGCCGACGTCACCGTGAAGCGCCGCTTCCCTGGCCAGGTCGTCCATTCCGGCATTGGCCTGCATCCTGCGCAGCACGGCGGCCAGCGCGGCCGCCGACAATCCGCCGGGCGGCCGCACCATCACCGCCCGACGTGGATCCCAGCCCACCTGAACGGTGCCGTCGGGACGCAGCAGCACCGGCATCGCCGGATCAAGGCTGTATCGCGCGACCATGGCGCCGACTGTGACACGGCGCGAGAGGTTGCGTTTTTACTTGTCCACAGGGGGATCGTCTGAATCGTCCTGGCCCCGCCCCAATTCCTTCTCGAACTCGGCGATGGCCTTGTCGATGTCGATCCCGCTGGTGTCACCGCCGATCACACGGTCGATGAAGCCGGCCGGCTCGTCGAGATCCTCGGAGTTGGGCAGCAGATCCGGGTGCTGCCACACGGCGTCGCGCGCGTCGCCGCCGGCGGCCTCGGTGAGCCGCTCCCACAACACTGCCGCCTCACGCAGCTTGCGGGGCCGCAGCTCCAGGCCCACCAACGTGGCGAAGGTCTGCTCGGCCGGTCCGCCGGTGGCCCGGCGTCGGCGCAGGGTCTCCGACAGCGCCGACGCACCCGGAATGCGATCACCCAGCGCGGCCGCGACAACCGTCTGCACCCAGCCCTCGATCAGGGCGAGCAGCGTCTCCAGCCGCTCCAACGCCGCCGTCTGCTCCGGGGTGGCCTTCGGCTCGAAGATGCCCTGGTTGAGCAGCTGTTCCATGGCGGCGGGGTCAGCCATGGCCGCCGGGTTGAACCCCTGGGCCAGCTCCTCGATTCCGCTCATGTCGATCTCGATGCCCCTGGCGTAGGCCTCGACATTGCTCAGCAGCTGGCTGGCCAGCCACGGCACGTGGGTGAACAACCGGTGATGGGCGGCTTCACGGGCGGCCAGGAACGTCAGGATCTCGGCGCGCGGTTGCTCGAGGCCCGACGAAAACTCCTCGACGGCCTCGGGCATCAGCGCCGCCACGCCCTTGGGACCCAGCGGCAGCCCGATATCGGTGGAGGTCAACACCTCCTTGGACAGCTTGCCGAGCGCCTGTCCGAGCTGGGAGCCGAAGGCCATGCCGCCCATCTGCGAGATCATCGACAGCAGCGGACCCGCCATGCTCTTGGCTTCCTCTGGCAGCGCCGACGCCCACATGGTGGAGATCTGCTGGGCCACCGGATCGCACAGCCGTTTCCAGGTGTCGATGGTGTTGTCGATCCAGTCGGTGGCCGTCCAGGCGACCGACTTGGAGGTACCGGCGGGCAGCGCCGTCACCCCGTCGAGCCACAGGTCGGCCAGGTGCACCGCATCGGCGATCGCCTTGGTGGTCTGTTCCGGTACCGGCGCGACGAACCCGATGGAATTCGACGCCAACTGCCGGGCCAGGTCGTAGTTGACCGGGCCGCCACCGGTGCCGCCCATCCCCGCGCCGCCGGCGGAGAACATCTGGCCCAGGCGGGTGAAGATCTGGCCCAGGTCGTTCATGTTGAAGTCGCCGCCGCCCGCGCCGAAGCCGAACGGATCCGACGGGTTGGGCCCGGAGTTCGGGTCCTTCCGTTTGTCGGGGTCCTTGTCGGGATCCTTGCTTTCGCCGGATGAAAAGCCAAAGGGCAGGTCAGCCATGACTCCAACGGTACTCACCACACCGCGGGGTTGCGCGCACCCGGTTCACGCTCTCGGTGAACCAGCGTGTGACTTGGGCGCGGTGGTAACCGCTGAGCGGTTGCGAGCGCGCCCAAATCCCCGTATTCGAACGTCGCCTACTCTTGCGGGCGTGAACAGGCGGATCATGACGCTGTTGGTGGCGCTGGTGCCGATAGTCGCCTTCGGCGTACTGCTGGCCGTCGTGACGGTGCCGTATGTCTCCTTGGGACCCGGCCCGACGTTCGACACCCTCGGTGAGTTCGACGGCAAGCAGGTGGTCGACATCGAGGGCACCGAAACCAAGCCCACCTCAGGGCATCTGAACATGACGACGGTCTCCCAGCGTGACGGCCTGACCCTCGGGCACGCGCTGAGCCTCTGGATGTCGGGTCGGGAACAGCTGGTGCCGCGCGATCTGGTGTACCCGCCGGACAAGACCCGTGAGCAGGTTCAGGAAGCCAACACCGCCGACTTCAAGCAGTCCGAGGACAGCGCCGAATACGCTGCGCTGGGCTACCTCGACTACGCCCCGGCCCTGACGGTCGCGACGGTCAACGACCCGGGCCCCGCGATGGGGAAGCTCCAAGAAGGCGATGCGATCGACGCCGTCAACGGCAGGCCGGTCGCCAACACCGACGAATTCACCCGTTTGCTGGAAAACACCAAGCCCGGCGACGAGATCGTTGTCGACTACCGCCGGAAGAACTCTCCCGCCGGCACCACCACGATCACTCTCGGTGAGCATCCCGACAAGGACTCCGGTCTGGTCGGCGTCTCGGTGTTGACCGTGCCGTGGGCGCCATTCACCATCGACTTCAACCTCGCCAATATCGGTGGCCCGTCGGCAGGCCTGATGTTCAGCCTGGCCGTCATCGACAAGCTCACCACCGGTGACCTCAATGGATCGAAGTTCATCGCGGGCACCGGGAGCATCGACATCGACGGCGAGGTCGGTCCCATCGGGGGGATCACCCACAAGATGCTGGCCGCCCATGAAGCCGGTGCCACCGTGTTCCTGGTGCCGGCCGACAACTGCGAGGAGGCCAAGTCCGACCCGCAGGACGGCCTGGAGATGGTGCGGGTGGAAAATCTCGAAGGGGCGGTGAACGCGCTCGAAGTGCTTTCAGCCGGTGGCGAACCGCCTCGTTGCTGACGCCGATCCGACGTTTGCCCCAACGGCGTTAAGTACAGTTGGGGCCGTCACAGTACACCTGTCACCACCATGACCACCAGGGAGTTAACACGTGGGTATGCGGCCCGCCGCGCGGATGCCGAAGCTGACTCGGCGCAGCCGGATTCTGATCGCCATCGCCTTGGTGGCAGTGGTGCTGCTGCTGGTCGGCCCTCGGCTGGTCGACGGATACGTCGACTGGTTGTGGTTCGGCGAGCTCGGCTATCGCTCGGTGTTCACCACCGTCCTGTTGACGCGGGTCGCGGTGTTCGTGGTGGTCTCAGTGGTGGTCGGTGCCATCGTGTTCGCGGGCCTGGCGCTCGCGTATCGATCGCGCCCGGTGTTCGCACCGACCGCCGGACCCAATGATCCGGTGGCGCGGTACCGCACCGCGGTGTTGGCGCGGCTGAAGCTCATCGGGATCGGCATGCCCGTCGTCATCGGGTTCCTGTCCGGTCTGATCGCGCAGAGCTACTGGGTACGCATCCAGATGTTCCTGCACGGTGGCGAATTCGGCGTCACCGATCCGCAGTTCGGCCTCGACCTCGGCTTCTACGCCTTCGATCTGCCGTTCTATCGGCTGGTGCTGTCCTATGTGATGGTCGCCCTGTTCTTGGCGCTCATCGCGAACGTGCTCGGCCACTACATCTTCGGCGGCATCCGGTTGGCCGGACGCGCCGGGGCGCTGAGCAAGCCGGCGCGCATCCAGCTGATCACCCTCGTCGGTGTCCTGGTACTGCTGAAGGCCTTCGCCTACTGGCTGGACCGGTACGAGCTGCTCAGCCACACCCGTGGTGGCAAGCCCTTCACCGGCGCCGGCTACACCGACATCAACGCGGTGCTGCCCGCCAAACTGATCCTGCTGGCCATCGCGGTCATCTGCGCCGCGGCGGTGTTCTCCGCCCTGGTGTTGCGTGACCTGCGCATCCCGGCGATCGGCCTGGTGCTGCTGCTGCTGAGCTCCATCGTCATCGGTGCCGGCTGGCCTTTGGTGGTCGAGCAGATCAGCGTCAAACCCAATGCGGCGCAGAAGGAAAGCGAGTACATCGCCCGCTCCATCACCGCCACCCGAGACGCCTACGGGTTGACCGATCGGACCGTCACCTACCGCGACTACAGCGGCAACGCCGACACCTCCGCCCAGCAGGTGGCCGCCGACCGGGCCACCACGTCGAACATCCGGCTGCTCGATCCCACCATCGTCAGCCCGGCGTTCACCCAGTTCCAGCAGGGCAAGAACTTCTACAGCTTCCCCGAGCAGCTGTCGATGGACCGCTACACCGGTGAGGACGGCACGCTGCGCGACTACGTGGTCGCCGCCCGCGAGCTCAACCCCGAGCGCCTGATCGACAACCAGCGCGACTGGATCAACCGGCACACCGTGTACACCCACGGCAACGGGTTCATCGCCTCGCCGGCCAACACGGTCCGCGGTATCGCCAACGATCCCAACCAGAACGGCGGCTACCCGGAGTTCCTGGCCAGCGTCGTGGGTGGCAACGGCTCGGTGGTGTCGCCCGGACCCGCGCAGCTCGATCAGCCACGCATCTACTACGGTCCCGTCATCGCCTCGGCACCCGCCGATTACGCGATTGTCGGCAGCAACGGCGGCCCGGCTCGCGAGTACGACTACGAGACCAACACCGACACCCGCAACTACACCTATACGGGCGCCGGCGGCGTGCCGATCAGCAACTGGTTCGCCCGGTCGGTGTTCGCGGCCAAGTTCGCCGAGCGCAACTTCCTGTTCTCCAGCGTCATCAACGAGAACAGCAAGATCCTGTTCAATCGCGACCCCGCTGAGCGCGTCGAGGCGGTGGCGCCGTGGCTGACCACCGACACCAGCGTGTACCCGGCGATCGTGAACAAGAAGATGGTGTGGATCGTCGACGGCTACACCACGCTGGACAACTATCCCTATTCGGAGCTGACCTCACTGTCGAGTGCCACGGCCGACTCCAACGAGGCCGCCGCCAACCGGCTGCTGCCCGACAAGCAGGTCTCCTATATCCGTAACTCGGTGAAGGCCACCGTCGACGCCTATGACGGCACTGTCACCCTGTACGCCCAGGACGAGACCGACCCGGTGCTGCAGGCGTGGATGAAGGTGTTCCCGGACACCGTCAAGCCCAGGTCCGACATCAGCGAGGAGCTGGCCCAGCATCTGCGCTACCCCGAGGATCTGTTCAAGGTGCAGCGCCAGCTGTTGGCCAAGTACCACGTCGACGACCCGGTGACGTTCTTCTCGACCTCGGATTTCTGGGACGTGCCGCTGGACCCGAACCCCACGGCCAGCAGCTACCAGCCGCCGTACTATATCGTCGCGAAAAACGTTGCCGAGAACGACAATTCGGCCTCGTTCCAGCTGACCAGTGCCATGAACCGGTTCCGCCGCGACTTCCTGGCGGCCTACATCAGTGCGTCGTCGGATCCGGCGAACTACGGCCAGATCACGGTGCTGACCATTCCTGGCCAGGTCAACGGTCCGAAGTTGGCGTTCAACGCCATCAGTACCGATACCGCGGTCAGCCAGGACCTCGGTGTCATCGGCCGCGACAACCAGAACCGCATCCGGTGGGGCAACCTGCTGACGCTGCCGGTGGGCCAGGGCGGTCTGCTCTATGTCGCGCCGATCTACGCCTCGCCGGGCGCCAGTGACGCCGCCTCGTCGTACCCGCGCCTCATCCGGGTGGCGATGATGTACAACGACAAGGTGGGTTACGGGCCGACGGTCCGCGACGCGCTCGACGAGATCTTCGGTGCGGGCGCCGGTGCCACTGCCACCGGTCCGGCCCCGACGCCGGGTGCCGCGGTGCCGGCCAACGCGCCGGGTGACTCGCCGCCGCCGAATGCCCAGCAGTCGGTCGAGCCGCCTGCCGCCCAGCCCGAGGTGCCCACTCCGGTGGCCGCCACGCCGCCGGCACCCAGTGGCCAACCGGTCACGTTGTCGCCGGCCAAGGCCGCGGCGCTGAGTGAGGTGCAGACCGCACTCGACGGTATGCAGGAGGCGCAGACCAGTGGCAACTTCGCCGAGTTCGGTGAAGCGCTGCAGCGCCTCGACGACGCGATGAACAAGTACCGCCAAACCCGCTGACCCCTTCTAGGCCGAGCGCGCGTGTTTGTACGGCGACATTCCGTCGAATCCGTACAAACACGCGCGTTCGTGCGGGTCTTGACAGGCGTCTTTAGACTCCACCCGTGCACTATCGGTTGCTCGGTCCACTGCAGGTGGCGCACGCCGACAACCTCATCGACATCGGCTCGCCCAAACAACGCGCGGTGCTCGCTGTCCTGCTGATCGCCCAGGGCCGGGTGGTGTCCACCGATCGGCTCATCGATGCGGTCTGGGGTGACGACGCACCCGGCAGCGCGCTGGCCAGCCTGCAGGCCTATATCTCCAATCTGCGCAAGGCTTTGCGGATGGGGGAGGGGGCGGCCTCGCCGATCGTGCGGCAGGCACCCGGCTACTACCTCGACGCCGAACACACCGATCTGAGTGCCTTCGTCGACGGCTGCGCCGCCTCCCGCGCCGCCATCGAGGCCGGCGACTGGCGCACAGCACTGACCGCGGCCGACGAGGCCCTGGCGTTGTGGCGGGGCCCGCTGCTCGCCGACATGCGCGACCAGCCCTGGGTGCATGAGGAAGCCGGCCGCGTCGAGGACCTGCGCGCCGAATGCCAGGAACACCGCGTGACGGCACTGCTGGCGCTCGGGCGGGTCCCCGATGCGGCAACCCAGGCCGCCCAGTTGCGGGCGGCGGACCCGTTTCGTGACCGCGGTGCCTGGCTGCAGATGCTCGCGCTCTACCGCTCCGGGCGCACCGCGGAGGCGCTGGACGTCTTCGGTTCGCACGCACAGCTTCTCGACGACGAGCTCGGGCTGGAGCCCGGGCCCGAGTTGCGGGAGCTGCAGACTTCGATCCTGCGGCAAGCTCCCGAACTGGCGGCCTGGCCGCGGTCCCCGGAGTGGACCGGCGCAGGCAGCGTCCCGGCCCCAGCCCTGTCATCTACCCCCGCACCCGAGGTGCCGGCGTCCGGGCTGATCGGTCGTACCCGCGAGTTGGCCGCAGTGACACGGTTGCTCGACGACATGACCGGGGGAGCCACCCGCTGGCTGGTGCTCACCGGACCCCCGGGAATCGGCAAGACCCGCCTGGCCGAAGAAGCGGCCGCCCGTGGCGGTCGCCGTGGCGCCGACGTGGTGTGGGTCGGCTGCCCGGACGAGCGCGGAACTCCGGCGTGGTGGCCGATGCGCCAGTTGGTGCGGGCATTGGGCGCCGACGCCGACCAGGTGCTGCAGGTGCCCGCGGAGGTCGACTCCGATACCGCGCGGTTTCACGTCTACGAACGTATTCAGACTCTGTTGGAACGGGTTTCGCGATCACAGCCTCTGGTGGTGGTGATCGACGACGCGCAGTGGGCCGACCCCACCTCGGCGAGTTGCCTGGCCTATGTCGCCGGCGCGCTGCGTGATCACCCGATCCTGGTGGTCGTGACGGTCCGCGATGTCGACCACGGTCCTGAACTGTCCCGCTTCCTGGCGACGGCGGCCCGCGGCGACGGTAACCGGCATCTGGAAGTGCCTGCGCTGGACCGCGATGAGGTCAAAGCACTGGCGAACCAGGTGGCCGAGGACAGTCTGACCGACTCCGAGACGGCGGTGCTGGCCGACCGGACCGGCGGCAACCCGTTCTTCGTCTCCGAATACGCCCGGCTGCCCCGCGCCGAACGTGCGGGCACCGAGATCCCCGGCGCCATTCGCTCCGTGCTCGATCGCCGCCTTGCCGGTCTGGATCCCGCTGTGCTGCAAGTACTCCGGGCTGCCGCCGTGATCGGTGACGTGGTCGAATTCGCGGTTCTGGCTGCGACCACCCGGCTGGACTTCGACACCCTGGCCGACTACCTCGACGACGCCGCCGACGAGCGGATCGTGGTGCCCGCCCATGACGGTGAGGGCTACGCTTTCGCCCACGGATTGCTACGCACGCAGCTGCTGGCGGACCTCCCCGCACTGCGCCGCCAGCGCCTGCACGCCAAGGTGGCCGAAGTGCTCGCCCACGGCGTCGTCGACGATGCGTTGACCCGCCGAGCCCAGCATCTGGTGGCCGCCTTGCCGCTCGTCGAGCCGGCTCAGGTGGTGCAGGCGTGCCGGCTTGCGGCCGAACAGGCAACGCAGCGTTGGAGTTCGGAGACCGCCGCCCGCTGGTGGCAGGCCGCCCTCGACGCCTATGACCTGCTGCCGGCGGCAGAGCGCAGCGACGCCGAGCGCGACGCGTTGACCGTGGCGATGCTGGGTGCGCTGGCGCGGGCCGGACGCGGGCAGACGGTACTCGAGACGGTGCAGCGGCACATCCTGGAAGCGTTGCGCACCGGCCGCACCGCCACCGCCGGGCGGCTGGCCAGCGCGCTGCTGCGGGTCAGCGGTGGCTGGCCGTGGCTGGCTCCCGGCGTGGATCCCGGTCCGCTGCTGGCGGTGCTCAATCAGGCGGCCGAGCTGGCAGCCGGTGATCCGGCGGCCGAGGCCCGGATTCGGGCCGCGCTGGCCGTCGGGCATTGTTATCACCCGGATGCCTCGGTGGCCGCGGCCCATTTGGCGCGTTCCCGGGAACTCGCCGACGCCACCGGTGACGCCGAGATCCTTGCCGACGCCCTGATGGGTTCGCTGATCACCTACTCCGGCGTGGCACCGCTGAGCGCCCACACACTCGAATGGGTCGAACAACTGATAACTCTGCAACACAGGGGAATTCGTGAGGACACCGTGATCGCGCACTCGGTGGCGACCATGGCCGCCATCAACCTCGGCGACATCGACGGGGCGGTGGAGCATCTGCGGGCCGGTATCGACGGTAGCGAGGAACTGCAGCTGCCGGTGCTGCGCGCCCAGCTGCGGTGGACAGAGGCGGTGATCGCACTGTGGCGCGGCGATTTCGCCGAAACCGAACGCCACCACACCATTGCGGCGTCGGTGCATGAACAGACAGAACTCTACGAAGCCGGCAGCGGGATGCTGGCGGCGGCTTCACTGATCCGGGAGAGGGGCCGCATCCCCGAGACCGGGCTGCTGTCGCGGGACGTGCCGGACACCGGCGGTGAGGACATGGTGGCGGTGGTCCGGGTGGCGCTGGAGACAGTACGCGACGGTGACCCAGCCGTCGCCGAAGACCTTTTGCACCACGGTCTTTCCGGGACCCACACCCACAACTGGATGTCGCTGGGCAACTACGTGCTGCTGGCGCACCTGTGTGCTGACCACGAGATGACCGACTACGCGCGGGCTTTGCTCGAGGTGCTCGGATCGTTCCGCGACCGGATCGCGGTGATCGGTCAGGTGGGTCTGGCCGGCACCGTCGCCTACGCCACGGCGCGCCTGCACAACCTGCTCGGTGATCTGGGCGCCGCCCAGAGGGATCTGGCGACGGCGGTGGGTATCGCGGAACGGACCGGCGGAGCACCCACACTGTTACGGTGCCGACTGCTGGAGCTCGAGATGGACGACGACGCCGAGGTGAGCGTGCGGGCGCGTGCGTTGGAGCGTGACGCGCGCCGACTCGGCATGCTGGGTCTGGCCGACGAGGCGCGGCAGCTGGCGGAGACCACGGCAGCAGCCGGCTGACCAGCGCTGATCTGCTTGGAGACCGGGCGGCCGCAGCCGCCAAGTTTTCGCCAAGAGAAGGCCAAGGGCGGTGCGTGAGGTTTGTCTCACTGAACCACCCTGCTCGAAAGGATCCAGCATGACCGTCACCGACCTGACCGGTGAGCAACTCGACGACCAGACCGTGGCCGCGCTGCGCGCCCGCGTCGCCGGCAGCGTTGCGCTGCCCCACGACGCCGGTTATCAGCGCGTCACCCCGTGGAACGTGGCGGTGCCGATCCGTCCCGCGGCTGCGGTGTTCGCGGCCAACGCCCAGGATGTCGCCGAGGCAGTGCAGTTCGCCGCCGCACGAGGGCTCACGGTTGCCGTGCAGTCGACCGGGCATGGCGCGCTGCCCATCGGGCCCACGACGCTGCTGGTACACACCGGCGATCTGTCCGGCTGTCATGTCGATGCCCTCAACCGCACCGCCTATGTGGGGGCCGGCGTGAAGTGGCAGCAGGTGCTCGACGCCGCCACCCCGTACGGGCTGGCCCCGGCGTGCGGATCCGCGCCCGGTGTCGGTGTGGTGGGGTTCCTGACCGGGGGTGGTATCGGACCACTGGTGCGCAGCATCGGACTGTCCTCCGATCACGTGCGCGGGTTCGAGCTGGTGACCGGTAGCGGCGAAATCCTCTGGGTGACACCACAACAGCACGCGGAGATCTTCTGGGGTCTGCGCGGCAGCAAGGCTACACTCGGCATCGTCACCGCCGTCGAGATCGACCTGTTGCCGATCGCCGAGTTCTACGGCGGCGCCTTGTTCTTCGACGGCGCCGACGCTGCGGCGGTGCTGCACACCTGGCAGGGCTGGTGCTTGTCGCTGCCGGAAAGCGTCACGACGTCGGTTGCGCTGCAGCAACTTCCACCTCTGCCGGAGGTGCCGGCGCCGCTGGCCGGGAAGTTCACCCTGGCGGTACGGGTCGTCGCCCTCGGTGATGTGGCCGAGGCCGAGCGACTGCTGGCGCCCATGCGGGCGGTGGCCACGCCGCTGATCGATGCGGTGACGGTGATGCCGTACGCGGCCATCGGGGCGGTGCACGCCGATCCGCCCAATCCGATGCCGGTGCACGAGGATCACGCGCTGCTGCGGGAGCTGACACCCGAGACGGTGGACGCGTTGCTGGCCGTCGCGGGACCGGATTCCGGGTCGGTGCAGGCGATCGTCGAGGTGCGCCAGCTCGGGGGCGTGATGGCCCGTCCCGCGCCGCACCGCAGCGCGTTCTGCCATCGTGATGCCGGTTTTGCGCTCGCCACCATCGGTGCGCTGGCCCCGGAGATCGCCGATCTGGTGCCCGGCCACGCTGCCCGGGTCATCGAGGCTGTGGCGCCGTGGTCCACCGGCGGCGCTCTGCCGAACTTCGCGCCCGCCACCGACGCGGCCCGATTGGCCCGCTGCTACGACGAGGACACGCTGTACTGGCTGGCGGCCCTCGCTGAGCGCTATGACCCGGCCGGGGTCTTGCGCGTCGGCCAGGTGGCACGCTACCCGCTGTAATTTCGGTCACTACGGACGCGCGGGTCAGTCGCATGGGCCTGCGCGTTCGCACGAAAAAAGGACTCTGACCATACGATTTGGAGCTCCGGGGCGAGATCAGTAACCTAGTGTTCACCCGACGCGGGGTGGAGCAGCTCGGTAGCTCGCTGGGCTCATAACCCAGAGGTCGCAGGTTCGAATCCTGTCCCCGCTACTAGGTAGGACGGCTCCCGGAGGTAACTCCGGGAGCCGTTTCTCATTGGGCGGGGAAGTGCCGGAAACGTCGACTCCGCTTCATTCTCCGCGCACAGCGAATGTTCGGCGCCGCATCGGTGGGACACACCGACCGGAACCACGGCCTGTCGATTCGCCCCCTCGATCCTCGGGACTTTGTGACGGCGCTCTACGACAGATTGCTCCGCCGACCATCGCCCTAGCCGGCCCCAAATCCCTCTGGACGAGCGTTTGTAACCGTGGTTACATACTGGCATGGGCACGGACGGTGAGGTCGGTGAGTGGGTGCTGCTGAGTTACCGGTTGCCCCGCGAGCCGTCGACGCCGCGAATCACCGTGTGGCGCAAGCTCAAGAAGCTGGGCGTGGCACAGCTTTCCGACGGCGTGGTGGCGCTGCCGGCGGATGCCCGCACTCGTGAGCAGTTCGAGTGGCTTGCCGAAGAGGTCACTGAATCGGGTGGTCAGGCCGGGGTGTGGGTGGCCCGCCCCACGACTGCGGCGCAGCAGCGACAGCTGGCCGCTGAGATGGCCGAGGCCCGGGCGGACGAATACCGAAGCTTGACCGAGGCCGCAATCGCTGCGCACTCGGATGGCGGCGGCGCGGCCGCGGTGAAGCGCCTGCGCACGCGCTGGCGGGAGATCACCCGCCGCGACTTCTTTCCGCCTCCGGAGCGTGAGCAGGCGCGGCAAGCCTTGCGCACGCTGACGGAAGAGGCGCTGCCGCGCGGCGATGAGCAGGAGGCGCGGCGATGAAATGGGCTACCCGCGCCGGCATCCACATCGACCGCGCCGCTTGTGCTTGGTTGATCCGCCGATACATCGACCCTGAAGCGGAGTTTCTGTTCGTCAGTGACCCTTCCGAGGTTCCCGACGACGCCACCGCCTTCGACATGCGCGGCGTTGAACTTTCCCACCATCACGGCGACTGTTCGTTCGAGACCATCCTGCGCCGTTATGAATTGACCGACCCGGTGCTGTGGCGCATCGGCGAGATCGTGCACGAAGCCGACCTGGACGACGGCCGCTACGACGCGCCCGAAGCCCCCGGCTTGGACACCGTGCTGCGCGGACTCTCGATGACCGGCACCGACGAGGACACGCTGACCGTCGCTACGGCGATCTTCACCGGACTCTACGAGTTTCACCGCCGCAGTCTCATGCTCGGGCGAGAACCCTCATGAGCGATCTGGGACACCAAGTACGTCGGCTAAGGGCCGCGCGCAGCAGATGGGGCGCTCGGTCGTGGCTCGCAGTGGCGGTCAGCCGCAATCCGCTGATCGGTCGCCAGCACCGGTATGAGGCCTGGGTCGTCGTCGCATCGGTGCTGCTTCTCGTGGTCGCCGCGGTGCTCAGCGCGGGCGTCGGCGCTGCGGTGTACTCGGCTCGTGTCGAGCACTACCGGGCCGAGAAGACGTCGTGGACTCTCGTGTGGGCCAAGGCAACTGAGTTTAGTGCGATGCCGGTGGACACCCATCAATCGACCCATCATGTTTATGCTTGTTGGCTGGCTCTTGGCCGGCAGCGCTGCGACACCATCGACCTCCACCACCCGGTCACCCCAGGCGAGCAGGTGCCGATCTGGATCGACCGCCAAGGCCAGTATCTGCGCACTTCGGATCCGGCGCGGCAGGCACTCATCGACGCCTCGATCACGGCATTCATCATGTGGTGCGCACTGGCCGCCCTGATCGCCGCGGTCACCACATCCTGGTGGCGGACGCTGGCCCGAGCGCGTGATTCAGGCATGGACGCCGAACTGATGCTGCTATTCGCAACAGAAAAAGGTCGAGGCGACCACGGCCCAGGTCAGTAGGTCTGTATCTCGAGGGAGCAAGCCGAACTTCAATCGACCGTGGGTCCAGGCGCCGACACGTGAGGTCCTAGCTTTGACTCATGCCGTCCGCGCACTCCATTCGGCGGTTCGCTCAGGCGTCGCCTCGGCAAGTGCTTTGCGAGTGCGATCCGCATCGAAGTCCTTGCCGTACACCGGTGTTCCGGGCTGCTGGCGCCATGATTCCGAGATCGGCCCGGCGTCGACGGGGTCGAATCCGAGTTGGTCGACGACGCCGTACACCAATTCGCGGCCAGCTCCGTCTTCACCGGCGATCGGCAACGCGATGCGGTTGGGTGTCCCGCTGGGAGTGCCGCGTTCCAGCAGGTGCTTCCAGAAGATTCCGTTGAACACCTTGTACACCGGCGCCCCGATTTGCTCTGCCACCCAGGCGCTCTCGGTCTGACCGTCCTCGATCGCCGCGATCTCACCGTCGCGCTGCTGCGGGTAGTAGTTGTTGGTCTCGATAACCGGGGCACCCGGCTTGCGCGCAGCGACGATGCCGTCGGCGAGGTCGGGCACATTCTTCTGCGGGATGCTCACGATCACCAGGTCGGCGTCGGCTGCGGCGTCCTTGGCCCACACCGCCGTCGCTCCGGTTTCGCTCGCCAGGTCGGCGAGCGTCTCGGGTGAGCGCGAGTTCGCCACGGCTACGTCGTGTCCGAGTGCGCTCAGTCGGCGCACCAGTGTGCCGCCGATATGACCCGCTCCGATGATTCCGATCTTCATGAGCCGCCTCCGTATCGAGTTTCCGTACGACTGGTGTCAACGTCTGGGAAGCGGCCAACATTCCGGTGGTGTTCCCGGCGCAGGGAGAGTTGAGTAACGAAAAAGATTGTGTCGCAGCTGACTACCACCAAGCGATTATGGCGTGCTTGCAGGTTGGCCCGGGACGAGAGATGAGGGAGGGGTCTATCGCCATCGTCATACGGCGGTAGGCACCCCGGAACCTTCTCGCTAGATGGATTGGGTCAGGTCTGCGGGCCCGCGGCGCAAACGTAGGTCGGCCTCGATACGGGCGGCGGTATTGGTCATCGCGCTGATCAACGCCGACTCGTACTCCTCGGGACGCGAAGATGTGTGCATCACCGAGAGGTTCAGTGCAGCTACCGGGTGCTGTGAGCGATCGTATACCGGAACTGCGTAGGCGCAGAGGCGTTCGTCGAACTCCTGGTCGAGCACAGCCCACCCACGGGCGCTGATCTCGCGAATACTCTTGCGTAACAGTGACTTCGAGGTGACGGTCATATCGGTGTACTTGGCGATCTCGACACCCTTGAGGTATTCGTCGAGTTCGTGGTCGGTCAGCGCACTCAAGAGCACGCGACCGGTCGAGGTGATCCAGGCGGGAAAACGGGTGCCGGTCGAGACGTTGAGCATGAACAGGTTCTCCGCGCGCGCGTGTGCGACGTAGACGATCTCGGAACCGTGCAACACCGTGAGGCCGGCGTCGAGGATCGAAAGCGGGGTGTCGGCCCCCACCTTCGAAATGAGGTCGGTCAGATGTGGCAGTACGGTCGCTGACAGCGGAGCTGACGTCAAATAGGAGTACCCCAGCTCGAGAATCTTGGGAGTCATGGCGAAGTAGCGCCCATCGGCGCGCAGGTACCCCAGGTCCACCAAGGTGAGGATGAATCGACGGGCCGCGGCACGGGTCAATCCGGTGGCCTCGGCGACGTCCGCGATGGTCTGCCGATCCCGGGACTCACTGAAGGACTGGATGACAGCCAGTCCGCGTTCGAGCGATTGCACGTAGTGGCGTTCGCGCTCGTCTTCCATCGGATTCTCTTCTCTGTGTCTCGCCACGTGTGAGTCGGCCACTTAGAACATACCGGGCCGACAGCCCGCTGACGTGCGCTCTGCGCTGGTGTTCGCTCTGCGTGCAGATGGCTATCTGATCGCACGAGCTCAGGCCCCTATTGACGACCGCAACGTCGGTAGGCACACTAGGGCGGGCGCATAACGACGTAACGGGCGCATTGCGAACAAATCCCTGTACCGCTCGGGGAATGGAGGATCAGATGAGTAGGACGCGCGTGGCGATTGTGGGTGCCGGTGCGCTTGGCCTGTCGACGGCGTTGCACCTGGCCGAGGCGGGGCAGTTCGAGGTGACCGTAGTGGAGGCTGAACACATCGCCGAAGGGTCGTCGAGCCGGTCGATAGGGATCATCGAAACCCAGTACATGAACGAATTCGACATCGCGGTGCGCGCGTTCGGGCTTCGATTCGCCAAGAAGTTGGCTGTCACCGACGGTCTGCACTTCAACACCAACGGTTATCTGCGGCTGGGGGATTCGGAACAGGCGCTCGAAAGCTACGCCCGCAGTGTCGACCTACAGAGGAAACACGGGGTCGATGACGCCCGCGTGCTGGACAAAGCCGACATCGCCAAGCTCATCCCACACTTGGAGATGGGCGACCGGATCGGAGGCCTGTACGGTCCCAGCGACGGTTACGTCGACGGACATCTGTTCTCCAATGCAATGGGCGACATCGCGCGTCGCAACGGAGCGACGATTCTCCAGAAGGCCAAGCTGCTGGGAGCCACCTCGGGCAGCGGTGGAGAATTCCTACTGCAGACCACCCGCGGCGAGGTCGTCGCCGACATCGTCGTCAATGCTGCCGGGGGATGGGCCGGCAAGGTCGGAAACCTCCTCGGTGCGCCGGTGACGCTGAATCCGCAACGTCACCAAGCAATCACGGTGACGTTGAGCAAGCCGCTGGGGTACGTCATGACCTCGGTGATGGACTATGTGCCCGGTAGCGGGCGCGCCGGTCTGTACTTCCGGCACGAGAACGAGTTCTCCCTGTTCGCTGGTTTGCATACCGAGGAGACCATTCAGGACGCCAGCGACCCCGATAGCGTCTCCTACAACGCCGATGAGCCGTTCACCGAGCAGATCGCCGAGGCACTCGCAGAGCGCCTGCCGAAACTCGACGGCGCAGGGATCGGCCGCGGCTGGGCCGGCATGTACCCCATGTCGTTCGATCAGCAGCCTGTCGTGGGGCCGCACCCGGCCAACCCTCGGGTGATCTGCGCAATCGGTGCCGGCGGCAACGGTATTCAGCTGTCCCCGGCCATCGGCCTGACGGTGACCGAGTACCTGCAAGGTCTCACGCCGACATTGGCGGGTCCCGGATCCAAGTGGGATCCCGCCCGTCTCGCATCATCCGATCCGGCAGTCGCCGGAGCCAACCTGCAAGGAGCACAACAGTGAATGCACGCGTGAATTACGCCAGCACGCATACCGACGCGGACACAGGGGCGGCTTTCGAAGCCGCGCTGGAGAAGGGCCGCACCACCGGCGGCACACTGGCGCATCTGATCGGCGGCCGCGCGATCGACTCCGGCGACGTGTTCACCCGCGTCAATCCGGCGCATCCCGGCGAGGTTGTCACGCGGGCCCACGCGGCCGACGAGGCGCTGGTTGCCGATGCAGTGGCCGCGGCCAAGGAGGCGCAGAAGGATTGGCGCCGGACCTCGACGATCAAGCGCGCCGCTGCACTGCGCGCCGCACAGCAAGACTTCGAGGACCGCTTGATCGAGATCGCCGGCATCCTGTCAGCCGAGACAGGGAAGTCGAGGCTGGAGGCGCTCGGGGAAGCTCAGGAAGTCGTCGATCTGGTCGACACGTACACCACGCAGTTCGAGAAGTCGGGTGACTTCCGCACGCGGATGAACACCGCCGACCCCAACGAGGAGAACACCGACCTGCTGCGTCCCTATGGGGTGTTCGCCGTGATCGGTCCGTTCAACTTCCCGGCCGCTCTCAACATCGGGATGGCAACGGCTGCACTCTTGATGGGCAACACCGTGGTGATAAAGCCCAGCGACAAGGCGCCGCGCTCCGGCGCGATCGTGACCGAGATCCTGGCCCGGCACACCCCTGCCGGCGTGGTCAACCTCATCCATGGGGGCGCGGCCACCGGTAAGGCGCTGACTGCCGCGCCGGTCGACGGTATCGCCTTCACCGGGTCGGCCGACATCGGGTGGAACATGGTCCGGGCGCTCAACGACGGCCCGTTCGGCCGGCCGGTGCTGGCCGAGATGGGCGGCAAGAACGTCACGGTGGTCTCGAGCAACGCCGACATCGACGCCGCGGCCGAAGGGGTGGCCCGGTCGGCGTATGGGCTGTCGGGGCAGAAGTGCTCGGCCTGCTCCCGTGTGGTGGTACAGGCCGACGTGCACGACGACTTCGTGGCGAAGCTGGCCGAGCGAGTGCGGGCGCTGACCGTATCAGCGCCCGAAGACGCGCATGCCTTCATGGGCCCCGTCATCGACCAGGCTGCCGTGGACCGTTTCGAGGACGCGGTGGCGTCCGCGCGCGCCGCCGGAGCCACCATCGTGGGGGGAGACCGGCCCGACCGGGAAGGCTACTTCGTCAATCCCACCGTGGTTACCGAGCTGCCCGTCGGGCACGAACTCACCCGCAAAGAGCTGTTCCTGCCGTTCGTCACGGTCACCAAAGTGGATTCGTTCGACGCCGCCATCGACGAGGCCAACGCGGTTGATTACGGCTTGGCCGCCGGGGTTTTCAGCGCCGATGAGAACGAGGTCGAGGACTTCCTAGACCGCATCGAGGCCGGCGTGCTCTACGTCAACCGCCGCACCGGGGCCACCACCGGCGCCTGGCCCGGCATCCAGACGTTCTGCGGATGGAAATCCAGCGGTTCTTCGGGCAAGGGCGGCCTCGGCCCGTGGTACCTGCAGGGCTTCGCGCGCGAGCAGAGCCGCACCCTCCCGGTCGGCAAGTAACTCAAACAACCGTTATCACCTAGGAGAATCGCATGTCACTGACCAAGATCGAAGAGCAGGTCGTCGGGGCCAAACAGGGCTACGCCGGTATCGTCAAGCAGGGTCAGATCATTCGCCTCACCGACGTCGAAGGAAAGCAGGTCATCGATTTCGTCGTCTGGAACAACAACGATCGGCGAGAGAAGCTGTCGGCAAGCTACTCACGCTCCCGTTACTTCGCGCCGCAGGGATCGGAGTATCTGCCGCGCAACACCATCGGCGAAGGTGACTGGGTGATGTCGACCAGCTGCCGTCCGCTGATGACGATCCTCAAGGAAACGGCCGAGCGCAAGGGTGTGCACGATCTGCATCACCGGATGTGTAACCGCTTCATGATGAATGTCTTGGGTGGGGTGGATGTGGACGGCTGCCACGAGATCATCGGCAAGGCCATCGCGCCGTTCGGCGTCGACTACTCCGAGGTGCCCGATCCCATGAACGTCTTCATGAATTACCCCTACGACGTCGAGCGTGACGGGTTTTTCATCAACGAGCCCATCACCAAGGCAGGCGACTACATCGAGTTCCGTGCCGAGATGGACGTGTTGGTCGCCTTCGCCAACTGCCCCGAAGACATCACGACCGCCTGCAATGCGGGCAACTGCACGCCGGTCAAGGTCGAGATCTTCGAAGACTCCGACGCCGAACCGTTCCCGGTGCTCGACCACTACGAGTGGCTGCACCAGGAGCTTCGCAAGCGTGGCCGCGTCATCGCAAAGACCGGTCTGTAGACCACCATGACCCAGACACGCGCGAATGCGCCTCGGCCGGCGAACACACCCGCCGGGGCCGCCAGCATCGCTCGGATCTCACCCACGTTGTCGCCCGAGCGGACGGCTCTGATCCTGATCGACTTCCAGAACGAGTGGTTTCACCCCGAAGGTGCATACGCCCGCACCGGATTCGACATCTCACACATGACACGGACGGTCGAACCCACCGTCGAGCTCGTCGACTTCTGCCACGAGCATGACATCCCGGTCATCTGTCTGACGTATGTATGCCGGGGCCGGATCGACGGCGGGCCGGTCTTCGACAAGCGGCCGGCGCTGCGTGACGACGGTGGTAAAGGGCTGCGGGAGGGCACATTCGGGGTGAAGGTGATCCCGGAGCTGCCCCTGTCCGCAGAGAAGTACGGCGACTGGTTCATCGAGCGCAAGAGGATGAGCGGTTTCTACCAGACCGGGCTCGAGCAACTCCTTCGCGATCTCGGCCGCGACACGGTGCTGATCACCGGAGTGGCCACGGGATCGTGTTGCGAATCAACGGCTCGTGACGCCAACTTCCGCAATTTCAACGCGGTGATGGTGCATGACTGCCTCGGAACGATCGGCGGCACCACGTTGCACCCGATCACCAAGGAAGAGCATCACGTCACCGCCGAAGAGATGCACTTCGCCTCACTGCGCAACTGCCAGATGATCGTCTGTGACGTGCTGAGCAGCCAAGAGTGCATGGCTGAGCTGAGTGGCGCGGGAGATGGCGAACTCGCCTGACCTGAGCGGGTGCCGGGATCGCGTGCCCCTGGAGCGCGGTCCCGGCACCAGTAGCGCGGGTCCGTCAACGCTCTGAAAAGAACCACCTTCACTCATGGAGAGACTCGCACTATGCCACGCACCGATGAACGGCTGTATCAGCGCGCACTCGAGGTCATGCCCGGCGGGAACACCCGCTCCACGTTGTTCGTCGCCCCACACCCACCGTATGCGGTGCGCGGCGAGGGGGCGGAGGTCACCGACGCCGACGGGCACGTGGTCATCGATTGCAACAACAACTACACCGCGTTGATCCACGGTCACGCCGACCCCGAGATCCTGCACACCGCGCGTGAAGTCGCGACTGCTGGAACTGCATTCGGTCTGCCGACCCGTTACGAGGTCGAAATGGCGGAACTGCTGCGGGAACGGACCGGCGGCATCGCGCAATGGCGGTTCTGTAACTCCGGCACCGAGGCGGTGATGATGCTCATCCGCGCCGCACGGGCCCATACGGGACGTGACACCATCATCCGCTTCGAAGGCAGCTACCACGGCACGTACGACGCCGCCGTCTCGTCCACCGCCAAAGGGGTTCCCGTCAGCCTGGGAGACTCGGTGATCGAAGTGCCACAAGCGGACATCGATGCCGTTGAGCGTGCCTTGGATCATCACCGAGGCCGCGTCGCTGCCGTACTCATCGACCTGATGCCCAACCGCGCCGGCCTCAACCCCGCCGATGCGCGCGACGTCGCCCGGCTGGTCGAACTCACCCGTGCGCACGACGTCCTGCTCGCAGTGGACGAGGTCATCACCTTCCGTCTCGAACCCGGTGGCCTGCATGCCCGCTATGGTCTGCAGCCCGACCTGGTCTCGCTGGGAAAGGTCATCGGCGGCGGATTCCCCGTCGGGGCCGTCGGCGGTAGCGCCGAGGTCTTGTCCTCCTTCAGCCCGTTGGCCGACGGGCCGGTGGCATGGGGAGGCACTTTCAGCGCCAATCCCGTCACCATGGCCGCGGGCATGGTGGCTCTGCGCCGACTCACGGCCGAGAGCATCAACAACCTCAACGCGCGCGGAGATGCTCTGCGCAGCAGGCTCAATCAGCACGGGGTCACCGCGAACGGCAGCGGCTCATTGATCCGGCTGATCGTCGATCACCCCGGTGCCGCGTGGTGGGAGCTCTACCGCGCCGGTGTGCTGGCAGGCACCAACGGTCTGTTGGCCTTGTCGACGGCCATGACCGACGAGCAGGTCGCGGCCATCGGTGACATCGTGATCGGCGTGTGCGGCCCCCGGATGCGCTGATCCAGCTGTGAACCACGAGTCGACCGAGCTGGGCTTGACGTTTCGAAGGCCGACGACATTCGGCTTCGGACAGAGTTATCGACCGATCGGTGCGCTGCCGCCCTGGTGCGGTAGGCGGGCTCTCGAGACGGCCGGGTGGGCCCGCCGCCGGTGGTGCTACGGCTCGAAATCCGGTCCGTCACAGCACACTAAGCAACGGCGCGCAGGCATCGAGCACTGCGCGCCGTTGGTGACAGCGGGGCGGTTCAGTCCGGCGTCGGAGTCGCGATGTTCGTCGCTTCCGATCGGCCGTGGCGCTGCCGGCGTTCTTCCTCGAGCTCCTGAGCGGAGGGCAGCCGTCGGCGTGCCAGTTTGGCGTCGACAGTCACGATTTCCGGGGCCGTGACGGCATCGTGGTTCGCTGGTGCCAGGCGAGGGCCGGCTTCTGGGAACACGTACCTGGGCTCCGGGAACAGCCACAATGCCACGTAGTAAACCGAACCGCTGACGAGGAAGGACAGGAAAAAGCTGACGTCGATCCCACCGGCGATGTTCTGCAACGGCCCGGAGATCAGCGCCGTGTGCGCGGTCAGCAGGCCCAGTGCCGCGCCGATGAACCAGGCGACCATGCTGCGGACGTTGAAGCCACGGGTGAACCAGTACGCGCCGCCTTCCTGGCCGCGGTTGAACACCTGCAGGTCCTCGACGAGGTAGTGACCCCGGCGGGTCAGGTAGCCGACCAGCAGGATCGACACCCACGGTGCGGAGAGTACGAGGATCAATGTGGTGAAGGCATTGACGGTGTCCACGAGATTGAAGACGAACCTGCCGAGGAACACGAGCACGATCGAGATGGCGCCGACCGCGACGGTGGCTTGCATCCGGTTCAGCCGGGGAATCACCGAGGAAAAATCCAGGCCCGTTCCGTACAGCGAGGAGGTGCTGCCGCCGAGGCTCCCGCCGATGAGGACGACGATCAACGGAGCCACGTACCACGCGGGGGAGATCTCGACCAGGCCGGCGATGTACGCCGCGGCGTCGGGCACCAGCGATGCGGTGGCGGCACCGAAGATAAATGGGATCAATGACGATATCTGTGCCACGATGACGGCGAGGCGCAGGTGTCGAGCCGGAAACCGTTGTGGCACATAGCGAGACCAGTCACCCAGGAAAGGGCCGTAGGAGATGGGGTTGGCCATGACGATGAGCAGGGCTGCAACCCAGGTGGTCCAGAAACCGCCGAGTAGATACTCGCCGGTTCCGCTGTACCCGAAGTCCATTCGTCCGCCCAGCGCCACGAAACCCAGGGCCATCAGGATCAGCATGGCCGGGGCCAGGAACTTGTTGGCGGCCAGCAGCCAACGGTAGCCGACGACGCAGATGGCAAAGGTGGCCAACGCTGTCAACCCGTAGGCGATGGCCGCGGTGAGGTTGGTGGCCAGGCCCGGATCCACCAGCCCGATCGCGGCCACCACGGCATCGCCACACACCCACACCGACAGCGTGAAGAACGTGATGGCGACCAGCAACGACAGTATGGACCCAACCACCCGGCCGGTGACACCAAAATGTGCACCCGAGGACACGGCGTTGTTGGTATGGGATCGCTGACCGATGGAGGCCAGCGGCGCCAGTAGCAGGGCGCCGATCCCCACGCCCACCACGATGGCGGTGGTGGCCGCGGCGAAGCTCAGCCCCAACGCGATGGGCAGTGTTCCGAGCAGCACCGTGGCGGTGGTGAGCACCGAGCCGGTGGCGATCCGCAGGAAGTCCCATGGAGTCGAGGTGCGAGCCTCGGGCGGGATCGGTTCCACGCCGTAGGACTCGACGAGCGGTTTCTGCGCAGACGGTGAATGTGGTTCGGGCATCGTGGCTTTCCGGAAGGAGAAGGGGTCAGGTGAGGAACTGTTCGCGACGCAGGGCGGCCTCGAGACCGTCGAGCATCGCGTTGAAGAGCACGGCGCCGTCATCAGCGGTGACATATCGGGCGTCGTTGACGATGCCGCTGGGCGGCACAGCGTCCTTCGGGGTGGGCAGAACGTCGTAATTGCGAGGAGTGAGATCCCACGGCGGGGGAGCGTCGCCGACTCGATCGGGTGCCAGGTGGCGCATGATGGCGGTCTCGAGGAGACCGCCGTGGTCAGCTGCCCAGTTCACCCCGCCCGGAAACGTCGCGGACAGGATATCGGCGTCGATCAGTTCCCATGGTGCATCGAAAACCACGGAACAACAGGGTGTTTCCCGTGTCGCCTCGTAGACGGCATCCCACAGCACGGACGCGTTCTCGTAGTGGCCGGTGAGGACCACCAATTTCCGGGCGCCCGCCGCGACGACGCCTGCGACGATCTCGCTGACCGCACTGAAAAGGGTGGGAATGCGCAAGGCTGGCAGGGGAAACACGTCGCCGCCGCCGGAGCGGGGTCGCGAGGTGGCGCCGTAGGGGAGCACGGGCAACGCGATACCGGAAGCGCGGCGGGCCAGTTCGTGTGCCATGGCCGCAGCGATCACGGTGTCGGTATCTGCGGGCAGATGCGGTCCGTGTGCTTCAAATGATCCGATCGCCAGGACGGCGGGGCGTCCGGACCCCAGCTGTTCGTGCAGGTATGGCCACGTGCCGGTGAGATCAGTCATGATGGGCGGCTCCCTCGAGTGCACCGCTTCCCTCACTCGAGACATCGTCGAGTGGGCGTCCGCTGGTTTCTGGTGCCCACAATATGCACATCAGCAGTCCGGATCCGACGACGGCGGCGCCGATCAGCATGGTCGGGCGGGTGCCGATGGACTCCAGCAGGATCGGGAGCAAAAAGGTGCCGGCCGTGGCGCCGATGCGGGTCATGGTGGTGGCGAATCCTACTGCGGTCGCGCGGATGTGGGTGGGGAACAACTCGTTCGGGTAGGACCACGACAACACGTTCGTGGGTCCGGAGACGAAAGCGTAGAAGCAGAAACACGCCACCACCAGCGCTGCCGCCTCGAGGGGAACCATCCCCAGGATCAGCAGGGGCAGGGTCATGAGGGCGAATGACCAGATGTAGAGGCGCCGGCGTCCCACCGTCTCTGCCCAGCGCAGCACCGGTAGGCAACCCAAGAGGAAGAGCAGACTGGTCAGGGCGGACCCCAGGTAGCTCGCGTTGCCGTGCTCGAGCCCGAATGACAGCAGAATCGTCGGTTCGAAGGTGAGGATCACGAAGAAGGCGGTGGTCTGTGCGGTGTAAGGGCCAGTGGCGAAGGCGGTTCGGCGGAGGTATCGCCGGGAGAAGAGCTCGCGGAGCCGGCCTTGCCCTTGTGCACCGGAATCAACAGAGGTCAAACCGGAGAGGGTGGCGTCGGGTCCGTACACGTCGCGGATGATCTGCAATGCCTCGTCGCGCCGACCTCTCGAGAGCAGCCACCGAGGCGACTCCGGCATTCCGACGCGCAGGATCAACGTGATCACCGCGGGGATGACAGCACTGCCCAGGACCCACCGCCACGCTCCGTCGCCGGCCCCCGCAACGATGAAATAGCCGACGACGTAGGCGGTGACGGCGCCACCAAACCACGACATGACCAGGAGACCGATGCCGCCGGCCCGGTGTTTGGTGGGCATCCATTCGGTGACCATGGTCATCGCCAGGGGGTAGTCGGCGCCGACAGCCAGGCCCACGATCAACCGCAGCGCTATCAGTTGCCAGGCCTCGGTGACGAAGAAGGTGAGCAACGCTGCGACAGCGAAGGCCACCAGGTCGATGGTGAACAACGTGTGCCGACCGACCCGGTCACTGAGCCAGCCGAAGATCAAGCTCCCGCCGAAGATGCCCACCAGGGCGGCAACGGCCATGACGCTCAGCAGCATTGACGACAACGAAAACTCGTTGATCACACCGGGGATGGCGACAGCCATCGAACTGAGCAGGTACCCATCGAGGAAGGTGCCGCCCGAACACTGCCAGCGCAACTTGCGGTGGAACCCGAGTATGGGTGAGTCGTCGATCACTGAATTGCCGGTCATATCGCGCAGATCCCTTCAGTGTGCGCACTGCGCACAAAAGTGCGTTCTAGTGGTGCACAAGTGTGGGCGCCGGTGCGTGGGTGTGTCAAGCGACACATCCGGCGAATTTACCCAGCTTTAACCGGCTGGGATGGACACCGCCCTTCGGTCCCTTGCGGGCGCGCGTGGGCGTGTGCGCAGTAATACCAAGGGGTTTCACGGCTTTCGCCCTTGACGAATCCGGCGGAACCAAGCAACCTAAGGGCGTATAACGACCAAACGTGCGCTTTACGCACTTCCTGAGAGAGGGTCCGACCGTGAGTCATAACGACGAGGCCGACACGATGATGGTGGAGATGCTGGAGTGGTGGGGCATCCCGACCTTGTTCCGCGCCCCTCACGTCAAGAGTCCGGAAGGCGTCGACATAGCGCTGGTCGGTGTTCCGCATTCGTCCGGCAACAACACCACCTTGCGCGATCAGCATCATGGCCCGCGGGCTGTCCGTGACATCTCTGCCAATGCCCGTCGTTACCACGACGCATTCGGTTTCATGGCCTGGGACGCGGTGAACGTCGCCGACCTCGGCGATGTGCCGCTACCGGAGTATGCCGACAACGAAAAGAGCATCGAACGGATCTCGGCGTTCTACGACCGAGTATTTCGGGCGGGAGCCCGCACGGTGTCCATCGGCGGTGATCACGGCATCACCGGCGGCATCGTGCAGGGTATCGCCGGTGATGAGAACTCAGCGCTCGGGGAGAAGGTTGCGCTGCTGCATTTCGATGCGCACACCGATGCCTACGACAGTCTCGACCACTGGCTCGGTGCCAAGAAGTCAGCGGCCAACTGGGCGGCCTACCTTGTTCATCAGGGCAACGTGGATGCGTCCAAGAGCGTTCAGATAGGTATGCGCGGAAATCCCCGTAGCCCAGGCTGGTTGGACCGCTCGTACGAACTCGGCTACGACGTGGTCACGATGAAGCGCTATCAGCAGGAAGGTGCGGCAGCGGTCATCGACATGATCCAGAAGCGCATCGGAGACACCCCGCTGTACATCACTTTCGATCTGGACTGCCTAGACGCCACCGTGGCGCCAGGCGTCTCGAACATCGAAGCGGGAACAGTGGGCTTCAACGTGGACCAGGTCACCGAGATCCTCCGGGCCATGCGGGGTAAGAACGTCGTCGGAGGCGACGTGGTGTGCTTGATGCCCACCCGTGACCTGCCCAGCAAGGTCACCGCAATGGTGGCCGCAGCGGTCATGCATGAGATCGTCGCTCTCATCGCCGATCGCAAGATCAACGCGTAAGCGCGGGCGGGGCGCTGGTCTGCGCGCTGGCGGATCAGCGTCCCTACTGCAGTACAGATCCGGCTAGGGGTGAGTGAAGATGGAATCGCCGTTGCGTAGCGACGACCTGGCGTGGCGGTTGGCAGACGATCTAGCCGGAGACCTATCGGCCGCTGAGCGCGCAGCCGTCTTTCTGGAACTCGGCTGCGGCCAGTACTGGGACGTCATCACGAGGATGCTCTCCGTGGCAATACGGGAAGAACACGTCGTCCCGCTTGCGTTGGTCTCGGCGTTGTGTCGCTGGCTTGACGGATACGCAGGCAATGTCGATGAGCCCGCCACTCGAGCTCTGCTGGCGCGAGTTCGGCTTCACCCGTCGGAGCCTCGTCACTTCTCGGCTGACGCCGCGGGCGCAGACAAACACACTCGGGCAGAACGTTTCTCACGGTGAAATCGCGGACTCATCCGGCCGCGTCCGCGCCGCTGTGTCGACCGACCTCGGCTCGAATCAAGGACGCTGCCTGCTTGAGTTCGGTGACCACCGCGAAGTGGTGCTCAGTGCCGTAGTCGTCGTTGTGCATCACTGAAAGGTTCAGCGCGGCAACGACGTTGTTCGATTCATCGAGGATGGGTACCGCGTACGAACACAGGCGCTCATCGAATTCCTGGTCGACCATCGCCCAACCCTGCTCCGCGACTGCGGTGATGCTGCGCCGCAGCGCCGACTTGGTTGCCACCGTCTTGCGCGTGTATCGGACCAGTTCGACTTCGTCGAGATAGGTGTCGAGTTCTCCGGGACTGTCCGCGCTCAGAAGGACCCGGCCGGTCGAGGCCACCCACGCGGGATAGCTGGATCCGGCCGACACGTTGAGTACGAACAGGGACTCCGCTCGGGCGTAGGCGACGTACACCACCGCATCCCGGTCGCGGACGGCCACGCCGGCGTCGAGCACCCGCAGTGACGTCGTGGTGATGATGGTCTCGACCAAATGGTCGAGGTACGGCTTCACCGTCGTGTGTAACGGGTCAGAGGCGAGGTAGGCGTGCCCGAGTTCCAGCACTTTGGTGGTCAGCGTGTAGTGACGGCCCTCAGGTCGCAAGTAGCCCAGATCATTGAGCGTGAGGACGAATCGACGTGCGGCGGCACTGTGCAATCCCGTGATTTCCGCCAGTTCGGCGACAGTCAGGCGATCCTGTGTCCGAGAGAACGTGTGGAGTACCTCCAAACCGCGCGCGAACGACTGAACGAAATAGCGCTCGCGGTCCTCTTCCACCCCTTGCCCTTTCCGTTCCATGCCGTGACTTCAGTGTCGCGGGTCTGCTGATGAAGGTACCGGTATGTGTCTCTCGCAGATCGGAGGCGGGTGAAACACCTCCGACAGAACGCGCCCGGGGCGTGTCTCAGTTCAGGCGTTGCGTGATGCGCGGCACTGTGGGAATCTGGTTGTGCGCATAACGAGGAAATACGCGCACTGCGCACAAAACTTCTCTTCGTCAGAAGGAGACCCCATGATCGGCATCCAACGGCGAGGCCAGCGGCCGCGCCCCCGAGGCAACGAGTGCACCGCGTGACATCCGGGGCTGACAGAACCATCGTTGACGAGCAGGCGCCCATCGACAACGATCCCGAGCGCGTCGTGTCGTACGTGCCGGCCGAAGAACGCCACGGCACCATCGCGCAGCAGTTCCGCTTCTGGTTTCTCAGCAACTTCCAGTTCTACGCGATGTCCATCGGCTTCATCGGTCCCTCGATGGGGTTGGGCTTCGGCTGGTCTGTCCTGGCGACGCTCAGTGGACTGGTGATCGGCACGACGTTCATGGCCTTGCACGGTTCGCAGGGGCCGCACCTCGGCTTACCTCAGATGATCCAATCCCGAGCGCAATTCGGCCATCGTGGCGTCGTCGTTCCCATTCTGTCTGCGGTGTTCGTCTTCGTCGCATCGAGCATCATGGTGGTTGTCATCGCCAGTGACGGCATGGAAAAAGTGTTCGGCATCCCCGCGTTCGCCGGCGGTTGGCTCATCACCGGCGTCGCCATGGTGATGGCGCTGTCGGGCTACGACTGGCTGCACCGCATCTACACAACGGTGTTGTACCTCTCGCTTCCGTTCATCATCATCCTCACCGTCGCACTTCCCTTCCAGCACAGCGACGCCGGCGCGTCGTCGGCACTGGGATTCACACTGGTCGGCTTCATCTTCCAGGCCACCGCCGCAGCGGGTTACAACATCACATTGGCTCCCTACGTATCCGACTACACGCGGTACATGAGGTCCAGCACCAGCTCCAAGAAGATGGTCCTGGCCGTCGGTGGTGGAGCGGCCATGTCGGGGCTGTGGATGATGGGCGTGGGGTCCTGGCTCGCTTCGTATCTGGGGGTGGGCGACGCGCTGAGTGGGTTACGCAACGTCGGAAACGGCGTCGTCCCCCACCTCGGCGACCTCGCCGCACTGACTTCGGTCATGGCGCTCATCGCAGCCAACGCCACCAGTGCCTACAGCGCGATGCTGTCAGCGGTGACGGTCCGCAGTTCCTTCGGCCGGCCTATCTTCACCGGGCGATCGCGCATCGTCACGATCATCCTGGTGTGCTTGTTCGTCGGCGCCGTCGGCACTTCGATCACCGGGGATGTATTGACCGCACTCGGGAACGCGCTGACGCTGAACCTCGCCGTGCTGGTTCCCTGGACCGCCATCAACCTCGTCGACTACTTCCTGCTCAAGCGGGGGCGATTCATCATCTCCGACCTACTGAGGCCGAGCATCTCCTATGGGATGTGGTCTGCACGGGGACTCACGGCCTACGCCATCGGAATCGCTTCCATGGCGCCGTTCCTCGTGGTGCACGGGTTCTATGAAGGGCCGCTCGCCAAATTCGTTCACGGAGCCGATATCTCGTGGGCCCTGGGCCTCGTTGTCTCTGCACTTGCGTACGTGCTGCTGCAACCGCTCGACCGGATACAAGGTCGAGTGCCATCGGTCGACGCCGCCGAGTCCGGCGTCGTGGTGAGCCCACCCGAGGGTTCACGCTAGGCAGTCCATGCGACTGCGACACCCCACATCACTACAACACACTGCAAGGAATCAACGTGAGTAACGCATCCCCGGCCGCCACGGTTGTCGGAAACCTTCCGGACCTCGATGGCAAGGTCGCCATCATCACCGGAGGGGCCACCGGGATCGGGCGCGCCGGAGCGCTGAAGTTCGCCGCGGCGGGTGCCCGCGTCGCCATCGCCGACCTGACCGATGCCACCCCCGTGGTCGAGGAGATCGCGGCTACAGGACTGCCGATGGCGCGAGCCTACAAGGTCGATGTGGGGGACCCCAGCCAAGTGGAGAGGTTGATCGCCGATGTGGAAAGCGATTTCGGGCGAATCGACGTTCTGTATGCCAACGCCGGAATCCACCACTGGGGCGACGCAACAGAAACAGGACTCGACGACTGGGCTGCCAGCCTGGCAGTGAATCTGAGCGGCGTGTTCTACCTCGCCAAGTACGGTATCCCGGCTTTGCGCCGGGTGGGCGGCGGAGTGATCATCACGACGGCGTCGGAGTACGGACTGCTCGGGGCCAGACGTTCGGTGGGTTACTGCGCCACCAAGGCTGGGATCATCAACCTGACGCGTGCGCTCGCCGTGGATCACGCCGGTCAGAACATCAGAGCCAATTGCATCGTTCCGGGTCCCATCGCCACCGAGCGGGGCTTGGCGTTGTTCCAGGAGGACCCGGGACTGGCCGAGGCGCAGGACCGTTTGATCCTACTGGGTCGCAACGGCGAACCGAGTGAAATTGCCTCGGTCGCAGCCTTTCTCGCCTCTGGCCAATCGTCGTTCATGACCGGGTCGGTGCTGCGCGTAGACGGCGGTGCGACATCGTGGTACTCGGTGTGAGTGTCACCCGGACCCACGGGTTGCTCGGCGCACTGACCTCCGCACAGGACCGTGGTGAGGTCACCGCCACCCAACTCGCGCAACGATCTTTGGATCGGATCGCAGCGGCGGCCGAGCTGAACGCCGTGGTCGCCGTCGACGCCGAGCGCGCAATGAAGCGCGCCGGTGAAATCGATGCACTTCGGAAGTCCGGCGCTGAGCTACCCGCCCTGGCCGGGGTGCCGGTGTTGATCAAGGACAACACCGACGTGCGCGGTCTGCGGACCACCCACGGCTCACTCTTGCACGCCGAGAGCGAGGTGGTGGACCGCGACGACACCGTGACCGCGCAGCTGCGAGCCGCCGGTGCAGTGATTGTCGGGAAGACCAATCTGCCCGAGTTCGCGATGGAATCCTTTACCGACAACCTCGTTTTCGGCGCTACCCACAATCCGTGGAGACATGGGAGATCGCCCGGCGGGTCCAGTGGCGGCTCCGCCGCGGCGTTGTCCGCTGGCTTGGCAGCGATCGCCACCGGAACCGACGGGGGCGGCTCCACCAGGATCCCAGCCGCGCTGTGCGGATTGCTGGGATTGAAGCCGACCAGTGGCGTGGCAGGAAGCGCCGCCGCACGGCTGCCGATCGATCTGTCCTCGACGGCCCCGCTGGCGCACACGGTGGCCGACCTGAGGCTGCTGGCCCGGCTGACCTTGCAGCCTGCTCACGGCGACCCGTCGTGTGTCGGTGGACCAGACACTGAAGGTCTGGACCGTCCGGTGGGCAGAGTCTTCGCGGTGCGACGGATCGCCGGGGACCAAGGCGTAGACGCTGAGGTCGAAGAGACATTCCTCACCGCGGCAGAGCATTTCGGAACGACACTGGGTCGTGAGGTCGAGGTCCTCGATGGAGGCGTCCTCGACGGCGGCGTCGACGAGACGTGGGCCACGATCTATGCCGCCGAGGATTCCTTTGCGCTGGGCTGGGATGTTGCCAGGGAACACTACGGCCTACTGGATCCGCGTATCGCTCCGTGGGTGGACAAGGGGATGGCGACAACGCTCGAGCAGTATCTTTCGGCCCGCCGGGAGCGGTGCGAATACGTGCGTGCGCTCGACGATCTCCTGCTGTCGAACAACATCCTGCTGTCACCGACGCTGAACACGGTGGGGTTGCCCGCCGACGGCAGGATCGACATCGCGCCAGGTGAATCGGTGCCGATGGATCTGTTCAATACGGCGGCGCTGAACCTGACCGGGCACCCCGGGCTCAGCGTTCCAGCCGGCTTCGTCAACGGTATGCCCTTCGGTATGCAGATCATCGGTCCCCGTGGCCGTGACCTCTGGCTTGTTGATGTAGTCGACGCCTGGGAGCGTGCTCACCCGTGGCCGCTGATGGCACCAGGATACGAGCCACTGGTCGAATTCACCGCGTGAAGCGTTTGTCAATCAACAACTTTCAGGCCACAGGGTCCCGATCCTCAGGAGATATTTCATGACCACTTTCCAACGTGTCGCGCTCGTCACCGGTGCCGCCCAGGGCATCGGAAAGGCGATTGCTGAATCGCTGGCGATGCGCGGCGCCACCGTTGCTCTGGCGGACATCGACTTCGATAAGGTGAGTGAAGTCGGCGAATCCCTGGCCGACGACGGTGGCAAGGTGCGCGCCTACCGGGTCGATGTCGCGGATCAGGCCAGCGTCAGCGAACTCGTCGACGCCGTGACACGCGACTTCGGCAGTATCGACGCCTTGGTGAACAACGGCGGTCTCGATGCCCAGCCCGGACATGCACTGAAAATAGACGGGGCACATTGGAACACACTGATCGACATCGATCTCACGGGCCAGTGGTGGTGCACACAGGCTGTCCTGCCCGGCATGGTGGAACGCGAGTTCGGCCGCATTGTCTATGTCAGTTCGTCGTCGGTGTACATCGGTGGCCAGAACATCTCACCGGCCTACTGCGCCGCCAAGTCAGGATTGATCGGTCTCACCGTGGCGCTGGCCACTCAGATGGAACAGCACAACATCCTGGTGAACTGCCTGATGCCAGGACCGACCGGTAACACCGGTACACCGATGGATCCCAGCGACGTGCCGGCCTATCTGAAGAACCACCCGCTGGGGTTCGGGGGTCCTCAGCCGCTGGTTGATGCCACCCATTATCTCCTCGATTCGTCCGGAGACTGGGTCAGCGGTGCCATCCTCAACGTCAGCGGGGGACGACTGCGCGGACGGTGAGTCGGACCGTCCGATGTGATCGCTCCGCTCGGTCTCTGGCAGTTCACCTGTTGCCCGCCGCCCGCGTCGTCGGACGGCGGGCAACTGCGTTGTCGCTGTGAATGATTGAACGATCGCGGTATTGACAGTGGAAACGCGTGCGACTTCAATGGTGTGCGATGGGCACCCGTTAGGGCGCAGAGCGCACAGGCTCCTTGGGGTCTCGTGCACCGAGGAGGTTCGATGACGCATCTACTTCCCCCGGAGGACCCCCGCGGGGCACACAACGCCGCCGCCGGTCAGCATTCCGGTGCGGATGGCCACAGCCGGCGACTGGTCGAAGTCATCGGGATCGAACCGATCCCACCCGATCAACAGACATCGAGACCCTCGGATTTCTTCAGAATCGCTGTCGGTGCGGCGCTGGCCACCACCACGGTGATTCTCGGAACATTGCCGATAGCAATGGGACTGAGCCTGTGGCAGGCGGTAACGGCGATCACGGTCGGCACTCTCGTCGGCGCGGTCTTCCTCGCTCCTCTTTCGATATTCGGTTCCAAGACACACACCAACAACGCCGTGACATCCGGCGCGCACTTCGGCGTCCGCGGGCGGATTGTCGGAACGTCGCTGTCACTGCTGATCGCCATGACCTTCTTCACCGTTTCCGTGTGGGTCGGCGGGGACTCCGTGGCGGCGGCGATTTCACGCATCGCGCCGCAGGCCGCCGGAGACGCATTGACCGCGATCTGTTACGCCGCCACCGCCGCTTTGATCTACCTGATCTGTATTGCGGGGTACCGGAGCGTGCTGCGGGTCAACGCCTTCATCGCACCCGCGCTCTTCGTTGTGCTGGCTGTAGGCGTCGCCGCGTTCTGGGGCCAAATAGATTTCACGTACTCAGGTCACCCGGCTGGCTACGCATTCGGGTCAGCGACTTCGACGTGGGTGGCCGCGATGTTGGTGGCCATGGCAAATCCGTTGTCCTTCGGACCATTTCTCGGGGACTGGTCTCGTTACCTACCGTCCGAGACCAGCGGCGCCAGACTCGCGCTGCTGACTTTTCTCGCCCACGTCATCTCGCTTGTGCCATTCTTCTTCGGCGCGGCGACGGCCACCCTTGTCCCCGATGCAGCGGACTACATGAATGGTCTGATCTCGGTGGCACCATCGTGGTTCGTTCCGGCGATCGTCATGATTGGGCTCGTGGGCGGAGTCTCCGGCGGGGTGGCCTCCCTGTACGGTACCGGCCTGGACTTCTCGTCGCTGGTGCACACGGTGAGTCGGGTGCAGGGAACCTTCATCATCGGGGCCATTTCCATTGTGGTCGTCTTCCTGGGGCGGTTCGTCTTCGATCTCGTCGACACGGTCAACAGCTTCTTGAGTTTGATTCTGATCTTGTCCGCCCCATGGATTGCCATCATGCTCGTCGGGTTCATCACACGGCGCGCCTACTACCAGAGTGATGATCTGCAGGTGTTCGCCAGGCGGCAGCGGGGTGGCATTTATTGGTCAGTGGCCGGTTTCAATGTCCGCGCCCTGACGGCCTGGTTCATCGGATGTGTGCTCGGGCTGTTGACTGCGAACACGCCGATGATCGTCGGCCCACTCAACGCCCTATTTGCCGGTGTTGATGTCAGCTTCTTCTTCACCTTCATCGTCACCGGCATCGTGTACTACGCGCTGCTGGTGGTGTCCCCTGAACCCCGGTACGTTCACGGGCCGAAGGGGCCACGATGGGTCCCGACAAAAGATGTTGTCGCGCCGCCGATCAGCGGCGGTGTTCGAGCGCCGCTGACCTCTCGGCCCGGGGCAGCAACGAGTGTCGGTGATCGCCCATGAAACGACCGGTTCTCAAAGGCTTGGTGACCGGCGCGGCCCAGGGTATCGGCGAAGCCGTGACCAGACACCTCGTGACCAACAGCGGCACTGATGTCGCATTGGCCGATATCCAGTTCGACAAGGTGGGTCAGGTTGCGAAGGCTCTGGGCAAGAAGGCTTACGCCGTCGACATCGCGTCGACGGAGTCGGTGGATGCAGCTGTGTCTGCAGCGATCCGCGACTTGGGTGGTATCGACTTCCTGGTGAACGTGGCGGGTATCGACGCCCAGTTCGTCGCTCCCACTTCTATCGACGACCAGCATTGGCGTCGGATTATCGACGTGAATCTCACGGGCACGTGGAACATGACCAGAGCCTGCCTTCCGGCCATGATTGCCGCTGGCTCCGGCCGCGTCGTCAACATCTCGTCGATTTGCGGCGTGGTGCCAACACCTGGCGTCTCGGTGGCCTACGCCGCAGCCAAAGCCGGGATAATCGGCATGACAATGAGTTTGGCGACCGAACTGGAAGGCAACGGCATCTTGGTCAACGCGATAGCGCCGGGAGCCACGGGATCAACAGGCGAGCCGATGACGGAAGGGCAGGCGCAGCACTATGGGGACGCGCAGGCATTGGGGTTCGGCGGTCCGGAACCCATTGCACATGCAGTGGATTATCTGCTCGGCCCCGGAGGGAACTGGTTGTCGGGCACGGTCCTGAACGTGAGTGGAGGTTTCTGGCGTGGACGCTGACAGCACATTCGGTTCGGACAAGACAGCGTTGATCACCGGCGGAGCGACCGGTATCGGCGCGGCGATAGCTCATCGCCTCGCCGAGTCGGGCTGGCGGATCGCCGTGGCCGATATTTCCGATGAGTTCAGTTTTGGTGGCATCTACACCACCTCGAACCCGACCCCACGGGTCTTGGTGCGCAGGTTGGATGTGAGACAACGTGACTCGGTCACCTCCTTCGTCGAAGAAGTCGAGAAACACTTTGGTGGAATAGACCTCGTCGTGCCCTGTGCCGGTATTCACCAACACGGGCCGTCGGCAACTGTCGAATGGTCGGTGTGGGACAACATCCTGGACACGAACCTCAATGGGTGTTTCGCAGTGATCAAGGCCGCGTTGCCCGGGATGCTCGGTAGGGGAGCGGGAAGAATCATCACGATTGCCAGTGAGTTGGGTATCACCGGCGCCGCCGAATCCGCGGCCTACTGCGCGTCGAAGGGGGCAATCGTCGGCTTGACGAAGGCACTCGCGCGCGAGTACGCCCACGCTGGAATTCTCGTGAACTCGATTGCCCCCGGACCGGTTGCCACCGCGATGTTGATGGCAGTCGATGAATACGCGTCCGGCGCGGAAGCGCAACGTCTGCCGATCGGACGCTACGGCACACCTGATGAGATCGCCGCAGTCGCCGAAGCTCTGGCGGGCAACGCAGGCACTTATATGGTCGGACAGATAATCAGTCCCAACGGTGGAGCGGTGATCTGACTGCACTGTCCCGGGGCCGATGACGCGCAGCGAAGTCCCGGACGCGCCAGTCACGTGTGCTCCACACCTACAGCTCGTCGTCCGGGATGCGGCTGAGCAAACGAACAGCGGCGTGCACGCCGGGACCGATGAAAACCGCGAACAGCAGCGTGCCGAGGCCGGCGACGCCACCGAGAAGCCATCCGCAGACCAGCACGGTGGCCTCGACTGCAGTTCGCGCCACTCCCAGCGGCCACCCGGTCACGCGGGCCAGCCCCGTCATGAGCCCGTCGCGCGGGCCGGGCCCCAGCCCGCATCGCAGGTACAAGCCACTTCCCAGAGCAACCACCGCGATGCCGCCGATGCACAACGCCAACCGGGCCACCAAGCCATCCGGCTGAGGCAACCACCTCAGGGAGACATCCAGGGCGGTGCCGACCAGGATCACATTGGCCACGGTCCCGAGTCCGGGTCGCTGGCGCAGCGGTATCCACAGGAGCAGCACGGCCGCACCGATGATGTTGGTCATCACCCCGACCGACAGGGGAGTCAGGCTCGCGAGCCCCTGCGCGAATACCGTCCAAGGTGAGTTACCCAGGTGAGCCGCGACGAGCATGGCTTCGCCGGTGCCGAAAATCCACTGACCGGCGACCAGCGAGACCGCCTGCAGCGGCCTGGGTAGCCACCTGTTCACAAGGCAGTCACACTACGCCGACAGTGCTACCTTCCTCCAATACCGCGGCCAACTCCATCAGCTTCCGGTCCCGCCACCGCACCCGCTCGTCCCAATCGTCGAGGTCCAGGATTGCGCGTCGTTGTGCGGTCACCTCGGCCACGAGTTGCGGGGTCCACGGATCATGTTGTCCGCGTTCGGACCCCATGCGGGCATAAGCAGGACCCATCTTGGCGGCGTGTGACTCGATGCCGCCACGGGTGTTGAGGTCAGCGGTCTCGAACGGGCCGATGACACTCCAGCGCCGGCCCAGCCCGCTGCGCACCACCTCATCGATGTCGTCGACGGTCGCCACCCCGTCGCGCACCAGGCAGTAGGCCTCGCGCAACAAGGCGCCCTGCAGCCGATTGAACAGGAAGCCCTCCACCTCGCGGCGCACCAGCACCGGTCGCATCCCGGCCGCTCGGTACAGCGAGACCGTCTGCTGCACAACGATTTCGGAAGAAACGGGCGAGGGCACCACTTCGATCACCGGCAGCAGATACGGCGGATTGCCCGGATGCCCGACAAGAACCCGCGCGGCGACGTCCGCGCTGAGACCCGCAGCCAACGCGCTCGGCACGATCGCCGAACTCGAGCTCACCAGGGGAACGTCAGCCGACGTCAGTGCGGCGGCGCGGCGAAACAAGTCCTGTTTGACGTCGAGACGCTCGGGAGCGCACTCCTGCACGAACTGGGCACGGTCGAGCGCAGACGCGAGGTCCGAGGTGAAGCGCACGGAGGGCGGCGAAACAACACCCAACTGTTCCAGCCGACTTGCCAGCTCCGTGGCAGCCCGCGGCAGCGCGGCATCGACGGGATCGTAGACCGACACCTCCACGCCTTGCCGGGCGAACAAGACTGCGAACGCCACCCCGATGGAACCGGCGCCCAGCACCGCGATAGCCACGTCGTCACCAGCCCCGGTCGCCGGCGTAACCGTGCTCGAGAATCGACATCACCGACTCCGGCGTCAGCGTGCGCGGATTGTTGGCCGTCAGCCGGGTGGCCAGCATGCTCTGTTGCGCGACGTAGGTGAAGTCGCCGGGATCCAGACCCAAGGTCCGCAGATCCAGCGGAGCGCCGAGAGCAGACAGGATCTCCTCGATCCGGTCGATCGCCGACCGTGCCTGCCTCTCTTCGGGATCCGTCGGCTCGGCCACCCCGAGGATACGGCCGATCTCCGCGAATTCCGGCACCCGGGCGGGCAGGTTGTACCGCATGACGTAGGGCAGCAGGGCACTGATGCCGAAACCGTGTGGGGTGTGGGTGAGCGCGCCGATCGGAGACTGGATGGCATGCGCTCCCGCGGTGCCGGCGGTATTGATCGCCATCCCGGCGCAGTACGCGCCGAACAGCGTGTCCGACCGGGCCGAAAGGTCGCCGGGGTCGGCGGCGACCGCCGGCAGTGACCGGTTCAGCAGTGCCAGCCCGGTGCGTGCGTACACGTCGGCCAGTACGTTCTTACCGGCGTACAAGGTGGTGGCCAGCTGGTCGGCGTCAGGATTTTTGGCTCGGCCGGTGAACGACTCGATCAGATGCGACAGGGCGTCCGCGCCGGAGGCCGCGGTCAAGCCGGGAGGGCAGGTGAGCGTCAGTTCGGGGTCGATGACGGCGGCGTGAGCTTCCAGATGCGGGCTCGCCACGCCCACCTTCATGCCCTGGTCTTCGTCGAAAACCACTGAGATGCAGGTGACTTCGGCGCCGGTGCCGCCGGTGGTGGGCACGGTGATCACCGGGATCCCGGGTCCCGGGACCAGGAACTGACCGTAGTAGTCGCGCACATCGCCGCCGTGGGTGAGCACCACCGAGGCCACCTTGGCCAGGTCCATGCACGATCCGCCGCCGATCCCGACGATCGCCTCAGGTGTCGAGGCGCCGAATCGCTCGACGATATCGACGACATTGCGGCGCGGCAGGTCGGGTTCGGTGCCGTCATAAACCGACACCGACAACCCGTGGTCCACCAAAGCCTGGACGAGCAACCCGAATTCGGCGCTGGCGGCCATACGGGCGTCGGTCACCATCAGCACCCGCGTCGCGATTCCCGCCACGACGCGCGGGATCTGGCGACGCTGGCCTGCTCCGAAGAGCACCATCGTCGGCTGACGAAGCAACCCGAGGCCGAGCTCGTTGGCGGTGTGCAGCGCGGGCGGCGCGGCGAAGGTGGTCATGACAGGCCTTCTTCCTCATTGACGGTCACGGCGAGGTACTTGGGTTCGAGGTAGTCATAGATGGCATCGTGGCCACCCTCGCGGCCCAGACCGGAGGCCTTGACGCCACCGAACGCGGCGGCCGGGTCGGCCATGATGCCGCGGTTGATGCCGACCATGCCGAAGTCCAGTCGCTCCCCGACGGCCAGCGCGCGCGACAGGTCCTTGGTGAATACGTACGCTGCCAGCCCGTAGCTGGTGTCGTTGGCGAAGGCGATGGCCTCGGCGGTGGACCCCACTTCGTAGACGGTGGCGACAGGAGCGAACAGTTCGCGACTGCACAGCTCTGCGGGCCGGCCCGGCACCCGGAACACGGTGGGGGAGAAGAAGTAGCCGTCGCCGGGAAGTGGCGCACCGCCGGTGAGCAGCTCGGCGCCGGTCCCGCGTAGGGTCTGCACCAAATCGACCACCGAATCACGTTGCCGCGCTGAGATGATCGGTCCGACATCGGTGCCGTCGTCGAAGCCGTTGCCGACGTTCAGCGCTTCGGTGAGTTCGACGAAGCGGTCGGTGAACCGTTGCGCGACGGAGCTGTGCACGATGATCCGGTTGGCGGCCACGCACGCCTGCCCGGCATTGCGGAACTTGCAGACGACGGCCTGCTGTGCCGCGAGTTCCACGTCGGCGTCGTCGAGCACGATGAACGGCCCGTCACCGCCGAGTTCCATGGAGGTGTTGATGATGCCAGGAGCCGCCTGCTCCAGCAGGGTGGCACCGACGCCGGTCGATCCGGTGAAGCTGACTTTGCGCAGGCGGTCATCGGCCATCAGTGCCGCTGACACCGCAGCTGACGACGAAGTGTGCACGAGGTTCACCACCCCGTCGGGAAACCCTGCCTCGCGCAGAGTTTCGACGAACAGAGCGCATGTCAGCGGAGTTTCCTTGGCGCTCTTGACGATGACCGGGCAGCCCGCGGCCAGCGCTGCACCGGCCTTGCGGGCGATCATCAGCATCGGGAAGTTCCACGGCGTGATCAACAGGGCGGGGCCCACCGGCTGATGGGTGGTGATCACGCGGTAACCGCCGTGCGACGCCGGTGCGAACGTGCCGTGCAGGTGCGCGATCTGTTCGGTGTACCAGAGGAAGAACTCCGCGGACAGGGCGAACTCTGCGCGTGACTCGGCCAGCGGCTTCCCGCTCTCGGCCGTCATCACGTCGGCGAACGCCTCGGCCCGCGACAGCAGCAGCCGGTGGGCGGCAGTGAACAGCTCAGCACGGTCCCGTGGGGCCACGTGACGCCACGCCGACTGGGCCGCCGCCGCCGCATCCAGGGCGGCCAGCGCGTCGTCGGCGGTGCCGTCGGAAACCGCCGCGATCTCGGCGCCGGTGGCGGGATCGAGCACGGCGAACGTCGTCTCCCCCCGCCGCCAGAGTCCGTCGATGAACAAGCCCGTGGGGACCCGGCGACCGTGGACGGCGGCGGTGTCGGAAGGGCTGACCAGAGTCGTCGTCATGGTTCTCCGTCTTTCAGGGATTGAGGAAGTGGCTGCCGCGGGCTACTCCACCGCGGTCTCACATCACGCTAAGACGCCGATGTGACCCCACCGACGACTGCGTCTTTTTGAGACAGTTGGCGATCGCCCGGGGGAGACGGCCCAGGATGTACTGTGTGACCCAGATCGCATTCGGGTTGCTGTCGAAGGCGTGACGCAAGGAGTCATAGGTGTCGGTGAGACCCACTGGATCGCGGATAGAGGAGATCCGCGCGCAGTTCCTCACTGCTTCCGATGCAGGTCAGGCGGTGCCCACCGAGCTCTTGGAGTCCTGGCTGCGGTCCAAGAGCGCTCTCGGGGCGCCGGCCAACGTGCGTGACGTGCCGCGGGTCGACGAGGACCTGCTCGACAACCATTTACTGGAGATGTTCCAGGCGCCGATGGCCCGCGCCGCGGAGGATCTGGCCGGGTCGGGGATGGGCCTGCTGCTCGCCGATGCCCAGGGCCGCATCGTGCAGCGGTGGTCGCAGGACTCCGCCGCCATGAATCAACTCGATCGCCTGGGCACCGTCCGTGGCGCGGTGCTGGCCGAGGATGCCGTCGGCACCAACGGGGTGGGCACCGCCCTGGCCTCGGGGAAGAGCGTGCTCATCGAAGGTGCCGAGCATTTCGCCGACGTCTACCAGAACGCACTGTGCACCGGCGCGCCCGTCTGGCATCCGATCACGGGCAAGCTGCTGGCCGCGGTGACGATGTCGACGAAGATCGACGAGCGCAGCGGCTTGCTGCTTCCGCTGACGAATTCGCTTGCCTCGCAACTGCAACAACACGTCCTCGACGTTGCGCAACCAGGCGCACGGGCCATGTTGGCGGCGTTCCTCGACGCCTCGGGCAGACACACCGGGCCGGTGGTGGCGTTCGGGCCCGACGGGTTGACGATGCGTAGCCGGCGGGCCGGCGAACTCACCCAGTCCGACGTCGATCTGATCGGGCACCTGTGCGCCGGTATGCGTCACGACGCCCGGCTGACCGCCGAATTGTCCATCGGTACAACAGCTGTGGATGTGACCGTGCTCGACGGTGCGGCCGGGGTGGTGGCCACATTGAGTCCGGCGCCGCGGGTGTCCGTCGGTCACGGCAGGACGACGGCCGACGCGCTGGTGGGGCAGACGAAGTCGTGGCTGGCTGCCGCGCACCACGTCAGCAGGCACATCGCCGCGCGCAGCGCGCTGCTGATCGCCGGTGAGGCCGGCAGCGGGAAGACATCCCTGGCACTGGGCCGCCCGTACCGACCGGGTGTGGCGCAGCCCGATGTCGAGGTGGTGCACACCGCACAACGTCAGATCGTCGGTGACCAGGCCTGGCTGCGTCAGCTTGCCGAGACCGTCTCGACCGCCCCGCGTGTGGTGGTGCGTGCGGTGGAGCATCTCGACTCGCAGACTGTCGCGGCAGTGCGCACCATGATCCGCGGTTCGGTGCTGCTGACGGCCACCGCCGCCGACCAGGCCGAGGCCGAGGCGTTGGCGACCAAGCTGGGGGTGGCGATGGTCTGGGTGCCACCGCTGCGCGAACGCTCCGGTGACATCTCCGGCCTGTGGAATGCGCTGGTGGCACAACGCTCCCCAGGCCTTCGCCTGGCACTCGGTGACGACGCACGTCGGGCTCTGGAGACCGCGGGGTGGCCGGGCAACATCACCGAATTACGGACGCTGGTCGAACAACTGGTCTCCGAGGGTGTCCGCGGGCTGGTGCAACTGGATCACCTGCCCAACTCGCTGCGGGCCCGGCGGTCGTGGTCGATGATCGAGCGCACCGAGATGGAGACCATCCGGCGAGCGCTACAGGAGGCCGGTGGCAACCGCTCGAAGGCGGCCGAGCTGCTCGGTGTCTCGCGCGCGACGATCCACCGAAAGCTCAAGACCTACAACATCTCCGGGTGACGAGCCTGCCGGGTGCGCCTACTGCGCCAGGTAACCCCCGTCGATCACCAGCTCCGACCCGGTGATGAAGCTGGCCTCATCGGAAGCCAGGAACACCACGCCGTCGGCAATCTCCCCGGGCAGACCGGCCCGCCCCATCGGTGTCTGCGCGACGACGAACTCGTTGATCTCGACTTCCTGCGCGTCGGTCAGTGGGGTCTTGATGAAGCCCGGATGCACCGAGTTCACCCGCACGTTGTCCTTGGCATAACTGATCGCCGCGCTCTTGGACATGTTGCGGACCGCGCCCTTGGTGGCGTGATAGGCGTGCGCGCCCGCGACGGCGGCATTGCCCCAAATGGAGGAGACGTTGATGATCGAACCGGTGCGCCGGCTCACCATGTGGGGAATGACGGCACGCATACCGAGCCAGGTACCGGTCTGGTTGGTGGCGATGACGCGCTCCCACTCGGACACGCTGAGTTCGTGCAGTGACTGGTAGGCGATGATGCCGGCGTTGTTGGCCAACACGTCGATACGGCCGTACCGGTCCAGCACCTCAGCGATGACGGTCGACCAGTCGTCCTCCTGGGAGACGTCGAGCTGGCGGTAGTCGATTCCGGGTGACCGGGGCCCGAAGGATTCGTCGGTCTTCGAGCGTCCGGTGGCGATGGTGGTGGCGCCCTCGCGGGCGAACGCCTCGGCGATGGCGTGTCCGATGCCGCGGCACGAGCCGGTGACCAGCGCGACTTTGTCGTTCAGACGGTTCATGGGGGTGCTTCTCTCATCGAGGGGATGCGGTGAGGACAGCGTGGCGCGCGCCGATGCCGCCGCAGTGACCTGCGTCACGCTGAGACAGCGGTGTGTCAATCTGCGACACCTCGCGGCGGGTGTCTCCCAGCGTCACAGACTGGCTGCAGTGCGGCGGATCACAGCCGCTGTCAACCGATTTCAGGAGACGCATATGACCGGTCAGCCCACCGATCCGCTCGGCGCCATCTATGCCGAATGGACAGAGGAGTTCGTCGCCAACCCGCAGATGTCCTTGCGGTTGATGCGGTGGGTGTTCGAGGACTGGCAGCGCGCCACCGCCGAACCCGAGGACGTCACCTACAAATCCACCGAGATCGGCGGCGTGCCCGGGATTCTGGTGACCCCGCTGACCGCGGACCCCACCCAGGTGCTGGTGTTCCTGCATGGCGGCGGATTCGCGCTCGGGTCATCGGCCAGCCATCGCAAACTCGCCGGCCATGTCGCCGCCGCCTGCGGCGCCGTGGGTTTCGTCGCCGACTTCCGCCGCGCGCCCGAACATCCGTACCCCGCGCAACTGGACGACGCCACCGCCGTCTTCGACGGTCTGACCGCCGCGGGTATCGCGCCGGCCGACATCAGTTTCGTCGGTGACAGTGCGGGCGCCAACATCGCGATCGCCACCACGCTGCGGTTACACCGCAAGCCGGGGCTGGTCATGGCCATCTCGCCGTGGCTGGACATGGAGAACACCGGGGAGACGCTGGTGTCCAACGACGCCACCGATTTCCTGATCACCAGGGAAGGGTTGCAGGGCAACATCGACCGCTATCTGTCCGGCGGTGCAGATCCGACCGACCCGCTGGTCAATCCGCTCTACGCCGACTTCACCGGCTTCCCGCCCCTCTACATCACCGCCGCCGACATCGAATCGCTGTACGCCGACGCAACACGGCTCCACACGCGCGCAACCGCTGACGGCGTGGACGTCACCTTCGATGTGGCGACCGGCCAGCAGCATGTATTTCCTTTGCAGGCAGGTCAACTGGTCGCCGCCGATCGTGCGATCGCCACCATGGCGGCCTGGTATCAGGACCGCCGTACCGCCGGTGCTCACCTGCACGCCGCCCAACCCGCCAACGCCTGAACCTCCAAGGAGTTCTGATGACCATCGAAACCCATGACGCCATCGTGATCGGAGCCGGCTTCTCCGGCTTGGCGATCCTGCACCACCTCCGCGAGATCGGTCTGGACACCCTGGTCGTCGACGCGCAGGACGGCGTGGGCGGCACCTGGCTGGGTAACCGTTACCCCGGGGTGCGCACCGACAGTGAATACAGCTACTACTCGTTCTCGTTCTCGAAGGAGGTACGCGACGAGTGGACCTGGACGCAGCGCTATCCCGCCGGTCAGGAAGTGCTGGCCTACCTGAACTTCGTCGCCGACCGATTGGACCTGCGCCGCGACATCCGGCTCAACACCCGGGTGCAGTCCGCCCACTACGACGAGGACACCAACACCTGGACGGTTCACATCGACGGTGGCGCACCGCTGGTGGCCAAGTACCTGATCAGCGGAATGGGGGTGCTGTCGCAGGCCATCTATCCGGACATCCCCGGCATCGACAGCTTCGCCGGCGCGAAGTACCACACCGCCCACTGGCCGCGCGAGGGCGTCGACCTGGCAGGCAAGCGCGTCGGCCTGATCGGCCTGGGCGCCTCCGGTATTCAGATCTTGCCCGAAATCGCGCCGCTGGTCGACGAATTCGTGGTCTTCCAGCGCACCCCGAACTTCGTGGTGGAGACCACCAACGACCCCGTGACCGACGAGCAGATGCAGTGGCTGCGGGACAACTACGACGCCATCTACGAGAAGGCGGCCAACCACCCGTTCGGCGTGGCGATGGAACCGGCGCAGTTCAGCGCGCTGGAGGTGTCACCCGAACAGCGTCGCGCAATCTTCGAAAGCAAATGGAACGAAGGCGGATTCCACTTCGCCAACGAGTGTTTCAATGACCTGGCCGTCAACCACGAGGCCAGCGAGCTGGCCTCGGAGTTCATCCGATCGAAGATCCGCGAGATCGTGAAAGACCCGGCCACTGCGGACCTGCTGAGTCCGAAGACCTACTCGTTCAACGGCAAACGGGTCCCGACCGGGCACGGCTACTACGACGCGTTCAACCTCGACCATGTGCAGTTGATCGACACCGCGTCCACCCCGATCACGGCGATCACGCCGGCCGGAGTTCGTGTCGGTGATACCGAGTACGAGCTGGACGTGCTGATCTTCGCCACCGGATTCGACGCCATGACCGGCACCTTGACGAACATCGACATCGTCGGGCGTGAAGGAATCACGTTGCGTGAGAGGTGGGCCCGCGACGGGCTGCGGTCCAACCTGGGTATCAGCGTCCACGGTTTTCCCAACTTCTTCATGTCGCTGGGGCCGCAGACTCCGTACTCGAACCTGGTGGTGCCCATCCAGTTGGGTGCGCAGTGGCTGCAGCGGGCCCTGAAGTGGGCAATCGACAACGACGTCGACGCCTTCGAGGCCACACCGGAGTCCGAGGAGTGGTGGGCCGAAGAGACCGAACGCACCGGCAAGGCGACGGTGATGTACACCGAAGGCAAGAAGGCCAAGGCCTGGTTCCTGGGTGAGAACGTGCCCGGCAAACGCGAGGAGTTCCAGGTGTACATGGGTGGCGGGCAGGTGTACCAGCATTACTGCCGCGAACTCGAGCAGTCCGGTTATGCGTCGCTGCTGGCCGGTAGGCGCGTGCCGGCGACTCTCTAGGCGCTGAAAAAGGCGGCCCCGGAGCAGACTTCGGGGCCGCCTTGGGCGGTTCTAGACCTGCGCTCCGCGGCGGGCGTCGAGCGCAAATGCTCCGGCTCCGGCGAAGACGAGGAACAGGAACGCAAAGCAGTACAGCACCGCGGCTTCGCCGCCATTGACCATCGGGACAATGCCTTTTGACACATGCGCGATGAAGAAGGCGAACGCCATGGTGCCGGAGGCGATGAACGCTGCGACGCGGGTGAACAATCCGATGACGATCAGCACGCCGGTCACCAACTCGATCACGCCCGCGTAGAAGTACGGCCACTGACCGAACGCCGCGGCCTGGCCACCCGGCCAGCCGAACAGGTGCGCCGTCGCGTGGCACAGGAACAGCAGGCCGAAGACGATGCGGAACACCCCCAGTGCGGTGGGTGTGTACGTGCTCAGTCGGGTATCGAGTGTGGTCACAGGTCAGTTCTCCTTCGAATCGGGAATGGCGCGGGCGGCGCTGCCCGCGGGTTGGTGTACGAGTTCACCGGCCGTGCGGGCGCCTGACCAATTCTTGACTTCGGCTGCCAGATCCAGCCTTTCGACCACGGCCGAGTTCTCATGCTGACCCCACTCCTGGCGTGGGAGCATCCACATGATCTCGAACTGATTGCCGTCGGGATCGGCGCCGTAGACGCTCTTGGTGGCTCCGTGGTTCGATTCGCCGGTGTAGGCACCGGCTTCGATGAGCACCCGGCGGAATTCGACCAACTCGTCGACGGTGTCGAGTTGCCACGCCAGGTGGTAGAGACCGACGGACCGTCGCGGTGGCCGGACCGCACCGGGAATGCCGAACAGTCCGAGGTCGTGGTGATTTCCCGAGCGGGGGAGTCGCAGGAACGCGCCGTTGAGCCCAGGTTCCCGCACTACAAGATCCATGCCGAACACCGTCGTGTAGAAGTCCACCGCCCGGTCGACGTCGGCGACGAACAACACTGCGTGGTTCAGGCGGACAGGTGAGACGGTCATCTGACTCAGCACTCCGTGGTTGGTTGTAGCTACAACTAAAAGCTAGCAGAAAATGGTTGTAGCTACAACTTCATGACACACTGGTGTGGTGAAGACAGCTGAGTTGACGCAGGCTGAGTTGGCGGCATGGGTGCGATTGGCGTCGGTGTTGGAGTTGCTCCCCGGTGTTCTCGACACGCAGCTGCGCCGGGATGCAGAACTCCTGCACTTCGAGTACTTCGTGTTGGCGATGCTGTCCGAGGCGCCGAAGCGGACCTTGCGTATGAGCGAGCTTGCCGCACATACCAGTGCGACACCGCCCCGGTTGTCGCACGTCGTGAAACGGCTCGAGGAGCGCGGGCTGGTCGAACGGTTTCCCTCTCCCGACGACGCCCGGGTGACCAACGCGCGATTGACGGCGGCGGGCTGGCGCAAAGTGCGCGAAGCTGCACCCGGGCATTCCGCGACGGTCAGGGACATGGTCATCGACGCGTTGACGCCCGAACAGGTGTCGCAACTGGCCGCCATCAGCGAGGCCATCTTGGGCCGGCTCGACCCGGACGGCGCGATGACCGGTACGTACCATCGCTATGACCGCTAGCCTCGGTCTTGTCCGCTGTGTTGTGTGGGCCCGTTGTGTTCTGGGCCCGGTTTTGTCACACCCTTCTGTCTTGATGGGTTCACGTCTTCCGCAACACCTTTGGCCGATGCCGGGATGTTTCCCGCGCAGCGGCTTGACGTGTTGTTCGATACGTTGGCGGAGTTGACCGGGCAGCGTAATGCCCTCGACGGCCGGATCGTGGAGATCGCGTCGTTGGTGGCCGCCAGAACCGGTGTCTCGCCGCGCACCGCAAAGACCCTCACCACGGTGGCGCAGCGCTCTGCCGAGTTCCCTGAGTGCACCGCAGGCGTGCGACGCCCACCACCTGCAGCATTGGGAAGACGGTGGCCCGACCGAGTTGTGGAACCTGGCCCTGGTGTGCCCGTATCACCACCGGGCCCATCACCGCGGTCTCATCACCATCACCGGCCCGCCCACCAACTCGTCGTCAGCGACGCCGCCGGCCGCCGCCTCACCGCCAGATCCCTGGCCCGGCCACCGACCACACCGCCACCCGATGTTCCACCGTGCCCAGGCCCCACGGGGGAACGCGCCAAATGGTGGAGGTACACACCCTTCGAACCCCGACCACCCGTCCACCAACTGACTGCCGGTGACAGCATGCCCACAGGTCGTTCCCAGGTGAGTAACGAGGGAGTCTGTGTAGCTTCACAGCCATGTTGCTCACTGCCCGTCGCGTGGTGGCCGGCTTCGTCGGAGCCGCTGCGGTCAGCACGCCCTTGTTGTTCGTCCCAGCGGCGACCGCCGAGCCACCGCAGAACTGCAGCGCTGCCGATCTTGCCGGGGTGGGCTCTGGTGTGTCGGCGGCAACCTCGGCGTATCTGTTCACCCATCCGGCGGTCAACGATTTCTTCACCAGCCTGCACGGGTTGTCGCCGGAGACCATTCAGCCGAAGGTCGACGAGTACTTCACCGCGAATCCACAGGTTGGCGCTGAGCTGAAGAACATTCGTAAACCTCTGCAAGACATCAGACTTCGCTGCGGCGACACCGACGGCGACGGGGACGTCGACATCCTGTGACCGGTGGAGTTCCACGCTGGTGTCAAGCGTCGGTGAACGGCACGTCGAGACGGTCGGCGAGTTCGGCCCGGCTGATGCTGAAGGTGTCGCGGATGGTCACGCCGTCGGCCGCGATGTCGAAAACCGCCAGATCGGTGTAGACGCGGGAGACGCAGCCGAGGCCGGTCAGCGGGTAGGTGCACGACGGAACCAGCTTCGGCGAGCCATCTTTTGCGAACAGCGTCATCATCACAAACACCTGCTTGGCGCCGATGGCCAGGTCCATGGCGCCCCCGACGGCGGGGATCGCGTCGGCAGCGCCGGTGTGCCAGTTGGCCAAATCTCCTTTGGCTGACACTTGGAACGCACCGAGCACGCAGACATCGAGATGGCCGCCGCGCATCATCGCGAACGAGTCGGCGTGGTGGAAGTACGCGGCTCCGGGAAGCTCGGTGACCGGGATCTTCCCGGCGTTGGTCAAGTCGGGGTCGATCTGATCGCCAACGGCGGCCGGCCCCATGTTCAGCATGCCGTTTTCGGTGTGCAACACAATGCCGGCGCCGGCCGGAAGGTGGTCGGCCACGGTGGTGGGCTGACCGATCCCGAGGTTGACATACGAGCCGGCCGGGATGTCACGCGCGACGAGGGCGGCCATCTGTTCTTTGGTCAGTGCGCTCATACTGCCACCACCTTGTCGACGTAGATGCTGGGAGTGACAACGGTTTCGGGATCGAGGGTGCCGGTGTCGACCACTTCGTTCACCTGGACGATGGTGGTGGCCACGGCGGTGGCCATCACGGGCCCGAAGTTGCGAGCGGTCTTGCGGTACACCAGGTTGCCCATCCGGTCGGAACGGTAGGCACCGATCAGGGCGACGTCACCAGCCAGGGGATACTCCAGAATGTAGGCGCGTCCGTCGATCACGCGTTCCTCCTTGCCTTCTGCCAGGGGTGTCCCCACTGCGGTGGGGCAGTAGAACGCACCGATGCCGGCGCCGGCGGCGCGCATCCGCTCGGCGAGGGTGCCTTGCGGTACGACCTCGAGTTGGATGTCGCCGGCGCGGTAGAGGCCGTCGAAGACCCAGGAGTCGGACTGCCGGGGGAACGAGCAGATCACCTTGCGTACGCGTTTGGCGGCAAGCAGTGCAGCTAAACCGGTGTCGCCGTTGCCGGCGTTGTTCGACACGACGGTGAGATCTGTTGCGCCATGATCGATCAGCGCGTCGATGAGCGCAACGGGCATGCCCGCCATTCCGAAGCCGCCGATCAGGACGGTGCTGCCGTCTTTGATGTCGGCCACTGCCTCGGCAGTGGTGTCACAGATGGTGGCCATCATCGGACCACCTCGAACACCGCGGCCAAGCCCTGGCCACCGCCGATGCACATGGTTTCCAGGACGGTGCGCGCATCACGGCGCCGGGCCTCATAGGCCGCGGTCGCCAGAATGCGGGCGCCGGTGGCGCCGATCGGATGCCCCAACGAAATCCCGGACCCGTTCGGATTCAACCGCTCATCGAGGGGATCGACCTTCCACTCGGCCAGCACTGCCAGCACCTGCGCGGCGAAGGCCTCGTTGAGTTCGATGAGGTCGATGTCGTCGAGGGTGAGTCCGGCACGCTGCAGCGCCGCTGCGCTGGCATTCACGGGACCGATGCCCATGACTTCGGGGCCGCAGCCGGTCACCGCCCACGAACGCAGCGCCAGCATCGGCGTCAAACCCAGCCGGGCCGCGTCGGTGGCGGTGGTGACCACACACAGTGCGGCACCGTCGTTCTGGCCGGATGCGTTGGCGGCGGTGACCGTCGATTCGGCATCGATCTTGGCCCGGATGGGTCGCAGGGCCGCCAGCTTCTCGACACTGATATCCGCCCGAGGGTGCTCGTCGCGATCGACCAGGATGTCAGGCTCACTGCGTCTGCCCGGCACGGTCAGCGGCACCAACTCGTCGGCGAAGCGACCGGATTCGTGTGCGGCAATCGCGCGGTGATGTGAGCGTACGGCCAGCTCATCCTGCTCTTCGCGGGTGATGCCGTATTCGCGGCGCAGGTTCTCGGCGGTCTCGATCATGCCGCCGGGAATGGGATGCGAACTGCCGCCGGCGGTTTCGCGAGCGCGGTCCAGGCGATCCAACAGTGCGATACCACCTTGGCGGACACCGGTCCGCAGGCCGAGGGCGTAATGCTCGACATTGGACATCGACTCCGCGCCGCCGGCGATCACCACGTTGGCCGCGCCCGTGGCCACCTGCCCGGCGGCATACAGCACCGCCTGCAACCCGGACCCGCACCGTCGATCGATCTGCAGACCGGGAACCCCGGTGCCCAACCCGGCGTCCAAGGCGGCGATGCGCCCGATGGCCGGCGCCTCACCATTGGCGTAGCCGTTGCCCAGAACAACGTCGTCGACCTCGTGTTCTCCCAGGCCGGTGCGGTCGATCAGCGCGCGCAGTGCCGCGGTGGCCAGGTCGGTTGCGGTCAGCGCGGCCAGGGCGCCGCCCATCCGGCCTACCGGGGTGCGGACGGGATTGCAGATCACGACATCCATCCCTCGACGGTAGGCTGCCCCGAGGATATTCTGAAATACTTAAATTGGCTTGTTTGATAGGCAAGAAGTCTCAATGGAGTTACGGCACCTGCGCTACTTCCGGGCTGTGGCCGAAGAGCTGCACTTCGGCCGCGCGGCGCAACGGCTGCTCATCGCCCAGCCGCCGCTGTCGCAGCAGATCCGCCAGCTCGAAGGCGAATTGGGTGTGGCGCTGCTGATCCGCTCCACCCGCAACGTCGAGCTGACGCCGGCCGGCCAGGCGTACCTGGAGCGGGTGGTCACGATCTTGGATGCGGTGGAGGACGCCGCGGATCTGGCCCGCCGGGTGGCCGCGGGAACCACCGGCCGACTGACCATCGGGTGTGTCGGCTCGGCCACGTATTCGGTGCTGCCGCAGCTTGTCCGCGCGCTGAGCGAGCTGCTTCCCGACGTCGACGTGCGCGTGCGCGGTGAGATGCTGGCGCCGGCGCAACTCGCGGCATTGGCGGCCGGGGAAATCGACCTAGCGCTGCTGCGCCCGCCGGTGGTCGATGCCGGCCTGACCACCGAGATCATCCGCCGTGATTCACTGCTGGTGGCGTTGCCCGAAGGCCACCGGCTGGCCAAGCGGAAGACCCTGGCCGTGTCCGATCTTCGTGACGAAGATTTTGTGGCGCATGTCGGCGGCGGGCGCTCCGTCATGGGATCGTTTGTGACCACGCTGTGCGCTGACGCCGGCTTCACTCCCCGGGTGCGCCACGAGGTGGAGGAGACCTCGACCCTGGTCACCCTCGTTGCGGCCGGCCTCGGGGTGGCCCTGGTGCCGGCGCCGACGTCCGCTCTGGACATCGCCGGTGTCGTCTACCGGCCGCTGCAGCCCCGCAGCCTCGGTGTCGAGTTGGTGGCCGCGTGGCCGGCCTCGGCGCATGACCACTTGGTCAGGAAAGTCGTCAAGGCCCTGGCCGACATCACGCGCTGAGCACCGGCAAGCTCACGAGGCCATCGTTCGCCTCGAAAATGGACCTGTAAGTCCAATCTGCTGGCTGCCTACCGAATCGCTTGCGCCGCGGCTGCTTTGTACTCGCGGCGGCGGCGGTGCAGGATCGGTTCGGTGTAGCCGTTGGGTTGTGCGCCGCCTTCGAGGATGAGTTCTTGGGCGGCTTGGAAGGCGATGTTGGTGTCGAAGTCGGGTGCCATGGGGTGGTAGGTGGGGTCGCCGTCGTTTTGGCGGTCCACCACCGGGGCCATGCGTTGCAGGCTGGTGCGGATGTCGTCGGCGGTGATGACGCCGTGGCGTAGCCAGTTGGCCAGCAGTTGGCTGGAGATGCGTAGGGTGGCGCGGTCTTCCATCAGGGCGACGTCGTGGATGTCGGGGACTTTGGAGCAGCCCACGCCCTGGTCGATCCAGCGCACGACGTAGCCGAGGATGGATTGGCAGTTGTTGTCGACTTCTTGGTGGATCTCGTCGGGGGCCCAGGTCAGCGAGGAGTCGGCCAGGGGGAGGGTGAGCAGTTCGTCGAGGGTGGTGCGGGTCTGGCCTTCGAGGTCTTTCTGGACGGCGAAGACGTCGACCTGGTGGTAGTGCAGGGCGTGCAGGGTGGCTGCGGTGGGGGAGGGCACCCAGGCGGTGGTGGCGCCGCTCTTGGGCTGGCCGATTTTCTGCTCGAGCATGTCGGCCATCAGATCCGGCATGGCCCACATGCCTTTGCCGATCTGGGCTTTGCCGGACAGGCCGGCGGCCAGGCCGGTGTCGACGTTGGCGTCTTCGTAGGCTTTGATCCAGGGTTGGGTTTTCATGGTGCCTTTGCGGACCATGGGGCCGGCTTCGATGGAGGTGTGGATTTCGTCGCCGGTGCGGTCGAGGAAGCCGGTGTTGATGAACACCACGCGGTCGGCGGCGGCTTTGATGCAGGCTTTGAGGTTGGCGCTGGTGCGGCGTTCTTCGTCCATGATGCCGACCTTGAGGGTGCCTTGGGGCAGGTTGAGGACGTCTTCGACGCGGGAGAACAGTTCGCAGGTGAAGGCGACCTCGTCGGGGCCGTGCATTTTGGGTTTGACGATGTAGATCGAGCCGGTGCGGGAGTTGAGCAGGGGGCCGTTGGCTCCATCATTGTGACTGCCGTCCCGCAATCCGTGGATCGCGATCAAGCTGGTGAGCAGCGCATCCAGAATGCCCTCTGGCACTTCAGCGCCATCCTCGAACACAATGGCGTCGTTGGTTATCAGGTGGCCGACGTTGCGGACGAACAGCAGGCTGCGCCCGGGCAGGGTGAGTTCTTCGCCGTCGGGTCGGGTGTAGGTGCGGTCGGCGTTGAGCACGCGGGTGAACGTCTTGCCGGCTTTGGTGACGTCTTCGGCCAGGTCGCCGCGGTTGAGGCCCAGCCAGTTGCGGTAGCCGAGCACCTTGTCCTCGGCGTCGACGGCGGCGACCGAGTCTTCGAAGTCCATGATGGTGGTGACCGCCGATTCCAGCACCACGTCTTTGATGCCGGCGGTGTCGGTGGCACCGATGGGGGAGTCGGCGTCGATGAGGATTTCGATGTGCAGTCCATGATTGACCAGCAACACCGAGGTCGGCGCATCGGGTTCGCCCAGATACCCGGCGAACTGCTCGGGGGTGGCCAGCCCGACGGCGGTGTCCTCACTGAGCGCGACCACCAACGCACCGTCAGCGATGCTCAACTTGACGGCCTCAGTCCACGACCCCGATGCCAGTGGGGTGGTGTCGTCGAGGAACTTGCGGGCGTAGGCGATGACCTTGTCGCCGCGCACCTTGTTGTAGGAGGTTCCCTTTTCGGCGCCGTCGTCTTCGGGAATCACATCGGTGCCGTAGAGGGCGTCATACAGGGAGCCCCAGCGGGCGTTGGAGGCGTTCAGGGCGAAGCGGGCGTTGAGCACCGGCACCACCAGCTGCGGGCCGGCGGTGGAGGTGATCTCCGGGTCCACCCCCGAGGTGGTGATGGTGAAATCGTCGGGAACCGGTAGCAGATAACCGATTTCACGCAGGAAGGCCTGGTAGGCCGCCGCGTCGTGGGGCTCCAGGACATGGTGGCGATGCCATTCGTCGATCTGGGCCTGCAGTTCATCGCGGCGGGCCAACAACTCCGCGTTGCGCGGGGCCAGGTCGGTGACCACCTTGTCGGCCCCGGCCCAGAAACTGTCCGGATCCAGATCAGTGCCCGGCAACGCCTCGTTGTTCACGAAGTCATGCAGCACCTTGGCGACCCGCAAGTTACCCACGGTCACACGCTCAGTCATCGATCCACCGCCTCTATCCTGTTGTTCCCGCACCGACCGCCATGGACTGTCGCAGATCGGCATGGGAGACTGCGCTCTCAGCAACGGCAACGCCGGAGCCGGGAGAATCATTTCATATCGTGGAATGATCCTCTCGTTTAGAGAATCATGGAGGTAGCGTTGTGTCAACGTTGGCCACATGGTCAGGCGTCCTGTGAGCGCCCCCGCCGGTGGGGTGCAATCCCTGCATCGAGCGCTCGACGTCCTGGAAGGCGTTGCTGCGAAGGGTGGAAGCCAGACGGTTGCCGAGATCGCTGCCGGGGCCAACCTGCCGGTGCCGACCGCGCACAGGCTGGTGCGCACGCTCGTGGAGCGGGGGTACATGCGCCAGCTTCCCAATCGCAGTTACGCGCTGGGGTTTCGGTTGGTGCCCCTGGCCTCGGCCGCGAATGCCTCGGTAGGCGCCGGTGCGCTACCGGTGTTGGCCGAACTCGTCGAAGAACTCGGCGAGACCGCCAACCTCGCCGTGCTCTCCAGCGAGCAGGCGGAGTACATCGCCCAGGTGCCGTCTAAGTTCAGCATGCGCATGTTCATCGAAGTGGGCCGGCGGGTCGAGCTGCACTGCACCGGGGTGGGCAAGGCGCTGCTGGCTCAACTCGACACCTCGACCATCAACGCGATCGTCGACCGCCGCGGACTCACGCGCCATACCGAACACACCATCACCACGCGGGTGGCTCTGCTGGCCGAGATGGAGCGCATCAAGCGCCGGGGTTACGCCCTCGACGATCAGGAGCAGGAGATCGGGGTGCGCTGCGTGGCGGTGCCGGTCGCCCTCGATGCACTGAGCTGGATCGCCGTGTCGGTCTCGGGCCCTGTCACCCGGATGACCGATGAGCTGGTTGAGCGCGCGGTGCCGCTGTTGGTCTCCGCGGGTGCGCAGTTGGTGAGCAACGCGTCGGAGGGTGCAGCGGACTAGCCGTCGTGGAGTGCTGATATCGGCATACGAAACGCTCGGCGCCCGATGCCGCCCAACAGGGCAGCGTAGTACCCACCGGTGCCTTCAGCGAAGGCCTCGAGTATGGCGGCGGCATGGGCGCGGTCCAGCTCGGACGGCTCGTCGGCCGCGAGTTCGTTTGTCGGTAACCGCATCCCGAGCTGATCACCACCGCGGTCATCGCTGTGCTCGCCGTGGCCACGATCGCTGTGCAGCTGGGCCCCGGCGACGAGAACTCCACGCCGTCGCAGGCGGGGAAGTGGTGCGCGAGAACAGTCATCGACTGAACTCGGTGCCGGGCGGCGAAGTGACTTTCGTCGAATTCCTGGACTTCGAGTGCGAAGGGTGCAAAGCGGTGTACCCGGCGGTCGAACAACTCCGTGCCGATTACGGCGACCGGGCGAATTTCGTGATCCGGTACTTCCCGATGCCGGGTCATTTCAATGCCGAGCGGGCCGCGCGTGCGGTGGAAGCGGCGGCACAGCAAGGCCAACTCGAGGAAATGTGCATGAAGATGTACGACACCCAAACCGAATGGGGAGAGCAGCGAGTCCCGGAGGACGGCGTATTTCGTTATTTCGCAACAGAACTCGGGCTCGATATGTCTGCCCACGACGCCGCCTACGCGGACCCCACGACACTGCAGCGTATTCAACTCGATATCGCCGACGGCCAAGCGCTCGGAGTGCAGGGCACCCCTACCTTTTTCGTGAACGGTGCTCGGCTGCAGCCACGCAGTTACGACGACCTCACGGACGCGCTCGACGAGTCGCTGGCCGGCTGAGGGGCGCGGCGTTGTGTGGGGGCTCACGTGGTACTGCTCCAGGTGGTACGTAGCCGGCCGGCGGTTTGCCCTGCATGTTTGGATATCGCCGAGACGGCGCGACGGGTCGCAGACTAGGTTCTCGGTAGTCAAGGTGTCCGTTAAACGAATGAGGAGCGGCGATGTCCGACGGGCTGGGTGGTCAAGTAGTGGCGCCGGTCTTACCCGGTGGTGGGGTGTTGCCGTTCCCTCCGATTCCGTCCGCCAGCGTCGCAGGCCGCACACTCGCGGAATCCACCTACACACCGCGAACGGTGCCGCGGCGTCTGCACCGGGACGCGCCCAACATCGTCATCATCCTGATCGACGACGCCGGTCCGGGGTTGCCCACGACCTTCGGGGGCGAGGTGACCACGGCGACACTGGATCGCATCGTCGCCGAGGGGGTGTCGTACAACCGGTTCCACACGACCGCGATGTGTTCGCCCACCCGTGCGTCATTGCTGACGGGGCGCAACCATCACGAGATCGGAAACGGCCAAATCGCCGAGCTGGCCAACGACTGGGACGGGTACGCGGGCAAGATTCCACGCTCGAGTGCCACCGTCGCCGAGGTGCTCAAGCAGTACGGATACGCGACGTCGGCGTTCGGTAAGTGGCACAACACGCCCGCGGAGGAGACCACGGCCGCCGGCCCCTTCGAGAATTGGCCCACCGGGCTGGGTTTCGAGTACTTCTACGGATTCCTGGCCGGCGAGGCCTCCCAGTACGAACCGCATCTGGTGCGCAACACCACCGTGGTGAGGCCGCCCCGCACCCCCGAGCAGGGCTATCACCTTTCCGAGGATTTGGCCGACGATGCGATCGGCTGGCTGAGGAGGCATCGGGCCTTCAATGCCGACAAACCGTTCTTCATGTACTGGGCCAGCGGCTGCCTGCACGGCCCACACCACATCATGAAGGAATGGGCAGACAAGTACGCCGGTAAATTCGACGACGGCTGGGATGCCTACCGGCAGCGGGTGTTCGAGCGGGCCAAGGACAAGGGGTGGATCCCGCAGGACTGCCAACTGACCGACCGTGACGAAACGCTGCCGGCGTGGGAGGACATCCCCGAGGACGAGAAGCCGTTCCAACGTCGGCTGATGGAGGTGGCCGCCGGATACGCCGAGCATGTCGACGTTCAGGTCGGCCGGATCGCCGATGAACTGGACAGCCTTGGCTACGGTGACAACACGCTGTTCTTCTACATCTGGGGGGACAATGGCTCCTCCGGCGAAGGCCAGAACGGGACGATCGCCGAACTGTTGGCGCAGAACGGGATTCCCACCACGGTCCGGCAGCACATCGATGCCCTCGACGAGCTCGGTGGGCTCGACGTCCTGGGTTCGCCGCTGGTGGACAACCAGTACCACGCGGGTTGGGCATGGGCAGGATCAACGCCGTACAAGGGAATGAAACTGCTGGCATCGCATCTGGGTGGCACCCGCAATCCGATGGCGGTGCGCTGGCCGGCGAAAGTGGCTGCCGACACCACACCCAGGGATGTGTTCCTGCACTGCAACGACGTGGTACCCACGATCTACGAAATCGTCGGTATCGAAGCCCCTCGGACTGTGTACGGAGAACCTCAGATCCCGCTGGCCGGAAGCAGTTTCGCGCGTACCCTGGTGGACCGCACCGCACCGGGCGGAAAGGTGACCCAGTACTTCGAGATCATGGGCAGCCGCGGCATCTACCACGACGGCTGGCTGGCCTGTGCACGCGGACCGAGGTTGCCCTGGGTTCCAGGTCAGCCCGAGGGAATCGCGACGTGGACACCCGATCACGACACGTGGGAGCTGTATGACCTCGACAACGACTGGTCGCAGGCTCATGACCTGGCCGGTGCGCATCCCGAGAAGCTCGTCCAGATGCGGGAGATGTTCGCCATCGAAGCCGCGCGCAACGCCGTGCTGCCGGTCGGTGGAGGTTTGTGGGTGCCGGTGTATCACCCCGAACTGCGTATCGCCCCGCCGTATTCGGAGTGGACCTTCGCCGGAGACATGGTGCGGATGCCGGAGTTCTGCGCGCCCGCGCTGGGCAACAAGAACAACGTCGTCACCATCGAGGCCGACATACCCGCTGACGCCAATGGTGTGCTGTATGCACTTGGGGGAGCTGCGGGCGGGTTGACCTGCTATTTCGACGGCGGCCACTTGTGCTACGAGTACAACCTGTTCATTCTGTCGCGCACCATCATTCGCTCCGCCGCCAAGATCGAGCCGGGCCGGACGACGATAACAGTGGCCACTCGATACGCCGAGCAGCGTCCGGCGGGTCCACTCGATGTCACCGTGACCATCGGCGAAGCCACCGTCGCGTCCGGTCGAGTTCCGGTGAGCGCGCCGCTGTTGTTCACCGCGAACGACTGCCTCGACATCGGCACGTGTCTGGGCTCGCCGGTGTCCCGTGACTACCACCATCGGGCACCGTTCCCGTTCGAGGGCCGCATCGACCGGGTTCACGTCGCCTACACCTGAATGGGTGCCCGTGCGACAGCGCGCTGTTGGACTACGGCGGGGCCCAGGATTGACCGGTGGGGCGGCGATAGGGCTCGAGTAGCTGGTCGACGGGTGCATAGTCGTCGGTGAGCACTTCGGCGTCACCGGTCCACGCGGTGAGGTCGGCGCCGCTGATGGTTTCCCACCCGGTGTTGTTGGCGTGCAGGGCGAGTTGGATGGCCGATGGATCGAGCGGTCGGTCGGAAGCGGCGACAACAAGATTGCCGCCGTCATTTCCGGGCCGGGTGCAGACCACGACGTGATCGAACACCCGGCCCAGGGTCACCACCTCGGCTCGCGCGAACGCCAGGTCGCCGTGATCGATCAGGTTGGCGGCGTAGACGCCGTCGTCGGTGAGCACCCGCTGAATGTCGGTCATCGCTTCGACAGTGGTCAGATGCCATGGGACACTCACGCCCCCGAACGCATCACCGACGATCAGATCCCGGCTGCCGGCGTCGAGGCGGCGCAGGCCGAGCCTGCCGTCTTCCACGCGGACGTCGATGCCGGCACCTGATTCCAGTGCCAGCTCGTCGCGGTCGATACGCACCACACCGGCGTCGATCTCGGAGACCAGACTGTCGGTGCCCGGCCGCGTCGCGGCGAGGTAGCGCGGGAAGGTCAGTCCGCCACCGCCGAGGTGATAGGCCGTCAATGCAGTGCCGGCCGGGAACGCGGCGTCGATCACCGAGGCAAGGGCGCGCACGTAGGCGAACTGCAGGAAGAGTGGATCGTCGACGTCGACATAGGAGTGCCGTACACCGTCCAGTACCAGCGTGCGACCGGTGTCGCGATCGGGGTCGGCGAGCACCCGGGCGCAATGGTACTGCGTTTCCGCATCGCAGCCGCCCGGCGCGAAATAGCTTGTGACACCGCCGGCCACGAGCGCCAGCGCCAGCCCTGCCGCCGCGGCGTTGCTCCACCGGCGCATGCGCCACGCGATCACGGCGCCGCCGACCATCAACAAAGCGCCCAGGCCCACCAGGATGGCACTGACCGGTAGGTGCGAGATCAGGACGAAGCCGGTGACGACGGTGCCGGCGATGGCGCCGACGGTGCCCACACCCGACAACTGCCCGACGACGGTCCCGGTCTCGGCGAGACGCAGCAGGCGCAACTTGGTCACCATCGGCGTCACCGCGGACAGCAGTGCGCCCGGCACCAGAATGGTCACAGACGCGATCACCAGGAGCGTGGGTGGCGCCCACTCCGCGACCGCACGCAGCGCCGCCGGGGTCAGGGCCACGACAGCCCCCGATACGGCGAGCGAGGGCCCGAGAAGCCGGCGCGGATCGATGCGGTCGGCGACGCGGCCACCTGCCCAGGAGCCGAGTGCGATGGCCGCGAGCGCGATCCCGATCACCAGCGTGCTGGTCTCCAGCGTCAGACCCAGGTAGGGAGCCAGCAATCGCAACGCGGTGATCTCGACCACCAGCACCGCGGCCGACGATCCGAACACCAGCGCCGCCGCGGCACGGGACCCCAGGCCGGTCGACGACGGCTCATCAGGTGACGGGGACGGTACGGTCACACGCTCCATCCTGACCCATGTCGGCCGAGGGCAGCCCCTCCGGCGCTTAATCTGTTGTTCGGAGGGAGGGGCGATCATGCGGGTGTTACTCGTCGAGGACGAGGAGCGGTTGGCCAGCGCGCTGGCTATGGGCCTGCGTGCTGAGGGTTTTGTGGTGGTGACGGCGCCGACGGGCGTCGAGGGGCTGCACGAAGTCATGGAGAACGCCTACGACGTCGTGATACTCGACATCATGATTCCGGAGCTCAGCGGCTACGAGGTGCTGCGGCGTATGCGGTCAGCCCAGCTGTGGACGCCGGTCATCATGCTGACCGCCAAAGACGGCGAATACGACCAGACCGACGCTTTTGATCTCGGCGCCGACGACTATCTGATCAAACCGTTTTCGTTCAAGATCCTGGTGGCTCGCCTGCGTGCGTTGATGCGGCGGGGCGCTCCGGAACGGCCGGTCATCTTGACGGCCGGATCGCTGTCGTTGGATCCGGCGCGGCGGGTGGTCTGCCGTGATGGCAAGTCAATAGCATTGACGCCCAGGGAATTCGGAGTGCTGGAGTATCTCATGCGCAACAAGGACGTGGTGGTGACCAAGAGCGACATCCTGGTCAACGTCTGGGACACGCACTACAAGGGACCGGCCAACGTCGTCGAGGTGTACGTCGGTTACCTGCGACGCAAGATCGATATTCCCTTCGGCACCAACACAATCGAGACTATCCGGGGCGTCGGATACCGGTTGTTACCTTAACGGCAATCTCATCGTCACGACGGTTCCGCCGTGTGCTCGGTCGGTGATGTCCACCGTGCCGTGATGGCCGGCTACGATCTCGGCCACGATCGCCAACCCCAGACCCGTGCCACCACCACGGCGGGAGCGGTCGGTGTCCAGGCGGACGAACCGGTCGAAGACCCGCACCCGGTCCGCCACCGCCACACCCGGCCCGTCATCACCGACCCGCAACACCGCAACCCCCTCGACCGCCGCCACCGACAACTCGATCACCGACGCCGCATGACGCACCGCGTTGTCACACACATTGCGCACCGCACGCCCCAACGCCTCGGCATCACCGACCACCGACACCGCCGCCACCTGCACATCCACCCGCAACGACGACGACACCACCGCCACCCGCGCCGCCTCCGCACCCAACACCTCATCCAGACGCACAGACTCACGCCGCAACGCCAACCCACGCTCATCAGCACGGGCCAACAACAACAAATCCTCGATCAACAGCTTCATCCGATGCGCCTCGGGCAACAGGATGTCGGTGGCCAGCTGGTGGTCGAGCAGTTGTGGGTGCGCTTCGGCGACTTCGAGCGCCGAGATGATGGTCGCCAGTGGGCTTCTCAGTTCGTGGGAGGCGTCACCGACGAACTGGCGCTGCGCCTTGTCGGCCAGCTCGATGCGGGCCAGCATCGCGTTCATGGTTTCCGCGAGCGCGGAGATCTCATCGCGCCGCGGGGGTACCGGCACCCGCTCATCGAGCCTGGATGCGGAGATCTCGGACACCTGCGCGCGAATGGCGTCCACTGTCTTCAGGGAGCGCTGCACCAGGCGGAAACTGACCATGGCCGCTACCGCGGTGACCAACAGCGCCGCAACCCCGAGCAGAATCGCCACGGAGATGACGGTGGATTCCACGGCATTGCTGTCGCCGCCGACCATGACGGTGAAACGGCCACTGTTGGTCTCGATGGTCTGCCCGCTCAACCGCATGTTGTCGTCGGGGGTGTAGTCGTCGCGCAGGGTTCGGGGCGCCTCCGAGCCGAACTCCGAGGGCGACACCAGTGGTGTGGCGGGGGCGCCGGCGGAACGGGCCACCACCTGGCCCGCGGCGTCGACCACCTGTACGGCTGACACATGATCGTTGGTGGCCAGCAGCGCACCGTCGAGCCCGGGCAGGCCTTCCTCGCGCAGCGTCGCCGCGATGTCACCGACCCTGGCTGCCGAACTGCCGTCGATGGCCAGGAACGACGTGAAGAGCACGCTGGTCGTCACGCCGAGCCCCGCCAGGAAAAGTGACAGGAGAACCACGGCCGCCGACACCACCGCAGAGCGCGCAGGGATACCCCAGTGCCCAGGACGCCGGAACCTGGGCAACATTGATGCCCGTGTCGCCACGCCGTCCATAGTGGCAGTGTCGCGCGATGCGGCTAAGAGGGCGCTGAGAAGGGTTTCTCAGCGCCCTCTCAGTGGCGGCGAAATACCATCTGCGCCGTGGAGCTGATCGGCGACGGCGACGTGGGTCGACTGGCGGTCGCCCAACGGCTTCGTGAGGTACGTCAGCACCTCGGGCTGTCCCACGCCGACGTGGCGGAGTACATCGGTATGGGCCCGGACGAGGTGGTGCAGATCGAGACCGGCGCCAGGAGCGTCGAATGCCTCGAATTGCGCCGGCTGGCAACACTTTACGCCTGCCCGGTCAATTACCTCCTCGGTATGGAGGATCCGTCCACCGGTACCACCTCGGCGCTGAACCGGGTTCTCGGAGAACTGCGGACCGAAGACCACGAACGCATCCTTCGATTCGCGCAGCTCCTGCGACGTCAACACACCCGCGCACCACAGCTGCGACTGGTGAAACCGGGCGAGGTGGCACCAGCATCCGGAACCGAGGCGCGCGTGACGGACACGCACCGGCCGCGAACCCGCCGGATCGATTAGCGACGCGCCCCCCGCACCACTCGTGCGCCAGTATGGAGGCGTGGCGGCGGCAGCGGAAGACACGGCGGTGTCCGGGGTGTCGCGGACGTGGGGTTTCTCCGGGCGCGCGGCCACCACTGCGGCAGCGGTGGTTCTGGTGGCCTGGGTCCTCGCGTCGGTGGGCTTCGTCCTACTGTTTCACCGCCTCCTGACGGCCGGGCTGGATGAGGCGGCGCGCGCACGAAGCGCCGACATCGCCGCTGCGTTGCAGGTTGAAGCGCCTTCGGAGATCGACGCCGGACTTCTGGCCACCGATCTGCGGGTGCGGGCGGTGCAGATCGTCGATTCCCGCGGCCAGGTGGTGCGCGGTTCGCGAGATGCCCCGGCCACACCCATGACGCCCACGGCCGGCGTCCGGGTCAACGAACGAACCGAGGGCGTCTACACCGTGGTGGTGGCCACCGATGCTGCTGCCGTGGGCCATTCGGTGCGGCTGGTCGCAGCAGTGCTCGCCGGCGCCACGCTGCTGGTGGTACCGGTGGCCGCCGGGGTCAACTATCTGATGGTGCGCCGATCGCTGCGCGCGGTCGAAGCCATGCGCTCCCGCCTCACCAGTATCTCGGCGGCAGATCTCGACGCGCGGGTCCCGGTGCCGTTGGGCCGCGACGACATCCAGGCGCTGGCCGTCACGATGAACGCCATGCTGGACCGGATCGAGTCCGGCCAGGCCCGGCAACGCCGGTTCGTGGGGGATGCGTCATACGCTCTGCAGGGCCCGGTCGCCACCATCTTGGCAGCGCTCGAAAGCGTTGGGAGACAACCACACCTGTTGAGTGGTGAGCTCGCGTCGACCACCCTGTTGCCCGAGGCGCATCGGATGAAGTTGTTGATCGAGGATTTGTTGTTGTTGGCCCGTGCTGATGAGCGTGGGTTGGCGTTGCGGCGTGAGCGTGTGCGTCTGGATGAGGTGTTGGGTGCGGAGGCGGCGCGGGTGGCGGTGGTGTCGTCGTCGTTGCGGGTGGATGTGCAGGTGGCGGCGGTGTCGGTGGTCGGTGATGCCGAGGCGTTGGGGCGCGCGGTACGCAATGTGTGTGACAACGCGGTGCGTCATGCGGCGTCGGTGATCGAGTTGTCGGTGGCGGTGGTCGAGGGGGTTGCGGTGTTGCGGGTCGGTGATGACGGGCCGGGTGTGGCGGTGGCGGACCGGGTGCGGGTCTTCGACCGGTTCGTCCGCCTGGACACCGACCATGCCGAGCCCCGCGGAGGTCTCAGCGGTGGCACGGGTCTGGGGTTGGCGATCGTGGCCGAGATCGTGGCCGGCCATCACGGCACGGTGGACATCACCGACCGAGCACACGGCGGAACCGTCGTCACGATCCGGATCCCGGGTGGACACGAAAGCTGACCGCGGCTCTCAGCGATTTCACAGCGGGGAGCGCCTAGGGTACGGCCGTTCTTCGGGCTAAGGTTCGCCTTACCTAATGGGGTAGCTCTGCAGACTGAGAGGTCGTCTACGTGAACGGTTTTCCCTTTGTCGCTGTGGCCGCGGCGGTGTTGGCGGGTGTGTCGTTGACCAGTTGCACGGCCAAGGAGTCGGCGTCCTCGGCCGCGCAGGACACCGGGGCGGCCGGGGCCGAGCAGGTCAGCGTGGAGGCCACCGACACCGAGTGCACCCTGTCGGGCACCGAAGGGGCCACCGGCGCCAACACCTTCGTCATCACCAACAACGGCACCAAGGTCACCGAGTTCTACGTCTACGGCGAAGGTGACCGGGTGATGGGTGAGGTGGAAAACGTCTCCCCCGGATTGCAGCGCACCCTGATCGTGCAGTTGACCCAGCCCGGCACCTACCAGACCGCCTGCAAGCCCGGCATGATCGGCGACGGCATCCGCGGTGACTTCACCGTGACCGGTCAGGAAGTGCAGGTCGACACCGAAGGCAAGTTCAAGGAAGCCTCCGACAACTACAAACGCTATGTGATCTCGCAGACCGAGGCGTTGGTGCCGGCGGTCGACGCCTTCGCCGCGGCCGTCAAAGCCGGCGACGTCGAGGCCGCCAAGGCGCAGTATCCGACGTCGCGGGTGTACTACGAGCGCATTGAACCGGTGGCCGAATCCTTCCCCAACGACCTCGATCCGCGTATCGATCTGCGTGAGGCCGACCTCGAAGACGGCCAGCGCTGGACCGGCTTCCATGCGCTGGAAAAGCAGCTGTGGGTCACCGGGCTGCAACCCGATGCCGCCGCGTTGGCCGATCAGTTGGTCGCCGATGTCAATGAACTGGCCCAGGGCGTCAAAGCCCCGGACTACAGCATCGATTCCACCCAGATCGCCGGCGGCGCGCAGGGCCTGTTGGATGAGATCGCGATCAGCAAGATCTCCGGGGAAGAAGACATCTTCTCCCACACCGACCTGTGGGATTTCAACGCCAACCTGCAGGGCTCCCAGACCGCGGTGGCCTCGGTGCGCCCGATCCTCGACGAGCGCAATCCCGACCTGGGCACCCGGGTCGATCAGCGTTTCCAGGACACCGAAGCCCTGCTGCTGCAATACCGCCAAGGTGACGGCTTTGTCTCCTACGACACCGTCACCGAACCCCAGCGCCAAGAACTCTCCCGCGCCATCGACGCCCTCAGCAAAGAAGTGAGCCAGGTCCAAGGTGTCATCGCCCCACAATGATTCAGGCGAGACGATTCAGGCGAGGACGGCGCGCTGTGCCAGCGACTCCAGCAGCACCAGCGCGTCGTTGAGCGCGGCGACCTCCGCCGGCGACAGGTCGAGCGCGGTCATCTCCACCAGGTCCGCGGCAGCAGCGCGTTGACTCTCCACGCCTTTGGTGGTGATCTGCACCCACATCTTGCGGCGATCCGAGAGATCCCGGAAGCGGCGAACCAGGCCCAGGTCTTCCAGTACCCGCATGTGTCCGGCAAACGCTTTCTGGGACAGACCCTCGTGTGCGGCCAGATCCGTGACGGGTACCCGGACACCGTCGCGCAGGACGTAGAGCAGTGAGCGCTGGGCCGGAGTCAACGTCTGGCCGTTGATCTCCAGGTGTTCCCGGCGGCGCAGTGACGAGATGACGCCGAACAGGCGGGAGTGCAGATCTTCGGCCAACTCGTGAACGTCGATGGGCGTTGCGTCAGATGGTCGGGCTTCCGCGGGCTGGTGCGGGACCGTCATGTGTGCACCGTGCCAGAGCAACGCTGAAGGCACGCTGAGAACCGTCAGGGCACGGAGAACGCGAGCACACCGCCGTCTACCCGGATACCGATTTCTTGGCCGACGTGGCCGACGTCGCCGGGTTGGCGCACCTCGAGCGAGGTCCCGTCCGCCAGGGCGACCCGCACGGCGACGTCTGGACCGTAGAAGCGGTGTCCGGTCACCACGGCGGTGACGGCGCCGGACTCGGCGATGCGGACTTGCTCGGGGCGGATGACAACAGTGACGCAACCTTCGCCCACCTCGTTGCTGACGGGGTGGCTGCCCAGGGCGGTGCTGACCACCCCGCGGTGGTGTTGTCCGGCGAGTTCGACTGTGCCGCCGACGAATCGGGCAACCTCCAGCGAGACGGGCCGCCGGTAGAGTTCATGCGGTTCGCCACATTGGGCGATCGACCCGGCCAGCAGGACGGCCACCTGATCGGCCAGCGACAGCGCCTCGGCCTGGTCGTGGGTCACCAGAATCGCGGTGGTCCCGGCCTCGCGGAGGATGGCGGTGATGTCTTCCCGGACCCGCACCCGGAGCCCGGCATCCAGCGAGGCGAACGGTTCGTCGAGCAGCAGTACGCGCGGACGGGCGGCCAGCGCGCGAGCCAGTGCAACACGCTGCTGCTGGCCACCGGACAACTGATGTGGGTGGGCGTCGGCCAGACCGTCCAGACCCACCACCGCCAGCCACTTCGCCACCACCGCGGCCCGCTCCGACCTCGACGTCCGGTTCAGCCCGAAGGCGATGTTCCCGGCCACCGTGTGGTGCGGAAACAACGCGCCTTCCTGCGGCATGAGCCCGACCCGCCGACGATGCGCGGGCACCGACATCGAACCGTCGGCCAGGGCAGCCCCGGCGACCCGGACGGTGCCGCCGTCCGGGTTCTCGAAACCGGCCAGGATGCGTAGCAGTGTCGATTTTCCACACCCTGACGGCCCGAGGACCGCGGTGACGGTTCCGGCCGCAACCTCGAGATCCACGCCCGTGAGAACCCGGCGCCGGCCGAAAGACTTGGTGATACCGGCGATTTCGACTTCCGCGCGGTCAGGCATCAAGAGTCCTCACCGTTCCGGACGTCCACACACCGAGCAGTGCCGTCGGAATCGCAGCGAAGACCAGCAGCGCCGCGGCGTACGGCGCCGCGGCGGCGTAGTCGCTGACCGAGCTGTATCCCCACAACCGCGTGGCAAGGGTGTCGACCCCGGTCGGGCGCAACAACAGCGTCACGGGTAGCTCTTTCATGCACGTGAGAAGGACAAGTGCTGCAGCAGAGGCGATTCCGGGAGCAGCTGCCCGCGCGGTGACCGCAAGGAACACCCGCACGGGGGAGTGGCCGAGCGATTGTGCCACCTCATCGAGTCGGGGTGGGCACGACTCGATGGCAGCACGCACCGACCCGACGGCCAGCGGCACGAACAGCACCAGATAACCCAGGATGAGCAGAGGCTCGCGTTGGTAGATCGGCAGCAACAGCAGCACGCCCACCGACACCATCGAGATCGCCACCACGATCGACGGCAGACCGTGCGCCAGGTAGCCGGCGCTTTCCAACAGCCGGGTGGCCGCGGTGCGGTACCGAGCCGCCAACAGACCGAGAGGCAACGCGGCCAGGGTGCACACCACGGCCGCCACCAGCGACAGCCAGACCGTGGCGGTCAGCGCGCTCCACCAGCGTTCGGTGTCCCACCGCAAGCCACCGGCAATCAGCCACTCCGCCAACGCGATCGAGGGGATGCCCATGGCGAGGGTGATGACCGTCAGGCCCGGCGCGGCAGCCAGGTGCCGCCACCGGCCCAGCCGGGCGCGCGGTGCGGGCCGTGGGGAACCGGGCCCCAGGCGCGACGCGGCCAGCCCGCGGGCCCAGCGTTCAGCGACCACCAACAGCACGGCGAAAAACAGCAGGATCAGGGACAGGACGGCCGCCCGGGACGGGTTGAATCCCGACCGGTAGGCACCGTAGATCACCCAGGTGAACACCTCATAACGCATCGCGGCCACCGCCCCGAAATCACTGAGCACATAGAGCGCCACCAGCAGCGCCCCCGCCGCGATGGCGGCGCGGGCCTGGCGCAGGGTGACCCGGAACAGCACCGCGACGCTGCCCAGCCCGAGCGACCGGGCCACCTCTTCGTGCGCGGGATCCACCCGGGCCAGCGCGGCCATGGTGGTCAACAGCACGAACGGATAGCTGACGAGCGTGAGAACCAGTGCGGCGCCCCAGAATCCGCTCACCGACGGGAACACCGACACCCACAGGAAGGCGAGCAGGTAGCTGGGCATCGCCAACGGCAGTGTCAACGCGACGGTCCACCACCGGCGTCCGCCCAGATCGGTACGTGACAGCAACACCGCGAACCCGACACCGAGTACCACGCACGCCGAGGTCACCACCCCCACCAGCAGCAGTGACCTCCCCACCAGCGCCACGGTGTACGGACGGCCGAGTTCGTCGACCACATATGCGCCGCCGCGTTCGAAAGCGCGCTGCCCCAGGTAGATCAGCGGCAACAGGGTGGTCGCGACCACCGCCCCCGCCGCGAGCAGCAGGAACACCGGTGGGCGGCCCGGCCGGCGACGAACACCGGCCCGGACCGCCCCGACGGTGATCAATTGGTGAGCAACCCGGCGTCCACCAGCATCTGCTGGGTGGTCTCGATGTCATCGAGCTGGGACAGATCGACAGCGGGCGGCTGCAGATCAGCCAGTGGGGGCACCTCGCCCACCACGGCCACTCCGTCGATCAGCGGGAATTCGGCGGTCTCCGTGGCGAAGTACTGCTGCGCGGACTCGCCGACGAGGTAGGCCGCGAACTCCTGGGCCGCTTCCGGATCCGGCGCGGTCTTGAGCACGCCCACCCCGGCCACGTTCACCAGACCACCCGGATCTCCCGGGGCCATGAACTGCAGTCGCGCCGCGACGTTCTCGGCGCCTTTGCTCTCCATGAGCTCGTACATGTAGTAGTGGTTGATCAAGCCCATGCCGATTTGACCGGAATCCACCGCATCCCGGATCTGGCCGTTGCTTTCATACGGCTGGGGATCGTTCGCCTTGAACGCGCGCAGCCACTCTTCGGCGGCTTCGTTACCGCGCAGGACACGCAGTCCGGTCACGAACGACTGCCACGACGCGTTGCCCGGCGCATACGCGATCTGACCGCGCCACTGCGGATCCAGCAGCGCGTCGACGGTGTCCGGAGGGCTGGGCACCATTTCCTGGTTGTAGACGATGGCGCGCGCCCGGCCCGAAACACCGACCCAGGTGCCGTCGGCAGCCGAATACTCGGCGGGGACCGCCGCCAGTGTCTCGGCGGCGATCGGAGCGAACAGACCGGCTTTCGACACCGCGCCCAGCGCTCCGGCGTCCTGGGACAAGAACACATCGGCGGGGGAGTTCTCACCCTCGGTGATGAGCTGGGCGGCCAGCTCACCCGAACCCGCGTAGCGGACCTCGACCTCCACACCCGTGTCCGAGGTGAATTGTTCGAGCAGCGGAGCGACGAGCTCCTCGCTGCGGCCGGAGTAGATGACGACTTTCTGGGCGGCGGCATCCGCGCTCGCCGGTGTGGACGTCTCCGGTGCGGAGTCGGAGCCGGAGCTGCAGGACGTGAGTGCGAGCATCGCCGCACACGCGCTGAGTCCGGCGGCGAATCTGAGTGTCGACCTGGCCATCGCCTACCTCGAATACCTAGTTGCTGTGGAGTTACTGTGCGGTTGCCGTAAATAACCTGGGGGCACCGCACTCACTGTGGACAAACGTCGCTGTGAAATCGCTGAGAGCTGTTCGATGCCCCATCCGGGCGCGGACTCTCGGTACCGTGTCTGGGTTGGACCCGAAGGCGCCGGGGGAGTTGTCGTCAGATCTGGAGATGCATCGTGCCGTTGAACACCATCGCGCTGGAGCTGGTGCCGCCGAATGTCGAGCGCGGAACCGGGTTCGCACGCGACGAGGCGCACAAGGTGCTGCGCCTGGCGGCGGAATCCGGGATCGAGGGGCGGATCGGCCACGTCATGATCCCCGGCATGATCGACGAGGACGACGACCGGCCCATCGACATGAAACCCAAGCTCGACGTGCTCGACTTCTGGTCGATCATCGCGCCCGAACTGCCCGGTGTTCGCGGGCTGTGTACGCAGGTGACGGCGTTCATGGACCAGGAGTCGCTGCGGCAGCGCCTCACCACGCTGGGCGCCGCCGGGTTCGAGGGCATGATCTTCGTCGGTGTCCCGCGCACACTCAAAGACGGCGAAGGCGGGGGTGTCGCGCCGGCCGACGCGCTGTCCCTCTACGGCGACATCGTGGGCAATCGCGGGGCGATCCTGATACCCACCCGCGAGGGCGAGCAGGGGCGCTTCTCCTTCAAGTGCGACAAGGGCGCCAACTTCGGGATGACGCAACTGCTCTACTCGGATGCCATCGTCGACTTCCTGACCGAACATGCCGCCACCACGGATCTACGGCCGGAGATCCTGCTGTCATTCGGTTTCGTGCCGAAGATGGAGGCCAACGTGGGTCTCATCAACTGGTTGATCCAGGATCCCGGTAACGACGCCGTGGCGCGGGAGCAGGAGTTCGTCGCGACCCTGGCAGGCAGCGATCCCGACAAGCGGCGCGGGCTGCTGGTCGAACTCTACAAGCGGGTGATCGACGGAGTCGCTGAGCTCGGTTACCCGTTGAGCATTCACTTCGAGGCCACCTACGGCGTCTCGAGAGCCGCCTTCGACACCTTCGCCGAGATGCTGGCCTACTGGTCACCGGATCAGGCAAGCTGACCCAAGAGCGAGCGCCCCGCCCGCGGGTAGGGTCCGGCCATGGCAGACAGTCGCAATCGGAACAAAGCCAAGCAGGCGCGACGTGACGCCCGGCAGAACAAGGCGCGCCGGCACTCGCAGCGGACAACGCAGGACGAAGCACCGCTGATCGACGAGATCCGCGAAGCCCTTGCCGGGCATCCGCTGGATCTGCTGTTCATGGGCAGCATGGTGATCGAGGCCTCGGCGCCGGCGAACACCCCGTTGTTGACCTCACCGGACGAGGTGGCGCCTCCCCGGTTGGACGAACTCTTGGCCGCCTTCATCGGAACACCCGTTCCCGAAACCACCGCGTTGCTGGCCGTCCTGCGTGAGTTGGTCGACGATGACCTCTTGCGCGCCCGGTGCCGGCGGGAGGTCGCCGCGCGCCACGACAGCCTGCCACGCTGGCTCACCGAACTGGCCGACACCACCGTCGTCCGAACGGTCCGGATGACCGACGTATTCGGTGACGCTGATGAACTGCTTGTCGGTGTGCGGCTCGCCGACGGGCAGGAGATCACTTGCGCAGTTCACGTCGACCATTTGATGATGTCGTCGGTCAAGGACGCGTTCTTCGTGCCGGAGTCCATCAGCACCGTGCTCGGTGTCGCCACGTCGAGCAACACCGATCCCGACACCAGCTTCCACGAGATGGAGCCGGCGGAGTGTCGCGTCCGTCTGCAGTATGCGCTGCAGCGGCCGCCGTCGCTGCTGCTGGTGCACCAGTCCGACACCTGGCCCAGCAGCCGGGCGCTGGTGCGGTGGCTGGTCCGGCTGATGCCCGGCGAAGGCTCGGCTTTCACTGTGCCGGAGAAGATTCCGGTCGACGAGGACCTGCTGGACCGGTTCTTTGCCTCACCGCTCGCGGCGTCGATGAATGGTCGAGATCACCGAGAGCTGCTTCGGCTGTCCATCGACGACGGCACCGGGGACCCGCTGCGCTGGAGCGAGGTGCGTGTCCGGGAGCTGCTGAGCACCGCGGTGGTGTTCGACGACGAGATCCCGGTGGCGACGCAGCTGGACCTGCCGGCGCTGCTGCGTGCATTCGTGCCATTCGCCCACGCCGAGAGCGGGATTCGGCCCGAGCTGACCTCCGACGCCCTGGCCGCCATCGATGACGCTGCCGACCTGTACCGCGCCGAGGTGCTCGACGAGGCCGGCGACAGAGACGACTGAACATCAGAACGTCCCGCCCCCGCAGTGATTTTCGGCTTTGCCCAGGACTGTGGTCCCGGCCGCGTCGACACCAGGACGCTGCGCCACAGACCTCCGGCACGGCGTGCCACAAACTGTGATATCTGTCGCGCTGACGGGCCACAACTGGCATCTGCGTCGCGCCGGTGTCAGCATGCTAGGGGTGTTCTCGAGATTCGCAGTACTGCAGGTGGTGACATGTTGACGGGCGTCACATCGTTTGCTCGGAAGTGTCGCTGGTATTTGCGCGCACTGGGACGCAACCCGCTGGTTCGCCTCAGCGACCGGCTCGAGGCCTTTGCCGTTCTGGGAGTTCTGGTGCTGGCACTCATTGCGGTACCTGTCTCGGTACATCTCGGGAGCAAGACCTACGAGTCGCGGATGCACACGGCCGCAGAGCAGACCCAGACCCGCCACTCCGTGGAGGCCGTCGTCGTCGAAGGCAGCATGGGCATGCCGGCGGACTTCGACAGCCCTGCCTACGTCCAGGTGGAGTGGCGCGAGGGAGCGGTGACCCACAACGCTCAGGTCATCAGCCCCGAGACCGTGAAGGCGGGGGCGCCGCTGACCATCTGGCTCGACGACAGCGGGAAGGTGGTCGGTGCCCCCCTGACCCCGGTCGATGCGAAGGTGAGCGCACTGGGGGTGGCGTGGACCATCTGGATCAGTGCCGTGGTGCTCAGTGTGTTCGCCGCGTTGGTGGTCCGGCAAGGGCTGGACCGCTCGCGCGCCCGCGCCTGGGAACGCGAACTGCTTCTGCTCGCGCACAACGACGACGGCTGGGCGAACCGCCACACCTGAGCCCGGCTGACTAGACTCGCCATCTCGTGGCTTACATATTGCAGCTGGACTCGTCCGCCAATCTCGCCTCCTCGGTGTCCCGCCGGCTCACGGGGGAGTTCGCCCAGCGCTGGGCTGCTGCGGGCCCGGGCCGCGAGATCCGCCACCGGGACCTGCACGCCGAGCGGTTGCCGCACCTGCCCACCAACGCCCTGCACTTCGCCGAAGCACTGCGGCCGCAGGACGCGGTGCCGCCCACCGCCGAGGCCGCCGCACTCCAGTCGGTGTTGCTCGAAGAACTGGCCGGCGCGGCCGCGGTGGTGATCGGTACGCCCATGTACAACTTCTCGATGCCGTCGACGCTGAAGGCGTGGCTGGACTATGTGCATGTCATCGGCGTCAATTCGCCAGCCGCCGAAGGAATCGCGCCGTTGCGCTCCAAGCCTGTGGTGGCGGTGTCCGCGCGCGCCACCCCGACCGGCGCGGACACCCGCACGGATCCGGTTCTTGCGCCGTTCTACGCCATCCTCGGCGGCTTCATGAGCATGGACGTCCATGGCGTCGTCGTGCACACTGAACCGCCCGCCGCACCCGGCGACTTCCACCGTCCGGTCGACGAGGTCCGGGCCGAGCTCACCGCGCTGGCTGACAGCTGGCCCTGAGGCTAGGCGAGCACCCACGGGTCGCTGGCGCCCAGCGCCCACGGATACGGCTGCCCGTCGCGCTGCACCGTGGTCGAGGTGCTCGGCGGGATGACCCCGGCACCGGTCAGTCGAGCCACCACCTGAGCGATGGCGTTCGTCACCGCGTACATCGCGTCGCCGATGAACTGCACCGGGAACACCGCCAACGCCGCGATGTCACTCACCAGGAAGATCCCCTGGTCGGCCACGGCCCGCAGCTGGTCGGTGATGTCGGTGGTGAAGGTGTCCACGTAGTAGGGGATGGTGGCGAAGATGGTGCGCAGACTCAACGCCACGTTGGTCTGGATGTCCGGCCAGCCGTACATGTCGATCGCGTCCTGCAGGGCCTGATGCAGATCTTCGGGATCGACGGTGCTGGTGCCGAGATCGGCCAGGGGCACGCCGTCGGCGTCGCTTCTCGGGTTGAGACCGAACATGCTCACCACGGTGGGCGTGACGTCGACGATCGAATACTGCAGGTTCATCTGCCCGTCCCCGTAACCGGGTCCGTCGACGATCACGAATGTCGATGTCTCGTCCGGGGATTGGAAGCCGTGACCGAAGCCCTGCTGCGGCTGGTGGCCGTGGTCGGTGACCATGATGATGGTCCAGTCTTCGCAGGTGCTGGGGCCGGCCGCGCAGGTGGCGGCCTCCCGCTGCGCCACCGCGTCCAGGATGAGCCCGACGTTGGTGTCGGCGCGCTGAATCGCCGCCGCGTACTCCGGTGACGCGCCGCCGTAGAGGTGGCCGGCTTCGTCGACCCCGGTCATGTAGGTGAACAGGAAGTTGGGCACGTCCTGATAACCCAGCTCGGTGCCCAGGATGGATTTCACGGTCTCGTTGGTGACCGCGGCATCGGCTTCCGCATAGACGGGGTCGTTCTCGCCCTGCGGGATGTAGATCACCACGTCGGCCGGTGTCGTGCCGCCATTGGCGATATCGGCGATCACCTTCCAGTCCGCGATCGCCTTGGTCTCGATATCCCGGTTGTACTCCTCGAGCTGGTTGAAGACCGTCGGCCAGGAGTAGTAGGTCGACGGGGTGAAGACGTTGTTGATCACTCCGCTCTTGGTGTCCCACACGCCGGTCAGGATGGCGGTCCACGACGGGTTGGAGATGGTGGTGTGGCCGACGATGGTGGATGCCGACGTGGTGCCGGTGTCCATCAGCTCGAAGAAATTGGTGTTGGCCGGGTCGTCGAGGATGCGGCTGAGATTGGTGCCGTCCACGCCGATCACCAGGACCCGCTGTTTGGTGGGGTCCACCACCTGAGCGGTGACGTCGGCGGTGGTGATGGCGCGGTTGCGAGTGGTCGAGGCCGTGGCGGCGCTGACGGTGGTGGCGGCCGCCGGCGCGGGCAGCAACGGCAGCGGAAGGAGCGGAACCTTCGGGGTACGCGCCGGCAGGTAGGAGGACAGGATCTGCCGCTGCGGCGCAGGCGTCACCACTGTTTGGGCGACGGCTGTCTGAGCGACGTCGGCTTCGGGCGCCGGCGACGTACTCGCCTGTGCGACAACAGCCTGGGTGACCTCGGCGGGAGCTTCGCTTGTGGCGGGGGTGCTCTCGGGCCTGCGGACTCCGAAACTGCGGGTGCCGGCAGCCTGGGTGGGGGCCGCCTCAGTGTCGGAGTCCGCGTCGGTCTTTGTGCCTGACGCTGATCCCGCCGTGCGGCCGGTATTTCGGGTGGGGGAGTCGCTGGGCTCGGTACTGGCGTCGGCGCCTGCGGAAGCGGTGCTCGGCTGCCGGTCGGCCGAATAACTCGACCGCTGCCCGTCGCGCCGAGAAACCTTGCGCGACGGGGCTTCTGAGCTATCAGAAGTCTTCGAGGCCTCAGAGGAGGACGTGGCACCGGAGTCCGATGCGCTCGGTGAATCGGTGGGCTCGGCACAGGCAACGCCGGTGGCCAACACCGAGCCCGCGCCGGCGACCACACCCGCTACCGCAACACCAAGGCACAACTGCTTCACCGTCGTCACGACACGATCTCCCCTCGGATGTTCGGGCATGGCTGGTGCCCTCGCGCGCGACGGCAGGAGTCCAGGTGGTGCAGAGGTTACAAGCCGTGCGGCGGCCGCGGATCGGTTTCTGGACTGCGCGTCAATAATTCATGTCGGTGTGGGTCGCCAGTGGGGGGCGGGGCGCAACGACTCAGTTCCGGCGCATGGAGCCGATGTAATAGGTCTCTTTCCCGCTCGGGTAGCCGCCACCGGTGGTGGCGATGTGAATGTGGTCGAAATGGTTCGCGGTTTCGTTGCCGTAGTCGGCGGTCCAACTCGGCGCGCCCACGCCGGGGTAGAAGCCCTGCCGCCAGATCACGTGAAGGACACCCCACCGATCGGCGTTGGCCAGTGCAAGTCCGGCGATCTGGTTGCCGAGCTGAATCCCTTCCTCGCTGTTGTGGTTCGGGATCATCACATCGATGGCCAGCCCCTCCGGGTGCCACCGCAGCGGATCCTGCCGATACCCGCCGATGGTGGTCACCTCGGGGAACAGCACACTGATGGCGCGGGCCACCCAGATGGTCCGGACCTGCAGGCCACCCTCGGGTGCGACGCCGGCCGGCAATGCGAACGGGACGTCCTGGGCGCCGACGGGCACGCTCGCCATCAACGGCGCGGCATCGGCAGCCAGCGCCGCGCTGGGCTCGGTGGCATCGAGGGCCTGACCGGCAGGCAAAGCCGTCGCGGGCTCGACAGGGCGCGGTGGCGGTGCACTCTGGGCGTAGAACATGGCGGCGGACACCGTCAAGGACGCACCGATCGCCAGCCAGCGGCCCCGCGAGCTGGTCAGCACTCCTTTGCCCACGAGCAGCACCATAGCGCCACGGCAGCGAGCCGGCAGGCGATCCGGGGGGAATAGTGCGGCGGGCGACGGGCATTCTGCTTCGAGAAGGCCACTGTGAGGAGACTCGGATGAAGTTCGGTATCTCGACGTTCGTGAACGACGACAGCATCGACCCGGTGACACTGGGCCGCGCCGTGGAGGAGCGAGGCTTCCACTCGCTGGTGGTGGCTGAACATTCGCACATCCCGGCCAGCCGCGAGTCCGCCTATCCGGCCGGCGGCGAGCTGCCGTCGGTGTACTACAAGACACTCGACCCGTTTGTTCTACTCGCTGCGGCCGCCGCGGTGACCGAGAACATCGAACTGTTCACCGGGGTGGCACTCCTGATCCAGCGCGATCCGATCCACACCGCCAAAGAGGCCGCGAGCATTGATCTGATCTCGGGTGGCCGGTTCGTGTTCGGTGTGGGGGCTGGCTGGAATCTCGAGGAGATGCGGCATCACGGCACCGACCCCAAGACCCGCGGCGCCCTCCTGGACGAGCGTATCGAAGCGATCAAGGCGCTGTGGACCGAGGAACCGGCCGAATACCACGGCAAGTATGTCGATTTCGACGCCTCCTACAGCCGGCCCAAGCCGGTGCAGAAGCCGCACCCGCCCATCTACATCGGCGGCGACTCCGATGCCACGGTCAGGCGCGTCATTCGCCATGGGGCAGGTTGGATCTCGAATCCGCTGCCGGTGGAGTCGCTGTCCAAGCGCATCGATCAGATGCGTGACGGCGCCGGCCACGACGTGCCGCTCGCGCAGTTCGGCACCCCGGCAGACCCCGAGTATTGGCGCGCCTCAGACGAACTGGGCTTCGATCAGGTGGCGCTGCTGTTGCCGTCGCGGCCCACAGATGAGTCACTGCGGTTGCTCGACGAGTACGCCGCACTGGTGGACAAGTATCGGGGCTGACCCTCGATCGGACTCGGGACTTCAGGCGGTGTGACCGCGCCAGATGCCCGAAGTGTCAAAGTGCGTGGTGCGGGCGGTTCAGAGCAGTTTCTCGAGGGTGATCGGCAGGTCGCGGATACGCCTACCGGTGGCGTTGTAGACCGCGTTGGCGATGGCACCGGGAACCCCGACCATGACGACCTCGCCGAGTCCCTTCACCCCGATCGGTGCGGCGATATCGTCACGCGCGTCCAGGAAGTGGGCATCCAGTGCGGGAACGTCGGCGTTGACCGGAACCAGGTAATCGGAGAGGTTGGCGTTGACGATACGACCGTCGCGGTGATCGGTTTCGGCTGCCTCCAGCAGTGCCATTCCGATGCCCTGGGTCATGCCACTGAGAGCCTGGCTGTGCGCCAGACGCGGATTGATGATCCGGCCGGCGTCGTACACGGCGTAGATGCGCCGGATGCGCACGGTGCCCAGCAAGTCGTCGACGCCGACCTCGGCGAACACCGCCCCGTAGGAATGCATCGAGTAGCGACTCGACGCGTCGTCGGGGGTATAGGTCTGTGCGGAGTCCAGACTTTGTAAACCTCTGCGGCGCAGGAGATCCTGATAGGTCTCACCCCGCCCGGGCGCACTGCGAAGGTGCATACGGCCGTCGGTCACCACAACGTCCTCGGGACGTGCGCCGGTCAGCGGTGAACCGGGGTCCAGCACCGCGGTGCGGATCGCCCGGTCCCGCAGCATGTCAGCGGTCAGGGCGATGCTCGAGCCGACGCTGAGCATGGTCTGCGATCCGTATTGCACGGCGGCTCGCGGAAACTGGGTGTCTCCGAGTGAGAAGCGGACCCGGTGCAGCGGCAATCCGAGCGCATCGGCGGCCACCTGGGTCATCGATGTGTAGGTTCCCGGTCCGATGTCGCTGGTGGCGGCGAACACGTCGACGGTGCCGTCGGCATTGATCCGGGCCGACGCCGAGGATTCGTTGCGCACTACATGGTAGAGCGCCGCGGCGGTGCCCATCCCGATCAGCTGGTTGCCTTCGCGAACTGCACGCGGCGTCGCATTGCGTCGCGACCAGCCGAACGCCTGGGCGCCTTCGCGGAAGCAGTCGGTGACCCGGCGGGTCGAGAACGGCACATCCTTGCTCTCGTCGCGGCTCGGCTCGTTGCGCAGCCGCAGTTCGATCGGGTCCATACCGAGGCGTTCGGCCAATTCGTCGAGAGCGCATTCCAGGGCGAACGCGCCGGTCACCGCACCGGGACCGCGCATATATGTCGGCTCGCTGGTGTCGAGCGCGACCACCCGGCCGGAGGTGCGGATGGCCGGCGAGCTCCACAGGAACTGCGTGCCCTGGGTCGGCGCCTCCTGATAGCTGCCGTACCGGGACACCTCCACTTCGCTGTCGTGCTCGATGGCGGTGATCCGGCCGTCGGCGCCGGCTCCGATGGCCACGCGCTGGCGGCTGGCCGGTCGGTATCCGATGGCTGCGTACATCTGTGGGCGGGTGAGGGTGAGCTTCACCGGACGGCCCACCTGACGGGCCGCGTGTGCGGCCAGCAGCTGGTGCGGCCAGGTCTCGCCGGCGCTGCCGAATGCGCCGCCGACGAACGGGGAGACGACACGGATGTTGTCGGCGGGGATGCCCAGCGCGTCGGCGTACGCGTCACGCGAGTAGTGCACGCCTTGCACTTTGTCCCAGACGGTGAGTCGGTCGCCGTCCCACGCCGCGATGGTGGCCGGAATCTCCATGGGGTTGTGGTAATTCCGCGCAATGGAATACGTGCTCTCGACGACCGCTGACGAGGCGGCCAGCGCGGCGGCAGTGTCACCGCGGGAATAGTCGGGGCTCGAGCCCGCCGCGGGTGGCGCGCCCGGTTCATCGAAGTCGGTGTGCTCGCTGGCCTGCCGGTAGCGTACCGAAACCTGTTGCGCTCCGTGGGTTGCGGCTTCCAGCGTGTTGGCGACCACGATCGCCACCGGCTGTCCGAAGAACCACACACCGGCACCCCAGGGCAGAGTGACACCGGTGAAATCGGTGAGCACTCGCACCACGTCGGGGTGAGCTGTCGCTGCATCGGTGTCGAGGCCGTCGATGTCGCCTCGAGAGATGGTCGAGGTCACCAGGATGGCGTGCAGGTGATCGGGCACCGGGTTGTCAGCGGCATAGCGCGCCTGGCCGGTGACCTTGAGCCGGCCATCCACCCGGGTGATCGGCTGTCCGCTCAGTGGGGCGGCCGCGGGAACCGGGCCCGTCATGGCAGCCCCGCCACGGTGGTCAGCTGGCGTTGGACGGTGCGTTTGACCAGTTCCACTTTGAATCCGTTCTCCGACAACGGTTGTGCGCCGTCGCCGGCGGCTGCAGCGGCTTCCCGCCAGAGGGTGGGCACGGCTGGGCGTCCGATGAGTCGCTCTTCGACGGCAGGCAGCCGCCAGGGCACGGTGCCCACGCCGCCCACGGCCACCCGGGCGGCGCGCACCGTTCCGCCGACCAGATCGAGTGCGACCGCGGCTGAGCACAGGGCGAATTCGTAGGAGGCTCGGTCACGGATCTTGAGGTAGCCCGAGCGGCGGGTATCCGGGCGCACCGGGACCTCCACCGCGGTGATGATCTGACCGGGCGACAGGTTGTGCTCGACGTCGGGGGTGTCACCGGGTTGCCGGAAGAACTCGGCCACCGGGATCGACTGTTCGCCGTCGGAGTCTTTGACGACGACGGCTGCGTCCAGTGCCACCAGGGCCACAGCGAGATCGGACGGATGGGTGGCCACGCAATGATCGCTGGTGCCGAAGATGGCCAGCGTGCGGTTGCGACCCTCGATCGCCGCGCACCCCGCCCCGGGGTCGCGCCGGTTGCAGGCGGCGCCGACGTCGCGGAAGTACAGGCAGCGCGGCCGCTGCATGAGGTTGCCGCCGATGGAGGCCATGTTGCGCAGCTGCGCCGAGGCGCTCAACTCGAGAGCTTGGCTGATGACGGGAAACTGGTCGCGAACTCCCGGGTGGTCGGCGAGTTGGGCCATCCGGACCAGGGATCCGATGCGCAGGCGCGCCGAGTCCAGCTCGATGTCGCGGTAAGGCAGCCCGTTGATGTCGATGATGCGGTCTGGGCGTTCCACCGTCTGACGCATCAGGTCGACCAGCGTGGTGCCCCCGGCGATGTAGCGGGCTCCGTCGGATCCTGCTCGGATGGCTGCGGATTCGTCTGCGGCGGTGCTGAATTCGAAGGGGAACACCGGCTCACACCTCGCCGTCTCGGGCGGTCCGGGCGATGGCGGTGGCGATGTTGGTGTAGGCGCCGCACCGACAGATGTTGCCGCTCATGGCTTCCCGGACCTGTTCGGGTGAGCCGGCGCGGCCCTCACGGATGCAGCCGATGCCGGACAGGATCTGGCCGGCTGTGCAGAAACCGCACTGGAAGCCCTCGTCGTCGATGAACGCCTGCTGCAACGGATGCAGCCGGCCGTTACGTTCCAGCCCCTCGATGGTGGTGACCTCGGTGCCGCTGGTCATCACAGCCAGGGTCAGGCAGCTCAGTACCCGCTGCCCGTCGACGAGCACCGTGCACGCGCCGCAGGCGCCCTGGTCGCAGCCCTTTTTCGTACCGGTCGAACCGACTCGTTCGCGCAGCATATCCAGCAACGAGGTGCGCGTGTCGACGTCGACCTCGTGGGTCTCTCCGTTGATGATCAGCTGCACCTGCGTCGAGTTCGACGCCGCAGCCGGTCCGGCACTGTCGTCGTCGGCGCCGCAGCCGGCCAGCAGGCCGGTCACTGCCACGGTGCCGCCGATGGCAGCCGACGTGCCGACGAAGGTGCGTCGGCTCATCTGGAAGCCGGGCGGCCGGGTTTCGGGTACGGAGGACTCGTCGTCGTTGATCAACGTCAGCTTCTCTCTGTCGGGCTGGGACAAAGTACGGCCATCAGACGGGGGTCTGGAGCGGTGTGGGCAACGGCGGGTCAGGTGGTCGAGTTGTCGGTGTCGGCGAAAGCCGTTGCCGCCCAGCTGGCCAGGAGTTTGAGGCCGTCGGCAGAGGTGGAGTCCGCCGCGGCGGTGTAGGCCGTCAGCGACAATCCACTGTCACCGGGGAGATCCATCACGTCATAGTTGAGGGTCAGGTCACCGACGGCGGGGTGGTGGAACACCTTGCAGCCGCTGTAGTGTGTGCGCACATTGTGCGAAGCCCACCGAACCCTGAATTCGTCACTACGCGTTGACAGTTCACCCACCAGGGCGGTCAGCGCAGGGTCGTGCGGATTGCGGCCGGCCTCCGTGCGGAGCAGTGCCACCGACACGTTGGCGGCGCCTTCCCAATCGGGGTAGAAGGCTCTGGCCGCTGGACTCAGGAATGCAAACCGGGCCAGGTTCGGCCGGTCCGGCTCTTCGTCGTAAGCGGGGGAGTACAGCGCAAGGCCCAAGGTGCTGGACGCCAGCAGGTCCATCCGCCCGTTGCGGACGATGGCGGCGACATCGGACATGCCGTCGAGAACGCGTTGGATACTGGGGCTCAACTGTGGGCGCTTGGTGGCCCGCCGGGCGCGGGGCACGGGGTTGGCGGCGCGCGCCAGACGGTTTAGGTGCAGCCGCTCGGCTTCGTCGAGTCGTAACGCGTTGGCGATCGATTCGAGGATGGCCTCGGAGACACCGGCCAGATTGCCGCGCTCCAGCCGGTTGTAGTAATCGACGCTGACACCAGCCAGTGCGGCGACCTCTTCCCGTCGCAATCCGGGCACCCGTCGCTTCCCGTAGTACGGCAAGTTTGCCTGCTCCGGGGAGATTTTCGCCCGGCGCGTCGTCAGGAACTCGCGGATGTCGTTCTTGCTGTCCACCCCATCGAGAGTGTGTCGGCTACGGGCCGCCAGGGATGTACTGCCAGTACCTGGGTAGCCAGTCACTGCCTGGCCGGTCCAGACGGCGTCATGGTGGAGGAGAACCGCACAGAAGGAGTTGACGATGAGACGGATGATGTCCGTGGCCGCTGTCCTGGCCGCGGCGGTGCCGCTGGGGCTGTGGAAGGCGACCCCCGCCGGCGCGGAGGCCCCAATGGAGATCTCGCGTAATGACGAGCGTCCGGCGGCCGCGGGACCGGCAGAGACCTTCACCGGTGACGTGACCGTCAAACCGCTGTTCGACACCAACGACTCCCGCAACTTCAGCTCCGCGGAGGTGTCGTTCACTCCGTGCGCGCGAACCGCGTGGCACACGCACCCGGGCGGCCAGACGCTGGTTGTCACCGAGGGCACCGGCTGGGTGCAGGAATGGGGCGGGCAGAAGCAGCAGATCAGCGCCGGTGACGTGATCTGGACCCCGCCCGGCGTCAAGCATTGGCACGGCGGTGGCAACGAGACCGCCATGACTCACATCGCGATCCAGACCTTCGTCGACGGCACTCCGGTTCACTGGATGGAACACGTCACCGACGAGCAGTATTTTCAGTAGGGAGACGAGAACATGCGTGGTGTCGTCATGCACGCCCCCGGTGAGGTACGCGTCGAGACGCGGCCCGATCCGACGATCATCGAACCCACCGACGCCATCATCCGTCTGTCGGCCGCCTGTATCTGTGGCTCGGACCTGTGGCCGTGGCGCGGACTGGACGACGTGAGCTCACCCACCCCCATGGGGCACGAGTACGTCGGCGTCATCGAAGAAGTCGGCAAGGACGTCAGCACTCTGAAGCCGGGGCAATTCGTCGTCGGATCATTCTTCGCCTCCGACAACACCTGTGAGATCTGTCAGGCCGGTTACCAGAGCCGATGCGAACACGCCGTACTGATGGGCGCGATCGGCACCCAGGCCGAGTACGCGCGGATCCCGCTGGCCGACGGCACGCTGGTACCCACCCCCGAGGTGCCGGAGCCTGAGTTGATTCCCAGCCTGTTGGCTGCCTCGGATGTGCTCGGCACCGGGTGGTTCGGGGCGGTCGCCGCCGAAGTGGGCCCGGGGAAGACGGTGGCCGTGGTGGGTGACGGAGCGGTGGGATTGCTGGGGGTTCTGGCCGCCAAACAGCTGGGCGCCGAGCGCATCATCGCCATGAGCCGTCACGCCGACCGGCAACGTCTTGCCCGAGAGTTCGGTGCCACCGACATCGTCGAGGAACGCGGCGATGAGGGTGTCGCCATGATCAAAGAGCTCACCGGTGGACACGGTGCACACAGCGTCATCGAGGCCGTCGGTACGCAGGAGTCGATGATGCAGGCCATCAGGTCAACCCGGCCGGGGGGCCACGTCGGCTATGTGGGCGTGTCGCACGGTGTCGAGCTGCCGGGCGAGGAGTTGTTCTTCTCGGCGGTACACCTACACGGCGGACCGGCCCCGGTGCGGCGTTTCCTGCCAGAGTTGATTGACGTGATCTGGAATCGAGACATCAACCCCGGCAAGGTTTTCGACAAGACGTTGCCCCTTGACGCCGCTGCTGAGGGATACCGTGCCATGGACGAGCGCAGCGCGGTCAAGGTCCTGCTCACCACCTGATGCTCGGTCGGGCTGTCGGGTCACCACTTGCCCGCCGGACAGTGGCACCGTCACTGGGTGATACCGCCGGCCTGTGATGAGGTGTGTTGATCCGATACGGAGTTGGCTGTCCACGAGGCGAGTAGATCGAGCGCGTGGGCGGTGCGGGAGGCAGGTTCGGCCGCGTACAGCGTAAGGGTCAAGCCTGGTTCGGAGATCATATCCACGCTCTCATAGAACAATTCGAGATCGCCAACCACCTCGTGATGAAAGTGTTTGGCGCCTGCGCCATGCTGGCGGACGTCGTGTGCGGCCCAGCGCCGGCGGAAATCCACACTGCGCGTCGATAATTCACCTACCAGGTCCTGGAGCTGGTCATCGAGCGGGTCACGCCCCGCCTCGGTGCGCAGGATGGACACGCAGATGTCGGCGGCGTCATCCCAGTGTGGGTAGAAGCGATGGGAATCGTCGTCGAGGAAGGTGTAGCGGGCGAAGTTCGGTGGCCGGGATGGATCTGACCTGTCGAACAACGATGAGTGCATCCCGCGGCCGAGGTGGTTGACGGCCAAGAGATCCATGCGGCCGTTACGTACGATTGCCGGGGCGGCGAACTTGTCGAGCACCCACTGCAGACTCGGGGGCGGGCTCCAACGCTTGCTGGCGCGGCGGCGCGGTCGCATACCGGCGATGGTGCCGTCAGCAGCGTGCGCGAGATGGAACAGGTGGGCGCGTTCGGCGTCGTCGAGTTGCAGCGCGCGTGCGATCGCATCGAGGACCGAGGACGACACCCCGCCCAGGCCGCTTCGCTCCAGCTTGCTGTAGTACTCGATACTCACACCGGCCAGCGCGGCGACCTCTCCGCGGCGCAGCCCCGGCACCCGCCGCGTTCCGTACACCGGCATTCCGGCCTGCTGCGGCGTGATCTTGGCACGCCGCGACATCAGGAACTCGCGGGTCTCGGCACGATTGTCCATGCCATCTACGGTACGAGCGTTCCCCCGCAGCTGGGGTGCACTATCGGTACACCCCACCTCAGGCAGTGCCTGTCCGATCCGAAGCAGTGTTTCGTGGCAGCCATGCCAGTTACGGACCGACACAAGCCGAGTACGCGGGACTTCGGACGCACGCCGACCGAGCATGAGCAAGGCACCTACCGCGGCCGCCTCCCGAACCTCGTGTATGTGATCGGCGCCGGCATCTTCCTGATGGGCACCACGGAGTTCATGATCGCCGGATTGTTGCCCGAGGTGGCCGCCGGCCTCGATGTCGATACCGCCCGGGCCGGACTTCTGGTCACCGCCTTCGCAGTCGGCATGATCATCGGCCCGCCGGTGATGGCGCTGGCAACTCTGCGTTTGCCGGCCACCGCCACACTGGTCGGCGCGCTGACCGTCTTCGCTGCCAGCCATGCGGTGGGGGCGGTCAGTGACTCCTTCGCCGTCGTGACCGCAACGCGGGTTGTCGCCGCGCTGGCCACCGGGACGTTCTGGGCGGTGGGTGCGGTGTTGGCGACGACCTCAGCGGGGCCCGGGGCCGGTGCGCGGGCGTTGGCGGTGATGTCGGGCGGATTGAGCCTCGCGGTAGTCCTGGGCGTGCCGCTGGGAACTCTCGCCGGCCAGGTCGCCGGGTGGCGCGGACCCTTCTGGATGCTTGCGGTGCTGGCGCTGGTGATGATCGCGGCCGTCGTGCGGTTCGCGCCCCGCGCCGCCGGGGACCGGCCGGCGGCGACACCGATCCGTGGCGAGATCGCCGCCGTGCGGCCGTGGCGGATGTGGATGGTCCTGGCGGCGATCGTTTTCGCCCAGGCGGGCTTCCTCGGTGCCTACAGCTATGTCAGCCCGCTGCTGACCGAGCGCGCCGGAATTCCGGCGGCGCTGGTGCCTTTCGTATTGGTCGGATTCGGTATAGGAGCGCTGGCGGGGACAGCGCTGGGCGGTCGGTTCGGCGACCGTCGACCGCTGGCTGTGGTGGCGGTTGCAGTCTCGACCACCGCGGCGGCGTTGGCGCTGCTGTCGATGGTGGCGGATCATTCGACGATCGTGGTCGGGCTCGTCGTGCTTCTCGGCGCAAGCGGCCTCGGCGCCAACCCGGTGCTGATCGCTCAGGCACTCCAGCACGCGGTCGGCGACTCCACGCTGGCCTCGTCACTGGCCACCGCCGCATTCAACTTCGGCACCGCAGGGGGTTCGGCGTTGGCCGGCGCCACCCTCGCCGGCCCACTCCATCTCGTCGGCCCGGCGGTACTCGGTGCCGCGCTCACCGGTTGTGCGCTGGTTCCGGTGGCGGTGCTCGCGTTCACCAGGCAACCGGCCCGGGCATCGGCACCTGACCGCTGACGTTGTAACCAAACACATTGTGCGCGAGACAGTCTCGCACATGACAGAAGGAGAATCGACCGTGAACAGACAAAATTCCGCCCACTACGTACCGACTGTGCCACGTCGGCGTCGGCGCAGCCTGGTGAGACTGGCTGGCGCGAGCGCAGCGATTGTCGGAATGCTCGCCGCGTCGGGCTGCACCGCGTCCGGTCCCGCTGACACTGCGGCGCCCTCGGCTGCCGAAGCGGCCCCCGTACTACCGCCCGGCGACACCTCCGACGGGGCAGACAACTTCTACACAAGCGACCAGGTGAGCGTCGAGGACGTCAGCTTCCAGAACCAGTACGGGATGAATGTGGCCGGGAACCTCTTTGTCCCCAACGATATCGACCGCGACAGCGGGCACCCGGCAGTCGTGGTGGGCCACCCGATGGGGGCGGTGAAGGAACAGAGCGCGGATCTGTATGCAACCAAGCTGGCCGAGCAGGGCTTCGTCACCTTGTCCATCGACTTGTCGTTCTGGGGTGAAAGTGATGGCGAACCGCGCAACAGTGTCTCCCCGGACATCTATGCCGAGGACTTCAGCGCCGCGGTTGATTACCTGCGTACCCAGTCGTTCGTCGCTGACGAGAAGATCGGCGCACTCGGTATTTGCGGCAGCGGCAGTTTCGTCATCAGTGCGGCCAAGATCGATCCGCGGATCAAATCGGTTGCGACCGTGAGCATGTATGACATGGGCACGGCGAATCGGCAGGGATTGAACAGCTCCTTGTCACTCGACCAGCGGCGGGAGATCCTCGAGCAGGCGGCGCAACAACGGGATGTCGAGTTCACCGGAGGCGAGACCCAATACACCAGCGGCACCCCGGAGGAGCTGACCGACCAGTCGACGGACATCGACCGGGAGTTCTTTGATTTCTACCGCACCGAAAGGGGTTTCAGTCCTGACACCACCACCCACCCCACGCTGAGCAGCAACGTCAAGTTCATGAACTTCTATCCGTTCGAGGACATCGAGACCATCTCGCCGCGCCCCATGCTGTTCATCACCGGTGATGAGGCACATTCACGGGAGTTCAGCCAGCAGGCCTACCAATTGGCCAACGAGCCCAAAGAACTGGTGGTGGTGCCGGGAGCGGGTCACGTCGACCTCTACGACCGGGTTGACCTCATTCCGTTCGATGCATTGACAACGTTCTTCAGGACCAATCTGGACAATCGATGATGTGACCCGGGGCGTCCGGCGACTGGGCTCAACGAGTCCGTCGCCGGGCGCTCTGCTGTCCGGACCATGGCAGCTCACGCGGTCCGAGGCCCCTGAGCGTCAATCCTCGGTTGCTTCGAGGTTGTGGGCACAACGCTGCAGCAGCTTCACCAGATGTACCCTGTCGGTCCTCGAAAGACCTTGCAGCATAGCGAAATCGATGGCCATCACCGCATCGTCCGCGGCAGCCAGCCGATCGCGTCCGGCCGTGGTCAACTCCAGCGAGCGCGCCCGCCCGCGCGGGGGAGTGTCGGCGTCCTGCACCAGCCGCGCGGCTCGGAGACCGGCCAGCACGTCCTGCAATGACTGACGGGTCACGAAGCACAACCGGGCCAGTTCCGAGGCCGAGGCGTCGGGATGGTCGGCCAGCGCCCGCAACACGGCATACTGCGCCATCGACACCCCGGCACTGCGCAGGGCGGCATCGCTGCGCCGCCGGAAAGCCTGCTGCACCCGCTTGATCAGATAACCGGCCGCACGCTCGGTCGCGGGCACCTCCATGACAGGAACCTTACAGCAGTGCTAACCTGATCATGTGTAAGGAACCTGACAAGGAGGAACGATGACCACCATTCAGGCCGGCGGGCCTTACGTCACCCTGATCAACGTCTTCACCGTGGAGCCCGGCAAGGCGCACGAACTCGCCGCGGTCTTGACCGCCGCCACCGAGAACGTCATGCAGCATCAGCCGGGCTTCCGGGCGGCCAACATCCACGTCAGCACCGACGCCACCCGCGTCGTCAACTACGCCCAGTGGGACAGCGAGGAGGCCTACCGGCGCATGTTCGAGAATCCGTTGGCCCGCGAGCACATGGGGCAGGCGGCCGCGCTCGCCGTCGGTTTTGACCCGCATCTGTACACGGTCGAATCGGTCCACACGAATTACTGACCAACTGTTTTCGCACGAGCCGCTGCGGGTATTTCGCGGCCATGACCATGCCCGGTACTCCACTTCCCGATCCCTTGGGTCACGGACTCCGAGAATCCGACATCGGCCGACGTCGTCTCGGCGGTCGGTGACGACATCGAGACCTGAAGCAGCGTCATGCTTCTCGATGAGTTGAACGATGTCGCCGTGATCTCCGGTGGCAACTAGTCGAGCGTGGCGCCAGCGACGGTGAGGTCTTCTTGCGCGACCGACGGCCTCGAGGGCATGGCAAGAAGAGTGCCTGCTGACGTCCCCCGTGATGAACGCTGGCCCGGACGTGCTTCCTGATGGGGTGGAACACGCGCGCTGCTGTGTGTCAAGACCCGCGCCATCAGACTGTGGATGAGTAGGCGCTTGTCATGGTGGATTGCCTTGTGGCGCATGTCTTGTCGGTGGGTGTGGGTAGTCTCGAAAGCATGTTCGAAGAGCTGATTGATCCGACCACCTGCGGGGATTTGTCCCCCGCGGCGATGGTCGATGCCATCGGCGCCTTCCACCGCGCTGAGGCCACCATGGTCGCGCACAAATGGACGATGATCGCCCGCCTGCTGGCCCACCACAAAGACCACGCCGCCGCCGAAGAGAAAACCTGGGCCTACGACGAATGGAACGCCGTGCGGGATCAGGTGGGCCCGGTGATGCGGCTGAGCGCACGGCGGGCCTCCACCCAGATGCGGCTGGCCGAAGGGCTGGCCCGGTCCCCGAAGGTCGCCGCCCTCCTGGAAGAAGGGATCCTCAACATCCGGGTGGTCGAAACCCTGATCTACCGCACCGAGCTGCTGCTGCCGTCGGTGCAGGCCACCGTCGATGCCGCGCTCGCCGCCCGGGCGGGCGGCTACACCCTGCTCTCCGATGATGACCTGGTGCTGGCCGTGGATGCGATCATCGAAGAACACGACCCCGATGCGGTGCGCCGCTACCGTGAGGCCGCCCAAGGCTGTGATGTGGGGTTCGGTAAACGCGATGACGCCACCGGCACCGCGTCGCTGTATGGGCGGATCTCGGCAGCTGATGCGGAGTTGGGGATGCGGGTGCTCAATGCCCTGGCTGGGACGGTGTGCAAAAACGATCCGCGCAGTAAGGGGGAGTTGCGGGCCGCGGCGCTGGGGGCGGTGTACCGCCGTCACGACCGGCTGGCCTGTCAGTGCGGTGACCGCACTTGCGAGGCAGCCAGTCTGCCTTCGGCGGTGCCGTCGGCGGTGATTCATGTGCTGGCCGAACAAGGCGCCCTCGAACATGTGCTGGCCCAGATCGACGCCCTGCGCCAAGCCCAGTCCACCGATGCCACCGCGGCCCCACCCACCATCGACTACGAGGTGCTGGCCCGCGAGGCCGACGCCGTCGAAGCCGCCCGCACGGCCACCCCACCCCCAGCGCCGCCCTGGGAAACCACTGCCATACCCGACCCCGAGTCCAGGCCTGAGCCCGACTCGACGGTTGGCGCTGAAGCCGACTGGTCACACTGGTTCACCGCCGACAGCGCCGGCGTTGAGGGTGATCGCAGCGGCGCTGATCATCTTGATGAGACGGGCGAGGGCACCGACGCCAATGCCGAGCCCGGAGACGACGACGGCGATACCGGCCAGCCACCGTGGGGCGACGGTAGTTCACCGCAACCCCCACCCGAACCGGTCGACCCGGACGGCGGCGGCTCCACCGCAGCGGCACATGATCGCGACCACGCGAACAACATTGCCGTGCAACAGGACTCACCCTCGACCCGGCATCAGCCTGAACCGCAGACGCCGGCGGCCTTCACCCCACGACGACGGCCCCGCCCCGCCGTCACCCTCGGCGGCACCCTCATCCCACTCGACCAACTCGCCGCCATGCTCCGCGACGGCGCCACCGTCAAAGCTCTCCCGATCCCGCCCGCGGCACCTGCCCGCGGCTACAAGTTCACCGGCAAGGCCCGCGAGTTCATCCAATGCCGGGACATGCGATGTCGGTTCCCGGGTTGCACCCGCAAAACCGAATACGCCGACATCGACCACACCGTCCCGCACGGCGACGGTGGACCCACCCACCCCTCCAACGGCAAGGTGTTGTGTCGAGAACATCACCTCGCGAAGACCTTTGGTGAAGGCTGGCGCGACGAGCAATTGCCCAACGGTGACGTCCGCTGGACCGCGCCCACCGGTCACACCTACATCACGCAACCGACGAGCAGACTGCTGTTCCCCGACTGGAATTGCACCACCGCCGCCCTGCCACCCCCGACACCCACAAGACGCCGCACAGCGCACCCGGGTATCACCATGCCCATCCGCAAACGCACCCGCGACCAAGACCGCCAACAACACATCAACGCCGAACGCGACTACAACGCCATGCAACGCGCGTTGGGGAAATCTCCACGGAGGTCACCGTTTTAGAGAAGCCACCCACCACCATTGGCAGCGGGTCGCGCGTGCGGTCGCCTTTAGGCAGCACACGGTTGCGCCAAGCTGCCGAATGCCTCGTGGTCAAGTTATCCCGAAGTCCTTGATCTTGCGGTAGATGGTGGCGCGTGACATGCCCAGGGCTTCGGCGGCGTCGGCCTTGCTGCCCCCGTTCTCCGCCAGACTGCGCACAATCGCATCCCGTTCCAGCGACTCCAGCTGGGTGAGTTTGCGTCGGGTCACCGAGCGACAGGCCGCGGGCAGTTTGTCGACACCGATGACTCCGGATCGCTGCCGGGTCACCGTCTCGGCCAGTACGCTGCGCAGCTGGGTGACATTGCCGGGCCACGGCAGCTTGCGTAACTGCCGCATGGCCTCGGCGTCCATCCGGACTCCGGAGCCACGGGTCAGTTCGCTCAGCAGCATGGGTACCAGCTCGTCGAGGTCCTCGATCCGGTGCCGCAATGCGGGGACCGTCACGGTGTGGGTGAAGAACGGCAGCACCAGCATGTCCACCAGCGGCGACCGTCGTTCGGTACCCATGGTGGCGGCGATCCAGCCCCGGCCGGCGCAGGACTGCATACTGGCCGCCAGCGGCTCGAGCACCTCTTCGGTCAGCTCGTCGACGTTGGAGAGGATGATCGCGAAGTCGTCGCAGTCGGTCTCGGCGTCGAACTCGGCCACCAACTGCTCACTGTCGTCGAATGATTCGACGCGCAGGATGCGCACGGTGCGTTCGGGTGTGACGAACTGTGCTACCGATTGTCCCAATTTGGTCCGGCCCGAACCCATTTCGCCCTCGATGACCACCCAGTCACGGTCGCGGTAACAGCGCTCGACCTGTTGGCAGCTGCGCCGCCACGAACTGCTCCGGCCGGCAAGTCGGGGAATGGTCTGGCCGCCGCTGGGCGCCGCGATGCTCTCGGTGATGTGCAGTGCGACGTGGAACACGACGCTGTCGTTGCGCACCCGTGCCGAAACACGTTCGACGGCAGAGATCTTGACGGTGGCCCCACTGGGCAACGCGGCGACGACCGTACGGGCCGTCGACGCCGACGCCATATCCGACGCGTGGTCCAACAACGCGGTCTGATCGGCGGCGTCCAGAGCGCGGCGCAGATACGGGTTCATCAGCACCACATCCCCGCCGATCGCCAGCACGCCCGCGGGATACCGTCGGGTTTGTTTGAGATATACGTCCAGCAACGCGGTTTCGGTTTCATTGTTCATGGCGCTGAGGCGGTCTTCGATCTGGCTGCCCGCGCTCTTGGCCAGCACGAACAACAACGGGTCGGCCTGGGCGGCCCAACACGTCAGGTCGATCACTCCCAGCATGCGTCTGGTGATGGGATCGCGGATAGGCGAACCCGCGCACGCCAACCGGCCAAGGGTTCCCACGTAGTGTTCGCTGCCCTGGATGAACGCCGCCCTGCCGGTTTCCAGTGTGGTTCCGATGCCGTTGGTGCCGGCGAACTCCTCGGCATAGCTGTAGCCACGGGCCAGCCGGACGTCATCGAGGGTGCGTTCGAAGCGTGGATCGGCGGCAATGCGGTCCAGGATCAGCCCGTCGGCCGACGTGAGCACCACACTGACCGCCTGCGACGACAGATCCTCGGCGATCCTGCGCAGCACCGGGGCAGCAGCGTGGGTCAGCGGTGTGTCGGTGTCGGGGTCGCGTACGTACGGTAGATCGACGCGGTCGGGGTGCACTTGCAGGTCACGGGATCGCCGCCAGGAATTGAGCACCCCGGGATCGACGGCATCGGTGCTCAGCGCGCCGGCAGTCAGGAACTGTTCCCGCGCGCGCCTGGCGTCTACTGCGGCATCGGCTCTGTTGACCATGGTGGGGCTGACCTCGGTCCTGTGGGCTATCCCGCAGAATAAGCCCGCCGGATCCCGACGGCGTCTCATTTTGAGATTTCCGGCGTCCCGTTTCGAGGGCCGGACGACGACCGTCCGATTGTGAGCTGTGTCTCATAGTGAGACGTCTGTGTGCGGTGCCACACGGTTGTATCGGTGACGCCCCACCAATTCGCCGGCATCCGGTCGGCTCGCACCCAGGAGGCGCACTTTGAGTAGGCAAAGCCTGACCAAGGCTCACGCGAAGATCACCGAACTGTCGTGGGAACCGACCTTCGCCACACCGGCGACCCGCTTCGGCACCGACTACACCTTCGAGAAGGCTCCGAAGAAGGATCCGCTCAAGCAGATCATGCGGTCATACTTCCCGATGGAAGAGGAGAAGGACAACCGCGTCTACGGCGCCATGGACGGCGCCATCCGCGGCAACATGTTCCGCCAGGTGCAGCAGCGGTGGCTGGAATGGCAGAAGCTGTTCCTGTCGATCATCCCGTTCCCCGAGATCTCGGCCGCCCGTGCCATGCCGATGGCCATCGACGCGGTGCCGAACCCCGAGATCCACAACGGTCTCGCGGTCCAGATGATCGACGAGGTACGGCACTCGACCATCCAGATGAATCTCAAAAAGCTCTACATGAACAACTACATCGATCCCGCTGGGTTCGACATCACCGAGAAGGCGTTCGCCAACAACTACGCCGGCACCATCGGCCGGCAGTTCGGTGAGGGCTTCATCACCGGCGACGCGATCACCGCCGCCAATATCTATCTGACGGTGGTGGCCGAAACTGCGTTCACCAACACGCTTTTCGTCGCCATGCCCGATGAGGCCGCCGCAAACGGCGACTACCTGCTGCCGACGGTGTTCCACTCGGTGCAGTCCGACGAATCCCGGCACATCTCCAACGGCTATTCGATCCTGCTGATGGCGCTGGCCGACGAACGTAACCGCCCACTGCTGGAACGCGATCTGCGCTACGCGTGGTGGAACAACCACTGCGTGGTCGATGCCGCCATCGGCACCTTCATCGAATACGGCACCAAGGACCGGCGCAAGGACCGCGAGAGTTACGCCGAGATGTGGCGGCGGTGGATCTACGACGACTACTACCGCAGTTACCTGCTGCCGCTGGAGAAGTACGGCCTGACCATCCCGCACGACCTGGTCGAGGAAGCGTGGAAACGCATCGTCGACAAGCACTACGTGCACGAGGTCGCCCGGTTCTTCGCCACCGGCTGGCCGGTCAATTACTGGCGCATCGATGCCATGACCGACAAGGACTTCGAATGGTTCGAGGAGAAGTACCCCGGGTGGTACAACAAGTTCGGCCGCTGGTGGGAGGACTACAACCGGCTGGCCTACCCGGGCCGCAACAAGCCCATCGCATTCGAAGAAGTCGGCTACCAGTACCCGCACCGCTGCTGGACCTGCATGGTGCCCGCCCTGATCCGCGAGGACATGGTGGTCGAAAAGGTGGACGACCAATGGCGCACCTACTGCTCGGAGACCTGCTACTGGACCGACGCGGTGGCCTTCCGCAGTGAATACCAAGGCCGCCCCACACCGAACATGGGTCGCCTCACCGGGTTCCGTGAGTGGGAGACCCTGCACCACGGCAAGGACCTCGCCGATATCGTCTCTGACCTCGGATACGTCCGCGATGACGGCAAAACGCTGATCCCGCAACCACATCTGGATCTCGACCCCAAGAAGATGTGGACGTTGGACGACGTGCGCGGCAACGTGTTCAACAGCCCCAACGTTTTGCTCAACGAGATGAGCGATGTCGAGCGGGAAGCACACGTCGCCGCCTACCGCGCCGGTTGACCGCGATTTCGGCGCGCTCGCGACCGCTGAGCGGTTACGGGCGCGCCGAAATCACCAAGCTCAGGAGAATCAGTGGCTGACATCCACCGCATAACCTTCGAACCCGTCGACATCGAGATGGAGGTCCGCGAGGACGAGAACATTCTGGACGCGGCGTTCCGGCAGGGCATCCACCTGATGCACGGTTGCCGGGAGGGCCGGTGCTCGGCCTGCAAGTCGTTTGTGCTCGACGGGGACGTCCAGATGGCGGGCCATTCGACGTTCGCCTGCAACGACTCCGAGGTCGACGAGGGCTACGTGCTGCTGTGCCGCACCCACGCCTACAGTGACTCCACCATCGAGTTGCTCAACTTCGACGAGGACGAGCTGCTGGGCGGCCTGCCGATCCAGGACATCCGGACCCGCATCACCGCCCTGGTGCCCATGACCCGCGACATCGTGTCGCTGCAGCTGGAACCGATCGAGCCGGCCACCTTCGCCTTCAAACCCGGCCAGTACTGCGACGTTCACATCCCCGGTAGTGACGAGCACCGGTCGTTCTCCATGGCGACCACCCAATCCTCGCCCGGCAGAGTCGAATTCCTCATCAAGAAGTATCCCGGCGGAAAGTTCGCAGCCCTGCTGGAGAGCGGCCTGAGTGTGGGCGACGAGATCAACCTGACCGGGCCCTACGGCTCGTTCACGCTCAAGGACGGTCACGTCCTGCCGGTGGTCTGTGTGGGCGGCGGCGCCGGGATGGCCCCCATCCTCTCGCTATTGCGGCACATGAGTGAGACCGAGTGCAGCCGGCCGGTCCGCTTCTACTACGGCGCCCGGACCGCCGCGGACCTGTTCTACCTGGACGAGATCGCCAAAGCTGGTGCAGGACTGCGCGATTTCTCGTTCGTCGCATGCCTGTCGGAATCGATGGACGACGTGCCCGCCTCGGTGCGCGTCGAGGCCGGCAATGTCACCGACGTCGTGTCGGCCAACGAGCCGCACATCGCAAAAACGGAGGTCTACCTGTGCGGCCCGCCGCCCATGGTGGACGCCGCCCTGGCCCTGCTCGAAACCCAGGCCGTGCCCCAGGACCAGATCTTCTACGACAAGTTCACCAGCCCCGCATTCGACTGAAAGGCCAGCCAGTGTCAACAACCAGCGTCAGCACCCCGAAACAGAGAAGCTTCCCCAAGATCGAGTTCACCGACTCGGAGGCGGGGGCGCTGGAGTTCCCCAGCTCCAAGAGCCGCGCGTACTCCTACTACAAGCCCGCCAAACTGCGGGCCACCATGTACGAAGACGTCACCGTCGACGTGCAGCCCGATCCGGAACGGCATCTGTCGCAGGGCTGGATCTACGGCTTCGGTGACGGGCCCGGCGGTTACCCGCAGGAGTGGACGGCCGCCAAGTCCTCCAACTGGCACGCCTTCCTGGATACCAACGAGGAGTGGAATCAGACCATCTACCGCAACAATTCGGCGGTGGTGCGTCAGGTGGAGCTGTGCCTGAAGAACGCCAAGAGGGCGCGGGTGTACGACGGGTGGAACTCCGCCTGGCTGAGGTTTCTGGCCAACAACCTCGGAGCCTGGATGCACGCCGAGAACGGACTGGCACTGCATGTCTTCACCGCGATCCAGCGTTCGGGCCCGACGAACATGATCAACACCGCCGTCGCGGTGAACGCTGCCCACAAGATGCGGTTCGCGCAGGACCTGGCGCTGTTCAACCTCGATCTGTCCGAGGAAGTGGGCGAGGGTTTCGACGGGCAGGCACACCGGGCGACGTGGCACTCGGCGCCGGAATGGCAACCCACCAGAGAGGTCGTCGAACAGCTCACCGCGGTCGGCGACTGGTGCGAGCTGTTGTTCGCCACCAACATCGTCTTCGAACAACTCGTCGGGTCGCTGTTCCGCAGCGAACTGGTGATGCAGATCGCGGCGCGCAACGGCGACTACATCACCCCCACCATCGTCGGCACCGGCGAATACGACTACGACCGCGATATGGCCTACACCCGAAACCTGTTCCGCCTGCTGACCCGCGACGAGCAGTACGGCGAAGCCAACAAGGAACTGTTCGGTCAGTGGCTGGCCACCTGGGTGCCGCGCTGCGTGGCCTCCGCCCAAGCGCTGCAACCCCTGTGGTCGCAGCCGGCAGAGAAGGCCGTCACTTTCGCCGACAGCCTGGCCGCCGCAGAAGACAAGTTCGCCTCCCTGCTCGAGTCGATCGAGCTGTCCTACAACAAGGAGCACAGCAAGTGACCATGCAATTCGGATCCGCCACCGAGTTCTCCAACAAGTGCGGCGTCACCTTGATGAACACCCCGATCGGGCGCGTGGTCGCCGACGTGATGGGCGCCAAGGACGGGGTGGAGCTCACCGAGTACCCGTCGATGATCCGGGTCGACGGGGTGAAGGTGATCGAGTTCGACTACGCCGAACTGACCGACGCGCTGGGCCAGGAGTTCGACGGCTCCATCTTCGAAGAGATCAGCTCCACCCACTACGGGCGGATGGTCCACCTCGACGACAAAACCCTGCTGTTCGCCAGCCCCGAGGACGCCGCCGAGTACATCGGCTTCGACCTCACCGTGAAGTAGGCCGCTGTGAAAGCGCTGGTGTTCGACGGTCCGGGCGCGAAGTCGTGGACCGAGGTGCCCGACGCACAGTTGGTCGATCCCACCGACGTGGTGGTTCGTGTTGACACCACCACCATCTGCGGCACCGATCTGCACATCCTCAAGGGCGATGTCCCGGCCGTCACGGCCGGCCGGGTCCTGGGCCACGAGGCGGTGGGCACCATCACCGAAGTGGGTTCGGCGGTCACCGATCTGCAGGTGGGCGACCGGGTGCTGGTGCCTGCCATCACCTCGTGCGGCAAGTGTGGACCCTGTCGCGCGGCGATGCCGTCCCATTGTGCGTCGGTAGGCGGGATCGGCTGGATCTTCGGCCATCTCATCGACGGGACCCAGGCCGAGTACGTCCGGGTGCCGTACGCCGAAACCAGTGTGCACGTGCTGCCCGGGTCGGTGACCAACGAAGAGGCGATCTTCCTGGCGGACGTGCTGCCGACGGGGTTCGAGATCGGCGTCCAGAATGCGGCCGTGAAGCCGGGGGACTCGGTGGTGGTGGTCGGGGCGGGTCCCATCGGGCTGTCGGCCATCCGTACCGCCGGGTTGTACGGTGCCGCAACGGTGATCGCCGTCGACATCTCGGAATCGCGGCTCAAGCGGTCCATCGCCTTCGGCGCGGATGAGACCATCAACAGCCAGCGGGAGGATGTTCGGGAGCGTGTCCTGCAACTGACCAACGGCCAAGGCGCCCACGTCGCGATCGAAGCGGTGGGAATACCCGAGACTTTCGAGGTGTGCACCACCGTGGTCCGCCCGGGTGGGCGTATCGCCAACGTCGGTGTGCACGGCAAACCGGTGACATTGCACCTGGAGAACCTGTGGATCAGCAACATCACGCTGACCACCGGCCTGGTCAACGGCACCACGGTCGGCACCCTGCTGGATCTCCTGGCGCACGGCAAGGTCGACGCCGGCGCTTTCGGCACGCACTCCTTCCAACTCGATCAGATGCTCGACGCCTACGACGTCTTCGCCAACGCGGACACCCACGACGCCCTGAAGGTCGTCATCTCCCGGTGATCGCACCGCCAGCCCACACGAAAGCAGAAGCAGTCCAACATGTATGAAAAAGACGGAAACTCCTACTTCATCGTCGACAGCCACGTCCACCTCTGGGACGGCCGCGCCACCAACCTGAAGAACATCCACGGCAAGCAGTTCATCGACTGCTTCTACGACTACCACCGCAACCTCAGCCCGGAGGAGGAGGTGTGGGACTACGACCTCTACACCTACTACGGCGGTGACCGTCTGATGCGGGACCTGTTCGTCGACGGCTATGTCGATCACGCGATCTTCCAGGCCACCCTGTTGTCGGACTTCTACGTCAACGGATTCGGGCAGACCGAGGAGGCTTTCGAACTCACGCAGCGCCATCCGGGCAAGTTGACCTACAACCACGCCTACGACCCGCGCCACGGTGAGGCCGGCCTGGAGCAGCTGCGCCGCGATGCCGACCGGATGAAGCTGAAGGGCGTCAAGCTCTACACCGCCGAATGGCACGGTGACTCAAGGGGTTACAAGCTCGACGAGCACTGGTCGCGTCGCTACCTCGAGGAGTGCATCAACCTCGGCATCAAGAACATTCACGTGCACAAGGGTCCGACCATCCGGCCGCTGGACCGGGATGCGTTCGACGTCGCCGATATCGACAAGGTGGCCACCGACTACCTGGAGTTGAACTTCATCGTCGAGCACGTCGGGCTGCCCAGGCTGGAGGACTTCTGCTGGATCGCCACCCAGGAGTCGAACGTGTACGGCGGCCTGGCGGTGGCCATCCCGTTCATCCACACCCGGCCCCGGTATTTCGCTCAGATCATGGGGGAGCTGCTGTACTGGATCGGCGAGGACAAGATCCTGTTCAGCAGCGATTACGCATTGTGGACCCCGCGCTGGCTGATCGAGAGGTTCGTCGATTTCCAGATCCCGGAGGACATGGCCGAGTACGCGCCCATCACCGTCGAGCAGAAACGAAAGGTGCTGGGCCTCAACGCGGCATCGCTGTACGACATCGCGGTACCCACCGAGCTGCAGCTGCCCACGCCGGGCCAGGACGAGGTCGAGGTGGCCGCGGGTGCCAAACAGGCGGGGGCCAAAGAGACGGTGTCACTGTGACGGTCACGGTCGTCAGTGTCGAGAAGGAGGTGATGGCCGCGCTGCACGCCGTCACCGATCCCGAGTTGGACGAACCCATCACCGATCTCGGGTTCGTCCGTTCGGTGCTCGTCGACGACACCGGCGTCGAGGTCCATCTGCGGCTACCCACCGCCTTCTGCTCACCCAACTTCGCCTACCTGATGGCCTCCGATGCCATGGACGCGTTGCGGGCCGCCGGGGAATTCGGACAGGTGCGGGTGCTGCTGGATGACCACCATGACAGCGACAAGATCAACACCGGCCTGGCCGCCGACGCCGGCTACCGGGGCACCTTCGGAGTCGAAGCGCAGGACAGCTTGGACGAGCTGCGGCGCACCTTCCTGCAGAAGGCGCACACCGCCGCAATGGAACGCTGCGTCACCGGCCTGCTACGCCGAAAGGAGCTGGCCGACGCGGACCTGCATCAGCTCACTCTGCGTGATCTGCCCAACGGCAAGGAAAAAGCGGCACTGATGCGGCGTCGCTTCGACATCGGATTGAGCATGTGCCCGAACAGTCGCGTGCTGGTGGATGAGGACGGGAAACCGCTGACGGTGGAACAGGCACCGATGCGGTTGCGATTCGCCCGCTCGGTCCGGATCTCCATGGAAGGAAACAGCCACTTCTGCCGCGGACTGCTGGCCACCCGCTACGAAGACGGCGGCAACACCACGCCCCACTTTGTCGATGCGAGAACGAGGAGACCATGAGAGCCGTCCAGGTGGTGGGTTATCACACCAAACTCCAACTGTCCGAGGTGCCCAAACCTGTGGTCGCCGGCCCGCTCGATGTGATCGTGAGGATCGGTGGGGCCGGCGTGTGCCGTACCGATCTACACATCCTCGAGGGCCAGTGGGAGCAGAAGTCCGGCGTCACGTTGCCCTACACGATCGGGCACGAAAACGCCGGGTGGGTCGAGGACATCGGCGACGCGGTGATCAACGTGGTACCCGGTGACAAGGTGATCCTGCATCCGCTGATCACTTGCGGGCTGTGCCGGGCATGCCGTTCCGGCGACGATGTGCATTGCGAGAACAGCCAATTCCCCGGAATCGACACCAACGGTGGGTACGCGGAGTACCTGCGGACCACCGCGCGCAGCGTCGTGAAGATCGACGAATCCCTGGAGCCCGCCGACGTCGCCGCCCTCGCCGACGCCGGCTTGACGGCTTATCACGCCGCCGCCAAGATCGCGCGGGCCACCGGGCCCCGTGACGTGTGCGTCGTCATCGGTGCCGGGGGTCTCGGTCACATCGGAATCCAAGTGCTCAAGGCGATCTCGGGTGCCCAGGTGGTGGTGCTCGACCGCAATCCCTCCGCCGTGGCGCTGGCCGTCGACATCGGCGCCGACCACGGCATCGTGGCCGACGGCACTCACCTCGAGCGCATCCTCGACCTCACCGGCGGCCACGGCGCCGAAGCCGTGCTCGATTTTGTCGGCGAGGGCGGCGCCACCGCCGAGGGCGTGGCGATGCTGCGCCGGGCAGGCAACTACTACGTCGTCGGCTACGGCGAGAACATCAACGTGCCCACCATCGACATCATCTCGACCGAGATCAACTTCATCGGCAACCTCGTCGGCTCCTACAACGACCTGCAGGATCTGATGGCACTGGCCGCGCAGGGCAAGGTCACCTTGCACACCAGCAAGTATCAGCTCGACGAATTCCAGAACGCGATCGACGATCTCGACGCCGGCCAGGTCCGTGGCCGCGCGATTCTCATTCCCTGACAGACACTTTCACGAGAGGAAACACCATGGCAAAGGAGCTGCGGTACAACCGTGACGCGCGGGCCCGCCTGGAGGCCGGCGTCAACGCCCTCGCCGACGCGGTCAAGGTGACACTCGGCCCGAAGGGCCGGAATGCGGTGCTGGAGAAGCTGACCGGGCCACCGGTCATCACCAATGACGGCGTGACGATCGCACGGGAGATCCAGCTGTCCGATCCGTTCGCCAACATGGGTGCCCAGTTGGTGAAGGAGGTGGCGATGCAGACCAACGGCATGGTGGGCGACGGCACCACCACGGCCACCGTCCTGGCGCAGGCCATGGTGCGCGAAGGTCTGCGCGCAGTGGACGAGGGCGCCAACCCGATGCGGGTCCGCCGCGGGATCGAGAGGACCGTGCCAGTGGTGCTGGAGGCTCTGACCGCCCACTCGGTGGGAATCGGCGGCCGCAGTGATCTGCTGCGCATCGCCACGTTGGCCGCCAGCGACGACGAATCGATCGGCGAGGTCATCGCTTCTGCCGTCGAGCACGTCGGCGAACCCGGGGTCATCACCACCGAGGAGAGTGACACCCTGGGATTGAGCGTCGAAGTGGTCGACGGCATCGAGTTCGACCACGGCTACATCTCGGCCTACATGGTGACCGACCCGGACCGCATGGAAGCCGTGCTGGACAACCCGCTGATCCTGTTGACCAACAAGAAGATCACCTCGGTGCAGGAGATCATGCCGACCATCGAGGCCGCCAAGCGTGCGGACCGCCCGCTGGTGGTGCTCGCCGAAGACGTCGACGGCGCGGCCCTTCAACTGCTCGTCGGCGGCAACATGCACAAGACCATGCAGTCGGTGGTGGTGCGGGCACCGGGGTTCGGGCACCGCCGGATTGCCGAACTGGAGGATCTGGCGGTCGCGCTGGGCGGGCACGTCATCGCCAAGGACACCGGCCTCGAACTGGGCGAGGTGAAGCTCGAGCACCTGGGCTCGTGTGACCGCATCACGGTGACGGAGAACGACACCACGATCGTCGGCGCACACGGCGACCCGGCGCGGGTGTCCGCCCGGGTGGGGCAGCTCGAGGCCCAGCGCGAGAGGGCCCGCATCGACGCCGACCGCGACAGCCTCGATCTGCGGATCGCCCGGATGACCGGCCGTGTCGCCGTCATCCGTGTCGGAGGTGCCACCAGCGTGGAACTCAAGGAACGCATGCTGCGGGTCGAGGACGCGCTGGCCGCCACCCGGGCGGCAGTGGAGGCGGGCATCGTGTCCGGCGGTGGCACGGCACTGGCGCAGGCACATCGGGCGCTGGCCGAGCTGGATCTGCCCGGCGACGAGGGCATCGGTGTTCAGGTGGTGCGCCGGGCGCTGGCTGAGCCGCTGCGCTGGATTGCGCTCAACGCCGGCTTCGAGGGAGACGACGTGGTGCAGATCGTCGAGGATCTGCCGCTGGGGCACGGATTCAACGCGCTCACCGGCGAATACGGCGACATGTTCGACGAAGGTGTCATCGACCCGCTCAAGGTCACCCGGGCGGCGCTGGAGAGCGCGGCGTCCATCGCGGCTCTGGTGATCACCACCGAGACCGCCATCGTGGAGCAGGTGGCGGGCCATCCGGGGGCGATCATGGCGCCCGGTTTCGGGGACCTGGCCGAAGGTATGATCCGGCCGTCGAACATCTACTAGGACTCACCAGTTGCGCATCGACTGAGGCGTTCAGCGCAACGATGCCCGCACGGACCCGTCGTCGGCTGTGGGGTCGCCACCGGACACGATCGCCGTCGCCCGCGTCCACGGTTGGTCACGCAGAAGGTGAGCGTTCTCGGCGCGCATCCAGTCCTCGACGAAACCCGTTGGGTCACGGTCGAGTTCACGCGTGCGTCGCATCGCGAGTTCTGGTGGCGTCTCTACCCAGATGGCCGCGTCGAGCCACTCGGACAGTTCCGCGCGGGCGGCGCCGACTCCCTCGACCAGGACGATTCGAGTTCCGTCCGGAATGTCGATACCTCCCGGACGTCCGCGCTCGATCCACGGTTGAGGTGTGAACCGCAGCGGCGGCCCCTCTTCTCGCAGTGGCTGCAGTACGTTGGCCACCAGTGCCTCGGTCCAGTCGAAGAACGAGTGATGCCAGGCCACGTCGTCGGTGTGGATGACGGCGATGTCCTCACCGGTGGCGGCCAATCGGTCAGCCAGGGTGGTCTTGCCGGACCGACTGCGGCCGTCGATCCCGATGATGACCACCCGGTGCGGTGACGGTGTCGGTGTCAGCCGCTCCAACAGAGCGCTCACCGATATCGACTGCCAACTCAGCTCGTGCATGACCTCTCGTTTCACGATTGCCAGTGACGATGGCGTGCAGATGAAGCGGCACGCGTGCACAGGCTCGGCCCCGCCCCGCGGACTCCCGGCCGACAAGAGTGGGCCAGTATGCACAAAGTGTTACATCGTCCCGGTCGTTATCCCACACTCTGTGCCTGTTGAGCCGGCCGCCGCCTTCCCTAGGGTCGAAGTGCAGGAAACTCACGGAGGATCCAGCGCGGAGCTGGACCTTACCGGCACCGTTCACAACGTGCGCCCCCGCGCCCAGATCGAAGGTGAAGATGAGCATCACGGCTGGTTCGGCGTCGAGGTTCGGAGAACGTTGCCCCAGTACCGCGCTGCGCTGGACGCGTGCTGAGCGCTCTTACGAGAGCCATTCCGCCGGAAGGCGCTGACATGGTGACACGCCTGGTCGATGAGTATGCGCCGCTGCGTGACGGAGCGCTGGTGACCGCATCTGGAGTGGACACTCTCACGGCCGACGTCGTCGTGATCGGTTCCGGAATGGGCGGGTCCACCCTGGCCCACGCACTCCGCGATTGCGGCCTGGACGTGCTGGTGGTGGAGCGGGGCCGGTTCCTTCCGCGTGAGCCGGAGAACTCGATGCCGGAGGAGATGCACATCCACGGGCGCTACAAGACCGCCGAGCCCTGGATCGATGCGCGCAGCGGCAAACCCTTCAGCCCGGGCACCTACTACTGGGTTGGCGGCAACACCAAGTTCTACGGTGCCAGCCTGCCGCGTTTTCGGCGCGAGGATTTCGGCGAGATCATCCATCACGACGGCACGTCGCCGGCGTGGCCGTTCGGCTACGAGGATCTCGAACCGTATTACGTCGAGGCCGAGCGGCTCTTCCAGGTTCACGGGTCCACCGACGAAGACCCGACGGAACCGCCACACTCCCAGCCTTACCCGTACCCGCCGCTGCCGCATGAGCCCTGCATCGAGCGCTTCTCCGATTCACTCAAACGCCAGGGTCTGCACCCTTTCCATACCCCGAATGGGATGAACCTCGACACCGAGGAGCAGCGCAGGGCCTCGACGACGTCCGATGGATGTCCATCGGAATCGGATGTCAAGAGCGAAGCCGAAAATCGGGTGCTGCGTCCGGCGCTGGAATCCACCAACGTCCGCCTCATGATCGAAGCCAAGGTGACGCGCCTGCTCACTGCTGGGGACGGGCGCACCGTCGTGGCTGCCGAGGCGCAGGTGCGTGGGCGGACCGTGCGGATCGAGGCGAAACAGTTTGTGGTGTCGGCCGGTGCGGTCAACTCCGCCGCACTGCTGTTGAGGTCGGCGACAGCGCAGCATCCCAATGGACTGGGCAACTCCTCCGGTCTCCTGGGGCGCAACTACATGGTGCACAACAGCACGTTCTTCGTGGCCATCGACCCGCGGCGGAAGAACACAACAGCCTGGCAGAAAACGTTGGGGCTCAACGACTGGTACACCGCCGGTCCCGGCAACGAGTACCCGCTCGGCAACCTCCAGATGCTGGGCAAGCTGCAAGCGGCCATGATCAAGAACGCGCGCCCACGGGTTCCGATGTGGGCGCTGAAGATGGCGACGGACCGCAGCCTGGACATCTATCTGACCACCGAGGACCTCCCACGTCTGGACAACCGGGTCACGGTCACCGACACCGACATCGTGATCCGGTGGCGGCCCAACAACATTGAACCGCACCGTGAATTGGTTCGGCGGGTCACCAAGGCGGTCCGGCGCGCCGGCTACCCGATCGTGCTGACCCAACGGATGGGAATCGAAACCAACTCGCACATGTGTGGCACCGCCGTCGCGGGCGCGGACCCGCTGCGCAGTGTGCTGAACGCACAGTGCCGTAGCCACGATGTCGACAACTTGTGGCTCATCGATGGGTCGTTCTTCCCGTCCTCGGCGGCGTTGAACCCGGCACTCACCATCGCCGCGAACGCCTTGCGGGTGGCGCCCAGTGTCGCCGCTTCTACCCGATGACCGTCATGGCGCACACCCTGCTCAGGCTCTGGCGTTGGCTGACCGCCGAGATCGGCCGCGGTGACATGCTGGCGGGTTCTTCACCTGCCTTCTTCCGGGCGAACCTGCTCAGTCGGACGAGACGACTCGCGGCACCGGACGGACAGGGAACTGCCGATCCGCCCGCCGAGATCGGGGGCTGACGAGCCGCGACGGTCAATGCGTGCACCAGTTGCGGGGTGCGCTGCACGTCTTGTGCAGACCGTTGTGGATCCAAGCTCGATACCATTGAAAGGTGCTGTCCCGCACCACTTTCCTTCGCCGGGCCGGACGCCTCGCGTGATCATCCCAGTAGGACGAGGAACAACCATGAAGCTGTCATCGACCAGAGTCCATGCGCGATCGGGGCTCACCTTCACCGCGATGGGCTTCGGCGGGGCACCCATCGGCAATTTCAACGGCGCTTACGACGAGAACGCGGCTTTCCAGATGGTCGCGCAGTCGTGGGGTCAGGGCGTCCGATACTTCGACACCGCACCGGGATACGGCAACGGGCTCGGCGAGTACCGGCTCGGACATGCACTGCGGCAACTCGATCGGTCGCACGTGGTCGTTTCCACCAAGGTGGGCCGGACGCTGAAGCCGACTCTGAACGCGCCGACCCAACTGGGGCAGTACGTGGAGATCCCACCCTTCGCCGCCGAGTACGACTACAGCTACGACGGCGTCATGCGGGCCGTCGAGCAGAGTATGCAACGAATGCTCACCGACCGCTTCGACGCATTGTTCATCCATGACTGCGATCAGCACACCCATGGCCCGGGCTACGTCGAGTACCTGAGACAGGCCATCGTGAGCGCGTTCCCAGCGCTGGAAACACTGCGTGACCAAGGCGTCGTGAAAGCGATCGGATTCGGAGTCAACGAGGCAGAAGTCATGGCGGAGGCAGTCAAGGCCACCGACTCGGATCTGTGCCTGCTCGCCGGCCGGTACACCCTGCTGGAGCAGGAGCCGTTGGACACGTTGTTCCCGTTGTGCGCCGAGCGGGGGATCGGCATCGTGTTGGGAGGGGTCTTCAACAGCGGCATCCTGGCCAAGGGCCCAATTCCAGGGGCCCGCTTCAATTACGGCCCGGCGCCTCGCGACATCTTGGACAAGACCGCCCGGCTCGAGGAGATTTGCCGCAGACACGGCGCCGATCTGCCGGCCGTCGCCCTGCAGTTTGCCTACGCGCACCCGGTTGTCACCAGTGTCTGCGTCGGTGCGCGTGATGCGGCCCAGCAGGACCGCAACGCCGAGCTTTTCGAAAGCGATGTACCACAGCAGGTTTGGGACGATCTGCGCGCGGAGGGGTTGATCCGGGAAGACGCTCCGACACCCTGATTCGGTCGCAATCACTGCCTGCGCGCCCACAACGGCGGCGTCTTCTTTTCACCGGCAGGAACCACAACGCCGCGCCGTTGCTTTGTTGGCAACGGCGCGGCGTTGTGGTGTTTTCTGTCGTCAGTGAGCGGGACCCGCGTCGGCCAGATGCGCTGCCTTGAACGGGTTCATGGCACCGGCGTCCAACACTTGGGTGGTGCCGGTGATGTAGCGGCCGTCCTCGCTGGCCAGATACACCACGGCGTTGCTGACATCGACCGGATCCAGGAACGGCACCGGCAAGGCGTGCATCGCCTGCAGTGCGTCCAGGGCGTCCTCCTGGGTGGCGTCGAGCTTGCCGCCGGCGAACAGCTGGTTGTACCGGGGATTGTTGATCATCAGCGTGTTCACGTTCGTCGGATTGATCGAGTTCACCCGGATACCGTGCGGCGCCAATTCGCCTGAGAGCGTGCGCATCAGACCGTTGACGCCATGCTTGGATGCCGCGTAGTGGCCGACATTGAGTTCGACGGTCAGCCCCGAGATCGAGCTGATCAGGATCACCGAACCACCCTCGTTCTGCCGTAGCAGTGTCGGTACCGTCGCCTTGATCGTCTTCCAGACTCCGGTGAGGTTGACGTCGATCTGATCCTGGAACTGCTCTTCGCTCAATTCCCACAGGGGTGCGGTGTCGTTGAGCGTGCCGGCGTTGGCCACCACGATGTCGAGGCGTCCCAACTCCGTCACGCCGGCGTCCACCGCACCTTGGAGTCCGGCGAGGTCACGCACGTCGACCTCGGCGATGAAAACGCGACGCCCGCGACTCTTGACGAGGTCGGCGGTGGTGACCAGATCGTCGGAATCGGCCATGGGGTACGGCACGGTCCCGATCTGCCGGCAGACATCCAGTGCGATGATGTCGGCACCCTCGTCGGCGAGTCGCAGGGCGTGGGAGCGACCCTGCCCGCGGGCGGCTCCGGTGATGAGGGCAACTTTGCCCGCGAGGCGAGTCATCGAGTCTTCGCTTTCCGCAACCGATGTCGACTACTGGTGCTGTTCGTTGGCGCGGTTCTGGCGATACTCGTCGGCACGCTCGTCGGTGATGTGCGGCAGCGGCGGGAAATCCAGCCACCCCGGGACGAAGGGGCTGGCCAAGTCGCGATCGGTCGGAATCTCGACCAGCACAGGCGCCTGCGCGTCGAACGCCCGCTTGAATGTCGGCTCGAGGTCGGCGGCCGATTCGACGCGGAACGACTCCAGCCCGAAGGACTTTCCGAGATCCTTGAAGCTCGGGCTGTACGGCGTCCCGTCGGGACGGTTGAACTCGGTCCCGATGATGCGATCGGTGGCGTTGCGTTGGCCGCCGCGGATCGAGATGTAGCCGGAGTTGTCCTGCACAACGAAGACGACCGGGATGTCGTGCTGGATCGCCACGCCGATCTCCTGAGCGGTCATCAAGAAGTCGCCGTCACCGGTGATGGACGCGACCTGTCGCTCCGGAGCGGCGAGCTTGGCGCCCAGAGCCGCCGGAACCGGCCAGCCCATCGACGAGAAACCACCGGTGGTCAGATGCGTGCGGGGTTCGTACACGGGGAAGGTCTGCTTGACCGCACCCTGCGTGTTTCCGGACCCGACAAGCACGATCCCGCTGCGGTCCATGACATTTCGCAGCGCCGCCAAGGGTCGCTGGAGGGTGAACGGGAACCGGTCGGTGTCCCGTCGGGTCGACAGTTCGCTCTCCCAATCCGCTTTGCGCTCGGCGATTTCGGCGAGGTACTCGGTGCGTTCCGGCTTGGTGCCGAGCGACGCGACGATGGCGGCGACGGCCGGCTTGGCGTCGGCGAGGATGCCGACCTCCGCGGGGTAGATCTTGCCGATCTCGTGCGGATCGATGTCGATGTGGATCAGCTTGGCCGGCGGGAAGGAGAACGACCTGCCCTTGGCGTAGCTCGATGCGGACCAGTCCGTGAACCGGCACCCGATGGAGACGACGACATCGGCATTGGCGGCCAAGTAGTTGCCGTGGATGGTGCCGGTCTGCCCGACGCTCCCGATGAACAGGTCGTGATCTTCGGGGAAGGCGCTCTTGCCGTTCCACGTGGTGACCACCGGGATGTCGAGACCCTCTGCCAGCGCGCGTACTTCGTCGGTGGCGTTGGCGCTGATCGCACCGCCGCCGACCACGATGACCGGCCGCTTGGCGGTACCGAGCAGCGCGACCGCGCGCTCGATCGCCTCGGGATCCGGATACTGCAGCCCGATGGGCAGCCGTCGCGCGAGATCGTGGAAGTTGACCTCGGCGGTTTCGGCGTGCAGGTCCCACGGCACCTCGATGTGGGCCGGGCCGCGTCGACCGGTCAGCATCGTGGAGAACGCGCGGTGCAGGACGAACGGCAGATCCTCGATGCTGTTGGCGATCCAGCTGCGCTTGGACACGGCCTCGGCCACTTGCGGGAACCCGTTGTCCTTTTGACGCTCGAGTTCCTGCAGCACGCCGCGGCCGCGCATGTGGCGCGGCGGGCCACCGGTGATCACCAGCACGCTGGTGGAGTCGCTGTATGCGGTGGCCAGTCCGAGGACGGTGTTGGAGGCACCCGCACCAATGGAGGTCACCGCGGCCATCGGCTTGCCCGAGACCCGGTAGTAGCCGTCGGCGAGGTGCACCGCGCTCTGCTCGTGATAGGTCTGGATGAACGGGATCTTGGACTCCGCTTCGTTGAAAGCGTCCATCAGCCCCCAGATTCCGTGACCAGGAATTCCCGCCACGTAGGGCACTCCGTACTCTTTCAGAACGCGGGCAATGACTTGCCCTCCATTGAGCCTGGGCATGAACTGTCCTTCCTTTCTGGAATGGCCTGCGGCGCCGCCGCCGGGTTCTGCCGCATGCGCGGTGTGCGCTGGGCGGGAGCCAGGCCCGGACAGGCAGGCTTGTCGACAAGTCTGCCGATGGTGATCCACGTCGCGTAGACCCATGATGAGCAGTCACCATCAGCACCCCTGCACACAGTGTGACGATTCCGGCGCGGCGACGTGCGCGCTGACTCGTCGCGGAGGGCCATACTCACGATCGACTTCCCCTCCACAGGCGTCGGCGGGCGCGAAGCGATTCTCGCAGGCCGGTGCGGTGAGGCGGAAGTGCAGTGCCATCGGCGACGAAGAAGAAGCCGAGCCGGGCATCGCGACGCCAGGCAATAGTGTGTGCAGTGCCGGCCGCCGATACTGCACATCCTGTATCTGTCGTGGCTGCCGCTCGAGAACTGAGACTGGAATCACCGCGCCGCAGCAGTCCGCCGCAGCGTCGTCAACACTCGCAGCAGCCGCAAGGAGAGAATTCGTGTCGGTCATTCTCAAGGCGCCGACCGCCGAGGTCGGTAACCCGCACAAGAGCAGCCCCCAGGTGGTCGAAACCGTAGCCGGAGTGCTCGACGACATCCGCGCCAACGGCGACAGCGCCGTGCGCAAGTACTCCGAACAGTTCGACCGCTGGTCGCCCGAGTCGTTCCGGCTCGATGAGTCGGCCATCGCCGAGGTCTTGTCCGGCCTGCCCACCACGGTGATCGACGACCTGGAATTCGTCCAGCGTCAGGTGCGCAATTTCGCTCAGGCACAACGTGATTCCATGCTCGATATCGAGGTCGAGACGTTGCCCGGAGTCAAGCTGGGGCACAGGCACGTACCCGTGGCGGCCTCGGGCGCCTACGTGCCGGGCGGCCGTTACCCCCTGACCGCCTCCGCGCACATGACCGTGGTGACCGCGAAGGTCGCCGGCGTACCGCGTGTCGCTGCCACCACTCCGCCGAATCAGGGATCTGTGCCGCCGATCAGTGTGGCCGCCATGCACCTCGCCGGCGCCGACGAGATCTACGTGCTCGGGGGAGTGCAGGCCATCGGTGCCCTTGCGCTGGGCACCGAGACCATCGCCCCGGTCAACCTGCTGACCGGACCGGGCAACGCGTATGTGGCAGAAGCGAAACGGCAGTTGTTCGGCGAGGTGGGGATCGACCTCTTCGCGGGCCCGACGGAGGTGCTCATCATCGCCGACGAAACCGCCGATCCCTTCGTGGTGGCCGCTGATCTGCTCAGCCAGGCCGAGCACGGTCCGGACTCTCCGGTGGTGCTCGTCACCACCTCGGAGCGTGTGGGCCGCGAGACCATCGAAGAGGTGACGCGGCAACTGAAGAACCTGCCCACAAACGCAATCGCGTCGGTGTCTTGGCAGAACCACGGCCAGGTGCATCTGGTCGACACCATCGAGCAGGCCTTCGCCCTGGGTGACAGGTTCGCCAGCGAGCATGTCCAGGTCCTGACCGCCGAACCGCGGCGCGCACTGGCCGAGATGCAGGACTACGGCGCGCTGTTCCTCGGTGAGCGCACGTGTGTGTCTTTCGGCGACAAGGCGATCGGGACCAACCACGTACTGCCCACGCTCGGCGCGGCGCGCTACACCGGCGGACTCTGGGTCGGCAAATTCCTCAAGACGGTGACCTACCAGGAGATCGAAAGCGCTGATTCCAGCGCCGAGATGGGCCGGATCTGCGGCCGTGCCGCACGTCTGGAGAACTTCGAGGGGCATGCCCGCTCGGCCGACGTGCGGGCGTCGAAGTACGGCGGCGATCAGCTGGCCTGGACCGACCACCGGTTCGCCCCGGTCGAGGTCGCGACGGGCGCGCAGAGTTGACCATGGCAGCCACCGCACGCGTGCCGGGACTCCGCGCAGTTGACCACGTCGCCTTCACCGTGCCTGATCTCGCGCAGGCGGTGGGTTTCTTCGTTGATCACTTCGGCGCCGAACTGGTTTTCATCGACGGTCCTTTCGCCGACGATGAATCGGACGGGATGCGACGGCGCTTGGCCGTCGACCCGAAGGCACGTTGCACCATTGCGATGCTCCGGCTGGGGAGACACCACAATGTCGAGCTGTTCGAGTACAGCGCACCCGATCAGCAACGCACCCCGCCGTGCAACAGCGATGTCGGTGGACACCACCTGGCGTTCTACGTGGACGATATCGACGCCGGGTTCCAGTACGTGCGGTCGATTCCCGGTGTGGTTGTGCAGGAAGGCCCGAATGGGGTCGACGACAAAGCTCCGGTTGCGGGTCAGCGCTGGTTCTACTTCCAGTCGCCGTGGGGTATGCAGTTGGAGATGACGACGTGTGCCACCGCCGGCTTCTACGAGGGCCTACCGGGTGCGGCGATGGCACCCCCGGCGGAGGAATGGCGGTGACGGTGTCCGATCACGCGGTCTCGGAGGCAGCCCTGCCTGGGACGCGGCTCGAGCACGATTCCCTCGGCGACTTCTACGTGCCGGCCGGGGCGTACTACGGGGTGCACACCGCGCGTGCGCTGCAGAACTTCCCGATCTCGGGCATCCCGTTGTCGACCTACCCGGAATTCGTGAACGCGTTGGCGGCGGTCAAGCAGGCCGCGGCCGCCGCCAACCGTGAACTGGGTCTGCTGGACCCGGAGCGCAGCGACGCCATCGTGGCCGCCTGCTCTGAGATCCGCGCCGGTGCTCTGCACGACCAGTTCGTCGTCGACGTCATCCAGGGTGGTGCCGGTACGTCGACGAATATGAACGCCAACGAGGTGATCGCCAACCGGGCCCTGGAGATCCTGGGCGCACACCGCGGCGACTACCACCGGCTGCACCCGCTGGATCACGTCAACTGCAGTCAGAGCACCAATGACGTGTACCCGACTGCGATCAAGGTCGCGCTGCAGGTGCACATCGCCATCCTGCACACCACGCTGCGGACGGTCTCCGAGGCATTCCTGGCCAAAGCCGAGGAGTTTCGCGGCGTTTTGAAGATGGGTCGTACTCAGCTGCAGGACGCGGTGCCGATGACGCTGGGGCAGGAGTTCGGCACCTACGGAATCATGGTGGCCGAGGATGCCGAGCGGCTACTCGAGGCCGCGCTGCTGGTCACCGAGATCAATCTGGGCGGGACGGCGATCGGAACCGGACTCAACGCCCACCCCCGGTACGCCCGGCTGTCGTGCGAGAAACTCAGCGAGATAACAGGTTTCAACTTGTCGACCGCACGTGACCTCGTTGAGGCCACTCAGGACGTCGGCGCGTTCGTGCAGTTGTCCGGGGTGCTCAAGCGCACCGCATTGAAGCTGTCCAAGATCTGCAACGACCTGCGGCTGCTCTCCTCCGGGCCGAGATCGGGGTTCAACGAGATCAACCTGCCCGCCGTACAGGCCGGCTCGAGCATCATGCCCGGCAAGGTCAACCCGGTGATCCCCGAGGTGGTCAACCAGGTGGCGTTCGAGGTGGTCGGCAACGATGTCACCATCAGCATGGCCGCCGAGGCGGGGCAACTGCAGCTCAACGCTTTCGAGCCGATCATCGCCCACTCACTGCTGCGGTCACTGACCCACCTCAACGAGGCGTGCAAGACGCTGACGGCCAACTGCATCACCGGTATCACCGCCAACGAGCAGCGCCTGTTCGCCTCGGTCACCAACTCGATCGGCATCGTCACCGCGTTGAGCCCGTACCTGGGCTATGCGGAGTCGGCCCGGCTGGCCAAGCTGGCGCTGGCCACCGATCGCGCGATACCTGATCTGGTGATAGAAGAAGGCCTGCTGTCGGCGAGCCAGGTGGCGCAATTGCTGACACCGGAGGCCCTGGTGCAGCCACGCGAGCTGATGCCCTTCGACAGCGCACCTCACGACAGTCCCGAGGAGGACAGCCCACGATGACGAAAGTTCTCTATCTCTATGGTGGTTGGCCTGGACACAGCCCGTATGACATCGCCGGCTGGACCCGCGAGCTGGTGGTCGGCGAACTCGGATTCGAGATGGAGGAGTCGCAAGACATCTTCACCCTGGATCGTGCCCTCACCGGTTACGACCTCATCATCATCGGCTGGAACAACGCGCTCACCACGGAGGACCTGACGGACTCCCAGGAAGACCACCTGATGGCGGCGGTGGAGTCGGGCACCGGGGTCGCTGCGTGGCACGGAGCGGCCGCGTCATTTCGCTCGAGTCTGCGTTATCACCTCATGCTCGGCGGCGACTTCCTGAGCCATCCAGGTGGCGAAGGCTATCCGCATCCGTACAAGGTGAACATCGTCGATCACCACCACGAAGTCACCTCCGGTGTGAACGACTTCGTGGTGGCCTCAGAGCAGTACTACATGAGCGTCGACCCCAACAACCGGGTGTTGGCCGAGACCACCTTCGACGGTGAGCACTTCCCCTGGCTGGACGGACTCAAGAGCCCGGTGGCGTGGGTGCGGAACTGGGGCCGCGGCCGGGTGTTCTACCACTCGGTGGGTCACGCGACCGAGGATCTCGCCGGCGCGGATGTCCGACGCCTGACCAAACAGGGCATCGCCTGGGCGGCCAGACAACCCTAGCTCGGGGGCCTCCCGCCCGGCGGCTGGACGAGGTGCTCCCGCCCGCACCTCGTAGACTCACTGTGCGCAATCGATCGGCGCAGTGTTGCACAATCCGGAAGAGCCGAGTGACCATGAGCATGACAATCGAGGCGGCACTGCAACTCGAGGTTTTCCGCCGGGTCTCGGTGACTGTTCACGCAGGCCAGAGCAACTTCGACCGCACGGTCCGGTGGGTTCACCCCACCGAGATCCCCGATATCGCCCAGTTCCTCAGCGGCGGGGAGATGTTGTTGACCGCAGGGCTGGGGATCGGTGCCGATGAAGAAGGCCAGCGACGCTATATCCGCGATATCGCCGAAGCCAAGGCCGCTGTCCTGATCGTGGAGCTGAGCGGTCGGGCGTTCACCACGATGCCGCCGGCCCTGGTGGACGCGGCACGGGAGCTCGAATTCCCGCTGGTCGGCCTCGACGGCGAACTACCTTTCGTGGAGGTTTCCGCGCAGGTCCACGAATCGATCATCGACCAGCGGGTGTTGGATCTGAGCGCATACGAGCGCCTCAATGCCACCTTCATGCAGTTGTTGCTGGCCGGCCGCGACCATGTGCACTTCACCGACGCGCTCGCCGCCGAAGTGCACAAGCCGGTGGTCCTCGAGGACGCTACGCGGCAGGTGGTGGCCTACTCGGGCAGCTCCCCGGCGGGCGATCTCACCCTCACGGAGTGGGAGCACCACTCCCGCATCGAGCACGACACTGCCGCGACCGGCAACGCCAACGAGGCGAACAACTGCACACGTAAAGCAGTGGTGCTTCGCGGTGAGCGATGGGGCTGGCTGCATGTTCTGCACGGCGGTGACGCGATCGCCGGCACGGCCGGCTACGCGATCGACAGGGCCGCCGACGGTATCGCGATCGCCCTGCTCGGCGCGCGGGAAAGCGGTGCGCGCTCAGCCCAGCGCCAGAACGCCCTGGTCAGTCGGCTGCTGCTCGGTGACATCTCGGGCGACGCCTTCGTCGCCCGCGCCCTGCGGATCGGCAGGGATCTGCGCGACCGTGCGTTGGTGGTGGTGTTCGTCTGCAAAGACGGGCGAGCGCCGAACACCGGAGAAGACGCAATGGAAGAGCTCTGCCGGAATCTGAGGGTGCCCGCCGTGGTCGCCGACCTCGGTGAGCACACCCTGGTGGTGATGGGGTTGTCGCGGACCAGTTCAGAGAAGCAGGTGGTGGAACGCCTGACAGCGCTGGAGGTTCGCGCCGGAGTGAGCCGGCCCGTCAGCGCCAGCCAGCTCTCCACCGCGGTGGAGCAGGCGCGAAGCGCGTCGTCGGTGGCTCTGGCCCGGCCGGACGCGGCCGTGCACCGGTTCGACGATCTCGGCGTCCTGCGGCTGCTCGCTTCGCTGGCCGGTGGGCCCGAACTGGCCCGCTACATCGAAGACGAGCTGGGCCCCCTGCTCAAGCACGACGCGAAAGCCAACAACCCGCTGCTGCCGACGCTGCGCACCTACCTGTCCTGCGACGGCAACAAGAGCCAAGCCGCTCAGTTGTTGTACGTCCAGCGCAGGACGCTCTACTACCGGCTGGAGCGCATCGAAGCATTGCTCGGCCGCTCACTCGACGACGCCGACACCCGGCAGGCGCTGATCTTCGCTGTCCGGGGACACGATCTGCTCCAGCGGGGGCCGCGGAGCTGACGACGCAGTTCGTGCAGCGTTCGCGTCGATGACTTCTCACAACGTGCCTGCCGTCCGGGCCTCGCGCGCAATAACTTTGGACGGTATAACCCGCGTCACATGACGACGATCCTCTCAGCCCAGGGGAGTTCTACGTGTCCATACCTGCTCTTGCCGTGCAATCCCAAGTGATCGCCGATCCGCCCGACGTACTCGACACCGATATCGCCGTCATCGGCTCGGGAATGGGCGGCGGTTCGCTGGCCTACGCCTTGCGTGATTCGGGCGCGAACGTCCTTGTCATCGAACAAGGAGATTTCCTTCCGGTCGAACGCGAGAACTGGTCGTTCGATGCCGTCCACACTCACGGCCGCTACAAGAACTCCGCGGCCTGGCACGACGCCAAGACCGGGAACGATTTTGTCCCCGGCAACTATCACTATGTCGGTGGGTCGACGAAGCTCTACGGCGCCACCCTGCCCCGGTTCCGCGAATGCGATTTCGGCACAATCGAACACATCGACGGAGAGTCTCCGGCCTGGCCGGTTTCCTACGCCGAACTCGAACCGTTCTACGGCGCCGCCGAGCAGATGTTCTGGGTGCATGCCAACAAAGGGGAAGACCCCACTGACCCGTGGCGATCGACCGACTATCCGTTTCCCGGGTTGTCCCACGAGGGCGCCATGGCGAAGCTGGTGGCCTCCGCCAGTCAGCAGGGGCTGCATCCCTTCGCGGCGCCGCAGGCACTCGACCGCCGGCCCGGCGGTAATTGCGTGCTGTGTGGTACCTGTGACTCCTTCGCGTGCATGGTGGACGCCAAGGGCGACGCGGATGTCGCTGCGGTCCGCCCGGCGCTGGACGCCGACTCCAAGAACGTGCGCCTGATGACCAATGCCGAAGTGGTGCGGCTCGACACCGACGTCACCGGACGTACTGTCGTGGCGGCCCGAATCAGACACCGAGGCAGGATGATTCAGGTGCGGGCCAAACGCTTCGTGATCTCCTGCGGTGCCGTGAACACCGCGGCGCTGCTGCTGCGGTCGCAGTCGTCGACTCACCCGCGGGGACTGGCCAACTCGTCGGATCAGGTGGGCCGGAACTACATGGCACACGTCACCACGTTCTTCCTGGCGATCGACCCGCGGCATCGCAACGAAGCGGTGTACCAGAAGACCATCGGTATCAACGACTGGTACTCGGCTGGGCCCACGAACCGTTACCCGCTGGGAAATGTCCAAGGCCTCGGAAAACTCCGGGGTCCGCAAGCCAAACTGGGCAAGCCCTGGGTGCCGATGCCGGTTCTCGACCAGGCCACCAAGTACACCTTGGATCTGTTCATCCAGAGCGAAGATCTTCCGATGGCCGACAACCGGGTGTCGTTGTCCCCACGCGGCCAGGTCGTTCTCAACCGGTTCGCCACCAACACCGTGGCCCACGAAGACCTCGTCGCCCGGATGAAAACCGTTGTCCGCAAGGCCGGTTTCCCGGTGGTGCTCACCCGCAACCTCGGCGTCGAGGCCACCTCCCATCAATGTGGTACCGCACGCATGGGAGACGACCCGGCCACCAGCGTCGTCGACGCGGATCTGCGCGCCCACGACCTGGACAACCTCTGGATCGCCGACAGCTCACCATTCCCGTCGTCGGCGGCGGTCAACCCCGCCCTCACGGTGGCGGCGCTGGCGTTGCGGCTGGGACACTCCGGCGCGCTCACCGCCTGAGTCGGCACATCGCTTCTGCTGCCCTCGCAGCCCTCGACAACTCTTAGCTCCCGCATGTCAGATCAGGAGACGATGCTATGACGGCAACAGTTCCCACGGATACCAGCCTGGCGCCGCTGTTCGAACCAATCACCCTCGGCAAGGTCGAAATCCGCAACCGCGTGGTGATGACCGGCCATGGCACCGGTATGGCCAAGGATTACCTGCCCACCGACCAGCACGTGGCCTACTACCGTGAGCGCGCCATGGGCGGGGCGGGCCTGATCGGCATGGCCTTCCCCCAGATCCACCCGACATCACAGGACGTACCGGGGGAGCCGCGGTCCTGGCTCCCCGAGATCGTGCCGGGTCTGCGCAAAATCGCCGACGCGGTGCACGAACATGGCGCGCGGATCGTGATGCAGCTGGGTCACGGTGGGCGCCAGGGTCATTCGACGTTCACCGAGCGGGCGTTGTGGTCGCCGTCGAACACACCGTGTCCGTTCAACCTCGAGATGCCCAAAGAGATGGAAATCGAGGACATCGACGAGATCGTCGAGGCGCACGCCGTCGGGGCGCGTCACGCCAAGCAGGGCGGGATGGATGGCGTCGAGATCCACTCGGGCTACGGCGGTTACCTCCTGGCCTCGTTTCTCTCGCCGTTCTCCAACCATCGCACCGACGACTATGGCGGTTCGCTGGAAAACCGCGTGCGGATCGTGTTACGGGTCATCCACGCCGTGCGCGACGAGGTGGGCCCGGACTACCTCGTCGGAATCAACCTGCAGGGCCACGATTTCAGCCCGGGCGGCCTGGTGGCTTCGGATGCTCAGGACATCGCCAGGGCGCTGACGGCGAGTGGCAAGATCGACTACATCTGCGTCAAGGCCGCCACCTACAACGAAGCGCACCAGAACGTTCCGGACATGCAGCACCCCAAGCGAATCTGGGAAGATCTCGCCGCGGCGGTGAAGTCTGCGGTGGACATCCCCGTCATCGCGGTGGGCCGGATCAACGACCCCTTCGATGCCGCCGACATCCTCGCGCTCGGCCACGCGGACATGGTGGCGATGACCCGTCAGCAGATCGCCGACCCGGAAACGGTCAACAAGATGAAAGAGGGTCGCGTTGAGGAGATCCGCCGCTGCATCGGATGTAATCAGGGGTGTATCGACCGGTTGTTCAACGTCACCCATTCCTCGTGTGTGCACAACCCGGCCGCGGGTTATGAGCAGGAGCTCGGCATCGGCACGTTGATGCAGGCGTCGTTCCGGCGGCGGGTCGTGGTCATCGGCGCCGGACCTGCCGGCATGAAAGCGGCCGAAACGGCGGCCCGGCAGGGACACGAAGTGATCCTGATCGAACGACGCAACCGGACCGGCGGTCAGCTCAGAATCGCGGCGAGGATCAAGGGCCGCGGTGAGATCGGGGGAGTCATCGATCACCTCGACGTCATGATCGCCAAGTACAGGGTGGACCTCCGGCTGAACTGGGCCCCGTCGGCCCAGGAGATCCTCGCACTGGATCCCCACCACGTCATCGTGGCCACCGGTTCGGCGCCGCCGGCCGATATCGTCGGCAACCTGGCGCAAGGCATTCCATTCACTCCGGGACTTGATCACGAGCAGGTGCTTTCGGTGTGGGATGTGCTCGAAAAGGAGGAGCCTGTTGGCAAGCACGTCGTGATCATCGACGACGGTGAAGGCGGCTGGAAGGGCATCGGTCTGGCCCTGCAGTTGCAGCAGGACGGCCACGACGTCGAGATGATCACCCCGTTGCCCTACGTCGGCGCCAAGCTGGGTCCGTTCAGCGCCAATCTGGCGGTACCCCGTGTGCACAAGTCGGGCATGACGGCGAGGCCGTTCACGACGGTGACGGCGGTGCGGGGCTCCACCGTGCATACCAGCGAGCAGGGCAGACCCGGAGTCATCACCGATGTCGACACGGTGATCCGCGCCGGCTGGCACCGCCCGGTCAACGATCTGTACTTTGCGTTGAAAGGCCGCGGTGTTCCGCTCGAGCGCATCGGTGACGCCATCGCCAGCCGCACGATGATGGAGGCGGTTCACGAGGGTGAGCGGGCCGCCAGGAGGATCAATGCCAACGCGCCGCGCGGCGCGCTGATCAACAGCTGAGACACCCGCGGGTGCCATTCCGTTGAGTGCAGAAAGGCAGAATTCATCCTGATGGCCGAACAGATCCACGAGCCTGTGCCGGTGCGTTCACGTGCGGCGGTGCACGCGCTGTTCGTGGCCTTCGGCATGATCTTGACTACCTGGGCGGTGCACCTGCCGAGCCTCAAGGAGGCCGTCGGCATGTCGACCTCCATGGTGGGTGCGGTGCTGCTGGTCCTCGGCGCCGGTTCCCTTGCCGGCATGCAACTTTCGGGCTTTCTGATCGACCGGTACGGCGCCGAGGTGGTCGCCCTCACCGGCGCGGCCACCATGGCGATCCTGCTGGCCGTCCCGCTGGTGGCGACGTCGGTAGGTCACGCGATGGTCGGCGCCTTCATCTTCGGCATCGCGATCGGCAACGCCGACGTCGGGATGAACGCAGCCGCTGTACACGTGGAGCGGGATTACGGCCGCCCCATCATGTCGGCGTTTCACGCGGTGTTCTCGATCGGCACTGTCGTGGGTTCGCTGATCGGCGCAGCGGGTTTTGCACTTGGGCTCGAAGTCCTGACCACGGCGGTCACGGTGAGCGCGATCTGCCTGATGATCGACGGACTGGCCGTCCTCGGATTCCACGGACGGTTCGGGAGGCCTGACCATCCATCCCGCACTTCCAAGGAACCGGAGCCCACCGGCGGCGGCCGCCCGTTGGGCGGGCGGCGCCGGCGGGTTCTGCTACTCGGTGCGCTGGCGTTTCTGTTGCTCCTGGCCGAAGGCTCGGCGATGGATTGGGCCAGCTTGCATGCTCAGCAGCACCTCGGTGCGTCGCAATCACTCGGAGCGCTGGCGGTGGGTTCCTTCCTCGTCGCGATGACCGTGTGCCGGTTCCTCTCGGATCGCATCGCCCACTCTGCCGGACCGATGCGGGTGCTCAGATTCGGCTCGATGCTCGCCGCAGTCGGCATCCTGATCGTCAACCTCGGATCTTCGTTGCCCGTGGTCGCGGTGGGCTGGGTCCTGTTCGGGCTGGGATTGGCCGGCGGCATACCGCAGGTTTTCACCGCGGCCGGCAATGTCGACGGCGGGACCGCCGGACGCAGCCTCTCGCGTGTGGTCGGCCTCGGCTACGTCGCGATCTTGGCCGGGCCGGCCGTCATCGGCTGGCTGGTGCAGATGGTGGGCTGGCACGGAGCCTGGCTGTTACCGCTTGCCGCCGTGGGCTTCTGCGCCGTTGCCGCGCCTGCGGTCACACCCGACCGGACCCCAGCCGGTACCGGCCGCTGACCACTTCACGTGCGGAAGGCGGTCAGCGCCGCGATGACCAGTCGATGGTCTTCAACGGATTCGAGCCCCGAGACACCGACGGCGCCGATGAGGGATCCGCGTACACGTAGGGGGACGGCGCCGCCGGCCACAGCGATATCTGCCGCCCGGTAGCCGTAGTCGGAGTAATAGTCCTCGCCGGTGGCGCGCACCTGGCATTCCAGCGCCCACGACGAGCAGTTGTGTTTGTAAACGGCGGTGAACTTGCGGGCCAGCCAGTCGTCATTGGTGGCGGCCGAACCTTCGAGTGCGGCATGGAACACGCGCTGTTCACCGAAATTGATCCCGATCGCCACCGGGTACGCGTGGCGTGAGGCAGTCTCCACGAGCCGGGTGCCCAGAGCCCCAGGCGTCCGAATACGAGAATCGGTCGAATTCGATGGACTTCTCCTCGGCGAGCACCGATCGGTGGCGATCGTGCCAGGAGGCCGTCGTTTCCGGATGTGGGGGCATCTGCGGGTCCTCCAGGAGTACGGGTGAATCGGACTCCTCGACGGTAGAGCGACCCGTCGGGGTGCAAAATGTGCGGAATGTGCACCGCGGGCCCCACGCTTTTCGTAGTGTGCGCAGTGGTTGGTACCGGCTTTCCGACCGCTGGCGCTCTGTGTTCGCATTCACTCAGTTGACCTGCATGTTTACCTCAAATTACCGCCGCGTTGCGTGGGTATTGAGCGCTCCACACCATGCAAGTTTTCATACGGGCATTGCACAATCTGCGTCTGACCGATCGCCTCGCAAGCGCCCAAACTCAGATGTGGCCACAGTCACACGGTCGCCGAAACAGCTTCGAAGCGGTTCGCACCCGGGAACAGCGACGTCATTGCAGGGCGACTTCGGGTCTTAGGCAGACCAGTGGGCGATCAACAGCAGATCGCCGAACGCACAAGGAGATTCGAATGTCATTAACAACGAAGGGCGGGGGATCGTCGCTTTCCGGCGACGACGCCCACCTGCGGGTGTTGGGATACGAGGAGAAGTTCGACCGCAAGATCGGTATGTGGTCGAACTTCGCGCTCGGTTTCCTGTATCTGTCCCCGATGGTGGGCGTCCTCTCGATGTTCACCCAGGCCCTCACCACGGCGGGGCCCCCGTCGATCTTGTGGCTCCTGATCGCAGCAGCCGGACAGCTGCTGGTCGCAATGGTGTTCGGCGAGATCGTCTCGCAGTTTCCCATTGCCGGAGGCCTTTACCAGTGGGCGCGCCGGCTGTGGAACGGTCAGTACGCCTGGATCATGTCGTGGATCTACATCTCCGCGGTTGTGGTGGGAGCTACCACCACTGCGATGTTCAGCGCGGACTTTGTGCTGGCCCTGTTCAATTCGGATTCCAACATCTCCTCGACACCGCTGCAGAAGCTGATCATCGCCACCATCGTGGTGTTGATCTGCCTGGCGCTGAACTCCACCGGATCGAAAACGCTTGCGACCATTGCCAAGGTGGGCCTGGCGGCTGAGGTCGCCGGCATCGTGGTGGTCGGTCTCTACCTGTTGATCTTCGCTCGCGCCAACAGCTTTTCGGTCCTCTTCGACACGTTCGGAACCGGTGGAGACGGTGATTACCTGAGCGCATTCGCCACCGCCGCAATCATCGGCCTGGTGCTGTATTACGGTTTCGAGGCCTGCGGAGAGGTCGCCGAGGAGACCCCCAACCCCGGGCGGACCATCCCACGGTCGATGATGATGACAGTCGTCCTCGGCGGTGCCGCCGCGATCTTCGCCTTCATCGGCTACATCCTCGCCGCACCCAACCTGCAGGAGATTGTCAACGGCGACGTCGGCAATCCCATCATCGCCATCTTGACCGACAACTTCGGCGTAGTCGGCACGAAGATCTTCCTGATCGTCGCGCTGACGTCCTTCCTGGCGTGCGTCATGGGGCAACAGGCCGCCGGTAGTCGACTGATCTTCTCGTTCGCTCGCGACGACATGTTCCCGGGCAGCGCGGTTTTCAAGAAGATCTCTGTCCGAAAGGTACCGCTCAATGCGCTGGTCATCGTGACGGTCCTGCCGATCGGCATGTTCGTTCTGCTGTACTTCCTGCCGAACGCTCTGTTCCGCGTCGCAGCCTTCCAGATGCTCGCCGGGTACTTCGCCTTCCAGATGGTGGTCTTCGCTTCGCTGCGGGCCCGGGCCAAGGGCTGGCAGCCTGCCGGTCGGTGGACGTTGGGCAAGTGGGGTTGGCCCGTGGGCATCGGCGCATTGGTCTACGGTGTGCTGTCCATGATCGTCCTGGCACGCCCGAACGGCGATCCCGAGCTGGCGTTCCACGACCGGTGGATCGCCTTGATCGGCTTCGTCCTGGTGGCGGCCGTCGGGTTGATCTACATGTGGGTCGCCAAGCCGTACCAGCACTCGACAGCCCCCGAGGGTGACGCGATCGCCATCGCCGATCTGCTGCGGGAGCACCGCGCCAAGCACGATATGGCGCAGTACGCCAACGAAGTTCCGCTGGCGGAGCCCACGCCCCCGGTGGCACAGCCCCGGCACAAGTAGGCGACCGGCAGCACCCAGAAGCGGCAGACCCGGCGGAGACCTCGCCGGGTTTTCCGTATCTGTCAGTGGTGACCGGCGGGCCCGGTGGTCGAGCGGACCACCAAGTGCGTCGGCTTCACCGACCTTCGGCGGGGCCGTTTGGCCAACAGGTCCAGCAGCATCGTCGCAGCGGCCTGACCCTTCTCAGCGAGTGGCTGGTGAACAGTGGTGAGATTCATGAGGTCGGCGATCGGCGCGTCGTCGAATCCGATCACCGAAACCTGCTCGGGAACCGAGATACCAACTGCTTCCAACACTTTCAGTGCGGCCACCGCGTGCACATCAGAGGTCGCGACGACCGCGGTAGGGGAGTGTTCCAACAGCTGTCTGGCGGCGGTCATGCCGCTGACCATCGTGATGTCGGTGGCCTCCACGAGGCGCACGTCGGTGGTTTGCGGTGCCACTGCGTCGATGGCGTCGCGGTACCCGCGGAGGCGCTCCTGCAGGTACGTCTCGTTGACATCGGTGACGTCGGCGAAATTGCGCACGTGTGGAGAGGCCTCGCCCGCCAGGCGATCCGATACGATGCCGATGCGCCGGTGCCCGAGGCTCAACACGTGCGCCATCTGCTCGGCGCCTGCGCGGCGGTGATCAACGGTGACATACGGAATGCCGGGCAGCCGTGGCGAATCGACGGCAACAGCGGGGATTCCGCGTGACACCACTGCCTGGACGGCTGGGTGATCGTTGGGGAGACAATGCATCACCACACCATCGACGAGCCCTCTCAGTGCCGCCGGCATCACCGGATGGTGCTCCGGTGCTCCCAGCGCCGGACCGTCGACCGGTAACAACGTCAACGCCACGTCGGTCATGGCGCCGACTTCGACGATGCCCTGCAGTAGCAGTGCGGTCGACGGGTCGACGACCGCACTGGCCAGCGCTCCCGGAACCATGACACCGACGGTTCCGATACGGCCGCGTCGCAGGCTGCTCCCTGCGACGCTGGGGCCGGTGTACCCCAGCCGGGCTGCGGCGGCGAAGATCTGTTCGCGCTGAGTCGGCGACACTTTGGGGGAACCGCTGTAGGCATACGACACCGACGCCTGAGACACACCAGCTGCCTTCGCGACGTCCTTCATCGTGACCATGCCGCTGCTCTCTTTTCACCTCACAGGCCGCCAGACAGCCTAGCCCTCTGCGTCGAATGAATCGCCGCAGAGGGCCGGTCCGAGGGCGCCGACGATCAGGACTTCACGATGAAGCCCGCATCGATGACCAGCGGGGTGGCCGTGATGAACCGGCCGGGCTCGGTCACCAGGTAGAGGATGGCATTGCTGACATCCTGGGGTTGGATCCACGGGACGGGCAGGACATGCGTGGATGTGAACGTGTCGGTCACATCGTCGCGCGTGGGCTTGTCCAGGTCCGGCCGGAACAGGCCGTAGACGAAGTCGTTGTTGATCATGTGGGTGTCGACGCAGGTGGGATTCACGGAATTGACCCGGATGTTGTACTGGCCGAGTTCGCGTGCGAGCGAGGTCATCAATCCGGTGACGCCGTGTTTGGACGCGGCGTAGGAGGAGATGTTCTCGGCGCCCTTGAGGGCCTCGGTGGACCCTGTGAAAACAATTGAGCCGCCCTCATTCTGGGCGATCAGCGTGGGAATGGCCGCCTTGACGGTGTGGAAGACGCCGTTGAGGTTGATGTCGACCATCTCCCGCCAGTCTTCGGGGCTCAGCTCCCAGGTCTTGGCCCCCGAGCAGATGCCGGCGTTCGGCAGCACGATGTCCACGCGGCCGAACTGTTCGATTCCTCGATCGAAGACCCCCTGGACCGCGGCGTAGTCACGGGTATCGGCGATGTCGACGAAGATCTGGCCGCCGATCTCTTTGACCTGGCGCACGGTCTCCTGGAGATCCTCTTCGGTGGCACCCGGATACGGCGTCGTCGAGGGTTTGGCGCAGACGTCGAGTCCGATGATGCTGGCGCCCTCGCGCGCCAGCGTCAGGGCATGCGAACGCCCTTGTCCTCGGGCGACGCCGGTGATGAATGCGACCTTTCCGTCCAACTGTCCCATGGCGAAACTCCTGTTGATATCGAGAGATGAACTCCACGCAACGCACATCGCGGCCACAAGCGTGTGGCCTGACCTGTGGAGTGGAGTGCATCGGCATGCACTGGCCGATGTCGGTGAATCGTATCACCAAGATTCTTGCGACACTAGGTCTAGTACGGTCTGATCTGCGGTGATACGATTCACCAAAGCATCACCGGAACGGATATGCCATGACCTTTTCGCGTCCTCGGGCACGTGCTACTGCATGCACGCAGCCTGTGTCGATCGCCTGCGGCGACACTCGGTCCGACACCTCCGGCGCCCGACACCGGCCGGCTCTTGTCGTCGAGGCCCGGATCGCAGTGCTGTCGTTGCGCTTTCGCCTCCCGTGGCGGTACAGGACGTGAGAGCGGTGAGGAAAGGTCTTACCCGCCCTCAGCTCCCGACGAAATTCCAGGTGCCGAAGGCGATGGAGACGCCGATGGCCGCCGCGGCGATGGCCACGCCGGCGGCGATCAGGGCGAGTTCTCGCGGTCCGAAGGTCGACGGCCGCGCCCAGGTCCGGGTGGGGTAGGCCCCGAATCCCCGTGCCTCCATTGCGGTTGCGAGCTTGGACCCGCGGCGCAGCGCGAACACCAGCAGGGCAAACGATTGGCCCACGAAGCGCCGGATCCGGCCCTGATCGGCCACCCCTCGGGCGCGGCGGGCGTGCCCGAGGTACTGCCAGTCCTGTCGTAGCAGTCCCACCAGCCGCAGACCGGCCATGGCGCCGACCACGAACCGGGCGGGGAGTTTGAGCACCTGGCCCAGTCCGTCGGCCAGCTCGGTGGCATCGACGTCGATGAACAACAGCACCGAAGGCAGCGCAATGGCCAGCACGCGCAGGAACATGGCCAGGGCCAGCTCGATGGAACCGTCGCTGACGGTGATCAGCAGAAAATGCCAGTGCACGGTACCGCGGGGCTCGCCGTAGAGCAGGTTGGTCAGTGCGGTGAGGGCGGCCGCGCCGGTGATGACCGCGCCACGAATCACGAACGGCCGCAACCGGACACCGAGTGCCACGAACAACGGGATCTCCAGTACCAGGGCTGTCAGCGCCGACACCCAGTCCACGCTGAGCACGAGCGCCAACGCGATGACCCCGGCTGTCAGCAGTTTCGCGACAGGGTTGATCACAGCGTTATCCGGTCGTCGGCCAGGACGTCGACGAATTCCGCATCATGGGTCACCGCCACCACAGCGCTGCCGTCGTCGGCGATTTCGGACAGTAGGTGGATCAGTTCCTCCCAGGTACGACGGTCCTGCCCGAACGTGGGCTCGTCGAGGACGATGATGTCGGGCCGCGTCATCAACACGCCTGCCACCGACAGGCGGCGCTTCTCACCGCCGGACAGCGTGTACGGGCTGCGGTCGGCCAGATGACTCAGCCGCAGTCGGTCCAGCAGCGCGTCACCGAGTGAATCGATTTCGGCCTGGCCGAGTTTGAGGGCTTTGGGCCCCAGCGAGAGCTCGTCACGGACGGTGGGGGTGAGGAACTGGTGCTCGGGATCCTGGAAGACGCTGGCGATGCGGGTCAGCAGATCCTTGGAGCGCCACCGGGCGGGTTCGCGGTTCTTCGGCGACGGCGCGAAGTCGGAGCGTGCTTCGAGTGCGCCGCCGTGCGGTGGCAGCAGACCTCCGAGGGTCAGGGCCAGTGTCGACTTACCCGCGCCGTTGGGGCCCGTCACCGCGGTGACCCGCCCCGCCGAGATGCCGAAGTCGAGCCCGGTGCGAAGCGGCGGATTCGCGCGGTACCCCAACGACAGGTCCGTCGCTGCCAGCAGAGGTTCCCCCACGGGCGGCGGGGTGCGGTTCAGGTGGGGGACCGGTGCATCAGGGATCCAGATACCGGACTGCAGTAGGTGATCACGTTCGCGCCGGATGGTCTGTTCCGGTGGGCCGTCGGCCATCACAGCCCCGTCGGCGCCGAGCACGATGACCCGGTCGACGACGGGTAACCAGACCTTGGTGCGGTGCTCGACGACGATCAGGGTGGCACCGGTCAGTTCGGCGACCGCGGTCACGGCGTCGCGCACCTCGATCACCCCGTCGGGATCGAGATTGGCGGTGGGTTCGTCCAGCAGGAGCAGGCCCGGGCTCATCGCCAGCACACCTGCCAGCGCCAGCCGCTGTTTCTGCCCACCCGACAGCGTTGAGGTGTTGTGCTGGACAGGGAGATTCAGGCCGACCGACCGCAGCGCCGCGTCGACGCGCGGCCAGATCCGGTCGCGGGGAACGGCGAAGTTCTCCATGCCGAACGCGACGTCGTCGCCGACGCGGGACAGGATCACTTGTGAGTCCGGGTCCTGCAGCACCATTCCGAGGCGGTTCCGTTGCTGCACCGGTGCGGCGCCGTCGATCAGAAGGCTGCCCGCCTGGTGCCCCTCCTCGGAGCCGCCGAGCAGCCCGGCCAGACCGTGCAGCAGGGTCGATTTCCCCGACCCCGACGGTCCGAGCAACAGCACCCGTTCTCCGGCCGCGACGTGCAGCTCCAGATCCTCTATCGCCCAACGGCTCTGACCGGCGTGCTGCCAGCCCCACCCGGCGGCCGTCACGTCGGCGCCACCGAGACGAGGTGTCATCGAGGCGCGGGACTCGCGACCACTCTTCCGGACTCGAAGCGGCTGAGCGCTCCGGTCTTGGCGAGGCCCCGGACCACGAACCAGGACAGCACCCCGGCCAGGACGGCACCGGAGACCACTGCCGAGGCGGTGTAGATGGTCGCGAAGGTGGTGGTCGATCCCGGGTACCAGAGGATCAGGTCGTTGATGGCCAGGGCCAGACCGGCGGCAGCGCCGGCGGCGGTGGCCACGGGCAGGTTCCACCGGCGATAGAGGAACAGCGCGAACACCAGTTCGGCGCCCAGGCCCTGCACCAGGCCGGACTCGATGGTCAACACGCCCCATTGGTTTCCGACCAGGGCCGACACCGTGGCGGCCACCAACTCGCCGTAGAGGGCCGCGCCGGGTTTGCGGATCACCAGCGCGGTGAGCACGCCGGCGAAGAGCCAACCGCCGCCCGCGAGTGCCTGCAGGCCGGGCAGGACGGCGTTCAACGGGGTGGCGATGGGATTGGACGCGACGTTCCAGAAGACGAAAACCAGGCCGGCGGCCACCGCGAGCACGCTGGCGACCACGATGTCGACGACGCGCCAGCGCACGGGGCGACGGGTGTCGGAGGTCGGATGGGACATGAGACTCCTCGTACTGAGTATTTGAGATTCGTGCACGGACCGGGCAGCGACGAATCGTGAAGGCGAGCACGGCGATTGCGACCGTGGCAGTGCGGCGCCGAAACGGGCGCTCAGATGGGTGTTACGTGACAGGCAATGTTCACGTGCATCTCCCTACGCCGGCATTACCCGGTCAGGTTCGTACGGTCGACAGCCGGTCAGCCGTCCTCTCAGCGCACTCGGTGTGCACTCCCGTGGTGTTCCGTGCTCCAAGCTAGTCCACACACACAGGAGTTGCTATACCGGGTGGGTGCTGGTGAAGCACCAATCCGTGCCGTCGGGGGTCCCGGTGGCGAGGTAGTCCGCGGCCGAGCGGGGGTCATGCCGGGCGATGAGGGTCTCTTCCTGGGCCGCCCATCGGTCCCAGAAAGGACGGTAGGTGTCGCCGTCGCGCCGCAATGCCCGCTGCTTGCGCACCTCGTCGTCGGCGTCGATCCAGATGCCGATGTCCGCCAGTGCCCGGTTGCCGGCGGACAGGGTGCCGACGCCTTCCACGATCAGGCGTTGGGTGGCAGTGACCGGACGCCACCCGGCGGGGGTGTTCGTCGTCCAGTCCCACTGCCTCCAGCGCGCTGGATCACCCGCGCTGCGCGGTTGCAGCAGTTCGGTGTGAACGTGGTCCACCGCCCAGGCCAGGCCGTCCCAGCCGGGGTAGATGTCATCGAGGCGCACCACCACACTGCCGGCCCAGCGCTGGGCCAACTGGTCGGCCAGGGTGGATTTGCCCGACCCCGAACGTCCGTCGATCAATACGGTGACCACCCCGGAGGCACACAGGTGCCGGGCCAGTTCGTCGAGTGTCACCGCAGCTCAGCTGCGCGGGCGGGAGAACAGCCAGACCGTCAGCCAGACCGAGGCGGCCGTGATGAGCAGGGCGCCGGGGACGTGCACGCTCAGGGTGTGACCCTTGCCGAGGTAGGCCTGGACAAAGGAGAAGGCGAACAACCCGAGGGCCAGGGCCGCCGCCCACCAGCCGTGACGCCGTTGCCGCGCCAAGCCCGCCAGCGTCACGGTGAGCACACCCGTCACCACGTGCAAGGCGATCGCAGCCCCGCCGTGGATGTCCAGGAATTCGCCCGCCTGGATCACCGACCCGGCGGTGACGAACAGGACGGCCACCACGGCGACCGTGGCGAGCGCCAGGAATCGGGAAAAGACGAGCCAGGGTGCGGTCTTCGGCTTCTCGGCGACTGTCGTCATGACGTCCCTTCCCTGGTCAGATCCGGTTCTGCGTAGGCTCCTCGGCGGCGGATGCCTGCTCAGTCTCGCCGACGGCGGGGGAGGTGTCCTGCGGTTTCAGCACCGCCGGCCGGAATCGCTCGGGTAGGGCGCGCAGCATCGCCGCGCACAGCGCGACGATGGCCGCGGTGGCGAGGGCGATGACCCAGATCGGAGCGCTGGTGAAGATGTTCTCCAGCAGCATGTAGAAGCCGAACAAGAGGAACAGGACCGCCGCGCCGATCTGGATGAGCCGCTCGGGCAGGTGCTTGCCGGCGACCGCACCCACGATGATCGCCAGCCCGTCGGCGACCACCATGCCCAGGGTGGATCCGATCCACACGCCCAGCCAGTCGTTGTCGGCGGCCAGGGTGATGGTGGCGAGCATGGTCTTGTCGCCGAGCTCGGCCAGGAAGAACGCCGAGGTGACCACGAAGAATGCGGCACCGGTGGCCCGCTGGGCCCGGCTCTTCTCTTCGTCGCTGAGGCTGTCGCCGCGCAATGTCCAGAGGCCGAAGAAGACGAACATCGCGCCGGCCAAGAGGCCGAGAAGGTGCGTCGGCAGCGCGGCGCCCAGGTAGTGCCCGATCGCGACCGACAGGACGTGGACCAGTGTCGTCGCCGCCGTGATCGCGCCGAGTACCACCCACCAGCGGTAGCGCAATGCGAACGTCATCGCGACCAGCTGGGTCTTGTCGCCGAGCTCGGCGACGAAGATGACGGCGAAGCTCAACAGGAGAGCGGAGAGCACGGGACAACCCCTCGTTCGGGTGGTTGCCGGAGGGGATCAACAGATGCCTCCGGCCGGCAACCAATGCGGTCTGTACGGCCGAAGGTCTCGCCCACCGGCTGACTGCCGGTCCGGGTAACCGGGCGTTGCGGTGACCCGCAGCGCCAGTATGTCGACTACCCGATTGGGGGGCTACTCCCCTTCGCTTTTCCCAGATTGGCACAGCTTCGCGGGTATTGCAAACCGAGATGCACGAAAGATGGTTCGTATCAATAGTTTTGGATGTACTACCGGCAGACTTCGGTTACCCTGAAAATTCTGTGACGTTTGCTGAAACTCCGCTGGAATCAAGTGCCGCAACACCTTTCGCGCACGAGCTGCAGCACTACATCCCGCGTCAACGGCGCCAACTCGATGTCGCCGGGCGCTTCCGCGTCGATCCACACCATCTCGGCGATCTCGGCGCAGGCTCGGGGCTCCTGGTCCAGCGTCACCGAGAACATCTCGGCTTCGACCGTGTGGCCGGGCTCATTGGCGGCATCGGCGACGTAGCGGCCGAGCCCGCGGATCTGCGCCGGGGGTACATCGACGCCCAGCTCTTCCCGCACCTCCCGCCGAAGAGCTTCCAGCGGTGTCTCGCCGGCATCGATTTTCCCGCCCGGCTGCATGAAGGCCGTGGTGCCGCGCTTTCGGACGACGAGGACGCGGTTTTCTGCGCCGACGATCACCGCGGCGGAAACGCTGATGACAGGGCCGGGCACGGCCGTGAGTGTAGTTGCGCGGTGTCAGGGACGTCCGGGGTCCAGCCCCGGCAGGAGTTGCACCTCCTGGGCCTTGACCACGAAATACACCCGCCGGCCGGGGACGAGGTCGAGGTCGGCGACGGCCGCGGCGGTGATGTCGGCGGCCAGCCCGGTGCTGCCGTCGGGTTGGTCGGCGCCGCGGATCCGGACGGTGGCGCCGTTGATCTCCATCTCGGCGATGGTGGTGTGGATGACATTGCGGGGACTGCCGTGGGGTTCATCCAGGTGTACCGACACCGCCGCCGGAGTGAAGAGGGCGACGGCTGCGGTGTTGGCGTCCACGGCTCCGACGCCGGAGATCGTGGCATCCCACGCTGTGGTCAGGACTCCTGGCCCGGTGACGGTCCCGGACACCAGGTTGACTCCGGCGATCCGCGCGGCGAACTCGCTGCGGGGTGCGGCCAGGACGTCGCGGACGGCACCGCGTTCCACGATGCGACCGCGGTCGACGACGATCACCTTGTTCGCGATCCCCAGCGCGTCGAGCAGGTCATGGGTGACGATCACCGCCGTGCGGCGCCCGTCGCGCAGGATGTCGCGCAGCAGGCGGCGCACCGCGGGCGCCGCGGTGACATCGAGGGCGGCCATCGGTTCGTCGAGGAGGAGGACTTGCGGTTCGGCGGCCAGCGCCCGCGCCACGGCCACCCGTTGCGCCTGCCCGCCGGAGAGCTGTGCGGGACGGCGACCGGCCAGGTGCTCGGCGTCCACCGCGGCCAGCCATCGCTGCGCGACCACGGCGGCCTCGGCACGGCTGTTGCCTTTGCAGCGGGGGGCATAGGCCACGTTGGCGGCCACACTCATGTGCGGAAACAGCAGCGCCTGCTGCGCCAGCATCGCCACCCCGCGGGCGTGCGGCGGCACGAACACGGCGGCCTCGGTGTCGGTGACCACGGTGTCACCGAGCACGATGCGGCCGGAGTCCGGACGCAGCAGCCCGGAGATGAGCGACAGCAGGGTGGATTTGCCTGCCCCGTTGGGGCCGAGCACGGCCAGGACGTCGCCGTCGTCGAGCGTGAGGTCGAACTCGGCGTCGCGCAGGTGCACTCGGGCGTGCAGTTCGATCCTGCTCACAGTGGCCCGGTCAGTCGCCGTGAGGCCGACGCCACCACGATCAGTGCGGCGACGACGATGAGTAGCAGTGAAAGGGCCACGGCCGCATCGGGATCGGTTTCCCGCTGCAGGTAGATCTCCAGCGGGAGAGTCCGGGTCACGCCTTGCAGCGAGCCGGCGAAGGTCAAGGTGGCGCCGAACTCACCCAGTGAGCGGGCGAAGGCCAGGACCGCGCCGGACATCAGCCCGGGCAGCACCAGAGGCAACGTCACCGTGCGCAGTACCGTCGTCGGGCGGGCACCGAGCATCGCGGCGATGTCCTCGTACTGCTTGCCTGCCGATCGCAGTGCGCCTTCCAGGCTGACGACCAGAAACGGCAGGGACACAAACGACTGCGCGAGGACGACGGCGGTGGTGGAGAAGGCGATCCGGATGCCGAACGCCTCGAGGTGCTGACCCAGCAGACCCTGACGGCCGAAGGTGTACAGCAGCGCGATACCGCCGACCACCGGAGGCAGCACCAGGGGCAGCAGCACCAGGGCCCGCAGTACGGACTGTCCGGGGAAGCGCGCGCGGGCCAGTACCAGGGCCATCGGCACGCCGAACGCCACGCACACCACGGTGCTGGCGGCGGCGGTCTTCAGACTCAGAATCAGTGCGGCGCGGGAAGATTCGGAGGTGATCAGGGTGATGAAGTTCGGCCAGTCGATCGACAGCAGGATCGCGATCAGCGGGACGGTGACGAACATCGCCCCGACGGCGGCGGGCAGATAGATCCAGGAGGGGAGACCCACCTGGATCAGCCCACCGGCCGACCGTCGCACCCTCATGGAGCGGCGAAGCCCGCTTCGGACAGCGCCGCCTGCCCATCCGGTCCGGTGATCAGGTCGACGAATCGTTGTGCCGTGGCACTGTTGCCGGCGTCCTCGAGAACGGCGATGGGGTAGGTGTTGACCGCCTCGGCGGATTCGGGGAAGGGTACCGAGGCGACCTTGTCCCCGGCACCCTTGGCGTCGGTGACATAGACCAGACCCGCGTCGGCCTGTCCGGAGGTGACCTTGCCCAGGACGTCGGTGACCGCGGATTCCTCGCTCACCGGGGTCAATGTCACACCGGTCTGCTGCTCGATCTTCTCGGTGGCCGAACCGCACGGGACCTGTGGTGCGCACACCACCAGCGAAACATCCGGCTTGGCCAGATCCGCAAAGGAAACAACGCCTTTCGGGTTTCCCGGCGGAGTGACGATGGTCAGGGTGTTGGTGGCGAAGTCCACCGGATCGCCGGCGACGACGCCGGCGTCGACGGCTTTGGTCATGTTCTTCTCGTCGGCGGAGGCGAAGACGTCCGCGGGTGCGCCCTGGGTGATCTGGGTGACCAGATCGGAGGAGCCGGCGAAGTTGAAGCTGACTGTGGTCCCGGGATTGGCTGCTTCGAACCGGGTGCCGAGTTCGGTGAAGGTGTTTTTCAGCGAGGCGGCGGCGAACACCGTGATCTCACCGCTTGTTTCGGCTGATGCCGCCGAGCTCCCGGCCGGTTCCGGCGATGACTGCGAGCCGGGGGTGGAACCGGAACAGCCCGCGATGAACGCGACGGTGCCGACGGCCACGACCAGCACGGCGGACCTGGAGTTCATGAACTTCCTCTCGGGGTTTCGACCACCACGGTGGTTGCTTTGACGACGGCCACGGCCAACTTGCCGGGTTCGAGGCCCAGTTGTTCGGCCGATTCGCGGCTCATCAACGAAACGACCGTGAACGGACCGCACTGCATCTGCACCTCGGCCATCACGCCGTCGGCGGTCACCCGGGTGACGAGGCCGACGAGGCGGTTGCGTGCCGAACTCGCGATGCCGAGTGGGTCCGGCGGGGGAGCGGCGTGCTGTCGGGCGAACTCGGCGAGGGCCTTGCCGTCGATGACCTTGCGGCCGGCCTCGTCTTTGGCTGCGGCGAGGCTGCCGCTGTCGATCCAGCGGCGCACGGTGTCGTCGCTGACACCGAGCAGGGACGCGGCGTCCTTGATCCGGATCGTGGTCATCGGTCCTCCCTCCGGGGCGGCAGTTACCCGTGTTCCGTGTTTGCGGACTTACAGCCTATTCGAGAAAGCATATGCGGTGAAATGAGGGTTATGCAGCCGCTGATGAAAAGGATGGCGATCAAGTGTGGCCGAAGGCAAACCCGGCACTGGTGAGCTTCACCGAGGTCGTGCTCGGCGTCCAACAGCGTTCGCCGTGGCCCGACGGCCGACCACTGCTTGACCACCGCCACCGGATGGGACATATTGCAGATATGTCCCACGCCGGTGTGGCCGTCGTGCGCGTCACCCGTGACAGCGCCTTCGATGTCGCCGTCGGATGGTTCCTGGATGGACGGCGCCTCGACATGCGGGCCCTGGCGCGGGAACTCGGGGTGGGCCGGTCGACCCTGTATCGGTGGTTCACCAGTCGTGAGGCGCTGCTCGGCGACATCGCCTGGAAGATCATGTCCGACACCATCGCCAGGATCGAGGCACGCGACCGCGGCGGGGGAGGTCCGCGTGAGCGTTTCCTGCGCGTCTACGGCCGGCTCACCGAGACGGTGCGGGACTTTCCGCCACTGGTGACATTCGTCGCCGACGATCCCGACTACGCCCTGCGGGTGCTCACTTCGAGTTACGGCACCGTCCAGGGACATCTGATCGCCTGGGTGTCAAGCCAACTCGACGCCATGACCGAGATCGGCCCAGAGGTGAGCCTCGACGACCTGGCCTATGCGATCGTGCGGCTGGCCGAATCCTTCCTCTGGAGCGACATGATCACCGGTAGCCCGCCACGGGCGCGCACCGCGATCGGGATGATCGAACTACTGCTCACCGGTGCCTGCGCCACTCGACGACCTCAAGCAAGGAGCTCTGCCCGTTGACCGGAATCTCGAATCCCGACAATCCTTTCGACCTGCACGGCCACGTCTCGGTGGTGACCGGCGGCGGGTCGGGCATCGGCTTGGGCATCGCCTCGGGGCTGGCCCGTGCCGGGGCGGCGGTGGCGATCATCGGCCGGTCCGCGCAACGGTTGGGCGAGGCACAGGCGACGTTGGAACAATTCGGCAACCCGGTGCTGGCGGTCGCCGCGGACGTGAGCGACGAGCAGGCCGTCACCGCGGCGATGAGCCGCGTCCGCGCCGAATTGGGCGGCCTCGATTCCTGTTTCGCGAACGCAGGCGTGGGCGGCGGTGTCACTGCGCTGCTGGACACCAGCCTGGAGAAGTTCCGGTCGGTCACCAGCGTCAACCTCGACGGTGTCTTCCTCACTCTGCGTGAGGCCGCCCGGCAGATGATCGAGTCCGGGACCGGCGGCAGCCTGGTGGTGATCTCGAGTATGGGAGCCCGTCAGGGCATGCCCCGTCAACACGCCTACAGCGCCTCGAAAGCCGGTATCACCGCGATCGTCAACAGCGTCGCCGTCGAACTGGCCCGCCACGGGATCCGGGCCAACACCGTCGAGCCGGGCTGGATCTCCACCGACATGATCGACGCGGCGCTGTCGTCGGATGTCTTCAATCAACGTGTGCTGCCCCGGGTTCCGCTTCGCCGGTGGGGCAGACCCGATGATCTCGCCGGTGTGGCGGTGTACCTGGCCAGTCCGGCCAGCGCCTATCACACCGGAGACGTGCTCCTGGTCGACGGCGGATATGCGAGGTTCTAGACGATGACGTACGAAACGATCACCTATGAGGTGTCCGATGCGATCGCGTCGATCACCCTCGATCGCCCCGAAGCCCGCAACGGCTTCACTCTCGACATGGCTGACGAGCTCAATGCTGCTCTGTTGCAGGCAGATTCGGATGACGCCGTGCGGGTGGTGATCCTCAAAGCGGCCGGGGACAACTTCTGTGTCGGTATGGACCTGGCCGGCGACGGGTCCATCGGTGACGTCGACGACCCGGACTGGGACGAGCCCGCCACCCGGGTGGCGCGCCCGATCACCAACCTCAACAAGCCTGTCATCGCCGCGATCCAGGGCGCCGCCATCGGGGTGGGGATCTCGATGACCCTGCCCGCCGATTTCCGGCTCGCGTCCGACGACGCCCGCTTCGGCTTCGTGTTCGCCCGCCGCGGCCTGTTCCCGGAAGGCGGATCGTTGTGGTTCCTCCCGCAACTCGTCGGACTGGCCAAGGCCAAGGAATGGATGATCAGCGGGCGCGTGTTCGACGCCGCCGAAGCGCATGCCGCCGGGCTGGTGACCAGCGTGCATCCCCGGGATGAACTGCTGCCTGCCGCCGAGAAACTGGCCCGCGAGATCGCGGTGCACGTCGCGCCCGTGTCGGCCGCGGTGATCCGGCGCAGCCTGGTGGTCATGGCCGCCGAGGGCGATCCCGAAGCGGCGTTCGCCATCGACAAGGCGACCATTCCGTACGCGTTCGGGTCGGCTGACGCCACCGAGGGCATCATGTCGTTCCTGCAGAAGAGGCCGCCGGAGTTCAACGGCAAGGCGAGCCAGGAGGTCTCGCGCTTTCCCTGGCTCCGCGGTACCTGACCGGAGCCGGCTGAGGGGACGCCGCAGCGGGATGCTGGTGGGCGTCTGGGGCGTCGTCGGCCATCTCGTGTTGCACGCCGTAACGCAGTCGCTGCTCGGCCATCATGGTTGACCCGCCAAGCATCGGGCCCGATACCGCCGGCAGGTGTTTCGAGGCCGTGTGGGGGACGCCAACTTCGCGGCGGCCGCGTCGCCGAGGAAGGCCCGCGTCAGCCCGTCGACGATGGAGGCGGCCACGCCGTGTTTGCGCGCGCCCCCGCCGGGCGGTAATTCGGCGATCTCCACCGCGAGATAGTCGTGTGTCAACGCGCGGACGAAATCACGGTCGCCGTCGTCGGGATCGGTTGCGGTGAGGGCATACAGCCTCGATGCGGATGTGGTCGGCCTCGCCCCCTGCCGTGAGTGAGGCCGCGGCCAGCACGATCCCGTAGGAGGCCATATGGCGATTCTTCGCGAACTCGATCAACGGTCCATCGACGTCCCAGTGTGCGGGAGGCACTGTGTGCTCCACTTCACTTGGGTGTCAGTCTTTGCGCCGGACCACAGCGATTGCCGTGTGGCCTTGTGACGAAGGGTGCCTGATGCGTCGGTCTGGCCTGGACGGCCCGCTGCAAGCGGTCGGCGGTCTGTTCGGCATGTCCCTCGATGCGGTGCGGTTTGCCTTTCAAAGGCCGTTTCAGGGCAGGGAATTTCTGGATCAGGCCTGGTTCGTGGCCAGGGTGTCGTTGGCTCCGACGCTGCTGGTGGCGATCCCTTTCACAGTTCTGGTCAGTTTCACCTTGAACATCCTGCTTCGCGAACTCGGTGCCGCCGACCTCTCCGGGGCGGGTGCGGCCTTCGGCGCAGTCACGCAGGTGGGGCCACTGGTCACGGTGTTGATCGTGGCCGGAGCGGGCGCCACCGCGATGTGTGCCGACCTGGGTTCGCGCACCATCCGCGAGGAGATCGATGCCATGGAGGTGCTGGGTATCAACCCGGTCCAGCGACTCGTGACCCCGCGCATGCTGGCCTCCGGCCTGGTGGCGTTGCTGCTCAACAGCCTCGTGGTGATCATCGGAATTCTCGGGGGCTACCTGTTCTCGGTGTTCGTCCAGGACGTCAACCCGGGTGCGTTCGCTGCCGGCATCACACTGCTCACAGGCGTGCCGGAGGTCATCATCTCCTGCGTCAAAGCCGCCCTCTTCGGGCTCATCGCCGGTCTGGTCGCCTGTTATCGCGGCCTCACCATCAGCGGCGGTGGCGCGAAGGCCGTCGGCAACGCCGTCAACGAGACGGTGGTCTACGCGTTCATGGCGTTGTTCGTCATCAACGTGATCGTGACGGCCATCGGCATCCAGATGACGGCGGACTGACCCATGGGAACTCGTGATGTCCTCGGCGCGGCCTATCCGCGCGTCACCGCCCAGTTGGGCAGACCGGTGTCCCTGCTGGGACGCATCGGCGACCATGTGCTGTTCTATGGTCGAGCGCTCGCCGGAACCCCACACGCGGCAATCCATTACCGCAAGGAGATCATCCGTCTGATCGCCGAGATCAGCATGGGCGCAGGAACTCTGGCGATGATCGGCGGCACCGTGGTGATCGTCGGTTTCCTGACGATGGCCGCTGGTGGCACGCTCGCAGTGCAGGGCTACAGCTCGCTGGGCAACATCGGGATCGAGGCACTCACCGGCTTTCTGGCTGCCTTCATCAATGTGCGTATCTCGGCACCTGTGGTCGCAGGGATCGGTCTGGCAGCGACCTTCGGCGCTGGTGTGACAGCGCAGTTGGGCGCCATGCGCATCAACGAGGAGATCGACGCGCTCGAAACCATGGGCATCCGCCCGGTCGAATACCTGGTCAGCACCCGCATCGTTGCCGGAATGATCGCCATCGCCCCGCTGTATGCGGTGGCAGTCCTGTTGTCCTTCGGCGCCAGCCACGTCACCACGGTGCTGCTGTTCGGGCAATCTGCCGGCCTCTACTCGCACTACTTCAACACGTTCCTCAATCCCGTCGACCTGCTCTGGTCGTTTCTGCAGGCGGTGTTGATGGCGCTCACGGTGTTGTTCATCCACACCTACTTCGGCTACTTCGCCACCGGGGGACCTTCGGGAGTGGGCGTTGCAGTCGGCAATGCGGTGCGCACGTCGCTGGTGGTCGTCGTGTCGGTGACGCTTTTGGTGTCGCTGTCGGTGTACGGCGCCAATGGAAACTTCAATCTGTCGGGATGAGGTGATCAGCATGAAAACCAGTGCGGCGCGGCCCATCGCGGGCGCAATCACCGTCATCAGTATCTGCGCTGTCATCGCGCTGTCGGTGGCGTTGTTCCGGGGCAGTTTCACCGACAGCGTGACGGTTACGGTGCTCTCCGACCGGGCCGGTCTGGTGATGAACCCGGATGCGAAGGTGAAGCTGCACGGCGCCCACGTGGGTTCTGTTGCCTCCATCGATCCACTGCCCGACGGCCGGGCCGCGATCCGGTTGGCCCTGGATCCTTCTGCGCTGGAACTGATTCCGGCCAACGTGGGGGTCAACATCGGTTCGACTACGGTGTTCGGGGCCAAGTCGGTGGAGCTGGTCCCGCCGGCGGCTCCCTCAGCGCGACCCCTGCGTGCCGGACAGGTACTCGAGTCCGGTCACGTCACCGTCGAAATCAACACCGTGTTCGAACAGCTGGTATCTGTGCTGTCGAAGATCGAGCCGGCCAAGCTCAACGAGACTCTGGGCGCGCTGAGCAAATCCATCGACGGGCGCGGCGAGCAGGCCGGCCAGACCTTCGCCGATCTGGACGCTCTGCTGGCCAAACTCGATCCCAGTCTGGACAACGTGAGTCATGAACTCGCCATTGCTCCTTCGGTGATCAACGCCTACGCCGATGCTGCGCCGGATCTGCTGGCGACCATCGACAACGCCACGACCCTCAGCGACACGGTGGTCGACAAGCAGACCGATCTCGATTCCGTCTTGGTCAGTGCCACCGGACTGGCCGATATCGGCAACGATGTGGTCTCGGAGAACCGGCGGCCGATCACCGATGTACTGAAACTCCTGGTGCCCACCACCGACCTGACCAACGCGTACCACGAAGCACTGCACTGTGGTCTGGCCGGCATGGTGCCCCTGGCCAAGGGGCCGCCCGTGCCGGTACCCGGTGTGTTGCTGCTGGATTCCTTCCAGCTCGGGACGGAACGCTACCGATACCCGGGGAACCTGCCGAAGGTCGCCGCCACGGGCGGGCCGCAGTGCGGGGGCCTGCCCGACGTCGGCTACCAGAACCGCGTGCCCTTCGTGGTCTCCGACATCGGCGCCAACCCGGCTCAATACGGGAACCAGGGCATCCTGCTCAACTCCGATGCGCTCAAGCAGATGTTGTTCGGCCCCCTCGACGGCCCGCCGCGCAACACGGCACAGGTCGGGCAGCCCGGATGAGACGGATGAGTTCCACCGCGATCAAATTCGGTGCGTTCGGTGTGGTGATGACGCTGCTCACCGCCGCGTTGTTCGCCATCTTCGGCCAGTACCGCACCGGCTCGGCCAGTGACTACTCTGCGGTGTTCGCCGACGCCTCGAGTCTCAAGAGCGGAGACTCGGTACGGGTTGCCGGCATACGAGTGGGCACGGTCAAAGACGTTGCACTGCAACCGGACAACACGGTGGTGGTTGGTTTCGATGTCGGCGATGACATCGTGATGACCACGGGGACCAAGGTGGCGGTGCGCTATCTCAACCTGGTGGGTGACCGATACCTGGAACTGATCGACGGCCCGGGGTCAACCCGGATCCAGGACCGTAAGGCGCGGATCCCGCTCGAGCGTACCGAGCCGGCTCTGGATCTCGACCTGCTGTTGGGAGGTCTCAAGCCCGTCATCCGGGGGTTGAACCCCGAGGACGTCAACGCGCTCACCGGATCGTTGATACAGATCTTGCAGGGACAGAGCGGCAACATCGAAACCCTGTTCAGTAAAACATCGGGTTTCGCCAACGCTGTCGCCGATAACGGTCAGACCGTGCAACAGCTGATCGACAACCTCAACGTGGTGGTCAGCACCATGTCCCGCGACGGCGAGAAGTTCTCCGGGGCAGTGGAACGGTTGGAGCAGTTGGTCACCGGGCTGTCGCAGGACCGTGATCCGATCGGGGCAGCCATCGACTCGCTGGAACAAGGCACCGCGTCGGTAGCCGACCTGCTGACTCAGGCACGTCCGCCCCTGGCCGGCACCGTCGATCAACTCAACCTGATCGCGCCCCAGCTCGACAAAGATAAGGCGCTGCTGGATATTTCACTGCAGAAGGCGCCCGCTAACTACCGCAAACTGGTGCGTCTGGGCGCCTACGGCAGCTGGCTCAATCAGTACCTCTGCGGAATCTCCGTGCGGGTTACCGACCTGCAGGGCCGCACTGCCTATTTTCCGTGGATCAAGCAAGACACCGGAAGGTGCGCTGAGCCCTGATGCTGAAATACCGTGGAGCGCATCTGGTTCGCACCGGCTTCATCGGCCTGGTGTTGATCGCGCTGATCATCACAGTGGGGCTGCAGCCCAAGCAGTTGTGGGCGATGGTCACGTCGCTGAAGTACCGGGCGGAGTTCACCGAGGCCGGCGGCCTGTCGGTTGGCAACCAGGTGAAGGTGTCCGGAGTGAACGTGGGGTCGGTGTCGGACGTGGCCCTGGAGAACGGCAAGGCCCTGGTCACGTTCTCCATCGACGGCAAGGTCCGGCTGGGAACCGACACCACCGCTCACATCCGCACCGGGACACTGCTCGGCGAGCGCATGCTGACCCTGGAACCCGCGGGCACCGAAACCATGGATCCGCTGACGGTCATCCCGGTCTCTCGCACCGCGTCGCCCTATTCGCTGTCCGAAGCTGTGTCTGAACTGACCACCAACACCGCCGGCACCGACACCGTGTCTCTGAATCAGTCGCTGGACACCCTTTCCGAGACCATCGACCGCTTGGCCCCGCAGCTGGGTCCGACATTCGACGGAGTGAGCCGGCTGTCCCAGGCGATCAATGCGCGCGACCAGAGTCTTGGTGAGCTGCTGGGCAGTGCGGCGGATCTGACTGGCATTCTGTCCGAGCGCAGCAATCAGCTGAACTCGTTGCTGCTCAACGCCAATGACTTGCTGGGTGTACTCGAACAGCGTCGGTATGCGATCGTCACGCTGTTGGCCAACACATCGGCCATGGCGCAGCAACTCTCCGGCCTGGTTGCCGACAACGAGCAGGAGTTGGCTCCCACCCTGGCCAAGATCAACTCCGTCAGCGAGATGCTGGAGCGCAATCGTGACAACATCGCCGCGGCGCTCGAAGGTCTGGCCAAGTACCAGGTGACCCAGGGTGAAACGGTGAACAACGGCTTTTACTACAACGCGTTCGTCGGCAACCTCCTGCCCGGACCGGCCATCCAGCCGTTCCTCGACTACGCACTGGGTTTCCGGCGAGGCGTCAATGCCGGCCAGCCGCCGGACAACGCCGGCCCCCGAGCCGAGTTCCCGTTCCCCTACAACGGCATACCTGGCGGTTCCCGATGACAAAGTCCCGGAAGCGAACACTGGCTACCAAGGCGCTGGCCTATGGCCTAACCGCCTTGCTGGTCGCGGGTGCCGCGGTGCTGGTGAAACAGAGCTTCTTCAGCCCGCACATGATCACCGCCTACTTCTCGTCGGCCACGTCGATCTATCCCGGTGACGAGGTTCGGGTGGCCGGAGTCAAGGTCGGCACCATCGAATCCATCGAACCCGCCGGTGATCAGGCGAGGTTCACGCTGGCGGTGGATCGCAGCGTCCCGATTCCCGCCGACGCCGAAGCCATCATCGTGGCGCCCAACCTGATCGCTGCGCGGTACGTGCAACTGACGCCGCCGTACCAGTCATCGGGGCCGGTACTGGGTGAGAACGCCCAGATCGGCGTCGAACGCACGGCGGTGCCGGTCGAGTGGGATGAGGTCAAAGAACAGCTGACCAGACTGGCAACCGAACTCGGTCCGTCCAACGGTGTCTCGCAGACCTCGATCAGCCGATTCATCGACAGCGCGGCCAACGCGATGGACGGAAACGGGGCAAAGCTGCGAGAGACCATCGCACAGCTGTCCGGTGTCAGCCGAATATTGGCCGATGACAGCACCAACCTCGTCGACATCATCAAGAACCTGCAGATCTTCGTCACCGCCCTGCGCGACAGCAACACTCAGATCATCCAGTTCCAGGATCGCCTCGCCTCGGTCAGCGGCGTCGTCGACGGCAGCCGCGGCGAGATGGACGCCGCGCTGACCAATCTGGCTGAGGCGGTGGGTGAGGTGGAGCGCTTCATCGCCGGGACCCGCGATCAGACCGCCGAGCAGATCCAACGGCTGGCCGACATCACGCAGAACCTGGCCGACAATCGCACGGCGCTGGAGAACGTCCTCCATGTGGCGCCCAACGCGATCGGTAACGGGTACAACATCTACAACCCTGACACGGGTTCGATGATGGGTGCGTTCGCGCTGGGCAACTTCGCCAATCCGGTCCAGTTGATCTGTTCGGCCATCGGTGCCGTGCGCAACGCCACCGCGGCCGAGAGCGGCCGGATCTGTGCCGAGTATCTGGGACCGGCGTTGCGGCTGTTGAACTTCAACAACATCCCGCTTCCGTTCAACGCCTACCTGAAGAAGTCTCCGAGCCCGCACAACCTGATCTATTCGGACCCGGCTCTGGCCCCCGGTGGCGCGGGGGGCAATCCGACTCCGCCGGAACCACCACCTGCGGTCTCGGCGTACACCGGCGGGGGAGACGTGCCACCCCCGCCCGGCTGGGGTACACCGGCGGGCCCACCCGGTGCGTACGCGCCCAACGGACTTCCGGCCACCCCCGCCCCTGCCTTGTTCCCCGGGGCGCCCATTCCCGCCGGACCGCCGGTACCCGCCCCGCCGGCTCCGGCGAACCTGCAGCAGATGCTACTGCCGGCGGAAGCGCCGCCTGGTCCAGCGCCGTCACAGGAAGGTAACCCCCCGTCATGACCCGCCGTGGACGCGTCCCTCGCCTGGCCGCCGGCGCCACCTGCCTGGCGCTGCTGACCACCGGGTGTTCGTTCGACGGGCTCAACTCGCTGCCGCTGCCTGGCACCGTGGGTACCGGATCGGATGCGGCGAAGTATCAGGTCATCGTCGCCAATGTCGGTTCATTGGAATCCAATTCGCCGGTCATGATCGGTGATGTGGTGGTGGGCGCAGTCGGTCGGATGACGGTCGACAACTGGCATGCCAACGTCGAGATCTCCGTCGAACCAGATGTGGTGATCCCCGCCAACGCGGTGGCCACCGTGGGACAGACCAGCCTGCTGGGGTCGATGCATCTGGCTTTGGACCCACCGATGGGACAGCAGCCCAGTGGTCGGTTGCAGCCGGGCGCGACCATAGGTCTCGACGATTCGTCGACCTATCCATCGACCGAGCAGACTCTCTCGTCGCTGTCGGTGGTGGTCAATGGCGGTGGCCTGGGGCAGATGGGCGATATCGTCCGCGAATTCAACGCCGCGGTCAACGGTCGGGAGACCCAACTGCGCGATCTTCTCCTGCGGCTCAACGACTTCGTCGGGATGCTCGACACCCAACGAGGAGACATCAACGCCTCCATCGACTCGCTGAACCGGCTGTCGGGCACCTTCGCCGGACAGCGTGAGGTGATCACCCGGGCGCTGGAACGCATCCCACCCGCCATGGAGGTGCTCATCCAGGAGCGGCCCCGGCTGACCACCGCCTTGGACAAGTTGCGCGTATTCAGCGACACCGCAACGGGTTTGATCAACGATACCCAGGCCGATCTGGTACGTAACCTGAGCAACCTCGAACCCACGCTCAAGGCACTCGCTGACATCGGTGACGATCTGGGCACGGTCCTGTCCTATGCCCCGACGTTCCCGTACCCGCAGAACTTCATCGACCGCGCCATCCGGGGCGACTACATGAACCAGTTCATCGTCTTCGACTTCACCATCCCGCGCCTCAAACGCGGACTCTTCCTGGGCACTCGCTGGGGACAGGAGGGCGCCCCGATGGTTCCGGCCCCCGGTGATCCGTGGTACCTGAACTACACCCTGGATCCGCTCAACGCTCCAGTGACACCACCGACAGAGGTGGCCACCATGCCGCCGCTGGTCGATCCCCCCAAGGGGGAGGCGGCCGTCGACGGGCAGCCTCCTGCCGACGGTGGGACCGTGACGACAGACGGTACCTCGGCACCGGGACCGGTGGTGCCTCAACCATCCAGTGAGGGTGGCAACTGATGCTGACGCGCTTCATCCGAACACAGCTGGTGCTGTTCACCATTGCAGCTCTGGTGGCGATGGGGATCATGGTGATCAGCTACCTGCAGGCGCCCACACTCCTGGGCTTCGGACGCATGACGGTGACCGTCGAGTTGGAGGGCACGGGGGGTCTGTACACGTTCTCCAACGTCACCTATCGCGGAGTCGAAATCGGGAAAGTCACCGAGGTCCGTCCCACTCGCGACGGCGCGGAGGCCACCCTGTCGCTGCAGACGTCGCCCAAGATCCCCGCGGATCTGCGCGCGGTGGTCCGCAGTGTCTCGGCGGTGGGCGAGCAGTACGTCGATCTGCAACCGGCTACCGAGTCAGCTCCCTACCTGGAGAACGGCTCGGTGATCGCGAGGGCCGACACCACGATTCCCCAGCCGGTCGGCCCGATGCTGGACCAATCCAGCGCGCTCCTGGACAGCATTCCCCGGGATCGCATCCCGGACCTCCTGGACGAGTCGTTCCAAGCATTCAACGGTGCCGCCTACGACTTGGGCTCACTGCTGGACTCCTCGTCGACCGTGATCACCGATGCCAACAACGCAGCCGACCAGATGAAGGCGCTGATCGACGACGGGCGCCCGCTGTTGGACGGGCAGGCCCAGAGCGCCGACCAGATCCGCACTTGGGCCAGGAGCCTGGCCGGTGTGACCGGCCAGCTGGTGGACAGTGATCCGCAGGTACGCACACTGCTGGAGCAGGCGCCGGGTGCTGCCGACGAGGCTTCGAGGTTGTTCAACGCGGTCAAGCCGACGATGCCGGTGTTGCTGGCCAATCTCACCTCTGTCGGTCAGGTGGCCCTGGCCTATCACGCCTCGCTGCAGCAGATGTTGGTGCTGTTGCCACCCTTCGTGGCCGCGACGCAGACAGTCGGCGTAGCCCGCAACAACCCGACCGGCATGGCGATGGGCGACTTCACGTTGAGCATGAATGATCCTCCGGCCTGCACGGTGGGCTTCCTGCCGCCCTCGTCGTGGCGCTCTCCGGACGACGAATCCGACATCGACACGCCCGACGGCCTGTACTGCAAGTTGCCGCAGGACTCTCCCATCGCTGTGCGTGGCGCCCGCAACTACCCGTGTATGGAGGTCCCCGGCAAGCGAGCCGCGACTGTCGAACAGTGCAAGAGTGACAAGCCTTTTGAGCCGTTGGCGATGCGCCAGCACTCCCTGGGGCCCTATCCGATCGATCCGGGCCTGATCTCCCAAGGCATTCCACCTGATGACCGGGTCGATTTCAGCGATCAGATCTTCGCACCGCCGGGTGGCACTCCGATGCCTCCACCGGTTCCGGCAGGGCCACCGCTCGCGCCGCCAGCGGAGTCAGCGCCCCCAGCGCCGGCTGCTTTCGTGCCCAACGACACTCAGGGGCCGTCTGTGGCAGTCGCCACCTATGATCCGGCGACGGGGCAGTACGCCACACCGCAGGGCAACGTGTTTCGTCAGAGCGATCTGGCACCCGTGGCGCAGGACAGGACGTGGAAGGACCTGCTGCCCACCGGGTGAGCGCGAGGGCGCGCCAGGGCGGCGCACCCTCGCCAGTTCAATCGCTGATCTTGACGAGCTTGAACGGCATGCTGATGAACAGCGGCCTGCTGATTCCGCAGGCCCCGCTGGGGCCGGTGGTCTGGTCCTCACCGACCAGCATGTCCGACGACTGATCGGTCTGACTCCCATCGGCAACCGTGGGTACGAACCGGAACACCTGGAGTCCGTCGGCCGCGGTCCCATCCGGGCACGGTTCCCAGCGCGCAACGTTGTGTTTGACGTACCAGACCCCGCCGGTGCGATAGATGGGCGCGTCCCAACCCTGGTCACTGCGAACAGTTCCCGTGCATTCGGTGGGGTAGGAGCACTGGGTCGAGACGGTCCAGGTCGCTCGGACCACCGCTTCGTCGCGAAACACCTCGTTCTTCTTCGCCCACTCTCCGTTGGAGGTGGCCGAGTAGGTTCCGTTGAGACCCCAGTCTTCCGACGCCGACGCCGGTGTGGCCGTCACCACCACGGCCGAGGCGGCCAGCATTGCGGCTGTACTCACGACCTTCACCAAACCCATCGGGTAGTCCTCCGTTTTCGATGTGGCGCGCACCACAAAGGTGCACGACGCTAACAAGCGCCGCCCCGGAGGTCGACTGTTCTGACCGCTGAGCGGGACCGATACCACCCTTGTCACGGTGAACCTTCCGCCCAGAGGGACGGACCGCCCGGCAGGGTGGTCGGTGGTGCCACAGTGTGACCGTGCGCACAACCGTCACTGCGGCCATGCTCGCCGCGATGATCGCTGCCGGCCTGCCTCCCGCTGTTGCAGGGGCTGAACCCCCGACACCTGCGGCCTCGTGCACAGAGCCATCCTGTGTGCCGGGAATCCGCGGCCACGTGGTGCTCGGGGCAGGGTGTTCGGACACCTCTTACTACGTGTTCGGTACCACCGACTGGGGCCGGTTGGTGTTCTGTGGATCGCCCCGCCGATATGCGCCCCGATACTTCAGATCACCGAAGATGGAGGGCATCCGTGTCGAGAACACCAACTGCACGGGCTTCGAGAATTCGGTGGCACAGGCGCCCGACGGACTGTTCCTGGCCTGCACCGGCTCCAGCGGCGAGAGTCGCTGGACGCGGGGTGACAATGCCTAGGCGGGGGCTGTTCGCCGCGTCGGTGTCTCTGGGGTTGATCGCCTCGACGCTCACGGGTACAGGTCTGGCGGCCGCGGAACCGGCGGCCCGGCAGGTCCGCTACACCGTGACCACTGACCAACCGGTGACCGCCGACATCTACTTTCGGGACACCGACCCGCCCAGCTGGGCTGACTACAGCCACAATCCTTATGCGTACAGCCCCAAGGTGGAGGTGAAGGTCGGGCCGGACACACCATGGGTGCTCGAGGTGAACCTGATCGATCCCGACCGGTGGGCGATGGTCACGGCCACCAGCGGCCGCGGACCGAATGAACCCCGGTTCCGCTGCGAGTTGGCCGTCGACGGCGTGGTGGTGCGTTCGAACACCGGGCCCAAAGGCGCGCTGTGCTCGATGCGGAACTGGTGAGCCCTGCTGACCAGTCAGTGGGAACCATGGGCCAGGAGTGTGACGTGGGGCACTACCGTGCCGCAGTGACGTCGTTGGCGAGGAGGCCGCAAGGCCTCGATTCGAGGGATCTGGGTTGACATCGGAAAGTGACGCCTCGGCGCTGGCGAGGGCGGCCGAAGCCGAAGCCGAAGCCGCGCTCGCCGCGGCGGAGGAGGCCAGGGCCCGAGCCGCGCTGCTGCGTGAACAAGCCGACCGCGAGATGTTGGACGAAGCCGCGGTCGAATCGGAAATCGACCCGTGCGACGCCGATGAGACCGAGACCGGCTCCGCGCAGGTGCCGGTGCGCCGCCGCGCGATCCCGCTGAGGGCAGTGGGCGTCGTTGCGGCGTCGTTGCTCACGGTGGCACTGCTGGCCGCGAGCGGATACATGGTGTGGCACCACCAGCAGGCGCAGAACACACACCAGCAGGAGGCCCGGTACGCCGCAGCCGCGCGGCAGGTCGTCTTCACCCTGATGTCCATCGACGCCGCCAAGGCCGAGGACAACGTGGCGCAGATACTGGACAGCTCGACAGGCCAGTTTCACACTGAATTTGAAGGTGCAGCACAGGATTTCATTCAACTGGCCCAGGACGGAAAGGTGGTCACCAACGTCGACGTCAAGGCCGCCGCCGTCGAATCGGTGACCGACGACTCGGCCGTCGTCCTGGTGACCGCGGCATCAACGGTCTCCAACGCCGCCGGCGCCGATACACAGCCCCGCCAGTGGCGCCTACGGGTGGACATGGTGCAAGACCAAGGACAGTTGAAGATGTCGAAGATGGAGTTCGTTCTGTGACCACCGATTCCGCCATCAGAACGACCGACATCGAGACCGACAAGTTCGACAGCAACGACCTCGAATCGGACCCCCACGCAGTCGAGACGGTTGAACCCGAGCCCGCGAATACCCCACGGCGCGGTACCCGACGCCGGTGGTCCATGCTGCTCGGTGCTCTCGTCGTGATCGCCTCTGCAGCAGCCGCGGGCTTTCTCTACGCGACGCAGTACCGCGAGGATCTGGCCACCGACAAGTCGGCCACGGCAGCGGCGGTGCAGGCCGCGACGGATGGAGCCGTCGCGGTCCTGAGCTATCAGCCGGACACGATCGAGGCGGACCTGACCGCTGCGCAGTCGCACCTGACGGGTGAATTCCTCACTTACTACACTGATTTCAGCGAGCAGGTTCTCAAGCCTGCGGCCAAAGACCGCGCGGTGAGCACGCAGGCAACCGTGGTCGGTGCGGCCGACACCGAGATCGGCCCGGACACCGCCAAGGTGCTGGTGTTCGTCAACCAGTCGACAGTGAGTCGCGACCGCCCCGAACCCGCCCAGAGTGCCAGCAGCGTCATGGTCAGTCTCGCCAAAGTCGATGGACGATGGCTGATCTCGGCCTTCGAGCCCATCTAGCCCGCCGGGCGGAGGAAGATACCCTGCGCCTCGACCGTGGTTTCCCCATTGCTGATGAGACGGCCCCGCGCATAGACCTTGCGACCGGACTCGTGCTCCACCCACGCCTCGCCGCGCAGCCGGCCCAGAGGTGTGGGGCGGACAAAACGTATCTGCAAGGTGCCGGTGAAGCCGGGTCGGCCCGGCTGGTGCACCGGAGCACTTAGCAGATGATCGAGCACGAGGGCGCAGATCCCGCCGTGCACCAGACCGGGCGGACCTTCGTAAGCAGCGCCGAGGTCGACCTCAGTGCTGGCCTGTCCCGGTGCGTCGTGGACGATGTGCAGCGGTGGGGCGACCGCGTTCCGCAGTCCCATCGCAACGTTGCCCCACGGTTCTCCATGCCGCTGTAATGGCGAACTGGTTCCGAAGGATCCAGGCATCACCTGCTCGCCCAGCAGTTCGAGTGCCTTCTGGATGTGGGCATGCGCAGCGGTGGCGGACTCCAGGGTGACGTCGGTGCGCACCAGAGTGTCCACCAGGACGCGCACCGACTGCGTCAGTGGCTCGTACACCGCACGTGCGGCGGCGATGTCCGATGGATGGACGGCGACATGCTCGATCACGCGGTTTCTCTCTTGCTCATGTCCATGGCGGCCAGGTGACTGAACAACACCGATGCCCCTATCGGATTTCCGCCGCCCGGATAGGTGGTGCCCGACACCGCGGCCATGGTGTTGCCTGCGGCATAGAGGCCCGGAATGGGTCTTCCGGAGTGGTCCAGGACACGGGCGCAGGTGTCGGTACGCAAGCCGCCCTTGGTACCCAGATCCGAGACACCGAAGGCGGCGGCGTGGAAGGGCGGCTGGTCGATGGGCACCAGCGGGAGCTGCCCGCCGGAGAACGCCCGATCGTAGGGCTCGTCACCGCGGCCGAAGTCGCTGTCGGCGCCGGCGGCGACCATGGTGTTGAACCGAGACACTGTGTCCGAGAGTGCCTTCGGGTCGATCCCCAGCAGCAAAGCCAACTCCTCGAGCGTGTCCGCGGTGCGCCACAGACCGGCGTCGCGGTACCGGGCGGTGTCGACCATCGACACATTGGTGGCCTTGACCGGAGGCACCTCACCCTCACGGTCGTCGTAGATCATCCAGAACGGCAACGTCAGCGCCCCGGAATCCAGCTGCGTCAATGCGCTGCGGGCCAGCCGGTCATAGGGTGCGGATTCGTTGACAAAACGCCGGCCTGCCTGGTTGACGAAGATCCCGCCGGTGAACCACAGCGCAAAGGCTGCCCGGCCGTCGGGGTGGGCCAATCCCGGTGACCACCATGCCTGGTCCATCAGATCGACCTCGGCGCCAAGCCCGATAGCCGCCGTATGGGTTGCCCCGGTGTTCCCCGGACAGCCCATGGTGTCCTCGGCTCGGCCGGGTACACCCCACTGGTCTCGCATCTGTTGGTTGTGTTCGAATCCACCGGCCGCCAACAGGACTCCGCGACGCGCCCGGATCCGAAGGGTGCCGCCGTCGGCGTCGTGATCGGCAACGACACCGGCCACCGCGCCGTCGGCGTCGGCGATCAGTCCTCTCAGTGCGGTGTTGCGGTAGACGGTGACGTGCGGATGCCGCATCAGTGCCTTCAGGAACCTGCCGACCAGTGCCCGCCCTCCGACCAGGACATCAGGAGGCTCGGCGCCCAGCCGGTCGACATCGAGTGGGCCGCGCACACTGTCGGCCAGTGGGCCCAGATCCGAGGCGGGCAGCGGCGTGGGCACGATGTGTCTGCGACCGTCGGCGCGGGCGTTCTCAACCGCACCGTAGTAATCCGGCCAGGGGAGTTCGGCGAACTCCAGATCGCCGTCGCACTCCAGGTATTCGATGAGCCGGGCCCCGCCATCGACGTAGGCGCGTTGCAGTTCGGCGGAAGTGCGATCGCCGACCACCCGACGGAAGTAGTCGAATGCGGACTCCAAGGTGTCATCGACGCCGGCACGGCGAGCCACCGGGCTGCACGGATACCACATGCCACCGCCACCGGAGTAGGCCGTGGTGCCACCGAAGCGGTCGGTGGCCTCGAGCAATGCGACGGACATACCCTCGCGGGCGGCGGTGTACGCGCCGGCAATCCCGCCGCCCGAGCCGACCACCACCACGTCGACCTCGACGTCGAAAGGCTCTGAGGCGTCAAGCATGTGCAGATATCGAGGCTGGGGCGTCGTCGGCGAAACCACCGAACCCACCACGGAAGAAAAGCAGCGGGGTCAGTTCATGGTGAGCCCGCAGACCCGTGACCCGGGCGACCACGATGGTGTGGTCGCCGGCTTCGTGCTCGAATTCGACCTCCGCGTCGATCGAGGCGAGGGTGCCCTCCAGGATCGGAGCTCCGGCAGCCGACGGTCGCCACTGCACACCGGCGAACTTGTCGCCACCTTTGCCTGCGAACTTCGCACAGAGATCACGCTGGCCGGCGGCGAGGACGTTCACGCACACCGACCGGTTCTCGCGGATCCTCGGCCAGCTGCTCGAGGTGTTTGCAGGACAGAACGAAATGTAAGGCGGGTCCAAGGACACCGACGTGACAGATTGGCAGGTGAAGCCCACCGGGCCGCGGCCGTCCGTTCCGGTGATCACTGCTACTCCGGTGCAGAAATGGCCGAGGACCCGCCGCATCGATGCAGGGTCGGGCGTCTGGTCGACTACTCGCATAACGGAATCTGCGCTGATGGGGATCACCTTCCTGATGGATGCTGTTTCCAACGTTCACTGTCATCGGAACCGGGGGAGCGGACAAGTATCAGTCCCGGTCAGCGGATCTTCCGCGCCCGACTGACCGCCGGATTGTTAGGCTTGACAAATGCAGGCGAGCGCCGGGGGGCCGAACGTCACAGCCACGGGCTGGGCGCTGCTCGGCGTGCTGTCGTACCAAGATGAACTGTCGGGCTACGACATCAAGAAGTGGACCGAGTGGAGTTTGAGGTTCTTCTACGGAAGTCCGGCTTACAGTCAGATCTACACCGAGCTCAAGAAACTCGAAGACCGAGGGCTGCTGTCGTCACGCGTGGACACCGACGGAGGGGCGCGCAGCAAGCGACTGTACAAGATCACCGACGCGGGCTCCGCAGCGCTCACGGAGTGGGCGGACAAGGCGCCGGTCGACCCGCCGCAACTCAAACACAACGCCCTCTTGCGGGTGATGTTCGGCCACCTGAGCAATCCCCGCCGTCTCAAAGAGATCATGCAGGAGCACGTGGCCTACGCGGATCGCATGCAGCGGGAGGCCGCGGTGGAAGTGCGCTGGGCGGAGGTGGAGCCGGCCTGGGCCTATGGCCGGGTGGTGTTGCAGTGGGCCGAGCGGTATTACGCCGCCGAACGCGAAATGGCGCTGTCGTTGATCAAAGACCTCGACGAAGCCGAGGAGTCCTTCGCGAAAGCCTCTGCCGAACGTGGGCACGGCACACCGCCGCTGCTGCGGGACTACTGGTACGAGATCGAACGGAAGGTCCAGGCCGAAGAAGCGGAGTGACGTCCGCCCGGTGAGTGGAATGCCGGTGAGCGATCGGCTGAGCGCGGTGTAAGAACGTCATTCATGGCCCGACCATCCAGCCTTCCGAACGCTCCGGCAGATCCGTTCCAACCCGCAACGCTGGGTCCGGTGACGCTCCGAAATCGCATCATCAAGGCGGCGACGTCGGAGGGGCGGTCTCCGGACGGCCTGGTTACCGACGATCTCATCGAGTTTCACCGCCGCTTCGCCGTCGGCGGCGTCGGAATGACGACAGTCGCATACTGCACGGTGGCCGAGGATGCCGCCAGCGCGCCGGGACAGATCAACATGAGCCGCGCAGCGATCCCTGGGTTGCGCAAGCTCGCCGATGCGGTGCATGAAGCCGGGGCCGCGGTATCCGCGCAGCTCGGGCACGCGGGCGTGGTGGGTGGCCGCCGGGTCAACAAGGTGACCCCGCTGGCGCCGAGCCGTTTCGTCAATCCACAGTCTTTCGACTACTGCAGGCCCATCACGCGGGCCGAAATACAGAACGTCGTCGAGCAATTCGGCGATGCTGCCCAGGTTGCCGTGGACGCCGGGTTCGATGCCGTCGAACTGCACCTTGGTCACCTGTACCTGCCGAGCTCGTTCCTGAGCCCGGCCATGAACCGACGCAAGGACGAGTACGGCGGCAGCATCGAGAACCGGGCCCGGTTCTGCCGCCAGATCGCCCAACACGTGCGTGACGTGGTGGAGGACAAGATCGCCGTCATCGCGAAGCTCAGCATGGAAGACGGGCTCCGCGGGGGCATCTCGATCCCGGAGTCGCTGCGAGTTGTCCAATTGCTGGACGCCGACCGCAATCTCGACGCCATCGAACTCACCCAGGGTTCCTCGGTGTTCAAACCGATGTACCTGTTCCGGGGCGACACTCCGGTGGACGAGTTCGCCGCCGCGATGAAGCCCCCGATCAACCTGGCGCTGAGGGTGATGGGGAAGTGGGCACTGGGGTCCTATCCCTACCGAGACCAGTACATGCTCGAATCGGCACGCCAGTTCCTGCCGGTAGTCGCGCATACGCCGCTCATCTTGCTCGGCGGCGTCACCGCCCACCAGCACATCGTCGATGCCGTCGACGAGGGCTTCTCCTACGTCGCGATCGGCCGGGCCCTGTTACGTGAGCCGGACTTGATCAACCAGATGGCAGAGAATCCCGAGAAGCGAAGCCTCTGCAATCACAACAACAAGTGCATGGTGACGGTGTTCGGCCGCACTCATTGTGTTCTGGATCCCGAACAGCGCTACGGCGACGTCGGCGACGATCTTTTCCGAAGCCGCAGACTGCTACTGCAGCAGGTCGACACCGCATGAACCGATCTCGGAGGGCGACGGCGACTATGAAGGCGGCCATGCTTGCGGTCGTGTTGGCGCTGGCGGCGTTATGGAATCCTGCCGCGGTGCAGGCCGTGACGCCGTATGGCAATTTCGAGATGCAGATTCAGGGCCGCTATGACTTTCACACCTGGATCTGGGCTGTGTCACGTTGTCGCCCAGAAGATCCCGCCGACTGCCTTCAGATCCAGGGCATTCCCCAGCCCAACGCCAGGGCGTTTCCGTACAAAGCCGACGCGAACCTGGCCGACGGGCGTTACGTCCTCACCATCGACATGCCAGAGGGCTTGCGGTGTGGGAATGTCTACTACGGACCTGTGATCCCCACCCGCGATGTCTACACGTGGGATCCGGTCACTCTGATCGGCGAGATGAACTCGTCCTTCGCCGCTGGTTGCGACGGGGCGCCGGGCGGGACCTTCACCTACCCATTTCGACTGGTAAGGCTGTAGACCGGCAGAAGCGTGACCGGTGCGCCGTGGCCCCGCCCGCTCGGGAAGGTGGCCACGGCGCCGGTGTCGTCTCAGTGTGTGGCAGTGGGCAGTGGCCCACTGGGCAGCGCGCCGGCCGCGTCATGGGCAGCGAGGTACCCGTAGACCAGACCCTGGGCGATGGTGGCGCCCGCGCCCGGATAGGTGGCTCCGAAGGCGTTGGCCGCGGTGTTGCCGATCGCGTACAGACCGCTGATCGGCGTACCGTCCTCACGAAGCACCCGGGCGCGGTCGTCGGCGCGCAAGCCACCGCAGGTGCCGAGATCGCTGAGCACCATCTTGACGGCGAAGAAGGGCCCGTGTTCTAGGGCCCGTAGGTTGGGATTCGGGGTGACAGTCAGATCGCCGTAGTACCGGTCGTAGGCGCTGCGTCCGCGTTCGAAGTCGGAATCCTGGCCGGCCTTCGACATCTCGTTGAAACGCCCTGCAGTGGCGGTGAATTGGGCCTCCGGAACCCCGATCTCGTGAGCCAGTTGGGAGAAACTGTCAGCTCGGTGGGCTATGCCGGCGTCATACCAGTACTGCGGAATCGGCATGCGCGGAAACAACTCCGCCGCAAAGACGTAGCTGTTGCGATACTGCTGGTCGAAGATGATCCACATGGACTCCACCGGGTCGCCTGCGCGTTCACGCTGCAGAATCCGTTGACCGAATGACATGTAGTCCGTGGACTCGTTGACGAACCGGCGACCGGTCTGGTCGACGATGAAGCAGCCTGGCAACGAGCGTTCCGCCAGCATCACCTTGGGCGCGCCATCGGGCAGGGCCGCCACGGCAGGGAACCACCACGACTGATCCATCGATTCAATTGCGGCACCGACGTCCTGGCCCAACCTGATGGCGTCTCCGGTGTTGGTCTCGGCACCCAGACTGGCATGGTCGGACAGAGACTCCGATTGGAACTTCCGTCGCATGTCCATGTGGTGGTCGAAGCCGCCCGCCGCCAACACGACACCGTGGCGTGCGGTGATCGTCACGGACCTGCCGCCCTGGTCGACGACAGCTCCGGTGACACCGCCGTCGTTGTCGGTGACCAACTGTCGCAGCGTGGTGTCGAGCCAGATGGGGGTGCCGGCTTTCAGGACCCCTGCGAACAGTCCCGCCGCCAGTGCCTGCCCACCGGCGGCGTAGTGCCGGCCCATCAAGAGACCGCCAACCCCTTGCGCCAAACGCTTGGCCACCAACGGCAGCCCCTTGCGAGGGACCTTGGCCATCAGGTTCAGCCACCGATAGTCCGCGCCGGTGGTCGGCATCGGAACCTTGACTTCCATGACGCCCGGACGAAGCTTGGCGCGGTACTCACCCAGCACCGCGGTATCCAAAGGCCGGCACTCGCAGGTCCGCCCGGCCGCCGACCCGCCCGGTGCCTCCGGGTGGTAATCCGAATAGTCCTTGGCCCAGAACAGGCGCATCGGGGTGGTGCGGCGAAGCAGGTCTACGGTCGCGTCGACGTGGGCAAGGAATGCGGCGGAACGCTGCGGTGAGGCCGTTCCGTCGACAACCGAGTCGAGGTAGGTCTGGGCCCGCTCGGCGGTGTCCCCGGCGCCGGCGTCGTCGAGCACCTGGCTGTGCGGCAGCCAGAGGGCGCCACCGGAGCGCGCGGTGGAGCCTCCGACGAAGCCGGACTTCTCCACGATCAGCACGGACAGGCCGAGATCCGCGGCCGCCAGTGCCGCGGCCAGACCGCTTCCGGAGCCCACCACCAGGAGATCGACGGTGGTGTCTGCGACGGGTGCTCCGGCGGGAATGGTGCTAGTAGGCGTAAAGGTCACAGCGTGACGCTAGGTGGGTGCAACCACGCTGGGCACGCCATGTCCTGATGAGCGGAACATGCCGTGTCGGGCACCTGCTGACGGCGGTAGAACACAACGATGACTCAACAGCCCGATGTCGATGTTCGGCTGATCGAAGCGGAGGCGGCGCCGACCCGCTTTGCGCGTGGTTGGCACTGCCTGGGACTCATCCGAGATTTCGGCGATGGCCGCCCGCATTCCATCAACGCTTTCGGTCAGAAGCTGGTGGTGTTCCAGGGCGAGGACGGCAAGCTCAACGTCTTGGACGGCTATTGCAGGCACATGGGCGGCGACCTCAGCCAGGGCCAGGTGAAGGGTAACGAGGTCGCTTGTCCGTTCCACGATTGGCGCTGGGGCGGTGACGGCCGCTGCAAGCAGGTGCCCTACAGCAAGCGGGCACCGCGACTGGCCCGCACCGCGACGTGGCCGACACTGGTGCAGGACGGCATGCTCTTCGTGTGGAACGACCCGGAACGCAAGCCGCCGCCCGAGGACGTGACCATCCCCCGCATCGAAGGTGCCACCAGCGATGAGTGGACCGAGTGGCATTGGTACAGCACCGTGGTCAACACGAATTGCCGCGAAGTCATCGACAACGTCGTGGACATGGCGCACTTCTTCTACATCCACGGCTCGCTGCCGACGCACTTCAAGAACATCTTCGAAGGCCACGTGGCGATCCAGTACATGAACAGCGCCGGTCGCGGGGACCTGCAACCCCTGGAAGGCCCGAAAATGCTGGGCACCACCTCGGTGGCCGGTTATTACGGACCCTCTTTCATGATCGATGACCTGACCTACCACTACGAGAACATCGATCACCGCACTGTCCTGATCAACTGCCATTACCCGATCGACGAGAATTCCTTCGTCCTGCAGTACGGCATCATCGTCAAGAAGTCCGCGGAACTGACCGACGAACTTGCCATGCAGACCGCGATCGGACTCGGTGACTTCGTGAAGATGGGCTTCGAACAGGACGTCGAGATCTGGAAGAACAAGGCGCGCATCGACAATCCGCTCCTGGTCGAAGAAGACGGGCCTGTCTACCAGCTGCGGCGGTGGTATGAGCAGTTCTATGTGGATGTGGCCGACGTGACCCCCGACATGGTGGACCGCTTCGAGTTCGAGATTGACACCACCCGTCCGCGTGAAGCGTGGATGAAGGTGGTGGAAGCCAACATCGCGGCACAGGCGGCTGCAGCGGGCGCGGGTTGATGAGTATCCGCCCGGACAATAGATTGGCCACGGCGCCCATGGTTCCGGTGGCATGCCGGAACTGTGGTGCGCAGGTGTTGGCGCGCAAGAGCAGCTGGGAGCAGACCACCGTCCAGTGGAGTGCCGCGGCTACCCGCAGTTGCCCGCAGTGGCAGGAGGCGGCTGCCATGCCGGCCGCTGCGGGGCGGGCGGTGTTCCTGTCGTGTTCGGAGTTGACGGCCTCGATCCTCGATGCGGTGGAGGCCGGCGCGGTGCCGATCGTCGACGAAATGGCAGTCAGCGACTGAGCTTTGCTAGGAAGTTGTTGGGACAGAGAAGCACGAGCGAGCGGGTTTGTACGTCAGACACCGGAGTGTCGTGTACAAACCCGCTCGCTCGCGCTACAGGGTGTGCCTGTCAGGCGTGGGCGCCGCCGTCGATGCGGATCTCGGTACCGGTGATGAAGGCGCCGTCATCGGAAGCGGCCATGGCGATCACCGACGCCACCTTGGACGGCTCACCGAGCACGCCGCCGTCACCCTGGGGCAGAATTGGCGTCTGCTTGGCCCACAGCCCCAGGTCGTAACCTTCGGGCATCTTGTCCAGCGTGCTCAACGCCAACGCGGTCGACACGCCACCAGGTTGGATGTTCACCGCACGCAGACCTTGCTTGGCGTATTCCAGTGCCAGGCAATGGGTGAACGCGAGGATGCCGCCCTTGCTGGCCGCATACGCCGACATGTACGGGTGTGCGAAGGACGCCGACGTGGAGGTGAAGTTGACCACCACCCCGCGACCCGACTCGAGCAGAGCGGCCAGTGCGGCTCGCACCATCAGAAACGTGCCGGTGAGGTTCACCGCGAGCGTCGCATTCCAGTCCGCCAGCGTGTGCTGGTGAGTGTGCGCGCAACGCTGGATGGCCGCGGCGTTGACCAGCACCTCCAGCCCGCGGAGTTCGCTGATCGACTGCGCCACAGCAGCATTCACCGCGTCTTCATCGGAGACGTCCAAGACGGCAGTGGTGAGCCGCTTCGCGGTCCCCGCTGCCTCGGCCGCCGCATACGTGCCGGCGAGTCCCTCGGCGGAGACGTCATAGGCGACGACAGTGCCGCCCTCGTCGAGCAGGCGCGCCACGGTGGCCTGCCCGATTCCTGAACCGGCGCCGGTGACCAGCACCCGCCGGTCGCTGAAACGCTCCATGGCTCAGGCCATCTGGAAGGCAGACAACGGCGCTTCCTCCGGATAGATGGCGGGGCCGCCGAGGTCGTAAGCGGCGTTCAGGGTACGGATGAACTCCGCGTCGTGCAGCGGGTTGTCGGGCATCTTGAGGTCCAGGCCCTGGCGGTTGAGATCCTTGACCATGGTGTCGATGGCCCGCTCGATGGTGAGGTCGTCGGAGTGGTCCATGTTCTTCTTGAGCTCGTCGAAATCCGAGAACACCTCGGCAGACCAGTGCACCAGGAAGCGCAGTTCGTCGGTGTGGTGCCGTGCCACCACGTCCTCGCCGTTCTTGAGCAGCCAGTGATCGCGGCTGGCCGGATCGCCGGTGAACACGGTGTCGAAGGCGAGCCCCTTGGGGGTCTGCTGGTCGACCGGACCATTGGCCTCGCCGCGGTGCACCATCATCTCGTTCTGCACGACGACGCCGCGGTTGTTCACCGGGGGCAGCAGCCGCCGCGGTTCCTTGAGCGGGCCGTCCGGCCAGTAGGTGAAGCCGCTGCTCTCGTCGAGCGAGAACCAGGTGATCACCTGCGCCATCTTGATCAGGTATTCCTGGAAGAGACCGGATTTGCCCATCACGCTGCACAGCCAGGTCGGCGCGTTCTCGTGGCGCACGCCGCGGAAGCTGGGGGAGTCCAGGTGGCCCGGGTCGCGGTTGGCGCAGGGTCCGTTGATGTTGAACAACATCAGTTCGGGCTTGGCGTACTTGGCATTCCAGTAGCTCTTGGCGTGATCGAGGAACGTCTCGTTGTAGAACACGTCGTGCAGCTCGGGGTAGAGCACCGCGCCGTAGTTGGCCAGGTAGCCGCGGAACGTGGGGGTGAGGAACAGATCGAGCGACGGCTCGAATCCTTCGGGAAACGCTCCGCTCATGGTGGCCATCAATTCGTCGGCCGAGGCGAAGTGCTGAGCGATGATCAGCTTCCACGGGCCTTCGTTGCGGACCACGTCCAGCAGCCGCTGACGCTGGTCGTCGGTGTAGACGGTGTCGATCTCCCTCGGCGGGGATGCCGGCCGCAGGACGTTGGACAGCTCCAAACGCCGATCTTCAGTGAGCATCGGGTCTCCTCTTGTTGCTTCGACGCCATGCGGCGTTGTGAGTGAATTCTGGGGGATGTGAACGTTGTCGGAAATGTCACCTGTCCAGTCATCGGGAGACCGGATAGGGCTCAGAACCGTAGCGGCGTGGCGAATTTCGCTCGCAGCAGCGCCCCGGTTTCGGCGATGGCCAGCCGGCCGCGCGCAGTCGAGCCGGAGAACATCAGGAAGCCGTGGTAGGCACCCGGATACCTGGTCACCGTTGTCTGAACGCCCGCATCGCGCAGCCGTTCGGCGTAGCGCTCACCCCAGTCGCGGATGGGATCACAGGCCCCGGTGACCACGACGGCCTGCGGCAGCCCGGTCAGGTCGGCGGCCAGCGCTGGAACCCGGTACTGGTCCGGCGGCGTTGTCACGCCTTGATCAGCCAGTTCGTGCATGTAGTCGATGTCGGCCCGGGTGAGCATCGGCGCATCAGGCATGGTGACGATCGAACGGCAGGTCATGTCCCGGTCCAGGCCCGGATACAGCAGCACCTGGCAGAACAGGCGTGGGCCGCCGCGGTCTCGGGCGGCCAACGCCACCGCAGCGGCCAGCGAACCGCCGGCGCTGTCACCGACGACGGTCAACCGGTGGGGATCCACCCGCAGCGAGGCAGCGTTGGCGGCCACCCACACGGTGGCGGCGTACGCGTCGTCGAACTGAGCGGGCGGCGGCGCCTCTGGCGCCAACCGGTATTCCACTGACACCACTGTGGCACCGCTGACCGCTGCCAGCGTGCGAGCCAGTCCTTCGAAGGAGCGGTTGCTACCGAGCACCAGCCCGCCGCCGTGGAAATACACCAGAACCGGAGCAGAATCGGCCGACGGCCGATAGATGCGCACCGGGATGCCGTCGGCCGAGCGATCCTCGATCTCCACCATATCCGGGGAATCCACTGGGAGAGAGGTTGATTCGAGGTCCTGACGCAGCGCGGCCAGACCACGCTCCCGCATCGGCGGGATGACACCGAAGGATGCCACCCTGGCGGCGGCGTCGGGATCCAGATCGGGAACGACCATCTCAGTGTTTCGCCGGGTCGAAGCGCGGCTTGGTCCGCAGCACGGGTGCTCGCTGTTCGGAGAGCACCGCGGCGCGTTCAGCCATGGCCGAGCTCACGTACTCCGGCTGTGTCAGCAGGTAGAACCGGCCCTCGGCTGCCTGCTCGAAAACCACCTCGGCGGCTTCCACCGGATCCATGGCGCCGGCCTTGATGTCGAACATCGCCTCCCGTTGCGATTCGGCCGCATCCACATCGCCGTCGCTGACCCCGCCGGCAGACTCGAAGATGTTGGACTTGACCGCGCCGGGGAGGACGGCCTGCACGTGTATGTAGTCATGTCCGGCTAGCTGGGTTTCCAACTCCAGACATTCGGTGAGCGCCAGCACCGCGTGCTTGCTCATGATGTAGGGCGCCTGCAGCGGAACCACCGCCACACCCCCGATCGACGACAGGTTCCACACCCAGGCTGGGGTGCCGGCCTCGATCATCTTCGGTACGAAGGCTCGAATGCCGTGGTACACACCGGAGATGTTGATGTCGACGACACGCTGCCAGTTCGCCACGGGCGTGTCCCAGAGGTAGCCGAATTGCTCGATGCCGGCGTTGTTGACCAAGAGACGCACCGGGCCGATCTCCCGGAAGCACCGGTCCGCCAGTACCTCCACGGCGTCAAAATCGCGCACGTCGCACACGATGTCGAAAGCCGTGCCGCCGCCGGCGCGTAGTTCGTCACGCAGTCCGGCAATGGCGTCGCCGTCGACGTCGGTCAGGACGACGGTCATCCCCAACGCTGCAGCATGCCGGGCCAGACCGGCGCCGATCCCGGCGCCCGCCCCGGTGATGACGGCAACCCCACCCGAGAAGGTCTCGCGGGCTCCCACCCGTCAGGCGCCTGCGGTCGCGGCGTCACGCTCGGCAAGGTTCACCGAATTGGTGGTGTCGAGGATGACCTCCATATCGGTGAATTCCAGTCCGTCGGCGCCACGGCGCACCCCGACCTCGGCGATACCGCTGGAGACCGCGAACGGAACAAAGTTGGCGATCTGGTTGACGAAAATGTAGAAGCGGGCCCGGGTCACATCGCCTTGGATACCGATGCGGTGCAGGTTGGTGGCGTGGTGGCGCAGCGGGTAGGGGCTCTGCTGCCGATGGTCGCTCAGCCACTCCATGATCGTGTCCCTGCCTCGGAGTTCCGGCGACATCAAGTCCTCGAACGGGCTTGCACCGGAGTCGCTGCGGCTGTAGTACCGGGCGTCCTCGGCGTACGCCGCTGCCATGCGGTCGTAGTTCGCTTCGTCGTAGTCGAACCAGAAGCCGGCGATGAACTCTTGCAGATCGGACAGCGCGATGTCGTTGCTCATGCTTTCAGTCAAGCCGCGAAGTGGTCTGGGTAACAGGGCTGTTGCCCGGTCAGCGGAACGTCGGTCAACGTGCGACCAGGTCCCACAACCCGCCGCCGCCCACCTGCAGCGCCGTGGCCATCACCTGTTCATCCCAATGACGCACCGAACCGAACTCCGATCGCCACGCCAACGCGGCGCGGGTGAACTCGTGCAGACGGTGCTCGCGAGTGGTGCCGAGGGCGCCCAACGCCTGATGGGTGTTACGGACCACCACCGATGCGGCGTGCCCGGTGCACGAGCGTGCGACGGCCACCCGGAAGCCGAGATCGTCGGCCGACCAGTCGCTCCTGACGGCGGCGGTGAGGGCGGCTTCGGTGGCGGCCCGGGCCAGGGCCGCTTCCGCGGCGCTGTCGGCCACCAGATTCTGCACGGCCTGGAATTTGGCCAGTGGACGGCCGAACTGCACACGTGAACCGGTGTGTTCGACGGCCAGTGCCACCGCGGCGTCCAGGGCAGCGCACACCTGGATGGAGCGCACCAGCGCGGCCTTGAGCTCCAGTTGCGTCGCGACACGCTCCGACGCCGGCACCGACGGCAGGCTGCCGAGGAGATCCTCTGTGGCCGTGATGGAGTCGCGTGGCTCGCCGATCTGGTTGACACCTGCCGTGATCTGCAGAGCCCCGCGATCCACGTCGGCGGCCCGGATCTGCCCGCCGGCCTGCCACAGCAGCACCACCCGGTCGGACGAAGACGCCCAGGGCACCGCGTGTGCCACCCGGCTCGCGTCGAGCATGGCGACGGTGCGTATGGCGCCGTCTGCAGTGAATCCGAGCTCCTCTAACAGCCATCCCGCCAGTAAGTCGTGTTCCGCCAGAGGAATTCGCACTCCATGGCGGGCGGCTGCGGCGAGCAGTTCGGCCGCCTCGAGCCATCCGGCACCGCTGCCGCCGGTCTCCTCAGCGCCGGTGAGCCGGGCCAGGCCCAGTCCGTCGAGACGCTGCCACAGTTCGTCGTCACGCCGTAGTGCACCGGCGGGTGGGTGGCCTTCCCGGCACTCGGCGAAAACGGCGTCCATCATCTGCGCCAGATCCGGATCGATGGCCAGCGCACCGGCCTCAGTCGTCGTCACCGCATCCCCAATCCGCGCGCGATCACACCGCGCAGCACTTCGTTGGTGCCACCACGCATCGTGAAACCGGGGCGCTGGTCTGCGGCGTGTGCCACCAGATCCCGGAATCCCCTGTCGTGCGGCAGGTCGTCACCGACGTGCAGGTCGACGAAGTCGACGATGTCACCTTCGGTGGTGGTGCCGAGGACCTTCACCACGGCGGCCGGCACATCGGCGGGCTCATGTCGCTCCAAAGCACCTGCCACCGCAGTGGACATGTGGTGCAGACCCGCGATCCGGGCCACCAGCCGACCCAGATCGATGTCGCGGTCGATCTGCTGGTCGGCCATCGCATCGGTGGTCGCCGACAACACCGCGAAGGTGGACAGCCAACGTTCGGGGCCGCTGCGCTCGAAGCTCAACTCCGATGTCACCTGCTGCCAGCCCTCGCCGATCTCACCGACCACCATGCCGTCCGGCACGAACGCCTGATCAAGGATCACCTCGTTGAAGTGGTGCCCGCCGTTCATCGAGATGATCGGGCGCACCTCGATGTTCGCGCCGCGCAGGTCGACGATGAACTGGCTGAGCCCCGCATGCCGGTGTGCCGGGTCCACCGGAGCGGTACGTGCCAACGCGATGAACGCGTGTGCGCGGTGCGCACCGGACGTCCAGACCTTGGTGCCCGACAGCGTCCAGCCGCCGTCGACCCGAGTGGCCTTCGTGCGCACACTGGCCAGGTCGGACCCAGAGTCCGGCTCGCTCATGCCGATCCCGAAAAAGCATTCGCCGCGGGTGATCCGGGGCAGGAACGTCGCTTTCTGCGTCTCGGTGCCGTACTTCAGCAGCGACGGCACGATCTGCCGGTCGGCGATCCAATGGGCGGCCACTGGCGCGCCCGCCGCCAGCAGTTCCTCGGTGACCACAAACCGCTCCAGGTGCGATCGGCCGTGGCCGCCGTATTCGGTGGGCACGGTCATCCCCAACCAGCCATGCTCGGCCAGCGCTCTGGTGAAGGCCTCATCCCAGCCGGTCAGCCAGGCATCGGCAGACGGGGTGAAATCGCCGGTGGCCAGTTGGCGGGCCAGGAATTCGCGGACCTCGGCCCGCAGTTCCTCGTGTGCGGTGTCGCCGGCGGCCGGCGGTACCAGGCGGGGGAGAGGCATCAACTGGTTCTCCATTTCGCGATGCGCTGCTCGTGTTCGTGGTCGCGGTGCGCCAGCGGTTGCATGGCCGCCGCCATACCCAGCGTGGATTCCAATGAGCCGGTGCGGGATTCCTGCAGCAGCCGTTTGGCCATGCGAAGAGCGTGCGGCGGGTTCTTGGTGATCCGTTCGGCGAGTTCCATTGCGGCGGTCAGCAACTCCTCGTGCGGCACCACCCGGCTCACCATGCCCCAGGCCAGGGCGGTGGCGGAGTCCACCCGATCGCCGGTCAACGTCATCTCCGCGGCCCGTTCGTACCCCACAGCGCGCGGCAGGAACCAGGTGCCACCGTCGCCCGGGATGAGCCCGAGCTGGACGAAGCTCTCGGCGAACGAGGCCTTTTCGGAGGCCACCCGAATATCGCACATCATCGCGAGATCACAACCGGCACCGATGGCCGGACCGTTCACCGCCGCGATGAGGGGAACCTCCAGGCGGCTCAACGCGCGTGGAACCCGTTGGATGCCATCGATGTAGGCGCGTCGCTGGTCAAGAGCATCCAGGCCGAACATCCCCCGCCGGTCGGCCATGTCCTTGACATTGCCGCCGGCGGAGAAGATCTTGCCGGCGCCGGTGAGGATGACGGCGCGAATGGTGCTGTCACCGTTGGCGTTGACGACGGCGGCCTCCAAGCCGGTGATGAATCCCGGCTCGGTGATCGCGTTCCCCACGTCGGCCAGGTTGATGGTCCAAATCTGGGTTGACCCGCTGCTGCTGATCTCCAGGGCGGTGCTCATGAGTCCGTCTTCGGCAGTTGCAGGGATTTGGTCTGCAGGTACTCATCGAAGCCGGCCCGGCCGAGTTCACGGCCCACCCCGGACTTCTTGTAGCCGCCGAATGGAGCCACCGGGTTGTACATGCCGCCGTTGATGTCCAGCTGACCGGTCTGCACGGCGCGGGCGAATGCCGTGGCGCTCTCGACGTCGGGTCCCCAGACCGCCCCTGACAGTCCGTAAGGCGTGCAGTTGGCGATGCGGAGTGCGTCGGCGTCATCCCGGGTCGGGATCACCGCCAGCACCGGACCGAACACTTCCTCCTGGCCCAGCTCGGATTCGGGATCGACGTCGGCGAACACCGTCGGCGCCACGTAGTAGCCGACGTCGCGGATCTTGTCAGCGCCGCCGGTGAGCAGGCAGGCACCGTCCTGCTCGGCACGCTCGATGAAGCCGCGCACGGTCTCCCATTGCGATTTCGAGGCCGACGGGCCGATGCGGGTGGCGGGGTCCTGGGGATCACCCACGGTGTAGCGGGACACCGCCGCGGTGATGAGCTCCAGGGCCTCGTCGTAGCGGGACTGCGGCACCAGCATGCGGGTCCAGGCCATGCAGGTCTGCCCACCGTTGAGGAACGCGTTGCCCACCCCCACCTTCACGGCGGTGGACAGGTCACCGCCCTCGAGAATGACGTTGGCCGACTTGCCGCCCAGTTCCAAGGCCACCTTCTTGATGGAGCGGGCAGCCAGCTCACCGACCCGTTGCCCCACGCCGGTGGACCCGGTGAACGAGACGAAGTCGACATCGGGGTGCTCGGCCAGGCGTTCACCGATCACCCGGCCGCTGCCCGAGACCAGGTTGACGGCGCCGGGCGGCAACCCGGCCTCGTCGACCGCCTCGATGAACTCGAACACCGACAGCGGGGCCTCGTTGCTGGGCTTGAGCACCACGGGACAGCCCGCGGCAATGGCGGGCAGAACCTTGGCCACGACCTGATACAGCGGGTAGTTCCACGGTGTGATGGCACCCACCACGCCATAGGGCTCGCGGACCACCAGCGAATTGCCCACCCGCTCTTCGAATTCGAAGGTATCCAGCACGTCGGCGAAACCGCGAGCCACCGCCAGCGGAACCTGGGTCTGCACACTCTGGGCGATGCGCACCGGTGCACCCATCTCGCGGGTGATGGTCTCGGCGATGTCCGGCAGCCGCTTCTCCATGGCAGCGATCACCCGCGCCAATCGATCCTTGCGCTCTGCGACGCTGATCAGCGGATCGAATGCCCGCCGGGCGGCGGCGACGGCGGCGTCGACGTCATCGGCGGAGCCGTTGGGCACGACACCGATGACTTCTTCGGTGGCCGGGTCGACCACGTCGATGGAACCGGCCCCCGAGGGGCTGACCCAGCCGCCGTCGATGAACAGGGAGGTGCGGTGGTAGTCGTGCATGAGGTCCTTTCGACTCACGGGACGATGCTGGCGCGGACATCGCGGCGGCCGTCGGCGGCGGCGAAGGCCTCATTGATGTCCTCGAGCGGATATTGCGCTGCCGCAAGTCGATCCAACGCCAGGTTGTCCTGATGCTGCTCCAGGAAGGTCAGGGCGCGCGACAGTACGACGGGGTCGTAGAGCGAGACCCCGACCATGGTCTTGTTGCCGAAGACGAACCGCGAAGGATCGAACTCGAAGGTCTTGCCGATGTTGATGTTGCCGATCTCGACGTAGCGGCCGAACTGGCCCAGCATCTTGAGGCCCTCGTCGATGGCCGACGGGTGGCCCACCACCTCCACCACCACGTCGGCACCGTGGCCCCCGGTTGCTCTGCGGATGACTTTTACCCGGTCCTTGACGCTGGCGACCTCGTTGAGGTCGATCGCCACGTCGGCGCCGAACGCGGTGGCGAGCTCGAGCCGGTCGGGCACACCGTCGATGGCGATCACTTGGGCTGCGCCACGCGCCTTCGCGACGGCAATCGCGTACAGACCGAGCGCCCCTGCTCCCTGCACGACAACCGTTTCGCCGAGCTGCAGGTCGACCCGTTCCAAGCCGTACATCACCTGGGAGAGTGCACAGTTGGCGCCGGAGGCGATGTCGTCGGAAACGGCGTCGGGAACGGTGTAGACCACCGCTCCCGCCGGAAGCAGGTAGTAGTCGCCGTAGCCGCCGACGTAGTAAGGCGGTTCGTCGGCGCGGCCGAGCATGGCCATCGAGAGATTCAGGCACGCGCCGCGTCTGCCGAGCAAGCAGTTGCGGCACTTGTGGCAGGAGTAGAAGTACGGAAAGACGACGCGAGTACCACTGGTGAGCGGCTGGCCGTTGGAGTCTGTGGCTACACCGTCGCCCATTGCCTCCACCGCGCCGACCATCTCGTGACCGAGCACTGTGGGCAGCTGACCGCCGAGTCCGCCGGTGGCGAAGGTGCCGTGCCAGGCATGCAGGTCCGAACCGCAGATGTTGGTGCGGCTCACCTTGATCAAGATCTCGCCGGGTCTCACCTCGGGCAGGCTGACGGTGTGGAGCCGAAACGGTGTGCCAGGCGCGTCGAAGCGCGCGATCCGGCCGTTGAACACGACAGAAGGTCCTTTCGGAGCTGGAGTTACAGCGATGTGGCGTTGACGTCGAAGCGTTCGCGCAGTGCGCGTTTGAGTAGTTTTCCGCTGGGGTTCTTGGGCAGTGAGTCGACGAAGAACACGTGCTTGGGAGTCTTGAAACCGGCCAGGTGCCGGCGGCAGTGCGCGATGACGTCCTCCTCGCTGAGGTCCTGCCCCTCGCGTGGCACCACGGCAGCCACCACCGCTTCTACCCACAACGGGTGGGGCAGCCCGAAGACCGCCACTTCCTGGATGCCGTTGTGCCTGTAGAGGACCTCTTCGACCTCACGGCTGGCGACGTTCTCGCCGCCGGTTTTGATCATGTCCTTCTTGCGGTCCACGACGTGCAGCAGGCCGTGTTGGTCGTAGTAGCCGAGATCACCGGAGTGGAACCAGCCGCCGCGGAACGCCTCCGCGGTCTTGGCCGGGTCATCGAGGTATCCGAGCATGAGGTGTGGGCTGCGGTGGGCAATCTCTCCGACCGTGCCCGCGGGTACCGGCTGGTCATCCTCGCCCAGGATGGTCGTCTCGACGTTGACGACGGGGCGGCCTGCGGATCCGGCGTGGGCATCCTGTTCCGCGGGGCCCAGAGCCGAGGCCAGCGGCGCCATTTCGGTCTGGCCGTAGAAATTCCACAACTGCAGGTGGGGCAACCGCTCGCGGATCTCGGCAAGGATCTCGGTGGGCATCGCCGAAGCGCCGTAGTAACCCTTGCGCAGACTGGACAAGTCCACCTTGTCGAACAGGGGACTGCGCAACAGGCTGATCCACACCGTCGGCGGGGCGAAGTAGTTGGTCACCCGATATCGCTCGATGGTGCGCAACACCATGTCGGGGTCCGGACGGGGCAAGATGATGCTGGTGGCACCGAGGTACAGATCGGTGGCCAGGAAGTTGTCCAGCTGCGCACAGTGGTACAAGGGCAACGAGTGTATTTCGATGTCCTCGGAGCTCATCGAGCCGGCGACGATGGTACTGACGTACTGCCACATCAGGCTGCGGCTGCCGTGCATCACCGCTTTGGGTCGGGACTCGGTGCCACTGGTGTACATCAGGCGTAGCAGTTGGTCGTCGTCGATGTGCGGGCGCGGTGCCACGGTGTCGGTATCGAGCCAGTGGTCGAAATCGTCCCACTCGGCGGGTATCACATCGCCGGGGGTACGCAAGGCCACCGTGGTGGTCACCGAGCCGCCCGCACGCATGGCCTGCTCGGCGACGGGGATGAGTTGGTCCTCCACCACGAATCCGCTGACTTTGCTGTGCCCGAGCAGGTAGGAGATCTCCTCGGCGGTCAGCATGAAGTTGACGGGCACCAGCACCACCGCCGCGCGCGCGGTCGCGAAGGCCAGCACGGCGTACTGCCAGCAGTTGTGAGACAACAGCGCAATACGGTCACCTGGCCCAAAACCTTTGTCGTGCAGAGCTGCTGCGGCACGCTCCACGAGCCGGTCGAACTCCGCGAAGGTCAGCGTCGTGTCACCGTCGATGATCGCGACCTTGTCCGGGTACGTGCGGGCTGAGCGTCTCGGGATGTCACCGATCACATGGCTGCGGGCGCGGGCGATCACCGCGTCCGCGTCGTCGAGATCGGAGAGCATGCTGTGCATGGACGAAGCGTATGGCGCTGCGAGGCCAAAACCTCTCTGATGTCCCGCTCAGTAGGCAGCACAATGCCGCTCGGTGTATCGGGCTCTGATACTCGATGACGTGACGACTGAAGCCAATGTCGGGACGGCGCTTGATCGTTCGACGAACAGCCCCGACGTGCCCGCAAACCTCGACGAGCTGAGGGGGCACTTGCGGGACGCCGACGCAGGCGTCCTCCTCGCCGTGCTGGCCCAGATAACCGGTGATCTGTCGGTGGTGGACCGATTCGGACCGAGGATCTCCCACGAACCCGACCCGCCGGAGTTCATCGGCGTCACCGACGCCGATACCCGCGAAGAGCTGGTGGAGGAACTGATCGCGGCGTTGCAGGCGCCGGCCCGCACCGGCGGCGTGGCCGCCGATGACCCGGAGTTGTTCGCGCGGATCGCGCCGTTGGCACTGGGCACCGAGGTCGGGCCGGAGTTCGTGCCGTTGTTGCTGGAGCAAGGCGGATTCCAGTTGTCGCAGCCGACGCTGCCGCGCACAGTCCCCATCCCCGGTGACACCACTGTGGCGATCATCGGCGCCGGGCTGGCCGGGATGGTCACCGCACTGGCCGCCGCTGACGCCGGTGTCGCCTACCAGATCTTCGACCGCAACGACGAGGTGGGTGGCACCTGGCTGACCACCACGTATCCCGGCATCGGGGTCGACACCCCGTCGGCGTATTACTCGTTGTCGCGGGAGGTGAAGCCGGACTGGTCCAATTATTATCCGCAGGGCGCGGAGTACCAGGACTACCTGCTGGCGCTGGCAGACAAGTACGGACTGCGCAAGCACACCCGATTCGGCACCGAGGTCGAGGCGCTGTGGTGGGATGAGAAGCGCGAACAGTGGCAGATCCACGCCACTGACCGGGATGGGCAGCGTTCGGTCAGCCACGCCTCGGTCGTGGTGACTGCCGCCGGGTACCTGAACCGACCGCGGTGGCCCGACTTCCCCGGCCGGGAGACCTTCGCCGGCGTCAGCGTGCATTCGGCCCAGTGGGACAACACGCTGGACCTGACGGGCAAGCGGGTGGCCATCATCGGCGCGGGGTGCACGTCGGTGCAGATCGTCGACGCCTGCGTGAACCAGGTGGAGCAACTGACGGTGTTCCAGAGGCAGCCGCATTGGGTGGCACCGCGCAAGCGGCTCTCCGATGAGGTCCCCGAATTTCGGCGCTACCTCGGCAGAACGCTGCCGTACTTCGCCAAGTGGCACCGGGTGAAGGCTTATTGGGCCACCTCCGACAACAACTACCCGGTGATCCTGCAGGACCCGGAGTGGCAGAAGGACCATCTGTCGATCTCGCCGGCCAATGACGTGCTGCTCCAGATGTGCATGAAGTACATCAGCGAGACCTTCGGTGAGGGAACGGAACTGGCGAAGAAGGTCACGCCGGACTTCGCCCCGTACGGCAAACGGATCATCCGGGATCCCGGCGGCTACTACAAGGCGCTGACCCGCGACCACGTCGACGTCGAGGCCAGCGAACCGGCGTCGATCAACGAGGCGGGCATCGTCACCCAGGATGGGCGCCAGATCGACCTCGATGTCATCATCTACGCCACCGGTTATCACCTGGATTTCCTGTCCACGGTGGACATCCGCGGCCGCGATGGCCACACGCTGCAGAAGGAGTGGGGCGACAGCCCACGCGCCTATCGCGGCGGCACCGTGCCCGGGTTCCCCAACCTGTTCATCACGTCCGCACCCAACTACAGCCCCGGACACGGCGCCGGAGCGAACTTCTCCATGGAGGTCCTGGCGCACTACATCATGGAATGTCTGCAGTTGATGGCGTCGCAGGGTGCGTCCACCATCGAGGTCACCCAACAGGCCTACGACGACTACGTCGTCGAGATCGACGAGGCGATGGCCAAGACAGTGTGGTGCCACACCCCGAACGCGCACACCTATTACCGGTCAGACTCAGGCAGGGTGGTGGTCTCCACGCCATGGCGATTGATCGAGTTGTGGCAACAGCACCGCGCGCCGATCGAAGACCACTTCACTTTGGGCGGGAGGGTGATGACCCCGTGACGGGATTGTTGGACGGTAAGACGGCGCTGGTCACCGGGAGCAGCCGGGGCATCGGCCGGTCGATTGCCCAGCGCCTGGCTGCCGAGGGTGCCACGGTGGTGGTGACAGCGCGTTCGCATACCCCGTCACCGTCGGTACGCGCCGGTGCGGTGACGGCCATCCCCGGCACGATCGGCGAGACGGTCGAGTTGATCGAGGCAGCCGGCGGAACTGCGCATGCTGTGGCCGCCGACCTCGAGGACGATCACCAGCGCAGGCACTTGATCGAGGATGTACTCGAGCGCACCGGCCGGCTGGACATCCTGGTCAACAACGCGGGTTACGCCGACTATTCGGTGGTTGAGCAGATGTCGATGGAGACGTTCGACCGCACCGTTGAGCATTACCTGCGCACACCGTTTGTGTTGTCGCAGGAAGCTATCCCGCACATGAGAGCACAGGGCGCCGGCTGGATCGTCAACATCGGGTCAGTGACCGGGCTGGCGCCGGTGCGGCCGTTCCGCGAGTACAACAAAAGCTCAGGTGATGTGGTGTATGCGTCATTGAAGGCAGCGCTGCACCGGTTCACCCAGGGGCTGGCCGCCGAGCTGGTGGACCAGAACATCGCGGTCAATTGTGTCGGACCATCCACCGCGGTCCGTACTCCGGGCGCCGCGGCGCTGATTCCGGACACCTTCCCGACCGAACCGGTGGAGTATCTGGCCGAAACGGTGTTGGCGATGTGTCATCTGCCTGCTGCGCAGCGAACCGGCCTCGTGGCGTTCAGCCTGCACTACCCGTGGTCGCAGAAGTTGCCCGTACACACCCTTGACGGTTCCGAACTGCTTCCGCCGCTGGAGCCGCCTGCGTCGGCGAACCCGAACATCCTGCCGGCCGGGATGTAGCTAGCTGCGGTAACGGCGCGCATAGGTCAACAGCCCGCGCGCCGGTACCGTGCAGGGCCAGTCTGTCGGCCGGAAATGCGCGTCGGTGCCGCCGTCGACGAAAATGACGCTGCCGCAGAGGAAATCGGCGGCATCGGAGAGCATGAAGCACACCCATTGGGCCAGCTGCGCGGGGTCCCCGAACCCACCGACGGGGACCGGGAAACCGCGGACAGCTTTGCTCTGTCGGGGATCGGCCAGCTGTTCCTCGAGTAGCGGTGTCATCACCGCACCGGGTGCCAGCGCATTGAGTCGAATGCCGGCACCGGCCCACGCTGACGTGACAGCCGCGCGACGCAACCAGTGGGTCACCGCGATCTTGGACGCCGAATAGGTCATGGCCGCGTACGCCGGACCGAACAGCCGCGTGGTGCGCAACGCCTTGTCCACGTCGCGAGCCAGCAGCGCGCGCACCGCACGGTTTGGCGTGATCGGCGTGCATGTCGTCGAATTACTGCTGAGCACAACCACTTTGGAGCTGGCATGAGCGGCCAGGGCGGGTTGCCATTTTTCGAGCAACTCGACGACACCGAGGAAGTTGACGTTCGCGATCAGTGGTGGGCGGTCCTGGCCGCGGCCGGGGCCCACACCGGCGGCCATGACGGCCCCGTCCAGCAGGACATCGCAGCGTGCGAGTACCTCGGCGGCCGCACGCCGACGCCCTTGCGGGGTGGACAGATCAGCTACCACCTCGGCGTCGTGCAGGTCCACCCCGATCACGGTGTGGCCGGCGGCCCGCAGTTGCTGCGAAGTGTGGCCGCCCATCCCTGAAGCGGACCCGGTGACAGCATAGGTACCAATGACGAACTCCCGTCCGGGGTCAGGCCAGCACCGGGGTGGTGTTACGGCAAAAGCTGTGGCACACCCGGTCCCTGATGATCACTTCGGGACACTCTGGATCGAACCAGCGATCGACATGAGCCCAGTGGATGGGGTGCATCAGGTAGGGGCCCATGAGACCCTCGACGTCGGTGAACTCCTGCTCGAAGACATGCGTCCACGGCGAGGTGCCCACCGCCTCGTCCACGCGGCTCAACTGCCAGCAGTGGATGCTGCGCACATAGCGCGGCAGCAGGCGCAGATCTTCTTCGAACTGTTCCACCAGCGCAGCGCTGGTGCCGGGGGCCACCCGCAGCAACAGGGTGCGATAAATGCTGCCGTTACCGCCGACACCGGTCACCGGGCTGCCCTGATAGGTCGCGCCGTTGACCCGCTGCACGTCCGCCTGTGCCAGCAGCTGTCCGTCGACGCGGTGCGCGACCGCGTCCCAGTCTGCGCGATGATCGAATCGTAGGTGCAGCAGCACATCTCCGCCATTGCGGACACCGGCCAGGGTGGGTTCGACGAGCACACCGCGGGCGCCGGAACCGGCCGCCTCGGCATGCAACGTCTCGACCAGGGCGTCCCGCGCCCTTTCGTCGGCGATGTCCGCCAGCCGAATCACGTTAAATGTCACAGAGTTCCTCGACATCGGTGGCGTCGGCGGCCACGCTGCGGGTGCGCTCGAGAACCAATTCGTCCATGCTGGACCACCATTGGCCGACAGTGGGATCGGGGCGGCCTTTCCAGGTCATTTCCCACCACGCCTGGGCGCTGGGCAGCGTCCAGGTGATGGTGATGGTGTTGGGCTGATCGTCGAACCAGATGGGCGGGCTGACCAGCACGTCGCGCAGAGACATTCCACGGTCCCGAGCGCCAGGGGCGTACGACTCGAGATAGGCGTCCACGAACCGCCGGGCGCACCCGGGCCGGGTGGTCACCCGGTCGATGACAAATACCGCGCCGTCAGCCATACGTCGACAGTAGGAGTTGACGGGGCTGCACCGGTGGGTGACTCCCGGTGGTCGGGACGTCAGCGGTCGAGCAGGGCCGTGGTGTTGACGCGCTGCTGTGGCCCGGGCGGCATGTGCGAGTTCACGACTGGGCATCGTGACGGATCCGTGGATGCCACCCTCAGACTGTGTCACCCACGGTGGCGCCCCGGCTGCGGTCGGGCTCGCCCGATGTGGCTGCCGGTCCGTGTAGAGCGGTGGTGGTGTTGACGCCGGTAACGCTGCCTGGTCGCACGGCAAGAAGGTTGGCGCGAATGACATTGCCCATGGCGCGCCCAACCCGCTGACCGGGAGAGCGTTCACCACGTGACCCGTGACTGGGCTGAAAATCGTGGAGTTGGAGCGGGTGAGTGTTGTGCGAGAGGAAGCGCTGGAAGATGATTCAACACGGCGACGCGGATAGGGAACTGCAAGCCATAGGCTCGCTGAAGGCACGTTACTTCCGCTGGCTGGACACCAAGAACTGGGAAGCGTGGCGCACAGTGTTTGCCCCAGATGTCGTGGCGGTATTTGCCAATGCGGTGGGGCCGGCAGAATCGGGGGAGGCGCAGGCCGGTAGCTCGCGCTGGGAGGGTGTCGACACTCTCGTTGACTCGATCAGTGAGGTCTTGAAAGACTGTGTGACAGTTCATCATGGCCATACTCCGGAACTGGAGTTGGTCTCGCCCACGGCCGCTGTGGGTATCTGGGCCATGGCCGACATCGTAGATTTCCCTGGCGGTCAGACTCTGCACGGAGCGGGGCACTATGAGGAGACCTACGAGAAGGTCGATGGACACTGGAGGATCAAGACGATTCACCTGACGCGGACGCGGATGGAGTTGCAGAACGCTCGAAGCTAGAGTGAAGCCGCAGGTTGGGACTGCCCCGGCGACAGCTCAGTCGACAGTGACGACGTCAGACCACGGAGTTGCCGGTGAGCGAGCGACTGCATGTCAATGCTGAATCTGGACCGCCGCCTGGCGAACCGATCATCGACAGGAGAAACCGTATGGACGAGACCGCCATTGTTGCCCGGATGGCTGATGAGCGTGCCATCGAGCGCGCACTCATCACTTTTGCGCGTGCAATGGACGATCGGGATTGGGTCGGGATGTCTGCCATCCTCAGTGAGGACGCCGTCGGTGATTTCGGCAGTGGCAGGGTGGAGGGAAGTGCCGGGGTCATCGATCTCATTCGGACATATCTGGACAATTGCGGTGTTACACAACATCTTCTAGGAAACATCCTCATCGAGGTGGACGGCGATAATGCCACGAGTTGTGCGTATGTCCGCGATCTACATCTATCCCGGCATGACCCCTCGACGACCTTTCACACATTGGGCGACTACCGCGACCGGTGGGAACGCCGCGACGGCAGCTGGATCCTCGTCGAACGGGTCAAGGCGAACCGCGGAACCGTGGGCTCGCTGGAGGTTTTCGCATCGCTGTAGTCGAACACCGGCAGTACCACACACACTGCGGTGGAAGCCACATTCGCACCCGTCCGGATGGCAGGTGAATTATCGGTACCGACGTCTCCGCTGGTCGGAGGTCAACCGTGCAGAAGCGCCTTGGTGTCGGTGCACAGTTGGGCCCGGGCAGCCTGTGCCAGGTCGAGGCTTGGCATCGTGACGAACCCGTGGATCCCGCCGTCGAACCGTCTGATCACCGTGGGCACCCCGGCCGCGTCCAGCGCCTCTCCATACGCCAAGCCCTCGTCGCGCAGCGGATCGTGCCCGGCGATGATCACCACCGCGGGCGGCAGGCCGCGCAGGTCGGCATGGATGGGGGAAACGTAGGGGTCGGCGCGGTCTGCGGCGTTGGGCACGTACTGATCCCAGTACCACTGCAGCGCCGGCGCCGGGTTGTAGAAACCCTTCCCGAACAAGCGGTAGGACTCGGTGCCGAAGTCGGGATTCAGCATCGGATAGATCAGCAGCTGGGCAATCAAGTTCGGGCCCCGGCGATCCCGTGCCATGAGCGCGGTGACCGCAGCAAGGTTGCCTCCGGCGCTGTCGCCGCCGACGGCCAGCCTGAAGACGTCGCCACCGAGCGATCCGGCGTTGTCGGCCGCCCACCGGGTGACGGCGTACACGTCCTCCGCCGCGGCCGGCCAGGTGCTTTCCGGCGCCCGCCGGTAGTCGACCGAGACCACCACCGCGCCAAGACGATTCGTCATGTCACGGCACAGGCCGTCGTGGCTGTCCAGATCACAGAAAACGAACCCGCCGCCGTGGGCGTACACCAGCACCGGCGCCGCTCGGGTGCGGTGCGGGCGGTAGATCCGCACGGGGATGACTCCGCCGGGTCCGTCGACCTGGTAGTCGGTCACGCTGCCGACAGCTTCGGGATCGGGGGAGACGACCAGCCGCGACCGAATGATCGCGCGTGCTTGCGCACCGGTCATGGTCTGGACCGGTGGGAAACCGCTGTCCAGGGCTTCGATCATCCCGGCGATCTGGGGGTCGAGCGTCGCTCCGGCGGTGTCGGCGGTCATGCCGGCAGCATGCTCACGGTGTCGTTCGCGGGGCGCGAGGCGGGCCCGCCACGCAGCGGCCGCACCTGCTGCAGGGTGGGAGCCACCCGCTGAGTGCCGTCTTCGACGTTCCGCCAGATGCCCATCGCGGTCATCCGCACCGGGGCGGCCAGTCGCTGGTCGAAGCTCATCCGGTTCATCGGGCCACACACCGACAGTGCCGCCACGGCCTCACCCTGTCCACCGATGGGCGCGGCAACACAGCCGAACCCGGGCAGGGCCTCTTCGCGGTCGAAAGCGACCCCGTGCGCGCGCACCTTGTCCAACTCGGCGGCCAGTTGGGCGGCACTGGCGATGGAGAACTTGGTGCGTCGATTGGACAGGTCCACCTCATCGCAGGCATCAGGGTTGTAGGCCAGCAGCACTTTGCCGATCGCCGTACAGTGCGCCGGTTGACGGCCACCCACGCGGCTGGGCAGCGCGGCCGCCATTCGGTCGCCGACCTTGTCCAGGTACATCACATCGGACCCGTCCAACACGGCCAGTTGGACCACCAGGCCGGTGGCCCGGTGCAGGTCGTGCAGCAGCGGGCCGGCGGCTTTGTGCAGCCGATCCTGATGCACTGCCAGCGAACCGAGTTCCACCAGCCGCATGCCGAGCTCGTAGTCGCGGCCGTTGCGGCGCAGCCAGCGCAATTGCACCAGACGTTCCAGCATGCGGTGTGCGGATGACCGGGGCAGGCCGGTGCGGCGCACGATCTGCGCCAGGGTGAGTCGGCCGGGGCCGTCGAAGGCGTCCAGTACCAACGACACCCGGTCGATCACGGCGCTGGGGGTGGTGGATTCGGACAGGGGTTCGGCCACGGCAGTCAAGACGCCTCCTAGGGGCTGAGAAGCGGATCACATATTCCTATTAGGAATATAACTGTTTGTATCACAGCGGGGTGCGCCGTGTCACACCAAACGCGCCGATCCATTCCAGTCACTCCGGGCGGCCCCCGGAAACGCCGACGCGGGACCGGGTAACAGCAGGTCGACCGCTGATCCCGGCCCCGCGTGGGCCGATTCGGGAGTTCTAGCCAACGATCAGCCGCTTGCAGCCCGCCGGCCGGCGCGTCGTCCGTAGAAACTGCCGTCTCCCAGCGAGATTCCGCTGGCGTATCCCCACGCCGCCAGGCCAGCGGCGCAACGGCCGGCCGCGAACAGCCCGGGAATCGGATCACCGCTCACGTGCAACACCTCTCCGTCGAAGGTGGTGCGCAGCCCTCCCAACGTGAAACCGCCCGTGCTCTCCCGCAGGTCGATGGCTCCCACCGGCGACCCGATGGGGCGTAACCACTGCTGCTTCTTGTGCAGCAGGGGATCCTCGCCCCGCTCGGCGCCGGCGTTGAACGCCGCGACCGTGGCCTGCAGTGAACCGGACGGCAACCGCATCTCGGCCTCCAGATCGGCCACCGTGTCGCACACCCAGGTGGGCGGGCGGAGCATCAGCTGGGGTGACAGTGAGGCCATGGCCTCGGCCTGCGCGTCGCCGTCGATGATCAGGTACGCGGTGTTGTCCTGGTGATAGAGAGTGAGTTGCCCAATCCGGCCCGGGTAGGTGTCCTCGGCGACGTACCGTTGCCCCCGGCCGTTGACCAGGATCCCGCGCACCAGCTGTTGGGGATCGGCGAAGATCGCGACCTCGGTGGCATCCATGTGGGCCAGGTCGGCGCCCAGCGCCTGGGCCAACCGGATGCCGGTCCCGTCGTGCTGCTCGATGGACGCGGCCGGCCGGCCGGCGATCCGCGGTGCATATGCCGCGACCATCGTGTCGTTGTAAGCAAAGCTGCCGGTGGCCAGCACGACGCCCCGGCGGGCCCGGATGGTCACGTCTGCGCCGTACTGCTTGGCAGTCACTCCGGCCACCCGGCCGTCGGATTCGACGACGAGCCCCTGCAGCCGGACGTCGTAGACAGCCTTGGCGCCGGCCGCTGTTGCCGTGTCCACCAACGGCTTCATCAGCATGTAGCCGGCGCTGGCCTCGCCCTGCTTCTTGCCCGACATCTGCGGCACGTGCCCGCGGGGAGCTGGGGTGGCAATGGTGTTGAAAGGGTATGAGTTCTCCCCGCCGCTGTACATCAGGCCCTGGTCGCCCATCGGCTCCCAGCCCGGCTCGCCGAAGAACTCCGCCTTGAACGGCACTCCGGCGCCGACCAGCCAGTCGAAATGGGCGACGCTTTCGGCGCAGTAGTCGGCAATGCGGTCGGAATCGGCACCGGGGCCCATCGCGGCGTTGAGATAGGCCGCCATGTTCTCGACAGAATCCTCGAATCCACAAGCCTTCTGCAGTTCGGTTCCACCGCCCAGGTAGATGAAACCGCCGGCCATGGCGGCTGCACCACCCCAGGAGCCGGTGCGCTCCAGCACCAGTACGTCGGCGCCGGCCCGGGCCGCCTCCACCGCCGCGGCGGCGCCGGCGACACCGTACCCGGCAATCACCACGTCGGCCTCGTGATCCCAACGCGTGATCTCAGCGGCGGGGACGGGATGAAGAGCCTCGTTCGACGTCATGGCCGCATGGCTGCCGGTAGATCACTGACCCACTGATGACCCCAGTAGCTGTCAGCGGTGATTTCCTCTGCGGTGTAGTGGCTTTCGTCCACTCTCATGCCTTCGGTGCCGAACTCGATGTCCCAGTCGCCAGGGGCCCGCACGTAGAAGGAGACCATCTTGTCGTTGGTGTGGCGGCCCAGCGTGGACGACAGTTGGAAGCCGTCGGTGTTGACCCGGTCCAGAGCCTGGCCCACGGCGTCGAGGCTGTCCACCTCCACCATCAGGTGCACCAGCCCCGGATCCCGCAACGTGGTGGCCGGGCAGATCGCCAGGCTGTGGTGTCGCTCGTTGATCCCGAGGAAACGTACCCGCACGGGTCCGAACTCCTTGGGCACCGGCACCCGGAAGGCGCCGCGGGACCTGAAACCCAAGACGGTGGTGTAGAAGTCGAATACGGAATTGACGTCAAGCGCAGGCAGCACGACGTGGCCGAGACCCTGTGCGCCGGTGACGAACCGCGCATCGAACGGCGTCACCACCGGGCTGTGGTCCAGGACGGCGCCGTGAAACACTTCCAGCGAGGTGCCCGCCGGATCCTCGAACGCGATGACCTCTTCGACGCGGCGTTCGTCGGCCTCGTCCAGCGAGAGTTGCTTGTAGGGCGTGCCTGCGGCGTCCAGGGCGGATTTGACGTCCTCGAGAGCCTCGTGATCGCGGACCTCCCAACCGATCGTGACGATGCGGTCGGCGTCACCGGGGACGACGATGATGCGCGCTGCTCGCTCGTCCATCCTCAGGTACAGCGCGGATTCGTCGGGGCCGCTGCCCTCGGCGAAACCCAGCACCTTGAAGGCGAAGTGGCGCCAACGGTCGATGTCGGCGGTCTGGACGGTGACGTAGCCGAGGCTCTTGAGCAGGTTGGTCATGGAGTATGGCCCTTTCGGTCAGATCATCGCCCGCAACAGACCCTGAGGATCGATACCCAGGGAACTCAGTGCGGACGCGTGGTAGACGGTGCCAGGAACGTGAATGGCATGGGCGACACCGGCGTGGGCGTCGCGCCAGTAGCGCTGCAGCGGCTTGTCCATCCGCAGCGCGTTGCCACCGGATCGGGCGAAGATCTGGTCGACGGCGGCCACCGCACGCCAGACCGCCTTGATCTGGCTGCGCCGCACCGCGGCCCGCTCCGCGAAAGAAATCTCGTGGCCGGCGTCGACCATGTCGAAGATCCGGTCGACATTGGCCAGGATGGCCTGGCGCGAGGCCTGGATGTCCGCCGCGGCCTCACCGACGGCGTACATGACGTAGGGATCGTCCTTGATGGCAGTGCCGTTGGCGCCCACCCGCTCGCGCTGGTAGTCGAGGTGGGCGGCCAGCGCGCCTTCGCAGATGCCGATGGTGGCCGAGCTGATGCCCAGGGGGAACATCGTCGACCACGGCATCTTGTAGAGCGTCTTGGTCATGCCGGCCTCGATCTGGGCCCGGCCGTCCATGACCTTCATCCCGTCCATGGTGCGGTACGCCGGCACGAACGCGTCCTTGACGATCACGTCCTTCGAGCCGGTGCCGCGCAGGCCCACCACGTCCCAGGAGTCGGCGACGATCTCGTAATCCTTGCGCGGCAGGATCATGTGCAGGATCTGTGGCGGCATCGCGGGCTTGCCGTCGGCGTCGCCCACCAGAGCGCCCAGGATGATCCAGTCACACGCGTCGGTGCCAGAGCTGAACTGCCAGCGACCGTTGAAGATGTAGCCGCCGTCCACCGGCTTGGCCACCCCCTGGGGGGCGTACGGCGAGGCGATCCAGGTGTCGACGTCGTCGGCCCAGATCTCCTTCGCGACAGCCGGATCGGCATAGGCGAGCTGGTATGGATGTACGCCGACAACACCGTTGACCCAACCCGCGGCTGGATCCAGGGCGGCGGTGGCCATGACGGTTTCGGCGAATTCGCGCGGGTGCACTTCGTCACCGCCGAACTCGGCCGGCTGCAGCAGGCGGATCGAGCCCACCGCCTTCATGTTCTTGACGGTGGTGTCGGTGAGCTGGCCGGTCTTCTCGGCCTCCCAGGCCTGTTCGCGCATCTGGTCGGCCAGATCCATCACGCGGTCGATAACCCGCTCGGTCATGAGTGCGCCTTCTTTCGTGAGACTGTCTTCGATGGTCTATGGGGTTTGGTTCCGCCGCCGGACGCGATCCCGGTGAATGGAATGTGCGCGGTCAGAACTCCACCTCGATTTCGTCAGACACCGGTCTGACCTGGCATCCGAGGATGGTCCCGGCCTCGATGTCCTCGGGTTCGAGGATGTCACTTGCCGGCATGTCGACTTCGCCGCTGAGCAGGGTGGCTGCGCACGAGCCGCACTGACCCTCGCGGCAGGAGTACGGCACCTCGAGCCCTGCCGACAGCATCACGTCGACCAGCGTGGCCTGACGCGGCCACCGCAGTTGGTGCTGTTGTCCGTCGATGTTGACCTGCACGGTGGGGGCGTCGGCGTCCGCGTCGGTCAGCCCCACCGGCTCGACCTCGGCGAACGGATCGCCGGTCAGGGACGTGAACACCTCGACGTTTACCGAAGTCTTGGGTACTCCGGCATCGAGCAGGGCCGCTTGAACCGCCGCCATGAACGGGGCCGGGCCGCAAATGAAGGACTCTGCTGTGCCCAGACGGCGGGCCAGAGCGGTCAGTTGCGACTGACGCGGCAATCCCTGCACCGACTCCAGCCAGTGCAGCACCGTCAGCCGGTCCGGATGCTCGGCTGCGAGTTCGCGAAGCTCGGCGGCGAAGATCACCGATTGTTCATCCCGGTTGGCGTAGACCAGTGTGACCCTTCCGGTGCCCCGAGCCAACGCCGATTTCAGGATGGACATCACCGGGGTGATACCGCTGCCGCCGGCCCAGAGCAGGAGGTGTGCGTCCAGGTTGCGCGGCGTGAACACGCCGGCCGGGGGCAGCACCTCGATCACGTGGCCGACAGCCACGTTGTCGCACAACCAGTTTGACCCATATCCGCCGTCGACCCGTTTGATGGTCACTTTCGGTGCCGAGTCGGTGTGCGGTGAACTCGCCAACGAATAGCACCGGGCTACCGCATCGCCGGATTCGTTGGGTACGCGCAGCGTCAGAAACTGTCCGGGCAAATAGCTGAACCGCGCCTGCTCGCTTTCGGCTACCGCGAAGACCAGCGACCGGGCATCGTGGGATTCCTCGATCACCTCGGTCACGGTGAGTTTCACGCTTCGAGACGGTGGTGGCGATGACACACCCGGATCATGCGCGCGCGCAGGCGCCCGCGGGAGCACCACGTCCGGTGGCCGGGACGGTGCATGTCTGACGTCCAGTGACCGGGAAACTTGACTGCGCTGTCGCGCGTCGGCGTCTAATTTGACCGACGTGGATACCGCCGCTGGCTCCCCAAAGTACATCGACGTCATCGTTGTCGGTGCCGGTTTCGCCGGACTCTATGCGCTGCACAAGTTCCGGACGCAGGGCAAGACGGTCCGCGTCTTCGAGGCAGCTTCTGACGTCGGCGGCACCTGGTACCACAACCGGTACCCGGGTGCCCGCTGTGATGTGGAGAGCGTCGACTATTGCTACTCGTTCTCCGAAGAGCTCCAACAGGAATGGAACTGGACCGAGAAGTACGCCACGCAGGCGGAAATCCTCAGCTACATCAACTGGGTCGCCGACAAACTCGACCTGCGCCGCGACATCGCTTTCAACACCCGAGTGGTCTCCACGGTGTTGGACGAGGAGTCGCTGCTGTGGACGGTCACCACCGACACCGGTGACGCGGTGACGGCCCGGTTCGTCGTCATGGCAACTGGTCCGTTGTCCGCGGCGCTCACGCCGGCGTTCCGCGGTTTAAAGTCCTTCGCCGGGGCGATCTACCACACCTCGAGTTGGCCGCACGAGGGTGTGGACTTCAGCGGCAAGCGGGTGGCGGTGATCGGCACGGGATCCTCGGGCATTCAGTCCATCCCGGTGATCGCCGAGCAGGCCGAGCAGCTGTATGTCTTCCAGCGGACCCCGAACTACAGTGTGCCCGCTGGAAACCGGCCGCTGTCGCCCGAGGATGTCGCCGACATCAAGGCGAACTACGCCGAGCGACGCCGGCTGTCCTGGCGCAGTGGTGGCGGTTCGCCGCACATCGCCCACCCGAAGCTCACCATGGAGGTCTCACCCGAAGAGAGGCGCGCGGCTTTCGAGAAGCGTTGGCAGCTCGGAGGTGTGCTGTTCTCCAAGACCTTCCGCGACCAGATGACCGACGCCGAGGCAAACGAACAGGCAAGACTCTTCTACGAGGAGAAGGTGCGAGCGGTCATCGACGACCCCGACGTGGCCGAGCTGCTGATCCCGAACGACCATCCGATCGGTACCAAGCGAATCTGCACCGACACCAACTACTTCCAGACCTTCAACCGGCCGAACGTGAAGCTGGTGAGTGTTCGCCAGACGCCCATCGAGTCCATCGACGCCAGCGGTATCAACACCTCCGACGAACACTTCGACGTTGATGCCATCGTGTTGGCCACCGGCTTCGACGCGATGACCGGCACCCTGGCCAAGATCGACATCATCGGTCGCGGAGGAAAGATCCTGCGCGACAACTGGAGCGACGGACCCCGCACCTACCTCGGGCTCGGGGTGGACGGCTTCCCGAACATGTTCATCGTGTCGGGCCCCGGCGCCCCGGCGGTGCTGGCCAACATGGTTCTGCACGCCGAGGCCCACGTGAACTGGATAGCGGACTGCATCGACCACCTCGACGACCACGGCTACCAGGCCATCGAAGCGACCGAACAAGCTGTCGACGACTGGGGCGTCGAATGCGCCCGTCGCGCCGACGCCACCTTGTTCACCAAGGCAAACTCCTGGTACATGGGAGCGAATGTGCCGGGCAAAACCCGCAAGTTCATGCTCTTCATCGGTGGGTTCGGCGTGTATCTGGACATCTGCGCCGAGGTGGCCGAGGCCGGCTACAAGGGTTTCGAGCTGCTGAAAGCCGAGTGATGACCGGCTTGCACAGCAAGGTGGTCGTGGTCACCGGGGCTGCACGAGGTACGGGCCGCGTGCACTGCACGCGGTTCGCCGACGCGGGAGTTGACGTGATCGCACTCGACGTCGATTCCGCCGCAGAGAATCTGGAGGTCACCGCGGCCGCGGTTCGGCTGCGGGGCAGCCGTTGTGTCACCGGGCTCGTCGACGTCCGAGACCTGGCGGCCATGCGCCAGGCGATCGACGGCGCCGTCGCGGAATTGGGCCGGCTCGACATCGTGGTGGCCAATGCCGGCGTCCACATCGGCCGCGCGCCTGCAGCCGAACTGCCTGAACAGGTGTGGAATCAGACGGTGGCGATCAACCTCACCGGGGTGTGGCACACCGTTGCCGCCTCGGTGCCACACATCGGCGCCGAGGGCGGCTCTGTTGTGCTCGTCAGCTCCACCAGCGGCTTACGGGGTACCGCCAACTCGGCGCACTATTCGGCCACCAAACACGCCGTCGTCGGGCTGATGCAATCTTTGGCGAACGAGCTGGGCTACAGGAAGATTCGGGTCAACACCGTGCATCCGGGTGCCGTCGGCACCGCCATGGTGATCAACGACGAGACCTTCCGACGTTTGCGGCCCGATCTCGACAACCCCACCGCCGAGGACGTCGCCGAGGTGCTGGCAGCCCGCCACCTGCTTCCGGTTCCCTGGGTGGACCCGGAAGACGTCAGCAACGCCGTCCTGTTCCTGGCTTCGGACAACGCGCGCTACATCACCGGCACCCAGCTCATCGTGGACGCCGGGTTGAGCGCCAAGACCTGACGGGCTGCTCGCGGTCAGGGGGTGCGGGTGAGAAACGACAGGACGGTGGCCTCGAAGGCAGCCTTGGCCTCGATCATGGCCCAGTGCCCACAGTTCGGGAACACGTGCAGCTCTGCGTGGGGAATGGTGCGCATGGGGATCAAGGACATATCCAGTGGGCTCACCCTGTCATCACGGCCCCAGGTCAACAGCGTCGGTGCCCTCACCTTGTGCATCTGCGCCCACGGCAGGGGAGCGTCCGAGTTGCGCAGGAAAGCCATCATCTGTGCGAAGGCCGCTTTGCCGTACATCCGGCGGGCGGCTGCCAGGGTGTCGGGATCGGTGGCCAAGTTCCACCGTTCCTCGATCAACTCGTCGGTGACCAGCGCCGGGTCGTAGACCATCGAGTTCAGCCAGTCGACCAGGCGCTGGCGGGTGGGATCCTCGGTGAACTCCTGGAGCAACCGGATGCCCTCGCTGGGCCCGGGGCTGTAGATGTTGGTGCCGATGCCACCGATGGTCACCAGGCGACGAATCCTGTCCGGGTGGTGAATGGCGATGTGAATTCCCACGCCGCCCCCCATCGAGTTGCCCACGATGTCCACCGTGTCAATACCGAGGGAGTTCAGAAACGGCACGACGGCCGCTTGGGCAGTCATCATCGGATGCCCACCGATGTCGTCGGTGACGCCGAAGCCGGGGAACTCCAGGATCAAGCAGCGGAACCGCCGTGCAAACGTCGGCAGGATGCCCCGGAAGTTCCGCCATCCGGTGACTCCCGGCCCGGAACCGTGCAGGAAGAGCACTGTCTGTTCGCCCTCGCCGCTGTCGTAGTAGCGCAAGGTTCCGCATTCCGCGGCGATCTCGCGCAGCTCCAAAGTCAATTCGTCGGTGTTGATTGCCATCGCTACTTCGTTCCGTCCCTGTCGTCCCACAACCTCGCGCCCGAGCCTGCCATTCGTTTTCTTGCCGTCGGAGGAAGGGTTCCATTCACCGGTCGACCGGGTGAGTGTGAGGCAGCCGACTTCCGGTGAGTGGACGTCGTGCTGTCGCCCGTTCCCCGAACGACAGACCATGAACCACAGCTTCAGTGGTGAGGAGACCATCAGTTGGACGACGAGATCGACGTGGTGACCTATCGGGTCAGCGACGGAGTGGCACTGGTGACGATGAACCGTCCGCGCTACCGGAACGCGCAGAACTCGGTCATGACATACGCGTTGGACGCGGCATTCGCCCGGGCCGTCGACGACGAGCACGTCAAGGTCATCGTCCTTGCCGGCAGCGGTGACCATTTCAGCGCGGGGCACGACCTCGGGACACCCGGCAGGGACCACCATGTCCACTACGAGAATCGGGCGGTCATGTGGTGGGACCACCTTGGTCAGCCCGGTGGTGATCAGCGTTTCGCCCGGGAAATGGAGGTCTACCTCGGGATGTGCCGGCGGTGGCGCGACATTCCGAAGCCGATGATCGCGATGGTGCACGGGGCATGCATCGCCGGTGGGCTGATGCTTGCCTGGGTCTGTGACTTGATCGTGGCCGCGGACGACGCTTTTTTCTCCGATCCTGTTGTGAAGATGGGCATTCCGGGGGTGGAGTACTTCGCCCATCCCTGGGTGCTGGGCCCCAGGTTCGCCAAGGAGATCCTCTTCACCGCTGATCGCTTCACCGCTCAGCGGGCCTACGAGGTGGGGATGGTGAACCGGGTGGTGCCCCGCGACGAACTCGAGGCCGCCACGTTCGATGTGGCGTCCCGGATCGCGGCCATGCCGCGCTTCGGCCTGGCCCTGACGAAGAAGGCGGTGAACCAGTGCGAGGACCAGATGGGTCTGCGCAACGGCATGGATTCTGTCTTCGGGTTGCACCATTTCGCCCATGCGCACAACGCCGAAGTGGGCACTGACTCTCTCGGTGGGTTGAACGTCAAGGCCATGGCGGGACGTTCTGATGTCTGACAGGCACGAGCTCCGAGCGAAGCTGGCGGCGGCACTCGCGGAGGCCGAGCGCACCCGGGTACCCATCGATCCATTGACCGCTGGCTGTCCCGATATCGACGTGGTGGACGCCTACGAGATCCAGCTGATCAACATCCGCCAGCGGGTGGCAGACGGTGCCAGGGTGATCGGCCACAAGGTGGGCCTGTCCAGCGAGGCCATGCAGAAGATGATGGGCGTCGACGAACCGGATTACGGCCACCTCCTCGACCAGATGGAGGTGTTCCAGGACAAGCCCGTTCCCGTCGGTACGTTCCTGTATCCCCGCGTCGAGGTGGAGGTCGGGTTCATCCTGGCCGACGATCTGCCGGGTGCAGGCTGCACCGAGGACGACGTGCTGGCGGCGACGGCGGCCTTCGCGCCGTCGATCGAGTTGATCGACACCCGGATCAAGGACTGGAAGATCAAGTTGTGTGACACCATCGCCGACAACGCGTCGTCGGCCGGCTGGGTGTTGGGTCCGGAACGGGTGTCTCCCACAGACATCGACGTCAAGAACATCGGCGCGGTGCTGCGGTGCAACGGTGAGGTGATCGCCGAGGGACGCAGTGATGCCGTGCTGGGTAATCCGGTGACGGCCGTGGCGTGGTTGGCCCGCAAGGTCGATCAGTTCGGCGTCCGCCTGCGCGCGGGTGATGTGGTGTTGCCGGGCTCGTGCACCAGGGCGATAGATGCACATCCCGGTGACCATTTCATCGCGGACTTCACTGGGTTGGGTTCTGTAGAGCTGACTTTCGAATAGCGAGGGAAACACATGCCCGATAAGGCGACGGTCGCGATTGTCGGTTCCGGCAATATCAGTACGGACCTGCTGTACAAGTTGTTGCGCTCCGACTGGTTGGAGCCGCGGTGGATGATCGGCATCGACCCGGACAGTGAGGGCTTGGCACGGGCCCGCAAGCTGGGATTGGAGACCAGTCACGAGGGGTGGACTGGCTGCTGAACCTCAGTGAGAAGCCGGATCTGGTGTTCGAGGCCACCAGCGCGTACGTGCATCGTGATGCCGCGCCGCGGTATGCCGAGGCGGGCATCCGCGCCATCGACCTGACCCCTGCCGCGGTGGGCCCGGGCGTCATCCCGCCGGCGAACCTGCGCGAACATCTCGATGCCCCGAACGTCAACATGGTGACCTGCGGTGGACAGGCCACGATCCCCATCGTCTACGCAGTGTGTCGCGCTGTCGTCGAACAGGGGGGAGTGGTGCCCTACGGCGAGATCGTCGCCTCGGTGTCTTCGGCGTCGGCCGGGCCCGGTACCCGGGCCAACATCGATGAGTTCACCAAGACCACCAGCGCCGGTGTGCAGAACATCGGCGGCGCCCAGCGGGGCAAGGCCATCATCATCCTCAACCCCGCCGATCCGCCGATGATCATGCGCGACACCATCTTCTGCGCCATCCCCGAAGACGCCGACCGTGATGCCATCGCGGCGTCCATCAAGGATGTCGTGGCCGAGGTGCAGACGTACGTGCCCGGTTACCGGTTGCTCAACGAGCCGCAGTTCGACGATCCGTCGATGAACTCCGGCGGGCATGCGGTGGTCACCACCTTCATCGAAGTCGAAGGTGCCGGTGACTACCTGCCGCCGTATGCCGGCAACCTCGACATCATGACCGCCGCCGCCACCAAGGTGGGCGAGGAGATCGCCAAGGAAGTACTGGCAGCCACGACAGGAGGCCACGCATGAGTACCAACGAGATCTATTTCGACCCGATGTGGGATATCCGGATGACCGACACGTCGCTGCGCGACGGGTCGCATCACAAGCGGCACCAGTTCACCACCGACGAGGTCGGTGCCATTGTCGCGGCACTGGACAGTGCCGGCGTTCCTGTTATAGAGGTCACCCACGGTGATGGGCTGGGCGGGTCCAGCTTCAACTACGGGTTCTCCAAGACCCCGGAGCAGGAACTGATCAAACTGGCGGCCGAGACGGCCAAGGAATCGAAGATCGCGTTCCTGATGCTGCCCGGGGTGGGCACCAAAGAAGACATCAAAGAGGCCCAGAACAACGGTGGTTCCATCTGCCGCATCGCCACCCACTGCACCGAAGCCGACGTCTCGATCCAGCATTTCGGGCTGGCCCGCGAGCTGGGCCTGGAGACCGTCGGGTTCCTGATGATGAGCCACACCATCTCCCCGGAGAAGCTGGCCGCCCAGGCCCGCATCATGGCCGACGCCGGGTGCCAGTGCGTCTACGTCGTCGACTCCGCCGGGGCGTTGGTGCTCGAGGGGTGCGCGACCGGGTGGCCGCGCTGGTGGCCGAGCTCGGTGACGACGCGCAGGTCGGTTTCCACGGTCACGAGAATCTCGGTCTGGGCGTGGCGAACTCCATCGAAGCGGTGCGTGCCGGGGCCAAGCAGATCGACGGGTCGTGTCGCCGCTTCGGCGCCGGCGCCGGGAACGCGCCGGTCGAGGCGCTGATCGGGGTTTTCGACAAGATCGGCGTCAAGACCGGTATCGATTTCTTCGACATCGCCGATGCCGCCGAAGAGGTGGTGGCCCCGGCGATGCCGGCCGAATGCCTGCTGGACCGCAACGCACTGATCATGGGCTACTCCGGGGTGTACTCCAGCTTCCTCAAACACGCCATCCGCCAATCCGAACGCTACGGCGTGCCCGCACACAAGCTGCTGCACCGCGCCGGCCAGCGCAAACTCATCGGTGGTCAGGAAGACCAACTCATCGACATCGCCCTCGAAATACAACGGGAACAACACACCGCCTGAACGGGAATGTGAACTGTCATGCCGATCGATGTCCACGTTGCACTTGGGGCAGAGCTGGACCCTGTCGAATTCTCCTGGACTAGCAGCGATGTGCAGCTTTACCACCTTGCCCTCGGTGCTGGCGCCGCGCCGCTGGATCCGCGCGAGCTCCGGTACCTCGCCGATGACAAGCCGCAAGTGTTGCCGACATTCGGTACCGTCGCGCAGAGCTTCCATAAGGCCGAAGCGCCATCGGTGAAGTATCCCGGCATCGACGTTGAGTTGTCGAAGGTGCTTCACGCCAGTGAGACAATATGCGCGCCGGCGCCGATCCCAGAGTCGGGAACTGGAATAGCCCTCACTCGGTTCACTGACATCTGGGATAAGGGCAAAGCTGCGGTCATTTGGTCGGAAACGGTGGTGACCGCCCTGGATGGCAGTCCGCTGTGGACGCAAAAGCGGTCTATCTACGCCCGCGGCGAAGGTGGTTTCGGCGGCGACCGCGGACCGACGAGCCACACGGCTACACCAGGGCGTGCGCCCGATGTAGAAGTGCTGATTCCGGTCCTGCCTCAGCAAGCCCTTCTCTACCGCCTCTGCGGCGACCGAAACCCGCTGCACTCCGACCCCGAATTCGCATCTGCTGCGGGTTTTCCCGCACCGATTCTGCACGGTCTCTGCAGCTACGGCATGGTCTGCAAAGCGATCACCGACACGCTCTTGGATGGGAGCGCCGCTGCTGTGAGCAGTTACAGTGCCCGGTTTGCAGGGGTGGTCTATCCCGGAGAAGATTTGAAAGTATCTGTCTGGGAGCAGGATACGAGTCTAATTGCCGTTGCCGTCGCGCCCGGACGTGACGACGCTGCTGTGTTGACCGGCGTAGAACTCATTCCGGCTTGACCTGCGTCAGGTTTCGTTGCAGCGTGGTGTGAGATTGGGACGCCTGGCGCAGATCCTCACCGAGGACGGCGGCGGGCCATTGCGGCTTAGGCGGCGCCGAGGGCATACCGTCATCATCGAGCTCATCCACAGCTTCGTGAACAACTTCGGCGTCACGTTGACACCAGCTGGACAATCGTCAGGGTGTGTTGGAGTCGGAGTCGAATGTCATTGAGTGACAACCTATCCTGAGTCACTGCGAGAACATTGGTGGCCCAGCAGTCTGCCATGAGCTCTGCGATGGCGTGATCTCGTGATCCCGGGGCCGCACACAACACCTGGGCGAACATGGTGACAAGCGTGGTGCGCACCGATTCTGCGTTCGTGACGGCCGACCCGTCGGCGTACAGGTACGCACGCGCCAACGCATCAGCCAGCGCGGGTGTCGCGCAGAGCTGTTCGATCACATTGCCGGCCTGTTGTGCCACCCCCAGGTACACATCGGCGCACGAGGGTAACCGGTGATCGACGGCGAATTCGGTCAGCCAATGTTGCAGGCAGGCAACCAGCATGTCGTCCTTGGACGAGAAGTACTTGTAGATGGTGCTTGCCGACATGCCGGCTCGGTCGGCCACGGTTCGGACGTGCATCGCTGCATAGCCCTCGCCGGCAACACTCAACGCAGCAGCCACGATACGGGCTCGACGGTGTTGTCGGCTCGCGTTCAGGCCTACAGGAACGCTCATGATCATGGAAGGTAGTCACCTTCACGCCAGACTACTCTGCACTTTCTCGGTGGCCGGAACACCGCGGTCCAGATGGCCTGTGTTGTTCCACTGATAGACATTCGGACCGCGCCGCAGGGGATCGGCACGAGGATGCTCCCACTACGACCGACACAGGAGGCGCGCGAGATGGCCGAGGCAACGTCTGTGGATCCTGCTTACCTGCGCCGCGTAGCGGTGTCGAGCCTGCTTGGGACTGCCATCGAGTACTACGACTTTCTGGTCTACGGAACCATGAGCGCCTTGGTCTTCGGAATGGTGTTCTTTCCGGAGTCCGATCCCGCGGTGGGTACCATCGCGGCGTTCGGCACATTGGCAGCGGGCTACATCGCGCGTCCTGTGGGTGGGATTCTGTTCGGGCACTTCGGTGATCGAGTGGGCCGCAAAGCGATGCTGGTTCTGACGATGTCACTGATGGGACCGCGAGTTTCGCGATCGGTCTACTCCCGACGTTTGCTGCAGTGGGAGTGCTGGCGCCGGTACTTCTGTGAATCGCTGGTTCTGCTACGTAATCAGGCATCGGCATCCGTGGACAAGCTCGACCTTGAAGCCTGGCGCAGCTCGCCGGCCGAGTACACCGTGTGGCGAGCAAGCGCGAACCATTTCGTCCTGCACCGCTCAGACGGCCAATGGCGCATCACGGGCGCGCACCAGCAGGCCACTCGACGGCAATCCCGCGGGGCACACCCTGCTAACCGCCAGCGTGACCGGTTCCGAGGCTCCGGAGGTCAAACAGCGATAACTGGTAGCCCGTTCTCGTTCCTCTCGCGGCCGCGGCGGCACGGTTCTAGTGGGCTCGCTAAGCGGCTGTTTCGGCGCGGAGCATATGAACGTCGCACGTTGCGGCGAAGGCCCTCGATCGCGTGTCGCCGAGGAGGGTTTGGCTGGAACTCAAGCCGTTCGATGTGCACGCGCTCGAACTAGTGCTCGGTCTGACCCGGACGCCTGCGATGATTCGCGAAGGATTGCTTAAAGGCATCCCGAAGAATCAATGCCGCGGAACCAGAGGATGTCGCCAGGGAGGGATTTGACCACCGCGACGTCGCAGCGGCCGCGCTGATCGTGGTGGAGACGCTGACCGCCGCTTACGAGAAACATGCCTCGATCCTGCGGGCGGCGCTGACGTCCTCATCTTTCGACGTGCCTCCGTACCTGAATCACACCGCTATCGATGAGATCGAGCGCACCCTCTTCCGCTCGGCAACGCCATACCCAGCCGGGCCAGGCCGGACCTGTCTCGCGCCGAACTCGACGATCTGGTGTTCGTCACCATGGGGGTGGCCTCCAGCGCATGCCTGCGCATTGCGCTGAACCGGCCACCCGATTCGGATCGTGATGGCATGGTGGCTTTGACCGCGCGAATGCTGGCGGCGGCGCTGACGCCGCCCTGAGCTGTTTCGCTGTGGGCGGAAAAGTCTCGGACTTCCCAGAGCCAGCTCTCAGTTCCGTCTCAGTGATCGCAGGCACCTTGTGCTTAAGCAACTGTGCCCATTGACGTTTCAGGAAGAAGACGAACACGATGACGAACCCTCCCCGGTATCCCATGAATCCGCCGGATCCTCGCCAGGATCCGAGTCACTCTGGGGGACAGCACTACCGGGGTAACCCGGCTGACGGTTCGTACCAGCCCGCCTATGACTGGCGTTACGCCCAGACGCCCACGGGAGCCCACCACGACCCGTATCACACTGTGCCGCAGCCTTATTCCGCGCCGGCCCGGCACAAGAAGCGTTCCCGGCGCGGCGCCCTGGTGGCCGGCGCGGTCGCGGTGGCCGTCGTCAGTGGCGGCATCGGTGCAGCCGCCGCAGTCACCACCGAACCGGATCACTCCGCGGCCATGCAGGCCGCCATCGCGGCCGCACCCGGCCAACCGGCCGCCAACCTGCCCGCAGGTTCGGTGGAGCAGGTGGCCGCCAAGGTGATGCCCAGTGTGGTGAAGCTGCAGATCGACATGGGCCGCCAGAGCGGTGAGGGGTCGGGCATCGTGCTCTCAAAGGACGGTCTGATCCTGACCAACAACCACGTCGTCGCCGCCGCTGCCGACAGTGGCCTGGCCCAGCAGGCGTCCGTGGCGGCGGATATCAAACAGACCGTGACGTTCTCGGACGGCCGCTCGGCGCCGTTCACCGTCGTCGGCGCCGATCCGGCCGGCGACCTCGCCGTCGTCAAGGCCCAAGGCGTTTCGGGGCTCACCCCCATCGCACTGGGATCGTCCAGTGACGTCAAGGTCGGCCAGGACGTCGTCGCCATCGGCTCGCCCTTGGGTCTGCAGGGCACGGTGACCACCGGCATCATCAGCGCGCTGGATCGCCCGGTGGCCGCCGGTGGCGGCCCCGAAGACCAGGTGGCGGTGCTCGACGCCATCCAGACCGACGCCGCCATCAACCCCGGCAACTCCGGTGGGGCACTGGTCAACATGAACGGTGAGCTCATCGGCGTCAACTCCGCGATCGCGACCATGGGCGGCGGGGAGTCCCCCGAGGCGCAGAGCGGGTCGATCGGCCTGGGCTTCGCGATCCCGGTCGATCAGGCCAAGCGCATCGCCGATGAGTTGGTGTCCACCGGCAAGGCCACCCACGGTTCGCTGGGGGTGCAGCTCAGCAGCAACACCAGCGCCAGCGGCGCCGCGATCGCCGGAGTGCAGGCGGGCAGCCCCGCTGCGGCCGCCGGCCTGCCCGACGGCGCCGTCATCACCAAGCTCGACAACCGGGTGATCGACGGTCCCGAAGCACTGATCGCGGCGGTGCGCTCCAAGGCTCCCGGTGACAAAGTGTCGCTGACCTACGTCGACGGCGACGGCTCTCCCCAGACCACCCAGGTGACCCTCGGACAGGCGTAACGCGACAACACTGAAGCCTGCGGTCGAACTCGGCCGCAGGCTTCAGTGCGTTTCAGTGCGTCATCGACTGCCCTCAGCGGTTTTCTTGATGGCCGCCAGCGTCTCGGGGATACCGCGATGCGCGGCGTCGGTGCGCTCGGCGATCTGCGCGTCGGCCTGTTCGCCGAAACGCTCCCGGAAACCCTCGAGGCCCCGCGGCAGGAACGTCCAGGATTCGGTCAGGCGGGTACCGCCGTCGATCGCGTCGAAGGTGAACCCCCAGCGCACCCACCCGTTGTTGACCTCCCAGGCGAATTCGCGGCCCGGCTCGGCCCGAATCACCTGACTTCGGGTCTCCCACGTCCGCTGCGGGGTCTGGTTGCGGCCGGTGAACCACGCGCCGACCCGTGGCCCGTCCGCCGAGAGCGCGCCTTCATCCCACCAGCAGGCGCGACAGATCGGGCTCCAGTCGCCCATGCGCGTCACATCGGAGACCAATGCGTACAGCTCGTTCGGTCCCAGGGCGACATCGATCGAGGCGGAGAATTGGAGTGCAGACACGACCCTGAGTATGGCAGCCACGGGTTTCGGGTCGGGTAGCCGATTACGCGATTCAAAGGCCACCCGGAACCGCACACTCTGGAGACACCGCGGGCGAACAGGGTGCCGCGGTCGAGAATCGAGGAGAAACCACCATGGAACGTGAATACTTCTCCCGGGGTGAACGAAGGACGGTCGAAGTCCTCGACGACGTGGTGGCGATCCAAGTCAGCACCGACACCCGCGGAGCGACACCGGAAGCAGAAATCTTCGGTGCGCCCGTCCGGGACGCGGAACAACAGCTGGACGGGCCGAGCCTGGAAGCATTCCGGAACGCGAACTGGGTCTTCGTCACGCCGACACCGGAGGTGTCGCGGTCGGTGAACGAGGGACTGTCGGTACGCGATACCGAGCAGGTCGGTCAGGTGGTCCGCCGTGGCGACGGCACTGTCGGCGTAGCCACCCAGCGACTGAATGTGCAACTGAGTGACACGATCTCGCCAGAGCAGGCGCCGCAGGTACTGGCCGACGCCGGGTTGACCGTGGGCAGGCAGTTGAGGTTCGCGCCGAATCTGTTCGAAGTGGACGCACCCGCGGGGGAGGACTCGCTGGCCGCATCGGTACGGCTGCACGACGATCCGCGCTTCACCTTCGCCGAACCCGCGTTCATCGAACACATTCCCGCCCGGTTCACCCCATCGGATCCCCGGTTCGGCGAGCAGTGGCAGTGGACGAATGTCTCCGCCGAACAGGCGTGGGAGCTCAGTCGCGGTGCCGGTGTCCGGGTCGCGGTGATAGACAACGGTTTCAACGCCCAGCACCAAGACCTGCGGGACGGGATCTCGGCCGCATCCGGGTTCTTCCGGCCGCAGGGCAGCTTCACCCAGGGCACGGCGCAGATGCCCTCGGGTGACCACGGCACCTTCTGCGCGGGCATGGTGGGCGCCCGACACAACAACGGTGTGGGAGGATGTGGGGCCGCGCCGGAGGCGGAGCTGATCCTCATCGCCTGCCTCAACGATCAGGTGGGCACGCAGACCACCCTGGCGCGCGCAGTGGCCTACGCCGCAGACCCCTCGACCGAGGTTCCCGGCGCCGGTGCGGATTCGGGCGCCGACATCCTGGTCTCGAGCCTCGGACCCAACGGCGCGGACTGGGCCTTGACGCAGACCCTGGCCCTGGCCCTCGAATTCGCCGCATCAACCGGCCGGCAAGGACGCGGCCTGGCCATCTTCTGGGCTGCCAGCAACGGCAGGAACGTCGATGTCCTCAAAGACGAAGTGGTGTCGCACGCCGATGTGATCGCCGTGGTGCGCTCCGACCACAACGATCGCGAGGACAACGCAGCCCGCGGTGCCGAGGTGGAACTCATCGCACCCGGCGTCGACGTGTTCAGCACCACCGGCGACGGCGGCTATGGGACCAGCACCGGCACCAGCTTCGCCGCACCGTGCGCGGCCGGCTGCGCGGCACTGGCCCTGTCGGCGAACACCGACCTGACCCGCGACGAACTGCGCGAGATCATGCGCGGCACGGCGGACCGGATCGGCGGCGTGGTGTACGACGCCCAGGGGCACAACGACGATTACGGTTTCGGGCGGGTGAACGCGCACGAGGCGGTCAAACAGGCGCAACGACCGGGTGGTGTACCCATCGAGGCGTTTGCCCCTGTAGCGCCGGCGAGGGGCGCCTGAGATGGCCGACGACCCGGTATTCCACGTGCAGATCACCGCACCCACCACAGCTGAGCTGAAAGCACTCACCGACGAACTCAAGCCGGATCTGGGCTGTCGCCCGGTGGTGCGACACCGGGAGGGCCAGGTGGTGATCAATGCCCTGATGTCCGAGCAGCAGCTCGACGCGGTGCGGTCCGCACGATCAGCAGCCTCCATCCAGGTGATCGAGAACGCCACGGCAGCCGGGCGGGAACGCCAAAGCGAAGTGGCGCAGGGGAATAGGTTCGCGGCGCGCGGTGTGGTACCTCGCGGCCTCGGTGAGAAGGAGTGAGGCCGTGAGCTACCTGAATGTGGACGAGATCGAGTCCGCGCTGGAGAACCTGGCCGCCGCGTACCCGGCGGCCTCGGCGCTGATCACCGTGCCGAACTCCACCCATGAAGGCCGCAGAAGCCATGTCCTGCGCATCGGTGCCGCGTCGTCGGAATGTGACGCGGTGCTACTGCTCGGCGGGGTGCATGCGCGGGAGTGGGTACCGCCGGATGCGCTGATCGCGCTCGCCGCCGATCTGCTCGAAGCCTTCGACCAGGGCACCGGATTACGGTACGGGGGAAAGAGATTCACTGCACAGGACATTCGCCGACTGGTGGCGACGATGAACATCTACGTCTACCCGTGTGTGAATCCCGACGGCCGCTCCTACAGCCAGACCACCGAGCCGTTGTGGCGCAAGAACCGTCGTCGTGATGACGGCGGCTGTGTGGGCGTCGACATCAACCGCAACTTCGACTTCCTGTGGGATCACCTGGCCAAGTTCGCTCCGGATTCAGACGTCAAGACCTCCGACGACCCCTGCGATCCGAATGTGTATCGCGGACCGTCACCGGCGTCCGAGCCCGAAACCCGCAATGTGGTCTGGCTTCTGGACAACGACCCAGGGATCCGATGGCATGTCGATGTGCACAGCGCGGTTCCGGTCGTGCTGCACAGTTGGGGCAGCGACCAGAACCAATCGACGGACACCGCCCAGAACTTTCGCAACGGCGCGTTCGACGGCGTACGCGGCCGGGCCAACGACGCCGGCTACCGCGAGTACATCTCCGCAGCGGACCTCGCGATCGCCACCACACTCAGCACCGAACTCGACGACGCTATCGCCGCGGTGCGGGGTGACAGGTACGGTGCCGAGCCGGCGTTCGGGCTGTACCCAACCTCCGGTGCCAGCGACGACTACGCGTTCAGCAGGTGCTTTGTCGATCCTGCCAAGACGAAGGTGTTCGGCTTCACCATCGAATGCGGCCACACCTTCGCGCCGGCCTGGTCGGAGGCCGAGAACGTCATCCGGGAGGTGTCGGCGGGGCTGATCGCGTTCTGCCTTGCCGCATCACGGTATTCGGGTGCGGCAAAGGCCGACGAGCATGTGGGCGCAGGCAGGTAGCCGGATACTCTGGTGACTGGCCAGGCGGCGCCCTATCGTGAATATGTACGCCAAGACCGGTGCGCCACAACGACTTCGGTGATCGGTCTGATCCAACCAATAGGGGGAACAACCATGACCACTCAACTGGTATCCGAGGCGGCCGCTCGGGAGAAGAGCGCGATTCGTGTGCAGGCGAAGAACTGGTACCACACCATCGCGAGCAGCCCGGAGGCCGCCGTCGAATTCGTGAACCTGGAGCCGGCGCAGGGGGCCGGCGAGGCGCAGTTCTCGGTGCGCGACGACGGTCAGGTGGACGTGTTCTACTTCCTTTAGAACCCGCGGCTGCGCAACGCCGCCGTCCGTCCGGACGGCGGCGTTTGTGCTGTCGAGTGCCGTGGTGAGCCGTACTTGACAGCTGTCGACTAAACTCGGCACATCGCGGGCAAGGGTGCCCGCGACGTTGTTGGCGAGAGGTTCACCCATGCCCGTAAGCAGCGCGCGGCGTATCCAGTTGCCGCCCGGCCGGCCCGCCATCGTCCGGGGAGCCGACGGCACCAGGCTGCACACCGAGGTGTTCGGCCCCCAGGACGGCTACCCGATCGTGCTGGCGCACGGCATCACCTGCGCCATCAGCGTCTGGCATGAACAGATCAACGAACTGGCCCGCGACTACCGGGTCATCGCGTTCGACCACCGTGGCCACGGCCGCAGCGGTGTCCCGCCCCGCGGGCACTACAGCCTCAACCACCTGGCTTCGGACCTGGACTCGGTTCTCGAGGCCACCCTGGCGCCGGGGGAGCGAGCCGTCATCGCCGGGCATTCGATGGGCGGGATCGCCATCACCTCGTGGGCCGAGCGATACCCGCACAAGGTCGCCCAGCATGCCGATGCGGTGGCGTTGATCAACACCACCACGGGCGAGATCGTCCGGCAGGTCAAGTTCTTGTCCGTGGCGCCGCGGCTGGCCAGGGGCAGGGTGGCCGTCGGCTCCCGAATCATCAGGACTTTCGGCGGAGTCCCCGCCCTGCGGGCCGCCGCGCTGCCCAGCCGCAGGTTCGTCGCCGCTCTGGCGGTGGGACGCGACGCCGACCCCGACGTCGCGCAGTTCGTCTACGAGTTGTACGCGGCCACTCCGCCGGCGGGCCGGGCGGGCTGCGCCCGGATGCTCATCGATTCCATGGAGAAACGACACATCCGGTTGCACGGGCTGACGGTGCCCACCTTGGTGATCGGCAGTGAACGCGACCGGCTGCTGCCCATCGACTCCTCGCGCCGGATTGCCCGGGACGCCCCGAATCTGGCGGAGCTGGTCGAACTACCGGGAGGGCACTGCGCCATCCTGGAACGCCCGGCCGAGGTCAACCGCCACCTGCGGAACCTGGTGGAAAGGGTCACCGAGGCAACACCTTTGAGTGGATAGTCAGCCGGCCAGATCGAACTCGATCGGCAAGGTCACCGGTCCGGTGAGCCCGACCAGCGGTTTCCACGGAGCCGGCCCGGTCACCCGCGGGTGGTGCAGCCGCGCCGTGAGCACCCGCAGTGCGTGCACCAGTTCGGCTCTGGCCAGGTTGGCGCCCAGGCAGTAATGCGCCCCGCCGCCGAAAGTAACCATGGCAGAGGCATTCTGGCGGGTCACGTCCAGGAGGTCGGGCTCGGGGAAGACCTCGGGGTCACGATTGGCGGCGGCGTTGCTGACCATGACCTGCGTGCCGGCCGGTATGACGACCCCGCCCACCTCGGTGTCCTGCAACGCGACGCGGATGGCCGAGAACGCCACCGGCGAATGGCGAAGTAGCTCGTCGACGGCCCGCGGGACCAACTCCGGATGCTCGGCCAGCAACGCCCACTGGTCAGGGTGGTCGCAGAGCACCTGCACCGCTGCCGCCAACTGGTTTCGGGTGGTGTCGGTTCCGGCCAGCAGCAGGCCCTGGGCCATCATGCACAGTTCTTCGGTGCTGAGCCGGTCACCGTCCTCCTCGGCGCGGATCATCTCCGAGAGCAGGTCGTCGGTGCGGCACAGTCTGCGCTCGGCGACCATGTCGTCGATGTACGCATCGAAAGCTGCATAGGCGAACAGGATTTCGTGTTCGTGCGCCAAGGCGTCCCAGGTGAAGATCTGGAAGATGTCGTCGGCCCAGCGGGAGAACAGCACGCTGTCTTCGGCGGGTGCGCCGAGTAGCGCACAGATGACGGGCACCGGGTATGGCCGCGCGATGTCGGTGACCACGTCGCAGTGGCCCGACCTGGCCAGTGGCTCCACCAGATCGGTGATCACCTGTGTGATCACCGAGTCCAGCCGGGACGTCGCACGTGGCGTGAACGCCTTCGACACCAACCGGCGCAGCCGCGTGTGCGCAGGCCCGTCGAGGTCCAGCAGATTGGCCACGGCCTTGTCCCACAGCGGCCCCGACGTCACCCCCTGGGACGCCAGGAACAAACCTCGGGGCACCCCGAACCGGGAGTCACGGATGACGCTACGCACCAGCGGATAGGCCAGGATCTCCGGGCCGTGCGGGCCCAGCGCGATGGGCGCCTGGTCGCGTGCCTCGCGGATGAGCCGGTGTGCCTCAACGGGGTCGACGGTGCTCCAGTAATCGAGCCGGGGAAGGCCGGCGTCGAAAACATCGGGATAGCGGGACGAGATGTCGTCGACGGTCATGGCGCCTCCTCGGCAGGACGATTCCGTCGCCCTTCACTATGGAGGCGTCCCGGACCGGGACCACGGGTAGTCGGCTACCTCACCTACTCGCCGGCAGCCTTGTCCTTCGCGTCCTTGTCCTTGTCCTTGTCCGCCCTGCCGGGGTGGTCCCCGCCCCTGCTCGCCCCGGTGTCCTTGTCGGACTCGGTGCCGGCGTCGTCACTGTCAGCGGCAGCGTTGTCTTCGGCCTTGTCACCGGTCGGGTCTTCGGCCTTGTCGCCGGTCGGGTCTTTGGTGGCGTCGTCCTCGGTCGGGTCCGCCGTCCTGGCCGGGGAGCGCTCCGCGCGGCTGGGCCGCCGGGCACTGTAGGACCCGTCGTCGTCGGTGTCCTCTGCGGCCTGGGTGGCCCCCGAGGTCGCCGGTGTCGCGATGGTCGTGGTCTGGTCGACCTGCTCGGTTCCGGACGGCCCGTCCGCGGTGGACCGGTCGGCGCTCAGCGTGGTGTCCTGATCGGCGGGCTTGAGGCCAAGGTGTTCCTGCAGCTTGTCCCAGCTCTCGGCCAGGGCTCCCGGCAGCTGTTCGGCGGCGGTGGCCCATACCTTCGGCGGCGCGAACAACTGCATCGGGGTGTACACGCTGGGATCCGACAGCGGGTTGTTGTCGGTGTAGGAGGCGTTGACGAGCACGGTCAGCAGCGGCTCCACGACATCGGCGAACGCATTGCCGAGATCACCGCCGAAGTCGCGGATCGGCTGCAGCATCGGCAGACCCTTGGCTTCGTAGGTGACATACACCGTGGTGACCCCATCGGGGGTCGGCTCATGCCGCACGATCTGACCGTCGGTGCCGATGATGTAGTGCCCTGACGCGCCCTCGACGAGCTTGCCGGTCTCCGGGTCGAGGATCTCGGCGGGTACCGGCAGCTTCTCCTGCTGCCGATACCGGTAGGCGTAGGCGATGATCGCGTTCAACAACGCGGGCAGATTCGAGATGTAGGTGGGCGCGCTGGAATTCCAGGCGTATTCGTAGCCCACGTCGAGGATCTGAACGCCCTCGAGGTTGTTGGGCACCGGCACCGGGTTGACGCCGACGAGCGCGAAGAACGGATAGCGCGCCGCGTAGCCGCCGTTGGGCCGGTCGACGTTGTTGTCGAGGATCCACAGCGTGTCGGTGAGGCGGGGATCGTCGGGGTTGTTGGCGGCCAGGTAGCTGATCACCGCGCTGGCATTGCCTGCGCCGCGCCCGGAGCTCACCACCACGTCGGGCTCACCGTCGGTCTGTGCGGCGTCGAGAGCCTTGATGATGTTCTCGGCACCTTGCCAGAACTGCACCAGCCGGAACGGGGCGATGACCGTGGGGCCGTAGGTCTCGTTCCAGTTGATGCCGTAGAACTTGTCGATCCCGTCGGCGTTCCAGTTGGTGGCGCTGCCGGGCGTGATGGTGGCGGTGAGCTCGACTTTCTCCCGCGATACCACCTGCGGAACCGCGGTGGTGAACGCGACGGCGGCCACCGTCGCCAACGCTGCGCCCCCGACGACAGCGGGTGTGACGGCCCGCTTCCACTGCGCACTGCTCATTGTCGTGATCCTCCCCGGCACCTCAGCCTGGCCGGCGAAAGTTTGCCGAGCCGAACGTACAGTACGGGCCCAACACCGCCGCGCGCCAGCATTTCAGCCGAGTGCACTGATGACCTCGGCCGCCACTCGGTGACCTGAGCGCACCGCGCCGTCGAGGAACCCGGTCCACTCATCGGCGGTTTCGGTGCCCGCCCAGAAGATCCGGCCCACCGGTTCACGCAGCCACCGCCCGACCGTCGTCCACGCGCCCGGGGGGACCGCCGCGGTGGGGCCGCCGGGGGAGAACGAATCGGTTCCCCAGCTGAAATCGACGTAGTCGATCGGGTCTCGCGCGCGGGCACCGAACAGATCGGCAAAACAGCCGAGGGCACGCTCGCGGCGCTGCGGCGCGGGGAGCTCGTCGAAATGCCGGGCGTCGACAAAACCCAGCAACACCCCCGGCCCGTCGGCGCCGTCGGGGCTGACATCGAAGGTGATGAACACCGGGCCGCTGTCCGACAACGCCTGCCCCGTTCTGCCGTCGGCCCGCCAGAACGGCGTGTCGTACGCCGCGAACGCCTTGCTGAGCGCGCCTTGGGGCCACGTGTGCGCCACCCGGTCGGCGTCGGCGGGCAATCCGGGCGAGAACGTGATGGCGCTGCGGTGCTGGGGTGGCACCGCGATCACCACCGCCCGTGCGGTCACCGACCCCGCGGTGGACGTGACGTCGACGCCGGTGTCCGACTGCTCGACCCCGCTGACGGCCGCTGACACCACCACGCGCTCGCCCAGCTGGTCGGCCATCCGCGCCGCGATCTGGTGGGTGCCCGCTTTCAGATGGTCCTGCTGCGCGCCGTTGTCCACGTCGAGCATTCTGTCCAGACCACCGGCGGCTTTGACGTAGCGGATCGTGTGCAGCAGCGAGACGGCGTCGGGTTCGCAACCCCAGGTCACTCGCGACATGATGGCCATCAAGTCGCGGGTGGAGGGCGTCGCCCGCACCGAATGCAGCCAGTCGGCCAGCGTGTGCTCGTCGAGGGCGTGCGCGCGTGGTCCCGTCCACGGCTGCTCGACGCGAACCGTCCGGGCGAGGCGGGCGAACTGCCATTGGATGCGGGCCACATCGAGCAGGCTGAGCACGGACAGCGACGGGATGGTCCCGGTGTACGAGCGCACCCGGCCGCGCCACCGGATCAGGTTGGAGCCGTGGTTGTAGGTCGGTGTTGTGGGGCAGTCCAACTCCGCCGCCAATGCCAGCACCGCGTCCTGGGTGGGCCCGACGAACGCCGCACCCAGATCGACCGGTACCCCGGCCACCGAACCGGGGGCGGTGCGGCCCCCCACCCGGTCCCGGCCCTCGAGCACCACGACCTCGAGGCCGGACCTGACCAGTTCCCGAGCGGCGGTCAAGCCGGCGAAGCCGGCACCCACCACAACAACGTCGACGCGATCACGCACGAATACCAGTGAAGCAGCTTAAGCTTCGACCGTGAAGATCCAGACGGCGTTGTTCGGGCCCGGCGATGCGATCGAACGGGCCCAGGCGCTCAAAGAAGCCGGTGCCACGGGGGTTTTCACCTTCGAAGGGCCCAACGACGTCTTCGCCCCGCTCACCCTGGCGTCGACGGTCAGCGGTCTGGACCTGATGACGAACGTGGCGATTGCGTTTCCCCGCAACCCGATTCACCTGGCGCACCAGGCCCATGACCACCAGTTGCTCAGCCAGGGGCGGTTCACCCTGGGGCTGGGCACCCAGATCCGCACCCAGATCGAGAAGCGCTTCGGCGCCGACTTCGATCACCCGGTTGCCCGGATGACCGAACTGATCGCCGCTCTGCGGGCCATCTTCGAGGCGTGGAGCAGTGGTGAGAGGCTTCGTTTCGAAGGCCAGTTCTACCGCCACACACTGATGACGCCGAATTTCAGTCCCGGCCCCAATCCTTATGGGCCACCGCCTATTTACGTGGGTGCGCTGGGCCCGCGACTGACTCGGGCGACAGCCGAGCACGCCGACGGCCTGCTGGTGATGCCGTTCGGTTCGCAGAAATTCCTGCACGAAGCCACCATGCCCGCCGTCCGGGACGGCCTGGCCGCCGCAGGCCGCGATGCGGCCGGGTTCGCGGTGGTGCCGGAGATCATCGTCTCCGCCGGCGAGGACCACACCGCGACGCGCCGGTTGCTGGCCTTCTACGGGTCCACCCCGGCCTACAAGCCGGTGCTCGACATCCACGGCTGGGGTGATCTGCAGCCCGAGTTGCACGCGTTGTCCAAGCAGGGCCGCTGGCAGGACATGGGCGGGCTCATCGACGACGAGGTGCTGCACACCATCGCCGCCTGCGGCACCCCCGCCGAGATCGCCGAGCACATCCGCAAACGTGTTGCGGGCGTGGCGGATACCGTGTGCCTGTACCAGCCGGGCCCCATTCCCGTCGACGTGCTGGCCGCGATCGTCGACGAACTCCGGTGATTTGGGCGCGCTCATAACCGCTCAGCGGTTATGAGCGCGCCCAAATCACAAGGACTAGGGGGCGACGGTGAGCCAGTCGGCGAAGCCGGAGGGGTCGTGGCGGCCCAGCGCGCCGTGCTCGAACAGACCCCAGCCCTCACGCTCGGTACTGCCGTCGCGGCACACCGCACGCCCCACATGGTCGATCACGCCGAAACCGGCCCGGCCCACGATGGCGGGATCGGTCATGTCGTAGGTGAGGCGTTCGGTGAAACCCTCGCCCTTCCACACCCCGTGGATCCAGTCGGAGTCGCCGCCGTAGCCCCCGCCGACGTGAATCGGCACCGGCAGTTTGGATTCCACCTCGAAATGCACCGCCGATCCGTCCGCTGCGGTGGCCTCGATGGTGGCACCGGTGGGAATCCGGGTCCCCGAGCGGTAATGGATCTTCACCCGAGGCCACCCGAGCTGTTCGAAGCGCCCATCCTTCCAGATGCGGGTGCAGTCGTTGAGGGAACGGAATCCGTTGGGTTCCTCCTGGATGATCAGCACGATGCCGAAATCATCGAAAGCCATGGGCACATACAGCCACCACATGCCTTCGAACGGCGGATCGGCGGGCCGGCCCGCGGGCTCGGCTTCCCCGATCGGGCGGATACCCCAGGACCGGTCCCGGGTACCGATCCAGCGCGCCGGGTCGACGGTGATCTCCTCGCCGTCGACAACGATGTGGCCGGTCCACGCACCGACCTGGGCGAACCGCTGTGCGTTCAGTGTGACCCGGTTACCGGCGCGCAGGATGTGCGGTTGCTCCTGCACCACGTCGAACAAACCGTCCCACGTGAGATCGGCGGCGACGCCGTGGGTTTCCTCGAGCACGATCCGCAACCGGCGCAGCGGCTCACTGACCTCGACGCGGTACGCGCCGACGTGTTGGTTGAGCCGGTCCTGATCGATGGCATCGGACAGATGCACCGCGGTCTGGGTGTGACCGCTTGCGCCGAATCTGCCGCCTCCGCGGCGGGAGGCCAGGAAAAACGCGTCCTTGACACCGAGGTTGGGGTAGTAGCCGATACCGGTGATCACGAAGATGTCGCCGGTGCGGTCATGGGCGTTGAAATAGGAGCGATCGTAGAAGTTGCGATCGCTGGACCCTGGCCAGGCAATCGGCTGCGGGACTTGGTGCACCGGGAATTCGTCCATGGGGCCGAGCATCAGTTGGTCTCTCCGATCAGCCGTTTCAGCAGGGCGGCATGGTAGAACAGGGTTTCCACGTCCTCGGGTTTCTCGATCTCGCCGAAGTGCACGCGCCGGGCGCCGGTGCGCATGAACACACATGCCCACACCACCGCGGAGTAGGCGTAGAACCAGGTCAAGTCGCCCAGTTCCACGCCGGTCAGCTCACGGTACGTGGCCCGCACATCGTCCTCCCGCAACACCTCGGGCAGTCCCGGCAGGCCGGCGAGCCCGCACAGTTCCTGAAACACCATGTGGGCGAATATCATCCACGCCACGTCCAGCTCACGGGGACCGACGGTGGCCATCTCCCAGTCCAGCACCGCCACCGGTCGGAAGTCCCGGTACAGCACATTGCCGACGCGGGAGTCGCCCCACACCAGTACCGGTTCCGCGGCGGCGACGTCGCTGGGGAAGTTCTGCTCCAGCCACGACAGGGCGCGCTCCACCAGTGGTGAGTTACCGATGTCGGGGACAGAGAAGTCGTACCATTCCTTGAGCCAGCCGAAATGCCGGCGCAGTGCGGTGTCGCCCGGAGGGTCGACCTGTGCGAGGAAGTCGAATGTGTTGGTGGCGTTGGGGATTGAATGCAATTTGGCGAGGACCTCGACGGTGCTGTCCTGCAGCTCGCGCTGCTTGTCCGGTGCCGCGTCGAAGAACCAGTTGCCACCGAAGGTGTAGGGCATGACATCCGGTGGGACGATGCCGTCGACGTGATCCATCAGGAAGAAGGGTGTGCCCAGCACCGAGCCGGTGTTCTCCAGCCATCGCACGGTGGGTACGGGAACGTCGGTGAGTTGGCCGGCCAGCCGCATGACCTCGAACTGGTGGTCCAGCCGGTACGACGAGAACACCGGGATGTCGGCCTGGGTGGGGGCGACGCGCGCCACCCACCTCTGCTGCACCGCCTCGCCGTCCTGTTCCCACCGCCCGGTGAGCACGATTGTCTCCGAGGACATCCCGTTGGAGTCGATACCACTCTCGACGGTGATGTCGGGTTTCACCCCGCCCGGTATGACGGTGGACAACCACTCGGAGAGCACGTTCGGCAGGGTGGTGACATCCCGGCTGGAGCGTTGCAGTCGGCCGACATCTTCGACGGCCGGTTCTTGGGCCATTAATGATCCTCCGCGACAGTATTACGATACGGTAGGTAGCGTTATGAAAGCAGACCCGTACCCCGAAGACAAGCCTCCGGGTGCAGGACGTCCCCGCGACCCGCGCATTGACGCTGCCATACTCGCGGCCACCGCGGACCTGCTTGTCGAAATCGGTTACGCGAACATCACCATGGCGGCCATCGCCGACCGGGCCGGAACCACCAAAACGGCGCTGTACCGGCGGTGGTCGAGCAAGGCCGAAATCGTGCACGAAGCCGCTTTCCCCGCAGCGCCCACCGCACTCCAGATGCCGGCGGGAGACATCGCCGCGGACATCCACGCGATGATCGCCGCGGCCCGTGATGTTTTCGTCAGCCCGCTGGTACGGGCGGCGCTACCCGGGTTGATCGCCGACATGGCGGCCGACGCCGAACTGAACGCGCGTGTGATGGCGAGGTTCGGCGACGTGTTCGAGGTGATCCGGCTGCGGATCGCCGACGCGGTGGACCGCGGCGAAGTGCACCCCGATGTCGATCCGACCCGGCTGGTGGAGATCATCGGCGGAACCACCTTGCTGAGATTGCTGCTACAGCCCGACGGCGACCTCGACGACACCTGGGTGGCGCAGACATCGGCGATCGTGGTCCACGGCGTGAAGAAGGAGCGGTGATGGTCCCGGCCGACGATTCGGGCACCGGTGGGTCCCCAGCGGAGCTCGCGGGCCGAGGAGCCCGGGGAGACGGGGCCGGGCTGAGGTCCGGCGGAAGGCTCGACGGGCGGGTGGCCATCGTCACCGGTGCCAGTAGGGGATTGGGCCGGGCAACGGCCCTCGCCCTGGCCGCGGAAGGGGCGGCCGTCGCGGTGGCCGCGCGCACCGAGCAGGTGTGGGACACGCGGTTGCCGGGCACCATCGGTGACACCGTGGCGCAGATCGAAGAGGCAGGTGGCCGCGCGATAGCGGTTCGGGCGGACCTCCTCGACCGCGAGGACATCGCGCGGCTGGTGGAGCAGACGCGAGACGTCCTGGGCCCCATCACCATCCTGGTCAACAACGCCGCGTTCACCGCACCGGGGCGCCCGCCCACCCCCGGGGCCGCACCGAAGGCGAAACAGCCCAGGAGTTCTCCGGTGCAGGCGGATTGGCCGCCGTTTGTCGGGACACCGCTGACCGCGTTCCGGCGGCACTTCGAGATCGCGGTGTTCGCCGCCTACGAGCTCATGCAGTTGGTGGCCCCGGACATGCTCGACGCCGGCCTCGGCGCGATGATCAACATCAGCTCGGTGGCCTCACGCCTTCCCGGTGCCGGACCTTTCGACGACTTCTCCGGTGGCATTCTGCCCGGCTACGGCGGTTCCAAGGCCGCCTTGGAACACCTCACCTCGTCGGCCGCCTATGAACTGCAGCGACGCAACATCTCGGTCAATGCGCTGTCGCCGTCGTTGCCGATGATGACCCCCGGATTGTCGTACTACCGAACGGATTTCGATGAGACCGGTTCGGAGCAGGAGTTTGCCGAGGCGGTGGTCCGGCTCGCGTTGGTGGACCCGAACGAGGTGACCGGCCGGACGGTCGGGCACCGGGAAGTGCTCGACGGAAGCTTCCGGCCGTTCTCAGGCCGCCAGTAGCCGATACCGACTGGCCGGTCGACGGACTCCGCCGCTTTCGGCTACCGGATCTGGCTCTTGTTGCGCGCTGCCACCTCGTCTTTGCGGCGAGCGAGCGCGCTGGTGTCGGGGCGCACGGTGCGGGTGAGGTCCTGCTCGGCGGCCAGGGCCGGATCGGTGATCGTGGCCGCGCCGCGCCGGTAGATCTCTTTGAGGCCTGCCATGGTGGGTCCGGGCACCTCGGCGATCTGTGCGGCGAGTTCCACCGCGCGGGAGACCAAATGCTCGTGAGGAACCACCTCGGTGACCAGTCCGATGCGTTCGGCGCGGCGCGCATCAACCACCTCACCGGTCATGGACAGCCGGCGCGCCATCGCCGCACCGACCAGCTGAGGCAGCCGGGCGGTCATGCCGCCACCGGGCAGGATGCCCACCCGGGCGTGGGTGTCGGCGAACACCGCCTGCTCCGAGGCGATCAGGAAATCGCACGCCAGAGCCATCTCCAGGCCGCCGGTGAAGGTCGGTCCGTTGATGGCCCCGATGATCGGCGAACGCATCTGCGCCGGTTTGGTGATGCAGTTGTGGGACTGGAATGTCTCGAAGTACGAGCCGCCGAGTTGTTGCGCCTCCTTGAGATCGACGCCGGCGCAGAACGCGGGATCGGTGCCCGTCAACACCACCGCCCGTACCCCGGGATCGGCGTCGGCGGCCTCCATTGCGCCGTACAGGGTTTCGATCAGGCTGGTACTCAACGCATTGCGTGCCTCGGGACGGTTCAAGGTGAGCACCCGGACGCCGTCGTGATCGGTGATCGTCACCAGTGTCATGCCCTGAGCCTAGCGAGGTGGGTATCGGCGGGTAGGCGGCTCCGGTCGCAACAACCGTTTGAAGGAGCGACCGGTGGATGGGAGTGGGCCCGCTGTGGGTGGTCGAGCGCATCGCCGGCGTGCAGCATTCCTCGGCGCAGGCCGAGGACGCCTGGCAGCGGATCCTCTCCTTCTTCGACGCCCAGTTGCGCTGACCGGAGGCCGTCAACCGACGAACAGCGCGAAGTCCCCGGCGAGATCCAGCAGCGGCTGCGGCAGGGCCCCGAGGGCGAAGGTGATGGCCGCGGTGACGGTCACCGTGGCCACCGTCAGGGAGCTGGGATTGACCACCTCAGGTGCATCGTCGGGTGGGTCGGTGAAGAACATCAGCACGATCACCCGCACGTAGAAGTACGCCGCGATGGCGCTCGCCACCACACCGACGATCACCAGTGGGATGGCGCCGCCCTCACCGGCGGCTTTGAACACCGCGAACTTGCTGACGAACCCGCTGGTCAGCGGAATACCCGCGAAGGCGAGCAGGAAGAGCGAGAACACCACGCCCACCAGGGGATAACGCCGGCCGAGGCCCGCCCACTGTGCCAGGCCGGTGGCTTCCTCGCCCGAACGGGTGCGCACCAGGCTCACCACCGCGAATGCGCCCAGCGTCGAAAAGCCGTACGCGAACAGGTAGAACAAGGTGCCGGACAGCCCGGTGTCGTTGAGCGCGATGACGCCGGTGAGGATGAAACCGGTATGTGCGACAGCAGAATACGCGAGCATGCGCTTGACGTCGGTCTGTGTGACGGCCGTGACGGTGCCCACCACCATGGTCAGGATCGCCACCGCCCACATCATCGGGCGCCAGTCGGCGCGCAGTTCGGGTAGTGCCACGTAGAAGATACGCAACATGGCGCCGAATGCGGCGATCTTGGTGGCGGCGGCCATGAACGCGGTGATCGCGGTGGGGGCGCCCTGGTACACGTCGGGGATCCACGAATGGAACGGCACCGCACCCACTTTGAACAACACACCAACGGCCAGCAGCCCGATTCCGATGAGCACGATCGCCGAACCCCCGGTGCCCGCGGTGCCGTCGGTGGCGACGGCCTCGGCGATACCGGACAACGCGAAAGTGCCGCTGTAGCCGTACATCAGTGCGATGCCGTACAGGAAGAACGCCGAGGAGAACGCGCCGAGCAGGAAGTACTTCAGCGCCGCTTCCTGGGAGAGCAGCCGCTGCCGACGAGCCAGCCCGCACAGCAGGTACAACGGCAGCGACAGCACCTCGAGGGCGATGAACATCGTGAGCAGATCCTCCGCCGCCGGAAACAGCAGCATGCCCCCGATCGCGAACATCGTCAGTGGGAATACCTCGGTCTGGATCACCCCGGCCTGGACGGCCGTCTTCTCCGCGACGCTGCCGGCGATCGCCGACGCCTGCGGAGTGAAAGCATCCAAACCGCCTGTCTGACTGGTTTTCTCCTGAGATATCCGACGTTCGGCAACCAACAGGATGCCGAGAATGCTGATCAACAGGATGGTGCCCTGCAGGAACAACGTCACCGGGTCGATGGCCACCGCGCCCATGACGGCGACCTGACCGGCCGAGCCGTGCAGGTCGCGGGCCAGCAGCACCACGGCCACAACCGCCGCGGCGAGCCCGCCCAGCGCCAGCGTGACCTGGATACGGTAACGCACGGTCCGGGGCAGGAACGCCTCGACCAGCACCCCGGCGACGGCCACCCCGAAGACGATGAGCATCGGCAGGATCTGGAGGTACTCGACTGTGGGCGCGGTCATCGCACCGGTCCTTCCGCGACACGGGGAGCGGGGTCTTGTTGATCGATGGTGGTCAGCGTGTGCTCCACGGCGGGATTGATGACATCGAGTGCGGGTTTGGGATACACGCCGAGCACCAGAAGCAGCGCGATCAGTGGTGCCACCACGGCGATCTCGCGGGGGACCAGATCACGCAGCGACTTGCTCTCGTCGGTCACCGGGCCTGTCATCATCCGCTGGTACAGCCACAGGATGTACACCGCGGAGAGCACCAGCGCCGTGGATGCGATGACGGCGAACACCGGGTACCGCGTGAATGTGCCGATCAGCACCAGGAATTCACTGATGAACGGCGCCAATCCGGGCAGCGACAACGTGGCCAGACCGGCCACCAGGAAAGTGCCGGCGAGCACCGGCGCCACCTTCTGCACCCCGCCGTAGGACGCGATGAGCCGTGTTCCGCGTCGTGACACCAGGAATCCCGCGATCAGGAACAACGCCGCCGTCGATATCCCGTGGTTGACCATGTAGAGCGTCGACCCGGATTGTCCCTGGCTGGTCATGACGAAGATGCCGAGGATGATGAAACCGAAGTGGCTGATCGAGGTGTAGGCGATCAGGCGCATGACGTCGGTCTGCCCGATCGCGACGATGGCCCCGTACACGATTCCGATGACGGCCAGAGCGATGACGAAAGGCCGGAACAGGGTGGACGGCTCGGGGAACAGTTGCAGGCAGTAGCGCAGCATCCCGAAGGTGCCCACCTTGTCGACGACAGCCATCATCAGAACGGCGGTGGCGGGCGTGGATTCCACCGCCGCGTCGGGCAACCAGCGGTGGAACGGCCACAGCGGAGCCTTGATCGCGAACGCGAACATGAACCCCAGGAACAGCGCATTGAGAATGGCGGGGTTGACCACCAACTCACCCGAGGAGACCGCGGCCACGATGGCGCGGAAATCGAAAGTGCCAGAGTCGAAGACGCCGCTGTTGGCCGTCACCACATACAGGCCCACCACGGCGGCGAGCATCACCAGACCACCGAACAGGTTGTACAGCAGGAACTTGACGGCGGCTTTCGATCTGCCCGACCCGCCGAACCCGCCGATCAGGAAGTACATCGGGATCAGCATGGCCTCGAAGAACACATAGAACAGCAGCACGTCCAGCGCGACCAGCGAAATGAGCACCATGCCTTCGACGGCCAGCGTCAGCGCCACATAACTGTGGGAGGAGCGGCCCGAGAGCGCGCCGTCATCGGGGGCGTCGTTCCAGCCGGCGAGCAGCAGCAGCGGCACCAGTACGGCGGTCAGCACCACCAGCGCCAGGGCGATGCCGTCGAGGCCCAGTATGTAGCCGGTGCCGAAGGACGGGATCCACGGGTGGTCCTCGACGAACTGGAACTGGGCGCCGGCCGGGTCGAAACGCACCGCGAGCACCGCCGCCACGGCCAGCACCGCCAGCGACACCACGATGCCCGCATACTTCGCGAACTGCCGTGCCGCCGCCGGCAACAGGATGATCACCGCGGCCCCCACCAACGGGATCGCCCACAGGATGGTCAGCCAGGGAATGTTCACCGCGTCACCACACCCTCACCACCAGAACGGCGCCGACGACCAGTGCGGCGCCGGCCAGCATGGACAGTGCGTACGACCGGGCGAATCCGGTTTGCAAGCTGCGCATTCGCTGCGAAGCGCCACCGATCAACGCGGCCAGCCCGCTGGCCACGCCGTCGACACCTCTGTCGTCGACGGTCACCAGATCCTCGGTCAGCTGTTGTCCCGGCCGCATGAACGCCGCTTCGTTGAACACGTCGCCGTACAGGTCGAGGCGAGCGGCCACCGTCAACGCCGAGACGTCTTCCGGGGCTGTCTCCGGCACCGGCCGGGTGGCGTAACCGCGGTAGGCGACGCCGACACCGGCGGCCACGACGGCGAGGGTGATGATGGTCATGGCCCAGACCGGGATGACGTGATGAGCCTCGTGGGTGCCGACCACCGGTTCGAGCCAGCTGCTGAGGGTGCCGCCCACGGCCAGGGCGGCGCCCGCGCCGACCGAGCCGAGGGCGAGCACGATCATGGGTGCGGTCATGATCGCGGGGGACTCGTGCGGATGGGTGTCGGGTTTCCAGCGCTTGTCACCGAAGAACGTCAGCAGCATCACCCGCGTCATGTAGAAGGCAGTGATCCCGGCCCCGAGAAGGGCGACGCCGCCCAGGAGTATCCCTTTGACTCCGCCTGCGGCGAACGCCGTTTCGATGATGGCGTCTTTGGAGAAGAACCCGGCCAGCGGCGGGACCCCGATGATGGCCAGATACCCCAACCCGAACGTGACGAACGTGACCGGCATGTATTTGCGCAGCCCGCCGTAGCGGCGCATATCGGTTTCGTCGTTCATACCGTGCATCACCGAGCCGGCGCCCAGGAACAGTCCGGCTTTGAAGAAGCCGTGGGTGAGCAGGTGCATGATCGCGATGGCGTAGCCGGCCGGCCCGAGGCCTGCGGCCAGGACCATGTACCCGATCTGCGACATGGTGGAGGCGGCCAGTGCCTTTTTGATGTCGTCTTTGGCGCAGCCGATGATCGCCCCGAACAGCAAGGTGATGGCCCCGACGGCCACGACCGCGGTCTGGGCGGCGGGTGCGAGGTTGTAGACCGGACCGGAGCGCACGATCAGATACACCCCGGCCGTCACCATGGTGGCGGCGTGGATCAGCGCCGAAACCGGGGTGGGACCCTCCATGGCGTCTCCGAGCCAGGACTGCAGCGGGAATTGTGCACTCTTGCCGCACGCCGCCAGGAGCAGCAGCAGTCCGATGGTGGTCACTGTGGCCGACGACAGCTCCGGTGCGGCGGCGAACACGCCGGCATACGACAGGGTTCCGGCGTCGGCCCACATCACCATCAGCGCGACGGCCAGGCCGATGTCACCGACGCGGTTGACCACAAAGGCTTTCTTGGCGGCGGTGGCGGCCGACGGTTTGTGTGACCAGAACCCGATCAGCAGGTAGGAGGCCAGGCCGACGCCTTCCCATCCGACGTAGAGGCCCAGGTAGTTGTCGGCCAGCACCAGCAGCAGCATGGCGGCGACGAAGAGATTCAGGTACGCAAAGAAACGTCTGCGATCGGCGTCCTCTTGCATGTAGCCGATCGAGTAGAGGTGGATCAGCAGGCCGACACCGGTGATCAACAGGACGAAACACATGCTGAGGGCGTCCAATTGGAGGCCGAAGTCGACCTGCAGATCGGCCACCGGCACCCAGGAGAACAACTTCTGGTGCACGACGCGGTCCTCGGGCGCCCGGGCGAGGAGCACGGTGAACTGCACGACCGCCCACGTGAACGCGGCGATCATGGTGGCGCAGCCCAGGAGGTGCCCCCACCTGTCGGTGGCGCGCCCGCCCAGTAGCAACACCGTTGCACCGGCCAGCGGCAGCAGGATCAACCACAGCAGGTCCATGGATGCCGCCTAGCCCTTCAGAAGGTGTGCGTCGTCGACATTGGCGGAGCGCCGGGTGCGGTAGATGGTCATGATGATGGCCAGCCCGACCACCACTTCGCAGGCGGCCACCACCATGGTGAAGAACGCCACCACTTGGCCGTCGAGGTGGCCGTGCATCCGGGAGAACGCCACGAATGCCAGGTTGCAGGCGTTGAGCATCAGTTCCACACACATGAACATGACGATGGCGTTGCGCCGCAACAGCACTCCCGCGGCGCCGATGGTGAACAGCAGCGCCGACAGATGCAGGTAATTATCCGGGTTCATGATGCACCGGCCGCGGTGATGGTGACCAGCGACGTTGATCGGCCGAAAACCTTGTCGGGATTCATCGGTGCCCGTTCCTGTCTTCCGCGATGTCATCAACCGGTCGCCGAACGAGGATGCTGCTGACCGACAGGGTGGCATCGGACCCGTCGGGTAACCGGGCCGGGACATCCACCGCGTTGTGCCGGGCGTACACCCCCGAGCTCGGCAACGTCGTGGGGTGACCGCCGGGCTGGAAACGTTCGACCGCCAGTTCGCGTTGAGTTTTTCTGCGCTCGAACCGTTCCCGGTGCGCCAGCACCATCGCGCCCATCGCAGCGGTGATCAACAACGCGCTGGTGACCTCGAACGCCCACAGGTACTTGGTGAAGATCAGTGCGGCCAGGCCTTCGACATTGCCGCCCGCGTTGGCTTCGGCCAGGCCGGCGAATCCACCGCCGGTCACCGACGTGGACACCACGCCGATGCCGGCGATCAACAGGATGCCGAATCCGATGCCGGCGACCAGCGCGGCGATCCGTTGTCCACGAATGGTCTCCACCAGCGATTCGGAGGAGTCGACGCCGATGAGCATCAACACGAAGAGGAACAGCATCATCACCGCGCCGGTGTAGACCACCACCTGCACCACGCCCAGGAACAGGGCGTCCTGGGCGACGTAGAGCATGGCCAGCGCGATCATGGTGGCGGCCAGGAAGATCGCCGAGTACACGGCTTTCGGGGCGGCCACCACCCCGATGGCCCCCGCCAGCGCGATGGCACCCAGGACGTAGAACGCGACGGCCTCGGTGGTGGAGGTCCGGGTGAACGCCTCGGCGAGAAGCAGGGTGTCGGGCGTCATTTCACATGGCCGAGGTAGTAGTCGTCGTCGGTGGCGCCGTCGGCCATCGCATGGGGCGGGGCCTGCATCCCGGGCTCCAGCGGTGCCAGGAGTTTGTCCTTGCCGTAGATCAGGTCGGCGCGGTTGTCGTCGGCCATCTCGTAGTCATTGGTCATGGTCAGCGCCCGGGTGGGGCAGGCTTCGATGCACAGTCCGCAACCGATACAGCGCAGATAGTTGATCTGATAGACCCGGCCGTACCGCTCACCGGGGGAGAATCGCTGCTCCTCGGTGTTGTCGGCGCCCTCGACGTAGATGGCATCAGCCGGGCAGGCCCACGCGCACAGCTCGCAGCCGATGCACTTCTCCAGCCCGTCGGCGTACCGATTGAGTTGATGCCGGCCGTGATACCGCGGTGTGGTGGCCTTGTCGGTGTCCGGGTACTGCTCGGTCATCGGTTTCTTGAACATCGTCGAGAACGTCACGCCGAAACCGGCCAGACCATTGAGGAATTCAGGCACGAGAGGGCTCCTTGGTCGGCGGCATGGGTGGAATGGGGAACGAGCCCGGACCCGGTGGTGTGGGCACGGTGGCGGCCCGGATCTGTCTGCGCCGCATCCTGTTCCACGCGGACAGGGCCAGCAGGATCGCGGCCATGAATCCGACGTAGACCACGGCGGTGACCCATGGCGGTGCTCCGTCTGCGCGCACCTGGTGGGTGATCGCGACGGTCATGATCCACGCCAGCGACACCGGGATCAGGAGTTTCCAGCCCAGCGCCATGAACTGGTCGTAGCGCAGACGGGGCAGGGTGGCCCGCAACCACATGTACAGGAACAGGAATCCCCACACCTTGGCGATGAACCAGATCAGGGGCCACCACCCGGAGTTGGCGCCGTCGATCATGCTGAGCGGCCACGGGGCCTGCCAGCCGCCGAGGAACATCGTGGTGGCCAGCGCCGAGACCGTGGTCATGTTGACGTATTCAGCCAGCATGAACATCGCGAACTTCAACGACGAGTACTCGGTGTGGAAACCGCCGACGAGCTCGCCTTCGGCTTCGGGAAGATCGAACGGGGCCCTGTTGGTCTCACCCACCATGGCCGTCACGTACACCAAGAACGACGGCAGCAGCAGCACCACGAACCAGGTCTGCGCTTGGGCGGCCACGATGCCCGAGGTCGACATGGTGCCCGCATAGAGGAACACCGCGACGAACGACAGCGCCATGGCGATCTCGTAGGACACCACCTGCGCCGAGGAACGCAACCCACCCAGCAGGGGATAGGTGGAGCCAGAAGCCCAGCCCGCCAACACGATTCCGTACACTCCGACCGATGTCACCGCCAGCACGTAGAGTACGGCGACGGCCATGTCGGTGAGCTGGAGCGCGGTGGTGTGCCCGAACACCGATACCGCCGGACCCATCGGGATGACGGCGAACGCCATGATCGCCGGGATGACGGCGATGACGGGCGCCATCAGGTAGATCGGCTTGTCGACACCGGCGGGGGTCAGCCCTTCCTTGAGGGCCAGTTTCACCCCGTCGGCCAGCGACTGCAAAAGACCGAACGGCCCCACCCTGTTGGGCCCGAAGCGCATCTGCATGCGGCCCAGGATCTTTCGTTCGGCCAGGATCGCCACCAGCACGGTCAGCAGCAGGAACGCGAAGATCGCGACCGCTTTGCCCAACAGCAGCCACCAGGGGTCGTGGCCGAAGACGCTGAGATCGGGATGGTTCACGACACGTCTCCTCGTGCGATCGTCACGACGGCGCCCGCCGCGACGCCCAGGTCCTCCGAGACCACGCTGCGCGGGGAGTTCGCCGGCAGCCACACCACCCGGTCGGGCATCTCGGTGATGAGCAACGGCAGGCTGATGCTGCCGCGTCCGGTGCTCACGGTCAGCAGGTCCCCTCCGCCGGCTCCGATCTCGGCGGCCGTCGCTGCGGACAGCCGTGCCACCGGTGCCCGCGCGGTGCCGGCCAGGTGCGGCTCACCGTCCTGGGCCCGTCCGTTGTCCAGCAGCATCCGCCAGGTGGCCAGCACCGCTTCACCGCGCCCGGGTGACGGCGCCCCCGACGGTTCGACGGCGGGGGCCGGTGCCGGGTCGCCGCCCCACAGGCCGAGCCGCGCGAGATCCTCGCCCGCGGCGTGCGCCGAGCCGAGCCCGAGATCGACACCGAGTTCGTCGGCCAAGGTCTGCAGAACCCGCAGATCCGGTGCAGCGTTGCTGGCGAGCGCCGGTGCGAACGGTCGCAACCGTCCCTCCCAGTTGGCGAATGCGCCGGCCTTCTCGGCCACCGGGGCGATCGGGAACACCACGTCGGCCAGGGCGGTGACCGTGCTTTCCCGGAGTTCGAGGCTGACCACGAATGGGGTGTTTTCCAGCGCTGCCCGCGCAGTTGTGGGATCGGGCAGGTCGGTGAGGTCGACGCCGCCGATCAGCAGCGCCGCGAGCCGACCGGCCGCGGCGGCCTCCAGGATCGCGGTGGTGTCGCGCCCCGGCGTGGCGGGGAGGTCGCTGACATTCCAGGCGCGGGCCAGCTGCGCTCGCGCGTCGGCGTCGTCGACCGGCCGCGCACCCGGCAGCAGGTTGGGCAGACACCCCGCTTCGACGGCACCGCGCTCACCGGCGCGTCGCGGGATCCATGCCAGGCGTGCGCCGCTGGTGCCGGCCAGCCGCGCCGCCGCCGTCAGCGCACCCGGCGAGGTGGCCAGACGTTCGCCGACCAGGATGATGGACCCGGGCAACAGTTCCAGCCCCGCCAGCGCGGCCGCCTCGTCACCTGGCGTCGTCATCACCAGGCGGGCACCCAGTTTCGTGGCTCCGTAGGTGGCATAGGGGGCCACCGCGACCACCTGGAGCGCGTGCTTGCGCACCGCCTTGCGCAGCCGTAGGAAAACGATGGGGGATTCTTCTTCGGGTTCGAAGCCGGCGAGGACCACCATGGGCGCGGCTTCGAGATCGGCGTAGGTGACCTCCATCGCGTGGCCCGCGACGTGGGTGGCCAGGAATTGGGCTTCCTCAGCGGAGTGGTGGCGGGCACGCATGTCGATGTCGTTGCTGCCCAGCACCATTCGCGTGAACTTCGCATAGGCGTAGGCGTCTTCGACGGTCGCGCGGCCGCCCACCAGCACCCCGGTCTGGGCGCCTGCCGCGGCCAGGCCGAAGGCCGCGGTGGTGATGGCTTCCGACCACGACGCCGGTCGCAGCTCCCCGTCCTCCCGGATCAGGGGAGTCAGGATGCGGTCACCCACCCGGGGGTAGGCGAATGCCCAGCGGCCCTTGTCGCAGTTCCATTCCTCGTTGACCTCGGGGTCGTCGCCGGCGAGACGGCGCAGCACGGTGCCGCGGCGGTGGTCGGTGCGCTGCGCGCAACCGGAGGCACAGTGTTCGCAGACGCTGGGACTGGAGACCAGGTCGAAGGGCCGCGCGCGGAATCGGTAAGCGGTGCCGGTCAGGGCGCCGACCGGACAGATCTGCACGGTGTTACCCGAGAAGTAACTGTCGAACGCGGCGCCTGAGGCGATGCCGACCTGTTGTAGCGCACCGCGTTCCAGCAACTCGATGAACGGATCACCCGCCACCTGGTTGGAGAAGCGGGTGCAGCGGGCGCACAACACGCAGCGTTCCCGGTCCAGCAGCACCTGTGAGGACAGGTTGATCGGCTTCGGGAACGTGCGTTTGACATCGGTGAAGCGGGTCTCTTCCCGGCCGTTCGACATGGCCTGGTTCTGCAGCGGGCATTCACCGCCCTTGTCGCAGACCGGGCAGTCCAGCGGGTGGTTGATCAGCAGCAGTTCCATCACGCCATGCTGGGCTTTGTCGGCGGCGGGGCTGGTGAGCTGGGTGCGGACCACCATGTCGGGGGTGACGGTGGTGGTGCAGGAGGCCATCGGCTTGCGTTGGCCCTCGACTTCCACCAGGCACTGCCGACAGGCGCCCACCGGATCGAGCAGCGGGTGGTCGCAGAAGCGGGGGATCTGCACGCCCATCAGTTCCGCGGCGCGGATCACCAATGTGCCCTTCGGGACCGAGATCGGGGTGTCGTCGATGACCAGCGACACCATCTCGACGGCCGTCGCGTCGCGGTCGGGTTCGATGATCGTCATGACAGCGCCTCCCCGACTCGGGCAGTCATGAACACAGGTGGTCCGAAGCGCGATCGGCCGAGTTCGAGTCTGCTCGCGGTCATGCGGTGACCCCCTCGGGAGTGGTGAGCATGGAGGCATACGGGTCGAACGGACAACCGCCCGCCAGGTGCGCGTCGTACTCGTCGCGGAAGTACTTGATGGACGAGACGATGGGTGACGCGGCGCCGTCGCCGAGGGCACAGAAGGACTTGCCGAAGATGGTGTCGGCGATGTCGAGCAGCTTGCCGATGTCGTCCTCGGTGCCCCGGCCGGTTTCCAGGCGTTCGTAGATCTGGGCCAGCCAATAGGTGCCTTCGCGGCACGGGGTGCATTTGCCGCAGGACTCGTGGGCGTAGAACTGCGTCCAGCGCCGTACCGCGCGCACCACACATGTCGTCTCATCGAAGATCTGCAGTGCCTTGGTGCCCAGCATGGACCCCGCCTTGGCCATACCCTCGTAATCCAGTGGTGTGTCGAGGTGTTCGGCCGTCAGCAGTGGCGTCGACGACCCACCCGGCGTCCAGAACTTGAGCTCATGGCCGGCGCGGACACCTCCGGCGTAGTCGAGGAGTTCGCGCAGTGTGATACCCAGCGGAGCCTCGTACTGCCCCGGCGTCGTGACATGGCCCGACAGCGAGTACAAGGTGAATCCCGGGGACTTCTCCGACCCCATGGACTTGAACCAGTCCACCCCGCCGAGCAGGATCGGCGGGGTGGACGAGATGGACTCGACGTTGTTGACCACCGTCGGGCAGGCATAGAGCCCGGCCACGGCGGGGAACGGCGGCCGCAGGCGAGGCTGCCCGCGCCGGCCTTCCAGCGAGTCCAGCAGCGCGGTCTCCTCACCGCAGATGTAGGCGCCGGCGCCGGCGTGCACGATCAACTCCAGGTCGAAGCCGGACCCCAGGATGTCCTCCCCGAGGTAGCCGGCTTCGTACGCCTCGGCCACCGCGGCCTGCAGGCGCCGTAGCACCGGGACCACTTCGCCGCGCACGTAGATGAACGCGTGGTGGGCCCGGATGGCATACGCCGCGATGATGGCGCCTTCGACCAGAAAATGCGGAGTGGTCATCATCAACGGAATGTCTTTGCACGTACCGGGTTCCGACTCGTCGGCGTTGATCACCAGGTAATGCGGCTTCGCGCCCGCGCCGGTGGCGTCTTGCGGGATGAACGACCATTTGGTGCCGGTGGGGAAACCCGCGCCCCCGCGGCCGCGCAGGCCGGAATCCTTCACCAGCGCGATGACGTCGTCCGGGGGCATCGACAGTGCCCTGGCCAACGCCTGATACCCGTCGTGGTTGCGGTAGGTTTCCAGGGTCCAGGGCTGCTCGGCGTCCCAGAACCGGCTCAGGACCGGGGTCAGGGGTACCCGCTGTCGATCTGGGTGAGCCATCTAGTCTCCTGACTCCGTTGCCGACGGGTCCGTCTCCTCGGTGCCCGGCTCGGCGGGCACCGTCGCCGACGGGGCCGGTGCCGGTTCGTCCCGCGTCGATTCGACGGCCTCGGGTTCGGTGCTCTCGGTGTCCGCCGAAGGTTGGTCGGCGGGGCCGGTGCTCGGTGGGGCCTGCATGCCCAGGCTGCCGGCGATGCGCAGCCCGGCCAGCGTGGCCGGCCCGGGACCGGTGGCCGGCCCGGCCGGAGACGGAAGTCCGGCAAGGGTGCGGGAGGTCTCGGTGAATGTGCACAGGGGTGCGCCCCGGGTGGGTGGAATGGGCGCCCCGGTGCGCAGACTGTCGACGAGCTCGCCTGCGGTGGTGGGGTTTTGGTTGTCGTAGAACTCCCAGTTGACCATGATCACCGGCGCGTAGTCGCAGGCGGCGTTGCACTCCAGGTGCTCGAGGGTGATGGCGCCGTCGTCGGTGGTCTGCCCGGCGTGGATGCCGAGCCGGGTCTGCAGGGCTTCCAGGATCGCGTCGCCGCCCATGATGGCACACAGGGTGTTGGTGCACACTCCGACCAGATACTTGCCGGTGGGGGTGCGCCGGTACATCGAGTAGAACGTGGCGACCGCCGTGACTTCGGCGTCGGTCAGTTGTAACTGGTTGGCGCAGAACCGGATACCGGCTGCGGTCAGGTATCCGTCCTCGGACTGCACCAGATGCAGCAGCGGCAGCAACGCCGAGCGGGGGTGCGGGTACTTGGCGATGATCGCGGCGGCATCGGCGCCCAGCCGGGTTTCGATATCGGCGGGGTAGGCAGCGGGCCCACCCACGGGTGGGCCGGGCTCGTCGGGTCGGGCGCCGAGTTGCAGATCCACCAACGTCATCTGTCGACACCACCCATCACCGGGTCGATACTCGCGACGGCGGAGATGACGTCGGCGACCATCCCGCCTTCACACATCGCCGCGACGGCTTGCAGATTGGTGAACGACGGGTCGCGGTAATGCACCCGGTAGGGCCGGGTTCCGCCGTCGGAGACCATGTGCACACCGAGTTCACCACGCGGGGACTCGACGGCGACGTAACACTGCCCGGCCGGGACCCGGATGCCTTCGGTGACGATCTTGAAGTGATGGATCAGGCCCTCCATGGAACGGCCCATGATCTTGGCGATGTGGTCAGGGGAGTTGCCCAGGCCGTCGGGTCCGAGCTTCAGATCGGCCGGCCAGGCCAGTTTTTTGTCCGAGATCATCACCGGGCCGGCGAGCTTCTCCAGCCGGGCCACGCACTGCGCCACGATCTTCAGTGATTCGTTCATCTCGTTGACCCGGATGACGTAGCGGCCGTAGCAGTCGCACGAGTCGTCGGTCATCACCTCGAAGTCGTAGGTCTCGTAGCCGCAATAGGGTTGGGACTTGCGTAGGTCATGGGGCAGGCCGGTGGACCGCAGCACCGGGCCGGTGATCCCCAGCGCCATGCAGCCGGTCAGGTCGAGGTAGCCGATGCCGACGGTGCGTGCTTTCCAGATGGGGTTCTCCCGAAGCAGGTTCTCCAATTCGTGCAACCGGCCGGGCAGGATGTCCAGCAGGCGTTTGACGCGGTCCAGACCGTCGTCCGGCAGATCGGCGGCCAGCCCGCCGGGACGGATGTAGGCGTGGTTCATCCGCAGGCCGGTGATGGCCTCGAACACCGTCAGGATCTCTTCGCGCTCCCGGAACCCGAAGAACATCGCGCTCATGGCGCCCAGTTCCATGCCGCCGGTGGCCAGGGCCACCAGATGAGACGAGATGCGGTTGAGCTCCATCAGCATCACCCGGATCACCGAAGCGCGTTCGGGGATGTCGTCGGTGATGTCGAGCAGTTTCTCCACCCCCAGGCAGTAGGCGGTCTCGTTGAAGAACGGGGACAGGTAGTCCATCCGGGTGACGAAGGTGACGCCCTGCGTCCAGGTGCGGTACTCCAGGTTCTTCTCGATGCCGGTGTGGAGATAGCCGATCCCGCAGCGGGCTTCGGTGACGGTCTCGCCTTCGATCTCCAGGATCAACCGCAGCACTCCGTGGGTGGAGGGGTGCTGCGGCCCCATGTTGACCACGATCCGCTCGCCGGCGTCCCCGGCGTCGACCGAAGCCCTGGCGCGCGTGACGATCTCGTCCCAGTCCTGGCCGCCCAGGGTGATGACAGTATCGGTCGACATCAGGTGTAGGACCTCCGTTGATCCGGCGGGGGAATGGTGGCGCCGTGGTACTGCACCGGCACCCCACCCAGGGGGTAGTCCTTGCGCTGAGGATGGCCGACCCAGTCGTCGGGCATCTCGATGCGCGTCAGTGCGGGATGGCCGTCGAAGACGATCCCGAAGAAGTCATAGGTCTCGCGCTCATGCCAGTCGCAGGTCGGGTACACCGAAAACAGTGACGGCACATGGGGATCGGTATCCGGGCAGGCCACCTCCAGCTGGATACGGCGATTGTGGGTGATGGACATCAACGGGTACACCGCCCGCAACTCCCGACCGAAGTCATTCGGGTAGTGCACGCCGGAGACTCCGGCGCACAGTTCGAAGCGCAATTGCGGGTCATCACGCAGTGTTCGGGCCAGCGGGAGCAGGCGGGCGCGGTCGATATCCAGGGTCAGCTGACCGCGGTGAACCACCACCTGGTTGACTCCTGCCGCGAACACGTTGGCGCCCAGAGCTTCTCCGAGCCGGTCCACCACGGCGTCGAAGTAGCCCCCGTAGGGCCGGGGGGAGCCGCCGGGCATGGTGACTTCCCGGACCAGCCGTCCGTAGCCGGAGGTGTCGCCGGTGCCGGAGGCGCCGAACATGCCCCGCCGGACCCCGATCACGTCTCGGGCTTCCGGCGTACCGGGGTTCTCGCCCGTCATCGCAGCAGCCCCTTGAGTTCGATGGTGGGCCGGGCCGCCAGGGCGGCCTCCTCGGCGGCCGCGACGACCTCATCGCGGTGCACCCCCAGCGGCATCTCGGCGATCTTGGCGTGCAATGTCACGATGGCGTGCAACAACATCTCCGGCCGCGGCGGGCATCCCGGCAGGTAGATGTCCACCGGCACCACGTGGTCAACGCCCTGCACGATCGCGTAGTTGTTGAACATCCCACCCGATGACGCGCACACCCCCATGGCCAGCACCCACTTCGGCTCGGCCATCTGGTCGTAGACCTGCCGCAGCACGGGCGCCATCTTCTGTGACACCCGGCCCGCCACGATCATCAGATCCGCCTGGCGCGGCGTCGCCGAGAACCGCTCCATCCCGAATCGCGCGATGTCGAACCGCGGCCCCGCCGTTGCCATCATCTCGATCGCGCAGCAGGCCAACCCGAACGTCGCCGGCCACAACGAGCCCTTCCGCACGAACCCGGCGACCTTCTCCACCGTCGACAACAGGATCCCGCCGGGAAGCTGCTCTTCCAGTCCCATGTGCTGTCCCGATCCCTTCTCAGTCCCAATCCAGGCCGCCGCGGCGCCACACGTAGGCGTAGGCCACGAAGACGGTCGCCATGAACAGCAGCATCTCCACCAGGGCGAACATGCCCAGCTGGTCGAAAGACACCGCCCACGGGTAGAGGAAGACGATCTCGATGTCGAAGACGATGAACAGCATGGCCGTCAGATAGAACTTGACGGGGAACCGCGCCATCCCCGTGGGCTGGCGCGCCGGTTCGATACCGCACTCGTAGGCCTCCAGCTTGGCCCGGTTGAACCGTCGCGGACCGATCACCAACGCAATTCCCACCGACACGATCGCGAATGCCGCCGCTATGGCCCCGAGCACCAAGATGGGCAGATAGAGATTCATGCGTGTTCGCCGTCCATGACGTCGGCTCCCTTGGCTGTGGATGTGAGCTACAACACAGCCTAGCGATCTTGACCGGCAGGTTGGCGCATTTCGATAGGATCGATCCAACAGCCGACTGCCGCCATTCTGGCGGCGAACCCGCAAGGGGCGCAGCGTAATTGGTGCTGTCCGGGTGGTGTGCTGTGAGGCTTCGGTTACCGAAGCGTCATCTTTGCGGAATACCGCGCAACAGTCCGGCGACGGCTTCGCCCAAGCGGATCGGATCGATGGGATGCGGCACCGCCGCCTCCGCGCGCGACCAATTGGCCAGCCACGCATCGTCGGCCCGGCCGGTGAGAACCAGTATCGGTGGGCACTCGTCGAGTTCGTCCTTGAGCTGCTTGGCCAGGCCCATACCGCCGGTCGGGGTGGCTTCGCCATCCAGGATTGCCAGATCGACATCACCGGAGTCCATGTGCTGGATGACGACGGGGGCGGTAGCCACCTCGAGGTAGCTCAGTTCGGGCAGTCCGGGGTGGATCCGCTTACCCAACGCGAGCTTGACCTGCTCGCGCGTACGCGCGTTGTCGCTGTACACCAGGACACGGACCGCACCCGAAACGTCGCGGCGACTGTCGGGCACGAGCCGATGCTACAGGCTGTTTGCGGCAGCCACTTCGGTTACTGCGAGCCGCTTTTCACGAACACTGCGCGGCCGTGCAGCATGGTTGCCGATCTGACCATGCCGAGCAGATTCCCGTCGACGTCCCAGTGGGTGCGGTCCACCGTGGTGTGGGCGGATATCTCGACGGCGCCGTCGTCGAGAAGCGCGATCCTGCCCGACATCGGGATGGGACGGGTGATGCCGTGGACGGTGAGGCTGCTGCGCAGCTCCACACCCTCGGGTGCGGGCTGCACCGCGGTGACCACCACGCTGATGGTGGGGAACCGATCGACAGCGAAGAAGTCCTCCGAGCGCAGATGCTCATCACGTTTGCGGATTCCGGTGGTCAGCGAGGCCGCCGCGATGTCCACCCGGCCGAAGGCGGTGCCGCCGCCCAGTTGGCCATCGCCGCTGAACTCGGTGAACCGGCCGTTCACCGGGACCAGTCCCCACAACGACCGGCAGCGGAACCTGATCTGGGACCGGTCAGGCACCAGCGTCCACACCGCGGCGTTGCCCGGATCGCCGAGCAAGCTGTCGAGCATGGTCACCGGTATCTCCCTAGTTCAGCAAGGGGGCGATATCTGACGGATTGAAGTATTCATCAATACGGCTGATCAGACCATTGTTTCCCAGCTTCACCACGATGCACACCCGCATGGCGATGGGACCGCGGGCGCCGGTGGCGTGCAGGATGTGCTGCTGGACGAACCCCTGCGCCGACTCGTCTTCGAACAGTTGGCGGTCCAGGATCTCGTAACGGCGTTCGCTGGTCCGGTTGATGAACCAGCAGATGACCCGCAACGCCCGCTCCCGGTTGTTGTCTTCGAGGTCCCCGGAGTGCCAGACCAGGATGTCGTGGTTCCAGAGTTCTTCGATCATGGCGATGTCGCTGCCCTCGATGGCACGAAAGAGGGTGTCGGCGACGTCCTCGACGGCCGATGCCTCGCGAATGGTCATGTGGCGGCCTCCTGCGGCTCGGCGTAACCCGGATGCGCGGCAGCCAGGCGGTGTGAGACCAGTGTGCGCAGACAGTCCGACAATTCCGCGGGGCGGTCGTCGAGGTCGCCGCGCCGGATGGCGGCGGCCAAGCCGGCCTCGTCGCGGTATCCCAGGCGCTGCAGCGCCGCGTGTACTTCGTCGGCGCCCGCGGCGCCCTGCAATTCCCGCTGCACCATGCGCAGCGCGTTGGCGGCCACCCGGGCGTGGAAGTTGACCTGCCCGGTGGTGGCGTCGCGGACATCCCCGTCGAGGAAGTCGGCCACCGCGGCCACGAGTTCGGCGGCCGTCGGGCGGCCGTGCAGACCTGTCATGCGCCCACCCGGGTGTCGAGCAGTTCGAGCAGATCCCACTCGTTCTCGCACACCCGGCGCCCGATCGTGGCCAGTTCCACCGACGGGGACTGGCCGGACAGATGTCGTTGGGCCTGATATCGGCAGATGACACCCCACTGCAGCGTGGCGGCCACCAGCCACCAGCGAAACGCCGCCCGGTCCACGGCGGCACCGGACGCCGCCTCGTAGGCGGTGAGGAACGCCTCGATGCTGCCCAGTCCGCCGGCTCCCAGCTCGCGGGGTGCGCCGAACCGCCACGCCCGGACACAGAACCAGGCCAGGTCTTCGTAGATCTCGCCGCTGTGCACCAGTTCCCAGTCCAGCACCGCGGCCAGCCCGGTCCCGCCTTCGACGTCGACGATGAGGTTGCCCATCCGGAAATCTCCGTGCACGAGTGTCGGCGCGGACGGCGGTAGGTCGGCGCGGTGCGCCTCGAGCCAGCGGAATGTCCACTCGAAAGTGGCGGTGGTGTCGCCCATTTCGTCGAGCTGCTCGCGCCACTGGGTCAACGGGTCCTGCGGCTGCAGGCCCGCGTCCGCGGGATCGGCGGAATGGATCGCGGCCAGTGCCCCCGCGCATTGCCGCAACAGCTGCTCCCGGCCGGCGTCATCGAGACCACGCTGGATCCGCCGCACGATGGTCTCCCCGGCGATGGCGCTGCAGATCAGGTACGGATTACCCAGCCCGGCAGAAGAGTTGTCCGCGGTGAGGATCTGCGGCACCGGCGCACCGGCGGCAGCGGCCAGCGACTGCACCCGGGCTTCGAGTTCCATACCGGCGTGCACGTCATCCGGCGGGCCGGTCCGCAGGATCAGGGGGCGGCGGTCGGCGCCGGCGGTGGCGGTGAACGACCACGTGGTGCGGCTGGCCCCGCCGGTGAGCACCCGCAGATCCGTGACGGTCACGTCGTCGCCGAGAAGGGGCTGCAGCACCGAGGTCAGTGCTGGGCCCAGCTTCTCCGGAGTCACCGGCGTGACCCGAATTTGAGCATGCGCTGGGCCACGCGGCGGATCTGGATCTCTTCGGCGCCCTCGGTGATCCGGTACCGCCGGTGGTGCCGATAGATGTGTTCGAACGGTTCGTGGCGGCTGTAGCCGATGCCGCCGTGGATCTGCATGGCCCGGTCGGCGGCTTCACACACCAGACGGTTGGCGCGGTAATTGGCCATCGACACCTTGTCCGAGACCTCCATGTGGTGGTCGCGGTCCAGGTGCCAGGCGGCGTAGTAGACCAGTAGACGGACCATCTGCGCTTCGGTCTGCAGCTCGGCCAGCGGCCACTGCACGGCCTGATTCACCGACAGCGGCTTGCCGAATACCACGCGTTCGCCGGCGTGACCCGCGGCCCGGTCGATACAGTACTGCGCCGCGCCGAGACTGCTGGCGGCCTGGCGAATCCTGTTCTCGTGCAGGAAGGTCTGCCCGACTTCCAGACCGTGGTCGACCTCGCCGAGCACCGCGTCGACGGGCACCCGAACATCGGTCAGCGTCACCTCCCCGTGATCGCTGGGCATGTTGAACGTCCACCAGTAGTACGGCACCTCGAAACCCGGGGTGTCGGTGGGCACCAGGAACGCGGTGATACCGACCGCCTGCCCCGCTTGCCCGGATGTGCGGGCGAACACCAGGTCGTGGGTGGCACGGTGCACGCCGGTGTTCCAGCGTTTGGCGCCGTTGATCACCCATTCGTCCCCGTGGAGCTCAGCGCGTGTCTCCAGCCAGGTGGCGTCGGACCCGTGCCCTGGTTCGGTCAATCCGAAGGCCATGGACCGCTTCCCGGTCAGCATGGCCTCGATCCACTCCCGCTTCTGCTCCTCGGTGCCGAACCGGTCCATCATGATGACCTGCGGGAAGTTGCCGACGATCGAGGACTCGTCCTGCAGATCGTTGTGAAGTCCGAGACCCTTGTGCGCCAGGTGTTCCCGGATCACCGCCATATCGAGGTTGGTACCGTCGCGCCCACCGAACTGGGCGGGCAGGCCGTACCGCAACCAGCCTGCCTTGTCGGCGCGGCGGCGCATCTCGTCGAGCAGATCCTCCCATTCCCGGGCCGGGACGCCGCCGCCCGCCAGATCGGTCCTGGCGAACTCGCGCCGCCGATCGAAGTACTGCATGTTCTCGCGTTCCAGCGGCTTGATCTCCGCTTCGATGAATGCGTCCATCTCGGCGAGAAGTCCCGGAAGATGTTCCGGCAGAGTGAAATCCACGTCGATTCCTCCACGATAGGGCTGAAAGGGGTCAGTAGCCGTACAACGTTTTCTTCCAGATGGTGGCCAGTGTGCGGACGGCGTCCCGGTCGCTGGTGCGCACACCGAGTGCGGCGGCATCCGGGCGCAGGTACACCGTGGTGAACTGTTCGAACAGCAACGCGATGGCCAGCGCGATGTGGTCCGGATCGAGGTCGTTGCCGTAGCCCTGGTTCTGGGCGCGCTCCACCGAGGCGCGCACGATGTCCATACCGAATCTGCGGAACTCGTTCTGCACCGCCGCGAACCGCGCCTGACCGGCGGCCAGTTGGTCCACCGCCACCATGATGCCGATGTTCTGCTTGAAGATGTTCCAGTACCCGGTGACCGCCGCCGTGAAGAACGCGGTGTCGTCCGGGGACTCCGGCAGGTGGATGTCCCCGCCGGACGGTCGCACCACGTCGGTGAGGAAGGATTCGGCCAGCACCGCCAGCAGGTCCTCCTTGTCGTCGAAGTAGCGGTAGAAGGCTGCCGACGACTTACCCGCCGCCGAGGTGATGTCGGCGAGCGTGGTTGCGTGGAAGCCCCGTTCGGCGAACAGTTTTCGTGCAGCCTGCGCGAGGGCCTCCCTGGTCTGTCTGCCCTTCGGCGACAGCTCGCCTGTCACGGCTATCCGTCCGGCAACCGGTCACCGGCGCGCAGGAGCGCGCTGGGCAGCTCGTGTCCTACCAGGCGTTGCGCGACGGCCGCCGCCGCGATGGCCGCCTGCAGGTCGACGTCGGTGTGAACAGCGCTGTCGCGCAACAGGTATACCAGGTCCTCGGTGGCGATGTTACCGCTGGCACCGGGGGCGAACGGACAGCCGCCCAACCCGCCGACCGAGGCGTCCAGCCGCGTCACTCCGGCGCTGACCGCGGCGTACGCGCTGGCCAGCCCGGCGCCCCGGGTGTTGTGAAAGTGCGCACCCAGCGGCAGTTCGCCCACTGCGGGTCCGATCTGCTCGATCAGCGACCGCACCCGGCGTGGTGTGGCCGTGCCGATGGTGTCGGCGATGGCCAACCGATCGGCACCGGCGGCCACCGCGGCCGTCGCCACGTCGAGCACCCGCTGCGGTGCGGTGGGCCCGTCGAAGGGACAGTCCCAGGCGGTGGCGATGATGACTTCGACGCTGACCCCGCTGTCGTGGGCGATCGCCACGATCTCCGGGATCTGGGCGCCGGCTTCGGCGGTACTGCGACCCACGTTCGCCCGGCTGTGCCCGTCGGCCGCCGAGACCACGTACTCGATGGTGCCCAGGCCGGCGGCAATGGCCCGTTTGGCGCCATTGGGACTGGCGACCAGCGCCGAGAAGTGCACGGTGTCCGGGAAATCCGCCAGGGCCGCAGCGAATTCTGCGGCGTCGGCCAGAGCGGGCACCTTGCTGGGCGAGACGAACGCGGTGGCCTCCACCTCGCGGACACCCGTGGCCACGATGGCTTCGAGGAGTTCGATCTTGGCGGCCAGGGGAATCGGAGCCTCGATCTGCAGGCCGTCACGCAGGGCCACTTCCCGGATGGTGACGTGCTCGGGTAGATCTGTCACAGCACCCCCTTCGTGCGCAACGCCGCGAGCTCGTCGTCGGTGTGTCCGAGCAGCTCGCCGAACACCTCGTCGTTGTGCTGACCGGGCCTGCTGGAGCCCGAACAGCGCACCGTGCCCGGTGATTCGGACAGCACGGGCACGATGCCCGGTCCGAGGACCGACCGGTCGACCCGCTCGTCCCAGTGCTCCACCAGCATGCCCCGGGCCCGCAGTTGCGGATCGTGGACCACCTCGGCGACGGTGTTGATGGGGCCGGCGATCACGCCGGCGGCCGACAGTGTGTCGATGATGTCGGCGGGCTGCCGGGTGGCGGCCCAGTCGCCGATCAGTTTGTCGAGCTCATCCTGATTGCGTCCCCGGGCTGCGTGGTCGACGAACCGGTCATCGCTGGCCAGCTCGGGCCGGTCCATCGCGGCGCAGAGCCGGCGGAACACGGTGTCCTGGTTGGCGGCGATCACCACCCAGCTGCCGTCGGCGCTGCGATAGATGTTGGACGGGGCGATCCCCTCCAAGCGGGTGCCTGACGGACCACGCACCACACCGCCGACGTCGTAATCCGGGATCGTGGATTCCTGCACCGCCAAACAGGATTCGGTGAGCGCGGTGTCGACCACCTGTCCTTCGCCGGTGACGGTGCGCCGGTAGAGCGCGGCCAACGCACCCTGGGCGGCGAACATACCCGCCAGGCTGTCGCCCAGTGAGAGCGCCAGCCGGGGCGGGGGACCGCCGGGGAATCCGTTGAGGTGACGCAATCCGCTGGCCGCTTCGGCCACCGAGGCGTAACCTGCCCGGTGCGCGTCGGGCCCGGTCTGGCCGTAACCGGACACCCGGACCAGGATGATGCCGCGGTTGCGCGCATGCAGGACGTCGTAGCCGAGGTTCCAGCGTTCCAGGGTGCCCGGCCGGAAGTTCTCGACGATGATGTCGCTGCAGTCGACGAGTTCCAGGAACAGCTCGCGGCCCTGCTCGGTGCGCAGGTCCAGTGTGACCGCTTTCTTGTTGCGGGCGTGCACCGTCCAGAAGAACCGGTGCCCGTCGAGTTCGGCCTGGCCCCAGGTGCGCAGCGGGTCGGGCGCCCCGGGCGGCTCGATCTTGATGACCTCGGCACCCATGTCGCCGAGCAGCCGGCCGGCGAACGGGCCCGAGATCAGCGTGCCGACCTCCAACACCCGGACACCGTCCAATGGACCGGTGGGAGTCACTTCACCTCCTGCGAGAAGCCGTGCCGGTGCAGCCAGTCGGTACAGATCCCGACTGCCTGCGCAAGCGTCTCACGTTGGGCCGGTCCGGCGTAGTAGTGGTTGGCGCCTTCGATTTCGTGCAGTTCCTTGTCCGGATGCCCGATCGCCTCGAACAGTCTGCGGGTATGGCTCGGGGTGCAGGCGTCGTCGGCGAGGTTGCCGATCACCAGGGCCGGGACGTCGATATCCGGGCCGGCCTTCACGGCGTCACCGTTGGCGTCGTCATAACTCCACTGCGACAGCCAACTGCGCAAGGTGCAGAAGCGCGCCAGCCCCACCGGGCTCATGTTGACCACCTGCGGGTCGCCCAGATAGCAGGTGCCGGGTTCACGGTCGTTGGGGTCGACGGACGGGTCGAGCCAGCGAGGATCGGCCATGGTGCCGTGTACGACGAACGCGAACTCGTCGTCTGCTCGGCCTGCCGCTTTCAGTTCGGCCAGCTTGTCTTTGACCCAGGCGGTGATGCGCCGGTTCCGCGCCACCTGCGCTGCCCGGTAGCGCTCCAGGAACTCAGGGGTGTACGGGGGCTGGTTGGGGTTGTCCGGGTTGTAGAGATCGAGCTCGGGATCACGGTTGTCCGGATCGTTCTCATCGAGGATCGAGGCGTCCAGCCATTCGGTCAGCGTGCCGTGCCTGCTGATGTGTGCGGCCAGCAACATGATGCCGTCGGCCGGGAGCAGGCCCAGCTTGGTCAGATCCGGGCCGTCGCCGGACGGACTGGCCGTCACCGTGGGCTTCTGAGCCTGCTGCTGGTAGAACACAGACAGCGAGCCGCCGCCGCTCCATCCGGCCAGCACCACTTTCGAGTACCCCAGCCGGTTCTTGGCGTCTTTGACGCACTCGCCGAGATCCTCGACCACCTTCTCCATCAGCAACGCCGAGTCGGTGCCGCGGAACCGGCTGTTGCAGTAGATGACATGGTGGCCGGCCTTGGCCAGCCCGTTGATCATCGGCAGATAGGCGCCGCCTCCGATCGGGTGCATGAACACCAGCACGGTATCGGAGGGGCGGTCGGGTTTGAGGAGATAACTCTCCAGCACCACCAGCTCGGCCACCCCGCCGTAGACATCGCGGACCGCCGAATTGTTCTGGTAGGCAATCAGATAGGGGATTCGCCGATACTCGTGCCGGGCCACGTCAGTGCTGACCCAGGTCGTGGGCCAGCACCTCGGCGGACGGAATCAACCGGCGCCGCGTGTCGATCGCGATCACCTTCCAGTCCACATCGGTGTACTCGTCGAACTTCCGGCGGGCGCGCTCGCGTGCCTTCTCCGGGGCGCCGTGGTGAACCCCCTGCGGGGCATGGCTGATCAGTCCCGGCGGCATCGGAATGCCGTAGAGCGAACCGCCGTGGAAGAAGGCGATCTCGTCGAAGTCGACGTTGCGGTGATACCAGGGCGTGCGTTCGGTACCCGGCACACTCTCGGCGGGTTTGGGCAGGAAGTTCATCACGTAGACACCGGTCGCCTGCATGAACAGATGCACCGTCGGCGGCAGGTGCACACTGGCTGAGGTGACGACGTTGTAGTCGGCGATGTTGAACGTGAAGGCGAAGTTGTCGCCTCGCCACCCTTCGACGTCCAGCGGATTGTGTTGGTAGAACAGCGTTGTCGGACCGCCGTCGTGGACGAGACGAACCTCGTATTCGTCACGCTCCTCCATGCCGGAGGGCGCCGGCTCCGGGATGACGGCCTGCGACGGATCGAACGGGAAGTGCCGGCCCAGCTGTCCCGGCGGAGGCACCCGGAACTCGTCGGTCGCTTCGATCATCAGCCAGGTGGTCTCCGTGGCGGGGAGGTGGCGCCACGTACATGCCTTGGGGATGTACACCCAATCGCCCTCGCGGTAGGGCAGCGGGCCGAACTCCGTTTCCACCAGTCCCGAGCCCTGGTGCACGAAGAGCAGCAGGTCGCCGTCGACGTATCGGGTGAAGAACGGCATCTCCTGGCCGCGCCGAGACAGGTAGATGCGGCAATCGGCGTTGGAGAACAACAACATCGGGCTGCCGTGGGCCTCGGTGGCGTCGCTGGGCTTGAGCTCGCCGGCCAGTACGTCGACCGGTCGCAGGGGGCCGACCGACCGGAAGGCGGTGGGGTCGTGGCGGCGGTACATGTTGGCGGTGCGGCCGGTGAAACCACCGCGTCCCAGCTCATCGTCTTTGAGCCCGTTGAGATCCGCGTGCAGCCGCCGCGGTGTGACGCCCTTGCGAAGGTGAGTAAACGACTCCATTGGGTTACTCCTGTCGATCGTCGACTGAAAAGTGACGTTAACTTCACTTTTGCCTGAAGTCAACGGGTGTCAAGTTCCGGCTACGGTCGCGTCATGAGATCCAGGAAACGTTCGCGTTGACCCGCGGTCAGCGGCCGGGGTTTCGCTCCCGCCAGGCTCAGGAAGCCGATTCCGGCCGCGAACGTCGTCGCCGCCCGCAACTCGGCGTCCGGCACGTCGAACCCCAGGTCCACGAACGCTTGACGCACGCGGGACTGCACACGCCGGTCCGCGGCGTCGACGCCGGCGGCCACGTTCTTGTCCGTCCGGGCCCATTCCCGCATCGTGCGTTCGAGCTTCCAGTGCCGCGGGCTCACCAGCGCGGTGATCATCGTCGACAGGCGCTCACGCGGTGGTCTGTCGCTGTCGTCGGGTTCTTCGCCGCGCTGTTCGGCCCAGGACTGGATCAGTGCGGCCCGATAGGTCGCCATATCGGTGAAATGCCAGTAGAAGCTGCCCTTGGTGACGCCGAGCCGGCTGCAGAGCCGGTCGATCTTGAGTGCCGGTAAGCCTTCGTCGGCCAGCAGTGCGTAGCCGGCCTGAATCCAGTCATCGACCGACAGTCGCGACGTCGTCCTGGCGGTCATCGTCACACCATCGCAAACGGCGGGATCTTGGCGCCGATCGCCAGCGCGCCGGCGAGCTCACGGCTGGTGTCGTAGTCGAAGATGACGTGACCGGCCAGCACATCCACATCGCGTTTGGCCCGTTGCAGCGGATTGGTCAGGAAGTGGGCGCCGGCCCCCGACGCGCCCACCAGCATGGCGATCACCTCCCGCGACTCGTGCACGACGTGGGCGGCCGTGAGTCGGGCTTGGGCGCGAAGGGGCTTGGGTACCGGATCCCCTGCGAGCACTGCGTTTTCGAGGCTGTCCACGGTTTCGCAGAGCAGCGCGCGGAGCGCGCGCACGCGCACCTGCGCCTCGCCGAGATGGGCCTGGGCGATCGGTTTGTCTTTCTGTTTCACGCCTTCGTAAGCGAGCACCCGCTCGGAGAGTCGCTCGGCATAGAGGTCGATGACCCGTTCGGCGCTGCCGAGCGCGGGCATGGCGGCCAGTAGGGACAACGCAGGCACCATGGGCCACCGGTAGGTGGGGCTGTCGTGCAGGGCGGCGCCCGGGGCGGTGCCGGCATAGATGTCGGCGACACGCACCAGACGGTGTTCGGGGACGAAGGCGCCGTCGATGAGGACGTCGTTGGAACCGGTGGCGCACATCCCGTCGGTGTGCCAGACGTCCTCGATGCGGGTGTCCGTGATCGGCAGCAGGGCCAGCGCCGGGTAGAGGTCGTGATCCGGCCCGCACAGTGCGCCGACGATGATCCAGTTGCCGTCCATCACGCCTGTCGCCCAGGACCAGCGGCCACGGAGCCGGATGCCGCCCGGTGCGGGCAGCCCGCGGCCGGTGGGGGCCAGGGGAGCCGGCGCCAGGAACGGGCGGGAGGCGAATGCTTCGGCCTGTGCCTGTTCGTCGAACAGGGCCAGCATCCAGTTGTGCAGCACGTAGAAGCCGATGGTCCATGCGCTGGAGGCGCAGCCGTGCGCCATCCGCCGCACCGGGTCCAGCAGCGCCGGGAACTCCGCCTGCCTGCCGCCGTAGCGGGCGGGCACCAGCAGGTCGGTGAAGCCGGATTCCACCAGGTCGGCGACGGTGGCGGCGGGTAGGCGGCGCAGTGTCTCGGCTTCTCGGGCGCGCTCGGCGAGCCGGTCGATGAACTGCTGGTCGATCACTGCCGCGGCGGCTGTGTTCATCGGCCGACCATACCATACTGTCTGGTATGGAAAGTCGGCGTTTGCGGGTGTCGGGGTCTGGGTCGCGCCGGTGGAGGAGCATGATCGTCAGTGATCCGGTACGGACGGTCGAGAGGACATTCGGTGATGACCCAGGTCGATGAGTTCGACGCTCTGGTGGCCCATGAGGATGCCGCGGGTGACATCGTGCTGCGGCACGAAAAGCTCGAGGCGTCGGCACTGCCGGACGGTGAGGTGTTGATCTCTGTCGAGTATTCGGGCGTCAACTACAAAGACGCGCTGGCTGTGACACCGAAAGCCGGTGTGGCACGGTCTTATCCGCTGATTCCCGGCATCGACGTGGCCGGCACCGTGGCCGCGAGTTCGTCTCCCGGGTTCGCCGTCGGTGACACCGTGGTGGCGCACGGTTACGACATCGGCACCGGCCGCCACGGCGGCTACGCCACCCTGGCCCGGTACCCCGCGGAGTACGTGGTGAAGCTGCACAGCATCACCGCTGCGCAGGCGGCCGCGATCGGCACGGCGGGGTTCACCGCCGCCATGAGTGTCAACGCGCTGCGGGCGCACTGGGTGGCCCCGGGTGACGGTCCGGTCCTCGTCACGGGCGCCACCGGGGGAGTGGGAAGTGTCAGCGTGGACCTGCTGGCCGGCCTCGGTTACGAGGTGGTGGCGTCCACCGGCAAGCCCGACGCCCATGATCTGCTCCGCGATCTCGGCGCTGCCGAGGTCATCGACCGGGTGCCGGGCCCGGACGAAAAGGTGCGCCCGCTGGGGAAGACCCACTGGGCCGGCGTCGTCGACTGCGTCGGCGGCAAGACGTTGGCCTACGCACTCAGCACCCTGAAATACGGTGGTATCGCTGCGATCTCGGGTCTGGCCGGATCCGCGGATCTTCCGGCCACCGTGCACCCGTTCATCCTGCGCGGTGTCACCCTGGCCGGCATCGACTCCGTGCAACTCGACATCGAGGCCCGGCGTGCGGTCTGGCAGCAGATCGAGACCGAGCTGTTTCCGCTACATCTGGACCGGGTGACCCGCGATGTGGCGGTACTCGATGTTCCCGAGGTGCTGGGCACGATCACCGGTGGCGGGGTCACCGGGCGGACCCGAGTCGTGGTCCGGAACGGGTTCTGACATGAGTGCTGAGCGCTACCAGCTGGGAGACTTCCAGGTGCGCCGAGTCGGTTTCGGCGCCATGCAATTGCCGGGGCCGGGTGTCTTCGGGCCGCCACGAGACCGCGATCAGGCGCTGGCGGTGCTGCGCCGTGCTGTCGAACTGGGTGTCGACCACATCGACACGGCGCAGTACTACGGCCCGGTGGTGGCCAATCAGCTGATCCGCGAAGCCTTGCACCCCTATCCGAGTGATCTGGCCATCGTGAGCAAGGTGGGTGGCCGCCGCGACGACAAGGGTGCCTGGCTGCCCGTGGACACCCCCGCCGACTTGCGCGCCGATATCGAAGCGAACCTGCAGACGCTGGGTATCGAACGATTGGCGGCGGTCAATCTGCGCCTCATGGACAGCTCGGGGCCGGACGCCTTGTTCGACGATCAGTTGGCCGTGATGATCGCGGCCCGTGATGAAGGGCTGATCGGCGGAATCGGCCTGTCGAACATCGAATCGTCGCATCTGGTGCATGCCGTGGCTCAGACCGACATCGTGTGCGTGCAGAATCCGTACAACCTCGTCGACCGCAGCTCCCAGGCCGTGCTGGACGAATGCGTGGCCCGCGCCATTGCCTTCGTGCCGTTCTTCCCGCTGGGATCGGCCTTTGCGCAAGACAATCCGGTGCTCGGCAATCCGATCATCCGGCGTACCGCCGATCAGCTGGGCCGCACCCCGGCGCAGGTGGCGCTGGCGTGGACACTCGGTGTGGCCCCCAATGTGCTGCTCATTCCCGGAACGTCGTCGGTGCCGCATCTCGAGGAGAACCTCGCGGTGGCCGAGATCGAGCTGGACGACGACACCCGCGGTCAGCTGGACAGCGCGGCGTGACACCGCGGGTGCGGGACGCCGGCGTCGACGACGGTGCTGCGTGCGCGCGGATCTACGCGCACTACGTGCGGGACACCGCCATCACGTTCGAGGCCGAGCCGCCGAGCGCCGACGAGATGGCGCACCGAATCGCCGCCGCCCGCGTCAAGCACGAATGGCTGATCCTGGAAGACGACACCGGTGCGGTGACCGGGTATGCCTACAGCACCGAGTTCAAGTCGCGTGCTGCGTATCAGTGGTCGGTGGAAACCAGTGTGTACCTTGCCCCGGACCGGCACCGCGGCGGTGGCGGCCGCCTGCTGTACACCGAGCTGCTGGCCAGGCTGGCGCGGCGCGGATACCGACGTGCCTTCGCCGGCATCACCCAACCCAACGACGCCAGCATGGCGTTTCACCGTGCGTTCGGATTCCAGGAGGCGGGGGTGTTCCGCCGCGTGGGCTTCAAACACGGCAGCTGGCGCGATGTGGCGTGGCTGCAGGCCGACCTACTCGAACACGAGGACGATCGTGATCCCCCGGGGCCCGTCCGCTGACCACGTGGCCGATACCGAAAACAGCCCTGCTACTTGAGCTCTGCTGACGTCAACCCCAGGAGTCGACGCGCCACCACCAGCTGCTGAATCTGTTGCGTGCCCTCGAAGATGTCGAGAATCTTCGAATCGCGGGCCCACTTCTCCAGCAGTGCCTCCTCGGAATAGCCGACGGTACCGGCCAGTTCGACGGCCTTGAGGGTGATGTCACTGGCCACGCGGGCGGCCTTGGCCTTGCCCATCGAGGCTTCCTTGGAATTCGGGATCTTGTTGTCGGCCTGCCATGCCGAGCGCACGGTCAGCAGATAACCGGCCTCCCAGTCGGCTTCCATCCGCAGGAATTCGGCGGCCGGTGCGCTCTGGGCGTGGGCCGGTTTGTCATAGGAGATCTCGATCCCGGCCTCGGTGAGGATCTTGCGCAGGTCCTCCAGGGCGGCGCGAGCAACCCCGACCGCCATGGCCGCCACAATGGGCCGGGTGTTGTCGAAGGTCTCCATGACCCCCGCAAAACCCTTCTCCACGTGGATCTCCGGGCTGCCGAGGAGGTTGTCCTTCGGGATCCGGGCGTTGTCGAAGCGGATGACGGCGGTGTCGGAGGCCTTGATGCCGAGCTTGTGCTCGAGGCGTTCGACGGTGACACCCGGGTGTTCGCGGGGCACGATGAACGACTTGATGGCCGCGCGACCCAAGGTCTTGTCCAGCGTCGCCCACACCACGATATGGGTGGCCCGCGAGCCCGCGGTGACGAAGATCTTCTCGCCGTTGATGACGTACTCGTCGCCGTCGAGTTTGGCGGTGGTGGACACGGCCGCGGAGTCCGAGCCGAAGCCCGGTTCGGTGATGGCCATCGCGGCCCATACGTCGGTGCCCAGACGCTCGAGCTGCTCGGGAGTGGCCACCGACGAGATGGCCGCGTTGCCCAGGCCCTGGCGCGGCACCGACAGCAGCAGCGCGACATCACCCCAGGAGATCTCGAGGGCGTTCAGCAGCGCAGACATGTTGGCGCCGTTGACCGTTACGGGTTTGTCGCCATCGTCTACCGCTGCGTCCCGGAAGGCCTCGGCTCCCGCGAACGAGATGGTCTTCGCCTCGGAGATGCCCTCGAAAAGGTCTGCGAGGGTGTCCAGCTCCACCGGGTAGGCGTGTTCTTTGAGGTCGTACTTGCGCGAGATCGGCCGCAGCATCTCGGCTGCACCTTGGTGGCCCTTCTCGATGACGGCCTGCAGCTTCTTCGGCATTTCCAGATTGATCGCCATGTGCTTGGTGCCTTCCTAGAGAACTGGCCCGTTTCAGAGAACAACAACACCCTCGGCGACGCCGATGGCCCGCAGATCGCGGTACCAGCGTTCGACCGGGTGTTCTTTCGTGTAACCGTGGCCGCCGAGCAGCTGCACGCCGTCGAGGCCGATCTGCATGCCCTTGTCGGTGCCCAGTTTCTTGGCCAGTGCCGCCTCGCGGGCGAACGGCAGGCCCTGTTCGGCCCGCGCGGCGCCGCGCCAGGTGATCAAGCGCAGGCCGTCGAGTTCGATGGCGATGTTGGCACACATGAAGGCCACCGACTGACGATGGGCAATGGGCTCGCCGAAGGCCTGGCGTTCCTTGATGTAGGGCACCACGTAGTCCAGGACGGCGTGTGAGGTGCCGACGGCCAGCGCCGCCCAGCCCAGCCGGGACAGGGCGATGGCCTGGGAGTAATCCTCGTCGGCGGCCTCGTCTTCGCCCAGCCGTGCGCTCAGGGGAACGGACACGTTGGCGAACTCGACCTTGCCGAGGGCGGCCGCCCGAATACCCATGCTGGGATCGGCGGTCACCGTGACGCCCTTGCTCGCGGCCTCGACGATGAACATGGCCGGTTTGCCGTTCAATTGTGCTGCCACGATGAACAATTCGGCATCGGCGGCGGCGGGAACCAGCGACTTGACGCCGTCGATGCGGTAACCGCTGGGCGTGCGGACCGCGGTGGTCTTCAGTGCCGTGGGGTCGAACAACGCCCGCGGCTCGGTGATCGCCAGACATGCCTGCGGGACATGCTCCCCGGCGAATTCCTTGAGGTAGGTGGCCTGCTGGTCGGCGCTGCCCCAGTGGGTGAGGGCCGACGCAACGCCGCTGGGCGCCAGGATCGGCAGCGCCAAACCCATGTCGCCGTAGGCCAATGCCTCGGCGACGAGCGCGTTGGTGACCGTGGCGCGGTGGGCGGCGATCCCGTCGAAATCCTCCGGGATGTTGATCGCCGTGACTCCGAGTTCGGCGGCCTTGGCCACCAGGTCCTTGGGATATGCGGCGGCGTCGTCGGCATCACGGGCGGCCGGGCGCAGGATCTCCTCGGCGAACTCGTTGACCGTTTCGACGATCATCTTCTGCTCGTCGTCCGGGGTGAGGTCAAAATAGTTGGCGCCGCTGGCCTTCAGCCGGGTCGGTGGCTTCCCGAGGCCCTGAATGCGCTTGAACTGACGGGTCGAAGCGCCGGCTGCCGAGAACGCCGTCCTGACTCCGAGTCGCAGCCCGCGGTTGAGAGGGTCGCGCAGGTTGTAGCGATCCAGGAATTCCTGTCCCACCAGCGGAGTGATGAGTGCCAGGCCGATGTCGGTGACGGTGCGCTTGTGTTTCTGCAGCCCTACTCCGGATTCAGACCGGGCGGGAAGAGTGTTGGTCATATCAGCAGCCTCAATGTTGGGGACCGATGAACCGTATCTTACTCCAGAGTAAGGTACGGCGACCCTGTTAGCTAGTTCACATTTGCGTGAACCGCCGCAACACCTGCTCGTGCAAGAGCCCGTTGGTGGCCACCGCGCTGCCGCCGTGGGGGCCGGGTTCGCCGGCCAGATTGGTGAAGGTGCCGCCGGCCTCGCGGATCAAGATGTCCAGCGGAGCCAGGTCCCAGAGGTTGACCTCCGGTTCGGCCGTGATGTCGACAGCGCCCTCGGCGAGAAGGCAGTACGACCAGAAATCGCCGTAGGCCCGGACCCGCCATACGTCGTCCAGCAGTGCCAGGAACTGGCTGCGTTGCTCACCCCAGCCCACCAGATCGGAGTACGACACGCTGGCCGAATTCAGTTCGGAGACCCCGGACACCGAGATCTGCCGTGTCTGACCGCCGAACGAGGTGAAGGCCCCCTGTCCCGTTGCCGCCCACCAGCGCCGGCCCAGTGCCGGGGCGCTGATCACCCCGACGGTGGGCACACCGTCGTCGAGGAGGGCGATGAGTGTGCACCAGACCGGCACTCGGCGGACGAAGTTCTTGGTGCCGTCGATCGGGTCGAGAACCCACTGCCGTCCGGTGAAAGTCGGTGTGCCGCCGAACTCTTCGCCGAAGACCAGATCGTCGGGCCGGGCCTGCTGCAACAGATTGCGCAGTTCGGTTTCGGCGGAACGGTCGGCATCGGTGACCGGGGTCAGATCGGGTTTGGTGTCGATCCGCAGGTCCTGCGCACCGTAGCGGTCCATCGTCACGACGTCTGCTCGGTCGGCCAGTTGGAGAGCCAAGACGAGATCATCGTCAGTGGCTTGGTTGGTGGCGGTGGTGTTCGAGGCGGCATCGTGGCTCATGGCAGCAGTCCTACCATGGCGGTGTGTGGGAATTCGCGATGATATTGCTCCTGGTCGGCGCACTTGCTCTGGTGATCGGACCCCGGTTGATGAAGCGGGGTCCACGTCCGGGGCAACCGTTGGCGGAGGGCACCCTGCTGGTGACAGGTGTGAGCCCCCGGCCCGATGGCGTGGACGGCGAACAGTTCGTCACGATCACCGGTGTCATCAACGGGCCCACGGTCAACGAGCACGTGGTTTATCAGCAGATGGCTGTCGACGTGAATCGATGGCCGACGATGGGCCAACTGTTCCCGGTGATCTACTCCCCGAAGAACCCCGACAAGTGGAACTTCGCGCCGCCGGACTCGCCCCCGCCGCCTCCGGCCGCACCGCCACCGCCGTACGCACCGCCCGGGCCCGGGACGTAAGCGCCGAGACCGACGAAATTCCGAACCGCTCTCGAACTTTCGGGCGCCGAACCCTGGCCTGATCTCCTTCGCCTGGCTCGTTCCTCGCCAGCCTCGGCCTCAGGCCGGCGTCGGTTTGGGCGTAGATGGCTCAGCCGTGCCCGATCTTCAACAGCTCCGCCACACTCGACAACTTCACCCGCGGGCGGCCGTGCGGTTCACCGGCAGTGCGCTCGTGCGCGTCGATCAACCGCCAGTGATCATCGGTGACGAGCTTGGGTTGCCGCGACAGCAGCCACTGCACCAACTCATCGCTGTAGTCCGCCGGGCGGTCAGCCAATGTCGCGCCGGCGAGGTTCTCCAGCAGGGTGTTGACGGTCTCCTGCGAGTCCTTCTTGTTGCTGCCGATCACCCCTGACGGCCCGCGCTTGATCCACCCGACCACATATTCGTTCGCGCGGCCGGACACCTGTCCGCGGTCGTGGGGGATGGTGCCGGTCTTGTCGTCGAACGGCAGGCCAGGCGTCGCCACACCGCGATAACCGACCGCACGCACCACCAGTTGCGCCGGCAGCTCCTCACGCTCACCGGTGTCCTTGGCGACAATGCGGCCGGCGTCGTCGACGAGCTCGTTGCGGCCCAGCACCACCGACTCCACGTGATCGGTGCCGCGGATCTCGATGGGAGAGGTGCGGAACCGGAACACGATCCGCCGGTGTCCGGGTGTGGTGGGCCGGTCGATGAACCCACGCAGCACTTTGATGTTCTGTTTGACGGTCTTGCTCGCGGCCTCCAGATCGGCGTCGGTGATGCCGGAGAAATCGTCGGCAGCGACGATCACGTCGACGTCCTCGAGGCCTTCCAGATCGTTGAGCTCACGCAGTTCCACGGTGGTGAAGGTGGCTTGCAACGGACCGCGGCGGCCGATCACCACCACCTCTTCGACGCCGCGCCCATGCAACGACTTCAACGCGTGGTCGGCGATGTCGGTGACCGCCAGCGCCGACGGGTCGGTCACCAGAACCCGGGCCACGTCCAGCGCCACGTTGCCGTTACCGACCACGATCGCGCGCCCACCGGTCAGATCCGGCGTCTTCTCCTCGAAATGCGGGTGGGCGTTGTACCACCCCACGAAATCAACCGCCGCCACGCTGCCCGGCAGGTCCTCACCGGGAATGTTCAGCGGCCGATCGGACTGCGCTCCCACCGCGTAGACCACCGCGTCGTAACGCGCGGCGAGTTCGTCGGCCTGGATCTGATCGCCAATGGTGACGTTTCCGAAGAACCGGAACCGGTCATCGTCGGAGATCTTGTCGAACTGCGCGCTGATCGACTTGATCTTCGGATGGTCCGGTGCCACCCCGGAGCGCACCAGCCCCCACGGCGTCGGCAGCATCTCGAGCATGTCCACTCGAACGTCGACGTCGTCGGCTTTCAACAACGACGCGGCGGCGAAGAATCCGGAGGGTCCTGAGCCGACGATCGCCACGTGGAAAGGGCGGGTCTCTGACATAGCGCGACGCTTCCTGTCCGTACCCGTCGTCGCGCAAAGGGGCTGTTCGCGCTCAACACGGGACCTGGGCCTGCCGCGCACACCAACATGACCGGTCTGTGGGCTGGACCGGACGGGCTGAGTCGGTCGCGCGGTGTTCATGTGCGGTTACAGATCCGATGTTAAACGTCACAGCCCTGAGCCGCCGGTAGTCACGGAGAACCGGCACGCCGGTAACCTGGACATCCGTGGACCTCGACCGGCAAGAACAGATCAGTGCACTCGACACCACCTTGACGACTGTGGAGCGGGTGCTCGATATCGAGGCGCTGCGCGGCCGCATCGACAAACTCGAGCACGAGGCGTCGGACCCCAACCTCTGGGACGACCAGACGCGCGCCCAGAAGGTGACCAGCGAGCTGTCCCACGCCCAGAACGAACTGCGCCGCGTCGAGGGCCTGCGGCAGCGGCTCGACGACCTGCCGGTGCTCTATGAGCTGGCGGCAGAGGAGGAAGGGCAGGACGCCGAGAACGCCACAGCCGAGGCGGACGCCGAACTCACGAAACTCCGTGAGGACATCGAGGCGATGGAAGTCCGCACGCTGCTGTCGGGAGAGTACGACGAGCGCGAAGCCGTGGTGACCATCCGATCCGGCGCGGGTGGTGTCGACGCCGCCGACTGGGCCGAGATGCTGATGCGGATGTACATCCGCTGGGCGGAGAAACACAATTACGGCGTCGAGGTCTTCGACACCTCCTACGCCGAAGAGGCCGGCATCAAGAGCGCGACATTCGCCGTCCACGCTCCGTATGCCTACGGAACGCTGTCGGTGGAGCAGGGCACCCACCGGCTGGTGCGCATCAGCCCCTTCGACAACCAGAGCCGGCGCCAGACGTCGTTCGCCGACGTCGAGGTGCTGCCGGTGGTGGAGACCACCGACCACATCGACATCCCCGAAGGCGATATCCGCGTAGACGTCTACCGCTCCAGTGGCCCGGGCGGACAGTCGGTGAACACCACCGACTCGGCCGTGCGCCTCACGCACATTCCCACCGGCATCGTCGTGACCTGTCAGAACGAGAAATCGCAGCTGCAGAACAAGGTCTCCGCCATGCGCGTCCTGCAGGCCAAGCTGCTGGAACGCAAGCGCTTGGAGGAACGCGCCGAGATGGACGCCCTCAAGGGCGACGGCGGCAGCTCCTGGGGCAACCAGATGCGCTCCTACGTGCTGCACCCCTATCAGATGGTCAAAGACCTGCGTAACGAGTACGAAGTCGGAAACCCCGCGGCGGTGCTCGACGGTGACATCGACGGTTTCCTGGAGGCGGGAATCCGCTGGCGTAACAGAAAAGATGACGAGTAACCCCGTGTCAGGAGTGCCGGACCACAACCTCACCACCCTGGCCTTCGACTGGTCAGGGCGCTGGCACGGTTTCTGGACCGGGAACATCGGCGAATGGATCCTCAGCCGGGGCCTGCGGATCCTCATGCTCGTCATCGCGGCGGTACTGATCGCCCGGTTCGTCAACTGGGCGGCGCAGAAGGTCACCCGCCGTATCGACGCGGACTTCCAGGAAAGTGACGCGCTGGTCCGCAGCGAGACGGCCAAACACCGTCAGGCGGTGGCGTCCGTCATCTCGTGGGTGACCATCGCGCTGGTGTTCGTCGTGATGATCGTCGAGATCACCTCGATCATCAACATCCCGATCGGCTCGCTGGTCGCCCCGGCCGCGGTGTTGGGCGCGGCACTGGGTTTCGGTGCGCAGCGCATCGTGCAGGACCTGCTGTCGGGGTTCTTCATCATCACCGAGAAGCAGTACGGCTTCGGTGACCTGGTGACACTGACGCTGGGTTCGGCCAACGACGCGACCGGCACCGTCGAAGACGTCACCTTGCGCGTCACCAAGCTGCGCACCAGCGACGGCGAGGTGTTCACCATCCCCAACGGCCAGATCATGAAGTCGCTCAACCTGTCCAAGGACTGGGCGCGCGCCGTGGTCGACGTACCGGTGCCTACCAGCGCCGACCTGAACAAGGTCAACGAGTTGTTGCACGCGGTGTGCGAGAACGCCATGAAAGATCCCGGCATGAGGGAGCTGTTGCTCGATGCACCCCAGTTGATGGGCGTCGAGAGCATCGAGCTCGACAATGTGAACCTGCGGATGGTGGCCCGCACGCTGCCCGGTAAGCAGTTCGAGGTGGGCCGCCGGCTGCGCCTGCTCGTGGTGGCGGCGCTGGGCCGCGCCGGCATCGTCACACCCACCGAAGCCATGCCGATGGTCGGCGCCATCGTGCACCCGGCGACCTCGGGTGGCGCCGAAGAGGAAACACAAGGACCCACGAGTCAACGATGAAGCTCACCCTGCGCACCAAGAAGAGCGACACCCGCGGCTGGCCCGGCTACATCCTGGGCGGCCGGATGCGGACGTCGACGCTGGGGCTGATCGTGGCCTTCTTCGTGACCGCCTGGTTGTACGACACCTACCAGCCGCCGCCAGCACCCCCTGAGACGGCGCCGGCCGGCCAGATCGTGCCGCCCGGGTTCGTGCCCGACCCCGAGTACACCTGGGTTCCGCGCACGTCGGTGCGCGAGTATCCGACCACGACGACGCCCCGCACGACGACATCGACGCCCACCACGACGACCACCACCGAGCCGCCGGTGACGACGACGGAGCCGTCGCCCACCACGACGACGCCGACCACGACGACGCAGAACCCGTTCCTGCCGACGCCGCCGACACCGCAGACGACGCCCACCACAGCCCCGACCCCGGAGCCGGGTCCGCCGCCGGTTCCGCCGATCCCCGGGTTCTGATCACCACAGGGGCGGTTCGGTCGTTTGCTGAGGTGGGACCGCTACACTGGCGTGCCGTGATGATCACCCTCGACAACGTGACGAAGCAGTACAAGCAGTCGGCGCGACCCGCGCTCGACAACGTCAGCGTCAAGATCGACAAGGGTGAGTTCGTCTTCTTGATCGGGCCGTCGGGCTCCGGCAAATCCACCTTCATGCGGCTGCTGCTGGCCGAAGAGCACCCCAGTTCGGGTGATATTCGTGTTTCCAAATTCCACGTCAACAAGCTCGCCGGCCGTCATGTGCCGAGCCTGCGGCAGGTGCTGGGGTGCGTGTTCCAGGACTTCAGGTTGCTGCAGCAGAAGACGGTGTTCGAGAACGTCGCCTTCGCGCTCGAGGTGATCGGTAAACGGGCCGACACCATCAACCGGGTGGTTCCCGAAGTGCTGGAGATGGTGGGGTTGTCCGGAAAGGCGAACCGGCTGCCGGCTGAACTCTCCGGCGGGGAGCAGCAGCGGGTGGCGATCGCCCGTGCCTTCGTCAACCGGCCGCTGGTGCTGCTGGCCGACGAGCCCACCGGGAACCTGGACCCCGAAACCAGCAAGGACATCATGGATCTGCTCGAGCGGATCAACCGCACCGGAACCACGGTGCTGATGGCTACCCATGACCACCACATCGTTGACTCGATGCGCCAGCGCGTCGTCGAGCTGTCGCTGGGCCGACTGGTCCGCGACGAGCAGCGCGGCGTTTACGGAATGGATCGTTAAGTGCGCTTTGGCTTCCTGATCAACGAGGTCGTGACCGGGCTTCGTCGCAACGTCACCATGACGATCGCGATGATCCTGACCACCGCGATCTCGATCGGCCTGTTCGGCGGAGGTTTGTTGGTGCTGCGGCTGGCCGACCAGTCGCGCAACATCTACCTGGACCGCGTCGAGACCCAGGTGTTCCTCACCGACGACATCTCGGCCAATGACCTGACCTGTGATTCCGAGCCGTGCCAGGCGCTGCGGGAAACCATCGAATCACGCGATGACGTGAGCTCCGTGCGGTTCCTCAACCGCGACGACGCCTACGAGGACGCTGTCCGCCGGGTGCCGCAGTACCGCGACGTGGCCAGTAAGGACGCCTTCCCGGCGTCGTTCATCGTGAAGCTGGACAACCCCGAACAGCACGCCGACTTCGACGCGGCGATGGTGGGCCAACCCGGTGTCCGAAGCGTGCTCAACCAGAAGGAGCTGATCGACCGGCTGTTCGCCGTGCTCGACGGCCTCTCGAGCGCGGCGTTCGCTGTGGCCCTGGTGCAAGCCGTCGGTGCGGTGTTGTTGATCGCCAACATGGTTCAAGTGGCGGCGTACACCCGCAGAACCGAGATCGGCATCATGCGTTTGGTCGGCGCCAGTCGTTGGTATACCCAGCTGCCGTTCCTATTGGAGGCGGTGATCGCGGCCACCCTTGGTGTGATCATCGCCGTGTTGGGATTGATCATGGTGCGCGCGTGGTTCCTGGAGAGCGCACTCGATCAGTTCTATCAAGCCAATCTCATCGCGCGCATCGACTACGCCGACATCCTGTACATCTCACCGATACTCTTCGCGCTGGGAGTATTGATGTCCGGTATCACGGGGTACGTCACGTTGCGCCTCTACGTACGCAGGTAATACATGGCCAAAACAGGATCAGCGAAGAAGATCGTCGACAAGCGGAACAACCAGATCGTCGCGACCAACCGCAAGGCCCGGCACAACTACACGATCCTCGACACCTTCGAGTGCGGCGTGGTGCTGCAGGGCACCGAGGTCAAGAGCCTGCGTGAAGGTCAGGCCTCGCTCGCCGATGCCTTCGCCACCGTCGACGACGGCGAGGTGTGGTTGCGCAACGTGCACATCCCCGAATATCACCTGGGGACCTGGACCAACCACGCGACGCGACGCAACCGCAAACTGCTGCTGCACCGCAACGAGATCGACAACCTGACGGGCAAGATCCGCGACGGCAACCTGACGTTGGTGCCGCTGTCGATCTATTTCCTGGACGGAAAGGTGAAAGTAGAGCTGGCGTTGGCCCGCGGCAAGCAGGCCCACGACAAGCGCCAGGACATGGCCAAGCGCGACGCCCAACGCGAGATCAGCCGTGAGATGGGTCGCCGCGTCAAGGGTATGCGCTGACGGGGATCCTCTTCGCGCTGCTGTCGGCGCTGAGCTACGGCATCAGCGATTTCGTCGGCGGTGTGGCGTCTCGCCGGATCGCCGCGCTGCGCATCGTGATCGTCTCCTACCCGGTGGCCATGGTGCTGCTGATGGTGGCAGCGTCGGTGGTCGGTGGGGACATCTCCAGGAGCGCCGTGCTCTGGGGTGCGCTGTGTGGGGTCAGCCAAGCCTTCGGGGTGTGGTGGTTCTACGCCGCGCTCGGGTCCGGGCCCATCTCGGTGGTGTCGCCGTTGACGGCCATCCTGGTGGCCGGTGTGCCCGTGGCGGTGGGGCTCGCGCTGGGGGAGCGGCCCGAGCTGCTGGCGTGTGCGGGCATCGTGATCGCATTGGTCGCGGTGTTCCTGGTCAGCCGCGACGCCACCGATTCCGACACCACCGTGCACCGCTTCACCCCGATGGTGGCCTGGCTGACCGTCGGATCCGGGCTGGCGTTCGGACTGAATTTCGTCCTGATCGACCAGGCTCCCCCCGAGGCGGGCCTGTGGCCGCTGGTGTTCGCGCGTATCTCTGCGACGGTCCTGGTGGTGGTGATCGCCGCACTCCTGCGCACGCTCGTCCGGCCGTCGGGTGTGCCACTGAAACTCGCGTTGTTGGCCGGAGTCCTCGACACCGTCGCCAATGTGGCGATGTTGCTGGCCTTGCATGCGTCGCTGCTGTCGCTGGCCGGTGTGTTGATCTCGCTGTACCCGGCGGCGACCGTGTTGTTGGCCATCGTGGTGCTCAAGGAACGTGTCACCGGCACACAAGTGGCCGGCATGGTGCTGGCGCTGGCCGCGGTCGCGATGATCGCCACCGGGTGAAAACGTAGGATCTCCCATGGCTACGGGCGAGATCCGGGAAGGGTGACAGTGGCGCAGGACGCGTTGATCAGAGAGCTTGCGGCGGCCGTGGAACGCAGCCCCGAAGTGCTGTCGCTGCGTCTGCATCTCGCCGAACTGCTGTTGCAGGACGGCAGGGCCACCGAGGCGCTGGGCCACTGCAGCACGGCGTTGACCCGGGATCCCGGCAACACCGAAGCACTGGCTCTGCTGCAACGCTGTAGCGCCGCGCTGAGCGGACCGCAGGCCCCGGCCGATGACTTCAACTGGTCGGCCGCGGAGGAAGAGGTGGCCGACATCATCGGTCCCGCCTTCGTCGAATCCGAAGAGCTGCCATCGGCAGTCGGCGACGGAGACTACGACGCGGTGCAGCGCAGCACCGTCCGCCTCGACGACGTCGCCGGCATGCCCGAGGTCAAGACGCAGTTGGAGTTGTCGCTGCTGGGGCCGTTGCGCAATCCCGAGCTGCTGAAGGCCTACAACATCTCCACTCGCGGTGGGCTGCTGCTGTACGGCCCTCCGGGCTGCGGCAAGACCTTCGTGGCCAAGGCGGTGTCCGGCGAACTGGGCGCCAATTTCCTGCCGGTCGGCATCACCGACGTGATGCATCACTACTTCGGTGACAGCGAACGCGCGTTGCACGAGATCTTCGAGACGGCCCGCCGCAACGCCCCATGCGTGCTGTTCTTCGATGAAATCGACGCATTGGGTCAGCGGCGCTCCGCCACCGGTCTCAATTCGGCCCTGCGGGTGGTGGTCAACACCCTGCTGGCGGAGATGGACTCGGCGACATCGTCGAATGAGGGGGTGTACATCCTGGGCGCGACGAACATGCCCTGGGATGTCGATCCTGCGCTGCGCCGGCCCGGGCGGTTCGACCGGATGATCTTCGTGGGACTGCCCGACACCGAAGCACGCACCGCCATCGTGCGAAGTCACTTGCGTGACCGGCCCGTCGAGGGAATCGACCTCGGCAAGATCGCCTCGCGCACCGACGGACTCTCGGGGGCGGACCTGGCCCACCTGTGCGAAGCGGCAACACAACTCGCGATGGCGGATTCGCTGCGCCGCGGACAGGTGCGCCCGGTGACCATGGCCGATGTCGACGCCGCGCTGGCACACATCCGGCCCAGCACGGGCCCGTGGTTCGAAGCCGCCCGCAACGTGGTCGAATTCGGCAACAGTGACGGCACTTACGACGATCTGGCGAAAGTGTTGCGGCGTAGGAAGAATCGTTGACGTCTGTTGCGGACGCGCTCGGTCACGCGCGCGTCTACGCCTCTGGCGGCAACTTCTCCAGAGCTGTCGAGATCCTCGGCGCGGCGCTGCAGACCCACCCGGAGGACCCGGCGCTGCTGGTCGCCATGGCGCGCGCCCGGTTGGGTCTCGGTGAATCCGGTGCCGCGGCGGCCAACGCGCATGCCGCCCTGGCACACGCTCCCGATAACGCGGATGCGATGCGCGTGTACGCCGTCGCGCTCGACAGCCTGGGCCGTCGGGACGACGCCTTGTCCGTCGCTTACCGTGCAGTGCAGGCCGATTCGCAGAATCACCTCACCCACTACACCTATGCGACGTTGCTGCTGAACGCGGGTCATCCGGCACAGGCCCTGACGGCGGTCGGTGAAGCGGTGCGGCTGGAACCGTCCGATGCCGAGAATCACTTCCTGGCCGCGCGCATCCTGAACAAGCTGGGCCGGATCCCGGAATCGACTGCCGCCTACCAGGAGACGCTGCGCCTGGACCCGGAGCATGCCGAGGCTGCGCACAACATCGCCGTGAACCGGCTCAACCGTGGGCAGTGGACCCGGGCCCTCGACGGATTTCTCGGTGCTGCACGCATGGATCCTTCTCTCGGACAACATGTTCGCCGCAACGTCGGCATCGCGTTGATCCGTCCGCTGAGGTGGACGACTCTGGTGGCGCTGCTGCTGAGCTACTTCGCGATTCTGTGCCACCAGCACACCTCCGTTCTCGTCCCGCGCGTCACCACCGCCGTGGCGATCGCGGTGTTGGTGGGGTTGTTGGTGTGGGTGCTGCGACTGGTGCCCCGGGCCGCTCGGCGGTCGGTGCTGCGCGGGCACCCGATGCTCGCGGTGCGCGCAGGGTTGGCGGTGTCGGCCGTGCTGGTCGGGGCGATCAGTGTGGTGGGGGTGGTGCCGGCGGTCTCGCTACCGGCTGCGGTCGTGCTCCTGCTCAGCGCGGTGGTGATGACCGTCGTGGGCTGGTTGTCGGGAACCTGACCGGCATCGGCGAATCGGCCCGGCGTCATCGCCGTTCTGGATAGCATCGCGGCATGTCCAGCCCCGTTCGCCCCGTCACCACACTCGACCGAAACGACGTTCTGTCAGGTCTTTTCGCGTCCTGGGAGGCCATCGAACGATTGATGACCGGGTTGCCCTCACAACGGTGGAACGCCGCGACCGCGCTGCCCGGCTGGCGGGTGCACGACGTGGTGAGCCACGTGATCGGAACGGAGTCGATGCTGGCCGGGGTTCCCACCCCCGAACCCGACTGCGATGTGTCCGCGCTGGAACACGTGCGCAACGACATCGGCGCGCTCAATGAGTGCTGGGTGCGGTATCTGCGCAGCGAGACGCCCGACGACATGCTCGCCCGCTTGGGTGATGTGACTGCCGAGCGCACCACCATGCTGACCAACATGACCGACGACGCCTGGAACGCCGTCACCATGACACCCGCCGGCCCGGAAAGTTACGGCCGGTTCATGCGTATCCGGACCTTCGACTGCTGGATGCATCAGCAGGACATCCGGGAGGCGTTGCGCCTACCGGCATCCGAGGCCGAACTGAGCTGCCCGTCGGCGCGGCTGGCGCTCGACGAGCTGACGGCCAGCATGGGGTTCGTCGTGGCTAAGCGCGGTGGAGCGCCCGCCGGCTCCCGGATCGGCCTCGAACTCACCGGTCCGCTGGCCCGCACCATTCGGGTGGCCGTCGACGGGCGTGCTGTGGTGGTCGACGACTTCGGTGGTGCGGAGCCCACCACGGCGTTACGGCTTGACGGGATCCAGTTCACGCGGCTGTGCGGAGGCCGGCCGGCCTCCGCCGCCGGTGTCGAGATCCGCGGCGATCGCGAAGTCGGTCAGCGGATCCTCGAGAACCTGGCTTATGTGATCTAACCGATCGGTTCCGGCATCGGCACCGTGCGGTACTGGCAGGTGATGCTGCGTCCGGTGGCGGGATCGGCGAGCTCGACCTTCCACGCGTCGGCGAATTGATCCACCCCGGCCACCATGATGATGGTTCCCGACAGCAGCACGGTGTTGGGCCGAAACAGGCCGCGTTCCTTGAGGATTCCGATCCAGTACTGGGGCGCCAGCAGATCGCCGACAGTGCCGGACTGGATCAGGGTTTCCTCGGTGCCGACCCACGCTTTGAGCGTGATGTCGTCGAGCCGGTCGGCGATCTCGGACAGGCGCCACGCCTGCTTGCCCACGACATCGGGGGCCGCGTTCTTGCTCCACGCCACGCTGTGGGTTTCCAGTTCGCGGTCGGTGTGATCGCACGCGACGGTGAGGAGGACGTTGTCCTCAGATGCGGGGGCCTCGGGGTCGCCGCCGATGACCAGCGCCCACTCGGCCTCGCCGGAGGTGCGGCCATGTTGTGTGTAAACAGTGTCGGTCTGCTGTGCCAAGTAGGGCGAGACGGGGTACAGCGCAGGAATGACGGACGGTGCGGGAACGCCGAGTTCGGCGAGTTCGGCGATGTGGGCGGCGACCTCCTCCTGGTTACGGCCTGCATATCCGGCGTTGAGCACGGTGGTCGGCTCGACCGTCACTTCGGATCCGTCGGGCAGTTCGAACGTCAGCATCGGGCTGGCTCCTCCTCGTAAATTCTGCGTTTCCGCCTTGACCATGCGTCCGCATACATGTTGTATACGAGAAGTATGGTACGTCACACGAGCCGTCGACGCGCGGCCCGCACAAGAAGAGGATTGGTTCGATGACGGCGCATGTAGCCGATAGAAAGAGCCTGACCAAGGCTTTTGCCGCCAGCCTCACCGGCACGGCCCTCGAGTGGTACGACTTCGCCGTCTACTCGGCCGCCGCGGCACTGGTGTTCCCGGTGGTGTTCTTCCCCGAAAGTGACCCGCTGACCGGGACCCTGCTGGCCTTCTCCACCTACGCCGTCGGCTACGTGGCGCGTCCCATCGGTGGGTTCGTGTTCGGCCGCCTGGGCGACATCATCGGCCGCAAGCAGCTGCTGGTGATCACGCTGCTCCTGATCGGTGTCACGACCTTCCTCATCGGCCTCATCCCGAGCTACGCCTCGATCGGCATCGCCGCGCCGATCCTCCTGGTGGCCATGCGATTTGCCCAGGGGGTGGCCGTCGGCGGCGAATGGGGTGGTGCGGTCCTGCTCTCCAGTGAGTACGGCGACCCCAGGCGGCGCGGCTTCTGGGCTTCGGCTGCCCAGGTGGGTCCGCCCGCCGGCAACCTGCTGGCCAACGGCGCCCTCGCCGGCCTGACCCTGGCGTTCTCCGAGGAGCAGTTCGAGGATTGGGGCTGGCGGCTGGCGTTCCTGCTGTCGGCGGTGCTGATCGGCTTCGGGTTGTGGATCCGTCTCAAGCTCGAGGACACCCCGGTGTTCAAGGCGCTGCAGGAAAGCGGCGACCGCCCGGAGGCGCCCATCCGCGACGTCTTCAAGACTCAGACCCGCCCGCTGATCGCGGCCATCCTCAGCCGCATCGCGCCCGACGTGATGTACGCGCTGTTCACCGTCTTCTCCATCACCTACGGCACCCTGCAGCTCGGCATGGACCGCAGCGAGGTGCTGATCGCGATCCTGATCGGCTCAGCATGTCAGCTGGGCCTGATCCCGTTGGCCGGCGCGGTGTCCGACCGGATCAACCGCCGCCTGGTCTACGGCGTGGCCGCCGTCGGTGGGGTGGTGTGGACGCTGATCTTCTTCCTGCTCATCGACACCGGCTCGTTCCCGCTGCTGGTGCTCGGCGTTGTGGTGGGCCTGGCGTTCCACTCGTTCATGTACGGACCGCAGGCGGCCTTCGTCACCGAGCAGTTCACCGTGCCGCTGCGCTCCACCGGTGCGTCACTGGCCTACACCATCGCCGGTGTCTTCGGTGGTGCCGTGGCCCCGCTGCTGTTCACCTACCTGCTGGACGCGACCGGCAGCTGGCCGGCGATTCTCGGCTACATCGCCGTGGTGGGTGTGCTGACCGTCATCGGTCTGCTGCTGGGCCGCAACCCGGACAGCACCGAAGAGGAGCACTACCGCGAGATCGCCGAAAGTGCTACGCCCGCAACAAGATCTGCAGAGTGATACCCAGGTGATCCTCGATGGCGCGGTGCGCGAGTTGCTCGTCCCCTCCGGCGAGCGCCTCCACGATGGCGCGGTGCTCGGTGCAGACGTCGCGCCGGCGGTCGCGACCGTGCAGCAGCGCGGTCAAACCGACCCGCAGCTGCCGCGCCCGCAGGCCGGCGTACGTACGGGACAGCAGCTCACTGCCCGCGGCGTCGATGAGGATCTGATGGAACCGGGTGTCGAGTTCGATGAACTGATGCCCGGCTCCCTCGGCGTCGGACGCGCAGATCTCCTGCTGGCCGGCAAGTGTGCTCTCCATGGCGGCGACCGGCGTGGTGCCGGCCTTGAGGCAGGTCGAGGCGGCGTGACGTTCCAGCGCGCCGCGCAGATCCATCAGCTCGCCGATCTGGCGGCCCGACATGGCCGGCACGTACACCCCGCGCTTGGGCACCATCTCGACCAGGCCCTCGGCCTGCAGCATCAGCAGCGCCTCCCGGACCGGTGTGCGGGACACGCCGATCTGGGTGGCCAGCTGCTGCTCGTTGAGGAACGTACCCGTCGCCGCGGGTGAGCTGAGTACCTGATCCCGCACGAACGCATAGGCCCGATCTCGACCCGAAAGGGATTGCATACCAAATGTATACCTCACCCGAAGCCGAACCCGACGCTTCTCGCCCGGCCGCCCTACGGCTCAGTTTGGCGCAGCTGACCAGCGGCATCGACCCCGGCGCCAACCTGAAGGCCGTCGAAACCCACACCGCACAGGCCGCTGCCGCCGACGCGTCCCTGGTCATCTTCCCCGAAGCCATGATGCGTCGGTTCGGGGCGCCGCTGGCCGAAATCGCCGAGCCGCTCGACGGGCCATGGGCCAAGGGCGTCCGCGCCATCGCCCAACGCCACGGCGTTGTGATCGTCGCCGGCATGTTCACCCCGTCCAGCGACGGACGCGTGTACAACACGCTGCTGATCACGGGTCCGGGAGTCGAGGCCCACTACCACAAGATCCATCTCTACGATGCCTTCGGCTTCGCCGAATCCGACACCGTCGCACCGGGTTCCGACCCTGTGACGATCGACATCGCCGGAACCACGGTGGGCTTTGCCACCTGCTATGACCTCCGTTTCCCGGCGTTGTTCCAGAAGCTCGGCGATCAGGGCGCCCAAGTGGTGGCCGTGGCCGCGTCCTGGGGGGCCGGCCCGCGCAAAGCCGAGCAGTGGTCGTTGCTGGCCCAGGCGCGGGCGCTGGACTCGACGGCGTACATCGCCGCCTGCGATCAAGCCGACCCGGCCGCCTCGGGCGAGACCGTCAGCGGAACCGCCCCGCTGGGCGTCGGCCACAGCATCGTGTGCTCACCGACCGGCGAGGTGATCGCGGCGCTGGGGGCCGCACCCGACCTGCTGACCGTGGATCTGGACCTGACCCGCGTTCCCGACGTACGCGCCCAGCTACCGGTGCTGGCCAACCGGCGCGCGTTCGCCTGAGGCGCGGAACAATAAATGGCTGGCCCACGTTGAACACCCCGGTATAGTTGATCTTCCTGCTGAAAGTCAGCAGGGATGCGAGGGGCTGAACGGTTTCGACTTCGCGCATCGAATCAAGGGAAGCGTGCCGGTGCAGACAACTGACCACCGTAAGCGTCGTTGTAACCAATTAAGCGCCGATTCCAATCAGCGCGATTACGCTCTCGCTGCCTAAGCGAAGCTAATCCGTCAGACCGGGAGGGCCCTCGGCCCGGACCCTGGCGTCATCTAGAGGGACAAACCCATACGTCCGGTCGCGGGACGTACGGGGACATCAAACAGCGACTGGGATCGTCATCTCGGCTTGTTCACGTGACTGAGAGATCCGAGTAGAGACACAGTGAACTGCGCACGGAGAAGTCTTGAGGGAATGCCGTAGGACCCGGGTTCGATTCCCGGCAGCTCCACCGAAAACCGCAGGTCAGGCCCCCCCAGAAATGGGGGGCCTTTCTTGTGTCACGAGCGTGTCAGTCCCGCCGCGGGTCGATCAGCGTGATACCGACGGGAGCCGACGACTCGAACGACGGCAACCGTCGCGCCCCCTCGTTGAGCCCGACCACCCGCTCCACCAGGTCCTGGGGTCGCAGCGCACCGGCTTCGACCTGGCTCAGCATCGCGGGATAGTCCACCGCGGCCATCCCGTGGCTGCCGAGCACATCCAGCTCCCAGGCGATCACGCGGTCCATCGGCACCGCGGGGTGGCCGTCGACGCTCGGCAGCAGACCGACCTGAATGTGGCGACCCCGCCGGCGCAGACTGTGGATGGCATCTGCGCACGCGGCCGCGGTGCCCACGGCGTCGACGGCGACATGGCTGCCACCGCCGGTGAGCTCGTGCACCACGGCGGCGACGTTCGCCTCGGCACCCACGGTGTGCTCGGCACCCAGTCTGCGGGCCAGCTCGAGCGCGGCGGCGGTGCGGTCCACGGCGATCACCCTGGCGCCGGCGGCGGCCGCGATCTGCACGGCGCTGAGCCCCACGCCCCCCACCCCGATGATCGTCACCCACTCCTCGGGACGCAGCTTCGCGCGCGCGATCAGGGCCCGGTATGAGGTCGCGAACCGGCACCCCAGCGCGGCGGCGGCAGCATCCTCGACGGCCTCCGGGACTGCCACCAGATTGGTGTCGGCAGCGTGCAGCGCCACGTATTCGGCGAACGATCCCCAGTGGGTGAAGCCCGGTTGCGTCTGGTCCGGGCAGACCTGCGCCTGGCCGGTCCGGCACCACGAACACACCCCGCAGCCGCAGATGAACGGCGAGGTCACGCGATCGCCGACGCTCCACCGCTGCACGTCGGCGCCGACCGCCGTGATGACGCCGACCAACTCGTGGCCGGGAACGTGGGGGAGTGTGACATCGGTGTCATGTCCGGCCCACGCGTGCCAGTCACTGCGGCACAGGCCGGTGCTGTGCACCTCCACGACGACGCCGCCCGGTGAGGGGCGAGGGTCGGCCACCGGGCGGACGTCGACCGAACCACCGAATTCTTCGATCACTGCAGCGCGCACGCTGCCATGGTCTCAGGACCGGCGCCGCGTCAGCTCCGCAGCATCCGCTGACGCAGATTGGCGAGCGCCGCCACCGGGTGCGGCCGCCGCCGCACCGCGGAACCCGCCAGCGCCCCGCAGAACAACCCCAACAGGAAGATCTGGTGAGGACGACGCTGCTTGCGTCGCCGCGACAGCGCCGACCCGGCGTAGCCGCTCAACGACGCGATCGCGGCGACACCGAGAAGAAGCCAGGCGACGTCCAGAACTCCCACGCCTCGATTGAAACACCCCACCGGTGGGCGGTCGGCGACCGTGATCGAAACGAGTGCGAAGTGTTACGGCCTCACACCTGGTTGAGATTGGCCAGCACTCGATCGGCGATCGCGGCATGGCCGGCATCGCCGACGTGCACACGATCCGGCTCCAGCATCGCCGGATCGATCACCGACGTCGGTCTGATCAGGGAGACGAACTGGCCCCCGACGGCGCGCACCGCATCGCGCACCACCCTGTCGAACGCGAAACGCTCCGGCGTGAGCGCGTCGGGGAACGACGGGCCCACCCCGATGATGCGGGCGCGCGGCAGACGGGAACGCAGTTGCACGTAGAAGTGGCTGACCGCGGCGAACAGTTCGGGTGAGTTCGCGGTGAGGGTGTCCTGATCGTTCTGGCCGCCGGCGACCACCACGATGTCGGGCCGCAAAGCGGTGATCTCGTCGAGTTGGCCGTAGTAGTTGGGGCGGTTCTCGAACGTCTTGAGGTAACCCGTCCCGCCTTCGCCGACGTTGAACTCCAGCCAGCCCATCCGGGAAGCAACCAGTGAGGTCCAGCGCTTGTCCATGGTCGATGCGCCGGAGCCCCATGTGTAGGAGTCGCCGATGAACGCGACCGTCGGATACGAACCCGGTGCGGCCGTGGCCTGGTCGGCGAGCTGTACCTGCGCGCCCCCCAGAACACTGAGAACCAGGAGCGCGCCGAGGAGTCTTCGGAGCTTCATCGGGCGTCATCCTGGCAGATCGGGGCCCAGAACGCCGTGCGCCACACACTCTTACAGCACTTGCCCAGTGTGACGTCGGCTGCCAATGTACTCAACGAAGACAAGCAGTGGCCGGCCTTCAGGGAGGGCGTCATGTCAGCTCGCACGATGACAGCTTCGCTTGCGGCGCTGACACTGTTACTGGCCGGCTGCGGCGGTGATCGAGCATCCGTCGCGCCGCCCGCCGGACCATGCGCGATCGTGTCCGAAGGACAAGCCACCGACACCGGAAACGAGGGCGACGCTTCCGCCCCCGAGGTCGCCACCGGCTACCGCGTGAACATGTCGGCCGTGCACACCAACACCTACGGCGTCGTCACCGCCAACCCGCTGGCCACCCGAGCGGCCTGCGAAGTCCTGCGGGACGGGGGAACCGCCGCTGACGCGCTGGTCACCGCCCAGGCCGTGCTGGGTCTGGTGGAGCCGCAGTCCTCCGGCATCGGCGGTGGGGGATTCCTGCTCTACTACGACGCGGTGTCGGGTCGGGTGCAGGCCTACGACGGACGCGAGACGGCTCCGGCCGCGGCCACGGAGAACTATCTGCGCTGGGTCGACGACGTCGACCGCACCGAACCGAAACCGGATGCGCGCGCCTCGGGGCGCTCCATCGGGGTGCCGGGCGTGGTCCGGATGCTGCAGGACGTGCACGACGAACACGGCAAGACCGGGTGGCGCGAATTGTTCGATCCCGCAATCCGGTTGTCCGACGACGGCTTCGACATCAGCCCCCGGCTGGCCAGCGCGATCGCCGACGCGGCCGCCGAACTCAGAGTCGATCCACAGGCATCCGCGTACTTCCTCAATGCCGACGGCAGCCCCAAGGCCGAGGGCACCCGGCTGACCAACCCCGCCTACGCCAAGACGTTGGGCATCGTGGCGTCCGATGGCGCACCGGGGTTCTACCAAGGTGCGGTGGCCCAGGCCATCGTCGCCGCGGCGGGGGACACGTCGGGCGGCCGGACACCGAGCCTGATCACCACCGACGACCTCGCCGGCTACACCGCCAAGAAGCGGGAAGCGTTGTGCAGCCCGTACCGGGACAAAGAGATCTGCGGCATGCCGCCGCCGTCCTCCGGCGGCATCGCCGTGGCCTCGGCCTTCGGCATCCTGGAACACTTCCCGATGAACCAGCACGCGCCCACCGACATCGACCTCAACGGCGGCCGGCCCGCGGTGATGGGGGTGCACCTGATCTCCGAGGCGGAGCGGCTGGCGTACGCCGACCGCGACAAGTACGTGGCAGACACCGATTTCGTGCCGTTGCCCGGCGGCACCCCGCGAACCCTGCTGGCCAGTGACTACCTGGCCGGACGGGCGGCGCTGATCTCGCAGGAACGCACCATGGGCACCGCCAAGCCGGGCGAGTTCGGCGTTCCGGCCGTTCCCGCGCCGCCGGTGCCCGAGCACGGCACCAGTCACATCAGCGTGGTCGATTCACAAGGCAACGCAGCCTCGTTCACCACCACCGTGGAGTCCGCGTTCGGTTCGTTCCACATGGTCGACGGTTTCCTGCTCAACAACCAGCTCACCGACTTCTCCGCTGAACCGGCGGGCCCCGACGGCGTGCCGGTGGCCAACCGGGTGGAACCCGGCAAGCGTCCGCGTAGCTCGATGGCGCCCACGCTGGTCTTCGACAGGGCAGCATCCGGGCGCGGCCCGCTGTATGCCGTGCTGGGCTCCCCGGGCGGCTCGGTCATAATCCAGTTCGTGGTCAAAACCCTTGTCGGAATGCTGGATTGGGGTTTGAACCCGCAGCAGGCGGTGTCGATGGTCGACTTCGGCGCCGCCAACACGCCGAAAACGAATGTGGGCGGGGAGCATCCGGTGATCAACACCTCCGATAACGGCGACCACGACCCACTGGTACAGGGGTTGCGCGCCCTCGGACACGAAGTCGACCTTGCCGATCAGTCCAGCGGGCTCTCAGCTATCGTTCGCGGTGACCCGGGTTGGGTCGGTGGCGCAGACCCACGTCGCGAGGGCGTGGTGATGGGAGACACGACATGAGTGGCCCGCAGGTTCCCCCGATCACGGGAATCCATCACTTCTCGATCACCGTCACCGACATCGAAGCCAGCCTCGACTGGTATCAGCGGCTGTTCGGCGCCGACCGCGTGCCGATGAAGTTCCCGCACTACGGCTGCGAGGACACCGGATACGGTGAACTGCTGGTCGATCAGCGCTCCGGTGTGATCATCGGTCTGCACACCAACAGCGGCAACGACGGACAACCGTTCGATGAAGCCCGTACCGGTCTGGACCACATCGCGTTGAATGTGGGATCCCGGGAGGACCTGGCCGCCTGGACCGCCTGGCTCGACGATTTGGGCATCGAGCATTCCGGTGTCAGGAACGGTCAGGTGCCGTTCGAGTTCGCCACGGTGGTGTTCCGCGACCCGGACAACATCCAGCTGGAGTTGTTCGTCACGGGCTGATGTCGATCTGTGGTGGCGGTTGAGGTTCGAACGGTGTGTACCACCACCATGGGCGCGTTCCCCGGTGGGTCCGGGGCATGGTGGAACATCGGGTGGCGGTTCCTACCGTTTGGTGGCCGTCACCACCAGGTATTCGGCTTCGTAGGCGGTGCGGCCCGGTTCGGTGGCGGCATTGGTGCTCTCCAGGAACGCCAGGAAGTCGCGGTCCAGATCTGCCACGCGGTCGGGGTTGTCCGCATTGAACCGGTACGCCGCGATGGTGGGACCGTAGTTGCGTTTCCAGTACTCGCGGAATTCCAGCGGACTGGCACTGTGCTCGAAAAGCACTGTTTCGCGACGGGTATTGAGCTCGGATACCTTGTCGCCGAACAACTCTCGCACATGGTTCTCATCGCCCCACAGCGGCGGAGCGCTGGCGCCGGGCGGTGGCGGCGGCGCATACGGCTTCATGGTGGCGAAGAGCTTGCCGATGAAACCGGTGGGCGTCCAGTTGATCATCGCGATGGTTCCGCCGGGCCGCACCACCCGCACCAACTCATCGGCGGTCACCTGATGGTGCGGCGCGAACATGGCGCCGACGCAGGACAGGACGACATCAAAGCTGTTGTCCTCGAACGGTAACGCCTCGGCGTCGGCCTCCACCCACTCGAGTGCGACGCCAACGCGCGCGGCGTGGGCCCGGCCGGCATCGAACAGCTCGGGAGTCAGATCGCTGGCGATCACGGTCGCCCCCGCCGCGGCGGCGGGTACCGCGGCGTTGCCGGACCCGGCCGCGACGTCCAGGACCCGCTGACCCGCACGCAGACCGCTGGCCGTGACCAGCCGGGGCCCGAGCTCGGGGATCAAGTCGCTGGCCACCGCCGGATAGTCGCCCGCGGCCCACAGGGCCCGATGTTTGGCTTTGAGTGTCCTGTCGGCTTCCTGCTCCGCCGGTGACAATTCGCTAGTCGGCGTGGTGCTCATGTGCCCTCCCTTGAAACGTTCAGTTGTGTCAACGATCCGTCCCGGCGGTGTCCCTGGGCATCGGGAAGAGCTACCTATATTCCTCAGGTGAGGATCCCGACCTCCCGCGCGCGCCGTACCGCGTCCCGGCGCTTGGTGACGTCCAGCTTGGCCAGAATCGCCGAGACGTGGTGATCCACGGTCTTGACCGAGAGGAACAGGCGTTCGGCCAGTTCCGCATTGGTCAGGCCGTCATCCAGAAGCCGCAGCACTTCCACCTGCCTGGTGGTGAGGCCCGCCGGATTGGCCCGGGTGGTCGCCCGGCGCGGCGCCGGGATGGTCTGCGCACCGGCGGCCCGCAGATCGAAGCGGACCTTGGCCGCGACAGCGTCGGCGCCCAACCGGTCGAGCACATCGAGTGCCCGCCGGGCGAGCTTGGGATCCCCGGAGTCGACGAGGGCCAGCGCGGCGTCATACGGGGTCGACAGGTCCTGGAACAGGTCGGCTGCCGCCTCGAACTGCCCGTCGAACAGCCGCCGGTAGGGCTCGGCGACCTCCGGTGTGGTCGTCGCCGGCTCGAGGCGCCGCAGCCACATGGCCAATTCCCCGCGCGCCCACTCCAGCCCGGTGGCCGGGGCGTTGTCGAGCAGGGTGCGGCACTGGGCCAGACGGGGGTCGGGCTCCCCGGTGAGCCAGACCCGTTCGACGATCGCGGCGGCCACCGGCAGCACCCGCACCAGTTCCCCGAACCGGCAGGCCAGGTCCCAGGCCGCGTCGATGCCCCCGGCGTCGTCGCCGGTGCGCCGCAGCGACACCAGCCCGCGGATCAGCAGGGGCCAGGTACGCGCCAGCGGTGCACTCAGGCCGCTCAGCACGGAATCCGCGTCGGCCAACGCGTCATCCCAGTCACCGACGAGGAGTTTGAGCCGGCTGCGTGACCCCAGTTGCACCACCCGGCAGATGGGCAGATCGTGTTCGACCATCAGGGGGATGCTGGTCTCCAGCAGGTCGGCGGCCACCACGAGACGGCGCTGCTCGACGTCGAAGTAGGTGAGGTTGGTGTAGCCACCGGAATACACCTCGTCGATGTGGCTGGGCCCGGAGGCGAGAACCGCCAGCAGGTCATCACGCACCACGTGTTCGCCGGCCGCGATATCGCAGTAGTAACCGATCAGCCGCACCCGCACGTTCAGCGTGGGATCGCCAGTGGCTGAGGCGATCTCACCGGCACGCACGAGGAGGCGGCGGGCCTGGTCGAGATGGCTGGACTGCACCGCCAGGAACGCCTGCATGCAGAACGCGTGACCCAGTTGCACCAGGGTGGCGGGTTCGGCGCACTCGTGGTCGAGGGCGGCGATCGCGTCGGCGACGTGGCCGTCGGCGACCGCGCGGTTCCCGTTGTACCACTCGTACACCGCCAGCGAATGATGATCGGCGCTGACGGCGACGGTGGCGCCGAGTTCCTGGCGAATCCGCATGGCGCGGCGGCATGCACCGATGGCGTCGTCCAGCCGGTCGGTCAGGTAGTACTCGGCGGCGAGCAGCTCGAGCAACTCGGCTTCGGTTGCGGGGGTGAGCATTCCACCTTGCTCGACGGCGATCTCGAAGAACTCGCACGCCTGTCGGTGCGCGCCCGAGCGGGCCGCGGCACGTCCGGCGTCCACCGCGGCCGAGGTGATCAATCTCTTGTCCCCGGCGCCGAGGGCGTGATGGGTGAGCACCGCCGGATCCGACTGTGCCGCAGCCTGATGCGCAGCCAGGAACCGCCGGTGCAGAGTGGGCTCGGCGCCGGGGGGAATGACACTGGAGATTGCGCGCCGGCACAGGTCATGACGGAACGCCACACCGCGGGCGTCGCGTTTGATCAGCTTGGCGTCATCGAGTGCGCGCAACGCCGGCAAGCTCACACCGAGGTCGCTGAGCAGGTGATCGGGGATGGAACCCGGTGCGCAGGTCAGCAGATTCAGCAGATCCCAGGCCGTGACGTCCAGGTCGGCCGTGCGGGCCAAGATCGCGTCCCGGACCGTTGTCGGTAGTTCGCTGTCCTGGTCATGGTCGAGCATCTCGCAGACGAAGAACGCGTTGCCCCCGGTGACGCGGTGCAACCAGCCGGGATCGACGGCGCGGTCGCCCACCAGGGTGGCCACCGCCTGCACCGTCAACGGTGGCAGCACCACCGTCTGCGCGTGGGGAGAGCGGGCGACGTCGCCGAGCAGACCCCGCAGCGGGTGGGTCACGGTCACCTCGTCGTCGCGGGCGATGCCGATGGTCAGCAGCGTTGACGTGCGGGACCGTCGCAGCAGGAATCGCAGCAGGTCGATGGTGCCCTGGTCGGCCCAGTGCAGGTCGTCGAGCACGAGGATCGTCGGCTGCGTCTTGAGGTCGTCGAACACCGAAGCGAAGATGTCGAAGGACTGCTCGCTGTTGCCCAGGAGATCCCGCGTGGCCGGGCCGAATTCGTGGGCCAGGTCGTGGAGCGGGCCCAACGGCCGCGGCGTCGACAGCGGATCACACGCCCCCCAAAGCACCCGGCCGCTGTCTCCGAACTGCTCGGTGTACCGGGCGACGACAGCTTCGGCGAATGAGGTCTTGCCCGCCCCGGATTCGCCGCAGACCATCACCGCGCCGCCACGGCCGGAGTGAGCGGTGGCTGCCCGGGCGGCGAGCTGGTCGAGTTCGTGCTCGCGCTCGGTGAGCGTCACATCGGCGATGGTATCGACAAACGGTTCAGGCTGCGGCGGGAAATGGGGAGCTTCTACCGATGACCGGCCGCCGAAGTGCGCTCAGAGTGAATACATCCGGCGCACCGGTCCGGACTGAACGAGGAGACGATCATGAAACGCTTCATCATCGAGCGCGATATCCCGGGTGCCGCTGAGCTGACCCAGGACCAGCTGGCGGAGATAGCCCAGAAGTCCAACGCCACAATGGATTCATTGGGAGTGCCGTACCGGTGGATCACCAGCTATGTGGCCGGCGACAAGTTCTATTGTGTGCACGAGGCCGATGACGAGGCCACCGTCCGCGAACATGCCCGCCGCGGTGGCTTCCCGGCCACCAAGGTCACCGAGGTGGCAACGGAGATCGGGCCACAAACCGCCAAGCCGGCGACAGATCAGAAAGTTGCCGCACCGCAGACGTGATCACCGCTCGCCCAACCCCATCAACTCGGTGACATGGTGATCGCGGCCGGCGGTGTAGCCACCGTCGACCGCGATCGCCTGTCCGCTGACGAAGCTCGCCTCCGGCGAGAGCAGGAACACCGCCACCGCCGCCACCTCGTCGGCGCGCCCGAACCGTCGCAGCTTGTGTTCGTGGCGCAGCCCTTCACGCGCCTGCTCCATGCCGGGAATACCGACCACCGACTCGAACATCGGCGTCTCGATGAAACCCGGACAGATGGCGTTGACCCGAATCCCGCTCGGCCCGTAGTCGATCGCGGTGTTCTTGGTGAGCAGCACGACGCCGCCCTTGGAAGCGTTGTAGGAGCTACCGCCCGCGGTGCCTTCGAGTCCCTCGATACTCGACAGGTTCACGATGGCGCCCCGTTCGCCCGCCACCCGGTCCTGCTGCAGCATCTGCTGCACCGCGGCCCGGGTGACGACGAACGTGCCCTTGAGGTTGATGTCGACCACCCGGTCCCATTCGTCATCGGGAACCAGGTGGACGGGTCCGCCCCCGGCGACCCCGGCCGAGTGCACCACCCCGTCGAGCCGACCCGCATGCTCCACCACGGCCGCCACGGCAGCGCCGACGGCACCGGCGTCCAGCACGTCCGCGCGGTGGTAGAAGACACCGGGCCCCGGGCCGTCGTCGGCCAGATCGACACCCACCACCGTGGCACCCTCGCCGATCAAGCGATGCACGGTGGCAAGCCCGATTCCCGAGGCCGCTCCGGTGACCAGGATGCCCTTGCCCTCAAACCTCTTCATTCGCTGCCCTTTTCGTCGACCGATTCCAAACCATCCGATGACCGAAGTATGTATGGTCAGGCAGCGACGATGAGGAGATTGTGATGACGAGTGCGCCTGCGCGTGTCGACCTCGCCGAGCGCGTGCGCGGTCTGCGTGACCTCGTCCGCGCCGAGGCGGCGGAATCGGAACGGCTACGCACCTTGTCGCAACCTGTCGTCGACGCCCTGTGGGACACCGGGTTGATGACGGCCTTCAACCCTGTGACCGCCGGGGGAGTGGAGCCGACTTTTCCCGAGATGATCGAGACGTGGATCGAAATGTCCTGGCAAGACGGTTCTTTCGGGTGGACGGGTATTGCGAATCTGCCGTCGTCCTTCGCTGCGGCCAGCTACCTGCCCGAGGCGGGCTTCGCCGAGGTGTTCACCGCCCACGACAATCGCGTCACCATGGGTGGCCAGTTCGCGCCCAACGGCCAGGGTGTCGTGACCGACGGCGGTTACCGCCTGACCGGGGGGTGGAGTTTCGGTTCGGGCACCGGCCATTCGGCCTATATCGCCGCGGGTTTCATCCCGATGGACAACGGGGAGATGCGCTGGATCAGCGAGGGTGAGCCCGAACTGATGGTCGCGCTACTGCCACGCGCCGAGGTCACCTTCACCGACGGCTGGTTCGTCCAGGGCCTCAAGGGCACCGGCTCCTATGACTACAACGTCTCCGATGTGTTCGTGCCCGAGGCGCGCGCCTTCCGGCTCTTCACCCGCGAACCCCTACGCGGTGATGCCGCGGCGGGCCGGATGGGGATGATGCCGGTGACGGCGGCCGGCCATGCGGCCTGGGCGTTGGGGGTGGCCAAGAGCATGCTCGACGACGTACAGGAGCTGGCCGCCACGAAGTTCCGGATGTCCGATATGGCGGCACTGGCCAGCCGGCCGACGTTCCAGAAAGACCTCGCTCATCATGTGGCGGCGTGGCGCGCGGCGCGACTGCTGGTGCTCGACGCGTTCGGGTCGGCCGAGGCCGTGGTCTCGTCGGGTGATGACCTGACGCCGACGTCACGCGCCGACATGCGGGTGGCCGCGGTGTACGCCACCGACGTCGCCCGGGAGTGCGCCCAGTGGGCCCATCTGGTCGCAGGCACCACATCGATCCGGGAGGGCAGCCGGTTGGAGCGAGCTTTCCGCGATCTCTACACCGGCACACAGCACGCATTCATCAGTGAGAAGGTTGCCATCGATTCAGCGCAGGTCTGGCTGGGTGTGATGGACGATCACTTCTCGCTGTGAGGTGGGGACGACGCCGGCGCCGCGAGTACCTGCCATTCGCCGTGACCGCAGGCCACGTAACGTGGGGAGTCAAACCCCGCCGGGCGGACTTCGGGAAGGTCATTTCATGAGCAGCCAGACCACATACCTGTACAACAACCGCGAGCTCACACTCGAGCAGCTTCGCGAGGAGGTCGAGGCCCACGTCGATGAGCTGGACTCCTCCCAGTGGATCGACGGCGAGTTCGACTTTGATGACTGGCTGGCCAATTCTCTGGTCACCGGCGGTGTCGCCAAGTCGCACTCAGACGGGTAATTCGGCACTCACAAGTCTGCGGTCAGCAGCGCCAGCGCTTCGGGACCGTCGTCGGCGACGATGACGAGGTCCGTCAACGGCAGCGGCAGGAACCCCTCGTCTTCCATCCTGCGCAATTGGAGAATCAGCCCGTCGTAGAACCCCTCGGTGTTCAGCAGCACCACGGGTTTGGTGTGTAAGCCGTGTTTCTTCTGTTCCAGAATCTCCGTCGCTTCGTCCAGCGTGCCCAGTCCACCGGCCAGAATCACGATCGCGTCGCAGCGCGCCAGCATCAGCGCTTTGCGTTCGGCGAGACTCGCGGTGATCACCATCTCGTCGGCATCGGCCCTGGCGAGGTGCCGCAGAAACTCGACCGAGACGCCGAGCAGGCGGCCGCCCGCGTCGTGCACACCGTCGGCAACCACCCGCATCAGCCCGGTATTCGACCCGCCCCACACCAGGGTGTGCCCTCCCGCGCCGATCGACTCACCGAATTCGCGGGCGGGCCGGGTGTAACGCACGTCGAGGTCCGCGGCCGACAGGAAGACGCAGATGTTCGTCAACTCTGCTCACTTTCCCGCCGTGCCTTCGCCCGCCGTTTGCCTTCGTGCATCGCCGCCACCCGCGCCACCGGAATGGTGTGCCCCTGTTCGATGAGATCGGCGGGCAGGTGCTGCGCCGGGGGCATCGACTCCGCCCACGGATCTCGCCCGGCCAGCGCGTCGACCGCGGTGAGCACGGTGAAATCGTGCGGCACCACCCGGTCCAGATCCGACCAAGCCAGCGGGAACGACACCGGGGCACCGGCCCGCAGCCGAGGACTGTAGGCGGCCGCGACCGTGGCACCGCCGGCCCGGGTGGCATCGACGAACACCTTCCCGGCGCGGTCCTCGACGATGAATGCGGTGGTCGCGATCGCCGGGTCCAGTGCTTCGGCACGGGCGGCCAAAGCCCGGGTGGCGGCGGCAACGTCCTCGACACTGCCGGCTGAGTCGGTATCGAGTGGCACGAAGATGTGCACGCCGCGCGAGCCGCTGGTCTTCACGGCCCCCGCCAGCCCGCTGTCGGTCAACGCCTGCCGCACCAGGTGCGCGACGGCCACCACCGCGGCGAAATCGGCGCCGTCGGGCGGGTCGAGGTCCAGCACCAGATGAGTGGGGCGATAGATGTTGTCGGCCAACCCCAGCGTCGGGTGGTATTCGATCGCACGCTGGTTGGCCAGCCACAGCAGGGTCCGGCGATCGTCGCACACGGCGTAGTGGATCTCTCGCTTGGAGGCTTCGGCCCACAGTGGCACGGTGCGCACCCAGTCGGGGGTGTACTTGGGCACGTTCTTCTGCATGAACGGCGCGCGTCCGCGCAGTGCGCGCAGCACCGTCAACGGCCGGCCGGCGAGCCCGGGCAGCATGCGATCGGCCACCGCGTCGAGGTAGTCCACCAGGTCGCGTTTGGTGGCACCGGAATCGGGGCCGAGTTGCTGATCGAGATTGGTGAGGTCCACCCCGGCTCGCTGTTCGCTAGTACTCATGCGCGATCCGTTCCCGCACTCGTTCCTCGCTGGTGCCCATGCCCACCCACCCTACGGTGGAAGCATGACCGTAGTTCTAGCCATCAAATGTGCGAACGGCATCGTGCTGGCATCCGACTCGCAAATCACCGACCCTGGCCGGGGACTGAGTTACCCCGCCCAGAAACTGCACCCGCTGGGCGGGCACGCGGCGTGGGGCGGCAGCGGATCCCGTGCGGTGCTCTACGACATCGAGCAGATCTTCCACGACGAAGCCGACGCCGTGATGGAGGCCAAGAACATCGGGCATGCGTTGCAGGCCAAGGTGCTTCCGGTGTTCAAACACCATTACGACAGCTTCATCCCCCAGGTACCCGGCCAGGAGAAGGCGGGTACACCGGCGACGTATCTCCTGGCCGCGGGGTACGTCGACGACGAGCCTTTCATCATCGACCTCGATCCCAATGGACTGCTCGGACATCACGAGGTCACCGGTTTTCAGGCCATCGGCAGCGGTGCACCCATGGCGCAGCAGGCCCACGCTCTGCTGGCGCACTTCCGCATGACCGAACGCGACCTCGACTACGGCGTCGTCGCCGCGTTACGGGTACTGGAAGCGTTGGATGCATCCTCGCCGAGTGTCGGTGGCCCGATGGACATCTGCCGGCTCACCCCCGAAGGAGCCCATCACCTCACCCCCGACGAGGTGGAAGACATTCGCCGCCAAGTGAATCGGTGGGTGGATCTCGAGCAGAAGGCTCTCGACCAGCTGTTCGACTGACCGGAATCTCCGACAGCGCGCGCTCGAAGGCCCCCTGGGATTACGATCACGCGTAGCTGACGGGGGTGGTGAAGACGATGGTCGCGCCGCGGACGGTGGATACCCGCGCTTCGGTGGCGTGGTTGCGGCGCTTCGCCCGTACCACTCCGGGCGTACTGTGCCTCATCGCCGCGGTCCTCGCGTTCGCGTGCGTCCTGACCGGTGTGGTCAGCGGCGGCCAGCTCGACGGGCGAATAGCGCAGCACACCAGAGTTCTCGACCGGTCCGAGCCACTGGCCTATGCGGCGCAGGACCTGTACGCCGCACTCTCGGCTGCCGACGCCGCTGCGGCGTCGGCGTTCCTGTCGGGTGGCGTCGAGACGGCGGCCATGCGGGCCCGTTACAAAGACGCACTCGCCAGCGCCGCGTCGGCGTTGGCGGACGTCACGGCGGGTGCCGCCGATACCGCCACCCGTACTGCCGCAGCCGACATCTCGGCGCAACTGACGGCCTACGCGGGTCTGATCGAGTCCGCACGGGCCAACAATCGGCAGAATTTCCCGATCGGGTCGGCCTACCTGCGGGAGGCGTCGGCGCTGATGCAGAATTCACTGCTGCCGGGCGCAGAGAAGATCTTCGACGACAAGCTGGCGGCGCTGGACACAGACCAGCGTTCCGTGGGCGCCCTGCCGATCACCACCCTTGTGCTGCTGGCCGTGATCCTGGTTCTGCTGGTGGTGAGTTCGGTGATCACGGCGGCGCGCACCAACCGCGTGTTCAATCTCGGCCTGGTCGTGTCCGGGGCCGTCGTGGTGGTCGTTCTGGTGTGGGTGGTGACGGCCACGACATTGGCGGGCAATGCCATCGAGGACAGCCGGACCGAGGGCACCGTCCGGTTCGGGCAGCTGGCCCAGGCGCGCATTCTGGCTCAGCAGGCACGTACCGATGAGACTCTCCAGCTGATCGCCCGCGGGGATATCACGGCCTCGGAGAAGACCTTCAACGAACGTGTCGCGAACCTGGACGGTCAACTCGACGACGGTCCGTCCGCCGCGATGAACGGCCTCGACAAGTGGACCGACAGTCATCGCAAGCACGTGGAGGCCTACCTCGGCGGGGATTACCCGGCGGCTGTCACACAGGCGATCGGGGACGCGCCGGACGCGTCCGCGGCGCAGTTCGCCGGCGTCGAAACGAGCCTGCGCGACGAGATCGAGCAGACGCGGGCCACCCTGCGCGATCACGTGTCCACCGCGGGCGGCTTCCTGGCCTGGAGTCCCACCGGCACCCTGGTGTTGATGGTCGTGGCCGGGGCCGCGGCCGTGGTCGGATTGTGGCCGCGGCTCAAGGAGTTCCTGTGAGGACACACTGGGCAGCGTTCGCGGCAGCGGTGGCGCTGCTCGCCGGGTGTTCCTCCTCGACGCCGGAAGGGTCGGTATCGGTGGCGCCGGTGTACCCCGAGCCGGCCAGTGCCATCGAGGTGACCACGATGCCGACAACGGCAGTGGCGGACTGTGATCGGGAAGCGAGTCTGCGTCCCGGTCCGCTGCCCGCCCCGGGCGCCATGCCGCCCGGGTCGACGATGGCGACCATCCAGCAGCGCGGCCGCCTGGTGGTGGGCGTCGACCAGAACACCTTTCTGTTCGGCTACCGCAACCCGGGTACCGGCCAGCTGGAGGGTTTCGACATCGACATCGCCCGGGAGATCGCCCGGGCCATCTTCGGCGACCCGAACCGCGTCGACCTGCGTGTCGTCGATGCCAGCCAACGCGAATCGGAATTGCAGTCCGGGCGAGTGGATCTGGTGGTGCGAACCTTCTCGATCACCTGCGCGCGCAAACAGAACATCGCCTTCTCCACCGTCTACTACAACGCCAAGCAACGGATCCTGGCGCTGAAAGGCTCGGGGATCGATTCTGCGGCAGCACTTTCCGGGAAGCGGGTGTGCGCGGTGGCAGGGACGACGTCGCTGGCAGCGCTGTACGGGCTCGACCCCCGGCCGGAACTGACCAGCGTCAGCACCTGGACCGATTGCCTGGTGATGCTGCAGCAGGGCCAGATCGACGCGATCAGCACCGACGACGCGGTGCTGTCCGGCCTGGCGCGTCAGGATCCCACCGTCGAGATCGTCGGTGAGAGCCTGGGTGTGGAGCCCTACGGTGTGGGGATCAACAAGGAGCATGCCGACCTGGTTCGATTCGTCAACGGAGTCCTGGACCGACTCCGCGACGACGGCACCTGGGAGCGCCTCTATGCGACCCACCTGCAGAGCTTCGGCCCGTCACCCGGTCCGCCGGCGGCACGGTACGAGGACTGACATGACGGCGCTGAGCACCGACGAAATCGATCGCGAACTCGACTCGCGCAGTAGGGAAGTGGCCGCCATGTCGTCCACCATGGTGGAACTGGACAGCCACCCTGGACTCGCGCACCTGCGCCGGTACCCGCCGACCGGTCTCACCGCTCAACGCTGGACGGTGATCGAGACGGTGCTGACCCAACTGTGGGAAGACCTCGGCAGGATGAGCGCCATTCTGGATTCGGCGCGGGCCACGCGGGCGCGGGGATCGCGGCTCGACGAGGACGAGCGCGCCGAGATGACCCGGTTGCTGCGGGAGCGGCACTACGAGGTGGCGCGCCGGCCGGTCCCACTGTCGCAACGCGAGATCGCCAGTCCCGCCGAGGCGGTCGAGTTCGTGGGGCTGGCCGACACCGCTGACCGCATGCGCGCCACCTATCCCGGGGTGGTCGAATTCCTGGACGCAGTGGACGCGGTGGACGCCGCTGTGGCCAAAGGCCTTGCGCCGTGGCAGCAGCGTCTCGAGGACGCGGGCGCCCCCGCACCGCCGGAAATGGCGCAGTTGTTGCACACCTCGGCACACGACCCGTTGTCACTGAGCCCGAGCGACATCGACGACCGCGTCGCGGCCATCGCCGAGCGCGTCACGCAGAGCCTCGATGAACTGGCAGAACTGCAAGCAGTGAAGGCGAATTGGCTATCAGCGTTGACGGATACCGCAGCGCAACTCGACGAACTGCATCGCGTCACCGAACAGGCCGCGCAGACCAGAACCCACGCCGAGCAAGTGGTGCTCGCCGGCGCGTTCCCGCTACGCGACAACACCGAAGCCGGATTGCGCGCCGCGCTGGCGGCGCTCACCGCACCGGATCCGCGGGCGTTGCGTGCGTTACGGCAGCGCATCGATGACGCACTGCAGGCCGCCCGCGACGACCACGAACTCGCGCAAGGCCTGCTCGACCGCCGGGCCGAGCTCAACGGCAGGCTCAGCGCCTACCAGGCCAAGGCGGCGCGGCTGGGCCTGGGCGAAGACCGGGATCTGCTGGCCTGCGGTCGTATCGCCTCAGGTCTGCTGTCCCGGCGGCCCTGCGATCTGCGCGCGGTCACCCGCGCGGTGGCAGACTTCCAGCAGTTGCTCACCGAGAAGCGGGGACATACCCGATGAAGTGTGCCGAACCCGGCTGCGATGGCACCGTCGTCGACGGTTACTGCAACGTGTGCGGCACCGCGCCTGCGGAAGTCGAGGCGCCGGGCACCGCCGCCATGGCCGCACCCAGCGTCGCGACCGCCCGGTCGGCCGTCACCGCCCGCACCGGCTCCAGCCGCTCGGCCAGTGTGCGCGGCCGCCTCGGCGCGGGAATCGTCGCCGTTCCCCGGATGCCGAAAGGTGACCCCGCCGCGGCCATCCTCACCGACCCGCAGGTGCCCGAACGGAACCGGTTCTGCGGCAATCCGCAGTGCGGCAAGCCGGTAGGGCGCGCGCAGAATGATCAGCCCGGCCGCACCGAGGGGTTCTGCACGCAGTGCGGCACCCGGTACTCGTTCATCCCCAAGCTTTCCCGTGGCGACCTGGTGGGTGGCCAGTACGAGGTGCAGGGCGCGATCGCCCATGGCGGGCTGGGCTGGATATATCTGGCGATCGACCGCAATGTGCACAACCGGTGGGTGGTGTTGAAGGGGCTGATCAACTCCAGTGACGCCGACGCCATCGCGGCCGCGGCGGCCGAGGTGCTGGCGCTGGCCGAAGTGGAGCACCCGAACATCGTGCGCATCTACAACTTCGTCGAGCATGTCGACCGGGCGGGCACCGCGGTCGGTTACATCGTGATGGAGTTCGTCGGCGGCACATCGCTGAAACAGATCCGCAAGACCCGCAATGCCCCCCTGCCGCCGGATCTGGCTGTCGCCTACATCATCGAGATCGCCCCCGCGTTGGGCTATCTGCATGCCCAGGGGCTGGCCTACTGCGATTTCAAACCCGACAACGTGATGCAAAGCGATGAGCAACTCAAGCTGATCGACCTGGGCGCCGTCATCTCGATGGATGACAAAGAGAGCTCCCTGTTCGGCACCGTCGGCTATCAGGCGCCCGAGATCGCCCATACCGGACCGACTGTCGCCAGCGACGTCTACACGGTGGGTCGCACCCTCGCCGTCCTGGTGATGGACGTGCCGCAGGAGAACGGGCACTTCGTTGCGGCACTGCCCGGCCCTGACACCGTTCCCGTGTTGGCCAAATACGAATCTCTACACCTGGCCATTCAGCGCGCCACCGATGCCGATCCCGCACAACGCTTTTCGTCGATGGAGGAGCTGGCAGATCAGCTCACCGGTGTACTGCACGAGATCGTCGCCACCGACACCGGTGCCGAGCAGCCACGCACGTCGCACTACTTCAGCCCGCAACGCGCGGTGTTCGGGGCGGGATCGGATGAGCCGTTGACACCGGCTCAGGTGGTGGCCACCCTGTCGGTGCCGGTCGTCGACCCCAATGACAGCGGCGCGGCGTTGCTGGCCACCACCAGCGGCACCTCACCCGCACAGCTGGAACAGGCGCTTCGCCTGTCCCACAGCGGAACCCGGCAGCGCGCAGACAGCTCCGTGGAGATACCGCTGCGTCTGGTGCGTGCGGCGCTCGAACTCGGTGACCCCGCGGTGGCCCGGGCCCGGCTCGCCGAGCTGAACTCCGTCATACCCAACGATTGGCGGCTGCGCTGGTACGGCGGACAGTGTGCTCTGCTGGAGAAACAGTTCGATCTCGCCGACGAAGAGTTCACCTCGGTGCTGGCCTCACTGCCCGGCGAGCTGGCCCCGAAGGTGGCGATCGCGGCGGCCGCTGAACTGGGCGGCGATTATGACCGCGCCGCAAAGTACTACGAAACGGTCTGGCGCACCGATCGCGGGTACGTCAGCGCCGCATTCGGTCTGGCGCGCCAGCGGGCGCGCGCCGGGGAGCGCGCAGGTGCCGTCGCAGCGCTCGACCAGGTGGTGCCCGCGTCCGCGCAGTACACCGCGGCCCGGGTCACCGCCATCGAGGCGCTACTCGACGGCAGCACCCCGGACACCGTGGACGAGCCCACGCTGACCGACGCCGGCGCCCGGGCCGCGGCCCTGACCCTGGAGTCGGCGGAGCGGCGGGCGAGTATCAAACTTCGGGTGTTCGAGGCGGCGCTGAGCTGGCTGCAGACCGGGAAGGAACCGTCGACGCCGCGGCTGCTGGGCGCCGACTTCACCGAACCGGGGATCCGAGCCGGGATGGAACGGTGCTACCGCGACCTCGCGCACGAAACCGCCGACATGTGGGAACGAATCACGCTGGTGGAGAAGGCCAACGGCGTCCGGCCGAGGACACGCCTGTGACGTGCCCACGCTGTGATGCGACTGTGGCGACCGCCGACCGGTTCTGTGGCAGCTGCGGTGCCCCACTGGCGGACCTGCACAGGGTCACCATCCCACGACCGATGCAAGACACCGGCGCCGCATGTCAGGACTGCGGTAACACCACCTTCACCGACGGGTACTGCAGTGCCTGCGGGCACCGGCGTGCGGCACCCGACCGGGACCAGGCCGAACTGGGCGGCGTGGTACTGGTCACCGATCGCGGTATCGAACACAGCCGCAACGAGGACGCCGCCGCTGCCGGAGTGATCAGAGGTGGTGACGGCTCCCTCACCGGTTATGCGATCGCCGTCAGCGACGGTGTCTCCACCTCCGACGAAGCGCAGCTGGCGTCGGCGGCGGCCGCCACCGCCGGCGTGGACGCCATGCTGACAGCCCTGGCGTCGGGGGCGGACACCCGGGCGGCGACGCTGGCCGGTTTGGCCCAAGCCACCAAGGCCGCCGCATCAGCGCACGCCGGAGCCGACCCGGCCACCGCGCCGTCGTGCACCTACACCGCGACCGCGGTCCTGCCCGCCGGCGACGGTACTGCCACCATCACCATCGGCAATGTCGGTGACAGCCGGGCCTACTGGCTGCCCGCCCCGCCGGCAGCCGCCCGGCAACTCACGGTCGATGATTCGCTTGCGCAGGAACTCATCGCCACCGGGCTGCCCGCCGACTCGCCCGCCGTGTTGCGCGGCGCGCACACCATCACCCGCTGGCTCGGTGCCGATGCCGACCCCCAGCCCTGGGCTGAGGACAGCGTGCAGAACCTCACCGTCACCGGCCCGGGGGTCCTGCTGCTGTGCAGCGACGGGTTGTGGAATTACCTGCCCGCGGCCGAGGAGCTCGCGCGGTTCTGTGCGGCCGGGGACGCCACCTCGGCCGCACAGGCGCTGGTGGAGTACGCACTGTCCGCGGGTGGCCAGGACAACATCACGGTCGTCATCGTCCCGATCGGAGGAACACCATGAGTTCAGCTGCGCAGCAGGGTATCTCCGTCGACGTCGACCACAATCCCTATCTGGCCGAGGGCAGCGGCACAGTCGACGCGATCGTCAGCATCGCCGCAAGCGCAGAGCTGGCCGCCGCCACCCCGGCCCCAGAACGGGTGGAAGCCATCGTCATCGACACCTCGACCTCCATGCTGTCGCCCGCCTCCAAATTCGACGGCGCCAAACGCGCGACGCTGGCGGCCATCAACGAACTCGTCGACGGGACCCACTTCACGGTGATCGCGGGCTCAGACAAAGCCAAGAGTGTCTATCCGGCTCAGGGCGGGCTGGCCCCGGCCAACCCCACGACCAGAGCCGAGGCGGCTCGCGCGGTCGATGCGCTACGGCCCAACGGCGGCACCGCGATCGGGAAATGGCTGGCTCATGTCAGGGGCATCGTCGGGCAACGCCCCGGCGCGTTGACCCATGCCATCCTGCTCACCGACGGCAAGGACGAACACGAGACCCCCGAACAGCTGGGCCAGGAGATCGGGCTGTCCGAAGGCGAGTTCACCTGTGATTGCCGCGGAGTGGGCACCGACTGGCAGGTCGAAGAGCTCCGCGCCATCGCCTCGGCTCTTCTGGGCACCGTCGACATCGTGGCCGACCCCGAAGACCTGGCCGAGGATTTTGCGAGCATGATGCGCACCTCCATGGCCAAGTCGATCGCCGATATGACATTGCGGCTGTGGACCCCGGCGGGCGCCCGCATCGAGTTCGTCAAACAGGTGGCGCCGACCGTCGAGGACCTGACCGCCCGGCGTGTCGACACCGCCGCCCAGACGGGCGAGTATCCGCTGGGATCCTGGGGCGCCGAGGAACGCGACTACCACGTGCAAGTGGACGTCGAACCCGCCGCGGTGGGACGCGAGAAGCTCGCCGCCCGGGTGACAGTCGTGGCGGGGGATCAGGTGCTGGGTGAGGGGCTGGTCAAAGCGGTGTGGACCGCCGATTCCGCGTTGTCCGCCCGGATCAGCAGGCGGGTGGCGCATTACACCGGCCAGGCGGAACTGGCGCAGGCCGTGCAGGAAGGGTTGAGCGCGCGCAAGAGCGGCGACGAAGCCACCGCCACCGCCAAGCTGCAGCGTGCCATGGAACTGGCGGTGGAGTCCGGCAACGACGGGACCGCCACCTTGCTGCGGGGCGTGATCGACGTGGATGAGCGGACCGGGACCGCGCGACTGCGCCGGGAAGTGGCCGCCGCCGACGAGATGGCCCTGGACGCGCGGTCGACGAAGACGGCCCGGGTGCGGAAGGAGTCCTGATGCCCACTTGCATCGAGGGGCACACATCCGTGGCGACGGACTACTGCGACGTCTGCGGTTCGGCGATCGCCGCCGCACCGGCTGCGCCGGTTGCCGAACCGGCATCGTGCCCGGCGTGCGGTTCGCCCATCAGTGGCCGGTTCTGTGAATCCTGTGGTCACGACTCGGCGCTTCCGGCGCCCGTCACGTCCTCGGCTGCGACACCGGCTGCACAGCAGACGGTGTGGACCGCGGTGGTGGCCGCCGACCGCGCTTTCTACAACCGGGTGCTGGCGCGCGGCGGACCCGATACCGTGGAGTTCCCGCAGTTCTTCCCGGAACGACGAATCACGCTGCAGGACAACGCCACCCTCATCGGTCGGCGCAATGCCGGCCAGGGTATCGAACCGCAGATCGACCTGGGCATCCATCCCAGCGATCGCGGGGTGTCCAGCCAGCACGCGGTGCTGCGCCTGCACGGTGCGGAGTTGACCATCACCGACCTCGGCTCCACCAACGGCACCAGCCTCAACGACAGCGAGGCCTTGCTGAAGAACGGCGCCGAGACCCCGCTGGCCGACGGTGACCGGATCCACGTGGGGGCCTGGACCACGATCACGGTGCTGCGCAGCCCATGAACGGCGAAACCTCCACTGCCACAACGGCAGAATGAATCCATCTGACGGACGTGTATTGCCGCGTGCCCGCCTGAGGGCACAGAATGGCTAGAGGTCCTAAAGGGGGGAACTGTGGCCGATCCGCCGGGCGTCACAGGAAGCTCTTCGGGTGATTCGCCCGATCTGCTCCGCGAGCTGCGTGACGCCCGGGAACAGTCGGCAGCCAGTCGGGAGATCCTCGCGGCGCTGGGCCGCGACGTCGCCGATCCCGGAGCCGTACTCGACACGGTGGTCGAATACGCGGCGCGACTGTGCGGCGCCGGCGCCGCACAGTTGTTCCTGCTCGACGGCGACATGTTCCGGCTGTCCCGGGTGTCCGGCAAGACCCCGGACACCTACCGGCAGCATCTGCTCGAACAACCCATCGCCCGCAACCGCTCGTCCACCGTGGGGCGAGCGGCGGCCGACAAGAAGACCCATCAGATCGCCGACGTGCTCAACGATTCCGAATACGGGCGCCTCGACCTGCAGAGCCTCACCGGGTTCCGCACCTTGATGTCCACCCCGATGATCCTCCAGGACGAGGTGGTGGGCGTGCTCTCGCTGTGGCGAACCGACGTGGCGCCCTTCGATGTTCACGAACGCGAGCTACTCGAGGAGTTCGCCGTCCAAGGCGCCATCGTGCTGCGCCAGGTCGAACTGCTGCGTGCGCTGGAAGCGCGCGGCGGCGAGTTGGCCAACAAGGTCGCCCAACTGGAAGCCCTCCGCGAAGTGGGCGAGGCGGTGGGTTCCAGCCTCGATCTCGACGAGGTGCTGGACCGGATCGTCAGCAACGCCGTCCGGTTGACCAACCTCGGCTTCGGTGACATCACCCTGGGGACCGACGGCGGGTCGATCCTCGAATACGACGAAGCCGCCGACGTGCTGAGGATGCGCGCCGCGTTCGGCAGCAGCGCCGAACTGCTCCAGCAGCTCAGCGCCATCACCATAGATCGGGATTCGACGCGGTTGGGCCGTGCTGCGCTGGCGCACAACACACTCGAGATCCCGGATCTCGCCGACACCGAACTGGACCCCTACCTCGACGTCCTGCTGCGCGATGGCTGGCGGTCGGTGCTGGCGGTGCCGATGCTGCGCGGTGACACCCTGATCGGGGTACTGATGATCCGCCGTCGCGGCACCGGGTCGTTCCCGCCCGACGTCATCGACATGCTGCAGACCTTCGCCAGCCAGTCGGCGCTGGCGATCGTCAACGCGCGGTTGTTCGGTGAACTGGAGACCAAGACAAACGAACTCGAGGTCGCCAGCCGCCACAAGTCGGAGTTCCTCGCCAGCATGTCCCACGAGCTGCGGACCCCGCTCAACGCGGTGATCGGGTTCTCCGAAGTCCTGCTCGACCGGATGTTCGGTGAGCTCAACGAACGTCAGGACGAGTATCTGCGTGACATCTGGCATTCCGGCCGGCATCTGCTCGAACTGCTCAACGAGATCCTCGATCTGTCGAAAGTCGAGGCGGGGAAGATGGTCCTGGAGCCCAGCACGTTCAGCGTCCGCAGCGTGTTGGATTACACCCTGGCCATGGTGCGCGAACGGGCCGCCCAGCACGGGATCTCGGTGACGGCGACGGTCGCCGACGACGTCGACACCATCGACACCGACGAGCTGCGGTTCAAGCAGGTGGTGCTCAACCTGGTTGCCAACGCGGTGAAGTTCACCCCAGACGGCGGGCGGGTCAGCGTACGGGCCACCCGCGCAGGTGCCGAACTCGTCGTCGAGGTCTGCGACACCGGAATCGGGGTGGCTCCCGAGGATCAGGAGCGGATCTTCGAATCCTTCCAACAGGGCCGCCGCGGCCCCGCCAAGGAGGAGGGCACCGGGTTGGGGTTGACGCTGTCGCGGCGGATCGTCTCTGAACTGGGCGGCCGGATGTGGTTGGAGAGCACCCTCGGGGTGGGGAGCACATTCGGTTTCGCGATCCCGGGTCTGGTGGACAGCGACGATCAGGCGGGCACCGACGACGGGGGACTACCCGCGGTGGTCCTCGTCGACGACGACCGCGCGTCGCTGGACCTGATGGACGCGTATCTGGCTCGACTGCCCGTGCGGGTGCTGCGCTGCCGCGACGGCCACGAAGCGCTCGATCTGATCGGCAAGGTGGGCCCTGAGGCGGTGGTGCTGGACATCCACCTGCCCAGGGTCGACGGCTGGCAGGTCCTGGCCGCCCTTAAGTCCGACCCGAACACCGCGGGAATCCCGGTGGTGATCGCCTCGGTGGTCGATGACCGGCCACGCGGGCGCGCACTCGGCGCCGCGGTGTACCTGCTCAAGCCGGTGCGGCGCGACGACCTGATCGAGGCCCTGCGCTGCGTCGGGGTGCTGTCGGGTGGGCAGCGCGGGACGGAGGCGTCGTGACCATGCCGAGAATTCTTGTCGTCGAGGACAATCCGTTGAATTTGAAACTGGTTCGTGATGTCCTGCAGTACGCCGGCTATGAGGTCACCGAAGCCCGGACGGGGGAGGAGGGCGTGCACACCGCCCGCCGATTGCCGCCCGACCTGGTGCTGATGGACCTGCAGCTGCCCGGGATGGACGGCGTGGAGACACTGCACCGGATGCGCGAGGACGGCCTGTCGCCAGAGGTCCCGGTGGTGGCGGTCACCGCGTTCGCGATGGCCGAGGACCGGCAACGGGCGTCGTCGGCCGGATTCGACGGCTACGTCGAGAAACCGATCAGCGTGCGGGCGCTGCCCACCCAGGTAGCCGAGTTCCTTGCCGGCCGACCGTCGTGATGACCGAACAGGTGACCGTGCTCGCGGTCGACGATCAACCCGCCAATCTGCGGCTGCTGGATGCGGTGCTGACGCCGCGCGGGTACCGGGTGATCACCGCCCCGTCCGGCGCCGAGGCGCTGGCCCTGCTGGAGACCGACAACATCGACATCGTGCTGCTGGACATCGTCATGCCGGAGATGGACGGCCATGCGGTGTGCCGGATGATCCGCGCCCGGCCCGCCACCGAGTTCCTGCCGGTGGTGATGATCACCGCCAGCGGCAGCGACCAACGACTGGCCGCGCTGGAATCCGGCGCCGACGACTTCATCACCAAACCCTTCGACAAAAGCGAATTGCTGGCCCGTGTCGCATCATTGGCGCGGATCAAGCGCTACCACGACACAATCGTCTGGCAGGCCGACGAACTGGCACGATGGAACGCCGAGCTGGAGACGCGTGTCGCGCGGCAACTCGCGGAACTGGAACGCACCAACCGGCTTCGCCGCTTCCTGTCACCGCAACTGGCCGAGCTGGTGGTCGGTGACGAGGACCTGCTGCGCAGCCATCGACGCGAAATCGTGGTCGTGTTCACGGATCTGAGGAACTTCACGCCGTTCGCCGAGGCCAGTGAACCCGAGGAGGTGATGGGTGTGCTCAGCGAGTACCACCGCGCCATGGGTGCGCTGGTACATGCGTACGAGGGCACCCTGGAACGTTTCACCGGCGACGGGATGATGGTGTTCTTCAATGACCCCGTCGAGTGCGACGATCCAGCCGAACGTGCGGTGCGGATGGCGGTGGGGATCCGTGACGCCGTGCGTGAACTCGCCGCCGGATGGCTGCGCCGCGGCCATGACCTGGGCCTGGGAATCGGTATCGCGCAAGGGTATGCCACCCTGGGCCGCATCGGCTTCGAAGGCCGGTTCGACTACTCGGCGATCGGCAGCGTCACCAACCTGGCCGCGCGGTTGTGCGCCGAGGCGACGGCGTGGCAGGTGCTGGTGACCGATCAGGTGCTCGCCGCGACAGAACACCTCTCGGTCGCCGAGATGGTGGGCGATGTGCGGCCCAAGGGATTCAGCCGCTCGGTGCGGGTCCACAACATCAAAGCACTCGACGACAGGTAGGTGAGCACATGACCCAACTACAGGTACCCGCCCAGCACACCGACGGGCTGCGGCTGTCGCAACTGGATGAGCAGCAGCGGTACCGTGCGTTCGACGGACTGCAGACGGCCATGCCCTCGGTGTGGCGGTCCATGCAGCTCGGACTCGACGACGAGTCCGTGGTGGTGGTGCCCTCGATCAGCATCGAACGCAGCACCCCCGGCAGCGGCACCATCATGCAGGCCATGGAGGAGCGGGCACTGTTCTTGCTGTTGTTGCTGCGGCAGCCCCGGTTGCGGATGATCTACGTTACGTCTCAACCGATTTCAGAATCCATCGTCGAGTACTACCTCGGGCTGTTGCCCGGGGTCATCCCGAGCCACGCCCGGGCCCGGCTCACGTTGGTGGCGGTGGGCGACGCGTCGGCGGTGCCGTTGAGCGCCAAACTGCTGGCGCGGCCCCGGTTGTTGCGGACCATCCGCTCGCTGGTGCCCAATGCGGCGCGCTGCCATCTGATCCCGTACAACACCACGCCACTGGAGCGGGATGTCGCGCTGTCTCTGGGTGTTCCGATGTACGGCGCGGATCCGCGGCTTTCCGATCTGGGCACCAAGACCGGCTGCCGCAGGATGTTCGAGGAGCTCGGGGTGCCCTGCCCGGTCGGTGCGGAGGACCTGCACTCCGTGGCCGAGATCGTGACGGCGGTGTCCGACATGCGCCGGCGCCGCCCCTCCCTGACCCAGGCGATCGTGAAACTCAACGAAGGTGTCTCGGGCGCGGGCAACGCCTCGCTGGACCTGTCGGATCTGCCCGAGCCCGGCGGCCCCGACGAGGAGGGGCTGATCACCGCCCGCGTGCGCAGTATGCAACCCGAATCCGAAAAGCTCTCTGTAGACGCCTATCTGGCGGCGTTCGCCAAGCACGGCGGGATTGTCGAAGAGCGGATCTCGGGTGTCTCCTTGACCAGTCCCAGTGTGCAGATGCGCGCGCTGCCCGACGGTACCGTGGAACTGTTGTCCACCCACGATCAGCTGCTCGGCGGCAAGAGCGGGCAGCAGTACCTGGGTTGTCTGTTCCCGGCGGATCCCGCGTACGCCAAAGCCATTGCCGAACCGGCGATGGTGATCGGCCGGCACCTGGCGAGCCTGGGCGTGTTGGGCCGCTTCGCAGTAGATTTTGTTGTGGTACAGGATGATACGGGCGCATGGGAGCCGTATGCGATCGAGCTCAATCTGCGCAAAGGCGGTACCACCCACCCGTTCCTGACGCTGCAGTTCCTCACCGACGGCAGTTACGACGGCGAGAACGGGGTCTACCTGACCCGAAGCGGCAGTCGCAAGTACCTGGTGGCCACCGACCACCTCGAAGACGAGCGCCTCAAAGCCCTGACCGTCGCCGACCTGATGGACATCGTGGTGGACCACGGCCTGCACTTCGACCAGTCGCGGCGCACCGGCGTGGTGTTCCACATGATGAGCTGCCTGACCGAATGTGGCCGCTTGGGGCTGACGGCCGTGGGCGACAACCCCGAGGACGCGTGGCGGATCTACACCGAAGCCCAGTCCGTGTTGCTCGGTGAAGCCGACCGGGCTCTGGAGGAGGGGGCGCTGATCGGGTGACGCTCAGGTGGTGCGGGTGCGCAACGCGTACACCCGTTCGGCGTACACCAGGTCGTCGCGCCACAATCGGTTGGCCGCCAAGCGCATGAACGGCGTCATGACCGCCGATGCCTTGGGCGCGTATTTGAATCCGGACCGGTCGGAGTGCGCGATCACGGCCTCGATGACGGCGGTGCGGGGTCGCCCGTCTGGGCCCGGGCCCAATGGCGTGGCGTGGGTTTCCACGACGCTGCCGGTGCCTTCGCCCTCGACGATGTGCATGACGATGGTGCGCGGCTCCGGACAGGTGAATTCAGCGATCACCGGAACACCGACGCGGCCGATGTGGAACGTCACCGAGACGACGAAGCGGTCGAGATGTTCGGCGACGTCCTCCTCGGCGGGGGGAGCGTCGAGCACCTCCAGCGCCGCGAACGAATACGGGTGGAACCACGACCCGTGCCACGGGTCCAGACGGTTGCTGATCACGTCCCGCGGTTCGCACACCCCGGTGAGCCGCGTGACCGCAGAGATCCGGGGTTCGGCCGGCCGCGTCGGCAGAATCGGTGCATCGGTAGGGGTTTCGCCACCCACATCATCGAGCCGGACCCAGGTGAGCACACCGTCGTCGTGTGCGGGATACGGAGTCCAGCCCGGCCGGGCGTGACCGGTGAGCCGTAACCCGTGCCACGGGCACACCAGTGCACCGCGGTCGACGGCGGCGGTGCACAGGTCGGCACCGAGGTGAGGACAGGCCGCGGGTGCGACGTGGAGCTGCTGGTGATCATCGCGCCACGCGACGAGTTCGCGCCCGCCGACGGTCGCACTGAACGGCCGGTTCCGGATGTCGGCGCTGGCCGCCAGCACATACCAGTTGCCGCTGGGCCGGCGCAATGCCCGTTGCAGTGCCGAGTCGATGAGGGCCGGGTCGGCTTCGCGCCACGTTGCCCGCTGCTCGGCCCACCGTGCACGCGGGAGTACTTGGAACGGCGTCACTTTGGAGGCGCGACGGAGCAGGCCGGTGCGAGGTTTCACGATGGTTGCCGCCTTTCGCCAGCAATACGATGCAGCACCTTCGCTCACACCTTTCCGGTGCGCCGCCGGCTCCGCCATGCGTCGAGTAGCCCCACGCCCGCAACCTGCAGACGTCTGCGGTTGCCGACCGTGGCGCGTTGACTGAAGACCGTGAAATCCAGCTGTTCCACCCGGTCCAAGATCTCCGAGTACAGCGTCAGCGCCGCCGTGATGCAGGGACGAGAACGGGCCGCCAACAACGGAATTCCGGCGCGGGCCTTGGCATAGACCGCCCGGGTGGTCGCGAGTTGTTCCACCAGCGCGCGCCGGACCCGCGGGTCCGTGACGCGGTTGTCGTGACACCACTGCAGCAGGTCGCGGTCCACACCGTGGGCGGCGAGTTCGTCGGCGGGCAGGTAAACCCGCCCGCGCTCGAGGTCTTCATCGACGTCGCGGATGAAATTGGTGAGCTGGAACGCTTCGCCGAGGGCGGCGGCGTAGGGCGCGGCCTCCTCGCGCGGGCCGACGGTGCCGAGCACCGGCAGCATCTGCAGACCAATGACCTCGGCGGAGCCGTACATGTAGCGCTTGAGCGCAGGCCGGTCCGGGTAGTCGGTGATCGTCAGGTCCATCCTCATCGAGGTGAGGAAATCGTCGAACAGGTCCCAGCCGATGCGGTACCGGCGCGCGCAGTGCACCACCGCCGACAGAGCGGGGTCGTCGCCGTCTGCCTCGTCATTGACCAGCCGGTTGAACAGTTGAGATCGCAAGCTTTCCAGGCGGTCTTCGCGTTCGGCGACACTCAGCGGTGAGTCCAGATCGTCGAGGATGTCGTCGGCGCGGCGGGCGAAGCCGTACAGCGCGTGCACCGCGGGGCGCTGATCGGGTGCCAGCAGCCGGGTGGCGAGGAAGAAGGTGCGACCATGCTCGGCGTTGAGGGTGCGACACGACCGGTAGGCGTCACGCAGCACCGGGTCTCGGACGCCGGCGGCGTCGAGTTCGGAACCGATCATCAGCGCACCACCACCGTGTGTCTGCGGCGCACGGGGGCGCCGGTGAGGCGTTCTGCAGCCAGCCTGCCAGAGATGACGGCAGTCGGCACGCCAACGCCGGGAACGGTCGATGATCCGGCCAGCACCACGTTGTCGACACCACGCACCCGGTTGGCCGGCCGGAACGGGCCCGTCTGGCTGAAAGTGTGGGCCAGCGCGAACGGCGTCCCCGCTGCCATGCCCTGCCGAGCCCAGTCGGTGGGGTCGACGACGTCGAGGACCTCGGTGTCGTCGGCGAGCTCGGGCAGGCGAGCGGCCACCTTCTCGAGCATCTGCTCGGTGTAGGACGGGCCGATCTTGGCCCAGTCGACGGTGCCGACCTCGGTATTGGGTGCCGGCGCCAGGACGTAGAGCAGGTCGCGACCTTCCGGGGCCAGTGTCGGATCGCCGACGGTGGGGCGGGTCACCAGCAACGACGGGTCGGACATCACGCGTCCGTCTTCGATGATCTCGCGGAAGGTGTTCCGCCATGCGCCACCGAACAGGATGTTGTGATGGGGCAGCGTCGAATCGCTTGCGCGACAACCGATGTGCGCCACCACCGCGGATGGCGCAGGTCGCAGCGGCAGCACCCGCCGCGGTGTGCGCCCAAGCAGCCGGTAGGTGTCCGGCAGCTCCGTGGTCAGCACCACCGCGTCCGCGGGGATCTGGTCGCCGTCGTCGGTGCCCACCGAGGTCACCGTGCCGCCGTGCCGCGCCAGTGTCGTCACCGCGGCGCCGTAGCGGAACTTCACCCCGGCTTCGGTGGCCGCCGCCGCCATGGCGTCGGGAACCGCCCGCATGCCGCCGCGGGGGAAGTACACCCCGGCCACGGTGTCCATGTAGGCGATCACCGCGTAGACGGCCAGCGCGCGCTGGGGAGGCACCCCCGCGTAGAGCGCCTGGAAGGTGAACACCCGCTGCAGGCGCTCGTCGGCGATGAACCGGCGGACCACGCTGTCCCAGCGCCGGAATCCCCCGATGGCGAGCAGGCGAACCAGATCCGTGTTCACCAGGGACAACGGCGATTCGAAGTTGGAGCCGATGAACCCGTCGAACTCGACGCGGTAGAGCCGGGTCAGCCACTCACGCAGCTGCAGATAACCCTGTGCTTCACGGTGACCGGCGAAGCGCTCGATCTCGGCTGTCATGGCACGCGCGTCGCTGTGGACGTCGAGTTCGGTGCCGTCGGCGAACGAGGCTCGGTAGGCGGGCGCCACCCGCATCAAGTCGAGTCTGTCGGCGGTGGACTCGCCCAGCGCGGCGAAGGCGTCGTCGAGGATCTCCGGCATGGTGAGCACTGTCGGGCCCGTGTCGATCCGGTACCCCTTGATGTCGGCGCGGCCCATCCGCCCGCCGGGATGGTCGCCGCGTTCGACGACGGTGACGTCGACGCCGCGGCCGGCCAGGTGCATGGCTGCCGACAAACCGGACAAGCCGGCGCCCACCACCACTACTTTGTCGGGATGGCGGCTGCTCACAGTGAACCGGTCTGGCGGGCGGACTGAGTCACACGGATCCCTTCGATGGTGCAGGCTGTGCGGGGACTGTTCCCATTTTCGTCATGACGAAACCACGGTCCTCATGGGGTACCAGACGTGGGTGACATCCGCACGCGCCGCCGCCGTCAGCTGGCTTGTCGGCGCCACCGTGTACCTGGTGTGTGAGGCGGTGGCGGCCGCCCGTTCGCCGGGCTACAGCTATACCGGGAACTACATCAGCGACCTCGGCACCGCCGCCGTCATGAACATCGGCGCCTTCGCGGTTCACGGGATGCTGTTCCTGCTCGGTGCGGTGTTCGCCGGCCGGGAGGCGTTGCCTTCGCGCGGCTTCGTCGCCGCGGCCGCCGTCAACGCCGTGGGCAACGTGATGATCGCCGTCTTTCCCAGTCACCTCCACACCGCGGTGCCGTGGCATGGGATCGGAGCCGCGCTGGCGATCCTCGGCGGAAATGCCGCCGTCATTCTCGGGGGACGTTCGACCTGTCACCGCGGGTACCGATGGACGAGTGTGGTGTTGGGAGCGGTGGGCATCGCCTGTCTGGCCGCGGTGGGCGGCGGAGTCCAGCCCGTGGGTCTCGTCGAGCGGGCGTCGGTGTACCCGATCATCGCCTGGCAGTTCGTCAGCGCCGTGATGCTGCTGCGCTGCGGCCGAAGGTGAGGGGTTGTCCGGGAAGCGCCGGGGGATGGCCGCCGTGGGCTCAGGCGACATCCGCCTCGGCGATGTCGTCGAGTCTTCGGTGGCGGCTCTGATTTCCCCCCGCGCGCTTGGCTTCGTACATCGCGTCGTCCGCGACCGCGATCAGGTTGTCCAGTGCGTCCGGTCTCGCGTGCGCCGGCACCCCTGCCGCCGCGACGGTGACCGTGCCGATACTCGCCGACAGACGCCACGGTGTGCGCACCACCGCCAACCGCAGCCGTTCGGCCAGCGCCGCCGCGTCGGCGTCGGTGATGAGATCGGCGATCAGAAATTCCTCACCACCGGCGCGGGCCACCACAGCCGAGCGGCGGGTGTTGTCACGCAGCGCACGGCCCACCGAGACCAGAGCGCGGTCGCCCACGGCGTGGCCCTTGGTGTCGTTGAGGACTTTGAACTTGTCCAGATCGACCATCGCGATCATCAGGAACCGGGTGTCGCCGGCAGACGTGTGATCCACCAACTCACCGGCCTGCCGGTAGAACGCGCGGCGATTGAGCAGCCCGGTCAGCGGATCGGTACGTGAGTTGAGCGCGTCGATGCCCAGCACCTGGATCAGGGCCTGGCAGGTGAACGGCACCGAGATGTTGGCGACGAGGACCAGCACCAGCATCGCGACGGCCAGTACCGCATCGGTGCCGGCCAGGCGCGCGGCCAGTACCGCGGCCGTCGCGAACGCCACCAGGAAGTTGACCATCATCACCCGCGCGGTGTGGAAGAAGGCGATGTAACCGCCGATGGCGGCGAACACCGTGCACGACGTGAGCCCGGGCTGCGGGGCCACGATCAGGCACGCCGCCGAGATGCACAACACCGACACGATGACGAACAGCGAGGACCTGCGTTTGCTCGGCCAGGTGCGCGTCACCCACAACGACGCCAGGGCCGCGCAGCACACCGCGATGGCTACCGCGGTCACCCGGCTCACGGCGCCCTGTGGCCCGGCTGGGCTCAGCGTCAGCGTCACCGGCAGCGCGCCCAGGCTCACGACGGTGAGAACCATGACCACCCGCGCGGCAGGAAGCGCGCCGAGGCCGGTCAGGTAGGTGGACAACCATCCGTAGTGGTCGGGCTGATTCCACCACCGGCGGATCAAGGGCACAAAGACGTCCCCGCTTTCTCGAGTCTGTGGCTCCCGGGGTCAGGCTATCAACAGTTTGCGCAAACTGTGTATCCGTTTGCTCAGGTCACAGATCACTGCCATTTCGACCACCGAGGAACTCGAGCAACGTCGGGTCCGAGGAGATCACCCGGTCCATCTCCTCGCCCCCGTCACATCGGTACAGCCCTACGGTCACCCGGTCGCCGCTCCGGTCGAGGACCCGCCACACACCGCCGCAGTCCTGCCAGCGTTGCAATGTCGCCACCGCGTCATCGGTCATGCAAACAGTGTCACCCGCTGCTCAGGACGGGGACGACCTTCCTTTTCGACGGTGACCGAGGGCCCTTGCCGCGGGATGCGGGCCGGTGCTGGACTGGCGCCGTGGACACAGCGTGGGCGGTAGCTGTCGCGGCCGTGTTCGTGTGGGTGGGCATGGTGCTGGCGATCTCGTTCCTGGAAGCACCGCTGAAGTTCCGGGCGCCGGGGGTGACACTGGCGCTGGGGCTGGGCATCGGGCGGTTGGTGTTCCGCGCGCTCAATGGGTGCGAGGTGGTTCTGGCAGTGCTGGTGCTGGCGGCGACGCGGGCGAACTCCGTGCCGGTGCTGGTCGCCGCCGCAGCGCTGGCGGTTCAACTGGTGTTCATCCGGCCCGCGCTCACGCGCAGGTCGGATGTCGTCCTGGCCGGAGGTGAACGCCCCCGCTCCCGCGCCCACCACGGCTACGTCGGTGTCGAGGTGGTGAAGGTGGTAGCCCTGCTCCTAGCGGGCATCCTGTTGCTGGCAGAAGCGACGTAGATCAAGCACCCGAATCAAGGAGGCGCTATGCAGTCGATACCGCTCAACCTCGTCATCGACGAACTGCTGGCCGCTGCGCGCAGTACCGGATCGGGCCGCGCGGCGCGCACGATCCACGGCGGGCAGGAACACTTTCTGAGGCAGACGGTCATCGCGCTGATCCAGGGCCGGGAACTGGGTGAGCACGAGAGTCCCGGTGAAGCCACCCTGCAGGTACTGCAGGGGCGTGTCCGGCTGCGGGTCGGCGACACCAGTTGTGAAGGCGTGGCCGGCGATTTCGTGGTGATCCCGTCGGCGCGGCATGCGCTGTCGGCCGACGAGGATTCCGTGGTGCTGCTGACGGTGCTCGCCGACCGTGACAAAGCGGTTGACGCCCGGGTTTAGGTAACCCTAGCCTCACCAGCTCCGGTAGGCTCTGCGGTCACCATGACTGACGTGCTGCCGATCCTGCCCCGTGAGCTCACGGACATCTCAGACGCGGTTCGTGCGGTACCGCCGCCACCGATTCCGGAACTGCCCGAGCCCTACTCGATCCGGCTCGTCGATCCTGACCGCGACGCCGCCATGATCTCGGAGTGGATGAACCGCCCCCATCTGGCGAAGGCATGGGAGTACGACCGGCCGGTGCACTGGTGGCACGGCTACCTGCGCGCGCAGTTGGCCGGCGAGTACTCACGACCGTTGATCGGCAGCTTCAAAGGCGAGGACCACGGTTACGTCGAGGTCTACCGCGCGGCCAAGGATTCCATCGCCCCGCGCTACGACGCCGACCCCTGGGATCTGGGTCTGCACGCGGCGATCGCGGATCTGAACGTCGTCAACCGTGGATTCGGCCCGATCCTGTTGCCGCGCTTGGCGGCAAGCCTGTTCAAGATCGAGCCGCAGTGCCGGCGCATCATGTTCGACCCCGACCACCGCAACAGCGGCGCACGGCGGCTGTGCGAGTTCGCGAAATGCGATTTCCTGGGTGAGCACCAGATGTCGAACCGGCGCATGGCGCTCTACGCGATGAACCGTCCCGCCTGACGTTACGGGGCTGCGCCGCCGATCATTTCGTGGTAGCCGTCGAAGTCCGGTTTCATGGCCGCGGCCACCAGCTCCCACAACACCTCATCGGTGCCGCCGCCTACGCGCGCCAGCTTCATGTCGCGCCACCACCGGCCCAGCGGGGTCTCGTCGACCAGATACCCCGAGCCGCCGAAGATGTGCATGCACTCCGAGAGCACTTCCTCACCGAGCCGGGCCGCCGTCACCTTCACCGCGGCCGCGGCCCGAAGATCCAACCGCCCTTGTGCCGCAATGCCATTGAGCCCGTGGCGCAACAGGTCCACCCGGGCCTGCAGATCTGCCATCCGCAGCCGCAGGGCCTGGTGCTCGAACAGGGTGGCGCCGAACTGGCGGCGTTGCACCATGCGGGCATGGGTCACACCGAGAACCCGTTGGCACGACGAGGCGACCTGTCCCGCCACGGACATGCGTTCATGCGCCAGCCCCCACGAGATGGCCGCCAGCCCGGTTCCCGCCCGCGCGACCAGATGGTCGGCGGGCACCCAGGTGTCGATATGCACCGCCGCCGTGTCCAGCGGGCCGGCACCCACCTTGCGCCACGGTTCCTGGACCTCCACCTGCGTGGTGGGCACCGCGATCACCAACACGTTGCCGTGCCTGCTCGTCGCGTCGTGATCGACGCTGCGGGCGACCACCATGATGTGGTCGGCGATGGGGGACAGTGAGACGAACTTCTTGACACCGCGGATCTCGTAACCGTCACGCGCCGAACGGACCTCGGTCTCGACGATCTGCAGGTCGGAGCCGCCCGATTCCTCGGAGGCCGCGATGCACAGCACCGCCTCACCGTCGATGGCCTGTTCGCAGATGGACTTGAGGTGGTCGGACCTGCCGAAGCGGCGCAACAGTGCGATCGCCGAGTCGTGCAGGCTGACCCCGACACCGATACCGGCGGAACCGAGATGGCCCAGCTTGAAGGCCAGTTCGTTCAGTTTCGCCACATCGGGATGCTGTTCACCCGCGGGGCCCCACTTGCTGCGGAACACCCCGCTGGTGCCCAGGTGTTCGATCAGTTTGCGCGGGAAGCGCTCGGATGCCTCGGCTTCCGCAGTCCACGTGACGATCTTGTCGTCGAACACCTCATCGAGGAGTGCGCGGAAGGCGTTGATATCGCCGGCGTTGACGGCCACGGTCATACGCGTACTGCCTCCAGGTTCTGCTTGATCTCCAGGCGCCGCAGCTTTCCCGATGACGTCCGCGGCAGGGACCCGGGCGCCAGGAACACCACGTCGGCGGGTACCACGCCGCACTGCGAGGCCACCCGCTGCACGAGATCGCTTCTGGCGCCGGACTCGTCGGGTCCACGGAACTCCGCGACGATGATCAGCCCGGGCCTGGCGGAGTCGCCGTCGGCGGCCACCGCCGCGACCGCGCCTTCGCGGACACCGCGTACCTGTGCGGCGACGCTCTCGACCTCGCTGGGGAAGATGTTGCGGCCCGCCACCGTGATGAGTTCCTTGACCCGGCCGCACACCACCAGGCCGGAATCGGTGAGGTAACCGAGATCCCCAGTGCGGAACCACTCACCTTCAGCAAGGGGTACCTGACCCAGATAGCCGGACATCATCGACGTGCCGCGGATCTCGACCTCACCGATGCCGCGGTCGCCGACTCCGAAACGTTCGGATTGTTCGGTCGGGGTGACCCGCAGTTCCATGCCGGGGATGGGCTCGCCCAAGACCGCATGCCTGCGGACGGAATCAGTTGTGGGATACAAGATCTCGTCGAACAGCAGGCCGGTGCCCGGCCTCGGGGAGGTGACCGCGCAGGTGGACTCGGCCAGTCCGTAGGACGGTGCCGCGGCATGCGGATCGAGTCCGAAGCGGGCCAACTCGGTGAGGAACAGCTGGAATCCCTCGCAGTCGATCGGCTCACCACCGTTGAGGGCGAAGCGCAGTCGGCTCAGGTCGACATCGGGGATGCGGCGGGCGTACTTGCCGAGTACCGAATATGCGAAATTGGGTGCGGCGGTGAGGCTTGCGCGGCTGTCCGAGAGCCAGGTGAGCCAGCGGAACGGCGATGCGGAGAACGCCGAGGTGGGCGCGAGCCACATCTCGCCGCCGGTGAAAAAGCCCGTCAGCAGAAACGTCAGGCCCATGTCGTGATACAGCGGCAGCCAGGTGCAGCCGACGTCGTTGCGGGGGTCGGTCCTGGTGTGCGCGAGCACTCCGCTGACGTTGTTCATCACCGCTTCCGGCGAGAGCATGGCGGTACGCGGAGTGCCGGTGGACCCCGCGGTGCCCTGCAAGACCGCCGGCACCCCGATCGGTGTCGGCTGCGCAGTCAGCGTGGTGGAACGCCGGGGGTGGCCCACGGCGCCGACGTCGTGCACAGTCAGTCCGGAATCGTTGGCGCGCAACAACTCCAGATGGGTGCCGTGGCTGAACACCTGACGCACGCCGATACCGGCGAAGCGCTCGGTCGTCGAATGGGCCCACTGCTGCTCGTCAGCGCCGCGGATCGGGCCGGGCAGGATGGACAAACTCCGACCCGCCAGCCAGGCGCCCTGGATGCCGGAGACGAATTCGACGGTCGGTTCACCGACCAGTCCGACAGCACCATCCGGGCCCTCGAGTATGCGCTCGGCAATGTTCTCGGCGCGGGCATGTACTTCCTGCCACGGGTGACGGATCCAGTCCCCGCTTTGGCGGTCCAGTATCACCAGATCGGCGGTGGACCCCGTCATGGCCCGCGACAGTGCGGTCGCGAGGACACTCACTGGCCGGCCGGCACCTTCGCCAGGATCGCGGCCTCCAGGTCACCCACGGTGTCGCAGGAGAGCAGATCCTCCTCCGAGAGTGCCACGCCGAGCTTGTCCTCGATGGCAACCATCCCGACGGCGAACGCCACCGAATCCAGACCCACGTCGTCGATGAGGCGCGAGTCGCGGGTCACCCGGTTGGTGTCGACGTTCAAATCGTCGCGCAGGATCTCCTCGAGGGCGGCACTGACCGCTTCCGGGGTTGACGTCTCCATGCGGTGGGACGTTACACCGCAAGGTAAAGCAAGGCTACGCTTACCTCCCGCCGAGGGCGCTGAGGTCAGCCGATCTCCAGGCTGCCGCGACTGTGCTCACCATCCAGAGCAAGCACCGCGGGCACCGCCTCGACGGTGACCAGCCCGGAGTCCGCGGTCAGCTCGTCGACAATCGGGTAGACGGCCGCGATGGTGTCCGCCGTGTCGATCAGCACGGTGCTCACCGGCACATGCCGCACCAGCTGCAGGAACCGGTCACCGTGCGGGCGTTGCCCGTCGCGATACCCCCAGACCCCGCGCAACGCCGTCGCGCCACTGGACACCCCGGATTCCTTCAGCCGCCGGATCAGCGCCCGGTGCACCGGTTGCCCGTCGTGCCGAGTGTCTTCGGCAGTGCGCACCGTCAGCTTCTGGTACCCGGCCCCGCCCGGCTCGGCGCACCCGGCCAGGATCCTGCCGTCGTCCTTGCAGATCCGGATCCGTTCCGCGGCGAGGAGAGCGTCGGGCAGCATCGCACGCAGCTCCGTGATCGCCTGGCCGGCCTGCGCGGCGGTGCCCACGCCGGAAACCACCAGTGGCACATCGGCATTCCGGCTGACGAAGCGGGCCCGCCGCCGCTGCCCGGCGACGGTACCGTCGACCCCGAGGAAGACCTCGGCCGCGGCGAAACCGAGCCGGTGCAGGACCGCCGTCACGGCCAGGTGCCCCGGTGTCTGCCGGCGGCCCAGAAAGAGCGACAGCCGCACCGGGTCGCCCGGCACGGTGTCCAGGGACGCGCGTTCCAGCGTGATCAACCCACGGCCGGTCATGGTCGCCACCTCCTCGGCCACCGCGGTGAGGCGATCGGCGGTGTCGACGGCGGTGATGGTGACCGGCGGGTCCTCCGACATGCTCAGCGACCGGTCGCTTCGGACGATGTTGGTGGGACCGAAGCTCGCGATACCGCGCAGCATCACGCTGGTGGCCACCCCGCGTCGCTCGAACAGATCGAGCAGCGCCTCGGCCAGGAACCGGCCGGCAACGCGTTCCCGCTCGGCGAAGTACGCCGTCAGAATCAGCGTCGCCTCGCTCGCTGCGCTGGTGCCGCTCGCTCGACTCACACGAACCCCGCCAGCCATTGACCCAGCAGCGCCGCAGGAATGCCGAGCGCGATACTGACCACGACATTGCTCACCGCAGGCCAGATCTGGCGCTCCTCGGCCAGGCGATGCGTTTCCAGCATCCAGGTGGAGAACGTCGTGTAGGCGCCGACGAACGCGGTACCCGCCAGCAGCGCCGCCTCGTGGCTGAGCACCAGCCCGCCCAGGAACCCCAGCACCAGCGCGCCGCTGATGTTGACCGCGAGTGTGCCGTAGGGGAAAGGGCGCCCGACCCGGCGGGAGACCGCGCGATCGAGCATGAACCGTGCGACGGAGCCGAGGCCGCCGAGCACCATCACGCCAGCCCACACCCACACGCTCATGGCCGAACCCGGGCCCGTCGCACCAGTGCGGTCGCCAGGTACACCGCTGCCAAGCCGGCGACAACGCTGGCCGCCACGTACCCGGCTGCCAGGCCGTACTCCCGGTGCTCGATCATCCGCAGCGTCTCCACCTGCATGGTCGAGAACGTCGTCAACCCGCCGCACAATCCGGTGCCCAGCAGTGGCCTGCGGTAACTGGACAACGGCAGCCGTTCCAGCAGCCGGGTGGTGAAGTAGCCGAGCAGGAACGCGCCGACGATGTTGACCAGGAACGTCGCCCACGGCCACTGGTCCGGATGCGGCGCGGCGACGGTGGCCAGCACCGCGCGGGCCACAGTCCCCAGCGCGCCGCCGACGAACACCGCGGCGAGCTCGCGGTTGTCATGTCCGAACACAGCAGACAGTCTGACTCAGGCAGTCGGGCCCGGTCTCCTTCGCCTGGCTCGTGCCTCGCCAGCCTCGGCCCCGGGCCTAGGTGCCCTTGACGTTGAGGACCTGTCGCAGGACGTGTTCCACCTCCACCAGGTCAACCGCGTCCGCCATCACGACGTCGACGTCCTTGTAGGCGTCGGGAATCTCGTCCACCCACGCCTCGCCGTGTCGGTACTCGATGCCCTTCATCCGGTCGGCGAGATCGGCGGCGGTGAACCGTCGGCGGGCCTCGGTGCGTGAGAACCGCCGTCCTGCGCCGTGGGGAGCCGAACACAGACCCTCGGCGTTGCCCTTTCCCCGCACGATGTAGGACTTCGTCCCCATCGACCCGGGAATCACCGCGCGCACGCCGACGTGCGCGTCGATGGCGCCCTTGCGCGTCAGCCACACGTCGCGGCCGCCGTGGCGTTCCTGCACCGAATAGTTGTGGTGCGCGTTCACCCGCTCGGTTTCGATACCGGACTCGTCGTCGCCCATCCACGCCGCCAGTGCCCAGCGGAACCGGTCCATCATCTCGGCCCGGTTCTCGTAGGCGAACTGCTGCGCCCACCGCAGCTCGCGCAGGTAGTTGTCGAACGCGGTGGTGCCGGCCGTCAGGTAGGCAAGATCCCGGTTCGGCAGCGGCTGGCCCTTGCAGAGTTCCTGGGCGATCCTGATGTGCCGTGAGGCGATCTTGTTGCCCACACCGCGCGACCCCGAGTGCAGGAACATCCACACCCGCTGCTGTTCATCGAGGCACAGCTCGATGAAGTGATTGCCGCCGCCGAGCGAACCGAGCTGCTCACGCCACTTGGGCGAGTGCGACAGGTCGACCTGCCCGTCCCGGGCCGCGGTGGTGAGCGCGTCCAGGCGTGCTCGGGTGAACGGGTACCGATCGGTCTTGGCGTTGTAGTTGCCGGGGGAGAGCGGGATGGCGGATTCGATCTTCACCCGGAGCTCGCTGAGCCGGCGGCCGGCGAGGTCGGCCTCGGAGTAGACCGTCCGCGCGGCGATCATGCCGCAGCCGATGTCGACGCCGACAGCTGCGGGTATCACGGCATCGACGGTGGGGATGACGGTGCCCACTGCGGATCCCTTGCCGCTGTGGGCATCCGGCATCAGGGCGACGTGAGGATGGACAAACGGCATAGCGGCCGTTTGCTTGGCCTGTTCGATCGTGTTGTCGTCGATCTGGGAGGCGAAGCTGAGCAGCTTGTAGCCGTCGATTCGCGTAGCGGACATGACTTCAGTGTGTAGCCGATGTCCAACGGTTTACCCATTGCGCGACCAGTGGCCTGGGTGGGCAGAATTGAGGGGTGGCTGCCAACCCTCGCGCCGGTCAACCGGCGCAATCAGAAGACCTGATCGACCTCCCGCATCTCGTCACCGCCTATTACACGGTCGACCCGGATCCCGAGGACATCGCCCAGCAGGTGGTGTTCGGGACGTCAGGCCATCGAGGTTCGGCGCTCGACGGTGCGTTCAACGAGGCGCACATCCTGGCGACGACGCAGGCCATCGTGGAGTACCGCGCGGGCCAGGGCACCACGGGTCCGCTGTTCATCGGCCGCGACACCCACGGCCTGTCGGAGCCGGCCTGGGTCTCGGCACTGGAGGTGCTGGCCGCCAACGACGTGGTGGCGATGATCGACTCCGCCGACCGCTACACACCCACCCCGGCGGTCAGCCACGCGATCCTGAACTACAACCGCGGGCGCACATCGGACCTGGCCGACGGCATCGTGGTGACCCCGTCACACAATCCGCCGCGCGATGGCGGCTTCAAGTACAACCCGCCCAACGGCGGCCCCGCCGACACCGATGCCACCGGCTGGATCGCCAAGCGCGCCAACGATATTCTGCGCGAAGGTCTCAAAGACGTGAAGCGCGTGCCGCTGACGCGCGCCTTGCGGACCCATCAGCGCCACGACTACCTGGACGCCTACGTCAGTGATCTGCCGAACGTGGTGGACATCCACGCCATCCGCGCCGAAGGGATCCGCATCGGCGCCGACCCCCTCGGTGGCGCCAGCGTCGACTACTGGGGTGCCATTGCCGAGCGTCACAAGCTGGAACTCACCGTCGTCAACCCGTTGGTGGACGCCACGTGGCGATTCATGACGTTGGACACCGACGGCAAGATCCGGATGGACTGCAGCTCCCCGAACGCCATGGCGTCGCTGATCCGTAAGTTCGACGAAGACAAGACGGCTTACCAGATCGCCACCGGCAACGACGCCGACTCCGACCGGCACGGCATCGTCACCCCCGACGGCGGCCTGATGAACCCCAACCACTACCTGGCTGTCGCGATCGAGTACCTCTACACCCACCGGCCCGACTGGCCCGGCGACGTGGCCGTCGGCAAGACCGCGGTCAGCAGCTCGATCATCGACCGGGTGGTCGCCGGTATCGGCCGCAAACTCGTGGAGGTGCCCGTCGGCTTCAAGTGGTTCGTCGACGGATTGATCGGCGGCACCATCGGATTCGGTGGTGAAGAATCCGCCGGGGCGTCGTTCCTGCGCACCGACGGCTCGGTGTGGACCACCGACAAGGACGGCATCATCCTGGCGTTGCTGGCCTCGGAGATCCTGGCCGTCACCGGTAAGACCCCGTCGCAGCGTTACGCCGAGCTCGCCGAGAAGTACGGCGCACCCACCTACGCCCGCATCGACGCCCCCGCCAACCGTGAGCAGAAAGCGAAGCTGGGCAAGCTCTCGCCCGAGCAGGTCGCTGCCACCGAGTTGGCCGGCGAGGCGATCACCGCCAAGCTGACCACCGCACCGGGCAACGGCGCGGCCATCGGTGGTCTGAAGGTGACCACCGAGAACGCGTGGTTCGCCGCCCGGCCGTCGGGCACCGAGGACGTCTACAAGATCTACGCCGAGTCGTTCAAGGGGCCGGAGCATTTGGCGCAGGTGCAGGAGGCCGCCCGCGAGGTGGTCAATACAGTCATCTCGTGAGTGCTGTCTCGGAGGGTGACTGTTCGGCGGACACCGATCGAAAGCCGAAGTTACCCAGCGAAGTCTGGATCCTGATCTTCTCCAACGCGGTGATCGCGTTGGGTTATGGCGTGGTGGCACCGGTCATTCCGGAGTACGCGCGCAACTTCGGGGTGAGCATCAGCGCGGCGACGTTCGTCATCACCGCGTTCGCGCTGATGCGGCTGGCGTTCGCCCCGGCCGCGGGGTCGTTGGTGCAGCGGCTGGGGGAGCGGCGTATCTACGTCAGTGGCCTGGTGATCGTCGCCCTGTCCACCGGGGCGTGCGCCTTTGCGGCGACGTACTGGCAGCTGCTGCTGTTCCGCGCCCTGGGCGGTATCGGGTCGACGATGTTCTTCATCTCCGCACTGGGGCTGATGATCCGGATCAGCCCGGACGACGCGCGCGGGCGGGTGGCGGGCATGTTCTCCTCGGCGTTCCTGGTCGGATCGGTCGGCGGGCCGGTGCTGGGCAGCCTCACCGCCGGGTTCGGCCTGTCGGCGCCGTTCCTGATCTACGGCGCAGCGCTGCTGATCGCGGCGGCGGTGGTGTTCATCAGCCTGCGGCACTCGTCGCTGGCAGCGCCGGCCACCGAGGTCACCGAGAAGGTGACGGTGCGCCAAGCGTTCCGCAACGGGGCTTACCGGGCGGCGCTGTTGTCGAACTTCGCGACGGGGTGGTCGGCGTGGGGACTGCGTGTCGCGCTGGTGCCGCTGTTCGTCACCGAGGTGCTCGACCGCGGTGCCGGTGTCGCCGGACTGGCACTGGCGACGTTCGCCATCGGCAACGTCTGTGCGGTGGTGCCCAGCGGGCGGCTGTCCGACCGGATGGGCCGGCGCGTGCTGTTGATCCTCGGCCTGACGGTCGCCGGCGTCTCGACGGCCGTGGTGGGGTCCACCGACGGACTGACGCTGTTTCTGGTGTCGGCGTTCGTCGCCGGTTTCGCGACGGGCATTTTCAGCTCGCCGCAGCAAGCCGCGGTCGCCGACATCATCGGCAGCAAGGCTCGCGGCGGCACCGCGGTGGCCGCCTTCCAGATGATGGCCGATGTCGGGTCCATCGGCGGCTCGCTGCTGGTCGGCCTGATCGCCCAGTACCTGTCCTTCGGATGGGCGTTCGCGATCAGCGGTGCCATCCTGCTGCTGGCCGCCGTCGGCTGGGTGTTCGCCCCGGAGACCCGGCCCAAGCCGGAACCCGTGCACACGCCCACCCGCCCGCTGGGGCCGGAAGGCTGCGGAGAGCTGCCCTGACCAGCCATTTTGGTTGGTGTTCATCCGGTGGTGTAACTTCGTAGCGCACCACAAGGGGCTATGGCGCAGCTGGTAGCGCACCACACTGGCAGTGTGGGGGTCAGGGGTTCGAGTCCCCTTAGCTCCACCCAACAGACAAGCCCGCTCTGACTCCGGTCAGGGCGGGCTTTGTCGTTGTCGAAGGTGTCTCAGCGGACTGCGAGATGCCCGAGCGGCGGCGCGGAATATCCCGGCACGGAACTGGACTGTGGTTCGCCCGGCGGCGGTTGGTTCGCCGGATCGGAACGCAGCGCGTAGATGACCGCCCCGAGCGCCGCAATGATGAGGATGGCGACGATCGCCAGCTTGACCCCCGGATGGGTGAAGGTCCGCAAATCGCGAATTCGGTACTTGACCTTGTGTCTCAGTAGGCGCCAACGCCTATGCAGCAAATTTGACATTCGTCAGACCCCCGTCTGGAACTGTCGTTACAGCAATGAACCGTTCCGGTAGCGACTCAAGATCACTCCCCGTACGGCAGGGTAGCCGAAGCAACGGGGTGGTCAAACGGGTTGACGGGGGTGGCCTGCGTCACATTATTGACGCTAGTGCAAAGACCCGCAAGGTCAACCGACGGCCGGCGGGGTTCCCCAGCACTCGACGACATCGCCGATGTGCCGCAGCAGGACGTAGCGGTAATCGCCCTCGGTGGCTTTCGCGGTCCATTCCTCGTACGCGGCTTTGGCGCCGTCCTCGCCACCCTCGTAAACAGTCCTCGGCACCGGGGGAATGCCCGTGTCGCCGGGATCGTCCACTTCGCCGATCTGGACATTCCACGATGTGTCAGCCATGCCTGGGCGAGTACCCGCCCAGCGAACGAACCAACGTGATGCACACTGGCGGTCACCGGCGGGCTTACTCTGTTTGCTGCTGATTATTTCCGAACAACAGTGCGCTGAGGGGGTCGCTGTGGCATTGAGGGTGGACATCGAGAATCCGATGGCGTCCGGCGTTGCCGCCACCGACTCGGTTGCCTCTCGGCTCTAGCGCAGCGCTCCCGTGGCCTTGACCGTCGCCGATATCGAGCGATGGGACGCCGGCGATGTCCGCGAGGTGTTCCACGCCGCGAGCAGTCGTGCGCAGGCGGCCCTGGACGCCGCGGACGGGCTGGCGACGCTACCGGCGTTCACCACCTGGGGAGGCGAAGCGGCCCAGTCCGCCCGGGAAGCGATCGGCAAGACCCGCGCCGACCTCGACGCACACGGCCGGGAAGCGCTGGCCGTCGCCAATGCCGCGCGCAGCGCCGCCGACGACATCGAGGGCATCAAGGCCGAACTGGCGGCCCTGAAGGCCGACGCCGAGGCCCTGGACATGGAGATCGATCCGGCGTCGGGCCGGGTGGTTGCAGGCCCCGGATTCTCGGGCAACCCGATGGAACTGCTTCTCAAGCAGCAGCAGTTGCAGCCCCGGGTGGACAAGCTGATCGCCGACGCGAATCTGGTGGACGCGACGTTGGCCAATGCCATCGACATGGCCGGAGGAAGTGCACCGATCCCAGCGGGACCGCACTCGAATGACCCCGACGTGCAGGCGGCGCTCAACAGTGGTGTGCTGCCGGAGGACCCGGAGCAGTTCAACGAATTCTGGGACAAACTCACCACCGAACAGAAGGACTGGCTCTACGAACACAACCACGACATCGGCAATCAACCCGGAATGCCGTTTGTGGACAAGGACCGCTACAACCGCCTGCACCTGGAGGACCTGACGCGCGCCGCGCAGACCGAGGTGGACCGGTTGGCCGCGGCGCACCCGGAGTGGGTCAACGGACGGCCGACGACGGCCAATCCGAATCCGGCCGCCTACCGGGAGTGGAAACAGCAGTGGGACAAGGCCACTGACCAACTCGACGGATACCGCTCCGTCCGGTCCGAACTCCAGGCCGGTGACGGAGTGCACCGGTACCTGGGGCTTCTGGACGGCGAAGGCCACGCCGCGGTGTCGGTCGGAAATCCCGACACCGCTTCGCGCAATGCGACTTTCGTTCCCGGGACGGGGCAGGATCTGGCCCGGCTGCAGTACAGCACCGAGGACGCCGAAGCCATGTACCAGGCGGCTCTGCGCGCGGACGCCAACCTGATGCCCGAGGACGTCTCCGTCACGACGTGGATGGGTTATGACCGGCCGATGAACCTGGGGCAGGCTGCCTACCCGGGCTTCGCCACCGACGGTGGTGCCGGTCTGGCCGCATTCCAGGACGGTATGCGTGCCTCCCATGAGGGCACCCGGTCGGTCAACACCGTCGTCGGGCACAGCTACGGGTCGACGCTGGTCGGCGCCGCGGCTTCCGGCGGTAACGAACTCCCGGTCGACAACGTCATCGCCGTCGGTAGTCCCGGCATGCTCGTCGACCATGCGGGCGATCTGGATCTCGATGCCGGCGGCGAGGTCTACTCGATGCGGGCCAGGTTCGACCCGATCAACATCGCGACCGGTTTCAGCTTGGGGCCCAGCCCGACGACCGAGGGTTTCGGCGCCATCCGGCTCGAGGCGGCTCCGGGGCCGAACCTGGGCCCGCCCATTCTGGACCTGCCTTCGGTGGAGGCGCACAGCAGCTACTGGGACCAGGGCAACCCGGCCCTGCTGAACATGGGTGCGATCATCGCCGGACAACCGCCGCCACACCGACTGACGCCCGGGGGATGATCGAACGCGATGAGAAGCGAACCACGACCGTCGTTGGGTACCGCCGCGCTCGTCGCAGCGTTGCTGCTCGCGACAACGGCCTGCGGCGGTGATGACGGTGTGTTGGGGGCGCCCACCCCGACAGGCGCAACCGAGATCGGAGGACCGCCGATGACGTCCACACCCGCACCGCCACCCGGCTGGGCGCTCGAACCCGTGGTGCCGGCCAGCCAACAACAGGCGCAGGACACCGTGATCGGTTATCTCTCCAGGACGGTCGAAGGACTGCCCGCGGGAACCACGCTGGACGGGACTCGTTACCGGGTGGGTAGCGGAAACCGTTCGTGCGACGACAATCCCACCGGTCCCGACGCGCCGGAGATGATGTTCACCGATGTCCGGCAGCTCGTGCTGCCCGCCGGAGCCGACGGTGCCACCGTGATCGGCGAGGTGGGCGAGATCTGGCGCAGCTGGGGATGGCATGTTTTCGAGCGCGACGATTTCCCCCGGCCCAACCAGTTCGGCTACGGCCCCGACGGGTACCGTCTGCAGATCGAATCGTCGAGCCCGCCGGGGCAGCCGCCGACCATCAGCGGTATCTCGCCGTGCTTCCCCGGCGATCTGGCCACCGACGGCATCACGACCCCGTTGATCATCGGCCCCAAGTAGGGATTTGGGCGCGCAAGTAACCGCTCAGCGGTTACGAGCGCGCCCAAATCCCTAGTCGGCGAACGTGACCACCGGTTTGAGCACCGAGCCGTCGGCTGCTGCCGCCAGCGCGTCGTTGATGGCCTCGAACGGATAGCTGCGCACCAGGCGGTCGAACGGAAACCGGCCGTCCTGCCACAGCCGCACCAGCTCGGGGATGAAGGTGTGCGGGTCGGCGTCGCCCTCGATCACCCCGGTGAGGGTGCGGCCCATCAGCAGATGACCCTGGTTGATCACCGTGTCGTTCAAGGGCCCCTGCAGCCCGAGAGTGGCGCAGGTTCCAGGCGAGCGAAGTACCGCAACTGCTTGCTGCACCACCGAACTCAGCCCTACGGCGTCGACGCTGTGGTCCACGCCCCGCGGGCTGGCGGCCAGCACCGCGGCCACCACGTCGCCGATGCCGGACGGGTTGATCAGATGGGTGGCGCCGAGCTCGGCCGCCACCTCCAACCGTTCGGGGTTCACGTCGATGGCGATGACGGTGCTGCACTGTGCTGCTCGGGCTGCCATGACGGCACTCAAACCCACTGCGCCCAAACCGAATACCGCAATACTGTCACCGGGCTTCGGTGACAGCACGTTGAGCACCGCTCCGGCTCCGGTCTGCAGACTGTACGCCAACGGTCCGAGCAGCGACAGCGGCAGGGTCGGGTCCACCTTGACGGCGTTGCGGGCGGTGGCGACGGCGTGCGTGCCGAAAGAGGACTGGCCGAACCAGTTTCCGTGCACCGGCGCCCCGGCGCGCGTTATGGTGGTGGACCCGTCCCTGCGCACACCGCGATAGTTCAGGGCCGCGAACCGGTGGCAGTAGGCGGGCCGGCCGGACGTGCACGATCGGCAGTCGCGGCAGGAGTCGAAGCTGACCACCACGTGATCACCCGGGACAAGGGCGGTCACGGCGGGACCGGCCGCAGCCACGACACCGGATGCCTCATGGCCGAGCACCACCGGCAGCGGCAGGGGAAGCGCGCCGTGTATCGCGGTGAGGTCGGTGTGGCAGATGCCCACTCCGGCCACCCGGATCAGGATCTCATCACCCAGCAACGGCCCGAACTCCACATCCGCGAACACCAGCGGTGTGCCGACGGCCTCCAACAGCGCAACCCGACCCGTGTGAAGCTCAGCCGGCACAGTGTTCTCCTCATCCGACAATGACGGTTGTCGGTGAGTCAGCCTACCGGTTGGTTGGGAGGTCGGGGCACCTCGGTGAACACGAGGATCGGAATGCGGCGGTTTCCGGCGAGGCGCTCGTAGTCGGCGTACGACGGGATGAACCCGACGACCAGATCCCACAGGCGGTCGCGTTCGGCGCCGGTGACCTCTTCGCCCACGAACGAGCCGGTGTAGCCGCCCGCGGAGATGCGGACCTGCGGATTGGCCAGGACGTTGTAGTACCAGGCCGGGTGGCGGGAGCCGCCGTAGTTCGACGCGATCACCACCGCGCGGCCGCCGTCGGTGAAATACGTCAACGGGGTGGTGCGGGACCGCCCGGTCTTGGAGCCCTTGTGGAACAGCAGAAGCTCCGGAGTGACCAGCGCTGAGGACAACCGTCCGCGGGACAGCCGCAGCAGCGTCGGGTCGATGCGCGGAGCCACCCGGCGCGCGAGCCACCGGCCGGGTTTGGTGCCGGTCACTTTGGCGCCGACGCGCAGCAACGACGATCCGGCCGTCGGGTCCACCTCGGGAATGCCCACGCGCCCGATGATAGGTCCGGCCGACAAGTCGCCGGCAAGTCCGCGGCAAGTACCCGGGCCGACAGTGCAGTGACCGAATCCGCTGTCGACCAGGAGTGTCCCCATGACCACCGACTCTGCCAACGTGCCCACCGCCGATGTGCCCGACATCCTGGGCATGGCGATCGCCCACCGGGTGATGCTGCGCGACCTGGACCGCACCACCGGCATCACGATGGCGATGGCCGACGGTGGCGTGCCGATCAGCCGCCGCCGGGTACGCGCGCTGGTCCGATACCTCGAGCTGATGGGCGAGTCCATTCACCATCACCACCGTGCCGAGGACGACATCCTGTGGCCGGTCATCGAGAAGCGGGCCGGATCACATATCGACCTCGCTCCGCTGACCGAGGATCACGAAGCACTCGATCCGAAACTCGACGGGCTCGGCGTCGCCGTCGGTCTGTTCGCCGCCGAGCCCACGCAGCGCACCGCGGCCGTCGTGGCGACCCGGCTGACGGAAATGCGCATCATGTTGCACGAGCACATCGCCGAGGAGGAACGCGACACGTTCCCGGTGATCCGGCGTTACCTGACGGTGGCGGACTGGAACGATGTCGAGGCCCGGATCCGCAGGTGCGCACGGATGTCGTTCGAATTGCCCCGCATCGCCGCTGCGGTGACGCCGGCCGAGCTCGACACACTCAAGGCGCAGGCCGGTCCCATGATCAATGTCATCCTGGCCCTGGTCCGGCCGCGGTATCGACGGATGGAGAAGGCCATCTGGGGCTGAGCGCGAGGTCGGCGGCGATGCGTGTGCGCACCACCTCGGAATCGGCGCGGTGCCCGACGGCATCGCCGGGGCGCCCGAGCGCGTCGGCCAGCAGCGCCAGCGCATCGTCCACCGTGCCGAAAGCCACCGAACCGGAGTCGATTCCGGCCACCCGCCCCGCCCAGGGAACCAGCTCGGCGTAGGCGTGCGCACAGGCCTCGAGGTCACCCACCCGCACCGCCGCGTGGGCGAACAACGCCATCCGGGCCAGCCAATAGTAGTTGCGGCGCAACGGCGCTCGCTGACCCCAGCGTTGGTGGGCCTCCTGCCCCCGCCCGGCGTCGAGCAGGCACAGCACCAGCGCTTCGTTCATGGCGTCCGGGTACACCTCGTGGAGGCCCACCATCACATCCACCAGCCCGGACATGTCGCCGCGGGCGAAACCGAGCACAAGCTCGAAGACCAGTGCCGCTTCGGCCGCGCTCGACATTCCGGTGTCGGCCATCTGTGCGGCCAGGCGCCGGTACTCGCGCTCGGCCTCGTCCAGCCGGCCGGTCAGCACGCAGAGCACCGCGTGGTAGATCTCCACCACCTGGACCAGGGCCGCGAGCTGTCCGCTGGTGGAGCGCTCGACCGCGAGGTCGGCTTGCCGGATGGCCTCTGGCAGGTCGGTGCGGGCCGACGCACACAGGAACAGGAACCAGTGTGCCAGCGCCTGATACCCGAGCAGGTCATGGGCGCGCGCCACCGAAAGCAGTTCCGCCACCAGGCTTTCCCGCTCATCGGCCAGATCGGGCCCCAGAGCCAGATAGGCGCGGGCGTTGAGCGCGGCGCACAGCGCGCTGGGATCACCGGCCCGGCGGGCGGTGGCCAGCGCTTCCTGTGACCACCGGATCACCTCATCCATACCGTAAGCGGCGGCGTCGTTCTCGGTTTCGAAGATCAGTGCGACCAACAACCAGACCCGCGTCACCGGGTCGGCATCGGGGTGTTCGGCGAGGGCGCGGCGCAGTGGCTGTTCGATGGCGGTGTCCTCGGCGCCGAAACCGTTGACGGTCCACGAGATCGGCGCCCGGTAGGCGGTCAGTGCCTCCAGCAGGAGCGCCTGGTTGTCTCCGGCCAGCTGGACGGCGCGCGCCCTGGCCGGACGCGCCTTTGTCGCCGCGCCCGCCTGCGCCGCTGCGCGAGTGAGCTGGACCAGCATCCGGACCTGAGCGGCGACGGGCACGCCGTTCTGAGCCAGCTCGGTCATCCGCAGCGCTTCCTGTGCCAGGTGCACGGCCTCGGCCGGAGAGTTCAGGGTGATCGCCTGTCCAGCTGCGGCAGAGGCCAATTCGGCCGCGTCGGCGGCGGTGGCCGGGGTGGCCGCGGCCAGGCCGTGGTGGGCCAGCGCCGCCACGTCCGGCGCCGGCGCGCCGCGCAGTTCACTCAGCACGGCCGCATGCCAGCGGGCCCGGCGCAACGCCGGGGTGTCCTCGTAGAGGGTGTCGCGCACCAGTGCGTGAGTGAACCGCACCCGCCCGGGCCCGGGCTCGCCGAGCAGGCCCGCCAGCACGGCGGCCTCCAGACCGTCGAGCACTTCGTCCTCGTCGCGCCGAGCGACCCGCAACAGCAGATCGACGTCGAGTTCGCGGCCCAGTACCGCGGCCTGCTGCAGCACTGTGCGGGCCGTCCCGGGAAGCCGGTTCAGGCGGCGGCGCAACACATCCCGCACACCAGTCGGGACACTCGCCGACGCCGCGGCGGGTCCTTCGGCGGCGAGAAGCCGGGCGAATTCGGTGACGAACAACGGGTTTCCGCCCGTTCGTTCGATGAGCTGGTCGATCACCGTGGCATCGCGGGCGAAGCCGCCGTCGGGTGCGTGTTCGCGCACGAGCGCCACGATGCCTTCCCGGCTGAGCCCGCCGAGCTCCAACCGCTCCGCGGTGACGGACGCCAGTGCCGCCCAGGTGGCGGTCAGGTCTGGTCCGGCCTCGGCGCTGCGGTGCGCGGCGAGGATCAGGATGGCGCGGTCGGCGAGGTCGTGGGCGAACCCACGCAACAGCTGCAGCGTCGCGCCGTCCGCTCGGTGCAGGTCGTCGAGAACCACCAACAGCGGACTGTCATCGGTGACGTGGCGCAGCCGCCGCGCCACCGCCGCCGCCAGTTCGAACGCCGAACCGAACTCCGGTGCCGGATCGCCAAGGGACTGAACCACTTCGGACCAGGCCCAGGCCGGGGGAGCGCCGTCGACCTCCGGACAACGGCCCCGCGCGACCGCCCACCCGCGCGCGCCGAGCCGGTGAGCCGCCACCTCCGCCAGGGTGGTCTTGCCCGCGCCGGAGTCGGCGCCCACCCATACGGTCCGCAGGCCTTTCGCGGTCACCATCGTCGCTGCGGCGTCGATCCGCGTGAGTTCGGCGGAGCGGCCGACCAAGGTGGCGCGGTACCGGGTCAGTGGCTCCGGCGGGTCGACGTGGGTGGGTGTGGCGGCCCGCGGGGCCGGGACCGCCCGGGGCGAACCCAGCAGGTCATCGGACTGATCGAGGATCTTGGCTTCCAACTCCCGCAGCGCGGGCCCGGGATCGATACCGAGTTCGTCGGCCAGCCGGTCGCGCGCCGTCCGCAGCTGCGCCAGCGCGTCGCTCTGCCGGCCTGCCCGGTACAGCGCGAGCGCCAGCAGCCGCACCGCCTCTTCCCGCAGCGGGTCGGCGGCGAGATGACGCTCCAATTCGGGAATCAGCGTCGAATCCCAGCCGAGTTCCAGACCGATCGCCGCGTACTGCTCGACGGCGATGGCCCGCAGGCCGCCCAGTCGCACCGCTTCGGTTGCGGCCCAGTCGGCATCGGCGAACTCGGGGAGCACCGCACCGGTCCAGCAGTCCAGGGCGGCGCGCAGCAACCCGGCGCGCTGTTCGGGTTCAGCGGCGGCGCCGGCGTCGCGCAGCAGCGCCTCGAACCGCCACGAATCCACCGCATCCACGGGCAGTCGCAGTGCATAGCCCGGCGGGGAGCTCACCAGCACCTGGGCCGGAGTGCGCCGGGCCCGCGCGGGTTCGAGGACCCGCCGCAGGTTCGAGATGTGCACCTGCAGACCGCCGAGCGCCTTGGGTGGCGGTTCGGAGGTCCAGATGTCGTGGATGATCCGGTCGGTGGACACCACTTCGCCGGCGGCCACGGTCAGCCGCGCCAGCACGGCGCGTGGTTGCGGGCCTCTGAGTTCGACGATCTCACCCGCCACGCGGACCGTCAGCGGCCCGAAGACGGTGATCAGGATCTCGCTCATCGCCGACTCAGGATAAGCAGGCCCGGGTCCGGTCACCACACGGCGGGGTCAGGCGACTCGAACCGGCGGCGTTCAGCGGCGAATCTCGGTCTGCTGGTACAGCAGCAACTTCCAGCCGTCGCCGGTGCGGTGATAGGTGCTGGCCATCGCGCCGGTGAATGCGGGCTCCTCACCGTCGCGGTAGCCCACCCCGGTGTAGACCACCACCGCGTTGTCGGAATCGGCGCTCAGCAGGCGTTCGTCCCGGATCTCATAGGTACGCCACGGCGGCGATTGTGCGAGCGCCGAAACCACGGTGTCGCGGTCCATCACCATGCCGTTGGCCAGCACCATGAGCGCCTGGGGCAGCATCAGCGCGCCGTAGAACTGCGCCCCGGATGCCTCACACAGCGAGTCCCAGCCGGCGCGTTCCAGGCCGAGCAGCGTGTCCAGTAGCGATTCGTCTCCGCTCATGTTCGGGTGGATACCCACCGACGCAGGCGTTCTCAACCCCTGACGGTCACGGTGTCCACCGTCCAGGCGCGCGCCTGCTCGCTCATGGTGAAGCCCAACCCGGGACGGTCCGACAGATGCATACGTCCGTCGCGGATCTCGAGGTGTTCGTTGAAGAGGGGATCCAGCCAGTCGAAGTGCTCGACCCAGGTGCCGTGCGGGTAGGTCGCCGCGAGATGGAGATGGATCTCCATCGCGAAGTGCGGTGCCAGCTGGAGGTTCTTGAGCTGGGCCACCGTCGCGAGGGTGAGGAACTGGCTGATGCCGCCGATACGTGGGGCGTCCGGCTGGATGATGTCCACCGCCCCGGCATCGATGAGCCGCTGGTGCTCGCCGACGCTGGCCAGCATCTCGCCGGTGGCGATCGAGGTGTCGAGACGCTGCGCCAGCTGGGCGTGGCCCTCGGCGTCGTAGGCGTCCAGCGGCTCTTCGATCCACACCAGGTCGAACTGCTCGAGAATGCGCCCCAACCGCATCGCTGTGGGGCGATCCCACTGCTGGTTGGCGTCCACCATCAGCGGAACGTCATCACCGAGATGCTGACGCACCGCTTCCAGACGCGCGATATCGGCCCGCCAATCCGGTTGTCCTACCTTGATCTTGATGCCGCCGATACCGGAGGCCAGGGCGGCCGAGGCATTCTCGAGCACCTGCTCGATGGGCGTGTGCAGGAACCCGCCGGAGGTGTTGTACGTGCGTACCGAATCATTGTGCGCACCCAGCAGTTTGGCCATGGGAAGGCCGGCGCGTTTGGCTTTGAGGTCCCACAGGGCGATGTCGAAGGCGGCGATGGCCTGGGTGGCCACGCCGCTGCGGCCCACCGATGCCCCGGCCCAGACCAGTTTGGTCCACAATTTGGCGATATCGCTGGGGTCCTCACCGAGCAGGACCGGCGCGATCTCGCGGGCATGGGTGAACTGCGCCGGCCCGCCGGCGCGCTTCGAATAACTGAAGCCGATCCCCTGATGCCCCTGCGCACTGCGGATCTCGGCGAACAGGAAGACCACCTCGGTCATCGGCTTCTGCCTGCCGGTGAGCACCTTGGCGTCACTGATGGGATTCTTCAGCGGCAGTACCACCGACGACAGCGTCACCGACTCGATCTGGTCGATGGTGGCGGCCCCGGGCCGCATCGCCGCAAGCGCGGCCCCGGGATCCGACAGGGCGCTGGTGGGTTTGTGGTGGACGGCGGGCGTTGTCATGGGTCTCCTCGGAGGTGTGATCAGTGCGGCAGGCGGCCGTCGATGCGTTGCGGAACGTCGAGTGGGTTGGTGTGTTGGATCTCGGCGGGCAGAAGTTCGTCGGGCAGGTTCTGGTAGGCCACCGGACGCAGAAAACGCTCGATCGCCCTGCTGCCGACGGACGTCGTGGCCGGCGCGGAGGTCGCCGGAAACGGGCCGCCGTGCACCGTCGCATGACCGACTTCCACCCCGGTGGGCCAACCGTTGAACACGATGCGTCCGGCGATGAGCTCCAGGCGGGGCAGCAGTTCGGCGACGCGCGGGTGGTCGGCGGGCGCTGCATGCACAGTGGCGGTCAGCTGACCTTCCAGCGCGCCGGTGACCGCGGCGAGTTGGGCCTCGGGGGTTCTCACGATCAGCGAGGACGGGCCGAACACCTCCTCGGAAAGGTGTGGGTGCCGGAGGAAGTCGTCGGCCGTGGTGACCAACAACTGGGCGGCGCCACCACAGCTGGGGCCGGCGTCGACGGATCCGCGGGCCACCGCTTCGACGCCCGGGGTGGCTGCCGCCCTGGCGGCGGCCTCGGTGAATGTGGTGGCGATGGTGGAGTTGAGCATCGCCCCGCCCGGCGCCTCGGCCAGCGCCTTCGCCGCCGAGGTGATGAAGGTGTCGGCGTCGGGACAGTCGGCGAGGAACAGCAGACCGGGGCTGGTGCACAGCTGCCCGACGCCGGTCATCATCGAGCCGACGTAGGCGCGGCCGAGGTTGTCCGCATTCTGCGCAAGCGCTTGGGGCAGCAGGAACACCGGGTTGATACTTGACATCTCGGCGTAGACGGGAATGGGAACCGGACGCGCGGCGGCGGCGGCCACCAATGCCAGTCCGCCGCGCCGCGAACCGGTGAACCCGACCGCGCTGATGCGAGGGTCCGATACCAGCGCGACTCCGGCGCCCAAGCCCTCGCTGATCAGCAACGAGAAAGTGCCCTCCGGAAGTCCGTGCGCGGCAACGGCTCTGCGGACCGCGCGGCCCACCATCTCGGAGGTCCCCGGATGACCTGGATGCGCCTTCACGATCACCGGCGCACCGGCGGCCAGTGCCGACGCCGTGTCACCACCGGCGACCGAGAACGCCAGCGGGAAGTTGCTGGCGGCGAACACCGCCACGGGCCCCACCGGCACGGAACGCTGACGCAGGTCGGGTTTGGGCAGGGGCGTGCGGTCCGGGTCGGGGTGATCGAGCCGGGCCTGCAGCCAGGAACCCTCCCGCAGCACGTCGGCGAACATTCGCAGTTGACCTGTGGTGCGGGCCAATTCGCCGGCCACCCGGGCCGCCGGAATGCCCGTCTCCGCGGTGACCCTGGCGATCAGGGTGTCGCCCAGGGCGCCCACCTCGGCTGCGATGGTTTCCAGGAACGCCGATCGCTGCTCGATGCTGGTGTGTCGGTAGGCGTCGAACGCCTCCCATGCCAGGGCGGCCGCGCGGTCCACGTCGGCGCTACCGGCGTCGTGGTAGACCGGGTCGAGTTGTTCGCCGGTTGCCGGGTTCACCGGACGGAACTCCGGGCCGTCGTGAAAGTCGGCCGACCCGATGAGACTCGCGCCGGTGAGTTGCTCGGTGGTCGAGGGAGTGCTCATGTCACCTTCTTGATCAGATCTGCCAGTTCGGCGGCCTCGTCTGCCTCGAGATCGGTCAGCGGCGGCCGTACGGGACCCGCCGGGCGTCCGATGACATTCATGCCCGCCTTGATGATGCTGACGGCATACCCGGCCTTGCGGTTGCGGATGTTGCAGTAGGGGATGACGAACTCGTTGAGCGCGTTGATCACCCAGGGTGAGTCTTCCCGGCGCACCGCGGCGTAGAAGTCGAGGGCGAATTGCGGGACGAAATTGAAGATCGCCGAGGAGTAGGTCGTCACGCCGAGTTTCAGGTAGGGCAGTGCGAACATCTCGGCGGTAGGCAACCCGCCGATGTAGGTGAGCCGGTCTCCGATGCCCGCGTAGATCCGCGTCATCAACTCGATGTTGCCGTAGCCGTCCTTGAAGCCGACCAGGTTCGGACAGGATTCGGCCAGTCGCGCAACGGCGGTCTCCGAGTAGATGGCGTTGGCGCGCGAGTAGATGATCACACCGAGGCGGGTGGCCGCGCACACCTGCTGCACGTGCGCCACCAGGCCGTCCTGGCTGGCCTCGGTCAGGTAAGGCGGAAAGAGCAGGATTCCGTGTGCGCCAGCGGCTTCGGCGTCCCGGACCATCTCCACGGCGATCGCGGTTCCGTATCCGGCGGGTGCCACCACGGGTAACCCGTCCGGGGCTTCGCCCACCGCCGCCGACACCACCTGCTGCACCTCGTCCGGTCTCAAGGAGAAGAATTCGCCGGTGCCACCGGCGGCGAAGAGCCCGGCCACACCCTTGTGGTGTCCGGCGTACTGACTCAGCCAGGCGATGTTGTCGCGGTAGGCGTCCTCGTCGAACGTCTGATCGCTTCGCAGATGAGTGATCGGGAAGGACAGCAGGCCCGAGCCCAGACGCGCGGCGACTTCGGCGGGAGTCATCAGACACCGACTTTCTTTGTAGGGGTGGATTCGTCGTCACTTCTACGGTCTCGCCGCCGGGCGAGAACACGCCGGATCAGGGGCAGCAGAACCGCCAGGAACAGCACGGCGAAGATGGTTCCGGAGATGGGCCGGGTGACGAATCCGGTGGGATCGCCGTCGAAGATCAGCAGGGAGCGCCGGACATTGGATTCCACCAGTGAGCCCAGGACGAACGCCAGGACCATCGGGCCGGGATCGAATCCGGTCTTCTTCATCAGATAGCCGACGATGCCGAAGGCGACCATGACGAAGATGTCGAAGGTGGAGTTGTTGATGGTGTAGACGCCGAGAAGGGTGATCAGGGCGGTGATCGGAGCCAGGATCGCCGGACGGATCCGCAGGATGCGGACGAACACGCCGACCAGCGGGATGCTCAGCAGCAGCAACAACAAATTGCCCAGGTACATCGAGTTGATGACGCCCCAGAACAGGTCGGGGTGTTCGTCGACCAGTTGTGGGCCGGGGGAGATGCCCAGGATGAGCAGGGCGCCGAACAGCATCGCCATCGTGGCGTTGGCGGGGATACCGATGGTCAGCAGCGGGATGAACGAGGACGTGGCGGCGGCGTTGTTGGCGGTTTCCGGCGCGGCCACACCTTCTACGGCACCGCGGCCGAACCGTTCGGGTGTCTTGGAACGCTTCTTCTCCACGGCGTAGGCGACCAGAGACGACAGCACCGCGCCACCGCCGGGCAGCACGCCCAGGATGAAACCGATGACGGAGCCGCGGCCGATCGCCCCGGAGGACTGCTTGAGTTCTTTGCGTGACGGCCAGACGTTGCCGATCTTGGCCGGAACGTGTGGCCGGCCGTGCCGCTGTTCGAGGTTGTACAGGATCTCACCGACGCCGAACAGCCCCATCGCCACGATCACGAAATCGATCCCGTCGGCCAGTTGCAGGCTGTCGAAGGTGAATCGGGAGGCTCCGCTGAAACTGTCACGGCCGACGGTTGCCAGCAGTAGTCCGACGGAGGCCGCGATGAGGGACTTGACGATGTTGCCGCTGCCGATGGCCGCGACGAGGAACACTCCGAACAGTGCCAGCGCGGCGTACTCCGGTGGCCCGAAGTCGAGGGCGAACGCCGCGATCACCGGTGCGAGCAGGGACAGCCCGATGATCGAGATCGTGGCGCCCACAAAGGAACCGATGGCGGCGATGCCCAGCGCGGTGCCGGCCTTGCCCTGTTTGGCCAGGGCGAAGCCGTCGAACACGGTGACCACCGAGGATGCTTCGCCGGGTAATCGCAACAGCACCGAGGTGATGGTGCCGCCGTATTGGGCCCCGTAGTAGATACCGGCCAGCATGATGATGGCCGCCACCGGATTGATGCCGTAGGTGATCGGCAGCAGGATGGCGATGGTGGCGGCGGGTCCGAGCCCCGGCAGCACGCCGATGATCATGCCGATCAGGACGCCGATGAGGCAGTACAGCATGTTCTTGGGCTCGGTGACGAGGGCGAACCCGTCGATCACTGCATTGAAATCCATGGTGGCTCGCAGTCAGAACGCAATGAGATGGGGCAACGGGATCCGCAGCCCGTAAAGGAACAGGAAGTAGAACGCAACGGTGGTCAGCACGCTGACGATCAGTGTGCTGCGCCAACTCTCGCGTCCGAGGAACCGCATCCAGAGCACACAGAGGGCCAGCGCGGGAATCTCGAACCCCGTCACGGGCAGCAGCGCTCCGAACGCCAGAAACGAGACGGCGCCGACGGCCGGCAGGACGCTGCTGCGGGTGAACGCCTCGGTGTCGTGCAGTCGGCGGCCGACCACCAGCAGCACGGCCGACAGTGCGGCGACCGCCACGCTGACGACGAACGGCCAGGTTCCGGGGCCGGGCTCTGGCAGCGAGCCCAGCCCGTAGCCGTAGGACAGCACCGCGCCGGTGATGCCGAGGAGCAATCCGACTGTGCCGGAGATTATTTGATAGGGGTATCCGCCTTCAGGGGGTCGCTCTTCGTCGAGTTCGTGAGCGATCTCGGCTTCGACCTCCTCCAGCACATCGCGCGTATGCGGGTGTGCCGGGCGCCCGGGGACGTCGTTCATGGGGGGCTGCCGCTCAGCTCTCACGCATGGAGATGCCGTACTGCGTGACCAGGTCCGCGTAACGCTTCTGGTCCTCCTGGAGTCGGGTGAGCACTTCCTCACCCGGTATCTCCATGGGCGTCAAGCTGTTCTGCTTGTTGAACTCCTTGTACTCGTCGGTGGCGAACGTCGCCTCCAGCCCCTCGACGAGCCGGTCCTTCACCTCCTGCGGCGTGCCCTTGGGAACCGTCATGAAGCGGTACTGCGTCACCTCGACATCAAGGCCCTGTTCCTTGGCGGTGGGCACATCGGGCAGGTATTCGATGCGCTCGGGGGAGAACACCGCGAGTGCGGTCAGCTTGCCCGATTGGATGTTCTCGATCGCTTCCCCGGTCTGGATGGACGCCACGTCGACCTGATTGCCCAGTACCGCCGTCAGAGCGGGGGCGCCGCCGTCGAAGGGCACCGGCTGCGCGTCCACATTGCTGGTCTTGAACAGCAGGGCGGCAGACAGTTGGGCGCCGGTGCCGACACCGGTTGTGGCGTAACGGATCAGACGTCCGGCGTTCTGGACGTCCTGGAGGTTGCGCAGACCGCTGGCCGGGCTCGCGACCAGAACGTAGTCATCGCGGGACACGCCCTGAACCACATCGAACTGATCGATCGAGGTGACTTCGTCAGGGCTCACGGCCAAGGGGGTGATGGCGAACAGTGAGGCGTTCTGGATGGCGATCTTCTTGCCGTCCGGGGCGGCGTTGGCCACCTCGGCGGCCGCGAGCGCGCCGTTGGCGCCTTCGCGGTTGATCACCGGGAAGGAGGCTCCCAACTCCTGCTCGAGCCCGCGGGACACCGCTCTGCTGATCAGATCGGACGATCCGCCCGCAGAGGCCCCGACGTACATCTCGACGGTTCCGGACGGATAGGTATCTCCATCGCTTCCGCCGCCCGTGGTGTTCTGCACGCCGCCGCAGGCAGTCAGCATCACCGCGGCGGCCGCCACGGCGCCGGCGCGGGTGAGGATTGTCGGACGGTGGGATTCGAGGATGGCCATGGTGCGACTCCCGGTGTTGGTGATATACGCCACACAGTGCTGTTCGTGTGGTGGTCGTCACTCACGCTACGCACGCTCCGATGCCAGTCCAACCCAACTTTGGCATCAATCAGTGCTGAGATTGAATCAATCGCCCTCAGGCGTGGACCGCGGTGGTCCTCCGCTGAGCCGCGCGGAGTTTGCCGGTCAGGTGTACGGGTCATCATGCAGGCGTGAATTTGTTGCCGGCGCCTGAGGCCACCCTGTCCGACTCGGCAGTCCAAGACGCGCTCAGCTCTGCGGTTCGGATCATCGGTCCGCTGCTGGACGTGCTGTGGGGCTCCGATCCGTTGGGGCTCAAGCGGCGCACCTGCACCGAGGACGGCGGGCCCGTCGGCAAGGTGGCGGGCAGCATCGGGTGGGTTCTCAACGCCGTCGATGTCCCCGGCACCGACGCCTGGGACGATCTGGATGTCGACCAGCGGATCCACTGGTGGGTCTGGCGGGTGGGTGCGCTGAACAACGTCGCTGTTGCGTTCCCCGGCTTTCTGGGCGTCCTGGCCCGGCAATTGCCCGTCCAGGATCTGCTGGGCTTCGTCAACCAGGCCATCGTGTTGTGCGCGGTGTCACGCGAACTGGGCGTCACCGATCATCAGAGGCAGGTGCGGCTGCTGGCCGCGGTGCTGTGCGGTCGCGACCTCACCGCGCCGGGGAACGCTGAGGCCGCTGACCCGCCGCCGGACATTCCGCGGACCCCGGCGGGGATCGGCAAGGCGCTGTGGAGACTCGCGGGACTACTCAATGCGGTGGGTGACGAGGTGGCCAAGCGACCGCATCCCCGGGCGCCGTTCGAATACCTCGGGATGTTGCCCGCAGTAGGCGCCGTAGCCGGCTACTTCGGCGAACTCGGTGCGCTGTCGCGGGCGGCGAAGAGGGCGCGGAAGTGGATCGCCGAGGATGCCGGCACCGGGGTCCGCGTCTAGGTCTTCTTCACGATGCGCGGGGCCAGCTGGACGATCTCAGGCACCACCGAAGCGTTCGCGCGGGCCAGGGCCACCAAGGCCACCAGGGTGTCGGCGACATCGCGCAGCGCCGACATCTGTTCGGGCAGTTGACCGTGCTGGACCCAGGACCGGAACAGGACCGCCAGCAGGTCGCGGTCTGCCCCGCGCAAGATCTCGGTGCCCTCCGTCGGCCCGATACCGACACGGACTATGGACAGGTCCGGGTGCTCGCTACGCCATGAGTGCAGGATCTCGTCGAGTGCGGCCTTGCTCGCGCTGTACGCGGCGACGCCGGCACGCGGCCGGCCCACATCGTGGCTCGAGGTGATCAGCACGACCCCGTGCTCGGAAAGGTGCGGCAGCGCGGCGCGAAGCACGTTGTTGGCTCCGACGGCGTTGACCAGGTAGGCGTGCATCCACGTCGCGACGTCGGTGTCCTCGATGTGCGCGATCGGTACCGCGGTGCTGGTGAACACCACGGCGTCGAGGCCGCCGAGGCTCTCGACGGCCGACGCCACCACCTTCTTGATGGCCGCTTCATCGGCCACGTCCAGTTCGAACGGCGTGCCGCCGGTGCTGGCTGCGAGCTCGGTCAGCAGGTCCATTCGCCGGGCGGCGACCGCCACCGTGGCCCCCTGCTCGGCGGCGCTGAGCGCAACACCGTGACCGATTCCCGACGACGCCCCGACGATGAGCAGCCGCAGGCCGGCGACGTCGTCGCGTTTTCCGATCATCGAGAACCGCCTTTGCAGGTCGTGGATAGCGCACTATGCAGGTTAGGTAATGCTATGTTCACGCGAACATTACCGGGCCTGCCGATGACTTCCGGGCGCGGCCGAGGTCTATCCGGGTAGTCGGACATCAACCGTGCTCGGAGAGGAAACCTCATGACCACCGAATCCGCCCCGGCCCCCGCCTCGGCGAAGCCGCCTGTCGTGGATGTGCAGACCTGGCGTGCTGCCCTGGAAGACCTTCGCCGTCGTGAGAAAGCCGCCACCCGCGAACTGGACGCGATCGCCGCCCAACGGCGTCGGCTGCCCATGGTGGAGCTCCCCGAGTACACCCTCATCGGCGAGGAGGGCCCGGTCCGGCTGGCCGATGTGTTCGCCGGTCGCTCCCAGCTGATCGTCTACAACCACATGTGGACCGACGGCGCCGAATGGCAGTGCGGCGGCTGCACCGGATTCACCTCCCAGTTCACCCGGCTGGAATTCCTGGACAACTACGACGCCCGTTTTGTCATCGTCACCAACGGCCCGATCGACGAGGCCCTGGCCTATCGCGACAAGGTGGGCAACAAGATGCCGTGGTACTCGTCGTCGGAGAGCTCGTTCGGCGCCGACGTCGACGCGGCACCCGGGGAGGGCTTCGCGGTGAACGTCTTCCTGCGCGACGGCGCTACCGTCTACCGCACCTGGCACACCAACGGCCGCGGCACCGAGCAACTCAGCCACACCTTCGGGCTCGTCGACGTACTGCCGTGGGGACGTCAGGAGGAGTGGCTGGACTCACCCGAGGGCTGGCCGTCCCGGCCGACCTACTCCGGCTGGCTGGACAGCCCGGACGTCGCGAAAGCCTATGGGCGGGAGGCGAAATGACCGAGCGGCACCATGGATTCGCTTGGTGCGGTGTAGACAGCGTTACGAATATCCTTCGAGCAGGGCGGTCAGGATCCGGGTCAGGCGCGCACTGACATCGAATACGGCGAGCTGCAGTTTCGGGTCGCTGCGGTAGAGCTGGGCCACGTCCGGAGCAGGGGTCGCCATCTGCCACAGGGCGCCCGCCATCGACGTCGCAGTCGCGATGACGTCCACCGCCTCCTCGACGGCCAGGCGCGGGCGTAGCCGTCGGAGTTCGGTGACCAATGCGTCGACCTCGGCGTGGGTGACGAGCTTGAACGCCCGCACCTGGTCGAGGGAGACGTTGCGTTCCAGGTTCAGCGGAGCCTGGGCCAAGAGGTCGCAGAACAACGGCCGCGCCAGGAGTGTTTCCGTGATGGCCTCGGCGATGGACGCCGCTGAGGTCCGCGCTTTCATGTCCACGGTGCGTGCCCGCAGCGCTTGTGACCATTCCTGCCAGCCGCCGGCCGTCAGCCGCAGGAAGATCTGTTCGCGTGTCTCGAAGTAACGCAGCAGCGCGGACTTGTGCATACCGACGGCGGCGGCCAGGTCCGTCAAGGTGATCTGCCGGATGCCGTGCTCGGTACCCAGGCTGGTGGCGGCGTCCAGGATCGCCTGCTCACGCTGCTGTTTGGCCGCGGCCGAGCGCGCGCGCTGGAAACCTGTGTCGGAGGCCACGGACAGATATTACACAACACCGTTGCACTATTAACGCAACGGTGTTGTACTAAATGCATGACTGTTTGGTTCATCACCGGTTCCTCGCGCGGCTTCGGCCGCGAACTCGTCACGGCCGCACTGGAAGCGGGTGATCAGGTGGCCGCCACCGCGCGTACACCCGGTGACCTCGACGATCTGGTCGCCAAAGGTGGCGAGTCGATCCTTGCCCTCCCACTGGATGTCACCGACGCCGACGCCGCCCGCGCGGCCGTCAACGCAGCCGTCGCCCGATTCGGCCGGATCGACGTGGTGGTGAACAACGCGGGATACGCCAACGTCGCGCCGATCGAGACCGGCGACGAGGCGGACTTCCGCGCGCAGTTCGAGACCAATTTCTGGGGTGTGTACCACGTTTCGCGCGCCGCACTTCCGGTGCTTCGTGCTCAGGGCAGCGGCACCATCGTCCAGTTCTCGTCGGTCGGGGGGCGCGTGGGCGGCTCCCCGGGTATCGCGTCGTACCAGGCGGCGAAATTCGCCGTCGACGGCTTCAGCCGTGTCCTGGCCGTCGAGGCGGCGCCTTTCGGTGTGCGCGTGATGGTCGTGGAGCCAAGCGGTTTCGCCACGGACTGGGCAGGCCCGTCGATGACCGTGCACGAGGTCCCCGACGAGTACCAGGCAACTGTCGGTGACTTCAACCGGCGGGTGCGCGACAGCGGGATCGGCGCGGCCGGTGACCCCGCCCGCGCCGCGCAGATCATCGTCGCGGCCGTCAAACGTGAACATCCGCCGACGCACCTGCTGGTGGGGGTCAACGCCGTCGAGATGGCACTGGACTACTCGCAGCGGCAGGCCCGGGAGGCGACGCTGTGGGGTGCCGTCGGTCGGTCCGCCGACTATGGGCAGCCGTTTCCGGTCGAGTTCCCGCCGGACGTGAGGATCTAGCGGCCGGTGCCGTCCTGGGTGCGGTCCAGGATGGTGGTGAATTTCATCCGGTCGCCGCGATAGAGCGAGCGGCGCTGTTCGATGGGGATCCCGTCCGGGTCGTAGGAGACCCGGTTCAGCAGATACATCGGGGTGCGGGCGTCGACCGTCAGCAGCGCGGCCTCGCGCGCATCGGGCAACGTGGTCTCGATGGTGTCGACGGTGCGGTCGAAGACGATGCCGCGCCGCCCGAGTTCGGCGTAGAGCGAGGTGCGATGGTCGAAACCCTCCCGTAAGCCCGGATAGCGTTCGGCGGGAAGTTTGGTGGTCTCCAGGCCCACGCGGGCGCCGTCGGTGGTGAACACCCGCTCGAGTTGCAGGATCGGCGCACCCAGGTCGATGTCGAGCTGCACGGCAAGCACCTCGTCGGCGTCGAATTCGCTCCAGCCCACCAGGATTCGGCTGGTTTCGAGACCGCTGGCCCGCGACGCCTCGGTGTAGGACCCCATGGCCAGGGGCAGGGTGACCTTGGGCTTGGCGACGACGGTGGTGCGGCCGCGACGTTCGATCCGGCCGGCGACCAGGAGTTCGCGTAAGGCCTGGCGGAGGGTTTCGCGGGCGACGTCGTAGCGTTCGGCGAGGACGCGTTCGGCGGGGAAGGCGTCGCCCGGGCTCAGCCCGTCCAACAACTCGTCGAGCTGGCTACGCACGATCTGGTGCTTCAGCACCCTCGGTTCCTCGGAGACGCTCACGTGTTCGAGATTATCAGGCACTGGTCTAGACCAAGCTGTCGACAATTGTTCATCTGCCGGCCACCATCGTGGCACCCCTTGGTCTATACCAACCGCCAGAGTGGTCCGCATGTCGATCAACACCGAAGCCAACGCCGCCGATCCCACTACGGCCGCAGGCGAATTCGCACCTGACATCTCACTCGTGGTGCTGGACATGGCAGGCACCACCGTGGCCGACGACGGACTGGTTCTCCAGGCCTTCGACGCGGCCGCCGCCGCTGCCGGACTGCCCGCGAGCGGCCCGCAGCGCGCCACCGCCCAACAGTACGTGCTGGACACCATGGGGCAGTCCAAGATCGAGGTCTTCCGTGCACTGTTCGGCGACGAGGGCCGCGCACAGACGGCGAATGCGGCCTTCGAACAGGCCTACGACGCCTCCATCGACGGCGGCGTGCGCGCCATCCCCGGGGCCGCCGACGCCATCACCGCCCTGCGCAACGCCGGCATCCGGGTGGTTCTCACCACCGGGTTCAGCCCCAGCACCCAGGCGCGCATCCTGGGCGCGCTGGGGTGGGAGGAGCTGGCCGACCTGGTGCTGGCTCCCGGTGAGGGCGGACGGGGGCGGCCCTACCCCGACCTGGTGCTCAACGCCCTGCTGCGCACCGGTGTGAACGACGTGGCGCAGGTGGCCGTCGTCGGTGACACCGCAAGCGACATTCTCTCCGGCCGCCGCGCCGGAGCCTCCATCGTCGCCGGTGTCCTCACCGGCGCGCACGACCGCGACGCGCTCCTGGCCGCGGGAGCCACCCACGTCCTGGCTTCCGTGGCCGAACTCCCGGGCCTGCTCCTCCCGTCCTGACCCACCCCCTCGAAAAGGATCTGCTCCCATGAACTCTCGCAAAGCACTGCTGTCCGTCACCACCCTGGCCGCCGCCGCCACCCTGGTCATGTCGGGGTGTTCGAGCTCGGACTCCGGATCCGGCACCACAGAGCAGGGCTTCCCCGAAACCCTCACCCTGGCCGCCATTCCGGCCGAGAACTCCACCGACCTGAAGGCCAGTTATGACCCGCTGATCAAGCTCCTGGAGAAGGAGACGGGATCGACCGTGGAGTTCGTGCAGGCCTCGGACTACGCCGGCGTCGTGGAAGGCATGATCGCGGGCAATGTCGATCTGGCCTTCTTCGGCCCGTTCGCCTACGTGGTGGCCGGCATCAACGGCGCCAAGCTCACCCCGCTGGGTGCGGTGATCGGCGAAGAAGGGGAGGAGCCCGGCTACCAGTCCTACGGCCTGGCCCGCTCCGAGGAGGCAAACATCAACAGCCTGAACGATTTCGCCGGCAAGAAGGTCTGCTTCGTCGACCCCGGTTCCACCTCCGGCTTCCTCTACCCGAGCGCCGGGCTGATCGAGGCCGGCGTCATCAAGTCGGGTTCCGAGGCCGACATCTCGGCAGCCATGACGCCCATCTACGCCGGCGGCCACGACGCCTCCGCACTGTCGATCGCCAACGGTGACTGCGACGCCGGCTTCGCGTTCGACACGATGGTCGACACCACGATGATCGAGAAGGGCGACCTGCAGCCGGGCCAGCTCAAGACGGTCTGGAAGTCCGAGATGATCGCCGGCTCGGTGTTCGCCGCCAACGACGACCTGGGCACCGAGACCGTCGACAAGCTGAAGACCATCTTCACCGAGAAGGCCAACGTGACGTCCTTCGAGGCCGAGGGTTTCTGCGAGGGTGACGCCTGCCGCATCACCGACGAGCGGGCCTGGGGTGTGGTGCCGGCCAGCGACTCCGACTACGACGGCGTACGCCACGTCTGCGACGTCACCGGCTCCGAAAAGTGCAAGGGCTGATCGGTGAGCGAGTCCAGTACCGCCGGTCATCCCGTGGCCGGCGACGATCTCGTGGTCGATGCCCGGGACGTCACCAAACGATTCGGGGACACCCTGGCACTGGACAACGTGTCGGTGCAGGTGCACCGCAGTGAGTTGGTGGTGCTGCTGGGTCTGTCCGGCTCCGGCAAGTCGACGCTGCTGCGCTGCCTCAACGGTCTGCATCCCGTCACATCGGGGACCGTCGAGGTGGGCGGCACCCGGGTGGACCAGGCCGGCTCGCGCGAACTGCGCGCCCTGCGCCGCAACGTCGGCTTCGTGTTCCAGCACTTCAACCTCGTCGGACGGCTCAGCTGCCTGGAGAACGTGCTCATCGGCGGGTTGGGCCGCCTGGGATTTCCGCGCTACGGCGCCCTGACCTACCCGAAGCGGATGCGTGCCGAAGCCCTGGAACACCTCGACCGGGTGGGGCTGGCGGACTACGCCGAGCGACGTGCCGACACGCTGTCCGGTGGTCAGCAGCAGCGTGCGGCGATCGCCCGGACCCTGATGCAGAGGCCGGGGTTGGTGCTGGCCGACGAACCGGTGGCCTCACTGGATCCGGAGAACGCCGGTGTGGTGATGGACCTGCTGTTCCGGGTCTGCATCGAGGAGAAGCTCACCGTCGTGTGCACGCTGCACCAGGTTGATCTCGCGCTCGGCTGGGCGCACCGCATCGTCGGTCTGCGCTCCGGTGAGAAGGTGCTGGACCGCCCGGCGGTGGGGATGACGCGCGATGAGGTGATGGCGATCTACCAGCGGGTGGATCCCACCGTCTCACAGACCAACGCGGCATCCGCGCGCCAGGGGCGACCGTGAGCATCGTCGCCGAACGGCCCACCGAGCCCCGCCCGGCCGGGTCTGGCTCGCGGCGCCCCCTGCGACCCGGGCTGCTGCCGATCATCGCGGTGCTCGCCGCGGCGGCCACCGTGGTGTCGGCCTGGTCCATCGACTTCGCCCCGCTGGCACTGATCGACGAGCTGGACAAAGTGTGGGCGCTGCTCGAACGGATGGTGCCCCCGCGCCTCGACGACCCCGGCCGTATCGGGGTGCTGGCATTCGAGACGCTGCTGATGGCCATCCTCGGGACGGTGCTGGCCGCGATCGCCTCGGTGCCGTTGGCCTTCATGGCGGCGCGTAACACCACCCCGCACCCGGCGGTGTACGCGGTGGCGCGGGCTTTCATCACGTTCTGCCGGGCCATGCCCGATCTGCTGTTCGCGGTGCTGTTCGTCCGCGCCCTCGGCATCGGGGTCCTGCCCGGGATCCTGGCGCTGGCGCTGCACTCCATCGGCATGCTGGGCAAACTGTTCGCCGACGCCATCGAGCAGAGCGACGCCGGACCACGCGAAGCCGTCCGCAGCACGGGTGTCGGCTACTTCCGGGAGATGCTCAACGCTGTTGTCCCGCAGGTGGTCCCGTCATGGATCGGCACCTTCGTCTACCGCATCGACATCAACCTCCGGATGTCGGTGGTGCTGGGCTTCGTCGGTGCCGGCGGCATCGGCTTCGCGCTCCAGGACGCCCTGCGTGGGCTGATCTACCCCCGCGCCCTGGGTATCGTGCTGGTGATCCTGGTGATCATCGCGGCGATGGAACTGCTGGCCATCGGCATCCGGCGGATGCTGCTGAGCGCGTCGCAGGGCGATCCCCGGCGGGACCGCTACGCCCGGGTGTTCTTCTCGGCGCTGCTGATCGTCAGCACCGTCGCCTCGTTCGTGGTGCTCGACCTCAACCCGCTGTCACTTCTCACCTGGGTCGGTCCGTCATTGGAGGTGTTCACCCGGATGATCCCGCCCAACTTCGACGCCCTCGGCAACGAGTTGTTCATCGCCGCGGCGCAGACGGTGGCCATCGGTGTGGTGTCGACCGCGATCGGTGTGGTGCTGTCCATTCCGGTGGGGATCCTGGCCGCGCGCAACGTGACTCCGCACCCGGCGGTGTACTGGGTGGCGCGCGGCTGGATCCTGGTGGTGCGCGCGGTCCCGGAGCTCATCCTGGCCGTCGTGTTCGTCGCGGCGCTGGGACTGGGGCCCATCGCGGGCACCTGCGCCCTGGCCATCGCCTCCATCGGGTTCCTGGCGAAACTGGTGGCCGATTCCGTCGAGGAGATCGACTCCGGGCCCATGGAGGCCGTACGCTCCGTCGGCGGTGGTTGGTGGAAGACGTTGACCTCGGCGGTGATTCCCCAAGCCATGCCGTCCATGGTGGGGTCGACCCTGTACATGTTCGACGTCAACGTCCGCACCTCCACGATCCTGGGCATCGTCGGCGCGGGCGGCATCGGCTTCCTGTTGTTCGAGTCGATAAGAACACTCAACTTCGACGTTGCCGGAGCGATCGTGCTGGTCATCTTCGTCATCGTCTATGCCATCGAAAGGTTGTCCGGATGGATCCGCTCACGCCTGGTGTGACCCGCGCCGCGGTGTGGACCGGTGGCTCCGACGTCGACATCAGGGGCGTCGAGGTCCCCGAGATCGGCGACGGCGACCTGCTGGTACGGGTGGCACTGGCCACGGTGTGCGGCAGCGACCTGCACACCGTGACCGGCCGCCGCCCCGGTGCCTGCCCGTCGGTGCTGGGCCATGAGGCCGTCGGCACGGTGGTGGCGGCCGGCCCGAATGCCGTGGCGGGCGTAGGGGAGCGCATCATCTGGTCGGTCACCGTCTCCTGCGGGCGGTGCTCGCGGTGCCGCGCCGGACGCAGCGCCAAATGCCTGTCGGTCCGCAAGGTCGGCCACGAAGCCTACGACGGTGACTGGGCGCTGTCAGGTGGCTACGCCGAGCACATCGTGCTGCCGCGAGGTACCGCCGTCGCGACGGTGCCCGAGCACATCCCCAACCCGGTCGCCGCGCCGGCCGCCTGTGCGACCGCCACGGTGATGGCCACGCTGGAAGCAGCGGGAAATGTTGAGGGGCAACGGGTTCTGATCATCGGCGCAGGGATGCTGGGGGTGGCGGCGGTGGCGGCGTTCACCGATGCCGGCGCCGACGTCATGGTCACCGACCCGGATCCGGTGCGGGTGGAGACCGCGCGGAAATTCGGGGCTGCCCCGGATTCGGGTGAAACCATCGACGCCGCTGTCGACTTCTCCGGCGCGGCTGCGGCCATCGGTGACGCGCTCGCACGCCTGGACGTCGGTGGGCGACTGGTGCTGGCCGGTTCGGTGATGCCGGGTCCGGCGATCCCGGTGGATCCCGAAGCGGTGGTGCGCCGGTGGCTGACCATCACGGGCGTGCACAACTACGAGCCCCGGCATCTCGAAGCGGCCGTGGACCTGCTCGACAGGACGCTCGGCCGTTACCCCTGGGAGTCGCTGATCGCCGCACCCCTGCCGCTGGATGCCATCAACCGGGCTTTCGTCCGTCCCGCACCTGGTCTGCTTCGCACCTCGATCAGGCCCTGACAGTCAAGGAACTCAGTGAAGATCATCATCATCGGTGGCGGGATACTCGGCACCGCCCATGCCCTGGAAGCGATTTCGCGCGGTCACCACGTCATCCAACTCGAACGTGAACAGCAGGCCCGCGGCGCCACGGTACGTAACTTCGGCCTGGTGTGGGTGTCGGGGCGCGCCGAACACGAACTCACGGCGGCGCTGCGTTCCCGTGAGCTCTGGTCCGATCTCGGCGCCAAGATCCCCGAGATCGGCTTCCGGGCCAACGGCTCGATCACCATCATGCGTTCCGAGGCCGAGATGGCGGTGGCCGCCGAGGCCCTCGCGCGCCATGATGCCGACGCCCGCGGCTTCGAACTGCTGGATCCCGACCAGGTGCGCCGGGTCAACCCCGCGCTGCGGGGCGAATTCGCCGGCGGGCTGCTGTGCACCCAGGACGCCGCCGTCGAGTCCCGCGTCGCGTTGCCTGCGATGCGTGCGTTCGCCGAGGCCAGCGGCCGCTACACCTTTCACGGCGGCACCGAGGCGCGCAGTGTCCGCGGTGGCACGGTCACCGACGATCGCGGCCGGGTGCACGACGCCGACGTGGTGGTGGTCTGCCCGGGTGCTGCCCATACCGGTTTGCTGCGCGAACTCGCCGGTGACCTCCCGGTGCGGCGGGTGCGCCTGCAGATGATGCAGACCGCGCCGCTCGGCGAGGAGCTGACCACCGCGATTGCCGACGGCGACAGCATGCGGTACTACCCGGGCTTCGGTGGACCGGCGCTGGAGGCGTTGCGGGCCGCCGAACCCCAGGCGCCGGTGGCGGCGGACAATCACATGCAGTTGCTGTGTGTGCAACGACTGCACGGGGGCCTGACCATCGGCGACACCCACGAGTACGACGAACCGTTCCCCTTCGATGTCGACGAGGCACCGTATGACTACCTGCGCGAGGTCGTCGAAGCCCTGTTGGGCCGGCCGCTGCCGGCCGTGGTGCGGCGCTGGGCGGGGGTGTACAGCCAGTGCATCGACCCCGCAGAGCTGGTGTGCCGCAGGCAGGTGGACAACTCCGTCTGGGTGGTCACCGGTCCCGGGGGGCGGGGGATGACCCTGGGTCCGGTGATCGCGGAGCAGACCGCCGATGCATTGCGTCTGTGAGGATGCGACCCTTGACGGATGCCACGGGACGAATCGCAGCAGCAGTTTCCGCGCACCAAGGATGCCTACGAGACCAAGGACATCGGACGCCTTCTGCTGCGCTGTGAAGACCGGTCCGGGTTGGTGGCGGCCGTGAGTTCGTACCTGACCGGGGTGGGCGCCAACATCATCTCACTCGATCAGCATGCCACGGAGCAGTCCGGCGGGATTTTCATGCAGCGCACCATCTTCCATCTCCCCGGTCTCACCGCGGCACGCGACGAACTCCGGGACGGGTTCGCCCGCGAGGTGGCCGAACCGTTCGCCATCGATTTCCGGCTCACCGATGCCTCACGTCCCAAGCGGGTCGCCATCCTCGCGTCGCGGGAGGATCACTGCCTGTTGGATCTGCTGTGGCGTAACCGCCGGGGTGAGCTCGACATGTCGGTGGTGATGGTGATCGCCAATCACGCTGACCTCGCCGACCAGGTCCGGCCGTTCGGTGTCCCCTTCATCCACGTCCCGGCACACCGGGACATCCGCGCCGAGGCGGAAGCGCGGATGCTCGACATGCTGCGGGGCAATGTCGATCTGGTAGTGCTCGCGCGCTACATGCAGATCCTCACCCCGGCGTTTCTCGCCGAGGTGGGATGTCCGGTCATCAACATCCACCATTCGTTCCTGCCCGCGTTCATCGGCGCCGCACCGTATCGCCGGGCCAGGGAGCGTGGTGTCAAACTCGTTGGGGCGACGGCACATTACGTCACCGAGGACCTCGACGAAGGCCCGATCATCGAACAGGACGTGGTGCGGGTGGATCACCGCCACGGCGTCGACGACCTGGTGCGGCTCGGGGCCGACGTGGAACGTGCCGTGCTCTCCCGCGCCGTGCTCTGGCATTGCGAGGACCGGATCATCCGGTATGGCAACCAGACCGTGGTGTTCTGATTCAGGGGCGTTCAGTCCGCACCGAGAACGAGGGCCACCGCGGCGTCGAGTTGATCGGCGATCTGGTGGAACGACAGGAAGCGTGCCGTCATCAACGCGCCCGCGAACGTCATCAGCAAGGTGGTGGCCACCGTGGGCGGCCAGCCCGGCCCCAGCGAAGCCTGGATCCGGGTGATCACCTCGGTGCCGATCTGTTCCCGGATCGGAGTCACCGCGGGGTCGTCGGCCATCAGCGCCGCGCTGCACGCCGCGGTCAGTTCGGGTTCGTCTGCGACGACGAGGGCCATCTCGCGCAAGGTGGTGCTGACCCGGGTCCTGGTGGTCTGGTTGACGTCGGTGTGGACGGGTGCGTCACGGAGCAGCCGCAGGTAGATCGCCGCCACCAGGGCGCTCTTGGAGGGGAAGTAGGTGTAGGCGCTCGCCGGTGACACCCCGGCCCTGGCGGCCACGGTGCGCATCGTCAACGCACTGAACGACGTCTGGCGCAGCTCGTCGAATCCCGCGTCGAGGACCTTGCGGATGGTCTGTTCGGGGCGGCGGTCCCGTTTTCGTGTCGCGCTCGATACGGGGCGCGGATCTGCGACGGCTTCGCTGGACACGACCCCCAGAATAACGGGGGACAGACCATGCAGGTGCCCTGTGCTGTCTTGTCAGCGGTGGCGGCGACGGCTAATCTGCTAGAGATATTTCATACAGTTGTCCAGAAATTCTCGGCGGTCCCTCGAGAGGAACGCGATGACGGTCACCGATGACAACCTGCGTTTCGGCGCGGGTTTCGACTTCACCTCCCCGGAGATCCTGGAAAACGGGATCCCGGTCGAGCAGTTCGCCGAACTGCGCCGCACTTCACCGGTGTGGTGGAACCAGCAGCCGCCCGGCGCCTCCATCTTCGGTGACGACGGGTACTGGGTGATCACCAAACATGAAGACATCAAGCAGATCTCGCGCGACGGCGAGGTGTGGAGCACCAATGCCAAAGGTGCCGTCATGCGGCTGCCGGACAGTGTGACCGCCGATCAGCTCGACCTCACCAAGGCGCTGCTGGTCAATCACGACCCGCCTGAGCACACCCGGCTGCGAAAGCTGGTGTCACGTCTGTTCACCCCACGCGCGGTGGCAGCGCTGGAGCAGACGCTGCAGCACACCGCACGGCAGATCGTCACCGACGCCGCCGCCAAGGGCACGGGCAACTTCGTCGACGACATCGCCATGGGGCTGCCGCTGGCAGCGATCGCCGATCTGATCGGCGTCCCCGACGCCGACCGGCGCAAACTGTTCGACTGGACCAACTCGATCATGAACACCGACGACCCCGACTTCAACGACGTCGATCCCGCGGTGGCCAATGCCGAACTGATGGGCTACGCCTACGCCATGGCCGAGGAGCGCAGGCGCAACCCGGCCGACGACATCGTGACCAGGCTCATCGAGGCCGACGTCGACGGCGACTCGCTCGGCGACGTCGAATTCGCGTTCTTCGTCATCCTGCTGGCGGTGGCCGGCAACGAAACCACCCGCAATGCCATGACGCACGGCATGCTCGCATTCGCGCGCCACCCAGAACAATGGGAGCTGTACAAACGTGAGCGTCCGGCCACCGCGGTCGACGAGATCGTGCGCTGGGCGACACCGGTGCACTGTTTCCAGCGCACCGCCCTGGCCGACACGCGGGTGGGTGACGTCACCGTCCGCCAGGGGCAGCGGGTCGGATTGTTCTACAGCTCAGCCAATTTCGACGAGGACGTGTTCGACCGGCCGCATCAGTTCGACATCACCCGAAGCCCGAACCCGCATCTGGGCTTCGGCGGCAACGGAATTCATTACTGCATCGGCGCCAACCTCGCGCGAACCGAGATCCGGCTGATCTTCGAGGCCATCGCCGACCTGATTCCCGACATCACCGTCCTGGGGGAGCCACAGCGGCTGCGGTCGGGTTGGATCAACGGCATCAAGGATCTGCAGGTCGCCTACCGCTGACAGCGGGCTGTCAGATCTTCAGATAGCCCTTGTCCGCGGGGATCTGGGCGGCGGTCACCAGCGACGAGGAGTCGCCGGCCAGCCACAGCACGATGTCGGAGATCAAATTCGGATCGGCCAGTGATTCGGTGGGCAGGGCGCCGGGGGAGAAACTGTGAATGTAGTGGGGATGGTCGGCGAACGTCTGGTACATCGACACGTCGTTGCCCATCGGGGTGTTGGTGCCGTACGGGTGCACGGAGTTGACGCGGATGCCGAACTCACCCAGCTCGACGGCCAGTGAATTGGTCAGCCCCACCACGCCGAACTTGCTGGCGCAGTAATGCCCGCAGCCCGGGACGGCTTTGATGCCCGCCGCGGAGCTGATGGTGATGATCGACCCGCCATTGCCGGCGGCGATCATCGGCGGTACCACCGCCTTGATGGTGTTCCACACTCCGGTGAGGTTGACATCGAGAGTCTGCTGCCACTGCTCGGCTGAGATCTCCCACAGCCTGCCCCAGTTCAGCACCCCGGCGTTGGCGACCACGATGTCGAGCCGGCCGAACTGACTGACGGCGTCGGCGACGATGTCCAATTGTCCTGCGGCGTCTCGAACGTCGACCTCGCGGGCCAGGATCTTGCGGCCTTCGTTCTCCACCAGCCGGACGGTCTCGGCGAGGTCCTCCGGGGTGGACGCGGCGTAGCCGTTGTGGGTGGCCACCGGCGCGCAGGCATCGATGGCCACGATGTCGGCGCCTGCACGTGCCAGCCGCACACAGTGCGCGCGACCCTGCCCGCGGGCCGCCCCCGTGACGTAGGCGACCTTGCCGGTCAGGTCTGTCATGTGCACAAGTTAGCGAAAGTGTGCAGTGCGCATGGCCGTATCGCCCAAACGATGGACCACACGCCGGACACGGTGGCTACCGATCGGAAATCGACTTGAGCGGCCCAGCAGAATCGAGGACGTGAACGAACGTAACGCGCGGGTGGCCGCCGCGGTGGCGGCGGCCGGCATCGAGCCGACCATCAGAATCCTCGACGCCGACGCCAAGACCGCTGCTGCGGCGGCCGCGCAGCTGGGCTGTGCCGTCGGAGCGATCGCCAACAGCCTGGTGTTCGACTGCGACGGCGAGCCGCTGCTGGTGATGGCCAGTGGGGCGGCCCGGGTGGACACCGACGTCGTGGCTCGTCAGCTGGGTGCCACGGCCGTCAGCAAAGCCACCGCCGCGGTGGTGAGGGCCGCCACCGGGCAGGTGATCGGCGGAGTGGCGCCCACCGGCCACCCGGCGCCGCTTCGCACTGTCGTCGATGCCACACTCGCGCAGTATCCGGTGGTGTGGACGGCGGCGGGCACCGCGGATTCGGTGATGCCGCTGACCTTTCCGCAGCTGCTCGTGGTGACCGGTGGCCAGGAGATTCAGGTGCGCTGAATCAGTGCGCCGGCCCCGCCCAGCAGATGGGGCGCAACCGCACCCCGGTGGTCACGGCTTCGTCAGCTCGGCGTACCTGCTCAGATGCGCTGCTGTAGTACCGAATTCGTACTGCAGCGCCGTCAGCCGCTTGAAATAGTGGCCGATCGCGAGTTCTTCGGTCATGCCCATACCGCCATGCAACTGCACGGCGTTCTGTCCGATGAACCGTGCCGCGCGTCCGGCGGTGACCTTGGCGGCCGAGACCGCACGGGCCCGGACAACCGGCTCGGCGTCGAGGTTCAGCACGGCGAGATACGCCGCGGCGACGGCCTGTTCGAGCTCCATGTACATGTCCACCATGCGGTGCTGCAGCACTTGGAAGCTGCCGATCGGCTGGCCGAACTGCTGACGCTGCTTGCTGTATTCGACCGTGTCGGCCACCACCTTGCGCATACCGCCGACAGCTTCGGACACCACCGCGGCAGCGCCTTCATCGCGGGCACGCAGCAGCGTTGCCTCGGCCTGGCCCGCCTCGCCCAGCAGTGCATCGGCGGGCACACGGAGACCGTCGAAGGTCAGGTCGGCGGCGCGGCGGTCGTCGATGGTGCGGTAGGAGTGCACCTCGGTGCCGGCCGGAGGGGCCGTGGCGTCGAATTCGGTGAGGAACAGCGACAGTCCCTCCGGCGTCCGTGCGGCGATCAGCAGATGGGTGGCCAGCGGAGCGCTCACCACCACGATTTTCGAGCCGCTGATCGTCCACTCGTCACCGGTCCGCTCCGCGATGGTGGCGATTCCGGTGAGGTCGTCGCCGCTGCCCGGTTCGGTGACCGCCACGGCCACCACCGCGGTGCCCTCGGCGATCTGCTCCAGCACCGCGGTGGCGCGTCGGCCGCCTGCGCGTTGCAGCAACCCGCCCGCCACCACCACGGTGTCGATGTAGGGCTCGACCACCAGTGCGTAACCGAGTGCCTCGGCGATCACCATCACCTCGACCGGCCCACCGCCGAGCCCGCCGGCTTCCTCGGGCAAGGTGGCGCCCAGGATTCCCAGTTCCTCGGCGAAGCCCCGCCAGATCTCCGGCTGCCAGCCCGGACCCGTCTTGGCCGCCGCGCGGCTCTTCTCCAGGTCGTAGCGCGTGGCCAGGAACTTGGCCAACCCGTCACGCAGGAGTTCTTGTTCTCCAGAGAGCTTGAAGTCCATTTACAGCCCCAATGCCGCTTTTGCCAGGATGTTCCGCTGAATCTCGTTGCTGCCGGCGTAGATCGAGCCGGCGCGGTCGTTGAAGTACTTCAGGGGCGCCACGGCCTGCCAGGGATCACCGGAGGCGTACCCATCGGCGGGCGGGTCGTACTCGGTCACCGGCCCACCGGGCGCGGTCACATGCGGTTGGTACACCCGGCCCCGCGGACCGGCGGCCTCGAGGGCCAGTTCGGTGAGCGTCTGGCTCAACTCGGTGGACAGGACCTTCAGCATCGACGACGCCGGGCCGGGATTCTTGCCTTCGGCCACGGTGGCCAGCGTGCGGAACTCCAGGATCTCCAACACCTCGGTGCGGATCCGGGCGTCGGCGAGCTTGTGGGCGAAGGAGGCGTCGTCGATCAGGCGCCCGCCGGCCGGGCCGGGTTGCTCGGCCGCGGCGGTGGCGATCTCCTCGCCCATCACCTGCAGCCACGGCGCGGTGGCACCGCCGCCGCGTTCGAACTCCAGTAGGTACTTCGCCACCGTCCAGCCATCGTCGATCTGGCCGAGCACATTGGACTTCGGCACCCGGACGGCATCGAAGAACACCTGGTTCTGGACCTCCTCGCCCGAGGTCATCACCAGCGGGTGGATCTCGATTCCCGGTGTGCTCATGTCGATGAGCACGAAGGTGATGCCCTGCTGTTTGCGTTCCCGGCGCGAGGTGCGGACCAGGGCGAACATCCAGTTGGCCTCGGTGGCGTGAGTGGTCCAGATCTTGCTGCCCGTGCAGACCAGATGATCGCCGTCGTCAACCGCGGCCATCTGCAGGGACGCCAGATCGGACCCCGACTCGGGCTCGGAGTAGCCCTGACAGAAGAACACCTCGCCGGTGAGGATCTTCGGCAGGAAGAAGTCCTTCTGCTCCGGGGTGCCGAACTGGATGATCGCGTGCGCCACCATCCTGATGCCCATCGGCGAGAGTGTGGGCGCACCGGCCAGCGTGGCTTCGCGGCTGAAGATGTAGTGCTGACTCAAGGTCCAGTCGCAGCCGCCGTACTCGACGGGCCAGGCCGGGGCGGCCCAACCGCGTTCGTGCAGGATGGCCTGCCAGGCCATGCTGGCTTCGTGATCGGCGTAGACGCTGGTCATCAGGCGTCCGGCCCGCCGAAGCTCCGGGGTCAGTTTCTCCTCGAGAAATGCGCGCACCTCGTCGCGGAACTCGAGATCTTTGTCCGACCACTCCAGGTCCATGGCTGTCCTTTGACATGTTGACGGCGCGGACACCGCACAACTGGTTGGTGGAATGACTGCCGCTCGAATATACGGCGATTTCCGATATTTGATCAAATCTTTGATTGATGCCTTTGTTGAATTTCTGGGGTCAAAATCGGTCTTGGACATGAATTGATGGCCGCCTTACCGTGGGTTTCGTGACTAGCTCTCTCTCCGAAATCACCTCTGCTCCCGCGGACACCCTGACCGGGCAGCTGATCGTCGCCGGCGCGTTGGTCACCGGTACCGGCTCCGAGGTCCGCGCTTTCGACCCCGCCGAAGGCGCACCTCTGGAACCGGCGTACCGGCACGGCGACGCCACCCACGTCGAGGCCGCGTGTGCCGCAGCGGCCGCGGCGTTCGGCCCCTACCGGGCCACCACCTCCGAACACCGCGCGCAGTTCCTCGAGACCATTGCCGCCAACATCGAAGCCGTCGCCGACACCCTGGTGCCTCGGGCGGTCGCCGAAACCGGTCTGCCTCAAGGGCGCATCGCCGGCGAGGTGGGGCGCACGTGCGGCCAGCTGCGGCTCTTCGCCGCGGTGCTGCGCGAGGGCAGCTGGAACGGAGCCCGCATCGACCCGGCGCAGCCCGAGCGCACCCCTGCGCCGCGCGCCGACATCCGGCAGCGCGCCGTACCCCTGGGGCCGGTCGCCGTCTTCGGAGCAAGCAACTTCCCGCTGGCGTTCTCGGTGGCCGGTGGCGACACCGCGTCGGCGCTGGCCGCCGGTTGCCCCGTCGTGGTCAAGGCGCACGACGCACACCCCGGCACTTCCGAGATCGTCGGCCGCGCCATCACCAAAGCCGTCGCGGACTCGGGACTGCCCGCAGGTACGTTCTCCCTGCTGTTCGGCTCCGGCCGGTCGCTGGGCACCGCCCTGGTCACCGATCCTCGCATCAAGGCCGTCGGGTTCACCGGATCACGCTCGGGGGGAACAGCTCTGGTGGCCGCCGCGGCTGCCCGTCCCGAACCCATCCCGGTCTACGCCGAGATGAGCTCCATCAACCCGGTGTTCCTGCTCGACGGTGCGCTGCGCACCCGTGCCGCCGAACTCGGCCAGGCGTTCGTGGCGTCGTTGACCATGGGATCCGGGCAGTTCTGCACCAACCCCGGCCTCGTCATCGCCGTCGACGGACCGGATCTCGATGCGTTCGTGGCCGCGGCCGGGAAAGCCCTGGGCCAGACCGCTCCCACGCCCATGCTGACCCCGAACATCGCGCAGAGCTACGCCGACGGGGTCCGCGATCTCGACGGCGCCGCTGATCTGGTGGCGCGTGGTAAGTCCGGCCCCAACCCCACCACCTGCCAGGCCGCGCTGTTCTCCACCGATGCCGCCAGCTTCCTGGGCTCCGAGGTGCTGCAGGCCGAGGTCTTCGGCGCTTCGAGTCTGGTCGTCAGGTGCGCCGACACCGATGAAGTGGCCTCGGTGGCAAGCAAACTCGAGGGCCAGCTGACGGCGACGGTGCACGCCGACGACAGCGACCACCCCGACGCTGCCCGTCTGCTGCCGATCCTGGAGCTCAAGGCGGGACGAATCCTGTTCAACGGCTGGCCCACCGGCGTGGAAGTGGGCTACGCGATGGTGCACGGCGGACCGTTCCCGGCCACCTCGGATTCTCGTACCACGTCGGTGGGCGCACGCGCCATCGAACGGTTCCTGCGGCCGGTGGCCTACCAGGATGTCCCGAAAGCCCTGCTGCCCAGCGCAATCGCCGATGGCAATCCCGATCACCTCTGGCGTCGCATCGACGGCCGCCTCGTCCAAGACTGACCCTCACACCCCACTAGGAGACTCCTCATGCGCTCAGGCACCCAACTCGACGGCGTTCTGTTCTTCCCCGTCACCCCGTTCACCGCGACCGGTGACGTCGATCTCGACAAGCTCGCCGAGCACGTCGCCAAGGGCGTCGACGCCGGGCCGGGCGGTGTGTTCATCGCCTGCGGTACTGGTGAATTCCACGCGCTGGAGGCGGAGGAGTTCGCCGCGGTGGTGCGCACCGCCGTGGAGGCCGTCGCCGGTCGGGTGCCGGTGTACGCCGGCGCCGGGGGATCGGTGGCGCAGGCCAAGGTGTTCGCCCGGGCGGCCGAGACCGCAGGCGCCGACGGGATCCTGCTGCTGCCGCCGTATCTGGTGAGCTTGCCGCAGGCCGGCCTGGTGGCCTATACCCGCGCTGTCGCCGGCGCCACCTCGTTGCCGGTGATCGTCTACAACCGCGCCAATGCCCGTTACACCGAGGCCTCCGCCGTCGAGGTCGCCCACATTTCCAACGTCGTCGGTTTCAAGGACGGCACCGGTGACATCGACCGGGTGGCCCGCATCGTGCGCGCGGTGACCGATGCCCTCGAACCGTCCGGCAAGCCGTTCCAGTTCTTCAACGGTCTGCCCACCGCCGAGGTGTCTCAGCAGGCGTATCGCGCCATCGGCGTCACGCTGTACTCGTCGGCCACGTTCGCCTTTGCACCCGAACTCGCGCTGGCGTTCTACGAGGCGCTGGAAAGCGGTAACGAAGCACTGGTCGCAGCGCTGCTGCGGGAGTTCTTCCACCCGCTGGTGCGCCTGCGCGACACGGTGCCCGGCTACGCCGTGTCCCTCATCAAGGCCGGCGTGGCCCTGGAGGGCATCGACGCCGGACCGGTGCGGCCGCCGCTGATCGATGCGGCGCGCGAGGACGTGGCCCAGCTCGAGGAGATGCTCAAAGCCGGCCGCGCCGTGATCGCCAACGAACTCGCCGCGGTGCGCTGATGTCCGGGCCGATCCGGATCACCGGGGCACGCATCACCCCGGTGGCGTTCGCCGACCCGCCGCTGCTCAACACCGTCGGGGTCCATCAGCCGTACGCGCTGCGGGCCATCGTCGAACTCGACACCGACGCCGGGCTGACCGGGTTGGGGGAGACCTACGCCGACACCCGGCACCTGGCTCGATTGCACGCCGCGGCCGAGGCCATCACGGGCCTGGACGTGTTCGCGCTCAACGAGATCCGCGCCGCGATCGCGGTCCGCCTGCACGGCGACGACGCCGCCGTGGGCACCGCGGGGATGATCACCTCGGCCAGTGCTGTCGACCAGGTGCTCTCGCCGTTCGAGGTGGCGTGCCTGGATGTCCAGGGCCATGCCACCGGACGGCCGGTATCGGATCTGCTCGGCGGCGCCGTGCGCGAGGCGGTGCCGTTCAGCGCCTACCTCTTCTACAAGTGGGCGGCCCATCCCGGTGCCGAGCCGGACTCGTGGGGTGAGGCTCTGGACCCCGACGGCATTGTCGCCCAGGCACGCCGCATGATCGATGAATACGGCTTCACCGCAATCAAACTCAAGGGTGGCGTGTTTCCCCCCGAAGAGGAGATGGCCGCCATCGAGGCGTTGCATGCCGCGTTCCCGAACCACCCGCTGCGGCTCGACCCCAACGCGGCCTGGACACCGCAGACGTCGGTGAAGGTGGCCTCCGGGCTGGCCGGCATCCTCGAATACCTGGAGGACCCGACGCCCGGTATCGAGGGCATGGCCGACGTGGCCCAGCAGGCGCCGATGCCGCTTGCCACCAACATGTGTGTGGTGGCCTTCGATCAGCTGGCGCCGGCGGTTGCCGCCGGGGCGGTCAAAGTGGTGCTCTCCGACCACCATTACTGGGGCGGACTGCAGCGTTCCCGGCTGCTGGCCGGCATCTGCGACACCTTCGGACTCGGCCTGTCCATGCATTCCAACTCGCACCTGGGCATCTCGCTGGCGGCGATGGTGCACCTGGCGTCGGCCACCCCGAACCTCACCTACGCCTGTGACACCCACTGGCCGTGGAAGGAGGAGGCGGCGCCGAATGATGTGGTCAAACCCGGTGTACTGAAGATCCGGGACGGATCGGTGGCAGTACCCACGTCCCCCGGGCTGGGCATCGAGCTCGATGCCGACGCGCTGGCTTCGTTGCACGAGCAGTATCTGCGCAGCGGCATCCGGGACCGCGACGACACCGGCTACATGCGCAGTGTCGACCCGTCTTTCGAGTCGATCAGCCCGCGCTGGTAGCTCTGTGTTTCGTACACTGATGCACCAAGAGGCATAACGACCAGGCAGTTATGCGGACAGCGCATCGGAGTGTGCCGTGTTTTCCTTGGCGAGGTTGTCCTGCTTCATCGCGGTAGCCGAGGAGCTGCACTTCGGCCGTGCCGCCGAGCGTCTCCACATGACGCAGCCCCCACTGTCACGGCAGATCCAGCAGCTGGAGACCGAACTCGGGGTGCAGCTCATCGACCGCACCACCCGTTCGGTGACGCTGACACCGGCCGGGGTGGCCTTCCTGCCCGATGCCCGTCGCATCCTGCAGCTCGCCGAGGGTGCTGCCCTGACCGTCAAACGTGTACCGGCCGGTGACCTCGGCACTGTCGTCATCGGGTTCACCGCCGCCTCGGCGCACGCGGTGCTGCCGCGGCTGCTCGACAGCGCCCGCGCGCACCTACCGGACGTGAAGCTGGAGCTGCGCGAAATGGTCACCGCCGTCCAGCTCGAAGGCCTGATGACCGGCGAGTTGGACCTGGGGATGGCCCGGCCCCCGCTGAAACGGCCCGGCCTGGTGTCGCGTCCGCTGCTGCATGAGCAACTGGTGGCCGCGCTGCCGTCCGGGCATCCGCTGGCGGCACTGCCGCGTCAGCTGACGCTGACCGACCTCGACGGCCAGGACGTCATCATGTACTCGCCGGTCCAGGCGCGGTACTTCAACGAGCTGCTGATCAGTACGTTCACCATCGCCGGGGCGACGCCGCGCTACGTCCAGTACGTGACACAGGTGCACACCATGCTGGTGCTGGTGCGTTCCGGACTCGGCATCGCACTGGTGCCGGCGTCGGCGTCCACGCTGCATCCCGACGACGTGGTGTTCCGGTCCATCGGGGCGTTCCGGGAACGGCCGGTGGAACTGGATGCCGTCTGGCGCAGTGACAGCACCAACCCGGCGCTGCTGAGGCTGCTGCGTGACGTGTTGCCGCCGCGTGAGTGGACCACCGACGATCTGGTCGAGGACGACACCATCCTCCGTTGACCTGCCTCAGACGGTCGACGGCATGGGCACCGGAGTGACCAGCTCGCCGGACTGCAGGAAGCTGTCCAGATTGCGTAGCGTCAGATCCTCCATGGCGGCGCGGGTCTGCACCGTGGCGCTGCCCACATGGGGCAACAACACCACGTTGTCGAGGGCCAGCAGTGCCTCGGGGACGTTGGGCTCGTCGGTGAACACATCCAGCCCGGCACCGGCGAGGCGGCCGTTGGTCAGCGCTTCGACCAGGGCGTCCTCGTCGACCACACTGCCGCGTGCGACATTGACGAGATAACCCTGGGGGCCAAGCGCGGCAAGGGTTTCCGCGTCCACCAGATGCCTGGTGCCGGCACCGCCCGCGGCGGCGACGATGAGGACGTCCACCTGCCGCGCCAGTTCCAGCGCCGACGGGGCGTAGATGAACGGCGAGTCCGGCACCTCACTGCGGTTGTGGTACGAGATCCGGCAGCCGAACGCCGTCAGGCGCTGCGCGATGGCCCCGCCGATGCGGCCGAGGCCGAGAATCCCGACCCGGGTGTGGCTGACCTGACGGGTCAGCGGGTAATTGTTCGTCGCCGACCAGGAACCGGCGCGGACGAACCGGTCCGAGGCCGAGAACTGTCGCAGCGTGTCGATCAACAGCCCCACCGCGGTGTCGGCGACGCAATCGGTCAACACGTCCGGTGTATTGCTGGCGACGATGCCACGCGAGGCCGCGGCGTCCAGGTCCGTGGTGTCATAACCGACGCCGAAGTGCACGATCGCCGCGAGTTTCGGCAGGTCTGCGATCAACTCGGCGTTGACACCCGTACGCCCCGAGGTGACGGCGACGGTGATGTGGTCGGCGTGCTCGGCCAGGAAGTCGGCGCGTTGTGCGGGGTCCGAGGGCAGCACCACGGCGCCGTACGACGAGCGCAGTGTGTCCTGCAGTGAGGGCTCGAGGGGGCCCACCTGCAGCACGGCGGTGGCGGGGGTCTGGCCGGGGCTGGTCACAACGATTCTCCTCCAACGGTGTGTAGCGACGGTAAGTCCGGGCGCGAATACCTGTCCAACACGGAATTAGCATCGATTGTTGCCGAAAGCGAATAACTAGGCCAGCGCGCCGTCCGTGACGGCATGGATCGGTGTCCGTCACGAGAAAAACCCCTGCTCAGAGTGCTTTTCTGCCAGTGGGCGGCTTCGTTGTCCCAACGGATTTGGGCTGTGACGACCGGTTTCAGGCGCCCTCGGCGGGGTTGACGGGGTTGTTGGCACGTTCTTACCTTGTGTCTGCGATCACAGCAGTCATCTACATACGTGGACGTCACTCGAGACCCCGGAGCGCTCCAGCCCAGCGCTCATCTCACCCCTCGAATTGGAGGACCCTCATGAGCCACGCAGGCCCGTTTTCTCGCCGCGTGATGGCCCTGGCCCTGACCGGGGTGTGCGTGACGGCCAGCGGCTGCACGGTGGCCAACTCCGGCCACGGCGGCTACGACCCCAACACCCTGCGGGTGGTGCTGTCCCAGGAGCCGCCGACCCTGGAACCGTGCGAGAGCTCACTGACCTCGACCGGAATCGTCGTGCGGTCCAACATCACCGAACCGCTCGTCGAGCGCGATCCCAACTCCGGCGAACTGCAGCCCTTGCTGGCCACGCAGTGGGAACAGGCCACGCCCACCGAATGGACCTTCACGATCCGTGAAGGCGTGACGTTCTCCGACGGCGCACCGTTCACCGCCGACGACGCGGCGTTCTCCATCGACCGCGCCGTCAACTCCGATCTGCAGTGCAATGTCGACGGCTACGTGTTCGGCGACGAGGAGCTGGGATTGACCGTGGTGGACCCCACCACGCTGACAGTCACCACCCAGACCCCGGATCCGATTCTGCCACTGCGGCTTTCGTTCGTGGAGATCGTTCCGCGCAGCACCAGCACCGCGGAGAAGGTGCGCGAGCCCATCGGCACCGGCCCGTACGCCATCGAGAACTGGGAGTACGGACAGAAACTCACCCTGCACCGCAACGAGACCTACTGGGGTGCCGCGCCGGCCTTCGCGCGTGCCGAGTACCAGTGGCGCAGCGAGGGCAGCGTCCGGGCGGCGATGATCACCAATGACGAAGCTGATATCGCCACCTCACTCGGACCTGAAGACGGTGCGGGCGATCTGGGTGTGCCGTTCCAGAACAACGAGACCACCGCGCTGCGCATTCAGGCAGTAGAGCCGCCGCTCGACGACATGCGGGTGCGGCAGGCGATCAACTACGCCGTCAACCGCCCCGGCATCGTCAAGGCCTTGTTCCGCGGGCTCGGCGATCCGGCCTCGCAGCTGATCCCCTCGGGCGTGGTGGGCTACAACGCCGACCTGCCGCTGTGGCCCTACGACCCGGACAAGGCCAAGCAACTGATCGCCGAGGCGAAGGCCGACGGGGTGCCGGTGGACAACGAGATCCGGCTGATCGGCCGCACCGCACAATTTCCCAAGATCGCCGAGACCATCGAGGTGCTGCAGAGCGAGTTCAGCGACATCGGTCTCAACGTCAAGATCGAGATGATGGACACCGCCGCCCAGCTCGAATACCAGCTGCGGCCGTTCCCGGAGAACACCGGCCCGTACCTGCTGATGATCATGCACGGCAACCAGGCCGGTGACGCCGCCTTCACCCTGGATCAGTACATGCTGTCCGACGGCCCCCAAGCGGCCTACGGCACACCGGAATTCGACGCCAAGATCAGAGCCGCGGAAGCCCTCACCGGCCAGGCCCGCCAGGATGCGTTCGCGCAGCTGTTCGCCGAGGAACCGCAGGAGATCATGCAGATGGCCTACCTCGCCCACATGAAGGGCATCCTCGGCAAATCGGCCCGGGTCGCCTACACCCCCAACTCGGCGACCGGCGACGAGATGCGACTGGCCGAGATGACACCGGCCAGCGCTGACGCCGCCCAGACCGACAACACCTGATCGCACAGGAGGCTTCGCCCATGTTCTCGTTCGTCAGGCGCCGGATGTACACCAGCGCCCTCCCTCTGATCATCGTGCTGCTGGGGGTGTTCCTCCTGGCCAGGCTGACCGGTGACCCCACCAGCCTGTACCTGCCGGAGTCGGCCACCGAAGCGCAGCGCGCCGAGTTCGCCGAAGCCAACGGCCTCAACCAGCCGGTGTGGACGCAGCTGATGAACTACTTCTCCGGCGTGCTGCACCTGGACTTCGGCACCTCGCTGCGCACCGGGGAGTCCGCCTCCACCATGGCGCTGCGCGCATTCCCCGCCACGCTCCAATTGGCCGTCACCACAATGCTTCTGGCCATCGTCCTGGCTGTCGTGATCGGCTGCTGGGCGGCCTACCGGCCCAACTCACTGGCCGACCGGTTCTCCAGCCTGCTGTCCATGACCGCGGCATCCATCCCCGACTTCTGGTTCGCCATCACCGGGGTGTGGCTGTTCTCGGTGCTGATGGGCTGGCTGCCGACCTCCGGCACCGACGCGGGCATGCTGTCCTGGATCCTGCCGATCGCCACCCTGATGATCCGTCCGCTGGGGGTGCTGACCCAGGTGGTCCGCGGTGCCATGGTCTCGGCGTTGTCCGCGCCCTACGTCCGGCTGGCGCGGAGCAAGGGCGCCGGCGACTTTCGCGTCGTCACCCATCACGCGCTGCGCAACGCCGCCGCACCCGCCCTCACCGTCGCCGGTGACCTGGCCGTCGGCCTCATCAACGGCGCGGTGGTGGTCGAGGCCATCTTCGGCTGGCCCGGTATCGGCAAGCTGATGATCGACGCGATCCTGCAACGCGATTTCGCGGTACTGCAGGCCGCGGTTCTGCTGACCGCCGTGAGCATCTTCCTGCTCAACATCTTCATCGACGCCTGCTACGCGCTGCTCGACGCACGCGTTCGCGAACCGGCGAAAGTCTAAGGGAGCCAGAACGTGAGCACTCAAATCGATATGGTCCCGGTCAAGCCGACCACCCCGATCGTCGGAGAGTCCGCAACGCCCAAGAAACGTGCCGGGTCCACCTGGGTGCGCCTCCTGGTCAACGACCGGGTGGCCGCCGCCGCGGCGATCGTCCTGGCGCTGGTGTTCCTCACCGCCCTGCTCGGCCCGATGCTGATGGGCGAACTGGCCACCCGCATCGACCTCGACAACTCCAACCAGGCGCCCTTCACCCTGTCCCACGGCTGGGCCAACATCCTCGGCACCGACCCGCTCGGACGCAGCATGCTGGCGCGGCTGATCGTCGCCAGCCAGACCACCCTCTCGGTGGCCATCCCGGCGGTGGTGATCAGCGCCGTGATCGGCTCGCTGATCGGCATGTGGGCCGGCTTCTACCGCGGCTGGCGGGAAACGGTGGCCATGCGCGTCGCCGATGTCATCATGAGCTTCCCCTCGCTGCTGCTGGCGGTGGTGGTGCTCTACGTGTTCTCGCCGAGTGCCGCCAACATCGTTGCGGTGCTGGCCATCACCCGCATCCCGGTGTACCTGCGCACCGCCCGGGCCGAGTCGGCGGAGCTGTCGACGCGGGTCTTCGTCGACGCCGCTCGCACCTTCGGGGCCAACGGCAACGCCATCATCGTCCGCCATGTGCTGCCGGTGGTGCTACCCACCCTGCTGACGGTCGCCACCCTGGACTTCTGCTACGTGATGCTGGCCGAGAGCTCCTTGAGCTTCCTGGGTATCGGCATCCAGCCGCCGGACGTCAGCTGGGGCCTCATGGTCGCCCAGGGCCGCACCTACCTGCACACCGCCTGGTGGCTGTCGTTCTTCCCCGGCCTGGCCATCGTCATCACCACCGTCTCGGCAACCATCCTCGCCGCCTGGGCCCGGATCGCCACCGATCCCGGGCAGCGGTGGCGGCTCACCGTCCCGCAGAAGCGTCTGTCCCGTTTCGCCAAGTCCGGAAAGGCCCTGTAGATGACCGTGTTAGCTGATCACGTGTCCGCCGAGCACGACGTCGCCGCCGACCCGGCACTCAAGGTCGACGGCCTGTGCGTGGACATCCGCACCATCACCGGCACCGTGCGCGCCGTCAACGGCGTGACGTTCGAGGCGCACCGCGGCGAGACCCTGGCGCTGCTCGGCGAATCCGGGTGCGGCAAATCCATGACGGCCACCGCGCTGGTTGGATTGCTCGAACCCGTCGCCGAGGTGACGCAGGGTTCGGCGATCCTGGCCGAGCAGGACCTGTTCGCCGTCGACCGCAGGACCCGCCGCAAACTGGCCGGCACGGAACTGGCCATCGTGTTCCAGGACGCGCTCACCGCGCTGAACCCGCTGTACCCCGTGGGCGCCCAGTTGGCCGAGCCGTTCCAGATCCACCATGGCATGAAAGCCAAAGAGGCCAAGCGCAAAGCGGTGGAACTGATGGAGCGGGTGGGCATCCCGCAGCCCGAGACCCGCGTCAACTCCTACCCGCACCAGTTCTCCGGCGGTATGCGCCAGCGTCTGCTCATCGCCATGGCGGTGGCGCTGAACCCCAGTGTGCTGATCGCCGACGAACCGACCACCGCACTCGACGTGACGGTGCAGGCGCAGATCATGGCGCTGCTGCGCGACCTGCGCACCGAGTACGACATGGCCGTCGTGCTGATCACCCACGATCTGGCGCTGGTGGCCGAGGAGGCCGACCGGGTGGCGGTGATGTATGCCGGCAACATCGTCGAAACTGGGCCGGTGGCAGAGATTTTCGCCAACCCCAAGCACCCGTACACCAAGGGCCTGCTGAACTCGGTCCCGGTCGATGCCGAACGCGGCGAGGAACTCAAGTCCATCGGGGGTGCGCCGCCGGATCTGCATTCGATTCCGAAAGGCTGTGTCTACCAGGCGCGCTGCCCGCTGGCCCGCGATCTGTGCGCCACCACCCGGCCCAGCCTGACCGCCACCGGCACCGGCCGCAAAGCCGCCTGCCACTTCCCGGAAGAGGTCGTCAATGTCTGATCAACAGCGGACGTCCAAGGTGCTCGAGGTCAAAGACCTCACCAAGACGTTCAGGGTTCCCGGTGCCAAGAACTCGTTGCGCGCGCTGGACGGCATCAATCTGGACCTGGCGCGTGGCGAGACGCTGGGACTGGTGGGGGAGTCGGGCTGCGGCAAGTCGACGCTGGCCCGGACACTGATGATGCTGGAACGCCCGGACTCCGGCTCGGTGACGTTCGACGACATCGACCCCTTCACCCTCAAAGGCAAAGAGCTGCTGTCATTCCGGCGGCGGGTCCAGATGGTGTTCCAGGATCCGTACGCCTCGCTCAACGCCCGGATGACGGCCGGCGAGATCATCGCCGAGCCGTGGCGCACCCACAAGACCCTCTATCCCGGCCGCAAGGACCGCGAGATGCGGGTGCGCGGGCTGCTCGACATGGTGGGTCTCGGCGCCAAGGCGGCAGGCAAGTACCCCCAGGAGTTCTCCGGCGGGCAGCGCCAGCGCATCGGCATCGCCCGCGCCCTGGCGCTGAATCCCGATGTCATCATCTGCGACGAGCCGGTGTCGGCACTGGATCTCTCGGTACAGGCGCAGGTGCTCAACCTGCTCAACGATCTGCAGAAGGAACTGCAGATCTCCTACATCTTCATCAGCCACGACCTGTCGGTGGTGCGCCATGTCGCCGACCGGGTGTCCGTGATGTACCTGGGCCGCATCATCGAATCCGGCGACACCGACTCGGTGTTCGACCGGGCCAACCACCCGTACACGGCGGCGCTGATGTCCGCGGCCCCCAAGCTCAACGCCGCCCAGCGCAAAGAACGGATCCTGCTGAAGGGGGAGATCCCGTCACCGCTGAATCCGCCGTCGGGCTGCCGGTTCCGCACCCGGTGCTGGAAGGCCACCGACGAGTGCGCCAGCACCCGGCCACCGCTGGTGCTCGACACCGCGGGCAAGGGCCACCGCGCGGAGTGCTTCCACCCGCTGAACGTGGAGCAGAGCGCAACAGCGGTACCGGCGTGAGCGATGATGCGCGCCAATGACCACGACGGCAGCGGGTTTCGCCGTGGTGGCGGTGGCGGTGCTGTTGGCCTCGTGCCTGCAGGCATCGATCGGCTTCGGCATGGGAATGCTGGCAGCCCCCGTCGTCGCCATCGTCGACCCCGCCCTGATTCCCGGCACGTTGATCATGCTGGCCACCTTCGTCACCCTCATCGTGTCGGTGCGGGAGCGCGCGGCCATCGACTTGAGCGGGACGAAGTGGGCGTTGGTCGGCCGGGTGCCGGGCACCATCGCCGGCGCGCTGCTGCTGGCCGCCCTGCCGGAGAAAGGGTTGGCCGTGATGCTGGCCGCGGTGGTGCTGCTGGGCGTCGTGCTGACCACTGCCGGGTGGGTGCCGGCACCGCGGCGTCGCAATGTCGTGCTCGCGGGCGCAACCTCCGGGCTGCTGGGGACCGCCACCTCCATCGGTGGTCCGCCGATGGCGCTGGTGTGGCAGGGCAACAGCGGTGCGCGGCTTCGCGGCACGATGAGCGGCTTCTTCCTGGTCGGTTCGTTGATGTCGTTGGCGGCGTTGTGGTTCACCGGCGCGGTGAGCTCCCACACGCTGATGACGTTCGCGGTGCTGGCGCCGGCCACGGTGGTCGGCTATGTGCTGTCGAGGTATGTGAACCGGTTCCTGGACCCGGCACGGCTCAGGTGGTTGGCCATCGGGGTGTCGGCGACAGGCGCGGTGGTGCTGATCGTCCGCCAGCTGCTGTGAGTCGGGCTTCGGCGTGGCAGGACGTGGGAGGAGATGAAAGTGTCTGAAGACGCCGCGGACGACAGTGATGTCAACGTACGCAAGGTCAAGTCGGCCGTCCGCACGGTCGAACTGCTCGAGTATCTGGCCGGCCGCCAGGACAACCCGGCCCGGATCCGCGAGATCTGCGCGGCCCTGGACATGCCGCGCAGCAGTACCCACGCGTTGCTCAGAACGCTGATGGGGCAGGGCTGGGTGCGCTGTGACGAGTCGGGCACGCAGTACGGCATCGGCATGCGGGCGCTGCTGGTGGGCACGAGTTACCTCGACAGCGACCCGTACCTGCCGTTGATCACCCCGTTCCTCGACGAACTGCGCGCCGAGCTGGACGAGACCTTCCACCTGGGGCGCCTCGACGGCACCGACGTGGTGTACCTGGCCACGCGGGAGTCGAAACAGTATCTGCGCAATGCGAACCGGGTGGGCCGCCGGCTACCTGCATACACCACCGCGCTCGGCAAGGCGCTGCTGGCCGAGCGGGTGGGCGCGGACCGCGCCGCCCACATCCCGGCCGCGCTGACCTCCCTGACGCCGCACACGATCACCGATCCCGCGGTACTGCAGGAGACCCTGGAAGAGGTCCGGATCCGCGGGCACGCCACCGACAACCAGGAGAACACCGTCGGGGTGCGTTGTTTCGCGGTCACGCTGCGCTACACCCATCCGGCCCAGGATGCGATCAGCGCATCGGTGCCGTTGTCACGGCTCACCGCAGAACGGGAAGCCGAGATCGTGCAGGCCCTGCACACCGTGTGCGACAAGGTGTCCCGCGTGGTGCGGCCGGTGGCCAACGGTGACAAATGGTTTGCGTCATGACGACGAGAGATGAAGGTTCGACGATGAGTTCTGCCAAACGCACCCCGGTTGTCAGTGACATGACGGTGATCCCCATCGCGGGACACGACAGCATGCTGCTCAACCTCAGCGGCGCCCACGCGCCGTACTTCACCCGGAACCTGGTGATCCTCACCGATTCCGATGGCCGCACCGGTGTCGGTGAGGTGCCCGGCGGCGAACCGATCCGTCGCACCCTGGAGGACGCGCGAAGCCTGGTGGTGGGCAACACCGTCGGCGACTACCACGCGGTGCTGGCCGCCATGCGCACGGCCTTCGCCGACCGCGACACCGGCGGCCGCGGCGCACAGACCTTCGACCTGCGGATCGCCGTGCACGCGGTGACGGCCGTGGAATCGGCGCTGCTCGACCTGCTGGGCCAGTATCTCGAGGTGCCGGTGGCGGCGCTGCTGGGCGATGGTCAACAGCGCAGCAAGGTGCAGGCGCTGGGCTATCTGTTCTTCGTCGGCGACCGCACCAAGACCGACCTGGCCTATTTGTCGCCGGAGGATGAGCCCGACTCCGCGGATGCGTGGCTGCGGGTCCGGCACGAGGAGGCGCTCACCCCGGAAGGTGTGGTGCGGCTGGCGGAGGCGGCCTATGAGCGTTATGGGTTCGCGGATTTCAAGCTCAAAGGCGGCGTGCTGCCCGCCGTTGACGAGGCCGCGGCCGTCACCGCTCTGGCGCAGCGGTTCCCGGATGCCCGGATCACCCTGGACCCCAATGGTGGTTGGCTGCTGGCCGATGCCATTCGCACCTGCCGCGGCCTGGCCGATGTGTTGGCCTACGCCGAGGATCCGGTGGGGCCCGAAGGCGGATTCTCCGGTCGTGAGGTGATGTCGGAGTTCAAACGCGCCACCGGGTTACCCACGGCGACGAACATGATCGCCACCGACTGGCGTGAGATGGGCCATGCGATCCGCTCCGGCGCCGTCGACATCCCACTGGCCGACCCGCACTTCTGGACCATGAACGGCTCGGTTCGGGTGGCTCAGCTCTGCGACGCGTGGGGGCTGACCTGGGGATCGCACTCCAACAACCACTTCGACGTCTCGCTCGCGATGTTCACCCATGTGGCCGCGGCCGCACCGGGGGAGATCACCGCCATCGACACGCACTGGATCTGGCAGGACGGCCAGCGGATCACCAAGGAGCCCTACGACATCGTCGACGGTTACCTGACCGTGCCCGAGCGGCCGGGTCTCGGCGTCGAGCTCGACGAAGAGGCCGTGGCCGCCGCGCACGAGCTGTATCAGAAGGAAGGCCTCGGCGCCCGCGACGACGCACTGGCGATGCAGTATCTGGTGCCGGGATGGACGTTCGACAGCAAGCGTCCGGCACTCGACCGATGAAAATCGTTGTCGCCGACGTGAATCTGGTGCCGCACCGTCCCCAGCTGGAGGCGGCGTTACCGTCGTCATTCGAGGTGTGCTGGCGTATCGGCTGCAGTCCGCAGGACCTGTTCGAGGACGTACGCGACGCTGATGTGTACGTGGGTGGGCGGTTCGGTGCCGAGTTGGCCGCTGCCGCGGAGAAGCTGCGGTTGATCCACGTCGCCGGCGCCGGGACCGACAAGGTGGATTTCGCGGCGTTGGCACCGGGGGTGCTGGTGGCCAACACCTTTCATCACGAGGCGTCCATCGCCGAGTACATCGTGGCGGCGGCCGTTGTGCTGCGCCGTGACTTCCTGGCCCAGGACCGAGCCCTGCGACAGGGCCGGTGGGCGACGTCGGTGTACGACGCCGGTATCGCCCAGCCGGCCACATTGAGCGATGCGCGAGTGGGATTCGTCGGGTTCGGCCACATCGGGCAGCGTGCCTGGAAGTTGTTCCGGGCGTTCGGTGCCACCGGGGCCGCGGTGACCGGTTCGGGCCGGGTGGATGCGGGGGAGTACGGCCTGCAGTGGGCGGCTGACACCTCGTCGCTGGAGCGGCTGATGGCCGAGTCGGACATCGTGGTGGTGTCCGCGCCGTTGACGGAGGCGACCACCGGGATGATCGGGGCGCCCCAGTTGCGTGCGCTCGGGCCTGCCGGGGTGCTGATCAATGTCGGTCGTGGTCCGCTGGTGGTGGAAGCTGACCTCTACGGTGCGCTGCGTGACAACGTGATCGCCGCTGCGGCCATTGATGTCTGGTACACCTACCCGGGTCCGGACGGTCGCGGCGAGCCCAGCAGGCTGCCGTTCGCGGAGCTGCCCAACGTGTTGATGACCCCGCATTCCTCCGGCGTCACCCGGGACACCTTCCGGGGCCGGGTCGACGACATCGCCGCCAACATCGTGCGACTCGACCGCGGCGAGCCGCTGCGCAATGTGGTGAACCGCTAGTCAGAAGGAGGCTCCGACCGCCAATCGGGGCCTGCTCGAGTGATTGTGCCCGCCTGGGCGCGACAATTGAGCGACAGTAAAAGGGTTCTGCGGCTTACCTTTTGGTGAAGGTTTTTTGTCGGTGGTGGTCGGTATGGTCGGGGCATGTTCCCCCAGTTACCGACGATGATCGACGAGTTGCGCGGTGGCAGTGCTGCCGCCCCGGTCGTCGATGCCGCGGTGAGCTGGGCTCGGGTGGCCGCCGCCGCGGAAGCACAGCGTCTGGCGGCGCTGGCCGAATGGGCAGCGGTGTTCCTGGCCGACGCCGACGAGGACGCCGGTTTGTGTGCCATCGACGCCGAAGACGATGTGGTGGCCCAGATGGGGATCGCCTTCGGCATCTCGGCGCGCTGGGCGTTCAACGATCTACAAGTCGGCGCCGCGATGCGAGACCGCTTCCCCCAACTCGCCGCCCTGTTCCACCGTGGGGAAATCTCCGCGCGGGTGATGGCCACCGTGGTGGAACGCACCCTGCTGGTGGTCGACGAGCAGGCGCTGGCCAACATCGATTCCGCGTGCGTCGAGGCCGCCACCACGTGCGGGTGGAGCGGGCTGTCGTACTACAAGTTGAAGAACGCCGTCGATGTGTGGGTCGAACGCTTCGACCCCGACGCGGTGCGGCGGGTCCGTAACACCGTGCGCGGGCGCGGGGTCACCGTGGAGCACACCGACGACAAGGCCGGCATCACCACCATCGCGATGCGGTTGACCAAACCCGGCGGCGCCCTGCTGATGGGCAAACTGCGCACCATGGCCAAAGCGGTGTGCCCCAATGATCCCCGCACGCTGGACCAGCGGCTCGCCGATGCCGCCGAGGCCCTCGGCGCCGATGCCGATCACCTGAAATGCCTGTGCGGCTCCGAGATCTGCCCCGCGGCCGCCGAGGACGGGGTGGCCTCGCGGTTCGTGGTGCACATCTACGCCGACGCCCCTGCGCTGGAGGGTGATCCCGATCCGCTGATCCACGGCGAAGGCGTGTTTCCCACCGGGCCTACGAACGTGACCATCACATACCCCACCAAGGACACCAAGCCTGCTGTACCCCACAGGGAACCGACAGACCCTGATACAGACCAGGAGCCGCCGTCGTCGGCTCCGCGGCACTGCCCGGCTCCTACCGACCGAGAAGCCAAGCTACCGACGGGCGAGGAGCCCGAGCTAGTGGCGGCCGAGGCGGCTACCTCGGACGCCGCTACCGCCGGCGAAACCACTCACGCAGGCGCGCCGGTCGCCGAGCCTGGTGAGGCCGAGTCAGAGCCCGCCCCACCAGCTCCCAAGACCGGCACGGCGCCGGGGTTCATCCCCGGCTACGGGATGGTGCCGAATGCGTTGATCGCAGCCCTGATCGCCGCCGGCGCAAAGATCCGCCACATCAAGGCCCCGGCGGTCGACCCGACCGACAGCTACCGCATCCGCGCCGCGGACCGCGAATTCGTGCAAGCCCGCGACCTGACCTGCCGGGTCCCGGGCTGCGACCGCCCCATCCGCGACGCCGACCTCGACCACACCATCCCCTGGGGTGACGGCGGGCCCACCCATGCCTCCAACCTCAAGGGCCACTGCCGCCATCACCACCTGATCAAGACCTTCCGCGACGGCTGGTCCGAAGTCCAACAACCAGACGGCACCGTCATCTTCACCACCCCCACCGGCCACACCTACACCAGCATCCCACTGAGCCGCATCCTGTTCCCGGGCGTGAACACCACCTCGGCGTCGGTGCAGCGGGGCAGCCCGAGAAAAGAAGCCGCCGCCGACAAGTCGGTGAAGATGCCGAAACGAAAACGCACCAAGGCCAAAGACCGCGCCTACCGCATCGCCGCAGAGCGCGCACTCAACGCTGCCCACCGCGCCAACGGCGGCGCCCCCACCCGCGCAGCCGCCCCCAAAGACAACTGGGGCTACCGCCTTTTCTTCGGATACCACACCCAAAGGGCCGACCCCAACGACCCACCGCCCTTCTGAGCCAGGGTTGGCGTACTAGCGGCGGGCGTGCAGCGCCGCGTCGATGGCATCGGCGTCGAGAATCGTGTCGAGTATCAGTGCGGCGCTGCCGGCTACCGAGGACCGCTCGCCGTGCGTGGCGGGAACCACCTGCAGGGTGCGGGTGGCCAGCGCGGTCGCGTTGCCGTACAACGCTTCTCGCAGTCCGGCCACCAGGAGGTCGTACGCGCCCATCATGTCGCCGCCGATTACCACCACACCGGGGTTGAGCAGGTTGACCAGCGGGGCCACCACTTCCCCGACGTGCCTGCCGCTTTCCCGGATGAGGCGGCGCGCCTCGGCGTCACCGCGGTTGGCCAGCTCCACCACGTCGCGCAGATGGCTCACGTCGTGGCCCTGCTCGCTCAAGGCGCGCACCAGCGCCCACCCGCTGGCGACTGCCTCGAGGCAGCCCGCGTCACCGCAACGACACGGCAGCCCGTCGGCGGCCGAGGTCTTGTTGTGGCCGAACTCGCCGGCCGCGCCCACCGCGCCGCGCTGTAACACACCGCCGCAGATCAGTCCGGCGCCCAGGCCGGTGGAGATCTTCAGCAACAGCAGATCATCCATACCCCGGAAATCGCCATGGCGTTCAGCCAGCGCCATCACGTTCGCATCGTTGTCCACCAGCACCGGAGCAGCGGTCAGATCTTGGAAGTACGGTGCCAGTGGCACACCGTCCCAGCCGCTCATCACAGGGGAGTCCAGACTGCACCCGCGTTGCTGGTCCACGGTGCCCGGCAGGCTCACGCCCACCCCGAGGACAGCCGAGGGCTGCCGGCCGGCGTCGGTCACCAAGGCCTCGAGTCTCTTGACCAGTTGCGGCATCAGTTCGTCGGGACCTACACCGACGTGTTCGTCGATATCGGTAACCGCCAGCATGCGGCCCGCGAGATTGCACACCGACAGGTGGGTGCGGCTGCGGCCGATCGCCGCGGCCAGGACCACACCGGCGTCCTCGTTGAACGCCAGGAGCGTAGGGGGGCGGCCGCCGGTCGACAGGCCTTCCTGCCGCTCCACCACCAGGCCGTAGTCGGTCAGTTCGGCGACGCGGGCGGCCACGGCGGTGCGGGACAGGCCGGTGATGGCGCGGATGTCGCTTCGGGTGGTGGCCACTGAGTCGCGGATCAACGCGAAGATCTCGCCGGCGCTGGCCGGCGTTCCTGGGGACCGTGATCCGGTTTTCGACCTGCGGATAGTCCGATGCTCCTTGTCGAAGTGGTGCGTGAAAGGGCGGTGACATCCATCTAAACAAGCTGAACAAATGATCAGCAAGGGTTGTAATGATCATCACTTTGTCCGCAAAAAGACCAAAGTCGATTGGATGCGCGCCGAAAGTCTCGATAGGCTCAACCACGACGAGGCGCTCTGCAATGCGGCGAGTGCCACCACGACGTCGTAGAACGGGCCGACCGGCCTGCGCTGCGACCCGCCGCACACGAAAGCTGACCGTGACTCTCACTGCCCCCCGCCCGTCGGTGACCACTGCCGTGGTCGCGCCACCGCCACCCGTGCTCCGGCTCGCGGTGTTCGCGCTGGCCCTCGGCGGTTTCGGCATCGGGACCACCGAGTTCGTGGCGATGGGACTGCTGCCGGACATCGCAACCGGGATGAACATCTCCGAACCGGTGGCAGGCCACGTCATCTCCGCCTATGCGCTCGGCGTGGTGATCGGCGCCCCAGTGATCGCCGCGCTGACCACCCGGCTCTCGCGCCGGGTTCTGCTGCTGAGCCTGATGACGGTGTTCACCCTCGGCAACCTCGCGACCGTCGTGGCGCCCAACTACGAGACGTTGGTGGCTGCCCGCTTCGTCGCCGGCCTGCCGCACGGCGCCTACTTCGGCGTGGCCGCGCTGGTGGCCGCTCGCATGCTCGGACCGTCGCGGCGTGCCAAAGCCGTCGCTCAGGTGATGACCGGCCTCACCGTGGCCACGGTCGTCGGTGTGCCGATCGCGTCCTGGCTCGGCCAGGCGCTCGGGTGGCGCAGCGCCTTCGCGCTGGTGGTGCTCATCGGTCTGGTCACTCTCGTCGCGATCTGGGCCTGGCTGCCCGAGATCGGGTCCGACCGCATAAGCAGCCCGCTCACCGAACTCGCGGCGTTGAAGCGGCCGCAGGTCCTGTTGGCCCTGGCCGTCGGAATGATCGGTTTCGGCGGCATGTTCGCCGTCTACACCTACGTCGCCACCACCATGACCGATGTCGCCGGCATGTCACGGAACCTGGTTCCGTTGGCGCTCATGGTGTTCGGTGCCGGCATGGTGGTGGGCAACATCGTCGGCGGCCGGATGGCCGACAAGTCGGTGATCCGCAGCCTGTACGTGACCATCACCTCGCTCGGAATCATGCTGGTGCTCTTTGTGCTTGCCGCGCACAACCCGTTCACTGCTTTGGTGCTGCTCTTCGGGATCGCCGCCAGCGGTGCGGCCGTGGGGCCGGCGTTGCAGACCCGGTTGATGGATGTCGCCGCCGACGCGCAGACGCTGGCCGCCGCGCTCAACCACTCGGCGCTCAACGTCGCCAACGCCGCGGGTGCCTGGATCGGTGGCCTGGTGATCGCCGCCGGCTTTGGCTATACCGCCCCGGCCGCCGCGGGCGCGATGCTGGCGGCAAGTGCTCTCGTGGTGCTCACCCTCGCGATGGTGGTGCAGCGCAAAGGAAAGGAGGTCTCCGCGTGAACCGATGCGGAAACCAGTCAAGTGCCGAACGCACCCGGGTGGAGTTGTTCCTGCCCGGTAGAAAGTTCACCCTGACCCTGCGGGGCAAGGGGTTCGAACTCCTGAAAGTCGTCCCTGCGAGGTAGTCATGGCTGTTACTGAAAATGTCGTCTATCGGACGGCACCCGAAGGTCAACCCGTCATCAGTTACCGTTCGATGCCCGGCCAGTGTGCCGGCACTGCGGAAACCCTGGCGCAAGCCCGCACGTCCTATCGCGCGGAGCTGACCGAGCTGCTGAACGTCGAACGGTATGACCTACCGCCGGTGGTCGAGCACGTCGAAGCGAAAGTCGCCGGTATCTGGGTTCGCAGCAAGGTCGGTGCGGTGCACCGCGACAGACTCACCGACCGGATGTTCCTGCAGCGTCTGCTCACCCCCGGTGAGCTCCAGGACCAGGTGCGGGCCTACCTCGGTTCGGCGGCCGGCCACGGCGTCGAAGCGGTGGTGGTGCTGGCCGAACCCGAAGACCCGGTGGCCACGGTGCTCGATCAGATGGCTCCCGGCGATGCCGTGGTGGTCACCTACCCCCATGAGCGTGACGGTCTCGGCTGGGCCGCGCTTCACGGGCCCGAATCGGCTGCGCCGGACGAACTGCCGGTCGCGCGGCTCGATGTGGGGTTACGTGACTGCCCGATCGAGACGTTCGCCGACAGCTTCGTTGCCGAACATCGCCAGAGGGCGGTCCGCCTCGATGTGACGGACCTGGCCCGAGCCTCGTAACCGTCTAACGGCTGCGTGCGGCGTTGCGGCTGTTGCCGCCATGCTGGCTGCGGTTGCCGCTGGACCGGCTGCTGGACTGGCCGCGGCGACCGCCGGGCTGTCCGCCACGGCGAGACCCGTTGCCGGTACCACGGTTGCGGGCCGGGCGCGCCTGAGCCGGGGCCTGCGCCACCTTGGGCGCGGGCGCCTGATACGGCGCGACTTCGCCGACCAGTGTCTGCACCGACTCTGAATCAGCATGCACGTCTTGCGGTTTGACGGTGATTCCGGCCTTACGCAACAGGGCCTGGGTGTCCCTGCGCTGTTCGGGCAGCACCAGTGTCACCACATCGCCCGCGCTGCCCGCGCGTGCGGTGCGGCCCGAGCGGTGCAGGTACGCCTTGTGCTCCATCGGAGGATCGACGTGCACCACCAGTTCCACATCGTCGACGTGCACACCGCGAGCGGCGATGTCGGTGGCGACGAGCACCCTGGCTTCGCCCGAGCTGAAGGCGGCGAGGTTGCGGTCACGGGCGGGCTGAGACAGGTTGCCGTGCAGGTCAACTGATGGCACGCCCGCGTCGGTGAGCTGCTTGGCCAGCTTGCGCGCCTGATGCTTGGTGCGCATGAACAGGATTCGGCGGCCCGTGCCCGAGGCCAGCTGGTGTACCAGCTTCTTCTTGGCCTCGACGCCCGCGACGTGGAAAACGTGATGCGTCATGGCCGCCACCGGCGAGTTGGCCTCGTCGATCGAGTGCAGCACCGGTTCGTTGAGGAAGCGGTTGACCAACTTGTCCACCCCGTTGTCGAGGGTGGCGGAGAACAGCAGGCGCTGGCCGCCGGCCGGGGTGGCGGCCAGAATGCGGGTGACACCCGGCAGGAAGCCCAGGTCGGCCATGTGGTCGGCCTCGTCGATCACCGTGACTTCCACAGCGTCGAGGCTGATCTCGCGCTGGCGCATCAGATCCTCGAGGCGGCCCGGGCAGGCCACGACGATATCGACACCTGACCGCAGGGCGCTGACCTGGCGGTTCTGCGACACACCACCGAAGATGGTGGTGACGGTCAGGCCGTTGGCGGCGGCCAGCGGTTCCAGCGAGGCGGTGATCTGTGTAGCGAGCTCACGGGTGGGTGCCAGCACGAGGCCCGCCGGTCGGGCCGCCCTGGTACGGGTGCCCGTGAGCCGGCTGGCCAGCGGCAGCGAGAACGCCAAAGTCTTTCCGCTACCGGTCTTTCCGCGCCCCAGGACGTCACGCCCGGCAAGGGTGTCCGGCAACGTCTTGGACTGGATCGGGAAGGGTTGCGTGATACCGCGGTTCGCGAGGACGCGGACCAGCTGATCGGATACGCCGAGGTCGGCGAAGGTCACGTCGGGGGAGTTCACAGGGGAAGTCAAGGAGTGCCTTTCGGGCATCGGTGGCGACATTGCCGGTGGGCAATGTCGTTCGCCGCGAAAGGAGCCGGTTTCAATTGCGCGAATCCACCATGGCGGTGGCGAGAAGGTCTCGGCGCGCTCGTTCAGCGACGTACTGGTGTGCGCGTGTGCGCTGCCAGCGTGTGAGGTCAGCTTACCGCACCCTGGTCTCGCGACCTGCGTCGCGATGACCGGGTGTGACCAATCCGGCAGTATTTGTCCTCGTTCTCCCACAGATCGACGGTCTGTACACACCAGAACGCCGCGAACCCGGTGACCAGAATGGCTTCGACGATCAGGACCAAACCGCCGGGCTGCAGCACCATCGCCAGCAGCAGGGCACTGGTCATGACTCCGACGATCACCAGGTAGGCCTGGGTGATGCGGCGGGGTGGGGCATCGTGTGGCTTCGGCCGCCTCGCGGAGTACCAGGCGTAGTGGGCCACCACGAGGATGATCGCGACGAACATCGCGATCGCGGCCGCGTCGTGAGCCCACGTGTAGAACACCGCCGGCCAGCGCCACAGCACGATGAGGCCGACCGCGACGAAGGCGGCCTGCGCCAGGCGGGCGAGCCAGGCCCACCAACCGGGAGGTCGCGGGGCGGGCCACCGGGTCTGCGGGGCGGGGTTCATCACCCAGACGGTCACGTAGAACGCGATCCCGACGCCGGTGGCCACCACGAGCGCAACAAGATTGTTCGGAACCGCGGCCGATGCGTCCTCATAATCCGGAAGCCACTGCCCACACGTGGCCGGCGCACCGTCACACGGTGGTCTGGACGTCGGCACCAGAGCGACGACGAACGCGAGGAATCCCGCGGAGTTGAGAAGGACGTCCTCGGTGGCCGTGCTGCCCTGGTAGGCGATCAGGCCGAGACCGACCGCGCACAGCGCGCCGATGAAGGCAGCGTGCGAGATGGTGAAGTAGTACGCGCTGATGGAGGGCTGCCACCGGCCCGTGGACACGGTGGTGCCGACCACCGACTCCGCCAGAAACGCCACCGCACCGGCCAGGCCGATGCGCAGGTACCGGTAGGTCCACACCTCGTCGCCGACGAGGCCCAAAGCACGCAACGCCGACATCCCGTGCCGTCAGCAGCAGCGGGAACCGGGGTTCGATTCCGCGGCGGCGTGCCGCATCCGCCAGTACTCACGCTCGTCGATGACCGGTTCGCCGGGATGTGTCCGGGTGCGGTGTTCGACATAGCGACGGTAGTGGTTGTCACCCATCAACGATGACCAGAACCACGTCAACCTGGAGCAATACCAACCGATCTGGCGTGCGGTTCGGTTCGCGCGTCCCATTGCTTCTGCACCTCCTTCTCGGCGTGGGTGGGAATCATGCCGGACGGAGCGAAGATCCGTGACGGTACCGGATCGTCCTCGGTGAGGGGCCGGCCACCGCCCCGGATTGCCTGGAGTGCGGCGACGACACCCGCGATGAAGACGATGACCACGAGCACGGCGAAGATGATCGACAGACTGCCCTGGATGAACGTGTTGCGGATGACGGCATCGAGTTGGCCGGCGTCCTTGGCCGCGCCGAAGGCGGTCTCACCGGCATCCCTGGCGTTGCGGTACTGGAAATGCTGGGTCCAGTAGCCCACTTTCGGGTCGCCGGAGAAGATCTTCTGCCACGACGCGGTGAGCGTCACCACCAGATCCCACAACAGCGGCGCCCCGGGGATCCACGCCCACTTGAGATAGCCCTTCTTGATCACGACGACGGTCACCAGGGTCAGTGCCATGGCGGCCAGCAGCTGATTGGCGATACCGAACAGCGGGAAGAGGGTGTTGATTCCGCCAAGGGGGTCCGTGACACCCATCAGCAGGATCGACCCCCAGGCGGCGACGACGACGACGCTGCAGATCCAGGCGCCCACCCGCCAACTGGGATTGCGCAGCTTCTTCAGCGGCCCACCCAGATTGCCGAGGCCGTCGGAGAGCATGAAACGGGCCACCCGGGTGCCGGCGTCGACGGTGGTGAGGATGAACAGTGCCTCGAACATGATCGCGAAGTGGTACCAGAACGCCTTGAGCGCCTGACCGCCGAAGACCTGATGCAGCACTTCCGATATCCCGAACGCCAGCGTCGGTGCGCCACCGGTGCGCGAGATGATCGAATTCTCACCGACACTCGCCGCAGCATCGTCGATCTCCGCAGGAGTGATGGGTGCCCCGGACAGGCCGAGCCCGTTGACGTACTCGGCGGCGGTCTGCGCCGTCGTACCGGTCTGCGCCGCCGGCGCGTTCATCACGAAGTACAGATGCTGGTTGAGGATGCACGCGGTGATCAACGCCATGATCGCGACGAACGACTCGGTGAGCATGCCGCCGTAACCGATCAAGCGCATCTGGCTTTCCTTCTCCAGCAGCTTCGGGGTGGTGCCGGAGGAGATCAGCGAATGGAAACCCGACAGCGCCCCGCACGCGATCGTGATGAACAGGAACGGGAACAGCGACCCGGCGAACACCGGGCCGGTGCCGCTGGCGGCGAACGAGGAGATGGCCGGCGCCTCCATGACGGGCCTGGCCAGCACGATGCCGATGGCCAGCAGGACGATGGTGCCGACCTTCATGAACGTCGACAGATAGTCGCGCGGCGCCAGCAGCAGCCAGACCGGGAGAACCGAGGCCGCCAAACCGTAGATGATGATGCACCACGACAGCGTCACCTTCGACAGAGTGAACCACTCTGTACCCCAATCCGTTTCGGCCACCCAGCCGCCGGCCACCACCGCGAGCAGCAGCAGCGCCACCCCGATCAGCGAAACCTCCGACACCCGCCCGGGCCGCAGGAAGCGCAGATAGAGCCCCATGAAGATGGCGATCGGGATCGTCATCGCGATGGAGAACACACCCCACGGACTCTCGGAGAGCGCGTTGACCACCACCAGCGCCAGTACCGCCAGCAGGATCACCATGATGACCAGAACGCCGACGATCGCCGCGGCGCCACCGACGGCGCCCAACTCGTCGCGCGCCATCTGGCCCAACGACCGGCCGCGGCGGCGCGTCGAGATGGCCAGCACCAGGTAGTCCTGCACACAGCCGGCCACCACCGCGCCGATGATGATCCAGATGGTCCCTGGCAGATAACCCATTTGGGTGGCCAGCACGGGGCCCACCAGCGGGCCGGCGCCGGCGATCGCGGCGAAATGATGCCCGAACAACACCCGCCGGTCGGTCGGCATGTAGTCGGTGCCGTTCTCGAAGACCTCGGCCGGGGTGGCCTGCTCATCGCGGGGCCGCACGATCTTCATCTCGATAAGCCGTGCGTAGAAACGGAATCCGATGACATAGGTGCAGATGGCCGCGATCACGAACCAGACGGCGTTGACCGTCTCACCGCTGAAGAAGGCGATCACCGCCCATGCGACCGCACCCACCAGCGCGACGATCCCGAAGATCGCTTTGTGTTTGCCCGTGATCGGCGACCTGTCGATGATCGCGACCGGCGGTGAGTCCTTGTCGGTGCGGAGATAGGTGATGTCACCGTCGTGCTGCTCTTCGGTGACGACGCGGCCCTGCGACGCTGCAGAAGATGAAGCCATATCCCTGAGTCTTCCATTGGCGCCGCGCCGATTGGGCGAAACGCGCGGGTTGATCTTCAGACCGGTCGACCTAGTCGCTGCGTTGGTACAGCGCGCGCACGGTGTCGATGGTGTCGGCCTCGGCAGGGGATTTGTCGTCGCGGTACCGCAGAACGCGGGCGAAGCGCAAGGCCATGCCGCCCGGATAGCGGGTCGAGGTTTGCACGCCGTCGAGGGCGATCTCGACCACCTGTTCGGGCCGCAGCGTGACGACGTAACCGTTGGTGGGTCCCACGGCGAGTTCGAGGAAGCGCGCGGTCTGCCAGTCGAGCATCGCGTCCGTCATGCCCTTGAAGGTTTTCCCCAGCATGATGAATCCATCACCGGCCGGATCTCGGGCGCCGAGGTGGATGTTGCTCAGCTTGCCGCGGCGCCGACCCGATCCCCATTCGACGGCCAGCACCACCAGGTCCAGGGTGTGCACCGGCTTGACCTTGAGCCATCCCGCGCCACGGCGGCCCGCCTCATACGGTGCAGACGGCGACTTGGCCATCACACCTTCATGACCCGCCGCCAGGGTGGCGTCCAAGAACTGTTGCGCCGCTTGCACATCGGAAGTGATCAAGCGGTCCACCCGGAACTGTCCAGGTATCACGGAGTCCAGGGCGGCGGCGCGATCCATCGCCGGCCGGTCCATCAGATCGACGCCGTCGAGGTGCAGCAGATCGAAGAAGAACACCGACAGCGGTTGATCGGAACGTTCGGCCCGGCCGAATCTGGATGCGGTGACCTGAAATCGGTGCGGGCGCCCGTCCGGGCGCAGTGCAATGGCCTCGCCGTCGGCGATCAGAGAGCTGACCGGCAACGCGAGGGTGGCCTCGACGACCTCGGGCAGCCGGGCGGTGACGTCGTCGAGGCTGCGGGTGTACACCGTCACCTGATCACCGTCGCGATGGATCTGCACCCGTGCGCCGTCCAGCTTCGCCTCGAAAAGTGCTGTGCCGCCCAGTTTGTCGATGGCCTCGGCGACTCCGGTGGCGGTCTGGGCCAGCATGGGACCGACGGGGCGGCCCACTGTGAGCCGGAATTCGGCCAGTGCCTCGCTGCTGCCGGTCAATGCCGCGGCCGCGACGGCGGGTAGCGCACCGCCCACCATGGCCGCACGGCGTACCTCTGTCGCGGGCAGGCCGGAGGCCTTGGCCACGGCATCAGCCATGACGCCCACCAGCGCGCCCTGGCGCAGCTCGCCGCTGAGCAGCCGTCTCAGGAACGTCTGCTCCATCTCCGAGGCGGCGCCGAACAGGGCGGCCACGGCGGCGGACCGGCGCGCCTGGGAGCCCTTGCCCGCAATGGCGCCGATCTCGCTGAACGCGGCGTCCACCTCGGCCACCGTCAGGGCGGGCTCCTGCGCCGGTGGCGGCAGTGAACGCAACGCCGCCCAGCCCACTCCGATCTGGCGCTGGGGCAGCTCACCGGAGAGCCAGGACACCACGATGGCGACCTCGGATGCGCCGCAACCGCGCAACAGGTCGGCGATTCGGCTGATCTTGGCCAGTCGCGCCGAGGTGGCACCCACGTCGGCGGAGGCGGTGGCGACGTCTACGAGCAGCACCATGTCAACGTACTGAAGAGTCAACGTACTGAAAACGAGACTTCGTGCCAGCCGGTCGCGCCGTCGGGGAGCACACCAGCCTGTTCCTCGGTTTGGGTTTCGCCGGTGTTGTCCGTGGCGCGCACCGTGATGGTGTACAGCCCTTCGGTGGTGGCCTGCCAGGGGAAACTCCACAGCCGCCAGGTCTCGCCCGAATAGCTGGCCCCCAGCTGAGCTGGTTGCCAGATGCCCTGGCCCGCAGGTCCGTCGATCCGGACTTCCACGTTCCGCACGCCGCGGTTCTGCGCCCACGCCACCCCGCCGAATGTGACGGCGCCCTTGGGCACCTCCTGCCCGCTGCGCGGAACATCGATGCGGGATTCGGTCTTGATGGGTCCCCGCGGCGCCCAGCCCAGCCTGGTCCAGTACGCCTCGGCCCGGTCGAAACGGGTCAGTTCGAGGTCCACCACCCATTTCGTCGCGGACACGTAGCCGTAGAGCCCCGGCACCACCAGTCGGGCCGGGTAACCGTGCCGGGCCGGCAGGGGTTCACCGTTCATGGTGATGGCCAGCAGGGCGTCGCGGTCATCGGTCAACGCCTCGACGGGGGTGCCGGCGGTGAAGCCGTCCGAGGACGTCGACAACACCATGTCGGCGTCGGCGTGGACGCCGGCGTCGCGAAGCAGGTCGCGCACCCGGTAGCCGGTCCACACGGCGTTCGAGATCAGGTCACCACCAACGGGATTGGACACACACGCCAGCGTCACCACCTTCTCGACGAGTTCGAAACGGCTGAGATCGTCGAAGCCGAGGGTGATCTCGCGGTCCACCATGCCGTGAATCCGCAGCGCCCACTTCTCCCTGGCCAGTTGGGGAACGCTCAGCGCGGTGTCGATGCGGTAGAAGTCGTCGTTGCCGGTGACGAAGCTGGGCAGCTCGACGCCGGCTGGTTGCACCTCAGGGGGTATCGGCGGCGCGCTCACCCGGGGCCGGGGCACCGCGAACGTCGACCGGTCCTCCTCGACGGAGTGCACCCTGCGGGTGAGAATCGAGCCGACCACTCCCGAGAGCACTCCGAAGCCGAGCAGGCCGAGGGTCACCAGAGACAGTCGTCTGCCCGGGTCGACGGCGGGGGAGTCGCCAGGGTCCTGCTCCCCGTTGGTGATCCGGCCGGAGGTCAGCAGCCGCAGCACCGCGATACCGCATGCGGTGCCCACGAGTGTCGGCAGGATGTCGAGGATGTCGGTATCGGCGCGGGACAACACCGCGGCACAGCCGGCGATACCGGCCAGCCCGATGGCGATGCTGCCGACCGGTCGGCGCGGGGTCTCGGCCGAACCGGTGACCGCGGCGATCACGGCGATCACGGCCAGTACCGCCGCGCCGAGGAACAACTTGTCCGAGGTCCCGAAAGTCTGGATCGCCCATTCCTTGACCGGGCCGGGGGTCAGGTCGACGACGGTGGACCCGACCGCATTGCGGACATCCGCCGATGAACCGAACGGAATCGCCGCGAGTTGGGCCACGCCGAGAGCAACCGCGGCGGCGGCGATACCGCTCATCATCCGCGTGCCGGGCGCGGGAGCAGCCATGCCGTCAAGCTACCCGCGCCACGGGCGGTCCGGTGTCAGCGACCCGTGAAGAAACGGTGACACGCCCGGCAACCGCGAGAACCTGACACTCAATCAGTGGGCGCAGGTTGCGGCGCCGGGTTCCCAGACGTGACACGGCAAGCTAAGTTTGTAACTCAACCACGCCAGGAAGGGTTCTTCAATGGAAATCAACGGCAAGAAGGCGATCGTCGTCGGCGGTGCCTCCGGTATGGGCCGGGCATCGGCGGAGCTGCTGGCGGCCAAGGGCGCCAACGTGGCGATCCTGGACCGTGAGGGTTCCGACGGCAAGGACGTCGCCAGCGCCCTCGGGGGTGAGTTCCATGCCGTGGACGTGACGGATTTCGACGGAACCGAGGAAGCGCTGGCCGCCGCCGTCGACGGCCTGGGTGGCCTGCATGTGATCGTCACGACCGCCGGCGGTGGCATCGGCGAGCGGACGCTGGGCAAGGCCGGTGTGCACAGTCTGGATTCGTTCCGTAAGACCATCGACCTCAACCTCATCGCGACGTTCAACATCAGCCGTCTCGCCGCGTCGCACATGGCGAAGAACGAGCCGGAAGACGAGGAGCGCGGCGTCATCATCAACACGGCCTCGATCGCCGCGTTCGAGGGTCAGATCGGCCAGGTGGCCTACACCGCGGCGAAGGCCGGGATCGCCGGGATGTGCCTGACCATGGCCCGTGACCTGGGCTCGGTGGGGATCCGGGTGCTCGCCATCGCCCCGAGCCTGTTCGCCACCGGATTGACCAAGGGCATCCCCGATGAGTTCGCCACCGCACTGACCAAGGACGCCGCCTTCCCGAAGCGGCTGGGCCGCCCCGAGGAGTACGGCAAGTTGGTCACCGCGATCGTGGAGAACCCGATGCTCAACGGGCAGTGCCTACGCCTCGATGCGGGTCAGCGGTTCGCCCCGAAGTAAATCAGTACACTCTTTTCATGGCTATCGCTCTCACCGACGACCACCGCGAACTCAGTGAGGTCGCGCGGGGATTCCTCACCGCACAGAAAGTCAGGGCCGCCGCGCGCGAGCTGCTCGATTCGCCCGACGAGCCCCGGCCGCTGTTCTGGAACGATCTCGCCCAGTTGGGCTGGCTCGGATTGCACGTCGACGAGGCATACGGCGGGTCCGGTTACGGTTTGCCCGAATTGGTGGTGGTGATCGAGGAGCTGGGTAGGGCGGTGGCCCCCGGCCCGTTCGTCCCGACCGTGGTGGCATCCGCTGTGGTGGACCATGCCGGTTCCGCCCACCAGAAAAGCCGTCTGCTGCCGGGGTTGACCGACGGCTCCCTGCTCGCCGGTGTGGGCTTCGGCGGTGACCTCACCCTGAGCGGGGGCCGCGTCAGCGGCTCAGCCGGTGTGGTGCTCGGCGCCGGGCTGGCCGACCTGCTGGTGCTGGCCGTCGGCGACGACGTGCTGGTGCTCGACCGCGGCCGCGCCGGGATCAGCGTCGACGTTCCCGACAACCTGGATCCGACCCGGCGGTCCGGACGGGTGGTGCTCGACGACGTCGAGGTCTCCGACGACGACGTCCTGGCCGGTGCGCGGGCGGCGGCTCTCGCGCGCGCCCGGGTCCTGTTCGCCGCCGAAGCCGTCGGCGGCGCAGGTGACTGTGTGGAATCGGCGGTCGAGTACGCCAAGGTGCGCCAGCAATTCGGCCGCACCATCGCCACATTCCAGGCCATCAAGCACCACTGCGCCAACATGATCGTCGCCGCGGAATCCGCGGTGGCACTGGTGTGGGATGCCGCCCGAGCCAGCTCCGAGGACGAGCAGGCGTTCCAGTTGATCGCCGCGGCAGCCGCCACCCAGGCACTGCCCGCCTATGTGCGTAACGCCGAACTGAACATCCAGGTGCACGGCGGCATCGGATTCACCTGGGAGCACGACGCGCACCTGCATCTGCGGCGGGCGTTGGTGCTGCGCGCCGTGCTGGGCGGTGACGGGCCCGCGGCTGATGTGTTCGCGTTGACCGCCGCGGGTGTCACCCGGGCCAACAGCCTCGACCTGCCCGCCGAGGCCGAGGAACTGCGTGCCCAGATCCGCTCCGACGCCGCCGAGATCGCCAAGCTGGCCGACCAGGACCAGCTGGACAAGCTGATCGAGACCGGTTATGTGATGCCGCACTGGCCCAGGCCATGGGGGCGGGCCGCAGACGCCGTCGCTCAGTTGGTCATCGAAGAGGAGTTCGCCGCCGCGGGCATCAAACGACCCGACTACTCCATCACCGGCTGGGTGATCCTCACCCTTGTCCAGCACGGAACACCCTCGCAGATCGAACGTTTCGTTGCTCGCGCGTTGCGTAAAGAAGAGATCTGGTGCCAGCTGTTCTCCGAGCCGGACGCCGGGTCGGACGCCGCGGGCATCAAGACCCGCGCCACCCGCGTCGACGGCGGCTGGAAGATCAACGGGCAGAAGGTGTGGACCAGCGGTGCGCACTACTGCCGGCGTGGATTGGCCACGGTACGAACCGATTTCGATGTTCCCAAGCATGCCGGTATCACCACGGTGATCATCGATATGAAAGCGCCGGGGGTCGAGATCCGGCCGTTGCGGATGATCAGCGGTGGCTCGGAGTTCAACGAGGTGTTCTTCAACGACGTGTTCGTTCCCGACGAGGACGTGGTGGGGGAGCCGAACACCGGGTGGACGGTGGCCCGCGCGACCCTGGGCAACGAGCGCGTGAGCATCGGCGGCGGGTCCGGCGTCAGCGAGATCGCGGCCGCCGCGTTGGTGCCGCTGGCCGACAAACACGCAGACCGGGTGGCAGGCGTGCGGATCCGGGTGGGCAACTACCTGGCCGACGATCACGCGATGCGGTTGCTCAATCTGCGCCGCGCGGTGCGCAGCATCGAAGGCGCCGGGCCGGGGCCCGAAGGCAACATCACCAAACTCAAACTCGCCGAGCACATGGGCGAGCACGCCGCGATCTCCTCGGCGCTTCTCGGGGCCGATGCCGCGCTGATGGACGGCTCGGCGGCGATGGTGAACCTGATGACCCTGGGGGCACGAGGTATGGCGATCGCCGGCGGCACCTCGGAAGTGTCCCGCAATCAGATCGCCGAACGGATCCTCGGGATGCCGCGCGATCCGCTGATCAAGTAGGTGCGTCCGGATCCCGACGACGAACGGCCCGGCAAAGCGGCCCAGGTGGCTCGCCAGATCGAGGCGGACGTCATCCGCCGCGGCTGGCCGGTCGGCGAATCGCTGGGCTCCGAGCACGCGCTGCAACAGCAGTACGGGGTCAGTCGATCGGTGTTGCGCGAAGCCGTCCGGCTGGTCGAGCACCATCAAGTGGCCCGGATGCGGCGAGGCCCGGGCGGCGGGTTGATCGTGGTGGCCCCGGACGCCGCACCGGCCACGCGCGCGGTGGTGATCTATCTCGAGTATCTCGGCGTGACGATCGACGAACTACTCGATGCCCGGCTGGTGCTCGAGCCGCTGGCCGCCGAGTTGGCCGCACGGCAGATCGACGAGGCCGGCATAGCGCGGCTGCGTTCGGTGGTCGAGGAGTTCCACCCCGTGCTGGGTGAGTTGACCGGCAACCCCGTGCTCGCGTTGTTCATCGACGTACTGATTCGTCTGACCGCGCGGTACGCGGTCGAATCGCAAGCGCCGCAGGAAAAGATCGCATCGGCCGTCGAGCGGTTGACCGCCGACCACGCCCGGATCGTGGAGGCGGTGGCAGCCGGTGACGCCGCCGCGGCACAAACCCTGACCGGCAAGCACGTGGCGGGGGTGGCGGCCTGGTTGCGCCGCCACCACGTGCCTGGGCGCGGGACCGACGATGCGCCGGTGACCGTCGGCGCGCAGGAGAAGCTGGCCGAAGTGGTGGCCTCGGCCATCCATGACGACATCGCCGCCAGAGGGTGGCCGACAGCGACATTGTTCGGCACTGAAACCGAGCTGCTCGAACGCTATCGGGTCAGCAGATCTGTTCTGCGCGAAGCTGTTCGGATACTCGAATACCATTCTGTCGCGCGCATGCGCCGCGGGCCGGGTGGAGGGTTGTTCATCACCGAGCCCGTACACCGCGCCAGCGTCGATGCCGTGGCCTTGTACCTGGAATACCGCAAACCCAGCCGCGGGGACCTGAGCCTGGTCCGCGATGCCATCGAGATCAGCAACGTCGCGCGGCTGGTTCAGCGTCGCCACGACCCCGATGTCGTCCGCTTCCTCACCGAGCAGCCCCCGGTCGTCGACCACCACGATCCCAGGGAAGCCGGGCTCGCGGAGTTCTACTTCCACACCGACCTCGCCGAGCGGGCCGGAAATCGGGTCCTGAACCTGTACCTGCGTATTCTCGTCGAGCTCTTCCGCAGGCACTGGGGTTCCACCATGAATCCCATGCCGGGAGCCGAGGACGCCGCCGAGGTGCACCGGGCGCACGCCCGCATCATCGAGGCCATCACCGACGGCGACACCAGCATCGCCCGGCACCGGTGCCGACGTCACCTCGAAGCGCTGTCCTCCTGGTGGTGGTAGCTACGCTGGTGCGATGACCACAGTTGCCGATCACGTCATCTCAGCGTTGCAGAGCAGCGGGGTGCGCCGGGTGTACGGACTGCCCGGTGACAGTCTCAACGGGCTGACCGACGCGATCCGGCGTGCACCCGAAGTCACCTGGGAGCACGTCCGTCACGAGGAAGCGGCCGCCTTCGCCGCGGCCGCCGATGCCGCGGTGACCGGCCGGCTCGCGGTGTGCGCGGGCAGCTGTGGCCCTGGCAACCTGCATCTGATCAACGGCCTGTTCGATGCGCAACGCAGCCGTGTCCCCGTCCTGGCGCTGGCTGCCCACATCCCGCGGACCGAGATCGGATCCGAGTACTTCCAGGAGACGCATCCGCAGGAGTTGTTCAAGGAGTGCAGCGTCTACTGCGAACTGGTCAGCACCCCGGAGATGCTGCCCCGCATCCTGTCCATGGCCATGCGGGCCGCCGTCGAGGAGAACGGGGTGGCTGTCGTCGTCGTCCCCGGGGAGGTGTTCAACGCCAAGGCGGACATCTCGCCGTGGGCCGCGCCGGTGTTGCCCACCAGTTCGGTGGTGCGACCCGATGACGACGCACTGGCCCGCGCTGCCTCGATCCTCAACGGCGCCAACAACATCACCATTCTGGGCGGAGCGGGCGTCGCGGGTGCGCACGAGGCGCTGCTGCAGCTGTGCGCCACGTTGCAGGCACCCGTGGTGCATGCGCTCAGGGGTAAGGAGTACATCGAGTACGACAACCCCTACGACGTCGGGATGACGGGGCTGCTCGGCTTCGCGTCCGGCTACAAGGCGATCAAAGAAGCCGACGTCCTGCTGATGCTGGGCACCGACTTTCCGTATCAACAGTTCTATCCCGACAACGCCACCGTCATCCAGGTCGACATCCGGGGCCGCAACATCGGCCGCCGAACTCCCGTCGACCTCGCCCTGGTGGGCACGGTGGCCGACACACTGGCCGCGTTGGCGCCTCTGCTCACCCGGAAAACCGACGACACCCATCTGCAGCGTTGCCTTGCGCACTACCGCAGAACCCGCAAGTCGTTGGACGCGTTGGCGGTCAACGATCGGGACAAGACGCCGATCCGGCCGGAATACCTTGCCGCCCTGACCAGTCAGCTGGCCAGTGACGACGCGATCTTCACCGTCGACGTGGGTTCCCCGGTGGTCTGGGCGGCGCGTTATCTGCAGATGAACGGCAGGCGGCGACTGCTCGGTTCCTTCAATCACGGCACCATGGCGTGCGCGCTGCCGCTGGCCATCGGCGCCCAGACCACCGACCGCGGCCGCCAGGTGGTGGCGTTCGCCGGTGACGGCGGGCTGACGATGCTCTTCGGTGAGCTGATCACCCTGATGCAGAACAAGCTGCCGGTCAAGTTGGTGGTGTTCAACAACTCGTCGCTGAACTTCGTCGAGTTGGAGATGAAGGCAGCGGGCATCGTGAACTTCGGCACCGAGTTGGAGAACCCGAACTTCGCGGCCGTCGCGCAGGCCATGGGAATGTTCGGTCGCCGCGTCGAACGCCCCGGCGACCTCGACGCAGCGTTGCGCGACGCGTTCGCCCACCCCGGTCCTGCGGTGATCGATGTGGTCACCGCCCGCCAGGAACTGTCCATCCCGCCCGCGATCACCGTCGAGCAGGCAAAGGGGTTCTCCCTGTACGCCATTCGCACCATCCTCGCCGGCCGCGCGGACGAGCTGCTCGACCTCGTGAGCACCAACGTCGCGCGACGACTGCTCGACTGACATGCACCGCAAGACAGCGGTGGTCACCGGCGCCAGCAGGGGAGCGGGGCGGGGTATCGCCGCAGCGCTGGGAGCCGCGGGATGGCGCGTCTACGTGACCGGTCGCTCCGATGCGAAATCGGGCCGGCGTACCACCATCGAGGCCACCGCCGCCCAGGTGTCGGCGGCCGGCGGTGACGGTGTGCCGGTCCGTGTCGACCACGCCGACGACGAGTCGGTGGGACAGCTGTTCGCGCGGGTGGCCGAGGAGTCGGGTCGGCTGGATCTGTTGGTGAACAACGCCGCAGCCATCCATGAGGATCTGACCAACCCCGCACCCTTCTGGGACAAACCGATCGGGTTGGCCGACGTGCTGGACGTCGGGTTGCGGTCCGGCTACGTCGCGTCCTGGCACGCGGCGCGGTTGATGGTGGGCCAGGACCGGGGTCTGATCGTGTTCACCTCGTCGCCCGGGTCGGTCTGCTATATGCACGGTCCTGCCTATGGTGCGCAGAAGGCCGGCGTGGACAAGTTGGCGGCTGACATGGCGGTGGATTTCCGCGGCACCGGTGTTGCGGTGGTGTCGATCTGGATGGGCATCCTGCTGACCGAGAAGCTGCGCCGGGCCTTCGAGGGAAATCCGCACGGCCTTGCCGAGTTCGCAGAGCACGCCGAAACTCCGGAATTCACCGGGCATTTGGTGAATGCGCTCTACCACGATCCCGATCTCGCCGAGATCAGCGGCCAGACGTTGATCGGCGCCGAACTCGCGCAGCGCTACGGCATCACCGACGAGGACGGTCGCAGACCGGCTTCGCACCGGGAGATCCTCGGCTCGCCGAGGGTGCCGCACCCGGCCGTGGTGCGCTGATCCGGTTCACCAGCGTCAGTGTCGCCTGGGTGGCCTGCACCAGCGCCGCGCATTCCGCCGCGTCCAAGGGTTCGCACACCCAATCCCAATGAGCCGAAACGGTTTGCCCGGGGCGCGGACGGGGGGACAATCTGGTCTCAGCGCGGCACCACCGCACGGTTTCGGGCCGTACCGGTCCCAACGACAGCCACTCCCCATCGAAACGCAGGGGAGCCGATTCGATCACTGCGTGCTCGTTGCCCACCGACGTCACCACGCCCCAACGGATACGACAGTCCTGCAAGATCTTCAGCGGTGTTTCCGGACCCGACACGAGGAACCGGATCCACGGGTACACCACCAAGACGTGAAAGCTGTGATGCGCCAGGGCGTGCGCGTCGTCCGGCAGCGCATCGAGGAGTCCGGTCGGTTGGCCCGCCATGACCCGGCGGATCCTGCTGACCAGCTGCACGGGGTCCACCCGGTCGAGCAACGGCCCTCCCACCCAGTAACTGCGCACCACCTCGGAGTCCAGGGGGTCCAGGCCGCACGCGGCGCCGATCTCCTGCAGATACGGCCACGCGCCGGCGAAACCTTCGGCGTGCCGCTGTACCTGCTCGGGTGCGTTCGGCTGCAGCAGAACCGAGGCATCCGGTGGCCCGCAGTAGCCCAACTCGTTGGGCGGAAAGGCGTAACGGGCGAACAATGCCGAACTCACGGCGGTTCCGGCTGATCGACACCGGAACGCAGCAGTTCCATGCCGGCCAATGCCTCCCGCGCTCCGGCTTCGTCAGTCTTCTCCACCACGAAACCCATGTGGATGATCACCCAGTCCCCGGCGGTGAACGTCTCCTCGGCGAGCATGCCCACATTGACCTTTCGCGGTTCACCGGCCACGTCCACCAGCGCGAGCTGGTCACCGTATCCGTCCAGCATCGTGATGACGCGTCCAGGGATGCCCAGGCACATCAGCTCGGCCTCGCTTCCGCAAAGTCCTTACGCAGCATGGACACCGCGGATCGCACCGCGTCGGCGGCCAGGGGGACGGCCGCGCCGACCGCGTCCGAGAGGCCGATTCCTTCGGTGAGTTCACCCACTTGGCACCCCACCACAATGGTGCGCGGCGGGGTGCCGCCCAGGGTGCGTAAGGTCGCCATCACCGCACCCGGGTCCACACTGTGCACCTCGAGGCCGCCGGCGGCAGGCAGCTCCTGTAGGTCGGCTTCGAACACCCGTATCTCACCGGGGGCGCCATTGTCGGGCAGTGCGTCGACCAGGACCAGCGCGTCGCAGTCGTCGAGCAGGTCATACGCCAAGTGCATGCCCCCGATGCCGTAGTCGACCACCCGGACGTCCTCACCGAGGCAATCACCCTGCCGGACAACACGAATCACCTCGCATGCGACGCCGTCGTCGCCGAGGAAGATGTTGCCGACCCCGGCAACCAGAATCTGTGGGCGCACGGGCTACATGTGCCGCATCTTCAGATAACGCTTGATATCGGGAATGGACCGTATACCCACCACCACGCCGGCGATCACCACGCCGGCGAAGAGTGCGGTGGCGATCCGTCCGATCACCTCCATGTCGTGCTCCTCTCGGGAAGGGGTTCGATTTCCTCTGGTGAGAAGTACAGGTAACGCCCATACCAGTCGTGCAGATCGGCGGCGGGATCGTCGTCAACCACCACGGCCACGTGGATGGCGCCGTCGAGGTCCTCGTGCACCGCGGTGACTCTCGCCGTCTTTCCGGCGACGAACATGTCCTGGGCGTCGGCTCGTCGCGATGGTCGCAGCCGGACCCGGCTGCCTGCTGTCACCACCGTCTCGCCGACCCGCACGGACTCCCGCGGACGCTCTGCGGTGTCGGGGTCCCGTCGGGCGCCGTGCAGACCGAACATGGCCTCGGCCGTCATCCCGTCGCACTGGTCGATGACGCGACCGGCGTACCGGTCGGTGGCGCGGGCCTGCGCCTTCTCCTCATCGGTCATCGTCATCACGCGCAACGTGAGTATCTCGTCGATCTCGCACGAGTCGTAGAGCGCACCTGCGCTCTCGGGAGCGATCTCGGGATGGTCGTAGAGGATGATCGGCGAAACCAGCACATCGTGGTGGCTGCCCGGCGGGCCGGCCAGCACGGGGAAGCATCGGTGATGGCGGCACCGGTCCACGGCTGCCTGCAGATGCGGCGGCGTCTCGAGCAGAGACACGAAGTTTCCGGACCCCGTGTGGGCGATGACATGCGCACCGAGCATCGAGCGGGCGACCGCGTCCCTACGGTCGACGGCCGGCGAACCGCAATTGGCCACGGTGATCGTGACGAGATCCGCAAGGCCCTCCGGATGTATGCGAACTTCCAGCGTCCCGCGGATCTCCGCACGATCGCGCACCAGCCGGCCCCCGGGCACTGCTTCGACCTCGGTATGCGCCGGCGCCACCACGGGAAAGGAGACGGGAGCGCCGAAACCGATATCGGTGAACGTCCGTTCCACCTCGACCGCCTCGTCCCACGTGAGCCAGGATCCCGCCGGTGAGTCCAGTTGATCGACCGGCTGGTAACGGCCGTCACCGGTGGCGCGTTCGGCTCGCCGGTGCTGCAGATGCAGGAAACGCACCGTCACCTCGAGATCGCGCATATCGGTGACGGGGACCTGGGCCGTCAGCGAATTGTCCTCGCCCAGAGCGTTGTCGGCGGCGCCGGGAGGCCCCAGGACGCCGAACTGCCAGCGGGACTGGTTCTTGGCCGACGACGCCCGGTACGGGTAGAGCAGGTAACCCTCATAGAGCACCGCGTCTGCAATCCGGCGCACCGGTTCCCAGTGGTCGCTCATGGGGTTCCCTCGGGGAGTTCGCCGAGCAGCGCCGCGACAGCCGCGTCCAGATCCAGCAGGCCCCGCACCGACTTGAACCGCGCCAGCGCCGCGGCAGTCTCGTGGCCCAGGCGTACCCATCCGTGATCGGGATAGTGGCGGGACATCAGGTCGCGCCACACCTCGACAGGCATGTCGTACCGATCGTCGCGGTCCCAGGACACCTGCTGCACCGCGAATCCGGATTGACCCGCAATGAAAATGGTTCCGCTGAACAGGAATTGGAGCGGCACGGTGTCTTCGCGGAGGGCGTGCAGGTATTTGGTGGCCGCTACTTCGAAGTCATAGGTGCACTGCAGCGGAAGGCTGACCTGCGTGGCGCCGGTGAACCCGGGCACCATGGTGCCGGTGTGCATCCACAGGAAGGTGCGCTGGGTATCCGCCCATCGCTGTCGCGGCCCGAACAGGTCCAGCAGCCCGGCAGCTTCGGCGTCGGAGTACCGGCGCCGAGACGGCTCGATGCGTACCTGGGCGCGCAGAGCGATGGCGTGAACGGGTTCGTCGGCGGTGCACGACACCCGGGCAGCCAGCTGGGGAGTCACTGCGTATGGCTCCGGGGCGATGTCGAGCACCCCGAACGACACGGCACCTGTCAACACCGTCACCTCGGGACACCTCGTGCACGGCCGGCGATCTGTTCGAAGAACTCGTCGAGGTATCGGCGCGCCTGCTGCCCACCGTCGAAACCCCGCCAGCGCCTGCGCAACCCGCCGACCAGCTCATAGCAGGCGTCGATCGGGACCAGGAAGCACTGGGTGTGGCTTCCGGTCGCGCGCATCAGCAGCGCCTCGACATCGGCGGTCATCATGCCGACGCGGGGATCGGCGTCGACGACGTGTTCCCACGCCTCGGAATCCATCTCGGATTCGGTGGCGCCGGCCGGTCCCGGATAGAACACGACGGCCCTGTGCAGCACCGAATTGTGAAACAGGAAAGCCAGATCCACCGGAATCTGCGCTGCGGCCCACAGTTGGGTGCCCACCTCGAAGCCGGGGAACGCCAGGTACCGATCCGGAACGGCCCGGTAGCGCAGTTCGGCCGTCGAGTCGGTGAACAACAGATGGCACCCTCTGCACACGCACATCAGCTGACGGCCCTGGATGTTCACCACGTGCCGGTGCACGTCGCCGATCGCCTCGGCACACATCTCACAGCGCTCACCGGTGCCTGCGGTGGATGGTCTGGAGGCGATGCGGGACAACACCTCGTAGGGGGTGGTCATACGGTCAGTCCTGTCGGTTCCGCCGTGGCCACGCACAGCACGCCGTCGCGCGCCAGGAGGGGCACGGGTTCCAGGTGCCCGGCGGTGCCACCGCACGCGATGCCGGCGTGCACCACGTCGAATTCGGCGTGGCAGCGTGGACAGTGCAATACCGGATCGGGCCGGCCGGGGTGACGCCGCAGCACGGCACCGGCGAGGGTGCCGGTACAGCCGGCGCAGTGGTCGCGGTACACGAAGAGCTGGTCATCGATGCGGCAGGCCAGCACGTCGACACCGCCGATGTCGAAACCGCCGGTTTCACCCGGGGCCAGATCAGCCAGGCCCGGTACCGGGTGCCACGAGGTGGCGTTGCGTGAACGCACCGGCCCGAACAGAGATTGGGCCGGAATCACCGGGAGATCAACGCGTGCTGCGGGTCCGGTGACCACCTCGATCTCGCTGATCTCCGGTGCGGCGGCGCGCAGCGCATCTTCGACCGCCAGCTCCAGTGTGACCGCCGACGACGGACAACTCTTGCAACTGCCGGTGAATCGGAGCCGGACCGCGAAATCGGCGGTCACCTCCAGCAATTCGACGTCGCCGCCGTGCGAACCGAGGTAGGGCCGGACACTGTCGAGTGCGTCGGAGACCCTGCGCCCGATATCGTGTGGATGCAGCCCGTGCACCACGAGCAGGCTGGCCACCAGATCATCGCGCGCGTAACGGTTCACCGCATCGGTGTCGCTGAGCGCCACCATGCGCGCCAGCGCGGCACCGTACAGTCCCGCGACCTCGGCGACGAGCTGCTCAGCACGCTCCCGTGTCACCGCCGCATTCACGGCGGGTGAGCTGACCGCGTCGAGTAGCTCCTGGATTCGCTCACCCGCCCCGCGCCACCAACGCTCGTCGGTCATTCCCCGGTGGCTGTCTGGGTGGGGGAGTGCAGCCGTTGCAGGGTCTTCCCGTCTCCGAGGTACATGTGCACACCGCACGGCAGGCACGGGTCGAAGCTGCGCACGGTACGCATGATGTCGATGCCCTTGAAGTTCTCCCGGCTGTTCTCCTCGAAGATGGGTGTGCCCTGTACGGCATCCTCATACGGGCCCGGCGTGCCGTAACTGTCTCGCGGATTGGCGTTCCACGGTGTCGGCGGATAGGGATGGTAGTTGGCGATCTTGCCGTCGCGGATCACCATGTGGTGGCTCAGTACCCCGCGTACCGCCTCGGTGAAGCCGCAGCCGATGCCCTCGTCGGGCACGTCGAACGGTTCCCAGGTCTTGGTGCGGCCGGCGCGGATTTCCACCAGCGCCTTCTCCGCGAAGTGCAGCGCCGCGGCGGCCGCGTAGGCCTGGAAGTATGTCCGTGCCCGGTTGCGTTCCAAGGTGTTACTGCCGTATTGCGGTATGTGCCATTCCAATTCGACCGGGCCCTTGAGCGCGGTCTTGGGAAGGTTGATCTGTACGCTCTGGCCGGTCGATTTGACGTAACCGATGTCCACCAGCCCCCCCAGCGCGGTGGACCACATACGGGCCAGGGCGCCACCGCCGGTGTCGAGCGCCAGGTGTTCCGTGCCGTCGAACCACCTCGGTGACATGACCCAGCTGTACTTGTCGTCCATGTCGCGCTTCTGTGGGCGTGGGTTGGTGTGCTGGTTCCACGGATGGCGACGGTCCACCGGATTGCCCAGGGGGTCGGTCCGGACGAACATCTCCTGGTCGGTCCAGTCGTCGTAATACGAACTGCCCAGCAGGATCCGGATACCCAGGTTGATGTCGACCAGGGAGTGGGTGACGAGCTTTCCGTCGACCACCACACCGGGGCTGACGAACATGGCGTCGCCCCACTGGTTCATGTCCCGGTAGTTGAAGTTGCACACCTCCGGGTCCTGGAACGAGCCCCAGCAACCCAGCAGGGTGCGGCGCAGCCCCACCTTGTCGTAACCCGGTATGGCTTCGTAGAAGAAGTCGAAGAGATCGTCGTGCATCGGCACGACCTTCTTCATGAATTCGATGTAGCGCATCAGCCGGGTCATGTAGTCGGTCATCAGCTGAATGGTGGCCACCGTACCGATCCCGCCCGGATACAGCGTCGAGGGATGGACGTGGCGGCCTTCCATCAAGCAGAACATCTCGCGGGTGTAGCGGCTCACCACCAGTGCCTCGCGGTAGAACTCGCCGGTGAACGGATTGAGCGCCCGCATGATGTCGGCGATCGTCCGGTAGCCGTGCGCGTCGGCGTGCGGCGCCGCCGCGTTCTCGGCTCTCTTCAGCACGCCCGGGTTGGTCTCGGACACCATCTTCTCGCAGTAGTCCACCCCCACCAGGTTCTCCTGGAAGATGTTGTGGTCGAACATGTATTCCGCGGCCTCGCCGAGATTGACCAACCACTCGCCGAGATTCGGGGGCTTGACGCCGTAGGCCATGTTCTGCGTGTAGCACGAGCAGGTGGCGTGGTTGTCGCCGCAGATCCCGCAGATCCGGCTGGTGATGAAATGCGCGTCGCGGGGATCCTTGCCCTTCATGAAGATGGAGTAGCCGCGGAAGATCGACGAGGTGCTGTGGCACTCGGCCACCTGGCGGTTCTCGAAGTCGATCTTGGTGTAGATACCGAGGCTGCCGACGATGCGGGTGATGGGATCCCACGCCATGTCGACGAGTTGGCCTGGCTGACTGTTGATCTGGGACGGCTCTGGGATGATTGTTGTCATCGATCTTCGCATTCTGTGTCGTGCGCTCACCAGGTTCGCCGGGCGCCCGTGAGCAGCTCATCCCCGCGTGTACGCCAGCTTGGTTCCTTGTCGACGGTGCGGCCGGTGATGTGGCGCAGACTGCGGATCACCGAGCCGTAGAGCCCAGACGCGGTGGTGGACAGCTTGCCGCCGGGCGGTTCATCCATGAACGGCATGAACATGTCCGGAAAACCGGGCATCGTGCACCCGATGCAGATGCCGCCGACGTTCGGGCAGCCGCCGACCCCGTTGATCCACCCTCGTTTCGGCACATTGCATTTCACGACCGGACCCCAGCACCCGAGCTTGACGATGCACTTCGGCGAGCCGTACTCGGTCGCGAAATCGCCCTGCTCGTAGTAGCCGGCCCGGTCGCATCCCTCGTGCACGGTCATACCGAACAGCCAGGTCGGGCGTAACGCGTCGTCCAGCGGAATCATCGGCGCTTGCCCGGTGGCCATGTACAACAGGTAGGTCAGTGTCTCGGAGAGGTTGTCGGGGTGCGTCGGACAGCCCGGCACACACACGATCGGAATGCCGGCCTTGCTCTTCCAATCCCAACCGAGATAGTCCGGCACCCCCATCGCGCCGGTCGGATTGCCCGCCATGGCATGTATGCCGCCATAGGTGGCGCACGTGCCTGCGGCCACCACGGCGGTGGCTTTGGGTGTCAGCCGGTCCAGCCACTCACTGGTGGTGATCGGCTGCCCGGTCGCGGGATCGTTGCCGAACCCACACCAGTAACCGTCGTCGTGAAGGTCCTCATTGGGAATCGAGCCCTCCACGACGAGGACGAACGGATCGAGTTCGCCCCGATCGGCTTTGAAGAACCACTGCAGGAAATCATCGGCGCCGTTGTTCGGGCCGCACTCGAAGTCGATCAACGGCCAGTGCACGGCCACCTGGGGGAGGCCGGGCAGGGCGCCGAGGGCGATCTCCTCGATGGTCGGCTGCGTGGCTGCCGTCAGCGCCACCGAATCGCCGTCGCAACTCAGACCCGCGTTGATCCACAACACGTGGATCAGCGTCTGCTCCGCTTTGACTGCTGCTTCTCCCGCCATGTTGCGGCTTCCCGGGGCGAACTGCACCCCTGGCGCCGCCGGAGTCGACCATCGGCCCACTTGCGCGGCGTTGGTTCTGGGTCTACTCCAGCGCAGCTGTGATGTCAATCACATGCTTGCGCATGGATGCGAACCGCCGAACCCAGGTGAACCAGGCCGTCATGCCCTCACCCGTACGGGCGCTGACGGGCAGGATCGGCACCGTGGGGTTCACCTCCCGCACGTGGGTCAGATAGCGGTCGACGTCCACATCCAGGTAGGGCACCAGGTCGAGCTTGTTGAGCAGGATCACGTCCACCGCGCGGAACATGACTGGGTACTTCAGCGGCTTGTCCTCGCCTTCGGTCACCGAGTAGACCATCGCCCTGGCGTGTTCTCCCACGTCGAATTCCGCGGGGCACACCAGGTTTCCGACGTTCTCGATGATCACCAGATCCAATGCCGGCAGGTCGAGGCCCTGCAGGGCGCGGTTGACCATCGGCGCATCCAGGTGGCATTCGCCACCGAAACCGTTGCTGGTGTTCAGCAGTGTGATCTGGGCGCCCCGGCCGCGCAGTGCTGCGGCGTCCAGGTCGGTGGCGATATCGCCTTCCACCACGCCCACCGCCAACTCGCCGGCCAGTTCGTCGAGGGTGGCCGCCAGCACCGTCGTCTTGCCGGATCCTGGTGAACTCATCATGTTCAGGGCACGAATGCCGTTCGACTCGAAGGCCTCCCGGTTGTAGGAGGCGCGGATGTCGTTTTCCGCGAAGATCGATTTCAGGACGTCGACCCGGTGGGTACCGGTGTCGTAGCCGGTGTGGTCGCCATGGTCGTGGCTGTGCTCGGTACCGTCCTCGTGACGGTGAAATCGGCCCACCGCGCGCTCCTTTCTCGCCTTCAGGTGACGTCGAGCGACGTGACCAGGAATTCGTCACCGTGCACCACCCGTACATCGGCGCTGCGGCAGGCTGGACACAGCACCGACCACCGCGACTCGATGGGTCCGCGCCGCCCACACGACCTGCAGTCCACCTCGGCGGGCACCACTTCCAGTTCCAGTTCGGCGTCCGGCATACATTCGTGCTCGCGCAGCAGTGACCAACAGAACTCCAGCGACTCGGGTACAACCTGTCGCAACGCGCCCACCCGAACACGCACCACCGTGACGTGCCGGCCGCCCGCGTACGGCCGGACCACCGCCGCGATCGATTCGCACAGCGACAGCTCGTGCATGCTGTCCATGCTGCTCCCAACTGAGGTGAATCGGGTGCGCAATCGTCATCGCCGCCAGGGTTTCGGGGCTAGCCTGAGGAGGACCCACCGCGCCCACAGCCCATCCGGCGCGAGAGGTCGGCGCTGTTTCAGGAGGTCCAATGAGGACCGAACCACAAACTTCGGCGACGGTGCGCGTGCGACTCGACATCACCGGCGTGGTGCAGGGTGTCGGGTTCCGCCCATCGGTCGCCCGGATCGCCGCACACCACGGCGTCTCCGGCTTCGTTTTCAACGACTCCGGCGCGGTGCACTGCGAGCTGCAGGGCCCACCCGATGCGGTGCAGGCGGCGCTCACGGACCTCCGAGCGCACCCGCCACCGATGGCGCGTATCGATGAGCTGCGCAGCGCTGCGGTGACAGTGCGCGGCGACGAGAAGGACTTCACGATCGTCGACAGTGCCCACGACGAGGGGGCGCGCACCCTGGTGCCGCCGGACACCGCGCTGTGCGCCGACTGCCTGCGCGAGATGCGGGACCCCGCGAATCGCCGGTTCGAGCATCCCTTCATCACCTGCACCAACTGCGGGCCGCGCTACACCGTGATCACCGACCTGCCCTACGACCGGCCGGCCACCACGATGGCCCGCTTCGACATGTGTCCGGCATGCGCCGCGGAATACCACGATCCGCTGGATCGCCGGTACCACGCGCAGACCATCGCCTGCCCCGACTGCGGTCCGCGGCTGGACTGGCAGGGGCCCGGGGACAGCGCGCATCCGCTGGAGGCGGCGGTGCGCGCCCTGGACGACGGGCTGATCGTGGCGGTAAAGGGCGTGGGCGGCTACCACCTCGCGTGCCGCGCCGACGACGACACCGTCCTCACCCGCCTGCGCACACGGAAAAGTAGGCCTGCCAAGCCATTTGCGCTCATGGTGGGCGACGTCGCGGCAGCGGGGGAGGTGGCCGAGGTGAGCTCTGCGGCGGCCGCGATGCTGACCTCCGCGGCCGCGCCGATCGTGCTGATGCCCCGCCGAGGCCACCGCGTGGTGCAGGCCGTCGCTCCCCACAGCGGCGACCTCGGAGTGATGTTGGCCTATTCACCGGTGCACCACCTGCTGTTCTCCCGGCTCGGATCCGTGCCGTTGGTGATGACCTCGGCGAACCTGGGCGGCTCGCCGATTGTGTTCCGGGACTGTGACATTGGTTTGCTGGCCGGACTGGCCGACGGTGTGCTGGGCCATGACCGGCCCATCCACGTCCCGTGTGAGGACTCGGTTGTGACCGTGGACGCCCACGGCGACGTGGTACCGATCCGCAGGTCGCGAGGCTATGCTCCGCTACCGGTGTCGGTGCCGCGTGCCGGTAGCGGGCCCGTCATCCTGGCCACCGGCGGTGACCTGAAGACCACGTTCTGTCTGATGGCCTCCGACGGCCGGGCGCACATGTCCTCGCATCTGGGTGACATGGCCGACCCGCGCACCCAGGCCGGCTTCGATGCGGTGTTACGTCATCTGGTGCACATGACGGACCGCCGCCCCGACGTGATCGCCTGCGACCAGCACCCGGGATACGCCACCACTTCGTGGGCGCAGCGGCAGCAGTTGCGCACCGTACGCATTCAACATCACCATGCGCACGCGGTCTCGTTGCTGGCCGAGCACAACAGACTGGGCACCCCCACCGTCGTCGCCGCCTACGACGGCACCGGATACGGCACCGACGGCACCATCTGGGGAGGTGAACTGCTGGCGATCTCGGACCCCGCCCGGTTCACCCGGGTGGGGCACCTCGCAACGTTCGGGCTGCCCGGCGGCGAAGGCGCTATCCGGCAGCCCGCTCGCATCGCGCTCGAACTTCTCCACCGGGCCGGCGTCGAGTGGAGTGCTGATCTGCCCCCAGTCAAGGAGGTGGGCAGAAACGGTGAACACATTCTGCGCCAACAGATCCCGCGCGGCATCGGTTGCACCCCCACCACCAGCATGGGGCGGTTGTTCGACGCGGTGGCAAGCCTGCTCGGGGTGTGCCAGGCCGTCACTTACGAAGGCCAGGCCGCAACCGAGCTCGAGCACGTTGCCCGTGCCGGGTGCCCGGTCCCGCTACCCGCGGTGGTGAACGGCGGCGTCATCGAAACCGTTCCGATGATCCGCGGCTTGGCCGAAGGGATGCGTCGCAAAGTGCCGGTCGCGGATCTGGCGGCGGGCTTCCATCAGGCGGCGATCGGCGCGACGGTGATCGCGGTCAGTCGGTGCGCCCGTGCTCGCGCCATCACGACGGTGGGACTGACCGGCGGGGTCTTCGTCAACCATCTACTGCTCGACGGGGTGCGCAAGAAGCTGACCGACAACGGTTTCGAAGTCCTGGTGCACCAGGTCTTGCCGTGCAACGACGGCGGACTGGCACTGGGGCAGGCGGTGGCCGCGGCGGCATCGAACGCAGGCGACAACGACAGGAGCAACACATGTGTCTCGGTATCCCCGGCAAGGTGATCGAGATCTGGGACGAGGCGGGCACCCGGATGTCCACCGTCGATTTCGGCGGCACCACCAAGGCGGTGTGCCTGGCCTACCTCCCGGACATGACGATCGGGGAGTACGCCATCGTGCACGCCGGGTTCGCGATCGCACGGCTCGATGAGACATCGGCCAACGACACCTTGAAGATGTTCGCCGACCTCGGCGTCCTCGACGAGGAACTGGCCGGCAACGCAGGACAGGGCAGCACAGTAGGAGGAGTGGACCGCGATGAAGTACCTCGATGAGTTCCGCGATCCGGATGTCGCGCGCGCACTGGTCGAGGAGATCAAGCGTACCGCGCGCCGCACCTGGACGATCATGGAAGTGTGTGGTGGACAAACACATTCGATCATCCGCAACGGGATCGACCAGCTGTGCGGGGACGCCGTGGAGTTCATCCACGGACCAGGGTGCCCGGTGTGTGTCACCCCGTTGGAGATGATCGACCGCGCCCTGGAGATCGCCGCGCGGCCGGAGGTGATCTTCTGCTCCTTCGGTGACATGCTGCGAGTTCCCGGCAGCCGGTGCGATCTGTTCAGCGTGCGGGCGCGCGGCGGCGATGTGCGCATCGTCTACTCGCCGTTGGACGCCACCCGGGTGGCCGCACAGAATCCCGACAGCCAGGTGGTGTTCTTCGGAGTGGGTTTCGAGACCACCGCGCCGGCAAATGCCATGGCCGTCCTCCACGCCCAGCGGCTGGGTCTGACCAATTTCTCCATGCTGGTGTCTCACGTCCTGGTGCCACCGGCCATGACGGCGATCTTGAGTTCCCCCGCCAACCGGGTCGAAGGATTCCTGGCCGCTGGACATGTCTGCACCGTGATGGGGACATCCGAATACGGCCCTCTGGCGCGCCGATTCGAGGTACCCATCGTGATCACCGGCTTCGAGCCGCTGGATCTGCTCGAAGGGGTCCGTCAAGTGGTCGGACTGCTGGAGGCCGGTGTGGCCGAGGTGCGCAACGCCTATCCTCGCGCCGTCACCGACGCCGGTAACACGGTGGCGCAGGAGATCCTGCGCGATGTGTTCACCGTGACCGACCGGCAGTGGCGGGGCATCGGTGAGATCCCACAATCAGGGTGGAGGCTGTCACCGCGTTACGCGCAGTTCGACGCCGAAACCCGGTTCGGCGTGGGCGATCTCCATGTGCAGGAGTCCGCCGAATGTCACAGCGGAGAGGTGCTGCAGGGGCTGTTGAAACCCAACGAGTGCCCCGCTTTCGGGACGACGTGCACCCCGCGGACGCCCCTAGGGGCCACCATGGTGTCCAGCGAGGGCGCGTGCGCGGCCTACTACCAGTTCCGCAGACTCGAAGCGCCGGCTCATGTCTGACGCGTCCCCGGCCGTCGACCCCGCCAACTGGGTGTGCCCGGCGCCGCTGCGGGAGACCACACGGATCGTGCTCGGGCACGGGGGCGGCGGCGTGTTGTCCGAGGAACTGGTGGAGAACCTGTTCTTCCCGGCGTTCGGCACCGGTGCCGGTGCGGCACGCGATTCGGCGCTGGTGCAGGTGCCCGCAGGCCGGGTTGCGATCACCACCGATTCGTACGTGGTGGCGCCGGTGTTCTTCCCCGGTGGCAACATCGGCGATCTGGCGGTCAACGGCACCATCAACGACCTGGCCTGCAGTGGTGCGATGCCGCTGGCGCTGACAGCCGGGTTCATCCTCGAGGAGGGGCTCGAACTCGAGATACTGGGTGTCATTGCGCAGACGATGGGAAAGGCGGCTGCCGACGCGGGCGTCAGTATCGTCACCGGTGACACCAAGGTGGTGCAGAAGGGTTCCGCGGACCAGCTTTTCGTCAACACCGCGGGTATCGGCGTGGTCGCCGACGCCGTCGACATCGCACCCGAACGGGCGCGGCCCGGCGATCATGTGCTGGTGTCGGGAGCGATGGGCGAACACGGAGTCGCGATCATGAGCGTGCGCGAAGGGATCGATTTCGGCACCGTGGTCACCACCGACAGCGCGCCGTTGCACCGATTGGTGGCAGCCATGCTGGCCTCCGCCGGGGCCGCCGGTGCGGTTCACGCACTACGCGACCCGACTCGCGGGGGACTGGTGGCCGCGGTGGTCGAGATCGCCCGCGCCGCGGGAGTGGGCGTCGAGCTCGACGAAGCGGCGATCCCGGTGCCCGACACGGTGGCCTCGGCATGTTCCTTTCTGGGACTGGACCCGCTACAGGTGGCCAACGAGGGCAAGCTGGTGGCGTTCGTCGATCCTGCGCACAGCGAGCAGCTGCTGGAAACGATGCGGGCCCGTCCCGAGGGAACCGGCGCGGCGCGGATCGGGCGCGTGGTGGCCGAGCATCCCGGCATGGTGGTGGGAAGGACGGCATTCGGCACCACCCGCGTCATCGAACGTGAACTCGGCGAACAACTTCCGCGCATCTGCTGACCAGGGCCGCCTCACTCGCGTAAGAAAAGGGACGTGCCTGCGACATCGAGTGACACCCTGGCCGACCACGACGTGGCTGCACTGAGGGGTTGGCTGCGAGCTCAGCACCTGGGATCGGAGATCAGCCACGTCGAACCGTTGACCGGTGGCACGCAGAACATCGTGGTCCGCCTGGTCCTGGACGGGGACACCGACCGCCGGGCGCTGGTATTGAGGCGACCACCGTTGCACCCCAGACCCAACAGCGATCGCACGATGCAACGTGAGATCGCGGTGCTGACCACGCTGGCCGACAGTGGTGTCCCGCATCCCAGGTTCGTCCGGGCCTGTGAAGATCTCGATGTCCTCGGGGTGGTGTTCTACCTGATGGAGGATGTGGACGGCTTCAACCCGGGTACGGAGGTCACCCACGCCTACATCCACGACGCGGGCATGCGGCATCAGGTGGGGCTCAACTACGCCGCCGACCTCGCGCGTCTGGGACAGGCCCGGTGGCGGGGGCTTCCGCTGCAACGGCTGCACAAGCCGGGGTCGTTCCTGGGCCGTCAGGTGCCGGGTTTCCTCAGCCTGCTCGACAGCTACCGCAAACTCGGTGGCTATTCTCCGGATTCGCTGCCCGAGGTCGGATCTCTGGCGCAGTGGTTGCAGGACAACCGGCCCCCCGATGCCGAACCCGGGATCATGCACGGCGACGCGCATCTGAACAATGTGCTGCTGCGGCGGGAGACACCGGAGGTGGCCGCCTTCGTCGACTGGGAGATGTGCACCGTCGGTGACCCCCTGTTGGATCTCGGCTGGATCCTGGTGTGCTGGCCCGACGACCCGGACCCCATCAATGCCGGGTCCGAACTCGCCGCGCTCGGGGGGCTGCCCAGCCGCGGCGAGATCGTCGACGCGTACCGCGCCGCGGGCGGGCGCGCCACCGACCGGCTCGACTGGTACATCGCGCTGGCGTGCTTCAAGCTCGCGATCGTCATCGAGGGGACCTATGCGCGGTATCTGGCCGGGCTGGCCGACCGGGACGCAGGCGAACGCCTGCACGACAACGCGGCCAACCTGATCCAGCTCGGCCGCCGGGTGGCCGCCGGCGATCAGCCTTTCGTGTGAGGCGCGAAACCGGTTGCGGGACCACGCGAGCACCCGCTAGTGTCGCGTCCGTGCATCACATTCTCGTAGTAGCTCCCCGCAGCGGGGTCTGATCCAGACCGACCCCCCGCTGTGGGTCGGAAGCTACTACCCGTCGGTCGCCTCCCTCCGAGTCGAAAAGACCGACATGACCGCACACATCACCGCGAACACCGCCACCCCCGCACTCTGCCTCGACCTGTCCCGGGCCCCGCTGCCGCTCGGACTCCGTGAGCAGGCCGAGGACATGTCCTGGGACGGTTTCCTGGCCGCCTACGGGCACAGCGCGGGCCCGCTGGAGCTGAGCCACTGGGAGTGCACCGATCAGCGCGGCGTCTCCCGGTGGCTCGGGCCGCGGACGTACCAGGCGACCTTCACCATCGGGGGTCACACCAGCATGGCCAGCGCGTCGGCCCCGGGACCCATCGCTGCGATGACCGCCATGCTCCACGAGCGCGGCTTCGGCCTCGAAATGCTCAACTTCCACCAACGGCAGATGGGTCGCGACACCGTGACCTTCATCCGAGGGACCGACGGCGTGCACGACGAGTGGGCGATGGCGTGGGCCGAAGACGCCACCCAGTCGGCGCTGCGCGCGGTCATCGCGTGCGCCAACCGACTGGCGAACGGCTAAGCGACCACCGGGGTCGCGGCCCTCAGTAGATCGGCCGCAGGGTGACCGGCATGCCGTCCATCGGCACCGGCATGCCGCCGTAGTCCAATCGGGCCTTGTATCCGGGACGCGGCGGCTCGAGCCGGTAGCGGCGCAGCAGGCGGTGCATCACCGTCTTGATCTCCAGCTGGCCGAACACCATGCCGATGCACTTGTGCGCGCCACCGCCGAACGGCGCGAACGCGTAGCGGTGCTGCTTGTGCTCGTTGCGCGGCTCGGCGAAGCGGGCCGGATCGAACTTCTCCGGATCGGTCCACAGCTCGGGCAGATGGTGGTTGACCGACGGCCAGGTCACCACGTTGGTGTTGGCGGGAATGAAGTGGCCGAGCAGCTCGGTGTCCCGCACGGTCGACCGGACGTTGAACGGCAGCGGCGTCACCAGGCGCAGCGACTCGTTGATCACCAGATCGAGAGTTTCGAGCTTCTCCAGCGCCTCGATGTCGAGCGGCCCGTCGCCGAGGCGGTCACACTCTTCGCGGCAGCGGTCCTGCCAGTCCTGATTGGCGGCCAGGTGGTACGCCATGGTGGTCAGCGTGGACGTCGACGTATCGTGCGCCGCCATCATCAGGAAGATCATGTGGTTCACGATGTCCTGGTCGGTGAAGCGGTTGCCGTCCTCGTCCTCGGTGTGGCACAGCACCGTGAGCATGTCGGTGCCCTGGGCGCGGCGGCGTTCCTTGACCCGTTCCTCAAAATAATTGTCGAGGACCTTGCGAGCCTGCAGCCCGCGCCACCACTTGAACGGCGGCAGCCCGGTGCGGATGATGGCGCCGCCGGCGCGCGTGGTCATGGTGAACGCGTCGTTGACCTTGGTGACCAGTTCTTTGTCGCTGCCGGGCTCATGGCCCATGAACACCACCGACGCGATGTCGAGGGTCAGCTCCTTGACCGCCGGATAGAACAGGAAGCGGGGATCGTTTTCCACCCAGTCGTTGGCGATGACGTGCGAGGCCACCTTGTCGATGTGCTCGACGTAGCCGGACAGCCGGGTACGGGTGAAGGCTTCCTGCATGATGCGGCGATGGAACATGTGTTCCTCGAAATCGAGCATCATCAGCCCGCGGTTGAAGAACGGACCGATGACCGGATCCCAGCCCTTCTGGGAGAAGTCCTTGTTGCGGTTGGAGAACACCGCCTGCGTGGCGTCGGGGCCCAAAGCGACGACGCTGGGCAGCGCCGGTGAGTACGCGTAGTGCAGTGGGCCGAACTTCTTGTACACCTGCAACAGGTAGTCGGGACCACCACGGAAGGTCTCGATCATGTGCCCGAGGATCGGCACGCCCGAATCACCCATCACCGGTTTGAGCTCGCTGCCGGGAGGGGGCTCGGCCAGGACGAACTGCTTGAACTCGTGCTCACGAAGTCGCTTCTCGACGACTCCCAGACCGGGGAGGTTGTTCATGGTCGGCGTCAGCCGGCGTTTGGCCTGGTCGATCAGGTAGTCGGAAGTGTTGATCGTGGCGGGCATGGGCACTACTCCTCGAGAAGCTCCGTGCGGGCTGGTGACCGATCGACCACGTCGATGCGGTGTGGCGTGAGCCACTTATTCCATATTCACTGGCCTTCTTGACGCCTGTCAAGTTTCATTCGAGTGCAAGTGTGGTGCATGGTTAGAACGTGAGCGTTCCCCAGCAGTCCGACCCGGGCGATTCCGTCCCCCGCCGACGCGGCGACCGGCAGCGGCACGCCATCGTCAAGGCGGTGCGGGAACTGCTCGAGGAAACCCCGTTCGCCGACCTGTCGGTCAGCGCCATCAGCGACCGGGCCGGCGTCGCCCGGTCCGGCTTTTACTTCTACTTCGACTCCAAGTACTCCGTCCTGGCGCAGATCCTCGCCGAAGCCACTCAGGAACTCGAAGAACTGACCCATTTCTTCGCCGCCCGCGGAGAGGACGAGTCGCCGGCGGCATTCGCCAAGCGGATGGTCGGCAGTGCCGTCGTCGTCTTCTCGCACAACGACCCGGTGATGTCGGCCTGCAATATCGCCCGCAACGCCGATGCGGAGATCCGCAAGATCCTCGACGACCAGATCGACACGATCATCAATCAGATCGTCGCCAACATCTCGGCCGAAGTGGCCGCCGGGACGGCCCACCCCATCAGCGATGACCTGCCGATGCTGGTCCGCACCCTCGGCGCCACCACCGCGTGGATGCTCTCCGGCGACTCGACGTTCATCGGCCCCGAGGGGGACCTGCAACGCGGGGTCGCAGTGCTCGAGCAGCTGTGGCTGCACGGTTTCTGGGGCGGCGCTGCGGCCTGAGCCCGCGTCGCGTCGGTAGGGTCGCGCCTATGGCTGAGCTCGGCGATTTCGCGAACAAGCGTTGTTTTCTCACCGGGGCGGCCAGTGGTATCGGCCGCGCCACTGCGCTGCGGCTGGCCCGCGACGGCGCTGAGCTGTTCCTGACCGACCGCGACGCCGAGGGACTGGAACTGACCGTCGCCGACGCCCGGGCACTGGGTGCGCAGGTCCGCGCGTACCGCGCGCTCGACATCTCCGACTACGACGCCGTGGCTCAGTTCGCCACCGATATCCACGCTGCCCACCCCCCGATGGACCTGGTGTTCAATATCGCCGGAGTCTCGGCCTGGGGGACTGTGGACCGACTCAGCCACCAGCAGTGGCGGTCGATGATCGACATCAACCTGATGGGCCCGATCCACGTCATCGAGACCTTCGTGCCGCCGATGGTCGCCGCCCGTCGGGGCGGTCACCTGGTGAACGTGTCCTCGGCCGCGGGACTGGTGGCGTTGCCGTGGCACGCCGCCTACAGCGCGAGCAAGTACGGTCTGCGCGGGCTGTCCGAGGTGTTGCGATTCGATCTGGCCAAGTACCGGATCGGGGTCTCGGTGGTGGTGCCCGGCGCGGTGAAGACCCCGCTGGTGAAATCGGTCGAGATCGCCGGTGTGGACCGCGATCACCCCAAGGTGGCGCCGTGGGTGGATCGGTTCTCCGGGCACGCGGTCTCACCCGAACATGTCGCCGAGCGGATCCTGACCGGAGTCAGGAAGAACCGTTTCCTGGTCTACACCTCACCCGATATCCGGGCGCTGTACATGTTCAAACGTGTTGCCTGGTGGCCGTACAGCGTGGCGATGCGCCAAGTGAATGCGGTGTTCACCCGCGTACTCAAGCCGGCGACCGCCCCGCCGCTCACCGCGAACCCCAATCCCACGGCGGAGCGGTGAGTTGCGTCTGCCCGACGATCCGGGTCTCACCGCAGTCCTTGAAGAACTCGATGCGTCCCGTTTCCTGCTCGCCTTCGTCGAGAAAATCGATCATCGACCGCGAGTGTGTGACGACCAGAACCTGAGTGACCCTGGCCGCCGAACGGATGAGGGTGGCCAGGGGACGAACGAGATCGGGATGTAGTGATGTCTCCGGCTCGTTGAGCACCATCAGCGACGGCGGACTGGGGCTCAGCAGTGCAGCGGCCCAGAGCAGGAAACGCAGTGTGCCGTCCGACAACTCAGCGGCGCGCAGCGGACGCAGCATTCCGGGTTGGTGCACGGCGAGATCGAAGAGCCCTTCGGTGGCCGTCACCGAGACCCCGGCGCCGTTGAACGCCTCGGCGAACGTGGCGTGCAGTTCGTCCGAATTGGATCCCGACCCCGCCTCGATGATGGTCTGGATGGCCGCGGCCAGATCGCTTCCGTCATCAGCGAGCACCGGGGTCCGGGTGCCCACTTGCGGGTGGCGCGCCGGCGCAGCGGCATCGACACGAAAACCGTCGTAGAAACGCCAGGACCGCAACCGATCTCGCACCGTGGACAGTTCCGGTAGCTCACCGGGGTGCGCGAACTCCGCTAGAACGCTGCGATAGGTGGGTAGGCCGCGGGTCAGTTGGTCGAAGCCGCGCCCGGATTCCGAACGTGCCTCGGCCAGGGGACCACCACGGCGCACCAGCGTCGAATTCGGGCGCGGTGCCGGGCCCACGAACACCGACTCCCGCTTGATCTCCGGATCCCGGGCGAAAGCCGACTGGATACCCGCCATCTGGGGCAGGCCCAGGTCGACGAGGTAGCCGAAATCATCTGCGGCGAAGCCCATTTCGAGTGAGATCGACCGGGTTCGGGTGGTGCCTTCGGTGCGTCCGGTGCGACGCGCGCCCTTCGTCTGCTCGGGGCCCGCCCACAGCGCCGACTGCAGTCCACCCTCCCTGGCCAGCGAGCCGATGACCTCTCCGCGACCGCAGTCGGCCAGCAGCCGCAGGGCGCGGTACAACGACGATTTACCGGTGCCGTTGGCGCCGGTCACGACGGTGAGCTGCTGCAGAGGCAGAGCGACGTCCCGCAGGGACCGGTAGCCCCGGACGGCGACGGTGTGCAACATGACTGCCACGGTAACCATCACCGGTGACAGAAGGAGTGCACCAGACGTGTCAGCGCACTGCGGAGGGCTGGGGTTCAGGCATGACGAGCTCGAGGCGCACGCCCAGGAGCCGGACCGGGCGGTCCAGCTCGAACAGGTGCAGAAGATCCAAAGCCGTTGCGGTGATGAGCTCCTGATCGACGCTCGGTGAGGGAAGTTTGCGGATCTTGGTGCGGGTGTAGAAGGTGCTGGTCCGTACGGTGACGGCGACCCGGCTCACCACTCGGCGCTGCTCGATGATCTCCGCCAGCGTCTCGCACGCCAACCGGCATACCGCGGCGTCGATCTCGGATCGCTCGGTGAGGTCGACGGGGAAGGTGGTGACATGACTGCGGGACCTGGGCACCCACGGTTCGGCCCGTACGTCGTCGTCGCCTCCTCCCTTGGCCAGCAACAGGATCCACAGTCCGGTGGTGGGACCGAACGTCGACGTGAGCACGGTGGAATCGGTTGCCGCGAGGTCCGCGACCGTGGTGATGCCCAAAGTGGCAAGCTTTTTCGCGGTCTTCGGTCCGACGCCCCACAGTGCGTCCACCGGTCGGTCACCCATCACCGACATCCAGTTGTCGTCGGTGAGGATGAAGACACCGGCCGGCTTGCCGAAACCGGTCGCGACCTTGGCCCGCTGCTTGTTGTCGCTGATACCCACCGAGCAGGACAGTCCGGTTTCAGCGGCGATGACCGCACGGATCTGGTCGGCGAGTGCCACCGGGTCGTCGACGTCGGCGCCGACGTAGGCCTCGTCCCATCCCCAGACCTCGACCGGATGCCCGAGGTCACGCAACAGGCCCATCACCTGCTCGGAGGCGGTGTCGTAGGCCTCGGGATCCGATGGCAGAAACGTGGCCTCCGGGCAGCGCCGAGCCGCGGTGCGCAGCGGCATCCCGGCGTGTACGCCGAATTCGCGGGCCTCGTAGGACGCGCAGGTGACCACCTTGCGCGGTTCCGTGGGGTCCCCGCTGCCGCCGACGATGACGGGAAGGCCTGCCAGTTCGGGGCGGCGACGTAATTCGACCGAGGCCAGGAACTGGTCGAGATCGACGTGCAGCACCCAGCGCGGCTTCATCGTGTCAGCGCCCGCACAACTTCCGCGCCAGGCTTTCCCATCTGTCGCCGAGTTCGTCGAGGGTCAGACGGCGGTCGGCGAGTTGATGTTGCACGTAGTCGGCCTGCAGCAGCGCCAACAGGGCGTCGGTCTGGGCATCGAGGTCCCCCGTGGTGCCCGCCTCGTCCAGCAGCACCCGGACGTGGCGGTGCAGCACCATCGCCGGAGCGTTGAAGCGGCTTTCCGGGTCGCGGCCGATATCGGCGAGCAGCGCGTGATGGTCGTGGGTGAACTGAAGGCGCGCGCGTCCGAACGCGATCAACCGGTCCAGCGGCGGTGCGCCGGGCCCGAGCGGGGGAGGACCGAACAGGAAGGCTTGTTGACTGGCCTTCTCGTCCTCGTCCAGCAGCACCATCATCAGGCCGGCCCGGCTGCCGAAGCGTCGGAAGACCGTGCCCTTGCCCACGCCTGCGGCGGTGGCGATATCGTCCATCGTGACGCTTTCGGCGCCGTGCTCGGCGATGAGCCGACGCGCCGCCTCGAGTAGCAGCAGGCGATTACGTGCCGCGTCGCCGCGTTCCTGCGGTGCGTCCGTGACCGGCAGGGCGCCGGGGAACTCCACAGTGCTCATGACTGCACTGTAACGCAGCCGGAATTATTCGGACCTCAGTCCGGTTACACTGGGCAACTCTCGCGGAATCGAAAGGAAGTCACGGCTGTGTCAGAGATCAAGTCCGATGTCGTCAATGTCCTGGTGCTGGTAGGCAGCCTGCGGGCGCAGTCGGTGAACCGCCAGTTGGCCGAGATCGCGGTCGCCAACGCCCCTGAGGGTGTCCGGCTGAACCTTTTCGACCGGCTGGGGGAGTTGCCGTACTACAACGAGGACATCGACGTCGACCCCGTGCCCGAGCCGGTGCAGGCGCTGCGTGATGCGGCCGCGCAAGCGGACGCCACCCTGATCGTCACCCCGGAATACAACGGCAGCATCCCGGGAGTGCTGAAAAACGCCATCGACTGGATCTCCCGGCCCTACGGCCAGGGCGCGCTCAAGGACAAGCCGGCCGCGGTGATCGGGGCGGCGCTCGGACAGTACGGCGGCGTGTGGGCGCACAACGAGACGCGCAAGTCCATCGGGGTCGCGGGGCTCCGGGTGGTGGAGTCGATCGAGTTCTCCCTGCCGACGTCCAGCCTGGACGGGAAGCACCCTCAGGACAGTGCTGAGGTGGTCGGGAAACTGCGCGACATCGTGGGAAAGCTGGTCGCCGAGGTCGGCTGACGCGGTTTCGCGACACGAAGCCGTCGACGGGTCGGATATGACCTGTCGACGGCTTTGCTGTGTTATAGGGCGACGCGGCGCCGAGGCGGTTCTGTCGGTGGGCACTGGTAGTAGTAGGGCGGAGGGCGCCGCGACGGTGAGTTGTGATCTGCAACACGCCGCCCGACGCGCCGCCAAAGTGCTTACGACCAGGGAATTTCATGAATGTTGTTCAGAACATGTGGTATCTCTTCGGAATGTCGGCCACTAGGTGTAGTGTCTGACGAGCCGACAGACCCCAACCTCTAGAGGCAGCCGAAGGTCAGAGTTCCGATCGATCCATGACGGAGAAATCAGAACGAAACTCCCGGCGGACAACTGGAATTTCGGGGCGCAGCGGTCTGCTGAACAGTAGTGAGCCTCGTCCGAGTCAGGTCAATAACCGTTTCGCTGAGCCGAAGAGGGAGTCGAACGAAACATGAGCGTCACCGTCTACACCAAGCCCGCATGTGTGCAGTGCAACGCCACCTACAAGGCTCTGGACAAGCAAGGCGTCGACTACACCGTCATCGACATCACCCTGGACTCGGACGCCCGTGACTACGTGATGGCGCTGGGCTACCTGCAGGCGCCGGTCGTCGTGGCCGGAAACGAGCACTGGTCGGGCTTCCGGCCGGACCGGATCAAGGCGCTCGGCGTCACCGCCGCGGCCACGGCCTGACGACCACGAAGGACAGATCGACCGGAGAGGGGAGCGAGATGGCGGACGTGCCCGCACCCAACCTCGTCTACTTCTCCAGCGTGTCCGAGAACACCCACCGCTTCGTCCAGAAGCTCGACCTTCCCTCGATCCGGATCCCGCTGCGTGACCGGATTCAGGTCGACCACCCGTATGTGCTGGTCGTGCCCACCTATGGGGGTGGGCACGCCAACGGTCCCGATCCCGACGCCGGGGGCTACGTGCCCAAGCAGGTGATCGCCTTCTTGAACAATGAACACAACCGATCGTTGATCCGCGGCGTGATCGCCGCGGGCAACACGAACTTCGGGGCCGAATTCGGCTACGCGGGCAATGTGGTCTCGCGCAAGTGCGGCGTGCCCTTTTTGTACAGATTCGAACTGATGGGGACGACGGATGACGTCTTCGCGGTTCGCGCCGGACTAGCCGATTTTTGGAAGGAACAGACGTGCCACCAACCGTCACAGCTGCAGAACCAGTAACCACCGGCGTGCACGCCCTTCCAGGCGAGACGGATTATCACGCGCTCAACGCGATGCTCAACCTGTACGACAAGGACGGCAAGATCCAGTTCGACAAGGATCGCGAAGCCGCCAATCAGTACTTCCTGCAGCACGTCAACCAGAACACGGTCTTCTTCCACAATCAGGACGAGAAGCTCGACTACCTGGTCCAGAAGGAGTACTACGAGCGCGAGGTCCTCGATCAGTACTCCCGTAACTTCGTCAAGACGCTGCTGGACCGGGCCTACGCCAAGAAGTTCCGGTTCCCCACCTTCCTCGGCGCGTTCAAGTACTACACCAGCTACACACTCAAGACTTTCGACGGCAAGCGCTACCTCGAGCGCTTCGAAGACCGCGTGGTGATGGTGGCGCTCACGCTGGCTGCCGGTGACACCACCTTGGCCGAGAAGCTCGTCGACGAGATCATCGACGGCCGCTTCCAGCCGGCCACCCCGACGTTCCTCAACTCGGGCAAGAAGCAGCGCGGCGAGCCGGTCAGCTGCTTCCTGCTGCGCATCGAGGACAACATGGAGTCCATCGGGCGCTCCATCAACTCAGCGCTGCAGCTGTCCAAGCGCGGCGGCGGAGTTGCCTTGCTGCTCACCAACATCCGTGAGCACGGCGCGCCCATCAAGAACATCGAGAACCAGAGTTCGGGTGTCATCCCGATCATGAAGCTGCTCGAGGACTCGTTCTCGTATGCCAACCAGCTCGGCGCCCGCCAGGGAGCCGGCGCGGTGTACCTGCACGCCCACCACCCCGACATCTACCGATTCCTCGACACCAAGCGCGAGAACGCCGACGAGAAGATCCGGATCAAGACGCTCTCGCTGGGCGTGGTGATCCCGGACATCACCTTCGAGCTGGCGAAGAAGAACGAGGACATGTACCTCTTCTCGCCGTACGACGTCGAGAGAGTCTACGGCGTGCCGTTCGCCGATATCTCGGTCACCGAGAAGTACTACGAGATGGTCGACGACGCCCGCATCCGCAAGACCAAGATCAAGGCGCGGGAGTTCTTCCAGACCCTGGCCGAGCTGCAGTTCGAGTCCGGTTACCCGTACATCATGTACGAGGACACCGTGAACCGGGCCAACCCCATCGCTGGCAAGATCACGCACTCGAACCTGTGCTCGGAGATCCTGCAGGTGTCCACTCCGTCGGAGTTCAACGACGACCTGTCCTATTCCAAAGTGGGCAAGGACATCTCGTGCAACCTCGGTTCGCTCAACATCGCCAAGGCCATGGACTCGCCGGACTTCGCGCAGACCATCGAGGTGGCCATCCGGGCGCTCACCGCGGTCAGCGACCAGACCTCCATCACCTCGGTGCCCTCGATCGAGCAGGGCAACAACGAGTCGCACGCCATCGGGCTGGGGCAGATGAACCTGCACGGCTACCTGGCCCGCGAGCGGATCCACTACGGCTCCGAAGAGGGTGTGGACTTCACCAACATCTACTTCTACACCGTGCTCTACCACGCACTGCGGGCGTCGAATCGCATTGCGCTGGAACGCGGTAAGGCGTTCGGTGGGTTCAAGGAGTCGAAGTACGCCTCCGGTGAGTTCTTCGACAAGTACACCGACCGGGTGTGGGAGCCGGCCACCGAGCGGGTGCGCCAATTGTTCGCCGACGCCGGCATCCGCATCCCCACGCAGGACGACTGGAAGCGGTTGAAGGAGTCGGTGCAGACTCACGGCATCTACAACCAGAACCTGCAGGCGGTGCCGCCCACCGGTTCGATCTCCTACATCAACCACTCCACGTCCTCGATCCACCCGGTGGCGTCCAAGATCGAGATCCGCAAGGAAGGCAAGATCGGCCGCGTCTACTACCCGGCGCCCTACCTGACCAACGACAACCTGGAGTACTACCAGGACGCGTACGAGATCGGCTACGAGAAGATCATCGACACCTACGCCGCGGCCACCCAGCACGTGGACCAGGGCCTGAGCCTGACGCTGTTCTTCAAGGACACCGCCAACACCCGCGACGTGAACAAGGCTCAGATCTACGCCTGGCGCAAGGGCATCAAGACGCTGTACTACATCCGGCTGCGTCAGATGGCCCTGGAGGGTACCGAGGTCGAGGGTTGCGTCAGCTGCATGCTGTGACGGTCAATTGAGTTGCAGGCCAGGCGGATTCGCCTGGCCTGCTTCTATTTGCACTTGGCTCTGCGTTGGGACGCGGCGTTCCGCTCAATTCCGTCTGCATGCAGGCGCAGTCGGTGCGCGACCTCGCCGAGCCAGTGTCGGTGAGGCACCGGGTCGGGGCAGTAGTAACAACCGGCGGTGTGCAGGAGGAAATGATCCAGTTCCGGCTCCGGCCGGCTCGCGCGTAGATCGTCGATTTCGTCGGCCAGCGTTCTCAGTTGTTCGGCATTGGGATCGTCGTCGACGTACATGTCGACGACGCCTTGCCAATCGTCCGCTTCGAGATCCCAGTCCTGGTGGAAGTAGGCGCCGAAGAACTGGCCCAGATCCCAGGAGATCGAGTCATCGGTCATGGTCGTGGTCGGTAACTGTTCTTGCTGTTGAAGTGAATTTCTGCGCCACGTTGACGTGAATCCTAGTGGTCGGTGCGCGCCAACCCGGGTGTGCGTGATGATGAACTGATGTCGACGTTGGTTGTGGCGGTCCTCGTCACTGTACTGGTCGTCGGGATCGTCGTCGCGATGTTCGCCCTGATCTACGTCTGGGAGAAGTGGGGGAGAGGCTCCCGGGTGGAGCGGTGCGTCGATCGGTTCTTTGATCGCCTCAGCGACATGTTCGACCGGTAGGGCCAGCGGTCAAGGCACGACGAGGCAGAACGTACGAGGTGGCTGGCGGTAGGCCAACACCTCGGCGTCGGCGTCGCAGGCTGCGTCCTCGGCGCTGCTCTCGACGCGGCTGGCGACCTTGACGTTCGCGCTGGGGTCAGTGCAGTCCACCGGAACCGCTTGCGGGCAATGGCGTGGCAGCCTTCCTCACTCAAGTTGAGGACGAAGCACTGCGTGCGAGAGTCGCTGGCGAGCACCGGATACAGGCCGCCCTCCCGATTGCCGTCAGGGCAGGTCGCTGTCGAGTCGCCTCGAGCCGCAAGTTGCAGCGTGGCATCCGAGCGGCTGCAGTCGACGGGTTCGACATCCATGCCCGTCGCGGTAGGCGTCGGCGGTGATACATCGCCCGACTACGAGATTGCTCCCCGCCGCTCAATGGAAGCGGCGTGTTGGCGGAGTCGGTCTGCTATCTGGCTCAGCCACTCGTGATAAGTCGTCAGCGGTTGAGGGTTGTACGCGGAGTGTGCCTGGCGTGACACAAGATATTCGAGCGTGTGCTCATCGCTGCAGTCAAGTAATTCATCGATCTCGAGGGCAAGGGCGGTGAGCCTCGCCGCCTCTTTTCCCTTCGCGAAACTGTCGACGACGCCCTCCCACTCTTCAGCAACAATGTCCCAGTCCTGGTGAAAGTTGCCTCCGAAGAACTGCCGTATTGTCTCCGAGACTGCGCCCTTGGTCATGGTTCCATGTATCCCGTCAATATGTACCAGTTACCGGTTCCGTCGCCCTTCAGGACGACAAGGGTAGAGGACCCGGTGGTCGTCTCCGCCGCATCCCTTACGAGTACCGATCCGCCGTTGAATGGCGCCTCCAACACCAACGTGTCCTCAGCGTTATTGGCAACCCAATTATCGATGGCTGTCCGATTGTGCTGGAGCGTAGTGCTGACCGCGGCCGCCGCTTCCTCCTGACTCACGAATGTCGAGGCAGCCTCCATACGGGGACGTGACTCCAAGCGCGCGGCGAGATCATCGAAGGTGCGGCCAACGTGCCTCTCCATGAGATGCCCGCCGGACGCCTCGCTGGCGGTGAGCAGTGCAGCGGTGTCCTCAATGCCATAAGAACCCACGGATCCGATGTCGTCGGCTGCACCGTCCGGGACATCCGGCAGGTCAGGGCTGCTCGGCACATCATCGGCACCGACGTGAGGTGTTGGAACGTCGGTGGGAATGTCGTCGGCATGACGACCAACCACGCCAAGAGCGTCGAGGCCGTGCTCCACTCCCTCGGTGACCAGCTTGCCGCCCGGGATCGGAACAGACCCGGCGATGTCGAGCAGGGCTCCGGCTTGTTCGGCCCCTGATTGCTCGCCCCAGTTGATCAGCACGTCAGCGGTTTCCACGTAATCCGGGATGATGCCGAAGCTGCCCTCACTGAGTGCGCGACTCGCTTCCGCCAGTTTCGACGGCTCCGGCGGGAGCCGCTGGACGTCGGCGTTGGGCAAGGGCGGTGGAACTTCGACGCCTCGACCGCCGGATTCGGTCACGGCGAAGTTCAGGTCTTCGAGGATCTGTCGCTGGTCGGTGAGCTCGCGGCGCGCGTCGAACAGCTTCTGGGTCAGCAAATCCGTGGCGTTGCGGTTGGGGCCTGCCCCCGCGCCTGCTGTGTAGTTCTCGGCGGCGGCATTGTTGAGTGCCGCCTCTGCGGCCTTCACGTTCTGCTCAGCGGCGTGAACCTTGGCGAGTTGCCGATTGACAGCGGAGGGGTCAGTGGCCGCAATGGGTCCCGCCAACGGCGCCTGGGTGTAGGGGGTGCCGTCTTCGGATTTACCGGTGAGCTCCCCGACTAGGCGGTCCGTGGCATCGGGCGGCACCGGCACGGGTTGTCCGGCGACGTCGGTCAGCGCGTCGTCGAGGTTCTCGGGTTGACCGGGATCAGTGGTGGTACTGCCGGCGAGAATCTCACGGGGTGTCCCAGCCGCGCCCTCGGCCGTCTGGCGAGCCTCCGGCGGAATCAGCATGTCTTCGAGACTCGTGGGCGCATCCGGGTTTTCGGCGTCGGGCGGGTTCGTCCCGGCCGGTGCTTGAGCCGGTGTCTCCCCGCTGGCCATGTCGATGGCGTTGGCCAAGGCCATGTCGACCAGGTTTGCCTCGCCGAGCAGTGTGTCGACCCGCGGTTGCAGCTGTTGCTGCTTGAGTAACAGTTCCATCGGGTCGCCGTTGAAATCCGGGCCGGCGACCACTCGACCTGATACCGGGTCGATCTCCATACCGAGAGCGGCGGCGTCGGCCTTGAGGGTCGCCAAATCGGACTTGATGCGCTCGATCTCGTCTGCCGCCGCGCGGGCAGCAATGGCTACAGCGAGGGCTTCCGCACCGTGAGCCTCCAGATCGGCCCGGGTCTTGGCGATGGCCTCTTTGGCCGCCTCGGCCGCCTCGCCGCCCCAGCTGGCAAAGGCAGGCAACTCGGCGATGCCGTCAGCCGCGTCCTGTACGGCTTGTGCACGGCTGGTGGCGGCGTGAAAAACCTCCCGGACATCTCCCGCATCCCACCGTTCGATGTCGGCGATGGTGAGCGTCACGATCGCGGGGTTCTACATCTGGGTCGCGATGGAATCAGCCTGTCGCCCTGGTGCTTCGAGAGCCTCGGCGTGGCGTTCCTCCATGGCGCAGAACTCCTGGGCACAGGTGTGCAGGCCTTGGGCGTGTGCGCTGAGCTGGGTCAGTAGGCTCGTCGTCGTGCTCGACCAGGCCGCCATCCGCAACGTCAGCGATGCCGCCGAATGTCCCTGCCAACCACCATGAGCGGTTTCGATCCGGGCATCAGCAGTGCAGTGCTTCATGGCCACGTCTTCGCCGTGACTGGTCACTTTCACACCCGAGGCCGCCAGATCCTCGATGTTCACCTCTAGAGCCACTGCCATCCCCTCCTCTGCAGACATGCTTAGCAGCAAAGTTCAGGAGGCGGTAGTCACCTCTCGCGGGCCTTATCGGCGTGCAGTGCCTTCACGCGTCTTTCTTCACGCAGCACATTCTGGTAGCTCTCGCGTTCGGCAACCAGCCAGTCCGGCTTCTCCTCGAGCAACTGATTGATCTGCTCGGTGGTCAGGGCCTCGGTGACACCGCCGCGGCCGAGACCGGCGATCGAGATGCCCAGCTTGGCCGCCACCAGGTTCTTCGGGTGCGGCCCGCTCTTGCGAAGATCCTTGAGCCACTGCGGCGGATCCTCCTGCAAGGCGGCGAGTTCAGCGCGGGTGATCACCTTCTCCTGGAACTCCGCAGGCGTGGCCGGCAGATACACGTCCAGCTTCTTGGCCGCCGTGGCGGGTTTCATGGACTGTGAGTCGGGCCTGCTCATGGGACAAGCGTATCGGTAGCCTGAAGCGGTGACATCGGCCTCGCTCACCCTCGGCTACGTCCCAGGTGGGACGCCCGCCAAGTGGGCCAGGATCTGGTCGGAGCGCCACCCCGGTTCACCCCTGGAGTTGCGCGCGCTGACGGCCGCGGAGGCGGCCGACGCCGTGCGGACCGGCGCCGTCGACGTGGCGCTCCTCCGGCCACCCGCCGACGTCTCCGGGCTCGCAATCATTCCGCTGTACGAGGAGACGACGGTGGCTGTGGTGCCCACCGACCACCTCTTGACCGCCGTCGACGAGATCTCTGCCGCCGATCTCGACGGCGAGCCGAGGCTGCTGCCGTGTGACGACGTGGTCAACTGGCCGCAGGCACCCGGAACGCCGGTCGAGCATCGGCCCGAAACCACCGGCGACGCAATCGAACTGGTGGCCGCCGGGTTGGGCGCACTCGTCGTTCCCCAGTCGTTGGCCCGGCTGTATCACCGGAAGGACCTGACCTACCGTCCCATTGCCGATGCACCCACCTGCCCCGTCGCGCTAGCCGTCTCCGCCGGTCCGCAGTCGGAACTGGTCGAGGAGTTCATCGGCATCGTGCGGGGCCGCAAGGCCGGCTCATCGCGGGCCCAGGCCGAGCCGGCACCCAAGCGCACCGCCCGGGAGAAGACGCTGGCCAAGCAGGCCGCCCGGGCCGCCGCAGGCAAGGTGGCGCGCAAACCCGGCCAGGCCAAGCGCGGTCGACGCTAGCTGATCAACTCGGACCAGAACTCGACGACACCCGGCTGACGGTCGCCGTCGTCAGAGCCGAGGTAGTCGGTCAACGTGGCGCCCACGACGGTGACATCGGTGCGGATCACCGACAACACGGGTCGGCCGCTCGTACCGCGTCCGGCCGGTAGGTAGTGGTGCCCGTGCACCGGGACCAGCCGCGGCGCCCGCGCCAGGTGGTAATTGGCGCTGCGCAGAGCATCTTTCATGCGCGCAGGCCGCGGGCCCCAGCCGTCATGCCAGAAGTCGTCCCATTCCACCGCGTACAGGATTCCGTCGACCGGCAGCTGCATCTGCTTCTGCAGGCCGCGGACGCCGCCACGCCAATTGGGCCATCCGGAACCCGTCGGCAACTGTGCCGCCAGGAATGCCCGGTGATCGTCGGCGAACTCGAAACCCAACGCCTCTTCGACGCGCAGGAATTCGGCGTCGGTCAGGCCCGGTTCGCTCACAAGGTGACGGTGCCGTCGTCGTTGACGGTCCACTGCGGGTTGTGCGCGATCTCCCATACGTGGCCGTCGAGGTCGGCGAAGTAACCCGAATACCCGCCCCACTCCGTGCGTTCAGCGGGTTTGAGGATGGTGGCCCCGGCTGCTCGGGCCTCAGCGAAGACCCGGTCGACGTCGGCCTGACTGCGTTGGTTGACCGCAATGGTGATGCCGCTGAAGCTCCCGTCGACGGGGTGGCGGGCGTCGGCCGCCAAGTCGGAGCGTCCGAACAATCCGAGGGCAATCCCGGGCAGTTGATAGAACGCGACCTCGTCGTGGACGGCGGCGGGCGTCCAACCCAGGCCCTGCTCGAAGAACGCGCGGGAGCGGGCGAGATCGTCGACTCCGAGCGTGATGAGGCTGACGCGCTGCTCCATGGCAACCACCCTATTCGCCCTGGCCGGGCAGATAGCTCCCGATGGACCACTGCCTGCCCTCGGGGTCCAGCAGTTCGGTGCGGAAGTTGCCCCAGGCTGTTGTCGCGGGCGCGATGAGAACTGTTGTGCCGCAGTCGGTTGCGCGTTGATGAATGGCCGTCACCTCGTCGGCGTCAACAACGATGTACAGCCCGGAGCCCACGCAGTCGCCCTTGACGGCGGGCACGTCGTAACCGCGGTCGTCGTGCTGGATGCACACCACAGCGTCACCGTGGCGCAGCTCGGCGTGCACCAGCTGACCGTCATAGCGGAACTCACTAACCACCGCGAAGCCCAGCACGTCGCCGATCCAGCCCGCCATGGCGTCGGGATCGCGGTAGCAGATGAACGCCGTCAACTGTGCTGTCGCCATGGCTCTGGTCTACCGCTGAGCTCTGACATATATGTGCCCAGTGACGGCTACACGGCGTGTCGCGTCAGAATTCACACATATGTCCCGCGATGGCCGGGTCCGCATAGCGACATATATGTGCCCAGTGACGGCCACACGGCGTGTCGCGTCCTAACCGACACATATGTGACCGGGGAAGGGAGGCTGCGGTGCGGGCAGACCGCGAAAAACCACAACCGCCGAGTGCGGACGGAAGTCCACACCCGGCGGCGGCGCCGACGATGCGGCGGGGTGGTCCTACTTCTTGATGGTGTGCTGCGGCCCCTGGGCCTTCTTGTAGAGCGCTTTGAGCATCCGGTCACGGAACGCGGCGTTGTCGATCAGCTTGATACCGGCGTTCGCCAGCTTGGGCTGACCGATCAGCTTGTGCATGTAACGGCCCCGCTTGTACTCCCGGCCCCACGCGGCCTCCATGCGCTGCGCGTAGTTGGTGAAGTCGTCGGGTCCGCCGTTCTCCAGTGCCGCGATGGCGCACTCACCGGCGGCCAGGCCGGATTCCAGGGCCTTGGAGATACCCGCGCCGGACGCCGGCTTGCCTGCGCCCAGCGAGTCGCCGGTGAACAGCACACCCGGACGCCACGGCGGCCACGCCGTGAAGCCCATCGGCAATCGCCAGGCGCGCACACTCTTGTTCTTCTTCAGCTCCTCGATGGCCGGGAGGTCCCAGTCGCGGGGCAGGGTGCGCAGGAACTCGCCGAGGAACTGGGTGGCGTTGATCGCCTGCCAGTTCTTGTAGCTGTTGACGTAGCCCAGCCCGATGTTGAAGATGCCGTTGCCCATCGGGAACACCCAGCCGTACCCGGGCAGCTGATCGCCCTGGAACTGCAGCTTCAGGTAGATGTCGAGGCTGTCGGAGTCGACGCGGTTGGCCGGCATCTCCGAGCGGATCGCGATGGCCGAGTAGCCGTTGTACTCCGAGTCGATCTTCAGGGCGCGTTTGATGGGGGAGTAGGCGCCGTCGGCGGCGATCACCGCGTCGCCGTAGACCTTCTCGCCGTTCTTGAGCGTCACGCCGATGACGCGGCCGTTCTCGTTGAGCTCAGGACCGGTGACCTCGGCGCCCTGGCGCACCTCGGCGCCGGCGGACTCGGCGTGCTTGAGCAGCACGGTGTCCAGGTGCTCGCGGCTGACGGTGTGTCCGTGGTCGGGCATGCCTGGGCGCTTGGGGAACGACAGTTCCCATGCGCTGGGGCTGAACACTGTCACCCGGTTGACCCGGTGGTAGGTGGCGACCTCGTCGGCCAGGCCCATTTTCTGCAGGTAGCTGACTGCGCGGGCGGTCAGCCCGTCGCCGCACGGTTTGGCCCGCGGGAATTCCGCTTTGTCCAACACCAGCACCTTGGCGCCGGTCTGGGCGGCCTGCCAGGCGGCAGCCGAACCTGAGGGGCCCCCGCCGGCTATGACCAGGTCATATCGCTGCGTCACTCGTGCCTCTCGTTCGAAAGATTCAGGGCGTCGGGTGGTGATGGTAGTCCACAAAGCTAGGTACGCACCTGTTGCAACAACCGCTTCGCCCGCTGTGACTGTGATAACAACCGCCCTGACCTGCGGGTGCGTAGCGGTATGCCCAGGTCAGCACCCGTCGAGCGGTACAGTGCTCAGGTGCGCAGAGGTCCGAAGATCCGACCCGGCGGGGAAACCGCCGCGGTCAAGGTGGACGCGCGCAGCGAACGCTGGCGTGAACACCGCAAGAAGGTGCGCTCGGAGATCGTCGACGCGGCGTTCCGGGCCATCGACAAGCTCGGGCCCGAAGTGAGTCTGCGCGAGATCGCCGAAGAGGCCGGCACTGCCAAGCCCAAGATCTACCGGCACTTCACGGACAAGTCCGATCTGTTCCAAGCCATCGGCGAACGCATGCGCGACATGCTGTGGGCCGGCATCTTCCCGGTCATCAACATCGCCACCGATCCGGCCCGCGAGGTCATCCGGCGCAGCGTCGAGCAGTACGTGTATCTGGTCGACGAGCATCCCAACGTCGTCCGCTTCCTGGTGCAGGGGTTCCCGGAACAGTCCGAGTCGACCATGCGGGCGCTCAACGAGGGTCGCGAGATCACACTGGCGATCGCGGAGATGTTCAACAACGAGCTCCGTGAGATGGAGCTCGACCGCGCGGCCATCGAGCTCGCCGCCTACACCACATTCGGTTCGGCCACGTCGGCCACGGACTGGTGGCTGGGGCCTGATTCGGACAGCCCGCGCCGGATGGAACGGGACAAGTTCATCGAGTACCTGACCACCATCATGGTCGGGGCCATCAACGGCACCACTGCGCTGCTGGGTATCCGCATCGACCCCGATCTGCCGATCGGTAAAGCGGTGCCCCGCACCCACGTCGGCGGCTGAATCAACCGGACGGGCGCATCCGCTTACGTCGCTACCCTGGAGGGGTGACCCGGCGATTGCGTGCCGACGCCGCACTCAACCGCGACCGCATCGTGGATGCGGCCACCGAACTCTTCGCCGCCCGGGGCATCGCAGTGCCACTCGACGAAGTGGCCCGCAAGGCCGGTGTCGGTGTCGCAACGCTGTATCGCCGCTTTCCCACGCGTGCCGACCTGGCGGCCGCGACCTTCGAGCGCAACCTCTCCCGCTACACGGAGGCCGTCGACCGGGCCCTCGACGATTCCGAGCCGTGGCAGGGCTTCCGGGCGCTGGTCTACGAACTGTGCCAACTACAGGCCAGTGATGCAGGCCTGCGCGAACTGCTCACCATGTCGTTTCCCGCCAGCAGCATCATCGAGAAACGCGCCGGCGACGCACTGGCCAAATTGGGCACGCTGATCGAGCGTGCACAACAGGCCGGAGCGCTGCGCCGCGATGTCGTCGCCGGCGATGTGGTGGTGATGCTGCTGGCCAACGCGGGAGTGGTCTCGGCGACGGCGAATTCCGGCTCCGCCCAGGGGGCTGAGCCGTGGCGTCGATTCGCGGCGTTGATCATCAACGCGTTTGCCGTTCACCCGGCCGAACCGCTTCCGCCGGCGGCGCCTGAACAGCAGTTGCGGCGTTCGATCGTAATGCTCGCCGAGTAGGGTGAGCGACGCAGTTTTACCCAGTACCGTGGGTCCCATGATCTCCGAGAAGGTTCCCCGTTTTCGCGCCCTGATCATCGGCACCGGGTTCTCCGGCTTGGGGATGGCGATCGCCCTGCAAAAACAGGGCGCCGATTTCCTCATCCTGGAGAAAGCCGACGACATCGGCGGCACCTGGCGGGACAACGTCTATCCCGGGTGTGCGTGCGATGTGCCGTCGCATCTGTATTCGTTCTCCTTCGAACCCAAACCCGACTGGTCCCGGGTGTTCTCGCCGCAGCCGGAGATCCTGGAGTACCTGCGGGGAGTCACCGACAAGTACGGCCTGCGCCGCCACATCCGGTTCGGCGCCCGGGTGGAGCGGGCGCACTGGGACGACGACGAACACCGTTGGCATGTCTTCACCGACAACGGTGAGGAGTTCGTCGCACAGTTCCTGATCTCCGGTGCCGGTGCGCTGCACATACCGTCGATGCCCGAGATCGAGGGGCTGGACACATTCGCCGGCTCGGCGTTCCACTCCGCGCAGTGGGATCCGGGCATCGATCTGACCGGCAAGCGGGTCGCGGTGATCGGCACCGGCGCCAGCGCCATCCAGATCGTGCCCGAGGTGGTCGGGCAGGTGGCGCACCTCCAGCTCTACCAACGCACCCCGCCCTGGGTATTCCCGCGTCCCAACGCCCACATCTCACCCCGGCTGCAGCAGGTGTTCGCCCGCGTGCCCGGGGTGCGCGCGGCATTGCGCGCCGGCATCTACTGGTTCCTCGAAGGCACCGCGTTCGGCTTGACCCGGCGACCGGGCTTGCTGCGCGTCTACGAGGCCATGGGGAAGTGGAACATCCGCCGTGCCATCTCGGATCGCGCTCTGCGGGCGAAACTGACTCCCGACTACCGGGCCGGATGCAAACGGATCCTGTACTCCACCAACTACTACCAATCGCTGGCCCGGCCCAACGCCGAGGTCATCACCGACCGGATCACGCGGATCACCCCCGGTGGCGTGGTGACCGCCGACGGCACCGAGCGTGCCGCGGACGTCATCATCTTCGCGACGGGCTTCCACGTCACCGATTCCTACACCTACGTCGACATCAAGGGACCCGGCGGGGAAGACCTGGTCGACCGGTGGAACGCCGAAGGAGTGGTGGCCCATCGCGGCATCACAGTGGCCGGTATGCCCAACCTGTTCTTCCTGCTCGGCCCGAACACCGGTCTGGGCCACACCTCGGTGGTGTTCATGATCGAATCGCAGATCCGCTACGTCGCGCAGGCCATCGCGGCGGTCGACAGAGCCGGGGCCGACGCGCTGACACCGACACGGGAGGCGCAGAACCGATTCAACGACAAGCTGCAGGAGGACCTGTCGCACTCGGTGTGGAACACCGGCGGTTGCCGTAGCTGGTATCTCGACGAGCACGGCAACAACCGCACGTTGTGGGGCGGGTTCACCTGGCAGTACTGGGCGGCGACGCGCACGCTGGACCTCGACGAGTACCGGCTCATCGGGCCTTCCCGGCGTGTCGAACGCGTGTCGGCGCCGGCCTGAGAAAACTCGTGGCGACACAACGTCTTGTGTTGCGGCCTGTTGTCTCACCCCAGTTGTAGTGTTGCGGGCACAAGCGGCGATTCGCCGTCAAGGTGTTGCAGAAGGGGTTTCCGGTGTCTGATGGAATCAAGCTGATCGACCGCGTTTCGGCCATCAACTGGAATCGTCTGCACGATGACAAAGACGGCGAAGTGTGGGACAGGCTGACCGGCAACTTCTGGTTGCCGGAGAAGGTCCCGGTGTCCAACGACATCCCGTCGTGGGGCACGCTCAACGACCACGAGAAGCAGCTCACCATGCGGGTGTTCACCGGCCTGACGCTGCTCGACACCATCCAGGGCACCGTCGGTGCGGTCAGCCTGATCCCCGACGCGCTCACCCCGCACGAGGAAGCGGTGTACACCAACATCGCGTTCATGGAATCGGTGCACGCCAAGAGCTACAGCAACATCTTCTCCACGCTGTGCTCCACCGCCGAGATCGACGAGGCGTTCCGCTGGTCGGAAGAAAACCCGAACCTGCAGCGCAAGGCCGAGATCGTCATGCAGTACTACAAAGGTGACGAGCCGCTCAAGCGCAAAGTGGCCTCGACGCTGCTGGAGAGCTTCCTGTTCTACTCGGGCTTCTACCTGCCGATGTACTGGTCCAGCCGCGCCAAGCTCACCAACACCGCCGACATGATCCGGCTGATCATCCGCGACGAGGCCGTGCACGGCTACTACATCGGCTACAAGTTCCAGCGCGGCCTGGCACAGGTCGACGAGGCCAAGCGCACCGAGCTCAAGGACTACACCTACGAGCTGCTGTTCGAGCTGTACGACAACGAGGTGGAATACACCCAGGATCTCTACGACGGTGTGGGGCTCACCGAGGACGTCAAGAAGTTCCTGCGCTACAACGCCAACAAGGCGCTGATGAATCTGGGCTACGAGGCGCTGTTCCCGAAGGACGAGACCGACGTCAACCCGGCCATTCTGTCGGCGCTGAGCCCCAACGCCGACGAGAACCACGACTTCTTCTCCGGCTCGGGCTCCAGCTACGTCATCGGCAAGGCCGTCAACACCGAAGACGAGGACTGGGACTTCTAGATCGTCGACCACAAACGAAACCCCCTGTGGCGCTGTGTGCCACAGGGGGTTTCGTTCAGGTGCGCTCAGGCGCGTTCGTGGGCGTCCTCCATCACCGTCCGCCCGATCGCGGCGTAGACCTCGGGCCGTGCGGACCGCAGCCACAGCGCGTACACGAGCCCGAGCACGAAGACGGCCAGGATGAAGTACGGACCGGCCTTGAACACCAGGGAGTTGGCGGCATAACCCGCGGCGAAGGCGCGGTTGTCCCACAGCAGCCACACCACGTAGAGCATGGCCACGCCACCGATGAGGGGGCAAACCAACGTGGTGATGATGTTGCCGCGGTGGGTCTTTCGCACCCAGAAGTACCAGATCACGGCGAACGAGCAGATGGCCTGCACCAGCAGGATCGCGGCGGTGCCGATCAGCGCCAGCAGTCCGTAGATGTTGGTGTAGGGCACCAGCGCCGGAGTATCGACGGGCACACCGTCGGCGTCGGGCACCTGCACGGCGGTGAAGAACGCGAACAGCAACACGATCGCCAGGGTGATCGCACTCTGCACCGCCGAGGCGATGTACGGCGAGCCGTGTTTGGGATGCGCCGCGCCGATGCTCTTCTGCACTGCGGCCGAGGGGATTTCGCGGCCCAGGGCGAACAGGTAGCGCGAGGCGGCGTTGTGGAACGCCAGCGCGCAGGCGAAGGAGCCGATCACCAACAAGATCTTGTAGATGTCGAGCAGGATGGTGCCGAGGTTGGCTTCCACCAGACCGAAGTACAGATCCAGCGGCGAGGCGCTGATCGAGGCCTCCACCGAGGCTGCGGCGCCGTTGCCGGCCAGCACCATCGCCGAGACGAATGTGTAGAACAGCCCCAGGCCGATCACCGCGATCAGGGTGGCCCGCGGGATGATCTTCTTCGGGTTGCGGGATTCCTCGCCGTACACCGCCGTGGTCTCGAATCCGACCCAGGACCAGAACGCGAAGAACAGCCCGATCGCCATGGACCCGGCCGCCGCCGCGGTGCCGAAGGCGCCCTCGGGCAGGCTGGAGAAGGCGTTGTTCAGCAGCACGGTCTTGTCCAGCATGAAACCGTCGGGGCCGCCGCCGGAGAAGACCACCGAGAACGCCAGCGCGAGCAGTACCAGCACCTCGGCCACGAGCGTGACACCGAGGATGGCCGCGGTGAGGCTGATGTGAAAGTGGCACAGCGCCGCTATGACGAGCACCGCGCCGACGGCGAACACCAGCCACGGGATGTCCACGCCCACAATGGTGTTGACCGCATCGTTGGCGAAATAGGCGCAGCCGCCGATCAGGGATCCCTCGAAGACCACGTAGGCGAATGTCGCGAGCATCCCGCTGGCCATGCCCCACACCTGGCCAAGGCCGTGCGAGATGAAGCCGTAGAAGGCGCCGGTGGTGGTGATGTGCTTGGCCATCGCCACGTAGCCCAGTGCGAACAGCGTGAGGATGATGGTCGCGAAGAGGAACCCGGCGGGCGCGCCGAGGCCGTTGCCGAATCCGACGGCGATGGGCGTGTTGCCGGTCATCGCGGTGATGGGCGCCGCGTTGGCGACCGCCATGAAAATAACGGCCACCATGCCGATGGCGCCTTTTTTCAGTCCCGACGGAGAATCGGGTGACTGAACGGCTGCGGAATCAGTACTCACCGCGGGCCTCCTGGATCGAAAAGGGATGCTGAGGGTTCCGCGGCGTTGCGAATCCGCAGCGAGCGTCGCATCGGGGAATGGGCCTCACAACTTGGCCACAGGTATTCGCAGCAACTTGACAGGTTGAGCTGTGCGGCTCGGAGCGGTTAACTCGGAGGTCTATGAGGCGACGCAGAGTGCACCAGGTGGTCCTGATCGTTACGACGCTCGCCATGCTGCTCGGCGTGGTCGGCTGTTCCGGCGGCCCTGACCCGAGTGATCGCTTCACGGCATTCGCAAACGCGCTGCAACGCAAGGATGCTCGGGCCGCAGCCGCCGAGACCACGGATCCCGCCGCCGCGGAGCCGGTGATAGCCGGCATGCTCGACGGCATGGGACAGGGCGCATCGGTGGCAGCGACTCCCGTCCAGGTCGACGGCCAGGATGCCGAGTTCACCGTCTCGTACCAGTGGACGTTCGGGCCGGGCCGCGAGATGCGTTACGACACCGATGCGACCGTCGCCCGAGACGGAGAGGACTGGCGCATCACCTGGTCGCCGACGCTGCTGCACCGCGACCTGCAGCCGGGGTTGAATTTCCAGTTCAGCCAGGACAGCGATCTGCAGACCCCGGTCCTGGACCGCACCGGTCAGCCGCTGCTGACGTGGCAGACCGTCGGGGTCATCAGCCTGGACAGGGCGCAGCAGGCATCAGCCGCGGCCCTGGCGCCACTGCTGGTGCCGTTCGAGCCGGCTGTCACCCCCGAGTCGATCGCCGCCCTGTTCGCCGGCAACACAGATGACCGGGTGACCGTGATCAAGCTGCGCGAAGCCGACCTCGCCCTGATCTCGCCCGCGCTGGCCACCATCCCTGGTGTCACCGTCGTCCAGCAGGGTGAGCTGCTGACCGCCGACCGAAACCTGTCGTCGCCGGCCATCGCCGGTTTGCCCGAACTGTGGCACAACCGGATCACGGCCAACTCGGGTTGGTCGGTGTCGCTGGTGGATGCCGACGGCGCACTGGCACAGCGGTTGGAGTCGTCACCGCCGAAGCCCACCGAGCCGATTCGCACCACTGTGGATCTGCGGCTGCAGTTGCTGGCGCAGCGGGCGGTGTCCGTCGAGCCCCGGCCCACCGTTCTGGTGGCGCTGTCCGCCTCCACCGGCGGCATTCTTGCCGCGGCGCAGAACGTGGCAGCCAATGCTCAAGGCCCCCTGGCCTTTTCGGGACTCTATCCGCCGGGGTCCACGTTCAAGACCATCACCTCGGCGGCCGCTCTGAGCGCGGGACTGGTGGCACCGGAGACCCCGGTCAGCTGCCCGGGCGTCTTGACCATCGACAACCGCACCATCCCCAACGATGACAACTTCGATCTGGGGACGGTGCCGTTTGCCACGGCATTCGCACGATCGTGCAACACCACCATGGGACAGCTCGCCGACCAATTGCCGCCCGGCGCCCTGACCACCACAGCGCGCGACTTCGGCATCGGCGTCGACTATGTGATCCCCGGGTTGACCACGGTCACCGGCGCGGTACCAGCGGCGGACACCCCGGCGCAGCGGGTGGAGAACGGGATCGGGCAGGGCACGGTGACGGTCAGCCCCTTCGGTCTGGCCGTGGCCGAGGCCAGCCTCGCGCACGGGGCCACCGTCACGCCCACCCTCGTCGAGGGTGAGGCCACCGAGGCGGATACGGAGTCGGTTCCGTTGCCGCCCAACGTGACTCAGCCGCTACGGGCGATGATGCGGCAAACCGTCACCGAGGGCACCGCCGCCCAATTACGCGACATCCCCGAACTCGGCGGCAAGACGGGCACCGCCGAATTCGGGGACAACACCAGCTCTCACGGGTGGTTCGCGGGAATCTCCGGAGACGTCGCGTTCGCGACGCTGGTGGTGGGCGGCGACTCGTCGGCGCCCGCGGTCACCGTCTCCGGAGACTTCCTGCGGGGGATCTAGCTACTAGATGGTGCTGGTGTCGATGACGAAGCGGTAGCGCACGTCGCTGGCCAACACCCGCTCGTAGGCCTCGTTGACGTAGGAGGCCTCGATGACCTCGATCTCGGGGGTCACATCGTGCTCGGCGCAGAAGTCGAGCATCTCCTGGGTCTCGGGGATGCCGCCGATCATCGAACCGGACAGGCTGCGGCGGCCGCCGGCCAGCGGGAAGAACGGCACCTCGAGGGGCTGCTCCGGGGCGCCCAGCTCGACCAGCGTGCCGTCGATTTTCAGCAGGCCCAGGTACAGGCCGAGGTCCAGGTTGGCCGACACAGTGTTGAGGATCAGGTCGAATTTTCCGGCCAGCTTCTTGAAGGTGTCGGGATCGCTGGTGGCGTAGTACTCGCTGGCGCCCAGGCGCAGCCCGTCTTCCATCTTCTTCAGCGACTGGCTGAGCACGGTCACCTCGGCGCCCAGGGCGGCAGCGAGCTTGACGCCCATGTGGCCGAGGCCGCCGAGGCCGATGACGGCGACTTTGCTGCCCGGTCCGGCGTTCCAGTGCTTCAGCGGTGACCAGAGGGTGACACCGGCGCACAGCAGGGGAGCGGCCTTGTCCAGCGGCAGCGAGTCGGGGATGCGCAGCACGAAGTTCTCGTTGGTGACGATCGCCTGGCTGTAGCCACCCTGAGTCGGGGTGCCGTCCTTGTCGGTGGCGTTGTAGGTGCCGATCATGCCGCCGCCGGTGCAGTACTGCTCTTTACCGGCTTTGCAGTTCTCGCAGTTCTGGCAGGAATTCACCATGCAGCCGACGCCGACGTGGTCGCCGACCTTGAACTTGGTGACCTCGGAACCCACCTCGGTGACGACGCCGGCGATCTCGTGGCCGGGCACCACCGGGTAGTTGGGCTGGCCCCACTCGGCCTTGACGGTGTGGATGTCGCTGTGACAGATGCCGGCGAACTTGATGTCGAAGGCGACATCATGCGGGCCCACATCGCGGCGCTCGATGGTGGTCTTGGTGAGCGGCTCGGTGGCGGAGGTCGCGGCGTAGGCGGAAACGGTCGTGGTCATATAACTAGCCCTCTTCAGCTCGTGTGCAAATGTGCGAATTCGGACATATCAAGCCCGCGTCTTCGCGGTTACCCGAATTGGCGCAACGGGTCGCGCCCCCGGTTTACTCCCCGACGGGTCCGATTGTGAGATTAAAGACCCGGGGCCCGCAGCGCAGCGTTGAAGCCGACCCGCTCGTAAGTCACCAGTCCGGCCCCCGTGTAGGGGTCGGCGGCCATCAGTTCCTCGGCGGCCTCGACGGGGATGTCGCCGGTGATCAGGACTCCGCCCTGTTCCGATTCCTGGCGCCCTGCCAGCAGCAACCGTCCCTTGGCGATCTCGGAGTTGATCCACTCGACGTGCGCGGGGCGGGTCTGGTCGACCACGTCGAGGGGCTTCAGATAGGTCAGTGTCAGTACGTGGAACACGACCACGAATCTAGTGCAGCCTCAGTTGACCGGTGAGTTGACGAATCGCAAGTCCTCGACGACGCCGCGGGCGGCGACGAGGCCCTCGCCGGTCTGCCACACCTCGTTGTTGACGACGAAGACACGATGGTCCCGGGTGGCCGACAGCGCGCGCCACGCGTCGCTGGTCATGAAGGATGCGGCGCGCTCCTTGGCCGCCGGCGAGTCGAACGAGACGTAGATGATGTCACCGTCCGCGGCCGAGAGGTCCGCGGCGTCCATACCGACTTCGACGTACGGCTGATCGGTGAAGCGCTGCGACGCGGGCCGGTCCACACCCACCTGGGCGAGGACAGACGCCGGGAAATTGTCGGCCCCGAACACCCGCACCGCGGTGTCGGTCAGCTGCACCACCGAGACCTGGTAGTGCGTGGCGTCGTTGGTCAGTCCGGTTTCCCTGGCCTCGTCGGCAAACCTGGCCAGCAGCTCCTCGGCGGCGCGGGCACGGCCGGTCGCCGCGCCCACGGTGCGCACGGTGTCGGCCCACCTGGCGCCGGGCGCCCCGGTGAACACCGTGGGCGCGATGGCCAGGAAGTCGCTGTAGAACTCCCGCGTCAGGGCTGTCGATCCGAGGATGAGGTCCGGGCTCGCCGCGGCGACGGCGGCGGTATCGGGAGCGCTGCGCGGGCCGGCGCCGGGCACCTGGTGGATGACGGTGCCGAGGTAGGACGGCTGCTGATCGGAGCCGTCGGGCAGGGCGGCGGCCACCACGCGTGACTGCAATCCCAGGGCGCACAGGGCATCGAGTTGATCGCCGGACAGGGCGACGATGCGTTGCGGGTCGGCGGGCACCTCGATGTCACCGCGGTCGGTACCGCTGTTGACGGGGCGGGTGGGAGGTCCGGGATCCACCGCAGCTGGTTCGGGTGCGCAGGATTCGTCGGGCCGGCGCAGATTTCCCAACACGGCGGCGTCGGCGATCTTGGTGGTGCTGGTGACGATGCTGCGGGACGGCTCCACCGGGGTCATGCCCTGGGGGGCGGAGCAGCCGGCGCTCAACGTCACGGTGACCGCCGTGAGCACGGCTGCGGCAGCGGTGAGGACCCCCGGGCGCAGACGGCTGATCAGCACGGCCCGACCGTAACACCGGCATCTACGACACTTTGTCGGACCCGTGCCGACAGACACAGGAACGGGGGATAGGATTCGTCCAGAAGATCAGTGGCTACCGTTCGGTGGCCTGAAGTGATTTCTTGGAGGAGCTCTTGACCGCCGAAGCGCCCCCGCTTGGAGAACTCGAAGCCGCGCGTCCGTACCCGGAGCGGGTCGGCCCCAAGGGCAACCTGATCTACAAGCTGATCACCACCACCGATCACAAGCTGATCGGCATCATGTACTGCGTCGCCTGCTTCGCCTTCTTCCTCATCGGCGGCCTGATGGCGCTGTTCATGCGGACCGAGCTCGCCCTGCCGGGGCTGCAGTTCCTGTCCAACGAGCAGTTCAACCAGCTGTTCACCATGCACGGCACGGTGATGCTGCTGTTCTACGCCACCCCGATCGTGTTCGGGTTCGCCAACCTGGTGCTTCCGCTGCAGATCGGTGCGCCCGACGTGGCGTTCCCGCGGCTGAACGCATTCTCGTTCTGGCTGTTCCTGTTCGGCGCGTTGATCGCCACCGCCGGCTTCATCACCCCCGGTGGTGCCGCCGACTTCGGCTGGACCGCCTACTCGCCGCTGACCGACGCCATCCACTCACCGGGTGCCGGCGCCGACCTGTGGATCATGGGTCTGGCCGTCGGTGGTCTCGGCACCATCCTCGGTGGCGTCAACATGATCACCACCTGCGTCTGCATGCGCGCCCCCGGCATGACGATGTTCCGGATGCCGATCTTCACCTGGAACATCCTGGTGACGTCCATCCTGGTGCTGCTGGCCTTCCCGCTGCTGACCGCCGCGCTGTTCGGTCTGGCCGCCGACCGCCATCTCGGTGCCCACGTCTACGACCCCGCCAACGGCGGTGTCCTGCTGTGGCAGCACCTGTTCTGGTTCTTCGGCCACCCCGAGGTGTACATCATCGCGCTGCCGTTCTTCGGCATCGTCTCGGAGATCTTCCCGGTCTTCAGCCGCAAGCCGATCTTCGGTTACACCACCCTGATCTACGCGACGCTGGCCATCGCCGCGCTGTCGGTCGCGGTGTGGGCGCACCACATGTACGCCACCGGCGCCGTGCTGCTGCCGTTCTTCTCCTTCATGACCTTCCTGATCGCGGTGCCCACGGGTATCAAGTTCTTCAACTGGATAGGCACGATGTGGAAGGGCCAGTTGACGTTCGAGACACCCATGCTGTTCTCGGTCGGGTTCATCGTCACGTTCCTGCTCGGTGGCCTCTCGGGTGTGCTGCTGGCCAGCCCGCCGCTGGACTTCCACGTCACCGACAGCTACTTCGTCATCGCGCACTTCCACTACGTGCTCTTCGGCACCATCGTGTTCGCCACCTACGCGGGTATCTATTTCTGGTTCCCGAAGATGACGGGCCGCCTGCTCGACGAGCGCCTGGGCAAGCTGCACTTCTGGCTGACCTTCATCGGCTTCCACACCACGTTCCTGGTGCAGCACTGGCTCGGTGACGAGGGCATGCCGCGTCGGTACGCCGACTACCTGCCCACCGACGGCTTCACCACGCTGAACATCGTCTCCACCGTGGGTGCGTTCATCCTGGGCATCTCGACGCTGCCGTTCCTGTGGAACGTGTTCAAGAGCTGGCGCTACGGCGAGGTCGTCACGGTCGACGATCCGTGGGGCTACGGCAACTCCCTGGAGTGGGCCACCAGCTGCCCGCCGCCGCGGCACAACTTCACCGAGCTGCCCCGGATCCGGTCCGAGCGCCCGGCGTTCGAGTTGCACTACCCGCACATGATCGACCGGATGCGCGCAGAGGCCCACATCGGGCGTGCGCACGGCCCGTCCGACGGTGACGTGACGCGACTCGACGACGAGAACGTCCGTACCTGATTCACCCAGTGATTCTCCGAGGCATACGAGTTAGTCAGCGGGGGGCTTAGCGTGCCGAAGGCGTCGGTGTTGATCACCGTCACCGGAGTTGATCAACCTGGCGTGACGTCCGCGCTGTTCGAAGTGCTCTCACGGCACAAAGTCGAACTGCTCAATGTCGAACAGGTGGTCATCCGGGGGCGGCTCACCCTCGGGGTGCTGGTATCGGGTCCTCCTGCGGTACTGCTGGGTGGACACGACTTCCACAGCGAAGTCCGCGCCGCGATTCATGGTGTCGGACTGGATGTTTCGATCGAACGCAGTGATGATCTGCCGATCATCCGGGAGCCGTCGACGCACTCCATCGTGGTGCTGGGACGGCCGGTCACGGCGCAGGCGTTCGGTGTGCTGGCGCGTGAGGCCGCCAAGCTCGGGGTCAACATCGACTTCATCCGCGGTGTCTCCGACTATCCGGTGACCGGCCTCGAGTTGCGGGTGTCGGTCCCGCCCGGGGTCGGCAGTGAGCTGCAGGCGGCACTGGCCGCGGTCGCCGTCGAGGAGGGCATCGACGTCGCGATCGAGGCGTACAGCCTGAGCCGGCGAGCCAAGCGGCTCATCGTCTTCGATGTCGACTCGACCCTGATCCAGGGCGAGGTCATCGAGATGCTGGCCGCCCGGGCGGGCGCCGAAGCCAAGGTTGCGCAGATCACCGAGGCTGCGATGCGCGGCGAACTCGACTTCGCCGAATCGCTGCGGGAGCGGGTGGCGACTCTGGAGGGTCTGCCCGCCAGTGTCCTCGACGAGGTGGCCGACCAGTTGGAGCTCACTCCGGGCGCCCGCACCACAATTCGGACTTTGCGGCGCCTTGGGTTCCACTGCGGTGTCGTTTCCGGCGGCTTCCGGCAGGTGATCGATCCGCTGGCGCACGAACTGATGCTGGACTATGTGGCGGCCAACGAACTCGAGGTGGTCGACGGAATCCTCACCGGCCGGGTGGTCGGGCAGATCGTCGACCGGCCCGGGAAAGCCAAAGCACTGCGTGACTTCGCGCACCAGGTCAATGTGCCCATGGAACAGACCGTGGCCGTCGGTGACGGAGCCAATGACATCGACATGCTGGCCGCCGCCGGTCTCGGTGTCGCGTTCAACGCCAAGCCCGCGTTGCGTGAGGTGGCCGACGCGTCGTTGAGCCATCCTTACCTGGACACCGTGCTGTTCATCCTCGGTGTCACCCGCGCGGAGATCGAGGCGGCCGATGCGGTGGACGGGCTCGGCGGTCGGGTGGACATTCCCTCCGAGTAGCGGGCCGCTGCCTCGTTGAGCAGTAGGTCCGGTCACGTGCAGGTCTATATTTCTTGCCATGCACGTCGACGGGGTTGACAAGGCCCTCGCGGATGGCGAGCCTGACATCCCCGTCGACCTGGTCCGCACGTTGTTGGGTGTGCTGCGCTCCCGACTCGGTCTGGACACCGCCTGGCTGTCGTGCTTCCGCGACGGAATGCAGGTGTTCGAGGTCCTCGACGGGGATGCCGAAGCGCTGGGCCTCTCGTCGGGCGAGCGGTCGTCGTTGTCGGGGTCCTACTGCGTGCGTGTCATCGATGGCAGGTTGCCCGCTGTCATCCCGGACACGATCGCCAACCAGACGACCGCTGCGCTGCCGATCACGCGCGAGCTGGGGCTGGGCGCCTATGTGGGCGTGCCGGTGCTCGACGCCAACGGGGCCACGCTGGGAACGGTGTGCGCGGTGAGCCAACACGCGAAGCCGGACCTCGCCGATGTCGACGTGCGGATCGTCCGGCACGTCGCCGAACTGATCGGGGCCCTGATGGAATCGCCGGCGCGTGGCGCCGACTCCACGGCCGAGCAGAGCCGGGCAATACGCCGGGTGGTCTCCGATCGGCTGTTCGAAGTGGTTTTCCAAGCGATTCACGATGTGGGCACCGGTCAGGTGGTGGGTGTCGAAGCGCTGGCCCGGTTCCCGTGCGAACCGTTTCAACCCGCGTCCTTCTTCACGCGGGCCGCGGCGCTGGGCCTGAACATCGAACTCGAGACGGCCATCGTGATGCGCGTCGTGGCCATGATGCCGCAACTTCCCGCCGACGTGTTCGTCGCCATCAACATCTCGCCGGCGGCCGTCCTGCAGGTGCCGTGGGCCGAGCTGCTGGCCGATGCCGACGCGTCGCGGATCGTGCTCGAGATCACCGAGCACGACGCGGTGCACAACTACGGGGCTCTCGACGACGTTTTGGAGGCCTGCCGGACACGGGGGATGCGGGTGGCAGTCGACGACGTCGGCGCCGGCTTCTCCTCGTTCTCCCATGTCCTCGAACTGGAGCCGGAGTTCGTCAAGATCGATCTGTCCATCACCCGCAACATCGACGGTGACGATGCGCGGCGGCGGCTGGCGCAGGCGATCGCCGAGTTCACCGGCCAGATCGGTGCCACCGTGATCGCCGAAGGGGTGGAGACGCAAGGAGAACTCGACGCCGTCAGCGCGGCCGGCATCACGTGGGCCCAGGGCTATCACCTCAGTCGTCCGAAGCCCCCGGCGCACGGGTTTCCCGCCGCGGAAGTGACTGCGGCGCCTGATGATCTGCTACCCCAGACCTTCGACCTGTTGGGGGAGCGGCGGTTTGAGTTGGCGTTGGCGCATTCGCCCATCGGTATGGCGGTCGTCGGTCTGGACGGCACGTTCCTGCGTACCAACCGGGCGCTGCGGGTGATGCTCGGATACAGCCGAAAGGCGCTGTCCGAGATGACTTTCCAGCAGGTCACCCATCCTGATGACCTGGACTCCGATCTGGCCCTGGTCGCCGAGTGCCTGGCGGGGCGGCGGCGGTCGTACCGCATCGACAAGCGTTACATCGCCGCCGACGGGCGCGTGGTGTGGTGCGCCCTGACCGCTGTGCTGGTGCACGCCCCGCGTGACCGGCCCCGGTGCTTCGTCTCGCAGATCGTGGATGTCACCGCTGACCGCATCCGCGAGGCCGACCTGGCGCGGCAGGCTGCCACCGACCCACTCACCGCGATCGCCAACCGGTCCGCCGCGTGGAGCAGGCTCGAGCGGTTGCAGGCGGGTGAACTCGGCTACGGCGTGCTCTTCTGCGATATCGAGAGATTCAAGACGGTCAACGACAGGCGCGGCCACCACGCCGGCGATCAACTGCTGATCGAGGTGGCGGGCCGCCTGCTCGGCGCTGTGGGCGACGGTGACCTGGTGGCACGCTGGGGCGGCGACGAGTTCCTGATCACCACCGACGTCACCGACCACGACCGGCTCAGACTGCTGGCTGACCGGATCATCACCGCGGTGGGACGCACGCCGGTCAGACTTGCCGATGGTGCGGAGCTTCCGGTGGCGTTGACCATCGGTTTCGCCGCACACCGGCCGGGGGACGGCCTGTCCATCGACATGGTTCTCGAACGGGCCGACCGCGCGATGTATGAGCGCCGGCGAGGCCGCCGCGATACCGCTGCGCCGTGAGGTCACACGACGACGGCGGCACCCACATCTGCGACACCGACTCCGGTGACGGAATGCCAAGCGCGCACCATCAATTCGACGGCCTCCTCGAGTTGGTCCTCGGGCAGGGCGTAAGGCACCCGGATGAAGCGTTCCAGGGTCCCGTCCACACCGAATCGCGGGCCCGCAGGCAGATCCAACCCCAGCCTCGACGCCGACGCCGAGAGCGCGGTGCTCATCGGTGTGGGAAGCCGCACCCACAGCGACATCCCGCCCACTCCGTGACCTGGCTGCCAGTCGGGGAGCCGGCGTGCCAGCAGATCGACCAGGAAAGCGCGCCGGGAGCGCAGGATCTCGCGACGCTCGGCCAGGATGCCTTCAGCGCCGTCGAGCAGGCTTGCGGCGACCAGTTGTTCGAGAATCGCGGTGCCCAGATCGAGTGAGGGCCGCAGCGCGGCCAGCGTGGCGACGATACTCGGTTCAGCCCGGATCCAACCGATCCGCAGTCCACCCCAGAACGACTTGGACATCGAGCCGATGGTCAGCACCAGGTCGCGCCGGCTGGTCAACTCGGCGGCCAGCGGTCGCGGCGGCTCGTCATCGATCCACATGTCCAGGATCGTCTCGTCGATGACGGTGCGGGTGCGTGTCTCGGTGATGATGTGCGCCAACCGTTTCCGGTCGCCGTCGGCCATGGTGAAACCGGTCGGGTTGTGATTGTCCGGTATCAGGTAGGCCAGATTGGGAGCCAGTTGCCGGATCGCGGCGTGCACGGCATCCAGTTCCCAGCCGGAGTCCGTCATCGCGACCGGGACCGCGCGGGCACCCGCGGTGGCGATCGCCGACAGCGCGCCGTGATAGGTCGGTTGTTCGACCAGCACCCGGTCGCCCGACTGGGTGTAGGCGGCGAGGATCAGGCTGATGGCGTGCTGCGCGCCGCTGGTGATCAGGATGTCCTCGGGTTCAGTGGGAAGTCCACGCGCACAGTATCTTTCGGCAACGGCCAGGCGTAGTGCATCGACGCCCACCAGCTCGTGACCGGGCGCGTGCAGGTACGGCGCCACCTGAGCGGCGGCATCGGCGAAAGCGTCGAGCACGGCCGCCGGTGGTGCGGGGAGTGCGGCGGCGGCCAGGCTGACGGTCGCGGTGGCCGCACTGGTCTGGACCGCCGGCAGGACCGGGAGCGCGGTGGTGCTGCGGGCCCCGCGGCGGGCATGCAGATAACCGTCTTCACCGAGCTGGGTGTACGCCGCGGTGACGGTGGTGCGGGAAACGCGCAGCGCGTCGGCCAGGGCGCGCTCGCTCGGGAGCCGGGCGCCCACGGGAACACGCCCGTCGACGATGAGCAGCCGGATGGCATCTGCGAGCCCCTGGTACGCGGGACCGGCCCGGTTGGCCGTACGCCAGTTCCCGAGCTCGCGGCTGAGCAGGTCCACATCGAGGGCGCGTCGCCCCATTTCTATGGTCATGTTCAGGCCAGTATTCGCCAACTGGCTATTGAATGGCAAGCCAGTGGGCTCAGAAGATGTCTCCATGAACGAAAACTGGTTATCGATGTGGTCCGCTCGGCTGACGCGCCTGGGTGCGCGGATGGCCGCCGCGGCGGTGCGGCCCAGCCAGGGCGACGAGATGTGGGACCGTCGTGATCTCGACGCCGACTACCGCCGCGCCATTCAGGACCTCGACGCCGTCCGGGTCCGATTCCCGGACCACGCATGAGGGCCCGGCTCACGCCCATCCGTCTCGGTGCACTGCTGTTGGGCCTGGCCGGTTACGGCTTCTCGATGGCACTGATGGTGCGGGCCGGCCTCGGGCTCGACCCGTGGGACGTCTTTCACCAGGGCCTGGCCGGGCACACCGGGTTGACCATCGGCACCGCGTCGGCGCTGGTGGGGGTCGCGGTGCTGCTGGCCTGGATCCCGCTGCGCAACCGTCCCGGCGTCGGCACCGTCGCCAACGTCATCGTCATCGCCGTCACGGTCGACGCATCCCTGGCCGTGCTGCCCGAGCTCGGGTCGCTACCCGTCCGGGTGGCGGTGATGCTCGGCGCCGTGGTGCTCAACGCCATCAGCACCGTGCTCTACATCGGCGCCGGACTCGGGCCGGGGCCCAGGGACGGGCTGATGACCGGTCTGGTGGCCCGCACCGGATGGTCAGTGCGATTGGTGCGCACCACGATCGAGGCCACCGTTCTGGCCACCGGCTGGCTGCTGGGTGGCACCGTCGGCATCGGGACCGTGATCTACGCGTTCGGGATCGGTCCGCTGGTGCAGCTGATCCTGCGGGTGATGCCGGCGCAGGTGCTCGCTGAGTTCGGCGCCGAGACGCCCATGACTACCATGATCGAGTGCCCGAAGCAGAGGACTCCGTCGACCCAGACCTGCTGATCGATTTTCGGAAAGTCTCGCTCCGCCGCGGGGGCCGGGTCCTGGTGGGCCCGGTCTCCTGGCAGGTCGAACTCGATGAACGCTGGGTGGTCATCGGACCCAACGGGGCCGGTAAGACTTCGCTGCTGCGCATCGCCGCCGCCATGGAGTACCCGTCCACCGGACTGGCCCACGTGCTCGGTGAACGCCTGGGCAAAGTGGACATGGCCGAGCTGCGCGCGCGGGTCGGCCTTTCGAGTTCGGCTCTGTCGCAACGGGTTCCGGACAGTGAGGTGGTTCGCGATCTGGTGGTCTCCGCCGGATACGCGGTGCTGGGGCGCTGGCGCGAAGCCTACGAGGACGTCGATTACGAGCAGGCGGTCGACATGCTGGAAAGCGTCGGCGCCGAGCATCTGGCCGAGCGCACCTACGGCACCCTGAGCGAAGGCGAGCGCAAACGTGTGCTGATCGCCCGGTCGTTGATGACCGATCCGGAACTGCTGCTGCTCGACGAGCCGGCAGCCGGCCTGGACCTCGGCGGCCGCGAAGAGCTGGTGGCGCGGCTGGCCGACCTGGCCGCCGACCCGGACGCACCCGCCACCGTGCTGGTGACCCACCACGTCGAAGAGATCCCGCCGGGCTTCTCGCACGCGTTGATCCTGTCGGAGGGCAAGGTGGTGGCCGGTGGGCTGCTCAGCGAGGTCATGACATCGGAGAACCTGTCCAAGGCATTCGGCCAGTCGATCGCGCTGGAGATGATCGAAGGCCGCTACTTCGCGCGGCGGGTCCGCAGCCGCGCTGCACATCGGAGGCGAGCATGAGCACTTCTTCGTCGGAGGAGCCGTTTGTCCCTCTGCCCGTCCGGCCCGCCGCGACGGTGATGCTGGTACGCGACGGTGAGCGCGGGGTCGAGGTGTTCCTGATGCGCAGGCACCGGGCGATGGAGTTCGTCGGCGGCGTCATCGTCTTTCCGGGCGGCGGGGTCGACGACCGGGACCGTAACGCCGATATCGACTGGCACGGTCCGCCGCCGTCGTGGTGGGCGCAGCGGTTCGGGGTGGACGAGGATCTGGCGCTGGCCCTGGTGTGTGCGGCGGCCCGGGAGACGTTCGAGGAATCCGGGGTGCTGTTCGCCGGGGCATCCGGTGATCCCGATCTGATCGTCGACGACGCCAGCGTGTACCGGGACGCCCGGCTGGCGCTGGCCGACAACACGCTGTCCTTCGGAGACTTCCTGCGCCGGGAAGGCCTGATGCTGCGGGCGGACCTGTTGCGGCCGTGGGCCAACTGGATCACCCCGGAAGAGGAGCGCACCCGCCGCTACGACACGTTCTTCTTCGTCGCCGCCCTGCCGGAGGGGCAGCGCGCCGACGGTGAGAACACCGAATCGGACAGGGTCGGCTGGGCCACACCGGAGCGCGCGCTCGACGATTTCGCGGCCAAGCGCACGTTCCTGCTGCCGCCGACATGGACGCAGCTGGATTCGCTGGCCGGCAAGACCGTGGCCGAGGTGCTGGCCATCGAGCGCGAGATCGTCGCGATCCAGCCCAGCCTGACCATGGGCCGCGGCACGTGGGCCATCGAGTTCTTCGACGGAGAGCGGTACAACGCTGCACGCGACGGACGCGCGCCTTGAGCCGCGACGAGGCGGGGCGAGGGACGAGGCCCGGGGAGGAGCCGGCGAGTAGTCGGGCCTTGAGCCGCGACGAGGCGGGGCGAGGGACGAGGCCCGGGGAGGAGCCGGCGAGTAGTCGGGCCTTGAGCCGCGACGAGGCGGGGCGAGGGACGAGGCCCGGGGAGGAGCCGGCGAGTAGTCGGGCCTTGAGCCGGCGAGCGATCGGATCCTGATGCGGGAGTTCGTGACCGTCCACACTGCGTCCGAGCACCCCGGCGTGGGCACCATCGTGCTGTCCCGGCCACCGAACAACGCCTTCACCCGGCAGATGTACCGCGAACTGGCCGACGCCGCGGCCGAGGTGGCCACGCGCGCTGACATCGCCACGGTGATCCTGTTCGGGGGCCATGAGATCTTCTCGGCCGGCGACGACGTACCCGAGCTTCGCACGCTCACCGCCAAGGAAGCCGAAGAAGGCGCGGACATCCGCCACCACGCCATCGAAGCCGTCGCCGCCATTCCCAAGCCCACTGTCGCCGCCGTCACCGGATACGCGCTGGGCAGCGGGCTGACGCTGGCGCTGGCCGCCGACTGGCGGGTGGGCGGCGACAACGTGAAGATCGGGGCCACCGAGATCCTGGCCGGACTCATTCCCGGCGGTGGCGGCATGGCCCGGCTGGCCCGCACCGTCGGCGTCAGCCGCGCCAAGGACCTGGTCTTCAGTGGCCGGTTCGTCGACGCCAACGAGGCCGCCGCTCTGGGCGTGCTCGATCAGCTGGTGGCTCCCGATCACGTCTTCGACGGCGCGATGACGTGGGCGCAGCGGCTGGTCGACGCCCCGGCCGAAGCGTTGGCGGCGGCCAAAGCCGTAATCGACGGATCGGTGGCGCTGAAGTCCAAACGCGTCACCGAGGAACGCAAGCGCTACATCGAGGTCTTCGCCGCCGGACAGGCGCACGACCGGTCGGGTTAGGCTGCCCTGCATGACGAGCACGCACGAAAGCCCCGTCCCGAATCCGCACGCCACCGCGGAACAGGTCGAAGCCGCCCGCCACGACACCAAGCTGGCGCAGGTGCTGTACCACGACTGGGAAGCGGAGTCCTACGACGACAAGTGGTCGATTTCCTACGACCAGCGCTGTGTGGAGTACGCGCGTGGCCGCTTCGACGCCATCGTGCCCGAGGATGTGCAGCGTGAACTCCCGTACGACCGCGCCCTGGAACTCGGCTGCGGTACCGGCTTCTTCCTGCTCAATCTGATCCAGGCCGGGGTGGCCCGGCGCGGTTCGGTGACCGATCTTTCACCGGGCATGGTCAAGGTGGCCACCCGCAACGGCCAGTCACTCGGTCTGGACATCGACGGCCGGGTCGCCGATGCCGAAGGCATTCCCTACGAGGACAACACTTTCGACCTCGTGGTCGGCCACGCCGTCCTGCACCACATCCCCGACGTCGAGCTGTCGCTGCGTGAGGTCGTGCGCGTTCTCAAGCCGGGCGGGCGGTTCGTCTTCGCCGGCGAGCCCACCACGGTGGGCAACACCTACGCACGCCAGCTGTCCACCCTGACCTGGCGCGCGGCCACCAACATCACCAAACTGCCCGGGCTGTCCGGCTGGCGCCGGCCGCAGACCGAACTCGACGAGTCCTCGCGCGCTGCGGCGCTGGAAGCCGTGGTGGACCTCCACACCTTCGACCCCGCCGACCTGGAACGGATGGCGCGCAATGCCGGCGCCGTGGACGTCGAGACCGCCAGCGAGGAGTTCACCGCGGCGATGCTGGGCTGGCCCGTGCGGACGTTCGAGGCCGCGGTGCCGCCCGGCAAGCTGGGCTGGGGCTGGGCGAAGTTCGCATTCGGCAGCTGGACCACGTTGTCCTGGGTGGACGCCAACCTCTGGCGCAACGTCGTGCCCAAAGGCTGGTTCTACAACGTCATGGTCACCGGGGTGAAGCCGTCCTGAACTTCACCCTCGACGACGTCGGTTATCTGACGTCGGACGACGGTGCCGCCGCACTGGCCGAGGTGGATGAGCTCGCGCTGACCGACCTGGTGGCCGATGTCGCCGCGGTGCGCGCCCGCCACGGCGAACACACCCCCGCACTGGTCGAGACCATCCTTCTGCGGCGCCGCGCCCACGCCAAACTGGCGGGTACCGACGGGTGGTTGTTCACCGACGACGCCCTGCAGCAAGCCACCGCCACCACAGTGGCCCGGCACCGGTCGCGGCGGCTGACGGGGCGCGTGGTGCACGATGCGACCTGCTCCATCGGCACCGAGCTCGCCGCGCTCCGGGAAGTCACCGACGAACTCGTCGGCAGTGACATCGACCCGGTACGACTGGCGATGGCCCGGCACAATCTCGGACTGGGCGGCGCACCGCGCCCGCCGCTGTGCCGCGCCGACGCGTTGTATCCGATCACCACCGGCGCTGTCGTCGTCATCGATCCGGCGCGCCGCAGCGGAGGTGCGCGACGGTTCGATCCCACGGCCTACACCCCGCCGCTCGACCGGGTGCTGCAGGTGTACCGCGGCCGCGATCTGGTGGTGAAGTGTGCTCCGGGAATCCATTTCGCCGCCGTGGCCGAGCTCGGCTTCGAGGGCGAGATCGAGGTGACGTCGTTGGGCGGCTCGGTTCGGGAGGCCTGTCTGTGGTCGCCCGGACTGACGGAGCCCGGTATCCGTCGGCGGGCCACCGTGCTCGACACCGGCGAACAACTGACCGATGCCGACCCCGGCGAGTGCGGCGCAGCGGCAGCGGGGCGTTGGATCGTCGACCCCGATGGTGCCGTGGTGCGGGCGGGCCTGGTGCGCCAGTACGGGGCACGGCACCGGCTGTGGCAACTGGACCCTGACATCGCCTACCTCACCGGGGACGTCCTGCCGGAGGGAGTGCGCGGCTTCGAGGTGATCGACCAGCTGCCATTCACGGAAAAGAAGCTGCGCCAAGTGCTTTCCGCACTCGACTGCGGCACTCTGGAGATCCTGGTGCGCGGTGTCGGCGTCGACCCCGATGCGTTGCGCCGCCGGCTGAAGCCGCGAGGCGGGCAGGCCCTGTCGGTGGTGATCGCGCGCATCGGCGCGGGACACCTCAGCCGCGCCGTCGCATTCGTCTGCAGGCCGTCCCGCTAGCCACGTAACCTATGGGCGATGCGCACACTGGTAGCCGCCGCTGCGGCAGTGACGACGAGCCTTCTCTGGCCGGCGACCGCGTCGGCCGAGACGCCGCCGGTGTGCGCGCAATTCGGCGGCACACTCGCCGCCGAGCAGATGTGCGAGGTGCACCTCGCAGATCCCCGGTACATGCTCGACATGGTCTTCCCGGTGGACTATCCGGACGGTGCCGCACTGTCGGACTACCTGGCGCAGACTCGGGACGGGTTCGTCAATGTGGCCGAGATGCCGGGCAATTGGAATCTGCCGTACGCCCTGGACATCAAGTCCACCCGCTACAGCGCCGGCGCGGCGGGCGCCGGTACCCGGTCGGTGGTGCTGGAGGTGTACCAGAACGTGGGCGGCGCGCACCCCTCCACGTGGTTCAAGGCTTTCACCTACGACGACGCCGCCAAGGCGCCCCTCACCTTCGACACCCTGTTCGCGCCGGGAACCGAACCGCTGGAAGCCATCTATCCCATCGTGCTGCGCACGCTGGCGCAGCAGCTGGGGGAGCCGTCCATCACCCCGCTCGGTGATGGGCTGGACCCGCAGCACTACCAGAACTTCGCGATCACCGACGACGCGGTGCTGTTCTTCTTCGGGCAGGGCGAACTGCTGCCCGAGGCGGCCGGAGCGCTGCAGGCCAGCGTGCCGCGCAGCGCCATCCCGCCGCTGCAGCTCTGACGGAACCGTCCACGTCGGCCAGAGCGATCAGGCCGGAGCGAAGCTGTACACCTGGCCAGCACTGGTGGCCGCCACCACCCGGCGGTCGGCGCCGATCGACACACCCACCGGAAACCCTGTCGCCTCGGGCAACGGGTACCGATTGACACTGCGGCCGTCGGCGGGATCGAACACCAGCAGCGCCATGCCGGTGCCATCGCGCACCACGCTGTAGGCCACGTCGCCGGCGCGGCCCGCGGTGGTCAGGGGGGTCACCTCGTCGTCTCGCCACACCTGCTCGCCGCGGTCGCCCTCGTCGCGGACCGCAACCAGGGCGCTTTCGGGGCCGCCGCCGGCGATGATCAGCCCGTCCGGGCCCACCGTGGGCGGTGTCTGGGCCAGGAAACCAAGCGGCTGAGACCATTTCACGGTTCCATCGCCGGCATCGAGAGCCCACAGTTGCCGGTCACGGCCGTTGACGTAGACGGTGTTGCCGTCAGCGGACAACACCGGGGCTCCCAGCACTCCGTCGGTCACGGCGTCACTGGTCCACGCGCGGGCCAGCACCGGGCTCTGCCCGGGCTGGTAACGCAGGCCCACCAGTGTCGCCGCCGGAGCGCCCGGTTGCCAGAGCCCCAGCACGATCATCTGCGACGCCGGGGAGAAGGCCGGGGCCGTCGCGACCGGGCATTCCGGGCCGGACTGCGGGCAGTCGGTCAGACCGCGCTGGGAATCCGTCGGGTCCAGATCCGACACCAGGTCCACCGGATTGCCCTCCACCGAACCGCGATGCGCGTCGAACACCAGCACCTGGCCCAGATGGGTCGCGACCAGCAGCCGGCCGTCGCCCAGAAGCCTTGGCGTCTGCGGCATCCCGATCACCTGGCGGCGCCAGCGGATCCACTGCGTGGTGGGGTAGGAGACCATGACACCGGGCTGACCGACATAGAGGTTGGAAAACCCGTCGAACAGCGCACTGGTGAATCCGCCGCCGGGGAACAACCGTGTGCACCAGCGTTGCCGGCCGTTGTTGTCGTTCTCCCAGAGCATCAGCGTGCAGCCGGCGGGGCTTTCCGCGTTGGCCGCCAATTCACCGTTGGAGCCCAGGGCCACCGCGGCACCGAGCTCACCTTTGACCGATCGGGTCCAGCCGAACTCCAGATCCTGGGCGCCGGTGGTCGAGGTGTAGCTGCTGTTGGCGGAGTCGCTGTATTGGGCGGGCCAGCCGGCCCCGGGTGAGATGTCGACCCAGGAGTTCGTGTCACTGCAGCCCGTTGCGACCACCAGCGGCACGACGCCGAGCAGCGCTACCGCCAGCGTGGCGATTCGCCGGTGCAACCTGTTGTCCTCTCTTCCCAGTCATCCCCGAAAGCCCACCGAGGGTAACCCGAACCGGTTACGGCCTCGCGTAGGCTTTCCGGCCATGACGACCATGTGGGGAGCTCCGATCCACAAGCGCTGGCGCGGTTCGCGGCTGCGTGACCCACGTCAGGCCCGCTTTCTGACCCGGGCATCACTGAAATGGGTGCTGGCAAACCGGGCGTACACGCCGTGGTACCTGGTCCGTTACTGGCGGCTGTTGAAGTTCAAACTGGCCAATCCCCACATCATCACCCGCGGCATGGTCTTCCTGGGCAAAGGCGTCGAGATCCAGGCCACCCCGGAGATGTCGCAGATGGAGATCGGCCGGTGGGTGCACATCGGCGACAAGAACACCATCCGCTGCCATGAGGGTTCGCTGCGTATCGGCGACAAGGTGGTCCTGGGCCGCGACAACGTGATCAACACCTATCTCGACATCGAACTCGGCGATTCGGTCCTGATGGCCGATTGGTGCTACGTCTGCGATTTCGACCACAGGATGGACGACATCAACATCCCGATCAAGGACCAGGGCATCGTCAAGGGCCCGGTCCGGATCGGGCCGGACACCTGGGTCGCAGCGAAGGTCACCGTGCTGCGCGACACCTCGGTGGGCCGCGGCTGTGTGCTCGGCGCACACGCCGTCGTCAAGGGCGTCATCCCGGACCATTCGATCGCCGTGGGCGCGCCGGCGAAGGTGGTGAAGAACCGCAAGCTGGCCTGGGACACCTCGGCCGCGCAGCGGGCGGAACTGGCCGCCGCGCTGGCGGACATCGAACGCAAGAAAGCCGCGCGCTGACCGACGGAGGTAGATGGGCGACTCTGACGGCACCGGAACCGAACCCGACTATCGGTTCACCCTCGCCAACGAACGCACGTTCCTGGCGTGGCAGCGGACCGCGCTCGGGCTGCTCGCCGCGGCGGTGGCCGTCATCCAGTTCGTCAGCGAGCCGGCGATACCCGGCGGGCGCTACGCGCTCGGTTCGCTGCTGGCGGTGCTGGCGACGGTGACCGCCCTCTCCGGTCTGTGGCGGTGGAAACAGGTCGATCGCGCCATGCGGCACGGAACGGCCCTGCCCCCTCACCCGGTCCCGGTCTATCTGGCCGTCGGGCTCGGTGTCATCGCGCTGCTCGTGCTCGGCGTGGCTGTGGTGAAGCTGGTCTCGGGATGAGCGCCGTCGAGGCGGGGTTGCAGGCGCAGCGCACCTCGCTGGCGTGGACGCGCACCTCGCTCGCGGTGCTGGCCAACGGCGCGTTGCTGATGCTGCACGACATCGCCCACCATCGCGTGGGCTTCGGGTTGGCCGCGGCGGGCGTCGCAGCGGCCGTCGCCGCGCTGACGTACCTGATCGGGGTGCGTCGCCAGCGCATTCTGGCCAGACAGCCACTGCCGGTGGCCATCACCGCGCGCGTCGAGGTGGTGGCCGTCACCGCCGCGGTGGTCATCCTGATCGTGGTGTCGGTGGCGGCGCTGGTGGTCCCGTGATGCGCGTCAGCCCCGAGACGCTCGGTGCCTGGGTGATCAAGTGCAACCCGGCCAAGACCAACCTGACGCCCATGCTCAGATCCGGCTGGGCGACGTCGATGTGGTGTGTCGCCGACAACTACCGGTCACGGGTGATGGCGCCGGATCAGCGGGTGCTCTTCTGGGTGTCTGCGCACCCGAAGCGGGGAATCTGGGGTGCCGGCCGGATCACCACAGAGCCTGTGCTCGACGGCGGGACACTTCGGGTGACGACGTCCATTCCGCTGTTCGACGAGCCGGTCACCGCGGCGGAACTGAAGGCGATTGCCGGTCTGGAATCGATGGAAGTGTTCCGGGCGCCGCAGCAGTCCAACCCGTCGTGGGTCAGCCGCGACGAGTGGGCCATTCTGGAGCCGTTGCTCTCAGCGGCCCGGTAACGGCTGTTCGACGATGGTGCGCCGGGCATGCGGCTCGCGCTCCCGGCGTTTGGCGCCGAGGTAGACCTGCGCGGTCTCGGATGCCACCGTGGTCCACGAGAAATCGGAGGTCAGTCGGTCCCGCGCCGCGATCGCCTGCTGCTGGGCTGCGTCCGGATGGTCGAGCACCGTGCGTACCGCTGCGGCCAACGCGGTGATATCCCGCGGGGGACACGAGATCCCGGTTTGGCCGCTGAGCACCGCTTCGCCCAGCCCGCCGACATTCGATGTCACCAGCGGTGCCCCGGAGGCGGCCGCCTCCAGCGCCACGATGCCGAACGGTTCGTAGTGGCTGGGCAGTACCACCGCCGCGGCGCGGTGCAGCATGGCGAGCAGCTCTGAGTGATCAACGCGGCCAACGAAGTTCGTTGCCTTGAGCACCTTGTGCTTGCGTGCCTGCTCGCGCAGCCAGCCCAACTGGGTGCCCTCGCCGGCGATGGTCAACGTGGTGCCCGGGTGGGTGCGACGGATGCGCGGGAGTGCGGCGATCGCGTCATGCACGCCCTTCTCGTATTCCAGGCGTCCGACGAACAACAGTTCCGCCGGCCCGGTGCGCACCGGACGTGGAGCGAAAGGCCAACCGGCGGTGTCGATTCCGTTGCGGATGACGCGCACTTCGGAGAGGTCGGGACCGAACAGCTCGGTGATCTCGTCGCTCATCGACGCCGAGCACGTGATCAGCGAATCCGAATCGCGCACCAACCATGACTCCACCGCGTGCACCTGGCGGCTGATCGAGCCCGACACCCAGCCGGAGTGCCGGCCGGCCTCGGTGGCGTGGATGGTGGAAACCAGAGGTACATCGTGGAATTCGGCCAGCGCGATCGCGGGATGGGCCACCAGCCAGTCATGGGCGTGTACGACATCGGGCCGCCACTTGCCCAGTGTCAGCCCGGCGCGCAGCATCGAATGCCCCATCGCCAGCGTCCACGCCATCATGTCGGTGCCGAAGCTGAACTCGTGCGGATCCTGGGCCGCGGCCACCACGCGCACTCCCTCGGTGACCTCGTCGGTGGTGGGGTGGGTGCCCGGGTCGGTGCCCGTGGGACGGCGGCTGAGCACCACCACCTCGTGGCCGGCCGCCACCAACTCGGTGGCCAGGTGATGCACGTGCCGGCCCAATCCACCGATCACCACCGGCGGGTACTCCCACGACACCATCAGGATCTTCACGGAACCCGTCCAGGGAGGCGTCGTGCATCCAGGGCGCCGAACAGGCCGTCGGCGCGGTTCCAGTCCTGGGCCAGTCGGGTCGCCGCGTCACGGCGCCCGGAGGCCAGCGCACCGGCGATCTCACGGGTGGCGTGCGCGTGCAGGTGCGCGCGGTACCGGGCGTAATCGGCCGCGGAATCCTTACTGACCATGAAGGGCCAGTCACTGGAGACCGTCAGGAGGGTCTCCCGCAGGATCTGGTCGGCGATGAAGTCCCGGGCAGGCCGTGCTCCGGGCGCGGTGGCCTGCTCCAGGGCTTTGTCCACGGTGCTGAGGGCGGTGTCGACCACCTCGGTGTTGAGCTGCACCAGGTCGGCCACCTGTTCACCAGCCCACACCTGCCAGTCCTTACCCGAACCCCAAGAGCTGGGCGGCAATTCGACGGGGGCACCGACATAACCGGCGGCGTTGGCCTGGCTCAGGGTGCCGACCTGTACGCCGGCGGCAGGTAGGGCGCGCAGCACCCGCTCCAGCCAGAGTGGGCCTTCATACCACCAGTGGCCGAACAATTCGGTGTCGAAGGCGGCGACCACATGAGCCGGCCGGCCGATCCGTTCGCTCTCGGAGATCAGCCGGCGGCGCACGACGCCGACGAAGTCGTCGACGTGGGCGTCCACGGCGGCGTCAGCACGCTGCGGGTCATACGGTGCCTTCTGGTCCGAGGGCACGTTGCGTCCGGTGACGCGAGCGGGTTTGAGCCCGGTGGTGTGGTCGAAGGTGTGGAAGTCGCGGTAGGCGGCGTTGCCGGGGTAACCGGATTTCGGTGACCAGACCCGGTAGCTGACCTGCAGGTCGCGGCCGAACGCGACCACCGGCGACGCGCCGACGGGCCGGCCCAGTGCGGTGTCACCGTGCAGCGAGGGACCGTCGACCATGAAGTGCCCGACTCCCGCTGCCGCGTAACCCTCTTCCATCCCGGGGGCGTACGCGCATTCGGGCGCCCAGATCCCGGTGGGAGTGTGCGCGAAGCGCTGATGGGCGTCGGCCAGGCCTTCCCGCAGTGCGAACTCCCGCAACCGGGGGGTGAGCAGGGGCTGGAATGGATGCGCCAGCGGGCCGCCCAGCAATTCGACGGTGCCGGCGTCGATGAGACTCCGCAGCAACGGGCTCGCGCCGTGACGCCACTGCGTGTCGAAGTCGGCGAGCGCGCGCTCGGCTTCCTGGTACTCGCGAAAACCGAACTCCCGCAAGGCATCCTGACCGCGCAGGGTGGTGGCTTCCAGGGCGCGTCGCTGCCAGTTGGCCAGCCAGTGCTGCATGCCGTCGAGGCAGTAGGGATCGTCGAGCTGGGCGGTGACCACCGGTGTCAGGCCCAGCGTCACCAGCCCCTGACGGTCTTCGGCGGCCAGGGTGCGCAGGACCCGCAGCAGCGGCAGATAGGACGCCGCCCACGACTGGTAGAGCCATTCCTCGCCGACGGGCCAGCGCCCGTGGTGGGCCAGCCACGGCAGGTGCGTGTGCAGGACCAGGGTGAACAGCCCCGGAACCTCCGGCGGGTCGGGTCGGGTCACGGGCGCACCGCGATCGCCACCAGGTCCAGGCTGGCATCGATGTCGGCGGTTGCGGCCGGCAGCAGGTCGAAGTCGTCGGTGGTCACGGCCGCCACGTCGGCCAGCAGCTCGGCCGGCCACGGTGCGTCTGCCAGTGCCCGCTCGATCTGGGCGTCGATGATGGACCCCCCGTGTCTGGCGTCCAGCTCGCGGAGCCGGGCGCCATGGAAAACACCCCAGACGCCCTCGATGTCGAAGCCACCGGCCTCCAGCAGTTCGGTGAGTTCGCCGGCGTCGAGCTCTCGCGTGTGGAACGGGTTGATCGGAGTGTCGCGACCGGGGGAGAAGGTGATGCGGTTGGGCGTCGACATCATCAGCAGCCCGCCGGGTCGCAACACGCGCCGGCACTCGCCGACGAACTGTGACTGATCCCACAAATGTTCGATCACCTGGAAGTTGACCACAACGTCCACCGACTCGGCGTCCAGCGGCAGCTCGGCCAGATTGCCCTGCAGGGCGCGCACCCGGGGGTACCGGGCCCGAACATGGTTGACCGCGGACTCGTCGTAATCGACACCCACCACCGAGCGGGCCACGGTGGCGAGCAGGTCGGCTCCGTATCCCTCGCCGAAACCGGCTTCGAGCACGTCACGCCCTACGCACCGGTTGGTCAGCCGTTGGTAGACGACCTCGTGACGGCGGAACCAGTAGTTCTCGATGTCGAGGCCGGGCACGGTGCGTTCCCCGGTGAGGGCCAGGCCCTCATCCGGTGTGGAACCTGTTCCAGTTGCGGCGTTACGACCGGCGCCGTCGGTGACAAAGGAGCTCATTGGAAGGCAGGCTAACCCGAAGCCATGTCTTTCCCTAGCCTTCGCGGTTCGGCCAGAGGCGACGGGGGTAAGAATCCGCAGGACGACCCGCTATGGTGAACGAACGGACCACCATAAGTTACCGACTAGTAACATTGCGAGTGGGACGAACCCAGGCTGTAGGCAAGAGGCTCCTCGGCTCCGCCAGACTGCGAAGTCCGGCTGCGTTCGAGGCCCGTCAAGGAGGACGAAACAGAGTCATGACGAACATCGTGGTCCTGATCAAACAGGTCCCTGACACCTGGTCGGAGCGCAAGCTCTCGGAGGGTGACTGGACCCTTGACCGTGAAGCCGCCGACGCGGTGCTCGACGAGATCAACGAGCGCGCGGTCGAAGAGGCGCTGCTGATCAAGGAGAAAGAAGGCGGGGACAGCACTGTCACCGTGCTGACCGCCGGGCCCGAGCGGGCCACCGAGGCCATTCGCAAGGCGCTGTCGATGGGTGCCGACAAGGCCGTGCACGTCAAGGACGAGGGCCTGCACGGCTCCGACATGATCCAGACCGGGTGGGCGTTGGCCCGCGCGCTGGGCACCGTCGAAGGGGTGGAGCTCGTCATCGCCGGTAACGAGGCCACCGACGGGGTGGGCGGCGCGGTGCCGGCCATCATCGCCGAGTACCTGGGTCTGCCGCAGCTGACCCACGTGCGCAAGCTGACGGTCGAGGGTGGCAAGGTCACCGCCGAGCGGGAGACCGACGACGGGGTGTTCACCCTGGAGGCGACGCTGCCGGCCATCGTGAGTGTCAACGAGAAGATCAACGAGCCGCGCTTCCCGTCCTTCAAGGGCATCATGGCCGCCAAGAAGAAGGAAGTCACCACCCTGACGCTGGCCGAGATCGGTGTCGAGGCCGACGAGGTGGGTGTGGCGAATGCGGGTTCGTCGGTGCTGTCGGCCACGCCGAAGCCGCCGAAGACCGCGGGCGAGAAGATCACCGACGAAGGTGAGGGCGGTTCCAAGATCGCCGAGTACCTGGTTGGTCAGAAGCTCATCTAAGACACCCCCTTCCCCCGAGACACATAAGAGGCTCAAGAAAACATGGCTGAAGTACTTGTGCTCGTCGAGCACGCCGAAGGTGCCGTCAAGAAGGTCACCTCCGAATTGATCACCGCCGCCCGGGCATTGGGTGAACCGTCGGCCGTCGTGGTCGCCGCGCCCGGCACCACCGCGGGGCTGGCCGATGATCTGAAGGCGGCCGGTGCCGCCAAGATCTACGTCGCCGAATCCGACGAGGTGGAGCAGTTCCTGATCACCCCGCAGGTCGATGTGCTGGCCGCGCTGGTGGAGCAGGTCACCCCGGCGGGTGTGCTGCTGGCTGCCAATGCCGACGGCAAGGAGATCGCGGGCCGGTTGGCGGCGCGCATCGGCTCGGGTCTGTTGACCGACGTGGTCGAGGTGCACGAAGGCGGCAAGGGCATCCACTCGATCTTCGGTGGCGCGTTCACCGTCGAGGCCCAGGTCACCGGTGACACCCCGATCATCACGCTGCGTCCGGGTTCGGTGGACGCCGAGCCGGCCGATGGTGCCGGTGAGCAGGTCACCGTCGAGGTGCCCGCCGCGGCCGAGAATGCCACCAAGATCACCAAGCGTGAACCCGCGGTGGCTGGCGACCGTCCCGAGCTCACCGAAGCTTCGGTGGTGGTGGCCGGTGGCCGTGGTGTCGGTAGCGCCGAGAAGTTCAGTGTCGTAGAAGAGTTGGCGGACTCGCTGAATGGTGCGGTGGGCGCCTCGCGTGCGGCGGTGGACTCCGGTTACTACCCGGGTCAGTTCCAGGTGGGGCAGACCGGTAAGACGGTCTCGCCGCAGCTCTACATCGCCCTGGGTATCTCCGGTGCCATCCAGCACCGCGCCGGTATGCAGACCTCGAAGACCATCGTGGCGGTCAACAAGGACGAAGAGGCGCCGATCTTCGAGATCGCCGACCTGGGCATCGTGGGCGACCTGTTCAAGGTCACCCCGCAGCTCACCGAGGCCATCAAGAAGCGCAAGGGCTGACCGCCCGCTACACATTTCGAAGACCCCGGCGCACTCGGTGCGCCGGGGTCTTGTGTTCCCGACGTGTCCGGGTCCGCAAGGGGTGACGGCGATAACTCGTCACCTACCGTGCACAGACATGTCATGCAGAGATTGCCGTGACGCCCAACAGTTCAGCGACCGTGCTGGGTATGAGCACTGCTTCTGTACTCATCCCCGCTGATCAACCTCTTTCGTCAGCGGACACCCCGCGCTACACACTGCTGCTGTCCACCGACCCCGATCTGATCGATGCCGCTCAGCGGCTGCGTTATGACGTGTTCACCTCGGAACCCGGTTTCGCGCTGACCCGCACCGAGGACGCCGACCGGGATGCGGATCGTTTCGACGAGCACTGCGACCACCTGCTGGTCCGCGAAGACAACACCGGTGAACTGGTCGGCTGTTACCGCATGCTGCCGCCGCCGGGAGCCATCGCCGCCGGAGGCCTCTACACCGCAACGGAATTCGATGTCCGGGCCCTTGATCCGCTGCGGCCGTCACTGGTCGAGATGGGCCGAGCCGTGGTCCGGGCCGATCACCGCAACGGTGCGGTGGTGCTGTTGATGTGGGCGGGCATCCTGGCTTACCTGGATCGCAGCGGCTACGACTATGTGACGGGCTGCGTTTCGGTACCCACCCACGGTGAGGGTGCGCCCGGCAGCCACGTCCGCGGGGTCCGCGATTTCGTGGCCCGGCGCCACGCCGCGCCGGCCGAATACACCGTGCGGCCCTACCGGCCGGTGGTGCTCGACGGCAGGACACTCGACGACATCGAACCGCCCGCCCGCCCGACGGTGCCGGCGCTGATGCGTGGTTACCTGCGCCTGGGGGCACAGGTGTGTGGCGAGCCGGCCCACGATCCCGAATTCGGGGTGGGCGACTTCCCGGCCCTGCTCGACAAGCGCAACGCCGACACCCGGTACCTGAAGCGACTGCGATCGATGTCCGCCGCCGAAGGGGCGGTGTCATGAGCAACGAACATGCGTGGCTGCCGCGGGCCTCGTGTGACGAGAGCTGCATGAGTGCCGGCGCCGCCGACGCAGGCCGACGCACGGTGGTGGCGCTGCGCACCACCTTGCGGGTGATGCTGACGCTGGTACTCATCCCGGCGCTGCCGCTGCTGGCGGTCCCGATGCCGGGCCGGTCACATCTGCAACGCGGGTATTGCCGGTTGGTGCTGCGCTGCCTCGGGGTGCGGATCACGGTCTCAGGAGGCCCGATCCGGAATCTGCGCGGCGTGCTGGTGGTCAGCCCGCACGTGTCCTGGGTCGACATCTTCTCCATCGGCGCCGTCATGCCGGGGTCGTTCGTCGCGCGTGCCGACCTCATCGACTGGCCCGCTCTCGGCCGGTTGGCGCGGCTGATGAAGGTGATCCCGATCGAGCGCGCGAGTCTGCGCCGCCTGCCCGACGTGGTGGCCGCCATCGCGGCCCGGCTGCGCGCCGGCCACACCGTGGTCGCCTTCCCCGAGGGCACCACCTTCTGCGGGTTGGCCTACGGAGTGTTCAAGCCCGCGATGTTCCAGGCGGCCATCGACGCCGGCCGGCCTGTGCAACCGCTCCGGCTCAGCTACCACCATCGCGACGGGCGCACGTCGACGGTGCCTGCGTTCATCGGCGATGACACCCTGCTCGGCTCGATTCGCCGCCTCATCGTGGCGCGACGCACCGTCGTCCACGTCCACGTGGAGTCCCTGCAGCTGCCCGTCGGCGACCGCCGGGCCCTGGCCGCACGGTGCGAAACCGCGGTGCGGGGCGGCGGGTCGCGGCCGGACACTGCGCACCGGCACGCGCTGGCCGCCTGAGCCGGGTCTGCGCGGCTGTCAAGGTCGACCTGTCCGGCAGCTATCCTGGACAGGTCATGAGCCCCGCCAAGCCGGTCTATCTCGATCACGCCGCCACCACCCCGATGCACCCTGCTGCCGTCGAGGCCATGACGGCTGTGTTGAGCACCGTCGGTAACGCGTCGTCGCTGCACACATCCGGCCGCACCGCACGCCGGCGGCTGGAGGAGGCGCGCGAATCCCTGGCCGCGTCGGTGGGTGCCCGTCCCTCCGAGGTGATCTTCACCTCCGGCGGCACGGAAAGCGACAACCTGGCGATCAAGGGCATCTACTGGGCGCGCCACGACGCCGAGCCGCAGCGCCGCCGGATCATCACCACGGCTGTCGAACACCACGCCGTGCTCGATGCCGTGGAATGGCTGACCGAGCACGAGGGCGCTCTGGTGACTTTCCTGCCCACCGAGGCCGACGGATCCGTCACGCCCGCGGCCTTGCGCGCCGTGCTCGAAGAGCATGGTTCCGAGGTGGCGCTGGTCAGCATCATGTGGGCCAACAACGAGGTGGGCACGCTCTTCGCGATCGCCGAGCTGGCTGCCGTGGCGGCCGAGTTCGACATCCCGATGCACAGCGACGCGGTCCAGGCCATCGGTCAGGTGCCGGTGAGCTTCGCCGATAGCGGGCTGGCGGCCATGAGCGTGACCGCACACAAGTTCGGCGGGCCCATCGGTGTGGGGGCCCTGCTGCTGCGCCGGGACACCGCCTGTGTGCCGCTGACCCATGGCGGAGGTCAGGAGCGTGACGTGCGTTCCGGCACGGCCGACGTCGCCGGTGCGGTTGCCATGGCCACCGCAGCCAAGGTGGCCGTCGAGTCGATGGACGCCAACAGCGCGCGCCTGCGCCGACTGCGTGACCGGTTGATCGAGGGTGTGTTCGAGGTGATCGACGATGTGGTGCTCAACGGTGCGCGCGAATCGCGGTTGCCGGGTAATGCGCATTTCACGTTCCGTGGTTGCGAAGGTGACTCACTGTTGATGTTGTTGGACGCCAAGGGAATCGAGTGCTCCACGGGCTCGGCGTGTACCGCCGGTGTGGCGCAGGCCTCGCATGTGCTGATCGCGATGGGGGCCGACCCCGAAACCGCGCGCGGATCCATCCGGCTCTCACTCGGGCACACCAGCGTCGAGGCTGATGTCGATGCCGCGTTGGAGGTGTTGCCCGCCGCGGTGGAGCGGGCTCGCCAAGCTGCGTTGGCTGCCTCAGGGCAGGTGCGCTGATGCGGGTTCTCGCAGCGATGAGCGGCGGTGTCGATTCCTCGGTGGCCGCCGCCCGGATGGTCGACGCCGGACACGACGTGGTGGGGGTTCATCTGGCGCTGTCTTCGGCGCCCGGCACACTGCGTACCGGGTCCAGGGGATGCTGCTCCAAGGAAGACGCCTCGGACGCGCGGCGCGTGGCAGATGTGCTCGGAATTCCGTTCTATGTCTGGGATTTCGCAGACAAGTTCAAAGAAGATGTGATCGACGACTTCGTCGAGGCCTATGCCCGCGGTGAGACGCCGAATCCCTGTGTGCGCTGCAATGAGCGCATCAAGTTCTCGGCGCTGTCGGCGCGGGCGCTGGCACTGGGATTCGACGTGGTGGCCACCGGTCACTACGCCCAGCTGTCGGACGGCCGGCTGCGTCGCGCCGTCGACGCGGACAAAGACCAGTCCTACGTGCTGGCGGTGTTGACCGCTGAGCAATTGCGGCACGCCGCGTTCCCGGTGGGGGACACACCCAAGCCGCAGATTCGCGAAGAGGCGGCCCGGCGCGGGCTGCTAGTGGCGGAAAAGCCGGACAGCCATGACATCTGCTTCATTCCGTCCGGTAACACCCAGGCCTTTCTCGGGGCCCGGATCGGTGTGCGCCGTGGCTCGGTGGTCGATTCCAGTGGTGCAGTGCTGGCTGAACACGATGGCGTGCACGGTTTCACGGTCGGGCAACGCAAGGGCCTAGGGATCGCCGGGCCCGGCCCCGACGGCCGGCCCCGCTACGTCACCTCGATCGACGCGGCCACCGGCACCGTCCGCGTCGGCGACGCCGCCGAACTCGAAGTCTGGGAACTCACGGGAGTAGACCCGGTTTTCACCTCGGGCACCGCGTTCACCGGGCCCGTCGAGTGTGAGGTTCAGGTGCGCGCACACGGCGGTATCGCCCCCGTGGTGGCGGAGGTGGTGGATGGCCGCCTTCAGCTGCGGTTGCGCTCTGCGCTGCGTGGTGTGGCGCCCGGGCAGACGATGGTGCTCTACCGGGACGGCGATGAAGTGCTCGCCAGCGCCACCATCACCCGCTGATCGTCACAGGCCGGCGGGCTGCCAGCCGTGCATCGCGGTGTCCAACTGGTCCGGGTTGAGCGCGTCGACCGGGAGTCGTTGCTGGCCACGGTGGCAGCGGATGCCTGCCAGCAGTATTCCGGTGTAGCGGCGCCACAGGTCCGCGTCGATCTCGCCGGCGAACTCGGTGACCGCGCCCGCCAGTAGCCCGAAGATCGGCATGTCGGTCGACGACAGCTCCGGTCGTACGTAACCGTCCCGGATGGCTCGATCCACCAGCTCTGACACCCGCGGTGCCAGCCGGTCACGTGCGCAGTCAACGGTCTCACCGCATTTGGCTCTGCTGAAAGCGATCTCACGAACCCCGCGGTTGGTCGCGGTGACCTGACACAGCTGGATCACGAACCACTCGAGGCCGTCCCAGGAGTCCGGCGCGGTCAGTGCCGTGTCGGCGAGCGCGACGAGTTCGTTGATGCTGTCTTCGAAGATGGCCGCGAACAGCGCCTCTTTGCTGGGGAAGCGCCGATACACCGTGCCGACACCGAGGCCGGCGTGGTGGGCCACCTCGTTGAGCGTGGCTTCCAGGCCGCGCGTAGCGCACAATTCCCGCGCGGCCTCGATGATGCGGCGTCGGTTGCGCTCGGCATCCTTGCGGAGGCTCGATGCCTCCAGATCCCCAGCAGTCATGACGCCGAGTGTACGGACGCCGAACCCGTTCTTGCCCAGGCTGCGCGAGGTTTGTCAAACACAGGGCCCAGATTAGTGATGTGCCTTACGAAATCGCTATAACTGGATTGACTCTATCCACTTGCAGGCTTAGATTTCCCTGAGATCGCATGCCGACTGGTGGCTCGCGGCGTCCCTCACCGAAAGGCACGACCTTGCCTGTAATCGTCGCGTGCGCTCTTCCGGCCGCGAAACCCTTGCGCGGCAACGCCGATCACAGGGAATGGTCCCGATGATCACGGTGGTCAAGCGGGTGTGGCTGCCCGTCTTGGTGGTGGCCGCGGTGGCGATCGGCGCGGTGGCGGTCTCGAATCTCCGTTCGGTCTTCGGCTCGGACGGCGCCATCGTGACCTCGGTGGACGCGGACACCGCCGAGAACTTCAACCCCAAGGTCGTCACCTACGAGGTGTTCGGCACCGGCTCCACCGCGACCATCAACTACGCCGACCTCGACGGCAAGCCGCAGCGCACCGGCCAGGTGAGTCTGCCCTGGTCCCTGACCCTGGAGACGACGCTGCCGTCGGTGATGCCGAACATCATGGCCCAGGGTGACGGTCAATCCATCAGCTGCCGCGTCACCGTCGATGACGAGGTGAAAGACGAAAGGACGGCTGACGGGATGAACGCCGCCACCTACTGCCTGGTGAAGGCAGCATGACAACCATTTCAGACGACGCGCCGACCAGCCCCATGCCGCCGGCGCGACACGCGGCGGTCCGCCGTCCGAAGCTGCCGCGCTTCATCCGGATGTTCGCAGTGCCCATCGTGCTGGCGTGGATCGCCGTAGTCGCGCTGCTCAACACGGTGGTGCCGCAGCTCGAAGAGGTCGGCAAGCTGCGCGCGGTGTCCATGAGCCCCAACGACGCACCGTCGCTCATCGCGACGAAGCACGTCGGCGAGAAATTCCAGGAGTACGACACCAGCAGCTCGGTGATGATCGTCGTCGAAGGCGACGAACCGCTGGGACCGGACGCGCACACCTACTACGACAACATCGTTGCCGAACTCAACGCCGACACCACCCACGTCCAGCACGTCATGGACTTCTGGGGCGACACCCTGACCGCGGCCGGCGCCCAGAGCATCGACGGCAAGGCCGCCTACGTGCAGGTCTACATCGCCGGTGACCAGGGTGAGGCGCTGGCCAACGAGTCGGTGCAGGCGGTACGCGACATCGTTGACAGCAACGAGGCTCCATCCGGTGTGAAGGCATACGTCACCGGACCCGCGGCACTGACCACCGACCAGAACATCGTCGGTGACGCCAGCATGAAAACCATTGAGGGCGTGACCATCGCGATCATCATCGTGATGCTGCTGATCATCTACCGGTCCTTTGTCACGATGCTCGTCACCATGGCGATGGTGTTCATCGGGCTGTTGTCGGCCCGCGGCATCGTGTCATTCCTGGGTTTCTACGAGGTGTTCGGCCTCACCACCTTCGCCACCAGCATGGTGGTGACGCTGGCGATCGCCGCGGCCACCGACTATGCGATCTTCCTGATCGGCCGATACCAAGAGGCCCGCCGATCAGGGATGGACCGCGAATCCGCCTACTACGACATGTTTCACGGCACTGCCCACGTGGTGCTCGCCTCGGGCATGACGATCGCCGGTGCCACGCTGTGTCTGCACTTCACCCGGTTGCCGTACTTCCAGAGCATGGGGATTCCGCTGGCGGTCGGTATGACGATCGTGGTCGCGGCGGCACTCACGCTGGGACCGGCCCTGATCTCGATCGTGACCCGGTTCGGAAAGGTGCTGGAGCCCAAGGGGAATGCCCGTGCCCGCGGTTGGCGCAGGCTCGGTGCGGCGACGGTCCGCTGGCCCGGCGCCATCCTGGTGATGGCCACCGTGCTGTGCATGGTGGGTCTGCTGGCCCTGCCCGGCTACCACACCACCTACAACGACCGGATTTATCTGCCCGACGACGTGCCCGCCAACGTGGGTTACGCCGCAGCCGACCGGCATTTCTCCGATGCCAAGATGAATCCCGATCTGCTGATGGTGGAAGCCGATCACGACATGCGTAACCCCGCCGACTTCCTGGTGATCGAGAAGATCGCCAAGGCGCTGGTCCGGGTGCACGGAATCGCCTCGGTCACCACCATCACCCGGCCGGACGGCAAACCGATCAAACACGCCTCGATCGCGTACACGGTCAGCCAGAGCGGCACCGGACAGCTGATGAACAACGACTTCCAGCAGACCGTGCTGGAGAACACCCTGCAGCAGGCCAATGAGATGCAGGTGACCATCGACTCGATGACCAAGATGCAGAGCATCACCCTCGAGCTGGCCGACGTCACCCGCCGGATGGCCGACAAGATGCAGGACACGTCGACCAACCTCAACGACGTGCGCGATCATCTGGCCGATTTCGACGACCAGTTCCGGCCGCTGCGCAACTACTTCTATTGGGAGCCGCACTGCTTCAACATTCCGATGTGTTGGTCGCTGCGCTCGATCTTCGAGAGCCTCGACGGCATCGGCACCATGTCCGAGGACTTCACCGAACTGGTTCCCGACATCGAGCGGATGGCCCAGCTGACGCCCCAGATGGCGGCCCTGATGCCGGCGATGATCCAGACGATGAAGAATCAGAAGCAGATCATGCTGAATCAGTATCAAGCGCAGAAGATGCAGCAGGACCAGAACATCGCCATGCAGGAAGACAACACGGCGATGGGCGAGGCGTACGACACCGCCCGTAACGACGACACCTTCTACCTGCCGCCGGAGGCCTTCGAGACCGCCGACTTCCAGCGCGGTATGAAGCTCATGATGTCGCCGGACGGAAAAGCGGTGCGCTTCACCGTGTTCCACCAGGGTGATCCATTGACCGAGGACGGCACCGAGCGCATCGAGCCGATGCGCATCGCGGCCGCGGACGCCATCAAGGGCACGCCGCTGGAGGGCTCCACCATCTACGTCGGCGGCAGTGCGGCGACGTACAAGGACATGCAACAGGGCGCCGACTACGACCTGCTCATCGCTGCGGTGGCCTCGCTGATCCTGATCTTCCTGATCATGGTGATCCTGACCCGGGCTGTGGCGGCCGCCGCCGTCATCGTCGGAACTGTGGTGCTGAGCTTGGGAACGTCCTTCGGTCTTTCGGTGCTGCTGTGGCAGCACATCGTCGGAATCCCGTTGGGCTGGATGGTGCTACCGATGTCGGTGATCGTGCTGCTCGCCGTCGGCGCGGACTACAACCTGCTGCTGGTGTCGCGGATGAAGGAAGAGATCCACGCCGGGCTGAACACCGGAATCATCCGGTCGATGGCCGGCACCGGACAAGTGGTGACCGCAGCGGGATTCGTGTTCGCGTTCACCATGATCGGCATGCTCGTCAGCGACATGATCGTGATCGGTCAGGTGGGCAGCACCATCGGCCTGGGCCTGCTGTTCGACACCCTGGTCGTGCGCTCACTCATGACGCCCTCCATCGCGGCACTGATGGGGCGGTGGTTCTGGTGGCCGTTGCATGTTCGTCCCCGCCCGAAACCGCAGCCATGGCCCAAGCGTGAATTGGTGGAGACCGCATCATGATTCGCACTATGACGGTGGCGGTGTTCGCCGCGTTGGCTCTCGCGTTCGCCCCGGTGGCTGCCGCCGATCCGGATGAGGCGTTCGCCGATCAGTTACACGGGTTCGGAATCTACGGGCAGAAGGATTTCAACGCCTGGATCGGCAAGCTGATGTGCAAGCGCCTGCGCAACGGCCACGACGCGGACGCGTTCGCCTCGGCGAAGTTCGTCCACGATCAGTTGCAGAAGGGCAGCACCACTGATCAGGCCTGGCAGTTCGTCGGTGCCGGCATTCCGATCTACTGCCCGGATCAACTGTTCGTGCTACAAGCCGCCGCCGATCGGAGTGAACGATGAAGCGTCTTCTGGTGGTCGTCGTGGCCGCGTTGTCGGTAGTCCTGGCTGCCCCGGCTTCTGCGGATGCCACCGATGAGTACCCGATCCCGAGTCGGATGCTGAAGACCACCTGCACGGTGGATCAGTACATGGCCGCGGTGCGGGATACCAATCCGGTGTACTACGAGCGCTACATCATCGACTACAACAACAAGTCCCCCGATGTGCAGAAGTGGGCCCGCGACCGCATCACCTGGTTCTTCTCGATGGATTACGCGGGGCGGCGGGCGTATTCGGAGGAGACCGCCACCAATGCGTTCTACGAGACGTTGGCCTGGAACTGGCCCAACTGGGCCAAGCTGTTCTTCAACAACAAGGGCGTCGTCGCGCACGGCACCGATGTGTGCATGACCTACCCGCCGGTGGATCCGACCGTCTGGACCTGGTAGTCGGTCATTTGTGCTGAGCCCGCCTCAGCGCAGCTCGGCCGACAACGCCTTGCCCACTTCCGTCAGCAGCGGCACGGCGCGCTCGACGAGCTGGTCGGTGACGCGGCCTGCCGGCCCTGACACCGACAGCGCAAGGCGTGATGACGTGTCGGGGATGGCGACGGCGACACAGCGCACACCGGTCTCCTGTTCGCCCTCGTCGACGGCGTAACCGTGCTCGGCCGACCACCGAAGTTGTGTGGCGAACTGATCGGGATCGGTGATCGTGGTGTCGGTATGGCGCGGCATGCCTGACCGCCTCAGGATTTCGCGTACCTCGTCGAGCGGCATGTGAGCCATGATGGCCTTCCCGACGGCGGTGCAATGAGGTTCGACCCGGCGGCCCACTTCGGTGAACATCCGCATGGAATGCCGGGACTGCGCCTGTGCGACGTAGACGATCTCGTCGCCGTCGAGCATGGCGAGATTGGCCGATTCGCCCAACTCGTCGACGAGCCTCGCCAGATGCGGGCGCGCCCAGACACTGAGCATCTTCGACGAGGCGTCGCCCAGCCGGATGAGACGGGGGCCCAGTACATATTGCCGTGAGGATTCCTGGCGGATGTAGCCGAGATCGACCAACGTGCGCAGCAGTCGGTGGATGGTGGGCAGGGGAAGGCCGGACTGGTTGGCGAGCTGAGAGAGCGCAAGGGTGCCCCCGGCGTCAGCCAGCAATTCCAGAAGTGCAAAGGCGCGGCCGATCGACTGCACGGATCCCGTTCGGGCGCCTGCCTCGCTCGCTGCCATTGCGTGATCTCCCGTTAGTCGTGTTCTGGTTTCCGCTCTCGGAGATACTATCTCCACAATACGGAAACGGCGATGAAGCGGGGAAAGCGATGATTCAGGACTTCGACGCTCTCGCAGACGAACTCGACACCCGGCTGGCAAGTGCCGATGCCGCTCTCGCGGCGGCCTATCCCGGTGACCGCGGCCGTCGGCAACCCGTGCACACGGTGTACGTCCCGGCGGACCGCTACGACGCCCACACGGTGGGGGACTGGGCGCAGGCAGCCCGGCAGGCGTTGACCACCCATGGTGCATCGGCGACAGAACTGGCCCAGTCGCTCGGCCTGCAGCCTGACATCGCCGAACAGGTCCACGGGCGTATCCGCCACAAACTGGACACCGAGCCCATCGAGGACCTGCGGATCGACCTCGAGGACGGCTACGGCATCAGGCCCGACGAGGACGAGGATGCTGCCGCGACGGCCGCTGCCCATGCCTTGGCCGAGACCGTCAAGGCCGGAAAAGCCGCGCCGTTCCACGGGATTCGGATCAAGAGCTTCGAGGCGCCGACGCGTCGTCGCGGGGTGCGCACGCTGCAGCTGTTCATGCACACGCTGGTCGAGGCGGGCGGGCTGACCGCCGGCTTCGTCACCACGCTGCCCAAGGTCACCTCGGTCGAACAGGTCGAGGCGTTCGTGTACACGCTCGAGAGGGTGGAGCAGGCGTGCTCACTCGACCCCGGCACGTTGCGCTTCGAGATCCAAGTGGAGACCCCGCAGGCGATCCTGGGCCAGGACGGCACCGCGCTGATCGCCCGCATGGTGCACGCGGGGGGAGAACGCGTCACCGGACTGCACTACGGCACCTACGACTACTCGGCGTCACTCGGTGTCGCGGCCGGTTATCAGAGCCTGGAACATCCCGTCGCCGACCATGCCAAGGCGGTCATGCAGCTCGCGGCCGCGGGCACCGGCGTGTTCGTATCGGACGGTTCCACGAACGTGCTTCCCGTCGGCGATCGGGACGCGGTGCACGCCGCGTGGCGCCTGCACGTCCGGCTGGTCCGCCGTTCACTCGAGCAGGGGATCTACCAGGGCTGGGATATGCATCCCGGCCATCTGCCCAGCCGGTATCTCGCGACGTACTCCTTCTTCCGGGAGGGCCTGCCGAGCGCGGCCGGCCGGCTCCGCGCTTACGTACACGGCGGGCAGTCTGGCTTCCTCGACGAGCCGGCGACGGCGGCGGCCATGGCGGGGTATCTGCTGCGTGGGCTGGAGTGCGGCGCTGTCGATTCCGCGGAACTCGACACCCTGGCCGGCGTCGACCCCGACTCGCTGGCTGTTCTCGCGAAGCGGCGCCACGCCTCTTGACAGCGGCTATGCTCGCGCTCACGCTACGCCTATCGGAAACAAAGATCCGTAATACGGAAAAGTAGTGCTGGGTCGGTGGGCCCTGGGAGCAGCCGCCAAAATTCTGGTCGTCAACGTCAACACCACCGTCAGCATGACCGACGCCATTGCCGCGTCGGCCCGCTCGGTGGCCGTGCCGGGCACCGAGATCTTCGGCCTCACACCGACTTCCAACAGGCAGAACCGCGGTGCCTGTTGTAGTTCCTTGTGCCCGCGTCTGTGCGACAACGGTGTGACAGTAAAGATATTCTGCCGCTTGTCTTTTCGCGGGGGATTGTTGTCGGACCTGGTCGGTATGGGCGAGGCATGTTCCCTCCATTGCCGACGCTGATCGACGAATTGCGAGGTGGCCGTGATGCCGCCCCGCTCGTCGATGCCGCGGTGGGGTGGGCTCGGGTGGAAGCCGCTTCGGCAGCCCAGCGTTGTGCGGGGATGGCCGAGTGGGCCGCGGTGTTCCTCGCCGACGAGGACGACGACAGTGGTTTGTGTGCCGTCGATGCCGAAGACGACGTGGTAGCCCAAATGGGTGTGGCCTTCGGCATCTCCACCCGTCGGGCGTTCAGCGATCTGCAGGTCGGGGCGGCGATGCGGGAACGCTTCCCGAAACTGGCTGCGATGTTCCTGCGCGGCGAGATCTCGGCGCAGGTGATGGCCACCGTGGTGGAGCGCACCCTGCTGGTCGTCGACGACGATGTGCTGGCCCAGATCGACACCGCGTGTGTGGAGGCGGCGGCGCTGTGTGGGTGGAGCGGACTGTCGTACTACCGGTTGAAGAACGCCGTTGATGTGTGGGTGGAACGGTTCGACCCCGACGCGGTGCGGCGGGTCCGCAACACCGTGCGCGGGCGGGGAGTGTCGGTCGAGCACACCGATGACCAGGCCGGGATCACCACCATCAAGATGCGGCTGACCAGACCGGGCGGGGCACTGTTGATGGGGACCTTGCGCACCATGGCCAAGGCCGTCTGCGCCAATGATCCCCGGACGTTGGATCAGCGCATGGCCGATGCGGCTGAAGCCCTGCACATCGGCGCCCGCCGCCTGGCATGCCTGTGCGGGTCCCCGACCTGTGCTGCGGCCGCGGATGACGGGGTGGCCGCGAAGTTCGTGGTGCACATCTACGGCGACGCCGAGATGTTGCAGGGCGAACCCGATCCGTTGATCCACGGCGACGGCGTGTTTCCCACCGGCCCGGACAACGTCACCATCAAGTACCCCACCAAAGGCAAGAAGACCGAGCCTGCCGAGGAGCCCGTGGCCGAGGCCGGAACCGGAGACGAGCCCGCCCCCAACGCCGAACCGGCCCAGCCTGATACCGACCAGGAGCCGCGGTCCTCGTCCCCGCGGCACTGCGCCGCTCCTGCCGCCGAGGGCGGCGAGCCTGCACCCGCGAACGCCCCCGTCGCCGAGTCCAAGCCCGCCGAGACGGGGCCAGACGAGCCAGCTTCAGACCAGGAGTCGGCGTCGTCGACCCCGCGGCACTGCCCGGCCCCCACCACCCCGGACGCCCAGCCGGAGGACCCTGCCCGGGGTGAGACGGACGACGCCGAAGTCATGCCTCCCACAGCACCTTCCACAGTCGGTCGGGCACCGGGGTTCATCCCCGGTTACGGGGTGGTGCCCAATGCGCTCATCGCCGCGTTGATCGCCGCCGGCGCCGAGGTCCGCCACATCAAGCCACCCAGCGTGGAGCCGACCGAGAGCTACCGCCCCCGCGACGCCGACCGCGACTTCGTCCAAGCCCGCGACTTGACCTGCCGCATGCCAGGCTGCGACCGCCCCATCCACGACGCCGACCTGGACCACACCATCACCTGGGGCGTCGGCGGACCCACCCACCCCTCCAACCAGAAGGGATACTGCCGGCGCTGCCACCTACTGAAAACCTTCCGCGATGGCTGGTCGGAGATCCAAAAGCCCGACGGCACAATGCATATCATCACGCCCACCGGACATACCTACACCAGCATCCCATTGAGCCGCATCCTGTTCCCACGCGCCAACACCACCTCAGCACCCGTGCAGCGGGGCAGCCCAAGAAAACAACCGGCCGCCGACAAGTCGGTGAAGATGCCGAAAAGAAGACGCACCAAAGCCGAAGACCGCGCCTACCGCATCGCTGCAGAGCGCGCACTCAACGCCGCCTACCGCGCCAGCGGCGGCAGGCCTACCGCCAGCGCGGCCGCCCCCAAAGACGACTTTGGATACCGCCTCTTCTTCGGTCAGTACACCCAGAACGCCGACCCCAACGACCCACCACCCTTTTGACCAGATCCAGATCCGACAAAAACGGTCTGCGAAAGGCGGACCCGCGGAACACACTTGGCTAGCGCAACCGATCTCCACCGACCCACACCCCACCCACGTCCGATACCCCGGCGAGGGCGAACACCTTGGCCAGCGCGTCATCGGCGTCGGCGGCATGACGGAGAACAACGTCGAGGGTGCTGCCCGGCCGGGGGGCGACCCAGACCGCGTCGAACTGCTTGCCCACCGACAAATCGCCGATCTCGCCGTCGGACTCCAGCGCGGCGGCGCCGGCCGCGGTGGCCAGGTACAGCATGTGGGCCGCCGTCAGCGGCAGCCCGTCGGCTCCGAGAAGGGCCTGCATGAAATACGACTGCAGGCCTTCGCGTAACAGCGAGAAGCTGGTTCCCGCACCGACATCGGTACCCAACGCCACCCGCACGCCGTGCTCGATGTGTCTGCGTAACGGGAACAGCCCGCTGCCCAGCGCGCTGTTCGACGACGGGCAGTGCGCCACGCTCGCACCCGCAGACGCCAGCTGCCGTAGCTCTGCGTCGGTGGGATGCACGTTGTGCGCCAGCACGCTGCGCCGCCCGAGTAGCCCGTACCGGCCGTAAGTGTCGACGTACGAGCTGCATTCGGAGAACAGCCCGCGGACCGTGTCGACTTCGGCGGTGTTCTCGTTACAGTGCGAGGTGAACAAGGCGCCCTCGACATCACCCAGCAGCGCCGCGCAGGACTCCAGCATCGGTGCACTCGCCGACAGCGAGAACCGGGGTGTCACGGCGTAGCGCAACCGGTCTTTGCGGTGCCACCGGCCGGCCAGGGCCAGCCCGTCGGCATGCGCCTGCTCCGGCGTGCTCAGCAGCTCGTCGCGCAACAGCCGGTCGCTGACCACCAGACCGGAGCTGATCCGCAATCCGCTGCGCGCCGCCTGCTCGAACAGGCAGTCCACCGCGGACGGGAAGTGCGCGCCGAAGACCAGCGCCGTGGTGGTGCCCGCGGCGACCAGCCCGTTGATGAACTCACCGGCCACCTCGCTCGCGTAGCTGATATCGGCCATCCGCGCTTCCTCGGGTAGCGCACTGCGATCCAGCCAATCCAGCAACGGCATGCCCAACGCGCCGATGATCCGCACCTGGGGGAAGTGGACATGGGTGTCCACCAGACCCGGCAACACCACACCGCCGGTCAGGTCCACCAGGTCGGCGCCGGGGTACGCCGCCCGAATCTGTTGGTAAGGACCACGTTCGGTGATCACACCACCGTCGGTGACGGCGATCCCCGCGTCGGCTTCTGCACGCAGCGCTGCGCCGGTGAACGGTGACTCGGGGGTGTCCAGCACGGTCCCGCGGTAGATCTTCATCAAGTGGTCTCCGCCACCTGGGCGCGCCCGGAACTCTCACGTTGAAACGTCAGCAGCAGATCGGCGGCCACGCTCACCGCGATGGTCGCCGGCTCTTTGCCGGTGATGTCGGGAAGTCCGATGGGGGTGATGATGCGGGCCAGCGCAGACTCGTCGTGCCCCTCTTCGGTCAGCCGTTTGGCGAACCGGCGCCACTTCACCGACGACCCGATGAGCCCGATCGAACCCAGGTGGCCGCAGCGCAGCGCGGCATCGCACAGCGCGACGTCCTCGGCGTGGTCGTGGGTCATCAGCAGCACGTGGCACCCGGCGGGAAGTTCACCCAGGACCAACTCCGGCACCACCGCATGATGGGTGTGCACCCGAGCCTCGGCGTCGGAAGTCAGCGCCGCCAACCGTTCCGGTTCGGCGTGCTGGGCCCGCGAGTCGACCAGGTGCAGTTCGATGTCGTGCCGGGCCAGGATCCGGGCCAGCTCGCAGCCCACGTGCCCCATCCCGAAGATCGCCACCGCAGGCACCGTGGGCAGCGGTTCGAACAGCACCGTCACCTCACCGCCGCAGCATTGGACTCCGTGCACCGACCGCGCCTGTTCGGTGAGACCCCAGGTCCTGGTCTCGGGTTCCCGGCTCCCTGCGGCCAGCAGCTCGCGCGCGGCGAGCAGCGCCGACTGCTCCAAATTGCCGCCGCCGATGCTGCCCCAGCAATCATGTTGCGCCACAACCATCTTGGCTCCGGCTTCGCGGGGTGCGTGGCCGCGCACGGCCATCAGGGTCACCAGCACACCGGGACGACGCTGCTCGCGTAGCCGCGCCATGGCACTCATCCAGTGCATGGCTAGGCGCCTCCGGCCAGTTGGGCGGCGGGCGCCTCCTCCGGGCGCATCGGTGCGTCCTTCGAGCGGGCGCGCTCGATGGCCCAGAACACCCGTTCGGGCGTAGACGGGCAGCCGAGATCCACACAGTGACCCGTCGGGCCGAATGCCGCGACCGCTTCGCGCAGCGCCTCGCGGACGCTGAAGGCCAGCATCAGCGGCGGCTCGCCCACCGCTTTCGACCCGTACACCGCGCCGTCCTCGTGGGCTTTCTCCAGCAGCGTCACGTTGAACTCCTCGGGCATCTCCGAGAAGCTGGGCAGCTTGTAAGTGCTGGCCGCCTGGGTGGCCAATCGGCCGCGGGACGGCCCGTCACCGGTGTCCCAGCGCAGGTCCTCCAGGGTCAGCCAGCCGGCGCCCTGAACGAATCCGCCCTCCACCTGGCCGAGGTCGACAAGCGGAGACAGGCTGTCGCCGACGTCGTGCACGATGTCCACCCGGCGCAACCGGTAGGCGCCGGTGAACCCGTCCACCTCCACCTCGCTGGCGGCGACCCCATAGGCGAAGTACTTGAACGGCGAACCCTGCATCCGGGCGGCATCCCAGTACAACCCTGCGGTGCGGTAGAAACCCGCCGCCCACAGCTGAACACGTTGGTGATACGCCAAATTCACCAGCTCGGCGAAGTCCAGCTCACGGTCGGTGGCCGCCAGCCCGGTCACCTTGCCGTCGACGAACCGGACGTCGGCCGGGTGCACGTGGCCGAGCTCTTCGGCGGCCACCTCGGCCAGCCGGGCCTTGATCTGCTCGCACGCATTCTTCACCGCGCCGCCGTTGAGGTCGGCTCCCGAACTCGCCGCTGTGGCAGAGGTGTTGGGAACCTTGTCGGTTCGTGTGGGTGCCAGCCGGACAACCGACAGCGGCACTCCCAGCGCCGTGGCGGCCACCTGCAGCATCTTGGTGTGCAGGCCCTGGCCCATCTCGGTGCCGCCGTGGTTGATCAGCACCGAACCGTCCTTGTAGACGTGCACCAGCGCGCCGGCCTGATTGAACGCGGTCAGGTTGAACGAGATGCCGAACTTGACGGGGGTGACCGCGAGCCCGCGCTTGGTGTGCTCATGGGTGGCGTTGAACGCCTCGATCTCAACCAGGCGACGGTCCACATCCCCGCTTTCGATGACCTGGTTCCAGGCCCGCTCGATCCGTTCGGGATGGCGTACCTCCTGGCCGTAAGGAGTGGTCTGTCCCGCCGAATAGAAGTTGCGCCTGCGCAGTTCGCGGGCACTGATGCCCAACGCCGGCGCACACTGGCCGAGGATGTTCTCGATCACCAGCATGCCCTGCGGCCCGCCGAACCCGCGGAACGCGGTCTGCGAGGTCTTGTTGGTCTTCGCAATCCGCCCGTGCACCTCGATGTTCGGGATCCAGTAGGCGTTGTCGATATGACAGAGCGCGCGGCCCTGCACCGGCTCGGACAGGTCGAGGCTCCAGCCGCCGTCGGCGGTCAGCGTCGCCGTCAACGCCCCAATGGTGCCGTCCGCGGCGAACCCCACCTTCCACACCGCGTGGAACCCGTGCCGCTTGCCGGTGATGGTGATGTCCTGAGTCCGGTTGAATCGCACCCGCACCGGGCGGCCGGTGCGCACCGTGCCGAGTGCGGCGACGGCCGCATACCCGTGCGGCTGCATCTCTTTGCCGCCGAAACCCCCACCCATGCGCAGGCATTGCACCGTGACCTCGTGGTTGGGCTTGCCCAGCACGTGCGACACGATGTCCTGCGTCTCGGTCGGATGCTGCGTCGAGGACTGGATGAACAGCTGGCCGTTTTCGTCGATACTGGCCAGGGCCGCATTGGTCTCCAGGTAGAAGTGCTCCTGACCGGCGAACTCGAACTCGCCCTCGAAAACATGAGCACACGTGCCGAAAGCGGCTTCCGGTTCACCGCGGCGCAGCACGGGCCGCGCGCCCTGGAAACTGTCCGCGGCGATGGCCTCGGAGATCGTGATCAGCGACGGCAGCGGTTCGTAGTCGACGGCCACCTTGCCTGCGGCGATCCTGGCCTCTTCCAACGTGTCGGCCAGCACCCAGCACACCGGGTGGCCGTAATACATGACCTCACTGGGAAACAGCGGCTCGTCGTGCTTGACGCCGGCGTCGTTGACACCGGGCACGTCGGCGGCGGTGAGCACACAGGCGACCCCCGGCATGGCCAGCGCGGGCCCGGTGTCCATGGAACGCACCAGGGCGTGCGCGTGCGGGGCCTGCACCGGATAGGCGTGCAGCGCGCCGGGGTAGCGGCTCACCAGATCATCGGTGTACAGCGCGAGCCCGGTGACGTGGAGGTCGGCGCTCTCGTGCGGTATCTCGACGCCCACCACCGGGCGCGACGGGCGGGTGCTGAGCTCACTCATGACGTGGCCCCCTCGGGTACAGCGGATTCGGCATGGAACTTGAGCAGCGACTGTTCGAGCATCGCCGCGCGGAACGCGGCACTGGCCCGGTGGTCGTCGATCGGGGTGCCCTCGCGGCCCAGCACGGCGGCGGCGGCGCGCACGGTCTCCGCGGTCCAGGGGTGTCCCCGCAACGCCTCTTCGGTGGCGGTGGCCCGCAGCGGGGTGGCCGCCACCCCGCCGAGGCCGATGCTCACCCGTTCGACCACACCGCCGACGACCTGTAGCGCGAAGGCGATTGCCACGCTGGAGATGTCGTCGAACCTCCGCTTGGCGATCTTGTGGAACGCGGCCATCGGGGTGGGCGGCATCGGGATACGCACGGTCCGGATCAGTTCGCCGTCCTGCTTGACCGTCTGCCGGTAGCCGGTGAAGTAATCGGCCAGCGCCACCTCGCGGTCGCCGTCCGGCCCGGTCAGCACCAGCGTGGCCTCCAGCGCCAACAACCCCGGCGCTGCGTCCCCGATCGGGGAGGCGGTGCCGAGGTTGCCGCCGAGGGTGGCGCCGTTACGGATCAGTCGCGAGGCGAACTGCGGCCAGAGTTGGTCCAGCAGCGGGATCCGTCCGTCCAGCAGCCGCTCGGCCTCCGACAGGGTGAGCGCGGCGCCCACCTCGATATGAGAGGAACCGACGTCGAACGTGCGCAGTTCGGGCAGCCGGTCGACGGCCACCACCAGAGGGGCGCGGGTGCCGCGCAGGTTGACCTCGACGCCCCAGTCGGTGCACCCGGCGACCACGGTGGCGTCCGGCCGCTCCGCCAGCAGGGCGAGTGCGGTGGAAAGGTCAGCGGGCCGGACGAATTCGGCGTCGCCGACCCGCACCCGAGTGGCAGGTGCGGCGGGCGCGGGCGTCGCGCACCGCTGGGCGAAGGTGTCGGTGGCGGGCGGGCGGCCCAGCGCGTAGGCGGCATCCCGGATGGGCCGGTATCCCGTGCAGCGGCACAGGTTACCGCTCAACGCGTGCAGGTCGAACCCGTTGGGTCCGTGTTCGTGGTCGGCCGCGCGCTTGCCGTTGCCGCTCGGATCGACAGGGGCGCGATCGGGGCGGTAGTACTCGGCGGCCATCGAACAGATGAATCCAGGTGTGCAGTAACCACACTGGGACCCACCGCGCTGCGCCATCTCCCGCTGTACCGGGTGCAGCGCGCCGGGTTTGCCCAGCCCTTCGGCGGTGACCAGTTCCTGGCCGTCGAGTGAGAGCGCCGGCACCAGACAGGCGTTGAGCGCGGTCCAGCGGGTGTGGCCCTGATGACCAGAGCTCACGTCGGGCCGGGCCACCATGATGGAGCAGGCGCCGCACTCGCCCTCGGCGCAACCCTCCTTGGCGCCCGTGAACCCTTGATCGCGCAGCCAGTCCAGCGCCGTGACATACGGCGCGACATCGACGACACGGCGCCGTTCACCGTTGACGGAAACACTGGGTGACGTTGGGGTCCAGTTCATGACGCTGTTCCTTCCGTGCTGGCCACGGTACTCGCGCGAGCAAGCAGGGTGCAGTGCGCGCGAACCGCGGAGTGGGTGGTGCGCTCAGGTACCACGGTAGGTCCCGTAGCCGAAAGGGTTGAGCAGCAACGGAACATGGTAATGCTGATCCGGATCGGCGATGGTGAAAACCACGACGACCTCGGGATAGAAACAGTCCCGGCCGCCGTCGGCGAAGTAGCCGCCGGTGTGGAAGCGCAGCGTGTAGTCGCCCGCGCCGAGCCGCTCCGGACCGATGGAGCCGATACGCCCGTCGGCGTCGGTGACACCATCGCCGATCCGGGCGCCGTCCTGTTCGAGCTCCACCCGGACGCCCTTGGCCGCTCGTCCCACGCTGGTGTCGAGTACATGGGTGCTCACGGTTCCCACTCACACCACATCCTTCAGTCGGAGTAAGGCGATCTCGCGCAGCGCTGCGACGGTTTCGGCCCTTTCGGTGTCGTCGTCGTTGCCGAGCCGGCGGCGTAATTCGGCCAGGATCTCCGGGGAACTGCGGCCGGCGGCGCGGACCAGGAAGACCCGGTCGAAGCGCTGTTCGTAGGACCGGTTGCCCGCCGCCAACGCGGCCATGACGTCCACGTCGTCGCGATCCACCTGCGCCTGTTCCCGGACCGAGAAGTCGGCGGCATGCCCCGTACCGGCGCGCTCCCCGATGCGGGGGTGCCCGTTCAACGCGGCCGACAGGTCGTCGTCGGACAACTCGGCCGCCGACGCCGCGGCCTGGGCGGTCAACGCGGCGTAGTCCGCGTACGGTCGCCGGCCGGCCACCTCCTCCGCCCAGCGCGGTGCGTTCAGGCAGGTGAGAAGCCTTCGCCTGGCCTCTGATTCGGGGAGCGCGTTGAATCCGTCGACGGAGACGCCGCCGGTCATGCTGTGCCTTCCTAGTTCTCGACGTGCCGGGTGCGGGCCGAATGAATCGGGTTGGCCTCGGCCACCAGCTGGTCGAATCGGTAGGTGGCGATCTTCGCTATCTCGATCAACGCCGCGGCGTGTTCCTGGGTGGGTGAGTTGTTCAGTCGTTCCCAGCCGTGCCGCAGCAACTGCTCGATGTTGGCCTGGTCGCGCACCGCCATGATCAGCGTGAAGCCGAAGCGGTCGCGGTACGCCTGGGTCAGCGCCGCCAGCTCCTGGTGTTCCTGCTCGGCGAGCCGCGTGAGTCCGAGCACCGACTGATCGGACATCGAGTCCTCGCCTTCCTCGCCGGTGGCCACGGAGACGGCGCCCAGATCGGGATAGGCGCCGATGAGCTGATCCTGTTCCTCCGGCGTCGCCGCGAACAGCGCCTCCTGGAACGACCGGCGCAGGTCCTGGGTGTCGGTGAAGGGGCGCCGGGCGTAGGCCCGCTCGACCACCCAGTCCGGGCCCTGGAACAGCCCGGAGAAGGTGCGCCTGAACTGCTCCAAGGACATGTTGTTGACATCGGAGAGCCGCACCAGCCCCGCGCCGGGTGCGCCGGCGACGGCAGGGCCGCGGCTCGTGCCGATGTGGAAGAACACCAGGTTGAGCACGATGGCGGTGATGCTGCCGAGTGTGATTCCGCTGCCCAGGATGATCTGCGCCCACTCCGGCACTGCCTTGGCCACGTCGGGTTGGGCGGTCACGTACATGGCCAGGCCGACGCTGGTCGCCACGATCACCACGTTGCGGTGGTCGTGGAAGTCCACGCGGGACAGGGTCTGGAAGCCGACCACCGCCACCGTGGCGAACATGGCCAGGGCCGCGCCGCCGAGCACCGGGTGCGGGATGCCCGCCACGATCGCCGCCGCTTTCGGCAGCAACCCGAGGATGATCATGATGACGCCGGCCGTCGCCACCACATACCGGCTTTTTATCCTGGTCAGCCGGACCAGGCCGACGTTCTCGGCAAAGCAGGTGTACGGGAACGAGTTCAGGACACCGCCGAGTGTGGTGGCCAGACCGTCCGCGCGCAGCGCGCGGGCGATGTCCTCGCGCACGATCCGCTTCTCGACGATCTCACCGGTGGCGAACACGTCACCGGTGGTTTCCACAGCGGTGATCAGCATGACGACGATCATCGAAACAATGGCGGCCGCAGCGAATTTGGGCCAACCGAAGTAGAACGGCGTCGTCACCCCGAACCAGGACGAGGTGACCACCGCGTCGAAGTGCGCATCGCCGAGGAGCCAGGCCACCAAGGTGCCGACGACCAAGCCCACCAACACCGCGACGGTGGCCATGAAGCCCTTGAACACGCGCTGGATGAGCACGATCAGCGCCAGGGTGCCCATCGCGTAGGCCAGGTTCTTGCCGCTGGTCGGATCCAGCGTCGGACCCGCCCCGCCTGCCGCGTCGGCTGCCGCCACCGGCAACAGGGCGATACCGATGATGGTGATCACCGAGCCCGTCACCACCGGCGGGAAGAAACGGATCAGCCGGGAGAAGTACGGGGCGATCAGGAAGGTGAACAGCCCCGCCACGATCACCGCGCCGTAGATCACCAGCAGGCCGTCGGTGCCGCCTCCCGCGGCCAGCCCGATGGCGATCATGGGGGAGACCGCGGTGAACGTCACGCCCTGGAGTAGCGGCAGTCGCACACCGATCTTCCAGAACCCGACGGACTGGATGATCGACGCGATACCGCAGGTGAGCAGGTCCGCGTTGATCAGGTGAATCAGCTGTTCGGTGGTCAGCCCAATCGAGTTCGCCAGCAGGATCGGGACGATCACGGCGCCGGCGTAGAACGCCAGGACGTGCTGGAAGCCGTACACCGCAAGCTTTGGGATGGGCAGGATTTCGTCGACGGGGTGCCTGGCGGTCCGAGGCTTCTCGGCGGTGGCGGATCGTGATCTGGTCATTGGATGCCGTCCTTTCGGCTGAAGGCGGGATATCGGGTGACCGACGGTGGTTGAGCCGCTACCGCAATTGGACTCGCCCGTCGACGGCGAAGGTGGCGTTTCGTGTAAAACGGGCCGGCGGTCCGGCGCCCTGCACGCCTGCCGCGAGTGGCTTCATGGTTGCCTCAGCAGAATCCCGGAGTGTTCAACCAGGCATCGCCGGGGTCGGAGCCGCCTTCGCGCACCACAGAGGCTTCGATCAGGCCGTAAGGCCGGTCGGCGGCGATGAAGACCTCGTTGTTGTTCTCCACACCGAACGGCGACAGATCGACGACGAAGTGGTGCTTGTTGGGCGCGGAGAATCTGATCTCGGCCACCTCGGGGCGCGCCTCCAGCACCGCCTCACCCATCTGATACAGGGTCTGCTGCAACGCTTTTGAGTATCTGCCGGCGAACACCTCGAGCATCGTCCGCTTGATGTCGTCGTAGATCTTGTTCCAGTCGTCGACTTGGGTGTGCTCATAACGCCACCGCGCGGTCAACGCGGTGGCCATGATCCGGTCCTCGGTCTCCTGCAGGGTCGTGTACTTGTCTTTGAGGAAGCCCTTGAAGCCGGACCCCGTCGTCTTGAGGATGACGAGATCCTGCACACCGGAAACCACCCAGACCCGGCGCTCGCCGGCGCTGTCGTCGGTGGTGACAACGGTGGTGCGGAACTCGGGGCCACGCCGGATGAACGAGTGATCGTGCCCACCGGAGCCGTCCACCTCGATGCGCTCCCACGTGTACTCCTCGATGCCGATCCGCGACGCCGTTGCCTTGGGGGCTGCCTCCAGGAAGTGCGCGCCGAGCGCGAGCCCGAACTGTTCGGGGGAGGCGACACCCTTCTCCTTGGCGAAAGCGAAGGCGGTGTTCTTCTGCGTATCGGTGGGCAGCACGTCGCCCTGGTCGCCGCTGATATGGGCTGCAGTGAAGTCGCCGCGCAGCGACGTCGACACGTTCAGGTCGCGGATGTGATGTCTGTCGGTGTCGCGGTACACGCGCACGACTCGGTTCTCTGCCTTGCCGTATTGGTTCGGTCCGAGCGCGATACCCATTGCTGCTCCTTGCGACGTGTTGTTCGCACCACGGACGATCGCCGCTCAATGGGCCGCTTATTTTCCGTATAGCGAAAGTTAAATTCCGTTAATGCCGATTCGATGGTGACCTAACTCACATATCTTGTCAAGGGCGGCCGATCCGTCGACTCGATTTGACCGTCTTGGGGAGTCTTGACGTGACCTATGCCACAGGCGTACGCTCTGCTTCCGTAATACAGAAGCAAGATTCCGCATTACGGAAGAGTGGGGACATCATGAATCCACCGCTTCGTTTCGAGGTCAACTGCTCCATTCTGTTTACCGAGCTGCCTTTGCTGGAACGCGCCGCAGCCGCGCAGCAAGCCGGCTTCGAAGGCGTGGAGTTCTGGTGGCCGTTCGCCGAGGCCGTGCCCGCCGACAAGGACATCGACACGTTCATCGCCTCGGTACACGACGCCGGGGTGCAGCTGGTGGGCCTCAACTTCTTCGCCGGCGACATGCCCGCCGGTGACCGCGGTCTCGTGTCATGGCCGAGGCGCTGCGCAGAGTTCCGCGACAACATCGAGGTGACGATCGGTATCGGAGAGCGGTTGGGCTGCAAGGCTTTCAACGCGCTGTACGGCAACCGCATCGAGGGTGAGTCGCCGCAACACCAAGACCAGCTCGGCGCCGAGAATCTGGCGCTCGCGGCCAAGGGGGCTGCCCGAATCGGCGGCACCGTTCTGGTCGAGCCGGTCAGCGGGGCGCCGGCATACCCGCTCAAGACCGCCGCCGACGCGCTCGCGGTGATCGACCGGGCCGGCGAGCCGAACGTCGCTCTGCTGGCTGACCTTTACCACCTGGCGGTCAACGGCGACGACGTGGATGAGGTCATAGCCGCCCACACCGATCGAATCGCCCACGTACAGATTGCTGATGCCCCCGGGCGCAACGAGCCCGGCACCGGTTCACTGCCGTTGCTTCGACAGCTCACCGACCTCCGGGACGCGGGGTACGACGGCTGGGTGGCCCTTGAATACAAGCCATCTGGCGCTTCCGCCGACAGCTTCGGCTGGATGAAGAAACTGAGGAGCACACACGATGTCTGACATCGCCTTCATCGGACTCGGAATCATGGGCAGCCCCATGGCTGTTCACCTCGCCAAGGCCGGCCACCAGGTGACCGGCTACAACCGCTCGCCCGAGAAAGCCGCCCCGCTCGTCGACGCGGGTGGCCGCGCAGCGGAGTCGGTGGCCGACGCCGTGCGCGACGCCGATGTGGTCTGCCTGATGGTGCCGGACTCGCCGGACGTCTGCGATGTCCTCGCAGGGGACAATGGCGTGTTCGACAACGCGAAGGAGGGCACGCTCGTCATCGACTTCTCGAGCATCCGACCCGATGTCACCGCACAACTCGCCGAGCAGGCCACGGCCAGGGGCCTGCGGCTGGTCGACGCCCCCGTCTCCGGTGGCCAGGCGGGAGCGGTCAACGCGGCCCTGTCGATCATGGTGGGCGGCAGGGCCGAGGATGTCGAGGCGGCCAAACCCTACCTGGACGTGGTGGGCAAGACCGTCGTCCACGTCGGACCCAGTGGGGCGGGCCAAACGGTCAAGGCTGCCAACCAACTCATCGTCGCCGCGAACATCGAGGCGCTCGCCGAGGCGGTCGTGTTCCTCGAGGCGTACGGCGTGGACACCGCGGCGGCCCTCGAGGTGCTCGGCGGCGGCCTGGCCGGCTCGAAGGTGCTCGATCAGAAAAAGCAGAACATGCTCGAACGGTCCTTCGACCCGGGCTTCCGGATCGCGTTGCACCACAAAGATCTCGGCATCGTCACCGCGGCTGCGCGGGAAGCGGGCGTGGTCGTTCCGCTGGGCGCCGTCGTGGCCCAGCTGATGGCCAGCGCCCTCGCCAACGGCGACGGCGCACTCGACCACTCCGGACTGCTGCGCGGAGTCGAACGACTGAGCGGAAGGACTCGATCATGACCAAGATGCGTGCCGTCGACGCCGCAGTGCTGATCCTCGAAAAGGAGGGCGCCACCCAGGCTTTCGGGCTCCCCGGTGCGGCCATCAACCCGCTCTACAGTGCGATGCGGGCCCACGGCGGCATCAGGCACGTACTCGCCCGGCACGTCGAGGCCGCGTCCCACATGGCCGAGGGCTACACCAGGGCCAAGGCCGGCAATATCGGCCTGTGCATCGGGACGTCGGGCCCCGCGGGTACCGACATGATCACCGGGCTGTACTCCGCGTCGGCCGACTCGATCCCGATCCTGTGCATCACGGGACAGGCTCCGGTGGCCAAATTGCACAAGGAGGACTTCCAGGCGATCAACATCTCCGACATCGCCGGGCCGGTCACGAAATGGTCGGTCACGGTGATGGAGTCGGCGCAGGTTCCCGGGACCTTCCAGAAGGCGTTCCAGGTGATGCGGGAGGGCCGCCCCGGCCCGGTGCTGATCGACCTGCCGATGGATGTGCAACTCGGCGAGATCGACTTCGACATCGACAGTTACGAGCCGTTACCGGTGCCCAGGCCCGCAGCCACCCGTAAGCAGGCGGAGAAGGCGCTGGCCATGATGGCGACGGCGCAGCGGCCCCTCATCGTCGCCGGCGGCGGAGTGGTCAACGCCGACGGTGCCGACCTGCTGGTGGCCTTCGCCGAGATCACCGGGATTCCCGTTGTCCCCACTCTGATGGGGTGGGGCACCATCCCGGATGACCACCCGCTGATGGCGGGCATGGTGGGGCTGCAGACCTCGCATCGCTACGGCAACGCCACCATGCTCGAATCGGATTTTGTGCTCGGCATCGGCAACCGGTGGGCCAACCGGCACACCGGCGGCGTGGGCACTTACACACGCGGCCGCAGGTTCGTCCACGTCGACATCGAACCGACGCAGATCGGGCGCGTCTTCGCACCCGACTACGCGATTGTCTCGGACGCCAGGGCGGCGCTGGAAGTGCTGGTCGAGGTCGCCAAGGAGTGGTACGCCGAGGGCCGGTTGCCCGACCGCGGCGCGTGGGCGCAGTCCTGCCGCGAGCGTAGGCGAAACATGTTGCGCAGAACCAACTTCGAGAACGTTCCGATAAAGCCGCAGCGGGTGTATCAGGAGATGAACAAGGCTTTCGGACCCGACACCCGATACGTCAGCACCATCGGGTTGTCCCAAATCCAGGCCGCACAGCTGCTGCATGTGTACAAGCCGCGGCACTGGATCAACGCCGGGCAGGCCGGTCCGCTCGGGTGGACCGTGCCCGCCGCACTCGGGGTGGCCACGGCCGACCCGGAGGCCACCGTCGTCGCCTTGTCGGGTGATTACGACTTCCAGTTCCTGATCGAAGAACTCGCGGTCGGCGCCCAGTTCAACATCGGATACATCCACGTCGTGGTCAACAACTCCTACTTGGGCCTGATCCGGCAGTCGCAGCGCGGGTTCGACATGGAGTACTGCGTCCAGTTGTCCTTCGACAACGTCAACAGCCCCGAGCTGGGCGGGTACGGGGTCGACCACGTGAAGGTGGCCGAAGGGCTGGGCTGCAAGGCGATCCGGGTCACCGAACCCGAGAGTGTGTTGCCGGCGCTCGAGCGCGCCAAAGAACTCGTGAGAGAACATCGGCTGCCGGTGGTGGTCGAGGTGATCCTGGAACGAGTGACCAATGTGTCGATGGGCACCGAGATCGACAACGTCGTCGAATTCGAGGAACTGGCCCTCAAGGGCGAGGACGCTCCCACGGCGATCGCGTTGCTGGACTAGGCCCGAGACCGACGCACGAGGGGTGCGCCGGATCAGGCCGGGTGCGTACAGGGAGGTAGGAATCATGACCGACACCACCGTCAGTGGATCCCAAGCCGACGGGCCGAGTCCACGGCTGTACAACGACGATCTGGCGCCCGCCAGGGAGCGAAACTGGGGGACCTACAGCTTGTTTGCGATGTGGATGTCCGATGTACACAGCATCGGCGGCTACACGTTCGCCGCAGGCCTGTTCTTCACCGGGCTGGTCGGCTGGCAGGTCTTCCTCGCGCTGGTGCTCGGTATCACCGTGGTGTTCTTCCTGATGAATCTCACCGGTTTCGCCGGCCAGGCCACCGGGGTGCCCTATCCCGTGATCGCCCGGATCTCGTTCGGGGTGTTCGGTGCCAACCTCGCAGCACTGATCCGGGCGGTGATCGCGATCGCCTGGTACGGCATCCAGACCTGGCTGGCTTCCCAGGCGGTGGTGGTGCTGGCCATCGCGGCGTGGCCGGACGTCGCCCGCCATCGTGGTGCGGACTTTCTCGGACTCGACATGCTGGGCTGGGCAGCGTTCGCGGTGCTGTGGGTGCTGCAACTGTTCGTCATCCGCCGCGGGATGGAGACCGTGCGGCGGTTCCAGGACTGGGCGGGCCCGGCCATCTGGGTGGTGATGTTCGTACTCGCCGTGTGGATCGTCATCGAAGCCGGCTCGGACTTCTCACTGAACCTGACCGACGAGCAGAAGTCCGGCGGTGCCGCCGTGCAGGCCTTCTTCGTGGCATGCGCGCTCACCATCACCTACTTCTCGACGCTACTGCTCAATTTCTGCGACTTCTCCCGGTTCGCGCCGGACCGGCGCACCGTCCTGCGCGGCAATTTCTGGGGCCTGCCGGTCAATTTCATGGCCTTCGCGATCGTCACCGTCGCGGTCACCGCGGGCAGCATCGCGGTGTTCGGCGAAGCGATCACCGACCCGGTCGAGATCGTCGCGAGGATCGACAACGTCTGGGTCACCGTCATCGGCGCGATCACGTTCGTCGTCGCCACGATCGGGATCAACGTCGTCGCGAATTTCGTCTCGGCCTCCTACGACCTGGCCAACCTCGCGCCCAAACACATCGACTTCCGGCGGGGTGGCTTGATCAGTGCGGTCGCGGCGGTGGTGATCACGCCGTGGCACCTCTACAGCAGCCCCGCGGCCATCTTCTACTTCCTCGGCGGTCTGGGCGCGTTGCTCGGACCGATCTTCGGGGTGATCTTCACCGACTATTACCTGCTGCGGCGACAACGGGTTTCGATCGAGGAGCTGTATCTGGACGACCCGCGCAGCCGTTACTACTACAAGCGCGGCTGGAACCCCCGGGCGTTGATCGCCGGCACCGTCGCGGCATCGTTCTCGTTGTTCGTCGCGCTGTACAAGCCGTGGGAGGCGTGGTCGGCGTTCTCCTGGTTCGTCGGCGTGATCATCGCCGCGGTGCTCTACTACGCGATCTCCGTGCGCGACTTCAGGCAGCCGGAGCTGGACACCACTCGACCCCGGGAGGCACAAGCATGACCGACCGTGATCCAAACACGATCACCCCCTCCGGTCGCCCGCTGGCGGGGCAGGTGCGGAGCGCCCGTTGCCAGGCAGGAGAATCGACACCAACAACGAGCCGCAGGGCCGGCGCCTGAGCAGAGGCGCAGCATGACAACAAGAAGGGGAGCGGGAGTGAAGACCGCAGCGAGTGGGAGCCGAACATGACTGACAACACGCCACGGTATTACGCGCCGACCGGTGGACTGCCACCGCAGACCCAACTGACCACGGACCGAGCGATTTTCACGGAGGCGTACGCCGTACTTCCGCGCGGCACCATGCGCGATATCGTCACCAGCAACCTCCCGTTCTGGGACGACACCCGGTTGTGGGTGATTGCACGCCCGCTGTCCGGCTTCGCGGAGACGTTCTCGCAGTACATCGTCGAGGTCTCGCCGGGTGGCGGTAGCGACAGACCCGAGCTCGATCCCGGCGCCGAGGGAGTGCTTTTTGTCGTCGAGGGCGGGTTCACCCTCGTGATCGGGGGCGACAAGCACACCCTGAGCCCGGGCGGTTACGCGTTCCTGCCGCCCGGGTGCGACTGGACGCTGCGCAATGACACCGCCGAGACGGCGCGCTTCCACTGGATCCGCAAAGCCTATGAGCGCGTCGACGGGCTGGAGGTGCCCGAGCCGTTCGTCACCAATGAGATTCAGGTCGAGGGCATCGAAATGCCGGGGACACAGGGTCGCTGGGCCACACAGCGGTTCGTCGACCCGTCCGATGTCCGCCACGACATGCACGTCAACATCGTCAACTTCGAACCCGGCGGCACCATCCCCTTCCCGGAGACACACGTGATGGAACACGGCCTCTACGTGCTCGAGGGCAAGGCGGTGTACCTGCTCAACAAAGATTGGGTCGAGGTGCAAGAGGGTGACTTCATGTGGCTGCGCGCGTTCTGCCCGCAGGCCTGTTACGCCGGCGGTCCGGGACGTTTCCGGTATCTGCTGTACAAAGACGTCAACCGGCACGCCAAGCTGAGTCGCCAGTTCGTCTGACGGGTCCCGAGGGCTCGGGTGTCGGCCTAACCCGGAACGCCGGCGAGCAGGTTGGTCATCACGAGTTCGGACACCGACTCGGGGAATTCGCAGAAGGTCACCTCGGCGAGCAACGACGCCTTCACCCGATAATCACGGCCACAGGTGGTCGAGGTTCGAGTGCTCAGGGTCTCGGGCTGGGTTTCGACGTCACCGACCAGCAGCGGGCCCAACGAGGTGGCGGCACAGGCGGTGGCGGCGTCGGACAGATCGTCCAAGGCGACGCGGGCGGTCTGGGGATCCGGGTACCGCGCCGCGGCCTGGGAGATCAACGCCGAATCCGGTGGGCTCTGATAGGTGGTCTTGTGGAAGTCGGCCATGTCGGCGCCGAAGGTCTGCGTCTCGGCGAAGACGAATCGGCAGGGCTCCGGGACGTCGCGGGCCAGCAGATCGACATCGACGGGAGACTTGCCGTCCATGCTCGGGATGATGTTCAGATCCTCGCCGGCGCCGGTCAACGCACGCATGCGGGACAGATCCAGCATCAGCGCATCGACATCGACGGCGCCGGGCGGGCCGGGGTGCTCGGAGTAGGGCAGAACCGCGAAACCGCTCACCTGCTGACTGCAGCCGACGACCAGCACCGCAGAGCAGCACGTGAACATCCGTGCGCCCGCCCTCATCCACCCAGGCTACGGTTGGGCCATGAGCGCAGCAGCGCCGTCTGCATTCTCGGCGGCAACCGGCATCGGGTCCTGGCCCGGAACCTCGGCACGAGATGCCGCCGAGGTGGTGGTCGGCGAACTGCACACCCTGACTCATGTGGTCGAACTGCCTGCTAGGGGAGTCGGGGCCGATCTCATCGGTCGCGCCGGGGCGCTGCTGGTCGACATCGCGATCGACACAGTGCCCCGCGGCTACCGCATCGCCGCGCGGCCCGGAGCCGTGGTGCGGCGGGCGAGCAGCCTGCTCGGGGAGGACCTCGACGCGCTGGAAGAGTCGTGGGAGAAAGCCGGTCTGGGCGGATCCAGGCGAACCGTCAAGGTGCAGGCACCCGGACCCATCACCCTGGCAGCGCAACTCGAGTTGGGCAGCGGCCATCGGGCGATCACCGACGCCGGTGCACTACGAGATCTCACCGAGTCGCTGGCCGAGGGTCTCGCCCAGCACCGCGCCGAGGTGGCGCGCCGTCTGGACACCGACGTCGTGGTGCAACTCGACGAACCCACACTGCCGGCCGCGCTGCTCGGCCGGCTGACCGGGGTCACCGGCGTCACGCCGGTGCATCCCGTCGACGAGGCGCTGGCGATCGAGCTCATCGACGCCTGTGTGTCCGCCGCAGGGGCGGAGGTGTCGATCCACTGCTGCGCCGCCGACTTGCCGTGGAAGCTCTTGCAGCGCAGCGCAATCAGCGCGGTGGCGGTTGACGTTTCCACGTTGCAGCCGCAGGACCTCGACGGTATCGGCGAGTTCCTGGAAGCGGGGCGCGCCGTGCTTCTCGGCGTCGTCCCGGCACTGGACGTAGCACCTCGTCCCGCGGTGGAGGAAGTGGCCGCAGCCGCCGCGAAGGTGACCGACCGCCTCGGCTTTCCACGCGCGGTCCTGCGTGACCAGGTGGGTGTGACACCGGCATGCGGTCTCGCCGGCGCCACGGCGGCGTGGGCCCGCACCGCCATCGGGCTGGCGCAGAAGGTCGCCGACGGCTTCGATCAGGATCCCGAGGCCATCTGAATTCACGCAACTGAAAGGTTGCCTTTCTCTGGCATGTGTGGTGAGCTGATAGGCAACAAGGAGGTTGCCTATGACTGCCGACCGGATCGAAAAATCCGTCCTGCTCGCCGCTCCGCTGGAGCGGGTATGGGATGCCATCAGCGATTCCACGAAATTCGGCACCTGGTTCGGCATGAAGGTCGACGGGGCCTTCGTCGAAGGCCAACGAGTCTCCGGACAGATCACCGAGACATCCGTCGACGACGAGGTCGCGGCCAAGCAACGCCCGTATGTCGGGGCGCCGGTCACCTTGTCGATCGTCGCCGTTGAGCCCGGGCGCCGGCTCGCCTTCCGGTGGAATCCGTTGTCCGAACCGGAGTTTGCCGACCTCACCACGCTGGTCGAGTTCACGCTCACCGAACAGGAAACCGGGACCCTGCTCGAGATCGTCGAGTCCGGTTTCGATGCGCTGCCCGCCGAACATCGCGACGGCACCTTCCGCGGCAACAGCGAGGGTTGGGAGCTGCAGACCCGACTGGTCGGCAAGTTCCTTGCGCTCGAAGCGCAGCGATGACCACTGCGTCAACCGCGACGGTGTTCGGCGCACTGGGTGATCCCCATCGCCTCGACATCGTGATCGCTCTGTGTGACGCCGGGCCACGCTCGACTCTGCAACTGGCGCAGTCCATCACGCTGAGTCGCCAGGCAACCACCAAGCACCTCGAACTGTTGCAGACGGCCGGGGTGGTGAGCAGCGCCAAACGCGGACGCGAACGGATCTGGACCGTCGAGCCCACGCCGCTCAACGCCGCCGGTGATTACCTGGCAGCTTTGTCGACCAGGTGGGACCGTGCGCTCGGACGCTTGAAAGCGTTCGTGGAGGACGACCACGCTTCTCGTGCCGCCAGTGCTCGTTAGTTGTGACCGTTGGCGCGTCATCAGGATCTGTTGGAACCAGTCCTGGCAGACCCGGAACCCGGGTGTCATCGGCTGAGGACGGCAGTGATCCTCCGGGGCCTGATCAGTCGGGGACCTGCTGGCTGTGGGCAAGACTCCCAGTAGTCAGCTGGCTGCTGGTGGTTGGAATGGGGTGTACCACCACCATTGGGCGCGTTCCCCGGTGGGGCCGGGGCACGGTGGGACATTGGGTGGCTGTGTGGTGGGTGGTCGGGCCAGGGATGCGTTGGTGAGTTGTCGGCCGGCGGCGTCGGTGACGACGAGCTGGTGGGCGGGGCCGGTGAGCGTGATGCGGCCGCGGTGGTGGGCACGGTGGTAGAAAGGGCAGACCAACACCAGATTCGATGGTTCGGTGGGGCCGCCGTCCTCCCAATGGATGAGGTGATGAGCGTGCAATCCGCGGGTGGCTCCGCAGCCGGGGACCGCGCAGGTGCCGCGGTTGCGGTGTTCCAGAGCTCGGCGTAGCCGGCGGCTGAGGGTGCGGGTTTCCCGCCCGGCGCCGAGGGGGTGGCCGTCGCGTTCGAACCAGACTTCGCAGGTGGCGTCGCAGAGCAGGTAGCGGCGGTCATCGTCGGACAGCAGCGGCCCCAGATGCAGGGCGGCGGCGCGGGTTTTGACGTCGAGGTGCACGACCACGGTGGTGCGGTGTCCGTGTGGGCGGGCGGCGACGTCGGCGTCCCAGCCGGCGTGCACCAGGCTCATGAATCCGTCGACCGGGGTGGGGAACGGTGGGGTGGTGTTGGAGGTGCCGGTGGCGTGGTCGCGTTTCCAGTCGGCGACCAGGGCGTCGCGGTGGGAGTCCAGGGCGGCCTGGAATTCTGCGGCTTCATGGTGGGGCAAGGTGATGTGCCAGGTGACCGACTGGTCGTCGCTGGTGTGGGTGATGGACCGCTTGGGTTGCCGGCGTGGCGGTTCCGGTCGTGACTCAGGCCCGGGTCTCGGTTCGGGCGGCGGTTCGGGTGGGGGCTCGGACGTCGATCCCGCTGTCAATTCCCAGGGCGCGGGCTGTGATTCCCAGGGCTCGGGTTGGTACTCCGGTTCCGGCTCGGGTTGCGGTTCGAGGGTGGGTGTGGGTTTGGATTCCAGGTTCACCGCATGGCGGAGTTGTTCGACGGTGGCGGAGGGGATCAGTTGGGCGTAGTGCTCATCGGAGCCGTTGGCGGCGCGCTCGGCGATGACCCCCATTTGATCCAGTGACACCCGGCCTTGCCGCAGCATGGCCGTGCAGCGGGGGAATTCGGCGAGACGTTGCGCGATGGTGGTGAAGATGTCGGCGTTGCGCGGTGAGACCCCGAGTTTCCAGGCCACCAGTGCTGGTATGGATTTGGCGCCGGTCATACCGGCCAGTCCGTCACGGTCGATCTCGGCGATGATCTCCACGATGCGGCCGTCGATCGCATTGCGCTGTCCGGCCAACTCTGCAAACTCCTCGAACAACACATCGAGCCGCTCCTTGGGTGACACCTCCGGAGCGGCGAAAGATGTTGCGGTCGAGGACATGCCACCATCAAAGCAGAAGGGTACGACAAAACTCTGGGCCGCAAAGGTGGCCCCGAACTCGTCGCGCCAGCCATATCACTACCTGCGAAGCGCCTACGCACCGCGCCGCCTCGAAGCCCGATTTCGCCCGGGAGAACGATCAGCGCGTCCGAAGATCCTTACGCAGGATCTTGCCCGACGCCGATTTCGGTACGGCGTCGATGAATTCGACCCGTCGCACCTTCTTGTAGGGCGCCACGTGCGAGGCGACAAAGGCCATGACCGCGGTCTCGTCCAGCGAGGCGCCGGCCTGTTTGACGACGAACGCTTTCGGGATCTCTTCGCCGTCGTCATCGGTGACACCGACCACGGCGGCGTCGGCGATATCCGGGTGGGTCAGCAGCAGCGCTTCCAACTCCGCGGGCGGCACTTGATAACCCTTGTACTTGATCAGCTCCTTGAGGCGATCGACGATGTACACGCACCCGTCGGAGTCGACACACGCCATATCGCCGGTGTGCAGAAAGCCGTCGGCGTCAATGGTTTCCGCGGTGGCTTTGTCGTTACCCAGATAACCGGCCATCACGTTGGGACCGGAGAACCACAGCTCCCCGGTCTCGCTGCGCCCCGACTCCGGAATCCCGATCTCGGCGCCGCTGGCCGGATCGACGATCTTGCTGACCGCATTCGGCACGGTCCAGCCGACCGAGCTCAGCGGTGCGCTCATCCCGAGAACGGCCTGACCGCCGTCAGGCGGTGTGCAGTGGGTGACCGGGCTGGCTTCGCTCATCCCGTAGCCCTGCACCACCCGGCAGCCGATGCGCTCGGCGACGGCTCGGCCCAGGTCTTGGTCCAGCGGCGCCGCCCCGGACATGATCACCTGCAGGGACGACAGGTCGAAGTCGTCGATCACCGGGTGCTTGGCCAGGGCCACGGCGACCGGCGGGGCGATGTAAGCCCGGGTGCACCGGTGGTCCTGGATGTTGCGGAGAAAGGCCTGTAGATCGAATGACGGCATCACCACCAGCCGCGCGCGGGCCCGGAGGGCGGCGTTGAGCAGCACCGTCATTCCGTAGATGTGGAAGAACGGCAGCACGGCGATGATCACATCGTCGGAGGTGATGCCCTGGATGGGGCGGAACTGCGCCACGTTGGACACCAGATTGCGGTGAGTCAGCATGACGCCCTTGGGATTTCCCGTCGTCCCTGAACTGTAGGGCAGTGCCGCCAGGTGGGTGGAGGGATCAAAACTCACGATCGGAGCGTCGGCGCCGGAGGCCAGCAGGTCGTCGGCGCTGGGGTGGCCGCCCGAACCTGCGTCCGCCTCACCGGGTCCGTCGAGCACCACCACCTCGCTGGGGGACAGGCCCGCGTGCGCGGCGCCTTCGGCGGCCTGGGGCAGCAGCGCCGACACGGTGACGAGCATCTTGGCGTGCGCGTCGGTGAGCTGCTTGGCGATGTCTTTCGCGGTGAACAGCGCGTTGATGGTGGTGGCGGTGGCACCGGCGCGCAGGATGCCGTGGAAGGCGATCGCGAATCCCGAGCTGTTGGGTGACAGCAGGCCCACCACGTCGCCGACGCCGATCCCACGATCGGCCAGTGCACCGGCGAAGGCGTCGACTCGCGTCACCAGATCGCGATAGGTCAGCTCGGCTCCCGTGGGCGCATCCACCAGCGCCACCCGATCGGCGTCGGACTCCGACAGGTCGCCGAAGAGGTAGTCGTAGACGCCGGTGTCCGGAATCTCGACCTCGGGGTAGGGGCTGGCAAATGTCACGTCGCTCCTTTGGTTTCGAGTTGGTGGATCAGCTTCTTGGTGGCCACGAGCCGGTACGACGTGTCGATCAGTTCGGCCACCTCATCCCAATCCGGGCCCGCATCGGCTCTGTCTGCGGTGAGATCCAGACCCAGCCACCCCGAGGGGCCCAGGTACATCGGATAGAAGAACCGCGAGTCCTGCTCCAGCGCGGGGCGCTCGGTCTCGCTGGGCTTGATCAGGATCGAGTAAGGGTAGGTCACCTGCTCGCCGGTGGCCTTGGAGCTGCCGCCGTACCAGACGAAGCTCTTGTTCGCGTAGAACACCGGCCGGCCGTGAGAGATCTTCTCGAACGCTCCCGGGAATCCCAACGCGATCCGCCGCACATCCGCCAAGCCGAAATCGTCATCGCGAAACATGATCGGATGCGGCATGCAGCCCAGGTTAGCCAGGCCGCGATCGGTGTCGGTCCGTTTCGCTAACGTGAGAACGTGAGCTCACCCGAGACAGCGCCAGATCCAACGACGGAAGCAGACCACAACGCTGCCGACTTGCGCAGGCAGTGGCAAGAGCTGGCCGACGAGGTGCGCGGTCATCAGTTCCGCTACTACGTCCGGGACGCGCCGGTGATCTCCGACGGCGAGTTCGACACACTGCTGGGCCGGCTCACCGCGTTGGAGGAGCAGCACCCCGAGCTGCGCACTCCGGACTCCCCGACGCAGCTGGTGGGCGGGGCGGGTTTCGCCACCGAGTTCGGGGCTGCCGATCATCTGGAGCGCATGCTCTCCCTGGACAACGTGTTCAACGCCGACGAGCTCGCGGCCTGGGCCACCCGGGTGCGCACCGAGATCGGCCCGGAGGCGCATTACCTCTGCGAGCTGAAGATCGACGGCGTGGCTCTGGCGTTGGTGTACCGCAACGGCCGGTTGGAGCGGGCGGCCACCCGCGGTGACGGGCGCACCGGCGAGGATGTCACCCTCAACGCCCGCACCATCGAGGACGTTCCGGAGCGACTGACCGAGAATCCCGACTATCCGGTGCCCGACGTGCTGGAAGTGCGCGGTGAGGTCTTCTTCCGCGTCGCCGATTTCGAGGCGCTCAACGCCAGCCTGGTCGAGGAGGGCAAACCGCCGTTCGCCAACCCACGTAACTCCGCCGCCGGGTCGCTGCGCCAGAAGAATCCGGCGGTGACGGCGCGGCGCAAGTTGCGGATGATCTGTCACGGCCTGGGGCACGCCGAGGGATTCAATCCGCCCTCTCTGCACGACGCATACCTGGCGCTCAAAGCCTGGGGCCTGCCGGTGTCCTCGCACACCGTGCAGGTGCAGGGGCTCGAGGCGGTACAGGACCGGGTGACGTACTGGGGTGAGCACCGCCACGATGTCGAACACGAAATCGACGGCCTGGTGGTCAAGGTCGACGAGGTGTCGCTGCAGCGCCGCCTCGGCGCCACGTCACGAGCGCCGCGGTGGGCGATCGCCTACAAGTACCCGCCCGAGGAAGCCACCACCAAACTGCTCGACATCCGGGTCAACGTCGGTCGCACGGGCCGGGTGACGCCTTTTGCCTACATGGAGCCGGTGAAGGTCGCGGGCTCCACGGTCGGACTCGCAACGCTGCACAACGCGTCGGAGGTCAAACGCAAGGGCGTGCTGATCGGTGACACGGTGGTCATCCGCAAGGCCGGCGATGTCATCCCCGAGGTGCTCGGCCCCGTCGTCGACCTGCGCGACGGCTCCGAAACCGAATTCGTCATGCCGACCCAATGCCCCGAATGCGGCACCCCGCTCAAGCCGGCCAAGGAGGGCGACGCCGACATCCGCTGCCCGAATTCGCGCTCATGTCCCGCGCAATTGCGTGAGCGGGTGTTCCATGTCGCCGGCCGGGGTGCTTTCGACATCGAAGGTCTGGGCTACGAAGCCGGTATCGCCCTGCTCAAAGCCGGGGTGATCACCGACGAGGGCGACCTGTTCACGCTCACCGCCGACGACCTGTTGCGCACAGACCTGTTCACCACCCAGAAGGGTGAGATCTCGGCCAACGGTAAACGGCTGCTCGCCAACCTGGACAGGGCCAAGTCCCAGCCGCTGTGGCGGGTGCTGGTCGCGCTCTCCATCCGGCACGTCGGGCCCACGGCGGCGCGCGCGCTGGCCGGCGAATTCGGCAGCCTGGATGCCGTCATCGAGGCCTCCGAGGAACAGTTGGCCGCCACCGAGGGGGTGGGTCCCACCATCGCCGCCGCGGTCAAGGAGTGGTTCACCGTCGACTGGCACTGCGCCATCGTCGAGAAGTGGCGACAGGCCGGGGTGCGGATGGCCGACGAGCGCGACACCAGCATCGAGCGCAACCTCGAGGGCCTGTCGATCGTGGTCACCGGGTCGCTGACCGGCTTCTCCCGCGACCAGGCCAAGGAAGCGATCCTGCTGCGCGGCGGTAAGGCGGCCGGCTCGGTGTCGAAGAAGACGGCCTACGTGGTGGCCGGTGACGCTCCCGGGTCGAAATACGACAAGGCGGTGGAGCTCGGGGTGCCCATCCTCGACGAGGACGGGTTCCGGAAGTTGCTGGAAGAGGGGCCTGACGTTAGCCAGGACGGCTGATGGGTACGCCTAGGCGAGCATGAGTACACCTACACGACTCGACAACGCCGCACTGCAGGACGCCAACCGCACCGTCGACGCCATCTCGCGCGCGTTCTCCGCGAAGGTGGTGGGCCAGGATTATCTCCGGGAATCGCTGCTCATCGGGTTGCTCACCGGCGGGCACATCCTGCTGGAAGGGGTGCCCGGACTGGCCAAGACCACCGCGGCTCGCACCATCGCCGAATCCATCTCGGGTGGATTCCGGCGCATCCAGTGCACACCGGACCTACTGCCCAGCGACATCATCGGCACCCAGATCTACGACTCGTCCTCGCACGTTTTCACCACGCAGCTGGGCCCGGTGCACAGCAATATCGTATTGCTCGACGAGATCAACCGGTCCAGCGCCAAAACCCAGAGCGCCATGCTCGAAGCCATGGAGGAGCGCCAGACCACCATCGCCGGCGTGAATTACCCCATCCCGCAGCCGTTCCTGGTGGTCGCCACGCAGAACCCGGTGGACCAGGAGGGCACCTACCCCCTGTCAGAGGCGCAGACCGACCGCTTCATGCTCAAGGAGGTGCTGCGTTACCCGAGTCCCGACGAAGAGGCGGAGATGATCTTCCGCATCGAGGCCGGGGTATACGAACGTACCGAAACTCCCAGGGCGGTGGTCACTCTCGACGACATCCGGCGTGTGCAGAACACCGTGCGCGGTGTTCACATGGATCCCGTACTGGTGCGCTATGTCAGCGAGCTGGTGCACGTCACCCGCGAACCACGACGGTTCCTTCCCCAGCAGCTGGGGCGGCTCGTCGAATACGGCGCCAGTCCACGCGCCACGATCGCCTTCTGCCGGTGCGCCAAGGCGCAGGCGGTGCTGTCCGGACGCGGTCATGTTCTGCCCGAGGACATCCGCACCCTCGCCCACCGGGTGCTGCGGCACCGGCTCATCCTGGGTTTCGAGGCGGTGAACGTCGACGTCACACCCGAGGCGGTGATCGACGCGGTACTGCAGACCGTCCGAGTGCCCTGACACAGCTCATGGGCAGGCACCTCAACCGCGCTAAATCCCACTTCGGCACCGACACCCGGGGCCTACTCGAGGGCGGTCGCTACGCGCTTCTGCACACCCGCAGCCTCGAACTCGACGAGTTGCGGCCCTACGTGCCCGGTGATGACGTCCGCGATATCGACTGGAAGGCGTCGGCGCGCTCGGGTGACGTCCTGATCAAGCGGTTCGTCTCCGAGAAACATCACAAGATCCTGCTGGTCGCCGATGCGGGCCGGAACATCACGGCGCTGGCGCCGAGCGGGGAGTGCAAGCGCGACATCGCCGCCAACCTGATGGGTGCATTCGGGGTGATCGCGATGGGCCGAAGTGACGAGATCGGCCTGGTGTACGGCGACGATCGTGGTTCGGTGACCGTCCGCAGCCGTCGCGGTGAGAACCATATCGAGAGCATGCTCGAGCGCTACTACAGCCACAGTGCCGACGGCGCCAGCGACATCGTCGCGCAACTGGAGTATGTCGCCCGCTCGCACCGCACACGGCTGTTGCTGGTGGTGGTGTCCGATGAACCCGACGTCACGCCGGGATTGGAGAAAGCGCTGCAGCAGCTCTCCGGCCGGCACGAGGTGTTGTGGTTGCTGATCCCGGACATGTCTGCCGTGGGCGCCGACGATGACCGGGACGGATTCGACGTCGCAACAGGGCGTTTCGTGCTCGGCGAGGCGGCGTTGGGGCCTCGGGTACTGGCGGCCTACCGCGCCGCTGAGCAACGCCGCGTAGCGAACCTGGACGCCTTCCTCACGGCCAACAGAGTGCGGTTCGCGCGGATCGCGGCGAGCACCGATATCCGGTCGGAGCTGGTTCAGATCAGTGAGGCGTATCGGCATGCCGGCTGAGGATCTGCTGCGTTTCCTCGGAGAACCGTTGACGTACTCCCGGTGGTGGCTGGTGGCGGGTGTGTTGGGCATCGTGGCCGTGATCGCATGGTGTATCGGTGTTTACGCCTGGACCGTGCCGGCAAGCCGTTTGCAGCGGCTGCCCGCTGTCGCGGGTATGCACAACTGGCTGGTGCGCAGACGCTTCGAGAACGCGGTGCGGGGAATCGGCGAACGGCACCGAAGCGGGGCGCTGACCGCAGGCCAGGCGTGTGCCGAACTCAGCGCCACCCTGCGCAGCTTCCTCGCCGAGGCCACCGGGACGCCGGCACCATACATGCATGTGAGCGAAATAGCCGTCAGCGGAGCGCCTTTGGTGGTCGCGGCAGCGCCGCTGCTGGATCAGCTCACCACGGCACAGTTCGATCCTGGCGCCGAAGCCGACGTCGCCGCGCTACAGCAGCAGGCCGAGGAGCTGGTCGCGTCGTGGAACTGAAGTGGTGGCCGGTCATCCTGCTGGGCCTGGCGGGCCTCGTCGCCGCGACGGCGGTGGCCTGGGTGGCCCCGTTGGCCACCGACCGGCAACACATGCGCCCCTTGGCCAACCTGAAACGACTGACCACTCTGCCCGAGTACGTCCGGGCCTACCGGGCCTACGTGGTGTCGTTGGCGGCCGCGCTGGTGTTGCTGGTGCTGACCTTCGTCGCCGCGCTGGTGGCCAGTGCACGACCCACCGGGTTACCGGCCTCGACACAGGCGTTCGACGCCGCCCATCCCCAGGACACCATGTTGTGCCTGGGGGAGAACGTCACCGACCCCACCAGCGCGGAGTTCCTCACTCACTATGCGCAACAGGCGCAGTCGTTCGACCGGCAACGGCTCGGACTGACCTCGGAGACCCTTCGGGTCATCCCGTTGACGCGGGATCACACGTACGTCACCGATCGCCTGCAGGGGCTGGCGAGGCTGGCCCGCATCCAGCAGGACCTCGATGGTGACATCCCGGTATCGGACGCCGACCGTGCGGAGCTGACCGCGCGCGCCGCCGAGTTCTCCCGGTCACTCGACTACACCGACTACACCCGGAGCGTGGAAGACGTTCTGGCGCTGTGTCTGTCGGGTTTCCCCGAGACGGGCAACGTCACGGGTCAGCGTCGCCAACTGGTCTACCTCGGGTACAGCGCATCGGGTGACCCAGCCGACCCCCGCCCGTCGCTGTTCACCGCCGACGCAGTACGGCAACTCGCCCAGGATGCCGATGTGCAGATCAACGTGATCGTGCGCGCCGACGTCATCCGATCCACCCCGCAGGGCAACGATGCACTGCGCTCGCTGGCCGAGTCCACCGGTGGGCGGTTCCAGCTGTACAACCCGTCCGAGGCCGCGTCGGCCGAGCCCGGCATCGACCCAATGCTCCAAAGGCATCTCGACGACATTCGGGACAATCCGCCCGCTGTCGAACTTCCCGACGGCCGGCTGATCACCAGTGACTCCTGGGACACTCCGCAGCCGGCGCTCATCGCCGCGGTACTGGCAGCCGTCCTGCTCAGCCTGACATTGGTGGTGTTACGCCGATGAACTTCGCTCCGGTGGGTTCACTGACCTTGATCATGGTGATCGGTGCCGTTCTGATCATCCTCAGACTGTTTGCGCTCTACCGTATCTGGGCTCAACCCTCGTCACCGCGGCGCCGCCGCGCGGTGCTGCGGTGGGCCGGCCTCACCGCGGCGGTGCTGCTGATCCTGGCCGCGGCGGCCCGGCCCGGTATGGACGCCGGCCGCGCGGTCGAGGCCAGTGCCGTGTCGACGTCCTCGGCGGTGAACGTATTCGTGGTCGTCGACCGATCCGTCGGTTCCCCGGTACCGCAGATGCGTTCGGACATCACCGCATTGATCGATCAATACCCCGACGCCCGGTTCGCCGTGATCTCGTTCGGCACCCGCGCCACCGTGGACTGGCCACTGTCCGACGACGTGTGGAGCCTGCGGTCGTTCGTTTCCGGGTTGTCGCCGTATGTGCCCACCGTGCCGGATCCGGTGTTGCAGGCCAACGCCTTCGCCGCGCGGGATGTGCTGCGCGCGAAGGCCGACGAGGCCGTCGCCGCGTACCCGGGATCGACCAATCTGGTGTTCTACCTCGGGACCGGCGACCCCGACTCCCTTGTCTCGCGGGGAGAGTTCGACATGACGCCGGGCCTGGTCGCCGGCGGAGCGGTGCTGGGCTATGACACGGGACAAGGTATCGACCAACCCAGGCTGCAGGAGATCGCCGGGCAACTCGGGGTGCCATATTCGCTGCGGGAAGGTCAGCCCATCGGCGGTATCGCGCCGGCACCGGAGACGGCAGCGTCAGGGGAGACGCTGCAGGTGGCCGACCGGCGCGAACTCTATTGGCTACTGACGTTGTTGGCGGCGGCGCTGGTGCTCGCGGAAGTGGCGTTCACGGTGCGTGAGTACCACAAGAACAGGTTGCGATTATGAGCACCATGTCGACGCGCCGCCGCCTGTATCTGTACTCCGCGCCGATCTGCGTTCTGGTGCTGCTGATCAGCGTGAAACTGATCAGCGTGGTGATCCTCGGTGACTCGGCGCGCTCGAATTTCGTCAGCCACGACATCGACGCTCTGGAGTCCGATGTTTCCCTGTTGCAGATCGCCGATGTCATCGAACCGGGTACCACCGACTTCGCCGCGGGCAGCCGCGACGTGTTGACCGGCCGGCTTCCCGACGCCGAGCGCCGGTTCGCGCAATCGTTGCAGCACACCGGGCTGGAGGAGTCCTGTCCGGTGCGCATCAATTTGGTACTGGTCCGGGAAACGTTGGGAGAACTGGGTTTTCGTGACGGGAATCGTGATGAGGCGATCCGGGGTTATCAGGAAGCGCTGACAACGGCGCAGGAGGCGCCGCCGAACTGCTTCGAGGGGAATGACGATCCCGATGAGCAGCGGCGCGCCGTGCGCGCGGACACAATCCCGCGGCTGCAACGCAAGCTGGCCCTGGTGTCCGGGCCCGCCGTCGCCCCGCCGCCGCCCCCACCGGCGGCGGCCCCACCACCACCGCCCGTCGGCTCGCCGGCGCCGGACGACCCCTCGCTCGCCCAACCCGACGAACCAGAACCAGGGCGCCTCGGCACCGGCGACCCGCAGGAGTTGCTGCGCAAGCTGCTCGATGACGCCAACGCGGCCGGCGACAGCCGAGAATGATCAGCGCAGGATCGTTGCGACAATCCCGGCCAGATAGCCCAGCCTGGCGACTTCGGAGGGCCGGAAGTCCGGCCCGCCGGGGCGGCCCAGCATGACGGCGATATTGGGGTCGCCGAGCGGGGCGGCGGCCAGGGTGGTGTCCATGTCGCGCCACACCTGAGGTACCCAGTCGGCGGTGCCGTCCAGGTTCGTCGCATGGTCGAGCGGCAGCCACGGCGCGGACTTGGCTTGGGTTTCCGGGGCGGCCGGGCTGCCCACCACCCGCTCGATGCCGCCGTCGCTGCGCCGGGCCACCGTGCACCAGCCGACCCGCAGCACCCGGGGCGCCTCATCGACGAGCACCTGCAGTTTGGCGTCGCGGCCGGGCGCCGCGGCGATGTGGTCGATCAGTTCCAGCTCGCGGTGCGCTTCCAGGAGCCCGGTGTGCGGGCGAATGCTGTCGACCCGCACTCCGTCGAGTCGCTCGGCGGCGGTGATCAGCATGTCCGGCATGGCGCCGGGCGGCAGGTCCACCACCAGATCGTCGATGGCATAGCCCGAGGTGCGCTCCACGACGTCGAGAGAAAGGATGTCCGCGCCCACCGAACCGAGGGCGACGGCCAGGGAGCCGAGGCTGCCCGGTCGGTCGTCCAGCTGGACCCGCAGCAGATAGGAAGGCACGCGCAACACTGTCGCACAGCCCACCGAGCCGGGCACTCCGGGCGCTGGTCGGCGGGTTTTGGAACTGTAGGCTGGATCCTCGTGTCGCAGATCTCCCGAGATGACGTGGCCCATCTGGCCCGATTGGCCCGGCTGGCGCTGACCGATGACGAGCTCGACAGCTTCTCCGGTCAGCTTGACGCGATCCTCGAGCATGTCAGCAGGATCCAGGCGGTGGACGTCACCGGCGTCGCACCCACCGGAAACCCTCTCACCGAGGTGAACGTGACCCGCCCTGACGTGGTGGAACCCTGCCTGACCCAAGAGCAGGCGCTTTCCGAGGCGCCCCGCGCCGTGGACGGCCGCTTCGCAGTTCCGCAGATCCTGGGAGAAAGCCAGTGAGTGACCTGATCCGCCGGACCGCCGCCGAGCTCGCCGACGGTATCGCCGGCAAGGAGTTCTCGGCCACCGAAGTCACGAGTGCGCACCTCGATCAGATCGAGGCCACCGACGGCGCCTACCACGCATTCCTGCACGTCGCCGCCGACAAAGCGCTGGCCACCGCGGCTCAGATCGACAAGGCCGTCGCCGCCGGCGAGCAGCTGCCCTCGGCCCTGGCGGGTGTCCCGCTGGCCCTCAAGGACGTCTTCACCACCACCGACATGCCGACGACGTGCGGTTCGAAAATCCTGGAGAACTGGATCTCGCCGTACGACGCCACCGTGACGGCGCGATTGCGTGCGGCGGGCATCCCGATCCTGGGCAAGACCAACATGGACGAGTTCGCCATGGGCAGCTCGACCGAGAACTCCGCATACGGCCCCACCCGGAACCCGTGGGACACCGACCGGGTTCCCGGCGGTTCCGGTGGTGGCAGCGCCGCCGCGCTGGCCGCGTTCCAGGCGCCGCTGGCCATCGGCACCGACACCGGAGGTTCGATCCGGCAGCCCGCCGCGCTGACCGCGACCGTCGGCGTCAAGCCGACTTACGGCACCGTGTCGCGATACGGCCTGGTGGCGTGCGCGTCATCGCTGGATCAGGGCGGGCCGTGCGCGCGCACCGTGCTCGACACCGCGCTGCTGCACGCGGTGATCGCCGGACACGATCCGCGGGATTCCACGTCGGTCACAGCCGAGGTGCCCGATGTGGTGGGCGCCGCCAAGGCCGGTGCCGCCGGAGACCTCAAGGGCGTCAAGGTGGGCGTGGTCAAGCAGCTCCATGAAGGGGAGGGCTACCAGCCTGGAGTGTTGAGCTCGTTCAACGCCGCCGTGGACCAGCTGCGTGCACTGGGCGCCGAGGTCACCGAGGTGGACTGTCCCAACTTCGACCACTCGATGGCCGCCTACTACCTGATCCTGCCGTCGGAGGTGTCGTCGAATCTGGCGCGCTTCGACGCCATGCGCTACGGGCTGCGCGTCGGCGATGACGGCACCCACAGCGCCGAAGAGGTGATGGCCCTGACCCGCGCTGCCGGCTTCGGTCCGGAAGTCAAGCGCCGCATCATGATCGGGACCTACGCGCTGTCGGCGGGCTATTACGACGCCTACTACAACCAGGCCCAGAAAGTCCGCACCCTGATCGCCGGCGATCTCGACAAGGCCTACCAGAAGGTCGACGTGCTGGTGACCCCCACGACTCCTTCTACGGCCTTCGGCCTGGGGGAGAAGGTCGACGACCCGCTGGCGATGTACCTGTTCGACCTGTGCACCCTGCCGCTGAACCTGGCCGGGCACTGCGGCATGTCGGTGCCGTCGGGATTGTCGCCCGATGACAACCTGCCGGTCGGCCTGCAGATCATGGCTCCCGCCCTGGCCGATGACCGGCTCTACCGGGTGGGGGCGGCTTACGAGGCCGCCCGGGGCGCGCTGCCGACTGCGGTCTGAGAGGGCAGGATAGACGTATGCGCATTGGAGTTCTGACCGGAGGCGGGGACTGTCCTGGGCTCAACGCGGTCATTCGGGCGGTGGTGCGCACCAGCGATGCCCGATACGGCTCATCGGTGGTGGGTTTTCTCGACGGCTGGCGCGGTCTGCTGGAGGACCGGCGGATCCAGCTGGCCAACGACGACCGCAATGACCGCCTGCTCGCCAAGGGCGGCACCATGCTGGGCACCGCCCGCACCAACCCCGACAAGCTGCGGGCGGGCCTCGACCAGATCAAGCAGACGCTCGAAGACAACGGTATCGACGTCCTGATCCCGATCGGCGGCGAAGGCACGCTCACCGCGGCCAGTTGGCTCTCCGATGAAGGGGTGCCCGTCGTCGGGGTGCCCAAGACCATCGACAACGACATCGACTGCACCGACGTCACATTCGGGCACGACACGGCGCTGACCATCGCGACCGAGGCCATCGACCGCCTGCACAGCACCGCAGAGTCGCACCAGCGGGTGATGCTCGTCGAGGTGATGGGACGCCACGCCGGCTGGATCGCGCTGAACGCCGGGCTGGCCTCCGGCGCCCACATGACACTGATCCCCGAGCAGCCCTTCGACGTCGAAGAGGTGTGCCGGCTGGTCAAACGGCGCTTCCAGCGCGGTGATTCGCACTTCATCTGCGTGGTCGCCGAGGGTGCCAAACCCGCCGAGGGGTCGATGCTGCTGCGCCAGGGCGGTATGGACGAATTCGGCCACGAGAAGTTCACCGGCGTGGCGCATCAGCTGGCCGTCGAGATCGAGAAGCGGATGAACAAAGAGGTCCGCACCACGGTGCTCGGCCATGTCCAGCGCGGCGGCACTCCGACTCCGTACGACCGGGTGCTGGCCACCCGCTTCGGCGTGAACGCCGCCGACGCCGCCCATGCCGGTGAGTACGGGATGATGGTGTCGCTGCGCGGTCAGGACATCGGCCGGGTTCCGCTGGCCGATGCCACCAAGCAGCTCAAGCTGGTGCCGCAGAGTCGTTACGACGACGCCGCCGCGTTCTTCGGCTGAGTACGGGTTCTGGCTGAGCCAGGAGGCCCAAGGTCTGATCACGGGGGCGCCGAACCCCGCCGACCGGCGGGCATTCGCGGTGACGCTCACCGACAAGGTGCGGGCGTTGCTGCCCGATCTCGACAAGCACGGCCGGGCGCAGAAGGTGTCACACAGCCTGGGGATGAGCCCGGGTGTGCACCCGAAGCCGGCCGAGGCCTGAACACTAGACTCGCGGTATGAGTGTCGCCACCGCCGAGCTACTGGACTACGACGAGGTCATCGCCAAATACGACCCGGTCCTGGGACTCGAAGTGCACGTCGAGCTGTCCACCGCCACCAAGATGTTCTGCCCCTGCTCCACCACCTTCGGCGCCGAACCCAACACCCAGGTCTGCCCGGTGTGCCTCGGAATGCCCGGGGCGCTGCCTGTGCTCAACGAGGCCGCAGTGGAGTCGGCGATCCGCATCGGGTTGGCGCTGAACTGCAGCATCGCACCCTGGGGCCGGTTCGCCAGGAAGAACTACTTCTATCCCGATCAGCCCAAGAACTACCAGATCTCCCAGTACGACGAGCCGATCGCGGTCAACGGCTACCTCGACGTGCCGCTGGACGACGGCACCATCTGGCGGGTCGACATCGAGCGCGCCCACATGGAAGAGGACACCGGCAAGCTGACCCACCTCGGCAGCGACACCGGCCGCATCGCCGGGGCCACCACCTCGCTGGCGGACTTCAACCGCGCCGGCGTACCGCTGATCGAGATCGTCACCAAGCCCCTCGAGGGCACCGGCGAGCGTGCGCCCGAAATCGCCCGCGCCTACGTCACCGCGCTGCGGGATCTGCTGCGCGGCCTGGGCGTCTCCGATGTCCGGATGGACCAGGGCTCGATGCGCTGTGACGCCAATGCCTCGCTGAAACCCAAGGGCGCCAAGGAGTTCGGCACCCGCACCGAGACCAAGAACGTCAACTCGCTCAAGAGTGTCGAGGTGGCCGTGCGCTACGAGATGCGCCGCCAGGCCGCGGTCCTGGAGGCCGGTGGCACCGTCACCCAGGAGACCCGGCATTTCCACGAGGACGGCTACACCAGCCCTGGCCGCACCAAGGAAACCGCCGAGGACTACCGCTACTTCCCTGAGCCGGATCTGGAACCGGTGGCGCCGAGCGCCGAGTTGGTGGAGCGGCTGCGGGCGACCATCCCGGAGCTGCCGTGGCTGGCGCGCAAGCGGATTCAGGACGACTGGGGCATCTCCGACGAGGTGATGCGGGACCTGGTCAACAACGGCGCCATCGAGCTGGTGACGGCGACGGTGGCCGCGGGCGCCTCCAGTGAGGCGGCCCGGGCGTGGTGGGGGAACTTCCTGGTGCAGAAAGCCAACGAGGCGGGGGTGGCGCTGGAGGATCTGGCCATCACGCCGGTCCAGGTGGCCGCGGTGGTCAAGCTGGTCGATGAGGGCAAGCTGTCCAACAAGCTGGCCCGCCAGGTCATCGAAGGTGTGCTGGCAGGTGAAGGCGAGCCGGAGGCGGTGATGACCGCACGCGGACTCGCACTGGTGCGCGACGACTCACTGATCCAGGCCGCCGTCGACGAGGCGCTGGCTGCCAACCCCGATATCGCCGAGAAGATCCGCGGCGGCAAGGTGCAGGCCGCGGGCGCGATCGTCGGGCAGGTCATGAAGGCGACCAAGGGTCAGGCCGACGCGGCGCGGGTGCGCGAACTGGTGATGGCCGCCTGCGGTCAGGGCTGACCCGCAGGCTCGTACCCGGCGCGCGCTGACCAGGCGGTGCCTGCGGCGGCCGCGGGCACCACGAAACCGTTGCGTTGCGGTGTCGTTCCGGTGATCGCCGAAGCGGACGATGGCTGAGGCTGGTCAGCGTCTCGGCAGCATGACATCCGATTGTGTTGTGAGCCAGGCTGATACCAGCCTCGAACTCCGGTTGGAGTGTACGGCCGGGATTAGGTGACTTCCGCGTTGGTGCGCGGGAATCCGCCGCCCTGCGGGAACAGCGGGAACACCACATCATCGAGCTTGCCCGCGTCGCCGGAGGTCTTGTTCACCGTGGCGGCCCAGACGTTGCCGTCGCCGGAGAGTTGCAGCGCCCAGGCGTGGCCGTGCTGGTCCTGGCGTACCACCTCGGGCTCGCCGGTGACAGCGCCGGTGCCCTGAGCCAGCCGCACCGCCACCGTCTGTTTGGTGTTGACCAGGTTCACCAGGATGGTCCCCTCCAGCGCGGCGCACCCGGCCACACCCGGTTTGTTCGCCCACTCCCACACCGTGGAGGTCTTCGAGTCCTTGGTGATGCGTTGCAACCGGTCGGCGGTGGGGGTGCGGTCGGTGATGTAGAGCGCCCCATCGGCCGGATCGATGCACATGCCGCCGCCGGCTCCCATGCCCGACATCGCCGTCGTCGTCGGTGCCTGGTCGACGGTGGTGGGCTGCTCGATGCGCAGCACCTTGCCGGCCAACGAACCTGGGTCGGCGGCCAGCGCAGGATTACCCGCGTCACCGGTCTGCACCAGCAGCGTGGTGGGGCTGGTGAAGATCAGCGAGCCGGAGTTACCCGTGGCGCCCTTCGGGATACCGGTCAGGATGTCCTTGGGCACGTCGCCCTCGGCGATCCGGATCACCCGGTTGTCGGTCGGGGTGCTGACGTAGGCGTACATCAGGCGGTCCTGCGTATAGGTGGGGGACTTCACGATGTCGAGCAGGCCGCCGTCACCGGAGCCGTCGACCGGAATGGTCAGCTGCACCCTGGGTTCGGCGCTGATCGACACCTGCTTCACCACACCGGTGGTGCGCTCGGCCACCAGGGCGGTCTTGCCGTCTCCACCCATGATCAGCCCGCTGGTGCTCTCCAGGCAGCCCTGCATGACACCGGGCGCCGGGCATTCCTTGGGAAACGGTTTCGCCGGCAGTGGCGGCGGCGGTGGCGGCGTCGACGGGGGCGGCGGGGCCAGCTGCGGCGCGGTGGTGAACGGCTGCGACTGAGCATCGTCGAACCGGGCGCATCCAGTGGACAACGTCAGCGTGACCGCCAACCCCGCACACGACGCAGCCACCAGCCGACGGTTCACCATGCCAGCCAGGTTACGGATTGTCCGGCGCTGCGCGCCACGCACGCTCGCGCTCGTCACGCGGCGGTACCGAATCGTCACAATATTGCCAGGCAAAAGCGCCGCTCAAATCCCCGATTCCTGGAATTTTGGACCTACCCTGGCTCCCGTGACCAGTCCATCGAATGACCCCTCCTGGCAGCGGCCTGACACCGCATCCCCCGGGACGGGTACCTCGAAGCCCGGGTCGGCGAGTCTGGTCGACCCCGAAGACGATTTGCCGTCGGCCACCTACGGCGGCGACTTTGAGACCACCACCATCCCGCATTACGGAGAGCAATCCCCGTACCAGAGTTCGGTGGGCTACAGCAGCAGCCACCCGCAGAGCAACGGTCTGGGGCTGCTGAACGACCCCGAACCGCTGCCGTACGTGCAGCCCCAAGCGGCGCGCGGCCCGATGATCGGACCCACCGAGATCGAGCCGGAAGACTACGACCGCGCCCGCCACGCGAACCGTCGTGGCACCCAGGACCTGGGCTTGCTGATCCTGCGCGTGGGTTTCGGTGCGCTGCTGATCGCGCACGGCCTGCAGAAGATCTTCGGCTGGTGGGGCGGCTCCGGGCTCGGCGGCTTCCGCGAATCCCTGGAAGGGCTGGGCTACCAGTACGCCGAGATCCTCACCTACGTCGCCGCCGGCGGTCAGATCGCCGCCGGTGTCCTGCTGGTGCTGGGTCTGTTCACGCCGTTGGCGGCAGCGGGTGCGCTGGCCTTCCTGATCAACGGGCTGCTCGCGGCGGTGTCCGCGCAGGAGAACCCCGGGCTGGTGTTCTTCCTGCCCGACGGCCAGGAGTTCTGGCTGACTCTCATCGTGGTGGCGGTCGCGATCATCCTGGTGGGCCCGGGCCGGTACGGCTTCGACGCCGGCCGGGGGTGGGCGCGACGGCCGTTCATCGGCTCGTTCGTGGCGCTGCTGCTGGGCGTCGGTGCCGGAGTGGCGGTGTGGGTGCTGCTCAACGGCGCCAACCCGCTGGCCTAGCTGTACGGATTGGGCACCCGGCCGCCGCTGGCCTCGGTCAGCAGCGGCAACGTCGCGAACGTCACCGCAGGCAGCCGTAACTGAGAGCCATCGGTGAGTTGCGCGCGCGCCCAGGCACTCTTCTCGAACCGCAATCCCTTGATCTGCTCCCATCGCACGGTGGTGCTGCGCAGCAGTGTGCGGGCCGTGACCGTCTCACGGTCGGCGACGGTGCGCCAACGGATGACCGAAGCGGACAGCAGCACGGGGATGATCAACAACGGGGTGGTCCAAGGCCAGTTGAGCACCGGCACCAGCAGCCCCAGGGTGAAGAACCCGACGGCGAAGTGGGCCATCTGCGACATCTTGATCACGACCGGTTTCCCGGTCGGCTGTCCGGTCTGTGCTGCCGATGATCGCGAACTCACACCTGCCATGCTCCCACGATCTGTCTGGACGGCCGGAATTTGACTCGTGACCTGTGCGGAAGCTAACGTCACGTGTTATGCGGTCTCTCGGAATGCTTGTAGTAATTGGTCAGCGCGTTGGTGCGTGACCGCACGTAGCTACAAGCACCACCAACGCGCAACCCTCGTACAGCAGCCAGCTGACGGGGGTTTTTTGTTGCCCGCCGTCAGAGATCGTCGCTGTAAACACCCACAATTCGACACCTGAACCCATTGAGGACACCGTGAGCGCACCCACGAAGCGACCACCGGAACCCGCCGCTCCCAAGCCGGCCAACGGAACCCCGGTGCATGCTGGTAAGCCCGCAGGCAAGAGCGCAGCGAAAAGAGTTGCGCCGCATCAGCTCACGGGAGCCCAGTCGGTAATCCGGTCGCTCGAGGAACTCGACGTCGACGTCATCTTCGGTATCCCCGGCGGCGCCGTGCTGCCGGTCTACGACCCGCTGTTCGACTCGCAGAAGCTGCGCCACGTGCTGGTCCGCCACGAACAGGGCGCCGGGCACGCCGCCAGCGGGTACGCACATGCCACCGGCAAGGTCGGCGTCATGATGGCCACCTCGGGCCCCGGGGCCACCAACCTCGTCACTCCGCTGGCCGACGCGCAGATGGACTCCATTCCCGTCGTGGCGATCACCGGCCAGGTGGGCCGCGGACTGATCGGCACCGACGCCTTTCAGGAAGCCGACATCTCCGGCATCACCATGCCGATCACCAAGCACAACTTCCTGGTGCGCGACGGTGACGACATCCCGCGGGTGATGGCCGAGGCATTCCACATCGCCCGCAGCGGTAGGCCCGGCGCGGTGCTGGTCGACATCCCCAAGGACATCCTGCAGGGTCAGTGCACTTTCAGCTGGCCCCCGGAGATGGATCTGCCCGGTTACAAGCCCAACACCAAACCGCACAGCCGCCAGATCCGCGAAGCCGCCAAGCTGATCGCCGCCGCGCGTAAGCCGGTGCTCTACGTCGGCGGCGGCGTGATCCGCGGGGAGGCCCACGAGCAGCTGCTCGACCTGGCTGAGCTGACCGGAATCCCGGTGGTCACCACGCTGATGGCACGCGGGGCGTTCCCCGACAGCCACCCGCAGAACCTCGGTATGCCGGGTATGCACGGCACCGTGGCAGCGGTGGCGGCACTGCAGAAGAGCGACCTGCTGATCGCCCTTGGCACCCGCTTCGATGACCGGGTGACGGGCAAGCTCGACTCGTTTGCGCCCGAAGCCAAGGTGATCCACGCCGACATCGACCCCGCCGAGATCGGCAAGAACCGACACGCCGACGTTCCGATCGTGGGCGACGTCAAGCACGTCATCACCGATCTGACCGAGGTGCTGCGCCAAGACGGGGTTTCGGCCGGCACGCTGTCCACCGCGAACTGGTGGGAGTACCTGTCCGGGGTGCGCTCGACGTATCCGTTGAGCTACGCCCCGCAGAGCGACGGCAGCCTGAGCCCGGAGTACGTCATCTCCAAGCTGGGTGAGATCGCCGGCCCGGAGGCTGTGTACGTCGCCGGGGTGGGGCAGCACCAGATGTGGGCCGCGCAGTTCGTCAAGTACGAGAACCCGCGCACCTGGCTGAACTCCGGCGGTCTGGGCACCATGGGCTTCGCCGTGCCCGCGGCCATGGGCGCCAAGTTCGGGCGGCCCGAGGCCGAGGTGTGGGCCGTCGACGGCGACGGCTGCTTCCAGATGACCAACCAGGAGCTGGCCACCTGTGCCATCGAGGGCGCGCCCATCAAGGTGGCCTTGATCAACAACGGCAACCTGGGCATGGTGCGGCAGTGGCAGACGCTGTTCTACGAAGAGCGGTACAGCCAAACGGATCTGGCCACCCACAGCCGTCGCATCCCCGATTTCGTCAAGCTGGCCGAAGCGTTGGGATGTGTCGGATTGCGTTGCGAGCGTGAGGAAGACGTCGAGGCGGTGATCGCCCAGGCCCGCGCCATCAACGATCGGCCGGTGGTCATCGACTTCGTGGTCGGCGCGGACGCGCAAGTGTGGCCGATGGTCGCCGCCGGTGTGAGCAACGACGAGATCCAGGCCGCGCGCGGTATCCGCCCGCTGTTCGGCGACGCGGAAGAAGGGCACGCCTGATGGCCACCACCACGCACACCCTGTCGGTGTTGGTCGAGGACAAACCGGGCGTGCTCGCCCGAGTGGCCTCGCTGTTCTCGCGCCGCGGGTTCAACATCCAGTCGCTGGCGGTCGGTGCCACCGAGCAGAAGAACCTGTCGCGGATGACGATCGTCGTCTCCGTCGAGGACTTCCCGCTGGAGCAGATCACCAAGCAGCTGAACAAGCTGATCAACGTGATCAAGATCGTCGAGCAGGACGAGGACAACTCGGTCTCCCGCGAACTGGCACTGATCAAGGTGCGCGCCGACGCCGCCACCCGTGGACAGATCATCGAAGCTGTTAACTTGTTCCGGGCCAAAGTGGTTGACGTCTCCGCCGAATCACTGACGGTGGAGGCCACGGGCACGCCCGGTAAGCTCGAGGCGCTGCTGCGCCTGCTGGAGCCGTACGGGATCCGCGAAATCGCCCAGTCCGGAATGGTCACGCTGGCGCGCGGGCCGCGCGGCATCGGCAAATAACCGACGTTCGCTACAAGAGCGAGAAAGAGAAGGAAACCAAAAGTGGCAGTTGAGATGTTCTACGACGACGACGCGGACCTGTCGATCATCCAGGGACGCAAGGTCGGCGTGATCGGCTACGGCAGCCAGGGGCATGCGCACTCGCTCTCGTTGCGCGACTCCGGTGTTGACGTCAAGGTGGGCCTGCGCGAGGGCTCGAAGTCCCGCGAGAAGGTCGAGGAGCAAGGCCTTGCCGTCGACACCCCGGCCGAGGTCGCCAAGTGGGCCGACGTCATCATGCTGCTGGCACCCGACACCGCGCAGGCCGAGATCTTCACCAACGAGATCGAGCCGAACCTCGAGGACGGCAACGCGCTGTTCTTCGGGCACGGGCTCAACATCCACTTCGGCCTGATCAAGCCGCCCGCCAATGTCACCGTCGGCATGGTCGCTCCCAAGGGTCCCGGCCACCTGGTGCGTCGCCAGTTCGTCGACGGCAAGGGTGTGCCCGCGCTGATCGCCATCCACCAGGACCCCAAGGGTGAAGGCCAGGCGCTGGCGCTGTCCTACGCCAAGGGCATCGGCGGCACCCGGGCCGGCGTCATCAAGACCGACTTCAAGGAAGAGACCGAGACCGACCTGTTCGGTGAGCAGGCCGTGCTGTGCGGCGGCACCGAGGAGCTCATCAAGGCCGGCTTCGACATCATGGTCGAGGCGGGTTACGCCCCGGAGATGGCGTACTTCGAGGTGCTGCACGAGCTCAAGCTCATCGTCGACCTGATCTACGAAGGTGGCATCGCCCGGATGAACTACTCGGTGTCCGACACCGCGGAGTTCGGCGGCTACATCTCCGGCCCCCGCGTCATCGACGAGGGCACCAAAGACCGGATGCGCGCCATTCTCAAGGACATCCAGGACGGCAGCTTCGTCAAGCGCCTGGTCGCCAACGTCGAAGGCGGCAACAAGGAGCTCGAAGGCCTGCGCAAGCAGAACGCCGAGCACCCGATCGAGGTCACCGGCAAACAGCTGCGCGACCTGATGAGCTGGGTCGACCGGCCGATCACCGAGACCGCCTGATTTGTGATTTCGGCGCGCTCGTAACCGCTGCGCGGTTACGAGCGCGCCGAACTCGCCTTTCTGGCCAGGAACGTGTGCACGATGTCGCGTTGCCAGCCGGGCACGGTCTCGCTGCGAACCGAGCTGAAACCGATCTCCCGTAAGCGCTGCTGAAACGCGCTGGCCCCGTCGAAGCGGTTCACACTGGTGCGCAGATAGCGGTACAACCCCGCATCGCCGGTTTTGATGCGGCCGGACGGGATGATCACCGCGCAGCTGACGAAATTCCACACCGCGGTGGCCACCAGGGAGTCACGCACCGAATAGTCGTGCACCGCAAGGGTTCCGCCGGGCCGCAGGAGGTTCAAGAACGACCGGAGCCCCGCGTCCTTGTCGGGCAGGTTCCGGATCAGGTAGGCGGCGAAGATCCCGTCGAACGGACCTTCGACGCCCGCATCCGCGAGATGCTCGACATAGCTGTGCACGAAGCGCACTGAATCCGGCCAGTTCTTCTTGCGGGCTTCGGCCAGCATGCCCGCCGATCCGTCGACGGCGATGATCTCGGCTTCCGGTGCGGCGGCCAGCAACGCCGCCGTGGACAGACCGGTGCCGCACCCGGCGTCGAGCAGGCGAAGGCCGCGGCCCGCGTCTGGAAGTCCCATCCGTTCGGCGGAGAGCCGGAGATGATCGTTGTAGCCGGGATTGGCGCCGACCAGCGCGTCATAGGCGTGGGCGCCCGAGTCGAATGCGACGGGCACGTCGTTTCCCCGGTCCCTCTGATCACGGCGCACAACGCACCTCTACCCGCTGTGTGGAGATCGCAACCGTCCCGGCCCGAGCGACGGCAGCTTCTTGATGCCGAATTCCCGCCGCAGCACAGTCCGGGCGGCGTAGTAGCCCGCCATCCCGTGCACACCGCCACCGGGTGGAGTGGCCGACGAACACAGATAAGCCCCCGAGATCGGCGTGGACCATGGATTGAGCCGCAGGGCGGGGCCGGTGACGGCGCTGAACATGTTGTTGCCACCGACGCCGATGTCACCGCCCACCAGGTTGGCGTTGTGGTGGGACAGGTGATTGGCCGTCGTACTGCGCACCGCCACCACCAGATCCCGGAAGCCGGGTGCGAACCGCTCGAAAATGCTTGTGACGGCTTCGGTTTGGTCGACGGGCGAACCGAACGGCACATGCGCATACGTCCACAGCGGGCGGCGGCCGGCCTCGTCGATGCGGGTGGGGTCGGCCAGGTGCGGCAGCGCGGCCAGCACCATCGGCCAGTCGGCGTGCCGGCCGGCGGCGATCTCCTTCTCGGCCAGCGCCATGTGTTCACGGGTACCGCCCAGGTGCAGGGTGGGCGCCGGCGCCAGGCGCGGGTCTTTCCACGGGATCTCACCGGAGAGCACAAAATCGACCTTGGCGACTCCCGGTCCGAAGCGGTAGTTCCGCAAGGTTTTTGCGTACCGCTCCGGAATGCGATCGCCGTAGATGTCCAGCAGGGCGGTGGGGGAGGTGTCATAGAGCACCACGCCGCGGGGTGCGGTGGTGACCGGTTCGCCAGCGGTCAGCACTCCGCCGTGCGCGCGCAGATCGGCGATCAACGCGTCGGCGATCGCCTGACTGCCGCCCACCGGTACCGGCCAGCCCACTGAATGCGCAAGGGTGGCCAGCATCAGCCCGGCCCCAGCGCACACCAGCGACGGCATCTGTGAAATCACATGGGCGGCAACACCACTGAACAACGCCCTGGCATCGGTGCCGCGTAACAACCCCCAAGCCGGGGTGCCCTGTTCGGCAATGCGGCGGGCGACGCGGACCGCGGCCACCAGATCCGGTGGCACGGATCGTTTGTCACCGAGCAGCAAGCCGACCACACCGGGGGAACGTTCGGCGAGCGGACCCAGCAGACGTCGCCACGAGGCGCCGTCGGACAGCTCGGCGGCAGTGCGCTCGATGTCGTGATAACCGATCGCTGCCGGACCGTCCGGCAGCGGATTGCCGTAGGAGATCTCCGGCACCGCCAGCTCGACGCCCCGGGCCGGCAGGTCGAACTCGGCCAGGAACGGCGAGGCCAGCGCCAGCGGGTGAATCGCCGAGCAGATGTCGTGACCGATCCCGGGGTACTCCGGGTCGGGGAGAGTGCGCGCACCCCCGCCGTAAGTGGTCTGTGCCTCGAATACCTGCACCGACAGGCCTGCGCGAGCCAGGATGACGGCGGCGGTCAACCCGTTGGGACCGCTTCCGACGATGGTGACGTCCACCGTCATATTAGAGCCCACTACGCTGTCTGCCGTGAGCTTGCCTGTAGTACTCATCGCCGACAAACTCGCCCAATCCACCGTCGCCGCCCTCGGCGACCAGGTGGAGGTGCGGTGGGTGGACGGACCGGACCGCGAGAAACTCCTGGCCGCGGTGGTCGACGCCGACGCACTCCTGGTGCGCTCGGCCACCACCGTCGACGCCGAGGTACTGGCGGCGGCGCCCAAACTGAAGATCGTCGCGCGCGCCGGTGTCGGCCTGGACAACGTGGACGTCGACGCCGCCACGGCGCGCGGTGTCCTGGTGGTCAACGCACCGACGTCAAACATCCACAGTGCGGCCGAACACGCGCTGGCCCTGATGCTGGCCGCAGCCCGCCAGGTTCCCGCTGCCGATGCCACGCTGCGGGAGCGGACCTGGAAGCGCTCGTCGTTCTCCGGCACCGAGATCTTCGGCAAGACCGTCGGTGTCGTCGGCCTCGGCCGCATCGGCCAACTGGTCGCCGCGCGATTGGCGGCGTTCGGCACCCACGTCGTGGCCTATGACCCGTATGTCTCGCACGCCCGCGCGGCCCAGCTGGGAATCGAACTGCTCAGTCTCGATGAACTGCTGGCTCGGGCGGACTTCATCTCGGTGCACCTGCCCAAGACCCCCGAAACCGCGGGCCTGATCGGTAAGGAAGCGCTGGCCAAGACGAAGCCCGGCGTGATCATCGTCAACGCGGCCCGTGGCGGGCTCATCGACGAACAGGCGCTCGCCGACGCGATCAACAGCGGTCACGTCCGCGGCGCTGGCCTGGATGTCTTCGCCACCGAACCCTGCACGGACAGTCCGCTGTTCGATCTGCCCCAGGTCGTGGTCACCCCGCACCTGGGCGCCTCGACCGCAGAGGCACAGGACCGGGCCGGTACCGATGTCGCCGCCAGTGTGCGGCTGGCCCTGGCCGGTGAGTTCGTGCCGGACGCGGTGAACGTCGGCGGCGGTGTCGTCGGCGAGGAAGTGGCGCCGTGGTTGGAGATCGTGCGCAAGCTCGGCGTCCTGATCGGTGCGCTGTCCACTGAACTGCCGGTGTCGCTGTCGGTGCAGGTCCGCGGCGAACTCGCCTCCGAAGAGGTTGAGGTGCTGCGGCTCTCGGCGCTGCGGGGGCTGTTCTCGGCGGTGATCGAAGATCAGGTGACCTTCGTCAACGCTCCGGCGCTCGCGGCCGAGCGGGGCGTTGCGGCCGAATTGAGCACCGCCTCGGAGAGCCCCAACCATCGCAGCGTCGTCGATGTGCGCGCCGTGTACGCCGACGGCGCCTCCAACAATGTGGCAGGCACCCTGTCCGGACCGCAGCTCGTCCAGAAGATCGTGCAGATCAACGGGCGCAACTTCGACCTGCGCGCCGAGGGTGTCAACCTCATCATCAACTACAACGATCAGCCCGGGGCGCTCGGCAAGATCGGCACGCTGCTGGGCGGCGCGGAGGTCAACATCGTTGCCGCCCAACTGAGTCAGGACGCCGACGGCGAAGGGGCCACCATCATGCTCCGACTGGACCGCGATGTCCCTGACGAGGTGCGACAGGCCATCGGAACCGCTGTCGACGCCGTGACGCTGGAAGTGGTTGACCTGTCATGAAACTAGCGATCATCGCCGGCGACGGTATCGGCCCCGAGGTCATCGGCGAAGCCGTGAAGGTGCTCGACACCGTGCTTCCCGGCGTCGAGAAGACCAGCTACGACCTGGGCGCCAAGCGCTACCACGCCACCGGCGAGGTGATGCCCGACGGGTTGGTCGAGGAACTCAAGGGCCACGACGCGATCCTGCTCGGGGCCATCGGCGATCCGTCGGTGCCCAGCGGTGTGTTGGAGCGGGGTCTACTGCTGCGCATGCGCTTCGAGCTCGATCACCACATCAACTTGCGGCCGTCCAAGCTGTACCCGGGGGTCAACAGCCCGCTGGCCGGGAACCCGCCGATCGATTTTGTGGTGGTTCGTGAGGGCACCGAGGGGCCTTACACCGGTACCGGCGGCGCCATCCGCGTGGGCACCCCGCACGAAGTCGCCACCGAGGTCAGCCTCAACACCGCCTTCGGTGTGCAGCGCGTGGTGCGCGACGCCTTCACCCGCGCGCAGCAGCGGCGCAAGCATCTGACCCTGGTGCACAAGACCAACGTGTTGACCTTCGCCGGAAAGCTGTGGTCGCGCATCGTGGCCGAAGTCGGTGAGGAGTTCCCCGACGTCGAGGTGGCCTACCAGCACGTCGACGCGGCGACGATCCACCTCGTCACCGATCCGGGCCGCTTCGATGTCATCGTCACCGACAACCTGTTCGGCGATATCGTCACCGACATCGCCGCAGCGGTGTCCGGCGGGATCGGCCTGGCGGCCAGCGGCAACATCGATGCCACCCGCACCAATCCGTCGATGTTCGAACCGGTGCACGGCAGCGCCCCGGACATCGCGGGCCAGGGCATTGCCGACCCGACGGCGGCCATCATGTCGGTGGCCTTGCTGTTGGCGCACGTCGGTGAGCCGGAAGCGGCGGCCCGCGTGGACAAGGCCGTCGAAGAACACCTGGCGACTCGTGGTGACGAAAAGCTGTCGACATCAGCTGTCGGCGAGCGGATCGCGGGGAAGCTGTAGCTCGGGCGGCGGTCCGGCTCGCGTCGCTCACCCGGCAGTGCTGGCTGTTCGCCGTCGGTTCGACGCTGTTCGCCGTCGCCACCATTCCCGGGATCGGCCCGCCGGCCGTCGCGGCGAACACGTTGTGCTTCATCGGCTCGTGGTTGTTCACCACCGCTGGTTGGATGCAGCTGGTGCTCAGCGATCCGTGCAGACGGCTTGAATGGCTCTCGGCGGCAACACAATTCGCAGGTACCGTGCTGTTCAACGTCAGCACCGGAACCGCGGTGTGGGCCACGGCCGTCACCACTGAACGGCGCTTCGTGTGGGCTCCGGACGCCACCGGGTCGGTGGCGTTTCTGGTCAGTGGGATCCTGGGGCTGATGTCGCTGACGGCGATGCGCTCGCGGAACGGGTTGGCCGCATGGATCAACATGGTGGGCTGTGTGGCCTTCGGTGTGTCCGCCCTGGGCGCGTTCGTGTTCAAGACCGGTGCGTCGGCCAATGCGACACTGGCCGATCTGGGCACCTTCCTCGGTGCGCTCTGCTCCTCACGGCCGCGTTGCTGGTGCTGCCGCGGCGTCAGGTCCGCGGCAGGTAGCGGCGGATATAGCGCGGTAGCAGTGTGGCGCCGGCCAGTGCCATGACCCCGGCCGCTGCGCACGCGATGCTCAGTGACGACACCGCCACCAGCGCTGAGATCGCCAGGGGGGCAAGCGAGGGGGTGAAGTCGGTGATCAGCCGCCACGAGCCCAGGAACGGGCCGGGGTTGTGCGGGTCGGCCAGGTCCGAGCCCATGGTCGCGACGACGCCGGCGCTGATCCCGTTCCCGGCCGCCATCAACAGTGTGGCGGAAATGAACCAGAGCTGGCTCGCGGGAAGGTAACCCGCAACCGCCATCACGATGTGGGTGAGACCGAAGATGACCATGGGCGGCACCGCCACCCACATCCGGCCCCACCGGTCGATGATGATGCCGCCGACATAGGTCAGCGCGAAATCAACTCCGGCCGCCGCTCCCACCAGCACCGCCACCGACACGGCGTCCATGCCCAGCGCGACGCCCACCAGCGGAACGAAGATCTTGCGCGTCATCCGCACGGTGCCCAGGATCGACGTCACGGTGCCCAGCCGCAGCAGCACGCCGCGGTTTTGCCGCAGAGTGGCCAAAACCCCAGGCGCAGCCCGGTTCTTCTCCGCCGTCGGCGCTGAGCCTGCCACGCCGCGGGGAAACCGAACGCAGGCCACGAGGGCGAACAACAGGACATCGGTGGCGATGATCACCACGAACGCGCTGCGGGTGTCGTCGGCCAGCCACAGCGCGGCTGCGGCCATGAACGGGCCGACGAACATGCCCAACCTGTTGAAGCTGGCCACCAGTGCCAGCGAGCGGCCGCGCACCTCGACGGGCACCGCCACGGTGATCCAGGCGTGCCGAGCCATCTGAAACACCGCGACCCCGCTGCCCATCAGGAACGAACTGGCCATCAAGACCGGTAGCGAGGGGGCCAGGAATGCGCACACCCCACCGATCAACGTGGTGACCACGGCGGCGAGCATGACCGCTTTTTCACTGAACCGGGACACCAGCGAGCCGGACGGCAGTGCAAACAGGAGCTGGCCGACGGGGAGCATGGCGGCCGTGACGGCCGCCAATCCGTAACTCGCGCCGAAGTCGACGGCCGCGATGGGGATGGCCGGGACGACGGCGCCCTGGCCGGCGCCGTGCAACAGGTTCGGGATCAGGACCGTCGGACTGAGTTGACGCCACGGCACCCGAATTTCAGTGGCCCGCGAGGAGGGCGAGATGAGTACCTCCTTGCAGCACTCGAATTAGTTCTGACTTCGTACTATTGAATCTATCGTCACCCTGGTGCTGTGTCTCGATTTTGTTGCGAGAGGCCGGTTTTTCCATCCCACGACTCGGGAAGATAGTTCATACTCGAAACCAAAAGTTGTCGGGACGGGGTAATGGTGGCCAGTGAATCACCTTTGGTCACCCGTTTACGGGTGGCCTCGATGCGGTTGGCCCAACGGGTGCGGCAGGAGGCCGGTAATGACGCCGACCTTTCACCGTCGCGATTCGCGGTGCTGTCGTTCGTGGTGTCGAACGAGCAGATCCGGATGACTGATCTGGCGCGCGCCGAGAACCTCGGTAAGTCGACCATCACGCGGATCGTTTCCCGGTTGGCGGACCAGGGTTTCGTGCGGTTGGTCCCCGATCCGCGGGACGGCAGATCCACCTTGGTTGTCACCACCGCGGCAGGTCGCGAGGTGGTGACGGCCACCGCCGCGCAATTCGACGCTTACCTCGACGAGCGGTTACGCGGGTTCACCGACCTCGAACGCAGTGCGCTCGAGGTCGCCGTTCTGGCGATGGAACGCTTGTCCGAGCCCGAAAACTGAGTCAGGCGGGGGTCTTCGGCGCGGTCCGCAGCGGGTCGGCGTCCACCGGCACCAACGGGACTGCCGCCAGCGGAAACAGCGCGCACACCGCAAATGCCGCCGGATACCCGGCCACCCCGATGAGTCCACCGAACAGCGGTGCCGCGACGGCCGTGGCGAGATGCTGGCTGGTGTTCTGAGTGCCCAGTGCCCGGCCGCTCCAGAACGGCCCGGCGATCTCGGCGATCGCGGTGAACGCCAAACCGTTGTCGGCCACTGTGATCGCCGATGCCATGAGGATGACAGCAATGCTGATGGGGGAGTCCAGCCAATCGGTCAGGGCGAGCAGCCCCATGGTCGCTGCGGCGGCCACCGAGATGAATCTGATGGGCCGCAATCGTTGCCCAACGCGGTCCGACCAGTAGCCTGCGGCCACTCTCGCTGCGGCGCCCAGGAGTTGGGCGACGCCCACCAGTAACCCCGCCGCGGTCGGTGACCAGCCGCGGTCGGCGATCAGCCAGACCAGCGTGAACGTCCACACCAAAGCCTGTGGAACCACCAGCAACACGGAGATGGCATGGATGCGGACCAAGGCCGCCGACCCACGGTAAGGATTGGCCAGGTCCTGGGCAGGAGCCTGCGCGCGAGGCGGGCGCGGCGGATCGAGTACGCCCACACCGCAGACCAGGGCAGAAACCGCACACACGATGGCGGGGAACAGTAGCGCCACCGAGACGCCCTCGGCGGCGGCCAGCCGAGGAATTACCAAGGCGCCCAGCCCCGCTCCCAGTGGCACAGCCGTCTGGCGGATACCCATCACCAGGCCTCGCTGGTGCGGAGGAAACCACCCGACCACCAGTCGACCGCTGGCGGCATTCGAGCTCGCGGCCGCCATGCCGCCCAGGAAGAGGAACACGCCGACGGCCACCAACGACTGCACCGACGCGGCCGCGAACGCCGCTGCGGAGGTCAATGCGGCGCCGGCGGTCAGCACGAGCCGCTCGCCCAACCGGTCGACGGCGTAACCCCACACGATCAGTGTTGCCACCATGCCGAATGACGGGAGTGAGGCGATCAGGCCGGCTGCGGCGAGATCGAGGCCGCGTTCGGCGTGCAATGTGGGGATCAGAAAGGCGATCCCGTTGATGAACACGTTGGTGAACAGCGTCGAGATGAGCGCGATCACCAACATCGACCAGCGGCGCACGGAGCCGATCGCGTAGGCGGGCATAGCTGACATGGTGCCACGGTGTCTCAATATGCTGAATTCACGTCTCGAAATATGGGACGGGTTTCGCGGCTGGGTACGGTGACCTGGTGACGGCCAGCAGAACATCGCGATACCTTGCGGCGGCACTGTTGTGCCTTGCCGCCTTGATCGGCACCCCCGCAACGGCGTACGCGGCCACTCCGGTCTGGTCGGGACTGGACGCGCGCTTCTTCGACGGCGCGATCCCGCCCCCAGGCCGGCTGATCACATCGGTGCCGCTGGACCCGGCGCTGTCGGTCACCGGCGCGGGACGTGCCTATCGGATCTTGTACTCGACACTCGATCAACACGATTCGGCCGCGGTGAGTACCGGTGCGGTGTTCCTCCCCAAGAGCGCACCGCCGGAAGACGGCTGGCCGGTGCTGGCCTGGGCACACGGAACGGTGGGTCTCGGTGACGACTGCACACCGTCGGCGCTGCCGCGCAGCCCGCGCGATGACGAGTACCTGTCGCACTGGCTGGATCAGGGTTATGCCGTGGTGGCCACCGACTACGCCGGCCTGGGCACACCGGGGCTGATGAGCTATCTGAACAGCGTCACCACCGCGCGCGGCGTCGTCGATTCCGTCATCGCCGCACACCAATTGGACGTTGCGCTCTCACCGCAGTGGGCGGTGGTCGGGCAGTCCCAGGGTGGCGCGGCCGCCGTCAGCACCGCGCGCTGGGCCACTGAATTCAGTGCGGGGTCCGGACTGGACTACCGGGGTGTGGTGGCCACCGGCACCCCGGCCAACATCGAGCGGATCGTCAAGCGTGCCGGACCCGATTTCGACGTCCCCGATGTGGCGCCGGTGGCCAACGCCTACACCGCCTATATCGTGGCCGCTCTGCGCGAGGCCCACCCCGAGCTACGGTTGGATTCCGTGCTCACGCCCGCGGGGGCGGCCGCCGCCGAACGGGCAGAAACCGTCTGCGTCGGTCCTCTGGCCGACGAACTGGCCGACTTCACACCGGCTGCATTCTTCAGTGCGCCGCTGGCGTCCATCCCCGGGATCGACGCGGCACTCGACAGCTTCATGGGGATTCCGGCCAGCGGCTACGACCGCCCGCTGTTCCTCGGCGTCGGCCTGCTCGACCGCGATGTCCCACCGAGTTCAACCCTGACGTTCGCCGACGAACTACGGGCCAGCGGCCAGGACGTCGAGCTTCGTGTCTATCCCGACGAGGACCACAGCGGCACCGTACTGGCGTCGACGGCCGACTCGACACCGTTCCTCCAGCGGATGTTCGCTCTGCGCTGACCCCAATGGTGGTGGGCTGGCACTCGTCGCCCACCACTAGCCCTGTTGGTGGTGGCTCTCCTCCCCGGTTGCTCGTGCCTCGCAACCGCCTCGTCGCCCACCACTAGCCCTGTTGGTGGTGGCTCTCCTCCCCGGTTGCTCGTGCCTCGCAACCGCCTCGTCGCCCACCACTAGCCCTGTTGGTGGTGGCTCTCCTCCCCGGTTGCTCGTGCCTCGCAACCGCCTCGTCGCCCACCACTAGGCTTGACCCATGCGTTTGGGTCGAATCGCCAGCCCCGATGGGGTCGCTTTTGTCAGCATCGAAGGAGACGTCGGCACCGGTGACGCTCCCGGTGACGCTGTGGTACGCGAAATCGCCGAACATCCGTTCGGTACGCCGACGTTCACCGGGCGGCAGTGGCCGCTGGCCGATGTCCGGCTGCTGGCGCCGATCCTGGCCAGCAAGGTGGTGGCGATGGGCAAGAACTACGCCGCCCACGCCGAGGAGATGGGCGGGACCGCGCCCGAGGATCCGGTGATCTTCCTCAAGCCCAACACCGCGATCGTCGGTCCGAACGCGCCGATCCTGCTGCCCGCCGATGCTTTTCCGGTCCACCACGAGGGCGAGCTGGCCATCGTGATCGGCCGGCCGTGCAAGGATGTGCCTGCCGCGCGAGCCGCTGAGAACATTCTGGGCTACACGATCGCCAACGATGTCTCGGCACGGGATCAACAGCAGCAGGACGGTCAGTGGATGCGCGCCAAGAGTCACGACACGTTCTGTCCGGTGGGCCCTTGGATCGTCACCGATCTGGATCCGGCCGATCTGGAATTGCGTACCGAAGTCAACGGTGAGGTACGGCAACGTAGCCGGACCTCGCTGATGATCCACGACATCGGCGCCATCGTCGAGTGGGTGTCGGCGGTGATGACGCTGCTCCCCGGTGACCTCATCTTGACCGGCACGCCGGAAGGTGTCGGGCCGATCGAAAACGGGGACTCGGTGAGCATCACCGTCGAGGGAATCGGTACCCTCACCAATCCTGTTGTGCGTAAAGGGAAATGATGACGAAAGTACGAGTCCGGTTCTGTCCGTCCCCGACCGGGACTCCGCATGTCGGTTTGGTGCGGACGGCGTTGTTCAACTGGGCCTACGCCCGACACACCGGGGGCGACTTCGTTTTCCGGATCGAGGACACCGACGCCGCGCGCGACAGCGCCGAGAGTTACGCGGCGATCCTGGACGCCCTGCGCTGGCTGGGCATGGACTGGGACGAAGGCCCGGAGGTCGGCGGTCCGTACGCGCCCTACCGGCAGTCCGAGCGTAGCCAGATCTATCGCGACGTGGTGGCCAAACTGTTGGAAGCCGGCGAGGTCTACGAGGCCTTCTCGACGGCCGAGGAGGTCGAGGCCCGACACATCGCGGCGGGCCGGAATCCGAAACTCGGCTACGACAATCACGACCGTGATCTGACCGAGCAGCAGCGGGCCGAATTCCGCGCCCAGGGGCGAAACCCCGTACTGCGGCTGCGGATGCCGGATGAGGATCTGTCCTGGGATGACCTGGTGCGCGGGCCGACGACATTCGCCGCGGGTTCGGTACCGGATTTCGCGATCACCCGCGGCAACGGGGATCCGTTGTACACCTTGGTCAATCCGGTGGACGACGCGCTGATGAAGATCACCCACGTCTTGCGTGGCGAGGACATCCTGCCGTCGACACCGCGTCAGATCGCGTTGTACCAGGCGCTGATCCGGATCGGGGTGGCCGACCGGGTACCCGAGTTCGCACACCTGCCAAGCGTTCTGGGCGAGGGCAACAAGAAGCTGTCCAAACGCGACCCGCAGTCCAATCTCTTCCTGCACCGTGATCGCGGGTTCATCCCCGAGGGGCTGCTGAACTACCTGGCGCTGCTCGGATGGGGGATCGCTGACGATCATGACGTGTTCAGCCTCGACGAGATGGTGGCGGCGTTCGACGTCCGCAACGTCAACTCCAACCCGGCCCGCTTCGACCAGAAGAAGGCCGACGCCATCAATGCCGAGCACATTCGGCTGCTCCCACCCGAGGAGTTCACCCGCCGCCTCAGCGCCTATTTCGCCACACACGGGTACGACACCGGACTCGACGACGCCGGCTTTGCCGAGGCGGCCGCACTGGTGCAGACGCGCATCGTGGTGCTCAGCGATGCCTGGGGCCTGTTGCGGTTCCTCAACGACGCCGAGTACACGCTGGACCCGAAATCAGCGGCCAAGGAGCTCGGCGCCGCCGGGGCCCCGGTGCTCGACGCCGCGGTCTCGGCGCTGGAAAGCGTCGGCGAATGGACCACCGAGAACATCGAGGCCGCGCTGAAGACCTCGCTGATCGACGGGCTCGAACTCAAACCGCGCAAGGCGTTCGGCCCGATCCGGGTTGCCGCCACCGGCTCGTCGGTGAGCCCGCCACTGTTCGAATCGCTGCAATTGCTGGGTCGCGACCGCAGCCTGCAGCGGCTGCGGGAGGCACCGCGGGCCTAGGCAGGGGTACTCGGCCGGCGGCTGGTAAATCGGCCCCGAAATCTTTGGTAGTCTCTTCGTCGGCCCACAACAGTCGGGACAGCACCGCGAGACCGCGCGAACATCGCGAGAAACGGCGCTGACCAGCGGTTATGAGCCGTATTGGGGTATGGTGTAATTGGCAACACAGCTGATTCTGGTTCAGCCATTCTAGGTTCGAGTCCTGGTACCCCAGCTGGAGCAGGCGATTAGGTTGGCGCAACGCGCTGAGCTATGCTGCTCTCCGGTCCACACCGAGAGATTTCTCCCGGCGCGGACCACACGGATTGGTTCTGGCCCCGTCGTCTAGCGGCCTAGGACGCCGCCCTCTCACGGCGGTAGCGTGGGTTCGAATCCCATCGGGGCTACCAATCAACCTCCCTCATCACCGAGGCCCGTTCGGGGCCGTCGAACCCGCGAGCGGCATCGCCGGCAGGCCGAGCTTGCGGTGATCCCACGACCGGGTGCGGTTGGCAGCCAGACGCACGGCCACCCGCTTGTTCATCATCAGTTCGACCCCGGCCTTCATATCCTCGCTGTAGGGGCCGGTATAGCGCTCCCAGACGCTCACACCGACCCGGAAACACGTCTCCGGGTCGTCGACGATCTCAGCGCGCCCCTCGAAGGACACACCCCGCAGGGTGTCGTAGGTGTCGCCGTCCTCGATCAGGAAGGTGAACCGGGGGTCGCGCAGCAGGTTCACGGCCTTCTGTGACTTCGCCTTGGTCTCGAGCCAGATCTCACCGTCGATGACGCCGTACCACATCGCCACGAGATGGGGTTGACCGTCGGCGCCGATTGTGGCGAGCGTTCCGGTGCGGCTGGTGACGACGAATTCAGTGATCTCATCGGTGGACATCACGATCTGCGAGCGCTGGTTGCTTCCCATCCCGTGAGTGTCGCAGAGAACAGCATCCGGCTCGGTCACGGGCCTGTCACAGCCTGCGGGTCAACGCCTCCGAGGCCGCCAACAGGTCAGCCGCCCAGCGGGCGCCGGGCCGCCTTCCCATCCGGTCGATCGGTCCCGACACCGACACCGCGGCGATCACAGCACCTCTGGCGTCGCGCACCGGTGCTGACACACTGGCGACCCCGGCTTCGCGTTCGGCCGCGCTCTGTGCCCAACCCCGCTTGCGTACCTCCACCAAGGTGCGATCGGTGAATTTCGCCGACGGCAGCACCGCCAGCTGGGTGGCCGCGTCCGCGTACGCGAGCAGGACTTTCGCGCCAGAGCCGGCGGTCATCGGCAGCCGGGTGCCGATGGGCACCGTATCGCGAAGGCCGACAGGCGGTTCCAACGCCGCGACGCAGATCCGGCTGGTGCCGTCGCGCCGGTAGAGCTGCACACTCTCGCCGGTGATCTCGCGGAGCCGGGGTAATACCGCGGCGCCCGCAGAAAGCAGCGAATCGTGAACATGGGCGGAGAGCTCGCTGATGGCGGGTCCGAGAAGCCAGCGTCCCTCCGGGTCGCGGGCCAGAAGTCGGTGTACTTCGAGTCCGGCCGCGAGCCGGTGTGCGGTGGCCCGTGGCAGACCGGTGCGCTCGCACAGTTCCGCCAGACCGCATGGGGAATCGGCGACCGCATGCAACACACCCATCGCTTTGTCGAGAACGCCGATACCGCTATCCTGTCTCACAGTGAGATACTAGCGTCCCGCATGTTGAGATAACCAGCCCAAGCGTTTCTCACTCCCTGCGGTACGGAAATTTGACGAATCGAGATGTGATGGCCAACGAGCAGCAGCCCCGGACCATGGCCGAAAAGGTGTGGGCCGACCACGTCGTCGCGTCAGGCGACGGCGAACCCGACTTGATCTACATCGATCTGCACCTCGTGCACGAGGTCACCAGCCCGCAGGCCTTCGACGGACTCCGGCTGGCCGGGCGGCCGGTACGGCGCCCGGACCTGACGATCGCCACCGAAGACCACAATGTGCCGACGATCGACATCGACAAGCCCATCGCGGATCCGGTGTCGCGCACCCAGGTGGAGACGTTGCGGCGCAACTGCGAGGAATTCGGTATCCGCCTGCATCCGATGGGCGACACCGAGCAGGGCATCGTCCACATCATCGGCCCGCAGCTGGGCCTGACCCAGCCGGGTATGACGGTGGTGTGCGGTGACAGCCACACCTCGACGCACGGAGCGTTCGGATCGCTGGCCATGGGTATCGGAACGTCGGAGGTGGAACACGTCCTGGCCACCCAGACCCTGCCCCTGAAACCGTTCAAGACCATGGCGGTCAACGTCGATGGTCAACTGCCCGCTGGCGTTACGGCCAAGGACATCATCCTGGCCGTGATCGCCAAGATCGGTACCGGCGGCGGCCAGGGCCACGTCATCGAGTACCGGGGCAGTGCCATCGAGTCACTGTCGATGGAAGGCCGGATGACGGTCTGCAACATGAGCATCGAAGCGGGCGCGCGAGCGGGCATGGTGGCGCCTGACGAAATCACTTATGAATTCTTGAAGGGGCGCCCGCACGCGCCCACGGGTGCGGACTGGGACAACGCGGTGGCGGCCTGGGACCGGTTGCGTACCGATGAGGGCGCCGAATTCGACACCGAGGTCTACATCGACGCCTCGACCTTGAGCCCGTTCGTCACCTGGGGAACCAATCCGGGCCAGGGGGTGGCGCTCTCGGCGTCGGTTCCCGACCCGGAACTGATGACCAATGACGCCGACAAGCAGGCGGCCGAGAAGGCGTTGGCATACATGGACCTTCGTCCGGGTATGCCGATGCGAGAGATCACCGTCGACACCGTCTTCGTCGGGTCGTGCACCAACGGCCGGATCGAGGACCTGCGCGCCGCGGCCGAGGTGTTGCGCGGGCGCCAGGTGGCCGACGGTGTCCGGATGCTCGTAGTCCCCGGGTCCATGCGGGTCAAGGCTCAGGCCGAATCCGAAGGGCTCAGCGACGTTTTCCTCGCCGCGGGTGCCGAATGGCGGCAGGCGGGGTGCTCGATGTGCCTCGGCATGAATCCCGACCAGTTGGAACCGGGACAGCGCTGCGCCTCGACCTCGAACCGAAATTTCGAAGGCCGTCAGGGCAAAGGTGGACGCACCCATCTGGTATCGCCCTTGGTGGCGGCAGCCACGGCGGTGCGCGGCACCTTGTCATCGCCGGCAGATCTCGACGCCTGAGTCAGCCCCCCTCCAGAGTCTTCAAGGAGTATTTCGATGGACGCCTTTCACACCCACACCGGCATCGGTGTCCCATTGCGCAGGTCGAATGTGGACACCGACCAGATCATCCCGGCGGTCTACCTGAAGCGGGTAACCCGAACAGGTTTCGAGGACGGATTGTTCGCCGCTTGGCGAAATGACCCCGGTTTCATTCTGAATCTGAGTCCATTCGACAAGGGCTCGGTGTTGGTCGCCGGCGCCGATTTCGGAACCGGTTCCTCCCGCGAACATGCCGTGTGGGCGCTCATGGACTACGGCTTCCGGGTGGTTATCTCGCCGCGTTTCGCCGATATTTTTCGGGGTAACGCCGGCAAGGCCGGGCTCTTAGCGGCGGAAGTCACACAAGACGATGTGGAACTGCTGTGGAAGCTCATCGAGCAGAACCCCGGTATGGAAATCACTGTGAATCTTCAAGATCGGAATATCACCGCCGGAACGGTGGTGGTGCCGTTCACCATTGACGATTACACGGCATGGCGGTTGCTCGAAGGACTCGACGATATAGGCCTTACGCTGCGGAAACTCGATTCGATCGAGGCATTCGAGGCGTCCCGGCCGGAGTGGAAACCCCGCACCCTTCCCGTTCCTTGAGAGCGCCGGGCGCCCCGAATTCGGGGCGCCCGAGCGTGGTTCGGAGCCGGTCCGGAGCCGCTCCGAAATGGTGGATTGACCCCCGAAGGGGCCCAAGCTGATTGCCGAATTCTCGGTCAGAAGCGCCTGAAATTGCGCGTGGCTCTTGGAAATCAGCCTTGACAGGGTTTACCGTGTCCTCTAGTCGGTTCAGACAGGACCACTGGCTTCGGAGGATTTGCATGAACAAAGCAGAGCTCATCGACGTACTCACGGAGAAATTGGGCTCGGACCGTCGGCAGGCGACGGCCGCCGTCGAGCACGTCGTCGACACCATTGTGCGTGCGGTGCACAAGGGCGACAGCGTCACCATCACCGGCTTCGGTGTTTTCGAGCAGCGCAAGCGCGCAGCCCGTGTCGCGCGCAACCCGCGCACCGGAGAAACCGTGAAGGTAAAGCCGACCTCCGTCCCCGCCTTCCGTCCGGGCGCACAGTTCAAGGCCGTTGTCTCTGGCGCACAGCGCCTCCCGGCTGAGGGCCCCGCCGTCAAGCGTGGTGTGGTGGCCGGCCCGGCCAAGCGCACCGCCGCCAAGAAGTCTTCACCCGCGAAGGCGGCGAAGAAGGCGCCTGCGACGAAGGCGGCCCCGGCCAAGAAGGCCACCGCTACCAAGGCAGCTCCGGCCAAGAAGGCCACCGCTACCAAGGCGGCTCCGGCCAAGAAGGCCACCGCCACCAAGGCGGCTCCGGCCAAGAAGACCACCGCTGCGAAGAAGACCACCGCCACCAAGGCGGCTCCGGCCAAGAAGGCCACCGCCACCAAGGCGGCTCCGGCCAAGAAGGCTCCGGCTGCCAAGAAGGCTCCGGCCACCAAGGCTCCGGCCAAGAAGGCTCCCGCCGCCAAGAAGGCCACCGCTGCCAAGAAGGCTCCGGCTGCCAAGAAGGCTCCGGCCAAGCGCGGCCGCAAGTAGGCCGAGCTCGTCCACAGCACAATCAAATACGCCGCGGGTGTCAGGTACACCCGCGGCGTATTCGTGTTGGTGAGGTGTCAGCCGGTGGCCAGTGGACTGTCGATGTGGTCGGCAGAGATCAGCCGACCCTCTGAGATCGAGAGCACCCACGTGCTGCCCTTGCGATTACGCGACTTGTCCGGCCGGACCCCGTCTCGTTCGCACCACCACTCGATGAGGCCGGGAATCACCTTCCCCTGGCTACAGATCACGCGGGTGCCGGGCTGGTCGGCAATCTCGAGCATGCGCTGCCGGGCCGCTTTCCGGCTGTCGGCGTAGGCCTCTTCGGTCAGCGCGGGTTCCTCGTTGATCGTGACACCCAGCTCTTCAGCCAACGGCTCCAGCGTCTGGGTGCAGCGCACGCGGTCGGCGGCATGCAGGTCGGTGGCGCCGAAAGCCGAGAGCACAGCGACGAGCGATTCGGCCTGGGCCCGGCCGTGCTTGTCGAGCGGGCGCTTGCGGTCGTCACCCTTGTAGCGACTCTTGCGGCCCGCCGTGGCGTGCCGGACCACCAGCACCGTCTTGGTGTCCGCCGGTTGTTTGGTGAACCGGCGCAGGACTTTACGGTCCTGGGCGTAGCCCAGCCGGGTCAGCGCATCGGAGACCGGCAGCCAGAGCAGCTTGTCCACCTCGTCATTGGGCGTGAATTCACCCGGCGAACAGGTCGGGTCGACGCGCGCAGCCCAGTACCGGACCTTCTTGGTGCCCTGTTCGATCGGATAGCTCACCGACGTGAGCCGCCGTCCCAGCTGCGCGCGGAAACCCGTCTCTTCGGCGATCTCCCGCACCGCGGTCACCGGTTCTATCTCACCCGGGTCCACCTTGCCTTTCGGCAGCGACCAGTCGTCATACCGCGGACGGTGGATGACTGCCACCTCGACGGGGGTCGAGCCGTCGCCCGTCCAGTCCTCCAGCGGTCGCCACAGCACCGCACCGGCGGCCCGCACCACTGCGTGGGGCCGGTGCGCGGTGCGAGCATCCGAAACCTTGGGGTTCTTCGACACCCTCACTCCTGCAGATCAGTTGGTGCCGGCTCAGGGATTTCGGTGCTTCTCCATCAAGGAAACCTGATGGTCGCGCACCGTCTGCCCCTCGAACGGCAGGGCGGTCCAGTGACCATCGGCGGCGAGTTCCCAGCAGCGGGTGGCGGGATCCATCGCGGATTCGAACACCTCGTCCAGCTGAGCGGTCAGCCGTGGATCCTTCACCTGCGCCATCACTTCGACCCGGCGGTCGAGATTACGATGCATCATGTCGGCGCTGCCGATCCAGAACTCATTGATGGCGCGGAAGTGAATAATCCGCGAGTGTTCGAGAAAACGACCGAGAATCGAGCGCACCACGATGTTCTCGGAGAAACCCGGCACCCCGGGCCGGAGCGCACAGATGCCGCGCACCACCACTTCCACGCGCACCCCTGCCTGTGAGGCGCGGTAGAGCGCATCGATCACCTGCTCGTCGACGAGTGCGTTGGCCTTCAATCGGATCCGGGCATCGGCACCGTCGGTGGCCGCGGCGACCTCCCGCTCGATGCGTTCGATGATGCCCTTGCGCACGCCGTGCGGGGCCACCAGCAGGTTGCGGTAGCTGACTTTTCGTGAGTACCCGGTGAGGGAGTTGAAGAGATCGGTCAGGTCGGCGCCGATATCGGGTGAGGCCGTCAACAGGCCGACATCTTCGTACAACCGTGCGGTTTTCGGATTGTAGTTGCCCGTGCCGATATGGCAGTAGCGGCGGATGGTCGATCCCTCACGCCGCACCACGAGGCAGGTCTTGCAGTGGGTCTTGAGCCCGATCAGCCCGTAGACCACGTGTACGCCTGCCTTTTCGAGTTCACGGGCCCACTTGATGTTGGCCTGCTCGTCGAACCGTGCCTTGATCTCGACCAGGGCAACCACCTGCTTGCCCGCTTCGGCCGCGTCGATCAGCGCGTTGACGATGGGGGAGTCGCCGGACGTGCGATACAGGGTCTGCTTGATCGCGAGGACGTTCGGATCAGCGGCGGCCTGTTCGATGAAACGCTGCACGGTGGTGGAGAAAGAATCGTAAGGGTGGTGTACCAGCACGTCTCCGTCGCGCAGGGTGGAGAAGATGCTCTTGGGGGTTTCCCGCTCACCGAACGCCGGCGGTGTGGCGGGAACGAACGTGCGGTCCTTGAGTGCGGGCCGGTCCACTCCATAGATCTGCCACAGTGACGACAGGTCCAGAAGTCCTGGAACCTCGATGACGTCGCCGGGATTGACGTCGAGTTCGCGCAACAGCAGCTCGAGCATGTTCTCGGTCATGTCGTCGGCGACTTCGAGTCGCACCGGTGAGCCGAACCGGCGGCGCGCCAGTTCCCGCTCCAGCGCCTTGAGGAGGTCTTCATCGCGGTCTTCTTCGACCTCGAAATCGGCGTTGCGGGTGATGCGGAATGCGTGGTGCTCGACGATCTCCAAGCCGGGAAACAGCACGGGCAGAAACGCCGCGATGAGTTCCTCCATCGGCAGGAACCGCACGACCCCCTTCCCCCGGGCGGCGCCGTCGCCGTCATCGCCGTCGCGGCCGGCCAGTTCAACGAACCGGTCGACGTTGTCGGGAACCTTGATGCGTGCGAAATGCTGTGTCTTGTCCTCGGGCTGGCGCACCGTGATGGCCAGGTTCAGGCTCAGCCCACTGACGAACGGGAAGGGGTGAGCAGGGTCCACGGCCAACGGTGTGAGGACAGGGAACACCTGCTCGTGGAAATAGGTGGACAGCCGCGACCGCTCGGCGTCATCGAGATCGGACCAGGTGACGACGAGGATGCCCTCCTCGGCCAGCGCAGGACGGACCGCGTCGAGGAAAACCCTGGCGTGCCTGCTGGCGATCTGCTGCGTGCGTTCAGCGATGCGGCGCAGCTGTTCCCGCGGGGAGAGTCCGTCTGCGGAGCGCACCGACAAACCCGTCTCGTCGCGACGTTTGAGCCCGGCCACCCGCACCATGTAGAACTCGTCGAGATTGGAGGCGAAGATGGCCAGGAACTTGGCCCGCTCCAACAGCGGCAGTGATGGGTCGGCCGCCAGCGCCAGGACCCGCGCATTGAAGTCCAGCCAGCTCAGCTCGCGGTTGAGGTAACGGTCCTCGGGCAGGGCGTTGTCGGCCGCGGCGGCCGTGGCCGCCGGCGGTGAGTCCGGGGTCGAGTCAGTGGCGACCCAACCGTCAGTGCTGGCTTCGCTGGTCTGCTGGGCTTCGGTCACGCCTCCGATCATTCCTCATCGCGATGGCCGTCGCTAGCACCGGCCGACGGCCTTGGCGGTGGCCTCGCGGGTGGCGGGCCCGACCGTCAACCTCCGCGCCGCCAACAGGTCGTCGGGGGTGTCGATGTCGCAGCGCAATCCCGGCCACGACCCGGCGAGCTCGATGGCACCTGAATTACGGTGCAGCACAGCGGAATCGGCGCCGAAATGAGGGTCGAGTGGGACGCCGAACGCGAACAGTGCGGAGGTACCGCCGCCGTGCCGGTCGGCGACGAAACTGCGCGGATAGGCTTGGGCGGCGGCGATGGCCTCACCGAGCTCATGCGGTGTCAGAGCCGGAAGATCCCCTTGCAGGACAAAGACATTGGGGGTGGTCCTGCGGACCAGCTCCTCGCCCGCGCGCAGGGCGCTGTTCAGCGGGTCGGGATCACCGGGCGGTGTCGGGTCGTCGAGCGCCCCGGCCCCCAGCCGCGCGGCGGCAGCCGCCGCGGTCTCGTCAGGGGTGACCACGGTGACCGAGGCCACCGCTGATACTTGTTGGGCGGCCGCGATGGTGTCGAGCAGCATGGCCAGAACCAGCTGCTCGCGCGCCTCGGCGGACAACGCGGGGGCGAGTCGGGTCTTGGCGGCACTGAGCCGTTTGACCGCGATGATCAGCCCGGCTCGTACCGGTCCCGCCGACTGCCTGACACTCATGTCGACCATCCTGCCAGCGGTGCTGGCAGGATGGCGCAAGGTAGTTGCGGTTCCATGATCGACGGACCGGCCGCGGGACGAGGGCGACGCTGGGCCGGTCCCATCATTAAGGGGTTCAACGAGGTATGACCGGCACGGTGGGCACCGCAACGGTGATGGGCGCTGGCGCCTGGGGGACGGCGCTGGCCAAGGTGCTGGCCGATACGGGCAGTGAGGTGCGGTTGTGGGCCCGCCGCGACGCCGTCGCCGACGAGATCAACCGCACTCACCGCAACAGCGAGTACCTGGGGGGCGTCGAACTGCCCGCCCGGATCAGGGCGACCACCGACGCGAAGGAGGCGCTACACGGGGTGACCACTGTGTTGTTGGCCACTCCTTCTCAACAGTTGCGGGCCAATCTGGAGACCTGGACACCCGCCCTGGAGCGGGGCGCGACGCTGGTCAGTCTCGCCAAGGGCATCGAATTGGGCACACTCATGCGGATGAGTCAGGTGATCATCCAGGTCACCGGGGTGGACCCGAGTCAGGTCGCGGTGCTGTCGGGTCCCAACCTGGCCGCCGAGATCGCCGCCGAACAACCCGCGGCGACGGTGATCGCCTGCCAGGACTCGGGTCGTGCCGTGACGCTGCAACGCTCGCTGAACACCCGCTACTTCCGCCCGTACACCAATGCCGATGTCATCGGCACCGAAATCGGTGGCGCCTGTAAGAACGTCATCGCGTTGGCCTGCGGAATGGCCGCCGGTGTCGGACTGGGGGAGAACACCGCGGCGGCGATCATCACCCGGGGTCTCGCCGAGATCATGCGACTCGGTATCGCCCTGGGTGCCAAGGGTGCCACCCTGGCCGGGCTGGCCGGAGTCGGCGATCTGGTCGCAACCTGCTCGTCACCGCGCTCGCGCAACCGGGCCTTCGGTGAGCGTCTGGGCCGCGGGCAGACTCTGGAAGAGGCGCAGCGCGCCGGCGGCGGACATGTCGCCGAGGGCGTCACCTCGTGTGAGTCGGTGCTGGCGCTGGCGTCCAGTTACGACGTCGAGATGCCCCTGACCGACGCGGTGCACCGGGTCTGTCACCGGGGTCTGTCGGTGTTCGAGGCCGTCGCGCTGCTGTTGGGCCGCAGCACCAAACCGGAGTGAGAGGTATGACCGACGAATTCGGCGCGTCCACGCGCAGCGTGAAAGCAGTGAGCTCACAACATGTTCCGGGACAACCGGTGGCGCCGTCACCGGTGTCGGCGGCCACCTACCATCTGGCACCGGACGCCGGAGAAGGCCTGGACTCCTACGGCCGCGCCACCAACCCCACGTGGCGTCAGGCGGAATCGGCGCTCGCGCAGTTGGAAGGTGCTGCGGCGGCTCTGGTGTTCGGGTCGGGGATGGCCGCGGTCACTGCCGCGCTGCGGGTGCTCTCCCGGCCGGGGACGGTTCTGGTGGTGCCCGCGGACGGCTACTACCAGGTCCGCGCGTATGCCTCGGAATACCTTGCGCCGCTTGGTGTCACCGTTCGGGAAGCGCGCTGCAGCGAGATCTGTGAGGCGGCCGCTGACGCCGATGTGGTGGTGGCCGAGACTCCGGCCAACCCAGGCCTCGATGTCGTGGATCTGCACCAGCTGGTGCATGTGTGTCGTGGCCGCGGTGCCCGGCTGCTGGTCGACAACACCACCGCGACCCCGCTGGGACAGCAGCCCTTGGCGCTGGGTGCCGATCTGGTGGTGGCCAGTGCCACCAAAGCACTGTCCGGGCACAGTGACCTGCTGGCCGGCTACGTCGCCGGAGACGACCCCGAACTGATGGCCGCCGTCGAGCGGGAACGGCTGCTGGCCGGCCCGATCCTGGGCGCCTTCGAAGCGTGGTTGCTGATCCGCAGCCTCGGCAGTGCGGGTCTGCGCATCGAGCGGCAGAACCAGAGCGCGCTGGCCCTGGCGCACATGCTCGACGAGCACCCGGCGGTGCGATCGGTCCGTTACCCCGGGTTGCCGTCCGATCCGGCGCACGCGGTGGCCTCGCAGCAGATGGCCAAGTTCGGTGGACTGGTGTCGGTGGAGCTCGCCGACGCCGCCGCGGTCGACACGTTGGTGCGGCGAAGCCGGCTGATGGTCGCCGCGACGAGCTTCGGCGGTATCCACACCTCGGTGGATCGCCGCGCCCGGTGGGGGGACCCGGTGAGCCCCGGCTTCGCCCGGATCTCCCTCGGTATCGAGGACACCGACGACGTCCTCGCCGATTTCGCACATGCGCTCGGTTGACCTCTCGGATCGCTTCGGTGGGTCCGGGGGCGGTAGCGTCTCCAGGTTGTGACTGCCCCCTCGGAACCAACCGGTCGCATCCGCGTCGCCGTCGTCTTCGGCGGTCGAAGCAGCGAGCACGCCATTTCCTGTGTGTCGGCGGGCAGCATCCTGCGCAATCTCGACCCCGAACGGTATGAGGCCGTTCCGGTCGGCATCACTGCGGACGGCTCCTGGGTGCTGAGTTCGGCCACCCCCGCCAGCCTGGCGATCGCCGACGGCAAGCTCCCGGAGGTGACCGACGGGTCCGGGCAGGCGCTCGCGCTGGCCACCGACCCGCGACGCAGCGGTGAGCTGGTGTCACTCGGCCAGGGGGCCGGTGCGATCCTGGCTACCGTCGACGTGGTGTTCCCGGTGCTGCACGGGCCCTACGGCGAAGACGGCACGATCCAGGGGCTGCTGGAACTCGCGGGGGTGCCGTACGTCGGAGCCGGCGTGCTGGCCAGTGCCGCAGGCATGGACAAGGAGTTCACCAAGAAGCTGCTGGCCGCCGAAGGCCTCCCCATCGGCGACCAGGTGGTGTTGCGGCCCAGGCAGCGCACCCTCGAGCCCGAGCAACGTGAGCGGCTCGGCCTGCCGGTGTTCGTCAAACCCGCTCGGGGTGGCTCGTCCATCGGTGTGAGCCGGGTGACCACCTGGGACCAACTCGACGACGCCATCGCCGCCGCCCGACAGCACGATCCCAAGGTGATCGTCGAGGCCGCGGTGGTCGGCCGCGAGCTGGAATGCGGTGTGCTCGAACTGCCCGACGGCAGGATCGAAGCCAGCACGGTCGGCGAGATCCGGGTCGCGGGGGTGCGCGGCCGCGAAGACGGCTTCTACGACTTCGCCACGAAGTACCTCGATGATGCCGCCGAGCTCGACGTGCCCGCCAAGGTCGACGACGAGGTGGCCGACGAGATCCGGCAGCTCGCCATCCGGGCGTTCCAGGCGATCGACTGCCAGGGATTGGCGCGGGTGGACTTCTTCCTGACCGACAGTGGTCCGGTGCTCAACGAGATCAACACCATGCCCGGCTTCACCACCATCTCGATGTATCCGCGGATGTGGGCGGCCAGCGGAGTGGATTATGCGACGCTGCTGACCGCGATGGTCGAGACGGCGTTGGCGCGCGGTACCGGTCTGCGCTGAACGCGGCTAACGCGGCGGCCCCGGGTCGAGCGCTCTGGCGGGCAGGGTCTTCTCGATGGCTCTGGACAGTTCCTGGATCGGGGTGGGGCCGGAACCGGACGGCAAGGTCAACGCGACGTACACCGGACGGTCCACGGCGAACCAGGTGGTGAGCGTGCCGGACGGATCGGTGACTCGAAACCATTGCACGGCGTCGACCACCTGCAGGGGGGCGCCCACCACAAAGTCGGCGGGCCGGTCCAGCCCGCAGCGCAGGATCACCGGCTCGCCGCCCGGTTCGTCCTGCCAGGCAGCGGCGCCGGGTGGCACCGGTTCCACCGCGGTGGCCCGCCGGTAATCCCCGAGCTGATCCGGGACAGCGGCCATCAGCCTGCCGCAGTCGGGGCCGTCGGCCTGCGGCGCAGGGGCCGCCGCGATCGCCACCGGGGTGGGTTCGGGTGTGCGCGTGGCCGCGATCGCCAACACCGCGACCACAGCGGCGACGGCGAGGACCAGAGCAGCGATCAGCGCACCTCTGGGTGGGCCGTCGCGTTCGATTTCCGACATCAGTTCCGAGCGGCCACGATCTAGTGGGACGTCCCGGCGATCGGGCACGTCAGCGTGCGGGTGATTCCTTCGACCTGCTGTACCGCGCCCACGATGCCCTGCACGGCCTCGTCGTCGTCGGCTCCGACCCGGACCACCACGTCGTAGGGGCCCGTCACGTACTCCGAGCACACCACACCGGGCAGCGCTGCCACCTGCTTGGCGACGACCTCGGCGCGGCCCACCTCGGTCTGGATCAGCATGAACGCCTCGGCCACCCGGTAATCTCCTGCCTCGAAGTTGGGACTCAACGTACCGCAGGTCGAGCGTGCGTTCAGAGCAGGCGAGAGCGGGACGAGTGTGGATGAACCGGGTCGGCAGACGTTGGGCGAGCTGGGGGAGTTCGCGGTCATCGAACGGTTGACCGCGGGCCGGCCGTATCCGGAGAGTCTGCAGCTCGGACCCGGTGACGACGCTGCGGTGTTGGCCGCGCCCGACGGCCGTGTGGTGGTCTCCACCGACATGCTGGTGGAGGGACGGCACTTCCGCCTGGACTGGTCGTCGCCGCATCAGGTGGGCTGCAAGGCGATCGCGCAGAACGCCGCTGACATCGAGGCCATGGGCGCGACGGTGACGGGCTTCGTCGTCGCGTTCGGCGCTCCGGCGTCGACCCCGGTCGACCAGGCCGTCGAGATCGCCGACGGCATGTGGGCGGAGGCCGGCCGTGCCGGCGCGCCGATCATCGGCGGTGACCTGGTGTCCAGCCCGCACTGGGTGATCTCGGTGACCGTCTTCGGCGACCTCGGCGGCCGTGCTCCGGTCACCCGCGGTGGCGCGCGCCCCGGAGCGGTGGTGGCCGTGGTCGGCGACCTGGGTGTCTCCGCAGCCGGATACGCACTGCTGGCCGCGGGGGTCGACGACTACGACGAGTTCCGCGACCGCCACCGCTCGCCGGTGCCGCCGTACGGCCAGGGCCCGGTCGCCGCGCGCGCCGGCGCCACGGCGATGACCGATACCTCCGATGGGCTGGTCGCCGATCTTCGCCACATCGCGCAGATGTCCGGTGTCGACATCGATCTGTCCGCTGAAGCGCTGCGGGCCGAGTGGGCGATCCTGAAGCCCGCCGCCGAGGACGTCGGTGCCGACGCCCGCGCGTGGGTGCTCGGCGGTGGTGAGGATCACGCTCTGGTGGCCTGTTTTCCGGGCGAGGTGCCCGCGGGTTGGCGGGTGATCGGAGCGGTGCGGCAGCGTGACGGCGCCGGCCCGGAGCGGGTGCTTGTCGACGGGCAGGAGTGGTCCGGAGCCGCGGGCTGGGAGTCCTTCGCCGGCGATTGCTAGTTTGTCGGCGTGACCGCGCGCCCTTTGGATGAACTCGTTGACGACGGCTGGGCGCAGGCGCTGGCCCCGGTACGCGATCAGGTGGCGCGCATGGGGGAGTTCCTGCGTGCCGAGATCGCCGAGGGCAGGGGATACCTGCCTGCGGGCCCGAACGTGTTGCGCGCCTTCACTTTTCCGTTCGAAGCGGTGCGGGTGCTGATCGTCGGCCAGGATCCCTATCCCACCCCCGGACACGCGATCGGGCTGAGTTTCTCGGTGGCCCCGGAGGTCCGGCCGCTGCCGCGCAGCCTGGCGAACATCTTCACCGAGTACACCGCCGATCTGGGCTATCCGGCTCCGACCACCGGCGACCTCACCCCGTGGTCGCAGCAGGGCGTGATGCTGCTCAACAGGGTGCTGACCGTGCGGCCGGGCACACCGGCCTCACACCGCGGCAAGGGCTGGGAAGCCGTCACGGAGTGCGCCATTCGCGCGCTGGTGCAGCGATCCACTCCGCTGGTGGCCATTCTCTGGGGTCGCGATGCCTCCACCCTGAAGCCGATGCTCGGGCCGGAGTGTGTGGCCATCGAATCGCCGCACCCGTCGCCGCTGTCGGCCTCGCGCGGGTTCTTCGGGTCGCGTCCGTTCAGCCGGGCCAACACCTTGCTGACCGAGATGGGTGCGGTGCCCGTCGACTGGCGCCTGCCGTAGTCGACTGCGCACAGCAAGGCGCCGCACCCAGTGGGTGCGGCGCCTTGCTGTGCAAAGGGGGCCGGATCACGAACCGCTCGACGAGTCCTCGGAGGAGTCGTCACCACCACCGGTTTCGTTGGGGTAGTAGTCCGGCGGCGGCACGATGGTCGTGGTCGTCGGTGTCAACGTGGGTACCGGCTCGGGCCCCGGAGTCGGAGTCGGCTCGGCGGAGGCGACTCCGACGGTGATCATCGCCGCTGCCGCGAAAGCAGCGCCGGTCAGGGCGATGGTTCGGGACGAGAGCTTACGTGAGGTCATGCCTCTCGATTACCCCACGAATGAATTCAATTAACCCGTCATCTGCGGAATATTGGGCCGCAGAGAAGCGTTCAGCCCTGCTTGACGACCTTGCCGGCCTTGATGCACGAGGTGCAGGCGTTGATGCGCTTCTTGTTGCCACCGGGACGGGTGACGGCGTTCACCGACTGGATGTTCGGATCCCACCGACGGCTGGTCCGGCGATGGGAGTGCGACACCGACTTACCGAAACCGGGGCCCTTCCCGCAGATATCGCACACGGCAGCCATGTAGAACTCCTCATCCAAGATCGAATAACGGGGCCAGCAACCGCGGTGCGGGTGACCCGACAACCTGAACAGAATACCGAGCCACGCGGCGATCGCCAAAACGCTGCCCACAGCCCCACCTCGCCGGGTTGTTTTCGACGGTCGCTGTCGTCGGCACTGATTAGGCTAGCGCCCGCACGCGGTGGTGGGCGCGGGTAGGCGGTCGGGTAGGCGGTTGGGTGGCGGGCGGGTAGAAGGAGGGTCATGGCGGATCGTCGGCTCGACGGCGCCGCGCTGCTGTCGTGGGCGCACACGTGCGTCGGAGAGTTGATCTCTCACGCTGACGAGATCAACCGGCTCAACGTGTTCCCGGTAGCCGACGCCGACACCGGCACCAACATGCTGTTCACCATGCGTGCGGCCCTGGCGGAAGCCACCGCGCCGACCGTCGAAGCCGGCCCCGCCGAGGTGGCGCAGGTGGCGTCCTGTCTGGCACGCGGCGCGGTGCATGGCGCGCGGGGGAACTCCGGGATGATCCTGTCGCAGATCTTGCGTGGCATCGCCGATGTCACGGCGGCCGCGGACGCCGGTGGACGGCTCCTCGAGATCGACGCGGCCGTGCTTGCCGCGGCGCTGCGGCACGCGGTCGGGCTGGTCGCCTCCTCGCTGGGCGGTGACGTGGTTCCGGGAACCATCGTCTCCGTGCTGCAGGCAGCGGCCACTGCGGCCGAACACAGCACCGCCGAAGGCGGCACCCTCGGTGATGCGGTGGCCGCCGCCGGGGACGCGGCCGTGGTGGCATTGGAGAAGACGCCGGATCAGTTGACGGTGCTGGCCGAAGCCGGCGTGGTGGATTCCGGTGGCCGCGGTCTGGTGGTGCTGCTGGACGCGCTGCGCACCACCGTCAGCGCGCACGCGCCGGTACGCCCGGCCTACGAACCGAGGCCCGACAAGACGGCACCACCGCGGCCGGCTCCTCAGGGGCCACCGCAATTCGAGGTGATGTACCTGCTCACCGGCTGCCCGGCCGGCGCGGTCGACCAATTGCGTGCCCGCCTGGAGGCACTCGGCGACTCGGTGGCACTGGCGGAAGCACTGCCCGGTGGCGGTTTCTCGGTACACATCCACACCGACGACGCGGGCGCGGCGATCGAAGCCGGGCTCGAATACGGCGCCGCCAGTCGGATCCAGATCTCGGTGCTGCCCTCCGGGGCCGCCAAACCGGCCCCGGGTGCTTTCAGCGTCGGGCGCGCAGTCCTGGCGGTCGTGGACGGCGATGGCGCCGCCGAGCTGTTCGCCGGCGAAGGTGCGACGGTGCTGCGCCCTGACCCGGCCGACGGTGCAGCCGTCGATGCCCGGCAATTGGTGCGGGCGGTGATCGACACGGGCGCAGCGCAAGTGATGGTGCTGCCCAACGGGTATGTCGCGGCCGAGGAGCTGGTGGCGGGGTGCACAGCGGCGATCAGCTGGGGTATCGATGTGGTTCCGGTGCCCACCAGTTCGATGGTGCACGGGCTGGCCGCATTGGCGGTGCACGACCCCGCCCGCCGGGCCGTCGACGACGGCTACACCATGGCCGCCGCGGCGGGAGCCACCCGATACGGCTCGGTGCGGGTGGCAGAAGAAGCGGCGCTGACGTGGGCCGGCCCGTGCCGGGTAGGCGACGGCCTGGGCATCATCGGTGGGGAGGTGTTGGTGGTACGTCACGACATCACCGCTGCCGCAAGGGGTTTGATCGACCTGATGCTGGGCGTTGGCGGGGAGCTGGTGACGGTGCTGCTGGGTGACGGGGTGACTCCGGCAGTCAGCACGGCGCTGTCCGCCCACGTGCACCTGCACCATCCCGGTACCGAACTCGTCAGCTATCAGACCGGCCACGCCGGTGACGTCGTGATCATCGGAGTGGAGTGAGATGGCCGCGTTGACTGATCCGCTCGACTTCATCATCGGCAAGAAGGCGGCGGCCAAACTCGACGAGGTTTTCGGCGTCCGCACCGTCAACGACCTGGTGCGCTACTACCCCCGCAAGTACAACAAGGGGGCAACCATGGTGGGGGACAAGGACGAACCCCTGGAGGCGGGTGAACACGTCACCTTCGTGGACACCATCGCCAAGGTCGATCTACGTTGGACCAATCGGTCGCCCAAACGCGAGATGATGGTGGTGACACTGGCCGACCGCCCGGTCACCGCCACGTTCTTCAACGCGAAATACCTGAAACACAGTCTGGTGGAAGGCACTCGGCTGATGATCTCCGGCGAGATAGGGTTTTTCCGCAACCAGATGCAACTCACCCATCCCGCGCACCTGGTGCTCGACTCGCCCACGGGCCGGCTGCGGGGCAGCAAGAACCTCAAGGCCCTGGCGGCCCGGGGTGATGACGGTGAGCTGGACTTCTCGGTGTTCGAGCGGGAGTTCTTCCCCATCTATCCGGCCAGCGCCAAGATGCAGAGCTGGGACATCTACGCCTGTGTGCGCCAGGTGCTCGAGGTCCTCGATCCGGTACCCGATCCGTTCCCGGAATCCTTCGTGCGACGGCGCGACCTGATGTCCGAGGACGCGGCCTTGCGCGCGATCCACCTGTCGGAGAACACGAACGAGCGTGAGCGGGCCATCGAACGGTTGACGTTCGACGAGGCGGTGGGAATGCAGTGGGCGCTGGTGGCGCGCAGGCACAGCGAAATACGCCGGCCGGGTCCGCCGGCCCCCCTCGTGCCCGGCGGGATTCGCGACCGGATGCTCGGCCAGATGCCCTTCGAGCTGACCGCCGGTCAGGGCGAGGTCTTGTCGGTGATCTCCGATGAACTCTCGGCCAGTCATCCGATGAACCGGATGCTGCAAGGTGAGGTGGGCTCGGGCAAGACCATCGTCTCGGTGCTGTGCATGCTGCAGATGATCGACGCCGGCTATCAGTGCGCGCTGCTGGCGCCCACGGAAGTGCTTGCCACCCAACATGCCCGGGGGATCCGTGAGGTGCTGGGCCCGCTCGCCACGGCGGGCGAACTCGGCGGGGACGAAGCAGGTACCCGGGTGGCGCTGTTGACAGGATCGGTCTCGGCCGCCCGCAAGCGACAGATCCGCGAGGAGATCGCCGCCGGCGACGCCGGGATCGTGGTCGGTACACACGCCCTGTTGCAGGACGCGGTCGAGTTCCAGCGGCTGGGTCTGGTGGTGGTGGACGAACAGCACCGCTTCGGCGTGGAACAGCGAGATCAGTTGCGCGCCAAGGCCCCCGACGGACTGACTCCGCACTTGCTGGTGATGACGGCAACGCCGATCCCGCGAACCATGGCCCTCACCGTCTACGGAGATCTGGAAACGTCGACCCTGCGCGAACTCCCACGGGGCCGGCAGCCCATCAGCACCACCACCGTGTTCACCGGCCAGAACAAGAAGTGGCTGGACCGTGCGTGGCAGCGGATCGTCGAGGAGGTGCAGGCCGGCCGGCAGGCCTATGTGGTGGCGTCGCGGATCGAGGACACCGTCACCGAGGAGAAGGGCCCGCGCCCGATTCCCGTCACCATCCTCTACGAATTCCTGCGTACCGGTCCGTTGAAGGATCTGCGGGTCGGGCTGATGCACGGCAAGCTCGAGGCGGACGAGAAGGATGCGGTGATGACGGCCTTCAAGGCCGGGGACATCGATGTGCTGGTGTCCACCACGGTCATCGAAGTGGGTGTGGATGTCCCGAACTCGACGATGATGGTGGTGGCTGATGCCGACCGCTTCGGGATCAGCCAGCTGCATCAATTGCGTGGCCGCATCGGGCGCGGTAGCCACCCCAGCCTGTGTCTACTGGTGACGCAGTTCCCCGAATCGTCGAACGCGGGGCGGCGCCTCAAAGCGGTGGCCTCCACCCTGGACGGTTTCGAGTTGGCCGATCTCGATCTCGAGGAACGCCGCGAGGGCGACGTGCTGGGCCAGAACCAGTCCGGCCGCTCCCTTCATCTGCGATTCCTGTCATTGAACAAGCACCGCGAGATCATCGAGGAAGCCCGCGCCTTCTGCGAACTGGTCTACCCGCAGATGCCCACCGATCCCGGGCTGGCGAGGCTGGCCGAGTATTTCACTCAGGAGCGCATCGCCTACATGGAGAAGTCGTGAAGCGCTCCACGCAGCTGTGGCTGGCCCTGATGGCCGTGCTGTCGGTGATCGTCGCCTATCAGGTGGTCTCGGAGAGCGCCGACGGTGCTTCCGTCGCCCAGGCCGATATCCCCACGGTGGCGCCCGGATCCGATGTGCTGGCCGGAATCATGGTGGTGCCCACCAGGATACGAGTCAACGATTACCGCAGGGATGCGTTCGGAGAAGCATGGGATGACGACAACGACGCCCCGGGGGGCCGCAACGGCTGCGACACCCGAAACGACATCCTGCAACGCGATCTCGTCGAGAAGACCTACACCGACATCAAACGCTGTCCGACGGCGGTGGCCACCGGCACCCTGCACGACCCGTACACCAACGCCGTCGTCGCCTTCACCCGCGGCAACCAGATCGGTGCGTCGGTGCAGATCGACCACATCGTGCCGTTGGCGTTGGCGTGGGACATGGGGGCGCGCAACTGGACCGACGCCATGCGGCTGCGGTTCGCCAACGACCCCGCCAATCTGCTGGCCGTGGCCGGCGGGGCGAACCAGGACAAAGGCGACAGCGAACCCGCGGTCTGGATGCCACCGAACTCGGCGTTCCACTGCCAGTACGCGGTCCAGTTCGTCGAGGTGCTGCGCGGTTACGCGCTGACCATCGACGAGGCCTCGGCGGCGGCGCTGCGCGAGGGCGCGGAAACCTGCCCGGCGGGCTGAACCCGCGCGAGGACAAAGGCCTGATCCGCCGTCTCCCGGGCCGCGACGTTCCGGGCGCGGATGTGCTGCCACCGTGGGGTGAAACCGGCGCCGCTCAGCGCGCGCACCACCGCTTCGACGTCGTGGCGAAGGAACCGCAGATCCACGTCGTGTCCGAACGCGGAAGTCAATTCCAATGTCGGAGCGCCAGTCTGGAATGCCAACACCACCCGGCCCGTGTCGGTGAGCACCCGGCGGAACTCGCCGAACAGCCGGGGGAGCTCGGCAGCCGGGGTGTGCACGATCGAGTACCAACCGCACACCGCCGCACACGATGAGTCCGGTACCGGCAACATGAACATGTCGGCCACGGTGAATCGGGCCTGCGGGCAGCGGCCGCGGGCGATGTCGATCATGGCGCCCGATCGGTCGACGCCCAGCACGTCCAGGCCCGCCGCCGCCAGTTCGGCCGCCGCGTAGCCAGGGCCGCAGCCCACGTCGATCACCGGCCCAGCCAGCCCACTGGCGAAGTCGCACAGCAGTTTTCGGTCGAACGGGTGGCGCGCGCCGCCGAAGGCCTCCGCGTACTCGGCCGCGATGGCGTCGTACTGCGTGGAGGGGTGGGCCGAAATGTTCAGGGGCCCGTGTAGGTTTCCGGGTCCGGCCGGAACCGGGTGCCCTCGTCGAGGCCGTTCAAGGTGTCCATGTCACCGGTGCTGAGCTCGAAGTCGAAGACGTCGAGGTTCTCGGCGATGCGTTCGGCCGATGACGACCGCGGAATGACGACATTGCCCAGTTGCAGGTTCCACCGGATCAGCACCTGTGCCGGCGACTTGTCGTACGACGCGGCGATCGACGTCACCGCCGGATTAGCCAGCACCTTGCCGATCCCCAGTGGGCTGTAGGCCTCGGTGACGATGCCGTAGTCGGCATTGACGGCGCGCAACGCAGCCTGGTTGAGCAGCGGGTGAAGCTCGATCTGGTTGACCGCGGGGGTGAAGAACGCCAGGTCGACGATGTTCGACAGGTGCTCGGCGGTGAAGTTGCAGACACCGATGGACTTGGCGAAGCCGTCGGCCTGCAGCCGCATCAGTCCGCCGAAACTGTCGACGTACTTACCGCCTTCGGCGTACGGCCAGTGGATGAGGTACAGGTCCACATAATCCAAGCCCAGCCGTTCCAGGCTGGCCTTCAACGCGTCCTGTGATGACTGGAATCCTTGATCGGCGACCGCCAGCTTGGTGGTGACGAACACCTCGGCCCGCGGAATGCCGGACTTGGCGATGGCACGCCCCACCGCCGCTTCGTTGCCGTACACCGCGGCGGTGTCGATCAGCCGGTACCCGAGCTCCAGCGCCGTCGAGACAGCGTGCTCGGTTTCGGAATCCGAGAGTTCCCCGACACCGAGGCCGAGCGCCGGCATGGTGTTCTCGTCATTGAGCCCGATGGAAGGAACAGTCGCCCCCGACTGGCCGTTCGACGTCATCTCACCTACCTGTTGGTTTAAGTGGTACCGCCGGGCCATCCCGGCTCGTTCTCAACAGCACAGTATTACGTAGGTCTAACGTCTCCTAATCAACGACCGCGGTGTTTCGGCGGGTTACCGTGTTCGGCCATGGTGAATGTGATGACTCACACGACGGCGCGACGTAGACGGGTTCCGCTGCCGGTGTTGAAAGCCGGCACCCGCCTCACGCCCACACTGATGTCCGTGCTGCCGCCCTTGGTGAAACGGGCCCTGACCGGCTTCCGCACGGTGACCATCGACGGCAACACCCTCGATCCCACGCTGCAGCTGTTCGTGGCCGGACTTCGGCTCAGCGGTGTCCCCGGCATCGTCGTCGACGACGATGTGGCGTCGAGCCGGAGTGTCATGCACGACACCTGCGTCGAACTCGGGGGTCCGGTGCGGTCGGTCGACATCACCACATTGTCGGTGCCGGGCCCAGCCGGCGCCATCCCGGTGCGCCACTACCGCGCCGGTGACTCGTCGTCGGCCCTGGTGTTCTTCCACGGCGGCGGTTACATGCTCGGCGACCTGGACGGTTATGACGCGCTGTGCCGGCGCTTGTGTCACGACGCGCAGACACAGGTGTTCTCGGTGGACTATCGCCTCGCTCCAGAGCACCCGGCCCCTGCGGCCGTCGACGACAGCTGCGCGGCCTATACCTGGGTGACCGAGCACGCCGAGGATTTTGGTGTCCCGGCTGATCGAATCGCTGTCGGTGGGGACAGCGCGGGCGGCGGTCTGGCGGCCGTGGTCGCGCAGTGGGCCAGGAACAGCCCGGTGCCGGCTCCGGCGTTGCAGATGCTGCTCTACCCCGTCACCGATCTGGGCGCCCAGACCCGTTCCCGCACCCTGTTCGCCGACGGTTTCATCTTGACCGGCCACGACATGGCGGTCTTTCGCGACCGGTACCTCGCGCGCTCGGGGCTGGCAGTCACCGACCCGAGGGTCTCGCCGCTGCTCGCCGAGGATGTCGCCGGGTTGGCGCCGGCCCTGGTGGTGACCGCCGGCTTCGATCCGCTGCGTGACGAGGGCGATCTGTATGCGGCGGCGCTGCAACGCGCCGGGGTGCCCGTCGACCTGCGCCGAATGGGGGCGATGGTGCATGGATTCATGAATTTCGCCGGTCTGGGCGGCGGGGTGGAACGTAGTGTCGCGGACATCACCTCCGCGCTGCGGGCCCATCTGCGGCGCGGGTAACCAGCGGTATCGCTGCGCCGGTACGCTGGAGACGCCAAACCCGCGATTACGAGGATCACCAAAACTGTGGCCACCAAACCCAAACGTCCCGCCAAGTACGACCTGAAGGCGGGCGAGCGCAAACGCAACCTGGCGATTCAGATCGGGCTGACCGCCGTCGTGGTCGTCTTCGCCGTCGCGCTCGTGCTCTACATCGTCATGTCGAGCGACAAGAAGCAGGGCGGTGAGGTCCAGGCGGTGCGGGTGGCGGCCGCCAACGTGATCACCAACGAGGGCTCCAGTGACCCCAAAGCCGTGATCTCGCTGTACGAGGATTTCCAGTGCCCGCACTGCCGGACCTTCGAGCAGACCATGGGCCCGACGCTGAACAAGCTGGTGGACAACGGTGGCGTCGCGATCGACTACCACATGGTCGCGATCCTGGACACGCCGACCAACAACAACTACTCCACCCGGTCTGCCAACGCCGCGTACTGCGTTGCCGAGGAAGACAACAGCCCCATGAAGGACTCGTTCCGGCGGTTCCACGGGGCCTTGTTCGCCCAGCAGCCGGCCGAGGGCTCGCCTGCTCCGGACAACGCCTCGCTGATCGAGACCGCGCGTCAGGCCGGTGTCGCGGGCGGCGTCGCCGAGTGCATCAACAACGGCAACTACGACGATGTGGTGGACGGGCTGGCCGCAGCCGCCGGCATCAACTCGACCCCGAGCGTGCGGATCAACGGCGAGGACTACCAGTACAGCACTCCTGATGATCTGGTGAAGAAGGTCGAGGAGATCGTCGGCGACATTCCCAACGTGCCGTGACCGCAACACCCGACGCACACGTAGCGCCTTCGCCGGCCCCGGCGGGCGAGCAGGTGTCGCGTGCGGGCGTCGCGGTGGGACGCCCGAGCGCCCTGTGGATCCTGATCGCCGGCATCGTCGGCCTGGCCGCCGCGACCACGCTGACGATCGAAAAGATCGAGCTGCTCATCGATCCGTCGTATGTGCCGTCGTGCAGCTTGAATCCGGTGCTGTCATGCGGTTCGGTGATGGTCACCCCGCAGGCGTCGGTCTTCGGTTTTCCCAACATGCTGATCGGCCTGGTCGGTTTCACCGTTGTCATCGTTTCGGGCGTGCTCGCGGTGGCCAAGGTGCGGCTGCCGCAGTGGTATTGGGTCGGGCTGGCGGTCGGCAACGCCCTGGGCGTCGTCTTCGTGCACTACCTGATCTTCCAGAGCCTGTACCGCATCGGCGCGCTGTGCCCGTACTGCATGGTCGTCTGGACCGTGATGATCCCGCTGTTCGTGGTGTCCGCGTCGATCGCTCTTCGTCCGCTGGCCGGGAACGTGGTGTTGCGCGGTTTGTATCAATGGCGCTGGTCGATCGTTGCGCTGTGGTTCACCGCGGTTGTGCTGATGATCCTGGTGCGCTTCTGGGATTACTGGTCGACCCTGATCTGACCGTCGAGTGTTCGTTTGCGCCGCTGCGCTGCCCGAGTTCGCCACGGAGCAGCCGGCGGCGTTCCTGTTGTCGGTAGCCGCGTTGCCAACATGGATGTTTGCAAAATTCGCATATTTGCCAGGTGCGGTTTACACAAGAGTGAATGACCTATTTGTTCAGGCACCTTTCGCTTGACGTGCGCCCTCAGGTAGATTGCTGGGGTGTTCTCAAAGGTATTGGTGGCCAATCGCGGTGAAATTGCGATCCGGGCGTTCCGCGCGGCGTACGAACTCAAGGTCGGCACTGTTGCGGTGTATCCGTATGAGGACCGCAATTCGGTGCACCGCCTGAAGGCCGATGAGTCGTATCAGATCGGTGAGGTCGGTCATCCGGTCCGGGCGTATCTGTCGGTGGACCAGATCGTGTCCACGGCGGTGGCGGCCGGTGCGGATGCGGTGTATCCCGGTTACGGCTTTCTGTCGGAGAACCCGGAGTTGGCGGCGGCGTGTGCGGCGGCGGGTATCACCTTCGTCGGGCCCAGTGCCGAGGTGTTGGAGCTGACGGGCAACAAGTCGCGGGCGATCGCGGCCGCGCGTGAGGCGGGCCTGCCGGTGTTGGCGTCGTCGGCGCCGTCGGCGGATGTCGAGGAGTTGTTGGCCGCCGCGGAGACCATGGAGTTCCCGGTGTTCGTCAAGGCGGTGGCCGGTGGCGGTGGGCGCGGGATGCGCCGGGTGGCTGAGCCGTCGGGGCTGCGGGAGGCGATCGAGGCTGCCAGTCGTGAGGCGGAGTCGGCGTTCGGCGATGCCACGGTGTTCCTGGAGCAGGCGGTGATCAATCCCCGCCACATCGAGGTGCAGATCCTGGCCGACACCCAGGGCAACGTGATCCACCTGTTCGAGCGCGACTGCAGTGTGCAGCGGCGTCATCAGAAGGTCATCGAGTTGGCGCCGGCGCCGAACCTGGATCCGGCGTTGCGCGACAGGATCTGCAGTGACGCCGTGGCGTTCGCGCGTCAGATCGGTTATTCGTGTGCGGGCACGGTGGAGTTCCTGCTCGATGAGCGCGGCAACCACGTCTTCATCGAGATGAATCCGCGGATTCAGGTGGAGCACACGGTCACCGAAGAGATCACCGATGTGGACCTGGTGTCGTCGCAGTTGCGGATCGCTGCGGGGGAGTCGCTGGCCGATCTGGGGTTGAGCCAGGAGTCGATCGTGCCGCACGGGGCGGCGCTGCAGTGCCGGATCACCACCGAGGACCCCGCCAACGGGTTCCGTCCGGACACCGGCCGGATCACCGCCTACCGGTCACCGGGTGGTGCGGGGATCCGCCTGGACGGCGGCACCCTGCTGGGTGCGGAGGTGAGTGCGCATTTCGATTCGATGTTGGTGAAGCTGTCGTGTCGGGGCCGCGATTTCCCGACCGCGGTACGCCGGGCTCGGCGGGCGGTGGCGGAGTTCCGTATTCGTGGGGTGTCGACGAACATCCCGTTCCTGCAGGCGGTGCTGGATGACCCCGATTTTGTGGCCGGGCGGGTCACCACGAGCTTCATCGACGAGCGCCCGGGACTGCTGACCGCGCGCTCGAGTGCCGACCGCGGCACCAAGATCTTGAACTATCTGGCCGATGTCACGGTCAACAAACCGCATGGTGAACGCCCGTCGACGGTGTATCCGCAGGACAAGCTGCCCGGTATCGACCTTTCGGTGGCCCCGCCGGCCGGGAGCAAGCAGAAGCTGGCCGAACTCGGTCCGCAGGGTTTTGCTCAGTGGCTCAAGGACTCTGCGGCGGTCGGGGTCACCGATACGACGTTCCGGGATGCGCATCAGTCGTTGTTGGCCACCCGGTTGCGGACCACGGGTCTGTTGATGGTGGCGCCGTATGTGGCGCGGATGATGCCGCAGCTGTTGTCGGTGGAGTGCTGGGGTGGCGCGACTTACGATGTGGCGCTGCGGTTCTTGAAAGAGGATCCGTGGGAGCGGTTGGCGGCGTTGCGGGAGGCGCTGCCGAACATCTGCCTGCAGATGCTGCTGCGGGGCCGCAACACCGTCGGCTACACCCCGTATCCGGAGATCGTCACCAGCGCGTTCGTCGATGAGGCGACCTCGACGGGCATCGACATCTTCCGGATCTTCGATGCGCTGAACAACATCGAGTCCATGCGCCCGGCCATCGATGCGGTGCGGGCCACCAACACCGCGGTGGCCGAGGTGGCGATGTCCTACACCGGGGATCTGTCGAATCCGGCCGAGGACCTCTACACCCTGGATTACTACCTGCGGTTGGCCGAGCAGATCGTGGACGCCGGTGCGCATGTGCTGGCGATCAAGGACATGGCGGGACTGTTGCGTCCCCCGGCGGCGGCCACCTTGGTCTCCGCGCTCAAGAGCAACTTCGACCTGCCGGTGCACGTACACACCCATGACACCCCGGGCGGGCAGTTGGCCACCTATCTGGCGGCCTGGCAGGCCGGCGCCGACGCGGTGGACGGGGCGGCGGCGCCGCTGGCGGGCACCACCAGCCAGCCCGCATTGAGCTCGATCGTGGCGGCCGCGGCGCACACCGACCGCGACACCGGACTCGATCTGGGTGCGGTGTGTGAGCTGGAGCCGTACTGGGAGGCGTTGCGGAAGGTCTACGCGCCCTTCGAGTCCGGTCTTCCGGCGCCCACGGGCCGGGTGTACACCCACGAGATTCCCGGTGGGCAGCTGTCGAACCTGCGGCAGCAGGCCATCGCGCTGGGCTTCGGGGACCGCTTCGAGGAGATCGAGGCCAATTACGCGGCTGCCGACCGGATCCTGGGCCGGCTGGTGAAGGTCACCCCGAGCTCGAAGGTGGTCGGGGATCTGGCTTTGGCGTTGGTGGGTGCGGGTATTTCGGCCGAGGAGTTCGCCGCCGATCCCGCCCGCTATGACATTCCCGACAGCGTGATCGGGTTCCTGCGCGGTGAACTCGGCGATCCCGCGGGTGGGTGGCCGGAACCGTTGCGCACCAAGGCCCTTGCCGGCCGCGGCCCGGCCAAGCCGGAAACCGCGCTGTCACTCGAGGACGAGGCGGTGCTGGCCCAGCCCGGCGGCAAGCGCCAAGCCACGCTGAACCGGTTGTTGTTCCCCGGCCCCACCAAGGAGTTCGAGGCGCACCGCGAACAGTTCGGCGACACCAGCCAGCTCAGTGCCAACCAGTTCTTCTACGGCCTGCGCCACGGTGACGAGCACCGGGTGCAGCTGGAGAAGGGTGTGGAGCTGCTGATCGGGCTGGAGGCCATCTCCGATGCCGACGAACGCGGTATGCGGACGGTCATGTGCATCATGAACGGCCAGCTGCGCCCGGTCGTGGTGCGGGATCGCAACATCGCCTCCGAGGTGCCCACCGCGGAGAAGGCCGATCGCGGCAACCCCGACCACGTGGCCGCGCCGTTCGCCGGTGTCGTCACCGTCACCGTGGCCGCCGGGGACACCATCGAGGCCGGGCAGACCATCGCCACCATCGAAGCCATGAAGATGGAAGCCGGGATCACCGCACCCAAGGCCGGCACCGTCGAACGCGTCGCCGTCTCGACCACCGCCCAAGTCGAAGGCGGTGACCTCCTGGTGGTCGTCAGCTGACCCGCATCATCGCCGGAACCGCCGGGGGCAGGCGGCTGCTCGTGCCGCCCCGAGGTACCCGGCCGACCACTGACCGGGTGCGCGAGTCGTTGTTCAATGTGCTTGTCGCGCGGCTGGATTTCACCGGGCTGGCAGTGCTTGATCTCTACGCCGGCTCGGGGGCCCTGGGGTTGGAGGCGTTGTCGCGCGGAGCCGGCTCGGCGTTGTTCGTCGAGAGCGATCAGCGGGCCGCAGCGGTGATAACGCAGAACATCACGGCCCTCGGCTTCCCCGGCGCCGCGGTGCGCCGAGGACACGTCGACTCGGTGGTCGCCGGGGGAGCGGGGGCGCCCGTCGACGTGGTGTTCGCGGATCCGCCGTATGACGTGCGCACCGCCGACCTGGAGGTACTGGTGGCCTCGCTCGATGAAAACGGTTGGGCGACAACGGGAACAGTTGCGGTGGTGGAACGGCCGACAGGCAGCGAGCCGATCGGCTGGCCCCGCGGCTGGCAGGCGTGGCGGTCGCGCAGCTACGGCGACACCAGAGTGGAGATGGCCGAACGGGTCGACGGACATTAGCCCTGCTAGCGTCGGGTGCCATGAGCGGCGCCGTGTGCCCAGGTTCCTTCGACCCCGTCACTCTCGGACACATCGACGTCTTCGAACGCGCCGCAGCGCAGTTCGATGAGGTGGTCGTCGCGGTCCTGGTGAATCCCAACAAAAAAGGCATGTTCACCCTCGAGGAGCGAATCGCGCTGATCGAGGAGTCGACGACACATCTGCCGAACCTGCGGGCCGAGTCCGGGCAGGGGCTCGTCGTGGATTTTGTGAAGGCGCGCGGGCTGACCGCCATCGTCAAGGGACTGCGCACCGGTACCGACTTCGAGTACGAATTGCAGATGGCGCAGATGAACCGGCACGTCGCCGGGGTGGACACGTTTTTTGTCGCCACCACGCCGCAGTACTCGTTCGTGTCGTCGTCCTTGGCCAAAGAGGTGGCCTCGTTGGGTGGCGACGTCACCGATCTGCTGCCGGAACCGGTGAACGCACGACTGCAGGCCAAGCTGCGCGGCTGACATAATGAGGCCGGGTATGCCGGGTTTGTCCATCAAAGTGGCGACACACCGGTGTCGCCACCACAGTCACAGGCGCAACACCAGGCACACTTGTAACAACAACGAGGCCTGGAGGGTGCGCCGTGTACCGAGTATTTGAAGCGCTCGATGAGTTGGGTGCCATCGTCGAAGAGGCGCGCGGCGTGCCCATGACCGCCGGCTGTGTTGTCCCGCGCGGTGACGTGCTCGAACTGATCGACGACATCAAAGACGCCATTCCCGGCGAACTCGATGACGCTCAGGACGTGCTCGACGCACGCGACACGATGCTGCGCGACGCCAAGCAGCACGCCGACGGCCTGGTGTCCTCGGCGACTGCGGAGGCCGACTCCACCCTCGGGCATGCCCGAGGCGAGGCCGACCGGTTGCTCGCCGACGCCAAGTCGCAAGCCGACCGGATGGTGGCCGAGGCGCGCCAGCACTGCGAGCGCATGGTCGGTGAGGCCCGCGAAGAGGCAAATCGGTTGGCCGCCAACGCCAAACGCGATTACGAGACCGCGGTAGGCCGCGCCAAGGCCGAAGCGGACCGGCTGGTCGAGAGCGGCAACATCTCCTATGAGAAGGCCGTGCAGGAGGGCATCAAGGAGCAGCAGCGTCTGGTGTCGCAGACCGAGGTGGTGCAGTCCGCACAGGCTGAGTCCGCACGCCTGATCGACGCCGCCCACGCCGAGGCCGACCGCCTGCGCGGAGAATGCGACATCTACGTCGACAGCAAACTCGCCGAGTTCGAGGACTACCTCAACGGAACGCTGCGCTCGGTCGGCCGGGGCCGGCACCAGTTGCGTACCGCCGCGGGCACCCACGACTACGTGCAACGCTGAGCTGGCGTGGCCGCCAGTCGGTGCGCCGTAGAATTACCGTCATGTCGGTGTTCAAGAAAGCGGCGTCCAACAGCGCGGCAGCGCATCGCCACACACCCCTGACCTTCGACATCTCGCGGCTGGGCCGTCGGCCCGGCTCGATGATGCAGATCTCCCAGACCGTCCTGAGCCCGTCGCGCATCGGCCTCGACCTCATCGCGATCGAACCGGGCGCACCGCTGGAATTGGATCTCGAGCTCCAGTCGGTCTCCGAAGGGGTGCTGGTGACCGGCAGCGTCACCGCCCCCACCGCAGGTGAGTGCGCCCGTTGCCTGTCCCCGATCTCCGGAACGGTGACGATCGATCTGACCGAGCTCTTCGCCTATCCGGACAGCACCACCGAGGCGACGACGGAGGAAGACGAAGTGGGCCACGTCGTCGACGACACCATCGACCTCGAACAGTCGATCGTGGACGCCGTGGTGCTGCAGCTACCGCTCTCGCCGGTCTGCAGCCCGGACTGCCCCGGCCTGTGCCAGACCTGCGGGGTACCGCTCGCCACCGCCGAGCCCGGACATCACCACGACGTCATCGACCCGCGCTGGGCGAAGCTGGCGGCGTTGCTGCCCGATGAGGCCTCGGGAGAATCCAGGGAATGACTGCGCAGGACGATCGCCAGCCCCTCATCGACGCGCTCGGAGTGGATGTCGGTGCCGAGTTGCTCACCCTGGCGCTGACTCACCGCAGCTATGCCTACGAGCACGGCGGCCTGCCCACCAACGAACGTCTGGAATTCCTCGGCGATGCGGTTCTGGGCCTCACCGTGACCGACGAGCTGTTCCATCGCCATCCCAATCTCACCGAAGGTGACCTGGCCAAATTGCGGGCCAGCGTGGTCAACACCCAGGCCCTCGCCGGTGTGGCCCGCGGGCTGACCCCGGACGGACTGGGTTCCTACCTGTTGCTGGGGCGCGGCGAGATGAACACCGGCGGCGCCGACAAGTCGAGCATCCTGGCCGACGGCATGGAATCGCTGCTCGGTGCGGTGTACCTGCAGCACGGCATCGACACCGCGCGCAAGGTCATCCTGCGGCTGTTCGGCCAGCTGCTCGACACGGCACCGACTCTGGGCGCCGGGCTGGACTGGAAGACCAGCCTGCAAGAGCTCTGTGCGGCAAAGGGTTTGGGTTCGCCGACCTATGCGGTGACCTCCACCGGTCCCGACCATGACAAACAGTTCACCGCCACGGTGATCGTCAAGGACATGGAATACGGCACCGGCGTGGGCCGGTCCAAGAAAGAAGCCGAGCAGAAGGCCGCGGCCCAGGCCTGGCAGGCGCTGGTCGAACTCGACGACGACGAGGCGTGAGAACGCTCGATGCCTGAACTTCCCGAGGTCGAAGTCGTCCGACGGGGCCTGCAGAATCACGTTGCCGGGCGCACCATCTCCGCGGTGCGGGTGCACCACCCGCGGGCGGTGCGGCGACACGAGGCCGGCCCGGCGGACCTCACGGCGCGGCTGCTGGACAACGAGATCACCGGCACCGGCAGGCGGGGCAAATACCTGTGGCTGACCCTCGGCAGCGGCGAGGCGCTGGTGGTGCATCTGGGAATGAGCGGTCAGATGTTGCTGGGCGAAGTCGCTCGCACCGAACACCTGCGCATCGCCACACTGCTCGACGACGGCACCGCGCTGAGCTTCGTGGACCAGCGAACCTTCGGCGGGTGGATGCTGACCGAACTGGTGACCGTGGACGGCACCGAAGTCCCCGAACCCGTGGCGCACATCGCCCGTGACCCGCTGGACCCCGCATTCGACCGCGATGCGGTGGTGAAGGTGTTGCGCGGCAAGCACTCTGAGATCAAGCGTCAGCTCCTGGACCAGACGGTGGTCTCGGGCATCGGCAACATCTACGCCGACGAGGCGCTGTGGCGGGCGAAGGTCAACGGGGTGCGGATCGCCGAGACGCTGACCAAGCCGACGCTGGCCCGCATCCTCGACCACGCCGGCGATGTCATGCGCGATGCACTTGGTCAGGGCGGCACCTCATTCGACTCGCTGTACGTCAATGTCAACGGCGAGTCCGGGTACTTCGACCGCTCGCTGGACGCCTACGGTCGCGAGGGGAAACCGTGCCGGCGCTGCGGCGCGGTGATGCGCCGCGAGAAGTTCATGAACCGGTCCTCGTTCTACTGCCCGAAATGCCAGCCACGCCCGCGTGGTTGATACGTTCAACAACCCGCCAGCGCGCGTGTCTGTACACCAGAGCTCGGCGTGTTGCGTACAAGAGCGCGCGCTCGCGCCGAATAGGGAAGAGGCACCATGACGGAACTGTGGGTGGAACGCACCGGGACCCGCCGCTACACCGGGAAGAGCTCCCGTGGCGCGGAAGTGCTGGTGGGCTCCGAGGACGTCGAGGGTGTCTTCACCCCGGGGGAGCTGCTGAAAATTGCGCTGGCCGCGTGCAGTGGGATGGCCAGCGACGTGCCGCTGGCCCGCCGCCTCGGTGACGACTACCAGGCCACCGTCAAGGTGTCGGGCCCGCCGGACCGCGAGCAGGAGCGTTACCCGCTGTTGCAGGAGGTCCTCGAGATCGACCTGTCCGGGCTCTCGGAGGCCGAAGCGGAACGGGTGCGCACCGTCGTCAACCGCGCCATCGATCAGGTGTGCACCGTGGGACGCACGCTCAAGTCCGGTACCGAAGTCACCTTCGAGATTGCCGACAAACGACCGTGACCGAGGACGCAGCACGGCTGACGGCCTGGGTGCACGGCAACGTGCAGGGGGTGGGCTTTCGGTGGTGGACCCGTTCGCGAGCCCTCGAACTGGGGCTCACCGGCTACGCCAGTAACCAGCCCGACGGCCGTGTGCTGGTGGTGGCGCAGGGCCCGCGGGAGGCGGGTGAGCGTTTGCTCGAGCTGTTGCGTGGGGACACCACACCGGGGCGGGTGGACAAGGTGATCGCCGATTGGTCGGCACCCGGGGAACAGATCCGGGGATTCAGCGAGCGTTAGTTCCTCTTTGTCAGTCCGGCCCTCTCTCCCCGGCTCGTGCCTCGCCGGCTCGTCGACCGACTGAATGTTGCGTAGTCGGCCCTCTCTCCCCGGCTCGTGCCTCGCCGGCTCGTCGACCGACTAGCGGTACTCTGGCACGCCATGCACCTCAAGAGTCTGACGTTGAAGGGCTTCAAGTCCTTCGCGTCGCCCACGACTCTGCGTCTGGAACCCGGCATCACCTGCGTCGTCGGCCCCAACGGTTCCGGCAAGTCGAACGTCGTCGATGCCCTGACCTGGGTGATGGGCGAACAGGGTGCCAAGACGCTGCGCGGCGGCAAGATGGAAGACGTCATCTTCGCCGGCACCTCCACCCGGGCACCGCTCGGGCGCGCCGAGGTCACACTGACCATCGACAACTCCGACAATGCGCTGCCCATCGAATACTCCGAGGTGTCGATCACCCGCCGGATGTTCCGCGACGGCGCCGGGGAGTACGAGATCAACGGCACCAGCTGCCGGCTGATGGACGTTCAGGAACTGCTGTCGGACTCCGGCATCGGCCGGGAGATGCACGTCATCGTCGGCCAGGGCCGGTTGTCGCAGATCCTGGAGTCGCGCCCCGAGGACCGGCGGGCCTTCATCGAAGAGGCCGCCGGTGTGCTCAAGCACCGCAAACGCAAAGAGAAGGCGGTCCGCAAGCTCGACGCGATGGCCGCCAACCTGGCCCGGCTCACCGACCTGACCACCGAGTTGCGCCGCCAGCTCAAGCCGCTGGGCCGCCAGGCCGAGATGGCCCGCCGCGCCCAGACCATCCAGGCCGACCTGCGCGACGCCCGGCTGCGGCTGGCCGCCGACGACCTGGTGAAACGCCAGATCGAGTTCGAAGGTGTGGGTGGTACCGAGGCCACTCTGCGCAAGGAGCACGAGGAGGCCTCCGAGCGTCTCGCGGTCGCCACCGATGAGCTCACCGAGCACGAGACCGCCGTCGGCACCCTGACCGACCGGGCCGAACGGGCCCAGCAGATGTGGTTCCGGCTCTCCGCACTTGCCGAACGGGTCGGCGCCACCGTGCGCATCGCCACCGAACGCACCCAGCTGCTGGAAGCCGAACCGGTGCACACCGGCGGTCGCGATCCCGATGAGCTCGACGCGGAAGCCGATGAGGTGGCCGAGCTCGAACAGCAGCTGTTGGCGGAGCTGGCCGAAACCCGGGCCCGGCTGGAGGCAGCGCGTGAGGAACTCGGTGAGGCCGAACGCGAGGCCGCCGACGCCGAACGTGCCCACCTCGCCGCCGTCCGCGCCGAAGCCGACCGCCGGGAGGGGCTGGCCAGGCTGGCCGGTCAGGTCGAGACCATGCGGGCTCGCGTCGAGTCCACCGACGAGCGCATCGCCCGGCTCTCAGAGGGGATCGAGGACGCGGGGCAGCGGGCCGAACGGGCCCAGGCCGAGTTCGAAACGGTGCAGGGTCGCGTCGGTGAACTCGATCAGAGCGAAGTGGGCCTTGACGACCACCACGACCGCACGGTCGCGGCGGTGCGCCTGGCCGATGAGCGGGTTGCCGAACTGCAGGCCGCCGAACGCAGCGCTGAACGTCAGGTTGCTTCGCTGCGTGCTCGGATCGACGCGCTGGCCGTCGGGTTGGAACGCCGGGACGGCGCCGCCTGGCTGACCGAGAACCGTTCTGATGCCGGCCTTTTCGGCTCAGTGGCGAAACTGATGAAGGTGCACGCCGGCTACGAGGTGGCGCTGGCCACGGTGCTCGGCGCCGCAGCCGACGCGCTGGCCGCCGACGACTTCGAGGCGGCGGCCTCGGCCGTCGCGGCACTGAAGGAGGCCGACGGCGGCCGCGCGGCGATCGTACTGGGGGACTGGCCCGAGAACATCACGCGGGTCGACGGCCAACTGCCCGACGGTGCGCGCTGGGCGCTGGATCTGGTGGACCTGCCGGACCGGTTGCGCGGTGCCCTCACCGCTTTGTTGACCGGCATCGTGGTGGTCGACGACCTGAGCGGTGCCCTCGATGTGGTGTCGCGCCGCTCCGAGCTGCGGGCGGTGACCGTCGACGGAGACCTGGTGGGTCCGGGCTGGGTCACCGGAGGTTCGGACCGCAAACCGAGCACCCTCGAGATCACCTCCCAGATCGAGAAGTCGCGTGCCGAATTGGCCGCTGCTGAAACACAAGTCGAGGAACTGGTGGCCGCGTTGGCGGGGGCGACCGCCGAGCAGGCGGCGCGGCACGACGCCGCCGAACACGCCTTGGCGGCGCTGAACGAATCCGATGCCGCCATCTCGCAGATCTACGAGCAGTTGGGCCGGCTCGGCGTGGAGGCCCGCAACGCAGACAATGACTGGCGCAGGCAGATTCAGCAGCGTGACGAACTGGAGAGCAGCCGGGCTCAGACGGTTGCCGAACTCACGGAGCTGGAGGAGCGGCTGCGCAACGCCGAAGACGTGCCGTCCGTCGAGGCCGACGAGCCCGTCGACCGGGAACGCCTGACCGCCGTCGTGGACACCGTGCGCGCCGCAGAAGTGGAGGCCCGACTGGCCGTGCGCACGGCTGAGGAACGCGCGAACGCCGTTCGCGGACGGGCTGATTCACTGCGCCGTGCCGCCGCGGGCGAGCGTGAGGCGCGGGCCAGGGCAGCGCGGGCCCGCGAGGCGCGTGAGCATGCCGCAACCATCGCCTCGGCGGTCGGTGATTCCGGTCGCATCCTCGCCGAGCGCCTGGCCGGGGTGGTGACCGTGGCATCGCGTACCCGTGATCAGCTGGCCGCCGAACGTCAGCAGCGCGCCACGGCCATGGCCGCCGCGCGTGAAGAGGTGGACGCCCTGAAGAACCGGATCGCCGCCCTGACCGATTCGCTGCACCGCGACGAGGTGGCCAAGGCCCAGGCGGCGCTGCGGATCGAGCAGCTCGAGCAGACGGTGCTCGAGCAATTCGGCATGGCGCCAGGCGATTTGGTCGCCGAATACGGTCCCCACATCGGGCTGCCGCCCTCCGAACTCGAGATGGCTGAATACGAGCAGGCCCGCGAGCGCGGCGAACAGGTGACCGCCCCGGCACCCATGCCCTATGACCGCGACACCCAGGAGCGCCGCGCCAAGCGCGCCGAGAAGGAACTCCGCGAACTGGGCCGGGTCAACCCGCTGGCGCTCGAGGAGTTCGCCGCCCTCGAGGAGCGGTACAACTTCCTGTCCACGCAGCTCGAAGACGTCAAGGCGGCGCGCAAGGACCTTCTTGATGTGGTCGAGGATGTCGACGCCCGCATCCTGCAGGTGTTCACCGAGGCCTACGCCGATGTGGAGCGTGAGTTCGAGCAGGTGTTCGCGTCGCTGTTCCCGGGCGGAGAGGGTCGTCTGCTGCTGACCGACCCCGGCGACATGCTGACCACCGGCGTCGAGGTGGAGGCCCGCCCGCCGGGCAAGAAGGTCAAACGCCTTTCGCTGCTCTCCGGCGGCGAGAAGTCGTTGACAGCGGTGGCGATGCTGGTGGCGATCTTCCGGGCCAGGCCGTCACCGTTCTACGTGATGGACGAGGTGGAGGCCGCCCTCGATGACGTGAACCTGCGCCGGTTGCTCGGGCTGTTCGAACAGCTCCGGGAGAAATCGCAGCTGATCGTCATCACCCACCAGAAGCCGACCATGGAGATCGCCGACGCGCTGTACGGCGTCACCATGCAGGGCGACGGCATCACGCAGGTGATCTCGCAGCGGATGCGGGGTCAGGAGCTGGTCAAAGCGGGCAGGAGCGAGGCGAGCCCGGATTAGCGGGGTGCGAGCCCCAGGGCCCGCAGCTCGGTGAGGTCGGCCGCACCGCAGCCGTGCAGGCAGATGCGCAGCTCGTCGATGAAGCTGCCCAGCCAGTCGACCACCGCGTCGGCGGACTGCACGGCGGGGGTCAGCAGCGGCCGGGCGATCGCGACTGCGGTGGCGCCCAGCGCCAGCGCTTTGGCGGCGTCCATGCCGGTCCGGATGCCGCCGGACGCGATGACCGGGACACCGGGAAGTTCACGCAGCACCTCACGCAGCGCCACCGCGGTCGGCACGCCCCATTCCGCCAGCGCGGGGTGGCGGACTTCGCCGTAGCGGACCAGTTGCTCCACCCGGGCCCACGAGGTACCGCCTGCGCCGGCGACGTCGACGGCCGCGATGCGGCTGCTGCGCAGCTGACGGGCGGCCACGGCGCCGAGACCGTGCCCGACTTCTTTCACCAGAACCGGATAGTCCAGCGAGTGCGTCAGATCGGTCAGCCGGCTCAGTGTGCCGGTGAAATCGGTGTCACCGCCGTCCTGCACAGCTTCCTGCAGTGGGTTGGTGTGCACCGCGAGCGCGTCGGCTCCCACGCGGGCCAGCGCCTTGTCCAGGTAGGGCAGCGCGGACGGGCTCAGCTGCGCCAGCCCGATGTTGCCGACCAGCAGGACGTCCGGAGCCACGTCACGGACTTCGAAACTGGACGCGGCGGCCTCGTCGTCGAGCATGATGCGCTGTGAACCCAGCATCATCGCCAGGCCCAGTTGCTGAGCGGCCGCGGCGAGGTTGCGGTTGATCACCCCGGACAGTTCGGCGCCGCCGGTCATCGCCCCGATCAGGATGGGGGAGCGCAACGTCGCGCCGAGGAACTCGACGCCGGCGTCCACGTCCGACAGGCTGGTCTGCGTCAGCGCGTTGTAGGGCAGCCGGTAGGCCTCGAAACCGGTCGTGACGTCGGTGTACTCGACGGCCTGGGTGAGGCACACGTCGATGTGTCGAAGCTTGCGGGTGGGTGACCCCTCGGGCGCCATCGTCACCACATACCCGTTTTGGGAGAATGACCGGGTGTCTGAAGGTCTCTGGATCGCAATTGCGGTTGTCGCCGTTCTGCTCGTCACTGCGCTGGTTGTCGGGTTGGTGCGCTACCGACAGCGGCGCATAAGTCTGACACCGCCACCGGACACCACGAAACCGGTCGATCGTTCCGGTGGGTACACCGCGACATCGGGCATCACCTTCAGCCAGTCCGCGCCACCGGCTCCTGAGAAGGTTCGACCGCCCGAGCGGATCGACACCGATGGCCTGCCCGCCGTCGGTGACGATGCCACGATCCCGCGGGATGCTCCCAAACGATCGATTGCCGATGTACAGCTTCCCGAACCGGGGACCGTGGCGCCACCGGAACCCGCGCCGGTCCCGAAGCCCGCGCCGCTGCCCGAGCCGCAACCGCTGCCCGAGCCCGAGCCCACCCCCGAGCCGGAGCCTGTGCCGGCACCCGCGCCCTTGCCGGAGCCCGAGCCGGAACCAGCTCCGGTGCTGGACACCATCGCGCCCGTCGAAGGGCGGTTGGACCGGTTGCGCGGCCGGCTGTCCAAATCCCAGAACGCGCTCGGACGCAGTGTGCTGGGCCTGCTCGGCGGAGGCGACCTCGATGAGGACTCCTGGGAAGAAGTTGAAGACACCCTGCTGATCGCCGACCTCGGGCCCGTTGTCGCGGCGTCGGTGATGCAGACCTTGCGGTCGAAGCTGGCGTCGGCCGGCGTGCGCACGGATGCGGATGCCCGCCGGGTCCTGCGGGAGGCTCTGATGGCTGAGTTGCACCCCGAATTCGACCGGTCGATCAGGGCACTGCCCCACGCCGATGCGCCGTCCGTGCTTTTGGTCGTCGGCGTCAACGGCACAGGGAAGACCACCACCGTCGGGAAGCTGGCGCGGGTGCTGGTGGCCGACGGCCGCCGGGTGGTGCTCGGCGCCGCGGACACGTTCCGTGCGGCGGCGGCCGATCAGCTGCAGACCTGGGCGTCGCGGGTGGGCGCCGAGGTGGTCCGCGGGCCCGAAGGCGCCGATCCCGCCTCGGTGGCCTTCGATGCCGTCGACAAGGGCATCGAGGGCGGTGCCGACGTCGTCGTCATCGACACCGCCGGCCGCCTGCACAACAAGGTCGGCCTCATGGACGAGCTCGGCAAGGTGAAGCGCGTGGTCGGTAAGCGCGCCGCCGTGGACGAAGTGTTGCTGGTTCTCGACGCCACCATCGGGCAGAACGGCCTGGCGCAGGCCCGGGTGTTCGCTGACGTGGTGGAGATCACCGGGGTGGTGCTGACCAAACTCGACGGCACGGCCAAGGGTGGCATCGTCTTCCGGGTGCAGCAGGAACTCGGTGTTCCCGTGAAACTCGTCGGTCTCGGTGAAGGGCCCGACGATCTGGCGCCGTTCGAGCCGGGGGCGTTCGTCGACGCTCTGCTGGGCTGACCGCCGGCGTCCCTTTAGCCCGACCGAAAGAGCTTTACAGTCTGCCATGCGCGCGTCAATTTCGCTGTCCGTCAAGGGTGAAACACGAGCGTAACGCTTAACGGCTGTGCGTTCACTTGGGTGAAACACAACAGAATCACCGATGAAACCACGGCAAAAGAACCTTCTCTGCGAGGCCGATCCGATCGGCGTATTTCAAGGAGGTTCACACAAAGTGGTCTTAGCCTTACCCGACGATGCCTTTCTGCCCTTCGGGCCGGAAGGACTGAGCGCCGGCGACACCGCCTGGGTACTCACATCCGCTGCCCTGGTTCTGTTCATGACCCCGGGCCTGGCGTTCTTCTACGGCGGCCTCTCACGGCAGAAGTCCGTCCTCAACATGATGATGATGTCCTTCGGCTCGCTCGGCGTGGTCAGCGTCATCTACGTGCTGTGGGGATACTCGATGTCCTTCGCTTCCGCGCACACCGGCGAGAGCGACATCCTCGGCATCTTCGACAACCCGTTCTCCCTCTTCGGCCTCACGCAGCTGCTGGAGACCCGCGAGGTCGACGGCGTGAGCACCTATGTGCTGGGTGGTTTCGGTACCGTGCCCGCCATCGTCTGGGTGGCATTCCAGTTGACCTTCGCCGTCATCACCGTGGCACTGATCAGCGGCGCGGTGGCCGAGCGCATGAAGTTCGGCACCTGGCTGGTGTTCGGCGGCATCTGGGTGACCCTGGTGTACTTCCCGCTGGCCCACATGGTCTGGGGCGGCGGCCTGCTCTCCGGTGCTGAAGGTGGCATCGCGGCAATGATTTTCGGTGTCGACGATGAAGGCGCGGCGAATGTGTCGCCGATCGACTTCGCCGGTGGCACCGTGGTGCACATCAACGCCGGTATGGCCGCCTTGGTTCTGGCCGTCCTGCTCGGTAAGCGCCGCGGCTTCGGCAAGACCGCCTTCCGTCCCCACAACATCCCGTTCGTCATGCTCGGTGCGGCCATCCTGTGGTTCGGCTGGTTCGGCTTCAACGTCGGTTCCGAGGGCGCGGCAGACATGCTCGCCGGCCTGGTCTGGGTGAACACCACCGCCGCCACCGCCGCCGCGATGCTGTCGTGGCTCCTGGTGGAGCGCATCCGCGACGGCCACGCCACGAGCGTCGGTGCCGCATCGGGCATCGTCGCCGGCCTGGTGGCCATCACCCCCGCCTGCGGTTCGCTGTCCCCGATCGGCTCGCTGATCCTGGGCGCCGTCGCCGGCATCCTCTCGGCGCTGGCCATCGGCCTGAAGTACAAGTTCGGATACGACGATTCGCTCGACGTGGTGGGTGTCCACCTGGTCGCCGGCCTGTGGGGCACCGTCGGAATCGGCCTGCTGGCCACCGAAACCGGCCTGTTCTACGGCGGCGGCATCCAGCAGCTGGTCGTGCAGATCGTGATCGCTCTGGTGGCGTTGATCTTCACCGCCGTCCTCACCGCCATCATCGCCTTCATCGTCAAGCCGCTGGGTTGGCGGGTCAGCGAAGAGGACGAGGACACCGGCATCGACGAGACCGAGCATGCGGAAACTGCTTATGAACTCGTGTGATCGGGGACCATGGACAGTGGCATTCACAGTGACTCTGGAAGGATCGACCAAATGAAGCTGATCACTGCGATCGTCAAACCGTTCACACTCGAAGACGTCAAGACGGGCCTGGAGCAGACGGGTATCCTCGGGATGACCGTCAGCGAGGTGCAGGGCTACGGCCGCCAGAAGGGACACACCGAGGTCTACCGCGGCGCCGAGTATTCCGTCGACTTCGTGCCCAAGGTTCGTGTGGAGGTGGTCGTCGATGATTCCGCCGTGGACAAGGTGGTCGACGTCATCGTGCAGGCCGCGCGTACCGGAAAGATCGGTGACGGCAAGGTGTGGGTCAGCCCGGTCGACACCGTGGTCCGCGTCCGCACCGGCGAGCGCGGGGCCGACGCCCTTTGAGTCGCAACAACTTCTGAACGTCCTCTCCAGGCCGTGCGCCGAGTGAGCGTTGGTCGGTAACGGAAACACATGAGGACGAAATGAAGCAGAAACCAGATCCCGCCGCCGGTGACTCCCGCAAGGGAGCCCCGGCGGCGGGCTCGTTCGACGAACAATCTCTCAACGAGCCACCCCGCCCGGCGCATGACCTCGCCAAGGCGGTCCAGCAGTTGCTGGACGGTGGGACGCGGCAACTGGATTCGCCGGCCCTGCGTGACGCGCTGCTGGATCTGCACGAATTCTGGCTCACCACCAAGGCCACCGAGATCGGGATCACCCCGACCAGCGGGTTCGCCATCGTGGCTACCGGCGGGCTGGGCCGCGGTGAAATGGTGCCCTATTCGGATCTCGATCTGACCCTGGTGCACGACAATATGCCCGCTGAGGTGGTCTCCGCGGTCGCCGAGCACCTCTGGTACCCGTTGTGGGACGCCAATATTCGGCTCGATCACAGCGTGCGTACGGTACCCGAGGCGTTGAAGGTGGCCACCGAGGACATCTCTGCGGGGCTGGCGATGCTCGAAGCGCGGCACATCGCCGGAGATTCCGCGCTGTCGGCATTGCTGATCGGCGGCGCACGCAGACAGTGGCGCACCGGGATCGCTTCCCGCTTCGAGGAACTCGTCGAGCACACTCAGGCCCGATGGCAGCGCAGCGGTCAGATCGCGCACCGCGCGGAACCGGACCTCAAGTGCGGACGCGGCGGGCTGCGCGATGTCCAGCTGCTCAACGCGTTGGCGATCGCCCAACTCGCCGACGTCTATCCGAGCCATTCGCTGGCCTCGCCCACGGGGTCACTCGGCGGGGCGCACCTGGCGCTGCTGAATGTCCGGACCGAACTGCACCGCGCATCGAGGCGCGGTCGCGACCAGCTGTTGGCTCAGCACGCCGACGAGATCGGTGCGGCGCTGCGCATCGGCGACCGGTTCGATCTGGCCCGCATGCTCTCCGACGCCGCCCGAACGGTCAGCTACTACGTCGACGCCGGGCTGCGGACCGCCGGAAATGCGTTGCCCCGCAGGGGTTTTGCGGCACTCCGTCGGCCGGTGCGGCGGCCCCTGGACGAGGGCGTCATCGAGTTCAACGGTGAGGTGATCCTGGCCAGGGACGCCCGTCCCGAGAAAGACCCTGGGCTGATCCTGCGGGTGGCCGCCGCGTCGGCCACCACAGGGCTGCCGATGTCGGTGTCCACCTTGTCCCGTCTTGCCGATTCCGCGCCGGAACTGCGCACTCCGTGGCCGCGGCAGGCGCTCAAGGATCTGCTGGTGCTGCTGGCCGCGGGCCCCGCCGCGGTAGCCACCGTGGAGGCCCTCGATCGCACCGGACTGTGGGGCAGGCTCTTCCCGGAATGGGGCGCGGTTCGGGACCTGCCGCCGCGCGATGTCGTCCACATCTGGACCGTCGACCGGCACCTGGTGGAAACCGTCTCGCGCGCAAGCGTGTTCACCACCCGGGTGTCGCGCCCCGACCTGTTGGTCCTCGGTGCGCTGGTGCACGACATCGGAAAGGGTCGCGGTGGCGACCACAGCATCATCGGCGCCGAACTCGCCACACAGATCGGCACCCGGCTCGGACTGTGGCCCTCCGATGTGGAAACGCTGTCGGCGATCGTGCGTTATCACCTGCTGTTGGCCGAGACCGCCACCCGCAAGGACCTGCAGAACCCGGACACCATCAGCGCGGTGGTCACCGCACTCGGCGGAGACACCGTGCTGCTCGAGCTGCTGCACGCACTGGCCGAAGCCGACTCGCTGGCCACCGGTCCCGGAGTCTGGGGCGACTGGAAGGCCTCTCTGATCGGCGATCTGGTGCGGCGCTGCCGGCTGGTGATGGCCGGAGATCCTCTGCCCCAAGCCGACCCGGTGGACCCGCGGTACCTCGAACTGGCCACGGAGGTCGGTGTCCACGTGGATCTGACGGCCGGTGAGGCCGCCCACACCTACAACGTGACGATGATCGCGCCGGACCGGCGTGGCGTGCTGTCGAAAGCTGCCGGCGTGCTGGCGCTGAACTCCTTGCGGGTGCACTCGGCGTCGGTGAACAGTCACCAGGGCTCGGCGATCAACACTTTCGTCGTGTCCCCGCACTTCGGCTCCCCGCCGGCCGCCGAGCTTCTGCGTCAGCAGTTCATCTTGGCAATCGACGGGGATCTCGATGTGGTGGCCAACCTGGCCCAGAAGGATCTCGACCTGGCTGCCGCCGGCGGACGTGCCGGTGAGGTGCGCGCCGCGGTTCCGGTGAACGCGCCTGCCGCGCCGCCGCGGGTGTTGTGGCACGACGGGCGCGCGGGGCAGTCCAACGAACTGCTGGTCGAGATCCGCACCACCGACCGCGCCGGGCTGTTGACCACGCTCACCGCGGTGTTCGAACGTGCCGGCGTGGACATCGCCTGGGCCAAGGTGACGACGCTGGGATCGTCGGTGGTCGACGCGTTCTGCATCCTGTTGCCCACCCCGGATGAGGACGGCGCACAGCGCGAACGGTTGAAAGAGGAGTTGTTGGCGGTGCTGCCCGCGCCGCCGCCGGCCAAGCCCAAGCCGGTGGAGGAAGCCAGCTAGTTCCCTAGAGCGGGCACGCCGACGGTGTTTGGGCGGTGCGCTCGGGCCGGTCGGCGATCGCTCGGTCCGGCAGCCAGATCACGAAGGTGCTGCCGACTCCCAGGGTGCTGAACAACGCCAGCTTGCCCTCATGGCTTTCGACGATCTGGCGGGCGATGGCCAACCCCAGGCCCGAACCCCGGCCCCCTCTTTTTTCTGTGGCCGTGTGCCCCTGCCGGAACCGGTCGAACACCCGCTGCTGGTCGGCTTCGGCGATACCGGGCCCTTGATCGCGCACGGCCACCCACGCCCACCCACCGGTGCTGCCGCTGGCGATGGTCAACTCAGAGTCCTTGGGCGCCAACCTGATCGCATTCGACAGCAGGTTGGCCAGGGCGCGGGCCAGTGATTCCGGATCGGCGTACACCACCGGACCGGGGGACAGGCGGGTGATCACCTGCAGTGGCCGTTCGCCGGCCAGCAGGCGGTGCTCGTCGACCACATCGCTGCAGAAGCTCTGCAGGTCCACCTTCTGATCGGCGAACGAACCGGACCGCCGCCGCGCCGTAGCCAGCAGATCCTCCAGCAGTCGCGACATCCGGCTGGTCGCCCGGGAGATCACCGCCAGCGCGTGGGCACGCTCCTCGGCGGTGGCGTGCTCGTCGGCCAGCACCGCCTCGACGTTGGCCTGCACCACCGCCACCGGGTTGCGCAGTTCATGCGAGACGTCCTCGACCAGCGCGCGTTCGGTGCGGAACGCCTCGTCGAGCCGGTCCAACATCCCGTCGATGGTGTCGGCCAGGGTACGCAGTTCGTCTTTGGGGCCTTTGGCGTTGATGCGCTGCGAAAGGTCGCTGGCCGACAGGCGATTCGCGGTGGCGGTGATCTCGCCGACAGGCCGCAGCAGCCGGCCGGCGACGAACCACCCGACCACCAGGCTGATCAGGAAGATCGCGCCCAGAGCCAGCAGTGAATAATTGCGCAGCGTCTCCAGCGTCGAGTAGTTCACCGCCCGCTGCACGCTCTCCAGGTCGGCGGCCTGGAAGCTCTCGCCCACCCGGTACACCATGGTCCCGTCGGATTTGCGGTCGAACTTCTTCACCGTCACCGGGTCCAGCGGGGCGGCGTCGATGGTCTTCGACAGAGCGAAGTAGACACCGGCCAAGATCACCGCGGAGATGACCGACAACCACAGCGAGGTCGTCAGCGCCAACCGCACGCGGATGGTGCGCATCACGCGGTCTGTGCAGGGGTGCGCAGCCGGTAACCGCGCCCGACCAGCGTGTGCAGCACCTGCTGTTCGCTGCCAAGGGTGAGCTTGCGCCGCAAGGTGCCCACGGTGACCCGCACCGTCTGGGTGAATGGGTCGGCATTCTCGTCCCAGACGTGTTCGAGGATCTGCTCGGCGGAGACCACGTGATCCGGGCGCGTCATCAGGTACCGCAGCACCGAGAACTCCTTGAGGGTCAGGTCGACCTCGCGCCCGCCCCGGCGCACGATCTGGCGCGCGGTGTCCACGGTGATGTCGCCCAGCCGCAGCACCGAAGAGTCCCCGGACACCTCCCGGCGCAGCACGGCCCGCAGCCGTGCGGTCAGTTCGGCCAGTGCAAACGGCTTGACGATGTAGTCGTCGGCGCCGGCGTCGAGACCGCGCACCCGGTCGGGCAGGGTGCCGAGCGCGGTGAGCATGACGATCCGGATGTCCCGGCCGGCCGGTGACTCGATCTCGCCCCCACGCAACCGTCGCGCCAGGTCAAGGCCGTCACCGTCGGGCAGGTTCACGTCGACGAGCGCCACGTCGTAGGAGTTGACTGCCAGCCGCTCGGTGGCCTCCGCCTCGGTGAGCGCGGTGTCCACCGCATAACCTTCCCGCTGCAGGCCGATGCGGAGAGCGCTGACCAACCCCTCTTCGTCTTCGACGATCAGTACCCGCATATGCGCCGAGCGTAGCGGCGCCGCCGCAGGTCGACCACTTCACTTTCGGTCCGCTTTCGCTGAGGTTTTCGGGGGTTTTCGCCCTCTGTTGATGAAGTGTCGGCATGAGCAATGACGTCGACGACCCGGGTGCCGTGTCGGCACCCGCCATCGGGGCACTCATCGAGCGTGCCCTGTTCGAGATGAAACACGTTGTGGTGGGTCAGGATTCGATGCTGGAGCGGCTGCTGGTGGGGCTGCTCGCCGGCGGGCACATCCTGCTGGAAGGTGTTCCGGGACTGGCCAAGACGCTGGCGGTGCGGACCGTGGCGACCGTGGTCGGCGGGACGTTTCACCGGTTGCAGTTCACCCCGGATCTGATGCCCGCCGACATAGTGGGCACCCGGGTGTGGCGGCCGTCGACGGAAACCTTCGACATCGAGCTGGGCCCCATCTTCGCCAACCTTGTGCTGGCCGACGAGATCAACCGGGCGCCGGCCAAGGTGCAGTCAGCGCTGTTGGAGGCGATGGCCGAAGGCCAGGTCAGCATCGGCGGGCGCACGTTCGCGCTGCCCGAACCCTTCCTGGTGCTGGCCACCCAGAACCCGATCGAGACAGACGGCGTGTACCACCTGCCCGAAGCCCAGCGCGACCGGTTCCTGCTCAAGATCGACCTGACGCACCCCAATGAGCTCGAGGAACTGGCCATCCTGGCCCGCATGGGATCGACACCGCCGCGGGCGCGCCGGTTGATGACCCCGGCCGATGTACTGCGGCTGCAGCGCGCCACCGAGGAGGTCTTCGTCCACCATGCCGTCGCCCACTACATCGTCCGGCTGGTGATGGCCACCCGCCGGCCCGCCGACTACGGCGCGGACTCCATCGGCGGTGTCCTGGAGTACGGTATCGGCCCCCGCGGATCGCTCGGATTGCTGTCGGCCAGCCGTGCGCTGGCGGTGCTGCGCGGACGCGATTACGTGCTGCCGGGTGACGTCGCCGACATCGCGGCCGACGTGCTGGCGCACCGGATGGTGCTGACCTTCGACGCGGTGGCCGACGGGGTGGATCCGCGCGCGGTGATCGCCGCGCTGCTGGACTGCGTGGCTCCGCCGGTGATCGCCCCGAACAGCCAGGATCTCGCCGAGGTGGCGTCGTGACCGCCCACCCCTGGCAGGCGCTGGATCTCGGGTTGCGCCGCCGGGTGGACAGCCTGCTGGCCGGTGACCACGAGGGGATGCGCCTCGGGGTTGGCTCCGAACGCGAAGAGGTGGCCCGCTATCAGCCCGGTGACGATGTGCGGCGCATCGACTGGAACATCACCGCCCGTGCCGGGGAGCCCCATGTCTGGCGACCGCGTGCCGACAACCGTCTGGACACCTGGGTGCTGGTCGACACCAGCCCCAGCATGGCCTTCGGGACGGTCAGCGACGAGAAGACCGATCTGGCCGCCCGGATCGTCTGGGCCCTGGGGCTGCTTACCGATGCTCCTGGAAACACCATGGGCGTGGCCACTTTCGGCGCCGACGGTCTGCGCTGGCACCGGCCGGACCAGGCCAAGCTGGCGGCCTCGCGCGCCGCGCAGACGCTGGTGTCTTCAGCTGTGCGCACCGGCGCCGGCGCCCCCCGGCTGGCCGAAGCGGTGAGTTCGCTCGGGTCGCGCCGGGGCGGGCCTGGGCTGCGGGTGGTGGTCTCGGATTTCATGGACCCCGACGGGGCGAACGACGGTCCGTTCGACTGGCAGGGCCCGCTGCGGCGGCTGTCCAGCCGCCATGACGTGATCGTTGTCGAGATCGTCGATCCGCGGGAGATGGAATTGCCCGATATCGGCGCGGTGACGCTGGTGGACCCCGAATCCGGTCGGCAACGCCAGGTCTGGACCTCCGACCGGCGGCTGCGCAGGCAGTACCGGGATGCGGCCGCGGCTCACCGCGACGCCGTCGGCTCCGCGATCCGTGCAGCCGGTGCCGATCATCTGCGGGCCAGCACGGGCAGTGACTGGATCCGCGACCTAGCCAGATTCCTGCGGGAGCGCCAACGCACGGTCCGCAGGCGCGCGCCGAGGGGGCGGGCGCGATGACGTTCCTGTTCCCGATCGGCCTCCTGATGCTGGTGCCGGTTGCGCTGTTGGCGCTCACCTACGTGGTGACATTGCGCCGACGGCAGCGCTACGCGGTGCGGTATGCGGCACTTCCGTTGCTGGACAGGGTGATCCCCGATCGACCGCAGTGGCGCAGACATCTGCCCGCGGCTTTCCTGCTGGCCGCTCTCGCGTTGTGCGGCCTGGCCGTCGCCCGGCCGGAGATGCCGGTGCGGGTGCCGTACGAGCGGGCCACGATCATCGTGGCGCTGGACACCTCGGAGTCCATGCAAGCCCGCGATGTCAGCCCGGACCGGTTGACCGCTGCGGTGGCCGCGGCCGGCGACTTCATCGAGCAGCTGCCCGACACCTTCAACGTGGGTGTGGTGACCTTCGCCGGTGCCACGTCGGTGGTGCACGCCCCGGACACCGATCACGACGCGGCCCGAGCCAGCCTGCAGATGCTGGGCACCCAGTCCAGGACCGCGATCGGCGAGGGGGTGTTCACCTCGCTGGATCAGATCCGGGCGGTCGCCGCCGATCCCGAGCAGGAACCGGAAGAGGGCCAGGAGCGGTTGCCCGCGCACATCGTGCTGCTCTCAGATGGCAGCAACACCAGCGGCCGGGGTACCGACGACGCGGCGCTGGCGGCGGTGGCCGCCGGCGTGCCCGTCTCGACGATCGCCTACGGAACCGAGGACGGTGTTCTGGACGGTGGTCTGTCGCAAGGCGGCTACGCCATCCCGGTGCCGGTGGACTCGCAGACCCTGGCCGAGCTGTCCGAGGCGACCGGCGGTATCGCGTACTCGGCCGCAAGCAGCGACGAACTGCAGGACGTCTACCGCGATATCGGCTCCTCCATCGGCTGGCGCACCGAATGGCGAGAGGTCACACCGTTTGTGGCGGCGATCGCCCTTGCTCTCGGCATCGTGGCCGCGGGCCTGTCGATGCGCTGGTTCTCCCGACTCGTCTGATGAGGAGTACACATGTCTGAATTCGATCTCGGCAGGCGCCCGGCCGGGCCGGCGTTCCTGGCCCCCGGCAGTGCCCCCGAACCTCCGCCACGGCCCGCAGCCCCGACGGTCCCGACCATCCCTGCTGTCCCGACACGGATCCAGGACGGGGCTCCCCGAACCGCGCCGCCGGTGCCGTCACCCCTTGCGGCACCGGCGGCGCCTCGCCGGTCGAAAACCGGCACCGCGCTGCTCGTCACCGCCTGTCTGCTGGCGAGCGGCAGCGCCGGCGCCGGTGCCGGGCTCTGGGCGGCCGCCGAGATGAACACCGGCCCGCAGATCCGGCAGAGCGCACCCGTCGCGGCCCCCGGGGGTCCCGCGCCGGACGCCCAGGTCGCCGCCCAGGCGCTGCTGCCCAGCGTGGTGCAGGTGGCAGCGGGTAACAGCCGCGGCTCGGGATTCGCCATCGACGACCAGGGCCGCATAATGACCAACAGTCACGTGGTCGAGGGGTACCAGCGAGTGCTGGTGCGGCTGTCCGACGGCCGTCGCGGCGCGGCCCGGGTGGTCGGCACGGACCCGCAGATGGATGTTGCGGTGCTGGAGATGGCCGGCGATCCGCCACCGCCGGCAGCCCTTGGGGTGAGCAACGGCCTGGCGATCGGGCAGCCGGTGATCGCCGCCGGCGCGCCGCTGGGCCTGGCCAGCACCGTCACCGCGGGCATCATCAGCGCTGTCGACCGGACCGCACGGCTGGGTTCGCAGCCCGAACAGCAGCTGCTGCAGACCGACGCGTCCATCAACCCGGGTAACTCGGGGGGACCGCTGGCCAACATGGCCGGCCAGGTGATCGGCATGAACACCGCGATCGCCACCGTCGGGGGAGCCGAAGCGGGCAACATCGGCATCGGGTTCGCGGTGCCCATCGACCGGGCGATCGAGGTGGCCAGGGAGATCATCGCCAACGGTTGAGCGGGTACCAAGTAGGCTTGGCCCGTGTTTGAATCCCTGTCCGATCGGCTCACCGGTGCGCTCACGGGCCTGCGCGGCAAGGGCCGGCTCACCGACGCCGACATCGACGCCACGGCCCGGGAGATCCGGCTCGCGCTGCTCGAAGCCGACGTCTCACTGCCCGTCGTCCGTGCGTTCATCAACCGGATCAAGGAACGCGCCAAGGGCGCGGAGGTCTCCGGTGCGCTGAACCCGGCCCAGCAGGTCGTCAAGATCGTCAACGAGGAGCTCATCGGCATCCTCGGCGGCGAGACCCGCCAGCTGCGGTTCGCCAAGACCCCGCCGACGGTCATCATGCTGGCCGGCCTGCAGGGCGCCGGTAAGACCACCCTGGCCGGCAAACTCGCCAAATGGCTTCGCGGACAAGGGCACACGCCGCTTCTGGTGGCCTGCGACCTACAGCGTCCGGGCGCGGTCAACCAGCTCCAGATCGTCGGCCAGCGGGCCGGCGTGCAGGTGTTCGCCCCGCATCCGGGAACCGCTCCCAGCGCTCCCGAAACCGAGGGGTCGGGTCCCGGCGACCCGGTCAGCGTCGCCGCGGCCGGTCTGGCCGAGGCCAAGGCCAAGCACTTCGACGTGGTGATCGTCGACACCGCGGGCCGGCTCGGTATCGACGACGTCCTGATGGCCCAGGCCGCAGGGATCCGCGACGCCGTGCGGCCCGACGAGACGCTGTTCGTGCTCGACGCGATGATTGGCCAGGATGCCGTGGCCACCGCCGAGGCGTTCGGTTCCGGCGTCGGCTTCACCGGCGTCGTGCTGACCAAACTCGACGGTGACGCCCGCGGTGGTGCCGCGCTGTCGGTGCGGGAAGTCACCGGGGTACCGATCCTGTTCGCATCCACTGGCGAGAAGCTGGAGGACTTCGACGTCTTCCACCCCGACCGGATGGCCAGCCGGATCCTCGGTATGGGCGACGTGCTCTCGCTCATCGAACAGGCCGAGCAGGTGTTCGACGCGCAGCAGGCCGAGGACGCCGCCGCGAAGATCAGCTCCGGTGAGCTGACGCTGGAGGACTTCCTCGAGCAGATGCTGGCGATCCGCAAGATGGGCCCGATCGGCAACCTGCTGGGCATGCTGCCCGGCGCCGGGCAGATGAAGGACGCCCTGGCCGCCGTCGATGACAAGCAGCTCGACCGCCTGCAGGCCATCATCCGCGGCATGACGCCGGCCGAGCGCGACGATCCCAAGATCATCAACGCCTCCCGCCGGCTGCGCATCGCCAACGGTTCCGGTGTCACGGTGTCCGAGGTCAACCAACTCGTCGACCGCTTCTTCGAAGCCCGCAAGATGATGTCCCAGATGGCCGGCCAGATGGGAATGCCGTTCGGCCGCAAGGGAAACAATCGCAAGAGCGCCAAGGGCAAGAAGGGCAAGGGCAAGAGCAAGGGCAGGGGACCGACGCCGCCGAAGGCGCGTAACCCGCTCGGCGCCGGTCTGCCCGGTGGCTTCCCCGATCTGTCGTCGATGCCCAAGGGCCTTGACGAACTGCCGCCCGGGCTGGCCGATTTCGACCTCTCCAAGCTGAAGTTCCCGGGACAGAAGTAAACGTGCGGCTGCACCTGCGGGGTACGTCGCTGCCCGACGGCGAACCGGTGCAGTGGTGGGTGGTCGACGGAACGCTCTCCGCGGAACCGGTTTCCGGTGCGGAGACCATCTTCGACGGGGGCTGGATCATCCCCGGATTGGTCGACGCCCACTGCCATGTCGGGCTGGGGCCCGGTGGACCCACCACGCATGACGAGGCGATCTCGCAGGCCGAGACCGAGCGCGAGGCCGGCGCACTGCTGCTGCGCGACGCGGGCTCACCGATCGACACCCGCGCCCTCGACGATCGCGAGGACCTGCCGCGAATCATCCGCGCGGGCAAGCACATCGCCAAACCCAAGCGCTATATCCCCGGTCTGCCGATCGACATCGAGGACGAAGCGCAACTTCCGGACGTGGTGGCCTCACAGGCGCGCTTCGGCGACGGCTGGGTGAAACTGGTCGGCGACTGGATCGACCGCGGGGTCGGTGATCTGGCCCCCTTGTGGTCCGACGAGATCCTCAAGGCCGCCATCGACGCCGCCCACGCCGAAGGGGCCCGCGTCACCGCCCACGTGTTCGGTGAGGACGCGCTACCGGGGCTGATCAACGCGGGGATCGACTGTATCGAGCACGGTACCGGGGTCACCGAGGACATCATCGATCTGATGCTCGAGCACGGCACCGCGCTGGTGCCGACGCTGATCAACATCGAGAATTTCCCGAACATCGCTGCGGCGGCGGCCAAGTACCCGACCTACGCGCGGCACATGAACGATCTCTACGCCAGCTGTGGCGAGCGGGTGGCTGCCGCTCGCGAGGCGGGCGTCCCGATCTATGCCGGCACCGATGCCGGCGGCATGGTGGCTCACGGCCGGATCGCCGATGAGGTGGAGGCGCTCAAGGGCATCGGGATGACGGCCACCGAGGCGCTCGGTGCGGCGTCGTGGACGGCGCGGGACTGGCTGGGCCGGCCCGGGCTGGAGCACGGCGCCCCGGCAGATCTGGTGTGCTACACCGAAGATCCGCGCAGCAGCGCCACCATACTCAGTGCGCCCGACGTGGTGATCCTGCGCGGCCGGGTGTTCTAGCCAGGCTGGCTGAAACCCCAGTCCAGCAGGCCCATCGCCTGGCCGTACAGGTCGCCGCTGCCCTTCATCTGCACCACCACCAGTCGCCGATCGCCTCGTTGGGCGGCACCCACATAGGTCTTGCCGGCCAGGTTGGTGAAACCGGTCTTGCCGCCCAGGGCTCCCGGGTAGCGTTCCAGCAGCTCGTTCTGGTTGTGGATGGTCTTGTAGCCGGTGCGATCGGGGAACTGCGCCGAGGGCGCCCGCATGATCTGGGCCAGCAGGGGATAGCTCAGCGCGGCGCGGAAGATGACACCGAGATCGCGTGGAGTGGTCAGCGATTCCCAGCCGGGTCCGTCGAGTCCTGACGGTGACAGCGCCCTGGTGCTCTGTGCACCAAGCGACTTCGCTTTGGCATTCATCCGCATGATGGCGGGGCGGTAGCCACCCAGCATGTCGCCGAGCAGATTGGCGGCGTCGTTACCCGACACCATCAGGATGGCGGCGAGCAGTTGCGTGGTGGTGTACACCTGACCGGGCACCAGGCCCACGCACGAACATTCCACCTGGGTGTGCACGGGTGCGGCCCGCACCGCCGCGTTCGGGTTCAGATGGTCCAGGACGGTCATCGCCAACAAGACCTTGATGGTGCTGGCGGGCGCGGAGACCGCGGTCGGGTTCTTGCCGGCCAGGATCGCGCCGGTGTCCATGTCGGCGACCATCCAGGCCTGCGCCGGACCGTCGGGGGCGGTGACCGCTCCCGCGGGCGCCACCTCCGGGGCGGCGGCAGCCGGTTTGGCGACCAGCACCGACGCGGTGAAGGTCAACAGGCTCAGAATCACCGCGAGCGGACTGAGGGGCACGACCGCCGAGCGTAACCACTTTGCGCCCGGTGGTGATCTCGAAACGGTTGCGAATCAGCAACTTCCGGTTCAGAGGATGCCGATGTTGGCGCCGTTGTTCTGCGCGAAGCCCCAATCCAGCAGGGCACCGGCCTGATCCCAGTAGGTGGGGCCGCCCTCGACGACGAGCCCGTACATCATCGCGATCACCAAGCGGCGTCCATTACGGGATGCGGCGGCCACATACGTCTTTCGTGCCAGATCGGTGAAACCGGTTTTCCCGCCCAGGGTTCCGGGATACCGGTGCAGCAGCTCGTTCTGGTTCACCAGCACCCGGTCGCCGGTCTTGCTCGGAAACACCGCCGTGGGCTGCGCGACGATCTGCGCGAACACCGGATTGGCCATCGCCGAGCGAAAGATCACCGCCAGGTCATGCGGGGTGGACCAGATGTTGATACCGGGGCCGTCGATGCCCGAGGGTGAGCCGGCGCTGGTGCCGTGTGCGCCCAGCATCGAGGCTTTGGCGTTCATCTTGGCCACCGCGGCCCCGCTGCCACCGACCATGCGCGCCAACGTGTTCGCCGCGTCATTGCCGGAGACCAGCAGCAGGCCCTCCAGGAGCTGGCGGGCGGTGTAGGTGTAGCCGGGCAGTACACCGGCGCAGTTGCACTCGACCAAGGTGTCGGCGTCCTCGGCGACGATCGTCGCATCCAGTGGCACCTCGTCGAGGATCACCTGCGCCAGCAGCGTCTTGATGGTGCTCGCCGGGGCGTAGGTGTTGTTCTGGTTGCGACCGGCGAGCACCTGCCCGGTGTCCATGTCGGCGATGATCCAGGCCTGGGCCGGTCCACCGGGCACGGGCACCGACCCGACGGGTTGAGCGGCGGTGATCTCGCCCGCGGGCTCGGCGTCCGCGGACGGCGCGAAGGCCACCAGGGCGAGGATCAACGCCAGACCCAGGGTGACCGACACACTCACCAACAGCTTGCGCATGAAGACGGAGCCTAACCCGAATCGCGGCCGGCTCAGAATTCTCCGCGTCAGTACACATCCCTGGCGTAGCGATGCTCTTTGGTGAGGTTGTTGACGTAGGCGTGGGCGGCGTCGGCGTCCATGTCGCCGGCGGACGCCACGATCTCGTGCAGTGTGTGATGAACGTCGTTGGCCATGCGCTTCTCGTCACCGCAGACGTAGAGATGTGCGCCGTCCTGCAACCAGGCGAACACCTCGTCCGCCTGCGCCAGCATGTGGTGCTGGACGTAGCGCGCTTCGTCGTTGTCTCTGCTGAACGCCACGTCCAAGCGGCCGAGCACCGCTGAATCCAGGTACTCCTGCAGCTCCTGCTCGTACAGGAAGTCGCTGGCCCGGCGGCGGTGCCCGAAGAACAGCCACGACCTTCCCGTGGCGCGGGTGGCGGCGCGTTCCTGCAGGAACGCCCGGAACGGCGCGATCCCGGTGCCGGGGCCGACCATGATGATCGGCACGTCGGCGGCGGGCAACCGGAAGTTGTTGTTGGGTTGCAGGTGGGTGCGCACCTGCTGGGCGCGGTCGGCCAGGTGCCCTGTGGCGACGCCCGAGCGTTGACGCTCGCCGCGGTGGTAGCGCACGGTGGCCACGGTCAGATGCACCCGGTCGGGATGAGCGAGTGGGCTCGAGGCGATCGAGTAGTCGCGGTACTGCAGCGGCCGCAGCGTGGCGAGAACCTCGTCGGCGGTCAATGCGGCGAGGTCGAGGAGGTCCAGCAGATCGCGACCGAAGAGCCAGGTGTCCAGTGCCGTGTGGTCGTCGCCGCCCAGCGCCGCGGCGGCCTCGGCGTCCGGCGTCCGGGCGGCGACAAGTGCCTGCAGGGCGCGTGACGGGGTGCGTATCTCGAAGTGCTCGGCGAGCAGCGTGCCCAGCGGCAGGTCGTGACCGGGCACGGTGTCGGCGGCGTCGCGACCCAGCTTCGCCAGGAGCGCCTCGACCAGTTCCGGGTCGTTGACGGGATGGATTCCCAACGAGTCGCCGGCCTGGTAGGTCATTCCGCTGTCGGCGAGGTCGATTTCGTAGTGCCACACTTCGTCGTCGGAGCCGTCTCCGGTGAGCAGCCGTCGGGCGCTGAGCTGGGCGGGGAACGGGTTGGTGCGGTTCCACAACGGGTGGACACGGCGGTCGTCGGCGTCGGTGCTGATCGGCTCGCCCGAATCGTCCGCCGCGGCCGACAGGAGCGCGATGACATCGGTGGTCCATGCTGCGGCGTCGTCATCGAAGTCGACATCGCAGTCCACCCGGGTGATCAGCCGCGTCGCTCCCAGCTCGACGAGTCGCGCGTCGAGCAGCTTCCCGGCGTTGGAGAAGTCGATGTAGTACTTGTCGCCGAGACCCAGCACGGCGAAGGTCAGCTGCTCGAGTCGCGGTGCGCTGTCCGACTCGAGCATCTCCCAGAACAGCGAGGCGTTGTAGGGGAACTCGCCCTCGCCGTAGGTCGCCGTGATGGCGATGAAGTGGGTCGCGGTGGCCAGGTCTCGCGCGTCGACGGCGTTGAGTTCGACGGCGGTGACCGCGATCCCGACGGCTTCGGCGGCGGCGGTGAACAGCCCGGCGAGCTGCTCGGCTCCGCCGGTTTCGGAGCCGTATCCGACGGTCACAGAGAACGCGGGTTGCTCGGACAACACTCATACCCTTCAGTTAGGTGTACCTAAGTTAGGGCGACCTTACTGGGATTGCCGGGGCATCGGGTGCGTCCCTCTGGCGACTTTCGCTACCGAGAGTGTTGAATTGTGCGCATGCTCAGCCTCGAGGAGATCTCCGACCGCCTGGAGATCCAGCAGCTGCTGGTCGACTACTCGACAGCGATCGACACCCGGCGATTCGACGACCTCGACAACGTGTTCACCGAGGACGCGTACATCGACTACCGCGCCATGGGTGGTATCGACGGCCGATATCCGGAGGTCAAGGCGTGGCTGGCGGAAGTCCTGCCGAACTTCCCGGCGTACTCCCACATGCTGGGCAATCTGTCGATCACCTTCTCCGGTGACGCTGCGGCCTCCCGGGTGATCTGCTTCAACCCGATGGTGCTCGGTGGCGACCAGAAGCAGGTGCTGTTCTGCGGCCTCTGGTACGACGACGAATTCATCCGCACCCCCCAGGGATGGCGGTTGACCCGCCGCGTCGAGACCAAGTGTTTCGACAAGCTGGTGTAGGTCGAGAGCCTCCGGCCGACGATTTCTGTTGGGGGAGCCGACTCTGGCACAATGGTCGGCTGTCTGCCGTACGACCCAGGCTGTGCGGCGGTCACACACGTGAGGCAAAACCGGATCCGGGCAGCCTGCCCCGATCGCTGAATTGCAGCGTGGCATCTCAACAGGAGAGTTCTTTCCCCATGGCTGTGAAAATCAAGCTGACCCGTCTCGGCAAGATCCGCAATCCCCAGTACCGCATCACCGTCGCCGACGCGCGCACCCGCCGCGACGGTCGCTCCATTGAGGTCATCGGCCGCTACCACCCGAAGGAAGAGCCGAGCCTGATCGAGATCGATTCCGAGCGCGCGCAGTACTGGCTCGGCGTCGGCGCCCAGCCCACCGAACCGGTGCTGGCCCTGCTGAAGATCACCGGCGACTGGCAGAAGTTCAAGGGTCTGCCGGGTGCCGAGGGCACGCTGAAGCTCAAAGAGCCCAAGCCCAGCAAGCTGGATCTGTTCAACGCAGCGCTGGCCCAGGCCGATGGCGCTCCATCCGGCGAGGCCATCACGCCCAAGAAGAAGAAGGCGCCCAAGGCTGACGAGGCTGCCGCCGAGGCACCTGCCGAGACCGCCGAGACCGCCGCCGAATGAGTGCTGTCGTCGTCGACGCCGTGGAGCACCTGGTCCGCGGAATCGTCGACAACCCTGACGACGTCCGCGTCGACATGGTGACCAACCGCCGGGGCCGCACCGTCGAGGTGCACGTGCATCCCGACGATCTCGGCAAGGTCATCGGTCGCGGCGGTCGCACGGCCACTGCGCTGCGCACCCTGGTCGCCGGTATCGGAGGCCGTGGGATCCGCGTCGACGTGGTGGACACCGACCAGTAGGGCGCAGAAGCTCGTGGAGCTGGTCGTCGGTCGTATCGTCAAGGCGCACGGCATCACCGGTGAGGTGGTGGTCGAAGTGCGCACCGATGATCCCGGCGGCCGCTTCGCGCGCGGAAAGACCCTGCGCGGCAGGGCATCCCGTGGGGGAGCGCAGCGGGACTTCGTCGTCGACTCCGTGCGTGAGCACGGAGGGCGGCTGCTCGTGCGGTTGGCCGGCGTCGCCGATCGCGACGCCGCCGACGCGTTGCGTGGCACCCTGTTCCTCGTCGACTCCGACGACCTGCCGCCCATCAGCGAACCCGACGAGTATTACGACCATCAACTCGAGGGTCTTTCGGTGCGCACCGTGGACGGCGCCGGCGTCGGCACCGTCGCCGAGGTGTTGCACACCGCCGCGGGTGAACTCCTGTCGGTGAAAACCCCTGAGGGACGCGAGATACTGGTCCCCTTCGTCACCGCGATCGTGCCGAGGGTGTCGCTGACCGACGGCGTGATCGAGATAGATCCGCCCGACGGGCTGCTGGCCATCGAAGATCTTCCCTGAGGCGCCGTGCGGATAGACGTCATCACCATCTTCCCGGACTACCTGGCTCCGCTGCGGCAATCGCTGCCCGGGAAGGCCATCGAATCGGGCCGGATCGAACTCGGGGTCCACGACCTGCGGCGCTGGACCCACGACGTGCACAAGTCCGTGGACGACTCGCCCTACGGCGGTGGCCCCGGCATGGTGATGAAGGCCCCCATCTGGGGTGCTGCACTCGATGAGATCTGTTCCCCGGAAACGCTTCTCGTGGTTCCCACGCCGGCGGGCCGGCTGTTCACGCAGGAGACCGCGGCACGCTGGAGCGCTGAATCGCATCTGGTGTTCGCCTGCGGTCGCTACGAGGGCATCGACCAACGCGTCGCCGACGATGCGGCCCGGCGGATGCGGGTCGAAGAGGTGTCCATCGGTGATTACGTGCTCAACGGCGGGGAAGTGGCGACCCTGGTGATGCTGGAAGCCGTAATCCGGCTGCTACCGGATGTGATCGGCAATCCCAAGTCGCACCAAGAGGATTCACATTCCGACGGGCTCCTCGAAGGGCCCAGCTACACCCGCCCGCCGAGCTGGCGTGGGCTCGATGTGCCTGAAGTGCTGCTGTCCGGCGATCACGCCAGGGTGGCGCGGTGGCGCCGCGAAGCCGCCGAGGAGCGCACCCGACAACGGCGCCCGGACCTGCTCGGCTAGCTAGACGCTGCCGGCGGGGAACATGGATCGAACCGCCTGGGTGATGGTCTTCCGGGCCGCCTCGGCTCCCACCGGCTGCAAGGCGTAGATCACCATGATGTAGCGGCGGTCGAGGCCCAGGATGCCGGTGGACAGATGCATCCAGTCCGATCCGATGCAGCACATCCAACCCTGTTTGACCGCAACCCGTTCGGCGGGCAGCCCTTCGGGGATCCCGAAGCGTTGAGGGTAGATGCCGCCGGGCTGGGTGCCGTCGGGTGCGGTGGGTGTCGAGGCGGCGAGGTTGTTGACGATGATGCTGGCGCGTTCCGGGGGCAGACCACCCTTTCCGGCGAGCATCATGTCGTAGTACCGCACCAGATCCGCCGCCGAGGTGATGGTGTTGAACCACCGGCCGTTGCCCGGCGGGGAGGTGTCGGCCAAGCCGTAACGGGCGGTGACGCGGTTCACGATCGCACTACCACCACCGCGATTCCAGAAGACCTCGGCGGCGCTGTCATCCGACGAACGCAGCATGACATCGAGTGACTTGCGATCCTCGGGTGAGAGGTTCGGCTCGCGCAGCAGCAGATCGTCGGCGATGAACAGTTTGACCACCGACGCCGTGGCCCAGCCGGAGGTGCGTCCCGCGGACACCTGCTCGCGCGTCTCGCGGTCGAGGACCATGACGCCGATATCGGCGCCTTCCTCGGAGGCTGCGGCCACCGCCTGATCGGCGCGGGCCTGGAGACCGTTGAACGACGGCGCGGACTGGATGGCCGGGCTGCCGGCCGCCTCGGCGGGAGCCTGCGGCGCCACCACCGACATCTGCGGGCCGGCCGGGCTGTCGTGACCGGGGGAGCCGTACACCCTGGCCTCGCAGGCCGAACAGCTGGCGACCAGAGCTGTACTGATGAGGGCCGTTGTCCCCTTCACCAGTAGTGACGCCCGCCGACGCATGCTTCTCCTCGATGCGGAAGGTTCTGTTGTGGGCGCCCCGGGGCCTGTATGACTGAAGCCCGCCCGTCAAACCAGAGTAATCGCATAGGCTCACCCAGGCGTGGATAGCCAGCCTCGTCATCGCCTCGCAGGAGGCTCGTTCAGGACACGATTTCATTGCGTGCGCCGCGTCTGGCACAATTGACAAGTTGTCTGCGCGGGCTCGAAGCATCGCCTGCAGCGACATAGACCGAAAGCCCGACCCATCGGCCAAGGATCCGTCTTGCACAGTGTGCGGGGCGCTGTCCGCGGCCGCGACCGCAAGGAAGAGTCACCGATGAACACGCTGGACTTCGTCGACCAGGCGTCGCTGCGCGACGACATCCCGGCCTTCGGCCCCGGCGACACCGTGAACGTGCACGTGAAGGTCATCGAGGGCACCAAGGAGCGCATCCAGGTTTTCAAGGGTGCCGTCATCCGTCGTCAGGGCGGTGGCATCCGTGAGACCTTCACCGTCCGCAAGGAGAGCTACGGCGTCGGCGTAGAGCGCACCTTCCCGGTGCACTCGCCCAACATCGACAAGGTCGAGGTGCTGACCCGCGGTGACGTCCGGCGCGCCAAGCTGTACTACCTGCGCGACCTCCGTGGCAAGAAGGCCAAGATCAAGGAAAAGCGCTGACCTTGCGCGCTCCTGAGCGCCGCATACTCCGGTCCCGGGTGACGCTGACTACGCTGATCCCGTGACCGAAACCGAAGACTCGGCCAACCCCGATCGGACTGACGAACAGACCGATCTCGCCGATGAGGTGGATCGCGCCGCCGACGACGAGAAGCCCAAGAAGAAGCACTCCGCTCTGCGCGAAGGTGCGATTCTGGTTGCCATCGCTCTCGTGCTCTATTACGTGATGCTGACGTTTGTGGCGCGGCCCTACCTGATCCCGTCGGAGTCCATGGAACCGACGCTGCATGGCTGTCCCGGCTGTGTGGGTGACCGGATCATGGTGGACAAGCTGAGTTATCGGTTCACCGATCCCGCACCCGGCGACGTCATCGTCTTCAAGGGACCCCCGTCCTGGAGTGTGGGATACAAGTCGATCCGCTCGGACAACCCGGCGATTCGCGCCGTGCAGAACGCGCTGTCCTTCGTCGGCTTCGTCCCCCCGGACGAAAACGATCTGGTGAAGCGCATCATCGCCGTCGGCGGCCAGACAGTGGAGTGCCGCGCCGACACCGGACTGACGGTGGACGGCCGAGCGCTCGACGAGCCCTACCTCGACCCGAACACCATGATGGCCGACCCGGCGGTGTACCCCTGCTTGGGTAACGAGTTCGGACCGGTGACCGTACCGGAGAACCGCCTCTGGGTCATGGGCGACAACCGCACCCACTCGGCCGATTCCCGCGCACACTGCACCAGTTCACCGGTGGATGCCCAGAAGGGCCTGATCTGCACGGGTGACCCGATGAACGGCACCATCCCGGTGGAGAACGTCATCGGCAAGGCGCGGTTCATCGCATGGCCGCCGTCGCGCTGGGGTGGTGTCACGACATTCGATCCCCAAACGGCGGCCGCCCCCGTACTAGGGGCCGAGTCCCGTCAAGGTGCCTGAGTGCCTGCTGCCTGGCCGCCGCGCACCGTGATCCGCAAGTCAGCGGGTCTGCGCACCCTGGAATCTGCGCTGTATCGGGGTGGCCTGGGACCGGTGGCCGGGGTGGACGAAGTGGGCCGCGGTGCCTGTGCCGGTCCCTTGGTGGTGGCAGCCTGTGTGCTGGGACCCAACCGGTTGACCAGCTTGGCGCGTCTCGACGATTCCAAGAAGCTGAACGAAAAGGAGCGGGAGCGGCTTTTCCCGCTGATCAGGCGCTATGCCCTGGCCTATCACGTGGTGTTCATCCCGTCGACGGAGGTGGACCGGCGCGGAGTGCATGTCGCCAATATCGAAGGCATGCGCCGGGCCGTCGCCGGTCTGACGCTGCGGCCCGGTTACGTGCTGTCCGATGGGTTCCGCGTGCCCGGCCTGCCGATGCCGTCGCTGCCGGTGATCTCCGGTGATGCCGCGGCGGCGTGTATCGCCGCGGCCAGCGTGCTGGCCAAGGTGAGCCGGGATCGGCTGATGGTGAAGATGGACACCGAGCACCCGGGGTACGGTTTCGCCGAGCACAAGGGATACAGCACGGCCGCCCACAGCACCGCCCTCGCCGAACTGGGGCCGTGCGCGCAGCACCGGCGCTCGTTCATCAACGTGCGCCGGGTGGCGGGTATGCAGGTGGCCGAGCTTGCCGACGTGGACGCTGTGCTGGAACAGCGCACCGACTTCGGGTAGGACAAGATGAGGGGACTGACCGACATGAAGGACAGCTGGACCGATGAGCGCTGAGGATCTCGAGAAGTACGAGACCGAGATGGAGCTCTCGCTGTACCGCGAATACAAGGACATCGTCGGCCAGTTCAGCTACGTCGTGGAGACCGAGCGTCGGTTCTACCTGGCCAACAGCGTCGAACTGATCCCACGCAACTCCGACGGCGAGGTGTACTTCGAGTTGCGGCTGGCCGATGCCTGGGTGTGGGACATGTACCGCCCGGCACGTTTCGTCAAGCAGGTCCGGGTGATCACCTTCAAGGACGTCAACATCGAAGAGGTCGAAAAGCCCGAGCTGCGGCTGCCGGAGTAGGCGGCGACAACTCCGGCACCGGGGTGGGTCGACGTCGAAACCCCGGGCGTGAATGAGCCGCAGGGGCCGTTGGTTCGTGGAACCGGAGGAGCCCCGGCAGACTCCGGATGTTCGTGCCGCCCTGTGGATGGTGTTCTGACTGTGGATAACTGGGGCCGTTGAGCGCGGATCCGGCAGTGTGCGGGTGCACGATGTCGGCGGACGGTCGCAGTCTGCGGGCATGACTATTCGGAATTCTCTGAGCCGGACCGAGCTGGGTGCCTTCGGTGAGCAGCTCGCGGTGGAGCATCTGCAGGCCGCCGGTCTGCAGGTGGTGAGCCGGAACTGGCGCTGCCGGTACGGCGAGCTGGACATCGTGGCTGCGGACATGTCGTCGAACACGGTGGTGTTCGTCGAGGTGAAGACGCGTTCGGGGGACGGTTTCGGCGGGGTGGCCGAGGCGGTGACGGCGGCCAAGGTGCGCCGGCTGCGTCGGTTGGCGTCGTTGTGGCTGGCCGGCCAGGACCGGCGCTGGGCGGGTGTGCGTATCGACGTGATCGGGGTGCGGGTGGGTCGGTCACCGCAGCCGGAACTCAGCCATGTGGTCGGGGTGGGGTGATGGCGCTGGGGCGGGCGTTCTCCATGGCGGTGCGCGGGCTGGCCGGTGAGACGGTGGAGATCGAGGCGGATATCAACTCCGGCCTGCCGGGAGTTCACCTGGTAGGGCTGCCGGATGCGGCGGTGCAGGAATCGCGAGATCGGGTGCGTTCGGCGATCACCAACAGTGGTGGGAATTGGCCGATGTCGCGGTTGACGTTGGCGTTGTCGCCGGCCACGTTGCCGAAGATGGGATCGGTGTACGACGTGGCGCTGGCTGCGGCGGTGATGTCGGCCGAGAGTGGGAAGCCGTGGCACCGACTCGAAAAGTGTGTGCTGCTGGGTGAATTGGCACTCGATGGCCGGGTGCGTCCGGTGCGCGGGGTGTTGCCGGCGCTGTTGGCGGCGCAGCGGGACGGCTGGAAGGCGGCGGTGGTGCCGGTGGACAACCTGGCCGAGGCCAGTCTGGTGGACGGTATCGAGGTCTACGGAGTCAGCAGCCTGAGGCAGTTCACCGCGTGGCTGGAGGGCGGTCAGCTGCCCGGCCGGGTCCCGGTGGCGGCGCCGGCGGTGGAGTCCGCGGCGGATCTGGCCGATGTGGTGGGGCAGACGCAGGCGCGGTTCGCGGTGGAGGTCGCCGCAGCCGGGGCGCATCACCTGATGCTGACCGGCCCGCCGGGGGTGGGCAAGACGATGCTGGCGCAACGGCTTCCGGGGCTGTTGCCGGCGTTGACCGAGTCGGAGTCGCTGGAGGTGACGGCCATTCATTCGGTGGCTGGGGTGTTGTCGGAGTCGACGCCGCTGATCACCCGGCCGCCGTTTGTGGCGCCGCACCACACCTCGAGTGTCGCGTCGCTGGTCGGTGGGGGATCCGGGATGGCGCGCCCGGGGGCCATCAGCCGGGCTCACCGCGGCGTCCTGTTCCTCGACGAATGCGCCGAGATCGGTGTGAGTGTGCTGGAGGCATTGCGAACCCCTCTGGAAGACGGCGAAATTCGCCTGGCTCGTCGTGACGGTGTGGCGCACTACCCGGCCCGGTTCCAGCTTGTCCTGGCCGCCAATCCGTGCCCGTGCGCGCCGGCGGATCCGCGGGACTGCCTGTGTGCTCCCGCGAACAAGCGGCGCTACCTCGGCAAGCTGTCCGGCCCACTGATGGACCGGGTGGATCTTCGGGTCGAACTGCAACCGGTACGCACCACGGCCTTCAACGTCGAAGACAGTGAACCCACGGCCGTTGTGCGGGAACGGGTCGCGGCGGCCAGGGCAGCGGCTACCGCGCGTTGGAGATCCCACGGGATCCGAACCAATGCCGAGGTCAGCGGCGTGCTGCTGCGCAGAGGGCGCTACCGGCCGTCGAAATCGGTCATGGAGCCACTGGCCTCGGCGCTGGACCGCGGCCTGTTGAGCATCCGGGGCGTCGATCGCTGTTTGAGAGTCGCCTGGACCCTCGCCGATCTGGGCGGCCGAGCGATGCCGAACCTGGCCGATGTGGGAATGGCGTTGAGCTTTCGCCAGCCGGGGGCTGCGCGATGAGCGAGGACCGCACCGCGTTACTGGCCTGGGCGTATCTGTCCCGGGTGGCCGAGCCGCCGTGCCCACCGTTGGCCGCCCTGGTCACCGAAGTCGGCCCCGTCGAGGCGGCGGAACGAGTGCGCCGCGGACAGGTGGACGACGGGCTGCTCGGCCACGTGCGGGCCAGGCATGAGATCGACAGCGCCGCTGATGATCTGGAGATCCTGAAGCGTCGTGGTGGCCGATTGATCACCCCGGATGACGAGCAGTGGCCCGAGTGGGCGCTGCTGGCCTTCGATGGGCACCGTTCGGACGGCAAACGCAAACCCGAGGACCACCCACCGCTGGTGTTGTGGGCCATCGGCCCGGAGCACCTGGCGGATCGTACCGACCGTGCGGTGGCCATGGTCGGCACGCGGGCGTGCACCACATACGGCGAGCAGGTGACTGCCGATCTGGTGGCCGGACTCGTCGACAGTGACGTCGCGGTGATCTCCGGTGGCGCGTTCGGTATCGACGGCGCCGCGCACCGGGCGGCGTTGGCGTGCGAGGGGGTGACGGTCGCGGTGCTCGCCGGTGGTATCGATGTGCCGTACCCGGCGGGGCACTCGGCGCTGCTGCACCGCATCGCCGGCAGCGGCCTGCTGCTCAGCGAGTACCCACCGGGTGTGCGGCCGGCGCGCTATCGCTTCCTGACGCGAAACAGGCTGGTGGCCGCGCTGTCTGGCGCCACGGTTGTCGTGGAGGCCGGCCTGCGCAGCGGTGCCGCCAACACTGCGGCGTGGGCTCGGACGTTCGGGCGCACGGTGTGCGCGGTCCCCGGCCCGGTGACCTCAGCGGCGTCGGCGGGCTGTCACGAACTGCTTCGTCACCACCGGGAGACGGAGCTGGTGACGCGCGCCCAGGAGATCGTCGAGGTGATGGGTCGCATCGGTGAGCTGGCCGAGGAACCAGCACGGCCGGTCACCGCACTGGACGGCCTCGACCCGCTGCAGCAGCGGGTGTACGAGGCGCTGCCCAGGCGTGGTGCCCGGTCAGCCGAGGAGATCGCGGTCGCCGCCGGTGTGCCCGCGGTGCAGGTACTCGGTCAACTCGCACTGCTGGAGCTCGGCGGGCTACTGGAACGCCACGAGGGGAGGTGGCGGATCACGAGATCAACGACGATGGCAGGGTGACTCAGGGTGTGTTCGACTGCTGTTCGGCGGCCTGACGCGCCTCGCGCTCCTCGTGGATGCGGACCAGTTCGCGGAAGCCGATGCGGTTGTACTGAGGCACCGGCTGGATACCCCAGATGTCCTGAGCAGTGTCCTTGCCCTCGGCGCCCTCGGGCGGTCCGAGCGGGGGGTAGGGGTGTTTGCACTCCAGGGTGTCATCGGAGTAGCGGACCTTGAGGAGCTCACTGCACACCTCGGTGAGGCTCAATGTGGGGTAGCCGTACCACACCGCCATGAAAGGCAGGGTGAACGCGCCCTCGATCACCAATGCCACGAGGCACACCAGGACTGCTCGTTTGATGTACTTGTGCATCCGCGCGTAGTACGGGGTGGTCCCCGGCGGAAGAGCTTCGGTTGCAGCGTCTTTGAGGGGTGATGAGGTGGTCATGGCGATGCTCCTTCAACGGATCAGTCGGTGAAGATCTCGCGATTCACCGTGTGCAGATAAGGGATTGCCAGGAAGGGGGTGATGTAGAAGATGTCGTAGAGCCACCACCCGATGACCGGGAACACCACACCGGCGTAGCGCACGTCGGCGAACATCGTCATGTTGAAGACGTACGCCGCCCAGATCACCACGCCCATCCAGCAGGTGACGATCATCCATTGGTGACCCCATCGGCGCATCTGCAGGAAGCCGATCGCTGCCGCGACGCGCATGGCGAAGACCGTGAAGATCAGCCCGGCGACGTAGGCTTTTTCGCCGGGGGCGGCCGCGCCACCCACCCACGCCTCGTTGTAATGCCAGAAATACCCCGCGTCGAACATGTTGCCCCAGCCCACCATCAGCACACGGTTGATCAGGGTGTGGTTCGCCACCAGATCCAGTGCCCAGCCCAGACTGTTGAGCATCCCGTCGATCAACACCAGGTAGCCGATCAGGGTGACGATCATCGGACGCACCGACAGACCTGCGCGCAGCGCTTGGCGCTGCAACCACACACCTCGCATGAAGATGGGGAAGCCGATCAGGCCGGGTGCCCACATGCCCATCAGCGCGGCGCCGACGATCATCCACTTGTCCGCGCGGCGCTGGGCGGCACGCGATGCATCGTGGTGGTCATCGAGGGCCGCGGTGGCGAGCGCGTGCCCGCTGTTGCCGGCGCCGGTGCTGAGCCCAGGGAGGTTCACAACTCCCACCAGCCGCGGGTGAAGGACATGTAGAGCTGGATGAGGAACATCGCAAGCAGGTAGCCGTAGATGACGATCTGGAGGACGATCAACGCCCGCTTGCGTTTCTTCTCCTTCTGGTCCATGGCTGGTACTCCTTTCCTAGAGGGCTGCCAGGGCGGCCGCCGCGATCTCTCGCAGTCCGTCGGTCACGGCGCCGTCGCCGGAGAGTGGGGCGAGCATGCAGACTTCGGCGGCTTCCGGTTCGGTTGTCCCAGCCGCGATCAGCTGCGCGGCGGTGACCAGCGTCCGGGTGGACGGCGGCTCGAAGTGGAACACCTCGTCGGCAGTTCGGATTGCGGTGGCGCAGCGCACCAGCCGGTGTGCGACGGCCAGGTCGACGCCCGCCTCGGTGACGAGCACCTCGGCTTCGCGCGCGGCCGGCAGGTAGGTCATCGCCAAGGTGACGAACCGTTGCCGAAACGACGGTTTGAGCTCCTTCAGGGAGCTGCGGTATGCCGGGTTGTAGGAACACACCAGCATGAAATCTTCTGGTGCGGAAACTGTTTCGGCGGCTCGGTCCAGATACAGGGTGCGCCGGTGATCGGTCAGTGAGTGCAGGATGGCCAGGGAGTCCTGCCGGGCCTCGACCACCTCGTCCAGGTAACAGATGGCACCGGCTTTGACCGCCCGGGTCAGCGGTCCATCGTTCCACACCACGTCGCCACCGGTCACCAGGAACCGCCCGACGAGATCCGAACTCGTGAGGTCGTCATGACAGCTGATCGTGACCACCGGCCGCCCCAGCAGTGCGCCCATGTGCTCCACCAAGCGGGTCTTCCCGCAGCCGGTCGGGCCGGTGAGCATCACGGGAAGTCGTTGATGGAAGGCCCGTTCGAACAACTCGACCTCGGTGCCGTGGGCGAGATAGGTCGTTGTGGTCATGCGGTGACCAGCTGGCGGTGGACATGGGCGAGCACCCGCGGCAGATCCTCGACGCGGCGAATCCGCTGAGAACGCCTCGGGCCGAACACCTCCGGCAGCGGATCTACCCGGGTGGGTCCGACACCGACGTAGTACACGCTCACCCCGGCGTCGGCGGCCTCTTCGACGGCATGGGCGGTGTCGGCCCAGGCGTAGCGGCCCTCGTAGCCCTCGTCGGACATCAGCCCGTCTCCCAGCACGATGAGCAGTCGGCGTTGGGAGGGCTGGGCGGCCAGCCGGTGGGTCAGGTGACGCAGCGGCGCCCCGAGGCGGGTGTACCCACCGGTGACCAGGCCGAGGCTGCCGGGTGGGACGAACCGGCGGTCATGAAAGTCTTTGAGGCAGTTCACTTCGACGCGATGCCGGGTGTTGCCGGTGAAGGTGAAGATGCCGTGTCGCTCGTGCGCCGCGGTCATGGCGCGCGACAACGCGTCGGCGCACGCGAGTTCCAGTGAGAAGATCTGGCCGCCGTGGACGCCCAGCGAGGAGCTGCCGTCGAGCAGCAGCGCCGTCGTGACATCACGGTCGCTGCGCGTCTCCGCACGGAAGAACCGGGGTCGACCGGCCTCCCCGGTGAGTGAGTTCATGTAGTGACTGACGTAGCGGTCGACGTCGAGGTCGGAACCGTCCTCCAGTCCGCCCCGCATCACACGATGAGTGGGCTGCTGGAACCACTTTCGCAGCTCTGCCGATACCGCACCGGGTGGCCGGTGCCGGTTGCGATGTGCTCGTTCCAGCACCGCCACGTGATCGGGGAGGAAACTGTCGGTCCATGTGTTCCATTCCGGGTACGGGATGCCCGGGCGGTGCTGGGGAGTGACGTCGAGGTCGTTGTCCTCTGGCCGGCTCGGTGGCGGCAGGTTGGGGTTGCGCACGCCGCCGTCGCCGCCGACGGGTACCGAATGCGCGCGGGGAAGGCGCTTTTGCGTGGAAGTCCAGGGCATCCTGCCGAACGTGCGGCGCAGCTTGTCCGAGAGCGCCTGCGGCGCGGTGAAGGCCAAGGGCAGCGAGCCGATCAGTGGCGGCACCTCCAGCGGCGTGTCGGTGCGGGCCATCGCGACGGCAGTGGCGAGCATGTCGGCGGCCTCGGTGTCTGCGGGCGTGATCTCGAGGTGGGGGAGCTGATGGCGTACCTCGGGCAGCAGTCCGGGCCAGTTCGCCGCGATCCATCCCGCGGCGACGCCGGCCTCGACAAGGGCCAACGCGCGCAGCTCGCGGGCCGACAGCTCGTTGAGCCGGTACCGGGTCAGCCGCTCTTTGGACGGTGAACATTGCAGGGCCACACCGCATGTCAGTGACCTGCGGGTCCACTCCGGGACGGGCGGGGGGTAGGGCACCCGGACGGTATCGACTGCGACGTTGACACCGAAATGTCGCTGCCGCCCGGTCACCAGGTGCACGCCCCGCCGGCGGCCGCCGCTGAGTGCCACCGCGGTGACCGCGCAGGTGCGTTCAAGGCTCTGTGCGCGTGTATCTGCGGCCTCGGTCACGACGGCTCAGAACGTGCCCAGGTTCGAGAACATCCAGTACCAGAACCAGATGATCAACCCGGTGCCGCCCCAGGCCGCGACGTAACGCAGGATCTCCCAGATCCAGTCCATCTTCGAACCTCCCGGTCTGCCAGGCGATGTCACTGATGTCGCCACCCCCGCGCCCGGCCCGTTCTTTCTAACAATCTCACTGACTCAAGTCAACAAGTAGAGCGCTTCAGTCGGAGAAGATCTCCCGGTTCACCGAGTGCAGGTAGGGGATGGCCAGGAACGGTGTGATGTAGAAGATGTCATAGAGCCACCAACCGACAACCGGCAGCACGGTGCCGGCGAACCGCACGTCGGCAAACATCGTCATGTTGAACACGTACGTACACCAGATCACCACACCCATCCAGCAGGTGATGATCATCCACTGGTGGCCCCACCTTTTCATCTGCAGGAAGCCGATCGCTGCGGCGATTCGCATGGTGAACACCGTGAGGATGAGCCCCACCTCGAGTGCCTTCTCCCCGGGTCCGGCGGCACCACCGAGCCAGAGCTCGTTGTAATGCCAGAAATACCCGGCGTCGAACATGTTTCCCCAGCCGTTGAGCAGTACGCGGGCCAGCAGGGTGTGGTTCGCCACCAGGTCCAACGCCCACCCAACCGTGTTGATCGCAGCGTCGATGATGACGAGATATCCGATCAACGTCACCAGCATGGGCCGCACGGTCAGGCCGTCGCGCTGGGCCCGGCGTAACAACCACACCCCTCGCAGAAACAGCGGAAGTCCGAGGACGCCCAGGGCGGCGGTGCCGATCAGCAAACTGCCGGAGATCAGCCACTTGTCAGCCTGTCGTTGAGCGGTCTGCGACTGCTCCAGGTGCTCATCCAGGCCCATGCCGGTTCGGTGCAGGCTTGATGCAGGCATGTGAACGTCCCCTCGATGCCGATGAACCCGGCCTCGAGAGTGGCACCCGAACTGACTTAAGTCAACCAATCAGCGCGCTTCGATGCTGCGCATCGTCCTGACCACGTAGTCGTCGAGCAGTGCGGTCTGGGACGCCCAGCCGTGCGTGGTGGTCAACAGCGCGTAGAGCCCGAGCAGAAAGAACACCGCGCTGTTCAACGGGTTGACGTCGGGATCGACCTCACCGGTGGCCTGGGCACGTTCGATCTCCTGTCCGACGGCCACCACCACCGGGTGGTCGCCGGTGCCTTCGGTCTGCGGCCGCTTCTGGGAGAAGTGAAGGGCCAGGAAGTCTTTGAACAACACGGCCCCGAGTCGGCGCTCCAGCCCGACGACCAGGCGGACGGCCTCGTCCAGGATCTCTGACAGCGTGTTGTCCGCCGCCACGAAACGCCGGAGCTGTTTGGCGATGCGCTCCTCCTCGCGCCGCTCCAGTTCCAGCAGTACATGCTCCTTGGTGGGGAAGTGAAAGAAGAAGGTGCCGTGGGCAACTCCCGCGGCGGCCACGATCGCGCGGACGTCGGCGTCAGCCATGCCGGACCGTTTGAACTCCGCGATGGCGGCTCCCATCAACCGCTCGCGCGTCTGCAGACGCTTGGCTTCTCGCGCCGAAGGTCGGTCCACCACTGCCATGGTGCGACGATAACCCGTGCCGCTGTTCGGTGAAACGCCCGTACGATCCGGGATCTGTGTTTGACTCTGGTCGGAGGTATCCACTGCCGCGATCGGGGGACAGATGCGCCGAGTGGTCCAGTTCTCGACGGGCAATGTGGGACGCCACTCCCTGCGGGCCATCATCGGAAGGCCCGATATCGAACTGGTCGGCGTGCACGCCGCAGCGACGGACAAGATCGGTCGCGACGCCGCGGAACTGTGCGGCCTCGACGAGGCGACGGGGATTCTGGCCACTGATGACATCGACGCACTGATCGCGCTGCGGCCCGACTGCGTGGTGTACACCGCCCAGGGGGAGACCCGTCCGACGGTCGCAATCGAACAGATGTCGGCTTTTCTGGCCGCCGGTGTCAACGTGGTCGCCACGTCGATGGTGTGGCTGGTGGCTCCCCGCTTCGCCGACGACTGGCTGTGTGCTCCTCTGATGGCAGCGTGCAAGACCGGCAACACGTCGTTGTTCGTCAACGGTATCGATCCGGGCTACTCCGGCGACACCGAAGTGCACAGCGCGCTGAGCCTCGTCACCCGGGCCAGGTCGGTCACCGTGCAGGAAATCTTCGACTACGGCAATTATGACGACTACGAGTTCACGGGCGTCACAATGGGTTTCGGTTCCACATCCGAGGAGACACCGCTGGCGTTGATGCCGGGCGTCATCGCGTCCATGTGGGGAGGCCTGATACGCAATCTCGCCGACCAACTGGGTATCGAGCTCGACGAGATTCGCGAGCGTTCGCAGCGTTGGTTCGCCGACCAGCGCATCGAGTGCCCGATGACGACGGTGGAACCGGGGCAGATGGCGGCGGTCCGGTTCGCGGTAGAGGGTGTCCGCGACGGGGTTGCCGTGATCACCATGGAACACATCAACCGGCTCACCGCGGCCTCGGCACCCGACTGGGAATATCCGCCCGACAACCAGCCGGGTGTACACCGGGTGATCGTCGAGGGCGAACCGCGCGTGGTGCTCAACACCCATGTGTCTCACCCGGCGATGGACCTCACCGATGCCGGCTGCCTTTCGACGGCGGCACGGGTGGTCAACGCGATCGACTGGGTGTGCCGCGCGCCGCACGGGCTCATCGCGCTCGAGGACATCCCACCGGTGGAGTTGATCCGCGGGCTCATGTGGTGAAGCCGGGTCAACCCGCCAGCGGACCGCGGAACGACTCGCGGTAGCGCCGTGGCGGAACCCCGGTGAGCCGCCGAAACTGCTCCCGAAAGTTCGCCGCTGAACTGAACCCGACGCGGCGCCCGATCGACTCCACCCCCAGATCGCTTGTCTCCAACAGTTGTTGAGCATGACGCACGCGGACACTGGTCACCCACTGCATCGGAGTCCGGCCGGTTGCGGCCTGGAACCGTCGATTGAGTGTGCGCACACTCAAGGCCGCCTGCCTGGCGATCTCGTCCAGGGTGAGCTCGCGATGGGCATGGGACTCGATCCAGCCGAGCACGTCGTCGAGATCCTGGCGGGGACCGAAACCCGCAGGAGGAGAGACGGGTTGGACGATGAACTGGGCCTGACCGCCGCGTCGGTGCAACGGAGCCACCGACAGGCGGGCCGCCTCCGCGGCGACGGCCGCGCCGTGGTCGCGGTACACCACATACAGGCACAGGTCGATGCCCGCCGATGCGCCGGCCGAGGTCAAGATCTGCCCCTCGTCGACGTAGAGCACATCCGGGTCGAGCAGCACCTTCGGGTACATCGACCGGAATGCCTCGGTGCCGACCCAGTGTGTGGTGGCCCGGCGACCGTCGAGCAGGCCGGTGGCAGCCAGCGTGAAGGCGCCGGAGCAGATCGACACGATTCGGGTGCCACGGGCGAACGCGGCGTGCAGCGCTCCCGCCACCGGATGCGGCGGCGGGGTGGTCACGTTGTTGCGGCCGGGCACCACGATGGTGTCGGCCTGGTCCAGCGCATCGAGGCCGCGGTCGGTGACGATGCGGAACGGGCCCGCGCCCACCTCGGGTTCGAGCCCGCACACCACCACACGATAGGCCGGCTCGCCCGACTGCAGCCTCACGCGCCCGAACACCTCGACGGGCACGGTGAGATCGAACGCCACGGTGTCGGGTAACGCAGCCACCACCACTGTGTGCACAAGCTTCAGTCTAGCTGAAGGTAGTCGGGATCGGGTTCGGCCAACAAAACGGCGAGCGTCGCGGGACAGTAACCAGCATGCGTTTGCGCAACGGTCCGCACGGCTACGGCTCGGTCACCAAGCTGCTGCACTGGGCCACCGTGCTCGCCGTCGCCGCGCAGTTCGGCGTCGGCCTCACCATGGAGGCCGACGACGCCGCCATCGATCGCGAGGACGAACGCATCGACGAACTCGAGGACCGCGGTGAGGAGGCAGCCGAGCGTGGTGGCGAGGCAAGTGAGGATGCGTTCGACGCGTACATCGACGGCCTGGAGGATCAACTCGATGCGCGGGAGGACGACTATGTGGGTGTGGCGGTGTCCGACCTGCTCAGCGGCGCGGGTGTGCGCGACGGAATCTCCCTGCCCGAAGCCCACGTACTCCTGGGGCTGACGCTGCTGGCCCTGGGGCTGGCGCGGGTGCTGTGGCGGACCACCGCTCCGCTTCCCCCGTGGGCGCCCTACCTCTCGGCGCGGGAACGGACGGTGGAGTCGGCGGCCGAGAAGCTCCTGCTCACCTCGCTGTTTCTGGTGCCCGTGTCGGGCCTGCTCCTGGTGGCGGTGAGCGTGGACTGGCTCTGGATGCACATCACCGCGCAGGTGGTGTTTCTCGGAGTCATCGGGGTGCACGTCGCCCTGGTGTTGCGCCACACGGTGTTCCGTCGCAATGGTGAGCTGCGCCGCATGCTGTGAGGGACCAACCGCTGCGCCTCGCCCGGCTCGTATAGTCGATGGTCTAAGCAAACGACGATGGGAGGCGATGTGGCGGGCCGACCACTACACGCGTTCGAAGTAGTGCGAACTGAGCAACTGGGACCTCATATGGTGCGAGTTGTTCTGGGAGGCAATGGATTCGACACCTTCACTCCGAGCGAGTTCGCCGACTCCTACGTGAAGATCCTGTTCATCCCTTCCGCGGTGGATATGGCCTCGTTGCCCACCCCGCTGACCATGGACAGCTTCAAGAAACTCCCGGCGCACGACCAGCCGACCCTGCGCACCTACACCGTGCGCTACGCCGACCCCCGGGCCCGCGAGATCGCCATCGACTTCGTGACCCACGGCGACCACGGCATCGCCGGCGCGTGGGCCGGCAGGGTGCAGCCGGCTGAACGCGTTTATCTGCTGGGACCGAGCGGTGCCTACTCGCCCGACCCGGCCGCCGACTGGCATCTGCTCGCCGGCGATGAATCCGCCATCCCGGCGATCAGTTCGACGCTGGACGCACTGCCCGCCGACGCAACGGGGCAGGTGTTCATCGAGGTCGCCGGACCCGACGACGAGCTGCCCCTGCCCGCGCCCGAAGGCGTGCAGGTGCACTGGATCTACCGGGGTGGGCGCGCGGACCTGGTACCCGAGGACCATGCCGGCGACCACGCCCCGTTGATCGAGGCCGTCAAGAGCGCACCCTGGCTCCCCGGTCAGGTGCACGTCTTCATTCACGGTGAGGCGCAGGCGGTGATGCACAACCTGCGGCCGTACATCCGTAAGGAACGTGGTGTGGACGCCAAGTGGGCATCGATTTCCGGATACTGGCGCCGCGGCCGCACCGAGGAGACGTTCCGGCAGTGGAAGCAGGAACTGGCCAAGGCCGAGGGTGGCGAGGGATAGACACGCGCAGGTGACCTGAGCCGCTCGGGGGCCGGCGTCTGCGACGGTAGGGGAGTGCCGCGCGGAGGAGACGACTTCGAACAGGTGCTCGATGAGTTCGCCGAGTACCTGGCGCTGGAACGTGGCCGCTCGCCGCACACCCAACGTGCCTATCTCGGCGACCTGCGGTCACTGTTCGAGTTCGCCGCCGAACGCGCGCCGACCGCAGGCCTGAGAGCCCTGTCCCTGCCGGTGCTGCGGGCCTGGCTGGCCGCGCAGGCCGGCGCGGGGGCCGCGCGCACCACCCTGGCCCGGCGTACCTCGGCGGTCAAGACGTTCACCGCCTGGGCGGCCCGGCGCGGACTGCTCGACAGCGATCCTGCCGCGCGACTGCAAGTGCCCAAGGCTCGACGGACACTGCCGTCGGTGCTGCGTCAGGACCAGGCGCTGGCCGCCATGGCTGCCGCCAAAACCGGTGCACAGGAAGGTGATCCGCTTGCCCTGCGGGACCGTCTGATCGTCGAACTGCTGTACGCGACGGGTATCCGGGTCAGCGAGCTGTGTGGCTTGGACGTCGATGACGTGGATCTGGACCGGCGGCTGCTGCGGGTGCTCGGCAAGGGCGACAAACAACGCACCGCCCCGTTCGGTGAACCCGCCGAAGATGCGCTGCGGATGTGGCTTTCCGACGGCAGACCCGCGTTGATGAACCGGAACTCCGGGCCGGCGCTGCTCCTGGGCGCCCGAGGGGGCCGACTGGATGCCCGGCAAGCTCGCACCGTCGTGCATCAGACCGTCTCGGCGGTGGACGGAGCTCCGGACATGGGCCCGCACGGTCTGCGGCACAGCGCGGCCACGCATCTGCTGGAGGGCGGCGCCGATCTGCGGATCGTGCAGGAGCTGCTGGGCCATTCCACGCTGGCCACCACTCAGCTGTACACCCATGTCACGGTGGCGCGGTTGCGTGCGGTGCACGATCAAGCCCATCCCCGGGCCTGAAACCTGACGGCCCGTCGTCGCACGTCAGGGGCCGGTGCGAATGCGAGTTGGCCGCGCTCGGGTTCGAGTCCACGATGGGTTCATGGAGCCTCCAGCAGCACGTCGACGGACTCGCGAGACCGCGGCTGCCGGGGGGTCGTTTCCTCAACTCGCCGATGCGGCCAGTCTGCCGGGCCGGTTAGGATCGCCACATCGGCCGAAAGAAAAGGGGCAGCATATCGACGCGCGCAGATCGACCGTCGAGTTGCCCTGGGGTCAGGTGTCCTACCTCGAATGGCGGCCCCCCTCAAGAGATTCCGATGTGCCCGTCGTGTTGCTGCACGGTGGTGGCGTCGACAACGCCGTGCTGTCGTGGGCTGGGCTGGCGCCCAGGCTCGCCGCTGCGGGATACCGAGTACTGGCTCCCGACCATCCCGGCTACGGCCTGAGCCCGCCGGCGCCGTGGCCGGCCTCGCAACAGCGGTTGGTCGACTACGTCGGCGAATTCGTGGCTGCCACCACGGCCGGACCGCATGTCATCGGCGGCTTGTCGCTGGGCGGGGGCATGGCTGTCGGTCACGCGCTGGCGCGGCCGGAGGCGGTGCGCGGGGTGATGCTGCTGGGCAGCTACGGGCTCATGCCGCGCTTGAGCGACGGTTTGTGGTCGTTGCCCCGGCAGGTGCTCACCTGGGCGTTGCTGCGCGGCGGGCTCCTGGGCGCGATGACGCGGGGCCTGGCCGCCAGTCGAGCGGGGATGGCGTGGAGCATGTCGTCGCTGGTGCGTGATCCTGCCCAGCGCACCACCGAGCTGATGGGCCAGGTGATGACGGCAGCGCGGTCCGGGTGCGGCTTCGAGGCGTTCGCGCAGTGGCAGCGTGAACAGATCCGCTGGAACCGCCTCGCCACCGACTACCGCAGCCGGCTCGCGGATGTGCGACCGCCGACACTGATCGTGCACGGCGACCGCGACTCCGGTGTTCCGGTGGCACGTGCGAGAGCAGCGGCCGCGCTGATCCCGGATGCGGAGCTGAAAGTGGTTGCGGGAGCGGGGCATTGGGTACAACGCGATCAGCCCGACACGGTGGTCGCGGCGATCCTCGGTTTCCTGGACCGGGTCAGCGCAACAAAGTGATCACCTCGGTCAGATCGGGAACCGCGGACGGTCGATCGCCCCAGGTGTCGAACACCGTCCAGTAGCTGACTCCGAATCGGCGCTGCCGGTCGGCCAGTGCCTCGGCCATCTGCTCATGGGTGCCGATCAGCACGAACGGTGACGCCAGCACCTCGTCCGCCGTGACCCCGGAGCCGAAGGCGGCGGCCAGCTCCTGGGCAGCGCCGTGCTGATCGGTGGTGTGCACCACCGCCTGGATCAGCACGTTGAGCTCGATGCTCTCGAAGCGGTCACCGGCGGCCTCGCGCACCACGGCGATGCGATCGAGCAGGCCCTCGGAATCGAAATGGGTCAACCGGACTCGAGTGGCGTCGCGGTTGTGGCTGAAGCCGGCAAATCCGGCGATATCGGCGCACCGGCCCGCCAGGCGCAACACCTCGGTGCCGTTCCCGCCGACGAGAAGCGGTACATGGTGTGGCGGCGGTGCGACGAGTGCGCCGGCGTCAGCGCGGACGCGGTAGTGCGCGCCCTCGACATCAACGGTGCGGCCGTCGAGCAGGGCACACACGATCTCCACCGCGTCGATCAGCCGGGCGACTCTGGTGGCGCCCGGATCGAAGGTCAGCCCGGCCGCGTCGTACTCCGATTTCATGTGGCCGGCGCCGAGGCCCAGTTCGAAGCGGCCACCGGACAACGCGGCCAGCGTCGCGGCCTCCCGGGCGGTGTCGACCGGATGCCGCAGATCGTTGTTGAGCACCAGGGTGCCGGTGTGCAGCCGGGTGGTGGCCGTCGCGGCGGCAGCACAAGCGGCGAACGGCGCCAGCGTCGGCACCAGATGATCAGGCAGTGTCACGACATCGAATCCGGCGGCTTCGATTCCGGCGGCGAACTGGGCCCAGTCCGGACCCCGCGGCGCCGCGGCCGTGACGCCGAATCGAGGCGGTCGGGTGCGGTGGGCGCTCGTCGGTGCCGTCATGATCTCGACGTTAAGGCGGCAGGGGCTTGAGGCGCACGGGTGTGGTGGTCAACAACCCGAGTGGGTTCACGTAGTCGGCGCGTGCGGCCGGACCCCACATCGCGCCCCAGTGCAGGCACGCCGGTGCACCGCAGCCGGCGTGGCCGGATGTCAGCGTCCCGACCGCCGTCGTGACGTCAACCGGTTGGCCGGCCCGCACCGTAGCCTGCACGGGTTCATAGGTGGTGCGCAGCCCTCCGGGGTGCTGCAGTGACACCACCGGGCGTCCGGCCAGGACGCCGGCGAAGACCACGACCGCCGGCGCTGCGGCATACACGGGCTGGCCGTCGGCGCCGCCCAGATCGACGCCGCGGTGACCCGGTTTCCAGTTCGGCGCGGGTGCGTCGAATGGTCTCAGCACGGCGGGGGCCGGCCGCAGCGGCCACTGCAACCGGGTGGCATCCGCACCGGCAGTCCCGGCGCCCAAAGTCGCCAGAACCACCAGTACAGTCAGCAGAACGCGCATCTCCGCAGTTCAGCGCGTTGCCGTCGACGTCCGCCAGCCACCCGCGGCGGACCTGGGGATCGGCGCCGCTGTGTGGACAAAGCACCTGTTAGCAGGGTGTAAACTTCTACCCGCAACTCGCGCGAGTGAGTTGACTTCGCGCGCCTGCGCCGCGGCCCCGAACTTCTGAGGGTTGCATCCGCATGCCGGGCGGTCCCGTGTCCACCACGGGTCCGGCATGCACGCAGACGCCAGGGTTCGGCATCACCCGAGGCCGAACGACAACCGACAATGAAAGCTGGGCACAACCATGGCCGTCGTGACCATGAAACAGCTGCTGGACAGCGGCACCCACTTCGGGCATCAGACCCGTCGCTGGAATCCCAAGATGAAGCGGTTCATCTTCACCGACCGCAACGGCATCTACATCATCGACCTGCAGCAGACGCTGACCTACATCGACAAGGCGTACGAGTTCGTCAAGGAGACCGTCGCCCACGGCGGCACCGTCCTGTTCGTCGGCACCAAGAAGCAGGCGCAGGAGTCCATCGCCGATGAGGCCACCCGCGTCGGCATGCCGTACGTGAACCAGCGCTGGCTCGGCGGCATGCTCACCAACTTCTCCACCGTGCACAAGCGCCTCCAGCGCCTCAAGGAACTCGAGGCGATGGAGCAGACCGGTGGTTTCGAGGGTCGCACCAAGAAGGAAATCCTCATGCTCACGCGTGAGAAGAACAAGCTGGAGCGCAGCCTCGGCGGTATCCGCGATATGCAGAAGGTGCCGTCGGCCGTCTGGGTCGTCGATACCAACAAGGAGCACATCGCCGTCGGCGAGGCCCGCAAGCTGAACATCCCGGTCATCGCGATCCTGGACACCAACTGCGATCCCGACCTGGTCGACTACCCGATCCCGGGTAACGACGACGCCATCCGCTCGGCTGCGCTGCTGACCAAGGTCGTGGCCTCCGCGGTCGCCGAGGGTCTGCAGGCGCGCGCCGGCATCAACAGCGGCGACGGCAAGCCCGAAGCCGCTGCCGGCGAGCCGCTGGCCGAGTGGGAGCAGGAGCTGCTCGCCAGTGCCACCACCGGCGCCGGCGCCGAGGCTCCGTCCGCTGAGACCACCCCCGACGCTTCGTAATTTCGAAGGAAGGCTCATATGGCTAACTACACCGCTGCCGACGTCAAGCGCCTGCGGGAGCTGACCGGCGCCGGAATGCTCGACTCGAAGAACGCGCTCGTCGAGTCCGACGGCGACTTCGACAAGGCCGTCGAGCTGCTCCGCATCAAGGGCGCCAAGGACGTCGGCAAGCGCGCAGAGCGTGCCACCGCCGAAGGTCTGGTGGCGGCCAAGGGCGGCGCGCTGATCGAGCTCAACTCCGAGACCGACTTCGTGGCCAAGAACGCCGAGTTCCAGGCTCTGGCCGACCAGGTTCTCGAGGCTGCTATCGAGGCCAAGGCCGCCGATGTGGACGCGCTCAAGGGCGCCAAGCTGGGCGACAGCACCGTCGAGCAGGCCGTCGCTGACCTGTCGGCCAAGATCGGTGAGAAGCTCGAACTGCGTCGTGCCGTGTTCTTCGAGGGCACGGTCGAGGCCTACCTGCACAAGCGGGCCGCTGACCTGCCGCCGGCCGTCGGCGTGCTGGTCGAGTACACCGGTTCCGACGCTGCCAAGGGCAAGGAAGCGGCGCACGCCGTGGCTTTGCAGATCGCCGCGCTGAAGGCCAAGTACCTGACGCGTGACGAGGTGCCCGAGGACATCGTGGCCAACGAGCGTCGCATCGCCGAGGAGACCGCCAAGTCGGAAGGCAAGCCCGAGCAGGCGCTGCCCAAGATCGTCGAAGGCCGGCTCACCGGGTTCTTCAAGGACGTCGTGCTGCTGGATCAGCCGTCGGTGTCCGACAGCAAGAAGTCGGTCAAGGCGCTGCTCGACGAGGCCGGCGTGACCGTCACCCGGTTCGTCCGGTTCGAGGTCGGCCAGCAGTAACCGGCAACTAGCAGAACAGGCTTGAGCGGCACACCAATCCGCTCAGACACAGAGACCCCGCGTTCGGGGCCGGTGATCCCGGTCAGGCGCGGGGTTTCTCCTTTTCCGGTGCCCCGCCGGGCTGTCAGCCGGGAATCTTGCCGAGGATCTTGGCGACGATCGTGGCGCTGCTCTCGACGGTCACGTCCGCGCCGCACGCCGCCACATCGGCCACCACATTGGACCGCGCACCCAGAGAGCGTGAGCAGGCCCAGCCGTCGCCGCCCTCCTGCATGTTGACCACCGACACGATGCCGCCGAAGGTGGACGTGTCGCCGATGGTCCACGTGTCGGTGACGGTGTCGGATTGTTTGAGGCTGACGGGCTTGCCCGCGCAGCCCTGCCAGGTGGTCTCGGACTCCCTGCGGAAGCGTTCGGCGCCGCGAACGCCGGGGTAGAGCGCGACGAACTGGAAGGCGATGTAGTCGGCGCTGTCGTCCGGCTGGGTGACCCGCTGGCCCAGGGCGGTGACGTAGCCGGTGCCGCGGTACACATCGGCCATCGCCGAGAACGCGGCTCCCAGGCAGCCGGCGTCACCGGTGACGGTCTGCCCGGGGTCGAGGGCCACCGCACGTTCGGAGGTGTCGCTGATCGCCATGTTGCCGGTCCCGAGGATGTCGTCGAACTCGGTGGGTTTGAGCAGCAGCTGGGGCAGGTCGTTGACCGTCACGTCGCGGTAAACGGTCTCGTCGACGCCCTCGCTGACCGGTACGCCGGCCACCGTCGTGCTGCACCCGGTCACGGCGCCGGCGCACAGCGCCGCGGCCAGCCACCGGGTCCATTTGCTGTGGGCCACGACGACACCGTACCGACATTTCTTATTAGACACGTGTATTGCTAGCGTCGGGAGTGTGACCCGGATCTCCGCATTCACCGACGATGCCCTCGCCGACCTCGATGCCGTGGGCACTGTTGCGGCCATCGCGCGTGGCGCGATCAGCCGCGCCGAAGCCGTCGAGGCCGCCATCGCCCGCGTCGAAGCCGTCAACGACCACCTCAACGGCGTGGCGTTCCGGGCGTTCGAGGAGGCCCGTGCCCGCGCCGCCGCACCGACGCCCTACGGCGGATTCTTCGACGGCGTACCGACATTCATCAAAGACAATGTCGCCGTCGCGGGGATGCCGACCATGGAAGGCACCGACGCGTGGCTGCCCCGGGCCCGGAGCGCCCACGGCGACTTCTCCCGCGCCTACCTGGCGACGGGTCTCATACCGTTGGGCAAGACGCTGATGTCGGAGTTCGGGTTCAGCGCCGCAGCCGAGCATCCGCGACTGGGACCGGTGCGCAACCCCTGGCATCCCGAGCACACCGCGGGTGCCTCGTCGTCGGGGGCGGGGGCGTTCGTCGCCGCCGGTGTCGTGCCGATCGCCCACGCCAACGACGGCGGTGGGTCGATTCGGATCCCCGCCTCCTGCAACGGCTTGGTGGGGCTCAAGCCGACCCGCGGACGGTTGCCGCTCGACAAGGACATGAGGCAGATGCCGATCCGGATCGTCGCCAACGGAGTGGTGACCCGCACCGTGCGCGACACCGCGGCCTTCTACCGCGAGGTGGAGCGCACGTGGCGCAACACCAGGCTGCCACCGATCGGGGACGTGACGGGCCCGGGCCGCACCCGGTTGCGGGTGGCGGTGTTCACCTCCTCGATCCGCCGGGAGTGCGGTCCCGAGATCCGCGATCTGACCCTCAAGACGGCGACGCTGCTCGAAGGGCTGGGCCACCGGGTCGAACTCCTCGACGTCGCGCCGCCGGTGCCGACCTCGTTCGAAGACGACTTCGTGCTCTACTGGGCACTGCTGGCCATGGCCCTGGTGCGCGGGGGCAAACGCAGGTTCGGCGACTCCTTCGACCGCACCAAGCTGGACAACCTCACCCTCGGGCTCGATCGCCACGCCGCGGGCAATCTGCACCGGCTGCCGCTGACTCTGCTGCGGCTGGCCAGGACCCGAAGGCACCTGTCCGCCTTGGCCCGCGAATACGACGTCCTGCTCACCCCCACGCTGGCGGACGAGCCGCCCCGGATCGGGTATCTGGACCCCACCGCGGACTACGAGCAGATCATCGGCCGGCTCTCCGACTGGGTGGCCTTCACTCCCTTGCAGAACATCACCGGTGACCCGGCGATCTCCCTGCCCCTGGCGCAGTCGGCAGCCGGGCTGCCGGTCGGCATGATGTTCACCGCCCCGGCCGGCGGGGAGACGACGCTGCTGGAGCTGGCCTTCGAACTCGAAGAGGCGCAACCGTTTCCGCGGATACAGGACTCACGGTCGGGGTAGTCGACGGTGCAGGGGATTGGTGGTCACCGGAGCGCGTCGCGGACCCGGCGGCAGGCTCTTCACCACCGCCGGATTGTCGGCGCTGCCCCGCGTGGCGTCGTGTAAGCGCATCGCTGCACTGTTGGCGTTGCCCAGTGAAGGACTTCCGACGCGCCGGCGCGCGGAAGTGCCGCACTCCGGGCAGAGCTGCTGATCGGGAATCGCCGTCATGGGGAACTGCGCGGTGAAGTCGGGGCACTCCTGCTCGCACCGGAACGAATAGGTGGGCATGGCGTCGAGCCTAATCCTCCGGTTCCATTGAGGTGTCCCGGAACGAATAGAGGAGGTCCGCGTGCCCGAGTTGCTGTTCCCGCTGGATTCAACCAAGAAGTTCACCGACCAACCGATCGTCGGTCACAACCGCTGGCATCCGGACATCCCGGCCGCCGTGACCGTGAAACCCGGCGACACCTTCCGCGCGCACTGCCGCGAATGGTTCGACGGCGCCATCCGCAACGACGATTCCGCCGAAGACATCCTGAATGCGCCCCTCAAAGGTGTGCACTGCCTGTCGGGGCCGTTCGCCATCGAAGGGGCCGAACCGGGCGACCTGCTGATCGTCGACATCCTCGACGTCGGGCCGATACCGCAGGAGGATTCCGGTCCGCTGGCCGGCCAGGGCTGGGGCTACACCGGAATCTTCGCCAAGCTCAACGGCGGCGGGTTCCTCACCGACCAGTTCCCCGACGCGTACAAGGCCATCTGGGACTTCGCCGGTCAGAGTGCCACCTCCCGGCACGTGCCCGGGGTCAAGTACACCGGCATCGTCCATCCCGGTCTGATGGGTACCGCGCCCAGCGCCGAGCTGCTGGCCACCTGGAACGCCCGCGAGGGGGCGTTGATCGCCACCGATCCGGACCGGGTACCGCCCCTGGCACTTCCGCCGGAGCCCGAGCAGGCCATCCTGGGCTCCTTGAGCGGAGACGAATTCACAAGAGTGGCAGGCGAAGCCGCGCGTACCGCGCCGCCGCGGGAAAACGGCGGCAACCAGGACATCAAGAACCTCACCAAAGGTAGCCGGGTCTTCTATCCGGTCTTCGTCCCGGGGGCCAATCTGTCCTTCGGTGATCTGCACTTCTCGCAGGGCGACGGGGAGATCACCTTCTGCGGGGCCATCGAGATGGGCGGCTTCTTGGATCTGCACGTCGACCTCATCAAGGGCGGCATGGACACCTACGGTGTGCGGGAGAACGCCATCTTCATGCCGGGCAACACCGATCCGCAGTACTCGGAGTGGATCGCCTTCTCCGGAACCTCGGTGACGCTGGACGGCGAACAGCGGTACCTCGACTCCGACCTGGCGTATCAGCGGGCGTGCCTGCACGCAATCGAATACCTGACCAAATTCGGCTACAGCCCCGAGCAGGCCTATCTGTTGCTCGGGTCGGCACCCATCGAGGGACGGTTGTCCGGCGTCGTCGACATCCCCAACTCGTGTGCCACCGTCTACATCCCGACGGCGATCTTCGACTTCCCGGTGGCGCCGTCGGCGTCGGGCCCGGTGCAGATCGACCCCGGAATCGGCGCACCGCACGCCAGTTTCTGAAGGTCGTACCTCTGAGGTTGCTGTGTACTGCTGTGTCGGTGGGCAACGAAATCCGTTGTCTTCCTGACACACCGACTTAACCCGGGCCCGCCCGAGTTAACGCGTTGGACATTCCGCGCGGCAGTCAATGAAACAGGGCGATCTCAGCATTCCTGCTGTGGAGACCATTGCGCCCACAGCGACAACCTCACGAGCACCGGCGGTCGCGACCGCACCCGGCAACACGTTCATGTGCCTGGTGCGGTTCGCGTTCGCCAACATCCGACGCCGGCCCGAACGGTTCGTCCTGTCGGTGCTGGGCATCGCGTTGGCCATCGCCTGTGTGGTGGTGGTGCGGACCATCGCGGCCAGCTTCGCCATCACCGGGGCCGACTCCGTGAGCGAGGTCCTGGACGGCTCGGCGCTGTGGGCGGTTCCGGCTGCGGGCGTGCACTTCGACCAGGAGGCCCAGGCGTTGGTCGCCGACGGGCCGGCCCCGGCCATCAGCATCCCCGACGGCTGGCGGGGAGTGCGCACACTCTCCGGTGTGACCACCGTCGACGGGTCCGTGGTGTCACTGCGGGGGCGCGACGAAATCCGCTCGGGCCAAGCCGTTCTCGGTGCCGATCTGGCGCAGCGCCTCGGCGTCTCACCGGGTGACTCGGTGACGGTGGGTGGACAGGACCTGACGGTGGACGTCTCCGGACCGGGGCAGTCCATGCTGGTGCCGGCGGAGCTGGCGCAGACGGTGGTCGGCGATCACGGGTGGTGGACGGTCGAGGCCCCGGCGGGCCAGGAGAGCCGCCGCGATCTGGCGCAGGCCTTCGCCGAGGAGGTGGGGATGCCGTCGACCCCCGATCCCTCGGTGCAACCCGATCCGGCGGGTTCGGGCCTGATCTATGACACGGTGGGCGGTTCCGGTCCGCTGACCTTCGAACAGAAATTCTCGGCGTTGTTCTCCGGCAAGGTCACCAGTTCAACCCTCGGCCTCATTTCGATCGTCGGCCTCGGCCTGGGTTTTGTCATCGCGGTGTCGTCGTTCCTGGCGGCGGTCCAGGAACGCAAACGCGAGTTCGGGATCATGAGCAGTATCGGGCTCGCCGATGAGGTCCTCTACTTCTTCCTCGTCGAATCCGCGGTGGTCTTCGTCGCCGCCTATCTGGTAGGCGTGCTGGGGGCCGGAGCTGCTGTGGCACTGGTGATCCCGGAGATCGCCACCGTGACCGCCTGGGCGCAGGCCTCGGCCATGGTCGCGGCGTTCCTGCCCGCCATGGCGATAGTCGGCGCATTGGTCCCGGTGCACCGGCTGCTGCAACAGAAACCCGTTGATCTCCTGGAGGCTCGATGATCAGCAAGGGGCTGGCCTACGGGTACCTGTCGGCACGCCGGCGTATCCGCGAGATGGTGCTGCCCATCGTCACCACCGCCACCGGCGCCTATCTGGTGGTCCTGGTGTTCGGGATGTCCGCCGGTATCAGCGCCCAGTCCGCCACTTTGGGACATGCCGACGAGATCAACCGTGCGGTGATCCTGATCGCGGTCACCGTCTTGCTCGTCGGTGTCGTCGAGGTGGCGGTGGCCACCACCAGGACGGTCGCTCACCGCACCCGCGAGCTCGGTGTGCTCAGCGCCAACGGGATCCCGCGCGGCCCCGTGGTCGCCGCGCTGCTGGTCGAACCGGTGGTGGCGGCGATCCTGGGGGCTCTGCTGGGCGCCGTGCTGGCCGTGGTCACCGGAATCGTGGCGGCCCTGGCGGGCTTCGTGCCCACGGGCATCTCCTACGGCGGTCTGGGGTTCGGCGCCGCGATCGCCGTGGCGGTCAGCATCGTCGCCGCCCTCGCGACCAGCATGGTGCCCACCTGGAACGCGGCTTCGCGTCCCCCCATCCGATCCCTGAGCGCAGGAGGTTAGTCAGCGCATGACCGCACTGGACGAGTCAGCGGAATCCGAGGCCACTGTTTCGATCGTCGACACCGAGACGGCGAAGAAACCGGTGATCGAGATCAACGATGTCTGGAAGCTGCACAAGCTGGGCGACGAGGTGGTCAAGGCGTTGGTGGCCGCCGAATTAAAGGTGATGCCGGGCGAATTCGTCTGCCTGATGGGGCCGAGCGGCAGCGGTAAGTCGACGTTGCTCAACATCATCGGCGGCCTGGACCGTCCCACCAAGGGCACCGTGAAGATCGCCGGCCAGGACACGTCGAAACTGTCCGAGAGCCAGTTCGCCGCACTGCGGCACGACACCATCGGGTTCATCTTCCAGAGCTACAACCTGATCCCGTTCCTGTCGGCGGTCGAGAACGTCGAGCTACCCCTGATGTTCGAGCCGTATGACCGCAAGTCGCTGCGCAAGCGGGCCACCGAACTGCTCGAGCTGGTGGGGTTGAGTCACCGGATCAACCATCAGCCGACCAAGATGTCGGGCGGGGAACAACAACGCACCGCCATCGCGCGGTCGCTGATCAGCAATCCGACGCTGGTGCTGGCCGACGAGCCCACCGCCAATTTGGACCACCGAACGGGGGAGACGGTGGTGCGCATGTTGCGCGACCTGTGTTCGACGCTGGGCGTCACCGTGGTCGCCAGCACCCACGATCCCACGGTGGCCGATGAAGCGAGCCGTGTCGTCCGGATGAAAGACGGACAGATCCTCAACTAGTCCCCCCTTCGCTCCCAACCCTTTCGGAGATTCGATGACACAAGCAGAGGCCGCGCCACCGGCCCACCGCGACAAACTCATGACCACCGAGCTCGTCCCCGAACAAATCCTGCCCAAGGTGATGAGCACCTTCGGGCTCACAGCCGCTTACGTTTTCATCATCTGCTGGGTCACCGGATCGTCGGTGATGGCCGCAGGCGGATGGACCGCGATCCCGATGTGGGTCCTGGGCATTCTGACCTTTCTGATCCCCGCGGGTATGGCCGTGGTGGAGCTGGGCAACCTGTGGCCCGGCCAGGGCGGGGTGTACATCTGGGCCTACCGCACCATGGGAGAGACCTGGGGCTTCATCGGCGGCTACCTGTCGTGGGTGCCGGTGATCCTCAACGCCGCGTCTTCGCCCGCGGTGGTGCTGCAGTTCCTGCTGCTGGCGTTCCACACCGAACTGGGCCTGACCACCAGCATCATCTTGCAGCTGGTGATCCTGTGGACGGTGATCGGTCTGGCGCTGGCCAAACTGGCCGCCAATCAGAAGATCATGAACATCGTCTTCGTCGTCTACGGCGTGCTGACACTCACCATCTTCATCTGCGGTCTGCTGTTCGCCGTGAACAACGGCTCGGCCACGCCGTTCAGCTGGGCCGAGGCCACCATCCCCAACTTCGCGGTGGCCGGCTTCCTCTACGGCACGGTGCTGCTGTACCTGCTGGGTGTGGAGACCCCGTACAACATGGGCGCGGAGTTCCTGTCGGTGCGCCGCAGCGGACCCCGGATGATCCTTTGGGGCTCAACGGCTCTGGTGGCCATCTACCTGCTGACCACGCTCGGCACCATGATGGCGCTGCCCAGCGACGAGATCGACCCGGTGACCGGGATCATCGGCATGCTCGACGTCGCCGGCTTCCCCGGCCTGATGGAAGTCTGCGCCATCGTGCTGGCCTTCATCATCATCGTCGCGTTGATGACATACCAGGTGGCCTACTCGCGGCTGATCTTCGTCTCCGGCCTGGAGCGGCACCTTCCGCGCATCTTCACCCACCTCAATCCGCGCACCCGTAACCCGGTGACCGCCATCCTGATCCAGGGTGTCATCTCGTCGCTGATCCTGGTCGGGCTGTACTCGCAGAGCAGCATGGCCAACGTGACCATCTACCTGCAGGGCGGACTGAGCACCGTGTGGCTGCTGTCCGGGTTCTTCTTCCTGATCCCGGTGGTCGTGGCCCGCAAGAAGTACGCCGATCGCTATGAGAACGAGACGTTCTGGCGCATCCCCGGCGGTATGGCCGGCGTGTGGGCGGTCGTCATCGTCGGTTCCCTGGGCACCATCGGCGGCATCTATTACTCGTTCGTCACGCCGTGGATCGATGTTCCGACCGCGACCTGGATGACCTGGGTGGGCGGGATCAGCCTGGGCATGTTTGCCCTCGGCCTCGTCGTCTACATCTTCGGGCGGCGTTCGGCGCACAAGACCAGCCAGGAAGACTCGCTGGCGCACCTCGCGGTGTTCGACCTCACAGAATCGGAAGGCACTACCAAATGACCATGGACAGCACCCTACTGAACACGCCGGGCACCGGTGATTCAGTCCGCTATCCACTGGACCCCCTGTCCGGCGCGGAAATCGAGGCGGCGGCCAGGATCATCACCGAATCCGAATATGGCACCCCCACACTGAAATTCGTGATGATCCAGTTGGCCGAGCCGGAGAAGACGCCGGCGCTGACGTTCGATCCCGCGATCCCGGTGCCCCGTCAGGCGTTCGTCACGATGTACGACGCCAAGATGATCTACGAGGCGATCGTCGACGTCGTGGCGGGCACCATCGACGCGTGGAAGGAGGTGCCGGGCCGCTTCCCGTCGTATCTGGTGGAGCACATGACCGGTGTGGAGGAGAAGGTCCGGGAGGACCCCCGCTGGCAGGAAGCCATGCGCAAGCGCGGCGTCACCGACTTCAGCCTGGCGATGATCGACCCGTGGCCGGCCGGCTACTACGGGGCGCAGGACCACTACGACAACTCACCGCTGATCTGCCGGCCGTTGACATTCATGCGGGCCGCGCCGTCCGAACACGGCTACGCCAGGCCGGTCGAGGGGTTGATCGTCACCTTCGATCTGGATGCCATGAAGGTGCTCGACATCGAGGACCACGGCGTGGTGCCGCTACCGCCCAAGGCGGGCAACTACTCCGAACAGTTCATGTTCGATCCGGACAACCGCCCCGCGTTCACGCAGTTCCGCGATGACGTCAAGCCGATCGAGATCACCCAGCCCGACGGGCCGAGTTTCACCGTCGACGGCTGGAACGTGCAGTGGCAGAAATGGTCACTGCGTATCGGGTTCAATCCGCGGGAGGGCCTGACCATCCACGAGGTGTCCTACACCGATCGTGGCCAGACCCGGCCCATCCTGTACCGCGGGTCGCTGTCGGAAATGGTGGTGCCCTACGGGGACAGTTCACCGACGCACTGGAACAAGAACGTCTTCGACATGGGCGAGGTGGGGATGGGCTTCTCGGCCAACCCGCTGACCCTGGGCTGTGACTGCCTGGGCGAGATCCACTACTTCGACGGGACGGTCAACGACTCCAGCGGCAGTGCGGTGACGATCCCGAACGCGATCTGCATGCACGAGGAGGACTACGGGATCTCCTGGAAGCACACGGATTTCCGGACCGAAGAGGTGGAGGTGCGGCGGTCGCGGCGGCTGGTGATCTCGATGATCTGCACCGTCGGTAACTACGAGTACGGCTTCTTCTGGTACTTCTACAACGACGCTTCCATCGAGGTCGAGGTGAAGTTGTCGGGTGTGCTGACCACCGGGTCCGTCGAGATGGCGCCCGGCGAGCAGCCGCGCTGGGGCAAGATGGTGGCGCCCGGCATCTACGGTCCGAACCATCAGCACTTCTTCAACTTCCGGCTCGACATGAGCATCGACGGCGCGGGAAACAGTGTGTACGAGGTGGATTCGGTCCCAGAGCCCGATCCGGCACGCAACCCGCACAAGAACGCGTGGATCACCCAGGACACGCTGGTGGCCTCCGAGGCCGACGGCGCACGGGACTGGAACTGGTCGACCGGCCGATACTGGAAGGTGACCAACCCGTCGAAGCGCAACGAGCTCGGCATCCCGGTGGCCTACAAGCTGGTGCCCAAGGATGTCGTACCGGTGATGGTGCAGGAGGGTTCCTACATCTACGACCGGGCCAGGTTCCTGCAGCACAACCTCTGGGTGACGAAGTACGACCCGGCCGAGAAGTTTGCCGCCGGTGACTACATGTACCAATCGGCCGACGTCCAGGGGCTGCCGGAGTTCGTCGCCGACGATGCGCCGCTCGAGGACAGTGACGTGGTGCTCTGGTACACCCTGGGCGCACATCACGTCGTGCGACCGGAGGACTGGCCGGTGATGCCGTGTGCGTACACCGGGTTCCATCTCAAGCCGATCGGATTCTTCGACGGCAATCCGGCGCTGGATCTGCCGCCGTCACCACCCAAGGCGTGCCATGCGTCCCATCACGCAGGGTTGCCGGTGGCGGAGGTCGCCCGGGAGTCCTGACCCAGCTGCACCACATCGCCGGCGAGGGCATCGACGAGCCTCGGATTGTGGCTCACCAGAACCACTCCGGTGCCCTCGGCGGCGATCTGCTCGAGGAGATCGGCGATAGCACCGGCTGCGATCGGATCCAGCATCGCGGTGGGCTCGTCGCACAACAGGAAGCGCGGGGCCGCCAACAGGGCTCGTGCGATGCAGGCGCGCTGCAGTTGTCCGTCGCTGACCTGGGCCGGGTGGCGCTCCAGCAGCGCGGTGTGCAGTCCGACGCGGGCGCTGATGCGTTCGACGTCGGCCACCGTGCCGCGGATCCGGGCCGGCTCGGCGACGATGGCGCGCAACGTCCACCGTGGATTGCACACCAACCGCGGGTGCTGGGCCAGCATACCGACCGAACCCGTTGGTGCGACGGCTTTCTCGCCGTAGCGCACCCTGCCGGTATCGGGCCGGCGCAGCCCCGCCAGCACCCGCAGCAGCGTCGTCTTACCGCAGCCCGACGATCCCGTCACGCCGACGATCTCGCCGGCGCGGACGGTCAGGTTGACCGCGCGCAGTACCGGCCGGCCGGCGAAGGCAACCGAGATGTCCTCGGCCGTCAGGGCTGTACTCATGAGCGCACTCCGGCGAAGAACGAACCGATGTACGGGTCTGCGCTGTCGGCCATCTCGGCCAGCGGCGCCTGGCACATGACGGTACCGTCGCGCATCAGCGCCACATCGTCACAGACGCCGGCGTCGAGCAGCGACGCCAGGTCATGGGTGATGACCAAGACGCCGGCACCGGAAGCGGCGATCGCACCGAGCAGTTCCCACACTGCCGCGGCGTGCGCGGGATCCAGCGCGGAGGTCGGTTCGTCGGCGATCAACAGCGCCGGACGGCCCGCCACGGCAGCGGCGATGGCGGCGCGCTGGGCCATGCCGCCGGACAGCTCGTGCGGGTACAGCGCTCCGGCCTCTGCGGGTAGATGCGCCGCGAGGAGCAGTTCAGCGGCATTGCGGTCGGCGTCGAGCCGGCGGCACACCTCGGTGAGTTGTGAGCCCACGGTGCGCACCGGGGTGAACGACGTCGCCGCCGACTGCGGCACGAGCCCGATGTGGTGGCCGCGGACCGCCCGCCAATCCCGCTCCTCGGCGGCGCTGAAATCCCGGTCGCCGATGAGGATGTGACCGCGCGCCTGCGAACCCGCCGGCAGCAGACCGCACAGGGCTGCCGCGACAAGGGATTTCCCACATCCGGACTCGCCGATCAGCGCGGTGAGGCTGCCCGCGGTGACCGTCAGGTCCACCTCATCGAGGGTGCGCACCACGGGGGAGTGCCGACCGTGGCGGGTGGCGATGTCCACGGTGAACGAACGAAGCTGCGCGGCGTATGTCATCACCACACCTGCCCGCTGGGTGGTTCACTGCGCCGGCGCACCGCGGAGGCGGCCGCGGCGAAGGACAACGCGGTCAGGATCAACGCGCCGGCAGGTACCACCAGCGTCCACCACGCTCCGGCCAGGATGTCACCACGCGCCTGTCCCAACAAAGTGCCCAGGCTCGCGCGGTCTGGGGACAGCCCGACGCCGAGGAACGACAGCGTCGACTCGTGCCAGACCGCGTGCGGCAGCAGCATCACCATCGCGACCACCGCCTGACCCGTCACCGCCGGGGCCAGGTGGTGCCGCGCGATGAACCAGCGTGACGCCCCGGCCAACCGGGAGGTCTGCACCCAACCGGCGTCGGTGACCGCGAGCAGTTCGGCGCGCACCACCCGGGCGACAGCCGGCCAGTGGGTGAGACCGATCGAGGCGATGATGGCCAACGGCTCACCGCGCCACATCGCCGCGATCACGATGCCCACCACCAGATGTGGGAGGGCGTTCACTCCGTCGACGACACGCATGACCGCTGCGTCGACCCACCCGCCCGCCAGCGCCGAACCGACGCCGATCGCGGCGCCCAGCACGGTCGCCACCACTGCACACGTAGCCGCGATCAACAGCGAGATCTGCAGCCCCTGCGCGGTCCTGACCAACAGGTCATAGCCGGAATGGTCGGTGCCGGCGGGGTGGGCGGCGCTGGGTGGCTGCAGTGCCCGGCCGAAATCGGCCAGCTGTTCTCCCGCGCCGAGTGGGATCGCCACCGCGGCCAGCGCGATGGTCGCCAACAGAATCCACGGCCAACCGACGACGGCCCGCCGGGGCAGGATCGACGAGCTCATGCGCGCAGTCCGATCCGGGGATCCAAGGCGACTGCCGCGGCATCGGACAGCGCCGAGCCGAGCAGGACGGCCAGCGCCGCACCGACCGTCAGCGCTGCCATCAGTGAGAAGTCCAGCGCAGCAGCCGAATCCACCAGGACGGCGGCCACTCCGGGCCAGCCGAAGATGGTCTCGACGATCGCGGCCCCGGCGATGAGCTCAGGAAGTCGGGTGCCCAGCAGCGCCAATGTCGGCAGCACCGAGACCGGTGCGATGTGGGCACGCAACAGTGGCCAGCCGTGCACACCGCGGGCGCGGGCGGCCCGCACCGCGTCGGAGTCCCGCGCCTCGAGCACCGCCGCCCTGGTGGCCAGCAGCAGCCACGGAATCTGCGAGACCACCAGCGCAGTCAGCGGCAGCACCGCATACGTCAGCACGCCGCTGACGGTGTAGTCACCACCCGGCGGTCTGGCGCCCGAGGTGGGCAACCAGCGCAAGCCGACGGCGAACACGGTCACCAATGCCAGCGACACCACAAACGGCGGAACCGCCGCGAACGTCACCGCGAAGCCGTTGCACAGCCGGTCGATGAGTCCGCCCCGCATTCCGGCGACACACCCCAGAACCAGGGCGATCAGTGCGCCGAGGAGCAGTGCCGTGCCCGACAGGCCCAGGGTGAACGGCATCCGTTCGGCCAGTACGGTACCCACCGGCAGCGACTGGGTGGACGACCAGCCCAGATCCCCGTCAAGCGCCGCGGTGAGCCAGTGCCACCAGGCCTGCCACCACGGCTGGTCCAGGTCGTAGGCCGCCCGCACGGCCTCACGCTGGGACTGGGTGGCGAACTGGTAGTTGTTGCCCAGGTAGGCCGCCAGCGGGTCGAACGGGGACAGTGCGGCCACGCCGAACATGCCCACCGACACCGCCAGTGTGACCGGAATGGCGATCAACGAACGGATTCCGAGGAGTCGGGCGGCGGGCCGTAGTCGATTGCGACGCCAGTCCGCGGTCGGCGTGGCGCTCATCGGGTCCAGGCGTTCAGCTGCCACCACGGCCCCCAGGTCACCCCGTGGGAGTGTGGCTCGAGGATCGGCGCCGTCTGATTCCAGCCGAGGTCGCGATAGGCGTAGGTGTGATCCAGGAACGCCAGGAACACATTCGACGGCTGCGCGACATAACTGGCCTGGATCTCGCGGTAGAGTGCGTCTTTGCCCTCGCCGGAAGCGGATTGGCGGGCCCGCTCCAGCAACTCGTCGAGACCGGGTGCGGTGAAGTTTCCGGGGTTCGAGTACGGCGAGGAATCCGGGACCCGGGTGTGCAGGGTGTCGTAGACCTGGGAGTCGATGCTGTACGGGGTCGAACCGCCACCGAGCAACACCGCGGAGGTGTCGAAGAGTGTGTCGATCTCATCCCAGCTGCTGCCCCGCGGGTTGACCTGGACGCCAAGCGGTTTCATGGCGGCGGCGAATGCGACGGACAGGTCGCGGCGCAGCGTGTCCGAGGCGTTGTACAGCAGCTCGAACTCGGCTCGCGCGCCGTCCTTTTCACGGATCCCGTCGGGTCCGGGGCGCCAGCCGGCGCGGTCGAGTATCGCGCCGGCCTGTGTCGCATCGAAGGGGAAAGTGGCATCCGGGTTGTAGGCACCGCCGTAGACGTCGCCGATGGGGGTGTCGGCAGGCCGGCCGTGGCCGTCGAGCACGTCGCGGATGACGGCGGTGCGGTCGACACCGAGGTTCATCGCGAGCCGGGCTTGTGGGTCGGCGGTGAACGGGAGACCGGCGGGAAACGAAACGCCGCGCCAGTCTGCCGATTTCACCGCGACAGTGGACACATCGTCACTGTTCACCGACTTGATGAGCTTGGGCGGCAGATTCACGCCGTCCACCTCGCCGGTGGTGATGCGCTGCGCGCGGGTGTTGTCGTCGGGGGTGTGGGTGTAGACGATGCGGGTCACCTGTGGCTTCTCGCCCCAGTAGTCCTCGCGTGCCACCATCACCGCCTGGTCGGGTCGCAGGCTGTCCAATCGATACGGGCCGGTGCCCACCGGTGCGGTGTTGAGGGCCCAGTCCGCCGCGGGGGCCTGCTCCACCTTCTCCGACGGCACGATGCCGGTCAGCAGATACGGGGACGGGTCGGTTTCGGTGTCGACGTCGATGGTCACGGCATGCGGGCCGGCTGCGGTGACGGCGGTGAGCGGAGCCACGTTGGTCGCGATCTCGGCGGCGACGACGGGATCCTTGAGGGCGGCGTAGGTGGCCACCACGTCGGCGGAGTCGAACGGGGTGCCGTCGGAGAACGTGACTCCCTGGCGCAGCTGCAGGCGCCAGCGTCCGGGGGCGATCGATTCCGGGGGCGCTGCGGCCAGGGCGGGCACCAGGTCGGGAATCTCGGCGTCGGAGTCGGCCTGCGGTCGCAGCAGGCCCTCGTAGATGGGGGAGACGCCCAGTTCGCCATAGCTGACGAACGGGCTGTAGCTGCCGAGTTCCTGGGCCTCGGCGAGAACGATCTGATCCGGGGACTCCGAGGACGACGGTGCGGCGCAGCCCGCCAACACGAGTGTGGACAGGGCGGTGAGCCGGAGACAGCTGCGTGTTCGCTTGTGGTCGGTCATCGCCACCCTTCTCGCCCATCTGTTCACGTGATCAGATGAAACATAGTCGATGAGGGGTCTGCGAGCGTGGCCTGCACCACGTCGGCGATCCGCCGTGGTGGAGGTTCTGCGAGGTGCTGTCCCGGCCGGGGCCGCAGGGTCGAGGCGCGCCCGGGCGGGTATGCCCCGCTGTGCAGTCGGGCGCGAGACGATGAGGCAGGATAGGACCAGCCGTCCAGGCACTGGCCCGGATGGCGATTGCATGTCTGAGATTTCTCGAAATCCGATGGGGGGGCTGATGACGACAACCGCGATACCCCGGCCGAAGTACGCGCGGGTGCTGCTCAAGCTGGGCGGTGAGATGTTCGGTGGCGGGCAGGTGGGGCTCGATCCCGATGTGGTCGCGTTGGTGGCCCGGCAGATCGCCGAAGTGGTTCGCGAAGGCGTACAGGTCGCGGTGGTCATCGGGGGCGGCAATTTCTTTCGCGGTGCGCAACTGCAGCAACGGGGGATGGAGCGCACCCGTTCGGACTACATGGGCATGCTCGGCACGGTGATGAACAGCCTTGCGCTGCAGGACTTCCTGCAGAAGGAAGGCATCGACACCCGGGTGCAGACGGCGATCACCATGGGCCAGGTGGCCGAGCCCTACATTCCCTTGCGGGCCCGCAGACACCTCGAGAAGGGGCGTGTGGTGATCTTCGGCGCGGGCATGGGCCTGCCGTATTTCTCCACCGACACCACGGCCGCGCAACGGGCACTCGAGATCGGCGCCGAGGTGGTCCTGATGGCCAAGGCGGTGGACGGCGTCTACACCGACGACCCACGGACCAACCCGGACGCCACGCTGCTCACCGCGGTCACGCACCGCGAAGTGATCGACCAGGGACTCAAGGTGGCCGATGCCACCGCGTTCAGCTTGTGCATGGACAATGGCATGCCGATCTTGGTTTTCAACCTGTTGACCGACGGAAATATCGCCCGGGCCGTCGCAGGTGAGAAGATCGGGACACTGGTCACCACTTGACGCATGCGTAGGGGGCGACTGACGAGGCGAACGAAGCGACGGGAGACGAAACCGTGATCGACGAGGCGCTCTTCGATGCCGAGGAGAAGATGGAAAAGGCCGTGACGGTCGCGCGTGATGACTTGGCGTCCATCCGTACCGGCCGCGCGAATCCGGGCATGTTCTCCCGCATCAACATCGAGTATTACGGATCGATGACGCCCATCACGCAACTGTCGAGCATCAATGTGCCCGAGCCGCGTCTGGTGGTCATCAAGCCGTACGAGGCCAATCAGCTGCGTGCCATCGAGGATGCGATCCGCAACTCCGACCTCGGCGTCAACCCCGGCAACGACGGCAACGTCATCCGGGTCGCCATCCCGCAGCTCACCGAGGAGCGTCGTCGCGAACTCGTCAAGCAGGCCAAGTCCAAGGGCGAGGACGCCAAGGTCTCGGTGCGCAACATCCGCCGCAAGACCATGGATGAGCTGAGCCGCATCAAGAAGGACGGCGAGGCCGGCGAGGACGAGGTCACCCGCGCGGAGAAGGACCTCGACAAGAGCACCCAGCAGTACGTCAGCCAGATCGACGAATTGGTCAAGCACAAAGAAGGTGAGTTGCTGGAAGTCTGACTTCCAGTGAGCACCCCCGTGGCTAATACCGACACTGGCAGCGAGCCCGCCCCCAAGGCCTCGCGCGCCGGACGTAATCTGCCGGCGGCCATCGCGGTTGGTTGCGTCCTGGGCTTCGGGCTCATCGCGATCCTGCTGTTTGCCCCCTACGTGTGGATCGGCGTCGTGGCCGTCGCCATCGCGGTCGCCACCCACGAGGTGGTTCGCAGGCTCCGGGAGGGCGGTTTCGTCATCCCGGTGGTGCCGTTGCTGGTGGGCGGTCAGGCCACCATCTGGCTGACGTGGCCGTTCGGCGCCGCCGGGGCGCTGGGGGGATTCGGCGGCACGGTGCTGGTCTGCCTCATCTGGCGATTGCTGGCGCAGGGGCTCACCACTGCGCCGCTGAACTACCTGCGCGACGTCGCGGTGACGGTGTTCCTGGCCGCCTGGATTCCGCTGTGCGGTGCCTTCGGAGTGCTGCTCATCTATCCCGAGGACGGGTGGGCCCGGGTCCTCTGCATGCTGCTGGCAGTGGTGTTCTCCGACATCGGCGGTTATGTGGCCGGCGTGCTGTTCGGTAAACACCCGATGGTGCCGGCCATCAGCCCCAAGAAATCCTGGGAGGGCTTCGCCGGCTCCATGGTGGCCGGCGTCACCGCGTCGGTGCTGGCGGTGACCTACCTGCTCGAGCAGCCGGCCTGGGTGGGAATCCCGCTCGGTATCTTCCTGGTGATCACCGGCACCCTCGGTGACCTGGTCGAATCCCAGGTCAAGCGGGACCTCGGCATCAAGGACATGGGCACCTTGCTGCCGGGCCACGGCGGCATCATGGACCGCATCGATTCGATCCTTCCGTCCGCCGCCGCCACCTGGATCGTGCTGGCCGTCCTGGCGTGATTCGGGTTCAGGGCGCCGTTGGCGGCATACTGGACTGCGATCATGAATCTTCCGTTGGTATTCGATGCGCCGCGGCGGGCACTGCCCCCGCGGCATTTTGCCGATCTGGACTCGGCGGCCCGCGCTGCCGCCGTCGCCGAACTGGGGCTGCCCGCCTTCCGGGGTAAGCAGCTGGCGTCGCAGTACTTCGGCCGGTTGATCGCCGACCCTGAGCAGATGACCGATCTGCCCGCCGGGGTGCGTTCGCAGATCGCCGAAGCGCTGTTTCCCCAACTGCTCACGGTCGCCAAGCAGATCCAGTGTGACGCCGGCGAGACCCGCAAGACTTTGTGGCGTGCGGTCGACGGCACCACGTTCGAGTCGGTGCTGATGCGCTATCCGGACCGCAACACGGTGTGCATCTCGTCGCAGGCCGGCTGCGGGATGGCCTGCCCGTTCTGCGCCACCGGCCAAGGCGGGTTGATGCGCAACCTGTCCACCGGCGAGATCGTCGAGCAGGTGCGTTCCGCGGCGGCCGCGGTGCGCGACGAGTTCGACGGTCGGCTGTCCAATGTGGTGTTCATGGGCATGGGTGAGCCGCTGGCCAATTACAACCGGGTGGTGGCCACGGTGCGCCGCATCATCGAGCCGGCGCCCCACGGTTTCGGCATCTCGGCGCGGTCGGTCACGGTGTCGACGGTCGGTCTGGCGCCGGCGATTCGCAAGCTCGCCGACGAGAAGCTGGGCGTGACGCTGGCGCTGTCGTTGCACACGCCCGACGACGAGCTGCGCGACACCCTGGTGCCGGTGAACAACCGGTGGAAGATCGACGAAGTGCTGGACGCGGCACGGTATTACGCCGACCGGACCGGCCGCCGGGTGTCGGTCGAATACGCGTTGATCCGCGACGTCAACGATCAGCCGTGGCGTGCCGACCTTCTGGGCAAGAAGCTGCATGCCGCGTTCGGGCCGCTGGTGCACGTCAACTTGATCCCGCTGAACCCCACCCCGGGCAGCGAATGGGACGCCAGCCCCAAACCGGTGGAGCGGGAGTTCGTGAGACGGGTGCGCGCCAAGGGCGTGTCGTGCACGGTGCGAGATACGCGGGGCCGGGAGATCGCCGCCGCGTGTGGCCAGCTGGCGGCCGAAGGCTAGACACCGCGGTGACTGTGGACTTGAGGCACGCTCACGACGTCGAGGCGTGAATCAAGTCCACACTCGTGTAGCGGCTCTCCGGTTCGCGGCCGAAAGTACGTCTAGCGCAGCCAGCCGCGGCGGCGGCCCCACCAGTCGCGGACCAGGAAGATCGTCGAGATGACGGCGAATCCGATCAGGAAATAGTCCTCGACGTGGCCCTGGTGATTGCCGTGCAGCATCATCAGCAGGAAGAAGATGATGAACAGCCCGGCCAAGTGCCAGGTGCTGTGCTTGATCGTGCTCCAACCCCAGTGCGCGGACGGCACATCGGCAGTATCGACGTCGTCGTAGCGCTGCACCTCGGTGCTGACCACTGCTGAGCTCCTCACGATCGGGGCCGGAATTCCTCCGGTCATTCTGGCACACGCCGATTCAGCCGAGCGCGTTGTACCGGCGCAGCGCTTCAGCGCGCTCAGCGCTGTGGTCGACGATCGGTTGCGGGTAGTCGTCGGTGCCGTACTCGGGCACCCAGCGCCGCACGTACACCTCGTCGGGATCGAACTTCTTGCCCTGGGTATCGGGATTGAACACCCGGAAGTACGGCGCGGCGTCGGTGCCACTACCGGCCGCCCACTGCCAGCCGTGCTGGTTGCTGGCCATATCGCCGTCGAGCAGCTGCTCCAGAAACCACTTGGCCCCCCACTGCCACGGCAGGTGCAGATCTTTGACCAGAAAGGACGCGGTGATCATCCGGACCCGGTTGTGCATGAACCCGGATTCGCGTAGCTGCCGCATGCCGGCGTCGACGATGGGGAACCCGGTCCGGCCGTCCTTCCACGCAGCGAAACCCGCCTGCGCCTCATCGTCCTGGTCGACCTCGATGGCGTCGAAGTCGGAGTTGAAGTTCCACCAGACGCTGCGCGGCCATTCCGCGAGCACCGTGGCGTAGAAGTCGCGGAAGGCCAGTTCGCGCAGATACGCGGCGGGCCCCTCGGCCTTGCTGGTGAGGTCGGCGGCCAGCGTGCGGGGATGGATGTTGCCGAAGTGCAGATAGGCCGACATGCGGCTGGTGGCGTCCAGGTCGGGGCGGTTGCGCTGGTCGGCGTACCCGGTCAGGCCGTCGTCGACGAAGCGCTTCCACCGGCGTCTGGCGGCTTTCTCCCCGGCGGGGTAGGGCAACTCGGTGCCGGGGTCCGGGATCTCGAGGTGCTCACCGACCCCGGACACGTCGGCCGGGTTGATCCAGCGGGCAGACGCCGGACCGGTCTTCGCCGGGGCGCGCCAGCCGCTTTCGCGCCACCTGCGGAAGTACGGGGTGAACACCTTGTAGGTCGAGCCGTCGTCTTTGGTGAGCCGCCCCGGGGACACCAGGTAGGGCGAACCCGAGGCCTCCAGCGGGATGTCGCCGAGGGCTTTGGCCACCGCCTCGTCACGGGCCCGGCCAAATGGCGTGAACTCCGCCGAGACGTGGACCGACGTGGCTTCGACGGCCTTGGCCAACGCCGGGATCTCGGTGTCGGGACGGCCGCGGATGACCAGCAGCCGGCCGTCGAGGGCGTCGCGCAGTTCCCGCAGTGAGTCGTAGAGGAACTGCTCGCGTCGAGGCCCCGACGAGGCCGTCAACCGGGGATCCAGGACGTAACAGGCCAGCACCTCCGCGTCCTCGGCGCCCGCGTCGAGCAGCGCAGGGAGATCGCCCAGACGGAGATCGCGCCGGAACCACAACAGCCGTGTCATGCCTGAGATGCTGCCCGATTTCCAGGAAGGGAAAACTCTCAGTCGATGACGGCTCTGTGACGCTGACACAATGGCGGCCATGACCCTGCACGACTACCCCCGCGACATGGTGGGGTACGGAGCCAACCCGCCGCATCCGCACTGGCCCGGCGGAGCCAACATCGCTGTGCAGTTCGTCCTCAACTACGAGGAGGGTGCCGAGAACAACGTCCTGCACGGCGACCCGGGGTCTGAAACGTTCCTATCGGAAGTCATTGGTGCACAGTCGTTTCCGAATCGGCACATGAGCCTGGAGTCGCTCTACGAGTACGGCTCACGCGCCGGGTTGTGGCGTATCCTGCGCACCTTCGACAGGCGCAAGCTGCCGTTGACGATATTCGGGGTGTCGATGGCCTTGGCGCGCAACCCGGAGGCCGTGGCTGCCTTCCTGGAACGCGGCGACGAGATCGCCTGTCACGGACTGCGCTGGCTGAGTTACCAGCTGGCCGACGAGAAGTTGGAACGGGAGCACCTGGCCGAAGCCGTGGCGTTGTTCACCGAACTCACCGGGGCAGCACCGCTGGGCTGGTACACCGGGCGAGACTCTCCCCAGACCCGGCGGCTGGTCGTCGAACACGGCGGTTTCCTGTATGACTCCGACTCCTACGCCGACGACCTCCCTTACTGGACGCAGGTCGATGGGCGCGCTCACCTCGTGGTGCCGTACACCTTGGACACCAACGACATGAAGTTCGTCTCCACCAGCGGATTTCCCTCCGGTGACGAGTTCTTCGCCTACCTGCGCGACGCGTTCGACGTGCTGTACGCCGAAGGCGCCGCGGGCGCACCCAAGATGCTGTCGGTGGGGCTGCACTGCAGGTTGGTGGGCCGGCCCGCGCGGATCGCCTCGCTGGAGCGGTTCCTGGATCACGTCCAGGCGCACGACAAGGTGTGGATCACCCGGCGGGTGGACATCGCCCGGCACTGGGTGCAGCACTTCCCGCCGCCGTGACGGTTGCCACTCCGGTTGGGGGAGACCTGACGATGAACCCATGACCGAGATGCTGTCCATCGGGGATTTTTCCCGAATGACCCAGCTGAGCGTGAAGACACTGCGGCACTATCACGACGTCGGGCTGGTAGCGCCGGCGTACGTCGACCCGGCCACCGGCTACCGGTATTACACGCACGATCAGGTCCCCACCACACAGATGATCCGCCGGCTACGCGACCTGGACATGCCGATCGCCGATGTGCGTTCCGTGCTGTCGGCGGCGCCCGGTGAACGCAACGTCCTGATCGGCGAGCACCTGCGACGGCTGGAAGCCGAGCTCGCGGCCACCCGCCGCGCCGTCGAATCGCTGCGCGCGATCCTGGAACCGACCGCCGCCCACGTCGAGCGGCGGACCGTGCCCGAGACGCCCGCGGTGGCGATCGTGGAGAGGGGCGGGTGCAAGCGACGGTGGTGCCGCGGGCCGAGCTGGTGGTCACCCGGTACGCCGGTCCGCACGACGACGTCGATCTGGCTTACAGCGAGCTCGGTCAGTACTCGCGGCAGCACGAGATCAGTGTGGACGGGCCCCTGCGGGAGTACTACCACCGGTTCTTCTGGGACACAACGGACTCCGCGCAGTGGGTGACCGACCTGTGTTGGCCGGTGTTCCGTGCGGATTCACCCGGAGCCCATGTGTGAGTGTGGGGCAGGGCCGGCATCCCGGTGTACGGCGCGGGCAAACCCGGCCCGCCCCGACGAGATGGCCGCGGCCATCGGCTTTTTGGGTTTCCGATGCAGCCTCGGCCGTCGTCGGGGCGGACCTGGTTGGTCGACGGTCGGACGCTTTGACCGATTACGCGGCCGGTGGCATCAGCACGGTGTCGACAAGGTAAACGGTCGCGTTGGCGGTCTGAACTCCACCGCACAGCACCGAGGCGTCGTTGACCGTCAGGTGATCGGCCGGGCCGGCGACGGTGACTGGCGCGCCCTGCACGGTGACGTGCGTTCCTGCGACCTGATCAGGGCTGACCCGGCCCGGAACCACGTGGTAGGTGAGGATGTTCGTCAGCAGGGGTGCGTCGGTCTTGAGGGTCTCGATGGTCGCGGGATCGATCTTGGCGAACGCGTCATCGGTCGGGGCGAACACCGTGAACTCGCCACCGTTGAGGGTGTCCACCAGGTTCACCTGCGGATTGAGCTGACCTGAGACGGCCGCAGTCAATGTGGTGAGCATGGGGTTGTTGGACGCGGCGACGGTCACCGGATCCTGCGCCATGCCGGTCACCGAACCCGGACCGGTCGGGTTCTGCTCTGCGTAGGCCGCACAGCCCGGGCCGACAGGACCCATGGGTTCGGCCACTGCGGCGGGCGCGGCGGTGACCGCGAATCCCAGTATCGCGGCGGCAATTCCGGTGGCGGTCTTCATCTGTGTCTTCATCGAACGTCGACTCCTTCGGCTGCTTCGTTGAAAATCAGAGTGCTCTGACACATGTGATTCGCAGCAGCTTCACAGCCGGATGGGTGTGAAGCGTAAACAAAGTCTCTGGTGTGAAAGTCCAACGCAATGAGTCATTCTCGGCTCAGCACCGTCGCGCTTTCACAACCCAGTGCCCATGGGCCGCCGTTGTTCACCACCTTGCCCACGCCCGGATAGGTCTGGGGCGCGAGCTCGAAAGGCACGAATTCTGCAGCGCCGCAGGGCAAGTGCCTCCCAGATAGGGGCCGCATGCCGTCGGCTCGGGTGGTTGCGATGGTCCGCTGGCGCAGCTGAAGAAGATAACCGGCAGCACGGGCAGGATGCACGGGGAGATACCGGCTATAGGGCCCGACGAAGTGTCGGACCGGCTGTCTCGGAACCATTTTCGAGTGCATGTAGAGAAAGGCAAGGCAGCCCGGTCGGGGGTTCGGGCTGCCTTGCCGGTCTCGGGCCGTCAGGCTGCTGGCGGCATCAACACAGTATCAATCATGTAGACGGTCGCGTTGGCGGTTTGCACACCTCCGCAAACCAGTCCCGCGTCGTTGACCTTGAGTTCGTCGCCTTCGCCGGTGACCGTCACCGGCGCACCCTGCACGGTGACGTGCTCGCCGACCACCTGGTCGGGGGCGGCCTGCCCGGGCACCACGTGATAAGTGAGGATCGACGTCAGCAGATCCGAATCGGTCTTGAGCTGCTCGAGCGTGGCGGCGTCGATCTTGGCGAACGCGTCATCGGTCGGTGCGAACACGGTGAACTCGCCTCCGTTGAGGGTGTCGACCAGATTGACGCCCGGGTTCAGCTGACCGGAGAGCGCCTGCGTCAGCGTCTTGAGCATCGGGTTGTTGGACGCCGCCACGGTCACAGGGTCCTGGGCCATACCCGAAACCGATCCCGGTCCCTCGGGCACCTGCTCGGCATATGCTGCGCAGCCGGCGCCCACCAGGTTGGCGGCAGGATCGGCCATCGCACTGGTGGGGGCAGCCGAGGTGCTGGACTCACCCGTTGCCGCCTCGGCGGCCGACGATGCTGCGCTGGTGGCCGAGGAGACGTTGCTCTCGGCCTGTTCGCTGGAACACGCTGTCATGACGAGGGCGGTGGCGGCGGCGAAACCGGCGGCGAAGATCCGGTGCTGAATCGTGTGCATGATCGGCGACTTCCTTGTCTTCTTCTGTGGACAAACGGGCAGGATCCCGTGCGGCTCCTGTACCCACGATTCGGATCGCCGAGGGCCCCGGACGGCCGTCAGAGGCTGTTTGTCACGCTTGTGTCATATTTTGTGCCGTTTCCGTCGAGGCAGGAACGCCGGTTTGCACCGGCGCGGCACAATAGTGCGGTGGTAACCAACCGCCTGCGGGTTCTGATCCTCGGCAGCACCGGGTCCATCGGAACCCAGGCGCTCGAGGTCATCGCTGCCAACCCGGACCGATTCGAGGTCGTCGGCCTGGCAGCCGGCGGCGGCAACCCGGACCTGCTGGCGCAGCAGGCGCAGCAGACCGGAGTGAGCAACGTCGCGGTCGCAGACCCGGACTCGGTCGTCGAGGCGGCGTACCGCGGACCGGACGCGGCCACTCACATCGTCGAGAACACCGAGGCCGACGTGGTGCTCAACGCACTGGTCGGCGCCCTGGGTCTCAAGCCGACCCTGGCTGCCCTGCACAGCGGCGCCCGGTTGGCGCTGGCCAACAAGGAATCGCTGATCGCCGGTGGCCCGCTGGTGCTCAAGGCGGCCGCCCTCGGCCAGATCGTGCCGGTGGACTCCGAACACTCCGCGCTGGCGCAATGCCTGCGTGGTGGCACCGCCGACGAAGTCGCCAGCCTGGTGCTGACCGCCTCCGGCGGGCCGTTCCGTGGTTGGCGCGCCGAGGCCCTGGAGGCCGTCACACCCGAACAGGCCGGCGCCCACCCCACCTGGTCGATGGGCCCGATGAACACCTTGAACTCGGCCTCGCTGGTGAACAAGGGTCTGGAGTTGATCGAAACGCACCTGCTGTTCGGTATCCCGTACGACCGGATCGAAGTGGTGGTGCATCCGCAGTCGATCGTGCACTCGATGGTCACCTTCTGCGACGGGTCCACGCTGGCTCAGGCCAGCCCGCCGGACATGAAACTGCCGATCGCGCTGGCGCTGGGCTGGCCCGCCCGTGTCCCCGGCGCCGCGTCGGCCTGCGACTGGACCACCGCTTCCACCTGGGAGTTCGAGCCGGTGGACAACGCCGTGTTCCCCGCGGTGGACCTGGCCCGGCACGCCGGCACCGTCGGCGGTTGCATGACGGCGGTGTACAACGCCGCCAACGAAGAAGCCGCCGAGGCGTTCCTCGCCGGTCGCATCTCGTTTCCGTCGATCGTGCGAACGGTGAGTGACGTGCTGCACGCCGCGGATCAATGGGCAGCCGAACCGGCTACCGTGGACGATGTACTCGACGCGCAACGCTGGGCACGGCAAGCCGCTCAAGCCCAGATGGAGCGCGTCTCACGGAAGGTCCTCACCACAGAATGATGTTTGCGTTAGGCATCGTGCTGTTCGCACTGGCCATCCTGGTGTCAGTGGCGCTGCACGAATGCGGACACATGTGGGTGGCGCGCGCCACCGGAATGAAGGTGCGTCGCTATTTCGTGGGTTTCGGGCCCACGCTGTGGTCGACGTGGCGGCCCAACCGCCTCGGTGAGACCGAGTACGGCATCAAAGCGATACCCCTGGGCGGCTTCTGCGATATCGCCGGTATGACCTCGGTCGAGGAACTGTCACCCGAAGACCGCCGGTACGCGATGTACAAGCAGAAGACGTGGAAACGGGTCGCGGTGCTGTTCGCCGGGCCCGGTATGAATTTCATCATCGGCCTGGTGCTGATCTATGCCATCGCCGTCATCTGGGGTCTGCCCAACCTGCACCCGCCCACCACCGCGATCGTCGGCCAAACCGCTTGTGTGGCACCCGAAGTCACACGCGGCGAACTGGGGGAGTGCACGGGTACCGGTCCGGCCGCGCAGGCCGGCATCCAGGCCGGCGACACCATCGTCAAGGTGGGCGACACCCCCGTCGCCAACTTCGACGAGATGGTGACCGCGGTCCGCGACCTCAAGGCGCCCACCACCTTCGTGGTGGAACGCGACGGGCAGAGTTTCAGCACCGTCGTCGACGTCACGCAGACCCAGCGCATCACCGGCACTGACGGCGCTGAGCAGACCATCGAGGTCGGCGCCATCGGTGTCAGCGCCGCGCAGTTCGGCCCCACCCACTACAACCCGCTCTCGGCGGTACCGGCGACGTTCGCGTTCACCGGGGACCTCGCCGTCGAACTGGGCAAGTCGCTGGCCCAGATCCCGACCAAGGTGGGTGCGCTGGTGGATGCCATCGGCGGCGGCGAGCGTGACCCCGAGACCCCGATCAGCGTGGTCGGGGCCTCGATCATCGGCGGCGACACCGTGGACGCGGGCCTGTGGGTGGCGTTCTGGTTCTTCCTGGCGCAGCTGAACTTCGTGCTGGGCGCGGTGAACCTGGTTCCGCTGTTGCCGTTCGACGGCGGGCACATCGCGATCGCGGTGTACGAGAAGATCCGCAACATGTTGCGCACGGCGCGCGGCAAGGTGGCCGCCGCCCCCGTCAACTACCTCAAGCTGATGCCTGCCACGTACGTAGTCTTGGTGGTGGTGGTCGGCTACATGCTGCTGACCGTGACCGCAGATCTGGTCAACCCGATCAGGCTGTTCCAGTAGTCGGTCGTACTGAGAAAAGGAAGAGTTGATGACCTCCATCGGCTTGGGTATGCCGGCAGCCCCGGCGCCCACGCTTGCCCCGCGGCGCAAGACGCGTCAGTTGATGGTGGGCGACGTCGGCATCGGCAGTGATCATCCGATCGCCGTGCAGTCGATGTGCACCACCAAAACCCACGACATCAATTCCACGCTGCAGCAGATCGCCGAACTCACCGCCTCCGGCTGCGACATCGTGCGCGTGGCCTGCCCGCGTCAGGAAGATGCGGATGCGTTGCCGGTGATCGCCAAGAAGGCGAACATCCCGGTGATCGCCGACATCCACTTCCAGCCCAAGTACATCTTCGCCGCCATCGATGCGGGGTGTGCGGCGGTGCGGGTCAACCCCGGCAACATCAAGGAGTTCGACGGCCGGGTCAAGGAGGTGGCCAAGGCCGCCGGGGACGCCGGCATCCCGATCCGGATCGGTGTCAACGCCGGCTCCCTGGATCCGCGGCTGTTGAAGAAGTACGGCAAGGCCACCCCGGAAGCGCTCGTCGAGTCCGCGTTGTGGGAAGCCTCGCTGTTCGAGGAGCACGGCTTCGGCGATATCAAGATCAGCGTCAAGCACAACGATCCGGTGATCATGGTGGCCGCCTACGAGCAACTGGCCGCGCAGTGCGATTACCCGCTGCACCTCGGCGTCACCGAGGCCGGCCCGGCCTTCCAAGGCACCATCAAGTCCGCCGTCGCGTTCGGTGCGCTGCTGAGTAAAGGCATCGGCGACACCATCCGCGTCTCGCTGTCCGCGCCGCCGGTCGAGGAGATCAAGGTCGGCAACCAGATCCTGGAATCGCTGAACCTGCGTCCGCGCGGCCTGGAGATCGTGTCGTGCCCGTCCTGCGGGCGCGCCCAGGTCGACGTCTACACCCTGGCCAACGAGGTGACCGCCGGACTGGAGGGCATGAACGTCCCGCTGCGCGTCGCCGTCATGGGCTGTGTGGTGAACGGCCCCGGCGAGGCCCGTGAGGCCGATCTTGGCGTGGCTTCCGGAAATGGCAAGGGGCAGATCTTCGTCCGGGGTGAGGTCATCAAGACCGTGCCCGAGGCGCAGATCGTCGAGACGCTGATCGAAGAGGCACTGCGAATCGCCGAGGAACGCGGTGATGAGCTAACTACCACCGGTCCGCCGGTGGTGACCGTAAGCTAGAGGCGGTTGGCGGCTATCCGGGGGCCGCTGTCTTGAGAAAGAGTCCTCATGTCGGCTCCACCTCTGTTTCGTCTGGTCGACGAGCGGCGGGTGTCTGTGGTGCGCGACGCCGCGGCCGTCAACCGGGTGTTCGACGACGACCCGGTGGGCTCCTGCATGGTCGCGGCCCGGGTCGCCGACCACGGTATCGACGCGGGCGCCATCGGCGGTGAGTTGTGGACGCGGCGACGGGCCGAGGAGTCCCTCTGTTACGCCGGTGCCAACCTGATCCCGCTGCGCGGTTCGGCAGCCGACCTGCACGCGTTCGCCGACAAAGCGATGAGCAGTGCCCGCCGCTGCTCGTCTCTGGTGGGTCGCGCCGAGTTGGTGATGCCGATGTGGCAGCGCCTCGAAAGTGCTTGGGGCCCAGCCCGCGACGTCCGCGATGAGCAACCGCTGCTGGCGCTGGCCGCCGCGCCGTCGTCGCCGATCGATCCTCTGGTGCGACGGGTGCGCATCGATGAGCTGGACGCTTACCTGGTCGCGGCCATCGACATGTTCATCGGCGAGGTGGGCATCGACCCCCGAATCGGTGATGGCGGCCGCGGGTATCGGCGCCGGGTGGCCGGGCTGATTGCCGCCGGCCGGGCCTGGGCCCGTTTCGAGCACGGTGAGGTGGTGTTCAAGGCCGAGGTGGGCTCGCAGTCGCCGAGCGTCGGCCAGATCCAGGGTGTCTGGGTGCATCCCGAGCGGCGGGGCCAGGGCTTGGGTGCGGCGGGTACCGCAGCGTTGGCGGCGGCGGTGGTGGCAGGTGGCCGGGTGGCCAGCCTGTATGTGAACAACTACAACACCGTGGCCCGCGCTGCCTATGCGCGTGTGGGTTTCACCGAGGTGGGCACGTTCGCCACCGTGCTGCTCGACTGACTCGGGTTTGATACTGCGCTGACGCCGGTGTTCGGGCGTGATTTCCGGGCGTGCACGCAGCCTCGACGAAACCTCGCGACACCACCGGTGTGCCTCCCCGGCGGCGGTGCATCCCCGCCCTAACATCAGCCTCAATGGTCACAAATGGATCACTAGTAACACGCGTAACGGCAACGTTGGCCGTCGCGACGCTCGGCATCGGGCTCACCGCGTGCACGCCGCGCCCGGACGGACCCACCCCCGCGGCCGAACGCTTCTTCGCCGCGCTGGCCACCGGCGACACCACCGGCGCCTCGCAGTTCACCGACAAGCCCGACGAAGCCCGCGCTGCCCTCAACGACGCGTGGGGCGGGCTGCAAGCCCAACACCTCGACGCCCAGATCACCGGGGCCAAGTACACCGAGGACATCGGTAGCGTGAACTACCGGTACACGTGGCACCTACCCAAGGGCCGTATCTGGACCTATGACGGCCAGCTGAACATGGTGCGCGACGAGGGACAGTGGGAAGTGCGTTGGGCGGCAACCGGTTTGCACCCCAAGCTCGGGGAGAACCAGTCGCTGCAGCTGAGGTCCGACCCGCCGCGGCGAGCCTCGGTCAACGAACTCGGCGGCTCCGACGTCCTGGTGCCCGGCAACCTGTACCACTATCAGCTCGACGCCGCCAAGGCCGGCCGCGACCTGATGAACACCGCACGACTGGTCACCGACGCTCTGCGCCCGTTCAACAACACCCTGGATCCCCAGCGCCTCGCCGAGGAGGCCAGCTCGACCGCCGGGGCGCTGAGCCTCGGCACGCTGAACAAGGCCGACAACGACCGGGTGGCCCCGGCCATCGGCCAGCTGCCGGGCGTCGTGATCACTCCGCAGGCGGACCTGCTGCCGACGGACCCGAGCTTCGCTCCCGCGATCATCAACGAGGTCAAGAAGGCCGTCGTCGACGAACTCGACGGCGATGCCGGCTGGCGGGTGGTCAGCGTCAACCAGAACGGTGTCGACGTCGACATCTTCAACGAGGTGGTGCCGTCACCCGCCCCGTCGATCTCCATCACCCTGGACCGGGCGGTGCAGGACGCCGCGCAGAACGCCGTCAACGGCCAGGGGATGAAGGCCATGCTGGTGGTGCTCAAGCCGTCGACGGGGGAGATCCTCGCGGTGGCCCAGAACGCCGCCGCCGACGCTGACGGACCGGTCGCCGCCACGGGTCAGTATCCGCCGGGGTCGACGTTCAAGATCGTCACCGCGGGTGCGGCGATGGACCGCGATATGGCCTCACCCAATACGCTGCTGGGCTGCCCGGGCACTGCCGAGATCGGGCACCGCATCGTGCCCAACTACGGCGGTTTCGACCTCGGTGTGGTGCCACTGTCGCGGGCGTTCGCCAGCTCCTGCAACACCACCTTCGCCGAGTTGGCCAGCCGCATGCCGCGCGACGGGTTGACGGTGGCGGCGGCTCAGTACGGGCTGGGGCAGGACTACGAGATCGAGGGCCTGACCACCTTCACCGGCTCTGTACCCCCGACGGTGAACCTCACCGAGCGCATCGAGGACGGCTTCGGCCAGGGCAAGGTGTTGGCGAGCCCATTCGGGATGGCGCTCGTCGCGGCCACCGTCGCCTCCGGTAAGACGCCGGTGCCGCACCTGATCGTCGGGCACGAAACCAAGGTCACGGGCGAGGCCAGGCCGATCAGCCCCGAACTGCTCGACGGGCTGCGGTCGATGATGCGGCTGGTGATCACCAACGGCACCGCCAAGGATCTGGCCGACGCCGGGATGATCTACGGAAAGACCGGTGAGGCCGAGTTCGCCGGCGGTTCGCATTCGTGGTTTGCCGGTTACCGCGGCGACATGGCCTTCGCGTCGCTGATCGTCGGCGGCGGGAGTTCGGAGTACGCGGTGCGGATGACCCGGCAGATGCTCGACAGTCTCCCGGGCGACTACCTGACCTGAGCGGTACCGTTGAAGTCGGCCATGACTGGAATCGACGAACACACCACCGCGATGCGTGTCTCCGACGCGGACCGCAACGGAACGCTGCGCCGGCTGCACAATGCGGTGGCCCTCGGGCTGATCGACATCGGGGAGTTCGAGGAGCGCTCCGCCCAGGTCTCGGCGGCCCGTCTGCAGTCCGAACTCGACGTCCTGGTCGGTGACCTCCCGGGCCCCGGTGCCATCGTCACCTCCGTCGCCGACCGCGTGGAACTGCGCGGCGTCCTGGGCTCGCTGAAACGCCACGGCGAATGGACCGTGCCGACCCGGCTGGCGCTGGTACGGCGGATGGGGTCGGTGGACCTGGACCTGACCCGGGCGCGGTTCGGCGGCCCGATCGTCGTCATCGAACTCGACCTGCGTATGGGCGGGCTGGATCTTCGGCTGCCCGACGGAGCCAGCGCCTCCATCGACGACGTCGAGGTGATCGTCGGCAGCGCCCACGACCACCGCAAAGACGCACCCGCCGAAGGCAATCCGCATGTGATCCTCACCGGCAAGGTGGTGTGCGGCGGGGTGGACATCCGCGGCCCACGCAAAGGCTGGCGACGGCGTAACGGCTAGGTGTCGCGCCGGTCCAGCACCGCAAAACTCAGCGTGGCTCGCGCGGCCAACCGGTCGCGGCCGGCGTCGGTGACGTCGACTGCGGTCACGATGATTCTCTTCCCGGCCCGCACCACGGTGGCCACCGCACGGGCCGGCCCCTGCACCACCGGGGCCAGGAAGTGCACTGTCATGTCGGCGGTGGTGACGTCCTGATGGTCACCCACCAGATCACCGGCCAGCCTGCCCGCCGCGATGTCGATCATCGTCGCGACCAGGCCTCCCTGGAGTGCGCCGCGGCGGTTGGCCAGATCCGGGCGGTTGTCGACCTCGAGAACCAGGCGATCGGTACCGACCTCGATGTCGCGGAAGCCCATTTGATCAAGCATGTGCACTCCCGCACGGTATCAGCATTCTCTTCTTACGAGATGAACGTTCTCCCCGCTACCCTGACCTCATGGCTGTACGCACTGCTCTTCGTTCCGGTGAGGTTTCCCCGACGCTGCCGGTGCCCAAATCGATCCCGCGCCCCGAGTACGCCTGGAAGCCGACGGCCAAAGAGGGCAGCGAACCGTGGGTGCAGACGCCCGAGGTGATCGAGAAGATGCGGGTGGCCGGACGGATCGCCGCGGCGGCTCTTGCCGAAGCCGGTAAGGCCGTGGCTCCCGGTGTGACCACCGATCACCTGGACCGGGTGGCGCACGAGTACATGATCGACCACGGCGCATACCCGTCGACCCTGGGCTACAAGGGTTTCCCGAAGTCGTGCTGCACATCGCTGAACGAGATCATCTGCCACGGCATCCCGGACTCCACCGTCATCGAGGATGGCGACATCGTCAACATCGATGTGACGGCCTACATCGACGGTGTGCACGGTGACACCAACGCCACCTTCCTGGCCGGCGACGTGTCCGAGGAGCACCGGCTGCTCGTCGAGCGCACCCATGAGGCGACCATGCGCGCCATCAGGGCGGTCAAGCCGGGACGGCAACTGTCGGCGGTCGGGCGCGTCATCGAGTCGTATGCAAACCGCTTCGGCTACAACGTGGTTCGCGATTTCACCGGCCACGGCATCGGCGAGACCTTCCACAACGGACTGGTGGTGCTGCATTATGACCAGCCCGCCGTCGAGACCGTCCTGGAACCAGGCATGACCTTCACCATCGAACCGATGATCAACCTGGGCTCGCTGGACTACGAGATCTGGAGCGACGGTTGGACGGTCGCCACCAAGGACAAACGCTGGACCGCACAGTTCGAGCACACCCTGGTGGTCACCGACGACGGCGCCGACATCCTGACGCTGGCGCCCTGACCTGGTGAGCAGCCGGGCTGCCCGCCATGGCGCCGGTAGCCTGAAGCGGTGACCCGCCGCAACAGCGCCGTCCTCGCCTGTCTCACCCTGGTGATGGTCCTGGTGTCGTCCTGCAGCACCGTGGTCGCAGGCACCCCCACATGGCCCGGGGCCACCCTGGAGAAGGTGGTGTTGACCGCCCCGGACTTCCCCGAGGGCGTGCGCTACGACCGGATCACCTTCGAACCCGGCCGGCCGGACGGAGCAGGCGGACCGCCGGCCATGCTGTCCAAGCCGGCCGGCTGCTCCGACGGCCTGACCAATGTCATCGCGAAATCGGCTCAACGCGGGCCGGGCAGCGCTGTGCAGTACAGCGCAACCTACGACGGGGCGCGGATCGTCATGACCGTCCTCTCCTGGCATCTGGATCTCGACGCGCTGGCCCAGACCGCGGAGAGATGCGCCGAGTTCCAGACGTTCTTCGACCCCAGCTCGGCCGGCATTCCGATGACCACGGAGAAGCTGCCATCCGATGACGGCAGCTTGGTGTACCAGCAGACGATGGATCTCGGCGGTACCGAGAGCAGCATGTTCATGGCGTTCGCCAACGTCGGCCCGATGGCCATGTTCGGATTGAGCATGCCGACCCCCAATCCCGACATCAGCGTCAAAGCGTCTCTGCCACAGACGTTTCTGGACGTGGTGAAGAAGCAGTCCGAGCGCATCGCCGCGGCCTGATTCGCTCTGAGAGGAATCTCAAAGCCGGCGAAACTACGCCCCGCCGGCGTGTTGCCCTGTAGCGTGGCGCAATGCCCGCGACGATGATCCCGACCGTCGAGGGCTTCGCCATCCCCGTTGACATCTCCGGACCGCAGAAAGGGCCGGTGGTGGTTCTGCTGGCGGCCGCCGACCTGGCCACCGCCGCCTATGACGGGGTGTGCGCCCGCCTCCACACTGCCAACCTGCGGACGGTGGTGGTGGGGGCCGACACCCGATTGTCGGCGAAGTCGGTCCTCGGAGTGCTCGACGTCATCGGGGTGCGCTGGGCGGTGCTGGTCGGCGACCGGGCTGGGGCCGACTTGGCCTGGGAACTGGCCGCATCGCGCCTGGACCGCTTCACCGCGCTGATCGTCATCGATCGCGGGCACCCGCGGGTGCCGGACAAAACCGGGACGGTCCGCGACCCGGACTGCCCCGCGGTGGAGGTGAACACCACCGTGCTGGTGAGTTCGTCGGCGGCACGGGCGAATGCCCGCGCGAGCCAGCGGTTCGTCTATGGCGACTTCCGGATGGTCGACATGATCACCCGGCGCAATGCCCACGAGGGGACCGCCCAGTTGGCTGCCGAGATCGTGCTCCGCAGTAGTACCTGGTAGCGCAAGCGCTCACTCCGGTGCGTGCTGGGTCTGACTGGCACGCACGCGTCGTTCGCGCAAGCGCTCACTCCGGTGCGTGCTCCGGCGTCCAGGCCTGGGGCAGTCCCGGCTGACCCGGGAACAAGAAGTCGATGAACGCCGCCGCGGTGGGCTGGGGTTCGTGGTTGGCCAGCCCGGGGCGCTCGTTGGCCTCGACGAACACATATTCCTCGCCGGTCACATCAGGCACCAGCAGGTCGATACCGGTGACCGGGATGCCGATGGCCGCGGCCGCGACGACCGCCACCCGGCACAGTTCCGGGTTCACCTCGGCGGTGACATCGTGAATGGTGCCGCCCTGATGCAGGTTGGCGGTGTTGCGCACCCGCAGACGGGTGCCCTCCGGCAGCACGTCATCAAACGACCAGCCGGCCTCGGCAACCGTGGACTTGGTGACCTCGTCGATGGGGATCACCGATTCGCCTCCGGTGGCCGCGGCGCGCCTACGGCTCTGGGCCTCGATGAGTTCGCCGACGGTGTGCTTACCGGTCCCGATGATCTCCGCGGGCTTGCGCAGCGCGGCGGCCACCACCTTGCCGTCGATGACCACCAGTCGCAGGTCGTCGCCGGGAGCGCGCTGTTCGATCAGCACCTCGGGGTGTTGTTCACGCGCCCGGGCCAGGGCGCTGTCGAGTTCCTCGTCGCTGGAGATCCCCACCGTGATCCCTTTGCCCTGCTCACCCCGGGTGGGTTTGACCACGACGTCGCCCACCTCGGCGAAGAACTCGTGATCACCGGAGTCGAAGGTGGCCAGCCGGCCACGCGGAACCACGACACCCGCCTCGCTGACGATGCGCCGGGTCAGCCGCTTGTCATCGCAGCGGCTCATGGCCACCGCAGAGGTGTACTCCGACAAGGATTCTCGGGTGATGACACTGCGCCCGCCATGCGACAGCCGCACCTCGCCGGTTTCGGCGTCGAGCACCTCCACGTGGATCCCGCGCCGCATCGCCTCGTCGGCGATGATCCGGGCATAGGGATTGAGGTCATCGACCGTCTCCGGCGCGGGCGTGAACAACGGTTCGTTGATCGCGTTCTTACGCTTGATCGCCAGCACCGGGACTCGCTGGAAACCGAGCTTTTCGTACAACCCGATCGCGGCGTTGTTGTCATGCGCCACAGACAGATCCATGTACGCGCGACCTCGCTCGGCGAAGATCGCGGCCAGCGCGCGGGTGAGCGTTTCCCCGACACCGGGCACGTTGGCGGCCGGGTCGACAGCCAACGTCCACAAGCTCGAACCCTGTTCGGGGTCAGAGAACAGCAGTTCGTGGTCGACGCCGGTGACGGTACCGATCACGGTGTCGTCGTCATCGCGCACCGCGACCAGGTATTCGACGGCGCCGGCGTGCTGATGGTTGTCCCAGATGAGCTCGGTGGGAGCGGGAACCATGCCGCAGCGCACGTAGACCCGGTTCATCGCGTCGGCGTCAGCGACGCTGCGCAGCGGTCGCACGGTGATCGCAACCGGCGGCCGCGTCGACTCCAGTGTGTCTCCGGTGAACCGGAGTCGGTAGGTGTGGCTCGGGTCGATGAAGAGTTCGTGTGGTGCCATCGCCACCAGCACGTGGGACTCGCGAGCGTAGATGCAGATGTCGCGGCGGCCGGGGCCTTCGCGGCGCAGCGCCTCGGCCAGTTCGGCGGGATCGGCGAACGTCTGGCCGAAAATGAGTCTGCCCCAACCGAGTTCGAGTTCCACATTGTTGGCCATGGCGTCGACGAGATGCTGGGGCGAGGCGTCGTGCAGGCCGAGGGTGATCGCTTCGGTGGGGTCGGACTCGGGCTGACTCATCGTCGCGCTCACGCCGCCGGTCCCGAGATCCCGTGCTTCTGCAGCCACAGCTCCAAGAGTGCGATCTGCCAGAGTTCGTTGCCGCGCAACGGGGTCAGCCTGCCGTTGGGGTCGGCCAGCAATCGGTCCACCGCGTCAGGACGGAACAGATCCCGTTCCTTGGCGGCGGGGGCGAACAGTGCGTCACGCACCATCTCGAGATAGGGGCCCTCGAGGTGGGTCAGGGCCGGCACCGGGAAATAACCCTTGGGCCGGTCTATCACCTCGGACGGAATCACCTTGCGCGCAGCCTGTTTCAGTACACCCTTGCCCTCATGGGCGGTCTTGAGCTCGGGTGGGCACGTGGCGGCCAGCTCCACCAGTTCGTGGTCCAGGAAGGGCACCCGGCCCTCCAGGCCCCACGCCATCGTCATGTTGTCGACCCGCTTGACCGGATCGTCGACCAGCATGACGGTGGTGTCCAACCGCAGCGCGCGGTCCACACCGGTGGCGGCGCCCGGGGCGCCGAAGTGCTCGGTGACGAACTGACCGCTCGGGTCGCCCTCGGCGGCGAACGCGGCCGTGATCAAAGCGCCGACGCCGGCGGTGTCGCGGTCGAAGAACGCCGAACGGTAGGCGGCCACCGAGCCGTCCAGGGAGGCCGCGGCGGGTTCGCCCATCGGGGGATACCAGTGGTAGCCGGCGAACACCTCGTCGGCGCCCTGGCCCGACTGCACCACCTTGACGTGCTTGGAGACCTCCTGGCTCAGCAGGAAGAAGGCCACGCAGTCGTGGCTCACCATCGGCTCGCTCATCGCTCCGATGGTGTCGTTGAGCGCGGGCAGCATGCGGGCGGTGTCGATCCGGATCTGGTGATGGTCGGTACCGAACCGCTTCGCGACGATGTCGGAGTACTTGAATTCGTCGCCGGCCACACCGTTGACCGACTCGAAACCGATGGAGAACGTCTTGAGGCCGTGCTGGCCGGCCTCGGCGAGCAGCCCGACGATCAGGCTCGAGTCGACACCGCCCGAGAGCAGGCAGCCCACTGGGACGTCAGCCACCAGGCGACGCTTGACGGCAAGCCGCAGCGACTCCAGAACGGCGTCTTCCCAATCGTTTTCGGTCCAGTCCGCACGGTCTTCGCGGCGCGAGAAATCCGGCGTCCAATAGGTGGTCGCGACCCGGCGGCCGTCGGGCTCGATGGCCAGCAGTGAGGCCGGCGGCAGTTTGCGGACGCCGCGCAGGATGGTCAGCGGCGGCGGCACGACGGAGTGGAAGCTCAGGTAGTGGTTCAGCGCCACCGGATCGATGCGGGTGTCGACCCCGCCACCGGCCAGCAGGGCGGGCAACGACGAGGCGAACCGGATTCGGTGGGCGTCTTCGGTGATGTAGAGGGGTTTGATGCCGAGGCGGTCGCGTCCCAGCAGCACCCGGCCACTGTTGCGCTCGACGATGGCGAAGGCGAACATGCCCTTCAGGTGGTCGACGAACCGGTCACCCCAGTGGTGGTAACCCTTGAGCAGGACCTCGGTGTCGCTGTGGGAGAAGAAGCGGTAGCCGTGGCCGACGAGCTCGTCGCGCAGCTCTTCGTAGTTGTAGATGCACCCGTTCCAGGCGACCGACAACCCGAGTTCGGAATCCACCATCGGCTGGGCGCCGGCTTCGGAGAGGTCGATGATCTTCAGGCGACGGTGCCCGAGCGCGACCCTGCCTTGCGACCACACTCCTGCCGAGTCTGGCCCGCGGGGGACCATGACCTCGGCCATCGCGGCGACGGCACTGATATCTGGGGTTTTTCCGTCGAGGCGTACCTCGCCGGTGGCTCCACACACGTGTTCGACCCTACTCTGTCGGCTTCCGCTGCGTCTGCCGCGCGTCGGCGCCCGGCGACGAAAGGATTTACCCAGCGGAAAGACGGCCAAACCCGGGCGAGACCCCCATCACAGACACGGGGGGCGGCTCGGGCCGGGCCGGTCAGGAGACGCCTTCGAGCGTTCCTCCCGAGGTGTCGACCTGCTTGATGGGTCCGGTGAACCAGTGTTTCACCGACACGTGCCAGTAGATGAACAGCAGGATCAACACCCCGCCGACCAACAGCGGTGTGTAGTTGACGAACTTCCACTCGAAGCTCGGGTCCCACGGCATGCCGCCCAGCGACGTCGGGAACATCGCGATGATCGAGGTGATGACGATCTCGACCAACGCGATCGGGGCCAGCCACTTGTGGTGCCCACGCAGATTCCAATGCCCCACCTCGAACGCGTCACCCATCCGCCAACGCAGATAGATCGGCACCGCGAAGCACAGGTACAGGCCGACGACGCCGATCGACACCACCGCGAAGAACGCCACCGGAACCGGTGCGCCGTTGATGTCGACTTCGACCAGGGCGGGCAGGGTGATGACGGCCGCCAGTACGGCGGTGACGATCACGGCATTGGCCGGAACCCGCTTGGCGCTGATCTTCGACCACAGTTGATGTCCGGGGACGGCCCGGTCGCGGCTGAAGGCGAACAGCATGCGCGAGGCGCTGGTCTGGCAGGCGGTGGTGCAGAACAGCTGGCCGGCGGTGGAGATCAACAACACGATGCCCACCCACTGCGAATCCATCGCCTGGGTGAAGATCGTCACCACGGCACCGCCGCCGGCGGACACCTCGTCGGCATCCTGGACGGCGAACAGGAACGCCAGCAGCAGGATCCATCCGCCGATGGCGGAGTAGAAGATCGAGCGCCAGATGCCTTTGGCTGCCGCATCGGCGGCGCTGTGTGTCTCTTCCGACAGGTGCGCCGAGGCGTCGTATCCGGTGATCGTGTACTGCGTCAGGATCGCGGCGATGGGCAGGACGAACAGCACCCAGCCGAGGTTCTTCTCGCCTCCGAAGATCCCGGAGTTGTTGATGGTCTGGGTGAACACGTCCGAGAAGCTGGCGTGCTGCTCGGGCACCAGGAACAGGATGAGGATGACCGCCGCCGCACCTGCCACATGCCACCACACCGAGATGTTGTTGATCACCGCCAGTAGGTGCGACGAGAAGATGTTGATGGTCGCCACGACGGCGAGGATCACGACGAACAAGACGAATGTCCGGGTCAGGCTGTAGCCGGCCAGCCAGCCTTCGCTGAAGGTGCCCAGGGTGAGGTCGAGGAATGTGGCACTGCCGTAGGCGACCGAGGCCAGGATGGCGATCAAACCGATCAGGTTCAGCCAGCCGGTGTAGAAGCCGGCTTTCGGGCCTCCGAGTTTGGCGGCCCACCAGTAGATGCCTCCTGAGGTGGGGTAGGCCGACACCAGCTCGGACATGCACAAGCCGATCATCAGGATGAAGACCGACACGATGGGCCAGCCCCACGCGATGGCGGCGGGCCCGCCGTTGTTCCAGCCCAGGCCGAAAGAGGTGAAGCAGCCGGCCAGGATGGAGATGATCGAGAACGAAATCGCGAAATTCGAGAAACCGGACCAGGACCGTTGCAACTCCTGGGCGTAGCCCAGCTTTGCGAGGTGTTTCTCGTCGTCGGTGAGTTGTTCGTGGCCTTCGGGCACCGTTGCCCTCCTTACGTTGCGGCGAACGTGAGCGCACTCGGCCAGGATGTGACCCGGCTCTCACTGAGTAGGCACAATAGAACGCTATTGGTCTGGTGTCCTACCTTTGGCTGCCACATTTCGGTAAAAGTTCAGGGTGAATTCGGCGGCGGGCGGCGTGCAATGGTTGACTTTCACCGGAATCGGACAAGGGAGTGTGCATGGGCGTGAACACGGGTCTGCTGTCCCAGAGGGAACTGGAGGAACTGGTCGCCGCCGGTGACATCGACACGGTGATCGTCGCGTTCACCGATATGCAGGGCCGGCTGACCGGTAAGCGGATTTCAGCGCGGCTCTTCGTCGACGACGTCGCCGCCCATGGTGCTGAATGCTGCAACTATCTGCTGGCGGTCGACGTCGACAACAACACCGTCGACGGGTACGCCATCTCCAGCTGGGAAACCGGTTACGGCGACATGGTGATGACCCCGGACTTCACCACCCTGCGCCTGGTGCCGTGGCTTCCCGGCTCGGCGCTGGTGATGGCCGACCTGTCCTGGACCGACGGCAAGCCCGTGGTCCAGGCCCCGCGCAGCATCCTGCGCACACAGCTGGACCGGCTCGCCGACCGCAACCTGGACGCAGTGGCCGCCACCGAGCTGGAGTTCATGGTGTTCGACAACACCTACCGGGACGCCTGGAAAGCGGGCTACCGCAATCTGACGCCCGCGACGGACTACAACATCGACTACGCGATGCTGGCCTCCACGCGGATGGAACCCTTGCTGCGTGACATTCGCCTCGGCATGGAGGGTGCGGGACTGTACTGCGAGGGGGTCAAGGGCGAGTGCAATCTCGGGCAGCAGGAGATCGGCTTCCGCTACGCGCAGGCCTTGGTCACCTGTGACAATCACACGATCTACAAGAACGGTGCCAAGGAGATCGCCGACCAGCATGGCAAGAGCCTGACCTTCATGGCGAAATTCGATGAGCGGGAAGGCAACAGCTGCCATATCCACTTGTCGTTCCGGGGGACCGACGGTAGCGCTGTCTTCGCCGATGACAGCCAACCACTGGGCATGTCGTCGATGTTCCGCAGCTTCGTCGCGGGGCAGCTGGCCACGCTGCGTGAGCTGACGCTGTTCTATGCACCGAACATCAACTCCTACAAGCGATTTGTCGACGGCAGCTTCGCACCGACCGCGGTTGCGTGGGGGATCGACAACCGGACCTGTGCACTGCGGGTGGTGGGTCACGGCCACGGGATGCGGATGGAGTGCCGTGCCCCGGGCGGTGATGTCAACCAGTACCTGGCGGTGGCGGCGCTGATCGCCGGCGGGCTGCACGGTATCGACGCCGGCCTGGAACTGGAGGACCCCACCGAGGGCAATGCCTACACCGGTGGCGCACAGCGGCTCCCGACCACCCTGGCCGAAGCGGCGCAGCTGTTCGAGAACTCGACAATCGCCCGCGAGGCGTTCGGCGACGACGTGGTGGAGCACTACCTCAACAACGCCCGGGTGGAGCTGAAGGCCTACAACTCGGCGGTGACGGACTGGGAGCGGGTGCGTGGTTTCGAACGTCTCTGAAACGGCCGGCCAGGGACCCCGGCCGGTCCTGGGCCTGACCACCTATCTGCAGCAGGCCCAGACCGGGGTGTGGGACGTGCTGGCCAGCTTCCTGCCGGGTATCTACCTCGAGGGCGTCACCCGTGCCGGCGGCATCGCCACCTTGCTGCCGCCGCAGCCGGTGGACGAGACCATCGCGTCCCGGGTGCTCGACGGCCTCGACGGGCTGATCATCACCGGGGGCCGCGACGTCGACCCGGCCGCCTACGGCCACGGTGCGCACTCGTCGACCGACCAGCCGGCGCGTGACCGTGACGCCTGGGAATTCGCTTTGCTGCGTGGCGCGTTGGCGCGCAACATGCCGGTGCTCGGCATCTGCCGGGGAGCTCAGGTGCTCAACGTGGCGCTCGGCGGGACGTTGCACCAGCACCTGCCCGATCTGCTCGGGCACACCCGCCACCAGGCCGGCAACGCCGTGTTCACCACCTCGACGGTGCGCACCGTGCCGGGCACCAGAACCGCGGCGCTGATCGGGGAATCGACGGACGCGCAGTGCTACCACCACCAGGCCATCGACCACCTGGGCCGCGGGCTGGTGATCAGCGCGCAGGACAGCGCCGACGGCGTGATCGAGGCCGTGGAACTGGACCCGGCACAGTATCCGCACTCCTGGGTGGTGGCGGTGCAGTGGCACCCCGAAGAGCGCCTCGACGATCTGCGGCTGTTCGCCGGAGTGGTGGGAGCGGCCAATATATATGCGACAGAGAGGGTTTCATGAGTGACTCGACGCTGATCAATCCGGCGACCGAGGAAGTGCTGCGCACCGTCGAACAACTCGACGTGTCCGCCGTCGACGACGCCGTCGCGCGTGCCCAGGTGGCCCAGCGCGCTTGGGCGGCCACCGCACCCGCCGAGAAAGCGGCGGCGCTGCGCGCCTTCGCCGCTGCCGTCGACTCCCATGTCGATGAGTTGGCCGCCCTCGAGGTCGCCAATTCCGGGCATCCCATCGGTGCCGCCGAATGGGAGGCCGGCCACGTTCGCGACGTCCTGCAGTACTACTCGGCCAGCCCGGAACGGTTCTCCGGCAAACAGATTCCCGTCGCTGGGGGTCTGGACGTCACATTTCACGAACCCATCGGTGTGGTCGGCATCATCACCCCGTGGAACTTCCCGATGCCCATCGCGTCGTGGGGATTCGCCCCGGCGCTGGCGGCCGGCAACGCTGTGCTGATCAAGCCCGCCGAATGGACCCCGCTGACCACGATCCGGCTGGGGGAGCTGGCGCTCGAGGCGGGTCTGCCCGAGGGCCTTTTCCAGGTGCTGCCCGGCAAGGGGTCGGTGATCGGTGAGCGGTTCGTCACGCATCCCGGCGTCCGCAAGGTCGTGTTCACCGGCTCCACCGAAGTCGGCACCCAGGTGATGGCCGGCGCCGCCAAGCAGGTCAAGCGGGTCACCCTGGAGCTGGGCGGCAAGAGCGCCAACATCATCTTCGACGACTGTGACCTGGAGAAGGCCGCCGCCACCGCGCCCTACGGTGTTTTCGACAACGCCGGACAGGACTGCTGCGCGCGCAGCCGGATCCTGGTGCAGCGCAATGTGTTCGATCGGTTCATGGAACTGTTCGAACCTGCTGTGCAGGGCGTCGTCGTCGGCGATCCCGGTGCCAGGGACACCGAGATGGGTCCGCTGGTCTCCGAGAAGCACTGGAAGTCGGTGGCCGCCTACGTGCCCGACGACGCGCCGGTCGCGTTCCGGGGCAGCGCACCGTCGGGCCCCGGGTACTGGTTCCCGCCGACGGTGTTGGTGCCGCAACGCACCGACCGCACCGTCACCGAGGAGATCTTCGGCCCGGTGGTGACGGTCCTGCGCTTCGACGACGAGGCCGACGCCATCGCGCTGGCCAACGACAGCGAATACGGCTTGTCCGGCTCGATCTGGACCGACAATCTGTCGCGCGGGCTGCGGGTGTCGCGGGCCGTGGAAGCCGGCAACCTCAGCGTCAACTCGCACTCCTCGGTGCGGTACAACACGCCGTTCGGCGGCTTCAAACAGTCCGGGCTGGGCCGCGAGTTGGGTCCTGACGCCCCAGAGCATTTCACCGAAACCAAGAACGTCTTCATCGCGATCGGAGAGAACTGACATCATGGATCTGACCCAGCGGTTGGCAGGCAAGGTGGCCGTCATCACCGGCGGCGCCAGCGGAATCGGGCTGGCCACCGCCAAGCGGATGAAGGCCGAGGGCGCCACCATCGTCATCGGTGACATCGACCCGGCCACCGGCAAGAGCGTCGCCGACGACCTGAACGGCACCTTCGTCCAGGTGGACGTCTCGGACCAGGCCGCGGTGGATGCGCTCTTCGACACCGCCGCCGAGTCCCACGGCTCGGTGGACATCGCGTTCAACAACGCCGGCATCAGCCCGCCCGAGGACGATCTGATCGAGGTCACCGGCATCGACGCGTGGGACCGCGTACAGGACATCAACCTCAAGTCGGTGTTCTTCTGCTGCAAGGCCGCGCTGCGCCACATGGTGCCGGCGCAGAAGGGGTCGATCGTCAACACCGCGTCGTTCGTGGCGGTGATGGGCTCGGCCACGTCCCAGATCTCCTACACCGCATCCAAGGGTGGGGTGCTGGCGATGTCACGCGAGCTCGGGGTGCAGTACGCGCGCCAAGGCATCCGGGTCAACGCGCTGTGCCCCGGACCGGTCAACACCCCGCTGCTGCAGGAGTTGTTCGCCAAGGATCCCGAGCGCGCGGCCCGGCGGCTGGTGCACGTGCCCGTCGGCCGGTTCGCCGAGCCCGAGGAACTGGCCGCCGCGGTCGCCTTCCTGGCTTCTGATGACGCGTCGTTCATCACCGCGTCGACGTTCCTGGTCGACGGGGGGATCAGCGGCCACTACGTGACCCCGCTGTAGACATGAGCGCCGTCCCGGAGGTGCCGAGCTCAGCAGAGGCCAGCGAGGCCCTGCTGCGCCCGGTGCGGCCCGGGAACGCGTTCGAGGACACCGTCGAACGGCTGTTGCAGACCATCCGCCTCGGGGTGTTGCAGCCGGGGGAGTCGCTGCCGCCGGAACGGGAGCTGGCCGCCCGCCTCGGTGTCAGCCGCGACACGGTCCGGGAGGCCATCAAGTCGTTGGCCGACGCCGGCTACCTGGTGTCGCGGCGCGGCCGCTACGGCGGAACGTTCCTGGCGCAGGAGCTCCCGGTCCATACCGGGGAGCAGCCCCACGCCGGCCGCGACGAGATCGACGACGCGTTGCGGCTGCGGGAGATCCTGGAGTCCGGTGCCGCCAGAATGGCGGCCACGCGCACCTTGACCGCCGCCGAACGCGAGGAGCTGTGGTCGCGGCTGACTGACGTCCGCACCGCGAAACTGGAGGACTACCGGCGGCTGGACTCCCGGCTGCACCTTGCCATCGCGGCCGCCGCGGGATCGCCGTCGCTGGTGCCCCTGGTCGCCGAGAACCGGATGCGGCTCAACGCGATGCTGGACCAGATTCCGCTGCTGGCCCGCAACATCGCGCACTCCGACGAGCAGCACGAAGCCATCGTGATCGCCATCCTGGCGGGTGACGCCGAAGGGGCCGCCGAGGCGATGCGCGCGCATGTCGCCGGGTCAGCGGCGCTCTTACACGGATTCTTGGACTAAATTCGAAGCATGACGACCCCGGGTTCTGCATCGACGGGAGAGACGCCGATGCACCGCGCATCATCGGCGCTCGCCGATGTCGACATCTCGGGCTGGACGTTGCGGTTCGATCTGCTGTCCGACCCGAACCGGCTGGAGATCCTGCTGGCGCTGCATCGGGCGCCGGGAATCTGCGTCGGCGATCTGGCGGCAGCGCTGGGGCGGTCGGAGAACGCCGTATCGCAAGCTTTGCGCGTCCTGCGCCAGCAGGGGTGGGTGGCCTCGACGCGGGTGGGACGCCAGGTGGCCTACCAGTTGGAGGATCACACCGTGCACGACCTGCTGCATTGGATAGGTGCCGCACACGGCTGACCTGCCCGGGCGGACAGGCTTCACCCTGTTCATCTGAACAACTAGACATGTTTTCACGATCGGGCCTAGGCTCGGTGGATGGTCAGCACCCCAGTGGCGATGCACATGAGCGACGGCATCGTCAACGCACCCGTCTCGATGCTGTTCTTGGCGATCGCGGTGGCCGTCATCGGAACCTGCGCCTGGCGAGCCCGCGCAGAACTCGATGAACGCGCCGTACCGTTGGCCGGTCTGGTCGCCGCCTTCATCTTCGCCGTGCAGATGGTCAACTTCCCGATCCTGCCCGGTGTCAGCGGACATCTGCTCGGTGGCGCGCTGGCCGCCATCTTGGTGGGGCCGTACACCGGTGCGCTGTGCATCTCGATCGTTCTGGTGGTGCAGGCCCTGCTGTTCGCCGACGGCGGTGTCACCGCGCTGGGCACCAACATCGTCAACATGGCGGTCATCGGGGTGGCCGCCGGGTACGGCACCGCGGTGCTGCTGCGCCGGCTCACCAGACGGCGCTACGCCGGGTCCGTGCCGGTGCTGGGTGCCATCTCGTTCGTTGCTGCGCTGATAGGAACAGTCTGTGCCGCAATGGGTTTCGTCCTCGAATACGCTCTCGGCGGAGCCGCGCAGACGTCGTTGCCGACGGTGGCGGGCTACATGTTCGGTACGCACCTCCTGATCGGTGTCGGTGAGGGTGTGATCACCGCACTGACGGTCATGGCGGTGGTGCGGGCCCGTCCGGACCTGGTGTACCTGCTGCGCACCAGCAACAGTCGGGAAGAGGTCTCGGTATGACCGCCACCGAGGTGAGGAAACGCAGTTGGGTGTTCTGGGCCGGCTTCGCGGTGGCCACCCTGCTGATCGCCGGGGTGGTGTCCTACTTCGCCAGTGCCAGTCCCGACGGGTTGGATTCGGCGACCCTGCAGGGCTGTGAAGTCGTCGAAACCCCCGACGGTGAGCACCTGACCGGTTCCTGCATCGCCCAAGACGCCGAGGACCACTCGATGGCGGGCTCACCGCTGGCCGACTACGCCGTCGCCGGTGGCGAGAACACCGGCGGTATCGCCGGGGTCATCGGCGTCGTGGTGACCCTGGCCGTCGCCGGCGGTGCGTTCTGGCTCATCGCACGCTCTCGCAAGACGAGGGACTGACGGATGGGTGCCGGCCACGCGCACCCGCTGTACCGGCACGCCGACTCGCCGCTACACCGGCTGCCGGCCGAAGTCAAGGTGGCCGCCCTGGTGGTGTTCGTCCTGGCCGTCGTTGCCACGCCACGCGAGATGTTCTGGCCTTACGCCGGTTTCGCGGCAGTCATTCTCACGGTGTGGGCGGTGGGCAGGATCCCGTTGAGCTGGATCCTGCCGCGCATGCTGATCGAGCTGCCGTTTGTGGTGCTGGCGCTGCTGTTGCCGTTCGCCGAAGGCGGTGAACGAGTGGTGTTCGCGGGTCTGCAGTTGTCGGTGCCCGGGCTGTGGGCCGCGTGGGGAATCGTCATCAAGGGCACCCTCGGCGTGGCGGCATCCCTGACCGTGGCCGCTACCACCACCGCGCGCGAGCTGCCCCTGGGACTGAGCCGGCTCGGGGTGCCCGCCATGATGACCTCGGTGCTGGTGCTGATGATCCGCTACCTCGATCTGCTGTCGGCCGAGATCAGCCGGATGCGGATGGCGCGGATCTCCCGCGGTGACTCACCCCGGGCGCTGCACCAGGCCGGCGCCATCGCCAAGGGGGTGGGCGCGTTGTTCCTGCGATCCTATGAACGAGGTGAACGCGTGTACGTCGCGATGCTGTCACGTGGATTCGACGGCCGGATGCCCGAGTTGGCGGGGGTCGCGGCCGTGCCCCGGGCCAGCGCCGCCCAATGGACTGCGGCACTGCTGCCCGCCGCCGCGGGTGTCGTGGTGGCGGCCGGCGCCTGGGTGGCGCGATGAACGCTCCCGCAGTGCGCGTGGCGGGTCTGACCTACGCCTACCCCGACGGCCACAAAGCACTCGACGGTGTGGACCTGACAGTGGCCGCCGGCGAGCGGATCGCACTGCTGGGTCCCAACGGCGCGGGCAAGACCACGCTGATGCTTCATCTCAACGGTGTCCTCACCGCGTCGGAGGGCACGGTGGAGATCTCGGGAATCACGTTGTCGCGCAAAACGGTCCGTGAGATCCGCCGCCGCGTCGGGCTGGTCTTCCAAGATCCCGACGACCAACTTTTCATGCCCACGCTGGCCCAGGATATCGCATTCGGGCCCGCGAACTTCGGTGTGCAGGGGGAGGAACTGGCGCAGCGGGTGCGTCACGCACTGGAGGCCGTCGACATGACCGAGGCCGCCGACCGCAGTCCCGCGCACCTGTCCGGTGGGCAGCGCCGCCGCGGAGCGCTGGCCGCGGTGCTGGCGTGCGAACCGGAGATCCTGGTGCTCGACGAACCGTCGGCCAATCTCGACCCCGTCGCCCGCCGGGAACTCGCCGAGACCCTGCAGACCCTGGAGGCGACCATGCTGCTGGTCACCCATGACCTCCCGTACGCGGCCCAACTGTGCGACCGGGCCGTCGTCATCGACCACGGCCGGGTGGTCGCCGACGGGGACATCGCTTCAGTGCTCGGAGACGAGGCCCTGCTGGCCGCGCACCGGCTCGAATTGCCGTGGGGATTCGACCTCGATGGCGCGCGGGCGCGCAAGCCCTAGTGTCTCTTGGCCGGCGGCCACGGCGGCTCACCGCACAGCGCCAGTAGCGCGTTCTCGATGACCTCCGGCAGCGCCGGGTGGATCCAGTACTGCCCGCGCGCCATCTCCTGGCCGCCCAAACCGAACGCCATCGCCTGGATCAGCGGCTGGATCAGCGACGACGCCTGATGGCCCATGATGTGCGCGCCGAGGATGGTTCCGGTGTCGGCTTCCACGATGATCTTGGCGATGCCGGTGGTGTCCTCCATGGCCCAGCCGTACGCCACGTCGCCGTAGTCCTGCACCTTGGTGGCGATGTTGTAACCCGCAGCCCTGGCTTCGTTTTCGGTGAGCCCCACCATGGCGATCTGCGGGTCGGTGAACACCGCGGACGGCACGTGCTCATGATTGGCGGCCACCAAAGTGTCGGTGTTGTCCCAGTCGGCCAGCAGATTGTGGCGGACCACCCGGGCCTCGTGGTTGGCGACGTGCTTGAGCTGGTAGGCGGAGCTGACGTCGCCCAGAGCGAAGATGCCGCGAGCGGTGGTGCGCTGATATTCGTCGACCTTGACCAGGCCCTCTTCGTCGACTTCGACGCCGGCCAGCTCCGCAGACAGCAGGTCGCCGTTGGGAATCCGGCCGGTGGCCACCAGGAGCGCGTCGGCCTGGAGCACGGCACCGTCGTCGAGTTCCAGTTCCACCCCGGCGTCGCACGGCCGCGAGCCGGTGACATTGCGCCGGCTGTGGATCTCCCACTTCTTGGAAGCGATATCGGTGAAGCGCTCGCAGATCGTGTCGTCACAGTGGGTCAGCAGCGTGGACCCGCGGATCACCAGCGTCACCCGGGTACCCAGCGACGAGAACACGTGCGCGAATTCGGCTGCCACGAAACCGCCGCCGACGATCACCAGGTGCTCCGGCAGGTCCGAGATCCGCATGATGGTGTCGCTGGTGTAGAACGGCACACCGCAATCGGCGATCGCGTCCGGCACCACCGCGCGCGCCCCGGCCGCGATCACCACCTGATCCGAGGTGAACTCGTCTCCGGCTTCGGTGCGAAGCAGGTAGCGGCCATCCGCTTGGGTGGGGCCGAACCGGGTGTGGCTGTCGAAAACCGTGACGTTGGGGGAGGAGCGTCGGTAGCGCTCCCCGCCGAGCGCGATCGGGTCGATACGGCCGAAGACCCGCGACACGATGTCGTTCCAGCGCACTTTGTCGATCCGTGCGTCGATACCGTACCGGGCTGAATCCCGAATGGTCGCAGCCACTTCCGCGGCGTAGACGAACATCTTCGTCGGAATGCAACCGACGTTGAGGCAGGTTCCACCGAAGGTGCTCTGTTCGCAGATCGCCACCTTCTTGTCGGCATAACGCTCGTCGAGAATGCTGTTTCCCGAGCCGGTGCCGATGATTGTCAGGTCGAAATGGTCCACGTGCTCAATCCTGTCCGGAAGGGGTCGGGGTGTTCTCTGACGCGACCAGGTAGTGATCCAACCAGCGGTCCAGTTCCCGGTAGGAGGCCTCGCGTGGAGCTGAGAGTGACAGGAACACATCGTGTTTGGCGTCCACGATCGGTGCCACCGTGGTGTGGGTGCCGCCCACGCAGCCGGCCCACCGGGCGATCTGGCGCACATCGAGCACGGCGTCCCCGGTCTGGATCGCTGTGCTGTCGGCGGCTCCGCGCGCCTCGGGCACACTGCGGTCAGAGCGCAGGATCAGGTTGGGCACCCCGACATCGAGGCCGCGGTGCAGCCGGGACTGTCCTCGCCGGATGGCGTTGATCCAGCCGAAGGTCACCGGGAACCCGCCCACCGGTTTCCAGGTGAGGTCGTAGTCGAACTCCCCGGAGTAGTTGCGGTGCAGGGATGTTCCGTAACCACCCGGAGTGGGCTTGCGGATGACGTGCAGTTTCCGCAGCCGGGCCAGGCCCATCAGGGCGGCGCCGGTGGGCGGCGTCCGCAGGATCGCGGGGCCGTGCAGGTCGAAGAACGGACTGTTGAGCACCAGGGCGCCCACGCCGAGCGCCTCGGTGAGGCCGCGTCGGCGCAGGCGGTCCAGCCACAGCGTGACGATCAGCCCGCCCGCGGAATGGCCGTACACACACACCGTTGCCGAATCCGTTTCCGCGCGGATGATCTCGAGGGCGTGCTCGAGTTCGTTGTCATAACGTGCCAGGTCGGTGGTGAAGTGGGGGGTCTGTCCCTCCCGCCAGGACCGGCCGCACTTGTGTAGGTCCAGGCCGTAGAAAGTGAACCCCCGCGCGCTGAACCGGTCGGCGAGTTCGGTGTTGAAGAAGTAGTCGGTGTATCCGTGCACGGCCAGCACGGCATGGCGCGCACGGGTGGTCCGCTCGGGCCGTACCAGAGTTGCCACCAGGTCACCTTCGCCGTGCGGATCGGCGCCCAGTTCGATGGTGGTCTTGAGGTAACCGGGGAGCACGTCTGGTTCCCATGCCGTCACGGATTCACCTTAACCACGAGCGACCTGCTCCGGTCAGATCTGTAGGGACGACAGCAGCGCCGTGGTGCGTGCCACCGTGGCCGCGTCACCGTGCGCAGATGCGACGAACTCGGTGACGCCGGCGTCGGCGAACCGGCCCAGTTGCGCGCTCACCTGCTCTTCATCGCCGACGATGCTCACGTCGGCGACGCTGCTGACGCCTTCGGCGTCGAGTACCGCGCGGTAGGCGGGCGCGTCGTTGGCGATCGCGAAGGTGGCGGCCAGCGACTCCCGGGCGGCGCCGGCATCAGAGGTCACCACCACCGGCAGGCCGGCGATCACCTGGGGGGCCGGCCGGCCCGCGGCCGCCGCGGCCTTGGTGATGCGCGGCACGATGGCGGTGCCGAGGGTCTTCGGGCCGGTCCAGGTGGTGACGGTGCCGTCGCTCAGTGCGCCGGCCAGCTCCAGCATCCGAGGACCGAGAGCAGCCAGGACCACCGGCGGTGCCGGTGCCCCCTGCAGGTCGACCTGCCCGACGGCTGTCAGCCGGGACCCGTGGTGGTCCACGGGGTGGCCGGCCAGCGCCGGGTTGAGGATCTCGAGGAACTCCCGCAGATATGCCGCGGGCCGTTCGTAGGAGTAGCCCAGCGCCTCGATCATCGACGGATGGCTGACGCCGAGTCCGAGGGTCAGTCTGCCGCCGACAGCCGCGTTGGCCGTCAGCGCCTGCCGCGCCAGGGTCAGGGGATGCTGGTGGTAGGCGATGGACACACCCGTGGCCAGCTCGATCGTGGTGTTCTGCCGTCCCGCCAGGGCCAGGACCATCAGCGCGTCCCAGGCGGCGACACCGGGTAACGCCGGCAGCTGCGGCAGCCAGACCCGGCTGAACCCGGCCCGCTCGGCGTCGGAGATCGCGGAGAGCACGCCGGTGAGACCGTCGGGAGTGCCCGGGTCGGGCACGGTCATCGCGGTGATACGCATGGTCATCTCCCAGGGTCGGTAGTATTCGGAGGCAGTCTCCGGTCAATATATGGAGAGAGTCTCCGTTTGTCGAGGGGAAGGACCGACATGGCATCCGCGCCACCCGCGCGACCGTTGCGCTCCGACGCCGCCCGCAACCGGCGCCGGGTGATCGAGGCGGCCCACGACGCCTTCCTGCGGGCGGGCGTCACGGCATCCCTGGACGACATCGCCCGCAGTGCCGGCGTCGGACCCGGCACGCTGTACCGGCACTTCCCGACCCGGGACCTGCTGGTTCTCGCGGTGATCGAGAACGGCCTGCGGGAGATCGCGGCGCTGGGGACAGAGCTGGCCGGCAGCGCCGACCCGGTCGCTGCGTTGCGCCGGTGGGTGCAGGCCTACATCTGCCAAGGCGGCATGTTCGAGGGGCTGGCGCGCAGCCTGGTGGCCCCTCCCGAGGACGATGACGACGGTAAGGACGCCTGTCGCGCGGCCCGGGCGGCGGGTGCTGTGCTGCTGGCCCAGGCGGTCGCCGCCGGGGAGTTGCGTGCCGACGCCGATATCGGCGATGTGCTCGACATGGCGGCTGCAATCGCCTGGGTTGGTGAGCAGCCGGACCGCGACGAACACAAGCAACAACGGCTGGTGCAGATCCTCATCGACGGGTTACGGCCGGCCGCTGCGCCCCGCCGGGCGACTGAAATCACCTGACTCGCCGGGTTGAGGTCAACCGCGGCGGGATAACCTGGCACTACAACGTCGTCGATGCGCACGCATCGCTGCGACGGCCGCACGATTGCGAAGGACAGTTGAACTCGTGTCAGACGCCCAGGTAGCCAAGACAGACGTCGTACTCGTCGGCGCCGGCATCATGAGCGCCACGTTGGGCGCGTTGCTGCGGATCGTGGAACCCAACTGGTCCATCACGCTGATCGAACGCCTCGATGGCGCCGCCGCCGAGAGCAGCGACCCGTGGAACAACGCCGGTACCGGGCACTCGGCGCTCTGCGAGCTCAACTACACCCCGGAGAAGTCCGACGGCACCATCGACATCACCAAGGCCGTCCACGTCAACGAACAGTTCCAGGTGTCGCGGCAATTCTGGGCGCACGCCATCGAGACCGGCATCCTGACCGACGCCCGCAGCTTCATCAACGCGGTACCTCACGTCAGCTTCGTCCATGGGTCCAGTCGCGTCGAGTACCTGCGTAAGCGGCGCGACGCACTGGCGTCCAACCCGCTGTTCGCCACCACCGAGTTCATCAACGACCCGGACGAGTTCGCCCGCCGGCTGCCGTTTATGGCCGCCAAGCGCAACTTCTCCGAGCCGGTGGCGCTGAACTGGACCACCGACGGCACCGATATCGACTTCGGTTCACTGGCAAAGCAACTCATCGGGTACGGGGTTCGCAGCGGCACCACCGCCCTGTTCGGTCATGAGGTGCGCGACCTGTCCAAGCAGTCCGACGGCAGCTGGAACGTCAAGGTCACCAACCGGCGCACGGGTGCCAAGCGCACCATCAACACCAAGTTCATCTTCGTCGGAGCCGGCGGCGACGCGCTGCCGCTGCTGCAGAAGTCGGGCATCAGCGAGGCCAAGGGGTACGGCGGTTTCCCGGTCGGCGGGCAGTTCCTGCGTACCTCCAATCCGGTTGTGGCCGCAGGCCACCGCGCCAAGGTGTACGGCTTTCCGCCGCTGGGCGCTCCGCCGATGTCCGCCCCGCACCTGGACACCCGGATCATCAACGGCAAGCCGTGGCTGTTGTTCGGCCCGTTCGCCGGCTGGTCGCCGAAGTTCCTGAAGCAGGGCAAGGTCACCGATCTGCCACTGTCGGTCAAGCCGCACAACCTGGCCTCGATGCTCGGGGTGGGTCTGTCGCAGATGAGCCTGGTCAACTACCTCATCAAACAGCTCAGGCTCTCCGAAGCCGACCGGGTGGACGCTCTGCGTGAATTCGCCCCCAGCGCAGTCGATTCCGATTGGGAGCTGTCGGTGGCGGGTCAGCGTGTGCAGGTCATCAAGCCCAAGCAGGGCGGAAAGGGACCCGCTGGCACGCTGGAGTTCGGTACCACCGTGCTGGCCGCCTCCGACGGCAGCATCGCCGGTCTGCTGGGCGCCTCACCCGGTGCGTCCACCGCGGTGCCCGCGATGCTGGACGTGCTGGAGCGCTGCTTCGGCCAGCGCTATCAGGCGTGGCAGCCCAGGCTCAAAGAGATGATCCCGTCGCTGGGTGTCGAGCTCTCCAACGAGCCGGAGCTGTTCGCCGAAGTCTGGGCGCGGGGCACCAAGATCCTCGGTCTGGAGGCCGGTGGCGACACGGCTGCGGCCGCGCTCAAAGCGGGGTCCGACCACTCGGTGTCGGCCTCGGACACCGATGATCCCGAACCGGCAGGAGTGGTGTGACGGTTGCGTTGCGCCGCAAGTGGGCGCAGGACCTCAGCGCGGCCACCCTGTATGAGCTGCTGAAGCTACGCGTCGAGGTGTTCGTCGTCGAACAGGCCTGCGCCTACCCGGAATTGGACGGCCGGGACCTGCTGCCCGAAACCCGCCACTTCTGGCTCGAGGCCCCCGAGGGCGAAGTCATCAGCACGCTGCGCCTGATGGAGGAGCACGCCGGGGGTGGCAAGTCCTTCCGCATCGGTCGGGTGTGCACCAAACAGTCCGCACGCGGTCAGGGGCACACCACCCGGCTGCTGCAGGCTGCTCTCGCCGAAGTGGGTGACTACAGCTGCCGGATCGACGCGCAGACCTATCTGCTGGAGATGTACACCGCCCACGGGTTCGTCCGCGACGGTGACGAGTACCTCGATGACGGGATCCCGCACGTGCCGATGCTCCGGCCGGGAAGCCGCACCGAGGATCAGGCGTGATCATCCGCACGTGAGCAGTTCCGCGATCGCGGTGGGCTACTCGTCACCGGGTCACGAACTCCAGAGCACCACACTGGATTTCACTTCCGAGACCGCGCCGGCGTGGGCGTACCGCCTGCCGGACGGCCCCGTCGCCGCGCACCCGCGGTCCGTGCGTCGCTTCGTCGCGCACACCGCACCCTTTAAGCTCGCCGGGTGACCGAGAACGCCTACCTGATCGGGGTCCGCCTCGCCGGCAAGAAAGTCGTCGTCGTCGGCGGGGGATCGGTGGCGCAACGCCGGCTGGGCCTGCTCGTCGACTCCGGTGCCGACGTCCATGTCATCACCCGCGCCGCCACCCCCGCTGTGGAGGCGATGGAAGGCATCACCTTGGAGCTGCGCGAGTACCGCGACGGCGATCTGGATGGCGCCTGGTACGCCATCGCCGCCACCGATGAGCCGCCGACCAACGCCGCGATCGTGGCCGAAGCCGAACGCAACCGCATTTTCTGCGTGCGCGCCGACATCGCTGTCGAAGGGTCCGCAGTCACTCCCGCCACCTTCGACCACGCAGGACTGTCCGTGGGGGTGCTGGCCGGTGGCGAACATCGCCGATCGGCGGCCATCCGGACCGCCATCCACGAAGCGCTGCAGACCGGGGTGCTGACCACCACCGAAGCGATGGCCGAGACGGCCAATGATCTGCGGGGGAGTGTGGCCCTGGTGGGCGGCGGACCCGGCGACCCGGAACTGATCACCGTCCGGGGTCGCCGCCTGCTGGCCCAGGCCGATGTGGTGGTCGCCGACCGGCTGGCGCCTCCCCAGCTACTGGCCGAGCTGCCGCCGCATGTGGAGGTGATCGACGCCGCCAAGATCCCGTACGGCCGCGCGATGGCCCAGGAGGCAATTAACGACGTTCTCATAAATCGGGCCAAGGCCGGGCACTTCGTCGTGCGGCTCAAGGGCGGCGATCCGTTCGTCTTCGCACGCGGATATGAGGAAGTCCTCGCCTGCACCGCGGCTGGGGTCCCGGTCACAGTGGTGCCGGGAGTCACGAGCGCGATCGCGGTCCCGGCAGCCGCGGGCGTGCCCGTCACCCATCGCGCGGTGAACCACGAATTCGTCGTCGTCAGCGGCCACCTGGCCCCGGACCACCCCGAATCGCTGGTGAACTGGAACGCGCTAGCGGCCATGACGGGCACGATCGTGCTGCTCATGGCGGTGGAACGGATCGAACTGTTCGCGCAGGTCCTGCGGGACGGAGGGCGCCCGCCGGAGACGCCGGTGCTGGTGGTGCAGCACGGCACCACGTCCGCCGAACGGGTGGTGCGGGCCACGCTGGCCGACGCGGCCGAAGTGATCCGGTCCGAGGGGATCCGGCCTCCGGCGATCATCGTGATCGGCGCGGTGGTGGGCGTGGGAACGGCCTAGGCCGAGGCCGCGAGGAGCCCGTCCCGGCGGTTCTGTGACCGTTCCGAGCTTTAAACAACTCTTAAGATTACTGTAGGGTAGCTCGGTATGACGGCTCTCAACGACGCCGAGCGGGCACACGCGGAAGCACGCGCTGCCGGCTCGGACCGCGCGCTGCCGGTGAAGGTGGAGCAATCGCCGGTCCAGCGAACGAGCAAGATCCCGAGCTGGCTGCCGTCGCGACGTTTCATCTACGCAGTGATCGCCATCGGCGGCATGCAGCTGCTGGCCACCATGGACAGCACCATCGCCATCGTCGCGCTGCCGCAGATCCAGGACGAACTCGGCCTGTCCGACGCCGGCCGCAGCTGGGTGATCACTGCGTACGTGCTGACCTTCGGCGGGCTGATGCTGCTGGGTGGTCGCCTCGGCGACACCATCGGCCGTAAGCGCACCTTCATCGTCGGTGTCGCACTGTTCACCATCGCCTCGATCCTGTGTGGGATCGCCTGGAGCGAGGGCACTCTCGTGGTCGCCCGGCTGCTGCAGGGTGTCGGCGCGGCCATCGCCTCACCGACCGGCCTGGCGCTGGTGGCCACCACCTTCCCCAAGGGCCCCGCCCGCAACGCCGCCACCGCCGTGTTCGCCGCCATGACCGGCGTCGGCTCGGTGATGGGTCTGGTGGTCGGCGGTGCACTCACCGAGGTGTCCTGGCGGTTGGCCTTCCTGGTGAACGTGCCGATCGGGCTGTTGATGCTGTACCTCGCCTACACCACGCTGCGCGAGACCAACAAAGAGCGCATGAAGCTCGACGCCGCCGGTGCCCTGCTGGCCACCCTCGGCTGCACGGCCGCGGTGTTCGGCTTCACCCAAGGCCCGGAGAACGGCTGGCTCACCCCGCTCACCATCGGATCGGGCGTCGTCGCGGTGCTCGCGTTCGTCGCTTTCGTCTACGTCGAGCGCACCGCAGAGAACCCCGTCGTGCCCTTTGCGCTGTTCCGGGACCGCAACCGGGTGGCCACCTTCTACGCGGTGTTCCTGGCCGGCGGCGTGATGTTCACGCTGACGGTGCTGATCGGCCTGTACGTGCAGGACATCATGGGTTACAGCGCCCTGAAGGCCGGCATCGGCTTCATCCCGTTCGTGATTGCGCTGGGTATCGGCTTGGGCCTGTCCTCGGTGCTGGTGTCGAAGTTCCCGCCGCGGGTGTTGGTGATCGGCGGCGGCATCCTGGTGCTCGCGGCGATGCTCTACGGGTCGACCCTCACCGGCGATATTCCGTACTTCCCGAACCTGGTCCTGCCGATCACGGTCGGCGGTTTCGGTATCGGCATGATCGTGGTGCCGCTGACGGTCTCGGCGATCGCCGGTGTGGGCTTCGACCAGATCGGCCCCGTCTCGGCCATCGCGCTGATGCTGCAGAACCTCGGCGGGCCCGTGGTACTGGCCATCATTCAGGCGGTCATCACCTCACGCACCCTCTACCTCGGTGGTACCACCGGGCCGGTGAAGGACATGAACGAGGCGCAGCTGAACGCTCTCGACGCCGGCTACACCTACGGCCTGCTGTGGGTGGCCGCCGTTGCGGTCCTGGTGGGTGGCGCCGCGCTGTTCATCGGCTACACCGCCAAGCAGGTCGCTCACGCCCAGGAAGTCAAGGACGCGATCGACGCCGGCGAGCTGTAGTCAGCCGTACACCCGGGCCAGGAAATCCCGCACCAGCGGCACCACCTCGCCCAAGTGCGTCTCCAGCAGCCAGTGCCCGCCGTCGAAGACGTGCAGCTCGGCCTCGGGGAGGTCAGCCAGGTACGCACGCGCGGAGCGCTCCGGCATGTACCCGTCGTTGGCGCCCCACACGATCAGCGTCGGCGGCGTGTGCTGCCGCAGGTAGGCCTGCTCGCCGGGCATCCACTCCAGCGTGGAGGGTTGATCCTCCAGCAGCCGGATCAGGTTGGCCACCCGTTCCGGCGTCGACATCAGCGACCAGTGCAGCGTCCACAGGTCGGGGCTGATCCGGTCGGCCAGCTGGGCAGGCAGCTCACCGACGAATTCACTCTTGAAGCCTTCCAGCGTCACATGCTCGGCGATCGTGCGCCGCGCTTGCGGACCCGGGTTGCTCCAGGCTTGCTTCAAGAAGTCGTACTTGGGTCCGAACGCATCGGGGTAGATGTCGCCGTTCTGGAGGATCAGGCCCGCGACGCGCTCGGGCGCCGCCATCGCCAGCTGTAGTCCGAACTGGGAGCCGTAATCGTGGAGCCAGAGTACGTAACGCTGTAGGTCCAGGGTTTCGGCGAACTGCTGCAGGAACTGGGCGTACGCACCGAAGGTGTAACCGAAATCGTGTGGCGACGGTGTGCCGGTGTAGCCGAAGCCAGGCAGATCAGGGGCCACCAGCCGCCAGTGGTCACCCAGCGCGGGCAACAGGTGGCGGAAGGCGTACGACGAACACGGGTAGCCGTGGGGGAGCAGCATGACGTCGCCGTCCGGTGGGCCGGCTTCCCGGTAGAAGGTGTCTGTACCCGCGACCTGAACACGCCGGTGACGGGGAGCGGCAAAACTGTCGGATGTCACCTGTTGGCCTTTCCCCGGCTGCGCCGGCGCCCAAACCGCGGCACATGGCGGCCGAATAAACCTCTCTACGGAATGTGTTTGGCGGGATCCGCGTTGGGGTAGAAGTCACCTCAATGCCGAACCTGTGCGCCCCGTCACGGCGCACAGGACGACTCTGGCGGAGAAATCACATGGATGTAAGTTCTCCACACCTGTGCACAACTCCTGTGGATAACCTCGATTCTCGCCTCGCAGCATGATCGGCCCGGACGCGACACCGACCCGCGGCCAGATCTCGCAGCTCACCGATCCGCTGGGGTGGCGGCTGATCCTCGGCGTTCTGATCACCCATGTGCCGGTGCGATCGCTGAGCGCTGCGGTGGACACCGCCCGTGCCGCGGTCGACGCGGCGGGGGTCGACGGTGCGGGACACTTGACGGCCGACCTGCACGATGACCGTGTGGTACTGCGTCTGCACACCCGGACGACGGGTGCCGTGACCGGCCGCGACATCCTCATTGCGGAACGCATCAGCGCTGCGGTGGACACCCAGCCCGGAGACGCGTCGGCCGTGCCACAGGCCGTCGAGATCGCCATCGACGCCCTCGACATCGCCGCGATCAGGCCGTTCTGGCAGGCCGTCACCGGCTATGTCGACGAACCGGCCGCCCCGGACCTGCCCGAGGGTGCGCTCCTGGACCCGCTGCGCCGCGGCCCGGCGATCTGGTTCCAGCAGATGGACACCCCGCGCCCGCAACGCAACCGCATCCACCTTGACGTCGACGTGGCACCCGAGCTGGCAGCGGCCCGCATCGACGCTGCCCTGGCTGCCGGCGGCACGCTCGTCAACGACAGCGCGGCACCTGCGTGGTGGGTGCTGGCGGATCCCGAAGGCAACGAGGCCTGCATCTGCACCTGGCAGGGTCGGGACTGAACCTGCGTGCGGCGGGGTGCAATTGCCGCACTTCTCAGCTGGGCTCGTGCCTCGCCCCGCATCGGCGTGCGGCGGGGCCGGATTGCCGCACTTCTCAGCTGGGCTCGTGCCTCGCCCCGCATCGGCGTGCGGCGGGGCCGGATTGCCGCACTTCTCAGCTGGGCTCGTGCCTCGCCCCGCATCGGCGTGCGGCTAGGCTTGCCCGCTGTGATCACCCGCATGTCGGAGCTGTTTCTTCGAACCCTTCGTGACGACCCGGCCGACGCCGAGGTCCCCAGCCACAAGTTGCTCATCCGCGCCGGCTACGTCCGACCCGTGGGGCCCGGCCTGTACAGCTGGTTGCCGCTGGGGCTGCGGGTGCTGCGCAAGATCGAGAAGGTCATCCGCGAGGAGATGGCGCACATCGGCGGGCAAGAGATCCTGTTCCCCGCCCTGCTGCCGCGGGCGCCGTACGAAACCACCAACCGGTGGACCGAGTACGGCGACAACCTGTTCCGCGTCAAGGACCGTCGGAAGAACGACTACCTGCTCGGACCCACCCACGAGGAGCTGTTCACCCTCACCGTCAAAGGGGAGTACAGCTCCTACAAGGACTTCCCGCTGATCCTCTTCCAGATCCAGAACAAGTACCGCGACGAGGCCCGCCCGCGGGCCGGCATCTTGCGCGGCCGTGAGTTCCTGATGAAGGACTCGTACTCCTTCGACGTCGACGACGACGGCCTGAAGAACGCCTACCACGCACACCGTGAGGCGTACCAGAAGATCTTCGCCCGGCTCGACGTGCGCTATGTCATCGTGTCCGCGGTATCGGGCGCCATGGGCGGCAGCGCATCCGAGGAATTCCTCGCCGAGAGTGAGGTCGGCGAGGACACTTTCGTCCGGTGCCTGGAGTCCGGCTACGCGGCCAATGTCGAGGCCGTCATCACGCAGGTGCCGGCGGCGCTTCCCCTCGACGGCCAGCCCGACGCGGTGGTGCATGACACCCCGGACGCGCCCACCATCGCCACCTTGGTCGACTGGGCGAACAGCGCCAACCTGCCCCAGTTCGAGGGTCGCCAGGTGACCGCCGCGGACACCTTGAAGAACGTCCTGCTCAAGACCCGTCAGCCCGGCGGCGACTGGGAGCTGCTGGGCGTCGGTGTGCCCGGTGACCGCGACGTCGACGAGAAGCGGCTGGGCGCGGCGCTGGAACCTGCCGAGTACGCGCTGCTCGACGACGCCGACTTTGCCAAGCATCCCTTCCTGGTGAAAGGTTATGTCGGTCCGAAAGCGTTGCTGGACAACGGGATTCGATTCCTGGTGGACCCGCGCATCGTGGACGGCACGGCGTGGATCACCGGTGCCGACGCGCCCAACAGGCACATCGTCGGCATGGTCGCGGGCCGCGACTTCACACCCGACGGCACCATCGAGGCCGCCGACGTACGCGATGGCGACCCGTCACCGGACGGTGCCGGACCGCTGGTGTCGGCGCGTGGCATCGAGATAGGTCACATCTTCCAGCTGGGCCGCAAGTACACCGAGGCCTTCGCCGCCGACGTTCTGGGCGAGGACGGTAAACCCGTGCGCCTCACCATGGGCTCGTACGGCATCGGTGTCTCCCGCCTGGTCGCCGTGGTCGCCGAACAGCAGCATGATCAGCTCGGTCTACGTTGGCCGGCGTCGATCGCGCCTTTCGACCTGCATCTGGTGATCGCCAACAAGGACGCCGAGGCGCGGACCGGAGCAGAAGAGCTCGCCACCGCACTGGACCGGCTGGGTCTGGAGGTACTGCTGGACGACCGGACCGCCTCGCCCGGGGTCAAGTTCAAAGACGCCGAACTGCTCGGCATGCCGTGGGTGGTGGTCGTGGGCCGCGGGTGGGCCAACGGAGTGGTGGAGCTGCGGAACCGGTTCAGCGGAGAGACCCGCGAGGTGCCCGTCGAGTCGGCAGCGACCGACATCGCCGCCGCGCTCAGCGCCTGATCACTCGGGGCCGCCCGGAAACGCCTCGGTGACCGGCCACACGCCGAGCACCTTCTGCCAGCGGCCCGCCAGGACGGCGCTGTGCGTCAGCGCCTTCACCGCGTATTCGCGGTCCGATTGGCTGGTGGCCTGCTCGAGGACGGCGCGCCAGGCCACGGCTGCGTCGTTCTCCATCTGTAGTGCCAGGCCCGCGGCCTCGCTCGGGTCGTTGACCACCGACGGCAGCTGGTAGCCGGGGGCCGCCAACGGCGGGTCCACCGACTGCGCGGCCAGCATGGCCAGCAGCGCCTCGCGTTGTTCGCGGTGCCGGGCGATCGCTTGGGCCACCAGCCAGTTGTCCTCCGGCGTCGAATGCGCGGAGACGATGCCGTAGCCGTAGATGGTCGCGTGCTCGGTGGTCAGCGCGTCGTACAGCGCGGCGGCCGCGGGCGCGGCCGGGCGAGCGGGATCGGATGAGGGCGTGGGTTCGGCGGACGTCACTGCGCCGGCCTCTGCGCGGGCAGTGCCACGGTGTATGCGGCCGTACACGACGCGGCGATCGACCCCAGCAGGCCGGCTCGGTACCCCGATTCGCGCGCGGCGTATGCGGCCGCGCTGTCGGCGGCCGTCCGCAATGCGGCCACCACGTCGTCGATCGACGGCGGGCGCGTCGGAGCCGGGGTGCTCGACGGCGTCTCGGACGCCGTACTCGTCGGCGTCACCGGAACCAGGGTGCCCAGGGTGCGGGAGATCTCGTCGGCCAGTGCCTGGGCGTGCCGGGCCCGCTCGCTTGCGATTTGGGTCAGTGCCGGGACCACGGCGCGGGGTGCGGCCGGGGCGGCGGCGCGGGCCAGCTCGCTGTCGCTGTTGGCCAGCGCGAGTTGAGCCCGCAGCTCCTCGACATCGGGGGGTGGCTCACTGGCGCAGGCTGAGGTGGTCAACGCCACAAGCGCCAGCCCGAGCGCGCCGCGACCGGCTCCCACCAGCACGTCCCGCCTGCGGAATGTCCCGTTGACGGGGTGAACGACGCCGAGCACAGGCTCATCCTGCCATCCCATGACGTCCCCGTTCCCGCGTGGCCTTTTGGGGTTCTTCGCAGTTTTCCTGGCGTATCGTGGATGGCTGGGTTCGGCGCGACCACCACGGGGCGCCGAACGAAGACGAAACCATGACCGGACAACTCAAGATGAGGAGCTCGCCGTGACTGAGCGGTCCAGGGGACTGCCCTCACCGCCCCAGGTGATCGAGCTACTCGAAGATGAATTCGTGCGTGCCGGTTACGAAATCGAGGATGTGCGGGTGGAGGCGGCAACGCGTCCCGCTCGGATCGTGGTGGTCGCCGACGGTGACAACCCACTTGATCTCGACACCGTGGCCGAACTGTCGCGTATCGCGTCTCAGCTGCTCGACACCCTGCCCGAGGCAGCCGAGCCGTACGTCCTGGAGGTCAGCTCACCCGGAGTCGAGCGGCCCCTGACCACCGAGAAACACTTCCGGCGCGCCCACGGACGCAGGGTCGAAGTGCAGCTCGGCGGCGGTGAACGGCTCACCGGCCGGATAGCGGGCGTCGCCACCGGGACCGGCACCGCGGTCCTGCAGCTGGTGGTGCCCAAGGGCAGCAAGGGGGCGAGCACCTGGGCGGTGCGCGAGGTAGCGCTCAATGATGTGACCAAAGCTGTTGTGCAAGTTGATTTTTCACCTCCGAGCCAGCGTGAGCTGGACTTGGTGGGCCAGGTCGGCACGGACGCCGGAGCCGCCGGAACGGAGGCCGGAACATGAACATCGATATGGCAGCTCTGCACGCCATCGAAGTCGACAGGGGCATACCCGCAGGGGAGCTGCTGGAGACCATCAAGTCGGCCCTGCTGACGGCGTACCGGCACACCGAGGGACATTCCTCCGACGCGACCATCGAGATCGACCGCAAGACCGGTGAAGTCAAGGTCATGGCGCGTGAACACGACGCCGATGGCCGGGTCATCAGCGAGTGGGACGACACCCCCGAAGGTTTCGGCCGCGTCGCGGCGACGACGGCCCGCCAGGTGATGCTGCAGCGGTTCCGCGACGCCGAGAACGAGAAGATCTACGGCGAATTCTCGGCGCGGGAAGGCGATATCGTCGCCGGCGTCATCCAGCGCGACGCCCGCGCCAACGCCCGCGGCGAGGTGGTGTTGCGGATGGGCAGCGAGACCAAGTACTCCGAGGGCGTCATTCCCGCCTCCGAGCAGGTACCCGGCGAGCGCTACGAACACGGGGACCGGCTGCGCTGCTTCGTCCTCGGGGTGACCCGCGGTGTGCGGGAGCCGCAGATCCGGTTGTCCCGCACCCACCCGAACCTGGTCCGCAAGCTGTTCTCCCTCGAGGTGCCCGAGATCGCGGACGGATCCGTGGAGATCGTGGCGGTGGCCCGCGAAGCGGGGCACCGTTCGAAGATCGCGGTGGCGTCCCGGTTGCCCGGCCTCAACGCCAAGGGGGCCTGTATCGGCCCGATGGGCCAGCGGGTGCGCAATGTGATGAGCGAACTGTCGGGGGAGAAGATCGACATCATCGACTTCGACGACGACCCCGCCCGGTTCGTTGCCAACGCGCTGTCCCCGGCGAAGGTGGTCTCGGTGTCGGTCATCGACGCCAACACCCGCGCCGCCCGGGTTGTGGTCCCCGACTTCCAGCTCTCGCTGGCGATCGGCAAGGAAGGCCAGAACGCCCGGTTGGCCGCCCGACTGACCGGCTGGCGCATCGATATCCGCAGCGACGCGGCCCCGGACACCGACGGTCACACCGGTCCACGTCACTCGCACGGAGCGCCGCACGAGCACTGATATTTCCGCTGCGCCGCCACGTTGCCCGGCGGATTTAGAACGGGCGCGTGGTGACGGTAGACTGAGCCGTGATCCAGCGCGAGACTTCCGGAAACGACACCCGGAACGCACCGGAGTCGCTTGCCAAGAGTGACAAAGGCCCGGTGCGGACGTGTGTCGGATGTCGGAAGCGAGAGTTGGCCGTCGTACTGCTTCGAGTAGTGGCGGGGTCGGACGGGAATGGCGGAGACGCCGTGATCGTTGACACCGCCGGTAACCTTCCGGGGCGGGGTGCGTGGTTGCATCCCGATCCGCAGTGTGTAGACGCAGCGATTCGGCGGCGAGCATTCGCCCGAGCGTTGCGCATCACCCGTCCACCGGACACCTCCGCGGTGGTCGAGTACGTCGGTGCCGTTCCCGGTGCTGACGTCCCCGATCCGCCACGGCAACAGAACAGGCAGCGAAGAACATGAGCACACCGTGAAGTCCCGATGACCATGCGTCATAGCTAAACCCGAGGCGCGGCGCCACCCACCGCTGTCGCCTCCAGACAGGAGATGTAGTGGCAGGTAAGGCCCGCGTGCACGAGTTGGCCAAGGAACTCGGTGTCACCAGTAAGCAGGTTCTCGCCCGATTGAGCGAACAGGGCGAGTTCGTCAAATCAGCGTCGTCGACGGTCGAAGCGCCCGTCGCCCGACGTCTTCGTGAATCTTTCGGCGGCGGTAAGTCCGCCGACCGCGGCGGCGCGCCCAGGCCGGCTGCCGCCAACGGCCGGCCGTCGCCGGCCGCTTCCAGCGGTTCGGGCAGCACCCCGTCCAACGGCGGTGTCGCCACCGCTTCTCCGGTGCCCGGTCCGCGGCCCAGTGCCCCCAAGCCCGCGGCGCCCGCCCCGGCAGCACCGGCGGCGTCCGCGCCTCCGGCACCGCCGGCAGCACCCGCCCCGCAGGAACCGGCAGCACCGGCGGCTCCCCAGGCGCCGGCGGCCAGCGCTCGTCCCGCAGCTCCGGCAGCTCGGCCCGGTCCCGCACCGACCCCCGGTGCACGGCCCGGACCTGCGCCGACGCCCGGTCCTCGACCCGGCCCGGCACAGGCCGGCGGCCCCAAGCCCGGTGCGCCGCGCCCGCCGCGGGTCGGCAACAATCCGTTCTCTTCGCAGCAGCCGGTGGATCGCCCGATCCCGCGGCCGCAGCCGCGTCCCGGCGCCGGCCCCGGTGGTCCGCGTCCGGGTGGCACCCGTGCCACCCCGGGCAACATGCCGCCGCGTCCCGCCACCGGTGCACCCGGTGCGCGCGGTCCCCGTCCTGGTCCCCGTCCCGGTGGCGGTCCCCGCCCCGGTGCCGGTGGTGGCGGTCGTCCCGGCGGTGCCGGTGGCGGCGGTAACTACCGCGGTGGCGGCGCAGGTGCCGGTGCCGGTGCAGGTGCCGGTGGTGGCGCCGCAGGCGGTTTCCGCGGTCGTCCCGGTGGCGGTGGCGGCGGCGGTCGTCCCGGTCAGCGCGGTGGCGCTGCCGGTGCGTTCGGTCGTCCCGGTGGCGCCCCACGGCGCGGTCGCAAGTCGAAGCGCGCGAAAAGGGCCGAATACGAGAACATGCAGGCCCCGGTCGTCGGTGGCGTGCGGTTGCCGCACGGCAACGGTGAGACCATCCGGCTCGCCCGTGGCGCGTCGTTGAGCGATTTCGCCGAGAAGATCGATGCCAACCCGGCCGCGCTGGTGCAGGCACTGTTCAACCTCGGCGAGATGGTCACCGCCACCCAGTCGGTGGGCGATGACACCCTCGAACTGCTCGGCAGCGAGATGAACTTCAAGGTGCAGGTCGTGTCCCCGGAGGACGAGGACCGCGAACTGCTCGAGTCGTTCGACCTCACCTACGGCGAGGACGAGGGCGGCGAGGAAGACCTTCAGATCCGCCCGCCCGTCGTCACCGTCATGGGTCACGTCGACCACGGCAAGACGCGACTGCTGGACAGCATCCGTCAGGCCAACGTCCGCGAGGGCGAGGCCGGCGGCATCACCCAGCACATCGGCGCTTACCAGGTCGAGGTCGACCTGGACGGCAACGAGCGGCTGATCACCTTCATCGACACCCCCGGTCACGAGGCGTTCACCGCCATGCGTGCCCGCGGTGCGAAGGCCACCGACATCGCGATCCTTGTGGTGGCCGCCGATGACGGTGTGATGCCGCAGACGGTCGAGGCCATCAACCACGCGCAGGCGGCCGATGTGCCGATCGTGGTGGCGGTCAACAAGATCGACAAGGAAGGTGCCGACCCGGCGAAGATCCGCGGCCAGCTCACCGAATACGGGCTGGTGGCCGAGGACTTCGGCGGCGACACCATGTTCGTCGACATCTCGGCCAAGCAGGGCACCAACATCGACGCGCTGCTGGAAGCGGTCATCCTGACCGCCGACGCCGCACTCGATCTGCGCGCCAACCCGGACATGGAAGCTCAGGGTGTGGCCATCGAGGCGCACCTCGACCGTGGCCGCGGCCCGGTGGCGACCGTGCTCATCCAGCGCGGCACGCTGCGGGTGGGTGACTCGGTGGTGGCCGGCGACGCGTACGGACGTGTCCGGCGCATGGTCGACGAGCACGGCGAGGACGTCGAAGAGGCGCTGCCGTCCCGTCCGGTGCAGGTCATCGGCTTCACGTCGGTGCCAGGTGCCGGTGACAACCTCCTGGTTGTCGACGAAGACCGCATCGCCCGCCAGATCGCCGATCGGCGCAGCGCGCGCAAGCGCAACGCGCTGGCCGCACGCAGCCGCAAGCGCATCAGCCTGGACGACCTGGATGCCGCGCTGAAGGAAACCAGTCAGCTGAACCTGATCCTCAAGGGCGACAACTCGGGCACCGTGGAGGCGCTGGAAGAAGCCCTCCTGGGGATCGAGATCGACGACGAGGTGGAGCTGCGCGTCATCGACCGCGGCGTCGGTGGTGTCACCGAGACCAACGTCAACCTGGCGTCGGCCTCGGACGCGATCATCATCGGCTTCAACGTCCGCGCCGAGGGCAAGGCCACCGAGCTGGCCAACCGCGAAGGTGTGGACATCCGGTACTACTCGGTGATCTACCAGGCCATCGACGAGATCCAGAGTGCGCTCAAGGGCATGCTCAAGCCGGTCTACGAGGAGAAGGAACTCGGCCGCGCCGAGATCCGCGCCATCTTCCGGTCGTCGAAGGTCGGCAACATCGCCGGTTGCCTCGTGCAGTCGGGCATCATGCGCCGCAACGCCAAGGCCCGCCTGCTCCGCGACAACATCGTTGTCGCCGAGAACCTCACGGTGTCCTCGCTCAAGCGCGAGAAGGACGATGCCACCGAGGTGCGCGAAGGCTACGAGTGCGGTCTCACGCTGACCTACAGCGACATCAAGGAAGGCGACATCATCGAGACGTACGAACTCGTGGAAAAGGCGCGTACTTAAGTGGCTGACCCTGCACGGGCAAGGCGACTCGCCAAGCGCATCTCCACCATCGTCGCCTCGACGATCGAGTACGAGATCAAGGATCCCCGGTTGGCCTTCGTGACCGTCACGGACACGAAGGTCACCGGAGACCTGCACGACGCCACGGTGTACTACACGGTGCGCGGGCCGAGTCTCGACGACGAGCCCGATCTCGCCGGTGCCGCCGCGGCGCTGGAAAGTGCCAAAGGTGTGCTGCGCACGAAAGTCGGTGCCGGGACCGGTGTTCGGTACACCCCGACCCTGTCGTTCGTACTGGACACCGTGCCCGAGGCGGCGGCACACATGGAGGAACTCCTGGCTCGGGCGCGGGCGGCTGATGCCGACCTCGCGCGGGTACGGGAGGGTGCGACGCCGGCGGGGGACGCCGACCCGTACCGTGTACCTGGGGTGGAGGACCAGAGCGGGGGCTCAGAAGATACTGAGGACGCCAGTGACCGCTATCGACCCGAAGACTGAACAAGCTCTGGTAGGTCGGCGCGTGGACGCCGACGGCGCCATCGAGGTGCTGTCCCACGCTCATACGGTTGTCATCGTCTGTCACGTGTTTCCTGATGCCGACACCATCGGCGCCGGCTTGGCCATCGCACAGGTGCTCGACGACCTCGGTAAGGACGTGTCCGTCAGCTTCGCCGCGCCCGCCACGTTGCCGGACTCGTTGCGCACCCTGCCGGGTGGCCGGCTGCTGGTGAGGCCGCAGGACGTCGACCCGAAACCCGACCTGGTGGTGACGGTCGACATCCCGAGCCCGAACCGGCTCGGAGACCTGCAGCATCTCCTGGAGAGCGGCGACACACCCGTGCTGGTGATCGACCACCACGCCTCCAACGAATTGTTCGGCACGGCCAACTACGTCGATCCCTCGGCCGACTCCACCACGATGCTGGTGGCCGACCTGCTCGACGCCTGGGGCCGACCGATCGACGGCCCGGTGGCGCACTGCCTTTATGCCGGGTTGATCACCGACACCGGCTCCTTCCGGTGGGCCAGTGCGCGGGCACACCGACTGGCGGCCCGGTTGGTGGACCTCGGCGTGGACAATGCCGGCATCAGCCGTGCGCTGCTGGACACCCATCCCTTTGCGTGGCTACCGATGCTGTCGCGGGTTCTCGGCTCGGCGCAGATGTTTCCGGACGCGCTCGACGGCCGTGGCCTGGTGTTCGCCGTCGTCAACCATCGGGAGTGGGCTGCGGCCCGGCCCGAGGAGGTCGAGAGCATCGTCGACATCGTGCGCACCACGCAGCAGGCCGAAGTGGCCGCGGTGTTCAAGGAGATCGCGCCGCAGAGCTGGTCGGTGTCCATGCGGGCCAAGACCTACGATCTGACACCGGTGGCCACCGGGTTCGGTGGAGGCGGGCACCGGCAGGCCGCGGGATACTCCGCGTCCGGGTCCGTCGAGCACGTGATCGCCGAACTACGCGCCGCTGTTGGCTGAACTCGACAAACCGCCGACCAGCCGCACCATCGCGGGGCTGGCTCTGCCGGCCCTCGGCGTGCTGGCGGCGGAACCGCTGTATCTGCTGTTCGACATCGCGGTCGTCGGACGGCTGGGCGCACTCAGCCTGGCCGGCCTGGCCATCGGTGGCTTGGTGCTCGGGCTGGTGGCCTCGCAGGGCACGTTCCTGTCGTATGGAACCACTGCCCGCGCCGCCCGCTTCTACGGTGCCGGTGACCGCGCCGCCGCCGTCCGTGAGGGTGTGCAGGCGACGTGGCTGGCGATGGGTCTCGGGCTGCTGATCATCGCGGTCGTGGAGGCGGCGGCGGTGCCGATGGTGGCGGCGATCGCGGGTGACGCCGGTATCGCGGATGCGGCGCTGCCCTGGCTGCGGATCGCCATCCTCGGCGCGCCGGCGATCTTGATCTCGTTGGCGGGCAACGGCTGGATGCGTGGCGTGCAGGACACCGCCAAACCGTTGCGGTATGTGATCGCGGGTTTTGTGGTGTCGGCGATCCTGTGCCCGCTGCTGGTGTACGGCTGGCTTGGGTTGCCGCGGCTCGAGTTGGCCGGCTCGGCGGTGGCCAACCTGGTGGGGCAGTGGCTGGCGGCGCTGCTGTTCTGCCGCGCGCTGCTGGTCGAACGGGTGTCATTGAGGCTCGACGTCGCGGTGCTGCCGGCTCAGCTGGCGATGGGCCGAGATCTCCTGATCCGCAGCCTGGCGTTCCAGGCGTGTTTCGTGTCGGCGGCCGCGGTGGCCGCACGCTTCGGCGCCGCCGCGGTGGCCGCGCACCAGGTGGTGCTGCAGCTGTGGAGTTTCCTTGCGCTGGTGCTGGATTCGCTGGCCATCGCCGCGCAGTCCCTGGTGGGCGCCGCCCTCGGGGCCGGGCATCTGCCGCACGCGAAGACGGTGGCGTGGCGGGTGACGGTGTTCTCGACCGTGGCGGCCGCGGTGTTGGCCGGGCTGTTCGCGCTGGGGGCGACGGTGGTGCCGGCACTGTTCACCCATGACCGCGCGGTGCTCGACGAGATCAATGTGCCGTGGTGGTTCCTGGTGGCCCAACTGCCGGTCGCCGGAATCGTTTTCGCGCTGGACGGGGTGTTGCTCGGCGCCGGTGATGCGAAGTTCATGCGCAACGCGACGGTGGCCAGCGCGCTGGTCGGATTCCTGCCTCTGATCTGGCTGTCGATGGCGTTTGGTTGGGGACTTTTCGGCATCTGGTCGGGCCTGAGCCTGTTCATGGTGCTGCGGCTGGTGTTCGTCGGCTGGCGCACTCTGTCGGGCCGCTGGTTGGTTGCGGGCACCTCGACCGGCTAGAGCCGAGCGCCTCGACCCGCCGTCGCAAGGATGTTCTGGGCCCGGACCAGGACGGGTCGATCGACCATGTGTCCGTCCACGGTCGTGGCGCCGGCCGCCGGGTCCGAGGCGTTGACAACGGCCTGCGCCCAGTTGATTTCGTCGGCGGTGGGTGTCAGCGCCTGATGGACGGCGGCTACCTGGGTGGGGTGCGGGTCACCGTCGCCGAACTGCTCCTGGATCTTCAAGGTGGCCGTCAACTGCTGCACCCGGTGCCGGGAGATGACGTCGGTTGTCCTGACGGGGGTGGGGGACTAGTCGGTGAGGTGTGTGTCGATACCCGATCGGCAGAAGAGCTTGTCTTCAGGTCAGTTACCGCCGTTCGGTTCGGTGGGCAGCTGGTCGAGCTGCTGGAGCACCGAGTACAGGTTGGCGACGCCCCAGTGGTCGGTGATCTTCCCGTCGCGGACGCGCATCGCGTCAACCGTTTCGAAGGCAACGGACCTGCCGGTGCCTGCGATGCCGAGAAAATCACCCTGGTGGGTGCCGTGATACACCTTGTAGGTGGTGACGATGTCTCCGTCCACTGTCTGCCAACCGATCTCGGGTCGAAAGTCAGGGAACGCCGCCCGCAGCCGTTTGTAGAGGACCCGTACTCCAGCCTTGTCCGCAGTGGTGCCGGGCTGGGGGGTGTGGTCGACGAAGTCCTCGGCGAAGAGCTCTTCGAAAAGGGCGAAATCGCCTTGTCCCTGGACCTGCTCGGTGTTGCGGCGGACCACGGCCTTGGCGGCCTCCGCCGCAGAGTCCGGCAAGCCTGCTTCTTCGCTGTGTTCGTGGTGTGACATGGGTGTGTTCACCTTCTGTGATGTGGAGGGAGTTGCCGGGGTGAGCTGGGACGACGACATGATCCGCAGAATACGTTTGCCCGTGACGCGCCGGGTCCCGACCTCGCGGTAGCGTCCGCGCCACTGACGGCCGTTCGACGCCCGCGAGTGCCCCCGACGCCACCGCATTGTTCATCCTGCGTTACGTCGAGGGTCTCGGGGTTCAGATCCTGATGAACCGCATCAGCCGCACGGACGCGCTCGACCAGCTGCGCCGGCTGGTGGCCGATCAGATCTCTGCTCCGGCAACGTCACCGCGGTCCGGGGTGCCCGAGGACCGGTGACCTCGGTCCCGTGGGGTCGACACCATGCCGAACCGTCGCAGGTCCAGGTCACCGTCGACCAGCCGCGGAATCGCCGCGGCAAAGGCCTGCATGTGCGGCAAGGTGAAGTGCTGCGCGAGATCCTCTGCGGAGCTCCAGTTCTCGTACACGAACCACAGGTCGGGGTCGGCCTCGGACCGGTGCACGTCGTAGTTGATGCAGCCCGGTTCCTCGCGGGACGGTTCGACAAGCTCCAGAAGTCCACGGCCGAGCTCATCGCCGAGCCCGCTCCTGGCCCTGATGAACGCGATGTTGGTCACCTGTGTCATTGTCGGTTCTCTCCTTCGTCGCTGTAATTCTCGCCGGGAAAGTCGGCTCCCCGTGACACGTGTTCCCAGGCCGCGATATCGGCCTGCAGTGCCGCTGCTTTGGCAAGGGCGACATCGACGGCCTCGTTGCCCAGCAGCAGACGTTGTGGTGGCTGGGCGCTGGTGGCTGCCTCGTAGATGGCCGCGGCAGCCCGCGCCGGGTCCCCGGCCTGATTGCCGACGGACTGGTGGTAGGCGCGCCGGGCCTGCCCGGCGGTCTGGTCGTAGTCCTCGATCGTGGACTCGACCTCGTTGGAGGAGGCCGCCCAGTTGGTTCGGAATCCACTGGGCTCCACCACCATGACGTCGAGCCCCAGCGGCGCCACTTCGATCCGCAACGACTCGGACAGGCCTTCCACGGCGAACTTGCTGGCCGAGTAGTAGCCCACGGCAGCGAATCCGCTGAGGCCGCCGATCGAGGTGAGGTTGATGATCGTGCCGCGGCGACGAGATCGCATGATGGGCAGGACCGCGTGGATGGTGTTGGCGGTACCGAAGAAGTTGACGTCGAACAGGAGTCGGGCGACCTTGTCGTCGGTTTCTTCGACGGCGCCGAAGTAGCCGATGCCCGCGTTGTTGACCAGCACGTCGACGGTACCGAAATGGTCCACCGCGGCTGTGACCACCTCGGTGCACTGCTCACGATTCACGACGTCGAGTGGCAGGAGCAGCGCGTCGCCCCGGTCGGCCAGGTCGGACACGGTGGAGATGTCGCGTGCCGTGGCGACGACCTTCTGTCCGTGGTCCAGGAGATGCTCGGCAAGACTGCGGCCGAAGCCGGTGGAGCATCCGGTGACCATCCAGACCTGTGATTGTGGGGCAGTCATAGGTTCCCTCCTGTGTCAACGGTGGTGGCGGAAACGTCTTGATATTCGCCGATTTCGATGTCGCGGACGCACAGGGCAGGTACCTGCGCCAGGAATTCGCGCACGTACGGGGCCTGCATGTGAGCGTCGAAATCAGATGGTGCACGCCATGATTCGAGAATCATCCAGGATTGACGGTCCTGCACGGCGCGGTGGATCTCGTACCGCAGGCAGCCCGGTTCAGCGCGGGTGGGGGTGATCAGTTTCAGCAACTGGGCGCCCAGGGTTTCCGACATACCGGGCTTGGCGGTCGCCAGGGCCACGTTGGTGCGTCCGGGCCGGGTGGTCGACACCTGTTCCTCCTTCCTCGTGGTGGGCCGGGTCCGGTCAGATGGCCTGCGCCGTCGGGAGAATCGTGATCTCGGTGAGGTTCACATGCTTGGGCAGCGCGGCGACGAACGCGACCGTCTCTGCCACGTCCGCAGACTGCAGGACGTCGATCTGCTCGATCAGGTCGGCCATCAGCTTGGTGGCGTCCGGGTCGGTGACGTGGTCGGGCAGTTCGGTGTCCACCATGCCGGGTTCGACCGTGGCGACCCGGACGTTCTTACGCCCGAGTTCGGTGCGCAGCAGCCGGGTGAGGTGGCTGATGAACGCCTTGGTGCCGGAGTACACCTGGAACTTCTCGAGCACCCTGGTGGCCGCGATCGACGAGGTGGTGATGAGGTCGGCCGGTCGGCCTTCGCTGCCCGCGGACTCGAGGGATCCGACAAACGCCTGAATGGTGTTCATCACGCCCTTGATGTTCAGATCGATCTGGGCGTCCCAGTCCTGCACCTTGAGGTCGCCGATCTCGGAGATCAGCTGGACTCCGGCGTTGGCGAAAACGAGGTCCACCGCACCCAATTCGACGGCGATGTGCTCCGCGGCGGCAAGGACAGCGGCGCGGTCGGTCACGTCGGTGGGCACCACCAACGCAGTGCCGCCCTTCGTGGTGATCCGCTCGGCGATCCCGTCGAGCAGATCTTTCCGGCGCGCGACGAGTGCGACCTTGGCGCCGAGTTCGGCGAACCTCTCCGCGGTGGCTTCGCCGATGCCGCTGGACGCTCCGGTGACGACCGCGACCCGGCCGGCCAGGGGAGTGCCTTCGATGAGTGTGCTCATGATCTGCTGCTCCTTCAACGTGACGAGAACCGTTGTGCCGGTTCGGTGCCTGGGAACTCCTTGCTCCCGAGACCACTATTGGTCAGTCAAAGGAGCAGAAACAGGGTGGGAAACTCCTACCCTCGCCGCGCCCGGTGAACGCGCCGCCGCCGCGCTCGTCAGAGCTCAAAATCTATGGTGCCGCAGATGGTGTCACCTGGACGGACGCTGCCGGCGTTGACGGCAGTGCCCCAACCGGTGGGTACGCCGCAACCGACGAGTACCGCACTCTGCGGAGGTAGCCAGTTGTGGAACCACGCCGCCTACAGCTGGCTGCCGACGGCATCACGGTGAACTGCATCGCACCCGGTTTCGTGGAGACGCCGATGTCAAAATCACTGCCGGACAACATCATCGAGAGAATAATGCAGTCCATCCCGGTCGGAAGGGTCGGCCGACCCGACGATATCGCCCGCACGGTCGGCTACCTTGCCGCGCCGGAGGCCGGCTATGTCACCGGGCAGACCATCACCGTGTGCGGCGGCCGCAGCATCAGTGGATCACTGCGATGAGTGATCGGACCGCTCGTGTGCTGCCAGGAGACGATCCCGCGATGCGGTCACCTCGCCTCTGAGTTGCGCGAGGTCGACACCGACGAGCGCTCGGTCCCACTTCACGACCTGACCTGCGACCACAACGGCCTCGATGTTTCGCGGGTCAGCGCCGAGAACGACAGTGCCCACCGCGTCGTTGAGCGGCATGTTGTTGACGTCCGCCGCCGCGACGATCAACAGGTCGGCTTGCTTGCCCGGGGTGAGGGAACCGGTGACGTCCCCGAGGCCGTTGGCGTGCGCGCCCTGCAGTGTCGCGAAGTCGAGCACGTCGCGGGTGGTGATGCGCTGCGGTTCGGTGGTGCTGCCGTACACCGAATTGACCGCGAGCATGCGCTGGATCGCCAGGAGTGTGCGCATCTGGGTGAACATGTCACTGGGCAGCGCCACCTCGACGTCGATGCTCAACCCGGGGCGGATGCCTGCCCGCAGCGCCTCGTCGACGGCGGGAACGGCGGACTCCAGACCGATCTGGGCGTCCGAGGACGGTGCCAGAGACACACTGGTACCCGCCGCGCCGATCGCGGCCCACGCCTCGTCGGTCAGGCCGGTGCAGTGGATCAGTGTCAGCCGGTCATCGAGGATGCCGGCGTCGTGCCAGTCCAGGATGGCCGCCGAGGACGCGGCACCGAACACCGCGTCGATGCTGACCCACAGGTCCAGCTCTTGTGCTATCCGGGCGAGCTCTGCGCCGAAGGCGAGCTCGGGGCCGGCGACCTCATCGGTGGCAAGGGCGGCCAGTCGTAGCGTCAACAGTTGATCCTCGGACGAGAAGTACTGTTCCCGAAGACGTTTCACATCCGCGGGCCATTGATGGTCCCACTGCCCGAAGTGCGGGCCCATGGACGCGTGCACACCGCGTATCCGCGCGTCGGCAAGGGCCGCGATGGCGGCATCGGAGTGCTCGGCGGTGCGCGAATTGTGCGAGAAATCCAGCATGCAGGTCACCCCGCTGTCCAGCGCAGTGAGGGCGGCGAGTCTGGTGCCGGTGTAGATGTCCGCGGGTTCATAGCGCGGGGCCAGGCCGCTGAGCGTGCTCATGACGTATTCGCCGAGGTCGTTGACGTCGGGCATGATGCGGCGCAACTGTGTCTCCCACGCGTGTCGATGGGTGTCGACGAACCCCGGGCACACGACGGCCGAGGAAGTGTCGACGACGATCGCGTCGGTCGCGGCGCCGGCGGCGCGCAGATCGGCGCCGACGTCGATGATCTTGGATCCTTCGATCAGGACGTCACCTGTGGAGAGGTCACCGATCTCGGGGTCCATCGTGACGACGGCCCCTCCGGTCAGCAGGATCCGCCGCAGGGGATCACCTGCGGTGGCTGCGAGGGTGTCACCGATGGCTGAGGTGTGCATCGCCGATCAGATCCTCTCTTCGCGGTACAACACCAGGTGCTCGTGATAGAGCACACCGTCGCGGATGTCTCCCGTTGCAGTGAAGCCGGTGTCGTCGAGGTAATCCAGGTGCGAGCCGGTCACGGTATAGGTCCCGGTGTAGGCGCTCGCCCTGTGGCCGCGTGCCTCGTCGTAGCGGCCGTTCGGCAGCAGTTCCTGGCGGATGTAGCCGTCTGCTGTGACCCACATTCCGACTACGTCGGAAGGTGCGGTGGAGGTGTTGTTGCTCACGCTGTGGTCCGATCTGGTCGACGTGGTGATCTCGGGTCGAGCTGAGATTAGAAAGAATCCGGTCGCACAGCGTGGGTGCAGGACACCCACGTTGGCACGGCTCGGATCGTGAGCTGCACTGTGCGGCAGGATGGTCGGTATTCTCAGGGAATGGCTGATGACAACCTCGGGGCATTCCTGCGGGCGCGTCGCAATGCTGCTGCGGCGGACACCTATCCTTTTGCCACGCTGACCGCCCGTCGTGTGCCGGGCCTCCGTCGTGAGGAGGTCGCCGAGCTCGCCGGGCTCAGCACGGACTACTACGTGCGTCTGGAGCAAGGCCGCGAGAAGCACCCGTCCGAGCAGGTTGTCGAGGCGTTGGCCGCCGCACTGAAACTGAACCGGCACCAGGACGATCACCTGCGTCTGCTCGCCGGGCTTGCGCCGCAAGCGGTTCCGTCGAAGGACTCCGTGGACCCGACGTTGAGGAACATGCTCGATGCATGGGACGGTGCTGCGGCATTCATCCTGGACCCGCTACTGAACTTCACACAGCTCAATCCGCTTGCGACAGAACTCTTCAGCTCGTTCGGCGACCACAGGAACCTCGTCCGCAACGTGTTCCTGGACCCGGCGGGCAAGCGCTTCTTCGTCGACTGGACGCGTGCCGCTGAATCCTCTGTCGGGTCGCTGCGGGCGACGATGCGTCAGCATCACAACGCGCACGAGCGTGACGCCCTGATCGCGGAACTTCGCGCGGACGACGAATTCGAGCGGATGTGGCAGAAGTACGACATCAGCCCCAAGACGCAGGAGACAAAGCTGCTCAGGCATGAACGTGTCGGCGACATCGTGATCAACTTCCACGCTTTCCAGGTGATGAGCGCACCCGGGCAGCAGCTCGTGGTGTACCAACCAGAACCCGGCAGCATCAGTGAAACGCGGCTGCTGTCCCTGCGGGAGCAGCTTCGCCGCGGCAGCGCCCAGCACTCTGCTGGTGCCGAGGTGGTTTCCTGACCCGGGCCGTCAACACCGGACCCGGTCACACGGACGCGCGCAACGATCCGAGGATCCGCAGCGCATGGTCACTGGACGATCCCGGTGCCGCAACGTAGACCAGGACGTTCCTGCCGGGTTCGGCGGCACTGGCCAGTAACACTTCATCGACCACCAGCGCACCCACGTCGCGGTGGTGAAAGACTCGCGTTGTCCGACCGTCGGCGGTCCATTCCCGCCGTAGCCACATCCTCCTGAACGCCGCGCTGAGCCTAAGCAGCTCGCTCACCAGGGCACTCGTGGCGCTGTGCGACGGTGCCTGCTGGTAGGCCCGGCGCAGTGTTGCGAGCACGTCGCGTGCCTGGTCGCGCCAGGCCGGCGTGTCCAACCCTGCGGCCGGATCGAGGAACATCATCCGAACCAGGTTGTCGCGAATGGTGTATTCGGAGAACAACTCCCGGGCCAGTACGTTGGCGTCGAGAATGTCGCCGATGTCGTTGACCACGATGGCGGGGGTGTTGGGTAGGCAGTCGACCAGCACCGCCAGGGTCAGGACAAAACCCGGTCGGCCGGGCACCGACGACCGGGGCCGGGCCGGTTCGTCAGCCTCCATCGGGGCACACCGAGAACAACGAATCCACACCGCGGTGCCTGACGTGGCGCCTCGGACGCGGGGGGAGCTGTGTCATACCGTCCACGATCCCGCGGCCGGCGATGCCCCACCTGGTTGTGTCACACCCACCCTGTGTGAAGTACCGGCCCCGAACCCCAGGGGCGTGCCCCCGGGCCCGGAAAGTCAGCGCACCTGGCTGCGGCCGCGTTCGATCACGGCGTTGCGGCTGGCGGACCAATCCCACGCCGACTTTCTGCGGCAACCGCACGCTCAAGCCCCATTTCTGCAGCAGCCCCACTCAGGCGTGGGTGTCGGCGAAGCGGGCCTGATGGAAAGCGAGCCGGATGTCGCAGTACAACGCCGGCTCCAGGCCGCCGGTGATCGCCGCGCCGTTGGTGGCGCCGATCACCGGCTTGGGCATCGCCGGCCACTTCGGCGAGATGTCGGGCGGTTCGGGGTGTCGCCGAGCTCCTTGAGATCGAGGCCGGCGCAGAACACCGGGTGGATGCCGGTGATGATGACGACTCGACGGTTCCGCCGGCTTCGGCCTCGGCCTGGACGTCGAAGAAATCGCGTCGCAGCTGTGACGACAGCGCGTTACGGGGCTGCGGACGGTTAGGCGTCACGGTGCGCACGCGGTTGGCGGTATCGATCAGCAGGACGTCACTTACGGCCTTCACCGGTGCGGTGGGCACAATCACACCCATCGTGGATGGTATGTGCCGGAACATCACCAAACTACATCGGCTCGAGCCCGCGGCCACACCCGAGGAAATCGAGGCGGCGGCCCGTCAGTATGTGCGCAAGGTCGGCAGCGTCACCACCGTCTGAGGTGAGCGCGGGTGTTTGCCCGCCAACACGCCGTGTCTGCTGTACGAATGCGTGCGGTCGTCCACGGACGCCGTCTCACCGTTGGGTGGAGCCGCGGATGAGGATCCGCGTGGGAATGGTGCGGGCCTTTTCCGACGAGCCGAAGGTGATGATGTCGGCCAGCAGTTCGACCGCTTCGCGGCCGAGTTGCTCTGCCTGGAGATCGGCCGCGGTGATGCCCGGATTGGAGGTACGGGCCTGTTCGGCATCGTTGCCCGCCGCGATCAGCAGATCATCGGGGATCCGGATACCCATGTCCTGGCAGCCGCGAGCGAACCCACTGGCGTGACGTCCCGTCAGGCACAAGACACCATCGGGTGAGTCGGCCTTACCCATGATCTCGGTGGCGAGTTCATACCCCGCCGCGGTGCCCCCCTTTTCGGCGAGCTTGAGCACGCGCGGTTCGATGCCCGTTTCCTGGCACCAGGTGCGGTAGGTCTGACGTGTGATCTGGTTCCACGAGTTGGGTTCTTCACCGGCTACCAGCCACACCCTGGTGGCTCCACCGTCACGCAAGATGCCGAGTAGTTGCCTTGTCACAGCATTGATGTCGTTCGAGACATACGGTGTCCGGGTCTTCTGAGCCGGGTCCCAGCCGATCGTCACCACCGGTACCCCGTGCGCGCGGAGCTTGGCGACGAACGGGTCCTTGGTCAGGGGGTCTTCGATCACGTACCCGTCGGCCCACCGAGGATCGACATCGAGTTCATCTTTACGGGCCGGCACGAGCATGAGGCGGAAGCCGCGGTCCAATGCGGTGAATGCCGCGAAGCCGGCCACCCGGGTGAAGTGGTCGACGCCCTCGGGGCGGTATTCGCCCCGAAAGTCGAGAGATCTGATTGTCAACGCAAGCACATTGGTGCGTCCGGCGCGCAGCCCCTGCGCTATCGAGTTGGCGACGTAGCCGACGCGTTGCGCCTCGGCCAGAACCCGGTCCCGGGTACTGGCCGCGATGGTGCCTTTTCCGTTGAGCGACAGGGAAACTGTGGCCGGTGACAGCCCCAGCGATCGGGCGATGTCCTGGATCGTGGGTGGCCGGGCACTGTCGGCTCCGGTACGGCTGGAGCGGGGACGCGGGGGCATGGTCTGACCGTATCGGATCGGGACTTTTCAGGGAAAGACTTCATATAAAACGATTTATGGGTTACCGTCCCAACTAGCTGCACTTCGACCGCGTCGTGATCCATCCCTGAAGGGGCCGTCATGAGCCAGATGGTTGCCAACCGAAACATCACCCGGCGTGCCCTGCTTGCCGGTCTCGGTGGCGCCGCGGCCATGGGTGCACTGGCCGCCTGCGGTGGAGGCCCCACCGGCACCTCGGCGCCCCCCGCGGAGGACCTGAAGCCCGAGGTCGACGGTGATCTGACCTGGTTCACCTGGGAAGATTACGTCGAGCCGACGATCGTCAGCGATTTCGAGACGAAGTACGGCGTGAAGGTCGAGACCGTGCCGTTCGATTCCAACGACACCATGTTGCAGAAGCTGGCCGCCGGCCTGCCCTACGACCTGATCACCGCGAACAGTGCCTACATGACGCAGGCCATCGAAGGTGGGCTGGTCCGGCCCTTCACGCTGGAGTCGCTAGGCAATGGCGGTGAGGTGCTCGAATACTTCCACAAGCCGATCTACGAGAACGCCGGGGACCTGCACTCCTTACCGTACTCCGGCGGCCCCACCGGAATCGTGTACCGCACCGACAAGATGCAGCCGACCAACTCGTGGAATGATTTGTGGGACAACGAATCCGCTGCGGGTCACATCTATCTGCTGGACTACCAGCTGGACACCATCGGGGCGAGTCTGTTGCGTGACGGGGCCGACCTCAACTCCGAGGACGACGCTGCGGTGGCGAAGGCGATCGACAGTTTGCTCACATTGAAGCCGCTGCTCGGAGGAGTGTCCAATGACACCCGCACCAACGTGGGCAACGGCGATGCGTGGATTCACCACACGTGGGTGCCCGATGCTTTCTACCTGATGTCCGAGTCGCGGTTCGCCGACCGTCTGGCCTTCGAGCTGACCACCGAAGAGGGTGTTCCGTTCGGGATGGATCTTCTGACCGTCGGTGCCAATGCGAAGTCTCCCGGCACCGCGATGCTGTTCATGGACTGGGTGATATCGCCTGAGATGTCCTCCCGCAACGCGCATTTCACCGCGCAGCTCACGGGGACCACCAGCGGGGACGTGGCCTACCGGGAAGCCACGGCCGAGTTCCCGACGCTCGCCGTCGGCGATGACTATTACCAGAGTGCGCTGTGGCGCGAATCGGCCACCGGTGCACGCAAGCAGCTGTGGACACAGCAGTGGAACAGGTTCAAGGCATCGTGAGTCCGCACCGCCGGCTCTGGACTGCCGCCACGCTGCCGGGCCTGATCACCCTTGCGGCGTTGTTCCTGGTCCCGCTCGGCCTGCTGATGGTGTTCTCGATGGGCACCACCGACGTGGTGGGCCGCCCACAACTGGGATTCTCGTGGGAGAACTTCGCCCTGGTGTTCCAGAGCTACAACGCTGCGATCGTCATCAGGACTGTGCTGTATGCGCTGCTGGCCACGGTCGTCTGTCTCGTGATCGGCTACGCCGTCGCCTATACCGCGGCCCGCTTCGCCGGTCGATGGGGTGGCGCCTTGATCGTGCTCGTCGTGGTGCCATGGCTGGTGGATTATCTGGTCCGCATCTACGCATGGAAGCAACTGCTCAGTGACGCAGGCGTGGTGAATGCGGTACTGGGTTGGGTCGGGCTGGGCCCCATGACCCTGACCGGGAGCTGGGTGGCCGTGGTGGCAGGTCTGGTCTACGGCTATCTCCCGCTGATGGTGTTGCCGCTCTACGCGGCGCTCAAAGATCTTGACCCGACACTGATCGACGCCGGCAAGGATCTTTTCGGCACCCCCGCGCAAACCTTCTTCCACGTGACGCTCCCGGCCACCCGACACGGCGTGCTGGGCGGTTGCTTGTTGGTGTTCCTGCCGGCGCTCGGCGACTTCGCCACCGCGCAGTTCTTGGGCGGACCGTCGAACACGATGCTGGGCAACATCATCGCCGACCAGTTCGTCGCCAGCGGCTCGCAGACCTTCGGCTCCGCGCTCGCGGTGACGTTGGTGATCGCTCTGGTGATCTGCGTCGGCGCAGTGGTGGTCATGCTGCGCGGGCGCCGCACTCTCACGGATGTGATCTCGTGAGGGCCGGGACGACCCCGGACCAGCCGCGGCTGTTGTGGCTGGTGACCGGTGCGGCGCTGGTGTTCCTGTTCCTGCCGCTGGTCACGGTGACGGTGTTCTCATTCAACGCCTCGGAGTCGTTGACCAGCTTCGACGGGATGAGCCTGCGGTGGTACCGCGCCTTTTTCGACGACGCGGACCTGCTGGCGTCCCTGCGTCTGAGCGTCGTCATCGCAGCGATCGCCACCGTGGCCTCGGTGGTGTTGGGCACATTGCTGGCCGTGGGAATCAACCGCGGAAGCAGGCGACTGGGCGCCGTCGGCAACAGTGCGGTGCTGCTTCGGGTCCTCACGCCGGAGACGGCCATCGGTGTGGCGCTGCTGTTGATGTTCACCCAGCTCGGTATCCCGCTGTCGACCACCACGGTGATCATCAGTCACATCGTGCTCTGCCTCGCTTTCGTGACAGTGGTCGTCAGCAGTCGCCTGTCGCTTCTGAACCCTGAAGTCGAGGACGCGGCAATGGATCTCGGCGCCACCCGCTGGCAGGCTTTCCGGCTCACCGCCTTGCCCGCATTGCGACCCGCCCTGGTCGCTGCCGCGCTGCTCTCCTTCGTCCTGAGCTTCGACAACTTCATCACCAGCTTCTTCGCCACCGGAGTGGGTGTCCCACCGTTGCCGGTCCGTATCTACGGGATGATCAGGTTCGGGATCACACCGGTGGTCAACGCCGCCGGCGTCCTCATGCTGGTGGTGACCGTCGCCGCGATCGGACTGGCGGCCTTTCTCGCCGCCCAGCTTCGCCGGGCCCGGCAGGTCCGGAAACCCAGCATCGGGGAGTTCTCGCATGTCTGAGCCCGCAACCGGATCTGCTCTGGAGTTGAAGTCGGTCACCAAGATCTACCGCGGCGGTCCGGCCGTCGACGCGGTGTCCCTGTCTGTTCACCGCGGCGAATTCTTCTCGCTGCTCGGCCCGTCCGGGTGCGGCAAGACCACGACACTGCGACTGTTGGGCGGGTTCATCTACCCGGATGAGGGCAGCGTGTGGCTGGGCGGTCAAGACGTCACCACCGTGCCGCCGTACCGCCGTGACGTCAACACCGTCTTCCAGTCCTACGCGCTGTTCGAACACCTCACCGTCGCCCAGAACGTCGCCTTCGGGTTGCGGAGGCGCAAGGTGAACCGACGCGAGATCACCCGCCGTGTCAACGAGATGCTCGACCTCGTCGACATGAACGCCCGCGCCGACGTCTTGCCCGGCCAACTGTCAGGGGGGCAGCGTCAACGCGTGGCGTTGGCGCGGTCCCTGGTCACCATGCCACAGGTGCTTCTGCTGGATGAGCCCCTCGGTGCACTTGATCTGAAGCTGCGTAGACAGATGCAGACGGAGCTGAAACGAATCCAGCGCGAGGTCGGCGTCACCTTTCTCTACGTGACTCACGACCAAGAGGAGGCGCTGTCGATGTCGGATCGTATCGCGGTGATGCGTGCGGGCCGACTCGAACAGGTGGATACCCCCGACGGGTTGTACCGTTGTCCCGCTACCGCTTTCGTCGCCGGGTTCATCGGAACCTCCAATCTGTTGCCGTGCCGGCGGAAGGGTTCGCACGTGATACTCCCGTCGGGACATACCGTGCCGGTAGCCGGGGCCGGTGCTGTGCCCGACAACGCCGAGGCCACCCTGCTCGTCCGTCCTGAGTGCGTGATGCTGGACCCCGACGCCCGCGACACACCCTGCCGGCTGGCGGGAGTGATCACCGAGACCGTGTTCCTGGGGCCGGTGACGCAGTACGCGGTGCAGTGCGACACGCAGCGCCTGGTGGTCAGCTCCGCCAACGGCCCGGGCACGCGGGAGCGCATCCGGCGCCCCGGCGACTCGGTGACGGTCGGCTGGCGGGCAGAAGACGCCGTCCTTTTCGCGGATCCCGTAGCAGACCAACATCTCCCGGAATCCACACCCGCGGAGCCGCTCGACCCGTCTCTGACGGCGGGGAGGACATCATGAGTGTCGTCATCGGCATGGACAACCACGACATCGCCTGCGCCGACGTCGGGGCGATGTACGACTTCTATGTCGGGGTGCTCGGCCTGACACCGGCGTACCCGTTCGAGGACGGACAGACGTGGTTCGCCGCCACCGCCGGCTGCACTCGCGGAGCCACCACCCTCTACTTCTTCCAGGGCGCGGGAGCGCATCTGCCCAAGGCCGGCCCCCACATCGAGCACAATCGCCCCGGGCTGGAGTCGCTGGCGTTCCTGGTGGCCGATCTCGACGCGGCGATCGCCGAACTCGACGGTGCCGTCGAGTGGTGTGGGGACGCAGAGATATGGCGGCACCCCAACGGGTCGTGGTTCAAGTTCCGGCACTTCTACGACGTCGAAGGCAACAAACTCAGCCTCAGCGAGGCCCACGACGTGCGCTGGGCCTGACCAGAATCCACACCACTGAAGGAGTTCGACGTGCAGATGCAGGGCAAGGTTGCAGTGGTCACCGGCGCAGGCCGCGGAAACGGGCGGGCGATTGCGGAGCGGCTGGCCGCCGAAGGCGCCACCGTGGTACTCGGTGACATCGACGAGGCCACCGCCGGTGCGGTTGCCGACGGGATCGTCAACCGCGGGGGCAAAGCCGTCGCACAGCGCTGCGACGTCTCGCGGGAAGACGATGTCGAGGCACTGATCGTCACCGCTGAAGACCTCGGCGGCCCGCACGCCGTGGTGGCTCAGGCCGGCGCGATGTTCGAAGGCACCCTGGAGAACACCACGCCCGAGGAATGGGACCGCCACTTCTCCGTCGACGTTCGCGGCAGTTATCTGTGCGCGCGGGCCGCGATCCCGCGCATGCGGGCGCTCGGCGGCGGTTCGATCGTCTTGATGTCGGGCACCTACGCCTACATGCCGGAGTTCGGCATCGCGGTACAGGCCGCGGCCAAAGGCGCGATCATGTCGATGACGCGGGCGCTGGCCGTTGAGGTGGGGCCCGACAACATCCGCGCAAACTGTCTCGTGCCCGGCTACATCGAAACGCCGATGGTCGCCAATTGGGCCGAGATGCACGAGGATCCGGCTGCCGCGCGGCAGCGCGCCGCCAATCTCCACTCGCTGCGACGGATCGGTAGGCCGGAGGAGGTTGCCGCCATGGCGCTGTTCCTGTGTTCGGACGAATCGTCGTTCTCGACCGGCCATCCTTATCATGTCGACGGCGGCCTGGCCACGGGGATGAACGCCGCCCAGCACACTGCGCAGGACCTCCAGTCGTGAGCACGGCGGCGGACAGCATCCCTTCGGCGGCCTTCACCTTCGACGTCGACGCCGAAGAGGTGTGGCTCGTCGATGAACCCACGTCCGCACGTCGCCCGGTTCTGCGTTCGCAAGGCGGCTTCGACCTGCGGGCCGGAGTCCCGGCCGTACTCGGGCTGCTGGCCCGCCATGAGGTGAAGGCGACATTCTTCGTGCCGGGCAAGGTCGCAGAGCGGGCGCCTGACACCGTCGAGGCGATCCTGGAAGGCGGTCACGAGCTCGCTCACCACGGCCATACCCACAGGGCGCCAGCAGATCTCACGGTTGACGAGCAGGTCGAGGAACTCGAAGCCGGTGCCGCGGCCCTGCGCGCGTTCGGTGTCGAACCGCTGGGATACCGGGCGCCGTCGTGGGATCTCGGCGAGGAATCCATGGCACTGGTCGCCGCCCAGGGCTTCGACTACGGCTCGAACTTCATGGACGACGTCCGTGCCTACCGGCATGCCGACCATGACGTGATCGAGTTGCCGGTGCACTGGGTTCTCGACGATGCCGCTCATTTCTGGTTCAGCGGTGCCAGCTGGACGAAGAAGATCTCAACCAACGCCGAGGTCGAGGCAATCATGTCGGCGGAGGCCACCGGCATCACCGCCATCGGCGGGTGCACCATCTTCACGTTCCACCCGCAGATCATCGGCCGCCCGGGCCGACTTCCCCTGCTGGAGAGGCTACTCGTCACCGCCGTCGAGAACCCCGCGCTCTGGGTGGCCACCGCCGCCGAGATCGCGGCCGACTTCCGGAAGCGGTCATCGTGACGGCGCCCGGGGCGTACCGGCGGATCCGGGTCAGCGGCCAACCGCGCGAGCGTGGCCGGCAGTACGGTGAACAGGCGCGCGCGGAGGTGCGACGCTGCAGGCAGGCCTACGTCGAGACCTTTGAACGGACCGTCGGCTGGACGTGGGAGCACGCCGTGGCGGCCACTGCAGCCTTGGTGGCGCCGGTGCAGACGGCGTTCCCGCACTACCTGGAAGAGATGCGCGGCATCGCCGAGGGCGCAGGTATCACCTTCGACGATGTGTTCACCATGAACGCCCGCACGGAGGTGATGTGGGCGGCCACCGTCCGCAAGACCGAGGCCGAACGCGCCGCACTGGCTCGCGAATGCAGTGCCTTCGCCCTGCTGCCGTCGCGAACGGCCAACGGGCACACCCTCATCGGCCAGAACTGGGACTGGCTGGTGCACAGTTTCGAGAGCCTCATCGTGCTCGAGGTCGAGCAACCGGATCTGCCGAACTTCGTGACAGTGGTCGAGGCCGGGTTACTGGCCAAGAGCATCATCAATTCCGCCGGCCTCGGGGTGGCCGTCAACACTCTGGTCACCTCCGCGGACACCGGCGGGCCGGGCATACCCTTTCACGTACAGATCCGGGCATTCGCCGACTGCGAGTCGCTCTCGGACGCGGTGCAGATCGCGTCCCGCCACCAGCGGTCCTCATCGGGAAATTATCTGCTGGCGCACGCGGACGGCATCGCCGTCGACCTGGAGACCTCACCCGGTGACTACCGCGGGGTCACCCCCATCCTGCCGGAGCGAGATGCGCTGGTGCACACCAACCATTTCGTCCGCGAGGTCGCCGACTCCCGCGATGCGGGGCACTACGCCATGGCGGACAGCCTCGTCCGGCTGCAGTTGGTGCAACGTAGCATCGCCGACGCCCCCGGAGCCGCGACGCTGGAATCGCTGCGCCGAGCGCTGTCCGACCATGCCGACTACCCGGCTTCAGTGTGCTGCCATCCCGATCCTCGGGAGCCACGCTGGGAGCAGTGGGCGACGGTGATGTCGGTGGTCATGGACCTGGACGAACGGGCGCTGTACCTCAGCGACGGCAACCCCTGCCGCCACGAATACCGTCGACTCAGCTTTGAGGGACTGCTCGACAAACCGTCCCGGCTGGCATTGCTGCGGGCTGAACTCGACGTATCGAGCGTGGGCCGCGAAGTGCGAAGCGGGGCGCCCGCGGTAACCAAGACCTGATCTGGAAGTGACCGAGATGGCTGTACCCAATGGCGCCTACCACGATTCCGAGCCGACGCGGACCGGCTTGCGTTTCCAGATCCTCGGTCCGCTGCGGGTATGGCGCGAGGGAGTCGAGGTGAGCGCCGGCCCCCGACAGCAGGCCCACCTGCTTGCTGTTCTACTGGCTCGAGAAGGGCGGCCCACCAGCACATCTGAGTTGATCGATCTGATCTGGGACGACGAGGCGCCGGCGAGCGCGGTCAACGTCATCCACAAGTACATCGGAGCGCTACGGCGCCTGCTGGAACCCACGCTTCGAACTCGTGGAGCCGGTTCCTACCTTCTCCGCCGCGCGAACGGTTATCTGTGCGCGGCCGGCCCCGGCTCGCTCGATCTGAGCGATTTCCGCCGACTCGTCGCCTCGGCATCCGTACAGATGGAGGAGCGCCGCAGCGACGCAGCGCTTGACCTCCTGGTCGAAGCGCTGGCGCTGTGGCAGGGGCCCGCCGGTGATGGTATAGACCTGGCATCGCGGGCGATTTTCGACACGCTGAACGCCGAATTCTGCGATACCGCAGCCACAGCCGCCGAGCTCGCCGTCACCCTGGGCCGGCCCGCGTGTGTGCTGGCGCCGCTCCGGTTGGCGGCCGCCATGGCGCCGTTCCACGAGCCCGTGCAGGCTGGCCTGGTCACCGCCCTCGGCGCCGACGGGCAACAGGCGGCTGCGCTGTCGCTCTTCCGTGTGGTGCGCACCCGACTCGCCGAAGATCTCGGGATCGAACCAGGGCACGCTCTGACCGAGGCGCACCAGCGTGTTCTCAGACAAGATCTGGGGCCACCGGTGCACAGTGCCGGCGAGGTGTCGCCGGCGCCGCGACAGGTGCCGGTGCCGGCGCCGTCGCAGACGGGTGACGCGCCCGCCCGCCGCCTGGTGGGGCGGACCGAGGAGCTAGCAGTGCTCCGGCAGGCCGTGAAACGGGCGCAGGGCGGTGAGTGCGGACTCGCTGTACTCGAAGGAGAGCCGGGAGTGGGCAAAACGGCTCTGCTGGAACACATCACCGAGAAGGCGTGCCAGGATGGCGCACTGGTGGTCTGGAGTCATTGTCAGGACGGTGACGCGCCGTCGATGTGGCCCTGGGTCCAGGTCGTCGAAGCGGTGTCCAGGCGCCTGGCCCCGGCGGCCAAGGATGAATGGTTCGCCGGCGAGCTGGGCGTGCTCATCGCACCACTGGGCGAGATGCAGGAAGGACGTACCAAGCCCGACAACATTTCACAGTTCCGGCTGTTCGAGAAGGTGGCCACGCTTCTGGACGAGGTCGCGGCGCAGCGGCCGCTCATTCTCGTCTTCGACGATCTCCAGTGGGCCGACACCGCGTCGCTGCGCCTCCTGGCGTACCTGGTGTCACGAATACCCAAGGGGGCCCTCATTCTCGCAGCCCTTCGCGACCGCGCACCCACACCCGACGGTGAGCTGGCGAAGACCTTGGCCGCGATGAGTCGGGTGCCCGGCCATCGCCGTCTCCCGGTCAGCCCGCTCAGCCTGTCCGAGGTGGCCGAACTGATCCGGCTGGAGACCGGTCACCGGCCCTCGGCGGCCACCGTCCGCAGCGTCTTCGCGCGCACGGACGGCAATCCGTTCTTCGTTCAGGAATTGTCCCGGCTGCTCTCCGGCGACGGTGAACTCGATGAATCGCTCGCCGGTCAGCCCGAGGTTCCTTCCACCGTTCGAGATGTCGTACTGGACCTCGTATCCGGTCTCGACGCCGCCGCCGAGGAACTGCTGCAGCTGGCCGCACTCATCGGCCGACACGTCGATCTCGGATTGCTCGCTCGTGCAGCACACCTCGACATCCAGACCTGCCTCGGGCACCTGGAAGCCGTCGAGGCACTCGGCCTGCTCAGCTCCGGGACCGGCGACCCGTTCTCGCGACGCTTCGTCCATGACTTGGTTCGGGAGTCGATATCGGCGACCATCCCGCCACAACGGACCATGCGGCTGCACCTTCGTATCGCCGACGCCTTGCACGACGAATCGGTGGCGGACTCCGGTGTGGAGCGCCTCGCCCATCATCTGTGGCTGGCCGGGCCGCTCGGCGATCCGACACGAACCATCCCCGTTCTGATCCGCGCGGGACGACGAGCCGCTGCCAAGACCGCCCTCGACACCGCTGAACGGGCCCTACGGTCCGCTGTTCAAGTGGCACAGACGGCCAATCTCGTGGAGCTGGAACTCGCTGCGCTCTCGGAACTCATCACCGTGGTGGGAATGAGCTCCCCGCACGGAGTGGCCGCGATGGAGCTGCTGGAACGCGCTGAAGCCCTGGCGCACAGCACCGGCCGGCACGAGGAAGCCGCGGTGCTGTTGTATTCGCGCTGGATGGCGCTGGCCTACAGCGCCCAGTACAGCCGCGGTGAAACCATCGCTCGCCGGCTGCTCGAGCAGGGCAACGCTTCCGGGATCACCGTCGTACGGGCGCTGGGCCTGCAGGCCTGGGGTCTTCAGCAAGCAGCTGTGGGAAACATCGGAGACGCCTACCGCTATCTGTCCGAAGCCAGCCACAGCCTGCTCATCGTTCCCGCGCCGCGCGAGGACGACGTCGTGTGGTACGCCCAGCAGCTGTCCGCGCTCGGACTGCTGGCCGAGATGACCGCGGTGCACGGTGATGTCGCTGGAGCTCATGATCTGCTCGACAGGCTCGAAGTCATCGCTGGTGAGGACCCTTTCAAGATCACGGTCTGGGCCACACATTCGGTGCGGATCGCTTCGGTCGTCGGCGACGCCGACTGGGCACTCGCAGTGACGAAGAAGGGCATTGCCGCCGATCCAGACCTGTCATTCGGTTTCTTCGGTATGTATCAGCGGCTGGCTCGATCGTGGGCGCTGGCCATGGCCGGCCGCGACAGCAGTGACTCGGCAGCGCAGGTGCAACGGCTGATCACCGAGCACCTGCTCGATCCGCCGCGCTCGGACATCGCCACCTGGTACGGCCTCCTTGCCGAAATCCGCTTGTCCGAAGGCGCATTCGAAGAAGCCGCCGCCGCCCTCGACCTCGCCGACGATGCTCTGGACAAGTATGGCCAGAGGTATTCGGAGGGCCTGATTCTTCTCATGCGCGCGCGCCTGCTCCACGCGCAACACCAACCGCTTTCCGAGATCAAGCGGGCCGCCGAGTCGGCGCGGAACCTTTCCGTCAGCCGCGAGGCGCACCTGTTCGCCCACCGTGCGGACGCTTTCCTGCAGAGCCTCGATTCCGAGGCGAAAACCCCCGTGCTGGCCGCTGTGGCCCCGCTGCATGCCAGAGCGCGCTACCGGAGGCCACATCATTCCCCGAGCGGAACCTCCGCTGCCGAGTGACGGCGAATCCACTCGAGCTTCACTACGCGTGAAGACCTCGTCGTTACCGTCACCTTCGAAGCTGCCCCGACTCAGCGAGGATGACGCATGTACACAAGTGACTCGGCCGTCGGGGCGGATCTGCGATCCGGCGGCGCCGCGTCGCCGGAGGCACCTACCTCCCTGCGCGGGCAGTTCGAACTCCGTGCGCGCACACCGTGGGGTCACGGCGGGCGTCAGCCGATACTGGACATTCTCCGTATCGGCCTGGAGGCTCGGGCCCGCCGGGAAGGCGCGAATGATTCAGGCTGGCCGGGCCTGGCGGTCTACCGATTCAGCGGACCGACCCGTCTGCGCTGGACGCCGACCGGCCATCTGTCACTGTGCGTTGTCGTCGGGAGTCCGGATGCCCGCGTGACGCTCGGCGGGCGGCATCTCCACGACCGGTTCGGCCTCCTGGTGAACGACGGCTTTTCGGGCCTGCACTGCGACGTGGTGAGCGCTTCACCGACGCAGCCCGTGCTGGCAATGACGCTGGGGCTGGACCGGAGTCTGATGTCGAGGACAGCCGCGGGGCTGCGCCGGGCCGCAGGCCCGGTGCGCTCCGATCGCCGCTCAACAGCGCCCGATCCGGACCACGAGCTCATCGGCACCATCGTGCGATTGCTGGACTCATTGTCGGACGTTGACGACCGCCGGATGCTGGCGCCGCTACACCTTCACGAGTTGGTCTACCGGCTGCTCCAGCGCGACCCCCGCCTGCAACAGCGCCACATGAGGTCAGCCGCGCGTGAAAAGGACCCCATCGCGGCGGTGGTGGAGTACGTCCGTACCCATCTCTCGGAGGTGTTGACCGTCGACACGCTCGCCGCTCACGCGTGCCTGAGCCCGTCGGCGTTCTCCCGTTCGTTCCGGGCGCTCACCGATCAGTCGCCTTATCAGTTCGTCAAGGCGGTCCGGATGGAGCGGGCGCAGGTGCTGCTCACCGAAGGAGAGCTCGACGTCACGCAGATAGCGGGAGCAGTGGGCTACACCAGCGTCTCCCATTTCATCCGGGAGTTCCGGGGCCGGTTCGGGGTCACACCCGGCGCCGCACGAAGGTCGGTGCCGGCTCAGTTGTCCGGTCCCGGCATGGCGATGAACTCGAGCTGGATGTTGTCCGGATCTCGAAACACCACGGTCGAATACGCGATGGGCTCCGTCTCGTCGACCACACCGGTGTGTTCGATTCCGAGCTCGTCGAGCCACTGTGTCCACGCGACGAGTTCGGCCCGGTCCGCGACCCCGAATGACACATGATCGAGTCCGGTGCGTGCTTCGTCGAACGCCTCGCCACCGTTACCCGTGTTGCGGTGCAGTCCGAAGATCAGTCCCGAACGGGGTTCAGGCAGCAACACGCTGAAACCGGTCTCTTCGCGTCCATAGTGGGGGATCTGAAGATCCAACCGTTGCGTGCGAAACACACGCTGGTACCAGGCGATACTGGCCTCCAGATCGGTCACCGTCAGCGAAAGATGGTGGACGCCGGTGATCGCGGCCTCTGAATGTGTCATCTGCCCTCCTGATGTTTGCTTCCAGCCAACCGCAGACCGGTTCCGATCGCTAGCGTGTTTCGACTCGATGGTCGTCGGATCCTCCCCGGATCGGTGGATGCTGAGGCCACTTTCATTAATCTGTCCGAAAGGCGCACGTGGGTTGCCGCCACTGTCAGGATGATGTCGATGAGCGACACCGAGGAGCTCCGCACGCTGTTTCTGTTCGAGGCGTTCACCGAGACGCAGCTGGAGATCCTGGCGGGCAAGGGGACATTCGAGACGTTGCCGGCCGGTCCACTCGTCACGGAAGGAGACCCCGCCGCCTGTTTCTACGTCCTGGTCGAGGGTGAGCTGGTGATGTCCGGTCGGTCCGGTGGTGTCGACATCCAGACTCACCGCACCTCCCAGCGCGGGGTGTATTGCGGTGCATGGAATGCCTACGTCGCCGACGCGGTGCAACGCTACGACGTCTCGGTGCGGTTGACCCGCCCATCCCGACTGTTCGTGATGGCGGCCGCCGACTTCGCCGAGTTCATGCAGACCCAGTTTCCGATCGCCGTCCACTTGTTGGGCGGACATGTGCTGGGCGCCATGCGACAACAACAACTGCTGGGCCAACGGCTTCGTTTGATGGGCCTCGGTTCCATCACCGCCGGGCTGACTCATCAGCTCAACAACCCGGCAGCGGCCATCAGTCGGGCGGTCGCCGATCTTCGGGACAGTGTGGCCACCACGCGGCAGCAGGTAGAGGATCTGGCTCTGGCGCCGAACGCGGCGGATGCCTTGGGTGTGCTTCGGTTGGTGCAGGAGGCGATCAGCGAAAGCGGCTCGGCCGCCCGACAACCGGCGAGGCGCAGTCCTCTAGACATCGCCGACCGGGAGGACGCCGTGGCCGACCTGTTCGACAACACAGGCGTCAATGGCGGGTGGGACTTCGCGTCCGTTTTCGCCGAGTCGGGGCTGGAGGTCGACTGGCTGGAGCAACTCGTCTCCCGTGTCGGGCACGTCAGCGCACCGCACCATCAGGCAGCGGCATTGCAGCGCGCGATCGACTGGTTGTGGTGCTTCATCCGCACCAGCGCGGGTCTCAACGAGATCGCCGAGGCCAGCAAGCGCATCTCGACATTACTGGCGGGTGCCGAGCAGTACTCGCAGATGGACCGTGTCGACTACCAGCTGGTGGACGTGCACGAACTCCTGGACAGCACGCTGCTGGTGTGCGCACCGCGCGGTCTCCTGGACAGTCGCATCACGGTTCGCCGTGAGTGGGACCGCAGCTTGCCGGCGATCTACTGTTATGCCGGTGACCTCAACCAGGTCTGGACCAATCTGATCGACAATGCCCTCGACGCCATGGGGGGGTCTGGCACGTTGACGTTGCGAACCGCACGCATCGACAGCGAGAGAATAGCGGTCACCATCGCCAACAACGGTGACGTGATCCCGGCGGATATCATCGACAACATCTTCACCCCGTTTTTCACCACCAAGACCGCGCAGCAGAACGTGGGTCTGGGACTGGATCTGGTGCGTCGTATCGTCGACAAGCACTGTGGCAGCGTCACCGTCACCTCTGAGCCGGCCCGGACCGAATTCGTGGTGTCACTGCCGTTGCAGGCGCCTGCGCCGACCACTGCGCTTTCCTGCGACAGCCTCGCAGATCATTCCGGATCCGAAACCGCTTGAGGCGAAACGACTTCGGGATGAAAGGTCAGCGCGCCGTGGACCTCGGTAACAGTGTGGGCGCCCGGCGCCGCGGCTGACCCGCAGGTGCGCTCACAGCAAGTTCACAATTGATTCACTGCTGATCAAGACCCCGCGTTTACCGTTGCGGCAGGCACGCAGATCAACGCCCACCCCTCCCAGGAATCGTCAACGGTCAGCGCGAGAAGAGGCACCATGAAGATGAAAGCAGCACGTATCCATGCGTTCAACAAGCCCTTGGAGATCGACGAGATCCCGGTCCCGGACGTCGCGCCTGATGAGGTCCTGATCAAGGTCGCGGCAACGGGGATGTGCCGCAGCGATTACCAGCTCTTGGACGGCTATTTCTCCGCAGGCCTACCCGTGGACCTGCCCTTCACTCCAGGTCATGAGATCGCCGGCACCATCGCGGGATTCGGTGCCGCCGTGCCCCGCTCCGCGGCACCGGCCGAGGGCGACCTTGTCGTGGTCGACGCGCACTGGGGTGACGGTACCTGCCGGCAGTGCCACGAGGGCAATCAGCAGCTGTGCAGCGGTGGACGCATGGTGGGCTTCGGGCAGAACGGTGGCTTCGCCGAGTACGTGGTCGCACCCTACGACCACGTCATCCCCGTCGGGGAACAGTCGAACTCAGGCGCTGAATACCTGGCCCCGCTCACCGACGCGGGTCTGACCCCGTACCGGGGAATGAAGAAGCTTCGCGACGCCGGCAAGCTCGGCGCCGGCCGCACCGTGGTGGTGACGGGAATCGGGGGACTCGGCGGATACGGCGTTCAGTATGCGAAGCTGCTCGGCGGGGGAGCGACTGTGGTGGCCTTCGGGCGCAGCGACGAAAAGCTGACTGTGGCAGAAGAAAACGGTGCTGATCACACTGTGAACGTTCGCGACAAGACCGCCGAAGAGGTGCAGGACGAACTCGAGGACCTCACCACCAGACGCACCGTCGATGCGGTCCTCGACTGCGCGGGTTCGCCGGAATCGTTGGGGCTCGCCGCGGACATCCTGGCGACCGAGGGCGCGCTCTCCCAGGTCGGGCTGATGGGAACACGGGTTGACCTGCCGCTCTTCCCCTTCGTCGCAGGCGAGAAATCGTATTTCGGATCCTTCTGGGGCAATCACAACGATCTGCAGGAGGTGCTGGTGCTGGCCGGCGAAGGAAAGATCAAACACAACATCGTTCCGGTCAAGCTCGATGACGTCAACGACACCTTGGACGCGATCAGCCGGGGCGACATCGTCGGCAGGGCCGTCATCGTTTTCGACTGACATCACCCGACTCGCCGACGGCCGACGAGGAGTTTCCCACCATGACCGACATCCTCTCGTGACCGCGAAGGCGGCCCACACGCTCTACCGCAAACCCGCCGCTGTCACCGGTTTTCACTACGTCGACGGACGGGGACACTCCCTGACCATCGATCACGGCTGGCGCGAGATCCCCGACACCGCGCTCGCCCGAATGGCGCAACGGGATGTCACCGAGACTGTGTGACACCCCGGCCGTCCTCACATCTGCACAACCCACCAGCGCTTTCGTCAGTCACCGAATGGAGCATCGCCATGACCGTCCCCTACGTCCTCGTCGTCGCCACCAACGCCGCTGTCATCGGGCCCAACAACAGGCCCACCGGCTTCTTCTTCCCCGAGATAGCGCACCCTGTGCAGGAGCTCGACAAGGCAGGTATCGCAGTCGAATTCGCTTCCCCCCTGGGCGGGAAGCCACCCGAGGACGGATTCGACGGTGACGATCCGACGCAGCCGGCTTTCCGTGAATCGAAGGCCTACCGGCGACTGTCCCGCAGCCGCAAGCTCTCCGAGGTCGATGTTCTCGACTACGACGCCGTGTTCTTCCCGGGCGGACTCGGTCCGATGGTCGACATCACCGGAAATCCGGAGGTGCAAGCGGTGGTCACCAGCGCCTGGGACGCCGGCTTGATCGTATCCGCGGTGTGCCATGGCCCCTCGGCATTCCTCGGCGTGACCGTGGACGGGGTGCCCATGGTGCGTGGCCGCAAGCTGACCTCGTTCTCCAAAGCCGAGGAGGACGGCTACGCCAAGGACGACGTGCCCTTCGAACTGGAGACCGCTCTGCGTGAGGAAGGCGCGATTTACGAAGCCACCGAACCCTGGCACTCCAAGGTGATCGTCGATGGGCGATTGATCACCGGCCAGAATCCGCAGTCGGGCACTGCTGTCGGAGAGGCGCTGGCAGACGCGCTGAAAGCCATCTGATGAGCGTCGTGGTTGTCGCGCACTGGCGGACCACCGAGGCCAACCTGGCCGAAGTGCTCCGCCAGGTGGCGGCGGCAAAAGCGCCGTCGCTGGCAGAACCCGGCTGCCACGGTTACGAAATCCTCCAGGACACAGCCGATCCCACCCATGTGGTGTTGGTCGAACACTATCGCGACGACGCTGCCCTGGACGCGCACCTGGACTCGCCCCATTACCGCGAGGTGGTCTTGGGGCGAATCCGGCCGTTACTGACCGACAGGGCAGTGGAGATCCTGCAGCCCCGAGAACCGAACTGACCGCATTTCTGGTCGAGAGGACCGTCGAATGCCCATTGCTTCTGTGAACCCAGCCACCGGCGTAACCGTCGCAGAGTACGAACCCTACGATGCCCAGTTGGTCCAGCGCCACATCGCCCAGGCGGCCCTTGCTGCCGCCACGCTGCGACACGACACCGGTTTCGACCAGCGTGGGCAATGGATGCATGCCAGCGGCAAGGCGCTCGAATCGGACCTGGAGACGGCCGCACGTACCCTGACGCTCGAGATGGGCAAACCCATCACGCAAGCACGCGATGAGGTCCGCAAGTGCGTGCACGCCATGCACTTCTACGCCGATCACGCCGAAGAGTTCCTGACCGGCGAGACACTCGACGATCCGTCAGCGGTGGGCGCCTCTCGCGCCTGGACGGTGTGGCAGCCGCTGGGAGTCGTTCTGGCGGTGATGCCGTGGAATCTCCCGCTGTGGCAGGTCATCCGATTCGCAGCGCCGGCGCTGATGGCCGGGAACGCCGGGTTGCTCAAACACGCCTCGAACGTGCCGCAATCGGCGCTCTACCTCGACACGCTCTTCGAACGTGGTGGTTTCCCCGCCGGTTCCTTCCGCGCCCTCCTCATCGGCGCCGCCGATGTGGCCTCGGTGGTCACCGACCCCAGGATCGCTGCGGTCACACTCACGGGCTCGGAACCCGCCGGACGCTCGGTGGCCTCCACCGCCGCCGCTGACATCAAGAAAGCCGTACTCGAACTCGGCGGATCGGACCCGTTCATCGTGATGCCCAGCGCCGACCTGGACAACGCCTCCACCACCGCGGTGCGGGCACGGATGACGAACAACGCGCAATCCTGCATCGCCGCAAAACGATTCATCATTCACGCCGACATCTATGACGACTTCCTGGCACTCTTCGTCGACAAGATGAGTCGACTGGTGATCGGCGATCCCATGCTCGAGGGCACCGAGGTCGGGCCGCTGGCCACCGAATCCGGCCGCAGAGACCTCGAAGAGCTCGTCGACGACGCCGTCGCCAAGGGCGCGCAGGTGTTGCTCGGCGGTACCGCCAGAGGAGGCTCCGGCTGGTTCTACCACCCGACGGTGCTTGCAGGACTCACCGACGACATGCGAATCGTTCACGAGGAAACCTTCGGCCCGGTCGCCTCGATCTATCGGGCCACCGACCGCGACGATGCAGCGCGGATCGCCAATCAGACCCCGTTCGGGCTCAGCTCGGCGGTGTGGTCAGAGGACACCGACGAACAGAACTGGTTCATCAAGACCCTCGACGCGGGAATGGTGTTTCTCAACGGAATGTCGCGTTCCTATCCCGAGTTGCCGTTCGGTGGCGTCAAGAACTCCGGCTACGGCCGGGAACTCTCCAGCGCCGGCATACGCGAATTCTGCAATCAGAAGACCGTTTGGAAAGCCTAGATCCTGCTCACATTCTCGAAAGGTCCGACCGATGGCGTCACCGTACGACACTCTGCCGCAACTACCCACGTTCTCCCTGACCTCCGAGTCGATTGCCGACGGGGAGCCTCTGGGTATCGATCAGGTGGGCGGCATCATGGGGGCCGGTGGGCACGATGTGTCACCGCAGTTGAGTTGGGCGGGTTTCCCGGAGCGTACCCGCAGCTTCACCGTCAGCGTTCTGGATCCCGACGCGCCGACCGGCTCGGGCTTCTGGCACTGGGCGGTGGTCAACCTGCCGGGTTCTGTGACTTCCCTGGCCGCGGGAGCCGGCGAAGGTGAACCGAATTCACTTCCCGCACCTGCGTTCACGCTGGCCAATGATGCCAGCTACCGGCGATACATCGGTGCCGCTCCGCCCGTGGGTCACGGCGTGCACCGATACTTCGTTGCGGTCCACGCCATCGGGGATGACGAACTCAACGTCCCCGCGGATGCCACGCCGGCGTACCTGGGCTTCCAGCTCTACACAGCGGCGATCGCGCGAGCCGTCATCTGCGGAACGCACGAGCGCTGACGGTAACGCAGATGCACCAGCATGCCTACGCTGCGCAGTGCGCCGCCGAGGAAGCGCGCTGCACCGACACCGATCGCAGCCGCCCGAATGTCAAGCTCACCCTCTTCGCGCTTGCCCTGGGCACCTTCGCCATCGGCACCGGCGAGTTCGGTTCGAACGGCATCATCTCGCTACTGTCGGACGATTTGGGCGTCTCTCTTCCCGTAACCACCTATGCGGTAACGGCTTACGCCGTTGGCGTCATGCTCGGTTCGCCGGTGATCACTGTCGCTGCCGCTCGGCTGAACCGCAAGACTCTGCTGTTGGCGTTGGTCGCGCTGTTCGTCGTCGGCAATATCGCCTCGGCACTGTCACAGAGCATCGGCATGCTGATCGTCGCACGTTTCATCACCGGCACCGTCCAGGGCGCGTACTTCGGGGCGGGGGCGGTGGTCGCCGCGCATGCCTACGGCCCGGGGCGCGGGGGCAAGGCCTTTGCCACTGTCATGACCGGGCTCACGGTCGCCACCATCGTCGGCTCACCCGCAGGGACCTTCATCGGTCAGCGGTACGGATGGCAGGCGCTCTATCTGACCGTTGCGGTGCTCGGACTGGCGGCCGGTCTGGCGTTGCTTCTGTGGGTTCCCCGCACGAGACAGCTCGATGGTGGATCCATCATCGGCGAACTGAGCGCTCTGCGGCGACCCATGGTGTGGGCCGTTGCGGGTATCGCCGCCCTGGGCATCTCCAGCATCTTCGCCGTTTACACGTTCATCGGGCCCTTCATCACCGATGCCGTCGGCGCCGGCCCGGCCCTGATTCCGGTCGCGTTGGCCGTCTTCGGCATCGGGATGGCCGTTGGCAACCAACTGGGTGGCGCGATGGCTGATCGCCACGAATACAGAGGACTCGTGGTGGGATACCTCGGAACCATCGCGTTCTCGGTCGTGGTCGCGGTGGGAGGAGCCAACCTCGTCATCCTCTTCATCGGCTTGTTCGGAGTGGGCACCATGTCGATGTTCGCGATCCCCACCATCCAGGTACTGCTGACCGACTATGCGCCGGAGGCTCCGACGCTGATGGGTTCTCTGAACCTGGCCTCGCTGAATCTCGCGAACGCACTTGGCGCAGTAGGTGGCTCGGTGACCCTGGCCGCCGGTTTCGGCACCCTCTCCACGGCTTGGGCAGGGGTTCTGCTCACCGTTGCGGGGTTGGCGTTGTTCGTCGTCACCGTGCCACGGTTCGCCCCGCCGTCGCCGACGCTGAGCCCCTCCTCGGCCAAACGAGTGCCCGGATGAAAGGGGCGGGAGGTCTGAAGGGAGTGTAGGTCTGCCTGGGATCCCGCGAGCGCTCGCGTTTGTACGCCGGAGCCGGAGTGTCGCTGTACGGACACGAGCGCTCGCGCTGAATGGGATCAGCGCACCTGGGTGCGGCCGCGTTCGATCACAGCGTTGCGGCTGGCGGCGATATCGTCGCCGGTCGTCGAACGCATCCAGGCCCGTGCCGACTCCGCCTCGATCCACAGCGCGCCGTCGGTCTGCGCGCCGTCGATCCGGTGGTAGGAGTGCAACAGGGCCCGCACGGCCTGCTGGTTGTTGCCGACGATCGAAGCTGCCACCGCACGCGCGGCATCCAACAGCTGGGCGTGCGGCACCACCTCGGTGACCAGCCCAGCGCGCAGCGCGTCCGCGGCAGACAGGTAGTCGCCGGTCAAGCTCATCCGACGCGCCAACCCCACGCCGACCTTCTGCGGCAGTCGTACGCTCAGCCCCCACGTCGGCAGCAGTCCCACCCGGGCGTGGGTGTCGGCGAAGCGCGCCTGATCGGAGGCGATCAGGATGTCGCAGTACAGCGCCAGCTCCAGGCCACCGGTGACCGCCGCGCCGTTGATGGCCCCGATCACCGGCTTGCGCATCGCCGGCCACTTCGGCGAGATGTCGGGCAGTTCGGTGGTGTCACCGAGCTCTTTGAGGTCCAGCCCGGCACAGAACACCGGATCGGCGCCGGTGACGATCACGACGTCGACGGCCTCGTCGGCTTCCGCGTCGGCCAGGGCGCCGAAGAATTCGCGCCGCAACTGCGAGGACAGCGCATTGCGGGCCTGCGGGCGGTTCAACGTCAGGGTGCGCACCCGGTCTGCGGTATCGATCAGCAAGACGTCAGTCATCGCTTCACCGTAGCGGTGAGCAGAATCGCACCTATCGTGGATGGCATGTGCCGGAACATCACCGAGCTTCGCGGGCTCGAACCCGCGGCCACACCCGAGGAAGTCGAAGCGGCGGCCCGCCAGTATGTGCGCAAGGTCAGCGGCATCACCCGCCCGTCGGAGGCCAACGTCGAGGCCTTCGAGGCGGCGGTCGCCGAAGTCACGGCCACCACCACCCGGTTGCTGGACTCCCTGCCGGCGCGGCGGCAGCCACCGAAGACGGTTCCACCGTTGCGCCGCCCGGAAGTGCAGGCCCGCATAGCGGCCAGGGCCAGGTGAACGCCGACCTCACCGACGGCCTCAAGGAATGGGCGGCGGCCATTCGTGCCCTGCTCGACGGCCGCCAGACGATTCTGTTGCGCAAAGGCGGGATCCACGAGAAACGGTTCACCGTCGCCGCGCAGGAGTTCCTGCTGTTTCCGACGGTGGCGCACAGCCACGCCGAACGTGTCCGCCCCGAGCACCGCGATTTGTTGGATCCCGCCGCGGCCGACAGCACCGAAGACCAGGTGACCGTGCGTGGCGCGGCGAGAGTCTTCGAAGCGGTTCAGGTCGAGACTCCGGATCGCCTGGACGAGATCGCCGATCTGCATATTTGGACTAACACGTCGGTACGCGCCGACCGAGTGGACTTCCGGCCCAAACATCGGTTGACAATCCTTGTGGCGCAAGTGTTTCCGTTGGTCGCGCCGGTGCGGCTGCCGCGCGTTCCGGAGTACGGCGGCTGCACCAGCTGGGTGACGCTGCCACCGGCGGCCCACCAGGAGGAGCCGGTGCACGACGACGATGAGCTGGCCGCGATCGCTGAACGCGTCCGCGCCGCGGTGGGTTAGGTCTCGGTCAGGTCGGCAGCCGGTCCGCGCGGGCTGCCACCAACGTCTCCGACGCGGTGAGCCGCCAGGCCTCGAACGTCAGCTCGGCAAGCTCGTCCCGCGTGATCCGTTCGAGGTGCACCACCACCCAGCCGAAATCGCCGGAGGTGAATTGCACCTCGAACACCGACGGCCGTTCCGCGACGAGCGCGAGCTGTTCGGCGATCGTCTGTCGCAACCCCACCGTGCTGGTCTCCGGCCACAGGTATCCGAGAGTCCTCGATGACACCTGGAACTTCGTGTGGTGCTGGAAGTCCGTCCGCACCACCTCGTCCAGCTGATCGATCAACTCGACGAAATCGTCGATGCCGCAGTAGGTCGGCATCGGTCAGTCCGGCCGGCCCACCGGCAGCAGCAGCTGCGATCCGGCGTGGGTGATCACGTGGGTGGCGGCCACCGCGCGGGCGCCGTCGAGTACGGACTCACCGGTCCCGAGATTGCGCGCGAACCGCGGAAAAGAGCCCCCGGCGATGAGCAGCCGGATTCGCGAACCGGCCGCGAAGCGATGCGCGATCGCATCGAGCTCCACTCGCTGCGGCCCCGCGTCACGGCCGGGCCGAAGCCGCAGGTACCCGTCGCTGACATTGCGTGAGCGACCCCTGGCATCCACCTCGCTGATCCGGACGAACAGGTCGGCATGCGCAGGCTCGGCGTGGTGTGCCAGTACCACCGCGGGCGTGCCGTACACATGCAGATCCGTCGGCAGCGCGTCGGTGGTGAAGCTCAGTACGTCGCCGCGGCGGGCCAACCGGTCATCGCGGCGGCGGCCGCTGCTCGGCGACAACAGCCGCCCACCGACCGTCGGCGTCGGATCATGAGGATCGAAGACGAACGTCGAGCTGGTGGCTCCCGGGGCAGGGCTGTCGGTCAGCCGTCCCGACTCGCCCAGATGCAACGCGGTTTCGGTGGTCACCGGCGGCCAGTCCGCCAGCTCCAGCCAACCGCCGCCACCCGTCACCGACGCACGTACCCGGCTGCGAGGGGGCGCCGACTGCCCGGCGACGTGCCGGCCCAGCCATCGCAGCGATTCCCGCAAGACGGTCGGAGCAGCTTTGCCCATCATGTGCGAATGGGTCCACGGGCCGATGGTCAGCGCCACGTCCACGTCGCGGTCACGCAACGCGCGGTACTGCTCGAGGGTCTGCTCGAGAAAGAGGTCCTGCCAGCCGCCGATCAGCAGTACCGGTACATGGGACTGTTCGAGTGCGCGCGGGAAGCGGTAGCGATCCCAGAACGGGTCGGCCGTGTCGGGGTGGCCGACCCACGATTCCCACCACGGGGCCCCTGCGCCGAGGAGCCGGCGTCCTGCGGCGCCAACCGGCAGATCGGCAGCCGCTCGCGCGACGACGCGTCTGGAGTTGAGTTGGCGCAGCAGCGCGCGCAGCTTGCCGGGATCCTCCTGGTGGGCCACCATGTTGCTCCAGCCCAGGAAGTCGTTGACCGAGAAGGAGCCGGTGCCCCAGGTGGTGGCCGCAAAATCGTGTGGTCCGACGATGATGACGGCGGCCGCCAGTTCCGGCGGCGGATCCTGCAGCAACGCCCACTGCGTGGCGCCGAGATAGGACAACCCGACGGTGCCGAACGATCCGGTGAACCACGGCTGGTCGCGTAGCCAGGCGGCGGTGTCGGCGCCGTCGGCCGCTTCGTTGACGGTGGGATCGAAGTCGCCACCGGAACCGAAGGTGCCGCGCACACTCTGCAGGATCACGTGATAGCCGCGCGCGGCGTACACGCTCGCGTACATCGCCGAGAACGGCCAGCGCCGGCCGTACGGGCCCCGCACCAGCAGGGTGCCCACGGGGGCGTCGCCGTCGGGCCAGTAGTGATCGGCCAGTAGCTCCACACCATCGCGCATCGGAATCCGCACGCGGCGGTGCACCTGGAACGTGGTGGTCGGTGCCGGGGTGCCCGTCAGCCGGCTCACAACTGTGCCCGCGGTGCGGGCGGCCTTCTTCCGAAGCGGCGCGGGCGTGGTGCGGTCAGAGATCGCTGTCACGGGGCCCAGGCTAGCGAGAGCTCAGTGGAGTGTGCTGTCAGTAGATGTAGTGCGGTGCCAGTTCGTTGGCGCGTCGTAGGTTCTCCGCCATGCAATCGACATCGGGTTCGGAGTAGATGGGGGAGTAGAACAGTGACTGCTGGATCAGGCCGTAGCTGGTCTTGAAGGCGACCATGCAGGTGAACCACCAGCGGTTGTTCCAGTCGGTGGGCTTCATGATCCAGTACTGCGCGGCGCGGTGGCCGGCGATGTCGAATTCCACCGCATCCGGGGGCAGTGTCTGTTCGAAGCTGCGCCACACCACCGCTTCGACGGCCATCTGGTAGTTCCCGGCGTCGAGCTTGCACCGGTTGATGGTCTCGACCTCGGGCGGGGTGAAGCCGAGGCCGATGTTGTTGATGACGTCGATGGGCAGGTCGCGGCACGGATCGAACGGCGACGGATCGGTGGTCTCGAGCACGGGCCATTTGATGGTGGTGGTGGCCAGCGGCAGTGGCGCTCCGGTGCCACGGAGTTCGACCTGCGGAGACATGGGCGCCGGCGACGGTGACTGCACCATCACGACCACGGCCGCCAGCACCGCTCCCAGCGCTGCGAGCAACCGCATCCTGGTGAGCATCAACACCCCTTCGTGTCCGGCGACCGTTCCCTGGCGGAGTCTACAAGTCGCTATGAGAACCTGTTCTAGTTTCGCGCTGCGAGGTGGTGACCTTACTTCAGTAGGTCGGGCGAGGGACGAGCCCGGGGAGAGAGGGCCGGCCCCGCGATAACCGGGACGGTCGACGATGCGGGCGAGGGACGAGCCCGGGGAGTGAGGGCCGGCCCCGCGATAACCGGGACGGTCGACGATGCGGGCGAGGGACGAGCCCGGGGAGAGAGGGCCGGCCCCGCGATAACTAGGCTGACGTGTTGTGGCGACCCATGAACCGCAGAGCCGCACCCGGCCGACCCTCTGGGCGATCAGCGATCTGCATATCGGACATACCGGCAACAAGCCGGTGACGGAGTCGCTGTACCCGTCGACTCCCGACGACTGGCTGATCGTCGCCGGCGACGTCGCCGAGCGCACCGACGAGATCCGCTGGTCACTCGATCTGCTTCGAAAACGCTTCGCAAAGGTCATCTGGGTGCCCGGCAACCACGAGCTGTGGACCACCGGCAAAGACCCCATGCAGGTGTTCGGCCGGTCGCGGTATGACTATCTGGTCACGATGTGCGACGAGATGGGCATCGTGACTCCCGAACACCCGTATCCGGTGTGGACCGGCGAAGGCGGCGCGGCCACCATCGTGCCGATGTTCCTGTTGTACGACTACACGTTCCTGCCGGCGGGTGCGGCCACCAAGAGTGAAGGCCTGGCCATCGCCAAGGAGAACAACGTGGTGGCCACCGACGAGTTCCTACTGTCCAGCGAACCGTATGCCACCAAGGACGCGTGGTGCCGAGACAGGTTGGCCCACACCAGGAAACGCCTGGAAGACCTGGACTGGATGACTCCGACGGTCTTGGTGAACCACTTCCCGCTGGTGCGCGAACCCTGCGATGTGCTGTTCTACCCGGAGTTCTCGCTGTGGTGCGGCACCGTGGAGACCAAGGATTGGCACACCCGCTACAACGCAGTGTGCTCGGTGTACGGCCATCTGCACATCCCGCGCACCACCTGGTATGACGATGTGCGCTTCGAAGAGGTGTCGGTGGGTTATCCGCGGGAATGGCGGCGCCGCAAGCCCTATCGCTGGCTGCGCCAGATCCTGCCGGACCCGCGGTACGCACCGGGTTATCTCAATGATTTCGGCGGGCACTTCGTCATCACCCCGGAGATGAGGGCACAGTCCGAGCAGTTCCGGCAGCGGCTTCGCAGCAGGCGGTCATGACCAAGCTCCTGGACGCCGTTCTCGACGTCGCGGTACCCGATTCCGTCCGCTCGGCCGAGGTGTACTCCGACCCGCCGGATCTGGAGCCGTTACCCGAAGAGGCGCCGTTGGTGGCCAAGTCCGTGGCCAAGCGGCGCAACGAGTTCGTCACGGTGCGGCACTGCGCGCGGTTGGCGCTCGCTGAGCTGGGGGAGCCGGCGGTGCCGATCCTCAAGGGCGACAAGGGGGAACCGTGCTGGCCGGCCGGGGTGGTGGGCAGCCTGACGCACTGCGCGGGTTACCGCGGCGCGGTGGTGGCGCACCGAACGCACGTGCGCTCGATCGGAATCGACGCCGAACCCCATGATGTGCTGCCCGACGGTGTGCTCGGCGCCGTCAGCCTGCCTGTCGAACGCGCCGAGATCGCTGAGCTGCCCGACGGGCTGCATTGGGATCGAATCCTGTTCTGCGCCAAGGAGGCCACCTACAAGGCATGGTTCCCGCTGACGCACCGCTGGCTGGGGTTCGAAGACGCACACATCTCCTTCAGCGTCGACGGCGGCGGTGACGGCGCCGGCGCCACCGGCACGTTCGAGTCGAAGATCCTGATCGACCCGGCCGCGGAGTTCGGCCCGCCCCTGACCACCCTGAGCGGCCGGTGGTCGGTAGCCGACGGGCTGGCGCTGACGGCGATCGTCCTGTGAAAGACGTGCAACCCGGAATCGTTGTGGTCGACAAACCGGACGGGATGACCAGCCATGACGTGGTCGGCCGGTGCCGCCGCATCTTCGGCACCCGCAAAGTGGGTCACGCCGGCACGCTGGACCCGATGGCCACCGGGGTGCTGGTGATCGGTGTCGAGCGGGCCACCAAGATCCTGGGCTTGATCGCCGGTACCTCGAAGACCTACCTCGGCACCATCCGCCTGGGCCAGTCGACCACCACCGATGACGCCGAAGGTGAACTGCTGCAGCAGCTTTCGGCTGATCAGGTCAGCGACGAGCAGATCGAGGCCGCCGCCGGAGCGCTCCGCGGCCAGATCGAGCAGGTGCCGTCGGCGGTCAGTGCCATCAAGGTCGCCGGCAAGCGGGCCTACCAGTTGGCGCGTGAAGGTGAGACGCCCGTGCTGGCCGCGCGCAGTGTCCGCATCGAACGGTTCGACGTGCTGGCGATCCGCCGCACGCCGGGCCTGGTTGATGTCGACGTCCTGGTGGACTGTTCGTCGGGCACCTACATCCGGGCGCTGGCCCGCGATGTGGGAGCCGCGCTGGAGGTGGGTGGGCATCTGACCGCCTTGCGCCGCACCAGGGTCGGCGGGTTCGGCCTCAACCAGGCGCACACCCTGGAAGCGCTGGCCGAACAACCTCAGCTGAGCTACACCCTGGACCAGGCGTGTCTGCAGGCGTTCCCCCGGTACGAGCTCAGCGAGGACGACGCGGTGGCGGTGAGTCACGGAAAACCCCTGCCGGCAGCGGGAATCGACGGCATCTACGCCGCCGTGGCCCCCGACGGGCGGGTGATGGCGCTGCTCGAGGACAGTGGCCGTCGCACCAAGTCGGTGGTGGTGATCCGGCCGTCTACTTTGTGACCGGAGCTCTGTCGACTGCTCGTACGCCCCCTCGCTTCGCTGGGGGAACCCCCGCGCAGCCTCAGACTCCGGCCGTCGACGCTCTAACCGTTGCAGGGCACGATGAAGATCGACTGGGCGGCAGGGTTACCGAGCTCCACGGTCCTGGCGCCGTCATCGTGGTCCTCGCCGATGGAGACCGACACTGTGCCGGCGAAATCGCGGCGGGCCAGCACCGTCACGTGTGAATCGAGCGCGATGCCGACGTCATCGAAGTAGCGCAGCATCTCGGGATCGGCGTCGCTGATCCTGGCCACCGCCCCGTGATCGCCGTCGTTGCATTCCGAGAGTGGCTGAGCCGGCGGTGTCGGCACCTGGCCGTCGAGATCGGGAATCGGGTCACCGTGCGGGTCACGTTGCGGGTAGCCGAGCTTGGCGTCGATCCGGGCCATCATCAGATCCGAGACCGCGTGCTCCAGAACCTCGGCCTCGTCGTGTACCTCGTCCCACGAATACCCGAGCTCGCTGACCAAGAAGGTCTCCAGCAGCCGGTGGCGGCGCACCACCGACACCGCCGCGCGCCGGCCTCGCTCGGTCAAGGTGACCGCGCCGTACTTCTCGTGATCCACCAGGCCTTGGTCGGCGAGCTTGCGGATGGACTCCGACGCCGTGCTGGCCGAAACACCGATTCGTTCGGCCAGCATCTTCGTGCTGACCTTCTCATGTGACCATTCCTGCGCCGTCCAGATGGTCTTGAGGTAGTCCTGGGCGACCATGGACAAATCGCGGAGGTCGCCTACCTCAGGGCTTACATCTGGCGTCACACCTGAAAGTTTAGGCAATCGTCACCTCATCCGGGGATCTAGAGACGCTAATGAATCTCTGGGGCCGTAGGCTTGGGCGCGTGCAGCGGTGGCGGGGACAAGACGAAATTCCCTCGGACTGGGGCAGGTGCGTACTCACCATCGGCGTGTTTGACGGTGTGCACCGCGGCCATGCGGAGCTGATCGCCCGCGCGGTCAAGGCGGCGCGGTCGCGCGGCATCCCAGCGGTGTTGATGACATTCGACCCGCATCCGATGGAAGTGGTGTTTCCCGGCAGCCATCCCGCGCAGCTGACCACGCTGACCCGGCGTGCCGAGCTGGCCGAGCAACTCGGCATCGACGTGTTCCTGGTGATGCCGTTCACCACCGATTTCATGAAGCTCACCCCTGAGCGCTACATCCACGAACTGTTGGTCGAACGGCTGCACGTGGTGGAGGTCGTGGTGGGGGAGAACTTCACCTTCGGTAAGAAGGCCGCCGGTGATGTGAACCAGTTGCGCAAGACCGGGGAGCGGCTCGGGTTCGCCGTCGAGGCCATGTCGCTGGTCGCCGAGCAGCACTCCACCGAAACCGTGACGTTCTCGTCGACCTACATCCGGTCGTGTGTGGACGCCGGAGATGTGGTGGCTGCGGCGGAGGCGCTGGGTCGTCCGCATCGGGTCGAGGGTGTGGTGGTCCGCGGCGACGGGCGCGGCAAGGTGCTCGGTTTCCCGACGGCCAATGTGGCACCGCCGATGTATTCGGCCATCCCGGCCGACGGTGTGTACGCGGCGTGGTTCACGGTGCTGGGACACGGCCCGGTGATGGGCACCGTCATCCCGGGAGAGCGGTACGAAGCGGCGGTGTCGGTGGGCACCAACCCGACGTTCTCCGGGCGCACCCGCACCGTCGAGGCGTTTGTCCTCGATACGGCGGCCGACCTGTACGGCCAGCATGTGGCGGTGGACTTCGTGTCGCGGATCCGGGGTCAGGAGAAGTTCGACCAGGTCGAGGATCTGGTGAAGGCCATGGAACGTGATGTCGACAAGGCCCGGGCGATACTTCGCGATTCTTTCTGAGGGCAGGGTCGCTGTTAGACTCTTCGGCGGCATCGACCCGTGCTGCAGTTCGCGGCGGCCGGGTTCGGCTTCAGATCCGCGGACCGATAGAAAAGAGTGAATTCGTGGCGCTTACCGCCGAGCAGAAAAAAGAGATCCTGGGTCAGTACGGCCTGCACGACACCGACACCGGGTCGCCCGAAGCGCAGGTCGCGTTGTTGACCAAGCGCATCTCGGACCTGACCGAGCACCTCAAGCAGCACAAGCATGATCACCATTCGCGGCGCGGTCTGCTGCTGCTCGTGGGTCGTCGTCGTCGGCTGCTGAAGTACGTGGCCCAGGTCGACGTCGCGCGTTACCGCTCGCTGATCGAGCGTCTCGGCCTGCGTCGCTGACGCGGACACCCGTAACACAGCCCGCCACCGCCACGCGGTGGCGGGCTGTGTGCTGCCTGCACAGATCCCAGAACCCCGCAACCCGGGGTGTAGAGTAGGGCTGTTCTGCGCCGGTCAGCCGGAGGCGGAACAGCAGCAACAAACGCTGAGACAACAGGTGCGGTGCGCACAACCGCGCATCCGTTCCGGCGCGTCATGACGAACCAGTCTCACGTGGGCGGTCTTCGGTAGTGGCTGTCGGGCTCCCTGGTAGCGGGGACGGCCCGGCCGCTTCGATCGACGGCCGTAGCCACCGAGGTTCGCGCATGACGACGCGAAACAAAAGTGAACCAGAGAGGCCCTGACGGACATCTATGTCTGTAGCTGAAATTGATGAAGGCGTGTTCGAATCCACCGCCGTCCTCGACAACGGGAGCTTCGGCACCCGCACCATTCGTTTCGAAACCGGCCGGCTGGCCCAGCAGGCCGCCGGCGCCGTCGTCGCCTACCTCGACGACGAGACCATGCTGCTGAGCGCCACCACCGCCAGCAAGACCCCCAAAGACCACTTCGACTTCTTCCCCTTGACCATCGACGTCGAGGAGCGGATGTACGCCGCGGGTCGCATCCCCGGGTCGTTCTTCCGTCGTGAGGGCCGGCCCTCCACCGACGCCATCCTGACCTGCCGCCTGATCGACCGGCCGCTGCGTCCGACGTTCGTGTCGGGTCTGCGCAACGAGATCCAGGTCGTCGTCACCGTGCTGAGCCTGAACCCGCAGGACCTGTACGACGTGCTGGCCATCAATGCCGCGTCGGCGTCCACCCAGATCTCCGGTCTGCCGTTCTCCGGCCCGGTCGGCGGTGTGCGTGTCGCCTTGATCGACGGCCAGTGGGTCGCGTTCCCCACCGTCGAGCAGCTCGAAGGTGCTGTCTTCGACATGGTGGTCGCCGGCCGTAAGGTGTCGGCCGATGGCCAAGAAGATGTGGCCATCATGATGGTCGAGGCCGAGGCCACCGACAAGGTCATCGAACTGGTCGCCGGTGGCGCCCAGGCTCCCACCGAGGCCATCGTGGCCGAGGGCCTCGAAGCCGCCAAGCCGTTCATCGCCGCCCTGTGCACCGCGCAGGAAGAGCTGAACAACGCGGCCGGCAAGGAGACCGCCGAGTACCCGGTGTTCCCGGACTACGGCGACGACGTCTACTACTCGGTCGCCTCGGTGGCCACCGACGAGCTCGCCAAGGCGCTGACCATCGCGGGCAAGAACGAGCGCAACGACCGCACCGACGAGATCAAGGTCGAGGTGCTCGAGCGGCTGTCCGAGCAGTACGCCGGTCGCGAGAAGGAGATCGGCGCTGCCTACCGGTCGCTGACCAAGAAGCTGGTGCGCCAGCGCATCCTGACCGACCACTTCCGCATCGACGGCCGCGGCATCACCGATATCCGTGCACTGTCGGCCGAGGTCGCCGTCATCCCGCGCGCACACGGCAGCGCGCTGTTCGAGCGCGGCGAAACCCAGATCATGGGTGTCACCACGCTGGACATGATGAAGATGGCCCAGCAGATCGACTCGCTGGGGCCGGAGACCACCAAGCGCTACCTGCACCACTACAACTTCCCGCCGTACTCCACCGGTGAAACCGGCCGCGTCGGTTCGCCCAAGCGCCGCGAAATCGGTCACGGCGCGCTGGCCGAGCGGGCCCTGGTGCCGGTGCTGCCGAGCGTCGAGGAGTTCCCCTACGCCATCCGCCAGGTGTCGGAAGCGTTGGGCTCCAACGGTTCTACGTCCATGGGCTCGGTGTGTGCCTCCACCCTGTCGCTGCTGAACGCCGGTGTGCCGCTGAAGGCCCCGGTGGCGGGTATCGCCATGGGTCTGGTGTCGGACGATGTTGAGGTCGACGGCAAGACGGAGCGTCGCTTCGTCGCGCTGACCGACATCCTCGGCGCCGAAGACGCCTTCGGTGACATGGACTTCAAGGTCGCCGGCACGAAGGACTTCGTGACCGCGCTGCAGTTGGACACCAAGCTCGACGGCATCCCGTCGCAGGTGCTCGCGGGTGCGCTCGCGCAGGCCAAGGACGCCCGGACCACCATCCTCGAGGTGATGGCCGAAGCCATCGACGCGCCGGACGAGATGAGCCCCTACGCGCCGCGGATCACCACCATCAAGGTGCCCGTCGACAAGATCGGTGAGGTCATCGGGCCCAAGGGCAAGATGATCAACTCGATCACCGAGGAGACCGGCGCGCAGATCTCCATCGAGGACGACGGCACGGTGTTCGTCGGTGCCGCGGACGGCCCGTCGGCGCAGGCGGCGATCGACAAGATCAACGCGATCGCCAATCCGCAGCTGCCCAAGGTGGGCGAGCGCTTCCTCGGCACGGTCGTCAAGACCACCGATTTCGGCGCATTCGTCTCGTTGCTCCCGGGTCGCGACGGGCTGGTCCACATCTCCAAGCTCGGCCGCGGCAAGCGCATCGCCAAGGTGGAGGACGTGGTGAAGGTCGGCGACAAGCTGCGCGTCGAGATCGCCGATATCGACAACCGCGGCAAGATCTCGTTGATCCTGGTCGCCGAGGAGGAAGCTGCGGACGCAACGGATTCAGCTGCAACTGATTCCGCGCCTGCCGATGTTGCGACCTCCAGCTCGTAGTACGCAGGAGTCCGCCGCTGAGGCCTCCCGGGTCAGGCGTACCACGCTGCCTGGGGGGCTTCGCGTCGTCACCGAGTTCGTACCGTCGGTGCGCTCGGCGTCGGTCGGTGTCTGGGTCGGAGTCGGCTCTCGTGATGAGGGGCCGACGGTGGCCGGCGCGGCGCACTTCCTCGAACACCTGCTGTTCAAGTCGACGCCGACGCGCTCGGCGGTGGACATCGCCCAGTCGGTGGACGCCGTCGGCGGTGAGCTGAACGCGTTCACTGCCAAGGAGCACACCTGCTACTACGCCCACGTACTGGACAACGACCTCGGGCTGGCCATCGATCTGGTGTCCGACGTCGTCCTCAACGGCCGTTGTGCCACAGAGGATGTCGAGCTCGAGCGTGACGTGGTGCTCGAAGAGATCGCCATGCACGACGACGATCCCGAAGACGCGCTGGGGGATGTGTTCCTGTCGGCGATGTTCGGTCAGCATCCGGTGGGCCGGCCGGTCATCGGCAGCGTCGACTCGATCGAGGCGATGACGCGCGCGCAGCTGCATTCCTTTCATGTGCGCCGCTACACACCGGAACGCATGGTGGTGGCGGTTGCCGGCAACATCGACCACGACGAGGTGCTCGCGCTGGTGCGCGAACATTTCGGTCCCCATCTGCGCGCCGGTAAGCAACCCCAGCAGCCGCGCAAGGGCACCGGCCGGGTGACGGGGACTCCCGCACTGCAGGTGGTGCAGCGTGACTCCGAACAGACGCATGTGCTGTTGGGTGTGCGTTCACCGGGCCGGCACTGGGAACACCGGTGGGCGTTGACCGTGCTCAACACCGCCCTCGGTGGAGGTCTCAGTTCCCGTCTGTTCCAACAGATCCGGGAATCCCGCGGTCTGGCCTACTCGGTGTACTCGTCGGTGGACACCTTCTCCGACAGCGGAGCGTTGTCGGTTTATGCAGCCTGCCTGCCGGAGCGGTTCGATGACGTGATCACGGTGACCACCGATGTATTGGAAGCGGTGGCCCGCGACGGCATCACCGAGAACGAATGCCGGATCGCCAAAGGTTCGCTGCGGGGCGGAATGGTGCTGGGGCTGGAGGATTCGGCCTCGCGGATGCACCGGATCGGTCGCAGCGAGCTCAACTACGGGCGGCACCGCAGCCTGTCGGAGAGCCTGGACCAGATCGAAGCGGTGACCCTGGACGAGGTCAATGCCGTGGCGCGTACGCTGTTGAACAAGCAGTACGGTGCCGCTGTACTCGGCCCTGGTGTCACCAAAAGGTCACTACCGCAACCACTTCGGAGAATCGTCAGATAGGGAGGCGCATGACGGTGAGGGTAACCAGACGAAACGTCCTGGCTGGTGGAGCGGCCCTCACCGCCTTGGCCGCCCTGGGAACGCGGCCGGCGCTGGCCGAACCCTCCTCGCTCACGGACAGCATCGTCGCACTGGAGCACCGGCACAACGCGCGCATCGGCATCTTCGCTGTTGACCTGCGATCCGGGCGCACCGTCGCGCACCGCGATCTGGAGCGCTTCGCAATGTGTTCGACGTTCAAGGCATACCTGGCCGCCCGGATCCTGCAGAGCTCGGAACGGGGCGAGTTGGCCTTGAGCGATACGGTGACCGTGCAGGAGGCGGACCTGCTGCCGAACTCGCCGATCACGGAAACGCGGGTCGGGCAGCCGGTCACGCTGTCGGAGCTGTGTGCAGCAGCGCTGCAGCGCAGTGACAACGCCGCCTCGAACTATCTCCTCCAGGTCATCGGCGGCCCGCAGGCCATCACCGATTTCGCCCGCAGTATCGGCGATCAGGAGAGCCGGCTGGATCGCTGGGAGACCGAACTCAACGCCGCGGTGCCCGGCGATCTCCGTGACACCAGCACCCCGCAGGCACTGGGCAATGGGTTCCGCGACCTGATCACCGGTACGGCTCTGGGGCCGCAGGCTCGCACGCAACTCGTGGACTGGATGACCACGAACGCGACCTCGAGCCTGCGACCGGGACTGCCCCCGGGGTGGACCTTCGCGGACAAGACCGGCAGTGGCGACTACGGCACCACCAACGACGTCGGTGTGGCTTGGGGTCCCCCGGAGGGCCCCGCGCGACCCGTGGTGTTGTCGGTGATGGTGCGGTCGGCGAGCGACGACTCCGAGGCTGAGGGCTTCCGGCCGGTCATGCCGGAGATCGCCGCGCTGGTGCTGCCCGCGCTGATCGGCTAGCGCTCCTCGGTCAGAGGACGGGCAGCGAGTTGTCGCGGCGCAGCACGAAGAAGTACGGGCGGTTCGAGCCGCGCAAGTCCATCGCGCCGATCACCGCGTCGTCGGACAGCTGCCGGAACACGTCGTTGATCGGCAGCTGGTCGTAGATCATCGTCGCGGTATCGGTGCCGCGGTAGCGGGTGGTCCGCAACCGGGCCTTGGGGGCGCGGGTCTGCAGTACCGATCGGAGGGCGGAGATCGGGCGCTCGAACGACCTCTTCTTCACGCCCGGAAGTTTGGCCGCCACCCCCAAGCCGCCGAATGCCAGCACCGGATTGAGTGCCCACAGCCCGGAGTCGTCGGCGGTCGGGAACAGCAGCGGGTGTACCGTCTCGGCGTCCACGAACTGTTTGCCCCACCATCCACTGGCCGCCAGGAAGCCGTCGAGGGGATGCCCCGTCGGCAGTTCGGCGCCGTGCCAGGTACCGATCATGAATTCGGGGGCGACGGCAGGTGCCGCGTCGAACACGGTGCACGCCTCGGCGGTGGTGGTGGGTGCGCTGGGAAGAACGTCTTTGAGAACACTGCTCACGATCACCCCTCCACCATACTTGACACCTGTCAAAGGATGGTGCCCCGGAAAGGTCATCGCCCGGCCGGGCATGGCAGCCGGCCGGGCGATGTGAAGGGAAGTCGTATGGTCAGAGCACCGACGCGGGATCGGTGAACGGCAGTCCCAGGTCGGTGGCCACCTGCTCGGACAGCAGGCCGCCCTCGTGAGTGGACAGGCCCTTGGCCAGCGCGGCGTCGCTCTGGCACGCGGCCCGCCAGCCCTTGTCGGCCAGTTTGAGCACGTACGGCATGGTGGCGTTGGTCAGCGCGTAGGTCGAGGTGCGCGGCACCGAGCCCGGCATGTTGGCCACGCAGTAGAACACCGTGTCGTGCACCGCGAACGTCGGGTCGTCATGGGTGGTGGGCCGGGAATCCTCGAAGCAACCGCCCTGATCGATGGCGATGTCGACCAAGACCGCGCCCGGCTTCATCTGTGCGACAGTCGAATTCGTCACCAGCTTGGGTGCCTTGGCGCCTGGGACCAGCACCGCGCCGATCACCAGGTCGGCATCCTTGACCGCGGTCTCGAGGTCGAGGGCGGAGGAGTAGCGCGTCTCGATCTGGCCGCCGCTCTCGTTGTCGATCTTGCGGAGGGTGTTGATGTTCAGATCGAAGACGGTGACTCGCGCACCCATGCCCTTGGCGATACGGGCGGCGTTGTAGCCGGCCATGCCACCGCCGATCACCACGACGTTGGCGGGGGCCACGCCGGGAACGCCGCCCATCAACACACCGCGTCCGCCCTGAGTGCGCATCAGGTGATAGGCGCCCACCTGGGCGGAGAGCCGGCCGGCCACCTCGCTCATGGGGGCCAAGAGAGGAAGCGCACCGTCTGCGGTCTGCACCGTCTCGTAGGCGATCGACGTCGTTCCCGAGGCCAGCAGTGCATCGGTGCACGGCCGCGAGGCGGCCAGATGCAGGTAGGTGAACAGCGTCTGGCCCTGGCGCATCCGGCTGTACTCGGACTCGATCGGCTCTTTCACCTTGAGCAGCAGGTCGGCCTCGGCCCACACCTGGTCGGCGGTGGCGACGATCTCGGCGCCGGCGGCCTTGAAGTCGGTATCGGAGATCGCCGAGCCGTCGCCCGCGCCTGCCTGGATGGCGACATCATGGCCGCGACGGACCAGTTCGGCCACGCCGGCCGGGGTGATGGCGACGCGGTATTCGTTGTTCTTGATCTCGGTCGGGATGCCGACTCGCATGATCGCTCCTGGGTTGAGGCCTGCTGGTATTGACCTCAAGTGTGAAGAAACAACAACTAGATGGCAATAAGATCGATGAAGATTCGGTAAGGTCGCACTATGCCAGAAGAATCCCCAGGATCGTCGACCCGTCGACCTCCGCAACCGAAGGATGTTCGGCCCGCTGAGCTCGATGACGTGGACCGGCGGATCCTCACCACGTTGCACGCGGACGCCCGGATCTCCAACAGCGCGTTGGCGGAGGCGGCGGGTATCGCGGCGTCCACCTGCCACGGCCGGGTGCGTCGGCTGCAGGAGATGGGAGTGATCCGCGGCTTCTACACCGACATCGATCCGTCGGCGATCGGCTTGTCGCTGCAGGCGATGATCTCGGTGAGCCTGCAGTCGAACGCCCGCGGCAAGATCCGCAACTTCATTGCGCAGATCCGGAGCAAGCCGCAGGTGATGGACGTCTACTTCCTGGCCGGCGCCGACGACTTCATCTTGCACGTCGCGGCGCGTGACACCGATGATCTGCGTGCGTTCGTGGTCGAGAACCTCAACGCCGATGCCGACGTGGCCGGCACCCAGACGTCGCTGATCTTCGAACATCTACGTGGGGCCGCGCCGTTGTGACCGGCCCGGACAGTGCGCGCACGCGCACGTTGTGGTTTGCGCTGCTGCTCACTCTGGCCAACGGCTTCCTGGATGCCTACACCTACGTGGCGCGCGGCGGTGTGTTCGCGAACGTGCAGACCGGCAACGTGATCCTGTTCGCCATCGATGTCTCCCAGGCCAAGATTGCCGCCGCGTTCGCCCACGTCTGGCCGCTGCTGGCGTTCATCGCCGGGGTGGCGTTGGCGGCCCACATCAAGTCCGGCCGTGCGGATGTGGTCGTCCCGCACCCGCTTCGCTGGACCATGGCGGTGCAGGCCGTGGTGTTGGCGGTGATCGGCTTCGTGCCCGAATCGGTCCCGCACAGCTATGTGACGGTACCCATCTCTTTTCTGGCCGCCGTGCAGATAGGTCTGTTCCGCAATATCGGCGACCTGGCCTACCTGCCGGTGGCGACCACCGGCAACCTGATGCGATTCGTCGAAGCCGGCTACGACGGCGTCGTCGAGAAGCGCCAGGAGGGGCGGCGGGCATTCGGTGTGTACGGCGCCCTGATCGTCGCGTTCTCCGGTGGCGCGGTGGTCGGAGCCGTCATCTCCTCGGCTTGGGGAGTGCACGCCATCTGGGTGCCCGCGGTGATCCTCGCTGTGACCCTGTTGTTGTTCGTCATTGATGAGAGCCGACTGCGCTGACCTCTCAGACGGCGATCGCCTGATCGACGACCTTCTCCACTTCCACCAGGTTGTCTCCGTACACCCCGGCGTTGCCGAACTCACAGTGGCGGTCGGAGGTGATGACGTTGACCGTGGTGCCCGACGGTTTGTCCTGCCAGTAACCCACATTCGACATGACCAACCCGACCATCAGGCCGGTGTCGAGCACTGCCGGCACCTCGAAAGCGCCGCGGTCGTTGAACACCCGCACCAAATCCCCGTCGGCGATCCCGCGCTCGGTGGCATCGGCCGGATGGATGAACAGCCGGAACTCGCCCTGGGCGGCCTGCTTGTCCGGTGCGTTGCCGTATTGACTGTTGAGGAAGGCGTGCGGTTTGGGCGAGATGATGTTGAGTGGAAAGCGCTCGGCCAGTTCGGGATTGGAGTGTCGCGATTCGAACGGCGGGACGTAGTCGGGTACCGGGTCGATGTAGCCACCCGGCTGCATCGCTTCGTACATCGAGCGCCAGACCGGCACCACAAAATTGCCGCCCTCGGCCAGGCTGGACCGGAATTCGCATTTGCCGGACGGAGTCGGGAAGTTGCCCTCGGCGTGTGGCGCCCTGGTGTCGGGAGCGCCGACGTTCAGCCGCATCCACCCCACCTCCTCCAGCTTCTCGAACGTGATGCCTTGCAGAGCGGGGGCGTCCCAGTCGTGGAAGTCGATCAGCATCTCGCGGTCGGTGCGTTTCCAGTAGTCCTCATCGAAACCCATCGTGGCCGCCAGCCTGCGGAATAGTTCCACATTCGGTACACACTCGCCGGGCGCGGCGATGGCCGGCTGGTTCAAGGAGATGTACAGGTGGCCCCAGGTCACCATGATGTCGAGTTGCTCGGCCTGCATGGTGGCCGGCAATACGATATCGGCGAATTTCGCTGTGTCGGTGATGAAGTGCTCACTGACGACGGTGAACAGGTCGTCGCGCATCAGGCCGTCCATCAGCTTCTGCTGAGCGGGGCCTTGTGACACCGGGTTCGAGTTGTAGACGAACAGCGATTTGATGGGCGGATCCAGTTCCAGTTCGCCGGTCAATGCCTTACCGAGATCGAGTTCGTTGACCACCCGAGTGCCCTCGGGGATCCACTGCGGCATACAGATCTTGTCGAACTGAGTGGGGAACTCCCAGATGGGCATCTCCATGGTGCCACCGCCCACGTGGCGCCAGGCACCCACCAATGCGGGCAGGCAGGTGATCGCCCGAATCGCCTGCCCGCCACCACGACTGCGCTCCAGCGCAACACCTTGACGGATGGCCGAGGGCTGGCTGGTGGCGTACTCGCGGGCCAGGGTGCGGACGTCATCGGCGGGAATGCCGGTGATCTCTTCCACCCGTTCGGGCGGGAAGCTCTGGGCGCGGGCGGCCAACTCGTCGTAGCCGACGGTGTACCTCTCGACATAATCGGTGTCGACGAGGCCCTGGGCGATGATCTCGTGGATCATGCCCAGCGCCAGTGCGCCGTCGGTGCCCGGCCGGATGGGGATGTGCCAGTCGGCTTGGCGGGCCGTGCGGTTGTGCACCGGATCGATGACAACGATCTTGGCGCCGTGGCGTTTTCGCGCCTCGAGTAGGAACGGCCACCCGTGCAGGTTCGTGCTGGTCATGTTCATGCCCCAGACGATGATGTATTTCGAATGCGCCATTGATTCCACATCGAGTCCGCCCGACCCGCCCACAGTCATGTGCCACGCGGTCGACGAGCCGGACTCGCAGTACGTTTTCTCGGCAACCGTGGATCCCAGCCGGTTGAAGAACGCGTCCCCGGCGGTCAGACCGTTGAGCACCCCTTGGTGGCCGAGGTAGGCGTGCGGCATGATCGCCTGGCTGCCATAGGTGTCGATGATCTCCGTCCAGCGCTGCTTGATTTCGCCGAGCGCCTCATTCCAGGTGATCCGCTCGAATTCCCCTGCGCCCTTGGCGCCGACACGCCGCATCGGATACAACAAGCGATCCGATTGATAGTGATGCTCGTGGAAGTTCTTCACCTTCACGCACAGGCCGCCGCGGGTCATCGGATGGTCCGGGTCGCCTTTGACGCCGACAAGAGTGCCGTCTTCGACGTGATAGAGCATGGCGCACGTATCGGGGCAGTCGTGTGGGCACGCGCCCCGCACGATGGTCAGGTTCTTGCCTGCGAGCGATTCCGATTCGGCCGCGGGGGTTTCGGCAGCAAGGGTCATGGCGATTTCTCCTGGGGGCTGGCGGAGTTTTCGTGCTTCCCAGTAACCCTCAGGAGTGTGGCTACGCAATTGCCTTGGCATTAAGGTGCTGTGACACACACCGCTGCCCCTCACATCGGACCGCCTGCTCAGGCTGCGTGCAGGTTGTAGAGGGTGATGCGGGCGTGGGTTTCGATGTCGCTGTAGTCGAATCTTCGGCGGCCGGGCAGGATCGGTGGGGCCAGGCTGTGGTGTCGTTGGCCGGTGGGGGTGGTCAGGTCGGTGGTGTGCCGGCCCACCACGTCGGCGCCGGTTTCGGCTTTCCAGTGGGCGAGTTCTTTGACGTAGTTGCAGTGTTCACACAACCCCTGGCCGTTGTCGGCGGAGGTGGGTCCGCCCCAGGCGCGACTGGTGATGTGATCAAGGTGGCGGATCGGAGCATCGCAGTACGGGGTACGGCAGCGCTGGTCCCGCAACCGGATGAACCGCGCCAGTCCTTTCGGGAACCGCCGCGCGGTGGAGTCCATCGCCACCAACGCCGCGCTGTCGGGCCGGGCATACAACCGCCGCAGGGTGGCCTTGGAGTCCGCGTCGGTGACCGCCCGCTCGATCAACCTGCACGCGATCTCCGCCGGAACGGGCCCGTAGTCACTGAGGACGGCCGGCTCGTCCCCACCCATCAGGGTGTCATCGGAGAGCACCAGGTTGACCGCCACCGGCACCGCGGTGCCCGCCGCCCGCCCGGTCACCCGCGCCACCAGGGTGTCGGCCATGACGTTTCCGCGGCTACGCCCATCGGCGCTGACATCGGCTTCGTGCTTCAAGGCTGCATACACCGACACCCCTTGGGCGACCGGAAGCAGCGCGGTCACATAGGTCATGCAGTCCGGGGCCGGGCGGATCCACACGGCGCGTTCCGTTTCGGCGCGGGCGGCGCGTTCGACCACCGCGTGCGGGTCGAGGCGATAGGCGATCGCTTTGGCATCGGCCTGGATGCGGGCATCCCCGCACCCCGCCAACCGGGCCTGGTCGGCGCACATCTCATCGTCGAGTTGGCGGCGATGCTGCACCGACAGGCACGCCGATTCCTTGACGATCAGGCTGGCCCGCCACTCCGAGAGCGCCCCGGCGGCCAGGGCGGCCAGGGTGTGGGGCATCTCGTGGACCAGGGCGCGGGCGAAGCCGAGGTGGCGCCCACCTTTGTTGGGTGAATCGCGGCGGGCCAGGGCGATCTGGGCGCCCACCCCGCGACCCCGTTTGGCCGCCGGGACCCCGCGGGCTTCTTCCTCGGCGCGGTGTATCGCGCGAACTGGGCGGTCAGCCGGGCCTGCTCGGCGGCGTGCACCGATTTCAGGCGTTCCAGCTCCGCGATCCGGGCGATCCGGCCCTCCTGCGTCAACTCATCGAACATACTTTCGAAGCCTAGGGCAACGGGGTGACAAACTCCCGGACCGCAAGGCTGACTACGCTGCTTCCCATGCGAGTAGCAGTGTTGGGGGCCAAGGGCAAAGTCGGGGCGACCATGGTTGCGGCGGTGAAGGACGCCGAGGACCTCACCCTGTCGGCGGAGGTGGACGCCGGAGATTCACTGTCGGTCCTGACTGAGAGTGACACCGAGGTCGTCATCGATTTCACCCATCCCAGCGTCGTGATGGACAACCTGAAGTTCCTCATCGACAACGGTATTCACGCTGTGGTGGGCACCACCGGTTTCACCGATGAACGCCTCGACCAGGTGAGATCCTGGCTGGCCGCCAAGCCCGGGACCGCTGTGCTGATCGCGCCGAACTTCGCCATCGGAGCGGTGCTGTCGATGCACTTCGCGCAGCGGGCGGCACGGTTCTTCGAGTCCGTCGAGGTCATCGAGCTGCACCACCCCTACAAAGCCGACGCTCCCTCGGGCACCGCGGCGCGAACCGCCAAACTCATCGCCGAGGCCCGAAAAGACCTGCCTCCCAACCCCGATGCCACCAGCACAGGCCTGGAGGGCGCGCGGGGTGCTGACGTCGACGGCGTTCCGGTCCACTCGGTCCGGTTGGCCGGGCTCGTCGCGCACCAGGAAGTGCTGTTCGGTACTCAGGGTGAGACGCTCACCATCCGCCACGACAGCATCGACCGCACCTCATTCGTGCCCGGTGTGCTGCTGGCGGTCCGCAGCGTCGCGCAACGGCCCGGCCTGACGGTGGGCATCGAACCGCTGATGGACCTGTAGACAGATGAAGGCGGTGCGCACGCAGATCCTGATCGGGTTCTTCTGCGTGGCCCTGGTCCTGTACTTCGTGATGCTCGGGCGCATCGCGGTGGCGCTCATTGCCGACGGCCGTATCGCACCCGTGGGCCTGGGCATCGCCTTGCTGTTGCTGCCGGTGGTGGGGGCGTGGGCCATGGTCGCCACCGTGCGCGCCGGGTTCGCGCACCAGCGGCTGGCGCGGCAGGCCGCCGAGGCCGGAATGGATCTCGACGTCAGTGACCTGCCGCGCCGGGCATCCGGCCGTATCGAACGTGACGCCGCCGACGCGCTGTTCAACACGGTGCGCGCCGAACTCGACGCCGATCCGGACAATTGGGTGCGCTGGTACCGCGTGGCCCGGGCCTACGACTACGCCGGTGATCGCAGCCGCGCCCGCGAGGCTATGCGCACCGCGGTGGAGATGGAGAAAGAGCGGCGGTGAGCACCCTGTTGGTGGTGCACCACACCCCGTCGCCCGGAACGCGGGAACTTCTGGAAGCGGTGCTGCGGGGCGCCCGTGACCCCGAGATCTCCGGTGTGGATGTCGAGGTGCGGCCGGCGCTGGCGGCCACGGTGCCGGACGCGCTGAACGCCGACGGCTTCCTGTTCGGTACCACTGCCAACTTCGGTTACATGTCGGGGGCGCTCAAGCACTTCTTCGACACGGTGTACTACCCGATCCTGGACCACGTGGCCGGACGGCCCTACGGTCTGTGGGTACACGGAAACAACGACACCGCCGGGGCCGTCGCCGCGGTCGAACGGCTGGCCGCCGGCCTGTCGCTCACCAAAGCGGCCGACGTCCTGGAAGTCACCGGTGCGGTGGACGCCGCCGTGCGCGAGAGTGCCTACGAGCTGGGCGGCACGCTCGCCGCGACGTTGATGAACTAGGGGGAACCATGCCCGGTATCGCTGAACTCGCCCTGGCCGGGGCGCCGATCGCCGGGGGTGCGCTGCTCGGTCTGGCGGCGGGAAACCTGCGGGCGCCCGACGTGCGCGCTGTGATCAAACAGGACATGGAACTCCTGGACCAGATTCCGCCCGAGCAGGTGGAACGTCGCGCCGAACTGCAGCGGGTGATCAACCTGCGCATCGATGACCTGATCGCCGCGGTCGACAAGAACCGTGAGATCCGGCAACTGGCGACGTCCTACCAGGGCAACTGGCGCGACATCGTGGTGTTCATCTGCACGGTCCTCTTCGCCATCATCTGGTGGAACGTCAGCCACAGCCGGTCGAACTGGTTGCCGACGTTCGTGGTGATGATCGTGGTGTCGTTGATCGCCGGCGTCTACGCCGCCCGTGGCATCCTGAGAGCCCTGGCCACATTCATGCAGTCGCGGCGGCGCGGCGAGAAGGCGCAGTGAGCGGGCTTCAGTAGTGGTAGGTGTCCGACGGAGCGGGCGCGTGCACACCCTCGTCGTCGAAGTCGTCGCCGGCATCTGATTCCTCGATACCGTACGCCCTGGCCAGATCCAGGATCTTGTTCGCCCTCGCGATACGCGGTAGGTCGGAGCCGTTGCGGATCTCGCCGCCGTCGCGTTCGAACTCGACGAAAAACTCTTTCGCCCAACTGATCTCGTCCTTCGACGGTGACAATCCCTCGTTGACCGTGCCGCACTGGTCCGGTGTCAGACAGATCTTGCCGGTCATCCCGAATTCGGTCGACACGGCGGTGGCCTCGATGAGCTTCAACGCCCCGCTACCGATGGTGGGCCCGTCGATGGCGCTGGGCAGGTGGGCTGCCTTGGCCGCGATGGTGAAGCGTGAGCGGGCATAGGCCAGGGTGGCCGGGTTGTCGCCGAAGCCGGTGTCACGGCGGAAGTCGCCGATACCGAACGCCAGCCGGAATGTTCCTTTCGCGGACGCGATCTCGGTGATGCGCTCGAGGCCGCGCGCGGTCTCGACCAAAGCCACGATCGGCACACCGGGCAGCCGCTTTGCGGTCTCGGTCACGTGGTCCACCGATTCGACCATCGCCAGCATCACCCCGCCGAGGGACGTCCCGGCCAGTGTGTCCAGGTCGTCGGCCCACCACGGAGTACCGAAACCGTTGATGCGCACCCAGTCACTGTTGCCCTCGGCCAGCCAGCGGGTGACGTTGCCGCGGGCGGCCACCTTGTCTTTGGGGGCAACGGCATCCTCGATGTCGAGGACGACGATGTCGGCCCGCGAGCGGGCAGCGGCGGCGAACCGTTCGTACTGGGCGCCGTTGACCAGAAGCCAGCTCCGGGCCAGTACCGGGTCTATCCGCGAGCCGGCGGGGTGGTTGTCGGAGAGGGGTTCGTGGTCCACCTGGTCATACACGGGCCCTATGGTCGCACGACGCTACTTCAGGGCCTGACCGAACACCTCGCGTATGGCATCCCAGTGCCGGGCCGCTGCCGCCTCGTCATAGGGGGCGTTGTCGGGCACCGCGAAACCATGTCCGGCGGGGTAGATCTCGACCGTGTGCTGCACCCCGGCGGCGGTCAGAGCCTTGTCCAGGGTCTCGGCGTCGGTTTTCGTGAACGACTGGTCGTTCTCGGCGCCGCCCACGTACACCCTGGCGCGGATCGCTTCGGCGCGAAGATGCGGGCTGTCCTCGGCGTCGGTGACCAACCCACCGCCGTGGAAGGACATCGCCGCGGCCACCCGCTCGGGCACCCGGCCGGCAACCACGATCGAGGTGCGCCCACCCATGCAGTAACCGGTGGTACCGAAGGTTTCGCCGCGCACGTCCTCACGCGCCGCCAGGTAGTCGAAGAATGCGCTGGCGTCGGTGGCCATCGCCTCCTGGGTGACCGAGCTGATCATCCCGAACAGCCGCTTGCGTTCCTCCTGGTCACCGAACACCGTCGCCATGTCGAACGGTTCCCACGTCCCGCTGCGGTAGTACACGTCGGGCACCAGGACGGCGTAGCCGTAGCCGGCCAGCTTGGTGGCCATCTCGTCGAATGTGGCGCGCACTCCGCCGGCGTCGGGGTACATGACCACCCCGGGCCAGGGACCGTTCCCGTCGGGGGTCGCGAAGGTGATCGGGCAGGTCCCGTCCGGAGTCGTGACGGTATCGGTGATCGTCGGCATGGTGTCCGTTCTACTCCAGCGTTCGGCACGTAAGCTGACGGCGTGCCGATCCCGACCCCGTACGAAGACCTGCTGCGTCTCGTGCTCGAGCAGGGCACCCCCAAGTCCGACCGCACCGGTACCGGAACACGCAGCCTGTTCGGGCATCAACTGCGGTACGACCTGTCCGCCGGCTTCCCGCTGATCACCACCAAGAAGGTGCACCTGAAGTCCATCGTCTACGAGTTGCTGTGGTTCCTGCGCGGGGACTCCAACGTGCGCTGGCTGCAGGAGCACGGGGTGACGATCTGGGACGAATGGGCCAGCGAGACAGGTGAACTCGGTCCGGTGTACGGGGTGCAGTGGCGCTCGTGGCCCACGCCGTCCGGTGAGCACATCGACCAGATCAGCGCTGCGCTGGACCTGCTGAAGACCGACCCGGATTCGCGCCGCAACATCGTTTCGGCCTGGAATGTCGGCGAGATCCCGCAGATGGCGTTGCCGCCCTGTCATGCCTTCTTCCAGTTCTACGTCGCCGACGGCGCGTTGTCCTGCCAGCTGTACCAGCGCAGCGCCGACCTGTTCCTGGGTGTCCCGTTCAACATCGCTTCCTACGCGCTGCTGACGCACATGATGGCGGCGCAGGCCGGGTTGGGCGTCGGCGAGTTCGTCTGGACCGGCGGCGACTGTCACATCTACGACAACCACGTCGACCAGGTGAACCTGCAGCTCGGTCGCGAGCCTCGGCCGTATCCCGAACTTGTTCTGGCACACCGTGATTCGATTTTCGACTACACCTACGAGGATATCGAGATCAAGAACTACGACCCCCATCCGGGCATCAAGGCGCCGGTGGCGGTGTGACACTCGGTCTGATCTGGGCGCAGCGCGTTGCCGGCGTCCAAGGCGGTGCAAAGTCGTGAGCGGCCTCAACCTGATCTGGGCGCAGTCGTCGTCGGGTGTCATCGGCCGCGACAACGGCATACCCTGGCGGCTACCCGAAGACATGGCCCGCTTCAAGGAGCTCACCATGGGGCACACGGTCATCATGGGCCGGTTGACCTGGGAGTCCCTGCCCGCGAAGTTCCGCCCGCTGCCAGGCCGCAGAAATGTCGTAGTCACCCGGCAGTCTGACTACATGGCCGACGGTGCTGAAGTGGTCAGGTCCCTCGAGGACGCCCCGCTCGACGACGCCTGGGTGATCGGCGGCTCGCAGATCTACGGTTTGGCTCTGCCGCTTGCGACGCGCTGTGAGGTCACCGAGGTGGACATCGACCTGCGCAGGGAGGATGACGACGCTCTGGCGCCGGTTCTCGACGAGTCGTGGGTCGGTACCGAGGAGAACTGGAAGGACAGCTCGTCGGGGCTGCGCTACCGGTTCTACAGCTATCAACGGTCGTGAAGCTCACGGCCGCACAGGCGCGCCGGGTGGCCGTCAGCGCTCAGGGTTTCGCCGAGCCCGCGCCGCGCGGCGCGGTCACCCGCGCGCACCTGCGCAAGCTGATCTCTCGGATCCAGGTGCTGCAGCTGGACTCGGTGTCGGTGGCGGTGCGTGCCCACTATGCCCCGGTCTTCAGCCGGCTCGGGCCCTACGACCGCGATGTGCTGGACCGCGCTGCGTGGAGTCACAGCACCAGGGCGCCGCGCCTGCTGGTCGAGTACTGGGCGCATGAAGCCGCTTTGATGGCCGTCGACGACTGGCCGTTGTTGCGCTGGCGCATGCGCCAGTACCACCAGGGGCGGTGGGGCAAAGAGATCGTTGCGAAGAACCCGCAGCTCATCGACGACGTGATCGCGGCGGTCACCGAACTCGGGCCGTCGACGGCGGGCCAGATCGAAGCTCATCTGGAGTCGGAACCGCGGGGGCGTAAGGGTCCCTGGTGGGATCGCAGCGACACCAAATGGGTGGCTGAGGCCTTGTTCGCCTCCGGGGTGTTGACCACCGCCACCCGCGTCGGGTTCGCCCGGCACTACGACCTCAGTGAACGGGTGCTGCCACCGGAGGTGCTCGCCCGCGAGGTCGACGACGACGAGGCCGTCCGCGAGCTGGCTCTGCGAGCAGCGGGTGCGCTGGGGGTGGCCACCGAGGCCGATATCAGGGACTACTTCCGGTTGGCCGCAGGGCAGGTGAAACCTGCACTCGCGCAACTGGTTTCCGAACGGCAACTCGAACGTGTCGAGGTGGTCGGCTGGAGTGCGCCGGCCTATCTGGCGGCGGGGCAGACGGTGCCGCGGGCTGACCGCGGAACGGCGCTGCTGTGTCCCTTCGACCCGCTGATCTTCTTCCGGCCGCGGGTGGAGCGGCTGTGGAACTTTCACTACCGCATCGAGATCTACACCCCGGCGCCGAAACGGCAGTTCGGTTACTACGTGTGGCCGTTCCTGCTGGACGGCGAGTTGGTGGGTCGGGTCGATCTGAAAGCCGAGCGGGCACTCGATGCGCTCCACGTGGTGGGGGCGTTCACCGAGGACGGTCAGGATTCGGGTCGGGTGGCCGCCGCGCTGGCCAAGGAACTGACCACGATGGCGCAGTGGCTGGGCCTGGCCGAGGTGACCGTCGGCGACCGCGGCGACCTGGTGGGGGAGTTGCGGCGCGCCCTCAGGTAAAGCGCGATGTGCGGACCCTGAGGGTACCCACCCGGTAGCAGCGACCTCCGATGCGCGGGGTCGTGCCGTGCGGCCGGTGGGCGATGAGTAATGACGCTCTGCCACAGTGGATTTGGTGTCAGCGTGAGCTGGTAGGAACGCGACGACCCTGCTGTTCGCCGGGCGCCACGGCGTCGGCGACTCGCTTGACTCTCCCGTAGCGGGAGGCTGTGCCGTTGGTGTCTCGACACGCATGGACCTTGACAAACGACCCAATCCAACATGCAATATATTGCGTATTGCAGCAGGCGTCAGGGCGGCGCCAGTGACCGTCCTCCTTCGGAAAGGCTTCAGAAGATGCTCAAGACTGTTCTGACGACGACGATCGTCGGGGTCGCGGTGGCGGCGCTCACGGCCGGCTGCGGGGCTGCCGAAGCCGAGCCGGCTGCGCCGACCGATCAGCCGACCGTCGTGCTGGTTCATGGTGCCTTTGCCGACTCTTCGAGCTGGAATCCGGTGATCAGCAAGCTCGAGGCCGCCGGCTATCCGGTAATTGCCGCGGCCAATCCGTTGCGCGGCTTGGCGGTTGATGCGGAGTACGTGCGCAGTGTGGTCCAGAGTGTCCCAGGTCCGGTGGTGTTGGCCGGACACTCCTACGGGGGGTCGGTGATGAGCCAGGCCGCCGACGGGTTGGCGAATGTGAAGGCGCTCGTCTACATCGCGAGTTTCATCCTCGAGGAGGGGGAGAGCACTGGGCAGCTGGCGGCGAAATTCCCCGGCGGTGAGCTGGGCCCAGCGCTGGATACGGTGCCGTTCCCAGGTCCAGGTGGTCAGGAGGGCAGTGACCTCTACATCAAGCAGGATGAGTTTCGCAGGGTGTTCGCCGCTGATGTTGCCGAAGACGTCACCGCGTTGATGGCAGCCACTCAGCGGCCCATTGCTGCTGCCGCACTGGAGGAGTCGGCAACCAAGGCGGCGTGGAAGTCCATACCGTCGTGGAACATGGTCACCACCGAGGACCTCGCCATTCCGGCAGAGTCCATGCGATTCATGGGTCAACGGGCGAATTCGCACACGGTGGAGATCAAGGCGTCGCACGCGGTGACCGTGTCTCAGCCCGATGCCGTCGCCGACCTGATCAACCAGGCCGCCGACTCGACTCGAAGCTGAACCACCGTCCGCCCACGGGGCGCTTCCGGCAGAAGGCAAACCCACAGACCGCAGACAAGTGAGGAACCCAGATGCAAGACACCACCGCCGGCCACTACGACTACGTCGTGATCGGCGCCGGATCGGCCGGTTGCGTGCTCGCCGCCCGGCTGTCCGAGGACCCGACGGTTCGGGTGCTGTTGCTCGAATCCGGTTCGGCCGACGCACGACCCGAGATCGGAACCCCGCCGGCATGGCCGACGCTGTGGGGGACCACGGTTGACTACGCCTACAACACCGTCCCGCAGGCGGGCACCGACGGGCTTTCGCACAACTGGCCACGCGGCCACACGCTAGGCGGTAGTAGCAGCATCAACGCGATGGTGTTCTTGCGGGGGCATCCGAATGACTTCGATGCCTGGGCGAAGGCAGGTTGCACCGGCTGGGATTACGACTCCGTTCTGCCCTACTTCCGGCGAATCGAGACAGTCAGCGATCGAGATCCGCGTTACCGCGGCACGGAGGGGCCCATGGCCCCTGCGCCCGCCTCGGCCGAGAATGCCAACCCGCTTTCGCAGGTGTTCCTCGACGCAGCGGCCGCCGCGGGCTACCCGCTGACCGGCGATCTCAACGGCGCCTGTCCCGAGGGCGCGGGCTGGCATGACCTGTCGATCTCGCTGGGGGCCCGGCAGAGCACAGCCGCCGCTTATCTGGACCCGGTGAGCGACCTCAGACCCAACCTCACCATCTCCACCGACTCCCGGGCTCAACGACTGCGACTCGAGGGAAATCGGTGCGTCGGTGTCGACTTCCTGCAACGCGGCGAACTGGTCACCGCGCACGCAGACTCCGAGGTGGTACTCAGTGCGGGGGCGGTGGACTCACCCCGGTTACTGCTGCTGTCCGGGATCGGGCCGGCCGGCGAGCTCGAAACCGCCGGTGTCACCGTTGTGCACGACCTGCCTGGCGTGGGTCGAAACCTGCACGACCATCCGCTCTGCGGCGTCATCTACGAAGCTACCCAACCCATCCCCGCCGGCCGGACCAACCTCGCCGAGACGTCGATGCTCTGGCGCAGCCACGATTCGCTGGCGGGTCCGGACATGCAACTGATGTTCATTCACGTGCCGTTTCACCTGCCCCACCTGGAGGCGCCGGCCAACAGCTTCACGTTCGCGATAGCGACCGTGCCCGAGGCGCGCGGCTCGATCCGTCTCGCCGGCCCACAACCCGAGACTGCGCCCCTGATTGATCCGAACTACCTCGGCGTGGAGTCCGATGTACAGCGAATGCTGCACGGCCTCAACGTCGCCCGCGAGATCGCGGCCACCAAGCCCTTCGCGCCCTGGCGCGGTCGCGAGGTGCTCCCGGGACCGCACGTCATCGACGAGACGGCGCTGCGTTCTTTCCTTGCACGCAGCACCGGCACGTATTACCACCCTGTCGGCAGTTGCGCGATGGGTACCGGGCCGGACGCGGTGGTCGACCCGGAGTTGCGTGTGCACGGCCTCGCCGGCCTGCGAGTGGCGGACGCGTCCATCATGCCCAGAATCGTCCCCGTCAACACCAACGCCGCCACAATCATGATCGGTGAGAAAGCCGCTGACCTGATTCGCAGAAGGACGATCTGAAAAGACCCGAAAACGCTTTTGACACCGCGCTATTCGTGGCGTCGGTCGCCCACGGGCGCTCTGATCACGACGGGACGGCGCGCTGCTTGCGGGAGCAGGCCACCCCGGATGTTCGTGTCATCGACCTTGGTTTCGAGCGTAGTCAACCGGGCGCAGTGCGAGCCGGCGCGGCGCCCGGGCTCGTCCCTCGCCCGCATCGGCGATCGACTCCCGTTAGGCTCACCGCGTGGCCGAGACCGCCCCGCTGCGCGTGCACCTGATCGCCAAGACCGAGTTCACCGCCCCACCCGGCGTGCCCTGGGACACCGACGCCGACGGCGGGCAGGCCCTGGTCGAATTCGCGGGTCGGGCGTGCTATCAGAGCTGGTCGAAACCGAACCCGAGAACCGCCACCAACGCGGGCTACCTGCAGCACATCATCGACGTCGGACATTTCTCCGTTCTCGAGCACGCCAGCGTGACGTTCTACATCACCGGCATCTCGCGCTCATGTACACATGAGCTGATCCGACATCGCCACTTCTCGTTCTCCCAGCTCTCCCAGCGTTACGTCCCCGAGCACGACTCCCAGGTGGTGGTGCCGCCGGGAATCGAGAACGACCCCGAACTCGAGCAGCTGTTCACCGAAGCCGCCGACGCCAGTCGCAAGGCCTACACCGAGTTGCTGCGCCGCCTGGAGGACAAGCTGGCCGACGTGCCCAATGCCACGCTGCGCCGCAAACAGGCGCGTCAGGCCGCCCGCGCGGTGCTCCCGAACGGCACGGAGACCCGCATCGTCGTCACCGGTAACTTCCGCGCGTGGCGGCACTTCATCGCCATGCGGGCCAGCGAGCACGCCGACATCGAGATTCGCCGGCTGGCCATCGCCTGCCTGCGGCAGCTGGCCGGGACGGCCCCGTCGGTGTTCGCCGATTTCGAGATCACCACGCTGGCGGACGGCTCGGAGGTGGCGACCTCGCCGCTGGCCACCGAAGCGTAGGTCAGCACGCTGCGAACCGGCTTGCTGTGGCAGGTAACCTTAGGCCCGTGAGCACCAGCGGAATCGACGTCAGCGCACGTTTGGGCACCGTGCTGACTGCCATGGTGACGCCGTTGCGCCCGGACGGCTCCCTCGATCTGGTGACCGCCAAGAAGCTCGCGAACCACCTGGTCGACAGCGGCTGCGACGGCCTGGTCGTCTCCGGCACCACCGGTGAGGGCCCCACCACCACCGATGACGAGAAGCTCGCACTGCTGGGCGCTGTCCTGGAGGCAGTGGGTGACCGGGCACGTGTCATCGCCGGAACCGGTACCTACGACACCGCGCACAGCGTGCACAACTCCAAGGCCGCGGCCGCTGAGGGGGCGCACGGGCTTCTCGTGGTCACCCCGTACTACTCGCGACCACCCCAGTCGGGCCTGATCGCACACTTCAACACCGTCGCCGACGCCACCGACCTACCGGTGATCCTCTACGACATCCCGCCGCGGTCGTCGATCCCGATCGAGTGGAACACTCTGCGTGAACTCGCGTTCCACCCCAACATCGTCGCTGTCAAGGATGCCAAGGGGGACCTGCACGGCGGGGCGCTGACCATGGCCGAGACCGGCCTTGCCTACTACTCCGGCGACGACGCGCTGAATCTGCCGTGGCTGGCCATGGGGGCCACCGGCTTCATCAGCGTGTGGGGCCATCTGGCCGCGGGTGCGCTGCGCGACCTGCTCACCGCGTTCAATTCCGGTGATCTGTCCACCGCCCGCAAGATCGCGGTCACGCTGGCGCCGTTGAGCGCCGCGCAAAGCCGTCTCGGCGGTGTCACGCTGTCCAAGGCCGGGCTTCGTCTGCAGGGCATCGAGGTCGGTGATCCCCGGTTGCCGCAGATGCCTGCCACCGATGCTCAACTCGAAACACTCGCCGCCGACATGCGCGCGGCCGGTGTGTTGCGCTGACAAGAGGATGAACCAAACGTGAGCACCGACCTCGCTCCGCCCGGACCGCTCGCCCCCGGCGGACTGCGAGTCACAGCATTGGGCGGTATCGGCGAAATCGGCCGTAACATGACCGTTTTCGAGCATCTCGGTCGGCTCCTGGTCATCGACTGCGGGGTGTTGTTCCCCGGTCACGACGAGCCCGGCGTTGACCTGATCCTGCCGGATCTGCGGCACATCGAGGATCGGCTCGACGATATCGAGGCGCTGGTGTTGACCCATGCGCACGAGGATCACATCGGCGCCATTCCGCATCTACTGAAACTACGTCCCGACATCCCCGTGGTCGGCTCCAAGTTCACCTTGGCGCTGGTGGCCGCCAAGTGCCGCGAGCACCGCATCAAACCGGTGTTCACCGAGGTGGCCGAAGGGCAGAGCAGCAATCACGGCGTGTTCTCGTGTGAATACTTCGCCGTCAACCACTCCATCCCGGACGCGCTGGCCATCGCGGTCTACGCCGGGGGCGCCACCGTCCTGCACACCGGTGACATCAAGCTCGACCAGTTACCGCTCGATGGCAGGCCCACCGATCTGCCGGGGATGTCGCGCCTCGGTGACTCCGGCGTGGACCTGTTCCTGTGCGACTCGACCAACGCCGAGATACCCGGCGTGGGCCCGTCGGAAAGCGAGATCGGTCCCAACCTGCACCGGTTGATCCGCTCTGCCGAGGGACGCGTCATCGTGGCCTGCTTCGCGTCGAATGTCGCTCGGGTACAACAGATCATCGACGCTGCGGTGGCGCTGGGCCGCAAGGTCTCCTTCGTGGGCCGCTCCATGGTGCGCAACATGGCCATCGCGAAAGAACTCGGTTTCCTCAACGTCGCCGACGACGACGTACTCGACATCGGTGCGGCGGAGATGATGCCTGCCGACCGGGTCGTGTTGATCACCACCGGTACTCAGGGCGAACCCATGGCGGCGCTGTCGCGGATGTCACGCGGCGAGCATCGCAGTATCACGCTCACCGACGGCGACCTGATCATCCTGTCGTCGTCGCAGATCCCGGGGAACGAAGAGGCGATCTTCGGGGTCATCGACGCGCTGGCCAAGCTGGGTGCGCGGGTGGTGACCAATCAGCAGGTGCGCATTCATGTGTCGGGACACGCTTACGCCGGAGAGCTGCTGTTCCTCTACAACGGGATCCGCCCGCGGAATGTGATGCCGGTGCACGGAACGTGGCGACACCTGCGGGCCAACGCCGCGCTGGCCGAGAAGACCGGGGTGCCCGCCGATTCGATCGTGCTGGCGGAAAACGGCGTCAGCGTCGACCTGGTGGGCGGCAAGGTCAGCATTGCCGGCGCCGTGCCGGTGGGCAAGATGTTCGTCGACGGCCTGATCATGGGTGACGTCGGTGACGCCACACTCGGCGAGCGCCTGGTGTTGTCATCAGGATTCATCGCGGTGACGGTGATCGTGCGGCGTGGCACCGGAAAGCTGGCTGGGCCGCCGCATCTGCACTCGCGCGGGTTCTCGGAGGACCCCAAGGCGTTGGAGCCTGCCGCGCGCAAGGTCACCACCGACCTGGAAAGCCTTGCGGAGCAAGGAGTCACCGATGTCACCCGCATCGCTCAGGCCGCGCGTCGTGCCGTGGGCAAGTGGGTGGGCGAGACGTATCGGCGTCAGCCGATGATCGTGCCGACCGTCATCGAGATCTGATCCCCGAACGGCGTCCCGTTCGCGGGGGACTGCCAGCGGCCGTCAGGGAATGGCTTCGAGTCGGTAACCCATGCCGCGTAGGGTGACGAACCGGGCTACGCCCAGCTTACGGCGCAGGTAGCGGACGTAGACGTCGACGACGTTGGAACCGGGATCGTAGTCATAACCCCACACCTGGCTCAGCAGCTGTTCGCGGGAGAGCACCTGACCGGGATGGCGGAGAAACGTTTCAGCCAAGGCGAATTCGCGCGCCGACAGGTCCACGGTGCGGCCCGCCACCTGGGCGCGCCGGGTCCGCAGATCGAGAGCCAGGCCGCCGCAACTCAGCACCGTCAACTCCGGCGCGCGCTCTCCCGCCAGCCGCAGCCGCACCCGGGCCAACAACTCCTCGAACCGGAACGGCTTGGGCATGTAATCGTCCGCGCCGCCCTCCAACGCCGCCACGGTGTCCGAGACGCCGGTGCGCGCGGTCAGCATGATCACCGGAATGGGGCTGCCCTCCGAGCGCAGCTTCGCCAGCACGCCGAAACCGTCCAGACCGGGCAGCCCGATGTCGAGGACCAAGAGGTCGAAGTCTCCGGTGCGCGCGAACTCATACGCCGACGTTCCGTCGGCCACCGCGGTGACGGTGAACCCGTTGGCGGACAGGCCTTTCTGGATGAACGAGGCGATACGCGGCTCGTCTTCGGCGATCAGGACGGCTGCCACGGGCGCTCCATGAGTGGGATGGTCACGGTGAACGTGGCGCCCCGGCCGGGCATGCTGTCGAGCAGTACCTCGCCGCCGTGCGCCACGGCGATGGCCCGCACGATCGACAGACCGAGGCCGGCGCCGTCGGCGTGCCGGCGGCCTTGGCCGCCGCGGGCGAAGCGTTCGAAGATGCGGCCCCGATCCTCGGGGCTGACGCCGGGCCCGGAGTCCGACACCCACAGTCGTAGCCGATTGCCCGACGCCTGCGAGCCGACACCGATCCACCCGCCCGGCGCGGTGAACCGGCACGCATTGTCGGCCAGCGCCACCAGTGCCTGGGTGATGCGCTGAGGATCGAGGACGGCGGTGACCGCGGCGGTGGACTGCAGCTGGAAATCACGGTTACCCAGTCCGGAGAGTTTGACGAAGATGTCCTCGGTCAGCCCGGCGACGTCCACCGATTCGGGTTGCAGGAATGACGGCTGCGCCGACTGCGCCAACAGCAGCAGGTCGGACACCATCCGGTTCATCCGGGTCAGCTCGTCGTCCACCAGCGCCACCGTTGAGCGGACATCGGCAGGGTCTTCGGGATCGAGCACTTCCAGGTGACCTCGCACGATGGTGATCGGGGTGCGCAGTTCATGGCCGGCGTCATCGATGAACCGGCGTTGACCGGCAACCCCGGCCTCCACCCGGTCCAGCATCTGGTTCACCGTGTTGACCAGCGTGTTGAGTTCGTCGCGCTCGTCGCCGCCGCGCGTGGGGATGCGCAGGGACAGATCGGTGTCGGTGATGATCCGGGCGGTGTCGGCGACATCGCGTAGCGGCCGCAGAATGCGCCCCGCCAGAAGCCACGCTGCTCCGGCGGCGCCCAGTAGTGTCGCCGAGCCCACCAGCAGCATCAGCCGGGCCGCCGCATCGGCGTCGGCTCGCTCGGCGTCGCCCAGATAGGCGGCCACGATCACCCCGCGCGCCGGATCGCCGCCCAGTGTCACCGGTATCGCCAGGTAACGGACCTCGCCGACATCGGAATGCTCATAGCGTCCCTCTGTCGGCTCGGCGACGGAGGCCACCAGCTCGGCGAACGCGGCGTCGCGGGCCAGCACTTCGGGAGTGCCGGGTTCCTGCCTGCTCTGCGTCCGGTATTCGCCGTCGACGTACCCGAGGAATTTCTCATTCGGCCGGGCGATGTTGTAGGCGATCGCCTCCTGGATCACCTCGTCGACGCCCGCAAACGGTTCTCCGGTGCGCGGATTGACCCCCGGGGCGGTCAGCTCGTTGAACTCCTGGACTTCCACGCGCAGCGCTTCATCCATCCGCGCGTTGGCCGCGGAGATCAGCAGCAGCCACGTCACCAGCGTCACCACTCCCAGCGCCGCGAACACCAGCAGCAGCACCCAGGCGATGATGCGGGTGCGAGCGGTCGACGGGAGGATGCGTCGCCACGCAGGCGCGATTCCGGTACTGCGAGGGCTCACTGACTTCCTTGCTGTGGCATGACTGAGGACCATCTTGCCGGGCGCCGGTGTCAGTCGTCGCCATCGTCATCTCCGTCGTCGTCATCCCCGTCATCGTCGTCGTCCCACCCTCCGCCGTGGATCAGCGGCGGCGGGGGTTCTGGGACATCGCGCAGGTTGGCCTGGGTGCGCGGCGCATGCGGCACAGGAGTGGGAGGTGGTCCCGGCGGCGGTGTCGCCGCCGGGACCGGGGGAGACGATGCGGGTGCCTGGGGCTGCACGGGGGCGATCTTCGGTGCATTCACCTGGATCGGGTGCAGGGGCGCACTGTCGGCGCTGGGCAGCAGGCTCACCGCTACTGCGCCGACACCGGCGAACGCGATCAGCGAGACCAGGGCGATGACAGCGGCGCGCATGCCGACAAGTCAACGGGGCGGTGATGTCGCCTCCATGAATCGCAGATGAGAGAGCTCTCATCTCGGATGACCATGCATCCGGATGCGTCGACCGGACTTTTCGCAGAGCCGGTGCGCCCTGACCGCGCTGATTGATGACAGCCAGGATCTCGGGACCGAATGTGGTAGCCGCCCAGCGTTGAATCGCCGTCAGCGCTTGTTCACGTACCCCGCGTCCACCGGCAGCGTCACCCCGGTGATGTAGCGGCCGGCGTCGGACACCAGGTAGAAGGCCGCGTTGGCGACGTCTTCGGGTTCCAGCGTCTGGACCGGCAGGGCGTTGCCCATATCGGGACCTTGTTGCGATTCCTGCGCCAGGCCCTCCAGCCAGCTGCGGGTGAAGTCATTGTCGATCATCGGGGTGTTCACCCCCGCCGGATGCACCGAGTTCACCCGGATACTGTGCGGCGCAAGCAGATTGGCATACACCCGCATCAGGCCCACGATGGCGTGTTTGGCCGCGGCGTAGCCCAGTGAGCCGGCCATCGGTGATGCCAGCCCCACCAGGCCTGCCACCGAACTGGTCAGCACGATCGATCCGCCCTTGCCGGCCTTGATCATCGGCTTCATCACCACGTCCACGGTGTGGTAGACGCCGGTGAGGTTGACGTCCAGGACGTCCTGCCACGCATCCTCGCCGGCCATCGGCGCGATACCCGCGTTGGCGATGACGATCCGCGGGGTGCCGAGTTCCTCGATGCCCTCCCAGAGGGCGGTTTTCAGGGCCGTCCGGTCGCGGACGTCGGCCGCACGCGCGACGATACGGGCGCCGGTGTCCTCGACGAGTTTGACCGTCGCGGCCAGGTCGTCCGGGGTGGCCATGGGGTAGGGCACCGACGCGATCTGATCGCACAGGTCCACCGCGATGATGTCGGCGCCTTCGGACGCCAACTTGACCGCATGCGCGCGGCCCTGCCCGCGCGCCGCGCCGGTGATGAAAGCGACTTGTCCGTCGAGGGCGCCCATGTCAGTGCCGCAGTGTGCCCTTGGCTGGATCACCGGCCGGGACCGCCGTCAGCATCTTGATATCCGGCGCACCGTCGAGGTGCGGCCCGATCTCACCGAACAGCCCGGTGACCGCAGGCGCGGTGCTGTGGGTCTTGAGCGCGTCGGCATCGGCCCACTGCTCGACGAACACGAACGAGTTCTCACCCTCGTGCAGTGCGTAGAGGTCGCAGCCGGGCTCCTGGTGTACCGCGGCGATCGCTCGCGTGGCCGCCTCGCGAACGGCGTCCACCGATTCGGGCTTGACATTGAACGTCGCGACGACAACTACCGGCATGGAGGCTCCTCGATGAGTCAAAATGAGATCGGACTCTGACCTTAGGCCGCCTACCGATACGCTCGGCAAGGTGATCCGGGTCACACTCAGTGTGACAGCAAGCCCGCGGCGAACCGCAGATCGGCGACGAGCGCGTCGAAGGCCTCGTCGCGACTGTCGGCCGGCCCGCGCAGGATCGCCGAGGGGTGCACCGTCACCACCACCCGGGGCTCGGCGTTGATGTCGAGCTCCGGGAGTCGTAGTTCCTCGCCGCGGTGGGCGGTCAGACGAAAGTCGTTGCCGAACAGCGCCTTCGCGGCGGTGGCACCCATCAGCACCACGACGTCGGGCTGCACCGCGTCCAATTCGGCCAGCAGCCATGGACGGCACGACACCACCTCGGTGCGGCTCGGGGTCTGATGAATACGCCGCTTGCCCCGCTCGGTGAACTTGAAATGTTTCACCGCGTTGGTGACGTAGACCGGATCGCGGTCGATCCCGGCCGCTGCGAGTGCCTTGTCGAGCAGACGTCCCGCAGGGCCTACGAACGGCTTGCCCGCGCGGTCTTCCTGGTCGCCGGGCTGTTCGCCCACCAGCATCAGCTGCGCAGACCGCGTGCCGGCCCCGAACACCGTCTGCTCGGCGTTGCGGTACAGATCGCAGCCGTGGCAGTCGCGAGCTGCGGACGCCAGCGCATCGAGGTCCACCGTGTCGGGCACGTACTCGGCCGCTGAGGTCTTGAGCTTGGCCACGACAGGCGATTACCCGTCGTGCGCCGGCGCAACCGTCAGGAGCTGCTGTTCCCGGATGGCCTGTACCGACAGGGTGCGGTAGCCGCCGCGCTTTCCAGGAGGTTCACGGTTCGGGTGAGAGCACGGCCCCGGACGCCGAGCCTGTCGCGCAGCCGCGTGAGTCTGGTGGGGCTATCCGGCCGCAAGATCGAGACGATGCGACGTCCCAGGTCGTCGTCGAGGAGGGCGGTGCGAAGAGGGTTCCGAGCCCGAGGTGTGTGCGAGGGCGCTGAACCGGTCGTGTTTCGATGCGACGAGCGGAGATACCACCACCACGAGGCCGCGAGCTTCAGGCCGGAACCTGGTAACCCGCTGATTTCCCGGACCCGGTACTCATCACAGCGGCGTTGAGATCGTCGGCGAGCGTCACCGCTGCCAATTACCCGGTCTGATCCGGTCCAATCATGTTGAGGCAGAGCTATATTCGGTTGAACCGGCTGAGTGCGCGAGCCTGCGCCAAGCTGACCGGTGCCAGGTAGTCACCGAGCAGTTCACGTCGCCACCAGGCGCGCTCGCGGCGAAGCTCGGCGGCGGTGGTGAACCGGTACCGGTAGAGCCGGGCCCGGACATACGTGGGAGGTGTCTCCGGGAAAGGATTGTGGGCCAACAGTTTCACGATGGTGCGATCGCCGGTCAGCATGGCCAGGCAGAGCCTGCTGAGCCAGGGTTGGGCGTACGACGGTGAAAGGGCGGCGAACCACATGAGCCAGTCCAGCCGCAGGTGGTACGGACTGAACTGGCGGGGCAGTCGCCGCACATCACCCGGTTTGCCGCGGAACCCGTACTCCTGCCAGTGGGTGTGAGGGCCCAGATGCTCGTCGTCGGTGCCCTGCAGCACGATCTCCTCGCGGGTGCGGCTGATGGTGCCGAACGCGCCGTAGGCATTCACCAGGTGGAACGGGTCGAAGGTGCTGTTCATCCGTTGCCGCCGCGACACCAGATTGCGGGCCGGTTGCCAACTCAACACCAGGAGCACGGTTGCCACCGCGCACACCAGCGCGGTGAACCACACCGGCTGGTCGGCTGCGGTGGCCGGAGGTGCCAGCCCGCTGAGCCATGTCACCGTGCGGTTGTCGATCACACTGCAGGCCGCCACGATCGTCAGCCAGTTCAGCCACGAGAAATTGCCGGAGGCGACCAGCCACAGTTGGGTGATCACGATGATGACCGCCGCGATACCCGCCACCGGCTGCGGTGCGAACAGTCCGAACGGGATGATCAGTTGCGCCACGTGATTGCCCGCGGTCTCCACGCGGTGCAGCGGCCGGGGGAGATGGTGGAAGAACCAGCTCAGGGGCCCCGGCATCGGTTGGGTTTCGTGGTGGTAGTACAGGCAGGTCAGATCGCGCCAGCATTTGTCGCCGCGCAGCTTGATCATTCCGGCGCCGAACTCGACGCGAAACACCAACCACCGCACCAGCAGCAGGATCAGCAGCGGCGGTGCGGTGTCGTCATTGCCGAGGAACGCGACGAGGAATCCCGTCTCCAGGAGCAACGACTCCCACCCGAACGAGTACCAGGTCTGCCCGACGTTGACGATCGACAAGTACAGGCCCCACAGTGTCAGCCACAACAGGACCGAGGCCCACAGCGGCACCAGGTCGGCGAGGCCCACCACCATCGCCGCGGCCAGGACCACGCCCGCCCAGCAGATGAGGGCGAAGAACCGGTCCGAGTAGTGGGCGTGGAAGATGCTCGGCCGGGCCCGGAACGAACTCCTGGCCAGGAACCGGGGGATCGGTAGCAGTCCGTGGGACCCCAGCAGGGCGCGGAATTGCAGTGCCGCGCAGAGAAACGCGACCACATAAATCGCCGCGACACCGCGCTGCAGGATCATCCGGCCCCAGGCGTACTCGGGAGCGAGCAGCCAATCCATGTCCCGGGCGTACCCGGCGGACAGTGCGGTAATCGGATCGTGACCTGTGTGGCGGATGGTGCAGATGGGGTTACTGCGACTAGGCTGACCTCTATGGCAAGTAAGACCGCCGCGCGTTCCGGGGCCAAAACCAGCAGGTCAAAGGCCACTTCCCGGTCGGCGCGCCCACCTGCTCCGCGCAAGAAGGCGCCCGCCCGCAAGAAGGCTGCAAAGGGTGGCGGTCACGGTGGCGTGGTGGGGGGCGCCGGCGTCGCCGTCGGGCGGGCCTCGCGCGCGGCGTGGCTGATGCTGGCAAAGGGGGCCGGCAGCACCGCCCGGTCGGTGGGCCGCGCCCACGACATCGAGCCCGGGCATCGACGTGACGGCATCGCGCTGGCTCTGCTCGGTGTCGCGGTGGTCATTGCCGCCAGTTCGTGGTTCGAGGCCGCGCGTCCGGTCGGAGCGTGGATCGACAGCGCTCTGCGGGTGCTCGTCGGCGGAGCGGTCGGGGTGCTTCCGGTGCTGATCGCCGTCATCGCCGTGACGCTGATGCGCACGGAACCGAATCCGGAGACCCGGCCGCGCCTGATTCTCGGCAGCCTGATGATCGGGCTGCCGGTCCTGGGCTTGTGGCACATGTGGTCGGGCGCGCCGAGCGCACCGACGGGACGTCAGGACGCCGCGGGGTTCATCGGATTCGCGATCGGCGGACCGCTGTCGGACGGCCTGACCGTCTGGATCGCCGCGCCCCTGCTGATCATGGGCGTGCTGTTCGGGCTGTTGTTGTTGACCGGCACCACCATTCGTGAGGTACCGGCAACGCTGCACGCGATGTTCAGCACGCGGTTCGAGCGGGGCGGTGATTATTACGAAGACGACGATGACGATTACGACGAGCGCGCCGATGATGCGGGCGCCCGGACGGAAGACTTCTCCGACGGCTACTACGACGACCCCGCCGCCTACGGTGCCGACGAGCCCGAGACGTGGTCAGGTGGGTCACCGATGGACAACTACCCGCTGGCCGAACCGGCCGACGAGGCGCCGACGGTACCGGAACCGATGCCGGCCAAGGCTTCTCGCAAGAAGCCCAAGGTCGCCGAACCGGCTCCGAAGCCCGTACCCAAACAAGAGACCCTGGCGCTGGACCGGGTGGTGGAGGGTCCCTACAACCTGCCGTCGCTGGACCTGCTGATCGCCGGTGATCCGCCGAAGCTCCGCAGCGCCGCCAATGAGGTGATGGAAGACGCCATCACCTCGGTGCTGCAGCAGTTCAAGGTCGACGCCCGGGTCACCGGTTGCACGCGCGGGCCGACGGTCACCCGCTACGAGGTGGAACTGGGCCCCGGCGTCAAGGTCGAGAAGATCACCGCACTGCACCGCAACATCGCCTACGCCGTGGCCACCGAGAGCGTGCGCATGCTGGCGCCGATCCCGGGCAAGTCCGCCGTCGGTATCGAGGTGCCCAACACCGACCGCGAGATGGTCCGGCTCTCCGACGTTTTGACCGCGCCGTCGACGCGTCGCGACCATCACCCGTTGGTGATCGGCCTCGGCAAGGACATCGAGGGCGACTTCATCTCGGCGAACCTCGCGAAGATGCCGCACCTGCTGGTGGCCGGCTCCACCGGCTCCGGCAAGTCGAGCTTCGTGAACTCGATGCTGGTCTCGCTGCTCGCCCGCGCCACCCCGGAGGAGGTCAGGATGATCCTGATCGACCCCAAGATGGTGGAGCTCACGCCGTACGAAGGCATTCCACACCTGATCACGCCGATCATCACCGAACCCAAGAAGGCGGCCGCCGCGCTGTCCTGGCTGGTCGAGGAGATGGAGCAGCGCTACCAGGACATGCAGGCCTCGCGCGTGCGGCACATCGACGTGTTCAACGAGAAGGTGCGCTCCGGGGAGATCACCGCGCCCCTGGGCAGCCAGCGCGTCTACAAGCCGTATCCCTACATCCTGGCGATCGTCGACGAGCTCGCGGACCTGATGATGACCGCCCCGCGCGACGTCGAAGAGGCGATCGTCCGCATCACCCAGAAGGCCCGCGCCGCCGGTATCCACCTGGTGCTGGCCACGCAACGGCCCTCGGTGGACGTGGTGACCGGTCTGATCAAGACCAACGTGCCGTCCCGGCTGGCCTTCGCCACGTCGTCGCTGACCGACAGCCGCGTCATCCTGGATCAGCCCGGCGCCGAGAAGCTCATCGGTATGGGTGACGGACTGTTCCTGCCGATGGGCGCCAACAAGCCGATCCGTCTGCAGGGCGCGTTCATCTCCGACGAGGAGATCCACGCCGTGGTCACCGCCACCAAGGAGCAGGCCGAGCCGGAGTACACCGAGGGTGTCACCGCGGTCAAGGCCGGCGAGCGCAAGGACGTCGACCCCGATATCGGTGACGACATGGACGTGTTCCTGCAGGCCGTCGAACTGGTGGTGTCGTCGCAGTTCGGCTCGACGTCGATGCTGCAGCGCAAACTGCGGGTGGGCTTCGCCAAGGCAGGTCGCCTGATGGACCTGATGGAGACCCGAGGCATCGTCGGCCCGTCGGAAGGGTCCAAGGCGCGCGAGGTGCTGGTCAAACCCGATGAGCTGGCGGGCACGCTGGCACTGATCCGTGGTGGGGCCGATGCCAACGGGGCGGACGCGGACGACGACGACTTCTAGAGGACGACCTCCAGACGACGCTAGAGGATGCGCAGCATGCGCGTGTTACCGAGGATGTTCGGCTTCACGTAGGACAGGTCGAGGAACTCGGCGACGCCGACGTCGTAGGAGCGGCACATCTCCTCGTACACCTCGGCGGTCACCGGCGTGCCCTCGATCTCGGTGAACCCGTGCCGGCCGAAGAACTCGGTCTCGAAGGTGAGCACGAACAGTCGCTGCAACTGCAGGTCGCGGGCGACGTCGAGTAGTTGCGTCACGATGCGGTGCCCGACGCCGTGGCCCTGCACCTTGGGGTGCACCGCCACCGTGCGCACTTCGCCGAGGTCGGACCACAACACGTGGAGCGCCCCGCAGCCGAGGACCTCACCCTCGCGGTCGGCCACCCAGAACTCCTGCACCGACTCGTACAGAGTGACCAGGCTTTTCTCCAACAGGATCTTGCCCGCATAGGTGTCGACGAGGTGTTTGATCGCCGGAACATCCGAGGTACGCGCCCGGCGTACGGTCAGCCCGCTCACGGATCGAGAGTATCGGCTGCGGGGGGTGGTCCCGCCACCCGATATTCTGTTCCAGTGTCGGGCCATCCTGAAACTCCTCCGGCGGTCCGTCGCGTCAGGGTTGCCAACATCGCCAATATCCTCACCGGTTTCCGGCTGGTACTGGTGCCGGTCTTCCTGTTGGTGCTTTTTGCCGGTGATGGCCACGAAACCGCTAGCAGGATAACGGCTTTCGCGATTTTCGTCGCTGCGGTGATCACCGATCACCTCGACGGCTACCTGGCCCGCCGTTATGACCTGATTACCGAATTCGGCAAGCTTGCCGACCCGATCGCCGACAAGATGCTGATCGGGGCCGCGTTGATCGGTCTGTCGATGCTGGGTGATCTGCCCTGGTGGTTGACGGCGGTCATCCTGTTCCGGGAGATCGGCGTCACGTTGTTACGACTGGCGGTCATCCGGCACGGCGTCATCCCCGCCAGCCGGGGCGGCAAACTCAAGACGTTGGTCCAGGCCACGGCGATCGGGTTGTTCATCCTGCCGCTGTCCGGCGCCTGGCATACCGGGGCGTGGGTGATCATGTGGTTGGCGCTCGCCCTGACGGTGCTGACCGGCATCGATTACGCACTGTCGGCGTTGCGGGGCGCGCGTGCACGATCCGCTGCTGCCTGACAGCCTCGGCGACCATGCCCGCCTGCTGGTCGCCGAGCTCACGGCCCGGGGTGAAACCGTCGCCACCACGGAGTCCCTGACCGCCGGGCTCCTGGCCGCGACTCTGGCCGGGGTGCCGGGCGCCAGCAGGGTGCTGCTCGGCGGATTGATCACCTACACCGAGGCCACCAAGATCGCGCTCGCGGGGGTCGCCCCGGAGATCCTGGCCGGCGTCGGACCGGTGGCCGCGCCCACGGCGGAAGCGATGGCCGTCGGCGCGCGACAGCGGTGCGCCACCACCTGGGGAGTCGGGCTCACCGGGGTGGCCGGGCCGGAGGCACACGGCGGTCACGCAGTCGGGACGGTGTTCGTCGGGGTGGCCGGTCCCGCCGGCTGCGATGTCAGTGAGCTGCACCTTTCCGGTAACCGTTGGGACATCCGGCAGGAGTCGGTGCACCAGGCGGTCCTGACGCTGTTGGCCCGGCTCGACTGACTGTTGTCTCACAGTGGCGGATCGGATTGGCCGAGCGGGAACCATCTCCGTCGTGGATGACGTTCATCTTGGAGACAACCGCACACGAAACGTTAGGAGAGCGCGATGACGGCACTGCTGCGTGAGGTCGTTGGCGACGTGCTCCGTCGCGCCCGGACATCGCAGGGTCGGACCCTGCGCGAGGTCTCCGATGCCGCGATGGTGAGTCTCGGTTACCTCTCCGAGGTCGAGCGCGGCCGCAAAGAAGCGTCGTCGGAGCTGCTGAGCGCCATCTGCTCCGCCCTGGATGTCCCGCTGTCGCGGGTGCTGATCGACGCGGGCGAGCGGATGGCCCGCCACGAGGTCCTCAGCGAGCCGGTCGGGGCCACCAACATCGATGCCAGCACCAAGGTCGTGATCCCTCCTGTTGTCCAGGAACGCGCCACCATGGCAGTGGCCTGATCCGACATTTTGGCCCCGCACCCCGGCGCGGGGGTGTGGCTATCTGCGTCTAGCGGATAAATTGGGCGGTACGCACGTACTGCTCCGTTTGGCTATCTGGGCAGACATCAACTTCAACGGCGACGACGAAACGAAGGCGGAACGAACCCCATGGCAAATCCGTTCGTGAAGGCGTGGCGCTATCTGATGGCGCTGTTCAACTCCAAGATCGACGAGCACGCTGATCCCAAGGTGCAGATCCAGCAGGCCATCGAGGAAGCCCAGCGCACGCACCAGGCGCTCACCCAGCAGGCTGCTCAGGTGATCGGCAACCAGCGCCAGCTGGAGATGCGGCTGAACCGCCAGCTCGCCGATATCGAAAAGCTGCAGGCCAATGTGCGTCAGGCGCTCACGCTGGCCGACCAGGCCGTCGCCGCGGGCGATTCGGCCAAGGCCACCGAGTACACCAATGCCGCCGAGGCGTTCGCCGCCCAGCTGGTCACCGCGGAGCAGAGCGTCGAGGACCTCAAGGGCCTGCACGACCAGTCGCTGCAGGCGGCCGCCCAGGCCAAGAAGGCCGTCGAGCAGAACGCGATGATGTTGCAGACCAAGATCGCCGAACGCACCAAGCTGCTGTCTCAGCTCGAGCAGGCCAAGATGCAGGAGCAGGTCAGTGCGTCGCTGCGCTCCATGAGCGACCTGGCGGCCCCCGGGAACACCCCGAGCCTCGACGAGGTGCGCGACAAGATCGAGCGCCGCTATGCCAACGCCATGGGTGAGGCCGAACTCGCGCAGAACTCGGTACAGGGCCGCATGCTCGAGGTGCAGCAGGCCAGCGTGCAGATGGCCGGTCACTCGCGGCTGGAGCAGATCCGGGCCTCGATGCGCGGAGACGCGTTGACCTCGGGCCCCACCGCCACCCCGAACACTGCGCCGGCCACACCTGCGCAGACCACCCCCGAAAACCCGCTCGGCCAGTAGAGAGGCGTACCAGTGGCAGTCAAGCCGTTCTCCCGGCAGTGGGGTTCGATACTGCAGCGGGGGCTTGACTCTGCCAGTGAGGCAGCCGATGTGGTGGCGCACCGGCTCAGCCTCGCGGCGGATCCGCGGGCCCGGCAGCTTCGCAAGCGCAAATGGGCGCTGCGCCTGGGCGTCTTCTTCACCGTCTCGTCGGTGTTCTGGATTCTGGTCACCGCACTTCTGGCCGCGTGGAGTGTGCCGTTCTGGGCGCTGATCATCACCATCGTGATCGCGGGTGGAGCCGCTTTCCCGGCGACGTTGTTCCTGCTGCGGTATCGCTGGCTTCGCGCCACCCCGCTACCGGTGCAGCGACCCGCGAGCACCCGTCGGCTCCCTCCGCCGGGCTCGGCGGCCCGGCCGGCGATGTCCGCGCTGGGTGCCTCCGAGCGGGGGCTGATGTCACTGATCGGGGTGATCGAGCGCGGGCAACTGCTGCCGGCCGATGACATCCGGGAACTCACCGAGGCGGCCAATCAGACCACGGCCACCATGATGGCGACCGCCGATGAGGTGGTCTCCATGGAGCGCACCGTGCGGGCCACCCCGCACGCCCGCAACTATCTGGTGCCCACCATCAACGCCTTCACCGCGCAGCTCGGCCACGGCGTGCGCCAGTACAACGAGATGGTTACGGCCGCAGCGCAATTGGTGTCCGCGGCCAATGGGGGCTCCATGCCGGTGTCGGTGATGTCGCAGCAGCGCTACCGGGAGCAGCTCACCACTGCCACCGACCGGCTGCTCGGCTGGGCGCAGGCATTCGACGAGCTGGGCCGACTGAACCGGGCCCGCGGGGCCTGATCGCGCGCTTCGGCGCAGGTCAGAACTTCCGCTGCAGTGACGGCACCGCCACGCCGGCGACACCACGCACGATCGCCTTGGCGAAGTCGACGTTGTCGAAATAGTCCCGCCACAGCGTGATTCGGCCATCGTGCACCTCGAAGACGCCGCACACCCAGAAGATCAGCCGGACCGGCCCGAACGCCAGGACGTCGGTGCGCTCGTTGAGCACCGTGTTCCCGTCGGCGGCAGTGCGGTGGATCTTCACGTCGAAGCCCAGGCTCGGGCGTTGCATGCCCTTGAACAGCTTGATAGTCCGGCTGCGGCCCCGGATCGTCGGGAAGCCGACATTCTGGTACACCAGATCGTCGGCCAGGAGCGAGTCCGCGGTGTCGAGGTCCTTGTCCCGCAGTGCGGTAAGGAACTTCTCCACGGTGGCGATGTTCGAGGCGGCAGTTTCGGTGATCTGCTCAGTCATGCCGGTCAGCCTACGGATCAGCCGTGTGGCAGGGTAGGGCGATGCGTGTCGCGGTGGTCGCCGGCCCGGACCCCGGGCACGCGTTTCCCGCCATCGCCCTGTGCCTTCGTTTCGTAGCGGCCGGGCATGCACCGACGTTGTTCACCGGGGTCACCTGGTTGGACACGGCCCGTGGCGAAGGGTTCGAGGCCTGCGAACTGCTGGGGCTCGACCCGGATCCCGCCGATGACGATCTCGACGCCGGTGCGAAGATCCACCAACGCGCGGCGCGGATGGCCGTCCTCAATGCCGGGCAGCTACGCGATTTCGACCTGGTGGTCTCCGATGTCATCACCGCCTGCGGGGGCATGGCCGCCGAGCTGCTCGGACTCCCCTGGATCGAGCTCAACCCGCATCCGCTGTACCGGCCCTCGGTGGGGTTGCCGCCGATCGGCAGTGGGCTGGCGCCCGGAACGGGGCTGCGGGGCCGGGCCAGGGACACGCTGATGCGGGCACTGACCGCCAAATCGTGGAAACAGGGCTTGCGGCAGCGCGCGCAGGCCCGGGCCGGGATCGGGCTGCCCGCCGAGGATCCCGGGCCGCTGCGCCGGCTGATCGCCACTCTGCCTGCATTGGAAGTGCCCCGCCCGGATTGGCCGGAGGAGGCCGTGGTGGTGGGCCCGTTGCACTTCGAGCCGACCACCGAGCTGTTGGCGGTGCCGGAGGGCGGTGGACCGCTGGTGGTGGTGGCCCCGTCGACGGCGACCACGGGTACTCAGGGGCTGGCCGAACTGGCCATCGACGTCCTGGTGCCGGGTGAGGTGTTGCCGGACGGTGCGCGCGTGGCGGTGTCGCGGCTGGGTGGGACGGGTCTGGATCTGCCGCCGTGGGCGGTGGCGGGCCTGGGTCGACAGGACGAGCTGCTGGCCCGTGCCGATCTGATGATCTGCGGTGGCGGTCACGGTGCCGTGGCCAAGACGTTGCTGGCGGGAGTACCGATGGTGGTGGTGCCCGGCGGAGGCGATCAGTGGGAGATCGCCAATCGTGTTGTGCGACAAGGTAGTGGACGGCTGATCCGGCCTCTGACGAGGGAAGCGCTGGCCGCTGCGGTGCGCGACGTGATCACCTCGCCCCGGTACCGGGAGGCCGCGGCGGCGGCGGGGGCGACGTCCTGTGCGGTCGCCGATCCGGTACAGGTGTGCCAGGAAGCGGTTGGGTAAGTTGGTGGAGTGCGGCTGACCGAATTCCATGACCTGGTCGACGCGCAGTTCGGCTCCGTGCGCGGAGCCTCGCTGCTCGTCGACCATGTGCTGGCGGATGTCGGCGGTCGCACCGCCGCGCAGGCCATCGAGGACGGTGTCGAGCCCCGCGACGTGTGGCGCGCCCTGTGCGCCGATTTTGATGTGCCTCGCGACCAGTGGTGATGAATCTTCACGGCGTGTCCGCTTGAATCGAACACCTGTTCGTCTACTGTGGTGAGTGTTCGGCCGGAAGTTCTGTCGGAATTTTTGTCGGGATTTTTTGTCGGAGGGCACCTCTAGCCTACGAGCAACCGACCAACACCGGTCAGAGAACACGACTAGCGAAAGAGGCATCACCATGGCGCCACAGGCCCCGGACCGCGAGAAAGCCCTCGAGCTCGCACTCGCGCAGATTGAGAAGAGTCACGGCAAGGGCTCCGTGATGCGCCTCGGTGACGAGGTCCGTCAGCCCATTTCGGTGATCCCCACCGGATCCATCGCCCTCGACGTGGCGCTGGGTATCGGCGGGTTGCCCCGCGGCCGCATCATCGAGATCTACGGCCCGGAGTCCTCGGGTAAGACCACCGTGGCCCTGCACGCGGTGGCCAACGCCCAGGCTGCCGGCGGTATCGCCGCCTTCATCGACGCCGAGCACGCTCTCGATCCCGACTACGCCAAGAAGCTCGGCGTCGACACCGATTCGCTGCTGGTCAGCCAGCCCGACACCGGTGAGCAGGCCCTCGAGATCGCCGACATGCTGATCCGCTCCGGGGCGCTGGACATCCTGGTCATCGACTCGGTGGCCGCCCTGGTGCCGCGTGCAGAAATCGAAGGCGAGATGGGCGACAGCCACGTCGGTCTGCAGGCCCGCCTGATGAGCCAGGCGCTGCGCAAGATCACCGGTGCGCTCAACAACTCCGGCACCACGGCCATCTTCATCAACCAGCTGCGCGAGAAGATCGGCGTGATGTTCGGTTCCCCCGAGACCACCACCGGCGGTAAGGCATTGAAGTTCTACGCCTCGGTCCGTATGGACGTGCGGCGCATCGAGACCCTCAAGGACGGCACCGACGCGGTGGGCAACCGCACCCGCGTCAAGATCGTCAAGAACAAGGTGTCGCCGCCGTTCAAGCAGGCCGAGTTCGATATCCTGTACGGCAAGGGCATCTCTCGGGAAGGCTCGCTCATCGACATGGGTGTCGAGCACGGCTTCATCCGAAAGTCCGGTTCCTGGTTCACCTACGACGGTGAGCAGCTGGGGCAGGGCAAGGAGAACGCCCGCAACTTCCTGCTGCAGAACGCCGACACGGCCAACGAGATCGAGAAGAAGATCAAGGAAAAGCTCGGTATCGGCGCCGAGGTGACCGCTGATGACGTCCTGCCCGCCCCAGTCGACTTCTGACGAGCAGCAGTCCGACAAGCGCGAGGAGCAGGCGCGGTCACTGTGCCTGCGTCTGCTCACCGCGCGGGCGCGCACCCGGGCCGAGCTGGAAACCAAGCTCACCGAGCGGGGTTTTCCGGATGATGTCAGCGCCACGGTGCTCAACCGGCTCACCTCTGCGGGGCTGATCGACGACGCCGACTTCGCTGAACAGTACGTGCGGTCTCGTCGCGTGCATGCTGGAAAAGGTAAGCGCGCGTTGGCAACTGAGTTGCGGAAAAAAGGTGTCGAAGATGACATCATCTCCGCGGCGCTGGAGGACATCGATGCCGCCGCGGAGCGTCAACGTGCCGAAGAGCTGGTGCAGAGCCGGCTGCGTCGAGAGTCGCTGGCCGATGGTGACGACATGAAGGTGATGCGACGTCTGGTCGGGATGCTGGCCAGACGCGGCTACGGACAGAGCCTGGCGGTGGACGTGGTTCGCGTCGAACTGGATGCCGAGCGACAGCGGCGCCGGGTCTGACGGTGATCAGCTGTGGCTGACTCTGCGGACGTAGGTGTCCGCCGGAGTTGGCTGCACCGTCTCGGTGTGGGTCATCGACCGACGGGTGCAGGTGCGCGGCGCGGGTCCCGCAGCTGCAGACGTTCGCGAATGGTCGCGCCGGCGTAGGAGGAAGAAACGGCGCCTGCGGATTTCAGCAGCGGCATGATATCCCGGTTGAACTCGGCGATCCCGTCGGGGAGGACGGGGATGTGGATGTTGAACCCATCGACGGCGCCGTCGCCCCACCAGTCCAGGATCGTGTCGGCGACATCTCGCGGGGTGCCGATGGCCAGCCGGTGGCCACCCTCGACGCGGCGCACCAACTCGCGCGGTGTGATCGACTCGGCGGCGGCCAGTTCCGCATAGGAGCGTACAAAACCGACGGGCCGGAACTGGTCCTCGGCGTAGGCGAACAGCTGAGGATCCAGCGGTGCGTCCGGGTCGAGATCGGCGTCGATGTCGAAAAGGGCGGTGCGCTTGAGGAAGTCGGCGATCAGTCCTTCCTCGCCCGCGTGGCCGTGCAGTGCCTCGTGCTTGCGGTATGCCTCTTCGCGGGTGGCGCCGGTGATCACGGTGAGGCCGGGCATCAGCCGTATCTCATCGGGGTCGCGGCCATGGGCTGCAGCCCGTTCCTGCAACTGTGCGCGGTAGCCGAAGGCGGCCTGCTTGTGGAGCAGCGATGCGTAGACGATGTCGGCGTGCTTGGCCGCCAGATCCACGCCGGCCTGTGATGCCCCGGCCTGCGCGATCACCGGATGGCCCTGCGGTCCGATCGGGACGTTCAACGGTCCTGCCACATCGAAGAATTCGCCGTGATGGTCGATGCGGCGGGCGGTCGTCTCATCCCAGACGGTGTCGGCGGGTGCATCGCCGTGCGGGGTGTCCCAACTGAGCCAGAGCTTCTTGACGACCTCGAGGAACTCATCGGCCCGGCGGTACCGGTCGGCCCGCGGCGGCAACGGCGCGGCGCTGAAGTTGGCGGCGATATCGGGATTGAAGCTCGACACCACATTCCAGATCACCCGCCCGCCGGAGATGTGGTCCAGCGTCGCCAGGCGGCGGGCAAGGTTGTACGGCGAGTTGTACGACGACGAGGCGGTGAGGAAGAACCCGATATCGGGCACCGACGCCGCGATCGCGGTGAACAGCACCGTGGGGTCGAAGCTGTGCAACGGCCGGGAGGAGTTGTCGCGTTGCAGCGCAGGGTGATCGGACAGGAACACGATGTCGAAGCCGCCGTCGTGAGCCAGCTGCGCCGACCGCAGGTAATGGTTCCAGTCGCTGAAGCGGCCCCACTCGGTACCCGGCCAAGCCCACGAGCGACCCGCTGAGCCGGTGCTGTTGACGGCGACGCTGAGAAACAGTCTGCGTTGGTCTGCTGGGATGCTCATGCTGTTGTCCTGCCCCGTCGTGTCAGGCCGCGCCCGCGTCGGCGGCGGCGCCGGTCTGCGGGTACGGCAGTGCGAACCGGTCCCGGATGGTCGTCTCGCCGTACTCCCGGGGGTAGGCACCGGCGGCCTGCAGGATGGGCACCACTTGGTCGACGAAACGCTGCAGGTCGTCGTGGAGCAGCGGTACGTGCACGTTGAAACCCGCGACAGCTCCGGAACTCCACCAGTCGAGGATGTCGTCGGCCACCTGCTGCGGGGTGCCGATCAACAATCGATGCCCACCCGCGGGGCCGGTGCGCCGGACGATCTGTCGCGCGGACAGGCCCTCGGCGGCAACAAGATCGGCCAGCGCCTGGGTGAATCCGATGGGGCGGGGCTGATCATCACGCGGAGTGAACCAGTCCGGATCCAGTGGCCGGTCGGGGTCCAGACGGGTGGGAAACGCGGGGTTGTTGGCGTGGTGGCGTTTGATGAACTCGGCGATCAGGGCGTCTTCGCCGGCGGCGCCGTTGAGGGCCTCGTGCCGCCGCAGCGCCTCGTCGGCGGTGTCGCCCAGCACCACACCCAATCCGGGGAACAGCCGGATGCTGCCCGCCGGCCGACCGTGCGCCACGGCCCGCTCGTCCAGTTTGGCCCCGTAGTCGAAGGCCTCCTGCTTGGTCAGCAGGGCGGCGTAGACGATCTCGGCGTGCTTGCCGGCGAAGTCGATGCCCGCCGCCGACCCGCCGGCCTGGGCGATCACCGGGTGACCTTGCGGCCCGATCGGCACGTTCAACGGCCCTGCAACATCGAAGAACTCGCCGTGATGGTCGACTTTGCGCGCGGTGGTCTCATCCCACAGCGGCCCCTGCGGAACGTCGCCGCTGGGGGCGTCCCAGCTGAGCCAGAGTTTCTTGACCACCTGGACGAATTCGTCGGCGCGGCGGTAGCGGTCTTCGCGGTTCGGCAGCGGCGCCGCGCCGAAATTGGCGGCGATGTCGGGATTGAAGTTGGCCACGGCGTTCCAGATGACGCGGCCACCGGAGATGTGGTCCAGTGACGCGAGGCGACGGGCCAGGTTGTACGGCGAGTTGTATGTCGACGACGCGGTGAGGACGAAGCCGATATCAGGGACTGCGCCGGCGATGGCCGCGAACAGCACCGTGGGATCGAAGACGTGGGTGGGGGCCCGCGATGAATCCCGAGACAGCGCCGGATGATCGGAGACGAACACCGCGTCGAGCACACCTCGGCGGGCGATCTCGGCTGACCGTTGATAAAAACCGAAGTCGGCGAACCGATTCCACGTGGTTCCGGGCCAGCGCCAGGACAGGGCGGCTGATCCGGTGCCGTGGATCGCAACGCCGAGATTCAGGCGACGGGTGCTCATGCGATGCCCGCCAGCCGGCGCCGCAGCCCGCGCCCCGGAATCGCGTCGAGCAGGGCCTGGGTGTACGGGTCAGACGGAGCGGCGAAGATCTGCGCGGTGGGCCCGGTCTCCACCACACGCCCGCGACGCATCACGGCGACGTCATCGGAGATCGATCGCACCAGGTCCAGGTCGTGGGAGATGAACAGATAGGTCAGGTCGAGATCGCGCTGTACCTCGTCGAGGAGATCGAGGATTCGCCCCTGGGTCACCACGTCGAGCGCTGAGAGTGCCTCGTCGAGTACCACGATGGGTGAGCGGGGTGCCAGGGCGCGCGCGATTGCCACCCGTTGCTGCTGGCCGCCGGACAACTCCCGCGGCTTGCGGTCGGCGAAGCCGCTCGACAGCCCCACCTGGTCGAGCAACTCCGCAACCCGCGCCCGGCGGGCGGTACGGTCACCCAGCCGGAACGCACGCAGCGGCTCCTCGATGATCTGCTCTACGGTCAGCCGCGGATCCAGCGCGATCTGTGGATTCTGTTGCACGAACTGGATTTCCCGCCACACCTCGCGGCGGGCGCGGCCGCGCAGCGCGGTGACGTCGCGGCCACCGATACGCACCTGCCCCGAGTCCGCGCGGGCGAGCCCGAGGATCAGGCGCGCGGTGGTGGACTTGCCCGAGCCGGATTCCCCGACCAGAGCGAAGGTGCTGTTGGGGGAGACGCGCACGCTCACCTGGTCCACGGCGCGGAAGCTGCCGGTGGGACCGTGGGTGAAGGTCTTGGTCAACCCGGTGACCTCGATGGCCGGCGGGGTCTCGGCGGCGGCGGGCGATCCGGCGCGGGCGGGGCGGTCACCGAGACCGAAGGCACTGGTGATGAGTTCGCGGGTGTAGTCGTGCCGGGGTTGGAACACCAGCTCGTTCACCGGGCCGCTGTCGAGTACCTCGCCGTTGCGCATCACGAGGGCCCGGGTGGCGTGGTCGGCGGCGACGGCCAGATTGTGCGTCACGAACAGCACCGCCACCCCGGTCTGGCCGGTCAGCCGGTCGAACACCTCGAGCACCTGCTTCTGCACGGTGACATCGAGCGCCGAGGTGGGTTCGTCGGCGATCAGGAGTGTGGGGTGCAGCCCGAACGCCATCGCGATGAGCACCCGCTGCTTCATACCGCCGGACAGTTCATGCGGGTACTGCCGCAGTCGTTGCTCGGGATGGTCGATGCCGACCAGGGTCAGCAGCTCGACCGCCCGTGCGCGCAGCTCGGTGCGCGACGACTTCTTGCCGCCGGGATGCAACCGGAACACCTCGGTGATCTGCCGGCCGATCGGCTGCACCGGGTCCAACGACGTCGCCGGGTCTTGCGGCACCAGGGCCACCACCTTGCCCCGCAACTTCACCAGCTCCCGCTCCCGCAACCCGGTGATGTCGCGGCCGGCGATGCGGATCGCCCCCTGTTCGACACGTGCGCTGTCGGGCAGCAGGCCGATCGCGGCCTTGCTCAATGTGGACTTCCCCGAACCGGATTCGCCGATGACGGCCACCACCTCGCCGGCCCGGATGGTCAGGTTCGCCTCGCGCACCGCCGGCTGGGAGCTGCCACGGTAGGAGATGGTGAGGTCGGTGATCTCGAGCACCGGGGTGTCGTCATGATCGGTTGATCCGGTGGTGTGGCCCGCGGGCAGAGTGGTGGTCATCATCAGTTCCTTGCTCAGATCCGGAAGTGTCGCTGGAGCAGCCGTCCGGCACGGGAAACGGCGAGTACGGCGATCAGGACGACGATGCCGGGCAGGGTTGTCAGCCACCACGCGTTGGCCAGGTAGTCCCGGCCCTCCGACAGCAGCGTGCCCCATTCGGGAGTGGGTGGCGGCGCACCGTAGCCGAGGAAACCGAGCCCGGCGATGGTGAGGATGGTGGAGCCGAGCTCGGTGGGAATCAGTGCGACGATGGGACCCGCCGAGTTCGGCAGGACGTGGCGGAAGAGCACTGCCGCGGGGCGGGCACCCGAGATACGAGCGGCGTCAACGTATTCCAGTTGCACCACCCGCAGCGCCTCGCCGCGCGCCACCCGGGCGAACGGCGCGATGGCGGCGATGCCGACGCCGATCGCCACGTGGGTGGTTCCCGGCCCGAAGGCGGCGACCACACACAGCGCCAGCAGGAAGGGCGGCAGAGCAAGCAGCACGTCGATCACCCGCATCAGCGCCGCGTCCACGGCACCACGCAGCACCCCGGCGACGACGCCGAGAAGGGTCCCGACCACCAGCCCGATGGAGGTGCCGATGACGGCGCCGTACACCGTGTTACGGGTGCCGTGCACCACGCGGGTGTAGGTGTCGCGGCCCGCCCGGTCCGTGCCGAACCAATGCTCGGGGCCCGGCGGCAGGAATTTCAGCGCGCCGTCGCCGACCAGGGGGTCGTAGTGGGTGAACCAGCCGGGAACAACAGTCCACAGAGCGACGACCACGAGTACCGCGATGGCGGCACCGGTGGCGAAACTGCTGGGCGTCAGCCTGTTTCGGAATCGACTCTCGGGCAGCGGCGCAGCGGGGGCGGGACGCAACAGTTCCTGGTCAACGGTCATCTCAGCCTCGCGCCCCGCCCGCGGTCAGCAGAATACGACGGTCGAGTGCGGGATACAGCAGGTCGATCACCAGGTTCACCACCACATACACCGCGGCGATGATCAGGATGAAGCCCTGGACCAGTGACACATCCTGCTGGGAGACGGCCGTCTCGAGCACCCGGCCGATCCCGGCGCGGGCGAACACCGTTTCGGTGACCACGGTGCCGCCCACCAGGGTGCCCAGCACCGTGCCGGCCACCGTCAGTCCAGGACCGGACGCGTTGCGCACCACATGGCGCCAGAAGACCCAGTGCTTGCCCGCTCCCTTGGCCCGCACCACATCGATGAAGTCGCTGTCGAGGACGGTGTCGACACTCTTGAGCAACACCTGGGCGATCGACGCAGACAGGGGGAGACCCAGCACCAGCGACGGCACCAGGATGGACACGAAGGTGCCGTCGGGAAAAGCGGAGATCCAGCCCAGTTGGAACGACAACAGGTTGAGCAACACGATCCCGACCCAGAACACCGGGGCCGCGGCGAACAGCGGCGGGAGCGCGATCACCGCTGCCCGCAGCCACCGCAGGTTCGTCAGCGAGGCCGTCGCGACGATGGCGCCGGCGATCAGCAGTGCCACCACGAATGCGGTACCCGCCAGCCGTAGGGTCGGCAGGGCGGCGTCGCCGATGGCGTGGGTGACGGTCTGGCCGGTACTCATCGAATACCCGAGCGCGCCACGGACGACGTGGCTCAGCTCGATGAAGTAACGCTGCACCACACCGTGGTCGTAGCCGTAGTACAGCTTCATCTGCTCGACGGTCTGTGGGTCGATGACGCCGGTGTCGTCGGTGGCGAACATATCGATGGGATTCGACGGCAGCAGTGTGATCGCCACGAACGTCAACGTGTAGGCCAGCCACAACACCACCACCGCCTGCACCAAACGCCCTGCGATGTAACGGGCCAGTTGCGCGGAGCCGCGCCGCGCCGGCCGGGTGGAAACCTCGCGGGTGCGATCCAGAGTGGCCTGGACCTCCTGTACGGCGGTCACCCTCGTTTCCAGGCGTTGTAGAAGTCCGGATACGTCTGGGTCTGGAATGTCACGTGCACGTCGGGTGAGGCGCCGAAGGTCTGCGCCTCCTCGAAGTAGGCGATCACGTAGGAACCCTTGATCAGCGCCTTCTGCTGTTCGGCCTGAACGGCTTTGAACTCGGCGTCGTCCTTGGCCTCCAGCTCCCTGGTGTACAGCGCGGCCAGTTCGGGCGGCGAGCCCAGCAGGGCGGTGTTGCCCTCGCCGCCGAAAGATTGCCCGAGCGAGATGATCGAGGTGCGGCTCACCACGATGGGCACCGTGACGTCGGTGTTCGCCGAGGCGGCGAACGACGGGTCGTTGCGCACGTCGAGCATCACTCCGAGTTCCTGGCGCCACTGCTGCGCGATGTACTCCCAGGCCGGTCCCAGTGCGACCTGCTGAGCGCTCTGCGGGACGGTCAGGCGTAACTGCGTGCCATCCTTGGCCCGGATGCCGTCCTGGCCCTGCCGCCAGCCCGCCTGCTCCAGCAGATCCCGTGACTTGCCGGGGTTGTAGGCGAATTCAGGAGCCAGATCGATGACATTGGCGTTGTTGACGTTGAGAATCGACACCGGCGGGGGATAGCTCGGGCTCAAGGCATCGCGGGTGAGGCCGTCGCGGTCGATACCGAGCACCAACGCCTGCCGCACCAGCGGGTCTCGGGTGAATTCGTTGTCCACACGAAGCCCCGCGTAGTTCGAGGTGCCCAGTGGAGGCCGGTACAGCAGCAACTGGTATCCGGCGGCTTGGATGGCGGCTTCATCCGAGGGCTGGATGCCACGGGCCACATCCACCTGATTCGACGTCAGGGCCCCGGTGCGTAACCCGCTCTCCGGCAGCACCTTCCATACGATCTCATCGAGGTAGGCCTCACCCTGGTTGGGAGAACCGGCGGGTGCCCACTGGTATCCGGCCCGCCGGGCCAGCACCGCGGATTGGTTGGGTACCTGGGACTTGAACACGAATGGACCGGCACCCACGTGGTTTTCGGGGCGGCCCGCCTCCTCGAACTCCAGCCCGATGGTCTTGGCGCCCAGGATGGGGGAGTTCAGCCGGGTGGTGTCGATCAGGAACTGCTGGTTCGGTTTCGACAGCACCACCGTCACGGTGTCGCCGTCGACCTCCACATGGTCAAATCCGCGGGAGACCTGAGCGTGTTTCGGGACGCGCAGTCTCTCGTTGCCGCGGCCGTAGAGCTCGTAGTTCTGGGCCACGATCTCCGGGGTCAGCTGGGTGCCGTCGCTGAACGTGATGCCCTTGCGGATGGTGAAGCTGAACCGGGTGTTCTCGTCGTTCTTGGTCCACGACTGCGCGACCCAGGGCTGGAGCTGCCTCTTGTACGGGTCGAAGTACAGCAGGAAGACGTTGGTGTGGAAGGTCAGGTTGCCCGCGCTGTAGGTGCTCAGCTTCTGCGCCTGCCAACTGGACACCGCCTCGGTATCGGAGAACGTCAGCGTCCCGCCGCGCACCGGGTCCCCCGTGGGTCCGCTCGGGCCGGCCCCGGGCTGCGCCGGCCCGTTGGACGCGCCCCCGCAGGCAGCGAGCACGCCGGAGCCGAGTACCGCCGCGCTCAAGCCGAGAAAGCCGCGACGGCCGAGGTGATAGGTCATCGGAGTCAGGTCCTCATCTCTTCCGTGGCTTCGGGCGCGCGAAAGGGGTTGTCGTGGAAATCCGTGGTCAGGGCCGGCGGGCACAACAACATGGGCATGTCACAAGTGGTGAGTCTGGCCGCGGTTGCCGGAACCAGCAATGAACTCGCGCTACGCGAACCGTTGACCGCAACTTAAGAGTGGGCAAGGTTTAAGGTCTGCTGAATGATTCTGGTAGTTGCGCGGTCTTGTTGGAGACAGCCGTTTTTCGCACCCTGACCGAGTGACTTCACCCAGGCAGCGAAAACAACCGAGGCAGCTCAAACTCGCCGCCCACGCACTCGGGCTGGCCCCGAGCTTCTCGTCGCACACCGATCCGGTGCGGCGTAAATACGATGTCGACGGACTCGTCGCCGCGGTGAAGCTGCTGGAGGACGCCAAATTCGACGCGGTGTTCGAGGCCGACGCGGTGTTGTTCGACATCGACGACACCGACTCGGTGTACACCAACCTGCACGCCGACGCGACGGCCGTCATTGCCGCGCTCGCCGCCGTGACCACGCGGATCGGTCTGGTGTCCACGGCCACCACCACGTTCAACCAGCCCTATCAGTTGGCGCGGCAGTTGCAGACCCTGGACCAGCTCACCGGCGGGCGGGTCGGCTGGAACGCGGTCACTTCGTTCGGCGGGGAACGGCAGTTCGGCCTCGACGAACTTCCCGACCAGGACACCCGGTACCGTCGGGCCGGCGAATTCGTCGACATCGTGCAGGCGCTGTGGCGTGGGTGGGCACCGGACGCGGTGACCGTCGATGCTTCCGGCGCACCACGGATCGACGGCGCCAAGGTGGGCCGGGTCGCCTACCGCGGTCAATTCCTCAGCGTCGACGGCGCTTTGGGAGTCCCGCGGTCACCGCAAGGCTGGCCGGTGCAGTTCCAAGCCGGCGCCTCGGAGGTGGGTCTGCAGTTCGCGGCCCGCTACGCCGAGGCCATCTTCGCCGCGTCTCCGGATGTCGAGCACGCACGAAGCTTCAACACCCGCCTTCGCCGGGCCGTGGCGCTGGCCCGTGGCGCGGATGCCGCGAAACCACTGGTACTGGCGGGAGCCTTCCTGATCGTGGCCGCCACCGAGGTAGAGGCCAAGGAACGTGAACAGGCCATCATCGACACACTGGATCTCGACGCCGGGCGGCGAAGTCTTGCGCTGGCATTCGGGGCCGTCGTCGCGCGGGAGCGGGACTCCGGCACGGGAATCGACCTCACCGACCTCTACCTCGACGAGCCCGTACCCGCCGAACGCATTGCGGCGCTGCCTGATACCGAGACGCTGACCCGGCGGCGCAGCCGTTCGGCGCTGTACCGCGACCTGGCGCTCAACGGCCTCACCCTGAGGCAGCTGATCGTCGAACATCTACAAGGTCATGCCCATTTCCGGTTCTGCGGCAGCTACGACCAGGTGGCCGACGAGTTTCAGCGCTGGTTCGACCAGGGCGCGGCAGACGGTTTCGTGCTGCGCTTCACCGAAGGGGCCGACGGGGTGCACAATTTCGTCGAGCACGTGGTACCGCGCCTGCGCGACCGTGATCTGTTCCGTCGCGACTACGACGGTGCCACGTTACGTGAGCACCTCGGACTGCCCATTCCCCTCTGAACACAAGGAGCCTCCCGCATGTCCGATCAAGCGCTGGTGCTGAATTCGGTGATCCGGCCCATCGGGTTCACCCAGGGCGGCTGGCGCCACCCTGATGCCACCCCCGAGCGCGCGCTCGATCTGAGTTACTACCAGGAGTACGCGCAGATCTCCGAGCGTGGCCTGTTCGACGGGTTGTTCGTGGCCAACACCCCTGCCGCCCGCAGCAACGACTGGACGACGTTGTTCTCGCCGCTCGAGCCGGTTGCCCTGTTGACGGCGCTGGTGCCGACGACGGCGCACATCGCCTTGATTCCCACGCTGTCGTCGACCTTCAACCACCCCTACAACGTCGCGCGTCAGATCGCCACACTCGATCATCTCAGCGGTGGACGCGCCGGAGTCAATCTCGTCACATCCGGATCTCCGGACGCTGCAAGGAATTTCGGCTTGGACGAGCTGCCGGCGCACCACGAGAGATACGAGCGGGCACACGAGTTCCTCGAGGTGCTCTACCAGCTGTGGGCCAGCTGGGACGCCGACGCCCTGATTGTCGACAAGAGCGCCGGGGTACAGTCCAAACCCGGCAGCGTCCGGCCGATCGCACACCGCGGCAAGCACTTCGCCGTACACGGGGCTCTGGACGTTCCGCGCTCACCGCAGCACCGCCCGCTGGTGTTCCAGTCCGGATCCTCGGCGCCCGGCCGGGCATTGGCAGCGGCCTACGCCGACGCGGTGTACACCGCACAGCGGACCATCGCAGAATCCAGGGCGTTCCGAGAGGAACTGCACCGCGCTCAACAGCGACTGGGCCGCAGCGGCCCTGCGGTGAAGGTACTGCCCGGGTTGATCCCCATCGTGGCCAGTACCGACGCCGAGGCCCATGCGCTGCACGAAGAGATCAGTGCCCTCAATCCACCGGAGCGCTCCGTCGGCATCCTGGAGGAACGCCTGGAAGTCGACCTCACCGGGACCGGTCTCGACGAACCGTTCCCCGTGCACCGGCTGCCGCCGGTGGACAGCCTGGCCGGTGAGCGCAGCTTCCACGAGATCGTGCGCAGCCACGCCGACGCCGGCGCCACCCTGCGCGACATCCTGCGTCTCACCGACTCCGGCAACGGACACCTGCGTTTCGTCGGTTCGGCCGAACACGTCGCCGACCAGATCGAGCAGTGGTTCACCGAGGGCGCAGTGGACGGTTTCAACATCAACCCCGCCATCACGCCTGGGGGTCTCACCGATTTCGTCGACCAGGTGGTGCCCCTGCTGCAGGGTAAAGGCATCTACAAGCGTGAGTACACCGGTCAGGGTGCACGGGCGGCATTCTCCTGAACACTTAAGCAAGCGTTGGGCTTTCCCGTAGCGCAACCCGATTGTTCCGAGATGGCCTGCTGTCGAAGACTCGGTGCATGACCACAGTCGCCACCGCGAGCATCAGCGCCGACCAACTTCATGAATTGGTGGGCTCCGGTTCCGAGTACGCCCTCATCGACGTGCGGGAGGCCGGGGTGACGGCGGCACGGGGCTCGATCCTGTTGGCCGTGTCCATTCCGCTCAGTGTCCTGGAACTGCGGGTGCGCTCCCGCGTCCCGCGAACGTCCACCCCGGTGATCGTGTACGACGGTGGCGACGACGGGCTCGTCGAGCGCGCAGCTGCCCGGTTGGCCGAGCTCGGCTACACCGACGTCCGCGTCCTGGAGGGGGGATTGCGGGCCTGGGCCGACGCGGGACACAAAGTGCACTCCGGTGGCGACCACGTGATCGGCCAGGCGTTCGGGGAGTGGATCGAACACGTCTACGACACACCGCACATCAGTGTCCCCGAGTTCCGGGAGCGCGTCGCGGCGGGCGAGGACATCGTCCTTCTCGACAGCCGCCCACTGGGCGAGTTCGAGAATCACAGCCTGCCCGGCGGCACCTCGATCCCCGGTGCGGAGCTGGTCTACCGGGCCGCTGAGGTGGTGACCTCACCCGAGACCCTGGTGGTGGTCAACTGCGCCGGCCGTACCCGCAGCATCCTGGGCGCCCAGGTACTGATCAACGGTGGCCTGCCCAACCCGGTGGTGTCCCTGGAAGGCGGCACCCAGTCCTGGGTGCTCGAAGGACACGAACTGGTGCACGGCACCTCGGTGGCGGCGCCGTTGCCCACCGGAGCCGCACTGGAGCAGGCCAAGGCGGCCGCCGCACGATTCGCCGAGCGCTTCGACATCACCCGCATCGACACCGCCACCCTGGACCGCTTCCGCGCCGAGGCGGACACCCGCTCGTTGTACGTGCTCGATGTGCGGACGCCCGAGGAGTATGAGCAAGGGCACCTGGCCGATGCCAGCTCGGCGCCCAGCTGGGATGTGGCGCCGTGGACGTTCCGGCATGTCGGCACGCACAACGCCCGGATCGTGCTGGTCGACAACGACACCGTGCGGGCCACCGTCGCCGCGTCGTGGATCGCCCAGATCGGCTGGGGCGAGGTGTTCGTCGTCGAGGACGCCCTCATCGGTCAGGAGCTGGTGACCGGTCCGACCGTCAGTGCCGTGGAGGCACCCACCGAAGGAGTCCACCTCGTCACCGTCGAAACCCTGCGCGGCGCACCACAAACGGTGGTTGTCGACCTCGCTCCGAGTCCTTCCTACCGCGCCGGCCACATTCCCGGTGCGCACTTCGCCATCCGGTCACGACTGGCCGAGTCCTCGTCTGCCATACCGGGCGCCGGCCCGATCACCCTGACCTCGGAAGACTCGGTGCTGGCCACATTCGCCGCCACCGAACTCGCCGAGGTGACCGACCGGCCGGTCCAGGTGCTCGACGGCGGCACAGCCGCATGGCAGGCCGCGGGACTGCCGGTGGAAACCGGAACCGAGAGCTGGCTGCACGAACCCGAGGACGTGGTGCCATCCGGTTGGCGGGAAACCGATCCGGAGCGGCGCAAAGCGGGTTTCCGGCGCTACCTGTCGTGGGAACTGGGCCTGGTGGCCGAACTCGAACAGGACGACACCGTTCCGTTCAAGACCTACACATGACCAGCGTCGCGTTCGACGTTCCCAGCGTCACCGGGGAACTCGAGGATCTCAGCCCACGGGGGACCCGCAGCGCCTGGCACGACGCGTGGCGGCTGTGGCGCGGTAGGTCGCTGCGGGTGCTGGTTCCCGTTGCGCTGCTGGCGATCTGGCAGCTGTCGTCGACGGTGGGGTGGACCTCGGAGTACACCCTGCCGCCGCCCAGTGCGATCCTGGCCGCTTATACCGAGCTGTGGTCCAACGGCGATCTGCAGGCCGCGCTACCGGTGTCATTGCAGCGGGCGGGAATCGGGCTGTTCTTCGGCGTGACCATCGGTCTGGTGCTGGGCCTGTTCGCCGGCCTGTGGAAGATCGGCGAAGAGGTCTTCGATGCTCCGCTGCAGATGTTGCGGACCATTCCGTTCATCGCCGTGGTGCCCTTGTTCATCACCTGGTTCGGCATCGGTGAGCAACCCAAGATCATCCTGATCGCCGCGGCCACCGTCTTCCCGGTGTACCTGAACACCTACCACGGTGTCCGTGGTGTCGACAAGAAGTTGATCGAAGCCGGGCAGATCTTCGGACTCAACGGCTGGCGGCTGGCCGCCCAGGTGATCCTGCCGACCGCGCTTCCGGCTGCGCTCACCGGCATTCGGTATGCCTCGGGTGTCGCCCTGCTCGCGCTGGTGCTCGCCGAGCAGATCAACGCCAGGGAGGGGATCGGCTACCTGCTGAACAACGCCAATCAGAACCAGCGCCCCGACATCGTCATCGCGGGCATCCTGGTGTACGCGCTGCTGGGCATCGTGGTCGACATCGTGATGCGACTCATCGAACATCTGGCTCTGCCCTGGAGGCCCCGTGTCACCATCGGATAGGGACACCGTGGCGGTGCAGGCTGAAGCGGTGCGCCGTGTGTTCGGTCACCGCGCAGTCCTCGACGGCGTGGACCTGACCCTGGCCAAGGGTGAGTTCGTCGCGCTTCTGGGGCCCTCGGGCACCGGTAAGACGACGCTGCTGCGCATCCTGGCCGGCCTCGACACCGCAGACGGCGGCCAGATCAAGGTGCCACGGGCGCGCTCGGTGGTGTTCCAGGAACCACGACTGGTGCCGGCACACCGAGTGTGGCGCAACGTGATTCTGGGTTGGCGGCGCGCCCGACGGCACCGCGACCGGGCCATCGAGGCACTCCCGAGGTCGGACTCGGCGACCACGGCGATGCGTGGCCGGTCACGCTCTCCGGCGGGGAAGCCCAGCGGGTGGCCCTGGCCCGCGCGCTGGTCACCGAACCCGGACTGCTGCTGCTCGACGAGCCGTTCGCGGCACTCGACGCGCTGACCCGCATCAAGATGCAGGAACTGGTGGGTGAATTGGTCCGCCGCCACCGCCCTGCCGTGCTGCTGGTCACCCACGACGTCGACGAAGCCATCCTGCTGGCCGACCGGATCCTGGTGCTTTCAGGCGGATCCATCGACGTGGATATCCGCGTCGACATCGACAAACCTCGACTGCGCGTCGACGCGCGATTCCTCGAACTGCGTGCGCTGCTGCTGGCCAAGCTCGGCGTACAGCACGACCACCAAGGAGAGCAGCTCAGTGTCTGATCGTCGTGGGAAAACCCGTTGGCCTGCGGTGCTGCTGGCGCTCGTGCTGACCGTCAGCGCCTGCGGTGGCGAGCAGCGGGCCGACTCCGCCGCAGGAGACGGTGCCGGGACCCGGCTGGTGTGGGGCACCCAGACCGCCGATGTCCCGGAATTACTGGAAGCCTCAGGACTTTTCGAGGATCTGCCCTACGAACTCGACATCCCCGTGATCAACGGTCCCGCCCAGCAACTTCAGGCGCTGTACTCCAAGCGGATCGACGTGGGCCTTGCCGGAGCCTCCACCGCGGCCGTCGAACTTGCCAACGCGCCACAGGACTGGAACCAGACCGGCGCCCCGGGCATACAGGCCATCGCGGTCACCAACTATCCCGAGTCGGAGTACCCGAACCCGTCGCTGTTCGTCCGCACCGACCGCGGAATCGACAGCATCGAGGATCTGCGCGGCAAGTCGGTGGCCTACAACTTCGGCGGCAACATCTACGCGGCCTATGTGGTCGCGCTCTACCAGGCCGGGCTGACCCCGGAGGACATCAAACCGGCGGAGTTCGTCGACAATTCGGCTGCCGCGTCGGCGTTCGTCTCCGGTGAGGTGGATGCGGTGATCGCCACCTTCGAAGGAGTCAAACCACTACTCGACAACGGACAGGCCAAGTACCTGCCCGGTGCTCCGCCCCTGCACACCATCGCCGGTGGCGGCAGCTCGATCACACGCCCGGATGTGCTGGCCGACCCGGCCAAACTCGAAGCGCTGCAGGACTTCTACGCCAGACTGCACACTTTCTACACCGAGTGGTACCCGAACAACGAAGAAGCCGTGACCGATGTGTTCAAACGGGTGCTCAACCAGTCACCCGAGCGGGCGAAGGTCAAGTTCGAGGCCGCCAAGCTCACGCGGTTCTTCGCGCTGTCCGATCCGCAACTGCTGGCCAATCAGCAGTTGGTGGTGACGCAGGCGGTCAAAACCGGCGGCGCCAAGAACGACCGCAAGATCGACATCGCCTACAACCCGATCCTGGATCCGATCACGGTGCCGCAGGGCTGACCCACATCAGGCCAGCGCCGCGAGGGCTTTCTGCGCGTCGTACCCGGGGAACTCGTGGAGCCGGCCGTCGCGCAGGCGGTTCACCCAGGCGGGGTCGGCGAGCAGGGCGCGCCCGATCGCCACGATGTCGAACTCGGCCGCGTCGAACTGCTCGACCAGACGATCGACGGCGGCGGGACGGATGACTTCACCCGGTGTCTCGCTGCGGAACTGGGTCTCCAGCCCCACGGAGCCCACCGCGATCACGGGCAGGCCGGTGAGTTTCCTGGTCCAGCCGGCCAAGCTCAGATCGGCATCGTGGTCGGGGAATGCCGGGACGTAGTGTCTGCGGGTGGAGGGGTGGAAGACGTCGACTCCGGCCTGCGCCAGGGGTGTGAGCAGATCCTTCAACTGTGTCGGGTCGCCGGCGATCGTGGCCGCGTAGTCGGTGCCCTTCCACTGTGAGAACCGGAATATCACCGGGTAGTCGGGCCCCACGGCTGCGCGCACCGCAGCCACCACCTCGGCGGGAAAACGGGTCCGCGCCGACAACGACCCGCCATAACCGTCGGTGCGCAGGTTGGTCCGTTCCCAGAGGAATTCGTCCAACAGGTAGCCGTGAGCACCGTGGAGTTCGACGGCGTCGAATCCGGCATCGCGTGCGGTGACCGCGGCCTCGGCGAATTGTTGAGCGACGGCGGCGAGTTCGGCGCTGGACAACGCGCGCCCCTTGGCCTGGCCGAGGCCGTCGACACCGGAAGGACTGACCGGCGCCACACCGTCGGCGTCATCGCGCTGGGCGCCTTGATGCCACAATTGGGCGGCGATGGTGCCGCCCTCGCTGTGCACCGCGCCGGTGACGCGAGACCAGCCGGCGAGTGCCTCGCCGCCGGCGATCGTGGGGATCGAGGCGGGATAACCGGCCGCGGGATCGGGCAGCCGCACCCCTTCGGTGATGATCAGTCCGACGCCGCCGGCTGCTCGTCTGCGGTAGTACTCGGCGACATCGGGACCGGGAACACCACCGGGGGAGGCCTGGCGCGTCATCGGCGCCATCGCGAAGCGGTTGGGAATGGTCAGCGAGCCGACGGTCAGGGACTGAAACAGGTCATCGAGTGCCACGAGTCAGTACAACACAACGGGGTCGGCGATCAATTCCTGATCAGAAGAAGCCCTGATTCGGCAGCGGTGTGCCGTTGAGGGCGTGACGGCCGACGGCCACCGCCTTCAATGTCTTCGGGTTGTGCGCCGCGATCGAGCGGATGTTGCGCCAGTGCCGATCGAGATGCTTGCTGCGGTGCACCAGTGACCCGCCGCCGACATCGAACAATTCGGAGGCCGCGCGGTTGGCGATCTCGTCGATCACGACCTTGGCCTGAGCGTTGTACAACGAGGCGCGCAGTGACAGTTCGGGTTCGGCGGCCGTGCCATGGGCGGCGTACGCCTCCTGCAGTGCCGCTCCGGCGTTGAGCACCATGGACTCGGCCGCAAACGCCTGGCTGTGCAACAGACCGACACTGTAGGCGACGATCGGGTCCTCGGCCGGACTGTCGGCGACAGCGTGGTAGAAGGCCCGGGACTTGGCGTGCACCTGCTCGACGGCATCGCCGGCGACTCGGCGCAGAATGCCCGCGATCATCGCGCTCAGCTGGATGTGGAAGAACGTGGACCGGTACGGCAGCTCGTCGCGGGGCAGCCTTCCGCGGGCGTAGTAATCGCCCGGCTCGATGGCGACATCATCGAAGGTCACTGTGCCGCTTCCGGTGAAGCGCTGCCCGAAACCATTCCAGTCGTTGGTGCGCAGCACACCGGCACGATCGGCCGGAATGATCACCTCGACCCGCTCACCGGCTTCGGAGGCAGACACGTCGGTGGCGCCGACGATCAGCCAGTCCATGTACAGGCTGCCGGTGGTGTAATGCTTGGTGCCGTTGAGCCGCAGGCCCTGCGGTGTCGCACGGATGGTGGTTTGGTACGCGGCGTCGGTCGCACCGGCCTTGGCGGACAGCTCTGTGGAGGCCGACCCGATCAGATCACCCTGCGCGACGCGCTCGAGCCACTGCGCGTGTTCGGGGCGAGTGCTGCGCAAGAGGTTCTCCACCACGCCGAAATGGCTCCGCACGATATGCGCGACGTTGGAGTCCGCGGCGCTGAGATCGATGAAGACTCTGAATGTCTCGACCAGGGACGCACCACCACCGCCCTGGGCCACCGGCAGTCGCAGCGCACCCAGCCGGGCCCGCTTGACCGCCTCGATCGCCTCGATCGGTAATTCGTCACGATCGTCGCGCCCGATGGCGCCCTCGCCGATGTGGTCTATCAGCTCGCGCAACGCCGGGGAGTCGACGGTGACGGCGGTGCCTGCTTCGGCAAGTTCTGTCATCCGCCCAGTTTCGGCGGACGCCTCCGAGTGATCAACCAAGATCCGCTTCACGAAATCGGTAGCCGCTTCTCGTTCATTCCGGATGCTCGCGGACCGACGATGGTGGGGTGGTTCAGCGGCGACTTCACCTCAACGTCAACGGCAACGGATTGGCGAAGCCGCCCAACAGCTGGCGGCGGAGCGATCCGCCGACGTGGTTCCTCGATTTCACCGCCTGGGAGAAGCTGGGGCAGATAGCCGAGCGGGGCCTGCTCGACGCGGTGTTCCTGGCCGACCACCTGGGCGCCACCGATTTCAGCAAGCCGTGGCATGCGTTCGAACCGTTCATGTTGCAGACCGCGGTCGCCCGGGCCACCACCCACATCGGCCTGGTGGCGACCCTGTCTGCGACGTTCTATCACCCGTGGGACGTTGCCCGTCGCGCGATCACGCTCGACATCGCCTCCGGTGGCCGGGCCGCGGTCAACATCGTGACCTCGGGGGAGGACTCCGCCGCCGCCTTGTACGGGCGAAAGCCCTTGCCGGACCGAGACTTCAGGTACGCCCGTGCCGAGGAAGTGCTGATCGCCGTCAAACAGCTGTGGGACTCCTGGGACCCGGAGGCGTTCGTCGCTGACCCCGCTTCCGGTGAGCTGGCCGATGAAGCCCTGATCACCACGGTGGATTTCGACGGCGCGCACGTCGGCTTGCAGGCGAAGTTCCAGTTCCCGCGCTCGGTGCAGGGCCGGCCGGTGATCGTCCAGGCGGGTGCGTCTCCCTCGGGCATCGAGCTCGCCGCCCGGCACGCCGACGCGGTGTTCTGCGCCGCCAACACCGTTGCGACGGCCCAGGCGTTCTACACCAACCTCAAGGCGCGCGCCGCCGCGCACGGCCGCAATCCGGACGAGCTGTTGGTGCTGCCCGGCCTGAACATCACCCTCGGCGGCACCGAGGCCGAAGCCAGGGCACGTCGTGCCGACGTGGTGGGGCCCACGGTCGCCGATGACACCGCGGTGGCCTCGTTGGCCACCCACCTCGGCGCCCCGGCTGAACTGCTGGACCTCGACAAGACGCTGCCGTGGGACTTCTTCGATTCGCCGCAGTGGCGACCGCGCAGCGTCGGCAGTGCGAATTCGGTCCTGGCGGTGGCCCGCCGTGACGGCTTGACCGTGCGGCAGATTCTCGAGCGCCGCGCGGATGCGCAGAACGCGATGGTGGGCACCCCCGACCAGGTCGCCGACGAGATCGAACGCTGGTTCACCGAACGAGCGGCCGACGGCTTCAACGTCAACTTCGACATCTTCCCGTCCGGCCTCGAGCAGATTGCCGATCACCTGGTCCCGGAGTTGCAGCGCCGGGGGATATTTCGCACCGAGTACGAATCCACCACGCTGCGAGGTCATTACGGCCTGCCCGCGGTGGTGCCCGACAGCAGTCGCGCCGTGGTGACGGCCTGATCAGGAGATGCCAGTGACAACCCGACAGCTGCACCTCAACGTCAACGCCAACGCACTGGGACGTGCGCCCGGCGGCTGGCGCCTGCGGGAGGATCCGCTCGGCTTCCTCGATATCGAGGAATGGGAGAACCTCGGCAGGACGGCCGAACGGGGTCTGCTCGACGCGGTGTTCCTCGCCGAGACCTACGGTTTCGGACAGCAGGACTTCACCAAGCCGTGGAACGCCCTCGATCCGTTCATCGTGCTGACCGCCATCGCCCGCGCAACCGCGAACGTCGGCCTGGTGGCGACCGTGTCCTCGACGTACCGCCATCCGTATCACATCGCCCGCCTGGCTTCGTCGCTGGACCTGATCTCCGGTGGTCGGGCGGCTGTCAATGTCGTCACCACGCAGTCCACCCGGGCCGGAGCCCAGTTCGGCCGGGACGCGCACCCGGACCGGGACGTCCGTTATGGGGTTGCCGACGAAGCGATCTCGGTGATCAAGGCTCTGTGGCAGTCGTGGGATCCCGATGCGCTGGTGGGAGACAAGGACTCAGGTGAGCTGACGGACCTGGCGCGGGTGCGTGAGGTGGATTACGCGGGTGAACACCTGCGGATCAACACCTGGTACCAGGTGCCGCGCTCACCTCAGGGCCATCCCGTGGTGCTGCAGGCCGGTGCCTCCGCTCAGGGCATCGATCTGGCGGCCAAACACGCGGATGCGGTGTTCTGCGCCGAACACAGCCTGGCCCAGGGCAAGGAGTTCGCTCGCACGGTGAAGTCCAGAGCCCGCGACGTCTACGGCCGCGACCCCGGCGAGATCCTGATCCTTCCGGGGTTGTGGCCTATCCTCGGCAGCACCGAGGCCGAGGCGCGCGAGCGTCGCGACCTGTTGGCCGGCCTGAACACCGGGCACGTCGATGCGCTGGCTTCGCTGGCCCATCAGCTCGGTCTGCCGCTGGACAGCCTGGAGTTGGACAAACAACCGCCGTGGGAATTGATCAACGCACCGGACTGGCGGCCCACCAGCTACGGTTTCGCCAACTCCGTGCTGCACACCGCCCGTACCGAGAACCTGACCGTGCGGGATCTGGTAGACCGGCACATCGCCGGCGGCGGGCACCGCATGGTGGTGGGCACACCCGAACAGGTCGCCGACGAGATGGAGGCATTCTTCACCGAGGGCGCTGCGGACGGTTTCAACTTGAACCATGATTTCTACCCCGACGGTCTGGACCTGATCGTCGATCACCTGGTCCCGGAATTACAGCGCCGCGGCATCTTCCGTAAGGAGTACGAATCAGGCACGCTGCGAGGACATCTGGGGCTGCCGTTACCGTTCGACCGCGCGACCGTTTGACCGGCCGCGGCTCACCTGAAGGAGAACACCATGACGCGCCGTATCACCGGTACGGGACTGCTGGGGAAGCTGGCGGGCGACGGGCCGGTGGCGATCCTGGACCTGCGCACACCCACCGACCGGGCTGCCGGGCACATCGCCATCAGTGCCGGGATCTCGTTGCATGAGTTGGAGCAGCGCATCGCCGATCTGGTGCCCTTCGCGGCGACGCCCATCGTGTTGGCGGGTGCGCCCGCCGTCGATGAGCACGGCGCGGTACTGCTGGAACGTATCGGCTACAGCGATGTTTCGGTCCTCGACGATGGGATCGACGGCTGGCGTGCCGCCGGTGGCCGCACGTACACCGGCACCAACGTCCGCAGCAAGACCCTCGGTGAGTGGATCGAGCACACCTATCAGACTCCGACGGTCGAAAGTGCCACTCTCGCGGGGTGGCTGGCTGCCGGCGACGACGTGGTGATCCTCGACAGCCGCACGCCGGCCGAGTACGTCCACCACCACATTCCGGGAGGCCTCAACACCGGCGGCGGTGCGGAGGTCACCTACCGGGCTCTGGAGGCCGTCACCGACCCGGCCACCAAAGTGGTGGTCAACTGCCAGGGCCGGACCCGGGGCATCGTGGGCGCGCAGTCGCTGATCAACACCGGGATTCCGAACCCAGTGTTCTCCCTGCACAACGGAACACCCGCGTGGGAATGGGCGGGCCAGCCGGTCGAGTTCGGCGCCGGAGTCACACTCGCCGCACCCACAGAGGTGGACCCCCAGCTGCGGCGCTGGGCGAGCCAGACACTGGACGCCGCGGGCGCCACTGTGATCAACCGGGAGCAGGCGCAGGCCTATCTGGACCTCGACAGCAGCACCTATCTGCTCGACGTCCGGTCACGCGCTGAGTATGCGGACGGACACCATCGCGCAGCTGTGTCGGCGCCCGGGGGGCAGTTGGTGCAGGCCACCGACGATTTCATCGCGGTGCGGCGCAGCCGGGTGATCCTGGTGGACACGGGGGATTTCGTGCGCACGGCCAATACTGTTCAGTGGCTACGGTTCCTGCACGACGGGCCGATCTCGGTGCTCCCCTTCGACGCCGCCACCGACCTGGTGCGCCGGCATCAGGTTCGCCTCCCGGTCGACGCGAGTCGCAACATCACCTGGGAGCAGGTGCTGCAGTGGGGCCAGGACGGGTCGGTGCAAGTGGTCGACGTTCGTGCGTCGAGCCGCTACGCCGCCGGTCATGTGGCCGGATCCGTCCATGCGCGGCGTGAGCATCTCGGCGAGCTGGTGGCTCGCCATGGCCGGGTGGTGCTGATCGGCGACAATGACTTCGCCGCCGAGCATCTGGCCGGTGATCACGACGGAGTGTGGGTTATCGACGGTGGAATCGATTCTGTGAGTGAGGATCTGGTGACCACCGATGCGGATTATGCCGGGCCGGTCGTGGACCATACCGGCGCACCGGAGTTCGGTCCCGAGCGTGATGCCTGGTACACCGCCTACTTCGAGTGGGAGCTGTCGTTGCTCGGCGAATCGAAGGGCGACCCGTTCTTCGACTTCGACGCGCGCTGACCTGCGGGCAGCCTCGTGCCGGCCGCTGACGTGTGTTGCCGGCGGCCGGCTTTGAGCTCACCCTCGGGTTAGGGATCGTCGGGGGCGAGGATCCGGTCGAGGTGGTGATACACGTTCACGCGGGACTGTCCGCAGTCCAGTTCCGGGGGCGGAATCCATTCGGTGATGCGTCCTCAGGTCGGTTTCGGGTGGTCCAACCGGTGGTTTCGACCATCCGGTTATCCGGCCCACACGCCAGGGTGAGGTCTTCGATATTGGTTTCGCCGCCGTCTTTCCAGCCTTTGGTGGCGTGATGGACCTGGCAGCGGTACCCGCAAGCGGTGCACCCAGGCATGGTGCAACCACCGTGTTGGGCCAACAGCATGATCCGCTGCCCCCGGGAAGCGGTCCGGCGAGCCCGCCCCAGGTGCAACGGCACCCCCTTCCCGTCGAACAACGCCAGGTAATGAAACGCGTGAGAAGCCATCCGGATGACCTCGGGCATCGGGATCAACGTGCCGTCGGCGGTCAGGCCGTGCCCGACGCCTTTTTCCAGGTCGGTGAGGTTGGCTTTGACGATGACGGTGACGGGCAGCCCGTTGTGCTGGCCGAGGTCACCGGAGGCCAACAACGCCCGACCCATCGCCAGCAACGCATCATGACTGCGTTGGCCCTGGGTGCGGGCATCGGTGCGAGCTTTTTCGGCGTCGGGTTCCCCGTCGACCTGCGGGGCCTCATCGGCCGGGTTGCACATACCCGGGGCCGCCAGTTTCGCCTGCGCGGCGTGCAGGGTGGCCGCGCACTCCGGGGTCAACCTGCCGTGCACCGGCACGTTGCCGTCGGCGTCCTGCTTGCCGATGGTGAAGTACCGGCCGGCCTGACGGTCGACATCGGAGAATTCGCCGTCTTGGTTGAGGAGGTATTTCAGTCGGTCGGCGACTTCGGTGAAGCCGTCGACATCCAGGGTCGAGGCGTGGCGGGCCAGGTCGGCTTCGGCGGCCTCACGGGCCGAGAAGTCCACCGATGCCGGGAGTTTTTTGAAGAACGCCTTGACCTTGGCTACGTGTTCGGGGCCGATCAGGCCGTGGGCTTGGGAGGCGGCGACGTTGGGCAGCGTGGGTGGCAGTGGTTCGCCGGTCAGTGCGGTGCGCGGGCCCAGCAGGGTGGCGGACGTGAGGCGTCGGGCGGCCTCGCTGTCACTGATCCGCAGCCGGGCGGCCAGGACCTTTTTGAAGCTGGTCGCCCCCAACTGTTTCGGGACGCATTCCGACCTCAGCCGCTGATACACCTTGTGATCCAGGGCCGGCTGCATCCAGGCGACGGTTTCGCGGCGCTGCATCAGCGCCAACAACTCCAGCGGACTGAACGCATCGATCGACAACGAGTTCATCTGCGCGGTCAACACTTCGATCTGCGCCTGGGCAGCCAGCATCGCCTCCTTGTCGGCGACAGCTGAAGAACCCATACCCCGAAGCTAGACCCAGCCTCTGACAAGAACGCCCCGTTTGTGACTGCTGATACTCAAGTGGCACAGGGGGTTTGATGCCGCAACGGAACGCTAGCGGGTCGGCTGATTCTCCGGCGACGCCGCGGCGATGACGTCGTCCAAGACGGCCCGCGAAGTGGTCAGGGCCTGTATCTGCGCATCGAGGCGGTGGCGCTCCTTGACCAGTGCCTCGACGAGCAGCGGTGTCGACGATTCCGCGGGGCCACCGTCGGCATCACGCATACACGGCAGCAGTTCGGCGATGGTGCGACTGTTCAGGCCGGCCGCGAACAGTTCCTGGATGTGCACCACCCGGTCGACGGCGAATTCGGGATACTCACGCTGCCCACGGGGAGTGCGGGTGGGAATCAGCAGGCCCCGTTCCTCGTAGTAGCGCAGCGACCGTTCGCTGACGCCGGTCCGCGCGGACAGCTCACCGATTCGCATACACACCGTTATACCGCGGCTTGACCCTCACACCGATGTGAGGTCTTACGGTTCGCAGCATGACTTCAGAGACGTTGCCACCCTTCACCTACAGCCCCATTGTCGACCGGGCGCCGCTGCAGTGGCCGCATGATGCGGCCGTCGCTGTCTACGTGGGGCTCAACGTGGAGCATTTTGTGGCGGATCTGCCGTCTACCAGCATCTGGCCGGGCACCGCGGACTTGCGGCCCGACCCGTTGAACCACGGCTGGCGCGACTACGGCGCCCGAGTTGGCATCTGGCGCACCATCAGCGCGCTCGATGAGTTCGGACTGCGCGCCAGCACCCTGCTCAATTCCGATGTGGTGACGGCCTATCCGCAGATCCTGGAGGCGGGTCTGCAACGCGACTGGGCGTGGCTGGCGCATGGGCAGACCAACTCGCGGCTGCACACCGGTCACCGGGTGGACGACGAACGCCGCATCCTCTCGGAGATCGCCGAGACCATCACCTCGGCGACGGGACGTCGCCCGCTGGGCTGGATGGGGCCGGGGCTGACCGAAACGCACCACACGCCACGGCTGTTGGCCGAGTTGGGGTTTCAGTACTTGCTCGACTGGACCAACGACGACCAGCCCTACCGCTTGACCGTTCCGGGCATGCTCAGCGTGCCGTACTCCGTGGAGCTCAACGACCTGCTGCTGTTCGGAAAGGGATTGACTGGGCCGGATTTCGTCCAGATGGTCAAGGATCAGTACCAGCAACTGCGGGCCGAGGGTGGCCGGGTGCTGGCGCTGGCCCTGCATCCCTTCGTCATCGGACAACCATTCCGGCACCGATATCTCGTCGAGGCGCTCGGCTACCTGGCCGCACAACCGGACGCATGGCTTACCACCAGCGACGACATCGCCGCGCACTACGCGGCCACCGTCAGGGTTTGAGCCGGTTCCCGGTGCGGAACTTGTGGGCCAGGAAGCCACCGATGACGGCGGCGGCGCCGACGACCACCAGCAGGGCGAGCGAGGCCGAGATGTCCGCTTCGCCCACCATGCCATGGCGCAGCGCCTGCACCGCGTAGAAGACCGGATTGACGTAACTCAGCGACCGCCACGCCGGTGCCAGATCGTGCACGGAGTAGAACACCCCGCCCAGGAAACACAGGGGTTGCACGATCAGCACCTGGATGGCGGCGACGTGCTCCTGGGTCTGGTTGTACATCGCCGCGACCATCCCGGCCTGCGCCGACAGCAGCAGGACCGCGGCACCCGCGACGATCAGATACCCCGGGCGGGCGATGTGGGAGCCGGTCAACGGCATGGCGATGGCCAGGATCGCCGCCGAGATCAGGACACCGCGCACAATCGAGCCGAGCACCAACGCGAGGTTGATCTCCCACCACCGCAGGGGACTCGCGAGCACAGCGTTGATGAAGCGGTCCTTGCGCGCCTCGAACAGTGATGCGGAGCCCTGGATGTAACCCGCGGTGACCACCGCCAGCACCACCAGGCCGGGCAGGATGAACTGGCTGTAGGGGATGCCGCGGACCGCGTCGATGCGGCTGCCCAGCGCCAGCCCGAAGACGAAGACGAACAGCAGTGCGGCCAGCACCTGACCGGCGACTGTGTAATACCAGACTTTCATGTAGCGGACGATCTCGCGCTGCAGCAGCCACGTGAAGGCGGGTCGCTGGGCTCGGTACGGCCGGTCATAGGGGGTCAAAGGCGCAGTGCGAAGCCAGTTCTCGGTCACCACGTCACCTCCGCAGGTGGGCTGGCCATCGCCCGGGTGTACACCTCGGTGAGGTCGGCGGCGCCGAACGCCGCACGCAGTGCCGCGGCGCTGTCGCGCGAGATCACCTGACCCGCGCGGATCAACGCGATCTCGTCGCACAACGCTTCGGCCTCTTCCAGATAGTGGGTGGTGAGCAGGATGGTGTGGCCACCGCGGTGCAGGTCGCGCATGTAACCCCACAGATCGGCCCGCAGTTCCACATCGACTCCCGCGGTGGGCTCGTCGAGAATCAACAGCCGCGGGCGATTGATCAACGCGCGGGCCACCAGGAGCCGCCGTTGCATGCCGCCGGAGAGCTGGTTGGGCCGTTGCCGCGCTTTGTCGGCCAGACCGAGCAGTTCCAGCAGTTCGTCTGCGCGCCTGCGGGCTTCGCGGCGACCGAGGCCGTGGTAGCCGGCGTGATAGATCAGCACCTCCACGTTGGTGAGGAACCGGTCGAGGTTGACCTCCTGCTCGGCCAGGCCCACCAGCGAGCGTGCGGTGCGGGAATCATGCGGGTGCCCGAACACCCGGATCTCGCCGGCCGTGGGACGCAACAGGTTGCACGTCGCCGAGATCAGGGTGGACTTGCCGGCGCCGTTGGGGCCGAGCAGCCCGAAGAACGCGCCATCAGGGATGTCGAGATCCAAGCCGTGGAGCGCGGTGAAACCTGACGGGTACGTCTTGCGCAGGCCGCGGACGGTCAGCGCGCTCGGTGCCGATGGCACAGCGAAACCACCTCCAATTCATCCCGGGTGACGGTACCGGCTACCGGCACGCTGATTGTTAAGCGGGCACAACCGATTCCCGTAGCGCGACCCGGTTGTTCGGCCGACACCCGCGGGCCAGAATCGCCGGAACACTTCTTCGATCGAGGAGTCCCATGGCGCCACGGCGTGAGTATTTGAACCTTGTGCTGTTCGACCGGCCCAGCGGTTGGGCCGACAAGCAGGCGGCGTACGGGTCCACACCGGGTTCGGCGTTCGCGCGGATCGCCGATTTCGCCCAGCAGGCCGAACGTGCCAGGTTGGACGCCTTTTTCAAGGCCGATTTCCTGGGCTTCGACAAGAACAACATCATCAACGATCCCAGCCTCCTGGGTGAGCCGTTGGCGGTGACCGCGGCGCTGTCGTCGGTCACCGAGCGGATCGGGCTGGTGGTGACCGCGTCCACGTCGTTCTTCGAGCCCTACAACGTGGCTCGCCAGATCGCCACGTTGCACAACGTCAGCGGGGGACGTGCCGGGTGGAACGCCGTCACCTCGTTCAACGGTGAGGTGAACTTCGGGCCGAACATCCTGTTCGCCCCGACCGAGCGTTACACGCGGGCAACCGAATTCATCGAGGTTGTGGTCAAACTCTGGAACAGTTGGCAACCCGATGCCCTGACCTTCACCGATGGTGCGGCCCCCAGCGTGAACGCTGATCGCATCCACGACATCGAGCACGTGGGCAGGTACTACGCGGTGGAGCAGGCACTCGACGTGTCCCGCCTGGTCGATGACCTGCCCGTGGTGTTCCAGGCCGGGGCGTCGGAAGAAGGTATCCGGTTCGCGGCCCGGTTCGGTGAGGCGGTGTTCGTCGCCACCCCGGATCTGACGCACGCCCGCGCGTACTACGACAGCGTCAAGGCGCTGGTGGCCGACCAAGGCAGACATCCTGATTCACTGCGTGTACTCCCCGGGGTGCGCACCTATATCGCCGACACCGAAGCGCAGGCGTGGGACGAGTATCGCGAGGTGTTCAACGAACCGGACTACTACCAAGCCCGCCGCACCTTCGTGAAACGCGAGGCGCCCTCCCTGATCCTGGACGATCTGGAACTCGATGACGTGATTCCGGCCGAGCGGATACCGAGCCGGGAGTTGATGGCCACCAATCATCGCCGGGTGAGCCGGGGACTGTTGTTACGCGACCTCGTCACCGAGACCGAGGGCATCACCGTCCGGCAGTTCCTGCAACGGATCCGGGGTAGTGGGCACCTGGATGTGGTGGGCACCGCCGAGCAGGTGGCGGAGGTTTTCGCGGAGTGGTTCACCGTCCGTGCGTCTGACGGTTTCACCCTGCACGGCGGTAATTCGTTCGACCGGTTCACCGGCGAAGTGATCCCGCTACTGCAGGACAAGGGGCTGGTCCGGCGGGAGTACGAAGGGCAGACGCTGCGCCAGAATCTCGGCCTCGAGCCGTATCACCTGGCGCGGCGCCGTTCCTCGCTTCACGCGGTCTGACACGGCCCTCAGCGGGCGTAGGTCGCGAGTTGAGTCGATCGCACGATCGGCGCAAGCCCACGCACCTGGAGGAACTGCGCCGCGCGGGCTCGAATCTGGGCCATGTCATCGCGAAGCAGTCCGGCGCCTCCGCGGGCCACTACGGCTGCTGTGGTGGCGCGCACCGCGATCTCGTTGAGCACTGCGCGCCAATCCGGGTCGGTGAGGGGAGTGGCCACGGCGGTCTCGAGTTCGTCGGCGATGGCCAGCAGGGACGGATCAGCTGGATGTAGGCGAAGGGCATCGTCGAGTGCCGCCCGGGCCAGACCGTAGGCACCGACCGGAGGCAGGGCCGGCAGTTCAGCCGGATCGAGGTCGGTGTTGAGTTCGCGCGCACGCTGGAGTTCAGGGCGCACCGAACCGTCCTTGGCCTTCCACTCGTGAACCGGGATCACGGCCGTGACGAACTCGTCGCGCAGGAGGTACCCGTCCAGAGTCAGTGCGGCGGTGCGAGATCCGTACACCGCGGCCAACGGCAGCACTTCGCCGGTGATGCTCGGGTGATGGGTGTCGCCGATGCCGAACACGTAGGTCTCGGATCGTTCGTCGACGGCGCCGAGCCAGATCACATCGGTCAGGCCCCAGCCCGAATGCCACCCGATCACGCCGTCGATCCGGTAGCCACCGGCCACCCTGGTGGCCACGGTGCCTTGTCGCTGTGGCCATGACCGCAGATGTCCCATGCCGGCGCCGCCCAGGAGTTCACCCGCTGCCAGGTGTGGCAGCAACGCCAGGGTCGCGGGCGTGCCGGCCTTGAGGGCGGGAAGAACGGGGGCGTCGTGCTGGGTGACGATGGTGGCCGTGGACGGGCAGGCGCCGAACAGCAGTTCGTTGGCCGCGCTCTTCACCTGCTCGGGAATCTTTTTCCCGCCGTACTGAACGGGCACGAACCACCCGAAATACCCGACAGCGCCGAGGGCTTGGATATGTGAGCGCGGCACGGCGGTCCGATCGATCTCCACTGCCTGCGGTGCGATGACGTCGGCGACCACGCGGGCGAATTCGAGGTAGGCCGGATGTGTCCTGGGATCCGGCCGGCCCGCCGCGAGACCGGACTCAGCAGTGGCGTTCATGGTCATCAGATTTCCTCCTGAAAGGCCCAACGTTTGTATTCATGATTGGCGCCACAATTGCCGAGAACATGTAGTTGGCGCTAAACAGTTCGGGTACCGGAAATGGGGCAATTCATCTGCGAATCAAGGAGTCTCGCTCGGCTTCGCTCATGGTGAGTATATCCGTGGGTAACGATGGGCAATGGGTTTAAGTTCTCGATCAGCTGACCGTCAGTTCCACCGGAATCGATTCCGAATGGGCACGGTTACCAACGCTTTGTGAAATGGGGAAAATCATGGGTTGGAAAACACATCGAAGGCTTTCGAGCCTGTTGGCGGTGCCCTTACTGGCGGCACCGGTCCTGCTGGCCGGGTGCAGTGGTGGCAGTGGTGGCGACGACGGGGTGGTGACCTTCCGATTCGCCAAGTCGACGACGGAGCTGTCACTGGTCCGGATCGCCGATGAGTTGGGGTATTTCGACGACGCCGGGGTACGCCCGGAATACGTGGGCCCTGCCACTGCGGTACCGGCGGTGCAGCTGCTCGATCAGGGCGCCATCGACATCGCCACCGGCATGTTCAACAACGACATCGACGGCAAGGTGAAGGGCTTCAAGTTCACCGCCATCGCTTCGAGCATGCTCGATCTGCCGGATAAACCGCACATGGCCTACTTCACCAAAGCGGGTTCGGACATCACCAACGACAATCTGAAAGCCATCGAGGGCAAGACAATAGGCCTCAACGGCAACAACAGCTGCACGGATCTGGTGATCAAACGGTATCTGAAGAAAAACGGTGTGGACCTGTCCACGGTGAAGTTCCTGGAACTCAAGCCAGAGCTCATCGCGCCGGCCATCGAGCGCGGTGAAGTGGACCTCGGCGTCTTCCATCCGCCGCTGGTGGGCGTGCTGCTCAGCCAACCGGACAAGTTCACCCAGGCCTTCACCTCCTACGAGGACTGGGGTCCGCTGGGCGGCCAGGCGCCGTACGTCGCCAGCAACGCCTGGCTGCAGGAACATCCGGAGGCGGCGCGTGAACTCGTCGGCATCATCGCCAAGACGGCGAACTGGGCCAACGCCCACCCGAAGGAGTCCGCGGAGATCGCCGGCAAGACAACCGGATACCCCGTCGAACAGACCACCAACTGGCATTACGCCCCGAATGCGCTGTTGGACAAGGAGAGCCTGCAGTTGTGGTGGGACCTGGTCGCAGAGGTCGGCACCCCGCTGCCCGGCTCGGAGAACCTCAAGCCCGAGGACATCGCCACCAACGCATTCAACCCGTTTGCCACTTCCGCCGACCTGTTGGAGTCGCAGAAGCAGAACACCGCGATCCTCAGCGAGGAGCAGAACGACGGAGTGTTCCAGACCGATCTCGTGCACATCGACGGTATCGGGGAGCAGAAGTGACCGCCGGTCTGAGCGGGCGCGTCGAGCAGGAGACGCAGGCGCACACCGGCCGCCCGACCATCCAGGCCAGGCGGGTCACCAAGCTGTATCCGAAGCCGGGCTCGAAGTCGGCCAAGGACGCCACCGCGGTGCTCGACGGATTCAGCCTCCAGATCAACACCGGTGAATTCGTCTCCCTGCTGGGTCCCAGCGGCTGCGGGAAATCCACGTTCTTGAACATCCTTGCGGGACTGGACACCTACAACGGTGGGGCCGTGCTGGTGGACGGTAAACGTGTCGAGGGCGTCAACAAGAAGATCGGCGTCGTCTTCCAGGGGTACGCACTGTTCCCCTGGCTCACCGCACAGAAGAACGTCGAGGCCGGGCTCAAGATCCGTGGTGTCCCCAAACCCGAGCGCAAGCAGCGGGCCGCCCAGGTGTTGCAGACGGTGGGGCTGGAGGCCGCGGCCAACCGCTACCCGCACCAACTCTCGGGTGGTATGCGGCAACGCGTCGCGATCGCCCGCGTCCTGGCGTACGAGCCGGAGGTGCTGGTGTTCGATGAACCCTTTGCCGCACTCGATGCTCAGACTCGCGAGTTCCTGCAGGGTGAGCTGCTGCGCATCTGGGAAGCCGGTGAGACCAAGAAAACGATCCTGTTCGTCACGCACTCCATCGACGAGGCGATCTTCCTGTCCGACCGGATCGCGGTGATGACCCGGGCGCCCGGCCGGGTGAAAGAACTCATCGAGGTGGAGCTGCCGCGGCCCAGGGACAGCCATGCCAGGAACTCGGAGGAGTTCGCACACATCAGGTCCCGGGTGGCCGACGTTCTCGAAAGTGAGGTGCGCCTTGGCAATCTCAGTTGAGGACGAGGTCGACGAGGATCTGACGCCCCCCAAGGGGCCCAACCCGCTGCTCGCCAAGTACGGCAGGGTGATATTCGGCGCCATCGGCCTGGCCGGGTTCCTGTTCATCTGGTGGCTGGCGGTGGCCAGCGGGTATGTCAGCGATCTCTACCTCGCGACGCCGCAAGCGACCTTCTCGGCGTTCGTCGAGGGGCTGATCGACGGCACCCTGCGTTCGGAGATCTGGCCCAGCGTGCAACGGGCCTTGATCGGGTTCTCGATCGCGCTCGTCACCGGTATCGCGCTGGGCATCTTCGTCGGATCCTTCCGGATCTTCCAGACGCTGGCCGAGCCGGTGTTGTTGTTCTTCCGCAACCTGTCTCTGCTGGCGTTGCTGCCCGTGTTCGTCGTGTTCCTGGGCATCGGTGAGCAGTCGAAGGTCGCCATCGTGGTGTGGGCGTGCTTCTGGCCGATCTTCGTCAACGCGGTGGGTGCGGTCGGGGGAGTGGAACGCCTACTGCTGAACTCGGCCCGGGCGCTGGGGGCCGGACGGTGGTACACGTTCGTTCACGTGGTACTCCCCGCAGCCATTCCGTCGATCTTCCCCGGCATCCGGTTGGCCGCAGCCAACGCGTTCACCGCATTGGTGGCCGCGGAATTGGTCGGCGGCGCACAGGGTATCGGGATCTACATCAACAATGCCGCGCTGAGGTATCAGACCCCGCAGATGTACGCGGGCATCCTGGCCCTCGGTCTGATCGGAATCCTGGTCAACGCCATCATGACCGGAGTCGAGTGGCGGGTCACCAAATGGCAGCGGGGATTGACCAGCAGGTGACAGACACGAAACTCACCCGAAATCCTCGCATTTCGGGTGAGTTTCGTGTCCGCCGCGGGCTCAGTAGTTCACCGTGCCGAGCAGCCCGCCGCCGACCGCCACCGCATCGCCGGTGATGCTGACGCTGCGGGGTGAGGCCAGGAAAGCCACCACGTCGGCGACCTCGGTGGCATCGACCACCCGGCCGATGGCGTTGTTGGCGGGCTGGCCCTCCCAGCTCTTGGTCTCGGTGCGGGTCTGCCCCGGGTGCACCACGGTGACATTGACGCCGTGCGGGCCGAGTTCGTCGGCCAGGTTCTTGGTCAGCGCTGCCACACTCACGTTACGGATACTGCGCACGATCGAATGTGTCTGCCGGTAGCCCAAGCCGCTGACGTTGATGATCCGTCCCCAGCCCTGGGCAACCAGATGCGGGGCGACGGCCCGGGCGGTGCGCAGATAGCCGACCACCTTGACGTTCACGTCGCCCCAGAACGCCTCGTCGGTGGTACCGGCCAGGTCGGGGAAACCCGCCCCGATGCTCTGGTTGGAGGCGTTGTTGACCAGGATGTCGATACCGCCGAGCTCCTCGACGGCCCTGGCCACCAACGCCTTCACCGATTCGTCGTCACCGGTGTCGGTGACCACCGCGACGGCGCGGCGGCCGCTGCGTTCGGCCACTTCGGCGGCCGCCTTCTCCAGGGCCTCCTGCCCCCGGGCGGCAAGCACCACGTCCACGCCCTCTGCGGCCAACGCGTGTGCGATCGCCAGGCCGATGCCCTTGCTGCCGCCGGTGATGATCGCGCGCTTGCCGGTCAGTTGCAGATCCACTGTCTCTCCTTCGATTCGTTCACCGGGTCAGAAGAACGCGCCGTTGGGCAATGCCGCCCCGGTGATCTCGTGGGCGCCGATCGCCCTGGCTTTGTAGGTCTTCGGGTTGTGCGCCGACAGGGTACGGATGTTGCGCCAGTGCCGGTCCAGGTGGGAGCTCTGTCGCGCCGCGGTGCCGCCGCCCACGTCGAACAGGTCACCGGCGGCGCGCAGCGCGATCTCGTCCACCACCACTTTGGCTTTCGCGGCGCGCAGGGCGGCTTGCAGGGACAGCTCGGCTTCGTCGGCGCTGCCGTGCGCGGCGTACGCCTTCGAGAGTGACTCGGCGGCCGTGAGCACCAGGGCCTCGGCGGTGAAGGCCTGGCTGGACAGCTGACCGACCGTCTGCTGCAGAATCGGGTCATCAACCGGCTGATCGGAGGCGGCGTGGTAGAACGTGCGCTGTTTCGCGCGCACCAGTGCGGCGGCGTCACGGGTGACCCGGCGCAGGATGCCCGCGATCACCGCCGTCAGGAACAGCTGTGGGAACGTCGCCGAGTACGGCAACTCGCCGTAATACGCACCCGTGCTCAAGAACTCGGACTCGTCGACGGCGACATTCTCGAAGCGGGTGGTGCCGCTGCCGGTGAAGCGCTGACCGATCCCGTCCCAGTCCCGCTCGAGGGTCACCCCGTCGCGGTCGGCGGGCACCACCACCCGGACAGGTTTCCCGTCGGGCCCGGTGGCGCCCACCACAAGGTAGTTGGCGTGCAGGTTGCCGGTGCTGTAGAACTTCGCGCCGGACAGCCGTAAACCGTCCGGCCCGGTGGTGACGGTGGTCTCGAACCGCTGGTCGCGCCGGCCCGCCTGTTTGCGACTCAATTCCGTGGAAGCCAGCCCGAACAGCTTGCCTGCGCGCACCTGGTCGAGCCAGCGGCTGTCGGTGGTGTCGCTGCGACGCAACAGTGTCTCGGTGAAGTTCAGATGGTTTCGGATGCTGTGTGCGACGTTGGGGTCGACCTCACCGAGCGCGATCACCGTCGCGAAGAGCTCGGTCAACGTGGCGCCACCACCACCGCCATCCACCGGTAGGCGCAGCGCGCCGAGCCGAGACTGGCGCAGCACCTCGAACTCGTCGAACGGGTGCCGGTTCTCGCGGTCGCGGTCCACCACGCCGGCGTCGATGTAGGCGAGCAGCTGCGCCAGCTCAGGGGATCCGTACGATACCGGTTTGTCGAAAACTGGTGTCGACGACGTTGTTTCGGCTTCGGTGATGGTCATGGTGTTACTTCCTCACTGATCAGGGTTGAAAGGGCACGTGGGCGGAGATGAACTTGCCCTGGTAGGTCGTCGCCAGATAGTCGGCCACCTCCTTGCTCTCCAGCGCGTGCGCAAGCTCGGAGACCCGCGGATCGCCCGCCAGCCGGGACGGTGCCACCAGCACCCGCGCGTAGGGGTTGCCCGGGCCGGGTTCGATGGCCAGGGCGTCGCGCGCCGGCACCAGGCCGATGGCGGTCGCGGTGGTCGGGTCGAGCACCACCGCGTCGTAGTTCTGGTAGATGTCCTCGGCGTATTCGTCGAAGTCGAGGCCCCGGATATCCAGATGGCGTTGTGATTCCAGCACGTTGGCCTGCCCGATCGAGAGATCGGCGACCGTCACCCCACCGAACGGCCGGTCCAGTTTCGCCAGGTCGACCGTCTGCAACAGGTAGAGGGCACGGGCGAAACCCGCTGCAGTCTGCGGAACGGCGACGATGGCGCCGTGCGGCAGGCTGTGCCCGGTGACCTTGTCCTCGACCAGCCCGGCGTTCACCCAGTCCTCGGTGGGCGCAACGTCTTTCCACTTCGACGAGTACAGCGCATACGGCGCGACGTCGACCTTGGACACCACACTTAGCGTGTCGAGCCCGTTGGCCTCCTGGTTGCCCAGGAACGCGGGCTGGGTTTGGAAGAAGGCCAGATCGGCCTTCTGGTCGACCACCTGCCGATTGGCATCCGCTGCGGCATCGGTCAACTCGAGCGTCACACCGGGCGCCAGCTTCTGCTCGGCCACGAACTCGAGGACGTCGCGATAGCCCTCACCGCCGACCTGGATCCGTAACACCCCGGCCGAACCCGCACCCTCGGAGTAGGTGACCGGGACCTCGTTCGAGCACGCGGTCGCCGCCACCACCAGCAACAGGGTCGCGATGATGTGTGTCAGTTTCATCTCAGAGCACCTCGTAGTAGAACGACGCCAGTCTCGGCGCACCGCCATCGGCGAAACGCACCGTCACCTTCCATTGGCCTGCCGCCGGCACGATCAGGCCCTCACTGCGCCAGCTCGGGGCAGTCCCGTCCGACGGCGCCGGGGTCATGCGCACCGGCAGCCGCGCCACATTCGCGGCGGCCGAGGACAGTTCGACACCCACCTCGGTATTCGGGCCCGCGCCGGAGATGGTCACCACCTGAGCGCCGCGCCGGACCGTGTTGATGTCGACGTCCAGGACCTCGGAACCGCCGAAATCCAGTCGGGTCGCGACGGTGGTGGTGTAGCTGTCCTTCGCCGGTGTCAGCGACGACAGCGAGGACGTCACCGCGATGACCGCCAGCGCCGTCACCGCTTCGGCCCACACCACCCGGCGGCCGGCGCCGGAGCTCCGGCGCAGCGCCCGGTAGGCCGCGTAGCCGGCCGCCGCGGTGGCGGCGACCAGCACCACCTTCACCACCAGGGTCAGGCCGTACGACGTGGTGGCCAGTGCATTGACCGGCCGTACCTGCAGCACGCCCAGGATGGTCCCGGCCAGCACCACCAGCCCGACGTGCAGCACGGCCACCCGGTGCCAACGACCGAGTTGCGGAACGTTTCTCGTCACCACCAGGAGGACCGCGAGCCCGCCGAGCCACACCGCGATGGCGTAGACATGCAACACTGTGGCGACCAGTGGCAGCGGCCAGAACTCGGTGGCGGCGCCGTGCCCGCCCAGGCTCACGGCCGTCACCGCTGCCAGCGCATGCACACTTGCCAGTGGTGCTGTCGCAGCGGCGGTCCGCGCCGCTGAAACCGCACAGACCACACTGAAACCGGTGGCGACCAGCAGGGTGATCCCGAACGGGGTGCCGGCAATGGTGCTCACCGATGTCCACGATGCGTTGCCCAGCCCGCCGGCCTGCTCGGCCACCAGAACGGCGAAGCGGCCCAGGAGCCCAACAACGAAAAGCGCCAACCCGATTCGGTACACCACCCGGAACCGTCGGGAGGCAGCCACGCCGGGAAACGCCCAGCGAACGGCCAGAAACAGCCCGGCCGACAGGATGAGCCCGAGATAGCTCACCGCTTTGATCGGCAGCAGCGTCGTGCGGTCCACCACCGCGCCACCACCGTCCAGTGCGCCCCAGTCGCCCTGGGCAGCCACCTCGCCCACCGTGAAACGGATCGACAGCGACACCACGTGCGTGTCGGCTGACACCACCCGGGCCGTCGCCAGGTACGCGCCGTCAGGCAACGCCTCCTGCAGCTCGAGGACGATGCGCCGGTGCGCGTCCTCGAGGCGCGGCGGTGCCAGCGGATAGCGCGCGCCGTCGGCGTCGATGAGTTGTGTGGATCCCTCGACCAGGGACACCGCTTCGCTGAGATCGAAGGTGAGTGACGCGGGCGAGGCGTCCAACGGCGCCCCGTCGGCGGGGACACTGGAGACCACCGTGGCGTGTGCGTTCGCCGGCGCCGCGGTGCCGACCAGCCCTGCCAACGCCACCACCATCACCAGCCACCCCGAGATCGCGCAGCGCAGCGCGTTACGAGCCGGCACCACGGGTACGGCGCAGCACCAGGGCCAGTGCCGCGGCAGTGCCGAGTGCGATGACCAGACTCACCGCCGATGTGGCCCGCCACCACCAGGATTCACCCTGCGCCGGGGCTGCGGCGGCGTGGGACTCGGCCGTATCGTGGTCGGCCAGAGGTGTGGCCGCGGCAGCCGGAGCGTTGTGGCCGTGTCCCTGTTCGGGAGCGCCGAGCGTGACCACCGGCGCGGGATACTCCGGTTCGGTGGCGGTGTCGAGCGCGATCTCGTTCCAGGACACCGTTGATCCGTCGCTGTAGGCCTGATCCGACAACAACGCCACGGTGTCGACGTCCTCGGGCCAGGGTCCCGCGGAAAAGGTGAACTGGCCGAATTCCTTGGGCTTGACCCCATTCGCCGGATCGACGGCCCGCCAGACGATGCGGGCCACCCGCTCGCTGTCACCGGCGGGTTCGGTTTCGACGGCCGCGGTCCACCCGGGAATGGGCAGTGTCCGGGCGGCCAGCAGATCGACGCCGTCAGGAATCGTCACGGTCAGCCCGACGGTCGAGGCATCGGCGGATTCGGTGGGCACCGTCAGCCGGACGATGCCGTATCCGCCTTTGGCGGGCGGTTGGCTCTGGTCCACACTCACGTGTGCGGCCGCCGAACCGGCGTTGGCCAGGGTGCCGAGCCCCAATAGTGCCGTGGCGGCAAGCAGAGTGAGATGTCTGCGCATGGTGGCTAGTCCCAGTTCTCGGCGATCAGCCGGTAGGAGGTGGTGCGATCTTCTGGTGAGTAGACGATGGTGCTGATCAGCAGTTCGTCGGCGGACACACTGTCGGTCAGGGCACGCAGCCGATCGACGACGTAGCCGGGATCGCCGGCATAGCTCAGCGCACGCGAATCGGCGAACTTCGGGTTGTCCGGCACCACGAAACCGGCGTCGGTGGGCGGTTCCGACGGCAGGTAGGCGCCCCGCAGACGCAGACTGGCCAGCGTGCGCAGGAACGTCTCTTCCAGGCGGCGGCCCTGTGCGGTGGTCTCTGCGGCGATGGCGTGCGCCGACACCCCGACGTACGGGGAGTGCAGACGCTTCGACGGTTGGAAGTTCTCGCGGTAGCGCCGCACCGTTGCCACGATGTCGTTCTTGACGCTGTGCGCATTGACGTACAACGGCAGGCCGAACTTCGCCGCGATGGTTGCGCTGTAGCCGGATTCGCCACCGAAGACCGCCAGTCCCAGGTCCTCCTGATAAGCCGGGGACACCCGGTACTCCTCACCACCGACCACCGCCACCGGGCGCTCCAGATGGTTGAGGATCTCCCGGATCCGCGACTCGTCGTCGGGAACGGTCAAGGGTGCACTGGACAGGTAACCGAGCAACTCGAACAGGAAATCCGAACCACCCGCAGGCACCTCGACGTCACGTTCCTGGGTGCCGGGCACCGCGGTGACCGCCGCCAGTACCTCGCTGATCTCCCGGTACGGTGCCGTGCGCCCGTAACCCTGTTTGGACCGCCCCAGGCCCAGCACCACACGACCCGGTGCCACTGCCGCCAGCGACCCGAACTCCTCCGCCACCTCGAGGCTGGTGTGGAACGGCAGCACCGTGGCTGCCGAGCCGAGTTTGATCCGCGAGGTGGCGCCGATGGCCAGCGCGATCAGGATCGCCGGCGCCGAGGACGCGCGGCCCTGGTCGAGGTGGTGTTCGGCGAACCAATAGGCGCCATACCCCAGCCCTTCCACCTCGCGGGCCAGGGCGACACTGCTGTTGATCGCGTCACCGGCGCTGCTGCCGCGGGGGATGGGCACCTGGTCGAGTACCGACAGGGAGGTCATGGTGTGTCCGATCTATTTGCTGGTGATACCGAGTTGCCAAGCGGTGACGCGCTTTTCGACGGCCGCAAGGATGAGGTTGAGCGTCACGCCGATGATGCCGAGCACCACGATTCCCGAGTACATCGACGGGATCTGGTAACCCTCCTGGCTCGAGCGGATGTAGATGCCGATGCCCTCGGTGGCGCCGAGATACTCCGCGGCCACCAGTGCGGTGAACGAGTACGACGCGGCCAACCGGATACCCGGGAAGATGTTGGGGATCGAGGCGGGCAGAACCACCCTGGTGAAGATGTAGAGCCGTCCTGCACCGAGGGTGCGGGCCGCGTTGACCAGGATCTTCTCGACGCCCTTCACGGCGTTGACGGTGCTGATGAACACCGGCCAGAACGCCGCCCAGGTGACGATGGCGACCTTCGACTCCTCACCGATCCCGAAGAACAGCAGAAACACCGGGAACAGCGCCAGGATGGACAGGCTCCTAAAGAACAGCAGAAGCGGGTCGAAAGCCTTCTCCAACACCCGGATCGAGCCCACCAGGATGCCCAGGATCACGCCGAGGCTGGAGCCGATCAGGAATCCGGACAGGCCGCGGCGCAAGCTGGGCCACACCTGTTCACGCAGATCGCCGCCGCTGGACAGGCCCTCGATGAGCTGGCCGAAAACCACCTGCGGCGGGGAGAGGAACTTCGGGTCCAGGACGCCGGTGGCGGTGGCCAGCCACCAGGCGAACAGGAAACCCGCCACCCCGACGACGCCGTAGAGGTACTTGTCGTATTTGGCCAGGCGGGCGCGCCACAGCGGGGGAGGCTGTTTCGGCGGCGGGCCGACGGTTTCGGCGCGGGTTACCGGAGCCGGTTCAGTTGTTACCAACTTCGACCTCCTCTTTGAGGATCTGTGCCACCTGGCCGCGGATGCGGCCGAACTCGGCGCTGGCGCGTGAGTCGTCGTTGCGGGGGCGGGGCAAGTTCACATCGATCAGGGACTTGACCCGTCCGGGCCGTTTGGTCATCACCGCGATCCGGTCGGACAGGAAGATGGCCTCGTCGATCGAATGTGTCACGAAGACAACAGTTTTCTTGGAGGTGCCGGGGTTCTTCGACGTGCCCGATTCCCAGATCCGCAGCAGCTCGTTCTGCAGGAACTCGCGGGTCTGGGCGTCCAGGGCCGCGAACGGTTCGTCGAGCACCAGCACATCGGGGTCATAGGCCAGCGACCGCGCGATCGCCACCCGTTGCCGCATACCGCCGGACAGCCGGTGTGGCAGGTGGTGGGCGAAGCTCTCCAGGCCGACCGTCTTGAGGATTCGCTCGGAGGTGGCCTTGCGTTCGTCGGCGGGTACCGAGCGGACCTTCAGACCCACTTCCACGTTCTTCTGCACCGAAAGCCAGGGGAACAGGGCGTAACTCTGGAACACCACTCCGACGTTCTTGCTGACACCGCGTATTTCGGCGCCGTCGAGCAGCAGTGCGCCTCCGTCATAGGTCTCGAGGCCGGCCAGGATGTTCAGGAAGGTGGACTTGCCGCAGCCGCTGGGACCCAGTAGCGCAAGGAATTCACCTTCCCGGATGTCGAGGTCGAAACCTCGTAACACCTCGGTGATCCCGCTCTTGACGCCCTTGCCGACGTGTGGGTATTCCTTGTGCAGGTTCTGCGCGCGGATCTTGACCGCCTGCCCGGCCGCGTCGGCGCTCAGATCGTCGATCACCGGTTGAGTCATGTCTGTGCTCCTTGTCGTCCGACATGTGATGACGGGTGGCGCGGGCCCCTCCTGCACCGCGCCACCCGCCTCGCCAGGTGCTCTTCGGCGTCAGATCTCGCCGTCGGTGAGCACCTCGGTGTTATCCGCCTGCGACTTGATCAGCGCGGGGGATTTGGCATACGGGTTGTACTCATTGGTGGCGATGTCTTCGGGCTTCAGCGCGGCTTCCTCGGGGGTCAGCGTGCCGACACGCTCGGCCAGGCCCCACCAGAACCCGGTCTGTTCCTCATCGAGGATCAGGTTGTTGGCGTAATAGTGCTTGGTCACCTGCTCCTTGGGCAGACCGGTCAAGCGCGCGACGGTCTCCCGGTACTCCTCGGGGTGGGCGTTGGCCCAGTTGGCCACCTTGCCCAGGATCCCGATGAACTCCCGGGTCTGCTCGGGGTACTTGCGAATGAACTTGCCGCTGGCACTGATGGGCGCGAGGCCGCCGTCCTCACCGGAATTGTCGTAGTCGGAGAACGCCACCCTCAGCGCCGGATCGGTGCGCAGCACCCCGTTGAGCGGTGGATGGATGACCGCCAGGTCCACTTCCCCCTGCTCCAATGCTTGGGGCATCTGACTCTCGGACTGGGTCAGGAACTTGACTTTGGTGATGTCGACGTCGTTCTTGACCAGGTAGTCCTTCAGGATGAACTCGGCGCAGCCCTTCAGCGAGTTCAGCGAGACCGTCTTGCCCTCCAGCTGTTTGAGATTGGAGCCGTTCAGGTCGGAGTCCGAGCGCACGAAGTACTCCATGTGCGGCTCGTCCTGGGTGGTGTAGGTCCGCGATGCGATGACCTTCAGGTCAACTCCGGCGGCGACGGCCGACAGCGAACGGTTGAACATGAACGACGCGAACGTGATGTCGCCGGTGCCCAGCAGCGCTGGGATCTGCCCGGAATCGACCGCACCGAGATACTCCGGCCGGATACTTGCGTTGTCCCACAGCCCGAACTCGTCGGCGAGCTTCACCAGCGACGGCGCTTTCGGGTCCTCCGACCACTTGAAGTAGACGGGATTGTTGGGATCGGCCGGTACCACTTCCTCGGAGCCGGCCGCGTCGGCCGACTCGTTGGACGAGCACCCCACGAACGTGGTGGCGGCCAGAGTCGCCACCACCAGTGCCACCGACGCACGGCGGAAGCGAGTGCGCACCTTGGGATGCGCTGTGGAGATGGTCATGAGTACCTTCCCTGGGCGGTCAGAGCTGAGGTGGATTTGTTAGGCTCAACGGTGAGCGAGAGCTGCCGGACGACAAAGCAATTCCGGCTACCGGATCAGTTAAGTTCTGCTACGAAGTTTCGTTGTCAACCAGTGCGTTTCGAGAATCAGATCTCGGTGTCGGTGAGCACTTCGGTGTTGTCGGCCTGAGAGTCGATCAGAGCCGGAGACTTGGCGTACGGGTTGTACTCATTGGTGGCCACGTCTTCGGGTTCGAGGGCCGCTTCCTCGGGGGTCAGCGTGCCCACCCGGTCGGCCAGGCCCCACCAGAATCCGGTCTGCTCCTTGTCCAGGATCAGGTTGTTGGTGAAGTAGTACTTGGTGATCTGTTCCTTGGGCAGACCCGTCAGCCGGGCCACGATGTCGCGGTACTCCTCGGGGTGGGCGTTGGCCCAGTTGGCCGTTTTGCCCAGTACCCCGACGAACGCGCGGGTCTGTTCGGGGTACTTGCGGATGAACGCCCCGCTGGCGCTGATGGGTGCCAGTCCACCCTCGCTGCCGGAGTTGTCGTAGTCGGAGAACGCCACTTTGACCGCCGGGTCGGTACGCAGCACCCCGTTCAGCGGCGGGTGGATCACCGCCAGGTCGATGTCACCCTGCTGCAGTGACTGCGGCAGCAATGTCTCGGCTTGCGTCAGGAACTTGACCTTGGTGATGTCGACGCCGTTCTTGACCAGATAGTCCTTGAGGATGAACTCCGCGCAGCCCTTCAGTGACGACAGGCCGACGGTCTTGCCTTCGAGCTGGTCGAGGTTCGACTCGTTGAGGTCGGAGTCCTCACGCACGAAGTACTCCATGTGCGGCTCGTCCTCGGTGGTGTAGGTCCACGACGAGATCACCTTCAAGTCCACTCCGGCGGCCACCGCGGACAGTGCCCGGTTGAACATGAAGCCGGCGAAGGTGACCTCGCCGTTGCCCAGCAGCGCGGGCACTTGACCCGAATCGATGTCGCCGAGGAATTCCGGTGTGACACCGCTGCCTTCCCACAGGCCCAGCTCGTCGGCGATCTTCACCAACGACGGGGCGGTCTTGCTTTCCACCCACTTGAAGGTCACCGGGTTGGCGGGATCGAGCGGCACCACGTCGCCGGCATCCACAGGCGCGGCGGTGTCGGCTGACGAGCAGCCGACGAAGGTCGTCACGGCCATCGCCGCAGCCAGCAGTGTGATAGCGGCGCGGCCGAAACGGTTGTGGGCCTTGCTCTGTGGTCTGCGCATGGGATCATGGTCGGGCTTGCACGCAGTCGCGACAAGCGGTCTGCGCTACAGGATTCTTTAAGTTGCGCTACTGATTGCCGCTTGGGCGTCCGGCAGACCGGACAGGGCCTCGGCGGCATCGAGTGAGCGCGGTTCGTTGCCACCGCGCGCGTGCTCGGTGGTGACGCGCTGCAGGTACTCGTTGACGGGGGCCCGCAGACCCAGCAGCCGGGCCTGCAACACGATTTCCCCATTGAGCCAGTCGATTTCGACATCGGTGTGACCACGGGTGATGCTCTGCCAGGTGGAGCCGTAGTATTCGTCGCGCAGCTTCCCGCTCAGCAGTTCGCCGCGACGGGCACGGTCCTGCGCTGCCGTGATGAACGCGATGCCGGCCCGAGTGAGGATCTGCTCTGCTTCGCGGCGGGCGCGGGCCGTGAGCTCGTCGGCGGCCGCGCCGGGCTGGAACGCGGCAGTCACGCCGTTGCCCAGGTTGGCGATCAACTTGCGGTGCTTCCAGGCCATGATGTCGTCGCGCACCTCCGAGGAGAACTGCGCGGCCCGCAGTGTCGAGGCCAGCTCCTCGGCCAAGGGGTCGCGCCCGCGCGGATACCGTCCGATGTCCAGGATCCCGGCCACCGGATGGCTCTGCTGGATCACCACTCCGGGTTCCAGGTGAGCGGCAGGCATCGCCACGATCACCCCGTAGACATCGGCGAATCTGCGCAGGATCGCCGCCTCGTTCGCGACGCCGTTCTGAACGGCGAACACCGGGGTGCCAGTGGGGGCGTGCGCGGCGAGATCGTCGAGCGCCGCTGCGGTTTGGTGACTCTTGACGGCGAGCAGGACCGCTGGTGCGGTACTCCAGTCGACGTCGCCGGCATCACGGGCGGCCGGCAGGTCGATGACAGTCGAATCCTGCTGTGTCACGAGCCGGAGGCCGCGGCTGCGGATCGCCTCGAGGTGCTCACCCCGCGCCACCGCGGTGACCCCGACGCCGGCCAACCGCAGCCGGGCGGCGATCACACCGCCGATGGCGCCCGCTCCGTAGACGACCACGGGGCGACTGGTCGGCGTGGATCCGTCGGTCATGGTCTGATTTCTCCTAGCGCACGGGTGCCGGCTGCCGCAGCCGCGGCAGCAACTGGTCGCCTACCCGCTCGACCTCGGACTTGTACGGGGTGTCGGACAGGACGAAGTGGCTGACGCCCAGATCAGCGTAGCGTTGCAACGCGGTGCTGACATCAGCGGCGGAGCCCACCAGCCAGGTGGTGCCCGCCCCTCCGCCGCCGTAGCGGCCGGGCGTGGTGTACAGGCACGAGTCGAGCACCTCACCGCGTTCGGCGAGATCGAGCAGCCGGCGCTGGCCCACCGCTTCGCTGGGTTTGCGCGAATGCAGATCTGGCCGGCCCGCGATCGCCGCGATCTTGGCCTCGGCGTCGCGCCAGGCTTCCTCGGTGGTGTCACGCACCAGCGTGGTGACGCGCAAACCGAACTCGAGTGGCGCGTGCTCACGACCCACCGTGTCCGACAGCGTGCGCAGCCGGTCGATCCTTTCGGCCACCCCGTCCAGCGGCTCGCCCCAGAACAGCTGCACATCGGCTTCGGCGGCGGCCACCCGCTCGGCGGCCTCCGAGGCGCCGCCGAAGTAGAGCCGCGGGTGGCGGCCGTGTTCGGCACCGACGGGGTGCTGTGCCACGGTGGAGTTCTGCACCCGGAAGAACTCGCCGTCGAAGGTCACGTCTTGGTGGTGCCAGAGGCGCCGGACCAGGTGCAAGAATTCGCGGGTGCGGTCGTAGCGGCGGGCTTTGTCGAATTCGCCGTCACCGTAGGCGGCCGGGTCGTCGGTGCCGCTGACGATGTTGATGAACAGCCGGCCACCGCTGAGCTGGTCGAGTGTGGCTGCCGCGCTGGCGAAGTGAGCGGGATGCCAGTAGCCGGGGCGGATGGCCACCAGCGGGGCGAATGTGGTGGTTCTGGCGGCGATGGCGGTGGCGACGGTGAAGGTGTCGGGCCGTCCCCAGCCGGTGCCGATCAGTGCCCCCGCCCACCCGTGCCGTTCGGCGCGCAACGCCAGGTCCACCGAGTAGTCCAGCGTGCCCCAGCCGTCGACGGTATCGTCGCCGCGGTGCCCCGGTTCGACCGTGTTGGGGATGTACCAGAGAAATTCGTGGTGTGTCATCGGCTCACCGCGGCCGCGGCGGCCTGAGTCCTGCGCAGGTCGGCCAGCACCAGATCCCGGGTGATCGCCTCCACCAGGCGGGGCACCCCGACCCGCAGGCTGGGGATGTCGCCGACCGGCCTGCCGAAACTCACGTTCGCGCCGATGCTGAAGACGTGGATGTCGGCCAGCCAGGGCGCGGTGCCCGGCTGCTTCTCGGTGAACTCGTAACCCGCACCCAGATACGGTGCTACAGACAGCAACTCGTTCTCCGAACCGGCCGGGGGCGTGAACCGGTCCTTCCACCGCGCGATGTACGGGGCGATGGTCGCCAGTTCGGCGCGGGTGTTGGGATCCTGCTGATAACCGGTGCCCGCGATCACGAAGTCGAAGCTGTGCTCACCGTCACCGGCCCCGACCCGGACCCGGCCGTCGGCGGCCTCGGCGCTCACCCACGGCGCGGAGACGTGCAGATGATAGTTCGAGAAGGCAGCCGCCCGGGTCACCGAATCTTCCGGCACATTGGCGCCCGCGTTGGCGGCGTCAAGACGCTGCTGCCAACGCTGCTCGTCGGGTAGGAGGTGGAAGACGTCCTGCACCAACGGGTTCGGTCGCTTGTTGAGGTTGGCGACCACCACCGCCGGGCGGCGGGTGAACACATGCACCTCGGCGGCACCGGCTTCCAGCGCGGTGGCCGCGGCGTCGAAGGCCGAGGCGGCCGCCCCGAGCACCGCCACCGATCTGCCGCGCAGCGCGGCGAAATCGATGGCATCGGCGGTATGGGCCCACAACGAACGTGGCAGAGCCGTGAGTGCATCGGGAACGTGGGGGCCGCCGGTGCCGGCGACACCGCCGGCCAGCACGATCTTGCGGGTGTGCTCCGTCCAGCGTCTGCCGCCCTGTTCCAGCGTCAGTCGCAAGCCGGAACCGGCCGGCTCGATGTCGGTGACCCGGATGCCGTGCCGGATGTCGACGCCCACCTGCTGCCGGAACCAACTCAGGTAGTCGGCCCAGTCGGCGGTCGCGATCCGGTCGATATCGTCGAAAGCCGCTGCCCCATGCCGGCTCTCGAACCACGCGCGGAACGACAGCGCGGCGTTGCCCAGCTCGGGACCGGAGATGGTCTTGGCGGTGCGCAGCGTGCGCATCCGCGCCCTGGCCCGCCACGCCGAATCCGCCTCGCCGAGTCCGGCGTCGATCACCGTCACCCGGACCACACCGGCCCGCTTCAACGCATGGGCGGTGGTGATACCGCTCTGGCCACCGCCGATCACCGCCACGTCATGCTCGACGTCGTCGGTGGCGGCGATCCAGTCATGGCCGTCGAGGCCCAGCAGTCGCAGCGATTCCTGAGCCGCCACACCGGCGATATCGGTCACGGAAAGGTTCCTCTCGGGTTGGGGGGTGCGGGTCATCACACACCCGCGCGGGCAAGCAGATTGGTGTTGGCGGGGCGTTCCAGCCCGTAGTGCCCGCGCAGGGTCTCGGCGGTGTACTCGGTGCGGAACAGGCCGCGGGCGCGCAAAAGCGGCACCACATGGTCGACGAAGAGTTCGAGACCCGATGGCAGCAGCGGCGGCATGATGTTGAAGCCGTCGGCCACCCCGCCCCGGAACCATTCCTCGATGGTGTCGGCCACCTGCTCCGGGGTGCCGGTGAACGTGCGGTGACCACGCCCTCCGCCGAGGCGGCCGATCAACTGACGCACCGTGAGACGTTCGCGACGCGCGAGCTCCACGATCAACGTGTAGCGGCTCTTGGCGCCCTCGATGGCATCCTCGGGCAGCAGGTCGGCGGGCAGTTCGCGGTCCAGGTCCAGCTGCTCGAGCGGCACCCGCAAGGTATTGGCCAGCTGCTGATGGGCGTACTCGGCAACGATGGCCTCATCCAGCTCCCGGTCCTTGGCCGCCGCCTCGGCTTCGGTGCTGCCGATCACCGGGACGATCCCGGGCAGGATCTTGATGGTGTCGGGGTCACGGCCCACTGCGACGGTGCGCGCCTTGAGGTCGGTGTAGAACGCCTCGGCCTCCGCGAAGGTCTGCTGGGCGGTGAACACCGCCTCGGCGAACCGGGCGGCCAGAGCCTTACCGTCCTCCGATGAGCCTGCCTGCACCAGCAGGGGGTAACCCTGAGGTGAGCGGGGGATGTTCAGCGCGCCTTCCACCGAGAAGAACTCTCCACGGTGTGCCGGCGGATGGATCTTCGCGCGGTCACCCCACACACCGGCGGCCTTGTCGGCCACGATTGCGTCGTCTTCCCAACTGTCCCAGAGCTTTTGAGTAACCTCCACGAACTCCTGCGCGCGGGCATACCGCGTGGCGTGATCCGGCAGGTCGGTCAGGCCGAAATTGCGGGCCGCGTCCAGGGTGGCGGTGGTGACGATGTTCCACCCGGCCCGCCCGCGGCTCACGTGGTCCAGGGAGGCGAACCGGCGGGCCAGGTTGTAGGGCGAGTTGTACGACGTCGACGCCGTGGCGATGAGCCCGATCCGTTCGGTCACGGCCACCAGCGCGGTCAGCAGCGTCAGCGGTTCCAGCACCCCCAGCGGCCGCCTGCCCACGTCACCGTTGAGCTGCGGACTGTCGGCCAGGAACAGTGAATCGAAGGTGCCGCGCTCGGCGATCCGTGCCAGTTCGGCGTAGTGCGCGACGTCGGTGGCGGCGTAGGGATCACTTTCGGCCAAGCGCCACGACGCCTCGTGGTGCCCGGTGCTCATGAGGAACGCGTTGAGGTGTAGCTGACGGGTGCTCACGGGTCGCAACGTATCGACACCCGAGGTGAAAATCTCCGAACTTTCGCTACGGGAAAGCTGTAGTGGGAGTGCGTTGATCAATCCCAGCACCCGTTACAAGCTGGGACAATGGTCAATATCGTCGAGCTCGCCCCGGTCTTCGCCGAGGCGGACCACCCTGACTTCGTTGTGGTCAACGGCATCTGGAACGCCCGCGACGAGTCCGCGTCGCTGGCACGCACGCGCGGCCACGCCTACTGGCGGCCCGCCGACGGCGGTGTGCGCGACGCCGAGCTGTCCTCCGCCCTGGCCATCGCGAACGCGGTGATCATCGCCCCCACCGCGGCGGCGGCCACCGGGATGCGGCAGCCGGTCGACGGAGCGCAGGCCGGCCGGACCGTCGGACACCGCCTGCTCGACCACTTGAGCGCCGACTGGCCCGACGTGCACGTGGTGCTGGTGTCCCATTTCCTGGTGGGGCACGGCCACGCACACCGCAACGCCAAACCCCAGACCTGGGGATTGCGCGCGCTCGAAGCGCATCTGCGAGCGGGCCGCAATCCGTACACCATCCTGCGCCCGACGTGGCTGTCCACCATTCACGACGCGTCCTACCAGATCCGGCTCACCGGGGACCAGCACGCCGACGGACTGGTCAGCACCGCCAGCATCGCCGCCGCGGTGATCGCGGCAGTGGAGCATCCGCAAGAATCGGCCGGGCGCACCGCCGCGATCTACAACCTGAGCATTCCCGGGGCTGCAGCCACCGCCGACCTAGCAGACCAATTCGCCGCTCTGGAACAGGATTTCGAGACGGTGGCGGTGTGAGCGCAGTCCTGCCCGCAGTGGGGCAGCACGAATGGGAGGCGACGTTCGGACGCGACGAGCTGGGGCGCCCGGTGCCGCCCAGCCGGCATCTGCTGGTTCTCGTCGAGTTGGCGGGGCGCCCCGACGAACAAGCGGCCCGACACCTCGAGAACGCGCTGTCGGCGCTGGAACGTCGCTACTCTCACGACCGCGACGGCCTGCTGTCGACCGTCGGCTGGGGGCCGCGCTGGTGGGACCGCCACACCGAGTATCCGGGCCTGATCGCCGCCGCCGCACGGATGTCGCGGTGGGAGGACCCCGTGATCGATCAGGCTGATGCGATCTTCCACTTCGCCAGCGATCACCAGGACATCCTCGACGACGTGCGCCAGCACCTGTTCGGCAGCGGTGAGTCGGCGCAGGGGGAGTACCTGACCGTTCAGGAGGTGCGAACCGGCTTCGTCGGCGCCGGACTGCCCACCGAGGCGTTGCCGGAGTTGGGAATCCCGGCGTCATCGCCACTGTTGTTCGGCTTCCATTCGGTGCATCGTGGCAATCAGGCCCCTGAGCGCGCGATCACCATCAGCGACGGACCTCTGGCCGGCGGCACCACCCAGCACGTCAGCCGGATCGCACTGGATGTCGCGCGCTGGCAGTCCTATGACCGGGACCGTCAAGCCGCCCTGCTGTACGCGCCCACCGTGACTGCAGCGCAGGCGGCTGCCTTCGTCGACGACGCCCCGAGCGACTACGAACGATACGAGCACACCGTCCGCCAACACGGCATCGTCGGGCACGCTCAGGCGGCCGCACGCGCCCGCGTCGACAACGTGCCGGTGATCAACCGTCGGGACTTCGCCACCGTCGACGACGGCCTGCCGGGCACCCACTTCGTGTCTCTGCAACGAGAACTGCGTGACTTCAACAACACCCGGGCCATCATGAACGCCGCCGACGGCGCCGATCACCACCGCGGGGTCGGGGCCCGCCGCCGTAACGGCATCAACGCGTTCTTCGACGTCACCCACCGCGCCACCTTCGGGATCCCGGCCCGCCCGCTGCGCGCCTACCCGCACCGCCGCCCGTGATCCCGGTCGTCGACCGATCCGGATCCCGCCTGACCCCCACAGAACAGGAGCACCGCTGATGTCGACGGACGCCGCCGACGCGATCCGCGAGATCCTGGCCGATCCGGCCCTGCCGGTGACCGCGCTGCTGGACGGTATCTCGGGACACCCCGGCGTGGACGCCGAGCGGATCATCGCCCTGCGTGAAGCACACGACTACCTGGTCAGCCGTAGGCTGGCCCGCTCGCCGGCTCTGCTCGAGGAAGTGCGCGGCATCGACCCGGCGTTGGCGTCCACGCTGCGCTGGCACACCACGCTGGTGTCGTACCTGTCTGGGCTGCCCCCGTCGCGGCCACGCAACGCCGTCCTCGGCGACGTGCACCGCGGGGATCTGCTGACCTGGGCCGACGCGGTGGTGACCTGGCAGTGGAATGCCGATGCCTCACGCGCTGACGGCCTTCTGGAGGTCGCCGAATTCCCCGGCCTCTACGACTCGATACTGTTGTGGGACAACCACTCCCGATCGGTGTTCGTCCTGCCGACGCACCGGGACGGCATCAACTGGACACCCGGAGACAGTGGCTGGCTGGTGCGCGTCGACAACGCCTACCTGCACGGTGACGAACTGATCGTCACCGACGACCCACGCGATCACCCCGACTTCTGAGACAGGAGCGTCCCGATGACCGGCACCCTCACCGCCCGCCCGCCTGCGATCGACTCACCGCAGCTGCAATCGGTGATCGACGAGATCGCCGCCGACGCACGGCGCCGCCGCGAGGATCCGGCGGCAGATCCGCAACCGCGGCGGGCATTGCAGCTGGCCCGCGACCATCGACTGGGTGCGGTGCGGCTCCCGGCCGAACTGGGCGGGGGAGGCTACTCCAAGAGACAGTTCTTCGAGCTGGTGATCCGCCTGGGGGAAGCCGACCCGGATGTTCCGCACATCCTGCGGGTGCACTGGGGTTTCGTCGAGGACCGCTTGCGCCGCCGCAGGATCGAGGAGGGCCGGCCCTGGCTGGCGCAGATCGCCGAGGGAATCCTGTTCGGCGGAGCCAACTCCGAGCTCAACGACCGCCCGCCGGGGTTGTACTCGTTCGACACCACGCTGCTGGCCGACGGTGACGGATACCGGCTCAACGGGCGAAAGTTCTACAGCACCGGCAGCCTGTATTCGGACTTCCTCCGGATCACCGCCAACGACGCCGACGGCGCCCAACTCAGTGTGCTGATCCCCGCCGACCGCGACGGGGTGGTACACGAAGACGATTGGGACGGCATCGGTCAAGCGCAAACTGGCAGCGGCAGTACCGTTTTCGACAACGTGCACGTCCACGCCGACGAGGTGATCCCGTTCGAGCGGTTCGGCGACACCGACAAACCGCGCGGCTCACAACCGCAGCTGATCCTGCACGCGATCGCCGCAGGCATCGTGCGGTCGGTCACCGCCGATGCCGCCGAGCTGGTGCGCACCCGGCGGCGCAGCTACTCCTGGGCGGTCACGGCAGAGCCCCGTCACGATCCGCAGCTGCTGCAGGTCATCGGATCGCTGTCGTCGGCGGCTTTCGTCGCCGAGGCCACCGTGTTGGCTGCCGCCGATGCACAAGACCGGGCGGCTGAATTCGCGTTCGAGAACGGACGCGCCGACGACGAGCTCGAGCACCAGGCGTCACTGCTGGCGTCGAAGACGAAAGTGGGTATCGAGGAACTCGCGCTGCGGGTGGCCGGCGACCTGTTCTCCGTCGGCGGTGCGTCGGCCACCCGGGCCTCGGTGCACCTGGATCGGCACTGGCGCAACCTGCGTACCTTGTTCTCCCACAACCCCACTGTCTACAAAGCCCGAGTGGTCGGCGATCACCTGGTCAACGGCACTGCGCTGCCGCGCGTCGGATTCTTCTGACGCGGCGCACCGCAAGAGAAAACCCTGGAACCACCCGGCCGCGTGCCGCAGGAGCCTGAGGGTTCCGGAGCGCGCTCAGTGCTGCGCAACAGCGGTTGCCGCGCTTGACAATTCGCAGACGCACCGTGCCTGTACTCATGCACGCCATCACACAGACGAGGACACATGCCCCGATTCAGCAAGTTGATCGCTGCCGCCGCCACCGTGGTGATGCTGGCGTCCTGTTCCAGCCAGCAACAGGCACCCAGCACCGGGCCCACCGGTGAGCCGCAGCAGGGCGGCACACTGACGTTCTCGGACGTGCAGTTCGTCACCGACGCGCTGAGCACCAACTACACCACCGCCAACCTGCTGTTCCAGGTGGTCGACCGGCTGGTGTACATCGACCCGGAGACAGGCGAGGTGCACGGCTGGCTGGCGCAGGAATTCTCGCGCAACGAGGATGCGACGCAGTACACCTTCACCATCCGGGACGGGGTCACCTTCAGCGACGGCACCCCGCTGAACGCCGACGTGGTCAAGGCGAACTTCGATCAGCTGGGCAACGGCGATCCGGCCAAGAAGATCCCCGCGTTCAGTGATTTCGTCGGCTACGACCGCAGCGAGGTCAACGGCAACACCATCACCGTCTTCCTGGACCGGCCCAACACCAACTTCTACAAGGTGGCCGCCAACGGACGCGCGGCCATCCGCGGCCTGGCCACCCTCGCACTCGACTACGACGGCCAGTCCCAGATCCAGAACGTGGTGGGCTCAGGCGCTTTCGTGATCGAATCGCAGATCCCCGATCAGGAAGTGGTCCTGGCCAAGCGCTCGGACTACGCCTGGCCACCGGCCACGTCACCCAATCAGGGTGCGGCCTACCTCGACAGGCTGGTGGTCCGGGTCATCGGCGAGCCCGGCCTGCGGGCCGGAGCGGTGCAGTCCGGGCAGGTGGATCTGGCCCGCGGTATCCAACCCTCCGACGAACCCGCCCTCAAACAGGGCGGTTTCCAGGTGATTCCGGTGGCAGCGCCGGCGCTGACCGTCAACCTCGTCGGGTTCCGGGTGGGCAACGAACTTGTCGACGATTTCCGGGTGCGACGGGCACTGCAGCTCGGGATCGACCGCCAAGCCGTGGTGGACACGGTGCTGTCCGACAGCTACCAGGCCAGCGATTCGGTGCTGGGTCACGACGACCCCCTGTACACCGACGTCAGCGCAGACATCGGGTACGACCCGGAGAAGGCGGCGGCGCTGCTCGACGAAGCCGGCTGGAAGGTCGGCAGCGACGGCATCCGCGAGAAGGACGGCCAGAAACTCAATCTCACCTTGGCGGCGTCCAATCAGAGCGTGGTGTTCCGTCCTGCCTTCGAGTTCATCGAGGCGGGCTGGCGCGAGCTCGGCGTCGGTTTGGTCAACCGAGCCGGTGACACCACGTTCTTCAACGCGTCCAACACCGATCCGGCAACACCGCTGCTGGGCACCAGAACCGGCTACAACATCGGGCTGGGCCTGCTGTTCGGCAGGCCGAACGGAAACCTCACCTTCACGGAGAATGCCGACCTGATCACACTCTCGGACGAAGAGCTCAAGTCCACCGACCCGGCGCAGCTCAAGGACGTGGTGGCCCGCGAGCAGCAGAAGATCATCGACGAGCAACTGGCGCTGATCCTCTGGGACGAGGTGCAGGTGCACTCGGCGGCCCCGGACGTTCACGTCGAGTTCTCCAACTACACCGAGCCGCTGCTGCAGAGCGCCTGGAAGTCCGGGCAGAGCTGAGCATGCTCAGGTACGTTCTCGCCCGCATCGGCCAGTCACTGCTGGTCCTGCTGCTCGCGTTCACGGTCATCTTCTGGGGCGTCAGCATCCTGCCTGCCGACCCTGTGACGATCTTCGTCGCCAAAGGGGAGGGTTACTTCAATCCCGATGTGGTGGAGCAGGTCAAGCAGTTCTACGGCTACGACCGGCCGCTCTGGGAGCAGTACGTCACCCAGCTGAACCAGCTGGCACACGGGCAATTCGGTTTCTCGCTGTCCAGCGGGCAGTCCGTCACCGGTCGGATCGGGGGCGTGATCGGCGAGACGCTGAAGCTGGCCACCACGGCCACCGTGATCGCCCTGCTGCTGGCACTGACCATCGTGGTGGCGGCCACCACAGGCAAGGTCGAGTGGCTGCGCTCGTTCATCCGAAGCATCCCGCCGCTGTTCAGTGCGGTCCCCACCTTCTGGCTGGGACTGGTTGTGCTGCAGATCTTCTCGGTGCAACTCGGATTGTTCTCGCTGTTTCCGGACGGGTCACTGGTGTCGCTGTTGGTGCCCGCTCTGGTACTGGCGGTGCCCATCTCGGCGCCCATCGCGCAGGTGCTGCTCAAGAACGCCGAGGCGACGTTGGCACTTCCGCACATCAACACCGCACGTGCCAAGGGTGGGACCCCGGGCTGGGTGATCCGCAAGCATGTGCTCAAGAACGCCGCCGGGCCCGCACTCACCGTCACCGCCACCACCATCGGCGCACTGCTCGGGGGATCGGTGGTCACCGAAACGGTCTTCTCCCGTTCGGGTCTGGGCACCGTGCTGCTGGACGCGGTTTCCACCCAGGACATCTCGCTGATCCAGGGGCTGGTGCTGCTGACCACGGTGGTGATCGTGGGCGCCAACCTGCTGGTGGATCTGATCTATCCCATTCTCGATCCGCGGGTCACCAAATCGCAGCGGCAGGGTTTCAACACCCGGTTGGGGAGGTTCAGCTGATGGTGGCCCTCACAGAGCCGGCCTCACCGTCGGTGTATCGCCGGCTCGGGGACCGGGTACTGGGCGCGGTGCGATCCGCGCCGTGGTCGGTCCGGATCTCCGGTGCCGTCCTGGGGCTGGTGACAGCGTGGGCACTGGCGCCTGGCTGGTTCACCGACCAGGATCCGCTCAAAGGCAACGCGGTGGAGAAGTTCTCCCCGCCCAGCCTGGCCCACTGGTTCGGCACAGACCACCTGGGTCGCGACGTCCTTGCCCGGGTCATCCACGGCACCTCGCACACGATCCTGACCGCGGGGCTGGCCGTCGCGGTCGGACTCGTGGTGGGCAGCATCATCGGGGTGCTCGCCGGCGTGTCCGGCCCCGTGCTGGACTCCGTGGGCATGCGAGCCGCCGACGTGCTGCTCGCTCTGCCGAGCTTCCTGGTCTCGGTGTGGATCGTCACCGCCTACGGCCCGGGTCCGCTGTCGGCGGGCATCGGCGTCGGTATCGGGTCCATCGCGATCTTCGCGCGGGTGTTCCGCGCCGAGGTGTTGCGGGTGCGTGCGCTGGACTACGTCGAGGCGGCGTTCCTGTCCGGTGAGACGCGCTGGGAGGTGATCCGAAAACACGTCCTGCCCAACGCTCTCGGTGCGGTGGTGGCGTTGGCCGTGATCGACCTCAGCGGAGCCATCCTGGCCATCTCGGCGCTGGGCTACCTCGGCTACAGCGCGCCGCCACCCACCCCCGAGTGGGGGCTGCTGGTGGCCGAGGGCCGCAGTTACCTGGCCACCGCCTGGTGGCTGACCTCACTGCCCGGCGCGGTGATCCTCGTGGTGATCGTCGCACTCGGGGTCGTCAGCAGGCGAGTGCTGAAATCCAACCGGATCTGACCTGGAGGACGCACCATGGCCGAACCCCTGCTCCAACTGTCCGACCTGACGGTGACCTACCGGGGTGAGCACACCGACACCGCAGACAAAGTGGCGTTGGACAAAGTGAACCTGACGGTCGACCGCGGCGAATTCGTCGCGGTGGTCGGCGAATCCGGTTCCGGCAAGACCACTTTGGCCAACGCCGTGGTGGGACTGCTGCCGCCCGCGGCGACGGTGAGCGCCAGCGGTCTGTCGCTGGCGGGGCAGAGTACCGTCGGCCTCTCCGAGCGGGCGTGGAGCCGGCTGCGTGGGAGGACGGTGGGGCTGGTACCACAGGACCCCGGCGCCTCCCTGAACCCGGTGCGGACCGTCGGCGCGCAGCTCGCGGAGATCTTCGAACTGCAGAAGGCGAAACTCGGCCGGCAGGAGATACGGTCACGGTGCGTCGACCTGCTCGAACAAGTCGAGATCGACCACGCCGAGCGACGGCTCAAGCAATACCCCGGCGAGTTGTCCGGTGGTATGCGGCAGCGGGTGCTGATCGCCATGGCGTTCGGCCTCGACCCTGAACTACTGGTCGCCGACGAGCCGACATCCGCGCTCGACGTCACCGTGCAGAGCCACGTGCTACGGATCTTCGACCGGCTGGTGGCCGAACACGGCACGACCGTGCTGTTCGTCACGCACGACATCGGCGTCGCCACCGACCACGCCTCGCGGGTGGTGGTGATGCGGCACGGCAAGGTGGTGGAGGACGCCGATGTCGAGAGCATCGTCCGCGCCCCGCAATCGGAGTACTCCGCGCGCCTGGTGCACCGTATCGGGGCGATCAACCGGCCCGAGCGCCCCACCGCAGCCGAAAGCGAGGTGGTGATCGCCGTCGAGAACCTCGCCAAGGAGTTCCGCACCGGCCGCCGCGCCAAGCACCTGGCTGTCGACCAGGTGAGTCTCGATGTACGGCGCGGCGAGACGGTGGCGCTGGTCGGGGAGTCCGGGTCGGGCAAGTCCACCACTGCCAAGATGATCATCGGGTTGACCAAACCCACCCGGGGCACCGTGCAGGTGCTCGGCCGCGACATCACCGCTCTGCGTCAACGGGAGCGCCGCGAGCACTGGAAGGACATCCAGTTCGTCTACCAGAATCCCGATTCGGCGCTGGACCCGCGGTGGACCGTGCGGCAGATCCTCGACGGTCCGTTGCAGGCCTTCGGCGTCTCCGACCGTGCCGAACGGGCCACCCGGATCACCGAGGCGCTCGACAATGTGAACCTGGCTCAGGACAAGCTCGATCGCCGGGTAACCGAGTTGTCCGGCGGAGAACGGCAACGCGTTGCGATCGCCCGGGCACTCGTGGTACGTCCCGCGGTGCTGCTGCTCGATGAACCGTTGTCAGCGCTGGACGTCGTGACCCAGGATCAGATCATCGGCCTCCTGCTGGCGCTGCAGGACCAGCTGGGACTGAGTTACCTGTTCATCTCCCACGATCTGTCCGTGGTGCAACGCATCTCACACCGCGTCGTGGTGCTCAAGTCCGGCAGAGTCGTCGAAAGCGGCGACACGGCTGCGGTGTTCGCCGCTCCGCAAGCCGAGTACACCGGTGCGCTCATCGAGGCGATCCCGGGCCGGCGGCTCGCGGGATTGGCCGCTGCGCCGTGACCGCGGTGTTCTTCGTCTCGTCGGAATTCCATTTCCAGGACCGGTTTCCACGTTGGAAAAGCGCCGAAGCGCAGGCGGCGCCGGCGAACCGGCGGACCCGTCCGCACGACGTGGCGCGGTTCGCCCGGGAGTTGGAGGGCATCGGCTTCGACGCCATCTTCATCGCGGACTTCGCCGGCCTGAACCGCACGCAGATCCGCTATCGGGGCCCGCGCTTCTTCGAACCGCTCACCCTGGCGACGTACCTGGCCGCCCACACCGAGCGGATCGGGCTGGTGATCACCCAGTCCACCCAGTTCTCCGAGCCCTACACCGTGGCCCGGGAACTCACCTCCTTGGACCGGCTCTCCGGTGGCCGCGCGGGATGGAACGTGGTGACCTCTTTCAACGGCGAGGCCAACTACGGGTACGCCGAGATCCCCGCTCCCGCAGACCGTTACCGGCGCGCGCGGGAGTTCCTCGAGGTCACCAAATCGCTGTGGCGGTCGTGGGCCCCGGATGCGGTGATCGCCGACCGGACAGCCGAGGTATACGTCGACACGGACAAGGTGACCGACATCGGCTGGGAGTCCGAGCACTTCCGGGTGCGCCAAGCCCTCGACCTGCCGCCGAGCCCGCAGGTGTTCCCGCTGATCGCCCAGGCCGGCGCGTCGGACATCGGCATCGCCTTCGCCGCGGAAAGCGCCGAAGTGGTGTTTGTCGCCAGCCCCGACATCGACGCGGGCAAGGCTTACTACCGCACGCTGAAATCCGCAGTGGTCGCCAACGGGAGGGCCGCCGATGACCTCAAGGTGTTGCCCGGCCTCAGGATCTACCTGGGTGACGACGACGAACAAGCCTGGGCGGCTTACCGATGCGAGCTGACCGACCTGGACCTGGAACGGGCACGTGACGCGACCACCTACGAAGTGCCGGGCCTGGATCTGTCCGACCTGGGCCTGGACGACACCATCCCGGCGCAGCGATTCCCGGACCAGGCTGAACTCGAGCGCCACGGCCGCCGGGTGAGCCGCGCGCTGATCTACCGGCAATGGGTGCACGATGGCACCTATTCGCGGCTGCGCGACTTCCTGCTGCGCTATGCCACCTCGTTCGGCCACTTCCAGATCATCGGAACCGCGCAGACCGCTGCCGACACCATCACCCGGTGGATCGACGAACAGGCCAGCGACGGCTTCATCCTGCTCGGCGGATCGAGCTTCGACCGCATCGCCGGTGAACTGATCCCGTTGCTACGCCGGCGCGGAATCTTCCGGGAGGAAGCAGGTACGCCGACCGGACTGTTGCGAACCAGACTGGGCACGCACACACCCGGTCTACCGGGGGCACGAAACAACGTCTGAGACAGCGGAATCGCCGTGACCTGATCGCGTTGGCTCAGGACGCGACGCTGAGTTCTTCGTCCGAGCGTTGCGGCAACGCATCAGCTGCGATCAGCCGGAGGGTACGCAGGATCAGCGCGATGTTCGGGTCGCGGTGCCGGCCGGCGCGGACCACTGCGCTGATGGTGCGCCCACCCAGCTGCAGATCCGGCACGATCAGCGATTCCAGCCGCTGCGGCACCGACAACCGGGGAACGATCGCCGAGGCGGTTTCGGTGGCCGCCAGATCGCAGATGTTCTGCGCGCCGATCAGGCGGTGTTTGACCTGCGGGGTGAATCCGGCACTTTCGCCGGCGCGCATGACAGCAGCACCCAAACCGGAGTTCTGCGGACCGGTCACCCACTGGTTGTCCGCCAAGGCCGCCAGGCCGCCCTTACGGATGCGTAGATGAGACTGCTTGGGTGCGAGCAACACCAGCGGTTCGAACAGCAGAGCCTCACTGGTGAGTCCGCCCACCGAGTTGTCGCCGAGGAAGTCGTAGCTGCAGGTGATCGCGACGTCGATCTCGCCTTGGCGCAGCAGGCGGAGTGCCTCGGGACTGTTGGTCTGTTGCACCTCGATCCGCAGATCGGGTTCGTCTGCGGACAGTCGTTGCATCAGCGGGACAGCCAGGGTGGGAATGCCCATGTTGAACGCGGCGATCGCGACCTGGCCGGAGGTCCGGTCACGGGTGGCGGCCACCGCGCTCATCGCCTCGTCGACGGCGTTGAGGACGCGGCGGACATGGTCGACGAGCACCTGCCCGCTGCGGGTCAGTCCCAGGGTGCGGCCCTCGCGGCGGAACAGCACCGCGCCGGCCTCCTCCTCTAGCACGCGAAGTTGTTGAGAAACAGCAGAACTGGTGATGTTGCGGCGCTCGGCCACGGCCGTCACCGAACCGAGATCAGCGAGATCGCACAGCAGCATCATGCGGCGTAGATCGAGCATCACGCACCCCCGCTGATCGTTGCGGACGGTGCGGGAAACAGAGAACGGGACATGTCTTGGACCTCATCAATGTGCGAGAAAACGGCCTGATTGCCGGGCAATCGGCCGGGCGGTGGCTGCGCTTGGGCGCGCGACAGAAGCGGCGTGTGTTGACGGTGTGAAAGTGCGTCAGCGACAACAGACAGCGCTACAGGAGCGCATGAGGTCGACATGCAGTCGAGCGATGAGATCCACCGATGTCACGGATCAGATGGTGGCACACCACACGTCGGAACACAGGTGGCAATTTCCACCTGTGTCCGACGGCGATGCTCTGAGCTGCGGTTATCCTGCGGCGGCTCCAGAAATCACCGCGGATGTAATTCCGGCTGCGTCCAGCCGGCGCCGCGCCTCGGCATAGACATCGCCGGAAAGCGGACCCCGCCGCGCGGCGCGGGCGTTGTCGCGGACATGCTCGGGATCGGCCGTTCCGGCGATGATCGTGGTGACGCCGGGGGTCGAAAGGGCGTAACGCAACAGGAATCCCTGAACACTGTCACCGTCGCGGAGTTCGTCGAGACCGGTGTCGGCGAAGGTCACCGCGCGCCCGTCGGCGGTCTTTTTCTCCCGTTTGCCGGCCTGGGCGACACCGCCGCGCACGATGATTCCGATACCGCGTTCACCGGCGAGGGCGATCCGGTCCTCGAGCTCGCGTTCGAGTGCCGAGAACGGCACCTGCAGCGCCTCGAAGTCGGAGATGTCAAGGTGGTCGTCGATGGCGGGCAGGGTGGACGACACCCCGAACGCACGGATCTTCCCCTCCGTGCGCAGTTCGGTCAGCGTGAGCAGCACGTCGTCACGCTGCAACACCTCCAGCGCCGGGCTGATGTGCAGTTGCAACAGGTCGATCCGGTCGGTCCGCAGCCGCCGCAGGCTCTGTTCCACACCGGCGCGGATGTTCGCTCGGGAGTAGTCGTGCACCAGCGGCACCCCCGGTGTGGCGTCGGGCTGGAAGTCCAGTGGGCAACCGGCTTTGGTGGCCAGTACGTACTCATCGCGGCGGGTGCCGATGTGCTTGCCGATCCGCTCCTCACTGAGCGCGTAGTCGATCGAGGTGTCGATGAACGTGATGCCCTCATCCAGTACGGTGTGCAGAACCCGCGCGGCGACGGACTCCTCCAATGGCCGGGGATTCCGATGTGGCGTTCCCCGCAGTTCCATTGCGCCGAAACCGAGGACGCTCACCTCCGGACCTCTGGCGCCGAGCCGTCTTCTTTCGAGAGGGCGATCTAGATCGGTCACTTCTGATACTCCTGGTCGACTCGAATGTTCCGGCGCTGATGCTCGTCGGTGTCCGGGTGCCCGATCAAGGACCGTGGACTACGGGTTCGGTAAACGAAAACTGAGGTTAAGAACCACTGAAGGGTTCCGGTAGCCGATCAGTGTTGTTCCCGTTCGGAGGACGATCGAATCTTGGACTGCGCCCATACGTTTGACGACAAGGGAGTCAGCCCATGACCGAACTCAGAGAAACCGCCGTAGACACCGGACTGGATGTCATACCCCAGGCCGGCTACGCCGGCGCCGAGATCCGCGGGGTGGACCTGCGGGGACCGTTGGAACCCGTTGTGGTCGACGAGATCCGCGCCGCACTGCACCGCTACAAAGTGGTGTTCTTCCGTGATCAGCAGATCGGACACGCTGAGCAGATCGCCTTCGCGCGGCTGTTCGGCAAGGTGACTCCGGCGCATCCCCACGAGGAGGACCCGCCCGCGGGTTTCCCGGAGATCCTGCCGATCGACAGTCGCCGCTACGAGGCGCAGCTGGGTCGTAAGCGAACGTCCTACGACAACAGCTGGCACACCGACGTCACCGCCCTGGTGAACCCGCCGGCCGCTTCGATCCTGCGCGCGGACATCCTGCCGCCGCACGGAGGCGATACCGCCTGGACGAACCTGGTTGCGGCCTACGAGAACCTGCCCAAGGACTTTCGCGACTTCGTCGACAAACTGGACATCAGGCACCAGTTCAACGCCCGCGCCGCCGCAGGCAGCCAGCGTGACCGCAAGGTCAAAGAGGCCAATCTCGCCGCCTGGCATCCCGCGGTGCGCGTCCATCCCGAAACCGGCGAGCGGGCCCTGTTCGTCAGCCCCGGCTTCACCCGCGGTCCGCGCGAGATCCGCGGCTTCAGCCCCAGCCAGAGTGAGAGCATCCTGAAACTGTTGTGGGAGGAAGCAACCCGCACCGAATACACCGTCCGATTCCGCTGGGCCCCCGGCAGTGTCGCGTTCTGGGACAACCGGGCCACCGCGCACCTGGCGATCGCCGACGCGGGCCACCTGGGCTACGACCGGGTGCTCTACCGGGTGACGCTGGAGGGTGATGTTCCCAAAGGTGTCGACGGCCGCGACTCCGAGCTGATCTCCGGACAGCCGTTCTACGGTTCATGACGACAACACCTGTGGGTCTCGGGGAGGTGGCGATCACGGCCGACCAGCTGCGCGCGCTCGTCGCTGCAGGACACGACGTGGTGCTGCTCGAGATCTGGCGTCAGCCGCCCCGGGACGAGGTGCTGGTGGCCGGCGCACAACCGGTGGCACTGACCTCGGACCTGGCGGGGACTCCGAGCGCAACGGCGGGCAACCTGCCGTTGCCCTCGGACGCGCAGATCCAGGATGTGGTCCGGCGCTGGGGAATCCATGCCACATCCACCGTGGTGGCCTACAGTGTGGAGAACCCGGCGCTGGCCGCCCGGGCTTGGTGGACGCTGAAATGGGCCGGGGTGCCCGATGTTCGGGTGCTCGAGGGTGACCCGCCCCGGGCGCCCGGTGGTGTGGCCCGGCAGGACTCGCGCCCGCCAGGCACGTTCACCGTACGCACCGGCTCGTTGCCCACCCTCGACGCTGACACCGCGTCCGCGCTTGCGCGCACCGGAGTACTGGTCGATGCCCGCGCCGCGTCCGGCTACACCGACGGGCACATCCCGGGCGCGGTGAGCCTGCCGGCCGGCGCACTGGCGGCCGACGACCAGCTGCGCGCACAGTTCGAGGCGCTCGGGGTCGACGTCTCCACGCCCGTCGGCGCGTACTGCGGCGGCGGCACCTCGGCCACGCTGACGGTGTTCTCCCTGGCCAAGTTGGGCATCAGCGCCGTGTTGTACCCGGGCTCCTTCTCGGCCTACAGCGCCGACCCGGACCGCCCCGTCGCCACCGGCAGTGACGGGGCGCAGCAGTGAGTGCAATCGACAACGCCTCTGTGCTCGACATCCACACACACTGGCGCCCGACCGGCTGGCAACACAGCGGTCCGCTGATCGACGGTGAGGCCGACCCGCGGGAGAACCTGGACGGACTCAGCAGCGAGAGTGCGGACAACGGTATCGACGTACGCGCCCTGAGCGCTCCCGTCGAATCGTTGTTCGGCCCCGAGGGCGACGTCGGCACACCAGAGATCAACAGCGTCAACGAGATCCTGGCCGAGGCGGTTCACACGCGGCCGGGCTTTCTCGGGCTGGCCACCGTGGACGCGTACGCCGGTGACGCCGGGGCGGAGCAGACCCAATACGCCGTGACCGAACTGGGCCTGGCCGGCATCGTGCTCGACTCGTCCCGGCACGCACGATTCCTGGGTTCACCGGAGGCGTTCCCGACGCTCGAGCTGGCCGCCGGCCTCGGGGTGCCGGTTTTCGTGCACCCGGTCGCCGCGCCACAGGCCGACGTACTGCGGACGGTCGCCGGCCGGGCGGGCAACTCGGCGGGCCGCGGTCTGCAGAACGCCGTGGCGTTCCTGTCGGCACTGCACGCGGACCTACCGGCGCGGTTGCCCGACCTGCACCTGGTGTTCACGACGCTGGGCCACGGGGGATTGCTCTATGCCGCCGACCAGCTCGCCGAGTACCGTGGCAATAGGCAGGCAACCGGGCCGGGAGCCAATCTGTACTTCGACACCATGCGGTTCAGCGTGCCGGTACTGAGGTATCTCGGTGATGTCCTGGGGGCTGAGCGGATCATCGTCGGCAGCGACTGGCCCATCCACCGTGATGCGCAGCGCGGCCACATCGACGATGCCCTGAGCAGGGCGGGATTCACCGCCGCCGAGCAGGAGCGCATCCGAATCGGCAATGCCCGCAAGCTCTTCCGGCTCCGCACCACCACCCCCGCGGCCTGACGCCGCACCACCTCCACAAAAAGGAAGCCACACACATGACAGCGCTGCCCACCCGCCGGCTCGGTACCGACGGCCCCGAGGTCGCCGCAATCGGGCTGGGATTCATGAGCTTTCGCACCTCAGCCGATGCCGCCGAGCATAAACGGGCCACCGAGCTGGTCGACGCGGCGATCGATCTCGGCGTGACACTGTTCGACACCGCCGACATCTACGGCCCCGAGTTCAGCGAACTGCTTCTCGGCCGCGCGATCCGAGGACGGCGGGACGCGTTGACGATCGCCACGAAATTCGGCAACACATTGGACCGCAACACCAACCCGCGCTCACTCGACGGCAGGCCCGAATACGTCCGTTCGGCGATCGAGGGCTCGCTGCGGCGCCTCGGTGTCGACCACGTGGACCTGTACTACCTGCACCGGGTCGATCCACAGGTGCCGATCGAGGACACCGTGGGCGCGCTCAAGGAACTGGTCGAGGCGGGAAAGGTCCGCTACATCGGGCTCTCCGAACCCGGGGTGCAGACTTTGCGCCGGGCGCACGCCGTACACCCGATCACGGCGATCCAGAACGAATGGTCCTTGTTCACCAGGGATATCGAGAAGGACACCGTGCCCGTGGCCCGTGAACTCGGCATCGGGATCGTGCCGTATTCACCGCTGGGTCGCGGCTGGTTGTCCGGCAAGGTGCACAGCCGCGAGGACGTCAGCGGCACCCACCGCGCGCATCCGCGCTTCGCCGACGATGCCTTCGACCGGAACAAGTCGCTGGTGGACAACGTGGTGTCCGTCGCAGCCGACGTGGGCGCCACCCCAGGACAGGTCGCCCTGTCCTGGGTGCTCTCCCGAGGTGACGACGTGGTCCCGATCCCCGGTACCCGGCATGTCGAGTATCTGCGCGACAACGCCGGCGCCGCCGCCGTACACCTCACCGACGAGCAGATCGGGCGACTGGACGGGATCGCCGCCCAGGTTGCGGGCAACCGGTCCATCCGCCCGGAGAACCTGGGCACCGAGGCGCCACCGGTACCGGAGCGCGTGTGAGTCTGGCCGCACGCTACGGGCATCCGGGCGCTGCCGTCATCGCGGAGAATGACACGCTCGCACTGCAATTGGCGCACCGCTCGGTACGCCGGTTCACCTCCGAGCCCGTCACCGATGCGCAGCTGTCGGCGATCGTGGCGGCCGCCCAGTCGGCCGCCACGTCGTCGAATCTGCAGCCCTGGAGCGTCATCGCGGTCCGAGACCCACGGCGCAAAGCCCGGCTCGCGGCACTGGCCGCCGCGCAACAGTTCATCATCGAGGCGCCGCTGTTCCTGATCTGGGTGGCCGACCTGGGCAGGGTGCGCCGCCTTGCCCACCGCGCCGGTGCGCCCCTGGAGGGGGCCGACTACCTGGAATCCACTGTCATCGGCTTCGTCGATACCTCGCTGGCCGCGCAGAACGCCGTCATCGCCGCCGAATCACTGGGCCTGGGAACGGTGTTCGTCGGCGCCATCCGCAATCATCCGCTGGACGTGGCCGCAGAGCTGGCGCTACCGCCACATGCGGTGGCGACCTTCGGCCTGGCGATCGGCACACCCGACCCAGGCGAAAACGCCGGCATCAAACCCCGCCTGCCGCAACAGGCGGTACTGCATCTCGAACAATACGACGCGGCCCAGGCTGACGCGCATGTGCCGGTGTACGACGAACGCCTGGCCGCCTACAACCAGCGGTACGGACTTCCCGGCAACTGGACCGAACGGGTGCTCGCCCGTCTGGCCGGCGCGCATTCCCTGACCGGCAGAGACCGTTTGCGTGAGCACCTGCGCCGGCGGGGACTGCCGTCACGCTGAACCCACGACAAAGAGGATCGACCATGTCGCTGATACTCGACGCACAACCGGGAACACCGCCCGCTGGTCAAAGCACCATCAGCCCAACCGAATTGCGCACCCTTCTCGAAGCCGGTGCGGATCTGATCGTCGCCGACGCCAGCGAAGGCGACGACTACGCCGGCGGACACATCTCGGTGTCGGTGCCGGTGCCGGCCAGTGAGGTGGAGTTGCGGCTCGCCGACGTCGCGGCCCGGCCCGACGTGCCGATCGTCTTCACCTCGTCGACACCCGGCGTCGGCGCGCAGGCGGCGAAACTCGCACGGCGGGCCGGCTACACCGACGTGCGGGTGCTCGAGGGGGGCAACCCCGGGTGGGTGGCGGCCGGGTACCGCCTGATCACCAATCTCAACGCGCTGAGCAAGGCGCTGGGGGAGTACGTCGAACGTCGTTATGGCACACCACGGGTCAGCGTCGACGAGCTCAGGGCCAAGATCGACGCCGGTGAGGACATCGTCGTCCTCGACACGCGCCCGTACGACGAGTACCACGCCATCAGCATCCCGGGCGGTATCGACGCTCCCGGTCCCGAACTGCTGTACCGGGCCTACGACCAGGTGCGCAGGCCGACAACACAAGTGGTGATCAACTGCGCGGGCCGCACCCGCGCGATCCTGGGCGCCCAGACCCTGATCAACGCCGGATTCCCGAACCCGGTGGTGTCGCTGGAGAACGGGACCACCGCATGGCTGCTCGCCGGTCATCAGCCCGGCCGCGGAGACACCGCGGTGGCAGGCCCACCGACCGGGGACAACCGGGCCCGAGCCGCCCGGGCAGCCCACGATGTGGCACGCCGTTTCGGTGTCCGCGAAATCGGCCGCGCCGAGCTGGACGCCTTGCGCGCCACCGCCGGTGAGCGGTCGCTGTACCTGTTCGATGTCCGCACCCCCGAGGAGTACGCCGACGGCCACCTCGCGGGAACCCGGTCGGTGCCCGGCGGACAACTGGTGCAGAAGACCGACTACTACATCGGTAGTCGACACGGTCGCGTTGTGCTGGTCGACGATGAGCACGGGGTGCGGGCCAGAACCACCGCGGCCTGGCTGATCCAGCTCGGATTGCCCGATGTCGCCGTCTACCTGTTCGGTGACGAGGAAGTGGTGTCCGGGGCCGTACCGTCGCCGCCGCAGGCGGACGCAGCCGTCAGCATCGGTGTCGAGGAACTTGCTCAGCGGCTCGACGGGCCCGTCCCACGGCCGCTGGTGATCGACCTCGAGCCGGCCCGCCCGTATGTCCTTGTCCGGCATCACATCCCGAACTCCGTCTACGCCCGCAGATCCTCGCTGGCCAGGTTGCTCGCGTATGTTCCCGACGATGTCGAGCTGGTGTTCACCTCGGCGGACGGCCGGCTGGCCGCGCTGGCCGCAGCGGAGGTCACCAGGCCGGCCCGGGCGCTGGCCGGGGGAACCCAGGCATGGCGTGACAGCGGACGGCCGGTCGACGTCGGTTCCGGCCAGGACGCACTCGACGAGAACGAGGCGCTCCCGGCGCCACCGACCCTCGCGCAACGCCGGGCACATCTGGACTGGTACGTCGCCTGGGGTGACCACATTGTCGAGGAGTTGGAGCAGGACGGGTTGGTGCGCTTCGTCGGGCCCGTCTCGGCCACGCAGGACTGATTAACATCGCTGCATGCAGGTCTCGGCCAAATTGGCGCCCACCTTCGACTATCCGGTGCTGGAGCGGTTCTGGCGCGCCGCCGACGAACTGGGCTTCCACGGCATCTACGACTATGACCACTTCTACGGCTTGTCCTACACCGGGGACGCGGTGTTCGAGGGGTGGACCATCCTGGCGGCCATCGCGGCCGTCACGCAGCGCGCCCGGATCGGGTGTCTGGTCAGCGCGGTCACCTTCCGCAACCCCGCGGTACTGGCCAAGATGGCCGTCACCGTCGATCACATCAGCGGCGGGCGCCTCGATTTCGGTATCGGGGCAGGCTGGCAGGAAGCCGAGCACCGCGGTTACGGGCTGGAGTATCCCGGCGGCGGCGACCGGGTGGCCATGCTCGACGAGGCGCTGACCATCATCCGCGCGTTGTGGACCCAGCCGTCGGTCAGCCACGCCGGCCGCTTCTTCACGGTCGAGGACGCGCTGGCTGAACCGAAACCGGTGCAGGCGCCGCACCCACCGATCGTGATCGGCGGCTCCGGACCGAAGATGTTGAAAGTGGTTGCGCGGCACGCCGATGAATGGAACATGCCGAGCCAGGGCGACGCGGCGGAGTGGGCCGCTGCCAGTACCCGGCTCGACGCCGCGTGTGAGCAGGTGGGCCGCGACCCGGGCGAGATCCGCCGCTCCGTACAGCTGTTCCTGCACCCGCAGCAGGACGGGCAGGTCGAAGATCAGCTGAGTCGGCTACCGCGTTTCGAAGACCTGGGCTGTCAGCACGCCGTGCTGTCGTTCTACCAACCGCCCACCGCCGACCAGCTGCGCAGCGCGTTGCCGGCCTGAGAGGTCAGCCGGCGCTGCCGGCCAGCAGGCCGCTGATACCGCCGTACACCCCAAGCCCCGCGGTGAACAGCAGAACCACGGCCACCACGATGCGGTAGGAGCCCTTGAGGCGATGCTCCTCGGGCAGCACCTTGCACGCGAGGGCGAAGAGGAAACCCAGCACCACGGGCAACAGCAGGGCGTTGAGCACCATGATGCCCACACTCAGATCGACCAGGTTGAGCCCGGAGAGCACAAACGCGAACCCGATCACCAGCATCGCGACGTACACGGCGTAAAACGCGGGGGCTTCTCTCGGCTTGCCCGACAACGACCGCGGATAATTCAGCACCTCGCCCAGACCCCAAGCGGCGGTCAGGGATACGACGATCGCGGCGACGAATGCCGCTCCCAGGAAGCCGAGCGAGAACAGGATCTGGCCGGCGGCCTCCCCGAGTAACGGGGTCAGGGCCCTGGTGATGTCCTCGATGGTGTTGATGGTGGCGTTCGGGTCGTTGCGGCCGATCGTCGCCGCCACCGACACCAGCACCGCGGCCATCACCAGCTGGGTCAGCACCGCCCCGAAACCGGTGTCGACCCTGGCATCCTTCAGATGCCGGACGGTCAGGCCTTTGTCGACCACGGCGGACTGTTGGTAGAACACCATCCACGGCATGATCACCGCGCCGATGTTCGCCGCGATCAGGTACAGGAAGTCGGGGTTGCCGATGGGCTGGTCGAGTTGCGCGGCCGCCAGCGCACCCAGATTCGGTTGGGCGTCGATCATCACGACGAAGAAGATGAGTTCGAGTGCCCCGAGGGCGATGGCGACGCGTTCCACCCGCCGGTAGGAGCCCGTCAACACCAACCCGCCCAGGAACAGCGCGACCAGACCCACCGAAAGCCACGGCGGGATGCCGTAGATGGCACCCACGCCTGCTGCGGCGCTGAACTCGGTGATGATCGCGCCGGCGCAGGCCACCAGCAGAGTGCTGACCGACAGCCACGCCCAGCCCTTCCCGAACCGCTCGCGGATCAACTCGCCGTGTCCGCGTTGGGTGACCAGACCGAGCCGGACCGTGAGCTCCTGGGCGATGTAGAGAATCGGCATCAGGATGACCTGCCACACCAGCAGCTGGTAGCCCCATTCGGCACCGCTCTGTGCGGCGGTGATGACGCTGCCGGCGTCGGTGTCGGCCAGCATCACGACGATGCCGGGGCCGAACACCGTGAGCCGGGTGACCCACTTGGAGGTGCGAGGAATCGGTGCGGGGGGTGCATCCACAGGGCGCGAGTCGCTCAATTCGGGTCCTCTCGATTCACGTCATGCACAGCTGAGCTGACACGCAGTTAGGCTAACCTAAATGTTCGTGAAATCGGGAATCTGACGCCGCGGTAAACGGTTGCTGGACGGCGGTATTCGGATGCGCCCGAGTGGCAGGTGAGCGCTGTTCGTAGGGCTTGTGGGGCTGCAGGGGTCCAGATGGCATCCGCGTGTGACGACACGGGTTGCCCAGGAAGACACGGCTTTTCACACCCTGCTGCACCGATAGATCCGGCGTGAGTTCGCCGCCTCCCACCAATCCTGGCAATTGCGATTTACTTCGATTCGAGCGTTTTGCCGCAGTTGGCACAACGCTTTTATACCCGGGCTTTTATACCCAGGCCACTGGTCACACGCGTTGCCGCGCTGCCCGCGACACCAACGACTTCCTGGGGGAGCGCTTCATGCTGCAGGAACAGGTCGAGGAAGTGTCGAGCATGACCACCTTGTTGTCGGTGGTGGACAAGGCGGCCGGGAACGTGTTCGACCTCGAGGCCTACGTCGCGCGCGAGCTCAACGGTCGTGCCACCGCTGATCCCACCGCGCCGAAGCCGGCCGGCGGCGGCGCCTGACCGCAGTTCCCGGCCAAACCGACCACATGGCCGCCCGCGCTTGAACTTCGGGACCGTGTTGCGGTTCGGGGCGTGGATCGCGGTCAGTCCGCTGTCTGCACTTTCGCGCCAGGGGCGCCTTCCTGCTCGATGGCCTGGGCGTCGAGCGGAGTCGGCGCCTTGCGCGAGCGCCGCAGCCGGCGCTCCAGGCGGGTGGCGGCCACCGACAGCGCGAAGTTGACGGAGATCATCAGGATCGCGATGACGATCAACGCCGGGATGTAGTTGCCGTATGACGCGCCGAGCTGGGTGCCCTGCCGGACCATCTCGAGGAACGTGATCTGGTAGCCGATCGCGGTGTCCTTGAGCACCACGACCAACTGGGACACCAGCACCGGCAGCATCGAGGTGACCGCCTGCGGCAGCAGGATCGACCGCATGGTCTGACCCCAGCTCAACCCGAGCGCCACCGCCGCCTCGCCCTGGCCGCGCGGTACCGCGTGGACGCCGGCGCGCACGATCTCGGCGATGACGGCACCGTTGTACAGCGTCAGACCGGTCACCACGGCCGCCAGGGCCAGCTGTTTGGAGGGGAACAGGTCGTACTGCCCGAACAGGAAGTACGCGAAGATCATCATGACCAGCACCGGCACCGCGCGGAAGAACTCCACCACCGTGGCGCAGAGGGTGCGCAGCGGCGTGATGTGGGACAGCCGGCCGACGCCGAGCAGGAAGCCGAGGATCAAGGCCAGCACGATGGAGATGGCGGCGGCGGTCAGCGTGCCCTGAATGCCGGGCAGCACATAGGTTTTCCAGAGGTTCGCGGTGAGGAAGGGCTCCCACTTCGCCGCGGTCAGCTGACCACGCTCGTCGAGCTTGGAATACACCACCCAGGCCACCAGCAGCAGCACCACCACGGTGACCGCGGTGATGAGGTGGTTGCGCAGGCGCGCCCTCGGCCCGGGTGCGTCGAACAGGACGGAGGCCCCGGTCACCTCGCCACCGCCAGCCGCTTGCCGAGCCAGCCGAAGAACAACCCCAGTGGCAGCGTCAAGATCACGAACCCCACGGCGAAGATGGCGCTGACGGTGATCACCGCCGCGGTGTTCTCGATCATTTCCTTCATCAGCAGCGCCGCCTCCGCTACGCCGATCGCCGAGGCGATGGTGGTGTTCTTCGTCAACGCGATCAGCACCGAACCCAGTGGAATGATCACCGCACGAAAAGCCTGCGGCAGCAGGATCATCCGGAGATTCTGGCTGAACGTCAGGCCCAGCGACCGCGCCGCCTCGGCCTGACCCAGCGGCACCGTGTTCACCCCGGAACGCACTGCTTCGCACACGAAGGACGCGGTGTAGAGGGTCAGGCCGAGCACCGCCAGCCGAAAGTTGCTGTCCACGATCGACGTCGGGGATTGCGGGTCGACCAGGCTGATGCCCAACGTCTGCGCCAGTCCGAAACTGCAGAACAACAGGACCAGCGTCAGCGGTGTGTTGCGGACGACGTTGACGTAGGTGGTGCCGATCCAGTTGAGCACCGGCACCGGCGCCAGCCGCATCGCGGCCAGCGCCGTGCCGAGGATCAGCGCACCGACGCCCGAGTACACCGTCAGCTTGATGGTGATCCAGAACGCCGCGAAGATCTGGTCGCGGTACTCGGTGAAGACCTCCACAGCTGCTGGACTATCCGACGCTCAGCGCGCTCAGTACCGGTCGACCGCGGGCGGCTGGGGCGCGGTGATGCCCGCCGGTCCGAGATTCTTGTCGAAGGCTTCCTTCCAGGCGCCGTCGGCCTCCATCTTCTCGAGGGCGTCGTTGATCTTGGTGCGCAGCTCGCTGTCGTCCTTCTTCAGGCCGATGCCGTAGCGCTCCTCGGAGAACGTCTCGCCGACGATCTTGAAATCACCGGGGCTCTGCGCGGCGTACCCGGCGAGGATCACCTCGTCGGTGGTCACCGCGTCGACGGCGTTGTTGCGCAGCGCCTCGATGCAAGCCGAGTACGTGTCGTACTGCTGCAACTGCACGCCGGCGTACTCGTCCTTGATCTTCTGCGCCGGCGTGGAACCCGACACCGAGCACAGGCGCTTGTTGTTCTCCAGCGACGCCGCCCCGGTGATGTCACTGTTGTCGGCACGCACCAGCAGGCTCTGGCCGGTGATCAGGTAAGGCCCGGCGAAGTCCACCTTCTCCTTGCGGGCGTCGGTGATCGAGTACGTGGCCGCGATGAACTGCACCTGGCCGTTGGAGATCAGGTTCTCGCGCTGTGCCGACGGAGCCTCCACCCATTCGATCTGCTCGGGGGTGTAACCCAGCTCACCGGCCACATAGGTGGCCACGTCGACGTCGAAACCGCTCATGGTGCCGTCCGGGTTCTTCAGCCCGAGGCCGGGCTGGTCGAACTTGGTGCCGATGGTGATGGAGTCGCCGCCACCGCCGCCTTCTGCACTGCCGCCACCGCTGTCACCGCCGCCACCGCAGGCGCTCAGGGTCAGAGCCACTGCGGCCGCGGCCGCCAGACCGGCTGTGGCACGCACCTTGCGGGATCGCACTCGAGAAAACACTGTGGTTCCTTTCGACAGTCGGCACTAGTGGTTGAGGATCTTGCCCAGGAAATCCTTGGCGCGGTCGGTCTTCGGGTTGTTGAAGAACTCTTCGGGCGCGGCGTCCTCGACGATCGCCCCGTCGGACATGAACACCACCCGGTTGGCGGCGCGCCGCGCGAACCCCATCTCATGGGTCACGACCACCATGGTCATACCGTCACGGGCCAGCGACGTCATGACCGAGAGCACCTCGTTGATCATCTCGGGGTCGAGCGCGCTGGTCGGTTCGTCGAACAGCATCACCTTCGGGTTCATCGCCAGAGAACGGGCGATGGCCACCCGCTGCTGCTGACCGCCCGAGAGCTGCGCCGGGTACTTCTCGGCCTGGTTGGCCACACCGACACGCTCCAGCAGCGCCATCGCTTCCTGGCGGGCCTTGTCCCTGCTGAGCTTGCGGACCTTCGCCGGCGCCAGTGTGACGTTCTCCAGGATCGTCTTGTGGGCGAAGAGATTGAACGACTGGAACACCATGCCGACGTCGGAGCGCAGCTGCGCGAGCTTGCGGCCTTCGGCGGGCAGTTCCACACCGTCGATGGAGATGGTGCCCGAATCGATGGTCTCGAGGCGGTTGATGGTCCGGCACAGGGTGGACTTGCCGGAACCGGACGGGCCGAGGACGACGATGACCTGTCCGCGCGACACCTCGAGGTTGATGTCCTTGAGAACGTGCAGGGTGCCGAAGTGCTTGTTTACGCCCTTCACGGCGATCATCGGCGTGCCGGATGCGGCCGGAGCAGGTGTATTCACATCCGACCCAGGAGACCCCATGGGTCGCAACCATACCCAGGAAACCCACAGCACGCCCGGAAGCCGCACAAACAATCACCGCAGATCAGCGAATTTGGACCTCGGACCCGCGCCGATACCATGGAACGATGACTTCTTCGGTGACGCAGGCTCAGCCGGCGGCTGCAGCGTCACATGTGCGCACCTATCAGGTCCGCACCTATGGCTGCCAGATGAACGTGCACGACTCCGAGCGCCTGGCCGGGCTGCTGGAGTCGGCCGGCTACCAGCGTGCGGCCGACGGGGACGACGCCGACGTGGTGGTGTTCAACACCTGCGCGGTGCGGGAGAACGCCGACAACAAGCTCTACGGCAACCTGAGCCATCTGGCGCCGCGCAAACAGTCCGATCCGGGCATGCAGATCGCCGTCGGCGGGTGCCTGGCGCAGAAAGACAAGGACGCGGTGCTCCAGCGCGCCCCCTGGGTTGACGTCGTCTTCGGCACCCACAACATCGGGTCACTGCCCACCCTGCTGGAACGTGCGCGGCACAACCGCCAGGCACAGGTGGAGATCGTCGACGCCCTCGAGCAGTTCCCGTCGACCCTGCCCGCTGCGCGCGATTCCGCCTACGCCGCATGGGTTTCGATCTCCGTGGGGTGCAACAACACCTGCACCTTCTGCATCGTGCCGTCGCTGCGCGGCAAGGAAGTGGACCGCCGCCCCGGTGACATCCTCGCCGAGGTCCAGGCGCTCGTCGAGCAGGGCGTCCTGGAGGTCACCCTGCTGGGGCAGAACGTCAATGCCTACGGTGTGTCTTTCGCCGATCCCGAAACGCCCAGAGACCGTGGCGCATTCGCGTCGCTGCTGCGGGCCTGCGGTGGCATCGACGGCCTGGAACGCGTCCGGTTCACCTCGCCGCATCCCGCGGAGTTCACCGACGACGTCATCGAGGCGATGGCGCAGACACCGAATGTCTGCCCCACGCTGCACATGCCGTTGCAGTCCGGGTCCGACCGCATCCTCAAGGCGATGCGCCGCTCGTATCGCGCCGAACGCTACCTCGGGATCATCGACCGGGTGCGTACCGCGATGCCGCACGCGGCGATCACCACCGACCTGATCGTCGGGTTCCCCGGGGAGACCGAGGAGGACTTCCAGGCCACCCTCGATGTCGTCGAGCGGTCCCGGTTCGCCAGCGCGTTCACCTTCCAGTACTCCAAGCGCCCGGGCACCCCGGCGGCCGAACTTGCCGACCAACTGCCGAAAGCCGTTGTGCAGGAACGTTACGACCGACTCATCGAACTGCAGGAGCGAATCTCGTTGGAGGAGAACCGCGCTCAGATCGACCAGACGGTCGAACTGCTCGTGGCCGCGGGGGAGGGGCGCAAGGACACCCACACCGCACGCATGAGCGGGAGGGCCCGCGATGGCAGGCTGGTGCATTTCGCGCCGGGCGGCGTCCCGGTACGTCCCGGTGACATCGTGACCACCGTGGTGACCGCCGCCGCCCCCCACCACCTCATCGCCGACGGACCCGTGCTGAGCCACCGCCGCACCCGGGCCGGTGACGCCCACGAGGCGGGCCGGCGCCCACGCACCGTGGGGCTCGGGCTGCCGGGGCTGGGTGCGCCGGCAACTCAGCCGGTGGCCGCGGGGTGTTCGCGATGAACGGCACCAACGGTCACCGCGACAAGTCCGGCAACAACTTCGAGGAGTTCAAGGCCGACATCGAAGCCGCCGAACGACGGGTCGGCCGCGAGATCGAACCGGGTGCCCGCGCGCTGGTGGTCGCCATCCTGGTATTCATCCTGATCGCGACGTTCTTCTTGCCCCATGCCGGTGGGGCGCGAGCGGTCGATGTGCTGCTCAGCACCGACGCAGCGGCGCAGGCGGGTATCGCCCTGCCGTCGCGGGTGTTCAGCTGGCTGGCGCTGGTGTTCGGTGTCGGATTCTCGATGCTGGCCCTGCTGACCCGCCGATGGGCGTTGGCGTGGGTGGCCTCCGCGGGCACCGCCGTGTCCGCAGTGATCGGCATGCTGGCGATCTGGTCGCGTCAGACGGCGCCCGAGGGACTGCCCGGCCCTGGTTTCGGTCTGGTGCTGGCCTGGCTGACCGTCATCGTGCTGGCGTTCCACTGGGTCCGGGTGGTGTGGACGCGCACCGCCGTGCAACTGGCCGCCGAGGAGCACCGCCGCCGCGCCGCGGCCGAGCAGCAGAAGCGCAGTCTGCTCGACCAGTACGACGAGAAGCCCCCGACCGACCCGGATGAGCCGAAAGACCCCTCCTGAGCCACTGCGGCCGGCCCTCTCTCCCCCTCGTACCTCGGGCTCGTCGACCGGCCTAACGCTTCTTGGTGAGCGTCTCCGCGGCCGTCTCGGCCCACTGACGCCACTGCGCGGCACTGGCCCTGGCAGCCTCGGCGTCCTTGGTCTTACCCGCCGCTTCGGCCTTGGCGGCCTGCTTCTCGAACTGCTCGGCGCGCACCCGGAACTGCTCGGCCCGCGCCTCGGCTTCCGGATCGGTGCGGTCGGCGTCGGCGGCATCGCGCACCCGTTTCTCGACCGCGCGCAACCGTCGTTCCAGATCGGTGCGTTCCCGCGGTACCTTGCCGATGGCGTCCCACTTGTCGGTGAGCGCCCGCAGCGCCGCACGTGCTGCATCGGGATCGGCGGTGTCGATGCGCTCCGCCTCGGCCAGCAGCGCCTCTTTGGCATCGGCGTTGGCCTTGAACTCGGCGTCGCGCTCCGCGGTCACCGAGTTACGCGCCGAGAAGAACGTGTCCTGAGCGGCCTTGAAGCGGCGCCAGAGTGCGTCGTCGACCTCTTTGCTGGCGCGGCCCACAGATTTCCACTCGGCCAACAGGTCACGGAACGCGGCGCTGGTGTTGCCCCAGTCCGTGGAATCGGAGAGCGCTTCGGCGCGCACACACAGCTTCTCCTTGGCCTGCTTGGCGCCGGCCCGCTCGCGGTCCAGCTCCGAGAAGTGCGAGCCGCGGCGCCGGTTGAACGTCTCCCGCGCGGCCGAATAGCGCTTCCACAGCGCGTCATCGGTCTTGCGGTCCAGGCCGGTGATGGCCTTCCACTCGTCGAGGATGGTGCGCAGCCGATCGCCGGCGGCCTTCCACTGTGTCGAGTTCGCGGCCAGGTCCTCGGCTTCGGCGGCCAGCGCCTCCTTGCGGGCGATCTGCTCGGCGCGGTGCTCGTCGCGGCGGGCGCGCTCGGCCACCGCGGCGGCTTCGGCGTGCTGGGCGATGGCGGCCAGCCGGGCTGCCAGAGAGTCCACGTCACCGAGCACGTGCGCCTCGGGCAGGGTCTCGGCCAGACTCGCGGCCGCGGCCTTGATCTTGCGGGCGTCGCCGGTGCCGGACTCCAGCCGGTGCTCCATCAACGCCACCTCGGTGGACAGGTCGTCGAACCGCCGGCCGAAGTGTTCGTAGGCGGCTTCGGCGTCACCGGCCTGCCACGACCCGATCACCCGTTCACCGGACCCGGTGATCAGCCACACGGTGCCGTCGTCGTCGACCCGGCCGAACCGGTGCGGATCACTCGACGGCGCGGCGGGCACGGGCGCGGCTGCCGGGGCCGCCGCCGGTCGGGGCCCAGGACGCGGGCCGGGTCTTGCGCCCGGCCGGGGCCCGGGAGTGGGAACGGGACGCGGTGACGAGGTGGCGTCGCCGCCGTGAGTCGGCTCGCCGGAAGTCGAGTCGGAATTGGTCATTTGTCCCTGCCCTCCACGTGGTCTCCCACGCACTGCCGCGCAACGCGGCGCCTGTCCTGACTGGTCACTGTCTCGCTCTAGTCTGATACGCCAGACCCGGCGGGACGCTACTACTGTCTTGTAGAGGGTATTCAAGCAGGTCGCACTCCGACATACCGCTACGTTGACGTTGCGTTCTGAGGCGCGGTCGCATCACGTCGTGATCACCCACCGATAACAGCCGGGAGGTTCTCGATGGGTAAGGCGGATCTGGCCGCCCTCTGTGCGCTGGGCGCCGCCCTGTTCATCGCCATCGGTGACGTGATCCACCAACGATCCGCGCACGAGGTCACCGACGACTCGGTGAGCCACCTGGGGCTGTTCCTGAGGCTGCTCAAGGACACCGGCTGGTGGTTGGGCAGCATTGTGGCGGCCGTGGGGTTCCTGCTGCAGGCAGCGGCTCTGGGGCTGGGTTCGGTGCTGCTGGTGCAAGCGCTCCTGGTCACCTCGCTGCTGTTCGCGCTGCCCATCAGCGCGCGGGCCGCCCACCGCCGTGTCACCCGCTGGGAATGGACCTGGGCTGCGCTGCTGGCCGCGTCGGTGATCGTCATCGTGACCGTCGGCAATCCCACCGCAGGTCAATCGCGGGCCTCGATGGACACCTGGGCCCTGGTCGGATTGATCCTGGGTCCGCTGCTGATCCTGGCCGTCATCGGCGCACGCCTGTGGTCGGGTCCGGCGAGCGCCGTCCTGCTCGCGTTGGTCTCCGGAGCTCTCTGGGGTGTATTCGCGGTGCTCCTCAAAGGTGTGGTGGACGTGCTGGGTGACGGCATCGTGGCGGTGCTGCGCTCTCCCGAGCTCTACCTCTGGGCGGCCGTCGGAATCGCGGGCACGGCCTGGCAGCAGTCGTCGTTCCGGGCCGGCGCGCTGACCGCGTCACTGCCGACCATGACGGTCACCGAACCCATCGTGGCGTCGGTCCTGGGCATCGTCGTGCTGGGGGAGACCTTGCGTCCGGGTGAGATCGGGCTGTTCGTGTTGATCGGCGCGATCGCACTGATGGTGGTGTCGACGGCCATGCTGGCCCGCGGCGAAGCCGCCGGAGCCGACGACGCCGAAGGGGTGGCGGCCACCAGCGAATAGCGGCACGGACGTTAGCGTGGTCAGCGTGTTGGTGGCCGTCGCGATCGTTCCGTCCGCGCCTGTGCTGGTGCCCGAACTGGCCGGCGCCGCTGCCGCTGAAACCGCCGATCTGCGTGAGGCGGTGCTGCGCGCGGCGGCGACACTGCCCGAACGGTGGGTCGCGCTCGGTGTGGGCACCGGTGACCAGACCTGGCAGTCGGCGGCGGGCACGTTCGCCGGCTACGGCGTCGAGGTCGGGGTGCGTCTGTCGCCCGAGGCCGGCCCTCTCGCCGAGCTGCCGTTGTGTGCGTTGATCGCCGGCTGGATCCGAGGGCAGGTCCGCCCCGACGGCCGCGTACAGGTGCGGGAGTCGCCCGCCACGTTGTCCGCAGCGGAGGCGCTGGCCCGCGGTCGCGGCCTCCGTGCGGAGATCGACGCGGCCGCCGAACCTGTCGGTGTCCTGGTGGTGGCCGACGGCTGCCCCACCTTGACCCCGGGCGCACCCGGTGGCCATGACCCGGCGACGGTCGCGGTGCAAGCTGGCCTCGACGACGCCCTGGCCGGCGGGGACACGACGGCTCTCCAGGCACTCCCGGACACCGTCGTCGGCCGGGTCGCCTTCACGGTGCTGGCCGGGCTCGTCGAGCCGGGGCCGCACGGCACCAAGGAGCTCTACCGTGGCGCACCCTTCGGGGTCGGGTACCACGTCGGCGTCTGGCACCCGTGATGCCACGACCCATCGCCCTCATCGGCCCCACCGGGACCGGCAAATCCGATCTCGCGTTGCAGGTCGCCGAGAAGCTGGGCGCGGCCGAGGTGGTGAACGCCGACGCGATGCAGCTCTATCGCGGTATGGACATCGGCACCGCCAAACTGCCGGTCGAGCAACGACGCGGCATCGTCCACCACCAACTCGACGTACTCGAGGTCACCGAGACCGCGACCGTCGCCCGGTATCAGCAGGACGCCGCCGCGGATGTGGAGGCCATCGCTGCACGCGGCGCGGTGCCGCTGATCGTCGGCGGATCGATGCTCTACATCCAGTCACTGCTGGACAACTGGGCCTTCCCGGCCACCGATCCGCAAGTGCGGGCACGCTGGGAGGAGCGGCTGGCCGAGGTGGGTGTCGCCGCGCTGCACGCGGAGCTGGCCCGCCAGGACCCCGCCGCGGCGGCCTCCATTCTCGCCACCGACGGGCGGCGGGTGGTGCGGGCGCTCGAGGTGATCGAACTGACCGGCCGGCCCTTCGCCGCGTCGGCCCCGAAGATCGGCATACCGCGCTGGGACACGCTGATCATCGGCTTGGATTGGCAGACAGAGCTTCTCGACGCGCGGCTGCAGAGGCGCACCGATGCCATGTTCGACGGTGGCCTGGTTCAGGAAGTGCAGCGGCTGCTCGGAGTCGGCCTGCGCGACGGGGTGACCGCCGCGCGGGCGCTCGGGTATGCACAGGTGCTCGCCGCGCTCGACGATGGCGAGGAGTCGATGGCCCAGGCCCGGGAGGCGACCTTCGTCGGCACCCGGCGCTACGTGCGCAGGCAGCGATCCTGGTTCCGTCGCGACCACCGGGTGCAATGGCTCGACGGCTCCGACCCCGGGAACGCGGACGCGGTGCTGCGCAGCTGGCGCGACGTATCCTGAACGGATGGATTTCGCCAAAGGTCACGGCACGCAGAACGACTTCGTGCTGCTCCCTGACCTCGACGCGGAGCTGGTGCTGACACCTGCCGCGGTCGCCGCGGTGTGCGACCGGCGCCGCGGGCTCGGCGCCGACGGCCTGCTGCGGGTCACCACCGCGGGGGCGCTGGTGTCGGCGGGCGTGCTCGACCGGCTGCCCGAAGGCGTCGCGGCCGGCGACTGGTTCATGGACTACCGCAACGCCGACGGTTCGACCGCCCAGATGTGCGGTAACGGCGTACGTGTGTTCAGCCACTACCTGCGGGCCGCCGGCCTGGAGCAGCGTGACGAATTCGTGGTGGGCTCGCTGGCGGGGCCCCGTCCGGTGGCGGTGCACCACGCCGATGAACTGCACGCCGACGTCACCGTCGAGATGGGTAAGGCCAACACCACCGGCACCGGCGACGCGGTGGTGGGTGGACGGCGGTTCACCGGCGTCGCGGTGGACGTCGGCAATCCCCACCTGGCGTGCGTCGGCGTGAGCCCCGAGGACCTGGCCGCTCTCGACGTCGCCGCGCCGGTCCAGTTCGACGCCGGGCAGTTTCCCGAGGGGGTCAACATCGAGGTGCTCACCGCTCCGGCCGGGGGAGCCGTCTCCATGCGGGTCCACGAACGGGGGGTCGGCGAAACCCGCTCCTGCGGCACCGGCACCGTCGCGGCCACGGTCGCCGCGCTTCGCCATCTCGGCGAGCAGACCGGCACCCTGACCGTGCGCGTTCCCGGCGGTGAAGTCACCGTCACCATCACCGAGGCCACCAGTTACCTCCGGGGCCCGTCAGAATTGGTGGCACACGGCCAGCTGTCGCAGGAATGGTGGGCGGCTCTTGAACGTTAATTGGGGTGCATGAAAAGTGATCTCCGTGCGAATCTGTATTCGCCTATGACTGAATATCCGTTTAATCACAATCCCAGCGTCGGTGAGCTGGCACTCGATGACCGCGCCGCGTTGCGCCGTGTGCACGGGCTTTCGACCGAACTCGAAGACGTCTCCGAAGTCGAATACCGCCAGCTGCGGCTGGAGCGGGTGGTACTGGTCGGCGTCTGGACCGACGGTAGCGCGGCCGACGCCGATGCGAGCCTCGCCGAACTGGCCGCACTGGCGGAAACGGCGGGCTCCGAGGTCCTCGAGGGCCTCATCCAGCGCCGCGACAAACCGGACCCGTCCACCTACATCGGTTCCGGCAAGGCCCAGGAACTGCGCGAGGTCGTCATCGCGACCGGCGCCGACACCGTGATCTGCGACGGTGAACTCTCACCCGCCCAGCTCAACGCGCTGGAAAAGGCCGTCAAGGTCAAGGTCATCGACCGCACCGCGCTGATCCTCGACATCTTCGCCCAGCACGCCACCAGCCGCGAAGGCAAGGCGCAGGTGTCGCTGGCGCAAATGGAATACATGCTGCCGCGGCTGCGCGGCTGGGGTGAGTCGATGTCCCGGCAGGCCGGTGGCCGCGCCGGTGGCGCGGGCGGCGGCGTGGGTACCCGTGGTCCCGGTGAAACCAAGATCGAGACCGACCGTCGTCGCATCCGGGAACGGATGTCGAAGCTGCGCCGCGAGATTCGCGATATGAAGAAGATCCGCGACACCCAGCGCAGCACGCGGGTCCGCAGTGACGTCCCGCAACTGGCGATAGTCGGCTACACCAACGCGGGCAAGTCCAGCCTGCTCAACGCCCTGACCGGGGCCGGTGTGCTGGTGGAGAACGCGTTGTTCGCCACCCTCGAGCCCACCACTCGGCGCGGCCAGTTCGACGACGGCAGGCCGTTCGTGCTCACCGATACCGTCGGCTTTGTCCGGCACCTGCCCACCCAGCTGGTCGAGGCGTTCCAGTCCACACTGGAGGAAGTGCTCGGCGCCAGTCTGCTGGTACACGTCGTCGACGGCTCCGATGCCAACCCGCTGGCCCAGATCAGTGCCGTACGTCAGGTGATCAACGAGGTGGTCGCCGATCGCAACGGCACCCGGCCACCGGAGTTGTTGGTGGTCAACAAGATCGATGCCGCAGGTGATCTGGCGCTGGCCCAGCTGCGGCGGGCGCTGCCCGAGGCGGTGTTCGTTTCGGCGCGCACCGGTGAGGGGCTGGACCGGCTGCGTCAGCGGATGAGTGAACTGGTGGAACCCACCGACGTCGCCGTCGACGTGACCATCCCGTACGACCGGGGTGATCTGGTGGCCAAGGTGCACAGCGACGGCCGGGTGGACAACGCCGAACACACCGAATCCGGCACCAGGATCAAGGGTTTCGTTCCCGCGGGACTGGCGGCCGGGCTCCGGGACTTCGCCACCCGCTAACGCCGCACCAGCGGCGGCGGCTGGTGTGCCCGCACCGGCGGCAGCGCATCGGTGAACTTCTCCACCTGCACCAGCACATGCGCGCCGGTGCATCCACGGGCCAGCGACGACGTGCCGCGGTCATCGGTGAGCACATTGGGATTCCCGTGCACGCACATGGTGTCGGGGTCGTGGGGGTCCTCGGGGTCGTACCAGGCCCCGGTGGGCAGATGCACCACCGCGGTGCGCACCGCGTCGTCGATGACGACGCCGGCCAGGCAGCTGCCACGGTCGTTGTAGACGCGGACGACGTCGCCGTTGCTCAACCCCCGGGCGGCGGCATCCACCGGATTCATCCGAATCGGTTCGCGCCCCTGGACTTTGGACATCTGACTGGTGCGTCCGGTGTCGAGCTGGCTGTGCAGCCTGGTGGCGGGCTGATTGGCGATCAGGTGCAACGGGTAGGTGGCCGCTCGTTCGCCACCCAGCCACTCCCGCGGGCGGTACCAGCGGGGGTGGCCCTTGCAGTCGTCGTATCCGAATTCGTCGATGGTGGCCGAGAAGATCTCGATGCGCCCGCTGGGAGTGCCCAGCCTGTGGGCATCAGGGTCGGCGCGGAAGTCCGCCAGCAGGGTGAGTCCCTCTTCGACGGGCAACCGCAGCGAACCCGCCGCCCAGAAGTCCTCGAAGCTCGGCACCGCGAAATCCAGGCCGGCCGCCCACTGCTGGTACAGGTGTGTCAACCACTGACCTTCGGTGCGGCCCTCGGTGAACTCCGCCCCGAAGCCGAGCTTGTCGGCCAGTGCGGCGAAGGTGTCATAGTCGTTGCGGGACTTAGCATATGGCTCGGCAAGTGCCGGCATGGCCATCAGCACCGGGTCGTTGCGGGAACCGGAGAAATCATTGCGCTCGTAGGCGGTGGTCGACGGCACCACGATGTCGGCGTGTTTGGCCATCGCCGTCCAGTACGGCTCATGCACCACCACGGTGTCCATCCGTGCCAACCCGCGACGCAATCGCGCCAGGTTCTGGTGGTGATGGAACGGGTTGCCGCCGGCCCAGTACACACACCGGATGTCGGGATAGGTCAACCGCAGCCCGTTGTAGTCGAACTGTTCACCGGGATGCAGCAGCATATCGCTGACCGCGGCGACCGGGATGAACGTGCGAACCGGGTTGAGGCCCTGGGGGAGCACGGGCAGTCGGCACCGCAGCGGCGCGAGCCCCGGTTCGTTCATCGAGCCGTAGCCGTGGCCGAAACCTCCACCGGGAAGGCCTATCTGGCCCAGCATCGCGGCCAGCGTCAGCCCCATCCACGGCGCCTGTTCGCCGTGTTCGATGCGCTGCAGTGACCAGCTGACCGTGACGATGGACCGGCAGGCGGCCATGCGTCGGGCCAACTGCCGCAAGGCGTCTGCGGGCAGTTCGCAGAGTTCGGACGCCCATTCGGGTGACTTGGGCACCCCGTCGTCGAGGCCGAGCAGATACCGCTCGAACCTGTCGTACCCGACGCAGTACGTGGCCAGGAAGTCACGGTCGGCCAGCGCTTCGGTGGCCAGGACGTAGGCGAGTGCGAGCATGATGGCGACGTCGGTTCCCGGCACCGCGGGCAGCCACTCGTAGTCGCCGTCCACGTCGTCGCGCAACGGGGAGATCGACACGATCCGACCCCCACGGTCACGGAACCGGGCCAGGGCGTCCCGGGCCGGATGTGCCGTCGTTCCACCGTGATTCACGGCGGTGTTCTTCATGGCGATGCCCCCGAAGCACACCAGCAGATCCGTGTGCTCGGCGATCACGTCCCACTGCGTGGAGCGTTTGAAGAGATCGTCGTGGGTGCCGACGACGCGGGGCATGATCACCCCGGTGGCGCCCAGGCTGTACGAGTGCCGGGAGAAGGTGTAGCCGCCGAGCAGTTTCAAGAAGCGGTGCACCTGACTCTGTGCATGGTGGAAGCGGCCCGCGCTGGCCCATCCGTAGGACCCGCCGTAGATCGCCTCGTTGCCGAAGGTGTCGACCACGCGACGCAGTTCGGTGGCCAGCAGTTCGGTGAGTTCGTCCCACGACACCACGATGAACTCGTCGGCCCCGCGCTGCGCCGACGGGCCGGGTCCGTTCTCGAGCCACCCGCGGCGCACCGCGGGTTCGGCCACCCGGGCGCGGTGGCGCAGCGAACCCGCCAGATTGCCCAGTAGGGGCGAGGGGTTCACGTCGGTGGCCAGCGGTTGTACCGAGCTGATGTCGCCGTCGCGGACCTGGGCGTGAAAGGCGCCCCAATGCGTCAGGCTGGCCGGCGCAGATGCCATGGCGGGCAGTTTACGGGGAACTCGCGGCACGGATTTGCCGACCAACCACCCGGTTGGTATATCGTCGTCGGCAAGACGTGTTGTCAAACCCCGAACCCGGCTCCGGAGGTCCATCATGGGTAGTGCCGTCAAGTACCAGCGCACGTTGTTCGAGCCCGAACACGAACTGTTCCGCGAGTCCTACCGCACCTTCCTCGAGCGCCACGTCGCACCGCACCACGAGGAGTGGGAAAAGAACAAGATCGTCGACCGCAACGTGTGGGTCGAAGCCGGTAAGCAGGGCTTCCTGGGCATGGCGGTGCCCGAGGAGTACGGCGGCGGCGGTATCGACGACTTCCGCTACAACACCGTGATCACCGAGGAGACCACCGCCGGCCGCTACAGCGGTATCGGCTTCGGCCTGCACAACGACGTGGTGGCGCCCTATCTGCTGCGGCTGGCCACCGACGAACAGAAGCAGCGTTGGTTCCCGGGCTTCTGCAGCGGCGAGCTGATCACCGCCATCGCCATGACCGAACCCGGCACGGGCAGCGACCTGCAGGGCATCAAGACCCGCGCGGTCAAGCAGGATGACGGCAGCTGGGTGCTCAACGGCTCGAAGACGTTCATCACCAACGGAATCCACGCCGACCTGGTGATCGTCGTCGCCCAGACCGACCCGGACAAGGGCGCACAGGGCTTCTCGTTGCTGGTGGTCGAACGCGGCATGGAGGGCTTCGAGCGCGGGCGCCACCTCGACAAGATCGGGTTGGACGCCCAGGACACCGCTGAGCTGTCGTTCACCGATGTCAAGGTGCCCGCGGAGAACCTGCTCGGCGACGAGGGCATGGGCTTCATCTATCTCATGCAGAACCTGCCGCAGGAACGGCTCAACATCGCCATCATGGCCGCCGCCGCCATGGAAGCCGTTCTCGAGGAAACCATTCAATACACCAAGGAACGCAAGGCTTTCGGCAAGCCGATCGGCAGCTTCCAGAACAGCCGCTTCGTGTTGGCCGAACTCGCCACCGAAGCCACCGCTGTGCGGATCATGGTCGACGAGTTCCTGCGGCTGCATCTCGACGAAAAGCTCACCGCAGACCAGGCGGCAATGGCCAAGTGGTACACCACCGAAGCCCAGGTGCGGCTGGTCGACCGGTGTTTGCAATTGCACGGTGGTTATGGATACATGCGCGAATACACCGTCGCGCGCGCATTTCTCGATGCACGCGTGCAGACCATCTATGGCGGCACCACCGAGATCATGAAAGAGATCGTCGGCCGCAGCCTGGGGGTCTAGCAGCGTTCCATACCCGACATATTGCGCGCAAAACGCGTCGGGCCTGCACGTCAATTCGGTACCGGGTGGGTATTGTCGTCAAAATGACGGCGATATGGCCATATCGTGCTCGGCTATTGTCCGAGAGTTGACGGTGACGAATTTCGGACGACGAGATCGGCGTATGCAGGCCGGTAAACCGCGGGGAGTGGGCATGACGACGCAGCGAAACCCATTGCGATGGGCGGTCGGAATTCTGGCGGTGTGCGCGGCATTTGCGTTCGCAACGCCATTCGTTCCGGTCGCTCACGCCGACCCGCAAGGCGACGCCGCCGTAGCGATCGATCAGGCGTGGACCGGCTCCGGTGGCGACACCTCGCCGCTCGGCCCGAAGGTCGGCGGCATCTACCCGGCCGGCGCAGGCTTCGGCCAGGACTTCGTGAACGGCGCCATGTTCTTCTCGCCCGAGACCGGCGCGCGGTCGGTCTTCGGCGCCATCCTCGACAAGTACCGCTCCCTCGGCGGCCCGGCCGACAGCGGCCTCGGATTCCCCACCATCGACGAGGGGCCCGGGCGGGCTCCGGAAAGCCGTAACGTCACCTTCAGCGCACCCGAAGGTGCGGTCATCTTCTGGACGCCTGCCACGGGCGCGTGGCTGGTGCGCGGCGTGATCAACGCGGCCTGGGACCGGGTGGGCGGATCGTCGGGTCCGCTGGGTGTCCCGGTGGAGGACGAAACCTACAGCGGCGAGACCATTTCGCAGCGGTTCAGCGGTGGGCAGCTGACCTACGACACCGCCGCCAAGACCTTCACCACCACGCCGCCCGAGTTGGCCGGGCAGCTCGGGGACCTGGCGCTGCCCGACGACGCCGCATCGTCGATCGACCTCGCCTGGCGGGTGGCCGGCGGAGCCGGCGGCCAGCTCGGCGCCAAACAAGGCGACCCGTACCCCGTCGGCGACGGGACCGGCCAGGACTTCGCGGGCGGCAAGATCTTCTTCTCGCCGGACACGGGCGCGCACGTCGTCAGCGGCACCATTCTGGAGAAGTATGAGGCCGCGGGTGGGCCTACCGGCGAACTCGGTTTCCCGACCGCCAACGAGGCCGACGGCGACGTGCCCGGCAGCCGGATCAGCACCTTCGGCGCCGAGGGTGACCCGGTGATCGTGTGGACTGCCGAACACGGCGCCGTGATCGTGCGCGGGCCGATGAAGGCGGCGTGGGACGAGCTCGGCGGGAGTGGCGGTGATCTCGGCGTCCCGATCGCCGACCAGACCGGCGACGGCACCATCACGCAGAACTTCAGCGGCGGGCAGGTCACGTACAACAGCAGCACCAACAGCTTCAGTACGCAGCCGCCGGAGCTCGCCGAACGGCTGGCTGGACTCGATCTCCCCCAGCAGGCCAGCCCCACCTCGGCGCCTGCCGCTGCGCCCGCGGCTCAGGGTGATGACAGCGGCACCGAGGGATCGGGTTCGAAGAGCTGGTACCTGTGGGTGCTCATCCCGCTGGCGATCCTGCTTCTGGCCTCGTTGGCGGCGTTCGCGGTGATGCGACAGCGCCGCAACGCCGGCCCAGGCGCCGGCGGCGGTTTCCGTCCGGGTGGTGCGCCGGGGAACCACGACGTCTTCGATGAGGCCTCGCATGGGGGGCGCGACGAGGACGAACACGCCAGATGGGAATCCGCGGGCGCAGGACAGAGCAGTGGGCCGTCGAAGTTCGGCGATGCCGAGCCCGACGACACCGACTACCTGGCCGCGCAGCCGCCGTGGGCCAAACGTGAGCCCGGCGCCCAGCCGTGGAGCGAGCCGGCCGTACCGACCGCGGGGTTGGCGGCTGCCGCTACCGGCCCCGATCTGTTCACCCATCACGGTGCGCACGAGGCCGAGGACTTCACCGCCGATGTCGAGGAGCAGGACCCCGACGCCGTTGACACCGCGCCCACGCCGGTACAGACGGAATCCGGGGAGCCGTCCGGCCGCCACGCCGCGGCGGGCGCGGAGGAGTCCCGGCCACCGTGGCTGACTGACCAAGATGCTCACGTGCCGGGGCCCGGCTCCCTGTTCGCCCCGGTATACGGTGCGGCGCCGCCGCCGGCGCAGGAAGAACCGGCCGCGCCGTCGTCTGATGTCGATGAACCGGGCTACGCGGCGCCCGTCGGCGCGACCTTCGAGGATGGGGACGGCGGCCTGTCACCGTCTCCGTACGCCGAGCCCGGGTATGGGCAACCGGATGCTTCGTTGTCCGGCGAAACGCCGAGCGAGTACGGACGGCCGGAGTACGCACAGCCGGAGTACACGCCGTCGGAGTACGCACAGCCGGAGTACACGCCGTCGGAGTACGCACAGCCGGAGTACACGCCGTCGGTATTCGAGCGACCCGATGACGAACGGCCGACAGACGGCCCGTCACCGACCGCCTCGTCGGCGTCGCCTCCGGCGATCCATCTTCCGCTGGATGACCCCGATGAAGCGCCGGAGGGTTACCCCATCAAGGGAAGTATGCGCACGGGGACCTACCACTCGCCCGGCTCTGCTTCCTACGATGTGACGGTCGCTGAAATCTGGTTCGCCTCAGAGGATTTGGCCGAATCCAACGGATTCACCAAAGCGGAGTGAGCTCACCCGCCCCCGCGGGATGGGTCAGCTCACTCCGTCCGGGTCAGATCTTCCGGATGACGGTGACAACCTTGCCGAGGATCGCGGCGTCGTTGCCCGGGATCGGGTCGAACGCGGGATTGTGCGGCATCAGCCAGACCTGACCGCTGGTGCGCTTGAAGGTCTTGACCGTGGCTTCGCCGTCGATCATCGCGGCCACGATATCGCCGTTGTCGGCCACGGCCTGCTGCCGCACCACCACCCAGTCCCCGTCGCAGATGGCCGCGTCGATCATCGATTCGCCGACCACCTTGAGCAGGAACAGCGATCCCTCGCCCACGAGTTCGCGGGGTAGCGGGAAGACGTCCTCGACGGCCTGTTCGGCCAGGATCGGACCGCCGGCAGCGATTCGGCCGAGCACCGGGACGAAAGTGGGTTCCGGCAACGCGTCCGAACCCGCGACGTCGGTGAGCACTGCCGGCGCGGCCTCGTCGGCACCCCGGACATCGACGGCTCGCGGCCGGTTCGGGTCACGGCGCAGATAGCCCTTGCGCTCGAGAGTGCGGAGTTGGTGGGCGACCGACGAGGTGGACGTCAGGCCCACGGCATCGCCGATCTCACGGATGCTCGGCGGATAGCCCCTGCTGGTCACCGAGGCGCGGATCACCTCGAGGATGGTGCGCTGCCGTTCGGTCAGCGATGGATCGGGGGAGTTGTCACGCGGTCTACCTGTGCCGCCTTGCGCGTCTGAACCTGTGCCAGTGCTGTCACCCATGGCCCTGAATGTAATCGCAGCGACCGACAGAATCAAACATGTGTTCGAGGCGTGTCGCGGAACCGGGTGCCCGTCGCTGTGCGCGGCCTGGTGCCCGGCGGCCGATTTCACTAAGTGGGGCTGGAGTGACGCCTGGGGCGGAAGCTTTTGTCGGTGGGTCGTTCTATGGTTCGGCTACAAATCGATCACATGTTCGGTTGGCACTATCTTATCGAACATGTGATCGACTAGATTCGAACACAGGAGCGAACGATGGCACAGCTCAACCGGGCTCGGCACCGGATCTCTGCAGGACACCATTTTCTCGGGTCGGAAGGAACGGACATGACACTCATCGACACTCTGCCTCCGCGCCACGCGCAGCCGCGTCCCGTGGACGGCGCGCCGCGGCCGGTACGTCGGCGCACCGACGCCGGACAGGTGCGGCGCAGGCCGATGGAGGTGCGTCCGGCCGGTGCGCCGGTCCGCCGGCGCGGTACGGGTGTGCCGGTCTCGCGGGCGCCGCATCGTCGTCGCCGGAGCATCACGCCGGTCACCACGGTCGGGCTGGCGCTGCTGGCGGCGCTGATCACCGTGTGGCTCGGCGCTGTCGCCCAGTTCGGTGAGGCCATCCAGGGCGCCACGGCCCCGACTCCGAGCAAGCTGGCCGTCGTGCAGGTGCAGAGCGGGGAAACGCTGCAGACCGTCGCGGCCCGGGTCGCTCCCGGCGTGCCGATCGGCGACACGGTGCAGCAGATTCGCGAGCTCAACCAGCTCGAGAGTGTGGCCTTGACGGCCGGTCAGACGCTCATCGCGCCCGTGGGCTGAGTCCGTGTCGGACCACGACGAATCCAGGTGGTGCACAACCGCGATGGCGATGGGAATGCGCAGGACTGCGCCCAGAGCGATGGCGGTGGCTCAGCTCGGCGCGGCGCAGGTACTCTCTGAAGCGGGAGTAACACGTGTCCAGTGCGGCGAAGGAGCGGTGATGCACTGTCCTTTCTGCCGGCATCCGGATTCTCGTGTGGTCGATTCCCGCGAAGCCGATGAAGGCCAAGCCATTCGACGTCGGCGGTCATGCCCGGAATGTGGCCGGCGGTTCACCACGGTCGAGACCGCAGTGCTCGCAGTGGTCAAGCGGAGCGGCGTCACCGAACCGTTCTCTCGCGAGAAGGTGATGCGCGGCGTGCGACGGGCGTGCCAAGGCCGTCAAGTAGACGAGGACGCACTGCACCATCTCGCCCAACAGGTGGAGGACACCATTCGTGCGGCGGGTTCACCAGAGGTGCCGAGCAATGAGGTCGGCTTGGCGATTCTGGGACCGCTTCGCGAGCTCGACGAGGTTGCCTATCTGCGATTCGCGTCGGTGTACCGCTCGTTCTCGTCGGCCGAGGACTTCGAACAGGAGATCCGCGCGCTGCGCGAGCACCGACGGGTGACGGCCACCAGTTGAAACAGGAGTCCGAGGCTGCGAGGTAGTCGAAGGGTTCCGGGCTCGCAGGCGGTCACGCCAACTCGACGTTGGTGACGCCATCGCTGACCACCCGGCCGGCGACATGAACCCATCCGTCCGGACTCCACCGCGTGCGGATCTGTGACCCTTGTCCTTGCGTGATCGCCAGGTCGCGACTGAGGTACTCGGTGATCCGCACTGCCGCCGCGCCGGTGGCCTCGTCCTCAGGGACTCCGAGATTGGCGGCAAACATTCGTGAGCGCAGTGCACCGGCGTCGCGGTCGAGCCAGGTCCACAGATAATGCTGAATGTCGTCGGAGTAATCGCTGGGATCGGCGGCGGCCAGCTCCTCGAGTGAGGGGAGTTCGCGAATCGCGAACTCCGGTGCCCATTCCGCGCGGGCGCTGATCGATGTCAGCTCATCGTCACCGTCGAGGCCGTAACCGACCTGGACGATCCCCGCGGGAACCTGCAGAGTGTGCACCGGTGTGCCTTGGTCCTTCAACCACCACGAGGCGCCGACGGTGGGATGGCCTGCGAACGGCAATTCGGTTGCCGGAGTGAAGATCCTGGCGTGCGCCGTACTGCTCCCGGGTGCCGGCAGGTCAATGAAAACAGTTTCGCTGTAACCCAATTGCGTGGCCAGCCGTTGGCGGTCTCGAGGCGCGACGGCGGTGGCGTCGACCACACCCAGGGGATTTCCGAACTTGCCGGCCGAATCGGTGAACACCCGTAGCACTGTGACATCGATACCCATGGGTCGACTCTACTTGCCGTTTGGCGCCGTTCGGCGATCCCGTGAATCAGGTCGCGCTGCGCTCGTCGGTGCCCATCGCATCGAGCACCGCGACCTTGGTGTCGACGGTGCCCGACATCGCCCGCTCGCTGATGCCGCTGCGCAGCAGTTGGCGCAATGCCGTCTGGTCGTACTCGGCGGGTTCGGTGGAATCGATGAAACGCTCCACCACCTCGACGAAGCGATCCGGGTCGTCGTGGAAGGGGAAGTGTCCGGACCCCTTGAAGATCTCCAGTTGCGAACCCGGCATCGCCGCATGCGCCATGTGGGCGTGACTGACCGGGATCACCACGTCGCGGTCGCCCCAAATGAGCTGAACCGGAACCGATTCGGTCAAATAGCAGCGGTCCAGCATGGTGACCACCTGGCCGCGCCAGTCGACGACAGCGCGCAGTGTGCGAGTGAAAGCCGAGGACGCGGTGGGTTCGGGAAGATCGCGCAGGATCCGAAGGACATTGGGCAGTTCGCGTCCCAACGCCGTACTGCCGAGCACGCCGCCGGCGACTTTGCCTGCCATCTGCACCGCGGGCAACACCAACGGAAGACGCAGCAGCGCCAGCGCTTCCCCGCCCATGGGCAGTGACGCCATCCGCAGCGCGATGTTGACATCGCGGGTCACTCCGCCCGCGCCGACGAGGATGAGGCGGTCGACCAATTGCGGGAACTGATATGCGAATTGCATGGCCACGCCGCCGCCCAGCGAATGGCCGACGACGGTGACCTTCTCGATGTCGAGCACACCGAGCAGGTCGCGCATGCCGTTGGCGTACGCGGCCACCGAATAGTCTGCGCGCGGCTTGTCGGATTGACCGTGACCGAGCAGATCCGGTGCGATGACGGTGAACCGCTGGGCCAGCTTGGACTGCACCGTCGACCACGCGGTGGAATTGTCACCGATGCCGTGGATCAGCAGCAACGCCGGACCGGACCCGGCGATGCGGAACGCACGCCGGTACCCGTGAATGGTGCGGAAATCCAGGGTCGGCGTCAGCTCGCGGACCGAACGCAGATTCGGCTTGCGGGTACTCATGCGCCCGGCACCCGGCGACGAGGGCTACAGCAGCCAGGGGAGGTTGCCGAGGTGGATGTCATATGCGCCAACTTCGTCGGGCCCCATAGCGGCGGAACTGAGGCGGATCAAGTGGTTCCGTTGTCGTCACGGAACGGATCCTGGAAGTTGTCGCCGGCTTGCTGGGCCAGGAATCGCTCAAACTCCGCTCCGAGTTCGTCACCGCTGGGGAGTTCCTCATCCCTGGCCAGCAGGGAGCGGTTCTCTTGTGCGGCAACGAATGCATCGTACTGTCGCTCGAGGGCGCTCACCACCTGAGCCACTTCCGGGCTGCCTTCGACCTGTTCGTCGATCTTGATACGGATCTCTGCCGCTGCTTCATCGAGGCCGTCCACCGGAATCTCCAGGGAACTGGCACCGGCCACGTGTTCGAGCAGCGCTTTGGCCGCGTCCGGGTAATCGGTCTGCGCCAAGTAGTGCGGCACGTGGACGGTGAAACCCATGACCTCGTGACCGTGTTGCGCCATGCGGTACTCGAGCAGGTTGGAGACGCTGCCCGGAACCTGGACCTCACCGACCCACGGCGTGTGATCGGCGATGAGTTCCCGGTTGTTGGCGTGTGCGGTCAACGTCACCGGCCGGGTGTGGGGCACCGCCATCGGGATGGCGCCCAGCCCGATGGTGCGGCGCACCCCGAGTCGCTCGGCCAACAGGCGGACAGCGGTGATGAAACGTTCCCACTTCAGATCCGGCTCCATCCCTGCGAGCAGCAGGAACGGCGTGCCCACGCTGTCGTGCAGGGCGTACAGGTTGAGCTCGGGGTTTTCGTAATGGGTGAAGTGATCGGTCTTGAACGTCATCAGCGGGCGACGCGACCGGTAGTCGAGCAATTCATCGATGGCGAAGGACGCCACCAACTCGGTGTCCAGCGACTGCCGGAGGTGCTCGGCGGCCAACTTGATCGCATGCCCCGCATCTGAGAAGCCTTCCAGGGCGTGCACCAATACGGGTCCGCGTCCGTCAGCTGACGACAGCTGCGGCGCAGGGAACTCGAGCTCGTACATCCCGCTCTGCTCGGGCTGGTAGCGCCGATCCTCGTGCGGGGTCGAGTCTTCTGCGGGGTCGTCGATGTGACCCATCTACTCTCGCCTCCTCGTCGCGGCGCCGTCATCACGCGTTGGCGCACCGTGTCCCTCTAGTTTCCCTCAGTGCCTTGCCTGCGGCGTCGCGGACCCACCCATGAATCAACGTTGCAGGGTGTTCCGGGCATTCCGGGGGATACCCACCGCCGCGGCGGCAGTCGCAGGTCCGGTCAGCGAGCGCGGAACTGGTTGAGGGCACGCAGCTTGTTCATCACATCCAATGCCGCCACCTTGTACGCCTCGGAGAACGTGGGGTAGTTGAACACCGCGTCCACCAGGTACTCGACGGTGCCGCCGCAACCCATCACGGCCTGGCCGATGTGCACCATCTCGGTGGCGTTGGTGCCGAAGATGTGGACGCCGAGCAGGCGCAAATCCTCGGTGGACACCAGCAGCTTGAGCATGCCGTAGGAATCACCGGCGATCTGGCCGCGAGCCAGTTCCCGGTAGCGGGAGACGCCGACTTCGTACGGGATCGCCGATTTGGTCAGATCGATCTCGGTGGCACCGACATAGGACACCTCGGGGATGGAGTAGATGCCGATGGGCTGGAGTTCGGTCATACCGTGGCAGGGTTCGCCGAAGGCGTGGTAGGCCGCCAGCCGGCCCTGGTCCATCGAGGTCGCGGCCAGGGCGGGGAAGCCGATGACATCGCCTACGGCGTAGATGTGGTCGACCTTGGTCTGATAGTTGTCGTCGACGAAGATGCGGCCGCGGTTGTCGGCCTCCAGCCCGGCGTTGGCCAGATCGAGGTGATCGGTCTGGCCCTGACGTCCGGCCGAGTACATCACGGTCTCGGCCGGGATCTGTTTGCCGCTCGCCAGCGTGGTGACCGTCCCGGACGCACCGACGTCCACCGCGGTCACTTCCTCGCCGAAACGGAACGTCACCGCGAGGTCACGTAGGTGGAACTTGAGTGCCTCGATGATCTCCGGGTCGCAGAAGTCCAGCATCGATTCCCGCTTCTCGACCACGGTCACCTTGGTGCCGAGTGCGGCGAACATCGACGCGTATTCGATGCCGATGACACCGGCACCCACCACGACCATCGAGGTCGGCAGCATCTTCAGGTCCAGGATGCCGTCGGAATCCAGAACCCGGTCCTCGTCGAATTCGACACCGGCAGGTCGCGCCGGTTTTGTCCCGGTGGCGATGACGATGTGCTCACCGCTGACGGTCACGCGGTCTCCGCGGCCGGGGTTCTCGACGAGGAGGGTGTGCTCGTCGACGAACCGTGCGTGCCCGGTGTAGAGCTCGATCCGGTTGCGCATCAACTGACTGCGCACGACATCGATCTCCTTGCCGATCACGTGCTGGGTGCGGGCCAGCAGATCGGCCGGCGTGATCTTCTCCTTGACGCGGTAGCTGGCGCCGTACAGTTCGCGCTGGTTCATACCGGTGAGATAGACCACGGCCTCGCGCAGCGTTTTCGATGGGATGGTGCCGGTGTTGACGCAGACGCCGCCGAGCATGCGACCGCGTTCGATGACCGCAACCGTCTTGCCAAGCTTGGCCGCCGCGATCGCCGCTTTCTGTCCGCCAGGTCCAGAGCCGATGACCACCAGGTCGTATTCCTGCATCGAAGCCATGCGTAGCTGTCTACGCCGGTTGACCGTCGCCCGCATGCCGACAGTGTCAATACCGCGTGAACAATGCTCGCCGGCCGGCATCCAGAGTTCGCACTTCATGCACAGCGCGGTGCCTCGGCCTGGTGCAGCGGCAGCCGGCTGACGGCCGTGGTTGCCAGCGTCAGCGGCATGACATCTCATCGCCCTGAATTCGACCGTCCCGAGTTCGACCACCACCCCGATTTCGATCTGAACAGGCCTGGCGCATTGATCGCGGCCCTGCCCGCGATTCTGGGCTTCACACCGCTGAACTCGCTGGTTCTGGTGTCTGTGGAACGCGGCCAGGTGGGCGCCGTGCTGCGTGTGGACCTCGGTGACGACCTGATCGACAACCTCGAGAATCTGGTCTCGGTGGCGGCGTCGGCCCGGCCCGACGCGGCGATCGCGATCATCGTCGACGCCCAAGGAGCGCTGTGCCCGTCGTGCGGGGACGAACATCGCCGGTTGTGCGCCGCATTGTCGGAGGAGCTGAGCCTGCACGATATTCCGTTGTGGGCCGCACACCTGGTGGACCGGGTGGCAGCCGGCGGGCGGTGGCACTGTGTCGACGGCTGCGGTTCCCGGGGACGGGTGGACGATCCGGCGAGCTCCCCGGTCACCGTGGCCGCGGTGCTGGACGGCCGGCGGCTCTACGGGCGGCGCGAGGATCTGCAAGCGGTCATCGCCGTCGAGGATGTCGGACGCTCACAACGGATCGCCGACGCGGTGGCCGCCCTGCGCGCCGGGGCCAGTGGCCAGCCGGTCGGGGATGCGGCGCAGCGAGCACGTCGTGCGGTGGAGGATGCGTTGGCCGCAACAGCACGGGTTGCCTCCGGTGCCGATCTGACCGACGCCGAGATCGCGGTGGTGGCCCGCGGTCTGGCTGATCTGCAGGTCCGGGACATCTTGTATGCGCTGGCAGTAGGCGAGTACGCCGGCGCGGCGGAGACCATGTGGGCCACGCTGGCGCGCGTGCTCCCGGAGTCACTGCGGGTCGAAGCGCTGGTGCAGCTGGCGTTCTCCGCCTACGCCCGCGGTGACGGCCCGCTGGCCGGGGTGTCGTTGGACGCCGCGTTGCGGATCGACGCGGCACACCGGATGGCGGTCATGCTCGACACCGCGTTACAGGGAGGCATGCGGCCGGAGCAGATCCGTGAACTGGCACAGACCAGTTATCGGTTGGCCGACCAGCTGGGTGTGGTGTTGCCGCGACAGCAGACGTTCGGGCAGCGGGCCGGATGAGATCCGGCGGCGCGGCTGGGTGTCAGACCTTCTCGACCTTGACGGCGTGCGCCATCTCGTGGGGGAGTTCGACCTGCTCGTGGCCCGGGATCACGATGGTGACTCCGCCGTGCGGGTTGGTCTCCACGGTGACGCGGGCATTGGGTACCACGCCGGCTTCCTTGAGCCGTCCGATCAGCATGGTGTCGCCCTGCACGTGCTCGGTGAGCTGCCGCACGACGACGGCCACCGGCGATCCGGCTGGCAGCTCGGTCAGCCGCACCAGGTTGAGCTGTTCGACGTCCTCGCCGCTGCCGATGCCCAGCTCGGACAGTCCGGGAATGGGATTGCCGAACGGCGACACGGTCGGGTTGTCGAGCACGGCGACGAGGCGACGCTCCACGTCCTCGCTCATCACGTGTTCCCACCGGCAGGCTTCGGCGTGCACTTCCTCCCAGGGCAGACCGATCACGTCGACCAGCAGCCGCTCGGCCAACCGGTGCTTGCGCATCACGGCGATTGCCAGCGCGCGGCCGGTTTCGGTGAGTTCGAGATGCCGGTCACCGGCGACGTGCAACAGACCGTCGCGCTCCATCCGGGACACGGTCTGGCTGACGGTGGGGCCGCTCTGCTCGAGGCGTTCGGCAATACGCGCGCGCAGCGGGATGACGCCCTCTTCTTCGAGGTCGTAGATCGTCCGCAGATACATCTCTGTGGTATCGACCAGGTCGTTCATGTGGCACCTCCGTCGCCGACGAGTCTACTTGGGCAGCTGCGCCAGTGGGCCGCTCTCACAGGGCGCGGCGAGCATGATGATTGTCCCTCACCGCGGACAGCAGTGCGCCCGCCGGTCCGGGGACGACGGCGGGCGCACCTTCCGGGCGTGGACTGGGATCAGCTTGCGTATGAGCGCAGCCGGTCGGCGCGCTCACCGTGGCGCAGTTTCGCCATCACTTCACGCTCGATCTGACGCACGCGTTCGCGGGAGAGGCCGAACAGCTTGCCGATCTGATCCAACGTGCGGGGCTGGCCGTCGTCGAGGCCGAACCGCAACCGGATCACCTGGTGCTCGCGCTCGTCCAGAGTGGACAGCACACTGCGGATGTCGGTGTGCAGCAGTTCGGAGATCACCGCGTTCTCGGCCGAAAGTGCTTCGGCGTCCTCGATGAAGTCACCGAGCGGAGCCTCTTCGTCGCTGCCGACGGGCATGTCCAGCGACACCGGGTCACGGCTGTGCTCCAACAGATCGTTGATCTTCTCGACGGGAATGCCCGATTCCTCGGCCAGTTCTTCGTCGGTGGCTTCGCGGCCGAGATTCTGGTGCATCTCACGCTTGATCCGGGCCAGCTTGTTGACCTGCTCGACAAGATGGACCGGGAGCCGGATGGTGCGGCTCTGGTCGGCCATGCCGCGGGTGATCGCCTGCCGGATCCACCACGTCGCGTATGTCGAGAACTTGAAACCCTTGGTGTAGTCGAACTTTTCCATCGCGCGGATCAGGCCGAGGTTGCCCTCCTGGATCAGGTCCAGCAGCGGCATCCCGCGCCCGGTGTACCGCTTGGCCAACGAAACGACCAGGCGCAGGTTGGCCTCCAGCAGATGGCTACGGGCCGCCTGCCCGTCCCGAACGACGGCAGCGAGATCGCGTTTGCGGTTCTCGCCGAGGCGTTTCCGAGTTTCCAGCAGATGCTGCGCGTACAGGCCCGCCTCGATGCGCTTGGCCAACTCAACCTCATCGGCGGCGTTGAGCAACGCCGTCTTGCCGATACCGTTCAGATACACCCGTACGAGGTCGGCGGCAGGGCTCTGGGCATCCAGATCGCCCTCGATTCGGGTAACGGCGGCATTTGCCATATCGGCCTCCTAGTGGCTCGAACTGTCATGTGGTTCAACGCCTGACTGGAGTGAAGAGTTCCCACAGATCTGTCGATTAACACGCGCTGACATGCGCAAATGCGCGGGTGACCTGAGAATGCTCTGAGAATCGAACTAGAAGTCCCTCATTTGGGAGCTTTTGCCGTCAACAGGGTCCGTCACGCCGGGATCCACATCGGGCATGCCGGGTAGGAGTGCCGGCCGCTCGGCCGTGGGGAACAAGGGAATCCGATGGTCCGTGCGCGAGAATCGGCGCGGCTCCTCGCGCTTACGCGGTGGGCGGTCGTTGGCGATCAGTACCGCGACCCACGGCAGCGGAATGGACACCGCGACGATAAGCAGTGAGACCCAACCGTTTTCCCACACGCCGTAGGCCGCGGCAGCCAGAAGCAACGCCGGAATGCGAAATGACATGATCGTCAAATATTTCCGGACGCGCTTGCGGTGTTCTTCTTCGTACGGGGGAGCAGCCTGGGTGATGAGTATCGGCTTCCCGTCATCGTCGAAACCCAGCTGCGGGCTGTGCTTCATACCTCTACTGTGGCACAACTGAGGCCATTCGGGGCCGGCGGGACCCAATGGTTTGTGGACCGTCATTTTCTCGGCAGAATAGGCGTATGCAGACCGACACCCTCGAACGGACCGATGCTGACGAACGGACCGACGACGGCACCGACAGCGACCGGCCCAAGTTCTTCCATTACGTCAAGAAAGACAAGATCGCCGAAAGCGCGGTGATGGGCACGCACGTCGTCGCGTTGTGCGGCGAGGTCTTCCCGGTCACCAAGTCGGCCAAGCCGGGCTCTCCGGTGTGCCCCGACTGCAAACGCATCTACGAAACCCTCAAGAAGGGCTGAGCCCGCCCGGCCTCACGGCTGGGCGTGCAGGTCGAGCTGGCCGTCGATCGGCGGCTCACCCGGTTTGCGGGATGGCGGCAGCGCCGCGTCCGGTGTCTCGGTGTCGGCCGGGGCCGCGGTGCCGTTCTTCTCCGCAGCTTTCCGCTTGAGCCAGAACCGCAGTTGGTTGGCGTGGGTCTGCGGCGCCGGCCATTCCTCCTGGATCGCGGCATTGAGCTCGGCGCCGATCATGATGGCGAAGCCGAGGAAGAATGCGAACAACAGGAACGCGATGGGTGTCGCCAACGCGCCGTAGGTGTAGCCGGTCTTGGTGATCGAACTCAGGTACACCCGCAGGCCGACGGTCGCCACCAGGAAGACCGCCGTCGCCAGCACGGCGCCGACCAACAGTCGATGCGTCGGCAGCGGCTCCGGTAACGACAACCGGTACAGCACCGTCACCAAGATCAGCAGGCTCACGATGAGCACCGGGAAATAGCCGTACTGCAGCACGTCGTCCCAGCTGTCCGGGATGTACTCGGCGATCTTGCGGGGGCCCAGTGCCACGAACGGTGCCGAGGCGATCACGATCAGCAGACCGGCCACGTAGAGCCCCAGCGCGTAGAACCGCTGCCGCACCGGATGTCGTAGCGGAGTCTGATCGTGAGCCTCGACGATCGAGTCCACCCAGGCCGAGATGGCCGACGAGCCGGCCCACAGGGAGATCACGAAGCCCAGCGACACCACCTCACCCCGCGCACCCGCGACGATGTCGCGGATCGTCGGTTCGATGATCTCGTTGACGATGTTCTCCGAGAAGAAGCTGCTGGTGGTCGCGATCAGCTGGTTCTCGATGGTGACCAGGGTGTCCGGCCCGAACAACGGTGCGATGTAGGCCAGGCTTCCGAGCATGCCGAGCAGAAGCGGCGGCAGCGACAGGACCGACCAGAACCCCGCTTGCGCGGCTTCGGAGAAGATCGAATCGTCCCACGCCTTGGAGAGCGTGCGCTTGGTGATGTGCCAGATGTGGTGGCGAGAAGGCTTCGTGCGCTGGTCACTCATGTCGGTGTCCAGCATCCCTGACCGCAGCCGTTAATGCCTAGCAGCGGCCCCGGCGCGCCGGGTGGACCTACAGCTCGGCTGAGCTGACCTCCAGCACCGCGGCCAACTCGACAAGCTTGGCCTCGTGCTCGTTTGCGTGGTGCTGGCAGAACAACAGCACGGCTCCTGAAGGCAGTTTCGCAACGACACGGGCGGCAGCACCGCAACGGTCGCAGCGATCAGCCCGGGTCAACTCGGGACTGGTCAGAGTTGCGTTCATGGCTCCTCCGTTTCTCGCGTGGTTTCTACTGTCTCAGACGTTTTCGGTTCCGGCCTTGTTCCCGAGGCGTTCACCGGTGTGTCGTGTCTCACCCCGGATCCGTTTCATTACGGCAAGGTGGGAACGTGACCAACACTTCCGCGGTTCTGGTGCATCTGTGCGGTGCAGACGAATGGGCGGCCGCTTCATCGGGAGCGGAGTACCGTCCTGCATCACTGACCGACATCGGCTTCATCCATCTTTCAACGCCTGAGCAGGTACACCTGCCGGCGAACCGGTTGTTCTCCGGGCGCACCGATTTGGTACTGCTGTACCTGACTCCAGAGCTGCTGATGGGGCCGCTGCGCTGGGAGCCGGGGGTACCGGGCGATCCGGAAGCGATGTTGTTCCCACATTTGTACGCACCCATGCCGGTGGCGGCTGTGAGAAGTATCACCGCCTACCTACCCGGCCCCGACGGCACGTTTCCGCCGCTGACCGTGGGTCAGTCGGACCCGTCGACGTAAGCGTCCGCCTCGATCTCGATCAGCAGGTCCGGCGCGATGAGTGCACTGACCTCGACCATGGTGGCCACCGGGCCGATGGCCGCGAAGTACTCCGCGTGCACGGCGGCCACCTCAGGCCACAGCGAGATGTCGGTGACGAACATCCGGGTGCGGACCACATCGGACAGTCGCGCACCGGCCTGCTCGAGGGCCGCCGCGATACGGTCCAGCGCGTCACGCGTCTGCGCGGCGATGTCGGCTCCGGCGCCGGTGGTACCCGCCACCGCCACGAACGGCCCGGTGCGGACCGCCCGCGAGTAGCCGACGACGCGTTCGTACTCCGCCCCGGAGGAGATGTTCTGCCGCACGCCTAGACCGGCCGAGCCTCGACGAGCGACAACGGCCCTGCTGTCGGGATGACCCGCGTCTGTCGAAAGCCGGCTCGCGACAACAGCGTTGCGTACTCGCCCGCGGTGCGTTCGCGACCGCCGGAATTGACCAGCATCTCCAGATCCAGCAACAGACCCGGGTGCGGGGGAGCGCCCTGGGGCAAGACCATCTCGAACAACAGCACCACGCCGTCCTCGGCGATCGCGGTGCGGATGTTGCGCAAGATCGTCAGCGCCCGTTCGTCGTCCCAGTCATGGATGATCGCTTTGAGCAGATACGTGTCGGCGCCCTCGGGCACGCGTTCGAAGAACGACCCGCCCTCGGAGGTGGCACGGCTGCTCACCCCGGCGGTCTCGAAAGCCGGCCCGGCGTCGGCCACCACCGAGGGCAAGTCGTAGAGCACCCCGCGGGCCCCCGGAGCCGCAGCCAGGACGGCGGCCAGCAATGCGCCGTGACCGCCGCCCACGTCGACGACGAGGCGGCGCGGCGTGAAGTCGTATGCCGGCACCGCGGCAGTGATCGCCATGGCCGAGACGGCGGTCATGGCATCGTTGAAGACCCGAGCGTACTCCGGATGGGCGTCCAGGTACTCGAAAAGCTGTGTGCCGCGCAGCTTTTCAACCGCGGTCTGGCCGGTCTGCACACAGTGCAGCAATTCGCCCCAATGCTCCCAGTGCGGCGGGCTGCCCAACATCGCGAGCATGGGTGCCATGGAGCCATCGGCATCGGTTCGCAATGTGTTGCCCGCGGCGGTCAGAGCGAAGCGACCATCTCGCCTGAGCTTGAAGATCCCCTGGCTGGCCAGCGCCCGCATCAAGCGGAAAGTGGCATCGGGGTTCGCGCCCACCCGGCGGGCCACGTCGTCGGCCGTCAGCGCGCCGCCTGCCAGAGTGTCGGCGATACCCAGCTCGACCGCGACGTGCAACGCCTGGGTGACCCACGCCCCTTGAGCCAGCTCGACAACGGTGATACTCGCCGGGGCCGTCGCGCGGAGCAGGAAACCGAGCCCGGCGCGCACCCTGCCGACGCCGTTGATCAGCCAGGCCGGCGGGGTTTTCGGGGGAGCGGGCACGTGGCGTAACGATAGCGGCGGTTGTCCCTCGGTGGGGGACAACCGCCGCTATGACAAGAACAAGACGAGTTTCTAGTCCAGGTAGTCGCGCAGCACCTGAGAACGGCTGGGGTGGCGCAGCTTTGACATGGTCTTCGACTCGATCTGACGGATCCGCTCGCGGGTGACGCCGTAGACCTGGCCGATCTCGTCGAGCGTGCGGGGCTGACCGTCGGTGAGACCGAACCGCAGCCGGACCACGCCGGCTTCACGCTCGGAGAGCGTCTCCAGCACCGACTGCAGCTGATCCTGCAGCAGGGTGAAGCTCACCGCATCGACGGCCACCACGGCCTCGGAATCCTCGATGAAGTCGCCGAGCTGCGAGTCACCCTCGTCGCCGATGGTCTGGTCCAGGGAGATGGGCTCACGCGCGTACTGCTGGATCTCCAGCACCTTCTCCGGCGTGATGTCCATTTCCTTCGCGAGTTCCTCGGGCGTGGGCTCGCGGCCCAGGTCCTGCAGCAGCTCGCGCTGGATACGGCCCAGCTTGTTGATGACCTCGACCATGTGCACCGGGATACGGATGGTGCGGGCCTGGTCGGCCATGGCGCGGGTGATGGCCTGACGGATCCACCACGTGGCGTACGTGGAGAACTTGTAGCCCTTGGTGTAGTCGAACTTCTCCACCGCGCGGATCAGACCGAGGTTGCCCTCCTGGATCAGGTCCAGGAACGCCATGCCGCGACCGGTGTAGCGCTTGGCCAGTGAGACGACCAGACGCAGGTTGGCTTCGAGCAGGTGGTTCTTGGCGCGGTCGCCGTCGCGGCAGATCCACATCATGTCGCGGCGCTGCGCGGCGGGCAGCTTCTCGCCCTTGTCGGACAGCTCCGCCATCAACTGGGTGGCGTAGAGGCCGGCCTCGATGCGCTTGGCGAGCTCGACCTCCTCCTCGGCATTGAGGAGCGCCACCTTGCCGATCTGCTTGAGGTACGCACGTACCGAGTCGGCGGAGGCGGTGAGTTCGGCGTCCTTACGGGCCTGCCGCAGCGCCTCGGACTCTTCCTCGTCCCAGACGAAGTCGCCGGAGGCCTTGTCCTTTTCCGACGGCTCGGAGATCTCCTCTTCCTCGCCTTCGGTGGCCGGCTTCGCGGGGGTGACGCCTGCGGCCACACCCTCACCCTCGGCTTCGTCACCGTCGGCGTCGTCGTCCTCGATCTCGTCTTCGAGTTCGAGGTCGCCGTCTTCGAGTTCATCGCCCGGTTCGGCTTCCAGGTCGTCGTCGAGGGTGTCGATCTCTTCGGCGTCGCCGGAGTCATCGCCCTCGGCCTTGGGAGCTGCCTTCTTGGGGCGACCCCGCGCCGGCGCGCCGTCGGCCTTGGCCTTGGTGGCCCGCTTGGCCGGGGCCTTGGTGGCCCGTTTGGCGGGAGCCTTCTTGGCGGGCGCTACTGCGGCGCCTGCCGCAGGATCCTGCACAGCGCTGGGAACTGTGTCTTCGGTTGCCGGGCTTGCTTTTATCGCTGCCACGTACACCCTTTCGGTCTTGCTGACTTTCGGTGGCTATGGGCAAGCGCCACCGAAAGCGTCGGCTATCGGAATTATTCGGCGTCAGTCTCGGGAGGAGTTTCGCCGCTATCCGTGTGGCGGCCGCCTCGACCATTGTAACTACTGAGACGGCCTGCTCCGCGCCGAGCAGGCAAAATTTTCGCCGCTATCAGTGTGTTCCGTGGGTGACGTCACCTTGCGAGGCCATCGCCGCGCCGACAATTCCGGCCGTGTTCTGCAGCGCCGCAGCAACCACCGGGGTGCGGTTCTCGAGCAGCGGAATCCATTTGTCGGCTTTGCGGCTGATTCCGCCGCCGGCGATGAACAGATCAGGCCAGATCGCGTTCTCGATGGCGATCAGCACCCTGGTCACCTCTTTGGTCCAGCGCTCGTAGCTCCACTCCTTGCGCTCTTTGACCGATGAGGCGGCCCGGTGTTCGGCCTCTTTGCCGCCGACCTCCAGGTGACCGAACTCGGTGTTGGGTAGGAGCACCCCGTTGTGGATGACCGCCGACCCGATGCCGGTCCCGAACGTGAGCAACACGATGACCCCGGTGTTGTCCTTACCCGCGCCGAAACGTTCCTCGGCCAGTCCGGCGGCGTCGGCATCGTTGAGCACGGTGACGTCCTGGCCGTTGAGTGCGCCGCTGATGATCTCGTTGACCTGCGTGCCGATCCACGCCTTGTCCACGTTGGCCGCGGTGCGCACCACCCCGTTGGTGACCACACCCGGGTAGGTGACACCCAGGGGCCCGTCCCAGCCGAACTCCCTGACCACCGCGGCGACGGTTTGGGCGACCGCCTCCGGTGTGGCCGGCTGCGGCGTGGGCAGCTTGAAACGCTCGCCGATCAGCAGGCCGGTTTCGAGGTCGACGATGCCACCCTTGACGCCGCTACCTCCGACGTCGATGCCGAAGCCGCGGCGCTGCGCAGAGGAAGACGTATCGGGTGCAGTCATTGCTGTGCTCCTGGCGTGGCTGGCGGTAGGCGATCCACACCTTAGTGTGTCGACGCCCACTTGGTGGCAGTGTCACCGGGTGTGCATCGTGTGTTGCGATAGTGGGGTGACTTCGCAGAGCTCGACGCCCGAATCCGCCCACCCCGCAGCGCCGAGTGCCGCACTCGGTGCCGGTGATCTCGCCCACTTGCGTGATGTGGCGCGACAGATCGCCACCGAGGCCGCGGTGTTCGTCCGGCGCCGACGCGCCGAGGTGTTCGGGGACTCACCGGAAGCCGCCGACGGTGAGGTCGCAACCGGCGCCGTGCGCGCCAAGAGCACGCCCACCGACCCGGTCACGATCGTCGACACCGAAACCGAACGACTGCTTCGGGACCGGCTGGCTCAGCTTCGTCCGGGCGATCCGGTGCTGGGCGAGGAAGGCGGCGGCCCGGCCGCCGGCGTGCCCGCCGGTGCCGTCACCTGGGTGCTCGATCCCATCGACGGCACGGTGAACTTCGTCTACGGCATCCCCGCCTATGGCGTCTCGGTCGCCGCCCAGGTGGATGGCGTGTCCGTGGCGGGCGCGGTGGCCGATGTGGTTTCCGGTGAGGTGTACTCGGCGGCCCTGGGCCAGGGCGCGCATGTCGAAGGACCCGCGGGGCGAAGGGCATTGCGGTGCAATGCCGTCGGCGATCTGTCGATGGCGCTGCTGGGCACCGGTTTCGGGTACGCGCCGAACCGGCGGGCGGCGCAGGGGGTGCTGCTGTCGCAGGTGATGCCGTCGGTGCGTGATGTGCGCCGGATCGGTTCTGCTGCGCTGGACCTGTGCATGGTGGCTGCGGGCCGGCTCGATCTGTACTACGAGCACCGGCTCAACGTGTGGGACTGGGCAGCGGGAGCGCTGGTGGCGGCTGAGGCCGGTGCGCACATGCTCTTTCCCTCTGAGCCCGCGCAGTTGCTGGTGGCCGCCGCACCCGGTGTGGCCGCCGAGTTCCACGGTGTGCTGGACCGGCTGGGCGCCCTGGGGCCCATCCCCGAGTAGGGGTCAGCAGCTGGCCGAGTGGATCTTGGTCAGCAACGCGGGATCGGCCGGCTCGGTGGCGTCGGGCTGCAGGCCGGCCAGTACCGCGTCGATGTCATCGCTGTGGGTCAGCTCGGTGAAGTCGGTGCCGATCACCAGGTCGACGGTGTCGTTGTCGCGCTCGTCGCGAAACAGTTCGGTGCACGGCGCCACCAGCCACACCGCTGCGGCGGCGGCCTCCCCGGACGGGCCGAATCTGATCTGGCCCTGGCAGGTCAGGCGGGTCGAGGCGTAGATCGGGTCGTTGGCGGCCGTGGGCTGGGCGAACCCGAGGTCGCGAAGCTCGCCGGACACCTCGGCGGCCTGGCCGCCCTGACCGCTGGCGTTGAGCACGGTGATCTTGGTGTCGACGAGTTTGGCCGGTTCGACGCCCGCCATGTCGGTGCTGGCGACCTGCTGCCCCAACTTGGGGGTGGCGGGGTCGGCAGGCGGGGGCGGCGGATTGCACACGGCGGCCTCGACCACCTCAGGCGGCCGGGTCAAGGCGATGGTCCAGACCAGGCCGGTGATCACCGCGAGGACTGCGGCCACGACGATGCCGGGCCAGATGTTGCGGCGCCGGAACGGCAAACCCCGCTTGTCGAATGCTGTGCCTTCGGTGATGTGCGCGACCACGCCTGCACTCTAGAGGTCGTCGGCGCTTCGACGGACCGCCGGCTCCGTTCAAGTGTGATGTAAATCACACTTGAACGGAGGGTGTTCCGGGCACGAATCGTTTGGCGGAAGCGTTCGGCACTGGTACAAAGCTCTGCTGGCAAGGCTTGCGAGCGGGGAACCAAGAGGGGAAGAAGACGATGGCTACCGACTATGACGCTCCAAGGCGCAATGAGACCGATGACGTTTCCGAGGATTCGTTGGAGGAACTCAAGGCGCGGCGGAACGAAGCGCAGTCGGCCGTAGTCGACGTCGACGAGGGCGAAACCGCCGAATCGTTCGAGTTGCCTGGTGCCGACCTGTCCGGTGAAGAGTTGTCCGTCCGCGTCGTGCCCAAGCAGGCCGACGAGTTCACCTGCTCGAGCTGCTTCCTCGTTCATCACCGCAGCCGCCTCGCCAGCGAGAAGAACGGGATGATGATCTGCAGCGACTGCGCCGCCTGAGTCCGAGGTTGCGACGTCCGTCAGCTGCGCAGCGCGGACAGCACTCGCTCAGGGTGCCTGCAGCTGACCAGCCAGTACGGGGTGGGGTCGTCGGGGTCATCGAGGACCACCAGGACCATCGGCCCCACCCAGCCCTTGTGCAGCACGTAGGCCGCCGGATCGAGCTGCCGGCCCATGGCGGCTGACTTGGCCGTCCGCGGAATCTCCGCCGACCGGGAAATCACCGACGCGGGTAGGTGCGCCTGCCCGGCCCACAGTTCGGTGGTGCCGCCGGTGGAGATCACCGCCACCTCGGAGCGTCCCAACCACACCAGTGCTGCAGCGGCTACCCCGAACAGCACCGCGAACGCCACCCAGTCGGGGAGCCCCTGAACGCCCTGATTGACCTCCAAGGCAATCAGTCCGGCCAAGCCGAATCCCAATGGCCACCACCACCAAGGCACCCACAGACGCTCGCGGTAGCGCACCGTCTGCGAGGTCTCACGCGTTCCCGCCACCGGGCCAAGAGTAGTCTCATGCCTCGTGTCGACCCGCCTGGCGGTGGTCCGTCTGGACCAGGAACTGCCTCTGCCCAGCCGCGCCCACGAAGGTGACGCCGGCGTGGACCTTTTCAGCGCCCAGGATGTGGAACTGGCGCCCGGCCACCGCGCCCTCGTGCCCACCGGCGTCGCGGTCGCGATCCCCGTCGGCATGGTCGGTCTGATCCATCCTCGATCGGGTTTGGCTGCGCGCGTGGGCCTTTCGATCGTCAACAGCCCCGGCACCATCGATGCCGGCTACCGCGGTGAGATCAAGGTCTCGTTGATCAATCTCGATCCGGTGGCACCGATCGTGATCAGCCGGGGCGACCGGATAGCGCAGCTGATAGTGCAGCGCGTCGAGCTACCCGAACTTGTCGAGGTCTCGTCCTTCGACGAGGCGGGTTTGGGGGACACCACCCGTGGCGAAGGCGGCCACGGCTCATCGGGAGGACATTCGAGCTTGTGATGGCATTCGGAAAACACCACAAAGAAGAGCCGGGCGACGACGCGGTCGAGGCCACGGAAAGCGCGGCTGCGGTCGGTGACGACCTCGACGGCCCGTTCGACATCGAGGATTTCGACGACCCCGAGGTGGCCAAGGTCGGTCGGCTGGATCTGGGCTCGGTGCTCATCCCGATGCCGGCTGCCGGGCAGGTACAGGTCGAGCTGAGCCAGACCGGTGTGCCGAGCGCTGTGTGGGTGGTGACGCCCAACGGCCGCTTCACCATCGCGGCCTACGCCGCCCCCAAGAGCGCGGGGCTGTGGCGGGAGGTGGCCGGTGAACTGGCCGAGTCGCTGCGCAAGGACACCGCGCAGGTGAGCATCGAGTCCGGTCCGTGGGGCCGTGAGGTGGTCGGGGCCGCCTCCGGTGCGGTGCGTTTCATCGGCGTCGACGGCTACCGGTGGATGATCCGCTGCGTGGTCAACGCCGGCCACGAGACCATCGAGGCGTTGACGGTGGAGGCGCGAAAGGCTTTGGCCGACACCGTGGTTCGTCGCGACAGCACTCCGCTGCCGGTGCGTACGCCACTGCCGGTGCAACTGCCCGAACCGATGGCCGCACAGCTGCGCGCCGCCGCCGAGCAGGCCGCCCAGCAGCAGCAGGGCGCCGGTCAACAGCAGGCGGGTCAGCAGCCGCCGACGCCGGCCGCTCGACGTAGCGCGCAGGGATCGGCCATGCAGCAGCTGCGCAGCACGATCACGGGCGGCTGACCGACGAGCGACTCGCGCGCGGAGCTTGCGGAGTGCGCGGGGAGGAGTCGGTCGAATCGGGCACTGACCGACGAGCGACTCGCGCGCGGAGTGCGTAATCAGGCCGAGATGTCGGTCAGCGCGGCCAGACAAGCCGCGCCGAGCACGGCGGGGTCGTGGCCGAATTCGTCGAGTGTGACCGTGCGCAGCGCGGCATGCGGAGCCGCAGCCACCCATTCCACGCCGACTTCCAGCGGGTGCACGGGATCGTCGGTGGCCGACACCACGCCCATCGGGGCGCGTAGCGTCTCGAGCTGACCACTGGTGGGCGCGACGTACCGGGCGGCTTCCTCCATCGCGTCGGGCAGATCCGGCCACTGGCCCACCCAGGAGCGGGTCAGTTCATCAGCCAGCCAGACCGGGCTGGAGTCACGCATCCGCGCGGTCGCGGCCACCAGGCCGTCGCGCCGCAATTCCTGCGCCGAGTGCAACGCGGCTTGCGCCGCGGGCGCCGTGTCCGGGGGGCCCGTCCACGCCGGTAGCGCCGCCAACACCGCGACAATCCGGTCCGGGTGGGCGATGGCCCACGCGGCACCGACCGCAGCGCCCAGCGACACCCCAGCCACCGCGATGGGGCCTTCCCGGGCGGCGTCGTCGAGCGCCTGGCGGTAGCCCGCGATCAGCCGGCCGGGCTGTGGCGCGTGCGGCAGTGGCACGGCACCAACGCTGTGAAGTGCCTGGGCGAAGGCGCGGTAGGTGTAGTCGTCGTCGGAGCCCGTGCCAGGCAGCAGAACGGTCGACACACCGCGCAGATCAACAGCCATGTGGTTGATCGTGCCTGGTATCGGCGGAAAGTGAAGGTTTGGCCGGGGTGCGGCGTGGCAATAGGGAACCAACAGGTCTACCGTGTCGTTGGCACTGTGAATCTGCTGGAATGTCAGGAGTGACCATGGCTGCGGCCGAAGGTTATCTGCGTCGGCTCACCCGTCGCTTGACGGAGGATCCCGAGCAGCGGGACGCCGAGGAATTGACGGACGAAGCGGCCGTCACCGGCGCACAGCGCGCTATCGACTGCCAGCGTGGCCAGGAGGTCACGATGGTGGGGACGCTGCGAAGCGTCGAGGCCAACGCCAAGGGGTGTGCCGGTGGCGTCAAAGCCGAACTGTTCGACGGCACCGACACGGTGACGTTGGTGTGGCTGGGGCAGCGCCGCATCCCGGGTATCGACTCCGGGCGCACGTTGCGGGTGCACGGCCGGGTCGGCAAGCTCGACAACGGCGGCAAGGCGATCTACAACCCGCACTACGAGATTCAGCGGTGACCGAAGACAACACCAGCCAGGAAGCGGAGACCCGCACCAGCGCTCAGGCCCTGATGGACCAGATGGGCGGCGTCAGCGGTCTGATCTACTCCTCGCTGCCGGTCGTCGCGTTCGTACCCGTCTCGTCGGCCTTCGGCCTGGTGCCCGCCATCGTGTCCGCGCTGGCCATCGCCGCGCTGATCCTGGTGTGGCGGCTGGTCCGCAAGGAATCGGTACAGCCGGCGGTGTCGGGGTTCATCGGCGTGGGATTCTGCGCGTTGATCGCCTACCTGGTCGGGGAGGCGAAAGGGTATTTCCTCTACGGCATCTGGATGTCGCTGCTGTGGGCTGTGGTGTTCGCGGTGTCGGTGCTGATCCGCCGCCCGGTGGCGGGCTACCTGTGGAGCTGGGTCGGCGGCAAGGGCAAGGACTGGCGCTCGGTACGCGGTGCCGTGCGGGCCTTCGATCTCGCGACGCTGACCTGGGTGCTGGTGTTCGCGTCCCGTTTCGTGGTGCAGAACCACCTCTACGACGCCGACCAGACCGGCTGGCTGGGCTTCGCCCGCATCGCGATGGGCTGGCCCCTGACCGCGATCGCCGCGCTGGTCACCTACTTCGCGATCAAGGCAGCCCAGCGGGCCATCGAGGCCGCTGAACCGGCCGAACCGGCGCCGCAGCCCGATCTGGAGACCGGTACCGCACGGCAGCCCGACTAGCGATGGCCGGCCGCGACCCGGCCGGCCGGGCGCTGATCGCCGTCACGATCCTGGCGTCGTTCGTCGCGTTCCTCGACGGCTCGGTGGTCAACCTCGCCCTGCCGGCCATCTCCACCGATCTCGGCGGCGGCCTGAGTTTGCAACAGTGGGTGGTCGACGGCTATCTGCTGGCTCTGGGCGCACTCATCCTGGTGGCCGGCGCCGTCTCCGATGCGTTCGGCCGACTCGCGGTACTGCGGGCCGGTCTGGTGTTGTTCGCGCTGGCTTCGCTGCTGTGCGCGGTGGCGCCGAACGGGGCACTGCTCATCGCGGCGCGCTGCCTGCAGGGTGTGGGTGCGGCATTCCTGGTGCCCAGTTCGCTGGCCATGCTCAACGAGCGGTTCAGCGGGCCGGAGCAGGCCAGAGCCATCGGCATCTGGACGGCCTGGACCGGGACCGCTTTCGTGGTGGGCCCGCTGCTGGGTGGTGTGCTGGTGGACGCCCTGAACTGGCGATGGATCTTCGCGGTCAACCTGCCCCCGGTGGTGCTCACCCTGTATCTGAGCGCCCGGCTGGCCCCACACCCGGCGCCCGCCGCCCGCAGCATCCGCGATGTCGATGGTCTCGGAGCGGCGCTGGCCGCACTGGGGTTGACGGGCACCGTCTTCGCGCTCATCGAACAGCAGCGGCTGGGGCCGTCGCATCCGCTGGTGGTGGGTGCGTTCGTCGCCGGCATCAGCGCTCTGGCGGCGTTCCCGTTCTGGGAGCGCCGGGCCCGTCATCCGATGATGCCGCTGTCGATCTTCGGATCCCGCAACTTCGCGGTGGCCAACGCGGCGACGGTGTTCCTCTACGCCGGGGTGTCGCTGGGGATGCTGCTGGTGACGCTGTTCCTCCAGGAGACAGTGCATTTGAGCGCCACCCAGGCCGGGCTGGCCACGCTGCCGGTGCCGGTGCTGTCGTTCTTCCTGGCGGCGCGGTTCGGTGCGTTGGCGGGCCGGCACGGGCCGCGCGTGTACATGGCGGCGGGCCCGCTGATCGCCGCGGTGGGCTTCGCCCTGATGGCCCGCGTGAACGCGGATTTCGACTTCTGGACCCAGTTGTTGCCCGGCCTGGTGCTGTTCGCCCTTGGCCTGACGATGACGGTGTCGCCGCTGACGGCGACCGTGCTCGGCGCCGTCGACCCGGTGCACAGCGGTATCGGGTCGGCCGTCAACAACGCGGTGTCCCGGATCGCGGGACTGATCGCAATCGCCTTCATGTCCGTGATCGTGGGCAGCACAATCGATTTCGCCGGATTCCAGCGCGGCATGCTGGTGACCGCGGTGCTGTTTGCGACGGCCGGGTTGATCTCCGCCGCCGGAATCCGCACCCCACCCACCACCGCGTCGGTGGCGCCGGTGGACAGCGCGCGCTGTCTGGACCGGGGCCGCTGAGGCTCTAGGAGTTCTGCGCCCCCGCGGGCAGCAGCAGCGCGCGCAGATCGCCTTCGACCTCGGGGGAGGCCACCAGCAGCAGCTCGTCGCCGCCCTCGAGAGGTTCATCGGACTGCGGCACGATCACCCGGTTGCCCCGCAGGATCGTCACCAGCGCCGCATCCCGGGGCAGGTCCAGTTTGCGCACCGGCTTACCACCCCACGGGGTGTCGTCGGGCAGGGTGATCTCCAGCAGGTTGGCCTCACCCTTGCGGAACTCCATGATGTGCACCAGGTCGCCGACCGCAACGGCTTCTTCCACCAGCGAGGCCAACATGCGCGGGGTGGACACTGCCACGTCCACGCCCCAGGCCTCGTCGAACAACCACTCGTTGCGCGGATCGTTGACCCGGGCCACCACGCGGGAGACCGCGAACTCGGTCTTGGCCAACAGCGAGAGCACCACGTTGGCTTTGTCGTCCCCGGTGGCTGCGATCACCACGTCGAAATCCTCGGCGCGCACCGACTCCAGCAGGGACAGCTCGCAGGCGTCGCCGAGCCGCCAGTGGGCGGCGGGAATGGCGTCGACGTCGATGTGCTCGGCATTGCGCTCGATCAGGGTGACGTCATGGCCGTTCTCGACGAGCTCACGGGCGATCGAACGCCCTACGGCGCCGGCGCCGGCAATGGCAACTCTCATCGGCGGCGCTCCTGCCCCTGGATTGCGTCTGCGGGTTCGTCGTCACCGCGCCTCATTGGCCTGCCTCCTCACTGGGCGGCAGCGCCGCGATGGCCATCGCCTCGGCGGCGCGCCCCGACACCGCGGCGATGTAAACCTGGTCGCTGGCCTGGATCACGGTTTTGGGCTCGGGCAGGATTCCGGTGCCGAACCGGATCAGGAAGGCCACGCGCGCACCGGTGGCCGCCTCGAGGTCGGTCACCCGGCGCCCGACCCACTGTTCGTGCAACACCACTTCGGCCACCGAGACGGTGCCGGTGGGGTCGCGCCAGCGGGCCGTCTCCGTGTCCCCGGTGAGGGCGTTGAGCAACCGGTCGGTGGTCCAGGGCACGGTGGCAACCGTGGGGATGCCGAGGCGTTCGTAGACCGCGGCGCGTTTGGCGTCGTAGATACGAGCCACCACCTTGCGCACGCCGAAGGTCTCACGGGCCACCCGTGCCGAGATGATGTTGGAGTTGTCGCCGGAGGACACCGCCGCGAAGGCGCCGGCCTCTTCGATGCCGGCGCGTAGCAGGACGTCGCGATCGAAGCCCATCCCGAGCACCCGGTCACCCGGGAAGTCGGGCGAAAGTCGCTGAAATGCCGTGCTCTCCCGATCGATGATGGCCACATCGTGGCCGATGCGGGCCAATCCGTCGGCGAGTGCGGCACCCACGCGGCCGCATCCCATCACCACTACTCGCACCTGGCGTCCTTTCGGCTGGTTCCCTGTGACAGGTCGCCTGCCCACTCGCGGTGAACTGACCGTACGCGGAACGCTACCGCCAATCGTGCATGGGCATACCCTTGGACCTCGTGTCCAAGCTTTCGACCGCCACTCGCCGGTTGGTTCTGGGTCGGCCGTTCCGCAGTGACAGCATGGGGCACACCCTGCTGCCCAAGCGGATCGCGCTGCCGGTGTTCGCATCCGACGCCATGTCATCCACGGCCTACGCCCCCGAAGAGATCTTCTTGGTGCTGTCGGTGGCGGGGTTGTCCGCGTATGCCCTGACGCCGTGGATCGGGCTGGCGGTGGCGTTCGTGATGTTGATCGTGGTCGCAAGCTACCGGCAGAACGTGCACGCCTATCCCTCCGGCGGTGGCGATTACGAGGTGGTCACCACCAACCTGGGCCCGACGGCGGGGCTGACGGTGGCCAGCGCGCTGCTGGTGGACTACGTGCTGACCGTGGCCGTCTCGATGGCCTCGGCGATGTCCAACATCGGATCGGCGGTGCCGTTCATCGCCCAGCACAAGGTGCTCTTCGCCGTCCTGGCGATCCTGCTGCTGATGGGGATGAACCTACGCGGTATCCGGGAGTCGGGAATCGCGTTCGCCGTCCCCACGTACGCGTTCATCGTCGGCATGTTCGTGATGCTCGGGTGGGGGCTGTTCCGCATCTACGTGCTCGGTGATCCACTGCAGGCGGAGTCCGCGGCCTTCGAGATGCATGCCGAGTCCGACGACGTGCTGGGCCTGGCGATGGTGTTCCTGGTGGCCAGGGCGTTCTCGTCGGGCTGCGCGGCGCTCACCGGCGTGGAGGCCATCAGCAACGGGGTGCCGGCGTTCCGAAAGCCGAAGTCCCGCAACGCCGCAACCACCCTGCTGATGCTCGGCGGTATCTCGGTCGCCCTGCTGATGGGAATCATCCTGCTCGCCGAGAGGGTGGGCGTGCAGATCGTCGACGATCCCGCCACCCAGCTCGAGGGCGCCCCTGCCGACTATCACCAGAAGACCCTGGTGGCGCAGCTGGCGGAAACGGTGTTCGGTGGCTTCCACCTGGGCTTCCTGCTGATCACCATCGTCACGGCGCTGATCCTGATCCTGGCCGCCAACACCGCGTTCAACGGTTTCCCGGTGCTGGGCTCGATCCTGGCTCAGGACCGCTACCTACCGCGCCAGCTGCACACCCGCGGTGACCGCTTGGCGTTCTCCAACGGCATCCTGTTCCTGGCCATGGCGGCCATCGCCTTCGTGGTCGCGTTCAACGCCGAGGTGACAGCGCTGATCCAGCTCTACATCGTCGGGGTGTTCGTGTCGTTCACGCTGAGCCAGATCGGCATGGTGCGGCACTGGACCCGGCTGCTGCGCACCGAGACCGACGAGCAGGTGCGTTCCAAGATGTTTCGCTCCCGGATCATCAACACCATCGGATTACTGTGCACCGGATCGGTTCTGGTGGTGGTGCTGATCACCAAGTTCGTCGCCGGAGCCTGGATTGCCATCGCGGCGATGGTGACTTTCTTCGTCATGATGAAGCTGATCCACCGCCACTACGAGACGGTGGCCCGTGAACTGGCCGAGCAGGAAGCCGAACAGGACGGCTCGATCGTGCTGCCCAGCCGCAACCACGCGGTGGTGCTGGTGTCCAAGTTGCATCTGCCGACGCTGCGGGCGCTGTCCTATGCGCGCGCGACGCGCCCGGATGTGCTGGAGGCCATCACGGTGAGCGTCGACGACGCCGAAACCCGTGAGCTGGTACACAAGTGGGAGGAAAGCGATGTGTCGGTCCCGCTGAAGGTGATCGCCTCGCCGTACCGCGAGATCACCCGCCCGGTGCTCGACTACGTGAAGCGCATCGGCAAGGAGTCGCCCCGCACCGTCGTGACCGTCTTCATCCCCGAATACGTGGTGGGTCATTGGTGGGAACAGGTGCTGCACAACCAGAGCGCGTTGCGACTCAAGGGGCGGCTGCTGTTCGAACCCAACGTGATGGTGACTTCTGTTCCGTGGCAATTGAATTCGTCGGAGAGGTTGAAGAAGTTGGAGCCGCAGTCGGCGCCGGGTGACGCGCGCCGGGGATTCCTGGAATGACCGAACTGACATTGACCGTCGGCGCGGCCGCCAACGGTGGCAGTTGTGTTGCCCGCCATGACGGCCGGGTGGTGTTCGTGCGCTACGCCCTACCGGGGGAGACGGTGCGGGCGCACATCACCGATGAACGCGGAGCATATTGGCACGCAGAGGCTCTCGAAGTGCTCGACCCGTCACCGGATCGGGTGCCCTCGCTGTGCCCGATCGCCGGGGTGCACGGCTCAGGATGCTGCGACATGGCCTTTGTCGACCCCGCCGCGCTGCGGGCCGTCAAGGGTGAGGTGGTGGCCAATCAGTTGCAGCGGCTCGGCGGCTTCGAGTGGTCGGGACCCGCGCAGCAGGTGGGCGACGCCGGTGCGACGGGCTGGCGCACCCGGGTGCGGTTGGAGGCGGGCGCCGACGGGCGGCCCGGCTTTCACCGCTACCACAGCGCCGAGTTGGTCACCGACCTGCGCTGTGGTCAGCTGCCCGACCGGATGCTGGCCGAGCTGCCCGAAGACGCCATCCGCGCCGGTGATCAGGTGCATGTCGTCGTCGACGACGACGGCGACCGGCATGTGGTCTGCGGTGGCCCGCAGCGGCGCACCCGCGCGGTGGAGGGGGAGTACGAGACCACCCAGCGCGTAGGGCCGCGCATCTGGCGGCTCCCGGCGACGGCGTTCTGGCAGGCGCACCGCCACGCCGCTGCCCATTACAGCCGGCTGGTGACCTCCTGGGCGGCCGCGGAGCCGGGGATGACCGCCTGGGACCTCTACGGCGGCGCGGGTGTGTTCGCCGCTGCGCTGGCCGATGCCGTGGGCGAGCGCGGGCGCGTCATCAGCGTGGACACCTCACGGTCGGCGTCACGGGCCGGGCGGGCGGCGCTCGCCGACCTGACGCAGGTGCACTTCGTCACCGACTCGGTGCGGCGGGCACTGGCGCATCAGCGGAGAGCGGCGGTGGCCGTGTTGGACCCGCCGCGGACAGGCGCCGGCCGCGAGGTGATCGACACCCTGGCGGCGGCCGAGGTGCCGCGGGTGGTGCACATCGGTTGTGAGGCGGCGTCGTTCGCCCGCGATATCGGGCTGTACCGCAAGCACGGCTACCAGGTGCAGGAACTGACGGTGTTCGACGCCTTCCCGCTGACGCATCACGTGGAGTGCGTGGCCCTGCTGACCCGGTAGATCAGGGCCGGAGCTCCTTCGCCTGCTCGTGCCTCGCAGCCTCGGACTCCGGCCGTGGGTTTGGGGCCGGAGCTCCTTCGCCTGCTCGTGCCTCGCAGCCTCGGACTCCGGCCGTGGGTTTGGGGCCGGAGCTCCTTCGCCTGCTCGTGCCTCGCAGCCTCGGACTCCGGCCGTTAGACTCTCGGACGAAAACACGGTGTGCCGGGAAGTCTGGTCGGCGAAGTTGCCCTGAGCTCTGCCTACACCCGGGAGTAGACGTGTCCGACCAGAAACCCACCCGCGCCGCAGCACGCCTGTTCACCCGCGGCTCGTGGCCGGAGACCAAACGCCTGACCGAGGTGCTGCGTCAGGAAACCGTGGGCGGTGTGCTGCTGCTGATTGCCGCGGCCGCGGCGTTGATCTGGGCCAACTCCCCATGGTCGGGCCTCTACCACGACGTATCCGAGTTCCGGATCGGGCCGGCGGCGCTGCATCTCGATCTGTCCATCGCGGCGTGGGCGGCCGACGGCCTGCTCGCGGTGTTCTTTTTCGTCGTCGGTCTCGAGCTCAAGCGCGAGTTCGTCGCCGGCGACCTCCGCGACCCCGCCCGAGCCGCGCTGCCGATCCTGGCCGCGGTGGGCGGCATGGTGGTCCCGGCACTCGTCTACGTGGCCGTCAACGTCGGCAGCGGGTCGTCGGACACGCTGGCCGGCTGGGCGGTGCCCACCGCCACCGACATCGCGTTCGCGGTGGCCGTCCTGGCCGTGATCTCCACCCATCTGCCGAGTGCCCTGCGCACATTCCTGCTGACCCTGGCCGTGGTCGACGATCTGCTGGCCATCACGGTGATCGCGGTGTTCTACACCGATGAGGTGTCACCGGCGCCGCTGGCTCTGGCTCTGATCCCGATCGCTTTGTTCGCATTCGCCGTGCAACGGGGCTTCGCCAGGTGGTGGCTGCTGCTGCCGCTCGGCGTAGTGGCGTGGGCGCTGGTGCACGCCAGCGGCGTGCATGCCACAGTCGCCGGGGTGCTGCTCGGATTCACCGTGCCGGTGCTCGGCCGCCACGCGTGCGCGGAGCGGATGGAACACCTGGTGGGGCCGTTGTCGGCGGGCTTCGCGGTGCCGGTCTTCGCATTCTTCGCCGCCGGTGTGACGGTGGGTGGGCTGGCGGGCTTCGGCGACGCGTTGATGGACCCGGTGACCATCGGGGTGATCGCGGGGTTGGTGTTGGGCAAACCGATCGGCATTCTGGGCACCACATTTGTCCTGGCCAGATTCACCCGCGCCGACCTCGACGACGAGCTGGCCTGGCGTGATGTGCTGGGTGTCTCGATGCTCGCCGGAATCGGCTTCACCGTGTCGCTGTTGATCGGCGAACTGGCGTTCGGGTACGGCACGCAGGAGACCGCCGACACCAAGATCGGTGTGCTGGTTGGCTCCGTCGTCGCAGGTCTGCTGGCCGCGGTGGTGTTGCTGAGTCGCAACCGGGTGTACCGCAGAATCCACGAGAAGGAGACCGCGGACGCCGACCGGGACGGCGTGCCCGACATCTACCAGGCTCATCGCGACTGATCGCAGGTTCCGTGCGTAGACTGGCCGAATGCTTGATCAGATCCGCGGTCCCGCTGATCTGCAGCACCTCTCGCAGTCTCAGCTAAGTGACCTGGCAGCTGAGATCCGCGAGTTCCTGGTTCACAAGGTAGCTGCAACCGGCGGTCATTTGGGCCCCAACCTGGGTGTTGTCGAACTCACCCTCGCTTTGCACCGGGTTTTCGACTCCCCGCATGACCCGATCATCTTCGACACCGGGCATCAGGCGTACGTGCACAAGATGCTCACCGGCCGGTGCGCGGATTTCGACAGTCTGCGCAAGAAGGACGGGTTGTCGGGGTATCCGTGCCGTGACGAGAGCGAGCACGACTGGGTGGAGTCCAGCCACGCGTCGTCGGCCCTGTCGTATGCCGACGGCCTGGCCAAGGCCTTCGAACTCACCGGGCACCGCAACCGCCACGTGGTTGCCGTCGTCGGTGACGGTGCACTCACCGGAGGTATGTGCTGGGAGGCGTTGAACAACATCGCCGCCTCGCGGCGGCCTGTGGTGATCGTCGTCAACGACAACGGACGTAGTTATGCCCCCACCATCGGGGGACTGGCCGACCACCTGGCCACCCTGCGTCTGCAGCCCGGGTATGAGCGGCTGCTGGAGAAGGGCCGTGGCGCCGTGCGCGGGGTGCCCGTCATCGGCGAGTTCTGCTATCAGTGCATGCACAGCGTCAAGGCCGGTATCAAGGACGCGTTGTCGCCGCAGGTGATGTTCACCGATCTGGGCTTGAAGTACGTCGGTCCCATCGACGGACACGACGAGCACGCCGTCGAAGCGGCGCTGCGCAGCGCCCGCGGGTTCAACGCGCCGGTGATCGTGCACGTGGCCACCCGCAAGGGCATGGGCTACGGGCCGGCCGAGAACGACGAGGCCGAGCAGATGCATGCCACCGGGATCATCGATCCGCTGACCGGGCTGGCCACCACGGTGTCCGCACCGGGGTGGACCGCGGCGTTCTCCGATGAACTGATCAAGATCGCCAAGAAGCGTCGCGACGTCGTGGCGATCACGGCTGCCATGCCCGGGCCCACCGGGCTGAGCGCGTTCGGTCAGCGCTACCCGGACCGCCTGTTCGACGTCGGAATCGCCGAACAGCACGCCATGACCTCAGCTGCCGGCCTGGCCATGGGCGGGCTGCACCCGGTGGTGGCCATCTATTCGACGTTCCTGAACCGTGCCTTCGACCAGGTGATGATGGATGTGGCGTTGCACAAGCTGCCCGTCACCATGGTTCTGGACCGGGCCGGGATCACCGGCCCCGACGGCGCCAGCCACAACGGCATGTGGGACCTGTCGATGCTCGGCATCGTGCCGGGTATGCGCGTCGCCGCCCCCCGTGATGCCGCCACACTGCGCGAGGAACTGCGCGAAGCATTGGCTGTCAAGGACGGCCCCACCGCGCTGCGGTTCCCCAAAGGTGATGTCGGCAAGAACATCTCGGCGATCGAGCGGGTGTCGGGTGTCGACGTGCTGGCCCGTCCGGCCGACGGACTCTCCGATGACGTGCTCGTGGTCGCGGTCGGGCCGTTCGCGGCGATGGCGCTGGCTGTCGCCGAACGCCTCCGCAATCAGGGCATCGGCGTCACTGTCGTCGACCCGCGTTGGGTGCTGCCGGTCCCCGAGGTGATCGCGGAACTGGCCGTCGCCCACAAGCTGGTTGTCACTCTGGAGGACAACGGTGTTGCCGGTGGTATCGGCTCGGCGGTGTCATCGGCGTTGCGGCGCAGGGAGATCGACGTGCCGTGCCGTGACGTCGGCGTGCCGCAGGAGTTCCAGCCGCACGCTTCGCGCAGCCAGCTGTTCGACCAGATCGGCCTGACCGAGCAGAACATTGCGCGTCAGATCACCGGTTGGGTTGCCGCTCTGGGCAATTCGGACGTTCTCACCCAGACCGACGTTTCGGCGGAACAGGGCGAGTAGAGCGCGCTTTCGGGCGCTCTGAGTCGGGTGTTCCGGCGTTCGACGACGTGGGCGGATCAGCTACGAGCACCTAGTCGCCGGTTATCTCGTCATCGGAACTGATCTGGCCCCGCCGCTCGCGCAGCACAAAAGCGGCCACCGCCAACACCAGCACCAGCGCCCCCAGCACGCCGGTCTGCACGATGGTGCGCGCGAACTCTGGGCCTTGACCGACGATCTTGGCCGCCTCCACGGACTGCACCACGATCTCCTTGATACAGGCCAGGATTCCCACGATCAGGAACGGCTCGGCCACCAGTTCATGCGAGCGCAAGCTGGTGCGCACGGCGTAGAGCAACTCGACGAAGATGAAGATCAGCAGCACGCCATCGAGCAACTCCAGCATGACGTCGCCGGTCGGGGTGTCCAGCAGGGTGAACATGGTGCGCACCTGAGCCACCAGCAGGGCCACCGACCCGGCGATCAGAATGACGGCGATGGCCCAGTAGACGGCGTCCTCGGCAACGGACAGAACCCGGTCGGCGAAGCGCTGCCGCTCCTTCTCGTCGTGCGTTTCCTTCTTCTCGGCCACGCCGGGTCCTTTGCTTCACAGGTGGACGGGAGGTTTCCCCGCCGTCAATTGCGCCAAACGTCAGGGCGGCGGCGTCAAGGCGGCCGTCAGTACCGGGACGGTCAGGTCCCGCTGCCAGCGCCGGGCCCCACCGTCGCGCAGGAACGCCTCGACGGTGGGAGCGATGGCGGCGGGATCGGCCGGGTCGCGCCAATCCCAGCACAGGCGGCGCACCAGCTCCGGGGACAGCAGATTCTCGGTGGGCACCGTGACCCGCTCCGACAGTGCGCTGAGCCCGGCGCGCGCCGCCTCCAGACGGGCCGCAGCCTCCGGTTTGCGTTTGCTCCACCGCACCGGCGGTGGCGGTCCGTTGTTCGAGTCGCCGGACGCCGGTGGTTCGGGGTTGTCCCGAGCGACGCGCAGCGCGTCCATCCAGACCTTGGCGTGGCGCCGCTGCTTCGGCCCGCCGAACACCGGTAGTTGAGTCAACTCCTCGACCGTCTTCGGGTCCGCTTGTGCCGCACTGATTATCGCGGCATCGGGCAGGATCCGCCCGGGCGCGATATCGCGGCGGCGGGCGATTTCGTCGCGTGCAGTCCACAGTTCGCGCACCGCGGCCAGGGCGCGCGGATTGCGCACCTTGTGAATTCCGGAGGTGCGCCGCCAGCGGTCCCGCCGGGTGGGCGGCGCTTCGTAGGTGCGCAGGTGATCGAATTCCTGTGCAGCCCAATCTGTTTTGCCTTGGTCTTCGAGTAGCGCGGCGATGGCGGCCCGCAGTTCGATCAGCACTTCGACGTCGAGGGCGGCGTAGTTGAGCCAGTCATGGGGCAGCGGTCGCTTCGACCAGTCGGCCGCCCCGTGTCCTTTGGCCAGGCCCAGACCCAACAAGCGGGCCACCATGGCCGCCAGGTTGACCCGGTCGAATCCGGCCAGGCGGCCGGCGAGTTCGGTGTCATACAGCGCGGGTGGTCGCATTCCCACCTCGGCCAGGCAGGGCAGATCCTGATCGGCCGCATGCAGGATCCACTCGTCGCGGCTGAGCACGTCGGCCACCGGACGGAGGACCTCCAGCGAGTCGCCGCCGTGGCTTACCGGGTCGATCAGGACGGTGCCCGCCCCGGCGCGCCGGATCTGGATCAGGTAGGCGCGATTGGAGTACTTGAATCCCGACGCCCGTTCCGCATCCACGGCGAACGGGCCCGCTCCGCCGGCCAGGAACTCCGCAGCCGCGGCGATGTCGTACTTGGTCACCGCCACCTCGGGCACACCGTCGGCAGGGGAGGTCAGTGGTACCGGTTCGGGTTCGGGCGTGTCTTCGACGCCGTCGGATTCGGGCGCCGTCATCTAGGCGCGCGACCGGGATCCGAGGTCGGTGACCCCGACGGGCGGCAGCCCCGCAGCATGCTCGAGAACCTCGCAGAATGCCTGCACATGGATGCCCAGGTCCAGGGAGGTGGCCGTCCACGACGCGCGCAATTCCAGCTGATGGGCCCGCGGCGGGCCGGAGATGTCGCCGTAGCGCACCGATGTCGTGGCCGTCACCGTGCCGCCGAGGGCGGTGACGTGCTCCGAGCGCGATTCCAGCGCGTCGACCAGCCAGCTCCAGGCCACCTCGGGCAGCAGCGGATCGATCGCCTCGCTGGAGTCCAGATCGGCCTGGATGTAGGCGACCAACCGCATGGTGCCGTCCCAGGCGTCGGACCCCTCGGGGTCGTGCAGCAGGATCAGCCGCCCGAACGCGTCACCGTCGGAAGTCTCCGGGACCGTGGCCGCTTCGGGATGCTTGACCTCTGCGCCGACCGCATAGCTGAACGGCGCCAGACGCTGCGGGGGCCGGATGGGGCCGAGCTCGATCTCCGGTCGAACGGTCGCGGCACTCATCGCCTCCACCGCCGCCCGGAATTCGGTAGGCTCGCCCACAGTCACACACCGACGCTAACCCTCCTGACCCGGCTGCGGGCGCAGGCGCGCCGTTTTGGGTGTCAAGTCCACGCAATGGCAGCATGGAGTGCGATGAACACCCGCCGTGAGCTGCCCGAGTCGCCCTACCTGGCCGCCGCCACCGGCCGCGCACCCGCCCGGGTGCCGGTGTGGTTCATGCGTCAGGCCGGCCGCTCGTTGCCGGAGTACCGCGAGCTGCGCGCCAGCCACCGGATGCTCGACGCCTGTTTCGACGCCGAACTGGTCACCGAGATCACGCTGCAACCGATCCGCAGGCACAAGGTGGACGCGGCGATCCTGTTCTCCGACATCGTGGTGCCGCTGCGGGGAGCCGGTATCGACCTCGACATCGTGCCCGATGTCGGTCCGGTGATCGCCCATCCCATCCGTACCGCAGACGATGTGGCGGCGGTCAAACCGCTTGACCCGCAACAGGTCGCGCCGGTCTCGGAGGCGGTGTCGTTGTTGGTGGCCGCGCTCGGTGACGTACCGCTGATCGGTTTCGCCGGCGCACCGTTCACCTTGGCGTCCTACCTGGTCGAGGGCGGTCCCAGCAAGAACCACGAGCGCACCAAGGCGATGATGCTCGGCGAGCCGGCCACCTGGCATGCCCTGATGGCAGCGCTGACCGATATCACCATCGGATTCCTGCAGGTTCAGTTGGCGGCCGGGGTGGACGCCATCCAGGTGTTCGACTCGTGGGCGGGCACGTTGTCGCTGGCCGACTACCGTGAGTACGTCCTGCCGCACTCGTCCCGCGTGTTCGCCACACTGGCCGGCGCCGGTGTCCCCATGACGCACTTCGGCGTGGGCACCGCGGAACTGCTGGGCGCGATGGGCGAGGCGGGCGCCGGGGTGGTGGGTGTCGACTGGCGCACCTCACTCGCCGACGCCGCAACGCGGGTGCGCCCGGGCACCGCCCTACAGGGCAACTTGGATCCCGTGACGCTGCTGGCAGGTTGGGACGTGGTCCAGCGGCGCGCCCGTGCCGTCGTCGAGGACGGCAGGCGGGCGGTGGCCGCCGGTGCGGCGGGGCACGTCTTCAACCTCGGTCACGGCGTGCTGCCCGGCACCGATCCGGGTGTGCTCACCGACCTGGTGGCGCTGGTGCACTCGTTGTGAGTGGCTCGTACTGTGTTGTGGGCGGCGGTATTTCGGGTCTGACTGCCGCTTACCGCTTGCGACGCAGCCTGGGCCCGGAAGCGCAGATCACTCTGTTCGACCCCGCGGACCGCCTGGGCGGCATCCTGCGCACCGAGCGGCTGGGTGGCCAACCCATGGACGTCGGGGCCGAGGCGTTTGTGGTGCGACGACCCGAGGTGCCCGCCCTGCTGGCGGAACTGGGGCTGGCGTCCCGTCAGATCAGCACCACCGGCGTTCGGCCGCTGATCTATGCGCAGCGGCGGCTACACGCCATGCCCACCGAGACCGTCAACGGGATCCCCAGCACGGCGGCATCGATGGCCGGCCTCGCCGATGACGCCACCGTGAGCCGGATGGCCGTTGAACCGTCCCGGCCGCTCGACTGGCGCCCGGGCGCTGATCCGACGGTAGCGGCGCTGGTCGGGGACCGGTTCGGCGTGCAGGTGGTGGCCCGGTCGGTGGATCCCATGCTCGCCGGCGTCTACGCCGGATCGGCCGCGACCATCGGCTTGCGCGCCGCGGTGCCCACTGTCGCCGGTGCACTGGATCGTGGCGCCCGCAGCCTCACCGAGGCGGTGCGGTCGGTGCTGCCGCCGAACAGCGGTGCGCCGGTGTTCGGGGCGATCGAGGGCGGTTACGAGGTGCTCTTGCGGGAGTTGGTGGCCCAGAGTGGGTTGCGCTGGGTCGCCACCGCGGTCGAGGAGTTACAGCGTGACGGAACCCGCTGGGTGTTGCGTGACGACGAGGGCACTCAATGGCGTGCCGACGGGGTGGTTCTGGCGCTGCCGGCCCCGCGGTTCGCGCGGCTGACGGCCTCGGTGGCGCCGCGGTCAGCGGCTGCCGCGAGCCGGATCGAGATGGCGTCCTCGGCAGTGGTGGCGCTGGCGGTTCCCGGCGGCACCCCGCTGCCGCAGCGCTCGGGTGTGCTGGTGGCGAGCGGAGAACGGTTGCGCGCCAAGGCAATGACACTGTCCACTCGCAAATGGGGCAGGCGGGGCAACAGTGAGCTGCTGCGGCTGTCGTTCGGCCGTTTCGGTGACACCATCGCCCGCGACACCTCTGATGAGGATCTGCTGTCGTGGTCGGTGGCCGACCTCGCGGAGGTACTGGACGTAGCGGTCGAACCCGAGGACGCGCTGGTGCACCGATGGTTGGATGCCATGCCGCAATACGGCCCGGGACACGCCGCGGTGGTGGCCGAGGTGCGGGCCGGACTGCCGCGCGGGCTGGTCGTCGCGGGCAGTTATCTGGACGGTATCGGCGTGCCCGCATGTGTTGCGGCGGCCGGTCGCGCGGTGGGGGAGCTCACAGCCGAACTCACTGGCTGACGTGGGACTCCGGCGGTTCCTGTGGCCGGAGCTCCTTCGCCTGCTCGTCCCTCGCAGCCTCGGACTCCGGCGGTTCCTGTGGCCGGAGCTCCTTCGCCTGCTCGTCCCTCGCAGCCTCGGACTCCGGCGGTTCCTGTGGCCGGAGCTCCTTCGCCTGCTCGTCCCTCGCAGCCTCGGACTCCGGCGGTTCCTGTGGCCGGAGCTCCTTCGCCTGCTCGTCCCTCGCAGCCTCGGACTCCGGCCGTGGCACGATGGGTGCATGTCTCGCCTGGATTTCGACGCGCTCAACTCCACCATCCGCTACCTGATGTTCTCGGTGTTCGCCGTCAACCAGGGCGAACTGGGGGACGAGCGCGACGAGATCGTCGACGAGACGGCCACCTTCCTCAAGCAGCAGGAAGACAAGGGCGTCGTGGTGCGCGGTCTCTACGACGTCGCCGGGATGCGCGCCGACGCCGACTTCATGATCTGGACCCACGCGGAGCGGGTGGAGGACCTTCAGGCCACGTACGCCGATTTCCGGCGCACCACCACGCTGGGCCGCTCCAGCACCCCGGTGTGGAGCAGTGTCGCGCTTCACCGTCCGGCCGAGTTCAACAAGAGCCACATTCCGGCGTTCCTGGCCGGCGAAGAACCCGGTAACTACGTCTGCGTGTACCCGTTCGTCCGATCCCTGGACTGGTATCTGCTTCCCGACGAGGAGCGGCGCAAGATGCTCGCCGACCACGGGATGGCGGCGCGCGGTTACAAGGATGTGCGGGCCAACACGGTGCCGGCGTTCGCGCTGGGAGACTACGAGTGGATTCTGGCCTTCGAGGCCCCTGAGCTGCACCGCATCGTCGACCTGATGCGGGACCTGCGCGCCACCGAGGCGCGCAGGCACGTTCGCGAGGAGATCCCCTTCTTCACCGGGCCGAGGGTGGGCGTCGAGCAGCTCGTCGAACGGCTTCCCTGACCCTGAGGCGGTTGCCGCTGCGCCTGGCCGGAAAATCGGCGAATCTTTGCTAGCCTTTGCGCATAATGCCGGGCAGCGGGGGTGGCGCAGTGTCGATGACCGGCCGGCGGCTTCGCGCTCTCGTCTCGACGCCTCACGGCGCGGTGCTGGTGGCGATCTTCGCGGTGCTGGCGATGGTGTTGCCCGTCGCGGCGCTGCGGTGCAGCGGCGCCAGATTCTGGCCGGTCCTGTGCACCGGCCTGACGGCGCTTGCCTTGTCCGCAGCCTGGTGCGCATTTTCCGCTGCCCGGGCCAGTACCGGAAGGGTGCGCGCGGCGTGGGCGTTCCAAACCATCGGCTTGGTGGGGTGGGCCGTCGGGGCGGCGTTGTCGATCACTCACCAGAAGAACTTGGGGCTGCTCCCGATGGCCGCACATGCCGGCTATGTGCTGTTCTGGTTGTCCACCTGCGCGGCGTTGCTCATGATGCCGGTGGCTTTCGCCGATCCATCCCGGACCCGCGTCGTACTCGACGCCGTGATCGTCGGCGCCGCGTTGTTCGAAGTCGCCTGGCTGCTCATCCTGCGGGCCACCATCGAACTGCACGCGGCCACTCACGGGGCCGAGATCCTGTCTCTGACCCACCTTCTGGCGACGGTGGTGGTGGTCACCATCGCGGTGTTGTTGGTGGTGCGCGCCCGCGGAGGGCAGCGGCAGGTCCTGCTGTGGCTGACGGTGGGCATCGTGGTGATGGCGCTGACAAGGGCGACCTTCGTTCATGCCCTGGCGAAACGCGACTTCGCGCACGGTGTGCTGATCGGATGTGGTTGGGCCATCGGGTTGTTCATCCTCGGGATCGCTGCTGAACGGGGTGGTCGTGGACAGGCCGAGCGTGACGGCTCGACCGTTCCGTCGCGGACCTCCCTGTGGCTGCCCTACGTGCCGGTGGTCATCGCCGCGGCGGTGCTGACGGCGCAGTTGATGGTCATCCCGCAGCTGGCACCGGTGTTGTTGGCATCCGCGGTCATGGTCGGCGCCGTGCTGATCCGCCAGGTCCTGGTGTTGCTCGACAATCGGCGGCTCATGCAGGCCGCGGCCGAACAGGCGTTGCGCGACGCGCTCACCGGTGTGGGCAACCGCGCGCTCTTTCACGACCGCCTGACCCACGCCACACAGTTGTGGCGACGGGACCGCATACCGCTGACCGTTGTTCTTGTCGACCTCGACGGCTTCAAGCTGGTCAACGATTCGATGGGACATGCTGCCGGTGACTCGCTGCTGATCGCGGTGGCCGAGCGCCTGACGGGATGCCTGCGAACCGGCGACACCGTGGCCCGCCTCGGCGGTGACGAGTTCGCATTCCTGATGGAAGGCAGCGTCGACGGCTCACGATCGGTCGCGCACCGCGTGATGCAGGCTTTCGATGAGCCGTTCCTCGTTGACGGTCGTGCGGTGCGGATCCGGCCCAGCGTCGGCCTGGCGGTAGCCGCTGCCGAGGAGGACGTCGACGTATCGCCGGCCGACCTGTTGAAGCGAGCCGATGTGGCGATGTATGCCGCCAAGAGGTCCGGCGCCGGCGGGCTACGTGCCTACTCCCCGGACCTGCGGCCCCCTGACGGGCGGCCGTCGACGCCGGGGCACGGCTGGGATGCGTCAGGACAGTCGAGCCCCGAGGCGGACCTGCGGCTGCTCGGCGAACTGCGCGCCGCGATCGATCACGCGCAACTGGCTGTCGTCTACCAACCCAAGCTCGATCTGACCAACGGCAGCATCGTCGGTTTCGAGGCATTGGTGCGATGGCCCCATCCGGAACTGGGTGTGCTCGACCCGGATCAGTTCCTGCACATCGTCCGCCGGCACGGGCTGATGCCCGCGCTGACCGAGGCGGTGCTGGCCAGGACGCTCGACGATCTGGCGGCATGGCAGGCACAGGGCCTGTCGACATCGGTGGCGGTCAATCTGTTCGCGCCGTCGCTGGCCGATCTCGATCTGCCCCGGCGGATGGCGGGACTGCTGGCCGGGCGTGGTCTGGCACCGGATCGGCTGACCGTGGAGATCACCGAGGATCTTCTGCTGTACGACGTCGACCGCACCCGCGCTGTGCTCGGCGAACTCCGCGCGCAGGGGATCCGGATCGCAATCGACGACTTCGGCAGTGGCTACTCCGCGTTGTCGTATCTGCGCGAGTTCCCGGTCGACGAGATGAAAATCTGTCGTCAACTGGTCGCCCCGATCACCGCCGATCCTCGAGCCGAAGCGGTGGTGCGGTCTCTGATCGAAATGGCGCATGTCCTGGGCGCCGAGGTCGTGGCCGAAGGCGTGGAGGACGAGGCGACGAGTGCGCGGTTGCGACAGTTGGGTTGCGACGTCGGTCAGGGGTTCCACTACTTCCGCCCGATGGACGTCGACGCGTCCACCGCGCTGCTGGCGGCGCAACCGCGCCCACGGTTCGAGAACAGTGTGATTGGGTAACCGGTAGCGAAGTCGATCGGCAACTCCCCGCAGGGGGCGGCTTGGTCGGGACGAGGCAGGCGCGAACGCCTGCCTGATACGCGGTCAAAAAGCGGCCGGCAGATACGGCGCCACCGCTTTCACAGGGCTGGCGCGTTGGCTGTGAGGAGGCAACGCGTGCGATTAGCACTTGTTCTGGCAGATGCCCATTGCAATACGATTTCTGGTTCCGACGGTGTTCGCGAGGTCAGTGTCCCTGAGCTTGCGGTACCCGCGGCCCGATTGTCGACGGCGCTGGCCGAGGCGGGCCACGACGTGACGGTGTACGTACCCGGCACCTCGCCGAAACTCGACGAGGTGGTGTCGGCGCAGGGGTACCGGGTGATCCGGCTGCCCGGCGGTGCCGCAAAAGGATTGCCGCACAAGGATCTCGGCGAGTTCACCGACCACCTCGGCCGCGCGTGGGAACGGGATCGCCCCGAGGTGGTGCACGCGCAGTCCTGGTTGTCGGGGATGGCCAGCCAGTCCGCGGCCCGTGGGCATGGCTTACCCGTGGTGCAGTCGTTCGATACCGTCCACGGCAAGATCGCCGCCGGGGCCGAGACCGATGATGTAGGCAAACTGGTGTCGGTGCTGGCCCGGAGGGCCAGCTGGGTGGCGGCCAACAACACCGAGGAACTGTTCGAACTGCTGCGAACCGGCTGCGCCCGGTCACGGATCTCGGTGATCCCCTGCGGCGTCGACAGTGAGGTGTTCACCCCGCCCGGTCCGGCGGCTGAGCGCGGTGGGCTGCCTCACCGCATCGTGGCGGTGTGGACCTCGACCGGTCAGCTGGATCTCGACACCACGGTCAGGGCGCTCGCCGCCCTGCCGGATACCGAGTTCGTCCTCGGGGTGGATCCGACGATCACACCGTCGTCGGACGTGGCCGCCCGGCTGCACCAGATCGCCAGCGCCGCCGATGTGGGGGAGCGCGTGACCGTTGCGGAGGTGCGCAACCCGAGCGAGCTTGCCGCGTTGCTGCGTTCGGCCGACGTCTATGTCAACCCGGCGGTCTCGGAACCCACCGGTGCGGCGGCCCTGATGGCGATGAGCTGCGGAGTCCCGGTGATCGGAACCTCGGTCGGGGCGACGATCGACATCGTCGTCGACGAGGTGACGGGACGTCTGGTTCCTCCCGGTGACGTACTGCGCTTCGCCGAAGCCGCTCGCCGACTGCTGCACGAACCGTTCGCGGGGCGGGGTATGGGCGCGGCCGGACGGGACCGGGCCAGGTCCCGCTATTCGTGGGATCGCGTGGCGGGTGACGCGATTCGCGCGTACACCGGCGCGGCACGCACTGTAGGCGTGGTTCCTGCGTAGACGAATCCGACTATCTGTCAATAGATCCCATGAAATGATCCGAGCCCTCGGACGGTGTTTGAACCGGCGGTGGCGGGGTACCCCGCGTCCGCCCCGCAGCCCAGCGGGGATTACTGAATATTGTTCCCTTCCGAAAGGCTCACTTTTCCGTGCTCGTTGCCACTGTGCCAGCGACAACAATGCGCGTCCTGTCGTGGGCGCAGTCGGGTCCCATCGTGGGCCACTCCACCGCCGGACGCGACAACCGCTTGGGCGCAGTCGATTTCGGTGTGCGCGGGAGGCAGACGTGAGCCCGCGGCTGCGTATTGCGTTGATCGCCTCGAATCGGTTCCCGATCAGTCAGCCATTCGCCGGCGGCTTGGAAGCCCATGTGTGGCACCTGGCCCGCGCTTTGGCCGGAGCGGGCCACGACGTGGTGCTCTACGCCGGCGAGGGGTCGGATCCCGAACTCGGCTGCGCGACACTGGAAGTGCATGAGCTCACGCTTTCCCCTGCGGCACAAGGTGATTCGTCGATGCCGGCTCATCAGTTCATGACCGATCATCACGCGTATCTGAGCTTGATGATGCAGTTGTCCACCAGCGGCGACTTCGACATCATCCACAACCACAGCCTGCATCACCTGCCGGTGGCCATGGCGCCGTTGCTCAGCACCCCGATGTTGACGACGGTGCACACCCCGCCCACGCCGTGGATGGAATCGGCGGTGGCGGTGACCGGCGGTGTCGGCACCCGGTTTGCCGCCGTCAGCCGGTACACCGCCGACGCCTGGAACCACGCCATCGACGACATGACGGTGGTGCCTAACGGTGTGGACATCGACAGGTGGCCGCAAGGTCCCGGCGGAGCGGGCCTGGTCTGGTTCGGCCGGCTCACCCCGGAGAAGGGCACACATCTGGCCATCGAGGCGGCCAGGCGGGCCGGTCTACCGCTGAAAATCGCCGGGCCGATCTCGGATCCGGCGTACTTCTGCCGGTCCATCGCCCCGGAACTCGACCCTGACATCTGCTATGTCGGCCACCTCGACCAGACGGCACTGGCGGATCTGGTCGGCAATTCGGCGGCCGCCTTGGTGACGCCGACCTGGGATGAGCCGTATGGGCTGGTGGTCGCCGAGGCAATGTCGTGCGGCACCCCGGTGGTCGCATTCGCCCGCGGTGGAGTGCCCGAGATCGTCGGGCCGCCGAGCGGCCGGTTGATCGCACCCGATGACGTCGACGCCATGGCCGCTGCCATCCCGGCGGCGATGGAGCTGGACCGGACACAGGTGCGCCGGCACGCGGTGCTGCGATGCTCGGCACCGGCGATGGTGAGCACCTACGTCGACCTGTACCGCAGCATGATCAACGACACGACGGACGGGATTGATGATCGGGTACTACGTCCATCACCAGGGCCGGGGTCATCTCAGCCGTGCGGTCAGCATCGGCCGGCAGCTGCAGCGGCCGGTTACCGTACTGACGTCGCTTGAGCTGACCGGAGCGCAACCGTTCACGCAGACCGTCACCCTGGCCTGCGACGACACCGCTGACGCGGTGGCCGAACCCACCGCGCACGGTGCCCTGCACTGGGTTCCGCATCATGACGCCGGCCTGAGGACGCGGATGCAGACCATCGCCCGCTGGGTCGCCGACGCCCGCCCGGAAGCAATGGTGGTCGACGTGTCGGTGGAGGTGGCCACGTTCGTCCGGCTGCTGGGTGTGCCGGTGATCGTGGTGGCGCAGCCCGGCAAACGGGTCGATGCCCCGCACCTGTTGGTGTACCGGCTGGCTGATCACATCATCGCCCCATGGCCCCGTGAACTGTGCGAGCCACCGTGGCTGCGTTCCTACGCGAACAAGACCAGCTACGTCGGGGGCATCAGCCGATTCGAGGGCAGGCCGAGGCCCGCCGGCGAGGGCGGCGACATGCCCACCGTGCTGGTGCTGGGCGGGGCCGGGGGATCTGGCCTCGACGCCGAGACGGTGGCAGCGGTGGCCGCGGACAACCCGGCCTATCGGTGGACATCCCTGGGTGTGCCGGGTGGCCCTTGGACCCCCGATCCGTGGCCACAGATCTGCGCCGCCGACGTCGTGGTGGGACACGCTGGACAGGGTTGCGTCGCCGACATCGCCGCCGCGGAGAAACCCGCGGTGATCATTCCGCAGACCCGCCCGTTCGACGAGCAGCGCATGACCGCGCGGGTACTGCGCCAGCACGCGCTCGCCGTCGTCGCCAACAAGTGGCCGGCCAGGCGCGCCTGGCCCGCCCTGCTCACCCATGCCCGGTCGGCGGACACCACCCGATGGCGACGCTGGCAGGTCCCAGGCGCCGCGGCCAGGGCGGCGGCGGCCATCGAAGAGACCGCCCGGCGCTGTGGGAAGGAGGCGACGCGATGAGGACAGCAGTGATCACCATCGTGCACGGCCGCCACGGCCATCTGCGCCGCCAGCTCGACGGGCTCGCGGCCGGTATCCGTCGGCCCGATCTGCATGTGGTGGTCGCATTGGCAGATCCCGCCGTCGCCGAGGTCGCCGGCAACGCTGCTCGCGTGGTGCGCTGCGATGGGGATCCGGCGGCGCTGCCGCTGGCGCAGGCCCGCAACATCGGTGCCGCGGCCGCGCTGGCCGACGGGGCGCAGCTGCTGGTCTTCCTGGACGTCGACTGCATCCCGGGCCGGAACCTGTTGTCAAACTATCTTTCGGCGGCACAACTGCCCGCCCATCACGGCGCGCTGCTGTGCGGGCCGGTCACCTATCTGCCACCCGCCGGACCCGACGGCTACGACCTGGCGAGGCTGGCGGTGAACCCGCATCCGGCCCGTCCCGCTCCGCCCGACGGCGAGGTGGCGGTCAGTGACGAGTACCGGTTGTTCTGGTCGCTGTCGTTCGCGGTCACGGCCGCGACATGGCAGCGGATCGGCGGCTTCTGCCCGCTCTACCGTGGTTACGGCGGCGAGGACACCGATTTCGCGCACTGCGCGGCTGCGGCCGGAGTGGGCCTGCGCTGGGTGGGAGGCGCCCACGCGTTCCACCAACACCACCCGGTGTCGAATCCGCCGGTGCAGCACCTCGAGGACATCCTGCGCAACGCGCAGGTGTTCCACCGGCGCTGGGGCTGGTGGCCGATGACGGGCTGGTTGGATGCTTTCGAGGCCCGCGGCCTGATCCGACGCGACGCCGACGGCACACCGGTCAGCCTTTCGGCACCAGCTTCAGCGAGATCGAGTTGATGCAGTACCGCTGATCGGTGGGCGTCGGGTACCCCTCACCGGTGAACACGTGGCCCAGATGACTGTGGCAATTGGCGCACAGCACCTCGACACGCTTCATCCCGTGCGAGGAGTCCGGACGTAGGATCACCGCATCGGAATGTGACGGGTCGAAGAACGACGGCCAGCCGCAGTGCGACTCGAATTTCTCTGTGCTGCGGAACAATTCGGCCCCGCACGCCCGGCACTGGTACACGCCTTCGGTCTTGGTGTCGGTGTATTCGCCGGTATAGGCGCGCTCCGTGCCGGCCTGCCGTAACACGGCGAACTCCGCCGGGCTGAGCTTCTCGCGCCATTGGTCATCGGTCAGGGCGACCTTCGGGCTGGGCAGCTCTGACAAATGCCCGCTCATGCGCGATCCGCTGCTCGCTGAAAACTCATGCGCCTACGCTATCGCGCTGCTGCCGAGGCGTCATCCATGGCGGATCGATTCCCTGCTCCAGGCGGCCGTCGGCTTTGGCGTCCAGATACCGGAAGTACAACACGGCGAAGATGACGATCAGCAGCAGTGACCAGCCGTAGGTGATCTTCATGTACTCCAGGTACCGGCCCGTCGTCGGCCAGTGCCACAACAGGAACCGGTCCATGGTGAAGAACCCGTAGATCGCCAGCCAGGCCGGCCAGTTACGGATGACCGAATTCGGCAGCACCACCGTCATGACGAACGGGAACAGCATCATCGAGTAGTAGCCCTGGCCCAATGAGAGCACCAGGTACGAGGCGGTCAGCAGCACACCCGAGGACGTCAGCAGCCAGAACAGCGGGTCCCGGGTGCGGTAGTAGCGGTACAGCAGCACCAGACTCGCCACAGCCAAGAGCCCGAACAGGATTCGCAGTGCCAGGATCAGCCACATCGGCAGCCCGTAGTAGATGCCGTTACCCAGGATCGACGAGTTGAAGTAGTCACGGGTGCTCAAGATGTAGGGCACCGTGCGTTCGATGAAATTCATCGGATCACTGGCCAGGGGCCAGGCGGCGATGTTGAACAACAGCGGCACCCCGAACGCGCCCACCAGCGCCCGCCACTGCCGGCTGAGCACAGGCAACAGCAGCAGGGGTGCGAGGGAGGGTTTGACCACCAGGGTGAAGCCGATGGCGATGCCTGCCAGCCATTCGCGGCTGCGTCGGCCGTCTAGCAGCCACAACAAGAACAGCACCTCACCCAGCAGGATCCAGCCGTTGATGTTGGTGTAAACCAGTGTGCTGGTTACCGATTCGGTGAGGAACATCCCCAGGATCAGGGCGGGCAGCGCGGCCGAGGTCCACGACAGTTTGAAGATCTTCAGCAGGATCACCGCCGAGGCCAGGATGGCCACTGTGCTGAGGGCGATGAACCAGTACCGCGAGGCGTCGACGGGCAGGTAACCGAACGGCGCCAGCAGAAGCGTGCCCCCTGGGGGGTAGAGATAGTGCGGGTCGACGTGGTTGAAGTTCTCGTTGTAGATGTCCCAGCCGAGCTTGAAGTTGACGACGGCGCGGTAGACGGGACCGAAATCGTCGGTGATGTAGCCGTTGGTGGCCAGTACGTAGCTGCGGTGGAACACCGACATGATCGCCAGCGGCCACAGGATGGACCGCAACACCGTCGCGACACTCGGGGGAGTGGTGCGTGGGCGGAATGCTTTCAACAGGCGGGTGCGTGCCGCGTCTACTGCCGTCACGTGCGCACCGTACACCGGAGCCGGATGGCGATGGGTCAGGCGGGGCAGTAGGTGTCGGTCGGCGGTGCTTTGCCGCTACCGAGGTAATCCAGCAACGGGGCCATGGCACACGCCGAGTACACCGAGGCGCCGTGCCCGATGCCCTGCCACATCACCCGCCGGCTTCCTGCCCCCGCGTTGATGATGGTGGCCGCGGTGGCCGCCACCCCGTCCGCGCCGACGATCGGGTCGTTCTGGACACCGAGGAGCAGCACGTCGGTCTTGAGGTCCTTCGGGTCCTCGGGGGCCTTGCCGCTGGGCCAGTTCAGGCACTTCACCAGGTTCAGTGCGGCAACCTCACCGAACTGCGGGTACTGGTCGTTCCAGGCGACGACGAGCTCGCGCACCCGGTCGGGGGTCGGGCGGTTCAGGGCGTCGCTGCACCGGTTGATGAACTGGCCGTCGGACTCGCGCAGTGCCTCCGCCTGGTTCATCAGGCTGGTCAGCTGGTTGTCATCGCCGCCTCGGGCCGCGGCCAGGGCATCGGCGAGCTTGTTGGTGCTCGTCACGCGGTCCCCGTCCGGGAAGGCCAGTGCGGTGACGATCGCGGTGACCAGTTGCGAGGCCGCCGCGCCGCCGGGGCCGCGGCCGTCGCGGGCCGCGGAGATCAACGAGGCGACCGCGGCTTTGGGGTCGGGGCCCAGCGCACAACCGATGGCGGCGCACTGGGTGGCGAACGCGTCCAACGCGGCCTGCTGGCCGCGCACCTGTTGTTCGGCGGCGGCTTCGGCGGATATCGCCAACGGCAGGGGCGAGTCGAGCACCAGCCGCGACACCTTGTCGGGGTGGGCCCCGGCGTAGGCGAGCGCCACCTGTGCGCCGTTGCCGATCCCGAGCAGCGCCAGCGCGGGTACGTCCCACATACTGCGCAGCCGCTCCAGATCCTCGGCGGCGTGCGCATTGTCATAGGCGCTGTCGCCGGGGGCGATGGTGTCGGTGCAGCTGGTGGTGGCCGTCATGGTGATCGCACCCAGGTTGGCCACCGGGTCGTCACCGGGTTCGAACTGCGCCTGGTCGCGCATCTCCTGGCGGTCGAAGAGGTCTCGGCAGTCCACCGGGCTGGACATCCCCATGCCGCGCCGGTCGATGGCGACGATCGGATGGCTGTTGAGGATGTCGGCGCCGGCCCGGGACAGCCAGACGGGCAGCTGCTGTGACGTCGGCATGTCCGATCCGGTGGTGAACACCACCGGACCCGCGTCGGGCGGCGTCTGCACCGAGCGGGCCCGCACCACACCGACGGTGATCGTGCCGGTGGCCCCGGCGATCGGGTCGAGGTCGGCGTCGTAGGTGGCGCAGTCCAGCTTGATCGCCGGCGGGGCGGGCAGCGCGGCATCGGCGAATACCTGAGAGGTGCACTCTCGCCAGGGCAGGTCGTTCTTCGGCGCTGCGATGGGCGGCGGGCCGTCGGGTGCCTCGGAGCTGGTGGTCGGGCTGTCGCCGTCGCGCCCGACGTCGGTGGCGTAGCGCGGATTGGCCGCCAAACCCGGCGCGCATCCGGCCAGCAACGCAGCTACTGCGACCAAAGCGGTGAGGTGGACGGGCCGATTCATGCAGCCCACAGTAGCGATTGGCGCGCTGTGCCCATGCGCTGTCCGCCGGCCCTCATGCGTCCCGGACGTAGCGGGTGTACAGGTACCCGGCCTGATCGGCGATCAGGTGTACCCGCTTCATCGCCGTCAGACGGCCGCGTGCGTCGTGGGCGATGCGCCCGGACTCGCCGCCCACCACCGTGGGCGCGATCGTCAGGCACAGTTCGTCGAGCAGGCCGGCGCTGATGAACGTGCCCAGCAGACTGGGACCGCCCTCGGTGAGCACCCGCAGCAGTCCCCGCGCGGCCAGCACCGTCACCAGCGTGGCGGCGTCCACCGACTGGGGATCGGCGCCCGAGCAGTCCAGCACCTCGGCGGCGGGACCGAGCAGCGACCGCGCACCCGGCGCGGCGTCGGCCGAGGTAAGTACCAACGGCGGCACCTCGGTCTGGGTGAACACCAGCATGTCCCGGTCCAGCCGGCCGCTCCTGCTCACGATCGCGATGGGCGGCACCTCGGCCTGACCGCGGGCCTGGCGCTCCTGCCGCTGCGCCACCGTCAGTTGCGCACCGCCGTAGTTCTCGGCGCGCACGGTGCCCGCGCCGACCACGATCACATCGGCCAGCTCCCGCATCACCTTGAACAGCGCACGGTCGCCGGAGCCGGCCAACCCGCCGGACTTGCCGTCGACGGACGCGCCGCCGTCCAGGCTGCTGATGAAATTCGCGCGCACCCAACATGTTCGAAGCTCTTCGGGATATTGGTAGAGCGTCGGCAGCATGGCCTCGTCGACGGTGCCAGTGCCGGTCAGCAGTGTGAGCTGTGTCCCAGGGTCGGGTTGCGCCATGAGTTCGATTGCAGCACGTCGCTACAGTGCCTGCATGAACGCCCCCACCTCCTCGGCCTCGGAGGCCCCGGCGCTGGCGCACCTCGTTGACCGCCGCCCGACCGTGTCACCGGAGCGGTTGATCGCTCAGCTGGTTCCGCCGCCGACGTTCACCGACGTCAGTTATGACACCTACCGCCCGGATCCGGCCGAGCCCAGTCAGGCCGCTGCCGTGCAGAAATGCCGTGCGTTCTCGGAGCAGGCCGCCGAGCGGCGGGCCGGTAAGAAGAAGCTGTTCGGCAAACGGGAGGTACTGCCCGGTGTCGGCCTGTACCTCGACGGTGGATTCGGTGTCGGCAAGACCCACCTGCTGGCCTCGACGTACTTCCAGCTGACGGCCACCTCGCCCGCGCCCGCGGCGTTCGCGACCTTCGGCGAACTGACCCAGCTGGCCGGGGTGTTCGGCTTCGTCGAGTGCATCGAGTTGCTGGGCGAGTACGTGGTGGTGTGCATCGACGAGTTCGAACTCGACGACCCCGGTAACACCACTTTGGTGTCGCGGATGCTCAGCCAGTTGGTGGAGCGTGGTGTGTCGATCGCCGCGACCTCCAACACCTTGCCCGAACAGCTGGGCGAGGGACGTTTTGCGGCACAGGATTTCCTGCGCGAGATCAACACGCTGTCGCAGATCTTCACCACCGTGCGCATCGAAGGCCCGGATTACCGGCACCGCGGCCTGCCGCCGGCGCCCGAGCCGCTGTCCGATGACGAGGTGTCCTCGCGAGCGGCCTCCGTGCCCGGAGCGACACTCGATGGTTTCGACGCGCTGTGTGCACATCTGGCCACCATGCATCCGTCGCGTTATCTGACCCTGATCGAAGGTGTCAGCGCGGTGTTCCTCACCGGCGTGCACGCCCTCGACGACCAGAATGTGGCGCTGCGGCTGGTGTCGCTGACCGACCGGCTCTACGACGCCGGCATTCCGGTGGTGGCCTCGGGTGACAAACTCGACACCGTGTTCAGCGAAGAGATGCTGGCCGGTGGCTACCGCAAGAAGTATCTGCGGGCCACGTCGCGTCTGTTGGCCTTGACCGCGGCCGGGATGGAGCTCTAGACGGGTCGGGTCAGCACGTAATCGTGCTCGACGCCCTGGCCCAGCCGGAAGCTCTTGGTGCCGGTGACGGTGAACCCCTGTTTGGTGTAAAACCGTTGCGCGCGTTGGTTTTCCTGGTTCACGCCGAGCCACATACTCTTGGCGCCCCGGCTCACGGCGTAGTCGATGGCCGCCGACATCAACGCCGCCGAGGCCGCGCCGCCGTGACTGCTGGGCAGCACGTAGATCTTGGACAGCTCCACCGTCGGGAGCACCGTCACCGCCTTCTGCACGTCGGGATCGTCGGGCAGACCGCGGATCAGCATCGCGTAACCCACCGCGGCGGTTCCGTCGCGGGCCACCAGCACGGCCCGGTGGGGATCGCCGATGTATTCGGCGAACTTCTCGGCCGACAGATTGGTGGCGATGAACTCGGCGATGTTCTCGGCGGTCGCCGACGGCGGGCAGGCCAGCGGGAAGGTCTGGGCGGCGACGTCGGCGAGGTCCTGGACATCGGCCGCCGTGGCGGCAGAGACGTGCAGTGCGGTCACATGTTCCATTGAGCCAGACGGACACCGGTCTTCTTGTCCACCAGCACCACGTTGGTCACCAGGTCGCGGTAGCAGTCCCAGTACACCCAACCGGCGACCGTCGACCCGGCCGGGGCGTTCAGCAGATCGTGCTGCAACGCATCAGGTGCATCGCTGTTGCGCGGCTCGTAGGCGTCGCCGGTGGGAGTGACGCCGCGGAACCAGAACGACACCCCCATGGCGTAGGGAACCGGCATTTCCCTGGCCTGCACCACCACCTGCGACTTCCACACCTGATGCCGCGGCGCGCGGGGTGGGTAGCCGAAGCCGGGCGGGATCTCCGAGGGCACCGGCGCCAGCACGGTCACGTCGGCGACGATGCCCAGGTACTCGACCCGCAGGGTGTCGCCGATCTTGCCGATGACGGTGCCCGCAGCGCTGGCAGCCGGGCTGACCAGGCTGAAGCCCAGCACTGCGGTCATAACGGTCAGGATCGACAACCATCGGCGCATGTGTCGCATGATGACATATCGGACAGGTGTCCACAGCCGGTTGGGTCCAGCTCTAGTCGATCCAGGGTCCTACGCCGCCCACCTTGTCCACGACGATTCTGGTGAGGTACCCGGGCGGCGCATCCGCCGGCGGGAACCCCGAATCCGGACCGGCCAGCGTCGCGGCCAGCTCGCGCAGCAGCTCCGGTGCGCCGCCTTCGACGATGCGCGCTGTGCCGGTCACCGACAGGTACGGCAGCATCACCGCCGACATGGCGTTCGACACGATCGTCACGGCCACCCGCCCGTCACGGCGCACATTGCGCACCTTCTTGTGTTCGGTCAGGTGTGCGACCACCAGCTCGTCATCGGTTTCACCGGGTTGCAGTGCCACCCACACCAGACTGACCTGCGGGCTGCCGTCGGGATTGAGGGTGACCAGGGTTGCGTTGGCGCCCGGCCCGATCAGCTCACGCGCGGCCTCGTTGAGTTTCATGACGAGTGCTACGGGCGGCGGCTCGATTTCATTCCCGCGCTCACGCCGCCTCGAAATCCAGCAGGGTCAACTTGGCTGCCGCGCCGCCGGCGTACTGGCCGGGTGAGCCGTCCGAGCGGACCACCCGGTGGCAGGGGATGACGACCGGCAGAGGGTTGCGCGCGCACGCGGAGCCGACGGCGCGGACGGCGCGCGGACTGCCGACGGCGCTGGCCACCTCGGCATAGGACTCGCGGCGGCCGTAGGCGATCTCGCTCAGGTGTTCCACCACTGTGCGCCGGAAACCTTGCGCCAAGCGCAGATCGAACGGCAGCTCGAAGGCGGTGCGGTGGTGCCGGAAGTACTCGTCGAGTTGGCGGGCGGCGTCGTCCAACCGAATCGGTGAGCGCAGGATGCGCGGACTGATCCGCTGTGCCAAGGACGTCAGCACCGCGTCATGGTCTTCCACCGCGAAGGCCACCCGGACCAGACCGACGTCGGTCGCAGCCAGCAACAGCGCACCCACCGGGGTGTCCACGGTGCGGTAGGTGATGTCGAGCAGCTCCTGCTGGTGGGCGGTGGCCGCCAATCGTGTGTGCAGGCGCGACAGCGTGGCATCGTCGCCGGATGCAGCGAACATGTTGGTAGTCATGCGGATTCGTCCTCCCGGTAGTGTCTGCGCAGCGCGGCGATGCCGTCGGCGGCGGCGCGCCGGGCCGCCGCGGGGGAGTTGCCCAACAACTCGGCGATCTCGGCGAACGGCAGGCCGGCAATGTGGTGGTAGGCGACGGCCTGACGTTGTTTGTCGGGCAACTGTCGAATCGCGTTCCACAGCGCGCTGTGGTCGGTGTCGTGAGTGGGCCGTTCCGGAATGGTGTCCGTGGGGGTGGCCCGACGGCTGCGGGCCCGGCCGATGTCGATGGCCCGCCGGTGCGCGATCGTCACCAACCACGCCTCGACATTGGCGTCGGGGGCCAGGCCTGGGTAGGCCCGAAGCGCCGACAGGAAAGTCTCGGACCAGGCGTCCTCGGCGTCGTCGGGCCCGACGACTGCGCGACATACACGCAGAACCGTCGGCCCGTGCTGGGCCACCACCTCTTCGAACGGACGCACACTCACATCATGAAGACGTTCGCGGCGGCGCGAATGTGAGCTCAGCTCTTGGACAGTGATTCCAACACGGTGACCAGATCGGCGTCGATGCGGTCCTTGTCGACACCGGCTCGCCGCAGGGGACCGTCGGCGTCTTCGGATTCCAGCAGCGCCAGCAGCATGTGCTCGGTGCCGATGTAGTTGTGTCCCAGTCGCAGCGCTTCCCGGAACGTCAGCTCCAGCGCCTTTTTCGCCTGCGCATTGAACGGCACCAATTCCAGCCTCTCGCCGCCGGTTGGGGGAAGCTCGATGTTCGCCCGCACCGCGTCGGGCGCAACACCTTGGGCCAGCAACAGCCGGGTGGCCAGCGCGTCGGCGTCACCCAACACGCCGAGGATCAGGTGTTCCGGGGCGATCTGCTGGTTACCGCCGTCACGGGCGGCGTCCTGGGCAGCCATCACGGCGGCTTTGGCGCGCGGAGTGAACCGGGTGAATCCCTCGTTGGGGTCGATGGTGTCGCCTTTGGGGACGAAGCGCTTCTGGGCGGCTTGTTTGGTGACGCCCATGGACTTGCCGATCTCGGTCCACGACGCGCCCGAGCGGCGCGCCTGGTCGACGAAGTGTCCGATGAGGTGGTCGGCCACCTCGCCCAGATATTCGGCGGCCAGTACCGCGTCGGTGAGTTGCTCCAGGGCGTCGCTGTGAACGCTCTTGATCGCTCGGATGAGGGTGTCGAGACTGACGGCGTCTTTCGCGGGGGATGTGCTCATGCGTCAACCGTAGGTTGACGACGCCGGACCGTCAACCAAAAGTTGACGCGGCGTGTCTCATCAGTAACAACTGTCACTTATGTCACAGTTTTACCAGCCCACCTGCGAACTCGCCCATCGGAGGCCAGCCATGCGTCCCATCCTTCTCGGCTTCGCGGCCGTCGCCCTGTTCTTCGGCAGCCTGGTGATGGCACCACTCACCTCCGAAGTCGCATCGTCTAGCTGCCAACCGGGGCAGGTGGTCAACGCCGAGCAAGCCGGCATCGGGTGCGAGACCGGGTGCCCGCCGGGGATGTTGGACGCTCGGACCGAGACGTGCGTCGCAGCGCCGTTAGGCCCGCCCGCGCTGTAAATCGATCGATCGGCCCGCACGGTGTGTTGCTGGGCGCCATCTCGCCCTCGCGTCCCCACCTCGCCGCGGCACCGGATTCGCTGCGTCACCACCCGCTCTGTCGCACCGCGCAGAGTGCGTCCGGCATCCTCTCGCGTGTGCTGAGTTTTCGACCCGAGTGCCGTGCACGCCGTTCAGTGCCTGCTCGGACGGCGTGTCGTCGGTCGGCGAGTTCGCCGAAGTTCGGAAGTTAGCGCGTCTTTGCTTTAAGCTGGCGTGCGGAATTGACGAGGTTGCGATCGAGGGGCCCCAATGAAACGTCCGAACCGGCACTCAGCCGCCATTTTGCTGGTGGGCGCGGCGATGACCGCAGCCCCGATGGCGCTGGCCACGGTCGTCACTCCGGCGATCGGCAACGCTGAGTGCGTCCCCAACGGTGGTGGCGCGTCTGCCTCCCCGATCGGTGCGTCCGTAGGCGGAGGCGAGGTCAAGTGCACCGCGGCCCCCGCGGAGGAGCCCGCGAACAACGAGCCGAAGAACGAGTGGGGTTTCAACCCGAACCTCACTCCGGCGGAAAACCTGGCGAACCTGCCTGCGCCTCAGCTCAGTGAGCCGCTGGTGCAGACCTCGCTGATCGATGATGTGCCGGTGGAGGTCGCGCCCACGCTCGGCCTGCCCGGAATCGGTGTCGGCGTCAACCTGTGGCCGGATCTGACGCCCATCGTCAACGGCGTCACCGGGGCGGCCGTGGGTGCGGCCCTGCCGTCGCTGCCTCCGCCGCAGTTGCCCAACCTGGCCCAGCTGCCGCCGCCGCAGTTGCCGGATCTCACCAAGATCCCGCCGCCTCAGGCGCCGCCGCGCCTGATCCCGTTGATGTGCGGTCCGCAGATCACGCCGTTCTTCACGCCCTGCATCTGATCATTCGTTGAGGCTGCGGTTACGTCGATCCTTCGGCGTCACCGCAGCCTCGATGCTTTTCAGCCCCGCGGATAGCCGCGGCGCACCGTGCGGTCCAGAATGCCCAGCGTGGCCCGCAACGCCAGCTCGGAGATCACCGGGAAAATCCCGGCGTCCCGCCACTTCTGATCGATCGCCGACCAGTCGTAGAACGATGTGACGACGGTTTTGTCCCCAGCGGGTTGGAGCCGGTAGCCGTAGACGTGACCGATCTGCGGCTTGATCTGCCCCAGGATGGTCCAGGCGATCGCTGCTTCCGGCTCGAATTCGGTGATCTGCACTGTCACGTCGTAGCGGCCCATGTCGGGGAAGTCGTTGAGCGCTTCCCGATCCATGTGCACCACGAACTCGTCGCCCACCGCCGCTGCCGGCTCGCCGGTGGCGCCTTGCAACATGCCGGAGGAGTCGATGGCCACATGGCCCTGCGGATCCCGCAGCACGGCGAACACCTCTGCTGCCGGCGCGGTTATGGTCCGCTGTACCTCGATGCGGTCGGTCATCGAACCAAGGCGTAATCGGAGGCCGAATCCCGGCGCCCCCGGATCATCGCCACCACCAGGGCAATGGCCCCGAGTTGCAGAGCACCGACGACTACCAGCGGCCACAGCGCACCGGCGATCGCACTGAGCAACCTCGTGTGGGCGCCCGGCCCGGCGATGTCACGCCAATGTCTGGCCAACGCAAAAGTGACCACAGCAGTGATCCCTGCGCCCACGAGGTACAAAAGCACCGCTGCTTCAATCACTGCAAAGCCTCCCAACGTTTCATCGGGTTCCAGATTCCCGATTTGGCGAGCGCCAAAACCCGCCGCTGCGTCCAACGGATCCGCAGGGCCGCAGCATTCCGGGGCAGTTGGCATCAGGCTGCGCACATCCCTCGCCCGCGGCCTCGATGAGTCGGACACTGGAACACGGGGTGACCCCGTGTGGAATGTTCCCGACACCCACCGGGTTGCCCCTGAGAACGTCACCGAAAGGAATGCGCTGTGTCCGGTTCCTCGGATCATCTACATCTCGCCGTAGCGCTCGACGGTGCCGGCTGGCACCCCGCCGCATGGCGCGAATCCGACGCCCGCCCCACCGAGTTGCTGACCGCCCGGTACTGGGCTGACCTGATCACCGAGGCCGAACGGGGTCTGCTGGATTTCGTCACCATCGAGGATGGTCTGACGCTGCAGTCCGACGACAAGCTTCGGGTGGACAGTCGTACCGACCGGGTGCGGGGGCGCCTGGATGCGGTGCTGATCGCGTCCCGCGTGGCACCGCTGACCCGTCACATCGGTCTGCTGCCCACCGCCATCACCACCCACACCGAGCCGTTTCACCTGTCGAAGGCCATCGCCACCCTGGACTATGTGAGCGCGGGCCGGGCCGGGGTGCGCATCCAGGTGGCGCCCAATCCGGCCGCGGCGGCGCATTTCGGCCGGCGACAGATCCCCGCCCTGCCGGACACCGGATTCCAGAGCCCGCAGGGGCAGGCGCTGGCCGCCGAGTTGTTGTCCGAGGCCGCCGACTACATCGAGGTGCTGCGCCGGCTGTGGGACAGCTGGGAGGACGACGCCGAAATCCGCGACGTCGCCACCGGACGGTTCATCGACCGGACGAAGTTGCACTACATCGACTTTGAGGGCGACTGGTTCTCGGTCAAGGGACCGTCGATCACCCCGCGCCCGCCGCAGGGCCAACCGATCGTGGCCAGCCTGGGCCACGGTGAGCCCGCCTACAAGCTGGCCGCCGGCGGCGCCGACGTCGCTTTTGTCACCCCGCGTGATGCGGGGGAGGCCCGCTCCATCGCCGAGCGGATCGCCGCACTACGACCCGCCGGTGCCGAGTCGGTGCGGGTGTTCGCCGACCTGGTGGTGTTCCTCGCCGACAGCGGTGAAGCGGCAGCGCAGCGCAAGGCCCGTCTCGATGACCTGGCCGGTGCTGAATTCAGCAGCGACGCGAAAGTTTTCGTGGGTACACCCGTCGAGCTGGCGGACGTGTTGCAACAGTGGCACGCCGCGGGTGCGGCGGGCGTGCGGCTGCGCCCCGCCACCTTGCCGCACGATCTGGCACAGATCACCACCGGACTGGTTCCGGAGCTGCAGCGGCGCAACCTGTTCCGTGACGGCTACCGGGCCGCCACCCTGCGGGAGACATTGGGGCTCGGCCGCCCCGCCAACCGTTACGCCACGGCGTCTTAGGAGTGCCAATGAGCAAGCCACTGAAGCAGATTCACCTCGCCGCTCATTTCCCCGGTGTCAACAACACCACGGTCTGGAGCGATCCGGCCTCGGGCAGTCACATCGAGTTCGACTCGTTCGTGAAGTTCGCCCAGACCGCCGAGCGCGGCAAGTTCGACTTCATGTTCCTGGCCGAAGGCCTGCGTCTGCGTGAACAGAACGGCCAGATCTACGACCTGGACGTGGTCGGTCGCCCCGACACCTTCACGGTGCTGGCCGCGTTGGCTGCGGTCACCGAGCGGCTCGGGCTGACCGGGACCATCAACTCGACGTTCAACGAACCCTATGAAGTGGCACGGCAATTCGCGTCTCTGGACCACCTGTCCGACGGGCGGGCCGCGTGGAACGTCGTCACCTCCTGGGATGCGTTCACCGGCGAGAACTTCCGCCGCGGCGGGTTCCTGCCCGAGAACCAGCGCTACGAGCGGGCCGAGAGCTTCCTGGAAGCGGCGCATGTGCTCTTCGACTCGTGGCACGGCAATGAAATCGTCGCCGACAAGGAACGCGGAGTGTTCCTGTCCGACGCCGACGCCGGGGCGTTCACCTACTCGAATCCGCATTTCGACATCAGTGGCCGGTTCAACGTGCCGCGCAGCCCGCAGGGCCGGCCGGTCATCTTCCAGGCCGGCGACTCCGACCACGGCCGTGAGTTCGCCGCCGCGGCAGCCGACGCGATCTTCTCCCGGCACGGCACCCTGAAGGAGGGCCAGGCGTTCTACACCGACGTCAAGCGTCGCCTGCCCGCCTATGGGCGGCGGCGCGACGAACTGCTGATCCTGCCCGCCGCGACCTTCGTTCTCGGCGACACCGACGCCGAGGCCGCCGAACTGGCGCAACAGGTTCGGCTGGCACAGGTGTCACCGGCCACCGCCATCAAGTTCCTGGAGCAGCTGTGGAACCGCGATCTGTCCGATCACGATCCGGACGGGCCGCTGCCCACCGTCGACCCGATCGTCGGTGAGAACACCATCGCCCGCGGCCGGGCCAGCGTGCGGATGTACCGCGATCCGATCGCGACGGCCAACGAATGGCGCGCCAAGGCCGAAGCCGAGAACCTGACCACCCGCGAGCTCATCGTCGAAGTCACCGGCCGGCAGAGTTTCATCGGCTCGCCCGCCACCATCGCCGAGTCCATCAACGAACTGGTCCAAGCCGACGCCAGCGATGGGTTCATCCTGGTGCCGCATGTCACGCCCAGCGGCTTGGATCCGTTCGTGGACAAGGTGGTGCCACTTCTGCAGGAGCGCGGGGTGTTCCGCACCGAATACACCGGGACCACCCTGCGTGACCATCTCGGACTCGGGTACCCGGGCGGGCATGACCAACTCGCCGGAGTCGCGCTCTAAACAGGACGAGGCCCCGCTGCTGGACGCAGTGGCCGATTACCACCGACGCAACCGCTACGGATTCACTCCGCCCGGGCACCGGCAGGGCCGGGGCATCGACAAGCGCGTCGCTGAGGTTCTGGGCGTCGAGGCGTTCCAATCCGATCTGCTGGCCAGCAGCGGGCTCGATGACCGGCAATCCAGCGGCGGTTTCCTGTCGCGCGCCGAAGAGTTGATGGCCCACGCGGTGGGGGCCGAGGCCGCCTTCTTCTCCACGTGCGGCAGCTCGCTGTCGGTCAAGGCCGCCATGATGGCCGTGGCCGGTGGAGTGGACGGCGGCTTGCTGTTGAGCCGTGACAGCCACAAGTCCGTGGTGGCCGGGCTGATCTTCTCCGGAGTACAGCCGCGCTGGGTGCACCCTCAATGGGACGCCGAACACCACCTCTCGCACCCGCCGTCGCCGGCGCAGGTCGACGAAGCCTGGGAGCGTTACCCCGACGCCGCCGGAGCGTTGATCATCAGCCCCAGCCCGTACGGCACGTGCGCCGACATCGCCGGTATCGCCGAGGTGTGTCACCGTCGCGGCAAGCCGCTGATCATCGACGAAGCCTGGGGTGCGCACCTACCGTTCCACGAGGATCTGCCGACGTGGGCGATGGACGCCGGCGCCGACGTGTGCGTGGTGAGTGTGCACAAGATGGGTGCCGGGTTCGAACAGGGGTCGGTGTTCCACGTCCAGGGCGAGCTGATCGACCGGGACCGGCTCTCGGCGTGCGCCGATCTGCTGATGACGACGAGTCCCAACGTGCTGGTGTACTCCGCGCTCGACGGTTGGCGACGCCAGATGGTGCAGCACGGTCACGAATTGCTCGGAGCAGCGCTCGATCTGGCGCGTGAGGTCCGCGCTGCGGCGAGCGAGATCGATGGGGTGCTCGTGCTCGAGGAGCAGCTGTTGGGTGCGGAGGCCTCTCATGATCTGGATCGCCTGCAGGTGTTGATGGACGTGTCCGAGACGGGGACGTCGGGCTATCAGGCAGCGGACTGGCTACGCGAACAGCGCTGTATCGACGTCGGCATGAGCCATCACCGCCGCATCCTGGCCACCCTGTCGTTCGCCGATGACAGCGACAGTGCCGATCGATTGCTGGCGGCGCTGCACGACTGGCGTGCGGTGGCGGAGTCGTTCCACAAGCCCCCGGCCGTCGAACTGGCCTCACCGGAGGAACTGGAACTCGAAACCGTTCTGTTGCCGCGCGATGCCTTCTTCGGACCGACCGAAATGGTGGACGCGGACAAGGCGGCCGGGCGCATCGCCGCGGAGCAGATCACGCCGTACCCGCCCGGAATTCCCGTGGTGGTGCCCGGCGAACGGTTGAACCAGCCGGTGATCGACTACCTGAGGTCCGGACTAGAGGCCGGGATGGCACTGCCGGACCCGGCGGACGGGTCGCTGGCGAAGATCCGGGTGGTGGCCTGAGGGCTCAGAAAGCGTAGACGTTCTCGACCGAGATGAAGATGCCGTGGCCGGTCGAGGTATTGGTGAACCGGGTGCCGGTGATTTCGTGGTCGATGGTCCAGTTCTGCTGCTGATAGGTCTGACCGTAGGTCATGTTCGTGGTGGGGTCGTCGATCGCGATGTTGCCTTGCGCCCAGTAGAAGCCTCCGTCACCGGTGCTCACGACGAGGTCGTCGTTCGCCGGGGCTTGGACGAACGCGCCCTGGCACACCACGTGGGGGCCGGGGCGGCCGTCATCGTGGTTTTCGGTGACAGCGCACAGGACCCGTCCCGATTGGGTGCGGTAGTTCTGGGCGGACGCGGTAGCGGGCCAGATGAGCGTCATCGCGGTCAGTACGAGCGCACCGGCGATCTTCATACGGATCCCCCAACAGGTGTGATTGGTCGTGAACCGTATCGGAACACGACCGTCCGCCCGTTACGTGCTCAGGCTTGCGCCACCCGCGCGGCGACGTAATCGCCGACCGAACCGGGCTGGACGTACTCCAGCGCCTCCAGGAGCAAGAGCTGGGGCCGGTGGGTGTAGGCCGGGTGTCGTTCCATCGCCGAGAGATGACGGACCTGCTCCGGGGTGAGACGGCCGGCCAGGGAACGCCAGCCGAGGGGCACGTCGACCGAGTCGACGGATGAGGTGAAAGGCATTACTCGAGTCCTTCCGTGGGTATGGAAGACACTCTGGCAGCGACCACCGACAAAAAACTTGGGGGTGCCTGTGCGGAGGCTAGGTGTTGCGCGGCGTTCGGCAAGACCTGCACGAATTGTGGTGCGCGATACTGGGATTGAACCAGTGACCTCTTCCGTGTCAGGGAAGCGCTCTCCCGCTGAGCTAATCGCGCCGGGTGACTCTGGTGGAGGTGGAGACGGGAATCGAACCCGTGTGCACGGCTTTGCAGGCCGTTGCCTCACCACTCGGCCACTCCACCATGGGGTTGATGCCTCTACACCCTCGAGCGGATGACGGGATTCGAACCCGCGACCCTCACCTTGGCAAGGTGATGCGCTACCAACTGCGCTACATCCGCGTGCTACGAGCGAGATCGTCGCTCGTTGCGAGGCATGACACTAATGCAATTACCTGGGCGGACACAAATCCCTAGTTCGGCGGGGGTTTCCACCCGGCGAACAGCCTCAGAACAGCTCGTATGCCTGACGCGAAATCGTGAAGCCGGCGCCGCTGGAGGTGTCCTGACATGTGATCCCCGCCTCAAGGCTGGTGCACGACATCACGCCGACGTCGACCGACTGCCCGAAGGCCAGCGGCTCGCCGGCCCACAACGCGGTGTCGCCGGCGCACACGAAAGCCGGTTGCTCGCCGGTGGCGAAGGCGATGCCCTGCCCGAAGTCGAACTCGCAGTCCTCCGGCCGCGGAGGGGCCGCCCAATCGCGGTCTGCGATATCGCAGCGCACGTAGTCGGTGTCGACATAGCAGCCGATGTTGCCGCTCGGGGAAGTGAAGCCCACCAGGTTCTGCGCGCCGGCAGGTGCCGCACACCACGCTGCGGCAACACCGACAGCAATAGCGGTGCCCAACACCTGCCGGATCATGCTGTGACCCTAGCGGCGAGAAGCGTCCTGAGCAGGACGAATCAGTGAAGCCCTGCTCGCTCCTCACCGCGCTCGTTCCTCGCGCGGCTCGGTCGACTCGCTAGACGGTCAGGACCATACGGTAGCGGGCCCGGCCCTCGTCCATCGCCGCGTAGGCCTCGGCGGCCTGAGCGAGCGGCACTTCCTGGATGCGGGCGCGCACCCCGGACTGCACTGCGAACTTCATGGTGTCCTCGACGTCGCGCGCCGTACCCGACGGGTGCCCGATGACGCTGATTCCCGGCGTGATCAGTTGCAGCGGGCTGATCGGCAGGGGATCGGGCGTCACCCCGACCACCACGAGCTCACCGCGGGGCAGCAGCCCGCCCACGGTGTCGCCCATGGCCTTGGAGTTGGCGGCCGTGGCCAGCACCACCGACACGCCGCCCAGGGCCTGCAGCGCCGCGCCGACGTCGCCGGCGGTGGAGTCGACGTAGTGGTGCGCACCGAGGTCCAGTGCGTCCTGCGCCTTGTCCGCGCCGCGGGCGATCGCGATGGTCTCGAACCCCATGGCCCGCGCGAATTGCACACCCAGGTGCCCCAGCCCACCGATGCCCAGCACCGCCACCCGGTCACCCGGTTTGGCCTTGGTCTCGCGCAAGCCGTGGTACACCGTTACACCCGCGCACGCCATGGGGCCGGCTTCGGCGAACGACAGCTCGTCGGGGATGCGGGCCAGCGCGTTGGCAGGCGCCGTCACCGATTCGGCATACCCGCCGGGGTAGTGCCAGCTGGGGATCTGACCGTTGGCGCAGTGGATGAAATCGCCCTTGTGGCACGACACGCAGCGGCCACAGTGGCCGCCGAACCACCCGACGGCCACCCGGTCACCGACGGCGTAATCCTGCACGCCCTCGCCGACCTCGGCGATGGTGCCCGCGATCTCGTGCCCGGGCGTCAGTGGCCACGTCAGCCCCGGGAAACCGCCGTTGACGAACGCGTGGTCGGTGCCGCACACCCCACAGGCGGCCACCGCGATGCGCACGTGGTCACGGCCTGGCGAGGTGGTCTCCACCTCCGCGAGTTCCAGCGCTGCGCCGGCTGATGCGACATGAACCGCCTGGTGTCGTGCCATCTCGTTCCTCACTGTCGGGCCCTGCTCGGCCGTGTTTTCTCATGTTTACCCGCGCATCGGTCGTGCGCGGAGTGAGTAGCGTGAACAGTGAGGGGCTTATTCCGGTGAAAGGCCAACCATGAGCACGTGGAGTGCACCATGACCACGGCCATCGTCATAGCGGTGGTCGCGTTCTTCGGGATCGCGCTGGTGGCCAGCCAGCTGGTGCGGCTGCGGGAGTGGCTGAAGAAGTCGCCGCCGTTGCCGCCGCCGATCGAGTTCCCCGACGACGAGAAGTGATGTGAAAAGCGCTGTCGTTCAGCGCAGTTCGCGACGCTTGCGATAACGCCGGCGCAGCCACGTCGCCAGCACGAAGATACCGGTGAAGATCCAGATCATCGTCGGACCACCGGGCGTGGTGCCGTAGTCGTCCTCGGGCTGCACTTCAGCGTCGGTAGCGGAGGTATCCACGCCGGGTGGGGCTGCCGTGGCAGGCGCGGGCACGTCGGTAGTCACGGAACTCTCGATGCTCATGGTCCTGTCGAAACGTATCGGGCCATCGCTGTGATGGCCGGGGCAGGCCGCCGGTGGGACACCTGCCGCTGCGGACGGCTTGTTACCGCCGAGTATAAGCAACGCCCAGGAGTGGTCGCAGCACGCGCAGGGCACCGAAGCGACCAGGCGATTCCAGGGCAGCGGCCTCCTCGTGCTAGTGTTCCTGCTCGTCTCACGGTCTCGTAGCTCAGTGGGAGAGCGTCCGCCTCACACGCGGAAGGTCGCTGGTTCGAACCCAGCCGGGACCACCACCCACTTCCGTCCGGAGTGGCCGCCTATGCCCAGACCCGGATCGCGATCGTGATGTCGCTGTGCCACAAGCGGTGTCGCCCAGCGCAAACTCCGTCGTCGACGGTGACGCGTTGATCACAAAGCAAAGCGACCTGCTCGAATGTGGTGCGATCCTCCTGCGACTGGGTACGCCTCCACCATGAATTCGTCAGCGCAGACGCCGGGTGCTCCGGCGCAACTCGTGCGCGCCGGCCCAGCCGACGCGCGCACCGCATCCGTGCTGCGCGACGATCTGATCACGTGGCTGGCCCAAGTAGCGGATCTGACGCCGGCGCGGCTCAGCGACATCATCATCAGTGCCTACGAGGCCCTGGCCAACTGTGCCGAGCACGCGTACGCCCACCGGCTCAGTTCGGGGGCCATGACCCTTCGTGCGATCTATGACCCTGGCGCACAAGATCTTTGCGTTTCGATTGCCGACCGCGGAACCTGGCATGACCCGCCGGAGCAACAGCCCACGCGGACCCGGGGTCGCGGTATCGCGCTGATGTGTGCGCTCGCCGACAGTTGCACCATCGACGGCCATCCGAACGGCACCACCGTGCAACTCCACTACGCCACATCGGTGACGAAAAACTGATCTGTCGCCTCAGGTTGAGGTATTGCTCGAGCCAAACGGTCGGCGACCTGACAAAATCATTGCCGAAATCCCCCGACATGCGGGGGAGCCACCTCGATCCGGGACCGACGATCAGTTACGACAATCTCACACCACTGGAGACCGCCGAGAGCGCCCGCGTCCGGGCGGTCGCGCGGTACCGCGTGCTCGATCTGCCACCCGAGCGGGTGTTCAACCGGATCGCCATCCTCGCCGCGAGGGTATGTGAAACCCAGATGGCCAAGGTATCGATCGTCGACCAGAGCCGGATCTGGTTCATGGCGGTGCACGGGCTGGACCCCGAGCTCAGGCAGGTAGGGCCCGCGGAAGGCCTGTGCGCCCTGGTCATCACCGATCAGCTTCCGCAGGTGGTGTCGGACGCGTTGGCCGACCCGCGCACGGCGGACAACATCTTCGTGCGCAAGCATGGGATCCGCTTCTATGCCTGTGCCCCGATCACCACCTCAGACGGGTACCGGCTGGGCACCGTCACCGTCATGGACTCGCGCCCGCGAGACAATCCAGAGGCGCATCTCGCGGTACTCGAGGACCTCGCCGCGATTGTCATGGAACAGCTGGAATGGCGGCTCGCATCACTGGATGCGATACGGGTCGAACGCTCGAAGCGTGATGCCGCCGAGGGGGCGCGCGACGACGCCAGGCTCGACCGTGACGACGCCCTGCGCAATCGTGATCTCGCCGAACGTGAGCGCGACGTGATCCAGGAGTACGCGACGGCCCTCCAACAGACCCTGCTGCCGCCGTCGTTGCCGGACATCGCGGGAATGGACGTGGTTTCCCACTACCATCCGGCCTCACCTCGCCAGGTCGGCGGCGACTTCTACGACGTCTTCGGCTTGGGTAACGACCGTTGGGCGTTCTTCATCGGTGACGTGGAAGGGCACGGTGTCGGCGCGGCCGTGGTGACGTCACTCATCCGTTACACCCTGCGTGCCGCCGCGCTGCACCACGCCGACCCCAGGGATGCCCTCGCCGAGCTCAATTCGATCCTGCTGCGTGAGATGGAGCCGCGGCGCTTCTGCACCGTACTCTTCGGCACGCTGCAACCCGCTGACGGCGGAACGGGGTTCACTGTCACCATTGCCACCGGGGGCCACCCGCCGGGACTGCTCCTGGACCCCGCCGCCGACACGGTCACCCACGTGCGATCCAGCGGCGGCATGCTGGTGGGCGCGGTGCGCGAGGCCGCCTTCGAGTTGTGCACCGTGCATCTGAACCCCGGCCAGACGCTGTTGTTCTTCACCGACGGGATCGTCGAAGCCCGCCGGGGTGCAACACCGTTCGACGAGGAGAGCCTGGCGGCCTATGCGCTCGAGCGCGCCGGGCCGGGGCCCCGCGGGCTGATCAAGGACCTCGCCGCGCTCATCCCGACCCTGGAGCCCGACGACGACGTCGCCCTCTTGGCATTCGGCGCGCACTGACCTCCGAGCCCGTGTTTCGAACGCGTGTGCGACGGGCACTCCCGAGTCATGAGTACCGACCAGAACCGCGCCCCCAGTGAGACCCCCGAGAAGGATCCCGAAGACTGGGTCACCGGCGACGAACCGATGACCGGTCCGCAACGCAGCTATTTGCAGACCTTGGCCCAGGAAGCGGGTCAGGAGGTGCCGGCCGATCTGACCAAAGCGCAGGCCTCCGAGATGATCGACGCACTACAGACCAAGACGGGCCGCGGCACGGATCAGTGACCGTCACTTCGTCAGCAGTGCCATCACCTTGCGATTGATGCTGCGGCGGGGCCAACCTCGGGCCCCGTCGCTCGCCAGGGCGGCCCGCGCGGCGTTACGACCGCACATCCCGTGCACACCCCCGCCGGGCGGTGCCGAGGCACTACCCAGAAACAACCCCTCGACCGGAGTGTCCGGACGTCCGAACCCCGGGTACGGCCGGAAAATCAACTGCTGGAACAACGCTGACGTCCCGCCGTTGACGGCACCGCGGTGCAGGTTGGCGTCGTCACCCTCCAGATCGCCAGGAGCCTGCAGGTGACGGTCCACGATGTGCCCGCTGAATCCCGGAGCGTGCTCTTCGAGGGTGCGGTCCACCGCGGCGGCCACCTTCTCGGCGGATGCGCGGTCGGCAACGTTACGGGGCAGATGTGTGTACGCCCAAGCACTTTCGGTACCGTGCGGGGAACGGGTGGCGTCCGCAGTGGTCATCTGCCCGAACAACATGAACGGTTTGTGCGGCACCGTACCGGAGGCCAAGTCGGCCATCCACTGGATCAGGCCTCGGCTGTCGGCACCCACGTGCACGGTGCCCACGCTGTTGAGGTTGGGGGAGCGCCACGGGATCGGGGCATCGAGCGCGTAGTTGATCTTCACCACCGGGGTGTCCCACACGAAATGCGCCATGCTGCGCGCCAATCCGGGCGAGATGGCCTCGGGCGGTAGCAGCACCTCGAAAAGCTGAGGGGCCGACACGTCGGCGACGACGGCGCGTCGCGCCCGGTACCGCCGCCCGCCGGCAGTGCGGACACCGACGGCTCGGGAGCCGCGCACCTCGATCAGTTCCACGGGCTGTCCACACTGCACCTGCGCGCCGGCGCTCTCCGCCCGCCGCACCAGCGCAGCCGTCAACTCGCCGGCCCCGCCGACCGGTACGGGGAAGCCGGCATCCTGGGCCAGCATCGTCATGATGTAGCCCATGACGCCGGATCCTGGTGCGTCCAGCGGGATGTCCGCGTGCATGGCGTTGCCCATCAACAGGGTTCGCGCCGCGTCGCCCGCGAACAGCTCTTCACCCAGCACCGTGGCGGGCAGCAGCAGTTGGTGCGCAAGCCGCAGCGCCCCCGCGGTGCCGAGCGCGCGCACCAACCGCATCGGGCCCTTCACGGGCGGGAACGGCGCAAACAAGGCATCCAGCACGCCCTGTTTGACGGCGGCCCACTCGTCGGTCACCCGCAGCCAATTCGCCCCGTCACCTGGGCAGTGCTCATCGAGTTCTTCGGCGGTGCGCTGCCGATCGGGGTAGATCACCGGAGCCTGGGTGTCGCTCGCGGAACGGGGGTGACCCACCACCGCCGGTGCCCGGGTCCAGCGCAGCCCGTGTTCCTCCAGGTGCAGTTCGCGCAGCGCCGGTGACGACACCGACAGCGGGTAGAAGGCCGAGAAGAGGTCGGCGGTGTAACCGGGCGTCAGCTCGGCTGAGCGCACAGCGCCGCCGGGTGTGGGCTGGGCTTCCAGGACCACCACGTCCCAGCCTGCGTCGGCCAGCATGGCGGCGGCCACCAGCCCGTGGTGACCCGCGCCGATCACCACCGCATCGACGGTGGATTCCTCAGTCCTCGAGTTCACTGGGCACCTGGCGTTCGGCCAACGACGTCAACCGCCACAGCGCCTCGCGATTGCGCGGCCACATCAGCGCCAGCGCCACCGATTCCGGTAGCCAGCCCAACGGTCCACGTACCAGGACTTCGTCCATCTCGACGCAGGTGCCCTGGTCGGTATCGCTGAGCAGCAATGTGATTCGCGCGGCTCCGGCGGGCCCCATCTTGGCCAGCAACACCAGCTTGGACTGTGGCTCGCACTCTTCGACTACGGTCTCGTCGTTGATCACCAGCGGCCACAACCCGATGGAGTGTTTGATCGCGGAGCCGGGTGCGGGCCAGTCGGCATCCACAGCGCGGATCCTGCTGTTCCCGACCACCCACTGCGAATAGGTCCACCCGTCGGCCAGCACATTCCACACCTGCTCGCGGGTGGCGTGTGTGTCCCGGCGCGCGGCCAGCTGATCTGGGGGATGTTTCGACATGGGCAACCTCCCTTCCTGCAGAGATGGTGCCCCCAGACCGCCGGTCGAAACCCTCAAAGCGGCCTTCGTGCCGATGGGTTGTTCCGGATCGATGCGGGTAATCCGGGAAAGACCTGTTGGCAATTCGGCGAGCATGTGGAGGATCATCGTGACTGCACACCACGAACGTCCGACGGCGGATCCGTCGTTGAGCGAGTTGGTGAGTCAGCTCTCGGCGCAGACCACACGTCTGGTCCGAGACGAGCTGAAGCTGGCCACCAAGGAGTTCCAGCAGTCCGCTGCGAACGCGGGTAAGGGTGCCGGCTTGATCAGCGCTGCCGCGGTGCTGGGCCTGCTGGGCGCGGCGACGCTCATCGCTGCCATCGTGGCCGCACTGTCGCTGGTGCTGCCGGTCTGGGCAGCTGCACTCATCGTGGCCGCGGTGCTGTTCGGCGGAGCCGGGATCGCGGCGGTCATCAGCAAGAAGGAGATCAAGCAGGTGGCCCCTGCCGCGCCGCGGACCGTGGACAACGTCAAACACGACATCGAGGAAGTGAAGGAAGCGCGCCATGGCCGACACCACTGACGGCACCACCCCGGAACCGGGTCCGGATGCCAGCATCGACGACATCCAGGCCGACATCGCCAAGACGCGGCAGGAACTCGGCGAGACGGTCAGTGCACTGGCTGAGAAAGCGGACGTCAAGGCGCAGGTTCAGGCCAAAGTGGCGGACACCAAACAGATCGCCGCCGAGCGTGCACACCTCGTGCAGGAAAAGGTGCGGCGCAATCCGGGACTGGACGCCGGTGTGCTGCTCGGTGTGCTCGCCGTGATAGGCGTGATCGTCTGGGTCCGCCGCCGCAATCGTTGAGGAGGATCGGTATCTCATCCCGCGATGTCGAGAAGCGGTGGCACGACCCCAAGGCGTTCCGGTCGGCCGCAACCTACGTCGGCGTGGTGGTGCTACTGGCCGGTGCCGCGTTCGCTGTATACGCGGTCGGTGACCGCGAATCCGTACCCAAGGCCGTCGCCACACCGCTGGTGCTGTTCGCCGGTGCGGTCGTCGCGTTCGGCAAGACCTACTCGGACTGGCGAGCCGGTCGGACCTGGCCAATCTGGCAAGGCGCCGGCTGGTTTCTGCTCGCCCTGACCCTGATGTCCCTTGGCATTCCGGCCATGGGACTGCTCGGTTGATCACATCACTTCAACGAAGAGGAGAACACAATGGCCAATTACCGGGTGCTCAACCCCATGGGCGACATCGTCGCGACCAAGGAGATCACCAGCGCAGAAGACGCCCACGCATGGTTCGTGGACCAGAAAGCCGACAATTCGCAGCTGGGCTGGCGGATGGAAGTGGAGCATGACGGCCAGTGGTCCTTCTTCGATGACTCCGAGGGCAGTCCCGACTGAGGTCGGGCCGCCTTCGGCTCGGCGGCGTGCCACGATAGGACCCAGGAGGTGACCGTGGCCGTCCGGGGATCTGCCCGCCCGACGAAAGCGGATGTCGCGCGCCTGGCGAACGTCTCGACGGCTACGGTCAGCTACGTCCTCAACAACGTCGCGGGGCAGCGGATCTCCGAGCAGACCCGTGCCGCTGTGCGCGGTGCCGCGGCGCAACTCGGATACCGGCCCAACCTGGCCGCACGTAATCTCGCCAGCGGGGGAAGTGGCGTGGTTCTCTACGTTGTCCCTCGAATGGCGTTGGGCGAGTTGCCGATCGAGGTCGGGAGCCGGTTGACCACCGCGCTGGCCGAACACGGCATCGTGCTCAGTCTGCAGTTCGAGACCGATGATGACCGCAATGTGGTGGAGGCGATCGCCAACCTGCATCCCATGGCGGTCACGTCGGTGTTCCCTCTGAGTGGTGCGGCGCTGGCAGCGATCAGCGAGGCGGGTATCCCGCAGATCCATCTGGGTAGCGGCGAGTTACGTGCGCTGGGGTCCTTGCATGTGACGGTCGGCGCGATGCGGGTGCAACACCTCATCGACCGGGGGCATCGGCGGCTCGGCTTCGCGTTCACCGACTCACCCAAACTCCGGCCCCTCGGTGACTATTGGCTCGAAGGTGTCAGTGCGGCGGCGCGCGCCCGGGGCCTGCCCGACGTCGACGTGCGCACCGTGCGCACCGACGGCTCCGACGCCCAGACGGTGGTTGATCAGTGGATCGCTGCCGGGGTCACCGCGGTGTGCGCGCAGAGCGACGAAACGGCGTTCGTGGTGCTGCACGGTATTCGGCAGGCTGGTCTGGGGTGCCCCGGCGACCTCGCAGTCATGGGCGTGGATGCCGGCCCGCTGGGGGCGGTGAGCGCGCCCCCGCTGACGTCGGTGGGGTTCGACGCGGCGGGGATCGTCGATGTCTCGGTCTCGGCGATCATGGCCGAACTCGGCTATCCGGGCAGGCCGGAGGCGGCGGGGGAGCACGTCGCACATCTGATCCACCGCGCATCGACCTGACATCGACACGAATTGGTGTAACGTCACGCCTGGACTTGCTTACGCGCGTAACCTACGCTCGGACACGCGTAGAGAGGCGATGCCTGTGACAGAGACCCGTACGGACCGGCCCGCGGCCGTCCCTGAATCCCAGCCGTACTTCGATCCGTACGACGTCGAGATCAACACGAATCCCTACCCGGTGTTCGCGCGGCTGCGCGAGGAGGCGCCGCTGTACTACAACGAGGTCCATGACTTCTATGCGGTCAGCCGGTTCGCCGACGTCAACAAAGGCCTGGTGGACCACGAGACGTTCAGTTCGGCTCGCGGTGCGATCTTGGAACTCATCAAGGCCAACATCGACATTCCCTCGGGCGCATTGATTTTCGAGGATCCGCCGATTCACGACATCCACCGCAAGCTGCTGGCCCGGATGTTCACCCCACGCAAGATCAACGCCCTCGAACCGCGGATCCGCGAGTTCTGCGCACAAAGCCTCGACCCGCTGGTCGGAGGCGGGCAATTCGACTTCATCACCGACTTCGGCGCGATCATGCCGATGCGGGTGATCAGCGCCCTGCTGGGCATTCCGGAGAACGACCAGGAGATGATCCGCGATCACGGAAACGCTCAACTGCGCACCGAAGCGGGAAAGCCGATGAGTGCCGCGCAGGACGGGCTGGTCACCGGGCAGATCTTCGAGGCCTATATCGACTGGCGTGCCGACAACCCCTCCGATGACATCATGACCGAGCTCCTCAATGTCGAGTTCACCGACGAGCACGGCATCACCCGCACGCTCACCCGCGACGAGTTGCTGATCTACCTCAATGTGGTGGCCGGCGCGGGTAACGAGACCACCACTCGGCTGATCGGTTGGGCGGCAAAGGTTCTGGCCGAACACCCGCAACAGCGGCGTGAACTGGTGCAGAATCCGGCGCTCATCCCGCAGGCGGTCGAGGAGCTGCTACGGTTCGAGCCGCCGGCACCGCATGTGGCGCGCTATGTGACGCGTGATGTCACCTTTTACGGGCAGACGGTCCCCGAGGGCAGTGTCATGATGATGTTGATCGGCGCGGCGGTACGCGACCACCGCCAGTTCCCGCCCGACGGCGACGTTTTCGACATCCACCGCGAACCGCGCCAGCACCTCGCGTTCAGTGTCGGCACCCATTACTGCCTGGGTTCGGCGCTGGCACGGCTGGAGGGCCGCATTGCCCTGGAGGAGATCCTCAAGCGGTTCCCGGAATGGGATGTGGACCTGGACTCCGCGCGCTTGTCTCCGACATCGACTGTGCGCGGGTGGGATTCGATGCCTGCGGTGCTGTCATGACCACCGCTGCGCTGGTACCCGGCGACTGGGATCAGGTGACTCCGGACTGGCTGACGGATGCGCTGACGGCGGCATTCCCGGGCGCGGTCGTGGACTCCGTCACCGTCCAGATGCGCGACGACGGCACCAACCGCCGTGCGCGACTGGCGCTGACCTACCGCGCCGGCGCCGGCCCGGCCACCGTCTTCGTCAAGGGTGTGGACCCGGCGCACAAAGACCTGATCCGGCTGACCAGCGGCCTCCTGCACGAACCGCGGTTGTTTCGGGCGGACGTCGATCTGGCGCTGGAACGTCCCGCGGTGTACGCAGCGGTGATCGACGAGGATGCCGAGGACTTCCTGCTGGTCATGGAGGATCTGACCGCGCGGGGCGCAGACCCCAGGGACGCGACCCGGCCGCTGACCGTCGAGCAGGCGGCCAGCGGGGTCCGCGGGCTGGGTCGCATGCACGGCCGGTTCTGGGGACGACGTGCGCAGCGACCCGAACTGGCGTGGCTGGAACCGTTTGTGCCCTGGGACGGGATGCAGGCCGCCCCGCTGCCCGCAGCGCTGGAACGACTGGGCGATGACGCACCGGCTGCGGTGCAGTCGCTGACCATCGACGGCCTGATCGACGGCATCTGGAAACCGTACATCCGTTCGCTGAGCGCGACACCCACACTGCTGCACGGGGATCCGCACATCGGCAACACCTACGTGCTACCCGGCGGCGAGGTGGGCTTCCTCGACTGGCAGGTGGCGCGGCGGGGCAACTGGTCGCTGGACCTCGGGTACTTCCTCCAAGGCGCCCTCACCGTCGACGACCGCCGCCGCAGCGAACAGGAACTGCTGGAGCTCTACCGCGAGGCGCTCGGGTTACCCCCCGACGAGCTGCCGTCGATGGATGAGGTGTGGCTGCGATACCGCGCCTCCGTCGCGCACGGTCTGACGCTGTGGTTGTGCACCGCCAGTGCCGGTGAGCTCTGGCAGCGTCCCGATATCGCGGTGGCTCTGGCGCAACGCTATTCGGTGGCCTACGCCGACCTGCACAGCGCCGAAGCCATCGCAGACCTGGCCGGTTAGCGGCCGGCCAGCGCGTCCTTGGCCCGGTCGAGCACCGATGCGAAGGGGCCGACCGCGAAATTGGCCAGCGCGGATTCGACGCCGGGGTGCGGGTGCGTGGGCGCGATGCGCTCGGCGGCCTGCACGGCGGCGGTCATCTTGGTCAGCTCGTCGCGGTCGAGTTCGTCCTCGAGCCGGGTGAACTCCTCGGCCTCTTCCTTTTCCGCGTGTTCGAGCACTGCCTGCTGAAGATGGATGACGGCTTTGCTGAACTCGGCGGTGCCGAAGTCCAGCTTTTCGATCTCCTGCAGCGCGACCTTCGAGTCGTGCTCCTCGTGCAGGCGCTCGGCAACGATCCGGTCTCCGCCGTCGACCTTCCGGCGCACCCTCGGATGCACCATCATCTCTTCGGCGGTCTCATGCACGGCCAGCAGTGCGCGGAGCTGGTTGAAGGCTTTCTCCTGAGCGGCCGCATCGGGGGCGTCCAGAGTCTCGATGAACAGCGCTTTGATGGTCTGGTGCTGGGCCTTGAGATAGTCGACGACGTCCTGGTTGTTCGAAATCTCGGCAGACACGGCTTACCTCCACGAAAACTCGGGTGCATTCACGATGCGGCGCTAGGGGCTGTGCGCCGACGTGAGGTCTCTACCCGGGTATCGACCCGGTGAAACGCCGGTGGCACCGAGTCGGGGGACCGCTCAGCTGATCGGTTCGATCCCGTCGTCGTTCAGGAAGACCATGGTGCCGTCATCGAGGGCGACGGCCCAGCGGCGGGATTTTGCGGTTTGTTGGGCATCCACGACCACCTCGACACCGGCGAGGTCACCGAAGTCTTCGACGATGCGTCCGGTGATGTGTGCGTCATCGGTGGTCCGAACCGCGGTGCCGATTTCGAACTTGCCCCCACTCATGGCACCAATTAAATACCCAGATTGCCGGGAAGCGGTAATTACCGGCCGATTCGTTACAAACTGAGCCCGGCGGTGGTGCTCAGTCCGCCATCGAGCGGAAGCACCGCACCCGTCATGAAATTGGTGGCGCGCGACGCCAGGTACACCGCTGCGGCGGCGATGTCCTCGGTGCGCCCGATGCGTTTCACCGGTGTTGCCGCTGCCAGCCGGTCGCCGGCGGCCTCGAGGGTCGCGGCCATCATCTTGGACGGAAACGGCCCCGGCGCAATGGCGTTGCACAGGATCGTCGGCGCGAGTTCGTAGGCCAGATGGCGCGTGAGCTGGTGCAGGGCGGCTTTGGATGCCGAATACGAGAACGTACCCAGCCGCGGCACGGTCAGCCCGTCGATGGACCCGATGTTGATCACCCGGGCGGGATCATCGTCACGGGAACCGGCCTCCAGTAGCGGTTGGGCCAATTGGGTCAGCACAAACGGGGATTTGACGTTCAAGGTGAGCACTTTGTCGAAAGCCGCGCCTGGAAACGAGTCGAACGGCGCGCCCCAGGTGGCGCCGGCATTGTTGACCAGAATGTGCAACGCCTGTTCCTGTGAACCGACAGCCGCTATCAATTCACGGCAGTGGTCTTCATTGCTGACATCAGCCGGAATGGCACGCACGTCGCCCAATGGTGAAAGCAGTTCCTGCGCGCGACGGCAGGCCTCGGGTTTGCGCGACGAAATGTAGACCCGCACTCCGGCACGCAGATAGCCTTCGGCGATCATCAGGCCGATCCCACTGGTGCCGCCGGTGATCAATGCGATCTTGCCGGACACGGAGAACAACTCGGGAAACACCGGACCACTCCTCGTGACGGTATGACAGAGACACGATGAAAGCTAGACCAAACCGTCTAGAATTGCGGGACCATGGCACAATCCACCCGGATCACACACAAAGAGCGGCTGCTGCGGCAGGGGATGAAGCTGTTCTACGCCAACGGCTTTCACGGCACCACTGTCGATGCGGTACTCGAGGCGTCGGGGGTGCCGAAGGGGTCTTTCTACCACCATTTCCGGTCCAAGGATGCCTTCGGACTGGCGGTCCTCGACCGTTACATGTCCTTGCAGCTGGAGCTGCTCGACGCCGCGGCGCGCGACGGGGGTGGCAGCACGGCCGAGACGTTGGAACGGTATTACACCACCCTCAGTGACTTGTTCGTCGACTCCGAATTCCAGCGGGGCTGCCTGGCGGGGAAGTTCTCCACCGAACTGGCCGCCGGTTCGGCCGCCTTCCGCGATCAGCTGGCCCATGCGATGGCGGTGTGGCACGACACCTTGACCGACATGCTGCGCCAGGGTCAGCAGCGTGGGGACGTCCGGGCCGACCGAAGCGCGGCCGACCTGGCCCACACCGTCCTGGCACTTGTTCAGGGGGCGTTCGTGATCGCGCTGTCCTCACGCGATACCGCGGCGCTGGCCGCGGTGGGGGCGAGCATCCGCGCGCTGGTGGAAACCGATCGTTGACCGGACTCACTAGACTGTTTAGTCTAGACCGGACCGTCTAGCCGAGCTGGGGTCATTCCGAGCGGAGGTTCTCGATGTCCGATTCCTGGCAATCCACCGCGTGCATTCTGTGCGAATGCAATTGCGGCATCGTCGTGCACACCGAGGGCCGCACGCTGGCGCGGATTCGCGGTGACAAGGCCCATCCCGGTTCCCAGGGGTACACCTGCAACAAGGCGCTGAGGCTGGATCACTACCAGAACAATGCCGACCGCCTGACCTCTCCGATGCGTCGCCGGCCCGACGGCGGCTACGAAGCGGTCGACTGGGACACCGCCATCAACGAGATCGCCGACGGATTTCGCCGCATCCGCGACAGCTACGGCGGGGACAAGATCTTCTACTACGGCGGTGGCGGCCAGGGTAACCACCTGGGCGGTGCATACAGTGGTGCCTTCCTCAAGGCGCTGGGCGCCCGGTACCGTTCAAACGCCCTGGCGCAGGAGAAGACTGGCGAGTTCTGGGTCGATCAGCAACTGTACGGTGGCCACACCCGAGGCGAGTTCGAGCATGCCGAGGTGAGCGTCTTCGTCGGCAAGAACCCGTGGATGTCGCAGAGTTTCCCGCGGGCACGGGTGGTGCTCAACGACATCGCCAAGGATCCGGACCGGTCGATGGTCGTCATCGACCCGGTGATCACCGACACCGCGAAAATGGCCGACTTCCACCTGCGTGTGCGGCCTGGCACCGACGCCTGGTGTCTGGCCGCACTGGCGGCGGTGCTGGTACAGGAAAACCTCTGTGACGAAGCGTTTCTGCGCGACCACGTGCACGGTGCCGATGACGTGCGGGCTGTCCTGCGGGATGTTGCGGTGGCCGAATACGCAGAGCGCTGTGGTGTGGCCGAGGACCTGCTGAGATCCGCCGCGCGACGCATCGCTGCCGCCAAGAGCGTGTCGGTGTTCGAAGATCTCGGCATCCAACAGGCCCCCAACAGCACACTGTGCTCGTATCTCAACAAGCTGTTGTGGATCCTCACCGGTAATTTCGCCAAACGTGGTGGCCAGCATCTGCATTCGAGTTTCGCGCCGTTGTTCAGCCCGGGACGGGTGGGTCGCACGCCGGTGACCGGTGCGCCGATCATCGCCGGCCTGGTGCCCAGCAACGTCGTGCCGCAGGAGATCCTCACCGATCACCCGGACCGGATCCGCGCCATGATCGTCGAGAGCAGCAACCCGGCCCACTCGGTGGCGGATTCAGCGGCGGTGCGCGCGGCACTGGAGGCGCTCGAGCTGGTGGTCGTCATCGACGTCGCGATGACCGAGACCGCCCGGCTCGCCCACTACGTCCTGCCTGCGGCCACACAGTTCGAGAAGCCGGAAGCCACCTTCTTCAACCTCGAATTCCCGCGCAACACATTCCATTTGCGCCACCCGCTGTTTCCGCCGCTGGAGGGGACGCTGCCGGAACCCGAGATCTGGGCCCGGCTGGTACGCGCGCTGGGCGTGATCGACGACGCCGACCTCGAGCCGCTGCACCGCGCCGCGCAGCAGGGGCGCGAGGCCTATGCCCAGGCGTTCCTGACTGCAGTCTCCAGCGTGCCGATGCTGGCCAAGACGGTGCCCTACGTGCTCTACGAAACCTTGGGACCGACATTGCCGGAGGGGCTGGCCGGCGCCGCCGCGTTGTGGGGGCTGGCCCAGAAGGTGTCGTGGACGTATCCGGATGCACTGCGGCGTGCAGGGCACGAGGACGGCAACGCGCTGTTCGAGGCGATTCTCCGGGAGCGGTCGGGGGTGACGTTCACTGTGCACGAGTACACCGACGACTGGTCTTTGATCGGTCATGACGACCACAAGATCGCACTGTCCATCGCCGAGATGCTCGACGAGATCCGCGCACTCCCGGAGCAGCCCCCCGCCCTCACCACACCTGAGTTCCCGATGGTGTTGTCGGCCGGTGAGCGGCGCGCCTACACCGCCAACGACATCCTGCGCGACCCGAGCTGGCGCAAACGCGATACCGACGGCGCGTTACGGGTGAGCGTGGACGACGCGCAGGTGCTGGGCCTCAGTGATGGTGGGTGCGCCCGGATCACCACCGCGGCCGGCTCGGTGCAGGCGACCGTTGCGGTCAGCGCCACCATGCAGCCCGGCCATGTGTCGCTGCCGAACGGGTTCGGTCTGGACTTCACCGATGCCGACGGCCACACGCATGTTCCCGGCGTCGCTCCCAACATGTTGACCACCTCCGGCTGGCGCGACGCTTACGCCGGCACCCCCTGGCACAAACACGTGCCCGCGCGGGTGGAAGCGGTACCTCGGCTCGTCGATCGCGGGTAACGCGGCCGGTGGGGGGTACACGCATCTCGAGGTCGACTGCGGGGTCTCGAGATGCTTCACGGGGTTCGCGAGTCGATCAGTCCGCTGAACCCAGCAGAAGAGGCCGGCCGTGCAGATCGACGTGACATTCGTGGGCAACGCCACCACCCTCATCTCCTGCGGCGGCCTCACCGTGCTCACCGACCCCAACTTCCTGCACCGGGGCCAGCGTGCGTATCTGGGCTACGGGCTGATGTCGAAACGCCGACAGGATCCGGCGCTGAGCATTGACCAGTTGCCGCCTCTGGACGCGGTGGTGCTGTCCCACATGCACGGTGATCACTGGGACCGGGTGGCTCAAGGTGGGCTGGATCGCGCGCTCCCCATCATCACCACCCCGCACGCCGCCACCCGGTTGCGGCGGCGGGGTTTTCACCGCGCGCACGCGCTGCCCACGTGGGCCACCTTCAACCTGGAGAAGGGGACAACGCGGCTCACCCTCACCGCGCTGCCGGGCCGGCACGCCCCGACTCCGATCGACCGCTTCCTGCCGCCGGTGATGGGCACCATGGTGGAGTTCGGCTCGGTCACCGATTCGATGACGCGGCGGCTCTACATCTCGGGGGACACCCTGCTGATCGATGAACTCGACGAGATCCCGGCGCGGTTCCAGTCCATCGACGCGGGTGTACTGCATCTGGGTGGTACGCGGCTGCCCGCCGGGAACCGGCTGCCGTTCGGGCTCACCGTCACCATGGACGGCAACCAGGGCGCTGAGCTGGCGACTCTGCTTGATCTGCCGAGGGTGATCCCGGTCCACTTCGACGATTACGGTGTCTTCGCGTCGCCGCTGTCGGACTTTCTCGACGAGATGCAGCGCCGCGGCCGCGGCGACCGGGTGATCGGCCTGGGCCGGGGTGCTTCCACCACGCTGTGAGCCCGTCGCCGGGCTCCTGCGGCAGCTGAGGCTACACCGGGGAAGGGTCCGCCGGAACCGCATCTGAGACGGCAAAACCGGCAGCACCGCCGCAGATCTCGAGGACGCGACGGACGCAGGCGCTCGGCGCCACCGTCATGTCCACATCAGCGGTCGCGCATCGCCGGGCGAGGATGCACAAGCTGGAATATGCCGCGCTACTGAAGAATTCAACCTTTCTCAAATCCATCGTCAGTGTCCGGCACAGCACGAGTTTGGTCAGCGCGCCATCGAGGAAGGTGTCGGCGTTCGCCGCGTCGATGTCACCGCTGACGCTGACGACGGCGTGCGTCGGCTCCACCCAGTGCGTGGTGAAGGTGAGTGCCTGCGAGGGCAGAGGTTGCGGGTCGGACACCACGTGTCTCATGGTCAATGTCCAGCCGGAGTCACGTCGGGAGGGGGTGTTCATGAGCCTCCATTCCGGCAAACTCGAAGTCCCGCGGGTCGTGTTGCCCGTGCTGGAATGGCTGCTACTCAACCACACGCGAGTGTAGTGGAAGCCTCGTGCGAAAACAGCGGGATGAAGAAGCCCGTCTGATCCACAAGGCGAAGTGCTCGAGCCAGGAAGCGAAGTGGTTCTCGCTTCGCGTTTCCGCCTTCGTCGCCCGGCTAGTTCCGAACAGTGGTTCCCGAGCGCTCAGGGCGGACGATTCTGCTGTGGCATGTACACGGGTCCTGGACGGAATCGTTCGTCCAGGGGCCGCACCGTTACCTGCTGCCCCTGAACGACACACGCGACGCCGACGGACGGGGTCTGTGCGGCCGCAACTGGCCGAACGCGCGGGAGATACATCACGATGACCTGGCCGCCCAGGATGTGGATCTTGTTGTGCTGCAACGTCCCCATGAGATCGAGCTGGTCACCGAGCTGCTCGGCCGCCGCCCAGGTACCGACCTGCCCGCGGCGTACGTCGAACACAACGCGCCACGTCCGCACCCCGTCGACAGCAGGCACCCGGTGGGCGAGCGCGGCGACATCCTGCTGGTGCACGTCACCGATTTCAACCGGCTGATGTGGGACAACGGCGCGGCGGCCACCACCGTGATCACGCACGGCATCGCCGATCCCGGCGCGCTGTACACCGGGAACATCCCCACCGCGGCCACGATGATCAACGAACCGGTCCGCCGCCGCCGCACCGTCGGCACCGATCTGCTCGCGGAACTTTCCCGCGCGACCCCCATCGACGTCTGGGGTATCGGCAGCGAGGAACTCAACACCGCCGAGCACCGGATCGTCGGTGTCACCGGCCGCGGCGACCTGCCGCGCACCGAACTGTTGCCCGCTGTGGCCGGCCGGGCGGTTTACCTGCACACCCCACGGTGGACGTCACTGGGGCTGTCGCTGATCGAGGCCATGTATTGCGGAATGCCCGTGGTGTGCGTCGCTACCACCATGGCGCCCCTGGTGGTTCCACACGACGCCGGGGTGGTCAGTGCCGATATCACCACCCTGGCGGGCGCTCTGACCGACTTCGTCACCGACGCATCGGCGGCAACCCGGGCCGGTAAAGCGGCCAGAGAGTACGCGATGACGCACTTCTGCCTGGACCGGTTTCTCCGGGAGTGGGATGACGTCATCGACGCACTGTGCACCGGAAAGGAGTAAGCGCGTGAAGATAGCGATGATCTCAGAACATGCCAGCCCTCTGGCAGTGCTGGGCGGCGTCGACGCGGGAGGACAGAATGTCCACGTGGCCGCGCTGTCAGCGGCATTGGCCAGACGCGGACACGACGTGACCGTCTACACCCGTCGCGACGACCCGGATCTGCCGGAGAACGTGCCCACCGAGGACGGCTACCGCGTCACCCATGTGCCCGCGGGGCCGCCGAAGATCCTGCCGAAAGACGAATTGCTCCGGTACATGGGCGAATTCGCCCAGTTCCTCGACACCCGGTGGCACCGGCGTCGTCCCGATGTGGCGCACGCGCATTTCTGGATGTCGGGTATCGCGACACAGCTGGCCGCCAAGAACACCCAGGTCCCGACCGTACAGACGTTCCACGCCCTCGGTGTGGTGAAACGGCGCTACCAGGGCGCCATGGACACCAGCCCACAGGCGCGGCTGCAGCTCGAGATGCTGGTGGCCAAAGGGGCGGACTGGGTGGCGGCGACCTGTACCGACGAGGTGTTCGAACTGATCAGGATGGGCCGGTCCCGGGCCCAGATCTCGGTGGTCCCGTGCGGTGTCGACGCCGACCGGTTCTCCCCGGTGGGTGAACGTGCCCGGCGGACGGGCCGCAAGAGAATCGTCTCGGTGGGAAGACTGGTGCCCCGCAAGGGTTTCGACGTGATGATCCGGGCGCTACCCAAGATTCATGACGCAGAGCTGGTGATCGTCGGCGGACCCGCCGAATCGGAGTTGCACGCCGACCCGGAAGCCTGCCGGTTGCGCGCACTGGCGGAAGAACTCGGAGTCGACGACCGCGTCCTTTTCACCGGTGCCGTGGCCCACGACGACATGCCCGCATGGTTCCGGTCAGCCGATGTGGTGGCATGCACACCCTGGTACGAACCTTTCGGCATCGTGCCACTGGAGGCGATGGCCTGCGGTGTGCCGGTGATCGCGTCTGCGGTCGGCGGAATGCTCGACACGGTGGTCGACGAGGTGACGGGGCGATTGGTACCACCACAGGACCCGGAAGCCTGCGCCGACGCCGCCAACCAGATCCTCTACAAGCCGTTCCTCGCGCGGGGGCTCGGCGGAGCCGGACGGGACCGGGCGAAGTCGCGCTACTCGTGGGACCGTATCGCCGCCGACACGGCCCGGATCTACGACCGGCTCACCGCGGCGCGGCTGCAGGCTCCCGGGCTCTCGCAGGCCCAGACACGATGAGGTCACATCCGACCGGGGACCGGCTCCTCCAGCAACCTGAGATCAGCCTCCAGCTCGGCGGGCAACCTCCGGCGCCGGCGCAGCGCGGTGGGCATCAATCGCAGCGCCTCGGCCGCCGCGATGCCATAGGCCCTGTCGGTCGCCATGGCGCGCACCAGGGCCGCCGTCGCGCGAAGGCACACCGGAACGGGCCGGCGCAACCAGGCGGTCAGCGCCTCATTGCGCAGCACCCGGGCATGCTGCGCCGGTCCCGGCAGGCGGGCCGTGGACGGCTTGTGCACCGCAACCAGATCGTGGCAGTAGCACAGCTGCCAGCCGGCCGCGGCCAGGTCCAACGCCAACAGCTGTTCCTCCCCTCGGAAGTGCAGCACCGGGGAGAAACCCCCGACGCTGTCGAACGCCGCCTTGCGCACCACCGCGGCGCACGCCATGAAGCCCAGGATGGACGGTCCCGGCAGCCCGGGCCGGTGCCCCAGTGGGCTGTTGGCCAGAAGGGCGACCATCGGGTCGTCGCGGAAGTCGGGCCACACCACGGTGCGCGCCGCCAACAGACCCACACCGGGATTGTCAGCGAAGATCTGCTCCGCCCGCGCGAATGCACCAGGATCCCACCACGAATCGTCGTCACAGAAGGCGACATACGGTGTGCTGCTGCGAGCAACACCGATGTTGCGGGCCACCGCGCCCAGGTTGTCGTCGAGTTCGATCACCGTCACCCGCTCACCGCGCCGCAGCGCCACGGCTGCGGTGTCGTCGTCGGAGTTGTTGTCCATGACGATGATCGGACACCGAGTCCCGTCCAGCAGTCGCGTCAGGACGCTCTCCAACTCGGCGCGGCGATTGCGAGTCGCGATGACGATGGTGGTTCGCGAGTCTCCGGCGGTCATGAGGGCCATGGCTACCCGCGCCAACCCCGTTCAAACGCAGCACAACACAGACGGGTGGGGGTGCCGGGTGATACGTGATCCACGACGGGTGCTGGTGGCCGGGGGCGCCGGATTCCTGGGTAGCTACCTGTGTGCGAGGCTGCTCGACGAGGGCGCCGAGGTGCTGTGTGTCGATGACCTGTCCACGTCGTGCGGCGGCGCCGAATCCACTTTGCAGAGCCGCCGCGGGTACCGGTTCCTGCGCCACGACATCACCCGGGACCTGACCGAGGTGTTGGACAGCCGCCCTTTCGACACCATCTTCCACCTTGCCTCACCGGCGTCGCCGATCGACTACTACCGGCTGCCGCTGGAAACCCTGCGGGCCGGTGCATTAGGTACCGCAGCACTTCTCGAGGTGGCCGAACGCCACGATGCCCGCCTGGTCCTGGCGTCGACGAGCGAGGTCTACGGTGACCCCCTGGAGCATCCGCAAACCGAGAGTTATTGGGGCAACGTCAATCCCATCGGGCCACGCAGCGTCTACGACGAAGCGAAACGATTCGCCGAGGCGCTGACCTTCGCGCATCACCGCGCCCGCTCCGTCGATGTCGGCGTGGCGCGGATCTTCAACACCTACGGACCCGGCATGCGGGTCGACGACGGCCGGATGGTTCCCACCTTCTGCCGGCAGGCCATCCTCGGCGATCCCATCACGGTGGCCGGTGACGGCACCCAGACCCGGTCCCTGTGTTACGTCGAGGACACCGTGGAGGGCCTGGTTGCGCTGGCCCGGTCGGATATCGCCGGTCCGGTCAACATCGGCAATCCGCACGAGCTGACCGTGCTGCAGGTGGCCGAGCTGATCCGGGAGCTGGCCGACAGCACGGCACCGCTGGTGCACACCGATGCCGCCACCGACGACCCGAAGCGGCGCTGCCCGGACATCGGCAAGGCCCGCATCGATCTGAACTGGCAACCGAGGGTGACCCACCAAGACGGCCTGGCCAGGACGGTGGCGTGGTTCCGCGCCGTGCTGGCCGAGCCGCGCAGCGTGGCGACGACGGAGGTGTGAGATGCGAATACTGGGTGTCAACGCGGTGTTTCACGACCCGGCCGCAGCGGTGGTGATCGACGGCCAGATTGTCGCCGCCGCGGAGGAGGAGCGCTTCTCCCGGCGCAAGCACGGAAAACAGGCGGTCCCGTTCTCCACCTGGGAACTGCCCGTCGAGTCCGCGAAATGGTGCCTGGCCCAGGCCGGAATCACCCCCGACCAGCTCGATGCCGTCGGCTATTCCTACGACCCCACGGTGATGGACGGCCAGTCGGATCACCTCGACGGCCTCGACAGCGATTGGGAGTATCTGCGCACCCTGTATGCCGCGCGGGCACCGCGTTTCCTGGCCACCGCGCTGCCGGGTCTCGACCCCGGCGTGGTGCACCACGTCCGCCATCATGTGGCGCACGCCGCGTCGACGGCGCTGGCCTCGCCGCAGCCGGACTCGGCGGTTCTCGTCGTCGACGGCCGCGGTGAGCGCACCTCGATGCTCGCGGGGCGCTACCGCGACGGAAAACTCGATGTGCTGGCCACCCAGGAACTGCCGCACTCGTTGGGGTTGTTCTACGAAAACCTCACCGAGCACCTCGGATTCACGCGGTCCAGCGACGAATACAAGGTCATGGCGATGGGTTCCTACGGCCGGCCACGCTTCGCCGACGCGCTGCGGGAGCGGGTGTACTACTGTCCCGACGGCGGTTTCCGCACCGAGCCGGTGGCGTGGGCGCAGCTCACCGAGCCGCGTGCGCGCGGCGCCGGTGACGGTTCGGCCCTGGCCCGGCCCGAACCCGACCACGCGGATCTGGCCTGCAGTGCCCAACTGGTGGTCGAGGAGGTGCTGCTGGATCTGGTGCGCTGGCTGCGCGGGCGCGTCGACACCGACAGCCTGTGTCTGGCCGGTGGGGTTGCGCTGAACTGTGTTGCCAATTCCAAACTCTGGGCCCACGGCGGCTTCCGCGACGTCTGGGTACAGCCGGCTGCCGGCGACGCCGGCACGGCATTGGGGGCCGCTCTGTCACTGGCGGCCGAGGCCGGCGAGCCGATCACTCCCATGCCGTCTGCGCGACTGGGCCGCGGCTGGTCCGAGCCCGAGATCGCCGCGATCCTGGATGAGGCCGCGGTGCGCTACGAGCGACCGGTGCGGTTCGCCGAGGCCGTCGGGGACGCCCTGGCCGACAATCACCTGGTCGCGTGGTTCCAGGGGCGCGCCGAATACGGGCCCCGCGCGCTCGGTGGCAGGTCGCTGCTGGCCGACCCGCGTCATGTGGACAATCTGGAGCGGCTGAACACGGTCAAGGGTCGCGAACAGTTCCGGCCGGTGGCCCCCATGGTGTTGGCCGACCGGGCCGCCGAGATCTTCACCGACGGACCGCTTCCCAGCCCCTACATGCTGTTCGTGCACAACGTCGATCCACAGTGGCGCACCCGCATTCCGGCGGTCACACACGTCGACGGCACCGCACGGATCCAGACCGTCGACGCCTCCGATCCCGTGTTGTATGACACCATCAGCCGGTTCGAGGAGCGCACCGGTGTGCCGGTGGTGGTCAACACCAGCTTCAACACCGCGGGACGGCCCATGGTGGACAGCCCACGGGACGCTCTCGAATGCTTCGGCAGTGCCCCCATCGACCTGTTGGCAATCGGTCCGTTCCTCGTCTGGCGGCGGCCATGACCGACAGCGGTTTCTCGATCGTGATCCCCACCGTCGGCCGGGATTCCCTGTCGAAGCTCATGGCGGCCCTCGACGCCGAGGCGGTACCGACCCCGGAAGCGGTGGTGATCGTGGACGACCGCAAGGCGCCGCAACGGTTGCCCTGTGTGTGGACTCGTCTGCCGATTTCTGTTCTGCACAGTGGTGGCCGTGGGCCGGCCGCAGCCAGAAACCTCGGCTGGCGGCACACCCACAGCCGATGGGTGTGCTTCCTCGACGACGACGTCCTGCCGCAACCCGGTTGGCTGGCGGCCCTGACCGACGATCTGCGGGCGGCCGACCAGGCGGAGGCGGCGGCATCGCAGGCGATCATCGAGGTACCGGTGCGGGCAGACAGGCGGGCCACCGACGACGAGCGCCGCACCCAGCGCCTGGCCGATGCCCGCTGGATCACCGCCGACATGGCCTATCTGCGGACCGAGTTGGTGAATGCCGGGGGGTTCGACGAACGCTTCCCCCGCGCCTACCGGGAGGATTCCGATCTGGCATTGCGGGTGGTGCGCGCCGGCGGCCGCATCGTGCGGGGCGCACGCCGCAGCGTTCATCCGGTCGCCGCCGCCACGCCGCTCAGTTCTGTTCGGGCCCAGCGAGGTAACCGTGACAACGCGCTGATGCGACGCAAGCACGGCCACCGGTGGCGGACCGAGATCGGCGAGGGTCGGGGACGGATGCCCGCACACCTGGTCACCGTCGGTGCGGCCACCGCCGCCGCGGCGGCCGCGGTGCTGCGCCGGCGACGCTGGGCCGCGTTCGGTGCAGCGGCGTGGCTGGGGCTGACCGCGGAGTTCACCATGCGGCGCGTCCTGCCGGGCCCGCGCACTCCGCGCGACATCGCGGCGCTGGCCGCCAGTAGCGTGCTGATTCCCCCGGCGGCCGTCGGTCACCGGCTCGCGGGGGAGTGGCGGTTCCGTCGGGCACAGCCGCAGCCGCCCCTGGCCGTGCTGTTCGACCGCGACGACACCCTCATCGAAGATGGTCCTTACCTGCGCGATCCCCGCGGTGTGCGGCCCAAACCCGGTGCCCGCGAGGGTCTTTCCGAACTGCGGCGGCGCGGTCTGCTGCTCGGGGTGGTGACCAACCAGTCCGGGGTGGCCAAGGGTTTGATCACCGGTGAGGAACTGGGCGCGGTCAATGCCCGGGTCGAGTCGGTGCTCGGCCCGTTCGGGTGCTGGCAGGTGTGCCTCCACGATGCCGATGACGGCTGCCGCTGCCGGAAGCCGGAACCGGGCATGGTTCTCGATGCCGCGGCGGCGCTGGGCGTCGACCCGGCGCGGTGCGTGATGATCGGCGACACCGGCGGTGACGTGGAGGCCGCGCTGGCGGCCGAGGCCAAAGCGGTGCTGGTGCCGACGGCTCGCACGCTGCCCCACGAGGTCGACCAGGCCCGCACGCGGGCCAAGGTGGCGCCCGACCTGGAGACCGCCATCGCCATGGTGCTACGGGAGTGCCGGTGAGTACCGCGGTGGTGGCACGGCTGGACAGCGCAGGCGATGTCCTCATCACCGGACCGGCGGTGCGGGCCATCGCCGCTGCGCACGACCGCGTGGTGTTCTTGGCGGGCCCGCGCGGCCGGGCAGCTGCCGACCTGCTGCCCGGGGTCGACGAGATCATCGAGTGGCAGGCCCCGTGGGTGGACTTCGACGCTCCGGCACTCACCCGGGGGCATGTCGAGGATCTGGTCAAACAGCTGCACGATGTGGCGCCGGACAGGGTGTTCATCTTCACGTCGTTCCATCAGTCCCCGTTGCCCATGGCACTGGTCTGCCGGATGGCCGTGGTGCCCTGGATCGCCGCGATATGCGAGGACTACCCGGGCACGTTGCTCGACATCCGGCACCACGTCGACGAGGGGATGCCCGAACCGCTGCGTGCGCTGTCGCTGGCCGCCGCGGGCGGGGCTCGGCTTCCCCCCGATGACGACGGCGCGCTGCGGGTGCGCACCCCGGCCGGTGTACCGGAACCGGTGGCGGACCTGATCGGTGAGGGTCCCTTCATCGTGTTCCATCCCGGCGCGGCGGTGCCCGCACGTATGCCGACCGCACGGCGCAGCGCTGCCATGGTGACCGCCCTCGTGGCCGCGGGACACCGGGTTGTGGTCACCGGTGGCCGCGGCGAATGCGGCTTGGCCGCAGAGGTTTCGGGCGCGCACGGGATCGACATCTCCGGGTTGACCACACTCGACGAGCTGGCGGCGGTCTACGCACAGGCCCAGGTGGTGATCGCCCCCAACACCGGACCCGCGCATCTGGCCGCCGCCGTGGGTGCACCGGTGGTGTCGCTGTTCGCGCCGGTGGTACCGGCGTCGCAGTGGAAGCCCTACGGCCGGCCGGTGGTACTGCTCGGTGATCAGGACGCGCCGTGCCGGCACAGCCGGGCCCGCACCTGCCCCGTCGCAGGACACCCCTGCCTGGACGGGATCACCGACACCGAACTCTTGGAAGCCGTCACCCACCTTGGAGGTCGACCATGATCGCCGAACACATCGCCGCCCTCGGCCAGGCCGTCAACCGGGCCGGCGCCGCGGCGCCGACACTCACCGCGTGGGGTACCCACCTCGCCGAGGTGCTCGTCGGCGGCGGGCGGCTCCTGGCCTGCGGCAACGGGGGCAGCGCCGCCGAAGCGCAACACCTGACCGCCGAGCTCGTCGGAAGGTTCCGAGATGAGCGGGTTCCATTGTCGGCCATCGCTTTACACGCTGATACCTCGGCACTGACCGCGCTGGTCAACGACTACGGCGAAGACGAGATGTTCGCCCGTGGCGTGCGCGCGCACGGCAGGCCCGGCGACGTGCTGGTGGCCCTGTCCACCAGCGGTTCGAGCCGAAATGTGCTCACCGCCGTCAAAGCCGCTCATGAGGTGGGCATGCGCAGCTGGGCCCTGACGGGTCCGGCGCCCAACCCGTTGGCCGCCATGTGCGATGACGCCATCTGTGTGGAGGCCGGCTCCACCGCCACCGTCCAGGAGGTCCACCTGCTGCTGGTGCACGCGCTGTGCATCGCGGTGGACGCCGCGATGGGGGTGCCGCGGAGATGACGCAACGGCTGGTGGTGATCGGCGACTCCATGCTCGACATCGACATCGACGGCACCGCAACACGTCTGAGCCCAGAAGCGCCGGTCCCGGTGGTCGACGGGGACCGGGTTGGGCAACGACCAGGAGGCGCCGGATTGGCCGCCGCGCTGGCCGCCCGGCACGGCGCCGAGGTGGTGCTGGTCACCGCTGTGGGCACCGACGAGCACGGTCGGCTGCTGCGGGCACTGCTGGACGAGGCCGGTGTCCGGGTGAGCGCGCTGCCCATCGACGGGACCACCGCATCCAAGACCCGGATCCGCGCGAACGGGCAGTCGGTGATGCGCCTGGACCAGGGCACCGGCCGGGCAGGCCCCTTCGCCCTCGACGACTCGATACGAGACGCCGTGCGGAGCGCCGATGCCGTGTGCATCGCCGACTACGGCCGCGGCGTCACCGCCGACGACGGACTGCGGCAGTTTCTGGCCGGCATCGCCGGCGACGTGCCGGTGGTGTGGGATCCGCATCCGCGTGGATCCGCACCGGTGGCCCGTACCACCGTGGTGACACCCAATGAAACCGAAGCACAGCACTTCTCGCGCGCCGGCTGTGGGCCGGTGACGGCGCATGAACTGCGCACCCGGTGGCAGGCCGGCGCGGTGTGTGTGACGCTGGGCGGACGCGGGGCGCTGCTCGCCACCGGAGACGGCGCCACCACCCATGTGCGGCCGACGGCCCCCGTCACCGCCCGTGGTGACACCTGCGGCGCCGGAGACAGATTCGCGATCGCGGTCACCTCGGCACTGGCCTCCGGTGTGGACACCACGGCCGCCGTGGTCGCGGCCGTGGACGCCGCGGCCAACTTCGTCGCCGCCGGCGCAGCGTCGGCGATGTCGACGGTGGCCGCACTGGCACCGATCGGTGTGCCGGCGGGTGATGGCTCCGACCGTGCGGCGGTGAGCGACGACATCGAAGCCGTCGCTGCCCGACTCCGGCGCAGCGGCAGCATTCTGGTGGCTACCGGCGGATGCTTCGATCTGCTGCACACCGGGCATGTGCGACTGTTACAGCGAGCGCGCCAACTGGGCTCGGCGCTGGTGGTTCTGCTCAACTCCGACGACTCGGTGCGCGCGCTCAAGGGTCCCACTCGGCCCGTGATGCCCGCCCAGGACCGGGCGCGGGTCCTGTCCGCGCTGGCATGCGTGGACGCCGTATGCATCTTCGACGAGCTGTCACCGGAGCGGGCGCTGAGGAGACTGCGTCCTGACATCTGGGTCAAGGGTGGCGACTACACCCTGCACGACCTTCCCGAAGCCGATGTGGTGCGCGCCGGTGGAGGTGATGTGGTGCTGCTGCCCACCGTGCCCGGCTACTCCTCGTCCAACCTGATCGCCGCCGCGCGGTCCTGAAGCCGAACAACGAAAGGCTGATCCGTGCAACCACACAACCAGAATCCCAAATTGGGCAACGTCCTCGTCACAGGTGGGGCATCCGGACTCGGCGCGGCGGCTGTCCGGGCGCTGCTTCGGCGCGGTGCCACCCCGATGGTGCTGGACAAGAACCAGCCGCGCTTCGACGTGCCGTTCGTCGCGGTGGACCTTGCCGACACCGACGCCGTGCACGCCGCGGTCGCGACCCTGGCAGACCGGTGCGGCGGCCGGATCGACGGGGTCTTCACCGCGGCCGGAATCGATGCGTGCGGAACGCTGTCCGACGTGCCCGCCAAGGAGTGGGAGCGCGTCGTGCACGTCAACCTGATCGGCACCGCGGCGGTGATCCGCGCCAGTCTGCCGTACGTGAAGCGCTCCCACGGCCGGATCGTCACCTGTGCCTCCACGCTGGGCATCAAAGCGGTCAGCGATGCCACGGCCTACTGCGCGTCGAAGTTCGGCGTGGTGGGCTTCACCCGGGCCCTGGCCGCCGAGCTGGCCGGCGAGGTGGGGGTCACCCTACTGATTCCCGGGGGCATGCAGACCCCCTTTTTCGACGGCCGCACCGAGCAGTACAAGCCGCCGGCCGACGCGGTGCTCAACGATCCGGACCATGTGGCCGAGACCGTGGTGTTCGCGCTGAGTCAGCCCCCCGGATGTGAGGTGCGTGAGCTGGTGGTGGCCGCTTCGACCGAATCGTCCTGGCCATGACCGCAGACATCCTGGTTCTGCGGGCGCTGGGCCTGGGTGATCTGTTGACCGCGGTACCCGCGCTGCGCGGGTTGCGGCGCGCACATCCCGACGCGCACATCACCCTGGCGACGCCGAAACCGTTGGAGGAGTTGGCACTTCTCACCGGCGCTGTCGACACCGTGCTGCCGACACCCGGGCTGGGGCATCTCGGGGCCCTCCCGGCGCGGCCGACGCTGGCGGTCAACCTGCACGGGCGCGGCCCGCAGAGCATCGCCGACCTGCGCCGCACCCGACCGCACCGCTTGCTCACCCATGCGCATCCGGACCATCCGGACCACCCGGGCCCGTTGTGGCCGTCGGACTGCCACGAGGTGGACCGGTGGTGCGCCATGCTGCAGTGGTTCGGAATCGACTGTGATCCCGAGGATCTGCGGATGAGTTCACCGAAGCGCAGCTGGCTGCACACCGGCTCGGTGGTCCTGCATCCCGGCGCGTCCGCCTTGTCACGCCGGTGGCCGGCGCACCGTTATGTGGCGGTGGCGGCGGAACTGAGCAAGCGGGGAGTCGAGGTCCTCATCACCGGCGACCCCAGCGAAGTGCTGCTCGCCGAGTTTGTCGCCGCCAGGGCGGGCCTACCGTCGTCGGCGGTGCTGGCCGGAACCCTCACGGTGACCGACCTGATGGCACTCATCCAAGACGCCCAACTGCTGATCTGCGGCGACACCGGCGTGGCGCACATCGCCACCGCGACGGGAACGCCGTCGGTACTGCTGTTCGGTCCCACCCCACCGGATCACTGGGGTCCGCGGACCGGCGACGTCCACACCGTGCTGTGGCGGGGCCGCACCGGCGATCCGCACGGCGACAGCCCGGACGGGGGACTGCTGGAGATCACCACCTCCGATGTCCTGGCGGCCGCCGAACCCGCACTGCGGAGCCGGGTATGACGACCGGTGTTGTGGGGATCGGGTACGTGGGGCTGACCACCGCGGTGTGCCTGGCGCAGCGGGGGCTGGACACCGTGTGCGTCGATATCGACGCACAGAAGATCTCCGCTCTGCGCGGCGGCGCGTGCACGGTCGACGAACCCGGCATCGGCGACCTGCTCCGCGCCGCCCAAACCGGCGAGCGGTTACGGTTCGACACCTCGGTGACGGCGCTGGCGGGCGCGGACGTGGTGTTCGTCTGCGTCCCGACACCCAGCGGTGATGACGGCGCCGCCGACGTCAGCGCCGTCTACTCGGTGGTGGACAGTCTGGGCCGGGTGCTCTCTGCGGGGTCGGTCATTGCAGTGAAATCGACTGTGCCGGTTGGTACTACGCGCGACCTGGCGCGCCGGCTGGCCGGCACCGGGGTGGCGGTGGCATCGGTTCCGGAATTCCTGCGCGAGGGCCACGCCGTCGCCGACTTCCAGGGCCCGGACCGCGTGGTGATCGGGGCGCGGAGCCCGGCCACTGCCGATGCCGTCGCCTCCGTGCTCGGCGCGGATCCCGCCGTCACGCAGACAATGACGCCCGAAAGCGCGGAGCTGGCCAAGTATGCGTCGAACTCGTATCTGGCGGTGAAGCTCTCTTTCGTCAACTCGTTGGCCCACCTGTGTTCCCGGACGGGCGCCGACATCGGCGCGGTCACCCGCGCGATGGGCGCGGACCCACGGATCGGCTCGCAGTTCCTGCGGCCCGGACCGGGCTGGGGCGGGTCCTGTTTGCCCAAAGACACCGCTGCACTGGTGCACACCGGAATGCATCACGGCGTTCCACTGCCGGAAGTGAGCGCCGCACGCAGCACCAACGACGACCAACCCGGCTGGATCCGGGCGGCGATCGAACGCCGGCTGGGGCGGCGGATGGAGTCGATGCGCATTGCGGCGCTGGGCCTGACCTTCAAGGCCGGTACATCGGATGTCCGTGACTCACCGGCACTTCTGGTCTGTCGCCATCTGGCCGGAGCAGGCGCCCATGTCCAGGCTTACGACCCGAAGCTGGCCTCGATAGACGAGCGGACTCTGGAGCGCAACGCGATCATCGGGGTCGACGATCCCTACCGGGCGGCCAAAGGGGCCGACGTCATCCTGGTGCTGACCGAGTGGCCGGAGTTTCGTGAGTTGAACTGGACGGTGATCGCCCGGCACGCGGCCGGCGCCGCGGTGGTCGACACCCGTAATCTGCTCGACCGGCCGGTCGTCGAGGCATGCGGTCTGCACTACCTCGGCAACGGTATTCCGCACGGCATCTGAGCAGAGCGGCGGCCGGGCCGGCTACCCGACCCGACCGCCTTATCGGTTTACTGGTGTGATTTCCGGCGCGCCCCTGAGGCTTTCGCCTCGACACGCGCCTTTCCGGCCTCGGCTTCCGTGCGGGCCGCGTCACGCCGGGCCTCGGCTTTGTCCTGCTGAGCCTTGCCTTTCTCAGTCAGGTCATCGCGCCCGGTGACGGTTCACCCCTTCCGTCGGCTCAGCCCTTGGCGTCCTTGACGACGCCCTTGATTCCTTCTCGAGGTCCGCTGTTGTCTGCCATACGGCGTACTCCTTCCGGTCGGGTATCGCGAGGGCTTCCCCCGCACAGGGCAGTTGAAACCGGCTCAACCGACCGGGGCCACCCGCGAGGCCATCACCAACTCCGCGCGGTCCCAGACCCGGTGCAGGCCAAGGGCTGCCACCAGCGCACCGGCGAATTTGGCGTTCGCCGAATCGGCCGTCTGCACACCGACGCCGCCCGGGTCGATCCCCGCGGCAGACAGCAGCGCGGCCCCGTCACCCCAGGTGGCGATCGGCTTGCAATGCCGGTACGCCTCTTGCAGGAGCAGGGCGACCTTGATGTCCGGATCGGCGCTCGTCCCCGCGGCGATCACCACGGCGTCGAACTCGACAGACCGTGCCGTCAGATACGTGCGCTCCACCACGACGCTGCGCCGCCCGGCTTTCAGGAACCCGCCCGACGGGGCCACCACCAGTGCTTCGACGCCCTGGCGATCGAGCGCCTTGGCCAAGGTGGTGATCCCGGCAAGGTCCGACCCGTTGTCGGCGATGATGCCCACCTTGCGTCCGGCGACCGGGCCGGGAACCGTCACCACCTGTGACAGGGCAGGGGAGACCGGGACTTCGCCGGGCGGGTTGCCCTTGGGGGCGGGCAGGCCGAGACCGGCGGCGACGGTTTCGCACAGCTGGGCGTCCACATTGGCGAGCACCTGGAGTTGGCGTTCCTTGATCGCCTGCTCGTAACACTTGCCGAGCTCGAAGGTGAACGCCTCGGCGATGTGCGCCTGCTCGATAGCCGACAGGCTGCGATAGAACATCGCCGGTTGGGTGAAGTGATCGTCGAACGACGCCGGTTGCGCGCGGACCGCCTGGCCGTCGATGCGCCGCGGCGTCTGCACGTAGCCGCCCTCGGATTCGTCGGCGGTCAGCGGCTCACCACCGTCGATGCTGTTGGGCTTGTAGGGAGCCAGGCCGGTGTGCACCGCGGTCTGGTGCATACCGTCGCGGAGCATGTCGTTGACCGGGCAGTGCGGTCGATTGATCGGCAGCTGTGTGAAATTCGGGCCGCCCAGCCGGGTCAACTGCGTGTCGAGGTACGAGAACAGCCGAGCCTGCATCAGCGGGTCATTCGTCGGCTCGATCCCGGGAACGAAGTTGCCAGTGTGGAAGGCCACCTGCTCGGTTTCGGCGAAATAGTTGGTGGGATTGCGGTTCAGGGTGAGCTTGCCGATGAGCTGCACCGGCGCCAGTTCTTCCGGAACGATCTTGGTGGGATCCAGCAGATCGATGCCCTCGAATGTCTCGGATCCGTCGTCCGGCATCACCTGGATGCCCAGCTCGTACTCGAAGAACGCGCCGGCTTCGATACCGTCGGCCATGTCGCGGCGGTGGAAATCCGGGTCGCAGCCGGCGGTGATCTGCGCTTCCTCCCACACCTGAGAATGCACTCCCGCCACCGGCTTCCAGTGGAATTTCACCAAGCTGGTCTTGCCTTTGGCGTTGACCAGCCGGAAGGTGTGGACCCCGAAGCCTTCCATGGTCCGGTAGGAGCGGGGTATCCCACGGTCGCTCATGTTCCAGAACACGTGGTGGGTGGCTTCGGTGTGCAGTGACACGAAGTCCCAGAACGTGTCGTGGGCGGACTGCGCCTGCGGGATCTCGCGGTCCGGATGCGGTTTGCCGGCATGGATGACGTCGGGGAATTTGATGCCGTCCTGGATGAAGAACACCGGGATGTTGTTGCCGACGAGGTCGAAATTGCCCTCGTCGGTGTAGAACTTGACGGCGAAACCCCTGGTGTCCCTGACGGTATCGGCGGATCCGCGCGAACCCAGCACCGTGGAGAACCGGACGAAGACCTCGGTTTGCTTGCCTTTGGCGGCCAGGAATCCCGCTTTGGTCACCGTCTTCGCGTTGCCGTACGACTCGAACACGCCGTGGGCGGCTGCGCCGCGGGCATGCACGACGCGCTCGGGAATCCGTTCGTGATCGAAGTGGGTGATCTTCTCACGCAGGTGAAAGTCTTCGAGCAGGCTCGGCCCGCGACTGCCTGCCTTGAGGGAATGGTCGGTATCGGGAATCCGGACGCCCTGCGCAGTGGTCAGATGGGTGCCGGTTTGGGCGTATGGATCGCTGTCGGTGGCATCGACGGGAGACCCGGCCGATCGGGTGCGCTTGGGAGCAGCTTGATCTGGTTTGCGGGCTGGGGGCATGGATGCGCCTCCTTGGTCAGGGCTGGTGACTTCGGTTCGGCGAAGCTGTACCCAGATGTATCCGTTCTACGCACGAAAAGACGTGGAAGGGCGCTGGTTTCCCGAACTCAGCGTCTCGTGCGGACTCTCGCCGTAGGCCTGCCGGTACAACACCGCGAACCGGCCGGTGTGGGCGAAACCCCAGTGGGCAGCCGTGCCCGCGACGGTCGTTGTGGATTTGTCCGCCGCCGTCAGGTCACTGTGCGCCCGCTCCAACCGGACCCGGCGCAGGAACTCCGTGGGTGTGGTGTCGAGGTACCGGCGAAAGATGTACTGCACGCTTCGTGGCGTCAGATACACGCTCGCGGCGATGTCGGTGATGCCAATGGCCTTGTCGGCATTCTCTTCCACGAATCCGACGGCCCTCCGCAATGCAGCCGGGGTGTTCTCGACGGCGCCGGTCACGGCGTCGGTGTCACGCACGGCGGTGTTCGCGAACGCTGCCAGCGCCGTACTGGCCAGCAGCCGGCCGGCCGCACCGATCACCAGGGGCGTCGCTTTGGTGCCGTCGCTGAGAACGCTGTCCTGCACAAAGGCCGCGGTCTGGCGGAAGACCCGGGCGGCAACGGCGTCGACCGGGTGCTGGGCGGTGAAGCGGATCGCGGCGGCGGAGGACAGCGCTGCATCCAACAGCAGGTATTGATCGAGCACAACAGACCGGAGCTGGACATCAGAGGTCCGGGTCTCCACCCGTCCGTCCGTACACTGGGCCAACACCATCTGCCCAGGCCCGGCCACGGCGATCTCGCCGGAAGCGTGGCATTCGACGTGACCACTGTCGGGAAGGTAGATCACGGCCGGCTCCAGTCGATCGGCCGAGGTGCGCACACTCCCGCGCTGACTGATGACCTCCGTGGCGAATACCCCCACCGCGGTCCGGGTGTGCTTGTAGTTCAGACCTTCACCGGCTCCGTGGGGGTGGTCGACGCGCACCGTTGTGCCATAGGACTCGGACAGGAAGTCCTGCACCACCTCCGGATCGCCGGTATGAATCTCCGAACGCTCCGGGCTGTGCAAATGGTGTCGTTCGTTCATCGGGACCCCACGGCAGATGCCATCGAGCTGGATCTTGACTCGCTGAGTGTTCACGATACGCCCGTAGGCGGCAGGGGCATGAGGGTTGCATTCATGTCCTTGGTGGCGATCGCTGGCCGAGGTGAATCCTGTTCTGCAACAGCAAATGTGGCAACAGATGGCCTCCTGGTCAAGGGGGTGTCGCTCAGCGTCACCCACGGCAGCTGACGGCCATGGTCATCGGTCATCTGGACAGGTTCCTGGTCGCCGGGCCTTCCAACACGGTGCCGTCAGGGGCGAACCGCGATCCGTGCAACGGGCAGTCCCACGACTTGGCCTCGTCGTTCCACTCGACGATCCCGCCCAGGTGAGTACACACCGGTGACACACACCGTTCGACGCCGTCGACCATGCTGCGTGCGGTCATCTGCCAGGGCGGACCCGAGACCACTCCGGCACCATCACGCACCGGCCCGCGCGACCGTACGGTGGGCGTCACCCAGCCCGCTGCCAGGTGCACCGCCACCTCGGCATTGGCCTTGAGCGCCTCGCTCCAGCCTGAGCGCTCGGAGGCGGTCCAGCTGGCGAATGCCCGCGCCCACGGAGCCTGTTGCCCGCCCAGGATGTGCTTGGCCAGCAGAAGCGCCGCCGCCACGCCATTGGTCATGCCCCACTTGGCGAAGCCTGTTGCCACGAACAAGGATTCATTCTTGGGGAGCAGGGGACCGACAAAGGGAAGCTCATGGACGGGCTGGTAATCCTGGGCCGACCACGAATGCGTGTGTTGCGCGCCGGGGAAATACTGCCGCGTCCAGGTCACCAGATCGGCGATGGCGTCCCCTTCGGAGCCGCGACCGACCACGTGTCCGTTACCGCCGACGATCAGGCGGTCACCGCCGGCGGTGGGGGCGTAGCGCACCGACCGCGAGGGCGAGTCGGTGGACAGGTACATGCCTCGGGTGGGGGCGGTCGGGAGGGCGAACGCGGTGCAGTACGACCGCTGCGGCTTGAGCCGCGCGAAATAGCCCCCGCGGTCCAGAATGGGTGTACCCGTTGCCAATACACACTGCCGCGCCGCCACCACGGGCTCGTCGGCCTCGGTCCGCTGTTCGAGGTGCAGGTGCAGTTCGGTGTCCACCGTCTGCACTGTGCGGACCCGTCGGCCGGTCAGGATCTGGCCACCTCGGTCTTCTAGTTCGGCGGCCAGGGCGTCCAGAAACGGCATGGGATCGAACTGCACCTGATCGGCCAGCCGCACCCCGCCGCGGGCGGGAAACGGCACATCCAGCGACTGCTCCCAGGTGACATCCAGGCCGGCGCGCTGCGCGGCCTCGAACTCGCTGCGGGCGCTGCGTTCACCCTTGGCCGTCTGGGCGTAGGTGTAAGCGTCCTCCTGTTGGGTCGCCACACCGTGGTCGGCGCAGTACGCCGTCAGCCACGCCTGGGCTTCCCGGTTGCCGTCGACGTAGTGGGCGGTCAACTCACGGCCTTGGCGGGACTCGATGCTCGAGAGCCGCGTGCCCTGCAAAAGGCTGACCTTGCCGGTGGTGTTGCCGGTGGTCACCGCGCCGGGAGTGCGGGCTTCGACCACGAGCACCCGTTTGCCCGCCCGAGCCAGCAGCACCGCCGTCACCAGTCCGGTGATGCCCGCGCCCACCACCGCCACGTCCACCACGGTGTCGCGGCCGGCCAGCTCCGGTCGTTCGATAGCGGAATGTCCGTCCAGCCACAGCGATGTCATGCCGTCCGCGATACCCGGGGAGTCGAGGTTGAAACGGCTCGCGGACTCGCCAGCCGCCGGAAACCCTGACGTCGGCGCTGATTCATTTCGGTGACGGCGGGTACACCGGCCGCGACGTCACCGACGACGTCTGGTGCTCGTGGGCACCATCGCCACCAGTGAGCGAGATGATGACGAACCCTACCGCCGGCCAGCAGGACCTCGAACCCCACTTCGATGATGTGCAGGCCCACTATGACCTGTCCGACGAGTTCTTCGAACTGTTCCTGGACCCCACCCGCACCTACAGCTGCGCCTACTTCGCCCGCGACGACATGTCGCTGCAGGAGGCGCAGCTCGCCAAGATCGACCTGTCACTGTCCAAGCTGAACCTCCGGCCGGGGATGACGTTGCTGGACGTGGGATGCGGATGGGGCGCGACAATGCTGCGGGCGCTGGAGAAGTACGACGTCAACGTCGTCGGCCTGACGCTGAGCCGCAACCAGGCCGCCACCGTCGAACGCCGGTTCGCCGAGGTCGACAGCCCCCGATCCAAGCGGGTGCTGTTGCAAGGCTGGGAGCAGTTCACCGAGCCGGTGGACCGGATCGTCTCGATCGGCGCGTTCGAGCACTTCGGCCGCGACCGCTACGACGACTTCTTCAGATTCGCCTACGACGCGCTTCCCGATGACGGCATCATGATGCTGCACACCATCTGCGTCTGCTCGGAAGAGGAGATGAAGAACATCAAGGTCACCATGACCTTGCTGAAGTTCATCAAGTTCATCATGGACGAGATCTTCCCCGGCGGCCGGCTGCCGTCGGTGGTCGATGTCGAAAACTACTCGCAGAAGGCCGGATTCCGGTGCGACCGGGTGCATTCCCTGCGCCCGCACTACGCGAAGACCCTCGACCTGTGGGCCGCGGCGCTAGAGGCTCACCGCGACCAGGCGATCGCCATCCAGTCGCAGGAGGTCTACGACCGGTACATGCGGTACCTGACCGGCTGTGCGGATCTGTTCCGCAACGGCAACACCGACGTCTGCCAGTTCACCCTCGTCAAAGGCTGATGACCGCGCCGTGCTCTGATCTAATTCCGGGGCATGACCGCAGTTTCACCGCGCTCCCGGCGCGGTCCGATCACCCGTGACGCCACCGGGGCCGGCGCCGCCGAGGCGTTCGTCCTGATCGCCGTGGCGACCATCCTGCTCACCCGGGCCTATCTCGAACTCACCGGCTACCCGCAGATCGGCGGCGGTGAGCTGCACATCGCGCACGCCCTCTGGGGTGGGGCATTGATGATGCTCGCGCTGCTGATCGGCTGGATGTCACTGGGCTTCGGGCCCCGGGTGCTGGCGGTGCTGCTGGGCGGCATCGGCTTCGGGTTGTTCCTCGACGAGGTCGGCAAGTTCGTCACCAAGACCAACGACTACTTCTACGGGCCGTCCGCCGAGATCATGTACATCCTGGTGGTGGCAATCCTGCTCGGCGCCCGCGTGATCCGCGACATCCGACCGTTGACCGCGCGCGAATGCCTGGCCTCGGCGGCGGCCATCGCCGCGGAGGGACTGGCCCGCGGTCTGCCCGAGCACCGCCGGGCCATCGGCCTGCGCCTGGCCGGTGCAGCCGCCGACAGCGGGGCACCCGCCGGGGAGGTGGAACAGGTACGGGCGCTGCTGTTGTCCGCCGAGCACGCCTCCGATCGGCTGTATCGGCTGCAGCGCTGGCTGCCCACCTTGATCCCGGGCTTCTTCCGGAGTCCCCGCTGGATCCCGGTGGTGGGGTGGCTCATGGTCCTCGGTGCGGTGGGCAGCGTGCTGTTCGGTGTGCTGGGAATGGCGATCGGCGGCTACCAGCTCTACGACGGCGACGAGGTGGTCCTCACCTTGGACGGAACCAGCCCGGCGTCGGTCATTCTGCTGGTGAGTGCTTGTCTGACAGCGGGATTCGCGTTACCGGCGATGATCGCCCGCCGTCGTGACCGCACCGCGGTGTGGCCGCTGCGCTGGTTGCGCAACGCCGCGCTGGTGGTCACCTTCCTCAACGCCTTTGTCGACTTCGCCACCGACGGATTCGGTGCGCTGGCCAACATGGCGACGGGGTTGTTCACCCTGGCGGTGCTCACCTATCAGCTCGACGTCGCCGCGCGTGCCGAGGCGCAGCGCGCGTTGCCCGCCGAGGGCGCCCGTCAGACGGCCGCGACGTAACGCCGCATGACCAGCGTCTGCGCCGCCGACAGCACCGGCACCGCCAGCTTGGCCCACCACGTGTTCGGGGCGGAGAAGGCCGACACCTCCGAATGAACCGCCTCGGTGGCGGGGTCGTAGCGCACCGCGAAGCGCTCCTCCCCGGAGACGGGATGTCCGGGCAGCGTGCCGTAGGCGAAGCCGCGTAGATCCGGTTCGTCGATCACGTAGACCACGCGGCACGGCGCGGCGAAGGGGCCGAGCCGGCCCAGGACCAGGGTCCCCGTTTCGGCGACGTCGGTGCTGGCCGTCACCGCCACCCCGGCGCCGCGCAGCATCCCGTACCGCATCACCGCCTCGGCGGCCTGCTCGAATCTGGCTCGCCCGGTGCCGATCCGCTTGGTCAGCTGCGCGTGCCGGTACCCGGCCGGCATGCCGTGTGCGGTGGCGCCCACGTCGTCATAGGTCAGTGGGAGATCCACCAGATCGCTGAGCTTCACACGATCACTGTGTCAGTTCTCGGCGTACGTTGTGACCCATGACTTCGGACTCCCCGGCCTCGGGCACCTTCACCCTCGGCGGCGATCTGACCGTCAACCGCCTCGGCTTCGGCGCGATGCGTCTGACAGGCCGGGGAGTGTGGGGCCCGCCCGCCGACCGCGACGAGTGCCTGCGGGTGCTACGCCGCGCCGTGGAACTCGGGGTCAACTTCATCGACACCGCCGACTCCTACGGCCCCTACATCTCCGAGGACCTGATCCGCGAGGCCCTGTATCCGTATCCCGAGGACCTGGTGATCGCCACCAAGGCCGGGTTGCTGCGCACCGGTCCCGACGTCTGGGTACCGCTGGCCAAACCGGCGTACTTGCGTCAGGAAGTCGAGATGAGCCTGCGCCGGCTCGGCGTCGAGACCATCGACCTGTTCCAGCTGCACCGCATCGACGCCGACTACTCGATCGCCGATCAGGTGGGGGAGTTGGCGACACTGCAGCGCGAAGGCAAGATCCGCCACATCGGGCTGTCCGAGATCGACGTGGACCAACTGCGCGCCGCGCAGCAGGAGGCCACCATCGTCTCGGTGCAGAACATGTACAACCTCAGCGTGCGGCAGTCCGAGCCGCTGCTCGAGGTGGTGGCCGCCGAGAACATCGGGTTCATTCCGTGGTTCCCGTTGGCGGCCGGGCCCCTTGCCGCTCAGGACGGCCCGCTGCAGACCATCGCGGCCGACCACGGCGCCAGCCCGTCGCAACTCGCGCTGGCCTGGCTGCTCAAGCGCTCACCGGTGATGCTGCCGATCCCCGGCACCTCCAAGGTCGCCCATCTCGAGGAGAACGTCGCCGCCGCGACCATCGCGCTGACCGACCAGGAGTTCGCCACCTTGTCGTCTGCCGGTGCCGCCGGGGCCTAAGACATGGGCCCGGCCCGACTTCCCCGGGCTCGTCCCTCGCCCGCCTCGTCGACCGGGCTGCCGATACGGTGTGCAGGTGGCCAGTACGCACGCCGGAGGCGGGTTCAATCCGCCGAAACCGACCACCAAGGGTGGACCCGACTATGGCCGGTTCGTCGCGGCCGTGCGCCGGATGCAGGACCATGCCCGCGCCGCCGACGCTCCCGACGAGGTGATCAGCGAGGCGGCCGACCTGCTGGAGAAGGCTTCGGCGCTGCTGACGCCGTACGACGCCGACGAATGGTCGTCGCCGTCGGGCCGGCGGCTGGACCTACCGAATCGCGGCAACATCCTGTCGGTGCCGATGGAGCTGGCCAGAGGCGAGGACGGAAGCGTGCACGGCTGGATCCGGTTCGCCCGGTTCCATCTCGGCCGCAACGGCGCCGTCCACGGTGGGGCGCTGGGATTGGCGTTCGACTCGGTGCTGGGCTACACCGCGGCGGTACTGACCGGCGGGCCATACCAGCGCACCGCGTTCCTGCACATCGACTACCGCAAGATCGTGCCCGTCGAGACCACCTTGCAGGTCGACGCCGCACTGACCAAGGACGAGGGCCGCAAGATCTTCGTCGAGGTCACCCTGCGTGACGGTGACGCGGTACTGACCGAAGGTCACGCGCTGTTCGTCCGACTGAAACCGGGTCAGCCGTAGATGGCGCTCAAGGAGAAGCTCAAAGAGGTGCCCCACGCGTGGGCCCGGTGGCGCGACGGGTTTCGTCATCGCCCGACGGTGGACCTGACCTACCGCATCGTCGTCGGTGTGGTCGGCGCGGCGGTGTTGGCCGTGGGGATCGTCGCCATTCCGTACCCGGGGCCGGGATGGGCCATCGTGTTCCTCGGCCTGGGCATCCTGGCGACGGAGTTCGAGTTCGCCCAACGCGCGCTGAAGTGGGTTCGGCACCGCTATGACCTGGTGATGGGCTGGTTCGGCCGCCAGGGTCTCTGGGTCAAGGTGCTGGGTGCGGTGTTCACCTGCGCCGTGGTGCTGGTGACGCTCTGGCTGTTCGGCGCGGTGAGCCTGGTGGCGGGCTGGGTGGGGATCGACTGGCCGTGGCTCGAGAGTCCCCTCGGCCTGGGGTCCTGAAGGCGCACCCCCGGATCGCGCCCCGATAGCATGGTCGCGACCTGATCGTCTCAGCGACTTTGGAGAACAACCGATGACCGCCCCCGCACAGCCTGCCCCTGCCGCCCTGCTCCGGGTTCCGGCCGGGACCACCGCCGGCGCCGCCGTGCGTGAGGCTGGGCTACCGAGCCGGGGCGAACCCGATGCCATCGTCGTGGTGGCCGATGCCGACGGCAAGCTGCGCGACCTGTCCTGGACGCCCGAGGCCGACGCCGAGGTGACCCCGGTGGCCGCCAACTCCGACGCCGGTCGCAGTGTCATCCGGCACTCCTGCGCGCACGTGCTGGCTCAGGCGGTGCAGGATCTGTTCCCCGACGCGAAACTGGGCATCGGACCGCCCATCACCGACGGCTTCTACTACGACTTCGACGTCGCCGAACCGTTCACCCCGGAGGACCTCGAAGCGCTCGAGAAGCGGATGCAGAAGATCATCAAGGATGGTCAGCTGTTCTCCCGGCGGGTGTTCGCGTCCAAGGACGAGGCCCGCCAGGAGCTGGCAGCAGAACCGTTCAAACTCGAACTGGTGGACGACAAGTCCGGTGACCCCAGTGTCATGGAGGTGGGCGGCGATGAGCTGACCGCCTACGACAACCTCAATCCCCGCACCCGCGAACGGATTTGGGGGGATCTGTGTCGTGGCCCGCACATTCCCACCACCAAGTACATTCCCGCGTTCAAGCTGACCCGCAGCTCGGCGGCGTACTGGCGCGGCGACCAGAACAACGCCAGCCTGCAGCGCATCTACGGCACCGCATGGGAATCCCAGGAGGCGCTGGACCGTCACCTCGAACTCATCGAGGAAGCCCTCAAGCGTGACCACCGCAAGCTCGGATCCGAGCTCGACCTGTTCAGCTTCCCCGACGAAATCGGTTCGGGCCTGGTGGTTTTCCACCCCAAGGGTGGCATCGTGCGTCGCGAGCTGGAGGAGTACTCGCGACGCCAGCACATCGAAGCCGACTACGAGTTCGTCAACACCCCGCACCTGACCAAGGCGCAGCTGTTCCACACCTCCGGGCACCTCGACTGGTACGCCGACGGCATGTTCCCCCCGATGCAGATCGACGCGGAACTCAACCCCGACGGCACAGTGCGCAAGCCCGGCCAGGATTACTACCTCAAGCCGATGAACTGCCCCATGCACTGCCTGATCTACCGGGCGCGGGGCCGGTCCTACCGTGAACTGCCGTTGCGGCTGTTCGAGTTCGGCACCGTGTACCGCTACGAGAAGTCCGGTGTGGTGCACGGCCTGACCCGCGCCCGGGGCTTCACCCAGGACGATGCGCACATCTACGTCACCCGCGAGCAGATGCGCGACGAGTTGGCCTCGCTGCTGCAGTTCGTGCTGGACCTGCTCAAGGACTACGGCCTCGACGACTTCTTCCTGGAGCTGTCCACCAAGGACCCGGAGAAGTTCGTCGGCTCCGACGAGATGTGGGAGGAGAGCACCAAGGTGCTCGCCGAAGTCGCCGCGGCCTCCGGCCTGGAGCTGGTGCCCGACCCGGGCGGCGCCGCGTTCTACGGACCCAAGATCTCGGTGCAGGCCCGCGACGCGCTGGGCCGCAGCTGGCAGATGTCGACCATCCAGCTGGACTTCAACTTCCCGGAGCGGTTCGAACTGGAATACACCGCCGCCGACGGCAGCAGGCAGCGACCGGTGATGATCCACCGCGCCCTGTTCGGGTCCATCGAACGGTTCTTCGCCGTCCTGCTCGAGCACTATGCCGGAGCCTTCCCGGCCTGGCTGGCGCCCGTCCAGGCGGTCGGCATCCCCGTCGCCGACGCCCACGTGCCTTATCTGAAAGAGGTTGCCGCCGAGCTGAAGTCGCTGGGGGTGCGGGTCGAGGTGGACGCCAGCGACGACCGGATGGCCAAGAAGATCGTCAACCAGACCAATCAGAAGGTGCCGTTCATGCTGCTGGCCGGCGACAAGGACATCGAAGCGGGGGCGGTCAGCTTCCGGTTCCTCGACCGCACCCAGATCAACGGTGTGCCCAAGGCCGACGCCATTGCGGCGATCCTGCGCTGGATCGGCGACCGGCGTAACGACGCTCCCACCGCCGAGTCCGTCGGCGCGCTGACACCGTGACCGAGGAGCAGGCGCCGGACGCCCTGGTCGATGTCGGCACCGGTGAACGGGACCATCTGCAGCGACTGTGGACTCCGCACCGGATGAGCTACATCGCCGAGGCCCCCATGAAGAAGGGACCCGGCTCGGCCAAGTCGGAGCAGCCGTTCACCGACATCCCCCAGATGAGCGACGAGGACGGTCTGATCGTCGCCCGCGGCGAACTGGTGTACGCGGTGCTCAACCTGTATCCGTACAACCCCGGCCACCTGATGGTGGTGCCGTACCGGCGGGTGTCCGAACTGGAGGAACTGACCCCCGACGAGAGCACCGAGTTGATGGCGTTCGCGCAGAAGGCCATTCGGGTGATGAAGGCCGTCTCGCAGCCGCACGGTTTCAATGTGGGACTGAATCTCGGGTCGTCGGCGGGTGGATCGCTGGCCGAACACCTGCACATGCACGTGGTGCCGCGCTGGGGCGGGGACGCCAACTTCATCACGATCATCGGTGACACCAAGGTGATCCCGCAGTTGCTCCGCGATACCAGGCAGCTGCTCGCCGACGCGTGGAAAGATCAGCACGGGCCCTCATGAGCGACTTCTACCTGACGTCCCGGGCCGCGTACGCCAAACTCTCACGGCCCGTGGCCAAGGTGGCGCTGCGCGCCGGCTTCACCCCGGACAGCATCACCATCATCGGCACCGCGGGCAGTGTGATCGCCGCGTTGACGCTGTTTCCCATCGGCCAGCTGTGGTGGGGCGCCTTCGCGGTGTTCATCTTCGTCCTGGCCGACATGCTCGACGGTGCCATGGCGCGCGAGCGTGGGTACGGGTCCCGGTTCGGATCGGTGCTCGATGCCGCGTGCGACCGGATCGCCGACGGCGCGGTGTTCTGCGGGCTGCTGTGGTGGGCGGCCTTCGGGATGCACAGCGCGTCGCTGGCGGTGGCCACCCTGATCTGTCTGGTGACCTCGCAGGTCATCTCCTACATCAAAGCCAGGGCCGAAGCCAGTGGTCTCGACGGTGGTGGGGGCCTGATCGAGCGGCCGGAGAGGTTGATCATCGTGCTGGCGGGTGCCGGGCTCTCCGGACTCTTCGGGCTGCCCGTACTACTGCACGTCGCGATGTGGCTGCTGGCGGTGGCCAGCCTGGTCACGGTGGCCCAGCGGATCCACCGGGTGCGGTGTTCACCCGGGGCCATGGACCCGCTGTCGCATGACGGGTCACCGGCCCCCGACAATCCCGAAGCGAGCGGATCCTGATGCGGGGCAGTGAACAGCTCAGCGACTGGGGCTACGCGACGGGTTGGCGGCTGGTGCGCGCGCTGCCCGAAACTCTCGCGCGCAACGCGTTCGAGGCCGGCGCGTGGTACGCCGCCCGGGGCGGGGGACCCGAACAGTTGCGCAAAAATCTGGCCCGGGTGCTGGGCGTCGAACCCGAAGCGGTACCGGCCCCGTTGGTCCGCGCCTCGCTGGCGTCCTACGCCCGGTACTGGCGCGAAGCCTTCCGGTTGCCGTCGATGGATCTGCCCGCCGTGGCGGCGCGCCTCGATCAGCGGTTCATCGGTGCCGACAAGCTGGCCGCGGCCCACGCCGGCGGCCGCGGTGGGGTGCTGGCCCTGCCGCACAGCGGCAACTGGGACATGGCCGGAGTGTGGCTGGCCCAGAAATACGGCACCTTCGCCACGGTGGCGGAACGACTCAAACCGGAATCGCTGTTCAATCGGTTCGTCGCCTACCGCGAAAGCCTCGGGTTCGAGGTCTTCCCGCTGTCCGGTGGCGAGCGTCCGCCGTTCGAACTGCTCTCCGAACGGCTGCAGCAGAACATGTTTGTGTGCCTGATGGCCGAGCGCGACCTGACCCGAAGCGGAGTCGAGGTCAAGTTCTTCGGTGCCAAGACCCGGATGCCGGCGGGCTCGGCAAAGCTGGCGATCGCGACGGGCGCCCCGCTGCATCCGGTGCACGTGTACTACGACGGCGACGACTGCGTCGTCGAGGTCCACGATGCCCTCGACACCAGCTCCGGTGACGTCAACGTCGTCACGCAGGCGCTGGCCGACAGGTTCGCTGCCAACATCGCCGCCCACCCCGAGGACTGGCACATGCTGCAGCCGCAGTGGCTCGACGATCTGTCCGAGGCTCGCCGAGCGCGGCTGGAGGGCTAGATGCGCATCGGGATGGTGTGCCCGTACTCGTTCGATGTGCCCGGCGGTGTGCAGTCGCACGTGCTGCAGCTGGCTGAGGTCATGCGCGAGCGCGGGCACATGGTCAGCGTCCTGGCGCCCTCCTCGGCCGATGTGGAACTGCCCGACTACGTGGTCTCCGGTGGAAAGGCGGTGCCCATCCCGTACAACGGGTCGGTGGCCCGGCTGCGGTTCGGGCCCGCGACCCACCGCAAGGTCAAACGCTGGCTCGCCGAAGGTGAGTTCGACGTCCTGCATCTGCACGAGCCGAATGCCCCGAGTCTGTCGATGCTGGCGCTGCAGGCCGCCGAGGGCCCGATTGTGGCGACCTTTCACACCTCCACCACAAAATCGTTGACGCTCAGCGTGTTCCAGGGGATCTTGCGGCCGTACCACGAGAAGATCGTCGGCCGGATCGCGGTGTCGGACCTGGCGCGCCGCTGGCAGATGGAGGCACTGGGCTCCGACGCCGTGGAGATTCCCAACGGTGTCGACGTGGGGTCGTTCGCCTCCGCGACGCCGATGGCCGGTTACCCGCGGCCGGGAAAGTCGGTGCTGTTCCTGGGACGCTACGGCGAGCCACGCAAAGGCATGGCGGTGCTGTTGGCGGCCCTGCCCGCACTGGTGGCGCGATTCCCCGATATCGAGGTCCTCATCGTCGGCCGCGGTGACGAGGACGAACTGCGTGAGCAGGCCGGCGCGTGCGCGTCGCACCTGCGTTTCCTCGGCCAGGTCGACGACGCCGAGAAAGCCTCTGCGCTGCGCAGCGCCGACGTGTACTGCGCGCCCCACACCGGTGGGGAGAGCTTCGGCATCGTCCTGGTGGAGGCCATGGCCGCGAACACCGCGGTGGTGGCCAGCGATCTCGACGCCTTCCGCCGCGTCCTTCAGGATGGCCACGCGGGAAAGCTTGTGCCGGTTGATGATCCGGCCGCCATGGCGGCCGCGTTGATCGAGGTGCTCGCCGATGACGCGGTACGCACCCGGTATGTCGAGGCGGCCGCCGAGGCTGTCCAGCGCTACGACTGGTCGGTGGTGGCGGGGCAGATCATGCGGGTGTACGAGACCGTCGCCGGCGCCGGAATCAAGGTGCAGGTGGCCGGCTGAGCATGGAATGGCTGATCATCCTCGCGGTCCTGCTGATCATCGGGTTGGCACTGGTGGCCGGCTGGGCCTATCAGACCGCCAACCGGCTCGACCGCCTGCACGTGCGCTACGACCTGTCCTGGCAGGCGCTCGATGGTGCGCTGGCCCGGCGGGCGGTGGTGGCGCGCGCGGTGGCCGCCGATGCCGGCGTGGTGCACGGCCGGCGCTTGAGCAGGCTGGCCGATATCGCCGAGCGCTCCGACCGGGCATCGCGGGAGACCGCCGAGAACGAACTGTCGGCGGCGCTGACCCGGGTCGACATCGCGTCGTTGCCCGCGGCGCTGGTGGCTGAACTGGCCGACGCCGAAGCGCGGGTGCTGCTGGCCCGCCGGTTCCACAACGACGCGGTGCGCGACACCTTGGCGCTGCGGGAGCGTCCCGTGGTGCGGTGGTTGCGCCTCGGCGGGCACGCGCCCCTGCCGACGTATTTCGAGATCACCGAACGCGCTTCCGAAACCAGGGGGGCCGACAGCGCGGTGCCGGTGGGTGCGCCGCGCACCTCGGCCAGGGTGGTGCTGCTCGACGAGAGCGGGCGCGTGTTGCTGTTCTGCGGGTCCGATCCCGCGATCACCGACGGCAGCGCGCGCGTCTGGTGGTTCACCATCGGGGGGCAGGCCCTCGACGGCGAACGCCTGCCCGACGCCGCGGTACGCGAACTGGAGGAGGAGACCGGTCTGCGCGTCGACGCCGCGGAGATGATCGGCCCCGTCTGGCGGCGCGATGCGGTGATCGACTTCAACAACGAAGTGATGCGCAGCCAGGAGTTCTTCTTCGTGTACCGCACCCAGAACTTCGAGCCGTCCGCCGCGGGCCGCACCGAGCTGGAGCACCGATACATCCGGGGTCATCGCTGGTGCGACGCCTCCGATATCGCCGCCCTGGAAGCCGCGGGTCAGACGGTCTATCCGGTGCAGCTCGGGGAGCTGTTGAGCACGGCAAACGAGGTGGCCGACGGCGCCGGAATCCAGTCCAGTCCGCCGCTACTGGCCATCCGGTGACCGCGCAGGTAAAACCTGCTCCTGCAGACCCTTAGACTGGGTGTTCATCAGTTTTGTCTAAGGAGAGATAGCAGTGTCCGCTGAAGCTAATGGAACCGCTCATACCAATGGGTCGGCCAGCGGCCAGACCGGTACTTCCCGGGTCAAGCGCGGCATGGCTGAGATGCTCAAGGGCGGCGTCATCATGGACGTCGTAACCCCCGAGCAGGCCCGGATCGCCGAAGGTGCCGGTGCGGTTGCGGTGATGGCCCTGGAGCGCGTGCCCGCCGACATCCGCGCCCAGGGCGGGGTGTCGCGGATGAGCGATCCCGACATGATCGAGGGCATCATCTCCGCGGTCACCATCCCGGTGATGGCCAAGGCCCGCATCGGGCACTTCGTCGAGGCGCAGATCCTGCAGAGCCTGGGTGTCGATTACGTCGACGAGTCCGAGGTGCTGACCCCGGCCGACTACGCCAACCACATCGACAAGTGGCGTTTCACGGTGCCCTTCGTCTGCGGTGCCACCAATCTGGGGGAGGCGCTGCGCCGGATCACCGAGGGCGCGGCGATGATCCGCTCCAAAGGTGAGGCCGGCACCGGCGATGTCTCCAACGCCACCACCCACATGCGCAAGATCGGCGGCGAGATCCGGCGGCTGACCTCGTTGAGCGAGGATGAACTGTATGTCGCGGCCAAGGAGCTGCAAGCCCCGTATGACCTGGTGGTCGAGGTGGCACGGGCCGGCAAGCTGCCGGTGACGCTGTTCACCGCCGGCGGTATCGCCACCCCGGCCGATGCGGCGATGATGATGCAGCTCGGGGCCGAAGGGGTGTTCGTCGGTTCGGGCATCTTCAAGTCCGGTAACCCCGCCGAGCGGGCCGCCGCGATCGTCAAGGCCACCACCTTCTACGACGATCCCGATGTGCTGGCCAAGGTGTCGCGCGGCCTCGGTGAAGCCATGGTCGGCATCAACGTCGACGACATCCCGGTACCGCACCGCCTCGCCGAACGCGGCTGGTAGCGCCCGCCGATGAGCGCTTGCGCGAAGAAAAGAAAATAAGTGTCGATCGAGGAGATCCTTGACCTCGAGCAACTCGAGGTCAACATCTATCGCGGTGGTGTGTTCAGCCCCGAATCCGGGTTCCTGCAGCGCACATTCGGTGGACATGTAGCCGGCCAGTCGTTGGTGTCGGCGGTCCGTACCGTCGATCCGAAGTATCAGGTGCACTCGCTGCACGGCTACTTCCTGCGGCCCGGCGACGCGCGCGCACCGTCGGTGTACCTGGTGGAGCGCATCCGCGACGGTGGCTCGTTCTGCACCCGACGGGTCAGCGCCATCCAGCACGGCGAGACCATCTTCACCATGTCGGCGTCGTTCCAGACCGACCAGAGCGGGATCGAGCACCAGGACGCGCCGCCGGTGACTCTGCCGCCCGACGACATCCCGGACTTCAAGTCCGCCAGCAAGGTCTTCGACGACGCCAGCTTCCGGCAGTTCGACGAATGGGACGTCCGGATCATCCCGCGGGATCAGCTGAACAAGGTGGCGGGCAAGGCATCTCAGCAGCAGGTGTGGTTCCGGCACCGGGACCCGCTGCCCGACGATCCGGTGCTGCACATCTGTGCGCTGGCCTACATGAGTGACCTGACGCTGTTGGGTTCGGCCCAGGTCAACCATCCGGAAGAGCGCAATCACCTGATGGTGGCGTCGCTGGATCACGCGATGTGGTTCATGCGGCCGTTCCGCGCCGACGAATGGCTGCTGTATGACCAGTCGTCGCCGTCGGCGTGCGGGGGCCGTTCGCTGACCCAGGGCAAGATCTTCAACCGGTACGGCGAGATGGTGGCCGCGGTGATGCAAGAGGGGCTGACGCGCTACGCCCGCAACTTCAAGCCCGCGCAGTGAGCGCGCCCCGCGTCGGCGTGCTGGCCCTGCAGGGGGACACGCGTGAGCACCTCGCGGCGTTGCGCGAAGCCGGGGCCGAAGTGCTGACCGTGCGGCGTCAGAACGAGTTGGACAGCGTGGACGCGTTGGTGATTCCCGGCGGTGAGTCCACCGCGATGACCCATCTGCTGAAGGCCTTCGACCTGTTGGAGCCGCTGCGTTCGCGTCTGGCCGAGGGAATGCCCGCCTACGGGTCGTGTGCCGGGATGATCCTGCTGGCGTCGGAGATCCTCGATGCCGGGGTCGCCGGACGTGAGGCCCTGCCGCTGTCGGGTATTGATATGACAGTGCGCCGCAACGCTTTTGGCCGTCAGGTTGATTCGTTCGAAGCCGATCTCGATTTCACCGGCGTCGACTCGTCGGTGCACGCGGTGTTCATCCGCGCCCCGTGGGTCGAGCGCGTCGGGACCGATGTCGAAGTCCTGGCCAGCGCCGGCGAGCACATTGTCGCCGTCCGTCAGGGCAAGGTGATGGCGACGTCGTTCCATCCGGAGATGACCGGCGACCGCCGCGTCCACAAACTGTTCGTGGAGTCGCTCTCGTCCTAGGGATTTGGGCGCGCTCGTAACCGCTGAGCGGTTACGCACGCGCCCAAATCACTGGTCTTCGAGTAGCTTGTCGGTGGTGCGCCGGATGTGGGTGCACAGCAATCCTGACGCCAGCTCGACATCACGTGCGACGACGGCCTCGATGATCGCGCGGTGCTCGGCCGCGATATCGCGTTCCCGGTCGTGTAGGGGTGCCGACCACCGTCGGTACAGCTCCGCGGATTCCCGCAGGGACAACGCGACGGTGCGGATGCGGCGGTTCGGGCAGCCCATCAACAGCGCGTCATGGAATTCGGCGTGGGCCTCGACCCACTGGTCGGAGAACCGCGCGGGGTCGGCGTCGTCGTACATGGGTGTGCGCTCGAGGATGTGATGCGCGGAGACCGCACGCGCTTCCCACTCCACGTCGGCATTGTCGATGGCGTATCGCAATGCCAGAATCTCGATCTCGCAGCGGGCATCGGTCAGATCGGCGAGATCCTCGGCTGAGATGTCGGTGACCCGGAAGCCCTGCTGCCACTCCGAGATCACCAGCCCCTGCTCGGCCAGACGTTGCAGCGCCTCACGGATGGCCCCGACGCTGCAGCCGAAGCGGGTCACCATGGCAGCGAAAGGCAGTTTGCTTCCTGGCTCGAGCCGTCCGGCCAGGATGTCGCTCCGAAGCTCGTCGAAGACTCCGGTCTTGGTGGCGCGCACCGAGGTTCGCTCGTCAAGGGCCTTGGTGGCCTTCATATGGGCTCCCGTCGTCGGGCGTGAGTGTAGCTCCCGAAGTTCGAAACAGGCTAGCACGAAATGAAACGAGGGACCGTTTTCGAAAACGCTCTTGACATTCGTAGGCAAGTGGCATGTGATGGAAAACGCCACACGGTGTGGTCTGCAACACAGCGTCCACCCCCTGAAGTAACGGAGTTTCCAGTGCGTTTGATGAACGTCAGCGGTCGGTTGCATCTCTCCACGCCGAAGGGCGCAGTCGACGTGGCCAAAGCGTCCGACGGCCTCTTTGCCCCCGATCCCCAGTCCGTCTTCGAGTCCTGGGACGCGTTCGAGAATTGGCACACAGCGCAGGGCGTGGCCCTGGCCGCACATCCCGCCGTCACGGTCGACGCAGCGGAACTGGGATCGCCGGTGCCGAACCCGCGCCAGGTGTTCGCCGTGGGCCTCAACTACAGCGAGCATGCCGCCGAATCCGGATTCAGTCGCCCGGAGCAACCCGTCATCTTCACCAAGTTCGCCTCGTCGATCACCGGGCCTGTCACCACGGTCCTGTTGCCGGCCGGCTCCGTCGACTGGGAGGTGGAGCTGGTGGCGGTGATCGGCCGCGGCGGGCGGGACATCCCCGTAGAGCACGCTTGGCGCCACGTCGCCGGAGTGACTGTCGGACAGGATCTTTCTGAACGTCAACAACAGCATTCGGGCCCGGCGCCGCAGTTCAGCCTGGCCAAGTCCCATCGCGGCTTCTCGCCCATCGGGCCGGAGTTGGTGACCATCGACGAGCTCACCGACCCCGACGACCTGGAGATCGGCGCAAGCATCAACGGCGAGGTGGTCCAGCAGGGCCGCACCAGCCAGCTGATCTTCCCGGTCCCGACGCTGGTGGCGAAGTTGTCGCAGACCGTGGAACTCTTTCCGGGCGATGTGGTGTTCACCGGCACCCCGGCCGGAGTGGGAGCCGGTCGCACACCGCCACGGTTCCTCGAGCCCGGCGACGTGCTGCGCAGTTACATCAGTGGGATCGGTGAGCTGGAGCAGACGTTCGTCGAGGCGCCGGTCGCAGTGGGACGAGGAGCCTGACATGGCGCTGCACCGACTGGATTCCATCACCTTGGGTGTGCCGAATATTCCGACGGCAGTGGAGTTTTACCGCGACTTCGGCCTCACCGACCTCGGTAACGGATGCTTCGCCACGGTCGACGGCGGACATCAGCTCACTCTCGTCGAAACTCCGACCCGACGACTGATGCGCGCCGTCTTCGCCGCTGATGACGGCGACGACCTCGGGCGAGCCCGGGCGGGACTGGCCGCACTCGGTGTCGACGCGACGCTCGCCGGGGATCGGCTGTCCGCGGTGGAACCGGGGACTGCGACACTCATCGAGCTGGTGGTCGCCCCACGACTGGAGCAGCCCCGCTACGGCGCGCCCGCGGTCAACGGGCCGGGCCGAGTCGACCGGATCAATGCTCGAGCCGACGGGGTGCTCATCTCCGACCGGGTCCGACCGCGGCGGCTCGGTCATTTTGTTCTCGGCAGCCCCGAATACGACCGGTCCTACGCCTTTTTCGTCGACGGTCTGGGTTTCAAGGTCAGCGACGCCGTACGTGATGTGGGGGTGTTCCTGCGGTGTTCCACCGACCACCACAACGTTCTGGTCCAACGCGCCCCGGTGCCCTTCATCCACCACAGCAGCTGGCAGGTCGAGGACGTCGACGCCATCGGCCGGGGTGCCACCGCGATGCTGGCCGAACATCCCGAGCGGCACGTGTGGGGGTTGGGCCGGCATTACGCGGGATCGAATTTCTTCTGGTACTTCAAAGATCCCGCAGGCAATTTCGCCGAGTATCACAGCGATATGGACCACATTCCCGAGGATGCCCTCTGGACACCGGAGATGCTCGAAGGCGCCAAAGGACTGTTCCATTGGGGTCCGCCACCGCCGCCGTCGTTCATCAACCCGGAAGATCTGGCCGACCTGATGATCAGCGGCCACCCTGCGTAATCCATCTCGAAAACACCTCAGCACAAAGGAAATACACGCATGCCTCGAATCACCCCCACCTACCGCAGCACGGACTCCTTCTACGCCGTGCTCGGTAACCGTCCCCAGATCGCCGACGCCTGGGCCGCGCTGGACAAGGTGCTGCTCACCGACGGCTCCTCGTTGCTGTCCACATCGCTCAAAGAGGAGGTGCGGGCCGGACTGGCGCAGGGGATCGGCTGCCAGTACTGCGCCACCGTCGGCGGCGCCCACAGCACCGAGCACATTGACCCCCGTGCCAGCCTGGCCGGTGCCTTCGCCGAGCAGGTGGTCAACAACATGGGCAATCTCGACGACTCGATGTTCGACGTGCTGCGCTCGGAGTTCAACGATGACGAGATCGTCGAACTGTGTGCCTGGATCTGTTTCAAACTCGGCGCCAACGTCCTGGGAGCCCTGATGAAGCTCGACCGGGCCACCGAAGAGCAGAGCAGCGCCTATCTCGAGCTGCTCGACGACGCCGGCGCACGGTAGGGCGTGTCTGATCATGTCTCCCGACAGTGATTCGGCGACAACGACGCTGGAGCGGCCGGTCGTCACCGCTGCGAGCCTGCACCGCGCGCGTCTTCGCAAGCTGGCCGACTTCAGCGCGCGGTACGGAATCCAGGTGGTGTTCTTCGTCATCCTGACTGTCCTGCTGATCAGCTCGCCGCTGTTCCGTAGCCCCGACAATCTGCTCGGCGTCCTGCAGCAGAGTTCGATAATCGGCGTGCTGTCCTGCGGGATGCTCGTGATCATCGTCGCCGGGGCATTCGACCTCTCCTTCGGTGCCATCGGTGTCGGCGCCTCGGTCAGTGCCGCCGCCGTGATCGTGAGCACCGGCTCCATCGGCTACGGCCTGCTTACCGCCGTACTGGTCGGACTGGCCTGTGGCTTGTTCAACGGGTTCCTGGTGACAAGAATCGGTATCACGCCCTTCGTCGCCACGCTGGGTAGCGGCACCCTGATCACCGGAATCGTGCTGAGTCAGACCGGCGGCCGGGCCATCGCCGGGCTTCCGCTCGCGCTCAGTGAATTCGGCCTCGGCCGCACTCTCGGCATCCCCAACCCCGCACTGGTGTTCGCACTCGCGGTACTCGTCACCTGGTTCCTGCTGCACGTGACCCGGTTCGGGCACTTCCTCTACGCCGTTGGCTCCAGCAAGGAACCCGCTCGGCTGGCCGGCGTCCCGGTGGACCGGGTGATGGCCGGGGCGTTCGTCTTCGGCGGACTGTGTGCGGGCATCGCCGGCATCCTGCTGCTCTCGCAGACCAACGTCGGGCAGCCCACCGGAACCGAGACCTGGGCGCTCAACGCCATCGCCGCGGTGGTGGTCGGCGGCACCCCGTTGCGAGGTGGCATGGGCGGGGTCCGCTCCGTGGTTCTCGGCGCACTACTGCTGGGTGTGGTGTCCAATGCGCTCAATCTCTACGGGGTCTCGCCGTACTGGCAGCCCGCCGTCACCGGCACCGTCATTCTGCTCGCGGTCGGTTTCGACGCCTACCAGCGCAAGTCGCGCGGCACGGCGAATTGATCCGTTCTCACAGTGAGGAATTCATACATGTCTACTAGTCACCCACGACGTGGTGTGCGGCCGGTGGTCATCGCAGTGGTCGGCCTTCTGGTCACGGCCATGCTGACGGCGTGCGGCCAGGGCACCGGCGGCGCCGACGGCCCGCAGAGGATCGGCGTCATGCTGTTCAACACCGACCTCCCGGCCTACGCACCACTGACCGCCGGTATCAACGCCAAGGCCGACGAGCTGGGCGTTGAGGTCGACATCCAGAACGGTCAACTCGATCCGGCCCGGCAGGCGCAGTTGGTGCAGCAGTTCGTCACCCAACGGGTGGACGCAATCGTGATCAGCGCCAGTGACGCCAATGCGATCGTGCCAGCGGTACGCCAGGCCAATGCCGCCGGCATCCCGGTGTTGGGGCTGACCAATGACATCGGTGAGGGTGCCGAGCGATTGACCTATGTCGGTTCGGACAACGTCGCGTTCGGTGAGATCCTGGCCCGGGGGGCGTTGGAGGCCACCAAACCCGATGCCAAGGTGGCGATCATCCTCGGCGCGTTGGGCACCACCTCGGAGCGGCAGCGCACCGAAGGCATCGAGAAATTCGTAGCGGCGAACCCGGGAATGCGGATCATCGCCAAGCAGACCGCCAACTGGGACAATGCCCAGGCGTTGAAGGTGGGACAGGACCTGTTGGCCAAGTACCCGCCTGGGACGTTGGATGCGATCATCTGCGAAGGGCCCGAAGGTGCGGCGGCGGCGAAATACGCTGCCAGCGCGGGACGTACCGATGTGAAGTTCGTCGTCGGGGACACCTCCCAAGACGTTCTGGCGCAGCTGGAAGCGGGCACCATCGCCGGCACCGCATTCCAGAACTTCTTCGATCAGGGCGGCACCGCCATCCAGTACGCCGTCGACGCCGCATCGGGTCGCGAAGCCGACATTCCACAACCCAATGCGTATGCCCCGATCGAGCTGTACACCGCCGCCGACGTCGCCAAGATCCCCGACAACTCGCTGTTCTGACCGCCGTCGCGCACCTCCCACTCATTCTCAACGCTTCTCGACGAAGTGAGGACTCTTCATGCCCAAAACAAGCCTGATGCGCTCAGCCGCAGTACTTCTCAGCACACTGCTTCTCGCGATGACCACCGCTTGTGGCCAAGCCGCCAACAGCGCAGACGCCCCTGTCCGAGTGGGCGTGGTGCTGTTCAACACCGATTTGCCGTCATTCGCCCCGCTGATGGCCGGTATCAACGCCAAAGGTGAGGAACTTGGCGTCGAGGTCGACATCCAGAACGGTCAACTCGATCCGGCCCGGCAGGCGCAGTTGGTGCAGCAGTTCGTCACTCGCCGGGTGGACGCGATCGTGATCAGTGCCAGCGACGCCAACGCCGTGGTGCCGGCGGTGCGCCAGGCCAATGCCGCCGGCATCCCGGTGTTGGGGCTGACCAACGACATCGGTGAGGGTGCGGAGCGGCTGACGTATGTCGGTTCGGACAATGTGGCGTTCGGGGAGATCCTGGCCCGCGGTGCGTTGGAGGCCACCAATCCCGATGCCAAGGTCGCAGTGATTCTGGGGGCATTGGGCACCACCTCGGAGCGGCAGCGCACCGAAGGCATCGAGAAATTCGTGGCGGCCAATCCGGGGATGCGGATCATCGCCAAGCAGACCGCCAACTGGGACAATGCGCAGGCGTTGAAGGTGGGGCAGGATCTGTTGGCCAAGTACCCGCCTGGGACGTTGGATGCGATCATCTGCGAAGGGCCCGAAGGTGCGGCGGCGGCGAAATACGCTGCCAGCGCGGGACGTACCGATGTGAAGTTCATTGTCGGAGACACCTCACAAGACGTCATGGCACAGCTGGAAGCGGGCACCATCGCCGGCACCGGATTCCAGAACTTCTTCGACCAGGGCGGTACCGCGGTCCAGTATGCCGTCGACGCCGCATCGGGGAAGGACGGTGAGGTACCGCAGCCCTATGCCTACGCGCCGATCGAGCTGTACACCGCCGCCGACATCGCGAAAATCCCTGCGAATTCGCTGTTCTGAGCCGAGGGCCGACCATGACACACTCTGTGGAACACCGCCCGATCGATGCGGCTGTGGCGACCGAGACGCCACGGCTCGAGATGCGGGCAATCACCAAGGACTTCCCGGCCGGCCGGGTGTTGCACGGCGTGGATCTCACCGTGCACGCCGGCGAGGTACACGCGCTGGTGGGGGAGAACGGTGCCGGCAAGAGCACGCTGATGAAGATCCTGGCCGGGGTGCACGCCGACCATGGCGGCACGATCGCCGTCGACGGTGAGCAATTGTCCGGCAGTTCCCCGGCGGCGATGCTGCGGGCCGGCATCGCCGTCATCTACCAGGAGTTCTCGCTGGTGCCGGATATGACTGCCGCGCAGAACATCGCCCTCGGGCGCGAACCCGTCTCGCTGGTTCCCGGCCTGATGAAACATCGGGCCGCACGACGGCGCAGTGCGGCCGAGCTGGACGAGATCGGAATCGATGTCCCTGTCGATGTGCCGGTGTCCGAGCTGCCGGTCGGTCAACAGCAGATGGTGGAGATCGCGAAAGCTGTTGCGCGCAAGGCGAAGATCTTGGTGATGGACGAGCCGACGGCACGTTTGTCGGCAGCCGAGCGCGAGCGGCTGTTCGAGATCATCACCACGCTGTCGCACCGGGGGGTCGGGATCATCTACATCTCGCACTTCCTGGAGGAGATCCTCGCGGTGTGCTCCACCGTCACGGTGTTGCGCGACGGAAGGCGCATCACCACCTGCAGCAGGGACGGACTCGACCAGGACAAGATCGCGCATCTGATGGTCGGAGACAAGTTCGAGGCCATGACCGAAGGCGTCGGACGCGGTGCCCGCGCGGCCGACTGCAGCGATTCCCCGGCCGCGCTGCAGATCGAAGGATTGTCGGTCGACGGTGCGTTGGCGCCGGTCACGGTGACCGTTCGTCGTGGCGAGGTGATGGGTTTCGCGGGCATCCAGGGGTCGGGGCGCACCGAGCTGGCCCGGGCACTGGTGGGGGCGATCGACGGCACCGCGGGCCGGCTGCGGGTCGGTGACTTCACCGGGCTGCCCAAGAACCCGCGCCAGGCCGCCGACGCCGGACTGCTGATGTTGCCGGGCAACCGCAAGAGCGAAGGCATCATCGAGCAGCGGTCGGTCAGAGCGAACATCGAACTGACCGCTCTGCGGGGCCGATTCTCGCGGCGCTGGTGTGTCAGGACACGGCACATCGACCGCGCCGTCGACGACCTGATGGGACGCTTCGCGGTACACCCGCGTAAAACCGACCTGCAGATCACCGCGCTCAGCGGAGGAAACCAGCAGAAGGTCCTGTTCGCCCGGGCCGTGGCCGCCGAACCCTCCGTTCTGGTACTGGACCAGCCGACCGCCGGTGTGGACATCGGTGCCAAAGCCGAGCTCTACACCCAGATCGAGATGCTCGCCGATTCGGGTGTCACTGTTCTGGTGTTCAGCGATGACCTCGAGGAACTGCTGCAGCTCAGCAATCGAATCGTGGTGATGCGCAAGGGGATCGCCCGACCCCCGCAACCGTCGGCGCAGTTCGACCGGGCGGCGCTGCTGGCCGCCATCACCGGCGACGCCGTCGCCTGAGAAGAGGAGATCCGACATGACAGCCCCCACGATCACCGGCCGGCTGGCCGGCAAGGTCGCGATCGTCACCGGTGGTGCCGACGGTATCGGGCGCGCCACGTGCCTGCGGCTGGCCGACGCCGGCGCCGCCGTCGTGGTGCTCGATCGCGACGGTGTCAAGGCAGCCGAGGTGGCTGCGGAGATCGAGAGCGGCGGCGGCCGTTCCTTGGCCGCCGTGGCAGACGTGACCGTCGAATCGCAAGTGCAGGAGGCAGTTTCACGGTCCGCTGAGCGGTTTGGCCGGATTGATGTGCTGGTGAACAACGCGGCCATCCCCGGCGCGCAGAAACCCACCCACGAGGTCACCGAGGCCGAATTCGACGAACTGTTCGATGTCGACGTCAAGGGTGTGTTCTTCTGCACCAAACACGTGATCCCGCACATGATGGCCGGGGGAGGTGGCAGCGTCATTCACATCTCGTCGATCAACGGACTGGTCGGCAACAAGGATGTCCCGCTGTACCACGCGGCCAAAGGGGCGGTGCGGTTGATGGCGAAGACCGACGCCGTGGTGTACGCCGAAGACAAGATCCGGTTCAACTCGATCCACCCCGGGTCGATCCGTACCGCACTCAGCGAGAAGCTGGCGGCGATCCATCCCGGCGGCCCGGACGCCTACTTCCGATGGCTGGCCGATATGCACCCGCTGGGTCATCAGGGCGAACCCGACGATATCGCCTACGGCGTGGTGTATCTGGCGTCCGACGAATCGAAGTTCGTGACCGGGACCGAACTTGTCATCGACGGCGGGTACACCGCGCAATGACCCCACCCGAGGACCCACAACAGGAGGAATCCATGTCATTCAGCATCGCAGGTAAGGGGGCGGTCGTCACGGGTGCCAGCTCGGGCCACGGCCGGGCGATCGCACTGGCGTTGGCGGCGGCGGGCGCTTCGGTGGTGTGTTCGGACATCCGCAAGAGTGCGCTGGCCGGAGGCTACGAACCTGATCTCGACATCGACACCGACGACCTGATCCGGCAGCGCGGCGGCAAAGCGGAGTACATCCAGGCCGATGTGACCAGCGCCGACGACCATGAGGCCGCCGTCCGGGCCGCTGTCGAAGCGTTCGGCACCCTGGATGTGTACGTCAACAATGCCGGAGCGTTCCTGGGTAACTACTCGGTGGTCGACGAGCCGCGGCAGACCTGGGACAGGACCTTCGAGATCAACGTCACCGGTACCTGGCTGGGCTGCAAAGCGGCGGTGCGCCAGATGCTGGCCCAGGAAGTGCGTGGCCGGTCGCGTGGCAAGATCGTCAACGTCGGCTCCATTGCCGGTGACATCGGGCAGGCCGACCTGGGTGCGTACTCCGCGTCCAAGGGGGCGATCCACAACTTCACCCGTGCGGTCGCCATCGAGAACGCACCCCACCGGATCAACGTCAACGCGGTGGCGCCCGGTTACTTCCCCACGGCCATGAACCGCGCCGCGTTCGATGACCCGGAGACGCTTGCCAAAATCCAGGCGCTGCACCCGTGGCCGGAACTCGGCGTGCCCGACGATGTGGCCGCGGCGGTGACCTTTCTGGCCTCGCCGGGTGCCGACTGGATCACCGGGGTCATCCTGCCGGTGGACGGCGGGTTCCTGGCGTCATGACGGCGATGTTCGTGGCGGTGTCCACCTATACCAAACCTCTCGAGCAGATCGACGCGGTGCGGGGGGAACATCTGAATTGGATTGGCAGGCAATACCAGTCAGGCCACCTGCTGGTGTCCGGGCGGCAGGCTCCCGCGGTCGGCGGGGTCGTCATCGGCCGGGCTGCCGACCTGGCTGCGTTTCGTACGCTGTTGGCCGAGGATCCGTTTGTCCGTACCGGACTGGCCCGGTATGAGGTCATCGAATTCGAACCGACGCCGGCAGCGCTGGCCATGCCGGGGTTCGCGGCGTTCATGGGGTCGCAGTCATGAGGGCCGCGGTTCTGCACGGCGCTGGTGACGTGCGTATCGAGACGCTCGCCGACCCCTCCGGCCCGGGGCCGGGCGAGATCCTCATCGAGGTGATTCGCGCCGGCATCTGCGGTTCGGACGCCGCCGAATTCAGTCGCGGACCGGTGGTGACGCCGTTGCTCGACCCCAACCCGCGTAGCGGTCACCACGGTCCGGTGATCCTCGGCCACGAGTTCGTGGGGCGGGTGGTCGGCGTCGGACGCGACGTCGACGAGGGTCTGATCGGGCAGCGCGTGGTCCCGGGGGCCGGTGTGTGGTGCGGCAACTGCGCCTGGTGCCGGCAGGGCCGGCCCAACCTGTGCGAGCAGTACTACACGTTGGGATTGCAGGCGCACGGCGGGATGGCCGAATTTGTCACGGCCCCGGCACGTATCTGCGTTCCGGTCCCAGAGGCGGTGCCCGACGACGGGGCCGCGATGACCCAGCCGTTCGCCGTTGCGCTGCACGCCCTGGACCGGGCGCGGCTGACACCGGAGGACACCGTGTGGATCAACGGCGCCGGCGGTATCGGCGGGTTCCTCATCGCCGGCGCCGCGGCGCGCGGGTGCCGGACCATCATCGCCTCCGACGTCGCGCCGGAGCGCCTGCGCCTTGCCACATCGCTGGGCGCAACCACGGTCCTCGACGCCGCCGTGTTCGATGTCGGTGCCGAGGTTGCGGAGATCACCTCGGGCGGCGCCGACGTCGCGATCGAAGCATCCGGTGCCGCGGGCACCTTGGCCACCGTCATCGCCGCCACCCGCCGCGGCGGCCGGGTGCTGTTGGTGGGTCTGCCCAAGCAGCCCCCGGTGGTGGACACTGCCGACATCGCGTTGCGTGAACTCGACCTGTTGGGCACCGTCGCCCACATCTGCGACCGCAACATTCCCGAGGCACTGGACATCCTGGCCACGACACCAGCGGTACGCAACGCAGCGGACCGCGTGATCGCACTCGACGACCTGGTGAGCGGCGGCCTGGAGCCACTGTGTCAGGGGCAGGTCACCGGCAAGGTGCTCGTGGACGTGAACGCCAGAACTACTGCAACAGAGGACTATTCACGTGATTCATGACTTGATCATCATCGGTTCCGGCCCGGCCGGCTACACCGCGGCGGTGTACGCAGCCCGCGCGCAACTGGCGCCGCTGGTCTTCGAGGGCACGCAGTACGGCGGGGCCCTCATGACCACCACCGAGGTGGAGAACTACCCGGGATTCACCGACGGGATCATGGGTCCGGAGTTGATGGGACAGATGCGCGAGCAGGCCATCCGCTTCGGTGCCCAACTGCACACCTCTGACGTGGAGGAGGTCCGGCTGTCCGGCGCCGTCAAGGAGGTTGTCGTCGACGGGGAGGTGTACAGCACCCGGGCGGTGATCCTGGCGATGGGGGCCGCACCGCGGTATCTCGGGGTGCCGGGCGAACAGGAGCTGCTCGGCCGAGGTGTGAGTTCGTGCGCCACCTGTGACGGCTTCTTCTTCCGCGATCAGGACATCACCGTGGTCGGCGGCGGCGATTCGGCGATGGAGGAGGCCACCTTCCTGACCAGGTTCGCCCGTTCTGTCACAGTGGTTCACCGCCGCACCGACTTCCGCGCCTCGAAGATCATGCTGGAACGGGCACGCAACGACCCGAAGCTGCGGTGGCAGACCGGACAGGCAGTCGCCGAAGTCCTGGGCGACACCGGCGTGAGCGCGCTGCGGTTGCGGGACACCACCACCGGCGTCGAGTCTGTGCTGGACGCCACCGCGATGTTCGTCGCGATCGGCCACGACCCGCGCAGCGATCTGGTGCGCGGGCAGGTGGCTCTTGATTCGGACGGTTATGTGCTAACCGATGCCGGAAGCACCCACACCGATCTCGACGGGGTCTTCGCCTGCGGTGACCTCGTGGACCATACCTACCGCCAGGCCATCACCGCCGCCGGGTCGGGCTGCGCGGCGGCCATCGACGCCGAACGATGGTTGGCGGCTCATTCCGATGCCGTGGACACCGAACTGCCGGCACTTGCCTGAAACCACCAAGGAGCCAACATGACCGAATATCTCAAGGCGGCAACGCCAACCAGCGTCGACAGCGACAGTTCCCAGGCGGTCCGCGAGACCGTCACCGCGGTGATCGCGGACGTCCGCAAGCGTGGTGATGCCGCCGTGCGGGAGTACTCCCAGAAGTTCGACAAATGGTCGCCGGAGAGTTTCCGGCTCACCGACCAACAGATCGCCGACATCGTTGCAGGAGTGCCCGAGCAGGCGCTCCATGACATCAAGACCGTGCAGGAGCGAGTGCGCTCTTTCGCGGTACACCAGAAGAACTCCTTGAGCGACTTCGAGGTCGAGACCGAGCCCGGAGTCTTCCTCGGCCAGAAGAACATTCCGGTGAGCTCGGCGGGGGCCTACGTGCCAGGTGGGCGTTATCCACTCGTGGCGTCGGCACACATGACCGTGGTGACGGCCAAGGTCGCCGGCGTCGAACGGGTCACCGCGTGCACGCCGCCGATCCGCGGTGAGATACCGGCGGCCACGGTCGCCGCGCTGCATCTCGCCGGCGCCGACGAGATCTTCCTGCTCGGCGGCACCCAGGCCGTCGCCGCCCTGGCGTTGGGCACCGAGACCATCGGCAAGGTGGACATGCTGGCAGGTCCGGGTAATGCCTATGTGGCAGAGGCGAAACGGCAACTGTTCGGTGAGGTGGGTATCGACCTGTTCGCCGGACCGACGGAAGTCCTGGTGATCGCCGACAACCATGCCGATCCTTTCGTCGTCGCCGTCGACCTGCTGAGTCAGGCCGAGCACGGGCCGGACTCCCCGGCGGTGCTGATCACCACCTCGGCGGCTCTCGGTCGTCGGGTCATCGAGCACATCGACACCCTGCTGATCGACATGCCCACCGCGGACTTCGCCGAGCCTGCCTGGCGTAATCACGGCGAGGTCGTTGTCGTCGAGGATCTGGACGCCGCCTTCCGGCTGGCCGACCGTTACGCCAGCGAGCATGTGCAGGTGCTGACCGCGAATCCGCGTGAGGCGCTGGAGAAGATGCGAAACTACGGGGCGCTGTTTCTCGGCGAAGGCACCTGTGTGTCCTACGGCGACAAGGTGATCGGCACCAATCACACGCTGCCCACCCGCGGTGCCGCCAACTACACCGGCGGGTTGTGGGTGGGCAAGTACCTCAAGACCGTCACCTACCAGGAGGTCACTGATCCCGGTGCCAGCGCTGCCCTGGGCCGGTTGTGTGGACGGGCGGCACGCGTCGAGTCCTTCGAGGGGCACGCACGCTCCGGTGATGTGCGGGCGCACAAATTCGGTGGTGCCGAACTGTCCTGGGCCGGCTAGGTCGTGGCGTTCGACAGGCTGAGTCTGGCCGGGCAGCGCGCGGTCGTCACCGGAGCCGGCCGGGGGATCGGTAGGGCGGCTGCCGAGTTGCTCGCCGCGCGTGGCGCCGACGTCGCGCTGTTGGCGCGCAGCGGTGACGAATTGCAACAAGTTGCTTCAGGGATCGTGGAATCCGGCGGACGCGCCCGCGTGTTCGTCGTCGACGTCCTGGACGACGACGCGCTGCAGCGGACGTTCGGCGACGTCGGCGGCGCCGACATCCTGGTGAACGCGGCGGGTACCAACAGACCCAAACTCCTGTTGGATGTCACCCTGGACGACGTCGAGGCACTGCTCGCTCTCAATGTGCGGGCCACACTGCGAACGACGCAGCTGTTCGTGCGCCAGGCGGTCGCCCGATCCACCAGCGCGGTGGTGGTGAACATCTCCAGTCAGATGGGTCATGTCGGCGCACCGCAGCGCAGCCTCTACTGCGCCACCAAGCACGCGGTGGAAGGAATGACGAAAGCGCTCGCAATCGAGTTGGCGCCGCACGGAATTCGGGTGGTGTCGGTCGCGCCGACATTTGTGCAGACTGCCATGACGCGCCCGTTCCTGCGGGATCCTGGTGCATCGCAAGCGTTGTTGGACCGAATTCCCCTCGGCCGGTTCGGCACGGTGGAGGAGGTGGCCGAAACCGTCGCCTTCCTCTGCTCACCCGCGGCGGCGTTGATCACCGGCAGCAGCGTGCTCACCGACGGCGGCTGGGTCGCGCAATAACGCGGTCCGAGGAGTTGCAGCAACCGCAAGCTCGCCTACACCGTGTCGAGGTTGCCGGTGCCGACGCTCCATTGCGGCTTCCAGCTGGGCCGTCGCGCCAGTAGCTGATCCTGGTTATGCCGACGTCGCCGCCGCACGATCCGAACTGCGACCGGCTCAGGTGGCGTTGGTCGCGTCCTGTGGTGTGCGGACCGTTGAGGCGACGTGCCTCGCCGTCATAATCTCACGCTGCGTTGAATTGAGTCTCAACGTAATGTGAAACTCCCGCAGCGATGCCCGGCGATGGGAAACCACCAAGTAGACTGGCGGGTCGAACTCGAGCGGGAGAGAGGTAGTTCGCCGATGAGCGGCCATTCCAAGTGGGCGACCACGAAGCACAAGAAGGCAGTCATCGATGCGCGTCGGGGTAAGAACTTCGCCAAGCTGATCAAGAACATCGAGGTCGCGGCCCGCACCGGTGGCGGCGACCCTGCCGGTAACCCCACTCTCTACGACGCCATTCAGAAGGCGAAGAAGAGCTCGGTTCCCAACGACAACATCGAACGCGCCCGCAAGCGCGGTGCGGGCGAGGAAGCCGGTGGCGCCGACTGGCAGACCATCACCTACGAGGGGTACGGCCCCAACGGCGTGGCGATCCTGGTCGAGTGCCTGACCGACAACAAGAACCGCGCCGCCGGCGAGGTCCGGGTGGCGATGACCCGCAACGGCGGCAACATGGCTGATCCCGGTTCGGTGTCCTACCTCTTCTCCCGCAAGGGCGTGGTGACGCTGGAGAAGAACGGCCTGTCCGAGGATGACGTGCTGGCCGCGGTCCTGGAGGCCGGCGCCGAGGAGATCAACGACCAGGGCGACAGCTTCGAGATCATCTCCGAGCCCACCGATCTGGTGGCCGTGCGCACCGCGCTGCAGGACGCGGGTATCGACTACGACTCAGCCGACGCGAGCTTCCAGCCGTCGGTCACTGTGCCCGTCGACCTCGAAGGCGCCCGCAAGGTGTTCAAGCTCGTCGACGCGCTCGAAGACAGCGACGACGTACAGGACGTGTACACCAACGTCGACATCCCGGACGACGTCGCCGCCCAGCTCGACGAGGAGTAGACCCCTGGCACACGGGCGTCAGGTGCGGGTCAGGAAGGCGCCGATCTCGCGGGCGGTCTGCTCGGGCTGATCGAGCATGACCAGTACGCTCGCGTCGTCGATGTAGCGCAGCTGGCTGCGCGTCAGTTCGGCCAGCCGGTGCGCGTGATCGTCGGGCATCACCGCGTTGCGGCTCCACAGCACCAACACCTCGCCTTCGAAGAAGGCCAGCCGGTTGGTGGCGCGCACCAGATCACGCCGGTCGAACCGGGTGCGGGAGTACTTCAGGAGATCACTGCGGATGGCCCGGTCCGCCAGCCCGGGTTCGGTCCACGCGTCCATCGTGGCTTGCGGAATCGACTTCTTGGCCATCATTCCCCACATGAAGAAGCGGTCACGCAGCCACGGGATCCGCATCTGTTTCATGGCGAGGGCAAGAGTGCCGGTGGTGCGGCTGGCCACCCAGGTCATCTTTCCGGGAAAGCCGGGCGGGAAGTTGCCGAACGCCTCGCACGGACAGATCACCATCCGGTTGATCCGCTTGTCGCGGCCGATGTCGGTCAAAAACAGCGGCCCGCCCCAGTCGGTGACCACCAGGCAGACGTCCATGAGATCGAGTGCGTCGAGGAAATCGGCGACGACACCGACCATGCCGGGCATCGTCAGGTCGGCCTCCGGGCGCATCGGAACGCGATGGCCACCTAGCGGGAGCACCGGCAGGAGATAGCGAAAACCGCTCGGCAACAACGGGATCACCATGTCCCACTGCGAGTCGTTCATCAGCAGTCCGTGTAACAGGACGACGGGTGGTCCGTCCGGGTCGCCTTCTTCTCGGTACTCGACGGTGCCCGCGGTGAGGTCAACGGATTTCATAGCCCAACCCTCCACTAGAACGGCGATTCTAGAACGTATGCTCTAGTGTGTCGGTAGGAGGCGACAATGGCAAGGTCCACCCGGGAATCGATCGTGACGGCCGCCGCGGAGTTGATGCGGTCCAAGGGCTACGGCGCGGTGGGGATGAAAGACATCGTGGCAGCCAGTGGCGCCCCCACCGGTTCGCTCTATCACCATTTCCCCGGCGGCAAACAGCAGATCGCCCGCGAGGCATTGACCAATGCCGGCATCGCCTACGGCATGCTCATCCCCACCCTGATGGACCCGCACACCGACCTCGCCGGCGCCATCGAGTCGGCCTTCACTCAGGCCGCCGAGGACATGGCCGCCACCGGGTTCGCGAACATGTGCCCGGTGGCCAGCGTCGCCGCCGAGACCGCCGACCTCGATGAGGAATTGCGCCAGACCGCGGCCGCGGTGTTCACCGGCTGGCTCGACGGCGGGACCGCGTATTTCGTTGCGCGCGGACTGGATTCGGATACTGCGCGCGGGTTGACGGTGGCGCTGGTGTCGGCGCTGGAGGGCGCCTTCATCGTGGCCCGCACCTTGCGCAGCACCGAACCGCTGGTGGCGGCGGGGCGCGCCCTGGCGCCGGCCTACCGTGGGATCACGTTGAAGTCCGCAGGAGATCTGCGCATTTCTCCGCCATCGTCATGACGGTGATGTTCGGGTTCACCGCCGGTAGTTTCGGCATCGCCGAGGCATCCACCACCCGCAACCGTGACACCCCCTTGACCCGCAGTTCGGGATCGAGGACGGCCAGGGGGTCGGTGGGTGAGCCCATCCGGGCGGTGGCCGCAGGGTGGTACACGGTGTTGTGGCACTGGTGCACGTAGTCCAGCAATTCGTCGTCGGTGGTGGCGTCGGGTCCCGGCGCCAGCTCACGAGCCACCCACGCCGCCAGCGGCGTCTGCTCGGCGATCCGGCGCGCCAGCCGCAACCCGGCGAGCATGATGCGCTCGTCATATCCGTCGGGATCGGTGAAATACCGCGGATCCACTCTGGCGCGGTCCCGGAAATCGCGGCTGCGCAACCGCACCGAACCGCGGCTGTGCCCCTGTGTCACGTTCGGCGTCAGGCAGAATCCGTTGTCGGTGGTCGGGTAACCGCGCCGCAGCGTGTTCATGTCGAACGGCACGCTGCCGTAGTGCATCATCAGATCGGGTTGGGACACCCCGGGGTCGACGCAGGTGAACAGCCCGATCTCCCACCACTGGGTCGAGGTGGTCACCATCGGCCGCGCAGCCTCCCAGAACACCAGCCCTTCAATGTGGTCGTCGAGGTTCGCGCCGACGCCGGGGGAGTCGACCCGCACGTCGATCCCGAACTCGCGGAGATGCGCTGACGGCCCGATCCCGGAGAGCATCAACAACTTCGGGGTGTCGATGGCGCCGGCGCACAGGATGACCTCACGCCGGGCGGATACGCTGTCATAACCGGTGAGGTCGGGTCGTTGATAGCGCACCCCGGTGGCGTTGTCGGCCTCATCGAAGAGGATCTCGGCCACCCAGCAATCGGTGCGTACCTCGAGGTTGGGCCGGGTCTGGATGATCGGATGCAGGAAGGCATACGAACTCGACATGCGGGTGCCGTCCTCGCCGGCGTTGATCTGGAACCAGCCCGCGCCGTTGCGTACCGTCTCCCCGCGGTTGAACGCCACGGTGGGCAGGCCCACCTCCGCGGCCGCCTCCAGCACCGCCGCACCACACGGATCCTCGGGAGGAACGTCGCGCAGCAGTACCGTCTCGGTCAGACGTTTTGTCAGCGGCAGGATTTCGGCCGCGCCCCAGCCCTGGGCGCCCATGCCCACCCAGTCGTCGAGTGCCTCTGCCGGCGGCCAGAATGCGATACACGAATTGTGCGAGGAACAGCCGCCGAGCACCTTGGCCCTGGCGTGCCGCATGAACGAGTTGCCCCGCTCCTGCGGCTCAATGGGATAGTCCCAGTCATAACCCGAATCGAGCAGGTGCATCCACTCGGACAGCACCAGGATGTTGTCGTCGCCCACATCGGACGGACCGGCCTCGACCAGGCACACCGTGACCCCGGGATCTTCCGAAAGGCGCGCTGCCAGTACACAACCCGCCGTACCACCGCCTGCGATGACGTAGTCGAAGGTGTCAGTCACGGACGGTCTCCGCGGCATGGGACTTCAGGCACCCGATGTGGTGGCGGCCCTTGACGGCGTACCAGAGCAACCCGGCTCCGACGATCACACCGATGTAGACGAAGGCGCCCCAGGTGTTGTACCAGGGCTCCCCGTACACGGCAGCGCGCGGCCAAGCCAGGTTCAGCGCCATCGCCACACCCCAGACCACGGCGAAGATGTTCACCGGGAGACCCCAGCGGCCCATCGTGAAATAGCCCTCCGCCTTCAGGTCCGCCGGTGGCCACTGGCCCTGCAACCGCTTCTTCAGCAGAGGCCCGGTGACCATCAGATAGGCCAGGTAGATCATGATGATCGCAATGGACGTCAGCACCGTGAAGATCTTGGGCTGACCGATGTTGATGACGAGGATCACCACCGCGATGATCCCGATGGTCACCGCGGGCACGATCGGTGTCTGCGTCTTCGGGTTGACGGTGGCCAGCCGTTCGCCGAACGGCAGCGCATTGTCGCGCGCCATGGCGAACGTGAGCCGGATCGCCGCGGTGTGCACGGCCAGCGTGCACACGGTCACCGCGATGACGATGCAGACCAGGAACACCTTGCTCAGCGGGCCGCCCATGACCAGTTCGACGATGTACTGCAGGCCGCCCGAGCTTTCGCCGAGCGCGGGATCCTGCAGATTCGGCGCGGCCATCACCGCGAAAACCAGGATGGCGCCGCCGATCACGAACGACGCGAGGATGGCCCGGGCAATGGCCTTGGGTGCAGTGCGCCGGGGATCTCTGGTCTCTTCGCCCAACGAACTGGCCGTGTCGAAGCCGTACATGACGTAACCGGAGGCCAGTGAGGCGACCAGGAACGCGCCGAGATACCCCATGCTCTCGTCGGCGCCATACCCGTTGGCCGAGAAGAACACATCGGGACCGTTCTGGATGTGGATGGCGAGCAGGAAGGCGATGAGCACCGCCGCGATCAGCTCGATGAAAACCCCGGCGCTGTTGATCATCGCCATCAACCGCACCCCGAGTGCGTTGACCACCGTGGTGAACACAATCAGCACGGTGCCCAGCAGCACCGCGTTGGCGGCGTAGTCGTATTCCCCGGTGCCGTCGCCGATGATCTGAAATCCGCTCCACAGCCGTGGCAGGTTGAGCTGATACGCCAGCGCCACCGCCGAAATGGTGACGATCGAGGCGGTGAGCATCAACCAGCCCGAGGTCCAGCCCACCAACCTGCTGGCCAGTTTCTTGCTCCAGTTGTACACCGAGCCGGCCACCGGGTACTTCGCGGCGAGTTCCATGAAACACAGCGCGACGGCCATCTGCCCGAGGAAGACGATCGGCCAGGACCACAGGTAGGCCGGTCCGGCGGTGCCGAATCCGAAGTAGAACAACTGGAAAGTGCCGGTCAGAATCGAGATGTAGCTGACGCCGGCGGCGAAGCTGGCGAACTTGCCGATACTGCGGTCCAAGGATTCTCGGTAACCGAACTCGTCCAGGCCGCTGTCGGCGTGCGTTTCTCTGATGACCATGACTGTCTCCCTAGCCTTGGCTCATCGGGCGTCAGCCCTTGAACCACCCTGCGGCCTGCGGCGCCGTGTTGTGCCAGATATGTTTGATCTCTTGGTATTCGGCGAGGCCGGTCGGTCCGAGCTCGCGTCCGTTACCGGACTTCCCGTAGCCGCCCCACTCCGCTGCCGCGGTGTAGTAGCCGAAGTCGTTGAGCCACACGGTGCCGTGCCGCAGTGCCCGCACCACCCGCTCGCCCCGGGCGCTGTCCGATGTCCGGACACCCGCCGCGAGACCGTATTGCGTGTCGTTGCCGAGTGCGATCGCCTCGGCTTCGTCGGTGAATCGTTCGACGGTCAGGATCGGACCGAAGGTCTCCTCGGTGACGATCCGCATCGACCGGTCGCACCGGTCGAAAATCGTGGGAAGGTAGAAATAGCCCTTGGCCAGCGCCGGGGCCTCGGGCCGGCGGCCCCCGCAGACCAGCGCGGCACCTTCGGAGATCCCCAGCGCCACATACGCTTCCACCTTGTCGCGGTGCGTCTCGGAAACCAGAGGACCGGTTTCGCTGGCCGGGTCCAGCCCGTCGCCCACCCGGATCTTCTCGGCGCGGACGGCGAGTTCGGCAACAAACCGCTCGGCGATCGACTCCTCGATGATCAGCCGGGTGCCCGCCGAGCACACCTGACCGGAATGAAGGAACACCCCGGTCAACACGTGATCCACCGCGGTGTCGAAATCGGCGTCGGCGAACACGATGTGGGGGTTCTTGCCGCCGAGTTCGAGCGCGACCTTCGTGACGTGTTTGGCGGCGACTTCGGCGATGGTGCGCCCGGTGGCCAGTCCGCCGGTGAACGAGATGAAGTCCACCTCGGCGGTGTCGGTCAGTGCCGCCCCGAGCCTGGCGCCGCTGCCCTGCACCAGGTTGACCACTCCCGGCGGCACACCCGCTTCTTCCACCAGCGAGGTGAACGCGATGGTGCTCAGCGGCGTGACTTCGCTGGGTTTCATCACCATGGTGCAGCCGGCGGCCAGCGCCGGTGCCACTTTCCAGGACATCTGCAGCAGCGGGTAGTTCCACGGCGCGATGAGCACGCACACCCCGATGGGTTCGTGGACCACTCGGCTGAGCACGGCGGGATCGCCGACATCGACGATCTTGTCGGTCTGCACCGCGACCAGGTGGGCGTAATAGCGGAACACCGAGATCACGTCCTCGATGTCGATCCGGCTCTCTGCCAGCGTCTTCCCGGTGTCACGTGTTTCGAGAAGCGCCACGTGCTCCTTGTCCCGGGACAGGAGGTCGGCGATGCGTTGCAGGATTGCGGCTCGCTCGGCCACCGGCGTGGCGGGCCAGCTGCCCTCGTCGAAGGCGGCGCGTGCCGCGGCGACGGCCTCGCGGGCGTCGTCGGGACCGGCTTCGTCGACGGTGGCGACGACGCTTCCGTCGGCCGGGTTGATGATGTCGCGCGTGCCGCCGCCGGACGCGCGCCGCCAGGAACCTCCGATGTAGAGGTCTGGTTCACCGTTCATGGGTCAGCCCCTTGCGCAGTCCTTCGACGTGCCGGGATGGGACACTACTCACCGAATCGGCATCTCGTGCCCCGTAGTGCACGATCCTCAGGAAACGCCAGGGTTGTGCGGTACATCTAGTGTGAGCACATGCCAGAGTTCCGTGACGCCGACGGCGTGAAGTGGCGGGTGCGCCGTGCTCAGTGGCCGTTGCTGGGGGCAATGGACATGGCGTCGTGGGGCAGTAGCACTTTCGGCATCGTGCTGTTCCTGCTGGCGCTACCGGTGTTGCTGGCCTGGCCGTTCTGGTTGCTGGCCAAGTTCCTCGGAATGCCGTGGAAGGTGATCACCGAACGCGACGGCCAAGAGGTGGGCCGCGAGAAGGTGAAGGGCTGGCGCGCCTCTGGCCGTCGCATCAACGAGATCGTCGCCCAGAAGCGCAGCGCACAGGCGGATGTGACCCACGAGGGCGGTGCCGTCGAGTTGCGCAACAGCACCGGCCTCGAGCGGTGAAAAGCTTCACCAGGTGTCGATGAACCGGCGCCGGCCGGAGCGGTGGTGCCCGTCGGCCGCCGCCAGGGTCGCGATGATCAACGCCCGGGTGTCGGCCGGGTCGATCACATCGTCGATCTCGAACACCGATGCCGCGTTCAGTGCGCCGGCGGTCACCTGTGCCGCGTCGGTGAGCTGACGAACCCGTTCCTCGCGTTCGGCGTCGTCGGCGATGGCGTCCAGTTCCTTACGCATGCCCAGGCGCACCGCGCCCTCCAGACCCATGGGTCCCAGGTGCGCTCCCGGCCATGCCACGGTGAGCAGCGGTTCCTGCAGACTGCCGCCCGTCATCGCCTGCGCGCCAAGACCGTACCCACGGCGCAGCACCACCGCGATCAGCGGCACCTCCAGCGACGCGCCCGCGATCAGCAGTCGCGATCCGCGCCGCACCAGTGCGTCGGCCTCGGCGGCCGGACCGACCATGTAGCCGGGGCAGTCCACCAGCGACAGCACCGGCAGGCCGAAAGCGTCGCAGAGTTGCAGGAATCGTGCCGCTTTCTCGGCGCCTGCCGCGGTGATGGCGCCGGCCATGTAGCGGGTGTCGTTGGCGATCACCCCGATCGGGCGACCGTCGATGCGGATCAGCGCGGTCACCATCTCACGGGCAAAACGCTTGCGCAGCAATGTCACCGAGCCTTCGTCGGCCAGCGTCTCGATGACGGGTGCAACGTCATAGGCGCGACGTGCCCGCTCGGGGACGACGGTGCGCAGCGTCCGCTGATCGGCCGCCGGGCCGGGCGTGGTGCGGCCCTGGAAATAGCCCACCAGCTTCTTGGTCACCGCCACGGCCTCGCGTTCATCGGCCACCACGACGTCGATGACGCCGTTGGGTTCCTGCACCGACACCGGGCCCACGTCATCCGGGGCGACGTCGCCGAGGCCGCCGCCGGCGATCATCGCCGGGCCGCCCATCCCGATCGAGGTGTCGGCGGTGGCGACGATCAGGTCAGCGCATCCGGCGATCACGGCATTGCCCGCGAAACAGCGACCCTTGACCACCGCGATCCGGGGCACCAGCCCGGACAGCCCCGCCCACAGCGCGAAGGCGCGGACATCGAGGGACGAGACCACCGGGTAGTCGGTGTCACCGGGTCGGCCCCCGCCGCCTTCGGCGAAGAACACCGTGGGCAGCTGCAATCGCTCGATGAGCTCGAAGAGGCGATCCTTCTTGCGGTGCCCGAGCGCACCCTGGGTGCCGGCCAGCACGGTGTAGTCGTAGGACAGCACCGCGCAGGCCGCCCCGTTGATGCGGGCGGTGCCCGCCACCAGTCCGTCGGCCGGGGTCCGGGCCATCAGGTCGGTGACCTCGCGGCGCTGCCGCTGGGCCGCGATGGCGAACCGCCCGTACTCGACGAACGACTCCGGGTCCACCAAGTCCGCGATGTTCTCGCGCGCGGTCCGCCCGCCTGCGGCGTGGCGGCGGTCCACGGCGTCGGGCCGAGCGGAATCTTCGGTGAGCGCGCGGCGCCGTAGCAGTTCGGTGAGATCACTGCGCGGTTCTGGCATCGGTTCCTCCGGTCGGCGGTGCCCAGCTGGCGTGTCCCTACCGTAGGGTGTCCCCGACACCGGCTACGCTCTCGAACAGCTGTTCGGTGTTTTCTGGTGGGAAGGGGTCCCAGTTGTTGCGCGTCATGGGCGTCGACCCGGGACTGACCAGGTGTGGTCTCTCGGTGATCGAAGGCGGAACCGGACGGCAGGTGATCGCCCTGGATGTCGATGTGGTGCGCACCCCGTCCAGCGACCCGCTGCACCGCCGGTTGCTCACCATCAGCAACACCGTCGAATACTGGATGGACACCCACAAACCGGATGTGGTGGCCGTCGAGCGGGTGTTCGCCCAGCAGAACGTCTCCACGGTGATGGGCACGGCGCAGGCCGGCGGCGTCGTCGCGCTCGCGGCCGCAAAGCGGGAGATCGAAGTGCACTTCCACACCCCCAGCGAGGTCAAGGCCGCCGTCACCGGCAACGGCCGGGCCGACAAGGCCCAAGTCACCGAGATGGTCACCCGGATCCTGGCGCTGCAGCAGAAACCCACCCCCGCGGACGCCGCGGATGCCTTGGCGTTGGCCATCTGTCACTGCTGGCGGGCCCCGATGATCGCGCGGATGGCCAAGGCCGAGGCCATGGCCGCCGAACAGAAGAAGCGTTACCAAGCCAAGCTCAAGGCCGCCCGGTGATCGCCTCGGTACGCGGCGAGGTCGTCGACATCGCCCTCGATCACGCTGTCATCGAATGCGCCGGGGTGGGCTACAAGGTGATGTGCACACCGTCGACGCTGGCGGGCCTGCGACGCGGTACGGAGGCCCGGCTCATCGTCGCGATGATCGTGCGCGAGGATTCGATGACCCTCTACGGCTTCGCCGACGCCGACGCGCGCGACCTGTTCAGCACGTTGCTGGGTGTGTCCGGCGTCGGGCCCAAGATCGCGCTGGCCACCTTGGCGGTGTACGACGCCACCGCGTTGCGGCAGGCGCTGGCCGACGGTGACGTCACCGCGCTGACCCGGGTGCCCGGTATCGGCAAGCGCAGCGCCGAGCGGTTGGTGCTGGAGCTGCGTGACAAGATCGGCCCGGTGACCGGTACGGCGGGCTCCAGTGCCGCCAGTGGCCACGCGGTGCGAGGCCCGGTGGTCGAAGCCCTTGTCGGACTTGGCTTTGCGGTCAAGCAGGCTGAGGAAGCCACCGACAAGGTGCTGGCCTCTGAACCCGATGCCTCCACCTCGACGGTGCTGCGGTCGGCGCTGAATCTGTTGGGCAAGAACAAATGAGCCGATTCGACGACGACGATGCCCCGGAGGAGCGGGAGGTCTCCGGCGCGCTGACGGTCGGTGAAGGGGATATCGACGCCAGCCTGCGGCCGAAGTCGCTCGACGAGTTCATCGGTCAGCCCAGGGTGCGCGAGCAGCTGCAACTGGTCATCGAAGGCGCCAAGAACCGCGGCGGCACGCCGGATCACATCCTGCTGTCGGGGCCGCCCGGGCTGGGCAAGACATCGCTGGCGATGATCATCGCCGCCGAACTCGGCTCGTCGCTGCGGGTCACATCGGGCCCGGCGCTGGAACGGGCCGGCGATCTGGCGGCCATGCTGAGCAACCTCGTCGAAGGTGACGTGCTGTTCATCGACGAGATCCACCGGATTGCCCGGCCCGCCGAAGAGATGCTCTACCTCGCGATGGAGGATTTCCGCGTCGACGTCGTGGTGGGCAAAGGTCCTGGGGCGACGTCGATTCCGCTGGAAGTCGCACCGTTCACCCTGGTCGGTGCCACCACCCGCTCGGGCGCGCTGACGGGGCCGCTGCGCGACCGCTTCGGGTTCACTGCGCACATGGATTTCTACGAGCCGGTCGAACTGGAACGGGTGCTCGCCCGCTCGGCGCGAATCCTGGGCATCGAGCTCGGCGACGACGCCAGCACCGAGATCGCGCGGCGCTCCCGCGGCACGCCACGGATCGCCAATCGTCTGTTGCGCCGGGTCCGCGACTTCGCCGAGGTGCGCGCCGACGGCGTCCTCACCAAGGATGTCGCCAAGGCCGCGCTGGAGGTCTACGACGTCGACGAACTCGGCCTCGACCGGCTTGACCGCGCCGTGCTCTCGGCGCTGACCCGCAGTTTCGGGGGTGGCCCCGTCGGGGTGTCGACGCTGGCCGTTGCGGTGGGGGAGGAAGCCACCACCGTCGAAGAGGTCTGTGAACCGTTCCTGGTGCGCGCCGGGATGCTGGCGCGTACGCCGCGCGGGCGGGTGGCAACGGCACTGGCATGGACCCACCTGGGGATGAAACCGCCCGCCGGGGCGGCCGGGCTGGGGCAGAGCGCGCTGTTCGATTAGATGTTGCGAGGCAGGACGTTGATGTCGATGGCGTGGCCATCCAATCAGATGTGCAGTGCTCGATCGGCTGTGTTTAAACTTTGCTCTATGTCGAGCCCTGAATCGGACACTGTGGGGGCTTTCGGTCGCGCCGTCAGCCCCCTGAACCACTGAGGATCTAGCCTTCCCGCCCCGCTTGCATGCGTGGGTGGCCGTTCGGGCAATTCCATCAGGCTGGCCGTGGTGACGAGACGCCTTCTGTTCGTTTCTTCCCTCGGAGTAACTCGATGCCTCTCGCTCTGTACCTGCTTGCCCTCGCGGTCTTCGCCATGGGCACCTCAGAATTCATGCTCGCCGGCCTGGTACCGGACATCGCCACCAGTTTCGACGTCTCGGTCGGGACTGCTGGACTGCTTACATCGGCGTTCGCGGTCGGGATGATCGGGGGCGCCCCCACGATGGCCGCCTTCGCTCGCCGATGGCCTGCGCGGGCCACACTGCTCGGTTGCGTGGTGGTCTTCGCACTTTGTCACGTCGTCGCCGCGATCACCCCGTCCTTCTCCGTGCTGTTCGCCACCCGTGTCCTGGCCGCGGTCGCCAACGCCGGTTTCCTGGCGGTCGCCCTGAGCACTGCGACCCGTCTTGTTGCCCCTGACCAGAAGGGACGTTCCCTGGCAATCCTTCTGTCCGGCACCACGATCGCGACCGTCGCCGGCGTCCCCACCGGCGCTCTGCTCGGTAGCGCGATGGGGTGGCGGGCCACGTTCTGGGCCGTCGCGTTGCTATGCGTTCCCGCCGCAGCCGGCATCCTCGTCGGGATTCGGCCCCACACAGACTCAGCATCGGAACGGTCCAACGGTGCGAAGTCTCTGGTTTTCGAACTCGCTCAACTCTGTTCGCCCCGTTTATTCATGGCGATGCTGCTCGGAGCCTTGGTCAACGGTGGCACGTTCGCCGCGTTCACGTTCCTCGCCCCCGTCGTGACCGGGACCGCTGCCTTGGATGAGGTGTGGGTACCGCTGGCCCTGGTGCTGTTCGGCCTTGGATCTTTTCTCGGAGTGGCTGCGGCTGGACGCCTTTCCGACCGATACCCGCGTCGGACTCTCGGCGTGGGCGCACCCATCCTGCTTTCGGGATGGGTGGCTTTCGCGCTGCTTGCCGCACACCCGGTGCTTCTCTTGATCCTGATCTTCGTCCAAGGAATGCTGGCGTTCGCCGTGGGGAGCACCCTGATCGCACGGGTACTCTACGCGGCGTCCGGAGCGCCCACCATGGGCGGTTCCTATGCGACCGCCGCGCTCAACATCGGGGCGGCGGTAGGTCCGGCAGCTGGGGCGGTGGCGCTCCCGTGTTCCGGTGATCTCGGGCCAGTGTGGGTAGCCATCGCCCTAACCGGCGTCGCCTTGATCATGCTGCTGCCCTCGCAACGCCTGATCGCACCTCGATACCGAAGCGACGTTGTCGGGTGAGTCACGCAGATGCTCCGCTGAGCGTCGAAGGCCGTCGACGGCTTGTCCATCGATGCCGAACTCGGCCCCTCGCTCACATCGCCGCAGAGATGGGCATCTCACACGCCTGCGCCTCGAAGTGGGTCAACCGGTGGCGTCCGCACGGTGACGCCGGCCTCCTCGACAAGCCCTCTACGCCCCGCACCGAACCCCCCTCGTCATGGTCCTTTCTGCGATGGCTCCACAGCCACGACAGTCTCGGTCACCAGGTGGCCCTTCCGCCCCCGGTACACCGGGGGCCGTATGGCCACTTACACCGTTACTGCGACACTCCCCAGCCCCAGGGACGAGGGGGAGAACGGGCCGGCCTTGTTCGGCCCAGAGCTCAGCTTTCTTGTCGGACGTGTCTGCTTTGATGGTGTCATGCCTTCCACTGCAACGCCTTTGGCCGCTGCTGGGGTTTCTCCCAAGCAGCGGCTGGAGGTGTTGCTGGACAGGCTCGGGGAGCTGACCGGCCAGCGCAATGCGATCGACGGGGAGATCGTGGAGATCGTCGCCGAGATCGACGGTGACGGGTTGGCGGGCGCCACGGGGTATCGGTCGATGGCGTCCTTGGTGGCTGCCAAGACCGGGGTCTCGCCGCACACCGCCACGGTCATCACCACGGTGGCGCAGCGGTCCGCTGAATTCCCACAGTGCGCTGCAGGTATGCGCGAAGGTTGGTTGTCGCTGGACCAGGTGGGAGCCGTCGCTGAGAAAGCCGGCGCGGGTTCCGATGCGCATTACGCGCAGTTCGCCCGGTTTGCCACCGTCAAGCAGATCCGTCAGGCGGTTGCATTGGAACCGCGTCCCACACCTGAACCAGAGCCCGACGTCGAGCCCGAGCCGATACCGGAACCGGAGGCGCCGCGGTCGATCACCAAGACCTGCGGTGAGCAGTCCACCACCTGGCATGTCACCTTGCCTGCCGAGGAGGCTGCGGAGTTCGACGCCGCGCTGCAGTCGCATCAGGACAAGGTTGTCGCCGACTGGAAAAGAGACCACGGTGATGAAAAATCCGATCAGACACCGCCGTTCCCGGTCCCGGTCGACGGATTCATGAGCTTGGTGCGAGCCGGCTGGGACGCTGATGTCACTGCCCGCCCGCACGGACAGCGGACCACCGTCGTCGTGCATCTCGATCTCGAGTCCCGCGTTGCCGCATTGCATCTGGGGCCGCTGCTCTCCGATGCCGACCGCCGGTACCTGCTGTGCGATTCCACCTGTGAGGTGTGGTTCGAACGCGACGGCCGCCCCATCGGCGCCGGCCGCGAAACCCGCACCATCAGCCGCCGGCTGCGCCGCGCCCTCGAGCACCGCGACCACGGCACCTGCGTTGTGCCGGGGTGCGGGGCCACCCGCGGACTCCATGCTCATCACGTCGTCCATTGGGAGGACGGTGGCCCCACCGAGCTCTGGAACCTGGTGCTGGTATGCCCATTTCACCATCGGATGCACCACAAGCATGTCATCACGATTACCGGTCCGGTGGATCGCCTCGTGGTCACCGATGCAGCCGGGCATCCGCTACGCGCCGGATCACTGGCGCGTCCGCCGACCACACCACCACCTGATGTTCAGGCGCACCCCGGGCCCGGCGGGCAACGCTGCGACTGGTGGTGGTACACGCCATACCAGCCGAAACCACCATTTACCGCCGCCTAGTCTGGCGGGAATCGACGCCGGTCTGCGCGTTCTCGCCGAGCTGCTCCCGGCGGTCGACGTCGCGCGGGTGGCCATCGCGGCACGGGCCCGCGGCGTCGAGTTGCTGGATCACGATGGGTTCCTGACAAGGCGTGGTGTTCGATTACAGTGCACATCCACCGACAGCACATCCACCGACAGCGCTGAGCGTGGCGCTCTTCGCGAGATACCGGAGCTTTCATGATCACTGCGGCATCGATCTTCGCCGGGCTCGCGGCGCTGCTGCACGTCTACATCTTCGTGATGGAGTCGCTGACATGGACCAGCCCGCGCACCCGGGCGGCTTTCGGCACCACCAGGGAAGAAGCCGAGGCCACCAAACTGCTGGCCTTCAATCAGGGTTTCTACAACCTGTTCCTGGCGGTGATCACCGCACTGGGTATCACCGCGGTCGCCCTGGGCCACAAAGGTATCGGTGCGGCGCTGGTGTTCGCCGGCGCCGGGTCCATGGCGGCTGCGGCGCTGGTGCTGGTGGCGTCGTCGCCGGACAAAGCCCGTGCGGCGCTGACCCAAGGCACCTTCCCGGCCATCGCCGTGGTGCTGCTGGCCCTCGCCCTGGTGTGAAGGGCACTACGCCAGGACCGGTGAGCGGGGAGGGCACCGGCCCTGGCGTAGTCGAGGCTGGGTCTAGAGCAGACCCAGCAGCTTCAGATCCGTCACGTACTTGACGACGACGGGGGCGGTGATGTGCGGGATGTCCTTGTCGTGGCCGATCTTGGCCTCCTGCACGGCGGTCCGGAACCGGTCGACCGGTGCCATGGACCCCCGCATCGGATGTTCCGGGCGGGCGTAGTTGTGCAGCAGCGGCAACAGCGAGGCCTGCCGCTGCTTGTCGGGCAGCCCCCGCAGGGCCGTCTCGAACCGGGCCAGCCAGGTGGCGTAGTCACCGACGCGGTGCACCGGATACCCGGCTTCGATCAGCCAGTCGACGAAGGTGTCCATTCCGATACCGTCGTCGTAGGGGTTCATCACGTGATAGGTCTCGAATCCCTCGACCACATTGGCGCCCAGGGTGGAGATCGCGTCGGCGATGAACTCGACCGGCAGTCCGTCGTAGTGGGCGCGCTGGCGCTGCCCGTCGGCACCGAGCTCGTAGAACGACTCCGGGGCGATCCCGGTTGCCCCCAGGCTCAACATCATCCGGGTGAACATGTCCGGCAGGTTGAGCTGGCCGGCATAGGTCACATCGGCCAGGATCATGTCGCAGCGGAACACCGATACCGGCAGCCCACACAGGTCGTGCGCCTCGCGCAGCAGCACCTCGCCGGCCCACTTGCTGTTGCCGTACCCGTTGGCGTAGCTCTCGTCGACGGTGCGGGTGGCGCTGATCTCGCGGATGTCGGCGTCCTCGACGAACGTGCCGGGCTCGATGCCGGCGCCGACGCCGATTGTCGAAACGTACACGAACGGCTTGATCTTCGTCGTCAGCGCGATGCGGATCAGCTCCGCGGTGCCCAGCGCGTTCGGCGCGAACAGCTGGCTGTACGGCAGCACGTGGTTGACCAGCGCGGCCGGGTCGACGATCAGGTCCACGGTATCGGCCAGGCGCTGCCAGGTGGCTTGATCGAGCCCGAGGTCGGCCTCGCCCTTGTCGCCGGCGATCACCTCGAGATGCGCCGCGGCCAATTCCTGGTAGTGGCGCAACAATTCGGGGTCACCGGAGTCGAATGTCGCATCCAGCCGGCGGCGGGCGTCTTCATCGGACTTGGCCCGCACCAGACAGATCAGTTTGCCGTCGACCAGGCTCAGGCGTTCGAGCCACTCCAGGGCCAGGTAGCGGCCGAGGAATCCGGTGGCGCCGGTCAGCAGCACGGTACGGACCTGTTCGGCGGGGCCCGGCAGGGTCGGTGCGGCGGCCAGCGTATGGGCGTCGAGGAACTTGTCCAGCGTCAGATCGCGGGCGTGGACCTCGGTGGCCTCCCTGCCGTGCACCGAAGCGTACGTCGGACGCTTGGTTCCCCCGCTGCGTTCGGTGTCGATGAACGCCGCGATGGCAGCCAGATCCGTGGCCGGGCTGACGATCACGCCCACCGGCACGTCGACCCCGAAGATCTCGTGCAGCAGGTTGGCAAAGGTCAACGCCGACAGCGAGTCTCCGCCCAGATCGGTGAAGTGGGCGCCCGCCTGCAGGTCGGCGGCCGCCGCGCCGAGCAGTGCACCGGCGGCCCGGCTCACGGTCTCCAGCACGGGCTGCTCGGCACCGCTGTGGCGCAGCGCGCGCAGCTCGGCGGCCTGGCCGTCGGCGAGCTCACTGTAGAGCTCCTCCAGCCGGGGTCCGTAGTGTGCCTTCAGGTTCGGCCGGGCCAGTTTGCGGATACCGGTCAGGAACCCGTTCTCCAGCGTGAAAGGCGTTGTCTCGATCAGGAAGTCGCGGGGGACCTCATAGGACTGCAGATCCGCCGACCGCGCCGCCCGCTGCAGCGACTCGCTGATACGCGCCTTGAGCGTCTCGGGGTCCGACTGCGCCAGCGCGTCCTCGGTCGGCACCACCACCGCCAGCAGATAGGAGCGCGCGCTGTTGCCATAGAGATAGATCTGCCGCACCAGCGAGGCGCTGTCGAAGACCGCTTCCAATTTGGAGACGGTGACGAATTCACCTTGCGCCAGCTTGAGCACGTTGTTGCGGCGATCGACGTATTCCAGCTGATCCGGTCCCAGCTCGGCGACGATATCGCCGGTCCGGTAGAAGCCGTCGGCGTCGAACATCTCGGCGGTCACATCGGGCCGCTTGTAGTACCCGGGGAACAGCTGCTCGCTCTTGACCAGCAGTTCACCGCGGGGGTGGGGCCGGTCGGTGTGGAAGTACCCGAGTTCGGGGACGTCGACCAGCTTGTAGTCGATCACCGGAGGACGTCGCACGACACCGTCGACGAACACCGCGCCGGCTTCGGTGGAGCCATAACCCTCCACCAGATGCATGTCCAGGAAACGCTCCACCCACGCCTTCATCTCCGCCGAGATGGGCGCCGATCCGCTCATCGCCGAGACGAACCGATTGCCGAGCAGCTTCTGCCGCAATGCGGTCAGCACCTGATCGTCATCGTCTGCCGCCGAGCGATCCAGTTCGCTCTGATACTCGTTGAACAGCATCTCCCAGATCCGTGGCACGAAGCTGAGCTGGGTGGGGCGGCTGAGCGCGAGGTCTTCGAGGAAGGTGGACAGGTCACTGCGGGCGGCGAAATAGACTGTGCCGCCGCATGACAACGCACCGAAGAGAACACTGCGTCCCATCATGTGGCTCATCGGCATGAAGCTCAGCACGATGGCCGGCAGTGGGGACTGCTCCGGGAGCCACGCGGCGCGGGCCGATGCCTGCCACATGTTGGCGACCTTGTTCTCCGGATACATCGCCCCTTTGGGTGCGCCGGTGCTGCCGGAGGTGTAGATCAGCAGGCTCAACGGATTGTCCTCGGTGGGGTCCGGCTTCGGTGCGGCCGGCAGGTCTTGACCGCGGGTCAGCACTTCGGACAGGGGCTCCACCGGCAGGGGGTGACCGGCTTCGGCGAGGCGGCGACGGGCATCGGCGAGCGCGTCGCGATGGTCGTCCACCTGGGGCAGGTAGTCGAACACCACCACGCGTTGCGGCTGGTGGCCCCTCAGGATGAGCTCTACGGCGTCGTCGAGGAAGTCGATGCTGGAGGCGATCAGCGCCGGTTCGGTTTCGGCGACGATCGGGCGGAGCTGGGCTACCGGCGCGCTGGTCTGCAGTGGCACCGACACCGCACCCAGTCCGACGAGCGCCATGTCGACGGTGGTGTAGTCGACGCTGGTGAAGCCGAGGATGGCCACGCGGTCACCGGCGTGCAGACCTTCGTGGTGCCAGGTGTTGCGCACCGCGCCGATGCGTTCCCAGAGCTCACCGTAGGTCAAGGTGTCGAACCGGGGGAGCAGCGTCGCGGTGGTGCGGCCGGTGGCCGAGTCGACGACGAGATCGACGGCGCGCTGGGCCAGGGCGGGGCGGTCGGAGTAGCCGACCATCACGGTTTCGACGATCGACGGCAGGCTCAGGCCGGGTTGGTCGATCGCCGCGCTGATGGCGTCACTGGGGCGAGCGCCTGCGAACTGCGCGTCGTGGGCGTAGAGATCGGCGATCCGGTGAGCGAGGCGGGTCTCGCGGTCCTGGGCTGACTGTGCAGCGTTCATAGAGGTCCCCTTGGAACTAGCAGGAATGAGGAAGAAAGGCGGCGTGGTGACCGCGCCATCTAAAACTACGTTAGTAAAACTAAGTTTAATCCCGTGGGGGCTGTCAGTTGACTGTGAACTTTGCTTCGTGTGTCTGCCGTCACAGTCGAAATCTTCTGCGCGCCAGAGTGATTGGAGTCACACCGGCGGAGCCGGCCGACGGGATCTGGGCCGGGCGCCGCGCGCGAGTTAGTCCCCGCGGTCCGGTGGGTATCCAGTGCCCCAACAAGAGGAGGCAACAATGAAGAGGACTCGCACGGTCGATGCCTCGACGGGCACCGTGGATGTGCACCAGCTCAAGGGTGGCCGCATGAAGATCGCCCGTAGCCGCGGTGCGGCCAGCGGCTTCCTGTTGCTGTTGCTGGGTGTGTGGGGAGCGTTGATCCCCTTCGTCGGGCCGTATTTCGACTTCGCATACTCACCCGACCAGCCGTGGGTGTGGACGGACGCGCGCGGCTGGCTCGAGGTGCTGCCCGGAGCTGTGACGGTGCTCGGCGGTCTGCTCCTGTTGACCTCCCGGAACCGCGCCAGCGCCACCCTCGGCGGCTGGCTCGCCGTGATCGCCGGTGCCTGGTTCGTCGCCGGGCGCGCCTTCGCGTCGATGCTGTCCATGGGCGAGCTGGGTGTTCCCGTCGCCGCGACGCCGGCCAAGACGGTGGCCCTGGAACTGGCCTTCTTCTCCGGCCTGGGGGCGCTGATCGTGTTCCTCGGCGCTTTGGCTGTGGGCCGGCTCTCCATCCGGAGCGTGCGGGACGTCGCCTACGCCCAGCGCACCGAGCCTGTTGTGGCGGAGACCGATACCGCGGCACCCGTGTCGACGCCGCTGCCGATGGCCGACCAGCGCACCGAGGTGATCGGCCCCACCGCTGAGAGCCGTCCGCGGCGCAGCTGGCGGAACCTGTTCCGCGGCAACGGAACCGGCCACCGCCCTCTGGTCCACCACTGATCCCGCGAGAGAAATCCGGCCGTGGAGCGACTTGCTCCACGGCCGGAATTGTTTTTCGAGGTTGCCTACAGGTCGGCGAGCAGCAATGCCAGCACGTCGAGGCCCTCGATCAGCAGCTCGTCACTGATACTCAGCGGCGGCAGGAACCGCAGGATGTTACCGAACGTGCCGCAGGTCAACACGATCACACCCGCGGCATGGGCGGCCGAGCTGAGAGCCTTGGTGAGCTCCGGATCCGGTTCAGAGCTACCGGATTTCACCAGTTCGACAGCGATCATGGCGCCGCGGCCGCGGACATCGCCGATCCGGTCGTCCTCGGCCTGCAGCCGATGCAGGCGGTCCTTCATCAACGACTCGATCTCAGCCGCCCGCGCGACCATGCCGTCGAGCTCGATGGTCTCGATGGTGGCCAGCGCGGCCGCACAGGAGATCGGGTTGCCGCCGTAGGTACCGCCGAGGCCGGACACGTGGGGGGCGTCCATGATCTCGGCGCGCCCGGTCACCGCCGACAGCGGCAGTCCGTCGGCGATGCCCTTGGCGGTGACGATCAGGTCGGGCTCGATGCCCTCGTGCTCGCAGGCGAACATCGCACCCGTGCGGGCGAACCCGGTCTGCACCTCGTCGGCGATGAAGACCACGCCGTTGTCGGAGCACCACTGGCGCAGCGCGGGGAGGAAACCCGGCGCGGGGACGATGAATCCGCCCTCGCCCTGGATGGGCTCGATGATCACCGCGGCCAGGTTGCCGGCGCCGATCTGCTTGTCGATGACCGAGATCGCGCGTTCGGCGGCCAGTTCACCGTCGGTGCCCAGGTCCTTGTTGATCAGGCCGTCACGGTAGGGGTAGGACAGCGGTGCGCGGTAGATCTCGGGAGCGAACGGGCCGAAGCCGCTCTTGTAGGGCATCGACTTGGCGGTCAGTGCCATGGTCAGGTTGGTGCGGCCGTGATAAGCGTGATCGAAAGCGACGACCGCCTGCTTCTTGGTGTAGGACCGGGCGATCTTGATGGCGTTCTCCACCGCCTCGGACCCGGAGTTGAACAGCGCCGACCGCTTCTCGTACGAGCCGGGGGTCAGCCGGTTGAGGTGCTCACACACCGACACATAGCCGTCGTACGGGGTGATCATGAAGCAGGTGTGGGTGAAGTCGGCGACCTGCGCGGCCACCGCGTCGACCACCCGCGGTGAGGCGTTACCCACCGTGGTGACGGCGATACCCGACCCCAGATCGATCAGGCGGTTACCGTCGACGTCCTCGACGATGCCGCCGCCGGCGCGCTGGGCGTAGACCGGCATGGTGGTTCCGACGGCGCGTGATACCGCTGCGGTCTTGCGACCGGCCAACTCCACCGACCGGGGACCCGGGATCTCGGTGGCCAGCAGACGGCTCTGTTCGAGGGTGGACACGTAAGGACTCCTGTCAACGGCTGGACTCACGGGGACCGATTTCGCTGGTGTTCCCCGCACGACGAGCCTAGTCGTCGGGGTGCGCCCGGCCTACTGGAATCCCCAGCTACTTCTCCGATCGGCGATGGAATACGTATCAGTTCGTCGAATTGCGTACGTAATCGGTGGCAGTTACTTTCTAAAAGTCCCCCGGTGGCGGTCCCACCGGGGGACAGTCCATTTCCAGGCCAGTCTCGCCCGCCTCGAGGCGTGAGCTCTCCGGCCGGTGCTGGGGAGCGCAAGACCGGGCATGTGACTGGTGGGGCCAATCCGTGCGATCATCGTCGCGACCTCGGCAGCCGGCGACCCTCGGCACGCTGGACGCATCCGGGCGGTGCGGGTCGGTGCGATCAGCACCAATGGCACACTGGACACTTATGAGGTGCCGGTGACCTGCTGGTCCAGCACCGAATGGTCAGGGACGTAGCCGCCCCGGAACGAAATCGAAACTGAAGTAGCCACGAAAGAGTAGAAGGACTCGAGCTGTCATGGATCTGGTCGTATTTTTGCCCCTGCTGATCATCTTGGGCGCGTTCATGTTCTTCGCATCGCGTAAGCAGAAGAAGGCGATGCAGGCGACCATCGACTTGCACGAATCGCTGCAGATCGGGGACCGCATCCACACCACGTCGGGCCTGCAGGGCACCATCACCGGCGTCGGCGACGACTACATCGACCTGGAGGTCGCCCCCGGTGTCGTCACCACCTGGATGAAGCTGGCGGTCCGCGACAAGATCGCCCCCACCACCGAGGTCGACGACGAGCTGGAGTCGGGAACCGAGATCGGTGACACGCCCTCGGACCCCGACCGGCTGCACAGAGACTGATCGCCAGGTACGGCACGTACCCTTTCCGGGTGCGGGCGACCGATCGCCCCTAACGCCACGGCCCGAAACCGGGCCTGAGCATGGATGACTGCATGCACGACCTCGGAGGAGACACAACAACGTGGCATCGTCTACGGCGCCGGTGCACCCGTACCGCTACCTGACGCTGTTCCTGGTTCTGCTGGTAGGTGCCTTCGCGCTGGTGTTCTTCACCGGCAACAAGCAGCCCGACCCCAAGCTGGGCATCGATCTACAGGGTGGTACCCGGGTCACGCTGACCGCACGCACCCCAGATGGAACCGCCCCCACCCGGGAATCGCTGAACCAGGCGCAGCAGATCATCAGCAGCCGCGTCGACGGGCTCGGGGTGTCCGGCTCCGAAGTGGTCATCGACGGCGACAACCTCGTGATCACGGTGCCAGGAAACGACGGCTCCGAGGCGCGCAACCTCGGGCAGACCGCCCGCCTCTACATCCGTCCGGTGAAATATGCCGTGCCGGTCGACCAGCTGGCCGCGGCTACCGGTCAAGGTCAGGGCCAACCCGCCCCCGGCGCCGTCCCGCCCGGAGCGCCAGGCGCACCCGCCCCCGGCGCACCGGCACCCGGTGGACTGATCCCCGGTGCTCCTCCGGGAGCAGGGGCACCTGCTGACGGCCAGCCGGCCGCTCCGAGCGCGCCGCCGGCGCAGCCGCGGCCCTACCCGCTCGAGCCGGCACCGACCCCGACGCCGTCACCCGCACCGGCCCCGGCAGGCGAGACGCCGGCCGCTCCGGCACCCGGGACGCCCGCGGCCCCGGGAGACCAGTCGCCGCCTGACCCCCGCAAGGATCTGGCCGAGCGCATCGCCTTCGAGAAGCAGCTGCGCCAGAGCGACAACGAGAGCGTTCAGGTTCTGGCACTGCAGTACCAGGCCGGCCGCTGTGGTGACGACGACGTCCTCGCCGGTAACGATGACCCCAACCTGCCGCTGGTGACCTGCTCGCAGGACAAGGCCACGGTCTATCTGCTGGATCCGTCGATCATCAGCGGTGAACAGATCGCCAACGCGTCGTCCGGTTTCGATCAGCAGCAGGCGCGCTACATCGTCGACCTGGAATTCAAGAGTGATGCCGCCACGACCTGGGGCGAGTTCACCGCGCAGAACATCGGCACCCAGACGGCGTTCACCCTCGACTCGCAGGTGGTCAGCGCTCCCGAGATCCAGGAAGCCATTCCCGGTGGGCGCACGCAGATCACCGGACAGTTCACTCAGCAGTCGGCCGCTGAACTGGCCAACGTCCTGAAGTACGGCTCGCTTCCGCTGTCGTTCGAGTCCTCTGAGGCCGAGACGGTCTCGGCGACTCTGGGGCTGCAGTCGCTGAAGGCGGGGTTGATCGCCGGTGCGGTGGGCTTGGTGGCGGTGCTGCTGTACTCGCTGCTCTACTACCGCGTGCTCGGCTTGCTGGTGGCGCTGTCGTTGATTGCCTCCGGCGCGATGGTGTACGCGATCCTGATCCTGCTCGGGCGCTACATCGGGTACACCCTCGACCTCGCCGGTATCGCCGGCCTCATCATCGGTATCGGAACGACGGCCGACTCGTTCGTGGTGTTCTTCGAGCGCATCAAGGACGAGATCCGGGAAGGCCGCTCGTTCCGCTCCGCGGTTCCACGAGGTTGGGCACGCGCCCGCAAGACCATCGTGTCGGGTAATGCCGTGACGTTCCTGGCCGCGCTGGTGCTCTATGTCCTGGCCGTCGGGCAGGTGAAGGGCTTCGCGTTCACCCTGGGCCTGACCACGATCCTCGACGTCGTGGTGGTGTTCCTGGTGACGTGGCCGCTGGTGTTCCTGGCATCGAAGTCCGCATTGCTCGCGAAACCGGCCTTCAACGGGTTGGGAGCGGTACAGCAGATCGCCCGGGAACGCCGGGCCGCGGCGTCGGCGGGACGGGGTTAAGGCAATGGCAGACAAAACGGCAGACAAGAACAACGCAGACGCACTCGATGTCGAGCCGGCCGGCGCCGGGCAGGTACCGCAGCACGGCTTCTTCGTTCGCCTCTACACCGGTACCGGTGCCTTCGAGGTCGTCGGGAAGCGCAAGCTCTGGTACACGATCAGCGGTGTGATCATGCTGATCTCGATCGCGGCAATCGTGTTGCGCGGCTTCACCTTCGGTATCGACTTCGAGGGCGGCACCAAGGTGTCCCTCCCGGTCGCGGGTGTCAACGGCTCAGCGGACGCCACGCAGGTCGAGACGGTGTTCAGCGAGACCCTGGGTGAGGCCCCGGAGTCGGTCGTCATCGTCGGCAACGGTCCGTCGGCAACCGTCCAGATCCGGTCGGAGACGCTGGACAACCAGCAGACCGCCGATCTGCGGCAGGCGCTGTTCGACAGGTTCCAGCCGATCGGGTCCGACGGACAGCCCAGCCCGCAGGCGATCTCCGACTCCGCGGTGTCGGAGACCTGGGGCGGGCAGATCACCGAGAAGGCGTTGATCGCGCTGGTGGTGTTCCTGGCCATCGTCGCGGTCTACATCACCGTGCGCTACGAGCGCTACATGGCGATGGCCGCACTGGCCACCCTGGTGTTCGACCTGGTGGTCACGGCCGGCGTCTATGCGCTGGTGGGCTTCGAGGTCACGCCTGCGACGGTCATCGGCTGGCTCACCATCCTCGGCTTCTCGCTGTACGACACGGTGATCGTGTTCGACAAAGTCGAAGAGAACACCCACGGTTTCGAGCACACCACCAGACGGACGTTCGCCGAGCAGGCCAACCTCGCGATCAACCAGACCTTCATGCGCTCGCTGAACACCGCGTTGATCTCGGTGTTGCCGATCGTGGCGTTGATGGTGATCGCGGTGTGGCTGCTGGGCGTGGGCACTCTGCAGGACCTCGCGCTGGTGCAGCTGGTCGGCGTCGTGGTCGGTACGTACTCGTCGATCTACTTCGCCACACCGCTGTTGGTGACGCTGCGGGAGCGCACCGAGAAGGTCCGGGTGCACACCCGCCGGGTGATGAACCGGCGCAATCGCGCCGGGGGCGCCGGCTCCGGTGCGGTCACCGATGCGAAGGTCGGCGACGCCGACACCGATGAGGACGCGGAAGTCAGCGACGCCACTCCGGCTGCGGTGTCCGCGCCTGCCGACGCGGCCCGTCCGTCACGGCCCACCCGTTCGACCGGCCGTCCGACGGGCAAGCGCAGCCCTCGACGGAGCTAGCCGCGATGGGAGTCAGATCGCGGCGCATCGCGGCGATCGCGATGACGGCGGTCGCGGTGTTGGTGGGTTCGGTGGCGCTGGCCGGCTGCGGTGGCGGCGGCGGTGACGAGATCGACTACGCCGTGGACGGCGCGCTGGTCACGTACAACACCAACACCGTGACCGGTGCGGCCTCCGGCGGTGCGCAGGCCTTCGCGCGGGTGCTCACCGGCTTCGGCTACCACGGACCCGACGGCCAGGTGGTGGCCGACCATGACTTCGGGTCGATCGCCGTGGTGGGCCGGGAGCCGCTGATCCTCGACTATCAGATCGCCGACAACGCGGTGTACTCCGACGGGAAACCGATCACCTGCGATGACATGGTGTTGACCTGGCTGGCGCAGTCGGGGCGGTTCCCGCAGTTCGACGCCGCCAGCCGTGCCGGTTACATCGACATCGCCGACATCGACTGCCAGCCCGGGCAGAAGAAGGCCCGGGTGTCGTTCGCCATCGATCGGGGCTTCGCCGAGTACGGCCAGTTGTTCACCGCCACCTCGCTGATGCCCTCGCACGTGATCGCCGACGAACTCGGTCTCGGTGAAGGCGGGGTGACCCGCGCGTTGCAGGCGGCCGATGTGCCCGTCATCGAGCGGATCGCGCAGGTGTGGAACACCGGCTGGGATCTGAAACCCGGCGTCGACGTCAAGAAGTTCCCGTCCTCGGGGCCGTACAAGATCGAGTCGGTACGTGACGACGGCGCCGTTGTGCTGGTCGCCAACGACCGGTGGTGGGGCACCAAACCGGTGACCCCGCGGATCACGGTGTGGCAGCGCGGCCTCTACGTCCAGGATCGTGTCAACGACGGCACGTTCGAGGTCGTCGACGTCGCCACCGGGTCGTCGGGCACCCTCACCACCCCGGACAACTACGACCGCGTGGACTCGCCGTCGACCGGCATCGAACAGATGATCTTCGCCCCGCAGGGCCCGCTGTCGCAGATCCCGGAGCGTCGGGCGCTGGCGCACTGCACCCCGCGCGACGTGATCGCCCGCAACGCCGAGGTGCCGGTCTCCAACGCCAGGCTGAACCCGGCCAACGAGGATGCGCTGGCCATGACCGAGAACGTCCCGGAAGCGGGTCCGTTCATGACGTCGAACCCGGTCGCCGCGCGCGACACGCTGGAGAACCGGCCGCTGACGGTCCGCATCGGCTACCAGACTCCCAACGCCCGGCTGGCGGCCACCGTCGGGGCCATCGCCAAGGCGTGTGAACCGGCGGGCATCACGGTCACCGACGCGTCCTCGGATGTGGCCGGCCCGCAGGCATTACGGGACGGACAGATCGACGTGCTGATCGCCAGCACCGGGGGAGCCACCGGCAGCGGATCCTCCGGTTCGTCGGTGGTGGATGCGTACACCTTGTTCGCCGGCAACGGCGACAACCTGTCGAGATACGCCAACGGCCAGATCGACGGCATCATCAGCGCGCTGGCGGTCACGCTCGACCCGAAGGAGCAGGCCCGTCTGTACGGCGAGGGGGCTCCGATCCTGTGGGCCGACATGCCGACCATGCCGCTGTACCGTCAGCAGCGCACACTGATGACGTCGAAGAACATCGAGGCCGTCAGCAGCAACCCGACCCGGTGGGGTGCGGGGTGGAACATGGACCGCTGGAGTATGAAGTCTTGAGTGAACGGGGCCCCATGAGCGACGTTGCTCGGATCATCGCGTCCCTGACGCGTGAGGTGCCCGACTTCCCGGAACCAGGGATCCAGTTCAAGGACCTGACACCGGTGCTCGCGGACCGGGACGGACTGGCGGCGGTGACGGAGGCGCTGGCCGAGATCGCCCAGGGCGCCGATCTGGTGGCCGGTATCGACGCGCGTGGGTTCCTGCTGGGTGCGGCGGTGGCGACGCGCCTGGGTACCGGGGTGCTGGCCATCCGCAAGGGCGGCAAGCTCCCGCCGCCGGTGCACCGCGAGGAGTACTCGCTGGAGTACGGCACCGCGGTCCTGGAGATCCCCGCCGACGGCATCGACCTGGCCGGCCGCACCGTGGTACTCCTCGATGACGTGCTGGCCACCGGCGGCACCATGGTCGCCGCGCATCGCCTCCTGGTGCAGAGCGGTGCGGTGGTGCCCGTCGCCGCGGTGGTCCTTGAGCTCGCCGACCTGGGTGGCCGCGACAAGGTGGCCCCGCTGTCGGTCACCAGCCTGCACAGGGTATGACCGGCACTGCGGCGACCTGCGGGTAAGGGCGAGTCGCAAGGGATACTCTCGGTGAGGAGTCATGAACACCGATACGACAAGGAGGTGGCGCGCCAGTGGCCGATGACCAGTCAACGGTGACCTCACCAGCAGCCTCTCCTGGTCAGACCGTGCCGTCCGCCGAGCCGCGGGTCGAGACTCCGAAGGCCTCCAGCAGCGCGTCGCGGCGGGTGCGGGCACGCCTGGCGCGCCGGATGACCGCACAGCGCAGTGCCATCAACCCGGTTCTCGAACCACTGGTGGCGGTGCACCGCGAGATCTACCCCAAAGCGGATCTGACGCTGCTGCAACGGGCCTACGCCGTGGCCGAGGAACGCCACGCCACCCAGTTACGCCGTTCCGGCGACCCGTACATCACCCACCCTCTGGCGGTCGCCAACATCCTCGCCGAACTCGGTATGGACACCACCACCTTGGTGGCCGCGCTGCTGCACGACACCGTCGAGGACACCGGTTACACGCTCGAGGCGCTGACCGCCGAGTTCGGCGACGAGGTCGGCCACCTGGTCGACGGCGTTACGAAACTGGACCGCGTGGTTCTCGGCACCGCGGCCGAGGGCGAGACCATCCGCAAGATGATCATCGCGATGGCCCGGGATCCGCGGGTGCTGGTGATCAAGGTCGCCGACCGGCTGCACAACATGCGCACCATGCGGTTCCTGCCGCCGGAGAAGCAGGCCCGCAAAGCCCGTGAGACGCTGGAAGTCATTGCGCCACTGGCGCATCGGCTCGGTATGGCCACGGTCAAGTGGGAACTCGAAGACCTGTCGTTCGCGATCCTGCATCCCAAGAAGTACGAGGAGATCGTCCGGCTGGTCGCCGACCGGGCGCCGTCGCGGGACACTTACCTGGCCAAGGTGCGGGCGGAGATCGTGGCGACGCTGAACTCGTCGCGCATCAGTGCCACCGTCGAGGGCAGGCCCAAGCACTACTGGTCGATCTACCAGAAGATGATCGTCAAGGGCCGCGACTTCGACGATATCCACGATCTGGTGGGTGTGCGGATCCTCTGCGACGAGATCCGCGACTGTTATGCCGCCGTCGGGGTGGTGCACTCGCTGTGGCAACCGATGGCCGGCCGGTTCAAGGACTACATCGCCCAGCCACGGTTCGGGGTCTACCAGTCACTGCACACCACGGTGATCGGACCCGAGGGCAAACCGCTGGAGGTGCAGATCCGCACCCGCGACATGCACCGCACCGCCGAATACGGGATCGCCGCGCACTGGCGCTACAAAGAAGCCAAGGGCCGCAACGGACTTTCGGCCACTCACGCCGCAGCAGAGATCGACGACATGGCGTGGATGCGTCAACTGCTCGACTGGCAGCGGGAAGCCGCCGACCCGGGCGAGTTCCTCGAGTCGCTGCGTTACGACCTTGCGGTACAGGAGATCTTCGTCTTCACCCCCAAAGGTGATGTCATCACGCTGCCGGCGGGCTCGACGCCGGTGGACTTCGCCTACGCCGTGCACACCGAGGTCGGGCACCGCTGTATCGGAGCTCGCGTCAACGGCCGTCTCGTCGCGCTGGAACGCAAACTCGAGAACGGGGAAGTGGTCGAGGTCTTCACCTCCAAGGCGCCCAATGCGGGGCCGTCGCGCGACTGGCAGACGTTTGTGGTTTCACCGCGGGCGAAGGCCAAGATTCGGCAGTGGTTCGCCAAGGAGCGTCGCGAAGAGGCCCTGGAATCCGGCAAGGACGCCATCGCCCGCGAGGTGCGCCGCGGCGGACTTCCGTTGCAGCGGTTGATGACTGCCGAGTCCATGGGTGCGCTGGCGCGCGAGCTCCGCTACACCGATCTGTCGGCGCTCTACACCGCGGTCGGTGAAGGTCACATCTCGGCGCACCATGTGGTGCAGCGTCTCATCGCCACTCTGGGAGGAGCCGACGACGCCGAGGATGAGATCGCCGAGCGGTCCACCCCGTCGAACGTGCCGATCCGGCAACGCAGCAGCGACGACGTCGGGATCGCCGTGCCCGGCGCGCCCGGGGTGCTGAGCAAGCTCGCCAAGTGCTGCACGCCGGTGCCTGGTGACGCCATCATGGGTTTCGTCACCCGTGGCGGCGGGGTGAGCGTGCACCGCACCGACTGCACCAACGCCGCCTCGCTGCAGGAGCAGTCCGAGCGCATCATCGACGTCCAGTGGGCGCCGGGGCCCAGTTCGGTGTTCCTGGTGGCCATTCAGGTCGAGGCGCTCGACCGGCACCGGTTGCTCTCGGATGTCACCCGCGTGCTGGCCGACGAGAAGGTCAACATCCTGTCCGCCTCGGTCACCACCTCCGATGACCGGGTGGCGATCAGCCGGTTCACCTTCGAGATGGGCGATCCCAAGCACCTGGGACACGTGCTGAACGTGGTGCGCAATGTCGAGGGTGTCTACGACGTGTACCGAGTGACGTCCGCCGCCTGACCGACCCTCGCGAGGTACGAGCGTGGGGAGGAAGGCGGCGATCAGGCACCGCCGCCTGACCGACCCTCGCGAGGTACGAGCGTGGGGGGAAGGCGGCGATCAGGCGCCGCCGCCTGACCGACCCTCGCGAGGTACGAGCGTGGGGAGGAAGGCGGCGATCAGGCACCGCCCGCCTGACCGGCGTTCATGACCCGGTTGCAGAACTCGGTGAGTACCGCGCGATCCCGGTCTGACCCACGGGTGTGAGCGCGTACGTGCCACGCTCGACGCGCTCGAACCAGCCGTAGTAGTCCTTCTGCAGGATCTTGGCAGCGTTGGGCACATCGGCGCTGGCCCGCATGTCCGCCAACCGCATCGGGCCGTCGCGCAGCAACTCGGCACAGCGGACCGCCTCCTGGCGGTAGGCGGTGATCATCGGGACCCGGGTCGACGAACCGCCGAGGTTGGGGTCCCCGACCCGGCGGGCGTGTTCGCCGAGCAGCCGCCCGGCCTTGCGCTTGTTCTTGCGCGGGGCGTACGGCGCGGGGTCGATCAGCACTTCGGCCCGTTGACCGGTCACCACGATCAGCCCCAGCCCCAGCCGCCGGCACAGGGTGCGGATCTCCTTGCTCTGCTTGGGTATTCGCCCGATGCCGAGGTACACGGTGTCGGTCAGTGTCAGCCTGTCGACGCCCTGGAGCAGTAGGCCCAGGCTGAATGCGCGTTTGAGTTCCACGATCACCGGCGGCTCATCCCCGCGGACCCCCACCACATCGCAGTGGCTGACTTCGCCCTTGACGACGTAACCCTGACCTTCGAGCAGCGCCTTGACCGGCGGATAGAGGTCGCTTTCCAGCGGCATGGGCAGCAGGCTAGTGCAACCCTTGCCGCGGGTGTGGGACGTGAACGGGTCAGAATCCGAGGATGGCGATGGTGGTCTGGACCCGGACCGGTTCGCCGTCGGCGTCCTTGGCGATCACAGACACAGTGTCGCGGTGGTGACCGAGGAATGCGGCGTCGGGCCGCGAGGCCGCTCGGCGCGCTTCGGTGGACGGCGTGTAATGAACCGTGCCGTCCCGGTAGACCCGGGCCAACCCGCGTGCGGTGCGCACCGCGCCCGGGATGAACGTCAGCGGGCTGGAGGTTGCCAGCGACCCGGTGACCGAGCCCGTATCGCAGTCCAGCGCCAGTCCGGTGATCGAGACATATAGACAAACAATTGACGTGGGCGTCGACGAATTCATTAGCTGCGAGTCGGTGGTTGCTTCGGTCAGCGCACATCTGTCAGCGGCCGTCAGATCTCGCATCCGGCCGGACAGGGCTGTCGTCGCGCGCCACCACGGTGGCGTAGTTCGGGTCATAACCGCCGTTTGATCAGCCATTTTGCCCCCTCTTGAACAGTGCTACCGCATCCCCGGTGGGGCAACACAGTCTCAAGTTGCTCATGTGTCTCTATCGACCATAAATGCAAGCAACGGGGTCAGCAAGAAGTTGTTTTGTATCGGTTCGTTTGCTGAATCTTCGTTCGCTTTCGGGCTCTCACCCCTGCGCGCGCAATCGAGCGTGCGGATTCAGTCCAGCCGGATGGATTCGACGGTGACCGGCTTTGCCGGTTCACCGTCCAGATTGCCCCCGGTGACCCCGCGGGCGGCGATCTCGTCGACCGTCGCCAGTCCCGTCTCGTCGACCGAGCCGAACACCGTGTAGGTCGGCGGCAGCCTGGAGTCCTCGTAGACGATGAAGAACTGGCTGCCGTTGGTGTCGGCACCGGCATTGGCCATGGCCAGGGTGCCGCGCGGATACAGCAACGGCTTTTGCAGGCCCGGATCGTCCGGCGGGTACTGGTTCGTGGGGTACTCGTTGGCGAACTCGTATCCGGGTCCGCCGGTGCCCGTGCCGGTCGGGTCGCCGCACTGAAGTACCGACAACGAGTTGTTGGCGGTCAGCCGGTGGCACGGGGTGTCGTCGAAGAAGCCCTGCTGCGCCAGGCTGACGAAGCTGTTGACCGTGCACGGCGCTCTGCCGTTGTCCAACTCCAGTCCGATCGCGCCGTCGTTGGTCAGCAGAGTGGCCGCCACCGTGGCGGGGTCGGTGGGCACCACTCCACCACGCGGCGGCCTGGCCGGCTTGCTCGCCGGCTCACCGGTCGGGGAGTAGGTGCACGCGCTGCCCAGATCCGCGGGTGGATCGAACGCCGGCAGATCCTGCGGCATCGGGCGGGCCGTGAGCGGCGGAGGCTCGGGAAAGCCGGCGCGGCTGTCGAATTGGCTGTTGGCCCACGAGAAGAACGACGACACCGCCACCACGGACACCACCGCGATGACGGTGAGTGAATAGCCGACGATCAGCCCCGCCACGGCGAAGTTGCGCCCCTCCTGGGCATCGGGGCCGCGGCGCTTGATCTGCCAGAGCGACAGATGGCCCAACAGCACCCCCAGCGGGGCGAACAACACCGCACAGATCAGCGACGCGATGGCCAGGCCGTTGGTGGGTTTGTGCGGCTCGGGAGGGTCGGGGTAGGGCCAGGGCTGCGGCGGGCCCGGCCACTGCGGGCTCGGCGGCGGCCCGTAGGGCGGCGGGACCGTCATCGGCGAGATCAGTCCAGCGCGAGCGTCTTGATCGTCACTTCTTGCGCCGGTGGGCCGTCCTGGCCACCGCCGTCGACCCCGGCCTCGCCGATCTTGTCCAGGGTCGCCAATCCGGTCTCGTCGATGGTGCCGAACACCGTGTACTGCGGCGGCAACTGCGAATCGGCGTAGACCAGGAAGAACTGACTGCCGTTGGTGCCAGGGCCGGCGTTCGCCATGGCCAGGGTGCCGCGGGGGTACAACACCGGCTGTTGCAGTCCGGGATCGTTCTGCGGGTACTGGTCGGTGGGGTACTCGTTGGCGAACTCATAGCCCGGGCCGCCGGTGCCCTGCCCGGTCGGGTCACCGCACTGCAGAACCGACAACGACGGCGAGGTGGTCAGCCGGTGGCACGGGGTGTCGTTGAAATAGCCCTGCTGGGCCAGGCTGGCGAAGCTGTTCACCGTGCAGGGCGACTTGGCGTTGTCCAGCTGCAGGCCGATGTTGCCCTGGGAGGTCGCCATGCTGGCACTGATCAACGCCGGGTCGGTGGGCACCTTGCCGGTGCGCGGAGGGGTGTTCTCCTTGCTGGCGGGCTGTGCGGCGGGATACTGGCAATCAGCCCCGGTGCTGGCCAGCGGGGTGAAAGGCGGCAGCTGGCCGGTGGCGGGCGGAGCCGCTGTCGGCGCGTCGAACACCGACGAGGTGGGTTCGGTGGTGGAGGCGGAGGCGGTGGTGCTGCTGGAATCACGCTGGGTGATCACCACGGTGGCCACCACCGCCGCGATCACGACAACCGCTGCCACCGAGCCTCCGATGATGGTCATCGTCCGGCGCTTCCTGGCCTGCGCCTCGCGCTGCTGCACCTGCTCCTCGAGCTTGCGCTTGGCTGTCTCTCGTCGTTCTTCGTTCGTCGGCACCGCCGATGCCCTCCGTGTTTTCTCTGGGGGTCGATTGACTTCGTTGGCTCCGAGTGTGCCAGCCCGCGGCCGCTGGGTCGGTGTCGACCCGCGTGCGAAACTTGTCGGCGTGCTGATCACAGGCTTCGCCACCGGACCCGGCGGCGTCAACTGCTACCTGGTGGCCGCGGCGCCGGGCGCGGAGGCGATCGTCATCGATCCCGGTGACGAGGCGGTGCCCACCCTGGAGTACTACTTCGCGGTCAACGGCTTCACCCCGGCCGCTGTCCTACTGACCCACGGCCATGCCGCCCACGCTGCCTCGGCGTTCGACCTGAGCGTCGGCTGGGGCATCCCGACCTATCTCCACTTCGCCGACCGGTCGCTGCTGGAAGACATGGGTGCAGAACAGCCGGACACCCTGATGGACGTGCGCGACGGCGACGAGCTGGAGATCGCGGATATCCTCGTCACCGTCGACCACACGCCGGGTCACACCGCCGGCTCGGTGGTGTACCGGGTGACCGCCGACAGCGACGAAGAATCCGTCCCGGTGGTGTTCATCGGGGATGCCGCGCCTGCGGCCCTGGGAAAACTGATGGTCCTCGAGGACGACGCCGTGGTACTACCGGGTCACGGCTCGTCCACCACCGTCGGCGCCGTGCGCCGACTCACCCGCAACTGATTAAGAGAGCTGACACTGCAAGTGAGCGAGTTCAAGGCGCCCAAAGGCATTCCCGACTATCTGCCACCGGACTCGGCGCAATTCGTCGCCGTCCGTGACGGTCTGCTCGCGGTCGCGCGCCGCGCCGGGTACGGCGATGTCGAACTGCCGATCTTCGAGGAGACGGCGCTGTTCGCGCGTGGCGTGGGGGAGTCCACCGATGTGGTGTCGAAGGAGATGTACACCTTCGCCGACCGCGGCGACCGCTCGGTGACGCTGCGCCCGGAGGGCACGGCCGGGGTGATGCGCGCCGTGATCGAACACGGTCTCGACCGTGGGGCGCTGCCGGTCAAGCTCTGCTACTCGGGTCCGTTCTTCCGCTATGAACGACCGCAGGCGGGCCGGTACCGCCAGCTGCAGCAAGTCGGCGTCGAGGCCATCGGAGTCGACGATCCGGCGCTGGACGCCGAGGTCATCGCGATCGCCGACGCCGGGTTCCGGTCGCTGGGCCTGACCGGTTTCCGCCTCGAGCTGACCTCACTCGGTGATGACACCTGCCGGCCCGCGTACCGGGAGCTGTTGCAGGATTTCCTGTTCAAGCTCGATCTCGACGAGGCCACGCGCACGCGCGCGCAGATCAACCCGTTGCGGGTGCTCGACGACAAGCGGCCCGAGGTGAGGGCGATGACCGCCGATGCTCCGGTGATGCTCGACCACCTCTCCGATGCCGCCAAGGCCCATTTCGACACCGTGCTGGCGCACCTGGACCGGATCGGGGTGCCGTACGTGATCAATCCGCGCATGGTGCGCGGCCTGGACTACTACACCAAGACGACGTTCGAGTTCGTGCACGACGGGCTCGGCGCCCAGTCGGGCATCGGTGGCGGCGGACGCTACGACGGGCTGATGAGTCAGCTGGGCGGGCAGGATCTGTCCGGTATCGGATTCGGTCTCGGGGTGGACCGCACGCTGCTGGCCTTGAAGGCCGAGGGCAAGACCGTCAGTTCGGCGAGCCGGGTCGACGTGTTCTGTGTGCCGCTGGGGGAGCAGGCCAAGCTCGAACTGGCGGTGCTCGCCGCGACGTTGCGGGCCGCCGGAGTGCGCGCCGACCTGGCCTACGGTGACCGCAGCCTCAAAGCCGCGATGAAAGCCGCCGACCGTTCGGGCGCCTCGATCGCGCTGGTGGCCGGTGACCGTGATATCGAGGCGGGCACCGTCGGCGTCAAGAACCTCGGCACCGGCGAGCAGGTGGACGTCGCATCCGATGCCGTTGTCGCCGAAGTGCTTTCACGCCTATCCCACTGACCTCCCACCTAGGGCGAGCGCGCGTGTCTGCCCGCGACACACCGGTCCCAGCGCGCACATCACGCACGCTCGCCGCGGGTACGGGCGGTCGGTCATGCGGGCAGGGCACCGCCCTGCACCACCTCGTTGAGGATCTGGTCGGCCTCACCGATGCTGCCGTCAAAAGGGTTGCCGCGCTTGAGGACATGGACGCCGCCGGGGGTGACGGCCACCAGTTTGGACGAGCTGGAGCCCAGCTGCATGCGGCGTTCGAAACGGATCCGGTCCAGGGGCAGCAGTGCGCCGCCCGCGACGGTGAACAGGTTGAGTTTGCGATCCAGGACGGCGACCGACCGACAGCTGCCCAGCGGCGCGGTGCGACGCTGCTTGACCTTGCGCACCACCAGCAGCATCAGGGCGGCGACGGCCAGACCGGCGGCGGTGAACACCGCACCGAGCAACCGCGACGGAGCGCCCGTCGCGACGGCCACCACGCCGAAACCACCGACCACGAGTGCCACCACACCCAGCACGAAGGCCGCGATGGTCAATCCTCCGGTCGCGCGGTCGATCACGTTGACCCGTCGGCCGTCGTCGGTGACCACCAGTCCGCCGGTGTCGGCGAGGATCCGGGGCGTGGCAGGCGCAGTCATGCCCTGCAGCCTGCCACCGCCCCGGTGACGAGCGCGCGTGTTTGTACGAGAAACTCGGCGTGTTGCTGTGCAAACACGCGCGCTCGGCCTGGTTCTCAGATGGCCCTGGTTCTCAGATGGCCATGGTTCTCAGATCGCCATCGCGGCGCGGACGTCCTCTTCGGAGGCCGAGCCGCCGGTGCCGCTGTGGGTCACCCGGCCGGCCTCGAGGATGTAGTACTGCTGTGCCGATTCCAGCGCGAACCCGATGTGCTGCTCGACCAGCAGGACCCCGAGGTTGCCGCGCTGCGTCAACGCCGTGATGGTCTCCTCGATCTCGTGCACCACCGACGGCTGGATACCTTCGGTGGGTTCGTCGAGGATCAGTGTCTTGGGCGTGGTGATCAGCGCCCGCGCGATGGCCAGCTGCTGGCGCTGGCCGCCCGAGAGCAGACCGGCGCGACGGGTCAGCAGTTCCTTGAGGGCCGGGAACAGGTCCAGCTGCTCATCGATCAGCTGCTTGCCGTTCTTGCGGCCATCGGCCACCACCTGCAGGTTCTCCATGGTGGTCAGCTGCCCGAAGGACTGCTGGCCCTGCGGGACGTAGGCCAGCCCACGGGCCACCCGCGCCGACGGGCGCAGCTTGGTGATGTCCTCACCGTCGAACATCACCTTGCCCGCCGTGCACTTGAGCAGCCCGACCGCGGCCCGCAGCAGTGTCGTCTTGCCGGCTCCGTTGTGGCCCATCACCGCGGCCACGCCGTCCGAGGGCACCTCGACGCTGGCGCCGTGGATGACTTCGGACCGGCCGTATCCGGTGTGTACATCAACCAGTTGCAGCATCTACGACGCCTCCGTTTCGTCGAGTCCGTCGGCGCCGGCCGCGGCGGTTCCCAGATAGACCTCTTGCACCTTGGGGTTGGCCTGCACCTCGGCGACGGTGCCTTCGGCGATCACCTGGCCGCGGGCCAGCACCGTCACCGAGGTGGCGAACGCGCGCATGAAGTCCATGTCGTGTTCCACCACCACCACCGTGCGTTCGGCGCCGATGCGCCGCAACAGGTTTCCGGTCTCCTCCCGCTCCTCGGTGCTCATCCCAGCGACGGGCTCGTCGAGCAGCAGCACGTCGGCGTTCTGCACCAGCAGCATGCCGATCTCCAGCCACTGCTTCTGCCCGTGTGCCAGCACCCCCGCCGGTCTGTCGGCCAGATGTGCGAGCCCGGTGATCTCCAGGGCCTCCTCGATGGACGGCAGTACCGTCCCGCGGCGGCGCAGCAGTGTCCACCACGACCGGTCGGCGCCGGCTGCGATGTCGAGATTCTGCAGTACCGTGAGCTTTTCGAACACACTCGCCGTCTGGAACGTGCGTCCCACTCCGAGCTTGGCGATCTGGTGCACCTTCTTGCCCACCAGTTCCTTGCCGGACTTGTTGATCGATCCGGTGGCCGACACCAGGCCGGTGATCGCGTCGATCACCGTGGTCTTGCCGGCGCCGTTCGGCCCGATCAGAAACCGGAGATCACCCTGGAAGAGGGTGAGGTCGACGTTCTGTACCGCCTTGAACCCGTCGAAATCCACGGTGAGCCCGCGCACTTCGAGGTACTGGGCGCCCATGCCGGCGTTGCCGCCCGCGACGGGTTCCAGCGTGCCCGGGTGACTCATGAGGGCGCCCCCACTTTCTCGTTCTCGAGGTCAGGGTCGGAGTCCGGTACAGGTTCTTTCTCCGCGGCCTTGCGTTTCCGCTTGAGGAACACCGCCAGCCCGGCGAAGCCGGCGGGGAAGAAGCCGACGACCAGGATGAACAGCAGGCCCTGCCCGTAGGTCCACGCCGACGGGAACTGTTCGGAGAACAGGGTTTGCGCCCAGGCCACACCGATGGCGCCGAGCACCGGGCCCAGCAGGGTGGTGCGGCCGCCGATCGCCACGCCGATGAGGAACGCGATGGACGGCAGGATGCCGACCTGCGATGGGGCGATGAACCCGACGATCGGCGCGAACAGTGCACCGGCGATGCTGGCGAACAAGGCGGCGACGGTGTAGGCCACCACCTTGATGTTGGCGGGGTCATACCCCAGGAAGCGCACCCGCTCCTCGCCGTCGCGCACCGCCACCAGCAGTTCGCCATATCGGCTCTGCATGAGCTGCCGTGCGATGGCGACCACGGCGAGCAGCACTCCGGCGGCGATGAAGTACAGCATCTGGCGGTTCAGCGGGTCGTTGAGGTTGAACCCGAAGAACGTGCGGAACCGGTTGAGCCCGTTGGAACCTCCGAGGCCGGTCTGACCGATCAGCAGGATGGCCAGCGCCGCCGCCAGCGCCTGGGACAGGATGGCGAAATAGGCGCCCTTGACCCGGCGCTTGAACACCCCGAACCCCAGAGCCGCCGCGATCCCGGCCGGGATGATCAAGATGGCCAGCAATGTCACCAGGGGAGAGGCGAAAGGTGCCCAGTATCCGGGCAATTCACGGACACCCTGGATCTGCATGAAATCCGGCACGTCGTCGCCGGCGATCTGGGCATCGGCGACCTTGAGGTGCATCGCCATCATGTAGCCGCCGAGGCCGAAGAACACGCCCTGGCCCAGCACCAGCATGCCGCCGCGGCCCCAGGCCAGCCCGATGCCGACCGCCACGATGGCAAAGCACAGGAATCTGCCGAGCAGGCTGAGCCGGAAGTCCGACAGCACCGCGGGCATGACGCCGAAGAGCAGCACCGCGGCGATACCGAACCCCGCCCACGTCTGCCACCGGCCGAGAAGCCGTGTCATACGAGACTCCTTGTCCGAACGGTGAACAGGCCCTGTGGCCGGACCTGCAGGAAGATGACGATGAGCACGAAGAGGATCACCTTCGCCAGCGACGCCGTGGTGTTGTACTCGATGAACGAGTTCAAGAACCCGATGCCGAACGCCGCGATCACGGTGCCCTTGATCTGGCCCAGGCCACCGACGACGACCACCAGGAACGCGTCGATCAGATAACTCTGGCCGATGGTCGGGCTCGTCGAACCGATCAACGTCAGCGCCACACCGGCCACACCGGCCAGGCCGGAGCCGATGAAGAACGTGGTGATGTCGGTCTTGCGTGAGGAGATACCGCTGGTCTCAGCGAGATCGCGGTTCTGCACCACGGCTCGGATGCGGCGGCCCATGGGACTGACCTTGAGCACGACGGCCAGCACGGTCACACACACGACGGCCAGCACCAGGATGAAGATGCGGGTCTTGGGCACCACCGCGCCCATGATGTCGAAGCCGCCGGACAGCCAGGACGGGGCGATGACGTTGACCGCGGGTGCACCGAAGATGTCGCGGGCGACCTGCTGCAGGATCAGGCCGACACCGAACGTCACCAGCAGCGTGTCCAGCGGCCGGTGGTACATCCGCTGGATCAGCGTGACTTCCAGCAACACACCCAGCAGGCCGCCGATGAGGAATCCGACGATCAGCGAAATGATCAGTGAGACACCGGCACTGGAAACGATCTGTTGCACCAGGAAGGCGGTGTAGCAGCCGGCCATGATGAACTCGCCGTGCGCCATGTTGATGACGCCCATCTGACCGAAGGTCAACGACAATCCGAGTGCAGCGAGCAACAGGATCGAGCCGAGGCTCAATCCTGTTGCCAGCTGTCCGATCAGGACATCCATCTAGTCGTGCCTCAGCCGGAGAGTCCGGCGGCCCACGGGTAGGACTTCAGGAACGGATCCGGCTCGATCGGGCCGGGCGACTCCCAGATGGTGTAGATCAAACCGTCGGGCCGGATCTCGCCGATGCGCGCGGTCTTGGTGATGTGGTGGTTCTCGCCGTCGATGGTGACCAGACCTTCAGGAGCGTCGAACGTCACGCCGTCGGCGTTGTCCTGGATGGCCTTGGTGTCGAAGGCGCCGGCCTTCTCGACGGTGTTCTTCCACAGGTACACCGAGGTGTAGGCCGCTTCCATGGGGTCCGAGGTCGGCTTGTTGGCTCCGTAGGCCTTCTTGTAGGCCTCGACGAAGGCGGTGTTCACCGGAGTGTCGATGGTCTGGTAGTAGTTCCACGCGGTCAGCTGGCCGGTGATGTTCTCCACGCCGATACCGCCCACTTCTTCTTCGGCGATCGACACCGAGACCACCGGCATGTCCTGCGGGGTGAGGCCCACGTTGCGGTACTCGCGGAAGAACGCCACGTTGGAGTCGCCGTTGAGGGTGTTGAACACCGCGTCGGCATCGGCGGTGCGGACCTTGTTGACGATGGTGGAGAAGTCGGTGGAGCCCAGCGGGGTGTAGTCCTCGCCCTTGATCTCGATGCCATTGGCCTCGGCGTAGGCCTTGATGATGCGGTTGGCGGTCTGCGGGAACACGTAGTCGCTGCCCACCAGGTAGAGGGACTTGACGCCCTTCTCCTTCAGGTAGTCCAAGGCGGGCACGATCTGCTGGTTGGTGGTGGCGCCGGTGTAGAAGATGTTGGGCGAGGACTCCAGGCCCTCATACTGCACCGGGTAGTACAGCAGCGAGTTGGCGCTCTCGAACACCGGGAGCATGGCCTTGCGGCTCGAGGACGTCCAGCCGCCGAACACCGCGGCGACACAGTCGCTGCTGATCAGCTTCTCGGCCTTCTCGGCGAACACGGTGGGCTCGGAGGCGCCGTCTTCACCGATGAGTTCGATCTGCTTGTCCAAGACGCCGCCGGCTGCGTTGATCTCGTCCACCGCCAGCTTGATGGCGTCGCGCACGGTCACCTCGGAGATGGCCATGGTGCCCGACAGCGAGTTCAGCGAGCCCACCTTGATCGTGGGTCCCTCGGTGTCGACGCACGATGCCGCCTCTGCGGCGGTGCCGGTGTCACTCGCTTTGCTACCGCAGCCGGACAGGATCAAGCTGGTAGCAAACAGCACGCCGCCGGCAGCAAGTGCCGACCGTTTCAACGACGAGCGATGGAGACGCACAGATCCACGCATCGAGAGCCTTTCGTGAAAAGTAAGTGCGGCCCGCGACCAGAAATGCCCGTGAAAATGGCTCGTCGCGACCCGACCGGCACCCCCCGCGGGTGCCGAATCGGAACTTAAGGCGGTTATGTTTCTGGGAAATATCTGTGTGTCACGAACAAATTAACCTGGTGGCCAGACGGGGTTATCCCGATGTTTGACAGCTTGGCTATCGGCTTAGCTAGTTGGTGTTGCGTGGTCTGACCAAACTTCCGGCGGCGGTGTAACGATCAGGTAGCGTCGGCAGATATGACCAACATGCGAAAAGCGTCAATCACAGTTGGTGCGGCGGCTCTCCTGGCCGCTGCGGGTATCGCGGGTCCGGGCGTGGCCGGCGCCGAGCCGGTGGGCCAGCAGGTCAGGTACACGCTGGTGTCCGCGGCGCCCTATGAGTTCGACCTCTTCTACCTGACGTCGCAGCCGCCCAGCATGGCAGCCTTCAATGCTGACGCCTACGCCTATGCCAAGCGCGAGACGGTGAACCTGGCCCCGGGTGTGCCGTGGGTCTTCGAAACCACCATGGCCGACCCGCAGTGGGCCATCCTCCAGGTCGGCAGCACCACCCACGGTGGGCGGGCCGCTCCGAACGTGCACTGCGACATCGCCGTCGACGGCGTGGTCCAGGTTGCCCACGACGATCCCTACAACGTGCGGTGCCAGCTGTCGCAGTGGTGATCAACGGCTGACCGCCCTGGGCGCCCCATTGACAGCGCTGTCGAACATGTGTTCGCATTGAACGCATGCGGTGGGCAGCTCAGGGTGTGAACGTCGACGACGGGGCGCTGCCCGGTCTGCAGCGCATCGGCTTCATCCGCAGTGTCCGCACTCCACAGTTCGACGGCATCACCTTTCACGAGGTGCTGTGCAAGTCGGCGCTGAACAAAGTGCCCGACGCGTCCATGCTCCCGTTCAAGTTCACCGTGAACGGCTACCGCGGCTGCTCGCACGCCTGTCGGTACTGTTTCGCCCGCCCCACCCACGAGTACCTGGATCTCGATTGCGGTAACGACTTCGACACCCAGGTCGTGGTCAAGACCAATGTCGTCGATGTGCTGCGGCGGGAACTGAGCCGGCCCGGCTGGCGCCGCGAAACGGTGGCGCTGGGCACCAACACCGACCCGTATCAGCGAGCCGAGGGGCGCTATGCCCTGATGCCCGGGATCATCGCCGCGCTCACCGACTTCAAGACGCCGTTCTCGATCCTCACCAAAGGCACGCTGCTGCGGCGCGACCTCCCGCTGATCGCCGAGTCGGCCACGGAAATGCCTGTGTCGGTGTCTGTCTCGCTGGCCATCGGCGATGCCGAGTTGCACCGGCAGGTGGAACCCGGCACCCCGACCCCGCACGCGCGGCTGCAGCTGATCTCCGCCATCCGCGCGGCCGGTCTGGACTGCCACGTCATGGTGGCCCCGGTGCTGCCGTATCTCACCGATTCGGTCGAGCACCTCGACATCCTGTTGGGGCAGATCGCCGAGGCCGGCGCCACCAGCGTCACAGTGTTCGGCCTGCACCTGCGTGGCACCACCAGGGGCTGGTTCATGTCATGGCTGGCAAGCGCCTATCCGCAACTGGTGACGCCCTACCGCCAGCTCTATCGCCACGGGGCCTACCTACCGGAGGAGTACCGCGCCATGTTGCGCCAGCGGGCTGCTCCACTGGTGGCCAAGTACGGGCTCACCGGCGACGAGCGCCGGTTCTCCCGGGTGTCGCCGCCCGAGGCTGCACCTGCCGAGGACCTGCAGCCGACGCTGTTCTGATCTCGCTGTCTAATTCTGTTGTGCCGATTCGAATTTCATGACGTCCATGTTCCAGTAGCCGCGCATGTTGGCGATCTTGCCTTCGCTGTCGACGCGGTAGGTGAACACACCGCGGACCTCACTGCTGAACCCGCCCTCGAACTCGCTGCGCAGGACAAGGATGTGCGCGATCTCGTCGGGTGAGCTGGAGGGGAAGGTCTCCTCGCAAGTGATACGGAGCTTGTTCGACGCGATGTTGGTGTCATAGAACGCCGACACCGCCTCCTTGCCGCGCACGCCGGTGCCGTCGGGATTGGTGATGGCCTGGCCGATCGGGTCCTCGATCACCACGTCGTCGGCCATCAACCCCAGCCACGCCTGCTTGTCGTGCGACTGGACGGCTTTCCAGGAGGCTTGCGATGCGGCCAGAGCGGGGGAGACTTCGGTGGTGGGCTGGCTCATCGGGACAGAATAGCCAAACCGGAGTCCGAGGCGGCGCGGAACGAGCAGGTGTCGGAGCGGGTGGTTTCAGGTGCGGCTGCGCTTGACCTGGTTGAACGGCACGCCCCGGTCGGCGGCGTACTCGCGGGGGAAGCCGAGAATCCGTTCGCCGATGACGTTCTTGGCCATCTCGGTGCTTCCGCCGCCCAGGGCGGCGGTTTGCCGGGACAGATACCGCTCACCGACGCCGAGAAGCCCGTCGAGTTCGTCGACCACACCGGCGGTGCCTGCGATCGCCAGTGCGGTGTCGACTTCGAGTTCCACCTGTTCGGCGTGGTAGAGCCGGATCAAGGTGCCCGCCGTCGGCGGCAGCGAACCGTCGTTGACCCCGCGGAACACGTGGTCGATCAGCTGTTCTTTGACCGCTCGGTGCACCAGGGCGCGCCCGGCCAGCGCCTGGATCCGTGGATCGTCGGCCTGGCCGGTGGCCTCGGCGAGAGCGGCGAAGTCGGTGGGCGCCTCCTGGGCGTTCTCACTTCCCTTGCCGCTGGCGAACTCCGAGCCGCCGCCCACCGCGCGGCGTTCGTGGTACAGCTGCCGGGAGGCCACCGTCCAGCCGGCATTGACCTCGCCCACCACGGCGTCGTCGCCGAGTTCGAGGCCGTCGAAGAACTCCTCGCAGAACTCCTCCGACCCGTCGACCTGCTTGATGCGCCGCATGGTGATGCTGGGGCTGTTGATCGGCACCAGGAACATGGTGAGGCCCTCGTGCTTGGGTACGGCCCAATCGGTGCGCGCCAGCATCAAACCGTAGTCCGCGGCGAACGCGCTGGTGCTCCAGGTCTTGGCGCCGTTGATGATCCACGTGTCGCCCTGACGGTCAGCTCGGGTGATGACGCCGGCCAGATCGGACCCACCGTTGGGTTCGGACAGCAGCTGCACCAACACCTCGTCGCCCCGCAGTGCGGCCGAGATGCGGTCGCGCTTCTGATCCTCACTGCCGGTGTCGAGAATGGTGGCGCAGCAGATGGTGAAACTCGGTGTGTTGAGGATCAGCGGCATCTCATAGCTGCGGGTTTCCGCGTCGAACGCCTTCTGGTACTGGATCGGCAGCCCCAGCCCGCCATATTCGCGGGGGAAGCAGATTCCGGCGAATCCGCCTGTCCACAACAGTTTTTGCAGCTCGCGTGCACGGAGCCACGACCCTTCGTCGCCGCGGTCGGAGAACGGCGGGTTGTCCGGATCGATACGCGGCATGTTCTCGGCCAGCCAGGTGCGCGCCCTGGCGGCGAACTCGGCTACGGTCTCGGTGGCAACCGTGTCGGTCATGAGGCGAGTTCCACTTCGTTGAGCTGATGGTAGACGGCGATGTTCAGATCCTCCGGGGTGCCGAACAGCGACCGGTAAAGGGCAGCCCGGCGCAGGTAGAGGTGGAGGTCGTGTTCCCAGGTGACGCCGATCCCGCCGTGCAACTGCACACACTGCTGAACCGCGACCGGCAGGTGTTCGCCCACATAGGATTTGGCGATCTGTGTGGACAGCGCCGCGTTCGGTGAGCGCTGCGCCACGTCGGCCACCGCGGCCGCGGTGGTGGCGCGGCAGCATTCGAGCCACAGCTTCATGTCGGCGAACTTGTGTTTGAGTGCTTGGTAGGACGCCAGTGGGCGACCGAAAGTGTGCCGGTCGAAGGCCCACTGCACCGTCATGGTCAGCACGGCGTCGAAGATCCCCACGGATTCGGCGCACTGCAGCACCCGCGCAATCTGAGTCTGCCGGTCGATGAGCGCCTCCGTCTGCTCCGGGCTGCCCACCAGGGCGCCTTCGCCGACGTCGACGCCGTCGAAACGGACACGCGCATAACGCTTCACCATGTCCACCGACCGTTGCGGCTCGACGCTGACACCGGCGGAGTCCGTCGGCACCAGGAACTGGCGCACCCCGGCATCGGTGGCGGCAACCACCAGCAGCACACCGGCCTGGTCGCCGGCTTCGACCCGATCTTTCACCCCGTCGAGACGGTAACCGGAGCCGGTCGCGGCGGCCGTCACCTGAGGTGTCGACGGTGCCCATGGCCGTCGAGGTTCGTACACCGCCCAGGAGGCCACCAGTTCGCCCGAGACCAGGGCTTCGATGGTGCTTTCGTGCCCGGCGGGGGCTTCGGCCAGTGCGGCCAGCACCGTGCTGACCGGATGCAGCGGGCCGGGCGCCACGGTGCGCCCGATTTGCTGAGCCACCAGCGCCAGGTCGGACACCCCGTCCCCGGACACGCTGCCGCCGCCGAGTTCTTCGGGAACCAAGAGACTGGCCCAGCCCAGTTCTGCCGCGCGCTGCCACCAGTCCGGGGTGAAAGACGTGCCTTGTCGGTGCAGTTCGCGGACCCTGGCCAGGGACGCTTCCTTGTCCAGGAAGGCCTGAGCCGTGGAGGCGAACAGGATCTGTTCCGGGCTTGCGGCCTGCGTCACCGGCCCACCTCCCTGTAGTCCGTATGCCGAAAATGGCAATGGCATTACCGCTTTAGTGCAAACGACGTTACCATGCTGATGCGCCGCTGCATCAGGGGTGCGATATCCGCTGTCACTGCAGGTGGGAGGGTCATGACAACCGATTCGGACCAGGCGTTGTGGACGCTCGGCGAGCTCATCGACCTCTTCGACGTCGAGCTCACCGGAAGTGATCAGGTGAGCGCCGACACCGGTCGGGCCGGCGAGGACGACCGACAGGTGGTGGAGGGCACCCAGGTGCTGGCCCAGGCGATCGTCGCGGTCGCCAAACGGTTTCCGGACAAGTCCATCCGGTCAGCGCATGCGGTGTTCAGCAGGGCGGTGTTTGTCGGCGCCCCGGTGGAACTGGCCATCGACGTGGTGCATGAGGGACGGTCCACGGCCACCGCGGTGGTGACCGCCGCGCAGAACGGTAAACGGGCCATCACCGTCACGGTGCTCGCCGATGTGCCCTCCGGCGATGTCATCACCCACCATCTGCCCAAGCCGGAGGTGACCGCACCCGCAGACGCCAATGTCGCGCACATGCCCATGACCGGCAGGCAGGTGCGCCTGGTGGATGTGGTGGACGTCAACAGCCCCGACGAGGTGGGGCCACCGGAACTGCACGCCTGGCTGCACTACGACCCGGTGCCCACGCGTGAGGATCTGGCCAAAGCGCTGATCGCCTATTTCACCGGCCACCTGGGTATCTCGACCACCATGCGGGCACACGCCGGGATCGGCACCAGCCAGGCGCATCTGACCGTGTCGACGGCGCCCATGACCGTGACCGTCAGTTTTCACGAGCCCGTGCGCTGGGACGGCTGGCTGCTCTACACCCACGAGAGCACCCAGGTGGGCGCCGGCATGTCCTACGTGCGCGGCACGGTGCACACCGAGGATGGCGCCCTGCTGGCGTCGTTCGTCCAGGAGGGGTTGATCCGCCCGCTGCGTGCGGTCGACAACTCGATCGAGTCGAAGAGCCGGTTGTAGCTCACGCGAATTCGTTGCTCAGGGCCGAGGCGAGCACGCTCAGCGGCAGGCCGCCCAGATCCAGTGCGCGGCGGTGGAATTCCCGCAGCGAGACCCCGTCTGCGGTGACCTTGTTGCGCAACTGCTGCCAGATTCGCTGACCCACCGCGTACGACGGTGCCTGTCCCGGCCAGCCCAGATAGCGGTCCAGCTCGAAGCGCAGATTGTCCTCGGCCATCGCGCTGTGGGTGGTGAGGAACTCCCATGCGCGCGCGGCATCCCAGGTGCCGCCGTCGGGTGCGCTGAGTCCGCAATGGACACCGATGTCGATGACCACCCGGGCGGCGCGGAACCGCTGCGCGTCCAGCATGCCCATCCGGGTGCCCGGGTCGTCGAGCCAACCCAGCTCGGCCATCAGGCGTTCGGCGTAGAGCGCCCAACCCTCACCGTGCCCGGACACCCAGCACGCCAACCGTCTCCAGCGGTTGAGCTGATCGGCCAGCACCACCGCGCGGCCGATCTGCAGGTGATGCCCCGGCACACCCTCGTGGAACACCGTGGTGGTCTCCTGCCAGGTGTGGAAGGTGTCCACCGCAGGCGGCACCGACCACCACATCCTGCCCGGGCGGGTCAGGTCCTCGGAGGGCCCGGTGTAGTAGATGCCGCCGTTCTGCGTCGGCGCGATCCGGCACTCCAGTTTGCGCAACGGGTCGGCGATGTCGAAGTGGGTGTCGGCCAGGGCGTCCACCGCGCGGTCCGACAGATCCTGCATCCACCGCTGAAGCGCATCGGTTCCGGTGATGACGTAGCGCGGGTCCGCGTCGAGGCGTTTGATCGCGCCCGCCACCGACTCGCCCGGATACAGCTGCTGGGCGATCGATTCCTGTTCGGCGACAATGCTTTCCAGTTGCTGCAAACCCCAGGCGTAGGTTTCGTCGAGGTCCACCTCGGCGCCCAGGAAGGCCCGCGAGTGCAGCCGGTACGCCTCACGCCCACAGGCGTCCTCAGCGCCGGCCGCCGGCAGGATGTCGCTCTTCAGCGCGTCCGCCAACTCGGCGTAAGCGGTGCCGGCGGCTTCGGCATGGCGCAACAGGTCGTTGTTGAGCAGCGGGCTCTTGGCCGGCTCCCCGGCGACCATCCCCACGAACAGCCCCTGGGTCCGGTGTGCCTGGGCGATACCGCGCTCGACCTGACGGGCCGCCGGTGCATGGCCCCGGCCGGCGGCCTCCCGCAGCGCCGCGGCGTAACCGCGCACCCGTTCGGGGATCAGCGCCAGCCGGCGATCGATCACCGCCCAGTCCGAATCGGTGTCGGTGGGCATCAGATCGAAGACGTTGCGCATGATCTGCAACGGGGAGTCGATGACGTTCAGCTCGCCGATGTCGAGGCCCGCCTCGTGCCGATCCAGGGTGACGCCGAGGCGCTCGCGCATTGCGGCCACCGTGACCCGGTCGGTGTCGTCCACCGGGTCGACGGTGCCGAGCTCGGCCAGTGCCGCCCGGGCGGCGTCGGCGCGTGCCGTCACTCCGTCGGGGGAGTAGTCGGTCAGCTCGTCGTCATGCCCGAGGACGCCGAGTTCGGTTGCGCCGCAGGGGTCCAGCGTGGCAAAGGTGTCCAGGTAGCGTTCGGCGACCTCGTCGACCGCCGTAGTGCCCCTAGCCAAGGTCGTTCGTCGCGAAGGTGTCGCAGGTGTTCGGGTCGCCGGTGCGATAACCCTGCGTGAACCATTTCTGGCGTTGTTCGGCCGAACCGTGGGTCCAGGCCTCGGGATTCACCCGGCCCGTCGCCGCCTCCTGGATGCGGTCGTCGCCCACCGACGCCGCCGCGGACAGGGCATCGTTGATGTCGTTGTCGCTCAACGGTTGTAGAAAAGTCACATCGGTTCCCGGCTGTTTGGTGATGGCGGCGTAGTGCGCCCAGACCCCGGCATAGCAGTCGGCCTGCAGTTCGGTGCGCACACCGTTGCCCGTGGCGCCCTGTGCGCCCTGCTGCGCGCGGCCCAGCACGCCGAGCAGGTTCTGCACGTGGTGGCCGTACTCATGGGCCACCACGTACTCCTGCGCCAACGGTCCACCGCTGGAACCGAATTGAGTGACCAGAACGTCGAAGAAATCGGTGTCGAAATAGGCGGTCTGATCACCGGGGCAGTAGAACGGTCCCACGTCACTGGTGGCCGGCCCGCATGCGGTGTCGACCGATCCGGTGAAGAGCCGCATCTGCGGCCGGCTGTAGTCGGGCAGCAACTCGGCCCACACCGCATCCACGGAGTTGCCGGTGGCGATCACCCGGCAGTCGACGTTGGTGTTGGCGTCCACACCGCTGCGGCACTGGCTGATGTCCACGCCGGGCGCCTCGACCCCCTGGGTGTCGAGTGGTTGTTGGCTCAGGATGTTTCCCGGGTCCACCCCGAGGAACAGCGCCAGCACCACGATCACCAGACCCCCGACACCGCCACCGATGGCCATGCCGCGACCGGGGCCGCGACCGCCGCCGCTGGATGTGGTGGTGCTCGTGTCGATCTGCATACCTTCGTTGAAAGTCATCGCAGACCCCTCCCTGACAGCTCTTGGGCCACCGGCCTCAACGTGCGCATAAAGCTTCGCACACTAGGATTCTGACGTGACCCACCTCGTCGAACTCTCGACTCTGGCGCACACGTCGGAGGGTGTGCTGCGCGGCACCACCGAAGGTGGGGTGGCGGTCTGGCGTGGTGTGCCCTACGCGCAGCAGCCGGTGGGTGACCGGCGCTTCCAGGCCCCCGCGCCGCTGCGTCCCTGGTCGGGTGTCCGTGATGTGGTGGAGCACGGGCCCCTGCCTCCGCAGGGCAGGTCCTTCGTCGGCGGCGGCCGCGACGATCCCAAGATCAGGGACGAGGCCTGCCTGACGGTGACGGTGTGGTCTCCCGACACGTCGGGCTCGTTGCCGGTGATGGTCTGGATTCCAGGGGGCGCGTTCGTCTACGGCGCCGGGCAACTGCAGCTGTACAACGGGTCGCGGCTGGCCGCCAACGGTGTCGTCGTCGTCAACGTCACCTACCGGATCGGGGTGTTCGGGGGTTTCGAACTGGGCTCACTGGGCGACGGGTTCGACGACAATCTCTGTCTGCGTGACCAACTCGCGGCGCTGCGCTGGGTGCGCGAGAACATCGCGGCGTTCGGCGGCGACCCAGAGCGGGTCACGGTATTCGGCGAGTCGGCGGGTGCGACGTCGGTGCTGGCGCTGTTGGCGTGCCCGGCGGCCGAGGGCCTGTTTGCCCGGGCCATCGCGCAGAGCCCGGCCCTGCCGCTGATCGCCGACCGGGAAACGCGCGCCGCACAGGCCGAGCGTTTCCTGGAGACGGTGGGTGTGGGACCCGCGGAGCTCAAGGAGTTGCCGCAGCGGCGGCTGCGCCGCGCTGCCGGCGTGATCCAGTTGCACAGCGCGGCGACGTCCCCGACGCTGGCCTACGGGCTGACCCATGGGACCGAACTGTTGCCGCACCATCCCATCGAGGCCGCCCGCCGCGGCGCCGTGAGCCGGGTGCCGCTGATCATCGGCACCAACAGCCACGAGGCGTCGATGTTCGCCTGGACCAAGCCGCCGATGCTGCCGACGACGCTGGAGACCGTCGACGCCTTCTTCTCCCGCGCCGATCCGCGTGCACGCGAACAGGTGCTGGGCGGATATCCGGAATTCCCGCGCCGGCGGGCGTTGATCTCGATCGGTTCCGATGTGATGTTCGGTGCCCCGGTTTGGGCGTTCACCGACGCGTACAGCGCGCATGCCCCCACCTACGTCTACCGCTTCGAGCACACCACCTGGACGCTGCGGGCGCTCGGTCTCGGCGCCACCCACGGCAGCGAGATCGTGCACATCCAGCACAGCTACGGGTCGTACCTGGGCCGCAAGCTGCACCCGCTCGGCCGTCGGCTCCAGCCCGGGGTGGGGCGGCGGATGCAGCGGACCTGGCTGAACTTCGCCACTCACGGCTGGGAACCGGACGCCGGGCGGGATCCGGTGTGGGATCCGGAGTGGCCGCGCTACGACGCCGACGCCCGCGCCACCCGCGTCATCCAGACCGCCCGCGACATCACCGTCGAGGATCCCGACCGGGTTCGTCGCGCTGCCTGGTCAGGCCTGTACTAGCCGGGCGTCGGTGTAGCGGCGCAGGTTGTGCAGGAACCGCTGGAACAGCCACCCCATCACCGGCCGGCCAAGGAACATGCCGAGGCTGCCCGCCGGCCCGTTCGGTTTGATGGCCATCACCCAGGTCAGGTGGCAACCCTGCGCAGTCTCGACGACGCGGTATTCCTCGGCGAAGGCGGAGATGGCGTTGGTGGTCGCGGTGTTGAACCGGAAAGCCATGTGCGTGAACGGTTCCCAGGCCAGGAACTCCTCCTCGCCCACGATGAAGCCGCGCATGTGCACGGTGCGGGTGGTGCCGACGCCGAACGGCTTCGGGCTGGTCCAGATGACTTTGGTGATCACCGAGGCCCACTGCGGCCAGGAGGTCTCGTCGGAGAGGACCTCGAACAGTTGTTGCGGGGTGATGGCCAGGTCGACGGTGCTCACGAACCGGTAGGGCGCGGTGTCGACGAAGCTCAGGTCGACGTGCTCGCAGGGATAGCTCTTGGCCATGGGCACCTCCAGGTAGACAGCTCACGATAACTGTCTACTGCCGTGGCGGGGAATGCCGGGCGACGCCCTCTTTTCATGGTGTCCGGCCCTGTCTCCCCCTCGTACCGCAGGCTCGTCGACCGGCCACCTAGACTGTTCCAGTCTTTCGAGCCATCCGAACAAGGAGTATTTGTGCTGCGCAGTCACACCGCGGGTTCGTTGCGGGCAACCGACGCCGGCCAGACCGTGACGTTGGCGGGCTGGGTGGCGCGCCGCCGCGATCACGGCGGTGTCATCTTCATCGACCTGCGCGACTCTTCCGGAGTGTCCCAGGTGGTGTTCCGCGAGGCGGGCGTGCTCGAGCAGGCGCACCGGTTGCGCGCCGAGTTCTGTGTCCTGGTCGAGGGTGTGGTGGAGATCCGTCCCGAGGGCAACGCGAACACCGAGATCGCGACCGGCGAGATCGAGGTGAACGCCACCTCGCTGACGGTGCTGAGCGAGAGCGCGCCGCTGCCGTTCCAGCTCGACGACACCGCCGGCGAGGAAGCCCGGCTGAAGTACCGCTACCTCGACCTGCGCCGCGAAGGCCCCGGCAATGCGTTGCGGCTGCGCTCCAAAGTCAACGCCGCCGCCCGTTCGGTGCTGGCCGAGCACGATTTCGTGGAGATCGAGACGCCGACGCTGACCCGTTCGACGCCGGAAGGCGCCCGCGACTTCCTGGTGCCCGCGCGCCTGCAGCCGGGCTCGTTCTACGCCCTGCCGCAGAGCCCGCAGCTGTTCAAGCAGCTGCTGATGGTTGCCGGGATGGAGCGCTACTACCAGATCGCGCGCTGCTACCGCGACGAGGATTTCCGCGCCGACCGCCAGCCCGAATTCACCCAGCTGGACATGGAGCTGAGTTTCGTCGACGCCGACGACGTGATCGCGGTGTCCGAGCAGATCCTCAAAGCCCTGTGGGCGCTCATCGGCTACGACCTGCCGCTGCCGTTGCCGCGTATCGGCTACGCCGAGGCCATGAGCCGATTCGGTTCGGACAAGCCCGATCTGCGCTTCGGTGTCGAGCTCGTCGAGTGCACCGACTATTTCAAAGAGACCCCGTTCCGGGTGTTCCAGGCGCCGTATGTCGGCGCGGTCGTCATGCCCGGCGGCGCGTCGCAGCCGCGGCGCACCCTGGACGGCTGGCAGGAGTTCGCCAAACAGCGTGGGCACAAGGGCCTGGCCTATGTCCTGATCGCCGAGGACGGCACCCTGGGCGGGCCCGTCGCCAAGAACCTGTCCGACGCCGAACGCGAGGGCCTGGCCGCGCACGTCGGCGCCGAGCCCGGCGACTGCGTCTTCTTCGCCGCCGGCACCCCGAAGGCTGCTCGCGGGTTGCTGGGCGCCACCCGCATCGAGATCGCCAAGCGCCTCGACCTGATCGACCCGAACGCGTGGGCGTTCACCTGGGTGGTGGACTGGCCGCTGTTCGAGCCGGCGGACGAGGCCGCAGCCCACGGTGACGTCGCCGTCGGCTCTGGGGCCTGGACCGCTGTGCACCACGCGTTCACCTCACCGCAGCCGTCGTCGCTGGACACCTTCGACACCGACCCCGGCTCGGCGCTGGCCAACGCTTACGACATCGTGTGCAACGGCAACGAGATCGGTGGCGGTTCCATCCGTATCCACCGCCGCGACGTGCAGGAGCGGGTGTTCGCGATGATGGGCATCGACCACGACGAGGCCCAGGACAAGTTCGGCTTCCTGTTGGACGCGTTCACCTTCGGCGCACCGCCGCACGGCGGTATCGCCTTCGGCTGGGACCGCATCGTCGCGCTGCTATCCGGGGTGGACTCCATCCGCGAGGTGATCGCGTTCCCGAAGTCCGGCGGCGGCGTCGACCCGCTGACCGATGCACCCGCGCCGATCACACCGCAGCAGCGCAAAGAATCCGGTATCGACGCCAAGCCGAAGTCCGCCGAGGACGCCAAACCCAAGGCGGTTTAGGCCTCTTACCGCGGCGGCCGGCTAGACCGCGAACACCTGGTCGTCGTCGGCGAATGCCTTGAACTCCAACGCATTTCCGGCCGGGTCGTAGAGGAACATGGTCCACTGTTCGCCCGGCTGACCCTCGAAGCGGACGTACGGCTCGATGACGAACTGTTGCTCGGCGGCTTTGAGCCGGGCCGCGAGTTCGTGGAATCGGGTGACGGTGAGGACCAGCCCGAAGTGCGGCACGGGAACGTCGTGGCCGTCGACGGGATTGTGGGCTCGTGCCGGTGGTTGCGCAACCTTGTGGGTGACGAGCTGGTGGCCGTGGAAGTTCCAGTCGGTCCAGTTGGTGTCGGTGCGGCCCTGCTCGCATCCCAGGATGTCGCCGTAGAACGTGCGGGCGGCGTCGAGATCGTCGACCGGCACCGCCAGATGAAAGCGGGGGATGGGGGAGTCGAGGACTGCGCTCACGTCGCACCTTTCAACGGGATCAGCGGATGTCTGAATGTTAACATTCTGACAAATCGAGGGAGGCGCTGTGACCGTTGCACCCGCCCGGCGGCGCGGATTGGCCGCGGAGGTGGCCGACAACATCCGCGACGCGATCTTCGCCGGCGGCTACCCGCCCGGTTCGTCGCTGCGAGAGGTGGAACTCTCCGCGGCGCTGCGCGTGAGCCGCGGCCCGGTGCGAGAGGCGCTTCTGCTGCTGGAACGCGAAGGCCTGGTGCGCAGTGAGTGGCACCGTGGAACCACGGTGGCTGCGCTGTCGGAGGAAGATGTCGCCGAATTGCATTCGCTGCGTAGCGCATTGGAGGAGCTTGCGGTCCGGTTGGTGGTGGGCGGCGACCGGGATCTGACGGAGGTGGACCAGGCGGTGGCGGCCATGGCTCGCGCCGAGACCGCGCACGACATGGTGCGCTGCGATATCGCTTTCCACGACGCCGTGTACCACGCGGCCAAGCACTCGCGGTTGACCGTGGCGTGGCAGGCCATCCGCTCGCAGGTGTATCTGCTGCTGCTGACCCGAATCGGGGTGGACACCACCGATTACCTGACCCATCTGCCCGCCGAGCACCGGGAGCTCGCCGAGGTGTTGCGCGTCGGGGATGTGGACGCCGCTGTGGCGTTGTTCGCTGTTCACCGGGAGCACGCGATGGGCGTGCTCGGCGTGAGGCACGATGGCAGTCGTGACCGACATGCCTGACTTGAACGCATTCAACGCCGCGATCGTAGAAGAGTTCCGCACCAATGGCGGCAAGGTGGGCGGGCCGTTCGACGGCGCCACCCTGCTGTTGCTGCACACCACCGGAGCCAAGAGTGGTCAACCCCGGCTCTCACCGCTGGCGTATCTGACCATCAACGGCAAGATGCTGATCGTCGGCTCCTACGCGGGTGCGCCGAAAGACCCGGCGTGGGTGCACAACCTGCGGGCCAACCCCCGCGCACACATCGAAGTCGGCACCGACGCCTACGACGTGAACGTGCGCGAATTGCCCTCCGACGAGCGCGACGAGCTGTACGCCAAGGTGGTGGCCGTCGCCCCGGGTTTCGGTGAGTACCAGGCCAAGACAACCCGCGTCATCCCGCTGTTCGAGCTCACCCGAGCGTGAGTTCGGCGCGCTCGTAACCGCTCAGCGGTTGTGAGCGCGCCGAAATCTCAAAGAGCTTCGATGATGGTGGCGTTGGCCATGCCGCCGCCTTCACACATGGTCTGCAGGCCGTAGCGGCCGCCGCGCTGGTGCAGGGCGTTGACCAGAGTGGTCATGATGCGGGCACCGCTGGCGCCCAGCGGGTGTCCGATCGCGATGGCACCGCCGTTGACGTTGGTCTTGGCCAGGTCAGCCCCGGTGTCCCGGGCCCAGCTGAGCACCACGGGCGCAAACGCCTCGTTCACCTCGAACAGATCGATGTCCTTGATGGTCAATCCGGCCCGGTGCAACACCTTCTCGGTGGCGGGGATGACGCCGGTCAGCATGTACAGCGGGTCGGAACCGACGACCGTGGTGGTGTGGATGCGGGCCAAGGGCTCGAGCCCGAGGCGTCGCGCCGTCGCACCGCTGGTGATCATCACCGCGGCGCTGCCGTCTGACAGGGGCGACGAGTTGCCCGGCGTGATCTCCCAGTTGATCTGCGGGAAGCGGGCGCTGTACGCCTCGTTGTAGAACGCCGGCTTGAGCCCGGCCAGCGTCTCGACAGTGGTGCCGGGCCGGATGATCTCGTCGGTGCTCAGACCGGCGATCGGCGCCAGCTCGTTGTCGAACAGCCCTTCCTTGGTGGCCCGGGCGGCCTTCTCGTGGCTGGCCGCGGAGAACTCGTCGAGCTCGAGGCGCGAGAGGCCCCACTTGGCGGCGATCAACTCGGCGCTGATGCCCTGCGGCACAAGACCTTCGGGATAGCGGGCGGCCATGTCGTTGCCGAACGGGTTACTGCCGGGCAGGACCGAACTACCCATCGGCACCCGGCTCATGGACTCCACACCCGCGGCGATGACGATGTCGTAGGCGCCCGCGAGCACACCCTGGGCGGCGAAACTGATGGCCTGTTGGCTGCTGCCGCACTGGCGGTCGACGGTGGTACCCGGAACGGTTTCCGGGAAGCCCGCGCCCAACAGGGCGTTGCGGGCGATGTTGACGGCCTGATCGCCCACCTGGGTGACGGCTCCGGCGATGACGTCATCGACCTCCGCGGGGTCGATCCCGGTGCGGGCGACGAGTTCGCGCAGGCTGTGCGCCAGTAGGTCGGCGGGCAGCACGCCGTGCAAAGCGCCGTTGGCTTTGCCCTTGCCGATCGGTGTGCGCACCGCACCCACGATCACCGCATCCCGGTCTGAAAATCCGGTCATTTTTCCTCCTGACGCTCACCGCTGAGTATCGTTGTGTATATCCAGATATAGCACCTGGGTATAGTTAGAACAACTCAGATGATGAAAGGATTCCGATGCCGGTGCTGCAGGGTCCGCTGGTCGACCGCGATGCCTGGTCGGCGGTGGGCGAATGCCCGATCGAGAAGACGATGGCGGTCGTGGGGCAGAAGTCCGCGATGCTGATGATGCGCGAGGCGTACTACGGCACCACGCGGTTCGACGATTTCGCCAGGCGGGTCGGCATCACCAAAGCGGCGACGTCGGCGCGGCTGACCGAACTCGTCGAGGCGGGTCTGTTGACCAAACGGCCCTACCGTGAACCGGGTCAGCGGGCCCGCGAGGAGTACGTGCTCACCGAGGCCGGTGTCGACTTCATGCCGGTGGTGTGGGCCATGTTCCAGTGGGGCCGACAGCACCTGCCCCACCGTTCCCGAATCCAGCTGGTGCACAACGGTTGTGGAGCCGAGACCGCTGTGCAGATGCGTTGCGCCGACGGGCACGACGTCCCCGCCGACGAGCTGGGTGTGCAGTTGCTCAACCGGTGAAGCAGTAGGAGTCGCTGGACGCGTCACCGCCCTGCAGCCGGGTCTGATGCACCCGCAGACCGCGGAAGTCCTCGCCGTGCGGGAAGAAGCGCGGATCGGCTGTCAAGCCGCCGGAGGGGTCGGCATCGAGCTTGGCCATCCAGGCTCCCACCCCGTCCGGGTAGAAGACGTCGTCCCACGACGCGTACAGCGAGTTGGTGACATACACCCGTCGGCCGTCCCGGCTGATCTCCACCATCTGCGGCCCGCCGGCCAGGCGCAGGCCGGGCTCGGCCGGGTGCGGCTCCCGGCGTGCCACGCCGCCCAACCGCACCGAGGCCGTCTCCTTCGGGTGGAACGGGTCGCTGACATCGTATTGTTTGAGTTCTCCTGTGGCCCAACATGATACGTAGAGCCACTGATCATCGACGGACAGATCGATGTCGGAGACCAGAGGTGGTACCGCGCCGAAAGGTTGCAGGGCCGGGGGCAAATCGGCAGCGTCGGCCGGCTCGGCCGGAATGGTGATCACCTTGTCGACGGCCCAGGCGTCACCGTCGCGGTGCCACAACCAGATCGACGCCGACAGATCCTCGACGCTGATCACCACGCCGACGAACCCCCAGGACTTGGTCGGGTCGTGGGCGGGGCGCAGTTCGAGCACCATCTGGTGCTCGTCGCCGAGGTCGATGCGCTGGGTCAGCTTCCGCTCCGACATACTCCAGAAATTGATGTGGTGGCCGAACCGGCGGCCCAGTAGATCCTCCGGATTCAATCCGGGTTCGATCATGGAGGGCGTGGCCCACTCGGAGGTCACCACGGTGTCCTGCCGCAGGTGCCACCACACGTCGTAGGCGAAGTACTGCGCTCCGCGGTCCTGCTCCCACGGGCCGAGCACCTCGAAGGTGTCGTGGTCGATCAACGCCACGCCGCCGGGCCCGTCGTCGCCGTTGGCGCCACCCAGAGCGGACATGAAGATGGCACCGGGTCCGCAGTGAACGGTGTGTGGCCGCGAGTAGCCGGCCTTGGCCGACAGTTCGGCGGCATCGATGACGTGGCTGAGCTTCGGGTTCAGTGGGTCGGGTTTGGTGTCGAGGACATAGGTGTGCGACGACCGAAGACCCGGTACCAGCAGGAACCGCCGCTCGAGGTTGTGGTGGTCATGACCGTCATGGCAGAGCGCGCTCGAGCACGCGTTCCAGCCGAAGTGGTGCAGTTCGTTGCCGGCGCTCGGTAGTTCCGACCAGCCGACCACGCAACCGTAGCTGTCTGATCTGGGATTGCAGTCGAGCACTGCGAGGGCGTCGTTGATGCGGGCCGTCGGATCGTAGGCGGCGACATAGGCAAGCTGCTCGGGTGCCGCGGTGATGGCGGCGCCCGGGCTGCGGTAGAAGGTGGAATCGGTGGCAGCCATGTCGCTGATGATCCTCCGCAGCCACGCCGGTCAGGCGGAATCGTCCAGGAAATCCTTGACCAATTTCTTGGGGGCCTGTGCCAGCCAGGCGTCGGTGACCAACTCTCGCAGCGCCGGCACATCGATCCGGGCCAGCCGCACCAGTACCGCGGCGTAGCCGTCGAAATGCGGGGTGGTGAAGTACACGTCGGGTTCCTCGGCGATGAGGGCGAACTTGACGCCTTCGTCGGCAACACGAGCGCCGAGGATGTCGCCCGTCGGCGCGGAGTCGCCCAGTGCCGCCATATCGGCTTTGCGCAATGGTCGCTCCCACACGATCAGCTTCGTGCGCACCCGCCAGTTGCGCGGTGACGGCTCCGCGGTCTCGGGAAGCTCGCCGACCAGTCGCGCGACGTCCGCCCAGGTGGCCATGCTGGCACCGTACCGGCGGCCCTGCTCGAATGCGCCGCGACGTCGGTTTGGTCCCGAGAATGCCGTCACATTTCTCGAACTGAAGTCACACCGTGGGTGGTCGCCGAAATGCCCGTGGCCTTGTGGGCCTGTTGCATGACATCGGACTCCCATGGCATAATGCAAACGATTGCACATGAACAGCTGTCTGTTATAGGTTGTATCGCAACATGATTGGAGTGGGGAATGTCCCAGGATGATTTCGCGGCGCTTTTGGCGCGTGTGCAAAAGATCGAGGATCGCAACGCCATTCTCGACACCTTGACGCAGTACGGGCACGCAATCGATTACGGCGACTTCGACCGATTGGTGGACTGCTTCACCGACGACGCGGTGCGCGAGAACCGGCGCCCGGACGGGTCTGTGCACCGCTGGGAGGGCCGCGCCGGAACCATCGACTTCGCCACTCGCCACTCACACGCACCCGAGCAGTACCACAAGCACCTGGTGCTGAACAGTCGAATCGAAATCCACGGGGACACAGCTGATGTGGTGAGCTACATGTTCCGGTTCGATCCCCGTGAGGACGAACCGTCCTTCGTGTGGGGGATGGGCCGCTACCTTGACACCATGCGGCGCGACGCGGATGGGCGCTGGCGCATTGCGCGGCGCATCTCCGAGATCGAGGATCAGTGGCCGGGTCGCTTTGTCTTGACCGGCCTTCAGCAGCAGGGCTGAGTCGGCCGGCCACGACCCGCCATCAGGCGCTCGACCGGAGCTTCGAGTGCTTCTCGACGTGGAGGCCCGGGTGCGCCGGCTGGGCAACGGTTACGCTTTCGTCGAAGGCCCGGTGTGGCACCCCACCGAGCGCTATCTGTTGTTCTCGGACATTCCCGGCGACCCGCGACGGCGGTGGGACGCGTCCGGCGTGGTGGAGGTCGCACGGCCGACCCCACACGCCAACGGCATGACCTTCGACCGGAACCTGAATCTGGTGGTGTGTGAGCACAGCACGTCCTGCATCGCTCGGTTCGACCGGGCAGGATTGAGGTCCGTGCTGGCAACACATTTCGAGGGTCGCGAACTCAACAGCCCGAACGACGTGGTTGTCCGGGCGGACGGGTCGATCTACTTCACCGACCCGATGTACGGCCGGATGCCGGGATACGGATTGGAACGCCGGTCCGAATTGGGATTTCAAGGGGTCTATCGGCTACCGGTGGAGGGTGACCTCGAGCTGGTCGTCGAGCGTGAGATGTTCACACAGCCCAAAGGCCTGTGTTTCTCCCCGGATGAGACGCTGCTGTACATCAACGACACCGATCAGGCGAACATCCGGGTTTTCGACGTCCGCCCCGATGGACGGCTCGAAAACCCACGCGAATTCGCGTCAGGTCTGTGGAAGGCTGACACCTCCGGCACGCGCAACGACGACCTCGGGGTACCGGACGGCATGAAATGCGATGCCGCGGGCAATGTCTGGGTCACCGCCCCCGGCGGCCTGTGGGTATTCGCACCGAACGGGCAGCACATCGGCACAATAGGCGGCCCCGGCTGGAGCACCTTGTTCCTCACGGCCAGCACTTCGCTCTACTCGATCGAGACGCGGACAAGTGCCCGACTTGAGCCCTTCATGCAGCCGGGCGGCTGACCCGCATCAGCTGAGGGCACGCAGATAGACCGCCACCGCGGCCATGTCCTGATCGCCCAGACCGTGGTCGATTGCCCGGAGTGTGGTGTCGCGGTTGACCAAAGCCTGTGGCATCAGCGCGCCGAGCTCTGCGGCCAACGTCGTGATCAGCCCGAGGTCTTTGGCCGCAAGCGTCAGCGCGAACTGAGTGGCCGCGCTATCTGGACGGACGTAGTTGTCGCGACGGTAGTTCACCATAGGGGCGGCCACGGCGCTGTTGCAGAACACATCGTAGGCCTGCTCGCGGTCGATACCGGCGCGCTCGGTCAGCACCAGTGATTCGGATACCGCCTGACCGAGCCCGTAGATCACGTTGTTGACGGCGAGTTTCATCACCGCACCGGATCCAGAGTCGCCGAGGTGATAGATCACCGCACCCATTGACTGCAGCAGTGGCCGTAGACGCGTCACGACGGTGGTCGGACCTCCGACCATGATGGTGAGAGCAGCGGCCTCCGCCGCTCTCACGGCACCGGATACCGGCGCATCGACCGCCGTTCCGCCGGCGGCGTCGATCTCCCGGGCCAGCCAGGCTGTCCCTGCCGGGCCGGTGGTGCCCATGTCCAGTGCGACCTTGCCGGGCGACCACCCGGCGAGCAGGCCTCGAGGCCCTTGGTAGACGGCACGGAGGGCATGCTCATCGGCGAGCATGGTCACCACGACGTCCGCGTTCTCGGCTGCTTCCCGCGGGTCGTCGGCCACAGTGATTCCGGGCCGTGTGCGCGCGAAGTCCTCGGCGAGACGGCGGGTGCGGTTGCACACGACCACCGAAAAGCCGGCGCCGGCGATATTGGCGGCCATCGGGCGACCCATTCGGCCCAGGCCGAGGAATGCAACTGTTAACGTGCTCATGAGAACCGCGTCTCGCGGGTGTCGGGCGCCCACGGATCGATCAACGTTTTGATTCGTGTACTGCGCCGTTCCGCCAGCGGGCGAAGGCCCTTCTCGACCAGGTCGTCGAGTGAGAGCGCCACCGGCGCGACGTCGCTCCACCCACCGCGACGTGACGCCAGCAAGCGCAGCGCCTCAGGCAGATCCAGAGCGCAGACGTGGGCGTTGGTACCGATCAACTCGACTTCGCGTAGTGAGATCTCGCGTGCATCGATCTCCACCGGATTGTGCTGGAGGCCCACCATGACCACCCTCGCGCCGCGTGGCGCAAGATCAATGGCCTGTTTGAAACCACTTGTGCTGCCGGAAACTTCGTAGATGACCGAGGCGATGATGCCGTGTTCGGACAGCACCTCCACGACATCGTGCTCGCCCCCGATACGTACGGTGTGCGTGGCTCCGAGAGCATCGGCCACTCGGAGCCGGCCGGCGTCCAGGTCGCAGACGACGACACTATGGCACCGGTCGACGGCCGCGTAAGTCAGGAATGCGCCGATACCGCCGGCTCCTAGAATGACCGCCGATTCGTCGGGTGCAAGTCGTCCCCGCCGCATGGCGTGCACCGCAATCGACATCGGCTGAGCCAGCGCGGCAGTGTCACCGGTGATGTCTAGACCCGACGCATCAACGCAGATGGAGGCAGGTACCGCAACATATTCCGCCAGCGCCCCATTCTGGTTCAACCCCAGGGTCGAATATCTCTGGCACAGGTTGGTCATGTTGCGTAAGCACCAGAAGCACTCGCCGCAGGAGATGCCCGCACCCGACACGGCCAGCGACCCGATATCAAAACCTGCGACGTCCGCCCCCTTGCTGATCACGATGCCCGCCAACTCGTGCCCCGGGATCATCGGTCCTACGTGGCCGGAGACCGGATGTGCATGCTCGATGGGGAACATGTCGGGACCGGTGTCGAACTCATGGGCGTCGGTTCCGCAGATGCCGACCGCGCACACTTTCAGCAACAGTTCGCCAGGCGCGGCCGATACGTCGGGTACCTGCTCGATGCGGACGTCGCCTCGACCATGAAAAACAGCTGCTCGCATGGCGTTTCACCTGCTCCGTTCGGGTGTCGTGATTGCGGGGATTGTCGATCATGTTTGCGTCTGCTCTTCCGCGGTCCAGGTGAGACCGGGTGCCGCTGCAGCTGCAACGGGTGTGTTGCGACGCACTGATGCAAACGATTGCTCACAGCTTAGGACGATCGTCGCGGCCCTGTCAAAGTGTGAGGGTTGACACGTTGGCTCTCCTGCGGGAAGCTGAGTCTCAGTAATGCAAAGGTTTGCACAGAACGGCCAGCGCGGCAGCGGAAACGGCCGGCGAAGTGCAATCAGTCTTTCGAGTGAGGATCACCTGATGACACCAATACCCGACCACCGTGGCACCGGCGCCGGGACGGTCGCCCGACCATCAGGGCCGAAACCGATGCGAGCCGCAGTCGCCGGTGGCCTGGGGTCGCTGGTCGAGTACTTCGATTTCGCAATCTACGGCTTTGTCGCCGTCTACATCGCGGGCCATTTCTTCCCCAGCGACGAGCCGGCGATCGGCGTCTTGGCCACCATGGGCGCCTTCACCGTCGGCTACATCGTGCGCCCGCTTGGCGGCTGGTATTTCGGGCGGATGGGCGACAGGCACGGACGCAGCAAGGCGCTCGTGGTCACTGTTCTGTCCATGGGGGTGTGCACGACCGCTATCGGACTGCTGCCGGGTTACAGCACGATCGGGATCGTGGCACCCGTCGGGCTCCTGGTGTTGCGTGCTCTTCAAGGATTCTGCGCCGGCGGTGAAGTTGCCGGAGCGGCGTCCTACACGGCGGAATCCGCGCCGGCGCAACGCCGTGGCTTCTTCACGTCGTTCACCCCGATGGGGACAACGGGAGGCTATGCCGCCGCCGCGATCGTCGTCGGGCTGACAACCATCGCCACCACGCCCGAGCAGATGCAGTCCTGGGGATGGCGGATTCCGTTCCTGGTGGTGGCGCCAATCACGTTGATCTGCACCTTCTTCCGGCTCAAGCTTGAGGACTCCCCGGAGTTCCTGGAGATGTCCGGCAAGCAGGTCGCCAAGAGCCCGCTGCGGCAGGTTCTGTCCCAGAATCCTTGGCAGGTGCTCCAGGCCGCCCTGCTGACGTTTGCGACGTTCGGAACCTCCACACTGGTACTCGCTTATTTCCCCACGTTCTTCATCAAGATTCGCGGCTTCGATGCACAGCCGTACTACTGGATGATGGCGGTTGTTATCTCGTTGGCACTGTTGACTTTCCCGGTCATCGGCTCTCTGTCGGACCGATTCGGACGCCGGGGCGTGATGCTGGCCGGCTATGGCACACTTGCGGTGCTGGCGTATCCCTTGTTCTGGTCGCTGGAGAACTCGCAGAGCCTCGTCGTTCTCGGCATCGTGCTGCTCGTGTACTACGTCATCAACGGCGTCACCATCGCAACCACATACCTGGTGACGGTTGAAGTGATGCCGCGAGCAGTCCGTTACACCGGTTCGGCTCTGGGCATCAATCTCGGCCTGATCGTCATCAGCTTCGGGCCTACCCTGGCCGCCGAGGTGGTGAATGTGTCCGGCAGCCTCGTGCCTGTCGCCGCGTGGGCTGCGGCGTGCGGGGGGATCGGAGCCGTGACGCTGATCTTCGGTGTCCGGGAAACCGCACGCGCTGAACTCGCGAAGTAGCCGACTGCGAATCACGGGCGAAACACTGTGCAAACTTTTGCACCGGGGTTAGGATGACCTCGTCCGTGGTCCGCCCAGGTGTGCTGAAGGCAGAGGAGTGCAATGCCTGACGTGACGTTGAAGGACGTTGCCGATCGGGCCGGCGTTCATTTCGGAACCGTGTCGCGGGCACTGGATCCGAAACGCGCGCACAAGGTCAGCCCTGAAACGCGGGAGAGGGTCGAGGCGGCCGCACGCGAACTGGGCTATCAGGCCAACGTGATGGCGCGTGGTCTACGCAAAGGCAGCACCGGGGTGATCGGGGCCGTGGTGGCCGATCTGGGTAACCCTTTCCTCCCACCTATTCTTCGAGGACTGGAAGACGTCCTCGGTCCGCGCGGATTCATGACCGCGGTATCGGAGACGCGGGAGGATCCGGCTGCCCTGCGCCGCATCTGCGAGCACCTGCTCTCACGGCGGGTCGACGGAATCGTCATCAGCGCAGCGCATATCGATGACGGCTCGTTCATCAGCGCGCTGGAACAATCGGTTCCGGTGGTTCTTGTGGTGCGCCGCGTCAGCGGAGGCGGTCACCACACGGTCGCCCATGACGACGTCCTGGGGGCCCGTATGGTGACCGAACACCTGATCGCTTCTGGTCATCGGCGGATCGCCCAACTGCAGGGGCCGCCCGATGTGTCGTCATTCGCGGGGCGCGCACGGGGCTTCAGCGAGGTAATGGTCGAGCACAATTACTCAGAGTTGGCCGTCGGCGAGCAGGCCGTCGAACCCACCACAGCCGAGGGCAGGCGACTCGCGTCCGCTCTGCTCCGATCGGACCAAGGGCGACCGACTGCCATCTTCGCCCACAACGACCTGATGGCCGTCGGCGTGCTCGAGGCGATGGACGAGGCAGGTTTGCGTTGTCCGCAGGATATCTCGCTGATCGGTTACAACGACGCGCCGCTGACGGCGCACCTGACTCCTCGGCTCACCACGGTCAGGCTCCCCAGCCACGACCTCGGCCGACGGGCAGGCGCCATGCTCCTGAACCAGGTCGACGGTCAACACGAACCGCCCGGGACCATTCAGCTGGAGCCGCAGTTGGTCATTCGTGAGTCGGTGAGCGCGCCGGCTCAGCCGGACCGTCGTTTGAGCGCGTGAGCTCGCGCGCTTCGGCAGACGCGGCCTGCAGTGCCGCCGCTGCTTCCTGAAAGGCATTGGCTGCCAATCACTGTCTGTTCTTGACAGTCAGACGGCAATGGGTAACACTGGCCGGTGTACGTCATGCAAAGGTTTGCATTACTACCCGGCAATGCCCCGCGTGGCCGGCGACTCACTTCGTTCCCGACGGCGCCTTGGCGGACAACTGCGCCGGGCGACATCGCGCTACTCATCAAAGACGGGCGACATGATCATTCCGACAACGGATGGAGCGAATCTCCAGACGAGCATCACGCCTCCGATCGGTTCGCCGGGCCACATGGGCGTGGACTACGAGGAGCGGGTGGATTTCGCCCGGTTGCGGGACTACCGCATCGGGCGGGCCAAGGCGGCGTTGGAAGCCAGCGGTTGTGGGGCGTTCCTGCTGTTCGATTTCTACAACATCCGCTACACCACCCAGACGTGGATCGGTGGGGCACTGGGCGACAAGATGATTCGCTACTGCCTGCTGACCCGCGACCGGGACCCGATCCTGTGGGATTTCGGCTCGGCGGTGCGGCATCACAAGCTGTACTCGCCGTGGTTGCCGCAGGAGAACTGGCGGGCCGGGTTCCTCGGGTTCCGCGGCGCGGTGGCCCCGGAAGCCGGGCTGATGCGCGATGCGGTGACCGAGATCAAGGCGCTTCTGGTGGAGGCCGGGGTGGCGGACGCCCCGGTGGGCATGGACATCGTGGAGCCGCCGTTCCTGTTCGAGATGCAGCGCCAGGGCCTGACGGTGGTGGATGCCCAGCAGAGCATGCTCGATGCCCGGGTGATCAAGTCGCAGGACGAGATCATGTTGCTCAACCAGGCGGCCGCGATGGTCGACGGGGTGTACCAGGACATCGTGGATGTGCTCAAACCCGGTGTGCGGGAAAACGAGATCGTCGCTTTGGCCAACAAGCGGCTCTATGAGCTGGGCTCGGATCAGGTGGAGGCCGTCAACGCGATCTCCGGTGAGCGGTGCAATCCGCATCCGCACAACTTCACCGACCGCATCATCCGCCCGGGTGATCAGGCATTCTTCGATATCATCCATTCCTACAACGGGTATCGCACCTGCTACTACCGCACCTTCGGGGTGGGGTCGGCCACGCAGAGCCAGCGTGATGCCTACAAGACCGCACGGGAATGGATGGATCGCTCCATCGAGGCGATCCGGCCCGGGGTTGGCTCGGACCAGATTGCGCGGTTGTTACCCAAGGCCGAGGATTTCGGGTTCGAGAACGAGATGGCTGCCTTCGGGCTGCAGTTCGCCCACGGGCTCGGGCTCGGTTTGCATGAGCGGCCGATCATCTCGCGCCTGAACTCGCTGGAGAATCCGATCGAGTTGCAGGCGGGCATGGTGTTTGCGATGGAGACCTACTGTCCGGCCTCCGATGGGACCTCCGCCGCGCGGATCGAGGAGGAAGTGGTGGTCACCGACGACGGCCCGGTGATCCTCACGAAGTTCCCGGCCCAGGAGTTGTTCGTCGCCAACGAGTACTAGCCAACGCGCACTGTCACCGAATACTGATGAAGCACAATATGACACACAGCTTCCATTTGGGCCGTCGCGCCCCGCTGGTCGACATCCCACGGCTCGGCCGCAAGCAAATCCTCACCTGCGCCATCGGCCCGAGCCTGATCGCGCTGGGAGTATCCATCGGTGATGGGGAATGGATCCTGGGCCCACTCGCTATGGGAGACGGTCCGTTCACCGGAGTGTTCTTCGCCGTGTTCCTTTCCGCCCTGCTGCAGACCATCTACAACATCGAAATCGCCCGTTACGTTCTTGCCACCGGCGAAGTCCCGATCGTCGGATTCGGCCGGGTACCGCCGGGCTTCCTGTTCTGGGTACCGATCAGTCTCGGTGTCCTGTATCTGAGCTACATCTTCGGGGGCACCTTTGCCGTCGCCGGACAGGCGCTGTATCCCTTGTTGTTCGGACATGTTGCGCTTCCAGGTGATATTCAGATCACCCGCCTCCTCGCGCTGGCAGTGCTGGCCGCTGCCATGGTGTTGGTGCTGGTCGCCAAAAAGGTCTCCGCGGCACTCGAACGCCTCAACGTCGTCATCGTCACCGCCTCACTGGCGGGGCTGGTCATTCTGGACCTTGCGCTGGTGCCCGCAGGCATCTGGCGAGAGGCGCTCAGCGCGTTCGTCACACCTACGTTGCCGCAGTCCGGCACCACTGCCACTGCGGTCGGCGCACTTGTCGGCTACACCGCCTTGGTATCGGGCCTCAACTGGTACATCATGGGCCACTCGCGACAAGGGATACGGCATGGGTCATCGAGTGGGCTTCATCGCCGGTGGACGCGGGGAACAACGAGAGATTCACGCCATCGGTGTGACGTTCGCGGACACCGAGTACAACCGTGAGCAGTGGAAACGGTGGAGGCGGTTGCTGCGGATCGACATGTGGGTGGTGTTCTTCCCCGCAGCCCTGTTGGGGATGCTGCTGCCCGCGGTGCTGGTATCACACCTGGCCCGCAGTACCGACAACCAGCCGACCGCCGGCACCATGCCGACCTACGTTGCCGACATTCTCGGCGCTCAGCACGGCCGGATGTTGTTTTGGCTCACACTGATCCTGGGTGCCCTGCTGCTCGTCAAGACCTCGATCAACGTGTTCGAAGGTCTGGTTCGGGTGCTCGTCGATGCCATCAATGGCAGTGCGTCGGGCCTGGGCAGCCGGGTGCGGAAAGACCCCCGCCGGTTCTACTTCATCTCCATGATCGGCTTCGCGGCGGTGATGGCAGTGATGCTCCACCTGGCCGTCCCGGCGACCCTGCTGCAGATTTCGGGCAACATGGCAACCCTGGGAATGCTGATCTTCCCGTTCCTGGTGGTCTACCTGAACCGGCGTCTACCGCAACCGGCACGACCGACGATCTTTGCGAACGGGGCGGTGTTGCTGTGTGCCCCGTTCTTCGGGTTCTTCTTCGTGAACTTCCTGGCCGAGATGCTCACCGGGGCACCCTTGCTGGTGTTTTGAAATACCGACAGCCGACGACCCAGTGGATCCGCCGGCTGAAGGTGCGTGCATGCGGTTCGAGTCAGAACTCAGACGAGAGAAATCGGCGCGGGCATCGCCGGTCTGAGTTCGGCCTCGACTTCAACCAAAACTCCTGTGTCCCTTGACTATCAGGTGTCACTCCGCGGGCTGTTTTGTCGGACCCTGGGTCTAGCTTCGGGGTATGGGTACTTCAGCGATCGCCGACAAGGAGGCGATGCTGGCTGCCCAGACCCAGATCGAAGCCTTGACCGCGCAGATGAACTCGTTGTCAATCGACGCGTTCACCCCGCTGGAGTTGTTGGCGCTGATGCAGCGCCGCGAAACCGTCGCCTGGATGCAGCCCACCCTGGATCACAAGGTGTACCAACGCCTAACCGTTGAAAGCACGCCGAAACAGTTGGGCTCCACCAGCTTCAAGAAGGTCTTGGCGGCCCGGTTGCGGATCAGTGAGGCCGAGGCCGCCCGCCGCCTCACGTCGGCCTCACTTTTGGGCCCGCGGACCGCGCTGACCGGGGAACCGTTGGAGCCGGCGTTGCCGAACATCGCCGCCGCCCAAGCCCACGGCCTGATCGGTCCGGAACATGTGGCGAAGGTCAAAACGTTCTTCAAAAACTCCCGGCAGCGGTGGACTTCTCGGCCCGTGAAGCCGCCGAAGCCGACCTGGCCCGCCACGCCTCGACCCTGGATGTCGACGGCTTCACCGAAGTCGCCGACCGACTGAAATACCTCCTCAACCAAGACGGCGAGTACAGCGATGTCGACCGCCAAGCCGGCCGGTATTTCACCATCGGCAAGCAGGACGCCGACGGCAACGTTCCGGTGCACGGCAGGCTCACCCCGGACTGCGCGGCCACCCTGCACGCCGCGCACGCCAAACTGGCCGCCCCAGGCATGTGCAACCCCGCCGACGAAACCCCGCAGGTCGACGGCGAGCCCGACGCCGAAAAAGCTCGCACCGATGCCCGCACCCAGGGGCAACGCAATCATGATGCGTTGCTGGCGATGGGTCGGGCGTTGTTGGCCTCCGGTGACCTCGGCCAGCACAACGGGCTGCCCGTCACCGTCATCGTCAAAGCGACTCTGACCGACCTGGAGAAAGGGGTGGGCCACGGCCTGACCGCCGACGGCACGTTGATCCCGATGCCCGAGGTCATCCGGATGGCTTCTCACGCGTTTCATTACCTGGCGTTGTTCGACGGGAAGGGGGTGCCGTTGCACCTGGGTCGGGCCCGCAGGACCGCCTCCCGCGGACAGCGGATCATGCTGCTGGCCCAACACGGTGGCTGCACCATGCCCGGATGCACCGCCTGCGGGTACCGCTGCCAAGTCCATCACGCCACCAAAGGCTGGAAAGACGGCGGCGAAACCAATATCGAAGACCTCACCCTGGCCTGCGGGCCGGATAACCGGATGGTGGAGACCACCGGTTGGACCACCCGAAACCGGCCTGAGGACGGCATCACCGAGTGGATTCCGCCCCCGGAACTGGACTGCGGGCAAACCCGCGTCAATGTCTATCACCACCCCGACCGGATCCTCGCCCCCGACGATCCGTGAGTCGAGCGGGCGGTCAGGACGGCCGTCGACTCCAGAGATCTCGGCGTGCATGCGGTTTGAGGCAGAACTCAGGCAACAGAAATCACCGAAATCGTTGTCTGAGTTCTGCCTCAACTGAAGGTGCTGATTACAGCGTGGCGCGGAACTCCTTGGCGGCGCCCATCAGTTCCTCGACCCGCGACTTCTGGGCGGGGTTCTCGAACACACCATCCTCTTTGAAGTAGGTACCGACGACGGCGCCGTCGGCGATGCCGAGTTGCAGCGCCACGTTCTCGGCACGCACCCCCGTGTTGACGAACACCGGCACCTTGCCCGCCGCGGCCTTGACCACCTTGAGCGACTCCAGATCGGTGGGGGAGCCCGCGGTGGCCCCGGAGACGCAGATGGCGTCGGGCAGGGTGGCGAAAACCGTGGTCCTGGTGATGGATTCGAGGTCACGGTCCGCCAGGTACTTGGCCGACTCGGGGACGATGTTGAACAGCAACTTCACATCGGATCCGCCGACCCGGGCGCGGTGGCGGGCCACCTCACCGACATTGGTGTCCCACAACCCGAAGTCACTGGCGTAGACGCCGGTGAAGATCTCCCGGACGAACTTCGCGCCGGTGGCGACGGCCAGGTCGATCGAGGCACGGCCGTCCCACAACACGTTGACGCCGTAGGGCACCGAGATGTCGGGCAGCAGTTCGCCGATGATCCGGGCCATGGTGATCGCGGTGATGGGCTCGGTCTTGGTCAGGTACGGCAGGCTGAACTCGTTGGAGATCATGACGCCATCAACCCCGCCACTCTGCAGTGCGTCGAGTTCGGTGCGGGCCCGGTTGACGACGGCGGCGATGCCGTTCGTGCTGTCGTAGCCCGGGTCGCCCGGAAGCGCGCTGAGGTGAAGCATGGCGATGACGGGTTTTCGGACACCGAATACCTCGTCGAGCCAGGTGGTGGTCACTTGAGTGCCTTTCTCTACTTTGAAACTGGGCTGGGGGCTGCGGGAGTCAGTCCATGTATGCGCCGCCGTTGACGGCGAGCGCTTCTCCGGTGATGAACCGGGCATCCTCGGACAGCAGGAAGGCCACGGCGCGTGCCACGTCCTCGGGTTGCTCGAGGCGGCCCAGCGGCGTGTCGTCGATCATCATGGTGCGGACCCCGTCGGGGGTGGTGCCGCGGAGTTCGGCCTCCCACTCCAATTCCCGTGACTGCATTGGCGTTTCGACAAAACCGGGACACACGCAGTTGACGGTGATGCGGTGCTCGCCGAGTTCGTAGGCCATGGCCTGGGTGAGACCGACAACGCCGAACTTGGACGCGACGTAGTCGGCGAGGAAGGGCACCCGGCCCTGCTTGCCCGCCATCGAAGCGGTGTTGACGATGGCGCCGGCGGTGCGTGCGCGCACCATCTCACGGGCGGCGGCCTGACCGCAGACGAAGACGCCCTTGAGGTTGACGTCCATGGTCTGCTCGTAGCGTTCCACCGGCGCGTCGAGGAACCGGTGCATGAACGAGATTCCCGCGTTGCTCACCCAGGCGTCCAGCCCGAACCGGCCGGCCACGTCGGCGGCCACCGCTGCCGCGGCCTCCGGTGAGGTGACATCCAGTTGGGCCGATTCGTGGCCCGCCTCGGGGTTGGGCAGCGCGGCCGCCACCTCGCGGGCGGCGTCAGCGTCGAGATCGGTGACGATGACCCGCCAATCCCGTTGGGCCAGTGTGTTCGCGATGGCACGGCCGATGCCCGAGCCTGCGCCGGTGACTACGACTGTGTTGGTCATCAGGTGCTGGATTCCTATCTGTTGTGTCAGCCGGCCAGACGCTGGCCGGTGTGGGTGTCGAAGAGATGGGTGGCGCCGGGGCGCGCTGCGAGGTCGACGGCGGCGCCCTCACTGATGCCGCTGAGGCGTGCGGTCTCCACCACGCTGGTCAACTCGGTACCCCGGGCGTCGATGGTGACGATCGCGCGGGGGCCGAGGTCCTCGATCAGGACTACGCGGGCGGCATCGTCGGCGTCGGACGGGCTGGGCAGCAGATCGTCGGGCCGAATTCCGAGCGTGAGGGACCCGCGGGTACCGAGGGTCTCGGTGGTCAACGTGAATCCCGTTGGGAGCGTGAATGTCCCGTCAGTGACTTCACCCTCGAGCAGGTTCATCTTGGGACTGCCGACAAACGTCGCGACGAAGGTGTCCGCGGGCTGCGCGTACACCTCCTGCGGGGCGCCCTGCTGGGCGATCTTGCCGTCTCGCATCACGACCATCCGGTCCGAGAGCGTCATCGCCTCTTCCTGGTCGTGGGTGACGTAGACCGACGTGATGCCCAGGCGGCGCTGGATCTGCAGCAGCTCGGTCCTGGTCTCGACCCGTAGCTTGGCGTCGAGGTTCGACAGCGGTTCGTCGAACAGGAACACCGCGGGTTCGCGGATGATGGCCCGACCGATCGCCACCCGCTGCTGCTGGCCGCCGCTGAGGTCCTTGGGCTTGCGGTCCACCAGCTTGCCCAGCCCCAATGACTCGGCGATGGTGGCCGCGCGTGCCAGCGCTTCGCGTCGTGGTGTCTTGGTGGCCCGCAACGGAAAAGCGATGTTCTCGGCGACGCTCAGGTGTGGGTACAGGGCGTAATTCTGGAACACCATCGCGATGTCGCGGTCACGCGGTTGCAGGTGCGTGACGTCGCGGTCGCCGATGCTGATGGTGCCCGAGGTCACCGTCTCCAGGCCGGCCAGCATCCTCAACGAGGTGGACTTGCCGCAGCCGGACGGACCGACCAGCACGGTGAAGGAGCCATCGGGCAGTTCCAGGTCCAGGTCACTGACGACGGTGGTGGGTCCGTACGACTTGGTGACGCCGGAGAATCTGACGGTTGCCATGGAGCGCGCAATTCCTCACTGTCTAGAACTTGACCGCGCCGCCGCTGATGCCCTGCACCAGCTTGCGCTGGATGAAGAAGCTCGCGATGACGACGGGTACCACCGCGATGAGGATCGCCGCGCTCATCGAGCCGATCTGCACCCCGCGGAATGTGTTGAAGCCTGCGATGGCCACCGGCAGGATCGCTGCCTTGCCCGGCGCCAGGATGAGTCCGTAGAACAGGTCGTTCCAGGACAGGGTGAAACCGAAGATCGCCGCGGCGCCGATGCCGGGCAGCACCTGGGGCAGCACCACCAACCGGAACGCGGCGAAGCGGGTGAACCCGTCGACCTGGGCCTGTTCCTCCAGCGACCGGGGCACGGCCTCGAAGAAGCCGATGAGGAACCAGGTCACCACGGGCAGAACAAAACTCAGGTGCGCGAAGATCACCGGAACCAGGGTGTCGGTGAGCCGCAGCGCATACGCCATCGTCAGGAACGGGAAGACCAGCACCGCAGGTGGCAGCACCTGGGCGGCCAGCATGCCGAATCGGGTCAGGGTGCCGCCGGCCCGGTAGCGGGCGATGGCGTAGGCGCCCATGCTGCCCACCACGACGCTGATGCCGACGGTCACCAGCGCCACCAGTGCGCTGCGGCCGGCGGCGCCCAGAATGCCCGAGGTCAGGACGTTCTGCCAGCTGGCGAAATCGGGGGTGAAGGCGAACAGGAACGGATCATTGAGCTGCTCAGGCGTTTTCACACTCGCCAGGGCGATCCAGACGATGGGGAACAGCACCGTGATACCCGCTGCCCACAGCAGCGCGACCCGCAGCACCGTGACCATGCTCGAGCGGGTCATCGGCTTTTGGCCCTTTCCATCCGGCGGAACGCGAACACGATGACCGCCAGCACCAGGATCAGCACCACGAACGCCATGGACGAGGCGGATCCGAGCCGGAAGAACTGGATGCCGGTCTGGTAGATGAAGTACTGCAGCGTCTCGGTTTCGGTACCGGGGCCACCGCGCGTGGTGGCGAACACGTACTCGAACACCTTCATCGCATCGAGGCTGCGCAGCAGGATCGCCACCACCAGTACCGGGGCCAGCAGCGGCAGTGTCACCCGCCGCAGCACGTAGAGGCCGCTGGCCCCGTCCACCCGGGCCGCATCCAAGGGTTCCTTCGGGATCGATTCCAGCCCAGCCAGAATCAGCAGCACCATGAACGGCGTCCACTGCCACACGTCGATCACCGCCAGGGTGAACAACGCCCGCCCCGGCCCGAAGAAGTCGTAGTCGAGGCCGACCGCGTGCAGCATCGCCGGGATGGCACCCAGCTGGTCGTTGAGCAGGAACCGGAACGTCAGGCCCACCGCGATCGGGGTGATGAACATCGGCGCCAGCAACATCGACCGGGTGAGATCGCGGGCCCAGCGCTGCTTTTGGAGGGCCAGCGCGATGGCCAGCCCGATGATGAGCTCGAGGCCGACGGCCACCAGCACGTACAGCGCCGTGGTGCCGAAGGCATTCCAGAACCCGCTGTCACCGAAGGTCGCGACGAAGTTGTCGGCGCCCACCAGCGCGGGCGCGCCGCGGTCGGTGAGCTTGTAGTCGGTGACGCTCAAGTAGGCCGCGTAACCAAGGGGGAAACCGACCACCCCGACGAAGAGTGCGACGAGGGGTGCGACCATGCCGTGTTGGAACTTCAGGGGGGATAACACGGTAGTCTTCGCTCCTTTCGTGGGGTGGTCGGTTTCCGGCTGGGGGTGGGTCAGCCCTGGATCCGCTCGGCCTCGGCTTGCGCGGCGGCCAGCGCGTCGTCGACGCTCTTGGTGCCTGCCACCGCTTCGTTGAGTTCGGTGCCCACGGCCTGGATCATCTCTTCACCGCTGGGCCCCTGGCTCAGGGGCGCGGAGTTGGCCAGCAACTTCTCGACGGTCTGGTAGTACTCGGCGCCGAACCGGCCCTCCAGCACGGCCGGGTCCTTCAGGGTGCTCTGCCGGATGGCCGCGCCGCCCTTCTCGGTGCGCGCAACATCGTTGGGCTTGCTGGTGATCCACGAGACGAAGGCCCATGCGGCGTCCGGAGTGGCCGAGTTGGTGGGGATGGCCCAGCTCCACGATCCCAGCACCTGCTTGCCGCCGGGGATGGGCGCCAGCTTGACCTTACCGGCCGCCGGACCCGAGCCGGGCTCGTTGATCGCGGGCAGCTGCCAGTTGTAGTTGATCATCGACGCCGACTGGTTGGCCGACACCGAACGCTGGGCCTCGTCCATGCTCCAGTTCAGGCTGTTGGCAGGCGCGGCGTTGTTGTAGGTGTCGATGTACGCCTCGAGGGCCCGCTTGGCCTCCGGGGTGTTCAGCGTGACCTTGCCGTCGGCGTCGTAGATCGAGCCGCCGGCCGCGAACAGCCAGTTGCCCCACTCCTCGAAGATCTTGTAACCGCGCTGCGGCTGCATGGCGATACCGGCGCGCTCGGGGGTCTTGAGCGCCTTGCTGACGGCGACGAGCTCGTCGAGATTGGTCGGCACCTGCTGATTGGCGGCCGCGAGATCGTCGGTGTTGTACAGGTATCCGAGCGCGTAGTTGTAGAACGGCACGGCGTAGTGGCTGCCGTCGACTTCGGTGATGTCGGTCAGCGGTGTGAAGAAATCTGCCGCGTCGTAGTCCGGTGTGCTGTCGATGCGGGAATCGAGCGGCTGCAGGAAGTTCGCGTTGGCGAAGTCCACCATCCACGGGTTGTCCACGACGATCAGGTCATACGTGGGTGACGACGACTGGAACGACGACACCAGCTTGTCGCGCATCTGGTCGTAGGTCAGCGTCTCGATGTTGACCTCGACGTCGGGGTAGTCGGCGTTGAAGTCGGCCACCATCGACTGCACGATGTCGGTGTCGGGCACATTCTCCATCAGGATGCGCACGGTGCCCGAGACATCGGCGGAAACCTCGCCGGATCCGGTGGATTCGGCCTGTTCGGGTCCACCCGAGCCGGCGCAGGCGGACAGGGTGAGCGCGAAGGCGGCTCCGAGGGCGATCAGGGCTGTTTTCTTCCGGCGGAAGCCTTCCGACTTCCGCCGCGGAGTGGGATTTTGGGCGAATCTCATGTGAGCACAGTTCCTTTCAGTTGTTCTCAACGGGTGGTGCGCGCGATGGCGTGGGAAATCGGGGTCATGGCGGTGCTCAGTTCCCGCCAGGTCGCATACGCCGCGTCATAGGTGTCGCGGCGGGCCGGGTCCGGCACGAAGGGAGCTTCGAGGGTGATGAACCGGGCGGCGTCGGACCAGTCATCGAGGGCACCGATGCCGATCGCGGCGATCACCGCGGCGCCCAGTGAGGCGCCGGGGTGCCCCCACACCGGCATCATCTCGTGACCGAGGACGTCGGCGTGGATCTGCTTCCACAGCCTGGATTTCGAACCGCCGTTGGTGATCATCACGCGTGTGAACGGAATCCCGATGTCCCCGAACACATCCACGTGGTGCCGGAAGCCGAACGCGATGCCCTCCAGCACCGAGCGGTACAGGTCGGCCCGGGTGTGGCCCAGATGCATCCCGGCGAAGACGCCGCGCAGATCGGGGTCATGGATCGGGCTCTTCTCGCCCAGGAAGTAGGGCAGGCACAGCACTTCGGCGGGGGCGCGGCTGGCGGCCTCGTCGTCGAGGTCGGGCAAAGAGGTGCCGCCGATCAGGCTCTGGAACCACCGGATCAGGCTGCCGCTGGTGGCCATGCACCCGTTGGGCAGCCAGTGGCCGGGTACCGGGTGGGCATCCAGATACAGCCGTTCATCGACCACCTTGGTGTCGCTGGCGACCAGGATGTCCCCTGCACCACCGAGTTTCACCAATGCGTCACCAGGGTTGTTGACGCCGGCGGCGAAGGCCGACAGCACGTGGTCGGCGCCGCCGACCACCAGTGCGGTGCCCGCCACCAGACCGGTCTGCTCGGCGGCCTCGCGGCTGAGTTCACCGACTCGGGTGCCTGGGCGGTGTACCGGGGCCAGCGTGGCGGGGTCGATTCCCGCGGCGTCGAGCACGACGTCGGCGGTGTCGCCGTCGACGGTGAACAATCCCGACTCCAGGGCCCAGTTCTGTTCGACGTGCACCGGGGCGCCCAACGCCGACAGCACCCAGTCATAGGAACCGACCCAGTGCACGGCGCGGGCGTAGACGTCGGGTTCGTGCTCGCGCAGCCAGACCACCGTCGGGGCGACCGACTGCTGGGTGAGCGCCGATCCGGTCAACGTCACCAGATCGACGCCGTCGAGCGCCTCGGCGAGGGTGGTGACCTCGCGGTGGGCCCGCGCGTCGTTCTGGAGGATGGCGTGGCGCAGGGGTTTTCCCGTCCCGTCCACCGGGATCACCGCAGGCACCATGCCCGAGGTCGCGACCGCGCCGACGGAATCCGGGGCCACACCGCTGGTGGTGAGCACCTCCCGGATCGACTCGATGACATTGCCGTACCACTGGCCGGTGTCGGCTTCGGCGAAACCGGGCGAGGGGGAGTGCAGCGCCGTCTCGCGGGTGGCGGTCGCCACGATGCCGCTCTGGCTGTCCAACAGCACCGTCTTGGTGCCGGTGGTGCCGATGTCGATCCCGACGGTGTAGCGGCTCGTCCCTGCTTGGTTCGTCATCGTGTTCCGGTCTCGGACTGGCCGTCGCGGGCGATCGAGTAGTTCTGTCCCGCAACGCAGATGACCTCGACGCCGACGCTGCGTGCTGCGACCAGGGTGGGATGGTCGGGCGGTCCGTCGGTGACGATGGTGTGGATCTCGGCGAGCGCGGCGATGCTGACGAAGGTGACCCGGCCCAGCTTGCGCCTGTCGGCGGCGACGATCACGCGGTCGGCGCGGCTGCTGGCGGCACGTTTCACCCGGCTCTCAGCCTGGTGATAGTCGGAGATCCCGCGGTCACCGTCGATGCCGGCCACCCCCATCACATAGGTGTCGCAGTTGTAGTTGGCCAGGGTGTCTTCGGCGCTGGGGCCGATCAAACTCAGTTCGCCGGCGCGTAATTCGCCGCCGGTGAGCACGACGGTGGTGTCGGGCTCGTCGATCAGGGCCAGCGCGGCCAGCACGCTGGGGGTCACCACCGTCAGTCCCAGACCGCGATTTTTCAGCGAGTGGGCGACGGCCAGCGCGGTGCTGCCGGAGTCCAGGATCAGCGTCTCGCTGGGGCCGATCAGGTCGGCGACCTGGTCGGCGATGTGGTTCTTCTCCTGCGCGGCATCTGCCATCCTCGTGGCGAAGGACGGCTCAGTGTCCTTGCCCTGCACCGCAATAGCCCCGCCCACCACGCGGCGTACCACGCCGAGGGCCTCCAGCGCTTCGACGTCACGTCGGATCGTCATCTCGGAGACGTCGAACTCCGCAGCCAGGTCGGCGTAACCGACCTCCCGCGCCGCGCGGACGCGCTGTTCGATCCGGTCCCGGCGAGTTTTCACATCCATGGTCAGGGCCTGACCTGCTGTTGAAAATTCACAGAAATGTCTCCGACTATCAGGGATTCCGCTACTTCCGTGGTGCTCTGGTGTGAATCTATAACACGTTTGTGTGGAGTGCCCACATTTAGCGAACTTTTGGTCTGTCCGGCGCCGTTCGGCCACGACGTTTGGTTAAGTTGCGGCGGTGCTGCATTTACGGGTGATCGCACCCGAGGAGCTGCGCGAGCCCGTTCTCGACGTGCTGCGCCGCGAGGTCGGAGTCGCAAATTTGTTGCTGTATCCCGGTGCGGCCATCGAGCCCGCCGGCGACGAGATCACCGCCGACATCGCCCGTGAGTGCGCCAACCACGTCATCAAAGAACTCAAGGCGCTCGACATCCAGCATCGCGGGGCGATCACGCTGGAGGTCCTCGACACGGTGCTGTCGAGCAAGGCGCACAAGGCCGAGGACGCCGCCGAGGGCGATCCCGCCGACGCCCTGGTCTGGGACGAGCTGATCGCCCGCACGCGCGAAGAGTCGTCGCTGAGCGTCACGTTCGTGTTGTTCCTGACGCTGGCCTGCCTGCTCACCGCCATCGGGGTGGTCACCGACTCCACGGTCACCGTGGTGGGAGCCATGGTGCTCGGCCCCGAGTTCGGCCCGTTGGCGGCATTGTCGGTGGCACTGGTGCGCCGCCGCCGCGACCTGACCAAGCGGGCGGCACTTGCCCTGCTGGTCGGGTTTCCCGTCGCCATGGGCATCACCGCGCTGGCCACCATGGGCGCCGAGGCGTTCGGCTGGCTGACGGTGGACAGCGTGCACAATCTCGACGAGGTCGACTTCATCTTCCAGGTGGGCCCGATGTCGTTCGTGGTGGCGCTGCTGGCCGGTGCGGCGGGCATGCTGTCGCTGGTCTCGGCCAAGGCCGCCGGGCTGGTGGGGGTGTTCATCTCGGTCTACACCGTCACTGCGGCGGGTTTCGCGGCGGTGGCCGCCACGCTCGGTGACTGGGACCTGGCGGCCAAATCGGCGTTGCAGTTGGTGGTCAACCTGGTGGGCATCGTGGTGGCGGGTGTGCTGGTGCTGGTCTTGCGGCCGCGGTCGATGCCGCTGCCGCACTCGAGCCGCAGCTGAGCCCCTCGCCACCGTTTACGTGTCGCGCCGGTCCGGACCCGCGGACCTCGCGCAATGCGAGCCTGTTCCGGTTGTGATGGGATCAACCGCTATGGGAATCAAAGTGGCGCTGGAGCACCGCACCACCTACACCTTCGACCGGTTGGTCGAGGTCTACCCGCACGTCGTGCGGCTGCGTCCGGCCCCGCACTCCCGCACCCCGATCGAGGCGTACTCGCTGGAGGTCCAGCCGGCCGACCACTTCGTCAACTGGCAGCAGGACGCGTTCGGTAATTTCCTGGCCCGGCTGGTCTTTCCCACCCGCACCCGGCAACTCACCATCAACGTCGGCCTGATCGCCGACCTCAAGGTCATCAACCCGTTCGACTTCTTCATCGAGGAGTGGGCCGAGACCGTCCCCTTCACCTACCCCAAGGGTCTGGCCGACGATCTCAAGCCGTATCTGCGTCCGGTCGACGAAGCGGACGAAGGTGCCGGCCCGGGAGATCTGGTCACCGAGTGGGTGCGTAATTTCCACGTCGGCTCCGGCATCCGCACCATCGACTTCCTGGTGGCGCTGAACCGGGCCGTCAACGCCGATGTCGGTTACAGCGTCCGGATGGAACCCGGCGTGCAGACCCCGGATTTCACGCTGCGCACCGGAATCGGCTCCTGCCGCGACTCGGCGTGGCTGCTGGTGTCGATCCTGCGTCAGCTCGGTCTGGCCGCCCGGTTCGTCTCCGGCTATCTGGTGCAGCTGGCCTCCGATGTGGAGGCGCTGGACGGACCGTCCGGTCCCGCAGCCGATTTCACCGACCTGCACGCCTGGACCGAGGTCTACATCCCCGGCGCCGGCTGGATCGGCCTCGATCCGACGTCGGGACTCTTCGCCGGAGAGGGCCACATCCCACTGTCGGCGACCCCGCATCCGGCGTCGTCGGCGCCGATCACCGGCGCCACCGGAACCGCCGAGACGGTGCTGGATTTCTCCAACACGGTCACCCGAGTGCACGAAGACCCCCGTGTCACGCTGCCCTACACCGAGGCGGCGTGGAGTTCGATCGTCGACCTGGGGGCCCGGGTCGACAAACGGCTGACCGACGGGGACGTGCGCCTGACCATGGGCGGCGAGCCGACGTTCGTGTCGATCGACAACCAGGTCGACCCGGAGTGGACCACCGCTGCCGACGGACCGCACAAACGCGAACGCGCCTCCGCGCTGGCGGCCCGGCTGAAGAAGGTCTGGGCGCCCCAGGGGCTGGTGCAGCGCAGCCAGGGCAAGTGGTATCCGGGAGAACCCTTGCCGCGCTGGCAGATCGGCCTGTTCTGGCGTAAGGACGGCACCCCGCTGTGGAACGACGAGGCGTTGCTGGCCGACCCGTGGGATGCCGAGAGAGCCCCCCAGTCCATCGCCCCCGACGCCGGGGCTCAGCTGTTGGGTGCGATCGCCGACGGCCTCGGCCTGCCCGCCACCCAGGTCCGGCCCGCCTTCGAGGATGCGCTGAGCCGGCTGTCCGCCGCGGTCCGCCAGCCGCTCGGAAAACCGGTGGCACCCGAGGACGATCTCGAAGCCGACGACGCCGAGAACCGCAGCCGGCTGCTGGCCCGGCTCGAGGAGTCGGTGACCGAACCCGCCGCCTACGTGTTGCCGTTGCACCGCCGCGACGACGACCTCGGCTGGGCCAGCGCCGACTGGCGACTGCGGCGCGGCCGGATCGTGCTGCTGGAGGGCGACTCACCGGCGGGTCTGCGGTTGCCGCTGAACTCCATCAACTGGAAGCCGCCGCGGCCCACCCACACTCAGGACCCGCTGATCGAACGGGGATCGCTGGGTGGCCGGGCCGCAGCACCGGAGACGGCGGACGTCTCCGCCTCGGTGGACGACTCCGACGACGCCCCCACCACCGCCATGGTGGCCGAAATCCGGGACGGCCTGCTCTACGTGTTCTTACCGCCCACCGAGGCGCTCGACGATTTCGTCGACCTGGTGGCGCGACTGGAAGCCGCCGCCGCCGAACTGGACTGCCCGATCGTCGTCGAAGGGTACGGTCCGCCGTCGGATCCGCGCCTGGAGTCGATGAGCATCACGCCCGACCCGGGTGTCATCGAGGTCAACGTCGCGCCCACCCGCAGCTTCGCCGAGCAACGCGCCCAACTCGAAACGCTCTACGCGGAGGCCCGACAAGCCCGGCTCTCCACCGAACAGTTCGACAATGACGGCACCCACGGCGGCACCGGCGGCGGCAACCACATCACGCTCGGCGGCATCACCCCTGCGGAGTCACCCCTGCTGCGCCGGCCCGATCTGTTGGTGTCGCTGCTGACCTACTGGCAGCGCCATCCCTCGCTGTCCTACCTGTTCTCCGGGCGGTTCATCGGCACCACCTCGCAGGCGCCGCGGGTGGACGAAGGGCGCTCCGAGGCGCTCTACGAGCTGGAGATCGCGTTCGCCGAGATCGCGCGGCTCAGTTCCGGGAAGGGTGGCCCGCAGCCGTGGGTCACCGACCGGGCTCTGCGGCATCTTCTCACCGATATCACCGGCAACACCCACCGCGCCGAGTTCTGCATCGACAAGCTCTACAGCCCGGACAGCGCCCGTGGCCGGCTGGGCCTGCTGGAGCTGCGCGGGTTCGAGATGCCGCCGCACCATCAGATGGCGATGGTGCAGTCGCTGCTGGTGCGCTCGCTGGTGTCCTGGTTCTGGGATGAGCCGCTGCGCGCGCCGCTGATCCGCCACGGGGCCAACCTGCACGGGCGATACCTGTTGCCGCACTTCGTTATTCACGATATCGCCACGGTGGCCGCCGATCTGCGCGCCCAGGGCATCAACTTCGACACCAGCTGGCTGGACCCGTTCACCGAATTCCGCTTCCCCCGCATCGGGACCGCGGTGTTCGACGGGGTGGAGATCGAACTGCGCGGCGCCATCGAACCGTGGAACACGCTGGGGGAGGAATCCACCGCCGGCGGCACCGCCCGCTACGTCGACTCGTCGGTGGAACGTCTGCAGGTCCGCCTGATCGGCGCCGATCGGCACCGCTACATCGTCACCTGCAACGGCTTCCCCATCCCGATGCTGGCCACCGACAACCCCGACATCCAGGTGGGTGGGGTGCGCTACCGCGCCTGGCAGCCACCGAGTGCGCTGCACCCCACCATCACCGTGGACGGGCCGCTGCGGTTCGAGCTGGTGGACGTCGCCGCCGTGATGTCGCGCGGCGGCTGCACCTACCACGTGTCCCATCCGGGCGGCCGCTCCTACGACACCCCGCCGGTCAACGCCGTGGAAGCGGAATCGCGGCGCGGCAGGCGTTTCGAGGCGTCCGGCTTCACCCCCGGTAAGGTCGACCTCTCCGACATCCGCGAGAAGCAGGCCCGACAGTCCACCGATGTGGGCGCGCCGGGCATTCTCGACTTGCGTCGGGTGCGCACCGTGCTGCAATGACCGGACCGGCAGGGAAAGGACAGAGTTGTCATCACCGCTGCCCGCTTCCGGGTCGCTCGGTGGCCGGGAAACCGGGGGGCATGACCCCGACCGACTGCTCGCCGGGTACCGCGACGCCCGCGCCCAGCAGGCGTTGTTCGAGGTCCGTGGCAGGACCAGACCCGGCTACGACGAGTTCGTCGACGCCGCGGGCAACGTGCGCGACACCTGGAAGGACGTCGCCGAGATCCTGGGCGAACGGGGACGCGTCGGGCTGGACCGGCTGCGCACCGAGGTTCGCGGGTTGGTCGACAACGACGGCATCACCTACATCCAGCTCGACGCCGAAGGCGAGGCGCTGGCGGTCGACGAGAACGGCACCGCCGAACCCGGCCCGTGGCGCCTGGACGCCATCCCACTGCTGATCTCCTCGTCGGACTGGGAGGTGCTGCAGACGGGTCTGGTGCAGCGCTCCCGGCTACTTGATGCCGTGCTGGTGGATCTGTACGGCGAACGCCGGTCGATCACCAGTGGGGTGTTCCCGCCGGAGCTGCTGTTCGCCCATCCGGGCTATCTGCGGGCCGCCCGGGGTATCGAGGCGCCCGGTGGGCATCAGCTGTTCCTGCACGGATGTGACATCAGCCGCGCGGGCGCCGACGGCTTCGCGGTGAACGCGGACTGGACCCAGGCCCCGTCCGGGGCCGGCTACGCGCTCGCCGATCGCAGGGTCGTCGCGCACACCATCCCCGACCTGTACGAGCGCATCGCGCCCCGCCCCACCTCGCCGTTCGCGCAGGCGCTGCGGCTGTCGCTGATCGAAGCCGCACCCGAGGCCGCCGAAGACCCGGTGGTGGTGGTGCTCAGCCCCGGCATCCATTCCGAGACGGCCTTCGATCAGGCGTATCTGGCGTCGCTGCTGGGTTTTCCCCTGGTGGAGAGCGCCGATCTGGTGGTGCGTGACGGCAAACTGTGGATGCGATCGCTGGGCACCCTGAAACGAGTCGACGTGGTGCTGCGCCGCGTGGATGCCGAGTATGCCGATCCACTGGATCTGCGGGCCGATTCGCGCCTCGGTGTGGTGGGCCTGGTCGAAGCGCAGCGGCGTGGCGCGGTGACCGTGGTCAACAGTCTGGGCAGCGGCATCCTGGAGAGCCCGGGCATCCTGCGGTTCCTGCCGGAGTTGTCCCGACTGCTGGTCGGCGAGACCCCGCTGTTGCCCACCGCGCCGCTGTACTGGGGAGGTATCGACGCCGAACGCTCCCACCTGCTGGCCAATCTCGATTCCCTGCTGATCAAACCGGCCACCGGCGGCGCGCCGATCGTCGGGCCGGCGCTGTCGGCGGCCCAGCGGACCCGGCTGGCCGAGAGGATCACTGCCACGCCGTGGCAGTGGGTGGGCCAGGAGCTGCCGCAGTTCTCGTCGGCGCCCACCGACCACTATCCCGGTGGCCTGTCGGCCGCGGGGGTGGGGATGCGGCTGTTCGCGGTGTCCCAGCGCGGCGGCTACGCGCCGATGATCGGCGGCCTCGGTTACGTGCTGGCGCCGGGCAACTCCGCTTTCAAGCTGAACAGCGTTGCGGCCAAAGATATCTGGGTGCTGCCGTCGGCGCGGGTGGGGGCCGAACGCACGGTGACCCTGCCCCCCGGGCTGTCCACGGTCACCCCGGCGGGCACCAGGGCGGTCAGCTCCCCGCGTGTGCTGTCGGACCTGTTCTGGACCGGACGGTACGCCGAGCGGGCCGAACAGATGGCGCGGCTGCTCAACGTCACCCGGGAGCGTTACCACGAATACCGGCACCGCCAGGACCTCGACGCCAGCGAGTGTGTGCCGGTGCTGCTCACAGCGCTGGGTCACATCACCGGAACCGACACCGGCAGCGACGGTGACCGCGCCGAGATGATCGCCGTCGCTCCCACCACCATGTGGCTGCTCACCTCGGATCGCCGGCGTCCGGGATCTCTGGCGCAGTCCGTCGAGCGGCTCGGCCTGGCCGCCCGCGCGGTGCGCGACCAGATGTCCAACGACACCTGGATGGTCCTGGCCACCGTCGACCGCGCGGTGTTGCAGTCCTCGGATTCGCCGCCGGATTCGCGGCTGCGCGGTGACGCCGAGATGGCGTCGGCGCATGCCAAGACACTGGCGGGCATGCTCGCACTGTCCGGGGTGGCCGCCGAGTCGATGGTGCACGACGTCGGCTGGACGATGATGGACATCGGCAAACGGATCGAACGCGCCATGTTGCTGACGGCGTTGCTGCGCAGCACCATGACCACAGTGCGCAGTCCCGACGCCGAACAGACCATCACCGAGGCCACGCTGGTCGCGTGCGAGTCCGCGGTGATCTACCGGCGCCGCAATCTCGGCAAGGTGAGTGTGGCCGCGGTGGCCGAACTGCTGTTGTTCGACGCGGAGAACCCGCGGTCGTTGGCGTACCAACTCGAGCGGCTCCGGACGAATCTTCGTGCGGTGCCCGGGGCGTCGAGCTCCTCGCGGGCCGAGCGGCTGGTCGACGAGATCAGCACCCGGTTGCGCCGCCTCGACCCCGGTGAGCTCGAGGACGTGACCCCCGACGGGCAGCGCGGCGAACTCGCCGGTCTGCTCGACGGCGTGCACGGCGGGTTGCGGGAGCTGTCCAACGTCATCACGGCGACGCAGTTGTCGCTGCCCGGCGGGATGCAGCCGCTGTGGGGTCCCGACGAGCGACGGGTGATGCCATGAGCGTGTTCCCCGACGGTCCGTTGCCGCGCCCGGCCGGTCCGGGGGCCAGCCGGGGCTACCGGGTGACCCACCAGACCGTGTACCGGTACTCCGATGTGGTGACCAGCTCCTACGGCCGGGGTTTTCTGACTCCGCGCGACTCCGCACGCCAGCGGTGCCTGTCGTACTCCCTCGACATCGAGCCCGGTGCCGCCGACAGCTCGGTGAGCCGGGACGCCTACGGCAACATCAGCTCGTACTTCCATGTGACCGCTCGCCACCGCACCTTGGAGGTGACGGCGCGGTCGGTGGTGGAGGTCGACGCCCCGCCGCCGTCGCTGTACACCTCCGGTGCCGCGGCCGCGCCGTGGGAGGCGGCCCGCCCCGCGGGTCCCATGGGTGCGCTGGCCACCGAATTCACCCTCGATCTGCGACCGCCCGAGATCACCGACGCGGTGCGGGAGTACGCCGCGCCGAGCTTCACCCCGGGCCGGCCGCTGATCGAGGTGCTCACCGACCTGAACGCCCGCATCTTCGCCGACTTCACGTACCGCTCGGGCTCCACCACGGTGTCGACGCAGGTCGCGGAGGTGCTCGACGCCCGCGAAGGGGTATGCCAGGACTTCGCCCGGCTGGCCATCGCGTGTCTGCGCGCCAACGGTCTGGCCGCCACCTACGTCTCCGGTTATCTGGCCACCGACCCGCCACCGGGCAAGGAGCGGATGGTCGGCGTCGACGCCACCCACGCCTGGGCGGCCGTGTGGACACCGGCGGGGGACTGGCTGGGGCTGGACCCGACGAACGATCAGATGGTCGACGAGCGTTACATCGTCGTCGGTTGGGGTAGAGACTACGCGGATGTCCCGCCCTTGCGGGGCATCATCTACACCGACTCCGAAAGCAGTGTGATCGACGTGGCCGTGGATGTGGCGCCTTCAGAAGGATGGGCAGGGGGAGTCCTCGATGCGTGACTTCCTGTGTCCCAATTGCGGACAGCACCTGACCTTCGAGAACTCGGTCTGCCTGGCGTGCGGCAGTCCGGTGGGATTCTCGCTCGACGATATGGCGATGCTGGTGATCGCTTCCGGTGAGGACGCGCAACAGAGCGGGGCGGTGGACGCCCGGCAGTACCGACTGTGCGCGAATCTTCATGTGGCGCAGTGCAACTGGTTGGTGCGGCTGAACCCCGCGAGCACCGTGCAGGGCGAGCTGTGTGCGTCGTGCAAGCTGACCCGCACCCGGCCCAACGACGGTGACACCAAAGCGCTGGCGGCTTTCGCGGTGGCCGAAGGCGCCAAGCGCCGGCTCATCGCCGAACTGCACGAGCTCAAGCTGCCCATCGTGGGACGCGACGAGGACCCGGATTTCGGGCTGGCGTTCGACCTGTTGAGCAGCGAATTCGAGAAGGTGTTCACCGGGCACGAAAACGGGGTCATCACACTCGATCTCGCTGAGGGGGACGATGTGCACCGCGAGCAGTTGCGCATCTCGATGGACGAGCCGTACCGCACCCTGCTCGGTCATTTCCGGCACGAGATCGGGCATTACTACTACTACCGGCTGATCGGCACCTCACCGCAGTACAAGGACCGCGCACACGAGCTGTTCGGGGATTCCGAGGCCGACTACCAGGCGGCGCTGGACCGCCACTACAGCGAAGGCGCACCGTCGGGGTGGGAGGAGAATTTCGTCTCCTCGTACGCGACCATGCACCCGGCCGAGGACTGGGCCGAGACTTTTGCCCATTACCTGCACATCCGCGACACCATGGACACGTCCGCGGCGTTCAGCTTCGCCCCGGCGGGCGCCACCTTCGAGCGGAAAGCGCTCGGCCCCAGCGGCTTCGACAACCTGATCGACATGTGGTTGCCGCTGGCGTGGGGGCTCAACATGGTGAACCGCTCGATGGGGCGCGACGACCTGTACCCGTTCGTGTTGCCGCCGACGGTCCTGGAGAAGATGCGCTTCGTCCACACGGTGATCGACGAGGTGACCTCCGACCCCGCCAAACTGGCGGCCGCGGGCAGCGCCGGCTAGCTCCCGAAAACACTGTGCCCCAGTGCGGATGGCCGCACTGGGGCACAGTGTCGTGTCGGTCAGGGCTTGAGCATCATCTTGATGGCGCCGTCCTGCTTCTTCTGGAAAATCTCATAGGCATGGGGTGCCTCCTCGAGTGGCAGCACATGGCTGGCGAACGTGTCGACACCCAGCGGGTCGTCATCGGTGAGCAACGGCATGATGTCGTCCACCCACCTCTTCACGTTGGCCTGGCCCATCCGCAGTTGGATCTGCTTGTCGAACAAGGTCAACATCGGCATCGGATCCGCCATGCCGCCGTACACCCCGATGAGTGAGATGGTGCCGCCGCGGCGCACCGCGTCGATGGCCGTGTAGAGCGCATCGAGGCGATCGATTCCCGCTTTCTGCATCATCGGTTTGGCGAGTGCGTCGGGTAGCAGGGCGGTCAACTGCTGCGCGGCCTTGGCTACCGGCGAGCCGTGTGCTTCCATCCCCACCGCGTCGATCACCGAGTCGGTGCCGCGACCGTTGGTGAGCCCGCGGATCGCATCGCCGACGGAACCGTCGATGCTGGCCGAGTTGATGGTGCGTATCCCACGGGCGGCGAGGCGGTCCAGCCGTTCGGGCACCAGGTCCACGGCGATCACGTCGTAGCCGAGGTGCTGGGCGATCCGCGCGGCCATGTCACCGATCGGGCCTGCCCCGAGCACCGTCACCGATCCGCCGTCGGGCACGTCGGCGTACGCCACCGCCTGCCATGCCGTGGGAAGCACATCGGAGAGGTACACAAACCGTGAATCCGGTGGCCCGTCCGGCACTTTGATGTGGGTGAACTGCGCCTGGGGCACCCGGAGGTATTCGGCCTGACCGCCAGGGACCTCGCCGTAGAGCTCGGAATAACCGAACAGCGCGGCGCCCATGCCCTGGTCACGAACCTGGGTGGTCTCGCACTGTGTGTACAGCTGTTTGTCGCACATGAAGCAACTGCCGCATGAGATCTGGAACGGGATGACCACCCGGTCCCCGACATTGAGCCCGGTGACCTCCGGCCCCACCTCGGTGACGACACCCATCGGCTCATGGCCCAGGATGTCGCCCGGCTTCATGAAGGCCCCGAGCACTTCATACAAGTGCAGATCCGATCCGCAGATGTTGGTGGACGTGATCTCGATGATGGCATCGGTGCCCTTTTCTATCTTGGGGTCAGGAACCGAGTCGACGCGAACATCCCGCTTACCGTGCCAGGTGACAGCTTTCATGGGCACTGTCTACCCGGAGCGATGCCGCCAAAACGCCTCACCGGAGGTGTTGCACTGCAGCGAAACAATCGTCGGCGACGGCCTGCTCGCGGGCGAACAGCATGCCGAAGGTGAAACCGTTCTCGCTTTCGGTGCTGCCGGCTGCCGCACCGATCCGGCGCAGCATGTCCCGTGCCACCACGGTGTCCTGATGATCGCCCAGCACGCTTTGAATTTGCTTGTATCGCTTGATGTTCGGCTTGACCTTCGAGCCCGGGAGTGCTTCGAGCAGTTCGGCGGCATAGCGGGCCCGCTTGGCGGCCTTGCGGGCCCGGTGCAGCAGTTCGCCGTGCTGGGCGGCGTCGGCAGCCAGCGCCGCGGCCAGCCGGCGGTCCGCCTTGTGCGCCGCCTTGTCGGCCCGCCGGTGCAGCGCTTTGCTGGTCAGGCCGGGCCGCAGCGGCGGCGCGCTGCGCCATTGGGTCAGCGCTGTCAGCAGTGCCAGGTACCGCGAGGAGTCCATCTGGTCGCGCACCTGGGCCCGCGCGGGCAGTTCGATGGCCGCCAGATCGGTGCGCAGGCGGGCCCGCACCGGGCCGAGCACCAGCTCGTCGGGCAGTTCGTCCACCGCGGCGGTGAACCGGCGGTACTGCACCTGGCAGTCGCGCACCTCGCCGAGCAGCCCCGCAAACCACTTGAGCTCGTCCTCCAGTACCAGAGCTTCGGGGGTGAACAGCGGGGCGAACACCCGCAGTGTGCTGCGCAGCCGGCGTAACGCCACCCGCGTGTCGTGAATCGGGTCCACGCCCCGGCGCAATCCGATGTCACCGGCGATCACGGCGTCGATCTGAGCGTTCAGGTAGGCCGTCACCGCCGCGGTTGCGGTACCGGCGGGCTTCGACACCCGGGTGGTACCGGTGAGGTGGGCGAGCTTCGTCGGATACCGGGCCGGGGTGGCGCCGGCCTTCTCCAGCAGCCGGCGCAGCTGCTTGGGTTGACGGTCTGCGGCGGGACCCAGTTCGACGCCGATTTCCTTCCACGCCAACAACCGATCGCTGTTGGACGCGCGCACCTCGTCCTCGGCGATCTCGGCGATCACCTTCTCGGATCGGGACTCGTTGATGCGATGGCGGTGCCGCACAGTGTGGATGGTGCCGATGTTGTGCAGTTGGCGGCCACCGCTGACCCCGGTGAGCAACGTCACCGCCTCGGCCGGGGGAGTGTCCGACAACGGCCAGAACAGGTCGGAGTCGCCGAACATCAGGTGCCAGCCGTTGTCCAGGTCGCCGTCGCGGCGGAGCAGGACGATGCTGTGCGCCTGTAGCGCGCCGTCATCGGTGTCGAAGTATGCGCTCACCGTGTCGAATGTGTCGCGCTGCACGTGACCACCGGAGACGACTTCACTGAGATCGGGCAGCACGAACTCCCGGCTGACATCCCACTTCGTTTCCCGCTCAGTCAATTTCAGCATGCACCGTGCATTCCCCGGCCTCGCGGGGGATCAAACACTGATGCGCGGCGTTGCGGGCCGCGGTCGCCGTTGTGGACGCAACAGCCTCGGGCACCTCGTCGAGGTCTTTGTAGTCGGCTCCGCCCATGGCCTGGTCGTTCCAGTACGTGCAGCCTTGCGACGGGATGGTGTACGGCGCCGCCCTCGGTGCCCACCACGCTGACGATCGTCACCTTGCCCGCCGCCATGGGGCGGCCGAAATCGACGCAGCGCAGCTTCTCCGTCGAGACAACCTGGTCGGCCAGGGTGGCGAAGACGTGGTCGGCGATCAGTTCACTGCTGGACTCCGCCGGGCTCGGCTTCAGGCTGCACACCAGGGCCAGGGCAGTCAGGGCGCTGTTCGGTTCAGGCCTCGGTCACGGTTCCGGCCAGCAGGCTGCGGCCGGTGTCAGCGATGGTGTCGGCGGGGTTGCGGCCCTGCCAGCCAAGCATTTTCGCGGCCTTGGCGGTGCTGATCGACTTCGGGGTGCCCAGCAGTCCGGTCAGTTCGCGCAGTGCCGGCACCCTGGTGGCGATCAGCCGTGCCAGCCAGTCCGGGAGCTGCCGCGTCGGCACATCCGCGGCGGCGCTGCCCAGCCGGTGGCGCAGGATGGCCGCGATCTCCGGCAACGACACGGGCTGCCCGGCTGCGGCCAGGAAACGGTGTCCGGCGGCATCCGGGTGCGTCATCGCGGTGATGTGAAGGTCGGCGACGTCGCGGACGTCGACCACCGCGAACGACGCGCGCGGGAGGTAGGGCGGCCTACCGCGTAGCAGCTTGGCCACGATGGCGACCGAGCTCGCGTAATCGGAGCCCCTTACCGGGCCGAAGATCCCGACGGGGTTGATCACCGTGAGCTCAGGTGCACCGGGATGCGCGGCCGCGTACTCCCAGGCCGCCCGCTCGGCCAGCGTCTTGGATTTCACATACGGTGACTGGCCTGCCGGGTCGGTCCAGTCGGTTTCGTCGAATGGTTCGCCGGCCGGTTTCGGGCTGTAGCCGATCGCCGCGAACGACGAGGTGAGCACCACTCGACGGACCCCGGCGTGGTGGGCCGCGGTCAGCACCCGCAAGGTGCCTTCGACGGCGGGGGTGATGACGTCGTTCTCGTTCTCGGGTTGGGCCGGCGGGAACGGGGAGGCGACGTGCAGGACGTACGAGCACCCGGCCGCTGCTTCGGCCCAACCGTCGTCGCCGGTGAGATCGGCGCGCGCGATCTCCAGCCGGTCGCTGCGCACGGACTGACGGATCTGCTCTTCGCCTCGGTCGGACCGCGCGGTGGTGCGTACCGGGTGACCGCGGTCGAGCAGGGCGGCGATGGTGTGCCCGGCAAGGAAACCGGACCCGCCGGTCACCAGGATGGTGTCAGGCTTCATCGGGGTGCAACATCCTCTCGGCGAGTTCGATGAGTTCCGGGATCACGGCCTGCTCGGCCGCATGGTCAGCGCGTTCCCGGGCGCCCCACAGCTCGGCCTTGGCCGCCACGTAGCGGTGGCGCAGCACCAGGCGGCTGATCTCGTCCTGCAGCCGTTGTGCGTGCCGGCTGAACAAGCGGTGCTGATCGGTGGCGGCGGCGCCGGTCCGCATGTTCTGGACGTAGGTCCGCATATCGGCGACGCTCATTCCGGTGTCGCGCAGGCAGGCCAGGGCCTCGACGGCGTTCACCAGATCGGCTGGATACCGGCGGTGGCCGCTGCTCTCGTCCCGGGGCACCGGGTCGATGAGCCCGATCCGTTCGTAATAGCGCAGCGCCGATTCGGCCAGCCCGGTGCGCCGGGAGAGTTGCGCAATGGTCAGGTCAGCGGCATCCGGTGCGGTGATGGCGGCCATGGGGTCACTATGCCGAGGTTGAAGCGCTTCAAGTCAACAGGTCTCACGCAGATCACGATCGACGGCACCGCGGTGTGGCATCACGCGCCGCGCGGCGGGGCATTCGTAGCATCTACCGCCGTGACGGACCGCTACGGAATCGATGTGCTTGCCAACAACCCGCACGAGCGCCGCAAGGTGCGGGCGACGGAGATGCCAGTGGAGATCGGGATGGTGCTCGAGGACGTCACGTCCGGTTTTGTCGGCGCGGTGGTGCGCGTGGAGTACGGCCGGATGGACCTCGAGGACCGGCACGGCCGCAGGCGCGGATTCCCGGTGGGACCCGGTTATCTGGTGGACGGCAAACCGGTGATCCTGACCCCGCCGCGCCAGGCCGCGCCCAGCGCGCCCACCCGCACCGCCTCGGGTTCTGTTGCGGTGCAAGGGATGCGGGCGCGTACCGCTATCGGTGGCCGGATCTATGTGGAAGGCCGTCACGACGCGGAACTGGTGGAACAGGTCTGGGGTGACGACCTGCGCGTCGAGGGTGTGGTGGTCGAGTACCTCGGTGGCGTCGACGATCTGCCGGCACTGGTGGCCGATTTCGCACCGGGCTCGGGCCGGCGCCTCGGTGTGCTCGTCGACCATCTGGTGGCGGGATCCAAGGAGTCACGCATCGCCGATGCGGTGCGCAGCGGACCGTACGGCGAGCACACCCTGGTGGTCGGGCACCCCTACGTCGACATCTGGCAGGCCGTCAAACCCGCGCGGCTGGGGCTGAAGGCCTGGCCGACGATCCCGCGGTCCATGGAGTGGAAGCACGGTATCTGTCAGGCACTGGGCTGGCCGCACGCCGACCAGGCCGATATCGCGCGAGCCTGGCAGCGGATCCGCTCGACGGTGCGTGACTGGAACGACCTGGAGCCGGCGCTGATCGGGCGGGTCGAAGAGCTGATCGATTTCGTCACGGCGCCAGGAGGAGAAGCGTGACAATCCAGAAGCGTCACGGCGCCGATGCCTGAGTGACTACGAGTGACTACGAGCAGATGCTCGGGCGGCCCACCAGATAGTTGCATTCCATCGGGAAGCGCTCGACCACCGGCGGATCCAGCGGCCCGACGAAGGCAAGGGTGAAGGGCTCTTTGGTCATCGCCGGCGGCAGGCCGCACACCGCGTCATGGATCGAGGTGTGGGTGCCCGTCAGGGTGGCCTCACTGAATGCGTAGGTCTCGGTGGAGGCTGCCGCGCTGCCGTCCGGGCAGGTGACGCCCTCGGACTCCGCGACAGTGACCGTCCACAGGCCACTGACCAGTTTGGCCGTGCCGTTGAAGCTCACCGCATTCTGCTCGCGGTTCAGCCCGCTGGGAGTCACCAGGCTCCCGATGATGAGGCTGCACCCCAGCGTTTGTGTGGTCTGGTCGGTGTAGTCCTGCTGCGCTCGGGTGCCGCTGGCCTGGCTGCAGACACTCTGCATGGTCCAGGTGGAGTTCGGTTTCCCCGGCTGGCTGAAGGTGTAGTAGCCGTCCGCCGGCGGGACGATCGCCGCCGCCGGGACGGCAAACCCGATCAGTGCCGTCACCACCGCGACGGTGATCGCGACGAGCCGGCCCGGGACTGTGATGGCGATCGCGTGTGAAGGCACTAGACAGGTGTATCACTTTGTTCAGCGAGCAGGAAAGCTTTACCGCGCGCAGACAGCCGGTAGCCGATATCGAGGCTCAGGGTCAGCCCGAGCCCTTTGAGTTGCCGGACGCGCCGTTTGAATCGCGGGGTGTCGATACCGCTGCGCGCGGCCAGATCCGGAGCCCGCACTGCTTCGTTGGCCGCGATCAGCGCCAGATAGGCCCGTGTCCACGGACCGGTGGTGCTCGCCGAATCCCACCGGTTCAAGCGACGGGCGATCTCGTCGACGTCGTCGGCGCTCAGGTCGGCGTCGGCGGCCAGCGCCACCCGTTCGTCGGCGTGCAGGAAGGACACCGTGATGACGTAGATGTGCGCGGCGGCCCGCTGACCCAGTGCGGCCTGGGCGGCGGAGCGGTCCGGGTAGCCCGCGGAGCGTGCCTGCGTGTCGGTGACGCGGTAGTGGCCGGGATATTCGGTCACGCCGTCGATGCGGATGGTGCCCACCGCAGTGCGTTGGGTGCCACCGGCCTTGGCTCGCGGGGCATCCCAGCTGCGCAGCACCGTGGTGATGCGGCCGTCGGCGATGCCCTGGGCGATGGCGCGGTCGAGCAGCACCAGAAAAGCCTAGGCAGCCGCGCGTCGCAGTCTGTCCGGAAAGCGTGATAATCCTGAACAGTGTCCGACGGCTTGTTCGACCTGGGAGGTCCTGAGCCCCCGCATGCCGGTGCGGGGCCGGTTGAGCCGCCCCCGAATGCGCCACTGGCGGTCCGCATGCGTCCCCGGTCGCTGGACGAGGTGGTGGGCCAACAGCATCTGCTGCAGCAGGGTTCGCCGCTGCGGCGCCTGGTCGACGGCTCCGGGGCGGCTTCCCTGATCCTGTACGGCCCGCCCGGCACCGGCAAGACCACGCTGGCGTCGTTGATCTCGCACGCCACCGGCAGGCGCTTCGAGGCACTGTCGGCGTTGTCGGCCGGCGTCAAAGAGGTGCGGGCCGTCATCGATGTGGCGCGGCGTTCGGCGATGCGCGGCGAGCAGACCGTGCTGTTCATCGACGAGGTACACCGGTTCTCCAAGACCCAGCAGGACGCCCTGCTGGCGGCCGTCGAGAACCGCATCGTGCTGCTGGTCGCCGCCACCACGGAGAATCCGTCGTTCTCGGTGGTGGCGCCGCTGCTGTCACGGTCGCTGATCCTGCAACTGCAGCCGCTGACCCCGGCCGATATCGGCACCGTGCTGCGGCGGGCGATCGAGGACCCCCGCGGGCTCGGTGGCGCCGTTGCGGTGGACGACGAGGCCGTCGAACTCATCGTGGCGCTGTCGGCCGGGGACGCCCGGCGCGCGCTGACCGCGCTCGAAGTGGCCGCCGAGACGGGGGAGCGGGTGACCGTCGAGGTCATCGAGCAATCACTGGACAAGGCGGCGGTGCGCTACGACCGCGACGGTGACCAGCACTATGACGTCATCAGTGCCTTCATCAAGTCGGTGCGCGGGTCCGATGTCGACGCCGCGCTGCATTACCTGGCGCGGATGTTGACCGCGGGTGAGGATCCACGTTTCGTGGCGCGGCGGCTGATGATCCTGGCCAGCGAGGACATCGGCATGGCCGACCCCACCGCGCTGCTGACAGCGGTGGCGGCCGCACAGACGGTGCAGTTGATCGGCATGCCGGAAGCGCAGCTGACGCTGGCGCACGCGACCGTGCATCTGGCGACGTCGCCGAAGTCCAACGCGGTGACCATGGCGCTGGGGGCCGCGATGGCCGATGTGAAGGCGGGCAAGGCCGGGCTGGTGCCGCCGCACCTGCGTGACGGGCACTATTCGGGCGCCGCGGCCCTGGGCAACGCCCAGGGGTACAGGTACGCGCACGATCACCCCGATGGTGTTGTGCCGCAACAGTATCCACCCAATGAACTGGTCGGTGTGGACTACTACCACCCGGTCGGGCGGGGTGCGGAGCGGGAAATCGGTGGGCGCGTCGAACGGCTGCGCGCCATCATCCGCAGGCGAAAATCGTGACCATGCGGCGATTCACCGATGACGAGATGCAGCAGCAGCTGGCCACCGCGCGGCCCTACAGCGTCGTGATACTCCGTGCCGGCCCGCATTTCCGCGACGACGAGGCCGGTGCGCTGATCTGGGAACACGGCAGGCGCAACTTCGGGCTCCGCGACTCCGGCGCGTTGGCCATCGTGTTGCCCTGCCCCGATGATTCCGAATTCTGCGGTGTCGCGGTCTTCACCGGCACGGTCGAGGAGACGAAGACCGTGATGGACGCCGATCCGGGGGTGCAGGCGGGCACCTTTGTCTACGAGATCCACGCTTGCGTCGGTTTTCCCGGCGACGCGTTGTCCTAGAACCACCCTTGACAGGCCTGGTGATGCCTCATACCTTTGTAATCAACCAATTCGTTGATCAATGATAAGGTTGATAATTGGGAGAAGTCGAAGGCGAGTCCGACGAGCGGCTGGACCGGGCGTTCATGGCGCTGGCGGACCCGGTGCGTCGTGCCCTGGTGGCACGGCTGTCCCGCGGTCCGGCCACCGTCAACGAGCTGGCCGAGCCGTTCTCCATCACCAAACAGGCGGTGTCCAAACACATCCAGGTCCTCGAACAGGCGGGTCTGGTGACCCGGAGCCGTGACGCGCAACGGCGTCCTGTGCATCTGGACGCCGCGGCGCTCGAGCGACTCACCGGATGGCTGGACAGATACCGGCTCGACGCCGAACGCAACTACCGCCGGCTCGACGCACTGCTGGCGGCGATGACCGAGGAGGAAAACCGATGACGAACGCGCTCAACCTCACCGCACCGGTGGACACACTGGCGATGGAGTTCACCCGGGAGTTCGACGCACCCGTGACCGCCCTGTTCCGGACCCACGCCGAGGCGGACCTGTTCACACAGTGGATAGGACCCCGGGGCTTGGTGATGTCCTTGGAGCACTGGGACTTCCGCACCGGCGGCGGCTACCGGTACGTGCACTCCGACGAGTCGGGTGCGTATGCCTTCAACGGCACGTTCCACAAGGTGTGCACCGGCGAACTCATCATCCAGACCTTCGAATTCGAGGGTGCGCCCGACAGCGTGAACATCGAATACCTGTGGTTCGACGACCTCGGCGACGGCCGCAGCCGGCTGCGGGGCCGCTCGATCTGCCCGACGCTGGAGGCGCGCGACGGTCTGCTGAACTCCGGGATGGAAGGCGGCATGACAGAGGGCTACGAGAAGCTGGACGCGCTCCTGACCCAGCTGTGAGCCACCGGAAAAACATAAATCCCGGCTGACGCTCCGGGGAGGGAACGTCAGCCGGGATGGAATGCGGGGCTGTGTCTAGCGCCGGGCCACTCCGCCTCGACGACGGGCGCTCAGTGCACTCACCAGTGCCACGCCGACCACGGCGAGGACGACCTGGACCAGGAGCTCCATCCAGTCGACACCGCTGGTGGCGGTGGCGATTCCCATGGCCCGCGCCAGCGCGGTACCCAGCAGTGCGGCGACAATGCCGACGACGATCGTCAGCAGCACGCCGATGGGCTGTTTTCCGGGCAGCAGCAGGCGGCCGAGGAGGCCGACGACTGCGCCGATGATGATGGCGGTGATGATGCCGGTGACTGTCATGTTTCCTCCAGGGAGACGCGCTGAGTTGCGGTGAAGCCCGCATACCCTGGGCCCCGGTCGAATAAACGCGTCCGAAAATTAACGCTGGGCGCTGCTTCGTAGGCTGGTGGGGTGAACACCGACCTGCTCGAGATCGACACCAGCCGCAGCCGCCTCGTCGACCTCACCGACGAGGTGCGGCGGTTCTGCGGCCGGCACGCCGACGGGTTGTGCAATGTGTTCGTGCCCCACGCCACCGCGGGGGTGGCCATCATCGAAACCGGGGCTGGGTCGGATGACGACCTGGTGGATGCCCTCGAACGGTTGCTGCCCCGCGACGACCGGTACCGGCACTCACACGGGTCGCCCGGTCACGGCGCCGACCATGTGTTGCCGGGCCTCGTCTCGCCGTCGGTGACGCTGCCGGTGCAGGGCGGCACGCCCCTGCTGGGCACATGGCAGAGTGTGGTGCTCGTGGACCTCAACCGAGACAACCCGCGACGGTCGGTGCGGTTGAGCTTTCTCGGCGGGTGACGTGCGCCGCGCCTTTTCGCGGCACGAGGCCTGACCGGTACTGTTAGGCGTTTGAACAGGGCGGGTGAACCGCCCGTGACGAGTGCGCACCTCGGTCGGTGTGCGAACAGGAAGTGACGACGTGCAGACACACGAGATCAGGAAGCGGTTCCTCGATCACTTCGTGAAGGCAGGCCATACCGAGGTGCCCAGCGCCTCGGTGATCCTCGACGATCCCAACCTGCTGTTCGTCAATGCCGGCATGGTGCAGTTCGTGCCTTATTTCCTGGGCCAGCGCACGCCCCCGTACGACCGGGCGACCAGTGTGCAGAAGTGCATCCGCACCCCCGACATCGACGAGGTGGGCATCACCACCCGGCACAACACCTTCTTCCAGATGGCCGGCAACTTCAGCTTCGGTGACTACTTCAAGAAGGGCGCCATCGAGCTGGCCTGGAGTCTGCTGACCAACCCGGTGTCCGAGGGCGGATACGGGTTCGATCCGGAAAAGCTCTGGGCCACGGTCTATCTCGATGACGACGAGGCCATCGGCATCTGGCAGGAAGTGGCGGGCCTGCCGCTGGAGCGGATCCAGCGTCGTGGCATGGCGGACAACTACTGGTCCATGGGCATCCCCGGGCCGTGCGGTCCGTGCTCGGAGATCTACTACGACCGCGGTCCCGAGTACGGCGTCGGCGGCGGTCCCGAGGCCAACGAAGACCGCTACATCGAGATCTGGAATCTCGTGTTCATGCAGAACGAGCGCGGGGAAGGCACCAGCAAGGACGACTTCGAGATCCTGGGCCCGCTGCCGCGCAAGAACATCGACACCGGCATGGGCGTGGAGCGCATCGCCTGCCTGCTGCAGGGCGTCGACAACGTCTACGAGACCGACCTGGTGCGCCCGGTCATCGACCTGGTGGCCTCGATCGCGCCGCGCGGCTACGGCGCAGGCAACCACGACGACGACGTCCGCTACCGCATCATCGGTGATCACAGCCGCACCGCGGCGATCATCATCGGCGACGGCGTGAGCCCCGGTAACGAGGGCCGCGGCTACGTGTTGCGCCGCCTGCTGCGCCGGATCATCCGCGCCGCCAAGCTGCTGGGCGTCGAGCAGCCCATCATGAGCCAGCTGATGACCACGGTGCGCGACGAGATGGGCCCGTCGTACCCGGAACTGGTCACCGACTTCGACCGGATCAACCGCATCGCGGTGGCCGAGGAGACGGCATTCAACCGCACGCTGGCTGCCGGGTCCAAGCTGTTCGACGACGCCGCGCAGTCCACCAAGGCCGCCGGCGCCACGGTGCTGTCGGGATCCAACGCCTTCACGCTGCACGACACCTACGGCTTCCCGATCGATCTCACCCTCGAGATGGCCGCCGAAGCGGGACTCTCCGTGGACGAGGCCGGTTTCCGGGAGTTGATGAACGAGCAGCGGCAGCGCGCCAAGGCCGACGCCGCCGCCCGCAAGCACGCCCACGCTGACCTGTCCGCCTACCGCGAGCTGGTGGACGCCGGCCCCACCGAGTTCACCGGTTTCGACGAATTGTCCTCGCAGGCAACGATTCTGGGCATCTTCGTGGACGGCAAGCGGGTGCCCGTCGTCGCCCACGGTGGCCCGGACGGAGCCCCCGACCGGGTGGAGATCGTTCTGGACCGCACCCCGCTGTATGCCGAATCCGGCGGCCAGATCGCCGACATCGGCGCCCTCTCCGGAGCCGGCGGTGCCGCTCGCGCCCAGGTGACCGACGTGCAGAAGATCGCCAAGACGCTGTTCGTGCACCGCGTCAACGTCGAGTCCGGTGAGTTCGTCGAGGGCGACACCGTGACCGCCGACGTCGACCCCACGTGGCGCCACGGCGCCACCCAGGGCCACTCCGGCACCCACATGGTGCATGCAGCATTGCGACAGGTGTTGGGGCCCAACGCGGTTCAGGCCGGATCGCTGAACCGGCCCGGGTACCTGCGGTTCGACTTCAACTGGCAGGGCGGGCTCACCGAGGAACAGCGCAACGAGATCGAGATCGTCGCCAACGAAGCGGTCGAAGCAGATTTCGCGGTCAACACCTTCAACACCCAACTGGACAAGGCCAAGGCGATGGGCGCCATGGCGCTCTTCGGCGAGGCCTACCCCGACGAAGTGCGCGTGGTCGAGATCGGCGGGCCCTTCTCGCTGGAGCTGTGCGGCGGCACCCACGTGCACAACTCCGCACAGATCGGTCCGGTGACCCTGCTGGGCGAGTCGTCGGTGGGCTCCGGCGTGCGCCGTGTCGAGGCCTACGTCGGGCTGGACTCGTTCAAGCACCTGGCCAAGGAACGCGCGTTGATGGCCGGACTGGCGTCGTCGCTCAAGGTGCCCTCGGAAGAGGTGCCCGCCCGGGTGGCCAACCTGGTGGAGCGGCTGCGCGTCGCGGAGAAGGAACTGGAGAAGGTCCGGCTGGCCACGGCACGCTCGGCGGCGGTCAATGCCGCCGCGGGCGCCGAGCGCGTCGGTAAGGTCCGTCTCGTGGCGCAGCGGATGTCGGGGGAGATGAGCGCAAACGATCTGCGCTCGCTGATCGGAGACATCCGCGGCAAACTGGGCAACGAAGCAGCCGTGGTGGCGCTGATCGCCGAGGGTGAAGGTGGCGCCGTGCCGTACGTGGTGGCGGCCAACAACGCCGCGCAGGATCTGGGCCTCAAGAGCGGTGACCTGGTCAAGGTCATCTCGTCGGCGGTGGATGGCCGCGGCGGCGGGAAGCCTGATCTCGCCCAGGGGTCCGGCAAGAACGCCGCAGGGATCGACGCCGCACTCGAGGCGCTGCGCGCGGAAGTCGCCCGGAGCTAATCCGCAGTGACTTCCAGCGAGCACCGGCTGCCCGACCGGCCCGGCGGTGATGACCCCGGCCGTGGGCGCCGGCTCGGCGTGGATGTCGGCACCGTCCGCATCGGCGTGGCCACCTGCGATCCAGACGGGATCCTGGCCACCCCGGTGGAAACCGTTCGCCGGGAACGCTCGGGCCGGCATCTGCGCCGGCTGCGCCAGTTGGTCCAGGAGTACGAAGCCGTCGAGGTGATCGTCGGGTTACCGCGCACACTGGCCGACCGGGCCGGCACCTCGGCGGTGGATGCGATCGAGATCGCGGACCTGCTGGCCGAACGGATCGCCCCCGTGCCAGTGCGCTTGGCCGACGAGCGCCTCACCACGGTGACGGCCCAACGGTCCCTGCGTGAGGCCGGCGTCCGGGCCAGGAGTCAGCGGTCCGTCGTCGACCAGGCGGCAGCGGTGGCGATCCTGCAGGGGTGGCTCGACCAGCGACGTACGTTATTGACCGAACAGCCGGGGGGAGTCACACCGGAGGCGAATCATGGCTGAGGACTGGGACGATCGCGCACAGCCCGTGGCTGTCGGCCCGCCCCGGCGCGGGATGACCCGGGCGGCGCGTATCCGCGCCGAACGCAATCGTCGCCGCCGGCGCATCGTCGCCGGTTTCTCGGTCGCGGTGCTCATCGCCGTGGTCATCGGGACGGTCTTCCTGGGCTCCCGACTGTGGCACTCGATGTTCGGCGCGCCGTCGGATTACACCGGCGACGGCGGCAGCGACGTGGTGATCGAAGTGCACCAAGGAGATTCGACCACCGCGATCGGCCAGACGCTGCTGGACGCCGGTGTCATCGCAGGAGTGCAGGGCTTCGTCGATTCGGCCGGCGGCAACCAGGCCATGGCGGCCATCCAGCCCGGCTTCTACAAGGTGCGCACCGAGATCCCGGCGTCCTCGGCCGTGCAGAGGCTGGTCGACCCGGCCAACCGGGTCGGCAACTTCACCATCCCCGAGGGCCGTCAGCTCGACGACATGACCGACGTGCGCACCGGCGCCGTCACCAAAGGCTTGATCACTCTCATTTCTGAAGCCACCTGCACCGACCTCGACGGCGAGCGGTCCTGTGTGCCGGTCGAGGAGTTGCGCAATGCCGCCTCCTCCGACAGCCTGCAGGCGCTGCGGGTGCCGCAGTGGGCGGTCGAACCGGCCACTGCGATGGGTTCCGACCATCGCCGGCTCGAAGGGTTGATCGCCGCCGGGACGTGGAACGTGAACCCGTCGGCGTCGCCGGATCAGATCCTGGGTTCGCTGATCTCGGCCAGTGCCACCCGCTACGAGAGCGGCGGCCTGCTCGACACCGCGGCCGCCATGAACATCTCTCCCTACGACGTGCTGGTGGTCGGGTCACTGGTGCAGCGCGAGTCACTCCCGCAGGACTTCCCGAAGGTTGCGCGCGTCATCTACAACCGGCTGGCCGCCAACCGCAAGCTGGAGTTCGACTCGACGGTCAACTACTCGCTGGACCGGCAGGAGGTCGCGACCACCGACGCCGACCGCGCCCGGGTGACGCCGTGGAACACCTACGCCTCGCTGGGCCTGCCCGCCACCCCGATCTGCTCGCCCAGTGAAGCCGCGCTGGCCGCCGCCGAACGGCCGGAGGCAGGGGACTGGCTGTTCTTCGTGACCATCGACATGCAGGGCACCACGCTGTTCACCCGGGACTACGAGCAGCACCTGGCCAACATCGAGATCGCGCAGCGCAACGGCGTGCTGGACAGTGCCAGGTAGCTCCACGCCGCGCAAAGCTGCAGTGCTCGGGCAGCCCATCGCACACTCCCGGTCTCCGCAGCTGCACCTGGCCGCCTACCGCGCCCTCGGCCTGCACGACTGGACCTACGAACGCATCGAATGCTCCGCCGAGCAGCTGCCGGGTCTCGTCGACTCCCTCGGCCCGGAATGGGTGGGGCTGTCGGTGACCATGCCCGACAAGTTCGCGGCACTGGCCTACGCGACGGAGCGCACCCGGCGCGCCGAGTTGGTCGGGTCGGCGAACACGCTGCTGCGCACCGAGTCCGGCTGGCGAGCCGACAACACCGATATCGACGGGGTGGCCGGCGCGCTGGGTGGTCCGCTCGCCGGGCGGGCGCTGCTGCTCGGTGCCGGGGGGACCGCGCCGGCGGCGCTGGTGGGCCTGGTGTCGCTGGGGGTCTCGCACATCGCGGTGGCCGCGCGGAACCCGGACAAGGCGGGCCGACTGCTCGACATCGCCGCAACGGTCGGGGTGGACGCCGAGTTCTGCCCGCTGGACCAGGATGCGCTGGCCGGGCAGGTGGCCTCGGCCTCGGCCGTGGTCAGCACGGTGCCGGCCGAGGCGGCCGCCGGGTTCGCCGCGACACTGTCGGCCGCGCCGCTGCTGCTCGACGCCATCTACAACCCGTGGCCCACGCCGCTGGCCGTGGCCGTCACCGCGGGGGGCGGCCGCGTGGTCAGCGGCTTGCAGATGCTGCTGCACCAGGCCTTCGCACAAGTCGAACAATTCACAGGGCAACCGGCTCCGCGCACACAGATGGCGGCCGCGCTGGCTTAACGTGCCGCCATGGCCGTGATGCTGATGGGGTGGCTGGTGGTGCTGAGCTGCTACGACCTGCGGCAGCGCCGATTGCCGAACGCACTGACACTGCCGGGCGCGGCCGTGCTCCTGCTGGTCGCCCACCTGGACGGTCGCTTTGTTGCCGCTTCGGTGGGTGCCGCCGCGTTGGCCGGGGTCTACCTGGTGGGGTTCCTGCTCGGCGGGCTGGGCGCCGGGGATGTGAAGCTGGCCCTCGGCTTGGGTGCGGTGACGGGTGCGGCCGGGGCCGAGGCGTGGGCGCTGGCCGCTGTCGGAGCCCCGGTCCTGACGGTGCTGCTGGGGCTGGTCACCCGCGCCCGCGTGGTGCCGCACGGCCCGTCGATGTGCCTGGCGACGGGCCTGTCCCTTGTGATTTGGGCGCGCTGGTAACCGCTGAGCGGTTACGAGCGCGCCGAAATCGCACGAAGGACGACGAGGATGGCGAGCACCCAGACCGCGGCGTTGACGGCCATGGCCGCCACAAAACCGTGCTCGTCGGGCACCGGCCCGCTGACCAGCGCCAGCACGGTCACACCGACGGCGCTGCCCACCGAGAAACCGATGTAGCGCAGCACCTGGTTGAACGCCAGCGCGCTGGAGGTCTCCGCGGCGGGCACCGCGCGTACCAGCAGCACCGGCAAGGTGGCGAAGGTGCTGCCGCTGCCGAGGCCGGCCAACGCCATCGACAGCAGTGCCTGCCACACGTGGTCGTGGGCGAGCATCAGCTGGATCGTCGACACCAGGTAGATGGCACAGCCCACCGGCAGAACCCGGCTCGGGTCCACGCGCCGGCCCACCCACAGCGAGATCCGCGATCCCAGCACACTCATCAGCGAATACGGCACCAGCATCAGCCCGGCTATCGCCACCGGCTGATCCAGACCCCAGCCGCTCGGGGTGTCGACCTGCACCAGCACCATCAACAGCGTGAGCCCCATGTACATGCCGGCGCCGGCCAGCAGTCCGGTGATGTTCGGGGCGGCCGCGGCACCGCCGAACGCCAGCCGCAGATCGACCAGCGGATCGGTGTGCCGCAGCGTCAACCGCAACCAGACCGCCAGCGCGGTGCCGCCGAGCACGAACAGACCGAGGGTGCGCGCATCCGCCCACCCCCAGGTGGTGGTCTGGCTGATCCCGAGCAGCAGCGCCAGCGTCGACACCGACAGCATCAGCGCCTCCGAGGTCCGCACCTTCGGCGCCGGAACCGGTGCGGCGGAGGGTAATTCGCGCCAGGTCAGTACCAGGGTCGCGGCGGTGAGGACGGTGCCGAACCAGAACGCCGCCGCCACACCGCCGGCCTGGGCCACCACCGCCGTCAGCGGGTAGCCCAGCCCGGCCCCGGCGACGGTACCCACCGACAGCGCCGCCATCACCGGGCCGATTCGTGCCGGCGGCAGGATCTCCCGGGCGACGGCCATGGCCAGGGGTGCCAGCCCGAGGGCCATACCCTGCCCGACCCGGCCCGCGATCAGGGTTCCCAGCGCCAGATCGTCGGAGACCGCCGCCAGCGCCGGGGCCGCGGCGGCCAGGATGGTGCCGGCCACCACGAGCATCAGACCGCCGAGCACCACCGGCCGGCGGCGGTGGCCCACCGCGAAACGGCCCATCAGCGGGGTGGCGACCGCACCGGCCAGCATCGACGCGGTCAGCGTCCATTGCGCTGCGCCCAGCGATACCCCGAGCTCGACGGCGATGGTCGGCACCAGCGGCGCGCCGAGGCTGCTGACCACCCCGGTGACAGTGGTGAGCAACACCAGCGTCGGTATGAGCAGTCGCGCGGCAGGATCGTCGGCGGCGCTCATCGGATAGAGATCCTATGGGACCCGGGGGTGCGCCGAATTCACCAATTACCAGTTGCAGAAACCGCCATGGGAGGATGGGACCCGTGTTGCGTTGGACCACTGCTGGTGAATCTCATGGTCGCGCACTGGTGGCTGTCATCGAGGGCATGGTCGCCGGTGTGCATGTGACGTCGGACGACATCGCCGGCCAATTGGCCCGTCGTCGACTCGGTTACGGCCGAGGCGCGCGGATGAAGTTCGAACAAGATCAGGTGACCGTGCTGGCCGGCGTACGGCACGGCAGCACGCTGGGCGGCCCGATCGCCATCGAGATCGGCAACACCGAATGGCCCAAGTGGGAAACCGTGATGGCCTCGGACCCAGTGCCCGACGAGGACCTCGACGTAGCGCGCAACGCGCCGCTGACCCGGCCCCGCCCCGGCCATGCCGACTACGCCGGCATGCTCAAATACGGCTTCGACGATGCCCGCCCGGTGCTGGAGCGGGCCAGCGCCCGCGAGACCGCCGCGCGCGTGGCCGCCGGCACGGTCGCCCGCGAGTTCCTGCGCCAGGCGCTCGGTGTCGAGGTGGTCTCGCACGTCATCTCCATCGGCGCTTCCGAGCCGTATGCCGGCCCGCCGCCGGAGGCCACCGATCTGCCGAAGATCGACGAGAGCCCGGTGCGCGCCTTCGACAAGGCCGCCGAGCAGTCGATGATCGACGAGATCGAGGCCGCGAAGAAGGACGGTGACACCCTCGGCGGGATCGTCGAGGTGGTGGTGCGCGGCCTTCCCATCGGACTGGGATCGTTCACCAGCGGCGACAACCGGCTCGACGGCCAACTGGCCGCCGCGGTGATGGGCATCCAGGCCATCAAGGGCGTCGAGATCGGCGACGGCTTCGAAACCGCCCGCCGGCGCGGCAGCCAGGCTCACGACGAGATGTACCCCGGCCCGGACGGTGTGGTCCGCTCCACCAACCGCGCCGGCGGTCTCGAGGGCGGGATGACCAATGGCCAGCCGCTGCGGGTGCGCGCCGCGATGAAGCCGATCTCGACGGTGCCGCGCGCACTGGCCACCGTCGACATGGCCACCGGTGACGAGGCCGTGGCCATCCACCAGCGCTCCGACGTGTGTGCCGTACCCGCCGCGGGTGTGGTGGTCGAGACCATGGTGGCGCTGGTGCTGGCGCGCGCGGTGCTGGCCAAGTTCGGTGGCGATTCGCTGGCCGAGACCCGGCGCAATGTCGAGTCCTACCTGAACGCCGTGGCCGCTCATGAACCCGTGACGGCTTCGGGTTAGGCCATGGAGGGTTAGAACCATGGCTCCCAAAGCTGTTCTGGTGGGTATGCCCGGATCGGGCAAGTCGACCATCGGTCGGCGCCTCGCCAAGGCGATGGGTGTTCCACTGCTGGACACGGACGCACAGATCGTCGAGACGACCGGCCGCACCATCGCCGAGATCTTCGAGACCGACGGCGAACCGGGCTTCCGGCGCATCGAAGAAGACGTCATCCGCACCGCGCTGGCAGAGCACGACGGGATCGTGTCGCTCGGTGGCGGCGCGGTCACCTCACCCGGTGTCCGCGAGGCGCTGGCCGGACACACCGTGGTCTTCCTGGAAATCGGTGCCGCAGAAGGCATTCGGCGCACCACCAGCGGCGCGGTGCGGCCACTGCTGGCCGGTGGAGACGCCGCCGAGAAGTACCGCACACTCATGAGCGAGCGCGTTCCGCTGTACCGGCGGGTCGCCACCATGCGCATCAACACCAACCGACGCAACCCCGGTGCGGTGGTGCGCTACCTGGCGACGAGGTTGGAGAACCCGAACGCCAAGCCGGCGCGCCGCCGTCGCCGCCCGCCGTGGCGGTTGTCCCCGAACCCGCCCCGCTGTGACCGTTCGGCATCCGAAGACAACGCGGCCGACAAACCTCCCAGCACACCACCGACCCCAGCCACCCCCGCCGCACTCGCGGCGCGACGCGCGGAGACCCGTAATGACTGACAATTCCCACCCGGTGGTCGTCGACGTGGCGGTGGACCCGCCGTATCCCGTCGTGATCGGCACCGGGCTGCTGGGTGAACTGGCCGAACAGGTGGGCGGCGCGCACAAGGTGGCCATCCTGCACCAGCCGACGCTCACCCAGACCGCCGAGTCCATTCGAAGCTACTTGGTGGACAAGGGAATCGACGCCCATCGCATCGAGATCCCGGATGCCGAGGCCGGTAAGGATCTGCCCGTCGTCGGCTTCATCTGGGACGTGCTGGGCCGGATCGGCGTGGGCCGCCAGGACGTCATCGTCAGCCTGGGCGGTGGCGCGGCCACCGACGTGGCCGGTTTCGCGGCGGCCACCTGGCTGCGCGGTGTCGCGGTGGTGCATGTACCCACCACCCTGTTGGGCATGGTCGACGCCGCCGTGGGCGGCAAGACCGGAATCAACACCGAGGCGGGCAAGAACCTCGTCGGCTCGTTCCATCAACCCAAAGCGGTGCTCGTCGACCTGGCGACCCTGCAGACGTTGCCCCGCAATGAGCTGGTGGCCGGGATGGCCGAAATCGTCAAGGCCGGTTTCATCGCCGACCCGGTGATCCTCGACCTCATCGAAGCCGACCCGGAAGCCGCGGTAGACCCGTCGAAAGATGTTCTGCCGGAACTGATCCGGCGCTCCATCGCCGTCAAGGCCGAAGTGGTGGCCGCCGACGAGAAGGAATCGGCGCTGCGCGAAATCCTCAACTACGGGCACACCCTGGCCCACGCCATCGAGCGACGCGAACGCTACCGCTGGCGCCACGGCGCCGCGGTGTCGGTGGGGCTGGTGTTCGCCGCCGAACTGGGCCGGCTCGCCGGGCGCCTCGACGACGCGACCGCCAACCGCCACCGCAGTGTGCTGCAACTGCTGGGGCTGCCGGTGAGCTACGACGCCGACGCACTGCCACAGCTGCTGGAGTACATGGCCGGCGACAAGAAGAGCCGCGCCGGTGTGCTGCGCTTCGTGGTGCTCGACGGCCTGGCCAAACCGGGTCGCCTGGAAGGCCCCGACCCGGCGCTGCTGGCCGCGGCCTACTCCGAACTGACCGCCTGATCTTCGTCAGCGCTGGCCACCGAGTAGCAGATCGCCGTCGAGACGACCGTCGGCAACACGAACGTCACCCCCAGCACGAACACCACGAACACCCCGTTGGGCGCTGTCAGCCATTCCCGGGGTAACCGCGCCAGGCTGACCGCCAGCCAGCACGCGCCCACCGCCAGCACCCCGACGCCGACGGTGGCCACCTGCACCGAGCGCAGCGCCAGTTTGGTGTCGTCGTCGGGATTGCGCATGGACCGGCGCAGCGCGCGGGTGCGGCGCAGGATCAGCACGAAATCGACCACGATGACGACGGCGCCGGCCACCACGATCAACGCGACCGTCCACAGCTGGGGGCGGTGGCCGTACATGAACCGCAGGTAGTCGATCAAGACTTCGCTCAGGATCACGGTGGTGGCCATCGACGCCGCGAAGGTCAGCCAGCCCCCGAAATCGGCCAGGAAACAGAAGGCCTGCAGGTCTTTCGGGCCGGCGTGGGTGGCCTTGTTGATCGCGTGTGCGGCCAGCATCCAGCCCAGCCCACCGAACAGCGCAGTGGTGCCGGCCGCCAGCATGGCCGTCGACACCGCACCCTGGGTCCAGGCGATGGCGCAGGCGTCGCGGGCATCGTGGCCTTCGGGGACCTGCGTGCCGGTGATGAGGCTGAACACGAAACTGCTCAGCATCAGGATCAACACCGCGCCCGCGAACAACGCCAGCGTGTGCACGGCCTCCCGGCTGCTGCGGTCGAACAGCAGGGCGATCGCGGCGATGAGGAAGCCGCCGAGAACACCGGCGAGGTTCGAGTACGACGCCGCCGACGCCAGGATGCTCCACTGGTCGGACGTGCAGAACCGGTCCGGTGTCACACCCAGCCCCCGAGCCGGTGCCGGGCCTGGCTACTCTTTGCGTTCGGCCGGGGGGATGACGTCGTTCTTGTCGTCGGTGGTGGCGGCCTCGTCCCGCTCGATGGTGGCCACCGAGGACTGCTGCGCCACCGGCTCGGTGCCCTCGGCGGTGTCGGAACGATCGTCGCGGACCGCGGCGAAGACGTCGGTATCGGCGCGATCGTCGTCGTAGCCGTCCTCGCGGCGGCGTTCATAGGCCGGGGCCTTGCGATCGAGCAGCCAGCGCCCGATGGCGACCGCCAGGATGGCCGGCAGGAAGACCAGCAGCGCGGTGAACGCGGCGAACGTGGTCAGTTCGTTGACCAGCCCGCCGGCGTACAGCGCGGGGTAGATCATCGAGATGAACCACGAAACCGCACCGGACAGCAGCCCGGCGAGCAGACCGGCGAGCAGCCACGTCATGGCGAGGTCGCCGCGGCGGTCCGGGTCGGGGTTGGCGCGCGCGTCGCTGCGACCGTCGATCAGGCCCCAGGTGAACACCACGATGGCGAACACGGCCAGCAGCACCAGGCTGATGATCAGAGCTTTCGTCTCGAACTGATTGATCAACGCCCCTTGGAAGAGCCGGACCACGACCATCAACGCCGCGAACACCAGTCCGCGCAGCAGCCACTTCGCCATGGGGTAGCAGCGTAGCGAGTAGCGTGACAGGGCGTGACACATTCCCAGCGACGCGACAACCTCAGTGCCCGGATCGGAAGGTCGTCCGACGGTGAGGACGGGGCCACAACGCTGGACGCCATGCTGGTCACGGACCTCAACAACGTGCGTTACCTGTCCGGATTCACCGGATCCAACGCGGCGTTGCTGGTGTTCGCCGACGGGCGCCCCGCGGTGTTGAGCACCGACGGTCGCTACCGCACCCAGGCCGCTCAGCAGGCACCCGATCTCGAGGTGGTCATCGAGCGGGCGTGTGCCCGTTACCTGGCTGGTCGCGCGGCGGCCGACGGCGCCCGGCGGATCGGGTTCGAGAGCCACGTGGTGACCGTCGACGGCTGCGACACGTTGGCACGTGCGCTGAGAGACACGGGGGCGTCGCTGGTGCGCGCATCCGGCACGGTGGAGGCGCTGCGCGAGATCAAGGACGCCGGTGAGGTGGCGCTGCTGCGGCTGGCCTGCGAGGCCGCTGATGCCGCACTGGCCGACCTGATCGAACGGGGTGGTTTGCGGCCCGGCCGGACCGAGAAGGAAGTTCGCCGCGACCTGGAAGCCCTGATGCTCGATCACGGCGCCGATGCCGCCTCCTTCGAGACCATCGTGGCCACCGGCGCCAACTCCGCGATCCCGCATCACCGGCCCACCGACGCGGTGCTGGCCGAGGGAGATTTCGTGAAGATCGACTTCGGTGCGCTGGTGGCCGGCTACCACTCCGATATGACGCGCACCTTCGTCCTGGGTAACGCCGCCGATTGGCAACGCGAGATCTACGACCTGGTGGCCACCTCACAACGGGCGGGCCGGGAGGCCCTGGCACCCGGGGTCTCGCTCAAGGAGGTCGATGCGGCATCGCGGCAGGTCATCGCCGATGCCGGCTACGGCGAGACGTTCAGCCACGGCCTCGGCCACGGTGTCGGGCTGCAGATCCACGAAGCGCCGGGAATCAACGCTTCCGCCGCCGGTACACTTCTTGCTGGTTCTGCGGTCACCGTGGAGCCAGGTGTCTACTTGCCCGATCGCGGCGGTGTCCGGATCGAGGACACCCTGGTCGTCGGCCCGGAGACGCCCGACCTGCTTACCCGGTTCCCCAAGGAACTCCAGATCCTCTGATCGAGGGTCGCCTGTCAAACAAGGAGAAGTACCCACCGTGGCATCGACTGCCGATTTCAAGAACGGGCTCGTCCTCAACATCGAGGGTCAGCTGTGGCAGATCATCGAATTCCAGCACGTCAAGCCCGGTAAGGGCCCGGCGTTCGTCCGCACCAAGCTGAAGAACGTGCTGTCGGGCAAAGTGGTCGACAAGACCTACAACGCGGGTGTGAAGGTGGAGACGGCCACCGTCGACCGCCGCGACGCCACCTACCTGTACCGCGACGGCAGCGACTTCGTGTTCATGGATTCCGAGGACTACGAGCAGCACCCGCTGTCGGAACAGTTGGTCGGCCGGTTGGCGGACTTCCTGCTCGAGGGCATGCCCGTGCAGATCGCCTTCAACGAGGGCTCGCCGCTGTACCTGGAGCTGCCGGTGTCGGTGGAACTCGTCGTCACCTTCACCGAGCCGGGCCTGCAGGGCGACCGCTCCAGCGCGGGCACCAAACCGGCCACCGTGGAGACCGGTGCCGAGATCCAGGTGCCGCTGTTCATCAACCAGGGCGACAAGCTCAAGGTCGATACTCGCGACGGAAGCTACCTGGGCCGCGTGAATGCCTGACAAAGTCGGGAAATCCCGCGGCAGGCACGCCGCGCGCAAGCGCGCGGTGGACCTGCTGTTCGAAGCGGAGGCCCGCGGCATCACGCCGTCGGAGGTGGCCGAGTCACGCACGCTGCTGGCCAACTCGAAGGCCGACATCGAGCCGCTGAATGCGTACACGGTCACCGTGGCGCGCGGTGTCACCGACCATCGCGCCCACCTCGACGATCTGATCAGCAGCCATCTGCAGGGCTGGACGCTGGAACGGCTGCCCGCGGTGGACCGGGCCATCCTGCGGGTGGCGGTGTGGGAGTTGTTGCACGCCGAGGATGTGCCCGAACCGGTGGCCGTCGACGAGGCGGTCGAACTGGCCAAAGAACTGTCCACCGACGACTCGCCGGGCTTCGTCAACGGCGTACTGGGTCAGGTCATGCTGGTGACCCCGCAGATCCGGGCGGCCGCGCAGGCCGTGCGCGGGGACACCTAAGCCAGCACGGTCTCGACGACGCCGAGGAACCTGCTCGCCGTGGGGCCGGGGTCGCTGCCCAGCCAGGCGGCGGCCATCGGGACTTCAGGGGCCCCCGCCACGTCGCGGAACACCACACCGGGCCGGGTGGCCCGCGCCACCCCGGCGGTGACGAACCCGATGCCCGCGCCGGCGGCCACCAGGCCGGCGAGCGTGGTGACCGGGGTGACCTCCTGCGCGATGAGTGGTTCGACACCGGCGGCGCGGTAGCACCCGACGAGGTTGTCGAACAACACCGGGCCCACCGACCGCGGCGCCGCCAGCAGGGGTTCGCCGCCCAGATCAGCGAAGGCGATCGAGTCGGTGTCGGCCAGACGATGCCCGGCGGGCAATGCCAGCACCAGGGGTTCGGCGGGTAACCTCCGCGCGGTGAGCTCTGAGCGCGCCAGCGGCGGATGCAGCACACCGATGTCGATGTCACCGCCGGCCAAGGCTGCTTCGGTTGCGGGAGAGTTCATTTCGGTCAAGTCGACGGTCACGCCGGGATACGCCCCGCGGAACCGTTGCACGGCCCGCGGCAGCCAGGTGTAGGACGCGATGACGGTGAACCCCAGTCGAAGTCGCCCGAGGGAACCACCGGCCGCCCGGCGTGCCAGGTCAACAGCCTTGTCGCCGTGGGCAATTGCGGCCTGTGCGGGTTGGAGGAAAGCGAGTCCGGCCGGGGTGAGTTGCACGCCGCGGCGGTCGCGGTCCAGCAGGGTGGCACCCACATCGCGTTCCAGTGTCCTGATCCGCTGACTCAGCGCCGGCTGGCTCAGATGCAGTTCCTCGGCGGCGCGGCCGAAGTGCAGGGTGTCGGCGACCCGCAGGAAGCATCGCACCGAACGGAGATCCATCCACTGATCGTAGTTCCTTATCACAGCCGCCGTCATTCCGATTGAAACGCGATCACAGGCAGTCGAGCATGGGGGACATGCGCCGAACCGTCGTCCTTACCGCCCTGCTCCTCACCGGTTGCGCGTCGACTGCGGAGCCGCCGGGGCTCACCCTCGATCCCATGCTCGTGCTCCACGACGGTGACCACCGTGCGAGCACGTACGCCGATGGTGTGCTCGCACCCGCCCAAGCCGGGCACCGCGACCTGTTGTCCGCCGTGTCCGTCACCGACGGTGCGGTGCGCACGGCAGAGGTCGAGGTGTCCAACTCGGTGACCGCAGCTCCGGAGGTGATCGCGTTGTCACCTGATGGCGCAACGGCATTCGTCACCGAAAGGCTGGCCCAGCGTGGACCCGCCGATACCACGGCAGCACAGTTGGCGCCCGGTGATGGACTGTTCGCCATCGATGTGTCGGACCGCAGTGCCCCCCAGGTGAGGACGGAGGTGACGATCGCCGAGTCGCCGGAAGCGCTGGCCGTCAGTCCCGACGGCGGCACCGTCGCCGTCGTCTCCAACACCCCGGCGGTGCTGACCCTGGTGCCCTGGCAGGGCGCCGCCGGCTTCGGTGCACCACGCGAGTTCCCGCTGTTCGGCCCGGATGCCAACATCACCAACATCCAGTGGCATCCCGACGGTGATCTGCTGGCGGGCAACATCAACAACCAGAACCGGGTCGCGTTCGTCGGCGTCGGCCCCGAAGGCGCGCACGTGCGCGGCGTGGTCGACACCGGTCCTGACCCCTTCGTCGGCCGGTTCACACCCGACGGCGCGCACTACCTGACGTCGAACTGGGGGCGCGACCTGACCGCCCCTGACCTGGCGGGCCGGCTTCCGTCGGCGCCGTCGACCCTCTCGGTGATCGACGTGGCGACCGGTCGGGTGGTCACCACCGTGGTCTCCGATCGATCGGCGGAAGGTCTTGCCATCAGTGCGGACGGCCGCTGGGTGGCGACGGTCAACATGCGCGGCACGGCGATACCCGAGGGCGAGCCGGGTCACGACGACGAGGCGTCGGTGAGCCTGTTCCGGTTCGACACGGGCGCTTTGACGAAAATCGGTGACTACCCGCTGACTGGGGTGCTGCCCGAAGGTGGTGCATTCGACCCCAGCGGCCGCTATTTCGTCGCCACCGTCTTCGAAGCCAGCCCTGGACTCCGGGTCTACGAGCTGGGCCCCGACGACGAGCCCGGCCTGACCGAAGTGCAGCGCATCGACCTTCCACACGGTGTGCACCATGTCGTGTTCGGCTGAGCCTTCGCCGATGCCCACCTGCCATCGCGTCATGATGGGGACATGCTCCCTGTTCTGGACGTCGGCGAAGCCGACACCGGCCCGGTGGTGTTCCGCGCCGCGCTGCGTGAGGCGGCGCACCGGTACGGCTTCTTCTACCTGACCGGGCACGGCATCCCGGCTGCTCAGGTAGCCGAGGTGCTGGGGTTGGCGCGGCAGTTCTTCGCCCTGTCGCCGGAGGCCAAGGACGAGATCAGCCAGCTCAAAAGTCCCCAGTTCCGCGGGTATTCGCGGCTGGGCGGTGAACTGACCAACGGCACGGTCGACTGGCGCGAGCAGATCGACATCGGACCGGAACGCCAGGTGATCGCCGGCGCGCAGGGGTACTGGCGTCTGCAGGGCCCCAATCTGTGGCCGAGCGCTCTGCCCGCGCTGAGGCCGGCGTTCGAGGGCTGGAGCACCGCCTTGGCCGAGGTCGGCCTTCGCCTGCTGCGCCACTGGGCGGTATCGCTGGGTGCTGCCGAGGAGTTGTTCGACGCGGCGTTCGCCGAGGCCCCGGCCACCCTGATCAAGGTGGTCCGGTATCCGGGCACCGTAAAGACCGCTCAGGGTGTTGGCGCGCACAAGGATTCGGGTGTGCTGACCCTGTTGCTGCTGGAGCCCGGTTCGGTGGGGCTGCAGGTGGAACTGTCGCCCAGACAGTGGATCGACGTGCCGCCGGTCGACGGTGCGTTCGTGGTGAACACCGGCGAGTTGTTGGAGGTGGCCACCGGCGGCTACCTCAGGGCCACCCGGCACCGGGTGCTGGCGCCGGCACCGGGCACGGACCGGGTGTCGATCCCGTTCTTCCTCAACCCGGCACTGGACGCACAGGTTCCGCTGATCGCGCTTCCGCCGGAATTGGCCGCGCAGTCGCGCGGAGTGGAGGCCGATCCGCACAACCCGATCTTCACCACCTACGGGGAAAACGCCTGGAAGTCGCGCACCCGGGCTCATCCCGACGTCGCGGCGCTGCATCACGGCATCAGGTGAGATTACTTCCGGCTGATCGCAACTCTGGGCTGCGCCGGCAGCGGCTCCTACTGTGGCCGCTGTGTTCGACGTCCGTCGCCTCCTGGTGTTGCAGGAGGTCGCCAGGTGCGGATCGCTCAGCGCTGCGGCAACAGCGCTGAACTACACCACCTCGGCGGTGTCGCAACAGATTTCGGCGTTGGAGCGTGAACTCGGCGTCGCCGTGCTGGTGCGCGGGCCAGGCGGCGCGGTGCCCACCCCGGCTGGGACGCGACTGCTGGAGCATGCGGCGACCATCCTCGGTGCCGTCGCCGCGGCCGAACGGGATCTGCGACAAGGCTCGAATGCGGCACCGGACCAGCTACGGGTGGCTTCCTTCGCCAGTGCTGCCGCGCTGATCCTGGCGCCGGCGCTGGCGCGGTTCCGGGTCGCCTACCCGGGGGTGCGGCTGCGGTTGGTGCCTGCCGACCCGGAGGACGGTGTGGTGTTGCTGCGGCACGGCGGCGCCGACGTAGCAGTGGTCACCGAGGTTCCCGGCGACGCACCAGCTTTCCCGGGGCTGCTCACCATCCCGGTCTACGAGGACGAGTTCGTCGTGATGCTCCCGCGTACGCACCGGTTGGCCGGCGCGCCCGAGGTGGACCTCGCAGCCCTGGCGGGCGACGAGTGGGTGGTCAGTTCGGCCACCGGAACGTGCCCGGATAGCCGGGTTTTCCGGAAAGCTTGTGAGCGGGCCGGATTCATTCCCTCGGTGACGTTCACGCCGGAGGATCACCTGGCCGTCCAGGGGCTGGTGGCCGCCGGCCTCGGTGTCTCGCTGGTGCCGTCGCTGGCGTTGAGGCAAAACCGCGACGACGTGGTGGTGCGGAGGGTTTCCGGGCGACCGCCGGTGCGGCGGGTGGCACTGGCGCTGAGGCACCCGCCACGCAGCGGCACCGCCCTTGCGGTGCTGGTCGCCATGGTCCGTTCGGTGGGCGAGCGCTCGACCGACAACCGCGGGTCGAGCGTGCCTGCAAGCCCTTTCAGCGTTGTGTGAGCCAGCTGTACCGAAGAAGCCGACGCGACCTCCCGTCCGAGAAGTCGCCCTGAGTGAGGAGCTGTATGACCATCACCGATATCCCCGTGCCTGTGCTGACCACTACTGCCGACGCGCTGGCGGCCGCACACGCGGTCGCCGGGGAGATCGCCGCAGGCGCAGTGCAGCGTGAACTCGACGGGGTGTGGCCGCAAGAGCAGCTTCGCTGGGTTGCCCGTGCGGGTCTGCTGGGCATCATCGTGCCCGCAGAACACGGGGGACCGGACCTGCCGAGGTCCACCGCGGTGGAGGTGTTGCGTGTGCTGTCGCAGGCCGACTCCGCGGTGGGGCAGTTGCTGCTGGCCCATTTCGTCCTGTCGGCGGCCATTCGTGAGCTGGGCCCCAACGATCCCGCGCCGCGGATCTACGCCGACATCCTGGCCGGGGCGCAACTGGGCAACGCCACCGTCGAACGCGGCACCCGGTTGTCCACCGAGCGGTTGACCACGGTGACCCGCGGCGCCGACGGCGGCTGGGTACTGCGCGGCACGAAGTACTACGCCACCGGCACGCTCGGTGCCTCCTGGATCGCCGTCGCCGCCCGGATCCCCGACACCGAGCCCACCCACGGGGCCACCGTGTTCGTCCGTCCCGACCAGGCCGGCGTCACGCTGAACCTCGACCGGTGGTCGTCGTTCGGGCAGCGGGGAACCGCCAGCGGAGAGGTGATCTTCGACGAGGTCGCGGTGGACGACGCCTATGTGATCGACGAAGGCCCCGACCTGGATCCGGTGACCGCGCCGCCTGCGGTGCTGGGCGCCTTCGACCAGGCGCTGCACGCCGCCGTCGACATCGGGATCGCGCGGGCCGCGCTGTCCGACGGCGCCGAGTTCGTGGTCAACCGCAGCAGGCCGTGGTTCGAAGCCGGTGTCGACAACGCCGCCGACGAGCCGCACGTGGTGCGCCGCTTCGGGGAGCTCACCGCGCGGCTGTACGCGTTGGAGGCCCTGTTGGAGCAGGGCGCGAAGCTGGTGGACGCCGCACTGGCCGAGGCAGAGCTGACGCGGGAGGCGGCCGCCGCGGCGTCATTGAAGGTCGCCGCCGCCAAAGCGCTGGCACAGGAGTTCGCCGTCGAAATCGCCAGCGGTGTCCTGGAATTGGCCGGGTCGTCGGCAACCGACGCTCAGTACGCGCTGGACCGGCACTGGCGCAACGTCCGGGTGCATTCGCTGCATGACCCGGCCCGCTGGAAGTACGTCCATCTCGGTAATCACACCCTGCGCGGCACCAACCCGCCGCGGCTCGGCGTGGTGCTCTGAGCCTCACACATAGGCCAATGGGCCACGTAAGTCAGAATTGCATCGATCTTTCTGTTTCGCCGATGACGAGTGTAAAAGCCAGGGTGGGTGGTTTGAGACGGTGAATCCGCTGCGGTGCAACAAGTTTGGCTGGGGTTCACCATATTGGAAGCGATCCGGAGGTCCCGCCACCGTCGACCTGCGCACCACCCGCGCCACGAGTTGATCAACCCCGCCTCCTGGGCCCGCTGTCACGTGTGTTGAAAACGGGGTGTCAGGCTTGTCGCCTTCAGCCTCGCAGGATCGTCGGGTCGTGGAGGTCGTTGTTGTCGATCAGGATGCTCGCCCGCTGCTGCGGGCGGCAGTCGCGGAAGTAGATGCGTTGCCCCCCGACGTATCGACGCATACTCGGGTCTTCGGGGTCTGGCGAAGTTCCGTCTCGTAGCGCCATGCGCCGGGCCGTCTCGGTGAACCCCACGTCGAGGAAAACGGTGAGATCCCAGTGGGCGCTGAGCTCGGCACGCTGCAGGAAAATCCCGTCAACGATGAGCACCGCTGCCGGGTCGGCGGTCTCGAACCTCGGGTTCAGGACTTCATCGGTGACATGGCTGTAGCTGGCGTGTCGAAAAACGCCGTGAACCTCCCGGCGCGAACGGTCGCGAGCACGACTGCAGCGTGCCAGCCCTATTGCGGGAAACTTCTCGACATCTACTACGAGCGGTCATAGCTTGGTGTGATGAGGGTGGGGATTGTCGGTGGTGGTTTCGCCGGACTGGCGGCAGCTATTGCTTTCCGCCAAGGCGGTCACGAAGTAAGTGTTTTCGAGAAATGTTCTGGGCCGTCGGCCGCTGGTGGCGCTATCTCTCTGGCTTCGAATGCACTCACATGTCTGTCAATTCTCGGTGTTCGAGCGCATGTGGTGACGGAGCCATGGTCGCAAACGCCGGCCACCGTGCGAACCTCAGATGGCGATGTCCTGATCCGACGAACGCTCGCCCAGCTCACCGGGGGAGAGCACTACGCAACCGTGCCACGCGGTCAGCTGCTCACCTGGCTGACTGAGAGGCTGCCCCCGGGAGTGCCTGCGCTACTCCAGCACCGTCACCGGAGTGCAGCCCGACGGTGCTGTCGTTGTGGGCGGAACAGAGCAACGGTTCGATCTGATTATCGGCGCAGACGGAACACGGGGCATCACCAGACGATTGCTGTGGCCGGAGGCGCCATCGGCACGCTCTACCGGCATCACGGGGTGGGCCTGGATCGATGACCGGGAGCTTGACGCCGGGTTCGGCCCTATCTGGGGACGCACCACGGATTTCGGGATCTTGCCCCTTACTGATGGCCGTACCTACATTTACGGCGGAACCCAGGACCGGGGGACCGAACTACACGACTACCGGCATTGGCCAACACCCCTATCGACGCTGATTGACGCCGCCGATCCTGGGCGGATAGCCACTCCGGAGATTTTCGAAGCTCGGCCACCCCGCCAGCTCGTGCGCGGCAAGGCCGCACTGATCGGCGATGCCGCCCACACCATGCGTCCGACATTCGGCCAAGGCGCAGCGCTGGCCATGGAGGACGCCATCACCCTTGCCCGCTGTGGCTTCGCGGGACTGAACAGACGCCGGTCACGCGTGCTCGCGCTGTACACGGCCTCCAAAGCCGGATCATATTTCGCGACTCCCCGCCTTGACGTTGCGGAGAAGGCCCGCAATCTGGCTTTACGGCTCACGCCTAGCCCCCTGTTCGGACTCATGGCGGGATCGGTCAGTCACTGGCGACCACCCACCAGCACCGCAGAGCACGACACTCGAAACGAATGCCCGTGAGGTCGGCACTGGTCGTCGGTTCTGGCCCCAATGGTCTCGCTGCCGCGATCACGCTGGCCCGGGAGGGCGTTGAGGTCACCGTCGCAGAAGCTGCCGACTCCATTGGAGGCGGACTTCGCAGCAGCGAGCTGACCTTGCCGGGATTACTGCATGATCATTGCGCAGCCATCGTGCCGACCGCCGTGTCCTCACCGTTCCTGCAGTCACTGGATCTGGAGTCTCACGGCGTCCACTGGGCCTGGCCGGACGTCGACTTGGCTCATCCCCTCGATAACGGCTCGGCGGGCATTCTGTATCGGTCGTTGGCACGCACCACCGACGGGTTGGGCAGTGATGGCCGTCGCTGGCGACATCTGTTCGGCCCCCTGTCACGCAACTACGACGCCCTTGCCCAGGACTTGCTCGCCCCGATAGTGAAGGTTCCCCGGCACCCGTTGCGGCTCGGCACATTTGGTGTGCCCGCGATGATGCCAGCCGCGGTGATGATGCGTATCTTCGGGACTCCCGCAGGCCGAGCGCTTTTCGCCGGCAACGCCGCTCATGCCTGGACACCCCTGACGCGCCCACCCTCGGCCGCGGTGGCATTGATGTTCGGAGCTGTCGGGCACCGTTACGGTTGGCCTGCAGTGAAGGGAGGAACAGCCAAACTTGCCGCTGGCCTAGCCAGCATCCTGCGATCGCACGGTGGTCACATCGAAACCGCGGTCACCATCAAGTCGATCGGCGACGTCGGTGACTTCGATGTCGTTCTCTACGACACCAACCCTGGTCTGCCCGCCCGACTTCTCGGCGATCGGATTCCCTCTCGAATTCGCCGCGCACTATCCAGATACCGATACGGCGCGGCTGCCTTCAAGATGGATTTTGCTGTGCACGAGGGCATTCCCTGGACCCACCACCGCGTGCAGCGGGCCGGGACGGTACATGTCTGCGGCAATGCCGAGGAGGTGATCGCTGCCGAACACGACACCTACAACAACCGGATGCCCGAACGCCCATTCATCATCGTCGCCCAGCAGGCAGAAATAGATCCTGGCCGAGCAACTGGTGACCTGAAACCGATCTACACCTACGCGCACGTCCCACACGGATACACCGGCGACGCCCAAGAGGCCATCGTGACCCAGATCGAGCGTTTCGCCCCTGGCTTTCGTGACCGCATCGCCGCAACGGCGGTATGCCGTCCCGCCGACTTCGAGCGAAGTAATCCCAACAATGTCGGTGGCGACATCAACGGCGGCTCAATGGACCTTCAGACGTTCTTCGCCCGACCACGCCTGAGTGCAAACCCCTACTGGCTTGGGGTCAGAGGGCACTACCTGTGCTCGTCATCAACACCGCCCGGAGGAGGCGTCCACGGCATGTGTGGACACCTCGCCGCCCGCAGCGCACTACAACATGAGGCGTCTCCTTCTCGAATCTGAAGAACCGAGGTCGATCCCTGTCTCGGGTATACACACCTGAGACGGTGAGCACCTGCGGTCACACCGAGACAAATACTCGATCGAGCACGCGGCGACGACGGGCGCGGGTGGCTGTCTTGTGCGACGCGATATTGAGACCGTCGATGGTGCCGATCAGAAGCCGGTCCGGATCAACCGTGATGTTTCTGGCCCACGCCGCTTGGGCCAGCGCTGCGTAGCCGTGTCCACTGTGCTCGGTGTCGGTCACCTCTTCCTGGATTTCGTCACCCTCAATCCAGCGAACAGCACCTGGTGCAATCGCAATGGCTCCGACCGACACGCCGTCGACCGTGATTGCCTGCAACTGGCCTGCACGGTGCCATCGACGGAGGTCGTCAGGGGCCGCAGGGGAGACGTTGCGCGCCACAGTTGGATCATGGGTTGCCATGTGTTCATAGCGGCGACGCACCATCTCGATCGCATGTTCTGCAGTCGGAAACGGGATCAATCGCACCGACGGCTCCGGGGCGAGCATGTCTCGGTACCGCGAAACATAAATGCTCATGTCTAGCAATGCATTTGGCTCTGAGATGCGGCCAGGGCGGGCGCATATTCTCAAGTATTCTGGTCTGAACATCGACCATTCGTCACGGACGCATGCGCGCAGTCGGTGGAGGTCGTCGAATCCGTGCGCGATGATCTCCACGAAGGGGCGGTTGACGTCTCGCCCGCGGAAACGAATACCGCCCAACAGGCCACCGTCGGAGGTGCGGATGATGCGGTGTAAGTAGTCGCTCGGCAAAACCCCGGGCAGCGACAGATGCTTGTAGAACTGTGCGGCGAAGTCGTCGTCGCTTACTCGCGACGCCTCGACGTCCAACCAAGAGGCCACAATCGCGCTGCCGTCGGAGCCGAAGAGAGTGGCGGCCACCGCCAACTCATCGGCAATCGATGACCAACCATGAGCAATCATGTCCAGGCATTGAAACTCACCGCCCAGACCGAATGCAACGGCTTTTGGGCGGAGCTCCAGTCTCGAATCCAGAGAAGTTGGACGGCTCACATGTTGTCTCGGTCGTTGCCTTCACCTCATGTCCAACCACCACGGCCGCCATTTGGATTGGCCACCTCTGTGCATTGTCAACCCACGAGTGCAATCTTTGCTGCTGAGACGAAATCGGCGACTAGTGGGTTCGCGTCGCCGATCCGGGAGGCGACGACTACGCTGCTGGCGGGGAAACCGTCCAGTGGCACCGTGGTCAGATCCGGGCGTACCGAGCTGCGGTGGTCGCCGACCGGAAGGACCGCAACGGCCTGGCCGCTTGCGACCAGTTCCATTCTGTCCTCGAAACTTTCGACGATGGCTCCGGCCGACAGCGGGCCCGGGTCGCTCGGCTGGTAGGACTCTGTCGGGAAGATCGCGCGGGTTCCGCCGTGTGAGCAGATGATCGACTCGCCTTCGGCGAAGTCGTCCAGCGACACCGACTGCCGGTCAGCCAGCCAGTGATCGGCGGGCATCACGAGCATGCGCGGCTCGTCGTACAGCGCAACGACGCGGACGTCGTCGATCGGGATGAATAGCGGCGTCCTGGCGACCAGCACGTCGATCTGCCCGTCGGTGAAGACCCCCTCTTCGTGGCATTCCAGGTGCCGGGTCGCGATGTCCGCGTGGGGGTGCCGGCGCCGCAATTCGCGGACGGCGGGAGTGATGACGAGGTCTTCGACGTAGCCGATCACGACTTTGCCTGCGGGTGCGTAAGCGCGGGCGGTGAGTGCCGCTTGGCGGGCCGCGCGTAGAAGGGCCTGTGCCTCAGGGACAAACGCCTTGCCGGCTTCGGTGAGCAGCGCCCCTTGCGGGGTGCGGTCGAGCAGCCGGACGCCCAGACGATGCTCCAGACGCTGGATCTGCCTGCTCAACGACGGCTGTGCCACATGGAGTTTGGCCGCAGCGCGACTGAAGCTCTGATGCTCGGCGACCACGGTGAAATATCGGATCAGCCTCAGCTCCAGGTCGATTCCAAGATCGTTCACTCGGCGTTCAACCTCGCTGCGTTCAGAGGTATTCCGTTTTGGCATAGCGGGGTACCGATCAGGTCTTGGACAGATACTCCCGGCGGCCGAAGACTCGACAGTATGAGCAGATACGACGGCAAGAATGTGGTGATCACCGGCGGAAGCAGTGGCCTGGGACTGGCCGCCGCCCGCTATCTAATCCAGCACGGCGCCCGGGTCATGGTGACCGGGCGCAATCAGAACACGCTCGACGATGCCGCCCGCCAACTAGGTGATCGCGGGATCGCGGTGCAGAGCGACGCGAGCTCGCTCGCGGCGATCGACGCACTCGCCGACCGTGCCCGGCGCGACTTCGGTACCGTCGATGCGTTGATCGTCAACGCGGGCATCGGGAGTTTCGACCCGTTCTTCACGGTCACCGAGCAGACCTTCGACGACGTCTTCGCGATCAACACCAAAGGCCCTTTCTTCACGGTGCAGAAGCTGGCCCCGCTGCTGGCCGAGGGCAGCGGCGTGGTGCTGACGACCTCGATTGCGAACCAGACCGGTTGGGATGCGCTCAGCGTCTACTCGGCGAGCAAGGCGGCGTTGCGGTCGATGGCCCGGACGCTCAGCAAGGAGCTGCTGCCCAACGGAATTCGCGTCAACGCGATCAGCCCTGGGTCGATCGAAACCGGCAAGTTGGAGAAGGAAGCACCGGAGAAAGCCGCGCAACTGAAGGCGCAGTTCGAGGCGAGCAGTCCGATGCAGCGGTGGGGGCACCCCGACGAGTTCGCCCCGGCCGTGGCGTTTCTGGCTTTCGACGCCACGTATGTTGCCGGAATCGAACTTGTCGTCGACGGAGGCGAACCGCAACTGTGAAAGGCGAACTGACAGTGACGATATACGAAGGCAAGCGCGTCGTCATCACCGGAGGGACGAGCGGAATCGGGCTGGCCACCGCCAGGATGTTGGTCGACCGTGGCGCGCGCGTGCTGGTGACTGGTCGCACCCCATCCTCGCTGCAATCGGCCCGCGCGACACTCGGTCCCGGCGCCGTCGTCGTCGACATCGATGCCGTGTCCGGCATCGACACCCTCGTGGACCGGGTGACATCAGAGTTCGGTGGCGTCGACCTGCTGGTGCTCAACGCCGGTGGCACCGATGCCGCGACGGTCGTGGACACCGACGAAGCTATGTACAACAGGCTTTTCGAACTCAACACCAAAGCGCCGTTCTTCACGATGCAGAAATTTCTGCCGCTGTTGGCCGCAGGCAGCGCCGTGGTGCTCACGACATCGGTCAGCAATACCAAGGGAATCGCGACGACAGGCGTGTATTCGGCAACCAAAGCGGCACTGCGATCTATGACCCGGACCTTCGCCCGCGAACTTCTCGACCGGGGCGTCCGGGTGAACGCGGTCTCCCCGGGGCCGATCGACACCGGCATCCTTGAGCGCACCATGCCAGTCGAGGCCGCCCGCGCTTTCCTCGAGCAGATCAAAGCCGACAACCCGATGCGACGCTTCGGCGAACCCGAAGAAGTGGCAAAAGCGATCCTCTTCCTCGGGTTCGACGCCACCTATACCACCGGCACGGAGCTACTCGTCGATGGCGGCGCGTCCGATCTATGACCAGCTAAACCCTGTCTCGGTTCGAGAAAACGAGACAGCAGCGAGAACGCCTTTGGGTAGCGCAACGCACCAGCTCGCGGTGTCTCATTTCCTCCGCTGACGGCGCAGGTCAGCAAGCTCAGTGTGGACGCGAAACTTGAGAAGCCGCAGCGGCGGCATCTCACGCATAGGCCACCCATCCGCAAAACGTGAAGGCGCGGTAGAACTCGGTGATGCCGGTGAACCCCGCGTCGGCCAGGACAGCACGGTCCTGTTCGGGTGTGAGGGTGTGCACGCGTTGGGCGATGGCGGTGCGCGCACCGTCGATGACGTCGGGATCGCCGCCGGAGCCGATCGCGTAGGCCGCGTACCTCGACAGCCACGTTTCGCGCTCGCCGTCGTCCTCCGCGGGAAAGCTCATGTGCGCCAACACGAATGGAGCACCGGGACGCAGTCGGCGCCGCACCTGATCGACGGTCCGCCGCCGTTCGTCGATGTCGAGGAAATGCAGGGTCAGCTGACAGACGGCGGCGTCGAACGGACCGTCGGGAGCGTCGTCGATGACACCGTGGTGCAGCCGGGTCCGGCCGAGGTGTGGACCCAGGACACGCGTGGCGAGGCCGAGCATGTCCGCCGAGGGGTCCACACCGTCGAAGGACCACCCCGGGTGCATCTCGGCCAGCGCTTTGGTTTCCAGCCCGCCACCCGCCCCGAGGATCAGTACCCGCGCTTGAGCCGGTGCGCGTTCGGCCAGCAGGATCGCGGTCATGGTGTGCAGCGCCTGATACCCCGGAACGATCCGGTGCGGCCAAATACGCAAGCGGCCTTGCTGATTCGGCAACTCAGCGTTCGAGGGCCTGATAGGTGCGCCGAACGAAGCGGGGCTGGGCTGACTGCAGTTTGGCGATCGAGGTGTTACCGCCGATCGCGGCGGCGTCGGCCGTCAGGTTCGGCAGGTTCTGGATCAGATACATCAGGATCAGGTCGTTCTCGGGGTCGGCCTGCCACCAGGTGCCGTAGGCGCCCGGCCAGCTGAACGTGCCGCGGCCGCCCGGCCCGTACAACTGGCCGGCCTTGGCGGGGTCGGTGACCAGTGACAGATTGAGTCCGAACCCGCGGCCCACCCAGAACGGCATGCCCAGGAAGGGCACCGCTTTCTGGGCGTCGGTCAGCTGATCGGTGCGCATCAGGCGGACCGATTTCTCCGATACCACCCGGAGGCCGTCGACCTCGCCGAAACCGAGCAACATGCGGATGAATCGCAGGTAGTCGTCGGCGGTCGACCACAGTCCGGCACCGCCCTGGCAGAACGGCGGCGGCGCGATCGGCGGCGGGCCCATCACGTCATGGGTCAGCGTGTTGGTCTCGTCGAGCTTGTACATCGTGGCGGCCCGGCGGCGCCCGGCCGGGGTGACGAAGAACCCGGTGTCGGTCATCCCCAGCGGGCCGAGGATCCGCTCCTGCAGCACCTCGTGGAGGGGTTTGCCCACCACCCGCGACACCAGGATCCCGAGCACATCGGTGGCCACACTGTAGGTCAACCGCTCGCCGGGTTGATGCGCCAACGGCAGCGCCACCAGCTCGGCCAGCCAGCGGTCCTGTTCCTGCCGGTGCGGCAGCTTGCCGTAGGCCTTGGCCAACGGTCCCAGCACCGAGAACGGGTACGCCAGGCCGCTCTGGTGGGTCATCAGATCGAGCACGGTGATCGGTCGCGACGCGGGCACCGTCGCCTCGAGCGGGCCGCGGGGCTCCGCCAGCACCCGCACCGACGCGAATTCCGGCAGCCAGCGGGTGATCGGCTCGGCCAATGTGAGCTTGCCCTCGTCCACCAGGGTCATGGCGGCGGCAATGGTCACCGGTTTGGTCATGGATGCGATCCGGAAGATGGTGTCGCGTTGCATCGGCAATCGCGCCTCGACATCGCGATAGCCGATCTCGTTGACCTGCAGTATCTTTCCGCGCTGCCACACCAGGGTCACTGCTCCGGCGAGCAGTCCGTTGTCACACGCCTCACGGATGGATGCCTGATTCGGGTCCAGATTCACCACGCCGAGGTTACGCGGACGCCGTGTTAAGCTGCCCGGCAGTTCGACATCCTTTAAAGAACCGTCCGGTGAGGCGGAGAAGGAGGTCAAGGTAGACCGTGGGCGCACCAGACAACACTGGGCAAGAAGTCGATCGGGAGTTGTTGTCGTCGGCTGACGTCAGCCGCACCATCTCCCGGATGGCTCATCAGATCATCGAGAAGACGGCGCTGGACGGACCGGATGCTCCGCGCGTCGTCCTCCTGGGCATCCCTACCCGAGGCACCGATCTGGCTGCCCGGCTGGCCCGCCAGATCAGCGAGTTCTCCGGCGTCGCCGTCGAGCACGGTGGCCTGGACATCACCTTGTACCGCGACGACCTGATGTCCAAGCCGCCGCGACCGCTGGCCGACACCTCCATCCCCGATGGTGGCATCGACGGTGCGCTGGTGGTGCTGGTCGACGACGTGCTGTATTCCGGCCGCTCGGTGCGCGCGGCACTGGACGCGCTGCGCGATGTCGGTCGCCCGCGGGTGGTGCAGCTGGCCGTTCTGGTGGACCGGGGTCATCGCGAACTGCCCATCCGCGCCGATTATGTAGGGAAGAACGTGCCGACCTCGCGCAGCGAGAACGTCAAGGTGCAGCTGACCGAACACGATGGGCGCGACGGTGTGCGCATCGCCCCCTATGGAGGACCGCCCCGGTGAAACATCTGCTGACGGCCGCTGACCTGACCCGCGATGATGCGGTGGCCATCCTCGACGACGCCGACAAGTTCCGCCAGGCGCTGCTAGGCCGGGAAGTGAAGAAACTCCCGACGCTGCGCGGGCGCACGGTGATCACCATGTTCTACGAGAACTCCACCCGCACCCGGGTGTCGTTCGAGGTGGCGGGCAAGTGGATGAGCGCCGACGTGATCAACGTCAGCGCGTCGGGATCGTCGGTGGCCAAAGGGGAGTCGCTGCGCGACACCGCGCTCACCTTGCGGGCGGCCGGCGCCGATGCACTGATCATCCGTCATCCCGCTTCGGGTGCGCCGCAGCAGTTGGCCGAGTGGACGGCCGAGGCCGACGGAGCCGGGCCCAGCATCATCAACGCCGGCGACGGCACGCACGAACATCCGACGCAGGCCCTGCTGGACGCACTGACCATCCGCCAGCGGCTCGGCTCGATCGACGGCAAGCGTGTGGTGATCGTCGGCGACGTGCTGCACAGCCGGGTCGCGCGGTCCAACGTCATGCTCCTGGCCACCCTCGGCGCCGAGGTGGTGCTGGTGGCGCCGCCGACGCTGCTGCCGGTCGGGGTGTCCGGCTGGCCGGTCACGGTGTCGCACGACCTGGACGCCGAGCTGCCCGCCGCGGACGCAGTACTGATGCTGCGGGTCCAGGCCGAGCGGATGAACGGCGGTTTCTTCCCCTCCACCCGCGAGTACTCGGTGCTCTACGGGCTCTCGGACAAGCGCCAGGCGCTGCTGCCCGAGCATGCGGTGGTGTTGCATCCCGGCCCGATGCTGCGCGGGATGGAGATCTCCTCGTCGGTGGCGGACTCGCCGCAATCGGCGGTGCTGCAACAGGTATCCAACGGTGTACATGTGCGGATGGCGGTGCTCTTCCATCTGCTGGTCGGGGCTGAACAGGAGGCGATCAGCGCGTGAGCCTGGTTCTCAAAGGTGTGCGACTCTACGGCGAAGGTGATCCCGTCGACGTGCTGGTGGCCGACGGGCAGATCGCCGAGATCGGTAGTGGTCTGGACGCCGAGACCGTGATCGACGCCACCGGACAGATCCTGTTGCCCGGGTTCGTCGACCTGCACACGCACCTGCGCGAACCCGGCCGCGAGGACACCGAGACCATCGAAACCGGCTCTGCGGCAGCCGCTCTCGGTGGTTACACCGCGGTGTTCGCGATGGCCAACACCAGCCCGGTCGCCGACTCCTCGGTGGTGACCGACCATGTGTGGCACCGCGGCCAGCAGGTGGGACTGGTGGACGTGCATCCCGTCGGGGCCATCACCATCGGATTGGCGGGCAAACAGCTCACCGAGATGGCGTTGATGGCGGCCAGCGCCGGCCAGGTCCGGATGTTCTCCGACGACGGGGTTTGCGTGCAGGACCCCCTGGTGATGCGTCGCGCGCTGGAGTACGCCACCGGCCTGGGGGTGCTGATCGCCCAGCACGCCGAAGAGCCTCGGCTGACCGTCAACGCGGTGGCCCATGAAGGTCCCAACGCTGCCCGCCTCGGGCTGGCCGGCTGGCCGCGGGTGGCCGAAGAGTCCATCGTGGCCCGCGACGCGCTGCTGGCCCGCGACGCCGGCGCGCGTGTCCACATCTGTCACGCCTCTACCGCGGGCACCGTCGAGTTGCTGAAATGGGCCAAGGCGCAAGGTATTTCGATCACCGCCGAGGTGACTCCGCACCACCTGCTGCTCGATGACAGCCGGTTGGACAGCTATGACGGGGTGAACAAGGTGAACCCGCCGCTGCGCGAGGCCTCCGATGCCCAGGCGCTGCGCCAGGCCTTGGCCGAGGGTGTGATCGACTGCGTGGCCACCGATCACGCCCCGCACGCCGAGCACGAGAAGTGTGTGGAGTTCGCCAACGCGCGCCCGGGCATGCTGGGTCTGCAGACCGCCCTGTCGGTGGTCGTCGAAACGATGGTGAACCCCGGGCTGTTGACCTGGCGCGGGGTCGCAGCGGTGATGAGTGAGAACCCGGCCCGCATCGTCGGCCTGCCCGATCAGGGCCGTCCCCTGGAGGTGGGTGAGCCGGCCAACCTGACCGTCGTCGACCCGGACGCCACCTGGACCGTCGAGGGCACCGATCTGGCCAGCAAGTCGGCCAACACTCCGTACCAGGCGATGACGCTGCCGGGCACGGTGACAGCGACTCTGTTGCGCGGCACGATCACCGCCAGGGACGGGAAAGTGCGCCAGTGAACACTGGGACCCTCATCGGTTCACTGATCTTCGCGGCCGTCATCGCGATCGTGATCGCGGTGCTGATCACGTTGATGCTGCGCGGCTGGAAACGTCGTGCGTTACGGCAGGTGGAGCTGGTGGGACGACTGCCCGCGCTACCTGATTCCGTCGGCCCGGCGTTGATCGCCCCCACCAAAGGGCTCTACGTCGGCAGCACACTCGCACCGAGCTGGCAGGACCGCATCGCCGTCGGCGATCTCGGGTACCGCACCAAAGCGGTGCTGACCCGCTATCCCGAGGGCATCATGATGCAGCGCAGCGGGGCGACGCCCATCTGGATTCCCGACGAGTCCATCACCGCGATCCGTGCCGAGCGCGGTATCGCCGGCAAGGCGATGACCCACGACGGCATTCTCGCGATCCGGTGGAAACTCCCGTCGGGCACCGAGATCGATACCGGATTCCGCGGCGAGAACCGCGCCGATTACAGCAAGTGGGTGACGCCGGGGTCCGATGGGAGCCCAGCCGGAACGCCCGGAGAAGGAAGCACAGCATGACCACGAATACAGCGATTTTGGTTCTGGAGGACGGCCGGTCCTTCACCGGCACCGCATTCGGTGCCGTCGGGCAGACGCTCGGGGAAGCGGTGTTCTCCACCGGCATGTCCGGCTACCAGGAGACGCTGACCGATCCGAGCTATCACCGCCAGATCGTCGTCGCGACCGCACCGCAGATCGGTAACACCGGCTGGAACGACGAAGACGGCGAGAGCCGCGGCGACAAGATCTGGGTGGCCGGTTACGTGGTGCGTGACCCGTCGCCGCGCGCGTCGAACTGGCGCGCCACCGGCACTCTCGAAGACGAACTGATCCGGCAGCGGATCGTGGGTGTCGCCGGCATCGACACCCGCGCGGTGGTGCGCCACCTGCGCAGCCGCGGCTCGATGAAGGCGGGCGTGTTCTCCGGCGACGCGCTGGCCGATCTCGACGAGCTGGTGGCACGAGTGCGCGGCCAGGAAGCGATGCTGGGCGCCGACCTGGCCGGCGAGGTCACCACGGACAACGGTTACGTGGTGGATCCGGTTGGGGAGCAACGGTTCACCGTCGCCGCGCTGGACCTGGGCATCAAGACCAACACGCCGCGCAACTTCGCCAACCGCGGTATCCGCAGCCATGTGCTGCCGTCATCGGCGAGTTTCAGCGATATCACCGCGCTCAACCCGGACGGGGTGTTCCTGTCCAACGGGCCGGGCGACCCGGCCACCGCCGACCATGTGGTGGCGGTGACCCGGGAGGTGCTCGGCGCCGGGATTCCGCTGTTCGGCATCTGTTTCGGCAACCAGATCCTGGGCCGTGCGCTGGGCCGCGGCACCTACAAGATGACGTTCGGCCATCGCGGTATCAACGTCCCGGTGATCGATCACACCACCGGCCGGGTGGCGATCACCGCGCAGAACCACGGGTTCGCATTGGAAGGTGAGGCCGGTGAGGAGTTCGACACCGAGTTCGGCCGCGCCGTGGTCAGCCACACCTGCGCCAATGACGGTGTGGTGGAGGGGATCAAGCTCGCCAACGGCCGGGCCTTCTCGGTGCAGTACCACCCGGAGGCCGCGGCCGGACCGCACGACGCCAACTATCTGTTCGACCAGTTCATCGAGCTCATGGCGGGGGACAAGTGACCTTCCCCGCGAGCGCGCGTGTCTGTGCGCAACACGCCGCTGAAATCTGTACAAACACGCGCGCTCGCGCTGAGGAGAGAAGCAAGTAATGCCGCGTCGTACCGACCTCAACCACGTCCTGGTCATCGGCTCCGGCCCGATCCTGATCGGCCAGGCCGCCGAGTTCGACTACTCCGGAACCCAGGCCTGCCGGGTGCTGCGTGCCGAGGGGCTGCAGGTCACCTTGATCAATTCCAATCCGGCGACGATCATGACCGACCCGGAGTACGCCGACAACACGTACATCGAACCGATCACCCCGGCGTTCGTCGAGCGGGTGATCGCCCAGCAGGCCGAGCGCGGTAACAAGATCGACGCGCTGCTGGCCACTCTGGGCGGGCAGACCGCGCTCAACACCGCGGTCGCGCTGTCGGAGAACGGAGCGCTGGAAAGGTACGGCGTCGAACTCATCGGCGCCGACTTCGACGCCATCCAGCGTGGTGAGGACCGGCAGAAGTTCAAGGACATCGTGGCGAAGGTGGGCGGTGAATCCGCCCGCAGCCGAGTCTGTTTCACCATGGAGGAAGTGCGCGAGACCGTCGAGGAGCTCGGGTTGCCGGTCGTGGTGCGGCCCAGCTTCACCATGGGTGGGCTGGGCTCGGGCATGGCCGCCACGGTCGAAGACGTGGAGCGGATGGCCGGTGACGGGCTGGCCGCCTCGCCGAGTGCCAACGTGCTGATCGAGGAATCGATCTACGGGTGGAAAGAGTACGAACTCGAGCTGATGCGCGACGGCCGCGACAACGTGGTGGTGGTGTGCTCCATCGAGAACGTCGACCCCATGGGCGTGCACACCGGCGACTCGGTGACCGTCGCCCCGGCGATGACGCTGACCGACCGTGAGTACCAGGTGATGCGTGACCTGGGTATCGCGATCCTGCGTGAGGTCGGCGTCGACACCGGCGGCTGCAACATCCAGTTCGCGGTGAACCCGAACGACGGCCGGTTGATCGTCATCGAGATGAACCCGCGGGTGTCCCGCTCCAGCGCGCTGGCCTCGAAGGCCACCGGCTTCCCGATCGCCAAGATCGCCGCCAAGCTGGCCATCGGCTACACCCTCGACGAGATCGTCAACGACATCACCAAGGAGACCCCGGCCTGCTTCGAGCCGACGCTGGACTACGTGGTGGTCAAGGCGCCGCGGTTCGCGTTCGAGAAGTTCCCCGGCGCCGATGCCACCCTGACCACCACCATGAAGTCGGTGGGCGAGGCGATGTCGTTGGGCCGCAACTTCATCGAAGCCCTCGGCAAGGTGATGCGCTCGCTGGAGACCAAGAAGGCGGGCTTCTGGACGGGCCCGGCCGCGGAGGGTTCGCTGGAAGAGGTGCTGACCAGGCTGCAGACCCCCACCGACGGTCGCCTCTACGACATCGAATACGCGCTGCGCCTTGGCGGCACCGTGGAGCAGGTGGCCCAGGCCTCCGGCGTCGACCCGTGGTTCGTCGACCAGATCGCCGGACTGGTCGAATTGCGCGCCGAACTGCTCGACGCTCCCGTGCTCGACCAGGACCTGCTGCGGCGCAGCAAGCACAAGGGCCTCTCGGACGGTCAGATCGCGGCGCTGCGGCCGGAACTGGCAGGCGAGAACGGGGTTCGTTCGCTGCGTCAGCGCCTGGGCATCCGTCCGGTGTACAAGACCGTCGACACCTGTGCCGCCGAGTTCGAGGCCCGCACGCCCTATCACTACAGCAGCTATGAGCTCGATCCCGGCGCCGAGACCGAGGTGGCGCCGCAGACGGAGAAGCCCAAGGTGCTGATCCTGGGTTCGGGCCCGAACCGGATCGGCCAGGGCATCGAATTCGACTACAGCTGTGTGCACGCGGCCACCACGCTGAGCCAGGCCGGGTTCGAAACGGTGATGGTGAACTGCAACCCGGAGACGGTGTCCACCGACTACGACACCGCCGACCGGCTGTACTTCGAACCCCTGACCTTCGAGGACGTCCTCGAGGTCTACCACGCCGAACAGGCCTCCGGTGAAGGCGGACCGGGCGTCGTCGGGGTGATCGTCCAGCTCGGCGGGCAGACGCCGCTGGGACTGGCCGAGCGGCTGGAGAAGGCGGGCGTGCCGATCGTGGGCACCAGGCCCGAGGCGATCGACCTGGCCGAGGACCGTGGCCGGTTCGGTGAGGTGCTGGCAGGTGCAGGACTGCCCGCGCCCCGGTTCGGCACCGCCACCAGCTTCGAGCAGGCCCGCAAGATCGCCGCCGACATCGGCTACCCGGTGCTGGTGCGCCCGTCGTATGTGCTCGGTGGTCGCGGCATGGAGATCGTCTACGACGAGCAGACTCTCGAGGGTTACATCACCCGCGCGACCGAACTGTCCCCGGAACATCCGGTGCTGGTGGACCGCTTCCTCGAAGACGCCATCGAGATCGACGTCGACGCGCTGTGCGACGGCACCGACGTCTACATCGGCGGGGTGATGGAACACATCGAGGAAGCCGGCATCCATTCCGGCGACTCCGCATGCGCGCTGCCGCCGGTGACCCTGGGCCGCCAGGACATCGACTCGGTGCGCCGGGCCACCGAGGCGATCGCCCACGGTATCGGCGTGGTGGGCCTGCTCAACGTGCAGTACGCGCTCAAGGACGACGTGCTCTACGTGCTGGAGGCCAACCCGCGCGCCAGCCGCACGGTGCCGTTCGTGTCGAAGGCCACCGCGGTGCCGCTGGCGAAGGCCTGCGCGCGAATCATGTTGGGCGCCACCATCGCGCAGCTGCGCAGTGAGGGCCTCTTGGCCGCCGAGGGTGACGGGGCCAGCCCGGCGCCGAACGCGCCGATCGCCGTGAAGGAAGCCGTGCTGCCGTTCCACCGGTTCCGCAAGGCCGACGGGTCCAATGTCGAATCGCTGCTGGGGCCGGAGATGAAGTCCACCGGTGAGGTGATGGGCATCGACCAGAACTTCGGCAGTGCGTTCGCCAAGAGCCAGACCGCGGCCTACGGCTCGTTGCCGGCCCAGGGCACGGTGTTCGTGTCGGTGGCCAATCGTGACAAGCGTTCGCTGGTGTTTCCGGTGAAGCGCCTGGCCGATCTGGGTTTCAAGGTCCTGGCCACCGACGGCACCGCGGAGATGCTGCGCCGCAACGGGATTCCCTGTGACGTGGTGCGCAAGATCTTCGAGGAGGCCACTCCCGACCGGCCGGCGAGGTCGGCGGTCGACGTGATCCGCGCCGGCGAGGTCAACATGGTGATCAACACCCCGTACGGCAACTCCGGCCCGCGTATCGACGGCTACGAGATCCGCGCCGCGGCGGTGCAGATGAACATCCCGTGTGTGACGACGGTGCAGGGTGCCTCGGCGGCGGTGCAGGGCATCGAGGCCGGTATCCGGGGCGATATCGGGGTGCGGTCGCTGCAGGAGTTGCACGCCGCGCTGGACGGGAACTAGCCAGGTGCCCGGTTTCGGTGCCCGGTTGCGCGACGCGGTACAAGCCCGTGGCCCGCTGTGTGTGGGGATCGACCCGCATCCCGAGTTGCTGACCGCATGGGGGCTCACGGCGGATGCCGACGGGCTGGCCGCGTTCTGTGAGGTGTGCGTGACGGCCCTCGACGGGTTCGCCGTCGTCAAACCACAGGTCGCGTTCTTCGAGACCTACGGCTCGGCGGGCTACGCCGTGCTGGAACGGACCATCGCCGAACTGCGCAGCGCCGGGGTGCTGGTGCTCGCCGACGCCAAACGCGGGGACATCGGCACCACCATGGCGGCCTACGCCGCGGCGTGGGCCGGGGATTCACCGTTGGCATGTGACGCGGTGACGGCCTCGCCGTACCTGGGGTTCGGCTCGCTTGCGCCCCTGCTAGACACCGCGGCGGCGCACGACCGCGGTGTCTTCGTCCTGGCGGCCACGTCGAATCCGGAAGGCGCCGGCGTGCAGCAGGCGGTGACGGCGGACGGGCGCACCCTCGCGCAGTCGATGGTGGACGCCGCAGCAGCCGTCAACCGCACCCGGGCACCGGAGCCCGGGTCGGTGGGCGTCGTCGTCGGCGCCACCTTGCCCGACCCACCGGATGTGAGCGCACTGTCCGGCCCCGTGCTGGTGCCCGGCGTCGGCGCTCAGGGTGGCCGTCCGGAGGCGTTGGCCGGCCTGGGAGGTGCGCTACCGGGTCAGCTGCTGCCGGCGGTGTCACGAGAGGTGTTGCGGGCCGGGCCCGACGTCGCGGCAGTGCGTGCCGCCGCCGAGCGGCTGCGCGACGCCGTGGCACATCTGGCCTGACGCTGGCCCGAATCACCAACCGCCCGCTGGGAGTTCGGACGGTGTTGTCGCGGGTGTTGCCTGGCGGCAAGGCGGATGAGGCAGTATCCGGGTATGACTCCGGGTGCCACCGTGATGATACCGAAAAGTACTGCACACCAGGCAATTACGTGCATGGGAGCGCTCGCGCAAGCCTACCGTCAGCAGCCGGACTCCGGGGCGGCGCAGGCTGTCGGTGAGCTGGCCGAGGACAGCAGGACGCTGGCCGGGCGCGTTCAGGCCTCCGGTGACACGACGGTGCGGATCCCCGTGGCCATCGTCACCCGGATCGCCGACCAGCTCATCCGCGGCGCGCAGGCCGAGGCCGGGTCGGAGGCGCTGCAGGCCGCGCTGTGGCGCACCGCGGGCAGGTTGCAGCGCTGGATCGCCGATGCCTCGGCCAGAGACGCGGCCAGGGCCGCGGAGAAGGCCTCCGCACGTACCTCGGGAATCGCCCGCCGCTGAATCCGTCCGCTCTAGACTCTCGGAGCACGGCGAGGGTAGGGGGCGAGGGTAGGGGGCACGGTGACGGCCTATGACGTGGCTGCCTGGTCGGATTTCGCGCAGGCGGTCGGGGGAGGTGCCGCCGCATTCGCAGGACTGCTGTTCGTCGGGCTGTCGCTGAATCTCAGCGACGTGCTCGCCTATCCCGGTGTCCCGGCGCGTGCGGCCGCGACGTTGGGTCTCACCGTGACGATCCTGGTGGCCTCGATCTTGTTGGTGACGCCCGGGCAGCCGGTCGGCGTCGTGGCCGCTGAACTGGGTGCCCTGGGTGTGGCGATGTCGGTGGCGGCGCTGGTGGCCGGACTGCGGCACCGGCAGGGCCGCCCTCCGGCTCGCACCTGGTATCAGGTGTCGGTGCTGCTGGGGCCGGCCCTGATGTTCGTTCTTGCCGGCGTCTCGTTGGCCGCCGGCGCCGGCGGCGGTCTGTACTGGGTGACCGCCGCCGTCGCCACGGGTTTTCTGTCTGCCACCGCCAACGCGTGGGTGCTGTTGGTGGAGATCAAGCGCTAGCCAAGAACGGCCGTCTCTCGACCGGCCGGTCTAGAGCGCGATCCATCGCCCCAGGAACCAGAAACCCCAGCCCGCCCCATTGCCCGCGGGCAACGGGGTCACCTGATGGCCCTCGTACATGAACGGCTTGTGGTCCTGTCGGCCCTGGTCGATTCCGCGCTGGTTGACCGGGAGGTTGCCGTTCGGCCCGGGGTTCGGCTGGCAGACCGCCTGCCCGGGCCCACCGCACGGCTGACCCGGGTTCGCGGCGGCAACGCCCGTTCCGAGGCCGAAGAGGCCGGCGGCGGCGACGCCGGCCGCGAGCGTCGAGGTGGCGATCATGCGGGTGAACTTCATCTGGAACGACTCCGAATCTGTCGAGGATCTCGTGGTTGGCGGTTGACCAACGCCGCTGACGCTATGGAGCGACCGTGTGGCCGCGATGTGGCGCCGATGGGCCCAGCCTGTGCAACCGGTAACGGATCCGTCGCGGTGAACCGTTAGCCGTCCTATGCGTTCGGAGTGACTGGCGTGACAGATGCGATGAAAAGTGCTCTTGCCGTGGTCAGCGGACTTTTGCCGACACGCGCGACACGCCAGGAAGTCTTCTGAGAAGCCGCTGGAGTCGGCCGATCGGGCGCCCGAGTGACAGCCGGGACGTGGCAGAGAACTGGCGGGTATGGCGAAAAGCGGTGTTGCGCAGCGGATTCACCGGCGGCCCGCGGCTCCGGGCAACCCGCCGCCGACGCGTCTGCCGGTGCCCGCCCACCGGTCCGGATCACGGCGTGTCGGGGCCTACACGCTGGGCCTTTGTCGGAGCCGAAGGGGGGTGGGGTTAGATTTCGTCAGTCAGCGTGGGTACGGTCGTCGTCGCTGGCTGGCGTACCCCGGCCGAGACAAAACAATGATCGCGATCTGTTCAGGTCGCGATCGACAAGATGGTTATGAGACGGAGGAACCGTGGCCCTTCCCCAGTTGACCGACGAACAGCGCGCGGCAGCGTTGGAGAAGGCTGCTGCCGCTCGTCGAGCACGAGCCGAACTCAAAGATCGGCTCAAGCGTGGCGGCACCAACCTCTCCCAGGTGCTCAAGGATGCCGAGACCGATGAGGTCTTGGGCAAGATGAAGGTCTCCGCACTGCTGGAAGCCCTGCCCAAGGTCGGCAAGGTCAAGGCGCAGGAGATCATGACCGAGCTGGAGATCGCCCCGACGCGTCGTCTGCGCGGCCTGGGCGACCGGCAGCGCAAGGCGCTGCTGGACAAGTTCGACCCCTCGTAGAGGTCGGTGATCGCTGTCGGGGGACCGGATAGCGGCGCGCCCCGCGGCCCTGGGAGCCCAGGCTCCCGAGGCCGTGTGGTCGTGCTGTCCGGTCCCTCTGCGGTCGGTAAGTCCACCGTGGTCAGATGCCTGCGGGAACGGCTTCCGCAGCTGCATTTCAGTGTGTCGGCCACCACCAGGGCCCCGCGCCCTGGGGAGGTCGACGGAGTGGATTACCACTTCGTGTCCACCGAGGCGTTCCAGCGATTGATCGACCGGGGCGCGCTGCTCGAGTGGGCGGAGATCCACCGCGGCCTGCACCGCTCCGGGACCCCGGCGCAACCGGTCCTGGAGGCGGTGGCGGCCGGGAATCCGGTGCTCATCGAGGTCGACTTGGCCGGCGCCCGATCGGTCAAGCAAGCCATGCCCGAGGCGGTGTCGGTGTTCCTGGCGCCGCCCAGCTGGGAAGATCTCGAGCGCCGGCTCGTCGGCCGCGGCACCGAGTCACCCGAGGTGATGCGGCGCCGTCTCGACACCGCGCGGGCCGAGATCGCCGCCCAGAATGACTTCGATGTCATTGTCGTGAACAGGCAATTAGAGGCTGCCTGCGCGGAATTGGTATCCTTGCTGGCAGGAACTGCGCCGGACGCTTCATCGACGTCGTCTTGACGCGCATTTTTGAGCTCCACCCGATAATCGCCAGGAGATTTCTACGTGACCAATCCCGATACGCTGTCCGGTGTTGACCAGTTCGACACGGCTGCGGGCTCGGCGCTCCAGGGTGCCTACGACACGCCGCTGGGCATCACCAACCCGCCCATCGACGAGCTGCTCGACCGTGCGTCGAGCAAGTACGCGCTGGTGATCTACGCCGCCAAGCGCGCCCGTCAGATCAACGACTACTACAACCAGCTGGGCGACGGCATCCTCGAATACGTGGGTCCGCTCGTCGAGCCGGGTCTGCAGGAGAAGCCGCTCTCGATCGCCATGCGCGAGATCCACGGCGACCTCCTCGAGCACACCGAAGGCGAATAGGGCAGGCGCTGCGCGGATGAGGCTCGGGGGCCAAGACCAGGGGCGTCACTGTCCGCCCGTCGACCAGAGCTGTCGCCCGTGAGCCGCAAACGGGTCGTCGTCGGAGTGGCAGGCGGTATCGCCGCCTACAAGGCCTGCTCGGTGATCCGTCAGCTTTCCGAAGCCGGGCACGACGTGCGCGTCGTGCCCACCGAGTCCGCGCTGCGTTTCGTCGGCGCGGCCACCTTCGAAGCCCTTTCCGGGCACCCCGTACACACCGGCGTCTTCGAGGACGTCTCCGAGGTGCCGCACGTGCGCATCGGCCAGGAGGCCGATCTGGTGGTGATCGCCCCGGCCACCGCCGACCTGCTGGCCCGTGCGGTCGCCGGCCGTGCGGACGACCTGCTGACCGCCACTCTCTTGACCGCGCGCTGTCCGGTGCTGTTCGCCCCGGCGATGCACACCGAGATGTGGCTGCATCCGGCCACCGTCGACAACGTGGCGACGCTGCGACAGCGTGGCGCCGTGGTCCTCGAGCCCGCCTCCGGCCGACTGACCGGTCGCGACTCCGGACCGGGCCGGTTGCCGGAACCCGAAGAGATCACCACATTCGCTGAACTGCTGCTGGCCCGGGCCGATGCGTTGCCCTTCGACCTCACCGGGGTCAAGATGCTGGTGACCGCGGGTGGCACCCGCGAGGCGCTGGACCCGGTGCGCTTCCTCGGCAACCGCAGCTCCGGTAAGCAGGGCTACGCCGTGGCCCGGGTGGCCGCTCAACGTGGCGCCGAGGTCACCCTGATCGCCGGTAACACCGCCGCGCTGCCCGACCCCGCCGGCGTCGACGTCGTGCACATCGGATCGGCCGCGCAGTTGCGCGACGCGGTGTCCAAACACGCCCCGGACGTGAACGTCTTGGTGATGGCGGCCGCGGTCGCCGATTTCCGCCCCGCCCAGGTCGCGGCGACAAAGATGAAGAAGGGCGGCGACTCGGAACCGACGTCCATCGAGCTGGTGCGCAACGACGACGTGCTCGCGGGCGCCGTCCGCGCCCGCACCGACGGTCAGCTGCCCAACATGCAGGCGATCGTCGGCTTCGCCGCAGAAACCGGCGACGCCTCGGGTGATGTGTTGTTCCACGCCCGCGCGAAGCTCAAGCGCAAGGGCTGCGACCTGCTGGTGGTCAACGCCGTCGGCGAAGGGCGCGCATTCGAGGTGGACAGCAATGACGGGTGGTTGCTGGCCGCCGACGGCACCGAAGCGGCGCTGGAGCACGGGTCCAAAACACTCATGGCGAGCCGTATTGTGGACGCGATCGGACAAATTCTTCAGTCTGGGAGAAACTGACACCCGCTACCCCGAGTTGCGCATGACGGCTGCATACGGGCACGCTGCGGGGGCTGACGACGACAACGGCGATAAACTTCGCCCGGCTGAACTGTGAATGAGGGCCTAGCGCCGGAAGGGATGGGGACGTGAGCAAAGCACGGCTGTTCACGAGCGAGTCGGTGACCGAGGGGCATCCCGACAAGATCTGTGACGCCATCAGTGACTCGGTGCTCGACGCGCTCCTGGCTGAGGATCCTCGTTCGCGGGTGGCGGTCGAGACGCTGGTGACCACGGGTCAGGTGCATGTCGCGGGCGAGGTGACCACCAGCGCTTACGCCGACATCCCGAAGATCGTGCGTGACCGCATCCTCGACATCGGCTATGACTCGTCGACCAAGGGCTTCGACGGCGCCTCGTGCGGGGTGAACATCGCCATCGGCGCGCAGTCGCCGGATATCGCCCAGGGTGTCGACACCGCTCATGAGACCCGGGTGGAAGGCGCCGTGGATCCGTTGGATCTGCAGGGCGCCGGCGACCAGGGCCTGATGTTCGGCTACGCCATCAAGGACACCCCCGAGCTGATGCCGCTGCCGATCGCGCTGGCCCACCGGCTGTCGCGCCGCCTGACCGAGGTGCGCAAGAACGGCGTCCTGCCGTACCTGCGTCCCGACGGCAAGACCCAGGTGACCATCCAGTACGACGGCACCACCCCGGTACGGCTGGACACCGTGGTGCTCTCGACGCAGCACGCCGCCGACATCGACCTGGACACCATGCTGTCGCCCGACATCCGGGAAAAGGTCGTCAACACCGTGCTCGACGACTTGGCGCACGAGACCCTGGACACCTCCGATTTCCGCCTGCTGGTCAACCCGACCGGCAAGTTCGTGCTCGGCGGTCCGATGGGTGACGCCGGACTGACCGGTCGCAAGATCATCGTCGACACCTACGGCGGCTGGGCCCGCCACGGTGGCGGCGCCTTCTCCGGCAAGGATCCGTCCAAGGTGGACCGCTCGGCCGCGTATGCGATGCGCTGGGTTGCCAAGAACGTCGTCGCCGCCGGCCTGGCCGAGCGCGTCGAGGTCCAGGTCGCCTACGCCATCGGCAAGGCGGCTCCGGTGGGTCTGTTCGTGGAGACCTTCGGCACCGAGACCGTCGACCCGGCCCGCATCGAGAAGGCCATCACGTCGGTCTTCGACCTGCGTCCGGGTGCGATCGTGCGCGATCTGGATCTGCTGCGGCCGATCTACGCGCAGACCGCCGCCTACGGTCACTTCGGCCGCACCGATATCGAACTGCCGTGGGAGCAGGTCAACAAGGTCGACGACCTGAAGGCTTCCGTCTAGTCTCCAGATTGCTTCGAGGGTCGTGATCCGTCTGGGATCACGACCCTCGTCGCTTTTTCGGTCGCCGAGTTTTACTCACCTTGATTTGAGCGAAAACCCCTGCGGAAAGGGTGAATTCATCGCCGGGTGGTCAGGACCGGTGGCCGCTGCTTCTTAGTATCTAGCGCGTTGTCCGTGCAGACCGTTGAGGCAGGCCCAGAATGTCTATCCACACCGAAGACCTGACGAAGGTCTACGGCGAGACGCGGGCGCTCGACGGGGTGTCGATCTCCGTCGGCCAAGGCGAGATCCTCGGCGTCGTGGGCAGCAGCGGCTCGGGCAAGAGCACGCTGGTCCGCAACATCGCGCTGCTGGAACGCCCCACCAGAGGCCGGGTGGTGCTCGACGGCCAGGACCTCACCGCACTGTCCGAGCGGGAACTGCGGACCGCGCGCCGGCGTCTCGGCAATGTCTTCCAGTCGGCGAACCTGTTGGACAACCGCACCGCGCGGCGCAATATCGAATACCCGCTGGAGATCGCCGGATGGGACCGGACCAAACGCTGGCACCGGGCTCAGGAACTGCTGGAGCTGGTGGGCCTGGCCGGCCGCGGCGAGGACTACCCGGCGCAGCTGTCCGGCGGTCAGCAGCAGCGGGTGGGCATCGCCCGGGCGCTGGCGGCCAAGCCGTCGGTGCTGCTGGCCGACGAACCGACCAGCGCGCTGGACCCCACCACCACGCAGGAGATCCTGGGGTTGTTGACCCAGTTACGGGACGAGCTGGATGTGACGATCCTGCTGATCACCCATGACCTGGGCATCGTCCGGCAGATCGCCGATCGGGTGGCGGTGCTGTCTTCGGGGCGGGTCATCGCTGCCGGCTCGCTGGCTGAGGTCGCCAGCGATCCGGCTTCGGGTCTGCTGCCGCCGCTGGCGGCCCCACCGGCCCCCGCCGCCGGCGAGCTCATCGTCAACGTGCACGCCGGCGCCGATGCCTCGGCGGCGTTCATCGGCGCATTGGCCCGCGACCTCGACACCGAGGTGCGCATCCTCGACGGCGAAGTGCTGCATCTGGGCGGGCAGTCGGTGTCACAGTTCCAGCTGAGCCTGACCGGAATCGGGCACTCGGCTCCGGAACACGCCGATCGCTACACGAAATGGTTCGCGGCACAGGGCCTCTCAGCGGTGGTACCGGCGTGAGCATCTTCGACGGATTCACCGCCTGGCTGCACGACTCGATCCTGCTCGACACCGACGCGGTACCGGTGGCGCTGAACCAGACCCTGCAGCTGGTGTTCATCCCGTTCGTCGTGGTGATCATCTTCGGTATCCCGCTGGGTGTGCTGCTGTACACCACGGCGCCAGGCGGACTTTCGCCGGTCCGCTGGCTCAACCGCACCCTCGGAGTCATCGTCAACGTACTGCGCTCGCTGCCGTTCCTGGTGCTGGTGATCGCCCTCTGGCCGCTGGGCCGGCTGCTGGTGGGGTCGAGCCTGGGCACCGTCGCGGCCATGGTGCCGCTGACCATCGGCACCATCCCGTTCCTGGCGCGGCTGGTGGAGTCGTCGTTGCGCGAGGTGAACGCCGGCAAGATCGACGCGGCCAGGGTGGTGGGCGCCACCCGGTGGCAGATCATCACCAAAACGCTTCTGCCGGAGGCCATCAGCAGCATCATCGCCGGGCTGACGATCACGATCATCGCCCTGCTGGGGTACTCCGCGCTGGCCGGCGTGATCGGCGGTGGGGGACTGGGTGACCTGGCGATCCGCTACGGCGCCCGCTCGTACGACGGGCCGGTGCTCTGGACGACGGTGCTGCTGCTGATCGTGCTGGCCACCATTTTCCAGGTGGTGGGCGACTATTTCGCCCGCAAGACCGACCACCGGGCCCGACGCGGAGGGGGTGAGACTGCTGGCCTCGAGCGAGTGTCCTTGTAGCGGTTGTCCTTCCACACCATCGACTGAACGGATTCACACATCATGACCGAAACCCCCGCAGGCCCGCCGAAACCCAAGTGGCCGCTGTACGCCGCGCTCGGTGCAGTGGTGGTCCTCGTTCTGGCCGTCGCCGGGTTCTTCTGGCTGCGCGGTGACGAGAACAAGCACCGCCTCACCGTGGCAGCCACCCAGATCCCGCACGCCGAAATCCTCGAGTTCATCAAGAACGGCCCGGCCAAGGATGCCGGCCTGGACTTCGACATCCGGGTGTTCGACGACTACTCGCTGGGCAACCGCTGGCTCTCCGAAGGTGATATCGACGCCAACTACTTCCAGCACAAACCGTACTTCGAGGAGCAGGTGGCCGACTTCGGTTATCAGCTGCACGAGTTCCCGGGTGTGCACATCGAACCGTATGCCGCCTTCTCGGAGAAGTTCACCAATGCCGAGGACCTGCCGGACGGCGCCCGCATCAGCATCACCGACGACGGCTCCAACCAGGCCAGGGCACTGGCGCTGCTGGCGTCGAAGAATCTGGTGACGCTGCCGGCGAGCGGAGACGTCAACGTCTACACCGTAGGCAACCCGAAGAATCTCCAATTCATCGAAGCCGCACCGGATCTGCAGGCCAAGGCCGTCCCGGATGTCGACCTGGCGATCCTCAACGGCAACTACTTCCTGGAAGCCGGCTACACCCTCGACGACGCCCTGATCGTCGAGTCGATCGAGGACAACCCGTACGCCAACTTCCTGGCCAGTCGCCAGGACAACGCCGACAACCCCGACATCGTGAAACTCAACGAGTTGTTGCACAGCGATGCCACCCGCGACTTCATCAAGGAGCAGTGGCCCGGCGGGGACGTCTCACCCGCGTTCTGAGGCAGGTGCAGCGGACGTGAACCGGTAGTCGTCGAGGTCGAAGTGCCGGCTGCGCCAATCCGCGGCGAAGGTGGTCGCGGGGCGCAGTGGTACGTCCCCGTGGCTGTCGAAGTAGTAACTGTTGGCGGCGGCGCAGCTGTCCTGCCAGAAGATCTGCCGGTGCCGTTTACGCATCATCTCGGCGAAATAGCGGTCATTGGCCTCGGGGCTGACCTCGACCCGCGTTTCGTCGCGGCGGCGCGCTTCGCGCAGGCACCGCACGATGTGGCGGGTCTGGGTCTCGATCAGCGCGAAGAACGACGACCCGACGTATCCGTAGGGGCCGCAGATGGAGAAGAAGTTGGGGAAGCCGGGCACGCTGACACCTTCGTAGGCCTGCATCCGGTTCTCGGTCCAGAAGGCGGCCAGTGACCGGCCGCCGCTTCCGGTGACGGTGAAGCTGGTGGAGTCGACGTCGAGGACGTTGAAGCCGGTGGCCAGCACCAGTACGTCGAGCGCGTGGAGTTCGCCGTCGGCGGTCACCACGCCGTCGGGGTGCACCGCTTCGATGGGTGCGGTGACCAGCCGCACGTCGGCGCGGTTGAACGTCGACAGGTAGGTGTTGTGGAATCCCGGCCGTTTGCAGCCGACGGCGTAGCGCGGGGTCAGCTTGTCCCGCACCACCGGGTCGTGCACCTGGCTGCGCAGATAACTGTGGCCGAAGGCCTCGGCGCGTTTCCCCAGCGGCAGCACGGTGGCGTAGTGCGCGGTCAGCGGGAACGTCACCTCCACAAAGGCCTGGCTCAGCAGCCGCTGCACGGTCCTGGCCCCCGGCACCCGCATCGCCCAGCGCACCGGACGTGGCAACGGCAGATCCGCTTTGGGAAAGCACCAGATCGGGGTGCGCTGGAACACCGTCAGATGTGCGCTGATCGGGGCGACCTCGGGGATCAGTTGTACCGCGGAGGCGCCGGTGCCGATGACGCCGACCCGCTTGCCGCTCAGATCCTGGCTGTGGTCCCAGCGCGCCGTGTGCATGGTGAGGCCGGCGAAGCTGTCCACCCCGGGGATGTCCGGCAGCTTGGGCACCGTCAGCACACCGGCAGCGTTGATGAAGAACCGCGCGGTGATCTCCTCACCCTCGGCGGTGCGTAGCCGCCAGAGGTCGTCGGCGTCGTCGAATTCGGCCGCGATGACAGTGGTGGCGAACCGGATTCGATCGTGGAGGCGATACTTGTCGACACAGTGGTCGGCATAGGCCTTCAGTTCGCGGCCCGGCGCGTACGTACGTGACCAGTGTGGGCTCTGCTCGAAGGAGAACTGGTAGGAGAACGACGGGATGTCGACGCCGATGCCGGGGTAGGTGTTCCAGAACCAGGTGCCCCCGGCTTCGGTGGCGGCCTCGACGATCAGGTAGTCGTGCAGCCCGGCCTCATCGAGCTTGATGGCGGCGCCGATACCGGAGAATCCGGCGCCGATGATCAGGCAGTGATGGTCGGGCATCACCCCACTCTATGAGTGCAGCGCCGCCCGCAGCGCGGTTAGGCCACGATTCATCGCCTCGGTGGTGGCGGGCACGATCCCGGCGTAACCGAGATAGCCGTGCACCAGCGTCTCGGCGTGATCCAGCGTCACGGAAACCCCTGCCGCCGAGAGTCTTTCGGCGTACCCGATACCGTCGTCACGCAACGGGTCGTGTCCGGCGACGGCGATATAGGCAGGTGGCAGCCCGGTGAAGTCCGTCGCCCGCCCCGGTGCCAGGGTGGTCGGGATGGCGTCGGGGTCGGTGACATCCAGGGCCCCGGCGTACCACGCCGAGAACGCCTCGACGGCCCGCAGGTCCAGGATCGGCGCCTGAGCATTCTCGATGAACGACGGTAACGTGTTGTCCCACAACACAGTCGGATACCACAGCAGCTGAAAGGCGATGTCCACGCCGGCGTCGTCGCGGGCCAGCTGCGCCATCACCGCCGCCAGGTTGCCACCGGCCGAGTCACCGGCGACGGCCAACCGCGACGCGTCGGCCCCCAGTTCCGGCGCGTGGCTCGCCACCCAGGCGGTGGCCGCCCAGGCGTCGTCCACCGCGGCCGGATGCGGATGCTCGGGGGCCAGCCGGTAATCCACCGACACCACCACGGCGTCGGCGCCCACCGCGTGTTGACGGGCCGTGCCGTCGTGGGTGTCCAGGTCGCCGACCGCGAATCCGCCGCCGTGGAAGTAGAGCACCACCGGCAGGGCTGCGCCCGAGGACGGCGGCGTGTAGACCCTTATCGGGAGCGCCCCACCGGGCCCGTCGAGCACCAGGTCGCGCGCGGTGACCTCCGGCAGGATCGGCTGCCGCGGCAGGTCACGGAACCGCGCTCGGGCGGCCTCGACTCCGCCGTCTGTGGTCAGTTGGAAGGGAACAGCATCCAGAACTTGCTGGAGGAGGGCGTCGATAGCGGGCACGTGATCAAACGTACGGGCCGCGCCGGACGCTGCGGGCACCAGGTGGTACCACCGAAATGGCCAAGCCCAGACCGAGCGCCAGGAACTTTTCTGTTTGCCCACCGACTCTGCCCTGTCGGTGGCACCGGGTCGCCTCGCTGCGGTGCACCCTGGCCGCCGGCAAACGCGGCTGGCCCGCGGGCGGATCACGAGCCGGTAGCCGGCCGAGGTGTACGCGCTGGTCTTTGGGCGATCAGGTGCCATGTGGAGGGCTCGAACGGCGGCGGCCCGGCGGGTCGATATCCGGTAGCAACGAACCCCTCACCGTGCTTTCGGCAAATCCATGGTGACCTGTCACACATTCCCGGCCGGTGTGGACAGCGGCGCAACGCGTGAGGCGCTTCGCTGTAGCCGGTGGGGCCAAAAGGTAGCCCCCCGAAGCGGTTCCCCAGCGGCGAGAATTCCCAGTCGGATTTTTTTGTGAGGTTCCCCGTCCGGAACCGTGCGGACGTCAGGAGACAGCATGACCAGATCGGGACGCTTGCTGGCCCTGGCTCCGTTGACGGTCCTCGAACTCGGGCCGGACGAAATGGTCGAGGTCGCGGCCGCGGTGGGTTTTGATGCGGTGGGCCTGCGCCTGATCCGTGCGACGCCCGCGGAGCCGCTGCGGCCGACCATCGGCATGACGCCGTTGGTCCGCGACACCAAGCGGCGTCTCGACGACTCCGGGGTGCAACTGATCGACATCGAGGTGCTCCGGTTGACACCCGAGACCCGGATCCGCGACGACTACGGCGCGTTCCTGGAGACCGGTGCCTACCTCGGCGCGCAGCAGGTACTGGTCACCGGTTACGACCCGGACCATGGCCGGACCGCTGACAACTTCGCCGAATTGGCAGAATTGGCAACCGAATACGGCCTCACGCCGAATCTCGAACCCATGCCGTGGACCCATGTGCGCGACCTCGGCGAGGCCACCGCGGTGCTGACCCGCAGCGGGCACCACAACGTGGGTCTGCTCGTCGACGCCATCCACTACCACCGGGCGTCGAACACTCCGGCCGATCTGGGCGCCCTGCCGCTGGAGTGGATCCGATACGCGCAGATCTGCGACGCGGTGGCCGAGCCGCCGCAGAGCGTCGAGGAGCTGGTGTATCAGGGTCGCAATGCGCGACTGTTCCCGGGGGAGGGCTGCATCGACTTGATCTCGATGCTGGAGGCGCTGCCCGCCGAGATCCCGATCAGTGTGGAGGCGCCGGTGCTCTGGAATGCGCCACCGAGGGTGCGGGCGCGGGCGGCGCAGCGCGCCTCGCGCGCCGTGCTGGAGCTGATTGACGGCGACGACCAACGGCTGCGCTACGCCTGAGCGCCGGCCCTGTGGGAACGCCGAATCCGTAGTGGAGCGCGTCCAGTACCTTTCTCTGCATGGCGTCGACGGCTGACACCCGGACAACCTCCGCCGCGTGGTCCACCAGACTGTGGCTCACCGGCGCGGTGGTGGGTGCGTGCTACGGCGTGTTCCTGGTGTTGGTCGCGCTGCGGCTGCCGGCCGGGTCGGAGCTGACGGGACAGTTCGCCGGGCAGCCCGCCTTCAAGGCCGTGATGGCGGTTCTGCTGGCCGCGGCCGCGCTGGCCTGCCCTGGGCTGCGCGAGCGGTGGCTGCTGTGTGCGGCGCTGGTGTTCTCGGCCTGCGGTGACTACCTGTTGGCGATGCCGTGGTGGGAGCCGTCGTTCGTCGGTGGTCTGGCGTCGTTTCTGGTGGCGCATCTGTGCTTCCTGGCCGCCCTGGTACCCCTGGCCCGGCCGGTGCGCTCGGCCGCCCGGGGGCGGGTGCTGGCGTCGGCGCTCGTGGTGGCGGCCTGTGTGGCACTGCTGGTCTGGTTCTGGCCGGCCCTGGCGGCGCAGGGGCTGACCATCCCGGTGGTGGCCTATATCGGTGTGCTCGCGGCGATGGTGTGCGCGGCCCTGCTGGCCCGGCTGCCCACCCCGTGGATCGCGCTGGGAGCGGTGTGTTTCGCGATCTCCGACGGGATGATCGGCGTCAGCGAATTCGTCCGGGGTGACCAGCTTCTGGCGGTCCCGATCTGGTGGGCCTACGGCGCCGCCATCGTGTTGATCACCGCGGGATTGCTCTTCGGGCGGGAACCCGCCGCTGCGTCGAACGGCTCCGCCACACCCGCGATATGAGTGCGCCGCGCCGGGCCGCCGAGCACGAACCCATCGCGCGGGTGCTGCCGATGCTGACGGTGCCCCACCTCGATCGCGATTTCGACTATCTGGTCTCGGCCGAGCAATCCGACGATGCCCAGCCCGGGGTGAGGGTGCGGGTCCGGTTTCACGGCCGTCTGGTCGACGGGTACGTCCTGGAACGGCGATCCGACACCGACCACGAGGGCAAGCTCGGCTGGCTGGACCGGGTGGTGTCGCCGGAACCGGTGCTCACCCCGGAGGTGCGCCGGCTCACCGAAGCGGTGGCCGCCCGCTATGCCGGCACCCGCCCTGATGTGCTGCGGCTGGCCATCCCGCCGCGGCACGCCAAGGTGGAGAAGGAAACACCCACTGCCACCGTGCATTCCGCGGTCATCGCCCCGGATGTCACGGGCTGGAGCAACTACGCCCGCAGCAACACCTTCCTCGAGGCGCTGCGCCACGGCCGTGCCGCCCGCGCGGCCTGGCAGGCCCTGCCCGGCGAGAACTGGGTGGACCGGTTCGCCGAGGCGGCCGCCACCACCCTGCTCGGGCATCGCAGCGTACTGGCCATCGTGCCGGACCAGCGCGATGTCGATGCCCTGCACGCGGCGATGATCCGGCACTGTGACGCCGACAGCGTGGTGGCTCTGGCCGCGGGCCTGGGGCCCTCGGCACGCTATCGCCGGTGGCTGTCGGTGCTGCGGGGGTCCGCGCGGGTGGTGATCGGCACGCGCAGCGCGGTTTTCGCGCCCGTACACGAGCTGGGCCTGGTGCTGCTGTGGGACGACGGTGACGACACGCTGTCCGAACCCCGGTCACCGTATCCGCACGCCAGGGAGGTGGCCATGTTGCGGGCCCACCAGTTGCGCTGCGCGGCGATGATCGGTGGATTCTCCCGTACCGCGGAAGTGCATGCGCTGGTGCGCAGCGGATGGGCGCACGACCTGGTGGCACCGCGCCCGGTGGTACGGGCTCACGCGCCGCGGGTGGTCGCGCTCGACGACAGCGGCTACGCCGACGAGCGCGACCCCGCAGCGCGGACCGCGCGGCTGCCCTCGATGGCGTTGCAGGCCGCGCGCTCCGCACTGGCCGCCGAGCGCCCGGTGTTGATCCAGGTGCCGCGCCGGGGTTACGTGCCGTCGCTGGCGTGCGGGCGGTGCCGCACCATCGCCCGTTGCCGACACTGCACCGGCCCGCTGTCGCTGACCGGGCCGGTCGGTGACCGCGGAATCGCGTTGTGCCGCTGGTGCGGTCGCGCCGAGGCCGCGCTGCGGTGTGCGCGGTGCGGCTCCGATGCCGTCCGGGCGGCAGTGATCGGTGCCCGCCGCACCGCGGAGGAGTTGGGCCGCACGTTTCCCGGGGTGCCGGTGTTCACCTCGTCGGGGGAGTCGATGCTCTCGACGGTCGACGCCGGCCCTGCGCTGGTGGTCGCCACCCCGGGCGCCGAACCCAGCGCAACGGGCGGTTACGGCGCGGCGCTGCTGCTCGACAGCTGGGCGTTGTTGGGCAGGCAGGACCTGCGCGCCGGTGAGGACACTCTGCGCCGGTGGATGGGGGCGGCGGCGCTGGTGCGTCCGCGCGGGGACGGCGGCACCGTGGCGGTGGTGGCGGAGGCGGCGATCCCCGCCGTGCAGGCGCTGATCCGCTGGGATCCGGTGGGCCACGCCGATTCCGAACTGGACGGGCGTGGCGATGTCGGCCTGCCGCCGTGTGTGCACATGGCCGCCCTGGACGGCACCGGCGCGGCGGTCTCGGCGCTGCTGGAGGACGCCCACCTGCCCGAGGACGCCGATGTCCTGGGGCCGGTGGAGTTGCCCCCGGGGGTGCGCCGCCCGGCCGGGGCCAAGGATGACGACGACGTGATCCGGATGCTGGTGCGGGTGGGCCGCAACGAAGGTCTGCCGTTGGCCGCCGCGCTGCGCCGGGCCGCCGGGACCCGCAGCGCGAAGAAGGACAACGAGCCGGTCCGGGTGCAGATCGACCCGCTGCACATCGGCTGAGCCGCCGGGCTCAGCCCGCCGAGGCGCCCAGCGCCGGCTTCCTCGATGCCGCGGCGAGCATGTCGACGACGGCGCCGATGTGTGGTTCGCGCACGATCGAATGGTGATCGCAGTCGACAGTCCGGATGTCGAGGTCTCCGGTGAGGATGCGGGGCCACAGGCTCGGGTCGTCCTGGTTGAGATGGCTCAGGATCAACAGCGCGCGCCCGTCCCACGGTTGTGGGCGGTGGAAGAACACCGACATCATCCCGACTTCCTCGGTGGCGAGCGTGCGGCGCTCGTAACCGCCGAAGAACAGGCCGGCCAACGGGAAACGTCGTTGCCGGTCCCACCAGACGCGCCAGTCGGCGTCGACGTTGGAGTGCAACGTCACCTCGGTGTCCGGCCTCTCGCGCTTGGCGTCCTGGGCCACCTTCGGCGGCACCCACGGGTCGAGCATGACCACCATCTCGACGGCGGCGCCCTGACCCTCGAGCAGCCGCGCCACCTCCAGCGCGACGTGGGCCCCCAGCGAATGCCCGATCAGGGTGTACGGCCCCTCCGGTTGGATGCGGCGCACATCGGCGACGTGGCGGCGGGCGGCCCGCCGGACGGAGAAATCGGGAATCGCGCGCCGGCCCAAGCCTTGTGGCTCGAAGGCGTAGACCGCGGTGTCGTCGCCCACGTGTTCGGCCAGCGGTGCGAAGCACAATGCCGACGCGCCGGCGCCGGTGAAGCAGAACAACGGTGTGCCCCGCGTGCTCGCCGACACCGCCCGCAGGGCGACGGTGGTCGGGTTGAGCACCTGCTGTGCCGGCGTCAGATGCCGACCGACGGCGATGCGCGCCGCGAACTGCGCGACAGTGGGGGCGCCGGCCAGATCCGAGGGTTGCAGCGCCAGTCCGTGAGAGTCCTTGAGCGCCACCAACATCTGAGCCACCGACATCGAGTCACCGCCCAGGGCGTAGAAGCTGTCGGACCGGCCCACCGACTCGATGTGCAGCACGTCGGCCCAGATCCGGCTGACCAGCTTCTCGAGGTGTCCGCGTGGCGGATCGAAGAGGGGACGGCACGGTCGCGGCAGGGCGCTGCGGTCGATCTTGCCGCGATCGCCGCGGGGCAGGGCGGGCAGCGTCACGATGTGCGCGGGCACCATCCAGGGGGGCAGATCCCGGTGTAAGCGGGTGCGCAGGTCGGCCACCGCCGGGGTGCGGCTGGTGGTGCTGGGTGCGACATAGGCAGTCAGGGCGGCGGGTAGGCCGCGGTCGGCGACCACCACGGCCTCCCGGATGTCGTCATAGGACAGCAGGGTGACTTCGATCTCGGCGGGCTCGACGAGATAACCGCGGATCTTGACGGTGCTGTCGGCGCGGCCCGACAACACCAGGTTGCCGTCGGCGTCCCAGCGGCCGATATCGCCGCCGGCGTAGGTGGTGGTGCCATCCGGGTTCGCGGTGAACGACGCTGCCGCCGCCGTCGGATCCAGGTAGCCCCCACCCAGATGCCGCGAGCTGATCGAGACCGAGCCGTCATCGCGGACGTCGATCTGCTTGTGCGGTGACGGGATTCCGATGGGAATCACGCCGTGCGGCAGCGGCGACCGCGGATGGATGTCGTGGCTGGCGATGGCGAGCGTCTCGGTGGAGCCGGCCCAGTTGGTCATCACGGCATTGGGTGCGACCTCGCGCGCCAGCCGGATGTGCCGGGCGTGCAGGGGCTCCCCGGTGGCCACGATGCGGGTGATCCCGGCCAGCGTGGCGCCCTGGGCCGCGGTGTGCAGGACGTCGATGAACGCCGGTGTGCAGGTGATGATCTCGGCGCCGGACGAGTCGATGCGGGCGAAGGCCTCGCGGCCGGTGTGCTCGCGCGGGTCGACCCCGATGATCTCGGCGCCGCCGAGCAGTGAGCCGATCAGCACGTTGAGTCCGCCGGCGAAACTGATCGGCATGCACAGCGCCACCTTGCGGCCGTCGGTGAGGCCGAAGCGGTGGTTCAGCAGCTGGGCGTCGGCCAGCCACAGACCGTGGGTGTGCCGCACGGCCTTGGGAGTGCCGGTGGAGCCCGAGGTGAACTGGATACTCGTCACGTCCGCGATGCCGGGTTCCTCGAGGGGTGCCGCACCCGAGACCGTGCCCCGTCCCGGGGCATCGGTTTCCTGATCGACCCACGAAACGTCGTAACCGTGCTCGCGCAGAATCGTGGCGATGGTCTCGGTCCGGTTGGCCGGTGTGGCCGGGTCCACGGTGACCACGGTGGTCCGCGCGGCGAACAGGCCGAGAATCATCGACACGGTCGCGCCGTCGAGTGAGGCCCTGACCAAGGCTGCCGGGGACGTGAGGTGCTGCGGTCGGGACTCGGCCCAGCGATTCACCGCGGTCTGCAACTCGCCGTAGGTGATGGTCTGTGCAGCCGTGCGCAGCGCCACCTGATCGGCGCGCGCCGTGGTCGTCGCGGCCAGGTGCGCGTTCACCGAGCGGTACTCGATGGGCAGTTCGGGTGGGACGGTGAAGCGGTCGTGGGCGACGGCCGGCTCCGGGCCCGGTGCCGGCGTGGCCGTGTCCCGGGCACGCAGCCGCGACCACAGCCGGGCGAGCGCGGCGCAGATCGCCAGCAACGCCGCCACCCACAGCGCCTGCGCCCGCGCCCAGGGCGACGAGCCCGTCGATGCGTCGTCGCGGGTGAAGTCGAACCGGGTCATGATGCGGGCATCCCATCGCGATAGTGGCGAACCCCAGCGACAGTGAAGAGCTCGCGAGAACTTTGGGAAGGGTAACCTAACCATTGATTACCAGCAACCTCGTTGCCGGTTCGGACGCCGTCTCGGGTACGCCGACGGACCAGCTGCACATAAGGTGAGGCCCAGGGCTGCAGACGGAGGCACGGCATGGGGTGGTTCTGGCGGATCGCCAGGTGGTCGATCCTGTTGGCGCTCACGGTTTTCGCCGTACTGTGGCCACTGCTGTTCACCGGCTCCTCCTCGCCGGGCACCCTTGCCGAGGATCCGGTGGTGTTCACCCACTACTCGGCCGAGTTCGTCATCGACCGGGACGGCAACCTCGACGCGACGGAGGCCATCGTCGCCGAGTTCCCCGACGACCGGCACGGACTCTTCCGCTACTGGGATGTGGCCAACCAGAACGATTCGCGGGTTCGGCAGGAGCCGGAGAACATCTCGATCACCCTCGACGGCGATCCGGTCAGCTACCAGATGCTGTGGGAGGACGGCGAGCGGTTCCGGGTGGCCAAGATCGGCGATCCCGACCGGTACCTCGACGCCGGAACACACGTGTTCGAGGTCCGTTACACCATCGCCGGTGTGCTGGACCCGTCCCGCACCGGTGCCGGTAAGACATTCGCCACCCGGAACGGAATCCCGGACGTGGCTTCGTCGGTCTTCTACTGGAATGTCATCCCGCCGGGGTGGAACAACGTCATCGAACGGGCGCGCATCTCGGTGAGCCTGCCCGGACCGGTGCCCGGGGCGCAGTGCAGTGTGGGACACGGCACCGGCGAGGCGTGCGATCTCCTGGAAGTCGATGGCGACACGGTGTCCGTCCGGGCCGGCGATCTGGCGCCGCGCACCCCCATCACCGTGCGCGCCGGGGTGGAGGTGCCCACTCCGCCGCGCGACGAGGTGCCGTGGTCCTTTGCCTGGGACCGGGTACTCGGGCGTTCCGAGGCGACGCTGGTGTGGGTGGCCGCGCTCACCGCTGTCGGCGCCGCCCTCGCGGTGGGCCTGTTCCGCATGACGGTGGAGAAACCCCCCGGTTTCCCGCTGCAGTACGCACCGCCGGAGGGGCTGGGGCCGGTGCAGTTCGAGTACATCCGCACCGAATCGGTGCCCAAGAACGGGCTCACCGCGACGCTGTTCCATCTGGCCGAGCGTGATCTGGTCGAGCTGCACCAGGTCAGCGAGACCAAATGGGCGGTTCACGGCCGGGCCGAACCGGGGGCCTGGGGGTCGGTGGATCCGGTCGGCGTCGCTGTCGGTTCGGCGCTGAAGGTGATGCGACCCGGAACCGAGTTCCACGCCAACGGCACCGAAACCGCCGGAAAGAAACTCTCGAAGGCCAAGAAGGACATGGCCGATGCCGTCGAGAAGTGGGCCTCCGAGAACGGGCTGCTGGTGAAGCGCCGCGGTGAGCTGTGGGTGCGTGCCGCCAACGCGCTGGCCCTGCTCCTAGCGGTCATGGCAGGCCTGCGCTGGGGGTTCGCCGGCACGGTCTGGGTGGTGCCGTTCGCGGTGGTCTTCGTGCTGACCGCACGATCGTGGCGGGCCGGCGTTGGGAGCCGGCGCACCCCGGCGGGGCGCGAATTGTGGTCGCGGGCAGGCGGATTCCACCGTATGCTGGCCACCGATTCGGCCGAGGCGCGTTTCGACTTCGGTGCTCGCCAGGATCTCTACTCCGCCTACGTGCCCTACGCGGTGGCCGCGGGTGTCGCGGCGCTGTGGGCGCAGAAGTATCAGGCGACCACCGGAGTGCCTGCGCCGCAACCGAACTGGTATTACACCGCCGGTGGGCATCAGACACTGGTCGGCAGCTCGGGCCCGGATTTCGACAGTTTCGAATCAGCGCTGTCCTCCTCGATCAGCGCCTACACCGCATCGCAGTCCTCGAGCAGCAGTGGCGGCGGCAGCAGCAGCAGTGGTGGCGGTGGCGGTGGTGGGGGCGGCGGAGGAGGAGGCGGTTCATGGTGACGGTGGTGCTGGTCCTGGTGCTGGTGATAGCGGTCGCGGTGCTGGTCGTGTTCGTGACCGGCTACAACAAACTGCGCGCGGCCGACGTCCGCGTCGCGGAGGCCCTGGGCGGTATCGATGTCGAACTCACCCGCCGGGCCTCGCTGATTCCGAGTCTGGTGCACACCGTGCAGTCGTTCGCCGCACACGAGCAGGGGATCCTCGAGCGGGTCACGGTGGCGCGGGCGGCGCTGGATTCGTCGGTGCATGGACCGTCGGTGGCCCAGCGCAGCGCTGCCGAACAGCAGTTGGACGCCGCGCTGGGGCAGGTGCTGGCGCTCGGGCAGTCGTATCCGCAGCTGAACTCGTCGAACAACTTCCTGGACCTGCAACGCAACCTCACCGACACCGAGAACAAGCTGGCTTTCGCGCGGCAGTACTACAACGATGCGGTGGCGACGGTGAACAAGCTGGTCAGCACCATCCCGTGGATGTACGTCGCCGGCCGGGCGGGCGTCTCCGAGCGCGAGTACTACCAGACGCCCCGGTAGGGGACGGCCGTCACCGTCTCTAGACTGGCTCGGTGCGTCTCGTGTTCGCCGGTACCCCGGAGCCCGCCCTGCCGTCGCTGCAGCGGCTGATCGACTCGCCGCGCCACGACCTGGTGGCGGTGTTGACCCGTCCCGACGCGGTGTCCGGGCGGCGCGGCAAGCCCACGCCGTCGCCGGTGGCGCAGCTGGCCGCCGACCACGGCATCCCGGTGCTGCGGCCGGCCAAACCCAACGCGCCGGAGTTCGTCGCCGAACTGGCCGAGCTCGAACCCGAATGCTGCCCGGTGGTGGCCTTCGGCGCGCTGCTGGGAGCCGATCTGCTGGCGACACCTGCGCGCGGCTGGGTCAACCTGCATTTCTCTTTGCTGCCCGCCTGGCGTGGAGCCGCGCCGGTACAGGCCGCGATCGCCGCCGGTGACGAACTGACCGGGGCCAGCACCTTCCAGATCGAGCCCAGCCTGGACTCGGGCCCGCTCTACGGGACGGTCACCGAACCCATCAAACCCACCGATACCTCCGGCGATCTGCTTGCCCGCCTTGCCATTTCGGGTGCCGCACTGTTGGAGTCGACGCTGGACGGCATTGCCGAGGGAATCCTGCGACCGGTGCCTCAACCCGCCGAAGGGGTGAGCTTCGCCCCAAAGGTCACCGTCGAAAGTACCCGGGTGCGTTGGGATCTGCCGGCACACGTGGTGGACCGCAGGATCCGCGCGGTGACTCCCAAACCCGGTGCCTGGACCATGATCGCCGACACCCGGATCCGCGTCGGGCCCGTCACGCCGATCGACGACGACCCCGGCCTGGCGCCCGGTCAATTGCAGGTGCAGCGACGTCAGGTGCTGGTGGGTACCGCATCGGGGCCCGTGGCCCTCGGAACCGTCCAGCCGCCGGGCAAAAAACCGATGAATGCCACCGACTGGGCGCGCGGCGCCCGTCTCGACGAGACGGCCCGGGCATCATGAGCGCGCGACCGCCGCAGCGCGGTAAACGCAGCGGGCCGCCGAAACGGCCGAACCGCACCCCGCTGGATCCGGCGCGCCGGGCCGCCTTCGACGTTCTGCGGGCGGTGTCGGACAACGATGCCTACGCCAACCTGGCGCTGCCCGCGCTGCTACGGGACCGGTCGATCACCGGCCGCGATGCGGCCTTCGCCACCGAACTGACCTACGGCACCTGCCGTACCCGGGGACTGCTGGACGCCGTGATCAGTTCGGCCGCCGGCCGCCCGATCACCCAGATCGATCCGGTGCTGCTGGATCTGTTGCGGTTGGGTACCTACCAGCTGTTGCGCACCCGGGTCGAACCACACGCGGCCGTGGCCACCACGGTGGATCAGGCGGGGATCGAATTCGACAATGCCAGAGCCGGATTCGTCAACGGTGTGTTGCGCACCGTGACCACCCGTGACGAGCAGGGCTGGGTCAACGAACTGGCTCCGCCGGCCGCGACGGATCCGGTGGGGCGGCTGGCCTTCACCCACGCCCACCCGCGCTGGATCGCGCAGGCTTTCGTGGACGCACTCGGGACACGGGCAGGCGAACTGGAGCAGCTGCTGCGCAGCGACGACGAACGACCGGTGGTGCATCTGGCCGCACGACCGGGAGAGCTGACCGCAGCGGAACTGGCGGACGCGACCGGCGGTCAGGCCGGGCGCTTTTCGCCGTATGCGGTGTATCTGTCCGGGGGTGATCCCGGCAGCCTCGCACCCGTGCGTGACGGCCATGCCCTGGTGCAGGACGAGGGCAGCCAACTGGTGGCCCGGGCGTTGACGTTGGCACCGCTGGAGGGGCCGGACCAGGGGCGCTGGCTGGATCTGTGTTCGGGCCCCGGCGGCAAGACCGCGATGATCGCGTCGCTGGCACCCGAGGGTGCCGTGGTGACCGCGGTCGAACCCGCCGAGCGCCGTGCTGATCTGGTGGAGCAGAACACGGCGGGGCTGCCGGTGGAGGTGGTGCGCCGCGACGGGCGTGACAGCGGGCTGGAGCCGGGCTTCGATCGGGTTCTGGTGGACGCGCCCTGTACCGGCCTGGGGGCGCTGCGGCGCCGTCCCGAAGCGCGGTGGCGCCGCACCCCTTCAGACGTGCCGGCGTTGACGAAGCTGCAACGCGAACTGCTGGCCGCCGCGATCGCACTGACCCGGCCGGGCGGAGTGATCCTGTACGCCACCTGTTCACCGCACCTGGCCGAGACGGCCGGGGTGGTGGCCGACGCGCTGCGGCGTCATCCGGTGACGGCGCTGGACACCCGGCCGCTGTTCACCCCCGTCGACGATCTCGGTGACGGCCCCCACGTGCAGCTGTGGCCGCACCGGCAGGGCACCGACGCCATGTTCGCCGCTGCGCTGCGCAAGGGCCTTTAAGGTGGGCTCCATGCGTTCGTCCTCGGAGCCGCTCATCGCGCCGTCCATCCTGTCCGCTGATTTCGCTCGCCTCGCCGATGAACTGACGGCCATCAAGGGTGCCGACTGGGTGCACGTGGATGTGATGGACGGTCACTTCGTGCCCAACCTGACCCTGGGACTGCCGGTGGTGGAAAGCCTGCTCAAGGCCACCGACATCCCGATGGACTGTCATCTGATGATCGACGATCCCGGTCGCTGGGCGCCGCCGTACGCCGAAGCCGGGGCCTACAACGTGACCTTCCACGCCGAGGCCACCGATGATCCCGTAGCTGTGGCACGGGACATCCGCGCCGCCGGCGCCAAGGCCGGGCTGTCGGTGAAACCGAACACCCCGCTGGAGCCGTACCTGGAGATCCTGCGTGACTTCGACACGCTGCTGGTGATGTCGGTGGAACCCGGCTTCGGCGGGCAGAGTTTCATCCCCGACGTGCTCGACAAGGTCCGCACCGCACGCCGGCTGGTCGATTCCGGCGAGCTGACGGTGCTCGTCGAGATCGACGGCGGTATCAACGCCGACACCATCGAGATGGCGGCCGAGGCCGGTGTCGACTGCTTTGTCGCCGGATCGGCGGTCTACGGTGCCGAGGACCCCGCGGCGGCGGTGGCAGCCCTGCGTCGCTCCGCGGGTGCCGCCTCGCCTGCGCGATGACGCCGGAGGCCGCGATGCGCCTGGCCATCGAGCAGGCGGAGCTGGTCAAAGGCACGACCTACCCCAACCCTCCGGTGGGGGCGGTGATCCTGGACCGCGACGGCGAAGTGGCCGGGGTCGGGGGCACCGAAGCGGTGGGCGGGGCTCATGCCGAGGTGGTGGCGTTGCGGGCGGCCGGGCAGCGGGCCGCCGGAGGCACCGCGGTGGTGACCCTCGAGCCCTGCAATCACCACGGCCGGACCCCGCCCTGTGTGGATGCGCTTCTGGCGGCGGAGGTTTCGGCGGTGGTGTACGCCGTGTCCGATCCGAACCCGGTGGCCGCCGGGGGCGCCGACCGATTGCGCAGTCATGGTGTCGACGTGCAGACGGGCCTGGACGCCGACGCGGTGTCGGGCGGCCCGCTGCGCGAGTGGCTGCACCGGCAACGCACCGGCCGACCACACCTCACCTGGAAATACGCTGCGAGCATCGACGGCCGCAGCGCGGCTGCCGACGGCTCCAGCCAGTGGATCACCGGAGAGACCGCGCGCGCCGATGTGCACCGGCGGCGGGCACACGCCGACGCGATCGTGGTCGGCACCGGAACCGTGCTGGCCGACGATCCGACGCTGACGGCGCGGCTACCCGACGGATCGCTGGCCGGGCATCAGCCGTTGCGGGTGGTGGTCGGTGAACGGGAGATCTCGTCGGAGGCCAACGTGCTCAACGACGACTCGCACACCATGGTCATCCGCACCCATGACCCGAATGAGGTGCTCAAGGCGCTGTCGGACCGGACCGACGTCATGCTCGAAGGCGGTCCCACGCTGGCCGGTGCGTTCCTGCGGGCCGGTCTGGTGGATCGGATCCTGGCGTATGTCGCCCCGATCCTGTTGGGCGGGCCGATCACCGCCGTCGGTGATGTCGGAGTGCCCTCCATCGGGCGGGCCCGGCGCTGGCAGTTCGACGGGGTGAGCGCGATGGGCGCCGACCTGTTGATCTCCCTGGTGCCGGAGGCCTGATCGCGCCCCGCCGGGCGTGACACTATGGACGGGTGACGTGGTTCCGGCGGGTGATGACCGTCCTCGGCGCAGTGTGCCTGGTGGTGGGTATTGCCGGAATCACAGCACATTTCATCGATCCGGTGAGCACCACAGCGACGATCATCGCCTCGTTCACCCCGTTGGCCGTCGTGTCGGCGGTGGTCGCCGGTGTGCTGTTCGCGGCCTCGCGCCGCTGGATCGCGGCCGCACTGACGCTGGTGGTCACCGGGGTGGGTGTCTGGTCTCAGGTGCCGCTGTATCGCGCGGAGGCGGCCACGGGCGACTCCGCGGCCGATGACCTGAGGGTGATGCAGGCGAATATCATGCTGGGACAGGCCGATCCGGACGCTCTGGTCGATACGGTCCGGACCGAGCACGTGGATGTACTGACCGTGATCGAACTCACCCGCGGAGCTTTGTCGCGTCTGGACGCCGCGGGTCTGCGCGACGTACTGCCGTACGCGGTGACCTTCCCCCGGGGCGGTGGTGGGGGAGCGGGTATCTACTCGCGCTACCCACTGGCCAATGCCGAATCGCTACCGGGTCTCGAATTGCACAATGTGCGTGCCGAACTCAGCATGCCGGGCCACGAGCCCATCGCGATGTACGCGCTGCACCCGGTTCCCCCGTACCCGGAACCCGCGTGGCGCTGGGCCACCGATCTCGAGCGGTTGCGCACCTTTCTGGCCGCCGACCCGCGGACACTGGTGATCGGTGCGGATTTCAACTCGACGTTCGATCACAAGCGTTTTCGTGATCTTCTCGCCGGATCCGGCGCGGCGGGGACGCCGGGCCTGCTGGATGCCGCCGAGTACGTGGGGGCCGGGATCGTCGCCACTTATCCGGCGAATCGCCGCATTCCGGCGGTGCTGGCCATCGATCGCATCCTGACCCGCGGGGCCACCCCGGTCTCGTTCCGCCGCACCGACATTCCGGGATCGGATCACTACGGCGTGATCGGCGACATCCGCTTCACCTGAGCACTGCCCGCGTCGCGGATCAGCCGGGCCACGTCGGCGACGAAGGGTTCGCGGATCAGGGAGTGGTGATCACCCGGCACCCGCGTCACCTGCAGTTCACCGGTCAGGATGTGCGCCCACAACCGGGGGTCGTCCTGGTTGAGATGGCTCAGCATCAGCAGGGTCCGGCCCGCCCACGGTGCGGGGCGGTGCATGAGCCCGACCCGGACACCGACTTCTTCGAGGGCCTTGGCCTGCGCCTCGCGCTCGAACTGAACGATGCCGGCCAACGGCACCCGCAGCCGTCGCGCCCAGAGCTCACGTCCACGCAACGGGGGTGCATCGAGGGTCAAGGTGGCGTCGGGCAGCCGGCGGCGCACCTCGCGTACCGCGCCCGGGGGCAGGAACGGATCGAGCAGCGCGACGAGTTCGACGGTCTCACCCTCACTTTCGAGCCGGCGCGCCACCTCCAGCGCGATGAACCCGCCGAGGGAATGGCCGATCAGCGTGTACGGGCCGTGTGGCTGGAGCCGGCGCAGATCCTTGAGGTGTCGACGCGCGGCCCGGACGATCGTCCAGTCCGGAACGCCCCGGTTTTCCAGGCCATGGGGTTGGAACGCATAGATGGCTCGGTCCGGTTCGGTGTGACCGGCCAGGGACGTGAACGTCAGCGCCGACGCGCCGGCGCCGGCGAAACAGAACCAGGGCGGGGTGGTGGTCGAAACCGCCGGTACCCGTAGCGCGACCGTGGTCGACGCCAAGCTGCGCGCCGGCAGCCGATCCGATTGCAGCCGCGCCGAGACGGTGGCGGTGAACTCGGCGACGGTGGGTGCGCCGGCGAGGTCGGCCTGGGTGAACATGACGCCGAGGTGATCCTTGATCCGGACCAGGATCTGCGCCACCGTCAGCGAGTCTCCACCGAGTTCGTAGAAGGTCTCGGTGCGACCCACCTCGTCGAGGGCCAGTGCCTGGGCCCAGATGGCGGCCACGGTGCTCTCGAGGCCGGGCAGTGGCGGAACAATCTCTGCTCGAAGGGGTTTCGGCAGCGCCATCCTGTCGACCTTGCCTCGTTCGGTGCGCGGCAGCGCCGCCATGATGACGATGTGCGCCGGCACCATCCACGCCGGCAGATCCTGGTGCAGCCGGGTGCGGATCTCGGCCACCGACGGTGTACGCGCTCCGACGGCCGGCGCCACGTAGGCGTTGAGCACCTGATCGCCGGAACCTGACCCGGCTGCGCGTGCGACCACCACGGCCTCCCGGATGTCGGGGTGACGCGACAGGGCGCTCTCGATCTCGGCGGGCTCCACCAGGTACCCGCGGATCTTCACGGCCGTGTCGGCCCGGCCGCGCAGGACGAGGTTTCCCTCCGCGTCCCACCTGCCGATGTCGTTGGTGACGAAACTTCGCTCGTGGCCGTGGTGTTCGAATCGGGTGGTGGCGGATCCGGCGTCGAGGTAACCCCATGCCACGTACGGTGAGGTCACGGTGACCAGGCCGTCGGCGTCCAGGCTGATTCGCTTGTGCGGCGCCGGTTTTCCGGCGGGGATCGGTCCATCGGGAACGGGGTCGCCGGGGCGGACGTCGAACGTCGCGATCGCGAGGGTCTCCGAAGAGCCGACCCAGTTGGTGAAGGTGGCGGCCGGCGCGATGCGGCGGGCGGCGTGCACGCCACCGGCCTGGACGGCTTCGCCGGTGGTCACCACCCGCCGTACCTGCGGCAGTGTGCGACCCTGCGCCGCGTCGCTGACGCTCTGCACGAAGGTCGGGGTGCAGACCACCACGTCGGCGCCGGTGGCGTCGAGGTGATCGAATGCCTGTCCGGCAGTCAGGTCGCGCGGGTCGAAGGCGATCACCTCAGCGCCGCACAGCAGTGACCCGAGCAGGATGTTGAGCCCGGCGGCGAAGCTGATCGGCATGCAGACCGCCACCCGGGTGCCGACACCGATGCCGAATTCCGAGCCGAACAACTGGGCGTCGGCCAACCACATTCCGTGAGTGTGCAACACCGCCTTCGGGACACCGGTCGAGCCCGAGGTGATCTGCACACTGCTGATGGTGTGGACGCCTCTACCCGATGTGTCGCAGGGCTGGACCCGCGCTGCCGGCTCGGCCGTGGGCCAGATCGCGCAGGCGGAGTCCAGGGCAACGGCTTTCGACTGGTCGGCCGCGTCGGTGATGAGCGCCGCGATGCGGTACCCATTGCCCTGCAGCGCTTCTATCACGCGGTCGGTTCGGCCCGGCGGCAGCGCCGGGTCCAGGGGCACGAGAACCCGGCCTGCGCTGAACATTCCCAGTACCGCGGCCACCGATCGGAGGGTGAAACCGGCCTGCATGAGTACCACCGCGCGGCTGTCGCGCAGTCGTTCGGCGGCCGGCGCCGTGAGCGCCCACTCGTCGGCGGCGGAGGCGAGTTCGCGGTAGGTGACCCGTCCGTCGAGCGTGTGCAGCGCCACCCGTTCGCCGTGTTCGCGGGCGACGTCGGCGAACGCCGCGGGCACCGTTGATTCGTCCGGGATGGTGAAGGATGCAGCGGGTTGCGCGGAACACGAGGACATGGGCGGCTTTTCACTCACGGGAGGAGGGGACGGGGCGGGGGACAGGCTGTTGTGACGCCGGACCCGGCGCAACAACCGGGCGACGGGAACGGCGATGATCAGGGTCGAGATCAGTTCGGCGGTCAAGTAGGTGTAACCGACGCCGTTGATGCCGAGTCGGGGGGTGGTCAGCCACACCCCGAGGACAACGACGGTCCCGACAATCAGCTGCACGCCCACGGCCAAGCGGAGGCGGCGTTGCAGGCGGGCCAGCGCGGTGTAGATGGTCAGCAGTGCCACCGACGGCAGCGTCAGCGCCATCAACCGGATGAGGTCGGTGCCTTCGGCGGCATAGTCGGGGCCCATGATGCCGAGTACCAGCGGCGCGCCGACCAACAGCACCACTGCACCGGCGACCGCCGCACCTGCACTCATCAGCGCGAATCGTGTGGTGGCCGAACGCAAATCGGTTCCCGGCGTCGAAGCGGTGGCAATGAACGGAGCCGCCGTGGCACCGATCAGTACACCGACGGTGTTCACCACGAGCCAGCACATCGAGAAGTAGGCATTGGTCTCGGTGCCGAGCATCCCGACGATGATGAGGGGGACAAGCAAGGGCACCACGATGCCGACCGCGCTGATGGCGTACGAGCTGGCGAAGAACTGGAGAAGTTCGCGTCGTTGCGGCAGTGCCGGTGGCCCTGTCCGCCTGAGGGTTTCGGGCCTGATCACCCCGACGGCGAACCAGGCCGAGATCACCGCGGCAGGACACACCCAGGCCCAGACAATCGCCGAACCCGTGGCCAGCGGTATCAACGCGGCCACCGCGACGAGCTTGCACACCGATTGTGTGACGTTCTTGACGGCGATGGAACGGGCCCGGCCCAGCCCGATGAGCACCTGATCCTGGATGGCGTAGATGGCCAGCACGGCGACGAAGCCGGGGAACAGCACCGCTTCCGCCGAACCGGTGAAGAGCTGTTCACGCGGTCCCACCGCCAGGAACACCGCGCCGAAAGTCAATGCCGCGCCGATCACCACCAGCATTCCCCAGCGCACGTAGCGGCGGCCGTGTGCACCAGAGACCGGAAGGAACCGTTCGTACAAGCTGCCCAGGCTCAGATTGGCCAGGATCGCCACCAGCGTGGCCGACGAGATGATGGCCGATGCCCGGCCCACTTCCGCGGCGCTGTAGCCACGGGCGGCCAAGGCCCAGAAGACAAAGCCCAGGGCGCCGGTGGCGACGCTGGACGTCATCACGGCCATGATGTCGATGCCCAGAGCGGCTTGCCGCCGGGGTGCCGAGTCAGCCATGGTGAGCAAAGTAGGTGCGTCTTGCCGGAGTTGCGCGGCGGGGAGCGCTGTGACGCCCACTGCGCCATGGTGCACCGCCGCGGCGCGCAGTCGGCGCGCCGGGCTTCGGCGAGCGGGCCCGGCGCCGGTGTGGGCCACCCGACAGCGCATATCCTCGACTTTCCGGTAAAGCAACAACTTTGGATGAAACCCTGCCACAGGCGTGGACCGCGGGGTGCACTACATCCTGTGACATGCATCATGTGACAGCGCGCTTTTCTGAGGCTATCCTAACTGCGAAGTCCACATCGCGCACATCAGCGCTGTCATCGCCAGAGCTACTGGCAGCAAAATCTCCCGAACCGCGCGCGAGTTACCCGAAGGTGTCTGATCACGTGGTCGAAGCTGTTCCCGGTCCGAGGCGGATCGATCGGTCGGGTCGGAGCCCCCGGCCCACTGTGAGCGTCATCGTCCCCACCCGCAATGAAGCCCGCAATCTCCCGTTCGTGGCGAGCCGAATGCCGCCGGTCGACGAGATCATCGTTGTGGACGGACATTCCCACGACGACACGCTCGCAGTGGCGCGGGCGCTGTGGCCCGAGGCGATCCTCCTCGAACAAACCCGGCACGGGAAAGGTAATGCTCTGGCGTGCGGTTTCGAACGCGCCAGCGGTGAAGTCATCGTGATGCTCGATGCCGATGGCTCCACTGATCCCGCCGAGATCCCGCTGTTCGTTCGGGCTTTGATGGAGGGAGCCGACCTGGCGAAGGGAAGCCGATTCGTTCACGGCGGCGGGAGTTCCGACCTCACCCGGGTGCGCCGCGCGGGGAATCTGGGCCTGAACTGGTTGGTGAACAAGGTGTTCGGTACCCGCTTCACCGATCTGTGTTACGGATACAACACGTTCTGGCGCAGCGCCATACCTTGTCTGCGCCTGCCGTCGACCTCGTTGAGCGGCGCACAGTGGGGTGACGGCTTCGAAATCGAGACGCTGATCAACGTGCGGATCGCTCGCGCGGGGCTGACGATCAGCGAGGTCGGCAGCTTCGAGCGGGACCGGATCTTCGGTAGCAGCAATCTCAATGCCGTGACCGACGGTCTGCGGGTGCTGCGCACCATCGGCACCGAATGGATGCAGCACAGGGCTTGTGGGCCGGCCACCGCGGCTGAGCGTGAAAACGCCCGGCGCGCCGGTTAATTGCCGTTCCACTCCGATCCCGCGATGACGGAGTGACCCGGTTTCGCCCGTCGTTCCTCGGCCGCGCCCGACCCCGGGTGGTAGAACACCACGGTTTCACCGTCGCGGTGGATCTCCTCCCAGTCCCGCCCGCCGGCCAGGAACTGCTGGAACCGCGGCAACGCATCCTGTGGGTACTCGTTGTAGTACTCGACCGCCTTGCGCGACTGCTCGCTGAAGAGCACGTAGGTGGGGAACTGGTGGTTCTCCACGGCCCACTGGAAAGCACCCAGCTGATCAGGGGTCGGAAAGGTCGCCTTTTCCCCCGTCAGATCATGGCTCAACGGCTGGTCGAAATACGGATCCTCCAGGGTCAACATGGCGTAATCGTCGTTGACCCGGGTCGGCATGCCGCCCGGATGCATCATGATCACCCGCGTACCCGGCTCGATGTCGGTGGTCAGTTGCTCCATGTAGCTGACCTGGGCCCGGGTTTCGATGATCATCGGCCACAGGGCGACATAGGCGTGCAGACCGGCGACGGCGCAGATCGTCATCCAGCACCACACCGCGGCGCGGCGCAGCCGTGGCCGTGCCGCCGCGGCGAACCCGCTGATGCCGGACATCAGTGCCGGGGCGATCAGCAGACCGCAGCCGAGCAGCCCGTAGAGGAAGACCCGGAAGATCGCTTCGCCGCCGTAACTCTGGCCCAGCAGCAGGGCCAGCGGAGAGAAGGCCAGCAGTGCCGCGGCGAGCGCCGGTTGTTTGCGGCGGCGTAGCCACAACGCGCTGGCCAACGCCGAGGCCAGCACCAGTACCGAGATGCCGCGGCACACACCGGAGGTGAGGAATTTCTCGACGCTGCTGCCCGCGACCTCGAAATTGCTGGTCGCGTTGCTCACCGGGCTGCCGCCGGACAGGATGCCGTACGGTGCCACCGCGGCGAAGTTCAACGCGAGGTACGTGCCCGCGATGATGATCATGACGCCGACTGCCCACCACGGGCGGGCCCGCTTGGTGAGCACCAACAATGACGCTGTGAGGAGCAGCCAGAACGGGGTCAGCTGATGGCTGGGCACCATTGCCGCGAACGGAACGATGGCCAGGATGCCGGCATTACGGCTGGCGGTCGAGGCCAGGAGCAACACCAGCAGCCCGTAGGCCAGGATCAGCGTCCACGCCTGGGGCGAAAAGTAGTCCTGGCCAACCCAGTTGACGATTTCCACCACATAGCAGGCGACCAGCGCGGTGCGCCGGCTGTATCTGAGCACCCGGGCGGCGGAGAAGACCGTCAATGCGATCAGGATGTGGACCACCGGAGCGAACAGGTGCGCCATCGTGATCGGTGACAGCCCGGTGACATCGCAGAACCACGCCGAGAAGACGAAGAACGCCGGCCACTGGGCGTAGATGTCGGTGCCGTTGGGCTGAATCAGACCATGGACCAGGATGTAGTCGACGACTGCGATGTGCTTGTAGGTCCAGTCGTAGAGCGGCATCTCGGTGGCCAGCGTGGTGGTCAGTCGCGAGATGACAATGGCCGCACCGAGAGCGCCCGCGGCGGCAACCAGCTGCCGGCGCCGGATGGCGATCAGGAATGCCGCGGTGCACACCGCGATCGCGACCGCCAGCGCTGGACCGCTGCCCGAGAACAGCAGTCCCATGTTGTTGGCATCCACGCCCGGTAGCCAGGGCAGGCTGACCGCCCAGATGGCCAGCGCGGCAACGGTGAGGAGCACCGCAGGCGCGCGTACCCCGGCGCGCCACTGCGCCGTCATGAGCGTCGTGCGCTGGGCACGAAGGGATTTCGTGGTGGGCCAGGAGTTCTTGGTGTACCACAGCACGGAACTGGCTGTGACGGCCAGAATTCCGATGACCAGGATGCCGAAGGGATTCCAGCGATACGACCACATCGCCCCGATGGTGGCGATGGTCATGATCGACATACCGAGCACCGGCAGCGTGGACAGCCGGGCGCGCACCGGGATGTCGACCCAGGTGAGCACCGCGGCACCCGGACCGAGGGCGATGAAGGCGATGACGAACAGAGCTCGCACCGGCGACGGCAGCGGTAGCAGTGCCAGATAGCCGGCCAGGGCGCCCATGGCGGCGAGATCGGCGGGGCGGGTGGTCCGGCGGAACGTCCGCGGTACCGGTACCGGTGGCGGTGCCGGTGCCTGCGGTTGGGCCGGCACGGAATCGCCGCCCGGGGTCTCGGAGGTCATCGTCGGCGCCGCCATCACGGCTCCAACATCGGTGCGGGCCTGCGCCCCTGACGGCGCCCGCGCCACAATGCCAGCGGCCCGCCGAGGACACTGAGCACCTCTTTGCGGCCGACGTGTTTGGGGATCTCGTCACCGAACGTGCGCGACGGCGCCGCGATGGCACCGTAGTCGGCGCCGAACTTCACCGCGGAGCGCAGCCGGTGCCGGATGACCGACACCGCCCTGCGGCGATGCTCCCGGGTGAGGAACACCTTGGTGAGCCATGCTCCCAGGCCGAGCCCGTACCCGCGAGCCTGCTCCAGCAGTGCCGCGCTGTCGCAGCGATGCCGGTGCCAGACGATGGCGGCCGGGTCGTTGACCAGGGTGTCGCCGGCCGCGATCACCCGGAAGAACAGGTCGAGGTCCTCGCCCCCGCAGGTCGGCGTGCCGACTCCGAGTGCCTCGTCGAAGCCGCCGAGTTCGATGATGCGGCTGCGTTTCACCGCGAAGTTCGCACCGGTGCCGAATCGGCCCACCTGGAACGGGAACAACGGCATGTCGTCGGGTGGATCGGTGAGCGAGTAGCTCCGCGGCCGCAACGTGCCGGCCCAGGAGACCCGTTGATCGAAGTAACCCTGGGCCGCGGTGCGCAATTCACCGCTGGGCACCAGTCCGCACACGCACGTGACCTCGTCACCCCGGGCGAACCCGCGGGCCAGCCCTTCGAGCCAGCGGCGGTCGACCACCACGTCGTCGTCGGTGAAGGCGACGATCTCGTGGCGCGCCGCACGCAGCCCGGTGTTCCGGGCATTCGACAGACCCGGAGTGGGTTCCAGGACGCGGCGGATCCTGTCGTCGCCGATGGCGGCCACCACCCGCTCGGTGGCATCGGTTGCCGGGGCGTTGTCCACGACCACCACCTCGAAGTGCTGATAGCTGAGCTCCCGGATCGAGGCGAGCGCGCGGGCCAGGTGCTCGGGCCGGTCCCTGGTGCACAGCACGATCGAGATGGGCTGCTGCACAACACGCTCCGGCGCCGCGCCGCCGGCCGCGGCGGGCAGCGGCAGGGTGACTGTGCCGTCGACGATCTCGGTGTCGATGAACTGCACCGGGTCGAGACCGTTGCGCACCAGCACCCGGGCCCGGTGATAGCCGTCGGCCTCCAGCGCAGTGATGGTGATGGTACCCGCCGAGGCCGCCGAGTCGTCGATGTCGAGCATCGAAACCCACTGAGCGCCAGCCCAGTTGGGTGGTTCGATGAGCGGCATCGCGGGCGGGATCGCACGTGTGGTTGTCATAGGCTGCGCACTCTCACCCAGTCGATCAGCATCGTGGACGGATTCGGGGTCGACGCGTCCGGCGGGCCCGGCCAGTTCCCGCCGACCGCCAGGTTCAGCAGCAGATGGAACGGCTGGTCGAACACCCATCGCGCACCCTCCCGGAGGTCAGCGGGAGTGACGGTCAACAGCGTGAGCCCGTCGATACCGGTGACGATCCGCCCGGGCGTGCGTTCCACCCAGTAGGTGTGGAACTCTCCGGCCAGCGGGAACGGCGCGGGCCCGGCGGCCGAAGTTTCCGCCCCGCGCGCCGAGCCGTCCCGGGGTGCGTGCACACCGGTGTGGTAGTCCGCGGCGTCGTTGAGTGTCTCGATCACGTCGATCTCGCCGCTCTCCGGCCAGCCGACGGTGTCGATGTTCGAGCCCAGCAGCCAGAAGGCCGGATGCAGGCCGCGGCCCGCGGGCAGCGCGATCCTGGCCTCGGCCCGTCCGAAGGTGAACGAGAACGAGTCCGCCGTGGTGATCCGGGCCGACGTGATGGTGCCGTCCGGCGCGGTGTGCGCCGCCAGCACCAGGTTGCCGCGGCCGTCCAGCCGGACACTGGCCGGGTCCGCGGTGTAGATCTGCGCCTCGTTGTTGCCCCAGCCGCCGCCGCCCGTGGCCGCGCGCCAGGGCCCGCCCGGTGGAGCGCCTTCGGGACCGTCGAATTCACTGGACAGGATCAGGCCCGGATCCGGCGCGGGTGGTTCGGCGTAGCTGACGAAATCGGGCCCGGAGCACCCCGTGGCGAACACCGTCACGGCGGCGAGGGTGATCGCCGCGGCACGGGCAGCGCAGCGGCGCATCACACGGACACCCGGTGGCGAGCGCCGGAATCGCGGGAGTCGGTGACCGCCGGACGGGCGCGTGTGGTCAGGCCGAGCACGACGATCGCTGACAGGATTGCGTACACCGCAAGACGCTGCGTGCCTCCGGGGCCCAGCAATGTGGTCAGGCTGCCGAGATAGCTGAAGTAGCCGACCATCGCCACGACACCCGCTGCCACCGCGTACCACTTCGCCGCGGCAGCCAGATGCGTCGAGGCGCTGACCCCGGCGAGGAACACGCCCACCGCGCCGAGCGCGAGAAACACGTTGACCGCGGTGACGTGCCAGTCGTAGTCGACCCGTTGGGTGATTACGCCGGACAGTGCGAGGCCGACCCCGCCGCCGATCAGCAGTAGCGCCTGGGGCGCGGCGATCAGGCGGTTGACCTGCCAGGAGAGCACCACGATCACGATTGCGAGCCCACTGAGGACGCATCCGGCGTTGAAGGCCGGGTACAGCGCGCTGCACGGCCAGTTGCCGCCCGGGCCGCAGAAGGGTAGGCCCAGCAGCCCGAATCCGTCGGCGCGGTAGCTGTAGAGCCCGCGCCAGGTGGCGGCAACCACCCATTCGGCTGCGAAGTACAGCAGGATCACCAGCGATGCGTACCGCGGGATGCGCGGGCGCTGCAGACCCGAGGTGGTGGACGTCATCAGGCGGTGACCTTCCTGCTGCGGAGCTGTTTCACCGTGCCGGACGTGAAGCCGAAGGCGGTGACGGTGAAGCCCGCGATCAATGCAAGGGCGCGAAGAGGATTGGTGCGCGAGTGCCACAGGCCCGATGTCAGGATCCGGGTGGTGTAGTCACGCTCACTGGACAGGGCGAGCTGATGGCCGCTGATCCGGGACAGCACCGCCTTGGACGCGCCCTCGTGGAAGCAGCGGCGGACGAAGTAGGTGAATGTCATCCGGGCCGCCGGAATGTGATGTGCGACACGAAAAGTGGTGTCGCGCACGATCTCGAGGTGGGGGAACCGCTGGCGCAGCGACACCCCCATGAGAGTTTCCTCACAACCGACCGGCAAGGTGCCCACCCGGCCCAGTTCCGGTGAGAAACCGTTGATCTCGGTGAGTGCATCGCGGCGTACCGCCATGGCGGCGCCGATCGGATTGCGGATGGCCTGACCGTGGCCGGGAAGGCCGCGGTAGTCGCACCCCACCACCCAGCCGAACTCGCGCGGGAACCAACTCGGTGCCTCTCCTGTCTGCCACTGGGCCTCCACGGCGCCCCCGACTGCCACCACGCCGCCGCCGCCGAACACCTCTCGTACCCGTTCCAGCGAATTTTCATGCAGTACGGCGTCGTCGTCGAGAAACACCACCACGTCCCCGGAGGCCAAGTGCAGACCGGTGTTGCGGGCGCCCGACAGGCCCTGCTCGAACTGATTGGGCACGACGGTGACGCGGCGAGCGAGTGTGTCGTTGAGGTCGTGATGCAGCGAAGGATTATTGTCGACGACGACAATCAGGTCCTCATTCGGAAGAAGCTGCTCAAGTGCTGATTGGGCGGCAGCCACGGTCTGGAGGAGTCGTTGGTCGGTAAAACAGCAAATGACCACGGTCAATGAGGCGAGGCTGGTGCGGTCGACACCGGCGGTAGCGGATCCAGGCACAGGAATAGGGCTCCGAGGCAAGGGCGCGAAGTAAAGCGCGATTGGGCACGTCGATTCAGATGAATCTAAATACAGCTACCCTAATTTACAGCAAGCGAATCAGAAGCGGCTCGCTCAGCCACTGAGCGCAAGGCCGCGGCCACCAGATCGGGGTCCATGGCACTGCTGTGGAACTCCGCCGTGAACCACATGTTGCCCAGTGTGGTGGCCGACGTCACCGTGACCGCATTGGTGTCGGCCGGGTCACTGGCGACGAGAAGTCGGGCCTGGGACCGGTCGGTGAAGGGCCAGCTGTCGGTCCTCGGGATATCGCCGACATTGGAGTGCAACAACTGAATTGGGGCCGGACCGGGAACGCGGTGTGCATCATCGTGTCTCCACAGTCTGCGGCGGGCGGCCACAGTGCCGAGTACGAGATTGGCCACGGGTCGGCCGCTGCGCGCGGCCTCTTTCATCGCTGCCGTCAATTGTCCGGGGCCACCGGTGATTTCGAAGTCGAGACCGGCGGAGAAGGTCGCCAGGGTGTCGCGGTCGGGGGGCAGATAGCGGCGAGCGTCGAACGGCACCTTCACAATTGGGTCCATCGCCACCCCGGCTCGGCCCAATGCCGTCCAGAGGGCGTGCGTGAACAGTGCGACCAGGCTCATCCCGGGCAGGGCGGCATCACGGTGACGGCGCACCCCGGCCACGACATCTGCAGGAAGACCGACCGACCGTGTGGTGGGGGTGGGTGGGTGCGGGGGGCCGGGTGACACCGGCGGAGCCGCCGGCCGGGGGCGTCGTCGCTGCAGCGCGGCCAGTTCGGCGATCTTGCGCGGGTTCCGCGCGAAGGTGCGTGACGCCGCGACGAGCAGCGGCGAGAGCCGGTGCTGATACCTGGACCACGTGGCGGGGTCCGCCGGGTCGTTGGCGCCGAGCATGGAATCCAGCAGCGAATGGATGAAGAAGACCTCACCGAGGCCGTGGCTGAAATCGATGGCGAGGTAGTCACCTGCGGTGATGACGGCGACGCCGCGCTGGTCGTGCGCCGCACGGACTCGCGCGACGAGCGTGGTGGGGTCACCGCCGGGCGGCAGCGGCGGTGTCTCGACCACCGCGGGACCCGGACCGGGAGCCAGCCGCCACCTGGACGACCGGGTGGACGGATCGAGGCTCAGGCGGGTGCCGGCGCCGTGGCGGGCCATGGCGTCGAACCGGTGGTTCAGCTCGTCCAGCGGGGGCAACCGCAACGGCCCGACGACCACCGTCGATCTGCGGTGGCTGTGCGCCACGTCCAGAGCTGCAACCCGTACGGTCTCGATCCCGCCGCGACGGGGTGCGTAGCCGGCCATAGACGGCCAACACTAGCAAACGATGCTCGTGGCCGCCGCCGGGCCTGTCCCAGCGGGCGTGCTGGTCATGGCGGAGGTCATCGACTCAAGGTCCCCGCCGGGCAAACCAACCTGTTGGTCAGCGGGCGTGCCGGCCACGCGGGTTCTGCCGGGGAATCTGCACCGTCGGCGGATCGACCGGCACCGAGAACACCTGGGTGTCGGTGTCGTCCGCCGCCGGTTGGCCGGTCGAGTCGCCTGGCCCGCTCTTCGGATGGGCGTTCTTCGCCGCGATCAGCAGGCCGACGAACGCGCCCACCACACAGACGATCGCGGTGATGCCGAAGATCTCGCCGTACTGCATCGCGAAGGCCAGCTTGTAGTTGGCCTGGACCGCGGCGGCCGTCTCCAGGAGATTGCCGGACGGCGGCTTGGGCAGTTCGGCGAGGATGATGTTGAAGCGGTAGAAGCCCCACGCCGACAGGGCGGCGACACCCACCAGCATGCCCGTCATCCGGGCCACCACCACGAGCGACGATGCGATGCCGTGTTCGACCGGCGGAACCACCCGCAGTGCGGCCGAGGTCAGCGGTCCGATCACCATGCCGAGACCCAACCCGGCGATCGCGAGGTCGGTGTCCAGGACCGGCACGGTGAACAGGCCGAGATCGTGCCGGGCGGCCATCAAGTCGACCGGCCAGTGCGAGATCAGCCAGTAGCCGCCGGCGGCGATGATGAGGCCGAGGAAGGTGACCAGCCGATCACCGAACCGGGTGGCCAGCCAGCCTCCGAGCAGGGCGCCGATCGGCAGGGCGATGAGGAACCGCATCAGCAGGAACGCGGCTTCGTTCTGGTCGAGCGCCAGGACGCCCTGGCCGAAGAGTTCGACGTTGACCAGCGTGACCATCAGGGCGGCGCCGGCGACGAACGAGGCGGCCAGGGCCGCCAGGAACGGCGTGAACCGCACCCCGGCCGGGTCGATCAGTTTGGTACGTGCGTACCGCTCCCAGGCGAAGAACGCGATGGCCACGACGACCGCGCCGGCCAGCAGCCACAGTCGCCAGGTGGGGACCACCTCCCGGGCACTGGGCTCGGGGTTGTACAGGCCGAACACCACGAGAACCAGCACGACCGCCAGCAGCACGCCGCCGACGACGTCGACTCTGACCGGGGGACCCTCGCTGTCCTGTTTCCCGGGAACACTGAAATGGATCATCACCATGGCCAGCAGGGCCAGCGGGACGTTGACCCAGAACACCGCCTGCCAGTGTGCGAACAGCGCCACCAGCCCGATGCCGTAGAGCGGGCCCAGCACGCTGCCGAGTTCCTGTGCGGCGCCGATACCACCGAGTACCGCGGCCCGCTTGTGTTCGGCCCACAGGTCGGCGGCCAGCGCCAGGGTGACCGGCAGCAGCGCACCGCTGGCCGAGCCCTGGATGATCCGGCCGATCACCAGCATCGTCAGATCCGTCGACAGCGCGGTGACCACCGAGCCGACGGCGAAACCGGCCAGACCCACCTGGATCAGCAGTTTGCGCCCGAACCGGTCGGACGCCCGGCCCAGCAGCGGCATCGCCGCGATGTACCCGACCAGGTAGCCGGTGATGATCGGCGCCACCCGCTGGAGCTGGTTCAGCGGGATCCCGACATCGGTCATGATGTCGCGGATGATGGTGATCACCACATAGGTGTCGAGGGCACCCAGCAGGACGGCCAGCCCGCCGGCACCGATGGCGATGCTGCGGTTGGTGCCTACGGCGGGTCCGGGCCGGATTCCCGCGCGCATCAGACCTGCGGCTTGGTGACTGTGACCGGCTTGTTCCACTCAGACAGCTTCACCTGGATGGAGTTGCCGTCGCTCGGATCGAGCTGAGCCTGAACCAGGTTGTGGTCGCCGTCCTTTTCGATCCATGCCGAGGCCGGGATGGCTTCCGTGGCTTTCAGCTGCGGGATCAGCGCATTGACCGAATCCGCGCTGACCTTGCCGGAGACCTTCACGGTGTCCACACCGTTGACGTTCTCGGCGGCCTCGGAGGTGGGCTCGGTGAAGCTGTCCAGCATCGCCGACAAGCCGCCGTTGGGATTCAAGATCGTGGACGGATCGTAGATGTCGGCGGCGGGGCCGAGGTCGAGCCAGCTGTCCGGGGTCAGCGAGGCGTAGAGGATGTTGTCGATGACGATCAACCCGGCATCGACGTCCGAGCCCCCCATGCTGATGGTCGCCTGACCTTGCACCGCCGTGGCCGGCACATTGGTCAGATCTCCGGTCAGCGTCTTCAGCGGCAGGCCCTCGATGGTGCCGGTGACGGTGATGTCGAGGTGGGCGCTCTGCAGGCCCTTGGTGGTCTGGCTGGACTGCTGCAGCAGCTCGGCGGCGTCCGGGAGGTTCTCGGTGGAGGTGTCCGAGGACGAGCAGCCGGCGACCAGCACCGCGGCTGCGCCCAGGGCGGCAAGCATTCTCGTGGCCTTGTTGAGGCGGGGGGTCTGCATAGGTGCATCGTAAAGGGTGCCCTTGTTCTCGCTGTTCTCTGACAACGCGCGTTGCGGTGGAGCGGCCCCGCCGCCAGCTTCTCCGGCGGGGAAGCGCGTGTGACCCGCGCCTGCGTCAGAGATAGCCTGGTGCGGTGTTCACCGGAATCGTCGAAGAACTGGGCGAGGTCGTCGGCAAAGACGATCTGACCGATGCGGCGCGCTTCGTGATCCGTGGGCCCGTCGTGACCTCCGACGCCGGCCACGGGGATTCGATCGCCGTCAACGGTGTGTGTCTGACCGTCGTCGAGGTGCTGCCGGGCGGTGAGTTCAGCGCCGACGTGATGGCCGAGACGCTCAACCGCTCCAGCCTGGCGCAGGTGGGTGTCGGGTCCAGGGTCAACCTCGAACGCGCCGCCGCCGTCAACAGCCGGTTGGGCGGCCACATCGTCCAGGGCCACGTCGACGGCACCGGCTCGGTGATCTCCCGATCCCCGTCCGAGCACTGGGAAGTGGTGCGGATCGGGTTGCCGGACACCCTGGCGCGTTATGTGGTGGAGAAGGGGTCCATCACCGTCGACGGCATCTCACTGACCGTGTCCGCCCTGGGTCGGGACTCCGACCAGGACTGGTTCGAGGTGTCCCTCATCCCCACGACACGCCAGCTCACCACACTGGGTGAGGCACCTGTCGGAACGCCGGTGAACCTGGAGGTCGACGTGATCGCCAAATATGTCGAGCGACTGATGGACCGGAGCGGGCAATAAGTGACCGGGAATAGTGGTTCATACTGATCGGCAGCAGTGAAATCTGTGGTTCCGGTGGGAACCGCCAGTTCTTTTCTAAGGTGGCATAGATGACGAGGCTCGATCCCGTCGAACGGGCGATCGCCGACATCGCGGCAGGCAAGGCCGTCGTCGTCATCGACGATGAGGACCGCGAGAACGAAGGCGACCTGATCTTCGCCGCCGAGAAAGCGACCCCGGAGTTGGTGGCGTTCATGGTCCGCTACACCTCCGGTTACCTGTGTGTGCCGCTGGACGGCGAGATCTGCGACAAGCTGGGCCTGCTGCCCATGTACGCGGTCAACCAGGACAAGCACCAGACCGCCTACACCGTCACGGTCGACGCCAAAAAGGGTGTGGGAACCGGCATTTCGGCCTCGGACCGGGCCACCACGATGCGGTTGCTGGCCGACCCGGGCAGTACCGCCGACGAATTCACCAAGCCCGGTCACGTGGTGCCGTTGCGCGCCAAGGACGGTGGCGTCCTGCGCAGGCCCGGGCACACCGAAGCCGCCGTGGATCTGGCGCGGCTGGCCGGGTTGCAGCCCGCCGGCGCCATCTGCGAGATCGTCAGCCAGAAAGACGAAGGCGCCATGGCGCAGACCGACGAGCTGCGGGTCTTCGCTGACGAACACGAACTGGCACTGATCTCGATCGCCGACCTCATCGAATGGCGGCGCAAACACGAAAAGCACATCGAGCGGATCGCCGAAGCGCGTATCCCCACCCGGCACGGCGAGTTCCGGGCGGTGGGCTACAAGAGCGTCTACGAAGACGTCGAGCACGTCGCGCTGGTCCGTGGTGAGATCGCCGGCCCCCACAGCGACGGCCACGATGTCCTGGTCCGGGTGCACTCCGAATGCCTGACCGGTGACGTGTTCGGCTCACGCCGGTGCGACTGCGGCCCGCAGCTGGATGCCGCGATGGCGATGGTGGCCCGCGAGGGCCGCGGTGTCGTGCTCTACATGCGCGGCCACGAGGGCCGCGGTATCGGCCTGATGCACAAACTGCAGGCCTACCAGCTGCAGGACGCGGGCGCCGACACCGTGGACGCCAACCTCAAACTGGGTCTGCCCGCCGACGCCCGCGACTACGGCATCGGCGCGCAGATCCTGGTGGACCTGGGAATCCGGTCGATGCGCCTGCTGACCAACAACCCGGCCAAACGGGTGGGCCTGGACGGGTACGGGCTGCACATCATCGAACGGGTGCCGCTTCCGGTGCGGGCCAACGCCGAGAACATCCGGTACCTGATGACCAAGCGGGACCGGATGGGTCACGACCTGGCCGGCCTGGACGACTTCTCCGAGCTCAGCGAAGACATGCCGCTGCCGGGCGATTTCGGGGGAGCCCTGTGAGTGGTACCGGCGTCCCGGACATGCCCGAGCTGGACGCCTCGGGATTGTCGCTGGCGATCGTCGCCAGCACGTGGCACGACACCGTGTGTGACGCGCTGCTCGAAGGCGCGCTGCGGGTGGCCCGAGCCGGTGGTGTCGACAACCCGAAGGTGGTCCGCGTTCTCGGTGCCATCGAGATTCCGGTGGTGGCGCAGGAACTTGCCCGCCGCTACGACGCGGTGGTGGCGCTGGGCGTCGTGATCCGCGGTGGCACGCCGCATTTCGAGTACGTCTGTGATGCCGTCACCCAAGGCCTGACGCGGGTCTCGCTGGATGCCTCGACCCCGGTGGCCAACGGCGTGCTGACGGTGAACAACGAAGAGCAGGCGATCGACCGGGCCGGGCTGCCGGGCTCGGCCGAGGACAAGGGCGCCCAGGCCGCGGCCGCCGCACTGGCCACCGCGCTGCTGCTGCGCGATCTGCGAACGGCGTCGTGACCAGTCCCTCCGAGTGGGAGCTCACGGTCCGTCCCCACCTGACGCCGTACTTCGCCTACGCGGCGGCGTTCCTCATCGCCGCCGCGCACATCGTGGTGGGGTTCCTGCTGAAGGTGGGGTCCAGCGGGGTGATCTTCCAGACCGCCGATCAGGTGGGCATCGCGCTCGTCGGGGTGGTGATCGCGGGCGTCGTGCTGCTGTTCGCCCGGCCCCGCCTGCGGATCGGTGCCGCCGGCCTCTCGGTGCGAAACCTGGTGAACGACAAGCTGATTCCGTGGTCCGATGTGGTGGGGGTGTCGTTTCCGCAGGGCGCCCGGTGGGCCCGGGTGGACCTGCCCGACGACGAGTACATCCCGCTGATGGCCATCCAGGCGGTCGACAAGGAGCGTGCGGTGGCGGCCATGGAGGACGTACGTGTGATGCTCGACAAGTATCAACACCAAGCCGGTCCGCGCCACTGAACCCCGCCGCCCGGGCCCCGAAGCGACGCCGGTCACGTCACCCCTCGGTATTAGGCTGGTGCAGTGCCTGATCCATCGACGTACCGGCCAGCCCCGGGATCCATCCCGGTGGAACCGGGGGTCTACCGGTTCAGCGACGCGCACGGACGCGTCATCTACGTCGGCAAGGCCAAGAGCCTGCGCAGCCGTCTGAACTCGTACTTCGCCGACGTCTCCGGCCTGCATCCGCGTACCCGCCAGATGGTCACCACGGCCGCCAAGGTGGAGTGGACGGTGGTCAACACCGAGGTCGAGGCGCTGCAGCTGGAATACAACTGGATCAAGGAGTTCGATCCCCGGTTCAACGTCCGCTACCGCGACGACAAGTCGTACCCGGTGCTGGCGGTCAGCCTGGGCGAGGAGTACCCCCGGCTGTACGTCTACCGCGGGCCCCGCCGCAAAGGGGTGCGCTACTTCGGCCCCTACTCACACGCCTGGGCCATTCGCGAGACTCTGGACCTGTTGACCCGGGTGTTCCCGGCGCGCACCTGCTCGGCCGGAGTGTTCAAGCGGCACAAACAGATCGACCGTCCGTGTCTGCTCGGCTACATCGACAAGTGCTCGGCGCCGTGTGTGGGCCGGGTCAGCGCCGAGCAGCACCGCACCATTGTCGAGGACTTCTGCGATTTCCTGTCCGGCAAGACCGACCGCTTCGCGCGGGAGCTCGAGAGCCAGATGAACGAGGCCGCCGAGGTGCTGGACTTCGAGCGCGCCGCCCGGTTGCGCGACGACCTGGGCGCGGTGCGGCGGGCGATGGAGAAGCAGGCGGTGGTCTTCGGTGACGGCACCGACGCCGACGTGGTGGCGTTCGCCGACGACGATCTGGAAGCCGCCGTGCAGGTGTTCCACGTGCGCGGTGGCCGGGTCCGCGGCCAGCGCGGGTGGGTGGTCGAGAAAGCCGGCGAACCCGACGATGCGGACGGCGGCTCCCACGCACAGCTGGTGGAACAGTTCCTCACCCAGTTCTACGGCGAACAAGCCGAATTGGGCAGTGCCGCAGACGAAGCCACCAACCCCGTACCGCGCGAGGTGCTGGTGCCGTGCCTGCCGCCGAACTACGACGAGCTGTCGAGCTGGCTGTCCGGGCTGCGTGGGTCCAGAGTGACTCTGCGGGTGCCGCAACGCGGCGACAAGAAGGCCCTGGCCGAGACTGTGCAACGCAACGCCAAGGAGGCGCTGCAGCAGCACAAGCTCAAGCGGGCCGGTGACTTCAACGCCAGATCGGCTGCGCTGCAAGCCATTCAGGACACTCTCGGGCTGGCCGATGCGCCGCTGCGCATCGAGTGTGTGGACATCAGCCATGTGCAGGGCACCGATGTGGTGGCCTCACTGGTGGTCTTCGAAGACGGGTTACCGCGTAAGTCGGACTACCGGCACTACTCGATCAAAGAGGCCGCCGGCGACGGTCGCTCCGATGATGTGGCCTCCATCGCGGAAGTCACCCGCCGCCGGTTCTGGCGTCATCTCAAGGACAGCCAGGAACCGCAGGAACTCGCCCCCGAGGGCAAATCGCGCAAGTTCGCCTACCCGCCCAACCTCTACGTGGTCGACGGGGGCGCGCCCCAGGTGAACGCCGCGCAAGCCGTCCTCGACGATCTCGGGGTCACCGACGTCGCGGTGATCGGTCTGGCGAAACGGCTCGAGGAGGTCTGGGTGCCGGGCGAGCCCGACCCGCTGATCATGCCGCGCACCAGCGAAGGGCTGTACCTGCTGCAGCGGGTCCGTGACGAGGCGCACCGATTCGCCATCACCTTCCACCGCAGCAAACGGTCCAAGCGGATGACCGCCTCCGCCCTCGACGCCATCCCGGGGCTCGGTGAGCATCGGCGCAAGGCGCTGGTCACGCATTTCGGTTCGGTGGCCAAACTGAAGCAGGCATCGGTGGAGGAGATCACCGCCGTCCCGGGGATCGGGGTGACCACCGCAACGGCTGTGCTCGCGGCGCTGGGGGTGGTGCCGGAGGCTGATGAGCCGGTCGCCGGAATCGTTGTCACCGAGACAGCCCCGCCGGAGGCGCAGGTGAGCGATGATGACACCGGGCAACGGGTGTGGGGATGACGGACAACACAGACGAACAAGAACCGGGTAGAGGTATCGATCCCGGCATAGATGTGGTGCTGGTGACGGGGCTTTCCGGAGCCGGCCGGGGGACAGCGGCCAAGGTGCTCGAAGACCTGGGCTGGTACGTGGCGGACAACCTGCCGACCGAGTTGATCGCCCGCATGGTCGACTTCGGCCTGGCCGCGGGATCGCGGATCACCCAACTGGCGGTGGTCATGGACGCCCGGTCCAGGGGATTCACCGGTGACCTCGACGCCGTGCGCAGCGAGTTGGCCACCCGCGGTATCACGCCGCAGGTGCTGTTCCTGGAGGCCTCCGACGACATCCTGGTGCGGCGTTACGAGCAGAACCGCCGAAGCCATCCGCTGCAGGCGGGGCTCACGCTGGCCGAGGGGATCGCCGCCGAACGGGTGATGCTGGCACCGGTGCGGGCCGGCGCCGACCTGGTGATCGACACGTCCAGCCTGCCGGTGCCGGCCCTGCGCGCCAGCATCGAGCAGGCCTTCGGCGGGGAAACCGTGCCGCTGACAGCGGTCACCGTGGAATCGTTCGGCTTCAAGTACGGGTTGCCCATGGACGCCGACATGGTGATGGATGTGCGTTTTCTGCCCAATCCGCATTGGGTAGACGACCTTCGACCGCACTCGGGCCAGCACCCCAAGGTGCGCGACTACGTGCTGGGTCAGCCGGGCGCGGAGAAGTTCCTGGAGACCTACCATGAGCTGCTGGGCCTGGTAGTCGAAGGCTATCGCCGGGAGGGAAAGCGCTACATGACCGTCGCCATCGGCTGCACCGGCGGCAAACACCGCAGTGTCGCCATCGCCGAGGCGCTGGCGGCCCGGCTGTCCGGCGGTGAGCAGACTTCGGTGCGGGTGCTGCACCGGGACCTGGGGCGCGAATGACATCCGTGACGAGCGGCCGATGAATTCGGCGAACCCGCGCATCGTCGCCCTGGGGGGCGGCCACGGGCTGTACGCGACGCTGTCGGCGGCGCGGCGGCTGACCGCCCACGTCACCGCGGTGGTCACGGTGGCCGACGACGGCGGCTCGTCGGGCCGGTTGCGCAGCGAACTCGACATCGTGCCGCCCGGTGACCTGCGAATGGCCTTGGCGGCGTTGGCATCTGACAGTCCGCACGGTCGGCTGTGGGCCACCATCATCCAGCACCGGTTCAGCGGCAGCGGCGCGCTGGCCGGCCACCCCATCGGCAACCTGCTGTTGGCCGGCCTGAACGAGGTGCTGGCCGATCCGGTGGCAGCCCTGGACGAGGTGGGCCGGATCCTGGGCGTCAAGGGGCGGGTGCTGCCGATGTGCCCGATCGCGCTGCAGATCGAAGCCGATGTCGCCGGGCTGGAGTCGGATCCGCGGATGAGCCGGGTGATCCGCGGCCAGGTCGCCATCGCCACCACTCCCGGCAAAGTCCGGCGGGTGCGGCTGCTGCCCGGTCATCCGCCCGCGACGCGACAGGCCATCGACGCGATCATGAACGCCGACCTGGTGGTGCTGGGACCGGGTTCCTGGTTCACCAGCGTCATCCCGCACGTGCTGGTGCCGGACCTGGCGGCGGCGCTGCGTGCCACCACCGCACGTCGGGCACTGGTGCTGAACCTGGCCGCCGAACCGGGGGAGACGGCCGGCTTCTCCGCCGAGCGGCACCTGCACGTGCTGAGCCAGCATGCTCCCGACTTCACCGTGCACGACATCATCGTCGACGCCGGCAATGTCCGCGGCGAACGCGAACGCCAGCAACTCCAGCGCACCGCAAACGCACTTGATGCTCGAGTTCAGTTCGCTGACGTGTCCCGACCTGGTACACCTTTACATGATCCGGCGAAGCTCGCCGCGGCGCTGCAAGGCGTCTCGGTACGAGGGGGCGACCCGGTGGCACCGACCACGCCAACGACGGCTCCCGGTGTGGATGGAGCAAACCTGAATGGACCGAGAGGTGACGATCCGTGGCGATGACGGCCGAGGTCAAAGACGAGCTGAGCCGACTCGTGGTCAATTCGGTGAGCGCCCGGCGGGCCGAGGTGGCATCGCTGCTGCGTTTCGCCGGGGGTCTGCACATTGTCTCCGGCCGGGTGGTCGTCGAAGCCGAGGTGGACCTCGGCATCATCGCGCGCCGGCTCCGCAAGGACATCTTCGATCTCTACGGGTACAACGCCGTGGTCCACGTGTTGTCGGCCAGCGGAATCCGCAAGAGCACCCGCTACGTGGTGCGCGTCGCCAAAGACGGTGAGGCGCTGGCTCGCCAGACCGGATTGCTGGACCTGCGGGGCCGCCCCGTGCGCGGCCTGCCCGCTCAAGTGGTGGGTGGCAGCGTCGCCGACGCCGAAGCGGCATGGCGCGGCGCGTTCCTGGCGCACGGGTCGCTGACCGAGCCCGGCCGGTCGTCGGCCCTGGAGGTCAGCTGCCCGGGTCCGGAGGCGGCGCTGGCCCTCGTCGGCGCCGCGCGACGCCTCGGCGTCAGCGCCAAAGCGCGCGAGGTGCGGGGGGCCGACCGGGTGGTGGTCCGCGACGGCGAAGCCATCGGCGCTCTGCTCACCCGGATGGGGGCGCAGGACACCCGGCTGACGTGGGAAGAGCGCCGCATGCGCCGGGAGGTGCGCGCCACGGCCAACCGGTTGGCGAATTTCGATGACGCCAACCTGCGTCGTTCGGCGCGCGCTGCGGTGGCGGCGGCGGCCCGAGTGGAGCGCGCGCTGCAGATCCTGGGTGATTCGGTGCCGAGCCATCTGGCATCGGCAGGCAAGCTGCGCGTCGAGCACCGGCAGGCCTCGTTGGAGGAGCTGGGCCGACTGGCTGATCCGCCGATGACGAAAGACGCTGTGGCAGGCCGTATTCGGCGCTTGCTGTCGATGGCTGACCGAAAAGCAAAGCAGGACGGTATCCCGGACACCGAGTCGGCGGTCACCCCCGACCTGCTCGAAGACAGCTAGGTCTGCAGGCGGGCCAGCTTGTCGCGGGCCCGGTCCAATCCGTGGGCGCGGCGGCGCATTCCGTGCCAGGCATCACCGCGGCGCGACAACCTGTTCAGGATCGTGTTGATGGTGAATTCATCTGGGTTCACCCGGTCGAGTTCGTACCACTCGATGGGTGTGGACACCGGTGCGCCCGGCCGGGCCCGCACGGCGTACGGAGGTACCGCGGTCTGGCCGTAACCGTTGCGGGCGATGTCGATGTACACCTTGTCGCCGCGCTCCGCCTTGCGTTGTTCGGTGGTCAGCAGATCGGGTGCCCGCTGCACCAGCACGTCGGCCACGTCACGCGCGAATGCCCGCGTCTCGTCGAAACTCTCACGCTGACGCAGCGGCACCACGACGTGGTACCCGCGTGATCCGGTGGTCTTGACGAATGACGTCAACCCGAGTTGGTCCAGCAGCTCACCGGTCATGGCGGTGGCCCGCCGCACCGCATCGACGTCGTCGGTCGACGGGTCCAGGTCGAACATCAGCTGATCGGGGGAGTCCAACGCGCGTGCCCGGCTGAGCCACGTGTGCACGGTGATACAGGCCTGGTCGGCCAGATAGACCAGTGAGCGCTGATCGTTGATCACCACCTGGCACTGCACATCGTCGGCGGTCTCGACTTTGATCGTGTCGATCCACGGCGGGAAATGCGCCGGCGCCTTCTTCTCATAGAAGCCCGAAGCCGAGATCCCGTCCGGGAAGCGCTGCATGCTGATGGGGCGTTCGGCCAGGTAGGGCACCATTGTGGCGGCCACAGACTGGTAGTACTTGGCCAGGCCGAGCTTGGTGATGCCGTCCGTGAACAGCTCTTTGTCCGGATTGGATATGTCCACCCTCGCGACGATCACAGGGGGCGGATACCCGGCTTTGTCGGGGGGATCACTTTCGCCGGCGTCAAACTACGCCGGCTTCTAGGCGACCAACTCGCACAGCGATGTTGGCGCACTACTAGGCTGACTGCCGAGCACTACACGAAGCGGACCTAGGGAGAGACAAGTGACCATCCGGGTAGGCGTGAATGGCTTCGGCCGTATCGGACGCAACTTCTTCCGCGCACTCGACGCGCAGAAGGCGGAGGGCAAGAACACCGACATCGAGATCATCGCGGTCAACGATCTCACCGACAACGCCACACTGGCCCACCTGCTGAAGTTCGACTCCATCCTGGGCCGGCTGCCGTACGACGTCAGCCTCGAAGGTGATGACACCATCGTCGTCGGCGACCACAAGCTCAAGGCTCTCGAGGTCAAAGAAGGACCGGCGGCGCTGCCGTGGGGCGACCTGGGTGTCGACGTCGTGGTCGAGTCCACCGGCATCTTCACCGCCCGCGCCAAGGCGCAGGGCCACCTCGACGCGGGTGCCAAGAAGGTCATCATCTCGGCGCCGGCCAGCGACGAGGACATCACCATCGTGCTGGGCGTCAACGACGACAAGTACGACGGCAGCCAGAACATCATCTCCAACGCCTCGTGCACCACGAACTGCCTCGGCCCCCTGGCCAAGGTGCTCAACGACGAGTTCGGCATCGTCAAGGGCCTGATGACCACGATCCACGCCTACACCCAGGACCAGAACCTGCAGGACGGGCCGCACAAGGATCTGCGTCGCGCCCGCGCCGCCGCCGTCAACATCGTCCCGACCTCCACCGGCGCCGCCAAGGCCATCGGCCTGGTGCTGCCGGAGCTCAAGGGCAAGCTCGACGGCTACGCGCTGCGGGTGCCGATCCCCACGGGTTCGGTGACCGACCTGACCGCGGAACTCTCGAAGTCCGCGACCGTCGACGAGATCAACGCCGCGTTCTCCGCGGCCGCCGAGGGACCGCTCAAGGGCATCCTGAAGTACTACGACGCCCCCATCGTCTCCAGCGATATCGTCACCGACCCGCACAGCTCGCTGTTCGACTCCGGCCTGACCAAGGTGATCGACAATCAGGCCAAGGTCGTCTCCTGGTACGACAACGAATGGGGCTACTCCAACCGCCTCGTCGACCTGGTCGGCCTGGTCGGTAAGTCGCTGTAAATGGCCGTCAAGACGCTTGACGACCTGCTGGCCGAGGGCGTCGAAGGTCGGGGCGTGCTGGTGCGCTCCGACCTCAACGTCCCCCTCGACGACAACGGTCAGATCACCGATCCGGGCCGGATCATCGCTTCGGCACCCACGCTGAAAGCGTTGTCGGACGCGGGCGCCAAAGTGATCGTGACGGCCCACCTGGGGCGTCCGAAAGGCGAGCCGGATCCGAAGTTCTCGCTGGCGCCGGTGGCTGCCGCGCTCGGCGAGCGGCTGGGCCGGCACGTGCAGCTGGCCGCCGATGTGGTGGGCACCGACGCGTTGGCCCGCGCCGAAGGCCTGACCGACGGCGACGTGTTGTTGCTGGAGAACATCCGCTTCGATCCGCGTGAGACCAGTAAGGACGACAGCGAGCGGCTCAAGCTGGCCAAGGCGTTGGCCGAACTGGTGGATGACCCGGGCGGAAATCCGGCGGCTTTCGTCTCCGACGGTTTCGGTGTGGTGCACCGCAAGCAGGCGTCGGTGTACGACGTCGCGACGGTGCTGCCGCACTACGCCGGTCGCCTGGTGGCCACCGAGGTCGAGGTGCTGCGGCAGCTGACCAGTTCGACCGAGCGCCCGTACGCCGTGGTGCTGGGCGGCTCCAAGGTCTCCGACAAGCTCGCGGTGATCGAGAATCTGGCCACCAAGGCCGACAGTCTCATCATCGGCGGTGGCATGTGCTTCACCTTCCTTGCCGCGCAAGGGGTTTCGGTGGGCAGTTCCCTTCTGCAGGAAGAGATGATCGACACCTGCCGCAAACTGCTCGAGGACTACGGCGACGTGATCCACCTGCCGGTCGACATCGTGGTGGCGGAGAAGTTCGCCGCGGACTCGCCGCCGGAGACCGTGGCCGCCGACCAGATTCCCGACGGGAAGATAGGGCTGGACATCGGCCCGGAGTCGGTGAAGCGTTTCACCGCCCTGCTGTCCAACGCCAAAACCGTGTTCTGGAACGGACCGATGGGTGTGTTCGAGTTCCCGGCGTTCGCGGCGGGCACCAAGGGCGTCGCCGAGGCGATCATCGCGGCCACCCGTAAAGGTGCGTTCAGCGTTGTCGGCGGCGGCGATTCGGCTGCCGCGGTGCGCCAACTCGGCCTGCCCGAGGACGGCTTCTCCCACATCTCCACCGGCGGCGGGGCGTCGCTGGAATACCTCGAGGGCAAAGACCTGCCCGGCATCCAAGTACTGGAGTCTTAGATTCATGGCCCGTAAGCCGTTGATAGCCGGCAACTGGAAGATGAACCTCAACCACTTCGAGGCCATCGCTCTGGTGCAGAAGATCGCATTCTCGTTGCCGGACAAGTACTTCGACAAAGTCGACGTCACCGTCATTCCGCCGTTCACCGATCTGCGCAGCGTGCAGACGCTGGTAGATGGGGACAAACTGCGGCTGACCTACGGCGGCCAGGATGTGTCGCAGCATGACTCGGGTGCCTACACCGGCGAGATCAGCGGCGCGTTCCTGGCCAAGCTCGGGTGCACGTTCGTCGTCGTCGGGCACTCCGAGCGGCGCACGTACCACCATGAGGACGACGCGCTGGTGGCCGCCAAGGCTGCGGCCGCGCTGAAGCACGGCCTGACCCCGATCGTCTGCATCGGCGAGGGCTTGGACGTCCGCGAGGCCGGAAACCACGTCGACTACAACGTCGCGCAATTGAAGGCGTCGCTGGCTGGGCTGTCCGCCGAGCAGATCGCGTCGGTGGTCATCGCCTATGAGCCCGTGTGGGCCATCGGCACCGGCCGGGTGGCCAGCGCCGCCGACGCCCAGGAAGTCTGCGCCGCCATCCGTAAGGAACTCGTGGAGCTCAGCTCTGCGGAGATCGCGGACAGCGTGCGCGTGCTCTACGGCGGTTCGGTCAACGCCAAGAACGTCGGTGAGATCGTCGCGCAGAAGGACGTGGACGGTGCCCTGGTGGGCGGCGCCTCGCTGGACGGTGAGCAGTTCGCCACGCTGTCGGCGATCGCCGCGGGCGGACCCCTGCCGTAGGCAGCGTAATTGCCCGTTGACCGGCGGTTTTCACCTCCAAATCCCCACCATGTAAGGTGACCACCATGGAATTGGCCCTGCAGATCGTCCTCATCGTCACCAGCCTGCTGGTGGTGCTGTTGGTGCTGCTGCACCGTGCCAAGGGTGGCGGCCTGTCGACGCTGTTCGGTGGCGGTGTGCAGTCCAGCCTGTCCGGTTCGACGGTGGTGGAGAAGAACCTCGACCGGCTCACGCTGTTCGTGACCGGCATCTGGGTGGTCTCCATCATCGGTGTGGGCCTGCAGATCAAGTACGGCTAAACCAGCCTTTCAAAGCGCCGTCGAATGGGAGCACCATTCGGCGGCGCTTTGGTGACCGACCACCTTCGACAACGGGTAGCTGTGCGCCGCAGGCATGACTCACCGTTGCGACCCATCGGCGCTACCGTCACGGTGGTGGGGGACGGTCTTCTTTGGTGTTGGGTTCACGTTCGGCGTGGCGGCGGGCGGCGTTGCGTTCTCGTTCGGCTTTGATGCGTTGAGCGTTGTCTTCGGCGCGGGTGCGGCTGCGTTTGGGCATCTTCAGTCCGCGGTTGGTGGCCTTCGGCGATGGCGCTGACGACGGTGGTAGTTCGGCGGTGGTGGTGTCCCAGCCGGGGAAGAGGAGTCGGCTGGTGGGATGGCCGATATAGGTGTGGCCCGTCGGGGCGATCACGGTGATGCTGCCGTCGGGATGCTGGACCTCGCGCCAGCCGTCGGGGCCGTCCCAGAAGGTTTTCAACAGATGGCAGAGGCGGCAGTAGCACTTCAGGTTGGACGGGTGGGTGGGCCCGGCCGGGTGGGGGATGGTGTGGTCGACATCGGCGTACTCGGCCGGTCGGGAGCAGCCCGGCATCCGGCAGGTCATATCGCGGCACAGCAGCCAGCGCCGCAACTTTGGAGATGGATAACGGCCACCCTCGCTCGCGTCCGCGGGAGTTGGCAGGGCTTCCAGTCTGGCGCCCTTGCGAATCAGCTCGGCCAGCAACGGCGTCGGAATCACCTCGCGGGCGCCGAGCATGACCGCCGCCCGACACCACCGCCTCGGTGATGGTTCGGGTTGCGGTGGGGGTGGCGGGTGGCCGTCCGGTTGACGCTGAGCATCCGCCGCGTCCGAAGATGTTGCAGGCGGCCCGTTTCCGACCGCGGCGGGGCCGCGGTCTGAGGGTTGAGGTGCAGTGGAGTCTGGGTGGTCGCGTTCGGCGGGGGCAGGCGCAGCGGGGGTTTGGGCTGTGACCCACGGTGGTTCCTCGTCACCGTCGTTCGGTTCGGGCGTGGCGGTCAGCCACGCGAACGGATCGGCAGTGTCGGCGGCCTCCGCGGCGGCATCGGTGGGTAGGGGTGGCTGACTCGCGGCGTAGTCGGCGGCTTCTTCAAGGGCGGCCAGCACGGTGTCGGGATCGGCGAGCACGTGGATGACGACATTGCTCACATTGCGATAGTTGGCATCGGCGGCCGGGCAGTCCGGGGTGCCGCACTGGCACATCAACCGATTCTGACCGGCGAAATGCGCTTCGAACGCCGCTGCCCGTAACTGCCCCTGGGAGCGCGGGTCCTGCTTGCACACCGTGGCCACCAATGCGGCCAACACCTGCCGCGCCGTTTCAGCCGCTACCGCCGACACCCGGCCGTGCACGCTGCGGGTGCCGGCGGCGTCGTCGAGTTTGCCGAACTGCACATCCAGATTCTTGGCGGCGTCCCGGTAGCGGCGCGAGGCGTCGGGATCGTGTTCTTCGATCACCGCGTCGATGGCCAGTTCCAGATCGTCATCGGAGAGCACCCCGAATCCTTCGGCGCGTTCGGCCAGGGCGGCGTCGGTCTTGGCGGCGACGGCTGGGTTGTCGACCAACCCGGTGCGCCAGACGATGATCGCGGCCACCCGGGCGTTGATGACCCCGTCCTGCAGCAGGGTGCCGAGCCGGGGGAATCGAACTGACAGGGCATGCGCCTGACGCATTACTCCCGACGCGCGGCGTGCGCTGATCCCCGCGGCCAAACCGACTTCGTGGCTGGTGGAGGCCCACGCATCGACCACCCAGCGTTGGCGCTCCTCGGAGGCTTCTGCCTCCCGGATGCGCATCAGTACCGCCACCGCCTGCCGCACCCGGGCCGCCATGAACGCCTCGGCGCGCACATAGCTCTGGATCGCCGCCACCGCAGAGGCGGCGTCGGCGAGGCCGGCGGGATCTGGCAAATCATCGAACATGTGTTCGATCATGCCAGCGGGCGCCGACGCCCGAGCCGTGCCGAACTGCCAAACCGCCGAGTTGTCCACAGTCTGAAACTCATCCACAACCAGGTGTGTAGGGGCGCGTTCGGTCACCGGCGAACGCCGGCGGGCGCACCTACGTCGCGTCGTCGATAATCGTGGCCATGGTTGAACCTTCCGACACCGCACTGGAACCGATCGGCGCGGTACGCCGCACCCAGGTCGGACGGGAGGCCACCGAACCGATGCGAGAGGACATCCGCCTGCTCGGCGCGATGCTCGGCGACACGGTGCGCGACCAGAACGGCGACGAGATCTTCGATCTCGTCGAGCGGGCCCGGGTGGAGTCGTTCCGGGTGCGCCGCTCGGAGATCGACCGCGCAGAGCTGGCGCAGATGTTCGACGGGATCGAGGCCAAGAAAGCCATCCCGGTGATCCGCGCCTTCACCCATTTCGCGCTGCTGGCCAACGTCGCCGAGGACATCCACCGGGAGCGCCGGCGGGCAATCCACGTGGCGGCGGGGGAGCCGCCGCAGAACAGCAGCCTGGCCGCCACCTACCTGAAACTCGATGCCGCCGAGCTGGACGCGGCCACGGTGGCCGACGCGTTGACCGGCGCGCTGGTGTCGCCGGTGATCACCGCGCACCCCACCGAGACGCGGCGCCGCACCATCTTCGACACCCAGCACCGCATCACCGAGCTGATGCGCCTGCACGCCGCCGGGCTGACGTCCACGGCCGACGGCGCGCCGATCGACGTCGAGCTGCGCAGGCAGATCCTCATGCTCTGGCAGACCGCACTGATCCGGTTGTCCCGGCTCAAGATCCAGGACGAGATCGAAACCGGGCTGCGGTACTACCCGGCGGCGTTCTTCGACGTGATCCCCAAGGTGAACAGAGAGGTGCGCCAGGCGCTGCGCGCCCGCTGGCCCGAGGCCGACCTGCTGCCCGCACCGATCCTGCGGCCGGGGTCGTGGATCGGCGGTGACCGCGACGGCAATCCGAACGTCACGGCCGAGGTGGTGCGGCTGGCCACCGGCAGCGCGGCCTACACGGCATTCGCGCACTACTTCACCGAGCTGACGGCGCTCGAGGAAGAACTCTCCATGTCGGCGCGGCTGGTCGAGATCAGCCCCGAGCTCGCTGCCCTGGCCGATATGTGTCACGAACCGGCGCGCGCCGACGAACCGTACCGGCGGGCGCTGCGGGTGATCCACGCCCGGCTCACCGCCACCGCCGCCGAGGTGCTGGACCGGCAACCGGAACACCTGCTGGACATCGGGCTCGACCGCTACGACAACCCCGCCGAGTTGGTGGCCGACCTGGACACCGTGGACGCGTCGTTGCGCGCCCACGGCAGCGCCCTGCTCGCCGACGACCGGCTGGCCCGGCTCCGCGAGGCGGTGCACGTCTTCGGCTTCCATCTGTCGGGGCTGGACATGCGGCAGAACTCCGAGGTGCACGAAGAGGTGGTCGCCGAACTGCTGGCCTGGGCCGGGGTCCACCCTGACTATGCATCACTTCCCGAGCAGGAGCGGGTGGCGCTGCTGGTGAGTGAGCTGAGCACACGACGACCGCTGACCGGCGAGCATGCCGAGTTGTCGGAACTGGCGCGCAAGGAACTCGACATCGTGCGGGCCGCGGCGCGGGCGGTTGCGGTCTTCGGTCCCAGCGCGGTGCCCAACTACATCATCTCGATGTGCCAGTCGGTGTCGGACATGCTCGAGGCCGCGCTGCTGCTGAAGGAAGCCGGCCTGCTGGACGCCTCAGAGGAGTCGCCGTACAGCCCCGTCGGCATCGTGCCGCTGTTCGAGACCATCGACGATCTGCAGCACGGCGCCGCCATCATGGAGGCGGTCCTCGACATCCCGCTCTACCGCGCGATGGTGCACGCCCGCGGCGAGAGCCAGGAGGTCATGCTCGGCTACTCGGACTCCAACAAGGACGGCGGGTATCTCGCCGCGAACTGGGCGCTGTACCGCGCGGAGCTCGACCTCGTGGAGATGGCGGCCAAGACCGGGATCCGGATGCGGTTGTTCCACGGCCGTGGCGGCACCGTCGGTCGTGGTGGCGGGCCCAGCTATGACGCCATCCTGGCGCAGCCGCCCGGTGCGGTGCGTGGCTCGCTGCGGATCACCGAGCAGGGCGAGATCATCGCCGCCAAGTACGCCGAGCCCCGGATCGCGCACCGGAACCTGGAGACCCTGGTGGCCGCGACGCTGGAGTCGACGCTGCTGGACATCGAAGGCCTCGGTGACGCCGCCGAGGCGGCCTATGAGGTGCTCGACGACCTGGCGGCCCGCGCTCAACGCGCTTATGCCGAATTGGTCCATGAGACACCGGGTTTCGTGGAGTACTTCAAGGCGTCGACACCGGTCAGCGAGATCGGCGCACTGAACATCGGCAGCCGGCCCACCTCGCGTAAACCCACCACCTCGATCTCCGATCTGCGGGCCATCCCGTGGGTGCTGGCCTGGAGCCAGTCACGGGTGATGCTGCCCGGGTGGTACGGAACCGGCACCGCGTTCGCCGACTGGATCGCCCAGGGTGACGGACGGCTGGAAGTCCTGCAGGACTTCTACCGGCGCTGGCCGTTCTTCCGCACCGTGCTGTCCAACATGGCGCAGGTGCTGGCCAAATCGGACATGGGCCTGGCGGCGCGCTACTCCGAGTTGGTCGAGGACGAGGCGCTGCGGCACCGGGTGTTCGACAAGATCGCTGCTGAGCACCAGCGCACCATCGCCATGCACAAGGCGATCACGGGTCACGACGACCTGCTGGCCGACAATCCGGCGCTGGCGCGTTCGGTGTTCAACCGGTTCCCGTACCTGGAACCGCTGAACCATCTGCAGGTCGAACTGCTGCGACAGTACCGATCCGGAGCCACCGACGAACGGGTGCAGCGCGGCATTCTGCTCACCATGAGCGGGTTGGCCACCGCCCTGCGCAACAGCGGGTAACCGTTGACAGGTGCGTCAAAGTAGTTGCGCCACAGCCCTTTCCTGTCAACTTGCTGTGAGACATAGGGGTTGTCATTTGGTTAGGCTGCTCTAACATCCCTAGTGCAATGGCGCTAGGTTGAAGGAGTAGGTCTTGAACGTGAGAAGCGGGGGGCCCGGCGCGCTGCGCTGGATTGCCGGTCTGATACTGCTGATCGGCCTGATCAGCGGATGTAGCTCGTCGGACAGCGGCCAGTCCGGTGGCGAAGCGGCGCCCGAAGGTGTCACCATCAGCCACAAGTTCGGCGAGACGGTCGTCCCGGCCAACCCGGCCCGGGTGGTGACCGTGGGGTGGACCGACCAGGACTTCGTTCTTCCGTTCGGCGTCGTTCCCGTCGCCAGCCGCGAGTTCTTCGAGGAGTACAACGACTACCCGTGGGTGAAGGCCGCCACCGGCGACAAGCCGATCCCCACCTGGGGCGCCGACGAGATCGACTTCGAAGCGATTGCCGCGGAGAAGCCGGACGTCATCTTCGCCATCTACGAGACCATCGACCAGCAGACCTACGACCGGCTCTCCCAGATCGCGCCGACGGTGATCCAGTCGGCCGACTACGCCGACGAGGAAACCCCGTGGGATGTGCAGCTGCTGACCACCGGCAAGGCACTCGGCAAGGAAGACCAGGCCAAGGAATTGGTCGACAAGGTGCAGGGCCGCATCGATGAGGCCAAGACCGCCAACCCCGAATTCGCCGGCAAGACACTGGTGGTGGATTTCGGCCCGGAAAGCGGCGGGCACTGGCTGCTGCCGGAGAACGACCCGCGCCGATCACTGTTCACCGCACTGGGTTTCGCGACCCAGGAGGTCGACGGTGATGTCAGCGAGGAGAAGCTGGACCTGCTCAACCGCGACGTGCTGTTCGTCAACGGCGCCACCAAGGAGCAGATGGTGGCTTCGCCGGCGTTCGCGCGGCTGCCGGTGGTGACCGAGGACCGCACGCTCTACACCACCTTCGAGTCGAACCTCAGTGGGGCACTGACCTATAGCGGTCCCGATGCGCTGCTGTACGCCCTCGACGTGCTGACCCCGCAGCTGGCCAACGCCTTGAACGGCCGGCCGGTGCAGGATCTGGCCAACGCCTGAGCATCACCGCCGCACCCGCAGATGAGGTGACGCCCTGGGAACCACCAGCGGCGTCCCCGTCTGCGGGTCGTCGATGATCTGGCAGGCCAGGCCGTAGACCTCGCCCACCAGGTCCTCGGTGATGACGTCCGTCGGATCGCCTTGGGCCACAATAGTTCCCGCCTTCATGGCGATGATGTGGTCGGCGTAGCGGCAGGCGTGGTTGAGGTCGTGCAACACCGCCACCACGGTGCGGTCCTGTTCGCGGTTGAGCTTGGCGAACAGATCCAGCAGCTCGACCTGGTGGGCGATGTCGAGGTAGGTGGTGGGCTCGTCGAGCAGCACCAATGGCGTCTCCTGGGCCAGCACCATCGCCACCCACACCCGCTGGCGCTGGCCGCCGGACAGTTCATCGACCAGGCGCCCCGACAACTCCTCGACGGCGGTGGCGCGCATGGCCTCGGCCACCGCGTCGGCGTCCTCACGGGCCCACTGGCGCAACACCTTCTGATGCGGAAAACGGCCGCGGGACACCAGATCGGCCACGGTGATGCCTTCGGGTGCGATGGACGTCTGGGGGAGCAGGCCGAGCCGCCGGGCCACCTCCTTGGTGTGCAGGCCGTTGATATCGGCGCCGTCCAGGATCACCTGCCCGGAAGACGGTTTCAGTAACCGCGCCAGACCGCGCAGCAGCGTTGACTTGCCGCACGCGTTGGGCCCGACGATCGCGGTGACCCGGCCGTCCGGGATGTCGACCGTCAGGTCGGTGATCACCGTCTTGCCGTCGTAGCCGATGGTGAGCTGCTCGGTGCGCAGCCGGGAATTGCTCATCGTTTCCTTGCCTGGGTGATGAGGAGGTAGATCAGGTACGCACCGCCGAGTGACACCGTGACGGCGCCGACCGGAAGTTCATTGCCGGGCAACAGATGCTGGGCGATGACGTCGCCGATCAGCAGCAGCACCGCCCCCATCGCGGCCGAGGGCGCCAGACCCACGCCGGGTGTCGCGGTGAGCCGACGGGCGATCTGCGGGGCCGCCAACGCGATGAACGTGATGGGACCGGCTGCCGCACAGGCCAGTGCGACCAGTGCGACGCCCACACCCAGGTAAGCCAGCCGGGTTGGTTCGGTGCGCACGCCGAGGGCGCCGGCGGCGTCGTCGCCGAGCTGTAGAACCGGAAGCTGAGGACCCAGCGCGACCAGGATCACGGTGATGACGGCCAGGCAGATCGCCATCGGCACCACCTGCGTCCAACTCAGCCCGCTGAGCGTGCCCTGTTGCCACACCGACGCGGTGACCGCAGTGTGGAAATCGAGTTTGATGACGATCCACTGGTTGACCGAGTTCAGCACGGCGCTGACACCGATGCCGACCACGATCAGCCGATAACCGGCCAGGCCGTTGCGATACGACAGCGCGTACACCAGCACGGCCGTGGCCAGCGCACCGACCAGTGCGCCGGCTGCCACCGCGAAGTAACCCACGCCGACGGTCGCGATGACCACCAGCGCGCCGGTGTAGGCGCCGAAGTTGATGCCGATAATGTCGGGGCTGCCCAACGGATTACGGGTCAGCGCTTGGAAGATCGCGCCGGACACCCCGAGCGCGGCCCCGATCAACAGTGCCATCAACATCCGCGGCATCCGCCACTCCAACACCACCACCCGGTCGAACGAGGTGTTGGTACCTGCCAGCACGCCCAGCACATCAGCCGGTTCGATGGCGTACTTGCCGATCCCGATGGCCAGCACGGCGATCACCAGCGCGCCGGCCGCCAGCGCCGACACGACGAGCACCGCTCGCCAGGACATCCGCGCCGACGTGCCTGCGAGGCGAATCACGAACTGGCGCTTGCCGAAATCGAGGGCGGTCATGTGCGATCCGCCCCACGCTTGCGCACCAGCCAGATCAGCACCGGTGCACCGATGAACGCCGTCACGATGCCTGCGGGCAGCTCGGCCGGACGGATGACCACACGTCCCACGATGTCGGCGGCCAACAGCAGCGCCGGTGCCACCACCACGGCGTAGGCCAGGATCCAGCGCCAATCCGGTCCGGTGAACCGGCGCACGGCGTGCGGCACCATCAGCCCGACGAAACCGATGGGCCCCGCGCCCGCGGTGGCCGCACCCGCCAGCAGGGTGACCGCGACCAGACTGAGCACCTGCGTGCGAACCACGTTGCCGCCCATGCTCTTGGCCAGGTCCTCACCGAGTGCGGTGACATTGAGTGAACGCCCCACCACCACACACAGGATCACCCCGGCGACGATGAATGGCGCGATGGCCGCCGACACGTCGAGAGCACGGCCGTCCAGCGCACCGGCGTCCCAAAAGCGCATGTTGTCGAACGCCCGCGGATGGCGCAGCCGCACCGCGAATCCGATACCGTCGAGCACCGCGGCGATCGCCACCCCGGCAAGCAGCACGCGCACCGGCGTCACCGTGGACCGGCCCGTCATCCCGACGAGGTACACCAGGACCATGGCGAACAGGGCCCCGGCGAAGGCGAACCAGATGTAGCCCATCACGCCGCGCACCCCGAGGAAGGCGATGGCACCGACCACAAAAAGGGCTGCACCGGAGTTGATTCCGAGGATCTCGGTATCGGCGAGCGGGTTCCGGCCGACCGCTTGGATCAGGGTGCCCGCCAGTCCGAGGGCCAGCCCGACCAGCAGCGCGAGCACGGTGCGGGGGATGCGCAGATCGTGCACGATCCACTGGTCGCCGACGTCGCGGTAATCCGTGACGGCCTGCCACACGGTGGACAGTGCGACGTTCTCGGTGCCGATCGCCAGACTGACCACACACATCCCGCCCAGTACGGCCACCGCAGTAAGGAACCCGGCCATTCTGGCTTTGCCGGTCAGGTAGCGCGCCGCCGACGGGGGCGGCGTGCGTGCCGGTGCCTGCGCGATCACAAGCGCTACAAACCAACCCGCTCGAGCGCCTCGTCGAATTCCTCGGAGGCCACCTTGTCGCCTTTGCCGTCGGCCAGGGCCTTCTCGTAGACCGCCAGCACGTCGTCCTGAACTGCGGCGAACTTCTGATCCCAGGTCTCGGAGTCCAACCGCCAGTAACCGGTGATGTCGAACTGGTCGATGGCCCAGCCCAGACCGCGGACGTACTTGCGGACCGCCCGGGACTGCGCGGCCTCCCCGGCGAACCAGCAGTAACCGCGGCCCGCAGGCAGCTCGACATCGCGGGTCAGTTCGGCCAGAAGGCTTGGTGCATGGCCGTTTCCGGTGCCGACGGTGGCGATGACGGTGACGTTCGGCCGGGCCGGCAAGTAGGTCAGGTCGTCGTCGTCGGCCACTTCGACTATCGCGACGGCGGGTACATCGGCGGGCAGTGCCTCGATGATGCGCGCGGTGGCCGGCAGCCCGGACAGGTCGGTGATCAGCAGCTGCCAGTCGGTGTCGGCCGGTGGGCGATACCACGAACGGGCATGATCAAGGCCCACCCGGTCACCCGGTCTGGTGCCCGATGCCCAGGTGGTGCCGGGACCTGCGGAGTGCAAACCGGGCTCGTGAAGAAAGATGTCGAGGTCGATCCGGGCGCCGTCCTGAAACCGCACCGAATAGTTGCGGCCTTCGTCGGAACCGGGGAAGTACACACCCACCGCGGAATCGGCGGCCGGTTTCACGTCCAGCACGTCAGGATCTTCTACCTCGAGAGTGATCCGGACCAGCCGTGTGTTGAGCTGAATCGTCTCCACAACGGCGGCATACGAGAAACTCATCGGCCCTTACGTTAGCGTGTTCGCCCTCGCTGTCGGCTTGTCCCTTGCGCCCACCTCGGCGAGCTGGAGATCACGGCTGCGCAGATGCGCCTCCACGTCGTCGAGAACGGCGGCGATGACGTCGCGGTCGACCTCGTCGGCGAGCGCGGTGGCACCGGCGAACCTCAGCAGCTCGGGAAGTTTGTTCCTGACCCGCTCGAGGATCCAGTCCACAAACGGTCCATCGGCCACGGTGTCGAAACCGACCCAGTGGTTCTGCACACCCGGAGTCAGGTAGTGGTAGTGCTCTTCGCCGGGGAAGGCGTCGAACCGCAGGTGTTCCAGACCGGAGGCGGTGTCGAACACATGGAGGGTGGGGCCGCCGGCCCACGGTGCGTCACCGCCGTCCTCGTACAGCGCCCGGCCCTCCACCCCGAATGTCACTGCGCCCGCGGGGTAGTAGGTGGTGGCCTCCACCACCACCGGAAGCGGATCACCCTGGTACAACTTTCCGAGCCGGGTGGTGGTGTAGGTGAATTCGGCCATGGGATACCGCCTTTCGACAAGGCACAGCATCCGTCGGCCGGCGGTGCAGATCAACGGTGGGCTGCTACGCCTTTTCGGTAGCAGAAGTTCATCGGTCGCTACAAGCCCGCACGGCTGCGCACGGCGTTGACCACACCACGCACCGCATTCTCCGTCGCCGAGATGGGCGAGACCACCGCCTCGCCGACACCGACGATCCGCTCCACCCGGTCCACGATGGCCTCCAGCCGGTCGACCATCGACAACAGCCGGGGGGCGAGTTCGTCGATGCGGCTGATGGTGGCGTTGAAGCGTTCCATGGTGGCGTCGAGATTGTCGGTGGAGTTGTTGAGGTCCTCGAGCGTCTCGGTGAGACCCGCGAGCAGGGTGTCCACCTGACCGACCGTGACGTCGGCATTCAGCGCTGCCTGCGCGAGCGTCCGCAGGCGCTGCTGAGCCGGCCTTGGTTTCCCCGATGCCGTGACGTCTTTGTCTGCCATGCCGCCATTATGACGGCCGCCACACTCAGTCGGCGATGGTGGCGGCCGCGTCGGAGTCGAGCAGCCACACCGTCTTCTCGGTGCCGACGGCACCGGCGGCCGGCCATTCCAGGGGATCGGCCCCGCCGACGGCCGCGGCCACGGCGTCGGCCTTACCGCCACCGGAGACCACCAACCACACCTCGCGCGACCGCACCACCGCCGGGAAGGTCAGCGTGATGCGCCGCGGCGGTGGCTTGGGGCAGTCCTCGACCCCGACCACGAACCGGGACTTCTCCGCGGCGGCGACGGTGTGCGGGAACAGCGAGTTGACGTGCCCTTCCGGGCCCATGCCGAGCAGGTGCACGTCAAAAACCGGGGTGGGCTCGCCCTCGGGGGCGTTGGCGGCCAACACCTGCTCGTAGGCCAGCGCGGCCGCGTCGATGTCCGGACCGAATTCGCCGTCGGAGGCGGGCATCGCGTGCACATTGCGGTCCGGGATGTCGATGTGGTCCAGCAGCGCCTCGCGGGCCTGCTTGTCGTTGCGCTCGTCGTCCGACTCCGGCACGTAACGCTCGTCGCCCCAGAAGATGTGTACCGCCGACCAGTCGATGCCATCGGCTTTGGCGCGGACCTGCTTCAGGAGTCCGATACCGGTCCCTCCACCGGTCAGGGCGATGGAAGCCTGCCCGCGCTCGTTGACGGCGGCCGTGATCGCGGCGATCAGCCGGTTACCGGCGGCCGCCACCAATTCGTCGGCGTCGTTGTAGGTTTCGACGACTGTCTTGCTCATGCGTATTGCACCTTGTCGATCCCCTGCAGCGCTTCGAAGTAGATCTCGTCGGAGTCCAGCCGGCGCAGGTCTTCGGCCAGGCACTCCCGGGTCTCGCGGCGGGCCAGCGGTACCAGCGCGTCGGGCCGAGCCGTCCGGGTCAGCGTCGCGGTGCGACCCTCCTGTGGACGGCTCAGCGTGATGGTCTCGGTGGCGCGAACCAGCTCGACCTTCAATTCACCCACCTCCCGGCGCACCGGCCCGTCGATACGGCTGGCCAGCCAACCGGCCAGGACATCGAGCGCGGGTTCGTTCTGCAGACCCGAGACCACCGCGGACTCGATGGGTTCAAACGGCGACTGGTCGATGGCCGCGGTGAGCAGCGCCCGCCAGTAGGTGATCCGGCTCCACGCCAGATCGGTGTCACCGGCGGTGTAACCCTGGGCCCGGGACTTGATGGCCTCGAGCGGGTCGGTGCCGTTGGTGGCATCGGTGATACGCCGGATCGCCAACTTGCCCAACGGATCCTGGGCCGGCACCGGGGGAGCGATATCGGGCCACCACGCGACCACCGGGGTGTCGGGCAGCAGGAAGGGCAGCACGACGCTGCTGGCGTGGTTGGCCAGCGGGCCGGACAGTCGCAGCACCACCACCTCACCGGCACCGGCGTCACCGCCGACCCGGATCTGGGCGTCCAACCGGGCCTCGGTCGACAGCCGGTCACCCGGAATGACGACGATGATGCGGCACGGATGTTCGTGGCTGGCGGCGTTGGCCGCCTCGATGGAATCCTCGAGCACCGCCTCGGTATCGGGCGCGATGACCAGGGTCAGCACGCGGCCCATGGTGACCGCGCCGCCCTCTTCGCGGAGGCCGATGATCTTCTTGTTGATCAGGTCGGTGCTGGTGTCAGGCAGATCGACGATCATCTAGGGCCGTCTCCATTCTCGGCCGCTGCGCCGCATCATCTCGTCCGCCGAATCCGGGCCCCAGGTACCCGACTCGTATGGCTCGGGCGCCCCGTGGGACTCCCAGTTCTGCAACGCGGGATCCAGGATCTTCCAGGCCAATTCGACTTCTTCGTTGACCGGGAACAGCGACGGCTCACCGAGCAGCACGTCCAGGATCAACCGTTCATAGGCCTCGGGGGATTCCTCGGCGAACGCGGCACCATAGGAGAAGTCCATGTTCACGTCACGGACTTCCATGTTGTTACCCGGAACCTTGGAACCGAACCGCAACGTGATGCCCTCGTCGGGCTGCACCCGGATGACCAACGCGTTCTTGCCGAGCTCCTCGGTCATGGTGGCGTCGAACGGAAGGTGCGGCGCCCGCTTGAACACCAACGCGATCTCGGTGACCCTGCGCCCCAACCGCTTTCCGGTGCGCAGGTAGAACGGCACCCCAGCCCAGCGGCGGGTGTCGATGTCCAGGGTGATGGCGGCGAACGTCTCGGTGGTCGAGGTCTTGGAGAAGCCCTCCTCGTCGAGCAGTCCCACCACCTTCTGGCCGCCCTGCCAGCCGGCGGCGTACTGGCCGCGCGAGGTGGTCTGATCCAGCGGTTCGGCCAGCCGGGTGGCGGACAGGACCTTGATCTTCTCGGCCTGCAACTCATCGGGCTGGAAGCTGACCGGCTCCTCCATCGCGGTGAGCGCCAGCAACTGCAGCAGGTGGTTCTGGATGACGTCGCGGGCGGCGCCGATTCCGTCGTAATATCCTGCGCGCCCACCCAATCCGATGTCCTCGGCCATGGTGATCTGCACGTGGTCGACGTAGTGGGCGTTCCAGATCGGCTCGAACATCTCGTTGGCGAACCGCAACGCCAGGATGTTCTGCACCGTCTCCTTGCCGAGGTAGTGATCGATGCGGAACACCGACGACTCGGGAAACACGCTGTTGACGGTGGCGTTGAGCGCCTCAGCGCTGGCCAGGTCGTGACCGAAGGGTTTTTCGATGACGACGCGGCTCCAGCCGTCGTTCGACTTCTTGGCCAGCCCGGTCTTCGACAACTGCTCACACACCACCGGGAACGCATCCGGCGGGATCGACAGGTAGAAGGCGTGGTTGCCGCGAGTACCGCGCTCCACGTCGAGCTTGCTCAGCGTTTCGGCAAGTCGCTCGAACGACGCGTCATCGTCGAAAGTGCCCTGGACGAACCGGAATCCCTCGGCCAGCCGATCCCACACCTCCTGACGGAAGGGGGTGCGGGCGTGCTTTTTCACCGCGTCGTAGACGACTTGGGCGAAATCCTCGTCGGCCCAGTCCCGCCGGGCGAAGCCCACCAACGCGAACGTCGGCGGCAGCAGGCCCCGGTTGGCCAGGTCGTAGATCGCCGGCATCAACTTCTTGCGGGCCAGGTCACCGGTGACCCCGAAGATCACCACGCTGCAGGGCCCCGCGATGCGGGGCATGCGCTTGTCGCGCTTGTCCCGCAGCGGGTTCACCCAGTCAGTAGAAACGCTGCCGGTCTCGGTCATTTCTTCTCGTCGAGCTGGCCCTGGGTGGCCTCGATCAACTCCTGCCACGACTTCTCGAACTTGTCGACGCCCTCGTTCTCGAGAACCAGGAAGACGTCGGTGAGGTCGATGCCGATGGCCGCAACCTTGTCGAAGACTTCCTGCGCCGCCGCCGCGGTGCCGGTGACGGTGTCACCGGTGACGACCCCGTGGTCGGCCACCGCGTCGAGGGTCTTCTCGGGCATGGTGTTGACGGTGTTGGGGGCCACCAGCTCGGTGACGTACAGGGTGTCGGAGTAGTCCGGGTTCTTCACGCCGGTGGACGCCCAGAGCGGACGCTGCACCCGGGCGCCGTCGGCCTTGAGCGCTTCGAAGCGGGAACCGCCGACGAACACCTCTTCGTAGGCGGCGTAGGCCAGACGGGCGTTGGCGACACCGGCCTGACCGCGCAGGGCCAACGCCTCCTCGGTTCCGATGGCTTCGAGGCGCTTGTCGATCTCGGTGTCGACGCGGGAGACGAAGAACGACGCGACCGAATGGATCTTCGACAGATCGTGGCCGGCTTCCTTGGCCTTCTCCAGGCCGGCGAGGTAGGCGTCCATGACGGCACGGTGCCGCTCGACGGAGAAGATCAGGGTGACGTTGACGGAGATGCCCTCGGCAAGTACCGCGGTGATCGCCGGGATACCGGCCTCGGTGGCGGGGATCTTGATCAGCACGTTGGGCCGGTCGACGATCTTCCACAGTTCGATGGCCTGCAGGATCGTCTTGTCGGTGTCATGGGCCAGGCGGGGGTCCACCTCGATGGACACCCGGCCGTCGACGCCGCCGGACTGCTCGTACTGCTTGGCCAGCACGTCGCAGGCATTGCGCACGTCGTCGGTGGTGACGGTGCGGATGGTGGCATCCACATCGGCGCCGCGGTCGGCCAGCTCCTTGACCTGGGCGTCGTAGGCGTCGCCCTTGGACAGCGCGGCCTGGAAGATCGACGGGTTGGTGGTGACGCCGACGACGCTCTTGGTGTCGATCAGCTCCTGCAGATTGCCGGTCTGCAGTCGCTCCCGGGACAGGTCGTCGAGCCATACGGACACACCGGCGGCGGACAGCGCCGCCAGGTTCTGGTTCTGAGTCATGGTTCTGCCTTCAGTCGTTAGTTGTTGATCGTGCGTTCCGCTGCGGCGGCGACGGCTTCCGGGGTGAACCCGAACTCGCGGAACAGTGTCTTGTCGTCGGCCGACTCGCCGTAGTGCTCGATCGAGACGATCTCGCCGGTGTCGCCGACCAGCTTGTACCAGCTCTGCGCCACCGCGGCTTCGACCGCGACACGTGCCGAGACGTTCGGCGGGAGCACCGAGTCGCGATACTCCTTGGGCTGGCTTTCGAACCACTCCACACAGGGCATCGACACCACGGCGGCCTCGATGTCCTTCTCGGCCAACAGCTTCTTGGCCTCCACGGCCAGCTGCAGCTCTGAGCCGGTGCCGATGAGGATGACGTCGGCGTCGGTGGCGTCGCCACCGCCGAGCACATAACCGCCCTTGGCAACGCCTTCGGCGCTGGTGCCCTCCAGCACCGGGATGCCCTGGCGGGTCAGGATGAAACCAACCGGGCCGCTGCCGTTGCCGCGCGCGATGATGCTGTGCCAGGCGTAGGCGGTCTCGTTCGGGTCACCGGGGCGCACCACCGACAGGTTCGGGATGGCGCGCAGGGCGGCCAGATGTTCGATGGGCTGGTGGGTGGGGCCGTCCTCGCCCAGGCCGATCGAGTCGTGCGTCCAGATGTAGATGGTGTCGATGTCCATCAGCGAGGCCAGGCGCACCGCGGGCCGCATGTAGTCGGAGAACTGCAGGAACGTGCCACCGAACGCGCGGGTGGGGCCGTGCAGCACGATGCCCGACAGGATGGAGCCCATGGCGTGCTCACGGATGCCGAAGTGCAGCACCCGGCCGTACCAATCGGCGGAGAAGTCCTCGGTCGAGATCGACGGCGGGCCGAACGACTTCACCCCCTTGATGGTGGTGTTGTTGGAGCCGGCCAGGTCGGCGGAGCCGCCCCACAGCTCGGGAAGCTTGGGAGCGACGTCGTTGAGCACCTGACCGAACGCGGCGCGGGTGGCCACGGCCTTGGAGCCCGGCTCCCAGTAGGTGATGTCGGCGTCCCAGCCCTCGGGCAGTTCCTCGGCGGTGAGCCGGTCCAGCAGCTTCTTGCGCTCCGGCTCGCGCTCGGCCCACGCGTCGAAGTCGGTCTGCCACTTCTCGTGGGCTTCCTTACCGCGCTCGACGAGCTTGCGGGTGTGTTCGATGACCTCGGGGCGGACCTCGAAGGTCTTGTCGGGGTCGAAGCCGAGGATCTTCTTGGTGGCGGCCACCTCGTCGTCCCCGAGTGCGGAACCGTGCACGCCGCCGGTGTTCATCTTGGTGGGTGCGGGATAGCCGATGATGGTGCGCACCGCGATGAACGACGGCTTGTCGGTCACCTTCTTGGCCTCGGCGATGGCGGCTTCGATACCGACGACGTTCTCACCGCCGTCGACTTCCTGGACGTGCCAGCCGTAGGCGCGGTAACGGGCGGCGACGTCCTCGCTCAGCGCGATGTCGGTGTCGTGCTCGATGGAGATGTGGTTCTTGTCGTAGAAGACGATCAGGTTGCCCAGTTGCTGGACGCCCGCCAGCGAGGACGCCTCGCTGGTCACGCCTTCTTCGATGTCACCGTCGGAGGCGATGACGTAGATGAAGTGGTCGAACGGGCTCTCACCGGCCGGGGCGTCGGGGTCGAAAAGACCACGCTCGTACCGGGCCGCCATCGCCATGCCCACCGCCGAGGCCAGGCCCTGGCCCAGCGGGCCGGTGGTGATCTCCACGCCCTTGGTGTGGCGGAACTCGGGATGGCCCGGGGTCTTGGACTTGAACGTGCGCAGCGACTCGATGTCGGGGAGTTCGAGGCCGAAGCCGCCGATGTAGAGCTGCAGGTACAGCGTCAGGCTGGAATGCCCGCAGGACAGGATGAACCGGTCGCGGCCCAGCCAGTGCACGTCGCTGGGGTCGTGGCGCATCTGGCGCTGGAACAGCGTGTAGGCCAGCGGGGCCAGGCTCATCGCGGTTCCGGGGTGCCCGTTGCCGACCTTCTGCACCGCGTCGGCGGCCAGCACACGCACGGTGTCGACTGCCAACGAATCGACGTCGGTCCAGTCGTCGGGGTGGTGGGGTTCGGTCAGCGTCGCGATTTCTTCGACGGTGGTCACAAGCTCACTCCTTGGTGGCGTGTCTGGTTGGCAGGCCGCACTATCCAACCCTAGTGCTCCCGGTTCGCTCATCGCAGGCTGCATTCGGAGAGTGTTCGTTCTCCCGTTACGGTGGGTAACGCGGAATCGACCCTGCGGTAATCCATCGCTGTGTCGGCGGTCTACCATCGTCTGTAGTAGATGCTGCGAGGTGGCCGTGATTCTCGCGTCAGGACCACGGCCGAGGATGAGGAGTTGACTGCGTGAGCATTCGCGAGCGCCACCTCAGCTCGGGCAACCCGAAAAGCGGTGGCGCACCGAAGCGGATTCGCAACACGTTGCTGGCCTATGTCGCGTTGACCAAGCCGCGCGTCATCGAGCTGTTGCTCGTCACGGCCATTCCCGCGATGCTGCTGGCCGACCGCGGCACCGTGGACCCGCTGCTGATTCTGAACACGCTGGTGGGCGGCATGCTCGCCGCGGCAGGCGCCAACACGCTGAACTGCGTCGCCGACGCCGACATCGACAAGGTGATGAAACGCACAGCCCGGCGCCCGCTGGCCAGGGCGACGGTGCCCACCCGGCATGCGCTGGTGTTCGGGCTGGTGCTCTCGGTCGGCTCCTTCTTCTGGCTGTGGGGGACTTCCAACCTGCTCTCGGGCGTGCTCGCGGTGGTGACCATCGCCTTCTACGTCTTCGTCTACACCCTGCTGCTCAAGCGCCGCACCTCGCAGAACGTGGTGTGGGGTGGGGCCGCCGGCTGCATGCCGGTGATGATCGGCTGGTCGGCGGTCACCGGGACCATCCAGTGGCCCGCCCTGGTGATGTTCGCCGTCATCTTCTTCTGGACGCCGCCGCACACCTGGGCGCTGGCGATGCGCTACAAGGACGACTACGCCGCCGCCGGGGTGCCGATGTTGCCGTCGGTGGCCACCGAGAAGCACGTGACGCTGCAGATCCTGATCTACACCTGGCTGACCGTGCTGGCCACGCTGGCGCTGGTGCCTGCCACCGGCTGGCTGTACACCGGCGTGGCTGTGCTGGCCGGGGTGTGGTTCCTGGTGATGGCCCACCAGCTGTATGCCGGCGTGCGCCGCGGTGAGCCCGTCAAACCCCTGCGGTTGTTCCTGCAGTCGAACAACTACCTGGCCGTGGTGTTCTGCGCGCTGGCCATCGACTCGGCGATCGCGCTGCCGACCGTCTTCTAGAGGGATTTGGGCGCGCTCACAACCGCTGAGCGGTTGTGAGCGCGCCCAAATCGCAGGAGCTAGGGCACCAGGACGATGGAGCCGACGGTTTTGCGGCCCTGCAGATCGCGATGGGCTTGCTCGGCGTTCTCCAGCGGATAGTGCGCGCTGACGTTGATGGTGATCGCCCCGGACTTGATGGCATCGAGCAGCTCACCGGCCCGCCAGGCGAACTCGTCCGCGGTGCGGGTGTAGTGCCCGAGATTGGGCCGGGTCAGGAACACCGAGCCCGCGGTGTTGAGCCGCTGCGGGTCCACCGGCGGGACGGGTCCGCTGGCCGCGCCGAACAATGCCAGTGTGCCGCGGATCGCCAGGCTGGCCAGGCTGGCCTCGAACGTCGTCTTGCCCACACCGTCGTACACCGCCGCCACACCCGCGCCGTCGGTCAATTCACGCACCTTGGCGCCGAACTCGGCCGGGTCATCCGGGTAATCGAGCACTTCGATGGCCCCGGCCTGCCGCGACAGCTCGGCCTTCTCCGGGGTCGAGGCGGTGGTGATGACGCGGGTGCCGAAGCTGGTGGCCCACTGCGTCAGGATGAGACCCACACCGCCGGCCCCGGCGTGCACCAGGATGGTGTCCTGCGGCTGCACCGCGTACACCGACTTGAGCAGGTAATGCGCCGTCATACCCTTCAACAGAGCGGACGCCACCGCGTCGGGGGCCACTCCGTCGGGCACGTAGGCGACGAAATCCGCCGGCGCCACGGTGTACTGGGCGTAGGCGCCCAGCGCCTTGTCGGTGACCACCCGGTCACCCACGTTGAGTGCCACCACGTCGTCGCCGACGGCTTCGACCGTGCCGCAGACCTCACTCCCCGAGATGAACGGCGTCTCCCGCGGATACAGACCGGACCGGAAATAGGTGTCGATGAAGTTGACGCCGATGGCTTCGGCCTTGATCAGCACCTGGCCGGGGCCCGGTGTGGGCGTCGGCCGTTCGACGTAACTCAGGACTTCGGGACCACCGGTTTCGGGAACTTCGATCGCGTGCATGGTGACTATCATCCTTGAGCGTGAAGTCCGTATGAAGCTGGCACGCCCTGATGTCTTCCATCCCAGGATCGTGCTGGCCGGGTGCCCCGCGCTGATCACCGGCGACGGCGACGACGACGGTCTGGTCGAGGCGCTGCGGGCTCGCGGCCTGCACGCCCGCTGGTTGTCCTGGGACGACCCCCAGGCACTGGACAGCGACCTGGTGATCATGCGGGCCACCTGGGACTACACCGAACGATTCGACGAGTTCCTGGCGTGGACGACGCAGGTGCCGCACCTGTTGAATGCCCCGGACGTCGTGCGGTGGAACACCGAGAAGACCTATCTCGAGGATCTGGCTGTCGCCGGTGTCCCGGTGGTCGAGACCGAGTTCTTCGCCCCGGGGGAGATCGTGCACCTGCCGGCCGGGGAGGTGGTGGTCAAACCCGCGGTGGGTGCCGGTTCCCGCGGCGCACAACGGTTCACCGATCACTGCGCGGCCCGCGACCATGCCGCCACCTTGCAGGAAAGTGGCGCCACCGCGATGGTGCAGCCGTACGATCCGCGCGTCGAGGACGGTGAGACCGCACTGGTCTTTCTGGGCGGGCGGCAGTCGCACGCGTTCACCAAGGGCCCGATGCTGCCGCCGCCGGGGAACACGCCGGTATTCGACGAATCCGGCACCTACGCGGAGGAGTCGCTGAAACCGGCCGAGCCGGATGTCGCGCTGTGGGAGGTGGGCCATGCCGCCCTGGCGGCCGCGGCTGCGCACCTGGGCTGCACACCGAAGGATTTCCTCTACGCCCGCGTCGATCTGCTGGGCGGGCACCACGATCCGCTGCTGCTGGAGTTGGAGTTGGTGGAGCCGTCACTGGGTTGGCGGCAGCTGGGCCCTACCGAGCGTGAGCTGGCGCAGCGACAGTTCGCGCTCCAGGTCGAATCAGCGTTGGAGCGCTTCGGTCTCGGTCCGCTGTCGCAGAGCCGCCCATAGCGCGGCTGTCGCCGCGGTACATGCACCGGCGCCCGCCACGTGCACGGCCACCAGGGCCGCGGGTACACCGGTGAAGAACTGGATGGCCCCGACGAGGCCCTGGGTGACGATGAGGCCGACCAGCACGTAGAGCCGGAGCATGACGGCCCTGGGCGCGTTGACGGCCCACAGCCCGAAACCCAGGCCGACGACGAGCGCCAGATAGGCGACCAGCAGCGACGAGTGCGCGTGCACCAGCGTGGTGATCTCGATCTGCAGGCGGGCGACGGGCCGTTCGATGCTCTTGTCGCCGGCGTGGGGTCCGGCCCCGGTGACCAGTGTGCCGCTGACCAGCACCGCGGCCAGGGTGACACCGGACAGCGCCGTCAGCAGCCGCAGTTGCCTGGGCGCGGTGCGCCGGGGGATGCCGTCGTCGGGCTCGCCGATCTTGACGAAGAGCAGTACCGACAGCCACACCATCAGCATCGATGCCAGCAGGTGGATCGCCACGGTCCACCACAGCAGGCCGGTGAGGACGGTGATGCCGCCGATGATCGCCTGCACCACGGTCGAAGCAGGCATGAGCCAGGCGTAGAGCTTGACCTCCCGGCGGCGGTGGGCCCGGGTCACGGCGATGACGGCCGCCGCGGCGGTGAACACCACCGCAAACGTCAGCAAGCGATTGCCGAACTCGACGGCCTGATGGATGCCGGCGACTTCCGGGTGCGGCATCGGGGTGAAGCTGCCCGGGAAACACTGCGGCCAGGTGGGGCAGCCGAGGCCCGAGGCGGTGACGCGGACGATGGCGCCGGTGACGGCGATACCGCCCTGGGTCAGGATGACCAGCGCACCGATGATCCGCTGGGTACGCAGACTTGCTGCGGGAAGCCGGTCGACCAGCCGCTGAAACCACACGCTCACAGAGTAGGTGAGGGCTAACTACCGGCTGTAGTAGGGGTTTGGGCCAGCTGAAACGAGCGGGACCAGGATCTGCTCGACGAGTCGGACCGCCAGCTCGTCGTCGATCGGGTCACCGGTGACCAGCCGCCGGTGCCACAGCACGCTCTGAGCCAGTTCCCGGATGATGTCGACGGCAATGTCGGAGCGGACTCGCCGCGGGGGCGCACTACGTCACTGTGTTGGACATCGGCGCGCGATCGCCGCTGCTCACGCCCGTGAACTACGTGCTCGCCCGCAAGTTCCCCGACGAGATGGTCCGCGCCTGGGTAAAACACAACATCGAGGAGGTCGGCCAGCTGGAATTCCTGTTGCCCACGCTCAGCACCAGATCGCCAGATGCTGCCCCGTCTCGTTGACCTGTGGGGGATCCGGCAGACAGAACGCGGTACCGGCCGCGATGCGGTGGGCGCTCCAGGCCGCCGCGGCAGCGTCGAGCACGTCATCGGCGGGCACCGCATCCACGGGGCCCAGATCTTCGGGGAGATCGATGCCATGGGTGGCCAGCATCCGTAACCGCGCTCGCTGGCCGCGCCAGCTCTTCTTCTTGCCGTCGGTGGGCAACAGCCCCATCTGGCGAAACGACAGCTCGGGGTGTACTTCGAACAGCGGCAACGAAAGCTCGTGCAGGGCTTCGGCTTCCAACAGTTTGGCCTTCAGTCCCCACGCCTGGATGCTGATACCTCTGCCCGTCAGCGCGACAGCCAGGGCGGTTCCCGTCGCGTGATCCGGTGCGTCGAAAACCGGTCGCGGCGGCATCACGAAGATGCTGGAGGACCGGCCCGCAAGCAGACGCTGCGCCAGCCGGTCGGAGGCGCGCACCTCGCCGGCCATCAGGCCCAGGGGCATGTCCACGCCCACGGCGTCGGCGCCGGGGACCGGGGCCAGTACCCCGGCCAGCGTCGGATGGATGTGCGCGGCCACAAAGCGCCCGTCATGCAACTCGACGGCGACCCACCCCGATTTGTAGCCGTCGACACCGAGCACGGTGCTCATCTAGCAGCGGCCGCTCACGTGAAGCGGAACCACCGCAACGCGCACACCGCGGCCAGCGCACCCCATACCGCCAGGACCGCGATACCGAACCAGTCCACCGACATCGTCATGGCCTGCGTCAGCGCCTCGGTGAGTGCGCCGGACGGCGTGAGGCGGGCCACCCAGTGAACCGCGCTCGGAACCGCCTCCGACTCCAGCGTCAGCGCACCGAGTCCGGCGAAGACGAACCACAGCAGGTTGGCCAGCGCCAGCACGATCTCGGCTTTCAAGGTGCCGCCCAACAGCAGACCCAGCGCGGCGAACCCGGCGGTGCCCAGGGCGATGATCACCGCCCCGACGAGCAGGCCGACCGGGCTGGGCCGCCAGCCCAGTGCCAGGCCGATCGCCCCGAGAATGATGGCCTGCAGGAACACGACGGCCACCACCGCCAGCGACTTGCCGACGATGATGCCCCACACCGGTAATGCGGTGGCGCCCAGGCGTTTCAGCGCTCCGTAGCGCCGGTCGAACGCCACGGCGATGGCCTGGCCGGTGAAGGCGGTGGAGATCACGGCCAACGCCATGATGGCGGGAACAAACGTCGCCGCCCGGTTCTCGCCGAACGATCCCAGCGGCAACAGCGTCAGCCCCACCAGCAAGGTGATCGGGATGAACATCGTCAACAGCAACTGTTCGCCATTGCGCAGCAACAACTTCAGTTCGAGGCCGAACTGTGCGGCCAGCATCTTCTGTACGGTGTTGGGCCGCGCGTCCGGGGTGAATGTCCCCTCGGGAAACAAGACCTTGCTCACCGCAACTCCCGTCCGGTCAGATCCAGGAACACATCTTCGAGGCTGCGCTGCTCCACCCGCATGTCTGTGGCCAGCACATCCAGCCGCGCGCACCAGGCCGTCACGGTGGCCAGTACCTGCGGGTCGATGTGCCCCTCCACCAGGTACTCACCGGGGGCGATCTCAGCGGCCCGGTAGTTCTCGGGCAGGGCGCTGATCAGCAAGGCCAGGTCGAGCTTGCGGGGCGCGGTGAAACGCAGTTGGTCCTCGGCGCCGGAGCGCATCAGTTCGGCCGGGGTGCCTTCGGCGACCGCCACCCCGCGATCGATGATGACCAGCCGGTCGGCGAGCTCTTCGGCTTCTTTGAGTTGGTGGGTGGTCAGGACGACGGTGACGCCGTCGCGGCGCAAGCCGTCGATCAGCTCCCAGACCACCAGCCGGGCGTGGGCGTCCATCCCGGCTGTCGGTTCGTCGAGGAACACCAGCTCGGGACGCCCGACCAACGCGCACGCCAGGGCCAGGCGCTGCTGCTGTCCGCCGGAAAGCCGGCGGTAAGTGGTGCGTGCGGCCTCGGTGAGGCCCAGGGTGTCGAGCAACCACTGCGGATCGAGTGGGTTGGCGGCGTAGGCGGCCACCAGATGCAGCATCTCGCCGGCGCGCGCGGCCGGGTACCCGCCGCCGCCCTGGAGCATCACCCCGATGCGGGCCCGCAACCGTGCGTTGTCGGTGAACGGGTCGAGTCCGAGTACCTCGATGCTGCCGGCATCGGGCCGCAGGAACCCCTCACACATCTCGACGGTGGTGGTCTTGCCCGCGCCGTTGGGGCCCAACAGGGCCAGCACCTCGGCGGGCTGCACCTCCAGGTCCAGGCCGGAGACGGCCGTGACCGCGCCGTAGCGTTTGGTGACCCCGTGAAGTCGCAGGGGTACGGGTGCAGTCGAGCTCACGGAGAGTCAGCGTAGGCGTCCGGCGTGACGCGGGGTGCTGCCGGTGGAGGTGTGGTGCCGCTGGGCGCTGTCGGTCGTGGGTCGGCGGGCTCGGGTGGGTCGGTTTCGGTGACCGGCGGCGGCAGGGCCCGCCACGGCAGGCGCCGGTAGGTGATTCCGATCAGGATCAGCACGATCACCGTGCTGGCCAGGGTGGCATCGACGATCTGGAACAGGGCGAACCGGTCGCCGTTGGCGGTGGGGCCGAAGATGCCGACGGTCAGGGTGGCGATGATGGCCGCGGTCCGGAAGCCGGGGCGGGTGGCCCACGCCGCCAGCGGGATGATGGCCCACAGCAGGTACCAGGGCTGCACGACGGGGAACAGCAGCACGGTGGCGCCCAGCGCGACACCGAGACCGCCGACCGGATGCAGCCGGCCCCGGAGCACCGACAGCAGCAGCCAGCTGACCACCACCGTGATGATGAGCACACCGATGCCACGGGTCAGGCCGAGGACGGCGGTGGTGTGGTCACCGAGGCCGAGCAGTATGCCGACCTGGCCGGTGCCCAGGGCCACCAGTGTCGGCGGGGACATCCAGCTGCGCACCACGTTGGCGGTGCCGAGGGTGAACAACCAGCCGAACCCCAAACCACTGGCCCAACCGATGATCGCCATCACCGCCAGGGACACTGCGCCCAGACTGCAGCTGGCCATCAGGAACGCCTTGATGGTGCCGCCCCACCTGCAGGCCAATGCCATCGCGACGAAACCAAGGGCCAGCAGCGAGGGCAGCTTCACCTGGGACGACATGGCGATCAGCACGGTGCCGGCGACGAGCATGCCCAGGGGGGCCCACGCACTCCACTGGGCGCGGCCGTGCGGCCAATGCAGCGGCTGGGGGATGAGCCGGTGGGTGCCTTCGATACCCCGCAGCGCGAATTCGGTGCCGGCCAGCATCAGCCCCAGCATCAGGGCCTCGTTGTGAATTCCGGCGACCAGATGCATGAACAGCAGCGGGTTGGTGGGCCCCAGCCACAATGCCGAGACCTCGGCGACGCCGCAGCGCCGCGCCAGCCGCGGAGTGGCCCAGACGATCAACCCCACGCCGAGCAGCACCACCAGCCGGTGACACAGCACCGCCCAGACGATGTTCTCGCCGGTCAGGGCCGAGATGCCTTCGCCGATCCACAGGAACAGGGGGCCATAGGGGGCGGGTGTCTCGCGCCAGAGACTGGGCACCGACAGCGTGAACACGTGGTCGAGCCCGAGTCCCGGCGCGGGCCCGACGCTGTAGGGGTCCTGGCCGATCCGGGCGATCTGGCTCTGCGCCAGATACGAATAGACGTCCTTGCTGTACATCGGTGGTGCCACCAGCAGCGGCACCATCCACAGCATCAGGGTGCGGTCGAGCTGGCTGCGCGACATCCGCCGGCGGCCCAGGGCGTAGCGGCCCAGCATCAGCCACGCCAGCGCCATCATGACCGCGCCGGTGGTGGTCATGGTCAGCGAGACGGTCTGGATGCGCGACGGGAGGTTGAGCAGCCGCACCCCGAACGTCGGGTCCTGCACCACGGGGCGCGCACCCGCACCGAGCGCACCGATGGCCATCAGGACGGTGCCGGTGGCCCCGAAGAGCCGTGTGCGGCGCATGGCGACGAGTTCGGCGTCGTTCAGCGGCGAGCCGACGGGGCGTTCGTCGCCATGCCAACGCGCGATCGACGAACTCCACGAACGTCGACGGTCGGCCACCACAGCAGACTATCGGGGCCGGAGTCCGAGGCTGCGAGGCACGAGCAGGTGAAGGAGCTCCGGCCGGAGGGTGGGGCCGGAGTCCGAGGCTGCGAGGCACGAGCAGGTGAAGGAGCTCCTATTCCCGAACTGGGGTGTGACTATTCAGACCACGAGCTAAGGGTTACCTTGCTAGACCGGCCTGTGTAATTGCGTCACACTGGTGTTGTGAAAATCCATTCTGAGGTTCCGCGTGCGCATGACGCCATGCCGGCCACTCAGGACGGGCACACCAGGAAGGCGATCATCCGCCTGCTGTTGGAGTCGGGTTCCATCACCGCCAGTGCGATCGGCGACCGGCTCGGTCTGTCCGCGGCCGGGGTGCGTCGTCACCTCGACGCACTGATCGACGCGGGTGACGCCGAAGCCAATGCCGCTGCCGCCTGGCAGCAGGAAGGCCGGGGCCGACCCGCCAAACGCTACCGGCTCACGCCTGCCGGCCGCGCCAAACTGGAGCACGCCTACGACGACCTGGCCTCAGCCGCCATGCGGCAGCTGCGCGAGATCGGCGGTGACGAAGCCGTGCAGACCTTCGCCCGCCGGCGCATCGACAGCATTCTCGCCGGGGTCGCCAAGGCCGGGGACGACGAGCAGCAGGTCGAAGCTGCCGCCGAAGGGATTGCCGGCGCGCTCACCAAGGCTGGATACGTCACCACCACCACCCGGGTCGGTGGCGCCGCCCGCGGTGTACAGATCTGCCAGCACCACTGTCCCGTATCGCACGTCGCCGAAGAATTCCCGGAACTGTGTGACGCAGAGGCGAAAGCCATGGCCGAGGTACTGGGTACTCATGTGCAACGACTGGCGACCATCGTCAACGGCGACTGCGCCTGCACCACGCACGTTCCGCTGGGCACCTGACCAGCGCCCCACCACGCACTGCACCAACCTTCGGCACACAGCCCGCGCCGAAGCCCAACGAAAGAGCTAAGGAGTGTGTCGCGATGACACTCACACCGGAGACGCCACTGACCCAAGAGGAGACCATCGCCTCGCTGGGTAAGTACGGCTACGGCTGGGCCGACTCCGATGTCGCAGGCGCCAGCGCCCAGCGTGGGCTGTCCGAAGCGGTGGTCCGTGACATCTCGTCGAAGAAGAGCGAGCCCGAGTGGATGCTCGACGTCCGCCTGAAGGCGCTGCGCACCTTCGACAAGAAGCCGATGCCCAACTGGGGATCTCAGCTCGACGGCATCGACTTCGACAACATCAAGTACTTCGTGCGCTCCAGCGAGAAGCAGGCGGCCACCTGGGATGACCTGCCCGCGGACATCAAGAACACGTACGACAAGCTCGGCATCCCGGAAGCGGAGAAGCAGCGCCTGGTCTCGGGCGTCGCCGCGCAGTACGAGTCCGAGGTGGTCTACCACTCCATCCGCGAGGATCTGGAGAAGCAGGGTGTCATCTTCCTGGACACCGACACCGCCCTCAAGGAACACCCGGAGCTGTTCAAGCAGTACTTCGGCACCGTGATCCCGGCCGGCGACAACAAGTTCTCCGCCCTCAACACCGCGGTGTGGTCGGGCGGTTCGTTCATCTACGTGCCGAAGGGTGTGCACGTCGACATCCCGCTGCAGGCCTACTTCCGGATCAACACCGAGAACATGGGCCAGTTCGAGCGGACGCTGATCATCGCCGACGAGGACTCCTACGTGCACTACGTCGAGGGTTGTACCGCGCCGATCTACAAGTCGGACTCGCTGCACTCGGCCGTCGTCGAGATCGTCGTCAAGCCCGGCGCGCGCGTTCGGTACACCACCATCCAGAACTGGTCGAACAACGTCTACAACCTGGTGACCAAGCGGGCCCGCGCCGAGGCCGGGGCCACCATGGAGTGGATCGACGGCAACATCGGCTCCAAGGTCACCATGAAGTACCCGGCCGTGTGGATGACCGGTGAGCACGCCAAGGGTGAGGTGCTCTCGGTGGCCTTCGCCGGTGAGGGGCAGCACCAGGACACCGGCGCCAAGATGCTGCACCTGGCGCCCAACACGTCGTCCAACATCATCTCCAAGTCGGTGGCTCGCGGCGGTGGCCGCGCCTCCTACCGCGGGCTGGTGCAGGTGAACAAGGGTGCCCACGGTTCCAGGTCCAGCGTGAAATGTGATGCGCTGTTGGTGGACACGATCAGCCGCTCCGACACCTACCCCTACGTCGACATCCGCGAGGACGACGTGACGATGGGCCACGAGGCCACTGTCTCCAAGGTCAGCGAGGACCAGATGTTCTATCTGATGAGCCGCGGCCTGACCGAGGACGAGGCCATGGCCATGGTGGTGCGCGGCTTCGTCGAGCCCATCGCCAAGGAACTGCCGATGGAGTACGCGCTGGAGCTCAACCGCCTCATCGAGCTGCAGATGGAAGGTGCTGTCGGTTAAATGACCCAAAACCTCACGAACTCTGTCGAGGGAATCGTCAAGAACAAGGGGGAGTTGTTCGCCTCGTTCGACGTCAACGCCTTCGAGGTGCCCGGCGGCCGTGACGAGCTGTGGCGGTTCACGCCGCTGAAGCGGCTGCGCGGCCTGCACGACGGCACGGCAGGATCGCACGGCGGAGCCTCCGGTCGTGCGACCGTCACCGTGTCGGAGAATCCGGGCGTGACGGTGGAGACCGTCGGGCGCGACGACCCACGTCTGGGCCAGGGCGGTACCCCTACCGATCGCGTTGCCGCACAAGCATTCTCGTCATTCGAGTCAGCGACGGTGGTCACCGTGGCACGCGACACCGAGGTCGAGGAGCCCATCGAGATCGTCATCGACGGGCCCGGCGCGGACGTGGTGGCCTACGGTCATCTGCAGATCCGCGTCGAGGAACTGTCGCGGGCCATCGTGGTGGTGGACCTGCGCGGCAGCGGAATCCTGGCCGACAATGTCGAGATCATCGTCGGTGACTCCGCCGGGGTGGGCGTCATCTGGATCGCCGACTGGGCCGACGACACCGTGCACGTCAGCGCGCACCACGCCACGCTGGGCAAGGACGCGGTACTGGGGCACGTCAACGTCACCCTCGGCGGTGACGTGGTACGTACATCGGCCACTGTCCGCTTCACCGCCCCGGGCGGCGACGCGAAGCTGCTGGGGACGTACTTCGCCGACGACGGCCAGTTCTTCGAGTCGCGGCTGTTGGTCGATCACGCCTTCCCGAACTGCAAGTCCGATGTGCTGTACAAGGGTGCGCTGCAAGGGGATCCGGATTCCAAGAAGCCCGATGCCCACACCGTGTGGATCGGCGATGTGCTGATCCGCGCCGAGGCCACCGGCACCGACACCTACGAGGCGAACCGCAACCTGGTGCTCACCGACGGCGCCCGCGCCGACTCGGTGCCCAACCTCGAGATCGAGACCGGTGAGATCGTCGGCGCCGGACACGCCAGTGCCACCGGACGTTTCGACGATGAGCAGCTGTTCTACCTGCGCGCCCGGGGCATCCCCGAAAACCAGGCCCGCCGGCTGGTGGTGCGTGGCTTCTTCAACGAGATCATCGCGAAGATCGCCGTGCCCGCCGTCCGCGAGCGCCTCACCGAAGCCATCGAACGAGAACTAGCCATAACGGAATCGAGAACCGCCTAACCATGACCACTCTGGAAATCAAGGACCTGCACGCATCGGTCTTCACCCCGGAAAACGACGAGGTGCCCATTCTCAAGGGCGTCGACCTCACCGTGAAATCCGGTGAGACCCATGCCGTCATGGGCCCCAACGGATCCGGCAAGTCCACCCTGTCGTACGCCATCGCGGGCCATCCCAAGTACACCGTCACCTCGGGGTCGATCACCCTCGACGGTGAGGACGTGCTGGAGATGAGCGTCGACGAGCGCGCGCGGGCCGGACTGTTCCTGGCGATGCAGTACCCCGTCGAGGTACCCGGCGTGTCGATGTCGAACTTCCTGCGGACCGCGGCCACCGCGGTGCGGGGTGAGGCGCCCAAGCTGCGGCACTGGGTCAAAGAGGTCAAGGGCGCGATGAGCGACCTCGACATCGACGCCGCCTTCGGGGAGCGCAGCGTCAACGAGGGTTTCTCCGGTGGTGAGAAGAAGCGCCATGAGATCCTGCAGCTCGGTCTGCTCAAGCCGAAGATCGCGATCCTCGACGAAACCGACTCCGGTCTGGACGTCGACGCGCTGCGGGTGGTCAGCGAAGGTGTGAACCGCTACAAGGAAACCGAAAACGGTGGCGTCCTGCTGATCACGCACTACACCCGCATCCTGCGCTACATCCAGCCGCAGTTCGTGCATGTGTTCGTCGGCGGCCGGATCGTCGAGTCCGGTGGTCCGGAACTGGCCGACGAACTCGAAGCCAGCGGTTACGTGCGATTCACCCAGGCTGCCGCCGGGGCCTAGGAGGCAACCATGACGACGTCGGTCGGCACGCCTCTGACTGCGGCTGATCTCAGCAGGATCAGAGCCGACTTCCCGATCCTGTCCCGCGTCATGCGGGGCGGGAACCAGCTGGCGTACCTCGATTCGGGTGCCACCTCGCAGCGACCCCTGCAGGTGCTCGACGCCGAGCGGGAGTTCCTGTTGAACTCCAACGGCGCGGTGCACCGCGGGGCCCACCAGCTGATGGAGGAGTCCACCGATGCCTACGAGCAGGGCCGCGCCGACATCGCCGCGTTCGTCGGGGCCGACGACGACGAGCTGGTGTTCACCAAGAACGCCACCGAGTCGATCAACCTGGTGTCGTACGCGTTGGGAGACAACAGGTTCGAGCGTGCCATCGGCCCCGGGGACGTCATCGTCACCACCGAACTCGAGCACCACGCCAATCTGATTCCGTGGCAGGAGTTGGCCCGGCGCACCGGCGCCACCCTGAAGTGGTACTCGGTGACCGACGACGGGCGCATCGACCTGGACTCGTTGCAGCTCGACGGCAACGTCAAGCTGGTCACCTTCACGCACCACTCCAATGTCACCGGCGCCATCGCCCCGGTCGCCGAACTGGTGGCCCGGGCCAAGGCTGTCGGTGCGCTGACCCTGCTCGACGCCTGCCAGTCGGTGCCGCACCAACCGGTGGACTTCCACGCCCTCGACGTGGACTTCGCAGCGTTCTCCGGTCACAAGATGCTCGGCCCCAACGGGATCGGCGTCCTCTACGGACGGCGCGAACTGCTGGGCGCGCTGCCGCCGTTCATCACCGGCGGGTCGATGATCGAGACGGTGACCATGGAAGCCACCACCTACGCCCCGGCGCCGCAGCGCTTCGAGGCCGGCACGCCGATGACCTCGCAGGTGGTCGGATTGGCCGCTGCCGCACGCTATCTCGACGCCATCGGCATGAGTGCGGTGGAAGCGCACGAGGAGGCCCTGGTGGCAGCGGCGCTCGACGGACTGGCCGGGATCCCCGGCGTGCGGATCATCGGCCCCCAGACGGGGGAGCTGCGCGGCTCGCCCGTGGCGTTCGTGGTCGACGGCATCCACGCGCACGACGTCGGGCAGGTGCTCGACGACGACGGTGTCGCGGTGCGGGTGGGTCACCACTGCGCATGGCCGCTGCACCGGCGCTTCGGCATCGCCGCGACCGCGCGCGCGTCCTTTGCGGTGTACAACACCCTCGACGAGGTGGACCGGCTGGTGTCGGGTATCAAGCGGGCGGTTGAGTTCTTCGCATGAGGCTGGAACAGATGTACCAGGAAGTGATCCTGGATCATTACAAGCACCCGCATCACCGCGGTCTGCGTGAACCGTTCGGCGCGGAGGTGCGTCACGTCAACCCGACGTGTGGTGACGAGGTGACACTGCGGGTGGCGTTGTCGTCTGACGGGGAACATGTCGCCGACATCTCGTATGACGGGCAGGGCTGTTCGATCAGCCAGGCGGCGACGTCGGTGCTCACCGATCAGGTGATCGGCCAGACGGTGGGGGATGCGCTGAAGACCGTGGCGGCGTTCTCCGAGATGGTCTCGTCACGCGGCAAGATCGACGGTGACGAGGACGTGCTGGGCGACGGAATCGCCTTCGCCGGCGTGGCCAAGTACCCGGCTCGGGTGAAATGCGCCCTGCTCGGCTGGTTGGCTTTCAAGGACGCGTTGGCGCAGGCCAGTGATCGCGAAGAGGAGAAGATGACGTGAGCGACACCCCGATCAACGATGAGCTCCTCGCGGACGTCGAAGAGGCGATGCGCGACGTCGTGGACCCCGAACTCGGTATCAACGTCGTCGATCTGGGTCTGGTCTACGGCTTGAACGTCGAAGAGGCCGATTCCGGCAGGGTGGCGTTGATCGACATGACGCTCACGTCTGCGGCCTGCCCGCTGACCGACGTCATCGAGGACCAGTCCCGCACCGCCCTGGTGGGTGCCGGCCTGGTCAACGACATCAAGATCAACTGGGTGTGGAACCCGCCGTGGGGTCCGGACAAGATCACCGAGGACGGCCGCGAGCAACTTCGCGCCCTCGGCTTCACCGTCTGATCCACCCAGAACTGTCCTGGGCCGAGGCCCCGGCAGACTTCGTGCGGCTGCGACACGCTCCCTGATCGTCGTGCGACACGCCGCCGCAGTGTTTGCTCTACGCCACAGGCGGGTATCGCAGCACGCGGGCGAGCTGGTCTGATGTGCCTCGGCTCGTAGTACTTGCCGACGACAATCCAGCCAACATCTTCGCTGGTGAGCGGCGGAAACCGAGGCTCAACCCACCCGAGGCGGGTAACTGGGCCGCCGACGCAGACCACGGACTGTGGCAAATTTGCGGAGTGTCCTCGTCCTTCGCCATCAATCGCCTCTTCACGTTGAATTCATAATGGCCAGAACGGTGGTGGCCGATCTCAGGTGGCGGCCGCACGAATGTCGGCGGACCGCCGGCAAACGCCGGCGGGGTACGCGAGTGCGCTGTGCAAGCGCTTGGCAAACTGCTCAGGAGATGCAGTTTTGGTGCGCGGTCGACGCCTTTCTGCAAATGGAACCGAATCTGCTGAATTCGTGATGGGGCAGACACCACGGACCTGATCCTTGAATGGCGAGGCCGTGGCGTGGTCTGGCAACGCGGGCGACGAGCAAATGAACTTTGAGTTTTAACTAACGTACCTGCAAAATCTCCTATACATTTCTGCTTGCGCATCGCTGGCTGGCAACGGCGAGAGAAACAACCGTGGGGCGACGGCTCCACCTGCTACAGGACCGGTTCAACGGCGGCCCGGTCCGGTATTTGAAAGACATTCCTACTACCCGTCACTGCGGTCAGCTTGGTCCGGCCGGCGCGATACGGGCAGTCGATCCAGCGAACTCTTTGTGGTGGTTGGGTTGATGGCTGTCCGGAGGCGCCGGCGGCAAAGTTGCGCGCAGTAGTCCGCGAACAGAGGTTGACTGCAATGGCTGGTCGGTCGCGCGCCACAACAAACGCGAAGAAGCGCAGGCAAGGCCGTCGTGGCCAACCGCTGCCGTGCACTTATTGGCTTGGCGTGGGAGTGGTGACGGCGGGGCTGGGTGCCGCGTTGAGTGCCGGCGCGGGTATCGCAGCCGCCACCACCGGCGATGGCACCGACTCGGGCCGGACATCGTCGGTGTCGTCGTCACTGTCATCGTCGGCCGATGCGCCGTCTGACAAGGGCGATGACAAGCCCGACGACACCAACGACGACGACAAGCCCGGCCGGACCAGCGCGGGGGCCGAGGACGACGAAGCGGCCGAAGACGACGAAGCGGCCGAAGACGACGAAGCGGCCGAAGACGAAGAAGCTGCAGACGACGAAGCTGAAGACGGCGCTGAAGCAGACGATCAAGAAACCGACGACGAAGAAGCCGAGCCCGACCCGACGTCGGAGAGTCCGTCATCCGACGACGGCGATCCCGCAGAATCCGGCGGGGAAACGGAACCCGAGGCCGACGTGGTTGTGGTGCAACCGGTCTCGAAGAACGACAGGAACCATGGCCAGACCCGCGCCGACTCGGTGATCACCCCCGGCGCCGACGCCGAGCCGCAGGCCAAACCCACGGAGGCGCCGGTGGAGGCCGCACCTTCCGCACCAGCCGCGTCGGCACCGCAGTCGCTGGCGGCCACCACCACGGCGGCCACTCCCGCGGCCGGCGAGGGTTCGCTGGTTTCGGGCCGGGTCACGGTGGGCACCATCCTGGTCGACATCATGACGTGGATCGGCCTGGCGCCGCCGCCGGCCAGCGCGCGGCTGTTGCCGATCAACGTTCCGGGCTTCATCGAGTCGTGGTGGTTCACCGTTCGTACGCAGATCTATCGGGACGGCCAGCAGCCCGCGCAGCCCGAAGAACCGGGTCAGCCGCAGGAACCGGAGCAGCCGGAGTTGCCGGACAGCGGCGACCTTCCGCTGGTGTGGGAAACCAACTTCACCAGCATCGAGGAAGCGCTGAAGTACTGGGGCGTGCAGACCGGCCGCTGGGGCCAGTCCGCCGGGGAGAACCAGTACTACACCGACTTCGGCAACGTGTACCTCAACGACGAAGGACACGTCGTCATCGTGACCCGGCAGGAGACCGCACCGGACGGCCTGGGCGCGCCGAACAACTACACGTCAACCCGCCTGGTCACCTACGGCAAGGCCTCGGTTTCGGTGGGACAGCGCATCGTGGCCCGCATCCAGATGCCCTACACCCAGGGCAGCCTGCCGGCGTTCTGGACGGTCGGTTTGGAACCCGGGCACGAGTTCGACTGGCCCCGCCAGGGTGAGATCGACATCGTGGAACTGCCTGGGTTCGGCGGTGTGGACGGCAGCAGGCACTGGACCGGCAACATCCACGGGCCGGCCGCGGGCAACAACACCGTCGACGTGAAGCTGCACGGCAACGACGCGGACATGGGTGTCGACCTGTCCCAGGGATTCCACGAGTACGGGATCGATTGGTACGCGGACCGGATCATCTGGCACGTCGACGGGCAGGAGGTCGGCAGCATCACCCAGCAGCAGTACGAGGCGCTGGGCGGCGACTGGACCCCGTTCTCGGGCGCCTGGCCGCACTATCTGATCCTCAACAACGCGGTCGGCAACCCGTGGACCGGCGATCCGGACGGTACCTCGGTTTTCCCGATGGAGATGACGATCGATTGGGTGAAGGTCTACCAGCTCTGATCCGACCGGTTTGTCGGGTGCGGGGAACACACCCATGCCACACCGCGTTGAACTCGACGTGGCAACTCGAGATATCACAGCCGAAGAGTTCAACGACACCATCAACGACAACGACATCGTGTTGGTCGACTTCTGGGCGTCGTGGTGCGGCCCGTGCCGGTCGTTCGCGCCTACTTTCGCCAAGTCGTCGGAGCAGCATCCGGACGTCGTCTACGCGAAGGTCGACACCGAGGCCGAGCAGCAGCTCGCCGCGGCCGCGCAGATCCGGTCCATTCCCACGCTGATGGCGTTCAAGAAGGGCAAGCTGGTGTTCAACCAGGCCGGTGCCCTGCCGCCCGCGGCGCTGGAGGACCTGATCCAGCAGGTGAAGGACTTCGACGTCGACGCCGCCATCGCGGCGCAGGGCAACACCCCCGCCGAATAAGACGTTCCTGACGGGATGACACGCACTAACGTGCCATCCCGTGAGCAGTGACAGCTTCGTCCTCGTCGAGCGGCCCCGCGACCACGTCGCCTTGGTGACGCTGAACCGCCCCGAGCGGATGAATTCCATGGCTTTCGATGTCATGGTGCCGCTGAAGCGGGTGCTCGACGACCTCACCCACGACAACAGCGTGCGTGCGGTGGTGCTGACCGGAGCCGGTCGTGGGTTCTCCTCCGGCGCCGACCACAAGTCCGCCGGCAGCGTCCCGCACGTCGACGGGCTGACCCGGCCCGGTTTTGCGCTGCGGTCCATGCAGGTGCTCGACGACGTGATCCTGGGGTTGCGCCGCCTGCACCAGCCGGTGATCGCCGCGGTCAACGGTGCGGCCATCGGGGGCGGTCTGTGCCTGGCGCTGGCCTGCGACATCCGGGTCGCGGGGGCGGCGGCATACTTCCGGGCCGCCGGGATCAACAACGGTCTGACGGCCAGTGAGCTGGGCTTGTCCTATCTGTTGCCGCGGGCGATCGGCACTTCGCGCGCCTTCGAACTCATGCTGACCGGCCGCGATGTCGACGCCGGCGAAGCCGAGCGGATCGGCCTGGTATCGCGCCAGGTCGCCGACGATCAGCTGCTGGACACCTGTTACGAGATGGCCGAGCGGATCGCCGGGTTCTCGCGGCCCGGAATCGAGTTGACCAAACGCACGCTATGGAGTGGGCTGGACGCCGGTACCCTAGAGGGGCACATGCAGGCAGAAGGCCTGGGCCAGCTCTACGTTCGCCTGCTCACCTCCAACTTCGAAGAAGCGGTAGCGGCGCGCGCCGAGCAGCGTCCACCGGTCTTCACCGACGACAAATGACACCGCAGGTGTCATCAGCGACGAGGAGTTTGACCGGTGATCACCGCAACGGACCTGGAGGTTCGGGCCGGCGCACGCACGCTGTTGGCCGCCGACGGGCCCGCGCTGCGGGTCCAACCGGGTGACCGGATCGGGCTGGTCGGGCGAAACGGGGCGGGCAAGACCACCACGCTGCGCATCCTCGCCGGTGAGGGCGAGCCGTATGCGGGCACCGTGACCCGCACCGGGGAGATCGGTTACCTGCCGCAGGACCCCAAAGAGGGCGACCTCGATGTGCTGGCCCGGGACCGCGTGCTGTCCGCCCGTGGTCTCGATCAGCTGATGTCGGACCTGGAAAAACAACAGGTGTTGATGGCCGAGGTGGCCGACGACGCCGCCCGCGACAAGGCGGTGCGCCGCTACGGGCAACTGGAGGAACGCTTCGCCGCACTCGGCGGGTACGCCGCCGAGAGTGAGGCCGGCCGCATCTGTGCCAGCCTGGGTCTGCCGGACCGGGTGCTCACCCAGCCGCTGCGAACCCTGTCCGGCGGTCAGCGCCGGCGCGTCGAGCTGGCGCGCATCCTGTTTGCTGCCTCGGACTCGGGTTCCGGTAACGCCACCACGTTGCTGCTCGACGAACCCACCAACCACCTCGACGCCGACTCGATCGTCTGGCTGCGCGACTTCCTCAAGAACCATCCCGGGGGACTGATCGTGATCAGCCACGACGTCGACCTGCTGGCCGATGTGGTGAACCGCGTGTGGTTCCTGGACGCGGTGCGCGGGGAAGCCGACGTCTACAACATGGGCTGGCAGAAGTACCTCGATGCGCGTGCCACCGACGAACAACGCCGGCGCCGGGAACGCGCCAACGCCGAGAAGAAGGCATCCGCGCTGCGCGCACAGGCTGCCAAGATGGGCGCCAAAGCCACGAAAGCCGTTGCGGCGCAGAACATGCTGCGTCGGGCCGAGCGGATGATCGCCGAGCTCGACGACGAGCGCGTGGCCGACAAGGTGGCCCGGATCAAGTTCCCGACACCTGCGCCGTGCGGGCGCACACCGTTGGTGGCCAAGGGGCTGACGAAGAACTACGGTTCACTCGAGGTGTTCACCGGAGTGGATCTGGCGATCGACCGTGGTTCCCGGGTGGTCATTCTCGGGCTCAACGGTGCGGGCAAGACAACGCTGCTGCGGATGCTCGCCGGGGTCGAGACCTCCGATGCGGGCGGCCTGGAGCCTGGGCACGGCCTCAAGATCGGGTACTTCGCCCAGGAGCACGACACTCTCGATGACCAGGCTTCGGTGTGGGAGAACATCCGCCACGCCGCGCCCGATACCGGCGAACAAGACCTCCGCGGTTTGCTGGGTGCGTTCATGTTCACCGGCCCGCAGCTCGACCAGCCGGCAGGCACGCTGTCCGGCGGTGAGAAGACCCGGCTGGCACTCGCGGGGCTGGTCGCCTCCACCGCGAATGTGCTCCTGCTCGACGAGCCCACCAACAACCTGGACCCGGCTTCGCGCGAACAGGTGCTCGACGCGCTTCGCAGCTACGTCGGCGCGGTGGTGCTGGTGACCCACGATCCGGGCGCCGCCGAGGCTCTCAACCCCCAACGGGTGGTGCTGCTTCCCGACGGCACGGAGGATTTCTGGTCCGCGGAGTACCGGGAACTGATCGAACTAGCCTGACAGACGCTGGTTTCGGTCGACCATTTTCGGTGATTCTCCCCACAGCCGGCGTCGCGGTTCCTACTCTGTAGCTGTCGTCGGGGTCCTGATCTACTGGGGGAGGCGTCGATGCGGAAGACGGACAAGGCACGCGAGCAACTGTTGGACGAGCTTCGGTTCGAATACGAGAAAGGCGCGAGCATTCGCGCGCTGGCGGCCACCACCGGGCGATCGTACGGATCCATCCACAGCATGCTGGTCGAGTCGGGTACCACGATGCGCAGTCGCGGCGGGCCCAACCATCGCAGTCGGGTGAGCTGAGGGGCGCCCTCACTCGGAGTTTGCGGTGAGGGTGCCCTAACTACACTTATCCCAGCGATGCCCGGTTTCCGTCGACCGCCCCCGGGCTGGCGTGGCGTACGGAGGCCTCCACCAGGTCGAGCACGGCGGACAGCCGTTTCGGGTCCTCGCCGGAAGCCAGTCGCGCCACCAGCCCGTCGAGCACCAGGTCGAGGTACACGTGCAGCACGTCGCTGGGGACGTCGTCGCGTACCCGACCGGCCTCGGTCTGGCGGCGCAGCCGGTCGGTGGTTGCCGCCGACAACTCATGAGACCGCTCCGCCCAGCCGCGGTTGAATGCCGGATCGTGCCGTAACTTGCGCGCGATCTCCAAACGTGTTGCCAGCCAGTCGAATTGCTCCGGAGTGGCCAACATGTCCCGCATCACCTGGATCAACCCCTCGCGGGAGGCCACCTCGGCCATCCGTTCGGCGTCTTCGCGTGCCAGCTCGAAGAACAACGAATCCTTGTCGCGGAAATGGTGAAAGATCGCCCCCCGTGACAACCCGATCGACTGCTCCAGGCGGCGCACCGTCGCTTTGTCGTAACCAAATTCGGCGAAGCACCGCCTGGCGCCGTCGAGGATCTGGCGGCGGCGAGCCGCCAGATGGTCCTCGCTGACTCTCGGCATCTACGGCGTCTGGCTAGCTGGTCTTCAGCATGTTGCGCAGCACGTACTGCAAGATGCCGCCGTTGCGGTAGTAGTCGGCCTCACCGGGGGTGTCGATGCGGACCACCGCGTCGAACTCCACCTTCGAACCGTCCTCCTTGGTGGCCGTCACGTGCACCGTCTTGGGCGTCTTGCCGTTGTTGAGCTCCGTGATGCCCTCGATGTCGAAGGTCTCGGTGCCGTCCAGCTTCAGCGAGGCCGCCGACTCGCCGGCGGGGAACTGCAGCGGGATGACGCCCATGCCGATCAGGTTGGACCGGTGGATGCGCTCGAACGACTCGGTGATCACCGCGCGCACACCCAGCAGCGTGGTGCCCTTGGCCGCCCAGTCGCGCGACGAACCGGACCCGTACTCCTTGCCGCCCAGCACCACCAGCGGGATGCCTTGCTTCTGGTAGTTCTGCGAGGCGTCGTAGATGAAGGCCTGGGGGCCGTCCGGCTGGGTGAAGTCGCGGGTGTAGCCGCCGGACACATCGTCGAGCAATTGGTTCTTCAGCCGGATGTTGGCGAAGGTGCCGCGGATCATCACCTCGTGGTTGCCGCGACGCGACCCCAGCGAGTTGAAGTCCTTGGGCTCGACACCGTGCTCTTCGAGGTACTGCGCGGCGGGGGTGCCCTTCTTGATGGCGCCGGCCGGGGAGATGTGGTCGGTGGTCACCGAATCTCCCAGCAACGCAAGCACTCTGGCGCCCTTGATATCGGAGACGGGCTCCGGCTCGGCGGGCATGCCGTCGAAGTACGGCGCCTTGCGCACGTAGGTCGAGTTCGCGTCCCACTCGAAGGTGTTGCCCTCCGGGGTGGGCAGCGAGCGCCAGCGGTCATCGCCCTTGAACACGTCGGCGTAGCTGTCGGTGAACATCTTCCGGTCGATCGAGCTGGCGATGGTCTCCTGGATCTCTTGGGCCGAGGGCCAGATGTCCTTCAGGAAGACGTCGTTGCCCTCGGTGTCCTGGCCCAGCGGATCGGACTCGAAGTCGAAGTCCATGGTGCCGGCGAGACCGTAGGCGATCACCAACGGCGGCGAGGCCAGGTAGTTCATCTTGACGTCGGGGGAGATGCGGCCTTCGAAGTTGCGGTTGCCCGACAGCACGGCCGTCACCGACAGGTCGTTGTCGTTGATGGCCGCGGAGATCTCGTCGGCCAGCGGCCCGGTGTTGCCGATGCAGGTGGTGCAGCCGTAGCCGCCCAGGTAGTAGCCGAGCTTCTCCAGGTACGGCCACAGGCCGGCCTTGTTGTAGTAGTCGGTGACGACCTGCGATCCCGGGGCCATGTTGGTCTTGACCCACGGTTTGGTGGTCAGGCCCTTGTCGACGGCCTTCTTGGCCAGCAGCGCGGCGCCGAGCATGACCGTCGGGTTGGAGGTGTTGGTGCAGGACGTGATGCCCGCGACCACCACCGCGCCGTGGTCGAGCACGAATTCGCCGCGCTCGTCGGAGCGCACGGTCACCGGCTTGCTCGGCCGGCCCTCCGACCCGTTGGCTGCCGAGGGCCGGACATCGACGGCGCCGTCGTCGGCGAACGACAGCGACGCGGAGTCGCTGGCCGGGAAGGACTCGTCGATGGCTTCGTCGAGCTTGGTCTCGGGCGCCGGGTGGTGCTCCTCGACGTAGTTGTGGATGTCCTTGCGGAAGGCGTTCTTGGCGTCGGTCAGCTCGATGCGGTCCTGCGGGCGCTTCGGTCCGGAGATGGACGGCACCACGGTGGACAGGTCGAGCTCGAGGTACTCGGAGAAGACGGGTTCCTTCTCCGGGTCGTGCCACATGCCCTGTTCCTTGGCGTAGGCCTCGACCAGCGCGAGCTGCTCGTCGGTGCGCCCGGTCAGCCGCAGGTAGTTGATGGTCTCCTCGTCGATGGGGAACATCGCTGCGGTGGAACCGAATTCGGGGCTCATGTTGCCCAGGGTGGCGCGGTTGGCCAGCGGCACCTCGGCCACGCCGGCGCCGTAGAACTCGACGAACTTGCCGACCACACCGTGCTTGCGCAGCATGTCGGTGACGGTGAGCACGACGTCGGTGGCGGTGACGCCCGGCTTGATCTCGCCGGTCAGTTTGAAGCCGACGACGCGGGGGATGAGCATCGAGACCGGCTGGCCCAGCATGGCGGCCTCGGCCTCGATACCGCCGACGCCCCAGCCCAGGACGCCGAGGCCGTTGACCATCGTGGTGTGACTGTCGGTGCCCACGCAGGTGTCGGGGTAGGCCACCCCGTCACGGACCATCACGGTGCGGGCCAGGTACTCGATGTTGACCTGGTGCACGATGCCGGTGCCCGGGGGGACGACCTTGAAGTCGTCGAACGCGCCCTGGCCCCAGCGCAGGAACTGGTAGCGCTCGCCGTTGCGCTGGTATTCGAGTTCGACGTTGCGCTCGAAGGCGTCGGCGCGGCCGAAGACGTCCAGGATCACCGAGTGGTCGATGACCAGTTCGGCGGGCGCCAGCGGGTTCACCTTCTCGGGGTCACCGCCCAGGGCGGAGACCGCCTCGCGCATGGTGGCCAGGTCGACGACACAGGGCACCCCGGTGAAGTCCTGCATGATCACGCGGGCGGGGGTGAACTGGATCTCGATGCTGGGGTCGGCGTCGGCGTCCCAGTTGGCGATGGCCTCGATGTGTTCTTTGGTGATGTTGGCGCCGTCTTCGGTGCGCAGCAGATTCTCGGCCAGGACCTTCAGGCTGTAGGGGAGTTTCTCGGTGCCGGGTACCGCGTCGAGGCGGTAGATCTCGTACTTCTTGTCACCGACCTCAAGGGTGTCATGCGCTGCGAATGAATTCTTGCTGGTCACGTCAACTCCCGGCGTTTCGATTTCCTCGCCGGCGGGCTGTGCCGGCGATCGGCTGCAACTCTAACAGTACGCTTGTCCTGTAATCCATCCGGACCCGGCGTGGCTGTGGGTCTCAGTCTGGTCGCGGCGGGCGCGTGATGCCACCGGGTTGAATGACCGTCGCGTACCGTGCGGGTGAACGTTGGCGCCTGAGAAAGGTTGACGCGCACATGTCGGGTTGGGATCAAGGTCCTCAGGTGCTGCCATTCGTCGGGCCCATCCCCACTTTTGTCAGCCCGCCCACCATCCCCGCCTTCATCCCCCCCGAAGTCGACATGCCCGCCGTTCAGGCCGACGTGGCCCGCGACGGCGTCAGCGCCCCGCCGGCCGACGAACCCGGGCTGCTACAGGTGGTCCGGGAGGCCGAACAGGACGGAATCGATCTCAAGATCGTCGTGATCGACCGCAACCCGCACATCGACACACCCCTGCGCGATATCGCCACCGAGGTCGGTCAGGCCAACCCCGGATCGACGGTGCTGGTGCTGAGTCCCTCCTTCGCCGGGACCTACAGCAGCGAGTACGACAGGGTGACCCTGGAAGCCGGTGAGGACCTCGCCAAGACCGGCAACCCGGTGCAGTCCTCGCAGAATTTCGTGAGCCAGTTGAATACCCCGGACTTTCCCTGGACTGGCCTCACGATTGGGCTCACCGGCGCGGTATTCCTGGCCGTTGTTGTGACGCGCATCCTTCAGGTAAAGGGGAAGCGTGCATTGGCCGACGAAACCGCTTCTACCAGCGATTTCTGAGCTTTCATCGCCTTTATGGCGAACTCGAATTGTCACTGTTCGATAACAGCGCGCTAATTACATTCCTGTAATTTGTAACGAAAGTTTCTTCAGGGACAATTGTGACGTACGGTTCTGGAGGCACCTATTGTTGTAGGTGTGCTTCGAGTGACTAGTGATTGCTGTGTTGCGGCAGGGTGATCCGGTCGAGTTGAGCCATGAGGAGACGTGAGTCGCATGAGACCCATCCACGGCGCATCTCCATTGCTGACACTGGCGCTGCTGCTCGGCACGCCCGGCCTGGCGCATGCGGAGCCGCCCGCCCCCAGCAGCCTGGCCGCTCTCATCGCCGACGTCGCCGAGGCCAATCAGCGACTGCAAGATCTCGGTGCCTCGGTGCAGAGCGAACAAGAGGGGGTCAACAAGGCCATCCTCGACGTCCAGGCCGCCCGCGACAACGTCGCTGCGGCACAACATGATCTGGACCTGAAGCAGCAGGGCGTGCGGGATGCCGACGCCGCCATCGCCGACGCGCAGCGCAAGTTCGACGAGTTCGCCGTCGCGTCGTACGTCAACGGTCCGTCGGCGTCGTACCTGACCGCCCTGGATCCCGGTGAGATCATCGCCAACGCCAGCACCGAACACACCCTCGCGCTCAGCTCGCAGAAGGTGATGGCCGACCTCCAGCGCGCCCGCGCCGAACAGCTCAACCAGGAGTCGCTGGCCCGGTCGGCCAAACAGAAAGCCGACGAGGCCGCAGGCGCGGCGCAGGCCAGCCAGGACAACGCGGTGGCCGCGCTCACCGCGGCGCAGAAGAAGTTCGCCGAACAGCAGTCCGAGATCCAGCAACTCGGGGCCCAGCGCGACGCCGCCCAGGCCAAACTCGCCGAGGCCCGGGTTGCTGCGGCGCCGGCGGGCAGCGCGGCCGTCATCCGCCCGCAGGCCGCCGCGTCGAACCCGGCGCCCGCCAATGCCGCTGCGCCGTCGGCGGACTGGGACCGGGCACCGGCCGGGGCCACGCCGCCGCCGTTCGGTGACGCCAGCCAGTGGGACATGACGCTGCCGATGGTGCCCAGCGCATTCGTCTCGGGTGACCCCATCGCGATCATCAACGAAGTGCTCAAGATAGGCGCCACCTCGGCGCAGGTGACCGCGGATCTGGGCCGCGGCTTCCTGGAGAAGCTCGGCATCCTCAAGCCCGCGGACACCGGCATCACCAACGGTGGTGTCATTCCCCGCGTCTACGGCCGGCAGGCCTCGGAGTACGTCATCCAGCGCGCCATGAAACAGATCGGGGTGCCGTACTCCTGGGGCGGCGGTAACGCCGCCGGCGCCAGCCGCGGAATCGATTCCGGCGCAGGCACTGTGGGATTCGACTGCTCCGGTCTGGTGCTGCACGCCTTCGCCGGTGTCGGTATCAAGCTGCCGCACTACTCCGGTTCGCAGTACAACATGGGCCGCAAGATCCCGTCGTCGCAGATGCGCCGCGGTGACGTCATCTTCTACGGCCCCGGCGGCAGCCAGCACGTCACGATCTACCTGGGCAACGGGCAGATGATCGAGGCGCCCTACACCGGCTCACACGTGAAGATCTCCCCGGTGCGTACGAGCGGTATGACGCCCCACGTCGTCCGCTACATCGAATACTGATGGGTTTCTGAATTGGGTTCAAAAAGCATGCGCCAGTGGCTCTTTCGTTTTCTCCGCCCGGTGTTGGCCGCGGCGGTGGCGATTCTGCTCGCAGTGGGTGCGGCCACACCCGCGGCGGCGGAGCCGGATCCGGGGCAGTGGGATCCCACGCTGCCCAAGCTGATCAGCGCCGGCGCCCCGGGTGACCCGCTGGCCATCGCCAACGCCTCGCTGGCGGTCACGGCGCAGGCCACCGAAGCCACCATGAACCTCGGGCGCAGCTTCCTGCAGAAGCTCGGCCTGGCGCCCAGCGACGCGCCCGCCGGCGTCGCTCCGGGCCGGGTTCGCGGCCCCCAGGCCATCGAATACGTCATCCGCCGCGGCGCCACCCAGATCGGCGTGCCGTACTCCTGGGGCGGCGGTAAGCCGACCGGCCCGAGCACCGGCGTGGACTCCGGCGCGGGCACCGTCGGCTTCGACTGCTCGGGGTTCACCCAGTTCGCCTTCGCCGGCGTCGGGGTGCTGATCCCCAAGTACTCCGGCGACCAGTACAACACCGGACGCAAGGTGCCGCAGTCACAAGCCAAGCGCGGCGATCTGCTGTTCTGGGGCCCCGGCGGCAGCCAGCACGTGGCGATCTTCCTGGGCAACGGCCAGATGCTGGAGTCCTCCGGCAGTGCCGGGCAGGTCAAGGTCAGCCCGCTGCGCACCGCCGGTTTGCAGCCGTACCTGGCCCGCATCATCGAGTCCTGAGCCCGCGCTTGCCGGTGGGCACGTCGACGTAATCCGAAGTGCCTGGAATAGTTGAGGCGAGCGCGGTCGCCCGCTGAAGGGCACCGCCGCCGGTAGCACCGTTTTCATGTATCAGCTGTGGAGGATTGTCGATGACGTCACCAGGTGGGTCGCCCAACTACACGCCGGGAAGTGCGCCCGGCGCTCATGCGGCCCCGCCGTCCGGTGGTGCTGTGTCTTCGGGGCAGCCCGCTCCGAACAGCCTGGCCGCCGAGGTGCACACCCTCGAACGCGCCATCTTCGAGGTCAAGCGCATCATCGTCGGCCAGGACCAGCTGGTGGAGCGCATCCTGGTGGGCCTGCTCGCCAAGGGGCACGTGCTGCTCGAAGGTGTGCCCGGTGTCGCCAAGACCCTGGCCGTCGAGACCTTCGCCAAAGTGGTGGGCGGCACCTTCGCGCGTATCCAGTTCACTCCCGACCTGGTGCCCACCGACATCATCGGTACCCGCATCTACCGCCAGGGCCGCGAGGAGTTCGACATCGAACTGGGCCCCGTCGTGGTCAACTTCCTGCTGGCCGACGAGATCAACCGCGCACCGGCCAAGGTGCAGTCCGCGTTGCTGGAGGTCATGGCCGAGCGCAAGATCTCCATCGGCGGCAAGACCTACCCGCTGCCCAAGCCGTTCCTGGTGATGGCCACGCAGAACCCGATCGAGAACGAAGGTGTGTACCCGCTGCCCGAGGCGCAGCGCGACCGCTTCCTGTTCAAGATCAACGTCGACTACCCGTCGCCGGAGGAAGAGCGCGAGATCATCTACCGGATGGGCATCACCCCGCCCACGCCGAAGGGCATCCTCAATCCCGGTGACCTGCTGCGCCTGCAGGACCTGGCGGCCAACAACTTCGTGCACCACGCGCTGGTCGACTACGTGGTTCGGGTCATCACCGCCACGCGCCACCCCGAGCAGTTCGGCCTCGGTGACGTGAAATCCTGGATCGCGTTCGGCGCCTCACCGCGTGCCTCGCTGGGCATCATCGCCGCCGCCCGCGCCCTGGCGCTGGTACGGGGCCGCGACTACGTCATCCCGCAGGACGTCATCGAGGTCATCCCCGACGTGCTGCGGCACCGGCTGGTGCTCACCTACGACGCGCTGGCCGACGAGATCTCGCCGGAGACGGTGATCAACCGGATCCTGCAGACCGTGGCGCTGCCGCAGGTCAATGCCGTTCCGCAGCAAGGGCATTCGGTACCGCCCATGGGGCAGAACGCGGTTCCTGCCGGGGCGCAGCCGTCCGTGGCGGCCAACAGTCGGTGACCGAGCCGAACCCCGCCGCACCGCCGTCGTTCCAGCGCGGCGAGATCGGCGACCCGAAACTCGCTGCGGCACTGCGCACGCTGGAGCTCACCGTCAAGCGCAAGCTCGACGGTGTGCTGCACGGTGACCACCTCGGCCTCATCCCCGGACCGGGTTCGGAGCCGGGGGAGTCGCGGATGTACCAGCCCGGCGACGACGTGCGCCGGATGGACTGGTCGGTGACCGCGCGCACCACCCATCCGCACGTCCGGCAGATGATCGCCGACCGGGAACTCGAGACCTGGCTGGTGATCGACATGTCGGCCAGCCTGGATTTCGGCACCACCGGCTGTGAGAAACGTGACCTGGCGGTCGCCGCGGCGGCAGCCATCACCTATCTCAACAGTGGTGGCGGCAACCGGCTGGGCGCCATCATCGCCAACGGCGACAGCATCATCCGGGTACCCGCCCTGTCCGGGCGCCAGCACGAGCAGAGCCTGCTGCGGGCCATCGCCACCGCACCCCGCGCACCCCAGGGGGTCCGCGGGGACCTGTCGGCGGCCATCGACGCACTGCGCCGGCCCGAGCGGCGGCGCGGGATGGCGGTGGTGATCAGCGACTTCCTGGGCCCGATCAACTGGATGCGCCAGCTGCGGGCCATCGCGGCCCGGCACGAGGTGCTCGGTGTCGAGGTGCTGGACCCCCGCGACGTGGAGTTGCCGGACGTGGGCGACGTCATCCTGCAGGACACCGAATCCGGGGTGACCCGCGAATTCACCATCGATGCCCAGTTGCGCGACGACTTCGGCAAGGCCGCCGCCGCGCACCGCGCCGAGGTGGCGCGCACCATGCGGCGCTGCGGCGCACCGCTGATGACACTGCGCACCGACCGCGACTGGATCGCCGACATCGTCCGATTCGTCGCGTCACGGCGGCGGGGTGCCCTGGCCGGGCTCTGACATACGAAACGAGATGACTGACCACTCATGACGTTGCCGCTCCTGGGACCGATGTCGCTGTCCGGCTTCGAACACCCCTGGTTCTTCCTGTTCTTCATCGTGATCGCGGCGTTGGTCGCGTTCTACGTCGTGGTGCAGCGAGCCCGGGAGAAGCGGGTCCTGCGGTTCGCCAACATGGAACTGCTGGAGACGGTGGCGCCCAAGCGGCCCACCCGCTGGCGGCATCTTCCTGCGATCGCGCTGATCATGTCGCTGACGCTGCTGACCATCGCGATGGCCGGCCCCACCCATGACGTCCGGATCCCGCGCAACCGCGCCGTGGTGATGCTGGTGATCGACGTGTCCCAGTCGATGCGGGCCACCGACGTCGCGCCCAGCCGCCTGGCCGCCGCGCAGGAAGCCGCCAAACAGTTCGCCGATCAGCTCACCCCGGGTATCAACCTGGGCCTGATCGCCTATGCGGGCACCGCCACGGTGTTGACCTCGCCGACCACCAATCGCGAGGCCACCAAGAACGCCATCGACAAATTGCAGCTGGCCGACCGGACAGCCACCGGTGAAGGCATCTTCACCGCGTTGCAGTCCATCGCCACCGTCGGCGCCGTCATCGGCGGCGGTGACGAGCCGCCGCCGGCGCGGGTGGTGCTGATGTCCGACGGCAAGGAGACGGTGCCGTCGAACCCGGACAATCCCAAGGGCGCCTACACCGCCGCGCGCACCGCCAAGGATCAGGGTGTGCCGATCTCCACGGTGTCGTTCGGCACGCCCTACGGCTACGTCGAGATCAACGACCAGCGCCAGCCGGTGCCCGTCGACGACGAGATGCTCAAGAAGATCGCCGATCTCTCCGGCGGTAGCGCCTACACCGCGTCCAGCCTGGAGCAGCTCAAAGAGGTGTTCACCTCGCTGCAGGAACAGATCGGCTACGAGACCATCAAGGGTGACGCCAGCGTCGGCTGGCTGCGCCTCGGTGCGCTGGCGCTGGCGCTGGCGGCGGTGGCGGCACTGGTGATCAACCGCCGTCTGCCGGGCTGACCGTCGATTTCGGCGATGGAACCGACACACGTTAAGTTGACGCCATGACCGAAATCGCGGTGACCGACGCAGAAAGTCAGCCGGCGGGTGGCAAACCCGCCTTCGTCTCCCGATCCGTGCTGGTGACCGGCGGTAACCGCGGTATCGGCCTGGCGATCGCGCAGCGGCTGGCCGCCGACGGGCACAAGGTGGCGGTGACTCACCGCGGCTCCGGTGCCCCCGAAGGTCTGTTCGCCGTCGAATGTGATGTCACCGACAACGCCGCGGTCGACCGCGCCTTCACCGAAGTCGAGGAGCACCAGGGACCGGTCGAGGTGCTGGTGTCCAACGCCGGTATCTCCAAGGACGCGTTCCTCATGCGGATGACCGAAGAGCGTTTTCAAGAGGTCATCAACGCCAACCTCACCGGCGCGTTCCGGGTGACGCAGCGGGCGTCGCGCAGCATGCAGCGCAAGCGGTTCGGCCGGATCATCTACATCGGCTCCGTCTCGGGCATGTGGGGTATCGGCAACCAGGCCAACTACGCGGCCGCCAAGGCCGGTCTGATCGGCATGGCCCGCTCGATCTCCCGCGAACTGTCCAAGGCCGGTGTCACCGCCAATGTCGTCGCCCCCGGCTACATCGACACTGAGATGACCCGCTCGCTGGACGAGCGGATCCAGGCCGGGGCGCTGGAGTTCATCCCGGCGAAGCGGGTCGGCACGGCTGAGGAGGTGGCCGGCGCGGTCAGCTTCCTGGCGTCCGAGGACGCGAGCTACATCGCCGGCGCGGTGATCCCGGTCGACGGCGGCATGGGCATGGGCCACTAACGAAAGATAAGGACTTTCACATGACAGGTTTTCTGGAAGGCAAGCGGATCCTCGTCACGGGGATCATCACCGACAGCTCGATCGCGTTCTACATCGCCAAGGTCGCCCAGGAAGCGGGTGCCGAACTGGTGCTCACCGGGTTCGACCGGATGAAGTTGATCCGGCGCATCGCCGACCGGCTGCCCAAACCGGCGCCGCTGATCGAACTGGACGTGCAGAACCAGGAGCACCTCGACTCGCTGGCCGACCGCGTCACCGCCGAGATCGGTGAGGGCAACAAGCTCGACGGTGTGGTGCACTCCATCGGCTTCATGCCGCAGACCGGGATGGGTATCAACCCGTTCTTCGACGCCCCGTACGAGGACGTCGCCAAGGGCATCCACATCTCCGCGTACTCGTATGCCTCCCTGGCCAAGGCCGTGCTGCCGATCATGAACCCCGGTGGTGGCATCGTGGGCATGGACTTCGACCCCACCAGGGCGATGCCGGCCTACAACTGGATGACGGTGGCCAAGAGCGCACTGGAGTCGGTCAACCGATTCGTGGCCCGGGAGGCGGGCAAGGTCGGTGTGCGCTCGAATCTTGTTGCCGCAGGCCCCATCCGGACGCTGGCCATGAGTGCCATCGTGGGCGGTGCGCTGGGCGCCGAAGCGGGTGACCAGATGAAGCTGCTGGAAGAGGGCTGGGATCAGCGCGCGCCGATCGGGTGGAACATGAAGGACCCGACGCCGGTCGCCAAGACGGTGTGCGCCCTGCTGTCCGACTGGCTGCCGGCCACCACGGGCACTGTGGTCTACGCCGACGGCGGCGCACACACCCAGCTCCTTTGACATCGGACCCGAGAATGGACTTCGACGCGCTGCTGCTCCTGTCCTTCGGTGGTCCGGAGGGCCCGGAGCAGGTGATGCCCTTCCTGGAGAACGTCACCCGGGGCCGCGGCATCCCGCGCGAGCGCCTGGAGGCCGTCGCGGAGCACTACTACCACTTCGGTGGTGTCTCACCGATCAACGGCATCAACCGGGCGCTGATCGAGCAGCTGCGCACCGTCACCGACCTGCCCGTGTACTTCGGCAACCGGAACTGGGAGCCGTTCGCCGAGGACACCGTTGCAGCCATGCGCGACAACGGTGTTCGGCGAGCCGCGGTGTTCGCCACCTCGGCCTGGGGCGGCTACTCGGGGTGCGCGCAGTACCAGGAGGACATCGCCCGGGCCCGGGCCGCCGCCGGGGAGTCCGCACCCGAGCTGGTGAAGCTACGCCAGTACTTCGACCACCCGCTCTTCGTCGCGATGTTCGCCGACGCCATCGCCGAGGCCGCCACCACCCTGCCCGCGTCGCTGCGCGGGCAGGCCCGGCTGGTGTTCACCGCGCATTCGATTCCGCTGCGCGCGGCATCGCGCTGTGGCCCCGACCTCTACGAGCGTCAGGTCGGATACGCCTCCCGCCTGGTGGCCGCCGCCGCAGGTCATGACGAGTTCGATCTGGTGTGGCAGTCACGCTCGGGCCCGCCGCAGGTGCCGTGGCTGGAGCCCGATGTGGGCGATCACCTCGAGGCATTGGTGTCCCGCGGCGTCAAGGCGGTGATCGTGTGCCCGGTGGGGTTCGTCGCCGACCACATCGAGGTGATCTGGGACCTCGACAACGAGCTCAAGGAGCAGGCCGACGAGGCGGGGATCGCGCTGGCGCGGGCCAGCACACCCAATGCGCAGAAACGCTTCGCCGAGCTGGTGATCGATCTGGTCGACGAACTGCGGCAGGGCCGCGAACCCTCCAGAGTCGTTGGCCCCGATCCGGTTCCGGGTTACGGCTGCAGCGTCGACGGGGCGTTCTGCACACCCGCCTGCGAACCGGTCAGTGCTCCCACGCCGAATGCAGGATCGCGCTGACCGCGGCCAGTCGCGCTGACCGCACCACCTGCCCCAGCGGGCGCAGGGCGTCACTGGCGATCTGAACCTCCGACGACGACTGTGTCGAGATGGGCATCAGGCCGGCGCTGACGGTCATGATGGCGTCCACATGGGCGGCGTTGTCCAGCACGCGCAGCGCCCGGGTGGGCGCGTGGTCGGGTGCGCTGTGGTGGCGGTCGGCCTCCAGCAGCTGTTCCACCATGCCGCGGGGATCCTCGATGTCGACTCCGGTGCCCCCGGCCCGCAGCGCCGACAGGGCATCTGCCGCCGCCCGCACCGCGGAGCGCAGCTCGTATTCGGCTTCGCCCAGATCGATGTACTGCGCCACGGGCGGGGCGGGTAGCGAGTACACGGTCCAGGCCAGCCGGCGCGGTTCGGCGCTCTCGTCGAAACCGTCGTCGTCGCCACCGAAATTGAACACGTCATCGGTGTCGTCGTACTCGAAATCGGGCACCAGCCCCACCGGGGTGCCGCGTTCGGACGTCACGATCACCGCCTCGCCGGCTTCCAGGGCGTCGCGCTGGAACGTCGTACCGGCGGGCAGTCCGCGCACATCACCCGGCACCGGCAGCGCCAGGCTGAGCGAGGGTTGCGGGACCGTCCGGACACCGGCGGCGGTGCGCAGCGTCTGCAGCATCGAGACCGCGCCCGCGTCGTTCACATCCGGCCAGGGCAGTCCGGTGCCGGCGGCCGCCACGGAATCATAGGCCGTCACTGAATGTGTTGGCGCCCATTGGGATAACGCATCGAGGACATCGTCGGGCGCGGCCTTGCCGGCAAGCCAGGCATTGGCCCACAACGCCAGAGAAACACTAGGGCACCACATGATGCACGCAGTGTAATAGCTCGCCGGGGAGGTGGCCCGCCGCAGCGGCGACGGCGCGGCGCCCGGGGCCCGGCCGCGGTTTGCGGGTTCTGAATCTCTGCGCGCAAGGTTCGGGGCAAGTCGGGGCGGAGACAGTAGGCTGGCGGTATGCCTGCGGCCCTGATCTGGCTCATCGTCGCCTTGGGGCTAGCCGGTGCCGAAGCGCTGACCGGTGACCTGTTCCTGCTGATGCTCGGTGGTGGTGCGCTGGCCGCGGCGGGCTCGGCCGCGGTGTTCGACTGGCCGATCTGGGCCGACGGGGTGGTGTTCCTCGTCGTGTCGGTCCTCTTGCTGGTGCTCGTCCGGCCGGCTTTGCGCAAGCGCTTCACCTCAGGCCCCCCACTTGAGTCCGGAATGGCGGCCCTCGAGGGCAAGTCCGCCCTGGTACTCGACCGGGTGAGTCAGCACGAAGGTCAGGTCAAGCTGGAAGGCGAGATCTGGACCGCGCGCCCGCTCAACGACCACGATGTCTACGAACCCGGCGACCACGTGACCGTCATGCACATCGACGGCGCCACCGCGGTCGTCTGGAAAAACGCCTGACCTAAGGAGAATCCGCTATGGACGGTGCGATCGCCGGCCTTGTCCTGCTGGCCGTTCTGGTCCTGCTGGCCGTCATCATCGTGGCCAAATCCGTCGCGCTGGTACCGCAGGCGGAGGCGGCGGTGATCGAACGGCTGGGCCGCTACAGCCGCACCGTCAGCGGTCAACTGACCCTGCTGGTGCCGTTCATCGACCGGGTGCGCGCCAAGGTCGATCTCCGGGAACGGGTGGTGTCGTTTCCCCCGCAGCCGGTGATCACCGAGGACAACCTCACGCTCAACATCGACACGGTGGTCTACTTCCAGGTCACCAACCCGCAGGCCGCGGTTTATGCGATCAGCAACTACATCGTCGGTGTGGAACAACTCACCACCACCACACTGCGCAATGTGGTCGGTGGCATGACCCTGGAACAGACGCTGACCTCCCGCGACCAGATCAACGCGGCGCTGCGCGGAGTGCTCGACGAGGCCACCGGCAAGTGGGGCCTGCGAGTGGCGCGGGTGGAGCTGCGTTCGATCGATCCGCCGCCGTCGGTGCAGGAGTCGATGGAAAAGCAGATGAAAGCCGATCGTGAGAAGCGCGCGATGATCCTGACCGCAGAAGGTGTCCGGGAATCGTCGATCAAGCAGGCCGAAGGCCAGAAACAGTCGCAGATCCTGGCCGCCGAGGGCGCCAAGCAGGCCGCGATCCTGGCCGCCGAAGCCGACCGGCAGTCCCGGATGTTGCGTGCCCAGGGTGAACGTGCCGCGCAGTATCTGCAGGCCCAGGGTCAGGCGAAAGCCATCGAGAAGACCTTTGCCGCCATCAAGGCCGGCCGCCCCACCCCGGAGCTGCTGGCCTACCAGTACCTGCAGACGCTGCCGCTGATGGCCAAGGGCGAGGCCAACAAGGTGTGGGTGGTGCCCAGCGATTTCGGTTCTGCGCTACAGGGTTTCACCAAGATGCTCGGTGCGCCCGGGGAGGACGGGGTGTTCCGCTACACCCCGTCGCCGGTGGAGGACGGTCTCAGCAAGCCCGAGGACGACTCCGAAGAGGTGAAGGACTGGTTCACCACCCAGACCGACCCCGAGATCGCCCGCGCGGTCGCCAAAGCCGAGGCCGACGCCCGTGACACCCCGGTACCGGAGATCGCCGCCCCGACATTTCCGCCGTCGGTGCAGGCGCACTATCCGCAGGACATGACGGAGCCCGTCGACCGGCAGGCACCTCCCAGCGGGTCGCACCGGGCGCCCTGATGCCCGCGTTCGCCTCGGCTCCGATGTACACGGCGCTGGCCGTGGTGCAGGCAGGCGATGCGGTGCTGTGCGTCAAACCGGTGCGGTTGGTCGGTGAGTGCCTCGACGATGTGCAATTCCCACCGAGATACCGGTGGATCTTCCGGTGGTGAAGGGTTTCCGCCGTTGGCCCGTTTCACAGCCCTGACGCTGACGGTCTACTTCACGCTGGCGGCGAAGGGACCGCAACTCAGCCGGTGACCGCCGGCGACGGTGTGCCGTCCGGGGAAACCACCTCGGAGCGACGAGCACGGCGGTGCTGGCGGGTCTCGTAATACAGTCCGGCCACACCCAGGCTCGCGGTGAGCAGCGACACCAGCACCAGGAGGGGATTCACACTGCCCGTGAGGGCGTCACCGAGCACCACCACGGCCACCGTCCCGGGCAACAGGCCCACCAGCGTCGCCAGCGTGTAGGGGAGTAGCCGCACCGCGGACGCGCCCGCGGCGTAGTTCAGCACCGAAAACGGCACGGCGGGGATCATCCGCAGCGACAGGATGGCCGGCCAGCCGCGCCGCCGCAGCCGCGTGTCGAGGGAATCGATGCGCGGATCGCTGACCAGCCGGCTGAGTTGCCAACCGACCGCGCGCACCAGCAGGACGGCCAGCAGCGCGCTGATGGTGCTGGCCGTGACGGCGAGCGTGACGCCCAGCGCCGGACCGAAGAGCAGGCCGGCTGCCAGCGTGAATGCGGTACGCGGGAAAGGGAAGACGGTCACCAGGACGTGCGCGCCGAAGAAGGCCAGCGGAAACCAGGGACCCACCGAGGTGGCCCAGTCACGCAGCTGCACGGCGGTGGGGAACGGGACGAACACGGCGACTGCGACGAGAATCACACAGACAACTGCGGTGGTCACCAATCGGCGTCTGGGGATCTGACGAGCCGTCGCGACGACCGCGGAGCGCACACTGCGCAACGTGCGAAGACTCGGTTTGGCCACGGCAAACCAGATTACGGGCTGCGAGTGAACAACGGCGGACACGGCACGTCAGTAGGCGCGCTTCGGGCAGGTGGGCGGGTCACAGAGCGTGATCACCATCATTTAGCCTGAGGATTCGAGCGGCGGGCCACTCTGCGCGCCTAACGTGCTGATGAACATCAGGAGCTGCCGGTGTCCCCAGAATCCTCAGTCGTGTCAGCTGATCCAGCGGCGGTCGCCGCCGGATTGGATGAAGCGCGTGCGCGCTGGCGCAAGGCCGTGGCGGGGGTGTTGGCGAAGAGCACCCGCAAAGACGTCAGTGAGTTGGGTCCCGAGCCGGAGCGGTTGCTGAATACCGACACCTACGAGGGTTTCCCGGTGCGCCCGCTCTACACCGCACTCGATGAGCTGGCCGAGCCGGCGCTGCCCGGGCAGTGGCCCTACACCCGCGGTGGGGACGCCACCCGCGACGTGCTGTCGGGCTGGAAGGTGCTGGAGTCGTTCCCGGTGGCCGGGCAGGGCGTCTCGGACGGAAACGAGACGGTGCTGTCCGCGCTGGCCGCCGGGGTGTCGGGGCTGGTGCTGCGGGTGGGCTCCGGCGGTGTGCCGGTGGCGCAGGTGGATCGGCTGCTCGAAGGGGTCTACCTGGAGCTGGCCCCGATCGTCGTCGAGGCCGGTGCTGATTTCACCGCCGCCGCGCAGGCCGTCACCGCGTTGGTGGCCGGGCTGGCCGAGGAGAAGCGGCCGTCGTTGTCGATCGATCTGGGTGCTGATCCGTTGACTGCGGGGTTGACCGGTCGGCCCGCGCCCGGTCTGGATGACGTGGTGTCGGCGGCCACGGGGCTGGCTGACTACCGCGGTGCGGTGCGGGCGGTCACTGTCGACGGGCCGACGCTGCACGGGTTGGGGGCAAATGCGGCGTGGGAGTTGGCGGGGGCGATCGCGGCGGGTGTGGAGTACGCGCGGGTCCTGGCCGATGGCGGGATCCCGGTCGGTGAGGCACTGAGGCAGATCAGTTTCCGGTTCTCCGCCGACGACGACCAGTTCCTGACGATCGCGAAGTTCCGGGTGGCGCGGCAGCTCTGGGCGCGGGTGGCCGAGGTGGCCGGGGCGCCGGATGCGGGTGCGGCGACGGTGCACGCCGAGACGTCATTGGCGATGATGGCGCAGCGGGATCCGTGGGTGAACATGCTGCGGTGCACGCTGGCGGCGTTCGGTGCCGGCGTCGGCGGTGCCGACACGGTGTTGGTGCATCCGTTCGACGTGGCCATTCCTGGTGGCGCTGCGGGGGTTTCAGGCAGTTTCGCGCGCCGGATCGCCCGCAACACGCAGCTGCTGTTGCTGGAGGAATCGCATCTGGGCCGGGTGCTGGATCCGGGTGCCGGGTCGTGGTTCATCGAGGATCTGACCACAGAGCTGGCCGAGGCGGCCTGGGCGAACTTCCAATCCGTGGAGGCCCGCGGCGGGTTCAGTGCGGCGCGTGATCATCTGGTGGAACAGATCGCCGCTGTCGCCGACCGGCGGCGGGCCGACATCGCGCATCGGAAGACGGCGGTGACGGGGGTCAACGAGTTCCCGAATCTGGGGGAGGCACCCCTGGGCGAGACGGAGGCACTGCCGGGGGTGCTGCGGTATGCCGCCGATTTCGAGGCGCTGCGCAACCGTTCCGATGCGTATCTCGATCGTTTTGGGACGCGGCCGAAGGTGCTGCTGTTGCCGCTGGGTCCGCTGGCCGAACACAACATCAGGACGACGTTCGCGGCCAACCTGCTGGCCTCGGGCGGTATCGAGGCGGTCAACCCCGGCCCGGTCGACGCCGCGGGGGTGGCCCAGGCCGTTGCCGACGCCGGCTCCCCGACGGTGGCGGTGATCTGCGGTACCGACGCCCGCTACGGCACCGAGGTCTCCGAGGTGGTCGAGGCGGCGCACGTGGCGATGGTCGAGCACGTCCTGCTGGCCGGGCCCCAGAAGGCGATCGGCGAGGCGACACACCGACCGGATGACTATCTGACCGCGAAAATCGATGCGGTCAAAGCACTTTCAGAGCTGCTGACGAGATTGGGGGCCTGAGCGATGACTGCGGGCACTTCGAACAAGATCGAGAGTTTCGCCGACGTACCACTGCGCGGTGAGGGGTCTTCGGCACCGGCCACGGCGGCGGCTGTCGACGATCTGGTGGCCACGGCCGCCGCGGCGCACGGTTATGCGGCCGAGCAGTTGACGTGGAACACCCCCGAAGGCATCGACGTCAAGCCGGTGTACATCGCCGCCGACCGCGATGAGGCTGCGGCGCAGGGTTACCCGTTGGACAGCTTCCCCGGTGAGCCGCCGTTCATCCGGGGGCCGTATCCGACGATGTATGTCAATCAGCCGTGGACCATCCGCCAGTACGCGGGGTTCTCCACCGCCGCGGAGTCCAATGCGTTCTACCGGCGCAACCTGGCCGCGGGCCAGAAGGGCCTGTCGGTGGCCTTCGACCTGGCCACCCACCGCGGGTATGACTCCGACCATCCCCGGGTGGCCGGCGATGTGGGTATGGCCGGGGTGGCCATCGACTCGATCCTGGACATGCGGCAGTTGTTCGACGGCATCGACCTGAGCGCGGTCAGCGTGTCGATGACGATGAACGGTGCGGTGCTGCCGATCCTGGCGCTGTACGTGGTGGCCGCCGAGGAGCAGGGGGTGGCGCCGGAGAAGCTGGCCGGCACCATTCAGAACGACATCCTCAAAGAGTTCATGGTCCGCAACACCTACATCTATCCGCCGAAGCCGTCGATGCGGATCATCTCCGACATCTTCGGCTACACGAGTGCGAAAATGCCGAAGTTCAACAGCATTTCGATCTCCGGCTATCACATCCAGGAAGCCGGCGCCACGGCCGATCTGGAGCTGGCCTACACGCTGGCCGACGGGGTCGAATACCTCAAGGCCGGCCTCGACGCGGGGCTGGACATCGACTCCTTCGCCCCGCGGCTGTCCTTCTTCTGGGGCATCGGGATGAACTTCTTCATGGAGGTCGCCAAGCTGCGCGCGGGCCGGCTGCTGTGGAGTGAGCTGGTCGCCGAGTTCAGCCCCAAGAGTGCGAAATCGCGGAGTCTGCGCACGCATTCGCAGACCTCAGGGTGGTCGCTGACCGCCCAGGACGTCTACAACAACGTCGCCCGCACCTGCATCGAGGCCATGGCCGCCACCCAGGGGCACACGCAGTCGTTGCACACCAACGCCCTCGACGAGGCGCTGGCGCTGCCGACGGACTTCTCCGCGCGGATCGCGCGTAACACCCAGTTGCTGCTGGCTCAGGAGTCCGGCACCACCCGGCCCATCGACCCGTGGGGTGGGTCGTACTACGTGGAGTGGTTGACCCACCAGCTGGCCACCGCGGCACGTATGCACCTCGGTGAGGTCGTGGCCCACGGCGGGATGGCCCAGGCCATCAGCGACGGTATCCCGAAGCTGCGCATCGAGGAGGCCGCCGCTCGCACGCAGGCGCGCATCGATTCGGGTGCCCAGACCGTCATCGGGGTCAACAAGTACCGCGTCGACGAGGATCAGGAGATCGAGGTCCTCAAAGTCGAGAACAGCAGGGTGCGGGCCGAGCAGCTGGCCAAGCTGCAGCGGCTGCGGGCCGAGCGCGACGAGACTGCAACCCAGGCCGCGTTGGCTGAATTGACAAGAGCCGCAGGCGTTCACGAGGCAGCCGGCGAAGACGGGCTGGGCAACAACCTGCTGGCGCTGGCCATCAACGCCGCCCGTGCGCACGCCACGGTCGGGGAGATCTCCGATGCGCTGGAGAAGGTCTACGGCCGCCACGTCGCCGAGATCCGCACCATCTCCGGGGTCTACCGGGACGAAGCGGGGAGGGCCGAGAACATCTCCAGTGCCATCGAACTCGTCGAGAAATTCGCCGAAGCCGACGGGCGGCGGCCGCGCATCCTGATCGCGAAGATGGGCCAGGACGGCCACGACCGCGGGCAGAAGGTGATCGCCACCGCGTTCGCCGACATCGGCTTCGACGTCGACGTGGGCTCACTGTTCTCCACCCCGGACGAGGTGGCGCGCCAGGCCGCCGACAACGACGTGCACGTCGTCGGCGTGTCGTCGCTGGCCGCGGGTCACCTGACCCTGGTCCCGGCGTTGCGCGATGCCCTGGCCGAGGTGGGCCGCCCCGACATCATGGTGGTCGTCGGCGGGGTCATCCCGCCCGGGGACTTCGACGAGCTCTACCAGGCCGGGGCCACTGCGATCTTCCCGCCCGGCACCGTGATCGCCGACGCCGCGATCGGACTGCTGCACAAGCTGGCCGAACGCCTCGGCTACACGCTGAGCTAGATGAGCCCGTCGGTTACCGAACTGGCCGACGCGATTCGGCAAGGGCAGCGGTCGGCGCTGGCACGGGCCATCACCCTGGTCGAGTCGACGCGCGCCGATCACCGGGACAAGGCCCAACAGCTGTTGCTCGAGCTCATGCCCGATGCCGGAAAAGCCATCCACGTCGGTATCACCGGCGTACCCGGTGTGGGTAAGTCGACGTCGATCGAGGCGCTCGGGATGCACCTGATCGAGCGCGGCCACCGGGTGGCGGTGCTGGCGGTCGACCCGTCGTCGACCCGTACCGGTGGATCGATCCTCGGTGACAAGACCCGGATGTCGAGGCTGGCCGCGCACGACGACGCCTATATCCGGCCGTCACCGACCTCGGGCACCCTCGGCGGTGTCGCCCGCGCCACCCGCGAGACCATCGTGTTGCTCGAAGCCGCCGGCTTCGACGTCATCCTGGTCGAGACCGTGGGAGTCGGGCAGTCCGAGGTGACGGTGGCCAACATGGTCGACACCTTCGTCTTCCTCACCCTGGCCCGTACCGGTGATCAGCTGCAGGGCATCAAAAAAGGGGTGCTCGAACTCGCCGACATCATCGTGGTCAACAAGGCCGACGGCGACCATGCGCTCGAAGCCAGGAAGGCGGCCCGGGAACTGGCCGGGGCGATCCGGCTGATCCACCCGCGTGACGCGGTGTGGCTGCCGCCGGTGCTGACGATGAGTGCGCTGGAAGGCACCGGACTCGACGAACTGTGGCAGACAGTGGAGAAACACCGGCGGGTGTTGACCGATGCGGGGGAGTTCGCCGCCCGCCGGCGCAAACAGCTGGTGGACTGGACGTGGTCGATGGTGCGCGACACCGTCTTGGACCGCGTTCTGGCCCATCCTGCGGTCCGCGAGCTCAAGCGTGAGGTGGAACGCCAGGTGCGGGACGGCGAGCTGACGCCCGCGCTGGCCGCTCAACAGATCCTGGATGCCGCCGACCGCGGTACATAACGGAGCGATAAATCACGCCCGCGGTGTGATCTGACACCTGTAAATTCAACTGTGTGACCCATACAACCGTTCGGGCGCGCAGCGCGGCGCTCCCGAAAGGCGTCCATGGCGCAGCGGATCCCAATTTCGTGTGCGCGGTGCGCAGCTTCGCGAGCTTGTTCCCGAGTCGGCATTTCGGTGGCGGCGCTCTGGCGGTCTACCTGCACGGCGAGCCCGTCGTCGATGTCTGGACCGGCTGGGCGGATCGCCGCGGACGGATTCCCTGGACCGCGGACACCGGTGCCATGGTGTTCTCCGCCACCAAGGGGATGGCCTCGACGGTCATCCACCGGCTGGCCGATCGCGGTCTGATCGACTACGACGCCCCGGTTGCCGAGTACTGGCCAGAGTTCGCTGCCGGGGGCAAGGCCGACATCACCGTGCGCGAGATGATGGCCCACCGGGCGGGTCTGTCTCAGCTCAACGGCCTGTCCAGCACCGATCTGCTGGATCACCGGAAGATGGAAGAAGTGATGGCGGCCGCTCCGGCGTCCTCGCTTCGGGGTAAGCCGGCCTATCACGCGCTGACCTACGGTTGGCTGCTCTCCGGGCTGGCCAGATCGGTGACCGGACTGGGGATGCGGGCCCTGATCAGGCAGGAGCTCGCCGAGCCGCTCGACACCGACGGCCTGCACCTGGGCCGACCGCCGGCCGGCGCCCCGACGCGGAACGCGCAGATCATCGGGCCGCAGATGAACTTCCAGAACCCGGTCTTCAACGCCGTCGCGCCGCGGGTGGCCGCGATCCAGCGGTCGGCGATCTTCGGGGCGATGTACTTCCCGGGGATGAAAGCGATGGTGCAGGGGGACATTCCGCTGCTGGATGCGGAGATCCCGTCCGCCAACGCCGTCGCGACCGCGCGGAGCCTGGCCAGGATGTATGGCGCCATTGCCAACGGCGGTGAGGTCAGCGATGCCGCCACCAGGTTCTTGTCGCGCGATCTGGCGGCGGCACTGGTCGGGCGCCCAAGTCTGACTCCCGATCGCAGCTTGTTCATGCCGATGGCGTTCCATTTGGGCTATCACGCGTTGCCGTTACCTGGGGTGATGCCCGGTTTCGGGCATGTGGGGCTCGGTGGATCGCTGGGGTGGGCGGTGCCGGAGACCGGGCTGGCGTTCAGTTTTGTCCACAATCGGCTGCTGACTCCTTTTCTGGTGGCTGACCAGGCCGGATTCGTGGCCACCGCCGCTCTGGTCCGCCGCGGAGCCGCCCAGGCCAGGGCGCGCGGATACCGGCCGGTCTCAGGTTTCGGTGCGCCTTATCCGGCCGAACAGAAGCCGGCTGCGGGTTAGCTCGGAGTTCTCTGTGCGCCGTTCCCAGCGACGGTGCGTGGGCAAAACTAATCGACGTTTCTGGCGATTGTGCGCCGCCGGCGCCGCCACGGCGCTCGACAACGTTTGTTGTCAGCTAAAGTCGCTGGGTAACAATGGTTTTCGATCTTGAATCCGGCCTCCCGCTGAGAAAAAGCTGAGTTTGCTCTTTCTGGGTGCATTGTTTGCCAGTGGAGGCAGGGGGCCGTTCCGTCGTTACACCCTGTCCGATTGCCGAAAGTGGGAAACTGTGAGTCTCTTGTGCGGCCGGCGGTGGGGTTCGGCAGTCGCTCACAGCTAACTATTTCGGGCGCTTGATTCGCCGCCGGGGCCGTTTTCCCTGCGACAACGCCTGTATTCAATCGAAGTGACACCCGGGTTGCATTTCGCCGGATTGGGCTGATGGGGCCTTTTCGAAGCTCTCCGCGGCCATCGCTGTGTTTGCTGAAAATTTATGCAGCGAAAAATTCAAATATCGATGTCAAGACAAACGATATAACGGTGCCGTAAATATTTGGAATGTTCGCAGGTGGGCCGAGTTTGATCTTTGATTCAGCAAATCACTCGCGCCTCGTGTAGTGTTCCGGCGGCGGAACTTGAATGGGCAAGCGGCGACACGACTTTGCTCGGAATTTTGCACAGACGTCAGTGGGAGCGGTTAGGCTACCGACTCACACGCCAAACTCAGGAAAATTTCAGGTAGACCTAAGGGGCAAGACCGACCGACGAGCAACTGGTAGACGTGGGGCAACGGGGGCCACATCACGTCGACCGCTCACCGGTCGAGCCCCACATATCAGCGAAATAAGCGCGGAAGAGGTTGGATTACGTGGTAGAGGCATCAGTCACTCCCGTCGCGGTCATCGGCATGGCATGCCGGTTGCCGGGTGGGATCGATTCGCCGCAGCGTTTCTGGGAGGCGCTGCTGCGGGGCGAAGACCATGTCACCAAAGTCCCCATCGACCGCTGGGACGCTGAGGAGTACTACGACCCCGAACCCGGCGTTCCCGGCCGGTCGGTGTCGAAGTGGGGCGCATTTCTCGACGATATCGCGGGCTTCGACGCCGACTTCTTCGGGATCAGCGAACGTGAAGCCACCGCCATCGATCCGCAACATCGCCTGCTCATGGAGACCGCCTGGGAGGCCGTCGAGCATGCGGGAATCGATCCGGCAACGTTGGCGGAGGCCCTGGCCGGCGTGTTCGTCGGCATGACCCACGGCGACTACCAACTGCTGGCTGCCGACGCTCATGCGGTCGAGGGACCGTACGGATTCACCGGCAACAACTTCAGCCTCGCGTCGGGGCGGATCGCCTACCACCTCGGCGTGCACGGACCCGCCTACACCGTCGACTCGGCGTGCTCGTCGAGCCTGCTGGCCGTCCACATGGCCTGCCGCAGCCTGCATGACGGCGAAAGCGACCTCGGCCTGGCCGGGGGCGTCTCGGTCATGCTCGAGCCGCGCAAGATGGCCTCCGGTTCGGCGCAGGGCATGCTCTCGCCCACCGGCAAGTGCCACGCCTTCGACGTCGACGCCGACGGGTTCGTCTCCGGCGAGGCCAGCGTCATGTTCCTGCTCAAGCGCCTCGACGACGCCCAGCGTGACGGGGACCGCATCCTCGGCGTCATCCGTGGTACCGCAAGCAACCAGGACGGCCACACCGTCAACATCGCCACCCCGTCGCGCCCGGCGCAGGTGTCGGTCTACCGATCGGCGCTGCGCTCCGGCGGCGTCGATCCCGCCACCGTCAAGATGGTCGAGGCGCACGGCACCGGGACCCCGGTCGGCGACCCCATCGAGTACGCGAGCCTGGCCGAGGTCTACGGCACCGCCGGCCCCGTCGCCCTCGGCTCGGCGAAGACCAACTTCGGACACGGCCAGTCCGCCTCGGGCGCGGTCGGCCTGATGAAGGCCCTGCTGTCACTGCAGCACGGCCTGGTCCCGCAGAATCTGCACTTCAACAAGCTGCCCGACGAGATGGCGCAGATCAGCACCGAGCTGTTCGTCCCGACCAGCACCGTGCCCTTCCCGGACAGCGACGGACCGCGCCGTGCGGCGGTGTCCGCCTACGGCCTGTCCGGGACGAATGTCCACGCGGTCGTGGAGCAGGCCCCCGAGCAGCAGGGCCCGCGCGAGGTGTCCGGCGACATTCACACCGAGCGCACCGGCGCTCTGCTGTTCCCGCTGTCGGCCACCTCGGCCGAGGAACTGCGCCGCACGGCGGGCCGGCTGGCCGAGTGGGTGTCCGAACGCGCCCGCGGCAACGCCCGCGCCACTGATCTCGAATTGGAAGACCTGGCCTACACGCTGGCGCGTCGCCGCTCGCACCGCCCGGTGCGGACCGCCGTGCTGGCCGCCAACCACGAAGAGCTGATCAAGGCGCTGCGTGAGGTCGCCGACGGCGACACCCCGTACCAGGCCGCCGTCGCCCAGGACGCCCGCGGTCCGGTGTGGGTGTTCTCCGGGCACGGGTCCCAGTGGGCCGGTATGGGTACCGCGGCGCTGGCGTCGGAGCCCGTGTTCGCCGCCACCATCGCCGAACTCGAGCCGCTGATCCAGCGTGAGTCCGGCTTCTCGGTCACCGAGGCGATGACCGCCGAGGAGAAGGTCACCGGGATGGACCGCGTCCAGCCCACGATCTTCGCCATGCAGGTGGCGATGGCCGAGACCATGAAGGCCTACGGAGTGCAACCCGGTGCGGTCATCGGCCACTCGATGGGCGAGGCCGCCGCGGCAGTCGTCTCCGGCGCGCTGTCGTTGGAGGACGGCGTGAAGGTCATCTGCCGGCGGTCCAAGCTGATGGCGACCATCGCCGGGTCCGGCGCCATGGCGTCGGTGGAGCTGCCCGCCAAGCAGGTGCTCTCCGAACTGGCCGCCCGTGGCGTGCGTGATGTGGTGCTCGCCGTGGTGTCCTCGCCGCAGTCGACCGTGGTCGGCGGCGCCAAGGAGTCCGTCCGCGAGCTGGTGGAGCACTGGGAGTCGCGCGGCGTGATGGCCCGTGAGGTGGCCGTCGAGGTGGCCTCCCACTCGCCGGAGGTCGACCCGATCCTCGACGAGCTGACCGAGGTGCTCGACGACCTCGATCCGCAGGAGCCGACGGTTCCTTACTACTCGTCCACGCTGTACGACCCCCGCGACCCGGCCGACTACGACGCCTACTACTGGGCCGACAACCTGCGCCACACCGTGCGGTTCGCCGCCGCCGTGCAGGCCGCTCTCGAAGACGGATTCCGCGTCTTCGGCGAGCTGTCGCCGCACCCGCTGCTGACCTACGCCGTCGAGCAGACCGGCCGCGGCCTGGACATGCAGCTGGCCGCCCTGGCCGGGATGCGCCGCGAGCAGGAACTGCCCAGCGGGCTGCGTGGTTTCCTGGCCGACCTGCACGCCGCCGGCGCCGCGGTGGATTTCTCCACCCAGTACCCGGACGGCCGCCTGGTCGACGCCCCACTGCCCACGTGGACCAAGGTCCCGCTGATGCTCACGCGCGACGACAAAGAGGCCGCCGCCGGCGGGAACACCGTCGCCGTCCATCCGCTGCTCGGTGCGCACGTCCGGCTGCCGGAAGAGCCGGAGCGCCATGTGTGGCAGGCCGATATCGGCACCGCCGCCCAGCCGTGGCTCGGCGATCACCAGGTGCACAACGTCGGTGCCCTGCCGGGCGCGGCGTACTGCGAGATGGCCATCGCCGCCGCGGGGACGGTGCTGGGTGAGAACACCGAGGTCCGCGACATCACGTTCGAGGCGATGCTGCTGCTCGAAGACGTCACCCCGGTGTCGGTGGTGGCGGAGGTCAAGGCCCCCGGTGTCGTGGACCTGGTTGTCGAGACCTACGCCGAGGGCGAACAGGTCCGGCGCGCATCGGCCACGCTGCACCCCGCCGAGGCCGGAGAAGACGCCGCGCCCGCCGTCCGTGACATCGACAAGCTGATCTCGGCGCACCCCCAGCGCATCGAAGGCGCCGAGATGCGCGACTGGTACGCCGAGCGCGGTATCCAGTACGGTCCCGCGTTCGCCGGCCTGGTGGCCGCCAACGTCGCCGAGAACGATTCCAGCGCAACGGTTTTGGCCGAGGTGTCGCTGCCGGGCTCCATCCGTTCGCAGCAGGGCGCCTACGGTATCCACCCGGCGCTGCTGGACGCCTGCTTCCAGGCTGTGGGAGCGCATCCCGACCTGCACTCCGACACCACCGGCACCCTGATGCTGCCGCTGGGGGTGCGCCGCTTGCAGGCACACGCCTCCACCCGCAACGCTCACTACTGCTACGTCACCGTGACCTCGGCCACCGCCACCGCGGTCGAAGCCGACGTCGAGGTGCTCGACGAGCACGGCGCCGTGCTGCTGACCGTCAGCGGGCTGCGGCTGGGCACCGGGGTGTCGGCCGCGGGCCGTCAGGACCGGGTGCTGGGCGAGCGGCTGCTCACCATCGACTGGAGGCAGCAGGAGCTGCCCGAAGCCGACGGTGCGGAGGCCGGCCGCTGGTTGCTGATCAGCCTGGGCGAGGACGCCGAACCCACAGCGCTGACGCTCTCCGGCGAGCTGACGCAGAACAGCGCCGACGTGAGCACCCTGGTGTGGTCCATCGACGCCGAGGACGCCGCGGCCACCCAGACGCTGCGCGAACGCCTGTCGGCCGACCCGCACACCGGTGTGGTGCTGGTGACGGGCGACGCGGTGGCCCGCACCTCCGCCGACTACGTGCGCGCGGTGGTGCGGATCGCCCGCGAGCTGCCCGAGATCCCCGGCGAGCCGGCCCGGCTGTTCGTGGTGACCCGCAAGGCCCAGACCGTGTTGTCGGATGACGTTGCCAACCTCGGCCAGGCCGGCCTGCGCGGTCTGCTGCGGGTCATCGCCATGGAGCACCCCGGCCTGCGGGCCACCCAAGTGGATCTCGATGACGCCACCGAGATCGACCAGCTGGCCGCGCAGCTGCTGTCCGGCTCCGAGGAGGACGAGACCGCCTGGCGTGACGGCGACTGGTACACCGCTCGGCTGAACCTGAGCCCGTTGCAGCCCGAGGAGCGGCTGACCACGGTCGTCAACCACGAGACCGACGGCGTGCGTCTGCAGATCCGGGTTCCCGGCGATCTGCAGTCGCTGGAGCTGGCCGCCTTCGACCGGGTGGCTCCCGGGCCGGGCCAGATCGAGGTGTCGGTGGCCGCGTCGAACCTCAACTTCGCCGACGTGCTGGTGGCCTACGGCCGGTACCCCAGCTTCGAGGGCCGGTTGCCGCAGCTCGGCGCCGACTTCGCCGGTGTCGTCACCGCCGTCGGCCCCGGCGTCACCGACCACAAGGTCGGCGACCGGGTGGCCGGTATCTCGGCCAACGGCGCGTGGACCACGTTCGTCACCTGCGATGCCAGCCTGGCGGTCACGCTGCCCGACAGCGTGCCCGAGAGCGCGGCCGCCGCGGTGCCCAGCGCGCACGCCACCGCCTGGTACGGACTGCACGACCTGGCCCGCATCTCGTCGACCGACAAGGTGCTGATCCACTCCGCCACCGGTGGGGTGGGACAGGCGGCCGTGGCCATCGCCAAGGCCGCGGGCGCGCAGATCTACGCCACCGCCGGCACCCCGGAGAAGCGAAAGCTCCTCAAGGAGTGGGGAATCGAGCACGTCTACGATTCCCGCAGCACCGAGTTCGCCGAGCAGATCCGCACGGACACCGCCGGCTACGGCGTGGACATCGTGCTGAACTCGCTGCCCGGTGCCGCCCAGCGGGCCGGTCTCGAACTGCTCACCTTCGGTGGCCGGTTCGTCGAGATCGGCAAGCGCGACATCTACGGCGACACCAAGCTGGGGCTGTTCCCGTTCCGGCGCAACCTGTCGTTCTACGCGGTGGACCTCGCGCTGCTGACGCTCACCAACCCGGGCCACACCCGCAAGCTCATGCAGACGGTGTTCGACAAGATCGCCGACGGCACGCTGCCGCTGCCGGAGACCACCCACTTCCCGCTGCGGGAAGGTGCCACCGCGATTCGTGTCATGGGTGCCGCCGAGCACACCGGCAAGCTGGTGCTCGACGTGCCGCACACCGGCACCAGCAGCGCGGTGGTGCCGCCGGAGAACGCCACGGTGGTGCGTCCCGACGGCGCATACGTCATCACCGGCGGGCTGGGCGGGCTCGGCCTGTTCCTCGCCGAGCAGATGGCCGACGGCGGTGCCGGACGGATCGTGCTCAACGGCCGGTCCGCGCCGAGCGCCGACGCGCAGGAGGTCATCGAGCGGATCCGCCGCGGGGGCACCGAGGTCGAGGTGACGCGCGGCGACATCGCCGAACCGGACACCGCGCGACGGCTCGTCGAGGCCGCCACCGCCACCGGTATGCCGCTGCGCGGTGTGCTGCACGGTGCCGCGGTGGTGGAGGACGCCACCTTGCCCAACATCACCGATGAGCTGATCGACCGCGACTGGCTGCCCAAGGTGGCAGGTGCGTGGAACCTGCACGAGGCGCTGCAGACCAGCGGCGCCGACGAAAAGCTGGACTGGTTCTGCTCGTTCTCGTCGGCGGCGGCCATGGTCGGTTCACCGGGCCAGGGCGCGTACGCGGCGGCCAACAGCTGGCTGGACGGGTTCACCCGCTGGCGGCGGGCGCACGGCCTCGCGGCCAACGTCATCGCCTGGGGCGCCTGGGCCGAGATCGGCAAGGGGCAGGCCATGGCCGAAACCGGCGCCGAGGGTGCCGCGATGGCCATCGCGCCCGACGAAGGTGCCTATGCCTTCGACGCGCTGCTGCGGCACAACCGCACCTACACCGGTTATGCACCGGTGGCGGGCACTCCGTGGCTGGCGGCCTTCGCCCAGACCAGTAAGTTCGCCGAGTCGTTCGCGTCGATCGGCAAGAACCCGTCGGGCACCAGCGCCTTCCTGACCGAGCTGCACGAACTGCCGCTCGAGGAATGGCACGCGCGGCTGCGCCGGCTCATCGCCGACCAGATCAGTCTGGTGCTGCGCCGCTCGGTGGATCCGGACCGGCCGCTGGCCGAATACGGGCTCGATTCGCTGGGGATCCTCGAGGTCCGCACCAAGATCGAGACCGAGACCGGGGTCAGGATCGGGTCGACGGACATCACCACGGTGCGGGGGTTGGCTGAGAGACTGTACGACGAATTGGCGGCCGACCAGGCTTCAGCAGAAGCGGTGACGGCGGCCACGTAATGATTTCAGACGACGCATCGATGTATTCGCCGGGCAAACCCGCCGATTACAGAGGGCACAGACGAGTACGGGGAGCGTGAATGGTTGCAATCAAGGCAATCCATGACTGGATGGGTGAGCCGGGGAACGTTGTGTCCTGGCACCCGTCGCCCGCCACACTCGCCAAGGTGCGGCAGGCGCCGGTCAGCGACGTGCCGGTCAGCTACCAGCAGGCCCAGCACATCCGTGGCTACCGCAGCCACGTTGCCAACGGCACCGACATGGCCCGCCTGAACATCCCCGCGTGGGACATTCAGGGCCAGTGCGATATCCGGGCGATGACGCACGTCATCAACTCCTACGTCCGGCGGCACGACACGTACCACAGCTGGTTCGAGTTCTCCGACGAAGACGGGGCCGGCGAGATCGTGCGCCACACCGTCCGCAATCCCAAGGACATCAAGCTGGTTCCCACCGACCACGGTGAGATGAATCCCGCCCAGTGGCGTGAGCACGTGCTGGCCACCCCGGATCCGCTGACCTGGGACTGCTTCCACTTCGGCATCATCCAGCGGGCCGACCACTTCACCTTCTACATCAGCGTCGACCATGTGCACACCGACGCCATGTTCATGGGGCTGGTGCTCGTCGAGATCCACATGATGTACCTCGCTCTGGTCGACGGTGCCGCTCCGCTGCAGCTGCCGCCGGCCGGTAGTTATGCCGACTACTGCCTGCGCCAGCAGGCCTACACCGCCTCGCTCACCCTGGACACCCCGGAGGTGAAGGGCTGGGTGGAGTTCTTCCAGCGCAACGGCGGCACCATGCCGCGCTTCCCGCTGCCGCTGGGCGACTTCTCGGTGACGCACACCGGTGACATGGTCACCGTCGAACTGCTCGACGCGCAGCAGGCCCAGAAGTTCGAGGCGGTCTGCATGGATGCCGGTGCGCGCTTCAGCGGTGGAGTGATCGCCTGCGCGGCCATCGCCGAGAACGAGCTGACCGGCACCGACACCTACCACATCATCACCCCCACCACGACGCGCAACGGCCAGACCGAATTCATGACCACCGGCTGGTTCACCGGGCTGGTCCCGATGAGCGTGCCGGTCGGTTCGTTCGCCGAGACCGCGCGGGCCGGCCAGCAGGCCTTCGATTCCGGCATGGCCATGAAGGACGTGCCGCACGAGTTCGTGTTCGAACTCGCCGAAGGCACCGATCTCGGGTTGCGTACCCCCGAGCCCGGGGTGCCCATGCTGTCCTACCTCGACGCCGGCCTGCCGCCGCTGTCTCCCGCGGTGATCGCGCAGTGGGAAGCCATGAACGGCAAGGTCTTCAGCGATGCCCGCGCGGCGTACCAGGTCGGCATGTGGGTGAACCGGACCGACAAGTCGCTGTCGGTGACCGTCGCCTTCCCGAACAACCCGGTGGCCCGCGAGTCGGTGCTGCGCTACGTCGAGACCATGAAAGCGGTGTACACCCGGGTGGCCGACGGGCGCGAGGTGGGCACCCCGGCACGACCGGAATTGTCCCGCGTCATCGGTGGCTGATCGGGTGACGGTTCGGACTCGTTCGATCCGCCTGCCCCGTGCGGGGCGGCGGGAGTTGACCTCCGATCGCGCCGACAACCGGCTCGATTACATCGACCAGGCGCTGTTCCTCGGCCTGCGCGCCACCGGACAGGCGGCGGTGTGTCAGTGCTTGTGGATCTACGAGCACCCGGTCGACCTCGACGGCCTGAAACGCTTTCACGCGAACTTCGGCCACGGACTGGCGGGTCGCCGGATCGAGCCGTCGCCGCTGCCGTTCGGCCGGCACCGCTGGGTGTCCTCACCCGGGGCTCCCGGCGACATCCTCTTCGAAGAGGGGCTGCGGCCGCGCGACGAGCTGATGGAATGGGCCGACGCACACGCCTGCCGGCCGGTCGATCCCGAATGGGGCCCGGCCTGGCACATGGGTGTGCAGCGGTTCGACGACGGTTCCACCGCGGTGAGCCTGGTCGGCTCGCACTGCATCGGCGACGGCGGCGGCGCGGTGCTCACGGTGTTCGAAGCGGTGACCGGTAACCTCCGCGATCTCGGGTATCCGGCGCCGCGGTCCCGGACCCGGCGCGAGGCCATCCGTGCCGACGCCCGCGACACCGTCCGTGATCTGCCGGAGATCGGCAGGACGCTCGTCGCCGGCGCCAAGGTGGCGTTCAAGAGGCGCGGTGACCTCAAGGGTTCCGGCGGCGCCGAGCCCGAACGGGCCCTGGGCCCCGAAGGGGACCGGCACGTGAGGGTGCCCGCCGTAGCGATCTACGTCGACGGCGCCGACTGGGACGCCAGGGCCGAAGCGCTCGGCGGCAACAGCTACTCCCTGGTCGCCGGTCTGGCCGCGCGTCTGGGTGAACGGTTCGGGCGGCGCAGCAGCGTCGACGGCGCCGTCCCGCTCACGGTGCCGATCAACGACCGCACCCTCGAAGACACCCGCGCCAACGCCGTGCTGCTGGCCAATGTCCGGGTGAACCCCACGGGCGTCACCTCGGATCTGTCGGCGGCGCGGGCGGCCCTGAAACAGGGACTCAAGACGGTCAAGGAAGTGCCGGACGAGACGCTGGCGCTGCTGCCGCTGACGCCCTTCATTCCCAAGCGAGCCGTCAAACGCACCGCGGACGTCGCCTTCGGGTTCACCGCCGACCTGCCGGTGTTCTGCTCCAACCTCGGCCAACTGCCCGCCGAGATCAGCCGCGCCGACGGCACCGACGCCGAACACGTGGTGTTACGCGGCGTCGACCAGTTCGTGCCGCTGCGGGTGCTGGAACAGCGGCACGGTCTGCTCACCGTGATCGCCGCCCGCGTCGGCACCAAACAGTCACTGGCCGTCATCGGTTACCAGCCGGGCGCGGAGAACACCAAGGCCCGCCTGCGCGGCATCGTCTCCGAGACGCTGGCGGAATTCGGCATCGACGGTGCGCTGGAATGACTCAGCGTGAGGACCGCCTGGACTACATCGATCAGGCGTCGTTTCTGTCGTTACGGGCCGTCGGCCGCCACCAATTGGCGCAGCTGGCCTGGATCTACGAGCATCCGCTCGACCACGACGGGCTGACGCGTTTCCATCAGAACGTGGGTGCCGGGTTGATCGGGCGCCTGATCGAACGATCGGCACTCCCGTTCGGCCGACACCGCTGGGTTTCGGTACCGGGCCCGCAGACCGGGATCGACGTCGCGGACCCGCCGCGTTCCCCGGACCAGCTCACCGAGTGGCTGGACGAACAGGCCCAGCTGCCCCTCGATCCGGAGCGCGGTCCCGGATGGCGCCTGGCGGTGCTGCCGATGACCGACGGTTCGACCGCCGTCACCCTGGTGACGTCGCACAGCCTCACCGACGGGCTCGGGTTGTTGCTGCACGTGGCCGCCGCTGCCAAGGGCGAGGTGCGCGACTTCGGCTACCCGCGGCCGGCGTCGCGCAGCCGCCGCCGCGCACTGGCCGCCGATCTGCGCCAGAGTGCCCGCGACGTGCCGGAGCTGGGGCGGACGCTGGTTGCGGCCGCGAAACTGTTCTACAAACGCCGCAACGACTTCACCAACGCCGGGGCCTCGCGCGCGGCGGTGATCTCCGCCGGTGACCCGAACGAGAACGTCGTGGTGCCGACGGTCGCGGCATTCGTCGGAATCGACGAATGGGATGCGCGCGCCGCCGCGCTCGGCGGAAACAGCTATTCGCTGTTGGCGGGTTTCGCCGGGCGGCTGGCCGAGCAGATGGGGCGACACCGCCCCGACGGAACCGTGAGTCTGTTGGTGGCGATGAGCGACCGTACCGAGGGCGATACCCGTGCCAACGCGGTGTCGATAGCGAACGTCGTCGTCGATCCCGCGCCGGTGGCCCAGGACCTCTCCGCAGTGCGGGCGGCCATGAAACAGGGCCTGCAGACCATGAAAGACGTCCCGGACGAGACGTTCGCGCTGCTCCCGCTGACCCCGCTGGTGCCCAAACGTGCGGTCAAACGCACGGCCGACGTCATGTTCGGTGACCTGCCCGTGTCGTGTTCCAACCTCGGTCAGCTGGATCCAGCCGTGGGCCGGGTCGACGGCACCGACGCCGAGTACTTCCTCATGCGAGCGGTCGACCAGAAGGTGACCCGCGGCGAGATCGAGCGGGTTGGCGGTCAACTCGTCGTCGTGTCGGGCCGGATCAACTCCCAAGTGAGCATCGGGGTCGTCGGCTATCGCAACGGCGGCACCAACACCAGCGCCGCGCTGCGCGAGCTGGTGGCACAGACGCTGGCGGAGTTCGGCCTGACCGGCACGTTCAAATAGCCGCCCGCTCCTCGAGCAGATCCGCCGTGAGCCGCACACTCTCGGCGACGGGAGTCAGCCGGGTGGCCAACTCCGCGGCGCGCGCCGCGATCCCCGGCGCCAGGGTGTGCCGCAGGGCGGCCAGGAGGTTGTCCCGGGTGGTCTTCGAAAACCGTTGCGCCGTACCGATTTCCAGCTTCTTGATCTGGTTGGCGAAGAACGGCTGATCGGCTCCGACCCACAGCACCAGAGTCGGGACCCCGGCGCGCATCCCAGCGGCGGTGGTCCCCGCCCCGCCGTGGTGGACCACCATGCGGCACAGCGGGAACACCGCGCTGTGATTGACCGCCCCGACGATCCTGACGTGATCTGCCCGCGACGCATCCGGCAGGGTCCACGCGCCCGAGGAGATCAGCGCCCGCTCACCGAGTTCGGCGCACACCTCGGTGATCATGGCCACGGCATCGGCGGGGGACTCGACCGGCATGCTCCCGAAGCCGAAGTAGATGGGCGGCTTGCCTGCGGCCACCCACGCCAACAGCTCATCGTCGGTGGCCGTCTCACGCTGCAGGGTCAGGGCGCCGACAAACGGGCGCACCCCGGCCCACTCGTCGGCGAGGCCGGGGAACAGCAACTTGTCGTACGCCTGGATCTCGAGGGCGCCGCCGTCGATGATCCGGCGGATGGCGCGAGACGACGCCGCAGGCAGGCCCAGTTCCCGGCGCTGAGCGTCCTCGGCTTTTTTCATCACCCGCCAGTGCACCCACTCGCCGGCGGCGAACCCGGACTCGACCACCTTCGACGGCAACGGCACCGGGACGACGGTGCGGTTGGGGCGGTGCGGGAAGTAGTGCAGGGCGGCCAAGGGGATCCGGTGGTACTCAGCGACGTTGGCGGCCACCTCCTGATAGGTGGTGCCGGTCAGCAGCAGGTCGGCGCCCTGGGCCATGGCCGCCGACCCGGCGCTCATCTCCGCCCACCCCTCGGTGGCGTATTCGCGGCTCTCCCGCAGCACGGTCAGCGGGTTGCGCAGCGACCAGAACTTCCGGAACACCTCGGCCTCGAGCTGTTTCTGCGAGTCCACGCCGTAGGCGACGGCGGGCGGAAGTCCCGCCTCTTCGACGAACGCGGTCAGATTCGGGGGAACGGCCAGGCGCACCTGGTGCCCGCGCCGCTGTAGTTCGAGTGCCACCGCCGCGCAGGGTTCGATGTCGCCACGGGTTCCGTGCACCGCCACCGCGAAGATCACCGGCGGCCCCCTGCCGGCTGCGCACTGCGGAACGACCCGTCTGAATAGGTTGCGGACACCGCCCGATTCAAACACGGGCCACGCCTCGGCTCTCAGGTGCGGGCCCGCGCCGCACAGGCACGCACCGCGGGGTATGTTTTAGCAACCTGGCCAGCGCCTGAGGTAGCTCTGCGAACTGCCTGCACGGCGTTCTGCGAGGTCCTTTGTGGACCCCGCAACCGTGTAACCTGGTTGGGATGTCCAAACGCGCCTTCACCCGCGGTGCGTTCGCAGGGGCAGGGTTTCCGCTCCTCAGTCGCGTGGTGGTCCGCCACCCGCTGTGGGTGATCGCCTCCTGGGTGGTTCTGGCCGCCGTCTTGATGCTGTCCCTGCCGTCGCTGGCCAAGGTGGCTGCCGAGAATCCGCCGGAGTTCCTGCCCGCCGAGGCGCCCGTGCTGCACGCCACCGAGGTGATGGGCACGGCGTTCAACGAGCCGCCCGCCGCCAACAGCGTCGTCGTCATCCTCATCAACGAGAACGGGCTGACCCCGGACGACGAGGCCACCTACCGAAAACTGGTGGACACGCTGCGGGCGGATGACAGCGTGATGAACACGCAGGACTTCATCGCCATCCCCGAGCTCAAAGCCGTGATGACCAGCGAGGACGGCAAGGCCTACAACCTGCCGGTGAACCTCACCGGTCAGATGGCCACCGCCGAAGGCCAGGAGGCGTACAACGACGCCCTCCGGATCGTCGACGAGGTCACTGACGGGACGACGCTGGAACCCAACATCGTCGGCGCGGCCGCCACCTTCGACGACGTCAACCAGATCGGCGTGCGGGACCAGCTGGTCATCGAGACCACCACCGGCATCCTGGTGTTCACCATTCTGGTGTTGGTCTACCGCAGTTTCGTGGCGATGATGCTGCCGCTTCTGACCATCGGTGCGGCACTGCTGGTCGCCCAGCAGGTGGTGGCGGGGCTGGGCCTGGTGGGCCTGGGGGTCGGACCGCAGACGCTGTTGTTGATGACGGCGATGATGCTGGGCGCAGGCACCGACTACGCCATCTTCCTGCTCAGTCGATACCAGGAGATCCTGCGCACCGGTGTGCCCTCCGACGAGGCCATGCAGAAGGCGTTGACGTCCATCGGCCAGGTGATCGCCGGATCGGCCTTCACCGTCGCGGCAGCCTTCATGGGTATGGCGTTCACCGACCTCGGGGTGTTCTCTACGGTGGGGCCGCCGTTGGCGGTGACGATCCTGGTGGGCTTCCTGGGCTCGGTGACCATGCTGCCCGCGCTGATGACGCTGGCCGGACGACGGAACTGGCTCAAGCCTCGCAAAGACCTCACCGGCCGGATCTGGCGCCGATCGGGAACCGAGATCGTGCGCAGGCCGAGGCTGGCCCTGGCGGGCAGCCTGACGATCCTGCTGGCGCTGGCGGCCTGTATGTCGCTGATCAACTACAACTACGACGACCGCAAGAACCTGCCCGACGACATCGACAGCAACCTGGCCTACGAGGCGATGAACCGGCACTTCCCGGTGAGCAGCACGGCCCAGCAGTTCCTGTTGATCCAGTCCTCCGGTGATCTGCGCACCCCCGAAGCGCTCGCCGACATGGAACAGATGGCGCAGCGCATCGCCGATCTGCCCGGTATCGACGCGGTCCGCGGTATCACCCGCCCCACCGGCGAGATGATCGAACAGGGCAAGGCCACCTGGCAGGCCGGTGAGGTCGGAAACAGGCTCGGTGACGCCGCCACCCTGATCGACGACAACGACCAGAACCTCGACGCGCTGTCCGGCGGCGCGGGCCAATTGGCCGACGCCCTCGACGAGATCCGCGGCAGTGTGGTCAACGCAGTGGGCAGCGTGCGCGGCCTGGCGTCGGCGCTGGACGAGATGGCCACCCGATTCGGCGGTGAGAAGACGCTCGACGAAATCGACAAGACGGCCTCGCTGGTGTCCAACATGCGTTCGCTGGGGCAGGCGCTGGGGTTCGACCGCGTGCGCCTCGGCGATGTCGGCGGGTGGGCTGCTCCGATGCTCAACGCCCTGAACACCAGCCCCACCTGCTCCATGGATCCGGAATGCGTCGCCTCCCGCGCCGATCTGCAGAAGCTGGCCGATCTGCGCGGTGACCCGGCGCTGGACAAGATCGCCGAGCTCGGCGATGTCCTGGTTTCCACGAACGGCAACCAGACCCTCGACGAGACCATCGGCAGTCTCAGCCGCAACATCGCGGCTGTGACCAGTTCAGCACGTGAACTGGGTCTGGGGGAGGCCGGCGGCCTGCAGAAGCGGATCACCACCGCGCTGGAGGGCGCCAACACCCTGGCCGATTCCAGCCGTCAGCTCGCTGAAGGTGTCCAGCTGCTGGTGGATCAGACCCGCAACATCGGTTCCGGCCTGGATCAGGCCTCGGCGTTCCTGATGGCGATGAAACGCGACGCCTCCAGTCCGTCGATGTCCGGCTTCTACATTCCGCCGGAGATGCTGACTCAGCAGGAGTTCAAGAAGGCCGCCGCGCTGTTCATCTCCGCTGACGGGCACACCGCCCGGTATCTGGTGCAGACCGCGCTCGATCCGTTCAGCGTCGAGGCCATGGACCAGCTGCAGCTGATCGTGAAGACCGCCCAGGACGCGCGGCCCAACACGACCCTGCAGGACGCCACCATCTCGATGGTCGGGTTCACCGTGGTGAACGACAATCTGCGGACCTACTACAACGGCGATATCCGGTTCATCATCGTCGTCACGCTGGTGGTGGTGTTCCTGATCCTGGCCGTCATCCTGCGTGCCATCATCGCCCCGCTGTATCTTGTTGCCTCCGTTGTCATCTCGTTCGTGTCCGCCGTCGGCATCGGCGTCGTCTTCTTCCAGTTCATCCTGGGGCAGAACATTCACTGGAGTGTTCCGGGCACGGCCTTCCTGGTGTTGGTGGCGGTCGGGGCCGATTACAACCTGTTGCTGATACACCGCATCAGAGACGAGGTCCGCCACGGCCACACCATGCGGGCGGCGGTGGTCCGCACCGTCGGCGCCACCGGCGGAGTGATCACCTCGGCGGGCATCATCTTCGCGGTCTCGATGCTGAGTCTGACGGTCAGCAGCTTGAGCACCGTTGTCCAGATGGGCTTTGTCATCGGCGTGGGTTTGTTGCTCGACACGTTCATCGTGCGGACCGTCACGGTGCCGGCCATGGCCGTGCTGGCCGGCAACGCGAACTGGTGGCCCTCCAAGTCGGCGCATGTTCTGCACAAACCGGCGGAGGGTCCCGCGACCGCCGAGGAGGCGGAGACCGACACCGTGGATCCGGATGATCCCGACACCGACCGGCTCGGCGATGACGGCGAGCTCGACGATCCGGACACCGAGGAACTCGACGTCCAGGCTGACGGTGACGCCGTCGACGAGACCGACAACGAGGATCAGCCCGAGCCCGTCGCCTCTGAAGGCGAGACCGAAGCCTCCGACGACGAGGACACCGACGAGGACACCGACGCGGACGAGACCGCCGTTGCCGAGACCGCCGTTGTCGAGACTGAGGCCGAGTCGACCGAGGATGAGCCTGAGGTCGACGCCTCCGACGCCGATGCACCCGGATCAGTCGCGGACGAGACCACCGAAACCACCGAAACCACCGAAACCACCGAGACCACCGAAGACCCCGAGGCTCAGCCCGAAGTTTCCGCTGCCGAGCCGGAACCCGAACCCGAGCCGAAGAAGAAGCGGCGTTGGTTGCGTCGCGGCCGGTGAGTCACTGAACGGATTCGGCCGCGATCCGGTATTGCCGGATCACCAGCGGCCCGAAGATCCCCGCGATCACGGCGATCCAGGCCAGCGCGATGAGCAGAGAGCCCAGCGCGGGATCACCCTCGGTGAGCGCCCGCATGGTCTCGATCGCCGGTGACAGCGGCTGATACTGGATCACCGGTTGCAGCCAGCCGGGGAACGACGCCACGGGGGCGATGCCCGGACTGCAGAACGCCAGACCCACCGAACTGGTGCCGAGCCACATGAAGACGGCATTGCCACCGGATTTGAGGGCCAGTGTCATCACCAGCATCGAGAAGGTGACCACCACCAGCACCGGTAGCAGCAGGTAGGGGATGAGCGTGAACAGGTTGCCCTGGAAGCGAAGTCCGAGCGCCACGCCCACGGCGGTGATGATGACGACGCCGAGCAGGGTGCGGGCAGCCTCGGCGAGAAGCCGCCCGGTGATGGCACTCGCCCGGTGCACCGGCAGGGTCCAGAACCGGCTCAGCAGCCCGTTGCTGCGCTCGATCGGCAGGGCCAGACCCGCTCCGATCGCACCGAACATCCCGCCGGCCAGCGCGCACATCGGCACCAGGCTCTCGAGGTTGTCGGTGCCCGTGATGGTGGCCATCGATTTACCCGCGAGCAGGTGATAGAAGACCAGCAGCGCCGTCGGGAACAGCACACCCTGGATCGGCACGGCCGGATGCCGCCGCCATCCCCGGATCAGCCGTCCGGCGAAGATCAGGCTTTCTCCCGCCCAAGTCGTCTTGGCCGGCTGGAGCACGGTCATTCGGTCCGCCTCTGCAGTCGCGTGGCGAGGGTGCCGAACACCAGCAGCAGGCCGACGCACCAGGCCAGCGTGGCCACCAGGTTGCCGCTCATGACGCTGCCGTCGGTGAAACCGCGCAAGGTCTCGGTCACCACCGACACCGGCTGGGCGCGCACGAAGGGCTGCACCCACCCGGGGAACGCCTCGGCCGGCGCCATACCCGTGGACAGCAGCACCAGAGCCAGCAGCGGAATCAGCAGCAGCTGGCTGGAGGCGTCGATGCGTTTCACATGGGTGCCGATGGCGTCGGCGCCCAGATTCAGCGCCAAGGCCAGGACCAGAGCCACCACCACGAAGGCCACCGAGTAGAGCACCCCACCGGTCAGCCGGAACCCGAACAGGTAGGCGACGGCGATCGCCGCGACGATCACGATGACCGACCGGATCAGGCAGTAGAGCATCCGAGCCAGCAGCGGGACCAGCGTCGGGATGGACAGGGTGTGCAGTCGGCGGCCGAAACCCGACCCCGCATCGCGGGCGGCCCGGTCGGCGGTGGTCAGCGCACCGAAGAGCACCGACTGCACGACAATGGCGGGTAGCACGTACTGCGCATAACTCATGGAGCCGGTGTCGATGAGGTCCTGCAACACGAACGTGAACCCGACGAAGGTGAAGACCGGGGCGAGCACGGCGATCAGCAGATCGAAATCGCGCACAGTACTGCGCAACACCCGCTCGGTCAGGGTGACCAGTGCATTCATGCGGTGACGGGACGCTCCGTGAGGTGCAGGAAGACCTCGTCGAGGGACGGCTTGCGCAGCGAGATGTCGAGCAGCTCCACCTCGAGTCGCTCGATCCGCCGGAACACCTCACCCAACGTGGTGACCCCCTGAGCCGCGGGTACCGACACGGTGTTCAGATCCCGGTCGACCTCCAGGCCGTCGAAGTCGGAGAGCACCTCGGCGATCGGGGCCAGGTCGTCGGGGCTCACCGGCGTGACCTGGCAGTACGCGAAACCCATCAGGCCTTTCAGCTCGTCGGAGGTGCCGCGGGCGACCACCTCGCCACCGTTGAGGATGACAATCGAATCGCTCAGGACGTCGGCCTCCTCGAGGTACTGGGTGGTCAGCAGCACCGTGACATCCTGGGCGGACAGCTCGGACACCAGCGTCCACACATCGCGACGGCTGCGCGGGTCCAGCCCCGTGGTCGGTTCGTCGAGAAACAGCACCCTGGGCGCGACCACCAGCGAGGCCGCGATGTCGATCCGTCGGCGCATTCCGCCGGAGTAGGTGTGGATCGGCCGATCCGCGGCGCGTACGAGGTCGAACTGCTCGATGAGTTCGTCGGCGCGACGGCGGGCGTCTTTGCGTTTGAATCCGCGAAGGCGCGAAAACAGCACCAGGTTCTCCCGGCCGGTCAACATGATGTCCAGCGAAGCGTCCTGGCCGGTGACGCCAATGCTCTCGCGCACTTTGTCAGGTTGCCGGGCGACGTCGAAACCACTCACCAGGGCCTGCCCGGAGGAGGGTCGTAGCAAAGTCGACAGGATGTTCACCGTCGTGGTCTTGCCGGCGCCGTTGTGGCCCAGAAGTGCACAAACCGAACCGGTCGGCACTGAGAAGCTGACGTCCCGCAACGCTTGGACGGTCCCAAACGTCTTGGTGACGCCGTTTAGCTCGATCACGGATCAACGATACAGCGGGTAATCGCGCTTTCAACCGCTCACCGGGTCCCCGGGGGCCGATTCGGTAGCTGGCGGCGCCGTGACTAGGGTCGCACCGGCCAGGGGGTTCGCTGCGCGTGGGGCGTGCAGCACAGCAGATACGGTAGTGGCCGGCACCAATCGAAGGACCGATCAGACCGGGGGACCAGTGAGCAGCATGCCCGCACCGACGTCAGTGGTCGCGGCCATTCCCAACTACAACATGGGCGAGTCGCTGCAGAGGCTGCTGCCGCAGGTTCTGAAGCAGGGGTATGACCGGGTGGTGGTGCTCGACGACGCCTCCACCGACAACAGCGTCGACGTCGTGGAGCAGTTCGGCACGGCGGTCGAAATGCTCCGGAGTCCGGTGAACCAGGGTGCCGGGGCCAACCGCAACCAGATCATCGGGCAGACCGAGGACTCGGCGCTCATCCATTTCGTCGACGCCGACATGGATCTGGTCACCGAGGGTATCGCCGGCGTGGCGCGGCAGTTGTTCACCCGGTACGCGGCGCAGGGGGTGGGTGCGGTGGGCGGACTGGTGCGGCGGGCGGACGGCAGCCAGGACCCCTTCAATTTCGGTCCGGTGTTCGCGCTCAAGGCCAGTCTCGTCGCGGTGCCGCCGGTATTGGACCGGTTCCGCGACCGGCCGTGGCTGGTCAAGGCGATTCGCCGGGTGGGTACACCGGGCCGCAGGTACTGGCCGGACATCTTCGAACCGCCGGTGCCACGCGAGACCTATTGGCTGCACGAAGGCAACATGCTGATCAACGCCGGGGTGTTCCGGTCGGTCGGTGGGTACGACCCCGGGGTCCGCTATCACGAAGCGCAGGATCTGGCGATCCGCCTGGACCGGTTGGGCGTCAAGCGCCAGTTCGATCCGGCGATCGAACTGATCCATCACTACATCGACGTCCGGGGCAAGAGCCGGAGTGCACAGGAACGCAAGGCCGTGCTCTACCTCATCCGCAAGCACGGCTTCACCCGGTACCTGACCGGCCGCTGAGCGCCGTCAGGCCGGCGAGCCCAGAGCTGCGTCCAGCCGGTCGAACCGGCCGGACTGATACAGCTCGACACAGCTGGCCCGCCTGATCTTGCCGCTGGTGGTGATCGGGATCGCGCCGCGTCCCACCAGCACGATGTCGGCGGCGCTGAGCGCATGGGTCTGGGAGATCGCCGCGGCGATCCGGCTCCGCAGCGCGGTCAGCTTCTCGCGCGCTTCGGCGTCGTCGCCCTTGTTTTTCACCTCGACGACCACGACGAGTTGTTCGGCGCGGTCCTTGTCCACCGAGATGGCTGCCACGCGGCCGCCGCTGATTTCCTGCACGGTGGCCTCGATGTCGTCGGGGTAGTGATTGACGCCCCGGACGATCAACAGGTCCTTGATCCGCCCGACGATGAACAGGTCGTCGTCGGCGAGGAAGCCGAGATCGCCCGTGCGCAGCCACGGGCCTTCGTCGGTGCCCGGCGAGGGGTCGGCGATCATCCCACCGAACGTGTGCGCGGATTGTTCGGGTTTCTCCCAGTATCCGGGGCACACGTTGTCGCCCCGGACCCAGATCTCGCCGACGGTGGCCGCCGCCCGTTCCCTTCTCGACTCGGGATCGACGATCCGGACGCTGGGGGAGTCGGGGGTGCCGTACCCGACCAGCGGGGTACCGGTTTCGCCGCTGCACGCCTTGGCGTGGCCCGCCGAGAGCTTCTCGCCTTCGAAGTGGACGACTTTCGGGGGCCGGCCGGGCCGATCGGTGGCCACGTAGAGCACGGCTTCGGCCAGCCCGTACGAGGGGCGCAATACCTCCGGTTTGAGGTTGAAACGCGCGAAGCGCTGCGCGAATCGTTTCAATGTCGCGTCGTGCACCCGCTCACTTCCGCTGATGACGGCGGTGACGTTGCCGAGGTCGACGCCGTCCATGTCGGCGTCCGAGGTGCGTCCCGCCGCCAGCTCGAACGCGAAATTCGGTCCGGCGGTCAGTGCGTTCGGCAGTTTGGCCAGCAGCTGCATCCACCGGGCCGGCCGCGCGAGGAAGGCCAACGGCGTGGTGAACGTGGTCTGCCATCCACCGAAGATGGGGGCGATCACGCCGAGCAGCAGTCCCATGTCGTGATAGAAGGGCAGCCACGACGCCACGGTGGTGCCTTCCGGCGCGACGCCGCCGTGGTCGTAGAAGTACGCGGCGACCTGCTGTTCGAAATTGGCCGCGAGATTGGCGTGCGTCACCATGACACCGGCCGGGGTCCGTGTCGAACCCGAGGTGTATTGGAGGTATGCCACCTCCGGCCGCTTGAGGCCGCGCGGGGTCGGCTTGCGCCGGGCGTCGAGGTCCAGCAAATCCACGTCGATAACTGCGGGGGTCACGGCCAAGCCCTGGGAGTGGGCGTATCCGCTGACCACCTCTGAGACCGGCGACGTGGTCAAGATCGCAGTCGGGGCGGCGTCGGCCAGCACGGCACTGACCCGCTCGTCGTGCTGGCCGGGGACCGGAGTGGACAACGGCACACCGATGACGCCGGCTTCGAGGGTGGCCAGGAAGGCCACCAGATAGTCGAGGCCCTGCGGCGCGATGATCACCGCGCGGTCGCCGGTTCCGGAGTGCTCGCGCAGCTCACTGGCCAGGCTGACGGTCCGCCGGTACAGCTGGGCCCAGGTCAGGCTCTTTTCGACGCCGTCCCAATCGTGGTCGTAATCGACGAAGGTGAACGCGATGTCGTTCGGCTGCAGGCTCGCACGTTCCCTTAGCACTTCGGGAATGGATGACGCGATCATAAACAGGCCCTTCGCAAATACCTTCGGCAAACGATCCTTCGAGCATAGGGGCAGTTGCGACGCAGACGCGCGATAGGGGTGAGCGACACCTTCGGCCGTCCTCCGGTGGAAACCGCCGTCCCACGGATACAGCGGCGCACGGGTGATTCGCTGCGGCACCGCCCGGCAGTCGCGGCCCACGAGGGGCGTCCCGAGGAACGTCCACCCGAGGTTGCGGGGGTTTGCTCAGTGAAGGAAGCGGCAGTGATCAGGCGTTGGCTCAGCGGGAAACCCGGGTGAACCACTTCGTTTTGATCCGCCACGAGTGAGCGGCGGCCACGGCGAAGACCGCGCCACAGACACAGGCGAAGAACCACACGGCTTTGCCGTTCTCCCACTCAGCGAACCCGGGTACGTACGCGGTGGTGATGCGTACGGCACAGGCGACGATGCCGCTGGCGGACGCGATCAGATAGACGTTGGCGATCATCCGCGACCGCGGATCGCGGCGCAGGATCATCAGGGCGCGCGCACCGTAGCCGAGCAGGTAGATCAGCATGCCGCACAGGATCAGCCAGTAGGTGCTGAGCCAGAAGTCGGTGGGGACCTGGAAGAAGTCGGCCCGGTAGATCTCGGCGCCGTTACCCAGGGAGAAGGCCACCAGCAGCGCCGGGATGCACAGCGTTGCGGGGCGTTCGACGTACTGCTTGAAAGTGGCCTGCATGGCGTGGTCGTCCTGGAGCCGGCCAAGTGCGTTGTAGACGATTGCCGAGGCGGCGACGATGTAGGCGTCGTGGCCGATGTAGTCCTCGAGATTCCAGACCCCGGTCAGCGCGTGCAGCCAGTGGCCCACGGTCTCGGACGCCAATGGTGACATCAGCAGGATCGCGGCACCCTGGAGCGCGACGTTGAGGGTCGCGGCGACCTCCCAGCGGCACGACCAGGTGACGCGTCGGATCCACAAGCTCCACGCGATGCAACCGATCGTGATCACGATGAGTGCAGCAAGTGCCATTAGGTAACGCCTTTGAGCTGAATTGCGGTCAGCAAATTGTAGCGCTAGAGCGGCGGTACGTCTTGGCGCGGCGACAATTCCGACAGCCTGGGCAGTCGGTGTCTGATGCTGGTGCTCGGGGGTGCCACGGCGACTCTCGTCATCTCCGCGGCCTTGTCCGGCGTCGTGGCCACCATCAAGGGCGACGACTCGATGTAGCGCCATACCTCTTGGCGGGTCATCAGGCCGAACCGCACCTGGAGATCCGGGTAGTTGAGGTCGAATCTGTCTGCGACGAGCCGTAATTCTTCGGCGTTGGGATAGTCGGCCTCTTTGAGGCGGCGGTAATAGGTGCTGCTGGACACCCCGAGCGCATCGTAGATGTGTTTGGCTTCGACATCGCCGTCCAGGAGATAGTCGAGCAGCGCTTTGAGCTGTCTGCCGTTCTCGTCCGTACGTGGCACCAATACACCATAGACCGGATCCCGATATTGGGCACCAGCAACCACTATTTAGACAACAACCGTTTTATTGACACGGCCGTCACACTTTCGGGATAGGTCTCCCATTTTTGGGACATCCGTGTACGGTTACCCGCATGGTCGCTCCTTCAGTCACCTGGTTGCCCGGTCCCGTGGTCCGCGTGGCCGATCACGACGTTCCCGGCGCTCCCGGCCACGACCAGATCGTCCCGCTGTCGGCTCCTCTGTCGGACGTCCTCAGTGCCGAGTTCGACGGTGCGGTGGCCGGTTTGGGGGTGGCGGCCGACGCGTTGCTGCTGGCCACGCTGAGCCGGGCGGTCGAGCGCACCCTGGGTGCGGGCTTCGTCCCCGTCGACATCACCGACGGCAAGTTTGCGGGTGCCACCATCGCATTGCGGTGCACCTCCCCGCGTGACACGAACGCCAATGAAGTCCTGCTCGAAGTCGAGAGTCTGCTGGGGCTCAGCGGCGTCCAGGCCGGCGCCGCACTCGCCGACGCGGCGGTGGCTTTCTCACCCACCGGTACCGCCCCGGTCGAACTCAGCGCCACCCGAGCCCTTCAGTTGTGCGCGTCGCGCCGCGGCGATGTCGTCCAGCTCGACTGGTGGTATGACACCCGGCGCTTCAACAGCTACACCGTCGAAGAACTTGCCGAGCAATTCTCGCTGGCGTTGATCGAACTGACTTCCGAGGCCGCGGCGCCGCTGCACGGGTCCGATCTCGGGTCGGGTACCAGCTGGGTGCACGCCGGCTGATCCAGCCGATTTGCCTCCGCCGGTAGAATTCGGCTTCGAAGCAATACCGAATCATCAGCGGCGTCGATCCGGACATCACCGGGGAGTCTTCGGAAGAACGGCCGCCCCCGGGCGGCTCAGTAGAACCGAACGCGTGGGGCCCGTCACCGCCCCTGAATGAGCGGCCACGTTCTCATACGTGTGCAAGCGGGGTGGTACCGCGGCGCTCGCGCTCGATGCGCGTCGTCGTCCCCGTGCCGAGACAGGCACGACAGTGGGACGCAGGAGACGACGGACGTAGTGACAGATCACGCTGAACACAAGGCCTATGCCAAGCCGGCGGGCGGGACGCCCGATTTTCCGGCGCTCGAAGCCGACGTACTGGCCTACTGGGAGGCCGACGACACCTTCCGGGCCAGTGTCGCGCGCCGCGACGACGCTCCGGAATACGTCTTTTACGACGGGCCTCCTTTCGCCAACGGGCTGCCGCACTACGGGCATCTGCTCACCGGCTATGTGAAGGACATCGTTCCCCGCTACCGCACCATGCGCGGTTTCAAGGTGGAGCGCCGGTTCGGTTGGGACACCCACGGGCTGCCCGCCGAACTCGAGGTGCAGCGCCAGCTCGACATCACCGACAAGGCCCAGATCGAAGAGATGGGCATCGAGAAGTTCAACGACGCATGCCGTGCGTCGGTGCTCAAGTACACCAACGAGTGGCGCAGTTATGTGACGCGGCAGGCGCGCTGGGTGGACTTCGACAACGACTACAAGACGCTCGATCCCAGCTTCATGGAGTCGGTGATCTGGGCGTTCAAACAGCTGTGGGACAAGGGCCTGGCCTACGAGGGCGTCCGCGTGCTGCCGTACTGCTGGAATGACGAGACACCGTTGTCGAGCCACGAGCTGCGCATGGACGACGACGTCTACCAGAGCCGGCAGGACCCGGCGATCACCGTGGGTTTCGCGCTCACCGACGGGCCACTGGCCGGCTCACACCTGTTGGTGTGGACCACCACCCCGTGGACCCTGCCGTCCAATCAGGCCGTCGCGGTCAATCCCGACGTCGAGTACGTCCAGGTCGAGGGAAGCGATGGCCGGCGGTATGTGCTGGCGGCCGCCCGAGTGGGCGCCTACGCGCGCGAGCTGGGGGAGGAGCCCACTGTCGTGGCCACCGTCACCGGTGAGCAGCTGCTCGGCACCCGCTACCTCCCGCCCTTCCCGTACTTCACGGAGACCGAGCAGGCACACAACGCCTTTCAGGTGCTGCGTGGTGAGTTCGTCACGACCGAAGACGGCACCGGCATCGTGCACATGGCGCCGGCCTACGGCGAGGACGACAAGGCGACCACCGACACCGTCGGCATCATCCCGGTGACGCCCGTCGATACCCGCGGCCGCTTCGATGTGACCGTGCCGGATTACCAGGGTCAGCACGTGTTCGACGCCAACCCCAACATCATCCGCGACCTGAAGAACGGCACCGGTTCGGCCGCGGCCAACGGCGCGGTCCTGCTGCGCCACGAAACCTACGAGCACTCGTACCCGCACTGCTGGCGGTGCCGCAATCCGCTGATCTACCGGGCGGTGTCGTCGTGGTTCGTCAAGGTCACCGAGTTCCGCGACCGGATGGTCGAACTGAACCAGCAGATCACCTGGTACCCCGAGCACGTCAAGGACGGTCAGTTCGGCAAGTGGCTCCAGGGTGCCCGCGACTGGTCGATCTCGCGAAACCGCTACTGGGGCACCCCGATTCCGGTGTGGAAGTCCGACGACCCGAACTACCCGCGTATCGACGTCTACGGCAGCCTCGACGAGCTCGAGCGTGACTTCGGCGTGCGGCCGGACAATCTGCACCGGCCGTTCATCGACGAACTGACCCGGCCCAATCCCGATGACCCGACCGGGAAGTCGACCATGCGGCGCATCGAGGACGTGCTCGACGTGTGGTTCGACTCCGGTTCGATGCCCTATGCGCAGGTGCATTACCCGTTCGAGAACCAGAAGTGGTTCGACGGGGTGAGTGGGCCCGAGGGCGAGTCGGGCGTCGATGCGCACTTTCCCGGCGATTTCATCGTCGAATACATCGGCCAGACCCGCGGCTGGTTCTACACCCTGCATGTGTTGGCCACCGCGTTGTTCGACAAGCCGGCGTTCAAGACCTGCGTCAGCCACGGCATCGTGCTGGGCAACGACGGCCAGAAGATGAGCAAGTCGCTGCGCAACTACCCGGATGTGTCCGAGGTGTTCGACCGCGACGGCTCCGATGCCATGCGGTGGTTCCTGATGGCTTCACCGATCCTGCGCGGCGGCAACCTGGTTGTCACCGAGCAGGGGATTCGCGAAGGCGTCCGTCAGGTGTTGTTACCACTGTGGAACGCCTACAGCTTCCTGACGTTGTATGCGCCGAAAGTCGGTACCTGGCGCACGGATTCGCAGCATGTGCTGGATCGCTACATCCTGGCCAAGCTGGCCGAGCTGCGGACGAGCCTCACCCCTGCGCTGGACACCTGTGACATCTCGGGGGCCTGCGAACAGCTGCGACAGTTCACCGAGGCGCTCACCAACTGGTACGTGCGGCGTTCGCGCAGCCGGTTCTGGGAGGAGGATGCCGACGCCATCGACACCCTGCACACCGTCCTCGAGGTGACCACGCGGCTGGCGGCGCCGTTGCTGCCGCTGGCCACCGAGGTGATCTGGCGCGGGCTGACGGGAGGGCGGTCGGTGCACCTGACCGACTGGCCGGAAGCCGACATCCTGCCGCATGACCCGGCGCTGGTGGCAGCCATGGACCAGGTGCGCGAGGTGTGTTCGGTCGGGTCTTCGCTGCGCAAGGCCAAGAAGCTACGGGTTCGGCTGCCGTTGCCCAAACTGACTGTCGCGGTGGATAATCCGGCTCAGCTGGCACCGTTCACCAATCTGATCGCCGACGAGCTCAACGTCAAGTCCGTAGAGCTCACCGACGATATCGCCGCCTACGGCCGCTTCGAGTTGGCGGTCAACGCCCGCGCTGCCGGTCCGCGGATCGGCAAGGACGTACAGGCCGCCATCAAGGCGGTCAAAGCGGGCGAGGGGGTGGTGAACCCGGACGGGACGTTGACCGCCGGCCCGGCCACCTTGTTGCCCGAGGAGTACACCTCCAAACTGGTGGCCGCCGATCCGGAGTTCACTGCGGCGCTGCCGGAGGGGGCCGGTCTGGTGGTGCTCGACGGCGCGGTGACACCCGAGCTGGAGGCCGAAGGGTGGGCACGTGACATCATCCGCGAGCTCCAGGAGTTCCGTCGCCAGCAGGGTCTCGACGTCGGGGACCGGATCCGGCTCGAGCTGACGGTGCCCGAGTTGCCCGCGGGGTGGCGGGCCGACTTCGCCGACCTCATCGCCGATGAGGTGCTGGCGGTCCAGTTCGACATCACCGACGATCCCCAATCCGCACCTGTCGGCGTGGATTCCAGCGGCGCGACCGGCACCATCGGCGCCGGCTATCCGGTGCGGATGGTGAAAGTCACCAGGTAGCCGCAAGATCGGTGTGAGGCGACGAAAGCGCCTGTCGTGCAACGCCTCACGCCGATCTGTCGTACACCGGCTGTCCTCGGTGCCCGGCGGGACGCCGAGATCACCGGACACCGGTTTACAGCCGGTGCCGAATTCGTAGCGGATTTCGCGCGCGCGAAGGCGGTGCCACGGATACCGTAACCCGGGTGACTGCGCCAACCCTGTACATCTTTCCGCACGCCGGTGGGGCTCCGAGCTTCTATGTCCCGTTTGCAAGGACTTTCACCATGGATGTCAAACGGGTAGCGGTGCAGTACCCCGGTAAAGGGGGAACCCACGATCTGGCGTCCTTCACGAGCATCTCTGAACTCGCCGACGAAGTGTGTCGCAAGCTTCCGCCGATTGGTGAAGACTCACCGAACATCGCGTTTTTCGGCCACAGCATGGGCGGCCTCGTGGCCTTCGAGGTGGCCCGGCGGCTGGAGGCCGACGGGCACGGCATCGGCGCGCTCTTCGTGTCAGCGGTCGCCGCGCCGGGCCGCGTGGGCTATGACTACATTCCCGACTCCGACCGCGGCCTGCTCGACGCGGTGAGTCAGATGATGGGTGTCAATCCGGAGTTCCTGGAGAACGAGGAATTTGCCGCCAGGATCCTGCCGACATTGCGCGGGTTGAAGGCGATCAGCAAGTACGAATGCCCTCCAGAGGCCGTGCTGTCCTGCCCGATTTTTGTGTTCTACGCCGACGACGACGAGGTCGCGACGCTCGAGAAGGTAGAGCCGTGGGCGCAGCGCACGACGGCCGAATGTGTGGTCCGAAAGTTTGCCGGACACCATTTTTATCTGACAGAGAATTTGCTGGATCTGGTCACGGACATCGAGGGGAAACTCTCGGCGTGCTGTGGACGATGACCTGATCCGACTCGCTTGACGCGGGCTTCGGCTCGGGCGTGCCATGCGGTGAGCGGCACATGTCTCGGTGTGTAACGATGAATGTGCGGCGGGCAGGTCTCGTGGTGTGGAATAGTCGCACGCGCAACGCATTCCAAATGTTTGCTATCTAGTCCCTTTTACCTAGATCCAGTGATCGATCTAGTCCCACCCATTGTGTTAACAGCAAACACTTGGGTGTGGATCAAGCTGCATTTGAGAGCCGTAATTCGCTCAGATCAGCGTTCACAGCATAGAAACTGGTCCCGGTCTGCAGCGCAAACTCCAAACGCATGCATACGAATAAAGATTCGCTGAGAACGAAGCACAGTGCGACTTTTCGGTGTTAGTGTCCGCGTTGGGTCAGCCGAACACATGTCGGGTGATTACAGCCAGTTCACTCGAGCCCGGGGGAAGTAGGGGTTAGTGATGTCTGTACGTGATAAATCCATAAACGAGCCCGTCACCGCGGTGTTGAAGCGGCGTGCACAACAACAGCCCGACGACATCGCTTACACGTTCGTCGACTACGACGTGGACCCGGCCGGATTTGCTGAATCTCTTACCTGGTCGCAGGTCTACAACCGGGTTCGGGTCGTTGCCCAGGAGTTGCGCAGGCACGGCGCCGTCGGTGACCGGGCCGCCATCCTGGCGCCGCAGAGCCTCGAGTACGTCATCGGCGTACTCGGGGCGCTGGAAGCCGGCTTCGTCGCCGTGCCGCTTCCGGTGCCGATGTTGGGTGTGCACGACGAGCGGGCCACCGCGGTGCTGAAGGACTGCACACCCACCGTCGTGCTCACCACCTCGTCGGCCGTCGATGCCGTGATGCCGTCGCTGTCGGCCGTCTCGGGCGGGCCGGCAGTGGTGGAGGTCGACGCGCTGGATCTCGACTCTCCGGCGGCGCCCGCCCCCGGGCAGCAGGAGCGCCCCAAAACGGCGTTCCTGCAATACACTTCAGGCTCGACGCGTACCCCTGCCGGTGTGATGGTGACTCACGAGAGCCTCATCGCCAACCTCCGCCAGATCGAGGCCGACTACTTCGAAGACACCGGCGGCGTCAGACCGCCTGGCACCACGTTCGTGTCATGGCTGCCCTTCTACCACGACATGGGGCTGATCCTGGGAGTCTTCGCCCCCATCGAGTACGACATGTCGTGCGTGCTGACCAGCCCCATGGCGTTCCTGCAGAAGCCGGCCCGGTGGATGCAGCTCGTGGCGAAGAGCGGCCAACCTGTCACTGCTGCACCGAATTTCGCGTACGAGCTGGCGGTGCGCCGAACCTCCGACGAGGACATGGCCGGGCTGGACCTGGCGCATGTGTCCAGCTTCATGAGCGGGGCCGAGCGGGTGCAGGCCGCGACACTGCGGCGGTTCACCGAGCGATTCGCGAAGTTCAACCTCCCCGAGACGGCACTGCGTGCGGCCTACGGCCTCGCCGAGGCGACGGTGTACGTGGCGTCGGCCTTGCCGGGGCACAAGCCGTCGGCAGTCCGATTCGATTACGAGAAGCTCTCGCAGTCGTATGCGGTGCGTTGCGACGACGGAGCCGGTGTCGAACTGATCGGCCACGGGAAACCGCGTGCGTGCACGGTGCGGATCGTCGACCCGGATACCTGTATCGAGAACCCTCCCGACAAGGTCGGGGAGATCTGGGTGTCCGGCGAGAACGTGTCGGCGGGTTACTGGCGCAAACCGCAGGCCTCGGCGCGGACGTTCGGTGGCCAGCTCGTCGACCCGTCGCCGGGCACACCGCAGGGACCATGGCTGCGCACGGGCGACCTGGGTGTGCTCTCCGAGGGTGAGCTCTTTGTCATCGGCCGGATCAAGGACCTGTTGATCGTCGACGGACGTAACCACTACCCCGACGACATCGAGGCGACGATCCAGGAGATCAGCGGCGGGCGCGTCGCGGCCATCACCGTCGCCGACGACCGCAGCGAGCAGCTGATCGCCATCGTGGAGATCAAGGACCGGGGTGGCTCGGCAGAGGCGCTGGACCGCATTCAAACCGTCAAGCGGGAAGTGACGTCGGCGATTTCGCGGTCCCATGGGCTGCGGGTGTCTGACCTCGTGATGGTGGCGCCCGGGTCGATCCCCATCACGACCAGCGGCAAGATCCGTCGGTCCTCGTGTATCGAACTCTACGGACGTGACGGTTTCGCCCGTCTGGACGGCGCCGTTCGGAGTTGACCAAACCTCGGCACCGGCGGCGGGGGATTCACCGGCAAGGTGAGTTGGTTCAGAAAGTTTTCTGAAAGGTGTTGGGTTGAGCGGGATGTCAGTTGCGCCCTTGGATCGTCGGGCGATTGTCACTGAGGCGTTGAAGAAGATCGATGACTTGAGTGCGCGGTTGGAGATTGCCGAGCGCGGTGATGTCGAGCCGATTGCCGTGGTGGGGATGGGTTGTCGTTTTCCGGGTGGGGCTGATTCGCCGGAGCAGTTCTGGCAGTTGTTGCGTGATGGTGGCAGTGGGATTGTGCGGGTGCCGGAGCAGCGGTGGGACGCCGACGCGTACTGCTCGTCGGATCACACGGTGCCGGGGACGATCTGTTCGGGTGAGGGCGGGTTTTTGACGTCGTGGCAGCCGGATGAGTTCGATGCGGAGTTTTTCGGGATGTCGCCGCGGGAGGCGGCGGGGATGGATCCTCAGCAGCGGTTGTTGTTGGAGGTGGCGTGGGAGGCGTTGGAGGATGCGGGGATCACCGCGCACGCCATCCGCGGCTCGCAGACGTCGGTGTTCGTGGGTCTGACCACGAGTGACTATTCCTACCTTGCCTTTTCGCGCCAGATGGCGCCCGAGGACGTCGATCCATATTTCGCCTTCGGTAATGCGTCGAATTTTGCGGCGGGTCGGTTGTCGTATTTCTTGGGGGTGCATGGGCCGGCGGTGGTGATCGACACGGCGTGTTCGTCGTCGTTGGTGGCGGTGCATTTGGCATGTCAGAGTTTGCGGCGCCGGGAAAGCGATCAGGCCCTGGCGGCAGGGGTCAATTTGTTGTTGACGCCGGAGGGCAGCATCGCGTGTTCGCGGTGGGGGATGTTGGCGCCGGATGGGTTGTGTAAGACCTTTGATGCTGCTGCTGATGGGTATGTGCGCAGTGAGGGTTGTGGGGTGGTGGTGCTGAAGCGTCTCAGTGATGCTGTGCGCGATGGGGATTCGGTGTTGGCGGTGGTGCGGGGGTCGGCGGTCAATCAGGATGGGCCCAGTAGTGGGCAGACGGTGCCCAGTGGGCCGGCGCAGCAGGCGGTGGTGCGGGCGGCGTTGGCGGCGTCGCGGTTGGGGCCTGGGGATATTGATGTGGTGGAGGCTCATGGTACGGGTACGGCGTTGGGTGATCCGATTGAGTTGGATGCGTTGAGTGCGGTTTTTGGTGAGCGTGGGGGTGCGGCGCCGTTGGTGGTGGGGTCGGTGAAGACCAATGTGGGGCATTTGGAGTCGGCGGCGGGGATTGCGGGGTTTATCAAGGCGGTGTTGAGTGTGCGGGCTGGGGTGGTGCCGGCGCATTTGCATTTCAAGCGGTTGACGCCGCATGCGGGGGTGGGGGCGTCGCGGTTGCAGGTGGCGGCGCGGGAGATGGTGTGGCCTGCGGTGGGGCGGGTGCGGCGGGCTGGGGTGTCGTCGTTTGGGGTCAGTGGCACCAATGCTCATGTGGTGGTGGAGCAGGCTCCGGTGCAGGTTTGTGAGCCGGGTGCGGTGGGGGATCCGGTGGTGTGTTCGTTGGTGGTGTCGGGTAAGACTCCGGAGCGGGTGGCTTCGACGGCGGCGATGTTGGCGCGGTGGTTGGGGGGCAGGGTTCGGCGGTGTCGTTGGGGGATGTGGCGCATACGTTGAATTTTCATCGGACTCGGCATAAGTGGGTTGCTGCGGTGTGTGCTCGTGATCGGGGTGCTGCGGTGGCGGGGTTGCAGGCGTTGGGTGGGGGTTTTCGGGGCCGGGTGTGGTGGCGGCGTCGCCGGTGGTGGGGTCGGGGTCGGGCACGGTGTTTGTGTATTCGGGTCAGGGTTCGCAGTGGGCGGGGATGGGGGCGCGGTTGTTGGTGGAGGAGCCGGGGTTTGCGGCTGCGGTGGCGCAGTTGGAGCCGGTGTTCGTCGAGCAGGTCGGCTTCTCCCTGCAACAGATCCTCGAACGCGGCGAACCGGTTCGCGGCGACGCTCAGGTGCAACCGGTGATCATGGGCGTGCAGTTGGCGTTGACGGCGTTGTGGCGGTCTTACGGGGTGGAACCCGATGCGGTGATGGGGCATTCGATGGGTGAGGTGACCGCGGCGGTGGTGTGCGGAGCCGTGTCGGTCGCCGATGGACTCAAGGTCATCGCCACCCGCTCCCGGCTCATGTCCCGACTCGCCGGCCAAGGCGCGGTCGCCCTCGTGGAACTGGATTCAGAGGCCGCACAGGCGCTGATCGCCGACTATCCCGGGGTCGAGGTGACCGTGTATGCCTCGCCGCGTCAGACCGTGGTCGCCGGGCCGCCCGAGCAGGTGGACGCCGTGATCGCTGCCGTCGCTGCCGGCGATCGATTCGCGCGGCGGGTCAACATGGAGGTGGCCTCCCACACCGCGCTGATGGATCCGATCCTTCCCGAATTACGCAGCGCCCTGGCCGATCTCACCCCGGCAACCCCGACCATCCCGTTCATCTCCACCGTCGGCGGGCCCGCCCACCGCCCGGCCTTCGACGCCGACTACTGGGTCGACAACCTGCGCCGGCCGGTGCGGATCAGCCAAGCCGTACTCGATGCCGCAGAACACCACGGCCGGTTTGTCGAGATCAGCCCGCACCCCACCTTGACCCACGCGATCACCGAGACACTGGAAGCTGCAGACGGCGACACAGCGGTGTCGGTGGTCGCCAGCCTCAAACGCGACGAGGACGACACGCTGTGTTTCCACACCCAGCTGGCCGCTCTGGGTCATACGGGCCCGCACGACCACACGAGACCACTGGTGGCACTACCGCCCACCCCGTGGCATCACGGCCGGCACTGGATCACCATCGAGGCTCCGGCCAGAACGGGTTCCGCGCCCAAACGCGGAACCCTGCTGGGAGAGCACGTTCCACTGGCCACGACCCCACCGGGTCATCTCTGGCAGGCGCGTCTGGTGCCGGGAGCCAAGCCCTATCCGGGTGAGCATCGGGTGCACGGCGTGGAACTGGTGCCGGCATCGGTCCTGCTGCAAACACTGTCCGTGGCCGCCCGCGCGAGTGGCGAAGCGGTGCTCCGTGACGTCCGTCTCGAACAGCCGGTCGTTCTCGACGAGTCCCGGCTGATCCAGGTGGTCTCCGACGGAGAGGCCGTCACCATTTCGTCGACCCTGGTCAGTGACGGCGCCGTACAGCGCTGGGTCCGGCACGCAACCGGTCGCATCGACCACCGCCCGGCGAATCCCGCCGTGGTGGTAGACCCGGACCGCCCATCCGTCGCGGCCGAGGTGTTGCCGGTGCTGGACGCCGCGGCCGCGGCCGAGCTCAAGCGTGAATGGGGTATCGAAGGTCAGCCCTTCCCGTGGTCGATCACAGCAGCCCAAGCTATTCCCGGCGGCGTGAGTGCCCGTGTCGAGATGTCGGATCCGTCGGTGGTCGCACTGTTGGACGCGGCGGTCCACCTGGCCCGCCTGGCCGACAGCTCGCACCGCGAGCTGTTGATGCCGGCCGGCGTCGACAGTGTCGACATACCGGCACAGTTCGCCGATCGACAGGATGTGGTGGAGGTCCGCCGACGCGACGGGGAACCCGGCGAGCTCGTCGTCGACGTCGCGGTGCGCGCTGCCGACGGCAGCGTCGGTATCGCGATCGATGGATTGCGTTTCGCCGCAGTGGAACCGGTGTCCGCCGCCACGGACCCCGCCACGCTGGCGCACGCGATCGAGTGGCAGCCGTTGGCCGACGGCGCAGATCCCCAGCAGGCGGCGGGCACCGTGGGCACCGTCGCGGTGGTGGGTGACGGCGGCGCTGCGCGGTCCTTGCGTGACGGGTTGGTGGCGGCCGGATACGTGCCGGCCGACATCGACACCGCACAATGCGTGCTCTACCTCGCCGACCCTGGGTCGGCGGCCGCGGGAGAAACCGACACCGACTGCGCGGTGCGGCTCACCGCGGAGGTGGCCGGTCTCGCAGATCGGCTGGCGGAACGGCAATCTCGCTGCACACTGTGGATTCTCACCCGGGGTGTCCTCGAATGCGCCTCCGATGCCGCGATGCGGCAGAGCAGCCTCTGGGGACTGGCCGGTGTCATCCGAGCCGAGCAGCCCGATATCTGGGGCGGCCTGGTGGACCTGCCGCCGGAAACCGGCACGGATGACGCGAACGGTCTCGGGAGGTCTGCGGCCGCTCTGGCGACGGTGCTGGCGGCACCGGCGAAATCCATCCTGGTGTTGCGCGACGGGACATTCCGCGCGCCCGCGGTGTCCCCGATCGTGGGTGAACCCGTGCGTGAGCCGCTGCGGTGCCGGCCCGACGCGGCTTATCTCATCACCGGAGGGTTGGGCGCACTCGGCCTGTTGATGGCCGGCTGGCTGGCCGACCGCGGTGCACGACGTCTGGTGCTCGCGGGGCGCCATGCGCTGCCACCCCGGCGGGCGTGGGATGCGGAGACCAATGACGCGGCGCTTCGGCAGAAGATCGCTGCTGTTCGCGCGCTGGAGAACCGAGGGGTTGCGGTCGAGGCCGTGGCCTGCGACGTCGGGTCCGCGGAGGAGGTCCGCGCACTGCTGGCTCGTCGCGACGAAGCGGGCGAGCCGGCCGTGCGGGGCGTCATCCACGCGGCAGGTGTCACCGAGGGGCAGCTGCTGACCGAGCTGGACACGGGCCGGCTGCGGCGCACGCTGTGGCCCAAGGTCTCCGGGGCCCGGGTGCTGCATGAGGTGTTCCCGCCGCGCAGCGTGGACTTCTTCTTCCTGACATCGGCCGCCGGCGCGGTGTTCGGCGTTCCCGGACAGGGTGCCTACGCCTCCGCGAATGCCTACCTGGACGGTCTGGCCCGGGGCCGGCACCTCCAGGGCTGCCACACCATGAGCCTGAACTGGGTGGCGTGGCGCGGGCTCGGGTTCGCGACCGAGGCGCAGGTCGTCCTCGACGAATTGGAACGAATGGGGTCACGGCCGGTCACGCCGGCGGAGGCGTTCCCGGCATGGGAGTACGTGGACACCTTCGACATCGCACAAGCAGTGATGGTCCCGCTGTCACACGGGCAGGCCGGAGTGGACGACGACCGCAGGCCGACGCGTGACTGGACGCAGATGGCCGCCGGGGACCTGTTGGCCGAACTCGAAACCGAGTTGAAGAGCATTCTCTCCCGCGAGATCGGCCTGCCCGAGAGCGACATCGACGTCGGGCGCCCGTTCGCGGAGATGGGTCTGAACTCGGTGATGGCGATGTCCATCCGCCGGGACGCGGAACGGCTGTTGGGTATCGAGTTGTCGGCCACGATGCTCTGGAACCACCCGACGGTGTCGGCGCTGACCGTGTTCCTGGCGGAAAAGCTGGTGCCGCACCACATTTCCGAGGATATCGACGAATCGTCGGCCGACTCGCCGGGGAGCGTGCTCGACGACTTGTTCGGCAGCGTGGAATCGGCTGCCTTCCCAGACGAGGGGGATGAAGAGTTGGACGAACGGGGGAATTCGATGCGCCCGTCGGATGACCGCAGTATGGACCGATCAGCATGACCGAGCCGATGGACGAAACAGGAATGCGCAACTGGTTGGTCGACTACTTGGTCACCACCATCGGCTGCAGCCCCGACGAGGTGGACATCCACGCCTCCATGAACGACTTGGGCGTCGGCTCCCGCGACGCCGTGGTGCTCTCCGGGGAACTCTCCGAATTACTCGAGCGACAGGTGTCGCCGGTGGAGTTCTGGCAGCACCCCACCATCGACATGCTGGCACGCTTTCTCACCAGTGCCGAGTCCGACGACGACGATCTTCCCGAACTCGACGCCAGCTCGGGCACATTGAACGAACCGATCGCAGTGATCGGACTGGGCTGCCGGTTGCCCGGCGGGATCAACGCCGTCGACGACCTGTGGCAGCTGCTCGCCGACGGCCGCACCACTGTCAGCGAAGTTCCGCCGCATCGGTGGGCGGCGTTCGACGACGGCTCGGAGGAAACGGCGGCCGCGCTCGCCGGTACCACACGGTGGGGGTCGTTCCTCACCGACATCGACGTCTTCGACCCGGAGTTCTTCGAGATCTCGCTGCGCGAGGCCGTCAAGATGGACCCACAGCAGCGGCTCATGCTGGAAGTCGCCATCGAAGCGCTGGAGAACGCCGGAATCCCACCCAGCGCGCTGCGGTGCTCGCACACCGGGGTGTTCGTCGGGGCCAGCATCAGTGAATACGGCTACCTGGCGTCGACCGACCTGCCCTCGGTCGACGCGTGGAGCAATTCCGGTGGCGCACTGAGCATCATCGCCAACCGGCTGTCGTACTTCCTCGACCTGCGCGGCCCGTCGATCACCGTGGACACCGCCTGTTCGTCGTCGCTGGTCGCCATGCACCTGGCCTGCCAGAGCCTGCGGACCCAGGACTGTGACGTGGCCATCGCCGGCGGAGTGAACGTCTTGTTGTCACCTTCGGTGTTCCGCGGCTTCGACCACTCCGGGGCCTTGTCGGTGACCGGTGCCTGCCACTCCTTCGACGCCGACGCCGACGGTTTCGTCCGCGGGGAAGGCTGCGGTGTGGTGGTGCTCAAGCGGCTCAGCGACGCGCTGCGCGACGGCAACCGGCCGCTGGCCGTGATCCGGGGATCGGCGGTGAATCAAGACGGCCGGTCCAACGGAATGCTCGCCCCCAACCCGGCCGCGCAGATGGCGGTACTGCGGGCGGCGTACGCCCACGCCGGCATATCACCGCAGGAGGTCGACTACGTCGAAACCCACGGTACCGGAACCATGTTGGGTGACCCGATCGAGGCGCGGGCACTGGGTTCGGTCCTGGGCCGCGGCCGCTCCGCAGAGGCAGGTCCCCTGCTGCTCGGCGCGGTCAAGACCAATCTCGGCCACCTCGAAGCGGCGGCCGGAGTGGTGGGTTTCATCAAGACGGTACTGGCGGTGAACCGGGGCACCATTCCCGGGAACCTGCACTTCAACAAGCCCAACCCGCACATACCGTTCGAGCAACTGCGGCTCCAGGTGGTTGCCGAAGAGCAACAGTGGCCGCAGACCGGACGGCCTCGACGCGCCGGGGTGTCCTCGTTCGGATTCGGCGGCACCAACGCCCATCTGGTGATCGAACAGGCCCCGGATCCCAAATCCAGTGTGCAGCAACAGGACCCACCTGTCAGCACGCTGGTGATCTCCGGTGCCGGATCCGAGCGCATTGCCGCGACGGCCGGCTCGCTGGCGGACTGGATGGACGGCGACGGCCTGGCGGCGTCGTTGCCTGAGGTCGCGCACACCGTCAACCACCACCGCGCGGTGCACACACAGTTCGCCACGGTGTGCGCGCGCCGGCGTGAGGACGCGGTCGCGGGGCTGCGGGCACTGGCCGAACACCGCAGTGTCGACGGCGTGGTCGGTCCGCACGAGGGTGGGTGCGGGTCCGGAACCGTCTTCGTCTACTCCGGGCAGGGTTCGCACTGGGCCGGCATGGGGCGGGCGCTGCTGGTCGACGAGCCGGTGTTCGCCGGTGCCATCGCCACGCTGGAGCCGGTGTTCGTCGAACAGGTCGGTTTCTCCCTCTGGGACATCCTCGCCGGCAGCCGGCCGGTCAGCGGTGACGCACAGGTGCAGCCGGTGCTGATGGGCCTGCAGCTGGGTCTGACCGAGTTGTGGCGGTCCTACGGGGTACACCCGGACACCGTCATCGGCCATTCCATGGGTGAGGTCACCGCGGCGGTGGTCTCCGGTGCCCTCTCGGTAGCCGACGGGCTGAAGGTGATCGGGGTGCGGTCGCGGCTGATGTCGCGGATGGCCGGGCAGGGCGCGGTGGCGCTGCTGCATCTGCCTGCCGACGAGACCGAGGCGCTGCTCGCCGACTTCCCCGACGTGAGCGTGGCCGGCCACGTCTCGCCGCGGCAGACCGTGATCGCAGGCCCGGTGGCGCCTGTCGACGTGGTGATCGCCGCCGTGAGTGCACAGAACAGGTTCGCGCGACGGGTCAACATGGAGGTCGCTTCACACACCGCGTTGATGGACCCCATCCTGGCCGAATTACGAGCCGAGCTCGCCGGACTGGATCCGCGTCCGCCGGCCATCCCGTTCATCTCCACGGCAGTGGACGCCGCGCATCTTCTCGATGCCGAGTACTGGGCCCACAACGTTCGGCAGCCGGCCCGGCTGATGCAGGCCGTCACCGCTGCCGCGGCCGACAACTGCACCTTCATCGAGATCAGTGCCCATCCGATCCTGACGCACGCCATCAGCGAAACCGTGGAGCCGCTGGGCCACCATCACTGCATCGGGACGCTGTGGCGCGACGGTGACGACACGGTGCGGTTCCACACCAACCTCAACGCCACCCACACCACCCGGCCACCCGAGACACCACATCCGCCGGAACCCCATCCCGTGCTGCCCGCGACACCATGGATGCACTCGCGGCACTGGTTCGATTTCGCCCCGGTACGCCGCCGCGGCGAAACGCTGCAGCCCCGCGGCGCATGGTCGGCCAAAACCGACCTGGTGCCCCAGGACTGGTACTGCCAACTGGCATGGCCGGTGCGAGACCTGCCCGATGCGCCGGTTGACCACGAGAGCGTGTGGCTGGTCATCGGAGAGGCCGACGTGGCCACCGAACTGGGTCACGTACTGGGTGAGCAATCCCGGTCGACGGTGTTGTCGCCGGCGGTGTTGTCCGACGACGGGCGCAGGGCCGAACTGGCCGGTGCGCTGGCCGGCGTGACCCATGTGCTGTACGCGCCACCGCCCGTGACGGACGGTCTGGCTGCCGGGGCGGCCTACGAGGTGTTCAACACCGCCCGCAGACTGGTCGCGGCCATGGCGGCGATATCGCTGCCCCCGCGGCTGTACCTGCTGACCCGCAGTGCACAACCGGTCAGCGACGGCGATCGTGGTAACGCCGTCCATGCGGTCCTGTGGGGGTTGGGACGCACTCTGGCACTGGAACATCCGGAACTCTGGGGCCGGGTGATCGACGTCGACGAGACCGTTCCCGCGGCTCTGATTGCGCGGTATGTGGAGGCCGAGGCCCGGGGTGGCGACGACGAGGATCAGGTCGTCTACCGTGCGGGCCTGCGCAGGGTGCCGCGGCTGCACAAGAGTGTCCCTACCGCGTCGGCGCCGGTCGAGTTCGGTCAGGACGGGTGCCATCTGGTGATCGGCGCCACCGGCAACATCGGCCCACACCTGATCAGACAGCTGACCGAGCTGGGCGCCCGCACTGTCGTCGCGGTGTCGCGCACCCCCGGCTCACGGCTGGATGACCTGGCGGACAGCCTGTCCCGCACCGGCATCTCCCTGGTGACGGTGGCCGCTGATGCCACGGACTCGACGGCGATGGCCCAGTTGTTTGCCCGGTTCGGTGCGGACCTGCCTCCACTGCACGGGATTTACCTGGCGGCCTTCGGCGGCGGTCCGGTCACCCTGGCCGACATGACCGACGGCGATGTCACAGCCATGTTCGGCCCCAAGCTGGACGCCGTATCGGTACTGCACACGCTGTCCCTGCGCCAGCCGGTGCGCCAGTTCGTGCTGTTCTCGTCCATCTCGGGTCTGACCGGCTCGCGATGGCTGGCGCACTACACGGCCACGTCGGCGTTCCTCGACGCCTTCGCCTACGCGCGCCGCGCGGCCGGGCTGCCGGCCACAGCCGTCAACTGGGGACTGTGGAAGTCGTTGACCGACAGCCAGTCCGAGCAGGAACGCCAGGTGAGCCTGGATTCGGGGCTCGAGCCCATGCCCGACGAGGTCGCCATCGCCGCGCTGCGCTGGGTGGGTGGTACCAGAGCGCCGGTGCGTTCGGTCGTGGTCGCCGCGGACTGGGAGCTGCTGGCCGCCGCGTACCGCACCCGGTCCGCACTGCACATCGTGGACGACCTGCTGCCCGCCGAGTCCGACGGCGACACCGGAGCCACAACCACGACGGCGTTCCGGCTGGCGTTGGGTGAGGCCGACCCGGCGCAACGGCGTGATCTGCTGAATGACCACGTGAGCGACCAGGTTGCGACAGCGATGGGTCTGATCTCCCGGAGAAAGATCGACCGTTCGGCGGGTTTCTTCCAGTCGGGCATGGATTCACTGATGAGTGTGACACTGCAGCGGGGGCTCAGCGAGAGCCTCGGCGTGGCGCTGCCGACTTCGGCCATCTTCGACTATCCGAGCGTGGATGCCCTCTCGGGGTATCTGGCCACCATTCTGCCCGAGCTGGTCGAGGTGGCCGATGCTGAGGATGCCGACGAGTACGACGAACTGACCGATGATGAGCTGCTACAGCAGCTTTCAGAGAAACTGGGTTGATGGGCATGGCCGCTGCATCGTTGGATCGTCGGGCGATTGTCACTGAGGCGTTGAAGAAGATCGATGACTTGAGTGCGCGGTTGGAGATTGCCGAGCGCGGTGATGTCGAGCCGATCGCCGTGGTGGGGATGGGTTGTCGTTTTCCGGGTGGGGCCGATTCGCCGGAGCAGTTCTGGCAGTTGTTGCGTGATGGCGGCAGTGGGATTGTGCGGGTGCCGGAGCAGCGGTGGGACGCCGACGCCTTCTACTCGTCGGATCACACGGTGCCGGGGACGATCTGTACGCGTGAGGGCGGGTTTTTGACGTCGTGGCAGCCGGATGAGTTCGATGCGGAGTTTTTCGGGATGTCGCCGCGGGAGGCGGCGGGGATGGATCCTCAGCAGCGGTTGTTGTTGGAGGTGGCGTGGGAGGCGTTGGAGGATGCGGGGATCACCGCGCACGCCATCCGCGGCTCGCAGACATCGGTGTTCGTCGGCCTCACCACGTACGACTACGCGGTGTTGGCGGCTGATCATCGGGCCGAACGCGGAGATGTGGACCCCTACATCACCTTTGGTAATGCGTCGAATTTCGCGGCGGGTCGGTTGTCGTATTTCTTGGGGGTGCATGGGCCGGCGGTGGTGATCGACACGGCGTGTTCGTCGTCGTTGGTGGCGGTGCATTTGGCATGTCAGAGTTTGCGGCGCCGGGAAAGCGATCAGGCCCTGGCGGCAGGGGTCAATTTGTTGTTGACGCCGGAGGGCAGCATCGCGTGTTCGCGGTGGGGGATGTTGGCGCCGGATGGGTTGTGTAAGACCTTTGATGCTGCTGCTGATGGGTATGTGCGCAGTGAGGGTTGTGGGGTGGTGGTGCTGAAGCGTCTCAGTGATGCTGTGCGCGATGGGGATTCGGTGTTGGCGGTGGTGCGGGGGTCGGCGGTCAATCAGGATGGGCCCAGTAGTGGGCAGACGGTGCCCAGTGGGCCGGCGCAGCAGGCGGTGGTGCGGGCGGCGTTGGCGGCGTCGCGGTTGGGGCCTGGGGATATTGATGTGGTGGAGGCTCATGGTACGGGTACGGCGTTGGGTGATCCGATTGAGTTGGATGCGTTGAGTGCGGTTTTTGGTGAGCGTGGGGGTGCGGCGCCGTTGGTGGTGGGGTCGGTGAAGACCAATGTGGGGCATTTGGAGTCGGCGGCGGGGATTGCGGGGTTTATCAAGGCGGTGTTGAGTGTGCGGGCTGGGGTGGTGCCGGCGCATTTGCATTTCAAGCGGTTGACGCCGCATGCGGGGGTGGGGGCGTCGCGGTTGCAGGTGGCGGCGCGGGAGATGGTGTGGCCTGCGGTGGGGCGGGTGCGGCGGGCTGGGGTGTCGTCGTTTGGGGTCAGTGGCACCAATGCTCATGTGGTGGTGGAGCAGGCTCCGGTGCAGGTTTGTGAGCCGGGTGCGGTGGGGGATCCGGTGGTGTGTTCGTTGGTGGTGTCGGGTAAGACTCCGGAGCGGGTGGCTTCGACGGCGGCGATGTTGGCGCGGTGGTTGGGGGGCAGGGTTCGGCGGTGTCGTTGGGGGATGTGGCGCATACGTTGAATTTTCATCGGACTCGGCATAAGTGGGTTGCTGCGGTGTGTGCTCGTGATCGGGGTGCTGCGGTGGCGGGGTTGCAGGCGTTGGGTGGGGGTTTTCGGGGCCGGGTGTGGTGGCGGCGTCGCCGGTGGTGGGGTCGGGGTCGGGCACGGTGTTTGTGTATTCGGGTCAGGGTTCGCAGTGGGCGGGGATGGGGGCGCGGTTGTTGGTGGAGGAGCCGGGGTTTGCGGCTGCGGTGGCGCAGTTGGAGCCGGTGTTCGTCGAGCAGGTCGGCTTCTCCCTGCACGAAATCCTCCGCAACGGCGAACACGTGGTCGGTATCGAACGCATCCAGCCGGTGCTGGTCGGTGTCCAGTTGGCGTTGACGGCGTTGTGGCGGTCTTACGGGGTGGAACCCGATGCGGTGATGGGGCATTCGATGGGTGAGGTGACCGCGGCGGTGGTGTGCGGAGCCCTGTCGGTCGCCGATGGACTCAAGGTCATCGCCACCCGCTCCCGGCTCATGTCCCGACTCGCCGGCCAAGGCGCGATGGCGTTACTGGAACTGGAGGCCGACGCCGTGGCGCAGTTGATCGCCGAATACCCGGATGTGACGCTGGCGGTGCACGCCTCGCCGCATCAGACCGTGGTCGCCGGGCCGCCCGAGCAGGTGGACGCCGTGATCGCCGCGGTGGACCAGCAGGGTCGCCTGGCGCGGCGCATCGAGGTCGACGTCGCGTCTCACCATCCGACCGTTGATCCGATCCTTCCCGAATTGCGCAGCGCTCTGGCCGATCTCACTCCGGCAACCCCGACCATCCCGTTCATCTCCACCGTCGGCGGGCCCGGCCACCGCCCGGCGTTCGACGCCGACTACTGGGTCGACAACCTACGCACACCCGTGCAGTTCAGCCAGGCGGTGACCAGCGCCGCCACCGAGCACACCACGTTCGTCGAGATCAGCCCCCACCCGCTGCTCACGTACGCGATCGACGACACGCTGGCCTCGTTGTCCACGGAGGAGTTCGTGGTCACGTCGGCGCTGAAGCGGGTGGAGGACGAAACCCTGTTCTTCCGAGCTCAACTCGCCGCGCTGGGAATCATCCCGGCGGAGGGCGGGCGGTTCGTGGACATGCCGTCGGCGCCATGGCAGCACTCGCGTTACTGGATCCAGGAACGGCCGGCCGATCACCGGATGGCGGCCGAGCACCCGTTGCTCGGGGCGCACATCGAGATGCTGTCCGGCCGTGACCACATGTGGCAGACCGAGATCGGACCGGACATGATGCCGTGGCTGTCGGCCCACAAGCTCTACGGGCAGACCGTACTGTCGGCGGAGAGCGTCACCGAGCTGGCCCTGGCTGCCGGCTGCGAGGCTCTCGGCCGGGCAGCCGAAGCCGTACGGGTGACCGGGCTGGAAGTGGAACAGCCGCTTGTTCTGGAGGGCCGCCTGCAGATCACCACGCAGCTCTCCTGCGGGGACGACGGTCGCAGCCGGGTGGAGATCCACGCCCGTTCGGCAGGCGGCGACTGGCGCCGGCATGCGGTGGCACACGTCGATGTCGGGAGCCCCGTCGAGCAACCGGCGACGGAATCCGCTGACTCCGCTGCATTCTCGCAGAAGGCCATTGCCTTGTCCGGCATCATCGACCATGCGCGTTATCGCATTCATCCCGCGATGCTGGACGCGGCGTTGCAGTGTCTCGTCGACGCCGCCTCGGCGTCGGACCCCGGGGCGGTGACCTCGCCCTGGCTGCCGTTGGCGGTGGCAGAGACCCGGGTGTACGGCGAGGTCGGTCTGCGGGCGCACTGCCGCGCCGAGCTCTCAGAACGCCAGGACGGTGACGGCGTTCGCCGGGGCCGGATCCAACTCACCGACGACGCCGGAACCGTGACCGCGGAACTACGCGGCGTCGAGTTGCGCCGGGTGGACCCGGCGTCGGTGTCGCTGCCGTTGGGCCAGAAGCTCTTCGACACCGCCTGGGAGGAATGTCCTCCGGCGGTCGAAACCGGCGGGGATCTGTCGGCCGACGCAACCGGGAGCTGGCTGGTACTGGTAGACGACACGACGGATTACACGCGGGACTTCGTGGCACGGTTCAGCTCACCGACCAGGCGGGTGCTCACCGAGAAACTGGCGGATGAGTCGGCGGTACTGGCGGCCATCGCGAAAGCCGGGGCTGATCCGGAACTTCCGGCCACCGGCATGATCGTCCTCGTCGGCGAGCGGTCGTTCGACAGCACCGACCCTGACGGGGCGCTCGGCCGCGCGCAGGACCTGGTCTGGTCCGTCTCGGCGGCGGCGCGGGCGGCCTTCGAGCACTTCCGTGACACGCCGCCACGGCTGTGGCTGATCACCCGGAACGGTCTCGCGGCGGGCAGTGGGGAGGCCGGCGATCCCGCCGCCGGCGCGTTGAAGGGCCTGATCCGCAACTGGCGCTTCCCCGGGGAGGCGGCTCGTTTCCTGGCGGGCGAACCGGATCTGAGCGCCACCCTCGTCGACCTCGACGGCGCGGAGGACCCGGTTGCGGCCCTCGCCGATGAATTGACGTTCCCGGCCGGCGACGATGTGATCGCCCGGCGCGCAGGGCGCCGCTACGTCGAACGGCTCACGCGCGCGCCAGGGGAGCCGCCCGAAGCGGGTGCACGTGTTCGGGCGGACGGCTCCTACCTGGTCACCGGCGGCCTCGGCGGCCTGGGGATGGTCGTCGCGCGCTGGCTCGTTGCCCGCGGTGCGGGGCGGCTCGTCCTCAACGGCCGGTCCGAGCCCACGGAGGCTCAACGCACCGTCCTGGCCGAGCTCGCCGACCGGGCCCAGATCGTCTTCGTGGCAGGGGATATCGCGACGGCCGGTGTGGCGGAGCGGTTGATCGCCGCCGCGGAGGAGACCGGCCTGCCGCTGCGGGGCGTGGTGCATGCGGCGGGCGTCACCGGCGACGGGATCGTCGCCGCGGTCACGAAGGAGGACCTGGAGCGGGTGTGGGCGCCCAAGGTGGCCGGTGCCTTGCGGTTGCACGCGGCGACGGCAGGCCGGGCGCTCGACTGGTGGGTCGGGTTCTCGTCCATGGCGTCGCTGCTGGGCTTGCCCGGTCAGTTGGCTTACACCACCGCCAATGCCTGGCTCGACGCACTGGCGACGTGGCGGCGTGCGCAGGGGTCGCCTGCCACCGCGATCGGCTGGGGCCAGTGGTCGGATGTGGGGATGAGCCGCGCGCTCACCTACAGCGTGCTCGACCCGATCACACCCGTTGAAGGCACCGAGGCGCTGGACTCACTGGTGGGGGGCCACCTCACCCGCGTCGGGGTGGGCCGGATGCGCCTGGACCGCGCCATCGCCGCCAATCCGGAGTTCCGCGATCTCGGCTACTTCGAAAGGGTGGTCGCCGAATTCGACGCCACCGTGGCCGAGCGCTCGGCGGCCGACGATCCGGACCGGTCGGTGGCAACGCTGCAGGACTGGTCGGAGATTGCCCCCGATGCCATGGCCGGCGAGCTGACCACGCGGATCCGGACCATCCTGGCGCGCGAGCTCCGCATGCCGGCATCCGCGGTCGACGTGGACCGGCCGTTCCCGGAGCTGGGACTCGACTCGATGATGGCGATGGCAGTGCTGAAAGAGACGCAGAAGGCGGCGGGGATCGACCTGTCGGCGTCGATGTTGTGGAACCATCCGACGGTTTCGCTGCTGGCGGCCTACCTGGCGGAAGAGCTTGCCCCACAACGGACAGAGCAGGTGAGCCCCCCTGACGAGGATCTGATGCTCGACTCGGCAGACAGCGTGTTGGACGAGCTGTTCGACAGCGTGGAATCGGCTTCGGCACATAGCGAGAGCGGTAGCTTCTGATGAAAACGATCTTCAACAGGGTGTCGGCCATGACCGCCGACCAACGCACCGCGCTCAACGAACAGTTCGTCAAGGCCTCCCGCATCGCGACGGCCGAGCCCATCGCGGTGGTGGGAATCGGCTGCCGGTTCCCCGGTGGTGTGGTGGGCCCGGAGTCGTACTGGCGGTTGCTGGCCGACGGTGTGGACGCGGTGAGCGAGATTCCGCCCGATCGCTGGAACGCCGACGAGTTCTACGACGCCGACACCTTGGCGCCGGGCCGGATGGCATCGAAGTGGGGCGGCTTCCTGCCCGACGTGGACGGTTTTGATGCCGAGTACTTCGGGATCTCGCCGCGCGAGGCCGAAGCGATGGATCCTCAGCAGCGCGTGATGCTGGAAGTGGCGTGGGAGGCCCTGGAGCACGCCGGGATCGCGACCGAAGAACTGTCCGGGCTTCGGGCCGCGGTCATGATGGGTGTGTATTACACCGAGTACCAAGGTATCTCGGCGGCCAATCCGGACAGCATCGATGCCTATTCGGCCACCGGCAACGCGCATTCCGTCGGGGTTGGACGCATCGCCTACCTGCTGGGATTGCGCGGCCCGGCGGTGGCGGTGGATTCGGCGTGTTCCTCGTCGCTGGTCACCGTTCACCTGGCGTGCCAGAGCCTGCGCCTGCGTGAGAGTGACCTGGCGCTGGCGGGTGGGGTCAGCCTCATCCTGCGCCCGGAAACGCAGATCGCGATGTCGAAGTGGGGAATGCTCTCGCCCCGCGGTCGGTGCCACAGCTTCGACGCGGGCGCGGACGGGTTCGTGCGGGGTGAGGGCGCGGGAGTGGTGGTGCTCAAGCGGCTCACCGACGCGGTGCGCGACGGGGACCGGGTGTTGGCGGTGGTCCGGGGATCGGCGGTCAACCAGGATGGCCGCTCCAACGGCCTGACGGCTCCGAACTCGATCGCCCAGCGCGACGTGATCACCAGGACGCTGCGCAGTGCCGATGTGACACCCGCGTCCGTCAACTACATCGAGGCGCACGGAACCGGTACCGCACTGGGCGATCCGATCGAGTTCGAAGCACTGGCCGACACTTACGGGCGAGGGGAGGCCCGATGTGCGCTGGGTGCGGTGAAAACCAACATCGGTCACCTGGAGGCCGCCGCCGGAATCGCCGGGTTCATCAAAGCCGCGTTGGCAGTGCAGCGCGCCCACATACCGCCCAATCTGAACTTCTCGCAGTGGAATCCGGCCATCGACCCGTCGCAGACCCGGTTGTTCGTTCCCACGGACCTGACCGCCTGGCCCGCAACCGAAGGGCCCCGGCGGGCCGCTGTGTCGTCGTTCGGTCTCGGTGGAACCAACGCGCACGTGGTCATCGAGCAGGGCCCGGATCCAGCTCCGGCGGCCCCGGAAAACCCGGCGCGCCCGTCGATCACCACACTGGTGGTCTCGGGTAAGACCGACGAGCGGGTCGCGGCGTCGGCGGCGGCTCTGGCCGACTGGCTGGAGGACGCCGGTGCGTCGCTGCCGCTGGGCGAGGTCGCCCACACCCTGAACCACCACCGCCCCCGGCAGTTCCGGATCGCCACCGTCTGCGCCGCCGACCACCTGCAAGCGGTGGCCGGGTTGCGGGCACTGGCGGCCGGTCGGCCCGCGCCCGGAGTCGTGGCCACTCATCAGAGCGTGACGGGGCCGGGGACGGTCTTCCTGTATTCCGGCCAGGGTTCGCAGTGGGCGGGTATGGGCAGGGAACTTCTGGCATCCGAGCCGGCTTTCGCGACGGCGGTGGACGAGCTGGAACCGGTGTTCGTCGACAAGGTCGGGTTCTCGCTGCGGCAGGTGCTGACCTCCGGACAGCCGGTGCACGGTATCGAACGCATCCAGCCGGTGCTGGTGGGCATGCAGTTGGCGTTGACGGCGCTGTGGCGGTCCTACGGCGTGGAACCGGATGCGGTGATCGGACATTCGATGGGGGAGGTGGCTGCGGCGGTGGTGGCCGGTGCGCTGACTCCTGCGGACGGGCTCACGGTGATCGCCACGCGGTCGCGGTTGATGTCCCGGCTGGCCGGTCAGGGCGCCATGGCGCTGCTGGAGTTGGACGCCGACGCCACCGCGACGTTGATCGCCGACTACCCCGATGTCGGGGTCGCGGTGTACGCCGCACCCGAGCAGACCGTCATCGCGGGCCCACCGGATCAGGTCGACGCGGTGGTGGCGTTGGTGGACGCGCGGGGCCGGTTGGCGCGGCGGGTCGAGGTGGACGTCGCCTCGCACCATCCCACCGTCGACCCCATCCTGCCGGAGTTGCGCGCCGCGCTGTCCGGGTTGATGCCGTCGCCGCCGAAGATCCCGCTGTTCAGCACCGTTGCGACGCTCAACGGATCGGCACCGGCCTTCGACGCCGACTACTGGGTCAACAATCTCCGCAGCCCCGTTCGGTTCACCCAGGCGGTGACCGCCGCCGCCGACACTCACGCCACGTTCATCGAGGTCAGTCCACATCCGCTGCTACGGCATGCCATCGACGGGAATCTGGCCGCGGTCAGCTCGAGTGGCCAGGTATGGGTGGGCGCAACATTGAACAGGGATCATCCGGAAGCCCTGACGTTCCACACCAACCTGGCCGGGGTGCGGCAGCTTGACGAAAACAGCTGCAGCGCAACACGACTGGCGGACCTGCCGCCGACGCCGTGGCTGCACGCCAAGTACTGGGCGACCCCCACCGCCGCGAATCGGCAGTCGGCGACTGCACATCCGCTGCTGGGAACTCACGTGGAGATGCCGTCCGGTCGTGACCACGTCTGGCGTGGTGATGTCGGTACGCAGCTCATCCCGTGGCTGGCCGACCACAAGGTGCACGGCCAGGCCTGTCTGCCCGCCACCGGTTTCACCGAGATGGCGCTGGCGGCCGGCTGTGAAGCGCTCGACCTGCCCGCGACCGCCCTCACGGTGCGCCGCGTCGAGGTCGAACAGATGCTGCGCCTCGACGACAGCACGGAAGTCACGACTCAGCTCACGACATCCGATGACGGCGAGATCCGGGTGGAGATCCACTCCCGCACCGCCGACCGCAACTGGCATCGGCATGCCGTGGCCCGAATCGAGATCGGTGCGCCCGAGAAGCCCACCGAATCAACACCTCCCGACGGCGAAGGCACTGCCGTCTCGCCGGCCGATCTCTACGCCGCGCTGCGTCGCACCGGTCTGCACCACGGGCACGCGTTCGCGGGGCTGACCCGGGTGGTGCGCAAGCCGTCGGGAACATCGGAGGTCGAGATCGTCCTGCCCGACGAGGCGACACCGCACCGCAGCTACCGGCTCCATCCGGTGATGCTCGATGTGGCGCTGCAGGGCCTGGCCGCGGCGCTGCCCGCCGAGTCGTTGGCGGAATCGAGTGAGGCCACGTATCTGCCGGTCGCGATCGAAAGTGTCCGTGTGTTCGGTGACATCGGTAGACGGGCGCGGTGCCGTGCCGTCGTGACCGAACTCGACGGTGACGGCGCCGGCAAGCTCGGCCGTGTGCTGCTGATGGACGACGCGGGCAACCCGACGGCCGAACTGACCGGGATCTATCTGCAGCGGGTGCAGCGCCGCACCGTGCCACTGCCGTTGGCGCAGAAGGTGTTCGACACCACCTGGGTGCCGGTCACCCCCGCCGCGGAGTCCGAGCCCGCCGAAGGCAGCTGGCTGCTGCTCGCCGAGGGCGCCGAGTCCGCGACAAGGGCGGAGGCCTTCGCCGGCCGACTGCGCTCACCGGCGCGACGGGTGATCAGCGCCGACCTGTCCGACGAGTCCGCGGTGAAAGAGGCCTTCGCGCAGGCAGCGGGGGAGCCGCAACTCCCTCCGGTCGGCGTGATCGTCTTCACCGATCAGCACCCGTTCGACGGTGCCGACTCCGAGGCGGCCGTCATCCGCGGGCGCGACCTCGCCTGGAACGTCGCCGCGACCGTGCGGGCGATCGTCGGCGGCTGGCACGGCAAGTCGCCGCGACTGTGGCTGGCATCCCGGAACGGCCTGACCCCCGGCGCCGGTGAGCTGGGCGATCCCACGATCGTGGCGCTCAAGGGGCTGGTCCGGGTACTGGCCTATGAACACCCCGACCTGCGCACCACCGTGGTCGATCTGGATTCGGCGGACGACACGTCGTTGGCCACCGAGCTCGGAATCGCCGGGGGTGACGACGTGGTGGCCTGGCGGCAGGGACGCCGGTTCGCTGAACGCCTCGAGCGGGCCGATCTCGTGGCAGCCACTCCCGTTGTCCGCACTGACGGCGCCTACATCATCACGGGTGGCCTGGGCGGTATCGGCCTCGTGGTCGCGCGCCGGCTCGTCGAACACGGCGCGGGGCGGGTGGTCCTGAGTGGGCGATCCGCGCCGTCGGACGAGCAGCAGGCAGTCCTCGACGAACTGGGAGAGCGTTCGCAGCTCACGGTCGTCACCGGGGACATCGCGGTGCCCGGGGTGGCCGAGAAGCTGGTTGCGGCGGCTGAGGAGTCGGGGCTGGCGTTGCGCGGGGTGGTGCACAGTGCGGCCGTGATCGACGATCAGATCGTCGTCGGCCTCGGCCGGGAGAACCTGGAGCGCGTATGGGCGCCCAAGGCCACCGGTGCGCTGCGGTTGCACGCCGCCACCGCCGATCGTGAGCTCGACTGGTGGGTCGGCTTTTCCTCGACGTCCTCATTGCTCGGGGCGCCCGGCCAGGTGGCCTACGCCTGTGCCAGCGCCTGGCTCGACGGCCTGGTGGCGTGGCGACGGGCCCGCGGCCTGCCCGCGACCACGATTAACTGGGGCCAGTGGTCCGAGATCGGTGTCGCCCGCGCACTGACGTTCAGTGCCCTCGACCCGATCTCTCCCGCCGAGGGGATCGAGGCGCTCGATGCGGTACTGGCCGCCGGCGTCACCCAGATCGGGGTGGCCCGGCTGCGACTGGATCGAGTGGCGGCCGCGTTCCCGGAACTGCGCGATCTGGGCTATTTCGCCCTCCTCGCCGAGGAACTGGAGGACGACACCGACGACGACTGGGCGGGCCCGGACGCGTTGCGGGAACTCGATGCCGGCGACGCCGAGCGTGTGGTGTCGACGCGGCTGGGTGCACGGGTGATGGCCGTGATGGGGTATCCCAAGGGCAGCCCGATGGACACCGGCCAGCCGTTGACCGAGCTGGGGATGGATTCTTTGATGGCGGTGCGGATCCGCAACACGGTGCGGGCCGACTTCGGGGTCGAGCCGCCGGTCGCGCTGCTGTTACAGGGTGCCTCGCTGACGGACCTGACGGCTGATCTCATCCGTCAGCTCGGCTTGAACACCCAGGCCAGGCCAGACAGCGCGGAGGGCCTCCGCGCCCGAGCTCAGAAGCGTGCCGCCGCGCGGCAGCGAGCCGCGACGCGGCGGAAGGTGGGGGACCGAGCGTGACCAACAGCAGCGGAGCAACCGCATCACGGGCAGAAGCATTGCCGGACAACGCGATCGCGGTGATCGGCATGGCGGGGCGGTTCCCCGGAGCCGACACGGTGTCGGCATTCTGGGACAACCTCCGCCGCGGTGAGGAATCGATCACCACCTTGTCGGAGGCCGAACTCGTGGCCTCCGGGGTCAGCGCGAAATCGCTGGCGAATCCGGCATATGTGCGACGGGCCGCGCTGGTCGACGGTATCGACGAATTCGACGCCGAGGCATTCGGTTTCACCCCGCAGGCCGCGCGGATGATGGATCCGCAGCACCGTCTGTTCCTGCAGTGTGCCTGGCATGCCCTGGAAGACTCCGGTTACGAACCCGGGACTCTCGACGGTTCGGTCGGTGTGTACGCCACGAGCACCACCAGCGGCTACCTGCTGCACAACCTCATATCGCATCATGACCCGAACGCCATCATCGGCGAGGGGGTCACCTTCGATATGGTCAATCTGTCGTTGCAGAACGACAAGGACTACCTGGCGACCCGGGTGGCTCACCAGTTCAACCTGCGCGGTCCTGCGATGTCGGTGCAGACAGCGTGTTCGTCGGCGTTGGTCGCCGTTCATCTGGCCTGCCAGAGCATCCTCAACGGTGAGTCCGAGATGGCTCTGGCCGGTGGTGCATCCCTGCGCATTCCGCACCGTGTCGGCTACTTCCACGCCGCGGGCTCGATGGTGTCGGCGACCGGGCACTGCCGCCCGTTCGACGTCCGTGCCGATGGCACCATCTTCGCCAGTGGCGCCGGCGTGGTTGTGCTGAAGTCGCTGGAGGCGGCGATCGAGGACGGCGACCGGATCCACGCGGTGATCCGTGGTTCGGCGCTGAACAACGACGGCTCGGCGAAAATGACCTACGCTGCGCCCAGCGCCGCCAGTCAAGCGGACGTCATCGCCGAGGCGCACGCCATCGCCGATATCGACGCCTCGAGCGTGAGCTACGTCGAAACGCACGGAACCGCCACACCGCTGGGTGACCCGATCGAGATCGAAGGCCTGCGCCAGGCGTTCGACCTCGCCGAGAACGAACGACCCGGACCGTGTTATCTGGGTTCGGTCAAGTCCAACATCGGGCACCTCGAGTCGGCCGCGGGAATCGCGAGTCTGATCAAGGTCATCCTCTGCCTCAAACACCGGGCGATCCCGGCCACCCTGCACTACACCAGCCCCAATCCCGAATTGCACCTGGAGCAAGGACCGTTCGTCGTCCGCAACGAGTACGGACCGTGGGTCTGGGACGGCATCCGGCGCGCCGGGGTGAGTTCGTTCGGCGTGGGCGGCACCAACGCTCACGTTGTCTTGGAAGAGGCTCCACCGGCGCCGGTGGCGGCAGCGCCGTCGGGGCCACAGGTGCTGCTGCTGTCAGCGCGTTCCCCCGAAAGCCTGCAACAGTCACGTGCGTCGATGGCCGCCGCGCTGTCGAGCCCGGATGCACCCGCGCTGCCTGATGTGGCTTACACGCTGCAACGCCGGCGGACCGAAAGCGTCCGGCTGGCGGCGGTTGCCACCGACCTGGACGGTGCCGCGACGGTGCTGGCCGCAGCCGAGCACGACAACGTGGTGCTCGGCGCATCGGTGTCAGACGGCGACGACGCGGACCGGGTGGTGCTGCTGTTCCCGGGCCAGGGTGCTCAGCACGTCGGAATGGCCCGTGGTCTCTACGAATCCGAGCCGGTGTTCGCCGCGCACTTCGATGAGTGTGCCGCGGGTTTCAACGCTGAACTGGGTATCGATCTGCGCGCCGAGATCTTCGACGGCACCGCACGGAACCTGGAACGCACCGACCGCACCCAGCCCGCGCTGTTCACCGTCGAATACGCTCTGGCTCAGCTGTTCTTTAGTTACGGCGTGCGACCGGCGGCCATGGCAGGGCACAGCATCGGTGAGTATGCGGCCGCCGCCATCGCAGGGGTTTTCGACCTCGCGACGGCAACCAAGGCGGTGTCGATGCGGGCCCGGCTGATGCACTCCGCACCGCGCGGGGTCATGGTGGCGGTGGCGCTCAGTGCCGACGCCGTCGCCGAATACCTCGCAGAGGATGTTGACCTCGCCACCGTGAACGACCCGGGCGGTTGCGTCGTTGCCGGCGCCGAGGAGAGCATCCGTGCGTTTCAGGCGCGGCTCGCCGACGCGGGAATCACCGCCCGGCGGGTGCGCACCTCCCACGCCTTCCACTCGCGGTTGATGGAACCGGTGCTTCCCGAATTCACCGGCTTCATGTCCCGCCTGACACTGCGCGAACCGCAGGTACCACTGCTGTCCAATCTCACCGGAACGTGGTTGGCGCCGGGGGAGGCGACCAACCCCGCGACGTGGGCACGTCAGATCCGCCAAACCGTCCGGTTCTCCGACGAACTCGGTGCGCTGCTGACGCACCCGGGCCGGGTGTTCGTGGAGGTGGGTCCCGGCGGAACCCTGACGGCGTCGGCGATGCGTCACCCGAAATGGGCGGACGGGCACCGTGCCATCAGGCTCATGCGCCACCACGCCCAGAACCGGGACGACCGGGACGCGTTCCTGCTGGCGATGGGGCAGCTCTGGACCGCGGGCATCGATGTCGACTGGACACCGCTGCGCGGTGAGTATCAACCGCAGCTCACCACACTTCCGGGCTATCCTTTTGCGCGGCAGCGTCATTGGGTCGATCCCGTGCCGGCCACCGAACGGGCGAGGACTCACGCCCCGGTCAACGGCGCGGAGCTCCCGGCCTCCGGCGCAGCCGCCCCCACCACCAACGGCGCCGTCAACGGCAGCTCGCCGATCGAAACCACGCTGGGCCGCGTCTTCTCCCAGTGCCTCGGCGTGGCCTCTGTCGACCGCACCGCGAATTTCTTCGAGATCGGCGGGGACTCCCTGGTCGCCATCAGTGTGGCGATGGCGGCCACTCACGAAGGTCTGGATCTCACCCCGCAGGACATCTACGAGAACCCGACCGTCTCCTCGTTGTCCAAGACCCTGACCGCCCGGTACGCGGCGGGCGGGCTGGCGCGCCGATCCTGGAACGACGCGGCTGACCCGCCGCTTCCGCCGAACGTCGACGCGTTCCTCGAACGCGGGGTGCAGGAGCGGGGGCAATGGCGCATGCCGGTGATCCTGCGGTTGCGCCCGGACGTGCGTGCAGAGGACGTGACGGCGGTGCTGACAGCTGTCACCAATCACCATGATGCGCTGCGACTCCGGATCACCCGGCAGGCGGGAACCTGGGAGCAGCACATCGATGCGCCGCGGGAGGCCGTCGAACCGGCCACCAGGGCGCTACCCGGTGGCCTCCTGCCCGGAAGTCCGGAGGAACGCCAGGCGGTACTCGACATCTGCCGCGGACAGATCGCCGAGCAGGAGATGGCGAACCCTCCGCTGGCGGCCACCTACGTCACCGGTGAGGCGGATGGCCCGAGTTACCTGGCCCTCAGCGTGCACGGCATCGCAGGCGACGACACCTCGCGAGACGTTCTGCTCACCGACATCTTCACCGCGTTCGGACAACGCCTGGCCGGCAACGACATCGAACTGCAACCCGTTGCCACGCAATGGGGTGAATGGTCTGCGCGGTGCGCTGCGCTGGCCACCCATCCCGCGGTGGTGGACAGCCGCGACTTCTGGTTGGAGACCGCAACCGCGCCCGATGTGAGCGTGGCCGGCAGCGAGGCCTCCGAACCGCCCGCGGCCGGCGATCTCACCCGCCTGTCGACCTCGTTGAGCGTCGGCGACACCAGCGAGATCGATGACACCCGGCGTCGACTCGGGTTGACGATCGACGATATCCTGCTGGCCGCGCTCAGCCGGGCGATCGCGGCCACCGTCGGCGAAGGCACTGTTGCGGTGGACCTTTCGGGGGCGGGACGAGCGGTACTGCGCCCCGATGTCGATCTTCGCCGAACGGTCGGCTGGCTCAGCACGGTCTACCCAGTCGCTCTCAGGTGCGCGAAACCCGACGACACCACAGCCCGGCAGCAGCTCGACGGTGTGCACGAGGCGCTGAACGCGGTGCCGCACTACGGAATCGGCTACGGTCTGCTGCGCCACCTCTATGCACCGACGGCACGGATCCTCGGTGCGGCGCGCCCCGCTGAGGTCTTCTACTCGAATGTGGGCACGATTCCGGATCTGTCGCTGCTGGCCTCCGACGATGCTCCGGTCCTGTTCGACAGCGATATGGAGTCGCAGGTGCGCGAGGCCGTCCCCGGCCTCGGTCATGCCGTGGAGCTTCGGGTGTACCGCTCGGGTGGCAGGCTGCACGTGGACTGGTGGTATGACACCCGCCGGGTCGACTCGGCGACGGCGACCTCGCTGGCCGACGAATTCGCGGCCGCGGTGACCACCCTGATCCAGGAGGCGAACGCCGAAGACGAACTGAATTCCGCCCGTGAGGATCTGGCCCTCGTCGAGCTGTCGTAAGCCAAGGCAAAAGGAGAGGCAGATGGGCAGCAACGGCTTTCCCTCGGCGGTCATTCGCAAACTGGCCAACAGTGAGGAGATGCTCGCCGAGACCCACAACTTCGTGGGGCTGGGCGCCGAGGTGAAGGGCCCGGTGGATCTCGAGGCCCTGTCGGCGGCCTACGACGCGCTGCTCGAAGCGCGTCCGGTGCTGACCGCCCGGCTCGAGCGCGGCGACGACGGGCGTCATCAGTTGGTCGCGGACGACCTCCTGCCCGAGGGCCTCGAGGTGGTGGAACTGCACGACCCGGCGGCCGAGGAACCGCCGCTGCACTTCGACCAGTACACGGCGCTGGTCCATCTGCGGGTGACCGTCCGCGGCGGCCAGGCGCGCCCCACCCTCTATGTCCACCACAGCCTCGCTGACGGCCACCACATGTACACCCTGATCGAGGAGTTGCTGTCGTATTACACCGATCTGGTGGTCAGCGGAAGCATCCGTCGGCTCACCGTCGAGTCCGCCCCGGAGTCCGTCGAGGCGATACTTGCCGAGCGGGGTATCCACAAGCAGAAGCGCTCGGGCATCGAACGATTCATGCCTGCGGTGTTCGCCTATGACCTGCCGCCGTCCCGGCGCGCCACCACAGGTGTCAAATCACCGTCACCCGTGCGTGTTCCGATCGTCTCGTGCCAGCTGAGCGAGCAGCACACCGACAGCATCGTCGCACTCTGCCGTGCGCAGGGAATCGGCCTGACCGCGATGCTCTCTGCTGTCATCGTGAAAGCGGAGTGGCAACTGCGTGGGGCGGCGACCATCCCCGTTCCCCTGATCTACACGGTCGACCTACGGTATTTCCTGTCCCCGCCGGTGTCCGCGACGGGCTGCACCAACCCGGTGGGACTGGCGACCTATCTGGCCGAGATCGACCGCAGGACAGATGTGGTCGAGCTCGCGCGCGATATCGCCCAGACCTTCAAATCCGACCTCGCCGACGGGGTGATACAGCAGTCGCGGCTCCACTTCAGCCCGCAGTATGTCGGCAATGCGCCCGGGTTGCCGGACGTGGTGCTGCTGTCCGACAACGGTCTGGTGCCGCCGTTGCGCACGCCGCCCGATCTGGAAGTGATCAGCACGCACGGTGAGTTGTACTTCGACGTCAACGACGGTATCGAGATTTACTTCACCCAGATCTATGCCGGGCAGTTGAATGTCGAATATCACTCGTACGGCCCGCAGCCCGAACGATCGGTGGCCGCCATCCACACTCTGCTGTGCGAACTGGCCCAGCAGCACGCGCCCAGTGGTGTCAGGTGACGGGGCCGAAGGCGTAGCGGTGGTACTGCAGCGCCCGACGCAGCGGCGGCACAACCCGGACCAGCCGGCCCGCCATGCGGAAGCCCGCCGAGGTCCGGCGGAACGTCGGGGTATCGAAAAAGGTCTCGGCGGCCAGCAGGCGCAGTTCGGCCACCTGGTCCAGGATGTCGGCGGGACCGTTGACGGCCCAGTGCAGTGTCGAACCCGATTGCCGCTGCAGCTTGTGGGTTCTCTGCGACCGGACCGTGAGCCAGTTGTAGAAGTCGATCTGGATCTCGCCCGCCCCGAATCGGTCGACAACGTGTTGCAGCAAGGCAATTCCATCGGTTTCGGTCAGGTACATGCTGATGCCTTCGGCCAACAGCAGCACCGGGCCGTCGACCGGGATCTCGTCGAGCCAGGACGGGTCGGTGGCCGACGTCGCGACCAGATGGTAACTGGGGCGGGTCGGGTAGAGCCGTTTACGCAGCGCGATCACGTCCGGGTAGTCGACGTCGTACCACTGCACATCCGGGTGGGGATCCAGCCGGAACACCCGGCTGTCCAGGCCGCATCCCAGGTGGATCACGGTGGCCCGCGGGTGCGCGGCCAGGAACTGCGCCGCCCAGATGTCGTATTGAGCGGTGCGCACCGTCACCAGTGGTGTCCACCGGTCCGCGACTTTCAGCCCGTCCCAGTCGAAATCGATGCGGTCCACGGTCTCCCTGGCGAACCTGTCGCCCAGAACAGGCTGTTTCGACCCGGCATCGCGTGCCTTGCAGTACAGGGTCGTGAGCATGGTCTGTGCGGGCCCGGTGAGGTCGACGGAAACTCTGCCAGTCACGTACGGAGCCTAACCCGCGAACGGCGGCAAGGTCGCCGATACAGCGCACCACAGCACAGAATTCGACGGAAGGGGTGGATCGGATGACGGAAACGACCAGCGGCACGGAGGGGAAGCGGTCACCGAGGGTCCTGCTGCTCTACTACAGCTACACGGGACAGTCGCAGAAGGTTCTCGAGACAGCGGGCGAGGTGTTCCGCGAGCGGGGGTGTGAGGTCTGCCCCGCCCCGATCGAGTTCACCGATCAGCGTTATGCCGATCGGTTCTCCCGCTTTCCGATGCGACGGGTCTGGCCCGACATGCTCAGCGTGTTACCGGCACAGAAGCGCGGCGAAACCGGCGAGATCCGCACTCCGGATGCGGTGCGGGACAACGACTACGACCTGATCTGCATCGGATCCCCGACATGGTGGGAGACCGTGAGCCTGCCGATGCGGTCCTTCCTGAAATCCGACGAGGCGAAAAAGCTGCTGCAGGACAAGCCTTTCGCCGTGTTCGTCGTCTGCCGTCAGTACTGGCGCGAGAACCTCATGTCGGTGCGCGAACTCGCCGAGCAGCAGGGGGGTCGGTATGTCGACGAGATCCACTTCACCTACCCCGGTGACCCGGTTCGATCCATGTTGTCGCTCACGAGCTACCTGGGCAGCGGGGAGTACCGGCAGAAGTATCTGGGCGTCCGGATTCCGAGCACCAACGTCCAGCCGGAGCAGCTGGGGGAGACACGCAAGTTCGCCGGTGCCCTCGCTGATCGCCTGTTCGGCACCTAGGGCCGGCCGCCGATGCCCAGCTCCTTCGACCTCTCGTTCGACTCACCGGCCAGCGTGGAACAGATCCACTCGGCTTTCGGCGATGAGGATTACTGGCAGGCCCGCATCGCGGCCTTCGGCGGCGCCAAGGCGCTGCGCTCGCTGGTCGTCGATCCCGACGGCACCGTCACCGTGACCATCACCGAAGACCTGCGGCGAGGCATGCTGCCAGGCATCCTTGCGCACGTGTACCGCGGTGACCTCAACGTCGTGAGCACCGAGCGGTGGTCCCCGTCCGGCGACGGTCAGATCAGTGGAACCATCAGCGTTGCGGCCACCGGTGCACCGGGATCGGGTTATGGTGCAGCGATGCTGTCACCGTCGCCAGAAGGCTCCACCCTTTCACTGTCGGCGACCGTGGAATTCGCAGTGCCGTTGGTGGGCAGTCGAATCGAGAAATACGTCGCGCGGCAGTTCGCCGACGGGCTCGATCAGATCCAGCGCTTCACGACCTCCTGGATCGGTGCGCATGCCTGACGCGCAGCCGCACACGTCCTCTGCCTCCGTGCGGGGGCCGGCGGAAGCGCTGGCCGGGCTCGACATGTCGTTGGCGGAGGCCATGATGACGCAGCGGGCGGTGCGCCGGGTCCTGCCCGATCCGGTCGACGACGCCCTGGTGCTGAAATGCATCGAACTCGCGCTGCGCGCACCCACCGGCAACGATGGGCAGATCTGGGAGTTCGTTGTGGTCAAGGATGTCCGGGTCAAGGAAAAGCTCGCCAGGCGTTACCGGCAGGCCTGGCGAATCCAGCGCGGTGTGGTGCTGCGCCGCGCTCTCGCCCAGGACGAGTCCATGGCCAAGATCGCGCGCTCGATCCAATGGCAGGTCGATCACTTCACCGAGATCCCGGTGCTGGTGGTGGCATGCCTGCGCCTGGGCGCCCGCGACGGGCGCCTGCCGGTCGTGCGGATGCCGCACGTGGCGGAGTCGGCGTACTGGGGATCGATCTATCCGAGCGTGCAGAACCTGCTCTTGGCGGCGCGCGCCATGGGGCTGGGCGCGTCGCTGATCACCCTGCCGTTGTGGAGTCAGGTCTCGGCCCGCCGGGTTCTGGGCCTGCCGCCGTCGGTGACACCGTGCTGCATCGTGCCGCTGGGCTGGCCGCGCGGCCGCTACGGGCCCACCACCCGGAAACCGGTCGAGCAGGTGGTCCATCGCGATGCCTACGGAAACCGCGCCTGGCTCGCGAGGTTCGAGCGTCCGCTCCGATAGGCTTTCAGGGGGCCAGGCGCGACAACGTGATGCGCTCCCACATCCGGTCGGTGAGCAGCGTCTGCGCCAGTACCGTGGCGTGGCCGGACAAACCGACGACGTAGCGGGGTTTCGGATTCTTGGCCTGGATCACCCGCATGACGACGCGGGCGACGGTGTCGGCATCGACCATGACACCGGGCGCCTTGGTCAACGCCAGCGCCGCGTCGTCGTAACGACGCTTGAACTCGCCGTAGGGATCATCGTCTGGGTACCAACGGGTTTCCTTGAGCTGGGCTTCGACGAACCGGGTGCGCACCCCGGTCGGGTCGATCAACACGACGCGGACACCGAACTGCTTCAGCTCGGCGCTCAGCGCGAGCGACAGCGCTTCCAGACCGTACTTGCTGATGTGATAAGCACCCGCACCCGGTGAGGTGAACCGCCCACCGGTACTGCCGATGTTGACGATGATGCCGGATCCGCGGGCCCGCATCGTGGGTAGGACGGCCTGCGAAAGGTGCAGTGGCCCAACCACATGGGTCTCGAAGAGACTACGGAGATCGTCGAGCGAGACCTGCTCGAGCGGGCTTCGCAGCGGGAACCCGGCGCTGTTGACCAGGACGTCGCAACCGCCGAACTCACCGTTGATCTCGTCGGCGAGCTGGTTGACCGCAGCCTCGTCGGTGATGTCGAGCGCGCGGGCCTGACATCCCCGGGCGCGGAGGTCCTCGAGCGCAGCGGGATTGCGCCCGACCGCGAACACCAGGTAGTCCTTGGCCTGCAACCGGTACGCGGTGGCCTCGCCGATACCGCTCGTCGCACCCGTGACCAGCGCGACGGGTTGGGATTTCATCGGATCAGGGCTCCTCGCAACGGTTTCGGTCAACCATTGCACAGACCGAGGCCGCGTGAAACCCGAAACCGAACCTTCGGACGCCCGTTCCGTGTTAATTTTGCGATTCCGTCGGAGCACAAGGGAAAACGTGCCAATGCTCGAGGTGATCGACCGGGGCGCTGTCAGCCGATCTCACCCTGTCCCATTGCTCTTCGTCCACGGCGCCTGGCACGCGGCCTGGTGCTGGGACCAGCACTTTCTGAGCTTCTTCGCCGGCAGAGGGTACCGGGCGCTGGCGCTCAGTCTGCGGGGCCACGGAGGCAGTCCGGCCGACAAACCGCTGCGGAGGTGCTCGGTCGCCGACTTCGCCGACGATGTCGGGGCGGTGGCCAACAGTCTTCCCACGGCACCGGTGATCATCGGTCACTCCATGGGCGGACTCATCGTGCAGAAATACCTGGAGTCCAACCACGCGCCCGCCGGTGTGTTGATGTCCTCCATGCCGCCGCAGGGCAACCTCGGATCGACGATGCGGTGGATACGGCATCACCCTTGGCATTTCGTCAAAATGACGGCCACCGGCAAAGCCCTGCCGTACATCAGCACTCCACCTCTGGCGCGTGAGCGGTTCTTCTCCGCGCACACTCCGGAATCGGACGTGGCGCAGTATGCGGCCAGGCTCCAGGAGGACAGCGCACGTGTGGGCCTCGACTGCCTCGTGCTGAGCTTGCCCAGGCCCGACCGAGTGACCACACCGCTGTTGGTCCTGGGCGCCGAGGACGACGGCGCCCACACCCGGAAGGAAGTGCTCGCCACCGCGCGGGCGTATCGCACCGAAGCCGAGTTCTTCCCGGACATGGGACACAACATGATGCTCGAGCCCGGCTGGGACGCGGTGGCTGCGCGGATCGACGGCTGGCTCGGCAACCGCGGATTGTGAGGATCGCGGATCAGGTTCTGTCGAGCGAGCCGGCCGTGGTGGTGCTGCCGGCGCCGCCGGTTCTCGCTCCGGCGGGCACCAGTTCCAGCGGCAGATGCGCCAGCCCGCGCATCGTGGGGTCATCGAGATACCTGTAGTCGCCGGCGAGGCGGATCGACTCGACCCGCGGAAGGAGTTGGCTCAGAACGCGGCTCACTTCCAGGCGGCTCAACGGGGTGCCGAGGCAGAAGTGGATCCCGATGCCGAAGGCGAGGTGGTCGGTCGGGTTCCGGAGCAGATCGAAGGTATCCGGGTCGGGATAGTGGCGCGGGTCGCGGTTGGCCGCGGCGAACAGCAGCAGAACCCGCGCACCGGCCGGGATCGTCTGTGCTCCCATCGTGTAATCGCGGGTGGCGGTGCGATAGAACCCTTGAACGGGTGCGACGAACCGAAGCTGTTCCTCGATCGCGGAGGGGATCAGTTCGGGCTGCTCACGCAGCCGGGTGTACAGCTCCGGGCGCTGCGCGAGCGTCAGGAACAGTCCTGACAGGAGATTGGTGGTCGTCTCGCTGCCCGCACCGATGAGCATCGCAGCGCTCCAGAAGATCTCGTCGTCGGTCAGCACGTCGTTGCCGTCCGAGGCGGTCATCATCGAGATCAGGTCATCACCGGGGTCACGCCGGCGTTGCATGATGAGGTGATCGAGATTGCGTCGCATGGCCGCTGTCGCCCGGGCCGAACGGGCGCTCAGGGCCAGCCCGTGCCGGTCCAGTTGCGCAAACGCCCCTTCGGCCATGGCGTCGGCCCAGGCGAGGAACTGGGTGTGGTCCTGTTTCGGAATTCCCAGCATCGTGGCGATCAGCCGGTTCGGCAACGGTTTGGCGAGGTCGTGCACGAGCTCTGTTGTGCCACGGGCGATCATGGCGTCGACGAGTTCGTCGGCGACCTCGTTGATCACCGTCTGCCACGCGGCCATCGCCCGCGGGGTGAACGCCCGGGAGACGAACTTGCGCAGCCGCGTGTGGTACGGGGGGTCGGCCGCGTTCATCGATTGCAGATGCACCCGGTACCGGGCCTGGCTTTCCGCCGAGGAGAACGAGGCGTGGTCGCGTAATGCCGTTCGTACGTCGTGGTATCCGGCCACGATCCAGATACCGCGCCTGCGGTTGTACCACACGTTGGGCACATCCGGCCCGGTCAGCAGGGCGCGGTAGTGCGGGTACGGGTCCCGCCTCGTCTGTGGCGCAAACGGGTCGAAATCGGTCAGTGGTGCTGTTTCCCGGCCGGTCAACAGAGAGCTGTACGACACCGCCCTGTCCCGGACCACGCCGGTCGCACCGTCGAGGCCTATCTTCATCAGGCTCGCGCGGAATCGGAGCCAGTCAGCCAAGTTCATGCGAATCCTCTTCCGGCGGTCGACTCCAGTCAGGCGTCTCAGTCTTTGACGAAGCAGTACACCCGGTATGTGAACTCGCCGTTGCGCAACGCACCGTTGAACGCCCAGTCGGTCAGATCGCTGGAGAACCGGGTGAAGCCGCGTGTGGCCGCCGCGCCGTGGTGGTCGATCAGGGCCTGCTTCCTCGGGCGGTTCTTCTCGTTCCCGCGAAGCACATCCGCATCGATGACGGCCTGCGAGACCATCCGCAGCGGAGTGGCGGCCATCTGCGCCTCCCACTCGGCGACCGCGCTGCGCCGGCGGAAATCGGCGTAGAGAAAATGTCCGCCCGGACGCAGCAAGCGGGTCACTCCGGCAAAGAAGCTCGGGACGTCCGGATAGAGGTGCGACGCCTCGACGTTGACCACCGCGTCGAAGGATTCATCTGGGAACGAAAGACTTTGTGCGTCACCGTGGACGAACTCCAGGCCCGGCAGGTGGTGACGCTTCTTGCAGAACTCGATGCCGGCCGGGTTCAGATCCAGTCCCGTATAGGACGCGGGCTTGAACGTGCGGGTGAGATACGACGACCCGCCGCCGTGGCCGCAGCTGACCTCCAGCACTTTCTTGCCGCTCAGGTCCACCTGGGCTGCGGTGCGGTGGTAGAGCTGGATGAAGTACCGGTGGGGCTCGTCGGAGGAATCCAGCGGTACGGCCATCGGAGGGTCTTGCTCGTAACCGTAATTCAGGAACAACCAGTCGTCGTCGCCGAGCAGGTGTGTCTGGGAGGCAAACCGTTTCGTGACGAACGAGGTGAAAAGTAGATGGAAGACAACGGGGTTCGTCACCAGGCGGTTGACGAACGGGCTGGATACCAGTCGATTAGCAGTGGCCACGGGGGCAGTATTGCAGGCGGCGGCCCTGTAGTGGAGGGGTTCGGCGAGTTCTCAGCTTCTTAACCGGAAAGTCTCGTACAACGCTTATGTGCTCGAAGAATTCGCGAAAGGTCTGGCAACTCATTTGCTGGGAGTGTAGCGTCGTGCGCGTGTCGCTACCTTCACCCAGCGCCGACGGCCGTGCCGTGGTCACCGGAGCCTCCCATGGCATCGGCGAAGCCCTGGCTACCGAATTGGCCGCGCGCGGCCACAATCTGATCGTCACTGCGCGCCGCGAGAATCTGCTCAAGGACTTGGCTGCGCGGTTGGTGGGCAAGTACGGCGTCACCGTCGAAGTGTGGCCGGCGGACCTCACCGATCCGACGCACCGGGCGAAACTGGCCGATGAGCTGGCCGCGCGCCCGATCTCGATCCTGTGCGCCAACGCCGGTGTGGCCACGCTGGGCCCCGTCGCAGAACTGGACCCTGCCGGCGAACGCGCCCTGGTGCAACTCAACGTCGTGGCGGTGCACGATCTGGTGCTGGCGGTACTGCCGGGGATGCTCGGGCGCGGCGCGGGCGGCATCCTGATTTCCGGTTCGGCTGCGGGCAATTCGCCGATACCGAACAACGCCGCGTACTCGTCCAGCAAGGCCTTCTTGAATACATTCAGTGAGGCGTTGCGGGTGGAACTGCGGAACTCCGGGGTGCATGTGACGCTGCTGGCACCGGGCCCGGTCAGTTCCGGATTGCCGGATTTCGTCGAAGAAGCGGTGGTCGACAAGGTGATACCCGGTTACATGTGGGTCTCCACCGAGTACGCCGCGAAGGCGTCGCTGAATGGTCTGCAGCGCAACAAGATGCGTGTGGTGCCCGGTCTGCCCGCCAAGGTGATGTCGCTGACGAGCACCTACCTGCCCCGCGCTGTGCTGGCGCCGATCGTCGGCAATGTCTACCGAAAACTCGGCGGGGGATAACACCGGCGAACACACCTACCGTCGCAACCGGCGCTGACCGCGGATACCGCAATCGGTGTCCGCGTCGTCGACGGCGGATCGCGGTTACGCTCGAGAAAGCGGACTGAGGGGAGTGCAGGCATGAATGGGTTTGCCGGCAAGGTCGCTGCCGTAACGGGCGCTGGTTCGGGTATCGGTCAGGCGTTGGCGCTCGAATTGGCGCGCAGGGGTGCCACTCTCGCGATCAGCGACATCGATGTCGATGGTCTGACGGTCACCGAGAAGCAGGTGGCCGCCCTCGGCGCACCGGTCAGGGCGGACCGGCTCGACGTCTCCGACCGCGAGGCCTTCGTCGCCTACGCCGAGACGGTCAACGACAGTTTCGGCAAAGTCAACCAGATCTACAACAACGCGGGGATCTCCTTCTACGGAGATGTCGAGATAAGCCGGTTCGCGGAGATCGAACGGGTGATGAACGTCAATTACTGGGGCGTCGTACACGGAACCAAGGCGTTCCTGCCGCACCTGATCGCCTCCGGCGACGGGCACGTGGTGAATGTCTCGAGTGCGTTCGGTCTGTTTGCCGTACCCGGGCAGGCCGCCTACAACTCGGCGAAATTCGCGGTACGCGGTTTCAGCGAGGCGCTGTACCAGGAGATGGCGCTCGCAGGGCATCCTGTGCGGGTTACCACGGTGTTTCCCGGTGGTGTCACAAGCGCTTTCCTTCGCAACATGACCGTGGCCGAAGGGCTCGGAGACGTCGATCTCACGGAGAACTTCGATGTGCGATTGTGGTCCACCTCCCCGGAGAAAGCCGCCCGGGTGATCCTCGGTGGGGTCCGCAGGAACCGGCCCCGGGTGCTGATCGGGCCCGATATGAAGGTCCTCGATCTGGCGGTGCGCATCGTGGGCCCGCACTATCAGCAGTTGGTGCCGCCCGTCCTGCGGCGGTTCATGAAGCCTCTCAGCTGAACCCGTACCGAGGCGGCCACGCTCACCGACCAGCAAATTCAGCAAATTTCTGGAGTCAACAACCCCTTCCCGACAGGGCCGCTGGACAGGTACCCTCCGTCACCATGAGTGCCTTGGCGTACGAGGTCGTCATCGTGGGAGCCGGTTTCGGTGGAATCGGCGCCGCCATCCAGCTGAAAAAGCTGGGATATCACGATCTTCTGATCGTGGATCGCGAAAGCGACCTGGGCGGAACGTGGCATGTCAATCGCTACCCCGGGCTGGCCTGTGACATCCCGTCGTCCACCTATTCCTATTGGTTCGAGCCCAATCCGGATTGGTCTCGCCTGTACGCTCCGGGGGAGGAGATCAAGCGCTACGCGGAACGAGTGGCCGACAAATACGACGTCCGAAGGCACATGCGCTTCAACACCACCGTCGACAGCGTGCGGTGGGACGAGGATTCCCAGCGCTGGGAGGTGGCACTGGCCGGTGGCGACACGCTGGTGGCCCGGTTCGTGATCGCCGCAACCGGTGTGCTGTCACAGCCGCGCACTCCGGACATTCCCGGCATCGACCAGTTCGCCGGCCGGATCGTGCACACCACAGCGTGGGACGACGACTACGACTTCACGGGTCGTCGGGTCGCCGTCATCGGCACCGGGGCCACTGCGGTGCAGCTGATACCCGAGTTGGCCAAACAGGCGGCTGACCTGACGGTGTACCAACGTACGCCCATCCACGTGGTTCCCAGGACCGACTTTCCCATGCCGAAAGCGTTGCGGCGCTTGTTCAATCGGGTGCCGCTGACGCAGCGCGCGCTCCGCGTGATCACCGACGGGATGTACGAGATCTCGTTCGTGGCGTCGGTCTTGCGCTACCACCGGTTCTGGTGGCTGAACAAGTCCGCCGCCCACGCGTCGTCGATGCTGCGCTTTGTGTCCATCCGCGACGCAGAGCTTCGGCGCCAGCTCGCACCGGATTACGACATGGGTTGTAAGCGGCCCACGTTCTCCAACTCCTATTACCGGACCTTCACCAAACCCCATGTTCATCTGCAGGCCTCGGGCATCGACCGGGTGGAACCCGGTGGCATCGTCGCCCGCGACGGAACCACGACCCAGATCGACACGCTGGTGCTGGCCACCGGATTCGATCTGTGGGAGTCCAACTTCCCCGCGATCGAGATCATCGGGCGTGACGGCCGCAACCTGGGAAAGTGGTGGCGCAACTACGGTTTCCAGGCCTACCAGGGGGTGTCGATCCCGTACTTCCCGAATCTGCTCAATCTGGCGAGCCCGTACGCGGTCAGCCTGAACTTCTTCGACATGATGGAATACCAGATGCGCCACATGGATCGGCTTCTGGGCGAGCTGCGCCGGCGGAATGCGGCCACCTTCGAGGTCACCGAAGACGCCAACGAGCGTTTCTGTAGCCGGCTGAGTGCCCTGCAACACAACACGGTGTTCCATCGCGGGAACTGCGGCACGTCGCGGTCGTACTACTTCAGCCCCGACGGCGAGACATACCTGCGCGCCACCGGTACGCGTACCACGGTCACCGAGCAGACCCGCTTCCCGCTCAGCGACTACTCCTTCAGCTGACCAGCGCATTTCCTCGAGCTGGCGGCCCCTCGAAATAATTGAGGAAGCAAGATGATTCGTGCCCCGTTGGCCGCAGCACCTGACGGGATGGAGAAGGAACGCTAGGCTCACACGCCAGGTGGGGTCTCGACTCGGTTCTCAAGCAAGGGACGGGTGAACATGGACGGTTTCGCTGGCAAGGTCGCCGTGGTCACCGGCGCCGGATCGGGGATCGGGCAGGCGCTGGCCGTCGAATTGGCGCGGGCGGGCGCAAAACTCGCGATCAGCGATGTCAACACCGCCGGGCTGGGGGACACCGAACAACGGGTCAAGGCCCTCGGTGCCTCCGTCAAGGCGGACCGGCTCGACGTCACCGACCGTGCGCGCTTCCTGGCCTACGCCGACGAGGTGAACGACCACTTCGGGGTGGTCAACCAGATCTACAACAATGCCGGTATCGGGTTCTTCGGTGAGGTGAGCCAGAGTCAGTTCAGCGAGTTCGAACGGGTGATGGAGGTCAACTACTGGGGTGTGGTCACCGGCACCAAAGCGTTCCTGCCGCACTTGATCGCCTCCGGTGACGGCCACGTGGTCAACGTCTCCAGTATCTGGGGCATCTTCGCCGCCCCCGGCCAATCTGCTTACAATTCGGCCAAATTCGCGGTACGCGGCTTCACCGAGGCGCTTCGTCAAGAGATGATGCTTGCTGGGAACCCGGTCAAAGTCACCACCGTGTACCCCAGTGGCGTCAAGACGGCGATCGCGCGCAACGCGACGGGTGCCCAGGGCCTGAACATGACCGACCTGGCCACGCTATTCGACGACAAGCTCGCCAAAGGTGCTCCCGAGGCGGCGGCGCGGGGCATTCTCACCGGGGTGCGCAAGAACAGGTCCCGTGTGCTCGTCGGGCCCGGCGCCAAGACGTTCGACCTGCTGGTACGGCTGACCCCGGCCGGTTATCAGCGGCTCTTCGCGCCGGTGACCGGCCGCCTGATGCCGCGGGGTGACACCACCACGGTGTGAATCGATCTCCGCCCCGACTCCGGCGTGAGTCGGCGCGCCGGAGCCCACGCCCACCTGGGTATGGATCACAAGTGGGGGTCGACTAGTTCGAAAGATCTAGTTCCATTTGCTGGCAACACCTTTCGCTAAGTTCATTTTTCCCCGAACATGGTGACTTTCTCCGGCCCGCCGGTACCGTCTAGTGCTTATGGGTGAGGAGCAGTTCGACGTCGTCATCATCGGGGCGGGCTTTGGCGGAATCGGCGCGGCGATCCAGGTCAAGCGCCTCGGCTACGACAACATCTTGATCGTCGACCGCGAAGACGATCTCGGCGGGACATGGCACGTCAACCGCTACCCGGGACTGGCCGTCGATCAGCCGGCGACCACGTACTCCTACTGGTTCGAGCCCAACCCACGCTGGACGCGCCTCTTTCCCGAGGGCGCAGAGATGAAGAGCTACGCCGAGCACGTCGCGGACAAATACGACGTCCGCAGGCACATGCGGTTCAACACGTGCGTCGAGGGCGCGCAGTGGGACGAAGACGCCCAGAGTTGGCGGATCTCGTTGGTCGGCGGAACGCCGATCACCACCCAATTCCTCATCGTCGCAACGGGCTTTCTGTGCCAACCGAGGACACCCGACATTCCCGGGATCGACAGTTTCGCCGGCCGCATGATCCATACCGCCAAATGGGACGACAGTTACTGCTTCGACGGCCGCAGAGCCGCGGTCATCGGCACCGGGTCGACGGGCATCCAGGTCATCCCGGAACTCGCCAAGAAGGTCTCTGAGCTGACCGTCTACCAGCGCACGCCCATCTGGGTGATGCCGAAATCCGACATCAGGTTCCCGCGTCTCATCCGGCGGCTCTTCGCCACGGTGCCACTGACGCAACGCGTGTTGCGCTTCTGCACCGACTCCTTCATGGACATCGCCAATGTCATCACCATGTGGAACTACAAGTACTTCAAGGTGGCCAACAGAGCCATCACCCTGGGCTCGCGAATCCAGCGTCACCTCGCTGTTCGCGACCGGGAGCTGTCCCACAAGCTGAAGCCACAATACGATTTCGGGTGCAAGAGGCCCTCGATCTCGAACTCTTACTACCGGTCGTTCAGCCAGCCCAACGTGCACCTGGAGACCAGCGGCATCGAACGCATCGAGCCCGACGGCATCGTCGCCTGTGACGGGACGAAGCGGACCGTCGACACCCTGGTTCTGGCCACCGGTTATGACGTGTGGGAAAGCAACCTGCCGGCCATCGAGGTGATCGGGCGGGACGGCCGCAATCTCGGAAAATGGTGGCGCGAGGCGGGTTTCCAGGCGTACGAGGGTATTTCGGTGCCGTATTTCCCCAACTTCCTGACCATGGCGAGCCCCTATGCCTGGGTGGGTTTGTCGTGGTTCAACACCGTCGAGTACCAGATGCGCCACATGAGTCGGCTTTTCGGCTGCCTGCAGAGCCGCGGCGCAGCCACCTTCGAAGTCACCGAGAGCGCCAATGCCCGGTTCTTGCAGGAGGTGTCCGAGCGGCTCGAGAGTTCGGTTTTCCGGCTGGGCAATTGCGCGACGTCGAGGTCGTACTGGTTCAGCCCCACCGGCGAACCCGCGCTGTTTCGGCCCACGTCGGTCCGTAACGCGGTCAGAGCGCAGGATCGCTTCCCGCTGTCGGACTATGCAATCTCCTGATGCCGAAAGACACAGTTGTGCTCAGACGTTCGCCTCATCCGCAGCCACGCCCGGAAACCACGTTCCGCGGCGGCGACGGGCGACGGCCTCACGGCTCACCGTTGCTGAGGCTTCTGGCTCGGGTGTGGCTGCCGCTGGTGGTCGTGATCGTGGCCGGCGTCGGAGGGTACGCCGTGGCAAGGTTGCACGGCGCCTTCGGTTCCCAGGCCCACCCCTCGTACGCCCAGCCCGGTGCTGAGGATGCCGTCAGCCCGAAACAGTTGGTTTATGAAGTCTTCGGCCCAGCGGGAGCGGTGGCAGATATCAGTTATTTCGATGCTGACGCCACCCCACAACAAGTCGGGGGAGCACCGTTGCCATGGTCGTTCACGGTCTCGTCGGTACCGGGTTCCGTCGGAAGCGTTGTGGCCCAGGGCAACAGCAACAGTATCGGCTGCCGCATCCTGGTCGACGGTGAAGTGAGGGCCGAGAAGATCTCCAATCAATTGAATGCATTCACCTACTGCCTGGTGACCGGCGCATGAGTTGGCGCGGGTCGAGCCAGGGGGTGGGCGAGGCCGTGACCGTACAACCCGGACCTCACGAGCGTCCGTTCCTGGCCCGAGTGGTCCGTCGCCTTGCGGTCCTGGTGATCCTGGTGTGGGTGGCCATCACTGCGCTGGTCACCCTGGGGGTGCCCTCGCTGGAACAGGTCGCCCGGGAACGCGCCGTCTCCCTGAGCGTCCAAGACGCGCCGTCCATGCAGGCCAGAGACCACATCGGGAAAGTATTCGAGGAATCCAACACCGATAGCGTCGCGATGGTCGTGGTGGAAGGTGAGCAACCGCTCGGGGAGGCCGCCCACCGGTACTACGACGATCTCATCCGGCAGTTCCACGCCGACGACACCCACGTGCAGCGCGTCCAGGATTTCTGGGGGGATCCGATGACCGCGCAGGCCGTACAGAGTGCGGACGGTAAAGCGGCTTATGTTCAACTCAACCTGTCCGGGAACCAGGGCGAGACGCTGGCGAACCAATCGGTGGACGCGGTCCGCGACATCGTGGCGCAAACACCTGCCCCGGAGGGGATCACGGCGTATGTGACCGGTCCGACACCGCTTTCCGCGGACCTGGCGTACACCGGCGATCACACCGCCGTGAAGATCACGGTGGCGACCGTGGTGGTGATCTCAATCATGTTGCTGCTGGTGTACCGCTCGATCACCACCGTTGTCCTCGTCATGGTCATGATGGGGATCGGCCTGGCAGCCGTCCGCGGTGTGGTCGCGTCCCTGGCGCACTTCGGCCTCATCGGGCTGTCCTCGTTCGCGATCAGCATCCTGGTGGCTCTCGCCATCGCTGCGGGAACCGACTATGCGATATTCCTGATCGGGCGCTATCACGAGGCCCGACAAGCCGGCGAAGATCGCGAGACGGCGTACTACACCGCCAATCGTGGTGTTTCGCATGTCATCTTGGCATCCGGTTTGACCATCGCCGGGGCCACCTTCTGCCTCAGCTTCACCCGGCTACCCATCTTCCAGACCATGGGTGTGCCGTGCGCGGTGGGAATGCTCGTCGCGGTTGCGGCGGCACTGACCTTGATTCCCGCCGTACTCACGGTGGCGAGCCGGTTCGGCCTCCTCGAGCCGAAGCGGACGACATCGACGCGCGGGTGGCGACGAGTCGGCACGGCGATCGTGCGCTGGCCCTTGCCGATCTTCGTGGCGTCCTGCGCTCTCGCCATGGTCGGACTGTTGGCCCTGCCCGGGTACCAGGTGAGCTACGAAGACCGCCCGTACATGCCGCAGGACACGCCTGCCAATATCGGCTGGGCGGCCGCCGACCGCCACTTCTCGCCGGCGCAGATGATGCCCGAACTCCTGATGATCGATTCCGACCACGACATGCGTAACTCCGCGGACCTCCTGGTGCTGAACAAGGTGGCCCAGGACATCTTCGACGTCGAGGGTATCGCCCTGGTGCAGGGCGTCACTCGCCCGGAAGGCACGCCGCTGCGGCACGCATCGCTTCCGTCCTTGGTCAGCATCGGGACCGCCGGTCAGCAGCAGAACGTCCAGTTCATCAAAGACCGCATGGAAGAGATGCGAGCGCAAGCCGATGAACTCGACGGCACCATCGCCTCGATGGAACGCGGCTATTCCTTGATGAAACAGTTGACCGCCAGCACCAACCACATGGTGGGCGTCTCACATGAAATGGTGGGCATTTCCAAAGCGATCCGTGACGACCTCGGCCGACTCAACGACTCGTACAACCGTTACGACAAGATTCTGTTCTCCGACTCCTGCATTCTCTTCGCCACATGTGAGGCCGCCAGAACCGGGCGCGAAGCCGGGTTGGCGGCCTCGGCGGGCACCGACCGGCTCAACGAGAAACTCGACGAGCTGACGCCGGACCTGAACAATGTGAACACCGTTGCGCCGCAACTGGTTGCGCTGCTCCCGCCGCAGATCGAAACACTGAAGAGCATGCAGACCATGATGTTGACCACGTACAGCACCATGTCCGGAATCCTGGGGCAGACCGAACAGTTGGGCACCAATGCAGCTGCCATGGGACAGGATTTCGACGCGGCGAAGATCAACGAGTCGTTCTACCTTCCTCGTGAGGTGTTCGACAATCCGGAGTTCCAGCGCGTGGTCAGGTTGTTCATGTCGCCGGACGGCCACGCGGCCCGGTTCATAATCACCCACCGGGGAAATCCGGCCTCCAAGGACGGGATCGCGCGTATCGACACGATACGGACAGCCGCAGAAGAATCCGTCAAGGGAACGTCACTCGCGAATTCGCAGATCTATGTCGCTGGTACGGCGTCGGTCTTGAAAGACCTTCAGGAAGCCTGGAATTACGATCTGTTGATCGCCGGGATCGCCTCGTTGTGCATCGTGTTGATCATCATGTTGATGATCACACGAAGTCTCGTTGCGGCGCTCGTGATCGTGGGCACGGTGGTGGCCTCATTGGGGGCGTCGTTCGGTCTGTCGGTACTTGTCTGGCAACACATCATCGGCATCAACCTGCACTGGATGGTGATGCTGATGTCGGTCATCATCCTTCTGGCAGTGGGGGCCGACTACAACCTGCTGCTGGTGTCCCGCTTCAAGGAGGAGATCGGCGCCGGAATCAAGACGGGGATGATTCGCGCGATCGGGGGCACCGGCAAGATCGTGACACTTGCGGGGCTGGTGTTCGCCTTCACCATGGCGTCGATGTTGGTCAGCGATCTGCTGGTGGTGGGACAGGTGGGCACCACGATCGCTCTGGGCCTGCTGTTCGACACCTTGATCGTTCGGTCGTTCATGATGCCGTCTGCGGCTGCGTTGCTCGGACGGTGGTTCTGGTGGCCCATGAACGTCCGCAGTCGTCCGGCGCGCACCGCCCACCGCGCCGGGTCCGGTCCGAACCCCGCTCAGAACGGCTCGGTTCACGATCTCTCGGTCGACGATGAGGTGAGACAGTTCGTCGCCCCTCGCTGAACCCCCGGAAATTGCAGCGACGGCTACGGCCGCCGTATTAGCGACGTCGACGCGCAGCGTGGCGTGACGACAGGTCGGGCCCGGGTGTGCGGCGCAGTGCCGCTGCGCGGTGGACTGGTGGCGTATGCCATCGCACCGGCTGCAGATCGGTGGGAACGGAGACGTCACTTCAGCCACGCAATTACCGGAGGTCACAACAGTATTGGCGTGAACCACGTATCGGTTACCGCGTGGCAGGTTGGACTCGGTTCCCGTCCTGCCGTGGGAGACCCCCGGGCAGGACGTGCTCGAGGCAATATCTTGATGCAAGAGCATGATTCGAACGTTCTACGGTGTGGTCGATCCAATGCGAGTTGCATTGCCACGTCCGATCGCCGCTTGCTGAACGAAGTGTTCATCGTGGATTTCCTCCGCGAGATATCGCCGCATTTGGTTGCACGGGAAACGTTTTGGTCGGCAACATCGTGCTCCCGTCAACACGGCCCGAGCCGGTGGAGAAGCCGGTCAGGGCGCCACAGGCGCACATTTGCGGGCTGCCGGAGTGTCGCTGTCGGCCGCGTAAAAGTCAGAATGCGGTTCCAAACGGCGTTAGCGGAGGTACGCTCAGCAACATTCACTTGATTGTGGGAGGGAAGCGCCATGGGTGCTGCGCGCCAAGCAAGACGTCACCGTCGACGGAAAGCCGACCGCAAGGCCGGCGCCGGATGGCCGTCCCAGGCGGTTGGCGGTGCGGGAAACGCGACAGCGGCATCTCACCGGTCGCAGCGCAGCGCCTCGGCGCTGTCTCAGCTCACGGCCGGTGTGGCAATGGCAACGGCCACCGTGTTGACCGTCACCCAGGTCGCAGCACCGGCACCACCGCGTGCAGAGGTCCGCGTGATCGACACGGACGTCGACCTGGCTGCCGCGTCGATCGCCAACATTCCGCTCAATCTGCTCATCGACATCATCAACATTCCAAATTCCGAGCTGCAAGCCTTCGACCTGTTCGCCCAAGCCCAGCTGTGGGGCGGGAACTGGTTGGTCACCGGCCCGTCCAACATCTGGGGGACAGACCCCGCGGACGCGGTGCGGTTCATGGCGGCGGCTGCGATGGCGATTCCGATTCCTGCCCTCTCCGGGCTTGATCCGGACGCTCCGCTCGACGCCGACAACCCGCTCGGGGTGTTGGCAGGCAACGGTCTGGCGCAGAAGTTCTGGCGCTTCTGGGCTGCCGAGTTTCCGGTTGACCCCAACTGCGACGCCGAGGGGTGCGTCCCCACCACGCCGACGGCGCCGATCACCGGAATCACGGGTATCGACCGATTGATCTGGAACGTCATGATGTTCACCGGCATGGTGGACTTCCCGATGATCGGTGGCTTCTTCAAAATCGGTCTGTCCGAGCTGATCAACGGAAGCTACGGCCCCGTCGAAGGACCCAGCGGCAAGATCAACAACATTCCCGGGTTCAACATCCCCGGCACCATCGACGGTCCCAATGGCGAGAATTTCCTGCCGTGGGCCAACACACCCATCGACATGGATCTGGTTTCACCTTTCGTGAACTACCTGAACCACTTGATGGCGGACCCGGCGGACAACCCGATCAAACTTCCCAGCCTCGAGCAACTCGGCAGGACCATCCAGACACTGGTCGCGGGCCTGGTGGTCGGATTCGACCCCTACACCCCCGGAAGCCCGCTGTGCTGGGGCTACTGCCCGTATGTGCCGCCGGAGCAGGACTATCCGGCCATCGTGAAGTTCATCGGAGATCTGTGGCCGGGGAACGAGAAGATCGACGCATGGCTGGAAGCGTACGAAAACGGCACGGCCAACACCCCGATGGGCGACTACATCGCCGGCAACATCAACCTGTTCCGCCTCGCCGAGTCGTGGTGGGACTTCTCCAACAAGCCGCTTGACCCGCAGTTCGTCAACATCGGTTTCAACCCGAGCGATCTGGCACCGGCGTTCTACAACATGTGGAAGATGCTCGGATACGATCCGGATCCTCTCTACCCGGACGGAGACACCACCACCGGTGTGCCGACGCCGGTGGGCGCCGTCAGCGGTGTCTATGCCCTGAAAGGCATTCAGCTCGCTCCGTTCCCGTTCCTGATGGAAAGCGATCAGTGGATCGAGGACAAGGCCGCCACCTATGTCGGCAGCCTGACCGATCTGGATACGTCCAACGTCAACAACGTGCCCTGGTGGGAGCCGAGCGACCTGGTCGGCAAATGGACCTTGACCAACGCGATCGGCGACGACCCGTCGCCGACGATCTTCGGCTACTCCAGGGGAGCGTTCGTCGGCGGCGAGTGGAAGAAGGACTTCAACGAATACGGGGGGATCGAAGGCGTCAACCCGTCCTTCGTATTCATCGGAAATCCGTTGCGCCCCAACGGTGGATCCTCGGTGCGCATTGATCCCTTCTGGACCGACACCCGCGGCACCCCGACCGAGACAGCCGGTGCCGAACCCGGCCAGATCACCACGCGCGACATCGCCTACCAGTACGACTTCTTCGCGGACACACCCACGAACATGCTGAATCCGATCTCGATGACCAACTGGGCGTTCGGCATCGTCAACCACCTGTTCTACCCGGATGACCCGGAGAGCAAAGCGGTGCTGCAGGATCGCTACGGCGACACCGAGTACTACCTCATCCCGTCGGAGACCGTCCCGCTGCTGTATCCGGTGCAATGGCTACCCGTCGTCGGTCCGGCGTTGGCCGACATCCTCGATCCCGTGGCACGGGTCCTGGTCGAGTCCGGGTACAACCGGAACATCAGCCCGGGCGAGCCCACAGCAACCAATCTGTTGTACTTCCCCAACCCCGGGGAATTCGCCACCAACCTGTCCGTTGCCGTGGCCACCGGATTGGACAACGGATTCGAGCAGATGGGTCTGGGTCGCCTGCTGGGAACAACACGACCCGACACCACCGGTCAGGGCGCGTACGGGGTCGGCGGCCCACCCGTCACCATGGACGAGTCGGACGAGGACGCCGCGGGAGAGGACTCGGAGGACACAACCCTACGGCTGGCCAGCCTGTTCGGAGATCGTTCCGGCGACGAGGATTCCGGCGATCGCACCGCCGGCGACGACGATGCCGTCGTGGATGCCGAGGATGACGCCACCGCCGAGGATGACGCCACCGCCGAGGACGCAACGGGCGACGACGTGGCCGATGACGCTGCCGTCGTGGAGGACACGGCCGACGAGGACGAAGCCGGTGAGGACACCGAGGAGAACGCCGCCGGCGAGGAGGAAGCGGGCGACACCGAGGACACCGAAACAACCGTCAGTGACAAGCGCGCCCGCTACACCGACGGCACGGGCCGCGACAAGACCAGCGGCGGTCGGCACGCCCGCAACGATGACGCCGAGGGTCCCGAAAGTACCGGGGGCGCACGGCATGCCCGCACTGACGACGCTGAAGGCAGTGACGATGCCAGCGACGCTCGACATGCCAGCAGCGACGATGACACCGGCGGTAGCGATGACACCGGCAGCAGCGAGAAGAAAGCCGCGTAGCCGCGGCGACGGAGCCGCGTGACCACGCGCATCGCGGTTCCGGAGCTGAGTCCGGCGCAGGAAAGCCTGTTCCTCACATTGGGTAGCCGGGCACTGGACAGTCGTCTGCCGCGGCCGTTCCTGGGCGACAACAACTCCGACGAGCTCATCACGACAATCGGTTACAACCTCGACAAGTTCCCGCAGCTGAACACCAAGTTCCTCGACCGCCGTTCCAGAGTCTTCGACGTGGCGGTGCGGACCAAGATCATCGACGAGATGGTGCGCCGGTTCGTGGCTCAGCACCCGGATGCCGTCGTGCTGGATCTCGGGGCGGGTCTGGACACCAGGCGTTGCCGGGTCGACCCGCCGGCCACCGTCGAGTGGTACGACATCGACTATCCCGTCGTCGCCGATCTTCGGCGAAAACTGTTGCCCCACAGCAACAACACCCACAATGTCGGTGCTGACCTGACCGACCCCGGGTGGTTGCGCGACATTCCCCGAGACCGGCCGGCGATGATCGTCGCCGACGGTGTTGTGCTGTTCCTGGCCCAAGATGACGTGGTGGCGCTGCTGAACCGGCTGGTCGGCCATTTCCCGAACGGCCAGGTGGCACTCAACGCCTACACCACCCGCGCCATGAAGACCTTCAAGCGCTCCCGCGCGATGCGCGCCATTGCCGGCGGTCTGGCCAATCCCGGCTTGAACGATCCCAGGCTGCTGGAACAGTGGGTCGACGGTTTGTCATTACTCGACGAGATCTTCCTCACCCGGACACCCGAGGTGGCCGATCTTCTGCTGATCGGGCGGGTCGCAGCCCGGTTGGCTGCCCGGAGCGCAACGTTGTCCCGGCTGATGGCCACCGTCGTATTGCGTTACCGCTTTGACGGCCATACGTCCGGGCCCACGTGAGAGGTCAAGAGGGACACGAAGTTTCAGCTGATTCGAAGATCGGCCACGAGTTACGCGCCTTCCGCACCGTCGGGTCCCTTCGAGCCGATGCCATTGGCGCCGGCGCCGCCCTTGCCGGGCGTGGCAGTCGGCCCGACAGCCGAACCACCGGCGCCGCCTGCGCCGCCGGGTCCACCGAGACCAAACTGGCCACCGTTGCCGCCGTCACCACCCTTGGCAATCGTTCCGGTAGCGCTGCCGCCCGGGCCACCCGCGCCGGACGGGCCGATGCTGACGGTCTTCCCGCCTGCCCCTCCATTACCGCCGCGGGCGGTGCCGTTTTCGGTCTTCGCCGCGCCACCGGCGCCTCCGTCGGCGCCGACGCTCGAGAAGCCACCACCGCCTTGGCCCCCGTTGCCGCCGGTGGCGTCTCCGGTGGTGGTGGTGGCGTCACCGCCGTTTCCACCGGGCTGCGCGCCATTCCACTTTCCGTGGCCTGACTGCGGGCCGTCCCCACCCTTGGCGTCACCGATAACCGTGAAGGCATCCCCCCCGTCGCCGGCCTTGCCGCCGATGCCCGTGGGATTGAGGTCGGAGACGCGTGAGCCCGGCAGACCGCCATCGCCGCCAGTGGCATTGCCCACGGTGGCCGTGGCGTTTCCACCATTACCCCCGTTTCCGGGATTGCCGCTGAAGAGTCCGCTACTACCCCCGGCGCCGCCGGGCGCCGCTGTGGCGTCCCCCTTGGGGTTGACCGCGTTGCCGCCGTTGCCCCCATGGCCCCCGGAGCCGTTGCCAAGACCACCGTTGCCGCCGTTGCCACCGGCGCCGGCGGCCTTGATCAAGGTTCCGTCCGCTGCGTAAACCGCGTCGGTGCCGGCACCACCGTTGCCGCCGTTGCCGTTCCAACCCGCGTTGCCGCCGGCGCCGCCGAAGGCGCCGTCGCCACCGTTTCCGCCGAAGAGTCCACCGTCTTCCCCGTTGCACAGGGATATACAGTCGGGGTTGAGTTCCAGGGCATCGCGCCCGTCGCCGACCAGCCAGCCACCCGGGCCGAACATGGGCCGTGATTCCTCCGCCGGGGCCGCCGCTGCCGCCGTGCCGGTGCCGATGAAAGCCTGCGCGTGAGAGCCGTTTTCGAGGTACCACAACGGTTCTGAAGCGGCAATCTCCGACTCAGTGGATGCAAGACGCACGTCGGCGGTCAGCACCGGTGCCTCGCGCAGGGCCGACGGCAAGGCGACGATCCCGACCACTGCCGCCCCGCAGGCAACCGCCGACCCGAAGGCGGCGACGGCGAACGTCCCGACGTTCACCTTGGTATTGAACTGATCAAGCATTTCCGATGCCTTTCGCGTCGAGCCCAGCTGGTACAGGCGTCACGGTTCTTCGGGACCCAGCGGTAAACATGTGCAAGCACGTGTTCATGGTTTTGCCCCGCAACGATGGTGCGGCACTGCTTGCCATTCGTGTACGCGACTGCGGGCCGAGGGTACCAGTAACGGTCCGACGGTGTATCCACGAGACCCGGCAATTGCCCAGTAACCAAGCTCCGCTGTCTCGTGTGTCATTTCCGACCGTTGGTGAGTGCACGAATCACACAATAAATGGTGCCGTATTCTGTCGTCCGCTATTCCGGCAAAACGGTGACAATTCGACCGCCTTACCCAATTCGGTTACGCATCTATCACGTCCTCAGAACCGGGATATGCCAGGCAGAAGGCGTGAACCCCGGTTTACCAGCAACCGGTTTCGCACGCTGACGCGCGGCCCGGCGAAGAGTCCATGGCAACGAACAATTGTGGGCCCAGCGTGCAATCGATCAGAAACGCATTCCAGGAGAAATCGAATGATGTTCGAATTTCTGGCGAAGTTTGCATGGTTGCTTGGCGAATTAACTGGACCATGTTCCGGGGACTTCGACGATTGCTGCGCGAAAGGTTCTATCAGCAAGAATCGAGAAAGAATGCAACTGCAGCTAATTTCTTGGCCCATACTGAAACCGCGAGAGTGAGCGGATTTGGGTAGGTCAGGCCGTTGCATTTGCATCTAAACAACTACCGGATGCAAAGATATCACAAGAATTCCATTGATCAATGGCATTCTCAATAGCACGTCCACACCTCGCGAACCGGCGCGCGCGGCGGAGTTCGGGCACCGGGTGCCCGCGGCACGTGCGGCCGCTGCATCCGTCAAAACCGTTGCAGTACAACAGTTGGTCTCGAGATGGGGGAGTGAGGTCCGGGTGCGGCCTACAGCTGGGCCGCCCAGGTCATCCCTGGATGACCTGGGCGGTGTTCCCGGACAACGTCACAGCGTCGCCGGGATGCAGCTGCCTGCCCCGCCGGAGCTCGACCTCGCCGTTGACACTGACGAGCCCGTCGGCGATCACCGCTTTGGCGTCGGAACCGGAATCGATGAGCCCCGCCACTTGCAGGAACTGTCCGAGCCGGATGACGCCGGTGATGGGAACCTCGGTGATGCTCACCGGGTCAGGGTACTAACCCAGCCGAGGGTCGATCAGGTACTTGCTGCCCACCCCGTTGGCCATGTCCTCGAGGCTGTCGATCAGCTTGTCGAGCGGGCGCACCTCGGTGATGAGGTCCTCGCCGTTGAGCTGGCCGGTCTCGATCAGACGCAACGCGCGCTCAACGTAGAGCGGTTCGTGGTGGAAGACGCCGGTGACGGTGTACTCGAAGTAGTGCATGTCGTTGGCGTTCAGCGAGAAGTGCGCGCCCACCGGGGGACCGCCGAACATGACGGCCTTGCCGCCGGGGCGCAGGCATTTGGCGGTCTGTTCCCACACCTGGGGCAGGCCGACGGCCTCGATCGCGACGTCGGCGCCCTTGCCGTACGGGGTGAGTGCGCGCACCGCCGCGGCCACCTCGTCGACGCCCGGATGCTCGGAGATGTCGATGATCTCCTTGGCGCCCATCTTCTTGGCGGCCTCGAGCCGGAACGGGGACTGGTCGACGGCGATCACGTGGGCGCCGCGCAGCGTGGCCAGCCGGATGAACATCTGGCCGATCGGTCCCGCCCCGTTGACGGCCACCACATCGCCGAGTTCGATTCCGCTGACGTACATCCCGTGCACGACGGTCGCCAGCGGTTCCAGCGGCGCCACCGACGCGAACGAGGTGGTGTCGGCGATCTGATAGGTGTTGCGCCGGACGATGGCGGCCGGGATCACGACCTCTTGGGCGAAAGCACCGTTGAGGAATTCGAGGTTCTCGCACAGACTCAGCCGGCCCGCCTTGCACGCCCAGCAGCCGCCGCAGGGGGCGGTGTTGGCCGCGACCACCCGCATGCCCGGCTCGAAGTCGGTGACTCCGGCCCCCACGCGGGTCACCACACCGGCGAATTCGTGACCGAACGGCGCCGGAAAGGACTTGAAGAGCTTGTGGTGGCCACGACGGTAGGCCTTGAGATCGGTGCCGCAGGTGGCCGCGGCATGCACCTCGACGACGATCTCGCCGGCCTCGGGGTTGCGGGTCGGCACGTCCTCGATCCGCAGGTCGCCGGGTCCGTAGAAGACGGCTGCTCGCATCACTGTTCTCCCATGTCGAAAATCACACGATTCGTGTTTGATTTAACTTATTGTGCCACGCCCGGGCGACCCGCCGGCATCCGCCCGTCAGTTCGAGCGCGGGGCGACGGTGACACTGCCGTGGTGCTGGCACAGCGCGTCGAGGGTGGCCTCCGGCGTCGCGGAATCCACCACCACATGATCGAACTCGGACAGCGCGCACAGCCGGAACAGGGCGCGCCGCTCGAATTTGGTGTGATCGACCAGCAGGACGCGGGTCTCGGCCGCCGCGATCAACGCGCGTTTCACCGAGATGGTGTCCTGACGCTGGTGATAGCACGCCGTCCCGGTGACCGCTGAGGTGGACATGATCAGCACATCGGCGTGCAGGGCCGCGATCGCATCGAGGGTCATCTGGCCCATGAAGGAGTTGCACCAGGCCCGGTACTCCCCGCCGATCAGGACGATCTCGACGTCCTCGGTGTCGACGAGGCCGTTGACCACGCTGAGGTTGTTGCTCGCCACGGTCAGTGGCGCCTTGGTGCCCAGCAGGTCCAGCAGCGGCAGCACCGTGGTGGAGTCGTCGAGCATGACCGTGTCGCCGGGGTGGATGAACTCCAGCGCTGTCGCCGCCAGGTCCCGCTTCTCGTCGCGCTGCTGCCCGCGCCGGTAGGCGTCGTTGGATTCGACTGTGCTGGAGGGCAATGCGGTGGCCACCCCACGCGCCTTACGCAGGACGTTCTGGGCTTCGAGCCGGTCGAGGTCGCGGTGGATGGTCATCACGCTGACGTCGAACATGCGCGCCAGATCCTCGATGGCCACCGACCCTGCCGCCATCACGGCCTCGGTGACCAGGCGGTGCCGCTCTTCCTGCCGCGCCGCCGCCTTGCCGTTCTGACTCGGGCTGCTCATCGGCTGTTCCTTCCCTCCCACCCGGCCCTGCTCCGCGGGGTGGATCGGCTCGGCTTGTCGGGCGACGACACGCCGAGCCTAACCAGTATCAATGTGTCGCCCTACTCCTCGTTGGCCATGTCTCCGGTTTCGATGTTCTTGTCGATCACCTGGGGCAACCGGTCCAGCAGCGCCTGCCGGTCCGTGACGACGTTCTGGAGCACCTCGTCGATGTTGCTCGAGTCCACCGGGGGCATGGTGTAGACGAACTCGCGCGACATGTCCTCGCCGTCGGCGACCCGCTTGGCCACCGCGAGACCGTCGGCGAGTTCGATCGTGCCGTGCTGCAACGACGTTCCGATGAAATCACCGGTCTTGACGGCGTTGAGGCCGTCCTCGATACCGTCGATGCCGACGATCGGGATCGTCAGCCCGGATTCCTTGATGGCCTGCAGCGCACCCAGGCCCATATCGTCGTTCTGGGCCACGATGCCGTCGATCTGGGGACCGAACGCGGTGATCCAGTTGCGCATCTTGTTCACCGCGATATCCCGGGTGTTGTCGCCGGTGTCCATCGCCAGCACGTTGATACCCGGGTTGGCTTTCAGGATCTCCTGATTGCCCGCGGTGCGGTCGATCTCGTAGGACGAACCGAGCTTGGTCTGCAGGATCACGATGTTGCCCTGGCCGCCCAGGTGGTCGACCATCTGCTGCATCTGCTGCTTGCCGGCCGCGACGTCATCCGGCAGCACCGTGGCGGCCAGCTTCGAGTCATCCGAGAGCGCGGCGTTGACGGCCAGCACCGGGACGCCCTTGGTGTTGGCCGACTCGATCTGCGGCTGTAGCGAATCCGCTTGCACGGGAACGATGATGATCGCGTCGACGCCCTGGTTGATGTACTGGTCCACCTGGTCGGCCTGGGTGCTGACGTCGCCGCCGGCCGACTTCCACAGCAAGTCGATGTCGTTGGCCGCCGCGTAAGTCTCCATCCCGGACTTTCCGGCGGTGATGAACGAACTCATGTCGTAGACGGTCACGCCGATGGTCTTGCGATCGTCGCCGGCGCTGGTGTCCCCGGCGCCACACGCGGTCAGCGCCGCCATGGTCACGACGGCGGTCCCGGCGACCGCCGCGAGCTTCGCCGACCGCGTCTTCACAGATCTCATTTCTTCCCTTCACGGCTGAGCTACTTCACATTTGTATGTGAGAAATCACATGCTAGCCGTGATTTATATCAGGTCAAGGGTTTTCTGTGGTGTCGGTCACGCGGTTTTCGGTTGGCCGTACGTACTGAATTTCGCGACCACGTGCTCGAGCTCCTCGGGGCTGATTTCCCGTGGTGTACCGACGGCGGCGGCGCGCAGCCACACGTCGCACAGCCATTCCAGCTGGCTGACCTTGTCGAAGGCGTGCCCGAGGGAATGGGAGAAGGCGATGGTGCCGTGGTTGGCCAAGATGGTGGCGCTGCGCTCGTGCAGCCCTTCGGCCATCGCGTCGGCCAGCTCCGGCGTGCCGTAGGTGCGGTAGGGCGCCACCCGCACCTGGCCGCCGAACATCGCGAGCTGGTAGTGCACCAGCGGCACGGTGTCCTTCAACAACGAAAGGGCCGTTGCGGCAGCCGAATGCGTGTGCACCACCGCTGTTGCGTCGAAGTCCTGGTAGCAACGCAGGTGCATGGGCAGCTCGCTGGTCGGCTTGAGGTCGCCGGCGACCACGGTGCCGTCGAGCCGCACCACCGGAACGTCCTCGGGGCGCATCGTGGCGTAGTCGACGCCGGAGGGCGTCACCGCGATCACGTCGTCCACCCGCAGAGAGATGTTCCCCGAGGTGCCCACGACGAGGCCGTCGGAGGTGAGTCGGTTGGCGTACTTGACCACCTCGGCGCGGGCCGAGTCTAGGTTGGATGCAGCGGAGGTCACGGGCTGGCCTTTCGTCGAGGGCAACGGGGCCGCGGCAGCGATCCCGAGCACTTATCTAACACAGTGCATGTTATAACTAACACTGTTGCATGGATCACTCTGTCAACAGTTTCGAGGAGGATCTCGCCGATGGCCGATCGCGATCTGGTGCTGGCTGTCGACTGTTCGACCAGCGGCGCCAAAGCGGTGGTGTTCAGCCCGGACGGGCGTTCGCTGAGCGTCGGACGCACGACGTTTCCCATGGCCAAGACGCCCGAGGGCCGGCACGAGCAGGACGCCCACGACTGGTGGCGGTCCGTCAGCGCGGTCATCGCCGAGGCCATGAGCAGCGTGGACCGATCCCGGGTCGCGGCCGTGACGGTCACCCACCAACGCGAGACATTCGTCTGCGTCGACGCAGCGGGCGAACCGTTGCGCCCGGCGATCGTGTGGGCGGACAACCGGTCGGTGCCGCAGGTCGAGGAGTACGGCTCCGACGAGACCCACCGGATCTCCGGGCGGGTGCCCGACATCACCCCGGCCATCTTCAAACTGGCCTGGCTCAAAGAACACGAGCCCGAAACGCTGCGGCGGGCCACCCGGGTCGCCGATGTCGCTGCCTACCTGCACTGGCGACTGACCGGACGCTGGGTCACCAGCGCCTCCAGCGGCGACTCGCTGGGCCTGATGGACCTGGCCTCGCGGCAGTGGTCATCCACACTCTGTGAGATCGCCGGCGTGGACGCCGGTCAACTGCCGGAGATCGCCACCCCGGGCAGCGTCATCGGCGCTGTCGAGGGTGCCGTCGCCGAACAGCTCGGCCTGACACCGGGCACCCCCGTCATCGCCGCTGCCGGCGACGGCCAATGTGCCGCTCTGGGCACCGGCGTCTCGGATTCCGAGACCATGTATCTCAACGTCGGCACCGCACTCGTCGCCGGTTATGTCTCACCGGAGTACCGCTGGTCACGCAAATACCGCACCGTGCTCGACGCCGCCGGGCAGGGATTCCTCCTGGAGGCGTTCACGCTGTCGGGTGCGTATCTGATCACGTGGTTCGTCGACACCTTCGTGCCCGCACTGCTGGCCCAGGGCGCGGACCGGTCCTGCGCGGCTCGCGAACAGGATCTCGAAGCAGGTGCACAATCGGTACCGCCGGGCAGCGACGGCTTGTTCACCGTGCCCTACTGGAACGGCTCGCAGACGCCCTACTGGGAGGGCAACGCGCGCGGAACCGTGCTGGGCTGGTCGGGGATCCACACCGGCGCCCACTTCTACCGCTCCGTCCTCGAAGGTTCCGCCTTCGAGGTGCGCCTGCAGGTCGAAGGCGTCGAAGCGGACACCGGCGTACCGGTGCGCCGGTTCCTGGCCACTGGCGGCGGCTCCCGGAGCCCACTGTGGTCGCAGATCATCGCCGATGTGACCGGCATGCAGGTCGACATCTGCGCCGAGTCGGAGACCACCGCACTGGGTGCGGCCATGATGGCCAGCTGCGCGGTGGGTATCCACGCCGACCTGCGGACCGCTGCCGCCGCGATGACGCGCACCGTGAAGTCCATCTCCCCGCAACCCGAGGTGGCCCAGCAGTACGACGAGCTCTACAAGCGCTACCTGCGGATCTACCCGACCGTGCGGGAGCTGTGCCAACGCTGACCTGTTGCGCCGGTCAGTGGCTCTTTTGGCTGGCCGGCCATGATTCGCCTCGGCTGGGCATGGCCTGTTGCGTCGGTCAGTGGCTCTTTTGGCTGGCGGGCCATGATTCGCCTCGGCTGTGCCTGGCCTGTTGCGTCGGTCAGTGGCTCTACGATCGGGCGTCGTGAACGCGTCTGACAGGTGGGTGTTGCACCTGGACATGGACGCGTTCTTCGCCTCGGTGGAGCAGCTCACCCGACCCACCCTGCGCGGCCGTCCCGTGCTGGTCGGCGGCCTCGGCGGCCGGGGCGTGGTGGCCGGGGCCAGCTACGAAGCCCGCGTCTTCGGCGCACGGTCGGCCATGCCCATGCACCAGGCTCGACGCCTGGTCGGCGCCTCCGCGGTGGTGCTGCCCCCGCGCGGTGTCGTCTACGGCGTGGCCAGTCGGCGGGTGTTCCAGACCATCCGCACCGTGGTGCCCGTGCTCGAGCAGCTGTCCTTCGACGAGGCGTTCGGGGAGCCTGCCGAACTCGCGGGAGCCGCTGCCGCCGACGTCGACGCCTTCTGCGAACAACTGCGCCAGCGGGTCCGCACCGAGACCGGGTTGGTGGCGTCGGTGGGCGCCGGCTCGGGCAAGCAGATCGCCAAGATCGCCTCCGGCCTGGCCAAACCGGACGGGATCCGGGTGGTGCGCCGGGACGAGGAACGCCCGCTGCTCGACAGCCTGGCGGTGCGCCGGCTGTGGGGGATCGGGCCCGTCGCCGAGGACAAACTGCACCGCCTGGGCATCGAGACCATCGGCCAGTTCGCCGCACTGGCCGAAAGCGAGGTGGCCAGCATCCTCGGCGCCACCGTCGGCCCGGCGCTGCACCGCCTCGCCCGCGGGATCGACGACCGGCCCGTCGCCGAGCGTGCCGAAGCCAAACAGATCAGCGCCGAGTCCACCTTCGCCGCCGACCTGACCACCCTGGATCAGCTTCGCGAGGCCACCGGCCCCATCGCCGAGCACGCGCACCGGCGGCTGCTGCGCGACGGCCGCGGCGCCAGGACCGTGACGGTGAAACTGAAGAAGACCGACATGAGCACCCTCACCCGGTCCGCCACCCTGCCGTACGCCACCACCGAGGCAGCGACCCTGGCCGCTACGGCGCGCCGATTGTTGTTGGACCCCATCGAGATCGGCCCCATCCGGCTGCTCGGCGTCGGGTTCTCCGGACTGTCCGATGTCCGGCAGGAGTCGCTGTTCCCCGATCTGGATCAGCAGGAAGTGCACGAAGCCCAGCTGGGGGAGACGGCCGCGCCGGTCCGCGCCCCGGCGCCGGAGGCCGGCGGGTGGCGGATCGGGGACGACGTGGCCCACCCCGAACTCGGCCACGGCTGGATCCAGGGTGCCGGCCACGGAGTCATGACCGTGCGGTTCGAGACCCGGGCCAGCGGCCGCGGTGTCGCCAAGACCTTCCCGGTCGCCAGCCCCGACATCGTGAGCGCCAACCCGGTCGACAGCCTGGACTGGCCGGACTACATCGACGACATCGAAGACGACGCCGAGCCGGCCTCAGCCGAACCGGTCGACGATCTCGGCGGGCGCTGAGCCGGCCGCCAGCGCGGCCATCAGGAGCACCCGGGCCTGGGGCGGCCGCAGCCGCGGCACCACCAGCGCGCCGGCGTCCACCAGCGCGCGTCCCGGCCCATATCCCGGGCTGACCTGCCCACCCGGCACCCGTGTCGACACCGCCACCACCACTCCGGCCGCGCAGTGCCTGCCCACGGCGTCGATCACCGCCGCGCCGGCATTGCCCGACCCCAACGCCTCGAGCACCAGCCCCCGGGCCCCGGCCGCGACGAACGCATCCATCGCCACCCCATCGGAGCCGGCGTACACCGGCACCACGTCCACCCGCGGGGCGGCCCCCGCGCGCACCAGACCGACCGTGCTGCGTTCCTTGGCCGCGACCACCTCCACGCGCCCCGCGGACACCGTGGCCACCACCCGGCCGGCGAAACCGGTGAGATCCGCGGTGGCCACCTTCTGCAGACCCAGCGGCTGCAGCACCCGGCCCGCGAAGCACACCGTCACACCCCAGCCGGCGACCGCCGGGTCGGCTGCCACCGTCAGCGCGTCGCGAAGGTTGCCCGGCCCGTCGGCGTCCGGGGCGTCGGAGCTGCGCTGAGCGCCGGTGAGCACTACCGGCACCGCCCCGTCATAGGTGAGTTCCAACCACAGCGCCGTCTCCTCCATGGTGTCGGTGCCATGGGTGAGCACCACCCCGTCGGCGCCACCGGCCACCGCCGCGTCGATGGCGTCGCGCATCGCGTCCCACTCGGCCGGCCCCAGCATCGAACTGTCGACCGCCATCAACTCCACCGTCTCCACGTCCGGACGGGGTTCGACAGCTGCCAGCAGGTCGCCGGCGCTGCGGGCGGGCCGTTTCACCCCGTCGTTATCGGTGCTGGTGGCGATCGTGCCTCCGGTGGCGATCACGACGAGGCGTGGCATGGGCTGATCATGCCTGATCGCGGGGCTCGAAGCGGTTAGGGGATGATGGTCGGGTGACTGACGAAACACCCGGCTCGTCGGAGCCGGGGGACCGTTCAACCGGAGACAAGGCCACCGACCCCGGGCCGAGAGAGCCCGCAGAGTCCACGGACGCCGGAGAGACCCAGCCCGACGCCGATGTCGTGGAGCAGGAGACGGTGGAGCCCAAGCCCCGGAAACGTCTGAAGCTGCTGTTGTCGGTCGCGTCGGTGGTATGGGTGCTCGACATCATCACCAAGGTCGCTGCCGTGCATCTGTTGACCCCCGGCCAGCCGGTGTCGATCATCGGCGACACCGTGACCTGGACGCTGGTGCGCAATTCCGGTGCCGCGTTCTCGATGGCGACCGGCTACACCTGGGTGCTGACCCTGGTGGCCACCGGTGTGGTGATCGGAATCATCTGGATGGGCCGACGTCTGGTGTCCCCGTGGTGGGCCCTCGGCCTGGGCATGATCCTGGGCGGCGCGCTGGGCAACCTGGTCGACCGGTTCTTCCGCTCACCCGGCCCACTGCGCGGCCATGTCGTGGACTTCCTGTCGATCGGATGGTGGCCGGTGTTCAACGTCGCCGACCCGGCCGTCGTCGGTGGGGCGATCCTGCTGGTGGTGCTCTCACTGTTCGGTTTCGACTTCGACACCGTCGGCCGGCGCAAGCCCGAACTCGAACCCGAGCCGCAGTAATGGCCGAACGGTCCATGCCCGTCCCGGAGGGGCTTGCCGGTATGCGCGTCGATGCCGGACTGGCGCGCCTTCTGGGACTGTCGCGGACGGTCGCCGCCGAGATCGCCGAGGACGGCGGTGTGGTCCTCGACGGCACCCAGGCGGGCAAATCCGACAAGCTGACCGCCGGTGCCTGGCTGGAAGTGCGTCTGCCCGAGGCACCGCCGCCGGTGGAGAACGTGCCCGAGGAGATCGAGGGCATGTCCATCCTGTACTCCGATGACGACATCGTCGCCGTCGACAAACCACCCGGAGTGGCCGCGCACGCCACGGTCGGCTGGCACGGCCCCACCGTGCTCGGCGGGCTGGCGGCCGCCGGATTCCGGATCAGCACCTCCGGCATCCACGAACGCCAGGGCATCGTGCACCGACTCGACGTCGGCACCTCCGGTGTCATGGTGGTGGCGCTGTCCGAACGCGCCTATACCGTCCTCAAGCGGGCCTTCAAACAGCGCACCGTGGACAAGCGCTACCACGCCCTGGTGCAGGGCCATCCCGATCCGTCCAGCGGCACCATCGACGCCCCGATCGGGCGCCACCGCGGACACGACTGGAAATTCGCCGTCGTCGAAGGCGGCAGGCACAGCGTCACGCACTACGACACCATCGAGGCGTTCCAGTCCGCCAGCCTGCTCGATGTACACCTGGAGACCGGCCGCACCCACCAGATCCGGGTGCACTTCGCGGCGCTGCACCACCCCTGCTGCGGCGACCTGACCTACGGTGCCGACCCCACTATCGCGAAACGGCTTGGGCTGCAACGACAGTGGCTGCACGCCAGGTCACTGGCCTTCGCTCACCCCGCCGACGGGCGGCGGGTCGAGATCACCAGTCCCTATCCCGACGATCTGCAGCACGCGCTCGACGTGCTGCAGAGTCACGAGTGAGCAGTCCCCGATCCGGGCTGCTGTACGGACTGGGCGCCTACGGCTCCTGGGGCCTGTTTCCGGCGTTCTTCCCGCTGCTGGAACCGGCGGGCGCGTTCGAGGTGCTGGCCCAACGCATCCTGTGGACGCTGGCGTTCATGGCCGTCGTCGTGGTGGCCGTCCGCCGGCTACCCGATCTGCGTCGCATCGACCGCCGGACCTGGCTGCTGCTGATCCTGGCGTCGGCGCTGATCTCGATGAACTGGCTCATCTACATCTACGCCGTGAACAACGGGCACGTGGTGGACGCGGCCCTGGGCTATTTCATCAATCCGCTGGTCAGCGTCGCCCTCGGTGTACTGATCTTCCGAGAGAAGCTCAATCGCGCGCAGGTCGCGGCACTGCTGATCGCCGTCGTCGCCGTGGTGATCCTGGGGGTGCAGTTCGGCGCACCGCCGTGGATCGCACTCGGGCTGGCGTTCTCCTTCGGGCTGTACGGCGCCGTCAAGAAGGTGGTGCCCGCCGATCCGCGGGTCAGTGTGGGTGTGGAGGCGGCCGTCGCGGCGCCGGCCGCGGTGGCCTACATCGCCGTCCTCGAAGCCGCCGGCCAGGGCCACTTCCTCGGGTTCGGGGCCGGACACACCGCGCTGATGATGCTGTCGGGTCCGCTCACCGCCATCCCGCTGCTGCTGTTCGCCGCCGCGGCGCAACGACTGCCGCTGGTGACCCTCGGTCTGCTGATGTACCTGACCCCCGCCATGCAGATGACGTGGGGGATCGTCGTCGGCAACGAACCGATGCCGCCCGTGCGCTGGCTCGGTTTCGCCCTGATCTGGGTGGCGCTGGCCGTGTTCAGTGCCGATGCGATCCTGCGGACCAGACGATCGAAGAATCCCGGCGCTGATGTCGATTCCGGGGCGCATCGATCGTCATCTCGGTGACCACCATCGATCCGGGAGGATGTCACCATGCAGTACAGCCTGCTCATGCACTACCAGGAAGGCCCCGACGCCGGCCTCACCGACCAGGACATGGCCCCGGCCCGGGAAGCGTTCGCGCGGTATGCCGCTGACCTCGACGACGCGGGGGTGTTGATCGGCACCCAGGTGTTGCAGAGCACCGCGGTGGCCACCACCTACACCGCGCGCAACGGCACACCCGAGGTCCAGGACGGCCCGTTCGCCGACACCAAGGAACGCCTCGGTGGCATCTTCGTGATCGACGTGCCCGACCTGGACGCCGCCCTGGCCTGGGCGGCCCGGTGCCCGGCCGCCCAATGGGGCTCGGTCGAGATCCGCCCGGTCGCGGTGACCTATGCGCGGGAACGGGGCTGGTATCAACCCTGAGCAGCGGGTCGCCGAGGTGGCCGGCCGCTCCTACGGCCGGCTGCTGGCCCTGCTCGCCGCGGCCACCGGTGACATCCCGGCCGCTTCCAGTACGAGGCGGCCACTCCGCCCTGTCACATTTCCCGCCAAACCGTGCGCGACCATCTTGCGGCCAGGCTGGCGCTGTGCGAGTCCCGGGCGACGTGATACACATCGTGGGGCCGCCGACCACGGCCACGAAAGGCGGGGACTGCAGGATGGACGAGCGGGCGCGGGTGGCGGCTGCGCGGCGACGCAGGATCTCGATCGCCGTCATCGCGGCGGTGGGCGGGGTGGCCGTCGTCGTGCCCATCGCCGGATCGTTGCTGATGCAACTCGCGAGCTCCGATGGCCGTGCCGACGAGCAGGCAGCCACGCCCACCTCGACCGAACCGCCGGTCTACACCATCAAACCGCTGGCGGTTCGCCCCGTGGTCGCCGTGGAGGGGGTGCTTCCCGAGCAGTGTCCGCCGCCGCAGCCCGTGGTGCCCACCGCGGAGCTGCGCACCTGCGACTTCGCCCGCAGCGCGCTGTACACACTGGGCCCCGAAGGGGTGCAGTTGCAGCTGGTCCGCGTCGACTCCCTGCTGTCACCGATCACCAACGGCTACATCGTCCAGGTGTCGATGAATGCCGAGTCGGCAACGGCGTTCGCCGACTACACCGGGACCCAGGTCGGCAAGCAGGTGGCGTTCGTGCGGGCTTCGGTGGTGGTGTCGGCGCCGCAGATCACCGAGGCCATCTCGGGTGACACCCTGCAGTTGTCGGGGAATCTGACCGAACAGCAGTCCGACGAGATGGCCCGCCTGCTCCAGGACGAGGCCTGATCAGCGGGCTCGTCGACCGCGCCAGACACCCCACACCGTCACCACCAGCAGCACCGGGTAGATCACCAACAGATCGATCCTGATGTTGGCGTCGGGCCGGTCTTCGCTCACGAAGAGCTCCCACCCGAAGTACGCCAACCAGAGGGCAGCCGCCACCCCTGTGACGTGAGAACGCGACCATGACCAGACGGCGACCAGCACACAAACCGGAAGTAACGCCAACCCCGGATAGTCGATGAACAGGGTCATCGTCAGGCCGCGACACGACACGCCGCGGGGCTGTCGCCGACACGCCCGGACGTGTCGGTGGACCGCTTTAGACTGAGCGGCCTATGGGTACCAGCGACTCTTTTGTGCACCTGCACAACCACACCGAATACTCGATGCTCGACGGTGCCGCCAAGGTCAAACCCATGCTGGCCGAGGCCCAGCGCCTCGAGATGCCCGCCATCGGCATGACCGACCACGGAAACATGTTCGGCGCCAGCGAGTTCTACAACGCCGCCACCTCCGCCGGCATCAAGCCGATCATCGGCATCGAGGCCTACATCGCGCCGGCCTCGCGGTTCGAGACCAAACGCGTGCTCTGGGGTGATCCCAGCCAGAAGTCCGACGATGTCTCCGGCAGTGGCTCCTACACGCATATGACCATGGTGGCCGAGAACGCCACCGGGCTGCGCAACCTGTTCAAGCTGTCGTCGCTGGCGTCGTTCGAAGGCCAGCTCGGCAAGTGGTCCCGCATGGATGCCGAGATCATCGCCGAACACGCCGAAGGCATCATCGCCACCACCGGCTGCCCGTCCGGTGAGGTGCAGACCCGGTTGCGGCTCGGTCACCTCGACGAAGCCGTGGCCGCTGCCGCCAAGTGGCAGGACATCTTCGGCAAGGAGAACTTCTTCCTCGAGCTGATGGACCACGGCCTCGACATCGAGCGCCGGGTCCGCGAAGGCCTGCTGGAGGTCGGCAAGAAGCTCGGCATCCGGCCGCTGGCCACCAACGACTGCCACTACGTCACCCGCGATGCCTCCCAGAACCACGAGGCGCTGCTGTGCATCCAGACCGGTAAGACGCTCTCGGACCCCAACCGCTTCAAGTTCGACGGTGACGGCTACTACCTGAAGTCCGCGGCGGAGATGCGGGCGCTGTGGGACGACCAGGTGCCCGGTGCGTGCGACTCGACGCTGCTGATCGCCGAGCGCGTACAGCCCTACACCGACGTGTGGACGCCCAAGGACCGGATGCCGATCTTCCCGGTGCCCGAGGGCCACGACCAGGGGTCCTGGCTGACACACGAGGTCATGACCGGGCTCTCGCAGCGCCGGTTCCCCGGCGCCGAGGTTCCGCAGGAGTACATCGACCGGGCGAACTACGAGATCAAGGTCATCTGCGACAAGGGTTTCCCGGCGTACTTCCTGATCGTCGCCGACCTGATCAATTACGCGCGCTCGGTGGGCATCCGGGTGGGCCCGGGCCGTGGATCGGCGGCGGGGTCGCTGGTGGCCTACGCGATGGGTATCACCAACATCGACCCCATCCCGCACGGTCTGCTGTTCGAACGGTTCCTCAACCCCGAACGCCCGTCGGCCCCCGATATCGACATCGACTTCGACGACCGCCGCCGCGGCGAGATGCTGCGGTACGCCGCCAACAAGTGGGGCAGCGACAGGGTGGCCCAGGTCATCACCTTCGGTACCATCAAAACCAAAGCGGCGCTGAAGGATTCGGCCCGTGTGCACTACGGGCAGCCCGGGTTCGCGATCGCCGACCGCATCACCAAGGCCCTGCCGCCGCCCATCATGGCCAAGGACATCCCGGTCTCTGGCATCACCGATCCCACCCACGAGCGGTACAAAGAGGCCGCCGAGGTGCGCGCGCTCATCGACACCGATCCCGATGTGCGCACCATCTACGAAACCGCTCGTGGCCTCGAGGGCCTGGTTCGCAACGCGGGTGTGCACGCGTGTGCGGTGATCATGAGCTCCGAACCGCTGATCGATGCGATCCCGCTGTGGAAGCGCCCGCAGGACGGGGCGGTCATCACGGGCTGGGATTACCCGTCCTGTGAGGCCATCGGCCTGCTGAAGATGGACTTCCTCGGCCTGCGGAACCTGACGATCATCGGTGACGCCATCGAGAACATCAAAGCCAACCGCGGCGTCGATCTGGATCTGGAGTCACTCGACCTCGACGATCCCAAGGCCTATGAACTGCTGGGGCGCGGGGACACGTTGGGAGTGTTCCAGCTCGACGGCAGCGCCATGCGGGATCTGCTGCGGCGTATGCAGCCCACCGAGTTCAACGACATCGTGGCCGTGCTGGCGCTGTACCGGCCGGGTCCCATGGGCATGAACGCGCACAACGACTACGCCGACCGCAAGAACGGCCGCCAGGCCATCAAGCCCATTCACCCGGAGCTCGAAGAGCCGCTCAAGGAGATCCTGGCCGAGACCTACGGCCTGATCGTCTACCAAGAGCAGATCATGTTCATCGCGCAGAAGGTCGCCTCCTACTCCATGGGTAAGGCCGACGCGCTCCGTAAAGCCATGGGTAAGAAGAAGCTGGAGGTGCTCGAGGCCGAGTACAAGGGCTTCAAGGAGGGCATGACGGCCAACGGCTTCTCCGAAGCCGCGGTGAAAGCGTTGTGGGACACCATCCTTCCGTTCGCCGGGTACGCGTTCAACAAATCGCACGCCGCCGGGTACGGCCTGGTGTCCTATTGGACCGCGTATCTCAAGGCCAACTACCCCGGTGAATACATGGCCGGACTGCTCACCTCCGTCGGTGACGACAAGGACAAGGCGGCCATCTACCTGGCCGATTGCCGCCGCCTCGGCATCACCGTGCTGCCGCCCGATGTCAACGAGTCCGTGCAGAACTTCGCCTCCGTGGGTGACGACATCCGGTTCGGTCTGGGCGCGGTGCGCAACGTGGGCGCCAATGTTGTTGCTTCCCTTGTCAACACCCGCAAAGAGCGGGGCAACTTCACCGACTTCTCCGACTACCTCAACAAGATCGACATCGCCGCCTGCAACAAGAAGGTGACGGAGTCGCTGATCAAAGCCGGTGCCTTCGACTCGCTCAAGCATCCGCGCAAGGGCCTGTTCCTGGTGCACACCGACGCCGTCGACTCGGTGCTCGGCACCAAGAAGGCCGAAGCCATGGGCCAGTTCGATCTCTTCGGCGGGGGAGGCGAGGAGGGGGAGACCGACGCCGTCTTCACCATCCGGGTGCCCGACGAAGAGTGGGAGGACAAGCACAAGCTCGCTCTGGAACGCGAGATGCTCGGCCTCTACGTTTCCGGGCATCCGCTCAACGGGGTGGCTCATCTGTTGGCCAATCAGGTCGACACCCAGATCCCGGCGATCCTGGAAGGTGCCATCGCCAACGACACCCAGGTCAGGGTCGGCGGCATCCTGGCCTCGGTGAACCGGCGGGTCAACAAGAACGGCCTGCCGTGGGCGTCGGCGCAGATCGAGGACCTCACCGGTGGTATCGAGGTGCTGTTCTTCCCCCAGACCTACTCGGCGTTCGGGGCCGATATCGCCGACGACGCCGTGGTGCTGGTGGGCGCCAAGGTCGCCATTCGCGATGACCGTATCTCGTTGATCGCCAATGAGCTTGTGGTGCCGGACTTCTCGAGCGCACAGGCGGATCGCCCGCTGGCGGTGAGCCTGCCGACCCGGCAGTGCACCACAGACAAGGTGAGTGCGCTCAAGCAGGTGCTGTCCCGGCATCCCGGCACCTCGAAAGTGCACCTGCGACTGATCAGCGGTGAGCGCATCACCACGCTGGAGCTCGATCAGTCGCTGAGGGTCACCATGTCCTCGGCCCTGATGGGAGACCTCAAGGCGTTGCTCGGACCGGGCTGCCTGGGCGGTTAGAACTCGATCCGGACGATCGCGCTGTCGGGCCAGACGCCGCGGTCGCAGGCCCGGCGCACCTTCTCGCGCAGCGCCAGCTTGCTGTGGACGTTGCGCACGCCGGGGATCTTGATCAGCGGCACGATGGTGTACTGCCACCCGTAGCGACGCCGCAGCAGGTCGTTGGCCCTCGCAGCGGTGGGGGCGGCGAGGATGCTGGCCCGTCCGCTGAACACGGCTTCGTTGCCCGTCACCTGTCCCCGGTAGTCGCACGCCCGGATCTCGACCCGCGGATCGCGGCTCAGCCGCCGGGTCTTGGGGCCGATCTTGGTCCGGAACACCAGGGCGTCACCGTCGAAGGTGAACCAGATCGGGGTGTCCACGGCGCTGCCGTCGGTGCGGTAGCTGCGCAGCAGTGCGTACCGGGAGCGGGTCAACTCGTCGAGGTTCGGCATACCGCCAAGTCAACGACTTAGAGTTGACTCGAAGTCAAGCTCAAGGAGTGCACGTGGCCCTGACCATCGGAGAACTCGCGCGGCGTGCCGACGTCGCCGCCACCACGTTGCGCTACTACGAGCAGATCGGCCTGCTGCCCGCACCGCGCCGGGTTGGGGGCCAGCGCCGGTACGACGAGACGATGCTGGCCCGCCTGGAGGTGATCCGGTTGTGCAAGCGCGCCGGGTTCGCACTCGACGACATCGTGGTGCTGTTCGCCGACGAGGCGCCCGGACGGGCGGCGAGCCGGGCGCTCGCCAAAGCGAAACTCGTCGAAATCGAGGCCAGCATGGCTGAATTGGCCCGGGCCCGCGACATCATCGAGTGGGCGATGGCATGTGAGTGCCCGTCGATCAGCGCTTGCTCGTGCGGTGTGCATCCCCCCGCGCACATCGATTGATTCATCTCGCTCTTGATGCGGCATACTGCTACGGTTCTGCGAATCGGCAGGGCGGGGAGCCCTGCGCAGTGTGTGGTGGGGGCTTCTCAGTGCTCAATTCGACGCTATTTGCTGGTCGAGTGTCCGACAGGGCTGCCCCCGTTCTCGCCGGCGGGCGGGCCGACGCGGCGCTCGTGGGGATCTTCGCCTTCGTGGTCAGTGTCCTGGGTGCCGGCGGACCGTCGTTGTGGCTGGACGAAGCCGCCACCATTGCAGGCTCGACGTACACCCTCGATCAGATGCTGCGGATGCTCGCCAACGTCGACGGCGTGCACGGGGCCTACTACCTGTTCATGCACCTGTGGTTCACGGTGTTTCCCGCGACCGAGTTCTGGGCGCGGCTACCCAGCGCACTGCTGATCGGAGGCGCTGCCGCCGGTGTCGTGGTGCTCGGGAGAGCCCTGTCCACCCGGTCGGTGGCCATCGCCGCCGGCGTGGTGTTCACCGTCCTGCCGCGCACCACCTGGGCCGGGATCGAGGCCCGCTCGTATGCGCTGTCGATGTTCGACGCGGTGTGGCTCACGGTGCTGTGCGTGGCGGCCGTACGTTCGCGCAGGCTCTGGCTCTGGGGTGCCTATGCGGTCGGGTTGGTGATCGCCGCGCTGGGCAATGTCTTCGTGCTGTTCATCGTCGCCGCGCACGGTGCGCTGGTACTCGGATCGGGCCGGTCGCGGACCACGGTGGCGCGATTCGCCGGCGCGGTGGTGGCGGCCACGATTGCGATCGCTCCGTTCCTCCTGCTGATCCAGGGGCAGCAGAAGCAGGTGGCATGGATCGCGCCGGTCGGCCCGGCCACGCTGGGCCAGATTCTCGGCGATCAGTATTTTCCCGCGGTCTACTCCGGCGGCGCCCACACTGCCGGTGAGGAGATCACGCCGGACCAGATCTCGGAGGCGCTGTTCGCCTGGGCGCTGGTGCTGCCGGTTGTGATCGTCGTCCTGGTGGTCGTCGTGGCCGCACTGGTCCTGCGACGGCGCCGCAGCGACGTCGACGTCGGCCCTCACCCGCGGCTGTTGATCTGGACGGCCGCGGTGTGGGTCGTCGTGCCCACGGCCGTCCTGGTGCTCTACTCCGCTGTCACCCGGCCGATGTACCAGCCGCACTACCTGTCCTACACCGCGCCAGCGCTGGCGCTGCTCATCGGGCTGGCGGTGGTGGTCGTCGGCCGGGAACCGCGTCGGATCGCTGTGGTCCTGGCCGTGCTCGTGGTGGCGGCAGTGCCGAACTACCTGGCGCAGCGTGGCCCCTATGCCAAGTTCGGTCATGACCAGAGCGAGGTCGCGAGACTGATCGACGCCGAAGCCGGTGCGGGCGACTGCCTCAACATCGATCTGGCGGCGCCGGAGTCCGTGATCAACGGACTCACGGCGGCACATCCGGATGCCTTCTCCGGTCTACGTGATCCCGGCGTGTCCCGCATCGGTCCCGACCAGCGTGGCCTTTTCGAATCCCGGGTGCCGGTGTCGGCCTGGACCAATGAGCTCGTCACCTGCGATGTTCTGTGGACCGTCACCGAGCGCGATGAGACGCTGCCCTCGTATTCCGGCGATGCGGCGGTGCCGCCCGGGCCGCACCTCGAAGCCGAGGTGGCCTACCAGGTGCCGGCCGCGCTGGGCTTCCGGGCCGTCGAACGCTGGCAGTTGAATCTCAGCCAGGTGGTGAAATCGGTCCGGGAGGCGCGGCGCTGAACCGGCAAGGCGCACGGGTGTTATCCCCCACCGCCGCACCTTCTGCGCGACGATGAGGTGATGACCGCCCAACGGCCTGACTCCCGGCATGTCAGCGTGTGGATCAACGCCGGCCCGGCCGAGGTGTACGCCTATGCGGCCGATCCCCGTAACTTGCCGCACTGGGCGGCAGGACTGGCCAGTGGTCAGGTCAGGCCGGTCGACGGACGGTGGGCGGTGTCGTCGCCCATGGGTGAGATCAGTGTCGAGTTCGCAGCGCCCAACGACCTGGGGGTGCTCGACCATGTGGTGCGGCTGCCCGGCGGGGAGACGTTCTACAACCCGATGCGGGTGACACCCGCCGCGGACGACGACCGATGGTGCGAGGTGGTGTTCACCGTGCGCGCACAACCGGGCGCCGATGAGCAGGAGTTGGCTGCTGATGTCGCGGCCGTCAGGGCCGACCTGGAGCAGCTGCGCAGAATCCTGGGCTAGCGCACGCGGTGCAGCAGGCCCAACCCGAGCCACACCACGGAGGCCGCTGCCGCGCCGCCGAGGACGGCGGGGGAGGCGCTGGCGGTGGCCACCGCGACCACACCGAACACCACGAGCCCGACCAGCAGGGCCACCACCTTGTAGGCCGGCCATGGCACACCGGCAACAGAGATCTCCGAGGTGGGTCGCGTGATCGCGGACCGGAAATGCTCGGCGGTGGTCATGTGTTCACGATAGCTCTGATTCAAAGTTTCGGTCAACCGAAACGTGTGATCAGGTTGAACCGGTCAGGCCGGTCCGGCTGGCCGGAGCGCCCGGCGATGGATGGCCGGTCCGCGCGATTTTCTGGGCATCGGCCGAGCGTGGCACCATTGACCGGTGTCTGCTGATGTGAGCCAGAGTCCCCGCACGGTATCGCCGCTGTCCGCGGCCGACATCGACGCGGCGGCACAGCGGATCAGCGGTGTGGTGACACCGAGCCCCCTGCAGTTCAGCGACCGGTTGTCGCAGTTGACCGGCGCCTTGGTGTACCTCAAGCGTGAGGACCTGCAGTCGGTCCGGTCCTACAAACTGCGCGGTGCCTACAACCTGCTCATGCAGCTCAGTGCCGAGGAGATCGCCGCCGGGGTGGTGTGCTCCTCGGCCGGCAACCACGCCCAGGGGTTCGCGCTGGCCTGCCGGTCCATGGGTATCCACGGCCGGGTCTATGTGCCGGCCAAGACACCGAAGCAGAAGCGCGACCGTATCCGCTATCACGGCGGTGACTTCATCGAGCTGATCGTGGGCGGAGCCACCTACGATCTGGCCGCCGAGGCGGCCCGAGCCGATGTTGCGCGTACCGGTGCCACCCTGGTGCCGCCCTACGACGATCCCCGGACCATGGCCGGGCAGGGCACCATCGCCGTCGAGATCCTCGACCAGCTCGACAGCGAACCCGATCTGGTGATCGTGCCCGTCGGTGGCGGCGGCTGTATCAGCGGTATCACCACCTATCTCGCCGAGCGGACTTCGCGTACCGCGGTGCTGGGCGTCGAGCCCGCGGGTGCCGCGTCGATGGTCGCCGCGCTGGCCGCCGGTGAGCCGGTCACGCTGGATCACGTGGACCAGTTCGTCGACGGCGCGGCCGTGAACCGGGCCGGTGCATATCCGTTCGCGGCGCTGTCGGCGGCCGGCGACATGGTGTCGTTGAGCACGGTCGACGAAGGTGCGGTCTGCACCGCGATGCTGGACCTCTACCAGAACGAGGGCATCATCGCCGAACCGGCGGGCGCACTGTCCGTCGCTGGGCTGCTCGAAGCCGATATCACCCCGGGTTCGGTGGTGGTGTGCCTGATCTCCGGCGGCAACAACGACGTCTCCCGCTATGGCGAGGTGCTCGAACGGTCGCTGGTGCATCTCGGGCTCAAGCACTATTTCCTGGTCGACTTCCCGCAGGAGCCGGGTGCGCTGCGGCGCTTCCTCGACGAGGTGCTCGGCCCCAATGACGACATCACCTTGTTCGAGTACGTCAAGCGCAACAACCGGGAGACCGGTGAGGCGTTGGTGGGTGTCGAACTGGGTTCTGCCGCCGGCCTCGAAGGTCTGCTGGACCGGATGAAGGCCTCGGAGTGCCACGTCGAGGCGCTCGAACCCGGCTCACCGGCCTACCGCTACCTCACCTGACCTCTCCCGCTACCTCACCTGACCTCCCGGCCGAGCGAGCGTGTCTGCCCGCAACACGCCGCGCAAATCGTGCACACAACGCGCGCTCGCCAGGACATAGCGGCCACACAGGGTGGCTGGCTACCGTTGGGCCCATGAGTTCGACGCTGCATACCGGTCCGGTCGCCGACACCATCGCCGCGCTCTACCGGAAAGCCGACGAACAACGCCGCAGCCGTCCACCGGGCCAGCGTCCGCGGACGCTGGAGGGGACCCCACAGGAACGCGCCGACGCCATGGCGCAGGTCTACATGCCGATCGCCCCCATGGCGGGCAAGCTGCTGTACTCACTCATCCGCTCCGCGCGGCCACAGGCGGTGGTCGAGTTCGGCATGTCCTTCGGCATCTCGACCCTGCACCTGGCCGCCGCCGTGCGCGACAACGGGCACGGCCGGGTGTTCACCACCGAACTCAGCGAGTCCAAGATCGCCGCTGCCACAGCGACATTCGCCGAAGCCGGCGTCTCCGATCTGATCTCGGTCCTCCAGGGTGACGCGATGAGCACCCTGCCCACGGTGGACGGCCCGGTCGGTGTGGTGCTGCTCGACGGGTGGAAGGAGATGTACCTCGACGTACTGACCCTGCTGCAGCCGAAGCTGTCACCGGGCGCGCTGGTGGTTGCCGACAACACCGAAAGTGCCGGTGCTGCACCCTATCTCGACTACGTGCGGAACCCGGCGAACGGTTTTGTCAGCCTGAACTTCCCCGGCAAGGCCAACGACACCATGGAGCTCAGCTGCTGGGCCGCACTCTGACCAGCGCAGCCCACTGACGATCGTCCTCGGAGATCCCATCCCGCCCCGGGCGCGTCAACAGGAATGCCACGGTGGTGCCCGCTCCGAGCCAATCCTCGAGTGCCGCGGGTAACTCCGCGATCACCCCGGCCGCGCGCTCGCGGTCTCGGCGGGCTAGGGCGGGCACCTGTCGGCGAATTCCGTTATCCACAGCCTCAGTTGCCCGGAACCACCCTGACCACCGAGGTGTCGTTGACCCGAAAGAACGGCGCGATCGGCAGGCCGTGCATCTCCGCGGCTCCGAGCACCATGTCCGCCCAGTGCAGATCCTCATCGGACACCGCGGTCCCCGAGCCCGGTCGCGAGAACAGGAAGGCCGCTTCGCTTCCCGGAATCATCTGGTCGACGGTCTCACTGAGGTCGACGATCACACTGAAGACCAACAACCAGTCGTCGTAGGACTGGGCGGGGAATTGAGTGAGCGCCTTCTCCATGCGCCGGTCCGCCGTCACAAACGTCATCCACAGCGCCTGCCTACCGAAGCCCAGCGGGTTCATCAGCGCCAGCCACCGCCGACGAAGATCCTCGGAGGAGTGAAGTGTGCCGGGGGCGGCCCCGACGGAAGGAGCGTGATAGCTGTACATGCCGCGAGCATGCCTGCCCACCGCCGACCCGGTATTCCGCCATGCACAGGCGCGGTGGATCACCGCAGCAGGGAACAGGACGGCGTTTCAGCCTTTCAGCACGGCGAAGGAATGCGCCGGCAGTTCGGTGCTCTCACCGCCCGGCTTCGGCTCACCCCAGGCCAGTACCACCTCACCGCCGGCGGGCACGGTGACCGCTTGCTCACCGAGATTCAGGGCGATGGACAGGCTGCCGCGCCGCAGGATGATCCAGCGCTCGGCTTCGTCGTAGTCGACGCCCATGTGGTCCAGCCAGAAGTCCGCGAGATCCGGCTCCCGTTTACGCAATGCGATCAGATCGCGGTACAGCTGCAACAGCTCGGCGTGCCCGCCGCTGTCCAGTTCGGCCCAGTCCAGCTTGGACCGCAGGAATGTCTCCGGGTCCTGCGGGTCGGGGATGTCGTCGGCGTCCCAGCCGTGCGAGGCGAACTCGGCCTTGCGGCCCTTGCGGGTGGCCTCGGCCAACTCGGGCTCGGGATGCGACGAGAAGAACTGGAACGGCGTGGACGCCGCCCATTCCTCACCCATGAACAGCATCGCCGTGAACGGTGTCAGCAAGGCCAGCGCTGCGCTGACGGCCAGCTGACCGGCATCCAGATAGGCCGACGGACGGTCCCCGATGGCGCGGTTGCCCACCTGATCGTGCGTACAGGTGTAGGCCAGCAGCCGGTAACCCGGAATCGTGCTGGTATCCAGCGGTCTCCCGTGCCGACGACCCCGGAACGACGAATAGGTGCCCGCGTGGAAGAAGCCGTTCTTCAGCGTGTGCGCCAGCGTCTCGATCGACCCGAAGTCGTGGTAGTAGCCCTGCCGTTCCCCGGACACCGCGGTGTGCAGAGCATGGTGGATGTCGTCATCCCACTGCGCGGTCATACCGAGGCCGCCGTGGTCGCGCGGTGTGATGAACCGCGGATCATTGCGGTCGGTTTCGGCGATCAGAGACAGCGCGCGGCCCAATTGTGCTGACAGCGCGTCGGTTTCGGCGGACAGTTCTTCGAGAATGTGAATGGCGGTGGTGTCCACCAGCGCGTGCACGGCATCCAGGCGCAGGCCGTCGGCGTGGAAATCGCGCATCCAGCGCAGCGCGCACCCGATGATCAGGTTGCGCACCTCGTCGGAATTCTCGTCGGCGATGTTGATGCCTTCGCCCCACGGATTGCTCGCCGCGGACAGATACGGCCCGTAACGGGGTAGATAGTTGCCCGACGGCCCCAGATGGTTGAACACGGCATCGATCAGCACGCCCAGGCCACGGGTGTGGCAGGCGTCGATGAACCGCGCCAACCCGTCCGGCCCGCCGTAAGGTTCGTGCACGGCCCACCACAGCACGCCGTCATAACCCCAGCCGTAGGTGCCGCTGAACGCGTTCACCGGCATCAGCTCAACGAAGTCGACACCGAGGTCCAGCAGGTGATCCAGCTTCGCGATGGCGGCGTCGAAAGTGCCGTCGGCGGTGAAGGTGCCGATGTGCAGTTCGTAGATCACCGCACCCTCGATGGAGCGGCCCGACCACTTCTGGTCGCTCCATTCCACCGAGGCCGGGTCCCACAGCTGGGAGCGTTCGTGCACGCCGTCCGGTTGACGCGGGGAGCGCGGGTCGGGCAGGACGGTCGGGTCGTCATCGAGCAGGAAGCCGTACCGGACATCCGGGGCGACTTCCAGTGTGGTGCGCCACCATCCGTCGTCATACCGGGTCATCGCATGCGCGGTTCCCGCGATGTCCAGCCGCACCAACTCGGGTTTCGGCGCCCAGACCGCGAATTCATGTTCAGGCATCGGTTTTCTCCAGCAGGACGACCGAGAGGTCGGTGAACAGTTGCTCGGCACTCACGGTGCCGCTGAGCACCGTGCCGGAGATCAAGTCGGTCCAGGTGCCGGGTGGCAACGTCAAAGTGGTGTTACCCCAACCGGTTTCCTCCAGGCGCACGGTCCAGCGGCTGACCGCCACCAGAACATCGTCTGCGCGCCGGAACGCCACCAACTGCTCGGCGGCGGAACCCTCGGCGATCACCGGGGTGTAGCCGCCGGCCAGGAAGCTGTCCGGGCGCCGGCGGCGCGCCTGCAGCGCCGCGGTGACCACCCGGATCTTGGGATGGTCACCGGCGGCCAGTGCGTCGCGGCGCGCGGGGTAATCCACCGGCCTGCGGTTGTCGGGGTCCACCAGGCTGTCTTCGAACAACTCGGTGCCCTGATAGACGTCGGGTACACCGGGCACGGTGAGCGCCAACAGTTTCTGCGCCAGCGCGTCACTGTGGGCATGGGCGGAGAGCCGTTTCACCAGGGCGGTGATCTCGGTGGCGACCGGGCCGTCGAGCACCTGGTCCACCCACGCGTGGACCGCACCCTCGAATGCCTCGTCGGGGTCGTTCCACGTGGTGTGCACCGCAGCCTCCCGGATGGCCTTCTCGGCGTACCCGTGCAGCCGGCCGCGCAGCTCTTCGGTGACTTCGCCGCTTTCGGGCCACACGCCGAAGATGTTCTGCCACAGGAACAATCCGGTGGCGGCATCGGGGGAGGGCGCCTGGGACTCCCATCCGGTGACGAGTTGGGCCCACAGGGACGGCACCTGAGACAGCACCCCGATCCGGGCGCGGACGTCTTCGCCGCGTTTGGTGTCGTGGGTCGTCAACGTCGTCATCGCGGTGGGCCACAACTGCGCCCGCAGCGCTGAACTCTGGTGGAACTCCGCTGCGCTGACCCCGAACCGTTCCGGCGCACCGCCGACTTCGTTGAGGGAGACCAGCCGGGCATCGCGGTAGAACAAGCAGTCCTCGACGGCCTTGGCTGTGACCGCGCCACACAACTGCTGGATGCGCACCGATGCCTCGCCTCCGGCGGCCACCGCCGCCGACACCAGCTCCAGAGGGCGCGCCAGTTGCGGTGCGGCGGCGGCTGTTTCGGCGATCGCGGTGGGCAGAAGTGCCGACAATCCGCGGTAGTCGCTGCGGTAGACACCGAGATTGGTCAGCAGCGCTGCCACTGCGTCGGGCAGCAGCGGGTGGTCGTGGCCCACCGCGGCGACGATCACCCGGGTCAGCCGGGCCAGCTCACTGGACAGGGTTTCGGTGGCCGCGCCGATCTTGAGGTCGGCTTCCATGGCTGCCACCTCGGCGTGATCGAACCCGGCCGATGCGGCCAACGCGGTCAGTGCCTCTTCGCCGGTGGGGTCGATGAACAGGCCGCCCACCTCACGCAGGGCGTCGTAGCCGGTGGTGCCGTTGACGGGCAGTGTCGGTTCCAGCGCCTCGTCGGCGGCGAGTATCTTCTCGACCACCAGATAGGCGTTCGGACCGATCAATTCGCGTAACCACTGCAGGTAACCGGCCGGGTCGGACAGGCCGTCGGGGTGGTCCACCCGCACCCCGTCGACCAGCCCCTCGGTGAACCATCGGCGCACTTCGGCGTGACTGGCGTCGAAGACGTCGCGGTCCTCCTGGCGGATCCCGGCCAGCGAGGTGATGGAGAAGAAGCGGCGGTACCCGCACACCCCGTTGCGCCAGCCGATCAGCCGGTAGTGTTGCCGGTCGTGCACCTCGGGACCGGTTCCGTCACCGGTACCGGGCGCGATCGGGAAAGCGAGATCGCCGAGGCGCAACACGTCCCCGTCCACCTGCAGGTCATCGACATCGGAGTCGGATCCGAGCACCGGCAATACGATTCTGCGGTCCGGATCCAGGGTCCAGTCGATGTCGAAATACGTGGAGTACTGCGACTGTTCGCCGTGCCGCAGGACGTCCCACCACCAAGGGTTGAGTTCGGGTTTGTCCACCCCGACGTGGTTGGGCACGATGTCGACGATGATCCCGAGGCCGCGTCCGCGGGCTGCGGAGGCCAGCGATGAAAGGCCTTGCGCTCCACCGAGTTCGGCGGACACCGTGGTGGGGTCGGTGACGTCGTACCCATGGGTCGAGCCCGGTACGGGTGTCAGGACGGGCGACAGGTACAGATGGCTGACCCCGAGATCGGCCAGGTAGTCGACCAGCTTCTCGGCATCTTCGAAGCGAAACTCGTCGCCGCGCAACTGGAGTCGATATGTCGACAGCACAGGAGAGGTCATGGGTTCAGACCGTCTTACGCAGGATCAGTACGGAACGGGGCTGTAGAGACACGGTCTCTCCGGCTTTGACCACCAGGTCACTATCTCCTCGGGAATCAGCGGTGTCCACGGCGGCGGTCCACTCGTGGGCGTAGCTGGTGTCGGGTGTGGTGAATTCCACGGGTTCGGGGTGGGAGTTGAAGCACAACAGGAACGAGTCGTCGACCACACGTTCGCCGCGGGCATTCGGCGCCGGAATCGCGTCGCCGTTGAGGAACACCGCCACGCACTGCCCGAAACCGGATCCCCAGTCTTCGGGCGTCATCTCCTGTCCGGCGGTGGTCAGCCAGGCGATGTCACGGGCCTGCTCGCCGGTACGGATGGGCTTGCCCTCGAAGAACCTGCGACGCTTGAACACCGGGTGCGCCTTGCGGAACGCCGTCACCTTGCGGGTGAATGCCAGCAGGTCTGTATTCGACTGGCACAGCGACCAATCCATCCAAGACAGCGGCGAGTCCTGGCAGTAGGCATTGTTGTTGCCGTGCTGGGTGCGGCCGATCTCGTCGCCGTGGCTGATCATCGGGGTGCCCTGACTGACCATCAGGGTGGCCCAGATGTTGCGCATCTGTTTGGCGCGCAGCTCCAGGATCTCGGGGTCGTCGGTGGGTCCTTCGACCCCGCAGTTCCACGACCGGTTGTGGCTCTCGCCGTCGCGGTTGTCCTCACCGTTGGCCAGGTTGTGCTTCTCGTTGTAGGACACCAGGTCGGCCAGGGTGAAGCCGTCGTGAGCGGTGACGAAGTTGATCGACGCGCTCGGACGCCGTCCGGTGGCCTCGTAGAGGTCGGAGGACCCGGTGAGTCGGGAGGCGAATTCGCCCAGAGTTGCGGGCTCGCCCCGCCAGTAATCGCGCACAGTGTCGCGATATTTCCCGTTCCACTCGGTCCACAAACCAGGGAAATTGCCCACCTGGTATCCGCCTTCACCGACGTCCCACGGTTCGGCGATCAGCTTCACCTGGCTGATCACCGGGTCTTGCTGCACGAGGTCGAAGAACGCCGAGAGCCGGTCCACGTCGTAAAACTCGCGGGCCAGCGTCGAGGCCAGGTCGAACCGGAAACCATCCACATGCATCTCCAGTACCCAATAACGCAGCGAATCCATGATCAGCTGCAGAGTGTGAGGATGACGGGCGTTGAGGCTGTTGCCGGTGCCGGTGAAGTCCTTGTAGAGGCGGGCGTCGCCGTCCAGCAGCCGGTAGTAGGCGGCGTTGTCGATACCGCGGAAGTTGACCGTCGGTCCGAGGTGGTTGCCCTCGGCGGTGTGGTTGTAGACCACATCGAGGATCACCTCGATACCGGCTTCGTGGAACGCCCTGACCATGGTCTTGAACTCGGCGACGGCGCCGCCGGCGTGTCGGGTGGCCGCGTACTGGTAGTGCGGGGCGAAGAAGCCCACGGAGTTGTAGCCCCAGTAGTTGCGCAGTCCCAGATCCAGCAGGCGGTGGTCGTGCATGAACTGGTGCACCGGCATCAACTCGATGGCTGTCACGTTCAGCGATTTGAGATGGTCGATGATCACCGGGTGGGCCAGCCCGGCGTAGGTCCCGCGGAGTTCCTCGGGCACGCCGGGGTGCGTCTGCGTCATGCCCTTGACGTGCGCCTCGTAGATGATCGTCTCGTGGTAGGGCGTGCGCGGCGCCCGGTCGGACTGCCAATTGAAGAACGGGTTGATCACCACGCTGGTCATCGTGTGACCCAGCGAGTCCACCATGGGCGGGATCCCGCCGGAGGCCAGGTCGTCGGCTTCCAGGTCGTAGGAGAACAGCGCCTGGCTGAAGTCGAAGTCGCCGTGGAACGATTTTCCATACGGGTCCAGCAGCAGCTTGCTGGGGTCACACCGGTGCCCGCGGCTGGGGTCCCAGGGCCCGTACACCCGGAACCCGTACCGCTGTCCCGGAGTGATGGTGGGCAGATACGCATGCCAGACGTAGCCGTCCACCTCGTCGAGTTCGATACGCGTCTCGGTGCCGTTCTTGGCGATCAGGCACAGCTCGACCTTCGAGGCCACTTCGGAGAACACGGAGAAGTTGGTGCCGGCCCCGTCGTAGGTTGCCCCGAGCGGATACGGCGTGCCCGGCCACACGGTGGTGACAGTGGGCGCCGGTGTCAGCGGGGCGCTGGGTGCGGGCAGGCCTTCAGATGGACCGGGTGGCTCGCTCGACGGCATCGTTCGACCTTATCGGCGCGAGGGTCCGAATGCGCACCACCCGCGACGACTGCGACGTTCACCACCAGCCGGTGGCCGGGCCCATCTGCCTGCCCAGTTCGTCGACCAGGGTGCGCATGTACGTCGCGGTCAGGTGGTGAGAATCGTGATACAGCAGCACATTTCCCTCGACAGCGCGGCAGATCTCCTGGCCGCACACGGCATCGCTCATGTCCAGCGGTTTGAGCAGCGGGAACTGCTCGACGAAATCGAGTGTGGGATTGTGGGCCGAGAGCGCCTCGGAGCGTTTCATCCCACACGACGTGGCGTCGCCACCGCTGGCCAGGCAGTCCGCCGGCAGGAACGGCTTGCGGTCCTCGTCGAGAATCCACGGCGTGTCCCGCATCGCCAGCACTGGAATCTTGTTGTCGGACAACGTTTGCCAGATCCCGATATAGGTGGCCGGCATGACATCGCCGGCTTTGATGTTCCACGGCCGGGTCGACGTGGTGAACACGAAGTCGGGGTGGTCGGCGACCAGCTTGCTCATCACCCGCTCGTTCCAGGTGTGGCAGTTGGGGTACTCCCGGTTGCTGCCCATCACCAGCGGCCGTTCTTCGGTGGTCAGCGGGCAGCCCATCTTGAGGTAGGTCACCACTTTGAAGCCGTGCTGCTTGCCCAGCACGTCCAGGGCGGTGATCCAGTGTTCGGCGTGCGAGCCACCGGCCAACGCGATGGTGCGGGTCGCCGACTCGTCACCGTAGGTGCAGTTGAGGATGCTCACATTGCTGAAGTCGCTGATACAGCCGTCGATGGTGGACTGGGGCAGATCGTCCTTGGCTTCGAGCACCGTCGGACGCATCGGAAGATCCGGCACCCGACGCTGATGCAGCAGCGCGTCGGCGCCCGGGTAGTCCTGCGAACTCAGGCCGGCCAGTTCCTCGCCGTTGTCGCGCTGGACGGTGACGTGCTCGCGCCAGGTGAACGACGTGGCGGTCAGCGCGACGCCCAGCAGGATCACCGTCGAGCCCAGCGCCATCGTCGGCCGCCGCAGCCGCTTGCGCCAGGACACCTTCACCACGTGCGGTGACGGTGCCCGGTAGCGCAACGGCTCCTCGACGAACCGCATGGTCAGGTAGGCCAGCACTCCGGAGATCAGCAGGATCACCGCGCCTTCGGCGAAGTTGGCGTGTTCCCGTCCGGTGAGCACCAGCCAGAAGATCAGCAGCGGCCAATGCCACAGGTACAGCGAATAGGCCATCGAACCCAGCGTCACGAAGGGCCGCCAGGCCAAGATCCGGTTCGGCAGCGGGAGCTTCTCACCCTGCTGCCGGTTGGCCGCCGCCAGGATCATCAGGACTCCTGCGCCCACCGGGACCAGCGCCCACGGCCCGGGGAACTCCTGCACTCCGTCGATCAGCCACCCGCACGACAGGATGGCCGCCAGCGCCACGGTGGCCGCGACCACACGTAGCCACATCGGCCAGCGGATGTGACCCACCAGCGCGCCCGCCACGGCGCCCAGCAGCAGCTCCCACGCGCGCGCGAAACTGTTGTAGTAGGCGGTGGTCTGGTCGGCGTTGTGGGCGATGATCGCGTACACGAACGAGGCGATGGTCAGCGCGCCCAGCAGCACGATGAAGAACACCCGCAGGTGCTTGCCCAGGGGCCGGCGCAGCAGTGCGGTCAGCCCGAAGACGATGATCAGGAACGCGATGTAGAACTGGCCCTGGACCGACATCGACCAGATGTGTTGCAGCGGACTGACGGCCTCACCGGCGCGCAGATAGTCCGACGCGGTGTTTGCCAGCTCCCAGTTCTGGTAATAGCCCAGGCTGGCCAGGCTCTGGTCGGCGAAGGTCTCCCAGCGGGTCTCCGGCTGCACCAGGATGGTCAGGACAGCGGACGCCGCGAGCACCACCACCAGCGCCGGCAGCAGCCGTCGCACCAGCCGGGTCACTTCGCGCGCCGGCGACAGCTTCAGGCCCGGGGTCAGCGAGCTGCGCAGCAACCGGCCACCGAAGAAGAAGCCGGACAGCACGAGGAACACGTCGACACCGCCGGAAACCCGGCCGAACCACACGTGGAAGACAGCAACCAGCGCGATGGCCACACCGCGCAGTCCATCGAGATCATGTCGGTAGAAACCCGATTTCCTGGTCCCCATCGCGGTCGGGGTCACAGGTTCCGGAGTGGTTGCTGGCTCCGGCCTGGTCGGGGTCAAGAACATCATGGTCGACAGACAATGTACCCAACAGGTCTGGGTAACTCCTGGTGAGCAAAGCGCCGCGTCGTCTCCGATACTCTCGGTGCCCGTGCCGACGCAGTCCCGATTGACTCCCGCCGAGATCAGCGCCATCGACGCCGCGCATGTCTGGCATCCGTACAGCACCATCGGAGCCCCGGGCGCACTGCCGGCGACGGTGGTGCTCAGCGCCGCAGGGGCCTACCTGAAGGTGGTCCGGGACGGACGGTCGGTGGACGTGCTCGACGGTATGGCGTCGTGGTGGACCGCGGTACACGGGCACGGGCACCCGGTCCTCGACGAGGCCGTCACCCGCCAGGTGTCGACCATGAGCCACGTGATGTTCGGCGGTCTCACCCACGAACCGGCGGCCCGGTTGGCGCAGCTGCTGGTGCAGATCACCCCCGCCGGTCTGGAGACGGTGTTCTTCAGCGACTCCGGGTCGGTGTCGGTGGAGGTGGCGGTCAAGATGGCGGTGCAGTACCAGCGCAGCCGCGGCCACACCGGCAGGACCCGTCTGATGACGTGGCGCGGCGGCTACCACGGCGACACGTTCACCCCGATGAGCGTCTGTGACCCCGAGGGCGGCATGCACTCGCTGTGGACCGACATCCTGACCGAGCAGGTTTTCGCCCCGCCGGTGCCCGCCGCCTACGACCCGGCCTACAGCGCGGCCTTCGACGCGCAGCTGGCCCAACATGCCCACCAGGTGGCGGCGGTCATCGTGGAGCCGGTGGTCCAGGGGGCCGGCGGTATGCGGTTCCATGACCCGCGCTACCTGTCCGATCTCCGGGCGATCTGCGACCGCCACGACGTGCTGCTGATCTTCGACGAGATCGCGACGGGTTTCGGGCGCACCGGTGAACTGTTCGCCGCCGACCATGCCGGGGTCAGCCCGGACATCATGTGCGTCGGCAAGGCGCTGACCGGGGGATACATCACCCTGGCCGCCACCTTGTGCACCGGGGAGATCGCCCATGTCATCAGTGCCTCGGATGCGGGCGCGCTGATGCACGGCCCGACGTTCATGGCCAATCCGCTGGCCTGCGCCGTCGCGGTGGCCAGTGTGGAGCTGCTGCTCGGCCAGGACTGGCGCACCCGGGTGGCCGAGATCGCCGCGGGCCTGGAGGCCGGGCTGGCGCCCGCGCGCAGCGTGGCCGGGGTGGCCGATGTCCGGGTCCGCGGCGCGATCGGTGTGGTGGAGCTGAGCCGGCCGGTGGACCTGGCCGTCGCCACCGCAGTGGCGCTGGATCACGGCGTGTGGCTGCGCCCGTTCCGCAACCTGGTGTACGCGATGCCGCCGTTCGTGTGCACGCCCGCCGAGATCGACCGCATCGCCTCGGCGATGGTGGCCGTGGCGCGTGCGCTAGCCTGAACGGTGTTCAATTAAGGCGGCGTTCCGTTCGCCCCGACATGGCGAGGTCATCGGTGTCGATTCGTGCGCAGGTATCACCACTGGAGTGGCTCGACGCCACCGAACAGCAGCGCCGCGCCGCCGGACTGCGGCGGGCACTACGCCCCCGGCCCGCGGTGGCGCCGGAACTGGATCTGGCCTCCAATGATTACCTCGGGCTGTCGCAGCACCCGGCGGTGATCGAGGCCGGGGTGGCCGCCCTGCGCACCTGGGGAGCGGGTTCGACCGGATCCCGGCTCGTCACCGGCGACACCGACCTGCACCAGCAGTTCGAACGCTCGCTCGCCGAATTCGTCGGCGCGCCGGCTGCTTTGGTGTTCTCGTCGGGATACACGGCCAACATCGGCGCCGTCGTGGCACTGTCGGGCCCCGGCTCGCTGCTGGTCTCCGATGCCTATTCCCACGCCTCCCTGGTCGACGCCTGCCGGCTCTCGCGGGCGCGGGTCGTGGTCACTCCGCACCGCGACGTCGACGCCGTCGAGCAGGCCCTGGCGGGCCGTACCGAAGAACGCGCACTGGTCATCACCGATTCGGTGTTCAGCGCAGACGGGGCGCTGGCGCCGCTGCGCCGGCTGCACGAGGTGTGCCGAAAACACGGCGCGGTGCTGCTGGTCGACGAGGCGCACGGACTCGGGGTGCGTGGCGACGGTGGGCGCGGCCTACTCCAGGAAACCGGGCTGGCGGGCGCCCCCGACATCGTGATGACGACGACGTTGTCCAAGGCGCTGGGCAGCCAGGGTGGTGCGGTGCTCGGATCCGTGGCGGTCCGTGACCACCTGATCGACGCGGCCCGAACCTTCATCTTCGACACCGGTTTGGCGCCGGCGGCGGTCGGCGCAGCGCTGGCTGCTCTGCAGCTGCTGGCCGCCGAACCCGAACGCGCTCGAGCTGTCCTGGCCCACGCGCGCGAACTGGCGCGGGTGTGCGGGGTCGCCGACGAACCACAGTCGGCGGTCGTGTCGGTCATCCTCGGCGAGCCGGAGGTGGCCGTGGCGGCGGCCGCCGCCTGCCTGGAACGCGGGGTCCGGGTGGGCTGTTTCCGGCCGCCGACGGTGCCCGCGGGGACATCGCGGCTGCGCCTGACCGCGCGCGCGTCGCTGACCGCCGACGAACTGGGCCTGGCCCGGCGGGTGTTGACGGAGGTGTTGGCCGGCCGATGAGCGTCGTCGTGGTTTCCGGGACCGGAACCGGTGTGGGCAAGACGGTGGCCACCGCCGCGCTGGCGTGTCATGCGCGCCTCCTCGCCCTGCCCGTGGCGGTCTGCAAACCGGTGCAGACCGGAACCGCCCCGGCCGGAGCCGAAGCCGGTGACGACGACCTGGCCGAAGTGGGCCGCTTGTCGGGTATCGCCGGGCTGCACGGCCTGGCGCGCTACCCCGAGCCGCTGGCGCCTGTCGCAGCCGCGGAGCAGGCCGGTGAACCGCTGCCCACCGAGGAGGAGCTGCTGGCGGCCATCCGTGCCGTCGACGCGCCGGGGCAGCTCACCCTGGTCGAAGGCGCCGGCGGCCTGCTGGTGCAGATCGGCGCCGGCGGTGTCACGGTCCGCGATCTGGCGGAGCGGCTGGACGCACCGGTCGTGGTGGTGGTGTCCGCGACGTTGGGCACCCTCAACCACACGGCCCTGACCCTGGAATCGCTGGCTCATCGGGGGTTGCGCTGCGCCGGATTGGTCATCGGCTCGTGGCCGGCCCGGCCGGGTGCTGCCGAGGTGTCGAACCGGGGCGCGCTGGCCGAACTGGCACCGGTGCGCGCGGCGCTGCCGGCCGGGGCGGGTTCACTGTCGGCGCAGGACTTCTCGACGCTGTGTGCTTCGGCGTTCGATCCTGAGTGGCTGACCGGTTTGATCGAATGAGCCGGTGGCACATTCGATCGAGCTGTACTTCGACGACGACACCGACGCTGCGCTGAGGGCGGTGTGGGCGGAACTGGCCGAGGCCGGGGTGCCCAGTCAGCTGCGGGTGACGTCCACCAGCAACCGGCCGCACGTGACGATGGCGGTGGCGGGCCGTATCGACCCCGCGGTGGACGACGAGCTGGCGCAGCTGGGGGAGCACCTGCCCCTGCCCTGTACGGTCGGCGCCCCCCTGGTCTTCGGTCATCCGCCCGCGAACGGGCCGGAAAATGCTGGCGACTCGGACCAAGCGGTCGATCTGGGCGTGGGCCGCTTCACCCTGGCGCACCTCATCGTGCCGTCCACCGCACTGCTCGAGCTGCACGACGCGGTGAACCGCATCTGCGCGCCGCACATGTCGTCGTGGCGTGCACCGCACACCGACTCACAGCAGTGGACACCGCACGCGACGCTCGGCCGCAAACTGACCGCCGAGCAGGTCGCGGTGGCGCTGGCCTGTGCCCGCGGTGTCACGCGGGAGCGGCGCGCGTTCTTCGTCGGACTCCGGCGCTGGGATGGCGACGCCCGCGTCGACTACCGATTGATCGAGAACTCACGGCTGCCGTAGACCACCGCGCACCGAGATCCCGTCGATCAGCAGGGACAACCCGAAACCGAATGTGTCCGGCCGGTCCACCCCCAGCCCGGACTGCCCGGCCGGCAGCGCCCCCGCGGAGTCCAACTGCAACCGCGACTGCTCATCGACGGTGAACCCGAGGGTGTAGTAGACGATGGTGCGCGCCGCCAGCTCGGTCTGCGCATCCGGCACCCCGGCGTCGCGGGCGGCATCGGCCAGCAACCCCAGGATCAGCGGCATGGCCGCCGATTGCCCCGAGGCGAAGCTCGACGAGGCCAGCTCGGCGCCGTCGGTGTGCGACAGCAGTGCGTCACGCAGTCGGCTGCACACCGTGGCGATGCGTTCACGCCAGCCCAGGCCGTCGACCGGCCGGCAGGCGGGTCGCAGCAGCTCGTCGGCCACCGCGCCCAGCAGTTCCTGTTTGTTGGCGAAATGCCAGTACAGGGCGCCGGCGGTGACGTCGAGTTCACGCGCCAGCCGGCGCATGGTCAGGTCGGCGATCCCGAAGTTGTCCAGGATCTCGGTCGCTGTGCGAATCACGTCTCGTTTGTGCAGTTGCACGCCACTAGCCTAACCTGAACACCGTTCAAGTGGCACGCAGGGATGCTGCAAACGAGAGGAGCGTCAGCCGTGACGCAAGCTGCAGTCGATGTACTCGGACTGGCCCGCGAGCAGGTTCTGGACCGCGGTGAAGGTCTCACCCAGGATCAGGTGCTGCAGGTCCTGCAACTGCCCGACGACCAACTCGAAGCCCTGCTGGCCCTGGCCCACGAGGTCCGGATGAAGTGGTGCGGCCCCGAGGTCGAGGTCGAGGGCATCATCAGCCTCAAGACCGGCGGTTGTCCCGAGGACTGCCACTTCTGCTCTCAGTCGGGCCTTTTCGCCTCCCCGGTACGCAGCGCATGGCTCGACATCCCGAGCCTGGTGGAAGCCGCCAAACAGACCGCGAAATCGGGGGCCACCGAGTTCTGCATCGTCGCCGCCGTGCGCGGCCCCGACGAGCGGCTGCTGGCCCAGGTGGCCGCGGGGATCGAAGCCATCCGCAACGAGGTCGACATCCAGATCGCCTGCTCGCTGGGCATGCTGGACCAGGAGCAGGTGGACCGCCTCAAGGGCATGGGCGTGCACCGCTACAACCACAACCTGGAGACCTCGAAGTCGTTTTTCCCGAATGTGGTCACCACCCACACCTGGGAGGAGCGCTGGGGCACCTTGGAGATGGTGCGCGACGCCGGTATGGAGGTCTGCTGCGGCGGCATCCTCGGGATGGGCGAGACCCTGGAGCAACGCGCGGAATTCGCCGCGAACCTCGCCGAGCTCGATCCACACGAGGTACCGCTGAACTTCCTCAACCCGCGCCCGGGGACGCCGTTCGGCGACCTCGAGGTGCTTCCGGCCGCCGAGGCGCTCAAGGCCGTCGCCGCGTTCCGGCTGGCGCTGCCGCGCACCATGCTGCGCTTCGCGGGTGGCCGGGAGATCACCCTCGGCGACCTGGGCGCCAAGAAGGGCATCCTGGGTGGCATCAACGCGGTGATCGTGGGCAATTACCTCACCACACTGGGCCGGCCGGCCGAGGCTGACCTGGAACTCCTCGACGATCTGCAGATGCCGATCAAGGCGCTCAACGCGAGCCTGTAGAAAAGCAGGTGATGGTTCACGATTTCGCGAGCACTGCGCCCGAGCCGGTAGCCGCAGGCGCCTACAACGTCTACACCGGCGTGGCGGCCGATGCCGAAGCCGGCGCCTCGGTGCCCACCGCGGCGCAGTTGGGTCTGGAACCGCCCCGGTTCTGCGCCGCGTGTGGCCGCCGGATGATCGTCCAGGTGCGCCCCGACGGCTGGTGGGCCAAATGCTCGCGGCACGGCCAGGTGGACTCCGAGGATCTGGACACCCGGCGATGACCGCGGTCCCGGTCGCCATGGACACCACGGCCCCGCGGGTCTCGCGACGTCGCGCGGCAACACTCGTCATCGCCGGCTTGACCGCCGCCGGCCTGGTGCTCGGTGGACTGTGGGCCTGGCTGGCCCCGTCCGTGCACGGGGTGATCGCGTTGACCCGTGCCGGTGAGCGGGTGCAGACCTATCTCGGCGACGAAGCCGACCACTTCTTCGTCGCCGCGTTCCTGATGCTGGGCCTGTTGTGGGTGGTCGCCGTGGTGACCCCTGTTCTGGTGTGGCAGTGGCGTGCGCATCGTGGCCCGCTGATGGTGGCCGCACTGTCGATCGGAGCCGCCCTCTGCGCGACGGCCGCCACGACCGTCGGCGCGGTGCTGGCGCGGCTGCGGTACCCACCGGTGTACCTCGACACCGCACCCGTCAGCCCCGATCAGCGGGTGTATTACTACACGGAGGCACCGTCGGTGTTCTTCGGTGCCGGCCCGCTGCAGATGGCGGCCACGCTGCTGATTCCCGCTGCCACCGCGGCACTGGTGTACGCCATGTTCGCGGTGTCCACCGCACGGGACGATCTCGGCGGCTACCCGCCCGTTGAGCCGGTGTTCCTGCCGGCCCCACAGTCGGTGCCGGTGAGCGCCGACAGCTCAGCGGTCGAAGCGGGAGAGCGGTAGCCGCTCCAGCTGGCGCCCGGTGATCACCTTGGCGCTGATCACTCCCAGGCGCAGCATGCCGCGGTAGGTCGAAGGGTTCAGCAGGGTCGGCCACCTGGTGCGCGCCAGGTGCTCCTGCAGCGGCCGGCCGGCGAAGCGGTCACGCAGCCAGCGCAGCGTCATCGGCGCCGACATCGGGTGCAGCAGCATGTGCTCGCTGAACATGTCGCGGTGGTAGGTGACCTCGCAGCCGCCGGCGGTGTAGACCTCGGCCAGTTCGTCGATGTCGTCCACCGAGACGATGCGATCGTGGACGGCCTGGACGATCAGCACCGGCAGTTTGGGTGCGGCGGTGCCGAGCTTGATGTCGGCGAACACCCGCTGGATTTCCGGGGTCGCCAAGATCTCCTCGAGAGGACGGTCGACCATCGTGCCCAGGTCGCTGCCGATCAGCCGCAGGACCGCGCTCATGGTGGTCTGCTTCTCGAGGTCGAGCAGCATCGCCTTGCCCTCAGCGGTGGCGTGCTCCTGGATCACCCGGTCCAAAACGGGATAGATGTGGGTCAACGCCGCCACCACCATGGCGGGCAGGCCGGAGTAGAAGCTGCCATTCAGCCGGCGGAACGCGTGGCCCAGGTCGCCGACCGGTGAGCCGAGGACCGCGCCGACGATGTTGAGTTCGGGAGCGTAAGCGTCGGCCATCTCGGCAGCCCAGGCCGTCGCCAAACCGCCACCGGAGTATCCCCACAGCCCCAGCGGTGCGTCCTGGGCCAGGCCCAGGCGCTCCATGCTGGTGGCGGCCCGCAGTCCGTCGAGGACGTGATAGCCCGGCTCGACGGGCGCGCCCCACAGGCCGCGCAGCCCCTCGTGATCCGGCACCGACACCGCCCACCCCTCGGCCAGTGCGGCCGCGATCAGCAGGAACTCCAGCTGTGCCAGCGCGCCCACCGCCTTGGCGCCGCGGCGCAGCGCGTACGAGGGGAAGCACCGGTCGGCCACCGCGTCGATGGCGCACTGGTAGGACACCACCGGGCACGGAGTGGTGGCGGACCGTTCGGCGGGCACCAGCACGGTGGTGACGGTCGCTTCGGGGTCACCGTGCAGGTCGGTCGTGCGGTAGAGCAGCTGAGTCGCGGTGAATCGCTGCCGGATCAGGCCGAGAAAGGCGAGCTCGACATCGCGGGACCGCAGCACCGTTCCCGGCTCGGCGTGCTCGAAGCCCTCCGGCGGTGCGTAGAAGGGATCGTCATGCGGAAGCAGCGGCTTGGCGCCGCGCTGCAACACCTGATGAGGTGTCCTGCCTATCCACTCGGCGCCGGTCGCCTTGGCTGCACTGCCAATCTCCATGCCAGCTCCTCTTCATGACCGAGCGCCCATTGTCTCTTAATGAACCCTTAGGAACCAAGCGGGGTGGCACTGGGTGCCGGTCAGGCTCAGTTTGGCGGACGGAATGCGGCGAACTCGTCAGTGACGCGCAGTTGGGCGTCGGTGAATTTGTACATCGCGGCCGGGCGGCCGCCGCTGCGCCCGGACTGCGCGGTGGTGCCGGTGCGGGTGATCACGCCGCGGCGAGCCAGCACACGCTGCAGATTTGTTGCGTCGACCTGGTAGTCCAGGGCGGTGCTGTAGATGTCGCGCAACGTGGACAGCGCGAATTCCTTTGGCGCCAGGGCGAATCCGATGTTGGTATATGACAGCTTGGCGGCCAGCCGTGTGCGGGCGTGGCTCACCATGGGGCCGTGGTCGAAGGCCATCGGCGGCAGGTTGTCCACCGGGTGCCAGCGCGTGTCGGCCGGTAGTTCGGGGGTGGCGGGGGAGGGGACCAGGCCCAGGAATGTGGTGGCGATGGTGCGGGTGTCGCCCGGAACCCGGTGCGGGTCGGAGAACACCGCCAATTGCTCGAGGTGGGCTATCTCACGTAGGTCCACCTTCTCGGCGAGTTGGCGCCGGACTGAACTCGTCATGTCTTCGTCGTGTCGCAGCCGCCCGCCGGGCAGGGACCACGCGCCGCGTTGCGGATCGAGCGCGCGTTGCCACAGGAGCACGCTGAGCTGCGGTTCTTTGGTCGTCAACCGGCGAACCTGGAAGACGACGGCGAGCACTTCGTGGGCAGTGCTACGATGTGGCATGTTTTCGATCATAAGTCGAAAACCTCGATGGCGAAAGGAGCGGTCATGACTGTGCTCGACCGCATGGACGGATTGGCAGCCCAGATCTCCAACGGGCCCGACGGCTATTCCGGTGTTGTCGGCGACCAGCAATGGGCGGACGAGATCCGCCGCCTCCTCAAACTGCGGGGCGCCACGCTGCTTGCGCACAACTACCAGTTGCCGGCCATCCAGGACGTCGCCGACCACGTGGGCGATTCCCTGGCGCTCTCGCGCATCGCCGCCGAGGCACCCGAGGACACCATCGTCTTCGCAGGTGTGCACTTCATGGCGGAGACGGCCAAGATCCTGTCACCGGAGAAGACGGTCCTGATCCCGGACCAGCGGGCCGGTTGCTCACTGGCCGACTCCATCACCGCCGAGGAACTGCGGGAGTGGAAGAACGAGTTCCCCGATGCGGTGGTCGTCTCCTACGTCAACACCACCGCCGCGGTGAAGGCACTGACCGACATCTGCTGCACGTCGTCCAACGCGGTCGAGGTCGTCGCCTCGATTCCCGAAGACCGCGAAGTGCTGTTCTGCCCCGACCAGTTCCTGGGTGCCCACGTCAAACGCGAGACCGGCCGCAAGAACCTGCAGATCTGGGCCGGTGAATGCCACGTCCATGCCGGCATCAACGGCGACGAGCTCGCCGAGCAGGCGCGCAGCCACCCCGACGCGGAGCTGTTCGTGCACCCCGAATGCGGTTGCGCCACTTCGGCGTTGTACCTGGCCGGTGAGGGCTCCTTCCCGGAGGACCGGGTGAAGATCCTGTCCACCGGCGGCATGCTCGACGCCGCCCGGCAGTCCAAGGCCCGCCAGGTGCTGGTGGCCACCGAGATCGGTATGTTGCACCAATTGCGCCGTGCTGCACCGGAAATCGACTTCCGAGCCGTCAACGACCGCGCCTCCTGCAAGTACATGAAGATGATCACCCCGGCCGCGTTGCTGCGCTGCCTGGTCGAGGAGGCCGACGAGGTGCACGTCGACCTCGAGACCGCCGCGCTGGCGCAACGCAGCGTGCAGCGGATGATCGAGATCGGTCAGCCCGGCGGCGGCGAATGAACCGTGTCCGTGCCGCCGCCTGTGGGGGCGGCGGGCTGTGGCAGCAGCGGGCCGATGTCGTGGTCATCGGCACCGGAGTCGCCGGTCTGGCGGCGGCGCTGGCGGCCCACCGCGCAGGCCGTCGGGTTGTGGTGTTGAGCAAGATCTCCGAAACCGCGACGCATTACGCACAGGGCGGTATCGCCGTCGTCATTCCCCGTACCGACGACTCGGTGGACGCGCATGTGGCTGACACGCTGGCCGCCGGAGCGGGTCTGTGTGATGCGGATGCGGTCCGGTCCATCGTGGCCGACGGCTACCGAGCCGTCACCGAATTGGTTTGCGATGGAGCCGTTTTCGATCAGCGGCCCGAGGGCGGGTGGGCGTTGGGCCGCGAGGGTGGCCACTCGCGGCGGCGCATCGTCCACGCCGGCGGTGACGCCACCGGGGGCGAAGTCCAGCGCGCACTGGACCACGCCGCCGCTTCGCTCGACATCCGCCGCGATCACGTTGCCGTGCAACTGCTGCGCGACGAGGACGCCATCACCGGCGTCGCCGTGGTCAGCCCCCACGGTCCCGGAATCGTGCACACCGGTTCGGTGATCCTGGCCACCGGCGGCCTCGGCCATCTCTACAGCGCCACCACCAACCCGGACGGCTCCACCGGCGACGGCATCGCATTGGCGCTGCAGGCCGGGGTGCCGGTCAGCGACCTGGAGTTCATCCAGTTCCACCCGACCATGTTGTTTTCCGACGCCCGGCAGTCCGGCGCCCGTCGGCCCCTCATCACCGAGGCGATCCGCGGTGAGGGCGCGATCCTGGTCGATGCGCGCGGTGACTCGGTGACCGCCGCTCTGCACCCGATGGGGGACCTGGCGCCACGTGATGTCGTCGCCGCCGCGATCGACGCACGGCTACGCGAGACCGGGGACGCCTGCGTCTACCTCGACGCCCGCCGCCTCGACGGGTTCGCGCGGCGGTTCCCCACGGTGACGGCCGCCTGCCACGCCGCGGGTATCGATCCCACCCGGCAACCGATACCGGTGGTGCCCGGGGCGCACTACTCGTGCGGCGGGGTCGTGACCGACGTGCACGGCCGCACCGAGCTGCCCGGGCTGTTCGCCGCCGGTGAGGTGGCCCGCACCGGGATGCACGGCGCCAACCGGCTGGCTTCCAACAGCCTGCTCGAAGGTCTGGTGGTCGGCGGCCGGGCCGGCCGCGCCGCCGCGGACCACGCCGCCACGGTGGGTATCCGGACCGCCAGGACAGAAGACGGGCCCGGTGTACCCGTGGTGGACCGGGCCCGGCTGCAGCAGACGATGTCGCGTTCGGCCTCGGTGGTCCGCTCGGCCGCCGGGCTGCGCGCGCTCAGTGAGCTGGTTTCCACTGCGCCCCTGGTTCAGCCGCGTACGCGCGCACAGTTCGAGGATGCCGCCCTGACCGCCACCGCCGCCGCGGTTGCCGCGGCCGCCATGGCGCGTACCGAAAGCCGGGGCTGCCACCATCGGGCCGAACATCCCGGGACAGACGACCACCTGGCACACAGCACCGTGGTGCGTCTGGTGCAGGGCGGTCCGGCGGTCGAGACGGCGGTGGCATGCTGATGGCTCTCACCGCTCACGAACTGCACGAGGCGCGGGCCGCCATCGCCCGGGCACTCGACGAAGACCTACGCTACGGTCCCGACATCACCACGCTGGCAACGGTTTCCGAAGATGCCAGCACCACCGCGGCGATGGTCACCCGGGCACACGGAGTGGCGGCGGGAATCGACATCGCGCTGCTGGTTCTCGATGAGGTACTCGGCGTCGACGGCTACCAGGTCCTGGGTCGGGCCGACGACGGGGACACCCTGGTTCCGGGTGACCCGCTGCTGACGGTCGAGTCCGAGACCCGCGGGCTGCTCACCGCCGAGCGCACCATGCTCAACCTGGTGTCCCACCTCTCGGGCATCGCCACCGCGACGGCGGAATGGGTTGCCACCGTGGACGGTACGAACGCCCGGATCCGGGACACCCGCAAGACGCTGCCGGGTATGCGCGCGCTGCAGAAGTACGCCGTGCGCGTCGGTGGCGGTGTCAACCACCGGATGGGTCTGGGGGACGCCGCGCTGATCAAGGACAACCACGTCGCCGCAGCCGGATCGGTGGTCGCCGCGCTGCGCGCGGTCCGCACCGCCGCACCCGACCTGCCGTGCGAAGTCGAGGTCGACTCCCTCGACGAGCTCGACGCCGTGCTGGAGGAGGATGTGCAGCTGATCCTGCTCGACAACTTCGCGGTGTGGGAGACCCAGATCGCGGTGCAGCGCCGGGATTCCCGTGCTCCGCATGTCCAGTTGGAGTCCTCCGGCGGCCTGTCGCTGGACCGGGCGGCGGCCTATGCGAGCACCGGCGTCGACTACCTGGCGGTGGGCGCGCTCACACACTCGGTGCGGGTGCTCGACATCGGACTCGACTTCTAGGCAGCGGGCTCGAGCAGCACCGCGACACCGACGGGCTGGTTCGATTGTTCGGACCCGGATCAGCCCGCCTGGATGACGTCGAGGGCGGCATTCTGCTCCCGACGTGCCGCCTTCTTCCCCGCGCGTCCGCCACTTCTGCGGGCCTGTTTCTGGAATGCCCGCCGCGACCGCCGGGTCAACAGCGAGTCCAGCAGCGCCCGGTCGAACGGCAGATCGGGTCGCTGCTCGATCTGCGCGCGGACCCAGGCCCGTTCGGCGCGCAGCAGCAACAGCACCGGTACCAGGAAGATCACCAGGTTCAGCGCGACCTTGCCCAGCATCACCCCGACGGCCACGAGCCCCTCCTCGGGGCCTGGCGAATCCCAGATGAAGTGCATCAGCGAAGCGCAGAACATCAGCGCCACCGCGACCACCACCCGCCGGGGCAGGGACCAGCTGTCCCGGCCGGCGAACGTCGGCATCAGCAGCAGCACCCCCACCGTCGCCAACGCGGTGTACGCCCAGTGCGCGGGCACGGCGGTGAACACCCGCAGCACGAGGTTGCCGCCGGCGCCGGACAGGTCGGAGTCCAAGCTCGAGATCGCCTGCCGGGTCGCATAGACCAGGTCTTCGAAGATGTCGAAACCGAACCCGACGTACATGCCGAGCAGCAGCGCGTGGGAGATCCTGGTGAACACCGGCGCGGCCAGCACCAGGATCACCAACGCGCACAACGCCTTTGCCGCTTCCTCGATGATCGGTGCCGACAGCGCCGCCGACCATTGTGCGGCGACATCGGGGTCAAGCACCCGGGCCCAGACCCCGAACAGTGCGGTGTTGCCCGACATGGCCATGGTGACCGCCACCGTTGCGCCCATCGCGGCGCCGGCCACCAGCACCTGGGGGTAGGCGCGCACACTGCGGAACGGGTCGAACTTGTTCATCAGCCAGATCAGGAAGACGATGAAACCCAGCCACAGCGGGGCCAGGGCCACCTGCGCGTCGAGGGTCTCCTTGATGGCCGCACCGTTCTCGGCCAGCTGGATCACCGTGCCGACCACCAGCGCCACGATGAACAACCAGAAGACCGCCGATTCGGGCCGGTAGATCACCGGCACCCGCGCGCGGGCGGTGGTGGTGTGGCGTTCGACGGTCGCGGTCATGGGGTGCCTCCTGTCTCGGTCCGGGTCAGCGGGCCGACGAGGTCGGCGATGGGCGGTGCGGGATGGTCGCCGTCGCCGAGCGCGATCACCGAGATCACGACGTCGTCGTCGGTCAGATAGGCGCAGGTCCCGGTCAGTGTCTCGGTCACCACAACACAGGTGTCGCCGCTGAGGTCGCCGTCGGCGGATGTGATCTGCCCACCGTCGAGCGCCGACGGCATGCCCTGCACGCGGTTGGACCGCATCAGTCGCTGTGTCACCGCCTCGCGTTCGCGGTCGGCTCGGTCGTAGACCTCGACGATCACCACCGCGCCGTCGGTGCGCAGCACCGCCGAGTCGCCGTTGTCCTGCGTCTGCCACCCGTCCGGAGCGGTCACGACCACCCCGTGGCCTTCGGCGCTGACGATCTCGACGGTCTTGTCGCCGGAAGCAGCCTCGGCCCACTCGCGGTCCGGCAACGCCGCTTCGAGCAGCATGGGAATCAGCGGAACGGCCAGAAGGCCGGCAGCAAGCGCGAATGCCGCCGGCTTCTGTGTCATCTTCCGTTTACCGTGCGGTACATCGGTGTTGGTGATCAGCGACATCCGTACGTTCACTCCGATGCTCGAGGTCTGCGGTGCATAGCCGCAGCTAACCTTAAACGAGCAGAGTCATGCGGTCGCGGCGCGCCGGACGAAGGACAACACCACCGCAGCTGCGGCGAACAGTCCCGAGAACACCCGGTTGACGGCCCGTTGCTGGCGTGGCGTCGACAGGAACCCGAGGACCCGGGCGGCCAGCCCCGCGTACCCGCCCATCACCACCAGGTCGACCACCACCATGGTGGCGCCGATGACGAGGTATTGCTGCAGCAGCGGCGCCGACGGCACCACGAACTGAGGGAGCACTGCCAGCAGGAACACCAGTCCCTTCGGATTGGTGAGGTTCACCAGCGCGCCGCGGGTCATCAACGACAACGCTCCCGACGAACCCGCCGGGTTCATCTGCGCGCGCAGGTCGACGCCGGCCGCCCGCCATTGCCGGACCGCCAGATAGATGAGATACGCCACACCGAGCCACTTGATGATGGTGAAGGCGAGCACGGAGTTGGCCAGCGCGGCGCCCAGACCGATGGCGACCAGCGCCAACTGCACCATGAGCCCGATCTCCAGCCCGATGATCGACCAGTAGCTGCGGCGCAGGCCATGGGTCAATCCGGTCGCCATCGACAGAATCGCCCCGGCGCCCGGCGACACGCTGATGGCGATCGCCGCGCCGAGAAACGCGAACCAGACTTCCCATTCCATGGCCGCAGTCTGGCAGCTGCCAACTCCGCAGCTCAATCAATTTTTAAACAGGAGCATCGATCAGGGACAATCACTAGTGATGGCCAGTTTCGAGATGTCCCGGATCGATTTGCGTAACCGCGCCCTGTCCGCGGCGCAATTGCGCGCGGCGTTACCCCGCGGCGGTGTCGACGTCGACGCAGTGGTGCCCAAGGTGCGCCCCATCGTCGACGAGGTGGCCGAGCACGGCGCCGACGCCGCGCTGCGATACGGCGAACAGTTCGACGGGGTCCGTCCCGACGCCGTCCGTGTCCCGGCGGACGCACTGCAGCAGGCGCTCAGCGAACTCGAACCGGACGTGCGCGTCGCCTTGCAGGTCGCCATCGACCGCACCCGGGCGGTGCATGCCGATCAGCGGCGCACCGACACCACCACCGAGCTCGCCCCGGGGGCCACCGTCACGGAGCGGTGGGTGCCCGTCGAGCGGGTCGGCCTCTACGTGCCCGGCGGCAATGCCGTCTACCCGTCCAGCGTGATCATGAACGTCGTGCCGGCCCAGACCGCCGGCGTCGACTCGCTGGTGATCGCCAGCCCGCCGCAGGCGCAGTTCGGAGGCCTGCCGCACCCGACCATCCTGGCGGCAGCCGCACTGCTCGGTGTCGACGAAGTCTGGGCGGTCGGGGGCGCTCAGGCGGTCGCGCTGCTGGCCTACGGCGGTACCGACACCGACGGGGCCGAACTGGCCCCGGTCGACATGATCACCGGTCCGGGCAACATCTACGTCACGGCCGCCAAGCGGATCTGCCGTTCACAGGTCGGTATCGACGCCGAGGCCGGCCCCACCGAGATCGCGATCCTGGCCGACCACACCGCCGACCCGGTGCACGTCGCCGCCGACCTGATCAGCCAGGCCGAACACGACGAGATGGCCGCCAGCGTGCTCGTCACCGACAGCAGCGACCTGGGCGTGGCTGTCGATGCCCAACTGGCCACCCAACTTCAGACCACCGTGCACCGGGACCGGGTGCTGGCCGCGCTCCTGGGTCGGCAGTCCGCGATCGTGCTGGTCGACGACATCGATACCGGTGTGCGGGTGGTCAACGCCTACGCCGCCGAGCACCTGGAGATCCAGACCGCCGATTCGCACGCGGTCGCCAATCAGATCCGTTCCGCCGGAGCGATTTTCGTGGGTGCCTGGTCGCCGGTCAGCCTGGGCGACTACTGCGCCGGCTCCAATCACGTGCTGCCCACCGCCGGCTGTGCCCGGCACTCGAGCGGGTTGTCGGTGCAGACCTTCCTGCGCGGTATCCACGTGGTCGACTACACCGAGGCCGCGCTGAAGGACGTGTCCGGGCACGTCATCACGCTCGCCGAAGCCGAGAATCTGCCCGCCCACGGAGAGGCCGTACGCCGGAGGTTCGAACGATGAGTGGACCCGGAGCGCAGATCAGTCTCGACGATCTGCCGCTGCGCGACGACCTGCGCGGAAAATCTCCGTACGGGGCCCCGCAATTGGTGGTGCCGGTGCGGCTGAACACGAACGAGAATCCGCACCCCCCGACGCAGGCGTTGATCGATGACGTGGCCCGGTCGGTGCGCGAGGCGGCCGCCGAGTTGCACCGCTATCCCGATCGGGACGCGGTAGCGCTGCGCGCCGACCTGGCGGCGTATCTGACCCAGCAGACCGGCGTCTCGCTGGGTGTCGAGAACCTCTGGGCCGCAAACGGATCCAACGAGATCCTGCAGCAGCTTCTGCAGGCTTTCGGCGGCCCGGGCCGCAAGGCCATCGGTTTCGTGCCGTCGTACTCGATGCACCCGATCATCTCCGACGGCACCCAGACCGAGTGGCTGCAGGCCGCCCGCTCCGAGGATTTCAGCCTCGATATCGACGTGGCGGTGGCTGCCGTCGAAAGCCGTTCGCCTGACGTGGTTTTCGTGGCCAGTCCGAACAACCCGTCCGGGCAGAGCGTGCCGCTGGAGGATCTGCGCCGCATCCTCGCCGTCATGAAAACCGGGGTGCTGATCGTCGACGAGGCGTACGGCGAGTTCTCCTCGCAGCCCAGCGCGGTGGCGCTGATCGACGAGTTCCCCACCAAGCTGGTGGTCAGCCGCACCATGAGCAAGGCGTTCGCCTTCGCCGGCGGCCGGCTGGGTTACCTGATCGCCGCCCCCGCGGTCATCGACGCGATGCTGCTGGTTCGGCTGCCGTATCACCTGTCGGTGGTCACCCAGGCCGCCGCACGCGCTGCGCTGCGCCATGCCGACGACACCCTGGGCAGCGTCGCGACGCTGATCGCCGAACGGCAGCGCGTCACAGAAGCGTTGACCAGCATGGGTTTCCGGGTCATTCCCAGTGACGCCAACTTCGTGCTGTTCGGTCAGTTCGCCGACGCGCCCGCCACCTGGAAGCGCTATCTGGACGCGGGAATCCTGATCCGCGACGTCGGCATCCCGGGCTACCTGCGCGCCACCACCGGACTCGCCGCAGAGAACGATGCGCTGCTGGCGGCCAGCGCCACCCTTGTCGCAGGAGAACTGACCCAGCCGCTAGGAGCATCATGACCCAGACCTTGACCGCCCGGCGCGCTCGTGTGCAGCGCACCACCCGCGAATCCGACATCGTGGTCGAACTCGACCTCGACGGCACCGGCCAGGTGCAGATCGACACCGGGGTGCCGTTCTTCGACCACATGCTGACCTCGCTCGGCAGTCACGCCAGCTTCGATCTCACCGTGCGGGCCACTGGTGACGTGCACATCGAGGCGCACCACGTCGTGGAGGACACCGCGATCGTGTTGGGGCAGGCGCTCGGTCAGGCGCTGGGGGAGAAGAAGGGCATCCGCCGCTTCGGTGACGCCTTCATCCCGATGGACGAGACGCTGGCGCATGCGGCCGTGGACGTCTCCGGGCGGCCGTACTGCGTGCACACCGGGGAACCGGAGTCCATGGTGGAGTTCACCATCGCCGGTTCGACCGTGCCGTACCACACGGTGATCAACCGTCACGTGTTCGAGTCGCTGGCGTTCAACGCGCGCATCGCCCTGCATGTGCGCACCATTTATGGCCGCGATCCCCACCACATCACCGAGGCGGAGTACAAGGCCGTCGCCCGTGCGCTTCGGGAAGCTGTCGAATACGACCCCCGGGTCACCGGCGTGCCCTCCACCAAAGGGACCCTGTGACCAAAAAAGTCGTGGTCCTCGACTACGGGTCGGGCAATCTGCGTTCGGCTCAGCGTGCGGCCGAACGTACCGGCGCTGACGTCGAGGTCACCGCTGACCCGGCCGCGGCCGCCGAGGCCGACGGCCTGCTGGTGCCCGGTGTCGGTGCCTTCGAAGCGTGCATGAGCGGTTTGCGTGCCATCGGCGGTGAGAAGATCATCGCCGACCGGTTGCAGCGGGGCCGCCCCGTGCTCGGGGTGTGTGTGGGAATGCAGATCCTGTTCGCCCGTGGCGTCGAGTTCGGGGTGGAGTCCGTGGGTTGCGGGCAATGGCCGGGTGCGGTGACGCACTTGGACGCACCTGTGGTCCCGCACATGGGCTGGAATGTCGTCGACGCGCCCGAGGACAGCGTGCTGTTCCGGGGAATCGACCCGCAGACCCGGTTCTACTTCGTCCATTCCTATGCCGCCCAGGAATGGACGGGTGATCCTGGCGCCAAGCTCACCTGGGCTCGGCATCACGTGCCGTTCCTGGCTGCCGTCGAGGACGGTCCGTTGTCGGCGACACAATTTCATCCGGAGAAAAGCGGTGACGCCGGTGCGGCACTGCTCACCAATTGGGTTGAGGGACTGTGACTTGTAAGTTGATTCTGCTGCCTGCCGTCGACGTGGTGGAAGGCAAGGCGGTCCGCCTGGTCCAGGGCCAGGCCGGCAGCGAGACCGAGTACGGCTCGGCGCTCGATGCCGCTCTGGGCTGGCAGCGCGACGGTGCCGAGTGGATCCACCTGGTGGACCTCGACGCCGCTTTCGGCCGCGGCTCCAACCGCGAACTGCTCGCAGAGGTGGTCGGCAAACTCGATGTCGACGTCGAACTCTCCGGCGGTATCCGCGACGACGACTCGTTGAAGGCGGCGCTGGCCACCGGCTGCCGGCGGGTCAACCTCGGCACCGCCGCACTGGAGAACCCGCAATGGTGCGCCAAGGTGATCGCCGAGCACGGCGACAAGGTGGCCGTGGGCCTCGACGTCAAGATCGACTCCGCTGCGGCCGGGGGCGACTACCGGCTGCGCGGACGCGGCTGGGAGACCGACGGCGGCGACCTGTGGCCGGTGTTGGAACGCCTTGACGCCGAGGGGTGTTCGCGGTTCGTGGTCACCGATGTCACCAAGGACGGCACGCTCAACGGACCCAACCTCGAGCTGCTGTCGGCGGTGGCCGCCAAGACCGACGCACCCGTGATCGCGTCGGGCGGAGTGTCCAGCCTGGACGACCTGCGCGCCATCGCCACCCTCACCGGTGAAGGTGTGGAGGGCGCGATCGTCGGAAAAGCGCTCTACGCGGGCCGCTTCACGCTGCCGGAGGCGCTGTCCGCGGTCAGCCGATGACCGGCTCGGTGGATTACGACGACCTGATCGCGACGGCCTCGAGCATCCTCGATGACGTCGTGGAGCCGTTCCTGGCGGGCCATCGTGCCGACTCGGCCGTCCGCAAGAAGGGCAACGACTTCGCCACCGAGGTCGATCTCGCCATCGAACGTCAGGTGGTCGAGGCGCTGACCACCCGTACCGGGATCGGGGTGCACGGCGAGGAATTCGGGGGCGCTCCCATCGATTCGCCCCTGGTGTGGGTGCTCGACCCGATCGACGGCACCTTCAACTACGCCGCCGGGTCGCCCATGGCCGCGGTCCTGCTGGGCCTGATGCGCGACGGTGAACCCGTCGCCGGGCTGACCTGGCTGCCGTTCACCGATCAGCGTTACACCGCGGTGGTGGGTGGACCGCTGTACGCCAACGGGGTGCCCCGTGCGCCGTTGGATTCCCCGACGCTGAAGGATTCGATCGTCGGGATCGGCACGTTCAACGTCGACTGGCGTGGACGCTATCCGGGGCGCTACCGGCTCGGCGTCCTGGAGAACATGAGCCGCGAATGCCACCGGTTGCGGATGCACGGCGCCACCGGTGTCGACCTCGCGTATGTCGCCGACGGAATTCTGGGTGGCGCGGTGACGTTCGGTGACCATGTGTGGGACTACGCCGCCGGGGTGGCACTGGTGCGGGCCGCAGGCGGCATCGTCACCGATCTGGCGGGGCGGCCGTGGACGGTCTCGTCGAGTTCGGCGCTGGCCGCCGCGCCGGGTGTGCACGAGCACATCCTCGAGATCGTGAAGTCGGTCGGCGACCCGGAGGACTATCGATGAACGTCCCGCAGAGCACGCTGGCGACCCGGGTCATCCCGTGCCTGGATGTCGATGCCGGCCGCGTCGTCAAAGGGGTCAACTTCGAAAACCTGCGTGACGCAGGTGATCCGGTGGAGCTGGCCGCGGTGTATGACGCCGAAGGCGCCGACGAGTTGACCTTCCTGGACGTCACCGCGTCGTCGTCGGGCCGGGCCACCATGCTCGAGGTCGTGCGGCGTACCGCCGAACAGGTCTTCATCCCGCTGACCGTGGGCGGCGGCGTGCGCTCGGTCGACGACGTCGACGTGCTGCTGCGCGCCGGTGCCGACAAGGTGTCGGTGAACACGGCGGCGATCGCCCGCCCCGAGCTGCTCGGCGAGCTGTCCCGCCAGTTCGGCTCCCAGTGCATCGTGCTGTCGGTGGACGCGCGAACTGCGCCTTCGGGCTCGGACGGCTCGGCGACCACACCGTCGGGGTGGGAGGTCACCACGCACGGCGGCCGGCGCGGCACCGGCATCGACGCGGTCGAATGGGCCAAACGCGGAGCCGAACTGGGTGTCGGCGAGATCCTGCTGAATTCGATGGACGCCGACGGCACCAAGGCCGGGTTCGATCTCGCGATGCTGCGGGCGGTGCGGGCCGCGGTGACGGTGCCGGTGATCGCCAGCGGCGGCGCGGGCGCGGTCGACCACTTCGCCCCCGCGGTGCACGCCGGCGCTGATGCGGTGTTGGCGGCCAGTGTTTTCCACTTCAAGGAACTCACCATCGGACAGGTGAAGGCGGCGATGGCCGCTGACGGGATATGCGTCAGATGAGCACACTGGATCCTGCGATCGCTGCCCGCTTGAAGCGCAACGCCGACGGGCTGTTCACCGCGGTGGTGCAGGAACGCGGTTCCGGCGACGTCCTGATGGTCGCGTGGATGGACGATGACGCCCTGGCGCGGACGCTGGCCACCCGCGAGGCCACCTACTTCTCCAGGTCCCGTGGGCAGCAGTGGATCAAGGGCGCCACGTCCGGTCACACGCAGCGGGTGGACTCGGTGCGGCTCGACTGCGACGGCGACTGCGTGCTGCTGGTGGTCGATCAGGTCGGGGGAGCCTGCCACACCGGTGATCACAGTTGTTTCGACGCCGACGTGCTGCTGCCCTCGGAGTAACCCGCATCGAGTGTCACTCAGGGGCGGAAAATCGGGCGGAAATCCGCCCTGGTGTGACACTCGGCCTAGACCCGATTCGCCCGTTCCCGCAGCACCTCCAACGCCTTGTCGGCGTGGGTGTCCATGCTGATCTCACTGGCGATCACCTCGAGCACCCGGCGGTCGGTGTCGATCACGAAGGTGGTCCGCTTCACCGGCATGAACTTGCCGAGTAGGCCTCGCTTCACCCCGAATGCGGTGGCCACGGCGCCGTCGGCATCCGAGAGCAGCGGATAGTCGAAGCGCTGCTGTTCAGCGAACTTCGCCTGCTTGTCCACCTCGTCGGTGCTGATGCCGACCCGTTGGGCTCCTACGGCGGCGAACTCGCCCGCGAGATCGCGGAAGTGGCAGGCCTCTTTGGTGCAGCCCGGTGTCATGGCCGCCGGGTAGAAGAACAGCACCACCGGCCCCTGGGCCAGGAAGTCGCTGAACCGGCGGTCGGCGCCGGTCTGATCAGGCAGAACGAAGTCGTCGATGAAGTCCCCGCGTTTCATGGAGGTCACGCTACGCCGCGGACGGGTCCGCGGGTCTGGGAGGATGACCCCGTGCCCACGAACGTCAACGTCACCGCCGTGACCACCACGCGGGAGGACTTCGCAGTCCTGGCCGCCGAGCACCGCGTCGTGCCGGTCACCCGTAAGGTGCTGGCCGACACCGAGACCCCGCTGTCGGCGTACCGGAAACTGTCCGCCAATCGTCCCGGCACCTTCCTGCTGGAGTCCGCGGAGAACGGCCGGTCGTGGTCGCGGTGGTCGTTCATCGGTGCGGGGGCGCCGTCGGCGCTCACGGTGCGCGACGGGGAGGCGGTCTGGCTGGGCGCGGTGCCCCAGGACGCACCCCGCGGCGGTGACCCGCTGACCGCGCTGAAGGAAACCCTCGAGCTGCTGGCGACCGCGACGTTGCCCGGGTTGCCGCCGCTCTCGGGCGGCATGGTGGGGTTCTTCGCCTACGACCTGGTGCGGCGGCTGGAGCGGCTGCCCGAGCTGGCCGTCGACGACCTGCAGCTGCCCGACATGCTCATGCTGCTGGCCACCGATATCGCCGCGGTCGACCACCACGAAGGCACCATCACACTGATCGCCAACGCGGTGAACTGGAACGGCACCAACGAACGGGTGGACTGGGCCTACGACGACGCCGTTGCCCGGCTCGATGTGATGACCGAAGCGCTGAGCCAGCCGTTGCCGTCGACGGTGGCGACGTTCAGCCGGCCCGAGCCGGTGCACCGCGCTCAGCGCACCGTGCAGGAGTACACCGAGATCGTCGACAAACTCGTCGGTGACATCGAAGCCGGCGAAGCGTTCCAGGTGGTGCCGTCGCAGCGGTTCGAGATGGACACCGCCGTCGACCCGATCGACGTGTACCGGATGCTGCGGGTGTCCAACCCGAGTCCGTACATGTATCTGCTGCACGTTCCGAACGAGCAAGGCGAGACGGCGTTTTCGATCGTCGGCTCGAGCCCGGAAGCCCTCGTGACGGTCAAGGACGGGTGGGCGCAGACACATCCCATCGCGGGCACCCGCTGGCGCGGAGCCACCGAAGAGGAGGACGTGCTGCTGGAGAAGGAGCTGCTCTCCGACGAGAAGGAACGCGCCGAGCACCTGATGCTGGTCGACCTCGGCCGCAACGACCTGGGCCGCGTCTGCGTACCGGGGACCGTGCGCGTCGAGGACTACAGCCACATCGAGCGCTACAGCCACGTCATGCACCTGGTCTCCACCGTCACCGGCCTGCTGGCCGAGGGACGCACCGCACTCGACGCCGTCACCGCGTGTTTCCCGGCCGGCACGCTGTCGGGAGCGCCGAAAGTACGGGCCATGGAACTCATCGAAGAGGTCGAGAAGACGCGGCGCGGCCTCTACGGCGGGGTGCTCGGGTATCTGGACTTCGCCGGTAACGCTGATTTCGCCATCGCCATCAGGACAGCGCTGATGCGTGACGGCACGGCCTATGTCCAGGCCGGCGGCGGCGTCGTGGCCGACTCCAACGGCCCCTACGAGTACACCGAATCGGCCAACAAGGCCAAAGCCGTGCTCAACGCCGTGGCGGCCGCCGAAACGCTGAGGACTCCGTAGCGTGACCACCGACGAGGCACGCGAGCAGCGCGGGCGGCGGATGATCCGCATCGCCCAGCTGCTGTTGGTGCTGGCCGCGTTGGGGCTGTGGGTGGCCTCGCGGCTGCCCTGGGTGGAGGTCACCAGCTTCGACGGGCTGGGCCAGCCCAAGACCATCTCGTTGAACGGCGCCGCCTGGTCGACGGCGTTGCTGCCGCTGGCGTTGCTGCTGCTGGCTGCCGCGGTGGCGGTGCTGGCGGTACGCGGATGGCCGCTGCGCGCGCTCGCCATCCTGGTCGCCCTGGTCAGCGGGGTCACCGCGTATCTGGGCATCACTCAGTGGGTGGTGCGCGACGTCTCCGTACGCGGCGCCGACCTCGCGGAGGTGACGGTGGCGTCGCTGGTCGGCAGCCAGCGTCATCACTGGGGCGCTGTGCTGACGCTGATCGCGGCTGTGTGCACACTGCTGGCCGCCGTGCTCCTCATGCGCTCGGCCGGGGCAGGTAAGGGCACCACCACCAAGTACGTCGCTCCGGCCGCCCGCCGCGCCGCCGCCCGCGAAACCGCCGAGGACCAGCTGCCGGACCACTCCGACGGGGACGCCACCATGTCCGAGCGCATGATCTGGGATGCCCTGGACGAAGGTCGTGATCCGACAGCTGGCGCAGGCAGCTCCGCCGTGCCGCCGGATCCCGGTCCCGACAAGGAGGGCCGGTGAACATCCGAAGCCGTTCAGCGGCTACCCTTCAGGGACAACTTCGGGTCGTGGTCGGGTATCACCCGGTCCAGGTGGACAGCCACCTCACCACCCGGCGGGAGATCAGAAGGGACCGGCAGGGATGAGTTCGGCGACCGTCCTCGACTCAATCATCGAGGGAGTCCGCGCTGACGTTGCCGCCCGCGAGGCGATCATCAGCCTGGCTGAGGTCAAGGCCGCCGCCAACGCCGCGCCCCCGCCCCGCAATGTGATGGCAGCACTGCGTGAACCCGGTATCGGCGTGATCGCGGAGGTCAAGCGCGCCAGCCCGTCACGCGGTCCACTGGCCAACATCGCCGACCCGGCCGACCTGGCCCGCGCCTACCAGAGCGGCGGTGCCCGCGTCATCAGCGTGCTCACCGAGGAACGCCGGTTCCACGGATCGCTGGCGGACCTGGACGCGGTGCGCGCCGCCGTCACCATTCCGGTGCTGCGCAAGGACTTCGTGGTCGGGCCGTATCAGATTCATGAAGCCCGCGCGCACGGCGCCGACATGTTGCTGCTCATCGTGGCCGCACTGGAACAGCCGGCGCTGGAATCGATGCTCGAGCGCACCGAATCGCTGGGGATGACCGCCCTGGTGGAGGTGCACACCGAGGAAGAAGCCGACCGCGCACTGCAGGCCGGGGCCAAGGTCATCGGCGTCAACGCCCGCGACCTCAAGACCCTGGAAGTGGACCGGGACTGCTTCGCCCGTATCGCTCCCGGACTGCCCAGCGACGTGATCCGGGTTGCCGAATCCGGCGTGCGCGGTACCGCCGACCTGCTGGCCTACGCCGGTGCCGGAGCCGATGCAGTGCTTGTCGGCGAAGGCCTGGTCACCAGTGGGGACCCGCGTTCCGCGGTGGCCGATCTGGTGACCGCCGGAACACACCCGTCCTGCCCGAAACCCGCGCGCTAGCGTGCTGATGGCCCGCTCGCGCACCCACCGACTCTGATGGCTGACGTGTCCAATTCTGACTTGCCGCGCTCGAGCGCGGCCATCGCCGAGCCCACCATCCACGATCCCGATGCCCGCGGGCATTTCGGACGGTACGGCGGGCGACTGGTTCCCGAGGCGCTGATGGCGGTGATCGAAGAGGTCACCGCCGCCTACGAAAAGGCGCGCAGCGACCAGGAATTCCTCGACACCCTGGATCGGCTGCAGACGCACTACAGCGGACGTCCTTCGCCGCTGTACGAAGCGAAGCGACTGTCCGAGCATGCCGGTGGCGCTCGCCTGTTCCTCAAGCGAGAAGACCTGAACCACACGGGTTCTCACAAGATCAACAATGTGCTGGGTCAGGCGTTGCTGGCCAAGCAGATGGGCAAGACCCGGGTGATCGCCGAGACCGGCGCCGGCCAGCACGGGGTGGCCACCGCCACGGCGTGTGCGCTGTTGGATCTGGAATGCGTCATCTACATGGGAGCCGTCGACACGGCGCGGCAGGCGCTCAACGTCGCCCGCATGCGGTTGCTCGGCGCCGAAGTGGTGTCGGTGGAGTCAGGTTCACGAACCCTCAAAGACGCCATCAACGAGACCTTCCGGGACTGGGTGGCCCACGCCGACAACACCTATTACTGCTTCGGCACCGCCGCGGGGCCGCATCCGTTCCCGACGATGGTGCGCGACTTCCAACGGATCATCGGGCTCGAGGCGCGCGTGCAGATCCAGGCGCAGGCGGGCCGACTGCCCGATGCTGTCACCGCGTGCATCGGTGGGGGATCCAACGCCATCGGTGTCTTCCATGCGTTCATCGACGACCCCGGTGTGCGCCTGGTGGGCTATGAAGCCGCCGGCGATGGCGTCGAAACCGGAAGGCACGCAGCCACATTCACCGGCGGTTCACCCGGCGCGTTCCAGGGCTCGTTCTCCTACCTCCTGCAGGACGAAGACGGTCAGACCATCGAATCCCATTCCATTTCCGCAGGTTTGGACTATCCCGGGGTGGGACCCGAGCACGCGCTGCTCAAGGACCTCGGGCGCGCCGAGTACCGGCCGATCACCGACACCGAAGCCATGGATGCGTTCGGGCTGTTGTGCCGCACCGAGGGCATCATCCCCGCGATCGAATCCGCGCATGCGGTTGCGGGAGCGCTCAAGCTGGGTGTCGAGATGGGACCGGGTGCGGTGATCATCGTCAACCTGTCCGGGCGCGGGGACAAGGACGTCGCGACCGCGGCGAAGTGGTTCGGGTTGCTCGACGACGAGGCTGTGCAGTCATGAGCAAGTTGGGTCCGCTGTTCGAAGCCTGCCGCAAGGAAAACCGGGCCGCACTGATCGGATATCTGCCCACCGGTTATCCGGACGTCCAGACGTCGATCGACGCGATGACCGCGCTGGTGGACGCCGGCTGCGACCTCATCGAGGTGGGGATCGCGTACTCCGATCCCGGCATGGACGGCCCGACCATCGCCGCCGCCACCAATGTCGCGCTGCAGCGCGGCGTGCGGGTGCGTGATGCGCTGCGCGCCGTCGAAGCCATCAGCAACCGGGGTGGCAGCGCGGTGGTGATGTCGTACTGGAACCCCGTGCTGCGCTACGGCGTCGACGCGTGGGCCCGCGACCTGGCCGCGGCCGGCGGCGCCGGCATGATCACCCCTGATCTGATCCCCGACGAGGCAGACGACTGGTTCGCCGCCTCGGATGCTCATCAGTTGGACCGCATCTTCCTGGTGGCGCCGTCGTCGACGCCGGAACGCCTGGCCGCCACCGTCGAGGCCTCCCGCGGATTCGTTTATGCCGCCTCCACCATGGGGGTCACCGGCGCGCGTGACGCGGTGTCCAACGCCGCGCCGGAACTGGTGGCCCGGGTCAAGGCGGTGTCGGACATCCCTGTCGGCGTCGGACTCGGTGTGCGCTCGCGGGAGCAGGCCGCCGAGATCGGTTCGTATGCGGACGGTGTCATCGTCGGTTCGGCGTTGGTGGCGGCGCTCGGTGAGGGCCCCGGCGGAGTGGCGTCGATGACCGCGCTGGCCAAAGAACTCGCAGCCGGTGTCCGGCAGAAAGTGACCGAGGTTCCTGGGTGAGCACGACGCTTCTGGCCGCCTTCCCCAGCCCGTCGCAGGGGGTGTGGCATCTGGGCCCGTTCCCACTTCGTGCTTATGCCCTGTTCATCATCATCGGCATCATCGCTGCGCTCGTCATCGGCGATCGCCGGTGGGAGGCCCGCGGCGGTGAGCGCGGAGTCATCTACGACATCGCCCTTTGGGCGGTGCCGTTCGGCCTGATCGGCGGCCGGCTCTATCACGTGCTCACCGACTGGCAGACCTATTTCGGCGCCGACGGGGCCGGTCCTGCTGCTGCCCTGCGGATCTGGGATGGCGGCCTGGGAATCTGGGGTGCGGTGGCACTCGGTGCGGTCGGCGCATGGATCGGCTGTAGGCGCCATGGCATTCCGCTGCCCGCCTTCGGTGACGCGATCGCCCCGGGCATCGTGCTGGCGCAGGCCATCGGACGCCTGGGTAACTACTTCAACCAGGAGCTCTACGGGCGCCCGACCGATGTGCCGTGGGGTCTGGAGATCTTCTACCGCCGCGACCCGTCCGGGATCATCGACGTGCACTCGCTCAACGGAGTGTCCACCGGTGACGTCGCCTATGTGGTTCATCCGACGTTCCTCTACGAGTTGTTGTGGAACCTGTTGGTTTTCGCGGCGCTGCTCTATGTGGATCGCCGGTTCAAGCTCGGGCACGGACGGCTGTTCGCGCTCTACGTGGCCGGCTATTGCATAGGTCGTTTCGGCGTCGAACTGCTGCGCGACGACTTCGCGACTCTCATCGCGGGTATCCGCATCAACTCGTTCACCGCGACCTTCGTGTTCATCGGCGCGATCGTCTACTTCATCCTGGCGCCCAAGGGACGGGAAGCGCCGGAGACGCTGCGCGGCACCGGTACTGATGCTGCGCCGCCGCGCGACGGCGAGGACCGCGAGCCGGCGGTCGGTGTCGAGAAGGAACTCGTCAAGGCCGCCGCCACCACAGGTGTCGTCGCTGCGGCCACTGTCGCGGTCAAGGAAGAGGCCCAGCCGGAGGCCACGAGCGCCGAAGGTCACCGAGACGATGACCCGGATGCCGTCGCGACCGATGCGGACGATGTGGAGTCCGACCCGGAGGACCAGGCCATCGTCGAAGCCGAGGCCACCGCGGACGGCGACCTGGTGATCGCGTCCGCGGCCCTGGCCGAGGATGCGCAACTGATCGACGAGGACCATGATCCCGTCGACGAAGAGGACCTGGACAGTCTCTGGGGCGAGGCCGATGACGAGGCCGAGGGACCGGTGTCGGAGCAGCAGGAGGAGCTCGACGAGCCGGATGCGAAGGTTGCGGTCGATCAGCAGGCCGCTGCCGAGGAAGAGGCCGCCGAAGGCGAGGCGCTGATCGACGAGGCCGAGGTGGAGTCCGAAGCGGAACCCACCGCAGACGCCGAGCTGATCGACGAGGATCACGATCCCGTCAGCGCAGACGAGCTCGACGACATCACGGCCGAGGTGTCCGGCGCGCCGGTCTCCGAGCAGCAGGAGGAGCTCGACCAGCCGGACGGCAAGGCCGATGTTGATGAGCAGGCCGCTGCCGAGGAAGAGGCTGCCGAGGGTGAGGGCGCTGGGTCGTCATCAAATGATGACGACGCTGAGCTGATCATCGAGGAGGGCTTGGCGGATCTGTCGGAGGGTGACGCTGCGGTCGTGGAGCCGGTCTCTGAGCAGCAGGAGAAGCTCGACCCGTCGGACGCCAAGGCCGATGTTGATGAGCAGGCCGCCGTGGAGGAAGAGGCTGCCGAGGCTGTGCCCGCTGGGTCGTCATCAGATGATGACGACGCTGAGGGTGAGGTCGCGGAGCCGGTCTCTGAGCATCAGCCGGACGCCGAGGCCGATGTCGATGAACAGGCCGAGGTCGATGACCAAGTCGGCGAGGAGCAGCCCGCTGAAAGCGAAGCGTCGGCCAGCGACTACACCGTTGTCACCACGCCCCCGGCCCCCGGGCAGGGACCGGTATCCCGGCTGGGTCGGCTGATCCGGCGCCGCCGCGGCTGACGGGGGCTACCAGCCCATCGACCCGGGGACTCCCTTGAAGGGCCCCACCACCGAGCGCGTGATCCAGCCTCCGTAGAAGCCGCCGGGCTGCGGTGTCACCGCCTCACCGTCGACCGTGCACCGGTCCACCGCGGCGGCCATCACCGCTACGGCCCCGGCGATCGCCTCGAATCCCGGGGTGGGCCGCAGGTACGTCCACGCCGCCCGTAACGCGGTCCGCGCGGGCGTCACCACGTCGAAGTAGCTGGCCTGCCCTTTCCATTCGCACCAGGACGAGCCCGCGGCGCCGCGCAGCACCCCGTCGTTGAACGCGCTGGCCGGCAGGTAGAACGTCGGCGGATGGCTGGTTTCGAGCACCCGCCACGCGTGCTTGGTCGACGCGACGGTCTGGCCACCCAGTTCGATGGTGATGGTGGATTCGACGGCCTCGACTCGCGGTGGCCGCGGGTAGTCCCACACCGACTCCTGCCCGGGGCCGGGTACGTCGGGAACAGGTCGCATGCCTCCAGGTTAGGGAAAGCCAGAAAAGTGGTGGAGGAAAGCCCGAAAGGTGCGCGCGGACCGGCATTCGGGTGCGCATGATCTGGCATCCTTGGCGGTATGACGGACCCCCAGTTCGGTTCCAATCCCGGCTCCAACGCGTGGGAGGGCTCCACCCCGCCGCCGCAGTCCAGTTACCCGCCACCGCCGGCGGACTACGGGCAACCCGCTGGCCAGTACCCGCCCCCGGGCGGCTACCCGGGTTCTTACTACGACCCCGCCGCCCCCTATGGCCGTCACCCGGTCACCGGTGAACCGTTCTCCGAGAAGTCCAAGATCGTCGCCGGGCTGCTGCAGTTGCTCGGCCTGTTCGGCCTGGTCGGCGTCGGCCGCATGTACATGGGCTATATCGGCCTGGGCGTGGCGCAGCTGATCGTGGGTCTGGTCACCTGCGGTATCGGCGCCGTCATCTGGGGCATCATCGACGCCATCCTGATCCTCACCGACAAGGTGCGCGACCCGCAGGGCCGTCCACTGCGTGATGGAACCTGACGCGCCGGCAGCAGCTTCTCGCCGCGCCCGTCTCGCCACGACGCTCGGCACGGGGGCGGTGCTGGCCGGAGGTCTGGCGTACATCGGTCTCCGCGACCCGCACCAGCCCGGGGCGCTGTTCCCGCCGTGCCCGTTCCATGCGCTGACGGGGTGGTACTGCCCGGGCTGTGGTGGCCTGCGGATGACCCACGATCTCCTGCACGGCGATCTCGGTGCCGCGGTGGTCGATAACGTGTTCCTGTTGGTGGCCGTGCCCCTCGTCGCGTTGTGGGTGGTGGTGCGACGGCGCCGTCGCCTGCGGGTCTGGCCCGTTCCGGCGGTCGCCGTTCTGGTCGCGGCGGCCGTGGTCTGGACCGTGGTGCGCAATGTCCCTGGCTTTCCGCTGGTCCCGACGCTTCTCGGCGGGTAGCTCGGCAACAGCGCTGTTACACTCGACAGTCGGTGGAGCAACCCCTGCGAGTGGGTGCGCCACCAGTGTCGGGCCGGTGCAGTCCCGGGTTTCACACATCAGACTGCGGCCAGTACTGAGATCTGAATGTCCCTCGTGGACGGAGGCGCTCACCTTCCCGCAGTTCCGACTGCGGAGGTGCATGGATGCTTTTCTCGGCAGTGCCGCAAGCACAGGGACTCTACGACCCCGAGCAGGAGCGCGACTCCTGTGGTGTCGCGATGGTCGCCGACATCAAGGGCCGACGGTCGCACTCAATCGTCGCCGACGGGTTGATCGCGCTGGAACACCTCGAACACCGGGGGGCGGCCGGCGCGGAACCCAACAGCGGTGACGGCGCCGGAATTCTGCTGCAGTTGCCGGTGGACCTGCTGCGCGAGGTGGTCGATTTCGAACTGCCCGCCCCGGCCGCCGACGGAAGCAACACATTCGCCGCCGGCATCTGCTTCCTGCCGCAGGATCCGGTGGCGCGCACAGCGGCCCGGGCCCGTGTCGAGGAGATCGCGGCCGAGGAAGGCATCGAGGTTCTCGGCTGGCGCACTGTGCCCGTCGATCCCGCCGGCGCCGAGGTGGGGGATACCGCTTTGGGCTGTATGCCGCACATGGCACAGCTGTTCGTCGCCGCTCCCGCCGACGCCGAGGGCCAACGGCTCGGCGGCCTCGATCTGGACCGGCGCGTCTACCCGCTGCGCAAGCGGGCCGGCCACATGACCTCGGAGATCAAGTCGACCGGCAGCGGCGTCTACTTCGTCTCACTGTCCAGCCGCACCATCACCTACAAAGGCATGCTCACCACGATGCAGCTGCCGAAGTACTTTCCGGATCTGCGCGACGAACGCTGTCGCAGTGCCATCGCGATCGTGCACAGCCGCTTCTCCACCAACACATTTCCGTCGTGGCCGCTGGCCCACCCGTTCCGCTTCGTGGCCCACAACGGTGAGATCAACACCGTCCGCGGCAACCGCAACCGTATGCACGCCCGCGAAGCCATGCTGGCCAGCTCGCTGATCGGCGGCGACCTCGCGCGGTTGTCACCGATCTGCACCCCGGAGTCCTCGGACTCGGCGTCGTTCGACCAGACGTTGGAACTGCTTCACCTGGGTGGGCGCAGCCTGCCGCACGCGGTGATGATGATGATCCCCGAGGCGTGGGAGAACAACGCCGACCTGAGCCCGCAGCGCCGCGCGTTCTGCCAGTTCCACGCCTCGATCATGGAGCCATGGGACGGCCCGGCCTGCGTCACCTTCACCGACGGCACCGTTGTCGGTGCCGTGCTGGACCGCAACGGCCTTCGTCCGGGCCGGTGGTGGCGCACCATCGACGACCGCATCATCCTGGCCAGCGAAAGCGGTGTCCTGGACGTGCCGTCGGCCGAGGTGGTGGCCAAGGGCCGGCTCGAGCCGGGCAAGATGTTCCTGGTCGACACCGCGCAGGGCCGGATCATCTCCGATCAGGAGATCAAGGACGAACTGGCCGCGGCGCAACCGTATTCGGAGTGGCTGCATGCCGGGCTGCTCGATCTGAAGACGCTGCCCGACCGCAACCGCGTCCAACCCAATCACGAGTCGGTGGTGCGCCGGCAGATCGCCTTCGGTTACACCGAAGAAGACCTGCGGCTCATGCTCACTCCCATGGCGGCATCCGGCGGTGAGCCCCTGGGCTCCATGGGTACCGACACCCCGGCCGCCGTCCTCTCACAACGCTCGCGGCTGTTCTACGACTATTTCGTGGAACTCTTCGCGCAGGTGACCAATCCACCCCTGGATGCGATCCGCGAGGAGATCGTCACCTCGATGGCCCGGGTGATGGGACCCGAGCAGAATCTGCTGGAGCCGTCGGCGGCGTCGTGCCGGCAGATTCTGCTGTCGTGGCCGGTGCTCGACAACGACGAGCTCAACAAGATCGTCCACATCAACGACGACAACGAGCATCCCGGGCTGAAGACCACGGTGTTGCGGGCCCTCTACGAGGTCGAGCGTGGTGGGGAAGGGCTGGCCGACGCGATCGAGGACCTGCGGCTGCGCGCCTGCGAAGCCATCACCAAAGGCGCACGCACCCTTGTCATCTCCGACCGCGACTCCGACCACACCCGGGCGCCCATCCCGTCGCTGCTGGCGGTCTCGGCGGTGCACCACCACCTGGTGCGCACCAAGGAGCGCACCAAGGTGGCGCTGGTGGTCGAAAGCGGTGACGCCCGCGAGGTGCACCACATCGCGCTGCTGATCGGTTTCGGCGCCGCGGCGGTGAACCCGTATCTGGCCTTCGAGTCGATCGAGGACCTGATCCGCGAGGGTGAGCTCACCGGCATCGAGACAGCGGCCGCGGTACGCAACTACCTCAAGGCGCTCGGCAAGGGCGTCATGAAGGTGATGAGCAAGATGGGCATCTCGACTGTCGGCTCCTACACCGGCGCACAGGCTTTCGAGGCCATCGGCCTGGACCGCGGTGTCGTCGACGAGTACCTCACCGGCACCGTGAGCCAGCTCGGGGGGGTCGGCCTGGACGTTCTCGCCGAGGAGGTCAGGTTCCGCCACCGGCGGGCGTACCCGGAGAACCCGACCGAACGGGCGCACCGGCGCTTGTCGGTGGGTGGCGAGTACCAGTTCCGCCGCGACGGTGAGCTGCATCTGTTCACCCCGGAAACGGTCTTCCTGCTTCAGCATTCGACCCGCACCGGGCGCTATGAGGTGTTCGAGAAGTACTCCGAGGAGGTCGATCGGCTGGCTCGTGAAGGCGGCGCGCTGCGTGGATTGTTCACCTTCAAGAAGGGTCTACGCCCACCGGTTCCGCTGCACGAGGTCGAATCGGCCGACGAGATCTGCAAGCGGTTCAACACCGGGGCGATGAGTTACGGGTCCATCTCGGCCGAAGCCCACGAGACCATGGCCATCGCCATGAACAACCTGGGCGGGCGCTCGAACAGCGGCGAGGGCGGTGAAGATGTGGACCGGCTCTACGATCCGCGCCGGCGCAGTGCCGTCAAGCAGGTGGCCTCCGGGCGTTTCGGCGTCACCAGTGACTATCTGGTCAACGCCAGCGACATCCAGATCAAGATGGCCCAGGGCGCCAAACCGGGTGAGGGCGGCCAGCTTCCGGGCTACAAGGTGTACCCGAACATCGCCAAGACCCGGCACTCGACGCCGGGAGTCGGACTGATCTCCCCGCCGCCGCACCATGACATCTACTCCATCGAGGATCTGGCGCAGCTGATCCACGATCTCAAGAACGCCAATGACAAGGCCAGGATCCACGTGAAGCTGGTCAGTTCGGTGGGCGTCGGCACCGTCGCCACCGGGGTGTCGAAGGCGCACGCGGACGTGGTGCTGATCTCCGGGTACGACGGCGGTACCGGTGCGGCGCCTCTGACCTCACTCAAGCACGCCGGCGCGCCGTGGGAGATCGGCCTGGCCGACACCCAGCAGACCTTGGTGCTCAACGGCCTGCGTGACCGCATCACCGTGCAGTGCGACGGCGGTATGCGCACCGCCCGTGACGTCATCGTGGCGATGCTGCTGGGCGCCGAGGAGTTCGGTTTCGCCACGGCACCGCTGATCGTGTCGGGCTGCATCATGATGCGGGTCTGCCACCTCGACACCTGCCCGGTGGGTGTCGCCACGCAGAACCCCGAACTGCGGGCCCGGTTCAACGGCAAGCCGGAGTTCGTCGAGAACTACTTCCGCTTCATCGCCGAGGACATCCGGAAGTACCTCGCGGAGTTGGGTTTCCGCAGCATCGACGAAGCCGTGGGCCATGCCGAGGTGCTCGACACCGACGCCGGCGTGGCGCACTGGAAGAGCAAGGGGCTGGACCTCAGCCCCATCTTCGCGGTGCCCACCGACGCCCACGGTGCCACGTTGCCGCAGCGCCGACGCCTCCGCGATCAGGACCACGGCCTGGAGCATGCACTCGACCAGACGTTGGTGGCACTCGCCGAGGGCGCACTCGAGGACGCGCATCCGGTGACCCTCGAGCTGCCCGTGCGCAATGTCAACCGCACGGTCGGCACCCTGCTGGGTTCGGAGGTCACCCGCCGCTACGGTGCGGCCGGGCTACCGGAGGACACCATCACGGTCAAGCTGGCGGGTTCGGCCGGTCAGTCGCTGGGGGCGTTCCTGCCGCCAGGCGTCACCATCGATCTGGTCGGGGACGCCAACGACTATGTGGGCAAGGGACTCTCGGGCGGCAAGATCGTCGTCCGCCCGCCCGAGGACGTGTTGTTCCTGCCCGAGGACAACGTGATCGCCGGTAATACCCTGCTGTACGGGGCCACCTCCGGTGAGGTGTACCTGCGCGGGCGCGTCGGTGAGCGGTTCGCCGCCCGCAACTCCGGGGCGCTGGCCGTCACCGAAGGTGTGGGTGATCACGCGTGCGAGTACATGACCGGCGGTCGTGTGGTGGTGCTCGGCGCATGCGGCCGCAACATGGCGGCCGGGATGTCGGGTGGCATCGCCTATGTCCTGGGGCTGGATCCGGCCAAGGTCAACACCGCGATGGTGGAGTTGCAGGCGATGGACCCCGAAGATCTGCTCTGGCTGCGCGGTGTCATCGCCAAGCACGCCCAGTACACCGGAAGCACCGTGGCCACCTCGATACTGGCCGACTGGCCAAGGCGCAGTGCTCAATTCACCAAGATCATGCCCACCGACTACCAGCGGGTGATGCAAGCCACCCGGATGGCCAAGGCCGAGGGGCGTGACGTCGATACCGCGATCATGGAGGCGACACGTGGCTGACCCACAGGGATTTCTTCAGGTGCCCAAGGTCGAGGCCACCAAACGACCGGTCGACGAACGCGTGGGCGACTGGCGTGAGGTCTACGAGGCCCAGGATCCCCACCAGCGCGCTGCCGAGGTGAGTCAGCAGGCCCGCCGGTGCATGGACTGCGGCATCCCGTTCTGCCATTCGGGGACCGCCGGTTGCCCGCTGGGCAATCTGATCCCCGAATGGAACGACCTGGTGCGGCGGGGCCGCTGGGAAGCCGCCTCGGAACGGCTGCACGCCACCAACAACTTCCCGGAGTTCACCGGCCGGCTGTGCCCGGCGCCCTGTGAATCGGCGTGTGTGCTGTCGATATCCGAGCAGGACACCGGCGGCAGCGTGACCATCAAGCGCATCGAGCAGTCCATCGCCGACCAGGCCTGGATGGACGGCACCGTCGAACCGCAACCCGCGGCGATCGCCACCGGCCGCAGCGTCGCCGTCGTGGGGTCGGGCCCGGCGGGACTGGCTGCGGCACAACAACTCACCCGCGCCGGTCACAACGTCACGGTCTACGAGCGTGACGACCGTCTGGGTGGGCTGCTGCGGTACGGGATCCCGGAATACAAGCTGGAGAAGGCGACGCTGAACCAACGGCTGGCGCAGATGCGCGCCGAGGGCACCCGCTTCGTCACCGACTGTGAGGTCGGCGTCGATCTGTCCGTGGAGGAACTGCGGTCCCGGTTCGACGCGGTGGTGCTGGCCGTCGGCGCACTGCGCGGCCGGGACAACGACGTCGAAGGTCGTCATCTCGCGGGTGTGCACCTGGCGATGGAGCACCTGGTGCCGGCCAACCGGGAATGCGAAGGCGACGGGCCCTCGCCGATCTCAGCGGCCGGTAAACACGTCGTCATCATCGGCGGCGGCGACACCGGGGCCGACTGCCTCGGCACGGCCCACCGCCAGGGCGCGGCGTCGGTCACCCAGCTCGACTACAACCCCGAACCTCCGGAGTTGCGGGACGAGCAGCTGACACCGTGGCCGACGTGGCCGCTGATGCTGCGCACCAAGACCTCGCCGGCCCACGCCGAAGGCGGTCTGCGCCGCTACGAAGTGGCGGTGCAGCGTTTCGTCGGCGATGACGACGGCAACCTCCGGGCCATCGAGATCGCCGAGGTCCGGGTGACCCGCGACGCCGACGGTCGGCGCATCATCTCACCCGTCGGTGAGCCGTTGACGCTGCCCTGTGATCTGGCGTTGCTGGCGATCGGCTTCGACGGTGTCGAGCGCATGCCGCTGCTCGACGGCCTCGGTCTGGAGCTCAACCGGCGTGGCGCGCTGCCGTGCGGGTCGGACTGGCAGACCACCGCACCCGGTGTGTTCGTCTGCGGTGACGCGCACCGGGGCGCGTCCCTGGTGGTCTGGGCGATCGCGGAGGGCCGCGCGGCCGCGCATGCGGTCGACGTGTTCCTGATGGGGGAGTCGGATCTGCCGGCGCCGGTCCGGCCGTCCGCGCTGCCGTTGGCGGTTGTGTAGCTACTGCCACGAGCCGGCGAATTCCGCGTTATCTGACTTCGGGAGGATGTCAGCAAAGTGACGAATGCGCCAACACATCTGTATCGGTCGAGATGGTTCCGGACTGCGACTATGCTGAGTCGTCGTGACTAGACGCGGCAAGATCGTTTGTACTCTCGGACCAGCTGTTGGAACAGACGAACAAGTCAGAGCTCTCGTCGAAGCGGGCATGGATGTCGCCCGGCTGAACTTCAGCCATGGCGAGCACAGCGACCACGAGGCCAACTACAAGCGGGTGCGCAACGCCTCCGATCTGTCCGGCCGGGCGGTGGGCATCCTCGCCGACCTCCAGGGCCCGAAGATCCGCCTCGGCCGGTTCAACACCGGCGCCACCCTGTGGGCCACCGGGGAGACGGTCCGGATCACCGTCGAGGACGTCCTCGGCGTGCACGACCGGGTGTCCACGACCTACAAACAGCTTGCCCACGACGCCTCACCGGGGGACCGGTTGCTGGTCGACGACGGCAACGTTGGCCTGACGGTCGAGAGCGTCGAAGGCGACGACGTCATCTGCAAGGTGACCGAGGGTGGTCGCGTCAGCAACAACAAGGGCCTGTCGCTGCCCGGTATGAACGTGTCGGTTCCCGCGCTGTCAGAGAAGGACATCGCGGACCTGGAATTCGCCCTCAAGCTGGGTGTCGACTTCATCGCGCTGTCCTTCGTGCGCTCACCCGCCGATATCGAGCTGGTGCACGAGGTGATGGACCGGGTGGGCCGCCGGGTGCCCGTCATCGCCAAGCTGGAGAAGCCGGAGGCCATCGACAACCTCGAGGCCATCGTGCTCGCCTTCGACGCCATCATGGTCGCCCGTGGTGACCTTGGGGTGGAGCTGCCGCTCGAAGAGGTCCCGCTGGTGCAGAAGCGCGCCATCCAGATGGCCCGCGAGAACGCCAAGCCGGTGATCGTGGCCACCCAGATGCTCGAATCGATGATCGAGCACTCCCGGCCCACCCGTGCCGAGGCGTCCGACGTCGCCAACGCGGTGCTCGACGGCGCTGACGCGGTGATGTTGTCCGGTGAGACGTCAGTGGGCAAGTACCCGCTGGAAGCGGTGCGGACCATGGCCCGCATCGTCTCGGCGGTCGAAGAGAACTCGACCGCCGCCCCGCCGCTGACGCACGTTCCGCGTACCAAGCGCGGTGTGATCTCCTACGCCGCCCGCGATATCGGCGAGCGGCTCGACGCCAAGGCACTGGTGGCGTTCACCCAGTCCGGCGACACCGTGCGCCGCCTGGCCCGGCTGCACACGCCGCTGCCGTTGCTGGCGTTCACGGCGCTGCCGGAGATCCGCAGCCAGTTGGCGCTGACCTGGGGTACCGAGACGTTCATCGTGCCGCACATCCAGACCACGGACGGCATGATCCGTCAGGTGGACCAGTCGCTGCTGGCGCTCGGCCGGTACAAGCGGGGTGACCTGGTGGTCATCGTCGCCGGTGCTCCTCCGGGCACAGTAGGCTCGACCAACCTGATCCATGTGCACCGGATCGGCGAGGACGACCACGCGTAGCGATCAACAGGAGGTTCACGTGCCAGCCGGCTCCGACTTCGACGAGCTCCTGGCCGTGCTGGATCTCCGCGCCGCCGGCGACGACGCGTTCACCGGGCGGCACCCCAGCAAGAACCCGATCCGCACGTTCGGGGGCCAGATGATGGCGCAGGCATTCGTGGCGGCCAGCCGCACGGTGCCTCATCAGCTGCCCCCGAACGCGCTGTCGGCGCATTTCATCTCCGGAGGAGACCCGGAGAAAGATCTGGAATTCACCGTCGTGCGGCTGCGTGACGAACGGCGGTTCGCCAACCGGCGCGTCGACGTCACGCAGGACGGCCAGCTGCTGACGACTGCGTTCGTCTCGTTCCTGGCCGGGGGTCGCAGTCTGGAGCACAGCGCGGAGATGCCCGACGTGGCGCCGCCGCACGACCTCCCGAAGATCACCGAGCTACTCAAGGGCTACGAGGAAACGGTGCCGCTGTTCGTGGCGGCGCTCAAGCCCATCGAGTGGCGCTACACCAACGACCCGGCCTGGGTGATGCGTGACAAGGGCGGGCGGCTGCCCCACAACCGGGTGTGGATGAAGACCGAGAGGCCGATGCCCGAAGACCCGGTGCTGCACCACGCCGCACTCGTATATTCCTCGGACACAACGGTTCTCGACTCCATCATCACCACTCACGGGCTGTCGTGGGGTTTCGACCGGATCTTCGCCGTCACCATCAACCACTCGGTGTGGTTCCACCGCCCGGTGATGTTCGACGACTGGGTGCTGTACTCGACCACCTCGCCGGTGGCGTCGGATTCGCGCGGCCTGGGCACCGGGCACTTCTTCGATACCGACGGCAACATCGTCGCCACCGTGGTGCAGGAAGGCATCGTCAAGCATTTCCCCGGGAAGAACTGAACCCGGATCCGGCGACGGTGGCTAGGTGATGGGTTCGTCGCCCAGCACCGTGGTGCGCAGCATCTCGCGCGGCGAGTTCGGGTCATAGGGCGCGGCGCGGTGCAGCACGCCCTGGTTGTCCCACATGACGGTATCGCCCACCGACCAGCGATGGCTGTACACCTTGTCGTCGGAGGTGGCATGGTCCAGCAGCGCGCTCAGCAGTGCCCGGCCTTCGTCGACATCCATGCCCACCACGTAGTCCGCCGAGGCGCCCAGCACCAGCGACTTGCGGCCACTGCGGTGCGTCCACACCAGGGGATGTTCGTGGGTGCGCCGGGAACGCCACCGCGCCAACTGTTCCGGTGAGGGATTTGGGTGCACCCTGCGCTGCGAGGCCTCCAGAGAGTGCACCACCCGCAGGGCCGAGTAGCGCTCCTTGTCCTCGGCGGGCAGCGTGTCGTAGGCGGCGTAGGAGTTCGCGAACTCCGTCTCGCCGCCGTGTTGGGCCACCTGCAGCGCCGAGAGCACCGTGGCCTTCTGCGGGCACTCGTCACCCAACGGCGTGCAGCCGTCGATGTGCCAGTCGAAGGTTGCTTTCAAGTAGGCCGCCGAGGCGTTCTTGGACTTGTCGAGCGTGATGGGGTAGATGCCGGCCACCGGATGGTGACCGTCCGACGAGTGGTCGATCTGACCGAGGCGGCGGCAGAAGGCCACCTGCGCTTCGGGTTTCAGATGCAGCCCGCGGAACACCAGGACGCCGTTGTCCTCCAGCGCCGCGAGGATCGCGTCGGCGACCGAGTCGTCGTCGGTCAGCCGCGCGGGGTCGATGTCGGCCACTTCGGCGCCGACGGAGTGGGTGAGTTTGGTGAGGGTGAGCACACTCATGATGGGCCTTTCAGGGAGTGGGTTCGCCGGTGCGGATCATCACGGCGTCGGCAGCGTCGACCGGAGCCGGCTGGTGCATGATCTCCACCGCCATCGCGACCATGATCAGCGAATAGATCAGCCGCAGCAGGTTGATCGCGTCGTCGGGCATGGTGTCCAGGTCGTACTTGTCGCAGTAGTCGATGGCTTCCTCCAGGCGGGGGAAGAAGTCGTCGTAGAAGCGCTCCATCTCGGCCATGTTGCTGGCCAGCCGGGTGTTCCACCGCTCGGTCTCGGTGGCCAGGCACCAGGTTGCGGCGTGCCCCTCCAGTTCTGCGAATGCACTGGGCAGCAGGGTGTTCGGCATCAGAGTTCCGCCTGCTCGCGCCGGTAGGCGTCCACCCAGTCCACCGCCACCTTGTGCAGATGGCGGACCAGGATCTCCTGGTCGTTGAGCGGATAGTCGTCGACTATCCCGTACTCCAGCGCGGCCTGGGTGCCGCCGAGCATGCCGGCGTCCTGCAGTGCAAACTCCTTCAGCACCACCGCCGCAACCTCGTGTTCGATGCGTTCGCGCACGGTGCGGGCGGGGTGGAAGTAGGTGTAGGCCTCGAAACGGTGGGTGTTGTGTGAGGTGGGCCAGTAGCGGTACAGCAGATACCAGCCGCCGTAGATCAGGATCTCGGTATTGGGGAAGATCTGGAAGTTGCTGATGCCCCAGGGTTCGATGCCGCCGGGGTTGAGCCCGCGGGGGAGTTCACCGATGTCCGGTGTCCTCCACGGCCCCACCAGACCGCTTCTGGTGGCGCGTTCGATCGGGTACATGTATTCCGGTGCCAGCAGCCACCGTCGGGTCCCCGCCGTCGAGACCAGGCGGTGAGGTCCGTCGAGCTGGAAGTGGCCGCAGGTGAAACCCGCTCCGGGCTTGCGGACTTCGGGCGGCACCTGCTGAGTGTGCAATGACGGTACGTGGTAGTACTCCTGGAAGGCGTCGGCGAAGATCTTCCAGTTGCTGTTGTTGTGCGCCATCCAGTCGTAGCGCTCGGTCAGCTTGCCGAAAGGGTAGCCGTCGAGTCCGGTGATCATGGGCCCCAGGAAATCCCGCAGCGTCTGCCGTGGCCGCGGGTCGAAGTTGAGGAACACGAAGCCGTTCCAGATGTCGCACTGCACCGTGGCCAGACCGTATGCGGCGTGGTCGAGGTCGAAGAAACTGCCCTCCGCAGGCACGTGGATCAGCGAACCGTCGAGTGCCCACCGCCAGCGGCAACGCCGGCACACCAGTTCTGCGCAGTTGCCGGAGGTCTCGCGGTCGGGGAAGTCGTCCCACAGGAGCTTGTCGCCGCGGTGTCGGCAGATGTTGTAGAACGCCCGGACCGCGCCGTCCGCACCACGAATGAGGATCACCGACGACTCGGTGACCTCGATCTCCTTGGTGACGTAGTCACCGGGTGCCGGGATCTCCTCCACCCGGGCGACGTTCAGCCACGCGCGTTTGAAGACCGCCTCACGCTCCAGGGCGTAGAACTCCGGTGAGGTGGAGTCGGCGAACGAGACCGGGCCGGTGCCCAGTTCGGGATAGTGCTCGGTCCACGAGCCCTCGGGGGTTCTCAGGGAACGGGTCATGGGTACCTCCATGGTGAAATCGCAGACGCTGTCACATCACCGCACCTCCATTGACGCCCAGCACCTGACCGGTGATGAAGCCTGCTTCGGGAGAGCAGAGAAAGCCGACGGCCGCGGCGATGTCCGCCCCGCTGCCCAACCGGCCGAGGGGGATGTTGGCCGCGATCTCCTCGTTGGACTTCAGGAATCCGGCGGCCTGCCCCTGGTGCTGCATGGGTGTCTCGATGCCCGACGGGGGGATGTTGTTCACGGTGATGCCGTGCCCGGCGAATTCGCGGGCCAGAGACTTCGTCAGCGTGATCACCGCGCCCTTGGACGCGGCGTAGTGTGCGGCGAACGGTGACCCGCGCTGGGCGCTCGACGACGAGATCATCACGATGCGGCCCCACTGCGCGGCCACCATGTCGGGTAGGGCCGTCTGGCAGCAGTGGAAGGTGCCGGTCAGGTTGACGTCGATCATGCGGGCCCAGGCGTCGTCGCTGATCTCGAGGAACGGTGCGAAGCCGAATTGGCCTGCGCTGGTGACCAACACCGTCACCGGGCCGAGTTCGCTGCGGATCTTGGCGAAGGCGTGCTCCACGCTACCGCGGTCGGTGACGTCGGCCCCGACGCCCAGAGCAGTCCCACCGGCGGCCCGCACGTCGCTGGTCACCCGTTGCGCTGCCTGCTCGTCGAGGTCCAGTACGGCCACCTGCATTCCGCGACGGGCGAGTTCGTGGCAGGTGGCCTCGCCCATCCCGGAGCCGCCGCCGGTCACCACTGCGACGGTGTTCCCCGTCATTCGTAGACCACCTTCACGGTGCGGCTGGTGGGCATGGCCTGGCAGGTGACCACCCAGCCGTCGGCCACTTCGTCGTCGTCGAGTGCGTCGTTGTTCAACATCCGTGCGCTGCCCTCGGTCACCTGCGCCATACACGTTCCGCAGGAACCTGTTTCGCACGAGGCGGGTGCGCGCAGTCCGGCCAACCGCGCCGTCTGCAGCAGCGTGTTTCCGGCTCGGTAGTCGATGGTGACCGACGTGCGGTCCAGTTCGATGGTCACCTTTTCGGTGACCGAGTCGACGGTGCCGGAAGGGGTCACGGTGAAGCGTTCCAGCTTCACCCGGTCGGCGGGGACGCCCTCCGACCGCAGGGAGGTCTCCACGATGTCCATGAAGGGGCCGGGTCCGCAGACGTAGATGTCGGCGTCGGTCTCGCCGGCGAACGAGACCACGGTGTCGACGGTCAGGACGCCTCGTTCGTCGTCGAGGTGGTGCGTCAGATCGAAACGGCCGCCGTGCTTTTCGCACAGTTCGGTCAGGGCGTCAGCGAAGATGATCGAGTCCCGGCTGCGATTGGCGTAGAGCAACCGGCACGTGCGCGACGTGGTGGCCAGCGCACATCGCAGCAGCGAGAACACCGGCGTGATGCCGCTGCCGCCCGCGAAGGCCACGATGTCTCGCCCGGAGTCCTGCAGGACGAACCGGCCCTGCGGGGGTGCGGCTGGAATCAGGTCACCGGCGGTGGTGGTGTCGTTGATCCAGTTGGACACCACACCGTCGCGGTCGCGTTTGACGGTGATGCGCAGGTCCTCGCCCAGTCTGGGGGAGGACGACATGGAGTAGCACCGGCGGTGCTCCTGCCCGGCGATCCGAACCGACAGGGTGAGATATTGGCCCGCCTCATAGGCGAATTCACCGCTCTGGTCGAAGACCAGAGACACCGTGTCGGCGGTTTCGCGCACCACCTGCTTGACCCGCAACGGCACGAAACCATCATCGACCGCGTACGGGGCACTTCCGGAAGCTGGCATCCCAGCGAGAGTATCAACTACTTGTCATTGGTATCAAGTACTAGAGATACATCGCCTCAGGTTTCGATGTGGTCGTCGAAAAGCTCGTGTCCGGTTCCCTTTTCGACCACGCGGCCCAGCAGATCGCGCAGTGTCTGCTGCTCCTCGGCGGTCAGCACGCCGAACACCTGCTCGTGCGCGGCGATCGCATCGTTGACCACCGCGGCGGCCAGGTCGCGGCCGTCGTCGGTCAGGAAGGCCTGCAGGATGCGTGCGTGCTGCGGATCCTGTTTACGCTCGATCAGTCCACGTCGCTCCAGCGCAGTGAGGGCGGTCTGGACGCCCTGGGGGCTGACCAGCAACCGCCGGGCGAGTTCGGCGCCGGACAGACCCGGTTCATTGGCCAGCTGACGCAGCACCCCGATCTGGGCGGTGCTCACGCCGTACTCGGCGACCGCTTCGTTCACCGTGGTCAGTGAGAAGTAGAACGCCTGCTTGAGCAGCCACAGGATGTTGTCGGTCAGTTCCATGCCCGCCTCCGTCGTCGGGCTCGACGTTAGCGCATGTCAGCGCCGACCTGAGCGCTCTGCCTGACCACCTCGCCGTCCTTCATCACGAACCGGACGTCGGAGGTGACGGTGATGTCGTGCGACGGGTCTCCGAGTACAGCGATGAGGTCGGCCAGATAGCCCGGGGCGATCCTGCCCAGCTCGTCGTCGGCGTCGATCAGCTCGGCGGCCACCACGGTGGCCGCGCGCAGGGCCTGCATGGGCGTCATACCGCGATCGACCAGCGCGGCGAGTTCTTTGGCGTTCTGGCCGTGCGGTATCGCGGGCGCGTCGGTTCCGCAGGCGATCCGGACCCCGGCGGCGATGGCCTTGGGCAGCATCGCCCTGGCGCGGGGAAACACCTCCTCGGCTTTGCGGCGCAGTTCGGGAGCGATCCGGTCCACGGCCATCGCGTCCGTGAGGTAGGTGGTCGACACCAGGAAGGTGCCGTGGTCGACCATCATCTGCAGGGTGTCGTCACTGGCCAGAAAGCCGTGCTCGATGCAGTCGATGCCGGCGCGGATACAGGCCTGGATGGCGGTGTCACCCACGGCGTGGGCGGCCACCCGCACCCCGGCCCGGTGTGCCTCGTCGGCGATGGCGGCGAACTCGGCGTCGGAATACTGTTGCGCACCAGGTGAAGTGCTGTGAGACATCACGCCCCCGGACGCCGACACCTTGATCAGCTTGGCCCCGTGCCTGATCTGATAACGCACGCAGGCGATCACGTCGGGAACACCGTTGGCGATCCCTTCGGCCACCGACAGGGGCATCACCCCGGGCGCCAGCCGCTGGAACACCGTCGGATCGAGGTGGCCGCCGTAGGGGGTGACGGCGTGGCCCGCCGGGTAGATGCGCGGACCGGTATGCCAGCCCTGGTCGATGGCACGCTGCAGGGCGACATCGAGCAGATAGCCACCCGTCTTCACCATCAGGCCCAGGTTGCGGACCGTCGTGAAGCCCGCCTCCAGCGTGGTGCGCGCATTGACCGCACCGCGCAGGGTGCGATAGGCGGGGTCATCCTGGACGCCGTGCAGGGGAGTGGGCAGGCCTTCCGGTCCGCCGGGCCCACCGATGAGCAGGTTGAGCTCCATGTCCATCAGCCCGGGCAGCAGCGTGACGTCGCCCAGGTCGAGTATCTCTGCCGAGTCGGGTTGCGGCTCAGTGGGATTGACCGCAGCGATGCGCCGGCCGTCGATCACCACCACCGCGGGTGTGTGCACGGCGCCGGTCACCACGTCGGCCCAGCGCGCGGCCCGCAGGACCAGCGTCACGGGCCCGGCTCGGACACACAGTCCAGACTGGTCGCACCGGAATCCGGGACGCGGGGCTGCTTCCAGCACTCGACCGGGAACGACACGGTGATCATCGAGTACAGCAGGTGCATGAGATTGACCGCATCGTCGGGCATGTCGTCGAGGGGGAACTTGTCGCAGTAGGCGATCGCATCCTCGGCGCGGGCGGTGATCGCATCGTAGAAGGCCTGCATATCGGTCATGGAACTGCGCAGGCGGCGCTCGTAGCGCAGTGCCTCACTGGCCAGGCACCAGTCGGCCCACGGTTCCAGATCGGCGAAGGCGGCCGGCAGCACGGCGGTCATCTCAGACTCCTTGCCGCTGGTAGTCCGCGATCCACGAGGCGGTTTCCCTGTGCAGGTGCCGCAGCAGGATCTCCTGGTCGTTGAGCACGAAGTCCTCCACCACGCGGGTGCCGATCATGGTCTGGGTGGCCTCGAGTGTGTTGGCGTCCTGCAGGCCGTACTCCTTGAACGACGCCGCGGCCAGTTCCTGCGCCACGCGTTCGCGTGCGGTGCGGGCCTTCGGGAAGTACAGGCTGCCCTCGAAGGTGTGTGTGGTGGGTGAGGTGGGCCAGTAGTGGTACGTCAGATACCAGCCCTGACCCCAGAACAGGATGACGAAGTTGGGGAACAGCTGGAACGAATCCAGGCCCCAGGGGTTGCATTTGGCGGGGTTCAGGCCCACCGGCATCGGTCCCAGGTCGGGGCTGTCCCAGGGGCCGAACAACCCGCTCTGGCAGATGTCCTCGATGGGTTTGCGCATCTCCTCGGCCATCTCCCAGGCGCGCACGCCGGAGGTGCTGACCAACCGGTGTGGGCCGTCCAACTGGTAGTGCGGTGCCTCGAACCCGGCCTCTGCGGCGGCCTTCGAGTAGGCGGTCGGCGATTGGTTCGCGTGCAGTACCGGGGCGTGGTAGAACTCCTGGAACGCGTCCATGTAGAGCTTCCAGTTGGCGTTCACCTCGGAGCGGTAGTGCCAGCGAGAGGTCAAGGTGGCGAACGGATAACCCTCCAGTGCCAACACCATCGGGCCGAGGAACTCGCGCAGTGTCTGCTCTGGCTGTGGGGCGAAGTTGACGAAGATGAATCCTTCCCATGTCTCGCAGTGCACCTGCACCAGCCCGTAGCGGCTCTTGTCCAGGTCGAAGAACTCCTCCTCCTGCTGCACGAAGGTCAGATTGCCGTCCAGGTCGTAGCGCCAGGCGTGGTACTTACAGGTGAATTGCCGGCACACGCCTTTGGTTTCTTCGTGCGGCATGTCGTTCCACACCAGTTTGTTGCCCCGGTGCCGGCAGATGTTGTGGTAGGCCTTGATCTCGCCGGCGGTGGTGCGGGTGACGATGATCGACGTGTTGGCGGCTTTCAGTTCCTTGGTGAAGTAGCTGCCTTTGCGCGGGAGTTGTTCTGCGCGGCCGACATTGAGCCAGGCCCGCTTGAAGATCGCGGCGCGCTCCAGCTCGTAGATCTCCGGGCTCACCGAATCCTCGTAGGACACCGGGCCGGTGCCGAGTTCGGGGTAGTGCTGTGTCCAGCTGCCTTCCGGCGGCTTGGGGAAGCGGGGCATCGGAACTCCTATCGCGGTGCGCCGACGGCACCGAGGGGGCTGATGAGCCGACCGTAACCGTTGCTCGACCTAATGACAAGTAGTTGATACTGTGGGGGCGGCCTAGGCGGAAGGATCCGCAGTGGATCAACATCTCGGTGTGCGTATCGGTCTCGGTGAGCAGTGGTCGCCCGACGGTGACGGCAGCGTAGAGATGGTGTCGCCGCACAGCGGCCGGGTCATCGGTCGCCTCACGGTGGCGCGGCCCGCCGACGTGGACACAGCTGTCAGAGCCGCACGGCTGCAGTTCGATTCGGGTCCCTGGCCGCGGATGACACCCGCCGAACGGATCACGGTGATCCGCCGGCTGGCGGAGATCTACCGCGAGCGCCAGGATGCGATGGCCGAGTTGATCTGCGCGCAGATCGGTGCGCCCATCACCTTCGCCCGCCGGGCCCAGGTGGGGCTGCCCACCCTGATGATGCCGGCATTCTGTGACATCGCCGAGTCCTTCCCCTGGCAGGAGACCCGCCGCGGTTTCTTCGGCGCCGAGCTGACGGTCCGGCTCGAACCGGTGGGTGTCGTCGCCGCGATCGTGCCGTGGAACATGCCGCAGTTCCTCATCGTCACCAAACTGGTCCCGGCCCTGCTGGCCGGTTGCACGGTGGTGCTCAAACCCGCCCCGGAGACCCCGCTGGATGCGCTGCTGCTCGCCGAGTTGCTCGGCGAGGCGGGCCTGCCGCCCGGAGTGCTCACCGTGGTGCCCGGTGACGCCGCCTGCGGCGCCGCCCTGGTGGGCCATCCTGGGATCGACAAGGTGTCTTTCACCGGCTCCACCGCAGCCGGGCGGGCCGTGGCCACGGCCTGTGCGACACGCCTGACCAGGGCCAGCCTGGAACTCGGCGGCAAGTCGGCGGCCGTCGTGCTCGACGACGCCGACCCTGCGGTGGTCGCGGCGGCGGTCCGCTCCGCCAGCCTGTCCAACAGCGGCCAGATCTGTAACGCGTTGACGCGCATCGTGGTACCGGCGCGTCGCGAAGCGGCCTTCGTCGACGCGCTGGCCGGTGAGATGTCCGCCATCGTCATCGGCGACCCCGAGGACCCGGCCACGCAGATGGGGCCGCTGGTGTCCGAACGCCAGCAGCAACGGGTGCGCGGCTACATCGAGCAGGGTCGGCAGGAGGGCGCCCGGCTGGTGGTGGGCGGCACCGGCCTGCCAGACGGTATCGACGCCGGCTTCTACGTGCAGCCCACGCTGTTCGCGGGCGCCGACAACTCAATGCGCATCGCGAGGGAGGAGATCTTCGGCCCGGTACTGACGGTCATCCCGTACCGCGACGAGGATGAGGCGGTCCGCATCGCCGACGACTCCGACTACGGGCTCGCGGGCTCGGTGTTCACCGCGGACGTCGAGCGCGGGCTGTCCGTCGCGGCCCGGGTACGCACCGGAACCTTCGGGGTGAACCAGGGGTACACCATGGATCCCTTCGCGCCGTTCGGCGGATTCAAACACAGCGGCTACGGCCGGGAACTGGGCCGAGAGGGCCTGCAAGGTTACCTCGAACCGAAATCCGTCGCCGTGAAGTCCCACAACTGATCTCGACGAAAGGAATGACGATGACAGCCACCATCGGTAACCGAACTCCTGCGCAGGAGCGTATCGCGGTCAGGTGTGTCGACTCCGACGTGCACCCCGTGCCCCGGCGCGGGGAGCTGGGGCAGTACATCCCGGAACCGTGGCGCAGCAGATACTTCGGCACTCACGACATCGGCGACCAGATCTATTACGATGCACCGGATTACGCGCATGCCTACGCCATGCGCACGGACACCTTCCCCGCCGACGGCGAATTCCCGGGCAGCGACCCCGATCTGGCCTTTCGGCAACTGATCATGGAGGCCGGTGCCGACCTCGCCATCCTGGAACCGGCGGCCTACCCGGCGCGGATGCCGGAACCCAACCACGCCATGAACTGCGCGCTCAACGACTGGCAGGCCAATCACTGGCTCGACTCCCACAACAACTGGCACCAGCGTTGGCGGGGCTCGATCTGTGTCGCCATCGAGGCCCCCGAGGCCGCCGCCGGCGAGATCGAGCGCTGGGCCGGTCACCCGTACATGGCGCAGATCCTGATCAAGGCCGAACCCCGCCCGTCCTGGGGTGACCCGAAATACGATCCGGTGTGGGCCGCGGCCACCAAACACGACATCACCGTCAGCTGCCATCTGTCGCGCAGCCATCACGACGAGCTCCCGATGCCGCCGGTGGGAATGCCCAGCTACAACCACGATTTCATGGTCACGTACTCGCTGCTGGCCGCGAATCAGGTGATGAGCCTGGTCTTCGACGGCGTGTTCGACAGGTTCCCCACGCTGCGAATCGTGTTCGTGGAGCACGCTTTCACCTGGATCCTGCCGTTGATGTGGCGCATGGACGCCATCTACGAGAAGCGCAGGTCCCGGCTGGACATCAAACGCAAGCCCAGCGAGTACGTCAAAGACCACATCAAGTTCACCACGCAGCCGCTGGACTATCCGGAGGACAAGACCGAGCTCAGCCGGGCACTGCAGTGGATGGAGTGCGACAAGATCCTGATGTTCTCCTCCGATTACCCGCACTGGACGTTCGACGACCCGCGGTGGCTGGTCAAGCACCTGCCGGAACACGCCCGGGAGAACGTGATGTTCCGCAACGCGCTGGCCACCTACAAGCTGCCCGACACCGTGCCGGTGCTGGAGGGACAGGTGCGCGTCTTTTAACTCGGGTTGCGGCGGCCACGGTGGGCGGGGATGAACGGGAACGCCATGCCACGGTGTCCTCATCACGGCAGTGAGGTTGAGCGGGGCCATCTGGCCAGCGCCGGGGTCGTGGAAGAGGGCTCGAGCCGATTCAGGATCAGCTTCAACGGCGGCCAGACCGCGCGCCCACGCCGGGTCACCGCGTACGCGGTCATGATCAGCGCGGGCTCGGGCAGCGGCAGTACCTGGATGCCGTGGCGGGCGGGTCGATCCACTGGCAACAGTGCGATCCCGTAACCGGCGGCGATCAGGTCCTCCACAAGATCCAGGGTGTCGATCTGGTGGGCGATCCGCGGGGTGAACCCGGCCAGTGCGGCCAGGGTTCGGACGGCGATCTCGTCAGCTGTGTTGCGGGAGTTGACGATCCACGGCCGGTCCGCATAGGCGTTGAGGTCGGCGGACGGATTCGGCTCGCCGGCGGGCAGGGCCAGACCCCATGGCGCCGACCAGAGCGGCATCGACTCGAGGATCGCGTTCGGTGTCGCGGGTGCCAGGTTGTAGTCGTAGGTGACGGCCAGGTCCAGTTCGTCGTCCATCAGCAGCCGGAAGGCCTCCAGAGGCTCGTACTCGTTGATCACCACCTCGACGTCGGGGTGGGTTGCGCTCAGGGCGCTGAGGACGGGCATCAGCGAAACGCGAATTCCGGTGGCGAAGCCGCCGACGCGCACGGTCCCCGCGGGTTCGGCGTCGGGATCGAGGTCCAGGCGCGCTGATTCGACGGCGGCCAGAATGGTGACGGCGTGCTCGGCCAGCCGCCGCCCGGCCGGGGTGAGCCGGACCCGGCGGCCGTCGGGTTCGGTGAGTTCGGTTCCGACCTCTTTGGCCAGTGCTGAGAGTTGTTGTGAGACCGACGAGGTGGTCAGGTTGTGGCTGTCGGCAACGGCCCGCATGGAGCCCTGCTGCGCCAATGCCAACAGGAGCGCGAGTCGCCGTGGGTCCATTCCGAGATTGTTCACGATCATTGAACGGTATGTCCACAAATATCACGTGGACGTGAACGGTTCGGTTGTTCTTGAATGGGCGGCGTGAACCACGGGCAGGCACGCGACGGCACCCTCATGGCGCTGGCCGCGATGCTTTTTGTGCAACTCGGCCTCGCGGTGTCGGTCATGTTGATCGACCGGGTGGGCACAGAAGGCGCGGCGTGGCTGCGCCTGGCCTGGGCGGGTGTCCTGATGGTGCTGATCGTGCGCCCACGCCGCAGCGCATTCACCCGCCGCTCGTTTTTCTACTGCGTGGTGCTCGGCATCGTGACGGCCCTGATGACGCTGCTGTTCATGGCCGCCATCTCGCGTATCCCGCTGGGGACCGCCAGCGCGCTGGAATTCCTCGGCCCGCTCGGGGTGGCGGTGGCCACCGCCGGCGGCGGCCGCCGGATGCTGTGGCCCGCCCTGGCGACGGTGGGGGTCCTCCTGCTGACGCAGCCGTGGTCAGGCAGTGTCGATCTTCTCGGTGTCGTGTTCGCGCTCAGTGCCGCCCTGTGCTGGGCGAGCTACATCCTGCTGACGCAGCGCGTCGGCGATGACGTCGCCGGCGCCAACGGGCTGGCGGTCTCCATGCCCACCGCGGGTCTGGTCGCGTCGCTGATCGCGGGACCGGTGGCCTTCGACCGAATCACCCCCGATCTGGTGCTCATCGGGCTCGGATTGGCGGTGCTGCTGCCCGTCATCCCGTTCACGCTCGAGTTCCTCGCGCTTCGCCGCCTCACCACATCGGCCTTCGGAACGCTGATGAGTCTGGAACCGGCGTTCGCGCTCGTCATCGGCTTCGTCATCCTGCACCAGGTGCCGGGACCGGCGGCGGTCATCGGAATCGCTTTTGTGGTCACCGCGGGAATCGGCGCCGCACGCGCGGGCGCGCGGCCCGCCGACGTCGCTGTCGATGTGACACGCTGACCGCCAGCACCGGCCGCCTGATATCCGCTGTCATTGCTCGCGCATCGGCTCCCGCTCGTCGAAGCTCACTTCGACGCGTTGGAATCCCTTGGCCTGCTGCGCCTTCGCCTGCCCCTCGTACATCTTGCGGTCGGCTTCGGTGAGGTCGACGTCATCGGTGAACGGGGTGAGCAGAGCGCGCGGATGCAGCTTGTCCACCCGCACCACATTGACCTCGGCGCAGACCAGCAGCACGGTCGAAACCAGGTAGAGAAACGCGATGAGCCCGAGCACCACGGCGAACACGCTGTTGGTGACGCTGGCCGAGGCCACGACGTGCTGTACGTAGGTCGCACCGAACCACTGCAACAGCTGCCAGATCACCGCGGCGCTGAGCGCGCCCGGTAGCACTTCCTTCACGGTCAGCGGCCGCGTCGTCGTGACCCGGAACGCCACCACACACACGGTGGTGTTCACCGCCAGACCCGCGACCACCACACCCGCTGCGCCCAGCGCGCCCAGGAACTGGCCCAGCGCCACCAGGCCGGTGGTGGCCACCAGCGCACTGCCGAGGACCAGGAGTAACAGCAGGCTGCGCAGCCGCGACCGCAGCGGGTCGGGGCGCAGGTTCTTCGGCACGGCCCAGATGGTCTCCATCGCGTTCTGCAGGGCCTGCCCCACGTTCAGGCCGCCGTACAGGGCCACGACGATGCCGATCACCACACCCGCGGTCCCGCCACTGAGCCGGCTCGGTTCAGTGAGCTGATCACCGATCAACGGAAACTGGGCCAACGCCGAGTCGTAGATGTCCTCGCGCCACTCCGGGCGGCCGGCCAGCACCACACCGAGGACCGTGGTCAGCAGCAACAGCAGCGGGAACAGTGAGATGAATGCGTAGTAGGTCAGCAGGGCGGCCAGATATCCGGCCTGGTCGTCGACGTACTTGTACACCACAGCGATCACGAAACCGGCAGCTGGGCTGCGTTGTTGCAGCCTGTCCAGCCAACCCAGCATGACGACCTCCGTGGTGCGCGCCCACCCTGGGCGCAGTGTGCTGCTGCATACCCGCTGCCTATGGGCCCGAACCGCCGCTGTGAGTGAGAGGTCAGCCCCACTCGTGGTTCATCGCGCGCGACTCGACGGTGCCGTACTCGGGGCGCTCGGCCGGGCGGCGGCTTCGCGACAGCGCGATCAACACGGTGGCCAGCGCCGCGGTCACCGCGCCCGCGACGAAGATCGTGATGTAGGCGCTCTCAGGTGGCTGGCCGGTGCTCGTCACGGTATGGCCGAGCAGAACCGCGACGATGGCGGCGGCCACCGAACTGCCGACGGTGCGGGCAATGGCGTTGAGCCCGGTCGCGATGCCGGTCTCGGCGGGGTCGGCTTCACTGACCACCAAGGCGGGCAGCGCCCCGTAGGCCAGGCTGATGTAGGCGTTGGTGAAGATGCCTGCCACGATCACCTGCCACGGCTGATCATGTGCGACCGCCAGGGCGGTGAACCCGACGATGCCCGTGGCGGCGCCGCAGACCAGAACCGGCCGGGCACCGAATCGGTCGATGAACCGTCCGCTGATCATCGCCGTCACCAGACCCGCGAACGCACCGGGCAGCAGGTAGACGATGCTGGAGTACAGCACGCTGGCGGAAAACCCGTAGCCGGCGGCCTCGCGGGGTGCCTGCACGAACGCGGTCAGCCCGAGGAAGCCGAAGTACAAGCCCATGCCCACGAACACGGTGGCGAGGTTGGTCAGCAGCATCGCCCGCCGCGTCAGCAGCGGTATCGACACCAGCGGGTAGGCGCGGCCACGCTCCCACCACCACCACAAGACCAGCACCACGACACCGCCGGCCGAGGTCGCGATCGTCGCCGGTGAGGCCCAGCCCCAGCTGTTGCCCTGGGTGATGGCCAGCAGCACCGCGCTCAGCCCGAGCGCCAGGCCGAGGGCGCCCAGCCAGTCGATCGAACCCTGCCCGTGTCGCCGGCGCGACGGGACCACCAACACCACGACGAGCATCACCAGCAGTGAGAACCCGGTGGTCAGCCAGAACACCCGGTGGTAGTTCGCGTCGCCGGCCACCAGTAGTCCGGTGGCCACCAGACCCATACCGCCGCCGAAGCCCAGGATGGCCGACAGCACGGCCAGCGCCCGGACCACCTGCTCCTCCACCAGTTCCTCACGCAGCACCGCCACGCAGATGGGATAGAGCGAGTAGGACACCCCTTGCAGCGCCCGGGCGGCGATCAGCACCGCTAGTGAGCTGGTGGTCGCGGCCAGCACCGATCCCGACAGCACCACCGCCAGCACGCACAGCAGTACGTATTTCTTGTTGTACAGATCGGCCAGCCGGCTCAGCAGCGGGGTGGCCGCGGCGGCGGCCAGCAGGTTGGCCGTGACCGTCCAGCTGACGGCCACAGTCGAGGCTTGCAGTTGATCGGCGATCAGCCCGAGCACCGGAACCACCGCGGTCTGCAGAACCGCGACGGTCAGAGCCACAATGCTCAAGGAGGCGATCAGGAGCCGGGGGGAGGGTCCGGCCTTGAGCAACATGTCTCCTCTGAGGTTTCGTTGGTCTGGACAATTCGACCTGAAAAATATATCGACTAACGAATCATCTCGGCTCGGTGGGCGAGCCGGCCTGTCACTGGCCGTAGGTGTACCTGAGGTTGGCGTTGATCAGCTCGCCCAGACGGTGCCGCATGTGGTCCGCGAACTCGACGTCAGGCTCCGGCTCCTCGACGAGGAGAATCCAACGCAGGTCGGTTCCGCCATCGGCTGCGGTGAGCTCGAAACGCACGGACGCATCGGGGCGCCGGCTCCACAGCGTCGACCAGACCACGTAGTCCGGTCGTCGTGCGTCCAGGACGGTCGGTTCGATCTCATCGTCGCGAAGCAGCAGCCACGGACGCGCAGGCTGGCGGTGAGGGTCACAGAGATCGTCGAAAACCGCCCACGGTGGTGCGGGTTGGTTGCGTCGACGGGACCTGAGTTCCACTTGTCATGCCTACCGCAGTCTTGCCAGCCCGTAGGGTATGCCCGTGGACTTGCTGCTCGGTATCGACATGGGCACCGGAAGCTCCAAGGGTGTTCTCGTCGACGCGGCCGGTACGGTGCTCGCATCCGAGACCATTGCGCATGCGATGGAGTTGCCGCGGCCCGGGTGGGCCGAAGTGGACGCCGAGGCGATGTGGTGGGGCGAGGTCTGCACCATCAGCCAGGCGCTGCTGGCCCGGGTGCCTGCGGGTGCGCATGTCGCGGCGATGTGCGTCAGCGGGGTGGGGCCGTGCCTGGTGCTGTGCGACGCCGAGCTACGGCCGTTGCGGCGTGCCATCCTCTATGGTGTCGACTCGCGGGCCGAGGCCGAAATCGATTTACTCACAGACGAATTCGGCGCCGACGCGATTCTGGAGCGCGCCGGGACACTGTTGTCGAGCCAGGCGGTGGGGCCCAAGATCGAGTGGGTCCGGCGGAACGAGCCGGAGGTGTTCGAGAAGGCCACCGGGTGGTACGGCTCCAACTCCTACATCGCGGCGAAACTCACCGGCGAATACGTGATGGACCATCACACCGCTAGTCAGTGTGATCCGTTGTATTCGACGCGGACGTTCGAGTGGAATGCCGAATGGGCACAACGCATCTGCGGGCGACTTCCGTTACCGCGGCTGGTGTGGCCCAGCGAGGTGGTCGGCACGGTGCACGCGCACGCGGCTGCAGCCACCGGGGTGCCGGTCGGGACGCCGGTGGTGGCCGGCACCGTGGACGCCTTCGCCGAGGCTTTTTCCGTCGGGGTGCGCAACCCGGGCGATCAGATGCTGATGTACGGCTCGACGATGTTCCTGGTCCAGATCATCGACGACTATCACGCCGATCCGGCGCTGTGGACGACTGCGGGCATCGAACCCGGTACCCACGCCCTGGCGGCCGGCACCGCGACCGCGGGCAGTCTGGTGAACTGGTTGCAGACCACCACCGGCGGGGCGCCGTTCGACACGCTGATGGCCGAGGCGCAGGCTGTGCCGCCCGGCAGCGAAGGGCTGCTGGTGTTGCCGTATTTGGCAGGGGAGCGGACACCCGTTTTCGACGCCCGCGCCCGCGGGGTATTCGCCGGTCTGACGCTGCGGCACGGACGCGGGCACCTGTTCCGTGCTGCCTATGAAGGCATATCGTTCGGGATCAGGCAGATCCTGGAGAAGTTCGACGACGCGCACACCGCCACCCGCGTCGTCGCTGTCGGCGGGGGACTGCGCAGTCCGATCTGGGCGCAGACGCTCACCGACGTCACCGGACGCGCGCAGCTGATACCCGAACAGGCCATCGGTGCCAGTTACGGCGACGCACTGCTTGCGGCCATCGGCGCGGGAGTGGTTGCGCCGGATACCGATTGGGCGCGTATCGCGCACGAGATCACGCCGGACCCGGGCAATGTCGCACTCTATGACGACCTCTACGAAACCTGGCGTGAGTTGTACCCCGCGACCAAGAAGCAGGTGCACCGGTTGGCTGCCAACGGCCAGCCCTCGAGAGTCTGACACCCAGCCTCTCTCTCGCGCCCAAACGTCGGTTTGGGCCCGGAAGTGCGAGAGAGATCCGGCATTTCGTCGGTCTCGGCGGCGGTGGGGCCCTCGGCACCGTGATCATCGACGCCGGTTGAGTCACTTTGGGCGGTCGAAAAGGGTTGCTTTCAGCCCCAGTCCACAACTCTGGTTGCAATCTCGGCGGCCACGCGGTTGAGGCAGAAACCAGTCAACGATCCTGGCGAAATCCGTTGTCTGGATCCCGCCCCAACTCGCAGTCCGGTATTGTGAAATCCCCTGCGCCACTTGAGTATCAGGTGTCACAAAACGCGGATTCTTGTCGGACCCTGGCTCTAGCTTCAATGGTATGGGTATTTCAGCGATCGCCCGACAAGGAGGCGATGCTGGCTGCCCAAGCCCAGATCGAAGAACTGACCGCGCAGATGAACGGCTTGTCGATAGATGCGTTCACGCCAATGGAGTTGTTGGAGCTGCAGCAGCGCCGCGAAACCGTCGCCTGGATGCAGCCAGTGCTCGATCACACGGTGTATCAGCGCCTGACCTCGGAGTGCACGCCGAAGCAGTTGGGCTCCACCAGCTTCAAGAAGGCCCTCGCGGCGCGGTTGCGGATCAGTGAAGCCGACGCCGCCCGCCGCCTCAACAACGCTCAATTGCTCGGTCCGCGGACCGCACTGACTGGGGAACCGTTGGAGCCAGCGCTGCCGAACATCGCGGCCGCCCAAGTCAAAGGAACCATCGGGCCCGAGCATGTGGCCGCGGTGAAGAAGTTCTTCAAGAAACTGCCCGCGTGTGTGGACTTCTCCGGCCGCGAAGCCGCCGAAGCCGACCTGGCCCGCCACGCCTCGAACCTGAACGTCGACGGGTTCAATCAGGTCGCCGACCGGTTGAGGTACCTGCTCAGCCAGGACGGCGAGTACACCGACGTCGACCGTCAAGCCAGCCGATACTTCACCATCGGCAAGCAAGACGTCGACGGCAACGTCCCGGTACGCGGCGGGCTCACCCCGGAATGCGCCGCCACCCTGGAAGCGGTACAGGCCAAACTGGCTGCACCGGGCATGTGCAACCCCGCCGACGACACACCCCAGGTCGACGGCGAACCCGATGCCGACAAAGCCCGCACCGACACTCGCACTCAGGGTCAACGCAATCACGATGCCCTGGTGGCGATCGGCCGCGCCATCCTGGCCTCCGGGGAACTCGGCCAGCACAACGGCTTGCCCGTCACCGTCATCGTCAAAGCCAACCTCACCGATATCGAAAAGGGTGTTGGGCACGGCCTGACCGCCGGCGGCACCTTGATCCCAATGCCCGATGTCATCCGGATGGCCTCCCACGCCTTCCACTACCTGGCCCTGTTCGACGGCAATGGCATTCCCCTGCACCTTGGCCGCGCGCGGCGCACCGCCTCACGGGGGCAGCGGATCATGCTGCTCGCGCAACACGGGGGTTGCACCATGCCCGGCTGCACCGCGAGCGGCTACCGCTGCCAAGCCCATCACGCCAACCAGGACTGGAAAGACGGCGGCGACACGAACATCGAAGACCTCACCCTGGCGTGCGGGCAGGATAACCGGATGGTCGAAACCACCGGGTGGACCACCAGGAATCGCCCCGAAGATGGGGTTACGGAGTGGATTCCGCCTCCGGAGCTGGACTGCGGGCAATCCCGCGTGAATGTGTATCACCACCCGGACCGGATCCTCGCCCCCGACGATCCGTAACCCGAGGGTGACGCTAAAGCCGGCCGCAGTAACCACGAGCGGCCGGCTCTAAGCCGTCCTCAGGCCTCGTCGTGGCCGACGCGCTCCAGCACAGCTTCGGCGGTGGCCGGATCGGTGACCAGTTGATTGAAATACCCGCCGCGGGCGCCGGCGATGATCGATTCGACCTTGTCCGCGCCCACGGCCACACCGATGGTCACCGGGATGTGGCGTAAGGCTTCGAGTTCGACGGCGATCAGTCGGTCCCCGCCTTCGAACGGCACTTCCCGGCCTTCGCGGTCGTAGAACCGGGAGCACACGTCACCGACGGCGTCGCGCAGCGAGTTCGACCGGGTGGGAACGAATTGCGGGATGTCCGAGCGCAGCAGCGGCGGCGCGCCGATTCCCATCAGCGCGCAGCGGGCATGGGGCCACAGGTGCAGTACCCGCTGAATACTCGGGTCCTTCAGCAGCGACGGGTAGAGATCCGGGCCGGGCAGCGCCGGCGCGAAGAGGTAGTTGGCGCGTCCGCCGACACGGTTGGCCACCAGCCGGGTGATCTCGTTGGTCTGGTACCACTCGTCGGGCTGGTCGTTGCCGCCGACGGTGGGTGCCACCAGCACACCGGGTAGCGGCACGAGGTCGAACTGCGCCACCTCGTACACGGTCCGCCCCGAGGAGACCAACAGGATGTCGCCGGGCAACAGGCCCGCGGCGGTGAGCGCACGACCGACCGCCGGGGCGAGCACGCTGCCCATCACATCCAGAACGGTTCGCCCTGGCCCAGGGTTGGGCACGGGCAGGCTGAGGAACACCGTCGTCAGCGCGAGCGCCCTGGATAGCCGGTCGGCGAGGTCGCCCGAGGAGATCTCGGCGGGCGGCACCACCTCGATGCGCACGATCCCGCGCCGTTTGGCCTCGGCCAGAAGGCGACTCACCGTGGCGCGGCTACAGCCGAGCTGCGCGGCCACGTCGGCTTGGGTGGCGTCCTCGGTGTAGTAGAGCTTCGCTGCCGAGTAGAGCAACGCCGCCGGGAAGTGGCCGGATTCGCCGTCAGACACCGAGAGGTCGGCGTTTGGCGCGATACCGGCTGGGTTGGATGAGTGTGCAGGTCGGGGCACCAGAAGAGTATGACATTGAACACCTGTTCGCGATCTGCGTTCGGTGAACATCCGTTCTGGACAAATATGCAGCGGGTCGCATACTGTGACTCCACCCACACCGCACGAGGCGGTGTGAGCAGACAAGAACACCTCTCGCAGGCCGATACCTCGATGCGCTCAGGAGCTAGCTGATGACCGATCGAATCCCCGAAAAGATGCAGGCAGTCGTCTGTCACGGGCCCAACGACTATCGCCTCGAGGAGGTCGCGGTACCCCAGCGTCGACCGGGTGAGGCGCTGATCCGCGTCGAAGCCGTCGGCATCTGTGCCAGCGACCTGAAGTGCTACCACGGCGCCGCCAAGTTCTGGGGCGACGAGAACCGCCCCGCCTGGGCCGAGACCATGGTCATTCCGGGACACGAATTCGTCGGGCGCGTCGTCGAACTCGACGACGAAGCCGCCAAGCGCTGGAACATCGCCGTGGGCGACCGGGTGACGTCCGAGCAGATCGTGCCGTGCTGGGAGTGCCGGTTCTGCAAGCGCGGTCAGTACCACATGTGCCAACCGCACGATCTCTACGGTTTCAAGCGCCGCACGCCCGGGGCGATGGCCAGCTACATGACCTATCCCGTAGAAGCCCTGGTACACAAGATCTCCGGTGAGATTCCGCCCGCCCATGCGGCATTCGTCGAGCCGCTGTCGTGTGCGCTGCACGCGGTCGAGCGGGCCCAACTGACCTTCGAAGACACCGTCGTGGTGGCCGGCTGTGGGCCCATCGGACTCGGCATGATCGCCGGCGCGAAGGCCAAGAACGTGGCGCGGGTGATCGCCCTCGACATGGCGCCCGAGAAGTTGAAGCTGGCCAAGAAATGCGGCGCCGATCTGGCCATCAACATCGCCGAAGAGGACGCCGAGAAGATCGTCAAAGACCTCACCGAGGGTTACGGCGCCGACGTGTACCTCGAGGGCACCGGCCATCCCGCTGCGGTGGCACAAGGACTCAACCTGCTGCGTAAGTGCGGCCGCTACGTCGAATACAGCGTGTTCGGCAGTGACGTCACCGTCGACTGGAGCATCATCAGCGACGACAAGGAACTCGACGTGTTGGGCGCCCACCTCGGTGCGTACTGCTGGCCGGCCGCCATCAAGATGCTCGAGTCCGGCGTACTGCCGATGGACGAGATCTGCACGCATCAGCTGCCGTTGAGCGAATTCCAAAAGGGCCTCGATCTGGTGGGCAGCGGCAAGGAATCCGTCAAAGTCTCCCTGATCCCGGCCTGAGCGAAGGGCAATCGAGCATGCGTAAACAGTCCCGACCGGGCTTTCAGGGCCCGCAGATGTCGCGGCGAAACATGTTGGCGGCCATGGGCCTTGCCGGCGCCGCCGCAGCCAGCGTGCCGCTGCTGTCGGCGTGCGGTGTCGGCGGCAACCCGCCCGCACCCAACGGCGCCGCCGATGTCACTGGCGGCTTCGACTGGAAGAAGGCGTCGGGGCAGACCATCAACATCCTGCAGACCCCGCACCCGTACCAGCTGTCGTATCAGCCGCTGCTGGCCGAGTTCACCGAGCTCACCGGCATCAATGTCAACGTCGACCTGGTACCCGAGGCCGACTACTTCACCAAACTGAACACCGAGTTGGCCGGTGGCTCCGGTAAACACGACGCGTTCATGCTCGGCGCGTACTTCATCTGGCAGTACGGCCCGCCCGGGTGGGTCGAAGACCTCAAGCCGTGGCTGGAGAACTCGTCGGCCACCAGCGCCGAGTACGACTTCGAGGACATCTTCGAAGGTCTGCGCACCTCGACCCGCTGGGACTTCACCCTGGGTAACCCGCTGGGCACCGGCGGCCAGTGGGCGATCCCGTGGGGCTTCGAGAACAACGTCGTCGCCTACAACAAGCGCATCTTCGACGAGAAGGGCATCACCAAGCTGCCCGACAACTTGGATGACTTCATCCAGCTCGCCGTGGACCTGACCGACCGGTCGGCCAACCAGTACGGGTTGTCGACCCGAGGGTCGAAGTCCTGGGCCACCATTCACCCCGGTTTCATGACGCAGTACGTGCGCCAGGGTGCCGTGGACTACACCTGGAACGGCCGGGAACTGGTGGCCGAGATGGGCAGCGACGCGGCGGTCGAGTTCACCGAGAAGTGGATCGACCTGCAGCACCGGGCCGGGCCGACATCGTGGACCACCTACGACTATCCCAATGCCACCGGCGATCTCGGTGACGGCAAGGCCATGATGGTCTTCGACGCCGACAGCGCCACCTATCCGAAGAACAAACCGGGCGCCAGCAAGGAAGCCGGCAACATCGCCTGGTACGCCGGACCGGCCGGGCCCGACGGCAACTACAAGACCAACCTGTGGACCTGGAGTTGGGCCATGAGCGCCAACTCCCGCAACAAGCTGCCCGCCTGGCTGTTCATCCAGTGGGCCACCGGTAAGGACGCGATGAACAAGGCCGTCGAGGGCGGCACCTACGCCGACCCGGTGCGCCAGTCGGTGTTCGACACCACCTTCAAGCGCGTCGCGGCCGACCAGTACGGCTACCTCGAAGCATTCGAGACCGTCATCGGGGAATCCAAGATCCAGTTCACGCCGCAGAAGAAGTTCTTCGACACCACCCAGAACTGGGCGGTAGCACTGCAGGACATCTACGGCGGCGATGACGCCAGGTCCCGCCTGGCCAGCCTGGCCAAGACCAACACCTCCAAGGTCAACCTCTAGGAGCCGTGGCATCCATGACAACTCAGACTCCCAAGGCACCGGCCAGTTCGCCGGAGCAGTCTGCCGCCGCCCGCGGTCACAAACTGCCCGAGGTACCGACCTGGCGGCGCAAGCTGCGGCCGTATCTGCTCTCGGTGCCGGCCGTACTCATCGTGATCGGCATTCTGTATCCGTTCGTGGTCGGCGCCTACTACGCCTTCCTCAATTACGCCGCGGTCAACCCTGATCCGCACTTCATCTGGTTCGACAACTTCGCCTCCGTGCTGGGCGATCAGGTGTTCTGGAAGAGCGTCCAGGTCACCGCCACGTTCGCGGTGCTCGCCACCTTCATCGAGACGGTGCTGGGCGTAGGCCTGGCGCTGCTGCTCAACCGCTCGTCGATCATCGGCAAGATCTTCGAGAAGGTGTTGATCCTGCCGCTCATGATCGCCCCGGTGATCGCGGGTGTCATCTGGAAGCTGATGTTCAACCCTCAGTTCGGCATCCTCAATCACGTTCTGGCACTGGGCAACACCTTCGACTGGCTATCGGCCGGCAACGCGCTGTTCTCGGTGATCCTGGTCGACATCTGGATCTTCACCCCGTTCGTGGCGATCCTGGTCCTGGCCGGTATCCGCTCGCTGCCTCGGGAGCCGTTCGAGGCCTCCGAGGTCGACGGTGCCAACTGGTTCTACATGTTCCGCAAGCTGATGCTGCCGATGCTGTGGCCCTACATCCTGGTGGCCGTCATCTTCCGGTTCATGGACAACCTGAAGGTTTTCGACCACATCTACGTGCTGACGGCGGGCGGTCCGGGTGTGGCCACCCGCACGCTGCAGATCGGTGCCTTCGAGGACTCGATCATCAACCTCGATTACTCCCGGGGCAGCACCTACATGCTGCTGCTGTGGATCATCGTGTTCATCACGGCGCGCTACCTGGTGAGCGTGCTCGGCAAGGCGCAGCGTCGTGCTGCCGGAGCGGAGTCGTAAGTCATGGCACTGTCGAGAAGCGAGTTGCTGCCCGGGCAGAAGCGCTGGTCCATCGGGGCGGTGGCCGCAGACGTCGGGCTGGTGTTCTGGTTCATCTTCTCGCTGTTCCCGATCTTCTGGATGCTGATGCTGGCCCTGAAGAACGCCGAACAGCAGACCACCACCTATTTCTCCTTCAGCCCCACGTGGTCGAACTTCGCCACCGTCCTGTCTGACCGGGGCACCGAGATGACCAGCGTGGACTTCAAAGCCGCGCTGCTGACCAGCCTGCTGAACTGCGGTGGCGCAGTGATCGTCTCGCTCGTCATCGGCATTCCGGCCGCCTACGCCGCCGGCCGCTGGCAGTACAAGGGATCCAACGACCTGATGTTCCAGATGCTGTCGTTCCGGTTCGCCCCGGAACTGATGGTCATCGTGCCGTTGTTCGTCATCTACAACCAGATCGGGCTGTTCGACACCAAGGTCGGCATGATCTGGGTGCTGCAGCTGGTCACCATGCCGCTGGTGGTGTGGATCCTGCGGTCGTACTTCCAGGACCTGCCCGAAGACCTCGAGCAGGCGGCGCTCCTGGACGGCTACACGCGCACAAGGGCTTTCATCATGGTGGCGCTGCCGATCGTGCGACCGGGCATCGCTGCCGCGGCGTTGCTGGCGTTCATCTTCGCGTGGAACAACTACGTGTTCCCCCTGATTCTGGCCGACAGCAACGCCGGCACGGTCACCGTCGCCATCACCAAGTTCCTCGGCGGCGGCGGACAGGCGTACTACAACCTCACGGCCGCGGCAGCGCTCATCGCCGCATTGCCACCACTCATCCTCGCCCTGACCATCCAGCGATACCTGGTGCGGGGCCTGTCGTTCGGGGCGGTGAAAGCCTGATGGCAACCATATCTGTCAAGGACCTGCACAAGTCATACGGGAAAACCCGAGCTGTCGACGGGATCAGCGTCGACATCGCCGACGGCGAGTTCTTCGTCATCCTCGGGCCCAGCGGCGCCGGTAAGACCACCACGCTGAAGTCCATTGCCGGGCTGGTGGACGTCGACTCGGGGTCGGTGTCCATCGCCGGAGTGGACGTGACCATGGTGGAGCCGTACCACCGCAATGTGGCCATGGCGTTCGAGAGTTACGCCCTCTACCCGCAGAAGACGGTCAGCCAGAACCTGGCGTCGCCGCTGAAATCGGGCCGGACCGGAAAGTACACCGACGCACAGCAGACCGAGCGTATCGATCAGGTGACCAAGACCCTGGGCATCAACCATCTGCTGAAGCGCTTCCCGAGGGAGCTGTCCAACGGGCAACGGCAGCGGGTGGCATTGGGCCGGGTGCTGGTGCGCCCCGCTGATGTGTACCTGCTCGACGAACCGTTGAGCCACCTGGACGCCAAACTGCGCGCCCAGATGCGTGCTGAACTCAAACAGCTTGGTGCCATGAGTAATACGACGACGATCTACGTCACCCACGACTACCAGGAAGCGCTCGCGCTGGGCGACCGGATCGGGGTCATGCGTGCGGGGCAACTGGTCCAGATCGGCACGCCCGACGAGATCTGGCGCAGCCCGGCAGACACGTTCGTCGCCAAGGCCCTGGGCCAGCCGGAGATCAACATCCTCGACGGGGTGGTCGACGACGGCCGGATAAGGCTGGGAACCGGCTCGGGTAAGGATCTAGCTGTCGCCATCCCGGCCGATGCCGACGTCAATCGCGGAGACCGGGTGCGAGTCGGGTTGCGGCCCTCCGATATTCACGTCACCAGTGGTGAAGGCTCATTGCACGGCCGGGTGATCCTGGCCGAGCGGCTGGGCCGCAACATCGAGCTCACCGTCGACGTCGACGGCGCGCAGCTGATCGTGCTCACCTCGGGACGCCACGGCGTCGGGGAGGGCGACAACGTGACGATGAAGATCGCCGACAGCGACGTGCACGTCTTCGGTACCGGCGACGGTGACACCGCCCGGTTGACCCACACCCACCGATCGAGCCTGGAGGCCGCACAGTGACCGCCACCGCGGAGAGAACCAGCACGGCGCAGAGCCTCACCCTCAGTGACCTCGTGAAGACCTACGCCACCCGGGGCCGCGACAAGGTGACCGCGGTCAAGGGCATCAACCTCGACATCGAGCCGGGTGAACTCGTCGCCCTGTTGGGCCCGTCGGGCTGCGGCAAGACCACCACGCTGCGGATGATCGCGGGTCTTGAGACGGTGACCAGCGGCTCGATCAAGATCGGCGACCGCGAGATCTCACAACTGCCGGCCGCCAAACGCGGGATCGGTGTGGGGTTCGAGAGTTATGCGCTCTACCCGCCGATGTCCATCCGCGACAATCTGCTCTACGGCCTCAAAGCCCGCAAGGTCAAAGGCGCCGACCAGATGGTGGCCTCGATCTGCGACCGGCTGGAGATGAACGAGCTTCTCGAACTCCGTCCCGCGGGGCTCTCGAGTGGACAGAAGCAGCGCGTCGCCCTGGCGCGGGCACTGGTGCGCAACCCACCGGTGCTGCTGTTGGATGAGCCACTCAGTCACTTGGATGCCTCTGCGCGGCAACGGGTTCGCCGCGAACTCAAGGTGCTGCAACGCGAATTCGGTTACACCACCATCGTCGTGACCCACGATCAGGTGGAGGCGTTGTCGCTGGCCGACCGCCTCGCGGTGATGGACGCCGGCATCGTCCAGCAGTTCGGAACCCCCGATGAGGTGTTCGACGACCCGGCCAACCTGTTCGTCGCCACGTTCGTCGGCGAGCCCCAGATCAACGTGCTGCGGGGCACCGCGCACGTCGACGGCGGGCGGGTGCGGGTGCGCATCGGTGAGGCCGGGGGATACCTGGACACCGGCGTGAAGAATGTCGCCGACGGCACCCGCGTGACGGTGGGCATCCGGCCACAGGATTGTGCGCTGAACACCGCCGAGGAGCCCGGTGGGGCCGGCATCACAGCCACGGTGGCGTACTTCGAGCACCTTCTCGAGTTCGGACTGGCGACCAGTACGGTTGCGGGTATGGAAGAGGGAATCGTCGTTCAGACTCCCGCGCAGGAAAGCTATGAGCCTGAACAGCGCGTGAGCGTCACTGCACCGGCCGAGCGGGTGTACCTGTTCGACGCAGACAGTGGAGACCGGCTGCGATGACCAAACTCTTCAACGATCCCGCCCGGTTCACCGAGGACATGCTCGTCGGCTTCCTCGACGCCAACTCTCGATACGTCGCCGGGGTGCCCGGCGGTGTGGTGCGCGCCAACAAGACTGCGCCCGGCAAGGTCGCGGTGGTCATCGGCGGCGGCTCCGGGCACTACCCGGCATTCTGCGGCACCGTGGGACCCGGTTTCGCCGACGGCGCCGTGGTGGGCAACATCTTCACCTCACCGTCGGCCGAGGAGGCCGCCTCGGTGGCCCGCGCCGCGCACAGCGATGCCGGTGTGCTGTTGACCACCGGCAACTACGCCGGCGACGTGATGAACTTCGGGCTGGCCGTCACGCAGCTGCGCAATGAGGGCATCGAGGCCGAATACTTCGCCGTCACCGACGACGTGGCCAGCGCACCCAAGGGCGAGGAAGCCAAAAGACGCGGTATCGCAGGCGATTTCACCGTGTTCAAGTGTGCCAGCGCCGCCGCCGAGGACGGTCTGGACCTGGCCGGTGTGGTGCGGGTCGCCAAGGCCGCCAACGACGCCACCCGCACCCTCGGCGTCGCGTTCGACGGCTGCACCATGCCCGGCGCCGATCACCCGCTGTTCACCGTGCCCGAAGGGCACATGGGCCTGGGTCTGGGCATCCACGGTGAGCCCGGCGTGGCCGACGAGCCCATGCCCACCGCGGCAGAGCTGGCCAAGACGCTGGTGGACGGCGTCATCGGCGACTACCCGGAGAACTCGTCCAAGCGCATCGCGGTGATCCTCAACGGCCTGGGCCGTACCAAGTACGAAGAGCTGTTCGTCGTGTGGGGTACCGCCTCACAACTGTTGCGCGACAAGGGTTTCGAGATCGTCGAGCCCGAAGTCGGCGAGCTCGTCACCAGCCTGGACATGGCCGGATGCTCGCTGACGGTGATGTGGCTCGACGACGAACTCGAGAAGTACTGGACCGCGCCCGCCGACAGCCCGGCCTACCGCAAAGGTGCCGCGACGGCGCAGGTGGGGGAGCGGCGCACCGATGCCGCCGCCGACGCCGCCGCCGAGGCGCCGGTGCTCTCCGAGCTCTCCGACGAGGACGGCCGTCGCGGAGGTCAGCTCGTCGCCCGCGCCATCAACGACATCGCCGATATGCTCGCCGCCGCCGAGGACGAGCTGGGCCGTATCGACGCGGTGGCCGGCGACGGCGATCACGGCCGCGGCATGGTCAAGGGTTCGTCGGCGGCCCGCACCGCGGCGCAGCGCGCGGCGGCCGACGGCGGCGGCACCGGCTCGGTGCTGGCCGCCGCGGGCAAGGAGTGGGCCGCCAAGGCCGGTGGCACCTCGGGTGTGCTGTGGGGCGCCATGCTCTCGGCGCTCGGGGCCCGGCTGGGCGATACCGGTCGACCCGAATCGGCAACGGTGGCAGCCGGAATGCGCGACGGCTACGACGCGTTGATCAAACTCGGTGGTGCACAGCCGGGCGACAAGACGATGCTCGATGCACTGCTTCCGTTCGTAGAGGAACTGGAGCGACGAGTCGGTGCTGGCGAACAGTGGCAGGACGCGTGGCGCGCCGCCGCGCAGGTGGCCACCGATGCCGCCAAAGCCACCGCCGACCTGCGGCCCAAGGTCGGGCGCGCCCGCCCCCTGGCCGAACGCAGTATCGGCACCCCCGACGCTGGCGCCACCTCACTGGCGATGTGCGCAAACACCGTCGCCGACACCCTGAAAGCAAGAGGAGACAAGTGATGCCGTCCAATCTGCGGATCGTCGTCGGATCCGACGACGCCGGTTACGAGTACAAGGAAGCTTTCAAGGGTGACCTTCGTAGCGACGAGCGGGTGGCCGAGGTGACGGACGTCGGTGTCGGCACCGATGAGGACACCGCCTACCCGCACATCGCGGTCGCGGCGGCCCGCCTGGTCGCCGAGGGCAAGGCTGATCGTGCACTTCTGGTGTGCGGCACCGGTCTTGGGGTGGCGATCAGCGCCAACAAGGTGCCCGGAATCCGCGCCGTGACCGCCCACGACAGCTTCTCGGTGGAGCGCTCGGTGCTGTCGAACAACGCGCAGGTGCTCTGCGTGGGCCAGCGCGTGATCGGCCTGGAGCTGGGCCGCCGGCTGGTCCGCGAGTGGCTCGACTACGAGTTCGACCCGAACAGCAAGTCCGCCGATAAGGTCGACGCGATCTGCGGCTACGAATCCGACACCGCTACCGCCACAAAGTAATAGCGCGACCGAGCGTGTTTGTACGCGACACGCGCAGCGTGGGCGTGCAAACACGCTCGCTCGGGCTGGACGGTCAAGCGGTCAGTTCATCGCGCCAGCGGTGACGGGTGCCCGGGTTTACCGCCCGCGGCGTCGCGGCGTCGTGCCGCCATTCCGGCCAGGGCCTCGAACACCACTCGGTGCGCGGCGTTGACGGTCAGTTCGGCGTGGTCGTAGGCGGGTGCCACCTCCACCACATCGACACCGGCGACGTCGTGCTCGTAGCACAGTTGACGCACCATCCGCAGCAGGTCCGCGCTGGTGATGCCGCCGGGTTCCGGTGTGCCCGTCCCCGGTGCGTGCGCCGGATCCAGGACGTCGATATCGACTGACAGATAGAGCTTTTCGGCTTTCGCCAGGGCTTCGCTGACCGCGGTCTTCATGACCTCCTTGAAACCGCGTTCCCAGATCTCCTGCATGGTGTGCCAGGTCATGCCCTGCTCGAGCATCCACTCGAACGTGTCCTGCGGCGGCCAGTAGCCCCGCAGTCCCACCTGCACGAAGTGGGTGCCGGGAACGGCGCCGGACTCGATGAGCCGCCGCATCGGGGTGCCGTGACTGGCCAGATTGCCCTCGATGATGTCGGCGGTGTCGGCGTGCGCATCAAAATGCACGATGCCCACGTTGCCGTAGCCGTGCACATCGGCGACCGCGGTGGCCGAGGGCCAGGTGATGGAATGGTCGCCGCCGAGCACCACCGGCACGATGCCCCGCGACGCCACCGCGTGTACCCGCTCACGGATGTTGGCATGCGACACCTCGGTCTGGCCGTGCGGACAGTAGGCGTCACCGAAGTCGACGACCTCGAGCCAGTCGAAGATCTCCAGCCCCAGATCCATGTGATACGTACCAGGCTCGTAGGCGGTGGCCCGGATGGCCCGTGGGCCGAACCGGGCACCGGGCCGGTTGGTGGTGGCGACGTCGAACGGTGCACCCACGATCGCGACATCGGGCTGCCAGGACTCGAGCTGGTCGGTTTCCGTCAGAAACGGCCGGTGCCCGAACGAGGCCAGACCCGCATAGGGCAGATCCAGTTGTTCGGCCATACCGGGAGGCAGATCCCGTCGGGGTCCGTGGTCGTGACTCATGGTCACGACCCTACTGCGCAATCGTGCTGCTCATCCGGTACTACGTGAGAGGTAATTGCCCGGCTGCGCCCGCAGCGGCATCGTCAAAACCATGAACACCGAGCAGTCCCCGCTCCCGCGCTGGCTCCGGTTCGTCCTGAAATCCGATCGCGCGGGTTCGTCGTGGTACATCGGCACCGGCTTCCTGTTCGCCCCGGTGCTGGCGTTGGTGAGCCCGTGGCCGGAGGTCCGGACGGTGCTGTGGGTGCTCATCGCCGTGGCCGGACTCTGGCTCGGACTGCTGGGCATCGCGATGGCGTCCGGCCTGGCGATGATGATGCGGGCCGGGCGGGAGATCCCCGAAGACGACTGGCGGTCCTTGCTCGACTACCGATGACTTCTGCGGCGCCGCCGGGTCGGTATGGGCAGACAGAAAGGAGCCGCCATGCTGATTGTCGCCGGGCACCTGATCGTCGCCGCCGACCAACGTGAGGAATACCTCCGGGGGTGCATCCCGGTGGTGCGGCAGGCCCGAACCGCCCAGGGCTGCCTGGATTTCGCGATCAGCGCCGACCTCACCGATCCCGGGCGGATCAACGTCTTCGAGCGATGGGAGACCCTGGAGGCTGTGGAAGCGTTCCGGGGGAGCGGGCCCAGCGACGAGCAGGGCGCGCAGATCCGTTCTGCGGCAATGGCCGAATATGTCGTCGGGGAGACGCGTCCGCTCAGTTGACGAGCGCCAGCCGCGCCCGGATCCAGTCCGGCCATGGCCGTTTCTGGTAGCCCGTGGTCTCGACGCACACGTGGGTCATCACGCATTCGGCGAGGACGTCGCCGTCGCGTTCGATGGTGAATTCGGTTTGCAGAGAGGTGTTTCCGGGCGTTTTGAACCTCACGTGGATCTGCAGGCGGTCATCGAATTCCGCCGGCCGGCGGAACTGCAGCTGCGCCGCGGCGACCACCACGTCGACGCCCGAGGCCACCAGTTCACGGTAGTCACCGACGATCGCGCCCAGCGCCTCGGTGTGCGCCATGTCCACCCAGGTGAGGTAGTGGGCGTTGAAGACCCGGCCCTGCATGTCGCACTCGACGTAGCGCACCCGCAACGGCATCGAGTAGTGCGGCCCCGGCATCAGCGCAGAGCCTCGGCGGTCGCGGCGTCGGCAGGCAGGAACGCCTCGATGCTCAGTTCGGTCGCGGTCAGATCCAGGGCGGTGCCGAAGGTCGTGACGGTACTCAGCAGTGACAGCACCACACCGTCCTCGGTGGCAAGCTCCAGCGGCACCACCACAGCGCCGGATTCGTCGTGGTCCTCGGAGTCACCCGGGTAATCCTGGAGTTCGTTCAGCAGGGCCGACAACGCCGCGTCGCCGCTGACCGCCACCTCTCGGCGCAGTCGCTCGAGCAGGTGGTGACGCCACTGCCCGAGATTGCGTATGCGCGGTGCCAGACCGTCGGGATGCAGTGCGATGCGTAACGCGTTTGGCTGCTCCAGCAGGTGCGCCGCGACCCCGCGCAACAGCACGGCGGTGCTCGCGTTCGCTCGCAGGATGTTCCAGGTGCGGTCCACGGCCAGGCACGGGAAAGGCTCGTAGGCGCTAAGGACGCGCTCGACACCCTCGCGGATCGCGGCCATCTCGGGATCGTCCAGGGACCGCTCGGTGTACTCAGGTGCCAATCCCGCCGCCACCAGCAGTTGGTTCTGCTCCCGAGGGGGTACCTCAAGAGCGGCGGCCAGGCGCAGCACCATCGCCCGGCTGGGTGCTGACCTGCCGGTCTCGATGAAACTGAGGTGACGCGAAGACACATCGGCACCGATGGCCAGGTCCAGTTGGCTGAGCCGGCGGCGTTGGCGCCACTGCCGCATCAGCGCGCCGAACGGCGGAGCGGTGGACTCGCGAATGCTCACCTGGACAGTGTGGCGGACTCGCTGTGAGAACGTAGGAGCACTATGGATTCGCACGACTATGTGACCTATGAGCGGTGGGGCCGCAACTTCTTCGAGGTTGCGGTCACCGAAGACCGGGTGGCTGCGGCGTTCGCGGACATCGCCGGTGACCAGCTCGAGATGGGTCCCATGGCGCAAGGGCCGGCGGGACTGGCCCGGGTCACCGCCCGAGTCAGGATCCAGGAGCCCAAGGCCAGGCGCCATCTCGGCGAGACCATCACCTTCTCGATCCGGATCCCGCTGGAGATCGACCTGCTGGTGGATCTGCGGCTGGACAAGCAGCGGTTCACCGTGGACGGCGAGATCTCCCTGCGGGCCACCGCCCGCGCCGCTGAACCGCTGCTGTTGATCCTCGACGTGGCCAAACCGCGGTCCACCGATATCAGCGTGCATGTGGCGTCGAAGTCGATCCGCGGGGAAATCGTCCGGATCATCGGCGGGGTGGACGCCGAGATCCGGCGGTTTATCGCCGCGCATGTCAGCGAGCAGATCGACGCACCCGAGTCGGTTCAGGCCAAGGTGATCAATGTGGCGGAGATGATCGACGAGACGTGGACCGGGGTCTGAGTCCGAGGCTGGCGACGGAGGAGCCAGTTGATGGAGCTCAGACGGGTGTTGGGGTCTGAGTCCGAGGCTGGCGACGGAGGAGCCAGTTGATGGAGCTCAGACGGGTGTTGGGGTCTGAGTCCGAGGCTGGCGACGGAGGAGCCAGTCGATGGAGGAGCCAGTCGATGGAGCTCAGACGGGTGTTGGGGTCTGAGTCCGAGGCTGGCCACGGGGGAGCCAGACTGGGCGAGTTCGGGGTCTGAGTGCATGACCGCCGTGGCACGATGACCCCGTGACCGCCAAACTGGATCTGCTCAGCCCGAATCTCGAGGTGGCCGTGGTGACCACCAACCTCGAGGCGATGATCGAGTTCTACGAAAACTTCCTCGGGCTGGAATTCCAGTCCGAGCTCGAATTTCCGGGTGGGACGCAGCGCCGGTACGCGTTGGGCGGCAATGTCGTCAAGCTGGTCACCTACGACCCGCCCCCGGGGAAGCCGACCGCACAAGGCGGTGGCCGCGCCGAAGCGGGAATCAAGTATTTCTCGTTCGCGGTCAAGAATCTGACCGAGCTGGCCGAGCGCGTCGCGGCCTCGCGGTATGACCTGGTGGAGCCGCTGACCGAGTTCGAGCCGGTGCCGGGAATGGGGTGGCTGTTCGTCGCCGATCCCGACGGCAACTGGATCGAGTTCTTCGGCACGCTGTGACGGAAAGCCGTGCGCTGCAGGCGACCTAGCGCCGCAGCCGCCGGCCCAGATAGATCAACCCCGCGCCGATCAGGATCACCACCGGGCCGAGCACCGACCAGGTGGTGGTGTTGCTCATCGGGCTGCCCTGCACCACGCCGAAGCCCTGCAACGTGAACAGCAGCCCGAACAACGCGATGATGACGCCGAACAGGACCAGGAAGGCGCTTCGCATCATTCGACTGTACGGCCAGCGGCTATTTGGTACCGAACATCCGGTCACCCGCGTCGCCGAGGCCGGGCACGATGTAACCGTGCTGGTCGAGTCCGCGGTCGACGGAGGCGGTGTACACCGGGACGTCAGGGTGCGCATCGTGCAGCGTGGCAAGCCCCTCGGGGCAGGTGAGCAGGCAGACGAACTTGATGGACTTGGGGTGGCATTCCTTGAGCCGGTCCACCGCGGCCACGGCCGAGTGCCCGGTGGCCAACAGCGGGTCGACCACCACGACATCGCGTTCCTGCATGTCGTGGGGCATCTTGAAGTAGTACTCCACGGCAATCAGCGTCTTGGGGTCCCGGTAAAGACCGATGTGGCCCACCCTGGCTCCGGGAACCACCGACAACATGCCGTCCAGGATGCCGGTTCCCGCGCGCAGGATCGAGACGAAAACCAGCTTCTTGCCGTCGATCACCTTGCCCGTCATCGTCTCCAGCGGCGTCTCTATCTCGACGTCATGCAGCGGGATGTCACGCAGCACCTCGTAGGTCAGCAACGCCGACAGCTCGTTGACCAGGCGTCGAAAGTTGTTGGTGGACACCTCTTTCTGCCGCAGCAGGGTCAGCTTGTGCTGCACCAGAGGATGGTCGATCAGCTCGACGTTGCTCATGTTGTCAGAAAACCGTCCCGTCGCTGGTGATGGTCAGAGGGGGCAGGCCATCTCGGTGGCGGCGTGCCAGCGCGCGCCCGGCCGCCCAGGTGCCACCCTCGAGGATGCAGGCCAACGGCATCTGGGTGGCATCGACGTCGAGCCGGTCCCTTACCAGTGGCGCCAGTTCATCGATCAGCGCCACAGTTAGTGCCCGCCACTCGACGACCAATTCATCGGAGACAGACCACCTGTGGGTGGCCCAGTCGGTGTCGCGCAGGGCGAGCACCCCGGTGTCCAGGAACAATCCGCCGTTGCGGTACTCCGGAAGGCCGGTGAGCGCGTCGAGGCCCTGCACTTGTATGCCCGCCCAACCGAACGGTTCCAGCAGCGAATACGTCAGCCACTGGGACAACTTGTGGAACGGCATCCAGCCCACGGCCGGGTGCGGCCAGCAGTCCCCGACGGGCTGACCGTCGATCATGTTGTCCGCCAACCAGATTCCCGACAGGGAGTCCAACAGCAGCGACAGGATGTCGTGGGCGGCGACGACACCGGCGTCGGACACCAGAGCGTCGTAGAGGCCGCCTGGTCGCCCGGCGGGGCCGAAAACCTGGGGCGCCTGTTGCAGCGCCGTACCAAGGCGGCGAAGCAGCGCGACCCGCCCGTCGAATCCGATGAGGGGGTTGGTGGCGCAGACCTGGAACGCGTTGCTCAGCTTCTCGGTGTCGAGCCCCAGCAACCCGTCGGCGTCGGCCTGCAGCGGCTGAGCCGGGTCGCTGGAGAACAGTCCCGCCGCGAAGGCATGCCAGCTGGCGACGCCGAGGCCTTCGGAACGTGTCAGGGTCTGCCCGGTGTCGGCTTCCCGGTACTGCCAGTCGGGACCCGAGCCGGCGTCGAGCAGCACGCTGACCACCGCCAGGTCGATCGTCGTGCGGGCCAGGTCGGCACCTGACCCCGTGGCTTCCCGGAGCGCAGCGGTCCGGTCCAGGCCTCCGGCTTCGAAATGCCGCCAGCGACTGTGAAAAGGGATATGGAGGTCAGGGAAGCGTTGCACCGTCAGATCGGCGACCACGGCAGCCGCGGTGGGCAGCGCGTCGTCGTGAACGAGGAGCCAGGGCGATTCGCCCGCTCGCGCGCGCTCGAGCAGGAGTTGCGCGCGGGTGCGGATCGCCGCGGTGGTGCGAAGTTCGGCCACCGCCGCCGGCGCGCTCACCCGTGCAGGCTCCGGCCGACGGTGTTCTTCAGGTCTTCGGCGTCCGGTGCGCGGCCGGGGGTGAAGTATCCCGCGGCCATCTTCGCGTCGATCTCCACGCGGGCATCGGCGGGGACCAGCTCGTCGGGGATGTTGACCCGCTCACCGACCTCGATACCGGATCCGGTGATGGCGTCGTACTTCATGTTGCTCATCGACACCAGGCGGTGGATCTTGGTGATGCCGAGCCAGTGCAGCACGTCGGGCATGAGTTCCTGGAACCGCATATCCTGCACTCCCGCAACACATTCGGTGCGGGCGAAGTATTGATCGGCGGTGTCCCCGCCGACCTGACGTTTACGGGCGTTGTACACCAGGAACTTGGTCACCTCACCCAGTGCCCGGCCCTCCTTGCGTGAGTACGCCACCAGTCCGACGCCGCCGCGTTGGGTGCCGGCGATGCATTCCTCGATGGCGTGGGTCAAATAGGGCCGGCAGGTGCAGATGTCGGAGCCGAACACATCCGAGCCGTTGCACTCATCGTGCACGCGGGCAGTCAGCTCGACGGCCGGGTCGGCCAGGTCGCGCGGATCGCCGAAGATGTACACCGTCTGCCCACCGATCGGCGGCAGGAACACTTCCAGGTCTCCGCGAGTCACCAGTTCCGGATACATCCCCCCGGTCTCTTCGAACAGCACCCGGCGCAGGTCGGCCTCGGTGCAGCCGAAACGGGCGGCGACTCCCGGCAGCCACCAGACCGGTTCGATGGCGGCCTTCGTGACCACGGCCGCCCCGCTGGGCAGCAGTAGGCGCCCATCTGGGTGCAGCCGGCCCCTGCTGATCGCCTCGGCGATCTCCGGAAGCTGAACGTGTGCCTTGGTGACCGCGATGGTGGGCCGGATGTCCATTCCGCGTGCGATGTCGGCGGCAAACACGTCCGCCACCGCGGCACCCCAGGGATCCAGGCTGACGATCGTGGCGGGATCACTCCACTGCCGGTACGGGCCCACCACGTCGGTGGGTGCGGTGTTGGTCAGGTCGGCGCGGTGTTCGCGCGACAGCGCCCCCGAGGCGACGGCCAGGGCCCGGTAGACGCTGTAGGACCCGGAATGGGTGCCGATGACATTGCGGTGGGCGCGCGAGCCGGTGGTGCCGATGACCGGGCCCCGCTCTGCAGGGGTCGGTGCGCCCCACCGGAGCAGGGGTGCGTCGGGCCCGCCGCTGTGTGAGGTCAGCCGAATGTGGCTGGCGATGCGGGGTGGCGGTGCGCCGGTTCCAGCAGACATGACCATCCTTGTCAGCGCGGCCCGGCGTAGCAGCCGGAATGGGCCAGGATAACTCCTCGCCGGATTCGCTGCCCGTCGTCGCAGCTAGTCGGTACCGGCGGGACGAGCCCTCCGCACCGGCACCAGTGGACGGTTGCCGCGCTGGCGGCGGCCTTCGTCGGTGAGCCAGGCAAGACCGGCGGCCGAGGACAGCAGGGCGATGATGCCCGCCCACGTACCCACGGACACCCAGGCGAGGGCGAACGCCACCACACAGACCACAAAGGCGAGCACACCGATCATGATCAAGGCGATTCCTGGTTTGCCCACCCGTACGACGTCATTTGCCGGTTCCGGGGTTCGGTCAGTCACGTGTGTCTCCCCTCCACGTGGTCCTCGTGCCCCGACTTCGTTCCGCAATTAGGTGGTACCCGAGTACCGCCGGGGCCAAAACGGCAGCTCGGGAATAGCTGACTCGGTTTATCCACTTGGGTACTGGGGTAGAGATTCACACGTCAGCCAATCGCAGTGCCGAGGTCAGAGGACATCGCCGCGGCACGTTAGGAGGCGATTTCGAGATGTCGGGTAAGCACCGAACGGCACCGGAAACCGACCGGTCGCCAGAGGCGGCCCGTGCCGGCGTGGTGAAGCGGTCCGCTGGAGCCATCTGGTTTCCGGCGTCGATTGCCGTCGCATTTGCTGGGTTCTCCGCTGCCGTGGTGGTCGCGCATTCTGAGCCGGAGACCGTCCGTGAGCAGCCCACCGCCAGCGCGTACGCAGTGGCCCAGCCTCAGGCCGCGCAGCCTCAGATCGCGCAGCCCCAGACCACCAGCCAGCAGGGCACGGTGGTGGCTGTATCGGCCGATTCCATCACCGCCCGCAGTGACAACGGATTCACCCAGACGTATGTGGTCACCCCGAACACCACGGCGGTCACCAGCGCCGGCGGTCAATCATTCACCGCCGCAACACCTTTTGCCGTCAACGATCAGGTCGCCATTGCGGCGACCGTCACCTCGGGCACGGCCACAGCGACCGCGATCGCCGACCGTGCCGTCATCGGCCAGCACGGCATGCCGATGGACTCTCTGACCTGAGGACTCAGCCACCGGAGCGCACCCGCAGGGCGGCGGTGTGCTGCCCGGGCGGCGCGCCGAACATCCGTCGGTATTCGCGGGTGAACTGCGAAGCGCTGTCGTATCCCACCGCATGACCTACGGCCGCGACGTCTCCGGGGTGCGCCAGCAGAAGGCTCTGCGCGTGCTGCAGCCGAATCCGCTTCTGGAACTGCAACGGGCTCAGCGCGGTGACCGCGCGGAACCGCCGGTGCAGCGTCGAACTGCTCATGCCCGCCAGATCGGCGAGGTGGTCGATGGTCATCGGTTCCGCGTAGTGGTCACGAAGCCAGGCGATGACGCGGTTGATGTGTGTCACGTCGCTGTCCGGCAACCCGATCTGACGAACCACCCCGCCCAGCGGTCCGGTCAATGCCCGCCACAGGATCTCCTGCTCGATCAGCGGGAACAGCACCGGGGCGTCGCCGGGTCGGTCGAGTAGCCGCAGCATCCGGTCGACGGCGTCGAGCAGGTCGGGATCCGCGCGTCCGGTTGCGATGGCGGCGGGATCGGCCTCCGCGTGACGGCGGGTGGTCGGCAGGCGCAACGACAGGGCGGCCACGGCGGCCGGCCGCAGCACCATACCCATCGACAAGGACGGGACGCCGGGGGAGATGTCGAGGTAGTGGCCGGTGACGGGTAGCTCCGCGGTCACCACCAAGCAGTCGCCGGCGCGGTACTCGTACACCCGCTCGCCGAGCAGCAGCCGCTTTCCTGCCTGGGCCATCACCACCAGGAGTGGCTCGGTGAGTGAATACTCCGGCACCTGATCGGGTTTCGTCACCGCCGACAGCAGCAGGCCGTCGATGGGGGTGTGGAGGTCAGGGCGCGCGTGTGCGGCAATCCGGTGGCGGATCGACCTCAGCACATCATCCGAGGAGCCCATGCCTTCACTCCATCATCGTTCTTGTCGGGGCAGATCTGTTCCGCGCACATCGAGCAGTATCGTGCAAGAGCGGGCTCGGATCGAGCTACCGCCGCACGCGCCGGCGGCATTGGATGGGTACATCATTCACTTGCCTCCAAGGAGCACATCTCATGCCACTCGATCACTACGTCACCCTCGGCCGGTCAGGATTGCGGGTGAGTCCGTTCGCCTTGGGTGCCATGACATTCGGAACCGATGTCGGCGGTGCCGGCAGTACGGTGGAGGAATCCGAACGCATCCTGTCGGCCTACCTCGACCTGGGCGGCAATTTCATCGACACCGCCAACTTCTACACCAACGGCCACTCCGAAGCGATCCTCGGTGACTACCTCGCCAACCGCCCGGGCCGCCGGGAACGTGTCGTGCTGGCATCGAAGTTCTTCACCAATCTGTTTCCCGGTGACCCCAATGCCGGCGGCGCCGGCCGGTCGTCGATCATCGCTCAACTGGACGAGACCTTGCGCCGGATGCGCACCGACTACTTGGACGTGTACTGGCTGCACAACTGGGACCGCAACACCCCGATCGAAGAAACCATGCGCGCACTCGACGATCTGGTGCGCGCCGGCAAGATCCGCTACATCGGTTTCTCCAACAATCCAGCGTGGGTGGCGGCACAGGCGCAGACGTTGGCGGTACTCCAGGGGTGGACACCGCTGATCGCCCTCCAGGTGGAGTACTCGCTGCTGGCCCGGACCATCGAAGGGGAGATCGCGCCGCTGGCGCGCGATCAAGGTATGACGCTGGTGCCGTGGAGTCCGCTGAAGAACGGCTTTCTCTCCGGAAAGTACCGGCGCACGGGCGATGTCTTGGATTCCGCGCGCGCCCACCACGTCGGTGTGCCCGACGAGGCCCAGTTCCGGGTGATCGATGTCGTGACCGCGGTGGCCGCCGAGATCGGCGCCAGCCCCGCCGCGGTGTCCCTGGCCTGGCTGCGGGCCAGGCCGGGAAGTGTCGTCCCGATCCTCGGGGCCCGCCGGCTGGGTCACCTCGAGGACAACGTCGCAGGGCTTGACCTGAGCCTCGAACCGGAACACCTGCGGCGGCTGGACGAGGTCTCCGAACCTCAGCTGAGCGACCCGGCACCGCAAAACGGCCACGTACGGGCGATGTTGCAGTTCGCCGGCGCCACGGTCGATGGGGAGACGTCGACGGTGTATCCACCGCTGGCGCAGAGCCGGGAACGTTACTGACGCTGCGCGGCAACGCGTTCCGCCACGGCGAGCACATCGGCGATCTCGATCCGCGCGGCGCCGGGGATCTTGGCGGCGTCGTCGTAGCGGCGCAACCGAACTGCGTCGCCCCACCACGGATGGTCGACGAACTCGGGGTCGACGACTGCGCCGCCTTGCGCACGCAGGGATGCGAGGGACACCCCGGACAGGCCGGCGGCGTAGCGGGTGTCGGTGGCGGCCAGATAGCGTTTGGCCGCCACGTGCGCACCGGCGAGCCAGCCGACACGGTGCCCGAAGCGCGGCGTCAGCCACTCCTGGGCCACGCGGTCGTGGCGGGCGTCGGTGACCTCACCGAACAGTGGGCTGTGCGCCACGTCGTGCAGGGCGGCGGCGAGAACCAGCTGATCGTCGGCGTCATCGTCCAACGCGCGGGCGGCCGACTGCAGGGCATGGTCCAGTTCGTCGACGGCTTCCTCGTCCCAGACGCCGCGCAACGACAGCAGCAGCGCCTCGACATCCCCGACGCTGTCCACGCCGTAGACCATGTCAGTGCCGGGAGGCCGGGGATACACGCTCATGTGAACATCCCGCTAACAGATGGCGCCGCGGTCAGTTACCGGCGGGGGCTTGCAGCGCGGGACGGGCACCGTGCGGGTCCTCCAGAGCCATCTGCGGCATGGTGGGGTCCGTGGTGGGCAGCGCCGACTCGATACCCAGCACCGATTGCGGCGACTGCCCGTCGGCGTTCTCGAGCTGCACACTGGTCTGTGGCCCGGCGGTGATGTTGATTCCCGGGTTGGGCGGCACGGGATGAGAGTTGCCGACCGAGATGCCGTTGAGGGCACTGGAGTTCGTCAGGCTGCCCGGCGCCTGTCCGGTGTTGCCGAGCTGGCTTCCCGGCAGACCGCTGAGCTGTTGTCCCGCAGCGGCGTTGGTGGTGATGCGCACACCTCGGGCGTCAGTGGTGGCCGGTGGGCCCACCACGATGATGTTGTAGGGGTAGGAGAAACTCCCCGGTTGCGGCGACACGTCGCCGGGAATGTACGGGGGAGCCGGCGGCAGGTCCGGCGGCTCCGCCGCAGCGGTGGGCGCGCCGATCGCAGCCAACAGTCCGGCGAATGCTGCCGCGGGGATCATCCAGTGCGTGGCCATGTCCGACTCAGATCTTGATGGGGTCGCCGTAGACGGCGAACTGGGTGTGTGCCGCTGAGGTCGAAACACGCAGATAACCATACGACCGGATGGTCACATCGCCTCCGCACGCGTCTGCTTTGACATGGATGTTGTCGATGTCGATCATCGCCTGGCCACCTTCGCTGAGGGCCATGTTGGACAACGGGAGGTCGACGATGACACCCGGCTGCACCACGGTCTGCACGAATCCTGCTCCGCCGCCGCTGATCCCGATGTTGGCGCCATCGCTGAACGGGAGCCCGACCGAGCCCTGGGGCGCGACACCGGCTGTGCCGCCGTACTGCAGGCCCGTCGACACATCGCGCTGGCAGCCCAGCTGGTAGCCGACGATGAACAGGCTGTCGGTGATCTGGCCGGCGCCGCCGCTGGCCGTGGCGGTGCCCGACAAGGTGACGAAGCCCTCACGTGAGTCGGCGGCGTTGGCCAGGTTGGGCACCGAGTTGACCACTTCCCGGTCCAGCTGGATGTTGAGCGTCCACCCGTCGCGGGAAACCTTGGAGTAGACCTTCGGTGCCATGTCGACCGGCGCGGCCGAGGCCGCAGTGATCCCGCAGACCCCGCCGAGCACCGCTGCGATCGACATGGCGGTCCCTACCGCCCTGATGCTTCCGGCAACGCTGGTCAACGCGTACCCCCAACTCCTGAATTGCTCGACGGTCCTCGAGTCGACAGCGTTGTCGGCGATCCCGGCGCACGGCCACCGCAGTGTAGAGCACGGAGGGAAATTGACGCCGAGATTGAATTTAACCGGAAACCGACGGAAATAGGCGGTTCGTCCGGTTGCTGAGCAACCTCGGTTTTCCGGCGAGTCACCGCCGCAGGGCCCGCGGTGCGCCTTACTGTGGCGCCATGGGGACCGAGCGGGAAGCGTCACCCGGAGATTACGAACAGCGTGTCGACCCGGGCGCGCTGGCGCTGGCAACGGTGGCCGGCGCTGTCGCGTTCATCTTCGGCGGCGGTGACTGGGACGCTCTGGCGTGCGTCATCGGGTCGATGCTGCTCGTCATCCTGATGGCTCACCACCGGGCGGCGCCGGCGGTGCACACGCCGCGTTCCTACTTCCTGCGTGCGGCGTTCGGCGCCACCACCGGGTTGGCGTTCTGCATCGCGATCGCCCCGGCAATCCAATTCGGCATCATCGAGCCGTATTACCCCACCTTCGACGAGGAGGGGTTTCACATCGACGGCGCCTACAACACCACCCTGGTGATCGCGGTGCTGTGGCCCTTCGTCGCGTTTCTGCTCGCGGTTGCGGAGCCCCGCATCGCCCGGTGGCTGGATCGTGCGCCCCGCCGGGAACGCGGGGCGTCAAGTCCCCGGGAGCTCTAACGCACGGCGCCGGTCACCGCGGCCAGTTCACCCGCGGGTACGGACTGCAGGATCGACTGAAGGATCTCCCCGCTGCGCACCGCGATGTTGGACAGCAACGACGACGTGAGTCCGTGGGTGTGTTCGGTGTTGCCTTGGATGTAGAGGTTGCCCAGGGTCGGTGGCTCGGTGGCCAAACGGTAGTCGCGCGATACCGCGGGCTGGCCGTCGACCAGCACGAGGTTTTGGTACAGATCGCCGAGGATTCCGCGCAGTGATGCCGGTGAGAATCCGGTGGCATACACCACGGCGTCACAGTCGAGCACGTCGACCGAACCTGTGGGGTGGTGCAGGATGTGCACCCGCACACCGTCTTCGCCCTCCTCGGTCTTGTTCACACTGGAGGCGCCACGCAGGAACAGGCGGCGCTGGCCGGCCACGCGCTCGGCGTATTCGCGGGCGTACAACTCCTCGATCAAAGGCAGATCGACAGCCGAGTAATTGGTGCTGCGGTGGTAGTCGATCAGCTGGCGGCGGACTCCGGGGTCGGCGGTGTAGAAGTCGTCCACCGCATCCGGGTCGAAAACCCGGTTGGCGAACGGACTGTCGTCGGCGGGGCTGTAACCGTATTTGGCGAACACCCCGTGCACTTCGTTCTCCGGGGACAGATCGTGTAGGTATGCCGCCACCTCGGCGGCGCTCTGCCCGGCACCCACCACCACGTACCGGTTGTGCTTGCGGCTCGGCAGCCTCTCGAGATCGTGGAGGAAACCGTGATTGTGAACCTGGCGTGCCGAGGCAGTGACGCCGGGCGGCAGTTGCGGATTCAGGCCACCGGCGATCACCACGTGGTGTGCTCGGAGTCGCCGTGGGTGAGTTCCGCTGACCTCGACCTCGAATACGCCGTCGACCTCATCGACGGCGGTGACGCGGGAGCCGTAATGGACTTCTGCGTCGACCTTGGCTGCCGACCACGCCAGGTAGTCGTGGAATTCCAGCCGCGTCGGGAAGAAGGTCTTGTAGTTGATGAACTCGGTGAGGCGGCCGCGCTCGGTCAGGTAGTTCAGGAAGGTGAAGTCGCTCTTCGGGTTCCGTTGTGTCACCAGGTCCTTGAGGAACGAGATCTGCATGGTGGCACCCGGGATCAGCATCCCGGTGTGCCAGCCGAATTCGTCCTTGGCTTCGACGAACTGCGCGTGGATCCGCCGGGTGACCGCCGGGTCGCTGTTGTGCTCCATGACCGCGATCGCCAGCGCCAGGTTGGAGGGGCCGAATCCGACACCCACGAAGTCGAGGATCGGACGGTGGCCGTTTGATTCCCGCACCATCACGCACCTGCCATCTGGTCGAGTGCGCCGGGAACGGGCTGGGAAGGATCTGCTCCCACCGCCACGATGCGGTTGTCGGAGTCGACATGCACTACCCGCGCCGTGTGTGTGGTCCGCTCGACTTCATCGACCTGGAGGAACGACATGATGATCACCAGGTTTCCCGGGGAGATCAGGTGGGCTGCGGCACCGTTGATCCCGATGACGCCGCTGCCGGCCGGCCCTGTGATGGCGTAGGTGACCAGACGCGCTCCGGTGGTGACGTCGACGACGTGGACCTGCTCACCCTCGACGATGTCGGCTGAGCTCATCAGGTCCCGGTCGATGGTGATGGAACCGACGTAGTGCAGATCGGCCTGGGTGACCGTCGCCCGGTGAATTTTGCCCGCCAATAGTGTTCGTTGCATATCGCGCCCCTCTCGCGCCGCCCGAAGGTAGCGCCTCGATGTTGAAAAGTGCACCGGCTGAGCCTGTTTAAGCGAAGGCTAACCTATTTCCGCTTTCCCGCAAGACGTTCCGTTCTCGCCTGCGGTTGTCGAATGCGTTGTGGCTCAGTCAGTTTCCTGCGAACTTGCTGTGAGCCGATCGAGCGATCCTCCTTGGTTCTGGTGTCCGCCCGCCAGTTCCTCGGCGATCAGCGGTCCGAGTGATTCGAGGGTGGTCTGATCCATCAACTCGGAATGCCGGCAGTCCAGCGGAACCACCCGCACCCGGCCCGTGAGGTGGTCCTGCCAGCACTGTGACGCGACGCCGTGCAAGTCCATCTCGAGCACGGTGGCGTCGACGAAGAAGACGTCGCCGCCGTAGCGTCCGTATCGAGCCGACGCCGTGAAGCGTTCCGCCGAAACGTAATTCTCGATCACCTGAGCGATCTGCCGGTCGTCGAGTACGCCGATCGCGTCATCGTCGGCGCGCACCAGCGCCACCGCCTCGGCCACCGAGATCCGGTCCCCGACGTCGACGGCGAAACCCATCTCCCGCAGCAGGCCGGCCAGCACCGCGTCGGGATCGAACGCGGCTCCGGGATCGTCGGCGACGTCGGTCCGGGCGTCCAGCATGCCGACCCAGCTGACGTCGCGGCCGCGCCTGGTGAGTTCCTGGGCGATCAGTACGGCCAGCGCCCCACCGAAGGACCAACCGAGCAGCCGGACCGGACCCGTCGGCGCCGTCTCGCCCACCCGGTCGGCGTAGTCGGCCGCCAGCTCGCCGATGGTGTCCGGCAGCGCCGCTCCGCTGAACACCGGCGATTGCAGCCCGTACAGCGGAACATTCGCCGGCAGAAAGCGTTTGAGCCCGGCGAACTGCCAGCTGAGTCCACTGGCCGGGTGGACACAGAACAGCGGCGCCTCGGTGCCGCTGTCGCGCAACGGCAGTACCGGTGTCAGGCTGGCGCCGCTGTGCTCTCCACCGGCGGCCATCCGGCGGTCGACATCGCGCACCGTCGAGGCCACCATCAGATCCGCCACCGCCACGTCGATACCGAATTCCCGCCGCAGCGCGGCCGCCAGGCGCACCAGCAGCAACGAGTGCCCGCCGAGTGCAAAGAAGTCGGCATCGATGCCGGTGACCTCCACCCCGAGCACCGAGGAGAACAGCGCACACAACTGCCGTTGCCGCTCCGTCGTGGGAGGTGTTCCGGTGGCACCGCCGGATTCGGGTGCGGGAAGGGCGTTGCGGTCCAGCTTGCCGCTGGGGGTCAGGGGAAACTCCGAGACCAGGACATACCCCGACGGCACCATGTGGCTCGGCAGAGCCGCCCCGGCGTGCCGGCGCAACTCCGCAGCCGGGTCAGGCTGCGACCGCTCGGCCGCAACGTAGTACGCCACCAACCGGCCCGCGCGGGCCACCACCCGGGCCGAGGCCACCGCGGGATGTGCGGCCAGCACCGCCTCGATCTCCGCGGGTTCGATACGCACGCCGCGCAGCTTGATCTGATCATCGGACCGACCCCGGTATTCCAGCTGCCCGTCGGTCCGCCACCGCACCACATCGCCGGTCCGGTACAGCCGCGCCCCGGCATCGAATGGGCTGGCGACAAATCGCTCCGCGGTCAGACCGGCGCGGTTGAGATACCCGTGCGCCAGCTGGATACCGCCGAGATAGAGCTCCCCGGGCGCACCGACCGGCACCGGCCGCAGGTACTGATCGAGCACATGGACAGCGACATTCCAGCCGGGCTCGCCGAGTGCGACCGGGCCACCGTCGGCCGTCCAGCCGAGCACGTCCACCGACGCCTCGGTGGGGCCGTACAGGTTGTGCAGCGGCACCGCGGAACCGAAGGCGGCGGCGAAGCGGGTGGCCAACTCGGTGGACAGCGCTTCGCCGCCAACGGTCACCCGGGTCAGCGACGCGCACTGCTCCGTCGCTGCCTCCTCGAGGAACAGCTCCAGCATCGACGGCACAAAATCCACCGCGGTGACCCGGTGTGCCGCAATCACATCCGCCAGATAACGGGGATCGCGATGGCCGCCGGGCCGGGCCACCACCAGCGTCGCGCCCACCCCGAGCGGCCAGAACACCTCCCACACCGAGGTGTCGAAGCTGATCGGGGTCTTGACCAACATCCGGTCCTCGCCGGTCAACGGATAGGCGTGCTGCAACCACGCGATCCGGTTGGTGATACCGGTGTGCGGTACCGCCACCCCTTTGGGACGACCGGTGGAACCGGAGGTGTAGAGCACATAGGCCCAACCCGCCGGGTCGACGGGCCGGTCCAACGGCGGTGCGGTGCCGTCCCGTACCGCACGCACCGCAGCCATGTCATCGAGCACCATGACGGGCCGGGTGTCCTCGACCATGTAGGACAGCCGCTCCGGCGGATACTCCGGATCCAGCGGCAGGAACGCTGCCCCGGTCTTGGCGACCGCCACCAAGGCGACCACGAGTTCCACCGACCGCGGCAAGGACACCCCGACCACATCGCCGGCTGCCGCACCCAGGGCGGCCAGCCGAGCCGCCAACTGATCCGACCAGCGATCCAATTCCGCATAGGTGAGGTGTTGATCCTCGAAGAGCACCGCGGTGGCGTCCGGCGTCCGGCCGGCCTGTCCCGTGACACCCGAGGCCAAGTCGGTGTGCTCGACGTCATGGTCAGTGGGTTTGTCTGCCGGCGTGGCGGGTTCGTCGTCGAGCAGGAGGTCGACGGCTGCGATGTGTTGGCCGGGCGCGGCGGCGAGCTGCCTCAGCGTGGACACCAACCGTCGCGCCAGTGTCGCCACCGTGGATTCGTCGAACAGGTCGCTGCTGAACTCAGCCATCACCGAGGCGGTGCTGCCCGCAGGCCCCTCGATCAGCGTGAAGCCCAGATCGAACATCGCCGCCTCGACGGGTGGTTCCAGCCACTGTGTGGGCAGGCCGAACATCTGGGTTGGCATGCCGTCGCGGCGGTGCGAGCCGACGAAGACGTTGAACAGAGGGTTGCGTCCGGCGACCCGAGGTGGGTTGAGCGCCTCGACCACATGCTCGAACGGCAGATCCTGATGAGCGAAAGCCGCCAGATCCGTGGCGCGGACCCGGCCCAGTAGTTCCTCGACAGATGGGTTGCCGGACAGGTCGATTCGCAGCACCACCGTGTTGACGAAGAAGCCGACGACCTCGTTCAACGCGCTTTCGTCACGTCCGGCAACCGGTGTGCCCACCACGATGTCGTCCCCGGCGCCCAGCCTGTGCAGCAGCACCGCGACGGCGGCGTGCAGCACCATCAGCGCGCTGATCTGCCGCTGCGCCGCTAACCTGCGCACCGCGTCGGCGACCTCGGCGGGCACCTCGATGTGCACCGCGCCGCCCGCACCGCTGGGACGGGCCGGCCGGGGCCGGTCGGCGGGCAGCGTCACCTCGTCAGGCGCACCGGCCAGGGTGTCGCGCCAGAATTGCAGATGCGCGTCACCGACCACCCCGAGCAGCTCCTGCTGCCACAGCGTGTAGTCGGCGTACTGGACGTCCAGCGGGGCCAACGCCGGGTCGGCCCCCGCACTGCGCGCACGGTATGCGCGGTCGAGGTCGGCCAGGAAGGGGCCGTCGGACCACTCGTCGGTGGCGATGTGGTGCAGCACCAGCAGCACCGTGTGATCCTGCGGCGCCGTCTCGAATATGTGTGCCCGAAGCGGGATCTCGGCGCTGAGATCGAACCGGTGGGCCGCGGTCGCGGCGATCCGTTCGTCGAGGTGGTGCGCCGCGCACTCGGCGAACTGCACATCGGGCCGGGTGCCGGGCGGCAGGATGTGCTGGAACAGCGCACCGTCACATTCGGTGAACACCGTGCGCAGAACCTCGTGCCGGTCCGCCACATCCGTCAGCGCGGTCGTCAGCGCCGCAACATCCAGACCGCCCGTCACGCGGAACGCCAGCGGATAGTTGTACGCCACACCGGTTTGGCCGAGACGGTCCAGGACCAGCAGCCGCGCCTGCGCCGGTGCGGCCGGGATCAGCCCGGGCCGTGGCATGGCCACCAATTCCGGGCGGGGTGGCTGCCCGGTCCCGGCGTGCGACTGCATCAGGGTCGCGAGTTCGGCCACCGTCCGGGCGTCGAAGACGTCGCGCAGGGACAGCTCGACGCCCAGCACCGCGCGGATACGGTTGATCAGCCGGATCGTCGCCAGGGAGTGCCCGCCCAGGTCGAAGAAGTCATCCTCGGCCCCGACCGCGGGGACGCCGAGAATCTCCGTGAACAGCTCACACAGCGTCTCCTCCTCGGGCGTGCGTGGTGCCCGGCTGTGTTGCCGCCGCGCCGCGTCGACCTCGGGTAGTGCTCGCACGTCGAGTTTGCCGTTGTCGGTCAACGGCAGCGCGTCGAGCACCGCGAGGGCCGAGGGCACCATGTATGCGGGCAGGTTCGCCGTCAGATGGCCCCGGATGTCGGTGAGCAGGTCGGCGGCTTCTGCGGCGTCTGTGGCGGCCACGACGTAGCCGACCAGTCGGTGCGAGCCCGGCGTGCTGGGGTCGGGTCGCGCGATCACCGCGGCCTGGGCCACGTCCGGGTGCTCGGCGAGCACTGTTTCCACATCACCCGGTTCGACGCGGTAGCCGCGGATCTTCACCTGGTCGTCGGTGCGGCCCAGGAAGTCCAGGTTGCCATCGGGCTGCCGCAGCACCAGGTCACCGGTGCGGTACATCCGGTGCTCGGCGCTGAACGGGTTGGCCACGAAACGGCCGGCGGTGAGGCCGGCCTGACCCAGGTAGCCGCGGGCTAGACCGGCTCCGGCGATGTACAGCTCGCCGGGCACACCGTCGGGCACCGGCCGCAGCCAGCCGTCGAGAATGTGGGCCTCGGTGTTCCAGATCGGTTGTCCCACAGTGGGGGAGCTGCTGTCGTCGGTGCCGCCGCCGAGGGTGTTGATGGTGTACTCGGTCGGGCCGTACAGGTTGTAGCCGTAGCTGGTCCGGCTGTCGCGCAGCCGTTCCCACACCGTGTTCGACACCGCTTCACCGCCGAGCAGGACCAGCACCGGGGCGTGGTGTCCGGATGCGAGCAGTCCCTGCTCGAACAGCAGGGCGGCGTAGGTGGGGGTGACGTTGATGACGTCGATCTGGTGCCGGTGGCAGTACGCGACCAGCGCGGTGCCGTCGCGGCGCAGGTTCTCGTCACAGATGTGCACCTCATGGCCCTCGATGAGCCACAACAGTTCTTCCCAGGACATGTCGAACGAGAACGACACGGTGTGTGCGATGCGCAGCCGGCGTCCGCCGGCTTTCGCGATCGCCGGGCCGAAGATGGCCTCGCGGTGGTTGAGGTGCATGTTGGTGAGCCCGCGGTGGGCGGTCACCACACCCTTCGGCCGGCCGGTCGATCCCGACGTGTAGATCACGTATGCCGGATCGTCGAGCCGCGCCGAGAACCCGTCCCAGTCCGACCGCGCGGCCCGCAGCCGCACGGTCACCTCGGGACTGTCGAGCACCAGCAGTGTGCACCCCTCGGGGACCAGGCCTGCGATGCGCTCGGCCACCGCCGCGGTGGTCAGCAGGTACGACGGCCCGGCGTCGGCCAGCATCACCGCCAGCCGCTCGTCGGGGTAGTCCAGCTCCAGGGGTAGGTACGCCGCGCCGGCCCGCAGCGTGGCGAACAGCGCCACCACAGCGGTGATAGAGCGTGGAACGGCCAGCGCCACGGTGGTTTCCGCGGTGCGACCGCATTCGCGCAACAGCCAGGCCAGCCGATTGGTGCGGCGGTCCAGCTCGGCGTAGTCCACGCTGTCGCCACCGCAGACCAGTGCCGTCTGGGCCGCCGATTCCGCGGCGCGCTCGGCGAGCAGGTCCATGACCGTCGCGTCGGGCAGGTGGTGTCGGGTCGATTCGCCGCGCACCACCAGTTGGGCTTCCTCGTCGACGAGCGCAAGGGGCACCGCCGCCAGCGGGTCGCTGCACTCGTGTGTGCCGCCGATGTACAGCAGCACCTGCTTCAGCCGGTCCAGCAGCCGCGCGGCGTGGGCTTGCTGCACCACATCGGGCCGGTACTCCAACTTGACCCACAGCCGTCGGCCGGGCGACGCCACCCAGGTCAACGGGTAGTGCGACGCGTCGATGGAATCGTGGCCGAGGATGCCGTGCTCGGCTTCCATATCGGTGAAGGTGTCGTCATCGAGGAAGTTCTGCAGCACGTACAGGCTGTCGAACAGTGGCCCGCCCCCGGAAAGCGCGCCGTTGTCACGGTTGTCGGCGGCCAGCGCCCGCTGAATGTCGCCCAACCCGAGATACTCGTGGTCCATCAACTCGAGCCGCTGCTCCTGCACACCGCGCATGGTGTCGCGCAGTGACCGGTTCGCCGCCAGACGAACCCGGGTGGGCACGGTGTTGAGGAACAGCCCGATCACGGCGTCGATCCCGTCGATCTCGGTGGGCCGCCCGGCAACCGTGGAACCGAACACCACGTCGTCGCGGCCGGTCTCGTACCCCAGCACCAGCGCCAGCGCGGTGCTGATCACCGCGTTGAGCGTCACACCGGCAGTGCGTGCCTGGTGGCCCAGCTGCGTGGTCTGCTCGGCGGTCAAGGTGAACTCCAGCCGCCGCGCCAGCGTCGGCGCGGTGCCCACCGCCTCGGGGACCAGCAGCGTCGGGGCGTCCAGATCGCCGAGGTGCCGGGCCCACACACGTGCCGACGCCTCCCGGTCCCGGATCGCCAGCCACCGCAGATAATCATCGAAACCCGCACCAGCAGGCACTGATTCGGCGCTTCGGCCGGTGCGAGCCGCGGTGTACTCGGTGAACAATTCACGCAGCAGCTGCTCTCGGGACCAGCCGTCGAGCAACAGGAAGTGGTAGCTGAAGATCAGCCGGTCATGGCCGGCAGTGCGCAGCACCGTGAAACGGGCCAGCGGAGGCCGGTCGAGGTCGAAAGTGCGCAGCCGGTCCTCGGCGGTCAGTTCCTCGACCCGGCGGGTCAACTCGTCATCGTCGAGACCGGTCAGGTCGACGACCTCGGGTTCGCAGACCGGGTCGGCGGCGATGACGGCCACCGGTGCGGCCAGGTCGTCGGCGTGGAAGCCGGCGCGCAATACCGGGTTTCGTGCCATCACGGTGCGGTAGGCACTGCGCAGCGCGGCCACGTCGAGCGGGTCGGCGAAATCGAAGACGTTCTGCACGATGTACACCGCCGCGTCGGAGTACCTCGCTTGGAAGTACACCCCTTCCTGCAGCGGTGACAGCGGCCAGATGGTCGACACGGCGTGTTCGGTCGACGCGCACACCGTGTCGATCTGATCCTGGGTCAGGTTCACCAGCGGCAGGTCCGAGGGCGTCAGCGCGGCCGCCGATGTGGTGGTGTCAGCGGCGTGTCGGCCGAGTTCTCGGAGCACCTCGGTCCAGGTGTCGGCCAACGCCGCGATGTCGTCACCGGAGAGCTCCCCGTCGGCGTAGGTGAACGTGGCGTGCAGCCGAGGCCCGGCTGCGGTGTCCGCGGTGTAGGCGTTGATCTCCAGCAGGTAGGGGGTGCCCAGGTCGGGGTCGGGTGCCACCCGCAGCGCCGTGGCCTCGGGAGCGGCGGCCCAGTCCCGGCCGGAGTCGACCTGCGACCGACCCAGGTAGTTGAACAGCAGTTGGGGCGCGGGCATCCGGCCCAGGGCCGCGGCGGTGCGGGGATTGCAGTACCGAAGCTGGCCGAAGCCGAGACCCCCGTCGGGTACGGCGCGCAGCGTCTCCTTGACGGATTTCAGCGCGCTGAGGTGGTCATCGGTGTGATTGGCAGACAGTCGCACCGGCGCGATCGCGGTGAACCATCCAACGGTGCGGGACAATTCCAGATCCGGCCAGCCGTCGCGGCCGTGCCGCTCGAGGTCCAGCACCAGCGCCTCGGCCGGTGCGCCTCGACCGAGCCGCCAGCGCCGCACCGCCAGCTGCACCGCGGTCACCAGCACCTCGGTCACGTCGGCGTTCGCCATCGCCGGAACCGCTGTCAGCAGCGGCCGGGTTTCGGCGACGGTCAGCCGTACCTCGTGGTCACGGGTGGCGCCGACGGTCAGTCCGACCGGCATCGCCTCCGGAATCAGTTCTGCGCCCGGTGCCAGCGTCGAGGTCCAGTGTTCGAACTCCGCCAGACGCGTTGCCTGCTGGGCGTTCTCGTGGACCGCCCTGGCATGGGCACGCAGGGAGGTCGGCACCGCGGCCAATACCGGTGGGCGGCCGGCCGCGACCTGGGTGTAGGCCTCGTGCAGATCGTCAGCCAGGATCTGCCAGGAGACGGCGTCCACGGCGAGGTGGTGCACCACCAGCAGGAGCCGGCCCTGTTGGTGGGCACCGCGGTCGAACCAGACCGCCTGGACCATGGCCCCGGTGTCGGGGTCCAGCCGTGCGACGGCCTGCTCCGAATGCACGCCGATGAGTTCTCGCAGTCGGTTGTCGTCGGCCGCCAAGGCGTCTACCCGCACCATCGACAATGGTTGTGCGGCAGTGATTTCCAGTGACCACAACATCGGCGCGGGGCGGTGCAGTTGTAGCCGTAACCCGTCGTGGCGGTGCACCACGGCGGTCAGCGCCGCCTCGAGGTGCTCCAGGCTGGCACCCGCCGGGGTGCGCAACAGTTCGGACTGGTTGAGCCGCGTGACGGTCCCCCCGAGTTCGGACAGCCGGTGCACGATCGGGGTGAGCATCACCTCGCCGTTGTCCTGCCCGGTGTCGTTGGAGGGTTCCCCCGGCACGGTCGCACCCGCCGCGGACAGGAGAGCCAGCGCGGCCGGTGTCCGGTGGGTGAAGACGTCCTGCGGTGTGATCTGTATGCCGAGGCGTCGAGCCCGGTTGACGAGCTGGATGGCGACGATGCTGTCACCGCCGGCGCCGAAGAAATCGTCGTCGACCCCGACATCGGTGCGCAGGATCTCGCTGCACAGTGCGGCCAGTTGTGCTGCCGCACCCTGGTCCGTCGCCGGGGTGGCCTGCGGCGTCTCCACCGGTTCGGGCAGCGCGGAGCGGTCCAGCTTGCCATTGAGTGTCAACGGCAACTGGTCCATCACGACGAATGCCGCGGGTGCCATGTAATCGGGTAGGCGCTGCGCGAGATGGGCACGCACAGCGGCGATGTCGACGGTTCCCACCAGGTAGCCGATCAACCGGGCCCGGCCGGTGGGGTCCTGACGGACCGCGGCGGCCGCATTGGTGACACCGGGCGCCGCGGCCAGCGCGGATTCCACCTCACCGAGTTCGATGCGGTACCCGCGCACTTTGACCTGGTCGTCGGAACGCCCGACGTAGACGAGGTCACCGGTGTGGGTCCACATCGCCGTGTCACCGCTGCGGTAGAGCCGCTCGCCGGCGGCGTCGAACGGGTTGGCCACGAACCGGGTCGCCGTCAGAGCGGGTTTGTGCAGATACCCGCGGGCGAGCTGCCCTCCGGCGACGTAGATTTCGCCGACCACGCCGACGGGCACCGGGTGCAGGGTGTCATCGAGCAGGTGGATCCGCAGACCGGGGATAGGTGCGCCGATCACGCTGTCGGTGCGGGCGGTGTCCTGGACTGCGATCGGCCGGTGGGACACGTGCACACAGGTCTCGGTGATGCCGTACATGTTCACCAGCACCGGCGCCTGCGCGGTGTGCCGCTCGTACCAGCGCGCCAGTCGGGTGGTGTCGAGTGCTTCGCCGCCGAACACGACGTAGCGCAGCGCCAGATCCGGTTGCCGGCTGCGGTCGGCTTCGATCAGTGGGTAGAACGCCGACGGGGTCTGGCTCAGCACGGTCACGTGTTCGCGGGCCAGGAGGTCCAGGAAGCGTTCCGGGTCGCGGGCGACGGACTGTTCCACCACCACCAGCCGTCCACCGTGCAACAGCGGACCCCACAGTTCCCACACGGAGAAATCGAACGCGGCCGAGTGGAACATCGTCCACACATCACCGGCCCCGAAGGAGAACAACGGGTCCGGGCTCTCGGTGACCCCGCGGAACAGGGCGGCCACATCGCGGTGTGTCACCGTCACCCCCTTGGGCACACCGGTGGAGCCGGAGGTGTAGATGACGTAGGCACCGTGGTCGGCGGTCAACGCGGTCTCGGGCAGCGGGCCGGTGGCCGGAAGAACCTCGGACAGCACCACTTCCGGTGTCTGGCCGGCGCGCCAACCCGGCTTGTCCACCAGCACACACACCGGTGCCGAGTCGGCGAGGATGTGCTGCAGCCGGGCCGCCGGTGAGTCCACGTCGATGGGCACATAGGTACCACCGGCTTTGATCACCGCGAGCAATCCGACGATGAGGTCGACCGAGCGTGGGATCGCCACCGCGACACGTGTCTCCGGGCCGACCCCGCGGCGGATCAGTTCGGCGGCCACGGCCGTGGCCCGGTCCTCGAGTTCGACGTAGGTCAGCTGGTCGGCACCGCAGCGCACCGCCACCGCATCGGGCCACTGACGCACCGACGCGGTGAAGGCCTCGGCGAGGGTGCGCTCGGGGCCCGGCCGCGATGTCGCGGCCCCCTGCTGCGCCCGCTCTCCGGGGGTGCGGATGTCGAGACCGCCCACCGGCTGTCCCGGCTGCTCGACGAACGCGTGGAGCACCTGCTCGATGCGCTGGGTGAACAACTCCGCCTCGCCGTCGGTGACCACGGCGGCGTTGTACTTGATCTCCACGGTCAGCCGGTCATCGAGATAAGCCACGAAAGACACCGGGTAGTGCGGAGAGTCGGTACCGGTGAAGCCGTGATAGCTCAGCAGATCCGGGTGGGCGTGGGCCTCGCCGGGCCGGGTGGGGAAGTTCTCCACCACCACCATCGTGTCGAAGAGGTCACGCACACCGGTGAGCCGCGCCAATTCGGCCAGGCCCACGTGCTGGGCATCGAGCAGGGTGGCCTGCTGATCCTGCAGGTCGGTGAACGCCGTCACGAGGGGCGTGTGCGTGTCCCACGACATCGGCACCGGAATGGTGTTGATCAGCAGCCCCACCAGCGTCTCGGTACCGGCGAGGTCACCGCCGCGCCCGGAGACCGTCGACCCGAACACCACCTTGCGGCGCCCGGTCATGCGCCCCAGCAACAGTCCCCACGCCCCGTGCAGGACATTGCTCACCGTCAGCCCGTGCTCGCGTGCGGTGTCGGTGAGGGCACCCGTCAGCTCGGGGGACAACCGCTTCACGCAACTGCGGTGTTCGCCCACCGCCGCGGACCCGGCGGGGAAGAGCTTGGTGGGCTCGACGCCGGCCAGTGCGCTCGACCACACCTGGTGCGCGATGTCGGGGTCGGCGGAGGTCACCGACTCGATGTGGTCGCGCAGGGTGACCGTCAGCGGTGCCGGTCCGCTGCTGCCCGTCACCGCCGCGTTGTAGTGCGCCACGATGTCGCCGAAAATCACCGGGTAGGACCAGCCGTCGGCGACGATGTGGTGCATGGTCTGGATCAGCCGGTGCCGGCCGGGGGACAGGGTCACCAGGGTGTACCGCAGCAGCGGCGGCCGGGACAGCTCGAAGGGACGCGAGAGTTCCCTCTGGGCAATCACGTTCAGATCCTGAGGACGGGCGCTGATGTCGATCACGTCGACGTCGACGGGGACCTGCGCCCAGATCACCTGCGCCAGCCGGCCGTCACGGCGCTCGAGGAACCCGGCGCGCAACCCCTGGTGCCGGTGCAGCACCGCTTGAACACTGTCGCGCAGCCGGAGGGCGTCGACGGTCCCGGTGAGCTCGGCGATCTGCTGAACCCGGTAGGTGTCCTGGTAGCCCTCGACCCCGGCGCCCAGAACATTGTGGAAGTACATGCCCTCCTGCAGCGGCAGCAGCGGCAGTATCTCCTCGACGGTGTCGGTCTGTTCCCAGTCGTCCAGATCGGCCTGGGTGAGCTCGATCAGCGGGAAATCCGATGGGGTGTGCCCGCGCAGTGCCGTGCAGCGGGTCAACGCGGTCAGCGCTTCGGCCCACAGCTGGGCCAGCGCGGTGATGTCGGTGGCCTCGAGCAGCCCGCCGGGCCAGGCCAGGGTGGCGCTCAGCACGGTGCCCTCGGGACGGTCCTCGGCCAGCGCGTTGATCTCGAGTGCCACAGCGGGATTCGCCGGGTCAACCCCTTCACGCAGCGCCCCGGTGTGCGCCACCGGCTCCCAGTCGGCACCGCCGCCGCCGGCGAACCGGCCCAGGTAGTTGAAGAGGATCTGCGGTGCAGCGCCGTGCACCGACCCATCGAGGTGACGCAGCGCCCCGAAACCAAGCCCGCGACGCGGCGTGGCCCGCAGCTGTTCCTTGACCGCCTTCGCCGCCGCAGCCAGCGGCTCGCCGCCTGCGAGTACCTGCGGCCAGCTCAGCTGTCCCGGATCGAGGCGAACCGGGTAGATCGAGGTGAACCAGCCGATGGTGCGGGACAGATCCAGGTCGCCGGGGAGCAGGTCGGCTTCGCGGCCGTGGCCTTCGAGGTTGAGCAGCGCCGCCCGGGCCTGCGGGTACCCGCGATCGGCCCGCCACTGTGCCAGGGCCAGCGAGAAGGCGGTCAGCAGCACGTCGTTGACACCGCCGTGCAGCGCGGCGGGTACCGCCGACAGCAGCGCCGAGCTGACATCGGCGGGTAGCGAAAAGCGGTGAGTGCGTACGGTTTCGGCGAGGTCGACCGCAGGATCGAGCGGGCGCCGGCCCAGGTCGGGGTCTTCAGTGGACAGGATCGAGTTCCAGTACGCCGCTTCCTCGCTGAAATCGAGCTGGGCGAGCGCGTGTGACCAGGTGCGAAACGACGTCGGGACATCATCGAGCTGGACGGGCCGGCCGGCGGCGACGGCCGCCCAGGCGCGGGCCAGGTCTTCACCGAGAATCCGCCATGACACACCGTCGACCACCAGGTGGTGGACCACCAGCAGAAGCTGCCCGGTCGAACCCGGGCTGTCGTACCAGACCGCGCGCACCATCACGCCGTGCTCCGGGACCAGTTCGGCGGCTGCGGCAGCGGTCGCGGCGTCGATGTCGCCGGCTGCCGGCACACCGTGGTGACGGGTCAGCAGCGGGGACGTTTGGCCGGGTTCAGGCACGGTCAGCGTCCAGCGGCCGGCGCTGCGATCCAGCCGGGCGCGCAGCATGCCGTGCGTGGCGACGACGGACCGGAGCACGAGTTGCAGCTGATCGGTGGTGATTCCGCGTGGCGTCGTGAGCACCATCGCCTGGTAGAAGTTCGACAGCGGTGTTCCGGCCTGCTCGGTTTCGGCGAGCATCGGGGTGGTGGTGATGGCCCCGACGCCGGTGTCTTGCCGGGTGCCGGCCTCTACCGCCACACCGGCGACCGACGCCAGCGCCGCGATGCTCCGGCGGCGGAACACCTCGCGAGGTGTCAGGTGCAGGCCCGCCTTGCGGGCGCGCCCGCACACCGAGATCGACGAGATGCTGTCACCACCGAGTGCGAAGAAGTCGTCGTCGACGCCGATATCGGCACGGTTCAGACCGAGGACTCCGGCAACCACCTCGAGCAGGATCTCTTCCCGAGGGTTACGCGCGGCCCGGGTTTCACCGCGGTTGGCCGCCACAGGCTCGGGCAGCGCAGCGACGTCGAGCTTGCCGTTGATGGTCAGCGGCAACGCGTCGACCACACCGAACCGGGCCGGAACCATGTATCCCGGCAGTGCCGCTGCCAGGTGGTCTCGCAGTCCCAGGATGAACTCGCGGTGATCTGCGGGCTCGGTGGAGGCAATGACGTAGGCGGCCAGCGTTTTCACCGGTGGGGTGGCGCCCGTGCTTCGCACCACGACCGCACACCGGGCCACCCCCGGTGCGGTGCTCAGCACCGACTCGATCTCCCCGAGTTCGATCCGGTAACCGCGGATCTTCACCTGGTCGTCGGCGCGGCCCAGGAAGTCCAGCTGCCCGTCGTCACGCAAGCACACCAGGTCGCCGGTGCGGTACATCCGGCCGCCGGGCACGTACGGGTCGGCCACCATCGCGGTGGCGGTCTGCCCCGGCCGGTGGTGATAACCGCGGGCCAGACCCGTTCCGGCGATGTAGAGCTCGCCGGTGGCGCCGTCGGGGACAGGTCGCAGGGCGGCGTCGAGGATGTAGCCCCGGGTGTTCCAGATCGGCTGTCCCACCGTGGGTGTGGCACTGTCCGCGGTGCCGCCGCCCAGGGTGTTGATGGTGTACTCCGTGGGGCCGTAGAGGTTGTAGCCCGCCGACGACGGGTGGTCCCGCAGAGTTCTCCAGACCAGCTCGCTGACGGCTTCACCACCCAGGAGCACCAGAACCGGCGGATGCCTGTCGGCGGTCTCATCCAGGAGGCCGGCCTCCAGCAGATGATGCGCGTAGCTGGGCGTCACGTTGATGACGTCGATCCGGTGCCGGTGGCAGTACTCGACCAGTGCGGGCGCGTCGCGGCGCAGTTCCTCGTCGCAGATGTGCACGCGGTGGCCTTCGACGAGCCAGAACAGTTCCTCCCAGGACATGTCGAAGGAGAACGACACCGTGTGCGCGATGCGCAACCGGCGGCCACCGGCCTTCGCGATGGCCGGGGCGAAGATCGCCTCCCGGTGGTTGAAGTACATGTTCGTCAGCCCCGCATAGGGGGTGAGCACTCCCTTGGGGCTGCCGGTGGACCCGGAGGTGTAGATCAGGTAGGCGGGGTGTTGCGACCGGTGCCGGCTGGTGGCAAAGGTGCCGAGTTCGCCGGCGGTGAGCGGGGTGTCCGGCAGCGCCGCGACGGTTGTCCGGGTCTCCGCGGTGTCGGTGGTGATCACGGCGGCGCCGCATTGGCCCGCGCTGTCGATCAGTGCGGTCTGCTCCGAGGTGGTGACCAGCAGGACGGGGCGCGCGTCGTCCAGGATGGTGCGTAGCCGGTCCAGCGGCAGGTCGAGTTCCAGCGGCAGGTACGCCGCGCCACTGCGCAGGACCGCGAACAGTGCCACCACCATGTCCATGGAGCGCGGCAGTGCCAGGGCGACAAAGGTTTCCGGTGCCGCGCCGTTGGCCAGCAGATGCCTGGCGAATCGGGTGACCCGGTGGTCGAACTCACGGTAGGTCAGCTCCTGGGAGCCGAACACCAGGGCGATGTCGTCGGGTTCGCGCTGCGCCTGCCTGGCGAGGAGTTCGGCGATGGTCACCGGCTCGACCGGCCGGGTCGTGGCGCCCCACCGGGTGTCCAGTTCGGCGCGGCGCGCAGCACCGAGCAGATCGACGGCCCCGGCCGCGGTGGCCGGTGCCTCGGCGATGGTCTGCAGGACGGTCAGGAGCTGATCGACCATCTCGTGGGCGCGTTCGGCACCGATCACCCGGTATTCGAGTTTGACGGTGAGTTCGGCGCCGGGGGTGAGCACCCACGTCAGCGAGAAGTGTGTGGTGTCGTGGTAGTCGACGTCGACGATGCCGTGCTCGGCCTCCAGGTCGGTGAACGTGTCGTCGTCGAGGAAGTTCTGCAACACCAGCAGGGAGTCGAACAGGCCGCGCCCGGATTCGCCTGCGGCGCGCTGGATCTGGCCGAGGCCCAGATGGTCGTGGCGCATCATGGTCAGGCGTTGTTCGTTGACGGCGCGCATGGCTTCCGCGGCGGTGACGGCGGGCGAGAGCGCCAGCCGCACCGGCACGGTGTTCAGGAACAACCCGATGGTTTCGTCGATCCCGGCCAGTTCGCCGGGGCGGCCCGCGACGGTGGCGCCGATGACGACGTCGGTGGTTCCGGCGTGGTACCCGGTGATGAGCGAGACGGCGGTGGTGACAACGGCGTTGAGGGTCACCCCGAGGTCGTTGGCGCAGCGGTACAGCCGCTCGGTCACCGCGCGTGGTACCTGCACGATGACGCGGCCCGGCTCGGACTCGGCAGCCGCGTCGGGGTGCCCCGGTTCCACTCCGCTGGCCAGCGAGGGGCCGCTCAGCCCGGATAGCAGGTCCCGCCACGCCTCGGTGGCTTCGACGGCCTTGGCTCCCCGGTCGTCGCCCAGCCAGGCCAGGTACTCGACCACCAGATCTCCGTGGGGGGCCACGGCACCGTCGGTTCCCCCGGAGCTGTACAGCGCGAACAGTTCTCGCAGCACCAGCTCCCGTGACCAGCCATCGAACAGCAGGAAGTGGTAGGTGAACAGCATCCGGTCCCGCCCGTCGGGCAGCCGGATCACCGTCACCCGCATCAGCGGCGGGTGCTCCAGATCGAAAGGCCGCACCCGGTCTTCGGCACCGGTGCCGTGGTCGCCGTCGATCACCCGGATCTGCACGGCGGGGTCGGTGTCGTCGAGGCTGCGGATCACCTGCACCAACGCGGTGGAGTCGCCGTCGTCGACGGTGTGGAATCCGGCGCGCAGCTGTGGGTGGCGTCGCAGCAGCGCCACAAAGGCCCGCTGCATCGCCTCGATGTCGATGCGCCGGTCGAAGTGGAAGGTGTTCTGTGCGATATAGGTGCCGGCGGTACCCGCCAGTGTGCTCTGGTAGTAGACACCCTGTTGGAGGGGCGACATGGCCCAGATGTCTTCCACTGCCGAGTCGGCGGCCAGACGCGTCAGGGTGTCCGCCGACAACGGGGCTGTTCCGAACCGCGGCACCGAGTCTGTGGCCGCCACCCCGGCGGCCGGCGTGGCGGCGATGAGGGCGGCCAGCCCGGCCGGGGTGCGGCGCCGGAACACGTCTTCGGTGGTGACCCGCACGCCCGCCCTGGCCAGCCTGCTGGTCACCCGGATAGCCGAGATGCTGTCACCGCCGGCGGCGAAGAAGTCGGCGTCGACGCTGATGGTCTCGCGGTCCAGCACACCGGCCATCACTTCGACGATCACCCGTTGCAGGTCGTCGGCGGGCGCCACCACCTCGCCGGTGGTGACCGTCGCCTGACCGGCCCGGGCTCGCAGCCCGGCGATATCGCGTTTCCCGTTGGGCAACAGCGGAATCGACTCGACCACGTGGATCACCGCGGGCACCAGATGCCGGGGGAGCTCATCGGCCAGTGCGTTGCGTACCTGTGCGCTGTCGAGCTCGGCGGCGTCGGGGACGACGAACGCGGCCACCGCCGTGTCGGTGCCCACCACCGCCGCTTCCCGGATGTCACCGCGGCGGGTCAGCGCCCGCTCGATCTCACCGGGCTCGACGCGGTGGCCGTTCACCTTCACCTGGCTGTCGGCGCGGCCGGCGAAGACCACCCGCCCGTCGGGCAGCCGGGCACCCAGATCGCCCGTGCGGTACATCCGGCCGCCGCCGGGGGCCGCGACGAACCGGGCGGCGGTCTGGCCGGGCGCGCCCAGATAACCGCGCGCCAGTTGGTGCCCGGACACGTAGATCTCGCCGATCACCCCGTCCGGAAGATCCCGCAGGGTGTGGTCGAGGATGTGCACACCTGCGCCGGGAACCTCGGTGCCCAGAGTGATACCACCGGTCTGCTCACCGCTGAGCACGTCCCCGGTGACCTCGGATGAGCCATAGGAATTCACCACCGTGGCGTGGGGGCAGCTCTGGTGCAGCAGGGCCAGTTGGTCGGGCTCGAGTGCCTCCCCGCTGACGATCCAGCGGGCCAGGCTGCGCACATCGTCGGGTCGTTCCTGCGCCAACACCGCAGCCAGTGACGGCACCGCCAGCAGTTGGGTCACGTGACGCTCGCGGACCAGCTGAGCCAGCGAGCCGCCGTCGCGGGATTCGGTATCCCCGGCAAGTACGGTGCACGCGCCGGCGATGAGACCGCCCAGCAGTTCTGTGGTGCCGTCGATGAAGGCCAACGAACTCTTGGCCAGGCGGATGGCCGCCGGCCACTGCGCCGCCGCCCAGGACAACCGGTTGGCCAGGGCGCCATGGGTTCCCACCACCGCTTTGGGCTCCCCGGTGGAGCCGGAGGTGTAGAGCACCGATACCGCATCGGAGGGGCTGAGCTCGACCTCGGGCATCGCGTCCGTGGCCCGGCCGACGTCACGGACGTCGACCACCGCGGCCCGCCCGAGGAGCAGGTCGGGCAGTTCGACGGGGCCTTGGTCGAGAGCTTGCCCATCGACGACGACGGCCCGGGGCCGCGCGTGCGCAAGCATGTAGTCGATGCGGGCGCGCGGGTAGGAAAGGTCCACGGGCAGGTAGGCGGCGCCGGTGATGATGGTCGCCCACAGGGCGGCCACGGCGTCGCCGGTGCGTGGCAGGGCCAGCGCGACGATGTCGCCGCGCTGCACCCCGGCGTCGATGAGCCGGGCGGCCAGTGCGGCGGCGCGGGATCGCAATTCGGCGAACGTCATCGAGGTGTCCCCGCACACCAGGGCGGGCTCCTCGGAGTGCGCGGCGGCGGCCCGGGCCAGCAGTTCGGTCACCGTGGCGTCGGCGGCGACCGGCGGCAGAGCTGCCCGGCCGGCACTGGTGAGCGTCAGGTCGGCGCACCGGGCCGACGGGTCCTCGGTCACCGTGGTCAGCAGGTGGACGAATGCTGCCGTCACCGCATCCGCGAAGTCGTCGCTGATCTGCGCGCGGTTGTTGGTCACCGTGACGGTGACGGTGTCGTGGACGGCGATCATGATGGTGAGCGGATAGTGCGGTGCTTCGATGACGTCGATCTCACCGAGGGCGAGGTCGGCGACGACGTGTGTAGTGGCGCCGAGGTTCTCGATGACCACCAGCGAATCGAACAATTCGTCGACACCGGCGATGTGATGTGCCTCCACCAGCGGCAGGTGGTGGTGTTCCACGACGCCGGACTCGAGGGCTGCCAGCCGCGCGGCGACCTCTGCGGCGGTGTTGCCGGCGGACCACCGGACGCGGACGGGGACGGTGTTGACCAGCAGGCCCACCATCGATTCGATGCCGGGTAGGTCTGCGCCGCGGCCGGAGACCACGGTGCCGAACACCACGTCGTGGCTGCCCGTCAGGCGCCCCAGGGTGAGCCCCCATGCGGTGTGCAGCCAGGTGCCGACACTCACCGAAGCCCGTGCCGCCGCTCCGGCCACGGTGTGGCGGGCGCCGGCGGAGGCCCGTCGGCGGCCGAAACCTCGTGCGGGGGAGCGGCTGTCGCGAGTCCCGTCGGCGGCGGCCAGGCGGGTGGGGCCGTCGAAGCCGGTCAAGGCCAGGGTCCAGGCGGCCCGGTCGGCGGCGCGGTCGACCTCGCTGCGGCCGTTCTGCCAGTCGGTGAAGCGGATGAACTGCGGGGCCGGGCCGGCGAAATCGGCGCCGGAGTAGGCGGTCAACAGGTCATCCAGCACCAGCGGCACCGACCATCCGTCCGCGACGATGTGATGCACCGTCTGGATCATGGTGTGGACGTCGTCGCTGCGCCGGACCAGGGTGTACCGCGTCAGCGGGGGACGGGCCAGGTCGAACCGGCGGTCACGCTCATACGAGGCACGCTGTGCCACAACGGTATCCGGGTCGGTGTGGCCGCGGGCATCCACCACGTCGAAGTCCGGGGGTTCCGGCGCGGCGTACACGGCCACCGGGGTGCCGTCGCCCAGTGTGGTGAACGCCGCCGACAGCGCGCGGTGCCGGTGCACGACGGTCTCGGTGGCGCGCTGGAAGCGTGCGAGGTCGAGCGGGCCGGTGATGTCGACGATCTGCTGCACCACGTAGGGATCGTGGCTGCGGGTGAAGCCGGAGTGGAAGTAGATGCCCTGCTGGGTCGAGGTGAGCGGTGTGACGTCCTGTAGGCCTCGGTAGCGCCGCTGCAAGTCGGTGACGTCGCCGGTGGTGAGGCAGACCCGGGAGAAGTCGGTGACGCTGTGGCCGGCGACGGTATCGCTGTGGGCGATCGCGGTCAGCACCTCGGTCCACAACTTCGCCAGGCGGGTGATCTCGGCCTCGGGGAGCACACCGCAGGGCCAGCTGAACGTTGCGCGCAGGACGACGCCCTCGGTGGAGGTGACGGCTTCGGCGTTCACCTCGAGCAGGCGGGGCAACGGCATGCTCGGGTCGCGGTCTTCGAGGACGGCGTCGCCGGCGAACGCCCACGGCCGCTCGGTGGTGTCGAAACGGCCGAGATAGTTGAACAGCACCTGCGGGGTGGCCGTCAGGTCCTGGCCCCGCAGATAGCGCAGTGCACCGTAGCTCAGGCCGTGTGAAGGCACCCGGCGCAGCTGGTCTTTCACCGAACGCACCGCAGCGCCGAGCTGGTGGTCTCCGGAAAGCGCAGCCCGCCAATCGAAATCGGTGTCGTGGAGGGCAACCGGATAGAGCGTGGTGAACCAGCCGACGGTCGACGACAGGTCGGGGTCTCCCGCGTACTGGGGCTCGCGGCCGTGGCCCTCCATCTCGATCAGCACCTCTGCACCTTCGAGATCGCGGTCGGCGCGCCACTGCCGCAGCGCGAGATACAGCGCCGCCACCAGGGCGTCATTGACGTGCCCGTGGATCCGGTCCGGGATGTCGGTCAGGATGGTCTCACTGACCGCCGGGGGCACCTCGACCGTGAGCCTCGATTCGGTGGCGACGGTGTCGATCTCCGGATCGAGCGGTCGGTCGCCCCAAGGCGTTTCGGTCACCGCGCAGGTCTGCTGCCAGTAGGCGTGATCGTCGTCGAACACTCCCGCTGCCGTCGCCTGGGTGAGCCCCTGTGTCCAGGCCCGCCACGACGTCTCCTCGGGCCGCAGTGCTGCGCTCTGGCCCGCGCTCACCCGGTCATGTGCCTGGGCGATGTCGTCGGCGAGGATGCGCAGTGACACCGCGTCCATGACGATGTGATGTGCCATCACCACCAACCGGCCCGGCGCCGAACCGCGCCGTAGCCAGCCGAAGCCGATCATGACGCCTGCTGCCGGATCCAGGGCCGCGACCAGCCGGTCGCGCAGCGCGCTCTGCGCGGTCACCAGGTCCTGATCGGTGGCCACGTCGACGACGGTGAGCGCAACCTCCGGCGGGGCGGAGGCGATGGTCAGTGCCGATGCGCCCCCGTGCGCTGACGCCCACAGCAGCGGGTGGCGCGCCAGTGCGGCGGCTAGCGCGGTCCGCAGTGCCTCCTCGTCCATTTCCGCCGGGGTCAGAAGCGCCATGCCCTGATAGAAACCGTCGAGCACGGAACCGGATGCCGAGGCCGCGATCTCGTCGAGCCATCGCAGGATCGGGGTTGCGGTGACGGGCCCGGTGGGTTCGAGGGCGGGGGTGTCGGAGGAGGCGACGCTGGTGTCGTGGAGCAGCGGCGCCAGCGCTGCTGCGGTGCGGTGGGTGAACATGTCCCGCGGCCGCAGTGTGTAACCGTGCGCCCGCAGCTTGCTGACCACCCGGATGGCAACGATGCTGTCGCCGCCCAGTGCGAAGAAGTCGTCGTCGACACCGACGGCTTCGGAGTCCAGCGCCTCGGCGAACGCCTGGCACAGTACTGCCTCCCGCGGCGTGCGCGGCGGGGTCGCCGCCGAACGCGGCGCCACCTCGGGGGCGGGAAGTGCCCGCCGGTCGGTTTTGCCGTTGGCGGTCAGCGGCACCCGGTCGAGGCCCACCAGCCAGGTGGGCACCATGTACTCGGGCAGCCGGGAACGGGCCCAGTCGGTGATGTTCCGTTGCAGCGCAGCATCGTTGGTCACCCCGTCGGCGGCCACCACGTAGCCGACCAGGTGATCGGCGCCGCCGTGTCGGTGTACGTTCACCACGGCCTGGCGCACCGACGGGTGGTCGGCGAGCTGCGATTCGATTTCCTCCAGCTCGATCCGGCGGCCGCGGATCTTGACCTGGTTGTCGGCGCGGCCCAGGAACTCCAGTGAGCCGTCCTCGGTCCAGCGGGCCAGGTCACCGGTGCGATACATACGTGAACCGCGGGAATCGAACGGGTTGGCCACGAAGCGGGAGGCGGTCAACGAGGGTGCGTTGACGTAGCCACGACCCAGCAGGAACCCGGCGGCATACAGTTCACCGCCCACCCCGGGTGGCACGGGACGCAGTGCGTCGTCCAGTACGTAGAGCTGGGTGTGCGGATTCGGTCTGCCGATGGACGTCGCGATCCGCTCGGCGCTGTCGCGGTAGATCACGTGTGAGACACCGATGGTCGCCTCAGCCGGTCCGTACCCGTGATACAGCGTGGTGGTTAGCTGCCGGCGGAACCGGCCGAACAGTCCGGGGGTCAGCACCTCACCGCCGCACCAGACGTGCCGCAGCGACGCGAGCGCGCTGGGCGCGCCGCCGCTGACGGTCAGGCGGTCGAGTTCCAGCAGAGTGTCCAGCATCGATGACACCAGGTACACGAACGTGACCCGCTGGGAGCGGATCAGCTCGAGGAGGTACTCGGGGTCCTTCTCACCGTCGGGGTCGGCGACGACGACGCGACCGCCGCTGGTCAGCGGCAGCAGGATCTCGTTGACCGAGATGTCGAACGACAGCGGGGCCTTGAACAGCGACGCGTCGTCGCGGCCGAACATCAGGATCTGATCACGTTGCCAGACAAGACGTTCGGCGATGGCGTCGTGCCGGATCATCGCACCCTTGGGCTTGCCGGTGGAGCCCGACGTGAAGATGACGTAGGCGAGTTGTGCTGGCTGCACCATCACCGCGGGCGCCTCGGCGGGGTGCTCGTCGTGGCGCCAGTCGTCGAGGTCCACCGGTAGCGTCGGCACCCCCCAGTGGGTGTCGTCGCCGGGGACCACCAGGGCTGCGACTGCGCCTGAGTCCGCCAGCACCTGTTCCCGGCGATGCTGGGGCCAGCCGGGATCCAGCGGCACGAACGCCGCGCCGGCCACCATGGCGGCCAGCACGCACACCACCATCTCGGCCGAACGCGGCACGCCGACGGCAACCACGGCTTCCTGCCTGCTGTCGGCCGTCCGGATCGCATGCGCCAGTTGTGTTACGCGCCGGTTCAATTCGCGGTAGGTCAGACTGCGTGTCCCGTGCGCCACCGCCACCGCTTCCGGGGTGGCGGCGGCTTGGGCGGCGAACAGTTCGGGCACCGTCGAGGTCCACTCGGGTGTCGAGTGGTTGTTCCATTCCTCGAGCAGTTCGGCGATGTCCAGCGAATTCGCGGTCACGTTCGGGCAACCTCTCGGTCGATGTTCGGTTCGGGGGCGCGGAGCTCGCCTCAGGTCGGCGTGCTCCAGGCCCGCCACAGCCGCGCGTAGCGGCCGTTGAGGGTGATCAGTTCGGTGTGGGTGCCGTTCTCGACGATCCGTCCGTCGTCCATCACGGCGATCTGATCGGCGGTCGCGGCCTGAGTGAGCCGGTGCGCGACGATCAACGTGGTACGGCCTTCGGTGGCCGCGGCCGCGGCGGCTTCGAGCTCCCCGGCGTGGGCGCTGCCCGCCTCGGCGGTGGCCTCGTCGAGCACCACGACTCTGGGGTCGGCCAGCACCAGGCGGGCCATCGCGATGTGCTGCGCCTGTGCGGCGGTCAGGGTGACGCCGTGCTCGCCGACCAGAGTGTCGAGTCCGTCGTCGAGGGCTTGCACCCATGCGCCGGCGCCGACCCGATGCAGCGCCGACCAGATCTCGTCGCGGTCGGCCTGGGGGGCGATCAGTCGCAGGTCGTCGATCAGCGGCCCCGAGAAGATGTGGACCTCCTGGGTGATGCTGGCGACCCAGCGGCGCAGTTCGGCGGGGGCGATCTCGGCGATGGGGACGCCACCGATGCGGGTCTGCCCGGCGGTCGGGGTCAGCAGGCCGGCGATGACCGCCGCCAACGTGGTTTTTCCGGCGCCGGTGGCACCCACCAGAGCACACCGGGTGCCGTCGGGGATGTGCAGCGAAACGTCGTGCAGGATCTCGGGTCCGGTGCCGTAAGCGAAGGACACGCCGTCGACGCGCACGTCGGCACCGGTGGGGATCGCGGTACCGCCGGCGCGCGGCTCAGTGATCCGCAGGTCGTCGGCGTGCATGTCGAGGACACCGACCAGCCGGGCCAGGCTGGCGGCGGCCTCCTGCGCCTCGTCGAAGGTGTACATCAGCATGCCGATGGGATTGAACAACCGGTGGAACATCAGCGCGGCCGCCGTGGTCTGACCGACGGTGACACTGCCGGATTTCACCAACAGGAAACCCACCACCAGAGTGGCTGCCAGACCGATGAATTCGGCGCGGTTGACCCGCCCGACGAGCCGGGTGAACAGGGTGAACACCGCGATGGAGATATCGCGGGCCCGGCCCGAGGCCCGTTCGATGTCACCGTAGTGCCGCTCGTGGGTCTCATAGGCGTCGATGGTCCTGGCGCCCTGGATGGACTCGACGGTCACCTGTGCGCGAGCGGCGATGGCCACCCGTTCGTCGGCGTACATCGGTGCCGACCGCGGCAGGTACCACCACAGGCCGGCGGCGTAGGCCGGAATGCACAGTGCCCCGGCCAATCCCAGCCGCCAGTCGAGGCTCGACATACCCACGAGTGTCACGACGCCCAGGAAGAACGCGTTGAGAATCGTCGGTAACACCTCGGAGGCGGACTTCGCCACGGTGGACACGTCGGCGCCCACCCGGGACAGCAGGTCACCGCGACCGCTCTCCTCGATCGTCGTCGCCGGCAGATGCAGGGCCCGGTCCAGGACGTCCTCGCGCAGGTCGGCCACGGTCTGCTCGCCGAGCCGGGTGATGAGATAGGTGGACAGGCCGGTACCCAGCCCGCCGAGAAGGGCCGTCACACCGATCACCGTCGCCAAGCCGACGAGGCTGCCCGCCGTGTCTCCGTCACGCACCCGGTCGACCAGCGACCCCAGCAGGTAGATCGGCACGGTCGACGCGGCCGCCGCGCCCAGGCCGATCAGCGCCGCGGTGGCGACACCGACGCGGCGGTCGCGCAGATCCGAGGCCAACCAGCGGCCGGTGCGACCGGCAGTGGCCACCGGAAGCACCGGCGCGGTGACGGATTCGCCCACGCTCACCGGACCACCAACTCCCGGTAATCGGCATGCCGGTCCACGAGTTCGTGGTGGGCACCCTCGGCACGCACCTGGCCGTCGACGATCAACACCACCCGGTCGGCGGCAGCGAGCAGGGCCGGGCTGCTGGTGAAGACCACGGTGGTGCGGCCCGTGTGGCCGCGCAATCGGCGCAACCCGTCCGCGATGGCGTGTTCGGTGACGGCGTCCACCGCCGTGGTGGGGTCGTGGAGCACCAGCACGTCGGGGTCGGCAACCAAGGCGCGCGCCAGCGTCCATCGCTGTCGTTGGCCGCCGGACAGGCTGGCGCCGCGTTCCACCACCGGATGGGCCAGACCGTCGGGGTGCAGGTGCACCACGTCGACGGCGCAGGACGCCTCGAGGGCGGCGGCGACCACCTGCGCATCGGGAACCGCGCCGGTGTGCAGGTTCGATTCCAGTGTGCCGCTGAACAAGTCGCTGTGGTGGTGTTCGACCAGCAGATGCGGGTGCCGTTCACCGGGTGCCAGCGCGTCGATGGCCTGCCCGCCGACCCGGACGGTACCGGTATCCCGGACCTGTCCGGACAGCACCTCGATCAGTGCGTTCGCGTCCCGCGGGTCGTAGGCCAGCACCGCGACGAACTCACCGGGCCGCACCGACATCGGCAGCGCGCCGTCGACGGTGAGCGTTCCCGGCGGCGCGGGTGTGGCCGCGGCGGTGGCCGACGGCGGTCCGTGCCGGGTGCTCGAGGACAAGACGGTGGCAACCCGGTTGGCCGAGGCACGGGCCTCGGCCACCCAACTCGGCACGATGGCCAGCAGGGAGAAGGGTTCGATGAGGAACTGCGCCAACCCGATCACGGTGATCAGCTGCCCCACCGACAAGCTGCCCTGGATGGCGAAGTACGCGGCCGCGACCGCCACCGCCATGGCGGCCAGTGCACCGGCGGCCGCCGCGGCACCGGCGTGCACACTCTGAATGCGTGCCGCCCGCAACGCCGCCGCGAGCGAGCGTCGGCTGGCTGCGCGGTAGCGTGCTGCGGCGTTGCCCTGAGCGCCGATTCCCGCCAGTGGGCGATGCCCACTGATGAGATCTGTTGCCAGTGCGGTCGCACGTCCGACCGCCGCTTGTTGATCCTCGACTCTGCGGGCTATCAACGGCGCGGTCAACTGCAGGCCGGCCACCACGATCGGCACCCCGATCAGCACCATCAGACCGAGCTCGAGATCGACGGTCAGCAGCACTACACCGCAGGCGATCGTCGCGACCACCGCTCCGGTCACGCGGGGCACGTAGTCCAGGACATACGACGTCTCGTCGGCGTCTGTCGAGGAGATCGACAGCAGCTCACCGGTCTGGAAATCCGTACGGATTCCCTGCGGATGCAGGATTTTTCGGCTCAGTTCGATGCGGAGAAGGTGCGCTTCGCGTGCGATCGCGAACATCAGCAATCGGGCTCCGAACCGGTACACGACGGTGAGCAGCACAAAAAGGGCCGCCAGCACGGCAATCCAGACGGTGATCGCGCCGACACTGCCGGTGGCAACCGCGCGGTCGACGATGACGCCGATCAGCACGGGCACCGACACCTCGCACAACTGATGTGCCGCGATCAGCCCTGAGCCAGGAGCAAGCCAGCGCAGATTACGGGACACCGTGCGGCGCAGGACCTTTGCGCCGGTCCAGCGGATCGGTTCAGTCGCGCTCAAGCCGGGGAGGTGGTGTCGGCGGCCATGCTCTCACGTAGCGAGCGGGGACGCATGTCGGTCCACTTCTCGTCGACGTAGCGCAGCGCGCTTTCCCGGTCGCTACCGTCGTCGCCCCCGAAGACCACCGTCCAACCGGCGGGGATGTCTGCGAACGTCGGCCACAGCGAATACTGCTCCTCGTCATTGACGAGGACGAAGAATCGTCCGTCTTGGTCATCAAAAGGGTTGCTAGACAACGCTTTCCTCCGTAACTTCGACTGGCACAGCCTGATGGCAGCCGAAACACGGTCGGCCGCTTCGCCTGTCAGGGCCCTTCCGGGCGTGTGATGGTGCACCCCGGTGGGGCGTGCTATCAAAGGTAAGCCTAACCATAAATCAGGGCGGAAAAGCTGGGAGGTTGCTGTGCGTGTAGCGATGTTCGGATATCAGACCTGGGGGCACCGTACTCTGCAGGCGCTGTTGAAATCCCGCCACGAAGTCGTTCTGGTGGTCACCCATCCCGCGAGTGACCATGCCTATGAGTCCATTTGGGCGGACTCGGTCGAGGACCTCGCACGCAGCGAGAACATCGAAGTCTTCCTGGCCAAGCGGCCGACACCTGAGCTCATCGAGCGGGTGCACGCCGTTGCGCCCGACGTCATGGTCGCCAACAACTGGCGTACCCGGTTGCCGCAGGAACTCTTCGACATTCCGGCACACGGGACTTTGAATCTGCATGATTCGTTGTTGCCCGAGTTCACCGGCTTCTCGCCGGTCATCTGGTCACTGATCAGCGGCGCCAGCCACACCGGGCTGACCGCGCACCTGATGGACGGCGAACTCGACACCGGCGACATCCTGGTGCAGCATTCCGTCGAGATCACCCCGGCCAGCACCGGAACCAGTTTGGTGCTGGCCACTTTGGACCTGGTGCCCGATGTGCTCAACGAGGCGTTGGACCAGCTGGAGTTCGGTACCGCCAAGCCGACTCCGCAGGATCTGAGCCGGCGCACCTTCTTCCACAAGCGGTCCGACCGGGACAGTCTGGTCGACTGGACCTGGCCCGCCGCAGACATCGAACGCCTGGTCAGGGCCTTGTCAGATCCGTATCCGAACGCTTACACCTACTTTCGTGGTGAGCGGTTGCGCCTGATCTCCGCGCACGTGTCGCGCTGTGCCTATGGCGGGACCCCGGGCCGGGTGTTCATCGAGGAGGACGGGGGAATGGTCATCGTGGCCGGAGCGGATGCCTATCGGGGTCAGTCGCCCGGACTCGTGCTGGACGTGGTGCGCACCGACGACGGGGTCGACCACAACGCCATGGCGTTCTTCAAACAGGGCGGTGGGTACCTCGAATCGGCCCCGGCGTAAGCAACTTCCCGGCCCTGCGCTCTTTGCGACATCTGACCCGGCGGCACAAACACCGAGTGCGTTGCGCGTCGCGGGCGACGGATCCGAACATGCACCCGAACTCCTCCCAACAGCGGCTCTGCCACCGGAGGGCGGCCAGGATCACCGTCGGGGCCCGGACCAAAGGCGTTGCCGTATTGACCAATGAGGCAATTTTGCTGAATGCTTGCGTTACGGCAGCCGGCCGATTCGTAGCCCCCACACGCGCCGGTGTATGCCCTAGCGTCACGACACATGGCACCCACAGGAGGGATCCAGCCGTCCGGGCAGAGCAGTTCGCGGCCCGGCCGCCGTGGTGGCTCAGTCGGTCAGCGCGATGGTGGCCGCCACACCCAACTCGCAGTTGTCACGGGGCTGTTCGAACACCACCTCGGCCTTGCGTCGCGAGGCTTCCAGCGTGGCGATCGTGTTGCCGAACAGGGGGCCGCTGAGATTGCGCCACGACATGGGCAACGGGGGCGACCCGTGATGGCGGGCCCAGCGCCGGGTCAACCGACCCACCCGCGGCGACCAACCGAACTTGAACAGCGGTTGGACGACGATCGGCACGTAGTTGTGCACGGGCGAACACACCAGCTGGTGCACGCGCGTCGCGGACGCGCCGGGGAAATCGGCGCGTGCGGCGTAACTGTGGTGCACGTCGCCGGAGAGCACCGTCACCGTCGCCGGTCCGTCGGTGCGGGTGGCCGCCCTGATGATGAGGTCACTGAGTCGCAGGAACGACTGCAGGAAGGCCGGCCAATGTTCCAGATCGGCTGCCTGACGGACCTTTTCGGCCACGGTGCCGCGCAACCCGGGGCGGCTGGCGGAGATTTCGTTGATCGTCTGGAGGTCGCCGATGGCCGGGGGGAGCAGCCAGGGCAGTGAGGTCGCCAGGATCAGGTGGTCGAGCTCACCGATCCCCTCCTCGACCTGCGCTTCGAGCCAACCGAACTCTTTGTCGCCCAGCATCTTCCGGTTCCCGTCCTCGAGAATCCGGGAGTTACGCGAGTCGACCATGATCAGCCTGCTGCGGCCCAGATCCCAGCGGAAGCTGAAGCGCAGGCCTTTCTCTCCGTCGACTTCCCTGTCGGCGCGGTCGGCCAGTTCGACGAGCTGCGGCCAGCAGTCACCCTCGGTGGCGAGCACCTTCTGGTAATCCTCGTCTTTGGCGAGCTGGGTGGGGCTGAGATTGCCGATGTGCTGGTAGACCCAGTAGGACGCCAGGCCCGCGCGGATCCGGTCGCGCCACCACGGCTTCTTGTTCACCTCGGTGCGCCATGCCGCGGAGGTGTTCCAGTCGTCGCGGATGTCGTGATCGTCGAAGATCATCGCGGTGGGCAGAGTGGACATCACCCAGCGGATCTCGGGATCGCCCCAGGTGTGCCGGTAGAGGCCTTCGTATTCGGCGAAGCTGACCACCTCGTCGGGCGGCCTCTTCTTGTTGGTGCGCTTTCCTGCGAGCTTCTGCCGTGTTTCGGGTGTCAGTTCGTCGGCGTACACCTGGTCACCCAGCAGGAGCAACACGTCGGGCCACTCGTCGACCGGCAGTGTCGTGAGCCGCTCGGCATAACAATCGAGGGCGTCGTCGCCGAGCTTGTCGTCGATCTTCTTGTCACCGGTCTTGGGATACCGGCATGAGCCGAAGATCATCCGCAACCGGTCCGCCGATTTCGGGCCGCGGGTCCGGATCACGCTCGGCGGGAAGTCGGAGCCAGCCTCGGGCCACACCTTCGCACCGTCGATGCGGACTTCGTATTCGGTGGTGGAGTCAGGCTCCAGTCCCTCGACCGCTACCAGGGCGAAGTGGCGGTCTTGCACTTCGAATGTGCGCGCCGAACACCCCAGGATCTCGACCTCCGCAGACTTCTCGGTCTGCACCCAGACCATAGCGGTGGTTTCCCCGACGTGGCGCAGCACCGGACCGAGCAATAGAGTCACCGATCAAGCCTAGGGTCATCACCGGGTTCCGTCTTCCTGCGGGTCCGGAATCTCATGTGGTGTATAAGACGGCAACCGGGATGCCGGCAGGATCGCCACCGCGCTGACCCCGGCCAGGATCAGCAGCCCCAGCTTGAGCGCCCGCAGCCGCGCATCGGTGTTGATCTGCACCGCGGCGTCCACCTCGGCGTCGGTGGCGTCGGTGTCGGCGAGCACTTCCCGCAACTGATCGTTGCTGACGAAGTTCACCTCATCGAGATCGACCTGTTCGACGAGCGCAGGAGACAGTTCCACGTTGTTGATCACCGCCTGGCTCACGTTGAGCGACAGCAGGCCGACCAGCATCGCGCCGGCCACCGCGGTGCCGACGGCCGAGGCGAGGTTCTGAGTGGTTCCGCGGATGGAGCCCACGTCGCCGGCGAGTTCTTTCGGGGCCGCGGTGACGAGCACGTTGAACACCAAGGTGACCAGTGCGCCCTGGCCGATGCCGAACACGATCAGGCCGGCGATCGTGGGCACCGTCTCCCAGTTGTTGGTCACCACGAATCCGAGCCACAGTAGCGCCACGGTGGTGAGCGTGAAGGAGAACATGCCGATCGCGCGCGGGCTGAAACGTCCGTAGAGCCGGACCACGAGCATCGCGGTGAAGAACACCGTCAAGTTGAACGGCATCATCGCCAGTGACGTGTCGAACGGTGTGCGGCCCTGCACGATCTGGATGTAGAGCGGCACAGTGAAATTCAGGGCGGCTTCGAGCGAGACGACGATGAACATGGCGAAGACGGCCGCCCGTTCCCGGGACGAGCCCAGTACCGACAGACTGACCAACGGCACCTTGCCTGCAGCGGTACGCCGCCGGGTCCACACGAGAAACCCTTGGCCGCAGATGATTCCGATGATGACCAGCAGTGGCGCCGGGGAGACGCCGAGTACGTCGAACGGTGCCCCCGGGCCCGCCAGCAGCAGACCCCACCCGTTGAGGTTGTTGAAACCGATGGTCAGTGCCGCGATGGCGGTACCGATGATCACGGCCGCGACGACATCGATCTCGATGCCCGGGTTGCCGGCGTCGGCGCGCAGCCGGAAACTCAGCGCGAAGACAGCCACCGCGATGACGAAGACGATCGCGAACACCGGCCGCCAGCCCACCAGGGTTCCGAGCGCGCCGCCGATCAGGAAGGCACTCACCCCGGAGATCGCGCGTGCCGATCCGAGCGAGCCGATGGCGGTGGCCTGCTGAGCGCCACGGTAATTTTCGGCGATCAGCGCCACCAATGACGGCACGATGATGGCAGCCGACGCGCCGGCCAGAGCCTGCGCGGCGATCACCCAGAGGACCGAGGGCGCGAACACCATCATCAAGGCCGAGCCGGCGAATGTGACCACCACGACGCGGAAGACCACCACCCAGCCCACCCGCTGGCCGAGTTTGGCTCCGGTCATGACCAGCGCCGCGACCGCCAGGCCGTACATCACCACCGCGGTCGCGACGGTGGTCGGGGGGACCCCGAAATCGGCGACGATGCCGCCCATCGACACCGGTAGCGCCGCGACGTTGAACGACATCAGCACCTGGGCCAGGAACAACCCGATCATCGGCACCCAGGAGTTGCGGACCTCCGGCTCGGCGACAATGCGGTGTTCAGCCATGGTGGGCGCCTCTCGAGGTCGGTGCACGCGCGCTGGACGCGAAGATGTTGAGTCCGAGGACACGTGAGAGATACGCCGTCGCGCGCAGTCCGCGGACACTGTTTCCGGCGGAATCGAGCGGTGGCGCGAACACGCCGATCCCGGCTTTGCCCGGCGCCACGGTGACGATGCCTCCCGACACACCGGACTTGCCGGGCAATCCGATCTCGAACAGCCATTCGCCTGACCGCTCGTAGAGCCCGTTGGCCGCGAGGATGGCCAGCGTGTCCCGGCAGACGCCGGCGGAGACCACGCGCTCACCGGTGCGGGGGTTGACACCACCGTCGGCCAGGGTGGCACCCATGATGGCCAGATCGGTGGCGCTCACTCGTAACGCGCATTGTTTGGTGTAGACATCGACCACCGCAAGGGGATCGAGGTCGATACGACCGTAGCTCTCCAGCAGGCGGGCGATCGCGCGGTTGCGCTGGTTGGTCTGCGACTCGGACTCGTACACCGTGTCATCGAGTTCCAGTGTGCGCCCGGCGAATCGAGAGAGTCCGGCTTGAATGTTGTGCCACTGGTCGGCGTGGGTGTCACCCGGCATGAGTGCGGTGGCGGCGATGGCGCCGGCGTTCACCATCGGGTTCATCGGGTGGCCGTTGTTGAGTTCGATGGCGACGACGGAGTTGAACGGAAGGCCGGTGTTGTTGACGCCGATGCGGTCGCGGACCACACCATGGCCGAACTCCTCGCACACCAGCGCGTACACGAACGCCTTGGAGATCGACTGGATGGAGAATTCGATGTCGGTATCGCCCGCCAGGTGCAGTCCGCCATCGGTTTCGGCGACGCACACCCCGAACAGATTCGGGTCGGCTTGCGCGAGAACCGGTATGTAATCGGCGACCGTGCCGTCGGCATCCGCACGGTAGCGCCGGTGCGCCGCCTCGACCAGGGACTCTACTTCACTCCACTCCGGCAGCGGACCGGTGAAGACTTCCTGGGTGATTCCCTCGACGTCGATATCCACCGATTCCCCCTGCCGGCGCGTCTGCAGGGATTATCGCGGACATCGGTGATCGGCGATGGATTATCGCCGATTCAACGATCAGGTGATGCTGACGACCGCCCGGTTGCCCACGGGAGCCTCGAGTGTGACCGTCAGCGTGCCGAATACCGCGAGGGCGATGCACGCCTTGTCCACGGCCTCGGGCAGGGTTTCGGAACGCAGCTTCACCGCGACGATGTCGGGAGTCTCCTGCACCTCGGCGTGGACACCGAAGCATGCCGGAGTGCCGCTGCTGAAATGCACGGCCAGCGTGTCGGAATCAGGTAGCCGGCTCCAGGATTGGATGGTCGCCGGTTGGCCGTTGACGATCGCCGGGTTGTCGACGAACGTCGTCTGTCCCGGCGGGGCCGGCTGTTCCGGGATGGTGGTGATGATCGGCTCGGCCGCGGCGGTGGGCATGCCGACGAGTTGCCCGGCTGCCCAGAGTGCGATCGCGGCCAGGGTCACGTGAGGACGCATACTTTCAGGCTACGGTGTCGCCAGCCGGGTCAGGATCGTTGCCGTCGGCTCGTTGCGGGCGTTTCGGAATCCGGTGCCGGCCCACAGGTGAACCAGATCGGCGTCGCCTGCCGCGGCCGCCGCCTTGCGGAGCGGACTGGTCAGATGATGAATTGCGGGATACCCCAACGGCGCTGACGCTTCGAACTCGTCGATGAAGCGGTTGCGCAATCCGCGGGCGGGACGACCGGTGAAGGCGCGGGTGATGACGGTTTCGGTGCGGGCCGGATCCGTCAGTGCCGCTTGGTGAGTGGCTGACGCACCGCTCTCGTCGGCGCGCAGCAGCACCGTACCGACAGCGGCCGCCGTGGCGCCGGCCTTCAGGACCGCCGAGATCTCTTCGGCGGTAGACAGCCCGCCGGCAGCGATGAACGGCAACCGCACCCGCGCGGACACCCGCTCGATCAGCTCACCGATGGGCAGCGGCTGGGGGAGTCGGTCGGGAGTGAGGGTGCCCGAGTGACCACCCGCGGCGCTGGCCTGCACCGCCAGCATGTCCACTCCGGCCGCCGCTGCCAGCGCTGCCTCCTCGGGTGAGGTCACGGTCTGCACCACCGTGGTACCCGCCTTCTGCAGGGCCGCGATGACCTCGGTTTCGGGTAGGCCGAAGGTGAAGCTCACCAGCGGCACCGGCTCGGCCAGCAGCAGGTCGATCTTGGCGTTGAAGTGGTCGTCTTCATCGATGGGGTCCGCAGGCAGAGTGAGCCCGAAGCGGTCGGCTTCGCGTTGCACCGCGTCGGCGTACTGCCGGTAATCGGCCGGTGAAATCGGCACCGGATTGGGCGCAAAGATGTTGACTCCGAACGGGACCGACGCAGCACGTACGGCGGCGATCTGCTCCTGGAGATTCTCCGGGGTCTTGTAGCCGGCGGCCAGCAGTCCCAGACTGCCTGCGCCGGCTGCCGCGATCACCATGGCGGGTGTGGTGGCGCCACCGGCCATCGGTGCGGCGATCACCGGGAGGTTCACGCCCAGATTCGTCAGTGGTGAGGTCATCGCTCCTCCTAGGTTTTGTACCCAGTGAAACGCACCGGGGCCGACGAGCATTCATCCGGGTGGGACCGGTTTCCTCAGTGCTGAGAGGTTTCGCCTTTCAGCGCCCAGACTCCGGCGTCGGCTGGCACCAGTCGATCGGCGATCCCGGCCTCGTCAAACGCCGTTCGTACGGTGTTGATGTTCTCGCTGTATATCGACCACCCCGAGATGTGGGCGATCACCACCCGCGGCGCGCCCAGGATCACCGCCACATCCGCGGCCCGCGGTCCGGTCAGCGTGAGCGGGCGGCCCTGGTTCTTGGTGGCCAGGCGTGAAGCCCCGCAGAACAGCACCGCGATGTCGATGGCGGGGAACCGCGCCGCGATCTGGCCGATCGGTTGCAGGGAGGCGTTGTCCCCGCTGACATACACCGTGGGCAGACCGGCACTCTCGATCACGAACCCGGTGACTTCTGCGTTGACGTGCCCGGAGTCGTCGCGGGTGCCGTCCAGCGGGCCGTGGACGGCGGGCACCGCGGTGACCGTGAGGTGCCCGGCGCCGTCAGCGCGGCCGAGTTCCGCGCGCTCCCAGGTGGCCAATCCGACGGCGGGGGAACCCAGCCGTCCGGCGGCTCCGGGCCCGGTGTAGAGCCGGGGCACCGTGGTGGCCCACTGCCGGCCCGCGATGTCCAGATTGTCGTTGTGGTCATCGTGGCTCAGCAGGACGGCGTCGACGGCGCCGAGGTCGGCGGCAGCCACCGCCGGCGGTGTCAGCTTGGTCATGGTGCCGTAGTCACGCGGATCGTCGAAGGTGGGATCGGTGACGAAACGTGTTCGGCCGTAATCGATGACGACGGTGGGACCCCCGACGACCCCGATCGCGAAGGGGTGACGGGTCGCGTCGATGGGGCTCACGCGTCGCCCAGCCGGCCCACGTGATGGCCGAGCCGGGTCTCGACATCACCGGGCTGGTGGAAACCGCGCTCGAACAGCTTCTGGATGCGGCTCTGCGCCGCCGGCCGTGCCAGCGCTGCCAGGAATGCGTCCCACTCCGGTGCGATCTCCTCGTCGGTGGGCAGGCTGTTGACGTTGACCAGCCGCTTGGTCTCGGCGATCGCCTGCTTGTCGAACGTGGAGATGCGGGTGGCCAGGGCGTCGACGAAACCGTCGAGTTCGGCATCCGGAAACGAACGGTTCACGTAGCCGTACAGCTGCGCCAGGTCGCCGTCGATGTCATCGGCGCCCAACAGGACCTCCAGTGCCCGTCCACGTCCGATCAGCCGCGGCAGCCGCGCCATCGGGCCACCACCGGGCACCAACCCCGCGCCGACCTCCCACTGCGACAGGATGGCTTTCTCCCGCCTCGCGAAGCGCATATCGCTGGCGAGTGCGAGTTCACTGCCGACACCCGTCGCGCGGCCCCGGATGGAGGCGATCGACACCACCGGGGCGCGGCTGAGCCGGGCCAGCATGTCCGGCAGAGCTTGTAAGCCCGTCGCTCCCGCCGGATAACGCGTGGACTCCTCCAGCTCTGACACGAAGTTGTAGTGGGTGAGGAAGAATCCCTCGACCGCGCTGTCGAACACCACCACTTTGACGGCGTCATCGGATTCCAGCGCCGTCACAACGGCATCGAGTTCTGGAAGTGTTTCCGGTCCGAAGATGTTCAGCGGCGGGTTGTCGAATGTGACGCGCCAATAGGCCGGTGAGCGTACCGTCACCGAGATCTGGCTCGAGTCTGCCATGCGGTGAGAGTACCGAGGGCGGCGCCCAGTGCGTCGGGAATTCGGGTAGCGCTGCAACCGTTCCTCGGTGCACTCCGGCATCTGCCGGTCGACCAGCCGTCCGAACCGCGACATCCGCGCCACGGCTCGAACGCCCAATTGATGGAGCTGTCATGGACATGAAACTCGAAGTCGTCGTGGTGCCCGTATCCGATGTCGACAGGGCAAGGGACTTCTACCAGTCGCTGGGTTGGCGACTGGACGCGGATTTTGTTGTGAGCGAGGACTATCGGGTGGTGCAGCTGACCCCGCCCGGTTCGCCGAGTTCGATCATTCTCGGCACCGGCGTCAGCTCTGCCACGCCCGGCAGCACCCAGGGGCTCTATCTGGTGGTCAGCGATGTCGAGGCAGCCCGAGCCGAGTTGGTGGACAGGGGAGTAGAGGTCAGCGAGGTGTTCCACGACGCCACCGGCGTTTTCAACCATGCCGGATCGGACGCCCGGGTGCCCGGGCCCGACCCCGAACGCCGCAGCTACAGCTCGTTCGCCTCGTTCACCGATCCCGACGGCAACGGGTGGGTGCTGCAGGAGATCACCGAGCGGGCGCCCGGCCGCTGATACCTGCTAGCTGCAATCTCGGAATCTGCCGGGACTGATCGGCCCGCCTGGGGCGTTCCAGCCCACAGCCCCAGACGGGCACGCCATCAACAGGAGGCACATCATGAACACAGAACACATCACCGCGTTGGTCACCGGAGCCAACCGGGGCCTCGGGCGCCGGTTCGCCCTCGAACTCGTCGCCCGTGGGGCCAAGGTCTACGCCGCCGCCCGCCGGCCGGAGACCATCGACATCCCGGGCGTGGTACCCATCCAACTCGACATCACCGATGCCGACTCGGTGCGCCGCGCCGCTGAGATCGCCACCGACGTCAACGTCCTGGTGAACAACGCCGGCGTCTCGACCCGGGCGACGCTGCTCGACAGCCCCCTCGAGGACATCCGGCTGGAGATGGAAACGCATTATTTCGGCACCCTGCAGGTGGTCCGCGCGTTCGCGCCGGTGATCGAACGCAACGGCGGCGGGGCGATCCTCAACGTACTGTCGGTGCTGTCGTGGCTGCACCCGTCCACCAGCGGTGCCTACTCCTCGGCGAAGGCCGCAGCCTGGGCCATGACCGATGCGGTCCGAGATGAACTGGCGCCGAAGGGAATCAGCGTGACCGCACTGCACGTCGGGTACATGGACACCGATATGGTGAGCTACATCCCGGCCGAGCAGAAGACCGATCCGGCCATCGTGGCCACGGCGGCGCTGGACGGATTGTTCGCCGGCGACCGGGAGGTTCTGGCCGACGCGCTGTCCCGTGATGTCAAGGCGCAGTTGTCGGTTTAGTTGTCGTTCGACCGCTCGGGCAGGTAGGGCTGGATGGCGGCGGCCAGTTTGGCCACCGTCATCGACTGCAGCCAGAAGTGACCCGGCCCGTGCAGCTCGGCCATGAACAGCGAGTCGCCGAAGACCTTGTTCTTGACACCGCGAACGCTGGCGAACGTCAGCTGCATCTCCGCGCGGAACATCGCGAGGTGGCCAGGGTGGATCAGGAACGATTGGCCGTGTGCGAGTTCGTATTCCACGAGCTCGCCGGCCATCTGCACCCACGCCACCCCGTTGCCGCTGAGCTTCTGGAACACCACACCGGCACCGCCGAAGATGCCGGCGCCCAGCTTCTGCTGAAGTGCCACTGACACTTCGACGTTCGGGGTGCCGGCCATGAACGCGCCGGCCTGCACCATGTAGTTGTCGCCGGCATCGATGCGCATCTCGCGGATGACACCGGGCAGGTTGGTCGACAGCGCCACCATCCGGCCGTTCGACTGTGCGGTGTACTGCGTGAGGAACAGGTTCCCGCCGCCGAGCGCACGCTTGAGGCCACTGATGAAGCCGCCGCGACCGCCGGAACCGAAACTGGTGGAGGTCTGGATGTCGAGACCCGGGGTGAACCAGGAGACGTCGCCGCCTTCGGTGATGATCGACTCACCGGCGTCGAGAGTCAGTTCCAGGATCGGCATCGTGGTGCCGATGATCGTTGTCCGCACGCCGGTGACAGTACTGAAAACTGACGTGATCGCAAGTGAACCTGCGATGCCTCAGACGCCTGTGGTGAACGGATTGTGTTCGGCGATCAACTTTTCGATGCGCGCCTCGTCGAGTCGGACCCGGATGGTGGCGGCCTCCTGTTGATCGCGGATCACTTTCGCCAGGGTGAAGGCGCTGGTGACCAGGAAGAGTACCGACATGCCGAGGAACAGGCGCTGCCAGGCGTCCAGGGGCAGGAAGTAGATGCCGCCGAGGGTTCCGAGGAAGCTGACTCCGAATGCGATGGCCGCCTGGATGAAGTAGGCCGCGGTGGTGTTGGTGTTGTCCATACCGGAAAGCTTGCCAGCGGGTTTCCTACGTAGGACTACTCATTTTCGCAAGTTCCGGTGAAGCGACCCGTCCCACCAGAAGGAACAGCGCGCCGCCCAGGAAGGCCGCCACACCGGCGAAGGTCAGGAATCCGTTGAAGCTGTCACTGATTCGCAGGGTGCGGCTGAGGATGAGCGCCCCGAGTGCCGACGAGACACCGATGGCTGCCGACAGAATGCTCAGCACCGTGCTGTACACGCCGAGGTCGAACCGCCGCGCCACCAGATAGGCGATCACGTCTCCTTCGGCGCCCCACGCCGCGCCCAGACAGCAGACCGCGATCATCAGCACAGTGACACCGTCCCACGGTGTGGCGATCAGCAGACAGCCCAGCCCTGGTAGCGCCATGGCGGCTGCCGCGACGAGATGAGGCGGGAAGCGGTCCAGCGCGACACCGCAGACGAATCGGCCGACGATGACGGCGATCGCGAACACCGAGATCAGTAGTGACACCCGGTCGCCGATGCCCACCGAGTCGCCGAGCATGACGCCGAGTTGGGTAGTGGTGACCGTGTGGTAGAGATTGCACAGCAGCACACCCGCCAGCAGGATCCAGAAGAGCGCGCTGCGGGCAATGGTGCGGTAGTCGTTGGTGTTTCGGCGGTGTGCGCGTTGCCGTTCGGAGTCGTTCTCGGCCGGGATGAGAACCAGTGCGACGGTGCCGATCACCGCGAGGCACACCGCGATCGCCACACACCCGATCCGCCAGCCGTGGGCGCGATTGACCGCCTCCAGCGCCGGTGCGCCCACGGCGCCCAGCAGCGGCGGCCCGGAGATCGCGATCGCCAGCGCCAGGCCACGGGCTGTGACGAACCGGGTGGCTACGATGCGGCTGTAAATCGCCGGGGTGGTGGTGACGCCCAGCGAGATGAGCGCCACGCTGATGACGAAGTACTGCCAGATCGGTCCGGTCATGAGTGCGAACGCGAGCCAGCAAAGCGGGAGTCCGATCACGCCGGTCAAGGCGATGCGGCGGACGCCGAACAGGTCGGCAAGGCGGCCGTACACCGGCAGGAACACAAATGTCAGCAAGGTGATGACGCCGGCAAGCGCGAAGTCGGAGCGGTTCCAGCCGAACGCCTGCAGGAACTGCGGCGCCATGGCGGCATTGGTGTAGGCGCTCAGGCTCAGGCCCGCACTCAATCCGGCGGTGGCGGCGGCCAGCGGTCGCCAGTTGCTCCGGAGCTCTCCGACATAGTTCAAGGCTGCTCCCTCGCCGACATGCGACTCACATTACACATCAAAGCATTTGCGTAATGCTGACCAGGTTGACGAGTGTGTCCACCGCGCGAAGACAAAGAGGCTCCGGCGCAATCGCATAACGGTGCAGCGCGGAACTTCGCGGTACCGGGGATCGAGTAGTCGATTACCCGCCCCCGGGGCGCTCCGCGTGCGGATACTCGATTGGGCACCGACGCCCCGTCTTCGAAAGGAACGGTCATGGACGAGCAACCGGCGAAGCTGTCGCGCCAACTCTGCGGCACAATGGCGGTCCACTACAAACTGCTGTCCACGAGCGAGAGCTACCGCCAGAGAAGCGATCAGTTCGAGAACAGGGCACGAGCGTATGGGTCAGGGTTACGCGCGGCGAGGCGGGGTGTCGTGACCATCCCGGTCGTCGTCCACGTCGTCCACAATCCGGCGACCCCGTCGCAGAACATCAGCAAGGCCCAGATCGACAGCCAGATCGATGTCCTCAATCAAGATTTCCGCGCCACGAACCCCGACCGGGTAGGCGTCCCAACCGTGTGGACCGACCTGATCGCCGACTGCGAAATCGAGTTCGCGCTGGCGAGCGTCGACCCCGAGGGCAACCCCACCGATGGCGTCACCCGCACGGCGACCACCAAGACCTTCTTCAGTGCCGACGACGATGACGTGAAGTCGAACGCCACCGGCGGTGTGGATGCGTGGCCGTCGTGGGACTACCTCAACCTCTGGGTCTGTGGCGAGCTGCGCAGCGGATTCGACCAGATCCTCGGGTACGCGCAGTTCCCCGGCGGACCACCCGAAACCGACGGGGTGGTCATCGGCCATTCCTTCTTCGGAACCATCGGTACCGCATCCAGTCCATTTGATCTGGGGCGCACCGCAACCCACGAGATCGGCCACTGGTTGAGCCTGCGCCACATCTGGGGCGACGACGGCAGCGGCTGTAGCGGCAGCGACCTCGTCGACGACACACCCAATCAGGCGCACCCGAACTTCGGGCGGCCCCAATTCCCCAGCGTCACGTGCAGCAACGGACCCGACGGCGATATGTTCGTCAACTACATGGACTACACCGACGATGCCGGGATGTTCATGTTCACCACCGGCCAATCGGTACGGATGTCGGCGGCGTTGGAAGGCCCACGAGCATCCTTCCTCGCCGGTGCAGCGGCTGCCGTTCAAGCCACGCCCTCACAGCTGCTTGTCGGCGCCGTTGCGGGCAACGGCGAGGCGGAGACCCCGAAGTCGTCGACGGCGGACGGCGAACTGGGTGAATTGCGTCGTGAGGTAGCTCGGCTGCGTTCGCTGGTCGACCAGCTGGCAAGCCTGGTCGCGCAGGCGTGACGGGCCGGCAAGACTCATGAAACTTGTCCTGTTCGACCTCGGGCAGACGCTCGAGGACGGGGATGTCCTGTTGCCGGGAGCGTTGACGACTCTGCAGGACATTGCGGCCTTGAGGGATGACGATGGCACGCCGGTCCAACTAGGGCTGGCATCGGACTTCGATGAACCCGCCCAGCAGTATTACGACATCATCGATAACCTCGGCATCCGCGAATTCTTCGAGCCGGTCGTCACCCACGTCGCGCTGTCCGGCGAAGTCGGCGCCCACAAACCGGCCCGAGAGTTCTTCGAGGCCGCCGTCGGCAAAATCGACCCAGGGCTGACGTTTGCCGACGTGTTCTTTGTGACCGAGAACAAATCGCATGTGGCGGCCGCGCGCAAGATGGGCTTGACAGCAGTCCAGGTCCGTCCGCCGGGCGGGAGCGGTGGGGACATCGCGTCGCTGACCGAGCTTTTGCCGCACGTGCAGCAGTTCGTCGACGGTGGTTGGTTCCGGATGGGTGACATTGTGTTGCGGCGGGATGCCGTGGAGCCCGATGCGCGTGCGCGGCAGTCACAGCTACGCCTCGTGATCCAGCACGGGCGTACTTTCCAGCAGGCACATCCCGAGGTCCGGGTGCTCGCGGACAAAGGCCGCTACCTCGTCGTCGAAATCGACCCCGATGCCCCCGAGGCCGCCGGCGCCGACGACTTCCCGTGCTACAGCGTTCGCGAGATACCCTGGGGCTCCGCTATTTTCGAGTCTCTCCCACGGATCGCGCGCCAATCCGAGCCCACGGTGCAGAAATGCGTCGACATGGTGTCCGCAGAGCAGTACGAGGCCGACCTGCGCAAGCTGGTCGACTTCGGCACCAGACACTCGACAAGCCCACAATTCGACGAGGCGGCCCGGTGGGCGCAAGACCAGCTTGATGCGGCTGGGTATCAGACCCACACGCAGGCCATCACCGTGCTGGGAAAGCCGAGTCGAAACGTGATCGCCGACCGAACGGGGATCGCATCCGAACCGCGCGACGTGGTGCTGGTGACCGCGCACCTGGATTCGATCAACCTCGCCGGCGGTCCTGCAGCACCGGCGCCCGGCGCCGACGACAACGGCTCGGGCAGCGCCGGACTGCTGGCGATGGCTCGCGCCGTCGCCCACCACCAAGCCGAACTCGATGTGCGATTCATTCTCTTCGGCGGTGAGGAAGAGGGCTTGTTCGGCAGCCTGGCCTACGTCGCCAACCTGAGCTCGGCAGAACGTTCACGCATACGTGCCGTGGTCAACATGGACATGATCGCAACGGTGAACACTCCCGTCCCCACGGTCCTGCTGGAAGGGGCCGCGCTCTCGCAGCGGGTGATCGACGGGCTGGCCGACGCCGCGCACACCTACACCGGGTTGACCGTGCAGACCAGCGTCAACCCATTCAACAGCGATCACGTGCCGTTCATCGACGAGGGCATCCCGGCGGTGCTGACGATCGAAGGCGCCGACGGCGCAAACGACAACATTCACACCGCCGGCGACACCATGCAGTTCGTCGATATCGACCTTGCCGTCGAAATTCTGCGGATGAACGTCGCTTTCGTGGTGACGGCTCTCGGATGAGCTTTCTGCCAACAGGATTGGAGTAGACCGATGACGAACAGGTGTCCACGGAACTGCATCATGCCGCCGTACATCCTCGCCAAACTGATGGAAAGTGACGACCCCAAAGTCCGTAAAGCGGCGCTGAACACCATTGCCGCCAGCGCCCAACTCAAGGGGCGGCGGGAGATGAGTCCTGCGACACGAGGCTTTCTGGCGGCACCCGCCGCCGGCCGTCGATCAGTTTTCGATGCGCACAGTTCGGAGAATTTGCACACCGCGACGTTGGTGCGCACCGAAACCTCCGCCGTCTCGCCCGACGATTCGGTCAACCGGGCCTTCGATGGGCTCGGCGCCACCCGGACGTTCTTTCAGGACGTACTCGAACGCGATTCGATCGACGGGCTCGGCATGCGACTCGATGCCTACGTCCACTTCGGCGACGCCATGGAAAACGCGTTGTGGGACGGGCAGCGCATGCTGTTCGGTGACGGCGACGGCGTCAACTTCACCGACTTCACCGAATCTCTGGACGTCATCGGCCACGAACTGACCCACGGTGTCACGCAATTCACCGCTGACCTGGAATATCACAAACAGCCGGGGGCCCTGAATGAATCGATTTCGGACGTCTTCGGATGCCTCATCAAACAGTGGTCGAACGACGAGACCGCTGAGGAGGCCGATTGGCTGATCGGTGCGGAGATCTTCACCCCGGCGTTGCAGGGCGACGCACTGCGGTCGATGAAGGCCCCGGGCACCGCCTTCGACGGGGACCCGCAGCCCGACCACATGAAAGATTTCGTCACGCTGCCAGACACACGTCCCGGTGACTGGGGCGGAGTGCACACCAATTCCGGTATTCCGAACAAGGCGTTCTACTTGGTGGCCACCGGAATCGGTGGGCGGGCCTGGGAAGCCCCCGGCCACATCTGGTACGAGTCCCTCCGAGCATCCACGTCGACCACCGATTTCCAGGCGTTCGCCGAGACCACATCGGTCAAGGCCGCGCAGCTGTACGGAACCGGAAGCGCCGAGCACACCGCGGTTGGCGCGGCCTGGGAGGCGGTGGGTATCCGCATCCGCACTGTGCAAACGGAGGCAGTGGCGGCGTCCACCGATGGGTCTCTCGACGAGCTGCAGAAGCAAGTCGAGAAACTCTCGGCAGACGTGAAAGCTCTCACCCACGCGGTCATCAGAGGTGCCGGTACGGAAGCGACCGCCAAGCGATCGGCGAAGGCCAAGGTGAAGGCCCGCAAGTAGGGGCATACTGCGTGATGCACCTTCTGCCACCGAAAGCAGGAAACATGAAAGTGTCGGTCAGCACTTGTGGTGGGCAGGCCGCCACCATGAATCGGCGGCCGCTCGTCCTCGATTCCGCAGATCTCGGAGTCGAAGGTCAGGAGGAACTGCGCCGACTTGTTGCCGCGGCTTCCCGGGTGTACGAACGGGCTGCGCCAGCGCGCGAAGATCCGGGTTCGGCGCGTGACGCGATGAGCTACGCGATCACCGTCGAAGACGGTGGCACCTCGCAGGTGCTCGAAGCCACCGACGGCAGTGTGTCTACCGAGTTCGCCGAGTTGCGCCGGTTCGTCCGCACCCATCAACAGCCGTGATCACAGGAGGGTGGTGGGCGCCGTGATCGAGGATTCGCAGATTGTGGGGTCCTGGAAGCACTCTCACGAAGAGGACCGTGACCAACGACAGATGTTCCGGCCCGCCGACTACCCGCTTCCTCCCGCACGTGGCCGCACCGTCTTCACACTGTTACCCGATCACCGGGCGGTCGTCGGCACTCCCGGCCCGGATGATCGCGGCGTCAGCCACAGCGGAACCTGGTCCCTCGAACACCAAGCCGGCGGCGACGTCCTGTCCGTCGCGTTACCCGGTTGGCAGGAGTCGTACCTCGTTCTGAGCGCGAGCACTGCGCAACTCGTCGTCAGGCCAGTCGCCCCGTGAGGAGATGCAATGACCAGCACGGACCAGACACGGGATGCGTTCGTTGAACGCCTTTTCACGTCGGCACTGGGCACCATGGACGTCTTCACCGTGTATCTGGGGGACCGCCTGGGCCTGTATCGCGTGTTGGCAGACCACGGACCGCTGACCGCCGGTGAACTCGCCCAGCGCGCCGGAATCAATGCCCGGTACGCACGGGAGTGGCTCGAACAGCAGGCCGCGAGCGCGATCCTCGAGGTGGACAACGTCGCCAAACCCGAGTGGGACCGCCGCTTCTCGCTTCCCGGCGGCCATGCCGAAACCCTGATAGATCCGGAAAGTCCTTACGCTATGGCCGCCGTCTGCCGCTCACTCGCGGCCCTGGGCGGCATCCTGCCGAAGCTCGTGGATGCGTACCGGACCGGCGACGGTCTTCTGGTCGAGGGGGCCGACGCGAGAGAGGCGCAGGGCGACTTCAACCGGCCATGGCTGGTCCGCTCCTTCGCCGACGAATACCTGCCGCTGGTCCCGGACGTTCATGCGAAGCTGCTCGCGGGCGCGCGGGTGGCCGACGTTGCCTGCGGCGTGGGATGGGCTGCGGTCGCCATCGCGCGCGCCTATCCGGCCACGACCGTGGACGGCTTCGATCTGGACGAGCCCAGCATCGATTTGGCCCGTACCAATGCCTTGGAGGCGGGCGTGGCCGAAAGGGTGACGTTCTCCGTGCGCGACGGGTCCGACCCGACACTGTCCGGACAGTACGATCTCGCTGTCATCGTCGAGGCGCTGCACGATATGTCACGGCCGGTCGATGTCCTCTGCACGGTGCGACGACTGCTGGCACCGGGTGGAACGCTGATCGTGGCGGACGAGCGCGTGGCAGACGCGTTCTCCGCACCCTCGGATGCCGCCGAGCGGCTCTTCTACGGGTACAGCGTCTTGGATTGTCTCCCAGCGGGAATGGCCTCGAAGCCATCAGCCGAGACGGGCACCGTGATGAGGCGCGCGACCCTGGAACGTTATGCAGCGGAAGCGGGCTTTTCTGCGGTGTCAGTTCTGCCGATTGAGCATGACTTCCTGCGGTTCTACCGGCTCGACCCGTAACAGCGCACCTCTGCCTCTGGTGGACACTCTGTTTCCCCACGAGCCAGATTGATCAGATGCCCCGTTCGTCGCCCCTGCGGACTCGACATCGTGCGGAACCTCCATGTCGAGTAGTGGACTACGCGTTCTCTGGCCACGGGATGGGAGGGACGATGGCCATGTCGGATTCTGCAGCCGACACATCAAGAGGGGAGATGGAGGAGACATGAACACAACAGGAGGTAAGAAGATCCGGGCGCTCCTGACCCGGTTCGGACTTGTCACGACCACGGCTACCGTCGCCCTGATGGGGCCGGCCACGGCGATAGCCAACGCAAGACTGGCCGGCAATCACAATGAGGTCATGCTGGCACGCTAGATTGTCGCGCGCTGTCACGGTGTTCGCGGTGTGGCCGGCCTGGTTCGGCAGGAACGGGGCCGAGCGCCTCAACGCCTACGCGATCGCCAACCGTGACGCCGGGCGGCTGGGTCCAGCTCTGGCCGCGGCCACCAAGGCCCGCACGATGGTCGTACGCCGGCGAGGAGAATCTTCGCCGGAAGTGGCGGTCATCTGGCACACCATCGGCACGATTCGCGAAGAAATGAGCGATTTCGCCTACGCCGGTAGAGCCTACGGATGCGCCGCGGCCATCCTGGAGCATCACAACAACAACGCAGCGCTGACGCCGACGCGCATTGCGGTGATGTCGAGTGTGGCGCGCCTGCAACGGATCTTGGGCAACCTCGGTGACGCCGAAAGCCTCTACCTTCAGACGATCGAGTTGGCTGAGCGGTTCTACGGGCCTGAAACCATCGAGCTCGCGACGCTGCTCAATGATCTTGCGGTGGTGTACAAGTACGCCGCGCGTCTGGATGACGCCGAACGCCTGTACTTGCGGGCGCTACCCATCGTTGCGGCGAAGCGAAGTCAGCATGTCGACGTCGCGACAGTCTGGCACAACCTGGCCGGCATCGAACACGTCCGGCGGCGCTTCGACCTCGGTGAGACCTACGCGCGACGTGCGGTGTGGATCCGTCAAACCGCCCTCGGCGCCGACCACGTGGAGGTGGCGAAGGACATCGCAGCGCTCGCGGCGCTGGTTCAGGAGCAGCATCGATACGACGAAGCTGAAGCGCTGTATAACCGTTGTATTCGAGTCTTCGAAAACATCTATGGGCCAGGTCATTACGAACTCGCCGTAAGCTACAACAATCTTGCCGCGCTGTGTCGAGCGCGAGGTGATCTCGCCGGGGCAGAAGCCCTCTACCTGAAAGCACTCGACATCAAGGAACACCTGCTCGGGAAAGGTCACCCCGATACGGCTGTGACCATGCACAACCTGGCCATGCTTGCCCTACAACAAGGCGACGACGAGGCGGCGCGGCACCTCCTGACACAGGCGGTGCAGACGTTCGAAGACTCTCTGGGGGCAGAACATCCCAAGACCGTTTCCAGCCGGAGCAGCCTGACCGCATTGCTGTGAACGACCGTCGAAATCGAGTAGCGGACTACCCCTGCCCCCGGGCACCGCCAGAGGGACTCTGGATCCATGCCCGGGGACGAGAAGCAGTTCAAGCGACAGACCCGGTATGCGGTTGTCCTGAACGGAGGCGTCAGCCTCGCCGTCTGGATGGGCGGAGTGACCCATGAGCTCAATCGCCTGCGCTTCGCCTCCGACACGCGACGAACCAACGGCACGGCGGCGTGGGATCGGATCCTGGAGGCCTGCCAACGGACCGCGATCATCGACATCGTGGCGGGCACCAGTGCCGGTGGACTCAACGGGACCCTGCTGGCCACCGCCGTGGCCCGCGGCGGAGACCTGCCACCGATGCGTGACGTATGGGCAGACGTCGCCTCCCTGGACGTCGGCAAGCTCACGCGGAAAAGCGTGCAGGGGGCGACTTCCATGCTCGACGGCGACTACTTCGAGGGCCAGGTCAGCTCCGTCCTCAGGCAGGTCCAGCCGCACGACGGCATCACCCCGCGCGAATGCACCCTCCTGGTGACGTCCACGGCACTCGGCAGTCAGCCCCGCCCCTCGCCCCTGGAGACCGGCAGTTCCATGTTCAGCCGGGATGGCCGACGCGTGTACACGTTCAAACGCACTGTCGGCCCGGCCAGTGGCGGCTCGTCGTTGACCGACGACTTCAGCGCGACCGACGGCTGTACTGCCGCCCTGATACAGGCAGCTCGCGCGTCGGCATCGTTCCCGGTGGCCTTCACGCCGGAGTGGGAAACGGCTGCGCTTCTGGAGCGGTCGGAGGACAGTGCGCAAGCGGCCAGGTGGCTCGCCGACGGCGGCATTCTCGACAACGCCCCCTTCGAGCCGCTACTGAAGGTGCTTCGGGAACGCCCGATCAACGAACCGTTCGAGCGCGTGCTGCTCTACGTCACCCCCGGAACCAGCAAGGGTGAGGACTCGAAGCGGTCGGAGACTCCTCCGGCGCTGGTGGAAACTCTTGGACTCGTCCTGTCCGCCACCCGTGAGCCCGACGAACGACTCGATGCGGATGCGCTGAAGGACATCTTTCGCCAGATGAGATATGCCCAATCACAGGCGTTTCGGAAGGTCCAGGACTACCTCGGCGACCCGGATGGCGGAAAGGAAGCACCGTTGCTCCAGGCCGCCGATGCGCTACTCGAGGAATACCGCGAAACTCGCACCGAGGTCACACTGCGATGGCTGCAGTCACGGTCTGGGTTTCCTGTCGTGCTGGCCCCGCCAGGCGACGATGAGCAGCCAAAAGTCACGGGGGTTCCGGGGATTCCGACTGACTCCTTCCCGGCTTTCGACGGCACCACTTGGACCTGGGGCTGGTCGGCCGCCGACCGGATCCTGAGGTGGTGGGGTCGGGCGCTGTCGCGGCTGAACAACCAGGCAACCAACGTTTTGGAGGCCATGGAGACCATTGCGGCGGCGCAACGCGAAGTCACCGCAGTCTGGAAACCCCTCGAAGCAGCGGTCAGTGGAGACACCTCCGCGCCGGTGGAGATTGGCGGGCAGCTCACGGCGATGCGCGCCGTTTATGACGGCGGACTCAGCGAGGTATTGACCGCAGCGATGATTCCGACGGCGCAGGCCATCGCCGACGCTGTTCCCGGCGTCGATGCGCACACACTGGTAGAGCTTTCTCTGGCCGTCGAGGTGGTCAGCGGCGTGTTCTCCTGGCGCGGCGGTGAGTATGACGTGCCAACGTTCCGCTTCCAGAACGTGACCCCCGCGGTGGAGACGCCGCCCGGGATCGACCTGCACTCTCTCGACAACCGAGACGACTGGCCGACGAAGAAGCTGTACGGCGAGCGGCTCAACCACTTCGGAGCATTCGCCAGCGAAAGCGGTCGTCGCCACGACTGGCTGTGGGGCCGGCTGGACGGGGCCAGCGAATTGAGCCGACAGCTTCTGAGGGATGTGCCGCGCGACGAGGCGGAAGCGCTGCGGCTCGCACTGATCAACGAGATCCTGGCCTCCGAGGGGATCTCGGCCGACGAGGTCGCCGCAAGCGCCCGAGACATATACGACAAATCTGGTAAGGACCTCATCGACGAGATGGCCGCCGCTGATGGCGGCGCAGCGTTGCGCCAATTGGAGGCAACACTCTGGACGCTGGTTTGGCCGCTGAACTCGGACAGCATCTGGGTCCAAGCACTTCTGGCAGGGGAATGGCCGCCGCGTGAGGTGAACCTGGGATTTCCTCGGCGCGTTGTGATGAGGTCTCTGCGAACCGCGGCCACGCCGCTGCGCCGTGGTCTACGCAAAAAGCTGCCGCGGGGGATCAGATGACTTCCGTTGCAATCCTGGGCGGCGGCGTCGGAGGGCTCAGCGCCGCGCATGAACTGGTCGAGCGCGGCTTCGACGTCACCGTGTACGAGGCGCTCGAGGTTTTCGGCGGCAAGGCGCGATCCATCGACGTGCCTGCCACTGCGCAGGGCAACCGGAAACCGTTGCCCGGCGAACACGGATTCCGCTTCTTCCCGGGGTTCTACAAACACCTGGTCGACACGATGGAGCGCATCCCGTCCCCACCGGGGACCGCGGCCAGTCACCTTGTCGACGCACACCGGGTATTGCTGGCGCAGGTGGGCGAAGCCAATGAGCTGATAGCTCCCTTGCGACTCCCCGGTGATCTCGGCGACCTCGCCGTCGCGATCCAGTTCGCTTACGACTTCGGCGTGAAACTCGGTATTCCGTTCTGGGAACTCGGGTTCTTCGGGCAGCGGCTCCTGGCCTTGCTCACGTCGTGCGATGATCGCCGCTACGCGCAGTGGGAGCACACCAGCTGGTGGCGGTTCTCGTTCGGGGAACATCTCTCGCCCAACTATCGGAAGTTCCTGGCAGATGGTTTGACCCGAACGCTGGTAGCCGCGCGAGCGCAGGAGGTCTCGGCGCGCACCGGTGGATTGATCCTGTGCCAGTTGCTGTTCGATGTGGCCCGGATGGGCGGTCGCACCGACCGATTGCTTGACGGCCCCACCAGCGATGTGTGGATAAACCCCTGGGTCGACTGGCTGACCAAGCAGGGCGTTGACTTCGAGACTGATTGCACCGTGACAGGTTTCGATCTGGCCGGACACAGGATCCTCAGTGCCTGCGCTGTCCAGCACGGCGCTCCGATGACCATCCACGCGGACCATTACATGGCGGCGCTGCCGATCGAGGATCTGATCCCCACATTGAACGCTGACATGACCGTCGCCGATCGCAGCCTGAGCCGGCTGGCGCGGCTGCAGACCCGGTGGATGACCGGAGCGCAGTATTACCTCAAGCGGGACGTGCCGCTGCAGCGGGGTCACACCATCTTCACCGACTCGGATTGGGCGCTGACCGCCATTTCGCAGGCACAGTTCTGGAAGACCATCGACCTCGACGGCTACGGTGACGGCGAGGTCGACGGGATTCTGTCGGTGGACATCTCGGATTGGGACCGGCCCAGCAGGGCCACGGGTAAGACGGCCAAGCAGTCGACCAGGGAGGAGATTCTGGACGAGGTTTGGCGACAACTGACCGACCATATCGATGACGGCTCACTGCGCGAGGACGACATCGTTGCCCGTTTTCTCGATCCCGCCGTGAAGCCGTTCGATCCCGCGACCGGAGTCGTGGCCACGAACAGCGAGCCGTTGCTCATCAACACTGCCGGTTCGTGGGCGGACCGGCCGGAGGCCTGCACCGGGATCGAAAACCTCTTCCTGGCTTCGGATTTTGTACGCACTCACACCGACCTGGCCAGCATGGAAGGCGCCAACGAAGCCGCCCGCCGAGCCGTCAACGGCATCCTCGCTGCCACCGGCTCCACTGCGTCGCGGTGTCAGCTCTGGCCATTGCAGGAGCCGCCGATCCTCGCGCCGCTGCGTGCGCTGGATCGGGTGTGGTGGGAGCTGGAACGACCGCTGCGCAAATTGGGTCTGCGCTGAACCTCAGCTCACCCCGGCAAGCGCGTGCCGCGCATACGCCCGGACGTCGGCGTCCCCGTCGTCCAGAGCGCCGGTCAGGGCCTCGCGGGCGCTGTCGGCAGATGCGGCCCAACGGGTCAGGCTCAACACGGCTGCCTTGCGGACATCGAGATGCGGGTCGGCCAGGGCACGCGACAGCGGTGGCACCGCAGTCGCGGGCGACGGCGCACCCGCCAACGCCCGCGCCGCCCCCTGCCGGATCTGCCATGCCGACGCGGCCAACGCGCCTTCGACGGTGGTGACGTCGGCGTCGTCCCATCCCACCGCGCCCATCGCGGCCAACGCGGCGGCGCGCACCAGCGGGTCAGGATCGTCGGTGAGCGTGCGCACGGCGTCGGCGCCGCTGCGTAATGTCCCGAGCCCGTTGGCGACGGCGATGCGCACTTCGCGGTTCACGTCACCGCAGGCGGCCGCGACGCCGTGGGCGTCGTCGACCGACACCAGCGCGCGGACGGCCTCGATGCGGACCCGGTGGTCCGGGTCTTGCAGCGCGTGCCGGTACTGCTCCGGGTCACCCACCCGTCGGGCACTCACGACGTAGATGGCGGCGCCGCGCACGACGGGGTCCGTCGAATCAATATGGGCCCGAACGCCGGCGGCATCCGGTAGCACCTCCACCAACTCCCGGATGCCGTCGGCAGCGACGTGACGCACCTGTGGGTGTACGTCGGACAAGGCGGCCAGCAGCGCATGGCCGTAGCCGTCGGGCAGGTGCTCGGTGACCACGTCGACGGCGGTGCGGCGCACTGCGGAATCGTCGTCGTTCAGATACTGGCGCAGGTCTTCGAGAGAAGGCTCGTCGAGTGCCAGCACGGCCGCGATACGCGGTGAGGGCGGCTGCGCGGCCGGGGTACTGTCGATGCGCGACACCTCCGACGCCGGTGCCTGCCCTCCGACCAGCGGAGGCTGCTGCACACGGATGGGTTCGCTTTCGCCGCTGGGCAATTCGTCAAGCCCGGGTACCGGCACGAAGTACGGGTCGACGGGCCGTTTGAGGAACTCCATCCCGCCGTCGGCGGTCTTGCGCAGGTTCAGATGGTAGCGCCAGTCCACGTCGTCGCGCTCCGGGATGTCACTGCGCTCGTGGTAGAGCCCCCACCGGGACTCGGTGCGGGTCAGCGAGGAACGCGAAGCCATCTCGGCGCAGTCGCGGATGAAGGACACCTCCACCGCGCGCATCAGTTCGTGCGGTGTGGTGGCACCGATGCCGGCCACCTCGTCGCGCATCCGGTCGAACGTCTGCACCGCCAGCGACAGCTTGGCGGCGGTTTTCGGTGGGGCCACGTAGTCGTTGACGAAGCGGCGCAGTTTGTACTCGACCTGCGGCTGCGGCGGGCCGTCGGGGTGACGCAGGGGCCGGTAGATCAGCTCGTGCGCCTCGGCGATCTGGTCGGCGGGCAGGGTCTCCGGTGCGGCAACGTCATCAAGTGTTGACGCGGCGTGCTCGCCGGCCAGCTCCCCGTAGACGAACGCCCCGATCATGTAGTTGTGTGGCACGCAGGCCAGGTCCCCGGCCGCGTACAGACCAGGGACGGTGGTTCGGGCGAACTCGTCGACCCATACCCCGGACGCGGAATGCCCACTGCACAGGCCGATCTCGGAGATGTGCATCTCGATGTCGTGGGTGCGGTAGTCATGGCCACGGTTGGCGTGGAAGGTGCCCCGGGTGGGCCGTTCGGTGGTGTGCAGGATGCCCTCGAGCGTCGACAAGGTCTCGTCGGGCAGGTGGCTGACCTTGAGGTAGATGGGCCCGCGGGCGGACTCGATCTCCTCTTTGACCTCCGACATCATCTGGCCCGACCAGTAATCGGAGTCGACGAACCGTTCCCCATGGGCGTTGACCTGATACCCGCCGAAAGGATTGGCGACGTACGCGCAGGCCGGTCCGTTGTAGTCCTTGATCAGCGGGTTGATCTGGAAGCACTCGATACCGGACAGCTCGGCGCCGGCGTGGAACGCCATCGAGTACCCGTCACCGGCGTTGGTGGGGTTCTCGTAGGTGCCGTACAGGTAGCCCGAAGCGGGCAGGCCGAGACGGCCGCAGGGTCCGGTGGCCAGGATGACGGCTTTGGCGGCGACGACGACGAACTCGCCGGTGCGGCTGTTCAGGGCAGCGGCGCCGACGGCCCTCCCGTCCTCGACGAGCACGCGGACGGGCACCAGGCGGTTTTCGATGCGGATCTTCTCGCGCATCGACCGCTGCCGCAGCACCCGGTAGAGCGCCTTCTTGACATCCTTGCCTTCGGGCATGGGGAGCACGTAGGAACCGGAGCGGTGCACGCGGCGCACGGCATACTCACCGTGCTCGTCCTTCTCGAATTTGACGCCGTATCGCTCGAGACGCTGCACCATGGCGAAGCCGCGGGTGGCGGTCTGATAGATGGTGCGCTGGTTGACGATTCCGTCGTTGGCGCGGGTGATCTCGGCGACGTAGTCCTCGGGGGTGGCCTTGCCGGGGATGACCGCGTTGTTGACACCGTCCATCCCCATGGCCAGTGCGCCGGAATGCCGGACGTGGGCTTTCTCGAGCAGCAGCACCTGGGCGCCGTTCTCGGCAGCGGTCAGCGCGGCCATGGTACCGGCGGTGCCGCCGCCGATGACCAGGACGTCACAGTCCAGGCGGGTGGCGTCCTCGATCGAGGGGATCTGCATCAGTGGACCAGCTCCGTGTGGTCGAGTGCGGCAAGGACGTCGGCGCGCAGGGTGGCGCGGTTGACTCCTGCCTCACGAGGGGAGGGGACGTCGAGCAGCGCGCGCAGAGGTTGCCCGGCGCGGCCCAGGACAGCCACGCGGTCGCCGATGAGCAGTGCCTCGTCGACGTCATGGGTGACGAAGACGACCGTCGTGGGATGGGCGCGCCAGGTGTCGATCAGCAGCCGCTGCATGGTGGCCCGGGTCTGGGCGTCGAGTGCGCCGAACGGTTCGTCCATCATGACGGCGCGGGGCGCTCCGGCCAGGCCGCGGGCCAGCTGGACACGCTGCCGCATACCGCCGGACAGGCTTTTCGGCAGGTACTTCTCGAAGCCGGCCAGGCCGACGTCGCGGATCCACTTGAGCGCTTCGTCGCGGCGGCCTTGGCGCGGGCGTCCGGCGAGCTTGAGGGCGAGTTCGACGTTGGACAACACCGTGCGCCACGGCAGTAAGGCGTTGTCCTGGAACACCATGGCGCGATCGCGCGAGGTGCTGGTGACGCGGGCGCCGTCGGCCCGTACTTCACCGGCGTCCGGCGTCAGCAGACCGGCCAGCGCGCGCAGGACCGTCGACTTGCCGCATCCGGACGGACCGGTGAGCACCAGGATCTCGCCGGGCTGCACCTCGAGGTCGAGGCCGTCGACGACGGGGGAGCCGCCGTAGGACAGGACCAGGCCGTCGAGGGTCAGCGTCATCCCGGTCATCGGTTGTTCTCCTCGCCGCGGGGCAGCCACCGGGTGACGCGGCGGCCGATCAGTTCGACGGCCGCGGACGTGGCGAAGCCCAGGATGCCGATGGTGATGATGCCGACGAACACGTCGGGATAGGCCAGCACGGTGTAGGCCTGCCAGGTGCGGTAGCCGACACCGAGCCTGCCGGAGATCATCTCGGCGGAGATGACGCAGATCCACGCGACGCCGATGCCGACGGACAATCCGCCGAACACACCGGGAAGGATGCCGGGCAACACCACTCGGGTGATGACGTCCCAGCGGTTGCCGCCGAGCGTACGCACCGAGTCCTCCCACAGCGTGGGCAGTGCGCGCACGGCGTGCCTGGTGCTGACCATGATCGGGAAGTACGCGGCCAGGAACGTGATGAACACGATTCCCGCCTCGTCGGTGGGGAACAGCAGGATCGCCACGGGCACGATCGCGATGGCCGGGATGGGCCGCGCCAGCTCGGTCAGCGGGCCGAAAACGTTGGCGAATTTGCCCGAGCGGCCGAGCAGGATTCCCGTGACCACGCCCGCGGCGGCGGCGAGCGCAAAGCCGGTGAGGATGCGGATCAGTGACTGGCCGAGGTCCAGCCAGTAATTCTGGGTGCCGAGCCTGCTGCCAAACGCGGCGACGATTTCCGTCACGGTGGGCAGGGTGTCGAAGCGCAACCAGAACCGAACGTCGTTGGCGGTCAACAGCTGCCACAGCCCGATGAACGCGGCCACCGAGGCGATGCGCACCAGCCAGGACGGCCACGTCTTCGTGCGCGGCCTGGCGATCGGCGCGACGGCGACGGCGGGTTCGGCGGGCGAGAGCACCGCGGGTGCGGTGGTCATACCGCACCCGCCAGCGCCTGCTGATAGTCGACGACGCTGGCGCCGGGGTGCGCCGCGGTGTAGCGCTCGGCTCCCGCGGTGGTGTCGAACGGGAGGTGACGCTGGCCGTCCCTCACCCAGATCGATTTGTCGGCGAACCAGCGGGTGCCGAATTCGGTGTCGGGAACATAGGCGGCCCGCACGGTTTCGCCGTCGGCGGTGGCCTCGCGGATGGCGCGCAGCAGGCAGTCGGGGTTGGCGGCGGCCTGGGTACCGTCTTGGCCGTCGATCCACAGTTCGCCGGCCAGCTTGGCGTCGGTGACGGCGATGTCGCAGACCGGATCCTGGCCCCGCAGCGCCGACGGGTTGGTGGTGTCTGCGACCGCCTCCTCGTAGTTCTGGCCGCGGTCGGCGAAAGCCTTCTTCAACGGGTCGGCGTTGACGAAACCGTCGATGTCCAGGTCGGCGAAATCACCGATCGACTTCAGGTACGGGACATCGCCTTTGAGCGCCTCGATCAATGACGGCTTCAGTGTGGTATCGAAGCTGGTGCCGCCGGGACCGTTGTAGAGGTACACGACTTCCTGGGGCAGCCCGCTGCCGTCGGCGACCAGCTTGGCCGACTCCAGCGGGTTGTCGTTGAGGAACTCGGTGGCGTCCAGCTGGGCTTGCAGGAAGGCGTCGAGCACCTCGGGGTGCTGGTCGGCGTAGTCGCGGCGTACCACCACACCGTGCCAGGTCGGATAGTCACCCTCGGCGCCGTCGTAGAGCAGTTTGGCCTTGTTCTGGAACACCAGCAGGCCGGGCCAGGCCACGAACTGCGAGAGCGCTTGCGCCTGACCGGATTCCAGTGCTGAGGCGCCGACCTGAGGCTGCTGGTTGAGCACCTCGACACCGTTCGCGGGATCGATGCCGGCGTTGTCGAGGGCGCGCACCAGGGTGCCGTGTCCTGCCGATCCCACACTGGCGGAGACCTTCTGGCCCTTGAGGTCGGTGATGCTGCGCGCGGGGGAGTCCGGGGCCACGACCACCATGTTGAGCGAGCCGGTGGGGCTGTATCCGGTGGCCGCCACCAGTTCGGTGCGGGCGCGCTCGTTGGCCTGGGTTTTGGAGCCGTTGATGAGCATGGGGTAGTCGCCCATGGAGCCGATGTCGATCTTCTCAGCGACCATCTGCGCGGTGATCGGGGCCCCGGTGTCGTAGTCCTGCCATTCCACGCGGTACGTCGTGCCGTTGGATTTCGACAGGTCGTCGAGGCGCTTTTCCAGGAAACCCTTTGCCTTCAACAGTGTTCCGGCGGTGACGGTGTTGATGGTCTTGGACTGGTAACCGATGACGACGTTGACGGTGTCCTCGGACTGGGTCTGGGCGTCGAGAGAGCAGGCTGCCAGGGATATCGCGGTGGCGGCACTGAGGACTACAGCGAGGGTGCGTTTCATGGTGGGTCCTGGGTCATCGAAGGAGGTAGGGCATGTTGACGGAGACGGCGCCGGTGGGACAGCGCGCCGCGCAGGGGCCGCAGTACCAGCACTCGTCGACGTGCATGAACGCCTTGCCGTTGTCCGGGTTGATGGCCAGTGAGTCGAGCGGACAGATCTCGACGCAGAGTGTGCAGCCTTCGATGCACAGCGACTCGTCGATGGTGACGGGTACGTCGACACGTTGATTGACCTGGGCCATCAGATTCCCCTGACAAGGTTGCCACGCAACGTGATTCGATCGCCGCGCATTCGGATGTATTCGAGATCGACGGGCCGGCCGTCGTCCAGATGGGTGAGGCGTTCCAGCAGAAGCAGGCTCGCGGTGTCCGGCACTTGCAGAATGGCCGCCGAATGGGGTTCGGCGGGAACGGCTTCGACGGCCAGGGTGGCGTTGCCGAGCCGGCGGCCGGTGACCTGCTCGATGAGGGCGAAGACGTCGTTGGTTTCGAGGTCATGCTCGATCACCTGGTCGCCGACGTCGCGGGCGAGGTAGGTCATGTCCAGCGACAGCGGCAGCTCGCCCAGGTAGCGCAGCCGCTCGATGAAAACGACGTGCTCGCCGGGTGCCAGTTTCAGCTTGGCGGCCACCGACGGCGGCGCGGCGACGGTCATGGTGGCGCGGACCTCGTTGCGGATCTCGCCGTAGCCCTTGAACGTCTCCTTGAGGCCGGTGAGCGCGTCGAGCCCGTGGTCGTATTTGCGGATGGCGACGTGGGTGCCGGTGCGTGGGCCGCGGTCGATGAGGCCTTCGCCTTTGAGCGTGGCCAGCGCTTCGCGCACGGTGTTACGCGAGACGAAGAACTCCTCGGCCAGCTCCTGCTCGGTGGGCAGACCGTCGGCGTAGCCGCCGGCGTGGATCTGGTGCCGCAGGACATCGGCGACCAGCCGCGCCTGATCAGCACGGGGCCGCCGGATCGGTGTCGGTTCGTTGTCGGCATTCTGGGCGACGTTGTGTTCGGCCACGGTCACCTCCTGAGGGCTGTTCGGTGTGGGACTGACCTGCTCAGGAAGGTATCGGGGTATCGCAGGTGCGTTGGCCGCGGCGTTGTGAAGAGGACGGGACAGTACGGAATGCGCCGCTTCTGTAAGCCGGTGAGCTGGCGTTCGCCGCACTGGCCGGCGTATTGCGCCACCTACGGGTATGGGGTGCCGGTTTTAATCCCGGTGAGCGAAAAGTCGGTGGCTAAGGACGCTCCAGGCACGCGCCGCAGGCAGTCAGTCGAGGTGCAGATCGACGTCCATACGTTTGTGAAGCACGCGGACCACGACGACGAAGTCGCCTTCGACGCGGTAGTACAAGGTGTGCGACCCCACGGCATGCCGGCGGTACCCGGCCCAAACCTCGTCACACGCGCGACCGATAGCAGGGTTGTCCGCGACACGCTCTGCGGCGCGCTGAATTGAGCGGATGTATCTTTCCGCCTGGGCGAAGTCCCACCGTTCGCAGGTGTAATCCCAGATCTGTTCCACATCGACCTGGGCCGCCGGTGAGAAGACGACACGATTCACTGTGGTGCGCGCGAATCCACGCTCTTTCGCTCGACGAACGCGTCGAAATCGAAGGCCGTTGCCTCGCCGCTACTTTCGCCGTGTACCAAGGCCTGGCGCAGCGCGTCGAGGCGTGTTTCGCGATCCTCGAGGAGCCGCAGCGCGGTGCGTACCACCTCGCTGGCAGAGCCGTACCGGCCCGAGGCGACCTCCCGGTCGATGAACTCCCTGAAGTGAGCATCCAGGCTGAACGAGGTGTTCTTCCCCATGGAACGCATATTACCAAAATTTGGTATCGGCGTGCGCCGGTTAGCGCCGCCAGACACCGCCTCACCCATCCCCGTCAGGCTTCCGGCGCAGTCGTCCTGTGGACGGGAGCCGAGGCCTTTGCGACTGAGAGGGCCGCTTACGCGACTACCGTGATCGGTGTGTCGAGGCGAATCCAGGGCAATGTTGTCCTGCCTCCCGATGCGCCGACGGCGGTGGCTGAAGTGATCGTCGAGGTGCGCGATGTCACCTACGCCGACGCCCCCGCGCCGGTTGTCGCCAGCGTTGCGCTGCCCAATGTCGCCGTGCAGCCGAACCGGCGTATTCCCTTTGAGCTCGAGGCTCCGGAAGCCACAGCGAGCCAACAGTTCTCACTTCAGTGCTATATCGACACCACCGGCGGCCCCATCCTCGCCGCCGGTGACCTCGTCACCACTCAATCCGTCCCGGTGCCCGCTCAGGGCAATGTCAGCCTGGACGTACCGGTTGGCATCGTCTGAGCGTCAGCCCCAGCGCACCTCGTAGATCCGGTTGTCGGTGCCGCGGTAGGCGACATGCTGCCGGCCGTTCTCGGTGAATCCCGCCGGGCTGTCCGCTGCCAGCGGCGCCCCCGCGAACGCGGTGAGGTCGCTGTAACCCGGCGCCGCACCGGGATACCACCAGATCTCGTGCAGTCGGCCGTCCGACGAGCGATAGATGACGTGCTTGGTGTTCTCTGCGGCCACGTAGTACACAGACGGATTGCCCACCGCCGCCGGTGCGCCCGCCGCCGCGGTCAGATCCCATCCGGCCACCGGAGCTACGCCGACCCAGTAGAGCTCGTACAAGTGCCCGTTGCCGGCGCGGTACACGATCTGATGGGTGTCGTTGTGCGCGGTGTAGTAGGCGGCGGGGTCGCTGGCGGCCAGGGGAGTGCCCGCGGTACCGGACAGATCGTCGAGTCCGCTCGGACCGTTGTTCCAGTACACCGACATGATGCGTCCGTTGGTGGCCCGGTAAACGACGATGTTGAAGCCGCCACCGCTGTACGCGGACGGGTTGCCTGCTGCGCGAGGCGCAGAGATGGCACCGGTCAGGTTGCCTCCGTACACCACCGGAGCGACGTTGAACCAGTTCAGCTCGTGTAGATGCCCGTCGCCGCCGCGGTACACCACGTGATGGCTGTCGGTCGCGGGATCGTAGTAGCCAACCGGGTCGCCGGAAGCCTTCGGTGCGCCTGCGGTGCCACCCAGATTGTCGTGCCCCACCGCGCCGGTGGACCAATACAGGCTGCGCACGGTCCCGTCGCCGCCACGGAACAGCAGGATCTCGGTGTTGCGCGCCGTATCCACGTAAGCGAACGGGTTGCCGGACGCCGTCGGGGCACCCGCATTCGCGGTCAGATTCGTGGTGCCCGTCCCGCCCTGCCCGTCCCGCCACAACTCGTGTAGGCGTCCTGAGGTGTCGCGGTAGGCGATGTTGTGCACGTTCATTCCCGGGATCACACAGGCCGTCGGCGGGCTTGCCGCGGCCGGCGTGCCGAACTCAGCGGTGCGATCGACCAATCGACCGGCCCGTGGGTACAGCACCTCAACCGCCGCGATGTCACTTGCGGACAGTGCCGTGCGTTGGCCCAGCACCACTCCCTGTGGCAAGGGCACCTTCGGCACGATGGTGGGGTTGCCGTTGTTCGAGAACGCGGTGCCGCTGTAATGCATGATCGAGCCGAAGTCGTATGCGCCGATGTCGTCGCCGTCGGAGATGTGCTGTTCGAAGTTGTGCCGGTCGTCGGCGTCGATGTTCTGCCAATTGATGGTGACGAAATCGTCGCGGTCCTCGCGGCTCTGCTCGTGCCACAGGCCGATGGCGTGTCCGATTTCGTGGATGATGTTGCCCCTGGTGCAGTTTGGGCCCATATTGATGTTCTGCCGGTTACCGCGCTTTCCCACCGGTGACGAACATTCGCCCGCCGGCTGGAACCGGATGAAGTTCGGGAAGTGGTCGGCATTCGCCCCCGTACGCGGCACGAACCTCAACCTGGTGTTGGCCTCCCAGTGCGCGATCGCGCCGGTGACGCGCGCCTGGTTGGGCAGCGCCGGGTCGATCTCGAACGGCACGGTCGCATGCAGCCACCGGAATTTCTCGCCGGTGATGCCGATCGCTTCGACCTGCAGAGCCTGCACGTCCTCGACAGTGCCCAGGACGATGTCGCCCTCGAACACCGCCATACCGTCGACGTTCGCGTACTGGAGCTTCTTGTCGGTGAACGTAACCCCCGACACGACAGCCGTGCCGGCCACCGGTCCCGAGTTGTATTCGCACGAATGCTCTTTCGCCATGATTTCCTCCTGGTGCGGGCGTGCACCCAGGGTGCGGGCGACCTCCGCTCAGGGCACGAGTAGTGCTCTACTCGAAAGTCCTCGGAGCCGGAGCCGGGGAACGTGAGTGCAGCAGCCATGCGGCTCAGCTCAGCGGGCCGCCGCCAATCGGGATCAATCGGGGTATCGGATGGTGACGAACATCGAGCACCCGCCGGTGCTGCGGTAGGGCCCGTGTGGCATGCCGGGCGGGCGGCAGGCATACATGCCGGCGGTGAACGTGCGGTCCGCGGTGAGGTCGTGGAGGTCGCCGTCGAGAAGGATGACCTCTTCCCAGTAGTCATGGGTGATGATGCCCGGTGCGGACTCGGCACCCGCTTCGTAGCGCTGCAGGCTTGTGGTGTCCCCGGTCTCCGGATCGTGGGACAGGTGGCGGTCCCAGATTCCGGGCCCATCGGCGTTCGCGCGGGTCCATTCGGCCGAAGGTATGTGGAACTCGAGTTCAGGTTTGGCCATTGTCGACTCCCGGGCTCAGACGCCGGCCGCGTCCGCCTCGGCGATGACAGCCTGCAACGTCTTCAGTAGCTCCCGTCCGGAGTCCAGGTCGAGTTCCAGCGCCACCCGCGCCCCGAGACCGATGTCGTAGTTGACGAAGTCCAACAGCAGTGCGTGCTCGTCTGTCCCCTGGGTGGCGTGGTCGTACCCCACGCTGACCTGTTTGACCGGGAACCAGCCCGCGCCGCTCTTGCCCGAACCGCTGATGGCGGCCGTCGTAGTGATGTGGGTGCACATTTGTCAAACTCCTTGATTCAGGCCGCGAGTCGATGGTCGAGGAAAGTGAAGAGTTTCGCCCACGCGTCCATGGTCTGCTCGGGCCGATACCGCGGCGTGTGGTAGTAGAAGAAACCGTGGCCGGCACCGTCGTACCGGTGGAACTCGAAATCCTTGTTCAGCCTCCGCAATTCGGCCTCGTGGATGTCGACCTGTTGCGGCGAGGGGCTCTGATCGTCGTTGCCGAAGATGCCCAGCAGCGGCGCCTGCAGATCCGCGGTGTAATCGATCGGCGCGACCGGCCTCTTGTCGTTGAGTTGATCGGGCCCGGCCACCACGGCCCCGCCCCACAGGTCGACCACGGCGTCGAAGCCGGGAACCAGGGACGCCGTCAGGACGGCGTGCCTGCCGCCGGAGCAGCTTCCCATGATGCCGACCTTGCCGTTGCTGGTCGGCTGGTCCAGCAGCCAGGCGCGCGCCGCGGCCAGATCGGCGACCACCTGGTCGTCGGCAGCACCACCCTCGCTGCGCACTTTGGCCGCAACGTCATCGGGGGTGGAATGCCCGGCCCGGCAGTACAGGTCAGGAGCGATCACGGTGTAGCCGTGGCGGCCCAACCGCTCGGCGAATTCCTGGTAGAACTCGTCCCAGCCCGGCAGATGATGGATCAACACGATGCCCGGCCGCGGCCCTTCCGACGAGACCGGCTGGGCGACGTAGGCGTGGATGTCCTCGCCGCCGCTGGGGTAGGTGACGATTTGTGCTGAGACACCGACAGTTCCGCCGGTGTCGAATGAGTTCCACATCGCGACTCGAGACTCCCTCGTTTGGCTGCCACCCAAGCATGCCACGGCACCCTCATCAGTGCGGGCGCGCCAATCCGAGGTGACCGCGCAGTGTGGTGCCTTCGTACTCACACCGTCGGGTCGCGACGCTAGCGGAAGAAGTCGTCGCAGAAGGAATCCCAGACCTGGAGGAAATCCGTCTGCGGGTCGGCGATCCACAACGCCTCGAGGCCCTGCCAGAACGCGAGGAGCTGGCGGGCGGCGAGTGGCGGGTCGGGTTTCCAGTCGAGAAGACCGCTGATGGTGTCCAGTGCGGTGCGGGTGCGCTCGGCGAAGTAACCGTGGGCCGGGTGCTGCGGATCGATGGCTTCGACGCCCAGGACGGTGAACAACGTGACGATCTCCCGCATCGCCAGGTTCCGTTCGACCACCAGGCGCAGATGTGCCCGCAGCTGTGCCCGGCTCACCGGAGCACTGGTGACGGCAGCCGATTCGTATTCGTCGCGGTCGCGCTGCGCCAGCACCGCGGTCAGCAGATCGGTCATGGTCGGAAAGTAATGCAGTACCGAGGATTTGCGGATATCGCAGGCTTCCGCGATGTCCGCCAACGAGACGGCATTGAACCCGGAGCGGGAAATGAGCCTGGTCGCCTCGGCAACGATCTGGTGGCGGCGCGCCTCCGGGGCCAGTCGGGTGCGCGCGGGGCGGGACGTAGGCGTCTGCGATGCCACCGTGACTCCTTTCACAGGGTTGCGCCTCAGCAACACCGGGTAATCTACCATTCGGTAGATAGTCGATCGAACGATGGGTGTGAGACCGTGGATAGTGACGATGTGAGCGTCGCCGAGCTGACCCTCGAGGAGAAAGCCTCGCTCACCAGCGGCGCCAGCTTCTGGTACACGAAACCGATTGACCGCCTTGGCGTTCCGTCCATCATGCTCACCGACGGGCCACACGGACTGCGCAAGCAACGCGAGGGCGGCGATCACCTCGGACTCGGTGACAGCGTGCCCGCCACGTGCTTTCCGCCTGCGGTAGGCCTCGGGTCCTCCTGGGACGTCGAACTGGTCGAGCGGGTGGGCCGGGCGCTGGGGGTAGAGGCGGCCATCGAGAACGTCGGGGTCCTGCTCGGCCCCGGCGTCAACATCAAACGGTCACCACTGTGCGGCCGCAACTTCGAATACCTCTCCGAAGATCCGTTGATCGCAGGGGTTCTCGGCGCCGCCATGGTGTCAGGCATCCAGTCTCAGGGTGTCGGCGCCTCGCTCAAGCATTTCGCGGCCAACAACCAGGAGACCGACCGCATGCGCGTGAGCGCCAACGTCGATCCCCGTCCGTTGCGCGAAATCTACCTTCGCGGGTTCCAGCGGGTGGTCCAGGAGGCGCAGCCATGGACGGTCATGTGCTCCTACAACCGCATCAACGGTGTGTACGCCTCGGAGGACCCCTGGCTGCTGACCACGGTGCTGCGTGACGAGTGGGGTTTCGGCGGTCTCGTCGTCTCCGACTGGGGCGCCGTCGACGACCGGGTGGCCGGCATCGCGGCGGGCTTGGATCTGGAGATGCCGTCGTCCAACGGTGTCACCGATGCCCGGATCGTCGCCGCCGTCGAAAACGGACTTCTCGACGAGTCGGTGGTGGACGCCTCGGCGGCACGGGTGCTCGCCCTGGTGCGCCGGGCTCAGCCGGCCGACCCGGCTCCCGGGCCGCTGGACGTCGATGCACACCACCTGCTGGCGCGGGAAGCCGCCGGCCGGTCGATCGTCCTGCTGAAGAACGATGGCGCTGTCCTGCCCTTGGACAAGGACGCCGATATCGCGGTGATCGGCGCTTTCGCTGCCCAACCGCGGTATCAGGGCGCGGGTTCGTCGTTGATCAAACCAACCCGCCTGGACAACGCCCTAGACGAGATCCGCTCACTGGCCACCGGACAGGTCACGTATGCGCAGGGATTCACCATCGACAGTTCGGACGGCGCCGACGGATTGCGCGAGGACGCTGCCGCTGCCGCCGCCCGGGCGGATGTCGCTGTCGTCTTCCTGGGATTGCCCGCAGCGCTGGAATCAGAAGGCTACGACCGCGACGATATCGATCTGCCGGCCGAGCAGCTTGCGGTGCTCGACGCGGTACTCGATGCCAACCCGAACACGGTCGTGGTGTTGTCCAACGGTGGCGTCGTGGCCGTCCCGTTCGCCGAGACGGTGCCCGCGATTCTCGAAGGGTGGCTACTCGGTCAGGCCGGTGGTGGCGCCGTCGCCGACGTCCTTTTCGGAGAGGTGAACCCGTCGGCCAAACTCACCGAGACCATTCCGCTGCGGTTGTCGGACAGCCCCGCCTACCTCGACTTCCCCGGCGAGCACTCCCACGTCCGCTACGGCGAGGGGTTGTTCGTCGGCTACCGCTGGTATGACGCCCGCGGCCTCGATGTCGCGTTCCCGTTCGGTCACGGATTGTCCTACACGACATTCGACTACAGCGACGGTGCAGCCGTGGTGAACGCCGACGGAGACATCGAGATCCGGGTCTCGGTGACCAATTCCGGTGCCGTCTCAGGTCGCGAGATCGTGCAGGTCTACACCTCCGTGCCGGAGAGCACGATCCAGCGCCCACCACATGAGTTGAAGGCGTTCGCGTCGGTTGCCCTCGAACCCGGCGAAAGGCGAGAGGTGCTGTTGCCTGTCCGTCGTGAAGACCTCGCCTACTGGGACACCCGAGTCGATGCATGGATCGTCGAAGGCGGCACCTACAGCCTGGACGTGGCCGCTTCGAGCCGCGACATCCGCACATCGCTCACCGTGGAGATCACAGGAGACCCAGTGTCACTGCCACTTTCACGAAACTCGACCATCGGTGAGGTGCTCGCCCATCCCATTGCCGGCCCCAAGTTGCAGGCCGCGGTCGCTGAAGTGATGGGCGACACCTCGAGTGCGGCGGCCGTCATGCCCGACGGGGTGGACATCGGGCGGATGCTCAACTCGTTCCCGATCGGCAGGGCCGGGATGCTCGCCGCGGCCAGTGGGGCCGACGTCGGGAAGCTGATCGACGACCTCCTGGCCGATGACAGCGTGTCCTAGGTCGAGATGACGGTCAGCAACGACGGCCTCGCGCCGCAAGCTCGGGGTCTCGCCGGGAACGTACCGGGACCGTTTCCGCACTGACAGCGGCGCCATGGTCTTCGCTGACCAACGCCAGCGCAAGGTCGATCCCGGCTGCCGCCGGGGCCGACGTCCGTACGACGCCATCGCGGGTGTAGATCGACTCGTGCTCGATGATCGCCGCAAGGTGCCGCGTCGCCGGCGCATCCAGGTGGCGCCAATGTGTGGTCGCCCGTGTGGCGTTCAGCAGCCCGGCAACCGTGACGGATGGTCACGGTTGCGGCTCCCGCATGACGGCGCAGCCTCAAAGTTTCGATGGGATCAGCACATAGGGGAGGGCGGCGCTCAACCTGTGAACCCCAAGTCCTCTTGTGCGGCCGCGATAAACCTGCTGCGCAGACCTTCATCATCGCGCTGAGACTTGCTCACCGAGTCGCGCGCGTGGGCGACCCTCCAGGAAAAGTTGCGTGGGCTGCCCGCTTTGGCGATATCAAGGGCCAGCACCTGAATCTCATCCATGATCTCGTTGTGCTGTCTGACAATCTCGCCGTGAGCTGTCCTCACGTCTTGAGTACCAACAAGTTCGACTTTCGCCGAAGCTTGTCGATACTTGATCGACTGATCCCTGTAATGAGCAGTCTTGTCGACCAAAGCGTCGATGTCGAAGTTGTCGACGCTCTGCATTTGATGAATGTACTCGAACTCGGCTTCGGTCAGATCCGTTACCGTCGTGAGGAAATCAACGTAAGCGGCCATGCGCTCGTCCCTCAGGAACTGAACAACCATCCGGTCTGTGTCGGCCCGAATCTGATTACTCGACGTGCGGTAGGCCAACACGCTGGCGGTAGCGCCGACGAGCACTGTGGCGGCAATGCCCGCAATCGCCAACCAGAACTCGTTGGAGCGTGGCGCCCGACTTCGCGCTGGTTGCCCACTGGCGGATGCTGTCGCGTCGGGCGGCTTGAGTGGAGGGTCCACATGAGGGTCACGGGTTCCTTCGTTCGTCGGCGCGGCGTCAGTCATGGGTGACCACGGTTGTCGATGCGGTGATCTGCTGATTGTTGGTGTTCACAGCGCTCCCTTGATGAATTCGAGTCGGGCTCACGCCGCCAGTATCAGGCGACCCAGGCGCTTGGGGAGCAAGTAGTTGGCTACCTCATTGCAGGTGGACATCGACCGGTGACTCAGCGAACGCCTCAGGCGGAACGCGGTGTAAGGCCTGGGCTGCCGACGCGGCCTGCCGCTCACTGCTCCGACGTGGGTTGAACCAGCGTCTGGAACACGGACGTATTGACAGCCCGGTATACGCGCGCCGCGGAGGTGGGCATCTTGTTGTGACGGAATAGGATTGGAACCGGATCACTCTCTTGTCCCATGACGCAACAGCAATTGGCTCAGGGTGGGAGTTGGGTGAGCACCTTATCAACCATGTGCAATCTGGCGCGGCTGCAGCATAATTCGAGGCGACAGGGCGATGGCTACCAGGATTCGTCACTGTGACGTTTATCGGTGCGTCTGCGCTTGACCGTCCACGCGACACAAGGCCGAAAGCGGTGGGGTAGACGCGTGCCATGATGGCTTGGTGACTGAAGAGGCTTCTGGAGCGACGTCGGGGCAAGGCCAGGCGAACGGCATTCCGCCGCTCGACCCTGTCGGCTCCGGCGTACTTCCTCCAGTCGAGACCCGGGTGCGCCGTGCTTTCTGGGCGCTCGAGCGGTTGGCGCCCTGGGTGGGATCGCGGTGGGCAGTCGAGTTGTGGTGCACACCACCGGTCCTTGAGTCGAGTCTGCGCATGCCGCCCGGCGTTGGCCCGGGTACACCGATTGACGCCTACTGGAATGGGCATCGGGTTGTCGGCGAAGAATGGGGCGAGGGTCCACCGGTGTACTTGGTGCACGGCTGGGGTGGACAGCGCGCGCATTTGGCGGTGTTCGTCAAGCCCTTGGTGGAGGCTGGATATCGGGCCATTGCATTCGACTTACCCAGCCACAATGCATCCGATCCTGGTGAGCTCGCTCCTGGGCGCACCACGGCAATCGAGTGCGCCGACGCGATCGCGGCCATGATCAAAGCGCATGGCCCTGCTCATGCGGTGGTCGCTCATTCGCTCGGCGCAAACGCCACAGCATTGGCCATCGCGCGGGGCGCCAGCGTCGGACGGCTGGTGTTCCTGGCTCCCATGACCGATTTTCCGCTGTATCTGGACCTGTTCGCCGCGCGCCACGGGTTCGGCCGCCGGATCCGGGCCGGCCTGCACCGCCGTCTGGAGAAACGGATCGGCATGCCGCTGGAAGAAACGAACATGGCCAGGATCGGCCGCCGCATCAACCACCCGCCGTTACTTCTCATCCATGACCCTGACGACCCAGACAGCCCGTATGCCGCCAGCCAGCGGTTGGCCACAGTGTGGACAGGCGCTCGCTTGCTGACCACCCGCGGGCTCGGCCGCCTGGCGCACTACCGCATCCTTCGCCACCGTCCAGCTATCACCGCCGGGATGGATTTCATCGGCCCGGCGGCGAATCGCAGTGGGCTCGCGGAAGCACCCTAATTCGTCACAGTGACGAATAGGGATCGCGCGGACCCTTGGTGGAGGTGCGTAGCCATCATGCAGTCGCAGTCGGCAAGCACGCGGCGTCGATCACGCGCCACCGGTGGAAGGGCACATTGCGCTCAGTCTGCGTGGCGACTGCCCGGGGCCGACGGCCCTGAGGCGGTGGCCGTTGAGTGAGAGTTGGAGATCACCCAGAGGCAGACTGAGCGACACGTGTCCGATCCTAGATATTTTGAGAGTGAAGCATGTCGCTGAACTGGTAGTTCTCAACTGGTTCTGGACGACATTTTGTTGATATGTCCACGGAAACATGAGAGTGCCGGACAGAATCCGCAAAGACGTGAGAGTGTCGGACACCCGCTTGCCGAGGCGGGTTGGCGTCCTATTGATCGTTCACGATCACCTGCGCGCCTTCGACGGCACCTTCGGCCCGACCAGTCCCGCCGGTCTACGCACCCTGCGGGCTCAGACTCTCACCGGGTTGGTGGTCGTCCTGGTGATCGTCTCGTTCTACATCCTGGCCGCGCAGGCGGGGCGGATCCGTTGCCCGGTTACGCCGCATTGTCGATTTCCCTCTTGGTTGGGGCGCCCTGTTCGCCCGGGATCGACGAAGCGTGCTATTCGTCGTGGTTTGTTGGCTTCGCAGTGGCTTGACCGGCCGCAATTGGTGCCGGACTCACGGTCCAGCCACTCGCGCGCGGGAGTACGGCCAACCCGTCGCTGCGGCGTCACCGCCGCGGGCCCCGCGTGAGGACACCGGTCCTGCCGACGTCCACCCACGCCGTGCAGCGACCGCCAACCAGTACCAGGAGATCGCCGTGGTCAGCCGTCGCGCGTTGGTGCAATCATTTTCGCAGCCTGTCGGTACATGGTCCTATCGTGAGTTTCGCGTGCTTGTGAGCCGATACGGAGGGGGGACCGGGTGGGGAAGGGAAAGAGGAACAGGCAGACGACGGCACAGAGGCGAGAGCGGGAGGCTCGGCGCCGTCAGGAGAGCGACGCTCGAAACGAACGAGAGGCAGCCGAGTTCGGCGTCAAGTTGCCGCCTAAGCCGCCGCGAGGGGCACCGACTCCACGGCCGGACTTCTCTGAGGTCGACTGGGAAAAGCTCAAGGCGAAGTACCCCGAGGACGCGCGGAAACTGCTCCGTTCCATGTTCATCGCGTTAATCGGCGAACGCGCCGCACACGCAAAAGCATTCCTGTCGTGGGGATTACAGCCCAATCGGCCGCATCCGCAGAGTCGACTCGCCCACGACGACGCTGCGGTCACGCTTGAGGGCGAGAAGACTCTTGTCAGTTCAACCGCGTTATATCCAACGATGAACGCGAGCGAGAGCCTCACGGCGGCAGCCGAAGTGATCGCGTTCGCTCTGACTCAGGGACAGATGCGCACATCAGCGACGGCCGCGCTGTGCCGCATTGCGATGGAATCGTCAGCCAAGACCATTTGGCTTATCGGCGAGACGGATACCGACGAACGGATTCGCCGCTGCTATGGGTTCCTCAAGGGTGAGCGTGGTCAGCAGGAGGGGTTTGAGAAGCTGGAGGCCGCAGCTCTGGAGGCGCGCAACGATCCGATGGCTGAGGCGGACCTGGCCGAGTTTGAGAAGCGTCGCGCTCGCGAGGTTGAACGTCACGCCAAGCTAGCGCTGCTACCTCCGGATGCGATCATCGGGCCGACTGGGGGACCGATGAAATTTGTTGAGAATGCTGAAGTTTGGATGGACAATCGCCTGCCGCGCAAGCTAGACCCTAACCTCGACAGGGTGATGCATCCGCGCAGCGCCAAGGCCTTCTATTCGCTCGGATCGGGATTCGTGCACGGCTTTAAGTGGCTGGCGGGGTACGTGTTTGACAATCACGAGCTAGACGACTCGGGCCTGTTGGCGGTCACGCTCGACGCGTTCGGAAACGCTCTGCGCATGACGGAAGCGGCGGTGTCTCTCTTCGAGGCGCAGTCCATCGGGCCGCAGCCGGACCCGAAGCGGTTGCGCAACTATCCGAAGGGAGTCGCGGACATTGTCTCCGACCTGGCCGCCGACTACCGGCTGCCGGCTGACTAGAACCGCGCGAGCATGCGCTCAGCGCGTGCCATCAGCCGCCGTCAGGCTTACCGCAGTCGAGCTACCCCCCCCCAGGATCGGTCCTCGATCTGACCCGTCAGGGCCCGCGATGACCTTCCCCATCGCCGCCGACTTCGTGGGACGCCGAATGCCGGCCGACTTTGCGCGCAATGGATGGTTGACGACACCTTCGGTGTCGATGACGCCGGGTGAGCGCACGCACTGGTGCAGTGGGGCGAAGCCGCGATGTTCGCGTTGATGCCGACACTGTTTACTGGATGCAATCCTTCGCGCAGTGCTGCACGGCACCCGGGGCCGTTGTGACCCAGGCCCTTTCGACCATGAGCTCTACGTTCATCCACGTCAGATGCTGCTACAGAACTGGGGGTTCGGACCAGGGAGGTCACCAGTGATTCCGTGCTTTTTCTCGGGGCGGCGGTCCTGTCCCACGAATCTGGGGGTGGCTATTGCCGGCTTCGCGGTGCGCGGCGACTTTCAGTCGGGATGTCGGCGTCGACAAGGGGGTGTACGAGCGAACGACCCTCGGGTCACACACCACTGGAGGTAGATATGCCCAATCCCGACGACGGCCAGCAGAAGGTCACCGCGTTGCGTAAGCAGATCGATTTCACCATCGACGGCAAGCCGTTCAGCACGACAGTGCGCCGCCAACCGGCCGCTGATCTGTTGCGGCTGGCGGGGCTGGACCCGGTCCGCTATGACCTGGGTCGCCTGCACGGCCAGAAGGAGAATCAGAGCAGGTTTCGTGATCGAGAGATCGTCGAGATCCGTCCGGGCGACCGGTATGTATCGATCCGGCAGCGCGCCGACGTCGCATGATGGCTGATCCTGCGGACGCGTTTACCGCCGGGCTGGAGGCGTCGGGTGCCCGGCCGCAGCGCCGCGGGCCGCTGATCGTCTACACGGTGGACGTCATCAGCGGCCCGCAGGCCGGCGCAGTCATCGAGACCGGCGTGGAAATCGCCGAACTGGCAGGGTGGCCCATCGCGCCACCGCATTGGATTCACCTGCCCGCCACGGTGGTCTTCGAGCACACCAACAGCCAAGACTCGGCGGTCCCCGGGTGGATCCGACACTCCCGGCAGGTGTTCGACTGGGGCCTAGACCCCGACCCCGGCCAGGCCTGGTTGGCCCATGTTCGTGGCGTGCTGGGGCAGGCGGCATGATTCCGCGGGAGCGGCGCGCGGCAGCTTCGACGATGACCGAGCGCACCTCGGTGGCCCTGACGGCGGATGTGGATGACGCGCTGCGCAACCACCTCCTCCGCGCCGACGGCCAGGAGGATCTGTGCCTGGCGACCTACCGGCCCTCAACCGGTGCGCGGCGTCGTACAGCGTTACTCCAGCAGGTGGATCTCCCGGAACCCGGCGACCGCGACGTCCACGGCAACGCCACCATCACCGGCGACTACGTGTGGCGTGTCGCCACTCGAGCCGCTGAACAAGGCGAGGGTTTGGTAATACTGCACAGCCATCCCCGCGGGAGGGGCTGGCAGCAGATGAGCCTGCCCGACTACGACGCCGAACGCGCCTACGCCAATCTGGCGCGCGACATCACGGGGCTCCCGCTGGTCGGTATGACCCTCGCCGGCCGGGACGGCGCGTGGTCGGCCCGCCACTGGGATCAGGGCGTGGCAGACGATGTTGCGCCCTCGCGATGCGAGAACGTCAGGGTCGTCGGCGACCAGTTGCGGGTGTCCTGGGACGACACCCGGGTGGCTCCGCCGCGGTCAGGCCCAGCCAATATCCGCTCAGTGACAAGTTGGGGTGCGCGCCGCCACGCCGATCTGGCGCGTCGCTCAGTGCTTGTCGTTGGCCTGGGCAGCGTGGGCCTCGATGTCGCTGTCCGATTGGCAGCCACCGGGCTCACCCGCATCGGATTGATGGATTTCGACACTGTCGAGGCGCACAACCTCGATCGCCTCATTGGAGTCACGGCCGTAGATGCGAGGTTGCGGCGCAGCAAGATTGAGGTGGCCCGACGCCTGGTCGCAGACAACGCGACCAGCCCCACGATCACCGTGGACGCATGGGACATCAGCATATGCGAGCCCGACGGCCTGGCCGCTGCCTTAGATTTTGACCAGATCTTCTGTTGCGTGGACCGGCCGTGGCCGCGGGCGGTGCTCAACCTGGTTGCCCACAGCGACTACATCCCTGTCATCGACGGTGGCATCGCCATCGACACCTTCGACGACGGCACCGGGATGCGCAACGCGACATGGCGCTCTCATGTGTTGCGCCCAGGGCGTCCCTGCATGAGTTGCAACGGTCAACTCGACCTTGGCGCTGTGGCGGCAGACCGCTCCGGTGACCTTGATGATCCGGCCTACATCGACGGGTTGCGCGGCCCCCGCGCGGGGACGGACGCTCAGAACACCTCCGCCAACGTCTCAGTGTTGTCGGTCAGCGCCGCGGCGTCGTTGCTGGCGCAGTACGTGAGCCTCAACGTCGCTCCTGGCGGACTCGGCGAACCCGGGCCCCTGCAGTACGTGTTGAGCACCCACACCCTCGAATCCCTGGACGCCCGCAGCAGCCCCGGCTGTCCGGTGGAGGCACAACGTGGCCGCGGCGATGACGGGCTGCGGCTGACCGGGCCACATCGGGCCGCTCAGGACGAGCGTCGCCGCCACGATAGTCGACACCTTGACAGGGGTCTGCGGCTGTCACGCATATTCGACAACGTGCGATACCAGCTGCACGCGGGCCGGATCCGGCGCGCGCAGCGCCGGCTTCATCTGTGACCGGCTGGCTGCCCCGCGGGCATCGATCGCCGCTATCTACCGACGTGTCGTTGCCCGGCTCCGAGGGCAAAATACAGGTTTTTCGGACCGGCCCGGCGTGGGCGCTTTCACTTTCCGCGTGAGCGTCGACAGTGGGGCAAGACTATGAACCAACCCGCTGACGCCGGATCGGCCGATGAAGACCACAACCGCCCGCAGCATCCGCTGCTGGCCGATCCGGCGCGGCTGCAGAAGATTGTCGGCACCATGGAGGTTGCCATTCAGCGCACCCTGTTCGGGCGTGCGAGCCAACTCGGCGAAGAGCGACTGCTCAGCGGCGGCGAGTCCGCCCGAGACGTACTGCAGGAAGCGCTGGTGGCATTACTTAAACACCAGGAAGCTCCTAACTGGGAGGCCCTGAGCATGCAGATCGCGCGTGCACGGGCCGTTGATGCGCTGCGGCGAGCGACCCGAGGTCGGCGTCGACGCGACGCTCCAGCCGACGAGCCCGACCAGATCAGCGTCAGCGCCTTCAATGAGGCGCTCAGCGAGCACACAAGCGCACCAGCAACCGCGTGGTGGGACAACCCAGAGCAAGCCTATGAACACCATGAACAGTTCGTTGCATTGCGCCCGCTGTTCAGGGCGCTGCCCGAGCCGGCGCGCACCATCGTGGTGGAGCTGGTCATGAACGGACGTACTCGGGCGGAGATCGGCCGGGAACTGAACATGACGGGTCAGCGGGTCGGACAGATTCTCACCCAGACATTGCTGACGCTGCGGGACCAGGCAAGTCGGGACCCGAAATTCGCTAGTTACTTCGTTGAACGGAAGCAACCATGAACACCGACGACACAGACCGCAACGCCACAGTGACGCCGAGCGGTGACGACCGCGAGAAACCGGAATTGAGTACGGTCGAGCGCGCTGTCGCGGCCTATCTAGATTTCCTTGAAGGCGCCGGCCCACGCCCGGCGTTCGACGACCTTGCTGAGGACGACAGCGCCGACGCGATCGCGGTGATCAACACCGTGCTCGCCGGCCAGGGCAGCGACCTAGACAGCTCAACACCGCACTTCGAAGAATTGCTGGTGGGCACCGAGTTTGAATCCGCGCTGCGCGGCGCCCACGCAGACGCGGAGCCCACCGACCGCCGGGGCACCGACCGCAGCGACCGCCGCGGCACCGACCGCAGCGGTGCGCGCTTGGGGGCGGATCGTCACCGAGCCCGCCTGGAACGGATCGCCACGATGCTGGACGGCATCGACGACCGCACCGTCATCCGCGTCGAGCCCGACGATGTCGTGGGCTCCGCGGTGAAGGTGTCTTACCTGGATCTGCGGGCGGTGTTCTTTCCTGTCGACGGCGACGAACCCGAGATCAGCACGGGTCTGCGCGCTGAGGTTCAGAAGCTGTTCGACGATGCCGACCTCGCCTACGTCGGTGTCATCGCCGATGGATCCGCCGAGCTATTGACTCAGCTGTTGACACCCAGCGATCTGGCGACCGTGGTGGTGGCTCCGTCGGTCGATCTGAGTGTCCCCTGGTTGCCGGTGCTCACCGCCCAGCAGGCCCTACGGCGGATGCTGGAAGCGGCGGCACCGACGTGGGAGCCGTACCGTCTCGACATCGATCTCCAAGAGCCCCTCGATGTCGCCGCATTGGCGTCGCGGGAATCGCGCTTGGTGCTCGAAGCCGAAACTCGCCGCGCCTACCGCGGCGATAAGAAAGCGGCCTATCAAACTTTGAAAGGGTCCGCTGAGGCGTTCACCCGACTGGTGGAGGAACTCAGCCGCGCCCCGGAAGTCGATGATGAACAGGTCGCCGCCGCACTGAATGCCATTGTGCGGGAGGCTGCATGATCCGAGAACTGCGTGTCGAGGGTTGGCGCGCTTTTGACCGGCTCACCCTCAAACTCGATGCTGGTGTCACCTTCGTCGTGGCGGACAATGGCATCGGCAAGACATCGCTGATCCAAGCAGTCGGGTGGGGCCTCTACGGCCCGCTGTCAGGGGTGGATGCCGCCGCCGCGCGCCGCTTCGGCCAGGATCCGCTGCGCGTCGAAGTGGACCTGGAGCTACCCGACGGGCGACTGGCCACGGTGCAGCGCACACTTGACGGCCGCACTGAAACGCTGCACGCCGCCCTCGGTGACACCGACCTCGATGAAGACGGGTTGGCAGCTGTGATGGCCGACGCGTTCGGAGCATCACAGAGCTTCTTGGCCCGCACCACCCTGCTCCCCAGCACCGCGGTGGCCGATCACTCTCTGGGGCTTTCTCAACTGCACCAACACTTGTGCCACGTCTTCGGTGTTGACGACCTCCAAGCCGCCGCCCAGGCACTGGCCCGCGCACACGCTGCCGCCGACGCCGAGGCCAAGCGGTATCGACAGCATGACCGCCGCGCCGCAGCGGACCTCACCACGCTCTACGAGCAGCTCACCGAGTTGGACGAAGCCCTAGCCGAAGCCGAACAAGGCCGCGCACACGCCGCTGAAGGAGCCGTCGCCACCCGAGCAGTCATCGACGGGCTGCACGCAGCCCACACCGCCAAACAACAAGCCGATCGCGACTATGGCCAGCTCGAACAGATCCGTACCGAGATGCAGATGGTGGGCGGCGGCGAGGCGGCTGGTCCCGCCCAGCCGCCGCCCACCGAGACCTCGATTGCCCGGACCGGCGGTGGCACTGGAGATTTATTCGCCCAGACACAGACCGAACTTGGCCTGGCAGAAACAGCCGCGACGCAGCAACTCGACACCCACCGCAGCGAACTGGTCGCAGTGAGCGCCCAACTGACCGCAGCCCGCGCCGCCGCCCACGAGCTCGACGAGGCCGGCGGCGAATGTCCGGTGTGCCGGCGCCCGCTGGATCCCGATGACGTGGCGGCCGCCACCGCCGGCCACGAGCAGTCGACGGCGCGCCTTGAGCAGCGCGAGGCCGAACTGCGCGCGGCGGTCACCGAGCACACCCAGCGTCTACAGACCATCCGTGCGCTGATCAGCCGGGCTGCGCAACTTCACATACCCGCGCAACCGGCAAGTGCGCCCTCGGACGCCGACATGGTTGCCGCGGCCGAACAATTGGAGGAGGCCCTCGCTTCCGAGGCGCGTTGGGTGAACAAGGTTGCTGAAGCGCGGGTGCGCCGCGACCAGCTCGCGCAACTCATCAACGACGAGGAGTCCACCGCGACTCTGCGGCGCCGGTCGCAACTTGCCCATCGCCGCGAAGCGGTGGCCAATATCGCCGCACAAGTGATGGCCCGTACCGCCGATGCCGTGCTGACCGAACGCATCGACCCGTTGGTCACCGAAATCACCCACCGCTGGAAGCGGGTGTTCGTCAATCGCGGCGAATTGCGACTCCAACACGACGGCCGGCTCGTACTGCTGCATGGAGCGCACCGCATCGAATTCGACCACTTCTCCAGCGGGGAAAAGGTCATTGCCCTACTGGCCACCCGGTTGCTCGTGCTCGAGGCCTGCACGAAAGCGTCCTTCTTATGGCTTGACGAGCCCTTGGAGCACCTCGATCCACGCAATCGGCGTCTCGCGGCATCACTGATGGCCGCCGCCGGAGACCACACGCGCCAGCTGCTGGTCACCACCTATGAAGACCAGCTCGCACGGAACCTCGCCCATGCCGGAGCGATAGATTTGCGCTACGTGCGAGCGGCCACATGACCCCGCCCACAACATTGGCCCGCGCCCTGTGGCCGCACCAGCGCGAAGCGGTCAACGTGATGACGAAGTACCTTGTCTCCCAGCCACGCTCACCGCAGGGGGCAGGTCTAGTCACGATGCCGATGGGTGCCGGCAAGACGGCAGTCATCGCTGGCGTCATCGACAGCCGCAGACGGCGTCGGCACTGGCTGGTCATTGTGCCGAGGCGATCGTTGGTGCGCCAGGTTCGGCGTGCGCTCGACGGCGGGTTGTGGCGCACGCTCGGCGTGGGAAGACCGTCGTCATTTCCGGAAGTGCGCGAACTGCCCACCGCGTCGCACATCGATGAGGTGCCGGCGACGACGACCCCCACGGTGTTCGTCGGCACGTTCCAGAAGCTGCTGAGCATCGACGCCGAATTCGGCGCAGACCAGGCTCGCCGTCACGCATGCTTCGCCGGATTCGAGGCCGTACTCGTCGACGAGGGCCACTATGAGCCGTCGCCCGAATGGTCCGCCGCGTTGCGGTCATTGGGGCTGCCGGTGATGCTGTTCACCGCCACCCCGTACCGCAACGACGAACTGCATTTCGAGGCCGATCCGGAACACCGATTCTGGTATCGCCACCACCAGGCCGTCACCGATGGCCGGCTGCGTGAACCACGCTTCGCCACCATCGCCGACGGCAGCACCGAACAGTTCGTCGATGACGTCGTCGCATTCGTGGCCGATAAACGCCTCGGCGCCGCACGCGTCATCATCCGATGCGCAACTGCCGACGAGATCCGCGCGTGTGTGGCCACACTCCTGCATCGCGGACAGTCAGCGGTCGGCATTCACGAGAACTTCACCAACAGCGGCGACGACCATCTCCTGGACCGCGTACCAGCTCCCGAAGACAGCAACGCACAGTACTGGGTGCACCAGTTCAAACTGCTGGAGGGAATCGATGACCCTACGTTTCGGGTGGTGGCCTTCCACGATCGGCTCAACAGCGACCGTGCGGTAGTCCAGCAGATCGGTCGTGTTCTGCGCCGTCCCGCCCCGACCCCCAAGACCGCGTGGGTGCTGTCCCGTCCCGATTTCGATGTCGAGCAGATCTGGGACCGTTACCTGCACTTTGATCGCCACGAAGGCGAATCGACGGCGACGACACCAGATTTCACTCAATGCCTGCTTGACGTCCAACCAGTCGCCGCCTACTACGACAGCCAGTTCCGGGCACCCATCGACCTTGGCGACGCCGACCTTTGGCGTCAGTTCGCCTATCAACCCGCAGCGCGTGTCTTCAAGTCACCAACGACCCCGCAGTTGTCGAGCACTGAACTTGGTGCCGCGATCGTCGAGGACTACAAGCTGGTGGGCCTGACCGTGCAGCGACCGATGTTCCCCGATGCACAGACCGTGGTCGTCGGATACGTCGGGATCGGCAACTCGAGCGCATTGCTCACCGGCCTCTTTCTGGAGGGGACGCTCGGCTTCACCGTCGTGCGGCTGACTGACCGTCGGGTATTCGTCTTCGACAGCCACAACCAGATACCGGACGCCATCGCCAAACTGAAGCTGGCCCAGGAGTCGCGGTCGGTGCTGTCGCTGCTGCTCGATGAGGATGCGCGACTGACCAGCGTGTCTCTGGACAACACCGACATCGGCAGACGGGCCATCCGGTCGCGGACACTGCGTGCGGCCTCGATCGAGGACGTGGCACCCGATCTCACCGACTACGCCTACGTCTGCAACATCGCCGAGGGATACACCCCGAACTCGCCGTTGGGGGCCCGAACCCGACGGTATGTGGGCATGAGCAGGTCACGAATCCGAGACGGCCGCCGCCAGCGGCTGACCTTCGAACAGTTCCGCCAGTGGGTCGACACCATTGATCGACGCCTCGACGCCAAAACCGCGACCGCCACGACGACGCTGGCCCGCTACGCCGACGCCACCGCGGTGCCGGCGGATCCGACCGCACGCCACCTGCTGCTCGACGTCGACGGATCCGAGTTCACTCGGTTCAGCGACGCCTCGGGTGACGAGTCGCTCGACTTCGACGGCGTCGCCGCCACGGTCCGCGATGAGCGGGTGACCCTTGAGGTCGACGGCACCCCGATCGCTGCCACCGTGCGATGGGACGCCGCGGTGGATCGGTACCACTTCGAATCACAGGCACTGAAGAGCCTCGAGTTTCGAGATGACACCGGACGCGAACTGACGTCGGTGATAAACAGCGAACAGCGGTTGCGGATCGTGCCGCACACCGCGGGCAGCATCTACGTCAACGGCCAGTTCATCGCGGTGCCCGACCCGCACACCGACCGCGCCGGACTGCGGCTGCTAAACGCGATCACGGGCATGGACGAACTCAAAGGCGTCATCGCCGAGAAAGGCAAACCGGCCAGCGGCCGGTGGCACCCGAAATCGGTCTTCGCGGTCATCGACAAACTGGCCGGAACACAGCGCCAGCGCGCCCAGATCCACCAGATGTCATCACACTTCGATCGCCTCGAGACGCTGGTATGCACCGACATGCAAACCGAGCCATGCGACTTCATCGCCATGCAGCCAGACCGGATCGCGTTCATCCACGCCAAGTTCGGCGATGGAGCCAAGCGTTCGGCCACAGTCTTCCACGAGGTCGTCGCGCAGGCCATCAAGAACCTGGCGTACCTGTTGCCGTCGACGCAGACTCGACCGCCGATGAACTACTGGGGTGACCCCTGGCCGTCGCGCAACGCTAACCCGGGCCTGGACCGCCTCCGAACTCCCGTTCCGCTGACTCCCGACCAGATGTGGCAGCGTGCCCGCGACATCATCACCGATCCCACCGCCCAGAAAGAAGTGTGGATCGTCCTCGGGGCAGGGATGTCGATAGAGGAGGTTCGAGCCGAACTCCACAAACCCGACCCCGCCGACGAAGTGATCCAGATCTACGCGCTGCTGCAAACTGCGTGGAGCACCGTCGCCCAGTGCAGCGCTCAGCTGCGAATTTTCTGCTCGCCCTAGGGCGCCAGTTCCGAACCGCCAGCGAAGGCCACCATCACCCGCGACGATTAGGCACGCCTGTCGACCCATCGACCGAAATCGGATAGCTCTCACGTTTTCCCGCATCACCATTAAGAAGTTCGGGATCGGACAAGTGTCCGATCCCGAACTGATTGAGAGTGCGGGTGCCGTGACCTGCGAGCTCTCAACTGGTCGAGGAAGATTCTTCGCTGAGTTGTCCATGGTCCCGCTCACCGAAATTCCTAAGGTCTGCTCGCTGAAATTCCTCACCTGTGAGCAGCAGACCCATCTGGCAGTGTCAGCATCTGGCCGCGCGGGCCCTAAAATCCCCGTGGGGAAGCCGGCGAGCAAGAACGCGGACGGCTCGAACGTGAGAGATGGGCGGGGCCAGGCGTGGGGTATCGCGAGTTTACGTCTGCCGAGTACTCGGACCTAAGGCGCCAGCACAACATCATGGTGCTGGTGGGCAACGGCTTCGATATTCAAATCACACGGCGCTACGAGTCCCGGTTCTCTCCCCGCTATCCGGCGTTCTATCACTACCTCGCCGCTCGCGACTTCGACTCCTCAAATCTGGTGGTCCAGCAGATGGCCGCCGCTAAGGCGAAAGGCGAGGGAAACTGGAGCGACGTCGAAGCAGCCATCGGGAAACTCATCGGCAGTTACGGCAGCTACCAGCGGGTCCAAAACGTCTACGCGTCAACACTTGCCATCCAGGGGGCATTCTCGGAATACCTGGAACTCGTCGCACCACCTGACCTACTCGCCCGGGTCGGGAAGGATTCCGCAGAGGGCTCTTTGGCCGTGGAATCCTTGGCGAGATTCGTCGGAGACGTCGCCACAATGTCCGCGAACTTCGAGTCTTTTGCCTTCCCCGCAGAGACGCAACACTACGACCTCTTCAACTTCCTATTCGTTAACTTCAATTACACGCCTCTACTCGATGACTACGCCTTTCGTGACGCCCAGCAGTTCCAGCCGCAAGCGCACACGTATGCGGACCGGAATTTCTGGTTCTGGCCCAACCCAACAGGCCATCCGAGCGGAGGCTGGAACGACAACACCAGTTGGTCCAGTTACGTCCGCAGCGAGGTCATCCATCCTCACGGACAGCAGGCAATTCCGCGGTCGCTTCTGTTCGGGATCGACGCGCCGGACAGCTTCAACCAGGGCACAGATCCCCACCGGGAACTTATGAAGCCGTACTGGGCGATGAACCGTATCGAGTACGGTCACCTATTTTCCGACACTCGACTGTTCATTATCTTCGGGTGCTCTCTTGGCGAATCGGACGGCTGGTGGTGGCGACGCGTTTACGAGGCGCTCAATCGCGGGCCCGTCGACGGGAGGCCACTGAGCGAGCTCATTATTTACTGGTGGAGCCCAGCTGCGAAGCCTGCCACTCGGGAAGATGTCCTCGACACCTTCTTCACTGGTATCACAGGAGATCCGAACAGCCCTGAGCGAACGAGCGTGCAGGACCGGATCCAGATCGTGCTGTACACCGATGAGACCCCGCCGGTTTTCCTCGCCACGCCCTGACATCGACGCTTATCCGAGTCAGGTGAGCCTCTCGCGAGGTAGCGCCATTCCGAAGAGTGTGAAGGGGTGCAGCGGATTTCCACGGTCGATCATTGCTCCTCTACCGAACGGCATATCGCTGACGCAAGGGATTCTTCGTCGGCGAATCGCCGGGCCGGAGCCAGCACGGCAACGTCGCGCCCCCGCCGGGTGATCACGAAAGTCCGCCCTTGTTCGGCTTCGCTGATGAACCGGCTGAAATGTCGGCGTAGTTCGGTGATGCTGATGCGCGGCAGCGAAGGATCGATCAACGTTCGGCACCAGGATCGGCGACGGCACCGAACATCTCGATCCAACTTTCGAGCTGAGCGGCGGACTCGGTGAGGACGAGCGCGAGAGCCCGCGCGTTCTCAATGGTGAGTCCAGAATCAGGGTGGAACTCGAGGTAGATGTGGGGAACGTCGGCAGCAGTCTCAAAGCTGCCGTCTTCAACCTGAATCGCGCTGATGCGGACTCCAGCCGTGCATCCGGCGGGGAACCGGTCGGGTGTGTAGACGACGCGGGATGCGATGCCTTGGTACAACTCCCATTCAGTGCAGAGCGATCCGATTGGGGTAGCGGGCTCCTCACAGGTTCGGCTTGACATTGCCACCATCGTTCTTTCTGTACCGCTGGGATTCACGTGATCGGTTGCTCGGTACGACTTCGACTTCATCTGGGGGAGTGTGCAGTTCACCCAACACTGCCTGCCGGAAGGAATCAGACGCACCACTCGGCGATAGGCCGGGAACGATGTTTTGCAGTCGAACGAGGCCCTCTGCAATGACGGTCGCGGCGGGGGAATGCCGTCCCTCCGCCGCTTCGTGCCGCAGCGAGATGATGACGTCGGTCAGCGCCACCGCACTGGGGTACCAGGCCGCGGCTTGTCGTGGAAGCATGGACGGTGCTTCCTCGAGCCCACCGAGCCGTCGCCTGCGTTGCTGGATATCAGGCGCACGAGAGACAGCCGGCCAGCCCGACCACAAGGAGAAGCAGGTGACGGCGGCGGTGAAGCCGGAGTATGTGGGGCCGCGCCCCCAGCGTCGAATGAGACTACGGTGCTGGCGGTGTGCGCGTGCGATGTCAGGACAGAGTCGGGCTGAAAATTGTTCCTGGGCATCGCATTTCAGTTCAGAACTTCCTGTCCATTGCTGGTGTATGGCGCAGAGCACCTGTTCATGGCTGGCAAAGACCGTCACTGCGTGGCTTCGACTTTGAGTTTGCGCGGCAGCGCAGTGTCTGCATGCGGATCGGATCCCCGCCCGCTTCGAGACGTGGCCGACCAGGTGCGGCCATCGCTTGATTGCATGCGGAGTTCGGAGTTCCGGAAGCGCCGCTACCAACCCTCGTTCCGTCAAACCGGTGAGCTCAACGAGGTCCGCAACGAAGTGGGGCTGTCGGGAGAGCTGAGACAGCCAGCCGGGTCGCAAGAGGTTCTGCTCCGTTACCCGCTGGAGATAGCTGTTCAACGTCTCCGAACATATCGGAGAGACGGGCACGGGAAGTCGTTGACGGCCGCGGCGGACACCCTCCGGGACTGTCGATGACTGTTCGGCACGAAGCGGCATCAGCGGGCCGCCCCTGGATCGACGTCGTCGATAGCAATCGAGTCGAGGAGGTCTAACGTGATGGCTTCGGTACCGAAGTCGATGGCGTCGGTGGCTGCATCGATGATCAGATCGCTCAAGGATGCGATTGAGCCGCCGGTGCGGTGGTAGAGGTAGTCCGCATGGCGTTCGAGCATTCCGTGTTCATGCAGAGGGAGCGGAAGAATGCGTTCGATGGATGCGACGAGCTGCACCCACTCCTTGTGGTCGGCGTCGTTCGAGAGCGAGTAGTTGCTCAGGTTGATGGGCCGGGTCCGTTTGCGCCACTGTTCTCCGTTCTCGCCGCTGAACAGGGGAGCGGTCTCCAACGAAATTCCTGCGAAGAGCATCGTTGCATCAAGGTTCTCGGCGAAAGTCTTGATGTTGTCGGCGACTTCGGCGCCCGCGGCGCGATCGGTGTTGAGGCGTTGGACATCATCGAGGATGACGAACTTGGTGCCGAGGCTCTTCAGCAGTCGCGCCAGGTCCACGAGTCGCTCATCGGCATTGCTACCTCGCAGCTCGCGCGCACCGACGAAGTCGGCGAGGCGCACCCAGAGTTTGTTCGTCGTTGTAGCCGTAGCGATCGTGGTGTAGACGACGGGCAGGAAGGACAAGTCGTTCTCCCTACCGCAAGTCCGTCGTATCTCTGCGTCAAGTCGCTTGCCGGCGGCCATCACATCGGTGGTCTTGCCGGTCCTGGGTTCCCCGGATACTCGGATACCTGGCCGGGCTACGAACTTCTTGGCTCGTGATCGGCGAAGCAGTCGTCGTGCGTGGTTGAGGATGCGGGTGAGATCCCGGGTGGGAAACACACGTTCCTCATTCAGGTAGTCGATGCGGCGTTCGTTATACGCCGACCGCTCGACGGTGCCGAGAGCCTTGATCTCGTCCGCACTCAACGAGGGTCGCTGCGAGTCCGGGGTGGGCTCGTAGGTGCAGTATTCACGCCACTCTTCGCGGGTTGTCGGTGATGCCAAGGTTCACCACCCTTCCGACAGACGCATCGGACGCATGGGCTCAACTGGTCCGACCGTAGACTGAACAACCGGCTCGACCGGAGTGTCGTCGTTTCGTCCGGGCGCAACGACCTCAGCGGGAGGGCCGGCGCTGAGCTCTTGTCGCGCGAGGTTGGCGCGCCCGGCCGACGCTTCGGCACGGGAAACCGGTCGAGGTTTCGGTTCCGATGGGCCGCCGAGCAATTGACGATGAATCTGCTCCGCGCGCCTGAGCACTTCTTTGTCGGTTGGTTTCTTACTCATGTCCCGACGAATCGCTTTCACCATGTCGATCCCGAATGGAATGGTCGCATAGTCGGCCAGAACCCAGCGGCACTCCATCCAGCCATTGTCTTCGACTTTGCGCTGACCCTGTGAGTCGAAGACTAGGGATTCGTCTCGCACCCAGATCTGCATCAGGTTGGTGGGGTCATAGCGCACCTCCCACTTGCCATTCTGCTTGGAATTCAACGATTTCGTTCGTCGCATCTGGTGAAAGCGCGGCGAGTCGGAGTTGTACACGAGGTTCTCCAAGTTGACGCCGTAGCGGTTAATACGGCGAAACGCGTGTGGTTTCAGGGAGATCCAATCGTCGCGTGTCATCGTCCGTACTGGAGTTGGTGCCATCTCCGACATCGCTCGATACATGGCATTGGGAGAGAGCTCCATCCGCGGGGCCGCCGTCAGGTGAAGCCCTGAGTGGGGACGGTTCTGATACACCGTGATGACCCATTCGTCGAGCAGCGCCTGAAGTACAAACAGCGGCCACACAGTGTCCTTCTCGGGTTTTCGGCCCCGGTGGCTGACCGAGCGTCCCTTGTATCCCGGGATCCATCGGACAAAGTCGTCGCCGATCGTCTTGAGCAAGCGTTCGATATGAGGCTTGGCGGTGGGCTGGTGCGGAGCAGCGACGCGCGGGTGCACTCCCCGAAGTTCGGTTGCCTTTTCGAAGGCTTTCGAGACAAAGATCTTGCCACGGTCAACTACGACACCCCGCACATCGATGATGGGCTTGTTCTCGAGTGCCCTGTCGAGATCGATCTGAGGGGATAGCCTGTCCGACAGGTAGCTTCGTGCGACGGTCATATTTTCGATCCAGCCTGGCAACATCTGTTGCGGGATGCAGGAGTTGGCCCAGAGTTCAATAGCATCAACGGTTTTGCAGGCGTTCGGGCGAAGAATTGCCGCAGTGATGCTCAGTGTCGCGACGTCGATGCCGGCAGCCAAATCGATTCGGCATGGTTGACCATCGGGCAGTAAGGCCATTGCGTCAAGTGGTGTTGAGTCGAGCTGCACTTCTTCGCCTGGATACAAGGCGACGATCTTCGAGAACGGTCGGTCGGGGCTGTTCGCGTGACTGCGGCGCGATGTCGCATCGCCGGTGGTATGTTCACCGCGGTCAAGTGCAGCCAGTAAGGCGTACATCGACGACCTGCACGGCACCGGCACGTTGTCGTCACGAAGGCGACGCTGTGCGATTTCGAGGATCTGCTTCTTGGTAGGCGTCGACTTGTCTACGTAGTGCGCCTTCACCATCTCCAGGACGATGATCACACGCTCGTGCACCCCAGACAGACGGACGTGACCCGGCATGCCGCGCTGATCGATACATCCGAGCAGGCCCGCAGTGTTGAAGCGTTGCCACTTACGCCACATAGTGGTCATGGAGACCTGCCGCCCCAGGGTTCTTAACTCGGCACGCTTGTCCGAAAGTCGTTCTTGTACAGTCGCGATCGGGGTACCCGGAGTGGCTTGTCTTTGAGCCGGCTGTTCCATGGCGTGTTTGATACCGGAGAGGTGCTCATACCAGAACTGGGCATCTCGTCGCTGTTCGTCGGTGGCGAGGTCGAGCAGCCTCTGATCGGCGATGCTTGGTCCAGAGGCGTCGGGACCGACGAAGGAATCGTCGCAGAGCAACATCGCTACCGGCAAGGTCAGGTCGCTGCCGTCATCGAGACATTTGAGTCGAAGGGCCAGTCCGTCGCTGTCGCGGATATGCCAGCTCTGGCCACGGAGTTCGATGATGTCGCCGATATGCAGTTCGATCACGAGGTGATCACCGTGGTCCAGGTCAGCGGGCGGGCCAGGTCGACGTGAATCTCTCTGTTCCAGATCATGTGGTACGTGCTGCAGATGAGATGGCTTTCGTCTAATTCAGCTCCGTCCGAAGCGTTGTCGATCAGCTCGCCGAACTGCATGCCGTTTCGCCCCGATCGATTCACGCAGACCGTGATAGCGGATCGCGCTTCTGCTGACGGCGCGAACCGCGGATGGTGGTAGGCGCATAGCAGCCGTAGGTTGCGTTCTTCCGTCGGGTCCATCGTAGTGAATTCTTCGTAGCCCCAGCCCAACTCGCGACACACGCCGCGGGTGCGTTGATGCTGGAGCCGATCCTTCTCGCGGAGACGATCTGCCGGCTTGACGTCGACAACGAGAGCCGATCCGTCGCGTCGTCGGATGAAAAAGTCCGGGGCGTGCCGGTGGTGCGTCTGGCCCTTCGGCCACAGCAGCCAGAACGGGTTGGAGCTGACCGCGATTGCGTCGCCCCGAAAGTCGACCGTCATCAGGGCAGTCATCTCGAACCGCGACTCAAAACTGACATGGCCTTGTGAACGCGAGAACCAGTACTTGCCTTGATGGGAACGGCGACCACGGTAGGCCGGGAAACTCCGGATAGGCCTGCATAGCTCAAATGACACGCGCGAAACCTCAGGTGTGAGACGGGTTCGTACGCGCTGCCCGGTCTTCGGATCTTGATAAAGCACCATCGTGTAGGGCGCGTCATTGACGGGCAGTGGCCCTTTCGTCGGGACCGACGGCGGGGTCACGGCCGTCTCCACCAGCCATCGGGGCCTGCAGCCCGCGATGGGGTCGGAGGCCAGGATGCAAAGCAGGGGTTGACATCGTGCCGGAAGCGCGCTGAAATAAGCATGTCTCCCTCTCAAGGGTGAAGTAAGCAATTAGCGGCCAGGTGCCGCACCGAAGAAGCCGGGATTCCAGCCCGGCTTTTTCAGCGTCTGGGGAAACTTGATGCCCCCGTCAGCGGTTCAACCTAGATTTTCTGGGCGGGTGTCACCTCCTGGTAGGCCTGGCCATTCCACTGCCTCCGATGAACGCGCACGTCGGGGACGGTGCGTTGGAGCAGGCTGAAGTGCCCGCCCCATGATCGGAATGGCAACGTAAGTTGAGCACGAACTGACAGATCCGCACAAGGGTTGCAGCAACCATGGCCACCGATGACTTTGCCGGGAAAGGCTTTGTCCACCGTTCGCCTTCGAGTGAGCCGAGTTTGAATGCCAAAGCCAACCGACTGATGGCTGTTGGTGAGCGCGATGCGGATGTAATTCCACTGTCAGACACCGCATTCGCGCATAACGAGAGGTCACACCCTAATGGCGCACCCACAAACGCACTGATGCAAGTCGCCGATCAGAACCCGGGGTGTTGCCTATAGTTAACACCTACGCGATGTCTCTAGCCAGCAAAGTCGATGCGCGCAGAACTCGATACCATCTCTTCGCATTGGGACTAGCCAGCTGCCGCAGTTTGCTGGCAAATGTCTCCAATGTCAGCATCGCGTTCCATTGAGATCTAATTTCGTCCGAGGCGTGTCGGTGCGCCGCGCTATCTTGATCCGATGCGCTGGTTTGCCCGCCCTGATAATCGCTCGCTGGAGCTGAGGGTCGCCCCGCGGCTCGCCTCGTGGAACAAGGCTGACGATCCAGATCAGATCCGATTGCAGGAGTACCTCGACGATACGGAGGCTTTGATCGCCGGCGCACGGATCAGGGGCCCGTGGGCGCTGCGCCTCGACGTCGGTTTACCGAGTTCACGAGACCTGCTCGATGCCAGCGACCTGGATAACTACGCGTATCCGCTCGCATCGCGCCTGCTCGATGTCGACTTGGTGTCGGTGTGGTGCACGAAGCGCCATGGCGAACAATCGTCCGTGCGGATCTGTACCGCCCGAGAAATTCCTGCGCCCACCGCCGCCGGTGTGGTCGTCGCGACCACTGCGGCTTCTTCCACGAGCGTCGCCTACAAGGAGGCTATCCACGCCGCCGTCTCTGGCGCTGCCGTACTACCGGATGGTCCAGTTCGGCTCGAACTGTCCTTCGTGGTCGGTCCACGTCGCAATTGGCTGAACCTCTGGAAGCAGACGATCGACGCGCTCGACCCCTTGCTGGGCCGTACCCGGCCAGATCGGGCATGGCATCCCCGCGACGGCCGAATCACTGAGCTCGGCCTGCACTGCACCGTGGACCAATCCGCCGGCAACAAGGTCGTGGTGGGCATCTACGCATCGGCCGAATCCGCGAGTGTTAGCGAGGACAGGTCGTTCGACGTCCCACAAAGACCGGTTGGCGAGTTCGTCGACGTCGCGCCAGCTGATGCACTCGCCGGGGTGGATCACCGCACCCGCGCACACGAATTCACGGACGACGACGCTGGCTATCTCGCATGGCTCGCCGCCAACCCGGAAGGCTTTGTCGTGAACATCGCCCGTAACTACAGCCTGTTTACCGCGCGGGTGCATCACGCCACGTGCCGCACCATCAGCGGTCAGAATCCGCACAACGGGCCATGGACTGGCGCCTACGTCAAGGTGTGCGCCATTCAGTCGGCGGACGCCGAAGAGTGGGCAGCAAACACCGTGCGAACGTCCGTTCCGCCGTGCGGGACTTGCCGGCCCTTGTACGGATGACGACCTAGGCAAGCAGCGGTGTCATCTCGACTCGTCGGCTTGGGACGCAGAACGATCCCGCGCGGCCAGTCGCTCGACTCTTGTTGACGCGCTATTGAACTCGGACGCAAGAGCTGATGCCGCCGGAGGCGTAGTCGTTATTGCGTGTCCACTGTCGAAGAACCGCGAAAGCGGGCGAGCCCCGATCGAGGAAGGGAGCGATCATCGCCTCGTGGGCGTCGCGGAGAATCCGGCTCACTCGCTTCCCCATAGTCAGAACTTACATTCCGTGTCGTCGACAGCGCCCAATTAAATGAGGCGAAGACAATCGGACGTCGGCCCGTTTCGAGGCGCATTCGCGACTAATCTGCCGGGTTCACCGAGACTGTCGCGACTTTGAAGTCTACACGCCTTTTGATGCCGGAGATCCAATGAAGCTCGCCTGCAACAGATTTGGTAGTTGCGACGCCAGGTGGCCGCCTTTCAAGCGACGTGTGCTATCCGTCCGATACCTCAGCGGCTTCATGCAACAATTCGACCCAGTTGCCAGCGGCGGCGCGTCCTTGTTCGGTCAGACCGCTCTCGATTGCTCCTGCAATGAGCGTTCCGGATGCACGTGAAAGGTCCTCTAGCAGGAGATTACAGCGGTCAGCTACTTCGCCGAGCTCCAACCATCTGGCAATCCAATATGCCGAAGATGCACGGACAATGCTGGCAGCGTCGTATGACAAGCAAGCAAGAACGTCGATTCGCGACACATCTCGTCTGCGACCCACAATCCGTGCCGCAGCACATCGATCCTCGTTGCTTCCACCGACCAAGTTCCAGAGTTCTCTATCACTGACAGCTCCCGGTGACAAAGCGTCTAGGGCCTCGCGCATGGCCGTCCGGAGCCGTCCGTTGGCTTCGAGCCATTCGCCAAAGTCTATGGGAGTGCGGTCGCGGACACGCTCCATGCGTGGCACCAGTTCGTCTCGGACTTGTTGCCCGATGTGCTCACTGGCATCACGAATCAAAGTTGCCAAAGAGATCAAGCTACTGGGCATTACGCGAAATTCACTCATTAGGTCGTGAATGGGAGACCAATTCGCCACCTCGGGGAACCAGATATTGAGCATCGCGAGGCTCCGGCTGTCGTGGCGGTAGAAGGTGCCCGCGACTGCCTCCTCGACCTCGCGCCGTACGGAGTCGGACAGTGCCTTGACCTGCTTCTCTGCTACGTCCTGAGGGACGGTTCGGATATCTCGGATGTAAGACAGCATCCGTGTTTGACCGTTGCGTAGGTGTGTCAGAAGGATCTCTCTGGCGTCATCATCGGACGCAGCGGTGATACCTAGGATTGAGTCTTTAAGCTCCCAGTTATCGTCCTCACGTTGCGCCAGCACTGCGAAATCACTTGCTGTCCATATATTCTTGGGCACCGCTTTCAGCACACGCGCCAATGAGTGCGCCAGCGACTGGTCCTCGATCGCGGGTAGCGCGAGGAAACAGTCGACAAAGACCCGCAGTGCTTCCACTGGTGCTGATGTACTCCCCACAAGCGCTTCGAGAGTCTGCAATACGTAATGGTGGACTAGGAACGTGGGCCGGACCCGTTTCACGTAACTCCGCTGATCCACGAAGATCTCGACGCATTGGCGAATGAAGTTGTCAATCCGACCTTCATCAAGCACCTTCACGCCCACAGCGATCAGTTCTAGATCGGATCTTCCAGTGCTATGCGTCGACTGTCGCAGGTCTACGGATGCGCACGCCGTCCGCACCGCTTCCTCGGGTCCGCCCATCAAGAGTCTTTGGACACAGCTCTTAACACTGTCCACGTCGCCAGCGAGCCTTAAGTCGGTCAGCAAGCCCGCGCAAGCTTCAGCAGACAGGCCGCCGGCGGGGTGAGCCTGGAAGACGTACTGAGCGAGCTGCGAGTACTCCGTGCTCCAGGCGCCATGGTCTCCGGCGAATCCGCTCAACAGGGTCGCCGTCCTCAGTTGTCGCCACGTGTCATCCAGGTGTTTCGGAGACTCAGCACTCTCCGAGGCCCACAATGCAAACCTGTCATCGAGGAACATTTCGAGACCTGTAGCGATTGTCTGGTTTCGCCACCAGCCCGCGGCAGTGTCGTTGCCCGACAGAAAATTTGAACTTGGCACGCTCCAGTTGCTCGCACGTAGAAGGATGCCTGCGGCGCTTGCCGCGATCGCCATCGCGGTCGGATCGTCGGCTGCGGCCGCCTGAATGCGCTGCACATGGATCGCTAACTTCCGCGCCTTCTTGTACTTGCCCAGCTCGAGAAGGCACCTCGCTTGCTGCACCTCGATCCATGCGAAGTTGACAGGGTCGAGGCTCAATGCGCTCGACAGAGCGCCAGAAGTGAGGGCCAGCGCTTCACGGATTCTGCCCGATTCAATCAACGTCGCAGCGCTAATGGCTGTGGCGGCCGCGTGCTCCGCTGTGCCCTGCTCCGCTGCGTCCACCAGCGGCGTGAATACATCCGGGCCGCCGTTGTGCACGTAATTGTGCAGGGCCCCGTACAGATTCCACTTCCAATCGCTGGAGGCCAATGCTTCCTGTGCGGACAGAAACGGCGGCGGGTCGATCCCCGGCACATGCTCGGCAAGGTCGCGAGAACCATCTAGCTCCATCAGTCGATGCTGGACCAGCATCGCGATCGCTTCATGGGGGTTCTCATCGTTGTCGACCCTCGGCTGGTGACGCTTGGCCATGAGCCGGGGAGTCAACAACGCAAACCGAATACGGTCCTCGGGCCCGAGGGCGGCTATGTCTGTCCAGCTGGACCCCTCCCACGTGCTCTTGGTTCCGCGTTGACTGATGGCGACGTCGAGAAGTCGCTGCACATTGGAAGCATTGATCTGCTGATTCTTCGGTACAAGGATCTTGGTTCCGGCCTTGGTCCGGATGATCGCATCTTTCGTGACGTGCACCCAGTACGACTTGCCCGACTTCAGATCATGCAGTACGACGATGTGCGGAATTGTGTGCTTTATCCAGTAATCGAAGTGGTCATCGCGCGATGATTCGCGATACCACCATCCGACGACCCTGCCATCTTCGCGTTTTGGCTCTTTGAAGTATTTGGACGTCTGCGACTTCGACTCGCTCGTCTTGACCTGTGCGCCTACAAGCAAACCGAGGTCGAAACGGCGATCATCCCGAGCCATGAGCCACAGGTCTGTTCCAAGATCGTGGTACGGGTTTGGCGCAACGCCCCAATTCATTCTTTCGAACTCTGCGGTCACTCTGCTTTGGCCCGTGGTGCCAAACGCCTCTTGGATGCTTGCCTGCTTAGGCATCCTTCACCTTGCCCTCGGGCGGCAGTCTCGACGCGGATTCATGGGAACTGGCTCTCGTGGCCGAAATCAATTCATACAGCTTATTCTGCGATGCAGCACTTCGGGTTTCGATACCTGCCGCCGTTACGTAGCGCTGCGACGTCGTCATCGATTCGTGGCCGAGAAGTTTCATGAGGGTATAGACACTGACATTCGAGGTAGCGAGCTCAGTGGCATACGTGTGGCGGAGGCCGTGCACCAGGGCGCCGGGTACGGGGCGCGCGTCAGGCCCTGCGCGTCTGAACGCGCGCTTGATCCGTGACTGGAGCGTGCCACGCGTCATTCGTTCACCGTCCCGACCCACGAATAGTGGTGCGGAGTGCGGCCAACCCGATAATGGCGTACTCTTCGGCGACGATGAGCGCTTTTTGCCCTGAGGAAACCGTCCGGCACGACTCTCCATATACGTACCGATCACATCCAGCAGGACCGCCTCGATGGGGACGTTGCGTTCTTTACCCCCTTTGCCTTTCACGTTGATCACTGCGGAGCCGTCGTCGAGCGTCCGTATGTCACCAACGTCGACCAAGCGGAGTTCTTCCGCCCGCAGCCCAGCAAGAAGTGCAGTGAGAATGAGGGCAAGATCCCTTTCTTCCCAATCTGTTCGGCGAGTATCGGATTCCTGCGCGACAGCAGCGAGCAGCGCTTCCACCGCGGTCCGGGGGAGCGCCTTCGGCAGCGGCTTCTTCAACTTCGGGCGCCCAACGAGCTGCATGGGGTTGGCCGCCAACAGTTCGTTTGTATAGAGGAAGGTGCACAACACATTCCATGTGGACCAGCAGCGCCGGATCGACGCAGCTTCGTGATCGGCGGCAAATGCCGCGAATGCTGCACGCATCGAATCGCGAGTTATGTCAGCTGGACTGAGCCGGATTGGTTCACCGTCTGCGAGCAGTTTGGCGATGGCAACGAAGTCTCGCCGATAGGCCTTCATCGTGTGCCCCGAGGGTTTACTGGCCTGCCGGTGGTCCAAGAACTGCTGGAACCACTCAGGGATCTCACAATCAGTACCCGCCGGCACGGAGGCGGTTTGGCGCGCGTCTGCGGCGACGGAGAGTCCGAGATCTGTCTCGTTCGACACTGCATCAGGCTTGCAGATAAATGATGGATAATCAACGTTATCCATATTATCGGGGTGCCACGCGTCTCCAGCCTGCGCAAACAGGGGGCGCTGCATCACCTACATAACGTCACTGTGACGAATTGCACGGTTGGTGCTGGACCGCGACGGCGCGGAGTGTCCGCCGCCGTCAGGTAGTTCTGGACTGTCACTGTCCTGTCCGGCGCTGTCAGATAGTCACGGATTCAGAGTCAACGCGATGGCTACGCCGGCCGGAGATCCGCAGGTGCATGGGCAGGGACCTGGGCGGGTGTCACTGTCAGATAGTTCTGGAACGGAGGGCGAGAAATCGGACAGCTACCAGGTTTTCCCGGATTACTCCCAACTAGTTCCGGATCGGACAACACGGGGCTCGAAGACGCCCAGGCCACGTACCTGCAAGTCGGTAAAGTGCCGATAAGCCACATTATGTCAACTAAACCACTGTATATTGCATCAGATGAATCAACGCCTGGCCGCTTGCCGGCCACCACTCCTCCCGTCGTTTTCGGCTGCGTTGCAGGACCTTTCGCCCACATTTCCTGTGGAGTGAACTTGTGACGGCTGCACTGCCGGCTACATCCGAGGACGTTCCAGCAACACGCTGACCTGGGGTCTTGACTTGATGATGCAACAGATGAATCATTGATTCATCTGTTGATACCAGATGGCAGGAGTCTCGGGTGGCAGTCGACGACGTCGGACGTGCATATCTCGTTGACACGGTCAGGCCCCTGCACCCCGAAGAACAGACAGTCGCCGAAATGCTTCAGGGCTGGCGCAACCAACAGCTCAGCCGCAATCTGCAGTTCGAGACTATCGACGCCCGCATCAAGCAGGTGCAGCGCTTCATCGAGCACTCGAACGAGTTTCCATGGACCTGGACCGTCGCCATGGTCGACGAGTTCTTCGGCGATCTTCGCAGTATCCACAAACTCGCCCAGTCGTCGATCCGTTCGTATCAGGTCGGCCTGCGACAGTTCTGCTCCTATGTCAGCAATCCGGACTACGGCTGGGACCGCGTCTGCGAAGCACTGTTCGGGACTCACCCATCCCAAGTCTTCTTCGACTGGAACACCGCTCGACACGTCCAGGAGAACGAGGCCCAACCCGAGAAACGCGCATTCACCAAGCGTGAACTTCAAGACTTCTTCGATCATGCCGACGAGCAGGTATCTGCCGTCGTAACTTCCGGCAGAAAGGGTTGGCTGCCCGCATACCGCGACGCCGTGATGTTCAAGATTGCCTACTCGTATGGGTTGCGGTTCAACGAACTGGCCCACTTGCAGACGGTCGACTTCGCAAGGAACCCCCACGCTAGGGAGTTCGGAAAGTTCGGCCTGGTTCATGTGCGTTACGGCAAAGCGAAGAAGGGCTCCCCGCCGAAGCGGCGCAGCGTGCTGACAGTCTTCGACTGGACGCCCGAAGTGCTGGTCGACTGGCTGGAGAATGGTCAGCCCCATATGGACGACGGGATCGACCTGTTCCCCAGCGAACGCGGAAATCTCGTCTCGGAAACCACACTCATCAGGCGGTTCCGCCGCTACTGTGACGATCTCGACCTCTCGCCCGGTCTCGATCTCCACTCGTTCCGACGGTCCTATGCAACGCACTTGCTCGAAGCCGGCTGGGATGCGATGTTCGTTCAGCACCAAATGGGTCATGAGCACTCGTCGACAACAGCGATCTATAGCTGTGTCAGCAGTGACTACCGCACCCGGACACTGCGAAACGCGCTCGACGCCACTATCGCCGCGGCGCTGCAGCCGAGACAGAACGGCGACGCCGGATGAAACGCGATGTCGATTACCAATGGCGCCTCGCCGAGCTCATGGCGGGTCATCAGATGCACAACAGCACCGATCTCATACCTCGGCTGAACGAACGCGGGATCACGCTGTCACGGCCACAGGTCTACCGGCTCGTCCACCAACGACCCGAACGGGTTTCTCTGAAGCTCATCGCCGCGCTCTGCGATATCTTCGACTGCGGCCCAGACGATCTCGTCACTGTCACTGCTGCGGACGCCCGAAAGAAGGCCGTCAGTGCTGGCCGAGGGAACGTCGTAGAACTGAACAAGGCCATCCGCCCCAAACGTGCTCGGATCCTCCGCGATGACGATTGAACCGCTGCGCCGGAACACCGTTCGGGGACGACCCAAAGTCACCGACGGGTCAATGGAGTGTGCTCGTTGCCACCGCGAGATGCGGCGCACGGCAGCAACATGGCCAGACGGCCGCATCTGCAATTCCTGCTACTACGAAGCAACCAGCCTCTACGGCGACTGTCCCAGCTGCGGATTCCACCGCCTTTTGCCGGGCCGACTGGACATCGGCGATCAAGCGGTGTGTCGAGACTGCGCGCGAATCCGCCAGAACTTCTACTGCACGTCGTGCAACGAGGAGCGGCGACCCTACCGCGGGAACGTATGCGCACGTTGCAGCCTCCGCGAAGACCTTGAGCGGGCGTTCCTCCACCCGAACTCTCCCGCGAGCTTCACGCGACTCATCGACGCCCTGTGCGCAGCTGATCGCGCCGAGAGCATCATCACGTGGAAACGATCGGACAAGGTTCAAGGACTCCTACGCTCCCTCGGAGATGGCACCACTCCCCTTACCCACGACGGCCTGGACCAATACGAGCCCAGCGGCCGGCACGTCGACCATCTCCGCGCAATCCTGCAGCACCACGAAGTACTGCCGACCCGCGACAAGTACCTCGCCTACTTCGAGCGGTGGATCGACGACAAGCTGCGCCCTGTCGCAGATCCCCAGATCACCACGCCAATAAGACAATTCGCTACCTGGCACCACCTCAAACGAATCAACGATTTAGCACTCGCTGGGAAGCCGACGCGCGGACCCGTTCACGCCTCGAAGCAGGACATCACCGAGGCACTGAAGTTCCTTCAGTGGCTTCGAACCGAACATGGACGAACGATCGCGGACTGCACTCAGCAAGACGTGGACCTCTGGGTCACCACAGGGCCGACGACACGGCACCTCATCCGGACGTTCATCATCTGGTGCAAAAAGATGCGGGTGAATGGATCGATCACGCTCGGCCATCGGCAGGCCAGGACGGTCCGGGTTCTGACGCAAGATCAGCGGCTCGAGTGGATTCGAGAGCTTCTGTCCGGCGACAGCGAGTCGCTCCCCTACCGAGTTGCCGGAACCCTGCTACTCCTCTACGCCCAGCCACTCGTGAAGGTCGCAGCAATACCGATGAGCAAGGTGCTTGTCTCTCCCGACCGACTATCGCTCCAACTCGGCGTTAGTCCCTCGCCCGTTCCTGAGCCATTCGCTGCACTGCTCAAGAGCCACGTCACCAACAGGCCAAACCTTCGCACAGCAGGAGCAGACAATCCCTGGCTGTTTCCGGGTTATCGACCTGGCGAGCACCTACACCCAAACACGCTGATGGATCGCCTGCGATGGCTAGGTATAGACCTACTGGGTGCTCGCAATACTGCGCTAAGCGAACTCGTCACACAGGTGCCGCCGCCAGTCGTAGCCGAAATGCTCGGCTATAGCGACCAGGTCGTCCATAGGCACGCTGCACTCGCAGCGCAACCTTGGGGTCGTTACTCTGCGATTGGAGTCGGGAGTCGTGGCGGCGGCAGCGCATGATTGGTACCGATAGACATAAAGGGGACGCAAGGATGGACGAGGCGTTTGCCGAGTTCTGTGATTTGAGCACATCAGAGCCTCTTCGCCAAGGTGACATTCTGGAAGCCATAAATATCAATGCTGCAATGTGGGAGCGCCACCTAATGGTGATTACGGCCGATTGCGATCTCGCCTTCAACAAGCATCATGGTCGAGTCACCTGCATACCACTGCTGACAGCCGAAGAGTACCTTCTCGAGATGGTAGTGCCTCGTGTACGAAACCGACTCGTGGAGAAGCCTGTTGGCGAGTTGCTCAAAATATTAGACCACGTCGGAGGGCCGCGAGTGTCTGCGGAGCGGTTGCGACACTGGACGGCAGAAGAGTCCGCGGACTCCATAATCCGAGCCTTGGAGCTATCTGACAAAAATGCCGTAATCGCAAGGGCTGCAATCGAATCAATTCAGCATTTGGGTCTGCTGCACGAGTAGGTGACATCTGAGTCGGCTTGCCCTGGGTGGGCAGGCTGGGAGGATGTCCCCATGGCAAGGCCCTATCCCCGTGAGTTCCGCGACGACGTCGTGCGCGTGGCCCGCAATCGCGATGACGGGGTGACGATCGAGCAGATCGCCACCGATTTCGGGGTGCACCCGATGACGCTGCAGAAATGGCTCCGTCAGGCCGACATTGACGAGGGCGCCAAGCCCGGCAAGACCACCGGCGAGTCCGGTGAGCTGCGTGAGGCCCGGCGGCGGATCAAGCTGCTCGAGCAGGAAAACGAGGTCCTGCGCCGTGCCGCGGCGTATCTGTCGCAGGCCAACCTGCCGGGAAAAGGATCTACCCGCTCGTGAAAGAGCTCGCCGCCGACGGGATCCCCGTCGCGGTGACGTGCCGGGTCCTCAAGCTCGCTCGCCAACCGTATTACCGCTGGCTGGCCTCCCCTGTCACCGACGCCGAACGCGTCGAGGCCTACCGCGTCAACGCCCTTTTCGACGCGCACCGCGATGATCCGGAGTTCGGATATCGCTACCTGGTCGAGGAGGCCCGCGACGCTGGCGAGCCGATGGCCGAGCGCACCGCCTGGCGCATCTGCTCCCAGAACCAACTGTGGAGCGTGTTCGGCAAAAACCGCGGCAAGAACGGCAAGCCCGGCCCACCGGTCCACGACGATCTCGTCGAACGCGACTTCACCGCCGACGCGCCGAATCAGTTGTGGCTCAGCGATATCACCGAGCACCGTACCGGTGAGGGCAAGCTTTACCTGTGCGCCATCAAAGATGTGTACTCCAACAGGATCGTCGGCTACTCCATTGACTCCCGAATGAAGTCCCGACTGGCCACCCGTGCACTGCACAGCGCGGTGGCCCGACGCGGAGATGTCGCGGGATGCATCCTACATTCGGATCGAGGATCTCAGTTTCGCTCAAGGCGATTCGTGCACGCACTGCACCATCACGAGATGGTCGGCTCGATGGGCCGTGTCGGCGCGGCCGGCGACAACGCTGCCATGGAGAGCTTCTTTTCCCTGCTGCAGAAGAACGTGCTCGACCGCCGCCGCTGGGACACCCGCGAGCAACTCCGAATCGCGATCGTCACCTGGATCGAACGCACCTACCACCGACGCCGCCGACAAGCCGGCCTTGGCCGGTTGACCCCGGTGGAATTCGAAGCCATCATGACCACACCGGCCAGTCAGGCCGCGTGACCGAAACTGTCACCTACTCGTGCAGCAGACCCTTTCGACGCGTCCGTGGACGACTTGGATCAGGCCTTGAGAAACCTCGTCGATGGCCAATTGGGCGGCGACAAACCTCCTACGCGTAAGAATGCTGTCGCAAGAGTGCTGGATCCGGTGAGGGAGGCCTATCAAAGCCCTCCTGGTGATGCGATGTTCATCAGCACATTTGCCACATCTCACGACAGAGGGTACTTCGCATACCTCCGTCACCTGGAGCAGGTCTGGGAACCTGAAGTCGCGATTGGCCCAAAACACAGGGATGCCAAATACAAGCGCATCTCCCGATTACGCGATCGCTACACACACGCGCTGGTCCAGCGCTTCGCCACCGTATTCATGGCCATTGGGCTTCCAGATGAGTACGAAGAAGCCCGGGATGTCTATTTTGAGCTCATGGGAGATGCGTTGAAATGAAGCCTCTTGTTACGTCCGCGAATGCACTCCGCATTCTAGCGACAGGTTTGGCGCCAGAGGCGGTAGATGCATCCGCCGACCTCTACCCGAGCGAAACAGATGAAGCTGAGTACTTGGTTACGGCCGGCGACGATCTGGAGACACAGCGAGTTGTTCTTATTCGCGACGAAGAATGGACGGACAAGCACACTCCGGCGGCTTTAGCTAGGTCACGTCGCAGCGTTCTAGGTCGGATGGCTGCCTTTGTTGACCGCGTCAAGATCTCTGGGAAGTTATCCTTACCCAGAGGATGGCATCAGTACAAGCACGGCAATCTCGTCGCATTTTTCGCGGTTCCCAGAGGGGCGAGTGAAACACGCTGGATCGCAGAGGTATTGCCCGGCATCCGGTCAGATGTCGTGTACTGGCGCACTACTACATCGGACAGCAAGACCACTCTCGAAGATTTCGATGTTGCGGTCCGGCCCACTCTTCCCGATTTAGAAGCCCAATGGGACAGAGTCATCCAGTCAGCAACCGATTTCTTCAAAGGCCAGTCCAGTGCGGCTGATGTGGATATGTATCTGCCGGCTCTATCGCAGTCGCCGACTAAGGGCTGGTCATACGATCGATGGATATCGGCGATTAGTGATGATCAGCGATCCTTCATCGACGCGCCAGCGACCAGTTCAATTCGGCTACGCGGCCCCGCAGGTTCTGGGAAGACCCTCGCCCTAACCATGAAGGCGATCGCGGAGGTCCTTCAAGCGAGACAGGAAGATCAGGACATCCGCGTCCTCGTTACAACGCATAGTTGGTCGCTGGCCACAGAGATTTCCGAGTCGATTGACTCGATGAGCCTGGGACCGCTGCCAGAAATAGATGTTTTCCCGCTGCTCGAAATCGCTGAGAATATTTCACCCGCATATGCATCAAGCGTTTCGAGTTTCACGGTGCTCGGGGAGGACAGTTTTAGCGGAAAGCAGGCACAGCTAGACGAAATTATGGACGTGATCGACGAGTTTGTCGACGGCGACTGGGTTACATACCGTGCAAAAGTTTCTGATGAACTTAGATCGAGACTCGACTCAACTAAAGAGCAGGATCGGAGCGCCTTGGCGTGGGACCTCTTGGTTGAATTCGGTTCGGTCATCGGCGCAGCAGCGATATTTCCTGGGGCGGGTTCTGACACAAGGTATTTTCAGATTCCGCGAGCGCCTTGGATGCTCCCGCTTTCATCCAGGGCCGACTTGGAGATTGTATTTCTGCTGTATACACGCTTCATGGAAAGTCTTGAAGCGCGCTCGCTAATGACTTCAGACCAGGTACTGGCAGACTTTCTGAGCCACCTCGAGACCCATGCATGGAACAGGTCACGCAAGGATGACGGGTATGATCTTGTTTTTGTGGATGAATTTCATTTGTTTAGTCCATTGGAACGGCAAGTTCTGCACTACCTGACCAGAGACGTGAGAAGTTATCCGAAGATATTTATGGCTCTTGATCCACGACAGTCGCCATCGGAATCATTTATTGGCATCGCTGCTGACAAGGTCCAGTCGTCCACTAATTTTGCTCCTGAAACCTCTTTCGGTGAGGTCACCAACCTTGAGCTGACTAGAATCCACCGCTTCACGCCGCAGATTCTGGAGCTGATTAAACATATCCACTTGTTCTTCCCAACTCACAATTTGGGACATGAGTGGGATATTGATTTTTCGAAGGTGGAATCGACTAAGGACGATGGCCCTATTCCAACATTGACGACCTCAGAATCACATAGTGCAGAAGAGACCGACATATACCGCGTAATTAGGGACGTCTATCCACACGGGCGGGTGGCGCTAGCAGTCGTCGATACGCGCCAATGGCCTCGTTTTAGCAAGCTTGCTCATGAAATCTCTCAGTCAGGGCGATACCATGTTGCTTCCATCACCGGCAGAGGCGACGTTGATGGTTTAGGTTATCGGCGTCGAGGTTTGCTGGTTGGACCAGCAGAGTATCTAGCTGGCTTGCAGTTCGACACTGTCCTCGTTGCTGGCATTCCTGACCTCCAAGCTCCCTACGTTGCTCCCAACGAAAAAAGCCGGTTGCTGTCGCTGCTTTATCTGGCAATCAGTCGTGCCGAACGGGACGTCAGGGTGTTCGTGAATGAAGAGGACGGTGGCGCCCCCGAGGTACTTCTCCAGGGTGTTTCAAAGCGGCTGATCCTTGCGGTGCGAGGGAGTTTCGTATAGGAGTACGACCCTCCGCGGTCTCGCATTCGTCGAACACTGGGCGCGTCAGCTATCGACCGCGACCGACCTTTGGATATCGGCGTCGTCCAAGCGCCGTTGGCGTCGGCCACGCAGCGCTTGCCTGGATCCCTAGACGTGCCAAGTTCGGCGGTTCTTCCAGGAGTCCTAGCCATCGCTAAGAATCAGGCTGGCGCTGCGGCCAAGGGTCAACCCGCACGTGAATGAACTTTGGGGTATCGCGTTTCCAACTCCCGGATACGACCGTATCCTCTTTTCTCTGAAGTAGGCGTAAGAAGCGTGACTCATCACTGATTTCAGCGATTTCCGCGGCCCGATCTGCGTTGTGCACATAAAGCTCCGCAATACTGGACGGTATTGTCCCCGTCGCGACCCGCTCAGTTTCGCAGTGGCGGCATAGTGGATGACCCCATCGTGGCCCGTTTCGCGTTATCCGTGCGCGGAGCGGGCCTTGCAGTCCGCCGTCACGGTGCCCCGTCGCGCTCGACTACCGTGAGGCCATGCCGCGGCGAGCTTATGTTGACAGTCAGGTGCCCTTCGAGGAAGCGTTGCGGGCCGCGCTGGCGTGGGCCGGCGGCGCTGCGACCCTGCACGTGCCCGACACCCGCAGCGTCGAAGAGAACGACCTCGAGGACCTGGGCATCCCAATCACCTGCGTATCCCCCAAATCGCGCTTCTACGGACGGCCGCAGGGCACCGTCGTAGGCCCGTTCCTGAATCTGGGAGAGGTGCTGGAGGTGGAGCGCCACGACGTTGACGGCATTGTTGTCGTGCAGGCCCACGGGCCGGTGAGGTACGCAATATCGGTGCCGAGCCACGCGCCGTGGATCACCGCCTTCGAGGTTGAACCTCTCACTAAGCAGACGATCGCACCGACGCCGGAGGCTTCGGCTCCGCTGAAGGCCGCGGTAAAAGGGTTGTGCGGCATAGCGATCCGAAATCAAGGACTCATCGACCGTCGTGAGCGCTCTGAAGTCGTGCAGACTTTGACCTATTTGCGCGACCACGGCGTCAGACTGGAACCCGACGGCCTATTGGTGGAGGCGTTGCGCAACGATTGGGGCGGACAAGGACCCGAGCAGCTCCATGCGATCGCCGTGGACCTCGCAAAAGGCAAGAATCTCCGGTTCGACAAGCGCATCCGGCCAGAGCGCCTCGATGAATGGGCCAACGCGACGTAGGGTTATTGATGACCGACGACTCCGAGACGTCTGCAGTGGTCTACGCGGAATACGAGCTCCCCCATCATATCTGGGTCACCTATTCAGCCCTCGGCCGGATCTTCGAAACGTTTATCGGCCCAGTCGCAGCGAAGATCTACACCCCACGAAGAACCGACGCACCTGAGGCAACAACCGCTCCAATGTTGCCAGGCGTCCCGCCAGAAGCCTGGGATCCTGCCGCACAGTGGACGACGACGTACGCAGGCTTCGGGACCGACAACAAGACAGCCCTCCGCCGGATCGCACTGGAGCTTCGCGAGAGCGACAGGCCTGTTCCCGAGCTATATCCGCTCCATACGACCGACCCGCACCTAAAAATCCAGCATGTAATCGAGAACTATATGGATGAATGGTTCGGGCGCGTCGCCGACTGGGTGACAGTCATTACCGGTGAAGATATCAATCCGAGGCAACCAGTCTATGACGCAAACCCGCATGCGCGAGGCCTTCGAACCTGGTCTGCGGGCGGATGGCGGTACGGCGGAATCCGCATCACGACGCCTACACCGCGTGCCGTGACAGATGTCGCGCTGATCGCAATCCTCGATCGAGTTGCCTCGTCCGACCAGCCACCCGTGGAGCACCAGCTGCGACGCGACGCAGTTCAGGCATTCGTTCGCGCAGATTTCCGCAAGGCCGCGCTCGACGCGGCGACAGCCGTCGAGGTCTGTCTGATTCGGGCTGTCGAAGACACTGAACGGCACACCGGTCGACAGGCAACCAGAAAAGAACGTCGCAGCCGTGATCGCGGGATTGTTTCTCGATCGGACTGGCTGGCTGCCAACCGGACTGGGTACCAGCCCCACCGGGATCTGAATGAGCTGGCGGACCTCAGAAATGGTGTGATCCATAGTGGTGCAGACGCCGAGCCGGAGTCTGTCAGGCGAGCACTTGACGCGGCGATCAACATCGTCGAGCAGCTCGGTGATTCACGTGACCCACGCAAACCAGTCCGACGATCTGTCCAGATTCGTTCCGACGACTAGCGGCAACAGAATCTATCAGTCTCACCGTGGTCGTCATTGAGTGGTCATCGGGCGACGACGACATGCACTGTCCCAAAACTATTGTCACTGACAACGGGACCACGCGACGCCTTCATGCACGTCCCCCATCTTTCAGATCCGTGTCATTGGTCTTAGTTCTGTTGACACCCGACAAAGATTGCCCGTTCTCAATCTAGTTGGCGGTATTCGCAATAAACCTGGCGGTCTTCATGAGGTGACGAACTAGCGGTAGCCCTGTAGGTGCTTCGGCAGCGAGGCAACGCCCCTGGGGATCCCCAACTCTTCGCGCACTGCGGCGAGGAAGAGACGGGGTGTGCCGTCAGCCTCGTAGCTGATGTCCTCATCATGCTCGACCCGCCGGCCTGGTTCTTCGGACGCCTTGAACGTGTACGCCCATGCCGTGACCACATCGACTGCGCGACGGGCATATGCAACAGTTGATTCTGATCCGAAGACTTCGACGCGTTGAAGACTTAGGTAAAGCGGATACTCCCAGTGCGATGGGAACGGCCATCCGGGCGGGTCGTCGAACGCCCGATTGATCAGTTGCACTGCTTCGACGTTGGCGTCATAAAAGGCGAGGTAAGCATCCCGGCGCTGTTCGAACGTCCGGTCCGCGTCCTCTCGCTCCCAGCGGTCTGTCTCGCGCTTGCTTTCTCTTTCCCAGGCCGCTGACTCCCGCTTATCGCTGCGCCACTGCGTGATGAGGACACCGCCGAGAGTGCCGATTATGGTGCCGACGAATCCGATGATCGCAACGACGATGGTAGGACTCACAGGGGAAGCGTGTCAGGGCGGTATTCCAAGTACACGGAGGCACGCCGCTTGGCCGGGCATCGTCTTCAGCGCACCGTCTCAACGGTTCAGAGGAATATGCAGCGATCGAATATGCAGCGTTACCAGTAGAGCATTGCGTATTGCCGCGCTCAACGGCCACCTCCTGCCGGCCCGACCCCTGTGCCGACACTGCGCCGGCGGAGAGGCGGTGCTCGCGCGCCTGCCACAATTCGGCCTCATCTACTGCGAGTGGTCGCGGCCGCCGATCAGTACTGCGACGTCTCTACCACGATCTCATCCCGCTGCCGCACAGCTTGCGATACGTCACAGTGACGCGTCTAGCGGATGGGGCTGTCACCCAGTCATGCTGTCCCCCGGCCGATTCGGTGCCACTCGCAGGGATAATGGTCATCATCCCTAACGACACAGGCCTGCACCGCGGCCCGATGCTCGTCGCCGGCGAGAAGCGGCCCGCTTTGGCCGTGGCCGCCGACACCGGCGGTTTGCTTCTGGTGGTCGACCCGGAGACGTGCACGGTGCTGCGCTAGTGGTGTCGCTGTGGCGGATGTTGGCACTGCACATACGTCAGCGCCTCACCCTCTTACTGCACACCGGCCAGGCGCCCCACCCCTGACTGGCTCGGGTGAGCTCGGCGATCGTGATCTGCTCCTCACGGGTGGCCAGGTCCGCGCGCGGCGCGAAGCGGAGTCCGCCGAAGCTCTCCCAGGTGCTCTGGGTGAACTGCACGCCGCCGTAGAAACCGTTGCCGGTGTTGATCCCCCAGTTGCCGCTGGATTCGCACTTGGCGAGCGCGTCCCACGTTTGGCCGTTTCTCACCGGCGGCAGCTGAGTACCCGGCTTCGCACCGACCCGCTGCACCTGAGCCCGGGCGGGTGAGACGACCTGGCGAGCCAGCACCTGCCGTCCGGTCACCCGGCCGTTGACCGTCGACACGGCGAACGTGACGTCCTGGACGCCGGGCGCGCCGGGGTCATCGACGATTCGGCGACTGAGATTGATCGTCGGGTCGTGGATGCGCCGTAGCGGCGCAGGGAGGGGAAGGCGCTCGGAGACCTTGTGCACCCTGATCCGGGTCACGACGATGTGCATACCCGCGACGACCGGCGTCGACGCCGACGGCGTGACGGTGTCGGCCTGCTGAAGCGGTGCGCCCGCGGCCACCAACAGCTGGCCGACGGTTGCTGCGGCCAGCCGCCGCTCGTGCAGGACGCCGCCGTCGTTGATCTGCACCTGTTTCGGGGTCACCACCCGCAGCTCCATCCCGGTCAGCGGCACGCTGGCGGCACGCGACGCGGCGACGGGCGCGACGTCGTCCATCGACAGCCGTTCGAGGGCGTCATCGACGGTCAGCGCCGTGGTCCACACCTGCTCGCCCGGTTGCCCGTCGACCGAGACCTGGAGTGGCCGGGCGCGTCTGAGCACGATGGTGTCGGCCGCCTGTACCGACTGGTCGGTGCTCGGGCTGACCTCGTCGTGCTCACCGACGGAATAGCCGTTGTCCCGCAGGACATCGCCCACCCGCCACTTCATCGTCGACACGGTCGTCGAGGCGCCGTCGACGGACAGCGTCACACGCTTGGTCGCCGCCACGGTGTAGCCGCCGGCGCAGATCAGCGCCACCAGAAGGGCGCCGACGAGGCCGCGTCGCGCGTGCGACGTTGCGCGCACGCCCTCGCGGGCGCCGTCCCCGGCCGCATCGGCTCGCTCGGCGGCGTCCATCAGGTCCAGGACTATCTCGACTATTGCGTCCCTCGTCATGCCGTACAGCGGGATGCGGCCCAGCCGAACGACACCGGCGGTCTGACACCGCTCCAGCGCCTGGACGAACAGCGACGTCAACGGGTCCAGGTGCACCCTGCGGAATCGTGCAATCGCACGGTGATCCACGATCTGGCCCGCGGCCAGCCATCGAAAGCAGGCGTCGTCGGCGCATTTCCGCGCGATCGTCCGCGACGACATGACTCCGGTGGCGAAGCCGTACAACAGGATCCCGGCCATCAGCCGCGGATCGTCTGCTGCCCCGTCACGCCCGTCGGCAGACCACAAGCGCGTGAGATCGGTGCGCCCGTCGACCAGTATGGCGATCAGCCGGGCCAGCTCTTCGGCCGACAGGTCATCGGCAGATTGCCGATTCGCGCTGTCGACCGAGGGCAAAAGGTTCATCAGCGACACATCATGCCCCTGGGTCACCTCCCAGCAGCTCACCCTGTCCGGCGTGTTGCGCGACGAGCTGAGCGGTACCGCAGGGCCGCCACTGCGGAAGCGCAGACGAGGACCGAAAACGCCGTCGCCAGTACCCAATTGCCGAACCGCTGGAACCCCGTGGTGTGGGATCCGAGCGGAACGTCGACCGCGATCACGCCACTGTCCGTGGCGTCATACCAGCCGAGGCGCCGACCACGGGCGTCGAAAGCGGAGCTGACGCCGGACAACCCGGTGTGCACCGCCGGGTGGCCCACTTCGGCGGCGTGCACCGCGACCTTGCTGGCCAACTGCGGCTGGGCCCAACTCCCTTGATACGTCGAGGTGGAGCTCTGAAACACCAGCAACTGGGCGCCGCGCCGGACCAGCTCGCGTGGAAGATCGGAGAACGTGGTCTCGAAGCTGATCAGCGGCCCGATGGCCATCCCCCGACCGGTATGCAGCACCTCGAGTCCGCCGCCGCGCTGCCGGTCCTCCGCTGCGGCCTTCGTGTGCCGCGTGGCCCAGCCGAACACCGGCCGCAGCGGCACGTACTCACCGAACGGCACCAGCCGCATCTTGGAATACGTACCGCGCGGCCCGTCGGGTCCGATCAGGACCGACGACTTGCGGATGGCGCCTGTGCGATCGCGGGCGTCGACGTTGACCAGCAGGTCCGCACTGACCCACCGCGAGAGGTCCACCAGGCGCCTCATTTCCTCCGGCCGGCCCGTGATATCCACTCCGACGCTGCTCTCACCCCAGACGACCAGATCGAGGCGCTGGCCCCGCAGGTCGCGGGTCAGCGCTTCGCTGGCCGCCTGACGGGCCCCGGCGTCGTCGATGTCGCCCGGCTGCACGAGCGCCACCCGGACGGTCTGCCCGGCCGGCGACACCGGTCCGAGCCAGAACCAGGCCGGGCCGAGCGCCGCGCAGACCAGCGCCACGGCGGCTGCGGCGACGCGGACAGCGACATGCCGATGCAGAAGGGCCCCCACGATCGCGGTGTTCGTGGCGACGATTACAAAGCTGGTCAGCCACACGCCGCCGAGGGAGGCGGAGGCCAGGGTGGCCGGTTCGTTCCACTGCGTCGCGCCGAGCGGTGCCCACGGACCGCCCAGACCGGGCAGAGAGCGCACCGCTTCGGCCAGGACCCAGGCACTCGGCAACACCGCGATGGCGGCGAAGGTCCTGCGGACCGTGACCGGTTCGCTCAAAAGCAGGTACGCCGCCACACCCCACGGCACCCACAGCGCGCCCAGCCCGATGGCCAGCACGATCACCAGCGGTCCGGCACTGGGCAGCAGCCAATACTGGGTGGCGAGGATGTAGCCCGCCATCCCGCACCACGCCCTCAGGGCGGCGGCCCCGGCGCGCGGCGCCGCGCGCACCACCGCCAGGAGCGGGGTGATGCTGACCCAGGCCAGCCACCACCACGAGGGAGCGGGGAACGACAGCGACGGCAGTGCGCCCGCGACGAACGCCGCCCCAAGGGCTGGCCAGGCCCACCTCCACGACAATGCGCTCACACCACCAACCGCCCACGCTGAGATGCCACCCACGCTACGGTGATCGACCATGCGGTTCCTCACCGCTTCCGCAGGTTTCGGCCAATCGGACTGCGAGCGCATCGTCGATGAAGCGCTGGCGCAGCCCGTCCTGGCCGTCACCAGTCTGGCCTACGTCGCCGCCGGGATGGTCGTCCTCTGCTGGGCCGTGTGGGGCAGGTCGCCGCTCGCATGGGGTGCCGCCGTGGTGCTCGTGGCCGTCGGGATCGGCAGCTTCGCCTACCACGGGCCTGCGCCGTCGTGGGCCAAGCCGGCGCACGACCTGCCGATCATCGCTACGGGCGTCGTCTATGTCGCTCTTCTCGCCCGCAGCCGGCGTCGGCACTGGTGTTCGGTCTGGGCGCCGGCGGCCGGGTTGTTCGCGGTGGGCCTGATCGCCTACGCCGCGGGGCGTTCCGACTCACCGATGTGCCGGCCCGACAGTCTCTGGCAGTACCACGGCGTATGGCATGTCCTCTCCGCGATCGCCGCCGGATGGGCCGCCAGTGCGACGGCTACGCGCCGACCGGCTTGGGGGCGTCGTCAGCGGTGCGCGCCAACGCGTAGAGCGCCATTCGCCGGTTGACCATGTCGTGCTCGCCGAGAAAGACACACCCCGCGTATTCGCACACCCGGCGGTGGACGTCGTGAGCATTCGCGAGCGTGGCGATCAGGAGGTCGGCCATGCCCACTGCGCGGTGGCGGCCAGTGCTGGCCAGCTGTCGTTGTGCGCCCAGTGCCGTCTGCCAATCTTCGCCCTTGGTTGGCAGGAATTCGTAAGCCAAACGCCGGTCGGACCAGAGTTGTTCATATTCGGCAGAATTGCGGGCGCTGTAGAGCGCCTCGGCATCGAGTTGTGCCGTGGTCGCGACCAATCCGGCCTCAATAAGTGGGGCAAGCTTCGAGGCAATTCCAGATATGTCATCCGTGCTGCCGCGCTGGTGTCAACGAGGTACCGAGCAATCAACGCCACACGTCACCACGCGGTTCGGGTTCAGCCATCTCCCCTAGACCGCCATCTCGTAACCATGCGACCTGGCGTGCACGCGCAGACGATGCTGCGGCTTGCTGCAAGGCGATGCGCACCGTGTCGGATACGCCGGACGTCTTGAGCTCTCGCTGCGCGGCAGCCAGCAGGTCATCGTCGAGTTCGATCAGGCGTTTGGTCATCTGTCCAGCCTCCACAGGAATATATAAAACGCCCACAGGAATTCATCTGCCGTGATAGCGGTTCATCGACGCAACTGAAGGCAGCGCTCTTCGAGCCGCAATCCCCTGCGCTGTGCGACGGCACGACAGATACTTCGTCCTGAACGGCTGGCGCTGAAGACGAGCAGGGAGCAGCACAGATGCGCGTAGTTGTCATCGGAGGCGGTCCCGCTGGTGTCACGGCGGCATTGCACGCCGCGGAGTTGGGCGCTGAAGTCACGCTCATCGAGAGAGGACGCGTCGGCGGCACCGCCCTCAATCACGGGCCCGCGCCGGTGCGCACGCTGGCGCGGGCGGCGCGGCTGGTGCGGGACTGGAGCTCGTGGGAGCGGTTCGGGCTGCGCGGGCCGGGTCCGGAGGTCGACCTGGCCGCCGTCCTGGCCAACGCCCAGCGGGTGGCCGACTACGCGTATGAACGCAAGCGGATGGCCGAGCAGATCCGTACCGCCGGAATCGACCTCATCGAAGAGGCCGGTGACGCCCGGTTTACCGACGCGCACACGGTCGCCGTCGCCGACGGCCGAACGTGGACTGGGGATCGGGTGATCATCGCCGTCGGCGGTACGGCCGGGAGATTGCCCATCCCTGGCGCCGAACTCGGCCTGACCTACGAAGACCTGCGCTCGCTGACCACGTTGCCCCGCAGGGTCGGCGTCATCGGGGCGGCTGACACGGGGTGCCAGCTCACTTCAATCCTCGCGGACTTCGGTTGCCAAGTAACGCTTTTCGAGTATGCCCCCCGAATCGTTCAGCGAGCCGATGCCGAGGTCTCGGTAGAGCTCCAACAGGCTTTCCAGGCACGCGGCATCGATGTGTTCACCGACGCCGCAGTGCAACAAATCGAGGCCCTCCAGCCCGGCGTGCGCATCCTCTACCGCGTCGGCGACGAGTCCAGAACCCTCGACTTCGACGCGGTGTTCTTCGCCGTCGGCTGGCCCGGCAATGCCGACCTCATCGACGCGGCCGCCGCCGGCGTGGTGACCGAACGTGGCTCCGTGAAGGCAGACGTTTTCCAGGCCACCAATGTCCCCCACATCTTCGCTGCCGGCGACGTCGACGGGAACAGCATGGTTGTCAGCAGCGCAATCCTCGAAGGGCGCGTAGCCGCCGAGAACGCCGTGCTCGACGCGAAACGTCGCATCCTGCACGACATCGTCCCCGGCGGGAGCTTCACCAATCCTGAATACGGCAGCGTCGGGCTGACCGAAGAGCAAGCCCGTGCAAGCTACGACTGTGCTGTGGCCGTGGCCCGCTACGAGGATCTGCTGCGCCCGATCGCGGATGGGCACCCGGCCGGCTTCTGCAAGCTCATCGTCGACACCACCGAAAGGCACATCCTCGGCGCACATGTTGTCGGCGAGTACTCGGCCGAGGTGATCCAGATGGTTGCGGCCTGCATGGCGGCGGGCATGCGCATCGAAGACGTCGCCGAACTCCAGTTCGCGTTTCCGACCTTCACCGAGGGTGTCAGTCAGGCGGCGCAGATGCTGGCGAGCCGGCTTGGCGTCCGTCCGACACGCCGGCTCTGGAGCAGTCTTGCGCCCGGTGTCGAACCATCAGCGTGATGAGAACGACGTAATCAAAGATTGCCGAGTCATAGGCAGAATCCGTTTTGCCGTGTAACACCCATGGGCCTTCACCGGCGATCGGCGCACGTCTGTGCGCGGCCCCACGGTTGCAACGTCGCGTATGGGGAACTCCCTAGCATCGGCCCCGTCGATCCACGAGTGAGCCGAGGGACACCAGGCGCCCGCTACGCGACAACACCGACGAGAAAAGAGTCAATTCATGGCAACCGCAGACGCACGGGACCAGCCCGTCACCACGACCACCGACACCAACGCCGACTTGGAGGTCGATCACGCCGCCTTGGATGAGCCGCGCGGCAAGTGGCAGGCCGCAGAAGAAGCGGCGGCCCAAGCCGAGAACCGGCTCTCCCTCGTGTTGGAACGGCTCGAGGAAAATGCCGAACGGCGCAGCGCCGATGAGGCCGCGCTGCAAGCCGCCATCGACCAGCAGGCCGAACTCAAGCGCGCGCTCAAGTCGTCGGCTGAACAGCGGGAGACGCTGCGCAAGGCGCGAAGCAAGGCCCAACGCGAAGCCGAAGAGGCGCGCAAGGGGGCCCAGGCTGCTGAGGCAAAGTACGACGAGGCCCTACTCGCTGAGGTGCTGGCCGCGCAGAAGATCAAGGATCTGTCCGCGTTCGATGGGCAGGCGCAGGCCGTCCATGACGAAGCCGATGCCGTGGCTGTTCCCATCGCGCAGTCCACTGCCCAGACAACGGCTGCGGCCGTGACGGCTCGCAACGCCGGCGCCTAGCTGCTCAACCCGCCTCGTGGGCGGCGGCCCACGGTGGACGAAGGCCCAGGTGAGGTATCCCCTCGCCTGGGCCCTTTCGAAGGAGCTGACGTCACGTCGTCGCTTGTGGCCGTCCTAGTGACCACGGGATGAGTTATCCGCTGGGGGCATGAAGCTCGGTAGCCAACGTCTCCTGGCTGGCCCACGACGCCAACAAAGCCAGATTGTCAGCGGACGGCCCTCCCGCAGGCGTGGTGTAGATATTCAACTGCAGGCCAGGTTCGGTGGGCAGATCCATGGACTCGAAGTTCAGGTCGAGCCGCCCAACCACGGGATGGTTCACCTTCTTGCTCCCATGCCCTTTCAGCCGGACGTCCCGAGATGCCCACTGCTGCCGGAATAGCTCACTGCGCGTTGACAATTCACCGACCAAGGCGATGAGCTCCTCGTCGTTTGGATTGCGACCCGCTTCCATACGCAGCATCGCGGCCGCATTTCGCGCCGCATGGTCGTAGTCGACAAAGAACTTCCTCGCCTCGCCGGGATTCAAGTACACGAACCGTGCTGGGTTGGCGGGCCGCCGCGGGTCGGCCAGCAGTGGTGAATACAACGCGCGCCCAACGTGATTCATGGCGAGCACGTCGTAACGGCTGTTGCGGATCAACGCCGGCGCACCGGTGATGGCGTCGAGCACCTCCTGTAGCGCCGGACGCACCGTCGCGGAAGTCCTGCGGTGCCGTCGACCGCCGGACACCCCGGACTGGCGCGCGAGATGGAACAGGTGATCGCGCTCCGCGTCGGTCAGTTGTAAGGCTGTGCCCAGTGCGTCGAGCACACCCTCTGAGGTGCCGGCCAGGTTGCCGCGCTCGATGCGCACGTAATACTCGACCGAGACCCCAGCAAGTAGCGCAACCTCCTCTCGACGCAGGCCCTGGACCCGACGCTTGCCACCGTAGGCGGGCAGGCCAGCCATCTCGGGGGCGATACGGGCGCGACGCGACCTCAGGAACTCTCGGATCTCGGTGCGCAGATCAAGCGTGGCGGCCATACATTCACCGTAGGCCCGCGCCGCATCCCCAGGGAGGTACCGCCAATACCCTGAAGTTCTACGCTGTCGTGGCGATTCCCCCGTCGACGGGGACGACGGTGCCGGTCAGATAAGCGCTCGCCCGGCTGGCGAGGAACACCGCGACACCCGCCATGTCGTCGTCGCGGCCGATCCGGCGCAGCGGAGCCGATGCCGCGATCGCCTCGCCGAACTCGTCGAGGGTTGCCGCCATCATCGTCGACGGGAACGGTCCCGGCGCCACCGCATTCACCGTGACGTGCTGCGGGCCGAGCTCCTTGGCGAGCACCCTGGTGAGTTGATGTAGCGCAGCTTTGCTGCTGGAGTACGAGTAGTTGGGCCGGTTCGGGATATGGATGGCGGCGATGCTGCCGATGTTGATGATCCGCGCGGGATCGTCGGCGGTCCCAGCGCTGCGAAGTGCCGGCAGCAGCGCCTGCACCAGCCAAAACGGCGACTTCAGATTGAGGTCGAGGACCGTGTCCCAGGCTTCGTCGGGGAACGTGGCCAGCGGCTCGTCCCACAATGCGCCCGCATTGTTGACCAGGATGTCGAGACTCCCGGAATCGACCGTGACGAGCTGAGCGAGGCGGTCACACTCCTCGTGCCGGGACAGATCAGCGGGGACCGCCCAGACATCACCGAATTCCGACAGCTGTTCCTGCGCCTGGGCGCACGCGTCTGCGTTGCGTGAGCTGATGACCACGCGGGCGCCCGCCTGGAGGAGCCCGCGCGCGATCATCATCCCGATGCCCCTGGTGCCACCGGTGACCAGGGCACGCTTTCCACCAAGGCCGAAAAGCTCTGCATGCGTTGCGAATCGGTTGGTCACCTGCGGCGCCTTTCTGGTTGGTCGTAGAGATCGTCAGCTTCCACCGTCGTGTCTTCGGTCCTGCTCACTGAAGAGACGGTTCTCTCCTCCGTCAGTCGGACCCTCTAGCAAGTTAGGCAGAATGCGACATGCCGAGGAGATCCCCGTAGTAGGGGTACTGCCAGACTCCCCCTTGTCCGCGCTCAGTAGCGGTCGAGCTCGATCAGCCGCTGGTCGCTGATCCCGAAATGATGTGCGATCTCGTGGAATACGACGTGCCTGATCTCGCGGCGCAGACGTTCGGCATCGCCGGCGGCGAGTCGCGTGAGCGGGCCGGCAAAGATGCTGATCTTGTCGGGAAGCGCTCCGCTGTACCAGCTGGTTCGCCGCGGCAGCGGCACGCCCTGATAGAGGCCGAGTAACCGTTGTCCGGCGGGAGGCTCGTCCTCGACCACGATCTCGACGTTGCTCATCGCCGCACGGAGTTCGGCCGGCAGGGAGCCCAGGGCATCGTCGATGGCCTCCTCGAACGGATCCTCGACCGAACGCGTATCCATCCCAGCCATGGTGCCAGACCCCGGTCGTTTGGTCCCCTGCCAACCGACGATGCTCGCAGAACGTCCTGCGGTATGGCAGGCGCTCTCACCGCGCAACACGTCGACGGCGCAGGGCCAGCACCGCCGCGCCCACGACGGCGACGACGGCCGCGCCGGCCGTCGCGGCCAGCGGTGCGCTCCCCCGCTGCGATGCACCGATCGTGATCGCCACCAGCGCCCACACCACTCCGGCGACATAGCCCGGCGTGCCGTTCAGGATGTTCGTCACCCCGACTGCGACCACCGTCGCCGAGATCAACACGATCAGCTGCCACCACACGGTGGTCGGCGTCGCTCCGGCGGAGATCACGGCTGCCGCGACGTTGGCGAACACCGCGATGCTGCTCCACCCGAGGTACAACCCGAAGGTCAGCGTGGCCAACGTCGCCAGCCACGGCGGGCAGTTGAGGTCATGCCGGCGCCGGACGAGGAGCCGCATGATGTGGACGAGGCCGCACCCCATCACCGCGAACACCACCACGCTCACCCAGTACCATTCCTGCGCCGCCACAAGCAGCCAGACGCTGAAACCGACGAACACCAGACTCGCGTCCACCAGCACGGCGGTCTCCCACCACGAGCCCAGGCCGAACCGCAGCACGGCGATCATCGTCACCGCACTGAGCAGCGTGATCAGTCCCCACAGGCTGAACGCGTACCCGGCAGGGGTGATCAGGGCCTCGTTCGTCGCGCCATCCTGCAGGAAGTTCCCCGCGACTGCGTTCGCCACGACAGGTGCGGCGAGTTGTGTCAGCGCCAGGATCATGGCGATCCAACGCCATGGCCGGGTCGATCGAGCAGTGGTGGGCGGAGCGTGTTCGGTCGGTGTCATGGCCTTCCTCGGTCGCGCCGTTGGGGTTCACCGAGCATTCGGAACCGCGGGTCGCCCGGATGGGTCACGGAATAAACCCGCAACTGGCGAACTTGGCTCAGAAGTGACTTCTCCCTCCCACGCAGGAGCATCCATGACCCGTCCCGTCCGCGTCGCCGTGCAGATCCAGCCCGGCGGCGCGCCCGATTACGCCACGTGGCGCGAGGCCGTCCTGGCCGCCGACGACCTCGGCGTCGACGTGATCTTCGGCTATGACCACTTTCACCGCCCGGCGATGAAGGCTCTGGTCGACGGCAAGCCCGTGATGTTCGACGAGCAGCCCGACGTCGCCAACTTCGAGGGTTGGACCGCGCTCGCGTCGTGGGGTGAGATCACCTCACACGCCGAGATCGGGCTCCTCGTCACCGGCGTCGGTTACCGCAACCCGGACCTGCTCGCCGACATGGCGCGCACTGTCGACCACATCAGCGGCGGCCGGCTCATCCTGGGCCTCGGCGCGGGGTGGTACGAAAAGGACTACACCACTTACGGTTACGAATTCGGCACCTTCGGCTCTCGCTTCGATCTGTTCGACGAGAGTCTGATCCGCATCGAAAACCGGCTCGCCGCACTGATTCCGCCGCCCGTGCGCAAGCTTCCGATCCTCATCGGCGGCACGGGGCCCAAGCGCTCGTTGCCTGCTGTTGCCCGGCACGCCGACATCTGGCACGCGTTTCAGGACCTCGATGCGTTCCGCAGGTCCAGCGACCGCGTCGACGAATTGGCAGCGACGTTCGGCCGTAACGGCGCCGATATCGAACGCTCGACGCTCTGGGAGAACGCCGACAGCGCCGATGCCTTCCGCGAGGCAGGAGTCACGTTGTTCCAGACCGAACTCACCGCCGACAACGGTTACGATCTCGCGTCGTTGAAAGAGGTGCTCTCCTGGCGCGACAACGGTTGACCCCCGTTACCCGAGCCTTCGGGTGCGCCACCGCGACAGGTCCGCATCCAGCACCGCGGAATCCCGTTCGGAGAACACCTCTTCGGTGATCTCCAGGTGCCGGATGCGGTCGAGGTGAAATCCGCGGATGCCTTCGCGCAGCCGGCACCATCCCACGAACACCCACGCATCACCTCCGCGCAGCAGACCCATCGCCTCCACGTCACGGGTGGTGCGGGTCTCGCCGTCCTGCGAGGTGTAGTCCAACCGGACGATTCTGCGCGCGGCGATCGCCTCGGGAATCAGTGAGATCGCGGCCTCCGACGGGGGCTGAGCGTCGATGACGAACATCGACGCCAGCGCCTCGTCGACAGGCGCGAGCTGTTCCTCGCGGCTGATGGCAAGGATTTTCGCCCGCGCCCGCCGGGCTGCTGCACCATACGGCGAGGTCTCCAGCAGACCGAGCCCCGCGAGCACCGCCAGCGACTCCGGCACCGTGAGATTCAGCGGCGGCAGGGAGTGTTCCCGCAGGATCGAGTAACCGCCCGACACTCCGTGGTCGGCATAGATCGGGACCCCGGCAAGCTGAAGCGAGGAGATGTCCCGCTCGATCGTGCGCTTCGACACCTCGAACTCGTCGGCGAGCCGAGCGGCCGACAACGGCCGGCGTGCTCCCCGCAGCCGATCCACCAGCGCGTACAACCGCTCGGCTCTCCTCATGGATGTGAGTCTCCCCCGGTCTCAGCGCAGGTGTGCGCGCGTGCCGCCCACCGACCACACCTCGCGGATCAGCCCATGCTCGGTGAAGTCGAAGACATCGACACCGCCCGCAGCCAGTTCCCCGTCCTGCACGTTCCACAGCATCCGCCCGTGCGCGCCGTCGACGGCACGCGCTACTTCGGTGAACACCGTTCTCGGATGAAGTCGGTGATACGACTCCAGGAACCGAGCGAAACTGTCCGCGCCCAGCACATCGTCGCCCGGGTTCGACCCGTCGGTGTCGGAGTTCAGGAAGTGAATCCGGAAATCTTCACTGCAGATCCGACGGGCGATCTCACCATCGGAGTTCCACATCTCCAACCACACCGCGAGCGCCGCATCCGCAGCAGCCGAGTTTGTCTCCACCATGTTTGCGTTCTTGTTCATGACATCAGCATCAGACACTGCTGCGACAACGGTATGTCGGTGTTTCAGTGCCACGTCGAGGGCACAACACAGCGCTGAGAGTGCAATCGTGACTACTTGCTCACGGCCCGCAGGATCAAGGCGACCGCGTCCTTCGAGTGGGCCGCAGGAGTCAGCACCTTTTGCAAGAGCAGCCCACGAATAGCAGCAATGGCGACGGTCGCCATACTCAGCGCCTCCTTGGTGTCGTGCCCTTCGCGTTCGGCGAGCGACGCCAGCATCATGGTCAGGTCGTCGAGCGACTCGATGAACTCACGGAAGTCCCCCGGGCTGTACGCGGCGAGTCCTACTACGTGAAAGAAGCCGCGGACACGCGACAGCTGCCCTGGGCGGGTATAGGCCCGCCAGATCGCCACGACGAGGTCGTCAAAGGTGCCCTGCTGGGCGGTCTTGAACAGCGCCGCGTTGTCACGAGCTCGTTGCACCGTGAGCATGGCCGCCAAGACGCCCGAGAGTGAACCGAAGTGGTATCGCAGCAGAGCGTGGCTGGTCTCGGCCCGGGCGGCGACCTCGCGCAGCGACACTTCCGGTGAGGGAAGGTCGTCCTCGAAGGCGTCGAGAAGCCGAGCCAGCAGACGGTCGCGTGCGTCGCCTCTGCGTTCCGCGCTTGACAAGCTCACCCCGGCAGTTTATCCATTGGATAACCAATTTTCCAATGGATAAGAAACGTTGTGGGCGCCGCGCTGCGAGGCCCGCCGAGCTGTGAAGGATTTTGATGAGCTCCATGTGGCATGGCTGTCTCGCCGACACCGATTATTTCGAAATGCGTTCCGGCGGTGGGCATGACTACGGCGTTTGGGTCACCACGCCGCCGGGCTACAACCCCGAAATGACGCAAGCGCCTGTCGTGTATGTGCTCGACGGGAACTGGGCTGTGGGCCTGACGGCTCCGCTCATCGTCACCCAAATGGACCCCATGCAGCGGATCCAGCCCTACATCCAGGTCAGCGTCGGCTACGCGGGCGAGGAAGCACACGACTGGGATCGTTTGCGCAACAGGGACTTCGTGCCACCCGGCGAGCCCATCGCCAAGGAGCTCATCGATGCCGTGGAGATGGGAGTGCAAGCGGGCGGGCGCACACGCGAGGAAGCCGACGCCTACCTCGCCGAGCTACGCGACACCCACGCCGATGCATTCCTGAACTTCCTCACCGCGGACTTGCACCCGCGGATCGAACGCGACTATGGCGCAGCCGCAAGCGGTCACGGCCTTTTCGGCTACTCCTACGGCGGACTTTTCAGCCTCTACACCTGGCTCAGCGGCGCCGCGCTCTTCGACAGCATCGGAGCGGGCAGCCCCGGCGTCGTCGCTGAAGACAGTCAGATCTTCGCCCAACTCCACCAGTTGGGCGACAGTGAGCGTGCTGCCAAGCTTCACGTGACGTTCAACGACCGAGAGCTTCTCGGAGACCTGGCCATCTACCAAAACCTCGCGAAGAACACCGCCACCGTCCTTCATCGCCTCACCGCACGCAGTGAAGCGGTCACCAGCGAGATGCTGCACGAAACGCACGTGACGGGCCTACAGGCATCGTTTCTCAGCTACCTCAGGACCTGCCGTGCGCTGTGAGCCCGCACCGACACGTCACGGCCGATGCCCCCGCCTGCAGTCCACTACCTTCGTCGTCTATGCGTAAGCGTCCCCGGACGTCGCCGCGCTCTGGGACAATGCGATGACGCTGGCCTCGATGGTCCCGTTGTGTGTCCATACGCGAGCAGAGGTCCGAGTTCGGAGGACGCTGACGATGAGCGGTGTTGTACGCGGCCCGGGCGATGACCCGTCGATGAGTGACGAAGAAATTCTCGCCATGCGCAACCGGTGGTTCGACTTCTACACCTCGCAGCTGCATGTCATGGCAAGGGGGAACCCGGACGGCTACTCTTGCCCGTGCTGCGGGCACGTGACCCTGACGGAGCGCGGCGGCGACGAGATCTGCGACGAATGTGGTTGGCAGGACGACGGACAAGACGACCACGACAGCCACGTCGTCCGAGGTGGCCCCAACAAGGGATTGAGTCTGGACGCCGCGCGCGCGGCGTACGTCGAGCGGGGCGGTGAACGTCTTCCGCACGTACCGCCCGTCGAGCCCAGACCGTGGTAATCCCCGGTCCATCAACCAGCCCGGAACGGCCTCCTCAGGACGACACCTCGGCAGCCAGTCGCGCCAGCGTGTCGTTCAGCTGAGCCTCGGTGACCAACGGGAACTTCACCTTCTCCAGCAGCTTCTTGTCGGTGACCTTCGACCAGTCGTAGGTGTGACGCACCAGGGTTTCCTTCGGCCCCTGAGACTCCAACTCCCACAGCCACTCCCACCCGGGCGGCTCGGTGCCGGCGGGCGCGGTCTTCCAGGCCAGCAGCTTGTCCTTCGCATAACCGGACACGTGGTTGTCGGTCTTGTATTCCCCGCCCATGTGATCGCCCTGCATGTTCATGGTGAACACCTCGCCGACCTTCTGGATCCGATCAGCGTGGTCCACACTGCGGATGAACCCGGAGCCGTCGAGCGCTTGGTGTCGCGCAGGATTGGACAGGACGTCGAAAACCGCATCGACGGGTGCGGTGATGGTTCGTTCGACAGTGACCTTCTCGTTGTCGCTCATCACTCCACACTGCCGAAACCTGCCCGATACGGCAACGTTGCCTCGGTACCGGATGGGCCCGACAATCACGCGGGCGCGCCCGAGTGGGCCTCTCCCCTGAAGTTGTCAGACGGCCGTTGCGGGCGGCGGCGGTGTTGCGGCGGGACCGTGTGCCGACTGCAGGGCCTGCGCCCACCCTGCGGTCTCGCCGGCGACGATCGCTTCGGTTCGGGCCACCAATGTGGCTGTGGCGTCACCGGTTTGATAGGGATCGACACCAGTACTCCACTTGACGACCTCGGCCTGAAGGTCCAGCAGGGCTCGGCTGGATCGGATCCAGTTCTCCCCCCAGCGCCACACGTGCCGAACAGCGCCGACCACCACAACCGCGGATCCCAGCACCGCCGCCGTCGCCGCCGGAGCGTGCAGGGCGGTAACCGCCGGTATTGCCGCCGACAACACGATGAGAGCCACTTCGGCGACGTAGAACGCCTTGCGTTGATAACGAGCATTGCGTGCGTACCAGTCCAGACGGTCCCGGACGCTCGGCGGTAGGGACTCGCCGCCGCGGCGGAGAGCCAGCCAGCCGTTGCCTGTGGCCTTCGCGTCTACATCGGTGCTGACAATGGTCATGCTCAATCCCCCGGTGAAGGTCTGTTTACAGTCGCAGTTCGTGAGATTGTCCGGCCGACCACGCGACTCGGAGCGCGTACGTGACTACTCGAACTTCTGGGCGGCGGCTGTAGCATTCCGCTACAAGGCGTAGCATCCTGCTACAGGAGGTGCGGACATGACGAACGTCGCCGATCGCGTCACCAGGGTTGCCGCGGACCTGGTGGACAGCGCCGCCGCTGAAGGTGCCCGGCAAAGCAGGTCCGCCAAGCAGCAACTCGATCATTGGGCCCGGGTGGGCCGGGCGGTATCGAGCCATCAGACCGCCTCGCGGCGCCGCATCGAGGCGGCACTGGCCGGCGACGTGGACACCAACCGACTCTCCGAGGAAGAAGGGCTCGTCTTCAACGCGGAGATCTCGGCCGCCATCGAGGAGTCCCTGGCCGCCGCCCACTACGGTGATGCGCTGGCAGCGCAGGGCATCACCACGGTGGCACTCAACGATGACGGCGAGATCGTCGAATACCGGCCCGACGGCACCACCTCGGTGGTTGACGTCGACAGGTGAAGCGTCTCGACCTCGTTGTCGGACCGAACGGTGCGGGAAAGTCGACGTTCATCGCGGTGACGTTGGCACCGCTGCTGCCGCGCAGTGCCTTCGTCAACGCTGACGAGATCGCAAAAAAGCGTTGGCCCGAGAATCCCGCCGCCCACGCCTACGACGCGGCACGGATCGCGGCAGACACCCGCGCCAAGCTGATCGAGGCCGGCGTGTCGTTCATCGCCGAGACCGTCTTTTCGCATCCGTCGAAGCTGGAGTTGATTCACGCCGCTCACGCGGCGGGCTACGTGATCGCTCTGCACGTGGTGCTGATCCCCGAAGACCTCGCCGTGGAACGTGTGAAGCGACGCGTCCGTCATGGCGGACACGACGTGCCCGAAGACAAGATCCGTGAACGGCACCGCCGCTTGTGGCAATTGGTGGCCGACGCAATCGAAATCACCGACACCGCAACAATTTACGACAACTCACGGCTCGAAGGGCCCCGGATCGTCGCGCAACTGACCGGCGGCACGGTCATCGGCGCGCCGACGTGGCCGGCGTGGGCATCCGAGGAGCTGTCCCGGCGCTGGCCGAACTAGGGCGACCGCGGCGTTGCAGCTGCCCTGCCGTTGATATCGGCAACGAACCGCCGCCGCCCAACCGCCCGCCGGCTGCCCGACGATCATCTGAATTCAAACGCATCAACCTGCGACTTTTTGAATTCGTGTTTGATCGCGGCTGCTTTCGATGTATAGATAGCGGCTGAAGTAGCAAATCCGCGCGCGTCACGCCTGCGCGGATTCGGGGTGGGAAGGCACAGATGTGAGGGAAGCAGTGGTTCTTTTGGGCTGCGCAGGTTCGGAACCGTGACGACCGCCCGCTCGCAACACGATGCTCTGCCCACCACAGCGTCCCCAGCCCGGGAACCTGCGAGGCCCTCGGCTGACAACGGGTTTCGACCCGACATCCAGGGCCTGCGCGCCGTAGCGGTGCTGGCCGTGGTCCTGTTTCACGCTGACCTGCCCGGCCTGAGTGGCGGCTTCGTCGGCGTGGACGTCTTCTTCGTCATCTCGGGCTTCCTGATCACCGGGCTGCTGTGGCGTGAGGCCAGCACAACCGGCACCGTCCGATTGCGCAATTTCTACGGTGCGCGGGCGCGCCGACTGCTGCCGGCCGCAGCGGTGGTGGGTGTTGTCACCATGATCGCCTCGGCGTTGCTGCTCCCCCCGTTGCAGATTCGGTCGGTCACCATCGACGGGATCACCAGCGCGCTGTACGTCAGCAACTACTGGTTCATCAGCTCAGGCGTGCAGTACTTCGGCCATCAGAGCGTGTTGTCTCCGTCGCCGTTCCAGCACTACTGGTCGCTGGGCGTCGAAGAACAGTTCTACTTCGTATGGCCCATCCTGATCATCGGCACGGCCTGGCTCCTCCGACGGGTACGCCGACGCAACACCGGTCCGTCGGCGCGCCCCTATGTGGTGCTCCTCGCCTTGATCGTCGCCGTGTCGTTCGCGCTGTCGGTGGTGATCACCTACCTCATTCCCGCCGTGGCGTTCTTCTCATTGCCCACCCGCGCCTGGCAGTTGGCCGTCGGCGGCCTGGTGGCTCTCACGGTCATGTACTGGCGCCGGCTTCCCATCCGAGCTGCTGTAGCCGCGGGATGGGCGGGGCTGGCGCTGATCCTGCTGGCGTGCACCCAGATGACGGGAGCCACCAGCTATCCGGGTGTCGCCGCGCTGGTGCCCACTCTGGGCGCTGTCCTGGTGCTGGGCGCCGGGTGCGCCGCACCGGTACAGGGATGCGGCCGCCTGCTCGGGTTGTCGACGATGGGTGCGATCGGAAAGGTGTCGTACTCGTGGTACCTGTGGCACTGGCCGGTTCTGGTGCTCACTCCGGCACTGCTGGGCCAGGACGTCGGGTTGGCCACCAAGCTGGCGGCGGCCCTGGTCTCACTGGGGCTGGCGGTGCTCACCTTGCGATACATCGAGAATCCGGTGCGATTCGCCGGTCGTGTGCGCCGCTCTCCCAGGGTCAGCCTGACCGTCGGCGGTGCCGCCACCGCGGTGGCGGTGTGTGTGGGCGTGCTTCTCCTGGTCTGGGTGCCGAACCCGGTGGGCCGGGGCCCGGCGGCTGACCCTTTGATCACCACTGCTGTGCCCGCCCCCGCAGGATCTGGCATGGCGGCGTACGACGCCGCGGTGCAGAACGCCTTCGATGAGGTACAAGCTGCTGTCGCGGCATCAGTGGACCTCAGAGCCGTTCCGTCGAACCTGAACCCGCCGCTGACCGACCAGACGGCCCAACAGCTGGGCATCTTGACCAACGGCTGCCTGCGTGTGCTGCCCTTCGAATCCGGACGTCCCGAATGCGCCGAGGGTGATTCCGGCGCCCCGACCACGGTGGCGTTGATCGGCGATTCCCGTGCCGCGATGTTCAATCCGGCATTTCAGCGCATCGCCGAGCAGCGGCACTGGCGGCTGTTGATGATGGCCAAGGCGGGCTGTCCGATAACGAACCTGCCCATGAGCGAGTACTTCAACGGTCTGGCCGAGGAGTTCCACCGCTGCGCGCAGTGGCGCACTCACATCATGGACCGGTTGCGCGTCGAGCGGCCGCAGCTGATCGTGGTGAGCTCGGCACGTGCCTACGACGCCACCGGCGCCCACACACTGCGGCCGGGTTTGAAGATCTATGACCAGGCATGGATGAGCAGCCTGACCCGCCTGGTGCAGGAGCTGCGGGCAACCGGTGCACAGGTGCTGGTGCTGGGACCGACCGCCGACCCACCCGCGCCGGTGCCGCTGTGCCTGTCCGGCCACCTCGACGACGCCACCGCATGTGCAGCGGCGCGAGGGGTGGAACACGCACCCGGCGTTGCGGCGGAGGCCGCCGCAACCGAAGCCGGCGGTGGGCAGTACGCCGACGTCGACGGACTGTTCTGTTCCGCGAACCGCTGCCCCGCGATCGTCGGCAACACCATGGTGTACTTCGACGCCGGACACCTGACGCACGAGTACTCCGAGCTGTTGGCGCCGGCGCTCGGAGCGCTGGCCGACCGCGCGCTCGCCCACCGCTGAGCAACACCCCCCCGAGGTAAGCCAAACCTGGCGTTTCGATCGCGCGCTGGCGGGGCAATCCCCCGACGCGCGCAGCCCGCGCACGCTTCACACGACGCTGAAGCGGAAGCCATTCCTTCGGGATCACAGTGAAAGAAGACTCGCATGGCTCTCGATGACGACGACATCAGCACCTCGACCGGTGGCGGCGAGGGACCGGCCGATGGGGGCAGCAACCCCGGCGGTCATGACGGCGGCGCCGACGGCACCGCGGGCGGCGAAGGCCCCGCCGACGGCGGCAGCAACCCCGAAGGCCATGACGGCGGCGCCGACGGCACCGCAAGCGGCGAAGGCCCCGCCGACGGCGGCAGCAACCCCGAAGGCCACGACGGCGGCGCCGACGGCACCGCCTGAGGCCCCGTGGTGCTCAGCCGTTGTATCGGCATCGAATCCGATGTCTTCGCTTCCGACTTCTGGGGGCGCAAGCCGCTGCTGAGCTCCTCCGGCGCGCTGCCCCGCGACTTCTGCGACCTCCTGTCACCCGACATGGTCGACGAGCTCATCGCAGAGCGCGGGGTACGCGCGCCGTTCATCCGGCTGGCCAAACAGGGGCAGCTCCTGGCCAAGGACTCCTATCTGGGCCCCGCCGGGTTCGGCGCGGAGATCGCCGATCAGGTCGACCCGGCCAAGGTGCTGAGCCAGCTCGATGCCGGCGCCACGGTGGTGCTTCAAGGCCTGCATCGGCTGTGGCCGCCGCTGATCGAGTTCGTGCGTGAACTGGTGGCCGATATCGGGCACCCCGTGCAGGCGAACGCCTACATCACCCCACCGGGGAACCGCGGATTCGATTTCCACTACGACGTGCACGACGTGTTCGTGCTCCAGGTCGCCGGCACCAAACGATGGATCGTGCACGAGCCGGTGCACCCCCATCCGCTGCCATCACAGCCGTGGACAGATTTCCGCGAACAGATTGCCGAACGAGTTGCCGGCGCGCCGGTGATCGACACCGAGCTGACCGACGGCGATGCGCTCTACGTGCCGCGAGGATGGGTCCATGCGGCCCAGGCTCTGGATACCACGTCGATACACCTGACGATCGGTGTCGCGGCCACGACGCCGCTGGACGTGGCGCGCGCAGTGCTCGACCAGCTGAGCGCCTGCGAGGAGTTCCGGGCTCCCCTCCCCCTGGGAATCAACCCGGCCAACCAGGACGAAACAGCAGCAACAGCAGCCAAAGTCATCTCCCAGATCGTCGCGCATCTGCGTGACAACGCGGACGGGCTCAGCACCGCCGCCGCCGAGCAGTTGCTCCGCCGCCACAACTCGCGGACCCGGCCCGAGGCGGTCCGTCCGCTCGCGACGTTACGCGCTGTCGAGCATGCCGCCTCGACGCGAGTTCGGTGGCGGCGCGGTTTGACCGCCACCCTCACAGCGGAATCCGCGGACCGGGTGAGTCTGCGCCTGCCGGACAAGACGATGACATTCCCCACGCTGTGTGCCGCCGCTTTACAGGAACTCCTCAGCGGCCGCGACGCCGACGCAGCCGGCCTGCCCGGTTTGGATACTGCCGATGGCACGGTGCTGGTTCGGCGGCTGCTCCGGGAGGGTGTTTTGGAGCCCTCCCCTGACCAGTGAGCGAATCTCTAGGCTGACCTGGTGACCCATGAGAAACGCCCGCCGTGCAGCGCTGAATCCTTGGCGCGCGACGAACCCATGTACGCCACCGCGTCCGCCGGCTCCTCGTGGCTTCTGCTCGAATTGGACGGCGCCTGGGGACCTTCGGCGTTCCTGCAGTCGCATTCCTCGATCGACCCTGATCTCGGCCGCGCGATCGTGCGCCGTGCCGAGGCCGCCGGTATGCGCATCGCGGCGATACGGCGCCACGGCCGTCGTGTGCAGACCCCGCGGTGGCGGTGGTTCGTGGCGAAATCCGGTGTCGGAGAGCATGCGCTGTTCCACGGCGAGGTCGAAGGGCCCCGCGATTATCTGGACCTCGATCTCGCCGGTGGTGACGGCGCCGAAGTAGACCACCCGCTGGTGGCCGTGTGCGCACACGGTAGGCACGACCAGTGCTGCGCGGTCCGCGGCCGCGCAGCTGTGGCGGCAATCGCTGCCGAGTTCCCCGAATTCACCTGGGAGTGTTCACATTTGGGAGGCGACCGGTTCGCCGCGACAATGCTGATCCTGCCCGAGGGTCTGTGCTACGGCCGCGTCGACAGCACCGACGGCGCGGAACTGGTTCGGCTTTACCTCGACGGACGGCTCGACGACCGGTTTCTCCGCGGCCGTACCTCCGTGCCGCACGTGGTGCAAGCTGCGCAGCACTTCGCGCGTGTTGCCCACGGGGACAACCGGATCGACACTCTTCATCCCGTCACCGTGGAAAGCGGCGATGGACAGGCGCGGGTGGTGCTGACCGCCGACACCGGCGCGGTGGAGGTGCTGCTGAACGAATCGATGTCCGAGCCGCTGTTCTCCCAGTGCCGGGCCACCATCGCCGGCCCGGTCCGCACATTCGGTCTGCGCTCGATCAGCGTAACATCCGCAACCCGCTAGAGGTACTGGCCGAAAAACGCCGACAACCGTTCAATGGCCTGGCCCACATACTCTGGCTCGTCATACATCTCGTAGTGGCCGGCACCCTCGACGATGAGCGGTTCGACGGGATTGGGGGCCAGGCTCAGGAGCTTCATCCCCGCCTCGTACTGGCCGGTGTTCCCTCGGCGCCCCGCGACGATCACCTGAAGCGGTTGGGTGAGCAGTTGGTCGACGAGGTGGAAGGCGTCGTATCCGAGGAGCAGTGAATCGCTGCGACGCAGCCGCCGGTTGGTCGAGTACTCGTTTCGGCCTCTGGGCGTGCGGTAGTACGTGATCGCCTGGGTGGTGTCGAGGTCGGTGATTCCGGCCGCTGCCGCGTCCTCGAGTGTGTCCGGCAGCCAGTTGACCCGTTCCAGGTGGTCGCCGGTGACTTCCTTTGTGCGTGCAGCGGCAAGCTCTTCGAGTGCGGCCACGGGCCCGTCCGGAGCGAACGCCGGGCCGCGCCAGGACTCCCCCATGTTGCCGGCGACGACGGTGGCGATGGCCTTGATGCGGTGATCGGTGCGCGCGGTATGGACGGCGTAGCCGCCGCCGGCACAGATACCGAGCGCGCCGATCCGTTCCGGGTCGATGCCGGCGATGGTGCTCAGTGCATCGATCGCGAAGGAGATGTCCTCTCCGCGGCGGTAGGGATCTTCCAGGTCGCGCGGTTGTCCCCCGCTTCGGCCTTGATAGGCGGGATCGAAGGTGAGGGCGGCAAAACCGTTGTCGGCCAGTCGGGACGCATAGTTGGCACCGATCTGCTCTTTGACGCTGCTGCCTGGTGTGGCGAGCACGACGGCGGCGCGTGGTGCCTCGGAGTCGAAGCCCTCCGGGAGGTAGAGATCGGCGGACAGTTCAAAGGCTCCACGAGGAATGGAGATGTGCTGGGGCATACGACCGAGGGTACGAGACCGACTCGGGTTCGCCATCGCCTCACGGCCACCCTCATAGGTCTTCGCAGGGGCTGGATGAGTTCTGCCGCCGGCGGGTGTTCTCCCGGATAGAGAGGTCGTCTTTGAGTGAAGAGTCCAGGAGGAGAAGAACATGAGCTTGGTCAACATCGCACATTCCGTTGGGGCGGTACATGACGAGTTGGTGCCCTCCCGCTATGCACTGCGGGTCGGTGAGATCGAGGTGATGGTGATCAGTGACGGCGTACTGCCGATCACGGCGGAAACGTTGGCCACCAACGCCGACTCGGCGGAGTTGGCGGCCTGGCTCGAGGACATGTTCCTGCCCCCGGATGTCTTGGACTGGCCGCTCAATGTCGCCGTGGTCCGTAGTGGTGATCGGACAATTCTGATCGATTCCGGCCTGGGCCTTGAGTTTCCGGGCTTTCCGCGGGCGGGCCAGCTGGCGATGCGTCTGGAGGCCGCCGGCATTGCCCCGGCATCGGTGACCGATGTGGTGCTCACCCACTTGCACATGGATCACATCGGCGGACTGCTCGCCGATGGACTGCGGGGCCGGATGCGCCCGGACCTGAGGATCCACCTGGCGACCGCCGAGGCCGAATTCTGGGCCGCCCCCGATTTCTCCCGCACCGCCATGCCGGCGCCGGTGCCCGAGGTGCTGCGCTCCACCGCATCACGATTTCTGGATGTGTACCGCAGCCAGTTGCAGCCGTTCCAGACGGAGTACGAGGTGGCACCGGGCGTACGGGTCTGCCGTACGGGTGGTCACACCCCGGGGCACAGCATCGTCCGTCTGGAGTCCGGCGGTGACCGGCTGACGTTCGCCGGCGACGCCGTGTTCCAACCCGGCTTCGACAAGCCCGAGTGGCACAACGGCTTTGAGCATGACCCCGAGGAAGCGGCGCGGGTCCGGGTCCGTCTGCTGCACGAACTGGCGGCGACGGGTGAGGCGCTGGTGGCGACCCACCTGTCGTTCCCCTCCGTCTGCCGGGTGGCGGTCGCCGGCAACGCGTTCCGTTTCGTCCCGACCGTCTGGGACTACTGACCACACGGTCGATGTGGTGACCCGGCGGTTCACCCGTCAGGCGGGCTCCACGTCACCGAGAAACGCGGTCAGCGCGGCATTGACCTCGCCGGGCCTTTCCTCCTGCAGCCAGTGGCCGGCACCGTCGATCAGTACCTCCCGGTAGGGCGCGGTGACGACCTCCCGAACACGGTCACGCGGCGACATCGCCATCGCCGGATCGGCGGTGCCGCCGAGGAACAACGTCGGAACTGCGATCGTCGGGGATGCGGTGGTCTCGGTGAGCTCCCAGTTCCGGTCGAAGTTCCGGTACCAGTTCAGCGGGCCGGTGAATCCGGTGGCGGTGAATTCGGCGATGTAGTGGTCTGCCTCGTCCTGCGTGATCCACTGCGGCCACTCCGTTTCGGGCAACCGCTCGATGAAGCCCGCAGGACCGGGCGTCGCCATCTCCAGAAAGATGTTCTCACCGTTGACCGAGCGAATTCCGCCCATCAACCTGCGCATCGTGCGGGCCGGATCGGCGTTCAGCTCGGCATCGGCGGGCCCCGGTTCCTGGAAGTAGAGGACGTAGGCGAAGTTGTCGCCGAAGACGCTGCGCCACAGTTGTGTCGGGGGTACAGGTGGGCGCGGTGCCGGCGCAACGCTGAGCGCCACCAACGCCGACACCCGGTCCGGGTGCAGCAGCGCGAAGTTGGTTGCCACCAACGCACCCCAGTCGTGACCCACTATCGCCGCCCGGTCAGCGTCGACGTCGTCGAGCAGGCCCACGATATCGCCGGTGAGGTTCACGATGTCGTAGTCGGCGACCGACGCGGGGCGCGAGGATCCCCCGTAACCGCGCTGATCGGGGGCCAGCACGTGGTAGCCCGCTGCGGCGAGGACCGGGATCTGGTGCCGCCACGAGAACGCGAGTTCGGGAAATCCATGTGCCAGAACGACTACCGGGGCACCACGGTCGCCGGCCTCGGTGACCCTCAGCGTGACTCCGTTGGTGTCGACGAATCGTTGCCTCGAGGCGTTCACCGTCTCAGTCAAACACAATGCCAGATCAGTGTGCGGTGGCGCGCAGACTCTGGTGCTCGGCGGAACTGATGGTCACGGCGGCGATGACGATACCCACGACGATGCCGATACCGGTATCAGCGATCCGGTCGAGGGCGATCTCCGGTGACAGTCCCGCACCGAGCCCGGTGAGCAGCAGCGCCATCGGAGTCACCGCCAACGAGGTGACCGCGTAGTTCACTGTCGAGGCCACCTCGGCGACCACCTGGAAGACGACGATGGCTGCGACGGCACCCCAGTAGCCCAGCGGTAGCGCCAACAGGGCCGCCGCCAGCAGTGCGCCGCCGATGTTGCCGAGCAGACGCTGCACACCGCGGTGTACCGCCACGTGGTAGCCGACGCCCTGCATGGTTGCCACCGCGCCCATCGTGGCCCACATCGGATGTTCCAGATGGGCGCCGGCCGCGATGGCTGCGCCGAGCGCTCCCGCCACCGCGATGCACCCGCCGCGCGCGATCAGTCGCCGGTGCGGCGCACGGGCCATCGTCACACGAAGCGATTCCCGTTGCGCGGAGGGTTGTTTCGGTTTCTTGCGAAGTAGCAGCGCACCCCACCACGGGGCCATCGCGGCCGACACACCGATCACCGCACCGAGGACCGTGGCCGTCACCACTCGGAACACATCGCCGGCATCGTGGGCGAAGCCGGCGGCACCCACTGCGCCGAACACGAACACCACAGCACCAGGGCCGACGATGTGCAGGGCCCAGACCAGATACGCTGCCGCTCCGGCGAGGAGCGAGATCACCGCAACGACAACGGCGAGGGGGTACCCGCCGGCGCCCAGCAGGGCCCCGATGCCGAGGGCCGCCGTGATACCTGCCGCCAGGACGAGCAGGCGCCCGAAGCGCACAGGATAGGGGTCGGGGCGGCAGAACGCCGACACCAATGCTCCCAGCGCGGCGAACCCAGCGATATCCCGCTGATGGACCAGACCGCCGATGACGAACACCAGTGTCACCGCGACACCCACGCACAGCGGTCCCGTCACGGCGGCCCGGTGCAGATCCAGCCGAAGAGCGCCGCGCCAGGATTGCGGATCGACGGCATGACGCAGGGCCGCGCTGCCGCGACCGACTTGTTCGAGGATCACCCGAGGAACTTTATCACTATTTTACTTATAAAATACTCCGGGGATATCATGGCCGCGTGCCTCAACCCGCAGATGCGCGCGCGCTCACGGACACCGTCGACCGCATCCGCCGTGAATGGGAACAGGCCTGCCCCGACCTGGACACCGCACCCATCGAGGTGTTGGGCCGGGTGCACCGGATCGCCTCGATCAGCAATCAACGGCTCGATCTGCATCTCGAACGCCACGGCATCACCCGGTCGGAGTTCAGTGTCCTCAGCGCCCTGGCACGCGCCGGTCGCCCGCTTCGAGCCAGCGAAGTCGTGTCCACCACCATGCTCAGCGGAGCGTCGATCACCAAGATCGCCGACAGTCTCCTGCGCCGCGAACTCCTGGTCCGGCAGAAATCCGAGCGAGACGGACGGGTGGTACTGCTGGCGTTGACCGATGCCGGCCAGGCCGTGGTGGACGACGAGATGCCGCGGCGCCTCGCCGATGACGAGGAGATGATCGCCGCATTGTCGGGGGCCGAACGCGAAACGCTTGCCCACCTGCTGCGCAAGATCTGCGCAGGGCTCGGCGAATGAGCGGCTAGGACAGGAACCGGGCCCGCACCTCGGGCGCCGGAATGGGGCACGTGTCGTGTGTCCCGAAGATGCGGTACCGAATTCGGGCGAAGCCGTCGTAGAGCCGATCTCGCAGCGGCGTGGGAATCAGCCCGGCGAATTTCAGGGCGCGCCATGGACCGCCGAGATACTCCACCACGCGCAGCGCGGCAGCCGACCGGACAGTCACCCGCTCATCGGGTGCGCCGGGGTTGTCGACGTATACGACCGAGTCCACGCCGGCCAGGATCGGATGGCGGACGATCACCTCTCGGGCGAAGTCGCTGTCCAGGGCGGCGAATCGCAGAGTGTTGCGTCGGTCCAGCCGCAGAATGGTCTGCACGGCGCTGTTGCAGAATCCGCAGATCCCGTCATACAACAAGACCGGCCCGGCACCCGATCCCTGCACGTAAGCCATCGGTGACCTCCTTGTCGCTACTTCCGAGTGTTCCCCCGCCCGGCCCGACAATCCGCAAAGGTGAGCGATCAGACACCGATGTGAGCGGGAATCGACGGCCCGGGCACTTCGAATGGCCCGGCGGTGGGTAACTGAGGGGGGTGAAGGACACAATGAGTGCGGTTCCCCGTCGCGGATCTGTCTACGGTGGCCATCTTCGATCGACCGCGGTGGTGGCCGCGCAGTTCATCGCGGTGGCCGCCGCGCTCTGGGTGCTCGCCTGGGTGGTCGGCAAGACGTGGGTGATCATCTTGCCGGTGGCGCTGGCGTTGATCGTCTGCACGGTCTTGTGGCCACCGGTGCGATGGCTGCTGCGCAAAGGCCTGCCGCCGGCGGTAGCGAGCTTGTCGGCGCTGCTGGTCGCGATGGGGGTGATCGCCGGTGTGGTCGCCGCCGTGGCCCCGGCGATCGTCGAGCAGTCCACCGAGCTGGCCGAACAGGCGACGGCGGGGGTGGTGCAGGTGCGCGACTGGCTCGGTGGGCCGCCGCTGAACATCAGTGAGGCACAACTCAATTCAGCGGTCACCGCAATCACCGACCGGCTGAACTCGAGCAGCGCTCAGATCGCCTCCGGCGTCTTCACCGGTGTGGGCGCGGCGACGTCGGCGCTGGTCACCGTGTTCACCACCGTGGTGGTGACTTTCTTCTTCCTGAAGGACGGTCCCCGGTTCATCCCGTGGTTGCGTCGCACCGTCGGGATGCCCGCTGCGCCGCACGTGGCGGAGATCCTCACCCGCGTGTGGTCCACTCTCGGCGGATTCATCCGGACCCAAGCGCTGGTGAGCCTGGTCGACGCGGTGCTCATCGGGATCGGTTTGTTGATCCTGGGGGTGCCGTTGGCGTATGCCCTGGCGATCATCACCTTCATCGGCGGGTTCGTACCCATCGTCGGTGCGTTCGTCGCCGGCGGTCTGGCCGTGTTGGTCGCGCTTGTGTCCAGCGGCCCGGTGAACGCGTTGATCGTGCTGGGAATCATCCTGGCGGTGCAACAACTCGAGGGCAACGTGCTGCAGCCGTGGCTGCAGTCGAAGTCCATGAAACTGCACGCTGTGATCGTGCTGCTGGCGGTGACCCTGGGCGCCTCGACCTTCGGGGTGATCGGCGCGTTCCTGGCGGTGCCCGTCGCGGCCGCTGCGGTGGTGATTCTCCGGTACTACAACGAGCAGGTCGCCGCGCGTGCCGGTGAAGCGCCTCCCGACGACGCTCCCGAGGACGCTTCCGAGGACGAGGCGCCGGCCGACGATGAGCACTTAGAGGACGAGCAGGCGCCCGCGCAGCCTTCACACCCCGCTGGCTGACAACGGGTCCCCCGTCGTGGGCTCGGGCGAGCCGGCACGGACGGCCTCGAGTTGCGCTGCGAACGCCACCCCGAGGAACAATGCGACCGACGACAGGTTGGCCCACAGCAGCAGCGCGAAGATTCCCGTCAACGGACCGTAGGTATCGCCGAAGGACGCGCTCTCGAGCACATACAACGCGAGCGCTCCGGTCAACACCAACCACAGGGCCAGTGCCACTGCCGCTCCGAAGGCCAGCCACGAGTAGCCCGGTTGACGGCGCCGGGGCCCGCGCTCGATGAGGACGGTGAACGACGCCCACGCCAGGACGATCCCCACCGGCCAACTACCCACCGTCCACCACGTCTGGAAGGTCTCACCCAGGCCATATGTCGCCGCCAGCGATTCACCGAGCGCATCACCGGCGATGATGACGACGAAGCCGAGTTGCAACAGCAGGCCGGCGGTCAAGGCCATCAGCAGTGCCCGGCCGTATTTCTTCACCGCGGGCCGGTCACGCTCGATGCCGTAGATGCGGTTGGCCCCCCGCTCGATCTGCCCCATCGCCGTGGTCAACGCGATGATCGCCGCAAGCAACCCGAGCCACAACGCCACCTGGCCGGCCGTCACGCCCTGCTCCTGGGTCCGCGCCGCGGCCTGCTCCACCATGTCCCCCTGCGCCTTGCCGGGCAGTACGCCGGCCACGGTCTGGGTGATCACCTGCGCCACATTCTCCGCGTGCACGGCGCTGGCCAGCCCGACCACGGCGATGATCAGTGGGATGAAAGACAGACACAGCTGCAACGCCAAAGCCCGCGCATGCGAGAAGCCGTCGGCGTATCGGAATCGGATGAACGAGTTCTTGACCAGATTCCACCGCCCGTAACGCCGCAGCGCGGTCAGAGCGTCGTCGGCGGACAGTTCGTCCCCGGAGATGGTGATCGTCTCCGGCACGCGGCTTGCGGTGCCCATGGCAGCCTCCTACCCCGTCACGCGGCCGCAACCACCGTGGGCGGCACCCGAACCACGAGTGCGCCGGGTAGAACGCGCACGTCGATGCGACGGCCTTCGGGGATCACCTCGCCGTCCATCTGCCGCGGTGCCACGCGGTCGGCTTCCACCGAGATCGACTGTCCTCGAAAGCGTTCGAGGTGCGGGATGGTGGTGCGCGGTTTGCGTGCGATCCGGTAGACGACGTGAAGCCAATCGGTCAGAGATCGCGGGGCGACTACGACCACGTCGAGAATCCCGTCGTCGGCTGCGGCGTCGGGCAGTAGCTCCAGTCCGCCTTGGAGTTGACCGACATTGCCCACCAGGACGGTGCGGGCCGTCCTGCGCAGCGGTGTAGCGCCGTCGATGCCCAGTTGCACGTGCAGCACCGGGTCCCGCAGATGCCGCAGGGCGCTCGCGATGTACGCGGGCCAGCCTGCGATCCGCTTCAACTCCTCGGTGGTGTCGGCCATTATCGCCGCATCGAAGCCCATGCCTGCCATCACCGCGAACAGCTGGCCCCCGGCCAATCCCAGATCGATGCGACGGTCCACCCCGTCTACGGCCGTTGCCAGCGCATCATCGAGTTCCAACGGAATCCCGAGGTTGCGCGCAAGCAGATTGCCGCTGCCGACCGGCAGAATCGCGACCGGCAGCCCACTGCCGGCGAGCGCGCCCAGGCACGCCATCACGGTGCCGTCGCCACCACAGACCACGACGAGGTGCGCACCCGAGTCCACCGCCGCCCGCGCCATGCCTGGCCCCGGATCTTGCACTGTGGTCTCCAGCCACAACGATGGTGTCCACCCGGCCGCCGACAGCATCGTGTCGACGTGCTCCCTGACATCTGCCACATCCGACTTCGCCGGGTTGACGATGACCGCTGCCCGCATCAGTCATTCACCAGCCTCCTGTCGGCGTCGACGGCCGCGTCGCGGCGGCCGCCGGCGTCGTGCTTGCGCACGTAGACGATGACGGTGCCCAGCCAGATGGCGCCCAGCAGCACACCGGCGAGCACATCACTCGGATAGTGCATACCGCGATACACCCGGCTGCTTGCGATCGCCAATGGTACTGCGGCGCAGATGAATACGATGGCGACCGTGAGCATTCGGTGCCGGCTGTGCCAGATCGCGATCGCCGCGATCGCACCGTAGAAGCACACGGCCGCCGCGGTGTGCCCCGACGGGAATGACGACGTGGGCGGCGCGACGTCCAGTTGTGGCACGCGGGGCCTGGGCCGGTCGATGAACAACGTCGTCACCATGAACACCGCGGTCTCCCCCGCCACCGCATAGATCACGACCAGCGATTCGCGCCACCTGCCGAACGTCCACCGGAATGCGATTGCGGCCAGCACCGCGAGCGTGATGATGGTCGGAGTCGCCGACAGTGTGGTGATGAACTTGCTCTCCGAGATGCCGTCATTCTGCCGGTGTTCGACAAGCCGCCGGGGCACGTCGGCATCCCATCGACCTACTGCACTCGACGGCAACACGTCGGTGACCAGATACCCCACCAGAACCATCAGCGCAATGAGGCCCAGTGCCGGGACAACCAGCCACCCGACATCGCGTGCGACGCGGCGAATGCCCTGCGGGCGCATCTTCAGGATGTACCCGGTCGCAACGGTGTTCAAGCGCGCGGGGTAGCCCGAGGATGCTCGGCCGTCCCGACGTCTGCGGGCCGTTCCACCGGCTGACCTGTCTCCCGCCGCCACGCCACGTACGCCCATGTCGTCGCGGCCACCCACGCCACGCCGAGCATGACACCGGCCAGCACGTCGCTGAGGAAATGGACGCCGAGCACCACCCGGGCGAGCGCAACGGCACACACCACGACGCACGCCACGACGACGGCCGCAATGCGTCCGCGTAGCGACAGGAAACGCAGTGTCAACAGCAGCAGAACGCAGCAGCCGATGGATGCGCCGAGCGCGTGACCGGACGGGAACGACAGGCCCGGCGCTGACGACACCGGCTCCGGCAGTACCGGACGGGCCCGCCCGACAACGATCTTCAGCGCGAGCCCGAGGGCGGCACCGCCCCATACGGTGGTGAGCAGCCACACCGCATGACGGCGCTCACCGTGCACCAGATACGCCACCGCCAGCAGCGTGAGCAGAGCCCGGAAGACATTCGGATCCAGAACGCGGCTGACAGCTTCGGCCGTCGTCACGAGTCCGGGGTGGGCTGCGTCGATGCGCCTGAACGCCTCGGCGGTACCGATGTCGAGCTGACGCAACGGCGGCCAACCGGCCCGAACCAGCAACAGCAGCACCGCAAAGACCGTCGCGGCCACGAATGTGCCGAGCAGACCTGCACCGAGGCGCAGTCCGAAGTGTTCGTCGGCCCTGCTCAGGTGGTCGTGGATGAACCTCCACGGCTTGCGCGCCATGCCCCCGAGGGTTCCCCGGCGGGGGCGCGGCACACCTCAGGTGTGTCAGTCCGAATCGGAGTCGTCGGAGGTGCTGCCGCTGTCCCCCTGGGAGCCGTTGCGGCCGCCGAACCCGCCGGAGCCACCGGAGCCACCGGCACCGCCGGTCTTGATGCCGCCGACGCTGGTTCCCTCACCGCCGTCACCGCCGTCGCCGCCTCTGCCGAAGCCGATGCCGCCGGAACCACCCGAGCCTCCGTCTCCCCCGGCCACGTCGCCTTCGGCGGCATCGGCCGCGCCGCCTTGGCCGCCCTTGCCTCCGGAACCGAACACACCGCCGCCGGTTCCTCCGGCCCCACCGAGACCACCCTTGGCGTCGCCGTCATCGGAGGTGGCCGAGCCTCCCGCCCCGCCGGTGCCGCCGGTTCCGCCGAAGATGGCTCCGGCTCCACCGGTACCGCCCGCGCCGCCCTCGGCGGAGGTCAGCGGGTCGGCCTCCGAGGAGTCGTCCGAACCGCCGGCGCCGCCGCTGCCCCCACTACCGAAGCCCCAGCCGGCGTTCCCACCGTTGCCGCCGGCGGTGGCCTTGGACACCAGCTCTCCGTCGATGTACACCGCGTCCGCCCCGGCACCGCCCGTGCCTCCGTTGCCCCAGAAGAGGCCACCTGCGCCGCCTGCACCACCGTTGGTGGCGGGCAAATTGTCCTGCGCCACAGCGCCTTTGCCGCCCGCACCGCCGTCACCGAAGAGCCCGGCATTGCCGCCGGTTCCACCGTTGGCGCCTTTACCTCCGTTGCCGAAGAAGATGCCGCCGTTCCCGCCGTTGCAGGCCTCGCCCGTGCAGTCATCCGAGGCGTCGAGGCCATTGCCGATCAACAGCCCACCGGGCCCGAAAAGCGGCTGGAAGCTCAGCGCGTCCGGCGTTTCCAGCGAAGCGGCCGCGGATGTACCCAGCCCACCGTCACAATTCGGGTCCAGGTTGTCGCATTCGTTGGCGACGAGGTGCACCTGCGCGGTGCGCGTGGTCGGCGGCGCGTCAGGCGTGGCCAGCGCCAGGGCGCCCAGGCCCACCATGGCGGCTCCGGCGAGCCCGGCGGTGAAGTACTGTCCGGCCGTGCGCGGCGCAGGCCGGCGTCCACTCGTCACGTACATGTAGAACCCCTTGCGTCAGAGCCCCAACCCGCGACGGTGGGCGCTTGCCTTAGCGTTTCCTGAGAGGAATCGCCCTGATTCTTTAGTTTGCGGCGACCCTGCGTCAAGACCCAATTTCAGCCGACACTCACGTCAATAAAGCGTTGCGGTGCGGCACAATTCCGTGTTCAACCGTCAATAAGCAGTTAACGAGGGACTGTCGGTGGATCACCACGCGCTGAGTCCAGAGGCTTTGCCCGCCGTTCTGCGTGCCGTCGAGGTGTTCGAATCCGCCCCCGCCGATGGACGTCTGCCGTATACATGGTCGATGGCGGCAGCTGCCTATGTCGGTCGAGTCAGCGGTCTGGCGGTCGCGCTCGGAATCGGCGCGGCGCTGACCTCGGGAACGGCGTGGGCCGACAGTGATTCCACTCCACAGGAATCGCACTCCGCACGCACCGCCAAGGCCACGGCAGGCGCCGACAGGACAGAGCGTACTCAGCGCCGATCGACAACAACCCGCAGCGCGGCGTCGTCGACGGATGGTCGAAGCGACCGGGGTACATCGAAACAAGCTGAGCGACAACCAGATACCGACGAATCGGCCACACCGCGGAAACGCGAATCGGCACCACGCATCACCCAGCGAACCACAAACCCGACCACCGAGGAGACGGCAACGTCGGATTCGCCGGCCCGCCGGGAACCCGATGTTCCTGCGGAGGTGTTGCTGACGTCGACGGCGCTGGCCGCGGCGGGTCGCGAGACGACCACCGCTACCGCGTGGGTATCGTTGGCGTACAGTCCGATTCACGCCGCCGCGCAGGACTGGATGCACAGCGACGGCGGTCAGCAGATCGCCGAATGGGTCAACACGCTGGCCGGTTCGTATGTGATCGGCGACGGCGCCGACGGCACTGCAGAACATCCGGACGGCGGCCCCGCGGGGTGGCTACTCGGCGACGGAGGCGACGGCTGGGACGCCACCGGAGCCGGCGCCGTAGGCGGGGCCGGAGGCGCGGCCGGGCTGTTCGGCAACGGTGGTACCGGTGGCGGCGGCGGTGCGGGTGCGGCAGGCGGAAGCGGTGGTACCGGCGGCTGGCTCATGGGTATCGGCGGCGCCGGCGGTACCGGTGGCGACGGCATCGCCGGTGGCGCCGGCGGCGCAGGTGGTAGCGGCGGCGACGCACGCGGCGCGGTTTTCGGCATCGGAGGTCGCGGTGGGGACGGCGGGAAGGGCTCCGACGGCGGCCGAGGCGGCAATGGTGGTGACGGCGCGCAACTTTTGGGCAGTGGTGGAGACGGCGGTGCGGCCGGGAACAGCGGGGTGGGCGGCGAGTCCGTGAGCTTGCCGGCGCTCGGCGGAGCCGGTGGGACCGCAGGATGGCTCGGCGCGCACGGAAAAGTGGGCCGGTCCGGCCGCGATGCCGGGACCCCATGGTCCACAACAGCTTCCGAAACGAGCTTGCCCCCCGTGGTCAACAGCGGGACCTGGTTGACCAACAGCCAGGGGCAGGTGGTCATCCTTCACGGAGTCAACGAGGTGTACAAGCTCGCGCCGTACGACCCGTCGGTCTCGGGTTTCGATGACGACGACGCGGAGTTCCTCGCCGAGAACGGCTTCAACGTGGTCCGGTTGGGCATCATCTGGGCGGCGGTCGAACCCGAGCCCGGAGTCATCGACACCGCCTACCTGTCGTCGATCGAGAAGACGGTGCAGCTGCTGGCCGACCGCGGCATCTACACCATCCTCGACATGCACCAAGACCTCTACAGCACCACGTTCTACGGTGAGGGCGCTCCCGAGTGGGCCTCGTACACCGGCGGACATCCGAACCCGGACGCCGGGTTTCCTGGTGGCTACTACCTCAATCCAGCGCAACAACACGCCTGGGATGCGTTCTGGGACAACGCAGAAGCGCCGAACGGAATTGGCCTGCAGGACAACTACGCGCTGGCGTGGGAGCACGTCGCAAGTCACTTCAGTGGCAACACCGCAGTCATCGGGTACGACATCATGAACGAGCCGTTCCCCGGTTCCTCGTGGTTGTCGACGCTGCTGGGCGGTACGTTCTTCGGGGAGCAGCAGTTGGCGCCGATGTACAACCAGGTGGCCGCCGCCATCCGGGCCGTCGACCCCACGACGGCGCTGTACATCGAACCGGGCAACCCCGCGGTGTCCGAGATTCCCGCCATCCTGGGTCTGCCGCTCAGTTTGGGCGTGGTCGATGATCCGAATGTCGTTCTGGCGTTTCACGATTACTGTGGGCCTGTCGACGGAGGGTTGTGTACCTTCATCGCCGGTGCACTGGCCACCCAGGCCCGGAATTACTCTGTGCGCCACGACATCCCGGCGGTCATGAACGAGTTCGGCGCCACCAGCGACACCTCACAGCTCACTGATCAGATGAGCGCCGCGGACCGGTACTTCATGAGCTGGGCAGTGTGGGCCTACACCGGCAAGGGTGATATCACCGGGTCTCCCGACGTGGAGGCGCTGGTCTACGATCCCGCCTCACCACCGGTCGGCGTGAACGTCAACAGCGGCAACATGGCCATCCTGACCGCGCCCTATCCCCAGCTGATCTCGGGCACTCCGATGGTCTGGTCGACCGCCGACGGCACCCTCCGGTTCAGCTACTCCACCACGGCGGTCGACGGCTCGGGCAGCTTCGGCGCCGGTGCCCCGACCGTCATCTCGGCACCCGCAGCGGCGTACCCGAACGGCTATCACGTCAGCGTCACCGGCGGACGCGTCGTATCAGCACCCGACGCACCTCGCCTGGTCATCGAGTCGATGCCCGGCGCCACCACCATCGAGGTGGTGGTGACCCCCGGACAACCGGGCCTCTAGAAGAGGTCCGGCGTCGCAGGCGGCACGTCGTCGAGGAAGGCGGTGACCATCGGCACCAGCAGCGCCGACTCCCCGGACAGGCCGACGTGCGACATCGCGGGCAGCACCACCAATCGCGCCGGCGGAGCCTTCTCCAACATTCCCGTGGCCGCGGCGTTTTTGTCTCCGCCACCACGCAGCGTGAACATCTGCACTGCGTGCTCGAGGCGCACACCGTCGGCGTCACCGACGATCACCATGGTGGGCGCGGTGATCGACCGCATCTGCGCATCGCTGATGTCCTGGTCGTCGATGTTGAGGCGCTTCATCTTCTCGAGATAGGCAGTAAAGGCCGTCGCGTCCGGTGTGTGGTCGAGGAACGCTGCCTCGACCGGTGTGCCGGCGAACGCCTCGGCGGTCAGGGTCGCGATGGAGTCGAAAACCTCCTGGTACCAACCCTCTTTGCGATAAGTCGCCGCCATGGTGACCAACTTGTTCACCAGCGCCTGGTGCCGGATCGCGAGCTGAATCGCCACTCCGCCGCCTTGGGAGTAGCCCATCACATCGGCACGTTCCACGTGCAAAGCTTGCAGCAGCGCAGCGGCGTCGTCGGCGAACTGCTCATACGACATGAGGCGCGGGGTGTCCGGGGTGCGGCCGTGCCCCTGTTGGTCGAAGACGATCACGCTGCGTTCGCGCGCGAACGCGTACGCCCACGCGGCCATCGACTCGACGGACATGAAAGCACCCGGAATCAACAGCAACGGCGGGCGACGCGCGTCGAGGTCGCCGTACACCTCGTAGTAGAGGTTCAGTCCGTTGATCGGCACATATCCGCCACGCGAAGCTGTCATGACCATCTGATGTTCTTCCTTCCACCGCCAGAGTCAGTTGAGACCGCGGCCGCCCGCCGAATTCATCGCCGCATTTCACCCGCAGAGTCCTTCGCCCCCTACCGGCGGCGTCATGCGGCCTCTGTAGCGTGACAAGCGTGAACTCCTCCCGTGTGCCGTCTTCTCTCGCACTGGCGGCGTGTGCCGCATCGCTTGTCCTGACCCTCACCGCATGCGGCTCTGACAGCGACTCCACGTCGGCCAGCTCCCCGTCCGTGGCCGAGATGGTGACCTCCGAGGTCACCGCGCCGGCTCCCGCCTCCAGCGGCTGCCCGACAGCGGCGCCGGAGAACACGGGCTCGCCCGAATGGACGTTGCCGGGAACCACCGGCAGTGTCGCGGTCAGCGGTTCCACCGACACGGCGGCACCGCTGGTCAATGTGGAAGCCCCGTTCAGCGTGGCGGAGACCCAGGTGCACACGTTGCAGCCCGGGGACGGGCCCGTCGTGGCCGACACCGCGACGGTCTCGGTGTGCTACATGGGCGTCAACGGACGTGACGGAACGGTGTTCGACAGCAGCTACGAGCGCGGCGCTCCGGTGGACTTCCCGCTCGACGGCGTGGTTCCGGGCTTCCAGAAGGCCATCGCCGGACAACAGGTCGGCTCCACCGTCGCGGTGGCGATGGTTCCCGCCGACGGTTATCCGCAGGGTCAGCCCGCCGCAGGTATCGAGCCCGGCGACACCCTGGTCTTCGCCATCAAGATCCTCGGCGCGTCAGGCTGAGCCATGCCGATTCGCGCGCTCGTCTTCGACGTCTTCGGAACGCTCGTCGACTGGCGCGGCGGCGTCTCCCGGGCGTTCCGCGCGGCGGGGCTCCCCGGCGACCCCGATGAGCTGGCCGATGCGTGGCGTGCGCGGTACCAGCCGATCCTGAGCGAGGTCAACGACGGAGCGCGGGCGTGGGGCACGTTCGACGAACTACATCTGGTGACCCTCGATGACCTGCTGGCCGAGCGCGGCATCACCGCATCTCCGGAGATCCGCCACACCCTGGTGCGGGCCTGGCACCAGCTCGATCCGTGGCCGGATGTGAAGGCCGGCCTCGAGGACCTCCGCCGCAACCACGTCACGGCGCCGTTGTCGAACGGGCACATCGCACTGCTGGTCGATCTTGCCCGGCACGGCGATCTGCGATTCGACTGTGTGTTGTCGGCGGAGCTGGCGAACGCGTACAAACCGGCTGCCAAGGCGTATCTGACGGCTGCCCGCCTGCTCGACTCGGACCCGTCGGAGGTGATGTTGGTGGCCGCGCATCCCTCCGATCTCGCCGGTGCCCGCGCAGCAGGGCTCAGGACCGCGTTCGTCGACCGGCCGCTGGAGTTCGGTCCCGCCACCGGTTCTCGCGCCGACCCGCATGCGGACGTCTCGGCCGGCGACCTCCGGGAGCTGGCCCAGTTGCTCGCGCACGACTGAGCAGCAGCGGGTTGACGGCTCGGCGGCCAGGGCTGTCAGGGTCGGCCAGCGAGGGCAGCAACCTGGGTTGCTGCCCTCATGGACGTCACGGTGCCGGCGGAGCCGGTGCAGGCGGAGCCGGGAAGATCGGTGCGGCCGGGTCGCCCGCAGGCGCGTCGTACCACCCTGGAGGCGGCGGACCGCTGAGGGGGTGATAGCCCTCGGGCAGAGGAGGCCCGCCGGGTTGCGCCTCAGCCGAGGAGCGCTCCCCCGGCGACGTGGTGGATTCCGGGGCGTTGATCGACACGAATCCCGGTGGCAGCGCCGGCGCCGGGCCCGCGCCCGGCGGCGGTGGCGCAGGCGCGCCGGCGGGGCCACCCGCGAGCGCCCCGACGGGATCACCGCTGCGCGCCGCGCGCCAGATGTCACCGAGATACCCGAACGGGCTCCCCGAATTGCCCTGTCCGTAGACCGGGTTCGCCATCTGCGGCACCGGCGGCGGGCCCGGTGGAGGTGGCGGCGGCAGAACCGGTGCCGGCGGAGCACCCGCGACGGGCTGACCGGGCGGCGCCGGAATGGGCTCGATGGGTTCGGCGGCGGCCTGACCTGCCATCAGCAGCGCGCCACCGGCCAAGAGCACGCTCGCGGTTGCGGCCCGTGCAGCACGGGCGCGTGGCGTCGCGCGGTTGTGTTCCGTCATGAATCCCGGGTGTCCCTCTCTGCCGGCGCCGGCAAGGCGTCCTGAAAGCTCCCAGGACCCGACTTTTCCTGGACAGGCTATCCCGTTGCCTGGTTGGCGTCAGCACATTGCCGGGGGCCGGGCGTCGTCCGAGCCGCGAGGGTATGACGAAATGCCTGCTCAGGTTCAGAACGCTGCGGCGGGCTGTTGCGTCCCGCCCGCGTGAAAGTTATGGTCTATACCAGTCTGTGCGTCTAGGGTTCCGCGGCTTGCGCCGGTCTGGTCCGAGCGTCGCCAGGCGGTCTGCCGTGAGGTTCACCGCCCACACCCATGGGACAAAAACCTAGAGGGGCTCTCGAGTAGATGCTGCCCGGCTCCGGTTGGGCACAACCGCAAGGAGCCCCGTGAACGTCGTTGCCGCAGCGCCTATTACGATTCCCGTGCTGGGTGTGGTGATCCTCGCCGGGTTGTTGCACGCGGGATGGAACGCGGTGGCGCACTACATTCCCGATCGCCGCGCCGGGCTGGCCTTGCTGGCCCTCGCCTATACCGTGGTGACCGTTCCGTTGACTTTCGTGTGCACCACGCCCCCCGCGGCCGCCTGGCCATGGATCATCGCGTCGGGGGTGGTCCATGTGGGGTACGGATTCTGCCTGCTGCGCAGCTACCGACTCGGTGATTTCGGGCAGACCTATCCGCTGGCCCGCGCCGTCGCGCCGCTGCTGGTGGTCGCGGTGGGCGCCCTCGCCCTACAGCAACATCTGCAGCCGCACAGTTGGCTCGGACTGGCATTACTGTGCGGCGGGATCGTGCTGGTGGCCGCCGGCGGTCGCGGTGCTGCGCGGTCAGGCGGGGCCACCACCGCCGCGGTGGCCACCGGCGTCCTGATCGCCACCTACACCGTCATCGACGGGATCGGCGTCCAGCATGTGCCCGACGCCATCGACTACGTGATCTGGATGTTCGCGCTGCAGGGACCCCTGACCCTGCTCGCAGTGGCGGCCATCCGCGGTCCGAGACAACTCGCCGCTGACTGCCGCCCGTATCTCGGCATCGGTGCAGCCAGCGGGGTGGTCTCGTTGCTGGCCTACGGTGCCGTCATCTGGGCCCAGGGCCAGGCGGCCGGTAACACCGGGATCATCGCGGCCACCCGCGAGATCGGCATCGTATTCGCCGCTTTCATCGGGCGCCTGGTCTTCGGGGAACGGTTGGGTGCCGGCCGCGCTGTGGGCGCCGCAGCCGCGATGGCCGGCATCGTGACACTCAACGTCAGCTGAGCCTCCCCCAGCTGACGTGCGGAACCGGGTAGACCGGAGGCATGACACAGGATCGGACACGGGTGTTGATCATCGGCGGCGGATTCGGTGGGCTGTTCTGCGCCCGCAGGTTGGGCGGCGCCGACGTCGACGTCACGCTCCTGGACCGCGCGGCGTGCCATGTCTTTCAGCCATTGCTGTACCAGTGCGCCACGGGCACCCTGAGCATCGGTCAGATCAGCCGGTCGCTGCGCCAGGAGCTGGCGCACCATCACAATGTCACCACTCTGCTGGGCGAAGCCTGCGACCTGGACCCGGACGCACGTCGGGTCACGGTGCGCCGGCCCGACGGCAGCACCTTCACCGTCGACTACGACCTACTGGTCATCGCCGTCGGCATGCGGCAGGCGTACTTCGGGCACGAGGATTTCGCGCAGTGGGCGCCCGGAATGAAAACCCTCGACGACGCCGTCAGCGTCCGCCGCCGGTTGTTCGGCGCCTTCGAGATGGCCGAGACGCTTCCGCCCGGTCCCGACCGGGACGCCTGGCTGACCTTCGCCGTAGCCGGGGGCGGACCCACCGGGGTGGAACTGGCGGGACAGATTCGGGAGTTGGCCACCCGCACGCTGGCCCAGGAGTTCCACAGCATCGAACCCGAGGACGCCCGGGTGATGCTCTTCGATGGCGGCGAACGGGTGCTGGGAACTTTCGCCCCGGCGCTGACCGACAAGGCGACGCGCATCCTGGAAGACCTCGGCGTCGAACTGCACCTCGGGGTGCACGTCACGGATGTCCGCCCCGACGGCATCACCGTGACATCGAAAAGCGGTGGCGCTTCGCAGGATTACGCGGCGCGGACCGTGCTGTGGACCGCCGGTGTGGAAGCCGTGCCCTTCGCCCGCCGGGCCGCCCAGGCGCTGGGCGCCTCCACCGACCGCGCGGGCCGCATCGCGGTGGAGGCCGACCTCACGGTGCCCGGTCATCCCGAGGTGTTCGTCATCGGCGATCTCGTGGGCCGGGACCACCTTCCGGGAGTTGCCGAGAACGCGATGCAGGGCGGTCTGCATGCGGCCGCCTGCATCCGAGGCGATCTGGACGGTAAATCTCGCAAACGGTACCGCTACCGGGACCTGGGTTCGGCGGCCTACATCAGCCGCGGACACGCGATCCTGCAGGTCGGCCCGATCAAGGTGGCAGGCTTCCTGGGCTGGGTGGCTTGGGGTTTCATCCACATAGCGTTCCTGACCGGGGTGCAGAACCGGATCAGCACAGTGGCGTCGTGGCTGTCCTCGATCTCGCGGTCCCGTCGCAGCGACCGGACTTTCACCCTGGGCAGCACCACCTCACCCGAGCATCCCTACGACTGGCTGAAGTTGATGCACCCGCACATGATTCAGCGACGCGACGAGCAGGAATCCGCCTGAACCCAAAGGCCACCGCAGACCGGAGTCTGCGGTGGCCTTTGGGCTCGAAACGGATCAGTACGTCGGGACGAACACGCCGTTGACCCAGACGCCCCAATGCTGCCAGCCCTCGTCCCACACCTGCGGATTGCCCTGCGCCCACAGCGGGTCAACCGGCTTCGGCGGCGCCCACGCCGGTGGGGTACCAGTGCTCGGCCCGGCCGGCGGCACCGGCGGCGGCGTCCAGCCCGGCTCCGCCGTTGCAGTGGCAGCGCCGACGCCCATCGCTCCCGCGGTCAGCCCGCCCAGCACCGCTGCTCCGGCAAAGACCTGCTTCCATTTCACGGGGACCACTCCAATCCCGGGTCTGCGACGACCCGCATTCGCTACGACAGGGTTCTACTAACCGGATCGCAGCGTCGGTAAACACCTGTCAGCAATGATGGACGGTATGGAGTCGACCCGTGTGGACCGCTGGTTGTGGGCGGTGCGCCTGACCAAGACCCGGCCGGACGCCGCCGAGGCCTGCCGCGGCGGGCACGTCCGCGTCAACGACCGGCCCGCCAAACCCTCGACGATGGTGTCCCCCGGCGACACCGTCCGCGCCCGTCTGGGTGACACCACCCGGATCGTCGAGGTGGTGCAGGTGATTCAGAAGCGGGTCGGCCCTCCCGTCGCCGTGACCTGCTATCTGGATCGCACACCTGCGCCTCCCCCGACGCCCTATGTTCCGGTCGCGGTCCGCGACCGGGGCGCGGGCCGGCCCACGAAACGTGACCGGCGGCTGCTGGACAAATGGCGCGCCGGCCAGATCTGAGTGCGACGATGACGGCGTGACACGTCTCGCCCACGTCCTGGCCCTGCTGGGTGTCATCGCGGTGCCCGTCGTGGGCTGGTTCGTGCAGGACTGGTCGGGCGCCACCACGCTGGCGGTGTACTGGTTCGAAACCCTGGCGGCATGTGTGTTCATCTCGGCCAGGATCCTTGTCCACCAACGCTGGTCACCGCGCCGCGGCCATTTCAGATATCAGGGGCCGAGTTCGGGCGGCCGCAGTGGGCAGGTTGCGTCGTTCGTGTCGGGTTTCGCCCTGGTCAGCTTTGCGTTCACCGCGGTCCACGGTGTGTTCCTGGGTGCCATCCTGTTCCTGTTGAACCACAACGGTTACGGGCAGCTCGCCGCGATCGAGTGGCGCAGTGTGGGCTTCGGTTGCCTGACTGTGGCGCTCCTGCTCGCGTTCGACTTCGCCGTAGACCTGCTGACCTTGCGGCAGTGGACGTTCTGGCAGCTGGAGCAGGTGGCCAACCAGGCCCTCAGCCGCGTCATGGTGGTGCACCTGACGCTGATCATCGGCTTCATCGGGATCGCGGTCACCAACACCTCCTCGGCGTTCTTCGGGGTGTTCGTGGTCCTGAAGAGCCTCGCCGCGCTCAGCGGCGTGGTACCCCAGTGGGAACCGGCGGTGGCCCCGAAGTGGCTGAGCAACATCATGAACCGCGTGCCGAATGTGCACCCGGGCAAGAAGTTCGAGGACTTCTGGGCCAAAGACCGTGCCGACGAGCGCGCCCGGCGGGAGCGCAACGAAGAGCCATGGGTGGCCCGCCGAAGCTAGGTGGTGTCGAAATCGGCGGTGGCGGCGTTGTCGCGCTGGGCGGCGAGCTCGATGAGCCGGTTCGACACCGCCTCGGTGACCAGTGACCACGCGTCGGAACCGAGCACCAGCCGTCGCGGCGGGTCATCGTCCTCAGTGGCGCGAATGATGGCTGCCACAGTCTTTTTCGGGTCGTCGGTCATGTCCTCGGGCGCGGTGGGAGGCCGGTCGGCCGGGCCGCCCCGATAGGGTTCGCTGACCGGAACCCGGGTGGCCGCATCGAAGAACCCGGTGCGCACGACGCCCGGTTCGATGAGGGTGGTGCGGATTCCGAACGGCTCGACCTCGACGGCCAGCGAGTCGTAGAACCCTTCGATACCCCACTTGGTCACGTGGTAGAGCGAGAATGCCGGAAACGTGATGTGCCCACCCATGCTGGACATCTGCATCAGGCGGCCGCCGCCCTGTGCCCGCAGATGCGGCACCACGGCACGCGCGAGTTGGATGGAGCCGGTGAGGTTGGTGGCAATCATCTGATCGATCTGGTTGTCGCTGAGGTCTTCTGCGACGCCGAACACGCCGTACCCCGCGTTGGACACCACGACATCGATCCGGCCGAGTGACCTGAAGGCCTCGTCGACGACGTGGCGCACCGCGGTGGTGTCGGTGACATCCAGGGGCCGTCGCCACAGCCGATCACCGAATCGTGCCGCCAGGTCGTCGAGTTGCTCCGGGCGCCGAAGCGTCGCGGCCACCGTATCGCCGCGTTCGAGCACCTGCTCGACGAGTTCACGCCCCATCCCGCGGGATGCACCGGTGATGAACCAGGTCCTGCTCATGTCACTCCTCCTGTCGGTGTTCTCGACCCACACAACCAGCCCGGCACCGCCAACAATCCATTCGCGGTATGACGGTTGCGAGTGTTAGCCATAACAAATACGCATGGGTACTGTGAGCTGATGGCCGAGCTGAACCTGGAGGGTCTGCGGGTGTGCCGCGAAGTCGCATCACTCGGATCGTTCAGCTCCGCGGCGCGCGCACTCGGGTACTCCCAGCCCGCGATCTCGCGGCACGTGGCCGCGATGGAAGACGCCGCGGGTCACCAACTGTTCGTGCGTGAGGTGCGCGGGGTCAGCGTGACCCCGGCCGGCGCCGTCCTGGTGGAACACGCGGCACGCATCCTGGGTGCCGTCGACACCCTGCGGCACCAACTGGGCGGCCTCGGCGACCGGCTCGCCGGGCGGGTGGCCGTCGGCGCGTTTCCCGCCGCGATGTCGGTCCTGCTCCCCCGCACGGTGGCGCGGCTGGCGACCGAGCATCCCGGGCTCACAGTCGGTCTCGCGGAAGCGTCCACCCCCACGCTGCTGCGTGATCTCCGCACCGGTCGACTCGACATCGCCGTCATCGGGGTGGGCTCCGGACTTCCCGACTATGACCTCGAGGGGCTGGCCACCCACCGGGTGTATGCCGGTGATCTGTGCGTCGCGGTGCCGGACGACCACCGGCTGGCCGGATCACGCGAGGTGGCGGTGGGTGAACTGGCCGGCGAACCGTGGATCGCCGGGACCGGGTCGACGGGTGATCCCCAGTTCGCCGCATGGCCGACCCTTCGCGAGCCGGTGATCCGCTACCGGGTGCGGGCCTGGCCGGCGCGGCTGGGCCTGGTGGCCGCGGGCCTGGGCGTGTGTCTGCTTCCGGAGATGGCCGCTCCGTCGGTGCCGGACGGTGTGACCACCGTCCGTGTCGAGGATCCACAGTGGCTCGGTCGCCGCACCCTGGCGCTCACCGCCACCGATGCCCCCGAGGCAGCGCTGGCGGTGGTGGCGGCGTTACGAAGCGCCGCAAGCGGAATCACCGGCGAATCAGACTGACGGCGCAGCGACCTCGGCCTCCCACCGCGCTCTCCGCTGTTCCTCCGACTGCTCCCACCACGGTGGGTCACCACGTTCGCCGAGCGCCACTTTCGCCGCCTGCACGCCGGCCCTCGAGGAGGGCTCTTCCTCGGTGCCCTTGGTTCGGCGCACCTCTCGGCGCCAGGCCATCAGGATGCGGGTCAGCTCGGCGCGCCTGGCTTCGGGTATGGCCGGATCCGTTGCACGCCAGCGCCGGCCGTCGGCGACGATGTAGCGCCCGTCCTCGGTGTGGGTCATGGACACCGGTGTCCTCCTGGGCCTGTGTTCGGGGTCTCCCCGGTGTACCCATCCCGGCGCAGGGAGACTCCTCAGCGCACGACTTGGCGGTGACCTGCATCGAGTCGGCGAGTCCAGCCGCGTCCGTCCAGATGTTCCAGCAGCGGGATCGCGACGCGCCGGGTGGTGTCGAGCGCCTGGCGGGCCTGACTGGTGGTGAACGGCTGAGGCAGGGCGGCCAGCGCACGCATGGCCAACGCCGGAGCCGTCGGCAGCAACACCACACCGTCGCGTAACCGCAGCACCCGCCCGGCCCGTTCCGCGGCGGCCAGCTCACGCGCCCCGAGCTGCAACGCGGCCAGATCGTAGGCTTCCGGGGCGTGAAACGGCGCCTGACGCAACCGGGCTTCCAGCTCGGCGATGGCAGACTCGGCCGGGCCCAGGTGGTCGTCGGCGCCCGGCAACCGGATCCGGCCGTTGTGTTGTTCGAGGCCGGCGCCGCTGATCACGGTATTCAGCAGGGAGATGTCTGGGAGAGCCAGCAGATCCCCGGCCGCCCCCCGCGACAGTCCCCCGGACAACGGGTCTCGCTGCGCCAGCTGCTGCACCGCGGCGTGAAGCTGCTGCTGCCAGGCGGTCAGAGCCGTTGCGTGCACCCACCAATCGCCGAGCACCACAACCTGCTCTGGCACGCCGGTGTGCTCGGTGAGTACACCGAGCCGGCGCAACAGGCTCGAATGCGCCGCACCGCGCCGGGCGATTTCGGTTGTGATGTCGCCGGTGCTGTCCAACCGCGACAACGACACCGCACGACGCGCGCTGTCACCGCGTCGCTGCAAGACCGGCGGGTCGGCGTCGAGAACCTGCGCTCCACCCACCACACGGCGGCTGCCGGGGTCGCGCAGCACCACACGATCACCGGCCACCAACGGCAACGCCTCGTCGAGCGTGAGGCGGGCGTGGTTATCGTCGAACACACGCATCCTGGCCGGGACGGCCGCAGATCCCACATGCAGCACCACGTGCCCGGGCGCCTCGGACAGGACATCGCCCGTGGTGCGCCGAACGTCGAGAACCCCTGTGCGCAGCCATGAATCAGGGGTTAAGAGGGTGTCGCCCCGCCGGATGACCTCGTGGGGCACGCCACGGAGATTCAGTGCAACTCGATTCGTCGGGCCGAGTTCAGAACAGGGGACGCCCCGGCTCTGCACCCCGCGGACGGTGACGGTGCGGATGTCGTTGCGCCCGAGCAGTTGCAGTGTGTCGCCGCGGGAAAGTGTTCCGGCCGTGAGTGTTCCGGTGACGACGGTACCTGCGCCGGCGATGGTGAAGGACCGGTCCACCCACAACCGGACCCGCGCCGTGGGGTCCGGCTCAGGCACTTGCGCCAGCACCCCGTCGAGAGCCGCCCGCAGATCGTCGAGGCCGGTGCCGGTCTTCGCCGAGACCACAACCGCGGGTGCGTCGTGCAGGCCGGTGTCGGCGAGTTCGGCGTGCACCCGGGCCAGCACCTCGGCCACGCGATCGGGGGCCCGGTCGGCTTTGGTGATCACCACCAAACCGTGGCGGATGTCGAGTGCGGCAATGGCGTCCCGATGGTCACCGGATTGCACCTGCCAGCCCTCGTCGGCGGCCACCACAAAACACACCACCGGTGCCGGACCGAGACCGGCGAGTGTGTTGCCGAGGAATCGTTGATGACCAGGCACATCGACAAAGGCCACGTCATGTCCGGAAGGTGTTACCGTCCAAGCAAAGCCGAGATCGATGGTGAGGCCGCGGCGACGTTCCTCCTCCCACCGGTCGGGCTCGATTCCGGTCAAGGCACGGATCAGCGTGCTCTTCCCGTGGTCGACGTGACCAGCGGTGGCCACGACGAACCCGCTCACTTCTCGAGCGCTGACCGTACGGCGACCAGCAACCGGCCGTCGTCGGCCTCGGGGATACACCGCAGGTCGATCAGGCACGCCCCGTCGTGCACGCGGGGCAGCACCGCCGGATCCCCCGCCCGCAGCGCCGCCGCGGCGGCCTCGGGTAGCCGAACCGCCCATCCGTGCAGCGGCACACCGGGTGCTCCCCCGCCGCCCACCCGGCCGTCGTGCGCTACCACGGTGGCGCCCACAGCGTCGGCGAGCGCCTGCGCACGCGCGCGCAGCGCCTCCGGGTCGGCGTGCAGTGCAGCAGTCACCGGAGATGTTCCCGCTGTCACGGTCGCCTCGACGGCCGCCAAGGTGAGTTTGTCGGCCCGCACCGCCCGCGCCAGTGGGTGTTTGGCCATCCGCGCCACCACGTCGGCGCGGCCGAGCACGATGCCGGCCTGCGGCCCGCCGAGCAGTTTGTCGCCGCTGGCGGTCACCAGATCGGCACCGGCGCTCAACGAGGTGAGAGCGTCGGGTTCGTCGGGCAGCGACGGGTCAGGCGCCAGCAGCCCGCTACCCAGGTCGGCCACCAGTGGAATACCCTGCGCCGCAGTGATTTCCTTGAGTTCGGGCAGTTCCGCGGCGGCGGTGAACCCATCGACCCGGAAATTGCTCGGATGCACCTTCAGGACACATCCGGTGTCGGGCCCCAACGCGTCGAGATAGTCACGCAGGTGAGTGCGGTTCGTCGTCCCGACTTCGCGCAGTCGCGCTCCGGTGGAGGCGATCAGGTCGGGTAGTCGGAACCCCGCGCCGATCTCGATCAATTCGCCGCGGCTGATCACCACCTCACGGCCGGACGCCAGCGCCGTGGTGGCCAGCACCAGCGCGGCCGCACCGTTGTTGACGATCAGCGCGTCGTCGGCGGCCGGGCAGGCGTCCAGCAGGGCTTGCCGGGCTGCGACGCCGCGTTTGGATCTGGCGCCGCTGGCCAGGTCCAATTCGACGTCGACATACCCGCTTGCGGTGATCAGCGCCTGGACTGCCGCCGGCGCCAAGGGGGCCCGCCCGAGATTGGTGTGCACCACCACCCCGGTGGCGTTGAGGACCGGACGCAGGCTGGTGACCCGATGATCGGCGACCGCCGCCGTCACGGCGGCCGTCACCTGGTCCGGCGCGAGATCGCCCCGGCGCGCCCGCTCCTGGGTGTCCCGCACGAGGGCGCGAACGGCCTGTTCACCCAACGTTGTTCGGGCCGCGCGTACGGCGGGCAGGGCCAGCAGTTGGTCGGTGCGCGGGATCCGCCGGCGCGGGTCGGGCTCGCTCACATCCCTCCTCCGGGCAGTGCTGCGGCTTCTGGCGGAGGCGGACGGGAATCGAACCCGCCAGACCGAGATACTCGATCTCACCGGTTTTGAAGACCGGGGGGACCACCAGGAACCCTGACGCCTCCGTGCTCAAACGTAGTCGGCCCGGCTTCTAGACTTTCAGGGTGACTCGGCTTACTGGCTACGCGCACGGCGGGGGTTGTGCCTGCAAGATCCCTCCCGGTGAACTCGAGGAGGCGGTACGCGGCCTGACCGGGCAATCCGGGGACAACGTACTGGTGGGGCTCGACGACGGCGACGACGCGGCTGCGGTTCTGGTCGGCGACATCGCGGTGCTGTCGACGGCGGATTTTTTCACCCCGGCGGTCGACGACGCCTACGACTGGGGTCGCATCGCCGCGGCCAATGCGCTTTCCGATGTGTACGCCATGGGTGGTCGGCCGGTGGTCGCGATCAACCTGGTGGGGTGGCCGCGGGACCTGTTGCCGATGGAGCTGATGACCGAGGTGCTGCGGGGCGGCCTTGCGGTGGCCTCGGAGGCGGGTTGCCCGGTGATCGGCGGGCACTCGATCGACGATCCCGAGCCGAAGTACGGCATGGCGGTCACCGGCGTGGCCGACCCGTCGCGTCTGCTGCGCAATGACGCCGCGGAGGTGGGTCTGCCGTTGACCCTGACCAAACCGTTGGGTGTCGGCCTGCTGAACAACCGCCACAAGCAGACCGGCGAGGTGTTCGAGGAGGCCATCGCCTCGATGACCGCGCTGAACCGGGAGGCCGCCGAACTGGCCGTGGCCGGCGGGGTGCGCGCCGCGACCGACGTCACGGGTTTCGGATTACTGGGACACCTGTACAAGTTGTGCCGGGCCTCGGGTGTGGGAGCGGTGATCGACCGCGCCGCGGTGCCGGTTCTCGACGCGGCACGGGTGGCGCTGCGCGACGGGTATGTCTCGGGCGGGACCCGGCGCAACCTCGACTGGGTGCGACCGCACCTGACGACCGGCGCGGAGGTGTCCGAGGACGATCTGCTGGTGCTGGCCGACGCGCAGACCTCGGGCGGGCTGCTGGTGGTCGGTGAACTGCCGGGTCATCCGGTGATCGGGCAGATCGTGGCGGGTTCGGGTATCGAGGTGCGGTGAGTAGGTTCACCGGTGCTATGCCGGGGCGCAGCTGAGGGTCACGATGTCGCCGTCCAGCGGAGACGGCGGCAACCGTGGGCTGCGTCGGTCCCGAGGGTTTCGGCGCAACGGAAGTACTCGACACAGCTGAGGGCGCTGACCTGCGCTCTGCTGCCAGCCGACGACGACCGTCAGGTGCGTCTGGCCATAGCTGCGTGATGAGGTGCGCTGATCAGGTGGCGGTGGTGATGGAGTCGCCGGTCTGGCCGGCGGCGCGGCGGGCTGCGAGCCTGCGCTTCTGCGGTTCGATGGTGTAGCGCGGATCCCGGGCCGATTCGAGACCGGCCTCGAACACTCCGAAGCGGGTGAGCGCCGAGGCGGTCATCAACGCCAGCCCCGATGCTGCTGCGACGGCACGGTTGCGGCCCCCGAAGAGTGTGCCCAATCCGCCTGCGACAACCAGCCTTTCGCTCCATTTCAACACTCGGCCGGGTGCGCCGTGGTGCAGCGGTTCGGCGGTCACGGGGTCCATGTTGCGTTCCATCAGCTTCATCGCCACCAGGTCGCCGACCACACCCAGGACGGCAAGGCGGCGGGCGGGTCCGGTTTCCGAGACCGGCGTGGTGATCATCGCCAGACCCGACGCGGCCAGACTTGCCGAGCTGACGAACACGAACGGCAGGTGGCGGTGCCCGGCGTTCCAGGTGGGAGTGGCAGTGTCGGCCAGCAGCACCGCCGTGTAGACCCCCAGCGGTGGGGCGAGCGCGGCCGCCCCCAGACCGGCGGGACCTTCCACCGCCTGCAGCACACCGCGCAGCGGCCCCAGCGGTAGCCGCTCCCCCGTCATCCGGTCGATCTCGGCTACCGCCGCCACGCCCGCGCCGGCGCTGAAGGTGGCCAGGATCCACGAGCCGACACTCATCGGTGAGGTCAGCTTGATGGTGCGCAGCATGTTGACGAACCGTTCGGGACGGCCCAGGTCGGCAACCAGTGCACCGGCGCTGAGCGTCACCGCCGCCAGCGCCGACAACCGGGCGTTGCGCCGCAGCGTCGGCCGGCCCGTCAGTTGGGCGCCGGCCCCCAACAGCCCGGAACCGGCAGCGACGCCGCCGAGGAACAGGTAGGCGGCCACTTCGTGTCCCCACGGTGCCGGCTTGACCACGGGACGCCCGTAGTACGAGGTGAATTCGACCTCGGGCACCATCACCGACTCGTCGCGGCGGCCGCCCTTGCCTTGTCGTCTCCTGCGGCGTCTGCCGCGCGCGGGCTCCGGTGGCCGCAGGCTGTCGAACTCCGAGGTGCTCACGAGCCACCCTTCCAGAACGCGAACGCCGCTGCGGCGAACATGCCCGCACCGGCGACGGCCGCCCGTTTGAACATCGACACCAGATCCGCGGTGGGCACCCGCGGGTCCGGCGGCAGACCGTACACCTCGGGTTCGTCGAGCAGCAGGAAGATCGAACCGATGCCGCCCACTCCGTCGTTCTCGTTGGCGCCGTAGAGCCGCGCCTCGGTCTGCCCGCGGGCATGCAGCAGCGCCACCCGTTCCCGGGCCTGGGCCACCAGGTCGTCGTGGTCGCCGAACTTGATGGATGTGGTGGGGCAGGTCTGTGCGCAGGCCGGGGTCTGGTCCTCGATCAGCCGGTCGTAACAGAGCGTGCATTTCTGCGCGACGCCCCTCACCGGTTCCTTCTCCGCGGCATTCGGTCGTTGCGCATCGGAGCGCTGCGCCGGTGGGGTGTACGTGCCGTCCTTGCGCCGCTCCACCACACCGAACGGACAGCCCGCCACGCAGGTACCACAGCCGTTGCACACATCGTCCTGCACCACCACGGTGCCGAACTCGGTGCGAAACAGCGCCCCGGTCGGGCAGACATCCAGACACCCGGCGTGCGTGCAGTGCTTGCACACGTCAGAGGCCATCAGCCAACGGAACTCAGGGGTGTCGGGGATCTTCGTCTCCGCCGGCGCACCCACGGCGGGCATGCCCAGGCCGATCAGCTGCCGGCCCGATTCGCGTGCCTCGTCGATCCGGTCGCGTGTCTGCTCGATGAACGCCACATGCCGCCAGGTGCTGGCCCCGAGCTGGCCGGTGTTGTCGTAGGACGAGCCCAGGATCTCGAGGTCACCGTCGAGCGGGTTGCGGTTCCACTCCTTGCACGCCACCTCGCAGGCCTTGCAGCCGATGCAGATCGACGTGTCGGTGAAAAATCCCTTGCGCGGCTTGGGATCCGGCCACCGCGCGTCACCGGTGGGATCGGTAGGTCCGGCCAGCTGGCCCATCAGCCCTCCCTCGTCGGGTCGGTGATCGTCGTCGGTTCGGTGAGCCGGGTATTGCCGGTTTCCGTGGTGATACCCGCCCGCGACTGATACTCCTCGATCAACCTCAGCATCGCCTCACCCTGCGGCCGGCGGCCGGGCTGGATATCGCAGGAGCCGGCTTTGGATTCCTGGATCTGCACATTGGGATCCAGCGTCAGGCCCAGCAGGTCATTGGCGGCATCACCACTGACCACCGCGTCGCCGCCGACACCCCAGTGATACGGCAGACCGATCTGGTGCACGGTGTGGCCGCCGATGAGAAGCGGTGTCATCCGCTCGGTGACCAACACCCGGGCCTCGATGGCCGCGCGGGGCGACACGATGGTGGCCCACCCGTACGGCTCGAGCCCGCGCTCGGCTGCCAGTTCCGGTGACACTTCGCAGAACATCTCCGGTTGCAGCTCAGCCAGATACGGCAACCACCGGCTCATCCCACCGGCCGTGTGGTGTTCGGTGAGACGGTAGGTGGTGAAGACGTACGGGTAGACCTCCACCCCCGGTTCCCCGGCGCTCGGTGCGCTGAGATTGTCCTTGCGCGGGAACATGATTCGCGACGGGCTCTGTTGCTGCGGGTACAACGCGTTGGCCACCGGCGACTCCTGTGGCTCGTAGTGCGTCGGGAGCGGCCCGTCGATCATGCCCTTGGGCGCGAACAGCCAACCCTTGCCGTCGGCCTGCATGATGAACGGGTCATCCCCCGAAATCGCCGCCGAGCCACCCAGATCCGGGTCGGGACGTGCACTCGGGGCCCGGTCCAGCGGGAAGTCGGGCACGTCATCACCCACCCAACGGCCCATTTCCTCATCCCACCAGATGTAACGCTTGCGCTCGCTCCACGGTTTTCCGTCCGGGTCGGCGGAGGCACGGTTGTAGAGGATGCGGCGGTCGGCCGGCCATACCCAGCCCCATTCCCGCTGAGCACGCGTCGGCCCACCCTGCGGTACCCGCCGGGCGGACTGGTTGACACCGTCTTGGAACACCCCGGAGTAGATCCAGCAGCCGGCAGCGGTGGACCCGTCGGCCCGCAACTCGGGAAAGCCGGCGACCAGCTTGCCCGCGTCGTCCCCGGTCAGGTGCCGGCCGTTGATCTCCGCCAGTACCGACTCACCGTCGGGTTCACCGTGCTCGTCGACGGGATAGTCCCAGGTGAGGTCGAGCAGCGGACGGTCCCGCTGGTCAGTAGAGCCGGCCAGCCGCGCCCGGATACGGTGGCCCAGTTCGATGAAGAACTCCAACTCGCTCTGGCAGTCACCCGGCGGATTGACGGCCTTGTGCCGCCACTGCAGCATGCGTTGGGTCTGGGTGAACGTGCCCGCTTTCTCGACGTGGGTGGCCGCCGGAAAGAAGAACACCTCGGTCTGAATGTCCTCGGTCTTGAGTTCACCCGAAGCGATCTCGGGGCCGTCCTTCCACCAGGTGGCGGACTCGATCATGTTGAGATCGCGCACCACAAGCCATTTCAGGTGTGACATGCCGAGGCGTTGCATCCGGCCGTGCGAAGAACCGACCGCGGGGTTCTGCCCCAAAAGGAAGTACCCCTCCACCTCGTCGTCGAGCATGGCCATGACGGTCTGGTACGTGCCGTGTGGGCCGGTCAGGCGCGGCAGATAGTCGTAGGCCCAGTCGTTGTCCTCGCGGGCGGCCTCACCCCACCACGCCTTGAGCAGGCTGACGGTGTAGGCGTCGGCGTTGGCCCAGAAACCCTTCTGCTTCTTGGAACCCACTTGTTCGATGTAGTCGGCGAACGTGTTGTGCGTGCCGGCTTTCGGCATCGGGAGATAGCCCGGCAGCAGGTTGAACAGCGTCGGGATGTCGGTGGAACCCTGGATGCTGGCGTGCCCGCGCAACGCCATGATGCCGCTGCCGGGGCGGCCGACATTGCCCATCAACAACTGCAGAATGGTTGCGGTACGGATGAATTGGGCGCCGAGGGTGTGCTGGGTCCAGCCCACCGCGTACGCGAAGCAGGTGGTGCGCTCACGGCCGGAGTTCTCGACGATCGAGTCCGCCAGGTAGTGGAAGTCCTGCACCGTGATACCGCACACGTCGCGCACCATCTCCGGGGTGTAGCGGGAGTAATGCCGTTTGAGGATCTGGAACACCGTGTGCGGATCCTGAAGGGTCTCATCGCGTTTGACGCGGGCGTGTTCCAGCGCGGGTCCGGCGTTGCCATGGGCGTCACCCGCCGCCCGCTCGGAGGCGTTCGCGCCGGATTCATGCCCCCCGCCGGGCTGTTCGATGGTGCCGTCCCCGTCGTCGTGACCCTCCTCCTGGTAGGCCCACGACGACATGTCGTACTGCCCGGTCTCCGGGTCGAAGCCGGAGAACAGACCGCCGAGATCCTCGGTGTCCTTGAAGTCCTCGTTGATCAGGGTCGCGGCGTTGGTGTAGGCGACCACGTACTCCTTGAACCACAGGTCGTTGGTCAGCACATGGTTGATCAACGCACCCAACAGCACCACGTCGGAGCCGGCGCGGATCGGAATGTGCTTGTCCGACACCGCCGATGTGCGGGTGAACCGTGGATCGACATGGATGATCCGGGCACCGCGCGAGCGAGCTTCCTCCACCCATTGGAAGCCCACCGGATGGCACTCGGCCATGTTGGAGCCCTGGATGATGATGCAGTCCGCGTTGGCCATGTCCTGCAGTGACTGGGTGGCGCCGCCGCGCCCGAAGGAGGTTCCCAGACCGGGAACCGTGGCGGAGTGTCAAATACGGGCTTGGTTCTCGATCTGAACGGCGCCGGCGGCGGTGAACAACTTCTTGATGACGTAGTTCTCTTCGTTGTCCAGCGTCGCCCCGCCGAGTGCGGCGATCCCCATGGTGCGGCGCAGCAGGTTGCCCTTCTTGTCGATTTCCTGCCAGGCGTTACGGCGGGACTCGATGAACCTGTCGGCCACCATGTCGATGGCCTTGTCGCGGTCGATGCGCTGCCACTCGGTGGCGCCGGGCGCGCGGTAGAGCATGTGGATCTGCCGTCCCGGCGAGTTGACCAGCTGCTCGCTGGCAGATCCTTTCGGGCAGAGCCGTCCCCGCGAGATCGGCGAATCGGGATCACCCTCGATCTGCACCACCCGTTCGTCCTTGACGTACACCCGCTGTCCGCAGCCGACGGCGCAGTACGGGCACACGCTCTGCACCACGCGGTCCGCCGTGGCCGTACGAGGAGTGACCGCACGCGTGCGTTTGGACGTCACCGCAGGTCCCCGTCCCAACAGATCGCCGGACTTCAGTTGCCGCAGTACCGGCCACTCGAGGAAGAACTTCGGGGCTGCCATGCCCACAAAGCTACTCTGCGCGCCTGCTCACCTCCCATGCGTCGCGCCCGGATTTCGCGACGTGTCGAAAGGCGATCGGTGTCCTTGACGGCGGGCGAGCGCGCGCATTGACTCGAGACATGAGTCAGCAGTTGCAGGCCGAACTGCGAAGAGCCGCCGAAGACGGCGACGAATCCGCCGGCACCGCCCTGAGCGACCGGCCGATCCGGGAGCGGCTCGAAGCCGCGATCCTGGCGCTGGCCGTGCACCGCGGTCCCGACAGCAGTACCTGCCCGTCGGATGCCGCCCGCGCCGTCGGGGGCGATGATTGGCGCTCCGTGATGGACGACGCGCGGGAGATCGCGCGGGATCTCGCCAGGTCCGGCGACGTCGAGATCACGCAGCGCGGCGAGGTGGTGAACCCGGACGCCGACTGGCACGGGCCCATCCGAATTCGCATCACGCGGCGCTGAGCTGGTTACTGCGCGCGGCATTGGGTATCGAACCGAACATGACGTCGCCAGAGCCGACAGACCGGCAGTCCGAGGAGAGCACCGGCGAGACCGAGGTCCCGCCCGCCAATCCCGCTTATGCGACCCCTCCGCCCGAGGGTCTGCCGGACGCCGACACCGACACCGACACCTACACCTAGACCAACATGGCGACCCGAACGGACCTCAGCCCGCGCGGGCCGTGACCGTATCGGGCTCGTCGTCGTGAACCGACTTCAGCGCGCCGTGCGGATGGTCCGAGGTCTTCTCCGACCGTAGGTCCACCGGCAGGTCACGTACGTCCACCATCCGTCGCATCCAGAGTCGGGCGGGTTCTTCGACCACGTGATACAGCAGCGCCGACGCCAGCAGGGCGCCGAGCACCAGCCCCGCGACCACCGCCTTGGCCCACACACTGGGCACCAGGACGATCTCGAACTGGAGGACCGCCCAGTTCCAGGCGGTGTGGATGATCTCGTGGACCATGTAGAGGCTGAAGGAGATGTGCCCGAGGTAGACCATGGGCCGCAGTGCGAGAAACGCGGGCAGGCTGCCCGCGCCGATCGCCAGGGCCACCACCAACGGCACGAACAGCACGTCGACCAGTCCGGCAGCGTCGTAGATCCTCGGATTGGGATGTGCGTCGAACCAGTAGAGCAGGCCGATGATGCCCGCCGTCAACAGCAGTGCCGACCACCCGGCGGCCCGCCGCGACCGGTCGCCGAGCCGCAGTTTGCGCACCGCGGCGCAGGCCAGCGCGCCGGCGATGAACTGCATGACGATGCGCGGTAGCCAGCTCCACGGGGTGTAGAAGAATCCGCTCGCCAGCAGCAACAGCGTCGGTGGCAGCGAGGCGATGACGGCCAGGACCAGCAAGCCCCGTCCACGGGTCACGTGCCCGATCCGGTAGATCACCAGGACCACGGCCCCGAACAGCAGATAGGCCAGCCATTCGGCGCTGATGGACCAGGCGGGCCCGTTCCAGCTGGTGCCGTCGAAGAACGGTTCGAACCAGAGCTGGAGGAGGAAGAACTGCCGCAGGTAGTTGCCCGCGGTGAGCTCGCCGGCAGCTTCGGAGGGGATGTGGCCGACGTACAGCGTGAAGATGATCCACAGTGCCGCCAGGTGCATGGTCACCAGGTAGATCGGCCAGACCCGTGCCAACCGCAGCCACAAGAATCGCAGCGTGGACTTGGTGGACCACCGTGGGCCCATCTTGTCCAGGTAACTCCAGGTGAGCACGAAGCCGCTGAGGATGAAGAACAGGTCGACGCCCTGGGCGCCGCTGTTGAGGATCGGCGCCAACGCCGAGCGGAAGCCGGGCGCGGCCTGCTCGAGCAGCGGCCGGAAGTGGAACAGCACCACCCACAGGGCAGCCACGATGCGCAGGCCGGATAGGGCTTTGATCTCTCCGGTGCGCACAAGACTCTTTCGTGAGGGACTCTGCCGATTACGTTCCGTACTGGTGAACGACGGGGTGGCACGCTTTGCGCAACAACACCCGACAGTGTTTGGAGGTTACCAGCGCGGCCGGGCTCTGGCGGTGAGCCAACGCCTGTGAGGGTGCTGCGAGCGGCGTTTGTGGCGGACATCACCGCTGTTCAGGAGCGGTATGACGACAACCGGCCGGCCCGCCGCGCGCCCGGGGGTGTCGGTCAGCCGCTCAGCTGGTCGGAGCGACCGGCCGCCAATCGCGACCACTGCGCAGTGGGGCGGCCGTCGGTGCGGAACTGCTGGCCGGCTGTCTCGATGGACCGCGGCCACCCGGCAGGTGAGTCCTCCCAGGTTTCCTGGCGGCCATAGACAGTCAGGTCGAGCAGGTGATAGCTGGTACCGCCGGCCTCGGTGCCCCGGCCGGTGTTCCAATACGTTTCGAACACCCGCTCACCGTCACGCAGATAGGCCGCGTACGCACCGAAGTGACGACCGCCCAGCAGCGTCGTGGCCGACTCGCCCCGCAGCGAGTACCACGGCATCTGCCACCCCATGAAGTCGCGATACCGGGCGCTCTCGTCGTACGGGCCCTGGCAGAACGTCGCGTAGGTGACGTCGCGGCTGTGGAGATAGGACAGTTCGGTGGCATGCCCGGTGAAGAAGGTGCAGCCCTCGCACTGCTGCGCGGCGGGCTTGCCGTCGTGCCACATGTGCAGATACACCAGCAGTTGGCTACGGCCTTGGAAGACCTGGTGCAGCGACACCGGGCCGTCGGCGCCCACCAGGGTGATGTTCGCGTCGACTTCGACCATCGGGAGCCGGCGCCGGGCCGCCGCGATGGCGTCACCCTCGCGGGTATGGGCCTTCTCGCGCTCCAGCAGCTGATCCAGCTCGGCCTGCCAGGCGGCCCGGTCGACGACGGCGGGCAGTGGGCGGTGTGTGTCGATGTTTCCCATACAGACACAGACCGATGGGCACACCGAAAGTCACCGGTCTAGTTGCCGACCCCGTTCAGCAGATCGTTGTCGGTGAAGGCGCCGCGGTATTCCGCGGCCGGATGCGAATCCGGCAACCGGTCACCGCGGCCCAGCAGCTTGTGACGCAAGGTGCCGGACTTCTCGGTGGCGATCAGGCCGCGCTCACGCAGCGTCGGGAACAACCGGTCCGCGACTTCCTGGAAGGAGCCCGGGACGGTGGCGTGGTAGACGTTGATGCCGTTGACACCGGCCTCGCGCCACTCCTCGAGGTAATCCGCGATCTCATCCGCGGTGCCGACCACGCGGTTGGCGCCCTCCATCACCCAGGCGAGGTCGCGGATGGTGGGCTCGTCGTTGCCCGAGGACTCGGCGGCCCAGCGGGCGTAACTCTTCACCCCGGTGAACTCCCCCAACTCGCTCAGCGGCGTGTCGAGCGGGTGACTGCCCGCATCGATACCGGCATCGCCGAGGGCATGCAGCGCGATGCCCTCCAGATCGAGGTACCGCTTGATCTCGTCGTTGCGCCGTACCGCCTCGGCGTGAGTGTCACCGATGACGAACGACAGACCCTGGGCGAAGGTGATGTCGTCGGGGTCGCGGCCGTTCTGCACAGCCAGGGCCCGGGTCTCGGTGGTGAGGGTGTGCGCGGCTTCGGGGTTGGGGCTGCTGATGTAGACGCCCTCGGCGTTGCGGGCCGAGAACAGCTGCCCCGCGGGCGACGAACCGGCCTGGAACAGCACCGGGGTGCGCTGCGGCGACGGTGAGGAGAAGTGCGGGCCTTCGACCTTGTAGCGCTTGCCGACGTGGTTGATCTTGTGGATCTTCGACGGGTCCGAGTGCACACCACGCTCTTTGTCCTGCACCAGGCCGTCGTCGTCCCACGATCCTTCCCAGAGCTTGTAGGCGACCTCGACGTATTCGTAGGCCCACTCGTATCTTTCGTCGTGCGCGAGCGTGCCCTCATGGCCGAAACTGCGGAACATGTTCTCGTTGAAGCTCGTCACGATGTTCCAGCCGAGGCGGCCGTCGGTGTAGTGATCCAGCGACGACATCCGGCGCGCGAAGTCGAACGGGTGGTCCTGGATGATCGAACTGGTGAACACGATGCCCAGGTTCTCGGTGGCCGCGGCCAGCGCCGAGGCCAGCACCGAGGGGTCGTTCACCGGGATCTGGATGCCCGCTTCGACGGCCTTGCGCCAGTTGCCGTTCCACGTCTGACGCAGACCGAAGACATCGGCGAAGAACAGCAGGTCGTAGCCGGCCTTGTCCACGGCGGTGGCCAGCGACGTCCAGTGCCGCAGCTCGTTGAACTTGTGGTTCTGCGCTTCCGGTGCCCGCCAGAGCCCATGCAGCACATGGGACGCGGTGTTCATGACGAACGCCGAATAGTACAGCGGGCGTTTGGAATCCGTCACTGGCCGATCGGTCCCAGCGTGTCGCGGATCAGCGGGTTGTCGGTGGTCTCCAGGAATTCGGCGATCTTCGGGTCCTGGAACGTCTCGATGAGCTTCTGCACGTTCGGATCGTCGAGGTGCTTGTTGCTCACCACGAGCCCACCCTCGCTGCCCTTCGGTGCGGGATGCCGCGCCAGGATCTGCTCTTCGGTCAGACCCGCGGCGTACACGTCGGAGATGTGGACGGTGACCGCGTCGACATCGGCAAGGCTGCGGGCCAGCTGACCGATGGGCACCTGGACGAATTCGTAGTTCTTCGGGTTGGACTCGATGTCACCGAGCTGCGGCAGACCCTCGATGGTGTCCTTACCCGGCTTGAGGGTGATCTGGCCGGCCTCGGCGAGATCCAGCAGGGCGATGGCCTGGCCGGCGGGGTCGTCGCGCAGCGCGATACTTGCGCCGTTGGGCAGCTCATCCCAGCTGCGGTAGTTGTTCGAATAGGTGGCCTGGTCCCAGGTGAACGTCGGTGCGGCCAGCGTCAGTTCGAAGCCGTTGGCGGCGATGGCGTCATTGAGGAAGGGCTGGTGTTCGAAGAAGTTGCCCGCCACGTTGCCGGCGTCGACGGCACGGTTGATCTCGATCAGGTTGTCGATCTGGACCGGTTCGATGGTGATGCCGTGATCAGGAGCCACGTCCTCGGCGATGAATTGCAGCAGGTTCTCGGCGGCGATGTCGGTGCTCCACGTCGCGACCTTGAGGTTGGTGCCGAACGGCTGGTCCGAGTTGGACGTGTTGGCGTACACGATGCCGCCGACGATCGCGACGACGGCGACCACCGCGCCCGCGATCCACGGCCACCGGTTCTTCTTCTTGATCTCGAGGTCGACGCCACCGGCGCCCGACGTGCTGGTGTCACTGGTCATGATTTTCCTAACGGGTGAGTGCGGCGACCACACGGTCACCGACGAATTGGACGACCTGGATGGTCACGATCAACGTGATCACCGTGGCGATCATGATGTTGTCGTCGAAACGGTTGTAGCCGTAGGTGATTGCGAGGTTGCCGATACCGCCTGCGCCGATGGACCCGGCGATCGCCGAGTATTCGATCATCGCGATCGTGTTCACCGTCAGAGCGCCGGCCAGAGCGGGCAGCGCCTCGGACAGTTGCACCGACCGGATGACCTGGACCGCCGAGCCGCCGGAGGCCCGGCCCATGTCGGTGACATCGGAGCGCACGTCGCGCAGCGCGTTCTGCACCAGCCGGGCGAAGAACGGCACTCCGGCGACGGTCATGGGCACGATCGCCGCGGGTATGCCGATGGTGGTGCCGACGATGAACCGGGTCACCGGGATGATGGCGGCCATCAGGATCAGGAACGGCAGCGAACGTCCGATGTTGACGATGGTGTTGAGCACCCGGAACACCCGTGGATCCGGGAACAGTCCCAGCTCGGAGGTGTTGTGCAGGATGATCCCGACCGGTGTGCCGATCAGCACCACCAGCACCATGGTGACCCCGACCATCACCCACGTCTGGCCGTAGGCGGGCAGCAACAAGCTGGGAACGTTCGCCCAGGGGGTGTTGAAGTCCTCGACGGCGAGCAGAGTCGTCACGCCAACACCTCCGCCACCGGGGCGGTGGTGGCCCGGACGTGCAGACCGCGGTCGGTCAGGTAGTCCTTGAAACCGGTTGGTGCAGAGGGAGATATGGCCAGGACCGCACGTCCGACCGCGATCCCCCGGATCGATTCGACGCTGGCGCTGAGCACGCTCACCTTGGCGTCGGAGATCCCCGGCGCCGTCTGGATCGACGTCAGCCAGTCCAGCGGCACCTCGCGGGACGCGTACGAGACCTCCCACACCTCGCCGCCGCCCTGCAACGGCACGCTGGGCCGGTCCGGGAGCAGTTCGTGGGCCAGCAGCGAGGTGGGATCGAGGATGATGTCCTCCACCGAGCCGCTCTCGATGATGCGGCCTTCGTCGATGCGGGCCACCGAGTCGGCGATCTCGCGAACCACTTCCATCTCGTGGGTGATCAGGATGATCGACAGCCCGTACTCGTCGCGCAGATGGCTCAGCAACGCCAGGATCTGCTTGGTCGTCGTGGGGTCCAGGCCCGAGGTCGCCTCATCGGACAACAGGTTCGACGGACCCAGCGCCAGTGCCCGGGCGATCCCGACACGCTGCTTCTGGCCGCCGGAGAGTTGGGCCGGGAAGTATTCGCTGCGCTCGGTGAGGCCCACCCGGTCCAGCAGTTCGGCGACACGCTTCTGAATGGACGCGTCGGTGGCGTGCAGGTACTCCAACGGCAGTGCCACGTTCTGCGCGACCGTCCGGCGCCGCAACAGCGGCGCCGACTGGAAGATCACGCCGACACTGCGGCGCGCGGCAAGCAACTCGGCGCCCTCGATCCGGGTGAAGTCCTTGCCGTCCACCCGGACGGTGCCGCTGGTCGGGCGCTCCAGAAAGCTCACACACCGCGACAGGGTGCTCTTGCCCGCACCGCTGGGGCCGACGACGGCCAGGATCTCGCCGCTGCCGACGGACAGGGAGATGTCGTCAAGCACGGTGCGATCCCCGAACCGTTTGGTCAGGTTCTCGATCTCGATCATGGAAGCTCTCTTGTTTCACAGATATGCCGGACGGCGAAGGGAGGGGGGAAGCGGCCGTCCGGTCAGACAGCGGCTCAACGTACGCAGCCGCGCACGAGCCGAGAAGAATAGGAATCGTGCTGATCTGAAGTTGGCTCCCCGGCTCGGCCGCAATACCCCGCTGACGTGCCCGAATCGCTCCGGGGTGAGGTGAGCCACAGCCACCTCCCGGTCACGGGCCGACTAGGATCACCCCCGGGGGTCATGAACCAACTGCAATGAAACGGGATTGAATGGCACGTGACCCGTTGAAAGCACGCAGCCCGAGATTCGGGGTGTGGGCCAACGTCCACGGCACCATGGCCGCCCTGGGGCACCCCGAGGACCCGGTGGATGCGTCCTGGCCGCGGGCGCGCGATCAGATCCTGCTGGCCGAACAGCTCGGCTTCGACACCACGCTGATCGCCCAGCACACCATGAACCCGCTCGACGAGTCGCTGGACCAGCTCGACGCCTGGAGTGCCGCGGCCGCGAAACGGATTGGCTCCATTGCGGTTCGGGATGGCCGCATTCGTGGTCACCGCGCCCACACAGCGCGAGGCCGCCGAGCTGCTGCAGTACCACTGGGAACTCAACGCCGCCGACAAGACCGGCGACGGGGACACCATCGACCGGTTCATCCGCGACACCGACCCCGCCTCGGTGATGTGGCAGCGGCTGCGGGAACGTCCGCACGTCGGACCCAACGGCGGTACCGCGGCCGGGCTGGTCGGTGACTACGACACCGTCGCCGCCCGTATCGTCGACTGGTACACCGGTGGGATCGAGACTTTCATGTTGGCGTTCCAGCCGTTCGAGGATGAGATGCGGCGCTTCGCCGCGGAGATCATGCCGCGGGTGCGCGAGTTGGTGAAGAGATCGGAGATTGCGTCGTGAGTCTGAAGTTCCACTGGTATCTGCCCACCCACGGTGACACCACTGCCATCGCCGACAACCGTGGCAGCGCGGCGTCGCGGTCGCAGTCACATCTGGAGCCGTCGCTGGAGAACCTGACCGCGCTGGGCCGCGCTGCCGAGGACCTCGGCTTCGAAGCGGTGCTCACCCCCACCGGATCTCACTGCGAGGACTCGTGGATCGCGACCGCGGCGCTGGCCCAGCACACCCGGCGGTTGAAGTACCTGGTGGCGTTTCGCCCCGGTGTGCTCTCGCCGAGTCTGGCCGCCGCCCAGGTGAGCACCTACCAACGGTTCACCGGAAACCGGTTGGCGCTCAACATCGTCACCGGCGGCGACGACGCCGAGATGCACCGCTACGGCGACCAGGTCGACAAGTCGGCGCGCTACCGCCGCACCGGCGAGTTCCTCACCGTGGTGCGAGGGATCTGGAACAACCCCGAATTCTCTTTCCGCGGTGAGTTCTACGACGTGGCCGAGGCCAGGACGGCCTATCCCATCGAGCATGTGCCCACCATCTACTTCGGTGGCTCCTCCCCCGAGGCCATCGAGGTGGCCGCCGAGCACGCCGATGTCTATCTGACCTGGGGTGAACCGCCCGAGCAGGTCGCCGACAAGATCGGCCGGGTCCGCGCCGCGGCCGCGCGCCATGGGCGCACCCTGCGGTTCGGTCTGCGACTGCACACCGTGGCCCGGCCCACCCACGAGCAGGCCTGGCAGCGGGCCGAAGAGCTCATCGACGGGCTCTCCGCCGAGCAGGTGCGCGCCACTCACGAGCGCTACCTGGCCAGCGGTTCGGAGGGCCAGCGCCGGATGGCGGCACTGACCACGGGCGATCTGGTGGACGCCCGCAGCCTCGAGGTCCATCCGGGCCTGTGGGCCGGGCCCAGCCTGCTGCGCGACGGCGCCGGCACGGCCGCCACCGGCAGCTACGAGGAGGTGGCTGCGGTGTTCGAGGAGTACAGCCGCCTTGGTATCACCGAGTTCATACTGTCGGGTTATCCGCAGTCCGACGAGATCCAGCATGTCGGCAAGGGTGTGCTCCCCCTGCTGGCGCAGCGGCGATCAGCTGCCGCTGCCGCCCACCTCAGCGGGTAGCGGCGGACGGTCATCGACCGGCGTCGGGGTCGTCTGCGCCCCTGCCGGCGCTGCCGGTTCCGCCGGGGTCGCCGTGCCGTGGAAGTCCAGCATCGTCTCCTCGCGAATGGTTCGCGATCCGCTGCTGATCACCAGGTCGGTGGAGGTCACGGTGTAGGTGATGCCGTCACGGGTGGCGGCGTAGGCGCCACTGCGCGAGGTGGCGGGCAGGATCAGCCGGGCACCGTCGCGGACCCGAACCCCGCGGTACTGCAGCCCGTCTGCCGTTTCGCAGATTGCCACCCGCGACCCCGCGGTACTCCCGAACACCACCGTGTCGGCTACCGAGGCGCACCGAGCCGTCGACTCGAGGTAGCCCTGGCCGTCGAACGGCGGTGCCGCATGCGCCGGGCCGGCACCAGCCCATAGGGCAGCCGAACACGCGGCGGTCGCCAGGGTTGTCGGTAACACGCGGGAGGTAGCCATCGCTGTCCAAGACATCACACGGGAATTCCCCACGCCAGGTGGCACCCCGGCACCCCGACCCGATCGTTAGCCGATCGCAACACGGGGGTTATCGGCCCGGCGGTGTCAGCAGCGACTCCCAGGACTTCTCGGTGGATGCGCCCGCGGCCAGGTCATGTCGCCTCTGCACCGTGCCGTCCGGCGCCAGGTAGGTACCGGTGCCGGGGTCGTATTCAGCGATGGGCAGTTGCGGTACCGGCTGCCCGGGCAGCGTGGCGTTGGGATCACCTTTCCAGTTCATGCCGTCGTTCAACGGAGCGTAGGTCTCGGCGCTTTCGCACATCGCCACCGTCGGCGCCCGTTTCCCCGGCACCGTCTGGCACGGAATGTTGCGCACCCCACGCACATTGAACATCGAGTCCTGTGGGATGCGGCAGTACAGGTCACCCGCAGGCCGGTCGGGAGCATCCTCGAGTGCGGGTGCACGGCGCTGCTGGGCCGGCAGGAACCCGGTGGTGCACGGCGGCGGCAGATTGAAGTTCAGGTTGAAATCGAGGTACCCGCCGGGAGGAAGGCCGGTGCCGTGGGAGGGCACTCCGAGTTGCTGGAAGATCGCGGTGCCCTGTGGGAACAGCACCAGGATCTGCTCGAGACTCGCCTGATAGGCCAGGGCGACCTCTCCGACACTCACCAGGTTGGCCAACAGGATCGGCACGGTCGGTCGCACCCGATCCAGCAGTGCCCGTGTCTCTTCGGCGGCCGGGCCGCCGCCCCGCAGCACACCGGCCACGGCGGCATCACTGCCCCGCAACTGCGCCGTGACGTCAGCGACATGCGCCGACCAGGCCTGGATCGCGGCAGCGGTGTCGCCCTGGGAGTCCAGTACCGGAGCCGACTGGTCGAACAGCGTGGTCAGGGGGCCGAGGTTGTCGCGGGCGTCGACGGCCAGCGTGGTGGCACCTCTGATCAGTCGGTTCAGTTCCGGACCCAATCCGCCTACAGCAGTGGCGGATTCGTCGATCGCTGTGCGCAGATCGTCACCGGGGATGGCCAGCAGACCGGCGTTGGTGGCTTCCAGCAGTTCGTTGAGATCGGCGGGGATCGTGGTGCGGGCCAACGGGATCACGTCACCGTCGCGCAGCGGTGGCGCGCTTTCGGAGCGCGGTAACAGGGCCACGTACTGTTCGCCGACCGCGGACTGGCTGTGCACCTCGGCGTCGAGATCCGACGGAATGTCGACATCCGAGCGCAACGCCAACACCGCTTCGACACCGGTGGCGTTCAGCCGGACCTGCTCGACGCGGCCGACACCCACGCCGCGGTAGGTGACGTTCCCACTCGGGTACAGCCCGGCGGTTTCGGGCAGTTGCACCACCACCTCGTATTGCCCGATGCCCACCATCGCGGGCACTTTGACGTAGTTGACGGCCATCACCACGGCGGCGGTCAGCCCCACCACCAGCAGCACCGCGAGCTGTATCCGGGTGCGTCGGGTCAGTCGCATCTCAGGGACCCTGCACAGCTTGGTAGGGCGCTGTCAGCGGATTGCCCGCGGTGTACGGGCTGGGCTTCTGCCCCAGCGTGCGGCCCCACTGCAGTTCCAACTCGGTCAGGTCCCCTTCCCAGCGGGTGCCGGTGAACAGTGACGCGTCCAACCTGCTCAGCGTGAGATCGATGGCCAGGGAGAGGTTTCCGTAGTCGCCGCGGATCCAGTTCCCGATGGTCTCTTTGGGCCACGGGAAGGTGCCCAGATGACTCAGTGAGCGCGTCATCGCCGGGCCCGCATCGGCCAGTGATTTGAGCACCGGAGCCAGATCTTCGAGCTCACGGATCAGCGCTTCTTTGGTCAGGTTCACCGAGTCTGCGGTGACCGCGCTGAACCGGCCGAACTGGTCCAGGGCTTCGGCGAGGTGGTCGCGTTGTTGGCCGAGCACCGCCAACGCGTCGGGGATGGTGCTCAAGGCGCGGTCCACCACCGGCTGTTGGGCCGCAACCTGCCCCACCAGACCGTCGAGACTTCCCATCGCAGCGGTGATGTCCTCGCTCTGCGCGTCGAGATGACCGAGGAAGGTGTCCAATTGTGTGATGAGCGTGTGCAACTCGCCGCCTCGGCCGGCCAACGCCGTGCCCAGGGCCTCGGTGAGATCCTGCAGCCTGCCTACTCCGCCGTTGTTCAGCAGCGTCGAGATGGCCGCCAGGGTCTGCTCGGTGGATGGATAGGTGCCACTGGACGACAGCGGGATCAGCGACCCGTCGCGGAGCCGGCCGGTCGCGGCAACGCCGTCCGGCGGCGCGAGTTCGACGTGCAGTGACCCGAGCAGGCTCGTCTGCCCCACCGTCGCGATGCTGTTGGCGGGCAGTTCCACGTCGCCGTTGAGCTCGATGGTGACCAGTGCGTGCCAGCCCCGCCGCTCGATCCCGGTCACGTTGCCGACGTTGACATCACCGACGCGCACCCGCGAGTTGGGCTGGATGTTGGACACGTCAGGCAGTTCGACCTGGATCTCGAAGGTGCCCGCGCCGCGGCCCTCGGTGCCCGGCAACGGCAGCGAGTTCACCCCGCGCCACGAGCCGCAGCCGGTGAGCACCGCCAGAAACACTGCGGCACAGAGTATCCGTCTCACGATCCGGCTCCCGGCATCATCAGTTCGGGCAGACCCTGCTCCGGCCGCAGCCAGTCCTCGCTGTAGGTGATCTCGTTGGGCCGGGCCTGGGTTCCGACGAACGGGTTCACCCCGATGGGCGGGAAGTTGTACTGGCGGTTCTTGATGATCGGCGCCAGGTACTGGGCGCACAGCTTCGCCGATTCTTCGGCCCCTTTGCGGGACGCCGCCTGGATGGCCCCGCAGATGAACGACACCGGGTTGGCGAAGTTGTTGACCACCAACGCGCCGCTGAGTGAGCCCTGGGCGGGCTGGTAGATGTTGATGAAATTCGACAGTGCGGTGGGGGCGATGTGCAACGTCTGCTTGATATCGCCGAGGCTGGCGGTCAGCGCCGAGGTCACCGAGGTCAGCGAATCCGCGGTGACACCCAGGTTTTCCCGGTTCTGGGCGACGAAAGACCGAACGTCGCCGACCACGTCGTCGATGGCGCGGGTGGCGGCCCCGATCTCGTCGGGATCGTCGGCCAGGGTGGCGGTGACGGCCGCCAGGTTCTCGTTGAGGTGTGCCATGAGATCGGTGCTGCCCTGCAACGCCGAAACCAGAGCCGCGAGGTTGCGCACCGTGGCGAAGATGTCGCCGCTGTGGTCACCCAGCGCCGACAGGGTTTCCGACAACTTGATCAGGGCGTCCCTGGCGATATGACCCTGGCCGCGCAGATTCTCCGCGGTGGTGCTGACGAACGCCCCCAGCGTACTGACACCGCCGGGCTGGGTGGGTTGCAGCGATTCGGTGAGCTTCTGCAACTGGGCTCGCAGGTCATCCCATTCGACGGGGACCGCGGTGCGGTTCTCCGGGATGACACTGCCGGTCGCCAGTTGCGGTCCGTCCAGATAGGCCGGGGTCAGTTGAATTGCCCTGGCGCTCACCAGGGCCGGCGAGATGATCACTGCGTTGACATCGGCGGGGACCGGGTACTGCCGGCCCACCCAGAACGTCACCTTGACGCGCTGCGACTCCGGTTCGATGCGCTCGATCCGTCCCACCGGCATTCCGAGGATCCGCACCTCATCACCTTCATAGAGCCCGGTGCTGGACGGGAAGTAGGCGACGACCTCGGTCCGGCCGGCGGCTCCGGGTCCGGACACCACCACGATGCGGGCGAACAGACAGGCCACCAGCAGCGCCGCCAGTGCGGCTCGCTTCGTCATCGGGGACCAATCTGCGGCTCGGAAGACTGGCTCGGCAGCAGCACATTCGGGTCGAGCCCACGTTCGGCGAACGCGGCATCGATGAACGGTTGGACGAACTGTCCCGGAAGCAGATTGGCGACATAGGACTTGAAGAACGGGCCCGAGGACACCGACTCGGTGAGCGACATCGTGTAGCTGTTGAGCCGCCTGATCGAATCCTGCACTTTGTCGCGCCTGCTGTCGACGATCGCCAGCACGCCGTTCAGTTTCTCCAGCGCCGGGTGGAACTGCTCCCGGTTCTCGGCGATGAACGCCTTCAGTTGGGCCGCCAGGGTGGTGATGTTTCCCGCGATGGTGTCCAGCGCGTCGCTCTGGGCCCGCAACGCGAGCAGCAGCGACTGGGAGTCCCCGATCAGCCGCACCACATCGTCGGTCCGCTTCGCCAGGACGCTGGTGGCGTGGTTCGCATTGGCCAGCAGCGTTCGCAGGCGGTCGTCGCGCCGGGCCAGGCTCTCGGAGAGCCGGGACACCCCATCGAGTGCGAATCTCAGTTCGGCCGGGGTGTTCTGGAAGGTCTGCGCCAGCGTGTCCAGCGAGTCGGACACCGACGTGGTGTCGATCCCGTCGACGGTGTCGGTGAGTTCGGCCAGCGCGTCGGGCAAGTCATACGGTGAGGTGGTGCGGTCCTGCGGAATGGTCTCAGCCAGCGGCTGTTCACCCCGGGTGGTGATGTCGAGAACCCTGGCACCGAGCACGGTGTTGGTCTTGATCGCAGCCTCGGAACGGTCACCGACGAATACGGAATCGTCGATGTCGAAGTGCACCAGCACTTTTCCGTGATCGAGACGCATCGCGGAGACTTTGCCGACCTCGAGCCCGGACACCTGCACCGGCGCGTCGACCACCAGGCCGCCGATCTCACCGAAGTACGCCGAATACGTCTCGGACCCGGAGAGCAGCGGGATCCGGTCGTAGTTCAGTGCGGTGAGCGCGACGGCCGCGGTGACGGCGACACCGGCGGCGCCGACCAGGACCGGGTTGCGTTCGGAGAAGGGTGTCATTTGGGTGCGCACCGCCCGGTGTCCTGGCCCGCCAGTTTGATGTAGGTCGGTTGGCCGCCTTGGCCGTTGACCTTCAGTGACAGATCACAGAGGTAGAAGGTGAAGAAATCGCCGTAGAGACCCTGCCGGCCGAGCATGCGGTAGGCGTCGGGCAGCGTGTCCAGGAAATTCTCCAGATACTCGTGGTCGGCGACGGCGATGCCCGCGACTCGGTCGGTCTCGGTGATGGTGCGCTGCAACGGCTCTCGGGCGCGCGCCAGCAGGTCGGTCACGGTGGCCGCGGCGGCGTCGGTGTTCGCGATCGAATCGGCGATGTCGGTGCTGCGCCCGGCCAGTCCGGCGACCAGATGTGACAGGGTGGTGACCGCCTTGTCGAACTGTGTGCTCTGCGCGGTCAGGCTGCCCAGCACGGTGTCGAGATTGGTGATCACCTGTCCGATCAGCGCGTCGCGGTCGGCGAGTCGGTGCGAGAACTCGGCGGTATGCCGCAGCAGGGAGGACACCGTGGCACCGTGGCCCTGGAACGCCTGGATCAGTTCGCCGGTCAGGGCATTGACCTGATCGGGGTCCAGCGCCCGGAACAGCGGTCGGAAGCCGCCGATCATCGCGTCCAGGTCCAGCGCAGGTGCGGTCTGGGCGACGGGGATGGTCTGGCCCGGGTGCAGCCGACCGGTGTCGCCCGCGCCCTCTTCCAGTGCCAGATAGCGGCCGCCGACCAGATCGGAATACCGCACGACAGCGCGTGTTCCGTGGGTCAACACCACGGTGTCGTCGGCGGTGAAGGTCACCACCGCCGTCCCGTCGCGACGCAGGCTGATGCCGGTGACCTTGCCGACCTCGACGCCGGCGATGCGCACGAAGTTGCCGTCCTCCAGCCCGGAGACGTTGTGGAATTCGGCGTTGTAGGAGTGTGACGGGTCGAAGCGCAGCTCGCCGAACGCCGCGATGAGGGCGAACAGGCCTGCCAGACAAACGGATACGAAGACGGCGAGCCACCGCGCCGCTTTACCGAGGTTGTTGTTCATCTCTACCGCGGTCCTGGCGCGGGTCCGGCCGGCGCGGGGTCACGCACCACGGGCGGTTCCGGCACCGGACGCGTCACCGGGAAGTAGTTGGCCCAGCCGGGGAATCCGATACCCGGGTTGGTCCGGATGTCCTGGCCGGTCCCCCACCCGGTGTTGGTGACGAGTTGGCGGACGGGGTATTGCTCGGTGACCAAGGGCAGCGATCCGCAGCCCGGTCTGCCGTCGGGGCCCCCTTTGGCGGCGACGATCGGTAGGTGGTCGGGATAGCGATACTGGTCGTCACCGAGGAGCAGGCCGGCGTCGAGCATCGCGGTGCGGCCGTTGCCGCCCGTCACGCGGTAGCCGTCGCCGATACCGCTGAGCTGTTCGACCGCCCCGAGCAGGGTGCACGTGTAGATCGGGTCGTACTTGTGCAGCAGGTCGGTGGTGGGCTCCAGCACCGTGATGGACCGAACCAGGTTCTCCTGGTTGGGCGCGAGGAGGTCGATCCCGGCCCGCGAAAGCCCGGTGACCCCGACCAGCAGGGCGTCGAGGGCGGTGGCGTTGGCGGTGATGGTGGTGCTGGTGACACTGAAGGCCTCCAGCGTCCGCAGGATGTCCGGGGCGGCCGCGCCGTACGCGTCACTCGCCCGGCCCAGGGCCATCAGATCCCGGCGGACCACCTCCGCTCGTGGATTGAGCTCGGCGAGAACCTGATCGGAGGCGGTGATGGCCTCGCCGATGGGCTCTCCGTGACCGCGGAACCCGTCTGAGAGCGCGGAGATGATGGCGTTGAGCTTGGCGGGATCGACCTGGTGGAGCAGTTGGACGAGGTTGTCGAAGACCGTGTTGGCTTCGGTGGTCACGTTGCGTGAGCGCAGCACCGCACCCGCGGCGATGGCCGTGGCACTCGGGTCGTTCGGTATCACCAGATCGACGAACTTGCCGCCGAAGGCGGTGGTGGCCTTGATCTCGGCTTCGACGTTGGCGGGGATGTACTCGATCTGCTCCGGATCGAGCTCCAGTGCCAGCGTGGCCGACGACCGGCTACCGTCCACGTCCACCACCCGGCCGACCTCGACGCCGCGCAACCGGACCTTGCCACCGGGTTCCATCACCAGCCCGGACCGGTCACTGGTCAGTGTGACGGTCACGCTGGGGCGCAGGGAACCGCTGAACATCGCGGCGGTGAGCGCGATGAGCACGACGAAACTGGTGATGAGGGCCGACGCCCACAGACGAGGATGCATCCGCTATCCGGACAGGTGGAAGTTGCCGGACTGCCCGTACACCGACAGTGACACCACCAGGGTGATGAAGACGACGCCGATCAACGAGGCGCGCACCGCGCGGCCCACGGCCTCACCGACTCCGGCGGGCCCACCGGTGGCGGTGTAGCCGTAGAAGGTGTGGATCACCATGACCACCACCGCCATCACCACCGCCATGCCCAGTGACCACAGCAGGTCGGTCGGGTTGAGGAAGGTGTCGAAGTAGTGGTCATACACGCCGGTGGACTGGCCGTAGACCAGGGTGGTGCCCACCCTGGCGGCGATGAAGGACATCAGCACACCGATGCAGTACAGCGGGACGACCACGAGCACGCCGGCGACGAGTCGGGTCGACACCAGGTACGAGATGGACCGGATTCCCATGACTTCCAGGGCGTCGATCTCCTCGGAGATCCGCATCGCTCCCAGTTGCGCGGTGGCGCCGGCGCCGATGGTGGCGGCCAGGCCGATGCCCGCCGTCAGTGGGGCGATCAGCCGGACGTTGAGGTAGGCGGAGGTGAACCCGGTGAGGGCTTCGACACCGATGCCGGTCAGCAGGCTGTAGCCCTGCACCGCGATCAGGGCGCCGGCCGACAATGCGAGAAAGCCGACGATGACGATGGTGCCGCCGATCATGGCCAGGGCGCCGGTGCCCAGGCTCATCTGGGCGACCAGGCGCAGGATCTCGCCGCGGTAGTGGGCCAGCGCCTCGCCGGTGGAACGCATCGAGCGGGCGTAGAAGGCGGTCTGTTCGCCGAGTTGATCGAGGCCCCGCAGTACAGCGCTCACAGGGTGGCCTTGACGCCGACGGCGGTCACCACGACGTTGATGAGGTAGAGCGCCATGAACGCGAAGACGACGGTCTCGTTGACGGCGTTGCCGACTCCGGCCGGCCCGCCCCCGACGGAGATCCCCTTGTAGCAGGCGATCAGCCCGGCGGTGACGCCGAACAGTGCGGCCTTGATCAAGGAGATGACGATCTCGGGTAACCCGGTCAGCAGCGTCATGCCCGCGACGAACGCCCCGGGGGTGACGTTCTGGACGAACACCGAGAAGATGAACCCGCCGGTGATGCCGACGACGGCGACGATCGAGTTCAGCAGGACCGACACCAGCGTCGCGGCCAGTACCCGCGGGACCACCAGCGCCTGGATCGGATCGATGCCCAGCACCCGCATGGCGTCCAGTTCCTCGCGGATGGTCCGTGCCCCCAGGTCAGCGCACATGGCGGTGGCACCGGCGCCCGCGACCACGAGAACCGTTACCACCGGCCCGATCTGGGTGATGGCACCCAGTGCGGCGCCGGTGCCGGAATAGTCGGCGGCACCGAACTCGATGAGCAGGATGTTGAGGATGAAAACCGCCAGGACGGTGAACGGGATGGCCAGCATGATCGTCGGCACGATGGACACCCGGGCCACGAAGTGGGTCTGCAGCACGAACTCCCGCCAGGCGAACGGCGGACGGAACATCGTCACGACGGTGTCCAGTGACATCGCGAAGAAGCCCCCCACCGCGGTGGCGGGTGTGGCGAGACTCGGCGGCATCACCCGCGAGACAGTAGCGCCTCGCCGGCACCCGCGGGGGGCTACGTCCTTCCCAAATGCCCGGGGCCCGTGCAGGTTTCGCGATCCTCGGGTGACGGTGGTCGCTCGCGCCGGACAACGTGGCGCCGGTCACCGTGGGGCGATGCGGTGAAATGCCGGGTGGCCGGGTGGTGACCAGGACTACACTCGGCTCCGGCGAACAGGCACAAGCGAGCTCGACGAGGAGCGTGAGCCCCATGGCAATCGATGCCGACGCAACATCTCAGACCCCGTTCGATCAGGAAGTGGCCGCTACCCGGCGCTACTTCGACGATCCGCGGTTCGAGGGCATCATCCGGCTGTACAGCGCGCGTCAGGTGGTGGAGCAGCGCGGCACCATCGTCACCGACTACCCGGTGGCCCGTGAGGCCGCCGCCGCCTTCTACACCCGGCTGCGGGAATTGTTCGCGCAGAAGAAGAGCATCACCACCTTCGGGCCGTACTCCCCCGGCCAGGCCGTGGTGATGAAGCGGATGGGTATCGAAGGCATCTACCTCGGTGGCTGGGCGACGTCGGCCAAGGGCTCGATCAGCGAGGATCCCGGCCCCGATCTGGCCAGCTACCCGCTGAGCCAGGTCCCCGACGAGGCGGCCGGACTGGTGCGCGCGTTGCTGACCGCCGACCGCAACCAGCAGTACCTGCGCCTGCAGATGACCGAGGAGCAGAGGGCCGCCACCCCGGCCTACGACTACCGGCCGTTCATCATCGCCGACGCCGACACCGGCCATGGCGGTGATCCCCACGTCCGCAACCTGATTCGGCGTTTCGTCGAATCCGGGGTGCCCGGGTACCACATCGAGGACCAGCGGCCGGGAACCAAGAAATGCGGCCACCAGGGCGGCAAGGTCCTGGTCCCCTCGGATGAACAGCTCAAGCGGCTCAACACGGCCCGCTTCCAGCTCGACGTCATGGGGGTGCCCGGCATCATCGTCGCGCGCACCGACGCCGAGGCCGCGAACCTGATCGACAGCCGGGCCGACGAGCGCGATCAGCCGTTCCTGCTCGGGGCGACGAATCTGAAGATCCCGTCCTACAAGTCGTGCTTCCTGGCGATGATGCGCCGCTTCCACCAGCGCGGGGTCTCCGACCTCAACGGGCACCTGCTCTACGCGCTGCCCGACGGCGAGTACGACGCCGCGGAGGCCTGGCTGGACCGCCAAGGTCTGCTCGGCGTCATCGACGAGGCGGCTGCGGCCTGGCTGGACGGCCGAGCGTCCTCGATCGATGCGGTGTACGACGACGTGGAGTCCAAGTTCATCGACGCCTGGCAGGTGGACTCGGGGCTGCAGACCTACGGGGAGGCGGTGGCCGAACTGCTCGAATTCCGGGAACGGGAAGGCGAATCGACCGAGATGAAGGCGGCGGATTGGCGGAAGTTCGCCGTTCACGCGCCGCTGTACACCGCCCGGGAGAAGGCCAAGGAGCTCGGCGCCGACGTCGCCTGGGACTGCGAGCGCGCCAAGACGCCCGAGGGGTACTTCCAGGTGCGCGGCGGCATCCCGTACGCCATCGCCAAGTCGCTGGCCGCCGCGCCCTTCGCCGACATCCTCTGGATGGAGACCAAGACCGCCGACCTGGCCGATGCCCGGGAGTTCGCCGAGGCCATCCACGCGGTGTACCCGGAGCAGATGCTGGCCTATAACCTCTCACCGTCGTTCAACTGGGACACCACCGGCATGACCGACGACGAAATGCGAGACTTCCCAGAAGAACTCGGCAAGATGGGCTTCGTATTCAACTTCATCACCTACGGCGGCCACCAAGTGGACGGCGTGGCATGTGAGGAGTTCGCCACGTCGTTGCGGCAGGAAGGCATGCTGGCGCTGGCGCGCCTGCAACGCAAGATGCGTCTGGTCGAATCGCCGTACCGCACCCCGCAGACCTTGGTCGGAGGCCCGCGCAGCGATGCCGCGCTGGCGGCGTCGTCCGGGCGCACCGCGACCACCAAGGCAATGGGTAAGGGTTCGACCCAGCATCAGCACCTGGTCCAGACCGAGGTGCCGAAGAAGCTGCTCGAGGAATGGCTGGCGATGTGGAGCGAGCATTACCAGCTGGGCGAGAAGCTGACGGTGCAGCTGCGCCCGCGCCGGGCCGGGTCCGATGTGCTCGACCTCGGCATCTACGGCGAGGGCGAAGACCCGCTGGCCAATGTGGTGGTCGATCCCATCAAGGACCGGCACGGCCGCAGCATCCTCACGGTGCGTGACCAGAACACCTTCGCCGAGAAGCTGCGCAAGAAGCGGCTGATGGACCTGATCCACCTGTGGCTGATCCACCGCTTCAAGCCGGAGATCGTCTACTACGTCACCCCCACCGAGGACAACATCTATCAGACCGAGAAGATGAAGTCGCACGGGATCTTCAGCGACGTCTACCAGGAGGTCGGCGAGATCATCGTCGCCGACGTGAACCAGCCGCGTATCGATGAGTTGCTGGCTCCGGATCGTGAAGCGCTGTCGCGGTTGATTCGCAAGGACGACTAGACGCGGCTCACGAACCGGACCGCTCCGTCGCCGGTGAAACGACCGGGTTCCACCGGGCGGCCCGACACAGCGAGCAGCAGATCGATCGCCCGTCCCTCGACTGCGGCACCGTTTCCGATCTCGACGTCGGCGTCGGTGGCGACCAGGCGAAGGGATTCGACCCGCTCGCGTCCGCCGCCGAAGCCGACGGCCGTCTTGGCTTGGTACTGCAGCGCTGCGACGATCGCGGTGTCCGGGTAGACCCCGGTGAGCCCGAGGGGACGGCGGATGTCCTCGCCGTGGACGATCGCCTCCACCAGCCGGGTGGCCCACGGCGCCGGCGGAGTCAGAGTGAGATGGGCGACCGCACGCAGCGTCGCCACTGTGTCCGCCGGGTTGTTCCGGCGTTCCCGTGCAACACCTTTGGCGTTGTCACGGTCGAAGTCGAAACGCGCCGAGATCATCCGGAGGACGAATCTCGACCGTGACGTCTTCGCGGTGTCCACGATGTGGGCCAGGACGTCGTGGACCGTCCAGCCCGGGCACAGCGACGGCGTCGACCATCGGTGGGCGGGCAGGTCCATCAGATCGGCGACCAGTCGCGCGCGCTCGGCACGCACCACCGGCCAGGATTCGGAGCCCATGGTGAGACAGACCATGGCTACCAACACAACTCATCGGCCCCGGGGCTGAGTGGCGATGATTCGGGTACTCGCTGCACGAGCGACTCGAGAAAGGAGTGCCCATGAGCGGGCCAGAAGGATCGTCGGGTTGGGAAGTCGTGGTGGGGCGGGAGTACAACCCCGGCGACGCTTCCGATGGCGCAGAAGAGGATGTCCTCGTACAAGGACCGGAGCCCGAAGCTCGCCGAGTGTACTCAGACACCGTCGCCGTGGCGGCAGAACAACACTATTCGCGCGTCCTCCTGCGCTCCGGCGGTCAAATTGTGGAATCTTGGCCGCAAAAGGCCGGATGGACGTCCTGATGGTCCTAGACTTCGAGCCGTGCGAAGACTGTTCGCCATTCTGTGTCTGCTGGTGTGGATCCTTGGGGGTTTGACGCCGCACGGTGTGGCGGGGGCTGAGCCAGGTCCGGCAGCGCAGCGCATCGTCGTGAGCGTGCCCGAAGCTCGTTCGACGACAGGAACCCTCACCGCGTACGAGCGCATCGGTGACCGGTGGAGCGTCGTGCTCGGCCCTACCCACGCTGATGTCGGCGAGCTCGGCGTCGGCACCCCGGCCGACAGCGTCTTCCGCACCCCCGCCGGCACATTCCCACTGGGCCAGGCCTTTGGCCGTCTGCCGAATCCCGGCACCCGGCTGTCGTATTTCCAGACCGATGACTCCGACTGGTGGGACGAGCAACCGGGATCACCGACCTACAACACCCACGTGCGTTCGACGAAGCGCCCGTCCAACGACGCCGAGAACCTGTACAAGTCCGGGCCCATCTACGACTACGCGGTGGTGATCGAACACAATCCGCAACGGGTACCGGGCCGGCAGGCGGGGATCTTCCTCCACATCACCAACGGCCACCCCACCTGGGGTTGTGTGGCGATCGGCCGTGCCGAGATGACCAGGCTGATGACCTGGCTCGATCCTGCCGCATCGCCGCGGATCACCATCGACGTCGGAGCCGGTGCGCCGGCCTGAACACCACCGATCGCCGTGGTGCCAACGCCGCGGCGCCGACGTAGAGTTCGCAGGATGTCGCAACTCTCACCGGAGGTGGTCGAGTTCCTGTCCGCCGGCACTCGGACCGGCATGCTGGGCTACCTGGCCTCAGACGGGCGCCCGCTGGTGGCGCCCGTCTGGTTCGTGGTCGACGGCGACCAGCTGGTGTTCAACACCGCCAAATCCTCGGCCAAAGGCAAAGCGCTGCAGCGCGACCCGAGGGTGGTGTTGACAGCAGACGATCCACACCCGCCGTTCTCGTTCGTGCAGGTTCAGGGAACTGCCGAACTCGACGAGGACCCGGGTGCGCTGCTGACCGTCGCCACCCGGATCGGCGGACGGTACATGGGTGAAGACCGCGCCGCCGAGTTCGGGAAACGCAATGGTGTGCCGGGTGAACTGATCGTGCGCGTGACACCGACCAAAGTCGTCAAGAGCTTCAACGTCGCGCACTGACGTCAGGTTTTGCGCTCCCCCGCGGCCGCCTCCAACCGCTCTTCGTAGGCCCCTTCGTCGCGGCCGAGTGCGATGGTCGCGGCCAGCATGGCCAGGGCCGTGAACACCAGCGCCACCGCTTCCAGCGTGCTCACCGACATGTCCTCGGAAAGCATGACGGCGCCGAGCGCCACGGCGACGACGGGTTCGAGTACCAGCATGGTGGGCACGGACGTCTGCAGGGCACCGGCGTGAAACGCCGACTGTTGCAGCACCGTCCCGATGACCGCCACCGCGATGAGCAGATAGAGCTCGGGTGAGGTGAGAATCGCGACGACCCCGGCATGGGTGGCGGCGTGCATGACGATCTTGGTCAGGACTGCCATGACACCGAACAGGACTCCGACGACCACCGCCAGCAGCACCGCTCGCGGGGTACCCGACACACGCACCGCCAGCGCCACCAGCGCCACCACGAACACCGTCGTGCTGACACAGAGCATCAGCAGGGTCTTGGTCGGGACCGCGTATTCGCCCGGCTCGGTGCGGGCAAGCAGCACGAAGATCGTCAGCGCGATGGTGAGCAGGATCGCCCACAGCCACTCACTGGCCGACACGCTGCGCTGCGCGAGGCGGGCGCTGAGCGGCAGTGCGAACAGCAACGCGGAGACCAGTAGCGGCTGCACCAGGATGAGCGAGCCGTGCGTCAGCGCGGCCGCCTGGAATCCGTAGCCGATCACGGCGGCGCCGGTCCCGGCCCACCACAGCGGTCGGCGCACCAGCGTCTGCAACATCACCGGGCTGACGCCCGCCTCGGGCGGAACGTCGATGGTGGCCCGCTGGCGCACGACGATGCCGATCGCCATGAACACTGCGGCCAGGAGCGCCGCCACCACGGTCAGACTGTGCGTGACCAACGTGTTGTCATCCTTTCCGGCACTGACCGGCAGGGCGGGTTAGTGCCGGAGGCTCAACCGTAATCGGTACCCGCTCAACCTTCGACGCACACGCGTAGCGCGGGCCGTCATGGGCATCCTGTCGGCGTGGAAACCACCGAGTACGCCCCCGGCCGTTCCGCCGACCTGTACGGCACTGCCTCCGACCCGACCACCTTGCTCTGGCACGGCATGCAGACCGACGCCCGCGCCGCGGTCGCTCCGCTGGCTGACCTGCTCGCGGGCCACGGGGTCGCCGTAGTGGTGCCGGATTGGAATTCCCACGCCGCCGACGGCGGCCGCAACGACTTGCTGGCCTCGGCGGCGTTCGCGCGTGAGCGCAGTGTCGGCGGGGCGTTCACTCTTGTCGGCTGGTCTCTCGGTGGCGCCGCCGCGGCCGGCTTGACCCTCGAGGCCGCCCGTCACGGGATGGCCGTCTCGCACACGGTGTGCCTCGGTGGCGCCTTCACCGCCGCCGACCCGATCTCGGGGCGGGTGCTGGACCGCGACCTTCCCGCCCACGACGACGGCGCGTTCCTCCTCCTGCATGGATCCGGGGACGACGTGATCCCCGCCGCGGCCAGTCAGGGATTCGCCGCCGTGCTCACAGAAGCCGGGTGGCCGGTCGAAATGGTGGAACTCGACACCGACCACGCCGCGATTGCCGGTGCCCGGTACGACCCCACCGGTGATCGCTACCTGCCCGCCGCCGATCCGAAGGCGCTGGCGGTCGCCGCCGATGTAGCGGCCCGGATCGCCGGAGTGGTCAGAACGCATATCTGATCCGGCACGACGGCAGCTTCTCGGCGATCAGGTCGGTGAGCTCCTGGACCCACCGGCCCTTCCATGAGGTCTTGTAGCGGACATTCCACTGACCGTTCTGGCTTCGCTTCAGTTGCTGCAGATCAGGGCGCCACAGCAAATCCTCACCCGTGGGGTGCCAGCCGAGGTTCACGTCGTGCAGGCCCTGGTTGTGAGTCAAGAAGATGACCTCGGCCGCGAGCTGTTGTTTGGTGCGGTCATTGGTGCCGTCTGCGATCTGGTCCAGCAGCACCGCCCAGTCCGCGCGCCAGTTCTCATGGACGATGACCGGGCTGAAATTGAGGTGCACTTCGAAACCCGCGTCGACGAAGTCATCGAGGGCGGCGATCCGATCGGCGATCTTCGAGGTACGGATGTCGACGAGCCGTGAGGTGTCACCCGGCATCAGGCTGAACCGGATGCGGGTGCCGCCGCGGGGCTCGTAGTCGAGCAGGTTCCGATTCACCAGCTTGGTGGCAAAACTGGCCTTGGCATTCGGCAGCTTCGCGAAGAGCTCGACGAGGTCACGCACGTTGTCGGACACCATCGCGTCGACCGAGCAGTCGCTGTTCTCGCCGATGTCGTACACCCAGTCCCGCGGGTCACACTGGTTGGGTTGCGGTTTGTCGCCCTGCCTCTTGGCGTGCCGCTCGAGGTAGCCGGTGATCTGCTCGATGTTGGCAAAAATGGTGATGGGATTGGCGTACCCCTTGCGCCGCGGGACGTAGCAGTACGAGCACGCCATCGCGCACCCGTTGGCCGTCGACTGCGCGATCCAGTCGCTGGAGCGTTCATTGCGCCGGGCCGACAGGCTCTTCTTTTCACCGAGCACCAGCACTTCGCGTTTGATTCGCACCCAGTCTTCGACATTGCCTTCGTTGCCGTAGAGGCCGGGGATCGACTGGTGTGACGGCACCTCGATGAGTTCCGCATCCGGAAAGCGATCGAGTACCTGCCGAGCGCGGGGGAACCTCGCGATATCCGGCTCGTGGTAGATAGGCTTGATGTCGAGCAACCGGTCCGCCAGATCAATTGGGGTGCGGGCCATGACCTGTTCAACGGCCGGATCCCGCTTGGCGTTCCCCGAACAAGGGTGCGGTGAACTTTCACACATCGTCCCTTGACGCATGCTTGAAGAACCCATGTCTGGCAACGAGATTGCTCGACAGAGGCTTTCACCAGCCCGCGGGCGGTGGTCTGCTTCGTCCGTGTTCTTGTTCGAGGGCGCGTTGGGTGGCGTTGTAGGCGCGTTCGGTTTTGATGTGTTGTTGGCGGTCTTGTTGTCGGGTTCGTTTGCGTTTGGGCATGGTGGGGCCCGGGGTGGTGGTGCGTCGTGTTTTGCGTTTCGGTGGTGGGGGGAGTGTGGCGGTTTCGGGGTTCCAGTCCGGGAAGATGAGCCAGGTGGAGGGTTCGGTGAGGTATTGGTGTCCGGTGGGGGCGGTCCAGATGACTTCGCCGGTGGGGAGTTGTTCGTCGGTCCAGCCGTCGGGGCCGGTGTAGAAGGTTTTGGTGAGGTGGTGTTCGCGGCACAGGAGTTTGCCGTTGGAGGGGTGGGTGGGGCCGCCGTCGCCGTGCGGGAGGGTGTGGTCGATGTCGGCGTATTCGGCGCGGCGGTTGCAGCCGGGGAACCGGCAGCGCATGTCGCGGCATTGGATGAATTCGCGCAGCGCGCCGGTGAAGGCGTAGCCGGGTGTGGGTTCTGCGGTGGGTAGCGGTAGGGCTTTGACGGTGGCGCCGGTGTGGATGAGTTCGGCCAGTAGTGCGGTGGGGATGATGCCGCCGGCGAGGGTGACCGCCGGCCGGATGGGCGCGGCGTGGCAGCCACGGGTTGAATCATCCTGTGGTGCACCGTTTTCCGGTTTCCCGGCACGCGCGGCGGGCTGCCCGGCGGTGGCGCCGGTGTCGGCCGGGTCGGTATTGGGGTTGGGCACCGCGGCGTCGCCGCCACTGTCGGGGTCCTCGGGTCCGGGGGTGGGCGCCGGGGTGGTCCTGGGCGGGTCTTCGTCGTCGCCGCTATCGTCCGGGTCGTCAGGATCGGCATCCGGCGCGGGCTCACTCGAATCGGCCTGTGGCGCCGAGGGTTCCGGGTCGGTGTCGGGTTCGCTGGTGGTGGAGGTCCAGTGCGCCCAGGGCGGTTCGTCGTCGTCATCCTCTCCGGTGGTGGTGGTGGTGTGGTTGTCGAAGTCGCGGGCCAGGGCTTCCAGGTCGACGGTGGCCGCGGGGTCGGTGGGGTTGGCGGGTTGGCGGTTTTGCAGGGCGGCGACCTGGGCCAGGGCGGCTTCCAGGGTGGCTTGTTCGGCCAGGATGTGCACCATCACCGACCCGACTTTCGACGGGTTGGTCGCCGCCGGGCAGTCCGGTGTAGCGCAGCGGCAGATCAGCCGGTCGTGGCCGCGGAACACCGCCCCGTAGGCCGCGCTGCGCAACTCGCCGCGGGAGCGGGGGTCGTTGTTGCAGACGGTGTCGGCGTAGGCGTTGAGCACCCGTACCGACAGGTCGGCGTCGGCTTGCAGGATCCGGCCGTAGAGCGATTTGGTGCCGGTGGCGTCCTCGCGTTTCCCGACTTGGACGTCGCAGTGTTTGGCGGCTTCCCGGTAGCGCCGGACCGCGTCGGGGTCGCGTTCTTCGATGACGGCGTCGATGGCGACGTCGAGTTCGGCGTCGGAGAGGGTGTTGAACCCGCCGGCGCGCTCGGCGATTTCGGCGTCGACGGCGGCGTGGGCGTGGGGGGCGACGTATTCGGTGCGGTAGACGATGGTGGTGGCCACCGCGGCGGAAATCATGCCGTGTTCTAGGAGGGCGGCGGTTTCGGGTAGGCGCAGGGCCAGGGCTTCGGCGATCTTCATCTGGGTGGAGGCCCGCCGCGGGCTCAGGCGCAGGGCGGGGCCAATGTCGTCGCGGGCGGCGGCCCAGCCGTCGTGGGCCCAGTGTTGGCGGTCCTCGGCGGCGGCGGTGTCTTCGTGGTCGCGCAGCAGCATCGCCACGAACGCCCAGGTGCGAGCGGCGGTGGTGGCGTGCAGGCGGTGGTATTGCCGGATGGCGGTGACCATCTGCGCGCGGGTGATTTCCCCGCAGGTCGCCGGATCCAACAAGTCATCGAACATGTGTTCGATACTAGATCCACCCACCGACAAACGGTGCGATGTCCAAGGACATCGGTGACACCTCCGTCGGCAAACAACCGCTCTTCCGCTGTCTCACCCACACATCCGGGAACTGCCCGACAATGAGACCCGAGCAGAGTCGCTGATCACCGCTGGGGGAAACCATGGGCAGACAGTTCGAAGGCAAGATCTCCGTCGACATTCGCGACTCGGAACCCGATTGGGGCGCCTTCCTGGACCAGAAGGCTCCGCCGGACGCCCCCAATGTGCTCGTCATCCTCTACGACGACACGGGGTGCGCAGCCTGGTCCACCTACGGCGGGCGCATCCAGATGCCGACGCTGGACCGGTTGGCCGCCAATGGACTGACCTACACGCAATGGCACACGACATCGGTCTGCTCACCTACCCGTTCCACCATGCTCACCGGACGCAACCATCATCAGAATGGTTTCGGCACCATCGCAGAGTCGGCAGCCGGGTTCCCCGGCTACTCGGGTCATATCCCCCGCGAGAATGCCACCATTGCCACGGTGCTGCGTGATGCCGGCTGGAGCACATTCTGGGTGGGCAAGAACCACAACGTCCCGGTAGATGCCTTCGACATCGGCGCGAATCGCAAACACTGGCCGCTCGGCCTGGGGTATGACCGCTTCTACGGGTTCATCGGCGGCGAAACCAATCAGTGGTATCCGGAACTCATCGAGGACAACCATTTCGTCGAACAGCCTTACCTGCCGGAGGACGGCTACCACTTCTCAAAAGACATCGCCGACAAAGCGATCGGTTTCATCCGCGACAGTAAGCAATCGCGACCGGACAAGCCGTGGTACATGTGGTACTGCCCGGGCGCCAATCATGCTCCACACCATGCCCCCCAGGACTACATCGACAAGTACAAGGGCCAATTCGACGACGGATACGAGGCCTACCGCGAGTGGGTGCTCGAGAAGATGATCGCCAAGGGGGTGCTGCCGCCGGGAACGGAGTTGACCGAGCTGAATCCGATGGCGCCGGGCACCTTCATCGAAGGTGACAGCGTACGGCCCTGGGAATCGTTGAGTGAGGACGAGCGAAAGCTGTTCTGCCGCATGGCGGAAGTGTATGCGGCGCTTTCGGAATACACCGATGTGCAGATCGGACGCGTGATCGACTATCTCGAGGAATCCGGCCAGCTGGACAACACACTGATCTTCTACTGCGCCGACAACGGCGCTTCCGGAGAGGGAAGTCCCAACGGCTCGGTCAACGAGAACCGCTTCTTCAACGGTTATCCCGACACGGTCGAGGAGAACCTGGCGATGCTCGACAAACTGGGGTCGCCCGAGACCTACAACCACTACCCCACCGGCTGGGCGGTGGCCTTCAGCACGCCCTACCGCATGTTCAAGCGCTACTCGCAGTATGCCGGAGGTACCGCCGATCCCCTGATCATCCACTGGCCCAGAGGTTTCCGATCCAAGGGTGAACTACGCGACCAGTATCACCACTGCACCGACATCGTGCCCACCATCCTCGAGTGCTGCGGACTCACGATGCCCGATATCGTCGACGGAGCACCTCAGACTCCCCTGTCGGGAGTTTCGATGCGGTACAGCTTCGACGACGCGCGCTCCGAGACACGCAAAGAAACGCAGTACTACGAAATGCTGAGCACCCGCGGGCTGTGGCACCGAGGCTGGAAGGTCTCCACCGAGCACGGCCCGATGATCGACAGGGGTCAATTCGACCAGGACCGCTGGCAACTCTTCCACACCGACGTCGACCGCTCGGAAGCACACGACCTCGCCGCAGAGAATCCGGACAAGGTCCGCGAACTCGCGGCGTTGTGGATGGCCGAAGCCGAACGCAACAATGTGCTGCCGCTCAACGACTACGGCGTGGACGGTATCCACGAGCTGGAATACAAGGTGGCACCACCCCCGGACCGTCGTTATGTTTACTACCCGGACACCAGCGAGATTCCCGAGGCATCCGGTGCGCGGACGCTGGGTTCGTCGTTCAAGATCCTCGCCGACGTCGAGTTCAGCAGCGAGACACAAGGTGTGATCGTCTCGCAGGGCTCACGTTTCGGCGGCTATTCGTTGTTCGTCAAGGACGGTGACCTTCGATTCGTGTACAACTTCCTGGGCATCGCTCCCGAGCAGACGCTGGCCGTCTCCGCACCGGCGCCGGGAAGACACATCGTCGGGGTGTCATTCGACAAGATCTCGATATCGCCACAGCGCGAAACCCTGGGGACCATGACTCTGCACATCGACGACGAGGCGATCACCAGCGCTGAATTCCGCACTCAGAGCGGTCATTACGCACTAGCCGGTGAGGGGCTGGCCGTCGGCCGGGACAGCGCGGATCCGGTGTCCAGAGAGTACGCCAGTGGTTTTGCCTTCAGCGGCGGGCGAATCCACAAGGTGGTGTACGACGTCGGGGATGACACCTATGTGGACCTGGAACGCCGCCTCGGTGCAATCCTGGCGCGCGACTGAGGATCAGCTGCGCGCTTCCGGCCGGGAGGCCACCCGTGCGAGCAGGTACAGCACGGCTCCAACCCCGACGAGTATGGCGGCGAACAACCACACCTGCGCCGACTGCTGGGTCAGAAGCAGCACACACGAGAGCACACCCAGTACCGGAACGAACGTCCATACACGAAAGTGGTTGTGCTCCACCGTGTCACGACGGAGGACCAGTACCGAGACGTTGGTGGAGATGAACACGAACAGCAGGAGCAGAACCACCGTCTCGGCCAGTGTGCCCAGATCACCGATGAGCGTGAGCACCATGGCCACCCCCGTGGTGACGACAATGGCGACCCATGGTGTCCGCCGCTGTGGCAGCACGCGGCTCAACACACCGGGCAACAAACCATGTTCGGCCATGCCGTAGGTCAACCGGCTGGCCATGATCATGGTCAGCAGCGCACCGTTGGCCACCGCAACCAGGGCGATGGCACTGAACAACCAACTCGGTACAGCGACACCGGAAGCATCCACCACAGCCAGCAGCGGACCCGATGAGGCCGAGAGTTCCTCGGGCGCCAGAGCGATGGCACTGGCGACCCCCACTGCGGCGTAGACGACGCCCGCGGTGAGCAACGCCCCGAACAACGCGGCCGGATACACCCTGCTCGGATCGCGGATCTCCTCGGCAACGTTGGCCGAGGTCTCGAAGCCGACGAAGGAGTAGTAGGCGACGATCGCGCCGGCCAGGATCGCCAAGGCCGGTGTGGTGTCGTCGGGGAACTGCCCGGCCCGGCCGATGTCACCGCGTCCGCCGCCCATCATGATCGCGACCACCACGATGACGATCAGCAGGCCGCTCAGTTCGATGGCCGTCATCACGACATTGCTCTTGACCGATTCGCTGATCCCCCGCGCGTTCAGGCATGCGATCAGCGCCAGGAACACCACTGCCGCCGCGCCGGGCGGTACATCGACGAACGTGGTGAGGTATTCGCCGCTGAAAGCCAGGGCCAACCCGGCTGCGCTGGTCACTCCGGCGGCCAACATGCAGAATCCGACCAGGAACGAGATCACCGGCCGTCGGAACGCGCGTTCGGCGAACACGGCAGCACCGCCGGCTTGGGGGTACTTGGTGACGAGTTCGGCGTAGGAGCCGGCGGTGAGCAAGGCGAGCAGCAGCGCTACCAGCAGCGGCGCCCACAGCGCTCCACCCACGTCGCCCGACAGTTCGCCCATCAGCGCGTAAATTCCCGCGCCCAGGACGTCGCCGAGGATGAACAGGAACAGCAGCGGCCCGGTGATGCGGCGTTTGAGCTTGTCACCGGTCAACGTGTCTGTCGTCATGTCAGCGGCCCCGGAGGTCCCCAGTGCACGACCTTGGTCGTGGTCATCTCGTCCAGGAGTTCAGGGCCGTAGCCGTAGCCGCTGCCGCTGGCCCGGCGGGGCTGGGCGGCACCGCCGGGAGCGCCGCCGAACACCGCGTTGATCTTGACGGTGCCGACGGGCAGGCAACGCCAGGCTTCCTGCGCGCGGGCCATGTCGGCGGTCAGCACCGACGCCGACAATCCGTAACGGTCGTCGGCGGCCTCCGCGACGGCGGTCTCGAAATCGGGTGTGACGCGCATCGGCGCCAGCGGCCCGAAAGTCTCCTCACGGAAGAGCAGCATCTCGGGTGTGCAGTCGGAGAGCACCGTGGGCGGGTAGAAGCTCCCCGGGCCCGGCGGGGGTTGCCCGCCGGTGAGCAACTGGGCGCCGCGGGTGAGGGCATCGGTGACATGGCGGTGCACGTGCTCCACCTGACGTTGATCGACCAGGGGACCGATGCGCTCGGCCCAGTCGTGGGCTTCCTCCACCAGCGCTGCCGTGAAGTCCGCCGCGGCGGATTCGACGACGTAGATCCGCTCGATGGACACGCAGATCTGACCCGCATTGGCGAACGATCCGAGGGCTGCCTGGTTGGCCGCCCACCGCGGATCGACACCGTCGTCCACGATGAGTGCGTCGTTACCCCCGTTCTCCAACAACGCTTTCGCACCGCGTTGCGCGCAGGCCACTGCGATGGCACGTCCGGTGACGCTGCTGCCGACATGGGCCACCACGTCGACGGCACCGTCGCCGGCCAGTCGTGCACCTACTGACGCGTCTCCGTCGACGATCTCGAGCACCCCGTCCGGCAAGTGGCCGGCCACGAGTTCGGCGAAGCGTCTGCCGGTTCTCGGGCAACGCTCTGGGCTTGTGCACCACCGTGTTTCCGGTGGCCAACGCCGCGCCGAGGAGGCCGGCTGCCACGGCGACGGGGTCGTTCCAGGGGGTCAGCACCACGACGACACCACGCGGTTGGGGCACCATCAGGTCGGTCGCCGACCAGCCACCCTGCAGCGCGCGCCCGCGGTGCAGGGGCCCGAGTTCGGCGTACTGAACCAGGGTTGCGGCACCGGCTTCCACGCCGCCCAGCGAGTCGGCTCTGGTCTTGCCGGTCTCCCGCTCGTTCAGTTCGGCGAGCTCGTCGGCCGCGGCCTTGACCACTCGGGCGGCCGCGGACAGCGCCGCACCGCGTTCGGCGGCCGGGGTGCGTGCCCAGGAGGCGGCCGCAGTCCGGGCCCGCTTGACCGCATGCGTGCAGGTAGCGGCGTCGGCGATGGGCAGCCGGGACACCGGTTCGCCGGTGCGTGGGTCACAGACCGTGAGCTCGAGTGTCGATGTCACGTCTGCGTGGTACCCACCCAGCGCCCATCGACACTGCCTAGAGCCGGCCGACCTTGCGCAGTCCCGCCGCGGTGTCGGTGATGGTTTCCGCTGGATCGCGCAAGACGATGCCGAAATCCCGTTCGGCCGGTGAATCATCGGATTCGGGCATCTGCGTGTAGTACTGCATGGCCGCAGAGTTGATCGGTGTCTCGAAGGGCAGCTGGTCACCGATGACGTCGAACACCTTGCCCACCACCCGCAGTGCGGTATCGGGCACCGGGTACACCAGCAGACCGCGATCTGCCGCCGAGCCGATCAGGGAAGCCAAGTCGCCCACCGGAATTCGTGGCCCACCGGCCATGTACCGGCGCGGGCCCTGGCCCGGCTCGAGTAGCGCCACGTGCAATGCAGCCAGGTCACGGACGTCGACCACGATCCAGGCGGCGCTGCGGCCTGGCACACCGCGCATCTTGACCGAGGCCTCGACACCGTCGGCGGCTTCGCCGAACTGATCCCCGGCCGGCGGCCCGAGCACCATGCCGGGGTACGTGATGTTCACGGGCGCTCCGGCGTCCTGCAAACCCCGTGCGTAGGCCTCGACCAGTGCTTTCGACCGGCCGTACCCATCCGACCCACCGGCGATGGGCAGGTCGGCGTGCAGCACGTCGAGCCCGGGCCGGAAGATCGCGGTGAAACTCGAGACATGGATGATCGGGTCCAGTTTCGCTGCCACCGCCGCGCCCAGAACATTGCGCGCTCCCTCGAGATTGGTGATCAGCATCTCGTCGGCGCGGTGTGGATCTGTGGAAACCATTGCAGCACAATGGATCACCGCATCACAACCGCCCAACGCGGCCGCAGTGGACTTCGGGTCCGCGATATCGCCGACGACGTAGTCGCTGATGTCCACACCGATCTGCTCGGCGCTGGTGCGCAGCCGGTCGGGATTGCGGACCAGGAACCGCACCTGATGACCGTCGTCCTGGGCAGCCTTGGCCGTCCAGGCGCCGACGAACCCCGTCGCTCCGGTAACGAGAACCTTCACCGCTGCCTCCCTCGCATGTCCGTCGAGGTCGAACGGTATCTGACAGGTGTCGAGGTTCAGCTCGCGGGATAGTCGCGCATCAACAGATCAGCCAGGCAGTACACCGGCACTCCCAGCGACTTCTCCAGCCCCTCGGCGTATGTCCGCGCGATGGACTGCCCCTGGGCTGCTTCGAAGTCACCGCTGAGGTCGACGGCGATGCGGCAGTCGAATGTGTCGGTCGCGACTACCGCCACCTGCGAGACACCCCCGGGCACCGCAAGTGTGGCCACGGCGTCGCGCACGGTCTCCACCTTGGCCGAACTGTCCACGTACACCGCAACAAAAGACTCCACCCTGCGATCATGGCGACCCGTGGGGCATCCCGCAGCCCGCAACACGATCATTTGACGTTGATTCATCCAGCGTTTACGTGGTTGTCAGGGCCAGACCTTCGATGCGGCGCAGTGCGATCGCCAGCACGGGCAAATACGCCGGTGCCCACACCGGGGCGCTCATCCACGCCCGACAGCCACTCCCCTGGGGTTCCACCCCGTGGCGGGTGGCGGGGACCCCGGCGACTTTCCAGCCCCATACCCGGCCGGGCTCGAAACTGATGATCTCGAACGGTAGCGGCACTCCGACCGGGGTCCAGACACGTCCCCGCGCGCCGAGACGAAGGGCCGCACCGCCCTCCATCTCGGCGCCGGCCACCGTCGGGCCCCACACCGGCCAGGCGTCGAGGTCGATGAGGATCTGCCACACGGTGTCCGGCGCTGCATCGATGTGTCTACTGGTGGTCCACATGGGAGGTGGCATACCCATGTGGCTCGTTTCACGCAGCCGGGCCCGTCAGGAGCTGCCGCAGCACCGGTGTTGCCCACCGGATGAGGGTGTCGTGATCGAGGTCGGCCACCGCGGGGTTCACCAGGACGTATCGGGTGGTGGCCAGCCCGATGATGAACGCGCCGAGCAAGCCGGCCCGTTCGGCGGAATGATCCGGCGTGACGGCCGCCAGTGTGGGCGCGACCTGCGTCGCAAACACCTGACGCATGGTCTCCGCGGCCGTCTCGCTGGTCATGGCGGCGCGGAGCAGGGCCACGAACGTCGTGTCCTGTTCCCATACCGCGAAGAACCTCGACAGCAACGCCTCTGCCACGCCATCGGGTTGGACGCCGCGCAGGTCCGGAAGGTCGAGAGTGAACTCGGCGGCGGCGGCGAACAACTCCTGCTTGCTGCCGAAGTAACGGATGACCAGCGCGGCATCGATTCCGACGTCGGCGGCCACCGCGCGCAACGTGGTGCGCTCATAGCCGTCGGCGCCGAACCGTGCGCGCGCCGCCGACAGGATGTCGGCCCGGGTGGCTTCGGCATTGCGGGCGCGGGCGGCAGGCATGCACCGAGAATAAGTCACCACTCGTTGACATTGGTGAACGCCTCGCCGTACGGTCTAAGTCATCAGCCGTTGACTTGAGAGGACAGTTCCATGAGCAGCGTCTCGGCCATTCAGATCGGGCTCGACCCCGACGTCATCGATTACTCCTCGCCGGATTTCGCCTCGTTCCCCGGACTCACGCGGGAGACTCTGCGTGCGGCCAACGACGACAACGTGAGAGGTCTGCGCGCCGCCGGCTATCAGGTCGACAACTGCCTGATCGATTTCGGCGACGCGGGCGCCGCGAAAGCCCGCGCCGCGCTGGCGGCCGCACACTACGACGCGGTGTTGATCGGTGCGGGTATCCGCCTGGTGGCCGGCAACACCCTGTTGTTCGAGGCGATCGTCAACGCCGCACACACCCTGCAGCCCCACTGCAGGTTCGTGTTCAACCGCGCTGCCGCGTCCACTCCGGATGACATCCGGCGCTGGTTCCCCACCCCGGAAGGCGCGCTGTCATGACTGAAAACGACGTCACTGAAAAAGACGTCACTGAAAAGGACGTCGTCGTCATCGGAGCAGGGCCGACGGGGTTGACGGCAGCCGGCGATCTCGCCCGGGCCGGCCGCTCGGTGGCGGTGCTCGAGCGGCGTCCATCGGCCAACCCGTCCAGTCGTGCCTTTGCCACGATGCCGAGAACACTCGAGGTGCTCGACGCGCGCGGCCTTGCCGATGACCTGCTCACCAGAGGCCGGCATGCTCGTGGCGTCAGCCTGTTCGCCGGGGCCCGGCTCGACTTGACCCACGTGGATTCGGATTACCGGTTCGTGCTCGTCACACCCCAGACCAATGTCGATGCGGCACTGTGGGATTACGCCACGGACGCGGGCGCCGACATGCACCGGGGTGTGACGGTGACGGCGCTGGAACAAGACGACGACGGCGTGACGGTGACCGCCGGCGCCCGGACCTGGCGGGCTCGGTATGCGATTGGCGCCGACGGCGCACACAGCACCGTGCGACAGCTGGTCGGTGCGGACTTCCCCGGAAAGACACTGCTCTCGTCGATCGTGCTGGCCGACGTCAAACTCGCGCGCAGTCCTGGCGGTGACGGGTTGACGCTCGGCAGCACCCGCGAGGTCTTCGGCTTCCTCGCGCCGTACGGACGCGGCGACGCCGACGGCTGTTGGTACCGCGCCATGGTGTGGGACCGCAATCACCAGATGCCCGACACCGAACCCGTGCACGACGCCGAAGTTTCCGACGTACTCGCCCGGGCGATGGGCACCGATCACGGTGTGCTGGACATCAGCTGGCGTTCGCGATTCCACTGCGACGAACGGCAGGTGGCGCGGTATCGCCACGGGCGGGTATTCCTGGCCGGCGACGCTGCCCACGTGCACTCCCCGATGGGCGGGCAGGGCATGAACACCGGCATCCAGGATGCGGCGAACCTGGCCTGGAAGATCGATGCGGTGCTCGCCGGTGCTCCCGAGGAACTGCTCGACAGTTACCACGACGAGCGTCACCCCATCGGGCGGCGGGTGCTGCTGCAGTCGGGCATGATGGCACGGGCGGTCACCCTGCGGCCACGCCCGGCTCGTTTCCTGCGTAACCTGTTGGCGCCCAATGCTCTTCGAATCCCACTGATCCGCGATGCGGTGGCAGGTACCTTCGCCGGCACGTCATTGCGGTATGGGCGCGGCCCCGGTGACCATCACCTGGTGGGTACCCGCGCCACTCGAACCCCGCTCGTCGGCAACCGCGTCACGACCCTGCAGCGCTCCCCCGGTTTCGCACTGCTTCGCGAGCGCGGAGCTGCAGCCGTCACCGGCACCGGCATCCTGCAGGCTGAACGCGCTGACGACGGGCCCGCGGTACTGGTGCGTCCCGACGGCTATATCTGCTGGGCCGGCGCCTCCCGGGATCGTCTCGGCTGGGACGCGGTGCTGCACACGTTCGGCGCAGAACGCCGGGCCAGCCGGCGTTAATCGAGGCAGAACTCGTTGCCCTCCGGGTCGGCGAGCACGATGTGCCCGCCGTCGAGAGGCGGGGCCGGCTCGTGCCGTGTGATCCGGGTGGCGCCGAGCGCGACCAGGCGCGCGGCGAACTCCTCCAACACCGCCATCCGCTCGTCACCGTCGTGTCCCGGTGCGGCGCGCACGTCGAGGTGGATCCGGTTCTTCGCGGCCTTGCCCTCGGGCACCTTCTGGAAGAACAGACGTGGCCCTTGCCCGGTCGGGTCGATCAATGCGGAACGGTCGTTGCGCCGCTCGGCGGGAACCCCGAATGCCTCGAGCGCAGCATCCCAGGTGTCGAAACCGTTGGGTGGCGGTTGCACTCGGTAGTCGAGCACCACGGCCCAGAACTCGGCCAGTGCGGCAGGGTCGGCACAGTCGTAGGTGACCTGGATTTCGCGAGCCATCCTCGCACCCTGCCACACCGCCGTTCAGTGCAGCGCAGACAACTCGCTGGTCGCGGTCCTGGGCGGGTTCTTGACGAAGAACGAGCCGACCACCGCCACCACGGAGAGCGCAGCCGCGGCCAGGAATGCCGTGTGCACACCAGTGGCCTGGGCGGCCACCGGGTCGAGCCCGTCCCTGACCGCGGCGGCCGTGCCGGTGGACATCAAGGTGATGCACAGCGCCGTTCCCGCTGCACCGGCGAGTTGCTGGCCGGTACTGACGATGGCACTGCCGTGGGAGTACAACCGGGCCGGAAGCGAGCCCAGCGCCGAGGTCATCAGCGGGGTCAGCATCAAGGACAGCGCCGCGCACAGCGCGATGTGCACCGCGATGACACGAGTGGTCGTGCTCTGCTGATCCAGCGTGGTCATGGCCCACAACGCCGCGCTCAACGCGATGGCACCCGGAATCACCAGCGGTTTGGGGCCGTAACGATCGAACAGGCGACCCACCACCGGACCCATCACGCCGAGCACCAGACCGCCGGGGAGCAGCAGGAGGCCGGTCTGCAGGGTGTCGAGCGCCAACACGTTCTGCAGGTACAACGGCAGCAGGATCAACGTGCCGAACAAGGCCCCCATGCTGATCAACACCAACACGGTGGCGGTGGTGAAAGTGCGGGTCGCGAACGGCCGCAGGTCCATCAACGCGCTGTCGTTGCGCTGCAACCGGATCTGGCGAAGCACGAAACCGATCAGCGCCGCGACACCGAGGACGATCGGAATGACGGGCGGCATCAGGGCATGCCCTTCACTGGACTCGCCGATACTGCTCAGCCCGAAGATCAAACCGCCGAATGCCAACGCCGACAGGCTCATCGACAACACATCGAATCGCACCGCACGGGTGACACTGACGTTGCGCACCAACACGATTCCCAAGGCCAACGCCACCAGGGCGGGTGGCAGCATGACGATGAACATCCACCGCCAGCCCAGGCTGTCGAGAATGAGCCCGGACACCGTTGGTCCGATCGCCGGGGCCACCGCGATCACGATCGAGATCAGACCCATCATCCGGCCGCGCCGCGACTCGGGAACGAACGTCATGACGGTGGTCATCAGCAAGGGCAGCAGCAACGCCGTTCCCGCTGCCTGCACGATCCGGCCGAGCAACAGCACACCGAATCCCGGTGCGGCAGCGGCCAACAGCGTGCCCACCGTGAAAAGTGACGCAGCCGTGACGAACACGGTGCGGGTGGTGAAGCGGTCCAGGATGGAGCCCGTCATCGGGATCACCACTGCCATCGTCAGCATGAAAGCCGTCGTCAACCACTGCCCCGTCGACGCCGTGATGTCCAATTCGACCATCAGCTTTGGCAGCGCGACTCCCATGATGGTCTCGTTGAGGATCACCAGGAACGTCGACAACAGCAGCAGCGCAATCAGCTTCGGCACCCCGGCCGGCAGCTTGTCGCTGTCTGCGGTCGCCGGGACGCTGTGTTCGTCAGCCACCACGCGTCAGCACTCCACCCACCCCAGACCCATTCGATGTACAAGACCTGCCATCATGGCACCAACACGCGCCTTGGCAGTTACTGTCAGCTACGGTAGCAGGCGGGGACCTCGACGGCAGGGGACGGGTATGGCGGACACGACGCAGGACCTACGCACACGACGACGCCTGGCCACCGAACAGGACCTGTACCACGCCGCACTGGCGCTGATGGAACGTCAAGGCTTCTCGGCCACGACGGTCGACGAGATCGTTGCCGCCGCAGGTGTCTCACAGCGGACCTTCTTCCGCTACTTCGCCACCAAGGAGGACGCCGTGCTGCTCGGTTACCGCGCCCTCGACGAGGCAATCGACTCGCTGGATCTGCCGCCGGATCCCCACGACGCACTCCAGGCGTTACTGACCTTTCACGAGCGCCAGATCGACCAACTGGCGCAGGACGAGGCCGACCGGTATGTGACCCTGCAGAGGTTGATCAGTGCCGAGCCCGCGTTGCGCGATGCCGTGGCCGCGCGCGAACTGGCGAGCATGGAACGCCTGCGGGTGCGGCTGGAAGCCCGGCTCCCCGGAGATCAACCGCTGACCAGCCGGCTCATCGCGGAGATCGCGACGGCGATTCTGCGGGTGACGTTCGACCACTGGCGCGCTCAACCGGGATGTTCGGTCGCCGACCTGCCTGCCCTCTATCGCGACGTGCGCACCACCGCAGAAGCGCTGGCGGCACCCTGAGCACCGAAAGCCCGAGCGTGGGCGCCTCAGTCCTTCTCGTCGAGTTTGAAGCCCACCTTCAACGTCACCTGAAAGTGGCCTACCGCACCATCTTCGACGTGACCCCGAATCGAGGAAACCTCGAACCAGTCGATCCCGTGCAGCGTCTTGGACGCCCGTGAGATCGCGTTGGTGATCGCAGCGTCGACGCCGTCGCTGGAACTGCCGACGATCTCGATCACACGGTAGATGTGGTCGCTCATGGATTCCTCTCAGTGGGTGCGGGTGCGGAACCGGAACAGTCGTGCGTCCGGCTCCAAGGGTGCTGTCTCGCCGATGAAACGCTGGGTTCCCACTCCGAAGCTGAAATTCTCCTCGGAGTCGAAGGCGACCTCGTCGAAATCGTGCTCGCGGAACCATTGCCGGATCGTCGGCGTCGCATCGGGCGGGTTTCGGTGGCGGGTCCAGAGCACCGTCGCACCCGGGCGGCTCAACTGGCGCAGGCCCCGGATGGTGTTCCTGATGTCCTCGTCATCGACATTGCCGAAGATGCCACACGCCAGCACGATATCGGCGGGAATCAGCCCCTCGTAGGCCGCCGGTATGGCGGCATCCCCGGTGACGATCTCCACCTGGGTCAGGCCGGCCGCGCCCACGACCGCGCGGGCCCGCTCGGTGATCTCCGGATCGACCTCCACCAGACGGGCCCGGACGTCATCGCGACGCGGGTGATCCGGCAGCACACCCAACAGATCGCGTCCCTCCCCCGCGCACAGACTCACCACCCGGATGGGGCCCGGCGGCGCCGCATCGAGCGCGTCGCGGAGTCGGCGTTGTACGTGTACGAGGCGGTGGGAGAGCTCGGAGGTGGGGTCGGCGTAGTCGTTGTGCCATGCCGCCCAGCTGAATCCGGCGCTCATCCTGTGGTATCTCCTCCGTGGTGGTGATCCCTCTGACCCGTTCTTGTTCCTAGTACCCCCACCGGGATCAGCAACCCCCTTGAGATCAGCGGGATTCTTTCGGCGGATCCGGGTGATTCGTTCACAGAAGAGCATCGAGATGGGGGCAGACTGGACCAACTGTGACCCGATATCTCCTCAGCCGCGCCACAACGGCACTCGTGGTGCTCCTCGTGGCTTCGGTGGTCATCTTCAGCCTGCTGCAGTTCATCCCCGGCGATCCGGCGACTGCGATCCTGGGCTCCGACGCCACGCCGGAGCAGCTGGCCGCACTGCGCGCCCAGCTGGGTCTCGATCAGCCGGTGGCCGCGCAGTACTGGCATTGGCTCACCGATGTACTCACCGGGGATCTGGGCCAGTCCTTCGGGCGGGGAGGTCCCATCTCGGCGTTGGTGCGTGAAGGTCTGACCAACACGTTGGTGCTGTCGGCAGCCGCTCTGGTGATTGCGGTGGTGGCCAGTCTCGCGATCTCGATCGCCGCGGTGGTGTGGCCCAACCGGGTGGTCACGGTCCTGGTCAACGGAGCGAACACCCTCGCCGTCGCAATGCCGACCTTCGTGACCGGGGTGCTGCTGGTGCTGGTGTTCGCGCTGCTGTGGCCGGTGCTGCCGGCGATGGGCCTGCCACCGGACGGGCTGCTGGACAACCCGTGGATCACCGCTCAGTACCTGTTGTTACCGGCGGTGTGCCTGGCACTGCCGGTCGGTGCCGCACTCACCCGCTTCCTCACCGAGGCGCTGCGCACCGAACTGCGCCAGCCGTACGTGCTCACCGCGCGGGCCCTGGGAATCTCGCAGTGGCGCATCATCTCCCGGGGTGCGATGCGCAACGCCTTGCCGACGGCGGTGACGGTGCTGGGTCTGCAGACCGGCTCGCTGCTGTCCGGCGCGGTGATCGTCGAGGCGATATTCGCCTGGCCCGGTATCGGCGGCCTGCTGCAGGAAGGAATCAACCGCCGCGACTATCCGCTGGTGCAGATTCTTCTGCTGGTCTCGGTGACGATCTTCGTGATCCTTCAGCTGCTGACCGACCAGATCCACGCGCTGCTCGACCCACGCATCCGCGTCGACTCCGCCAGGACCAGGGCATGACCACCCTCACCGCGCTGCGTCGCGGACAGGGCCTGGTCGGGGCGGTTCTGTTGGTACTGATCGCCGGCGCGGGGCTGCTGGCCCCCGTCCTGACGTCGGTGGATCCGCTGGCCCAACCGCCCGGAGCGGGACTGCTCAAAGCGTCGTGGGCCCACCCACTCGGAACCGACGAACTCAGCCGCGACCTCTATGCGCGGACCTTGTACGGAATCAGGACGACGCTGGAGATCATTCTGGTGGCGGTGCCGGTAGCGGCCGTGCTCGGCGCTCTGATCGGGCTGGTGTCCAGTGTGTCCGCGTTTGCCGATCAGGTGACACAACGGCTCTTCGACGTGATCCTGGCATTTCCGGCCATCATTCTCGGACTGACGCTGGCCGCGGTACTGGGACCCGGCAAGCAAGCGGTGATCGTGGTGATCATCGCCTCGGAGGTGCCGCTGTTCGGGCGCCTCATCCGGTCGCAGATCCTGCGGGTCCGGGAGTCACCGTTCGTCGAAGCCGCCGAGGTGTTCGGGGCCCGGCGCAGCTGGATTCTGCGAAAACACATCCTGCCCAACAGCATCGAACCGTTGGGAGTGCAACTGGCGCTGTCGCTGTCGCTGGCGGTGTTCCTGGAGTCGGCGATGAGTTTCATCGGGATCGGTGTGCAACCACCAGAACCCTCGCTGGGAGCCATCCTGAGCGATTCGATGCGCAACTACTACCTGGTGTGGAACCCGTTGTTCGCGGTCGGTCCCCTGGTGGTCGTCGTCGGCCTGGTGCTGGGTTTCCTGCTGGTGTCGCAGGCGCTGGGACAGGCGCGCCGTGGTTGAGCACACGCTGAAAATCGACGGTCTGACCATCGATTTCGAATCCGCAGGCGGACCGCGCCGGGTGGTCTCCGGTATCGACCTGACGGTCGGGCGCGGTGAGATCGTGGCGCTGGTCGGCGAATCCGGCTCCGGCAAGTCGTTGACGGCGCTGTCGGTCCTGGGTCTGCTACCCGACGGCGCCGTTGTGGCGGGATCGGTGGAGCTCACCGGAGTCCAGGTGGTGGGCGCACCGGCGGCCACGCTGCAGAAGCTGCGCGGAACGGCGGCGGCCATGGTGTTCCAGGAACCGCAGACTGCGCTGAACCCGGTACAGACGGTGGGACGCCAACTGCGCGAAGCGCTTCGGGCGCACGCACACAAGGCGGGTGAGAGGTTCGACCCCCGGGCCGCCGGAGCGCGGTCGATCGATTTGTTACGCCAGGTCGACCTGCCCGAACCCGAAACCCGCGTCAACTTCTATCCGCACCAACTCTCCGGTGGGCAGAAACAACGGGTGGTCATCGCCTTGGCCCTCACCGGCGAACCCGACCTGCTGATCGCCGACGAGCCCACCACCGCACTCGATGTGACGGTCCAGGCCGAGATCCTCGCACTGCTGCGGCGGTTGCGCGACGAGCGGGCCGCCGCCGTCCTGCTGATCACCCACAATCTCGGTGTGGTCGCCGACATCGCCGACCGGGTGGTGGTGCTGCGGGACGGAGACATCGTCGAACAGGCGCCCGTCGAGCAGCTGTTCGCCCACCCGCGCGACGACTACACCAGAATGCTGCTGGCCGCGGTGCCTGCGTTGCCATCGGCGGCCGAAGACCCCGGCGACGACCCAGAGCCGGCGGCAGCCGCCCTGCTGGAGCTGGCCGGTGTAGAGGTCACTTACCCAGGCCGACAAGGCAATCCGGCCTTCAACGCCCTGACCGACATCTCGTTGTCCCTCTCCGCAGGTGAGGTGCTGGGACTGGTCGGCGAGTCCGGCTCCGGCAAGACCACCGTGGGACGTGTCGCGCTGGGGCTGATCGCCCCCAGTCGAGGGGTGGTCACCTTCGACGGCCTGGATCTCGCGACGGCCAGACGCGCCGACATCCGGCGAACCCGCAAGGGCTTGGCGCTGATCCACCAGGACCCGCGCGCCTCGCTGGACCCCCGGTTCACCGTCGGCGCCTGCATCGCCGAGCCACTGGTGGTCCATGGCGACACCGGCAAGAGTGACATCGCGCGGCGCGTCGCCGAACTCCTGGACGCGGTGCGGCTACCGGCCGAATTCAGCCGCCGTAAACCGGCCGAACTGTCCGGTGGGCAGCGGCAACGGGTCGCCCTGGCACGGGCGCTGGCGCTGTCCCCTCGGCTCCTGGTCGCCGACGAACCGACCAGCGCGCTCGATGTCTCGGTACAGGCCGCGGTGCTGGACCTGTTCAACGAACTCCGGGCCCGTTATGGGTTCGCCTGCCTGTTCATCAGCCACGATCTGGCGGTGGTCAACGACGTCGCCGACCGGGTGGGTGTCCTGCGCAACGGCAGCATCGTCGAAACCGGCCACCCGTCCCAGGTCTTCACCGCGCCTCAGGCCGACTACACCCGCCGACTGGTGGCGGCGGTACCGGTCCCCGACCCGGCACTGCAACGGCAGCGCCGGAACCGCAAGGACGCCCTGTGACAACCACATTCGATCGCCGGACACTGCTGCGGCTCGCCCTCGGGGCGTCGGCCGCGGCGGCCGCCGGGTGCACCTCGGCCGTCGAACAGGCCCGGGAGGGCGAGGGCGGACTCGCGCTGGGCGTGCTCAGCGACCTGGACCCCAAATCGATCTTCTCCCAGTCGATCACCTCGATGTCGATCGGCCGGCTGGTCTTCGACACCTTGACCTCCTATGACCTGTCCACCATGCAACCCCGGCCTCTGGTGGCTTCCGGGTGGGACATCCGCGACGGTGGGCGGACGGTGACGGTGCGCCTGCGCCCCGATGTGGTGTTCCACTCCGGGCGGCCGTTCACCTCCGCGGACGTGGCCTACTCGATCGCGAATCTGGCCAAGGACTCGGCGGGGTCACAGCTGCAGGCCACCGCGCAGGCGATCACCGGTGTCGACACATCGGACCCGCACATCGCGGTACTGACGCTGGCCCATCCGCTGGGGAATGTGTTCGACCTGTTCGAGTTCATGGTGCTCACCGACTCCGAGAGCGAAGCCGAGCTGCTCGCCGGCGAGGCATTTGTCGGCACGGGCCCGTTCCGCTTCGGGTCGTGGGTGCGCGGACAGCAGTCACACTGGGTGCGCAACGAGCAGTACTGGGGTGGCCCGGCCTCGATTCCCAGCGTGCGCTTGATCCGGCAGAACGAACCACTGGCTTCGCTGTGGGCAAGCCAGACCAACGTCGTGCGCGACGTGGTGGGCAACGTGGTGCGCATGTTCGACGGCAACACCCGGTTCGACACCATCCGTGAAGGCGTCTACGACGTGGCCTACTACGTGGGCGCCAACGTGCAGGATTCCTACCTGTCCAACAAGGCTGTCAGACAAGCCATTTCGTATGCGGTGGACCGCGACCGGATCACCACCGACGTATTCGCCGGTAATGCGACGTCCAGTAGTGCGCCGTGGGCACGCAGCTCGCTGGCCTTCAGTCAGTCGGCTCGCACCGCCTATCGTCGAGACCTCGATCGCGCCCGGACGCTGTTGGCCGCGGGCGGTGGGCCGCCGTCTGCACCGCTGCTGTTGAGCTATGGCACGGGGCTCGCTCCGGCACCCACCATCGCAGCGATCATCCAGAACAACCTGGCCGAGGTGGGGATCCCCGTCGTCATCGACCCGCGTGAGCAGGCGACGTTCTCGACCTTCCTGAAGTCACCGCAGCGCCAGCTGTGGATCAATCCGCACGGCTTCGGTCAGTCCGGTCCGGCGACTCTGGCCACCGGGGCGGCGCCCTTCAAACCGGCAGGCAATCTGTCCGGTTTCTCCTCGCCGCGCTACGCCGAGGCAGTGGCCCGGCTGACCGAGCTGGCCGATCCCCGCTCACCCGAGGCGATCGAGGCCTACCGCGACTACACCGACGTGTTGCTCGACGAACAGTTCATCATCGACCTGGTGATCACCGACTTCGTGACCATCAGCTCGAACCGGGTCTCGGGGCTCGGCTGGAACCTGTACAAGTATCTGATCGCCGATCGCGCCGTCGTGACGAGATGACAGGATGGGCGGGTGGCTGAGCGTGTGACGTTCCCGAGCACCACCGGACCCACGCTGGCCGGGCTGATCGACCTGCCGGAGCGCGAGGTGCGCGGTTGGGGAGTCTTCGCCCACGGCTTCACGCTCGGCAAGGACTGCCCGGCCGCGGCGCGCATCTGCAAGCAGCTCGCCGCCGAGGGCATCGGAATGTTGCGGTTCGACAATCTGGGCCTCGGCCATTCCGAGGGCGACTGGGGTGACGGGTCCTTCTCCCACAAGGTGGCCGACACGGTTCAGGCTGTGCAGTTCATGAACGACTCCGGCCGAGAGGTGCGCCTGCTTGTCGGGCATTCGTTCGGCGGGGCCGCGGTGATCGCCGCCGCACACGAGTGCCCGACGGTGGCCGCGGTGGCCAGCGTCGGGGCGCCGTACGACCCGGCGCATGTGGAACACAACTACGACGCCCTGCTGCACCGGATCGAGGAGGACGGCGAGGCGCCCTTCCTGGTGGGCGGGAAGGCGCTGACCCTCAAACGCCATTTCATCGAGGACGTCCGGGCCGCCGACCTCCGGGAGCGGATCCGCACCCTGCGCCGGGCGCTGTTGGTGATGCATTCGCCGACGGACAACACCGTCGGGATCGCCAACGCCAGTGAGATCTTCCGCACTGCCCGGCATCCCCGCAGCTTTGTCTCGCTGGAAGGCGCCGACCACCTCCTCACCGGTAAGAACCAGGCTGCCCGCGCCGCGCGGATCATCAGCGCCTGGGCTGACCCCTACCTGTGACCGCAGGGTGAGGTTCACCGGTACGGCCGTACCGAATTTCGTCCCGAGATCAGCTAACAAAGGCTGCTACCGTGGCGATAACAGTGTCAGCAGGTCAAACTCACCCCGCCAGGGGCGGCGGTTACGAAAGGTATACGGGGAATGTCTTTGATGAAGCGAATGATCGTCTGTTCCGGTGGCGCACTGATGGCCCTGGCCGCCGGTAGCGGTATCGCGGCCGCCTCACCCGATGTCGAGACGATCGTGAACTCGACCTGCACCTACCCGCAGGTGATGGCTGCGCTCAACGCCCAGTCACCCGAGGCGGCCGGCCAGTTGTCCTCGAGCCCGGTGGCCACGTCGTGGCTGCAGCAGCTCGTGGCCTCCCCGCCGGACGGACGCCGGGCGATGATCGCCCAGATCCAGGCCTACCCCGCCCTGGAGAGCTACACCGGCCTGATCAACCAGGTCGCCGGCAGCTGCTCCAACTACTGAGCGGCGCCGCTGGCGGCAGCGGTGTGAGTGCGGCCCACGAGGGTATGCGGTTTCGGTGCCCAGCGAGAACCAAGACAAGCCGCCTCCCACCGCCACACCGCCGGACCCCGATCCGGCCGCCACACCCGATCTAGAACCGGGTGGAGGCGTCACTCCCGGGTCCACACCCCCGGATTCGGCGCAGACCTCCGGGCTGGGTGAGCCCGAACCTCGTCCACGACGGAAGGTGACCGCGACCAGCGTCATCACGCTGGTCGCGGTCGTGCTTTTTGTGGCGTTGTTCGTCGCCGCCGGGATCGCGGTCATCGTCAGCATGTTCTGACGACCGGCCGCACAGCCGAGGACCGAAGAGGCGCGAGGTCAGCCCTGAGCAGGCGGCGGTTCCACTGACGTCAGGTCGGCAAGGCCGCTGATGTTGAGCACCGGGATCAGAATCGGATTGGCGATCACCCGGACGCTGCCACTGCGGTCGAACAGCACGCTGATGGCGCCGCTGTCCAGATACTCGACCGCGCTCAGGTCCACCGTGACCGGCGTCGAATCCACCGCACCGGCGATCGCGGTGTTGAGCGCCTCGGTGAATCTGCCGACATTGCTCAGGTCGATCTCTCCGGTCGCCACCACGGCGAACGTCCCATCGTCTCGACGCCTGGTGTCGAGTGACAGAGGCGTGGTCATGAGCCAATCCTCGCGTACAAGTGGACGGTCGTTCCGCCCTCGTCGGACTGAATGGACACATCATCCATGAGGGCGTGCATCAAGGTCACCCCGCGGCCCCGGGTGATGTCGGCACCCGGGCGGGCGGTCTTCCACATCCCGGTGTCGACGATGGACAGATGCAGCTGGTCGACGAACGCGCTGGCGCTCAACGTGACCAGGCCGCCCGGGCTGTTGCGGTGTCCGTGCTCGATGGCGTTGGCCACCGCCTCGCCCACCGCGATGAGAACGTTCTGGGCCTGCTCCCCTGCGATACCCGCCCGGCCCAGCCAACTCCTGAGCTCACCACGGGTGCGGGCCAGGTGGCTCACATCAGCGGGGAATCCCAGCTGCAGCGGCGCCGGCTGCCGGTAGAGCAGCATCGCGACATCGTCCTGGTAACCGCCATCGGGTGCCAGACGGTCCATGATGCGGCTGGACAGGTCCTCGAGTGCCAGCGCACGACCCTCCTGCACCAGGCCGGCGGCCCGGGTGATCCCATGGTCGAGAGGATCCCGGCGTCGCTCGACCAGCCCGTCGGTATAGAGCAGCAGCGTCGACCGTGCGGGCATCACCACACTGCCCTCCGGCCGTGACCAGTCCTGCCGGACACCGATCGGAATCGTTCGGGCATCCTCCAGCAGCGCGATCCGGCGGTCGGCATGAACCAGGATCGGCGGCGGGTGGCCCGCGCTCGAGTAGACCAGTTCGCCGGTATCCGGTGAGAGCACCGCGCAGAACGCGGTGGTGCACGCCGCACCCGGGAGCCGGGCGGCGAACCGGTCGAGCCCGGCCAGCGCGGCTGCGGGACTCGGCTGCTCCAGCAGCAGCGCCCGGCACGCACTACGCAGTTGGCCCATCACCGTCGCAGCGGTCAGACCGTGACCCACACAATCACCGACGATCAACCCGACCCGGCCATCATCGAGGTCCACCACGTCGTACCAGTCGCCACCGACCTGCAACGGGCTCGATGCCGGCTGGTACCGCACCGCAATTCCCCGGGGCAGCAAATCCGGGCCCAGCATCGCGTGCTGGAGCGCCACCGCGGTCTCGCGCTGCTGATCGAGCTGGTGCACCCGCTGCAGCCCCTGCCCCAGCCGGCCCGCCACCACCGTCAACAGCGTCTGGTCCTCGGGGCTGAGCTTGCGCGGTTCGGACAGCTGGATCCACGCCACCACCACCCCGCGCGGATGGTGCAAGGCGATTCCCGCGTAACCCGGCTCGGCGACGTACGCACTCAGCAGTTCGCCGTCGCGCAGCGCCGTGATCTGGTCGCGCACCCACGAGGGCAGCTCCGGCCATTCCGCGACCTCACCCGAACCCAGCACCACCGGGGTTTCCGCACCGGCGAACACCACTGCGAGCACGTGGTGCGCCTGCCACAGCCCGCACAGCTCCCCAGCCGCCGCGAGCAAGGCCTCGTCCACCGTATCCGCCTGCGCCAGTTGCTGATTCAGCTCGGCGAGGACAGTCTGGCGTTGCACCATGTAGTGCTCAGCGGTGACGTCGCGCAGGGTGCCGACAGTGACCTGGCGGCCGGTGTCGGGGTCGGCGGCGTGGTTGAACGTGAAGGAGACCCACAACCGGTGCCCGTCCCGGTGGGTGACTGGAACCGTGTATTCACCGTGGGGACGGCCCAACAGGCCGGCGAACGCACGGGCCACCTGCTGGTGCGCCTTCTGATCCGTCTCGGCATCCGGCCACCAGGGGTGAATCGCGGGGTACGGCAACCCTTCCGGCCCGTACCCGAGAATCTCACTGAAAGCCGCGTTCATCTCGATGACGGCGCCGTCCTCGTCGCAGACGAAGAACGCCTCCTGCAGGGATTCGACGAGCGCCGTCCGCCACCGTGCGTGATGGTTGCGCAGTCGCGCCAACTCGACGTTGGCCCGCACCCGCGCCAGCAATTCGGCTGCGGCGAAGGGCTTCACGAGGTAGTCGTCGGCGCCGGCGTGCAGGCCTTCGATCGACGCCTCCTGCCCGGCACGCGCCGACAGCAGCAGCACCGGCACCGCCGCGGTGCGCGAATCGGTGCGCAGTGCGGCCACCAACCCCAGACCGTCCAGCCGCGGCATCATGACGTCGCTGACCACGAGGTCGGGCTGGTCCGCACGGATGGTCTCGAGCGCCTCCTGTCCATCCGCGGCCAGCGACACGTCGTATCCGGCACCACCGAGCAGGCGGGCCAGGTACTCGCGCATGTCCGCGTTGTCGTCGGCGATCAGCACACGGGCCGCCGGGCCGGTTGCGCCGGCAGGTGCGTAGGTGGGATCCAGCACCTGCGGACCATCGGGGGCCGCACCGTCAACACCCGAGGGCAGCCACCGCAGCGCCTCATGCACATAAGGGTCCGCCGCCAACGACAGCGCCCTGGTGGCGCTTCCCGGCACGAGTGATCCCGGCGGCAGGTGGGCGCTGCCGAACGGCAGCCGGATGATGAACGTGGTCCCCGCGCCCTCGACGCTCTCGGCGACGATGGTGCCGCCATGCAGGTTCACCAGTTCCCTGACCAACGCCAAGCCGATCCCGCTGCCCTCGTTGGACCGGGCTCGTGCGTTCTCGATCCGGTGGAACCGTTCGAACAGCCGGGGCTGCTCGGCCAGGGGTACACCGATCCCGGTGTCCGCCACCGTGATCACAGCGTTGGCCGCGTCCCGGCGGACACTGACGGTGATGGAACCGTCGAAGGTGAACTTCAACGCGTTGGACAACAGGTTGAGCACCACCTTCTCCCACATGTCGCGGTCGAGGTACACCGGGTCGTCGAGGGGATCGCAGTCGACCACCAGCTCGAGGCCGGCGCGGTCGATCGCCGAGCGGAAGACGCTGGCCAGCTCGGCGGTCACGGCCGCCAGGTCCACGGGCTCGAAACTGGCCTGCATGCGCCCGGCCTCGATGCGGGAGAAGTCCAGCAGCGTATTGACGAGTTTGGTCAGTCTCAACCCGTTGCGCTGAACGACCTCCAGCTCTCGGCGAGCCGCCTCGTCCGTGCCGTCGACTCTGTCGAGCAGGTCGTTGACCGGGCCCATGATCAGGGTCAGCGGCGTACGGAACTCGTGGCTGATGTTGGAGAAGAAGGTGGTCTTGGCCCGGTCGAGTTCGGCGAGCTCTTCGGCGCGCCGCTGCTGGCTGCGGAAGCTGCGGGCACTGCCGATCTCGGCGGCCAGGTGGCCGGCCACCAATTCGACGAAACCCCGGTACGTCTCGTCGAGCGGGCGGTACCGGTTCAGCGCCGCCACCAGGAAACCCGCCGGCGCGGTGCCCTGCTGCAACAGCGGAACCATCAACGCCTGCAAGGGTGGTTCGTCCCACTCGCCTGAGGGCAGCTCGGTGAACAGTTCACCGTCGAGGTCCACCACCACACTCTCACCGTGCCTGACCGCCTCGACCGGCCAGGGGTCGGCGTCCCCGGAGGCCAGCAGTTCGGGCGCCGCCGGGTGGCCGGCTGCGATACCGCTGGCGGCCGCGAGTCGGGCGCCCTCGTCGTCGAACAGGTAGGTCAAGGTGAAGGGAAGGTCGCGCAGATTGAGCCCGAGCCGCCGCGCCGCCGCGGCGAGCATCTCCTCTTCGGAGATCATCACGCTGGGTTCGGCGCCCAGGTCCCGCAGCGTCGTCATCCGGCGCTCGCTGATGACCCGCTCGGTGTCCTCGCTGACCACGCAGAGGAAACCCACCACCTGCCCGGCGTCGTCGCGTAACGGGCTGTAGGAGAAGGTGTGGTAGGACTCCTCGGTGTATCCCGAGCGCTGCAGGAACAGCAGTAGCGCGGCATCCCAGGTGGCTTGCTCGGTGGCCAGCACCCGTTCGATGCGCGGACCGATGTCACCCCAGATCTCGGCCCAGACCTCCCGGGCCGGCCGGCCCAGCGCCCACGGATACTTGCTGGCCAGGGTGTCCCGCCGGTAGGCGTCGTTGCAGAAGAACGTGAGCTCCGGCCCCCACGCCATCCACATGGAGAACCGCGACGACAACAGGATGCTGACGGCGGTCTGCAGACTCTGCGGCCATTGCGCCGGCGGCCCGAGCGGCGTCTGCGCCCAGTCCACCCGGGCAAGGTCGCCGCCGACTGCGGGGTCGGCACCGAACACCGCAGCATCGGTCGGGCTCGACGGCAGCGGATCAGTCCCCGCTGAGCTCACCTGGCCATCCTCTCGGGGAAGCGTCTGGACTCTCCTCTAGGCGGTCGGTCCGATCCACCATGCCCGTCTGCTGGAGCGTTGTGAGGTGTCACGAAATATACGTCACCCGTCCAGCGGACAACGGTCACTCGGGGGCGCACACGCCGGGGGTACCCCAGGTGCCCGCGAGATAGTCAGCGCGGCACGCACGCCGAGCCAACTTGCCACTGGTGGTGCGCGGGAGGGCGCCGGCGGGTACCAGCCGCACGTCGACCTCGGGTACCGCGTAGTCCGCCATGATCGCGGCACGGACCGCCCGCAGCGCCGGTGCGGCGTCGGCACGAGCGGTGCCGGCGGCCCGTTCGGCGACCACGACCAGGTGCTGCCCGGCGTCGCCGGCCGGTACCGCGAACGCGGCGGCGTACCCCCGCCGAACCATCGCCGAGGCATCGGCCGCGGTGCCCTCCACATGCTGCGGGTAGATCTGGCGACCGTCGATCGTCATCACATCGGCACCGCGGCCGGTGACGTAGAGCTGGCCGTCGCGGTACACCCCGAGGTCACCGGTGCGCAACCACCTGGCCCCTGCCGGCGCCCCTCCGGCGTGGCTGCCCTCGTCGAGAACCCCCCGCAGTTCGGCGTTGAATGTGGCGGCTGTCTCGCTCGGCCTGTTCCAGTAACCACGGCCGACGTTGTTGCCGTGCAGCCAGATCTCCCCCACCTCACCGTCGGGAACCTCACGCGCACTGGCGGTGTCGACGATCACCGCCCACTGGCTGCGCGCCACACGGCCGCAGGCGACGTGCGCGACCGCGTGCGGGTCTCCCGCGGGGACAACCTCGACCCGGCCGGTTTCCAGGGCTCGCCGGTCGAAGTAGGTCACCGTGGGCTCATCGGCAGGCCCGATGGTCGAGACGAACAGCGTCGCCTCGGCGATGCCGTAGGACGGTTTGAACGCCGTGCGCGGCAGACCGAACGGCGCGAATGCGGTGGTGAACTCCTCGATGGCTTCGACGCTCACCGGTTCGGATCCGATGATCAGCACCACCTTCGCGAGGTCGATCTTCTCGGGGTCGGTGTCGGACCCGGGATCGGGCCGGCCGCGCTGGGCGGCCCACTGGTAGGCGAAGTTCGGTGCGGCGGTGACCACCCGGGCGTCGCGGGACTCGGCGGCCAGGGCGTTGATCCAGCGCAGCGGCCGGCGCAGGAACGCCGTCGGTGACATCAGCGTGGAGTGCCCGCCGTAGACCGCTGGGAAGCCGATCATGGACAGGCCCATGTCGTGGTAGAGCGGTAACCAGCTGACACCGTGGGTGTTCCGGTCCAGGAGATCGATCGAGAGGATCATCTGGAGCAGGTTGGTGCCCACCGCACGGTGGGTGATCTCCACGCCGACCGGAGGGCGGGTGGACCCCGAGGTGTACTGCAGATGTGAGATGTCGTCCACGTCGATCTCGATGTGCGCGAACGAGTCTCCTTCCTCGTCGGGAATCTGGTCGACGGCCACCACCTGCGGTCGTTCCTCGGGTGCGAGTGACCTGTGCAAGAACTCGGTGACCGAGGCGGCAGCCGCGGTGGTGGTGAGGACCACGGTCGGCCGGGCATCCCGCAAGGCGGTGTCGAGTCGTTCTGCGTGGCCGGGAAGCTCGGGCGCGAACAAGGGCACCGCGATGTTGCCCGCCTTGACCGTGGCGAAGAACGCGGCGACGTAGTCGACCCCCTGTGGCGCGAGAATGGCCACCCGTTCGCCGCGGCCGGTGAGCCGCTGCACACGAGCGGCGATGGCACGCAACCGTTCACCGAGCTGGGCCCAGGTCAATTCGTGGGCATGTCCGTCCTCGGAGACGGTGTAGTCCAGATATCGGTAGGCGACCGAGTCCCCGACATTGGCGATGTTGCGCTCGATCAGCGACAGCAGGGTGACACCGGGAGGCAACACGATGCCGCCGTCGGCATCCAGACACTCCTCGACGCGCAGCAGCCCCGGGGGCGCTTGATAGGTACCGCGATACACACCGGCCAGTCTAGAGACGCACGCCCCTGTGACCGGTACCACGCGCGATTGCCCACGCGCGCAAGGTCATTCACTCATCCCAGGTTCCTGCGGAACCACGCACCGAACGGATGCTTGACGGTGAGCGCGCCGAACCTAACCTTGCCCCGCACCACAATGTGCACCCGCCCGGCGGGAGGAGCCGAACCCACCCGGGAGCCGGCGCTGCTGCCAAGGCATTGCAGGCCGTTGAGGTCGGCGGTGAAATCGTCGGGCACCACGATGTCGGTACTACTGCAGATGTCGTCGATCTCGAGTGTCAAGACCGGAGTCCGGATCTCCGCCTTCGTGAAGTCCAGTACCACGTTGGAGAACCGGGACCGCACCGCCACCCGTTCGGGCACCTGCCAGCGGCCGCTGCGATTGATCGAGGACATGGTGACCTTCAGCGGCAACGCCTCCGCTGACGACGGGACCGGGATCAAGGACTGTGGGCCGGGCGGACCGACCGGGAGTTCCATACCCGGCAGATCCTCCACCAGCACCCCGAGTTCGCCTCGGGTCCTGGCCGCCATCGCGGCGCCCATTCGGTCACTGAACTCGTCGAGGGTGATCATGCCCTCACCGACAGCTCGCTGCAACAGACCCGCCACGTGCTCACGCTCGGCATTGCCCACCCGATAATCGCGTGCGTCCACAGCGCCCAGGGTATCGACTCGTTTGCAACACCTGTGACACGATCGTGCTCGCGACCGAGGACCTCGACAGCGCCTTCGAGCCGCTGCAGGCCGATTCCGCCGAGAACGTCCAGGAGCGACCCTGACCATGGGAACACCCGCCGACAGCCATGACCTGATCAGGGTCACCGGCGCCCGCGAGAACAACCTCAAAGACGTCAGCATCGAATTACCGAAACGCCGGCTCACGGTCTTCACCGGAGTGTCCGGTTCCGGGAAGAGCTCGTTGGTGTTCAGCACCATCGCCGCCGAATCGCAGCGGCTGGTCAACGAGACCTACAGCGCATTCGTGCAGGGATTCATGCCGACGTTGGCACGCCCGGACGTCGACGTCCTCGAGGGGTTGACGACGGCCATCATCGTCGATCAGCAGCGGATGGGTGCCGATCCGCGCTCCACCGTGGGCACCGCCACCGACGTCGGGGCCATGCTCAGGATCCTGTTCAGCCGGTTGGGCACGCCGCATATCGGTTCCCCACAGGCGTTCTCGTTCAACGTGGCCTCTGTCAGCGGTGCCGGTGCGGTGACGTTCGAACGGGGCGGCAGGACGGTCAGGGAACGGCGCGATTTCGCCATCACCGGTGGTATGTGCCCGCGCTGCGAAGGTCGCGGTTCGGTCTCGGACATCAACCTGGCGGCCCTGTACGACGACACGAAGTCGTTGAACGAGGGCGCACTGACCATCCCCGGTTTCACCATGGAAGGCTGGTATGGCCGGATCTTCAACGGCTGCGGCTTCTTCGACTGCGACAAGCCGATCAACACCTTCACCGCGAAGGAACTGGACGCCCTGCTGCACAAAGAGGCGACCAAGCTCAAGATCGACGGCGTCAACCTCACCTACCTGGGGCTGATCCCGCAGATCAGAAAGTCCTACCTGAGCAAGGACGTCGAGGCCATGCAGCCTCATGTCCGGGCGTTCGTCGAACGGGCGGTCACCTTCACCACCTGCCCCGACTGCGACGGCACCCGCCTGACCGAGGAAGCCCGGTCCTCGACCGTCAACGGCAGGAACATCGCCGAATTGTGTGCCATGCAGATCAGCGACCTGGCGAACTGGGTCACCGATCTGGCCTCGGGTGAAGGGGTGTCCTCGGTGGCACCGCTGTTGGGCTCGCTGCAGCACACGTTGGACTCGTTCGTCGAGATCGGGCTCGGCTACCTGGCCCTGGAGCGGCCGTCGGGCACGTTGTCGGGCGGAGAAGCTCAGCGCGTCAAGATGATTCGTCATCTCGGTTCCGCGCTCACCGATGTCACCTACGTCTTCGACGAACCGACCATCGGGCTGCACCCCCATGACATCGCCCGGATGAACGATCTGCTGCTGCAGTTACGCGACAAAGGCAACACTGTGCTGGTCGTCGAACACAAACCGGAAGCGATCATGATCGCCGACCACATCGTGGACCTGGGCCCCGGCGCAGGTACCGAAGGCGGCCAGGTGGTGTTCGAGGGCACCATCGAGGAGCTTCGCAGCAGTGGGACGCTGACCGGTCGGCATCTCGACGACCGCGCCGCGCTCAAGGAACAGGTCCGCGCCTCGTCCGGAGCATTCCAGATACGCGGCGCCGACACCCACAACCTGCGCGATGTCGACGTGGACATCCCACTCGGCGTGCTGGTGGTGGTCACCGGGGTGGCCGGTTCGGGCAAGAGCTCGCTGATCGGTGGGTCGGTCGCCGGACGCGACGGTGTGGTGACCGTCGACCAGACCCCGATCCGTGGTTCCCGGCGGAGCAACCCGGCCACCTACACCGGGCTGCTCGACCCGATCCGCAAGGCGTTCGCCAAGGCCAACGGCGTCAAACCCGCGCTGTTCAGCTCCAATTCCGAAGGCGCATGCCCGAATTGCAACGGCGCCGGGGTCACCTACACCGATCTGGGGATCCTGGCCGGGGTCGCCAGCACCTGCGAGGTGTGCGAAGGCCGTCGCTTCGACGCGTCGGTGTTGGAGTACCGGTTGGCCGGGCGCGACATCAGCGAGGTCCTCGCGATGTCGGTGGTCGATGCGGGCGGATTCTTCACCGAGGGTGACTCTCGGACTCCCGCGGCACACAAGATCCTGGCCAACCTCGCCGACGTCGGTCTGGGTTACCTGAGTTTGGGCCAGCCCCTGACCACGTTGTCCGGCGGCGAGCGACAGCGGCTCAAACTGGCCACCCGGCTCAGCGACAAGGGCGCCGACACGAGCGCGATCTACCTCCTGGACGAGCCGACCTCAGGCCTGCACCTGGCCGACGTCGACGAACTGCTGGGCCTGTTGGACCGCCTGGTCGACGCCGGCAAATCCGTCATCGTGATCGAGCACCACCAGGCCGTGATGGCACACGCCGACTGGATCATCGATCTGGGCCCGGGCGCCGGGCACGACGGTGGCCGGGTGGTGTTCGAGGGCACTCCCGCCGATCTCGTCACCGACCGTTCCACCGTGACCGGCGAGCACCTGGCCGCCTACGTCGGCGCCTGAACGTGACACGCACCAGCCCGGAAGGCGACCAGATCCAACTGGCGGCTGATCACGTGAGGTCGACGGTCGATCAACTCGAGCGGCGGATCCACGCCCGTTTCGGGGAGCGGGGGCTGACCAAAGCGGCGCGCGACCTGGGCAACCTGGTGGAACTGGTGCGCAACGAGGCCGGCCAGTCGCGCCAGCGACTTCGCCGCATGACGGTCACCGCCCGGTTCGCCAGCATCGTCATCGTCGCCGCCACCGTGATCGCCATGGTCTTCGGCCTGCGTACCGCCGTGCTCGACGGCCTGGCGCACACCTCCGACTGGGTGCCGCTGGTGGAAAGCGTGATCAACGACCTGGTGTTCGCCGCGATCGCGGTGGTGTTCCTGTGGGCGTTCCCCGAGCGTCTGGAGCGCCGCTCGCTGTTGCGGGTGCTGCACCGGCTGCGCTCACTGGCCCACGTGATCGACATGCACCAGCTCTCCAAGGACCCCGAGCAGGCCAGCCCCACGTACACACCCACCGCGCAGAGTGTGCGCCACGGTCTCGACGCCGACCAGCTTCACCATTACCTGAACTACTGCTCGGAGATGCTGAGTCTCACCGCCAAGACCGCTGCCCTGTGCGCTGAGCACAGCACCGACAGCGTGGTCCTGGAGACGGTCTCCACCATCGAGACGCTGACCACGGAACTGTCGAACAAGATCTGGCAGAAGATCTCGCTGCTACCCCGCTCGTGACCCGTCCGTAACATCCGCCCCTGCCGTCACGACAGTTTACGAAGACGACAGTTACGGAGGATGACGTGCGCACAACACGGCTCAGGCGTTGCAGGACCCTGCTCGGCGCCGTCACCCTGGCCCTGGCCGTCGCACTCGGCGGGCACACCGCGGCACCGGCGCAGGCCGATCCCCCCGCTCTGGCGCCGGCAGGAAAGGATTTCACCAGACCGGCGATCGTCATCCTCGGTTACGGCCTCGAACCGGACGGCAGGATGCGCCCCATCCTGCGCACCCGCGTGCTCACCGGCCTGACGGTGGCACAGTTCTTTCCGCAATCCCCGATCATCGTGACCGGCGGGAACCCGAAGAACGGCCGCACCGAAGCCGGCCAGATGCGAAACATGCTGACGCTGTTGGGCTTTCCCGCCAACCGGATCATCGTCGAGGACCGGGCCAACAGCACCGTGCAGAACGCCCAGTTCTCGGTGCCGCTGGCCAAGCAGGCAGGTACATCGGGCATCATCCTGGTGACCTCGTCCACCCACCAGGACCGCGCCGACGGCAACTTCGCCGATGCCGGCGGCAATGTGCTGGCCACGGTGAGCTATCCCGACGGCGACCCCTCGGTCAATGCCGTCCAGTTCGCCCGCGATGTGATGAGCCCCTTCCTCAGCATCAGCTGATGTCCGCCGCGGACGGCCGACGCTGGGATCAGCGGTACGCGCAACTGTCGCGCCCGACACCGGCCGAGGTGAGCCTGCCAGCGGTGTTCGCCCCGTATGCCGCCGAGTTTCCATCGCACGGTCATGCGCTCGAACTGGCCTGTGGGCGTGGCCTGAGCTCAGTCTGGCTGGCGGTGCGCGGCATGACGGTCACCGGCGTCGACGTCTCCGCGGTGGCCCTCGCACAGGCCCGTGACCTGGCCGCCGAGTGCGGAGTCGGCGAACGCTGCACCTTCACCGAAGCCGACCTCGACGGCGGGCTGCCCGCGGGTCCTCGAGCGAATGTGGTTGTCTGCCACAAGTTCCGCGACTCCCGGTTGGACGGTGCGATCGTAGCGCGACTGGCGCCCGGCGGTCTGCTGGCGATCAGCGCGCTCAGCGCGGCGGGCACCGAGACCACGCCGTTCCGGGTGCGCGCCGGCGAATTGGAACAGGCCTTCGCCGAGCTGAACGTACTCGCCACCGGTGTCAGCGACGGCACCGCCTGGATGCTGGCGCGCGCCTGACTCAGCCTCGCACCACGGTGCCGGGCCCGAGGCCCGATCCGCTGACCTCCGACACCCTCAGGTGCGGCACCGCCGGGTCACCAGACCCGTCAGGGAAGTCGAAGACCGCCAGGAACAACAACATCGGGTAGTCCGGCGCCTGGTCAGCCGTTCTGGTGACGGTGCCGTCGATGCTGAACTGCACCTGGCCTGGGCTCCAGTCGACGGCGTAGGTGTGCTCGTCGGCGATATCGAGATCACGGGTCGGGGCGGAGAAGTCCTCACGCAGCGCAGGGTCACGGAACCGGTGAATCCCCTGCCCGACCGCGGCGCGGCCGTCGACGACCGTGTTGCCGAACACCTCCATGAGGCAGATCTCGCCGCAGCGTTCCGGTGTGTCCTCCAGGCCCACCATCCACGCCGAGAACATCGAGGTGGGTGTCAGCGTGGCCGAACACGTCACCGCGACCCGGCCATAGTGGGGTGCGAAACCCAGCACAGTGGGCTGCGCCTCCTGCACCACCTGCCCGTCCCGGAACGGCTGCGGCGCATCGGTGGACCCGACGGGTCCCGACCGGTTGACGCTCTGAAAGCCGGAGACCCGCAACGGGGTTGGGTGCAGATCGGCACACCACAACGGATGATCTTCCGGTATGTACAAGTCGAGCCCTTCCGGCCCGGTGGTGTAGGCAGCCGCAGCCTCTGCCCGTGAACTCCAGGCCGGCAGGTACGCCGTGGTCCACACGTCTGCGTCGAGCTCATGAAACCGGTCACGGAATGCGCGCGTCACTTGTGGGCCTCCACGAAGTAGCCGCGGGGCACACCTGGTACGTCCATCGGCACCACCGACGCGAACCACCGGTTCCAGCGGTTGCCCACCTCCGCGATGTCGAACACCTGTGCTCGCCACCCTCGCTGCTCGGCGAGCGCACCAGGTGTGTCGGAACCGAACAGCCACGGCGAGCCTTGTGCCGCCATCGTTTTCAACAACGGCGTCATGACCGGCGCCTCCAGCAGCGTCTGGCCGACGACGTCGTACAGCAGCGTGGAACCCGGCGCGGTCAAGGCGTCGATACGGTCGAACAGCGTCTGCACCGCCGGCTCGGCGAGATACTGCAGCAGCCCTTCGATCAGCCACACACTCGGTGTCTGCGGATCAAAACCGGTGCCGGGCAGCGCGGTTGTCCAGGCGTCGTCGGTGAGGTCCGCCTCGAGGGTCACCCGCCGGGCGCGCGGTGTCGCACCGGCGAGTGCGCCGGCTTTGGCCGCGATGACTGTGCCGTCGGGCCAGTCCAGCCGGTAAGCTCTGGCATCCATTCCGGCCGCGCACAGCACCACCTGAGGCGCGGTGGGCACCGCACGCAGCAGCGCCTCGTCCCAGAACCGGGTGCGCACCACGATCTGCAGGGTGGACTGCTCACCGGACTGCGCCAGCGCCGCCTCGAGCATCTGCCGGCCCGCCGGACCGGCGAGACGTTCGGCATACGGATCGCTGAACAGCGGATCGGCACGCAGGCTTTCGCGTGCGCGGATGGCAGCGACGAGCAGGCCCGTACCTGCGACAGCCTGTTCTACTGAGTCCATGAGAGCAGTGTGACGTACCGCACCGACATTTCGAATCGTGGTGAAGCAAAGGCGTGCCCAACGGGTGCAGGCCGTCGAAGATGCTGCCAGTGACCCGCACTATTCGCTTCAACGCGTTCGACATGAACTGCGTGGCCCACCAGTCCCCCGGCCTCTGGCGGCACCCCGATGACCGCTCCGCGAGTTACAAAGACCTGACGTACTGGACCGAGTTGGCGAAGCTCTTGGAGCGGGGCCGCTTCGACGGCCTGTTCATCGCCGACGTGCTGGGCACCTACGACATCTACGGGGCCAGCGACGAGGCCGCGATCCGGCAGGCCGCCCAGGTGCCGGTCAACGACCCCCTGATGCTGGTCTCGGCCATGGCCTATGTCACCGAACACCTCGGTTTCGGCATCACCACCGGGACCGGCTTCGAGCACCCCTACCCGTTCGCGCGACGGGTGTCGACGCTGGATCACCTGACCAAGGGCCGCGTCGGCTGGAACGTCGTCACCGGCTACCTCCCTGCTGCGGCCCGCAACATGGGGCAGACCGACCAGCCGGCCCACGATGCCCGCTACGACCACGCCGACGAGTACCTCGAGGTGCTCTACAAGCTGTGGGAAGGGTCGTGGGAGGACGACGCGGTGATCCGAGACCGCGAACGTGGTGTCTTCACCGACCCGGACAAGGTGCACCACATCGGCCACGAGGGCCAGCATTTCAGCGTGCCGGGCATCCACCTGTCGGAGCCGTCGCCGCAGCGCACGCCGGTGATCTTCCAGGCCGGGGCCTCGCCGCGCGGGGTCCGGTTCGCCGCCGAGAACGCCGAGGCGATCTTCACCGCCGCGCCCACCAAGGCGATTCTGCGCGAGAACGTCAGCACCATCCGCCGCGAGCTCGAACTGGCCGGCCGCGACCCGTACGCGGCGAAGATCTTCAACCTCTCGACCGTGATCACCGCCGAGAACGACGAAGCAGCGCACGCCAAGCACGCCGAATACCTGTCCTACGGCGACCCCGAAGGCGCGTTGACCTTCATGTCCGGCTGGATGGGTGTCGACCTGTCGCGGTACGGCCTCGATGAACCGATCGGCAACGTCGACTCCAACGCCATCCTGTCGGCGGTCAAGGCGTTCCAGTCCGCCGATCCCGACGGCGGCGAATGGGCCGTCAACGACATCGCCAACTGGGGCAAGATCGGCGGCATCGGCCCGCGGTTCGTCGGCTCCGGCGAGCGGATCGCCGATCTGCTGCAGGAATGGGTGGACGAGACCGACGTCGACGGCTTCAACCTGGCTTATGCAATCTCGCCCGGGTCGTTCGCCGATTTCATCGACCACGTGGTGCCGGTGCTCACCGAGCGCGGCGCCTATCAGACGGAGTACGCGCCCGGGTCGTTGCGCAACAAGCTGTTCGGCCGTGGCGACCGGCTGCCCGAGGAACACCGGGGGGCGAGTTACCGCGTCGGCGGACCCAACTCGACCATCATCGAGCGGCCGTCGACGGTCCCGTCGTCCTCGGCATCGGTAGCCTCGCAACCGAACGCCGCACGCTGAGAGAAAGACGATCATGTCTGTGAAACTGCACTGGTTCCTGCCCACCTACGGCGACAGCCGGCTCATCGTCGGCGGCGGCCACGGTCTGCCCGCAGGTACCGCGCACAGCGACCGCGACGCGTCGATCGACTACCTGGCCAACATCGTGCGCAGTGCGGAGTCGTTCGGCTTCACCGGGGCGTTGATCCCCACCGGCGCCTGGTGTGAGGACGCCTTCGTGACGGCGGCCCTGCTGGCGCGGGAGACGACGTCGCTGGCCTTCCTGGTGGCCTTCCGCCCCGGCCTGGTGAGCCCCACCCTGTCGGCGCAGATGGCCGCCACCTTCGCCCGCCACGCCCCCGGCCGCATCCTGCTCAACGTCGTCGTCGGCGGCGAAGCCCACGAGCAGCGGTCCTTCGGTGACTACCTGGACAAGGACGCCCGCTACGAGCGCTGCGACGAATTCCTCGACGTCGTGCGGCGGCTCTGGGCCGGCGAGACCGTCACCAAGGACGGCAAGTACATCAGCGTCGACGAAGCCGCGCTGGCTTTGCCGCCGAATCCGGTGCCGCCGCTGTACTTCGGCGGCAGCTCGGCCGCTGCGGGCCCGGTGGCGGCCAAACACTCCGACGTCTACCTGACCTGGGGTGAGCCGCCGGAAGCCGTCCAGCAGAAGATCGAGTGGATCCGCAAGCTGGCCGCCGACGAGGGTCGCACCGTGCGTTTCGGCATCCGTTTGCACACCATCTCGCGCGATCATGCCGACGAGGCGTGGACACAGGCGGGCCGGCTGCTGGACGCCCTGGACGAGGAAACGGTCCGCAAGACCCAGGAAGGCTTGGCGCGCAGCCAGTCCGAAGGCCAGAAGCGGATGCTGGCGCTGCACGAAGCCAACCGCGCCAACGGCACCTGGAACGACGCCCGCAGCCTGGAAATCGCCCCGAACCTGTGGGCCGGGGTGGGCCTGGTCCGTGGCGGTGCGGGCACCGCGCTGGTGGGCAGTCACACCGACGTGGCCGACCGGATTGCCGAGTACGCCGAGATCGGGATCGACGAGTTCATCTTCTCCGGCTACCCGCACCTGGAGGAGCTGTACTGGTTCGGCGAAGGCGTGGTGCCGATCCTGCGTGAGCGTGGCCTCTTCGAGGGCGAAGGTGGCGGCGCCGCCCCGGCCTCCATACCGTTCGTCGGGTCGCGGTGACCATCGCATCGGCCACCGACGCCCTGCGCGTCGCGGCGGAGCTGTCAGAGTCCTTCGCCGCCGAGGCTGCGGCGCGCGATGCCGACCGGCTGCTGCCGCATGACCAGGTCAAGGCCCTCAAAGACTCCGGATTGCTGGCGTTGTCGGTGCCCGCCGAGTACGGCGGGCTCGACGCACCGGCCGCGGTGGTGGCCGAGGTGTTCCGGCTGATCGGGCACGCCGACGGGTCGCTGGCCCAGATTCCGCACTCGCACTACACGTTCCTGGAAGCGCTGCGCTCACAGGGCACCGACGAGCAGAAAGCGTTCTTCTACGGCCTGGTGCGCGAGGGTGCGCTGTTTGCCAATGCGCAGTCCGAGCGTGGCCCGCATCCCATCGATGTCGACACCACCACCCTGGTGCAGCAGCCCGGTGGCGACTATGTGCTCAGCGGCCGCAAGTTCTATTCCACCGGAGCACTTTTCGCCGACTGGGTGATCGTCCGGGCGTCACTGTCCGATGGAAGCGGTGAGGTGCCCACGTCGTCGACGCCGAAAGCGATCGCGTTCGTACCCCGCGACGTCGACGGTCTGGAGATCGTGGACGACTGGGACGGCATGGGGCAGCGGACCACCGCTTCCGGCACGGTGACCCTGGACGAGGTCCAGGTTCCCGCAGCACACGTGGTCCCGTTCTCCCCCATCTTCTCGCAGCCCACGGTGTACGGGGCCCACGCCCAATTACTGCATGCCGCAATGGATGTCGGCATCGCCACCGGCGCCCTGGAGGAGGGTGTCCGGCAGGCCGCCAAGGCCCGGCCGCACTTCGAGGCCAAGGTGCCCTCCTCGGCCGAGGATCCCACCGTGGTCAACATCGCCGGCGAGCTGACCGTCACGGTCCGCGGTGCGCAGGCCTTGCTTGCCGAGGCCGCGCGCCAGGTGGATGCCGCCCGCGCCGATCTCGACGAGGACACCAGTGCCGCTGCGTCGATCGCCGTGGCGGTGGCCAAAGTGGCCGCGGTGCGGGCATCTCTGGAGGCGACGTCGGTGCTGTTCGACCTCGGTGGCACCCGCAGCGCCTCGGGCAGCGCGAACCTGTCCCGCTACTGGCGTGATGCCCGCACCCACACGCTGCACGACCCGAGCCGCTGGAAGCTGCAACACATCGGCCGCTACACGCTGTCAGGGACCAGGCCGCCGCGCCACGGGCAGCTCTGACTCCGGGAGTCAGGTGTAGAGCGTGATCGGCTGGACGTCGCCGGTCAGGTAGTGCGCACCGATTTCGAGCTTCTTGTAGTCGACCGGATCGTGCAACGAATGCGTCCGGATGTTGCGCCAGAACAGGTCCAGGCCCACCTCGGACTTCGCTGAGCTGGAGCCGGTGACCTCGAACACCCGGTGCGCCACCTCCAAAGCGGTCTCGGTGGTCACCACTTTCGCGTGGGCGATCCCGATCTCGACCTCGGCGCGGTCGGCGGCAGTGACCTGCTCCCCGCGAGCGATCACCTGGTCGAACCGATGATTCCAGCGGTCGGTCAGCGCTTCGGCGGCGGCGGTCTTGGCCAGGAGTTCACCGAAAACCCGCTGCACGAACGGATCTCGGGAGTAATGCTCGACATCGCTGAGCAGCCAGGCACCGCGGCGGGCCAGGGTCAGCTCCCGCGCCCGTTGCAGCGCGCCCTCGGCGATCCCGAGGTAGAGGTTCGCGAAACCGAGCTGCACGCCGGGAGTCACCAGAGTGGAGTACGGCTCGTCGGCGACCTCGCCGAGGATGTCCTCGGCGGTGACGAGGACATCGGTGAAACGCACGCTGCCGCTCGCGGACAGCCGCTGCCCCAGCGCATCCCAGTCGCCGAGGTAGTCGACGCTGGTGCGGTCGTGCTCGAGGACGGAGGCGAGCACCCTGTCGGTCTCGAGCGCCATCACCAACGTCACGTCACCGGTCGAGGCGCCCGTGGAGAAACGTTTGGTTCCGTTGAGGCGGTAGCCGCCGTCGACGGCGGTGAGTGTCAGATCGGGGTCGACGGGATTCACCGAGTCACCCCACAGCCAGTTGCCGTCGGCCGAGGCGGTGAACCAGTGCTCCCAGCGGGACGGCTCACCGAAAAAGACGATGCTGGCGTGGTTGCAGTAGTGGTAACTCAGGATCTGGGCGATGGACGCGTCGGTGCGGGCCAGGATGCGAACGGCGCGCAACGCGCTGGACCAGTGCCCTCCCCCGCCGCCGTATTGCGCCGGGATCAGCAAGTTGGCCAGCCCGGATTCCTTGAGCAGTTTCAGTTCTGCGGTGGGCTCTTGGTTGGCGCGGTCCCTGGCCAGGGCGTCCTGCCCGAGGGTGCGCCCCACCTCGGCGGCCACCGCGTCCCAGTGGGCGGTTTCGGCCTCATCCAACGGTGCAGTCCAGGGTGTACGCGACATGAGCGGAGAGCCTAAGGGTGACGGCCCGGATTCCGGCGAGTTGTACTCTGCGCGAACTTAACCGGGGCCGGTGGTGCACGCGCTGATTGAATGACGGCCGTGACCGACAATGTGCGTGCGGAATGGGCCGCGATCATCTCGGAGACGGTCGGCGATGTGGTGCACCGCGAACTCACCCGCGAGTTGCCGGCCGATGTGCTGGCCACGCTGAAGCGGGCGGGTGTGGGTGCGTTGCGGGTGCCGGTGGAGTTCGGCGGCCGGGGGCTCGCATGGGCCGAGATCATCCCGATCTGGATCGACCTCGCCGCCGCGGACGCCAACCTCACCCAGGCGCTGCGCGGGCACTTCACCTTTGTCGAGGACACGCTGTTCCGGCACCGGCGCGGACATGATCAGCGCCGGTGGTTCGAACGCTTCGTCGCGGGTGAGGTCGCGGGCAACGCGTGGACGGAAACGGGGTCGACGGCGATCGGCGACGTGGAGACGACGCTGCAGCCGGCCGGAGATCACTACCTGCTCAACGGGCGCAAGTTCTACACCACCGGAACGATTTTCGCTGAATGGGCCGATGTGTACGCACGCGTGGACACCACCCACGTGGTGGCGCTGGTGGACACCCGCCAGCCGGGCGTGACCGTGCACGATGACTGGGACGGCTTCGGCCAGCGCGGCACCGGCAGCGGCACCACAGAGTTCCACGATGCGCGCGTCGAATCCGACGACGTGCTGCCGTTCGCCGACCGGCACCCGTATCAGACGGCGCTCTACCAGGTGAATCTGATTGCCACCCTCGCCGGAATCGCCCGCGCTGTCCATCGTGACGTGGTGGCCGAGGTGCAGGCGCGCACCCGGAACTACTCCCACGCCAACGCCTCCCGGGTTCGCGATGACCCGCAGGTTCTCGGTCTGGTCGGGCAGCTCTCGGCGGCCGCCTACGCGGCCGAGAGCCTGGCGGTGAGCGCGGCCAAGGCGCTCGACGCGGCGGCCGACGCCACCGAGGCCGAACTGCAGGACGCCACCGAGCGCGCTGAGCTGGAGGCCACCGCCGCACAGATCGCGGTGTCCAAGCTGGTGCTGGACTCGGCCTCGGATCTGTTCGACGCCCTGGGCGCGTCAGCGACCTCGACGGCGCGCGCCCTGGACCGGCACTGGCGCAACGCCCGCACGGTCGCCTCGCACAACCCGCGGCTGTTCAAGGCCCGCGTGCTGGGCGCCTACGACGTCAATGGCACACCGCCGCCGTACGCCTGGTCGATCGGCACGACGACAGCCTGACTGCGGCATGCGTTCGGCACCCACCGAGTTGTCAGTCAACTGTGACATAATCGAACACATGTTCGAGACATTCGATGCGTCTGCGTTACTCAATGAGGTGGAGTGCTCCCGCCTCGATGAGTCGGCGGTGTGGGCGCATCGGATGGCCGCGATCGCCCCGTTGTTGGCGCAGCGCACCGCCGAAGCCCTTGATCAGGCCCTGGCGGAGCCTGACGGTGACCCGGGGTGTGCATTGGTCACCGGCTGCGTGCGCACCGCCGCTGAGGTGGGTCCGGTGTTGGGAGTGCCGCCGGCGGTGGCCACCCGGCTCGTCGGGTACGCCGAAGCCCTCGATGAACGGATGCCGCAGACCTATGGCCTGCTGGCCTCGGGGCGGCTGGACTGGGAATCGACGACAGTCATCTTGAATCGCACCGCCAACGTCACTGCTGCGGCGATCAAGGATCTGGATCGCAACCTCGCCGCGAAGATCGCCACCTGGCAGTGCTGGTCACGCACCCGGCTGCTGGGGGCGGTCGATCGGGCGATCCTGGACCTGGACCCCGACGGCGCCAAGGAACGCCGGGTGAGCGCCGACACCGACCGCCGGGTGAGTGTGAAATCCCTGCCCAACGGGATGGGCGAAGTCCGGGTCTATGCGTCGGCGCCGGCGGTGGCCCGCGTCGAGGCCCGCCTCGATCACATGGCCGCCCTGGTGTGCGCGGCGGATCCGCGCACTCCGGTGCAGCGTCGTGTTGATGCCCTCGACGCGATCGGTGCGGGCAGCTTCGTGTTGGCGTGTGCGTGTGGGCGCGACGACTGCGCGGCCCCGAAACCCGACGCTGCCGCTGCTGCGGGGGCGGGGGTGCGGTTTGTGATCAATGTGATCGCCCCGGCGGCCACCGTGACCGGCGACGGTGACGAGCCCGGCTTCCTGGAGGGTTACGGCGTTGTCGACGCCGACCAGGTCCGTGAGCTGGCCGCTCAGCCCGCCACGGTGCTGCGCGAGGTCGCCGACCCCGACACCCCGACTGTGACCGGTGACGGCACCTCGGTGCTGCTGCGGCACCGTCCCTCGGCTGCCACGAATCGGTGGGTACGCTGCCGGTCCTTGACGTGTTCCTTTCCGTTCTGCAATCGGCCCGCCTGGACCGCGGATCTGGATCACAGCATCGCCTTTGACCATGATCATCCGTTGCGGGGTGGGTGGACGATGAGCGCGAACCTCGATCCGAAATGCCGGCAGCATCACCGGTTGAAGACGTTCCTGACCGGTGACTGTGGTTGGACCACCACGCAATTGGCGGACGGGACGATTGAGTGGACGTCGCCGACGGGGCGCAGTTATCGCTCGACTCCGGATGGGGCGGAGTTGTTCGAGGACATCGCTGCGGCGGGTGCGCCGAAGCCGTGGCCCCGGCCGCGGGATCCCCGCCGGGACAAAGCCAGACGTACGGCGGCGGCGCGGGCCGGGGCGGCGGCCAAACGCGCGGCGAATGCCGAGATCCGGCGGGTCAATCAGGGCCGTGCCAAAGAGATCGCTGACCGTCAGTGGCGCAACGAGATGCGGTTCAAACTCTTCTGGTTCAAAGGCGCACCGTCGACCAGTCCCTGGTGCACCTGGGTCAACGATCCTGACGAAGACGAACACATCAGCGCCGACTGGCGCCCACCCCCACCGACGCAAAAACCCAACGACGGCGAACCACCCTTCTGAGGTTCAGGCCACCCGGTCTCCCGAGGCTGTGGTGAACACGTGCGCCCGGCCTGGCCGCACCCGCACGTCTACGGCCGTGCCTGGTGTCAACGCAGTGGGCCATGAGGCGATCGTCGCGGCTTCGATGACGGCGGTGAGACGACGGGCGCCCACCTTCACGATCACGACGTAACGCGGGCCGAGGAGCTCGACGAGTTCGACTGTGCCGTCGGCATTGTCGGCGCCGGCCGGTTCGACCAGCAGATCCTCGGGTCGCACACCGATGGTGACATCACCGGAGGCGGTGGTCGGCCACACCACACCCTCGGAGGTGAAGACCCCGTCCTGGGCGCTGCCGGCGAGCAGATTGGCGCTCGGCGAGCCGATGAAGCCGGCGACAAAGGTGTTCGCGGGCCGGCTGTACAACTCCTCCGGCGTACCGCGCTGCGCGATGCGACCGGAGTCCAGCACCACCAGTTGATCGGCGATGGTCATCGCCTCCTCCTGATCGTGGGTGACGTAAAGCGCGGTGATGCCCAGTTCCTGTTGCAGCCTGCGGATCTCGGAGCGCAGTTCCACCCGCAGCTTGGCATCGAGGTTGCTCAGCGGCTCGTCGAACAGGAACAGCGACGGCGTGCGCACCAGGGCCCGGGCGATCGCGACACGCTGTTGCTGACCGCCGGAGAGCTGACGCGGTTTGCGGTCCAGCAGGGCCGCGATGCCCACCCGCTCGGCGGCCTGCCGAACCCGTTGCGCTGTCTCATCCTTGGCGACTCCCGCGTTGCGCAGCGGAAACGCGATGTTGCCCGCCACGGTCAACTGCGGATAGAGCGCGTAGTTCTGGAACACCATCGCCACGTCACGGTCCCGCGGGGCTGCCGAGGTGACATCGCGGCCGTCGATACGCACCGCGCCCTGATCGGCCGACTCCAGGCCGGCGGCGATCCGCAACGTGGTCGACTTCCCGCACCCGGACGGGCCCACCAGGACGGTCAGCGACCCGTTGGCCAGATGCAGGTTGAGGTCATCGACAACGGTGTTCCCGCCGAATGCCTTGCTGATGCCCTCCAGTTCGACGGTGGTCATTTCGTCGCTCCCACTGACAGCCCGCCGACCAGGTACCGCTGCGCCGTCAACGCCAGGACGTAGACCGGGATGATCCCGAGCAGTCCGGCGGCGGCCTGCTGGCCGAATTGCACATTGCGATCGCCTTGGAACAGCGACAGACCGACCGTCAACGTCTGACTCTCCTTCGTCACCGCCAGATACACCGCGAACAGGAAATCGTTGTAGCTCAGGAAGAACACCACCAGCAGCGCCGCCACGATGCCGGGCCACAGCAGCGGCAGAATGGCTTTGCGGAACGCGCCGGCCACCGACAGACCGTCGATCACAGCCGCCTCATCGATCTCGATGGGTATCCGACGCACGAACCCGTCGAGCAACCAGGCCGCCACCGGCACATTGGCGATGCCGTTCACGACGATCAGCCCGCCGACGTTGTTGGTCAGCCCGACATCACGCAGCAGGAAGAACAGCGGAATGATCGCCACGATGGGGGGCGCGCAGTAGCTGGCCAGCAGCGCGGTCAGCAACCGCTCACCCCGGAACCGGCGTGCGGTGAAATACGCTGCCGGCGCGGCGATCACGACGGCCAGCAGTGCGGCGCCGACGGCCGCGATCCAGGAGTTCTGCAGCATCGTGCCCAACTCGATGGTGTCGAACACCGAACCGAAGTTCGCGAATGTCCACGACGTCGGGAACAGGCTGGAGTTCAGCACGTCCGACGGCGGCCGCACCGCCAGCGACACCAGATAGCCGATCGGTATCAACGCCACCACGGTGACGGCCACCAGCGCCGCCCACACCAGCACTCGCCGGTTCACCGATGCTCTCCTTGCACCACACGTGCCCGCGCCGCGGTCAACGCGGTGGCCACCGCACCGACCACCACCGCGAACACCAGGGTCTGAGCCGCGGCGGCGCCCATGTCGAAACTTCCGCGCAGCCCGGTCTGGTAGATCACGAAAGGAGTCAAGGTGGTCGCGAAACCCGGCCCGCCGGCGGTGATCACGACGATCAGGTCGAACACCTTGTAGCCGATGACCAGCTTCAGCACCGCCACCGCCCAGGCGGTCGGCGCGATCGCCGGCCAGGTCACCGTGGTGAACGTGCGCCACCACCCGGCGCCGTCGATGCGGGCCGACTCCAGCAGCTCGGGTTGCACCACTCCGAGCGCGGCGAACAGGATCAGCACCGCGAACGGGACCCACTGCCAGATGTGGATGGCGAGGAGCACGACGAACGCGCCCGCACCGGATCCCAGGGGGTTGAAGCCACCGAGCCCCACTGCGGAGAACACGTCGGCCAGGCCACCGCCCACCGGTGCCAACAACAACTTCCACGCGACACCGATGAGGACCGGCGCCGTCACCAACGGCAGCAACAGCAGTGCGCCGACGATCCCGAACCGGGTGCCGCGGGCCCGCAGCAGCAGCGCCACAATCAGACCCAACCCGGTGGTGGCCACGGTCGCCACGACGGCGAACACGGTCGATTTCCACAGCGACGGGGTGAAAGCCGGTGCGGCGAACGCGGTCTGGAAGTTGTCGGGGCCGCTGAACGCCCGCAGCGGATGCGCCAGCGAAGAATCGGTCAGTGCCAGCGCAATCAGGTAACCCGTCGGGTACACCAGGAACAACACCAGTCCTGCGATGGCGGGCAGTGCCAGCCAGAGCGGGACACGTCGCGTCATGTCGCGGCGCTCTCCCAGCTCTTCTGCGCGTTCTCCAGCGACTGGTCCACGGTCTGGGTCCCGGCGATGGCCAGCGCCAGCTGATCCACCAGGTCCTGCAACAGTTTCGGCGCCCCGGCCTGCTTGGGCCACACCAGCGGATCACCGTTCAGCCCCTCGCGGATCGGCTCCACGGCCGCGGTCACCACCTTGGCGTAACCCTCGGAGTTCAGCACCTCACCGCGCACCGGGTCGATGCCCGCCCCGGCCGTCGACGACACCGCCAAATTCTGCGGGGTGGCGGTGGCCCAGTTGAGGAAGGCCGCGGCGGCGTCCTGGTTCTTCGACGACGTGGAGATGCCGAGCCCGAACCCGGCGTCCAAGGCGGTACGCGGCGTGGTGTTGCTGCCGCCGACCGGCAAGGACACCGCGCCCCAGCGGCCGGCGATCTTCGAGGCGGTGGGATCCTCGGCCCGCAATGCCATATCGGTCCAGGTGTCCAGCAACGCCCCCTGGCCGGAGAGGAACGCCTGGTTCGCCTGGTCGAAGCCCACCTGCAACGGTGTGGGCAAGGCGACCGGGGCCACGTCGACCAGGTGTTGCAGCGCCGCGATGGAGGCATCCGAGGTCAGCTGCGGCTTCCCGTCGGCGTCGAGCAGATTGCCTCCGTAGCCGGTCAGCCGGTTGATGTAGGAGCAGCCCAGGATCATCGGAACCTGTTGTCCCGACACGATGGCGCCATAGGCGGCGCCGCGGGCGTCGGTGGTGATCTTGGCTGCCACCTCGTCGTATTCATCCCAGGTGGTCGGCGGTTCGACTTTGTACCGGTCGAACAGTTCGGCGTTGTAGAACAGGATGTGGACGTCCCCGTCGTAGGGCAGTCCGTAACGCTTGTCGTCCAGCAGTGTGTACGGGTCGTAGATCGACGGCAGGTAACCGTCGACTCCGATGCCGTCTTTGTTGCTGTCGATCCACTCGGTCAGATCCACCAGGGCGCCGGCGTCCACCAGGTCACCCAGACCGAAGTAGAAATAGTCGAATACATCGAATTCGCCTGTGCCGCTTTGCACGTCGAGAATCTGTTTGCTGGTCAGCTGATCGTAGGGGGCGGCAGTGACCTCGAGAGTGCCGCCGGTCTCCTTGTTCCACGCCGGTGCCAGCACGTCCCGGAACGAGGTGACGTGCGGCTGGTTGACCAGCAGCTTGAGCGTCACACCGTCGAATTTGCCTGACAGCGGGGCATTTCCGGCCAGCGCGCCGCCTTCGCCGGAGGATCCGCACGCCACCAGAGAGGGTGCTATCAGTGCAGCGCCGCCGGCGAGGCCGAACAACTGCAGGGCACGCCGCCGGGAGAGGGGATGGCGTGAAGAAACGGGAGATGTCACGTTTGGCGACGGTACAAACGCGACTTCGAACCGGCGAGACAAAAACTCAGCACGATCCTGACCAGGCAGGAAATGTCCCGTACCCGCTATGGGCCCGGATATGCGTCAGTCGGACAAGACTCACAGTCTCCTGAAACGTGTTATCGCTTGGCCCGACCCGGGTAGCCACACAACACGCCCTGGTGACACTCACCGATATCACCGTGGTGCTTTCCCAAGAAACCCATGAACAATCAATGTTGAAGGGGTGTATTCCCAGAGATGACCACCACAGACAAGACCACACTGCTCGCTCAGCTCCGCACCGTGCTGGATCTGACCCACACCGAGATCCAGGTCGCCGAGACCCGCGTCGCGCAGGCCCGCACCGATGCCGTGCGGACGGAGCTGCAACAGAACGCCGAGAACGGCCGGATCCGGGCCGAGGCCATCGAGAAGGCCATCCGGGACCTGGGCGGCTTCCCTGACGTCGTCGGGCCCTTCCTGGGCCGCGCGGCCGCAGCCGTCAAGGCGCTGACCGAGCAGGCCGAGCCGTTCGACGAGGCGCTGCTCGGCGATCTCGCTCTCGAGGATCAGCTGCTGGACCGCTCGCGCTACATCAAGGCACTCGCGGTGGCCGCGAAGGAGCCTGAGGTCGCAGCACTGGCCGACCGTCTCATCACCGCCCACACCGCCACCGTCGAGTGGTTGACGACCGTGCTCGTCGAGGACGCTCTCGGCGGTCCGGCCGCCCTGCGGCGCACCCCCGTCCAGGCAGCCGCCGGTGTCGCGGTCAAGCTGGCGAATCTGCCGGTCACCTGGTCCTACCGCGGTGTCGACCGTGCGCTGGAAGCGCTGCGCTCCACCCGCCCGGCCATCGAGAACCTGCTCAGCCGTGGCGCCCACGCCGGTGAGGTCGCTGGCAAGGCCGCCGTCGCCGCCCGTGACGCCGCTCTGCTCAGCGCCGAGAAGACCACCCGCGGTGAAGGCGCAGGCGACGCCGCCGACGCCCTGCACCGGGTGCGTGCCAACGCCGGTGTGGTCGACCCGAGCGAGCTGCCGATCGCCGATTACGACGAGCTCAATCAGACCGACGCCATCGCGGCGGTCAAGGAACTCACCGATCCGTCCGATATCCGCGTGATCGTCGCCTACGAGGAGTCGCACAAGGAACGCTCTCGTGTGGTCTCGGCCGCGCAGACGCGTATCGCCGCGATCGCTCAGGAAGTGGTCGGCATCCGCTGATCCACCTTCTCAGGTGACACCCCCGCCCCCTCTGGTGGCGGGGGTGTTTCACGTCTGCTCACCACCAGCCCGTCGCCGCCGAGAGCTGCCGGGCCAGCTCGTCGGTCATCGATCGGACATAGGTCGCCGAGAGGTGATGCTCGTCGTGGTAGACCAGCACGTTGCCCTCCACGGCCCGGCACACCTCGGCACTGCACACCGCGTCGCTGAGATCCAACAGCGTCAGCAGCGGATAGCGGTCGTCGTAATCCAGGGCGGGGTTGCGGTCGTTGAGTGCCTCGCTGCGAGGCAGACCGCAACTGTCGGGATCGCCGCCGCTGGCCAGGCAGTCCGGCGGCGAGAACAGCGCACCGTCGCGGAACATCCAGGGCGTGTCCCGCAGACCGAGGATCGCGATCTGGTGTTCGGCGAACCGATCCCAGATACCCAGGTAATTGTCGGGAACGAAGTCCCCCGGGGCATCGGTGTACGGCCGCGTGGTCGTGGTGAAGACAAAATCGGGGCGGTCGGCGATCATGCTGTCCATCGCCTCGTCGATCCACGTGCGGCACTCCGGGTAGGGCTCCAGTGACCCGGCGATGATCGGCACCTCGGCAGTGGTCAGCGGACAACCCATCTTCAGATACGTCTTCACCCGGAAGGAATGCCGAAGGCCCAGCTCGTCGAGTGCGGTGATCCAGTGCTCCGAATGTGATCCGCCGGCCAGCGCGATGGTCCGGCGGGCGGTGCGATCACCGTAATCACAGGTCACCAGTTCGGTGCTGAGGAAATCAGCGATACACCCGTCGGTGCTGGTGACCGGCTGGTCCTCGCGGGCTTCCAGTACCGACGGACGCATCGGCAGCTTCGCGACGCGGGCGGCATCGACCAGGGCCCGCGCGCCGGGATAGTCACGGATCGGCAGAGTGGTCAGCTCGCTGCCGCCGGCTCGCACCACCTCGACATGGTGGCGCCAGCCCATCGAGGTGGCAACCAGCGCCACGGTGGCCACGGCCACCACCGAGGCCACCAGGACCGTCCATCGATTCCGGCTCGCCGTCGGCTGCGCGTGCACCGGTGCCGGCCGCGAGCTGGTCTCGCGCAGCGGTTGCTCGACGGCCCGCAACGTCAGCCAGGCCGCGGCCAGCGACACCGCTATGACCGCTGCCCCGTCCAGCAGTCCCGCGGACTCCCGGTCGGTGTGGGCCAGCCAGAAGATCAACAGAGGCCAGTGCCACAGATACAGCGCATAGGCCAGCGAACCGAGGGTGACCACCGCCGGAAGGCTCAGCCATCGCATCGGCCAGGGCTGCCGGGTGTCCCCGGCCACGCCGCCGCCGGCGAAGATGATCAGCAGCGTCGCGCCCACCGGCACCAGGGCCCAGCGTGCGGGGTATTCACGCACCCCGTCGATCAGCACCCCGCAGGACAGGATGGCGAGCACACCCACTGCCGCGGCACTGACCCGCAGCCAGGAGGGCCAGCGGATACCGCTGACCACCGCGGCGGCCAGCACCCCGGCCAGCGGCTCCCACGCCCGCGCGAACGTGTCGTAGTACGCGCTGGCCTGATCGGCGACATGGGCGAAGTTGGCGTAGACGAACGAGGCCAGTGCAGCGAGGCCCACGACGGTGATGACGAGGCGCCGCCACGGCACCACAGCCACGAACAGCAGCATCGCCAGGAAGAACTGCCCCTGCACCGACATCGACCACAGATGCTGCAGCGGACTGACCGACTCCCCGGCCCTCAGATAGTCGCTGGCCGTGTCGGCGAGCTGCCAGTTCTGGAAGTACCCGAGGCTGGCCAGCGTCTGTTCGGCGAATGTCTCCCAGCGGGTTTGCGGCTGGATCAGCACCGTGAGCGCGGCGCACCCGGCCAGCACGACAGCCAGCGCGGGCAGCAGGCGTCGCGCCAGCCGGCGGATCTCCTTCGGCAGCGACAGTCGCCCACCTTCGCCGGCGAGCCGCAACAACCGTCCGCCGAAGAAGAAGCCCGACAGTACGAGGAAGACGTCGACCCCGCCGGACACGCGGCCGAACCAGACGTGGAAGACCACCACCAAGGCGATCGCGACACCGCGCAGACCGTCGAGATCATGGCGGATCCGCCGGGTGTCGGCCGGCGCTGCTGGGTTCTGGGTCAGTGGCTGCAAACGTGTGAATCCTGCACCGTGTCGCAGGCCCTTTCGCGAGCCAGAGCATAGCGGCTCCGGGCCCAGAACCCGATTCAGCTCACCCGATGACGCGACCCAGGTACGGCGTCATGTCCGTGGTGCGCACCGGTGACACCGCCACGCCCTTGTCGCCGACCTCGACCATCTGACCGTTGCCGATGAACAAGGCCACGCTCTGGGTGCCGTCGGGCCCGTAGAACAACAGGTCGCCCGGCAACGCCTGGGCCGGAGCAACCTTGCGCACGGCCTGGTACTGCTCGCCGGAGGACCGCGGCATCTTGACTCCGACACCGCCGAATGCGTAGACGATCAGGCCCGAGGCGTCGAAGCCCACGACGTTTGCGGCGGGGTCAGGCAGCACCGCCGGCGCCGGTGTGGCGACCGGGGCGAGGGTAAGGCCGCCGAGGGCGGGAGGCACCGACACCACGGGCGCCGCGGCGTCGGTGACGACGGCAGCCGGGCGCGGTTCGCCGCGGGTGGGTCCGTCGGCGTTACCGCCGCCGTAGGTGAAGGGAACACCACGCGCTGACAGCGCACGGGAGATCACCACGTTGATGGCCTGCAGCTGCGCGTCGGTCCGTCCGAACGGATCGGCCGCGGCGATGCCCGCCCCCAGACCGAACCCGAGACCAACCGACGTCACCAACACCGCCAGGCTGCACACGACAGCGAAGACCCGCCTGCCCATTTCACCCTTTTCTTCCTGACCCGAGTCCGCCCCATGCTGGTGGCGCACTACCCTGCCACTACTTGTACAGCGAAACCCGCCTCCAGCTCCAATTCGCGCATGGCACAACATCAATGAGATGCCGTACCGTGACCGAACGGTTACTGCCGGAGACGGGTTTCGAAAGGGACCGGGGATCAGGAGAGAGCGGCCAGCGCGGCCTCGTAATCGGGTTCCTGACCGATCTCGGGCACCAGTTCGGTGTAGGCCACCGTGCCGTCCGCGCCGATCACCACGACGGCGCGACCCAACAGCCCCGCCATGGGACCGTCGGTGATGGTGATGCCGTAGTCCTCACCGAAGCTGTCGCGGAACGCCGAGGCGGTGGTGACGTTCTCGATGTCCTCTGCGCCGCAGAATCGCTTCTGCGCGAACGGCAGATCCTTCGACACGCAGAGCACAGACACGCCACTGGCGGCGGCACGCTCGTTGAACGTCCGCACACTGGCCGCGCACACGGGGGTGTCCACCGACGGAAAGATGTTCAGCAGCACGGGCTTGCCCTGGAACTGGTCACTGGAGACCGCTCCGAGATCGGTTCCGGTCAGGCTGAAGGAAGGTGCCGCCGCGCCGACCGCGGGCAGTTCACCGACCGTGTTGATGGGGTTTCCTCGCAGAGTTATCTGTGCCATGCGCCTAGTCTGCCAAGGCGACGGTGCAGTGTCTCAGGCAGGTGGCGCTACCTGCGTCGCTGCCGCACTTTGTAGGTGGCCGGCCAGGACTGGCGTGAGTCGTCGCCCACCAGCGGCAGCCCCGACCCGCCCACCTTGACGTCGTAGGCCTCCTCCCCCGCGCCCACCTCTTTGTTCACGTGTTCGCCGGCCAGGTAGTACAGCTCGTCGATGGCGGCTTCGCTGTAGGCCACGAACGTGGTCTTGCGCCGTACGTCACTGGCCGCTTCGGCCAGGCGTTCCGGCTGGATGCGGGTCGCGAAGACCGCCGCCACCAGCACCACCATCGGGATCACCCAGTAACAGGTGTAGGCCAGTGCACCTTCGGCGCCGCTGATCGGCGGGATGGCCGCCGACACTGTCATGACCGCGAAGGCACCCACCCAGATCCAGGTCAGCGTCGCAGTGGTGCGCAGGAAGGACGCCGCCTCCACGACGTGCGCCGGCTGGCCCGCCGCCGCGAACTCCCGGACGAACGGCTCTCCCAACGCGACGCCCGCCAGGGTGGTCGCCAGGATCCCGACGAAGCTGACAGCCAGCGACCACTGCTGCCACACGGGCTCGCTGAGCGCCACCGCCAGGATGGTCACCACCAAGAATGTTGCGACAGCACCGATTTCGAGTGAACGCCCGGGCGCGTTCTGGTACCGGCCGACAGCGGTGGCGGCCACGGCCGCCACCAGGGCGATGAGGGCGGCGACGGCAGGCGGCACGTTGCCGACGAGAACCCAGTAGACGATCCAGGGGGCGAAACCGAACACGATGGCCACGAGGGTCAGTGTAGGGGGTTTCCAACGGCGTTACTGTAGGACCGACGGCAAGCCGTCCCCCTACCCTGGGATCGTGCAGGTGCTCTCGATACACATCGCCAAGGGCAGGCAGCTGCCCACCCGCTCGGTCGAGGCCGTCGCCGCCGAGGCGGGCAAAGGCCTGGTCGGCGATCGATACCACGGAACCCGGCATCGTCATGTCACCATCCAGTCGCAGGAGCTGCTCGACGCCGCCGCGCAGGACCTGGGGCACCCGTTCGATGCGGGCGCGACGCGCCGCAACATCACCGTCGATGCCGGTGAGATCCCCACCAAGCCGGGAACCCGACTGCGAATCGGCGACGTGGAGCTGGAGGTGGTCCGGCTGTCGGCGCCCTGCCGCCTCCTCGACGACGGAATCGGTCCCGGCGCCGCGGCCGCATTGCGACGCCGGGGTGGCTCCGTGTGCCGTCTCATGACGTCCGGGACCATCCGGGTCGGCGACGCGGTGCTGATCGAGTCGCTCTAGATGAGCACCGGCAACTCGGCCAGACCGCGCAGAGTCACGTTGGGTTTGTAACGCGGATCGCCCCCGAGCCGCGCGTTCGGGAACCGGGCCGTCACCGCCGTCAACGCCGCCGATGCTTCCAGCCGCACCAGCGGCGCACCCAGACAGAAATGTGTGCCCCGCCCGAATGCCAGGTGGCGGGGGGTGTTTCGGTCGGGGTCGAACCGTTCCGGGTCGTCGTTGGCGGCCGGATCACGATGCGCCGCCGCCAGCAGCAGGATCATGGTGTCGCCCTGGGGCACCTGCGTCTTCCCGATCACGATGTCCTCAGCGGCAATACGGCCCAACAGCTGTGCCGGCGCCTCGTATCGCAGCGTCTCTTCGATCACCCTGGGCGCCCGGCGAGCATCGGCGCCCAGTGCCGCCCACTGCTGCGGATGCTGCAGCATCGCCAGGACCGCGTGGGCGATCAGACTGACCGTGGATTCGTGCCCGGCGATCAACAGTAGGTTGCAGGTCGAGATGATCTCGTCCTCGGTGAGCTGGTCACCGGTTTGTTCCACGGCGATGAGCGCCGAGATCAGGTCGTCACCCGGATCGCCCCGCCTGGCGGCGATGAGGTCCCGGAAGTAACGACGCAACCACTTCCCCGCCTCGATGCGTTCGTCGAATCCCTCTGGTACGGCACCGGTGGCGGCCAGGAACGGATCCACCGTCTGCCCCAACAACGTAGAGGCCCGGCCGAACTGCGGCTCGTCTTCCACGGGGACCCCCAGCAGCTTGCAGATCACCCCCACGGCCAGCGGATACGCCAGATCGGCGATGGCGTCGAAGTGGCCGCGTTCTTCGGCGGCGTCGAGCAGGCGCCCGACGAGTGCCGTGATGTCGGGGGCCAGTTCATTGATCACCTTGGGCACGAACGCCTTGCTGACCAGCGTGCGCAGCCGCGTGTGGTCCGGTGGATCGAGGAACAGGAACGCCGGCGCCCGCCGCCGATCCACCAGACCGGCCAACCCGAACGGCCGGGGCGACTCGCCGGCGGCGATCTGCCGTTGCGCCAGCGTCGACTTGAGCCGGTCGCTGGCCGAAGCCGGATGACGAAGGGCGGCATCACAGTCCGCGAACGACGAGAAGACCGAGAGATTCACCTCGGGCAGCCGAATCGGCCCGCACTCACGCAGCGCGCGATAGTGCGGATACGGATCGGTCCGGTTCTCCGGGGAGAGCGCCGCCCCCAGCAGCGCATGCGATGAGGTCGCGGTCACCATGCCTTCATTCTGCCGACACCGTGTGGCGCAACCGGAGGAACACCGCTTCCAGAACCACGGCACGACCTACGTGCCGGGCCGTTGCCCGCGAGGCGGCGTCGAGCCGGTCGATGGTTCCCACCAGCAAGGCTTGCCGATCGCCGACCCGGTGCTGCGCCCGGTGCGCCCGCGCCGAGGCGGCATATCCGTAACCGCCGCGCGTAGTGGAGATCACGTTTTCGGTGATCTCGTAGCCGTCGATCCACAACACCTGGCCCGGTGCGATCGGGGTCGGCCGCCCGCATGACGGCGCGTGCGGCGTGCACCGTGGTGATATCGCGGCCGTAGAATCGGATGCCGCCGGGCAGCGAAACTTCAGCGCTGAACGTACGCGCGAACTCGGCGTCGTCCACGCGATCGAACTCCGCCGACAACCACTGCGCCACCCGACGAAAATCGTTGTCGCCGAACCATTCACCGGAGAGCGCAAGCCTGCTCTGCAGTGACGGCCAACGCACCGGATGCGATCGCGCCGTCGGCGGTTCGGGCCTCACACTGGCACTGTAACGGAAATGCTTGCCAGCGTGGGGCTTTCACATCAGCACGGGGCGTCGGATCGCGGTGCAGTACAGTGTCTTCGGTGACAGTACCGAGCGGGGACAACTGGTCAGCGCAACTGTGGCGGGAAACCACATCGATCTTCGACGCCATCATCCGCCATCCGTTCATCACCGGTCTCACCGACGGCACGCTGGAAGAAGATGTCTTCGCCCACTACGTCGCACAGGATGTGCACTACCTGCGCGACTACGCCCGCACGTTGGCGCTGCTGGGTGCCACCTGCCCGACACTGGCCGATACCGCGATGTTCGCCAAACACGCCGCCGGTGTGGTGGAGGACGAACTGGCGCTACACGCCAGCCTGCTGCCGGAACTGGGGCTGGATCCGGCCACCATCGCCGCAACGCCGGTGACCCCCACCACCGTCGCCTACACGAGTTATCTGCTGGCGACCACCTATTCGGGGACGTTCGCCGAGGGGCTGGCCGCGATCGTGCCCTGCTACTGGATCTACGCCGAGGTCGGCAAGCACCTGGTGCAGCAGGGGTCCCCGGATCCGCGGTTCCAGCGCTGGATCGACACCTACGCCGGTGAGGAATTTGCCGCCAGCGTCAACGAAGTCCTCGAACTCGTCGACAGGGTGGGGGCCGACCTCGATCCCGGGGTGGAAACCCGGGCCCGGATGCACTTCACGACCACCGCACGCTACGAGTGGATGTTCTTCGACGCGTCCTACCGGCGGGAGGTCTGGCCGGTCTGATCCTTGCGGCTCCGCTTGCGCTGATACAGGTCTGCGTCGGCGGCGTCGAAGAGCCCGGCCAGTGACTCGGCGTCGGGATGGCCGGCCGCCACCCCGTAGGACACGTCCACCAGATGCCCGTCGACGAGCCGCGCCGCCAACTCCCGGGCCGCCGGTTCCTCGCAGCCGGGGAGGATGACCACGAATTCGTCACCGCCGAGCCTGCCGAACACCGCGGACTTCGGCAGCCGGCTCAGCACGAGGTGGGAGAAATCGCCCAGCGCGGCGTCGCCGGCAGCGTGTCCGTCGCGGTCGTTGACCCGTTTGAAGTCGTCGAAATCCAAGACGACCACGGCCACCGATTCTGCGCGCCGCCTGGCTTGTGCCAGCAAGCGTTTGGCCTGCCCGTCGACGCCGGCGCGGTTCCACACCGAGGTCAGCGGATCGCGCAGCGCCGCATTCAGAAGCGCCGAATTCGCCATGCCGAACACCTCGGCCCCACCCAGGATGGAAGCCCCGAACAGGATCAACCACAGTGGCGGTACGGGTGCCGGCGCGGCCAGCAGCCCCACCATCGCACCCAGCCAGATGACCACCGCCCCGGTGCGTGCCACCGCTGGGCGGTGCCAGGTGCGCACGAGGACGGCGGCGCAAACCAGTGGCACCACCGCCCAGGTCTGGGCGGTCAGCTGTTGGTGGAACAACAGCGCCACCGACGGAGCCGTGCATCCACAGGTCAGTGCGACGACGTACTGCCACGGGCGGGAATCGGCGGGAATGCAGCACAACAACCCCAGCACGCACAGTCCGACGGCCAGGACTTCGCCGCGAGCATCGGTGCGGGGTGTGTCGATCAGGTAGGACTGGACGATTCCGAGCGTGTACATGAAGCACAGCAGCGCCAGATATCCGGTCAGCATGCGTCGCCGCAACCGTGCGTCGAGAGTGCCGACCCTCTCTGCGCGATTCACTCCGCAAGGTTAAGCTGCCGCACCCGTCAACGGGGTCCGCCGGTAGACGATGTCGAAATCCGTCGACCAGCTGCGGCCGTCCGGCGAGGCGTCCCAGCGTCCGACGATGGTGTCCCCGTCACCGCCGAACGTGGCCTCGAACCGTTGATGAAAGTCGGCTCCCGCCCGGGCAGCCAAAGTCCAGCGCCGGCCGTCGAAGTCCATCGAATACCGGCGGCCGACGCCGCGGGAGTCGGTGTAGAGCATGGTGAATTCGCCGGAGTGGTCGTCTCGACCAAGTACCGCCTCCACCCAGCGTGGTGCGGCACCGGACCATTCCGGGGCCAGGTGCGTCGGCGGATCGGTCCGCTGCATGACGAGGCCGCCCTGTCCCAGCGGCTGGAACGACGTGAGCGCGACGAGCATCGTTCGGTCGCCGATCCGCGCGGTCTGGCGCCACTGCCCGAGAATGGGCTTCAGCGCCTCGGTCAGGGTCTTCGGTGTCCGGTCCATACTCATACCGACCCCGCCGAGAACCCAGAATCATCACGAAGTGCACGACACGCTCCCGGCAACAGTCCGTACAGTCGAGCAAAGAAAGTGCAGGCCGGGTACGCGGGGTGGAGATGACGGAGATGTCGCGGTTGCGCCGTCGGGACCTCACCGACACCGCCGCCTTCCCCGGCGCCCTCGATCCCACTGTGACACCGACGTTGGCCGATCTGCTGGACGCGGCAGACACCGACCAGGTTCATGTGCTCCGAGCGCTCCTGCACATGTCCCAGGCGGTGTTGTGCGCTCGGTATTTCGATGAGGTTCTGGAGGCCATCGCCTTTCACACCTTGACCGCCCTGGACGCCGCATCGGTGTCGATCAGTCGGTGGGAACGCGCGGAGGATGTCCTGCGCACATTGATCAACGCCGGCGATCTGGGGCCCGGGGAAGAACGATGGCCGGAGGATGAGACCTATCCGGTCGACGACGACCGTCGAGTCATGCGGCTGCTGCGGCAGGGCCACCCCTACGTCAATTCGATCGACGACCTGCCGCCCGATCCATCGTCACTGCTGCCTCGGGTCGAGAAGGAGAGTGAACTCGCCGTACCGGTGATGTACAACGACATCATGTGGGGTGAGCTGTGGGTCACCGGCACCGACGGCAGGCGTTTCGGGCCCGATGACATACAGGTCCTCCAGGCGATCGCCGCCCACATGGCGGTTGCGGTCGGGCGCTCGCAGCTGTTCAGCGCCGTGTGGCGCCAGGCCTTCGAGGATCCGCTGACCGGTTTGGCCAACCGCCGCGGGCTCGACGACTATTTCGGGAATCTCGACATCGACGCCGCACAGCCGGCGGTCCTGCTGTGCGATCTCGATTCTTTCAAGGAGATCAACGATCGGCGAGGACATCCCGCCGGTGACCTCCTGCTTCGCCAGGTCGCCGATGCGCTGAGCGAAATCGCCGCTACGACAACAGGTTCGCTGGTGGCACGACTCGGCGGTGACGAGTTCTGCACCGTGTTGCCGAGCGCCACGGGGCCCGACGCAGAACGCTTCGCCCGCGCGGCCAGCCGGTTGATCGGCGAGCGGACCGCAGGCCAGGTCTCGCTGAGTTGGGGCGTGGCGGTGTTCGAGCCGCATACCAGCACCGGACCGGCGCTGGTCAACCTCGCTGATGCGGCGTTGCTCGACGCCAAGAGGCTGGGCCCCGGCCGGCTCCGAAACGGTTCGGCGGAACCGGTCGAGGCGCACAACGACGTTGGCCGAAGAGCGGGCGACACACCGGTGTCGCATCGTTTGGCACATCTTCTCCCCCATGCTGTCCGGGCGCTCGACCAGCGTCGGCCCACCGACATCGCGGACGCCTTGGAGGTGGCCGCGGTGCAGATCTGCAACGCCATTGACGCTGCGGCCTGGTCGATCTCGCTGACCACCGAAGACGGCACGGGGGTGTGGTCGCTGCGGGGTGTGCGCAGCTCCCGGGACGGCGCGTCCGGCTTACGGGTGCTGACCCCGGCGCGCGGAACGGTGTACCCGCTGTCCGATTTCCCGTCGACGGCGCGGGCCATCGCCACCGGTGAGCCGTATCTGGCCGCCGCGGACGGTGACGGTGGCGATCCCACCGAGTTGGCCTTGCTCGCCGAGATGGGCTATCGCGGCGTACTGGGAGTGGCTGCCGGAGAGCACCGCAGGTACCTGCTGGAGATCTACTCCGATGTCGGTCACGAACCGCTGGCGGCGGTGGCGCCCTACGCTCGCGTGCTGGCGAATCATTGCGCCGCCATCACGCGGCACAGCGCGCCTTCTGCTCAGGCGTAGCGCTTCTCGAATTCCTGGATCGACCGGTCGATATCGCCTTTGACGGCGCGCGCTGCCACGGAGCCGATGGGACCGAACAGCGGTGGGCCGCCGAGATTGATGGTCACCGCGAAGGCGCACCCCGATGTGGTGGGCGACACCTTCATCGTCAGACCGTACTTGGTGCCACCGACGCCTTTGCCTTCGACCTCCAGCAACTGCGGAGGTTCGAACTTCTTCACCGTCCAGGTCACCCTGTTTCGCATGCCCTTGGCGCCGGCGACCCCGACTATCGTTGTGCCGACCCCGATTTCATCAGGGATCTCGCTGCGCCACCCCTCGTGCATCACCAGCCAGTCGCCCAGTGAACGCAGATCTGAGGCGTGCTCCCATGCTTCATCCGGGCTCAACGTCAGCTCACGCGACAACTCGAGTTTCGCCATTGCCGGATCGTACTGGTTACAGCCGTGACCAGGAGTGGCTACCACAGGCATTCCCGATTTTGTCCGCGACAAGTCTTGACTCATTCCAGAAAAGGGGGGCATAGTGGCGGATGTGAGCCCGAAGACGGATTACGCGGAGCAGCTGAGGACAGCTGACCTCCGGGTGACCCGGCCCCGGGTCGCGGTGCTCGAGGCGGTGAATGCGCACCCGCATGCTGATACCGAGTCGATCTTCGGCTCCGTACGCGCATCACTTCCCGAGGTGTCCAGGCAGGCCGTGTACGACGTACTCAACGCCCTGACCGCAGCGGGACTGGTACGCAGGATCCAGCCCTCCGGTTCCGTGGCCCGCTACGAGTCCCGGGTCAATGACAACCACCATCACGTGGTGTGCCGCTCGTGCGGGGTCATCGCCGACGTCGACTGCGCCGTCGGGGATGCGCCGTGCCTTACCGCCTCAGATGACCAAGGTCTTCTGGAGGGCTTCGCCATCGACGAAGCCGAGGTCATCTACTGGGGCTTGTGCCCCGACTGTGCAGCACCTGTTTCACCAGTTCGAAGTTCCTGATCACATCCACGTGATCGCAGCCCTGAAAGGAATCTCGTGTCCTCTGATACCTCCGATGCGCGCCCTCCGCACTCGGATGCCGAGACCAGCAGCCACAGCGAGTCCGAGAACCCGATCATCGACTCGCCCACACCCAAGGCGCACGCCCCGCTGACCAACAAGGACTGGTGGCCCGAGCAGGTCGACGTCTCGGTGCTGCACAAGCAGTCATCGAAGGGCAACCCGTTCGGTGAGGCCTTCGACTACGCCGCGGAATTCGCCAAGCTGGACGTCGAGGCGTTCAAGGCCGACGTCATCAACGTCATCCGGACCTCGCAGGACTGGTGGCCCGCTGACTACGGCAACTACGCCGGTCTGTTCATCCGGATGAGCTGGCACGCCGCCGGCACCTACCGCATCTTCGACGGCCGCGGCGGTGCCGGTCAGGGCGCACAGCGCTTCGCGCCGTTGAACAGCTGGCCGGACAACGCCAACCTCGACAAGGCGCGCCGGCTGCTGTGGCCGATCAAGCGGAAGTACGGCAACAAGATCTCCTGGGCCGACCTCATCGCCTACGCCGGCAACGCCGCGCTCGAGCAGTCCGGGTTCAAGACCGCCGGCTTCGCATTCGGTCGCGAGGACATCTACGAGCCCGAAGAGATCCTGTTCGGCCAGGAAGACACCTGGTTGGGCACCGACAAGCGCTACGGCGGCACCAACGACTCCGATCGCACCCTTGCCGAGCCGTTCGGCGCCACCACGATGGGCCTGATCTACGTCAATCCCGAAGGCCCGGAGGGTAAGCCGGATCCGCTGGCCGCCGCGCACGACATCCGCGAGACGTTCGGCCGGATGGCGATGAACGACGAGGAGACCGCGGCACTGATCGTCGGTGGCCACACCCTCGGCAAGACGCACGGTGCAGCCGACGTCAACGTCGGCCCGGAGCCCGAGGGCGCACCGATCGAGCAGCAGGGCCTGGGCTGGAAGTGCCCGTTCGGTTCCGGCAACGCCAACGACACCGTGACCAGCGGCCTCGAGGTGATCTGGACCGGCACCAACAGCGAATGGAGCAACCGGTACCTGGAGATCCTCTACGGCAACGAGTGGGAACTGACCAAGAGCCCCGCGGGCGCCTGGCAGTTCGAGGCCAAGGACGCCGAGGCCACCATTCCCGATCCGTTCGGCGGCCCGCCGCGTAAGCCCACCATGCTCGTCACGGATGTCTCGATGCGTGTCGATCCCATCTACGGCGAGATCACCCGGCGCTGGCTCGACCATCCCGAGGAGATGGACGAGGCCTTCGCCAAGGCCTGGTACAAGCTGCTGCACCGCGATCTGGGTCCGATCAGCCGCTACCTCGGCCCCTGGGTGGCCGAGCCGCAGCTGTGGCAGGACCCGGTACCGGCGGTCGAAGGCGAGCTGATCTCGGACGCCGACGTGGCAACGCTCAAGGCCAAGGTCCTCGAGTCCGGTCTGTCAGTACAGCAGCTGGTCAAGACCGCGTGGGCCTCGGCTTCGAGCTTCCGCGGCACCGACAAGCGCGGTGGCGCCAACGGTGCCCGGCTGCGGTTGGAGCCGCAGAAGAACTGGGAGGTCAACGAGCCCTCCGAGCTGGCCAAGGTGCTGCCGGTGCTGGAGAAGATCCAGCAGGAGTCCGGCACGACTGTCTCCCTGGCCGACCTGATCGTCATCGCAGGCAACGCCGCTGTCGAGAAGGCCGCCAAGGACGGCGGGTTCGACATCACCGTGCCGTTCAACCCGGGTCGCACCGATGCCACCCAGGAAGAAACCGACGTGGAGTCGTTTGCGGTGCTGGAACCGCAGGCCGACGGCTTCCGTAGCTTCGCGAAGGCGGGCGAGAAGGCCCCACTGGAGCAGCTGCTGATCGACAAGGCGTACTTCCTGGACCTGACCGCTCCGGAGCTGACCGTGCTGATCGGTGGCCTGCGCGCCATCGGCGCCAACCACGGCGGCAGCAAGCACGGCGTGTTCACCGACAATCCCGGTGTGCTGTCCAACGATTTCTTCGTCAACCTGCTGGACATGGGGACGAAGTGGAAGTCGGCGGAGACCGGCGAGAACGTCTACGAGGGTGTGGACCGTGCGACGGGTCAGCCGAAGTGGACGGCCACCGCCAACGACCTGGTGTTCGGCTCCAATTCGGTGCTGCGGGCACTGGCTGAGGTGTACGCCCAGGACGACAACAAAGAGAAGTTCGTCAACGATTTCGTCAAGGCGTGGGTCAAGGTCGCCGAGAACGATCGGTTCGACCTCAAGAAGTAGTCCTACCTCGTCTGGAGGCGGCGCCCCGCGGGCTTTTCGCTCGCGGGGCGCCGCTCATTCATAGGTGTGTCATCTCCCGCATCAACCGGGAGGACTCGAGGTAGCTGGGATGCAGCGGCGGGTAGTGCACATGCGGCTCCGGCAGGGAATGCGGAATGTGTGCCAGCGCCGACGAGATGGACAACCGCAGATGGTGCGGGTGGGTGGGCGACGAGTGGCTGATCGCCTGTTGTTCGGCGTCCGGTACCGGTGCCGGCGTGGGTTGAAGACCGGCTGCCACGCTACGTCCCCAGGGCAAGAGCGACATGATGACTTCCTCTCGATCTCGCTGCGACACACCGACTTTGAACCGCAGACATCGATTCAAAGTCGGTGTTTCGACCACTTCCACAGAACCATTACGGCCGCCGGAAAACCTCATCAAGATGGATGAGATCGGACTAGGCTGCGACCGGGTCACGGAGGACGGTTCACATGCCATGGTCTCGATCGAGGAATACTCGCGCCTAGTTTCAGGCATCTACACGGCGGCGGTGGCTCCCCAGTACTGGGAACAGGCCCTCCGCGAATTACACCGGACCCTCGGCGGAATATCTGCCGCGCTGTGCATCCCGACCGGACCCGTGTGGTCGATCGAGAACTCCAATCTGCCCGAGGACGCCGCGCGCAGTTATGCCGAGTACTACAACCGCCTCGACATCGTGCTCGACGCGGTGCAGGCCGGGCCGGTGGGCGAGGTCAGGACGGGAAGCGAACTCATCGCCCCCGTGCACAACACCGAGTTCTACACCGGATGGATGAAGCCGAATCGGTTGGAAGACGGGCTGTTCGTCCGGCTCACGCCCGGCACCCAACCGACGTGCCTCGTCGTCGCCTCCCCCAGGTCGTTCGACACGGCGGAACGGGTCAAGGTGCTCGGTGAACTGGTCCCGCACCTGCAGCAGGCCATGCGCATCAAGGACAAGATCGCCGTCCTGACCGGCGAATTGGCCGGATTGGTGGGCGCTTTGGAGATCATTCGGCACGGCATCATGACGGTGAGCGCCGATCGCGTTGTGCTGCAGGCTAATCCGGCAGCCGAGAAAATCCTGGCCGAAGGCGACGGCCTGACGGTGCGCAGCGGTCGCGTGACGACGTGCCACACCCGCAGCGCGGCCGAACTCCACGCCGCGCTGGCTGCCGCGGCCATCGGCGACGACGCCGGTGTCCGTGTCGGACAGTCGTTCACATGCACCCGGCCGTCGGGCAGGCGCCCGTACGTGTTGCACGTGATACCCGCGAATTCGACCGAGGCTTGCGCGCGGGGGGCGGCGCTGATGCTCGTCATCGACCCCGAGGACGAACCCGACCCCACCGCGGTGGTGCTACGGCGGCTCTACCACCTGACCCACGCAGAAGCCGATGTGGCGCTGCACATCATGCGCGGGGCCGACCTCCGGCAGATCTCGGCGATACTCGGAGTATCGCTGACCACCGTCCGAACTCATCTGCAGCACATCTTCGACAAGACCGACACCCATCGGCAGGCGGAACTGGTCCACCTACTCCACGTCGTGGACCCATGAGCGCAAGGGTTTGCCGGCCGCGGCCCTGCCGACGTCGCGCGCCGCACCCGCGCTGACCTTTGCTGGGCGGTTGCCGATTGTTTTCTCCCGCAAGCTTTTTGACGTCGGAAGCCGCGTGAGGGTGAGGTGACAGCTGTTTCTTACCAAAGCATTAGCTGAATCGCCCGACGGGCTTAGATTTCCCGGTTACTTTGATCACAGTTCGGTCACTTTGGGGAAACGAGGCCGCGATGATCGCTCCCGGTATCCGGTTGGGCAACGCCGACGTCCGCGCCTGCTCGCGGCATCTGGCGACTGTGGTGTCGGTCCGCGGGGAGGTGACAGCGGACAACATCGAGGCTGTGACCACGCAAGTGACGCGGTTCGTCCTTCCCGACACGTCCTTCGTTCTCGATCTCGGCGAGGTCCGGCTCGTCACCGCCGAGGGCGGCGAACTGCTGCGCACCGTCGACGATCTCTGTGCCCTGGCGGATGTGGACTGGGCAGTCGTCGTCGGCAGCGCCGCCGCCGTGCTGTTCGACGAGGACATCCGCGACAGGCTGCTACCGGTGGTCGAGTCGGTCGCGGACGCGTTGCACGACTTCGCCGACGCGCGGACGACGCAGCGCAGCCTGCTGTTGCCGTTGCTGCAGCGTTCTGCTTAATGTCGATTCGGCCTTCGCCGTCACGAGCACCACACGCGAATTGCCAGGCGGCGGGACGCGTCACACCCGCAAGCGGTAAAGTCGACACGTCGCACTCCAGCACGGGTTGCGCTGCTGAATGGCTGTGACCAAAAGGATCATGATTTGTCGATGACTGCGCCGCATATCCCGGAACCGGCGCCGGTCTTGCAGTTTCATCCGTACGGCCAGCGGTTGTCGCTTCTCCTCGTCGAAGACGACCGCGCCGACGCCGTGCTGGTCGAAGAACTCATCGCCGACACCGCGGCCGATATCGGGCTGGTGTGGGCGCCGTCGATGGCCGACGCCGAACGCGAGCTCGCCGCCTCCCGGCCGGACTGTGTACTACTCGATCTCAACCTCCCCGATGCTGATGGCATCGCGGCCCTGGACCGTATCGCCGCCTTTGATGCCACCGTGCCGGTGATCGTCCTGACCGGACTCAACGACGAGCCGTTCGGCGTGTCCGCGGTGGCCTCCGGCGCACAGGACTATCTGGTCAAGGGCCGGGTCGAGCCGGAGATGCTGCGCCGGGCCGTGCTGTACGCCATCGAGCGCAAGCGCGCCGAACTCACCGCCGTGGAGTTGCACGCCAGCCAGCTCCGGGCGAGGGAGAACGCACGCCTGGAACGTGGTCTGCTGCCGTCACCGCTGCTGTTCGAGGATCCCGGCGTCGACATCGTGGCCAAGTACCGGCCCAGCCGGGAGAACGCCCTGCTGGGCGGCGACTTCTACGACTTCGTCCAGACACCGGACCGCACGGTGCACGTCATGATCGGCGACGTTGCCGGCCACGGTCCTGACGAAGCGGCGCTGGGTGTCGCCTTGCGCATCGCCTGGCGTGCGCTCACCTTCGCCGGGCTGCGGGGTTCGGACCGCATGCGTCAGCTCGGCCGCATCTTGCACGCCGAACGCGCCAGCAACAAGATCTTCGCCACGGTGCTCAGCCTGGCGATCCCTCCCGACAGTCCCACCATCACCGCGGTGCGGGCCGGCCATCCCGGCATGCTGCTGCACGGCGGCGGCACGGTCGAATGGGTGGAGCCGCCGGGCGGCCCGGCCCTGGGGCTGCGCTCGGGCGACTGGGCTGCTCAACAGGTGGAGCTGCCGCCCGGCTACGGCCTGGTGCTGCTCACTGATGGATTGTTCGAAGGACACTCCGGCCACGGCAACGAGCGCCTGGGCGAAGACGGGTTGCTGGAACTGGCGCGTTCTCTGGCCGACCTTCCCGGCCCCGAGTTCGTCGACGCCTTGATCGACGGCGCTGAGGAACGGGCCCGCGACCACGGCGGGTTGACCGATGACATCGCGGTGGTCCGGGTGGAACGGACCGCCCGGTGAGCCAACCCACGATCCGGCCCCGTCGCCGGCCCACCCGCGGACTGACGGTCCAGGGCTGGCTCAACCTGGTGCTGTCCATCATGGGCGTGGTGGTGCTGGCCGGCGGCATAGCCGCGGTGTTGTTGCTCGGCCGGTCCGACGGGGTGGTCGACGAGTTGACCGAGGAGATCGGACCGTCCCGGATCTCGGCCTATCAGCTCCAGGCCGCCCTGCGGGATCAGGAGACCGCACTGCGCGGTTACCTGATCTCGGCCGACCGCCAGTTCCTGGCGCCGTACTACGACGGCCAGCGCCTGGAACGAGAGGCCGCGGATGTCATGCGGCAGCGACTCACCGGACGCCCGGAGCTGATCGCCGATCTCGACGCGATCGAGGAAGCCGCGGCCACCTGGCGCACCGATTACGCCGAGCCCGTCATCGACAGCGTCGAGCCCGGCACCCCGACGCTGGTGGACCCGGCCACCGCCGAGCGCGGCAAACAGAACTTCGACCGTCTTCGGCAGCTGTTCTCCGTCCAGAACGAGCACCTCGCGGAAGCCCGTGATGTTGCCGGGGGCGATCTGGACCGGGTCAACACCTGGCGCAACATCGTGCTCGAGGGCGTCGTGGTCGCGTTCTTGATCACCGCCGGACTGTTGGCGATCCTGGTGCGCACCGCGGTGACCAAACCGCTGGACGCACTGGCCGCAGCGTGCCGGCGTATCACCGACGGATACTTCAGCGAGCGCATCCCGCAGCAGGGACCCAAGGACATCCGGGCGATCGCCAGCGATGTCGAAGACATGCGGCAGCGGGTGGTCGACGATCTCGAAGCCTCCACCGCCGCCCGGATCCAGCTCGCGCAGCAGGCCGAGGTACTCGATGAGCAGGCGGTCGAACTGCGGCGCTCCAATGCGGAACTGGAACAGTTCGCCTACGTGGCCTCACATGACCTGCAGGAGCCGTTGCGGAAGGTGGCGTCGTTCTGCCAGCTGCTGGAGAAGCGCTACGGCGACAAGCTCGACGAACGCGGCACCGAGTACATCCGGTTCGCGGTAGACGGTGCCAAACGAATGCAGCAGTTGATCAACGACCTGCTCGCGTTCTCACGAGTGGGCAGGCTCAACGCGGCACACACCGAGGTCGACCTCGGCGCCACCCTTGATTCCGGGCTGGCCAATCTGCAGGCCGCGATCGAGGACACCGAGGCAGAGATCGTCCGGCCCGACACACCGCTTCCCCGCCTCGTCGGCGATCCGACCCTTCTGGCACTGTTGTGGCAGAACCTGATCGGCAACGCGATGAAGTTCCGGAAACCCGATACGACGCCGCGGATCGTCATCGACTGTGAGAAGGGCACGGGTGAGCGCACCGGAAGCTGGGTGCTGTCGGTGTCCGACAACGGCATCGGTATCGAGGAAGAGTTCGCCGACAAGGTCTTCGTGATCTTCCAGCGCCTGCATGGCCGCGATAGCTACACCGGGACGGGTATCGGGCTGGCGGTGTGCCGCAAGATCGTCGAACACCACGGTGGCAGCATCTGGATCGACACCTCCTACACCGGGGGCACCCGGTTCTTCTTCACCCTGCCCACCGACCCGACAAAATCATCCGAAACGACGGAACCCCGCGCCGACAGAACTCCTGCGGCACTGGAAGGAAGCAACACATGAGCGACGCAGGCCGCGCCATCGATGTCCTGCTCATCGAGGACGATCCGGGCGACGAGCTGATCACCCGTGAGGCGTTCGAGCACAACAAGATCAAGAACACGCTGCACGTCGCACACGACGGTCAGGAGGGTTTGGACTTTCTCTACCGTCGCGCGCCGTACGAGAATGCCCCGCGCCCGGATCTGATCCTGCTGGATCTCAACCTGCCGAAGTACGACGGCAGGCAGCTGCTGGAGAAGATCAAGTCCGACGCCGATCTGTCACTGATCCCGGTGGTCGTGCTCACCACCTCCTCGGCGGAGGAGGACATCCTGCGCAGCTACAAACTGCACGCCAACGCTTATGTCACCAAGCCGGTGGACCTCGACCAGTTCATGAACGCCGTCCGTCAGATCGACGAGTTCTTCGTCCAGGTCGTGCGGCTGCCCAAGTATTGAGCGTGCAACGATGTCTCGCATCCTGACGGTCAACCTCGCTCACCCGCGGGTCAGCCCGGACAAGCCCGAATTGTCCACGGGTATCGACAAGCGGCCGACCACCGACGCCATCGAGGTCCGCGGACCCGGCCCGCGCCAGGGCGGCCTCGGAAGCGGTCTTGTCGGCGATCTGATCGGCAACCCGAAATTCCACGGCGGTGACGACCAGGCGGTCTACGCGTACGCGCGCGAGGATCTCGATGCGTGGGAGACCGAGCTGGGCCGCGACTTGCCCAATGGGATCTTCGGCGAGAACTTCACCACCCAGGGCATCGACGTCACCGGCGCACGGATCGGTGAACGGTGGCAGGTCGGCTCCGACGGCCTGGTGCTCGAGGTGTCCTCACCGCGGACACCGTGCCGGACCTTCGCCAAGTTCCTGGACCTCCGCGGCTGGATGAAGACCTTCACCCAGGCCGCGACCCCGGGGGCGTATCTGCGGGTGATCGAACCGGGCACGGTGCGCGCCGGTGACCAGGTGGTGGTGGCCAGCCGCCCGGATCACGAGATCACGGTGAGCATGGTGTTCCGCGCGATCATGGGTGAGCCGGAGCTCCTGCCTCACCTGCTGGCCGCGGAGGCGCTGCCGGAGAAGATCAAACGGCAGGCCCGCAAAAGGGGTTGAGCGTCACTGCCATTCGAAATGTTGGTAGTCCTTCGGCGTGCGCCAGTGGCCACCCCACTGCCACCCGTGGTCGGTGAAGGCGCGCACCGCGGCGTCGCCGTCTTTCAACAGACCGGGATCGATGCGATTGCGGTCCAGGTAGACCTCGGCGTTGGCGGGTTGAAAGGCTCCGGTGCGGTCGATGTACGGGTTGAAGCGCGGGTTCACGTCGATGGCTCGTCCGTAGGCGTGGTATGACCAGCTTCCGCTGCCGGGGATGTCCCGGCAGTTGAACGCCGAGGTGTTGTTGTCGCGCATCGACAGCTCGTCGTCGGCGTTCGGATAACGCTCGACGGTCTGCATCCGCTCGATGGGAAACCCGAGCCGGTACAGCCGGTCGAACACCGCGATGACCTCGTCGACCAGGTCCTGGTGGACCACGATTCGGCCGCGGTGCGTGAGGGTGTCCAGCCCACGATGGTCCAGTTCTACCAGACGCAGCTGCTCGGGCCCGACGGGACAGCCCGGCCGCCACGTGGCGCCCAGCTGTTCCCGCGTCACGGGCTCGACGATCGGGGGCCGGGGCTGGGCGACGGTGGTGGTGGTTGGTCTCGGGGTGCTCTCTGTGGCCGGTGCTGCAGGGCTCCGTGTGGTGGTTCCTGTACTGCTTTGACCGGTGGGTTGGGTAGCCGCCTGCGGATTGGCACAGCCGGCCAACAGCGCAGCCGCGCAGGCGATCACCGCGAGCTGCCGGTCAATGCCTCGAATCCGCCACGTCACCGTATTCATCGTGCCAGTTCCACCACTGGTACGGCTTGGACTGCGGGTACCCCGCCGGGGAGTCCTCCCAGTCCTCTTGACGGCCCAATGCCGTCATGTCCAGATAGCTCCAGGTGGAACCGAGCGACTCATCACCGCGGTTGTTGATGAAATAGGTCCGGAAGACGTGGCCGTCGTCCCGGATGAAGGCGTTGGTGCCGTGCCATTGATCCACACCGAAGTCGGCATCAAAATCGTCGGTCAGTGTGTACCACGGCATTTCCCACCCCATCCGCGCCTTGACCCGCCGGATGTCGTCCTGTGGCGCGCGCGAGACGAAAACCAGTGTGGTGTCACGGGCATTCAGATGTGCCAGATTGCCCACGTGATCGGCGACCATGGAGCAGCCGACACACGCGTGCTCGGGCCAACCGTGCACACCGGGATCGAAAAAGGCGCGGTACACCACGAGTTGCCGGCGCCCGTCGAACAGATCGGCCAACGTCGCCTCACCGGCCGGACCGACGAAGCGGTAGGCCTTGTCGACCGACAGCCAGGGCATGCGTCGCCGTTTGGCCGCCAACGCATCACGGGCTCGGGTCAGCTCCTTCTCCTCGGCCACCAGTTGTTGCCACTGCGCATCCCATTCCGCCCGTGCCACCACGGGTCTGGAGGTCATACCAGTGCCCCCGCGGCTTCCAGACCGCTCTTGAGATTCGACAACTTCCAGGGCCACCCACCGGAGATGAGACCACGGACCACGCTGCCGGCCGGGAATCCGTCGTGCACGACGGTGAGTTTCACCTGATCCTCGGCCGGTTCGATCTCGAAGGTGACCTTGGAGCGCGGTTCGGCAGCCGCCTTGTCGATGACCTCGGAGCTGATGCCCTTGACGGTGCCGATCTCCGGGACGAAGGTGTGGAAGGTGAAGGCCAGGCGGGAGTACGGCTGGTACTCGAGCACCACCTGCTCGGGATGTTGGATGTCGAGCTCGTCGTCGCGCCAGGCGTAGGTGGAACCCACAGCCCAGTCCGTCACTATCGCATGACCCAGGTACTGCTGCGAGAAGGCCGGATCGGTGAGCGCCTGCCAGAGCCGTTCCGGCGTGGTCTTGATGTAGGTGGTATAGACGAACTCTGTTGTCTCGGTCATTGATTCACCTTCCAAAGCGGTTTTCAGATCAGCGAGGGCCTGCACCCTCGCGCGGTCGTACTGACGGATCCAACGGTCGGCGATCGCGTTGATGGGCTCGGCGTTGACGTAGTGCAGCTTCTCCCTGCCCCGCCTGCGCGTGGTGATCAGATTGGCACCCTCGAGCACGGCCAGATGCTTGCTGACCGACTGCCGGGCCATGGACAGGTCACCGCACAGTTCGGTCAGCGTCTGCCCGGCTCGGGCGTTGAGACTGTCCAGCAGCAGCCGCCGGCTCGGGTCGGACAGCGCCTTGAACACTTCGTCCATCTCGCCTTCCATATGCAGCCATTCGGCTGCATTTCGGTACCATAGGCAGCCTCCAGGCTGCATGTCAAGGGTGGTGTTGAATCGGAAGCATGAGCACGCGCTGGACGGACGCCCACGTCCCTCGAGGCCAGGATTACGACCGGCGCTGGCAGCGCTTGGCCGCGCGCGGCGGCAATGTCCACGGCGAAGCCGACCTCGTCGAGGTGTTGCTCCGCGATTTCGGCGGGCACCGGGTGCTCGACGCGGGGTGCGGAACCGGCCGGGTGGCAATCGAATTGGCGGCCCGCGGCTTCGACACCGTCGGCGTGGACTCCGACGGGGCGATGGTGGCGACCGCACGTGACAAGGCCCCGGAACTCAGTTGGGCACACGCCGACCTGTGTTGCCTCACCGATTCGGTGACCGGTGCGTTCGATCTCGCCGTACTGGCCGGCAATGTGATGATCTTCCTGGCACCGGGCAGCGAAGCCCGGGCGCTGGCTGAGGTCGCCCGGTCCGTCCGGCACGGCGGGCTGGTGGTCGCGGGCTTCAGCCTGCGGCCCGACCGACTGCAACTCGACGACTATGACCGGCACGCGCAGGCCGCCGGCCTTCGGCTGTGGCAGCGCTGGGCGACGTGGGACCGGACGCCGTTCAGCGGCGGTGACTACGCGGTGTCGGTGCACCAGAAATGACCACCGCACTCCCCCAGCCGGATCCCACCGAACTCCACCTCGCCGACGTGGCGCCTGCGATATTGGCCGCGATGGGGGCTGCTGGGTTCGAGGCGAAAATCGATCTGGGTGAGGTATCGGGGGCATGTCTGCTTCTGGTCGACGGTCTCGGCGCCGAACTGCTGGACACCCACGCCGACGACGCCCCGGTACTGGCCGGGCTGCGTGGCCGCACCCTGCAGGTCGGCTTCCCGGCCACCACTGCCGCCGGGCTGGCCGCGGTGGGCACCGGCCACCGCTCCGGGTTGCACGGCATGGTGGGCTACTCGTTCCGGGTACCTGACTCCGGCGTGATCAACGCACTGCGCTGGCGCCCACATCCATGGGGGCCGGATCTGCGTGAGGAGCTGATACCCGAAGAGGTACAACCACTTCCGACCACATTCGAGCGCGCGGCGAGGTCCGGTGTCGCGGTCAGTGTGGTGTCCGGTGCGCAGTTCGACGGCTCCGGACTGACCCGCGCCGCGCTTCGGGGCGGCAATTACGTCGGCGTGCATGCGCTCGGCGATCTGGCGCACGCGATGCGAAGCGTCCTCGACGAGCGCGGTTTCTGCTACGGCTACCACGCCGATCTCGACATGATCGGGCATCTGCACGGCCCCGGGTCGCCAGCCTGGCGGATGCAGCTGCGTCAGGTCGACCGCCTGGTCGAGTCCGTGGTCGAAGCGCTGCCGCCCGGTGGCCTGCTCGCCGTCGTCGCCGACCACGGCATGGTCACCGCCGACGCCGATCAGACGGTGGACCTCGACGCCTCGCCGGACCTGATGGACGGCGTGCACAGCATCGGCGGTGAACCGCGAGCCCGGCACGTCTACGTGGCCGACGGTGCCGGCGCGGCGGTCCTGGACACCTGGCGGGCGACTCTGGGTGACCGCGCCTGGGTGGCCGGCCGGGACGAAGCGATCGCCGCCGGGTGGTTCGGCGCGGAGGTCAGCGACCGGGTGCGGCACCGGATCGGCGATGTCGTGGCCGCCGCGCGGGAATCGGCCGTCCTGGTACGACGGACCGTCGAGCCACTGGAGTCGGCGCTGGTGGGCCAGCACGGCTCGCTGACGACCGCCGAACAGCGGGTACCGCTACTGCTCGCCCGCGGCTGAGGTGAGTTCGGGAGCGGGCTGCCCCCAGTGATCCAGGTGCACGCTGGCCGACAGCGGCCGCCGGCGCAACGGCCCGTGCTGGCCGCGCGGCCACCCGACCACCACGTGGCCGGCGATCAACCACTCCGGTGGCACGCCCACCGCATCGCGGAGCAGCCGCTCACCCCCGTAGGAACCCCAGCTGGTCAGGCACGCCCCGAGCCCCTGCGCGCGCGCCGCGAGCAGGAAGTTCTGCATCGCCGGAAAGATCGAACCTCCCAAGAGCAGCTCCGAGGCCGTCGGGAACCGCCGCTGGGTGAACAGCACCGAGGTGAATTCCTCGGCCCTGTCGTGCAATTCGTAGGTGGCGCGGTAGGTCCGGGCCCGCTGGCTGTGATCGTCGTCGGCGGGCCTGCTCATCCCGTAGACGGGTTCGATGACCTCGAGTGCGTGTGCGGCGGCCTTGGCCACCACCGCGCGCTGCTGCGCCGAGCGCAACACGACAAAACGCCATTCCTGGGCATTGGCTCCCGACGGCGCCCAGGTGGCCGCTTGCAGACAGCGCGCCAACGTCGCGTCGTCAACCGGTTCATCGGTGAAGCGGCGGATGGTCCGCGCTGTCGACATCACGTCCCAGATGTCGGCGCTGGCTGCTGTCATCGAACTCCACCCCTCCTGTGACACTTCTTGCCTGAAATGTAACCCGTCGGCGTCTGCGCCGGACGCTCGGTTAAGGTCCCAGCCGTGATCGTGCTGCTGCCGCCCTCGGAGACCAAACAAACCGGCGGCGACGGGCCCCCGCTGAACCTGGACACTCTGACCCACCCCGAGCTGACCTTGCTGCGCGCGGAATTGGTCGACGACCTCGTCGCGCTGTCCGCCGACCGGCCCGCGAGCCGGGCCGCGCTGGGCATCTCGGCGGCCCAGGACGCCGAGATCGACCGCAACGCCGCCCTGCGCACCGCACCGACCCTGCCGGCGATCCGGCGCTACACCGGGGTGCTCTACGACGCGCTGGACATCGAATCCCTGCGCGGTGCCACCGCCGCCCGCGCCGCGGCCCGGTTGGCGGTCGGATCCGCGTTGTTCGGGGTGGTACGCGCCCACGACCTGGTGCCCGCTTACCGGCTCTCCGCGGGCTCGAAACTGCCGGGCCGGCCCACATTGTCGGCGCGGTGGCGACCGGCGCTGGAACCGGTGCTCGCCGCTGTCGCCGCCCAGGAGCTGGTGGTGGACCTGCGCTCCGGCTCCTATGCGGGCCTCGGCCGGCTCCCCGGCGCGGTGCGGGTCGACGTGCTGGCCGAGCATCCCGACGGACGCCGCACCGTGGTGAGCCACTTCAACAAGGCGCACAAGGGCCGGTTGGCGCGGGTGCTGGCGTCCTCGCGGGCAGAACCCACCGACGCCGCCGCGGTGGCCACGGTGGCTCGCCGCGCCGGGATGCGCGTCGAACGTGACGGCAACGAGCTGGTTGTGGTGATCCCCGCCTGAGCGTCGGGCTCCCGACAATCTCCACACGATCTCCACACTGGCTCCAAGCTCGCCGGCGCCGGGGCGCCGAAGATCGTGGTCATGCAAACACACACACCACTGCTGTCGATCGCCGCGGTAGCCGTCACGGCGGCCGGCTTGTGGCTGGCCAACACCACAGCCGAACCCGATTCCGGACCGGTTGTGGTGTCGGCACCCACCCCGGCGGCCGCCAGCCTGACGACCGTTCCCCCGGCCGGATTCCCCTCGGCCGCAACCTATTCCGGTCAGGTCACGACTGCGGGCGCACCGATCGTCGTCGACATGACGGTGACGGGTGGCTCCGCGGAAGCGTATGTCTGCGATGGGGCTGCCATCGAGACCTGGATGACCGGCACGGTCCGCGGCGATGCGGTGCACCTGATGAGCACCGATCGCGCCGGCGGACTCGATGCACGACTGCAGGGCCGCACCGTCACCGGAACGCTGACGCTCGGTGAACGCAGCTGGCAGCTGCGGGCGCCGGAGGTGACCGATGGCCGCTGACGCCTACTCCGAGACCGACACCGAGATCCGCCCGGCGGTGGTCCCACCCGCGCCGGCGACCGCGGGTGTACTGGGCGCGGTGCTGATCGGGGCGTTGGTGGCCGTGGGCCTCGGCGCCTTCGCCAGGGTGCACGACCCGCGCTTCTTCGCGGTCAACATCGCCGGCTTCTCCAGCCCGGCGGCGGTGAAGTCATGGCTGGCCACGGTGGCGGTGAGCCTGGCGGTGTTCCAGATGGTGTCCGCGCTGGCGATGTACCGGCTGCTGCCGCGCTCCCGTACACCGGCGTGGTTGCGGCACGCACACGTCTGGTCGGGCCGGGTCGCGGTGCTGGCCAGCTTGCCGGTGGCCGTGCACTGCCTCTACGCGCTGGGCTTCGGATCCACCGACACCCGCGTGCTGTTCCATTCGCTGTTCGGCTGCTTGTTCTACGGCGCCTTCGTCACCAAGATGCTGCTGCTCACGCGCTCCGGCCTGCGTGCGTGGGTGCTTCCGATCGCCGGTGGGGTGTTGTTCTTCGTGCTGGTCTACACGTGGCTGACCTCGGCACTGTGGTTTTTCCAGCGCAATGGCCTGACGTTCTGATGCCCGAGGACGAAGATCCCACAATGGACATTCCACAGCCCCAGCTCTCCCGCCCTCGGTTCCTGGCCGGTCTCGGCGTCGGCGGTGCCGCCGCCGTAATCGCCGCGTGCAGTACCTACTCCGAACAGTCGACGGCCGAACCGCCCACCTCCGGGCAAGCACCCGACACCGGCGGATCTGCTGCCGCGCCCGCGGCGCTGGCCAGCACCAGCGAGGTACCCGTCGGCTCCGGCATCATCGTCGACGACGTGGTACTCACACAGCCCGTGGCGGGCGAGTTCAAGGGGTTCTCGAATGTCTGCACCCACTCCGGGTGTCGTCTCAACGCGGTGGCCGACGGCACCATCAACTGCCCGTGTCACGGGAGTAAGTTCAACCTCGACGGCAGCGTCGCCCAAGGCCCGGCGGCACGGCCACTGGAAGCCAAACCCATTGTGGTGGAGGGTGAATCGATCCTGCCGGGCTGACACCGCGACGGTACCACCGAGCCGGCCGGAGGGTGCTTGACCTCAACCGGTGTTGATGTTGAACACTTACCGTCATGACCACGAACTGGGAGACGCCGAACCGGGACCGCTTCGACGACGCCTACCGCACCGGCACACCACCGTGGGTGACCGGCGCGCCGCAACCGGCTGTCGTGCAGCTGGAACGCGCCGGCCTGATCCGCGGGCGGGTGCTGGACATCGGTTGCGGCACAGGTGAACACACCATCCTGCTGGCGTCGTTGGGCTACGACGTTCTCGGCGTCGATTTCGCGCCTCATGCGGTGGCTCGGGCACGGGAGAATGCCGCCGCCCACGGCGTGCAGGCACGTTTCGAGGTGGCGGACGCGATGAACCTGTCGGGACAACCCCCGTTCGACACGGTGCTCGACAGCGCGTTGTTCCACATCTTCGATGCCGCCGACCGCGCCCGCTACATCGCGAGTCTGGCGCGCACCTGCCGCACCGGGGGCGTGGTGCATGTGCTCGCCCTGTCCGACCGCGGGCGCGGTTTCGGGCCACAGGTCAGCGAGTCCGCCGTGCGCGATGCGTTCGGCGCCGGCTGGCTGCTCGAGAGTCTGACCGAGACCACCTACTCCGGGGTGGTGCAGCAGGCGCAGGCGGAGACGGTCGGGTTGCCGCCGGGCACCCGGGTGGCCGAACCCGCCTGGCTGGCCCGGGCGCGGCGGCTGTGACGGCGATCGAGCTGCGCGACGGCCGCCACCTGGCGTACCGCGCGTATGGACCTGCCGGCGGCACACCGGTGCTGTTCATCCCGGGCGCCGGATCCGGCCGCCTGATGAGGTTCGGCGACGACGCGCTGCTGGATCGACGCCATGTCCGACTGCTGTCGGTGGACCGGCCGGGGCTCGGCGGGTCGACCGCCGATCCGGCCAAGACCTTCAGCTCTGTGGCCGACGATCTCGGCGAGCTGGTGCGGGACGTGGTGGGCCAACCGGTGTCGGTGATCGCCAACTCGCAGGGCGCCCCGTTCGCGTTGGCGCTGGCCGCCACGTCGTGGGCACGCGGGCTGGTCCTGGTGTCCCCCATCGACGACGTGGCATACCCACCGATCACCGCGCTGTTGCCCGCCGCCTATCGCGAGATGGTCGCGGCCGTCGCTGCCGACCCGGAGGCACTGGCGGCGGACCTCGCTCACTACACCCCCGACGCGCTGTACACCATGGTGATGTCCGACTACCCGGCGTGCGACGCCGCGGTGTACCGGCGTCCGGACTTCCAGGCGCTGTTCCGGGCGGCTCTGCAGGACGCCTTCACCGGCGGTGCGGCGGGTTATGCGCGCGACACCGTGCTGGCGATGACGTCCTGGCCCGCGGAGCTGTTCTGCCCCGCCGTGGACGTGCACATCCTCTTCGGCGCGGAGGACGCCGTACATTCCCCCGACCTCGGAGAGCACCTGACAAACCGGATCCGCGGCGCCCGCCGTGAAGTGGTGGCCGGCGCCGGCGGCGCCTTGCTGTGGGCGCGCCCGGATCTGGTGCTGGACACCGTCCTCGCCCACAGATAGGCACCGGCCCCCGTTATGCTCTGGCCGTGACCCGGCTACAGATCCTGTGGCTCTACGTACGCGTGCAGCTTTTCGTACTCCTGTGTGGCATCGTCGGCCCCATTTTCCTGCTGGTGTTCTTCACCGCGCAGCCCGAACCGGGCCTCAAGTGGATGTACTACGCCGGTTTGGTCATCACCGCGGCCGATGTGTTGATTGCCCTGGGGCTCACCGGGAAAGCCGTCGAGTCACGTGATCACGCTCTGGCGAAGCGCTTCTCGTCGTAGAGCTGTGCCCATTCCTTGCGCGGCCGGATAGAGGTGTCCACGTCGGTGGCGGTGGCGCGCAGGGCGCCGACGGTGGCGTCCTCACGTTTGGTGTGCGCGAACGGATCCCAGCCGAAGAAGCGGCAGGAGTTCTCCCAGGTGATCTTGTTGATGTCGGAATCGTCGGCGCCGGCGGCGGTCAACTCGGCCAGCACCTGCTCGGGAGCGTCGGGCCAGAAGCAATCGGAATGCGGGTAGTCGCATTCCCAGGCGATGTTGTCGATGCCGATCTCGTGACGCAGTTTCAGCGACGTCTTGTCGGTGACATAGCAGGCCAGCGAATGCTCCCGGAATACGTCGCTGGGGAGTTTGTCGCCGAAGTCGCGCCGCAACCACTTCTGATTGGTGTAGTGCCGGTCGCTGCGGTCGAGATAGAAGGGAATCCAGCCGATTCCGCCCTCGGAGAAGGCGAACTTCAGGTCGGGGTAGTTGCGCATCGCCGGACCCCACAACAGATCCTGCGCGCACATCGCCGAGACCTGGGTGGCCAGGATGATCAGGTTGTCGATCGGGGCGTTGGGCGCCATGCTGATTGCTCCGAAGCCCGTGCCGATGTGCAGGCACATCACCACGTTCTCCTCGGACAAGGTCCGGAACACCGGGCCCCAGTAGTCCTCGTCGTGGTAGCTCGGAATGCCTTCCAGGTGCGGCAGTTCCGGCATGGTCACCGCACGGCAGCCCTTGGCGGCCACCCGGCGGATCTCCTTGCACATGGCGTCCGGATTCCAGGTCGGCAATACCGCGATGGGGATGAAGCGGTCAGGGTAGGTGCCGGTCCATTCGTCGATGTGCCAGTCGTTGTAGGCCGACACCATCACCAGGGTGGTCTCTTCACGGTGCATGTTCAGGTGCCGCGCGGAGAACCCGGTGAACGTCGGGAAGCACATCGAGGCCAGGATGCCGTTGCGGCTCATGTCGCGGACCCGCTCGTGCACGTCGTACACGCCGGGACGCATCTCGGCGAACCCCGCCGGGTCACGTCCCCACTCCTCGGCGGGCCAGGACACCACGGCGTTGAGGCCGCTGACCCCTTGCGGCCGGCCCTGATACATCCATTGGTCGACACCCTTGTCATCGGTGACGACGATGGGGGCGTCCTTCTTGTACTTCTCGGGGACGTGATTCAGGAACATGTCGGGGGGCTCCACGACGTGGTCGTCGATACTCACCAGAATCATGTCGTTGAGATTCATGATTCAACAACTACCCTGTGTTCTCATGACCGTCTCTGCGCCATCGGACAGAGTTTTATCCGAATCGGCCACCTTGCCCGTCATCGAGCTGCGCCGGGGCGGCAAAGCCCTGGCCGGCAGCTACCTCTACGAAGGTGACGGGCTGATCACGGGCTGGCATTCGCACGAGGTACACCAGATCGAATACGCCATCGCCGGCGTGGTCGAGGTCGAGACGGCGGCCGCGCATTACCTGCTGCCCCCGCAGCAGGCCGCGTGGATCCCGGCCGGGCTGGAACACCAGGCCATCATGAATCCCGAGGTGCGTACGGTCGCGGTGATGTTCGATCCGGCGCTGATCGACACCGGCGTCGACCGGGCCCGCATCCTGGCGGTGTCTCCCCTGATCCGGGAAATGATGATCTACGCACTGCGCTGGCCCATCGACCGTGAGCAGGGCTGTCCGGTGTCGGACGGCTTCTTCCGGACGCTGGCGAATCTGGTCACCGAGGCCCTGGATCACGAAGCGCCGCTGAGCCTGCCGACCTGTGACCATCCCCTCGTCGAGGCCGCGACCACCTACACCAAACAGCATCTGGACTCGGTATCCATCGACGATGTGAGCCGTGCGGTGGCGGTGTCAGAACGCACTCTGCGCAGGTTGTTCCAGGACACCCTCGGATTGTCCTGGCGCACATACCTTTTGCATGCCAGGATGTTGCGCGCCATGGCCCTGCTGGCGGCTCCGGATCAGACGGTGCGCGAAACCGCCACCGCTGTCGGATTCGACAGCGTCAGTTCGTTCACCCGGGCCTTCTCCTACTTCGCCGGGGAAACCCCGTCGACGTATCGGCGGCGCGTGACCGGCAGCGAGTCCGAGGTCTGAGAAATTGCCGAAATCCCGATCTTGATTATCGTGGTTTTGGATTCATCGTCTGCTATTCCTTCCCAGGACGGAGGACCCCGCCGTGGCGCTCAAGACCGATATCCGAAACATGGTCCACACCTACCCAGACCACTACCTGGTCGGTCGGGAAAAGGTGCGGGAGTATGCGAAGGCGGTCAAGGTCGAAGACCCGGCCAGCTACGACGAAGCCGCCGCACGCGAGCTGGGACACCCCGACCTGGTGGCGCCTCTGACCTTCACGGCGATCTTTGCGCTGCTGGTCCAACAGGACTTCTTCAAGCACGTCGACGTCGGTATGGAGACGATGCGGATCGTGCAGGTGGACCAGCGGTTCGTCTTCCACAAGCCGGTGCTGGCCGGCGACAAGCTGCACGCACGGCTGGAGATCGATTCGGTGGACGAACGTTTCGGCGCCGACATAGTGGTGACCCGCAACGTGTGTACCAACGACGCCGGGGAGGTGGTCATGGAGGCTTACACCACGCTGATGGGACAGCAGGGTGAGAACTCGACTCAGATCAAGATGGCAGTAGGTGCATCTGCCTGATGTCGATGGATACATCCTCGGCCTTCGAATTGGCCTCAGTGGACGCGCTCGGGCAGGCAGCGCTGGCCGCGGCGGGTGAACTGTCAGCGGTCGAACTGCTCGAGGCGGCGCTGATCCGCCTCGAAGCCGCCAGGGGGCTCAATGCGGTGATCACCGATCTGTTCGACCGGGCCCGCAACCAGGCTTCCGCCCTTGACACCGCCCGAACACTGCGTTCCGGCGGTGCGGCGCCCGTGGCCGGAGTTCCATTCCTGCTCAAGGACCTTGGGGCCGCGCTCGCCGGCACGCCGGAAGCGATGGGCTCACGGGCGTTGCGGACCCACATCGCCACCGACACGTCCTGGATCGTGCAACGGTATCTGGACGCCGGGCTGGTGATCTTCGGGAAGACCAACACCCCCGAGTGGGGCAATCACTGCACCACCGAACCGTCACTGTTCGGTCCCACCATCAACCCGTGGTCGAAGGCCGTCACCCCGGGTGGTTCCAGCGGCGGCTCGGCAGCCGCCGTCGCCGCCGGGGTGGTTCCCGCCGCGTCCGGAGGTGACGGCACCGGCTCGATCCGGGTACCGGCCTCGTGTTGCGGCCTGGTGGGGCTCAAACCGCGGCGCGGGCGGTCGTCGTTCGCACCGGACGCCGGGCACAGCCTCGAGGGTCTGGTCAACGCGCACGCGCTGACCAGGACCGTCCGTGACAGCGCCGCGTTGCTGGACATCGCGACCGGTTCCGCGCCGGGCGACCCGTACACCGCTGCACTCCCCGTGACCAGCTTCCTCGACGCCCTGAGCCGGCCGCTGCCCGGCGTACGGGTGTTGATGACCACCGAGTCCCCGTTCCCCGGTCCAGCCACCGACGCGCAGGTGGTCGCGGCGGTCGAAGCCACTGCGCGGCTTCTCGGTGACCTCGGCCATCACGTCGACTCGGGTGCCCCCGGTATCGACGCCGACGCGGTGGCCGACGCCATCGCCGTCCTGCACACCGTCAGCAACGCGGGATTGCACGCGCTGGCCACCGAGGTTCTCGGCCGTGAACCCCGTGAGGACGAATTCGAGCCCAGCACATGGGAAATGGTGCGTGAGGGGTTCACCACCACGGGCGTGGCCTATGCCGGAGCCATCAGCGCCGTCCACGCACAGACGCGTCGCTTCGCCGACGGCATGCGCGGCCACGACGTACTGCTGGTGCCGACCCTGCTCACCCCGCCGCCGGGGTACGGGTTGCTGGATCAGCCCCGCGGCAGCACCAGGGCCTTCTTCGACGTCGAGTTCGCCACGACAGGATGGACGTCGCTGGCCAATGTGACCGGCTGGGCGGCGATCTCACTGCCGCTCGGTGTCAGCGACGACGGGCTGCCCATCGGCGTGCAGCTGATGGCGCCTGACGAGACGGTGTTGCTGCAACTGGCCGCCCAGTTGGAGGAAGCCGCGCCCTGGACGGATCGACGACCCGCCGGCTGGGTGAGCTAGAACCCGCGCCGGTGCGGCTGTGGCGCATGCGACACTTTGCGGATGGTTCCCCCGATCGAACGCCCCAAGCTGGAGGGCAACATCGCCGTGGACGCTCAGCGGCAGATCGGCTTCGCTGAATTCGGCGATCCGCAAGGCAAAGCGTTCTTCTGGTTGCACGGCACGCCGGGCGCGCGCAGGCAGATTCCCACCGAGGCCCGGGTGTTCGCCGAAGAACAGGGCATCCGGTTGATCGGCATCGACCGGCCCGGAATCGGCTCGTCCACCCCGTTCCAATACGCCAATGTCGGCGAATTCGCCCATGACCTGAGGACCATCGCCGACACCCTCGGCATCGACAAGTTCATCGTCATCGGCCTGTCCGGTGGTGGTCCGTACACACTGGGCTGCGCGGCCGCCCTGCCGGAACGGGTACTGGCCGTCGGTGTCCTCGGCGGCGTGGCCCCGACCGTCGGCCCCGACGCGATCGGCGGCGGTGTGATGGGCTTCGGCAGCACGGTGGCTCCGCTCATCGAGGTGGCCGGGTTCCCGTTGCGGATGGCGGCCACGGCGCTGATCCAGCTCATCCGTCCGGTGGCCACGCCTGCGCTGTACGCCTACGCCCGGATCTCCCCGGAGGCCGACCGCCGGCTGCTCGTGCGTCCCGAATTCCGGGCCATGTTTCTCGACGATCTGCTCAACGGCAGCCGCAAACAGCTGGCCGCGCCGTTCGCCGATGTGGTGGTGTTCGCCCGCGACTGGGGTTTTCGGCTAGACGAGGTGAAGGTGCCGGTGCGGTGGTGGCACGGCGACAAGGACCACATCGTGCCGTTCGCCCACGGCGAGCACGTGGTGTCCCGGCTGCCCGACGCCGAGCTGTATCCACTGGCCGGTGAGAGCCATCTGGCCGGCCTCGGCCGGGCCGAGGAGATCCTGCGCAGCATGCTCGTGCTGTGGGACGAGCAGAGTTAGCTCAACAACTGCCGGAGCAGGTGGAAGGCCACGGTGGTCGAGCGCTCCCGCACATCGGCCCGTTCGCCGGGCAGCTGCCGGGTCTTGGTGAGCACTCGCCCGTCGGAAGTTCGCACGGAGAAGCACACCGTGCCGACGGGCTTGTCCGCAGTGCCGCCACCGGGTCCCGCGATACCGGTGACCGCGATCGCGGTATCGGCGCCGAATCGGGCCAGCGCGCCCGCGGCCATCGCCTCGGCGACGGGTTCGGATACCGCCCCGTGTTCGGCGATGAGCGCTGGATCCACTTGCAGCAGTTCGGTTTTCGCCGAGTTCGCGTATGCCACCACCGAGCCCAGCAGGTACGCCGACGAGCCGGACCGGTCCGCCAGCCGCGCCGCCACCAGGCCCGCGGTGCAGGATTCGGCGGTGGCGATGGTGCGACCGGCCAGTAGGGCGGCCACCTGGTCGTCGACCAGGGAACCGTCGGTGGAGAACACCGCGTCGGCGTGCTTGTCGCGCAGCACTGTTTGCAGCGCCGCGTAGACCGGCGCGGCATCGGGTTCGTAGCGGGTGACGATCTCGAGCTCACCGCGGCGCAGGCACGTCGTGATCTCCAGCCGGTCGAAATCCTCCACGGTGGTCTCGGCCGTACGCAGTGTCTCGGCCAACGCGGACTCGGGCAGGCCGAACATCCGGATCGTCGACTGCTCGTAGTGGGTGCGACCGGAGATCGCCTGCTGCACCTCCGGGGTCTGCACCGCGGTGCGCCACATCGGCTGCAGTTCCCGCGGCGGACCGGGCAGCACGACCACCGTCGGGCTGCCCGCCACCACCACTCCGGGCGCGGTTCCCACCGGCTCGAGCACGGCGGCTCCCACCGGCACCAGCGCCTGCTTCCGGTTGGCGGCGCGCACGGCCTCGAAGTCGACGGTCCGGCCCCTGGCCGCATTGAGCCGACGCAGGATGTCGGCGATCCGCTCTTCGAGTTCGACATCGAGTTCGAGCTCGCGCCCGCAGAAGCGAGCCACCACCGCGACGGTCATGTCGTCGGCGGTGGGTCCCAGTCCCCCGCTGGTGATGATCAGGTCCACACCTTCGGCGGCCAGAAAGCGCAGTTGTGCCTCGATGTCCTCGGGGCGGTCCCCGCACAGCGTGATGTGGGCCAGTTCGACGCCGAGTTCGAGTAGCCGATCAGCCAGCCAGGGGCCGTTGCGATCTTGAACCCGTCCGGTCAGTACTTCGGTTCCGGTCACCACGATGCCCGCGCGCACAGTCACTCCGACGAGGTTACGCAGGCATGCGCCGGGGTCTACCGCGGCGTGGCACCCGGCGCGCGGACCACCATCGGCACCGCCGGGAAGTACGCGGCCATCTCGCTGCGTGAGCGGCGGAGCGCGGCCGTGCCGTAGCCCTTCTTGCGGTGATCGGGGTGAATCCAGATCCGGACGTTGACCTCGCCGTCGACCAGTTCGCCGAATGCCATCCCGACCTTCTGATCGCCTTCGAGTGCGACGAACCAAGCCGCTTCCTCGGCGCGTACCCGAGCCAACGCGGCGTTGATCTCGTCGTCGAGACCACCGGCCGGCGCACCGGAACCGTCACCGGCCGAACCGATTTCCTGCGTCCTGGCCGCGAAGATGTCGCGATCGGCGGCACCGTCGAACGGCCGCAGAGTCAGGCTCTCGTCCAGGCTGGCGGGACGCTCGCCCAGGAGGAAGCTCAGCTGGCTGTTGTCGTCGTCGAGCTCTTTGGCGATCTTGCGGCGCGACTGCCGCGTCAGGCGGTTGAACGACAGGCCGACCACCGCTTCAGCGCCGCGTGTGGAGATCCCGAGCAGTTCGGCGATCTTCGCGACCGCCGCAGGCTGGTCCTCGGCGTCGACGATGACATCGAGCACCTCGTGGCGTCGATCGAGCGCCGTCAACAGAGCCTTCGAGATCTCACGGCGGGCGGTGGCGATGTCTTGGTCGGTCATCCCGCAAGACTAGATCAGCGATCGGCGGACCGGGGTTCGCAATTTGCCGCAGCGACGGCACACCGAGGTCGACACTGGAGACATGCGACCGAGCACCGTCCGACGATGCGCCGCACTGGCGACTGCGATCGTGCTCGTCGCGTCCCAGACCGGATGCTCGCCGGGCGGTGACACGGAGGCGCCACAGCCGGCACCGCCGCCACCCCGAGTGGCGGTCGCGCTGGTGACCCACCAGCCGCCGGGTGACACCTTTTGGGACCTGGTGCGTCGCGGTGCCCAGGCGGCCGCCGACAAAGACGGCATCGAGCTGCGTTACTTCCACGACCCCGAGGGCGCCATTCAGGCCGGCCAGGTATCCGAGGCGGTGGGTGAGCAGGTGGCCGGGATCGCGGTGACACTGGCCGATCCGCCGGCCATGGCGGCCTCGGTGCGCTCGGCAGTGGCCGGCGGTGTCCCTGTCGTGGCGGTCAACACCGGTATCGACGCGTGGCGCGAGATGGGCGCGATCGCCTACTTCGGTCAGGACGATCTGGTGGCCGGTCAAGAAGTGGGCCGGCGCCTCGAGCACGAGAGCGCGGTCAATGTGCTGTGCGTGATCCAGGAACGCGGCCATGTCGGGCTCGAGTCGCGCTGCAACGGCGCCGATGAGGCTTTTCCCGGTGTGCTGCAGCGGATTTACGTCGACGGAACCCGGCCTCAGGCAGTCCGGGCCGACCTGATCGCGCGCCTGCAACAGGACCGCTCGATCGATCGCGTGCTGACCTTGGCAGCCCCGGTGGCCACCACTGCCCTGCAAGCGGTGGGTGAGGCAAACAGCTACGCCAAGGTGGTCACATTCGACACCAACACCGCAGTGATCGAGGCTGTGGAGCGCGGAACCATCGGCTGGGCGGTGGATCAACAGCCTTTTCTGCAGGGTTATCTGGCGATCAGCGCGCTGTGGTTGTACGTGAGCAACGGGAACATCATCGGCGGCGGATTCCCCACATTGACCGGACCCTCGTTCGTCGATGAATCCAATGTCGATGCGGTGGCCGAGCGCGCCGAAGAAGGCACACGCTGAAACACATTGCCGGCGGGCGCTTTCCGAGGGACAACCACCCCTACCGACCCCCGGTACCCGCCCTGACGCTAAACTAGAACACGTTCCAGTTTTCTGTCCGCCCGAGCAAGGATTCCGGTATGCACACTCCCCTCTGCGATCAGTTGGGTATCGAGTTCCCGATCTTCGCCTTCACGCACTGCCGCGACGTGGTGGTGGCAGTGAGCAAGGCCGGCGGCTTCGGAGTCCTGGGCGCTGTCGGCTTCAGCCCCGAACAACTGGAGATCGAACTGAAGTGGATCGACGAGAACATCGGCGATCACCCGTACGGCGTGGACATCGTGATCCCCAACAAGTACGAGGGCATGGACGCCACCGATATGGATCCGGAAGTCCTCAAGAAAACGCTCAACGAGCTGGTTCCGGACGAGCACATCGAGTTCGCCAAGAAGATCCTGGCCGACCACGGGGTCCCGGTCGAGCACAGCGACGATGATGCGCTGCAATTGCTGGGGTGGACGGAGGCCACGGCCACGCCCCAGGTCGAGGTCGCGCTGCAGCACCCCAAGGTCACGATGATCGCCAACGCGCTGGGCACCCCGCCCGCCGACATGATCAAGCACATCCACGAATCCGGCCGGGTGGTCGCCGCGCTGTGCGGTTCGCCGTATCAGGCGCGCAAGCACGCCGACGCGGGTGTCGACATCATCATCGCCCAGGGCGGTGAGGCCGGTGGGCACTGCGGCGACGTCGGCTCCATCGTGTTGTGGCCGCAGGTGGTCAAAGAGGTGGCGCCGGTGCCGGTGCTGGCCGCCGGCGGTATCGGCAGCGGTCAGCAGATCGCCGCCGCATTGGCACTGGGCGCGCAGGGCGCCTGGACCGGTTCGCAGTGGGTGATGGTCGAGGAGTCCGAGCACACTCCGGTGCAGCACGCCGCCTACGCCAAGGCCACCAGCCGCGACACGGTGCGCAGTCGCTCGTTCACCGGCAAGCCGGCCAGGATGCTCAAGAACGACTGGACCGAAGCGTGGGAGAACCCGGAGAACCCGTCACCGCTGGGAATGCCGTTGCAGTACATGGTGTCCGGTATGGCGGTCGCCGCCACCCACAAGTACCCCAACGAATCGGTCGACGTCGCGTTCAACCCGGTGGGTCAGGTGGTCGGTCAGTTCACCAAGGTGGAGAAGACCTCGACGGTGATCGAGCGTTGGGTGCAGGAGTATCTGGAGGCGACGGGCCGGCTCAACGAGCTGAACGAGGCCGCGGGAGTCTGACGAGCGCCGCGGAGCCTGCGAAGCGGGGCGAGGAACGACGACCCACACAACCGGGAGTCTGACGAGCGCCGCGGAGCCTGCGGAGCGGGGCGAGGAACGACGACCCACACAACCGGGAGTCTGACGAGCGCCGCGGAGCCTGCGAAGCGGGGCGAGGAAGGCTGCGAATTGAGCCTCTGAGCTGTGGATGGATCCGCAACTGTGGATAACTGGGCTGGTCTCAGGTTGACCCGGGCTTGCCGAAGCTGATCTGTCGGGGCTGGTGGGCAGCATCGGGGTATGAGTTCGCCGCCGACAGCCACGCAGGAAGACCCCGTGTTGGGGGCCTTTGCTGCCATTGATGCTGCGGTGACGACGTTGCTGGCGTCCGATCCCACCCGGCGCTCGGTGCTGGAGCACAAAGACTTCCTGGCCCACACCCAACAGATCCTCAACCGCCTGCCCGCCCTGCAGCACCGGGAGATCGCAGCCCTGCGCCAGCACGCCAGCCCGGCGGAGTTGGGCGATACGTTGCCGCGAGCGCTGGCCGAGATCTTGCGGATCTCACGCCCGGAGGCCAAGAAGTTGGTCGACGACGCCGAACGGCTGGGCCCGCGCACCGCGCTCTCGGGTGAACCGATGCCACCCTGGCTGGCTGCCACCGCCGCAGCGCACGCCGACGGCGCGATCAACACCGGGCACGTGGCGGTGATCCGGGAGTTCTTCAAGCAACTGCCCGGGCATGTCAACCAGACCCAGCGTGAGGACACCGAAGCAAAACTGGTGGAGTTGGCGCGCCGCAAGCGCCCGGACGAGGTCCGCAAAGACGCCGATGACCTGTTCCGGCAGTTGGACCAAGATGGCCGCCCGCCCACCGAACCCACACCACGGGCCCCGCAGGGGGAAATGCACATCGGACGGCAGCAACGCGATGGCCGCCGCAAATTCTGGGGTTACTTCACCGCTGAAAGTGGCGCCACCTGGGAAGCGGTGCACGCGAAATGGGCCAAGCCGGGCGCCTGCAACCCCCACGACGAATCACCGTGCATCGATGAGGTCAGCGACGACGCCGCCCGTCGCGACGGGCGAAGCCAAGCGCAACGCAACCACGACGCCCTGGCCGCGGTCGGCCGCGCCATGCTGGCTTCCGGACAGTTGGGCAAGCATCACGGCTTGCCGGCCACCATCATCGTCTCCACCACCTTGGCCGAACTCGAACACTCCGCGGGCCTCGGCGTGACCGCCGGCGGCACCCGGCTGCCCGTCCGGGATGTGCTGCGCCTGGCGCGGCATGCCCATCACTACCTGGTGATCTACGGCGACCACGGTGAGGTGCTGCACCTCGGGCGTACCCGCCGCACCGCCAGCCCGTCGCAGCAGATAGTGCTGTTCGACCGGGATCGGGGCTGCACCCGACCCGGCTGCACCGTGCCCGGCTACGGGGCCGAAGCCCACCACGCCGTCCTGGACTGGGCAGACGGCGGGCTCACCAACATCGACGACCTCGCGTTCGCCTGCCCCACAGACAACAAACTGGTCACCGAGGGCGGGTGGACCACCCGCAAGAACCCCTTCGGCGAAACCGAATGGATCCCCCCGGCGCACCTCGACGTCGGCCAACCCCGCGTCAATGACTTCCACCACCCGGAACGCCTACGCCAGAAACCCCGCCCCACCCCACCGAAACCAACCACGGATTCCCCACTGCCACCTCACAAGAGCGGACAACGCCCGCCCGCCGAGACCGACGGGGAACCGCCGCTCTAGCGAGTTCTTGCGCCGACTTCGTGGTCGGCGCAGGTTGAGTCGTCTCCGCGGCTGCCCGGAGTCAACACACGAAGCATCAGGCGTAGAAGTCCTGCTGCCAGCCTCGGGATTCGGTGCACTCCAAGGCCAGACCGTCAGGGGTCTGCGCCGCCGAGCTGCGGTAGTTGGGGCACGGCGCACCGATTTCCTGCACGCCGTACAGCGGCGGCGAGTGCACCCAGAACCCGGTGTACACCGGGGGCCACTGGTTCGGGATGTAGTGGCAGGCATAGGTCTGGCCGTTGTCGCTGCGGCCGAATATGTTGCGCTCCCAGCTGTGGCAGGCGTAGCTGAACTGCACGCCCGGGCCGAAGACCATGTTCGGTACGTCGGCCATCTGGATCGAGGGGTCGTTGGGGATGGCCCCGGCGGTGGGCGCCAAGGCCAACCCGGCGGATGCGACCACAGCGGCAGCGATGCTCAGTCCACGCATTGCGTGAGCCTAATGGGGCGTGGCTGTGTTGCCCGGCGATTCGGTTATCTCACACGCGAAACGCGGTCCGATGAACGCTGAATTCGCTGCTCACAGTGGTTTGCTTGGGTGACACGTCCACGAGGAGGAAGCGATCGTTATGCCCACTGGCCGTCATCTGCTGGCATCGACCGGGGCCGGAGCCCTTCTGGCCGCGGCCGCGTTGCTCCCAGCGGTCGCCACTGCCGAACCCACCATCACCAGCGACGAGCAGGGTTACGTCGGTACCGAAGCGCGTTGCGACAGCACACAATTGGCGGTCGCGTACGGACGAACGGCACGCTCGCTGGTGGCGATTTGCACCCGGCCGGAGGGTGGATACGAATACCGCGGCGTCCGGCTCAGCGACGAAGCCGGACTCAAAGCCGCCGCCACCGCCGCCGACGGTGGCTTCATCATCGAGAACGAAGGCGCCACCTACACGGTCACACCGCAGCAGCTGCTCGTCACCGCCGACGACAAGGTGGTCTACCGCGACACCTGGATCGAATACGAGCAGCCGCGGTTCACCGCCGAAGGCACCACCAGCAGTCCGACGACGACCACCAGCAGCACCCCGTCGACACAGTCGCCGACCTCGGCCACGTCATCGATTCCCACGGCCACGGTCACCGTGACGGTGACCGCCGAACCGACGGGCTAGTTACTGAACCGGCGGCAGCGGCGCGGGAGCCGGGACCGGCAACGGTTCCGCCGGTAGCGGCGCGGGCGGCAGCGGAGCCTGCGGGCCGGCCGGAGCGGTGGCATCCAACGGACGCTGCGTCAGCAGCAGCACCGCGTCGGCCTTGCTGACCTCCTGGGTCTGCACTGCATGCCACAACTCACGCAGGTACGACATGCCGCGGCCCTGGGTCGGGCCGGTCGGGGTCAGGCTGGCGCCCGGGGGCAGATTCTCGGGACTCGACAGATGCGGGATCGCCGCCGGCGGGAGCGGCTGGTCCAGTGCGACGGGCGCGGGCGCAGCCAACGGCGCGGGAGCGACCGCCGCAGCCAACGGGGCGGAAGGGATTGGCGCGGCCAGCGGAGCGGGAGCGACCGGCGGCAGCGGCGCGGGAGCCGGGACCGGAACCACGGGTGCCGGAGGAGGCGGCGGCGCAGCGGGCTCGGCCGAGGCCGAAGGAGCTGCGATGAAGAACGCCGCGGCGCCGAATGCGCCGAGAGCCGCCGACCATGCTGCCTTGCGAGTGTGGATCCGCACCATGAACAGTGATTCTGCTCCCGCCACGATTTTGTTACACCCGCAAGAGTTGAATTCTCATGGGCCCCAAATCTTGGCTGATCACAAGGTCGCGGGCAGTGTCACCACCATGACCGCAACCACCGATCGCCCCACCACCGACGGCGCACTTCGACCCACCCGGATTTCCCGGCTCGAGGTGCCCGAACTCGACGAACTGACCAATCCCAGTGTGAAGGGGTTCTTCTCGCACCAGTTGCGCGAAGAAGGTCTGACGTCGAACTGGTTTCGTGCGCTGTCCCTCAACGAAGGCGACCTCGAGCGGCTCAACGGTTACCTGCTGCCGCTTCTGGGCACCGATGGTCGATCCGGCCTGTCGGCCCGCGAACGTGAGGTGATCGCCACCGTCGTTTCCGGCGAGAACCGGTGCGCCTACTGCCACACCAACCACGCCAACAAACTGGGCAAGGTGGCCGGCGACTGGTCGTTCGGGCAGCGGGTCGCCATCGATCATCATCAGGTCGAAGAGCTCACCGACCGGGAGCGGGCGCTGGCCGATCTGGCGATCGCGGTCAACAACGATCCGCAGTCCATCCGCGACGCCGACTACACCGCCTTGCGTGAACTCGGCCTCAGCGATCAGCTGATCCTGGAAGCCATCTCGATCGCCGCGTTCATCGGCGCCACCAACCGGATCGGGATCGCGCTTGCCGTACCGCCGAACCCGGAATACACCGGCGTGCCCGGGCACTAGACGCGGATACGCACCGCCGCGCGGCCGATCAGGGACAGCAGGTAGCCGAGGCCGACGAAGCCGGCGGCGAGGATCGCCACGTTGACCGCGACGCCGGCCGCCCCGATGCTGCCGTGGTCCAGGAAGTAATACGGCGCGCGGCGGCCCAGGTTGTTCAAGACCACCACCGCCAACCCGAGATACGCGGCGGGATAGGCCAGCCAAGCCAGCGGCTGCCACCAGGTCACCTGGCTCTGGCTGTGTCCCACCACCACCCAGTCGAGGAAGGCCAGCACCGGAACCACCACGTGCAACAGGAAATTGGCCGGTGTGTACCCGGCGCTCATGTCCACCAGGTAGAGGTTCCAGATCACGCCGGCGACGACGACGTAGAGGACCACCGCGCCACGCAGGCCCGCGCGGTGGTCGGCGCGTCGATCGACCAGGGTCCACGCGTAGTAGGCCGCGGCCAGCAGGTTGGCCTGGTAGGTGAACGTCACGAATCGCCACAGCACACCGGACCGCGATTGGGTTTCCACGAACACCATGGCGGCCAGAACGGCGACGATGATCGCGACCCGCAGCATCATCCGTGCTGCCCTGTGCTCCCTGAACTGGTCGATCTCGGTCACGTCAGGACAAACTCCCATCACCGCCGAACGGTTCCCGGCCTGCTGCGAGAACATGTTTCAGTTCGATATTTCCTCAACCTGCCACAACTCGCTGATCTGCGGTGTACCAATGCCTTACAGGTGCACAACTATTCAGCGAGGAGCCCGTCGACCATGCCGAATCCGAGCCTGCCCCCCGGCTTTGACTTCACCGATCCCGACCTCAACCGGGAGCGGCTACCCATCGACGAACTCGCTGAACTTCGCCGCACCGCACCGATCTGGTGGAACGAACAGGCGAAGGGCCAGGGCGGTTTCGATGACGGCGGCTACTGGGTGGTGACCAAGCACAAGGACGTCAAGGAGATCTCGCGGCGCAGCGACGTCTTCTCCAGCCTGGCCAAGACGGCGCTGCCCCGCTACCCCAAGGGCTCGTCAGGTGAGCAGATCGAGACCGGCAGGTTGGTGTTGCTGAACATGGACGCGCCGCATCACACCCACCTGCGCAAGATCATCTCGCGGGGCTTCACTCCGCGGGCGGTGGAACGGCTGCGCGATGACCTGCACACCCGCGCCCAGGACATCGTCCGCAAGGCCGCCGCCGAGGGCTGCGGGGATTTCGTGGAACAGGTCGCCTGCGAACTGCCACTGCAGGCGATCGCCGGTCTGATCGGGATCCCGCTCGAAGACCGCAAGAAGATCTTCGACTGGTCCAATCAGATGGTGGCCGACGATGATCCGGAATTCGCCCATCACGACGGTCGCAGTTCGGCGATGGAGCTCATCATGTACGCCATGCAGCTGGCCGCGCTCCGTGCCGAGGAACCCGGCGAGGACATCGTGACCAAGCTGATCGAGGCCGACGTCGACGGCCACAAACTCTCGGATGACGAGTTCGGATTCTTCATGGTGCTACTCGCCGTGGCGGGCAACGAGACCACCCGCAACTCGATCACCCACGGCATGATCGCGTTCACCGACCATCCCGATCAGTGGGAGCTCTACAAGCGGGAGCGTCCCGCGACGGCGGCGGACGAGATCGTGCGGTGGGCCACGCCGGTCACCTCGTTCCAGCGCACCGCGCTGGAGGACACCGAGCTGTCCGGGGTGCTGATCAAGAAGGGCCAGCGGGTGGTGATGTCGTACCGGTCCGCCAACTTCGACGAGGACGTGTTCGAGGATCCGTTCCGGTTCGACATCACCCGCAACCCGAACCCGCACGTCGGCTTCGGCGGCACGGGTGCGCACTACTGCGTCGGCGCCAACCTGGCCAAGATGACCATCGACTTGATCTTCGGCGCCATCGCCGATCAGATGCCGGACCTCACGCCGGTCGGTACCCCGGAGCGGCTGCGCTCGGGCTGGCTCAACGGCATCAAACACTGGCAGGTGGACTACACCGGCAAGCAGCGGGCCGCCCAGCTGGTCTGATCAGCCCGGCGGGATCGGCACTCCGGGCGGCGGCACCGCGCCGGGGGCCAGCTGCCACTCGGGTTCGTCGGGACCGGGTTTCAGCTTGTCCTTGAACCGCTCCCACAGAGTCCTGCGTTCCGGGATCTGGACGGGCGCCTGGTACACCGGCGGCGGTGGGGGAACGGCCGCCGGGGGTGGGACCACGACCGGCGGCGCGGCCGGCACCTCCTCGGGAACGTACTCGGGGGCTGGGGCAACGTACTCGGGAGCCGGGGGAAGCGCCTCGGCCGGGGGCAGCACCTCCTGTGCGGCCACGGGTGCGACCACAGGAGGCGGCGGTGCCACCGGCGGCGGGGGCGGGGCCACCGGAGCCGGCGGGGTGGGCCGCGCCAACGGTGGTGTGCCCGCGGTCTTCTGCACCTCCTGGGTCGAGGTCGGCACCGCGTCCCTGGCGGGCACCAACTGATCGCCGACGGCAACCGACAACGACACCACGAACGTGACAGCGCCGGCGACCAGCATCGTCATGGGCGCGGCGACGGGATTGCGGCGTGGCTTGGGCGCCACGGGAACCGTGAAATCGAAGGGTCGCAAGGTGGTGTTCTCCGCCGAGGCCAGCGCGGCGCCGTGCGCCAGGGCCAGCTCGGCTTCCGGCGGATTGAACACCGGCAGCTCGAGTTCGTCCTGGAGCGTGGTGGCGGTGTCGTCGAGGCCGGGCACCGAGCCCACCATGAACAGTCCGTCGGGACGCATCTCGTCGGCCAGGGCGGCACCGACCCAGTCGATCAGCGCACCTTCGCTGTCGATCGCGTGACTGATCAGCACATCCACCGAATCATCGGCGGTGTCCACCACCGCGATGGCCGCGGTCTCCGGCTCGACGACGCACAAGGCGGTGCGCTGGTACCCGATGACCCGGCCGATGCTGCTGGCCAGGGCTTCGACGGCTTCGGACAGCGGTACGGCGCTGACGCCGGTCAGTCCCGCCCGCGCCATCCCGTCGAGCACCGTCGACGCTTCCAGCTCGGCGTCGTCGCTCCAGGTGACGCCGATGGAGGACACCGCCTGGTCATCGGCTTCAGCCTCATCGCGGGCGCGCCGCAGCGCTGCACCGACTTCTTCGAGAACGTCGTACTCGTCGTGGCCGAGCGTGGCCCCGTCCGCGCCACGTCCTTCCACCAACACGGACCGGACAGTCGTCGGCGTCACCGACACACCGAGCACCGTGGCCATCACTTGCACTCCCTTCGTGCCCGGACCGCGTTTCCGCCGCAACGAACGTCGAGTCAAGGAGCTGGAACGGATCCGGGATCGCGACGTCATCGTCGACGCGCCTCGCGTGAGCCTACAGACAGACCCACCCCGTTTCTCTACCTCATCGGCGAGATGAATGCGAACCGGAGATCAGTGTGCGGGCACCTCGCGAACGGGCATCGCGGCCACCAACGGGGTGTCCACTCCGGTGGGGCCCAGCCCAGCGGCCCCGCCCGGCTCCCCCAGCGGCTCGGAACGCCCGGGCAGCACACCGGCGAAGAACGCTGCGTTGTCCTCGAGGTGAGCGAGTTCGTCGTCAGGCAGGTCGGTTTCGTAGTAGATGGCATCGACCCGGCAGGCGATCCGGCACGCTCCGCAGTCGACACACTCGACGGGGTTGATGTAGAGCGACCGCAGTCCTTCGTAGATGCAGTCCGCCGGGCACTCCTGCACACACGATTTGTCCATCACGTCGACACATCCGGAACCGATCACATACGTCATGGTTGTGACGGTAGGAAGGTCTGCGGAGCTCCGGACCCGGCGAAAGTCCTTTTCTTCAGGACCGAAAGTCCTCGAGTCAGTACGACGGCGGTGTGCAGCTGTAGGGCGTCTGACCCGTGAAGTGCACCGCCGGCATCCCGTCGATGTAGAGGTAGCTCACGTCCTCGGTCCACGAGGTTCCCGGCTGGACCCACGGCGGCACGGATTCGGGGTAGGCGACGGTGAAGTCGCGGAAGAACTCGACGCCTGCCGGGCACCCCGGCTTGTCGGCGGGAGCCGGATTCCACGCGTGCACGATGATCGGGTTGACCAGCCGCCGGCCTTGAGCGCAGTTGGGTTTGCATTCGACGGCGTTGTCGACGCCGGTGCCGGTGGCGCCGGCAGCGCCCCACTCGGTCCAGGTCATGTTCTCCATGACGCTGGTGTGGTCGCAGCCGTACACCACGGTCGGCGGTTTTTCGAGCACCGGCTGCGTCGGGTCGTAGCACGCGGCGAACTGGTAGGCGGTCGCCGGTGGCTCGGCCGACGCACCCGGGCCGGCGGGCAGCACGGCCAGCATCAGTAGACCTGTTGCGGCTGCCACCTGCGCCGTGCGATTCACGCCCCGGATGGTAGCCGTCTAGTTCTGACGGGGCAGCAGCTCCTCGGCAAGACGGGTACTGAACTCTTCGGTGTCCATCTGGCCGGCGGGCCGGATGACGAATTTGCTCAGTCCCGCGGCGATGTAACCGTCGAGCTGGGCGTGGAGTTGATCCCAGTCGCCGGCAACCAGTTCAGCCGGATCGACGTCGGGGCGGCGGGCCCGGATCGCGGTCGCGAGCTGCTCAGGTAACCCTGCCTCGGCCACCGCCAGACTGATGCCGAAATGGTCGTCCTCGATCTCGCGGCCCGCCGCGGCCGCCTCGCGCTGGATCGCCTCGCGGGCGTGCCCGGCCTCCGCCGGGGTGAGGAAGCTGCCCAGCCAGCCGTCGGCGAGCCGGCCGATTCGGCGGAACGCTGCCGGGGCGGAACCGCCGAGCCAGAGGTCCAGCGGCGGTGCCGGCAGTGCTCCGATGCCGGCGTCGGTGACGGTGAAGAACTCCCCGGTGAAGCTCAGCGGCTTCTCGGTCAGCGCGGCACGCAGCAGCCGCAGCGATTCGTCGAACACCGCAGCACGCTTTCCGTCCGGCACGGTGAAGATGTCTCGTTCGGCCGGGGTGGCCGAGCGCAGCCCGAAGGCGGGCAGCACCCGTTTGGGGCCGATGGCAGCCAGTGAGGCCAGCTGTTTGGCGACCAGCACGGGATGGCGGCCGCCGGGCAGGACGGCCACCGACGTGCCGACCTTGAGCCGGGTGGTGCGCGCCAGAGCTGCGGCCATGCCGATGAACGGGTCGACGGCGTCGGAGTACACCAGTTCGGAGAACCACACGGAATCGACTCCCGCCTCTTCCAGGGCGTCGACCACGGCGGGAAGGCGGTGAGCCGGGGTTTCGGGTCCCAGGCCGACACCGAAGCGGATCTTCATGGGCAGCTCCATTCATTCGACTTTGTCGTGGAGAATTACGCTAATGTGACTCGTGATATTCCTGAGATCGGCTTAAAGTTATGTGACAGAAATAAGCTTCTGTGATTTGAATAAACTTGTGCGACGCCAGTAACGGGTGCGTCATGTGATGCGAAACACCCCACATGAAGATCGTCGGGAAACTCTTCGCACTGGTCGCATTCACGGGCGCAATTCTGTACGGGATGCTGGCACTGACCACCGGCACGGCGAACGCGGACAGCGTCAATTGGGACGCCATCGCGCAGTGCGAATCCGGCGGCAACTGGGCGATCAACACGGGCAACGGCCATTACGGCGGGCTGCAGTTCAAGCCCGCCACCTGGCAGGCCAACGGAGGCGTCGGCAACCCCGCGCAAGCCCCCCGCTCCGAGCAGATCAGGGTGGCAGAGAACGTTCTCGCATCTCAGGGGCTCAAGGCCTGGCCGAAGTGCGGCACCAAGGCGGGCACACCGTTCACCGCCGTCCGCGCGCCGCTGGCGCCCGCGCCGACACAACGTCAGCCGGGTTCCTATATCCGCGCCACCATCAACGAAATCATGGCGCTCATTCCGTTGCAGACGCGGTGATCACGGTCGGACAAACTCGGTGTCTTGAGTTTGCTGCCGGCGAATTCTGGAATTCGATTCTGATTAACGCCGGAATGCGGCTTTGCCATTCGCTTCATCGAGCCTCAGGCCACGGCTGGTTCGGTCACCGTGAATTGCTCACACATCGCCGTGAGGTCGGCCGAGGTGGGCCCCGGCGGTAGCTCGGGTCGCCAGCCACTGCGATACACCTGCAGAGCGGCACCCTGCAGCTCATCCAGGCTCTGCGGCAGCGCCAGCATCCGCTCGTAGGGCTCGACCATCGGGCGCAGGCTCGAATCCGCCTGCGCTGCAGCCACAATGAGGTCCGACGGCAGGCTCGTGGTGAGATCGACGTCGCCCCCGGCCCATCGCCGCATCCGATCCGCGTCGCAGCGCATGTGGTCGACGAACCACGGCCTGATGTGCGTCCGGCACCAGCTGTCGAAGGCGGCGGCTGCAGCGGCGGGATCCGCCGGGTGGTCCGTCAGAGCCGCAACCAGGTGGCGGGCTTGCCGGAACGCCAGGGCAACCCCACGACCCGCCAGCGGCGTCGTGGTGCATACCGCGTCACCGACTGCCACGAGACCCGGAACCACCCGGCCGTCGACGCCGCACTGTCCGCGGTAGGAGTTGTACAGCTGCCCGCCCGGCAACACGTCGGTGACCGGCGTCGACACCTGCGGATGAACCCAGTCGGCCACCCCGGGAATGGCGCGCAGTACCGCGTCGAACACATCGGCCCGGCGCAGCTCGCGCAGCCGGTCGTCGGTGCCGCCGTGGGTCAGGGTCACCGAGAACATGCCGTTGTCGTGTCGGAAGACCACGACGAAATAGCCGGCCATCCCGAGCGACAGTCCGATCGGAGAATTCACCGGGCCGCGCACACCGGGGTCATTCAGCCGGTACTGCCTGGTGACGTAGACGGCCGCGCAGGGCCCACCGTCGGCGGGCTCGCGAAGCGCCCGCATCACCCGGCTGGAGCGCCCGGCGGCATCGATCACCAACTCCGCGGACAACCTCTTGCGATCGACGACGGCACCCACCACCCGGCCGCGTTCACGCACCACCGCGTCGACGTGGCCGGTGACCACGGTGAGCCCCGGCTGGCGGTGGGCGTGGGCACGCAACACCCGTTCGAAGATCTCCCGCCGGCACAGCGCCGCCACCGCAGACCCGTCCGGGGCGGTGGCGATCTCCGCTCCGGACCCCACCAATGTCTGTAACACGTCCGGCATTTCGGCTCGCAGTGCGTCGACCACCTGGCCCCGGAAGGTGTGTGCCTGGTGGAACTGCATCACCCCGCGGCGTTTCCAGGGCCCGTGCGGTGGTGGACCCGGGTCGCGATCGACGACCACGACCTCGCGGCCGCGCCGGGCCAGCGCGATCGCGGTGAACAGACCCGTGGGGCCTCCGCCCACCACCACTGTTCGCATGAGAGCTCCAATTGAGGTAACTTGTGGTGCAATGAATACTCCGAGAGTTACCTAGAATGAGCGGTGTTGTCAAGCGCGACTACCGCTCGGACCTACGGGCGGCGCAGGCCCGCGAGACCCGCCGCACCATCGTGGCCGCCGCCGCGGAGCTGTTCGTCACCCAGGGATACGGCGCCACCACTGTCGATGCCATCGCGATATCGGCCGGGGTCAGCCGCAAGACGGTCTTCACCGCCGTCGGCGGGAAAGCCGACGTCCTCAAGCTCGCGTTGGACTGGGCGATCGCCGGCGATGACGAGCCGGTGGCCCTGGCCGAACGCCCTGACGTGAGTGCACTGCTGACCGGCGATGACCCGGGTGCGCTCCTCGACGGCTGGGCCAGGCTGCTGGTGGGCATCGACCGGCGGGTGGCGGCACTGCACGAAGCCCTCAACACCGCGGCCGACCACGACGCCGGCGCCCGCGAGGTGCGAGAGCAGTCCGACCGTGAACGCCTGGCCGGTGCGCGGGAAGTGATCGCCCGGTTGCGTGTGATCGATGCTCTGGCGCCGGACCTCACGCCCGCGCACGCCGCCGATATCGCCTGGCTGCTCGCCGACCCCGCCCTCTACAGCCGACTGGTGCAGCGACGAGGGTGGTCACCTGCTCGCTTCGAACGGTGGTTGGCTTCGACCTTGCGTGCACAGTTGACCCCCGGCGCCGAGGCCGGCGGTTAGGCTCGGGGCTGATCCGTCCTCGACGCACAGGAGCGAAGATGGGAATCACCACCCGCACCAACGGCCAGCCGCCGCCCGATGTGCCGCGCGAGGCGATCAACCTGGGCACGTGGGAGTTCTGGGAGCAAGACGACGACCTGCGTGACGGCGCCTTCGCCACCCTGCGCCGCGAGTCACCGATCGCGTTCTTCCCCGAGGCTGTTCTGGGTAGCGAGGGTGAGGACACCGGCCAGCAGTTCGAGGGATTCCAGCCCGGGCCCGGGCATTGGGCTCTCACCCGCTACGACGACGTGCATTTCGCGAGCCGGAACCCGGAGATCTTCAGCTCGGCCTCCGGTATCACCATCGGTGACCAAACCCCGGAGCTGGCCGAGTATTTCGGGTCGATGATCGCGCTCGACGACCCGCGACACCAGCGACTGCGGTCCATCGTGAGCCGGGCGTTCACCCCGAAAGTGGTGGCCCGCATCGAGGAATCGGTGCGCGACCGTGCGCGTCGTCTGGTCAGCGACATGCTCGAACGACACCCCGACGGCAACGCCGAGCTGGTCACCGAATTGGCCGGCCCGCTCCCCCTGCAGATCATCTGCGACATGATGGGCATCCCGGAATCCGACCACGACCAGATCTTCGCGTGGACCAACATCATCCTGGGCTTCGGAGATCCTGATCTGACAACCGATTTCGACGAGTTCGTTCAAGTGGCCATGAGTATCGGCGCCTACGCGCACGCACTGGCCGAAGACCGGCGCACCACCGCGGGCCACGACCTGACCACCAGCCTGGTGCAGGCCGAGGTCGACGGTGAACGGCTGACGTCGGCCGAGGTGGCGTCGTTTTTCATCCTGCTCGCCGTTGCCGGCAACGAGACCACCCGCAACGCGATCAGCCATGGCGTGCTGGCACTGTCGCGCTACCCCGACCAACGCGACCTCTGGTGGCAGGACTTCGAGGGCATCGCGCCCACCGCGGTCGAGGAGATCGTGCGCTGGGCCTCACCGGTGTCGTACATGCGACGCACCCTCACGCGCGACTGTGAGCTCAGCGGTGTGCAACTGGCCCAAGGCGACAAGGTGACGTTGTGGTACGGCTCGGCCAACCGCGACGAGACGAAATTCGACGACCCGTGGCGCTTCGATGTGCGCCGCGATCCCAACCCGCACCTGGGATTCGGCGGCGGCGGCGCACACTTCTGCCTGGGCGCCAACCTCGCTCGCCGCGAGATCCGGGTGGTGTTCGAGGAATTGCACCGGCAGGTGCCCGACCTCACCGCCACCGAAGAACCGGCACGGTTGCTGTCGGCGTTCATCCACGGCATCAAACGGCTGCCGATCAGCTGGACGCCGCGTTAGCGGTCAGAGCACAGCAGACGTGGGCCCCAGCGACGAGCACAGCGACGTGGGCGGTGTGGTGACCGCGGCGCAGCCGCGTCCTCGCGCGGTGTAGTTGAGCCCGGGAACGTACGGCGACAGATACACCTGTGACATGGTGTTGCCGTTGGTGTTGTCGCAACGGCCCACCTTGCCGGGGGTGGACAGGCAGGCCTGCAGCACGGTGGTGACGGCATCCGGACAGGCGGCGGGCACCACGGTGGCGGTCACCATCGCCGTCCCCGCCACATCCACGACGTAGGGCGCGCTGAGGATGTAGTCGCATTCGATCGGCCCCGGGGTAGCGGCCGCGGGGACCGTGCTCCCCAGGCACGCCGCAAGGACACCGGTCAGCCCCGCGAGTCGCCGAATCATGGTCGGAGCCTACCGCCATCCCGGATAGCTGCTGGCGAGTTCGGCGACGTCCTCGTAGCGTGGGTGCCACCGAAGACACCACGGAGGCAGGCGTGAGAGAACGTGTCCACTGGCTGGCCATGCACGGCGTGGTGCGCACGATTGCGCGCCTGGCCGCCCGGCGCGGCGACCCGCAAGGCCGGCTGATCGCGGACCCCGTAGTACGGGCCGACCCGATCCCGTTCTACGACGAACTCCGACCCCACGGACCGCTGATCCGTTGCCGCGTAAGCTTTCTCACCGTTGATCACGCCGTCGCCCACCAGCTGTTGCGGTCCGAGGATTTCCGGGTGATCCAGCTGGGCGCCAATCTCCCGGCACCGCTGCGCCGGCTCGAACAACTCACCCGCACCCGGGCGCTGCATCCGTTGCGGCCGCCGTCCCTGCTGGCCGTCGAACCACCCGAGCACACCCGCTACCGCAAGACGGTGTCCTCGGTGTTCACCACCCGTGCCGTGGGCACCCTCCGCGAACGCGTGCAACAGACCGCCGATTCGCTGCTCGACGAGCTGGCCCGCGACGCCGGCGACAACCAGACCGTCGACATCGTCGAACGGTATTGCGCCCAACTGCCGGTCGCGGTGATCAGCGACATCTTGGGTGTCCCCGAGCACGACCGCCCGAAAGTGCTGCAGTTCGGCGAACTCGCCGCACCGAGCCTCGACATCGGTCTGAGCTGGGCGCAGTATCAGCGCGTCGAACGTGGGCTGATCGGTTTCAACACCTGGCTCGACGACCACCTCAACCGGCTCCGTGCGCAACCCGGCGACAATCTGATGAGTGAACTGATCCATGCCTCCGACGCCGAGGGCCAGTTGACCGACCCCGAATTGCGCGCCGTCGCCGGTCTGGTCCTGGCCGCCGGATTCGAGACCACAGTGAATCTGTTGGGCAACGGGATTCGCATGCTGATCGACCACCCCGACCAATTGGCGCTGCTGCGCGAGCATCCCGAGCACTGGCCGGGGGCGGTCGAAGAGGTTCTGCGGCTCGACTCCCCCGTTCAGCTCAGCGCCCGGATAGCCCGCAGTGACACCGAGGTGGCCGGAACACCGGTGCGCCGCGGCGAGATGGTGGTCATCTATCTCGCCGCGGCCAATCGGGACCCCGCGGTGTTCGCAGACCCGCATCGATTCGATGTCACCCGGGACAATGCCGGGCGGCATCTGTCCTTTTCCGGCGGCAGGCACTTCTGCCTGGGCGCGGCGCTGGCCAGGGCCGAAGGCGAGGTGGGCCTGGCCGCGTTCTTCGACCGCTTTCCCGTGGTGTCGACGGCTGCCGGGGGAACCCGGCGCGACACCAGGGTGCTGCGGGGCTGGTCGAAGCTACCGGTCCGACTGGGCCCCGCCCGCACCCCCGCGGTGCCGTGAGTCCCTAGCGGGCGCGGGAAGCCGGGGGCTGCTGCTGGTGCTGCACCGGCTGCTCGTGCCGCCCGGGCTGGTGCTGCGGGACGGCCTGGGGGTCCTCGGTCACCGGCTGCTCGTTCGCCTTGACCCGGGGATCGATGGAGTCGGCATGTGCACGCCGCTCGTCGAGCTCCTCCTGCGACGTGGAAACCGCATCCCGATGCAGATTGGCACGGTCGGCAAGACGCCTGGCCTCTGCCGCTTTGGCCTCGGCTTCCGCCTGCGCCGCGCGCGCTTTCGCGGCGGTCTCGTCAGCCAGGGCCTCACGCCGTCTCACCTGGATGCTGTCGTGTTCGACTTCCTCACGGATGCGCTCCGCCTTGCCTTGCAGTTGCTTGTTGCGACGGTTTCGGCCGACGACCGCGAGCACTGCGAGAACCAGCAGTACCACGACGACCGCGACGATGATCCAAACAGTGGTATCCATGTCGGTTCCTTCGATCGGTGGGCCGACAGACGGCCCCGTCAATAAGCCCTGGTTGCCCCTGATCGCCGAACATCAAACCGCCGTCACACTTCTTTGCCGCCCAACGCGAGCAGCATCCCCTGCGCCGATCTGGGCCAGGTGAACCGTTCGGCCTGCCGGCGGGCGTCGTGGCGGCGTTGCCGCTCCGGCCGGCCGAGTATTTCCCCCACGGCCGCGGCGATGGACTGCGGGTCGTTGTCCGCACACGCGCCGCTGTCGGAGGTGAGGACCTCGGTGAGCGCGGATGTGCGGGACACCACCGCGGGGGTGCCGCAGGCCAGGGCTTCCAGCGCCGCCAGTCCGAAGGTCTCGTGCGGTCCGGGCGCCAGCGCGACATCGGCCGTGGCCAAGAACGCCGCCACTTGTTCGCGGTCGTCGATGAATCCGGTGAAGTCGACGGGCAGCCGGGCGGCCTGGCGTTCGAGCCGCGGCCGCAGCGGGCCGTCGCCGACAATCAACAGGCGGGCGTCCACACCCGAATCCTGCAGGGCCGCAACGGTATCGATGCTGCGATCCACGCGCTTCTCGATCGAGAGCCGGCCGCAGTGCACCAGCAGCAATTGTTCGGGGGCTGCCAGGAGTCGCCGGACCCGTGCGCAGTAACGGCGCGGATGGAACAGGTCGAGATCCACCCCCAGCGGCACCGTCGCCACGTTCGTCGCGCCGATCCTGTCGAACTCCTCGCGGGCGAACGCCGTGGTACAGAGCACGGTGTCGTAGTCGGCAGCGGTGCGCCTGTTGGCGAAGTCGGCGACGCTGCGGGCGATGCGCCTCGGCAGGATCTGTCCCGTGAGGCGGTCCAGGCGCTCGTGGGAGATCATGACCGTGGTGACCCCGCGCTGACTCCCCCATCTGCCCAGGCCGCGCAAGGTGAAGCGGTCGGACACCTCGATCGCGTCGGGTTCCAGGTTTTCCAGGACGTCGGTCACCGGTTTGGGCATGACAGCCCGGTAACCGCCGGTGAAGGGAATCTTGCGGGCGGGCACCGCCACCCGCACCACCCCGGAGGGCATCACGGTGTGCTGGGCCAGTGGCCCGGGAACGATGAGGAACACCTCGTGCCCGGCGGCGCAGTATTCGGCGCCCAACCGGTCGACCGCCGTGCGCAGCCCGCCAGATCGGGGACCGTAGAAGTTGGCCACCTGGACGACCCGCATGAGTGCATTCCAACGGTCAGGCGTGTGCGGTCAACAACGGGGCCTCAGCGGATGGGTGAATCCTCGGTGAACTCAGCGCGCCGGTGGGAAGTAGAGCTGCTGGGTGGCGGTGCACACCAGGGTGCCGCGCCGGTCGAACATCTGCCCGCAGGTCAGTGCCCGGCGGTGCGCGCCGCTTCCGGAAACCTGTTCGTAGAGCAGCCAATCCGACAGATCCGGGATGCCGTGGAACCACACCGAATGATCGAGCATCGGCGACAACGTGTGGGCCGTCGCGCCACGGCGTGCCGCCAGGGCCGCCTCCACCAGCGTGACCGCCGACAGATAGGCCACCAGCGCGGTGGCGAGGATGGGGTCGTCGGGAACCGTGCCGTCGGGACGCCACCAGAGCCGGGCGCCGTCGTCGACGTTACGCCGTTCGAACCATTCGAGACTGGACCAGACGCCGTGGCGCGGTACCGAATCCACCGTTTCCGGTTCGGGCACGACGGGCATGGCCGGCTGATAGGTGGGATCGTCGTCGGCGGTCTTGCCGAACGAGACGGTGGCTTCGGCCAGGATGGCACCGGACTGACGGGCGGTGGCGCGACGCGTCGAGAACGTGCCACCGTCGTGCAGCGCCACCACCTCGAAGTCGACGGGTCGGCGGGCGTCACCGCTGCGCAGGAAATGTGCCTGCATGCCGCGGGCGGGCCGATCCCCGGCGACGGTGTGCGCGGCGGCCGTCAGGGCCTGGGCGGCGATATGGCCGCCGAGGATGTGGTGAGCCGGGCCGTCGAGCTGCGTGCCCACGAAGAAACTCTGGTTGACTCGGTCGAGTTCGAGGGTCGCGAGCACCTCGGGCAAAGTGGAAGTCATCACCGGCCATCTTCGCAACAGGAGGCTCCATGGCATTCGGCGGACCGGTCCGTTTTCTTGTCACCGCGGTCAACACCGCGGTCACCACACTCACCCACGTCCCGGTGGTGGGCCCGGTAATGCGGAAGTACTTCACCGAGATCAGCTACACCGGACGCAAATCGGGCAAGCGATTCACCCTGCCCGTCAACTACCGGCGCCGCGGCGACACCGTGACCATCTGGGTCGGGATGCCGGACCAGAAGACGTGGTGGCGCAACTTCCTCGGAACGGGGGCTCCGTTGACGGTGCATCTGCCCGACGGTGACCGGTCCGGACAGGCGGTGGCCGTGCGCGATCCCCAGGGCCGGGTGACCGTGACGGCCACACTGGATTAGCTCGGGGCCAGATACTGGCCGAACCAGTCCTGCATGCGGGTCCACGCGTCCTGCGCGGCGACGGCGTTGTAGCGCTGGCCGGTGTCGTTGAAGAAGGCGTGGTCGGCGCCGGGTTCGATGACGACATCGTGGGGCATCCCGGCGGCGTCCAGGGCGGCGCTGGCCGCGGGCTCGGTGGCGTTGACGCGGGCATCGAGTTCTCCGTAGAACGCCAGCACGGCCACCTGGGCCGAGCCGGCGAAGTCCGGGTTGTCCGGCGTCGGACCGTAGAACGGTACTGCCGCAGCCAGTTCCGGGGCACCGGCAGCCAGCAGCCGCCAGACCAGGCCCCCGCCCATGCAGAACCCGACGGCCGCGACCTTCTGGCCGGGCACCCGCTGCTGCAGTTCAGCGATCCCGGACTTGATGTCGGCGATCAGCGCCTCCGGCGCGATGTTGCCCAGGGCCGCGGTGGCTTCGGCGGGATCGGCGAAGGTGGCGGTGCCCCCCTGAGCCGACAGCAGGTCGATGGCCAGCGCCGAATATCCCGCGCCGGCCAGCCGGCCGGCGACCGAGCGGGTCCAGTCGTTGAGACCCTTGTTTTCGTGGATCACCAGGACGCCGCCGCGCGGCTGGTCGGCCTGCGCCCAGGCGCCCTGCAGCTCCCCCGCCGGCCCGGCCCACGTGATCGCACTGGTCTGCAGCGCCTGATCCATGCCCGGCGGCGGTTCGGCGGGCATGTCCGGAGTCGACGGCGCCGGCGCCTGACTCTCACTGGAGGTACCTGCCTGATACGCCTTCTCGTCACTGCAGGCCGCGATCAGCGCCGACGCCGCGGCCGCGGACACCCCCAGCAGCCCCAGCCGGCGCATGGCCTCTCGTCGGGTCAGCAGCCCGTCAACGTGGTCAGTCGCGATCTCCTCGGCGATGTAACGCTGCAGCGGTGTCATTCTTTGAGTATGCGGGCAACACACGCGCTGCGGGGCAAGGTTGCGGTGGTGGCCGGCGCGACCCGCGGCGCCGGCCGCGGCATCGCGATCGGGCTCGGCGAAGCGGGCGCCACGGTCATCTGCACCGGCCGCAGTAGTTCGGTCACCCCACTACATTCGGATTACGACCGGCCCGAGACCATCGAGCAGACCGCCGCACTGGTGGATCAAGCGGGCGGGGTCGGCGTCGCGGTGGCCGTGGACCATCTGGATCGGGATGCCGTCGGGAATCTGGCGCAACGGCTGGGCCACGATTATGGCCGAATCGACATCCTGGTCAACGACATCTGGGGTGCCGAGATCTTGAAAGGCCCACCGGCACAATGGAACACCCCGATCTGGGAACACGACCTCGAAGCCGGCCTGCGGATCCTGCGCCTCGGCGTCGAGACCCATCTGGTGACCTCGCATCACCTCCTGCCGCTGCTCACCAAACCCGGTGGCCTCCTGGTCGAGATCACCGACGGTACAACGGAATACAACGCGAACAAGTACCGGATCTCGGTGTTCTACGACCTGGCGAAGACGGCGGTGAACCGGTTGGCGTTCTCCCAGGGACACGAGTTGGCCCAGCACGGCGCCACCGCAGTCGCCGTCACCCCCGGCTGGTTGCGGTCGGAGATGATGCTGGACAACTGGTCGGTCACCGAAGACTCGTGGCGCGAAGCGTTGTCGCCGGAGCGTCCAGGCGGTCTACCGACGGCCCCGCCCGGCTTCGCCCAGTCCGAGAGTCCACGCTATCTGGGCCGCGGGGTGGCCGCACTGGCCGCCGACGCCCACCGGGCCAGGTGGAACCAGGCGTCGGTCACGTCGGCGGATCTGGCCCGCGCCTACGGCGTCACCGACCTCGACGGCACCCAGCCCGACTCCTGGCGGTGAACAGACTCCAGAATCTGTTCACTGAATCGTTGACACCGGTTTCTGCAACAGGTTCTATTGACGCTGTGACGTACGACACGATCATCCGTGACGGCCGGTGGTTCGACGGTTCGGGTGCCGCTTCGGTGGTGCGCACCATCGGCATCCGCGACGGCCATATCGCCGCCATCAGCCCCGAGCCGCTCGACGAGGCCGGCTGCCCCCAGGTGATCGACGCCTCCGGACAGTGGGTGCTGCCCGGGCTCATCGACATCCACACCCACTACGACGTCGAGGTGCTCGGCGGGCCGGCTCTGCCGGAATCGCTTCGCCACGGTGTCACCACCGTCATGCTGGGCTCGTGCTCGCTGTCGACGGTCTACGTCGACGGCACCGAGGCCGGTGACCTGTTCGGCCGCGTCGAGGCCATTCCCCGCGAACACGTGATCGCCGCGGTGGACGACCACAAGAATTGGAGCTCGTGCGCGCAGTACATCGCCGCCCTGGAGTCCCGGCCGCTGGGGCCGAACGTGGCCGCCTTCATCGGCCACTCCGACATGCGGACCGCCACCATGGGCCTGGACCGGGCCACCCGCGGCGACCAGCGGCCCACCCGGGCCGAACAGGCGGAGATGGAGCGGATGCTCGCCGAGGCGATCGATGCCGGCATGGTCGGGATGTCCTCGCAGCAGCTGCTTTTCGACAAGCTCGACGGTGAGACCTGCCGGTCGCGCACGCTGCCGTCCACCTACGCCAGGCCAACCGAACTGCGCCGGCTCAAGTCGCTGTTGCGGCGCAACGGCCGGATCCTGCAGTCGGGCCCCGATATCGAGAACCCGTTCAACGTCGGTTCGCAGGTGTTCCAGTCGCTCGGACTGTTCCGCAAGAAACTCAAGACCAGCCTGCTGTCGGCGGCCGACGTCAAAGCCAACCCGTACGCCGTGAAGATCATGGGACCGCTGGCGGCAGTGGTGAACCGGTTCGGTGGCGACTTCCGCTGGCAGCACCTGCCCGTGCCGTTCGAGGTGTACGCCGACGGTATCGACCTGGTGATCTTCGAGGAGTTCGGCGCGGGCGCGGCCGCGTTGCACCTGCGCGACGAGGTGGAGCGCAACGAGCTGATGCGCGACGAGGCCTACCGCAGGCAGTTCCGCAAGGAGTACGAGAGCAAGCTCGGCATCCGGGTGTGGCACCGCGACTTCTTCGACGCCGAGATCGTCGACTGTCCCGATGCTTCGGTGATCGGGAAATCGTTCGGCCAGGTCGGCGCCGACCGCGGCGGTCTGCACCCGGTGGACGCGTTCCTGGACCTGGTGCTCGAACACGGCCGGGCACTGCGCTGGCGCACGACGATCTCGAACCACCGACCCGAGGTGCTCAAGAAACTGGCCGCCGAACCCGGTGTGCAGATGGGTTTCTCGGATGCCGGGGCGCATCTTCGCAACATGGCGTTCTACAACATGGGGTTGCGGCTGCTGCGCCATGTCCGCAATGCCGAGCGCGCGGGCACCCCGTTCATGACGATCGAGGCGGCCGTACACCGGCTCACCGGCGAGCTGGCCGACTGGTACCGCCTCGACGCCGGACATCTGCGTCTCGGCGACCGCGCCGACGTGGTGGTGATCGACCCCGAGAAACTCGATGAGTCCCTGGACGCCTACGCCGAGGAGCCCGTTGCCCAGTACGGTGGCCTGTCGCGGATGGTGAACCGCAACGACGCCACCGTCACCGCAGTCATGGTCGGTGGGCGAACGGTTTTCCGCAACGGGGTGCCGACCGAGCTGGTGGGTGTCACCCGCACCGGGAGCTTCCTGCGCGCGGGCCAACCTGTACCGGCGCTGCACCGGGACCAGGAGCTCGCCGATGTCCGTTGAGCAGGTGGTGACGTGCACTGACGTGGTGCTGGGGATGTGGAGTGCGCTCTCGGCCCGCGACTGGGAGGCCGTGAAGACGTTCCTGTCCGAGGACTGCATCTATCTCGACATGCCGGTCGGGGCCGCCGCGGCGGCCAAGGGACCCGATGACATCGTGAAACGGCTCAAGATCGGATTGGAATCCCTGGCCGGCTACCAGAATTTCGACGGTGTACTGGTGGCCGAGGGTGAGAACGTGATGTACGAGCACTCCGAGCAGTGGAACTGGGCCACCGGCGAATCCGCACTGCTGCGCTTCGTCACGGTGCACCGCGTGGTGGACGGCCGGATCACCCTGTGGAAGGACTACTGGGACATGGGGGCGCTGGCCGATCACGCGCCGCCGACGTGGCTGGAGGACTTCGCCACTGCCGATATGTCGTGGGTCTACGACGCCAGCGGAGAGGTTTGAGGCAGTAACCTGCCTCCATGTCCGAGGCGCCGTTCAGCCCCACCATCGCGCTGCTGGCGATGAGCCGGGTCTGGGAGGCCGCGTTGGCCGAGGCGTTGAAACCGCTCGGTGTGACCACCCGCAAGTACGGGCTGCTGGGACACATCCGTCGGACACCGGACATCTCGTTCAGCGAGTTGGCCCGGCGCTCACGGATCACCGTGCAGAGCGCGCACGCCGCGGTGAGCTCATTGGTCGAGGCCGGACTGGTCGACGACGGCACCGCGCATGCCGGGGCCGCGTCGCGGCTGCGGGTCACCACCGAAGGCGAGTCACTGTTGGCTCGCGCCGCCACCGAGCTCGCCCGCCTCGATTCAGCGTTCACGACGCAACACCCGGCGCTGGCGCAGGCGCTGCACGAAGACGTCACACGATGGGTGGCCGGTAGTACGTCATCCTTCAGCTGAACTGAAGGATGTGAGGTTCCGGCCTTATCTGCGGCGGCCACCGGCCGTCAGCGCCGACGAAGCCCTCGGCCTCGTCGCCGAGGGCGCACTGGTGGTGGATGTACGTCGCGAGTTCGAATGGAACCGCGTCCACATTCCCGACGCCGTGCACATGCCATTGGAGGTCCTGCCCGAACGCTGCCTCGAGCTTCCCGACGACCGGCTGCTCATCGCCTTCTGCACAGGCGGCATCCGCTCTGCCAGCGCGGCAAACCTGTTGGTGCACAACGGGTTCGAGGCCGTCAACATGAGCGGCGGCCTGATCCAGTGGCGCGCCGCGGGCGGACGGTTGACCTAGGCGGCCGGCCTCAGCAAGCCACGCCGGGTCAACGCCACCGCCTCACCGGTGCGGCCGTCGACCACCCAGGTGGGTGGACCGTACTCGGTCAGCACCCGTTCGCAGAACCGGCTCCGCTGACGTGGATCATCGAGGTCGGCGGCAATCGCGAACATGCGATCCCGGCTGCGACGGAGCAGGATCCGGGTCAGCGAGGCGGCCGTGCGGGCGGTCACCACCACCCGCGCACCGCTGTCGAGAATGTCTTGGGCCGCCTCGCGGGCGATATCGGTATCCGCGTTGACGATCAGAACCACGTCGGACTCGTTGTCGTGTGCCATGACCGCCATGCAACTCCCGCCCGCTGTAGATGTACTGTGGCGCGGTTGTGAATCAGTTCAGGGCGCCTCGAGTCCGTAGATCCGACGCGCATTGCCCGAGGCGATGAGATCGACGACGCGGATCGCGTCCGGCTCGCTCCATTCCCCCGTCTCGACGAAACCGCTCAGTACCTGCGCGATTCCATTGCGCCACAGACGCGCGCCCAGATAGTGCAACTCGGCTGGGCCGAAAGCGTCCGATGAGTACAGGATCTTGCGGAACGGCGCCATCTCGATCAACCGGGCGATGAAGGCCGCCGCCCGGGCCCCCAGGAAATTGATGCTCAGCCCGCCGTCGAGGTAGACGTTGTTGAACGCCTGGGCCAGGTATCCCGCCTCGCGCTCGTAGGGATAACAGTGCAGCAGTGTCACCGGGGTGTCGCCGGAGTTCCGCAGGAACTCCAACAGGTGCAGCGGATTGGTGCGGTGCAGATCGCAGTCGCGATCACCGAAGCCCACGTGCAGTTGCAGCGGCTTACCGAGACGCAGACCCTGATACAGCCCGAACCGCAGCAGGGTCCGGTCGGTCAGCCGAGTGCCGCCCGTGTCACGCCAGCGTGCAGCCGCGTCCTCCACCTCGGCGGGCGCCGGTTCCGACAGGTCGCCCTCGAATCCACCGCGGTACGCGAGAATCGATTTGGTGCCCACCGCCGTGGCCGCACGCCGCTGCAGTGCCTCGGTGAACGCCGTGGCGTAATCGCCCTCGGCTGCTGCGGCCTCCTCGGCCACCTGTTCGAGCCGTACCACCTCATGGGCGTGTCCGCCGGCCAGGTTCGCGTGCTCGGCCACACCGGTGACCCCGGCGGCGAACCCGGTGTCGATCACCCAGTCGGTGACACCGGCCGCGGGCAGGAACACCTTGGCGAGCTGCTGCTCGGTGAACTCGCTGCGGCGTTCCCAGTACTGTTGTGGCTCAACATGTTCGGCCAGACTCAGCAGTGGCGCACAGTGCTTGCGCACGGCGAATCCGAGCTGGCTGTCGAACGCCGAGTCGAACGCCGCCACCGGTTCGGTGTTGGCTTCGTTGAGTCCGTTCTCGAACCGCTGCCGGGTTCCTTCACTCACCCAGCAACCGTGCACATGATGGTCGATCAGCGCCACCCCGGCCACGTGCTCAGCCAGGTGCTCAGCCAGCGACACGCTACAGGCTCCAGGCCAACCGGAACTTCGCCGTCAGATCCTCGGCGGACAGTTCACCGAACTGCTCGATCTCGTACCGCCGGACGGCCACCAGAACGTCGACCGCCTTGTCACCGAGGATCCCGCGCAGCAGCGCCGACTCGTCCAACGCCGCGATGATCTGCGGCTGCGAGTCCGGCAGCTGCACGGTGCCTGCCTCGGCCCGCTGGTCCTCACTCAGAGTGGCCGGATCGACGGCGGTCTCGGGCGGCAGCGCGGCCGAGCGCTCGATACCGTCAAGTGCCAGGCCGAGAATGGCCGCGGACGCGAAGTACGGATTGGCCGACGGGTCGACGATCTTCACCTCGACATTGGCCCCGTAGGGGTTGGCGGGGCCACCCACGAGGAACCGCACGGCGGCCTCCCGGTTCTCGGCTCCCCAGCAGGCGTGGGCACCGGCCCAGTGCCCGGGCTGCATCCGCAGCCCCGAGAGGATCGAGCCGGACAGCACACCCTGGGCCTGCGGAAGACCAGCGAGCACCCCGGCGATGGCACTCTGCCCTTCCGGTGTCATACCGTAGGGCCCGGCACCACCGGAGAACAGTGGCTGATCCCCGCGGGTGAGCGAAAAGTGCTGGTGCGCACCGGAACCCACCGCGCCGGCGAACGGCACCGGGGAGAAGCTGACCCGGAGTCCGTAGCGGCGGGCAACCCGGCTCACGATGATGCGCGCCAGCACCACATGGTCGGCCGCGGCCACCGGGGTGCGCGGCCGCAGCGAAATCTCGAACTGGTTACCGCCGTATTCGGGGTGAAACTGCTCGATGCTGACCCCCGCAGCCGTCGCCGCGGCCGTGACGTCGCGGACAAAACCTTCGTATTCGAGCACTCCCGCCAGGCCGTACTGCGCCCACGCGTTCGTCGGCAGCGCCGCACCGTCGAGCCCCACCAGGACGAACTCGAGCTCGTGACCGACCTGGGCGCGCAGCCCGTGCGCGGCCAGTTGTTCCTCGACGCGGGTCAGCACACCGCGACTGCAGGCCGGTACCCGCTGCCCGTCCTGGGTGAAGAATTCTCCCGGCGCCCAGGCCAATCCGTCACCGATGATGCGCAGCGCCGTGAGGTCGATCCGGATGCGCTCGTCACCGACCACGCTGATGTCGTCGGTGAAGGCGATGCCCGCCTGGTCGATGGCAAACCCGTGCCAGACCGGGCTGGCGCCCAGGCCGGGATCGGCGAACGCGTTGATACGCATGATCGGGACAGTCTTGGCGTGGGTGAGTCCCGCGGGATTGACCACGGTGCCCACCACTGTCACCACGTCGTTGGCCTCGAGCTGGGCTATCGATGCCGCGGGGGCAGGAGTGGCTGTCATGCAGCCATCATGCCCGGTCAGGCGCGGCTGGGAATGGTCAGCTTGCAGGTCTGGCCGATGTCGAGGGTGCGCAGCATCCGCCCCATGCCCACCCACATCGCACACGACAGCGCGAGGTCGGCCATCAATTCGTCGGAGAAGTGCGGCTTCGCACGCTCCCAGAAGTCCTCGTCGTCACGCAGTTTCGTGTGTTCGGTGCCGAAGCGGTGCGCGAACTCCGCGGCGATACGTTCCTGCTCGCTGTATCCGGGCCAGGTACGCCACTGCTCGGCGTGTTCGTAGAGTTCCTCGTCCACTCCGGCGGCGGGGCCGTCGGCGTCGCGGGTGTTGATGCAGACCGCGCACTCGTTGTCGTGGGCGATGACGATGCGGGCGAGTTCACGCACCCGCAGCGGCAACCGGTTGTTGTTGTAGACGGCGTGCGTGAAGCCCGCCATCGCGGCGCCGATCTCCGGCGACTTCAGGATCCAGCCCGCCACATCATCGTCGGGGAACTCTCCGATTCGGCTCATGGCCGCGATGCTACGCGGAGGAACCCGGCGCAGGAACGTGTTCTAGTTTTCCTGCGTCCTTTTCGGTGCCGCTCTCTCCTTGCACCAACATGCGGTGCGCGATCCGTTCCAGCGCAGCCTCGACTTCTTCACGGTCCGGCCGCCCCTGGAAGGTCGGCGACTGGGCCAGCTTGTCGACGATGCGGCCGACGATGGCGGCCGAGGCGGCGTCCACCTGGCGCACCCCGGACTGCGTGAGCCACATCTGGTCACCGGTGCGCAGGGCGTACCCGTCGGCGGTCAGTTTGTCGAAGGTGGGCTCGAGCACCTCGCACGGCATCCGGAGCCGGTCGCCGATCTCGGAGAGCCGCGCACTGCCGAACACCTGGTTCTGCCGGTATATCTGCAGCAGCGCCCACAGCCCCGCAACATCCATGTCGACGCCGTACCGGCCGGCGATGTGGCGCAGGCGGATCTCCGGGTAATCGCGGAACATCCGTCCGACGGCCGTCTCGAGGATCTTCTCCGGCGACTCGCCGCTGGGCATGCCGAAGCCCTCGCCCAGGTCGGAGGCCGAGACGGCGTCCATGTCGCGCAGCGGCACCTCTTTGAGGAAAAGCGAGACCACGAACCCGACCAGCGCCACGGGCGCCGCACACAGGAACACCTGTCCCAGCGAGTCGGCGTAGGCGTCGACAATGGGCGCCGCCATCTGGGCGGGCAGTTCGTGCAGCGCCTTGGGCGACTCGGCGGCCACCGGCGGCGCACCACCGGCGGCCAGCGCGGGTGCGATGCGGCCGGCCAGGAAGTTGGCGAACAGCGAGCCGAAGATGGCCGCGCCGAACGAACTTCCGATGGTGCGGAAGAAGGTGACACCGGAGGTCGCCACCCCCAGGTCTTCGAACCGGGAGGTGTTCTGCACGGTGAGCACCAGAACCTGCATGCACAGCCCGATACCGCAGCCCAGTACGAACAGATACATCGACTGCAACCAGATCGAAGTGGTGGCGTCCATCCGTGACAGCAGCAGGAAGCCGACGGTCATGATCGCGGTGCCGGCGATCGGGAAGATCTTGTAGCGCCCGGTGCGGCCGACGATCTGACCGCTGGCGATCGACGTGGACAACAGCCCGAGCACCATCGGCAACGTGCGAAGGCCGGACTCGGTGGCCGAGACCCCGTCGACGAACTGCATGAACGTCGGCAGGAACGTCAGCGCGCCGAGCATGGCGAAGCCGACGATGAACCCGAGGATGCAGCACACCGAGAACACCGGGCTACGGAACAACCGCATGGGCAGGATGGGCTCCCTGGCCCGAAGTTCGACCCAGATGAACACGCCCAGGGCGGCGAAGGATCCAACGAACAGCGCGATGATCACCGGTGACGTCCAGGCGTATTCGCCGCCGCCCCAACTGGTCGCCAGGGTCAGTCCGGAGGCGCCGAGCCCGACGAACAGGATGCCGGCGTAGTCGATGACGGGTTTGGTGGCCCGCGCCAGCGCCGGGATGGCGACGGCGCCGACGATCAGGACGACGACGCCGACGGGCACGTTGATCCAGAACGCCCACCGCCAGCTCAGATGGTCGGTGAAGAAACCGCCGAGCAGCGGTCCGATGACCGTGGTGACGCCGAACACCGCACCGAGCGCGCCCTGGTAGCGGCCTCGTTCACGCAGTGGGATGACCTCGCCGATCACCGCCATGGCGGTGACCATGATGGCGCCACCACCGATGCCCTGCAGCGCGCGGGCGGCCACGAGCATCGACATGGAGCCGGCCAGCCCGCACAGCACGGAGCCGGCCAGGAAGAACAGCACCGACACCTGGAACACCTGTTTGCGGCCGAACAGGTCGCCGAGCTTGCCGACGATCGCGGTGGCGATCGTTGACGCCAGCAGGTAGCTGGTGACCACCCACGACTGGTGGCCGGCGCCGCCGAGGTCGGCGACGACCGTCGGCAGCGCGGTGGCGACGATGGTTTGGTCGAGTGCGGCCAGCAACATGCCCAACAGCACGGCCACGAAGATGAGATTGCGGCGCTGAGGGCTGACGAGCGAGCTGGCCGACTCGTTGCTCACGGGGTTCGACACGGCGGTCAGACGAGCATTATCTTGCGTTGCCCCAGTGTGAGACCTCGTGCAGCGTGATACTGGTCGACGACATGGGGCGTGGGTTCCCCGGTGTACGTTTCTGAACCCTCCAGTTGCCATTGCGGTGGTTCCTCGCCGCCGACGAGCGTCCACGCGGCCTGTTTGGCCGCGCCGAGCGCGACGTACTCACCCGGGGTGGGCACTTCGACGGGACGTCCGAGCACGGCCGGTGCCAGCCGGCGCACCGCCGCGGAATGTGCGCCCCCGCCGACCAACAGGACCCGCTCGACCGCGACCCCCTGCTCGGCGATCTTGTCGAGGCAGTAGGCCATCGACGCCAACAGCCCTTCGACGGCGGCGCGGGCGACGTTGGCCGGCGAGAGGTTGGTGGTGCTCACACCCTGCAATGCGCCGCGGGCGTCGGGCAGGTTCGGTGACCGTTCGCCGTCGAAATACGGAATCCACACCAGGCCTTCGCTGCCGGCAGGTGCCGACAGCGCCAGTTCGGCGAACTGCCCGAGATCGACGCCCAGCATCTTGGCCACCGCCGCCAGCACGGGTGCGCCGTTGAGGGTGCAGACCAGCGGCAACTGCCTGCCGGTGGCGTCGGCGAAACCGGCGACAATGCCGTCGGGGTCATGCGAGGCCGTCTCACCGACCGCACTGATGACCCCCGAGGTACCCAGGGACATGACGCAATCACCCGAGGCGGCGCCCAAGCCGAGCGCGGCCGCGGCGTTGTCGCCGGCGCCGGGGCCCAGCGCGGCACCGCCGCCGGCGAGGCGCAGCGCGGACTCGTGCGGTCCGAGCACCCGGGGCAGGCGCGGGAGGCGGCCGCGAGTGGCCAACAGCAGCAGATCCTCCTTGTAGCTGTTGTCGGCGGCCGAGAAGTAACCGGTACCGCTGGCGTCGCTTCGATCGGTCACCAGATCCGCGATATCGGTGGAACCCGCCAACCGCCACGTCAGGTAATCGTGCGGAAGGCACACCGCGGCGGTGCGATCGGCGTTCTCGGGCTCATGGTCGGCCAGCCAGCGAAGCTTCGTCGCGGTGAAGGAGGCCACCGGAACCAGGCCGGTCTCCTGCGCCCAGCGGGTGGCGCCGCCGAGTTCGGCGGTCAGGTCAACCGCGGCATCCGCGGACCGGGTGTCGTTCCACAGCAACGCTTTTCGGACGACCTCACCGGAGGAATCCAGGCAGACCATGCCGTGCTGCTGGCCACCGACGGCGACGGCCTCGACATCGTCGAGCCCGCCGACACCGGCGATCGCGGTCTGCAACGCGTCCCACCAGGCAGCCGGGTCGACTTCGGTTCCGCCAGGATGCGGAGCCGAGGCCGACCTGACGATGGCGCCGGTTTCGGCGTCACAAACCAGGACCTTGCACGACTGCGTGGATGAATCGATACCCGCGACTAATGACACGCCGACGAGATTACGCGCAGGCCGCGACAGATCACTCCTGCTGCGACCCGGGCGGCCGCGAGACGCACTGCGCGAGGTAGAGCTCTTCACCCAGGCGGTCCATCAGCTGCAGCTGAGTTTCGAGGTAGTCGATGTGTTCTTCCTCGTCGGCCATGATCTTCTCGAGCAGGTTGGCACTGGTGCTGTCCTGTTTCTCTCGGCACAGGATGATGCCGGGGCGCAGCCGTTCGGCCACCTCGAGTTCGATGGCCAGATCCGACTCGAACTGCTCACGCAGGGTCTGGCCGACCCGCAGCGAGAACAGCCGCTGATAGTTGGGCAGCCCGTCCAGCAACAGGATGCGGTCGGTGAGCGCCTCCGCATGCTGCATCTCTTCGAACGATTCCTTGCGGGTGTGCGCGGCCACCTCGGTGAAGCCCCAGCTGTCCTGCATCTTGGAGTGCAGGAAGTACTGATTGATCGCCGTCAGTTCGCTGGTCAGCTGCTCGTTGAGCAACTTGAGGACGTCTGGATCGCCTTGCATGGGGGCTCCTTCGAAGGGCGCGAACGGCATGACAGATGGGCTGACAACACGAGGAAACTGCAGTGGCTCGCGGGCGCGCTGGGCTGTGCGCGGATCCGCTGCTCCCACGAATCTAGCCCAGTTCAGCGGTCAAAGCACGCATGAATCGCCGGAAAAACCCATCTCTACCTGCGGTTTTAACGTAGGCACACCTAACTGAGGATGCCCTAACACTTCGGGCCTACTTAGGTTAGACTGCGCTAATGTACGTCTGCCTCTGCACCGGCGCGACGAGCCATTGTGTCGCCGACGCGATCGCCAAGGGCGCCTGCACGTCCAAGCAGGTTGCCGCAGCGTGCGGGGCAGGTTCGGACTGTGGGCGGTGCCGCGTGACCGTGCGGGCGATCATTGCCGCAACGTTGGCCGCCGACACCGCGGTGGCATCCTGAACTAGGACTTTTCGTCGGCCGCCTTGTCATTGAACACGGCCAAGGCCTCCGCGTTCGCCTGCGCCCCCATCAACTCGACAAAACACGCGTTCTCTCGCGCCCGTGCCGCCTCGATCTCGGCCCGGATCGGGGCCACCATCGTCGCTTTGACGGCCTGCAGGCTGGCGATCGGCCGCGATGCCAGCACAGCGGCGTGCGTGTGGGCCTCGGTCAGCAACTCCTCCGGTTCGCACACCTTCCACACCAGACCCATCCGCAGCGCCTCGGCTGCGCTCACCCATTCCGACGACATCAGCAGCCAGGCGGCGTTCTGGTGACCGATCAGCCGCGGCAACAGGTAGGACGACGCCGCCTCCGGGGCCACCCCGAGACTGGTGAACGGGCACTTCAGCTTCGCCGTGCTGGCCATGAACGCGATATCGGCGAAACCCAGGATCGTCGTGCCGATGCCCACCCCCAAGCCGTTGACAGCGCAGATCAGCGGCTTGGGAAACGCGGTGAGGGCGTCGATGAGACCCAGGAAACCGTATTCGCCGGGAGTGAAGTCCGGATCGGTGATGCGGGCCTGCATCTCGGCGAGATCGGTGCCCGCACTGAACGCGCGGCCCTGCCCGGTGATCAGCACGACCGCGACCTCGGGATCGTCGGCGGCCTCCCGCAAGGCGACCGTGGTGGCATCGTAGAGCGCCTCGTTGAAGGCGTTGAGCGCCTCCGGACGGCTGAGCGTCAGCGTGCGGACCCGGTTGTCATCGGCGATCTGCAGTGTCACGCCTGTAGAGACTAGAGGCTCTAGTTCGAGTAGATGCGTGTTGGTGTGATCAGCACCGCGGTGCGGCGCTGCCGCACCATCTCTCGGTCGTAGGCATCCCAGTCGTCATGGGTACCGCCGGCGGCGGTGAAGATCTGCCGTAACAGCTGGGGCAGGTCGGTCAGCCAGTCCACCGGGTCATCGGGTCCGGCCAGTTCCGCCCGGCCCTCGACAGTGGCCCACTGCCAGCCGGCGCGGAAGGTGGCGGCCAGGGCGGGCCGCTGCCGGAGGTTGGCCAGTTTGACCTTGCCGTAGGTGACGAAGGCCAGCACCGGTGTGCCGGTGGACGGGTGGTCGATGATGCCCGCGTTGACCAAAGAGGCCTGGACCGTGCCGTCGGCACGCACGGTCGAGACCACGGCCAGCCCGCTCTCGGCCCGGGCAAGCGCGACAGCTTCGCGGAGGCTGGTCATGACCGTGCGAACGCGTCACGCCACACATAGCGGCTGGTGGGTACCGTGTCGATGTTCTCGTTGGCGCCGAAGGCCGATGTGCTGGCCACCATCCGGGTGATCCGACGACCGAGCTCATCATCGTCGTCGGCGCCGAAGAACGCCTTGAGATCGGTGACGGCGGCATCGGGGAACAGCTCCTCGACAATGGCGGCCAGTTCGGGCGCGCCGGGCGTCACCGCACGCACGACGGCGTTCTGGATGTAGCCGAAGGTGTCCTGCGTTTCGATGGCCACCGGGGTGTGGTCGATCTGCCACCGGTGCCGCCAGGTGGCCTCATCGAGCCCGGCCGGCCTGCGCAACAGCGCAATGTTTGCCAAACCGCTTGTCCTGCTGCCGAATTCAGTCTCCGGCGGCGCAAGCGGGATCGATTCGGTGACCAGGTAGCCGAAAACGTCGGCGGCGACGGCCTCGAGCACGGCGGCGGCCGCGTCCAGCTGCGGGCCGTAGGACTGCTGGGTCCACACACTCACCACCGCGTTCACCGGAGGATCGAGTGTGGACAGCGTCATCAGCGAGTCTCGCACCGCGGCATCCTTGACATTGACCGTCAGTCCGGGCAGACCGAGATCCAGTAGCTCGGCAGCCGCCGGCCCCCGCAACTGGTCGCACCAGGCGTCGTCGCCCCCGCCGGGCTCGGCGCGGAGCACGAAGATGACCTTCTCCATGGATGGAATCTACCTGCTGGGCAGCAGCGCATAATGTCTGAGATGAGGCCGGCATGGCCGTACATCGGCGAGGTGGCGCGCAGCCTGCTCGGAATCCTGCTGGCGGTGGTGCTCGCCCTCGAATGGGGGTCGCCGGGCGCGGCGATGGCCGCAGGTGGCAGCGCGGCCATCGCCGGGGCGGTGGCCCTGCAAGACAATCCACGACGCATGCCGAGGGTGCTCGGGGTGTCGGCTCTCGCCGCGATCGTCACGCTGGCCGGCTCCTGGGCGGCAGCACACGACGTGCTGTTCCTCCTTGTGGTCGTGATGTGCGCGGTGGCCGCGGGACTGGCATGGGCGGTGAGCGCCGACGCGGGTCTGGTGGCGACAGCGCTGGGTGCGCTGCTGGTGACATGCGGGCATCAGCCCGCCCCCTTGGGTGCCGCGTCGATCACCGCACTGTTGGCCCTCGCCGGCGGCCTGACCCAGGCGCTGCTGGTCGCGGCATGGCCGCGACGTCAGTGGCACATCCAGCGGACCGCGCTCACCACCGCCTATCGCTCGGTGGCCACCGGGGCCCGGGAACTGGTGGCCGATCCGGCCGCGACTTTGGACGTGGCACCACTGCTGACCCTGCGCGAGGCCTATACCCGTCCGCGCTACGGCCTACCCGAGCGCATAGCGATGAGTCTGACTGCACTGCAGTCTGATTCGCAGAACCCGGCCACCCACACCGTGGTGTCGGCCGCCGCTGACACCCTCGACGCCCTCGGCGGTGGTGGTCGCAGCGACGCCGAGGAGGCGCTGGCCGCCCTGGACCGGGCGGTCGACCGAGTACCGAAGACAGCGATGGCCCGGGCGCGCCGCCTCCAGGCGCAATTGCACGAGGCGACGGCGCTGCGGTTCACCGGGTCCGGCGTACCGGTGCGGGCCGTCGGTTCGGTGCTCGCGTCGCTGCGGGCCCAGCTCAGGTGGAGCTCGCCGATTCTCCGGCATGCGATGCGACTGGCGGGCGCCGCGGCGATCGGAACCGCCGTCGCGGCGGTCACCGGGATGCCCCGGGGCTACTGGATCGCGCTGACCGTCTTTCTGGTGTTACGTCCCGAAACCGCCCATACCTACACCCTCTGCGTCATCCGGGTTCTCGCCACCATCGGCGGTATCACCCTGGCCACCTCGGCCACTGTCCTCTGGCACCCCACCGGGGTGGTGTCGGCCGTCTTTGCGGTGCTGTTCGTCGGCGCCGCGTACGCCGTGCAAGGCCTCGGCCACGTTCCGGCGATAGTTGCGCTGAGTGCGGCGATCGTGTTCCTGATCGACATCGAGGGTTCGGTGCCCCGGGAGGCCTGGCGTGAGCGGTTGCTGGCGGCGGGCCTGGGGGCGGCCCTGGCCATCGGCAGTCACGTGCTGCTCCCGGATGGCGCACTGGTGCGCCTGTATCAGCGCGCGGGCGAACTACTGAAGGCCGAAATCGATTATGCCGCAACGGTGATCAGCGCCTTCGTCCATCCACTCTCCGATGCCGAGACCGTGATCGCCGCCGCCTGGGAGCGTGCCATGCGGGCGCGATCAGCATTCGACGCGGCCAGCGGCAGCGTGCACGCGGACGCCTCGGTGGTCCGACGCTGGCTCACCACCTACCGGGCGGGACTCAACGCGATCACCGCATCGTGCGCCGTGCTCGAACGCCACGTTGCCGGGGTGCGACCGGAAACCCTGGACCGCCGCTTCGTGGTGGCGGTGGACGATTTCGTCGATGCGCTGCGCGGGGACACGCCGCGCGCGGGACGCGCCTGGACCCTGGACGCCACGCACTTGGTGGCCGCCGAACAGCAGCTCCGCGAATCCGCGACCTCGTTTCTGGACAAATCGCACATCGCCCAGCGTGTCCTGGCGGTGGAGGTCGAGACGATCACCCGTCACCTGCTGTCGATCGCCGACGCCGAGAGCTGAACCTCGCTCCGGCCCGCGGCGGACGCGAAACCCAGCCAGGTGTGCCGATTGCCCGCCCAGCACCAGCCGACTTTCGGGGCGTCGCGGCGGGCGCGACCGTCGCGGCCGGTGCCGTTGCTGATCCACAGCGCGGGGGTGCGGCTGTCCAGAGCGCCGTTCGGCCGGCGCAACCGCGAGGCGATGGTCATGAAGCAGTGATTGCGCTCCAGGACGGCGGGGCACTGGATCACCCACTGGATTCCCTCGGTCAGAGTGAGCGGTGTGCGTCCGGCCCCGGCGATGGCCGGTAGCGCCTCGTCGGGGCTCCAGTTCACCATCTCGTCTCCCCGCTGGGGATCCTCCACGAGGTAGAACGCCGTTGTCGGCACGGTCACCGACTCGATGGGACGGAACTCGTCGACGTCGGTCATATCGGTGACCACGAACCCCGCTTTGCCTGCGCGTGTCATCTGTGGGGCCAGCGCCGACGCCGGCGCCCACCGCGGGTTCAGCACCAGCAGGCCCCGCCCGGACGGCAGCGAACCGCTGACACCGCCGATGATCCCCAGATCGGCCAATCGCCGGGCCTGCGCTCCGATTTCAGGTAGATCGTGTGAAGCCTTGGTGGCGTGGTCATTTCGCGTCATGCCGCATCGTCCTCCCGCATTTCAGCTTAGCCAGCCTCCGGCAGCACCTTTATTGTTGTCGACAATCGACGCGATCCACCCTCGAGAGGACCTCCGGACTCCAGCCATGGCGGCACCCAGACAGCACACCCTGCCCGCGACCCTGAACGAGGTCGCGGCCCGCCGCGTACGGGACGCCATCATGAGCGGCGCACTGCAGCCCGGTGAGAAGATCATCGAGGAACAGTTGTGCGCCGACCTGGGCATCAGCCGGGCGCCGCTGCGCGAGGCGTTACGGCAATTGGCCCAACAGGGCCTCGTCGAGCACCTGCCCCGGCGAGGATCGCGGGTCACGGCCTGGTCGCCGCGGGACATCCTGCAGTTGTTCGAACTGCGCGGGGTGCTCGAGCGTCACGCCATCGAAGGCGCACTGCCCCTGGGCGACCCGGCCTCGGCGCTGCGTCCGGTCCACGAGGCGCTGGCCCAGATGAAGGCCGCCGCAACCGACCTCGACCGCGACGATGCCCACCGCGAGTTCCACGCCGCCGTCGTCGCACTGGCCGACAACCGCCAACTCGACATCGCCCTGGAACCGATCCTGCTGAAGCTGCAGCTGCCCATGGCGGTCAATCTGCGCGAAGAGGCGCGGCACCACCACGCCGACGACGGTATCGAGCGGCATGAGGCCATCGTGGCGGCGCTGTCGACCAACGACGCCGCGGTGGTACTGGCCGCCATGCACGATCACGGTCACCTGAGCTACCTGCGGCTGTAGTCGCCCTCGTTGCACCGGCGTTGCTAACACAATCGACACACAGCCGACCTCACAGCGCCATCATTCTGTCGACAATCGACAGTTATGGTTACGTACTCCCCCGGGCCGTCGCTGGGCCCCTCCGCCGCGGAGATCCTCGAATCCCACGCCGGCGGTTCGGGTTCGCCCACCAAGACCGCGGCCCGGGTGGCCGACGCCATCGCCGCCCGCGGTGAGGACGGGACGTGGCTGTCCACGGTGCCCCGCGAGGAACTGTTGGCGGCGGCCAGGGAGATCGAAAACCGCCCTGGCGCAAGGGCTCTGCCCCTCTATGGGGTGCCTTTCGGCGTCAAGGACAGCATCGACGTCGCGGGGGTACCGACCACCCTGTCGTGCCCGGACTACTCCTACGTGGCCACCAGCACCGCCCCCGTCGTACAGCGCCTGCTCGACGCCGGCGCCCTCTACGTCGGCAAGACCAATCTCGACCAATTCGCCACCGGCCTGAACGGCACCCGCACCCCGTACCCGATGCCGCGCAGTGTGTACGGCGGCAATATGATCTCCGGCGGCTCCAGCTCGGGTTCGGCCTTGGCCGTGGCCCTGGGTCAGGTGCCCTTCGCCGTGGCCACCGACACCGCCGGATCCGGCCGGGTACCCGCGGCGCTCAACGGCGTCATCGGGTTCAAACCCTCACGGGGCCTGATCAGTACGGTCGGACTGGTACCGGCGTGCAAGTCGCTGGACTGCATCACGCTGATGGCCGGATGCATCGACGACGTGGACCGCGCCTTCGACGTGATGGCGGGCCGCGATGACGACGACGCGTGGTCCCGAGACCGCGGCCCCCGATTCGACGGTGCGCCGATCCGTGTCGGACTGCCCGCCGTCGACGAACTCGAGTTCTTCGGCGACGAGGCCATGAAACAGGCCCACCTGGCGTTCCGGCACCGACTGGCCGGCCAGGTCGACACCGTGGAGGTGTCGCTGGCGCCGTTCCTGGCCGCCGGCGAACTGCTCTACCAGGGTCCGTGGGTTGCCGAGCGGCTGGTGGTGTTCGGGGACTTCCTTGCCGCTCAGCCTGATTCGATCCATCCGGTGGTACGCGACATCCTGCTCAGCGGGCAGAAATACACCGCCGTCGACGCCTTCGCCGCGCTGCAGCGCCTGCAGGAACTGCGCGCGGAGGTCGGGCGGCTGTGGCAGGGCATGGATGTTCTGGTGGTACCGACGATCGGGACCACCTTCACCGTCGAGCAGGTGCTCGACCGGCCCATCGAGACCAACACGATGCTGGGTCACTACACCCACTTCGGAAATCTGCTGGACCTGCTGGGCGTAGCGGTGCCGCTCGGCACCCTCTCCGACGGGCGGCCCTACAGCGCCACCCTGCTCGGCGCCGCACAGACCGACGATGTGGCGCTGCAGCTGGCGGCTCAGCTGCTCGACGAACCGCGTTCGGCCCTTTCCCAGTCCGCTGATCTGACCTCCGAGGAGCATGTGTGAACACCGCCGTCGACATTCCCGCAGCGCCGTCCCCGTTCTCCCTCGTCGCAGGCAAGACTGCCCTGATCGTCATCGACATGCAGCGGGATTTCCTGCTGCCCGGCGGTTTCGGGGAAAGTCTCGGCAACGACGTCGACCAGCTGCTGAAAGTGGTGCCGCCACTGGCGGCGCTGATCGCCGCGGCCCGCGAGGCCGGCGTCATGGTGATCCACACCCGCGAGGGGCACCGGCCCGACCTGGCCGACTGCCCGCCGGCCAAGCTGAACCGCGGTGCGCCGTCGAAACGCATCGGAGATCCCGGCAAGTACGGACGGATTCTGATCCGCGGCGAGTACGGCCACGACATCGTCGACGAGTTGGCACCGATCGAGGGTGAACTCGTGATCGACAAACCCGGAAAGGGCGCGTTCTACGCCACCGAACTACAGGACGTGCTGACCGCGGCGGGGATCACCCAGTTGCTGGTCACCGGCGTCACCACCGAGGTGTGTGTGCACACCACCACCCGCGAGGCCAACGACCGGGGTTATGAATGCCTGGTCGTATCCGATTGTGTCGGTTCGTATTTCCCAGAGTTCCAGGAAGTCGGCCTGAAGATGATCGCGGCCCAGGGCGGCATCTTCGGGTGGGTCGCCGACACCGGCGCCGTCATTCCCGCACTCAACGCCCTGACCCCGACAGCCGCCTGAAAGGACTCTCGACATGAGCACTGACGTCACACCCGCGGACCCGCCGGTTCACAAGTCGGCCGGCTCCGGCGTCTCCTGGTGGACCCGAGGCGACCTCAACGCGTTCTTCGGTCTCGGGTTCAACATCCTGGTCAACGTCTTGACCTTGACAGGTCTGATGATCGGGGTCATCGCCGTGCCTGCCGGCGACGTGCTCGGGACCGTGCTCCCGGCCCTCGGGGTGGCGCTGATCCTGGGCAACTTGTACTACACGTTCCTGGCCCGGCGGCTGGCCAAACGGGAAAACCGCTCGGACGTCACGGCTTTGCCGTACGGGCCGAGTGTGCCGCACATGTTCATCGTGGTGTTCGTGGTGATGCTGCCGGTGTACCTGAACACCGATGATCCCGTGCGCGCCTGGGAGGCGGGTCTGGCGTGGGCCTTCCTGATCGGCGTCATCGTGATGATCGGCGCGTTCGTCGGCCCCTACATCCGCAAGCTCACCCCGCGGGCGGCCATGCTGGGCACCCTGGCCGGTATCTCCATCACTTTCATCTCCATGCGACCGGCGGCGCAGATGTGGGAGGCCGCCTGGATCGGTCTGCCGGTGCTGGCGATCATCCTGATCGGGTTCTTCACCAACATGAAGCTGCCGTTCAACATCCCGGTGGGTCTGGCCGCGCTGCTGGTGGGCACGGCAATCGGCTGGATCGGCGGTTTCATGTCGGCGCCCGACGTGGGTGCTGCGGTCACCAACATCGCGATCGGAATCCCTGATCTGCGTATCGATCTGCTGTTCAACGGCCTGTCCGACCTTGCTCCCCTGCTCGGTACCGCCATTCCGCTGGGTGTGTACAACTTCACCGAGGCCATGAGCAATGTCGAGAGCGCCGCGGCCGCCGGGGACAACTACAACCTGCGCAGCGTGCTGCTGGCCGACGGTGCCGGCGCGGTGATCGGATCGGCGTTCGGTTCGCCGTTCCCGCCGGCGGTCTACATCGGCCACCCGGGCTGGAAAGATGCCGGCGGCCGGGCTTCCTACTCACTGGCCAGCGGCGTCGCCATCGGAATCCTGTGCTTCATCGGACTTTTCGGCGTGCTGGACGCGCTACTGCCGGTACCCGCGATCGTGCCGATCCTGCTGTACATCGGTCTGCTGATCGGTGCGCAGGCGTTCCAGGCGGTGCCCCGGCTGCACGCGGTGGCCGTGGTGGCCGCGCTGCTACCGAATCTCGCGGAGTGGGGCCGAGGCCTGATCGACAACGCGCTCAATGCTGCCGGTACCTCTGCCGCCGAGGTCGGGATGGAAGCACTCAACGGCGCCGGTGTGGTGTACGAAGGCCTCAAGGTGCTCGGCGAGGGCGCGGTGCTGGTGGGCCTGATCCTGGGCAGCATGGTGTGCTTCATCCTGGAGAAGAAATTCCGCTACGCCGCGATCGCCGCGGGGGTGGGCGCGGCGCTGTCGTTCATCGGCCTGATCCACGCTCCACAGGTCGAGTGGGCGGCCAACCCGGCGGTGTCACTGGGTTATCTGTTCTTCGCGGTGGTGTGCCTGGCCTACTCACTGCTGCCGGGGTCCAAGGATCCGGTGGAGATCGACGAGTCCGACGTGGTGGCGGGTCACTGATCGGAGTCGTCGTCCACCCATTCCAGGAGATCACCGGGTTGGCAGCCGAGTACCCGGCACATGGCGTCCAGCGTGCTCAATCGGACGGCCTTGGCGCGGCCGTTCTTCAGCACCGCCACATTGGCCGGGGTGAGACCGACCTGCTCGGCGAAGTCGCCGACACTCATCTTCCGCTTGGCCAGTTCGACATCGATCCGCACCACGATCGCCATCAGATGACGGCATCCATGTCGGCGCGCAATGCGGTGGCCTGCCGCAACAGCGAGCGCATGACCACCACCACCAGTCCGAACACCGCCCCCGCGACCAGCAGGAGGAACAACAACAGCGGCAGCCCGGGATCGTCGGCCCGGAAACCCACGATCAGGAACACCGCCAGGAACACCGACCAGCCGGCGCCGATGGCCCAGAGGATGCCGTCCACCCACACCAGGGCGCGGGTGTCGAAGATGCGGTCGTCCCGCACCAGGGTGAGCAGTTTCCAGGTGCACACGAGGACCACCTGTGCGCAGCACACCCCGAAGACGGCCAATGCGGTGAGCGGCCAGCGCAGGTGGGCCTGAGCGGGTGACTCCGCGGCCAGGTGGGCGAACTGCCCTGGCAGCGAAAAGGTCTGCAGCAGCACCAGTATCGCGAAGAGGACGCCCAGAAACGCCTTGATCGCGGTCACCACGTACCGGGCTCCGGTCATTGCATGACTATCGCTCGATATCTATCGATTGTCAATCGATCAATCGGGAACGAACGGCACCTCGGCCCCGGGCGCCAGCACCACGTACATGCGGCGCCAGGGATCGTCGTCCTGTAGCTGCCACTGGTGCCCGCTGCCGGCGGTGTCCTCGGCGAGTAGCACGTCGCCGGGGCGCAGAGTGAACTGCTCGCCGTCACGGGTGACGAACCGCAGTGTGCCCGAGAGAGTTACGACGAGCTGGCGCACCGGGGCGGTGTGCCACGCCAACGAGCCCCCGCCGGCTGTCTCCTCGACCGTGACGTGCGCGGCGGACATCGACGGTGACACCAGGTCGTCGTTGCGGCCCGGGCGGATGGCAAGCTGCCCGATCTGCACATGCGAACCACCGTCCTGCCCGGTCCACAGCCGAACACAGCGAATCATGACGGTGATGCTACGGGTGCGGCTCCCTCCGGAGAGGAACGCCGCTGCGGACAGCCAAGCCGTGACGAGCCGGGATCCGACGATCTAGGGTTTTGATCATGACTACCGAAGCGGTCGACACCGAGCCGTACTACGACCTCGGCACATATCACCGAACGGTCGAAACCCTGTCCGCGGAGGCACAATTGTGGTTCGACCGAGGACTGGTCTGGGCGTATGCATTCAACCACGATGAAGCGATCGTGTGCTTCGAGAAGGCCCTGAGCCTGGACCCCACCCTGTGGCTGGCCCGGTGGGGCATCGCGTATGCGATCGGCCCGAACTACAACAAGGCCTGGGACGCGTTCGACCCGGTGGACATCGCGGTGTCCTTGGCGCGGGCGCGCATGGAACTCCAGCTGGCCGCACAGGGCGCGACCGATCCGACCGAACGTGCGCTGATCGAGGCGTTGGCGGCCCGCTTCCCCACCGACGATGCCGACGACATGGCGGCGCTCGAGTCCGGGCACACCGCGTACGCCGACGCGATGCTCGAGCTCGCAAACGCCTGTCCCGACGACATCGACGTCCAGACGCTGGCCGCCGACGCGCTGGTCAACGTCACCGCGTGGGCGCTGTGGGATACCCGCACCGGTGAGCCCGCCCCCGGCTCACGGGTGGTGGAGGCCAAGCGAATCCTCGACGCCGCCCTGGCCACCGACGCGGGCAGGACCCACCCCGGCCTGTTGCACATCTACATCCACACCATGGAGATGTCGGCACACCCCGAAGACGCGCTACCAGCCGCGGACCTGCTGCGAGACCTGGTACCCGACGCCGGCCACCTGCAGCACATGCCGACCCACATCGACGTGCTGTGCGGCGACTACCGCAGCTCGGTGGTGTCGAACCAGTCGGCGGTGGCGGCTGATCGCAAGTTCGTCGAACATCAAGGGCCCCTCAATTTCTACTCGCTCTACCGGGCCCACGATCTGCACTTCGTGGTGTACTCGGCGATGTTCAGCGGGCAGTCGCAGGTGGCGCTGGCCGCAGCCGACGAACTGGCCGGCCAGCTGACCCCGACACTGCTGTCCATCGCCTCGCCTCCCATGGCGGACTGGCTGGAAGCCTTCGTCCCGTTGCGAATTCACGTGCTGATCCGGTTCGGACGCTGGGACGACCTGATCGCCGAACCCCTGCCCGAGGATCCCGCGCTGTACTGCACCACCACTGCCACCATCCACTACGGGCGCGGCGTGGCGCACGCCGCGAAAGGACAGATCGACCTGGCCAAGGCCGAGCGGGAGGCCTTCGAAGCGGCGTACGCGACGATCCCCGAAACCCGGTACCTGTTCAACAACACCAGCCGCGACATCCTCGACGTCGCACGCGCCATGCTCGACGGTGAGATCGCGTACCGTGAGGCAGACTTCGATACCGCTTTCCAGAACCTCAGGCGGGCAATCGAATTGGACGACAACCTGCCCTACGACGAGCCGTGGGGGTGGATGCAGCCCACCCGCCACGCCTACGGCGCTCTGTTACTGGAGCAGGGACACGTCGCCGACGCCGCCAAGGTCTACGAGGCCGATCTCGGGCTCGACCCGACGCTTGCCCGGCCGTGCCAACACCCCAACAATCTGTGGAGTCTGCACGGCTACCACGAGTGCCTGCAGAGAATGGGACGCGCCGCGGAGGCCGCGATCATCGGCAGGCAGCTCGACCTCGCGAAGGCCCGCGCCGATGTACCTATCGGCGCCTCATGCGCATGCCGGATGGGTTAGAGCTCCGACGGCGTCGGGTTCGGCGCGCAGAACCGCTCGTGGTTCACCTGCGCAGCCAGGCGTGATAGGTGTCCAGGCGGCTGATCAGCCCGCCGGCTTCTCGATCGTGGCTCTGTGGTCCGGCACAATCAGCCTCCTTTTCGGCAGCACCGACCCTCCGCGACCCGAGAAGTCATCGCCCGGTGCGTAGACTTCGGACTCGTGGCCCTGAGCGACCTGGACGTCGAACGGCTGGCTCGATGTGTTGAGTTGGCACGTGTCGCGCTCGACGACGGTGACGAGCCATTCGGGTCGATCCTGGTCGACGCCGACGGAAAAATCCTCTTCGAGGACCGGAACCGGGTCAAGAACGGCGACGCCACCCAACACCCCGAGTTCGCCATCGCCCGATGGGCCGTCGACAACATCGCCCCGGTGCGCCGCATCCGGGCCACCGTCTACACCTCCGGTGAACACTGCCCGATGTGCGCCGCAGCGCATGCCTGGGTGGGTCTGGGGCGAATCGTCTACGCCACCTCGTCGCAACAGCTGTCCCGGTGGCTCGAGGAGTGGGGTGCCCCGCCGTCACCGGTGGCGCCTCTGCCCATCACCACCGTCGCGCCGCGGGTGGTCACCGACGGCCCGGCCCCACAATTCGAGGACGAGATGAAGTCGCTCTACGAAGCCCGGTTCCGGCCATGAGTGAACCCGACTGGGTGCGGCACGCGATCTGGTGGCAGATCTATCCCCTGGGCTTTGTCGGGGCGTTTCCCGCCGAGCAACCACCGGGTACCGACGAGCACCGACTGCTGCAGATCTGCGACTGGCTCGACCATGCGATCACCCTCGGGGCCTCCGGTATCGCGCTGGGGCCGATATTCGCTTCCCGCACACACGGTTACGACACCACCGACCATCTGCGCATCGATCCCAGGCTCGGTGACGACAGTGACTTCGACACGCTGGTGGGGCAAGCGCACGACCGCGGGCTGAGAGTCCTGCTCGACGGCGTGTTCAACCACGTCGGCACCGACTTCCCCGCGTATCGCGCCGCCGTCGACGGGGACGCCGAGGCCGCGCAGTGGTTCCGCGGACGCCCGGGACGATTCCACACATTCGAGGGTCACGGCGAGCTGATCACGCTCAACCACAACAATCCGCTCGTGGTGGACTACACCGTCGACGTCTTGTCACACTGGCTGAGCCGAGGCGCCGACGGCTGGCGGTTGGATGCGGCCTACGCTGTGCCACAACGATTCTGGTCGCACGTGTTGCCGCGGGTACGCGAAGCGCATCCCGACGCGTGGTTCGTCGGCGAAGTCATCCACGGCGACTACGCCGGCATGGTGGCGCAGGCCGGCTACAACGCGATCACCCAGTACGAGCTGTGGAAGGCCATCTGGAGCAGCCTCAACGACGGCAACTTCCACGAACTGAACTGGGCGCTGCGACGGCACAACGAGTTCCTGAAGGCCTTCGTTCCGCAGACCTTCATCGGCAACCACGACGTCACGCGGATCGCGAGCAAGCTCGATGAATCACGGCATGTCGCCCACGCCCTGGTGCTGCTGATGACCCTGGGCGGGGTGCCGACCATCTACGCCGGTGACGAGTTCGGTTTCCGCGGTGTCAAGGAAGAACGGGCCGGCGGCGACGACGCGGTGCGGCCCCGGTTCGGCACGCCTCCCCTCCAGGCCGACACGTGGGGGCAGGAGATGTTCGCGCTGCACCAGTTCCTGATCGGGCTGCGTCGCCGCCACCCCTGGCTGCACACCGCACGCACGGCGCCGCTGACCGTGGAGAACCGCGGCTACGTCTACGAGACCCGCAGCGGCGATCACGCTTTGGTGGTGGCCCTCAACATCGACGATGCGCCGTTGTCGCTGGAACTGACCGGGCAGGTGGTCGCCGGTTCGGGTGCCCCACCCGAAGAGCGGGTGCGCAATCCCCAGGTGCCCCCGCACGGCTGGCTGATCGTCGCGCCCTGACGGCCGGTCAGAGCTGATCGACCGTCGCAGGGTCCTCCTCGCCGTCGTAGAACTTCTCCAGCACCGCATCGAAGTCGGCCCGGTCCTCGCCACAGTGCGCGAACAGCGTCATCGAGCTGCGTAACTTGAGGTTGTCGGGGAAGCCGAACACCTCCTCGGCGGACCGACCGTCGATGGCCGCGGCCAACCGGCTGCACTGGCGCAACCGGGGTCCGAGGACGGGATGAGCCAGGTAGGCCCGCGCCTCCGCCAGACCCGAGATGCCGTAATGCCGAGCGGTGGCGCTGCGGCCCAGCGCAGCGAGCTGCGGGAACACGAACCACATCCAGTGGCTGCGTTTGCGGCCGGACCGCAACTCGGCCAACACCGTGTCGTACACCGGATCCTGAGCGGCGACGAATCGCTCGAGATCAAAAGGCCCTGACATACCGTTCAGGCTAGTGTTCTCAACCGATGACGACACCTGCCACGGAGCCGAAAGTCGGGAGACTCGAGCGCCGTCTTCTGATATCGCGGATCAGCATCCAATCGAAGCTCCTGGTGATGTTGTTGCTGACCAGCATCCTGTCCGCGGCGGTGGTCGGCTTCATCGGCTACACCTCCGGCCGGGATTCGCTGAGGTCGTCGGTGTTCGACAGGCTCACCGAGATCCGCGAATCGCAGACCCGCCAACTCCAGACCCAGTTCGCCGATCTGAAGAACTCGCTGGTGGTGTACTCGCGCGGCTCGACCGCCACGCAGGCCATCGAAGCCTTCACCGGCGGGTTCGACCAGCTGAGCACCGCCACCGTCACCCCGCAGCAGCAGCGGGCCGTGCTCGACTACTACACCAGCCAGTTCGCCAAGGCCGAGGCCGAGGAGACCGGACAACAGGTCGACATCCCCGCAGTGCTGCCGAAGGGCAACGCCGAGTTGTACCTGCAAGCGCATTACACCGCGCCGTTCACCGAAGCTGATGCCGCACTGCGCAACGACGACGCCCGCGACGGCAGCGCGTGGTCGGCGGCCAACGCGCAGTTCAACGACTTCTTCCGCGAGATCGTCACCCGTTTCGAGTACGAGGACGCGCTGCTGCTGGACACCAGGGGCAACGTCGTCTACACCGCCTACAAGGGGGTGGACCTCGGCACCAACATCTTCACCGGGCCGTTCCGCGGCGGCGAGCTCGGCGACGCGTACGAAGCCGCCATGCGCAGCAACGCCGTCGACTATGTGGGCATCACGGACTTCGGGTACTACGCACCCGCCGACGAACCCACGGCCTGGATGGTCTCCCCGGTCGGACCGCAGGGCCGGCTGGAAGGTGTACTGGCACTGCAGTTCCCCATCTCGAAGATCAACCGGCTGATGACGATGGACAAAGGCTGGGAACAGGCCGGGATGGGCAGGACCGGCGAGACGTTCATCGCCGGAACCGACGACCTGATGCGCTCGGACTCACGACTTTTCGTCGAGGATCCCGAGGCGTACAAACGCGACGTGGTGGAGGCCGGCACCCCGCCCGACGTCGCCGACACCGCGCTGCGGCAGCACGGCACCACACTGGTTCAGCCCATCCGCACCGACGCCGCGCAGATGGCGCAGCGGGGCGAGCGCGGCACTTTGATCTCCGAGGACTACCTGGGCCACGAGACGCTGCAGGCCTATGCCCCGGTGGACATCGAGGGACTGCACTGGAGTGTCATCGCCAAGATCGACACCTCGGAGGCCTTCGCCCCGGTGTCGGTGTTCACCAGGACCCTGGTGCTGTCCACGGCGGCGATCATCTTCGCCGTCTGTCTGGCGGCGATGCTGTTCTCACGCCTGTTCGTCCGGCCGATCCGCCGGTTGGAGGCGGGCGCTCACCAGATCAGTTCGGGTGACTACGACATCAACCTGCCCGTGACGAGCCGGGACGAGTTCGGTGATCTGACCCATGCCTTCAACGACATGAGCCGCAATCTCGCGATCAAGGACGAACTGCTCAACGAGCAGCGCCGCGAGAACGACCGCCTGCTGCTGTCGTTGATGCCCGAGACCGTCGTACAGCGGTACCGGGAAGGCGAGCAGAACATCGCCCAGGACCACCAGGACGTCACCGTGATCTTCGCCGACATCGTCGGCCTCGACGAGCTGTCGGCGCAGCTGAGCTCGGAGGAAAGCCTCGCGATCGTCAACCGGCTGCTCCGTGAATTCGACGCCGCCGCAGAAGATCTGGGCGTCGAGCAGGTCCGGACCCTGCACAACGGCTATCTGGCCAGCTGCGGCCTGAACGTGCCGAGGCTGGACAACGTGCGTCGCACCGTCGACTTCGCGGCGGAGATGCTGCGCATCATCGAGCGCTTCAACGGCGAAACCGATCACAACCTCAGTGTGCGGGCGGGTATCGACACCGGCACCGTCACCAGCGGTCTGGTGGGTCGAGCCAGCCTGGCTTACGACATGTGGGGCGCTGCGGTGGATCTGGCCTACCGGGTGCAGAGCGGCTCACCACAACCTGGGGTCTACGTGACCTCGCGGGTGTACGACTTGATGCGCGACAGCCGCCAGTTCACCTCCGCCGGTGTGGTCAGCGGCGACGACGGTGACGAGCCGGTCTGGCGCCTCGTGGACCGATCATGATCGCCGAGCTGTTCGCAGATTCGTGGTTCGTGTGGGCGGTCGTCGTTGCGGTCGGCCTGCCCGTCCTGCTGGTGCTTCTCACCGAGGTCCAACACGCGCTGGCCCGCCGCGGCAGCGTCTTCGTGCGTCCGGTGGCGTTGGTGCGCAACTACCTGCTGCCACTGGGGGCGCTGCTCCTGCTGCTGGTCAAAGGATCGGAGGTGTCGGCCGAAACCACCCCGGTCCGGATCGTGGCCACCGTGCTCGGGTTCGTCGTGGTGGTGCTGCTGTTGTCCGGCCTCAACGCCACGTTGTTCCACAGCGCGCCAGTTGGCAGCTGGCGCAAGCGGATCCCGTCGATCTTCCTCGACGTCGCGCGGTTCGCGCTGATCGCCGTAGGCCTGGCCATCATCTTGTCCTACGTCTGGGGCGCCAACGTCGGCGGATTGTTCACCGCACTGGGTGTCACGTCGATCGTGCTGGGCCTGGCTCTGCAGAACGCTGTGGGCCAGGTGATCTCGGGTCTGTTGCTGCTGTTCGAGCAACCGTTTCAGCTCGGCGACTGGATCGACACTCCGTCGGCGCGCGGCCGCGTGGTCGAAGTGAACTGGCGCGCAACCCATATCGACACCGGTAGCGGCCTGCAGATCATGCCCAACTCGGTGCTGGCCGAAGCCTCGTTCACCAATCTGAGCCGGCCACCCGGCGCCCACGCCATTTCGATCGACACGGTGTTCGCCGCCGAAGATCCACCGGATGACGTGTGCGCGATGCTGACCCGGATAGCCGCCACCCTGCCGCAGCTCAAGCCCGGCACCCAGCCGTCGACGGTGACCACCGGTAGCGGGAAGTACAGCACGGAGATTCCGCTGCGCTCCCCGGCCGACGACTGGGCGGCCAGAACCACCTTCCTGCGCTGGATCTGGTACGCCTCGCGCCGCGCCGGACTGCACCTCGATGAGGCTGGGGACGACTTCAGTACCCCGCAACGGGTCGCGACGTCTCTGCGCATCGTTGCGCCCACCTTGCGGCTGACCCCGGCCGATCAGGAGCAGTTGCTTCCCGACATCCGCATCGTGCGGTATGGCGCGGACGAGACGATCCAGTTCCCCGGGCAGGTCCCCAAGCGGATGCTGTTCGTGGTCAACGGGCGGGTCCGGTTGACCGCCACCACCGAGGACGGCCGGGTGCTGCCGGTGCGCACGCTGTCCGAAGGCGATTTCCTGGGGCAGACGACCTTGACCCGCGAGCCGGTGTCGGCCGGCGCCCATGCCGTCGACGAGGTGACGGTGCTCACCATCGACCGCGTACACATGGAACGACTGGTCGAGGCCAAGCCGGCGCTGCTGCACGATATCGGCCGCGCGATCGACGAACGCCGCGACGAGGTGCGACGGGTCCTGGCGCACGACTGACTGGCCGGGAACAAACTTCGCATCCCAAGGGTTGAGCGCATCAGAATCAACTTTGGAGGTTTGATGCCTGAACCCATCTCCTTACCGGTCTTGTTCTTGAGTGATCCGGTGGTGCTGCCGACCATGGTGGTGCCCATCGAGCTCGACGACGCCGCCCGTGCCGCGGTCGACGCCGCGCAGGCCAGTGAGTCCGGCAAGCTGCTCATCGCCCCGCGCCTGGACGATCGCTACCCGACCTACGGCGTGATCGCCTCGATCGTGCAGGTGGGACGCGTGGCGGGTAGCGGTGGCGCAGCCGCCGTCGTCCGCGGCGAACGTCGTGCCCACATCGGCTCCGGGACCACCGGACCGGGTACCGCGCTGTGGGTGGAGGTCACCGAGGTCACCGACCCCGAGGCCGACGCCGCCACCTTGGCCCTGGCGGCCGAATACAAGAAACTGCTGCTGGCGATGCTGCAGCGCCGCGAGGCGTGGCAGATCGTCGACGTGGTGAACCGGATCAGCGATCCGTCGGCGCTGGCCGACACCGCCGGGTACGCGTCGTACCTGCCCAGTGAGCAGAAGCGTGAACTGCTGGAGACCGAGAATGTCGCCGCGCGTCTGCGGCTGCTGATCGACTGGACCAGCGACCACCTGGCCGAGGTGGAGGTCAACGACAAGATCGCCGAGGACGTCCGCTCCGGGATGGAGAAGACGCAGAAGGAGTTCCTGCTACGCCAGCAGCTGAACGCCATCCGCAAGGAGCTCGGTGAGGGTGAGCCGGAAGGCTCCGATGACTACCGGGCCCGCGTCGAAGCGGCCGATCTGCCGGAGAAGGTGCGCGAGGCCGCTCTGCGTGAAGTCGGCAAGCTCGAGCGCTCCAGTGAGCAGAGCCCCGAGGGCGGCTGGATCCGCACCTGGCTCGACACCGTGCTGGACCTGCCGTGGAGTGTGCGTACCGAGGATTCGACGGACCTCAAGGGCGCGCGCGAGATCCTGGATGCCGATCACCACGGTCTCGACGACGTGAAGGATCGCATCGTCGAATACCTGGCGGTGCGGGCACGTCGCGCCCAGCGCGGCATGGCCGTCGTCGGCGGTCGTGGTTCCGGTGCCGTCATGGTGCTGGCCGGACCTCCCGGGGTCGGCAAGACCTCGCTGGGTGAGTCCGTCGCCCGGGCGCTGGGTCGCAAGTTCGTCCGCGTCGCCCTCGGTGGTGTGCGCGACGAGGCCGAGATCCGCGGCCACCGGCGCACCTACGTCGGCGCCCTGCCGGGCCGGATCGTGCGGGCCATCGGCGAGGCGGGATCGATGAATCCCGTTGTGCTGCTGGATGAGATCGACAAGGTGGGCTCCGACTACCGGGGTGACCCGTCGGCGGCGCTGCTCGAGGTGCTGGACCCGGCGCAGAACCACACGTTCCGCGACCACTACCTGGAGCTGGATCTGGACCTGTCCGATGTGGTGTTCCTGGCGACGGCCAACGTCATCGAGAACATTCCTTCGGCACTGCTGGACCGGATGGAACTGATCCAGATCGACGGCTACACCGAGGACGACAAGGTGGCCATCGCACGCGATTACCTGCTGCCGCGGCAAGCCGAGCGGGCTGCGCTGTCCGACAGCGAGGTGACGGTGACCGACGCCGCGCTGCGCAAGATCGCCGCCGACTACACCCGCGAACCAGGGGTGCGGCAGTTCGAGCGGCTGTTGGCCAAGGCTCTGCGCAAGGTGGCCACCAAACTGGACTCCGTTGCGGCGCCGATTATCGTCGACGAGCCGGATCTGGTGGAGTACCTGGGCCGTCCGCGGTTCACACCGGAATCGGCGGAACGCACGGCGGTGCCGGGTGTGGCCACCGGTCTGGCGGTGACGGGGCTGGGCGGCGATGTGCTCTACATCGAAGCCGGATCGACCGACGGTGAAGCGGGTCTCAAGCTGACCGGCCAGCTGGGTGACGTGATGAAGGAGTCGGCGCAGATCGCGCTGTCCTACGTGCGCGCCCACGCCTCCGAGCTCGGCGTGGACCCGAAGGCGCTGAACCGCCAGATCCACGTGCACGTGCCCGCCGGCGCCGTCCCCAAGGACGGACCGTCGGCCGGTGTCACGATGGTCACCGCGTTGGTGTCGATGGCGACCGGACGTAACGTCCGCTCCGATGTCGGCATGACCGGTGAGGTGACGCTGAACGGGCGGGTGCTGCCGATCGGCGGGGTCAAGCAGAAGCTGCTCGCCGCGCAACGGGCCGGGCTGTCGACGGTGTTCATCCCGCAGCGCAACCAGGCCGACCTGGACGAGGTGCCGGCCGAGGTGCTGTCGGCCTTGACGGTGCTGCCGATGACCGATGTCGCCGAGATCGTGGCGCAGGCGCTGGAACCGGCCCACGAGGTCGCTACGGCTGCGGCATAAATCGAGGCCGATCAGAGCCCGGAGTCACCCTGGGGTGGCTCCGGGCTTCTGCTTGCGCTGTCTGACGTCTGCAGAGCCGCACCTGTCAGGACACCCCCAGAGACACCCACTGCCCTCCCGCGGCCGTCAACAAAACATGACGCTCGCGGTGGAGATAGTCTCACCAGATGCCCAGACGCGGAGAACCGTTGCGCAAGCTCGGGTTCCTGACCATCGGCCGTTTCGACACCGCCGATCCGAAACCCGGCCACGAGGAGACGCTGCAGGTGATCGAGCGGGCCGAAGCGCTGGGCTTCGACAGTGTGTGGCTGCGCTGCCGGCACCTGCAGCCCGGCATCTCCTCGCCGGTGGCGATCATGGCAGCGGCCAGCCAGCGCACCCGCCGCATCGAACTGGGCACCGCGGTGATTCCGCTGGGACTGGAGAACCCGTTCCGGCTCGCCGAGGATCTCGCCACCGTCGACATCCTCTCCGGCGGCCGCATCAATCCCGGTGTCTCCGTGGGCACTCCGATGCGTTACGACGACTACAAAGCCGCGCTGTACCCCAACACCTTCGACGCCGAGGACTTCTCGAAAGACCGGGTGCTGCGTCTGCTGCGGCATCTGCGCGGTGAACCCGTCAGCGATTTCGAGGGCGTCGTCGGCATCGAACAGTTCACCAATCACATCCAGCCGCACTCCCCCGGCCTGGCCGACCGGGTCTGGTACGGCGGCGGCATGTCCTCGGCGAAGTGGGCCGGCGAGCAAGGGATCAACTACCTGACCAGTTCGGTGGTCAGCACGCAGGACATGCCGGGGGGCGAGGCACCCTGGGACTTCGCCACCATCCAGGCGCAGAACATCGAGACATTCCGCGCCCATCACCCGAACCCGGAGAAGGCAAGGGTGTCACAGGGTTTGGTGGTGATTCCCACCGATTCGGCCACCGCTGACCAGGTGCGTCGCTACCGCGAGTATGCCGCCGGCCGGTTCGAGCGGACCAAGACCCCACAGGGCCCGCGCGGCATGCTGTTCTCCCCCGACTACGTGGGCACCTCCGATGAACTCGCCGACCGACTGTTCGACCACGCCGGCTTCCAGCGTGCGAGCGAAGTGGCGTTTGCGCTGCCGTTCACCTTCGAGCCGGAGGACTATCAGCAGATCATCGGCGACCTGGCCGAGAAGCTCGGTCCCGCGCTGGGTTGGGCACCGGCGCAGTAGGCGACGGACGAGCGCACGCTTTTGTACGCGGATATCGGCGTGCCGCTGTACAGACACGCTCGCTCGGCCGAAAGTGGAGCGATGGCATACGACGAGCATCTGGCCGATCGCGTCAGGGAGCTGCTCAGCCCGGAACGCGGCGTGCAGGAGAAGGCGATGTTCGGCGGGCTGGCGTTCCTGCTGGGCGGCAACATGGCCGTCGCCGTCAGCAGTAAAGGCGGGCTCATGGTGCGAATACCCCCGCAGGACACCGAAACCCTGCTGACTCGGGCCCATGTGACGCCGATGGTGATGAGTGGCCGGGAAACTCGCGGTTGGCTGCGGGTGGCCGCCGAAGGTGTGCAGACCAAACGCCAGCTGCAGAGTTGGGTGAACCGCGGCGTCGACTACGCCAAGACGCTGCCGGCCAAGTAACCGTTTCCCGGATCGGGCACGGGGTACGCCGACCGTATGACCACACCGAAGGAGATCACGAAGGAGTTGCTGGACCGCGCGGGCACCACCTATGCCGAGGACGCGGGCATCACCCTGAAAGACACTCCGAAGCCACTGTTCCAGCTGCTGGTGCTGTGCATGCTGGCCAGCAAACCGATCGACGCCGACATCGCGGTCAAGGCCGCGCGCGAGCTGTTCGGCGCCGGGCTGCGCACCGCCGAGGCGGTCCGCGACGCCGACCGCAGGACCATGATCGACGCGTTCGGCCGGGCCGGTTACGCCCGTTATGACGAGAGCTCGGCCACGCGGCTGACGGAGATGGCGAAGCGGGTGCAGGACGAGTACGGCGATGATCTGCGCACGCTGGCCGACGCTGCCGGGCAGGATGTGAAGAAGGCGTCGAAGCTGCTGCAGGAGTTCAAAGGCATCGGCGCCACCGGCGCCGACATCTTCCTACGCGAAGTCCAGGCCGTGTGGCCGTGGGTGCGCCCGTACTTCGACGAACGGGCCCGGGCGACGGCCAGAGACCTCGGATTGCCCTCGGACGCCGCCGAACTCGGCCGGCTGGCACCGCGCAACACCGCGGAGCTGGCGGCCGCGCTGGTGCGGACCTCGCTGGCCAGTTGATCCGCATCGGCACGTCCGGCTGGTCCTACGACCACTGGGATGGAGTGCTCTACCCCCCGAAGCTGCCCACGGCGCGTCGCCTGGCCCGCTACACCGAGGTCTTCGACACCGTTGAACTCAATGCCAGCTTCTACCGCTGGCCCAAGGACGCCACCTTCGCCGGGTGGCGCGCACGTCTGCCCGAGGGCTTCACCATGACGGTCAAGGCGCACCGCGGTCTCACCCACTTCCGTCGGCTGGCCTCCCCCGAGCCATGGGTCGAACGTTTCGAACGCTGTTGGACGGCACTGGGCGATCGGCGCGAGATGCTGCTGGTTCAACTCCACCCCGAACTGGACCGCGATGATCAGCGTCTCGATCACTTCCTGACCGTGATGCCCGACTGGATTCCCGTCGCCGTGGAGTTCCGGCATCCGTCCTGGGACGACCCCGCGGTGTACGACCTGCTGGAGCGCCACGACGCCGCCTATGTGGTGACCAGCGGCGCGCGGTTGCCGTGTGTACTGCGGGCCACCAGCTCACGCGTCTACGTGCGGATGCACGGACCCGACCCGGAGAAGCTGTACGCCGGCTCGTACTCCGAGGACGACCTGCGGTGGTGGCGCGATCGCATCACGCAGTGGCAGGACCAGGGCAGGGATGTGCTGGTCTACTTCAACAACGACGGCTACGGCCACGCCGTACGAAATGCCTTGCGATTGCGCGAACTGCTCACCAGCTGAGTTCCGCCGAGTACCCTCGGACCCGGAACGGAGTCACCATGTCCCGATCACAGACATTTGTCATCGTCGGCGGCGGACTCGCCGGCGCCAAAGCCGCAGAAGCGCTGCGCGAGAATGACTTCGACGGCCACATCGTCTTGTTTGCCGCCGAGGAGCATCTGCCCTACGAACGCCCGCCGTTGTCCAAGGATTTCCTGGCGGGCAAGAAAACCCTCACCGACTTCACCGTCGACCCGTCCGCCTGGTACCGCGACCACGATGTCGACCTGCGGCTGGGCACCACCGTCACCGCGATCGACCCGGACGCACACACCGTGACACTGCCCGACGACGACACGGTGCGGTACGACAAGTTGTTGCTGGCCACCGGATCCCGGCCACGCACACCGCCGATTCCCGGTGCCGATTCCGTCGGGGTGCACTACCTGCGGACCGTCGAGGATGCACAGAACCTCGATGCGGTGTTGCGCGACGGCAGCACACTGGCCGTCGTCGGCGCGGGTTGGATCGGCCTGGAAGTGGCGGCCAACGCCCGCGAACGGGGCGTGGAGGTCACCGTGGTGGAGTCGGCGGCCCTGCCGCTGCTGAACGCACTGGGACCGGAGGCCGCGCAGGTGTTCGCCGACCTGCACCGCGCCCACGGCGTGGACCTACGGCTGAATACCGAGGTGGCCTCGATCGCCGCGTCGGGCCTGACTTTGGCCGACGGTACCGAGATTTCCGCCGACGCGGTGCTGGTCGCCGTCGGAGCCGCTCCGAACGTGGAACTGGCCGAACGGGCCGGCCTGGCGCTGGCCGACGGCGGTGTGGCCGTCGACGCGACCATGCGGACCAGTGACGCCGACATCTATGCCGTCGGGGACATCGCGGCCGCCGAGAACCTGGTGTTCGGCACCCGGATCCGCACCGAGCACTGGGCCAACGCGCTCAAGCAACCGGCGGTGGCCGCGGCGAGCATGCTGGGACGGCAGGCCAGTTATGACGAGCTGCCCTACTTCTTCACCGATCAATACGACCTTGGGATGGAGTACGTCGGACATTCGCCCGGCTACCAGCGGGTGGTGTTCCGCGGGGATGTCGACGACGGCGAATTCACCGCCTTCTGGCTGGCCGCGGACAACCGCGTGCTGGCCGGCATGAACGTCAACGTCTGGGAGGGCCTCGACGACATCAAAGCGGTGGTGCGGGCCCGGCGTGCCGTGGACGTCGACGCACTGGCCGACCCCGGCGTGAAGGTCGGCGAACTGGTCTAGGCAGCCGGTACGTTGTCAGGTGTCCACGGTGGGAGGGTGCCTGCGTGCGGTTGTCGCTGTCCGGCCTGCCGGCCGACCGGGTGGTCTGCGTGGACGGTCCCACCGTGGAACAGTTCGTGATCGCCAGTGATCCGCTTCCCGACGCGGCGCCGGTGATCATCACGCTGCAATTGCCGCCGGGCACGGACGCCGACGCTGCCGCAATGGTCGACGATGTGCTGGACCGGGTCGAAGCGGTGGCACGTGCCCAACTCCGGGCCTGGCTGCCATCAGCCGATGGGATAGTCGATCGCAGCGACTTCGCCCGCCGCACCATCCGCCGTCTCGCCCACGAAACTGCCGCGACCACTTCCCATTTCGGCCCCTACCTGGCCGACGTAGCAGAGGCGGCGCTACTCGGGCAGCCGGTGGCGGCGCGCCACGATCCCGAGACTCGGGCCCGCGGCCTGGCCGCCATTCTGCACACCGCCTATTGCCGCGGCGATACGGTGCTGGCGTGGTGGACGGCGGACCCGGTGGACGCCGGCACACGACACGCCAGGGGCGCCGCGGCGCAGTGGCTGGTCGGCCGCGGATTCGGAGTCTGGATGCTCGTTTCGGGCCTCGTCGACGCCGGACGCTTCCCCGTCGTCACCCTTGACGTACCGGCCGGCCTGGACCGGCTGACCCGGCCCGCCACACCGGCGGTGATCTTCCCGCCGCTGAGCGGACGCCCACACCCCGGCAGCGCCATCGAGCTGCATTTCGAAGCCACGCTGGCCCAGCACCGGTGGGCACACAGCCGCGCGTGGAACCATGTGTATCAACCTCATCCGCTGACCCCTCCGATCCGCGTGGATCTGATGTGGCCGACCGAGCGGGTGGTGGTGGAACTCGATGGGCCCGACCACCGCGGGATGCTGAAGTACGCCGACGACCGCCGTCGGGACAACGCGCTGACCGTCGGCGGCTACGCCGTCCTGCGGTTCACCAACGACGAGGTCACCGACGACCTGTCACGGGTGCTTGCCATGATCGAGGGGCTGCTGGTGGCCAGACGACGCGACGAAGGGATCCCGCGTGAAGATCGGGCTCGATGAGCTGACCGGAACCGACCAGGCGGTTCTGTTGGTGTTGATGGCCGAGGCGCGTCCGGTGCCCAATCCCGAGCTGACCCGGCTGGGACCGGAACTGCGGAAAGACCGCCGGGAAGAGTTGAACCGGAAGGGCCTGATCGAGAGCGCTCTGGTGGGCCGCTCCTACGTCCATGAGCTCACCGACGCCGGCTGGGTCATCTGCCGGGACATCATCGGCGCCGACGCACCCCGCGGTGCCACCGGTGCGGCCCGGGCGTTGTACACGGTGCTGCGGGGCCTGAAGCGCTATCTCACGTCAGCGGACGTGCCGCCGGCGGAGGTGTTCACCGCTGCCGTCGTCGAGGTGCGGCCCGAACCCGACACGCCGACGGTGCCCACGCCCTCCGACGAACAGCTGGTGCACGACGTCTACGGCCGGCTGGCAGGTCAGCCCGGCGACTGGGTGGCGCTGGCGCGCCTGCGCGCCGAGCTCCCAGATGTGGCGCACCACGATCTCGATGACACACTGAGACGGATGTATCGCAAACCCGGCGTACACCTGATTCCCGAAGAGAATCAGAAGGTGCTCGACGAGCACGATTGGCAAGCCGCTGTCGTCATCGGTGACCAGCACAAGCATCTGATCGCGATCGAGGCGTGATGGACACCGGACAACGCGACGCCCTTTCCTCACTGCGGCTGACCTGGGCACCCACCACCGACGAGCTGTGGCGCCCCCAAGCCGGCCTGCACGTCACCGGCCTCAACGAGGGCCCGTTGGGCGAGGTCATCGACGCGTTCTCCGACGCCGTACATCAGCCCGACGGCAGCCCGCTCGGTGTGGTGCTGCGGGGTCAGGCCGGGTCCGGCAAGACCCACATGCTGGGACAGGTTCGCGAGCGGGTGCAGTCGGCCGGCGGGTACTTCTTCATCGTCGAACTGCTGGACGCCACCAGCTTCTGGCAGTCGGCGCGGGCCGGCATCCTGGAGAGCCTCGGCCGGCCCGGCGTGCGGTTGGAAACCCAGCTCAAGGACGTGCTGTGGGAGCTGGCGTCCATCGCGCACGTCTCCCGCGCCGACCGGCGGGCCATCGTCGGTGACGACGAACTGAACCCCGACATCCTCGAGCGTTTTGTCACCGGGTTGTTCAAGGTGCACCGCGAGACCGTGCGACAGTGCCGCCACACCCTGCGCTCCCTGGTGCTGCTGGGTTCGCTCGATTTCGGCGAGCAGGACATCGGCCAGGCGTACCTGAGCTCCAACGACGAACCCGACGGCCGGTCCAAGTGGGGACTGCCCGCGCCGACTGCTACCGCCCAGGAGGCGGTCCGCGATATCGCCCGCGTGGTAGCGCTGGCCGGGCCGATCGTGCTGGCCGTCGACCAGATCGACACCCTGCTGGCCCAGTCGCCGCAACGCACCGAATCGTCCACCGAGCAGACCGACAACCGCGATCTCGAACACGTCGCCCACGGGTTGATGTCGGTGCGCCAGACCATGCGGCGCACGGTCGCGGTGGTGGCCTGCCTGCCCGCCGCGTGGGAGTCGATCCGGGTGCGGGCCACCTCGACCGTCGCCGATCGGTTCCGGGTGACCTCACCGCTGCAGGGTCTGCCGACGCCGGAGCTCGGCCGCGCCATCCTGGAACGCCGGTTCGCCGCGGCCTACGCGACCGTCGGGTTCACTCCGCCGTACCCGAGCTGGCCCATCACTGCCGAGGCGTTCGCCGACGCACCCGACTACACCCCCAGGCAACTGCTCAAACGCGCCGACAGCCATGTACGGCACTGCCTGGCCACCAATACCGTCATCGAATTGACCTCTCTGACAACCGATTCTGCGGCGCAACCGGCTCCCACCGAGCAACCCGCACCGGCGGTCGGCACCGATACCGACGAGTTGTCGGCGTTGGACGCCCGTTATCTGGCCTACCGCCGCCAGGCCGTCGCAGGAGTGGCCTTCGACCCCGAGGGTGAGGACACCACCATCCCGGAGTTGCTGGATGCGGCGCTGCGGTCGTGGATCATGGAAGCGGGTGAGGCCGGCGCCGATTTCCGCGTCGATCCCCCGCCGGGCACCAAGGTCACGTTGCATGCCCGGTTGCGGCAGAGCCTGGACGCCGACACCGATGACGAGCAACACTGGGCATTCCGGGCGATCGCCGCATCCAATGCGGTGGCGGCGTTGAACCGCATCCGAAGTGCAAGCGACGCAGCGGGCTTCAACTCCACCACCGACCGACGCAGACTCTTCCTGCTGCGCAACACCCCATGGCCGAGCGGGAAGAAGACCGCCGAGCTGATCCAGGCATTCGAAGCCGCGGGCGGGCAGACGCTGCCGCTGACCGACGACGATCTGCGCACCATGATCGCCCTACGCGACCTGATTCGCGAAGACGCTCATCACCTCCAGACCTGGCTGACCACACGCAAACCGGCGCACGGGATCGGGCTGCTGCGCGATGCCCTGGGTGACACGGCCGGCGAACAGGCCGCCGAGGTGATCGAACCCGCCGATCACCCGGCGGAGCCGGCCGCAGCGCAGGACCAGCCGCGCAACGAGACGGCGATACCGTTCGGTGTCGATGTGGTCACCGGCGAACGCCAGGATGTCGAGCTCATCGGATTACGCAAGCACACCGCGGTTTTCGCAGGGTCAGGCTCAGGCAAGACGGTGTTGCTCCGGCGCATCGTCGAAGAGTGCGCACTGCGCGGCGTGTCGGCCATCGTGCTGGACCCCAACAACGACCTGTCCCGGCTGGGCAGCCCCTGGCCGCAACAGCCGCCGGGCTGGGATCCCGCCGACGATGCCCGCGCCGCCGATTACCTGCAGAACACCGAGGTGGTGGTGTGGACCCCTAACCGAGAGGCGGGGCGGCCGTTGACGTTTCAGCCGCTTCCGGACTTCGCCAGCGTGCGTGACGACCGTGACGAGTTCACCCAAGCGGTGGATTCCGCCGTCGCCGCGCTGGAACCGCGGGCGTTGATCCTGGGCAACTCGTCGAAGGCGGGCCGGCTTCGGGCGGTGCTGCGCGAGGCGCTGATCCACTACGGCTCGCAGGGACCCACCACCCTGCCCGGGTTCATCGACCTGCTCTCCGATCTTCCCGACGAGGCCAGCACCATGGCCAGAGCGCGTGAACTCGCCGCCGACATCGGACAGAACCTGCAGGCGGCGATGATCAACGACCCGATGTTCGGCGGCCAGGGGGAAGCCGCCGATCCCGGGGTTTTGCTCACCCCGTCGGACGGGTACCGCGCCCGGGTGTCGGTGATCAGCATGATCGGTTTGACCTCCGAACAACAGCGTGAGGGTTTCGTCAACCAGTTGCAGATGGCACTGTTCGCCTGGATCAAGCGCAACCCGGCCGGCGACCGGCCGCTGGGCGGGTTGCTGGTGATGGACGAGGCGCAGAACTTCGCCCCCTCGGGCCGTTCGACCATCAGCCTGCGCAGCACGCTGGCGTTGTCGTCGCAGGCACGTAAGTACGGGCTGGGCCTGGTGTATGCCACCCAGTCCCCGAAGGGGCTGCACAACTACATCCCCGGCAACGCCGCCACCCAGGTGTACGGCCTGCTGAACTCGGCGACCCAGATCACCTACGCCAATGAGTTGGCCCGGGTCAAAGGTGGTCTGGTTCCCGACATCAGCCGGCTGCGGGCGGGCAACTTCTACCTGGCGGGAGAAGGCCAGGCGTTCCACCGCATCCGTGCGCCGTGGTGCCTGTCGTTCCACCCGCAGAGCCCGCCGACGACGGAGGAAGTGCTGAAGCTGGCTCAGGGCGGTTGACTTCTGCCCGCCTGGGTGCGACAACCGTGCGACAACTACTTGCGGGGTAAAACGATTCCGTCGCTTGGCATTTGACGCGGTTTTTTGTCAGTGCCTCTCGGTATGGTCGTGTCATGTTCCCCGAGTTACCCATGCTGATCGACGAGTTGCGAGGTGGCAGTGATGCCGCCCCGCTCGTCGATGCCGCGGTGGGCTGGGCTCGGGTGGAAGCCGCCTCGGCAGCCCAGCGGATGGCGGCGATGGCCGAATGGGCCACGGTGTTCCTGGCCGACGAAGACGACGACAGTTTGTGCGCCATCGACGCCGAAGACGACGTGGTCGCCCAGATCGGCATCGCGTTCGGCGTCTCGACGGGCCGGGCGTATGGAGATCTGCGTGTCGGAGCGGCGATGCGGGAACGGTTCCCCAAGCTCGCCGCGATGTTCCTGCGCGGGGAGATCTCAGCGAAGGTGATGACCACCGTCGTGGAGCGCACCCTGCTGGTGGTCGATGCGGATGTTCTGGCCCAACTCGATGACGCCTGCGCCGAAGCCGCCGCCCTGTGCGGGTGGAGCGGCCTGTCGTACTACAAGTTGAAGGCTGCCGTGGATGTGTGGGTGGAACGGTTCGACCCTGATGCGGTGCGGCGGGTGCGTAACACTGTGCGGGGGCGTGGGGTGTCGGTGGAGCACACCGATGACAAGGCCGGGGTCATGACCATCAGGATGCGGTTGACCAAACCGGGTGGGGCCCTGCTGATGGGGACACTACGCAGCATGGCCAAGGCCGTGTGTGCCGAGGATCCTCGGACGTTGGATCAGCGGATGGCCGATGCCGCCGAAGCCCTGCACGCCGGTGCCCGCCACCTGAAATGCCTGTGCGGGTCCGACACCTGCAGCGCGGCCGCCGATGACGGGGTGGCGTCGCACTTCGTGGTGCACATCTACGGCGACGCCGACCTCGCCGAGGCGCAGCCCGATCCGTTGCTCCACGGTGACGGTGTGTTCCCCACCGGCCCCGATAACGTCACCATCAAGTACCCCGCCAAGCGCAGCAAGGTCGAGTCCGAGGTGGGAGCGACGGCTGGACCCGAGCCCGTCGCGGAGTCCGAGGTCGCTGATTTGTCCACCGAGCCGATCGCGGACGCACAGAACGACATTGATACCCAGCAGCGCGCCGAGGCTGAGCCTGCGACACCGCGCAAGGAATCGGTGCAGCCCGACTCCGGCCAGCAGCCGGACTCGTCGGCGTCGCGGCACTGCGCGGCTCCGGCCGCCGCAGAACCTGAACCCTCGGCGGGCGACGAGCCCGAGCCCGAGGCCGGTGCGGCCGACGAGACAACCGCTGCGGCAACAGTTCCCACGACCGGCCGGGCGCCGGGGTTCATCCCCGGTTACGGCGTGGTGCCCAATGCGCTCATCGCGGCCCTGATCGCCGCCGGCGCCGAAGTCCGCCACCTCAAACCCCCCAACGCCGAGCCGACCGAGAGTTACCGCCTCCGCGACGCCAACCGCGACTTCGTGCAAGCCCGCGACCTGACCTGCCGCATGCCCCACTGCGATCGGCCTGTCCAGGACGCCGACCTCGACCACACCATCACCTGGGGTGAGGGCGGGCCCACCCACCCGTCCAATCAGAAGGGCTACTGCCGACGCTGCCACCTGCTGAAAACATTCCGCGCCGGCTGGTCCGAGGTCCAACACCCCGACGGCACCATCCTCATCACCACACCCACCGGGCACACCTACACCAGCATCCCGCTGAGCCGCATCCTGTTCCCGCGTGTGAACACCACGTCCGCGCCGATACAGCGGGGCAGCCCGAGAAAAGAAGCGGCCGCCGACAAGATGTCGAAGATGCCGAAGCGACAACGCACCAAGGCCAAAGACCGCGCCTACCGCATCAACGCAGAGCGCGCACTCAACGCTGCCTACCGCGCCAACGGCGGCACCCCCACCGCCAGCGCGGCCGCCCCCAGAGACGACTTCGGCTACCGGCTCTTCTTCGGCGAATACACCCAAAAGGCCGACCCCAACGACCCAACGCCCTTCTGACCGTCAGGCATCGGCACACTAGTCGGCGGCATCGGCCCGAGCCATGGCGTCACCGTACTCGGTGGCGTTGAACTCTTCGGCGACAACGGTTTTGGTGCCGTTGTAGACCTCCCGGTCGATCTCGTCGTCGGCGTTGGCCACCAGCATCGCCACGAAGGTGTCGCCGTTGACGTTGAGGAAGGTGCGGAAGATGCCGGCGAACCAGTCCACGGCGATCAACAGACCGACCGCTTCGAACGGCAGATCCAGTGAGGTGGCCAGGAACATCGCGACCACCGGGAAACCACCCGGCACCGTGATGGTGCCCATGTTCAGCAGGATCGCCAGACCCATGCCGAGGACGATCTGTCCCAAGGTCAGCTCGATGCCACCGGCCTGGGCCAGGAACATGACCACGATCATGTAGTTGAGCACCGCGCCGTAGGAACCCATGGTCAGCCCCACCGACAGCGTGAAATTGGCGACCTTCTGGCTGACCCCCACCTTCTCGACGGTGTTGCGCAGCACCGTCGGAAACGTGACGGCCGAGCTGGTGGTGGTGACGGCGATCGCGGTCTGCTCGGCGAGCTTGGCGGGAAGTTTCCATGGGCTCAGCCGAGTGCGCATCGCGACCACCACGACAAACAGCGCGAACAGGATCAGGACGCCCAGCAAGGTCGTGCCCAGGTACTTCAGCGCGGTGGTGACCACCGAGAACCCGACGTCACCGGCCAGTGCGGCCAGCAGACAGAACACCCCGACGGGGGCGACGTACATGACCAGCCGGATCATGGTCAGCACGATCTGCTGGATCTGGTCGATGAAGCTGAGCACCCGGGTGTCGCCGGTCTTGGTGATCTGGGTGCGCAGCGCGAGTCCGAACAGCAGCGAGAAGACGATGATCGGCACCATCGTCGCGGTGGACATCGCGTCGAAGATGTTGGTGGAGACGAAGTTCAGCAGCGTCTCCTGCCAGCCCAGCGCCTCACCCGCCGATTCTTCGAGACCGGGGTCGAGTTCCTCGGTGAACACCATGCCGGCGCCAGGCTGGATCAGCATGCTGAGCGCCCAGGCCAACAGTGCCGCGACCACCGAGAATCCGATCATCCACTTGAAGGTCCGCAACGCGGTGCGGCCGGTTCCGGTGCCCGTCATCGAGCCTGTCGCCACGATCACCGACGCCATCACCAGGGGCACGATGGCCATCTGGATGAGGCGGATGAACATGTCGCCGACGAACTTGAGATTGGCCGCCCACTCGCCCACGATCAGGCCGAAGAGGATTCCCGCGATGGCCGCGATGCCGATCTGCAGGGCCGGGTGTCGCAGAGTCTTCATCCACCGACGCTAAGCCGACCGCGCTACGGCGGCGTGCCGACGGGATTTCGCGCGGGTTACCCCGTCAGCCGGCCCTGACGAGTTCGATCACGGGGATGACGCGCTCGGTCTTGCGCTGGTACTCGCCGAACTGCGGTTCCACGGCGACCTGCCGCGCGTACACGTCGTCGCGTTCGGCGCCTTCGAGGACGCGTGCGGTCGCCGCATAGGTCTCGGTACCCAACTCGACGGTGATCTCGGGATGGGCCACCAGATTGCGGTACCAGTCCGGGTGGGTGTCGGCGCCGCCTTTGCTGGCGAAGACGTAGACGCGGTCGTCCTCCACCAGTGCCACCAGTGGAGCGATGCGCTCGGTGCCGGACTTGGCGCCGAAGTGGTGCACCAGCACCAAGGGTTTGCCCTCGAAGATCCCGCCCGCGGAGCCACCCGTGGCCCGGAACTCCTCGATCACCGGGTTGTTCATCGCGTCGAAGTCAGCTTTGTCCATGACCACGTCCAGCACCGCCGGAACTCCGCTTATTCCAGCGTGGCAGTTCCGTCCGCGCGAACCGTCACCTTGACACCCGCGATGTCCTCGATGGACTCGGGTTCCGGGACCACGGCCATGGTGCGGGCGTCGTCGGGGGTACGCACCGCGAGGAACAGCTTCTCGGGTTCGCCGTCTCGCCCGAAGGGGGCGGTCCACGTCTCCACCGTCCCGATACCCTCCCAGGACACCAACGCCTCCCGCGTCGGTTCCCGGTCGACGGTCGATTGCACGTCCTCCCAACTGAATTCGCCTGCCGGCGGCTCGGTGCTGTACACCCCGAAGCTGTGCTTGGTGAGGTACCCGCCGTTGGCGGTGATCAGTCCGCGCTTGCCCGGGTCGGCGACCAGCTTCTCGGCCATGGTGGCGATCGAGTGCATGACGTAGTTGTTCCACGGTCCGCCGGCGAAGGTCAGCCCGCCAGTGACCGTCAACGGCCGGGAGGCATCGTCGAGGCCGAGGCCGATCTCGGACGCGGCGACCTGGACCGCCGACGGGAAGCACGAATACACGTCCACGTAGGCGATGTCGTCCAGCGTCGTCCGAGCCAGTTCCAGAGCGCGGCGCGCCCCGATGCGGATGGCCGGCGAACGGTGGTACTCGTAGCGCTCGGTGATCGAGTAGGTGTCATGGGAGTCGGTGCCCGCCCACGGGAAAACCCAACGCTCGCGCGGGATCTGGAGCGCTGTGGCGCGTTCCACCGAGGTCAGCACCAGTACCGCGCCCTGGTCGACCATGTTGTTGGAGTTCATCAGCTTGGTGTAGGGCCAGCTGATCATCCGGTTGTCCGGGCCGGGCTGCCAGATGTCGTCGGCAGTGTAGGCGGCGTTACTCCAGGCGTGCGGATTCGTCTGCGCCACAACGTTGAACCGGGCCCACAGCTCGCCGATCCGGCGGCGGTGTGCATCCGAGGTCTCACCGCCTGCGACGCGCACGGCTTCCTCGAACATCGGGTAGACATCCGACGGCAGCCCCAGTCCGATGCGCTGCTGCGACTCCCCCGCCATCTCCATCGGGTCTTCGCCGCCAGGCGGCACCGGTACCGACTCGTCCTGTACGGGCCAGTCCGGGCGGACGCCGTTGGCCTTGAACCGTTTGCGGCTCCGCCAGGTCTCGGCCCCGGCCAGCAGCACCACATCGTTGCGGCCGGCGAGGATGTCCAGGCAGGCCTGGTTCACCAGTGACTGCGGCACATTGCCGCCGATGCCGGTGTACACCGTCGCGGGTCTGTCGGCACCGATCAGCTCGCCGAGCAGCAGGCCCGGGTCGCGGTAGCGCCACGACAGCAGGTTGACCACCCGGATGGCGTCGACGGCGGCCAGCACACGCTCATCGACGGCCTGCCGCGCGGCGGCGGCCATCAAGCCGACGGGATCGAGCACCTCGGCTGCCCCGTCATGCTGATTGACCTGGCCATACCCGACCAGCACAGGAGTCTTGGGATCCAGTGACATGGCAGGCAACCTACCATCCCTTGACAGGTGTCAAGCAGGCACGCGGCGGTAAATCGATTTCACGACCTGATATGCCGCCAACCCCTCCGGCCCGAGCTCCTTGCCCAACCCGCTGGCTTTCACACCGCCGAAAGGAGCGGCGATGTCGAGCTGGTAGTCGTTGACCCCGATGGTCCCGGTACGCACACCGCGCGCCACCTCGGTGGCCCGCTCGAGGTCGGTGGACCACACCGTGCCCGCCAATCCGTACTCACTGTCGTTGGCCAGTGCCACTGCGTCGGCGTCACCGTCGTAAGGGATCACCGCCAGCACGGGCCCGAACACCTCCTCCTGGGCCAGCCGATCGGAGTTGTCCACCCCGGCGAACACCGTCGGCTCCACGAACCAGCCCCGCGGTTGATCCTTCGGAACCGAGCCGCCCGCAACGAGTTTCGCTCCGCTGCCCTGACCCACCGCGATGTAGTCGAGCACCCGCTGTTGTTGCCGTTGGCTCACCAGCGGCCCGATGTCGGTGGCCTTGTCCAGCGGGTCGCCCACCGTCAAGCCCTGCGCCAGGGCGGCCATGGCCTCCACCACCTCGTCGTAGCGGGATCGCGGCGCCAGGATGCGTGAACTCAGGTGGCACGTCTGGCCGTTGTTCACGAACGACGCCGTACGCAACCCCTTGATGGTGGCGTCCAGATCGGCGTCGTCGAGGATGATGGCCGCCGATTTGCCGCCCAGCTCCAGCGTCACCGGCCGCATCAGCCGGCCGCAGATCTCGCCGATGGCCCGCCCGGCCGCCGTCGAACCGGTGAACGCCACCTTGTCCACACCGGGATGGCTGACCAGGTGCGCACCCGCGGTCGCGTCGCCGGGCACGATGTTCAGAATGCCGGCCGGGAGGCCCGCCTCATCGGCGGCCTCTGCGAAAACCAGCGCATCCAAGGCAGTCTCGGGCGAAGCCTTGAGCACCATGGTGCAGCCCGCGGCCAGCCCGGGCGCGATCTTCATGGCGGCCAGCGCCTGCGGGTAGTTCCACGGAGTGATGGCGCCGACGACGCCGACGGGTTCGCGCCGGACGATGGTGTTCCCGATCGCGCTGGGGCGGATCTCCTCGTCGGGCGTCTCCACGATCATCGCCGCGTAATAGTCGAGCAGCACCGCCGGGAACATCCCGTTGGCGCCGCGGGACAGCCGGATTGGCATCCCGTTCTCGCGGCTCACCAGCTCGGTGGTGGCCGCTCCCCGGGCCATCAACGCCGCGCCGAAGGCCTTCAACAGCTCCGCGCGTTCCTTGGCCGGGGTCGCCTGCCAGGCCGGCAGGGCGCGCCGGGCAGCCGCGACCGCGGCGTCGATATCGGCGGTGCTCGCGCTGGCCCCGTCGCCCAGGTGCTCGCCGGTGGCGGCTTCGAGAACCGGTTGTGTGCCGGTCGCGCGGAATGAGCCGTCGATGTACACCTGCGCCGTCATCGGGTTTCCTCCTCGGGTGGGTCGGTACTGAACAACACGCCGTCGTCGATCAACCGCTGTACGGCGTGATCGTCGAAGCCGAGTATCTTCTGGCAGATCTCGAGGGTGTCCTGGCCGGGTAACGGAGCCGGCCGCGTCGGCACCTGCGGAATGCCGCGGTACGGGGCAGGCCCGGTCTCACTGGGCAGGGCCAGCTCGAACAGCGGATGGCGCATGGGCGCAAAGACGTTGCGCGCGAGCAGTTGTGGATCCTCGAGCAGATCCAGTCGGCGCAGCATCGGCGCAGCGGCCACCCCCACTGCCTGTAAGGCCTCGGCCGCTTCCCGCGGCGACCGCTGGGCGGTCCACTCGGCGAGTTCAGCGTCGCCGATCACCGCGGCGACGGCCCGGCGATCGTCGTCGCTGCGCAGCGAGACCACGCACCATTCGTCCTGGCCCGCGCACGGGTGGACACCGTGGACGGCGGTGTCGGGTTGCAGCCCGTCGACGCCGGCCGCCGTGGCCGCCTCGGTGACGAACACGGTATCCAGTTGGCCGACACACGCTTCGGCCTGCGACACGTGGATCCGGGCGCCGGCACCGGTGCGGTCACGGTGGATCAACGCGGCCAGCGCACCGATGGCCGAGATACGGCCGACGACGTGATCCGGGAACACGGTGGTGGCGTCGAAGAATCGATGCCTGCCGGAACCGTCGTCGTCCCCGTCGTCGGGCGGGGCGGTCCACAGGCGGGTGACGCCGGTGCCGGCGCGCACCAGCGGCCCGTATCCCATGCGGACACTCCACGGCCCGGTGTCGCCGTAGGCACTGCTCTCGGCCAGCACGATATCGGGCTTGATCTGCTGCAGCTTGTCGTAGGAAAAGCCAAGGGCGGTCAGGGTTCCCGGTTTGAAGTTGGCAAAAACCGCGTCGGCGCCGGCGACCAGCCGGGTGAAGACGTCGGCACCGGCCGCACTGCGCAACTCCAACCCCAGGCCGAGCTTGTTGCGGTGTGTCCACGCGAACGACTCGCTCATCCGGTCACCGGGCCTGGCCTGGCGCAGACCGTCGGGATAGGCGGCGCTTTCCACCTTGATCACCTCGGCGCCGAGGTCGGCGAACAGTCGGCTCAGTTCGCCGCCTGCGACGATGATGCCGAGATCGACGATGCGCAGCCCTTCGAACGGCAGTCCACCGGAACGGGGCGCGGCGTCGGGCTCGGTGCGCGGCGCCTCCCACCCGGCCTCGTCGGCTCCGGCGACCGGCGCCGCCGTCCGGAACCCCGCGTGGACACCCCCGACGGTGTAATAACCGACCGGCACCGTGGCCGAGACCCCCGGTGCCAACTCGGCCACCGTCGAGGCGCCCACTTCCCGGAAATGAACGGAGCTCAGCGCATCGGCAGGGTCGAGCACCTCGGCGATGGGGACCCCGAAGGACTGTCCGGCGGCCACCAACTCGGCCATGGTCTGGCCGGCGAACTGATGGGCCAGCAGGGCGCCGATCTGGTCCCACACCGCAAAACGTTCGGCGATGACGTCGTACTTGGGGTCTTGGTAGGCCGCGGGCTCGCCCATCCAGGCGCGCAGCCCCCGCCACTGCCGGGGTGCCATCACCACCAACCGGACATAACCGTCTTTGCACGCGATGATCGGGTAGGCGTCCTGGTTTCGGGGGCGGCCCCGCCACCGCTCGCCGCGGCGCATCCCGGCCGCCGCCTGACCGTGCGAGCCGAACGGCGGATCGAGGGCGGTGACCACGGCGTCGAGCCGAGAGAAGTCGATGAAATCGCCTTTCCCACAACGCAACCGGTGATAGTAGGCGACCAGGACCGCCCAGGCGGCCTGAACAGCCGCCGTCGCCGTCGCGATACCGTCGGGCGGCAACACCGGGGTTCCCGTAGCGGGGCCGGACCGCGACAGCGCCGACGACAGTGCATACAGCACAGCGTCGGTGGCGCGCCACGACGCCCGGGGCCCCTCGGTTCCGAAGTCGGTCACCGTCATCGCGACCAACTGCGGGAACTGCGCTGCCAGGTCCGCGCCACCGGTCCCGTAGGCCGCGGCGTTGCCGGAGTCGACGAGGATGTCGGCGCCGGCCACCAATTCCAGGAGCCGACGACGATCGTCGTCGCTGCCGGGATCCAGGATGACGCTGCGTTTGTTGGCGTTGTGCAGCGCGAACGCGATGCTGGTGTCACCCAGGCGCGGCAGAGCCCCGCGGCCGGGCGACCCGCCGGGCGGTTCCACCTTCAGCACGTCGGCACCGAGGTCGGCCAGCAGCCGCGTCACGATGTCCGCGCCGCCGGTTGCCAGGTCGAGCACTCGCACCGAAGCAAGAAGTTGACACCTGTCGACAGTGGGCATCGTCACAGTATGTCCCAAAGCGACGCCGGGCCCAACAACTAGTCGTTGTCGCCCCCGGTGTCGGACCCGGCTCCCGGCGCCGCCCAGAGTTCGGCGTCGCGCGCCTGCGGCCACAACCAGTCGCGCACCTCGGGGATGTCGTCACCGTGCTCGCGGGTGTATTCACGGGCGGCGATGCGCTTGTCGACCATGTCCTGGCGCAGCGTCGCGCACGTGGACCCCAGGAACGGCACACGGTCGATGACATCGATGACCAGGTGGTAGCGGTCGAGGTCGTTGAGCATCACCATGTCGAACGGCGTGGTGGTGGTGCCCTCCTCCTTGTAGCCGCGCACATGCAGGTTGCTGTGGCCGGTACGGCGATAGGTCAAGCGATGGATCAACCACGGATAGCCGTGGTAGGCGAAGATCACCGGCTTGTCCGCGGTGAAGATCGCGTCGAACTGGCGGCTCGACAAACCGTGCGGGTGCTCGGTGTCATCCTGCAGTCGCATCAGATCCACGACATTGACGAACCGGATCTTCAGCTCCGGCAGATGCTGCTTGAGCAGATCCACCGCCGCCAACCCCTCCAGGGTGGGCACGTCACCCGCGGTCGCGATCACCACATCGGGATCGGTGCCCAGCTCCTCGGTACCGGCCCACTCCCAGATGCCGAGACCGCGGGTGCAATGCGCGATGGCCTGTTCCATGGTGAGGAAGTTCGGGTGCGGCTGTTTGCCGGCCACCACCACGTTGACGTACTGGCGCGACCGCAGGCAGTGGTCGTAGGTGGACAGCAGCGTATTGGCGTCGGGCGGCAGATAGACCCGCACCACCGCGGCCTTCTTGTTCACCACGTGATCGATGAACCCGGGATCCTGGTGGCTGAAACCGTTGTGATCCTGGCGCCAGACATGGCTGGACAGAAGGTAATTCAGGCTCGCGATGGGCCGGCGCCACGGAATGTGATTGGTGACCTTCAGCCACTTGGCGTGCTGGTTCATCATCGAATCGATGATGTGGATGAACGCCTCGTAACAATTGAACAGCCCGTGCCGCCCGGTCAGCAGATAGCCCTCCAGCCACCCCTGGCACTGGTGTTCGGACAGCATCTCCATCACCCGCCCCGCCCGGGCCAGGTGCTCGTCGACCTCGGGCCCGAAAAACCCTGCATTCCACTGCTTGTCGGTGGCGTCGTACACCGCCTGCAGCCGGTTCGACGCCGTCTCGTCCGGCCCGAAGATGCGGAAGTTCTCCGGGTTCAGCCGCACCACGTCGGTGAGCCACTGCCCGAGCACCTTGGTGGCCTCGGCGACCGTCGCACCGGGCACCGGCACGTCGACGCCGTACTTGCGGAAGTCGGGCAGGCGCAGATCCTTCAGCAGCACACCGCCGTTGGCGTGCGGGTTGTCGCTCATCCGCAGCGGCCCGGCAGGGGCCAGCGCCGCGATCGAGGGCTCGAGCCGGCCGTCGGCGTCGAACAGTTCCTCGGCCCGGTAGGAACCCAACCAGTCGGCGAGAACCTGGAGGTGCTCCGGGGTGTCGCGGGCACTGGACAGCGGCACCTGGTGCGCCCGCCACGAACCGGTGGTCTTCTTGCCGTCGATGTAATCCGGGCCCGTCCATCCCTTCGGGGTGCGGAAGACGATCATCGGCCACCGCGGCCTCTCCTCGCTGCCCTCGGACGCGGAGGCCTTGATCTGAGCGATGTCGTTGAGCACGGTGTCGAGCAGCTCGGCGAAACGCCGGTGCGCATCGGCATGGTCGGTGGCATCGTCTTCCACCTCGAAGAAATGCGGATCGTGGCCGTACCCCACCAGCAGGGCGCGCAGCTCGTCTTCCGGAATCCGCGCCAGCACAGTCGGATTGGCGATCTTGTAGCCGTTGAGATGCAGAATCGGCAGCACCACCCCGTCGTGGGTGGGGTTGACGAACTTGTTGGAATGCCAGCTGGTTGCCAGCGCACCGGTCTCGGCTTCGCCGTCGCCGATGACCGCGGCCACCAGCAGGTCCGGGTTGTCGAACGCGGCGCCGTAGGCGTGCGACAGCGCATAACCCAGCTCACCGCCCTCGTGGATGGAGCCCGGCGTCTCGGGTGCGACATGCGACGGGATACCGCCGGGGAACGAGAACTGGCGAAACAGCCGGCGCAACCCTTCGGTGTCGGGGGTGATGTCGGAGTACACCTCCGAATAGGTGCCGTCCAGATAAGCGTTGGCCACCAGGCCCGGGCCGCCGTGCCCGGGACCGGTGACATACAGGGTCGACTGGTCTCGCTCCTTGATGACGCGGTTCAGATGGGCATAGAGAAAATTGAGTCCCGGGGTGGTGCCCCAGTGCCCCAGCAGTCGGGGCTTGACGTCGTCGCGCACCAGAGGCGTGCGCAACAGCGGGTTGTCCAGCAGGTAGATCTGCCCCACCGACAGGTAGTTGGCCGCGCGCCACCACCCGTCCAGTTGGGAAAGCGTCTGGTCGTTGATCGGTTGTACCTCGGCAGAACGCCATGCGGTCATGCGAATTCTCCTCCCGACATTTTCGGCTTCCATCCTTGCGCGTACCCGGTACCGCGCGCAGGTGTGCACCAGCTGTTCATCTCAGGAGACGAACAGCCGGCGCAGGTAGACTGCGCGGGTTATGTCTGATGTCAGCGCGGTGGACGCGCGTCCGCACCCGCTGCTGGCGCAGCTGTCGGCCATCCACCATTTCCGGATCTATGCCGACATCGCGATCGTGGTCATCGTTCTGGCGGTGACCAATCTGATCGCCCACTTCACCACCCCGTGGGCCAGTATCGCCACCGTTCCTGCGGCCGCGATCGCTCTGCTGATCCTGGTGCGCGCTCGCGGGTTGTGCTGGTCGGAGCTCGGCCTTGGCCGCGAGCACTGGCGCTCCGGCGCCGGTTATGCCGCCGCGGCGGTGGGCCTGGTGCTGTCGGTGATCGCGGTCGGCGCGCTGCTGCCCTGGACCCGGCCGATGTTCATGAACGACAACTACGCCACGCTGTCGGGTGCGCTGCTGGCGTCGATGATCATCATCCCGCTGCAAACCGTCATTCCCGAAGAGCTCGCGTTCCGCGGTGTCCTGCACGGCGCGTTGAACCGGGCCTGGGGGTTTCGCGGCGTCGCGGCCGCCGGGTCACTGCTGTTCGGGTTGTGGCACATCTCGACCTCGCTGGGCCTGACCAGCAGCAACGTCGGCTTCACCCGGATCTTCGGCGGCGGCATCGTCGGCATGATCGCCGGGGTGGTGCTGGCAGTGGTGGCCACCGGGGTCGCGGGTTTCGTCTTCACCTGGCTGCGCCGCCGCAGTGGCAGCCTGATCGCGCCCATCGCACTGCACTGGTCACTCAACGGCATGGGTGCGCTGGCCGCCGCTCTGGTCTGGCACGCCTCCACCTGATCGGCGGCGCCTGGCCCGGAAGTCGCGGTTCTTCAGCTTGTTTCCGCACCCGGCCATGTCACACCAGGTACCGCCATGGTTGCGGGACCGGTCGTAGAACGCCCACTGGCAGTCGGGATTCGCACATGCCTTGAGCTTGGCCCAGGTGCCGTCGGCTTGCGCGTCGCGCACCGTGAGCACCATGCCCAGCAACCGGCCGTGCACCGTATCGGCAGCCGGCTCCAGCCGCACCGTTCCCTCCGCATCCACCACGGCGCGGGCTGCGGTGTGCGCGGCGACGTCGGCCAGGCCACGCAGCGTTTCGACCGCGGGTTCCGGGCCACCGGCGTTGCGGACCGCCAGCGCCCGCAGGGCCTCGCGTACGGCGACGACGGCTTCGATTTCCTCGGGAGTCGCGGGGTGGCCGGCCAACTGGTTCTCGGTCAGCCAGCGCCGCGCGGACGCGGGTTCGGCCAGCAGGTCGGCGCCGGTCTCGAGATCCCTGGTGTTGATCAGCGCCTGGATGTGTCCCAGCGCACCCGGCGCGGGCTTGGCTTCCACGTCGCCGAAAGGATCGGTCGCGACCATGAACCCACCCTACTCCTGATGACCAGCAAAACCTGTTGACTAGTCATGCGTGACCGGTATAAGTTTTTTGACAGTCACGAAGGGAGCTGACGATGGCGCACAACCGAGCCGCCATGGACATGCTGTTACGACATCCCGAGGGTCGCCCGATCTCCAGGTCCGGCGAGTTCTCCCGCCGGACCCGCGTCAGAGCCCGGCTGTTCGCACACCGACTGGACGTGGCGATCGAACACCACGTCGCCGCGGCGGCGGGCTCCACACTCGCCTGTCACGCCGCGCGCATCACGTCATTCGAGGAACGCGAACACCTCGCCCGGTCGCTGCGCTCGGCGCTGCGGCCCGCCGCAGGGCTGACGTCCGCGGTTCCCGTGGACCGCGACGCCGTGGCCGGTAACGCCGCGTTGATCGAGCAGGTGGCGCTGCGGCTGCATGCGCCGGCACCCGTACGGGCACGCGGTATGGCCCGGTTGCGGCTGCTGCTCAGCGACGGCCGCGGACCGCTGTACCGCCCCGGCCGCGGCAGCCTGACCGCCGAGCTGCGGGGTGTGCTCGCCGCACTGTAGGCGGCTCGCAAGAAGGGACCAATGGCACGCGATCGAGGCCCTTTTCGCCGGTACCCCGGCGGTGAGCGGTGCCACAGTGAGTGTCATGGACACCCTGCCTGACAACGACACCATCCGCGCCGCGGTGGCGCTGGCGGTGCGAGCCCCTTCGATCCACAACTCGCAACCCTGGCTGTGGCGGGTGGGCGATCAGTCAGTGCATCTCTACGCCGATCCCACCCGGCATCTGCCCCACACCGACCCGGCCCGCCGCGATCTGCTGCTCAGTTGCGGGATCGCGTTGCAACACTTCACCGTGGCACTGGCCGCCCTCGGATGGCAGACCCACGTACACCGGCTGCCCAACCCCGCCGAGCCACATCACCTGGCAAGCATCGAGATCTGCGGACACGGCGGCAGCGAACAGGAGATCGCCCTGGCCGCCGCGATTCCGCGCAGACGGACCGACCGGCGCTGGTACAGCTCATGGCCGGTGCCCGGCGGCGACGTGGCGCTCATGGCCTCCCGCGCGGCACGCAGCGGCGTCGTCCTGCGTCGCGTCGCGTTCCCGAACCGGCTCAGCGGTGTCCTGGCCGACGCGATGCACCGGCACGCCGAAGACGACGAGTATCTGGTGGAACTGTCCCGGTGGAGCGGGCGCTACGGCGCCGTCGCGGGGGTACCGGCGCGCAACACCCCGGCCACCTCGCACAGCGACCTGCCCGCCCGGGTGTTCGCCAACCCGGCGCTGCCCCAGCCTCGCGGGGCTCAGGCCAGAGACGACGCGGGTGTGCTGCTGGCGCTGGGTACCGCCACCGATGACCCGTTGGCGGTACTGCGGGCCGGCGAAGCGACGGGCGTGGTGCTCTTGACCGCCACCGCGCTGGGCCTGTCGAGCTGCCCGTTGACCGAGCCACTGGAGATCGACGCCACCCGGGAGGCGGTGCGGGCGATGGTGCTCGGCGGCGACGGGTTCCCTCAGATGCTGTTGCGCGTCGGGTGGGCGCCGTTGAACGCCGACCCACTGCCCGCCACCCCGCGCCGGCCCCTGGCGGAGGTGATCGAGCAACTCGACGAAACCCCGGTGTCGGTGTCGGGTTAGGTTCTGCGCACCCTGCTCACGATCCACAGCAGGATCACCGCGCCGAGTACCGCGGTGAACAGCGTGAACCACCACCCGCCGGAGGCGGTGTCGAGGAAGAAGCTGAGCAGGAAGCCGCCGATCAGCGCGCCGATGATGCCGATGACGATGTTCATCAGGATGCCGGAGCCGCCGCCTTTGACGATCTTGCCGGCGATCCATCCCGCGATGGCGCCGATGATGATGTAGCCGATCCAGCCGACGCTGGTCAGCGTGGTCGACCGGGCCAGGATCTCCGTTGATTGAGCAACAAGCGTTGTGTCCATCGCTCCGGTATGCCCCCAACAGTCACGATTAGACCTACCGATGCTCGATGTTCGACAACCGAAACCAAGCAGCCCCGACCGGTTGGGTCGGGGCTGCTGGTCGGATCTACCGGATCAGGCCGGCGGCGGCGTCATCTCGGGCACCGGAGTGGTGACCGGGACGGGCACGCCCACCTGGTTGCGCGGCACTGGCGGCGGCGCATTGGGATCCGGCGGCGGAGCGTTGGGATCCACCGGAGGCGGCGGAGCGTTCGGGTCTGGTGGTGGCGGGGCCGGCGGCGGCGGCGGTGGGCTCCACGGCCGGATCGAGTTGGCCAACGCCACCGCGGCGCCCTTGTCCACCGGATCGTTCTCCGTGCCCAGCCACACCACGAACCAGCGTTCGTTGCGCTGCCCACGCGGAGCGTTGACCGCCTGCGACCCGACGACGCCGGCCCAGATCTGCCCGTTGGGCTTGGCCTCGTCGGTGAAGTTCACCTCGTAGTACGACGCGGAGCCGGGCAGCCCGTTGGCGTCGAGCGGGACGGTCTCCTGGTTGACCCGGGTGCCCGCGAAGGGCATGAAGAACTCGCCCATGTCCGAGGCGAGCCGGGTGGCGGCCTTGGCGTTGTCGGGTTCGGCACCGGCGAACAACTTCAGATCCAGCCGGCCGAGCAGGATGCTGGTGTCGGTGGCCGCTGCGGGAGCTTCGCCGGGGTTGGCCGCGGGTGTCTGCTTGACCAGCAGCGCAGACCCGTAGTTGAGCCGGGTCGCGTCACCTTCGGCCCAGCCCGGCGGCAGCACATAGCTGAAGCCGCCGACCGGGTTGTCGACGCGGCCGGGTTCGGGGGCCGGCGCGGGCGCAGGGGCATTGGGGTCCACCGGCGGTGCATTGGGATCCGCCGGGGCCGGAGGCGGCGCATTCGGATCGACCGGGGGCGGCGGCGGCGCATTCGGATCGACCGGGGGCGGCGGCGGGACGTTCGGATCGGCCGGCGGTGGCGGCGGCGCATTGGGATCGGCGGGCGGCGGGGCGACCGTCGTGGGCGCTGGCGGGGGCGGGGGCAGCGGCTCGGCGTGACCGACCGCTGCGGGCAGTACCAGGGCGAGCGCACTGGCCCCCGATACCGCGGCAGTCGTCAGCGACCCCCACCTGCGCCGTTTCAGATTCTGCTCCGGCTCATCCATGGCGAAGAACCTACCGTGTTACTCGCGTGACGCAAGCGTGGCCTGCGCACTGTGTGGGTGTGTCCGCGCCTCTGCGGGGCCGGCGATTTCAAGTGCCGACCGTTGCTCGAGACGCCAGCGGCACCCGGTCGGACACCGCCTGACCTCTGTGTCGCACGCCGCGCTGAAATTGTTTCACCATCGTGCCCGCGTCGAGTTTCCCGGCATAGCTACTGTCCAGTAACATTGGCGCTCGATCGACGCGGCTCCACGCGTGGTTCAACGGCGAACGACTAGGAGGTCAAGCCATGGAGGTGCTGGTTACCGGTGGCGATACCGAGCTTGGACGCACCATCGCGGAGGGCTTCCGCGACGAGGGGCACCGAGTTGTGATCTCGGGTGCGCGGCGCGACGAGCTCGAAGTCGCCGCCAAGGAGCTCGACATCGATGCGATCGTCTGCGACAACTCCGACCCGGCCAGCCTCGCCGAGGCGCGTTCGGCGTTCCCGCAGCATCTCGACAGCATCATCCACGTGCCGGCGCCGCGCTGGCAGGACGGCGATCCGCGCACCTACTCGCTGACTCAGCAGTCCGCGGCGTGGCACAACGCCCTCGACACCACGGTGCTGTCGGCAGCGCTGACGCTGCAGAGCATCGGCGACCACCTGCGTGCCGGCGGTTCCGTCGTGAGCGTCGTACCGGAGAGCCCGCGCGACGGTAGCGCCCAGTCCGCGATCAAGGCCGCGCTGTCGGCATGGACCGCCGATCAGGCGACGGTGTACGGCACCCGCGGCATCACCATCAATGTGGTGGCAGCCGGCCAAGGTTCTCAGCCCGGATACAACGGCCTGTCGATCGCCGCGCCGTCGACGGCGGCGGAGATCACCCGGCTGGCGCTGTTCCTCACCACCTCGGGTGCTCGCCACATCACCGGACAGACCCTGCACGTGAGCGCGGGACAGCTGGCGCACTTCGGCTGAAACCCCCGGGCCCTCTCCCAGGCTCGATTATTCCCCCGTTCGCGTCGAGCGAAACGGGGTTCCCGCCCCGCTTAGGCGTGGTTAGGGTCCAGACTGTGACTATCAAACTCGGTCTGCAGATCCCGAACTTCTCCTACGGCACCGGCGTCGAACAGCTGTTTCCCACCGTCATCGCGCAGGCGAGGGAAGCGGAATCGGCGGGGTTCGACTCCGTGTTCCTGATGGACCACTTCTATCAGCTACCCGGTCTCGGTACCCCCGACCAGCCCATGCTGGAGGCCTACACCGCACTCGGCGCGCTGGCCTCGGCCACCGAGAAGGTCCAGCTCGGCACGCTGGTCACCGGCAACACCTACCGCAACCCGACGCTGCTGGCCAAGGCCATCACCACCCTCGACGTCGTGAGCGCCGGCCGGGCGATCCTGGGCATCGGCACCGGCTGGTTCGAGCTCGAACACGACTCGCTGGGCTACGAGTTCGGCACCTTCACCGATCGGTTCAACAAGCTGGGCGAGGCATTGCAGATCATCCTGCCGATGCTGGCCGGCGAGCGACCCACCGTCACCGGCAAGTACTACCGCACCCAGGAAGCGATGGCCGAGCCGCGCTACCGCGACCACATTCCGCTGATGATCGGCGGCAGCGGCGAGAAGAAGACAATTCCGTTGGCGGCCAAGCACTTCGACCACCTCAACATCATCGCCGGCTTCGACGAACTGCCCCGCAAGGTCCAGGTCGTCAAGGAGAACTGCGAGAAGATCGACCGCGATCCCGCCACCCTGGAAACCAGCATGCTCGCCGTCGCGATCATCGACGAGAACGTCACCGCCGATTCGATTCCCGAGGATTTCCGGCAGCAGGCGGTGTTCGGCTCGCCTGAGCAGATCGTCGACCAGCTCAAGACCAAGGTGTTGGACGCGGGCGTCGACGGGGTGATCCTGTCCCCCGTCACGAGTATCAACGGATACCAACCCGGCGGCATCACTGCGGTGGCCGAGTTGCTGACGCCCCTCCTCGCCGGTCGCTAGGGTCGAGACAGTGACGATCAAACTCGGGTTCCAGATCCCGAATTTCTCCTACGGCACCGGCGTCGAGCAGCTGTTTCCCACCGTCATCGCGCAAGCGCAGGAAGCCGAGGCCGCAGGTTTCGACTCGGTGTTCGTGATGGATCACTTCTATCAGCTGCCGATGCTCGGCGACCCCGATCAGCCCATGCTGGAGGCGTACACGGCCTTGGGTGCCCTGGCCGTCGCCACCGAACGCGTCCAACTGGGCACGCTCGTCACCGGCAACACCTACCGCAATCCGACGCTGCTGGCCAAGGCCATCACCACGCTCGACGTGATCAGTGCCGGCCGGGCGATCCTGGGCATCGGCACCGGCTGGTTCGAGCTCGAACACGATCAGCTCGGATTCGAGTTCGGCACCTTCACCGAACGGTTCAACAAGCTCGACGAGGCCTTGCAGATCATTCTGCCGATGCTCGCCGGCGAACGGCCCACAGTGAACGGTACGTACTACCAGACCCGGGAAGCGATGGCCGAGCCCCGTTACCGCGACCACATCCCGCTGATGATCGGCGGCAGCGGCGAGAAGAAGACCATCCCGCTGGCGGTACGGCACTTCAACCACCTCAACGTCATCGCGGGCTTCGACGAACTGGCGGGCAAACTGGCCGTGGTCGAGAAGCGCTGCGAGGAGATCGACCGGGATCCCGCGACGCTGGAGACCAGCATGCTGATCACCGCGTTGGTGGACGACAAGGCCACCCCCGACATGGCGCCGGCCGAGATGAGTCAGCGGATGGTGGTCGGTAGCGCGGAGTCGGTGGCCGAGCAGATCAAGACCAAGGTCCTCGACGCCGGGATCGACGGCATCATCATCAACATGCCGTACTACACTCCTGGTGCCATCACTGCTGCCGGCGAAGCGTTGAAACCGCTAGTCACACCCTGAAAAAACCGGTGTGGCATCTCACGAAGACGACCGAAATGGGTACGACTACCGTAGACGTTGTTCTGTGTGTAGCCATTGGAGGAGCCCAAAATGAGCCATCCCGGAGCCACCGCGACCGATAAGCACAAAGTTGTCATCATCGGATCCGGCTTCGGCGGATTGAACGCTGCGCAGAAGTTGAAGCACGCTGATGTCGACATCAAGCTCATCGCGAAGACGACGCATCACCTGTTCCAGCCGCTGCTCTACCAAGTCGCCACAGGCATCATCTCCGAAGGAGAAATCGCCCCGCCCACCCGGCTGATCCTGCGCAAGCAGCACAACGCCCAGGTGGTGCTCGGCGAGGTCACCCATATCGACCTGGCGAACAAGACCGTCGACTCCCTGCTGCTGGGCCACACCTACCGCACGCCCTACGACACCCTGATCGTGGCCGCCGGTGCGGGACAGTCCTACTTCGGTAACGACCACTTCGCCGAGTGGGCGCCCGGCATGAAGACCATCGACGACGCCTTGGAATTGCGCGGACGCATTCTCGGGGCGTTCGAGCAGGCCGAGCGCTCCAGCGACCCCGTGCGCCGCGCGAAACTGCTGACGTTCGTGGTCGTGGGTGCCGGTCCCACCGGCGTGGAGATGGCCGGCCAGATCCAAGAACTCGCCGACCAGACGCTCAAGGGCAGCTTCCGGCACATCGATCCCACCGAAGCGCATGTGATCCTGCTGGACGCCGCCCCGGCGGTGCTGCCCCCGATGGGCGAGAAGCTCGGCCTCAAGGCCAAGGAGCGACTGGAGAAGATGGGCGTCGAGATCCAGCTGAACGCCATGGTCACCGACGTCGACCGCAACGGCATCACCGTGAAGGATCCCGACGGCACCACCCGCCGCATCGAAGCCGCCACCAAGGTGTGGTCGGCCGGTGTGCAGGCCAGCCCTCTCGGTCGCGACCTGGCCAACCAGTCCGACGTGGAGATCGACCGCGCCGGACGGGTGAAGGTGAACCCGGACCTGTCGATCCCCGGTCACCCGAACGTCTTCGTCGTCGGCGACATGGCCTTCGTGCCCGGCGTCCCCGGCATGGCCCAAGGTGCCATCCAGGGCGGCAAGTACGTCGCCGAGATCGTCAAGAACGAGGTCAAGGCGCGCGAGCACGGCACCATCCCCAAGCCGCGCGAGCCGTTCAAGTACTTCGACAAGGGTTCGATGGCCACGGTGTCGAAGTACAACGCGGTCGCCAAGGTGGGCAAATTCGAGTTCGGCGGCTTCATCGCCTGGCTCGCATGGCTGGGTCTGCACCTGATCTACCTGGTGGGCTTCAAGACCAAGATCGCCACGCTGTTGTCGTGGGCGGCGACGTTCCTGAGCCGCCAGCGCGGTCAGCTGACCATCACCGAACAGCAGGCCTACGCCAGAACCCGCATCGAACAGCTGGAGGAACTGGCCGCCAGCGTCGACGACGAGAAACAGGCGAGTTAGCGGTTGCGGCCTGGTAGCTAGAGCCGCTCTCCCTGCCACGTCGTCAGGACTCCGCCGCCGGCGAGGTCGAGTGCCACCGCTCCGTTGCGAGCAGGCCCGATCCCGCCGGCGGTGTCGTCTGGATAGACCAGTTCGCTGACGCAGGCGCGCGGGGCCGACACCGCGTCATCGGCGACGGCGCCGGTCCCCAGTTCGACACGGTGGCGCAGCAAGGGCTGACCCTTCACATCGGCGCGCAGCGCACCGCTCCAGAAGCCTTGGCGCTCATGGGTTCTGCCGATCTGCACCCGTTCGCGAAGTCGCAGACTGCCGGCCCCCTCGACGGCCACCGTGATCGACGTGAGGTGGCGGGCATCGGCGGCGATGACCGTTGGCTCCAGATCGAGGTCCAGGTGTCCCGCGACCTCCAAGTGCATCGCGGCCCGTGAGGTCAACTCCCCCGCCCCCGGTAACGCCACGGTGGCCGCCGCACTGCGCAGACACAACCGTGCCCCCGGCTCGACCACCACACGGATACTGATGGTGTCCCCGCCCAACGGTGTGGCAGCCGCCGAGAGCAGATGAACGGTGTCGGTCACCGTGCTGCGCGCGGTCAACCCGCCCCGGCACTGGATCCGCGGCAGGCGCCCGGCCTGCGCCACGATCACGACCTCTGAATGCATCAGACTGCTTGCGCCACCTTCAGCTGGCCCCGGACCCAGGCCAGCACTTCGGAGGCCGCGGGGTCATCGGTCAGGCTGATCAGCACGAATGGCCGGTGGTCCCGGACCGCACCCGCATCGCGGCGCATGACGTCGAGGTCGGCGCCCACCATGGGTGCCAGGTCGGTCTTGTTGATCACCAGCAGATCCGAGAAGGTGACGCCCGGTCCGCCCTTGCGCGGCACCTTGTCACCGCCGGCGACGTCGATGACGAAGATCTGCACGTCGATCAGCCCCGAGGAGAACGTCGCGGTCAGATTGTCGCCGCCGGACTCCACCAGGATCAGATCCAGGTCGTCGTGCGCGGCGATCAGGTCGTCGATGGCATCCAGATTCGCGGTGATGTCATCGCGGATCGCCGTGTGCGGGCAGCCGCCGGTCTGCACCGCGGCGATCCGGTCGTCGGGCAGCACAGCATGCCGGCGCAGGAAGTCGGCGTCCTCGGTGGTGTAGATGTCATTCGTCAGCACCGCCAGCGACAATTCGTCGCGCAACTGGCGGCACAGCGCGGCCACCAGAGCGGTCTTACCCGAACCGACCGGGCCGCCGACACCGATACGCAGCGGCTCGCCGGGCTGGCGCACGCGCTTGGGCCGGTCGTTGTGACCGTGCGGCTGACCGTCGATGAAATGTGGTGGCATTGTTGACCTTTCAGTACTTCAGGATACAAAAAGCGGCCGGTCACGCTCGGCGTGCCGCTGCGCCAGCACGTCGAGCAGGGGGTCGGACAGGTCGGCGAGCCCGGCGGTGGCTTCCAACGCGGTGTGCTCGCAGACGTCGGCCAGGGTGAACGTCACCGCGGCGACGTCGGCGGGGTCCAACGCCAGCAGCCGCTGTGCCGCGGTCGCCGAGCCGGTCATGGTCGTGTAGACCATGGCCAGGGCGGTGTGTTGCGGATCGAGAGCGCTGACCCTGCCCACCACCCCGGCCACGACGCCGAGGTGTGGGGCCCGGCCCATCACCGCCCAGTCAGCATCCGTTGGCCAGACCCGCCGCGCGAGTCGCAACAGACCCCGCCCCTGGGCCCGGGACGACGCCCTGGCCGACGGTGCCGGTGTGCGCGCATCGGTCTCCAGGTCGGCCGATCCGATGCTGATCGCGGCGGTCTGCACCGCCACCGCCACCGAGGCCGTCACCAGACCGTTGGTGCGGATGCGCCGGCGCAGGAACGCTTCCAGCGTCGCCAGATCGGTGACAAGGCCACTGGTGACAGCCTCCTCCATACCGCCGGAATGCACGTGCCCGCCGGTGGGAAGGCGGGAGTCGGCGAGGTTGAGCAGGGTGGTGATCACTCTGGACTGGACTCCGCTTCTAGAACAGGAAGTAACGCTGAGCCATCGGCAATTCCGCTGCCGGCTGCTCTTCCCACACCTGGCCGTCGATGCGGACGGTGAAGGTGTCGGGGTCCACCTCGATCCTCGGCGTGGCGTCGTTGAGCGGCATGTCCGCCTTGCCGACCTTGCGAACATTGCCCACCGCAACCAGTCGGCGCTTGATGTCCAGCCGGTCGGCCAGGCCGTCCTCGATGGCTTGCGGGGCCACGAAGTGCACCGATGTGGCGGCCGCTGCAGTCGGTGCCGCACCGAACATCGGGCGCGGCAGTACCGGCTGCGGCGTCGGGATGGAGGCGTTGGCATCACCCATCGCGGCCCAGGCGATCATGCCGCCCTTGAGCACCGCGTGCGGGCGCACCCCGAAGAAGGCCGGCTCCCACAGCACCAGGTCGGCGAGCTTGCCCACCTCGACGGAGCCGATCTCCTTCTCCATGCCGTGGGTGACGGCCGGGCAGATGGTGTACTTCGCGACGTAGCGCTGTACCCGGTTGTTGTCGGCTCCTGCGTCGCCGTCGAGGAAGCCGCGGCGCTTCTTCATCACGTGCGCGGTCTGCCAGGTGCGCAGTACCACCTCGCCGATACGGCCCATGGCCTGGGCGTCGGAGCCGATCATCGAGATGGCGCCGATGTCGTGCAGCAGGTCCTCGGCGGCGATGGTCGACGGCCGGATGCGGCTCTCGGCGAACGCCAGGTCCTCGGGCACGCTCGGGTTGAGGTGATGGCAGACCATCAGCATGTCGAGGTGCTCGTCGAGGGTGTTGACGGTGTGCGGCCGGGTCGGGTTGGTGGAGCTGGGCAGCACGTTCGGGTGGGAGGCGACGGTGATGATGTCCGGCGCGTGCCCGCCACCGGCACCTTCGGTGTGATAGGCGTGGATGGACCGGCCTTTGATCGCCGCGAGCGTGTCCTCCACGAACGCCATCTCGTTGAGGGTGTCGGTGTGGATGTTGGCCTGCACCCCGGCCGCGTCGGCCACCGTCAGGCAGGCGTCGATGGCCGCCGGGGTGGTGCCCCAGTCCTCGTGCAGCTTGAAGCCCGCCGCGCCGCCGCGCAGTTGCTCCCACATGGCCTCGTGGCTGACGGTGTTGCCCTTGCCGAGCAGCGCGATGTTCAGCGGCCAGTGATCGAGGGCCTCGAGCATCCGGGCCAGATGCCACGAGCCCGGCGTGACGGTGGTGGCCTTGCTGCCCTCGGCCGGGCCGGTGCCGCCGGCGACGATGGTGGTGATGCCGCCGCCGAGTGCCTCTTCCATGATCTGCGGGCAGATGAGATGAACGTGGCAGTCGATGGCGCCCGCGGTGACGATGCGGCCGTTGCCGGCGATGATCTCCGTCGACGGGCCCACCACCAGGTCGGGGTGGACCCCGGACATGACGTCGGGATTGCCGGCCTTGCCGATCGCGACGATGCGCCCGTCACGAATGCCGATGTCGGCCTTGATGATTCCCCAGTAGTCGATGATGATCGCGCCGGTGATGACGGTGTCGGGGGCGCCGTCGGCGCGGGTCGCCCGCGACTGCCCCATCGATTCGCGCAGCACCTTGCCGCCGCCGAAGACGGCTTCGTCACCGGCCAGTCCCGGCCCACCACTGCGGTCCTCGGTGATCTCGATGAGCAGGTCGGTGTCGGCCAGGCGGACACGGTCGCCGGTGGTGGGACCGAACAGGGCGGCGTAGCGGGACCTGGACAGGTTCGCCATCAGGCATCAAGCTTTCCGGGAGGGGTGAGCGACAGGCCGTGCACCTCACGCGTGCCGCCGAGCGGCACCAGCGTCACGGTCTGGGCGACACCGGGTTCGAAGCGCACCGCGGTGCCCGCCGGGATGTCGAACCAGTAGCCGTGCGCGGCGGCCCGGTCGAACGACAGGGCGGAGTTGGCCTGCGGCAGGTGCACATGGCTGCCTACCTGGACCGGGCGGTCGCCGGTGTTGAGGACTTCGAGTTCGAGGCGCGCGGCACCGGCGTTGAGTTCGATGTCGCCGTCGCCGAACAGGATCTCGCCGGGGATCACAGCCATGCTCTACGAGATCGGGTGGTGGACGGTGACGAGCTTGGTGCCGTCGGGGAACGTGGCTTCCACCTGGACGTCGTAGAGCATCTCGGGGACTCCCTCCATCACGTCATCGCGGGTCAATACTTCCCGGCCGCTGCTCATCAGCTCGGCGACCGTGCGGCCATCTCTGGCACCTTCGAGAAGGTGGTCGGTGATGAGCGCGACGGCCTCGGGATGGTTGAGCTTCAAGCCGCGGGCTTGCCGCCGCCGGGCGAGCTCCGCCGCGTACGAGATGAGTAGCCGGTCCTGTTCATGCGGGGTCAAACGCATGAGGATGGATCCTGCCATTGTTCGAGCGCCGATGCGCAGCGAGGAACGAGCTGCGCTGAGAAGCCGAACCACCGCACCGTTCGAGCGCCGATGCGCAGCGAGGAACGAGCTGCGCTGAGAAGCCGAACCACCGCACCGTTCGAGCGCCGATGCGCAGCGAGGAACGAGCTGCGCTGGCAAGCTCAGTCGGTTTCGGCTTCGAGGTTCTGCAAGCGCACCTGACCGCGAGCGATGGTGCGGTCCTTCTCGTCGTTGACGGTGACCAGCCAGAGCTGCTGACGACGACCGCGGTGCAGCGGCTCGGAGACGCCGTAGACCTTGCCCGAGGAGATGGCGCGCAAGAAGTCGGTGTTGTTGTTGACGCCGACGACGTTGCCGCCGCCGTGCGCGGACAGCCAGACGTAGGCCGAGACGCTGGCCATGCTCTCGATGATCGAGCAGTACACACCGCCGTGCACGATGCCCACGGGCTGGAGCAAGGACGGTTTGACTTCCAGCTCGGCCTTGGCACCGTCCGGGCTGATCTCGGTGAAGACCAGACCGAGTTCGGTGTCGAAAGGCGCGGTGAAGTCGGGCAGGCCCGACGGAGTTGCTTGCACCCCTTCTGTTTACACGGGGATCGGGGGCGCCTCAGCACCTGTGCCCAGAAAGACGGCGAGCCCCGCGCGTGATGCGCGGGGCTCGCCTCTCGAGTGGACCGGGGGTCTCTGCAGCCCTCAGGACTCCGGCTCGGTCCGTTAGCCTCGACTCATTCAATATAGGCAAGGCTGCCCTAATTTCGCAAGACCTTCGTTGCGAATCGGACGAGAAAAATGACCGGCCCGCAGCCGCGGGCGGGTCTGGCCGCGCACCGGCAGGCCGAAGCCGACCAGCGCGTCGAGCACCGCCTGGCCACGACGCATCCCGACCACCTCGCTGTAGCCGGCGAGCATCGGCACCTGTGTGGCCGCAACCACGATGGCCGTACCGACGGTGTGCCACATGGACTCGATGCTCACCGCCCCACCGCTGATGTCGTGGAGTTTGGCGAACAGCGGAGACAACGACCGGTGGCAGCGGTGGGCGATCCAGGTCGCCAGCGCCGCTTCGCTGGGCAGCTCCACCACACCTTCGGCGGGCCGGCCGTGGCGCGCACACGGATCGTCGGGCAGCACACGCACCGTCGGATCGACCACGCCGAGCCAATCGATGGCGCCCTCGGAGTCGACGTGCACCCAGAGGTTCTCCAGCCCGGTGTCCCAGGCGCGGCCCTCGAGCACGACCAGCGCCACCACCCGGCCGATGACGGCGTGCGCCAGCGTGGCCGCCAACTGCTGGGCCGCCGCGGTCCTGCTGTCCATCTCCTCGGCGGCCGCGGCGAACATGACCTCGAGACGGTCGCCGGTCAAGGCGGCCGTGAGCGGCCACCACCTGCGTTTGGACACGTCGCCCATGACCGCCACGCCATACACCCGAGGACACTCCGGATAGAGCACCCGCAGCCGTCGACTCGATTCGTGCAGCGGCAGAACCCGGCGGATCGTCATACCCGCGATGAGCGGATCGTCGATCAGGGCAGTCATGGCACCTCCTCGTATGCTTAGGTAAGCCTAACCATAAAAGCATGAGAGCTACGGGGGAATACCTGTGACTGCTTGTGACTGCTTTCACAGCCGCCGGCAGCGGAACTATCGGCGGGTGGCATTGGTTACAGAGGACGGCGGTAGATACGACGGCCGGTAGTAAACGCGAGTAGTCTGTCGACATCGTTTTCAGAGAAGAACGGAACATGGCCAAGGTGGCTCGTTTAGGAGAACTCGAACAGGCGGTGATGGACCGTCTGTGGTCGGCGCCGGAACCCCAAACCGTGCGCCAGGTGCACGAGGCGCTCTCAGAGCGCCGCGATCTGGCGTATACGACGGTGATGACGGTTCTGCAGCGGCTAGCCAAGAAGCACCTCGTGGTGCAGCACCGCGACGACCGCGCCCATCGATACGCCCCCATGCACGGCCGCGACGAACTGGTGGCCGGCCTGATGGTCGACGCGTTGGATCAGGCCGCCGATACCGGTAGCCGCCAGGCGGCACTGGTGCATTTCGTGGAACGGGTGGGTGCGGACGAGGCGGAAGCGTTGCGCCGCGCGCTCGCCGAGTTGGAAGCAAAACACGGTCTGACCACCTCGGCTGGCGACGTCGTCACCGACTGACGGATACTGTCAGCGTGTCCGCGCTGGCCTTCTCTGTTCTCGCGCTGCTGCTGGTCGGTCCCGTACCGGCCCTGCTGGCGCGGGCCACCTGGCCACTGCGCGCGCCGCGGGCCGCCGTGGTGCTGTGGCAGTCCATCGCCGTCGCGGCCGTCCTGTCCGCTTTCAGCGCCGGAATCGCGATCGCCAGCCGGCTTTTCGTGCCCGGCCCCGACGGGCGTCCCACCACCTTGCTCGGTGAGATCGACCAGCTCGGCTGGCCGCTGTGGCTGGGATCGATCACCGTCTTCGGACTGACGCTGCTGATCGGCGCCCGCCTGATGGTGGCCGGTGCGCAGGTGTTCATCTCGACCCGTCGGCGCCGCTCCTACCACCGCACACTCGTCGACATCCTCGGCGTCAGCCACGAGCGCGCCGCCGCACAGGCCTGTACCCGAGCCAGCGAGCTGCGGATCCTCGATGTCCAGCAGCCGCTGGCCTACTGCCTGCCCGGCGTGCGCGGACGCGTCGTGGTCAGCGAGGGGGCCTTGAGCGCCCTCGCCGACGACGAGGTGACCGCGATCCTGACCCATGAGCGTGCGCATCTGCGAGCCCGCCATGACCTGGTCCTCGAAGCCTTCATCGCGGTATACGTGGCATTCCCGCGGTTCGTCCGCAGCCGCAGCGCCCTCGACGCCGTGCGCCTGCTGATCGAGCTGCTCGCCGACGATGCCGCCGTACGCGCCGCCGGTCCCACTCCCCTGGCCCGGGCGCTCGTCGCGTGTGCCGCGGGCCGCGCACCGAAAGGGGCGCTGGCCGCCGGCGGGCCCACCACCGTCATCCGGGTGCGGCGGTTGGCGGGACGCCCCAACAGCGCACCACTGGCCGCCGCGGCATACCTGAGCGCGGTCGCGATCCTGGTGGTGCCCACCATCGCCGTCGCGGTGCCGTGGCTGCACGAGCTGCAGCGCCTCTTCTCCGGCTAGGCCGGTCGCCGAGGCGGCGACGAAGGAGCCGGGGAGGCAGGGCCGGCCTACAGACAGACAGGGCCGGTCGCCGAGGCGGCGACGAAGGAGCCGGGGACGCACGGCCGGGGACGGGTGGGTACGACTAGGCTCTTCCTCGATCAAGACTTGAGCTCGATGCTGTGCCGGAATCAGAACCGAAAGGGCCCCCATGACCGACTCTTCCACCACCGGTACCGCTCAGATCGGCGTCACCGGTCTGGCCGTGATGGGCTCCAACCTGGCCCGTAACTTCGCCCGGCACGGCTACACCGTCGCCCTGCACAACCGGTCGATCGCCAAGACGGACGCGCTGCTGGCCGAGCACGGTTCCGACGGCAACTTCGTCCGCAGCGAGACCATCGAGGAATTCCTGGATGCGCTGGAGAAGCCGCGCCGCGTCATCATCATGGTCAAGGCCGGTGAGCCCACCGACGCCGTGATCAACGAGCTCGCCGACGCCATGGAAGAAGGCGACATCATCATCGATGGCGGCAACGCCCTCTACACGGACACGATCCGGCGGGAGAAGGCCATCCGCGAGCGTGGCCTGCACTTCGTCGGCGCCGGCATCTCCGGCGGTGAGGAAGGCGCGCTGAACGGCCCGTCGATCATGCCCGGCGGCCCGAAGGAGTCCTACGAGTCGCTGGGCCCGCTGCTCGAGGAGATCTCTGCCCACGTCGACGGGGTGCCGTGCTGCACCCACATCGGCCCCGACGGCGCCGGCCACTTCGTCAAGATGGTGCACAACGGCATCGAGTACTCCGATATGCAGCTCATCGGCGAGGCCTACCAGCTGCTGCGCGACGGGCTGGGCAAGTCCGCACCCGAGATCGCCGACGTGTTCGAAGAGTGGAACAAGGGCGACCTGGACAGCTTCCTGGTGGAGATCACCGCCCAGGTGCTGCGCCAGACCGACGCCAAGACCGGCAAACCGCTGGTGGACCTGATCCTCGACGAGGCCGAGCAGAAGGGCACCGGACGCTGGACGGTGAAGTCTGCCCTCGACCTCGGGGTGCCCGTCACCGGTATCGCCGAGGCGGTGTTCGCCCGCGCCCTGTCCGGTTCCGTGGCCCAGCGCAAGGCAACCACGGGCCTGGCATCGGGCGATCTGGGCGAAAAGCCCACTGACGCAGCACAATTCACCGAGGACATCCGGCAGGCGCTGTACGCGTCGAAGATCATCGCCTACGCGCAGGGCTTCAACCAGATCCAGGCCGGCTCCAACGAATACAACTGGGGCATCACCCCCGGCGACATGGCCACCATCTGGCGCGGCGGCTGCATCATCCGGGCCAAGTTCCTCAACCGGATCAAGGACGCGTTCGACAACGATCCCGATCTGCCCACGCTGATCGTCGACCCGTATTTCCGCGATGCCATCGAGGCCGCGATCGACAGCTGGCGCCGGGTGGTGGTCAAGGCCACCGAGTTGGGCATCCCGATCCCCGGTTTCAGCTCGGCGCTGTCCTACTACGACGGCCTGCGCACCGAGCGGCTGCCCGCCGCCCTGACCCAGGGTCTGCGCGACTTCTTCGGCGCCCACACCTACGGCCGGATCGACACCGACCACACCAAGCGATTCCATACGCTGTGGAGCGGTGACCGCAGCGAGGTCGAGGCCTGATTTCCGCCGCGAGCAGTCACGAATTCGAGCTTGCGGGCCCGCGGCGCTCGGACTTGTGGCTGCTCGGCACGAAGTACCCTGAGGTACGTGCAGTTTCTCGAAGGCCACAAGCCCCCGTATGACCTGACCTACGACGACGTGTTCGTCGTGCCCAACCGCAGTGAGGTCGCGTCGCGGTTCGACGTCGACCTGTCCACCGCGGACGGCACCGGCACCACGATTCCGGTGGTGGTCGCGAACATGACTGCGGTCGCGGGCCGCCGGATGGCCGAAACGGTGGCGCGCCGCGGCGGCATCGTGGTGTTGCCCCAGGATCTGCCGATCTCGGCGGTCAAGGAGTCCGTCGACTTCGTCAAGAGCCGTGATCTGATCGCCGACACCCCGGTGATGCTGGCACCCGAGGATTCGGTGTCGGATGCCGTCGCGCTGATCCACAAACGAGCCCACGGCGCGGCGGTCGTCGTCGAAGAAGGCCGCCCCGTCGGCCTGGTGACCGAGTCGGCGTGCGTCGGCGTCGACCGCTTCGCCCGGGTCCGCGACGTGGCGGCAGCAGACTTCGTCACCGCGCCGGTGGGCACCGATCCACGCAAGGTGTTCGATCTGTTGGAGCACGCTCCGATCGCTGTGGCGGTGCTGACCAACGCCGACGGCACCTTGGCCGGTGTACTGACCCGCACCGGCGCCATCCGCGCGGGGATCTATACGCCGGCGGTCGACAGCGCGGGCCGGTTGCGCATCGCCGCGGCGGTCGGCATCAACGGTGACGTGTCGGCGAAGGCCACCGCACTGGCTGAAGCCGGTGCCGACGTCCTGGTGGTCGACACCGCGCACGGCCACCAGCAGAAGATGATCGACGCCATCACCGCGGTGGCGAAGCTGGATCTGGGCCTGCCGCTGGCAGCGGGCAACGTGGTCTCCGCCGCCGGCACCCGCGACCTGCTGAACGCAGGCGCCACCATCGTGAAGGTCGGTGTCGGGCCCGGTGCCATGTGCACCACCCGGATGATGACCGGCGTGGGGCGCCCTCAGTTCTCCGCGGTACTCGAATGTGCTACGGCGGCAAGGGAACTCGGCGGCCATGTATGGGCTGACGGCGGTGTGCGGCACCCCCGCGACGTGGCACTGGCGCTGGCGGCGGGTGCCTCCAACGTGATGATCGGCTCGTGGTTCGCGGGCACGTACGAGTCCCCCGGCGACCTGCTGCGCGACCGTGACGACCGTCCGTACAAGGAGAGCTACGGCATGGCGTCCAAACGCGCCGTCGCCGCCAGGACCGCTGCCGACGGTGCTTTCGACCGCGCCCGCAAAGCGCTGTTCGAGGAAGGGATCTCCACCTCCCGGATGGCAGTGGACCCGCAGCGCGGCGGCGTCGAGGACCTGCTGGACCACATCACCTCGGGAGTGCGCAGCACCTGCACCTACGTCGGTGCGGCCACCGTGCCGGAGTTGTACGAGAAGGCGGTCCTGGGAGTGCAGTCGGCGGCGGGTTTCGCGGAAGGACATCCGTTGCCCGCTGGCTGGTGAGCAGTCTGCCGTTAATATGTGATCCCTGAGTGGGTAATCCCGCCATGATGAAATCAGGGCCGAAAGAAAGAGACTCAGTGCCCCAGGCACCCAGTGATGCCGCGCCAGCGGTCGTCATGCAAGACCCCGAGGCGCAGGACGCCGAGCCATCCTCTAGTCAGCCGGGCATCAGGCCCGGCTCACCTACGGCGGTGACGCGCCCATGAGCGGGTGGTTCACCGTCTTGTCCCTGCTCGCGATCCTGGTGCTCACCGCAGGCACCGCACTGTTCGTCGCGGCGGAATTCTCCCTCACCGCGCTGGAACGCAGCACGGTCGAGGCCAACGCCCGCAGCGGTCACCGGCGCGACAAGTTCGTCCAGCGCGCGCACCGCACCCTGTCGTTCCAGCTGTCCGGTGCCCAATTGGGGATCTCGATCACCACACTGGCCACGGGTTACCTCGCCGAGCCGGTGGTGGCTCGGCTGATCGCACCCGGTCTGGAAGCTGTCGGCCTACCCGAGGGCAGTATCGGCGGCGTGGCGTTGGGGTTGTCGCTGCTGATCGCCACCTCGATCTCGATGGTGTTCGGCGAGCTGGTGCCGAAGAACCTGGCTGTGGCGCGGCCCCTTCCGACCGCGCGCGCAGCGGCGGGCCCGCAGTTGGTGTTCTCCATGCTGCTGAAGCCGGCCATCATCGCCACCAACGGCAGCGCCAACTGGATCCTGCGCCGGATGGGCATCGAACCCGCCGACGAGCTGGCCTCGGCGCGCTCGCCCCAGGAGTTGGTGGCGCTGGTGCGCAACTCCGCCCGTAGCGGCTCCCTCGACGCGGTCACCGCCACGCTCGTGGACCGGTCGCTGCAGTTCGGCGAGCTCACCGCCGAGGAACTGATGACACCGCGCCAGAAGATCGTCGCGCTGGAGGCCGAAGACACCGTCGCCGACCTGGTGGCCACGGCCGCCGAGAGCGGCTACTCCCGCTTCCCCATCATCGACGGCGACCTCGACGAGACCGTCGGCATCGTCCACATCAAGCAGGTCTTCGAGATCCCGCGGGAGCAGCGGGACACCACCAAGCTCTCCACGCTGGTCCAGCCGGTGGCCGTGGTGCCGTCCACCCTCGACGGCGACGCGGTGTTCGCCCAGATCCGCGGCAACGGCCTGCAGACCGCGCTGGTGGTCGACGAATACGGCGGCACCGCGGGCATGGTCACAGTCGAAGATCTGATCGAAGAGATCGTCGGCGATGTGCGAGACGAGCACGACGACGCCACACCCGACGTGGTCAAGGCCGGCGGCGGGTGGCAGGTCTCCGGCCTGCTGCGTATCGACGAAGTGGCCTCGGCCACCGGCTACCGGGCTCCCGAAGGCGAATACGACACCATCGGCGGCCTGGTGCTGCAGGAACTCGGCCACATCCCCGAGAACGGCGAATCGGTGGAGCTGCGGGCATTCGACCCCGACACTCCGCTCGACGAGCCGGTGCGCTGGCAAGCCACCGTCGTGGCCATGGACGGCCGACGCATCGACCAGCTCGAGCTCACCCAGCTGGATCCGCGGGACGACGAGGACGAGGACCACTGATGGGTAGCGACATATTCGGCGTGCTGCTCACCGTGGTGCTGCTCGGCGCCAACGCCTTCTTCGTGGGTTCGGAATTCGCCCTGATCTCCGCCCGCCGCGACCGGCTCGAGGCACTGGCCGAACAGGGCAAGAAGAGCGCCGTGACGGTGATCCGGGCCGGCGAGCAATTGTCCTTGATGCTGGCCGGTGCGCAGCTGGGCATCACGATCTGCTCGATCCTGTTGGGCCGCGTCGGTGAGCCGGCGGTGGCGCACCTGCTGGAGGGTCCGTTCGGACTGCTGGGCATTCCCGATGCGGTGCTGCACACCGTGTCGTTCATCATCGCGCTCGCGGTCGTGGTGACCCTGCACGTGCTGCTGGGCGAGATGGTGCCGAAGAACATCGCGATCGCCGGGCCGGAATCCACGGCCATGCTGCTCATTCCGGCGTACCTGGTGTACGTGCGGGCGGCCAAGCCGTTCATCGCGTTCTACAACTGGTGCGCCAACATCACGCTGCGCGCGGTGCGGGTGGAACCCAGGGACGAACTCGATGTCACCGTGTCCACCGTCGAGCTCTCGGAGATGATCGCCGAATCGGTATCCGAAGGCCTGTTGGACCCGGAAGAGCACACCCGGCTGACCCGGGCCCTGCAGATCCGCAACCGAGTCGTCTCCGATGTTGCGGTGCGCCTGCCGGAGATCCGCGCCGTGCCCGTGGCAGCCGCCGGCTCCGGCCCCACCATCGCGGCAGTGGAGCAAGCCCTGGTCGAAACCGGCTACTCCCGGTTCCCGGTCACCGGGGTCGACGGGATCTACATCGGCTACCTGCACATCAAGGACGTCCTGGCCCTGGGCGATGATCCCGACGCCGTGGTCGATCTGTCGGTGATCCGGCCGCTGCCCCACGTCCCCGAGCGGTTGCCCCTGCCCGACGCGCTGTCGCGGCTACGGCGCAGCAACAGCCACTTGGCGTTGGTCACCCAGGGCGAGGGCGGGCCGACGGTACCGGTGGTGGCGATGGTGGCGCTCGAGGACCTGGTGGAGGACTTGGTGGGTACCGTGCGCGACGGGACACACCGTGTCTGACCAGGTCGAGGTGCTCCCCGAATCGGATTGGCGGGCACGCGCCGCTGCGCACCGCGACCGGGCCGAGGCGTTCCTGGCCCCACATCGGCGCCGGGCTGCGGCCGGCGTGCCGCATCCGGTGTGGGATTTCCTGTTCACCTACTACAGCTTGCGGCCCCGGCAGTTGGTGCGCTGGCACCCCGGGTGGGGCCTGATCCTGACCCAGGGCACGGAGTATCTGGGCCGCACCGGATACATCAAACACCCCTGTGGGGTGACCGTCGGAACCGATTACCTGCAGGGCCGTCAGGATACGGTGCAGTTCATCGCCGACCTGCTGTCCGCGACCGAGGCACGCCCGGCCCAGTGGAACTGTTTCGGGTTGCACGAATGGGCCATGGTGTACCGCAGTTCCGAGGTCCGCCACAGCTCGGTTCCGTTGCGGCTCGGCCCGGCGGGCACCGATGCCGTGGTGGAATCGATGCCGCTGCGGTGCACTCACTACGACGCGTTCCGCTTCTTCACCGACGCCGCCGCGCCCCGCAACACCGTCGCACTCCGCCGGGAAACGCAAGTGGACCGGGAACAACCTGGCTGTTTGCACGCGGGGATGGACCTGTACAAGTTCGCAGGCAAACTCGGCCCGCTCATCGAGTCGACTTTGCTGCTGGATTGTCTTGATCTGGCCGCCGACGCCCGTGAGCTGGACATGCGGGCCAGCCCGTATGACCTGACCGAGTACGGTTTCGCACCGATTCGGATCGAGGACGCGACGGGCCGCGCCGAGTATGTGCGTTGCCAGCGTGAGCTGTCGCTACGCGCGGCCGCTCTGCGCTCTGCATTGCGAGAACGCTGTGACCTGCTGTTGATGGCCATAACTGACCAAGCCGCCGGTTACCGACGGGTAGGATGATTCGATTGCCGGCCAAGGAGGACCAATGACTGAGCGTGTGACCGTGGGTAACTTGCGGGTCGCCAAGGTGCTGCATGACTTCGTGAACAACGAGGCGTTGCCGGGCACTGATCTGGATCCGGACAGTTTCTGGGCCGGGGCCGACAAGGTGGTCACCGACCTGGCCCCGCGCAACGCGGAGTTGTTGGCCCGCCGCGATGAACTGCAGGCCCAGATCGACAAGTGGCATCGCCACCATGTCCTGGAGCCCCACGACGCGGCGGCCTACCAAGCCTTCCTGCGTGAAATCGGTTATCTGCTACCGGTTCCCGACGATTTCACCATCACCACCTCGGGGGTGGACCCGGAGATCACCTCCACCGCCGGCCCGCAGCTGGTGGTGCCGGTGCTCAACGCCCGCTTCGCTCTGAACGCCTCCAACGCCCGCTGGGGCTCCCTGTATGACGCCCTCTACGGCACCGACGTGATCCCCGAAGACGACGGCGCCGAAAAAGGAACCTCCTACAACAAGGTGCGCGGCGACAAGGTCATCGCCTACGCCCGCAAGTTCCTCGACGACACCACCCCACTGGACGCCGGATCCTGGACCGAAGCCACCGCACTGACCGTCGAGGACGGCAAACTGGTGGTCGCGTTGGGTGACGATCTCGACACCGAGCTCATCACCGCCGACCAGTTCGCCGGGTATCTGGGCGAACCCGATGCGCCGACCTCGGTGTTGCTGGTCAATCATGGACTGCACATCGAAATCCTCATCGACGCCGACTCCCCAATCGGTGCCACCGACACCGCCGGCATCAAAGACGTGGTGCTGGAATCGGCGGTCACCACCATCATGGACTTCGAAGACTCGGTCGCCGCCGTCGACGCCGAGGACAAGGTGCTCGGCTACCGCAACTGGCTGGGCCTCAACCGCGGCGACCTGGCCGAAGACGTCACCAAAGCCGGCACCACCTTCACCCGCGTGCTCAACGCCGACCGCACCTACACCCGACCCGACGGCGAAGAACTCACCCTGCCCGGGCGCAGCCTGCTGTTCGTCCGCAACGTCGGCCACCTGATGACCAACGACGCCATCACCTTCCGCGGCAGCGCCGACGAAGACCTCGAGGTCCCCGAAGGCATTCTGGATGCGCTGCTCACCAGCTTGATTGCCATCCACGGCCTGAAGAACACCGAAGCCAACGGCCCCCTGCTCAACTCCCGCACCGGCTCGATCTACATCGTCAAACCCAAAATGCACGGCCCCGACGAAGTCGCCTTCACCTGCGAACTGTTCTCCCGCGTCGAAGACGTCCTCAACCTGCCCCAAGGCACCCTCAAAGTCGGCATCATGGACGAAGAACGCCGCACCAGCGCCAACCTCAAAGCCTGCATCAAAGCCGCCGCCGACCGCGTGGTGTTCATCAACACCGGCTTCCTCGACCGCACCGGCGACGAAATCCACACCTCCATCGAAGCCGGCCCCATGGTCCGCAAAGGCACCATGAAAACCCAACCCTGGATCAAAGCCTACGAAGACGCCAACGTCGACACCGGCCTGGCCGCCGGCCTGTCCGGCAAAGCCCAAATCGGCAAAGGCATGTGGGCCATGCCGGATCTGATGGCCGACATGCTCGAGCAGAAGATCGGCCAGCCCAAGTCCGGTGCGACCACGGCCTGGGTGCCCTCCCCCACCGCGGCCACCCTGCACGCCCTGCACTACCACCAGGTCGACGTCTTCGCCGTCCAGAAAGACCTCGAAGGCCAGACCCGCACCACCCTCGACGAACTGCTCACCCTCCCCCTGGCCGACTCCTCGCTGACCTGGGCCCCCGACGAGATCCACCAAGAAGTCGACAACAACTGCCAATCCATCCTCGGCTACGTCGTGCGCTGGATCGACCAGGGCGTGGGCTGCTCCAAAGTCCCCGACATCCACGACGTCGCCCTGATGGAAGACCGCGCCACCCTACGCATCTCCAGCCAACTGCTGGCCAACTGGCTACGCCACGGCGTCATCACCGCCGACGACATCCGCACCAGCCTGCAACGCATGGCCCCGGTGGTGGACCGCCAAAACGACGGCGACCCCACCTACCACCCCATGGCACCCGACTTCGACACCAACATCGCCTTCCAAGCCGCCCAAGAACTCATCCTCGAAGGCGGCGCACAACCCAACGGCTACACCGAACCGATCCTGCACCGCCGCCGCCGCGAATACAAAGCAGCCGCCCGGCAGTGACTACACTCGTCGCCGGGTTCTTTAGCGCCTGAGCGGGAACCGGTCAGAGGAGAGGTCCACACGTGTTAGGCGGGTCGAGGCATGGGTAGGCACAGCAAGCCCGGGCCCGATGATGACGACGACATCGAATACCCGGACTACTCTTCGGAGTACAAGCCGGACGATGAATTCAACGACGACGAGCGTTACCGTGCCGAACCCACCTCGAGCACAAGCGGTTTCGAAGATGGGCCGGATCAGCCGCCGGCCGACGACGACCAGACCGCCGTCATCCGCGCCGCCGGTCCACCGTCAGGCGGTCACCGCAACGAAGGTGAATGGACGGGCAGCCACCGCACGGTGGCGCCGGGCCGACGGGGTGTGAGCGTCGGTGTGATCGCCGCGCTCGTCACCGTCGTCGTGGTGGTGGCAGCCGTGATCCTGTGGCGGTTCTTCGGTGACGCGCTCTCGGATCGGTCTGCCACCGCGGCCTCCCGCTGTGTGGAGGGCGAGATGACCGTGGCTGTGATCGCCGATCCGGCAATCGCCGAACCGCTGGGTCCGCTGGCCGAGAAATTCAACTCCTCGGCAACCCCCGTGGGCGATCACTGTGTCGCGGTCGCAGTCAAGGCGGGCGACTCCGATGCCGTCATCGACGGCCTGTCCGGTGAATGGCCCGGCGACCTCGGCGACAAGCCGGCGCTGTGGATCCCGGGGAGCTCGGTGTCCTCGGCGCGGCTGCAGGCCGTCGTCGACCCGCGCACCATCAGTGCCAGCAAGTCGCTGGTCACGTCGCCGGTGCTGCTTGCGGTCCGCCCGCAGCTCGAGGCCGCGCTCGCGGAGCAGAACTGGGGAACGCTGCCGGGTCTGCAGTCCAACCCGACCGCGCTCGACGGGCTGAATCTGCGCGGCTGGGGATCGCTGCGGCTGGCGTTGCCCACCAGCGATGACAGTGACGCCGCGTACCTGGCGGCCGAGGCGGTGGCCGCAGCAGCCGCGCCGTCCGGCGCACCCGCCACCGATGGCACCGCCGCGGTCCGGACGCTGCGGTCGGGTCAGCCGGAGTTGGCCGACTCCTCCGCGAACACCGCCATGTCGGCGCTGCTCGAAGGTGACGACCCGGCCGCCTCGGACGTCCATGCCGTCGCAACCACCGAACAGCAGCTCTTCAAACGCAGCACCGACCTGCCCGACGCCGCCGCCACCGTGGCCTCCTGGCTGCCGCCCGGCCCGGTGCCCGTCGCTGACTTCCCCGCCGTGCTGCTCGGGGGCGACTGGCTTTCCCCCGAACAGATCAGCGCTGCAAGCCAATTCGAGCGTTTCTTGCGTGACCCCGAACAGCAGAGCGAACTGGCGGCGGCCGGTTTCCGCACCACCGACGGCACGCCGCCAGGCAACGATGTCACACCGTTCGGCGAGCTGCCGGAGACGTTGACGGTGGCCGACGACGAGCAACGGGTGGCACTGGCCGACGCCCTGACCGCGCCAGCCACCGCCCCGGCGGTGACCATCATGCTGGACCGGTCGCTGAACCTGGCGCCGGTGGTCGGCGCCCTGGAGGAACGGATCCGCGCCATGGCACCCAACGCGGTGGTGGGCCTGATCACGTTCGACGGCGGTGCGGGCTCCACGCTGGTGGCCGCGGGCCCACTGAGTGACGACGCCGGCGGTCAGCCCCGCAGTCAGGCACTCGATGCGGCGTTGAACGGGCTGACCCCCGGCTCTGCCGGCAGGGTGTCGTTCACCACGTTGCGCAACGTCTACGCCGATGCGCTGACCGGATTCCGTCCGGATCAGACGAATTCGGTACTGGTGATCACCGCCGGTCCCCATAGCGATCAGTCGCTGGGAGCCCAGGGCCTACAGGATCTGATCCGGTCCAGCAACGACCCGGCTCGCCCGGTTGCGGTGAACGTCATCAACGTCGGCGACGACCCCGACCGGCCCACGTGGGAGTCCGTCGCCGAGATCAGCGGCGGTACGTACCAGAACGTGCCCAACACCGATGCACCGGAGTTCGGATCCGCGCTCGACTCGATGCTGAGTTGAGGATTGGGGTAGCTCACTACTCGTGAGCCGCCCCGGCGGTCCTCCCCAGACTGGCTGTGCGCCTCGACCCGGCGCGCTTCCAGTCGAGCGAAGGACCCCGCCATGATCTTGAAATATCAGGTGGTCACCGGTGACACGCTGTCGTCGTTGGCTCAGCACTTTTACGGTGACGCCGCCCTGTTCCCGGTGATCGCCGTCCACAACACCCTGGCAGATCCGAATCACATCCTGGTGGGCCAGGAGCTGGAGATCCCCTACGTCACCTTCCGCCACAAGGTGCGCGCCGGCGACACCACCGGCTCACTGGCACAGCACTACTACGGTGACATCGCCGCCAAGACGATCATCGAGGTCGCCAATCACGCCGGACAACGCGACCTGGTGGTCGGCGAACGCCTGCTGATCCCGGACCTGCAGAACGTCGGGCATCACACCGTGGTGGCCGGCGAGAACCCCCGCAATCTCGCCGAGCGCTGGTACGGCGAACAGGGATTGTGGCCGATCATCACCGTCGCCAACCACCTCGGCGACCAGGATCCCGCCGTCGGCACCGTTCTCATCCAGCCACGGCTCAACAGGCGGCATCACGTCGCCGCCGGCGACACTCTGTGGGAACTGGCCACCGACCAGTACGGCGACCACGACGTCGCCACCAGGGTCGCGCTGGTGGCCGCCGCCAACCGGATCACCAACCCCGATCACCTCAGCGTGGGACAGGTGATCTTCTTCCCGTCGCTGGGGTGAGCTCCAGGCTCAGCGCGCGTCAGGCGAACGCCTCCACGGGCGGGCACGAGCACACCAGGTTGCGGTCGCCGTAGGCGCCGTCGATGCGCCGCACCGGCGGCCACACCTTGGGCCGGTAGTTCTTGCCCAGCGGATAGGCCGCTTCCTCGCGGGTGTAGGGGTGTTCCCACTTGTCGACGAGCAGGCACTCCGCGGTATGCGGGGCATTGCGCAGCGGGTTGTCCTCTTTTGCCCACTGGCCCGAGCCCACCTTGTCGATCTCGGCCTTGATGGCGATCATGGCCTCGCAGAACGCGTCAACTTCGGCCAGCGATTCACTCTCGGTGGGTTCCACCATCAGCGTCCCCGCCACCGGGAAGCTCATGGTCGGAGCATGAAAACCGTAGTCCGCCAAGCGTTTTGCCACATCGTCGACGGTGACGCCGGTGGTCTTGGTGATGCCGCGCAGGTCGAGAATGCACTCGTGGGCCACCATGCCGTTCTCGCCCGTGTAGAGCACGGGGTAGTACTCGTCGAGGCGGCGGGCGATGTAGTTGGCCGACGCGATCGCCGTCAGCGTGGCGGCCCGCAACCCGTCGGCACCCATCATCGCGATGTAGGCCCACGTGATCGGCAGGATCGACGCCGACCCGTACGGCGCCGCCGACACCACGTGACCGGTCGGCAGTTCCGGGGCCAGCGGGTGACCGGGCAGGAACTCCGCCAGATGTGAGCGCACCGCCACCGGTCCGACGCCGGGTCCGCCGCCACCGTGCGGGATGCAGAACGTCTTGTGCAGGTTGAGGTGGCTGACGTCGCCGCCGAACTTGCCCGGCCGGGCCAGACCGACCAAGGCGTTGAGGTTGGCGCCGTCGACGTAGACCTGGCCGCCGGCGTCGTGCACCGCGGCGCAGATCTCCTCGACGTCGTGTTCGTAAACGCCGTGGGTGGACGGGTAGGTGATCATCAGCGCTGCGAGGTTCTCCGCGTGCTCGGCCACCTTGGCGCGCAGATCGTCGAGGTCGACGTCGCCGTTGGTCCGGCAGGCCACCACCACGACGCGCATGCCGGCCAGGGCCGCCGACGCGGCGTTGGTGCCGTGCGCACTCGACGGGATGAGACACACATCGCGGTGACTCTCACCGCGGCTGGCGTGGTAATCGTGGATCGCCAGCAGCCCGGCGTACTCCCCCTGCGAGCCGGCGTTGGGCTGCAGCGAGACCGCGTCGTAGCCGGTGACGGCCACCAGCCAGGCTTCCACCTCGGCGATCAGGGTGCGCAGGCCTGCGCTGTCGCCGGCCGGGGCGAACGGGTGCTGGCGGGAGAACTCCGGCCAGGTGACGGATTCCATCTCGGCCGCGGCGTTGAGCTTCATGGTGCACGAGCCGAGCGGGATCATCGTGCGGTCCAGTGCCAGGTCCTTGTCGGCGAGTGACCGCAGGTAGCGCATCATCGCCGTCTCGGTGCGGTAGGTGGTGAACGCCGGATGCGTCAGGAACTCCGAGGTCCGGGTCTCGATGTCGACCGGCTCGGCGTCGGCGGCGGACACACCGAAGGCCTGCAGCACCGAGGCCACGTGGGCGTCGGTGGTGGCTTCATCACATGCCACCGACACGTGGTCGGCGTCCACCCGCCACAGGTTGATGCCCAGCGCCTTGGCCGCGGCCACCACCTCGTCGGCGCGGCCCGGCACCAATGCGAGCACGGTGTCGAAGAACGTGTCATGCACCAGCGCATCGCCGAGGGCGGCCGCCACCCGCGCGGCGTGCCCGTGCACCCGCCGGGCGATACCGGTCAACCCTTCGGCGCCGTGATAGCTGGCGTACATCGCGGCCATCACGGCCAAGAGCACCTGCGCGGTACAGATGTTGCTGGTGGCCTTGTCGCGGCGGATGTGCTGCTCGCGGGTCTGCAGCGACAACCGGTACGCCGGAGCGCCGTCGGCATCCACCGAGACCCCGACCAGCCGGCCCGGCAGCTGGCGGGCCTGCTTGGTGGCCACGGCGAGGTAACCGGCATGCGGGCCGCCGAATCCCATCGGCACGCCGAAGCGCTGCGCACTGCCGAACGCCACGTCGGCACCGATCTCTCCGGGCGGAGCCACCAGCGTCATGGCCAGCAGATCGGCACCCAGGGCCACCAGCGCGCCGCGTTCGTGGGCCTGCTTGATCAACGCGGACCAGTCGGTGATGCGTCCGCTGGCGCCGGGCAGTTGCGCGATGACGCCGAAGAAATCACCCTCGGGCAGACCCTCGCGCAGGTCAGCGGTGACGATCTCGATGTTGAGCGGCCGCGCCCGGGTGGCCAACACGGCAGCGGTCTGCGGGAAGACGTCGACGTCGACGGCCAGGCGGGTCGCCTTGCCGCGGGCGGCGCGCTGCATCAGCGTCATCGCCTCGGCCGCGGCGGTGGCCTCGTCGAGCATCGAGGCATTGGCGATGTCGAGTCCGGTGAGGTCGGCGACCATGGTCTGGAAGTTCAGCAGCGCTTCGAGGCGGCCCTGGCTGATCTCCGGTTGGTACGGCGTGTAGGCCGTGTACCAGGCCGGGTTCTCCATGATGTTGCGCAGCAAGACCGGCGGGGTGAGCGTGTCGTAGTAGCCCTGCCCGATCATCGAGACCGCGACGGTGTTGGCGTCGGCCATGGCGCGCAGCTGGGCCAGGGCCTCGTGCTCGGACACCGCGGGCGGCAGCTTGTCGAGACCCGGCGCCACCCCGTCGGCGTCCAGTGCGTCGAGGATGCCGGCCGGAAGCGCCTTGGCCGCAAGCTCGTCGAGGGATTGCACACCGATGACACTGAGCATGGTGTCGATATCGGCGGCGCCGGGACCGATGTGCCGATCGGCGAATTTCGGGGCGCTGTCGTTGAACAGCGCGTCATCGGAGAGGGCCAACACGAACTCCTAGGCAGCAGGACGAACTATCGCGTCCTCCCCCTCTGTCGTCGACCCGAACCGGGCTGCCTGAGAGATTCGGCCGATCAGGCCTTTCCCCATGGGCGGGTGCGCGCACCGCTTTCCAGAGGCATCGTGGTCTGACGCGGTCCGGGGGCCTGAGAGGTTGACGGAGAGGTGTTGCTCCTTCGGCGTCTGTGGCTGGCGGTCACAGAACTCTCCCGCGAGAGGGCGATGCAACTGCGATACTACCGCCCGGCGAGATCGAGCGCCGTCCATGCCAGTGCGGTGGCACCGTCGCGCAGTGCGGCCTCCGCCTGCGGCCCCACCGCGGCGTCGGCGAACTCACGTTGATGGTTGACCGCGGGCAGGGAACCGATGCCCAGATACGGGTGGATGGCGCGCACCACCTGCGACACATTGCCCATGTCGGTCGACGCCGACGCCATGGCCCCCGCCCCTTCCGGCGGCTCGACGCTCATATCCCGACCCAGCGCGGCCGCGTTCGCGACGAACAGGTCCAGGATCTCGTCGTCGGTGCGGAATTCCGAGTAGGGCGCGGACTCCAACTCGATGTCGAGATCACAGCCACTGCCCAGGGCACCGGCCTGGAAGCAGGCGCGGATCCGCTTCTCGATGCCGGTCAGCTCGGCGAGTGTGCGGGCACGGACATACCAGCGGCCTGACGCCGAGTCGGGGATGGCGTTGGGCGCCGACCCCGCTGAGGTCACCACCCCGTGGACCCGCACCGTCGCCGGCAGCTGCTGGCGCAGCAGGCCGATCGCCACCTGCGCCACGGTGAACGCATCGGCAGCGTTGACCCCCAGATGCGGATAGGCCCCCGCGTGGGCGCTGACACCCCGATACGTGACACGCCAGTGCGCCACCGCCATCGGCTCGGCCCGCGGGGCGTCAACCGGCCCCGGATGAATCATCAGCGCGGCGTCCAGGCCGTCGAACTCACCGGCCTCCAGCATCACGATCTTGCCGCCGCCGCCCTCTTCGGCCGGCGTGCCCAGGACGTGCACGGTGAGGCCCTGTCCGCGGTCGGCCTCCTGCACCATCAGCGCCGCCCCGATGGCCGACGCGGCGATCAGGTTGTGCCCGCAGGCGTGGCCGAGCCCGGGCAGCGCGTCGTATTCGGCCACGAAAGCGACGTGCAACGGGCCGGTGCCGGCGCGAGCGTGAAACGCGGTGTCGAGTCCCCCGGCGCGGTGGTCGACGCGGAAACCGCGATCGGCCAGCAGCCCGGTCAGCATCCGGTGCGCCCGCACCTCGTGCCACGCCAGTTCGGGGTCGGCATGCAGGGCGGTACTGACCCCGCGCACCAGCTCCCAGTTGCGCCGCAGGTGATCGCCGGCGGCCGCCTTGGGCTCAGAGATCACCGGGGACCCCGAAACTGGGCGCAGCCGACGGGTCCAGGGCACGCCGCACGTAGTCGTCGCGCTGGGGTTCCCAGACCTCCCACAGTTCGGCCAGCCGGGTGTAGGGATCTTCGTCCCAGTCCACGCGCAGGGTGGTCTCCGGCCAAGCGACCTCCCGATAGACCAACAGGCCCGCGGAATACACCGGACCCTCCTCTCCGCCGGCGGTCAGCGCGGCGTTGAGCCCGGCCAACAGGCGGGCTTCGAACTCGTCGGCCCCCGAGGTCTCGTAGCCGCGGATCAGCTCGGTGATGGTCGCCGGCCCGGCAAGCATGTTGCCGGCCGCCACCACGCCGTCACCGGCCACGTGGTGATGCACACCGAGCGCCCCGGCCCCGCTGTAGGCCGCGGTGCGCCCGGCCGCGTCGAGCACGGTCAACTGCCGGTAGTCGCGCAAAGCGTGGTCGGCCACCACAGCGGTCATCGCGGCCTGCGGCTCGGCGCCTTCGGCGAGCCGGTCCAGCAGCTGCCCACCCAGCCGGGGATCGGTGACGTTCTGGCTGGCGGCGGCGCCCAGGCCCGGGCGAATGTTGAGGCACCGGGACGCCACCGCCGGCGAGGACGAGGCGATGATCATGCCGAACGCTCCGGTGTCGCGGTCCAGCGCCGCCATCGAGAACGTCATGACGCCCCCTGCTTCACGGCGATCACGTCCACCTCGACCAGCCACTCGGGCCGGGCCAGCGCACTGACCACCACCCCGGTCGACACCGGGTGCACCCCCTCGAGCCAGCGTCCTACCACGCGGTACACGCTCTCCCGGTATCGCGGATCGACAAGGTAGATCGTCACTTTGACGATGTCGGCGACAGAAGAGTCCGCCTCGTCGAGCAGCGCGGCGATGTTGGACATCGCCTGCTCGGTCTGGGCGGCCACGTCGCCGACACCGACGTTGCGCCCGGTGTCGAGATCCTGCCCGATCTGCCCGCGCAGATAGATGGTGTCGCCGGCGACGACGGCCTGGCACAGGTCATTGTCGAGATTCTGTTCGGGGTAGGTGTCCTTGGTGTTGAACGGACGGATCCGCCGGTGGGTCATGCGCCGCCCACCCGGTCGGACAGCTCGGCAGCGGACCTGACCAGATCGAGTGCGTTGTCGTAGTCGAAGTTGCGGTACACGGCTTGGTAATGGGCGAACGGCGGCGCCTGGGCGAACAGTTGGAAGGTCAGCCGGTGACCGGCGTAATCGCTGTTGAGCAGATCCCGGGCGAATGCCAGCAGCTTGCGCCGATCGTCGGCCTGCCAGTCATCGTTGATCGAGTAGAACTTCTCCAGCCAGGGGCTTGCACCGGGGTGGGCGAACGTGGCCGAGTCCGGCGTGATGCAGATCTGCCCCCCACAGAGTTCGCGGGCGAGATGGATCATCTGCGGCAGCTGGGTCTGAGCCCAGACCCGCCCCGCATACAGCAGCGACTGGTTGGGCATCAGCAGACCGCCGGGACTGGTCTCGGCGGTGGCGATGGAGGCCGTCAGGTGCGCCTCGATACCCTCGCGGTAGCACGCCAGCATCGCCAGCTTCTCCTGTACGGCGGGGTTCTTGTCCAATCCCGTCTGCCGGACGTTGAACAGGGCAGCACCGATCATCAGGTCCGCGAACCGGATCGAGCGGTGGACGTAGGGCAGCGCGCTGTAGCGGTGCAGGCAGCTGCGCACGAACGTCGCTGCCCTGGTGTGCCGGTAGAACAGGATGTCGTCCCACGGGATGAGTACATTGTCGAAGATCACCAGGGACTCCACCTCATCCACCCGGTTCGACAGTGGATAGTCCGCCGCATCGCGGCGGCCGGCAAAACCGGTGCGGCAGATGAACTTCAGATTGGGCGCATTGAGGTCGGCGATGAAACCGACGGCGTAATCGGAGAGCTTGTCATCGCCCCAGTTGGCGATGGTGGGCTTGGTGTAGGCCTGGGTCGCGTACGGCGCGGCGGTCTCGTATTTGGCGCCTCGGACGATGATGCCTTCGTCGGTTTCGCGGACGACGTGCAGCAGCATGTCGGGATCCTGGTCCTGCGGGCGCTTCGACCGATCACCTTTGGGGTCGGTGTTGGCCGAGATGTGGAACGGGTCCCCGGTGGCGGCTTTCTGGACGTGGCGGCGGATGTTCTCGGCGAAACGTGGATCCACTTCGTTGAGCACATCCTGGCCGTCGTAGAGCGCCCACATCTCGCCGACGGTCTCGTCGCCGACGCGGGTGACCACGCCGCGCACCTCGTCGAGCACGAGATCGATAGCCGCACGCTTGTCGTGCCAGTCTTGTTGTGTCAGAGGCAGCTTGTTCGCGACCGCGTTGCGCTCACCGTTGTCGTCGACATAGGTCATGACCTCCTGGCTGGCCGCTTCGTGCGCCAGATCGTAGATGCGAGACCGGATGTCGATGATCGGGGCGAACATCGGATGCTTGGTGACATCGTGCACCTGCTCGCCGTCGATGTAGATTTCGCGCCCGGTGTTGATGCTGTCCCGGTACTCCTCGCCGGTCTTGATCATCTGCGATGTCCTTCCGTGTGGTGCGCCGCCAGGGCGCGGTAGTTGCCGCGAAGGTGCAGCAGCGGTTCGGCGTCGGTGTGCACAACGTGGCGCACCTGACCGAGATACAGGTGATGCGAGCCCACAGCCGTGACACTGTGCAGCTCACATTCGAAGGCGGCCACGCTGGCGGTGAAGACCGGCAGGCCGTTGAGACCGTCACGCCACTCTTCGTCGAGAAACGTGAACGCGGGGCGACCGGGATGCTGACGCCCGGCGAAACTGTCTGCGGCGCCGCGCTGCTCGTAGCCGAGCAACGAGACATTGAACGCACCTGTGGAGCGGATCGCCGCATTGATGGGGCTGCGCCGGTTGATGCAGACGCCGAGAACCGCCGGCTCGTCGGACACTCTGCTCACCGCGGAAACCGTCTGCCCCCACCGGGCCTCCTGTGCGCAGGTGGTGACGATGGTGACCGGAGTGGCAGCGCAGCTGATCGCGCGGATGTAGTCCTGCGCGGCGGCCGATGTCATAGCGGATTTCATTGTGGTCCCTCGCAATTCGAGTTCATGACGGTCATCGCGGAAGCTCGGCGTCGAATCCGCACCTTCCATGCTGGCTTCCGCGGCCATATCAAGCAAAGAGTTGATTATGCTGCGTTGCATCGGATTTCGAGATGTAACCCGGCATGGTGACCACGACCTTGCCTGACCGTTCCGGCGCGGCGAATCTGTGGTGCGCAGAGACTATCTGGTCGAAATCGAACGTCTGGTCCAGCACGGGCGTCACCGTTCCCGCCCTCAGCAACGGCAATACCTCGGCTTCCACGGATCGACATATCGCGGCTCGGCTGTCGTCGGACAGCCGGCCCAGGCTCGACGAGGAGATCTCCGTCCCCCCGGACATCAGGGCTGCCAGGTCCACCACCGCGTCGGTTCCCGATGCCACCCCGACGATGACGAGCCGGCCCAACGGCGCCAGCGCCGCGAGATTGTCGCCGACCGCGGCGGCTCCCTGATTGTCCAGGATCAGATCGACGCCACCGGGTGCGATCTCCCGGAGCACGTCGAAGACGTCCTCGGAGCCGTAGTCGATCACACGGCGACAACCGAGTTCGGTGCACAACGCGCTCTTCACCGGCCCCCGGGCTGTTCCGATCACCTCGGCACCGAGCGCCCTGGCCAGCTGTACGGCCATCGAGCCGACCCCGCCTGCGGCGCCGTGGATCAGCACGCGCTCGCCTCGCCGGATCCGCCCCCGGTGCACCAGGTTCCACCACGCCGTGGCCGCTGCTTCGAGGAAGGCGCCGGCGACGGCCAGGTCGAGATCGTCGGGTACGACGACGCACGCACCCGCGGGCACGGCCACGTACTCGGCATAGGACCCCGCCCGGGTCAACGCTGCGACGCGGTCGCCGGGTTTGACCGTCTGCACCCGGGCTCCGACGCATACCACGGTTCCGGCGCACTCCAGGCCGGGGACACCGCCGGACGGCGCCGGCATGATCCCCCGCGTTTGCAGGACCTCGGCGTTGTTGACCCCGACGGCGCCTACGGCCACCAGCACCTCTTCGGGGCCCGGTTGCGGGACCGGGATCTCGGCGATGCTCAGCGAGCGTGGGCCGTCGGCACCCCGCAGCAGGGCAGCGCGCATCACCGTGGCACCACACTGTGGTGGAACTCCACGATGACGCGGGCGAATTCGGCCGCGCACGTTTCAGGACTGGCGATGTCGCCGTCAACCAGGACGTGTTCAGCGGCCTGCGGGAACGCCGCGAGAATGGCACCGCGACGGGGGAATGCCCGCGGGTCGCGGGCCGATGCCAGGCACAGCACCGGACCCGGGTAGCGGCCCACGCCGTCTTCGGACCGGTACGCGGCGACGGCGGCGTGACCACGATCCGGATCGGCGTGCGACAGGACATCCCGCACATACCGTGCCTGGACACCAGGGTCCGGCACTGCCAGGTACTCCCGGCGACGCCGCCACAGCTGCGCCAGATGGTCTCCGTCGTCCCGGGCGGCAATGGCATTGAAGGGCGGCGCCGTCCGGCGCCTGGTCCGCTCGGCGTCGTCGACGAACGGGGTGGAGGACAACACCAGCGAGGTCACCCGATGCGGCGCCGAGACCGCGAGGTCATAGGCGACCAGTCCGCCGAAGTGGTGCCCCACCACATGTGCCGACGGCACCGCGAGCGCGTCGAGAATCTCCAGCACCGCGGCAGCTGTGGCTTCTATGGTGTTGAGCGGCAACGCCTGCGATGCACCGTAGCCGGGAAGGTCCGGCATCACGATGCGGTAACCGTCGATCTGTTCGGCCACCGCCCGGAACTCGTCCCAACTGCGCGGTGTCTGGTGCAGCAGCACCAGACAGGGGCTGTCCCGGTCCGACTCCGGCGTCACGACGACGTGCATTCGCCCCGAAGGTGTTTCGATGTATCCGGGGATCGGCTCGGCGCCGCTCACGTGGCCTCCAATACGTGTCAGTGGTCTGACTCGATCCAAGCCGTCCGGAGCTACCGGAGCAAACAGTGAGATTCGTTGTTGTCCATCGGATTATCCGATGCAGAGCATCGCAGGATGCGATCGTCGCAAAGCCCGACTTTCAGCGTTCTCTCGCCACGACGGCACGGCAGCGCTCAGCAAATACACTGGCCCGCTTGCTCATACGCACTGCCTGCAGGCCCGCCACCACCACCCGCAGTGGCCGCACCTCGTCAGCGATCGGCACGGCCCGCACCAAGCCGCCCGCATAGGTGGTGTCGGTGGCAGGGCGTTGATGCAGCAAACTGTAACCGTGGTCCATGGCGACCATCGCGCGCACCGTCTCGTAGCTGCTCGACCGATACTGCACGTTGGGTTGCATCCCGCGCTCGGTGAACACACCGGTGAAATAGTCGCGACTGTAGGGCAGATCGACCAGAATCATCGGCTCGTTCACCAGATCGGCCAACCGGACGCTCGCGGCCCCGGCGAGCCGATGCGAAGCGGGAAGTGCTGCGTAAGGGCGGATCTCGGCCAGCACGTCACGCTGGATCCCGTCGCCGAGGGCAAGGTCGTAAGTCAAGGCCACCTCGGCCCGGCCGGATTCCAGGTACTCCCCTACTTCGCCCGCGACGGCTTCGGTGACCTGGATCTCCAAGGCTGGGTGGTCTGCTTTCAGCCCGGCCAGGATGGACGGCAGGTAGAAGGGCGCGATCGGACTGAAGCACACCACGTGCAGGGGACCCCAAAACGTCTGGGCGTCACCGGCTATCGACTCCAGGGACTCGGCCAGCGCGGTCAGCGTCTGGCGCGCACGCAACAACAGCTCCTTGCCGGACGCAGTGAGGATCAACCCCTTGGCATGCCGCCGGATGAACAGCTGGACGCCGAGTTCCCGCTCCAGGTGCGCGACGGCCGAGGACACCGCCGACTGCGCGACGAACAAGTCCTCGGCCGCACGCGTCATGCTCTCGCGCTCGGCGACCCGGATGAAGTAGCGCAGCTGCGTCAGCGAGATACCGCGGAGTTGATCGACACCGGTCACGACTCACTCCCCCAGCACCGACGGCAGCCAGGTGGCCAGCGACGGCACGAGGATCACCAGGATCAGCACCGCGATGGTGGCCAGCAGGAACGGGGTGTTGGCCCGCAAAACCCGCCATGCGTCGACCTTGGCGATCTTGGCTGCCACCACCAATGACATCGCCACCGGCGGCGTGACCTGCCCCACGATGACGGTGAGCACGATGATGACGCCGAAGTACACCGGGTCGATCCCGACGGCCAGCATGGTCGGCAGCATCACCGGCATGATCACCGGAATCAGGGGGTCGAACAACATGCCGGCCAGGATCGCCACCACGGTGAGCACCACGACATACCCGAGCTGGGCGTCTCCGGGAACGATGGCGGTGGCGAAATCGGTGAGCGCTTTTGGCAGACCGGCCATCGCCAGCACTGCTCCCAGAGCCACGGACACCCCGACGATGAGCATCACCTCATCAGTCAGCACCGCGGCTTCGACCAGGCACCGGTAGAGCCGGCGCCCACCCAGCGAGCGGAACACCACGGCGGAGACGACGATGGCATACACCACCGCGAAGGCGCCGGATTCGGTGGGTGTGAACACACCGAGGGTCAGTCCCATGACCACCAGCAGCGGCACACCGAAGGCCAGGAGCGCGCCACGGAAGGTGCGCCAGACCTCGCGCCAGCTGAACGGGATCTTCTCACCCCAGCCGTTGCGTCGGGCCTGCACCGCCACCACCACCATCAGCACGACGGTGAGGATGATGCCAGGGATGATGCCCGCCAGGAACAGCGCACCCAGTGAGGTGCCCGTGGCCGCCGCGTAGAGGATCATCGGCGACGACGGTGGGATCAACGGTCCGATCCCCGAGGACGAGGCCGTCACCGCTGCCGCGTAAGGCCCAGGGTATCCGTGCTTCTTCATCTGCGGGATCAACGTCGATCCGGTGCCCGCGAGGTCGGCGACCGAAGTCCCGACCATCCCACCGAAGAACAGGCTGGTCGACACGTCCACCTGCGCAAGGCCTCCGGGCAGCGAACCGAAAATGGCTCGCGCGAAAGCGAACACCCGCTCGGCGACACCACCGGCGTTCATCACCACGCCGGCGAGGATGAACAACGGCATCGCCAGCAGCACGAAGCTGCTCATCCCGTCGGTGACCTGTTGGGGGTACTGCAGCATCCACGAGCCACCCAGTGTGGCGTAGACCGCCACGCCGCTGGCCATCGCGATGATCAGCGGCGTGCCCAACAGCAGAAGGCCGACGATGACCGCCAGGGTCAGGGTCAGGATCACGATTCTTCCTCGTCGAGCTGACGCAGGATCGCCGCACGGCAACCCGGCAATTGGAACAGCACGATGACGGCTGCCACCGTCGCACCCACCGGCAGCGCTGCGAGGAAGAAACCCTTGGGCAACCGTAGGTACGGGCTCGGGTCGCCACCGAACTTGGTCACGTACTGGTAAGCGAACCAGGCCAGGTGCAGCAGCACTGCCGCGGTCAGCAGATCGGTGCACAACCGCAGCCACACCTGCACCCGGACGGGCAAACGCCCGACGAACGCCCGGATCTCGATCGACTCGCGGCGGCGCACGCCCAGGGTGAACCCGAGCATCGTCAGCCACAGCATCAACCCGGTGACCAGTTCTTCGGTCCAGCCCAGTGGGGAGTTGAAGGCAAACCGCAACATGGCGTTGGCGAAGAGGATCAGTGTGATCGCCGCCAGCAGCGCGGCGCACAACACCTCCAGGACCCGGTCGATCAGCTTCTGGCTGCCGGGGTTCGGATCGACACCGAACGTGGAGTCCAACTGCATCTCCACGTCGGCCGGCCCGGCAAGGGGGTGGGTCTGCTTGTCGGCTGTCACCCGTCGACTCCCACGCGGGTGTCGACCAGTGTCCCGAACCCGGGCCGGGCGGCGTCGACACCAACGATCTCGAGGGCGTACCAGAACGACGCCTGTACCGCGCTGATGACCGGCTTGCCGAGTTCGGCCTCGAGCGCGGCGATGGCACCGACGCTGGCGAAGTTGGTGCAACTGATGAACACCGCACTGGCCTCGTCGGTGTCGGTGTCCACCGCGAGGTCATAGACCTGTTCCAGAGGAACCTCCGCCAGTTCGTGGTCACTGGTGATGCCGAGTCCGACGCTCGCGACCACCGGATGCCCGTTCTCGCCGAAGAACCGGGTGGCCCGGTCGATGACTTCCTGCCGGTACGGGGTGATCAGGCTGATCGGGCCTGCGCCGACGGCCGCGAGCGCGGCGATGCTCGCGGTCGAGGTGGTGGTGCACCGTCCGGAGAGCCCGCTCCACTGCTCGAGATGCCCGATGAGCATGCGGTCCCATTCGCTACCGTGCAGGAAGGACGCACTGGTGCCGCCGAAGACCAGCACGTCCAGCGGCGCCTGGGCCACCAGTTCGACAGCGGTGCGCAGTTCCGGCGAGCGCATCATCGCATCGATCCCGTCCACCGTGACGCTCGGCAGAGTCACTCTGCTGGTGTGGATGGTCGCCGCCGGTGTTGCCATGGCATACATCTCGGCTTCCATGAGGGTGCTCGAGGCCATGTACACCAGACCGATTCGGGTGGCAGTGTTCAGCGCGCCCAGTGGGAGCAGCGGCCGGTTCCGGTGTGGTGCGGCGGTCACTTGGTGTACTCGGCCAGGACGCGCTCGGCGAAACCGTTGGGGATCTCGGCGGCGATCTCTTCCCGCACCCCGGCCACGGTGTTGCTGAGCTGCTCGATATCGGCCTCGTTGACCTGCACGCCGGCGCCTTCGAACTTGCCCAGTAGCTGGTTGTCGGCTTCGATGCCGGCGTTGCGGCTGGTTTCGGCGGCGGCGGTCGCGGCTTTCTCCAGACCCTGCTGGACCTCGGGGCTCAGGCCCTGCCAGCTGTCCTCGTTGATGGTCAGGTACACCGGGCTGTAGATGTGCGCGGTCAGCGAGAGGTAGCGCTGTTTCTCGTAGAACGAGAACGCGTCGATGACCTTCAGCGGGTTCTCTTCGCCGTCGAGCACACCCTGGTCGAGAGCCAAATAGGTCTCGCCGATGTCGATCTGGGTGGGAGCGGCACCCAGGGCTTCGAACAGCGCCACCCTGGCCGGGTTGCCCGGCACCCGGATCTTCAGCCCGGCCAGGTCGTTCGAGGTGACGATCGGGCGAGTGTTGTTGGTGATGTGCCGGAAGCCGTTTTCGCCGAAGCCGAGCACCCGGGCTCCGACGGACTGCACCAGCGATTCGCTGAGTTCGTCACCGTAGGGGCCGTCGAGGAACTCCACCACCGTGTCCCGGTCGGTGAACAGGAACGGCATGTCCATGATGCTGAACGTCGGATCCAGATTGGCCACCGAACCGCTGACCGCGGCGATGTCGATGGCCCCGGCGCGCAGCCCCTGCAGCACCGCCTCCTCGTCTCCGATCGCGCCACCGGACTGCACCGTGACCGCTACGGAGTCTCCCAGCGCGTTTTCCACCTCGTCGGCGAACGCCAACAACATGTCGGCCAGCGGGTCGCCCGCGCTGGTTTCCACAGCCAGAACGAGTTCTGTTGTACCCGAGGTATTTTCGCTGGTACTGGAGCAAGAAGACAGGGCGAGGGACGCGGCCAGGCCACACATCGCGATCACCTTGGGTAGTGACTTCATCGTTATTCCTTCCACGCGGCCAACAGGTTTCGGTTGCGGCTCGACATCGAGGCTGGCTTCGTCGCCAGCGCGATGGAGTCAAGGTTCCGAGGTACCGCTGCACCGCGTCAAACAGTCAAAAGCGACCGTCTACATCTGTCAAACAGATGCTCCGTAACGTGAAATTAACTGCAGCAGTGGATACTTCGACGTGACACGAACGAAACGTGGCTGCGGTTGACTACATCGTTTTGAGTTCTCGCACCCAGGCTGCATCGCCCGTGGTGGCCGCGCGTGCACGCTGCCCGACCGTGCACTCGACCCGCCCCGACGACGGCAGTGTGACCAGTGTCACGGCGGGCCACTCTGCCGGCACTGTGTCCAACGCCATTCCCGGTGCCCTGTCCGCGGCAACAAAAAAGGGCCGCCGTGGCGACCCTTCTCGTGATGCGCTCCGCGTTACCCGATCTTGCGGTCGCGGCTCTTGCGCCGCGATGCCAGCTCGTCCTCGGGTGCGGCGATGGACTCGCCGCCGTCGGCCCGCTCGCCCGGGAAATCGGCGATGGCTCCGGTGAGTTCCCGCATGGCACCGGACACGGCGATACCGAACACGCCCTGGCCGCCCTGCAGCAGATCGACCACCTCTTCGGCGGACGTGCACTCGTAGACGGTGGTGCCGTCGGAGAACAGTGTGATGTTGGCCAGATCCTGCACACCGCGCTGGCGCAGGTGATCCACCGCCACCCGGATGTTGTGCAGCGAGATACCGGTGTCGAGCAGTCGCTTGACGATCTTGAGGACCAGGATGTCCTTGAAGGAGTACAGCCGCTGACTGCCCGACCCGGCGGCGCCGCGGATGGACGGCACAACCAGGGAGGTCCGGGCCCAGTAGTCGAGCTGTCGGTAGGTGATACCGGCGATCTGGCAGGCGCTGGGCCCGCGGTAGCCGATCAGTGCGTCGGGTACCGAGTCATCCGGGAACAGTCCGGCTTGCACTGGTTCGGTGACCACCGGCTCCTGGCCCGCCGCGTCGGTGGTGGCTCCGGAGGTCTTCCCGGAAGCCAACAAGTCCAACTGCTCCTGACGTGGCTGCTCGCCCACGTGTGATTCCTCTCGCCGATCGGTCTCGTCGTCAGCTGCCGTTTCCGGCTGCATCGCCCGAGCACGAGTGCTCTGAGCATACGCTTCCCGGCAGATCCCCGATGCCATCTGGGAGCCTGTCGTTGCGACCCAGTATGGCGCGGTTCGCGTGTCCCTCCGATGTTCTCCCGGGCGTGTCGAACCCGAACGACCAGTTGAGACGCATCCGTGACCAGTCCGCAGTCGGAACGATTCCCGCGCGGGGCAAAAGCCCCGCGGAGAGGCTCACGTGGCCTTGAAATCGTCCGGCGAGACGCTGTCGAGGAACTCTTTGAACTTCTCGACCTCATCCTCACGCACCGCGCCGGTGGCCTCCTCGTCGTTCTCGTCGGGGATGAGCAGGCCCGCCTCCGCGAGCACCGCCTCCTCGACGTAGATCGGCACACCCACCCGCAATGCGATGGCCACCGAATCCGACGGCCGCGCAGAGACCTTGATGTCGCGGTCGAAGATCAGGTCGGCGTAGAACGTGCCTTCCTGGAGGTCGACGATCCGCACCTCTTTGAGTGAATGACCGAGGGCGGCAATGACATCACGGAACAGGTCGTGAGTCATGGGTCGCTGCGGCTCCACGCCCTGCTGTTCCAGGGCGATGGCGGCCGCTTCCGGCTGCCCGATCCAGATGGGAAGGTACCGGTCACCATTGGCCTCGCGCAGCAACAGCACCGGCTGGTTCTGAGGCTGCTCGACGCGAATGCCGACCACACGCACTTCACCCATTTTGTGTCTGCCCTCCGCACCGCTCTGCTGCCCGACGCTGCCAGTCTCGGAACCTCTACCGGACCCGGTTTCGACCCTGATTCTGAGCACCAACCCGTCCCACGGAGTCTAGCCCTCAGCGGTTGAGAACGTCGCGTACAGCCGACTTCACCAACGACGTGTGCAAGGTGATCGCCAGGGCCGCGACCTCACGGGCCAGGTCGTCGGCGCGATCACGCGCGCCCGCCTTGTCGGCTTTGACCAGAGGCCCCGCGATCTGGGCGATCAAATCGGACTGCCGGTCGGCCGCCGAGCGGAAAGCCCGCAGGTGGCGGGGCTCCACACCGTAGTCGGCCAGCGCACATGCGCACTGCAGGATCGGCACCGAATGCTCGTCGAAGAAGCCGGCCCGTCCCGTACTGATCACGCCGGCCTTCAGCAATGCCGACAGCATCTCCTCGGCGTCATGCGCGGGCAGACCGGACTGTTCGATCACGTCTTCCCGGGACAGCCGTACCTTGGCCGGCGACACCGCGGCCGGGGCTTCGGCCGCCCCGGCGGCCGACACCAACCGCGGCACCCCGTACGGCGATCCGCTGTCCGGGAGTGCGCCGTCGGGCTGAGCGTCCAATTGCGCCTTGATGACCTTCAGCGGCAGGTACTGGTCGCGCTGCGCGGTCAGGATGAACCGCAGCCGCGCGCAGTCGTATGCCGTGAACCTTCGATACCCCGAGGCCGTTCGCCCAGGCGTCACCAGCCCCTCGGCTTCCAAGAACCGGATCTTGGAGATGGTGACGTCCGGGAAATCGGGCCGCAGCGAGTCCAGCACCGCGCCGATCGACATCCCGGCGAATGCCGGAGTATCGGGTGCGGTCACTAGCTGCCGGGTCCCCCGTCTTCGCCCTTGGGCCCGGTCAGGAAGACGAGCCTGAACTTGCCGATCTGCACCTCGTCGCCGTTGGCCAGGACCGCCGAGTCGACGGGCTCGCGGTTGACGTAGGTGCCGTTGAGGCTGCCGACGTCGACCACCTGGAACTCGCCGTTCTCCAGCCGGAACTCGGCATGGCGGCGGCTGACGGTCACGTCATCGAGAAAGATGTCGCTATCGGGATGGCGCCCGGCAGACGTGCTGGCCTGATCCAGCAGGAAGCGCGAACCCGCGTTGGGTCCACGCTTGACGACCAGCAGCGCGGAACCTACCGGCAGCCCTTCGACTCCCGATACGGCACCTTCGCTGCCAGTGGCCGCAGGCGCATCCAGTTCGTTGAGGAAATCGGCCCGGAAGACCGACGTCGTCTCGACTGTCACCTCATCAGACACTTGGTCAGCCCCCGAGTTGCTGTCCTTGTCCGTCACACGCTGCTCCTCACTGGCTGCTTGTGGCGATAAACGCCGGTCGACTGTGCTGCCCACCGCCGCGATGTCGACGTTACCGCGCCATCGGCATGATTGTGCCCACCACGGCAGGAAACACGGCTGGCAGGCACCCTAACAACACCTCACTCGGTGAGTGTGGCGCGGTACGCCTCTGCGTCGAGAAGAGCCCCGAAACCGGCCTCCAGCTCGCCGGGTGCGGCCTGCAGTTCGAGCAGCCAGCCTGCGCCGTACGGATCGGAGTTCACCAGGTCAGGGCTGCCTTCCAGATCCTCGTTGACGGCAACCACTTTCGCGGTCAGCGGGGCGAACAGATCGGAGACGGACTTGGTGGATTCCACCTCGCCGAACGCGTCGCCGGACGTCAGTTCGGCACCCACCTCGGGCAGCTGGACGAACACCACATCACCCAGCGCCGACTGCGCGTAGTCGGTGATACCGACGCGGACGGTGTCGTCACCGGTGCGGCGGACCCACTCGTGCTCGGCGGTGTACTGCAGATCGGCGGGGATCTCGCTCACGTCGGTTCTCGCTCCCTGTGTTTGTCGGCCGACTTGTACGGGCTCATTTGACTGGCTGAGCGTATTGGCGCGGTTTCGGTTGCCGCAAGGCGGTCACGTCAACGCGCTCGGACTGCTGAATCGTCATGCTGCCGCCCACCCGTTCGACGCTGTCGACGGCGCCGCCGGGGATGTTCATGGCCGCCGCCAACGTCGGCGGATCACCGATCGCCAGAACCGAATAGGGCGGCGCCAACACCTGCCCGTCGACGGCGAGGGCGCCGGGCGTGCCGACCACCCAGGTGTCCACGCCCACCCGCACCGCCTTGTCGGCCGCGCGGATCTCCATTGCTTCGGCCCCCGCGGCGCGTAGCTCGTTGATCACGTCGAGCATCGTTTCGGGCGCCACGCCGGAGGCCGGGTCGTCGATGGTGACCATCACTCCCGGACCGGTGGCGCCCACGGTGCCGATCAAGATCGACAACGCGGCCAGCCGGGCCCGGGCATTGTCGATGGCGGCCTGATCGGAGCTTCCCGACGCCTGCAGCGAGGCCAGCGTGCGCGCCAGTTCGGCGACTTCGGTGTTGAGTGCCGCCTCACGCTGTTGCAGCGAATCCAGCAGCACCAGCAGGTCGGCGGGCCGGGCCGATTCGAGCGAATCGCCGGTTTCGGTCTGGCGCACCTGTGTGGCGATCGCCACACCGAGGACCAGGCACAGCAGCACCGCCAGCACACCGAACACGAGCTGCGAGCGGGTGCGTTTGCGTGCCGGCTCGGTGCCGGCGGGGAATTCGTGCCGGCCGTGGTGGTTCGCGCCCCGCTGGGTCTCGTCGGCCATCGTCAGGCGCCGAACAGTCTGCGGCGCAGGGCGGCCGCGTTGCCGAAGATGCGGATTCCGAGCACCACGATGATCGCCGTGGACAGCTGGGTGCCGACGCCGAGTTGGTCGCCGACGTAGACGATCAAGGCGGCCACCAACACGTTGAAGACGAAGGACACCACAAAAACCTTGGCGTCGAAGATGTTCTCCAGATAGGCACGCAGACCGCCGAAGACCGCGTCGAGCGCCGCCACCACGGCGATCGGCAGGTACGGCTGGATCAGCTCCGGCACACTCGGCTGGAACACCAAACCGAGCACGATGCCGACGACGAGCGCGGCGATCCCGATCACGTGAGAATCTCCCAAGATCGCATGGTCAGGGGCCAATCTGCTGGGCGAATTTGATGTCCCGGGCAGCGCCGGTCGGCACTGTGAGACCTTCCCCCGCACTGACCGTCACACCGACTCCGTAGGAGATCTCGAGCAGCCGCAGCCGCATCAGGCCTGGACTGCGGTCGAACCCGTCTCGCAGGCCATTCTGCGGTCCGAGGGCGACGATCTCGTATGGGCTGCTGATGGGGTGATTGTCGACCAGGACGGCGCCGCCCGCCTGCCGGATGGTGACATTGGGCCCCACCCGCACTCCGTCGACGGCAATGGCCTCGGCGCCGGAGGCCCACAGCGAGTTCACCACCAACTGCAGGTCACGGTCGAGGATCACCTGCTGGCTCCCGGGAACCCGTTGCTTGGAGACGTCGGTGAGATCGCGACCCACCCCGGGGTCGGTGACCGTGACGGTGATACCGGGCCCGATCATCGGAGTGGTGCCCGCCGGCAGGTTCAGTTCGTCCAGCCTGGTGAGCAGTTGCTGGCCTTCCGCGTCGTCGGCCAGTCGGCGGCGCTGCACGTCGTCGACCTCCGCCGCCAGGGTGTCGCGACGGGCGGCGAGGTCGTCGGTGGTGCCCTCCGCCGAGCGCACACTGCCCGCCAACACGTGCTGGGCTTCGCTGACCCCCGGCGCGGTGGAGCGGGCCTGTGCGGCGGCGATGGCGAACACCGTGGCGATCAACATCGCGGCCAGGGCCTGCCAGAGCCAGCGCCTGGCGCGCGGGGGCGGGCGCTCGGCTTCGGCCCGGGCTTTGGCGGCCGCCGCATAACCGGGGTCCAGATGCTCGGAGAGCAGGGAACGCAGCAGCGACGGCACCGGCAGCTTCTGCACCGGATTCTCCCGGTGTGCGTTGAGCCCGGCCACCGGGTTGTAACCGCCGAGCGTGCGGTCGGGGTCGGTCACGATGTCACCTTGGGGAGCCGGCGCACCACCAGCGTCAGCTGGATGAGGTACAGCACGAACGCCCAGACATACATGTAGACGCCCCAGATCAAGAACCCCCAGCCGCAGGCTCCGATCACTTCGCCCCACAGTGCTGTTTCGGTGGCAACCCCTGCCCCGAACAAAATCAGCGGGAAGCCGGACATCAACGCGAACGTCGCCGCCTTGCCGATGTAGGTGACCGGCAGCGCGGTCAGCCCGCGGCTGCGCAGCACCGGCAACATCGCCGCCAGCAGCCCGTCGCGGACGATCAGGATCGCGATCACCCACCACGGCACGATGCCGGCCAGGCCGAACGAGATGGGCACGGCGATCATGTACAGCCGGTCGACGGCCGGGTCCAGCAACTCCCCCAGCCGCGAGGACTGGTCTTTGAAACTGCGGGCGATCTTGCCGTCGAGCCAATCGGAGGCACCGCTGAACACCAGGATGCCGACGGCCCATACGTACGCGACCTGGCTGTGGGCGCCCAGCAGCAGGTAGACGAACACCGGGATCAGGATCAGGCGCACAGCGGACAGCACGTTGGGCACGGTCAGTACCCGGTCACGCGTGCCCCCCGGTGCAGGCGTCATAGGCAGTAAACCTACCGTCCGCCGCCGATGCGGGGTGAGGGACGAGCCCAGCTGGGAAGGTGGGCCATCGTCAGCGGAAGATGCCCGGCAGGCTCAGGGCCGACAGCGTGTCGTCGTTGAGCGGGTTGTCGTGGACCATGTAGGTCCAGGTCGACGTCGGGCGCGCCAGTTTGGACAGGTCCAGGCCCGGCTCGTCGCTGAGCACGTCGGCGGTCTCGAAGGTCTGCTGAGCGGCTTCCACCGCGTCCGCGGCCAGCGAGGTGAAGGCGTCGACGGCCATCCGGTGGAACTCGTCGAGCGGGTTCTGCCGGCCCAGGGCGCGCAGGTGGATGCTCTCCCGGATATCCGACAGGAAGGCCTGGTGGTCGGCCCAGCCACGGTCCAGGTGGTAGAGCATGATCAGCCGGCAGATGCGCTCCAGCTCGTCCTCGGAGACGGTTTCGCGCAGTTCTGCGTAGCGCTCCGGAGCCAGTTCCTTGAGTTCCTCGAGCGCGGTCGGCGTCGACAGCAGGGTGTTGCGGCGGTCGACGATGATGGCGCGCTGCTGGGCGATCAGATGGTTGTAGCGCCAGGTGTTGGCATGCACATCGAGCAGTCGCCCCTCGGCGATGCGCTGCGCGTGGTCGAGCAGGCTGGCTGCCTTCGGGCTGACGATGCGGCCGTCGTCGTCGGTCTCGTTGGGCAGCTTGTCGGCATCGAGGTGGGCTACCACCACCTCGTCCTCCCAGCTGGCGAAGAACACCGACGAACCCGGATCGCCCTGGCGGCCGGCGCGGCCACGCAGCTGGTTGTCCAGGCGCTCGGTGTTGTGCCTGCCGGTGCCGACGACGTGCAGGCCGCCGAGCTCCACCACTTCATCGTGGGTCTTTTCGTCCGAGCCGCCCAGCCGGATGTCGGTACCGCGACCGGCCATCTGGGTGGAGACGGTGACGACACCCAGTGCGCCGGCCTCGGCGATGACGGCGGCTTCCTCGGCGTCGTTCTTGGCGTTGAGGACGACGGCGGGCACCTTCCGTCTCACCAGCCGCTCGTGCAGTTCCTCGGATTCGGCGACATCGTGGGTGCCGACGAGCACCGGCCGGCCGGTGGCGTGCACCTCCTGGATGTGCTCGATCACCGCGTCCATCTTGGCCGCAGCGGTGATGTAGACGCGGTCCTCTTCGTCTTCGCGGATGTTGGGGGTGTTCTGCTCGATCGGCGACACCCCGAGCTTGTAGAACTGGCGCAGCTGCTCACCGGCGGCCAGGGCGGTACCGGTCATGCCGCAGACGGTCGGATACCGGTTGATCAGGGCCTGCACGGTGATGTTGTCGAGCACTTCACCGGTCTCGGTGGCCTCGATGCCCTCCTTGGCCTCGACCGCGGCCTGAAGACCGTCGGGCCAGCGCTGCAGCTGCGCGATGCGGCCGCGCGAGGCGTTGATCAGGTGCACGGCGCCGTCGCGGACGATGTAGTGCACGTCGCGCTGCAGCAGCACATGGGCATGCAGGGCGACGTTGACCTCGGTCAGCGTGGTGGCGACGTGTTCCTCGGAGTAGAGATCGATCCCCCCGAGGGCTTTTTCGACCTTCTGCGCCCCGTCTTCGGTGAGGTGGATGTTGCGCCGGTCGGCATCGGCGGCGTAATCGGTGCCGGGCACCAGGTTGCCGATCAACTCGACGATCTCCAGCCGCGGCGTCTCGCGGTGGGTGGTGCCGGCCAGCACCAGCGGCACCAGCGCCTCGTCGACGAGGACGGAGTCGGCTTCGTCGATCAGTGCCACATCGGGGTTCGGCGACACCAGGTCGGCGACGTCGGTGACCAGCTGGTCGCGCAGCACGTCGAAGCCGATCTCGTTGACCGAGGCGTAGGTGACGTCGCACTGATAGGCGGCGCGGCGTTCTTCGGCGGTGGAGTCACCGGTGATCCACCCGACGGTCAGGCCCATCGCCTCCAGCAGCGGTCCCATCCACTCGGCGTCACGGCGGGCCAGGTAGTCGTTGACGGAGATGACGTGGACGCGGCGGCCGCCGAGGGCGTAACCGGCCGCGGCGATCGCACCGGCCAGCGTCTTGCCTTCACCGGTGGCCATTTCCACCACGTCGCCGGCCAGCATGCGCAGCGCACCCTGCAACTGGACGTCGAACGGGCGCAGGCCGGTGGCCCGGTCGGCGGCCTCACGGGCGATGGCCAGGAACTGCGGGATGTCGGCGGCCTCGGCGAGCGCCGTCAGGTCGAGCAGCTTGGCTGCTTTGCGCAGCTGTTCGTCGTCCAGTTCGGCGGCCTTGGCGTCGAAGGCAGCCGAGTCGTGGACCTCGGACATGGACTTGACCTGGTTCTTGTCCGCGCTGGCACCCAGCATCTTCCAGAACCGGCCGCTGATCTTGCCGGGCTTCTTGTCGCCGGGTTTGGTCTTCGAGGAGGTGCGTGCCACAGGACAACCGTACGCGGCCGATCAACCACGCCGAGCGCGCGTGTCTGTCCGTCGACACCCCGGGTTTCACGGACAAATCGGTGCGCTCGGCGGCGTCGTGTCAGCCCGTAAAACGAAGGTGCACGGTGTCGGCCACCGGCGCGAAACCGATGCGCTGATAGATGCGGTTCGACACCGGATTGGCGAGATCGGCGAACAGCACGATGTCGCCGGCGCCCATCCCCGCCGCCCACCGGCACGCCGCGGCGGTGACCGCCGAGCCGTAGCCGTGGCCGCGCTGCTCCGGCGGGGTGTACACCGGACCCACCCGGGAAACGCCGGCCGCCGGTGCACGCACGCCGGCCATACCCACGGGAACACCTTGCAGCGTCCACAACCAGTGCGCGTCACCGTGGGAATCGGCAGACACCAACGCAGCGCGCGCCAGAGCCTGGTCCGGCTCGTGTCCGAAGGCCTCGCCAGCGAAGGCGCACTGCCAGTCGATCAGCAGCGCGGTGTCCGCGTTGCCGGCCAGCCGAGCCGCCCCGGGCACACCGGTCGGGGGCTGCAGTGCACCCAGCCGGTACAGCCGTTCCTCGGTGTCGACACCGACCGCACACCCGACCACCGCGGCCCAACGCTGCGCGAAAGCCTCTGCTGTGCTTCGTAATCCACGCACGCCGGGGACCGCGACACCCGCGCCGCGCAACCCGTCGACCACGGCGGGTATCGCGTCGACAGGAAGGCCACTGCACAGCAACGGATACGGCGGGGTGCGCATACCCGCACCCACCAACCGGCCGCCGTCCCATACCGTCACCAGCAGCGGCGCGCTGTCTCCCGGCAACGGACCACCCCGCAACAACGTCAACTCGACGGTGTGCAGCACCGGATCGCGGCGGTACACGGGCGCGGCCACCGCTGCGAAGTCGGCGTCACCGTCGTGGAATCTCAGGTGCACGGTTCCAGCATCACCAGCCGAACCCAGCCGGTCACCGATTTCGGCGAATCAGGCCGGCTTGGAGCGGCGCGGACAGGCCACCGCGGGGTCGGTCAAGGTGTTGACCACCGCGGGCGGGCGATCAGGCGGCCGGCGTTGTCCATGAAAGCCCAGCGTAACGGACCTGCGCGGGCATAATTGCGCTGTGGCGCAGACCCCCGACACCGATGTCCTGATCGCCGGCGCGGGGCCGATCGGCCTCACCGCGGCGATCGAACTGAACCGCCGCGGGATCGGCTGCCGCATCCTCGATCCGTTGACCGAACCGCCTCAGTACGCGAAAGCTGTTGGCGTGCAACCCCGTACGCTCGAGGTGTTCGAAGGCATGGGCGTCGTGAACGCCATTCTCGACGAGTCCATCCCGATGCGCGGTCAAGTGGTCTACGTCAACGGCAACAGGGTCGCCGAACTCGAACTCGTCTTGCCCCCGGATGTGCCGTTCGGTTTCATCTGTATTCCGCAGTACGCCACCGAGCGGGTGTTACGTGACGAACTGGCCCGTCGCGGTGTCGCGGTGCAGCGGGGGTTGCGCGTCACCGGTTTCGAGCAGGACGACGCCGGTGTGACGGTCGCCGTCTCCGGTGGCGAGGAATCCACGGTGCGTGCCCGCTACCTGATCGGCGCCGACGGCGCCCACAGTGCGGTGCGCAAGGCCTTGGGGTGCAGCTTCGAGGGCGCGGCGTTCGAGGAGCAGTACATGCTCGGCGATGTCGAGGTGGACTGGTCGCTGCCGCGCGGTGTCGCGTTGCGCTCGATGCACCAGACCGACGGTGTCACCGACGACCTTCTGGTGTGCATCCCACTGCCGGGCCGCGGCCGGTACCGGATGTCGATGCTGGTGCCCCCGGACCTGTCGACCGCACCCGCCGACGGGGTGGCCCACGGCTTCGAGGGTTCTCGCGCGCCGCAACTCGACGACATCCAGAAGGTGCTCGACCGGTTGTCGCCCGAGCCGGTGACGGCCCGCAACCTGCGGTGGTCATCGGTCTTCCGGATCAGCCATCGCATCGTCGACACCTACGGCACGGGTCGGGTGTTCCTGGCCGGGGATGCCGCCCACATCCACCCACCCACCGGCGCGCAGGGGATGAACACCGGCATCCAGGACGCGCACAACCTGGCATGGAAGCTCGCGCTGGCGGTCCGCGGCGAAGCGGCCGACGGCCTGCTGGCGAGTTATGACGCCGAACGACGGCCGGTGGGCGAAGACGTGGTGGGACGCACGGTGCGCAGCGCGCGCTCCGGAATCGTTTCGGACGCAGCCGATCCCAGCTACGTCATGCGCCGGGAAGCGCAGCTGTTGATCTCCTATGCCGGCAGTCCCCTGGTCGCCGACGGCGCCGGTGAACGGGCACCGGACGCCACCGGATTGCGGCGCGACGCGGTGACCGAACCGTTCCGGTTGTTCAGCCTGCTCAACCGCCGCGACCACACGGTGCTCCTGTACGCCGGAGCCGGCACCGCCGAGGTGGCGGCGCTGGAAGCGGCGGCAGGCGCCGCCGTCGCCGCCGCCCACGAGCGCGCGCAGGTCTACATCGTCGCCGATCCCGACGCCGACGTCACCGGCACCGTCCTGCCCGTGATCCACGACACCGACGGGGAGTTCGCCCACTCCTATGTCGCCAAGGACGTCTCGGTGTACGTCGTCCGCCCCGACGGTTATCTCGGATTGGCTGCCCGCGCCGTCACCGCGGACGATCTCTGCGACACCCTGGTGCAGCACCTGCAAGCGACGTTCGCCTGAGCCCGATTCGCGCCGAACGGCCTCCGCTGGGGTAGCTTGCCCAAGTCGGTCGGCGTCGGGTGACGCCCCAGCACCCGGGAGTCATATGTTCGAGCAGTCGATCGACTGGAGCAGCCAGATCGGCGAATCGCTGTGGTGGATCACGTGGGTGTTCGCGGTGACGGCAGCGGTATCGCTGGCCATCGTGGCCGCGCTACTGCGGTTCACCACCTGGGGACGGCAGTTCTGGCGAGTCACCGGTGCCTACTTCAAGGGCCGCCAGAGCCTGCCGGTGTGGGGCCTGTTCGCCGTTCTGCTGCTGTCGGTGGTCGCCTCGGTGCGCCTCGATGTGCTGTTGAGCTACTTCTACAACGACCAGACCACGGCGCTACAGGTGGCGTTCCAGGGCGAGGACGAGGCGGCCAGGCAGTCCGGGCAGGACGGCTTCTGGACGGCGATGAAGATGTTCGTCCTGCTGGCCACTGTCCACGTGGTGCGCACCATGCTCGACATCTACCTGATGCAGCGCTTCATCATCCGCTGGCGGGTCTGGCTGACGGATCGGCTCACCGGCGACTGGCTGGACCACCGCTCCTATTACCGCTGCCGCTTCATCGACGAGACCATCGACAACCCGGACCAGCGCATCCAGCAGGACATCGACATCTTCACCACCGGGGTGGGTACCACGCCCAACGTCCCGCAATACGGCACCGGCTCGGTACTGCTGTTCGGCGCCATCAGCTCGATCCTGTCGGTTGCCTCCTTCGGGCCGATCCTGTGGGGACTGGCCGGGCCGGTCGAACTGCTCGGCATCACCATTCCCAAGGCGCTGTTCTGGATCGCCATCGCCTACGTTCTGGTCGCCACCGCCGTGGCGTTCTGGATCGGCCGGCCCCTGATCCGGCTGAGCTTCATCAACGAGGCCCGCAATGCGGCGTTCCGCTACGCGCTGGTGCGGCTGCGGGACATGGCCGAGTCCGTCGGGTTCTACCGTGGCGAGCGCGCCGAGCGCGTCCAGCTGCACGGCCGGTTCGCCGGGGTGATCGACAACTACCGCCACTACGTGCGCCGCACCATCGGTTTCACCGGCTGGAACCTGTCAGCCAGCCAGGCCGCGGTGCCGCTGTCACTGGTGGTCCAGGCGCCCCGGATGTTCGACGGGGAGATCACCTACGGCGATGTCACCCAGTCCGGTAGCGCCACCGGGGCGATCCTCGACGGGCTGTCGTTCTTCCGCAACGCCTACGACCAGTTCGCCAGCTTCCAGGCCGCCATCATCCGCCTCGACGGGCTGGTGCAGTCCAACGAGCAGGCCCGGCACCTGCCCGAGCTCACCACCGCCGACACCACCGACGGCGCGGTGGAGTTGGACAACGTGGAGGTCCGCACCCCCACCGGAGACATCCTGATCCGCCCGGTCGATCTGCGCCTGGAGCCGGGCCAGGGGCTGGTGGTCACCGGTGTGTCCGGATCGGGAAAGACGACCCTGCTGCGCTGTCTGGGCCAGTTGTGGCCGTTCACCACCGGCACCCTGCGCCGCCCGGGCGGGGCGAACCAGACCATGTTCCTCTCGCAGGTGCCGTACATACCCCTGGGCGATCTGCATGCGGTGGTCTCCTACCCCTCCTGCCCCGGTGAGATCCCCGACGCCGAACTGCAGCGCGCACTGGTCAAGGTCCAGCTGCCACACCTGACACACCGGCTCGGTGAGGTACGCGACTGGGTGAAGGTGCTTTCCCCGGGTGAGCAGCAACGCATCGCGTTCGCGCGGGTGCTGCTGACCAAGCCGAAAGCGGTGTTCCTCGACGAGGCCACCTCGGCGCTGGATGAGGGCATGGAGTATGTGATGTATTCGACCCTGCGCCAGGAGCTTCCGGATCTGATCATGGTCAGCGTGAGCCATCGCCCCAGCGTCGAACAGCATCACGAGCAGGAGCTGCGCCTGCTCGGCGGTGGCGAGTGGCGGCTGGATCAACTCGCGAACTCTGGCTAGCGGTTCCCGACGCACCGGGGTCTGACGCGGTACTTTGCCCCGGTGGAGATGTTCGTCCCGACGCTGGACTGGAGCAACGAGCTGTGGGCGTCGCTGTGGTGGATCGCACGAGCGTGGGCGATCGCGGCCGTGGCCACCCTCGCCGGCTTGTTCCTGATCGTCAAGTTCACCGAGTGGGGTAAGCAGTTCTGGCGGGTCACCCGCGGCTATTTCGTCGGCCGCGACAGTGTGATCGTCTGGGTGTGGCTCGCGGGCCTACTGCTGTCGGTGATGGTCAGTGTTCGACTGTCGGTGCTGTTCAGCTACGTGGGCAGCGATCAGACGACGAGCTTCCAGGTCATCGCCGCCGGGTTGGGCTCCGGAGACGAAGCGGTGCGACAGTCTGGTGGCAGCGGCTTCTGGTTGTCGTTCTGGGCCTTTGCGGTGCTGGCGACAATCTCGGTTGCACAGACCATGCTCGATCTCTACCTGGCCCAACGGTTCATGCTGCGGTGGCGGGCCTGGCTCACCGGACAGCTCACCGACAACTGGCTGGAGGGCAAGGCCTATTACCGGGCGCGCTTCATCGACGACACCATCGACAACCCGGATCAGCGTATTCAGGCCGATATCGACATCTTCACCGCCGGCGTCAACTCTCAACCGAACAAGCCGAACAACACGTCGGAGACCACGCTGCTGTTTGGCGCCGTCTCCTCGATCGCGTCGATGATCTCGTTCACCGCCATCCTGTGGAACCTGTCCGGACCGGTGACCTTGCCACTCGTCGGATACACGCTGCCGAAGGCGATCTTCTGGATCGGCATCGCATACATCGTGTTCGCGACAGTCGTCTCGTTCTGGATCGGTCGGCCGATCATCCGGTTGTCGTTCGACAACGAGAAGTTCAACGCCGTCTTCCGCTACGCCTTGGTCCGTTTACGGGATGCGTCCGAAGCGGTGGCGTTCTACCGCGGTGAGTTTGCCGAGCGCACGGGGTTGCGGCGGAGGTTTGCGCCCGTTGTCACGAACTACAAGAAGTACGTCAACCGAATGACGGGGTTCTACGGCTGGAACGTCTCCATCACCCAGGCGCAGGAGCTCATACCGCTGCTGGTTCAGTTCAAGCGGTTCTATGACGGAGAGATCGCCCTCGGTGCGCTGTATCAAACTGCAAGCTCGTTCCGTGCACTCACAACGGGCCTGTCGTTCTTCCGTAACGCCTACGACGACTTCGCCGGCTACCGCGCGGCGATCATCCGTCTGCACGGCCTGGTGGTCGCCAATGACGAAGGTCGCGAACTGCCGACGCTGACGGTCGAGCCCAGCTCCGGAAACCGGGTCGAACTGGCCGATGTCGAGGTGCGCAAACCGGACGGCACCCAGCTGATCAACCCCATTGATCTCGAGCTCACGGCCGGGGACACCCTGGCCATCACGGGCGTGTCCGGCACCGGCAAGACCACGTTGTTGCGCAGTCTCGCCCAGCTGTGGCCCTTCACCAGCGGCACATTGCGCTGCCCCACCGGAACCAACGAGACGATGTTCCTGTCGCAGATGCCGTATGTGCCGCTCGGCGATCTGCGGGAGGTGTTGTCCTATCCCCGCCGCGGCGGCGACATCCCCGACGACGAGCTGGCCGCCATGTTGAACAAGGTGGCCCTGCCGCATCTGGCCGCGAGACTCGGCGAGGAGCAGGACTGGGCCAAGGTGCTCTCCCCCGGCGAGCAGCAGCGGGTGGCGTTCGCGCGGGTGCTGCTGACCAAGCCGAAGGCGGTGTTCGTCGACGAGGCCACCTCGGCGCTCGATGTCGGCCTGGAGACCATGCTGTATCAGATGGTGCGCGATGACCTGCCCGACACGATCCTGGTCAGCGTTGCGCATCGCGGCACCGTGATCAGCCATCACGACCAGGAGCTGGCCCTGCTCGGTAGCGGTGAGTGGCGGCTGGCACCGGTGGGCGCCCGGCAGGACTAGCGACGGGTTGTCACCTTCAGTGCGCGCCTGACTGTCTGGCGGCGTGCGCCCCCGCCCGTCGGCCGAAGAAAGACCCCTCGCCCAGCTGGGTGCCACTGGCGTAGCCCTTGCCGTCCTGGGCGATGTTCGACGCGCATGCGCCGGCGGCGTACAAGCCGGGCACCGCGCTGCCGTCGGCGCGCAGCACCTCACCGTCGATGGACACTTTCAACCCACCCATGGTGAAGCCGGAGTACATCGCGACGCCCAGCGACAGGTCGAACGCCGCCCACGGGCCGTTGTCCTGTGCGGCAAGGTAATCCGGCTGTTTGTGGAAATCGGGGTCGACGCCCTCGGCCGCGTTGGCGTTGTAGCGCTCCAGCGTCGCGGCGAGCTTGCCCGCGGGGATGCCGAGCGCGGATTCCATCTCCGCGACCGTTTCCCAGCCGTCGATGAATTTGATCAGAGGCATCTCGGGCATCTGCATGTGGGCTTCGTCGACGATGAGATAGGCCGTCTGGTTGGGCTGTTCGAGCACGAACGCCGAGGTGCGTGAGTGGTAGGAGTCCTCGGCCACGAACCGCCGGCCGTCGGCGTTGACGATGACGCCGGTGAGCAGGATCTCGGGCGGATACGCCGCCGCAGTGATGAACAGCTGATCGAGATTGAGGGCGACACCGCCGGCCGAGACCCCCAACCCGATGCCGAGTCCGTCGTCGTTCGGGTTGCCCAGGATGTACGGCGCCACCATCCCGTGGTGCTTGGTTTTGCGTTCCTGGCCGAGGGCGGGGGTGTACTCGGCCACCATCTCGGCGTTCATCGCGAAACCCCCGGCGGCGATGATCACCGAGTTCGCCTTGACCTCGCCGGTGTCACCGAAGTGCTTCCAGCGCACGCCGACGACGCCGCCCCCGGAGTCGGTGACCAAAGCGGTGGCCCCGGTTTCGTACCGGATCTGCACGCCGAGCTCGGCGGCGCGTTTGAGCAGCAGGTCGATCACCATCGCCGCGCCACCCAGTTCGCCGGGAACCGGCACCGAGTGCCCACGCGGCGCAGGCGTGGCCTGCTCGCAGAACGGCCACACCTTCTCGTTACCGGTGTAGGACAACCCTTCGGTGCCCGGCGGGACGACGACCTTGCCCGGGTAATAGCTTCGTTCGAACTGGAAGCCGAGATTCTCCAGCCAGTCGAAATGCTCGACACTGCCGTCGCAGTAGGCGCGGATCTTGTCGAGTTCCGGCTCGCGGGACTGCGACACCAGGTACTTGTACATCTCCTCGGGCGAATCCTGGTGCCCGGTGGCCTGTTGCACCGCGGTACCGCCGCCGAGGTAGAAGTGACCACCCGCCATCGACGTGGTGCCGCCGGCCGCGGCCGCCTTCTCCAGTACCAGAACGCGGGCGCCTGCCGCGGCGGCGCTGACCGCGGCACAGCCGCCGGCGATTCCGAATCCGAGGACCACGACGTCGGTTTCGTCGGTCCAGTCGGCATCGGCGTCGTTCAGGACGGGCGGGATCTCGATGCTCATTGCTGCTCCTGCTTGATGTAGTCGAAGAACGCCCTGATCTCGTCGGGAATGAGCGCGATCTCGAGGTACGGCACGCCGGCCCGGGGGTCGGAGACATAGGCGAAGCGCATTCCGCCGGGCATGGTGCCCTGGGCGGCGATCTCGGCACCGTGCGCGGTGGCGTTGGCCAGCGCCGCGTCGAAGCCCGCCTGGTCGACCGCGTCGATGCAGATGTGATGCAGCCCGGCTCCGCGTTCGCGCAGGAAGTCGCTGTAGACGTTGGCGCCGCCGCGCACCGGCTCGATGAGTTCGAGCTGCATGTCGCCCAGATAGCTCAGCGAGATGCTGGCGACGAAGTCAGCGGGGCGGCCGCGGTAGGTGTTGGTGTCCGGGCCGAAGTGCACGTCGGGAATCCGCACCCACGTCCGGACGCCCAGCAGGTTGGTCAGCGCCGCCTCGGTGGCGTCGAGGTCCGGCGTCACCCAGGCGATCTGGACAGCGGTCTGGACAGGTGCACTCATCAAGAAAGCACATTAGCCCAGCAGAGGCGGGAATTGAAACACGTTCTAGTTCTGCGGGGGCGGATCCCCCCGGTAGAACGCAATGGTGTTGTCTGCGGCGCGCCGCGCCACCTCCGCCGACTCACCGGAGGCGGTGTGCGCGGCGTACCAGCCCTCGCCGGCGGCGCGGATGTACTCGCGGCCATCGCCCGTGGTGGCCCATTCCTCCTCCTTGAACTCCTGCGGCACGGGCCTGCCGGTCTCCAGGTGGATCGCCAGGCCCAGAAGCGCCAGATCCCAACCGACGCCCACCGCCCCGGGGCCGTACTGCGGCCACATGTCGTCGTCCACAAAGGCGATGTGATCGAGCTGCATGCGGGTCTGTTCAGGCCCCTCGGCGATGATCTGGAGCTCGATCCAGCTGACGCCGCCGCCGAATTCCCATGTGGCGGTGAAGGTCTTGGGCGGGTCGCAGGTGAGCACCGTGCCCGAGGCATTTCCCTCCACCTGGTACGTGCCACCGAGTTCCAGGTCGCCGCGCACGGGCGCGAACCACCGCGGGAGCCGCTCGGGGTTGGTGCAGGCATCCCACAGATCCTCGACATCGGTGGGATAGCTGCGGCTCAGCGTCACCACATGCGCTTCACCGGCCTCGAGTGTGCGGCCGCCCACGGTACGCGCGACGGCATTGACGTGATGGCTGACGTCCATCAGTGGTCTCCTTGATCCTCGGTTGACGTGCGCTTGTCCCGTTTGCCGCGGGCGATCTCGGTGGACAGTGCATCCAGGCGCGGTGCCCAGAACTTGCGGAAACCGTCCAGCCACTCGTCGATGTCACGCAGCTTCGCGGGCTCGACCGCGTAGAGCCTGCGCTGCCCGTCCGGTCGCACCGACGCGAAACCGTTGTCGCGCAGCACTTTCAGGTGCTGCGACACCGCGGGCTGGCTGATACCGAATTCCGCCCGGACGACGCCCGCGATGGCCCCGGCGGACTGCTCACCGTCGGCGAGCAGTTCGAGTATCCGGCGCCGTACCGCGTCACCGAGTACGTCGAACGCGTGCACACCCCGAGATTAAAGCTTTCACTTATATAAGTCAATGCTGAATCATTGGCGACCGCCCACCACCTCGAGCAGCAGGCGGACCTGCAGATCGAACAACGCCCGGGGATCACTGATGGTCTCGGCTCCGTACTGACCGAACACCTCGAGGCTGATCGCACCCACCAGGCCCGCCCACAGGGTCACACACGCCGTCACCACCGCGTCGTCGCCACCGAAGCCGAATTCAGCACGCAGACCGTCGAAGTCTCGCGAAAGCCGTTTCCCCACAGACACTTTCGAGGCAGTGATATCGCCATCCCCGATACCGGCGTCGACGGCGGCGAACAGCGCGGCCACCACCCGGGTGCCCGGGCCGACGGTCCGGTCGGCCGGCGCCTGATAGCCGGGCACCGGGCTGCCGTAGAGCAGCGCCCAACTGGCGGGTGAGGCGACGGCCCAGGCCCGGGCGGCGTGCGCGGCCGCGAGTACCTGATCGCGCCATCCTCCACCGGCCCCGGCCTGAGTCTGCACGACGGCATCGGCGAGGTCCGTGTAGGCGTCGATCAGCAGCAGGGTCAGCAACTCGTCGCGGCTGGCGACATAGCGGTACACCGCCGAGGACACCATGCCGAGCTCGCGGGCAATGGCCCGCAACGACAGGCCGGCTGCCCCCTCGGTCACCAGATGGCGACGGCCCAGCTCGATGATCTGCGCCTCGATGCGGTCGCGTGACTCCTGGCGTTTACCCACCGCACCAGTGTCGCACGAAACGAGAGCATTGCTCTTGAATTGAGCGCCCAACCGTGCCACCCTGATGAGAGAGCAGTGCTCTTGAATTTCGATCCGACAGAGGAGAACCGATGACTACCCGCTATGACGAACCCAATTTGATTGCCCGCACCGGCAATTCGCTGATCCGCTGGCTCGCCGAGGCCGGCATCAGCCTGGCCGGCACGCAGGTGTTGCGGGTTCGCGGCCGCAAGACCGGAGTCACCCGCTCGGTGGTGATCAACTTGATGACCGTCGACGGCGTCGACTACCTGGTGTCACCGCGAGGCAACACCCAATGGGCGCGCAACGCCAGGGCGGCCGGGCAGGTGAGCCTGGGCCCGCGGTGGCGTTCCCGCACCGTTTCGCTGTCCGAAGTGGCGGACGACGCCAAACCGCCACTGCTGAAGCACTACCTCGATCGATGGTTCTGGGAGGTCAAGACCCATATCGGCGGATTGACGCCGGAGTCGGGTCCCGAGCAGATGCGCGCGGTGGCGCCGTCGATTCCCGTGTTCGCGCTGTCCTAGGGAGCGGGAGTCTGCGCCGAGGCGGCGGTCACGACGCCACCGATTCCGGCGCGCACGATATCGCCGGTGGCCTGCCACGACACCGCCGCGGGCAAGGTGCCCCACGTGCTGTTGAACAGTCCGATCACGACGGCGCGGTCACCTTCGTAGACATACACCGGGCCGCCGGAATCACCCTTCTGGCTCACCACCCCGTTGGTCATGGTGAACCAGCCGTTGTTGACGCGTTCGACGGTGCCGCAGCTCTCGCCGGTGATGATGCCGAAGTGGCAGACGGGCTCACCAAGGGCGGCGACCCGGCCGGGAACCGACTCCAACGGCTTGCCGCCGGGCAGGACGTTGTTCACGGTCACGTTGTCGGCCAGCACGATCGCCTGATAGTCGGTGATCACCTGATCGGTGGTGACGACGGCGCCGTTGGGGGTGTTGTCCTCGAACATCGCGACATTGCCGATCACCTGGCCATTGCGATCGGTGACCGGGCCGTCGGCGTGGCAATGGCCCGCCGAGAACGCGATCCGCATGGCGGGATCCACGTAGCCGAGGGTGCAGCGGTTGACCCCCTGCAGGATCTCCATGCCGGGGAACACCATCGGTCCGGGCTGCGCAGCGGCGGCCGGAGACACGAACACCGCGACAAACGCCGCGGCCAGCACGGTCAGAACCCAGCGGACCGGTGAGGTGCTGCGACGCATCGGGTGCTCCGATCAGATCCGGGCCGGCTCCGCGAACGGAGCCCGCCTGCCGTTACGAGACTCACCATGCGTATCGGCAGCACCATCGCAAACCGTTACCGAATCTCCACAAAGTCAAGTACCCATTCGGCGTGTCGGACATTCCAGATCGATATCGATGCAGACCAGAGAGGGTTCCGCGCGGAACCGGGCCCCGCGCCGGGACAGTTACGGCGGGGTCACGGGCGGTAGCTCAGGAGTCGAAACCGAGCCCCAGTGCATCCAGGGTCTTCAGCAAGACGTTGCGCCGGCCGGCGCTGTGGTCGGCGCGATCCAACGACCACCGGGTGGCCTGGATCCCGACACTGGCCAACGGCTCCGGCGGGAACGGCAGCGGCTTTTTACGCACCATCTCCAACCGGGTACGCCGAGTCGGCGTGCCGTCGAGGAGATCAAGGCAGACATCCGCGGCGAAGCGGGTGGCACCCACGCCCAGTCCGGTGAACCCGTTGACGTAGGCCACCCGGCCGCCGTGTGCGGTACCCCAGTGCGCGCAGAACCGGGTGTTGGTGTCGATGGCACCGGCCCAGCGGTGGCTGAACCGGACCTCCTCCAGCGTGGGGAAGGTCAGGAAGAAGTGCGCGGCCAACCGGCGGTAGGTCGCGTCGCGGTCCTCGTAGGCGGGGTCGACGCGGCGGCCGAAGTGGTAGATCGCGTCGTACCCGCCGAACACGATCCGGTTGTCCGCGGACAACCGGTAGTAGTGGAACTGGTTGGCCGAGTCACCGATGCCCTGGCGGCCGCGCCACCCGACGCGGTCCAGCTGGTCCTGGCTCAGCGGCTCGGTGGCCAGCACGTAGTCGTAAACCGGCACGGTGTAGAGCCGGTTGCGCTTGACCAGGCTCGGAAAGACGTTGGTGGCCAACACCACTCGATCGGCACTGATCTCCCCGCCCGGGGTGGTGACGGTGCACCCGTTGGGACCCGAGGACAGCGCCCGCGCCGGGGTGTGCTCGAAGATCGAGACGCCGGCCTCGGTGCACGCACGCGCCAGTTCGAGGGCGAGTTTGGCCGGATGCACGATGGCGCAGGTGTCGGGCTCGAACAGCGCGGCCAGATAGGTCGGCGAATTGACCTGTGCCCGAATGGCTTCGCGGTCGAGGAAGCTGCCATGCCCGTCGGCGGCGGATTCGCGCAGCCATTCCACCTGGTGTGGTTCGGTGGCAACGGCCAGCATGCCGGTGCGCTCCCAGTCCACGTCCAGGCCGAGGGTGTTGATATCGGACTGCATCCCGTCGAGGTTCTCCAAACCCAGTGCATCGAGTTCGTCGAGCTCGTCGGGCCAGCGGTTGCGCCCGTTCTCGGCGCCGTGGGTCAGGCTGGCCTCGACGAAACCCCCGTTGCGTCCCGACGCCGCCCAGCCCACGCGTTCGGTGTCGATCACCGCGATCCGGGTGCCCGGGTTGCGCTGTGCGGCGTGCAGCGCGGTCCACAGTCCGGTGTAACCCGCACCGACCACCAGCAGGTCACACCGCAGCGGGGCCGACAGTCGCGGGTACTCCTGGCGCGGGATGTCGAGCCACATCGACCCGAATTCGGCGCCCGCCAGGGAACGGTTGATCAGGGCGGGGTCGACATGACGATCGAAGACGGTTTCCACGGATGAAGATTACTCAGAGGTGCTCAGCTGTCGGGCCGAGACCGGCGCGGCGGCTCGCGTCGGCTGCCATCCGGGTGGGCCGAAGATGTAGCCCAACCGGTCGCGGAACCGTTCGGCACTCTTCACATCACGGCCGATCGCCACGTACTCGCGGGTCTGCAGGGTCCAGATGTTGAACGTGTTGACGGGCTTGGTCAGCCCATAGTGCGGGCGGAACAGCTCGTCTTGGTAGCTACCGAAGATCCTGTCCCAGATGATGAAGATGCCGCCGTAGTTCTTGTCCAGGTACTCGGGATCCATACCGTGGTGCACCCGGTGATGCGAGGGGGTGTTGAACACGAATTCGAAAGGCGCCCACATCTTGTCGATGCGTTCGGTGTGCACCCAGAACTGGTAGATCAGGTTCAGCGAGAAGCTGGCGAACACCATCCAGGGCGGCACCCCCAGCAACGGTAGCGGCACCCACATCAGGATCTCGCCGCTGTTGTTCCACTTCTGCCGCAGCGCCGTGGCGAAATTGAAGTACTCGCTGGAGTGGTGCGCCTGATGCGTGGCCCAGATGATGCGGACGCGATGGGCGATCCGGTGGTAGGCGTAGAACAGCAGGTCCACACCGACGAGCGCGATCACCCACGTGTACCAGGCCGTCGACGGCAGCTGCCACGGAGCGACGTAGGCGTACAACGCGGCGTACCCGAGCAGGGCCAGGAACTTCCAGCCCGCCGTGGTCGCCACCGACACCAGCCCCATCGAGATGCTGGCCCAGGCGTCTTTCCGGGCGTAGGCGCCCGTACCCGGCCGATCGTCCTCCAGGTGCTCGAGTTTGCGTGCCGCGGTCCATTCGAGGATCAGCAGCAACAGGAAGAACGGCACGGCGAACAGCACCGGGTCACGCATCTGCGGCGGCAACACTGCCAGCGCATCGGACAACACCTGCACGCCGCGAGTGTAACGCCACTGTTAGACACGTGTCAGTAGCGCGGTGCACTAGTTTCACCCCATGCGACAGGTGCTCGTCATCGGAGCGGGTTTCGCCGGGTTGTGGGCGGCACTCGGCGCGGCACTGCGGATCGACGAACTGGGCGCGACGTCATCGGTGCAGGTCACCGTCCTGAGTTCACAACCGTTTCACGACATCCGGGTTCGTAACTACGAGGCCGACCTCCGCGATTGCCGCATCCCACTGTCGGCGGTGCTGGACCCGGTGGGCGTCGGCCACGTCGCCGCCACCGTCACCGGCATCGATGTCGACGCCCACACCGTGGCGACCCTGGATGCCACCGTCCGCTACGACCGGTTGGTGATCGCGACCGGCAGCCACGTCGTCAAACCCGATATCCCGGGACTGGCCGAGTTCGGCTTCGACGTCGACACCTATGACGCCGCAATGCGTCTGGACGCGCACCTGGCCGCGTTGGCATCCCGGGAACCGGGCCCGGTGCGGGACACCGTCGTGGTGGTCGGTGCCGGGTTGACCGGGATCGAAACCGCCTGCGAACTCCCCCGCCGCTTGGCCGCACGGTTCGGGACGGGTGCGCAGGTGGTGCTGGTGGACCGTAATCGGCACGTCGGCTCCGACATGGGACCGCACGCGCGACCGGTGATCGAAGCGGCATTGGCGCAGTGCGGGGTGCAGGTGCGGACGGCCAGTTCGGTGGCGGCCGTCGACGCCGAGTCGGTCACCTTGAGCAGCGGCGAGGTGATCGCGGCCGCCACCGTGGTGTGGTGCGCCGGAATGCGGGCCGGTGACCTCACAGCCCAGCTCCGGGTGCCACGTGATCGGTTGGGCCGCTTGCCTGTTGACGATTTTCTCCGGGTCTCGGGTGTCGTCGATGTGTTCGCCGCCGGCGATGCCGCGGCGGCCCGGATGGACGACGAACACATGTCGGTGATGTCCTGCCAGCACGGTCGCCCGATGGGCCGCTACGCCGGTCACAACGTGGTCTCCGACCTGCTCGGCGCTCCACTGCTGCCGCTGCGGATCCCGTGGTACGTCACGGTGCTCGATCTGGGACCCGCCGGGGCGGTGTACACCGAAGGCTGGGACCGGCAGGTGGTCGCCACGGGAGCGGCCGCCAAGGACACCAAGACGACGATCAACACCGCACGGATCTACCCGCCGCGCGACGGCAACGCCGCTGCGCTGTTGGCCGCTGCCGCACCGCACCTGCAGGCACCGCCCGGTTACGGCGCCCCGCTCAGCGGAAGCTGAGGATCTCGTCACCCCAGGCGGCCCGGATACCGCGGTCCACGTCGTCGACCACCTCGTCGTGCTGGTCGATCACCAGGGTGCTGCGCCGGCCGGTGGTGTAGGCCGGCCACTCCGGGTCCGTCCCGGGGGTGCGGTCGTGGGCAAACGACACCCATCGGTCCTGGATCCGCTCCGAGACCGCGGTCCCCGCTTTCAGACCGCCCAGCTTGAACGTGATGTCCTTCGGTCCCATCACGAGATTGCCCCAGACATACGGCAATTCGGTGGCATGCGCGGCGCCCAGGCGCAACAGCCGCAGCATCGGCGTGGTCCAGTCGAAACGGTACAGATGTACCGGAGCGGAGGCGCTGTGACCTTCGGCGAACCACACCGTCGGCATCCGGAACCCGACATCACGCGCGACGTGCAGGCCCAGGGCCCGAGTGCGGATACCGGAGTAGGCCGAGCCGATCTCTGCCTCCGACGGCAGCTGTAGACCCGGCTGCTCGGCGGCGATCTCGTCGAACATCGCCCGGATGGTCTTCGGCGCGATCGGCATCAACGGCGAACGCATCCACCGGAACAGCGCCGCCTCGTCCTTGTTGGTGCCGATCAGCAGCGGCACCGGATGCGAGCGCCCTTCCCTGGCCAGCTTGACCGGGTAGTCCGGCACCAGGTCGCTGTCCATGGTCGGGGCGAACGCCAGTGTGCCGGGCGTGGTGGACGGCACGTGATCGAATACGTAGGCCGACGCTTCCACCAGCGCTTCCATCGGCAACGTGCGGGCCTCGTCGGCCGATACACCCAACCAGTCGAGCACCGACTGGGCCACGGTGTGCGCGCGTGCGCTGCTGTACACCGACGTCGCGGGCGAACTCTGCGCGATGGCGCGGTGGAACAACCCTTCCGCGGCCGGAGCGGTCAACAACGTGGTGACGATGCCGGCACCTGCGGACTCCCCGAACAGCGTCACCCGCTGCGGGTCACCCCCGAACGCCGCGATGTTGTCGCGCACCCATTCCAGCGCGCGCAGTACGTCGCGCAAACCCAGGTTGGTGTCGAAGCGCTCCGGACCGTTGAATCCGGACAGGTCGAGAAAACCGAAGGCACCCATCCGGTAGTTCAGGGTGACCACCACCACGTCACCGCGTGAGGCCATCACCCGCCCGTCGTAGAGCGGCTGGCTGCTCGCGCCGAAGATGTAGGCGCCGCCGTGCACCCACACCATCACCGGTTTCGCCGCACCGGGCTCCGCGCCCGACGGTGCCCAGACGTTGAGGAACAGGCAGTCCTCGGCAACGTGGGTGCCGGGGCCGAGCGGGATCGGGCTCTTGGGCTGCGGGCTGATGGACCCGAAGCTCAGGGCGTCGGCGACCTCGGTCCACGGCTCGGGCGGCTGGGGCGCACGCCAGCGCAGGTCGCCCTCTGGGGGCGCGGCGTACCTGATGCCTTTCCAGACCTTGACCTGGCCGTCATCGGCGCCGCGCACGGGGCCGGAATCGGTGTCGACTATCGCATCGGTGGGGGCGGGACGAACCGCAGTCACAGCTACCTCCTTGTCAGCCTCGACTCTGTCCAACGTACTGGTCGGTAACAATGATCCTGATCGGGTGGAGATCACAGCGGCAGATAGCCTTGGCGCCCGTGCGGAAATGGGTCCTGCTGGCCGGGGCGATCTCGACGGAAGTGGTGGCGACGCTGTCGTTGCGGGCGTTTCAGGACAACCCGGCCTGGCTGGGGGTCGTCGTCCCCGGATATGTCGCGTCGTTCGTGTTGTTGACGTTCGTGCTGCGGGCCGGGATGCCCATCGGCGTCGCGTACGGGATCTGGGGTGCGTCGGGCACCGCTTTGACGGCAGCGCTGGCCGCCGTGGTGTTCGATGACCCGTTCACCGTGCCCATCATCGTGGGTATCGGGTTCATCGTCATCGGGGTGCTGCTGGTCGAATTCGGTTCGCATCGGGCCGAATCCGGGGCGGGCACAGCCCAGTGATGTGGGCGGCGCTGGCCGGTGCGATCGTGCTCGAGGTGGCGGCGACGCTCGGGCTGCGGGCCTCCGACGGGTTCCGCAAGAAAGCTTGGCTGGCACCGGTGATCCTCGGCTACGTGGCCTCGTTCTCGATGCTGTCGTGGTCGTTGTCACTGGGTATGCCGGTGGGCATCGCGTACGGCGTGTGGTCGGCCTGCGGGGTCGCGCTCGTCGCGGTCATCGCCCGCTACCTGTTTGCCGAACCGTTGACCTGGGTGATGGCTGTGGGTATCGGTTTCATCATCGCCGGGGTGCTGACCATTGAGGTCATCGGTTCAGCCCATTGACCTCCTGGGGGCCAGCACCCCCGCCGCCAGCATGATGACCAGCCCGGCGACCGGGACGATGAGCAGCCCGACCCGCAGACTCGTCGCGTCGGCCACGGCGCCCACCAGAGGCGGCGTGCCCAGAAAACCGACCCGCATCAGCCAGGTGACCACGGTCAGCCCGGTGCTCGGCGGAAGCCCTCGGACATTGTCTGCGGCGTGGAAGGCCGCGGGAATGACCGTGGCCACCCCCAGTCCCGCGACGGCGAAACCGGCGATGGTGGCGGGCACACTGGGCAACGCCAGCGCCAGGCCCATCCCGACCGCGGCGAGCAATCCCCCGGCCCGCGCGACGGTGCGTTCGCCGAACCGGTCGACCAGTCGGTCCCCGAAGATCCGGCCGACGAACTGGGCCGCCACCAATGCGATGAAACCGAAACCGGCGACGGCTCCCGGTGCGCCGAGGCTGTCGTGCAGGTACAGCGTCGCCCAGGATTGGCCCGCGTCCTCGACGGCCGCGCCTGCGATGGCCAGCACCGCCAGCCCCACCAGCACGCCGTAGACGACCACGCGACGTTGCTGGCCGGCGTCGGCGGCGACCCGGGCGGCGGCGGCCGGTGAGTCGTCGTGGTCGGGACCGGGTAGCAGGTACTTGAGGCTGATCAGGCACATGGCCCCGAACAGCACCCCCGAGATCGCCAACTGGGTGCCGATGCCCAACCCGATCGCAATGGCAGCCGAACCCATCACACCGCCCAGTACCGCCCCGACCGACCACAGGGCATGTAACGAGTTGATGATCGAGCGCCCGTAGACCCGCTGGACCCGCAACGCGTGGGCGTTCTGCGCGACATCCGTCAGCGAGTCTGCGGCGCCGGCGACAAACAGCGCCAGCGCAAACGCCCACGCCACCGGCGCCATCCCGGCGAGTGCGGTGAACAGCGCGATCACCAGGCTGCTCAGTACCGCCAGCCGCGCGGAGGTGAAGCGGCGGATCAGGGCAGCCGCAGCCAGACCGGACAGGAGGGCGCCCGCGGGAAACGCCGCCACCGACAGCCCGAACACGGTGTTCGTGGTGCCCAGCGCGGCCTTGATCTCCGGATACCGCGGCAGCAGATTGGTGAAGATCGCCCCGTTGGTGAGGAACAACACCGACACCGCGAGGCGGGCGTTTCGGTCAGCGGGTGCAGGAGCCACGTGGAACCATTGTGCTGCAACGCCGCGCCCGGCTGAGCAAGGCACACCCGGTGCCGATGGCCGGGCCCCCGAGCTGTTGTCAGAGTGGATCGACCAGGATGGGGAACGTGACTGAGGTGGATGCCGGACTCGTCGAACTCGCGACCCGTTTCGGTGTCGCCACGTCCTATACGGACTGGACCGGGCGCACGGTGGACGTCGGCGAAGAGACTCTGGTCGCGGTGCTCGGTGCGCTCGGTGTCGAGGTGGGCACCGGAGAGCAGCGCAGCGGCGCCTTGGCCGCGCAGGACCGCGCGTATTGGTCGAAGACGTTGCCGTCGACCATCATCGGTAAAGCCGGTACCGAGCCCACGTTCTGGGCGCACGTCACCCATGGCGCCGACGCGCATGTCTGGGTACGGCTCGAGGACGGCACCGTCGCCACCGGGGTCCGCCAGCTCGACAACTTCACTCCCCCGTACGACCTCGACGGCCGGTTGATCGGCGAGGCGACCTTCGCCCTGCCGTCGGACCTGCCGCTGGGATATCACCGGGTGCATCTGCGATCCGGCGATGTCGAGTCCAGCACCGCGCTGATCGTCACGCCGTCATGGCTGGGATTGCCTGCGCGCATGGGCAATCGGCGGGTGTGGGGTCTGGCCACTCAGCTCTACAGCGTGCGGTCCAAGCGTTCGTGGGGGGTGGGCGATCTGACCGATCTGACCGACCTGGCCGTCTGGTCGGGCGCTCAGCACGGCGCCGGCTATGTCCTGGTCAACCCCCTGCACGCGGCCGAGCCCACCACTCCGATGGAGCCGTCGCCGTATCTGCCCACCTCCCGGCGCTTCGTCAATCCGCTCTACCTGCGGGTGGAAGCCGTCCCCGAATACGCCGATCTCGTCAGACGCAGCAAGGTGCGTGAGCTGCGCGACGACGTTCAGAAGCGGGCCCGCAAGGTCGACGCCATCGACCGCGACGCATCATGGGCGGCGAAACGCAAGGCGCTCAAACTGATTCACAAGGTCGAACGTTCCGCGGGACGCGAACTGGCCTACCAGGCGTACCTGGCCCGGGAAGGCAAGGCGCTCGACGACTTCGCCACCTGGTGCGTGCTCGCCGAACGCCACGGCGCCGACTGGCACCGGTGGCCCGACGAGCTGCAGCATCCGGATTCCCCCGATGTTGCGGCCTTCGCCGAAAAGCACGCAAGCGCAGTTGATTTCCACCGGTGGTTGCAGTGGCAGCTCGACGAGCAGCTCGCTGGTGCACAGTCGGCGGCCGTGCGTGTCGGGATGCCGCTGGGCATCATGGCCGATCTGGCGGTGGGGGTGCACCCCAATGGCGCGGACTCCTGGGCGCTGCAGGACATCCTGGCGCGCGGTGTCACCGCGGGCGCACCACCGGACGAGTACAACCAACTCGGACAGGACTGGTCGCAGCCACCCTGGCGGCCTGATCAGCTCGAGGAGCAGGAGTACTTGCCGTTCCGTGCGTTGATCCAGGCCGTGCTACGACATGCGGGCGGGGTGCGTATCGACCACATCATCGGCCTGTTCCGGTTGTGGTGGATACCGGAGGGCGCATTGCCCACCGAGGGCACCTACGTGCGCTACGACCACGAGGCCATGATCGGCATCGTGGCGCTGGAGGCGCAGCGCGCCGACGCCGTGGTGGTCGGTGAGGACCTCGGAACCGTCGAGCCATGGGTGCGTGATTACCTGCGTGAGCGCGGGCTGCTCGGGACCTCGATCCTGTTGTTCGAACTCGACCGTGACGGCTCCGGCGGTCCGCTGCCGGCCGAGCGGTGGCGTGAGTACTGCTTGTCGTCGGTGACCACGCACGACCTGCCCCCGACGGCGGGCTATCTGGCGGGCGACCATGTGCGCCTTCGCGATTCACTGGGGCTGCTGACCCGGCCGGTGGCCGAGGAGTTGGCCGCAGACGAGCAGGAGAACGCCGCCTGGATCGCCGAACTGCAACGTGTCGGCCTGCTGCCGGGCGGGCCCGGTACCGATGCGGCCGAGATCACCGCCGAACAGACCATCCTCGCGCTGTACCGCTACCTGGGCCGGACGCCCTCGAGAATGCTCTCGGTGGCGCTCACCGACGCGGTGGGTGACCGTCGCACCCAGAACCAGCCGGGCACCGTTGACGAGTACCCGAATTGGCGTGTGCCGTTGACCGATTCGCAGGGCAAGCCGATGCTGCTCGAAAAGGTGTTCACCGATCCGCGCGCCGCGGCGCTCAGCGAAGCCATGCACGCGATCACCAAGCCGCACACCTGAGCGTCGTCGAGTTCCACCTGAGGGTCGTTGTCGAGCGCCCATCACAACCCTCACGAGGAACTCGGCGTCGCTTTAAATCCCTTGTGCCACTTCAGTATCAAGCGCCTCGAAGTGGGGTTTCGTGTCGGTGGCTGGGTCTAGCTTCAGGGTATGGGTACTTCAGCGATCGCCGACACGGAGGCGATGCTGGCTGCCCAGACCCAGATCGAAGTGTTGACCGCGCAGATGAACTCGTTGTCGATCGATGCGTTCACTCCGCTGGAGTTGTTGGAGCTGATGCAGCGCCGCGAAACCGTCACCTGGATGCAGCCCACGCTGGATCACAAGGTGTATCAACGGCTGAGGGCGGAATGCGCGCCGAAACAGTTGGGGGCGACCAGCTTCAACAAGGTCCTGGCCGCCCGGTTGCGGATCAGCGAGGGCGAGGCCGCCCGCCGCCTCACGTCGGCCGCACTTTGGGCCCGCGGACCGCACTCACCGGCGGACCGTTGGAGCCGGCGTTGCCGAACATCGCCGCCGCCCAAGCCCACGGCCTGATCGGCCCCGAACACGTAGCCAAGGTCAAAACGTTCTTCAAAAAACTCCCGGCATCGGTGGACTTCTCGGCCCGTGAAGCCGCCGAAGCCGACCTGGCCCGCCACGCCTCGACCCTGGATGTCGACGGCTTCACCGAAGTCGCCGACCGACTGAAATACCTCCTCAACCAGGACGGCGAGTACAGCGATGTCGACCGCCAAGCCGGCCGGTATTTCACCATCGGCAAGCAGGACGCCGACGGCAACGTGCCGGTGCACGGCAGGCTGACCCCGGAATGCGCGGCCACCCTGCACGCCGCGCACGCCAAACTGGCCGCCCCAGGCATGTGCAACCCCGCCGACGAAACACCCCAGGTCGACGGCGAACCCGATCCGGAGCGCGCCCGCACCGACGCCCGCACCCAAGGCCAACGCAATCACGATGCGCTGCTGGCAATGGGCCGGGCGCTGCTGGCCTCCGGTGACCTCGGCCACCACAACGGCCTGCCCGTCACCATCATCGTCAAAGCGACTCTGACCGACCTCGAGAAAGGGGTGGGCCACGGCCTGACCGCCGACGGCACGTTGATCCCGATGCCCGAGGTCATCCGGATGGCCTCCCACGCCTACCACTACCTCGCACTGTTTGACGGCAAAGGGGTGCCGTTGCACCTGGGACGGGCCCGCCGGACCGCCTCCCGCGGACAGCGGATCATGCTGCTGGCCCAACACGGTGGCTGCACCATGCCCGGATGCACCGCTTGCGGGTACCGCTGCCAGGTCCATCACGCCAACCGCGATTGGAAAGACGGCGGCGACACCACTATCGAAGACCTCACTCTGGCCTGCGGGCCGGATAACCGGATGGTGGAAACCACCGGCTGGACCACCCGAAACCGGCCTGAGGACGGCATCACCGAATGGATCCCGCCCCCGGAACTCGACTGCGGCCAAACCCGCATCAACGTCTATCACCACCCCGACCGGATCCTCGCCCCCGACGATCCCTAACCCGAGGGCGACCTCAAAGCCGGCCGCCGACAACACACGTCAGCGGCCGGCACGAAGATTCCTGCTCAACGTTCGAAGGCGGCCGCCAGCCGCGGCACGAATGCCCGCACCGCGGGACTCGGCGTAAAAGACCACACCACGGCCAGGACAGCGGGCACCGGATTGCCACGCAGCACCACCACCGACAACCGGTCGGTGTACTCGCGCGCCATCGATTCCGAGAGCACACCGATGCCCACACCTCGGGCACTGAGATCGGCGACGGCATCACCGGCACTGGCTTCGACGGCAACCTGGGCAGCGAAACCCGCGTGCTGGAAACCGATTTCTAAAGTCGCGCGCACACCGGTGCCCACCGGCATCGACACCAGCGACTCCTCGGCCAGCGTGGCGTAGTCCACGTTCTTGCGCCTGGCCAGCGGGTGCCCGGCCGGCACCAGTGCGGCCAGCGGTTCGCTGATGATGGTCATCGACTGCAGCGTGGCCGGCGGCGCTCCAGCCGTGCCGACGATCGCCACATCGAGGTTGCCGGCTTCGACCTCGGCGAGCATGGACTCTGAATCATTCTCGCGCATCGCGAGTTTCACACCGGGATGAGCATGCCGATAGGCTTCGACGGCGGTGAACAGCGGGGTGATGGTGCAGCCGGTCACCATTCCGATGGACAGGGTGCCGCGCAGAACGCCCGCCACGTCGTCGACCGCAGTCCGCACCGCGGCGGTGGCCGCCAGCGCCGCTTTCGCCGGTTCCAACGCCGCCTTGCCCGCGGCGGTCAGCCTGGCCACGCGGCTGGACCGGTCGAACAGCGGTTGACCGAGTTCGGACTCGAGCGCTTTGATCTGTGCGCTGACACCGGACTGGCTGATGTGCACCCGCGCGGCGGCACGGGTGAAGTTGGCTTCTTCCGCGACTGCGACGAAGTACTCCAGCTGCCTCAGCTCCATAACCAGAAATTCTAGCTTCGAGAAGAACTATCTGTTGGACTTCTGAACATGACCGGACGAACGTGGAGGGTGCCCGAGCAAGGACACAGAAAGGACACCCCAATGCGACCGAAAGCCCAGCGCCCCGAAGACCTGACCAGGCTGTTCGTCGAGTTCTCCAACGCCGGGGACGCCGAAGGAGTGGCACAACTCTACGAAGAGGACGCGGTGCTGGCCTATCCGCCCGGCAGCCAGACCGTCGGCCGCGCCGCGATCCAGGAACTGTGGCAGAAAGTGCTCGACCAGCGCCCGCGCTTCGAGCAGGAGGAGCCGTTGCCGACGCTGGTCATCGGCGATATCGCTTTGACCTCGACGCCGCCACGCGACGGTGCCGGCGCCCGCGCCCAGGTGGTCCGGCGCCAGCCCGACGGAACCTGGTTGCGGATCCTGGACCAGCCGGAGTTCGTCTCGACGCGGTGAGTGTCAGTGGTGCGCCTGCAGCGCCTGCTGCCCGAAGGAGTTCACGCCCAGGGACCCTTCGGGCAGCACCAGCTCACCGCTGTCGATCCGGGCCCGCAGATACGCGAACGTCTGCGCGGTCTGGGCGAACAGGTGCTCCCCCGCCCGCAGCGGCGGACGCGGCACCGCGTCGTCGGCGACGAACTGCGGCAACGGTTTCACCTCGGTGTCGTAGTCGACGTTGAAGAACAGCGGGAACGAGTAGCGCTCCTCTTTGACCTTGCGCACCCGGTGACTGGTCGCGATGAACGCCCCGTTGGTCCACAACTCGAGCATGTCGCCGATGTTGACCACGAAGGTCCCGGGGATCGGCGGAACGTCGATCCACTCGCCTGCCCCGTTGAGCACCTCCAGTCCGGGCGCCGTCGGCTTGAGCAGGGTGAAGCATTCGTAGTCGCTGTGTGCACCGATGCCCTGCGCATCCTCGGCGCCGGGGTTGTACGGATAGTGCACCAACCGCAACTGGCTGGGCGTCTTGGTGGCGTGCTGGGTGAACGTGTCGGGGTCCTCACCGAGTGCCACCGCGAAGGCCCACAACAGTTTCTGTCCCACGGCCAGAACCGCGGTGTAGTAGGCGGTCACCGCGTCGGCGAAGCCCGGCAGGTCGGGCCAGGTGTTGGGGCCCAGCATCGGATTGCCCGCCAGGTAGTCCGGATCATCGGCGGGCAGATCCAGCGCCGTGTCGAACGCCTCTTTGAGGTCCGGCTTGTCTCCGCTGAGTCCCTCTTCTCCGGTGGGCACATATCCGCGGTGGCACCGCGACAGCCCGATGTAGGAACGCATCTTCTCCTCGAGCGGCAGCGCGAAGAACTTTTTGGTGGCCGCCAGCAGCGCGTCGAACAGGGCATCGTCGATGGCGGCGCCGCGGATGTAGAAGAACCCGACCTCGCGTGCGGCGCGGCCGAGTTCTGCGGCCACCGAGTCACGCACCGCCCGATCGCCCGAGTACAAGCCGCTGATGTCGATGACTGGAACTTCGGTGAACGATGTTGCGCTGTTCACGTTTTCACCTCTCCTTCGCTGTTTGTGACCGTCCACTGCCCGCCTCCGGTGACGGTCAGTTCATGTGTGTGCAGCCGCGGCGAGAGGTCAACTCCGTCGCGGGTACTGTCCGAGGAATCCGTGATGAGCCACCGGTCGCCGCTGACGGTGCCCAGCGAGATCTCTGCGCCGCCGGCGGTGCGGGTGGCCCAACCGAAGAGCTCACCCGCGCGCAGCAGCAAGGCCTGACTGTTGTCGGGGCCGGCGAGGGTGAGCGCCCCGCACGGACCCGCCACCGGTTCGAGCACCCAGTGTTCGACGTAATCGGCGTGCACACCGGTCTCCACCAGAACGTCACCGTCCCAGTGCATCCGGCCCGCGTCGGGAGTGTGCTGCGGCGAGAGACCGGTGAACCGGCGCCATTCGAACACGTCACCGTCCTGGAACAGCCAGCCCGCAAACCCGTCCCAGGCCCCGGGTTCAGCGGGGCGGCGCAGGTCGACGAACGCGCTGAGACCCTGCAGCCACCGCACGTCGGTGGTGGTGTCCCGACTGCCGTCGGCGTCGATCAACAGGGTCCGGCGCCACAGACCCACACACTCCGACATCCGGACGGGTCTCACTGCGCGGCCGCCCAACGCTCAGCGAGTTCGGCGAACCCGCCCGGCGTGGGCCGGCCCCACGCCCGCAACCGGGCGATGCCCCCGTCGGGATACGCCTGCAACCGCAGCGCGGTCACACCGCGGGCGTCCACCGGGTACACCCGCCGCAGATCCGGTAGCAGCGCGGTGCGTTCCAGCACCGGGACGTCGAACGTGACCGTCCACCAGGAGGTCCCGTCGAGTGGGCGCTCACGAGCTCCCAGCACCCGCACCTCCTGCGAGGCGTTGAACACGAACCAGGTGGTGTCGACCTCGATGCGCCGCAGGTCGGCCTCGGCGGCCAGCGCGATGATCACCGCGTCGTGGCTGACCGGCCCGATGTCCCGCCGCCTGCGGGTCTCCCAGCCATCGCCCATGGTGTGCGGCCGCCCCGGCGCGATCAGCGAGGCCGCGTCCGAATAGAACGCGTCGCTGGACCACACCACGCTGCCGCCGTTCTCGATGCCGGACATCTCGACGGTGACATCAGCCCACTCGGCGGGGTCGACGATCACCTCGCCGTACACCCGCAACCGGGCCACTCCCCCGTCCGATTCCAGGTTCAGCCGCACGTGGGTGATCCGCCGCGGATCCCCGGCCGCCAGGAGGTTTCGCGAATCTGGCTTCAGCACCGTGGATTCGGTGATCGGAAACCAGGTCACAGATGGTGCGGTGGCGTCGGCCGACGGCGCCAGCGTCGCGCCGTACACCTGCGCCGCGGTCGGGTGATTCCCGGTGAAGAACCGGGTGTCGACGTCGACGGTGTGCACCACGCCCGGGGTACCCAGGCGCACGATGGCCCAGTCACCGCCCGGGTAGGCGTGCCTGCGGGTCTCCCATCCGTCCACCACTTCGCCACGGAGGTCATAGGTACCGGGGATGAAGGCGGGTTCCGAGGCCAGCAGCAGACGCTCCTTGGCCCCGAACGACTCGTCGCTGGCCGCGATCACGCTGCCGCCCACGGCCCGGGCCGCCAGGTCCACGCCGCGTTCGCAGCCGCTCACAGCGGCACTCCCAGCGCCGTCGACAACGGCCAGTGGCTGCGGGCATTCACCGGCCCCGGAGCGTAGGCGCCCACCGTGCTGGTGGTCAGCCCCAACCCGACCAGAGCCTGGGCCAGGGCCACCGCCGCGGCCACCCCGTCGATCGCGGGCACTCCCAGTCGCGCCGAGATCGCCCCGGTCACCCCGGCCATTCCCGCGCAGCCCAGACAGATCACATCGGCCCCGTCCTGCTCGATCGCCCGCTGCGCTTCGGCGACGATGGCCTCCACCGCACCCGCGGGGTCTGCGTCCACCTCCGCGGTGCTCAGCCCGCAGGCGCGCACGGACACGCAGTGGGCCGCCAGCCCGGCCAGCAGCAGCCGGTCTTCGATGGCGGGGATGGACCGTGCCAGGGTGGTGACCACCGAGAAGCGCCGGCCCACCAGTTGAGCGACGTGCGCGGCTGATTCGGCGATGTCGAGGACCGGGACGGTGAGCAGCTCCTGCAGCGCGTCTTTGCCGTGCTCACCGAAGCCGGCCAGCACCACGGCGTCGAAATCGAAGGTGCCCGCGTCGAGCAGCCGCACGGCCACATCGAGTGCACCGACCGCCGCGAGATAACTCTCCGCCGCCGAGTCCACGGCGGCCGCGCCGAACAGCGGTGCCAGCGCCACGATTTCGGTACCCGGAGCCGCCGCGGCGCGGGCGGCCGCGGCGATCTCCTCGGTCATGGTCTGCGAGGTGTTGACGTTCAGGACAAGGATCCTCACGCCGCCACCAGGTTCGCCAACAACCTGCCGCGGTTGGCGTCGGCCACGGGCCGGCCCGCCAACCAGGTCTGCAGCACCGCGCCGCTCAACTCCAGGCCGTCATACGGGGTCAGCGGATGACGGTGCTGCAACTGCGCCGCCTCGACCCGTGACGAGGCGTCCGGGTCGAAAACCACCAGATCGGCGGTGTGGCCGAAGGCGATGCGGCCCCGGTCGGTCAGCCCGGCCAGCGCTGCCGGTCGCTCGGCCATCCACCGGCATACGTCAGCCAGGTCCAGGCCCCGCCTTCGAGCCTGCGTCCACACCGCCCGCAGACCCACTTGCAACGAGCTGATACCACCGAACGCCACCCCGAAATCACCGTCGCCCTTGAGGGCAGGTGCGCACGGCGAATGGTCGGAGACGATCATGTCCAGCACTCCGTCCCCCAGCGCCTCCCACAGCTGCCGGCGGTTGTCCTCGTCACGGATCGGTGGGCACACCGCGAACTCGGTACCGCCGTGGGGAACCTCGGCGGCGGCGAATGTCAGGTAGTGCGGGCAGGTCTCGGCAGTCACGGGCAGGCCGTCGCGTTTGGCCGCGCTGATCAACGGCAAGGCGGCGGCGCTGGAGACGTGCACGATGTGCGCCTGCGCCCCGGTGCGGCGCACCGCGTCGACCACCAGGGCCACCGCCTGCACCTCGGCCGAGTCGGGCCGGCTGGCCAGGAACGAACTGTAGGACCCGCCCTGTGCCGCAGCGGTTTCGGCGAGCACACCGGCACTCTCTGCATGCACCAGCATCACCGTGCCGAGAGCCGCTACGACCTCCATGGCCCGGCCGAAGTCGGCGGGGCTCAGCGGTGGGAAGGCCGCGTTCCCCGAGTCGGCGAGAAAGCACTTGAAGCCCAGGCAGCCGGCCGCCGCCAGCTCAGCCAGCGCGTCGAGATTGCCGGGCACCGCACCGCCCCAGAACCCGACGTCCACACGGCAGAAACCCTCCGCCGCAGCGCGTTTGATCTGCAACGCGGCTGCACTGGTGGTGACGGGGTCGCAGTCGAGCGGCATGTCGACGACGGTGGTGATCCCGCCGGCGGCAGCGGCGGCGGTGGCCGACGCGAAACCCTCCCAGTCGGTCCCGGGGTCGTTGATGTGCACATGGGTGTCCACCAGTCCCGGCAGCAGCACACTGCCCGCGGGCAGCACCACCTCGAGGGCGGCCCGGCCCGCGGCGGGATCAACGGCGGTGATGACACCGCCGGTGATCCCGATGGACGCCGGGCGTACCGCTCCGTCGATCACGGCACGCTCGGCGTGCAACAGGACGTCCAGCGACATCACCCGAACTTCTCCCGGAAGTGGTGTGTCATCTCCGGCCACACGTGCGGATCGTGCCCGGGGATCAGCGGATAGCCCTTCTCCGCGGCCAGGGCTTTGAGCCGACGGATCGGCTCCACCGTCTCCTCGGGGTCCACCCCGACGTATCCGCCGATGGCCAGTTCGTGCTCGATGTTCTCGGTGAGATCGGCGGCGTCGAACGCGAACACATAACCACCGCCGCCCACCGATTCGTCGAGTTCCACCACGAAGCTCTGGTGGCCGGGGGTGTGCCCGTAGGTCGGCACCGCGGTGATCCCGGGTGCCACTTCGTCTTCGCCGTCGGCGAGCCGCCAGTCGATACGCGGGTCGTCGAAATCGATCCGGAAGATCGCATGCTTTTCCGGCTCAGGGTGATTCGACAGTCCGAACTCCAGCTCCCGGCGCTGGGTGTGCACCGGTACCCGGCCGGCGAACAGCTTGAGCCCGCCGGCGTGATCGACGTGCAGGTGCGACAGCCCGACGAGGTGGATGTCGTCGATGTCGACGCCGATCTCGGCGAGCGACTCCTCGATGGGCTCGCCGGGACCCGGCAGCAGCGGCTGGTACTCCACCGACGGATAGAACCGTCGCCGCAGATATGGGTCCCTGATCAGCGCGGTGTTGAAACCGGTGTCCAGCAGCACCCAGCCACCGTCGGTCTGCAGCAGCACCCCCGGCACCGGTTCGCGCATCGTGATGTCCTCCGGGGCACCGTGCACCGACACCGATTTGGGCAGATCCTCCCAGCCCAGGGTCAGTAGCACGATGCGCCGGACCTTGCTCCTGCGAACCAGATTCACTATTCGGCGCTCAATGTCGCGATGCGCAGGCTGTTGGGATTGGTCACCACGTGTGACTCCTCCACACCCTTGAGCCACGGCTGGGCCACCATGAAGTCGTCGACGTCGGCGACGTTCATCCAGCAGCCGGTCTTGCTCGCTTCCAGCGCCGCCGTCGAGAACGGTTCGGGCGCACCGGTGGTCAGGCCCTGGGCCAGCGCTTCGGTGATGGGTGGCGCCGAGCAACCCAGGTAGTTCAGGCCGCCGTCCGCGTCCCAGGAGATGTGCCCCCAGGTATAGGGCGAGGGTGCATCCGGCCATGCCAGCGCAGTGAACACGTCCGGCGCGGACTGGCCGTCGGTGCCGATCCAGCCGTAGATCTCCGAGGTCGGGTAACTCTGCACCGTCGCGGTCAGCCCGGCAGCCGCCAGCTGCGTCTGGATCAGGTTGCTGATCAGCTGGTTGTCCGGGTTGGACGAGTCGTAGCCGATCACCACCGACTTCTGGTCGGCGGGCAGGCCGGCGGCGATCTGTGTCAGCACCGAGGGATCGTGTTTGATGTCCTGTTTCGCGAATTCGGGGGCCAACATGTTCGGCGGGTACACCTGCTCAGCCACCTTGCCGCGACCGAAGTACGTCTGCTCCACCAGGGCTGCTGTGTCGATGGCCTGCAGCAGCGCGGTGCGGTTGGCCTGTTCGGTCAGCATTCCCTTGTGCGGGTTGAGGTACAGGTAGTTCGACATCATGGTCGGCAATGAGTAGTTCGCGTACTTGTCGTCGTCGATGTACTGCTGGACCGCTGAAGACGGCAGGTCGTGCAGAATCGCGGCGATCTGCCCGTTGTTGAACTGCAGCTGCTGAGCGGAGACGTCGGTGATCACCGGGATCTCGACGGTCTCGAAATAGGGCTTGTCACCCCAGTATTCGGGGTAGGCCGCCAGGGCGTAACGCGAACCCACCTCGGCGGCGGTCAGCGTGTACGGCCCGGTGCCCAGATCGTTGGTGGTCAGGTAGCTCTGCGCGAAGTCATCCCCGCCGTGCTGCTGCAGCCCGGCCGGACTGACCATCCGCGGTCCGTACGGGGCGGCGATGTAGTCCAGGAACGCGGCGTTGGGCGCCTTCAGCGTGACGGTGACGTCGTAATCGCCCTGAGGAACCACGGATTCGATATCGGCGACCATATAGGCGGGACCCTGGTTGACCGCGAGCCGGCGATCGAAGGACGCTTTGACAGCAGCGGAGGTGAACGGGGTTCCGTCGTGGAAGGTGACGCCCTCGCGCAGCTTGAAGGTGAACACGCGGTGATCGGGTGACTCGGTCCACTCGGTGGCCAGCAGCGGTTCGATCTCCGGCTTCTCCGTGCCCGCTTTGTACTGCAGCAGACCTTCGTAGATGTTGGTGGTCAACAGCAGTCCCTGGCCGGCGTAGAAGACGTCCGGGTCCGGCGGCTGCCCCGGGTCCTGCAGGAACGACAGGTGCAGCACCTTGTCGGTGGGCGCGGCGTTGGGTTCGCCTCCGCCGGAGTCGGATCCGCCGCCGCACCCGGCGAGGGTGAGCATGACGGCGGCGCCGGCGGCCAGTGCCGCCAGACCGCGGCGACGCAACGACATTCGACTCACAGAGCGGCTCCTTCGAGGGTGGGTGTGCTGATTCGGGAGAATGCTTCCAAGATTTCGTCCGACGTCCGGACGGCGCCGGTCTGCAGGTACTCCATGGCGTCGAGGGAGGCGTCATGGCGTTTCTGCGACGAACCGCCGACACAGTCGGCGACCACCCGCACGTAGTAGTCGCGCTGGTGGGCATCGGCGAACGTGTAGTGCACGCAGACATCGGTGAGTCCCCCGATGAGGATCAGGGTGTCGGCTTTGAGCCCGCGCAGCACGATGTCGAATTCCGTTCCGATGAAACCGGAGTAACGGCGTTTGACGAGGTGGAACTCGGGCCTGCTGCCGTCGAGGATGGGACGCAGGCTGGGTTCCAGGTCGGTGCCCGGCTGCCCTTCGACGCAGTGCACGCCTTCGGTGCCATCCAGTTCGCGGCCGAAGTCGACGCCGCTGGGGCGGTGCACCTCCTGGAAGAACACCACCGGGAGGCCGGCGGCGCGGGCGGCGGCCAGCAGCCGCTGCGCCACCTCGACGCGATCGGCATGCCCCGCCATCACGGGGATCCCGGCCTCGTCGGCTGTCATACCGCCGCCCTCCTGGATGTCGACGACCACCAGGACTGGATTCCCGACGATCAGTGGTTGTTTCGGCATTTACCCTCCTGCGACAGCGATACGTGGATCCGCGGCGGCCTGCAGCAGGTCGACGGCGGTGTTGATGAAGACGTAGAGCGCGCCGAGCATCAGAGTCACCCCGGCGATGGCCGGGAAGTCGGCGACGGGGATGCTCTGGGCGATGTACTGGCCGATGCCGGGCCAGCCGAACACCTGCTCGACCACCAGCACCCCGGAGAACATCAGACCCACCTGCAGCCCGGTCATCGACAGCGCGGCACCCACGGAGTTGCGCAGCACGTGCCGGGCCATGATGCTGCCCTCCGAAAGTCCCTTGGCGCGAGCGGTTCTGGCGTAGTCGCTGTCGATATCGGACAGCAGGCTGGAGCGCAGCACCCGCCCGATCGCCACCGCCGGGCCGATTGCGATGACGAACGCCGGCAGGATCAGATGATGCAGGGCGTCGACTACGACGTCGAACCGGCCGTGCAGCAGCCCGTCGACCGTCAGCAGGCCGGTGGGCCCGTCGGGCGGATTGGCCACACCGATGCGCCCGTTGGCCGGTACCCAGCCGAGCTGTTGATAGAAGACGATCAACCCGAGAATGCCCAGCAGGAACATCGGCGCCGAGGCACCGGTGAACAGGATGGCCCGCAGCACCCCGGCGCCACGCCACTTCAGCGTCGTGGAGAACGCCAGCAGAACGGCCAGTACCAGCGCCAGCGCGATACCGCACAGTGCCAGTTCCAGTGTGGCGGGCAGGAAGTCACCCAGGTCGGAGGCGACGGGATGGCGGGTGCGGTATGACGTACCGAGGTCGCCCTGGACCGCGGCGGTCAGGTAGTTCCAGAACTGGGTCAGCATCGGTTCGTTGAGGCCGAGTGCTTCGCGCCGCGCGGCCACCGCGTCCGCCGAGGCCTGCGCGCCCAGTTGGGCTTTCACCGGATCCAGTGGCGAGATGTGCTGCAGGATGAACATGACGCCGGTCAGGGCGATCAGGATGGCCACCATCGCGACCAGCCGCGTTGTTATGAATGTTTTCATCTAGACCGTCTTCATCAGGTTGCGCAGGCTGTCGCCGGCGATGTTGCCGATCAGTGCCAGGACCAGGACCCCCAGACCGGGCATCACCGGAATCCACCATTGCTGCAGGAAGTAACTCAGGTTGCGGGCGGCATCGGCGCCGAGTTCGGGCGCGGGTGCCGACTGCCCGAGCCCCAGGAACGACAGGGCGGCCAGCGTCAGGATCAGCGTCCCGATATCGAGGCTCGCCGCCACCAGGGAATTGGGCACCGCGCCCGGCATCAGGTGGCGGAACGCAAGCCGAAATCTCCCGACACCGGCCAGCTTTGCCGCCTCGACGTGCGGGCGCGCCGCCAGCCGGGCCACCTCACCGCGGACCAGGCGCGCGTAGAACGGCCACCACACGATCGACACCGCGATCAACGTGTGGACGAATCCGGGGCCCAAGGCGGCCACCACAGCGATGGCGAGCACCGGCGCGGGCAGCGACAGGAAGGCGTCGGTGATGCGCATCAGCAGCGTATCGACCCAGCCACCGACCGTTCCGGCGATCAACCCGACCAGTCCGCCGATGAGCAGACCGACCGCCACCACCGCCAGCGCGGCGAACCAGCTGGAACGCACGCCGTAGAGCACCCGCGAGAGGATGTCGCGGCCGATGTTGTCGGTGCCGAGCAGAAAGCCGTTGGCACCCGGCGCCTGCAGCGGCATGCCCGCCGGCACCAGCGGGTCGTACGGGGAGATCAGCGGCACGGCCACCGCGATGAGCGTCACCAGGAACAGCAGTGAAAACCCCGCCCAGTTCATCATGGTGGCACGTGAGGTGGCCAAAGCCCATGCGCGCCGTGGTCTCCCGGCCGCGGCCGCCGGGGCCGGCAGTACGGCGTCGGTGATGACAGCCATTCAGCTCGCCTTCCTCTCGATACATGCCAACTGGTGAAGGCCACCGGGGCGGCCCTCGAGCCGGACGTCCAACGCGGTGTCACTGCACGCGTCGATCGCGATGGGACAGCGCGGGTGGAAGGCGCATCCGCTCGGCGGCGACAGAGGGCTCGCGGGTTCGCCGCTGAGCAGCGGGGTCTGGCGACCCAGATCGGGAATGGAGTCGACGAGGGCTTGCGTGTAAGGGTGCGTGGGGCGTGCGATCACCTCGTCGACGGGACCGATCTCGACGATGCGGCCCAGGTACATGACAGCCACCCGGTCAGCGACAACCCGTGCGACCGACAGGTCGTGGGTCACGAAGACCACCGACATGTCCAGCGAGCGCCGCAGGTCGCCGATCAGATTCAGCACCGAGGCCGCCAGCGACACGTCCAGGGCACTGGTCGGTTCGTCGCACAGCAGCACCGAGGGCGGTACCACCGTGGCACGGGCCAGCGAAACCCGCTGCCGCTGACCGCCTGACAGCTGCGCGGAACGGGACTTGGCCACCTCCTTGGGCAATCCGACCCGCTCCAGCACCTCCGCCACCGCGTCCTGGCGCCGGCGTCGCGACAGCCCGGAACCTTTGAGCCGTTCGGCGATCAGTTCCCCCACCGACAGCCACGGGGTCAGCGACGCGCCGGCGTCCTGGAACACCATCTGAGGTCCGGTACCACCGTTGCGGGTCACCGAACCCGCAGTGGGAGTGTCCAATCCGGCGATCAGGCGCAACAGTGTCGATTTGCCCGAACCGCTCTCGCCGACCAGCGCCACCGACTCCCCCTGAGCGACGTCGAGTGAGATGCCCCGCAGAGCATGCAGTTTCCCGTGACGCTTGACCGAGAACACCTTGGTGGCATCGCGCACCGACACCGCGGGTGCGCTCACCGTCGTGGCAGCGCTCACGACGGGCGGCTCCGGGACGGGTTCGGCGGCCGGTGATCCGAGCTCGGCACTGGCCTGTTCACCGGGCAGAATGCAGGCGCTGACCCGGTCGTGGCCAACGGCAACGGGATCAGGTGGCGTGCGGGTGCATTCGGGTTTGGACACCCGGCAGCGAGGTTCGAAGGCGCACCCCGGCGGGGGCGTTACCGGGCTGGGCACCGAACCGGCCAGCGCCGCCAGCCGGTGCTCACGTGAGGTCTTCAGCGTCAGCCGGGAGCGCAGCAGGCCGTGGGTGTAGGGATGCGCGGGCTGCGACAGCACCCCGGCGGTGGGTCCGATCTCGGCGATCCGCCCGGCATAGAGCACCGCGATGCGATCGGAGATCTGGGCTGCGACACCGAGATCGTGGGTGATCAGCACGATGCTGCAACCGATCTCGTCACGGAGACGGCGCAGCAGCCGCAGCACCTGCGCCTGCACCGTGACGTCCAGTGCGGTGGTCGGTTCGTCGGCGATGATCAGGTCGGGATCGCCGGCGATGGCGATGGCGATCATCACCCGCTGCCGCAATCCGCCCGAGAGTTCGTGTGGGAACGCCCGCATGCGGCGTTGCGGGTCCGGGATACCCACCGCGGTCAGCAGGCGCAGGGCCTCGGCGTCACTGCCGGCCGCTTCGGCCACCTGCCTGCCGATCCGCATCGTGGGGTTCAGCGAGGTCATGGGGTCCTGGAAGACCGCGCCGAGATCGAGACGACGCACCTTGCGCAGGAGTTTGTCCGCGCCGTGGACCATGTCCGAGCCGGCCACCTGCACCGCGCCGTCGACCCGGGCGTGCCCCGGCAGCAGCCCGAGCATGCTGAATCCCAGAACGCTTTTCCCGGACCCGGATTCGCCGACCAGGCCGATGATCTCGCCGGCGCGGATACGCAGGGAGACACCGCGCAGGGCATGCACATCCTTGCCGTTTCGCCGGAACGTCACCGAGAGGTCGTCGACGGTGGCGACCAGCCGCGGCGAACCGTCGGCGGCGACGTCGGCACCCGCGGCCCGGGCACCCGTGTCGGGGGCACCTGCTGCGATCTCCGAGGTGGCATTGGCCATCGGTCACTCCCGCTGGTCGATGTTCCAGGCGCGGGCGGCGCAACTCTGAGCCATCAGCCTGTCGACTGACAGTTTTCACATCTCAGTGGCGCCGTTGGTGTCACCGGCGTAACCAATGAATGAGCGCAGGTAACCGCTACGTCGCGTGTGTTTCTGTCGTGTGACAGAAAACTCGGAGACTCCACTTCCCCGTGTTGCTGAGCCACGATGAGGCGGTGACCACCACTCGGGGCCGGCCCCGGCTCACCACCCAGCGGCGGCCGGGCGCAGGCGCCCGCGATGAAATCCTCGATGCCGCAGGCGAGCTCTTCACCACGCGCGGTTACGCCAGCACTTCCACCCGCACCATCGCCGAGGCGGTCGGCGTCCGGCAGGCCTCGCTCTACCACTACTTCCGCACCAAGGACGAGATCCTGTCCGCGCTGCTGCACCAGACCGTGACTCCCTCACTGCATTTCTCCCAGCGACTCACCGAAGTCACACCGACCCTGTCGGCGCCCCAACAGCTGCATGCCCTGGCCGCTTTCGACGGTGCCCAGCTGCTCACCGGCCGGTGGAACCTGGGAGCGCTGTACCTGCTGCCCGAACTCCGGGAGGCACGGCTGGCCTCGTTCTGGGCGGACCGCGAACGGCTGCGGCTGTTCTATCTGCGCTGCAGTCAGGCCACCGCCCCCGTCGACGACGATACCGCCGACCTGCCGTTCCGCCTCGTCGAAGCCCTGGTCAACATGCGGGCCGCCCAGACCGCCGACAACAGCGCCGCACTTCCCGAACGGGTGGCCGATGCCTGCCTGCGCGTCCTCGGCGTCACCGAGGACGCGCTGCACCAGATCCGGGCCCGCACCCGCACCCTGCTCGTCGCGCCCTGACGTCTGCAGCCCGATCACCTGTACCATGCGCCACATGCCGTTGGCCGACGGTGCCACCTTTGCTGGCTACACGATCATCCGCCTGCTCGGCGCAGGCGGTATGGGTGAGGTGTACCTCGCCCACCATCCGCGACTGCCCCGCCAGGACGCGCTGAAGGTGCTGCCACCGTCGGCGAGCACGGACCGCGAGTTCCGCGACCGGTTCGAACGTGAAGCCGACCTGGCGGGCGGTCTGTGGCACCCGCACATCGTCGGTGTGCACGACCGCGGCGAGTTCGAGGGCCAGCTGTGGATTTCGATGGATTACGTGGACGGCACCGACGCGGGCGTGCTGCTGCGCAAACACCCGGGCGGTCTGCCGCCGGAGCAGGTGCTGGCGATCGTCAACGCAGTGGCCGAAGCACTCGACTACGCCCACGACCGTCAGCTGCTGCACCGTGACGTCAAGCCGGCGAACATCCTGATTGCGCGATCGAACGCCGGTAGTCAACGAATCCTGTTGGCGGACTTCGGCATTGCTCGCAGAGCTGACGAAGCCAGTGGCCTGACCGCCACCAACATGACCGTCGGGACGGTGTCCTATGCCGCCCCGGAACAGCTGATGGGCAACCCATTGGACGGCCGCGCCGACCAATACGCTCTGGCTGCCACGGCCTTTCACCTGCTGACCGGGGCACCGCCGTTCCAGCACTCCAATCCCGCAGTGGTGATCAGCCAGCACCTCACCGCATCGCCACCGAGCCTGGGCCATCGCAAACCCGAGCTGGCGCATCTGGATCCGGCGCTGGGCAAAGCGCTGTCGAAGAACCCGGCCGACCGCTATGCCCGGTGCATGGACTTCGCCCGGGCCCTGGCGCACCAGATCGGGGCGCCCGCGTCGGCATCGAGCCTCGACGCCGGCGGCAGCGGCGCCGTCGAGGCCACCCGCCTGGCCACCGCCACCGAGACCGCACCCACGGCCACCACCCGAAGCTGGGCCCGCCCTGCTGTCCTGTTGCCCGTGGTCCTGGCATTGCTGTTGGTGATCGCGGTGGCGTTCGCGGTCGGCGAGTTCACCGCCGACAAGGAGACCGGGGCCGACACCAGAACCACCGCCACCACTGCCACCACTGCGCGTACCACCACGCCGGCTCCGGCTCCGCCGCCGGTCACCGCCGGCGCCGCCACGGAGACCGAGACGGACGTGGTCACCGAAACCGAGACCGCCTCACCGACCACCACACCGACCGTGAGTTCGGGTACCGCCGCGATCGGCGGCGACTGCCCGCAGGCCGGCGCCACCGGCGTCACCGCCGAGGGCACCAGCGTGTACTGCGCCAACCTGCAGTACACGGACCGCTACCTGTGGTCCAGCAGTCCGGCGCAGATCCCCAACCCCGTGGTGACCACCTCGCCGGCTGCCCCACCGCCGTTTGAAACCGAATCCCCGGTCCGGATCTGCATGGACCAGACCGGGCACACCCGGCTGCGCTGCGCCGAGGACATCCTCCGCGGAAACGGCGGTTGACCTGCGACGCGGCCACCGGCGAGCAAGCCCCGCGAAACGTTTGGTGAGGCACCGGCGATAACCCGGGCGTCTTGGTTGGAGTTTCACCGCTATGGCTACTGCGATAGGTTCACACCGCAGAAACGGAAGAAGGTTCTTGAGTGAATAGGCCCGTAGTGAAGAAGCTTGCTCTTCTCGTCGCCGGCTCCAGTGCCGCGGTGTCCATGGCCGTCCTGGGCACCGGCCAGGCGAATGCCGAGGTTCCCGACGTCACCGGCGAGCCCTACGGCCGTGCCATCGCCATCCTGAAGAGCCTGGGCTACAAAGGCACATTCGGCGGCGCCATCGGCAACGACCTGCCGCAGTCGCAGTGCATCGTGCTCGAGCAGCAGCCGTCGGGCCGGTCGGTCCGGATGCGGCTCAACTGCGAGCTCGCACCGGGCGCCGAACAGCCCGTCGCACCGAACACCCACTCGTTGGTGCCGCCTGGCGGGTCCATCCCGCAGCCTGGCACCAGTGGTGCCCCCGCGCCGGCGGATCCGAACCGGCCCACCCCGGGTGCCGGGACGGTCACCGTCACACCGCGCGTGTTGGGCTGATCAACCGGCCGCGCCGGTGATCATGGCGTGAAGTTCCTCGCCGCTCCACGGCGGCGAGGTGTCATGGTCGCGGTACCCGAGAAACGCCGGCGCCGGGCGGTCGAACCGGCCGACGAAATTGCCTGCACCGATCAGGATCTGCCCGGTGACCTCGCGGGCGAGGTCACTGACCAGGTAGGCGTACAGCGCCGCGACATACTCCGGCGGCGCCGGGGCCAACGCGCCCTGCATGGACACCTCATCGAGGAGTCCGCGACGGTGCAGGGTGCGAATCTGCTCTTCGTAGTCGGCGCCGGTCGACAGCCGAGTTCTCGCGCCGGGACACACCACATTGGCGCGCACCCCGTACTCCTTGAGCTCGGCCGCGATGGCCATGGTGAGACCGTTGACCGCCCCTTTGCCCGCCGGGTAGCCGGTGCCGCCGTAGTCGCCGAGGTACGCGAACGAGCTGGTGTTGACGATCGCGCCCGCCGAGCGTGCGACCATGCGCGGAGCGGCGGCCCGGCAGGTGTGGAACACGGTCCCGATGTGGCTGGCCATCAGTTCGTCGAACTGCGCACCGGTGACGGTCAGGATCGACGACTCGGGCGGCTCGGCGATTCCGGCGCAGTTCACCAGGATGTCGATGTCGCCGAAATGCTTCACGCAGGTCGCGACCAGCGCCTGCGCACTTGCCTCATCCGAGGGTGATCCGGAGAAGCCGACCGCGGTGTGCCCTGCGCCGTTGATCGACTCGACCGTCTCGGCGACGGCGTCCGCACCGCGTCCGTTGATCACCACACCCGCGCCGAGCTGCGCCAGCAGCTGCGCGACGGCGCGCCCGACACCGCGGCTTCCCCCGACGATGACAGCGCCGCGGTTCTGGAGGACAGGTTCGGTGACCGTCGACATCATGTCCATCAACATAGGGTGGGGCCATGACGGGGCCCAACCGGCGCGCAGGAGGTCCGAGCCGCCGCTGGGATCCGTTCCGTCCGCTGGACATGGTGTCGGCGCTGTGGTCGACGGCGGTGGCGGTGCCGCCGGTGTCCACCGGCGCGGCCGCCGCCTACCGCACCGTGTTCATCACGCTTCGCCGCCTGGTGGTCGGGCGCCGGATGACGGTGCGCGCGGACAGCGGCCCCATCACCTTGACCGTCTCACAGCTCGAGTCGCGCCTCGACGTGCGGCGCCTGGCAGTCGGACAACTCGATGACGTGCACGTCTCTGCCACCGACATCGGCTGGCAGGGCGGCCGCTTCGACCGCGCCTCGGCGGTGCTGCGCAACGTGCATGTACGCCCCGGCGCCCCTCCGACAGTGGTCGCCGCCCCGGTCCACCTCACCCTCGACGTCTCGACCTCGGCGCTCGACGACCTGCTGCCGACAATGGCTCCCCGGTTTGCCGGCACCATCGGTGACGACGGGGTGGCGCGCGTGCGGTTTGCGCGACGACCCGGGCTCGGACATGTGGAGATCGACACGGTGCTGGACGGCTCGGTTTTGATGCTGACACCTCGGGCGGTGACACTGCGGCGGCGCAGGTGGCCGCTGCCGCGGCGCACGCCGGCCTACCGGATCAGGTTGCCCGAGTTGCCGCACGGGCTGCAGCTGACCGACGTCGATTTCGAACCCGGCCTGGTGCGGCTGTCGGGCACACTGCCCGAGTGGCGGATGGAGTTCTCCCGCCGCCACCTGGAGTACCTCCTGGAGTTCTGACGGCGGACCCCTCAGAAGTAGCCGTTGGCCGGCGGCGTCGTTCCGTTGACGGCGTGATCGCCGGCGACATAAGCCTTGTAGTCCAGCGGGCTGTGGGTGGCCAGGGCGCGGGCGTTGCGCCAGTGGCGATCGAGATTCAACGATTTGGCCGTGGCCGACGCTCCCCCGGTGTCGAACAGTCGTTGCGCCGCGGTCAGCGTCAGCCGCTCGGCGATCAGCTGCGCTTCGGCGACGGTGACCGCAGCGCGGGCCAGGGCATCGGGATCATCGATGCGATCGTCGTCCACCAGCGCATCCAGATGATCAGCGGCCGACAACACCAACGCCTCAGCGGCTGCGGCCGACGCGGCAATCTCGCCGACGGCGTGCAGCACAAAGGGATCTGCCGCGGCCGTGTCGGCCAGCGAGTGCGCGGCGGGCCGCGCACGGCGGCGCACGTACTCGACGGCGTCGGCGCGCACGGCGGCCGCGATACCCGCCGCCACCGCGGCCAGGTACAGCTGCAGGAAGGTGGTGCTGTGCCCGAGGTGAGCGCCGTCGGAGACAGTGGTGACCTCGACGGGTTCCACCGCCACGTGGGTGAACCGGGTCCCGCCGCTGGCCGTGGTGCGCTGCCCGAAACCGTCCCAGTCGTCGAACAATTCGACGCCTTCGCGATCGGTGGGGATGATGGCCTGCAGATCGCGGCCGTGAGCGTCGACCGCGGATACGGCGATGACATCGGCATACAACGTGCCTGTCGAGTAGAACTTGTGGCCGTTGAGCCGCAGCACGCCGTCCTCGTCGGCCAGCACCTTGGTGTCAGCGCTGCCCGGCGCCTTGCCGCCGGAATCGGTGATGGCGTTGCCCACCACCAGTCCGGCGGCGATCTTCGGGAACCACTCCTGTCGTTCGGCGTCGGTGGCGCGGTTGCTCAGGAGCCGCTCGGAGAATCCGAAGTGGGCCCGAAGCGCTTGCGCCACATTGGAACTGCCGCTGGCGATCCGGATGACCGCGCCGAGCACGTCCCGCGCACTGGCGCCGGGCCCACCGTAGCGGGTGGGCACCCGCAGGCCGAGAATGCCGGCCTGGCGCAGCCGCTCCACGGCGTCGTACTGCAGCACCCGGTCCCGTTCGGCCGCGGCGTCCTCGTGGCGCAGGTCCTCGACGATCGCGTCCAGGCGCTCCAGCCGCTGGCCGGTGGAAAGAACGGGCACGACGTTGGAAGGGCTCGTCGACCGGGTGGGACTGACACTCATCAGGTTCTCCTGTCAGCGGAAGCGCGGAATGATGTGCTCGGCGAACCGGTCCAGCTCGGCCTCCAGCGGCTGGAACTGCAACATGAACAGATCGATACCGGCGTGCTGGAACGCGGTGATGCGTTCGGCCACCTGGTCGTAGCTGCCCACCAGGCCGGCCAGCGTGCCACCGTTGGAGCCCACCCGGCTGGTACCGGAAAGGACCTTGTACATCTGGGTTTTCGGGTCGGTGCCCGACGAGATCTCCGGACGTTGCTCAGCGTCCACCAGGGCCTGCAACCGGGCCAGCTCGGCATGGGCGTCGGCTTCGGTGTCCCGAGCCACCACGAACGCCGACAATCCGAACCGCAAAGGCGCACCGTCACGCGGTCGGGCCCTCAGGTCGTCGATCACCGCGACCGTCGCCTCCAGTGGCCTGCCGTTGATGAAGAACACGTCGGCGTACCGGGCGGCCAGCGCCCGCGCCGGTTCGGATTCCCCACCCAGGTACACCGGGGGAACCACCGCGGGCAGGGGCCGCACCAGTGCAGGCTGCCCGGTCGGATGCGTGGCGGAAGGCACTTGTTTGCCGGCCCACAGCGCCGTCACGGTGTCCAGCCAGCTTCTGGTGTAGGCATAGCGGTCGTCGTGATCGAGCAGGTCCACGCCGAGGGCTTCCAGCTCGGGCAAAAACCATCCGCTGACGACGTTGATCGACAGCCGGCCCGAGGAGATGTCGGCGATGTTCCCGGCGATCTTGGCGAACACCAACGGATTCACCAGCAGTGGCTTGATGGCGCCGATCAATTCGATGCGGCTGGTGGCCTCGGCCAGCGCCGCCAGCGTGGACCACGTTTCCAGCACATCGTCGTCGACATTGCTGGGATGCACGACGTGCTGGGCCACCAGGGTGGCGTCGAACCCCACCTGCTCGGCATGGACCAACAGGTCCCGATTGCGCCGGTAGCCGGCGTCGGGCGCGTCGTCGGGGTGCGCCCTGGCGCCGTGATTGCCGTACACCGGAGCCCATACCCCGAATCGCGGGGCTGTCACGAATGTGCCAGGTAGCGTTGGCGTTCCCAGTCGCTGACATGGCCCACATACTGCTGCCACTCGCTGCGGGCGATGGCTGCGAAATCCGCCACCGAGGCCGCGCCGAGAATCTCGGCGATGGTGTCATCCTGGGTGGCCAGCGCCAGTGCGGTGCCCAGAGAATCGGGCAGCGGTGTGCCGACACCGTAGAGATTGCCCGACGCGGCCGCCGGTGGCCGCCGCCCCGCCTCCAGGCCGGCGATCACGGCGGCCAGCGCTGACGCCACCAACCAGTAGGGGTTGGAATCCGAAGCGCCGGTTCGCAGTTCGATGCGGCTGGCACCGGGCTCGGGCTCGATCAGGGAGCGCACCGCAGCGCTGCGGTTGTCGCGGCTCCAGTTCACGGTATCCGGGGCGAAGGTGTCCGGCGCGAAGCGGCGGTAGGCGTTCACCGAGTGTGCACCGAACAGGGTGATCGACGGCAAGTGATCCAGCAGGCCGGCGATCGCCAGCAAGGCGGTATCACTCTCGGACCCGTTCACCGGCTCGAAAGCCGGCGTTTCGCCCTGCCACAACGAGATGTGCAGATGCGACGAACTGCCGGAGTGCTCCGAGAACGGTTTCGGCATGAAACTGGCCAGCTTGCCGTGTTTACGGGCCACTTCTTTGGCGGCGTACTTGAGCCGGGCGCTGTCGTCGGCGGCGGCCAGCGCGTCGGTGTACACCAGGTTGGTCTCCACCTGGCCTGGACCGTATTCGGTCTGCACCCCTTCCAATCTGGTGAAGGTGCCCAGCGTCTCGTACAGGTCGGTGATCAGCGGATCCAGGGCGTTGGCGTTCTCCAGCGAGTAGGCGTGGATGTCGTTCTGGAACGGCGAGCCATCCGGCTCCAGCAGGTAGAACTCGTACTCGACACCCACTTTGGCGGTGTAACCCAGCGACTCCAGCCGTGCCAGTACGCGGCGCAGCACCGCGCGGGGATCCAGCAGTGACGGTGACCGGTCGTGGCTGACGATATCGGAGATCACATGACCCACCCCGGGTCGCCACGGCACCGGCGTGAAGGTCGAGAAGTCCGGTAGCGCATACACATCGGGATAGCCACCGGCCCAGTTGGTCAGGGACAACCCGTCGATCACCGTGGCATCGGTGTTCCAGCCCAGTGATGCCTCACAGAACGCGAAGCCGGTGCCCTGGGCCCGGCCCAGGAACTGCGCGGCCGGGATCCGTTTGCCCTGGGCGTGGCCGAAGGGATCACTCCAGGCCACCTCGATCTCGGTGAGTGAGCCATCCTCGAGCCGGCGGATGAGTTCCCGGGCGCCGTCTGAATCGACCCGTGCCACTGCACCTTCGGCGACTTGGGTCATGCCGTCACCTGCGTCTTGGCTGCCACCCGGTTGCCGACCGCGACACCGGCGATGAAGGAAACGACCAGCAGTCCGATGATCACCCAGCCCAACACGCTCGACCCGCCCACCAGATCCGACAGGTTGGTCAGGATCAGCACCAGCGCGGCGGCCAGCGCCACCAGACCCAGCGCCGGGGCGATTCGGACCCGCCACTGCGAATATCCACGCCGGTCCCTGGCGAAGAACACCAGCACCGCGACGCTGGTGGCGATCAACAACACGACAAAACCGACCGTCGTCGCGCCCGCGAACCAGGTGTAGAACTGGGCGGCCGGGTCGAGCCCGAACACCACGGCCAGCAGCACGCTGATGGCCACCACCCCGGAGATCCACAGCGACGCCTGATGGGGCGAGGCATGCCGAGAGTGGGCGTGGCTCAAAGACTCCGGCAGCACGCCGCGCTGCGACAACGCGAACACGTACCGCGACGCCACATTGTGGAAGGCCAGGATGCAGGCGAACAGGCTGGTGAAGTACAGCACGGTGATCAGGTCGGTGCCGACCAGGCCGATGTAGCGCTGGGCGGTGTCGGCCAGGAAGGTGCCACCCGAATCGGTGGCCCGGGTGATCGCCTCCTCGTCACCCCACCCGGAGATCAACGCCCAGCTGGACAGGGCGTAGAACCCGCCGATCAGGATCAACGCGACGTAGGTGGCGCGCGGAATGGTGCGCTCGGGATCGCGGGCCTCGTCCCGGAAGATCGCGGTGGCCTCGAAGCCGATGAAGCCGAGCAGGGCGAACAGCAATCCGATGCCCACCGAACCGGAGAAGATCGCATCCGGGTTCACGATGCCCGACGACAATCCGTGATCGCCTCCCCGCACCACGATCACCAGGTCCAACACCAGCACGATGGCGATTTCGGCGGTCAGCAGCACTGCCAGGACCCGGCTGGACAGGTTGATGTTGCGGTAACCCAGATAGGTGGTCAGCGCGAACCCGACCGCGGCGAACAGCCACCACGGCAGGCTGGGCCCGCCGAACAGTTCCAGCACCACCGCTCCGGCCGGCCCCAGTAGGCCGTAGACGCCGGCCTCCAGTGCCACATAGCTGACCAGCGCGACGAAGGCGATCCCGATGCCCACCGGAAAGCCAAGGGCCTGGCGGACATACGAGAAGAAGGCACCGGCGTCGTCGACGAACGGCGTCAACGCGGTGAATCCGACCGCGAACAGCAGCAGGATGACGCTGGCCACCACGAACGCGGCGGGGAAACCTGCGCCGTTGCCGCCGGCCAGGCCCAACGGCACCACGCCACCGATCACACCCAACGGTGCGGCCGCGGCCACCACCATGAACACGATCGAGGCGACGCCCAGATCGCCGCGCAACCGGCGTGCGGGAGCGTTGGTGTCCGGCTCCGGTGAGCCGCCGCCGTCGGCCGGCGCTGTTGTCTCGGACATGGGTGTCCGCCCTTCGAGTCGAGTGGTGGTGAGCTTTCGGCACGATAGGAATCGCGCCCCGCCGACCACCAGCCCTGACGTCACCGTGAGTTCTATTACGACACAGTCGGACACAATCGTGTTGAGCGGTAATCTGCCGGCATGCAGCGTGGACGGTCCATCCGCTCGGTCGGCGGGCGGGGTATGCGCGCGCTGCGCGTCGGGGCCACCCCGATCCCCCATGCCGAGGTGCTCGATTTCCTCCGGCCGGCCCTCGCCGGTCACGGCATCGACCTGCGCATCGAGGTGTTCGAGTCTTTCGACGAGCCCAACGAGTTGCTCGCAGAAGGCCGACTGGACGCGAACTTCTTCCAGTACCTGCCGTTCCTGGAGGAATTCACCGGCCGCACCGGCGCGCCGCTGGTGGCGGTGGCGCCCGTACACATCGAACCGTTCGGCCTCTATGCCCGGCCCGGCAGCGGAATCCTCAACCTCACCGATATCGCCGACTACACAGAGGTGGCGCTACCCGCCGACCCGGTGAACGCCGACCGGGCGTTGGGCATGCTGCATGACCTCGGGCTGCTGACGTGTCCACCCGGACCGGCACCGCGCACCCTCGGCGACATCAGGGCCAACCCCCGCGCGCTGATCCTCAAGGAGATCAGCAGCTGGTTGCTCGGCGGCGCCCGCGAGGATTTCGACGTGGTCTTCCTGTTCGGCAATCAGGCCATGGGGTTGGGTGTCGGCGCCGGCGACGCGCTGCACTGCGACCACGGCAACACCACGTACGCCGAGTACCTGGTGACCCGTTCGGAACTGCGTGCCGACCCGCGCATCCGCGCCCTGGCGGCGGCGCTGAACGGCGATGACGTACGGGCGTTTTTGCTACAGGCCTACCGGGGACAAGTCATTCCGGCGTTCTGAACCGTATTGCGCTCACGCCGAACGAAACTGTTCACCGCAGGCGTGGCGGCCGCGACAGTGGACCCGTGTATCAGGCCGTGGGCCCTGCCGAGCCCGCCCCGGGGCCGACCATGCGCGTCGTGGTGGTCCTCGACGTACCGACCGACCCGCCGGGGCTGCCGCAGCGGGCGGCCGAACTCGCCGACGAGTTCGGCACCATGATGAGCCGCTTGCTACCGGGTGTACGGGCCCGCAAGGCGTCGCTGACGGCCGGCGAACAACCGGTACGCGACACCGAGGCCCCGCAGCGCGGGCTCCTCGTCGACGTGCCGCACCGGTGGGTGACGGTTGACGGCACACCGGTGCGGCTGGCGTACCGCGAATTCGAACTGCTCAAGTATCTGGTCACCGCCGCCGGGCGCGCGGTACCCCGCGCCGAGCTGATGCACAACGTGTGGGGTGATGTCACTGCACCGGATTCCGGTGCGGTGGCGACGATCTCGGAGCGCACCGTGGACACCCATGTGCAACGTGTGCGGGCCAAGCTGGGCAGCCACGGACGGTCTCTGGTGACCGTCCGTGGCAGCGGCTACCGCTTCGAACCCGCCGATGACACCCGAATCATGCTGTCGCGGAAAGTTTCTCAGACCGGCTAGCGAACTCAGCCCGGAATGTAGTCGAACGTGTCCGGGTTCGGGCCGGTGCGCCCGTCCTCGCCTTTGTCCAGGCCCGAGATCGCGGCCATCTGATCGCCGTCGAGCTCGAAGTCGAAGATCTCGAAATTCTCCCGCATCCGGTCCGGAGTCACCGACTTCGGGAAGACGACATCGCCGCGCTGAACATGCCAGCGCAGCACCACCTGTGCCGGCGTCTTGCCGGTGGCCTCGGCGATGCCGGTGATGGTGCTGTCACCGAGCACCTTGCCCTGGGCAATGGGCGACCATGCTTCGGTCACGATGCCGTGCTGTTGGCCGTAGGCGCGGACCTCGTCGTTGGTCAGGTACGGGTGCACCTCGATCTGATTGACCGCGGGAACCGTGGAGGATCCGGCGGCCAGCTTGTCCAGGTGCGCCGGCTGGAAGTTCGACACCCCGATACTGCGGGCCCGCCCGTCCCTGGCGAACTCCTCCAACACATTCCATGTCGACACGAAGTCGCCGTCGTACAGGGTGGGCAGCGGCCAGTGGATCAGGAACAGGTCGACGTAGTCGTAGCCCAGTGCCGCCAGGGTGTCATCGAACGCGCGGCGCGCATCATCCGGCTTGTGGAAGCCGTTGTTGAGCTTGCTGGTGATGTAGACGTCGCCGCGGGCCAGTCCGGCGGCCCGGATACCTTCGCCCACGCCCTTCTCATTGCCGTACATCTCGGCGGTGTCGATGTGGCGGTAGCCGATCTCCAGGGCGGTCTTCACCGTCGACGCGGTGTCGTCCGGCGGCACCTGGTAGACGCCGAACCCCAGCTGCGGGATGGTGGTGTCGTTGTTCAGTGCGATTGCGGGCACAGTGCTCATACTCTCCAACCTCTTCCTCTGACTCCTGAGTGCGTGTGGCCCCCCCAGGTTCCGATACCCCGGACACGCCCGGTCAACGCTACGCCCGTGTGCACGGTGTCAGGTCACCGCAAGTGCTCACCGAAAAATCTCAGGATGCGCACCCACGCGTCCTCCGCCTCGGGTTCGGAATAGAAGAAGCCTGCCGCGCGGGTGACGAACTGCAATGCCGCGGGCGTTCCCCAGTCGTTCATGAACGAATGTCCGACTTCGGGATACTCCTTGACGTCGTGGGCAACTCCCCCGTCGGTCAGGATGCGTTCGAGCTTGTCCGCCGCACCCTTGAGAGTGGGGTCCTTGGCGCCGTAGCTCGCTACGGTGGGACACGAATTTGCCAGCACCGCTGGGTCTTTCGGCCAGTTGCCGTAGTTGGGAGCGGCCGCGTCGAACACCCCCCGCGGCGCCAGCTGCAAACTGAACCCGCCACCCATGCAGAAACCGAGGACACCGACCTTGCCGGTGCAGGACGGGTCGGCCGCCAGCGCGTCGCGCGCGGCTACCACGTCGTCGATGGCCGCACCGCTGCCGGTACTCAACGCCCGCATGGTGGCCACCACGCATGCCACGCGGTTGCCGCGACGGAACAGCGCCGGCGCCAACGCCAGATACCCCTCCGATGCGAGCCGATCGCAACTGCGTTTGATGTCGGCGGTCAACCCGAAGGCGTCGTGAATGACGACCACCGCCGGCCACGGACCCTCACCGGCGGGCTGGGCGCGGTAGGCCGGCAGCGGGCCGGCCGGTGCTGGATACGTGATGTCCGTCATGGCGGGCACTCCTTCCCGAGGGGAATTCTTCCGCAGGTCGCCCCGTTAGACATATCGACGGTGCCGAGCATGCCCCGGGTACCACACCTCAGTCGCCTCGAGCGACCACTTGCCGAGAGGCGCACGCCGGCACCGTCCCCAAACTCCCTGTTTCTAGGCAGGCACTTCGTCGCCGTTGCGCGCGGTGCTCACCGCGATGTTGCCGAACCGCATCCGAACGGTGGTGCCGTGGTCACCGGCGTCGATGCCCACCTCGTCGGACAGCGCCTCCATCAACGGGATACCGCGGCCCCTGGTGCGTTTGGCCTCGCGTTCGGTCGAGTCACGCCACGTCCCGTGATCGCTGACGGTGATGGTCAGGATCGATGTCGATCTGTCGTACTCACCACGCAACTCGACTGTGCCGGCGTGGGTGGCGTGGCGGTACGCGAACTCGGCCACGTTGGCCAGTGCCTCGTTGACGGCCAGCACCAGGTCGTTGAGCCGTAGTGCGTCGAGTTCGAAACCCTGCCGCAACCACTGCTCCAACTCTTCGCGCAGCCTGACCACATTCACAGCGTCCGCGACCACACCTGCACGCTCGAAACCATCAGATTCGGGGGGCGCGGTGTCGTTGGTCTTCGTCATGGCAAAAGTGGGGCTACCCGGTTCCAATACACCTCACGCATCGAGTTTTGCGAGTGCCTCGTCCCTGGTCTGGAACAGGTCGACGATGTCGGCGATACCCACCAGTTTGAGCGGCCGGCTGGTCACCGGACCGTCGGCGACAACGCCGAATTTGACGTCGGCGGGCAACTGATCGTGAGCGCCCACCAGGACGCCCATCCCGGCCGACGCCAGGAACTCGACATCAGTCAGATCGACGACCAAAGCCGCGGGCGTCTTGCTCAGCGAGGCGGTGATCGCCTCTTCGAGCTGAGGAGCCGTCAGCATGTCGACAACGCCGGAGACGGACAGCACTGCAACTCGGCCGACCCACTCTTCACCGATGACACACGTCACCGGGCTGGTGGCTTCGTTGACGAGCTTTGGCTGTTCGGACAAGATTCACCTCACTGTTTGCACTGCACGGCCCAGCCGGATCGCGCGTGTAGCTCGCAAGGCTGCAGTCTGAACCCGGCAAGGACGTCTTTCGCACTGGAGCTAGGTTATCCCAGAAGATCACGGACGCGCCGCTGCCACCGGCCTGAGCACCCCGTGTCGACACCGCCAGCGAATCTTCCGGGAAGCCGCCGACGGACCCATGTAGACCAGGTACCGGATTCGCCTGACACTCTGGGGCATTTTTGTAAAGCTGGGCCCATGACCGACATCGCAGAACACACCGGCGTGCTCGCCGGCGAACATCGGATGCTCATCGATGGGGACCTACAGCCCGCGGGTACCGGCGCACTCTTCGACGTCGAACACCCCGCCAGCGAAGAAGTGGTGGGACAGGCCGCCGACGGCACAGTGGCCGACATGGACCGGGCGGTGGCGGCCGCGCGGCGCGCATTCGATGCCGGCGACTGGTCGCGCGATCCCGAGTTCCGGTTCCACTGCATGATGCAGTTGCACGCGGCGCTGGAGCGCGACAAAGAGCATCTGCGCCGGGTGCTCATCACCGAAGTGGGCTGTCCCGTGACGGTCACCGGCTCCCAGATCGAGAGCCCGATCGCCGAAGTGAAGCACTGGGCCGAACACGGGCGCGATTTTCGGTATCTCCAGGACACCGGCCTGCACGACACCCCGATGGGCTCCGCGCGCCGGAAGCTGTCCTTCGAGGCGGTCGGGGTGGTCGGGGCGATCACGCCGTGGAACGTGCCGTTCTACCTCAACATCGCCGAGACCGTGCCGGCTCTGATGGCGGGCAACACCGTTGTACTCAAACCTGCCCAGCTCACCCCCTGGTCAGGCAGTGAACTGGGGCGCATCGTCGCCGAGGACACCGACATTCCCGCCGGAGTCTTCAATGTCGTCACCTCGAACGCCAACGAAGTCGGCGCCGCACTGTCGGCCGATCCGCGGGTGGACATGATCACCTTCACCGGCTCGACGGCCACCGGCCGCGCCATCCTGGCCGCTGCCGCACCGACGGTGAAGAAGACCCTGTTGGAGCTCGGCGGCAAGTCGGCGCACATCGTGCTCGACGACGCCGACCTGACCGCCGCGCTGCCCCTGGCGGCCATGATGGCCTGTGTCATGTCCGGCCAGAGCTGCATTCTGCCCAGCCGGATCCTGCTGCCGCGCCGCCGCTACGACGAGGGCCTGGAGTTGTTGAAAGCTGCGATGGAGAACTTCCCGGTGGGTGATCCCTGGACTCCCGGAGTCATGCAGGGCCCCCAGATCAGCGCCGTGCAGCGCGACAAGGTGCTCGGCCTCATCGAGAGCGGGCTGAGCTCCGGTGCCCGGCTGATCACCGGCGGGGGCATTCCCGAGCAGCTGACCCGCGGTTACTACACCCAGCCCACCCTGCTGGCCGACGTCGACCCCGACTCCCGGATCGCCCAGGAGGAGATCTTCGGTCCCGTCCTCACCGTCACCGGTTACGACAGCGACGACGAGGCCGTGGCGATCGCCAACAACAGCATCTACGGACTGTCCGGCGAAGTCTCCGGCACCGACCTCGACCGCGCCATGGGTATCGCGCGACGGATGCGCACCGGCAACGTCACCATCAACGGCAAGAGTCACTTCGGTATCACCAGCCCCTTCGGCGGCACCAAACAATCCGGATTGGGATACCGCAACGGCGACCGCGGTTACACCGAGTACCTCGACATCAAGACCATCGGGATGCCCGGGTGATGGACGCACCGCAGATCACCGCGCTGGTGCACCGGTCCCCCGATGCGGCGCACGTCTCAGCGTCGGAAACCTGACCTGGCGAGACACCCGACTACCATTTTGTTGTGGCACCACGACAGCAGGAGCTCTCCCCCTCCGACACCGACGCGGATCCGACAACCAGTGACCGTATTCTCGCGGCCACTGCGGAGGTGCTCGCCCGCAACGGCATGTCCAAGTTGAGCCTGTCCGAAGTGGCGCTGCAGGCGGGCGTCTCGCGTCCCACGCTGTACCGCTGGTTCGCCTCGAAGGAAGACCTGCTCGACGCGTTCGGACTCTGGGAGCGTGAACTGTTCGACCGCGGTATCGCGAAGGCCACCGCGGGACTGCGCGGCAGTGAACGACTCGACGCGGCACTGCGGTTCATCGTCGAGTATCAGCAGTCGTATTCCGGCGTGCGGATGATCGACATCGAACCCGGGCACGTGATCAAGCGGATGGCCTATGTCATCCCGATCATGCGGGAACGCCTCGAGTTGCTGCTGCCCGCCTCCCGCGCCGCGGTCGCGGCGGCCACCGCCACCCGGGTGGCGGTGTGTCATTACATCGTCCGCAGCGACGACGACGGCGAGTTCCTGGCGCAGCTGCGCCATGCGGTCGGTCTCAAACCCCACAACGACTAGTTGTCGCCCGCTTTTCGCGCCTCCTGTACGGGCTGGGGGTCCCCTAGTAGTGTGTCCGCTGAGCGACTGCTTAGCAGACTGAGGGGAGCGACGGCCGATGACGCAGACAGCACCTGTCGACACGGTGACCACCCGCTACGCCGGTACCCGCGTACCGCGCGTGGAGGACACCCGGCTGCTGACGGGCCACGGCACCTTCGTCGACGATGTGAGCCGGCCCGGCATGCTGCACGCCTGTTTCGTGCGCAGCCCGTTCGCCCGCGCCACCATCAAGGGCATCGACGCCTCCGCGGCGCTGGCGACGCCCGGGGTGATCGCGGTGCTGACCGCCGCCGATCTGAACCCCGAGGTGAAAGAGGCCTGGCACGCCGTCGCCGGCAAGGACATCCCCGACACGCCCCGCCCGCCACTGGCCGAGGGTGAGGTGAAGTTCGTCGGCGATCCGGTGGCCCTGCTGATCGCCGAGAACCGGTATCTCGCCGAGGACGCCATCGAACTCGTCGACGTCGACTACGAGCCACTGCCGGCGATCGCCGACTTCACCCGGGCGGTGAATCACGCAGTGGTGGTCCATGATTCGTACCCCGACAACGTGGCCGGCGGGATGGCGGGCGCGCCCCCGGACGAAGAACTGTTCGCCACCGCGGCGCACGTGGTCTCGGAGAACGTCTATCAGCAGACCTATGTGCCGGTGCCGATCGAGACCCGCGGTCTGGTGGTCGAGTGGGAGGCCGCCTCCCAGGAGCTGACCCTGTGGGCCTCGACGCAGACACCGCACGAGCTGCGAGCCTTCGCCGCGCGGCTGCTGGGGCTACCCGCGCAGAAAGTGCGCGTCATCATGCGCGACACCGGCGGCGGGTTCGGCCAGAAGGTGGTGCCGATGCGTGAGGACATGTGCATCATGCTGGCCGCCCGCAAGGTACCCGGCGCCCTGAAGTGGATCGAGGACCGGCGCGAGAACCTGATGGCCGCCGGGCAGGCCCGCCACGTCGACGGCACGGTGCGGATGGCCTTCGACGACGAAGGCACCATCCTGGCCGCCGACATCAAGTTCAGCCAGGACATCGGCGCCTATCCCACGCCGTACCCGGTGCTCACCACCGCCGCCATCGGCATGTTCTTCCCCGGGCCGTACCGCGTACCCAAGGCCAGCTTCGACTACAAGACGGTGTTCTCCAATACCGCCGGACTGGTCGCCTACCGCGGGCCCTGGCAGTACGAAACCCTCTCACGCGAAGTGCTTCTCGACATCGCCGCCCGCAAGATGGGCATGGACCCGGTGGAATTGCGGCGGCGCAACATCCTGCGCGGTGACGAGATGCCCTACTTCAATGCCAACGGCATGCCGTACAGCCACGTGGCGCCGGCCGACACCTTCGAGCAGGCCGTGAAGATCCTCGACCACGAAGGGTTCCGCAAGGAGCAGGCCGAGGCACTGGCGCAGGGCCGCTACCTCGGCCTCGGGTTCTCCGCGTACATCGAGCCGACGGGTGCGGCCACCGGCCATCTGGGCACCGAGGGCGCCACCATCCGGATGGAGCCCACCGGCAAGATCAACGTCTACGTCAACGGCGGGTCCACCGGAAACAGTCTGGAGACCACGGTCGTTCAGCTCACCGCCGACGCGCTGGGCGCCGACATCGACGACGTGTCGAGCATTCAGGGTGATACGGCGGTGACCCCGTACGGCGCGGGCACCCAGGGCAGCCGGTCCGGGCCGATGACGGCGGGTGCGGTCAACGAAGCCGGCACGATGCTGCGCCATCAGATCGTGACGATGGCTGCCCACCGCCTCGGCGTGGGGGTGGACGAGATAGAACTCGCCGGCTCGGCAGCCAGCGTGCGGTCCGATCCGGACAAAAGGGTGACGTTCGCGGACTTGGCTTTCCGCGCCTACTACGAACCACAGCAGCTGCCGCCGGGGATGTCGGCCTCGCTGGAGGCGACGGCGCGGTTCACCTCGCCCATGGAAGCGATGATCCACTGGGCCAACGCCACCCACGCCTGCACCTGTGAGGTGGACATCGCGACCGGACACGTGACGCTGACCCGCTACATCGTCAGCGAGGACGTCGGACCCATGATCAATCCGAACGTCGTCGAGGGCCAGATCGCCGGCGGCACCGTGCAGGGTATCGGCGGCGCACTGCTGGAATGCCTCGCCTACGACGACGACGGCAATCCGTTGTCGTCGACATTCGTCGACTACCTGTTGCCGACGGCCACCGAGGTGCCCGCCATCGAATACGGTCACGTCGAGATCCCGGGCCCCGGTGTCGGCGGCTACAAGGGTTGCGGCGAGGGCGGCGCCATTGGCGCCACGCCCGCGGTGATCAACGCGATCAATGACGCGCTCGCCCCGCTCGGGGTGTATCTGACCCGGCTGCCCGCCACCCCCTCCGCCATCGTGGAACTGCTCGAACAGTCCGCCACCAACAAGTAAGGACCCACTCAACAATGGAACTGGTCAACGAGTTTCGTGTTCCCGTGCCCGTCGACAAGGCCTGGACGGTGCTGACGAACGTCGAGCGTATCGCGCCCTGCATCCCCGGTGCGCAACTGCTCTCCGTCGACGGTGACGCGTTCACCGGTGCTGTCAAGGTGAAGGTCGGCCCGATCACCGTGCAGTACCAGGGCAATGCGGAGTTCAAGGAAAAGGACCAAAACGCCCACCGCGCCGTCATCAAGGCCGTCGGCAAGGAGACCCGCGGTCAGGGCAACGCGGCCGCTCTTGTCACCGCCGAACTCAAGGACGAGGGCGACTCCACCACCTGTGTGCTCACCACCGACCTCACCATCTCCGGCAAGGCGGCACAGTTCGGCCGCGGGGTGCTCGCCGATGTGGCGACCAAGCTGATCGGGCAGTTCGCCGACCGTCTCGAAGCCGATCTGACCGGTGCCGGGGCCACTCCGGTGACAGCCGCCGCCGACGCGGGCGTCGCCTCACAACCGGCCCCCGCGGCCTCCGACGAGGCGGCCTCGCTGGATCTGTTCTCCGTGGTGGCCGCCCCGTTGGCCAAGCGCGCCCTGCCGGTGGCGGTCGGGCTGGCCGCCGGCGTGCTGCTGGGGTCGCTGCTGGGCGGCCGTCGCAGGCCTTATGTGATCGTGGTGCCCGCCTCGGCGGGTTGACCGTTGCGCTCGAGCAGCTCTGCGGCGCGGTGCACCGCGTTCACGATTCCCTGATACCCGGTGCAGCGGCAGAAGTTGCCGGACAGTCCTTCGCGGATCTCCTCATCGGAGGGTTTCGGGTTGTCACGCAGCAACGCGGTGATCGACATGACGAATCCCGGTGTGCAGAAACCACATTGCAGACCGTGACACTCGCGCATCGCCGTCTGCACCGGGGACAGCTGGCCATCGGGGGCGGCAATGCCTTCCACGGTGTCGACGGCCGAACCGTCGGCCTGCACGGCGAACACCAGGCAGCCGCGCACCGCATTCCCATCCAGCCACACCGTGCACGCCCCGCAGGCGCCGTGTTCGCAGCCCAGGTGCGTCCCGGTCAGGCCGCACCGCTCACGCAGGAAGTCGGCCAGCGTGACACGCGGTTCGACGACGGCATCGACAGCGCGGCCGTTGACCGTCATCTCGACCGGCATCTCATGCATGGGCAGTCTCCTTCACATCGGCGGCGATCACAGCGTCGGTCCAGGCACGGGCCACCATCGCGGCGCCGACACGAAGTCGGTAGGCGACCGAGCCCTGCAGGTCGGCGGGCACCTCGTCGAGACCGGTCATCGCCAGTCGCCCGATCTCCTCGGCGTCCAGATCTGCGATGGCGGCACCGGTGACGGCCACCTCGGCTGCGGTGGCCCGCAGCGGGGTCGAGCCCAGGCCCATCAGGCCTATGGCGGCCCGTTCCACTTCCCCACCGGCGCCCAGGGACACGGCCACGGCGGCACCGGCGATGGCGAAATCGCCGTGCCGACGCGCGAATTCGTGGAAGCCGTAGCCGATGCGGCCCTGCCACACCGGGATCTCGACGGCCACCAGCACCTCGTCGGGCGCCAGCGCCGTTTCCCACAGCCCGGTGAAGAACTGGCCTGCCCCGATACGACGGGTGCCGGATTTCGAGGCCGCTTCCATCGACGCGTCGAGCGTCAACGCCACGAGCGGATACTCACCGGCAGGATCGGCATGGGCCACCGCCCCGCCGAAGGTGCCGCGATTGCGGATCTGGAAGTGCCCGATGTAAGGCGTCACCTGGGTGAGGAGCGGAACGCCTGCGCCCACCTGGTCGTCGGCGCCCACCGTCGCGTGTGTGGTGGCCGCGCCGATGCGCAGGACGTCACCCCGGCGTTCGATGCCGTTGAGCTCCGGCAGCCGGGTGATGTCGATGAGGTTGTCGAAATAGGCGAGCCGCAAGGCGAGCATCGGGGTCAGACTCTGGCCGCCGGCCAGAATCTTGGCCTCCCCGTCATACTCGGCCAACAGGTTCACTACATCGTCGAGGTCGAACGGGCGGTGGTAGGCGAACGGCGCGGGCTTCATGTCAGAGCCACCGCCTGATCCATGCTGTGCACTCGCTCAGTTTAGAGCACGCCGGTGCGCCGACAAACCGTATCGACGCTTCGATTTCGGCCGGTACGCTTTGACTGTCGCCTGCTACCGCGGCACCGATGTGTAGCACTCGACAACGTTGTCCACTCAACGGAGGTTGCGGTCGGCCGTGTACGAAGAAGGAACCGTGGGCGAATTTCGGGCCGAGTCCCAGGAACCGCCCCGGTTGGCCGTCCACTGCGGTGAGCAGACCCGCGTCATCAGCCCCGCCGCCGGCGAGATCACCCTCGGCCGGGATCCCTCCTCGGCGATCCGGCTCGACCACTCCTGGCTCTCCCGCACCCACGTACGCCTCCGGACCGACGGAAGTCGTTGGGTCGCAGTCGATTGCAGCCGCAACGGTATGTTCATCGACGGCGTGCGGCACGAGTCCGTGGTGGTGACGGACGGTCTGACTCTCCAGCTGGGAAACCCCGACGGCCTGGCCGTGCACTTCACCTTTTCCGACGCCGAGGCCGACCCCGACGAGGACGACTGGACCTCCGAGCAGACCATCGATCCGGATATCGCGCGCGCGGGCGCCGCGGTGGCCGCGCGCCGGCGAGAACTCGACCTCACCCAGCGCGGTCTGGCGCGCGACAAGATCATCAACGCCGGCGCCTTGATCGCGTTCGAGAAAGGCCGCAGCTGGCCGCACGAGAGCACCCGCGCCCGGCTCGAACAGGTACTGCAGTGGCCCCCCGGGGCCATTGCCGGGATCCGGCAGGGTGAGCCCTCCCCCGAGGAGGAACCCACCGCGGTCATCTCGACGACGGTGAGTTCGCCGCTGATCGCCCAGGCCCTCCAGTTGGCTCTCAACAGCGTCGACAGCAGTATCGCCGCCCTGCCCAGCCAGTCGTCACCGGAGTTCGACGAGCGAGTCGGTGCCGTGCTGCGGGATCTTCGCAACCTGCAGACCGTGACGTCGGACGCCGCGCGAAACGCCCCCGGGGCCCCGACGCTGGTGATCGTCCTGGGCGGGGTGCGGCGCCGGTACGACGAGCTGATGGCCCGCGCGGCGCAAGCCCCTGACGCTCCCGTCGGCAGACGCCTCTACGCAGCGCGCCGGCGTGCGAACCTCACCGCCGCAGACACCGCGCTGGCGGCGGGATTGCCGGTCAGCCTCATCGAGGCGGCCGAGGCCGACCAGCCCGTACCGCCCCACGCGTGTGCCGCACTCGAGGCGCTGATCGGCCAACTCGACGTCTGACCGCACGCTGGGCAAACGCCGATCTTTGTTGCCGAGGCCATCTCACCAGCAAATCGTGATCGATGCCACAGGGTTTGGTTACGCCTGAAGCCGTTGTTAAAGTCCCGCCGCATGTTTGTTCTCGCGACGTTGTTGACATTCGTCAACCAGGTTTCCGGAACTCCGTACGTTGTCGGCGGTGACTCCGCCGCCGGCACCGACTGCTCGGGCCTCGCGTCCTGGGTGTCCAATGTGGCGACCGGGCGACCGGCCTACGGAGACCGCTTCCACACCGGCAATCAGGAACGGGCGCTGCTGGCCCGCGGGTTCCGCCACGGCACCGCTCCGGACGCGTTGGTCATCGGCTGGAACGGCTCGCACACCGCCGTCACACTGCCCGACGGGACCGCGGTGTCCAGCGGCGAGGGCGGCGGCGTCCAGGTCGGTGGCGGCGGGGCGTATCAACCGCAGTTCACCCACCACATGTATCTGCCGATGCCGACACAACCTCCTGTCGACCCTGCGCTGCCCCCACCGCCTCCAGCACCAGCTGCGCCTCTGGTGCCGGTGTCCGTGGCAGCGCCGGCGCCCGGACCGCCGATGGCGGCCTAAACCGGCAACGCCAGATTGAGGATCGGAAACGGCCGCCCGTCGCCGTCAGTGTCCTGCCGGCCCACGGTGACGAACCCGAAGCGCCGATAGAACCCCACGGCCTGCGGGTTCTGCTCGTTGACATCGACCAGCAGACCGGGATGCGCGGTGATGGCGTGGCGCAACAGCACCGCCCCGATGCCCGTGCCCCGGTATTGCTGGTCGACGAACAGCATCTCCAGCTTGCCGTCAGCCAGCCCGGAGAAGGCGACCGGCACTTCGCCGACGGTCGCCACCGTCAACTCGACCGCTCCGAAATAGTCACTGAGCAACCGGCTTTCGAAGAAGTCGATATCGTCGGCGGTCAGGAAGTCGTGGGTGGCCTGCACTGCACTGCGCCAGATCCGCGCCAGCGTCGGCCATTCGGCCTCGCCCCGGCATGCGCGCAACTCCACTTCGCGGGTCTCGTCCACGCAGTAAGAGTAGACAGCACGGATATCGGCGAAGCGCCCGCCACCCGCGAGTTTCTCCTAAGCGGGAGGTCATGTCAGCACCTGCTCGCCCAGGAAGCCACCCTCGCCGATCCCCGGCAGGATCGCGAACACCGCCGAGCCCACCGGCGTGGTCCATGGATTGAGGGCGTCGGAGTCGGCGAGGCGTTGCTGCACCGGCACGAACTGAGTGGCCGGATCCCGTTGATAGGCAAGGAACAACAGCCCGCTGTCACTGATCTGCCCCGGCTCGGGCAGATCGTCGTAGTTGTAGGGCCGACGCAGGAACTGCTCGGCGTCGGTGCGGTGATGGGCCATGGCGATATGCGAGTTCTCCGGGATCACGGTGATGCCGTTGAGCGTCGCGGCGAAGTCGGGCGCATCGGACTCCCGACTACCGGTCAGCGGCGCCCCGGTATCCAGACGGCGCCCGACCACCAACTCCTTGGAGGTCCGATCCAACTCATCCCAGGTGTCCATCTCGGCACGGATGCGCCGCATCACCACGGTGGTGCCGCCGGTGAACCACGGCTGCGAACGGCCGTCATCCCAGACCAGCCGATCCAGCTCGGCGGCGGTGTTCAGGTTGACCGTTCCGTCCACCTGACCCATCAGATTCCGCATCGAGGCCCCCGGCTCCGTGGACCGCGGAGGGTTGCGGAAGCCCCGTTGGATCCACCGAACCGTCGTCATCGAGCGGGCGTTCTTGACCAGCACCCGGCAGGCGTGGCTCACCGTCAGCAGGCTGTCTGCACACACCTGTAGCAGCAATTGCCCACCACTCCAGCGTGATTCGAGACGATCGATGCGAAACGGCGGCAACGGGGCCACCGAGACCGGACGCGCCGCGTCGAGCCCCACCGCGGTGAACAGCTCGGGTCCATAGCCCACGGTGACCGTCAGCCGGGACGGCTGCGCCGCGAGCTCGGGCTCGGTATCGGCCAGCGCGGGCAGTCCTTGCGTCAACCGCGCCGCGTCCGCGGTCCACAGTTTCATCACCGAGGTCAGCGTTGACCGGTCAGCGCGGTCGGGCCGCAGATCCAACGCGACCAGCGTCGCGTACGCCTGAGGTGCGGTGCCCACTCCGGACTGGTGCACGCCGAAGAAGGGTTCGGTCTGCGGCGCCGCGGCGTCGGCAGTGTCGCGGCGGGCGCACCCGGTCAGGCCGGCACCGGCCACCCCCGCGGCCAGCGCGCCGGCACCGAGCACCCTGCGCCGGCTGACCCCGGAACGGGGCTCAGCCATGAGAATTCGGGTCGTAATGCTCGTCGGCGCCCGGGAAATCACGGACCTGTGCGGTGATCGGCAGCGTCGATCCGTCCTCGAACGTGGCGGCGATCTCGACGTCGCTGCCCGGCTCGAGCGCTCCGGTGAGTTCCATCAGCATCAGGTGATCACCACCGGGAATCAGGTCGATGGCGCCGCCCGCCGGAATCACGAAACCGCCGTCTTTGGGCCGCATGGTCATCGCGCCGCCGTCGGAGACCACCTCGTGCAGTTCCACCATCGCGGCCGCGGCGGTGGTGGCGGACACGATGCGCGCGTCATGGGCGCCGCTGTTGGTGAGCCGGCCGAAGGCCGCGGTCATACCTTCGTCGGCGGCTTTGACCCAGGCGTCCGCGACGGTGACGGCGTCGGCCGTCACCCGCGGTTGCGCCGGTTCGGACGAACATCCGGCCAGGGCCACAGCAGAGGTCAGAAGAACCGCAAAGTGCTTTGTTGTGAGCATTTTCGAGACTTTCACGTCGAAGCCTGGCAACGCAGGCTGAGTTCAGGGGGCGGACCACGTCCGGGTCCGAACAGGGATGCGCCGCGCCGGACGACGACGCGGTGTGGCGGCAGCTAGCCGCAGCAGGCTGCGAGGGGCGGCGGGGCGCGCATGCCGAGTCCGGATCGCAGCAGCACCGGCCGCGCCACCAGCACGGGCCGGGCGCTTGCTGTGCGCGGCAACCGGGGCCGGCCGCGATGGAGAACGATCAGGCGCAGCCAGCACAGCACCGACCCGCAAACGGCGTAGAGGTACTCGGCGAGGGCGATCAGCGCGGCCAGCCCGACGGAGGCCAGCAGATGTGCGCTCAGCATCGGAAGCGACGCAGCGGCGCCGTGCCCGCCGTGGTGCGCGCCGGCGGCCAGCGTCAGGTGGCCGATCGCCTGAGCCAGACCCAGCGCGGCGGTCACGGTGAGGATCTCCGCGGCGCGACCTTCGACCCGGACGGTACTGACGGCTGCGCCGACGGTTCCGCACAACAGGGCCAGCAGAAGCACCGGGGTGCCCAGCACGCTGCCGCCCGCGGCGGCGTGCGCGGCGGCCGTCACCAGCGCCGAACAGGCACCGACCAGCGTGCCGCGCAGGGCACCGGCCGACATGCTCACGGCCCGAACCTTACTCCGGTACTACTACAACGCCTAGTAGTCCTGAGCGAGGGCGGGCGCTCGACCGCGCAGCGCCCCCCACAGACCAACACCGATCCCCACTGCGGCACCGCCGAGGCCGATGACCCGCTGGCCGCGCGTGAGATCGCGGTGCACGCTCAGCCCGCCGAGCAGATCGGCAGCGTCGGCTCCCCCGGAAGCCAGGAACCAGCCCCGGGTGTCACGTCCGCGCACCGCCGCGGCCAGCAGCAGTCCGCCGATCAGGGCATCGCGATACCCCATCGAGCGCAGCAGCAGGCGCGCCGAGGGGCCGGGGTCGTCGGGTTCACCCCACAAGCGGTTGGCCCGCAGCGGGTCCACCAGAAAGGAGACCCCCGAGGCCAGGCGGATGCTGCCGGCCGCCACCGCGGCGCGATCGATCGACATGGCTGGCAGCGTAGAGCGCCGCACCGGTCGCGACCCCACTAATGAGGGGACTGCTCCGACAGCTCGAACCTGCGGTGAGTCAGATCGGTGACGAACATGTGGCCGGGCATGTGGAAGATCGCCAGTTCAGGTCGGGCTCGCTGGATCACCACCTGCGGTGTCACGCCGCACGCCCAGAACACCGGTGTCTCGTTGTCGCGCAACCGGACTGCATCACCGAAGTCCGGCCGGTCGAGGTCGGTGATGCCCAGCGCCTCCGGCTCCCCGATGCGCAGGGGCCCGCCGTGCATCGCGGGGAACCGCGACGTCACCGCCGCCGCCCGGTGCGCGGCGCCGGGTGAGTAGGGGCGCATGGACACCACCATCGGCCCGGCGAACGGCCCCACCGGCACACACGGCCGGTTGGTGATGTACATCGGGACGTTGACATCCTGCAGCTGGTGCGCCACCGGGAGGTCGGCTGCGGCCAGGGCCCATTCGAAGGTGAAGGAGCAGCCGAGCAGGAACGCCACCAGGTCCGCCCGCCAGTACCGGGTGATGTCGGTGGGTTCGTCCACCAGTTGGCCGTGCCGGAACACGCGGTACCGCGGCAGGTCGGTGCGCAGATCGGCACCGGGCGCGGCGAATGTCGGTTCCGGCGAACCCACCTCGGTGATGTCGAGCAGCGGGCACGACTGCCGGTTGACCACACAGAACCGCAGGAATTCGACGGCGTCATGACGCGGCAGCACCACCAGATTGGCCTGCGCGAAGCCTGCGGCCAACCCGCTGGTGTGCCCGGTGAAATCACCGCGGCGAATGACCGCCCGCGCGGCGGCCGGCGAGTCGGCCGCGGCGTGGAGTTCCACCAATCCGGTGCTCATGGATAGGTGGCTACCCCGGCGTGCCGGCGGGTAACGCCGCGCGCCTTCGCGAAACACACTCCTAACGGCCGTTAAGACCGCCGTAACCGCGCCGTTGTGCTACTTTCCGAAACCGGCTTTGCGCAGCGCGTCGGCCATCGAACCGGCCGGCTGAGTCGACTCTCGCCGGCCGGAGTTCTTGTTGCGGTTCTGGTTTCGTTGCTGCGCGGCGCGGTTCTGGTTTCCACCGTCGCGCCGGGGTGCACCGACGGGCCGCTCGTTTTTCTTGCTCTTGTCGGCCTGCGGGGTGTCGTTGAGCCGCAAGGTCAGCCCGATGCGCTGACGCTCGACGTCGACCTCGAGCACCTTGACCCGCACCACCTGACCCGAGCGCACCACCTCGTGCGGGTCGGAGACGAAACGATCGGCCATCGCCGAGACGTGGACCAGGCCGTCCTGGTGCACGCCCACATCCACGAACGCTCCGAACGCGGCGACGTTGGTGACCACACCTTCGAGCACCATGCCCACCTTGAGGTCGGCGACCTTCTCAACTCCGGCGGCGAACGTCGCAGTGGTGAACGCCGGCCGTGGGTCACGGCCCGGCTTCTCCAGTTCGCCCAGGATGTCGGTGACGGTGGGGATACCGAACCGGTCGTCGGCGAACTCGGCGGGACGCAGCGCACGCAGGGTCCGCTCGTTGCCGATGAGTTCGGCCAGCGTGATCCCGGAGCGGTCCAGGATGCGGCGCACCACCGGATACGCCTCGGGGTGCACTCCCGACTCATCCAGCGGGTCGTCCCCGCCGCGGATCCGCAGGAAGCCGGCGCACTGCTCAAAGGCCTTGGGGCCCAACCGCGGAACATCCAGCAGCGCCTTGCGGTTGCGGAAGGCGCCGGCTTTGTCACGGTAGGCGACGATGGCCTCGGCCAAGGATTCGGTGACACCGGAGACCCGCGACAGCAGCGGCACCGAGGCGGTGTTGAGGTCCACCCCCACCGCATTCACCGCATCCTCGACCACGGCATCGAGACTGCGCGCGAGCGTTCCCGGCGTCACGTCGTGCTGATACTGCCCGACGCCGATGGATTTGGGCTCGATCTTGACCAGTTCGGCGAGCGGATCCTGCAGGCGGCGGGCGATCGAGACCGCACCCCGCAGGGTCACATCCAGTGCGGGTAATTCGCGGGCAGCGTACGCCGAGGCCGAATATACCGAGGCGCCCGCCTCACTGACCATCGCTTTGGCCGGCGCCTCGGCGCCACTGGCTCGGATATCGGCGATCAGCTCGGTGGCCAGGGCGTCGGTTTCGCGGGACGCCGTGCCGTTTCCGACGGCGATCAGGTCGACACCGTGGCGCGCCACCAGCGCGGCGAGCGTGGCTTTGGCCTGGTCCCACTGTTTCTGCGGCTGGTGCGGATAGATGGCACAGGTGTCGACCACCTTGCCGGTGCTGTCGACGACAGCCACCTTCACACCGGTACGGAAACCCGGATCCAGGCCCAGGGTGGTGCGGTTACCCGCCGGAGCCGCCAGGAGCAGGTCTTTGAGGTTCTTGGCGAACACCGCCACCGCGTCTTCCTCGGCCCGCTGGCGCAACCTCAGGCGGGCGTCAACCGAGGCGCCGACCACCAGTTTGGTGCGCCAGGCCCAGCCCACGGTGGCGGCGAGCCACGGCGTGGCCGCGGTCTTGGCCGTCATGTCGATGCCCAGGGTCTGGGCGATCATGTACTGGTAGGCATCGTCGTCGCCGCCGTCGAAGCGGAGCGACAGTGCTTCTTCTTTTTCACCGCGCAGCACTGCGAGCACCCGGTGCGACGGCATGGATTCCAGCGGTTCGGAGAAGTCGAAGTAGTCGCGGAACTTCTGCGCGGCAGGGCTTTTCGCGGCTTCCTCCGACCACGGCACGGTGCGCAGCGACCCGTCGGCCCAGAACTTCTCACGCACCGCGCCCACCAGTTCGGCGTCTTCGGCGGCCCGTTCCACCAGGATGGCCCGGGCACCCTCCAGAGCCTTGGCGGCGTCTTCGACTTCTGCGTTGACGAATTCGGCGGCCACCTGTTCCGGCGACAGTGTGGGGTCGGCCAGCAGACGGTCGGCCAGCGGTTCCAGCCCGGCTTCGCGTGCGATCTGCGCCTTGGTGCGACGCTTCGGCTTGAACGGCAGATAGATGTCTTCGACGCGGGCCTTGGTGTCGGCGCTCATCAGCGCCGACCGCAGCTCGTCGGTCAGTTTGCCCTGCTCGTCGATGGAGGCCAACACCGCCGCCCGGCGCTCGTCGAGCTCACGCAGGTAACGCAGCCGCTCCTCGAGTGTGCGCAGCTGCCCGTCATCGAGGCTGCCGGTGACTTCCTTGCGGTAGCGGGCGATGAACGGCACCGTCGATCCCTCGTCGAGCAGCTGCACCGCGGCCGCGACCTGGCCTTCACGAACAGCCAGTTCCTCAGCCAGACGGGCATTTACAGTCTTGACGGTTGCACTTGTTGTCACGCCGAGACCCTACCGAACCGGGCTGACAACCCGTGACACCCAGTCGGGGGCGTGCCGCCGGGAACACTGCGGCGGGCATCGGCGTTGTGCAGTCGCCAACACCAAATCTGGAAAGGATTTCGATGGCTACTGACTACGACGCACCTCGCAAGTCCGAGTCCGAGGACACCGAGGTCGAATCACTGGAGGCGCTGGCAGGCCGGCGCAACGACGCGGCCACGGCCGTCCTGGATGTCGACGACGGCGAGGATCTCGAGGGTTTCGAGCTTCCCGGCGCTGATCTCTCGGGTGAGGAACTGACCGTCCGGGTGCTGCCCAAGCAGGCCGACGAGTTCACCTGCTCGAGCTGCTTCATGGTCCAGCACCGACATCGGCTGGCCCGTCAGGTCGGCGACAAGCTGGTGTGCGAAGACTGCGCCTGAGCCGGCGCTGATTCACCCGCCGATCGCCCGCAGCACGCTGATCACCACCGGTCCAGCAGCCTGCGGGCGTCGGCGCTCAGCTCGTCGATGACCTCGGCCGCCGTCCGCACCGAGCGCACCATCCCGACACCCTGACCGGCGTTCACACCCACCGCGGGCGTCATCGCGCCGGTGAACTTCTCGCGGGCCTCGCTGTCGGCGGCGAGTTCGCCTTCTCGGCCGTCCCACGCGCCGAACAGCGGGTCGCGAATCACCCGCTCGGGCAGCCCGGCCGGCCATCGATAGCCTTGCGCGATGTCGAAGACCCGGGTGACGACGGTGTCGGTGTCGTCGGCGGCCAGGATCACCCGCCGCGCAGGTTCGGGAGTCAACGTCTCCGCACACGCCGCGAACGCGGTGCCGATCCACGCCCCGGCCGCCCCCGCGGCCAGCACGGCAGCCAGCGCCCGCCCGGACGATATGCCGCCGGCCGCCAGAACCGGAACGGCCACCGCATCGAGCGTCTCCGCCAGCAAGGGCAGGGTGCCCACCCGCGGCGCCCCGTGGCCGCCGCCTTCGGCACCGCGCGCGATCAGCACATCTACCCCGGCGTCCGCCGCATGCCGCGCCGACTGCACGTCACTGATCTGAGCAGCGGCCAGTACCCCCGCGTCCTGCGCGTGACGAACCCAGGTGAAGTCGTCGCCGAAGCTCACCGACAGCAGAACCGGCCGGGCCGCCAAAGCGGTGGTGAGCAGCTGCGGCTGCTGCCGCATCACCCAATCCACCAGCCCGATACCGAACGGGTGTCCGAGCCCGGCCAGTGGGCGCAGCTCAGCCTGCAGGCGCTCGACCGTTCCGGCGCTGCCCATCCCGACCATGCCGAGCCCGCCCGCCCGCGACACCGCCGCGGCGAGTGCCCCACCGGCGGCCCCGCCCATCGGCGCGTTCACGATCGGCACCCGCAGGCCCAGCGAGTGCGACCACTCGGTGGACAGCGCGGTCATGAGCTGCAGATCCGCGCCGCCAGCGCTGCTGCCAGGAACGCGGCCAGCGCCGACCAGCCCGTCACATCGGCCAGGCCGTTCTTGGCGAGCAGCACCAGCAGCACACCGGCGAGGCAGATCAGCGCGCCGGCGGCGGCAGACCTGACCCCGGTGGCGCGGGCGGGCGTGTCCCACCATGGCAGCGGCCGGTGCTCCAGCGGTGACAGCAGCTGGAACAGCACGGCCATGACCACCGCGAACACCACCGCACGCAGCGCCAGCAGTCCCCAGAATCCGGGTGCCTCGACGTCGTAGGCGTCGAGTCCCACCGCGTGCAGCGAGAACGCCGCGATCGCGATCGCCGGGATGTGCCACAGGTAGAGCGTCATCGCGCCGGCATTACCCACCGCGACGGCCCGCCAGACCCGTGGCCGCGCCGCCCACCGATTCAAGGCGCCCGCCGCGGTGATGAAGAGCAACGACATCCAGGTGCAGTGCAGGCCCAGCAGCAGCGTCGGCGGTGTCACGTTGGAGGTGTGCTCCGCGCCGGTCACCACCAGAGCCACCTCGTAGGGGCCGAAGACCGCGAGCGCCACCTGCGCGGCGAAGGCAACGGCGGCCGCGGCGAATGCGGCCCGCGGGCCGATCAACCGACGGGCATACGCCACCCCGACGACCACCGGGATCAACCACACGAACAGGAAGTTGGGCACACCGGCCATGGGTTCACCGGACCTGAACCGGATGATGTCGGTGACCATGGCGGCCACCAGCAGAGCCAGCACCAGGCCGGCGGCGGTGCGCCAGGACCGCAGGTGCGTCAGGGCCGGCACGAAGGCCAGCACCACCAGATACACCCCGAGGAACCACAGCAACGCCACTGATTCGCGGCCCAGCGCGTCGGCCGAGTCAGGGCCCAGGACCAGGCGGGCCACCATCAGCGCAGCGACCCAGAACGCCAGGTACCAGAACGCCGGGCGGCACAGTCGTTGTGCGCGGGTGACCAACCACGAGCCCCACGCCGATCCGGGGTGCCACCCGTAGGCCCCGGCTGCGCCGCCGGCCAGGAAGAACAGCGGCATGATCTGCACCACCCAGGTGATGGGTGCGATCGCGGGCAGCGCCCCCAGCAGGTTGCCGATGCGCACCCCGCTGTCGTCGATGGTGGATAACAGCAGCGCGCAGTGGCCGAACATGACCACAAGTAGTGCGCCGAGCCGGGCGACGTCGACAGCGCGGTCGCGGTCCCGCTCGGCCGGCGTGCCGGCGGTCTGTGCGGTGGTGTCGGTCAAGGGCATGGTTTCAGCATGGCGGCCGCCGGCGCCGGGCGGTTGAGTAGGACTACGCGATTTGTCGTGGTGTTCGCTCACGCCGGTTCACCCGATCATCAGGCGGTCGACCAGATGCTGACGCTGCTGGGGGCGGCCGAAGAAGAAGCCCTGCGCCATGGCGAACCCGACACCTTGCAGCGCGGTGGCCTGCAGCTCGGTTTCGACTCCTTCGATGATCACGGGCAGGTCCAGCGCCCGTGCCATCGCGGCGATGCCCTGCAGCAGCGCCGGTGGCGCGCTGCCGGGGTCCAGTGCGGTCCGTGCGGTGAAGGACGCGTCGAGCTTGAGCAGGTCGATCGGCAGGGTCTGCAACCGGCTCAACGTCGAGTACCCGGTGCCGAAATCGTCCATCGCGACCCGGATGCCGTGCCCCCGCAGTTCACGTAAGGCCGCCTCCGAAGCGGGTGTGTCGACGTCCACCACGCTTTCGGTGACCTCGAGGACCAGCTGCTCGGCGGGCCAGCCCGTCGCTGCCAGGATCTCGGAAACCGTTGCAGCATAACCCTTTTCGATCAGTTCCAGACCGGACACGTTGACCGTAAGGGTCAGGGGCACACCGTTGCGCTGCTGCTGCATCCACTGCACGTCCATGCAGGCGCGCCGCAGCACGAATCGGTCCAGCGTTGCGATCAGATTGCTGTTCTCGGCCACGGCGATCACCTCCGCGATCGCCAGGTCGGGCCGGGTGGGTGATTCCCAGCGCGCCAGCGCCTCCACTCCGACGATCTGGTGTCCGTCGGCCAGGCTCACGATGGGCTGATACAGCACGTCGACGGCGTTGGCCGCGATCGCTTCGGCCAATTCGGCAGCCAGCGACGGCAGGCTCGGCGATTCCAGGACGGTGCGGTTGGGGCCCCCGCGTTTGGCCCGGCGCAATGCCACGTCAGCGCGATGCAGCACCGCCACGGTGGCGTCACCGGGTTGCCAGGTGGTCACCCCCGCCGAGCAGTCCGTCGACGTCATCGTCCGCATCTGGTGGCTCAACGCGACCCCGTCGTTCTCGCCGGCTGCGGTGAGCAGAACGGCAAACTCATCGTCGCCCAGCCGCGCCAGGACGTGCTCGGGACTCAGCGCACCGCGCCACGACTCGACGGTGTTGCGGATCAGCTGATCGCCGGCCTGGTGCCCGAGTCGGTCGTCGATGTCGTCGAAAACCTCGATGCGCAACAGCACCACGGTGGGTCGTGGGCCGCCGGCATGTGCGCGGTCGATCTCCTGGCCGAGCAACCGATCGAAACCCTGCCGGTTGGGCAGACCGGTCACCACATCGCGCTCGGATCGGGACACCAGTTGGCCGAGGCTGGCTATCACCGCTCCCATGACGATCGCGGTGCTGGCGGCAATCAGCGGCGACCACCACGGCACCTGCGGTTCAGCGTTCAGCGCCAGGATGCAGCACACCACTGCAAGGCACAGGTTGGCCACCGCTTGAGGCCACGGCAGGAAGAACGCGACGAAGGCCACGAACGCAAACAGCGTGGCAAACGAGATCGCGACCGGCACCGTCGCGGCCAGGTGCACCACCGCGGTGATCGCGGCGATGGCAATCAAGACGAGGACCTGGAATTGCCACGATCGCATTCGTGGGCCCAACATCCACGCGCCGCTGCCCACCAGCAGCACTGTCGCGGCGATGGCGTGAACCACGCCGACCATCCGGAAGTTCGTCGGTTCCAGCAGGGCGAGCAACGTCACCATGACACCGCCGAAGATCAGCAGTGCCCCGGCCACCCGCGCTTCCAACGTGGGCGTCGCAATGCCCGGCCAGCGCCGCGCACCTCTGACCTTGCGCTGCAGCGCCTCAACCCGCCCCACTGTGTGATCGTAGCCTGGCAAACACATCAAGCGCCGACACAACGTTGAATCCAACGACAGTGACGTCGGATCCGGCGAGTGTCGGCGCTTGATGACCCCGGTCAGCTCTTCGCCGCCTCCAGCGCTTCATCGCAACGCGCTACCCGGCGGCGAAAGAAACTACGCTTTCGCCGCCTCCAGCGCTTCATCGCAACGCGCTACCCGGCGGCGAAAGAAACTACGCTTTCGCCGCCTCCAGCGCGGTGTTAAACGTCTTGCTCGGCCGCATCACCGCGGCGGTCTTCTCCGGGTCCGGGTAGTAATACCCGCCGATGTCAGCCGGCTTGCCCTGTACCGCGTTGAGCTCCCCGACGATGGCGGACTCGTTCTCGGCCAGTGACTTGGCCAGCGGCGCAAAGTGTTCGGCCAGCTCACTGTCCTCGGTCTGACCGGCGAGTTCCTGGGCCCAGTACAGCGCGAGGTAGAACTGGCTTCCCCGGTTGTCCAGCTCGCCGGCCTTGCGCGAGGGGCTCTTGTCGTTGTCCAGCAGCTTGCCGATCGCGGAGTCCAGCGTCTTGCCCAGCAGCGCGGCCTTCTGGTTACCCGACTTGGCACCCATGTCCTCGAAGCTGGCGCCGAGCGCCAGGAATTCACCGAGGGAATCCCAGCGCAGGTGGTTCTCCTCGGTCAGCTGGCTGACGTGCTTGGGCGCCGAGCCACCCGCGCCGGTCTCGTACATGCCGCCACCGGCCATCAGCGGAACTATGGACAGCATCTTGGCGCTGGTACCGAGTTCCAGGATGGGGAACAGGTCGGTGAGGTAGTCACGCAGGATGTTGCCGGTGACCGCGATGGTGTCCTGTCCGCGGATCACCCGCTCGAGCGTGTATCGCATGGCCCAGACCTGCGGCAGGATCGTGATGTCGAGGCCTTCGGTGTCCTCCTCGGCGAGGTACTTCTTGACCAGCTTGCGCAGTTCGTTTTCGTGGGGCCGCTCGTCGTCGAGCCAGAACACCGTGGTCATACCCGACTGACGAGCCCGGTTGACCGCGAGCTTGACCCAGTCCCGGATGGCGGCGTCCTTGACGATCGGCATGCGCCAGATGTCACCGGTCTCGACGTTCTGGCTCAGCAGCACCTCGCCGGTGTCGACGTCGACGATGTTGGCCACCCCGTCCTCGGGGATCTCGAAGGTCTTGTCGTGGCTGCCGTACTCTTCGGCCTTCTGCGCCATCAGGCCGACGTTGGGCACGGTTCCCATGGTGGTCGGGTCGAACTGGCCGTGGGTCTTGCAGAAGTTGATGATCTCCTGGTAGATCCGCGAGAACGTGGATTCGGGGTTGACGGCCTTGGTGTCCTTGGTGCGGCCGTCGGCGCCGTACATCTTGCCGCCGAGCCGGATCATGGCCGGCATCGAGGCGTCGACGATCACGTCGCTGGGCGAGTGGAAATTGGTGATGCCGCGGGCGGAGTCCACCATGGCGAGTTCGGGCCGGTGCTCGTGGCAGGCATGGATGTCGTTGATGATCTCTTCGCGCTGCGAGGCGGGCAGGGATTCGATCTTGTCGTAGAGATCGGACATGCCGTTGTTGACGTTGACACCCAGCTCCTCGAAGAGCTTGGCGTGTTTAGCGAAGGCGTCCTTGTAGAACACCTTGACCGCGTGGCCGAACACGATGGGGTGACTGACCTTCATCATGGTGGCCTTGACGTGCAGGGAGAACATCACGCCGGTCTTGTAGGCGTCCTCGATCTGCTCTTCGTAGAAGGCGATGAGCGCCTTCTTGCTCATGTACATGCTGTCGATGACGTCACCGGCGTCGAGCTTGACCTCGGGCTTCAGCACGAGGGTCTCGCCACTCTTGGTCTCGAGCACCATCTTGACCTTGCGGTCCTTGTCGACGGTCAGCGACTTCTCACCGTGGTAGAAGTCGCCGGTCTTCATGGTCGCGACGTGGGTGCGCGACGCCTGCGACCACTCCCCCATGCTGTGCGGGTGCTTCTTGGCGTACTCCTTGACGGCCTTGGGTGCGCGGCGGTCCGAGTTGCCTTGACGCAGAACAGGATTGACAGCGCTACCGAGAATCTTGGCGTAGCGCTCCTTGATCTTCTTCTCGTCGTCGTTCTTGGGCTCGCCCGGGTAGTCCGGCAGGTCGTAGCCCTTGGCCTTGAGCTCCTTGATCGCGGCCAGCAGCTGCGGCACCGACGCGCTGATGTTGGGCAGCTTGATGATGTTGGTCTCCGGCAGCAGCGTCAGTTCGCCCAGCTCGGCCAGGTTGTCCGGGACCTTCTGCTCGTCGGTCAGCCGGTCGCTGAACTCGGCCAGGATGCGCGCGGCCACCGAGATGTCACTGGACTTGACGTCGATACCCGCCGCGGAGGCGAAGGTGCGGATCACCGGGAGGAACGCATAGGTCGCAAGCAACGGCGCCTCGTCGGTCAGCGTGTAGATGATGGTCGGCTGCTCGGCGCTCATGATGTGTGTTCTCCCACGTCAGTCTTGGTCAGATGTCGGCGAAGCGTCCGCTTGTGGCGGCTGTTGACAAACCTATCGCAGCCGGTTGGCGGCCGGTGTCGCAGGAGGTCAGCCGCGGGGTTCGCATACCGCGATGCGGGACGGGACGTGTCCTCGGCGCCCATCATTTCCCCGCCACCTGCGGCGGTGGCGCCTCGGGCAGTCGGCCGGTACTACCGTGTCGGTCGTGAAACCGCTGGCCTTCCTCACCGTGCTGCTGGTCGCCGGTTGCGGCGGGGCGTCTGCCACGACGATCACGCTTCCGCCGATGGGCGGGGCACCCGATTATCAGCTGGGGTCGGCGTACCCGCCGGCGGGCCAGGTCTCGATCGTCGCGCGCGACCGCACCGCGCCGCCGGCCGGTGACTATGCGATCTGCTACCTCAACGCCTTCCAGACCCAGCCCGGCGAGCTGTCCGCCTGGCCTGATGAGGTGTTGCTGCGCTGGCCGGACGGCGCGCCTGTCCGCGATCCCGACTGGCCCGACGAAGTGCTACTCGATACCAGGACACCCGAGCAACGTGCCCGTATCGTCGGCGTGGTCGGTGGATGGATCGACGACTGCGCCGAAAAGGGTTATCAGGCTGTCGAATTCGACAACCTGGACACCTACACCCGGTCCGGTGGTGTGCTGCGCCGAGACGACGCCGCGGCGTTGGCCCGCGAGCTGGCCGGCCGCGCGCACAGTGCGGGACTGGCCGCGGCGCAGAAGAACGCCGCCGAGGACGCGGGGACATTCCGGGCGGCGGGCTTCGATTTCGCCGTCGCCGAGGAGTGCGCCGCCTACCGCGAGTGCGCCAGCTATACCGGCGCATACGGCGCCCACGTCATTGACATCGAGTACGTCGACAATCTGCCCCGAACGTTCGCCGAGATGTGCGCCGACGCCGGCACTCCGCCATCGGTGGTGCTACGCGACCGCGACCTGGTGGGCCCCTCGACGCCGGGTCACCACTTCCAGTTGTGCCCCTGAGGCGGGGTCACGTCCAATACAGCAGCCGCGCCATCGGCAGGGTCTCTCCGACCGCGGCGGTGAACCACCCGCGCAGCTCGGCCATGGTGTCGTTCGGATAGACGTACTTGGCAGAACCGAACTTGCCGAATTTCCTTGTCCGAGTGGCCTCGTCCATCTCGAGCTTGGTCCGTGGATACCAGCCCGTCAACACGTCCTTGCTGCCGGCGGTGAAGCGGTGCGTGATGCATTCGACGGTCAGGTCCAGATCCGCGACGTCTGCCAGGGCGTCGGCCACGGCGTGCAGCAACGCGCCGTAACCGTCGCGCCACTCGGGAACGGGCATGATCGGCGCGATGGTCAACCCGACCCGGTATCCGGCCGCGGCCAATCGCCGCAACGCCGTGATGCGCTGCGGCAGCCGCGCCGTCCCGCCCTCGAACCGCCCGGCGATGTCCTCGGCGTTCACCGAAACACGAACCCGGGTCCGGCCGCCGTGCGGCAGCCCGACCAGCGGGTCCACATTGTCGTATTTCGTGGTGAAGCGCAGCCCCACCGGACCGTCCCAGTGGTGCTCACCGAAGTGCGCGATCGTGGCCGACAGCGATCCGGTCAGGTGTTCGAGGGCCAGCGGGTCGGTGTAACAGGACGCCTCGAACGTGGTGCCCTCACCGGCGCGATCCGTCGATGCCGACGTGATCGCGCCCCGGCCCACGTGCTCGTCCAGCCCCGCCAGGATCTCGTCGAGGTTGGCATACACCCGGGTGATCGGCGGCCCGGACAACGAGCCCGCCAGATAGCAGTACTGGCAGTGACCCGGACACCCCTCGGCAAGGTCGACCCGCCAGTCCGCGCTCGGCGGGATGGGCTGCAAGCGTCGTTTCGACGGCGGCGCCACCACCACCGCGAGTGTGCGTTTGGCCAGCGCATAGGTGGCTCGCTCGTCGCCGGCCCGCAGGGACGGCAACCGGTCACCGGACAACAGCTCGATGTCCTCGACTCCCGCGGCCTCGCAGCGGGAGATGATCTGCGCGCCGAACGGCAGTGCGGCGGCGGACCGGGTCACCAGGACCCGGGCCGGTCGCCACAGAGTCGGGGGACGAGCTGCCGCGGTGAGCGGTTCAGAGGTCAACTACCGGGCCACTCACCGGTCGCCCGCTCGAACAGCCGGGCGCCCTGGCGGTCGATGATGGTCTTGACCACCGAGAAGATCGCCCCCTGGATGGCGGCCGCCAGCAGGATCTCCTTGAGCGGGTATTCGGTCTCCAGCGGTTTCGGCGGATCGGGCTTGTCGCCCGGCGACAGCCGCTTCCAGATCTGCTTGAAGATGACACCGGCGAGCAGGCCGCCGGTCATCGAGCTCACCAGGCCCACCGGCCGGTACAGCAGTTTGGCCGACGTACTCGATGGCTTCTCGCGCATTGAACTTCCTCCAGAGGGTGTCGAGTGAGTGCCGCGATGGAGCGAGTACCCACTTCGCACGCGCCGACCCGTGCGCGCATCTTTGGCGAAGCTGAACGTTTCCTGGTAGTAAGTACGCAATGTCCGCACACCAGGGTCTGACCAGCCGTCGTGCTGTCGATCTGCTGCGTGTTGCCTCTTCTCTCTGTTGTCTCTGACATAGCGGCGCCCGCGCGCTCACACGCGCCGTCGGCTGCTGCCCGCATTCCTGTCACGTAGACCGACCCGGAGAAAATCAGTGAAGACCCTTGTTCTCATCGGCCTGGTGGGCCTGGCCGCACAGCTCGTCGACGGCAGTCTCGGCATGGCCTACGGCGTCACCACCACCACTTTGTTGCTCGCCATCGGCACCAATCCCGCCGCAGCCTCGGCCACTGTGCACCTTGCCGAAATCGGCACCACCCTGATTTCCGGTGTCTCGCACTGGAAATTCGGCAACGTCGACTGGCAGGTGGTCCGGCGCATCGCGATTCCCGGTGCCATCGGCGCGTTCCTCGGGGCCACAGTGCTCTCGAGCCTGTCCACCGAAGCAGCAGCGCCGCTCATGGCGATCATCTTGCTGGTGCTGGGCCTCTACGTCCTGGTCCGGTTCACCTTCCAGGGCATCCCTCGCCACAACCTCGGCAAGCCCCTGCGCAAACGGTTCCTGACGCCGCTGGGCTTCGTCGCAGGATTTGTCGACGCCACCGGTGGCGGCGGCTGGGGCCCGGTGGGCACGCCGGCCATCCTGGCGAGCGGCCGCATCGAGCCTCGCAAGGTGATCGGCTCCATCGACACCAGCGAGTTCGTCATCGCCCTCGCCGCCAGCCTCGGTTTCCTGGTCAGCCTCGGCTCGCAGGGCATCAATGTCGGTTGGGTGCTGGCCATCCTCGCCGGCGGCGTCATCGCCGCACCACTGGCCGCCTGGCTGGTCCGGCATATCCCGCCCCGGCTGCTGGGCGCCTCGGTGGGCGGCATCATCGTGCTGACCAACACCCGCAGCCTGCTGCGTAGCGACTTCATCGATGCCGGCGATGCGGTGCGGTGGGCGTTCTATGCCGTGATCATCGTGGCCTGGGTGGGCGCCTTCGTGTACTCGTTGCGCCAGTACCTGAAGGATCGCGAGCACGAATCCGCCGACTACGTGTCGTCGATCGCCGCGTCGAACTCCCCCGACCCCGACGACGACAAGGCGGCCGCCCCGGCGTAGTCGCCCAGCAGCGCCGCCAACCGCTGTTCCCGTCCTGTCAGGACGTTGGACGTGATGGCGCCGAACGCTGCGGCGTCGCCCGCGAATCTCGCGGATGCCTCCGGGAGTGCGTCCGGTCCGTCCAGCCGGAAGCAACTCGGCGCCAGCGGTCCGAACAGCAGGGCGCGCTGCAGTTCGGGCCACCGGTGCAGTCTCGGCTCCACACCGGCCGCGCGCGCAAAGGTCAGGGCCGCCAGGTTCATTCGACTCTTCTGCGGCAGCCCTCGGCGCGCGCGGTAATCGGCAACAGCGCGGCGCTGCTCGGCATCGGCCGGCGCGGGCACCGTGCCACCCCAGGTGTAGGCGATCCATCTGGCCTGCAGTTCCAAGGGAACGAAGTAGCCGCCGGACTGGTCCCACATGCCGCAGAAGGCAAGGCCCGGTAGGTCGGGGTGGAAGGTGTAGCGGTCGGCATCCAGGTGCACGTCGTCGAGATCGAGGATGTGCCGGATCTCATCGCTCAGAAAGGGCAGGTGCAACCGGAAACCGGTGCCGAACACCACGCCGTCGAACTGTTCGGTATGTCCATCGGCAAATGCCACCGTCGTGCCCGCCACATGGTCGAGCCACGGCCGCACCGTGATTCGTCCCTCGGCGACCAGCGGCAGGAAGTGCTGGCTCAGCGTCACCCCGGCGGCGAACAAGGACGGATCCGGGGCCGGGGCGCCGTACTGTTCCGGACTCCCGCCGGCCTCGAGGACGATCTGCCTGAGCTGCCGGTCGACTTCGGGTGCCGGCAGCGCCTCGTTGGCCAGCGTCCCGTACCGGGTGAAGATCCGGTGATCCGACGGAACACCCGCCGCGAATTTCGGCAGCACATAACGTTGGCGCCGCTGGGTGACCACCACCCGAGCGGCGCCGTGCTGCGCCAACTCTGCGGCGATTTCGAGCGCGCTGACCGCGCACCCGGCCACCAGTACCCGCTTGTCGGTGTAGCGGGCGGGGTCGCGGAAATCAAACGTCGGGATCGTGGATTCCGAACCGGTGAAACTATCCAGGCCATCGATGGCGGGAATGACCGGTGCGTGAAATCGGCCGGTGGCCACCACAACTCGGTCGAACGCTTCCTCGCCGTCCGTCGTGCCGACCACCCATCGTTCCCCCGCTCTGCGCAGGCTCTGCACAGCGGTGTCGAAGCGGATGCGTGCGGTGATGGCGAACGCGTCGGCGTAGCGGTTCAGATAGTCGAGCACGTCCTGGTTCGCCGGAAACACGGCGTCCGCCGTGGGCTCGAGATCGCTGAAGGCCGTCAGCACGCGACTGGTGTTGGTGTGCATACCCGGCCATACGCCGCTGCGGCCCCGGTGACCGGTCCACTGGCCGCCCAGCGTGGGCGCCTGTTCGAAGAGGGTCGGCTCGAAGCCTTGGGCCAGCAGCCAGCGCGCCGTGACCACACCGCCCGGCCCGGCGCCGATCACCGCAACTCTTCCCGTCACCGGCGTATTGTCACCGCGCCGGCCGGTCGGCGTGGGCTATTCAGCGGCAGACGCCGTGTGCCTGGGTGACCTGTCGGAATCGCGTTTGGCGGTTTCGCCGCGGTTCTTGTCGCTGGATTCAGCGTGGGAGGTGGAAGCCTGGCCTGCCTTCTTCTCCGATCGAGACGATTCCGAGGATGACGCCTGTGCCCCCGGCTTCTTGCGCAACGACGTCCTCGAGGCTGGTTGCTCCCGCTCCTTGGGCGTTGCGGGCTCGCTGTCTTCGGATGCAGGCTCGTCGGCGTCGGAGGCGGGCTCTTCCCCTTCCTGAGCGTCGGGGTCTTCACGAGAAGCGAGGTTCCCGCGGTCATCCTTGCGGACCGGACGGCCGACGTCGTCGCGTCGCGGATGCGGACGACTGGTCGACGCGGCCTGATCAACAGCAGGCGTGCTGGTTTCGGCGGGTTCGGAGTTCGTCTGCGCAGCCGCGAATGGCAGCGGGGGCAACGGCCAGAGCCAGAAGTTCCACTGGTCGATGCCCAACTGCACCAGAGCATCCCAGCTGTCTTGCGCGACATTCCCCAGGCCTTCGCCGAACGGCAGCGGGCCCCAGAGCCAGTTGGCCGAGTTGACGACGAGGCTTTCGACGATGTGCTCCCCGAAGTCGTAGAAGATCATGATCTGCGGCGCCAGCCATCCCACCCACGGCACCCAGCCAACACCCCAGGTGACGAGTTCGAATCCGTACCGCACCCACGGCTCGATGGCGTGGTAGGTGTCGATGATGGCGTCTTCGAACTCATAGGCGCCCGGCGTCGGCGACGGTCCAGGGATCTGCGGCGCCACGGGAGCCGGCTGACTCACGCTCGGCGGGATCACGAACCTGTTCAGGTCCAACTCCACCAACGACTGGAAAACACCGGATCGCGGTTCCGGCGGCGGTTGCGCCACGGCCGGTGAAGCCGCCGCCAGTTGAACGACCGGAACCGGTGCAGGTTGCGGTGGGGGTTGCACGGCGGTAGCGCCTGCGATCGCCGCGACGCTCACGAGTGCGATACCTGCTGTCGCGAAGTTCTGTCCCACGATTTTCATCGGAGTCCCCTGCCCACTCGCGATTCCGTGATACCTGCAAGGGACCGCGGACCTGATCGGAGTCTAATCCCGAACGCCGGCCCTGAACTCAGATCCGGCAACTCACTGAATCGGTGAGCGCCCCTTGGCGGCGCGTTCTGCCGCTTCGAACAGTTCGTCGCGAAACGCGGGGTGCGCGATCGCCGCGAGTGCTTCACCGCGTTGTTGCACCGTCAGACCTTCCAACTCGGCGGCGCCGTACTCGGTGATGATGACGTCGACGTGATGGCGCGGCGTCGTGATCACCGCTCCCGGACCGAACCAGGGCACGATCCGCGACTGCAGTTCGCCGTCCTTGTCGTATGTCGAGGGCAGGCAGATCAGGGAGCGATCGGACAGTTCGAGCCCGGTTCCGGCGACGAAGTCCTCGGCTCCGCCGATTCCGCTGAACTGGTCACCGTTGATGGTGTCGGCGACGACCTGGCCGTGGATGTCGACGGCCAGCCCGCCGTTGATCGAGACCATATTGTGGTTGGCGGCAATCACTTCCGGCGAATTGACGATCTCGACCGGCAGGAACGCCACGTCGGTGTTGCCGTCCAGCCACGAGTAGAGCTCCGGCGAGCCGAACGCGAAGGTCGTCACGCTCACCCCGCAGTGGAGGCCTTTGTTGGCGTTGGTGACCTTGCCTGCGCGGTGAAGCTGCATGCAGCCGTCGGTGAACATCTCGCTGTGCAGCCCGAACTCACCGCCATCGCCCTCGGCCAGCAACATGGCGATCTGGCTGGGAATCGAGCCGATGCCGGTCTGCAGCGTCGAGCCGGGGCGGATGAATTCGACGGCGTGCCGCGCGATTGCCGTGTCCGCCTCGGTGGGCGGTGCACTGGGCAGCGACAGCGGTTCGTCCGTCGAGTGCACCAGGATGTCGATCTCATCGATGTGCACCGCGTGCCGGTGCTCGCCGCCCACTCCGAAGGTCCGTGGATAGGAATCGGACACCTCGACAACGAGCACCCGGTCGGGATCGGCTGCCGCACGGTGGATTTCGTCGATGGTGCCACCCGCGTGCAGCGACAGTGAGCACCACCCGTCGGCGTCGGGCGGCGCCGCCACCGTTGTCATGACGCGCGGGGCCTGCCGTTCGAGCAGAGGGCCGAACCGCCGGAAATCGGCAGGTGTGAAACCGATGTTGGAGCCGCTGTCGCGCAGCCCGCGTTCGAGCGGGCCGAAAAATCCTGACAGATAGTGCACCCCGGGCCGGGAGAACAGCTCCGTGACGACCGCCAGCAGCGCGCCGTACACCCGCAACTCGGTCCAATCGTCGCGTTGTCCGAGCGCACGCAGAAACGCCGGAGGCTGTCCAGGACCCAACGGCATGCCCAGTGTGTCGGCGGTGCTGAGCCGGGCGGCGGCCTCGTCGGCGGTCAATTCCTGTGGCATGCGGTTACCTTGCCATGCACGCCGCGGACCGCAGTCACTTTGAGTGGGTTGTGGTCAGCACCGTGTCGACAGGCGAACCATCTCCGTGATCTGATGCCGCGCGGCGTCCTCGAGCGTGATGTTCTCGGTATGGCTGAGGTGCTGAAGCCGCGCCGCTGCGTCCTGCGCACTCAGTCCCCGTCGGGCGATCATCATCCCGATCGCACGGTGAACGATGGCTTGCCGTTCCACCAGGTGCTTCAGGCCGGCCGCCGCGCCTCCGGGAGGCGTGGTGCGCTCGGCCAGGAAATCGCTGATGATGCCGGCGACCTCGGCGGGTGCCTCGATCTGCGGGAAGTGCCCGACCCCCGGAAGCACCTCGAGACGACTTCCCGCGCGCGCCGCCGCAGCTTCGTAGCCGTGCTCCACCGGAATGATCCGATCCTCCTCGCCCCAGATCAGCAGTGTCGGCACCTCAACTCGCACGTGCAACCGGCTGATCGCGCTCACGGCCTGCCCGCGGTAGTCGACGACGGAACGCAACGTCCGCATGAACGCCTGGCGGGTGGGTCGGTCGGTGAACGACGAGTAGGTTTTCCACATCTCGGCGGCGCGCGGCGACGTGAACCCCAGCGCGGCCAGCCCGGAGCGCACCGCGTTGCCGAGGCCGACGACCGGCGGCGGCGCGACGAAGGGGAACACCAACTCGAGCCCGGGCGCCGACAGTAGCCGCAGTATCCACCCCACATCGGGGCCCAATCCGCCGCTGCTGAGCAGAATCAGGCGACGGCAGTATTCGGGATGCTGGTAGATGAACTGCATGGCCACTCCCCCGCCGAGAGAGTGCCCCACCACGGTGGCCTCTTTGATGTTCAGCTCGTCGAGCAGGTCACGCAGCCCGGCGGCGAAGGCCCCCAGTGAATAGTCGGCCCGCGGCTTGTCGGACTCGCCGTGGCCCAGCAGGTCGGGCGCCACCACGCGGTGGCTGCGGGCCAGTGCGGAGAACACCGGTCCCCACGACTCCGAGCTGCCTGCCATCCCGTGGATCAGCAGCACCACTTCGCCGCTGCCGGCCTCCCGGTAGGCCAATCGATCGCCGTGCAGGTTCAGGTAGCGGACGTCGCCATCGATGGTGTCGTTCGTCATAAGAGCTCCTCATGCCGAGGCGCCGCTGAGTTCAACGTCAGGGCCTGGTCAGCAGTTTGGTGTCAGTGCGCTGAGTCGATGGCGACTCGGGCGGCTGACCACACGTATCCGGCTGTTGTGCCGGCGTGCGACGCGGGTGGTAGGAGCATGTCGTTGATCCTCAGCCTGGGGTAAGTCGAATAGACACTGCCCAAGTCTTGAAGGAGGCCCGACGACCCGGTCCGCATACCCGACTGCGGGCCCGTCAAACGGCGACGACCGGTGTTGGTGATCCGGCCCCTGGCAGCCGCACGAATCTCGTTTGTCGACAGGACTTTTCTCGGTGACCTCGGCGATTTTCGACGAAGTCGGGAGCGTCTTCCGTCAGAGGCCAATCCAGGCCTGCGCAAATGCTCACTGTGGTCCGCGCCACCGTTTTCGGGCGCGTTGCGCGGGTATTCTTGAACCAGTCCTAAGGCAGACCGCCGCGGTGTCCTCAGATACCTCGTCTGGTTCCGGATTGGGTCAGGTTCCCGGACAACGTGGAGCCGAAGCTACCTGAAAGGCCGCGATTCGCGTGGCTTCTCCGACCCTAGGGCAGATATGGCCATAACCGACGTCGCGCAGTATGCACACCTCAGCAACACCGATCTGGAGGCGCTGGGCGCTGAGCTCGACACCATCCGCCGGGATGTCGAGGCCTCCCTCGGCACCAGCGACGCGGCCTACATCCGTCGTACCATCGCGTTTCAGCGCTCGCTCGAAGTAGGCGCGCGGCTACTGCTCGCCGCAGGCAGGTCCCGCGCCGGATGGCTGGCCGGAACAGCTGCCCTGGCCTTCGCCAAGAGCGTCGAGAACATGGAGATCAGCCACAATGTCGGCCACGGCCAGTGGGATTGGATGAATGACCCCGAAATCCATTCCACCACTTGGGAATGGGACATGGCGGGGCTGTCCTCCCAGTGGCGTTACTCGCACAACTTCCGGCACCATGTGTTCACCAACGTCATCGACATGGACGACGACCTCGGCTTCGGTGTGATGCGGATGACCCGGGACCAGCCGTGGGAGCCCCGTTTCCTGCTTCAACCCCTGCGAAACATCTTGCTGGCCATCGGATTCGAATGGGGTATCGCGCTGCACGGAGTTCACGCCGCGCACACCCGAGTGGACACGGCACCGGCGAAGAAGGCTCAGACCCGCGCTGTCGTGAAGAAGATCGGCCGGCAGATGGTCAAGGATTATCTGCTTTTCCCGGCGCTGAGCGGGCCGAGGTGGCGCCGCACGCTCGGGGCGAACGTCGCTGCCAATGTGCTGCGCAACCTGTGGGCGTACGTCGTCATCTTCTGCGGGCATTTCCCGGACGGGGCACAGAAATTCAGCGCGGCAGTGGTGGACAACGAAAGCAAGCCAGAGTGGTACCTGCGTCAGATGTTGGGCACCGCGAACTTCAGCGCCGGCCCGTTGATGGCGTTCGCCAGCGGCAATCTGTGCTACCAGATCGAGCATCACCTCTTCCCGGATCTGCCCAGCAACCACTACGCCGAGATCGCCGTCCGGGTTCGGGCGCTGTGCGAGAAGTACGGCTTGCCCTACACCAGCGGATCGCTGCTGGGCCAGTATCTCCAGACCATCCGCACCATTCACCGACTCGCCCTTCCGGACCGATTCACCACCGACAGGGCGACCCCCGGCAGCGGCATCTCCCGGCCGGCGCCGCTGAAGGTGAGCCGCAGTCCCCTCGACCCCGGCCCTGCGAGTACGGTTGAACCATGTCCTGGTGTCCGGCCGGTCACCGGACGCAAGCATCGGGTAGTCACCCCGCAGCCGGGTGTTCTCGCGCGACGCGAGGTGAGGACATCATGAAAGCTGAAATACAAACGCCCGAGCCGCTGTTCACCGCCGCGGGACCATAACGGTGTCCACCATCGATGACCGGTTGCTCTCAGCCATGGGCGAGCGGCGCGGGCCCGGCGCCGCCGACCGGCTGTGCGAAGCCTGTGTGAGTCTGCTGGGTATCGACGCGGCCGCGATATCCCTGGTGTTCGACGGCGCCAACGTGGGCACGTTGGGCGCCAGCGCGCCGCACGCACGCAGATACGACGAGGAACAGTTCACCTACGGCGAGGGACCCTGCTTGGACGCCGTGGCCCGCCGCGGCCCCGTGATCGTCGCCGACCTCGCCGACCCTGCCGAAAACCGCTGGCCGGCGTACGGCCCGGCCATGCTGGCCCACCAGATCCGCGGTATCTACGCCATGCCCATCGTGCTGGCCGGCGAATACGTCGGCGCTCTCGACCTGTTCCAGGCCCAACCTGCTGTGTTCAGCGGCGACCAGGTCATGGGGGTGGTGAGCGCTGCCGCGCTGGCGCAGCTCCCCCTTCTGGACGTCCTCGACACCAGCCTGGACCAGGGCGTCGTCCCCGGCAGTGACGCGTGGGCCGAGCTGAACATCCTGACCCGCGCCGAGGTCAGCCAGGCCACCGGCATGTTGATGGCTCAGCTGAACATCGATGCCCCGGCTGCACTGGTGCGGTTGCGTGCCCACGCTTACGCCACCGGCCGCAGCGCCACCGATGTCGCCCGCGACATCCTCGAACGCCGCCTGCGACTGGACCCCCACTGATGCCGGCCCAGCACTTACTGTCAGATGACGCGGCCACGGTCGCAGAACGGATTCATCATGACTGACACCCCCCGGGAAACCCGAGTTCTGGCTGCGGTCGTATCACTGGTGGACAGCCTGTTCGACGGTTTCGACGTCGTTGACATCCTCACCGACCTCACGTCGCGGTGCGCCGAACTCCTCGACGTCGAGGCGGCCGGGCTGCTGTTGGCCGATCCACGGCGGCATCTGCACCTGATCGCGGCGACCTCCGAGCAGTCCCGCGAACTCGAACTGTTCCAGCTGCAGTCTGACGAAGGACCGTGCCTGGACTGCTACAACACCGGTGAGGCGATCACGGTGGCCGACTTGTCCGCCGAACGGCAGCGCTGGCCGCAGTTCGTCGCAGCCGCCGCCGACGCGGGATTTGCCTCGGTGCACGCCGTTCCGATGCGGGCCGCCGGCACGGTGCTGGGCGCGCTCGGGCTGTTCGGCAGCATGACCGGTGCGCTCAACGATGCCGACCGGTTGGTTGCCCAGACCCTGGCGCATGTCGCGTGCGTGGCGATCCTGCAGGACCACACGCCCACTCCGGTGTCGGTTCTTCCCCAGCTCCAGTCCGCGGTGACCAGCCGGATCGTGATCGAGCAGGCCAAAGGATTTCTGCGAGAACATTTCGACGTGTCCGTGGAGGATGCCTTCAAAATGTTGCGTCGCTACGCGCGCGACCACGACAACCACCTCACCGAGGTCTCGCGCAGCCTCATCAGCGATCGGGAAGCGCGCCAGAGCATCCTCGCCGATATGCAGGGGGAGAACAGCCGCCCCCCGGCCTCTGGCGCTTGACCCGCTCAGCACCCAAGTGTCTGCGTAATGCACTGCAGTTGAAGATTTTTGAGTTCAAACAATCGAACACTCCGAGTCCTGCGAACCGGGTCGGAGGACCGTTCTCGCGGTGTCACGCCGCGTCCGCGGAGACGACTTGTCGATGCGGAACCCGAACCGGTTCCCCGCCTCGGGGAATAGACTTCTCTCGAATCCGCCCGTGTGTTCACTGGCGGCGGAAAGGCGCCATGACCCACCCATCCGATCCGACGCTGGAGACCTCCGACGGCACCATCTCGGATCCCACCACCCAACTGCAAGCGGCAGAGGACGACGCCGACCTGCGGGAGAGCCTCGCCGGGCTGTCGCGGGTGACGTTGGACGCGGCCGGGCTGACCGAAATGTTGACCCATGTCGCTGAGTTCGCGGCCAAGGCGATTCCGGGCGCGGAAGGCGCCGGACTGACCCTGGTACGTGACGGCAAGGCCCACACCGTGGTGGCCAGCTCCGAGTTCGTACGGCAGGTCGACGAGATCCAGTACCGGCTCGGGCAGGGTCCGTGCATCACCGCGGCCGCCGAAGGCCGCACAGTCCGCTCAGGATCGTTGAGCGGCGACAGCGAGTGGCCCCGCTTCGGGCCTCGCGTGGGCCGACTCCGGGTCCACAGCGTGCTGTCGCTGCCGCTGCGGGGCGCGGGGGCTGTCATCGGTGTCCTGAATGTGTACGCCCACCCCACGGACGCTTTTGACGACCGCGCCGGCGAACTGGGTGAGCTGTTTGCGATCCCGGCCGGAATATCCGTCCACAATGCCTATCAGCTGGATGAAACGCGCCGTCTGTCAGCCAATCTGAGCACAGCGCTGACCAGTCGCGCGGTGATCGATCAGGCCATCGGCATCGTGATGAGCCGCAGCGGCTGTACCGCATCCGAGGCATTCGACAAGCTGCGGACCGCCAGCCAGAACGAGCACCGCAAACTCGCCCAGGTCGCCCAACAAGTCGTCGAGGAAGCGGTACGACGGGCCCGGAGCCGCCGCGCCGAGCATTGACCACGCCGTCCAGCTCCGAAGCGCAGCCGCAGCAGAATCCGCGTAGCGGATCACTCAGCTGGCGTGCGCTCTTCGAGGCGTTGATGCACCCGAGCCAGCGCCTCGTCGAAGACCTCGACCTTTTCGCGGCGCTTCTCGTTGGCCGGCTGGGCGGCGCCCCGGGCTCCCTCGGCCTCCACCCGGGCTGCGCCTTGGCGCCGCAGCAGGCTGAAGTTCTTTTCGCGCGCGGTCCGCAGCCGGATCTGCAATTCCTTGAGCTGTTTATCGTCAATGCGCGCAAGGGCTTCCGGATGACTCTCGGCGATCAACGAGGTTTCCTGGGGAGTCAGATTCACGTGGTGGTTGCTCACCGCTGATTCATACCGTCCGCCGGGCACACGGCGATAGCGAATCGCCGGGCAGATTGTTCAATCGACATGCGGCGGCCATTGCGCGTTCACCGGCGGCCCCGTGGCGCGTCGGCGGCTGACGGTCCCCGCTTCATCGGACGGTACGCACCGGAGTCGGAGCCCTTCGACGCGACTCCGGTGCGTCGGGTTTCCGGCGACGCTAGAAGATGAGTCCTTGAGCTTTGGTGGTGGCCGCGGCGTAGCGGTTCTGGACGTCCTCCCAATTCACGACGTTCCAGAACGCTTTGACGTAATCGGCTTTGACGTTCTTGTACTGCAAGTAGAACGCGTGCTCCCACATGTCGACCTGCAGCAACGGGATGATCCCCAGGGGAACATTGGCCTGCTGGTCGTACAGCTGAAAGGTCAGCAGCCGCTGCCCGAGGGTGTCGTAGCCCAGGACCGCCCAACCCGAACCCTGCAGACCATTGGCGGCGGCGGTGAACTGGGCTTGGTATTTGTCGAACGAGCCGAACTGGTCATCGATGGCCGCGCCCAGGTCACCAGTGGGCTTGTCCCCGCCGTTGGGTGAGAGGTTCTTCCACCAGATCGAGTGGTTGACGTGACCGCCGAGATGGAAGGCAAGGTTCTTCTCGTTGAGGAAGATCGCCCCGTGGTCACCCTTCGCGCGCGCTTCCTCGAGTTTGGCGACCGCGTCGTTGAGCCCTTTGACATAGGTGGCGTGATGCTTGCTGTGATGGAGTTCGTTGATCTGCCCGGAGATGTGCGGCTCGAGGGCGCCGTAGTCGTAATCCAGGTCCGGCAGCGTGTATTCAGCCATGGCGGCTTCCTTTCTGGTGTTCAGTTATCGCGCGGCCCAGGTGCGGGCTGCGGCCGCTGCGCACGCGATGCTGTGCGACGTCAGCGACCTGATGGCCACCTTATGCGATCTGTCTGACGGTTCATGTGAACAGGTGATACCTTGAATGAGGGCCGGCCCTCGGTCTAGGTCGATGCAGCACATCGCTGGCTTCCTCAATCCCGAGGTGGCGTGGCTGAGGGGCCGGCCCGCACCCTGATCCTCGCTGCATCAACCGATACGACCACCGGTTCGATTCAGGCCGATTCGAAAGCCGCGAGTCGCACCTGTCTCCCCGCTGAATGCGCCGACGGGAACCTCAGAGAAACGGCCGCAGCAGCCTCGACCCTCGGCGAGCATGGGAGGCGGCAACCCCGTTGTGCCCTAGTTTGCTGAGCGCGCCTTCATGCTCAGTTCCCAGCCCCACTCTTTGTCAAGCAGTAGATCCGGTAAGAGAGCTCGCCACGCTCGAGGTCCTTATAGAACATCGAGCCGTCCACCACCGCGAATTCACGGCCGAAGCGGCGCAACAACGGCGGCGAATAGCGATCGATCAGTTCACTCGATCGGGGTGAATTCAAACGCAAGCCACGCAGCACCTCGTCGCTGATGATCTTTTTAGAAACAAGACGCAGCGGAGGCCGATTCAACCCCGATTCCCAGCTGTCGAAATTGTCACGGTTACGGAAATCGGCATGCAGAAAGTGCCCACCGGGGCGCAGGACGCGCGCCACCTCGGCCACGAAAGCGTCGAAGTCCGGGTAGATATGGGAAGCCTCGACGTTGATCACCGCGTCGAACGATTCGTCCGGAAACGGCAAGTTCTGGGCGTCGCCCTGAACGAACGTCAGGCCGGGTAGTCGGTGTCGCTTGCGGCAATATTCTATGGCCGAAGCGTTGAAGTCCAGCCCCACGTAGGCAACGGGTTTCAGTGTCCGCACCACGAAGGACGCTCCGCCGCCATGTCCGCAGCTGACCTCCAGCACCTCCTTGCCGCTCAGATCGACCTGGTTGGCAGTCTGATGGTAGAGCTGGATGTGGTACCGGTCGGTCTCATCGGAATCCTCGAGCGGTAGACCCAAAGGCGGGTCCTCTTCGTAGCCCCAGTTCAGGAAAAAAACGTCCTCGTTGTCCACGAGCCTACGGGTCATGAACGGATACCAATACCGGAAAATCTTCTTATAGGTCGCGGTAGACCCAATCCGGTACACCGCAGCCGCGCCGAATCGGTCCATGTTCCGCAAAGGGCTGCCTCTCATATGGGGCAGTGTTTCACGCATCTGGAGGACGGCTGCGAACTTTCTCAAACCTTTCGGCCCACAATTTCGCCGTGTCCCCATATCTGTGAAACGAAGACTTTGCCCGCTTACGATCTTGAAGTTTTCTCTATCTCGCCGGCACGCCGACTGGCACAAACGATGCACCTGGGCGGCATAGCCGGCCACCCCTGCCTACGCATCACAGTGTTTGCGAAGCACGCGTTTACGCTGCGGTTCGACACGATCAGCCGAACCGGAAGCGTCGAACGTAACCCGATCATCCCGGCGGCGTTTCATGACTAGGCCGGAGTGGGCGCCGCCTGCCGATGGAACCAGCCCGCCCCCAGCAATGACCACGGGCGCGCTTACATCGGCGAATAAGACTGCGGCACTGCATATTCGAGGCGAACCGTCGCCTCTGTTGGCCAGCTCGGGAGCGCGATGTCCTGGGCCTCACCGCAGCTGCCTTCAGAGCACCGAGCACGTACCTGATTCAGCCGTCCAGCGAGTGACAAGTCTCTCGACCCGCGCGCTCGAGCCCCGCAGGGGTGTAGTGTCGAGGGTGCTGGCACTGCCAGTCCATCCGGAAAATGGTTCAGTTTTCTGACACTGGTCTGTCGAGCATCCGCTCACGCCGGATTCATCGCTTGACCGCTCAGTCGGGATTATCTTGAATGCTCCATCATTGATTCAGCCGCTGTTCGCTCCTTTTGGGGTGCAACATTTTCCATATATGCCGAGCTTTGGCATCCTCAGCACGCATCCGCCGACTCCGTGCGGTATCGCGACCTTCAGCGCGGCCCTGTCCGACGGATTGGCAGCGAAGGGCGCCGCGGTCAGCGTGGTGCGCATCGCCGACGACGAGGTCTCCACGCGCAACAACGTCGTCGGGGAGCTCGTCAACGGTTCACCGTCGTCGATAGCACAAACAGCCGAGCTGCTTAACCGAAGTGACATCGCCATCATCCAGCACGAGTACGGCATCTACGGCGGTCCCGACGGCGACGAAGTCATCGAGATCATGGAGCGCCTGCGGGTCCCGTCGGTCGTGGTTGCCCACACCGTGCTCAAAGCTCCTACACCTGAACAACTTCGGGTGCTCGGACGGGTCGTTGCACTGGCCGACCAGATCGTCGTCATGTCGGATACGGCCCGGCGCCGGCTGCGCGAGGCCTACCCTGCCCAGCGTCACAAGGTCACCACGATTCCCCACGGCGCCGCGCTTCCGGCGACCGCCGCACTGAAACGCTGCGCCCGCCCGATCATCTTGACGTGGGGCCTCATCGGCCCGGGCAAGGGCCTCGAGCGCGTCATCGACGCCATGCCCATGCTCAAGTCGCTTCCGGGCAATCCGCGTTATGTCATCGCCGGTCGGACCCATCCCAAGGTGCTGGCCGCCGAAGGCGAGGCCTACCGTGACGCGTGCCTTGCCAGGGCGCAGCGCCTCGGCGTCGCCGATGCAGTGTCCTTCGACCCCCGGTACCGCAGTCCCGCTGAGCTGTCCATGCTCATTCTGCAGGCCAGCGTCGTGGTGCTGCCTTATGACTCAACAGAGCAGGTCACGTCCGGCGTGCTGGTCGATTCCGTCGCAACCGGTCGGCCCATCGTCGCTACGGCCTTCCCCCACGCCGTCGAGTTGCTCGGTACCGGTGCGGGGCTCGTCGTCCCGCACGACGACCCCGGTGCACTGGCAGGCGCACTCCGCCGGGTCTTGATGGACCCGCGCGCGGCAGGTTCCATGGCATCGGAGGCCCGCGGGTTGGCACCGACCATGGCGTGGCCGGTCGTGGCCGACGCGTACCTCACCGTGGCCAAACGGCTCGTCGCTGCACGCTCGGCCGGAGTGTGAGCGCCGCGACGGGCATCGCACCCCACCCGGTCTTCGGGCATCTCCTCGCGATGACGGACCACCGCGGCACGTTCGAGCATGCGGTGTTCGGCGAACGCCGCCGTGAGCACGGATACTGCACCGACGACATGGCCAGGGTTCTCATTGTCACCACCCGGGAGCCCGAAACGCCGGGTGTGTTGAACGGTCTGGCCGGTAAGGCACTGACCTTCTTGAACGAGGCGCAGTCCTACAGCGGGGGCTGCCGCAACCGGATGGACGCGGCCGGAAACTGGACCGATCAGCCCAATACCGACGACCCGTGGGGCCGCTGCCTCTGGGCTCTCGGGACGGCCGCCGCGTACAGCGACGTCAACATGGTTCGCCGGCTGGCAGCAACTCAGTTCGACCGGGCCGCCGCGGTCAGATCCCCGCACCCGCGGGCGATGGCCTTCGCCGCGATCGGGGCGGCCGAACTCGTCAGTGTCGAGCCCGGCCGGCCGTCGGCGCTGGCACTGCTGACCGACTACGCCGCCTCCGTCGCCGGACCCACCGGCGACCGTGACTGGCCCTGGCCCGAGACCCGCCTGGCCTACGCCAACGCCGTGCTGCCCGAGGCGATGATCGCCACGGGCGTCGCGCTGGACAATTCCGCGCTGACTCAACATGGCCTGGAACTGCTCGAGTGGTTGCTCGACGCTGAGACCGCGGGCGGTCACTTCTCGCCCACCCCAGCCGGGGGACGCGGACCCCGTGACACCAGGCCCGCGTTCGACCAGCAGCCGATCGAGATCGCCTCACTTGCCGACGCATGCGCGCGGGCGGCCGCCGTGGACCCCAGGCCGCTCTGGCCCAAAGCCATTCACTCCTGTGCTGCCTGGTTCCTGGGCGACAACGACGCCGGCCAGGTCATGTGGGACCCGCAGACCGGCGGCGGCTTCGACGGTCTGCGTGCTGACGGGGTAAATCTCAACCAGGGCGCGGAGTCGACGCTCGCCGTGATATCCACCTTTCAGCAGGCGCGTCGATTCTCCGCTGTGTCACAGTGACTTGCGTACAAGAGGGCTTGATCACGCGCAGCCCGCAGAAGCTCGTCGCTGATCCCGCGCGTGTCATCACCCGACTTTTTGTGCCGGGCCAGGAAGGCTTCGAGGACCAGGAGTCCCGGGCGGGAATCGTGCTCAAGCGTGTCCTGGCCCTGTCCGACGACGACGTTCAGTCCTCCCTCGACGACGTGATCGTCCGCTTCGACGGCCGGCACCGTGATCTGGCCGGGACGTTCCGGCGGCACGCCCGTGAGCTCGCCGACCGGCTGAGCCCCGACCAGCACCTGTCTGACGCGCGAATGTTGTTGATAGGAGCGACTTTCACGAGCGAGTACGCCATCGAGGGAGCCGCCCTGTGCAACCCGAGCATTGTCGCTCACCCCGATCAGGCCGATACGGCGCCGGGAAGCCTGCGCATCGTGATGAGCGTGCGGGGAATCGGCGAGGGCCACCGGTCGTCGATCGGATTCCGCACCGGTGTCATCGACGCTGCGGGCCGACCCACGATCGACGAATCACCGCCCTTGGCCGCGACGGGACGTGTCCATGACGCGCTGCTCGACGCGGCGGTGTTCCGCGGCGAACTCAGCGGAATCTCCAATATCGGCGAGTCCGCGGAATACGTGTTCGACTCACTCGGCGACCGCTTCACGCGAGCCGACCTCGAGGAGCGGCTCGACAACCTGCGTGCGCACCTGAGCACCCGCGGGCATGGTGAACGCGCGGCCGGGCTGTTTCGCACGATTGCCGACCGCTTCTATGCTGTCGAATTCGCCAGCGAGACAAACTTGTCCGAGCGCGTGCTGTTTCCGGCCATGGCAGCTGAGCACGCCGGCATGGAGGACGCGCGGTTCGTGCGCTTCGTCGACGACGACGGCGCAGTCACTTACTACGCCACCTACACCGCCTACAGCGGATCCGTCATCAGCCAACAGTTGCTCGAGACCACGGACTTCCGGTCCTTCACCTCCAGGCCGCTCGTCGGCAAAGCCGCGGCCAACAAGGGCCTGGCGCTTTTTCCCCGGCGCGTCGGCGGCCGGTACGCCGCCATGTCGCGATCGGACCGCGAAACCAACACCTTCGCCTCGAGTCACCATCTGGCCGTCTGGACCAGTGCGTCACCCTGCCAGCAACCGACTGAGCCGTGGGAGGCACTTCAGCTCGGAAACTGCGGCCCGCCAATCGAAACCGAGGCCGGCTGGCTGGTGCTCACCCACGGGGTGGGGCCGATGCGCACCTACAGCATTGGGGCTATTCTGCTCGACCTCGACGATCCGGCCCGGATGCTGGGCCGGCTCCGACGGCCCCTGCTGCGGCCCAGCCCCGACGAACAGAACGGTTATGTGCCCAACGTCGTGTACTCATGCGGCGCGCTGGTGCACGCCGATACGCTGGTGATCCCCTACGGGATCTCCGACGGCGCGGTCGGCCTGGCCACCGCGCCACTGACGGAGTTGCTCACCGAGATGACGTCGTGATGACGCAGTCTGCATAGGCTCCCCCGCTGCTCTGCCACCGTCACCCGTCCGAATGACCTCGTACCCGGAAAACACCGCTGATTGATCAGGCGAGACCACGACGCACCCCCGCGAGAACCAGAAAACCCGCTCTGACACTGGTCAGAGCGGGTTTTCTCCTGTCGGGCTGACAGGATTTGAACCTGCGACCACTTGACCCCCAGGCATCGCACGTATGTTCGCCGAAGCCCGTTGGAGCCTGTATTGCTCAAGTCTCGCAATGGATTACGCCGTCAGCGAGCACACACGGTCGCCACCGGATGAAGGCGGATTTCTGGCCTGGTTTGGGTACCCGTTTGGGTACGGGGTCGGCAACGCGCGCTCGGCGGCGAAGCGTCAGTCAACATGTTGAAGTCAGAGTCGCCCTGCGAAAATGGTCAGCTACTGAGTGTCACCGCGTCGCAGGGCGCTAGACTTTCGACCCCGCCCCTCCCCCTGCGGCAGGCTACGTGATCAAGTCACGGCCGCACCATTGTGATCACCTCGCGCAGCATCCGGTGATACAGAACCACGTCAAATCGCGCCAGCGACAGCTCTTGGAGAGCGGTAGTGAGAGTGGACTGGTTGCTCGCGGCGTAGAACCCGGAAGCAAGGAGGTCGACTCCTAGCGGTTGGCCTGGGTGGTCGCGCGCCTCCTGCAGGTCGTTGCGCACCGCCTCGACCTCGATGCCCACTCGATCAATCATTTGCAGTGCGCGGAGGACGGAGCGATCCCTTTGCGCTGCAACAAGATCGCGGCATTGCTCCCAAGTGGGCAGCGATTCGCGGCTAAGCATTGGATGGCCGTTCGCACTGCGTGCTGCCTCTCGCAGAAGGCCATCGTCGATCAGTTGGCGAAGAATCGCGACACTGATCCCGCATAGTTTCGACGCCTCCGACAGCTTGAGGTGCGCGCTCACGTCTCACAGCGTAGCGAGGGATTCCATCCGAGTGGCAATGGTCTTTTACATCCGACTATCGCCGAGGTTCAAGGAAGTGCCGACCGCGCCCTCCGGGAGATGGCCAACAGGAATTCGTAAGACAAGTGTGTAATAGTTCGGTAAACTGAGTCTAGCTAAAGAGGGGGAAGGGTTAGAAATGTCACAGCCTGCCGATGTCACAAAACCTAACTTTCTCTACATAAACCCTGGCGATGCTCATCCGGAAGGATACGGCGACAACGCAGAAGAGACAGTATTGCTTGCACAAGGAACTTATCGCGATCTCTTCGTTCGAATTGGAGACACGGACTGGCCCCTGAATCCGGTTGGGCCGCTCGCATTACCTTGGAGAACAGCTACCGGACAATCAGCAACATTTCTTATCAATATTGCATTTGCAATGAATCGTTTTTCGCGCAATATAACCGCTAAGTCCGGTGAACTCTTCGACACAAAACTTGCATCTCTACTCCGGCCAACGAATGATCGAGAGTTCGAGGAGTCTCTCACCGAGTTCCAAGTTGGAGCAACTTTAACCGAACATTTTAGCCCCATTTCTTTGGAACCCTTGGTACCTAAAGAGCTACATTTTGCACCCGATAAGCCATCCAGCCCTGACTATGGCGTAAAACTGCCCGAAACCGTGGTGGGAATCGAAGTGACCGTCTGGCACTGGGAACGACTCGTGCGCTGGGAGCGGATGGTGGCTGAAATATCGAAGGTGATCGAAAATCGCGTCAAGAAGGCTGGAGCTCTACGCGACATCCGGGCGGCAATACCGCTCACCGCCAATGATGCGACCAGAAAACTCGTGGCCAGTCCGGCAGTGTGCCAGATGATCATCGATGTTCCCAGCGCAACTTTGACGTTCGACGTGGGAGCTGACCGTCTCGCGTCGCTGTCATGGCAACCTTTCTTGCACTTTGAAAGCGAGTCCACCATTGACTGGGATCTCGTGAGGTCCACCGGTGCTAGGGGGTTTTCTGTGGGTTCAGGCTTAGTTCAACAGTTTGCATTTGCATGGAACCCAGAACTAACCGACGAAGACATCAATAATGCCGTTGATTCTTTGAGAAGATCGATTGATAACAAGCGGCGACAAAGTGCGCCTGGCATGCCCTTTCTAGTTGCGATTGGCCTGCATACCGGTCGGGCGGATTGGACCATTATGTCGCCGCTCGTGACCGAGAGACTCTGGAAAAATCCTACCTATCATTGGCTATCAGGGCTGATCGAATACACCCCGGCGCGACATTCCCCTTTACCTTATGGGCAAGGTGCATTGAACCTGAATTTCAACCCTCACGCAGACGTACTGGTACCGGAATCCATGATTCGAGCAGCTGTCGACGGCCAACGATTTCATTGGTAGCAGCGGCGACTGCTGGACCTGACCTGTTGAGATAGGCGCTAGGTCGTCACCGCACTCCCGTAGCGATTGCCGGCCGTGGGTGCTTCAGCAGCTGCGGGACTCCGCACGGATGGTACGAAGTTCGAGGCCAGTCAAGCACAGAGGACGTAGATTGCCGGCGTCAGTTGGTCCCGGTGCGTTCGGGTCAGACGTATCGAAACGGCGGTATCGGCGTACGATTCTGAGGCTCTTATCTAGTCTCATAACTAACGTTCTCAGCTTCTCAATTGTCGGTTCAATCGCGCGGTTCAGCCTGGTCGAGCCGACCGCTAGCCCTGGTTCCGATGCGCGATTATCGAACTCGCGGACGCCTGTCCATGCAGCTCTTGCTGTTGATGTCACCAACCAATCGAAGGGAACGCGCTATAAAGGACGAGCAATCTCGTAAAGGGCCGAGTGGGTTCAGAACGAATCGGCCGATGTGTGACCAGATTAGGACTATATGAGAACTCAACATCCGCAGGCTTTAAGGGTCAAGTCCGTAGCGGTTACTCACTTTAGAGGGATACGTCAGGGTAGTCTCACGTTTACCTCGGATGACGGTGCTCCCGTTTCTACGTTCATACTTGGTGACAATGGCTCCGGGAAGTCGAGCTTTCTCGAAGCAATCAATTACAGCCTTTCCGGTCAAATGCCACGATTAGTTCAAGTCGGTCAGTCTTTGCGGATGCATCCGCGGAATTATCTCGCTACCGACAAAGATGAAATGGAAACTCAGGTGCTAATGAGCGATGGTCGCACCATTTCGTCAAAGAGCAAATCCTGGACACAAGTTCCCGAGTTCGGGCTTGTTTCATTGTTGATCAAACGAGACCATCTGCTGGCGTTTGGTAGAAGTAATGATGATCAGCGCGGAAAGCTGTTACAAACTATTGTCAGAGCACGGTCTATCGACAAGACTGAACTGAGCGAACGAGAAACGGCGCTGACCGCCAAAAAAGCGGCCGCAAGAGCAGAGTTTGAGAAGGTGAGCGCGGAGTTGACACAAATGTTGTCCATCCGGCCTCATGAAGCTCCTCCCATGAGCCCCTCTGATGTCCAGATATTTCTCACCGCCAAGCGAATTACTTCAAAACAGATAAGTAGAGGGCGTGCAAAGAGATATGGCCCAAAGATCCGAGAACTTTCTGCCCTCGGTGCCCGTCTTCAGGAAGCGGCCGACCAGCACGAGAAAAGTGTTAACCAACTTGCTGAGGCGGCTGTCGAACGCCGACGTGGACCCATAATAGACGTTCTCACCGCAGCCTCTGATCGCTTGAATTCAGCTTTCCATGAGCTCGCGCACGGCGACACCCAGAACATTGTGTCCCGAATCGAGCTGACGCAAACCCCCGGACGCGGGAGCGTCGCGCTCTCAGTTGTCCTGCCAGACGGTGTGGTAGTACCAGCGGCCACTGTCCTGAGCGAAGCATCGCTGGACCTTGCATCCCTTCTCGCGTTGATTTCATTGGTGCAGGACGGTGCGAACCGTGGTCAGTCGCGCGTCTTAATTCTTGACGACGTTTTTCAAAGCGTGGACAACACGCTGCGTGACAGACTCGCTGGGTACCTCTTTCGCGAACTTGCCGGCTGGCAGCTCATCATCGCCTTCCATGAGCGTGCTTGGTTCGAACGATTTTCCGACATCGCGAAGGCGGAACAATTTCCGCATGTGCGCCGACGAATCTGGCGTGATATTGGTGGAGAGGTTCGCGTTACCAAAGGGTATTCTTCAAGCTACGACCATCTCGTTGATTCTCTCGCGAATGGCGATTACAAACTTGTCCCGACCATCGCAAGCCGGGTGATCGAAGAACTATTCGAGAACATAAGCATTTCACTGAAATGTAAGGTCGTGCGAACTGAGAGCGACAAATATACGATTGGCGACGTACTTCCAGGGATCAAAGAACGCTGTTCCAGGTATAGCGCAATTAGTTCATCGCTGGAGTCGCTTGATAAACATTTGTACATGAGGAATCTGGTAGGCGCTCATTCAACCTCTTGGGCTGAGAATTTTAGCGACAACGATGCGCGAGAATTTGGACTGGCGGTTCGCAGATCGTACGAGTTGTTGGTCTGTTCGAAATGCGGTGTCAGTCTTCAACTTCGGAAGGGTGGCGCTGAGTGCAAATGCGGATTTCTACAGGCTCAATGACTGACCGCGTGGGTCGAGGTCATCAGCGCCAGGTCCTCCGCGACACTGCTTCCGTTCCTGGAGCCCGGACTCACTCTCAGATGGACGATGTCCTGTCGCAGGAATGGGCGCGCCTGGTGGCGGCCAATTGACCGTCGGCTCTCCTCGGCCATCTTCGCGAGCTTCTCGAAACTGCCGGACTTGCGAGCGGCCACGTGCCGTCAGTGGGAAGTCCTTGCGGCCAGGACAAGACAAATCCTGTCTAACGTCAAGCGCACCGACCGATTCATCTTGGGAGTGCTCGACTGCCAATAGGGCGCCCGGCTTCCGCCCGCCGTGCCGCCGACATCCCTAACGGGCCCATCTCAGAACTGAGCGGGCGTTCTCACAACTAAACAATTGAGACGGTTCCTACCGAACCACCAGCAGCTCAGAAAATCCCATGTCGGCGTGTCTCAGAAGATGGATCAAAATAGCAGTCGCATATTGACGGCTTCTGAGACTTTTGAGACGATACTGGTATGTCCACCGCTATCGGGTCTGCGAACACCGGCACTCAACTCGGGTACGCCCGCGTCTCGACGGGTCATCAGTCACTCGACCAACAGGTCGATGCGCTGACCGCTGCGGGTGTTGACGGTTCCCGTGTCTACAGCGACAAGTTGTCGGGCACGTCGACGCGAGAGCAGCGTCCCGGTCTGGCTGCGCTACTGGACTACGCCCGCGAAGGTGACAGCATCGTCGTAGTGGGGATCGACCGGCTGGGACGCAATGCGGCTGAGGTCATGTCCACCATCCGTGAGCTCGGCGAGCGCGGGATAGTGCTGCGGTCGCTGCGAGAGGGCATTGACTCCTCAAACGCCGCTGGCCGAATGGTGGCCGGTGTCCTGGCCAGCCTCGCCGAGTTGGAACTTGAGCTTGGCCGAGAGCGACGCACTGCAGCTCGTGAGGCTAGGCGTGCTCGCGGGCAATCAATAGGCCGCCCGAAGGCGCTCAATGCCCAAAAGGCGGCACTCGCCCGACGCATGCACGCCGCGGGTGAACCGGCGACCACTATCGCATCGGCCCTGGGTGTTTCGCGCGCAACGGTCTATCGAGTGCTTGCCGACAATTAGTCCAACCAGACGCGGTTTCTGGCGGTGCGTGGAATCCGACGGGTTCAGGCGCAGCTCCCGTGGCAGGGAGGGCAGCGGCAGAACGTGGTCAGGCAGGGCGTGGATACCAGTCGGGCATCTGATCAGCTTGGCGCGGGAACTGTTCGGGGTCTTCGAGGTAAGCCTCGTCGGTAGGCTCCTGAGTCCGGTTCGGGCGCTGATCGTAGTTGTAATCGAAGGGCAGTCAGTCCCGTTTCAACCGCGCCGACGACCACACTGAAACGTCATCGAAACACCACACGCCCCCGTGGTTCCGGTGCGAGCCAGTGTGATTCGGAGTCATGCGCGGAACTGAGGAGGCACGTAGAAGTTGTCGGGTAGGATTTCCCGCCCCGTCTGGGTGTCTACGATATGGATTCCCTGCTCGTCGCGCACAATCTCAAGGTCAGACCCGACTGGGAAGTCGTAGATGCCTATGAGTGCGGGTTCAATTAGCAGACGTTGTTGAAGTCTTCGATCTGCCAGTTGGCTGGGTCTTTGAGGTCCTCTGTGGTGTCGATGTGACTGAAGATCCTCCAGCCATTGTCGGCCGGTCGTGCGGAGGGGTCTCGTTTCATCCAGCGCACCATGCCGCGCCGATCCATAACGGATTTTGTGGTCAAGCAGACGCCGGCGGTGGGTATGAACTCAACGTATTCCCGCACGGCGGCTACCCTTCGGTCTTTGCGTTCTCGTACTCCAGCACTCGTTCGCGAAGGAGTGGCAGGTTCCACGTGCAGTTGAAGATGAGGTCGCGTATCGACCCGTTCCCGGCAGGCAACGTCAAGTCTACGTTCGGCTGCGGCACGTGCCCGGCGCGACCGCAACTACGATCCTGTCGCCGCGATCAAATCCCACCCGATTAAGCCTCGTTTGCTGGAAACTCTGAGGAACTTCGAGATTGATGGCGCGACCGGCCGGGAGGGTTCATGAGCATTGACGTGCTGATCAACGGTAAAGCTGTGCCGGTTGACCACGAAGTATTTACGTCTCTGCTAGAGAACTCCGTCTCCAGCACATACGCCGCGTATCTTAAGGCGCTCACCACCGGGGCGATCACATTCTCCGACCTCGTGTTCCTCAGCCGGCGTGGCGAGATCCCGTACTCACTTTTCTTCGCGCCACTTCCGTTGGTCCGTGAGCAGATCGCGGCCAAAACTAACAAGCTGCTGGCTGGCGTCACAAAAACGACATTCTCACTGAACTCCCGAGACCTCGTCCAGCTACGCGACATCGAGCTCATCGTGAAAGATCTTTTGCGCAAGCAAGAATTGCTCAAACGCCATGATACGACTCTGGTCAGGAACCCAATCATCGGCCTGTTGCGGAGCCCCGGTAAGTCTGTCAAGCAAGACGCAGACAAACTGATGCTCGCACTCGATCTCACGCATGACGTAATGCGATCTATCGAAGACAAGGACGCGATGCTCGCCTACCTCGTAGGCCGACTTGAAGCCAAACAGGTGCTCGTCTCTCAGAGCGCTAGTTCGGTGATGCCGCAGAGGGTAAAAGTGAGGTTCAGCGGGATGACCATCAAGGACAATAAAGTCCCATACATATTTCTGACGGGAGGAGACCACGGCGACAGCCAAGAGCCCGGTGGGCGTCGCATCTTCACTATTACGCTTCTCGCGGTGCTCATCGCCCGCAAAATCTTCGCTCCGGTCGCCTACAACGGCAGCAGTCTCGGTCAAGATGCCGGCCGGGAGTACGACATAGTCGGTGAAATCTTAATGCCTGCCGCAGAGGTCCGAGACCATAGCCTCGCCGCGTTGGATGACGTGAAGGTCCTGGCAACCAGGTTGAATGTCACCGCGAGTGCAGTGACGGTCAGGGCCACGCGACTCAACATCCTGGGCCACGACGTCGCACAGTCCTACCTTGAAGAACTCGCACGCGAGTACGCCAGCCGACCCAAACCAATTGCGCGGACTCCGCTGATCGTCAATGCAGTCCGAAAATACAACGGTCGAGAGTTCTCTGTCCGGATGCTCGATGCCCTCGACTCACGGAAAATCTCCCCAGGAGATTTCTGCCGAACAGTGTGTCTCAACCACATCAAGCCCTCTCAGATCGACGATCTCAGAGCGGCGATGCGTTGACCGGGTATCAGTTCCTCATCGACAACAACGTTCTCTCCACGTTGTCCCGGAATCAGCGTGCGAGCAAGTTCTTTCAGACGCACTGTCACATTCCGGACGAAGTGCTATACGAGGCAAGGGGTTTCCCGGACATCTCTGAACTGAGAGTGCGAGCGTACGAGATGACAACTGACGTCCTCCGACACCTGACTGCCGTGATGAAGACTGTGCCTGTGTCCGAAACGAGGCTCGTTGATCTGTACGCGAACCGCGGCAACGCCGACCCACTCATCGTGGCATGTGCGTTAGATGCAAGGGAACGAGACGAAGATAAGCTTTTTGGCCCCACTTGGGTTGTTGTCTCCGACGACGAAGCCGTCCGCGAGAAGGCATCTGAGTTCGAGATCGAGATACGAACCGGGGCAGAGTTCGCCGCGACAGTCGATGCTGCGTCGGGACCCTGAATAGCTGACTAACGCTCCTCTAAACTAAGTCCGTTGTCGTCGACATTCTAAGTTCTATTGGTCGAGAAGCTTTGGATCACTGGAACTTCGAGTTGCGTGCCAGAGCCCGGTCGAGAGACCTCGGCTGCGGGGAGTTGATGCAGTCGAGCCGAGGTCTCCGGCCGGGATCATTTGTAGCCCTTACGGGCTAGAGAAAACGCGCGCGGAGATCCGGTCATCTCGGGGAGGCCAGATCCGCACAGCTGCCGACGTCGTGTCAGACACAGTTGCTGAAGAGCCCTTCAGGAGCGCTGTCGAGCCATGATTCGTCCAGGCTCTCTGAGCCTGTTTCAGCAGATGTAATCATCACCCACTCACTAGAGGTACCAGTCTTACTATTTGGACTGAAACTGGCTTCTGTGTCTTGATATACCTGTTGAAACACCCTGGCGGAATTCAGGACACCAACGTCTACGCCTGGAGACAGACGATAGCGCCAAGGGCTCGACTCTGGCACGAGAGTGATCAACCGCAGCATGTGGAGAGCCTTCAACTCGCGGTCCACCGTGTTGTGCACCTTGTCGAGAGTGCGGGCAACGCTGGCAACGTCACTCCCTTGAGGGTGATCGGCGCCGAAGCCATGGTCGGCGAAATACTGCAGGAGGTCTAGCCTCATCGGCACCATCGAATCTTCTGCCACCCGCAACGCAAGCCGCAGTGCCTCATGTCGCGCTAGGCCGATTACTACGCCACCGCGCATAACCTGGAAGAGTTGCTTTGCGAACCGCGTGGGCGCCTCTCGCTGGTGAGCGTCAACGACCTTGCCGCCTTCGCGAATTACGGCCGTGCGCGCCCATGTCACCAAGTCGGCAGCATTGAGTAGTGCGTCACGTTCGGTTTCGGTGAGCTGTAAGGGGACTGAACAGGACTGATCGAGAAGCAGCTTTGTGGCTAGGCTCAACTCAGCTCGCATCACTGCCTCCTTCCCCGTATTGGCAATGGCCTGCCGCCCGACCTGCATCGGATCGACGCGCAGGCGCAGCAACACGAAACGATCACCCATCGCAGAGACGGCCGCGTGGTACCGATCCCACTCCGTGGTGCACGCGCCGATCACAGTCAGGCGTCCCACCCATTTTAATTCCTTACCCCCGTCGCCCCCGATCTGGCGCGACCAAGACCCGTCGTAGCATTCGCGCAACGCGCCCAGGATCTGAGGACGCACGCTGGGCGCCAAACTCAAGATTGACGTGAAGTCCTTGACGAGGATGATGCCGTTGTCGCCAACTTGGCGGAGCAGCCCACCAGTTGCATCGTCGGCGCAGTCCTTCTTCCCGGTGCCAGACAACAATGCGCCCTCTGACGAGATCGTCGATACCTCGTGAACGCCTCGGCATCCCACCAACGGGGTTACCGTCGACTCTGTCTTCCCTGCGCCGGAACCAGCAACCACAAGGACCCATAGTGGATCGCCCTCGTGCTTCGCGATTGCCGCAGCCGCCAGCGTGAGATGGATTGCGTCCAAGTCATAATCGGCGCCGAGCCACTTCTTGAACGTGCTGTCCAGCTCGACGAGGTGTTGATTCACTACTTCACTTCCTGTTGCGGGTTGAGAAACCCCGAGTGATTGCAGATGGCGCATCACGCTGCATCGTCCATCGAGTAGCCGGCCGACGTGCACAACTGTTCCACGTAGTCGAAGACAGACTGGGCGGTGATGAATGCACGGCTGCCGATCTTGACTCGGTGGAGCTCACCGGAGTCGATGAGCATGTAAAGGGTCGTCCTTCCAACGCCACCGAGCACCGACCTCGCGAGGTCGTATGACATCAACTTGGCGGTCGATTCCATGCTTGTCTTCCTTTCGTCGCCCGCTGCCAATCAGCGGGACATGTGTATGCTGCCATGTACGCATGACAAATTGCACCTGACAAGAAAGGCTTCCTGGTGTCACCCGATGAAGACGGGTGGGAGACGGTTCCCACCAAGAACGTGTCCATTCCGCTGCGCGATGGCGGGGTTGTCGTGATTGAAGACCTCAAGGATCTCGCCTCTATGGGTGACGGCTTCGCTTGCCGGAGGGCTCTCTACCGGCGCGACGGCGTTGAGATCGCGTGGGAGCTTCGCGACGGTGCGCCCCAGTGCATGAGCGTTGCCGTTCGCTCTCAGGGGGTCGGTTTGAGGACGAAGGACTTGCACGTGATTCGACTCGACGACATCCGGGAGATCGTCTACAGCGCCATCGGGGTAGGGACATTCACAACGGACGGCGACGAGTACGAGATGACGCCGCCACAAGCGCGGAAGGCGGTTAACCGTGCCACGTCACGCCGGACGATGACCGATGAACGGCTCAAGAAAGTTGCAGAAGTTCATAGGGCGGCGCCGGAGGGTAGGCGCCTCGCGGCTGTGGTTGCCGCATTCTCGGTTCATGAACGGACCGCACTTCGGTACATCAAGAAAGCACGGCAAGAGGGTTACCTCCATGGGTAAGCGCGCCAACGGGGAAGGCAGTGTGCGCCAACGTGCCAACGGAAGATGGGAGGGTCGCGTGTCCTACATGGACCCAGTTCTAGAGAAGCGCCGATCTGTATCGGTGTACGGGTCCACGGCAGCGGAATGTCGCAAGGAACTGAAGAAGGTTCTCAAGCGCATCAGCGATGGTCAACCGGCAAGAGACGCCATCGACACAGTGGCGTCGTGGCTCGCCCAGTGGCGCGAATCGTCGTTGGCTGCAAGCAGTCGCGCCGCGACGACGAAGGCGTTATACGCCTCGTTGTCCAAGAAGCATCTTGAGGGCGGCGCCATCGGGGCCAAGCGGTTGGGCCGGCTAAAGCCATCCGACGTAGAGGCACTGATCGTGGAGTTGCGCGTAGCGCTGGCCGATTCGTCAGTGCGGCAGTGCTACACGATCCTGCGGCAAGCGCTCGATGTCGCCGTGCGCGACGGACTGCTCGCCGAAAACCCGGTAGGCAAGGTGAAGCGTCCCGGGGTTGCGCGTCGTGAGGCGGTGTATCTATCAGCCGCCGAAGTGTCACGACTGCTGGAGACCGCGCGGCCACTGCGTTATTACGTGGCGGTGTTGCTGATGGCCGCAACCGGCCTGCGTCGAGGCGAGGTGTGCGGCCTTGCATGGTCCGACGTCGATCTTGACAAGGGCGAACTCAGGGTCCGCAGCACCCTGTCACGGGTGGACAAGCAGCTGGTCCTCGCCGAGCCGAAGACCGAGCGGTCTCGTCGTCGTGTGCCGCTACATGCGGGTGTCGTGACCGAGCTGAAGGCGTGGCGTCAGCAGCAAAAGGAGGAGCGCCTTGCTGCCGGGAACCTATGGACGGACACCAAGATGGTTTTCACCACCGAGCTCGGCACGATGGTCGACCCGCGCAATCTTTTGCGCACCGTTGAGATCGCTGCGAAGAAGGCTGGCATCGCCAACGTCGGAGCACACACCATGCGCCACAGCGCAGCTGTGGCATGGCTGGAATCGGGCGTACACATCAAGGCGGCAGCTGACCTACTCGGGCACTCGTCGATCAGCATCACGGGCGATCTGTACGGCCACACCTCCGATGACACTGCACGCGCGGCGGTTGACGGTTTGGGCAAGGCACTCGGCTTGTAGCTGTGTCAGCGAACGACATTGCAACCTATCCTCACTCACATGTGGGCATTGGCAATTTCCGCGTTCGCCGCTGCTGGCACCGTCGCCAACTTCCTCTACACGCAGTGGGCAACGGGCCGCAGGGACATGGCGAAGTGGCGTCGCGAGGAATTACAGAAGCTTGTCGGCAGGCTCCTGCAGCTATCTAGGGACCGCCAAAGCGAACTCGGCGACGCCTATGAGGGTTACGAGTCGCATTTCCAGACCGACCTACCGAATCGGAAGCGCGACGTTGCGGTCCGGCATGTCCCGGAGATGGAGTTGATTGTCGAGCAGATTCGGCTACTTGACGATGGCCTCGCCGCGAGTGCTGAGCGGGTATGGAAAGCCCACTCAAGTGCCGAGTGGGACTACGCCAGGGTCGGATCGACAGATCCCATGACCGACATCGAGTTGCTGTCGGTGCGTGGTCTCGATGATCTCCACAAAGCCGTGGTCGCTGACTTCCGCCGTGTCGCCAAACTTTCGTAGCGCTGGTTTGGGTACAGCGTTTGGGTAAAGGCATGAAAAAGGCGGTTCCCGTTGTCCGGAAACCGCCTCTGACCTGCGTCGGGCTGACAGGATTTGAACCTGCGACCACTTGACCCCCAGTCAAGTGCGCTACCAAGCTGCGCCACAGCCCGCGGCGCTGCCGGGATCGCCGGCAGCGGTCGAAAGCTTACATCAGCGTGACCCCGGAACTGAAACCGCGAGGTCGACCGAGATTCGGGGCATACCGGTGAGGTGAGCAGAGACGACACTCCCCTGTGGCTGTTCGCCGATCAGCTGGGCCCGGCGGTCTACGGCGGAGAGCACGCTCACCGCGAGGTCCTGCTGGTCGAGGCGCATTCGGCACTGGCCAAACGTCGCTACCACCGCCAGAAGCTGCACATCGTGCTCTCGGCGCTCCGGCACGCTCACCGCGACCTCGGCGAGCGTTCGACCCTGATCCAGGCGGACACCTACACCGATGCGCTCGAGCAGTTCGACCGCCCGGTGCTGGTGCACCAGCCCACCTCGCACGCCGCGGAGAAGTTCGTGCACCGGCTCCACAAGCAGGGGCTGGTCGCCGACGTGCTGCCCACCCCCACCTTCGCGTTGCCGCGCAAGGACTTCGAGCAGTGGGCCGGCAACCGCAACCGCTTCCGGATGGAGGACTTCTACCGCGACCAACGCCGTCGCTTCGACATCCTGATGCGCGGTTCCGAACCCGAGGGCGGGACCTGGAACTACGACCACGACAACCGCGAACCCCCACCCAAGAAACAGAAGACTCTCGACGTTCCCAAGCCGTATCAGCCGCGCGAGGACGATATCGACGCTCAAGTCCGCGCGGATCTCGACGCCATGAACCTGGACACCGTGGGCGCCGACGGACCCCGGCTGTTCGCGGTCACCCCAGCCGAAGCCAAACGTGCACTGGACCGTTTCATCGAACACCGCCTGCCCGAATTCGGCCGCTACGAGGACGCGATCATGAGCCAGGACTGGGCCATGTCGCACTCGCTGCTGTCGGTGCCGCTCAACTTGGGTGTGCTGCACCCGCTGGACGCCGTACACGCCGCCGAACAGGCCTACCGCGACAAGGCGGCCCCGCTGTCGGCGGTGGAGGGCTTCATCCGCCAGATCCTGGGCTGGCGCGAATACATGTGGCACCTGTACTGGCATTTCGGCCCGGACTACACCCGCTCCAACAACGCCCTGAACGCGCAGACCGCCCTGCCGAAGTGGTGGGCCGACCTCGACGCCGACGCGGTGACCGCCGAGTGCCTGCGCCATGCGCTGATGGGTGTGCGCGACCGCGGCTGGACCCACCACATCCAGCGGCTCATGGTGCTGGGCAACCATGCGTTGCAGCGCGGTTATAAGCCGGCTGAGCTCACCGAGTGGTTCGCCACCACCTACGTCGACGGTTTCCGGTGGGTGATGCCCACCAACGTCGTCGGCATGAGTCAGCACGCCGACGGCGGACGCCTGGCCACCAAGCCCTACGCCTCGGGCGGGGCCTACATCAACAAGATGAGCGACCACTGCGGCGACTGTGCCTACGACCCGAAGAAGCGCCTCGGAGACGATGCGTGCCCGTTCACCGCCGGCTACTGGGCCTTCGTGCACCGCCACCGGGACAGGCTGGCCAACAACAACCGCACCCGTCGTGCGGTGTCGTCGATGGACCGGCTCAGCGATCTGGAGGCCGTCGTGGAGCAGGAATCAGCGCGCCGACAGTTCTAGCCGAAACTAGGTCTTGTACTCGGCCTTCAACAGTGCCACGCTCGAATTGGCGGGGTGACCCCTGTTGTGTCGGCCTTCGGGTCTGACTTGAACACACGCGCCGTTGAGCGCTTGGAGGCACCCCGCCCCAACGTGCCTGTCAGACGGCCAGCAGCCGCCAGAGCCCGATCAGACCCACCACCACGATCACCGCGCGCAGCACACCCGGTGAGAGCCGCCGTCCGTAATGCGCGCCGAGGAAACCACCGATCAACGAGCCGACCGCGATCAGCCCCACCGCCAGCCAGCTGATCCGGTCGAAAGCCACCACGGTGTAGGCGACGGCGGCGACGACATTCACCACCAGCGACAGCAGGTTCTTGGCGGCGTTCATCCGCTGCACGGACTCCGGCAGCAGCGCACCCATGATGCCGATCAGCAGAATGCCCTGGGCCGCGGTGAAATACCCGCCGTAGATGCCCACCGCGAACGTGCCGAGCACCAGGGCCGCCATCTTTCTCCGCGACACATGCTCGAGCGATTTCCCGGACTGCTCGGCGCGGCGACGCGCCCAGCCCTGGATCCGGGGGCCGAACACCACCAGCAGCAGCGCCGCCACCAGAAGCACCGGAACAACCTGGATGAAGACCTTCTCCGGCAGGTGCAGCAGCAACCAGGCGCCCACGGCGGCACCCAGGAACGACGCCGGAATCTGCCAGCGCAGCCGCTTGCCCTGGCCGCGCAGCTCCCGCCGGTAACCCCAGGTTCCGGACACGCCGCCCGCGACCAGACCCACCGCATTCGACATCGTGGCGGTCACCGGCGGGAACCCGAGAGCCACCAAGGTGGGGAAGGTGATCAAGGTGCCGGATCCGACGATCGCGTTGATGGCTCCTGCACCCACACCGGCCAACGCGATCAGGATCATGTGAGTGACGGACACTCGGGCAACCCTATCGAGGCCGCGTCACCGCGAGCGCGCGCCCCGCTTCTCCCGCATCCGCACGTTGATGCGGATGGGGCTGCCCTCGAACCCGAACGTCTCGCGCAGCCGCCGTTCCAGGAACCGTCGGTAGCCCGCTTCCAGGAATCCGGTGGTGAACAACACGAACGTCGGTGGTCGCGACGCGGCCTGGGTGGCGAACAGCACGCGCGGCTGCTTGCCACCGCGCACCGGCGGCGGGGTGGCCGCGATGACCTCTTTGAGGAACGTGTTCAGCTGGCCGGTGGTGATGCGCCGGTCCCACGACGCCAGCGACGTCTCCAGCGCCGGCACCAGTTTCTGCACCGCGCGCCCGGTCATCGCCGAGATGTTGACCCGCGGTGCCCACTGCACCTGCGCCAGGTCCAGATCGATCTCCCGCTCGAGCAGGTAGCGCCGGTCCTCGTCCACCAGGTCCCACTTGTTGAACGCGAGCACCACGGCGCGGCCGGATTCGATCACCATCGACAGGATCCGCTGGTCCTGTTCGGTGACCGGTTGCGACGCGTCGATCAGGATGATCGCCACCTCCGCGGCATCGATGGCGCCGTGCGTGCGCACCGAGGCGTAGAACTCGTGACCACTGGCCTGCCCCACTTTGCGGCGCAACCCGGCGGTGTCGACGAAACGCCAAGTCTTGCCGCCCAATTCGATCAACGAGTCCACCGGGTCGACGGTGGTCCCAGCGACATCGTGCACAACGGAGCGCTGGTCACCGGCCAACCGGTTCAGCAACGAGCTCTTGCCGACGTTGGGCTTGCCGACGAGCGCCACCCGGCGGGGTCCGCCACCCTGGGAGGACGCCACCTCGGAGACCTCGGGCATCACCTCGAGCACTTTGTCCAGCAGGTCTGCCACCCCGCGACCGTGCATCGCGCTGACGGGGAACGGCTCCCCCAGCCCGAGTGACCACAACGCCGCGGCTTCGGGCTCCTGCCTTTCACCGTCGATCTTGTTGGCGGCCAGGAACACCGGCTTACCGGAGCGGCGCAGGATCTTGGCCGCCGCTTCGTCACCGGAGGTGGCGCCGACAATCGAGTCGACCACCAAGATGATGACATCGGCGGTGCGCATCGCCACCGACGCCTGCTCGGCGACCAGCTGCTGCAGTCCCTTGGCGTCGGGCTCCCACCCGCCGGTGTCCTGGACGACGAATTTGCGTCCGGTCCACAACGCGTCGTAGGACACCCTGTCGCGGGTGACACCGGGCAGATCCTGCACGACGGCCTCGCGACGGCCCAGGATGCGGTTCACCAGGGTGGACTTGCCCACGTTGGGCCGGCCCACCACCGCGACCACCGGCGGCGGCCCGGTGAACTCCTCGAGCTCCTCGGCGTATTCGGAGTCGATTGCCTCCCAATCACTTTCGTCGCTCCAGGTGCCGTCTCCGGCCAGTTCCGGCCCTGAAGGGGAGGCGTCGTTCTCGGTCATCGTGTCACACCAACGCTTTCGTGCACGAGGTCAAGAAGGTGTGCGACGACCTCGTTCTGTGTCATGTCGCTGGTGTCGACCACCAGTGCGTCCTCGGCGGCGCGCAACGGCGACGTCGCCCTTGTGGAGTCGAGGTGATCACGGCGGCGCACATCGGCCAGCACTCCCTCGTAATCGTCGGCGGCGCCGGCGGCGACGTTCTGATCGTTGCGGCGGCGCGCACGGGTCTCCGCGGACGCGGTCAAGAAGATCTTGATGTCGGCATTCGGCAGCACGACGGTGCCGATATCGCGGCCCTCGACCACCACATTGCCCGCACCGGAGGCCAGGTCACGCTGCAGCGCCACCAACCGTGTCCGCACTTGGGGCACCGCGGACACCGCCGACACCGCGCCCGTCACCTGATCACCACGAATTTCGGCGGAGACGTCTTCGCCGGCGAGGTAGGCCCGATCCTCGTCGGGGTCATAGCCCACCGACACCGGCACCTCCACCGCGGCGATAGCGGCGGGGTCGTCCAGGGACACACCGGCGCGCAGCACGCCCAGGGTCACGATGCGATACATCGCCCCGGTGTCCAGGTAGCGCGCTCCCAGAGCGCGCGCCAAACCGCGTGACACAGAAGACTTTCCGGTACCCGCGGGCCCGTCGATCGCGACGACCAAGCCGTCGCTCGCTCTGCTCACAGGACCCCGATCGTTCGCATCACTCCCGTCAGTCGCTGCGCTCCATCCGCTCGCTCTGCTCACAGGACCCCGATCGTTCGCATCACTCCCGTCAGTCGCTGCGCTCCATCCGCTCGCTCTGCTCACAGGACCCCGATCGTTCGCATCACTCCCGTCAGTCGCTGCGCTCCATCCGCTCGCTCTGCTCACAGGACCCCGATCGTTCGCATCACTCCCGTCAGTCGCTGCGCTCCATCCGCTCGCTCTGCTCACAGGACCCCGATCGTTCGCATCACTCCCGTCAGTCGCTGCGCTCCATCCGCTCGCTCTGCTCACAGGCCTACCGCCTTGTACAACTCGCCAACTTCCTTACGGGTCAGCACCCGAATGGTCTCGATCTTCTGCTCCCCCAGGGTCACGTCACCGATCGCGGTCCGCACCAGGGCCTCCACCGGGAAACCGACGTGCTCGAGCAGCCGGCGCACGATCCGGTTACGTCCTTCATGCAGGGTCACCCGAACCAGCGACTTGCCCGGGATCGTGTCGACCAGCGCGAAGTCGTCGACGCTGGCCGGACCGTCGTCGAGCTCGACACCCTCCCGCAAGGTGTTCCCCAGCCCCTTGGGCACCTTGCCGGTGACGGTGGCCAGATACGTCTTGGGCACCTCGTAGGACGGGTGGGTCAACCGGTGCGCCAGTTCACCGTCGTTGGTCAGCAGGATCAGACCCTCGGTATCGGCGTCGAGGCGCCCGACGTGGAACAGCTTCTTGTTCCCGCGGACACGGTGCTCGATGACGTCACCGATACAGGGCCGGCCCAGCTCATCGGACATCGTCGAGTACATGCCGATCGGCTTGTTCAGCGCCAGATACATCATCTCGTCGTCGAGCTGGACGCGGACGCCGTCGACGCGGATCACCGCCTCGGCGGGGTCCACCCGGGTGCCGAGCTCGGTGACTATCTGGCCGTCGACTTCGACGCGGCCGTCGGTGATCATCCGCTCCGCGACCCGTCGCGAGGCAATCCCGGCTTGGGACAACACCTTCTGCAGGCGTACGCCGTCGTCGGAATGTGAGGGGGCCATGTCAGTCCTCGTCCATTTCGATAGCCGGCGGCACCTCGGGGGTGGCCGCCGGATTGAGTTTCATGAAACGTGGCTCGGAGTCCAGCGTCTCACTGATGTCGTCGATCACGTCGACATCAGGCAACAACGGCGCGATATCGGGCAGATCAGCCAGTGAGGACAACCCCAACCGCTCCAGGAACAGTTCCGTGGTGGCGAACGTCACGGCGCCACTGTCGGCGTCGGTGCCCGCCTCGGTGATCAGACCGCGGGCCAGCAGCGTGCGCATCACCGCGTCGACGTTGACCCCGCGCACCGCGCTGACCCGTGCCCGGGTGACCGGCTGCCGGTAGGCCACCACGGCCAGCGTTTCCAGCGCGGCCCGGGTGAGCTTGGACCTGGCCCCGTCGAGCAGCAACCGCTCGACATACGGCGCGTACCGCGCCCGGGTGTACATCCGCCACCCACCGGCCGCTTCCCGCAGGTCGATGCCGCTGTCACGGGCGGCCAGCTCGTCGGCCATCTCGTGCAGCCGGATCGCGATCCGGGCACCGGGCTGGTCGGTCGCCGAAGACAACTGTTCGATGGTGGCGGGGGTGTCGACCACCAGCAGCAACGCCTCGAGCACCCGGCCGAGTTCGTCGTCGCTGAGCTCAGGAGAGGCGAGTTCGGGAACGGCGGCGGTGTCGTCGAGGTCGAGGCCTGCGGGAACCTCGTCGGTCATGGCTGATCCCGTTCTTCCGCCGACTCGTCGTCCACCTGCAATTCTTGGCTTGTCGGGTTGTCTCCGGTCCACGAAACCTGGAGCACACCAAGTGCTTCTGATTGCTCAAATGCTACCGCTCTGGCCCGATACAGTTCGAGCAGCGCCAGGAAGCGCCCCACGATCTGCACGGGCACCTCACAGTCGGCCACCAACTCGGTGAAACTCGCCCACTCGCCCATCCCGCGGCGCCTGAGGAACCCCAGCATGATCTCGGCCTGCTCAGGCACCGAAACGCGGGAGTAGTGGATGTGGTCGGTGGCCACCGTCGGCACCGGTCGCGGCGTGAAGGCGGCCGCGGCGATCTGGGCGAACGCCGCGCCGTCGACACCCAGCATCACCTCGGGCAACAGTTCGGAGAACCGGTCTTCCAGCGAGACCGCCCGCGGGTAGCTACGCAGCGCCGCGGCCTCCAGCTCGGCGAACATCTGCGCCACGTGTTTGAACGCGCGGTACTGCAGCAGGCGGGCGAACAGCAGGTCGCGCACCTCCAGCAGCGCCAGGTCCTCGTCGTCCTCGGTCTGGCCGGCCGGCAGCAGACGGGCAGCCTTGAGGTCGAGCAGCGTCGCGGCGACCACCAGGAATGCCGTGGTCTCCTCCAGCGCCAATTGCGAACCGAACTGCTTGGTGTAGGCGATGAAGTCGTCGGTGACCTGGTGCAGCGCCACCTCGGTAACGTCGAGCCGGTGCGCGAAGATCAGCTGCAACAGCAGGTCGAACGGGCCTTCGAAGTTGGTCAGCTTCACCGTGAAGCCGGCCTGAGCCTCCTGCTCGGGCGTCTCGCTCACGTGCCGAAGCGGTCGATGACCTCGCGGGCCAGCGACCGATACGCCTGTGCGCCAGTCGATTTCGGCGCCCACGTGGTGATCGGCTCCCCGGCCACACTGGTCTCGGGGAATCGCACCGTGCGGGTGATCACGGTGTCGAACACCAGGTCGCCGAACCGCTCCACCACCCGCGCCATCACTTCCCGGGCGTTGACGGTGCGGGCGTCGTAGCGGGTGATCAGGATGCCGCTGATCGACAGCCGCGGATTGAGCCGGTCATGCACCTTGTCCACCGTGTCGGTCAGCAGCGCCAGACCGCGTAACGAGAAGTACTCGCATTCGGTCGGGATGATCACGCCGTCCGAGCAGGCCAACCCGTTGACGGTGAGCAGACCCAGCGACGGCTGGCAGTCGATCAGCACGTAGTCGTAGCGGTCCAGCACCGGGTACAGCGCCCGCGCCAGGGTCTGCTCGCGGCCCACCTCGTTGACCAGCTGGATCTCCGCCGCCGACAGGTCGATATTGCTGGGCACCAGGTCCAGGCCGGCGACGCGGGTCTTGATGATCACCTCGTCGATCGACACCCGGGGCTCCACCAGCAGGTTGTGCACGGTGTTGTCGAGGTCGTAATGCGGCACGCCCAGCCCCGCCGACAGGGCGCCCTGCGGGTCCAGATCCACCAGCAGCACCCGCCGGCCGAAGTCGGCGAGCGCGGCGCCCAGGTTGATCGTCGACGTGGTCTTGCCCACGCCACCCTTCTGGTTGCACATGGCGATGACCTTCGCCGGCCCGTGAGAGTTCAACGGTGCAGGCTCGGGAATGGGGCGCGGCGGACGACCCGTGAGGCCGAGCGGAAGCTCGTCAGCAGTATCGTCGGCGGACATCCGGGAAAGTCTAACCGGTCGAGACGCCTGCGCCGGCAGACCCGCAGGCAATCCACCAGCAGTTTCGCGGGAGATTCCGGAATCAGCCCAGGCGGGCAGCCGGATGCCCGCCCTCACCGGCTCAGCTCGCCGGGCTGTACCCCCGCAGATCAGGCCCGCGACGCCGATGCGCGGGACAGCCCGGCCCCGCCGACCGCCGCGAGCACGGCTTCGGTGGAGTTCGGCCCACCGATGGTGATCCGCACTCCGCCGTCGGCGTAGTTCTTGACCCGTACTCCGCTGTCGCCGAATACGTCTCGCCACGACTCGCCGGAGGCCGGCAGATACACGAAGTTGGCGTGGGCGTCGGTGCTGCGGATGCCCAGGAAGCGCAGCGAGGCCTGCAGGCGTCGGCGCTCGTCGGTGATCCGCCGGATCCGCAGGTCCAATTGGGCTTCGGCGGCATAGGAGGCGGCGACGGCCACCAAACTGGTGGTTCCCATACCGAACGGCAGTTGCATCGCCCACAGCCTGGCACCGAGTGCAGCCGAACTGAACGCGTACCCGATGCGCAGACCGGCCAGCCCGTAGGCCTTGGAGAAGGTGCGCATGACCACCACGTTGGGGAATCTGGCCACCAGGTCGACGGCGTCGATACGGTGCGCGGGCGCGACGAACTCGACATAGGCCTCGTCGAGCAGGACGACGGTGTCCGTCGACACCTTCGAGAGGAACTCTTCCACAGCGGCACGCGACTCGATGGTCCCCGTCGGGTTGTGCGGCCGACAGATCACCACGGCACGGGCGTCCCGGGCGGCCTGAGCCATCGCGGGAAGGTCATGACGCCCGCAGCGCAGCAACGGGATTCGCACCGGCACGAGCCGGTTCATGGTCGACACGATCTCGTAGCCCTCGAAGGCCGGATCTGGGATGACGATGCGATCGCCGGGATCGGTGATGGCATGCAGAACGTGCAGCATCACACCGGTTGCCCCGGCACCCAGGATGACCTGCTCGTCGGGAACTCCGACGTGCGCGGCGATCATCGCACGCAGGCGCTGCGGCAGGAACTCGGGATAGCGGTTGGCCGAGGAGATGGACCGGACCAGCGCTGCCCGGACGGCGGGTAACGGTGGGTACGGATTCTCGTTGAGCGACAAGGCAAACGGATCGATCCCCAGCGGTTGCACCGGCGCCATCGGGGAGAATGCGACCGCCGTCATGGTCGCCCACCCCAGCGGATCGCCGTCGCGGCGGCGAAGTCACCGGCATGGGCGAACCCGGCCATCATCACCACGTCGCCGGGACGTACCTGGCCGTCCTCGACCGCCGCATCGAAGTTCACCGGGATACCGACGGCGAAGAGGTTCCCGCACCGGTGGAACGTGTCGCGATGCCGCTCCCGCGGGATCTCGAGCGCCTCGTTCCAGTTCCGCAGGAAAACCCGGTTGGGCTGATTGGTGACAAGCAGGTCGATGTCCTTGGACTTCATCCCGATCCGGTCGCACACCGACAGCGCCACCTCCGGAACTTCCCGGTTGCCCCGGGCCAGCACCTTCATGATCTTGGCCTCGTTGAAGCTGACGTAACCCTGGCCTGGGCCGGCCTGCCACCACTGCCGCGGCGGGTCGGCGGTCAACGACATGTCCGGGGCGTACTCACCGAAATACCGGCATTCCACATCGAGAATCGGCGACTCGTCGGAAGCCCGGAGCAGCCCGACAGCCGCACCGTCGCCGGGGACCGAAGCCTGTGCCTTGATGCGGACCTGCTCCTGGGTGAAGATCTTGCCCGCCGCGTTCTGGGCACACGCAATGAGCGCGGTCCGACCGGCACCGGATGCCAGCAATTGCCGGGCCAGCTTGATCATCAGGATGAACGCCGCGCACCCGCCGTTGTGCACATCGATGACGAACTCGGGGTTCATGCCGAGCCGATGCGCCAGTTCCCCGCCGGCCCCGAGGATCGGTAGGTCCGGCAGCTGGGAATGGGTGAGCAGGACGTCGACGTCGGCCAGCAGGTCGGGCCCGAACCTGGCGGCCAGTCCGTCGGCCGCACGCTCCATCATGTCGACATTGGTTTCGTCACCGGCGGCGTGGTGGCGGTATTCGGGTGCCCGGAACATGAGGTTGTCGCGCAGGTCGTCGGTGCCGGCGATATCGGCATACCACTGTGCGGGCACCCGGTTGGCGGGCAGATAGGTCGCGACGTCGACCAGGCTGACAGTCGTCACGGTCTGCTCACCTCATCCAATCGGGTTTCACGGGAAGGCCGTTGTGGTGCCGGTATTCGGCGATGGCCTTGAGGTTCTTCAACTCCAGCAGGTGGCCGGCCCCGAACATGTCCCAGAAGTCGCCCACCCACACCGGTCGGCCGGGCGGCGCTGTCTCCGGATAGGGATTGTCGTCGTAGAACGGGTGGCGGCAATTGGTCCACAGCACAACAGAACCGGGCTTGTTGAACACCACCTGGGCGTCCACCACGCGCATCAGGTAGATCATCCACAGGTGCATCCCTTGGTCCCAGGCGCAGTGATAGTCCACGGTGCGCGCCGCCGGGTTGGCGACCGTGCGGGTGTAGATCATGGTCTCCGAGCCCAGTTTGTCCCTGGCCTGCCACAATCCCGGTTCGTCGGTCTCCTCGAAATCACGCAGGCTGTAGGTCCACTCCTCCAGGCACCGGGTGTCGGCCAGGTAATCGAAGAGCTGGTCAGGGGGACAGTCGATGTAATCGTTGACGGTGCAGAAGGTGCCGAACACCTGATCGTGCGGATAGACCGACCGCATCATCTCGAGGATCAGCGGCGTCGCCTTCTCCCGGGGGCTGGTTTCGATCCGGTGCACCCCGTCGATGGGTGCGGTGGATCCGCTGTGGGTGACGATGTCGTCAAGGGCGGGCAGGGCCATGGACGGTCTCCTTCTGGGGGGCGGTGCAGCGGACGGGTGGGGTTGATGGCGGAGACACGAGAAACGGTGCAAACGGTGGGATCTCGTCGGCCGAGCACTCCACACACACCACCGACGGGCCGTCGACGGCCAGGGCTGCATTCAACGCCTGCTCCAGCTCGGAGGTAGCGGCGACGTCCACGGCATGCAGGCCGGGGAACATGGCCGCCAGACCGGCGCCCAGGTGAGCGGGCCGGAACCTGTTGTAGCTGTACACATCGCGGTAGAAGAGCTGCTCACGGGTGACGCACATCGCGTGGGCGTTGTTGTTGAACAACACGAAGGTGATCGGCAGTTGGTACTCGACTGCGGTGTGCAACTCCATACCGTGCATGTAGAAGGCACCGTCGCCGGCGATCACCACGGTGCGGCGACCGCGCGCGAATGCCATACCGATCGCCGCGCCGAAGCTGTAGCCCATTCCGCCCATACCCAGCGCGACGACAAAGCGCCCGTCCCGCCGCACCGGCAGATGGTGCAGGGCCGCGGCGCCGGTGTTACCGGCGTCGACCACGATGTCGGTGTGGTCGGGCAGCGCGGTGTCCAGGACCGCCATCGCGTCCTTGTATCGCACGCCGGGACCGCTGTAGGCCGGGGGCGACAACTCGGTTCTGCGCAGATCGCCCTGCACCCGGATGCCGTGCGGCCGCCCCGCGCCGGTCAGCGCGCTGCGGATCCGCGTCAGCGTGGTCCGAAGGTCCTGGCTGTGTACATGGGTGCACGCGATGAACGGCGAGGCAGCGCCGATCGACAGGGTGTGCGTGCCGGCCAGCGCCTTCTCCAGGCCGCCGCGGGCGGTCAGGGGCAGCCGGGTGCCGATCAGCAGGCACAGCGCGCTGTCGGCGATCATCGCTGCGACACCCGGGTGCCCCATGATGCCGGCCAGACCCAGGGCCGCAGACGATCCGCAACCGGGTGTGCCTGCGACGTCCTTGGCGTCCGGAACGCAAGCCACCCGCGCCCGCAGGACAGCACGCAACTCCTCGAGTTCGGCGCGGGCGTCGTCGCGCGCAACCTGCTCGCCGGCGATGATCGTCACCGGACCGTCGGCCCGGCGCAGTGCGCGCACCACCACCTGCGTCTCCCCCACCGCCCGGGGGTGGGCGCCGTTGCGGGGGTGCTGGGATGCCGGGACATCGATGACACTCTGCTGAATGTCTTTGGGTAACAACAGGACCGCGGGACCGCCGGACCGGGCGGCGGCGATAGCACGCGGAAGTACGTCGGCAACCTCCGCGGGGTTGCGCAACCTCTCGCAGAACACCGACACCGTGGAGAACAGGGCCTCGGCATCTACGGCACCGTTGCGTCCGCTGGTGTCCTGAAAGCTTCCCTGCCCGTCGAGCGCCAGCGGCGGTTGCCCGATCAGAGCCAGCACCGGCACCCGGCTCGCATACGACTCCCCCAAGCCCGCAACCGCATTCAGGCAGCCACCGCCGGAGGTGGTGGCGACGACGCCCAGGCCCTGGCCGCTTCGGCTGTACCCGTCCGCCATCGCAGCGGCCGAGAATTCGTGTTTGGCGAGCACCGCGGTGATACCGGTGGTGAAGTAGGCCGCGTCGTAGAGGTCTTCGATGTTGGCCCCGTCGACTCCGAAGATGTGCCGGACGTCGGCGGCGACGAGTTGGCCCGTGAGGTAGTCCACGACGCGCCGCGTTCCCCCACGGGTGCCTGATGGTGCGACAACCATGTTTCCCCTCGCAAAAGACCCCAGCGGCAGGCGCATATTCGGGCGGCGTGAAGCCACTCAGTCAGTAGGACGTATTCGGGCCCGCTGCGGTTCAATTATCACCGAAAATATTTCTGGCTAAATGCTTTTCGCCGTGTACCTGAGTCGCGGCACCCGTCCGCAAATTCGGCGCGGGACATCGCGCCGCCACTATGAATTCGTTGGCGTTTCGCGATTCCAGACAGCGGAAGATCTGTCATAAAGAGAGGGTGCGTACACCCGTGGTCCGACCGCTGTCGGAATTGATGGATGCGGTCCGCGCGGGTGTCGATCCGGTGAAGTACTTCCGCACACATGCCACCGACCGTCAGATGTTCTGCCTCAGGTTTCCCGGGCTGGGCCGCGTTCGTTTCGTCAGCGGCGCAGCAGCTGCACGCGAGATCTTGACGGCTCCCGCCACGGCGCTGCTGGCACCGCGACCCAACCCCATCGAGCCGGTGGTGGGACGGGGCTCGTTGATCCTGCTGTCGGGCCAGCAGCATCGGCGGGAACGGAGTCGGCTCAGCACGCCGTTCCACAGCGCCGGGGTGAAGTCCTTCGCGGGGCTCTTCGCCGAGGTCACCCGCGCCGAGATCGACGGCTACCAGCCCGGCCAGCGCATCGGGCTGCGGGCACTGTGCACCGCGGTCACGTTGCGCGTCGCCGTTCGTGTGGTGTTCGGCGTGACGGAACCGGATCGGCAACGTCAGTACACCGACGCCATGTCCGCGCTGTTGTCCGCCAACACCGCGGCGCTGATGTTGGTGCCCGCGCTGCGGCGTGATCTGGCGGGCCGGGGTCCGTGGGCACGTCTGGTGGCGCTCCGTGACGATCTGGACCGTCTGCTGGCCGAGGACATCGACGGCCGCCGACGCGTCGGCGCCGGGGGCAACGACGTTCTGGACCTGTTGTTGTCCGCCACCGATGAGGACGGTCGCCCGTTCGACGATGCCGAACTGTACGACCAGTTGCGCACGCTACTGGCCGCCGGCCATGAGACCACGGCGACCACGCTGATGTGGGCGTTCTACCACGTCTGCGCCGACGAGTCCGTCCGCCATCGGCTGATCGATGAACTGTCCTGTGCCCCAACGGAAACGGAGATCACGACGCTGCCGTACCTCAGCGCGGTGATCAACGAGACGCTGCGCATACACCCACCGGTGCCCATCGTGTTGCGTCGACTCGCCGAACCCCTCACCATCGCCGGAAACAGGTGTCCGGCGGGATCGGTCGTGGGGGTGGCGCTGTACGCCCTGCACCACAACCCGGACATCTGGGACCAACCCGACCAGTTCGACCCGGACCGGTTCCTCCGTAGGCGGTACACCGCGTTCGAGTACGCGCCCTTCGGTGGTGGCCACCGGCGTTGTATAGGAGCTCACTTCGCCACCGCCGAACTCGCGGTCATCCTCGCGACCGTGCTGCGTGGCGTGGACCTGCGCCTGTCCCCCGCGGAAGCCGCCCGCAAGCCCCCCGGATCGTCGGCGCGGGGAATCGCGGTCGCGCCCGACCGGGACATCGTGGTGGACATCGTCGCGCGGAACTGACCGGTGCCCGGCCCGTCAGCGAGCGCGGGGATGGGCGCCGGCCCACACTTCGCGCAGCGCGTGCACGGTCACCAATGTGTAGATCTGAGTGGTCGTCACCGACGCGTGGCCCAGCAGTTCCTGAACCACGCGGACGTCGGCGCCCCCGTCGAGCAGATGGGTGGCGAACGAGTGTCGCAGCGTGTGCGGCGACACGGCCGAGGAGATGCCGGCCCGTTCAGCGGCATCCTGCAGCACCTGCCACGCGCTCTGCCGGGACAACCGGCCGCCGCGGGCATTGAGGAAGATCGCCGGAGTGCCACGGCCGCGCCGCGCCAGATCAGGACGGCCCCGCACCAGATAGGCGTCCAGCGCGGCGACGGCAGGCCGGCCGATGGGCACCAGCCGCTGTTTGCCGCCCTTGCCCCGCAGCAGCACCGACCGGGCCTCGGTGTCGATATCGTCGACATCCAGGCCCACGGCCTCGGAGATCCGGGCTCCGGTGGAGTACAGCAGTTCCAGCATCGCCCGGTTGCGCAGCGTCAGTGGACCGTCTGAGGCATCCTCGCCTCCGGCGCCCTCCAACAGCGCGATCACCTCGTCCAGCGACAGGCTCTTGGGCAGCCGCCGGCCGGGGGTGGGCGGTTTCACCGCCCGCGCGACGTCGATCGCGGTGACCCCCTCCGCGGTGGCGAACTTGTGCAGTCCACGCACGGCGATCAGCGCCCGGGCCGCGGACACCGCCGACAACGCGACCGCTCCGGTGTCCTGGTCACCGCGGCGCAGCGCCACCAGGAACTCGCTCACATCGGCCTCTGTCACCTTGGCCAGGTCATCGACCCCCCGGGCCCTGAGATGCTCGTGATAGCGGCGCAGGTCGCGGCGGTAGGAACTCAGCGTGTTGGCGGCCACCCCGCGTTCGATGGTCAGGTGGTCCAGGTAGCCCTGCAACTGGTCATCGAGCAGCGTGCCCACGGTGGTCATCTAGTGGCCCTGGCGCGCAGCGAACCGGGTAGGCCGGTCGGTCCACTCGGCGTCCACCGGACGCGTTTCGGCCACCCCTTGACGGACCGCCCACGCCGCCAGGATCCCAGCCACCGCAAGGGAATTGACGATATCGCCGGCGAACACCCGTTTCACTGCGTCGATCAACGGCACCCGTTCGGTGCGCATGTCGGCTTCTTCGTCGTGCGCCTCCGGGCGCTCGACCTCGCGCAGTCCGGTCGCCAGATAGATGCGCACACTCTCGTCGCTGAAGCCCGGAGCCGAGTCGATGTCGACGAGCACACTCCAGGTGTCGGCTTCCAAGCCGGCCTCCTCGACCAGCTCGCGCCGAACGGTCAGCGCCGGGTCTTCGCCGCCGATGTCCAGAAGTCCGGCCGGCAGCTCCCACAGCCTGCGCCCGAGCGGGTGCCGGTACTGGTACACCAACACGATCTGGTCGTCATCGTCGAGGGCGGCCACCGCGACGGCCCCATAGTGTTCGACCACCTCGCGGCGCGCCGTGCCACCGCCGGGCATGTGCACTTCGTCGGCGCGCAGCGCGAAGATCTTGCCGGTGTACAGCGTTTCGCTGGCGACGGTATCGAAGGCGTGTTCAGCCACGGGACGTCGACTCGTGGGCCAACTCCGCGGACTCCGACTGCTCGAGACCGTTGGAATGCTGTTCGGTGTCCAGCGGCAACCGTTCGGCGGCCTTGTACTTGGCGGCCGCGGCGACAAACGCCGCGAACAGCGGGTGGGGCCGGGTGGGCCGGCTCTTGAGCTCGGGGTGGGCCTGCGTCCCGACCAGGAACGGGTGGATCTCCTTCGGATACTCGACGAACTCCACCAGGTGACCGTCCGGTGAGGTACCGGAGAACCGCAGTCCGCTCTCGGCGATCTTGTCGCGGTAGGCGTTGTTCACCTCATAGCGGTGCCGGTGCCGCTCCGAGACCTCGGTGGAGTCGTAGGCCTGCGCCACGATCGACTTCGGTTGCAGCACCGCCGGGTAGGCCCCCAGCCGCATGGTGCCGCCCAGGTCGGCTTCACCGGCGACGATCTGCTCCTGGTCGGCCATCGTCGAGATCACCGGATCCGGGGTGTCCGGATCGAATTCCGCCGAGCTGGCCTCGGTCAGACCGACCGAGCGGGCCGCCTCGATGACGATGCACTGCAGTCCCAGGCACAAACCGAGCACCGGGATGCGGCGTGCGCGGGCGTACTTGATGGCGCCGATCTTGCCTTCGATACCGCGGATACCGAAGCCGCCGGGGATCAGCACACCGTGCACGTCGCCCAGTTCGGCGGCGGCACCGGCACCGGTCTCGCAGTCGTCGGAGGCCACCCAGCGCATCTCCACCTTGGTGTGGTTGGCGAAGCCACCGGCCCGCAACGCTTCGGCCACCGACAGGTAGGCGTCGGAGAGGTCGATGTACTTGCCCACCAGAGCGATTCGCACCGTCTCCTTGGGGTCGTGCACCCGGCGCAGCAGGTCGTTCCACTGCGTCCAGTCCACGTCCCGGAACGGCAGGTTGAGCCGGCGCACCACATAGGCGTCGAGCTCTTCGCGGTGCAGCACCTTGGGGATGTCGTAGATGGACGGGGCGTCGGGGGTGGAGATCACGCCGTCGACGTCGACATCGCACATCAGGGCGATCTTGTCCTTGAGCGATTCCGGTACCTCACGGTCGCTGCGCAGGATCAGTGCGTCGGGGGTGATGCCGATGTTGCGCAACGCGGCGACCGAGTGCTGGGTGGGTTTGGTCTTGAGCTCGCCGGACGGCTTGAGGAACGGCACCAGCGAGACGTGCAGGAAGAAGCAGTTCTCCCGGCCCACCTCGTGGCGGACCTGGCGGGCCGCCTCCAGGAAGGGCAGCGATTCGATGTCGCCGACGGTGCCGCCGATCTCGGTGATCACCACATCGGGCCGGTTGCCGTTGACGTCGGGTTCGGCCATGGCCAGGATGCGGTTCTTGATCTCGTCGGTGATGTGCGGGATCACCTGCACCGTGTCACCCAGGTACTCACCGCGGCGTTCCTTGGCGATCACCGCCGAATACACCTGCCCGGTGGTGACATTCGCATGTCCGGACAAGTCGCGGTCGAGGAACCGTTCATAGTGGCCCACGTCGAGGTCGGTCTCGGCACCGTCCTCGGTGACGAACACCTCACCGTGTTGGAACGGATTCATGGTGCCGGGATCGACATTGAGGTACGGATCGAGCTTCTGCATCGTCACGTACAGACCTCGTGCGGTGAGCAGCTGACCGAGGCTGCTGGCGGTCAGGCCCTTCCCCAGCGAGGACACCACGCCGCCGCTGACGAAAACGTGCTTGGTCGCGGTTTGCGGGTGCTTGCGTAACGATGGCAAGTGCATCCTCCCGTGGCGTAGAAGCAGGGTTACTTGCCTGGGCTGATGCCCAGTTTGGGCCTGCTGACCCACGGAAGTTCACCTTAACACCGACGCCGACAAGCTGACGTCGGCGCGCCGCGTCTACTGCGTGACGGTGACCGCGGTGGCACCCTGCCCGACGCCGTACTGTCCGGGCTTGCCGCCGGCCTCCAGATCCTGGATGCCGAGCACCGCGGTGATCCGACCGGATTCCGCGCCGATGTCGTCGACGGTGCTCACGACACTGTTCAGGCTCGGGTCGGACCGGATGACGGCCACGGCCGCGGTACCGGTGGCCGAGCCGTCCCGACCGGCCACCACCACGCCGGAACCGTGCGGGGCCAGCCCGGCGGCGAACCGTGCCACCGTGGAGCCCTGGTTGCCCGCGTCGTCGCCGAGACCGGCACCGGTGACGATGACGGCCGCATCGGCCGATCCGATCGCCCCGTCCGGATACGACAGGAATCCGGTTTCACGCAGCGAGGCCAGCACGGTCTCGCGTTGCTGGTCGTTGACCCTCGGCGCCGCCGGATCACGGGGACTCAGCAAAGCGATCCCCAGCAGATCGCCGGCCTGTGAGCCCTGGTCCACCAGCGTGGTGCGCAGCTGCGTACCCGCGGGCAGCACCGACGACCCGACCACCGTGCGCAGCTTCTCGGCGGAATTGGCGTCGACGAACTCCTGGGTGAGGGCCAGCGTGGCGGTGACGTTGCCACCGGCCTGTCCGATGATCCTGGTCACCCCATCGACGTCACCGTCGTCGGCGTCGGGCGTGCGGAACACCACCACCGAGCGGTCCTTGAGCGCGTTGCCGACGATGCGTCCTGCCACCTGGGCATCAAAATCGTTTGCCGCACTGAGCTTTTCGTTCAGCGCATTCTTCTCGTCGGTCAACCCGTTGATCTGCGCCTGCATATCCCGCTTCTCGTCGCGCAGACCGGACAGCAGCGTGTCAGAGAGCAAGCCGGATCCGAGCACCACCCCGATGGCCAGCGCCAGGAACACCGCCGCCAACGAAATAGCGTGGGAGCGAAGCGAAATCACGAGGTCACCCAGTGCTGTACCCACTGCGAGAACTTGTGCCAATACTGCATCACCCAGTCGATGACCACGGTGTCGGTCTGCGAAACCATCAGCGCGACGATCACCGCCACCAGCATGGCCAGCACCAGCATCGCGATGGAGCCGCCGGAGATCCGGCTGCGGTACAGCGTGGCCACCGCCTTGGCGTCGACGAGCTTCTCCCCCACCTTCAGTCGGGTCAGGAAGGTCGACGGGTTGGAGCGCTGACGGGTGCGGTCGAAGAATTCCTCGATACTGGCGGTGTGGCCCGCGGTGACGATCAGCGCCGCGCCGTGGTGATCGGCCAGCAACAACGCCAGATCGGCAGCCGATCCCGCGGCCGGGAAGGTCATCGCTCCCACGCCCAGGTCCTGGATGCGCTCGAGGCCGGGAGCGTGTCCGTCGGCATCGGCGGGCAGTACCACCTGCGCACCGGACTTGAGCGCATCACTGCTGATCTGCTCGGGATCGCCCACGATCAATTGCGGTCGGTAGCCGGCCTTGCGAAGCAGGTCCGCGCCGGTGCCCACGCCGATCAGCACCGGCTGGTACTCCTTGATGAACGGTTTCAGGGCCTTGAGATCCTCGGCCGCGCACGGCTCTTCGGCCACCACGACGACGTGCCGGCGACGCAGGTCGACATCGATGTCCGGGATGCCGATGCCGTCGATCAGCAGCGGGCTCTCGCTACGGATGAACTCGATGGTGTTGCCGGCGAACGATTCCAGATGAGCCACCAGGCCACTCTTGGCCTCGTGCATCATCTCGTTGATGTCCTCGTCGGACCGTTCGGAACCGAGCGCCAGACGCCGGTCGCCGGAGTAGACGCCGCCGTTGTGCAGCCGGATCTTGGCGCCGTCCTTGACCTTCTTGAAGACCTCGGGGCCGGTCTCGTCGATCAGGATGATGCCGTTGCCCACCAGGACTTCCGGCCCGAGGTTGGGATAGCGGCCCGAGATCGAGGGCGACGCGTTGACCACGCCCGCGATGTTCGCGTCGACCAGGGCATCGGCGGTGGCGCGGTCCAGATCCAAGACGTCGAGCACGACGATGTCACCGGGTTCGATTCGGCGCAGCAACCGATCGATATCGCGATCGACGCGGGCGGTGCCCGTGACGCCGGGTCGGGAGCTGCCGTTACGTGAGAGAAGCGCTGCCATCCGCATGGCGGTGATTCTGTAACCAGATTGTGCTGTCGGCGGGGAGGCGCGCCGTAACATCAGCCACAGAAGTCACATTCCGTCACACCAGTAACAGTTAACTGGGTGACTCGCGATCCGTCTGCGCCGCTTCCAGGAGCTCGCGCGCATGGGCCCGGCCGGTATCGGATTCACCCAGACCGGCCAGCATGCGGGCCAGCTCGGCAACCCGGTCGTCGTCGCTGAGCCGACGCACTCCGCTGGTGCCGTTCTTGCCGACCGGCGCCACCACCAGGTGGGTGTCGGCATAGGCGGCGACCTGGGGCAAGTGGGTGACGACGATGACCTGGTGGGTGCGCGCCAGCCGAGCCAGCCGCCGCCCGATCTGCACCGCGGCACGCCCGCCCACTCCGGCGTCCACCTCGTCGAACACCATCGTCGTGCCCTCGGCGGAGGCAGCAAGCACCACTTCCAGAGCGAGCATCACCCGCGACAGCTCGCCACCGGAGGCACTCTTGCCCAGAGGCAGCACCCCGCCACCCTTGTGCGCGGTGAAGCCGAACTCCACCAGGTCGACGCCGTGGGAACCGGCGTGCACCCGCTCACCGGAGGCGAGTTTCAGCGGCGCGGCGTCGTCGTCGCGGGCAGGCAGGGGTGACACCGAGATGGTGAACTCCGCATTCGACATCGCCAGCCCGGTCAGCTCGGCCGTCACCGCCTTGGCCAGCCCCTTGGCGGATTTGGCGCGTACCGCACTGAGGTCGGCGGCGGCCTTGGCTACTCGGCCGGCCAGTTCCTCGACCTTCGCGGCCAGTGCCGTCAGCGTCTCCTCGGACACGTCGAGCTGCGCGAGCCTGGCGCGCGACTCCGCTGCCCAGCTGAGTACGCCGTCGACGTCGGCGGCGTACTTACGGGTCAGCGAGCGCAGTTCCGCCTGTCGGGCCAGCTTCGTCTCCAGGGTGCTGGCATCGCTGGGCAGCTCGGCCAGGAACCCGCCGATCTCGCGGGACACATCGCTGACCACGGTCAACGCGTCGCTGAGCTGACGGCCGAGGGCCTGCAACGCCGCGTCATCGGTCGACTCCAGCGCCCCCAGCGCGGCACCGATGGCACTGGTTGCCGATACCTCGGAGCCGCCGTCGGCATCGTCGAGCACACCGGAGAGCGCGGCCCGTGCGGTCGCCGCGGATTCGCGCAGCGCGTCCAGCTCGGAAAGCCGCCGGATGTCGGCGACCAGCGCCTCGTCCTCCCCTGGTTGCGGGTCGACGGCGTCGATCTCCTGCAGTGCGAACTGCAGCCGGTCGGCTTCCTGCGCGAGGTCGCGCGCGCGGCTGGTGCGCTCCACCAGGTCCCGCCGCGCCGTCAGCCATTCCTCACGCAGCGCCCGATAGCGGTTCAGCTTCGCCGAGACGTCGGCGAACCGGTCCAGCGCCGCCCGCTGCTCGTCGGGCCGCATCAGCCGGAGCTGATCATTCTGGCCGTGCAGGGTCAGCAGCTGGGTGGTGAAGGTACTCAGCGATTTCGCCGGCACGCTGCGTCCGCCGAGGTACGCCCGTGACGGGCCGTCGCGGCTCACCGACCGCAAGGCGATCACACTGCCGTCATCGTCGCGTTCGGAACCCGACGAATCCAGGATCTCGTCGATCTCGGCGGTCACGGTCTCGTCGAGTTCGGCTGTCGTGAAACGGCCTTCGACAACGGCACGGTCGGCTCCCGAACGCACCCGGTTGGCGTCGGCACGCGCGCCACCCAGCAGATGCAGGCCCGTCACCACCATGGTCTTGCCGGTGCCGGTCTCACCGGTGAGCACGGTCAGCCCACGGTCGAACTCGGCGTTGGCGGCACTGATGGCGCCCAGTGCCTCGATGCGGATCTCGGCCAGCACGTCGTTACTGCCCGCGCCAGCCCGTGACCGGCAGCCGGAACTTGCGCACCAGCCGGTCGGTGAAGGGCGCACTGTCCAGCCGCACCCACTTCACCGGCGTCCCGCACCGGGTCGCTTCCAGTCGCCCGCCCGCAGGCACCACCATCTGTCGGCGGCCGTCGCAGAACACCATGGCGTCGTAGCCGTTGGCTTCGATCTCCACGGCGATCGTCGCCGCGGGACTGGTGACCATGGGGCGGGCGAACAGCGCGTGCGCATTGTTGGGCACCACCAGGATCGCCTCCAGATCGGGCCACACCACCGGGCCGCCGGAGGAGAACGCATACGCGGTGGAACCGGTGGGCGTCGCGATCAGCACGCCGTCGCACCCGAACGCCGACACCGGGCGGCCGTCGATCTCCACCACCACGCCCAGCACACCCAACCGCGGCCCCTTCTCGAGGCTGGCTTCGTTGAGCGCCCAGCCGCGATCGACGATCTCCCCGTCGACCCGGACCAGGACGTCGAGCGTCATCCGGGTCTCGACCCGGTAGTTGCGGTGGATCACGTGCTCGAGCACGGCGTCGAGATGGTCGGCTTCGGCTTCGGCCAGGAAACCGATACGCCCGAGGTTGACCCCCAGCACCGGAATCCCGACATTACGGGCCAGTTCGGCAGCGCGCAGGAACGTCCCGTCACCGCCGAGCACGAGGACCAGCTCGCAGCCCTGGGCGGCCTTCTCGTCGGCGTCCACCACCTCGATCTCCACGCCCAGAGCCCGCATGTCGTCGGGTGCCAGATGCAGCGGCCCCCGGTCGACGGCCTCCGCCGAGAGCATCTTCAAGCCGATGCCGTTGTCCGCCAACGTTTTCTCGACTTTGCGAGCAACCTCGGTCGCTTCCGGTCGGCCGGTGTGCACCACCAGCAGGATCGTTCGGTCGCACGTCATTGCGGCCCCTCGTCGACGGCTGTGCGGATGGCTGCGTCGAGATCGTCACCGTGCAGTGCCCGATCGGTGTCAGCACGCAGCCACAGGAAGTACTCCACGTTGCCAGACGGTCCCGGCAACGGGCTGGCCACCACCCCAACGGTATGCCAGTGAAGTTCGGCGGCGCGCTGCGACACCGCGCGCACAGCGGCCTGCCGCAGCCGCGGATCCGACACCACGCCGCCCGCGCCCACCTGGCCTTTACCGACTTCGAACTGCGGCTTCACCATCGGAACGATATCGGCGTCGGCGGCGCAGCAGCCGGTCAGCGCAGGCAACACCGTCGCCAACGAGATGAACGACAGATCGGCGACGACGGCGTCCACCCGACCGCCGATCACGTCGGGGGTGAGTTCACGGACATTGGTGCGCTCGAACACCCGCACCCGCTCATCCGACCGCAGCGACCACGCCAGCTGCCCGTAACCCACGTCGACGGCCACCACTTCGCGGGCACCGCGGTCCAGCAGCACTTCGGTGAAACCGCCCGTCGACGCCCCGGCATCGAGGCAGCGACGCCCGCCGACATCGATACCGAACGCGTCGAGCGCACCGATCAGTTTGTGCGCGCCACGGGAGACCCAACTACGCTCGCCTGCTTCCACGTGGACAGTGGCCGTCACCGCGATCGCCGTCGCCGGTTTGGTGGCGGGCATGCCGTCGACCAAGACACGTCCGGCGCTGATCAGCTCCGCTGCCTGTTGACGTGACCGGGCCAGCCCGCGCCGAACCAGCTCGGCGTCAACGCGTGTACGCCGTGTCACGGTCTTCTCAGCCCTTCTCCACCGATTCCAGGGCGTGCACCAGGACGTCGTGTGCTTCTTCGAGGCGACGAGCGATGTCCTCGAGGTCGAGGTCTCGACCGGCGCCGTCTTGTCGCACATCGGGCACCTCGGCGAGCAGCGCATCGAGCTGCGCACGGATCTGGTCTGCGTCGGCACTCATAACGGCATTCACGCTAGCTGATCGACGGGCGTCAGCAGCGACCAGCGCCGCAGAGCCTCGGCCGCGGCGTCGTCGTCGGCGCGCACCACGAACTGTCCGTCCGTCAGGCCGGCATCCCACACCGCCCGGGCCGTCGCCCGCACCACCGACAACCCGTCGGCGCCCGGATCGGCGTCGGTGGCCCGGACGGTGACCGCCGACCCGTCGACCCGCACGTCCCAGGCGGGCTGCGCCTCGACGGCGTAGGAGGACACGTCGTCGTGCAGCGCACGAAGATCGTGGGAGATGAAGGTGGGGCGCAGCGCGGGCGGGGCGTGCACGGCGTCGCGGGCGGTGTTGACACCGGAGAGCACCATCAGGCTGGGCAGCTGTGCGGCGTTGGCGCCGGCGATGTCGGTGTCGAGCCGGTCGCCGACGACGAGAGCCGCACGAAAATCTCCGCGCGACAACGCATCTTCCATGAGTGTGGGCGCGGGCTTTCCGGCGACCTGTGGTTCGCTGTCGGTGGCGGCGCGTAGTGCGGCCACCATCGAGCCGTTGCCGGGCAGCAGTCCGCGCTCGGTGGGCAGGGTCAGGTCGACGTTGGCAGCCACCCACAGCGCGCCGGAGCGGATCGCCAGCGCCGCTTCCGCCAGGTCGGCCCAGCCGGTGTCGGGGTTGTGTCCCTGCACCACGGCCACCGGCTCGTCGGTGAACAGCCGTACCGGTCGCAACCCGACGCCGCTGACTTCCAGCGCCAGCGCCTCGGTCCCGACCACGAGCACCGGCGCACCCTGCGGCAACTGCTGGACCAGCAACCGCGCCGCACCTTGGGCGCTGGTGACGACGTCCGCAGCCTCGGCGGTGAAGCCGAGCTCGGTCAAGTGTGTGGCCACCTCGCCAGCGCTGCGCGAGGCATTGTTCGTGACGAAGAAGGTGCGGGCCTGCGCCCGGGCGAGAGCATCGACGGCGCCCTCGGTGGGTTCCGCGCCGCGGAACACGGTCCCGTCGAGGTCGAGCAGCAAGCAGTCGTAACGTTCGGCGAAGGTCGTCACGTCAGGCGAGCTCGCTGATGCGATCTTCAGCATCGGTGACGCCGTCGACGTCGGCGCTGGCCGCGTGGAAAAACCATTGCAGGGCCTCGTCAGCGCGATCCAGCGCAAGGAGCGCCTCGGCGTAGGCGTAGAACAGCCGTGCGGCGGTCTGCCCGGTTCTGGTGGGATCCAGGGGCGGGGACGCCAGCACCGCCAGCGCCTGCTCGAGCTGCCCCAGATCGGCACGGGCACCTGCCACCACGATGCGCAATTCGTCAGCGTCGTCGCCGGTGAGCGCCTGCGCCTCGGGGCTGCGCGCCAATTCGATGGCGCGTTCGGGCCGGCCGACACCACGCTCGCAATCGGCGATCAGCGGCAGCAGCTCTGATTTCGCACCCATTCGGCGGGCCGCTCGCAGTTCGGCGAGCGCCTGCGCCCAGTCACCGCATCGATACGCCGCGATGGCCACCGCCTCGCGTACCGCCGCGATACGGCCGGAGCGCTGGCGCGCTGCCCGGGCGTGCTCCAACGCGGCTTCCGGGTCGTCGTCCAGCAACTCTCCCGCTGCCACCAGATGACGGGCGATGGTGTCCGCGGTGGTCTTGTCCAGTGTGCTGAGTTCGCGGCGCACCTCGGGAGCCAGCTGCTTGGCATCGACAGTGGCGGGGATCCGTGGGCCTTGCAGACGATCATCGGTCCGGTCAGCCGGTGCACCCTGCGGTTGAGTACGGCGGGCACGGTCGGGACCCGAGCGTGCCGGCGGCTTGGACCGCTCTTTCCACCGGGGAGCGCCCTCGCGGTCGGGGCGCCCTGACCGGCGATCTCCGCCGCCTCTGTTGTCGACCACTGGTGCCTTTCAGACTCGAAACCTCACGTCAGGATACGGGTACCGGCGTTTACGCCACAATTCGCCGCGACAAAGCCATTCTTTCGCACAAAAGAAAATGGCTTGTAATGGAAATAGAAATACCCCCCACGGGTGTGGGGGGTATTTCTGAATGTGTGTTCGGCGGTGTCCTACTTTTCCACCCGTAGGGGTAGTATCATCGGCGCTGGCAGGCTTAGCTTCCGGGTTCGGGATGGGACCGGGCGTTTCCCTGTCGCTATGACCGCCGTAACTCTATTTTCTTGTGTGATTCCCCCCGGGGTGGTCGGGTGGCGCCACGGTGTGGTGGCGGCCGGCCCAGAATCCCGTGGGGGGTTTCGTGTGCACCAAGAAAGGTGTTTTTGGTGGTGGGATGCAATGTTGGTCATTGCGGATGTGGTTGCGAAGCAAAAGGTTGTTGTAAGTTTTCGGCCGGTTAGTGCCAGTTCCCTCACACATTGCTGTGTTTACAGGTCTGGCCTATCGATCCCGTGGTCTGCGGGGGGCCTTATCCCTCCTAGAGGGTGAGAAACCTGGTCTTGGAAGAGGTTTCCCGCTTAGATGCTTTCAGCGGTTATCCTGTCCGAACGTGGCTATCCAGCCGTGCTCCTGGTGGAACAACTGGTATACCAGAGGTTCGTCCGTCCCGGTCCTCTCGTACTAGGGACAGATTTCCTCAAGTTTCTGACGCGCGCGGCGGATAGAGACCGAACTGTCTCACGACGTTCTAAACCCAGCTCGCGTGCCGCTTTAATGGGCGAACAGCCCAACCCTTGGGACCTGCTCCAGCCCCAGGATGCGACGAGCCGACATCGAGGTGCCAAACCATCCCGTCGATATGGACTCTTGGGGAAGATCAGCCTGTTATCCCCGGGGTACCTTTTATCCGTTGAGCGACACCCCTTCCACTCGGGGGTGCCGGATCACTAGTCCCGACTTTCGTCCCTGCTCGACGTGTCAGTCTCACAGTCAAGCTCCCTTGTGCACTTGCACTCAACACCTGATTGCCGTCCAGGTTGAGGGAACCTTTGGGCGCCTCCGTTACATTTTGGGAGGCAACCGCCCCAGTTAAACTACCCACCAGGCACTGTCCCTGAACCGGATATACGGTTCGAAGTTAGAAGTCCAATACGATCAGAGTGGTATTTCAACAATGACTCCACCCACACTGGCGTGTGAGCTTCACAGTCTCCCACCTATCCTACACAAACCGTATCGAACGCCAATACCAAGTTGTAGTGAAGGTCCCGGGGTCTTTTCGTCCTGCCGCGCGTAACGAGCATCTTTACTCGTAGTGCAATTTCGCCGAGTCTATGGTTGAGACAGTTGAGAAGTCGTTACGCCATTCGTGCAGGTCGGAACTTACCCGACAAGGAATTTCGCTACCTTAGGATGGTTATAGTTACCACCGCCGTTTACTGGGGCTTAAATTCTCCGCTTCACCCCGAAGGGTTAACGGGTCCTCTTAACCTTCCAGCACCGGGCAGGCGTCAGTCCGTATACATCGTCTTGCGACTTCGCACGGACCTGTGTTTTTAGTAAACAGTCGCTTCTCACTGGTTTCTGCGACCCACTCCCGCTGCCGGCCGCGAAGGCCATGACGGTAGGTGGGTCCCCCTTCTCCCGAAGTTACGGGGGTATTTTGCCGAGTTCCTTAACCATAGTTCACTCGTACGCCTTGGTATTCTCTACCTGACCACCTGTGTTGGTTTGGGGTACGGGCCGTGTGAGAGCTCGCTAGAGGCTTTTCTCGGCAGCATAGGATCACCGAATTCACCTCATCCGGTTATGCATCACCTCTCGGACTATGTGAACGACGGATTTACCTATCGCTCGTCCTACCGGCTTGCCCCAGTATTACCACTGACTGGTACGGCTACCTTCCTGCGTCACCCCATCGCTTGACTACTACCAACGAAGGTCCCGCGCAGCCCCAGAAACCGTCACCCCGAAGGGCTCAGTGATCCTGGATTTGGGCGGTTAGTACCGCTGATTCATCAGGGACGCGCTCACACGGGTACGGGAATATCAACCCGTTGTCCATCGACTACGCCTGTCGGCCTCGCCTTAGGTCCCGACTCACCCTGGGCGGACTGGCCTGGCCCAGGAACCCTTGGTCTTTCGGCGGGCAAGGTTCTCACTTGCCTTATCGCTACTCATGCCTGCATTCTCACTCCCACACCCTCCACAACTCGCTTACGCGGCTGCTTCACCGGATGCAGGACGCTCCCCTACCCATCAACTTGCGTTGATGCCGCGACTTCGGCGGTGTGCTTGAGCCCCGCTACATTATCGGCGCACAATCACTTGACCAGTGAGCTATTACGCACTCTTTCAAGGGTGGCTGCTTCTAAGCCAACCTCCTGGTTGTCTTCGCGACTGCACATCCTTTTCCACTTAGCACACGCTTAGGGGCCTTAGTCGGCGATCTGGGCTGTTTCCCTCTCGACGCACGGAGCTTATCCCCCGCCGTCTCACTGCCACGCTTTCACTTACCGGCATTCGGAGTTTGGCTGACGTCAGTAACCTTGTGAGGCCCATCGGCCATCCAGTAGCTCTACCTCCAGCAAGAAACACGCAACGCTGCACCTAAATGCATTTCGGGGAGAACCAGCTATCACGGAGTTTGATTGGCCTTTCACCCCTACCCACAACTCATCCCCTCAGTCTTCAACCTAAGTGGGTTCGGGCCTCCACACGGTCTTACCCGCGCTTCACCCTGGCCATGGGTAGATCACTCCGCTTCGGGTCCAGAACACGCCACTACACCCCCAACGGGGATACGCCCTATTCAGACTCGCTTTCGCTACGGCTACCCCACCCGGGTTAACCTCGCGACATGTCCCTGACTCGCAGGCTCATTCTTCAAAAGGCACGCCATCACCCCACCACGAAGGAGGGCTCTGACGGATTGTAAGCGCACGGTTTCAGGTACTATTTCACTCCCCTCCCGGGGTACTTTTCACCATTCCCTCACGGTACTAATCCGCTATCGGTCACTGAGAAGTATTCAGGCTTACCGGGTGGTCCCGGCAGATTCACAGCAGATTCCACGGGCCCGCTGCTACTCGGGGACAGTTCCACAGGAGTCACAATGTTTTCGTCTACCGGGCTCTCACCGTCTACGGCAGGCCATCCCAGGCCACTTCAACTAACACCATGATTTCTCACTCCTGCACCCATCGGCGGATGAGTGAAGAAACGCCCCACAACACCGCACACACAACCCCCGCCGGGTATCACATGCATACGGTTTAGCCATCCTCCGCTTTCGCTCGCCACTACTCACGGAATCACAATTGTTTTCTCTTCCTACGGGTACTGAGATGTTTCACTTCCCCGCGTTCCCCCCAACGCCTATATATTCAGCGTTGGGTGACACGACATCACTCGTGCCGGGTTTCCCCATTCGGACATCCTCGGATCAACGCTCGGTTGACAGCTCCCCGAGGCATATCGCAGCCTCCCACGTCCTTCATCGGCTCCCAGTGCCAAGGCATCCACCATGCGCCCTTAAACACTTACAAAAACCAAAAATGAGCAAAAATTGCACATCAACACACACAAAAACCACCACCAGGATCAACCCGGAGGCAGACATTCTGCGTGCAAGATGCTCGCAACCACTATCCACAAATCAAACACCACACCCCACCACCAAGATGGAGCGACAACAACACCCACCACCACAACACCAACGGTGCCGCGATACGGGCCGGCACACCCCCTCACCAGGGAAGGACGCCGCAAGGCTGCTGCCTCAAAGCCCAACAGTGTGCTTGGCAACCCCCACACCCCAACCAGCCGAAACCAATTGACACGCAAGGTTTTTGAGTTTGTTCCTCAAACATTTATGCACCAGACCGACACCCACTACAGGCACCGGCCATCCACAGAATCCGTCTGAAACCTCGGCGATCCGCACGATGCGGGCCGACCCAGACATTGTGGTGCTCCTTAGAAAGGAGGTGATCCAGCCGCACCTTCCGGTACGGCTACCTTGTTACGACTTCGTCCCAATCGCCGATCCCACCTTCGACGGCTCCCTCCCACAAGGGGTTAGGCCACCGGCTTCGGGTGTTACCGACTTTCATGACGTGACGGGCGGTGTGTACAAGGCCCGGGAACGTATTCACCGCAGCGTTGCTGATCTGCGATTACTAGCGACTCCGACTTCACGGGGTCGAGTTGCAGACCCCGATCCGAACTGAGACCGGCTTTGAAAGGATTCGCTCCACCTCACGGCATCGCAGCCCTTTGTACCGGCCATTGTAGCATGTGTGAAGCCCTGGACATAAGGGGCATGATGACTTGACGTCATCCCCACCTTCCTCCGAGTTGACCCCGGCAGTCTCTCACGAGTCCCCACCATAACGTGCTGGCAACATGAGACAAGGGTTGCGCTCGTTGCGGGACTTAACCCAACATCTCACGACACGAGCTGACGACAGCCATGCACCACCTGCACACAGGCCACAAGGGAACCAATATCTCTACTGGCGTCCTGTGCATGTCAAACCCAGGTAAGGTTCTTCGCGTTGCATCGAATTAATCCACATGCTCCGCCGCTTGTGCGGGCCCCCGTCAATTCCTTTGAGTTTTAGCCTTGCGGCCGTACTCCCCAGGCGGGGTACTTAATGCGTTAGCTACGGCACGGATCCCAAGGAAGGAAACCCACACCTAGTACCCACCGTTTACGGCGTGGACTACCAGGGTATCTAATCCTGTTCGCTCCCCACGCTTTCGCTCCTCAGCGTCAGTTACTGCCCAGAGACCCGCCTTCGCCACCGGTGTTCCTCCTGATATCTGCGCATTCCACCGCTACACCAGGAATTCCAGTCTCCCCTGCAGTACTCCAGTCTGCCCGTATCGCCCGCACGCCCACAGTTAAGCTGTGAGTTTTCACGAACAACGCGACAAACCACCTACGAGCTCTTTACGCCCAGTAATTCCGGACAACGCTCGGACCCTACGTATTACCGCGGCTGCTGGCACGTAGTTGGCCGGTCCTTCTTCTGCAGGTACCGTCACTTGCGCTTCGTCCCTGCTGAAAGAGGTTTACAACCCGAAGGCCGTCATCCCTCACGCGGCGTCGCTGCATCAGGCTTGCGCCCATTGTGCAATATTCCCCACTGCTGCCTCCCGTAGGAGTCTGGGCCGTATCTCAGTCCCAGTGTGGCCGGTCACCCTCTCAGGCCGGCTACCCGTCGTCGCCTTGGTAGGCCATTACCCCACCAACAAGCTGATAGGCCGCGGGCCCATCCCACACCGCAAAAGCTTTCCACCACACACCATGAGGCGCGTGATCCTATTCGGTATTAGACCCAGTTTCCCAGGCTTATCCCAAAGTGCAGGGCAGATCACCCACGTGTTACTCACCCGTTCGCCACTCGAGCACCCCGAAGGGCCTTTCCGTTCGACTTGCATGTGTTAAGCACGCCGCCAGCGTTCGTCCTGAGCCAGGATCAAACTCTCCAAACAAAAACCCCTCAACCCACAGGCCAAGGCAGAATTCGAATCAGAAAAATCCGATCACAAACAAAAGACACCAAAACTGGCATCCAAAAACCACACCCCACACAGGAAGACGGGGAGTCCCCCACAGGATGTGGCAAAAACAAACAAAAACCACCAAACACACTATTGAGTTCTCAAACAACAGACCTGCAGTTGTCTCCGTCAGACCGCGCAACAAATACTCGGCCTAATTGGCCGCCATTCTCGAGCGGGCTGTTCGGAAGCGCCTTGTTACCAGGGCGATTCCCGGAGGTCTTCGCGCTTTCCGGCCTGGCCGGGTCGCTCTGACCTGGAATAAGTTACGGCTCTGGAAACTCAGAGTCAAATCGCCTGGTAGACGGCCTGTTTGAGGGCGAAACCCCAGCACCGGCCGTTCACGAAACCCGGCGCACCCCGGCCACGTTCCGCTTCCCGCGCCGAACGACGAGCCAGCGGCCGAAAAGAAAGTCGGTTTCCTGGGGGATCCATTCCTCATTCGTGATCCGGACGTTGTTCACCGACACCCCACCCTCGGCGATCGTGCGCTTGGCCGCGCCTCTGCTGGCAGACAGTCCGGTGGCCACCAGGAGGTCGGTGATCGCATCGGGTCCGCCGGGGACGAGGTCGGCCACGGAGGTCTCTTCCAGTGCCGCCGTCAGCGTCACCTCGTCGAGAACGGTCAGCTCGCCGCGACCGAACAGCGCTTGGCTCGCGTGTTCCACCGCCGTGGTCGCGGCTTCGCCGTGCACCAGTGTGGTCAGCTCTCGAGCCAGCCGGCGCTGCGCCGAACGCTCGTGCGGACGCGCGGTCGTCGCCTCTTCCAGCTCGGCGATCTCGTCCGCGGTCAGGAATGTGAACCACCGCAGGTACGGGATCACATCCGCGTCGGCGGTGTTGACGAAGTACTGGTACCAGGCATACGGGCTGGTCATCTCGGGATCGAGCCACAAGCTGCCACCGCCCGTCGACTTCCCGAATTTGGCTCCGGTGGAATCGGTCACCAGCGGCGTGGTCAGCGCGTGCACGCCGGCGCCGAGCTTCTGGCGGACCAGCCGGACCCCGGCGATGATGTTGCCCCACTGGTCGGAGCCACCGATCTGCAATGCGCAGCCATACCGGCTGTGTAACTCCACATAGTCGTTGGCCTGCAACAACATGTAGCTGAACTCGGTGTACGAGATGCCGTCGCCCTCGAGTCGGCGCCGCACGGTATCGCGGTCCAGCATCACATTCACCGAGAAGTACTTGCCCACATCACGCAGGAACTCGATGGTCGACAGCTCGCCTGTCCAGTTCAGATTGTTCTCCACGATCGCACCGGTCGGTGTGTCATCGAACTCCACAAAACGTTCCAGTTGGCCGCGGATGCGAGTGGCCCAGTCGGCAACCACGTCCGCGGTGTGAAGCGTGCGCTCGCCGGCGTCTCGGGGATCGCCGATCATGCCCGTCGCTCCCCCGGCCAGCACGATCGGCCGGTGACCCGCCTGCTGGATACGCCGCAACGTGAGCAAGGGCACCAGATGTCCCGCGTGCAGGCTCGGCGCGGTGGGATCGAAACCGGAATAGACGGTGACAGGGCCTGACGCCAGCTGTTCGGCCAATGTATCGAGATCGGTGGACTGCGCAATCAGCCCACGCCAGGTCAGCTCGTCGAGGATCGTCGTGCCCATGCATGAATCTTCCCGCACCCGCGTCGGGGTCAGTCAGACAGCCCCGGCGCCGGGGCCCGGGGACTGCGCCGAAAGGCCGAGACCTCGGGGTGATCCGCGAGCCAGAACCGCCACGGCCGGTCAGCCGCCTTGCTCACGCCGACGCGGGGCCCCGCGGTGGAGTCGTGCGCGTCGCCGAGTTCGAGGCTGACCGGGGAATTTGCGGCAAACAGGTCGGTTCCGTTGTCCGACATCAGGATTCCCATCGCCGAACACAAGTTGCCCGGCCCACGCGCGAGAGCACGGTCGGCGACGGCCACACCACGGCGCTCGCGCGCTATCTCGACACCATCGATCACCACCGCGGCACGGAGTAACACTGCCGCGGCGGCATCGGCCGGGCCACACACGACGTTGGCGCAGACGTGGATGCCATGGCTGCGATAGGTGTAGAGCAGACCGGCTCGGCCGAACATCACCGCGTTGCGCATTCCGGGACCTCGGTAGGAGTGCGCCGCCTCATCCGGCCAAGGACCGTCGGGCGGCCCGCCATAGGCCTCGACCTCCACCACCTTGGCCTCGACACCGCGCGACCACAAGGTGGCGCCCAGGAGTCGACGGGCCGCAGTCACGGGATCGGTGTCCAAAGCGGAAGCCGTCATAGGCCCGATTCTGCCCAGACCCTTGACGGCCGCGAGATCCGGGCGCATATTCATCGTATGATGAGTTCATCGGTCGGTGAATTTGTGAGCAGTGACTATGCCGTCGTCGTGCGAAATCTCCGGGTCATCCGGGGTAAAGCCACGGTGTTGCACGATCTCGACCTGACCATTGCCCACGGCACCGTCACCGGGCTGCTGGGCCCGTCCGGGTGCGGCAAGACAACGTTGATGCGCTGCATCGTCGGCACTCAGAAACTCACCGGCGGATCCGGGTCCGTCGACGTGCTGGGCCACCCGGCCGGCTCCCCCGCCTTGCGCCATCGGGTTGGTTACGTCACCCAGAACCCGACGGTCTACGGCGATCTGAGGGTCATCGACAACGCGCGTTACTTCGCCGCCCTGTACGGAGCCCCGGCCGCCAGTGCGCGGGAGGCCGTTACCGCGGTCGGACTCGACGCCCAGCGCGACACCCTCTGCGCCGACCTGTCCGGCGGGCAACTCAGCCGAGTGTCCCTGGCCTGTGCACTCGTCGGCGCACCCGAACTGCTGGTACTCGACGAACCGACCGTGGGCCTCGACCCGGTGCTCCGGGTGGACCTCTGGGATCGGTTCAACGAACTCGCGCGGCGCGGCACCACCTTGTTGATCTCCAGTCACGTCATGGACGAAGCCGACCGTTGCGCCGAGCTGTTGCTGATGCGCGACGGACGGCTGCTCGCCCACACCACCCCGGCCCGACTCCGAGAGGACACCCGATGCAACTCGCTGGAGGACGCATTCCTGTCCATCATCGAACAAAGCACCGCAGCCTGACGACGTCCCGCCCGGTGCCGCTGCGACCGTATCTGGCGACAACCGCCCGGATTCTGCGGCAGTTGGCCGCCGACCACCGCAGCGTGGCGATGATCCTGGTGGTGCCCAGTTTCGTGATCGTGCTGATGTACTTCATGTTCCAGAACGCGCCCACCTCAGCGTCGTTCAACCAGGCCTGCCTGATCCTGCTGGGACTGCTGCCACTGGTGGTGATGTTCCTCATCACGTCGATCTCCATGCAGCGTGAACGCGTGTCCGGCACGCTCGAACGGATTCTGACCACGCCTTTGCGCAGGTTCGACCTGCTTGCCGCTTATGGCACCGCCTTCTCACTCGCCGCTGCGGCCCAGGCGAGCATCGCCTGCGTGGTCGCGTTCTGGGTACTGGGGTTCGACACTGCATCCAGCCCTGCCTGGGTGTTCGTCATCGCGATCATCAATGCGGTTCTCGGGGTGGGTCTGGGATTGTTGTGCAGCGCGTTCGCCCGTACGGAGTTCCAGGCGGTTCAGTTCATGCCGGTGGTGGTGGTTCCGCAGCTGTTGTTGTGCGGGATCATCGTGCCGCGGGCGCTGATGCCCGAATGGCTGCAGTGGATCAGCAACGCCCTGCCCGCCAGTTATGCGCTCGAGGCGCTCCGCGAAGTCGGCGCCCACCCCGAGCTGACCGGCGTGGCCATCCGTGACATCGTGGTGGTCGTGGTATTCGCGGTCACAGCATTGGGGTTGGCAGCGGCGACATTGCGGCGACGGACACCCTGAGCTGGTGACCACCGAAAGCCGACGGCGTCCGGGGCGGCCGGCCGGCGCCTCCGACACCCGCGAGAAGATCCTCGCCAGCGCACGGGAACTGTTCGCGCGCAACGGGATCGGCAACACCTCGATTCGCGCCATCGCCTCCGGGGCCGGCGTCGACGCGGCCCTGGTACATCACTACTTCGGCACCAAGGAGAAGCTGTTCACCGCGGCCATCAACGTCGCGTTCGACCCTGCCGAGATCCTGACGCCACTACGCACCGCGCCGGTCGAGGAGTTGGGCCGCATCCTGCCCTCCCTGATCCTGCCGCTGTGGGACTCCGAGGTCGGCGCAGGCATGGTGGCCACCCTGCGCTCGGCGCTCAGCGGCGACGAGATCACCATTTTCCGGTCGTTCCTGCGCGATGTTGTCGTCGCAGAGTTGAGCGTCCGGTTGGACGATCCGCCGGGCACCGGGATCCTGCGCGCCGAATTCGCGGCCACTCAGATCCTCGGTGTGGTGATGGCACGCCACATCCTCGAATTGGACCCGATGGCCTCGTTACCCGTCGAGCAGATCGTCGACACCATCGCGCCGAATCTGCAGCGCTACTTCACCGGCGAATTGCCAGTGGCGGATCACTGACCGGTCAGGCGAGCGTGCTCGGCCTCGTCGACGTCGCGTGCCTCGTCCACGAGCAACACCGGAATTCCGTCGTCGATCCGGTACGCACGTCGCAAGCGCGGGTTGTACAGCAGATCTTCGGTGTACATCAACGGGCCCCGGTCAGCGGGGCAGACGATGATGCTCAGCAGCTTTTCGTCGATCACTTACCGGCCGGGCATCGGGAAGATCGGGTTGTCGTCCCGAATCATGGGGTTGCCGTTCATGTTCGGCTGCCAGGGACCCTGGTTGATGGAGAAGCCGATGCCGCCGGGGCCTGACGGTGCGCCCATCTGCGCCAGCACCTTCTGCTGGTTGGCGACGACCTGCTGCAGCGCGCCGACCAACGGAGCCTGGTTGGGCCCGCGGTTGGCGGCGGCGGCCTGCACCACCTGCAGATCGGCCGGCTTGGGGCGGACACCCTGGGCGCGCATCATCAGCGCGTCGTTGAGCAGATTGGCCACCTGACCGCCGCCACTGCCGGTGCCGTACTGCGCCTCGAGTTCGTCGAGGATGTCGGCATTGGCGGTTGCCGAGAAACCGACCAGCATCGACGCGGCAAGACCGGCACTGGCCAGGCCGGTCACCATCGCACGCCGCCAGCGGGAGGTCGTCGGGTCGGACTGTGATGTCATTGCGAATCCTCCAGCGGCGCGATGCTTGTGAGCATTGAGTCAGAGGCGCCCCGCGATAGAACCACGCCTCGAGCTGTCTCGGGGAGCCTAACAGCGCTATCGGTCGGCAGCACCATCTCTGTTACTTCGCCCCCGCGAGCTGGGCCCGTACGGCTGTGGTCAGTCGCTTGTACTGGCCGGTGCCGGGATCGAGGAACCAGGTGGTGCGGCTCGGTTTGGGCACCCCGGCGGCGCGCAGAGCGCTGATCGTGGGCCGATACGTCGCCGCCAGCGGGAGCTCGGGCACCACCTGCACGATGTCCGGCGGCAGGCCCACCACCAACGAGGACACCGCCTCGGACAGATCAGCCGCGGTGACGGTAGCTCCCGGGCGCAGGGTGAGGGCCGTGATGGCCAGCTGCCCGTGGGCGGTCTGCACACCGTAGGTGACGGCCAGGTCGACGGCGGGAATCATGCTGATGGCATTGGTGATGGGCTCGGCGTACACCACACCTCGCTGGGTGTGCAGGGCCCCCGGGCGACTGTCCACCAGCCAGTAGTCACCGTCGCTGTCACGGCGGAACAGGTATTCGGTGGAGATCCAGGTGTCGGCGGGTGCGAAGACACCGCGCTTCACCGAGGCCGTCGGGTCGATCGGTCCGCGCGGGCGGGCCAGCATGACCCCTACCTGGTCGGTGTCGGCGATCTGGACGAAACCGCGCTCGTCCTCCAGGATCAGGTCGGATTCGGCGTCGTAGGCGGCCAGTTCCACCTGCCCGCTGCCCGGCAGCGGCCGGCCCTTGCTTCCGATCTTGGCGCCGGAGACATTGGCCAGTACCGCCTGCCCGTCCGTCGTCGCGAAGAACTCGACCACCTGAGCCGGCGCGAATGCATCCGTGACCCGCTGCCACAGACCGGTCGGCATGCCGGAGCCGATGAACAAGCGGACCGGGTGGTTGCCGTGCAGCGCGAAGCCGGGATCGTCGATGACGTCCCGCAACATCGCCCAGGTGTAGGACACGACCGTGACCCCGTAACGGCGCACCTCTTGAACAAAGGTGTCGGGCTTGAGCCCGCGGGACAACGCGATGCGGGCGCCGCCGACGACGGCGCCGCCGAGTGCCACCAGCAGCCCGGATTGGTGGTGCAACGGTGTCAGGCAGTAGACGGTGTCGGTGCGATCCAGCGCCGCGGTCGAGGCGGTGCCGAACGCCGACAACGCCCACCGGTAGTTGGAGATCTGCTTGGCCACCAGTTCGCCGCCGACCGTGCTGAACGCGACAAACGCACGGTCGCGTGCCAGCCCCGGGTTGGGTCGGTACCAACCGGGTAGCTCGACGGCATCGGGGTCGATCTGTTCCATGTCGGTGACGTCGGCGCCCTCGGGCAGGTTCAGAGCACGCAGGTCACCGCCGCCGAGCACCAACACCTGCAACGACAGTTGTAAGGCCGCCTCGAGATTGGGCGGATCGGTCAGGATCTCGGCGACACCCCCCACCCGGGCGGCGGCGGCCAGGTCGCCGTCCGGCGGCATCAACACCGCGACGGCCCCGAGCCGGGACAGCGCAGCAATGGCGACCAGGGCACTGGGCCGGGTCTCCATCAGGACGCCGACGTGATCGCCTTGCCGGACGCCGACCTTGATCAGACCGCGGACGACGTTGTTGATCCGGCGGTCCACGGCTTCATAGGTGTGCACGCGGCCGTCGAACAGCAGGAACTCACCCTCCGGCGCACCCCGGGCCTGCTCGGACAGGATGCGGCCCAGCGAGATCCGGGTGTGGTCGTTGATCTGGCCCAGGCGAGTGAGCCGCGGCAGGGTGCGCACCGTCTCCACCGCCAGGGTGCGCACCGATCTGTTGGCGGCCACCACCGCGCCTGCGGCCCCGCGGGCCAGCGACAGCGCCACCTCCGAGGCCTCCCCCACCCCGTGGACCACCCGGGAGGCCAGCGGCACACCGCTGTCGCTGTGTTCGCTCGGCTGGTCCGGCATCGGCTCGACATTGGCGGGTTTGGGGCCCAGACCGGTGAGCCACAGCACCCAGTCGGCCACCGTCGGCCAGGTGATCTCGGCCGCCTTCGATCCCACGACCAATCCGAAATGTCCTGCACGCAAGGTGGTTTCGTAGACATCGGCGGTCGGGGCGGCACGTTTGATACCGCGCACCGAGGCCGGCTGGCCGATGTCGTCGACCTCACCGACGAAAGCCAGCACCGGACAGGTGATATCGGTCAGCGTCACCAGTTGACCGTTGATGGCGAAACCACCGGTCATCATCCGGTTGTGGGAGATGAACTGTTTCAACAGTTCCTGCACCGCTGGGCCCGACCATGCGATCCAGCCTTCGGAATCCAGGAAGCGACGCTGCTGCTCGCGCGGCAACAGCGCCTCACGATCGTGGAGCTGGCGCAGGAAGTCCACGCGGGCCTTGGCCGTCTTCAACGGGTCGAGCATCTGGAAACCCGTGCGGGCCATCCAGCCCGAGATGTCGAGACGGCTGAAGACATGGTCGGCCATGAAATCTGCGGCCAGCACACCGAGATTCGGTGGGATGCCCAGCGGAAGCGCGGCGAGGGTGTCGACCGGTGAGCCGAAGGTGACGATGCTGGCCAGGTCTTTCGAATGCCGCAGTGCCGCGACTTGATAGCAGAACATCCCGCCCTGCGAATAGCCGGCGAGGTGGACGTCGTGGCCGGTGGTCTTCTTGATGGTGTCGATGGCGTTGTCGAGCGCGACGATGTGATCGGCCAGCGTGCGCAGCATGCCGCCTTCGACCTTGTCGGGTTCACCGAAATCGATGACCCAGGGATCCAGACCGGCGAAATGCAGGATGCCGACCGCGCCGTCTTCGCGGGTGACGTCGAACATGTTGGCCGACATCATCATCGGGTGCACCATGAGCACCGGCGGGCCCACTTTGGCCTTACCGGGCCTACTGTCCGGTGGGAAGTACCGCCGGAGTTTGTACATGGGGACGCTCTCGACGATCTGGTACGGCGAGGGCACCGAACCCGTCTCCAGGCCGCCCAGTCGCAGGACCTCCAGCCCGTTCTGCGCCGTGGCCACCAACCGCTCCACCGGCCTGGTGACTGCGGAACGAGTCAGTCCCATGTCGAATCCATCTGAGTGCTCCCCTGCTGAACGCCCTGATCATGTCGCCCCGACAGCCAGCACATCATTCCACACCGCCTCATCGTGTCCGTCATGTTTGGTCACGTGGGCGACCAGACCGGAGAGCACGATAGGGTCGGCCCAGTGGCACACCTGCTCGGCGCCGAATCGTTGCGCCTCGAGTACCCGACCCGAGTGGTCTTCAATTCGGTGACCGTCGGCGTCAGCGACGGTGACCGGATCGGCATCGTCGGACGCAACGGCGACGGCAAGTCCAGCTTGATGGGCATGCTCACCGGTCAGATCACCCCCGACGCCGGCCGGGTGACCCGAGTCGGCGGTCTCCGGGTCGGCGCCCTGGACCAGTCGGACATCCTCGACGAGCACGCCACGGTGGGGTTCAGCCTCGTCGGTGACATGCCCGAACACGAGTGGGCCGGCGACGCCCGCGTCCGCGACGTGGTGGGCGGCCTGGTCACCGACCTCGACTGGGATGCGCGCGTGGGCACCCTGTCCGGTGGCCAGCGGCGCCGGGTCCAGTTGGCGGCCCTGCTGATGGGTGACTGGGACGTGGTCGCGCTGGACGAGCCCACCAACCATCTCGACGTCGAGGGCATCACCTGGCTCGCCGAACACCTGAAGACGCGGTGGGCCCGCAACAGCGGCGGCCTGCTGCTGGTCACCCACGACCGGTGGTTCCTCGACGAGGTCGCGACCACCACCTGGGAAGTGCACGACGGGATCGTCGAGCCGTTCGAAGGCGGGTACGCGGCCTACGTCCTGCAGCGCGTCGAGCGGGACCGCATGGCCGCGGCCTCGGAGGCCAAGCGCCAGAACCTGATGCGCAAGGAACTGGCCTGGCTGCGCCGCGGTGCGCCGGCCCGCACGTCCAAACCGAAGTTCCGGATCGACGCCGCGAACGCGCTGATTTCCGATGTGCCGCCGATCCGCAACAACCTCGAGCTGGCCAAGCTGGCCACCGCGCGGCTGGGCAAAGATGTCATCGATCTGCTCGACGTCTCGGTGGAATTCGGGGAACGACAGATCCTGCACGACATCGAGTGGCGTATCGGGCCGGGCGAGCGCACCGGGATCCTGGGCGCCAACGGCGCAGGGAAGTCGACCCTGCTCGGATTGATCGCCGGAACGGTGACACCGAGCGCCGGCCGGGTCAAGCGCGGCAAGACGGTGCAGCTGGCGATGCTGGATCAGCAGGCCGGGATCCTGGCCGAGGTCGAAGGCGACCTGGTCCGTGAGGTGATCGGCCGGCTGCGCGAAGGATATGAGGTCGACGGCCGCGAGCTCACGCCCACCCAGCTGCTCGAGCGGCTGGGATTCGCCCGCGACCAGCTGTCGACGCGGGTGTCCGAACTGTCCGGCGGGCAGCGGCGCCGGTTGCAGTTGATGCTGACTCTGCTCAGCGAACCCAATGTGCTGGTGCTCGACGAGCCGACCAATGATGTCGACACCGAGATGCTCACCGCCACCGAGGATCTGCTGGACTCGTGGCCAGGCACCCTGATCGTCGTCTCGCATGACCGTTACCTGTTGGAGCGAGTCACCGATCAGCAGTACGCCGTCATCGGCGGCACCCTGCGGCACCTGCCCGGCGGGGTGGACCAGTATCTGCAGTTGGCGCAGCGGGTGGAGACGCCCGCCGCGGCCCCGGCGCCGAGTTCGGCATCGAGCACCGGCGCCGCCCAGTACAACGCGCGCAAGGAACTCGGCGCCATCGAACGCAAGCTGGCCAAACTGTCCGAACAGATCGCCGGCGTGCACACCACCATGGCCGCTCACGACCAGAGTGACTACACGGGTCTGGCCGGGCTGACCGCCCGACTGCGGGCACTCGAATCGGAGAACGACGAACTCGAGGAGCGTTGGCTGGAGTTGTCCGAAGCGTCCGAGTGACCCTTCGTAGACTGTCGCCGTGCGCTACCTACTGCGACCCGTGCTCCTGTGGGTGCAGTACTTCCCGCAGCTGGCTGCCTGCTTCCTGCTGGGGTACCTGGGCCGTCTCGGAGCCATCGAGCTGGCCGCATGGGCCGGCTACGACAACAAGTGGTGGGCGTCGGTGATCATGCCGCTGGCCGGTCTGGCACGGTTGGCGGCCTTCGTCGGGATGTTCCTGGTGCTGAAACCGGCATTTCCCGTACTGGCGAGCTTCTCGTCGCGTCGGCTGCGCGAGATCGACGTGTTCTCCACGATCATCCTGCCGTTCTTCGCCATCTACATGGCCTGGCAGATGTTCCGCGAGGACTGGCTGGCATTCGAGGCACGTGCGCTGACCTACCGGGTGGGCGAAGCGATGATGTCGCCGGAACCGACTGATCTGCACCCGGAATCGCTGCCAGTGGGCGCCAGCACGCTGGTGCTGATCATCTCGGCGCTGGCGCTGCGTTATGTGCTGGGCTTCTTCAAGGACCGGATGCCGAAATGGGTGATCGCCATCCGGGTGTATGTGGACACGCTCTGGGTGTTCCTGGCGCTCAGCTTCTCGGTGAACCAGGGCCTGACCCTGCTGGTCAATCCCGCGGGCTGGATCGCCGAACGGCGGATCATCGTGTGGTTCACCGAGACTCGCGAACAGCTCTTCTCTCACTTCGCGCCGTTGAACGCCATCTGGGACGCCTGTGCGTTTGCGCTGCGCACGGTCTTCGGCGGGGCGGCGGTACCGCTGATCTGGCTGGCGGTGGCAGGCATCGTCTACGGCGTGACGTCGACGGTCAACTGGCGCGAGACGGCGCGACGGTTCGGCGGCGCCAGGGCGGACTCGCTGTTCGAGCGGGCCGCACCGGCGCACAAACGCGTCAGCTCCAAGTGGACTGCGATCCCGAAGTCGTTGCGGGACAAGGCGCATGAGCACGCGGTGGGACAGCTGGGCAAGTTCCGGCCGATCGTCGACTCGGCCAACCTGATCCTGCACGGTGGGGTGCTGGCGTTGGCCCTCTACGTGCTGGGCTATCTGGGGCTGGCCTGGCTGGACATGGCGGGCAGCTTCTACCGCGCGCAGATCGGCGACGGCAACCTCTTTCGTGGGGTGGCCTGGCTGCTGGGCCCGCAACCGTGGGTGTTCTGGTCGAATTTCACCGCCACCCTGAGTCTGGCGTTTCATCTGCTGATCGAGCCGCTGCGGCTCTGCTTGATCGCGAGCACGTTCGCCTACTGCGTGGAGCGGGTCGCGCGGCCGGAGCCGGCTACAGCATCATTCGAACCAGGATCCGTCCCGACCAATCCGTGACGTCGACGGCGGTGGGCGTCGCGTCGTCCGGGAGCAGGAAACTGAACTGCACCGGGCCCGGCTCGGAGCAATTGGAGCTGGTGCCCTCCGGCGGAAGCGGGCCGTGGGTACCGACGGACTCGGCGCTCCACCGCCGCTGCCCATCGGTGATGACGCCGGAACACCCGGGCAGGCCGGGACCTGCACTCTCGAGCGTCACCACATGGACCAGCGTTCCCTCGGGCAGCTCGGGCGTCAGCCGGTTGGATGACGTGTTGAGGTAACGGACCGTGTCCAGCCGCCAGATCTGGCCTGCGGCCTCACCGGACTCGCCCTTGGCCACCACGCGTTCGGGGTTCGTCGACTCCCGGTAGGCCGTCCAGTCCGGCCACAGGGTGGTTGCGGTGATGACCGCCAGCGCCGCCACGGACACCGCCGCACCGATCAGGTTTCGTTGCCACAACCGGATCATGACGCACTCATCGTCGGAGGGGTCAGCCGCACTCGTTCGAGCCGACTGATCTGCGGGCCGCCCATCGGAATCCGGATCACCAGGCGCGAATCCAATCTGGCGTCGCCGATCCACAGCCGCAGTCTCACCTCGTCGACCTCGTCGAGCACCTGCGGCGCGACGTCGAACACCCAGTTGGCCCGGTAGTCGATCGCAGGCTGCATGGTGCCGCCGGCGGTCGCCGTCGGCGACAGCCGATCGGTCGGACGGTAGGTGTCCGGGCCGACCTCGAGCTCCGTACGCAACAGGCCGGGTTCCTCGACCGCGGCGACCGTCGCGTTCACCACCACCCACACCCCGGCGGCCTCGAGTCTCGGCGGCCGACCGTTCGCCGGTTGCACCACCGGAGTGATCTGAGTGCCAAGCACAATGGCGGTGATGTTGCGTCCGGTGGCCGGCTGCCCCGCGCCGGCGGTCACGTCGAACGGTGCGTAGATCTTGCTGTTCACCGGCAGGTCGTGCCAGATAACTGCGGCCGCCACGATGGCCACGACCGCCGCAGCTGCCGTAAGCACGCTGCGCCACTTCATGATCGGTTCGCGACGGGCACCGTGACCTGACCGTAGTCGGTCACGCTGTCCAGCCACGCCTCACCGTAGGTGACCATCAGCTCGGAGAGTTTCTTCTTCCAGACACGCAGCGTCACGGAGCCACCGGGCTCCACGGCACCGTCGGGCACTTCCCAGAAGAACGCCATCTCCTGCTGCAGACCAGGGCCCAGGTTCGTGTTGTAAGTGCTGTCGGCCAGTCGGTACGCGCCGACCAGACGCTGCTCGGGGTGGCCGGTCAGGTTGATGGCCCTGAGCAGATTGCCAGGGGTGTGGCCGTCGTTGCGGATCTCCACCACCACGCCCAGATACCGGGATCCCGGCTGGTCGTAGAGGACGCCCTCGATCTCGTCGACCAGCCTGGCCCGGTCGACGGTCAGTGTGTACTGACCGTCGCTGAACTCCTCGCCCGGCTCGAACAGCGTCACCGTGGTGTTGGCGTCGTCCAGGCCGCCGAAGAGGGCGGTCGCCGCGAGCACCAGCACGATCAGCAGTTGCCACATCTGTTTGAAGCCCAGGCCGGCGAACCATCGCCGCACCCGGGCGGCCACCTGCTCAGCGACCCCGGTACCAGCCCCCATGCGGCGACTCTACGGCGCGGTCGGGGGCTCCGACAGCCGGCTCTTGACGTAACGGCTGGTGTCGTCGGCCAGGACTTCGAGGTTGCCGGCTTCCAGTCCGTCGAGTCCGGCGGCGACGACATCGGCGGGGTCGGCTTTGGGCACGTCCAGGCCGGCGGTCATGTCGGTGTCGACGGTGGCGACGTGCAGTCCGGTCACCTGGGTGCCTTGCCCGGCGAGCTCGATCCGGACTCCGTTGGTCAGGGCCCACTCCGCGGCTTTGGCCGCCGAGTAGGACGTGGATCCGTCGAGCGACAGCCACGACAGGACCGACAGCATGTTGAGGATGGCTCCCCCGCCGTTGGCGCCGAGCACCGGGGCGAACGCGCGGATCACGGTGAGGGTGCCGAAGAAGTTGGTGTCCATCTCGCGGTGGATCTCGCCGAGGTCGCCGGTGATCAGGTTCTGGCCGGCGGACACCCCTGCATTGTTGATCAGCAGGGTGACATCACCTGCCGCCGTGGCCGCGGCGGCGACGGATTCGGGGTCGGTGATGTCGAGCGCCAGCGGTGTCACGCCGTCGAGGTCGATCTGTCCGGGGTCACGGGCGGCGGCGTACACCTTGGCGGCACCGCGGGCCAGCAGGGCCTCGGCGTAGACGCGGCCCATCCCGCGGTTGGCTCCGGTGACCAGCGCCACCGATCCGGCGATTTTCATGCAGTCATCCTGACATTCAGCGATGCAACCGCAGCCGTAGGCCGTCGATGGTGTCGCGGACGCCGCCGAGCTGCCGGGCGACCTGCACGGGCGAGGTCCCGCCGCGCGCATCACGAGCCGCCACCGAACCGTCGACGGTGAGTACCTCCCGCACCTGCGGGGTGAGGTCGGGGCTGATGGCCGTCAGTTCGTCGTCGGTGAGCTCCTCGAGGCCCACGCCGCGACTCTCGGCGGTTTTGACGGCCGCCCCGGCGGCTTCGTGGGCGACCCGGAACGGCACCCCTTGGCGCACCAGCCATTCGGCGATATCGGTGGCCAGGGTGTAACCGGCGGGCGCCAGTTCGGCCATCCGGTCGGTGTCGAACGTCAGTGTGCCGACAAGACCGGCCATCGCGGGCAGCAGCAGTTCCAGCTGGGCCACCGAATCGAAAACCGGCTCCTTGTCTTCCTGCAGATCCCGGTTGTAGGCCAGCGGCTGGGCTTTGAGGGTGGCCAGCAGCCCGGCGAGATTGCCGATCAGGCGCCCCGACTTACCGCGGGCCAGTTCGGCGATGTCCGGGTTTTTCTTCTGCGGCATGATCGAACTTCCCGTCGACCAGGAGTCGTGCAGGGTGACGTAGCCGAATTCCGTTGAGCTCCACAGGATGATGTCCTCGGCGAGGCGGGACAGATCGACGGCGATCATCGCCAGGATGAAGGCGGCCTCGGCCGCGAAGTCACGGGCCGCGGTGGCGTCGATGGAGTTGTCGGCGGCTCTGGCGAAACCGAGGTCGGCAGCGATCGCGTCCGGATCCAGGCCCAACGACGATCCGGCCAGTGCGCCCGAACCGTAGGGCGACACCGCAGTCCGGTCGTCGAAGTCGGCAATACGGTCCACATCACGCAACAACGGGTGGGCGTGCGCCAGCAGGTGATGCGCCAGCAGTACGGGTTGCGCGGACTGCAGGTGCGTCTTGCCCGGCATGATCGCTGTCGGATGCGCCGCGGCCTGGGTGGACAGCGCTTGCACCACCTCGATGGCCCCGTCGGCGATGCGGCGCAACGCGTCACGCAGCCACATCCGAAACAGCGTGGCCACCTGATCGTTTCGTGACCGCCCGGCGCGCAGCCGGCCGCCGAGGTCGGGGCCCACCCGGTCGATCAGGCCGCGCTCCAGCGCGCCGTGCACGTCCTCGTCGGTGACGATCGGACCGAAACTCCCGTCGGCGACGTCCTCGCCGAGCGAGTCCAGCCCGGCAAGTAGTCCGTCGCGTTGTTCCTCGGTGAGCAGGCCGGCGTTGTAGAGCACCCGGGTGTGGGCTTTCGACGCGGTGACGTCATAGGGCGCGAGCACCCAGTCGAAGTGGGTCGATTTGCTCAGTGCGGCCAGGGCGGCCGACGGCCCGTCGGCGAAACGACCGCCCCACAGCGCGCCTTCATTGGTGCTCATTCGCATGCCCCTTTCAGCGCGAGCGCGCGTGTTCGTACGTCAAAAGCGGCGTGTCGCTGTACGAACACGCGCGCTCGGCCAGTTTGTTTACAGGCCGAGGTCGCGCTTGGCCGAGATCTTGGACGACAGGCCGTGCACATGGACGAAGCCTTTGGCGCTGGACTGGTCGAAGCTGTCGCCCTCGTCGTAGGTGGCCAGGTTGAAGTCGTACAGGCTGGTGGGGCTGCGACGGCCGTTGACCGCGATGTGCCCGCCGTGCAGTACCAGCCGGATCTCGCCGGTGACGTGCTCCTGGGTGTGCGCGACGAACGACTCCAGCGCCCGCTTCAGCGGCGAGTACCACAGGCCGTCGTACACCAGCTCGCCCCACTTCTGGTCGGTACCACGCTTGTAGCGTCCGAGCTCGCGTTCGAGGGTGACATGCTCGAGTTCGGTGTGCGCGGTGATGAGCACCATCGCGCCGGGGGCCTCGTAGATCTCGCGGCTCTTGATGCCGACCAGCCGGTCCTCCACCACATCGAGACGACCCACACCCTGGGCGCCGGCGCGGCGGTTCAGCTCGACGATGGCTTCCAGCACGCTGACCGGACGACCGTCGATGGAGACCGGGACACCCTTGTCGAAGCCGACGATCACCTCATCGGGGCTGCTCCAGTTGACCGTGGGGTCTTCGGTGTAGTCGTAGACGTCCTTGGTCGGCGCGTTCCACAGGTGTTCGAGGAAGCCGGTTTCCACTGCGCGGCCCCACACGTTCTGGTCGATCGAGAACGGTGAACGTTTGGTGACGTTGATCGGGATGGCGTTCTCCTCGGCGAAGGCGATGGCCTTCTCCCGGGTCCAGGCGTAGTCGCGGACCGGCGCGAGCACCTCGAGATCGGGCGCCAGCGAGGCAAATCCGACCTCGAAGCGCACCTGGTCGTTGCCCTTGCCGGTGCAGCCGTGGGCGACGATGCCGCCGTTGTGCTCGCGGGCGGCGGCCACCAGGTGCTTGACGATCAGCGGTCGGCTGATCGCCGACACCAGCGGATAGCGGTCCATGTAGAGCGCGTTGGACTGGATGGTGGGCAGGCAGTACTCGTCGGCGAACTCGTCGCGGGCATCGACCACGACGGCCTCGACGGCGCCGCAATCCAGTGCGCGCTGCCGCACGACCTCCATGTCCTCACCGCCCTGGCCCAGGTCGATGGCCACGGCGACGACCTCACGGCCGGTCTCCTTGCCGATCCAGCTGATGGCCACCGAAGTGTCCAGACCGCCGGAGTACGCCAAGATGACGCGATCGGACATGTGTTGTTCCTTCTCTCTCTTCTCTTACTGCAGGTTTTCGAAGGTGGCGGCCAGTTCGGCGCCGGTCATGGGTTCCCGGGCCATCACGAAGATGGTGTCATCACCGGCGATGGTGCCGACGACATACGGTAGCGACGCGCGGTCGATGGCACTGGCCAGGTAGTGGGCGGCGCCGGGTGGGGTACGCAGCACCGCGAGATTCCCGCTGGCGTCGGTGGACACCAGCAGGTCACTGAGCAACCGGGTGACACGTTCGGTGCCGCCGCTGACGCCGCGCACGGGGCTGCCGTCTTCGGGGACGACGTACGCACCGACGCCGCCATCGGCGCCGCGCAGCTTCACCGCGCCCAGCTCCTCCAGGTCACGCGACAGCGTGGCCTGGGTGACCTCGATGCCCTCGGCGGCCAGCAGCCCGGCCAGCTCGCTCTGACTGCGCACCGACCGTGACGACAGCAACGTCACGATCCGCGCCTGCCTGCCGGCCCGGGTGGTCGCAGACGTCATCGCGCAGTCCCGCGGTACTCCAGCAGCCAGACCAGCAGCGCCTTCTGCGCGTGCAGTCGGTTCTCCGCCTCGTCCCACACCGCACTCTGCGGACCGTCGAGCACGTCGTCGGTGACCTCGTGCCCGCGATGCGCCGGAAGGCAGTGCAGCACAACGGCTTCGGGGTCGGCGTGGCCCAGCAGTTCGGAATTCACCTGGAACGGCCGGAATGGACGTACCCGGTCCAGGCCGTCGTTCTCCTGCCCCATCGATGTCCAGGTGTCGGTGACCAGCACGTCGGCGCCGGTGGCGGCGGCCACCGGGTCAGACGTGAGGGTGACCGCGGCGCCGGTCTGCTCGGCCCGCTGGCGTGCCGCGGCGACGAACGCGGCGTGCGGCTCGAAGCCCCGCGGCGCGGCGATGGTCACGTCGATGCCCGCCGTGACACCTCCCAGCATCAGCGAGTGCGCCATGTTGTTGGCCCCGTCACCGAAGTACGTCATCCGCAGGCCCTTCAGGGAGCCCTTCCGTTCCACCAGGGTCTGCAGATCGGCCAGCACCTGGCAGGGGTGGAACTCATCGGAGAGCGCGTTGATGATCGGCACCGTCGACCCGGCCGCCATCGACGTCAGCCGTTCCTGGGCGAAGGTGCGCCACACGATGGCGTCGACGTAGCGCGAGAGCACCTGTCCGGTGTCCTCGAGGGTCTCCTCGCGACCCAGCTGCGTGCTGCGGCCATCGACGACGACGGCGTGCCCGCCGAGTTGGGCGATGCCCATCTCGAAGGAGAACCGGGTGCGGGTGGAGTTCTTCTCGAAGATCACCGCCACCCCCCGCGGCCCTTCCAGCGGGCGGCGGCTCATCGGCGAGTGTTTGAGATCGGCGGCCAGCGCCAGGACTTCCGCCTGCTCCTGCGGCGTCAGGTCGTCGTCCCGCAGGAAGTGCCGGATGGTCATCAAGAGTCCTTTGCGGTGTCGAGCACGGTGGGCAGCGCGGTGAGGAAGTGGTCGGCCTGCGCATCGGTGAGGATCAGCGGCGGCGCCAACCGGACCACGTTCGGGGCCGCGGCGTTGACCAGGAACCCGGCCTCACGCGCGGCCGTCTCGGCGGCTTTGGCCTTCTCCTCGGTCAGCACGATACCGATCAACAGACCTCTACCCCGAACATGGTCCACCAGTGGGTGATTCAGTGCTTCCACACCGTGGCTCAGCGTCTTGCCCAGCGCACCGGCCCGGGCGATCAGGTCGTCATCGGCCAGGGCGCGCAGCACCGCCAGCGCCGCCGCCGTGCACACCGGGTTGCCGCCGAACGTGCTGCCGTGCAGGCCCGGGGTCAGCAGATCGGCGGTGGGTCCGAGGGCCAGGCAGGCACCGATCGGCAGTCCGCCGCCCAGCCCCTTGGCCAGGGTCACCACATCGGGGGTGACGCCGTCGTGGTGATGCGCGAAGAACGCCCCGGTGCGGCCGACCCCGGTCTGCACCTCGTCGAGGACCAGCAGAGCTCCTGCGGCGGTGGTGATCTCGCGTGCCGCGGACAGATAGCCGGGGGGTGGCACGACGACGCCGCCCTCCCCCATGATGGGTTCCAGGAACACCGCGGCGGTGTCGGTGTCGACGGCGTTGCGCAGCGCCTCGACGTCGCCGTAGGGCACGTGGGTGACATCGCCGGGTAGCGGTTCGAACGGCGCCCGCTTGGCCGGCTGGCCGGTCAGCGCCAACGATCCCATGGTGCGTCCGTGGAAAGCCCCTTCGGCGGCAACCACTTTCGTGCGTCCGGTGAGCCGGGTGATCTTGAACGCCACCTCGTTGGCCTCGGCGCCGGAATTGCAGAAGAACGCGCGCGCCGGCGCACCGAGGTGCGCTACCAGTTGTTCTGCCAGCGCGATACCGGGTTCGGTGGCATACAGATTGGAGACGTGCCCCAGCGTGTTGAGCTGGGTGGTGACGGCTTCGATCACCGCGGGGTGCCGGTGGCCCAGGAGGTTCACCGCGATTCCGCCGAGCAGGTCGAGGTAGGTCCTGCCGTCGGGGTCTGTGACGACGGCGCCGTCACCACTGGCCAGTGCCAGCGGCGGGGTGCCGTAGTTGTTCATCATCACGCTCTGCCAACGGTCCTGCAGCGCTTGTGTTTCACTCATGCGGGCACCACGCCTTCCTCGTCCGACTTCTCACCGGAGCTCGTCCCTCGCTCCGGCTTCGGCGTCGGCACCACCTTGGTTCCGGTTCCTTCATCGGTGAACAGCTCCGCGATGACACAGTGCTCCACCCGACCGTCGATCACATGCGCGCTCGGCACGCCGCCGTTGACGGCGCGCAGGCACGCCTCGATCTTGGGCACCATGCCGGATTCCAGGCTCGGTAGCAGGGTTGTGAGCGTGTCGGTATCGATCTCGGTGACCAGCGACGTGCGGTCCGGCCAGTCGGTGTAGAGACCTTCGACGTCCGTGAGCATCAACAGCTTCTCGGCGCCCAACGCTTCGGCCAGGGCCGCGGCGGCGGTGTCGGCGTTGATGTTGTGCACGATGCCGACAACGTCGGGGGCGATGGTGGACACCACCGGAATCCGGCCCGCGCCGATGAGGTCGACGACCGCGGCGGTGTCGACCGTCTGCACGTCGCCCACCAGCCCGATGTCGGTGGCGACGCCGTCGACGTTGACGCTGCGGCGAACGGCGGTGAAGAGCTGTGCGTCTTCACCGGTGATTCCGACGGCATAGGGGCCATGGGAGTTGATCAGCCCTACCAGTTCACGGCCCACTTGACCGAACAGCACCATGCGGGCGACGTCGAGCACCTCGGGCGTGGTGACCCGGAAGCCGCCCTTGAAATCTCCGGCAATGCCAAGGCGTTTCAGCATCGCCGAGATCTGAGGACCGCCACCGTGTACCACCACGGGGTGGATTCCGCAGTTGCGCAAAAACACCATGTCGTCGGCGAACGCCCGTTTGAGGTTGTCATCGGTCATGGCGTTGCCGCCGTATTTCACGACGACGATCTTGCCGTGCAGCTGCTTGAGCCACGGCAGCGCGCCGGCGAGGACCTGCGCCTTGGCCCGGGTGGGGACTACCTCGGTCATGAACTGTAGGCCGAGTTCTCTTCGACGTAAGCGTGCGACAGGTCGGTGGTCCGGATGGAAGCCTCGGCATCGCCGGCACCGAGGTCCACCCGCACGGTGATCTCGTCGCCGGACAGGTCGACCTCGCGCGCGCCTGGCGCGCCCGCACCGTCGACGCACACGTCGGAGCCGTTGAACGACACCGAGATCCGGTTGGGGTCCAGCGTCACCGGTGCCATGCCCACGGCGGCAAGCACTCGGCCCCAGTTCGGATCGGAGCCGAACAGCGCAGTCTTGACCAGGCTGTCGCGGGCGATCACCCGGGCGGCCACCAGCGCGTCGTCTTCGCTGGCGGCACCGGACACGGTGATGGTGATCCGCTTGGTGACGCCTTCGGCGTCGGACTGCAACTGTGCGCACAGATCGTCACAGACGGCCAGGACGGCGGCGTCGAGTTGCTCCTGGGACGGGGTGATCTCGCTGGCGCCGGAGGCCAGCAGCAGCACGGTGTCGTTGGTGGAGCAACTGCCGTCGATGTCGAGGCGGTCGAACGTCCTGGCGGCGGCACGCGTGAGCGCGGTGTTCAAGGCCTCGGCGTCGGCCACCGCGTCGGTGGTGATGACGCACAGCATGGTGGCCAGCGACGGCGCCAGCATGCCAGCGCCCTTGGCCATTCCGCCCACGGTCCAGTTGTCGGCATGATGCAGCGCAACCTGTTTGGGCACGGTGTCGGTGGTCATGATGGCGCGCGCGGCTTCGTCACCGCCGGAGAGCCCACCGGCCATCTCGTGGACGATCTCCTGCACACCGGCGAGCACCTTGTCCATGGGCAGCCGGTCACCGATGAGGCCGGTGGAACACACCGCGACCTCGATGGCGCCGGTCTCGGTACCCCATGCCGACAGTGCGGCCGCCACGGCCTCGGCAGTGGTGTGGGTGTCCTGGAACCCGCCCGGCCCGGTGCAGGCGTTGGCGCCGCCGGAGTTCAGGATGACGGCCCGCAGCCGTCCGGTGGTGAGCACCTGCCGGCTCCACTGCACCGGAGCGGCCTTGACCTGGTTGCGGGTGAACACACCCGCTGCGGCGTGGTCGGGGCCTTCGTTGAACACCAGGGCCAGGTCCAGCTTGCCCGAGGCTTTGATCCCCGCGGCGATTCCGGCGCCGCGGAAGCCCGCGGGCGCGGTGACCCCCTGTGTCCGCACGAGCCGCGTTGTGTCGACAGATCCCCGTCCTTTGAGAATCTCGGTCATGGTGCCACCCCCACAGTTGACAGTCCTTCGGTTTCCGGCCAGCCCAGCGCGAGGTTCATCGACTGCACCGCCGCGCCACCGGTGCCTTTCGTCAGGTTGTCGATGGCGCACACCGCGACCAGTGTCCTCGCATCTTCATCGACGGCGACCGCGATCTGCGCGGCGTTGCTGCCGATCACCGAACCGGTCTTCGGCAGCTGCCCCTCCGGCAGCAGGTGCACGAACGGCTCTGTCCCATAAGCTTTCTCGTAGGCGGCGCGCAGTTCCGACACCGGTGCGGCAGTTCGCGCGGTGCAGGTGGCCAGGATTCCGCGCGAGGTGGGGATGAGCACCGGCGTGAACGACACGGTGACGGGTTTGTCGGTGACGGCTCGCAGTCCCTGCGCGATCTCGGGGGTGTGCCGGTGAACGCCGCCGATGTTGTAGGCGCGCGCCGAGCCGATCACCTCCGAGCCCAGCAGATCCACCTTGGCGGCGCGACCGGCGCCGGAGGTGCCACTGACGGCGACGACGGTGACCGCGGGTTCCACGAGGTCTGCGGCCACGGCGGGCAGCAGTGCCAGCAGCGCGGCGGTCGGGTAGCAGCCGGGCACCGCGATGCGGGATGCGCCGCGCAGCGCATCCCGGGCGCCAGGCAGCTCGGGCAGTCCGTACGGCCAGCTGCCGGCGTGGTCGGAGCCGTAGAACCGCTTCCAGGCCGCCGCGTCGGTGAGCCGGAAGTCGGCACCGCAGTCGATGACCACGGTGTCGGGGCCGAGTTGTTCGGCAATGGCACCGGAGTGGCCGTGCGGAAGGGCCAGGAACACGATGTCGTGTCCGGTCAGCACGTCGAGTTCGGTGGGCTGCAGCACGCGGTCGGCCAGCGGCAACAGGTGCGGGTGGTGCTCACCGAGGGTGGTTCCCGCGGAGGCCGCTGCCGTCAGCGCACCGATGCTGAGCCGGCCGTCGGCGACGGCCGGGTGTCCCAGCAGGAGTCGAAGGATCTCACCACCGGCATATCCGCTGGCACCCGCCAACGCCACTGTCTTGGGCATACACGGATCTTTGCATCTTTATGCACCGATATGCAAATGAATTAACCCAAGTGGATCTAGGCGCGCATGGTGGCGCCGACACTCGCCGCCGCTGCGGCCACGGCGGCGTCGCGGGCAGCACTGGCTTCGTCTTCGGTGAGCGTGCGGTCGGGGGCACGGAATCGCAGCGCCAAGGCCAGCGACTTGCGCTGCTCGCCGACCTGCGGCCCGGTGTAGACGTCGAACAGCTGCACCGCTTCCAGCAGCTCGCCGGCACCGTCGCGGACGGCGTCGATCACCGTCTGGGCGGCGACATCGGCATCGACCACCAGGCTGATGTCCTGGAACACCGCCGGGAACGGCGACACCCGCGGGGCGGGCAGCGCCTCGGCGATCGGGATCGCGCTGAGATTCAACTCGGCCGCGCAGGTGCCCTTCGGCAGGCCGGCCCGTTCGATCACCGCCGGATGCAGCTGCCCGGCATGGCCGACGCTCACGTCGCCGACGAACAATTCGGCGCAGCGGCCCGGATGCCACGGCAGCAGCGCAGCCGGCCGAAGCGTGACCTCGACACCGGCCGCGCGCGCGATCACGCGTACCGCCTCGAAGGCATCGGCCGCCTCGACGGGGCGCCCGGCACCCCAGGGACCGCGAGGTTCCCGCAGCCCCGACAAGACGACCCCCACGTGCTGCGGCTGCAGCGGCAGCGACGCGTCCAGACCGGCGATCTCCTCGTCGGTGGGCCGACGGTCGGTCGGGATCAACTCGACGGCGCGCGTCTGCTCGGTCGGATGCACCACTTGGGCGATCGCGAACAGTGCGGTGTCGACGGCACCACGGGAAACGTTGCGGGACAACGCTTCCAGCAGACCCGGCAACAACGTGGTGGCCAGGTGCGGCCGGTCGGCTTCCAGCGGGTTGAGCACCCGGGTGGTGGAGCGCCGCGGATCATCGGCCGGCAACCCCCAGGTGTCGAACACCCCGGCCGGCAGGAACGGTGTCGGCAGGATCTCCACGTACCCCGACAGGGCCAGCGATTTCCCGACGGCACGGCGACGCTTCTGCCCGGCGGTCAGACCGCGGCCGGCGGGCGCGGTGGGCAGCACCGAGGGGATGACGTCCAGTCCTTCGAGCCGCAGCACCTCCTCCACCAGGTCGGCGGGCTGCACCAGGTCGGGCCGCCAGCTCGGCGGTGTCACCGTCAAGACGTTGCGTTCGTCGACGGTCACTTTCGCGCCGATCTGTGTCAGCCGGTGGACGGTGGCACCCTCGGGGTAGTCCACCCCGGCGGTACGGTCCGGCAGGTCGGCGGCCATCCGCACCGGGGTGGGCGACCAGTCCTCCCGCGGCGGATCACCCCGCCAGTCGGTGAGCGTGGGTTCGATTGTGCCGCCTGCAATTTCGGCGAGCAGGCGCGAGCAGCGGTCGATCGCGGCGACGGAGATCGCCGGGTCGACGGCCCGCTCGTAGCGACGGCCCGCCTCGCTGACCAGGTGTAGCCGGCGCTGCGTGCGCGACACGGTGGCCGGATCCCACACCGCTGCTTCCAGCAGTATGTCGGTGGAGTCGTCGTTGATCTCGGTGGTGCCCGCGCCCATGATGCCGCCGATGGCAGCCGTGGCCACGTCGTCGACGATCAGCACGTCACCCGGGTCGAGCTTGCGTTCGATGTCGTCGAGGGTGACCACCGTCTCCCCCGGCCGCGCGAAGCGGACTTCGAAGCCGCCGTTGATGCGTTTGCGGTCGTGGGCGTGCATGGGGTGCCCGAGTTCGATCATGACGTAGTTGGTGACGTCGACGGCCGGCGAGATGGGCCGGATACCGGACAGCAGCAGGCGTCGTCGCATCCACCACGGCGACAGCGCGTGCTGGTCGATCCCGGTGACCGGGCGCAGCGCGAAGCGGCTCACGCCGGTGCCGGGCTGGACGGTCAGCGGCCACGCCTCACCTTCGACGGGCAGCGGTTCCACGTCGGCCGGGTCGACGAACTCCAGGTCGAACGCGCAGGCGATTTCGCGGGCAATGCCGCGCACCGACAGTCCGTAGCCGCGGTCCGGGGTGATTGCCAGATCGAACACCACGTCGTCGAGCCCGAGCAGGTCGTAGGCCGACTCCCCCGGCTCGGCGGTACCCGGAGGCAGCACCAGGATGCCGGAATGGTCGGCCCCCATTCCCAGTTCGGCTGCGGAGCAGATCATGCCGTCGGAGACACGGCCGTAGGTCTTGCGCTTGGCGATCTGGAAGTCGCCGGGCAGCGTCGTCCCGGGCAGCGCCACCACCACGGTGTCGCCGACCACGAAATTGCGTGCGCCGCATACGATGTCGCGTAACTCGGGTTCACCGACATCGACCTTGCAGGCCCTTATTGGTTTCTGGAATTCGGTGAGTTCCTCGATCTCGGCGACCCGGCCGACGGTCAGCGGACCGGTCACGGGCCCCAGGGTGAGGACGCCCTCGACCTCATGACCGATGCGGATCAGCGCCTGTTCGAGTTCCTCGGCAGAGACGTCCCAGCCAGGTGCCCCGGCAGAGACCACTTCACGCAACCAGCTGTACGGCAGTTTCATCAGGCACCGACCCCGAACGGCAGGGAGAACCGCACGTCACCTTCGACCATGTCTCGCATATCGGGGATGCCGTTGCGGAATTGCAGGGTGCGCTCCAGGCCCATACCGAAGGCGAAGCCGCTGTACACCTCGGGGTTGATCCCGGCGGCGCGCAGAACGTTGGGGTTCACCATGCCGCAGCCGCCCCATTCCACCCAGCCGGGGCCTCCTTTCTTACCCGCAAACCAGACGTCCACTTCCGCGGACGGTTCGGTGAAGGGGAAGAAGTGTGGCCGGATCCGGGTGCGCGCCTCGGGCCCGAACTCGGAGCGGGCAAACGCGTCCAGCGTGCCTTTGAGGTTGGCCATCGTCAGGCCGCGGTCCACGGCCAGCCCCTCGACCTGGTGAAAGACCGGGGTGTGGGTGGAATCGAGCTCGTCGGTCCGGAACGTCCGGCCGATCGAGATGATGTACACCGGCAGCTCACGCTCCAGCAGCGCCCGAACCTGCACCGGCGAGGTGTGGGTGCGCAGCAGCTGGCGGGAGCCCTCCGGCGCGATGTGGAAGGTGTCGGACTCGCTGCGCGCCGGGTGGTCGGGCGGGAAGTTCAGCGCGTCGAAGTTGAATTGTTCGGTCTCCACCTCGGGCCCCTCGGCCAGTTCCCAGCCCATCGCAACGAACGTGTCGGCGATGTGCTCGGCCAGGATCGTGATGGGGTGACGTGCGCCGGTGGGTTGCCGAGTCGACGGCAGCGTCACGTCGATGCGCTCGGCCACCAGGACAGCGGCATCGCGCTCGGCACGCAGGGCAGCCAACCGGTCGTCGTAGAGCTGCTGGGCCGCCGCGCGCGCGACGTTGACCCGCTTGCCGGCGTCGGCGCGGTCGGCCTTGGGCAGCGCACCCAAGGCTTGACGGGCCAGCGCCAACGGCGACTTGTCGCCCAGATGCTCGGTCTTGGCGCGGGCCAGGCCGTCCAGGTCAGTGGCCAGACTGAAGGCGTGGCCAGCCGCGCTGACCGCCTTGGTCAGGGTCTCCTCAGTGAGATCGGGGACCTGGGCCAGGTCTCCGACCTGGGGTTCTTCACCCACGCGACGCGGCTCCTCAGAGTTGGTTTCCAGCACAAACGCAAGTGCCGATCATAGGCGATGCACCCGCGCCACCCTCGCACCGTGCTCGAGGCGTCCCGGGAAGCAGCAGAGCCGGCGACCCCATGGGTCACCGGCTCTTCGTATGGCGACGCTTTCGGCGTCAGCGATCTCCGAATTCGTGCCGTTGGGCGATCGCGAGCAGCTCTTCGCGGACGGTGGAGTCCGGGAGGTCGTTGATCCGCGCGTAGAGACGACGGACTTCCTTGGCGCGCCGGCGCGACGCGCGGTACTGAGTGATGGACATGCGGTTCTTCTCCTCGATCGGTCCCGGATCAGCGGGACCTTGATGACGCTCGGTGTTGGACTACGGGATACCGCTTGTTCCAACGCCACCATCGTCTCTGTTAATTCTGCGTAAAACAACTTTCGCGGTGTGAGTTTGCGTACACCCCAACACATTTGAGCCAGCACACATCTGCGCAGGACTGTGACCGAGCCGACTACTTCCGGCTAGCGCTCGTCCTCGTCGTCGCCGTCGCGTTTGGACCGCAATTGGTACATCGCCAGGTCGGCGGGCACCCCGCTGGGCTTGGCGGCGAACATCTGCCTGCGGGCCCGGCGAGCGGTGACCCCCAGTGCCTCGAACTCGGCCGGGTCTATCAGGTCCAGCGTGGAACCGGAGACCATCACCCCGCCGCGGACGGCGCGTTCCATCACCCGGGCGGCGATGTTGACGTCGACGCCCAGCCAGTCGGCGCCGAGCCGCTGCGGCCTGCCGGTGTGCAGCCCGACCCGGATGCGCGGCGTATAACCCTCCACCTCAACGGTTTTCACGGCGTCACGGGCGGCCAGCACCGCGGTGACCGCAACGACGGGATCACGGAAGACGGCCATCAGCCCGTCGCCCATCCGTTTGACGATGTGCCCACCGCGATCCAGCAGCGGCGGTTCCACCGCGGCCGACACCAGCCGCAGCATCCGCAAGGTCAGATCGTCACCGGCTTGCAGAGACCACTCCGAGAAACCCACGAGATCGGTGAAGACGATGGTCACCTCGGGGTTGGCCGGTTTGCGGGACACCCGCTCGGTCAGCGCCTGCCACACCTGCAAACCGGCCAGGCTGACCTCCCGGGTGGCGGCATCGCGCGCACCGAGCAGCCGGTCGGCGGCCCGGGCGGCGGCGCGCGGACCACCGTCGCCGGCCATGGACAGCGGGTCACCGAAGTCCGGGTCGCCCGGCAGGGCGCGGCGTGCCCGGCGGATGAAGCCCACCACACCTGGGTTGGAGTTGGTGTCCTTGAACCATGCGGCGACGCGCTGGGCCGGCTCCTGCCGGTCCTGACCGCCCTCGGGCTCCATGTGGGAAACAGTATGTGGGACCGCCGGAACCGGGCAACGAGGGTAGCCGCGGCGTTTGCCGCCGGGCATCAAAAGGCCAGTTCACGTCCGCGCTGCAACCGAAGTACGGGAATGGCCGCAAAGACGAACAGTAGCCCGGCCATCAGGACATAGCTGTGAATTCCCGTGGCCGTGCTCACCGCAGTACCGGAAATCTGGGTGGCCTTGAGTATCTCGCCTCCGGCGACGTTGACGATCACGGAACCGAGCGCGAGTACGACGGAAACCAGTCCGGCGATCATGCCCTGCCGTTCTGGCGCTTCCAGGCTGGTCGCCAAGCTGTAGCCGGAGGCGCCGATCGCGCCGGCGGCCACACCCATCAGGGTGCCGCAGCCGATCGCCAACGGCAGCACCGTTGTTCCCACCACCATTGCGAACGTCGCCACCGCCCCAATGGCGATGCCGCCGAGCAGCGGGGCTCGCGGCCCCATCCGGCCCGCGATCCATCCGGCGCAGGTGCCGCCGACGGCGATGCCGAGGTTGGGTGCGGCAAGCAGCAGCGCGACCGCGCCACCGTCGCCCAGCCCGTAGCCGAGCCCCAGGTGGGGCGATACCTGGGCGACAATGCTGGTCAGTTGAAGCATGCTCCTGAACGCGCCCGCGGCCAGCACCAGAGCCAGCAGCGTCAACAGGATCGGTCGAGTCAAGCCCCGTAGGTCGATGATCGGTTGGTCGACGCGAAGCGCAACGAGCACCCAACCGGCCAGCGCGCTCACACCGGCCGCCAGCAGCGCGATCATCCCCGTATCCAGCCAGCCGACATCACTGCCGAGGCTGACGTAAGCGAGCACAGAACCGAGACCGCCACCGAGCAGGACCGCCCCCGCGATGTCGATGCGGCCGTCACCACGGACGGGCGACTCCGGGATGAAGGCGCGCACGCAGATCGCCGCGGCCGCAGCCAGCAGCGCCGCCACCAGGAACACGCTGCGGTAGCCGAATGCATCGATGGCAGGCTTCATCAGGAATGGCTCGAAGATGCCGACCACCGACGAACCCGAGGTCACGATCCCCACCATGGTCATCGCCACCGGCGGCGTGCAGATCTGCAGGACGAGGGCCACCGTGATGAAGATCGCGGCGAATGCGGCACCTTGCAGGAGCCGGCCCATCAGGAATACCCAGATGTTCGGGGCGACGAGACACAGCAGTGCACCTGCGCATGCGAGAACCAGTGTGCTGAGCAGGATCCGGCGCTTTCCGCAGAGGTCGGCCGCTCTTGCGAGCAGCGGTGACCAGAGCGCCCCCGCCAGCATCGCGCTGGCATTGAGCCAGGCGGCCTGATCGGTGTCGAAATGCTCCATCAGTTGGGGCAGGACCATCATCGGCGACCCGATGGCGACGTCGGCCAGCACGTTGGCAAGGGTGAGAACAGCGGCCCACACGATGAGGCGCGAATCCTTCACAGTGCCTGCAGCGCCTTGTTACGCGCGCTGATGGCAGCCCACGTGGTGGGCAGCATGCGGGCACGCCCGCTCTCGACACGACCCTGCGCGTGGGCCACGTACGGGCGTTGCCGAGACTCGTAGCGCGCGGGTTCGTCGCCGAGTTCTCCCGCGGAGAGCTGGCCGAGTTCTTCGGCGAGCAGACGGGCGCCGGTGAGGGCAAGAGAGGTGCCTCGCCCGGACAGGAATGAGGCGCAGTATCCCGCGTCACCGACGAGGACCACACGGCCGCGGTGCCAGGACGGTAGGCGCACCTGACTCGCGCCGGCGAGGTAGAAATTCGGATCCGTGCACGCCGCTTCGAGCAACTCGGGAATGCGCCACGAGCGGTGACCGGCGAAGGCGTCGACGAGAATCTGTCTCTGGGAGTCGATGTCGTGATGATCGTAATCGATTGGTGCCGAAAGAAACTGGAACACAGCGACGGTCTTGCCACCGTATCGGAAGACTCCGGCCATCTTTCCTGGCACGTTGTGGATCCTGTTGACGCCATCGGTGTCCGCCTGGGCGGGAAGATCGGCGAGGGCGAAGTACACCCCGAGATGGCGGAGGCAATGGTGGTCAGGTCCGAATACCAGCCTGCGCACCACCGAGTGTTGCCCGTCGGCCCCGATCACCAGGTGATATCGCCGGGCTCGGCCGGAGGCGAAACGCACATCACCGTCTTCGGCCAGCGCCACGATCGAGTCGCCGAAGCGGATCTGCACGCTGTCCGGGACCGCGTCGGCCAAGATGCGTACAAGATCCTCGCGGAGCAACTCGATGTCATCCTCGGAGTCGCTGACTTCGGCGAGCGGCAGCGGCGCCACGGGCTCGCCGCGGCCGTCGACGAAGTAGGTGCGCTCGGACATCCGGACCCGTCGATCCCGGATTTCGGCAAGCAGCCCCATGGTGTCCACCGCCGCGATCGCATCGCCTCGGATATCGATGGGCGTACCGGAGAGCCGGAGGTGGTGGGCGCGTTCGACAACGGTGACGTGGTGGCCGCGGGTGCCGAATTCGAGTGCACACGCCAGCCCCGCGATACCCGCGCCCGACACGAGAATTTCCATGGAACCGCCCGAGTTTCTCCTAAAGCGACTATCTGTCGCTTTAATGGCACGGTACACCATTGGTTTGCACCGCGACGCCGGACGTGACGACAATCGGCACCGGGGCAGAACACAGGAGGCAAGCGGGGCCATGGCCGAGGACCAGTCCGCCACCCGACGTCCAGGTGGTCGCACTGCGCGGGTCCGATCCCAGATCCTGGCTGCGACAGCCGAACTCGTCGCACGCGACGGTATCGCTGGATTCCGTTACGAGGAGGTCGCCGGACGTGCCGGCGTCCACAAGGCCAGCGTCTACCGCAACTGGCCCGACCGCGAAGAATTGGTGGTCGAAGCCCTGCTTACCTACGCCCGTGACCTCGCGTCCGTCGCCGATACCGGCGACATCCAGTCGGATCTGGTCGACTTTCTGGTCGCCCTCGCCGACGGCTTGCAGACACCTTTCGGGCAGACGCTCGAACGAGCCCTTCAAGCGGCCGATCAGCCCTCGGCCGTCCAGGCGCTGAGCAAGGTGCTGGACCAGCGGGTGGCCGCCATGCAGCAACGGGTGGATGCGGCCGTCGACCGAGGTGAGCTCCCGCCCGTCGACAGCGCCTTCCTCGGCGAAATGATCTCCGGGCCAGTACATCTGATCGTCAATCGCGGATTCCGCGCCTTCACCCGTGCCGATGCGGAGCGTGTCGTCACCGTGGTGCTCGCCGGGCTTCGAGCCACCGCATCAGAGGGCTGAGCGCGCTGGGTCAGCCGGACGATTCCCGGGCCGGTGCGACGGCCAGTGCCACGGCACCCACCGCAGCAGAAATGACGAAGGCGGCGGCGTCGGAGGTGGCGCCGGCGAAGAACCCGACCGCCGGGGCGCCGAGGGCCTGCCCGACAGCAATCGCAAGGAATGCCATCCCCACCCCGAATGCCGTGCTGTCGGGATAGACACGGACCGCCCACAGCAGTACCAGACCGGTGAGGGCGATGTAGGCCGACCCGAATGTCGCGGCCGCGGCCACCACAGCAATGCCATTGGTGGCGAACGCTGCGTACGCCAGAGTCGCACCGACCATCATGGTGAGGGCGATGCGCCAGGCGACAGTGAGGCCGACCCGCCGGGCGACATCACCGCTGAAGGCACCCGCGATCCCGGCGACGCCGAGCACCGCCCACGCCAGGACGGACAACGTGGACCCCAGGCCGGCGGTCATCTCACGTCCGAATGTCCAGACGGCCACACTCCCGATACCGACCAGCACCGAAGCTGCGACCAACCCCAGCGCACCGGGTCGCCAACCGGGGCGCGGCGCTGCGCGCTCGGTGCTGTCTGCCGATGGCGGGATCGCCCGAAACACAAGCATCGTCACGGCGGCCGAGATCACAGCCATGACGGCCCAGGCCAAACGCCAGTGGCCGAACAACAACAACGCAATCGGCGCGGAGAGGATGACCCCCACTCCGGTGCCGGCATTGACCACGGTCTGAGTTCGATCCCTGCGGCCCGAGTCGACCCAGCGGTTCACCGCGGCCGCAAGCGGCGGTGACGCAAGGCCCGTGCTGCTCCCGGCGACCACCACACCGACGAAGAGCACAAAGGTGGAGGGCGCCGTCGCGACGACGGAAAGCCCGCACGTGGCAACGACTCCCGCTGTCACCGCGGTATACCTCGCCCCTTTCCGTCTGGTGAGGACGGTGCTCACCACAATGGCGATGCAGTACCCGATGTAACTGCCGGATCCGATCGCCCCGACCAGTGCCGGCGTCAATGCGAACTCGTCGATCAACGTCGGCGTGAACAACCCGTAGGCGAACCGGGCGAATCCGTAGCAGCACGCGATCAGCATCGTTCCCGCTGACACGAGTGTGTTGTACGAGTGCCGCATTTGCCTCCGATGGCATCGATGCCGCGGCGCGCGTCCAGGCCGCCGCCGCGGCGACAGCGAATGGACCTCGAGTATGGCTGCCGCCGACTACGCCGTGCGCGCGGCCCGACGCGGCGTCATGGCCGACCGAGAGTCCGCGCGCTGTTTCCTTCGACAGTTGCCAAGGCACGTGGGTACGCAATAGTTTTTGACCAATCGTTCTTGAATGACTATTCTCAAACCATGGGCCGCCCACGTCAGTTCGATGAGACGAGCGCCCTGAACGCCGCAGCGGCGGCGTTTCGCCAGCGCGGATACGCCGCTACGTCCATCGATCACCTTGTCGAGGCAACTGGTGTGCATCGAGGCAGCCTCTACGGAGCATTCGGGAGTAAACACGGCCTGTTCCTGCGCGTTCTGGAAGCCGTCGCGCCCCCGAGTACGGATCCGGCCGATCGGCTCGACGTCGTCCTGATCGCACTGCTCGAACTCGCCCCCGACGACCCGCGTGTTCGTGAACGGGTGGTGGCGCTCCTCGAGGAAGCCGGCGTCACCGAAGAACAACTGGGCCGCCGATTACTGGTCCGCGCAGGAATACGATAGGAGATCGGTATGAGCATCAACCGAGTAACCGTCACCGGAGAACATCTCGTGATCGAGCCGGTGGGACTGAACAAGCTCTGGTCTTTCACGCGCCGCGTGCAGGTCCCGCTCCACAACGTGCGGGGAGCAACCCACGATCCGGGCATGAGGGATGAGCCCAAAGGGTGGCGCGGGCCCGGTCTAGGGCTTCCCGGCAAACTGTCGGGCACCTTCCATGCGGATGGAAAGAGGCAATTCTGGAACATCTCGGGCTACGACCGCGCAATCGTGATCACGCTGAACGCCGCAGAACGCTTCGATCGCCTCGTGATCACCGTCGAGGATCCGCATGAGGTGGTCCGAGTGATCAACAACGCCGTCGGCGCAGGCTGATCAGACCCGAGAATCAGAAGGGTGGCCAGTGCCGAAGTGCGCCGTCGGCCACAGCCTGTAATTCCTTACGGCTCACGCCCCCTGCCGCCTGAACGGCGATGCCGTTTCCCACGGTCAGCAGATATCGGGCCAACAACCCGGGATCTGTGCCCTGTGCCAGGTCGCCGTTTTACCCGAACCGGATTGTCCGACGAGCGCCACGGTCTTGCCGGCGACGACGGACAACGTCGCGTCGAGCACCACCGTGCTGATCTCGCGGGCGCGACGATGTCTGGAGCCGACGCCCAAGGCGTCGGTGCTCAACAAGACTTGTGCCCCATCAGGAGGCTTTACAGAAACCAATCAGCCGACCCTCCTGCGGACGAACTGACTGATCCGGGTGATCGCCAGCACCGAGAAGACGATTGCTGCCGCCGTACAGATCAACAGTCCGGGGGTTCTTCGCCACGGTGCCGATGCCCCACATCGCTGACGCGGTCACCGAAACTGTCCGCGCACTGGACACCTTGAGGGCCGACGGCGTGGTGTTGCTTGCCAACAACAACGGCGTGTATATCGGCCAAGATGGCCAAGACGATCTGTGGGCCGCTCTGGACGCGCGGGCGGCGGTGGTGTTCATCCACCCGGCCGACCTACCCGGACCGGAGGTCCCCGGCGTCTTGCCGTTCGCGGCCGACTTCCTGCTGGACACCACGCGTGCGGCGTACCTGCTGGTGCGCAACGGTATTCGACGTAAGTACCCGAACATCAGCTTCATCCTGAGTCACGCCGGCGGATTCGTGCCCTACGCCAGCCACCGCATGGCCGTGGCGATCCTGGGCGACACCGGACGCAACCCGGCCGACAGCCTCGACGATTTCGCCAGCTTCTATTTCGACACCGCTCTGTCCTCGAGCCCGGCGGCGCTGCCGACGCTGCTGGCCTTCGCCAAACCTGGCCACATCACCTTCGGCTCCGATTGGCCTTTCGCCCCTCTGGCTGCCTCGAAACTCTTCGCCGCCGGCCTCGAGGATTACCGAATGGACGAAACCACCAGAGCAGCAATCGAACACAACACCGCGCTGCGCCTCTTCCCACGGTTGGGGTCAGCGCCGGCATCACCGGAACGCGGTGTGGTGGATGCATTTCGTCATGCGGTGAGCCGCACGGCAATGCGCGGTCTCGCGAAATTGATTGCCTCGCAATGAGACACCGACCGAACGGGGAGACCCGCTACCTCGCGTCTGCGGGCGCCAGAGCTGCGGGCGGGTCGAATGTCATCGACACCGATGTTCCTGAAGGCCCGGTATCCAAGTGAAAGCGGGCGCTCATGACGCGCATCAGGTGCAGTCCACGTCCGCGGAACCGGCTTGGAGTTTTCGAGGCCTTCCAACGGCCTGAGTCATCGACATCGATGCGAATGGCGCCGGTGTCCATCTGCGCCGAAACCCGCACCAGACCCTCGCCACGGTTGCTGTAGCCGTGCTCCATGCTGTTGGCGCAGGCCTCTACAACAGCCAAGATGACGTCCGCGGCGAGTTCGGCGGACACACCGGCGCCGTCCAACCAGCGTGCCAGTACGCGGCGCACAGCGCCTAAACGGCGTGGCTCAGCACTGAACTCCAGATGTAACGGTACCGCCGGTCGGCGAGTGCTTGGAGTGGGCGCGATGTCGTGCTGCCCCGAAGCTGACGACGACTGGTCGAATGAGCCCGGGGCGGCATCGAGGCACTGTGCTGCATCCTCGAGGGAAACGAAACGCGCGGCCGTCCTCAACGGGAATTCGCAAGATTGAGTGTGGACACGGCACGCACAACAGGGAAGAGCACATGGTGTCTATAGCCAGTCTCACTTGGAGTATGCAGCCCGGCGGGTCACAGTTCCCCACCATCGCGAGCCCTGGAGCACGCCGTTACCCCACTGTTCGTCACCGACCGGGTCGTTGCGGGACAGCGAGGTGGCTCAGACCTTGATCGCCTCTAACGCCACTGCCAACGTCGGATGCAAGTCCAACACCTCATCGAGGCCGATCAATGACATGGGCCGCCGGGTCACATGCCCGTCGGCGACGACCGCGAACCGCACCTCGGATGCCGTGGATTGCTGGAACGCGACGAGCACTCCCATCCCATGTGAGGCCAGGAACGTCACCTCGGTCAGATCGATCACCACCGCCAGGGGTCCCCTGGCCAACGCTGAGGTGATCTCGCGTTCCAGGTCCGGCGCCGACAGCATGTCAACCTCACCCATGCAGTGAATTACTACGGTCGTGTCGCGCCAGTGTTGATTGAATACGCCGTTGGGCGCAGTTGGAGCATTGGTAATGGACTGCGTCATGAAGCTTCCTCGCTATGTGAGGTCAGGTGACGCGCGGTGTCTGGCAGGCTGAAGCTGAACCGGGCAAGCAAAGCGCTTTATAGAGTCACTGTACTCGACAATCTCCGATCTGGAGTCATCAGCTGCGGTCACCTCGGGAGTGCAGTTCTCGCGGGTAGGCAGAACCGCGCTGGCGCCGAACGGCGGCACCGGCCTTACTCGAGCCCCGCTGATCCGCGCCGAAATCGTGTGGATTACGGGCCGTTCATCGAAGAAAGCACTCCCCTCACCTGGTTGACCGGCGCCACCGCTGACGTCGACGCGGCGCGAGCCCACAACAGGTCGCCGCACACCACGACGGAGGTGCGAAACCTCCTGCCATGGAGCGCAATTCCGTAAATGGTGGCACACCGCCTCGGCCTGAGATCAGCGGATCACGCGGTATCGCAGGTGAACAACGCCGGGCGCCTCCAGCACCCGAACGAGGTCGAGCTTCGGTACGCCGCGCTCGAGGCCGTCGAACAGGCGCTCACCCGAGCCCAAGATGTCGGAGTTGACCTGTAGGTCGATCTCGTCGACGATCCCTGCCACAAGTGCTTGCCGGGCACACGAAGCTCCACCTGCAATGGAGATGTCGCCGCCGTCTGCAATCGCCGTGGCCTGCCGGTAGGCGGATTCGATTCCGTCGGTGACGAAGAAGAAGGTGGTCCCGCCCTTCAGCTCGATCGGGGCGTGTTCGTAGTGGGTCAGCACAAACACCGGGCAGTGGTACGGCGGCTCATCGCCCCACCATCCTTGCCACCCCGAATCGCCCCACTCACCCCGAATGGGCCCGAACATGTTGCGGCCCATGATCGTTGCTTTCATACCGTCTAGCATTTCGGAGGCGACCTGCCGATTGACAGGGTGGTCCTTGGCGGGTCCGATATGCCATTCGTGCAGTGCTTCACCGCCGACCCCCAGCGGGTTCTCGCTGCTCTGATGAGGTCCAGCGACGTATCCGTCCGCTGAGACGGACATCGAGAGATTCGTTTTGCTCATATCGCCTCCGTTTCGTCGGGTGCCGATCAGCCCGTCGTCACTCTTACAGACTCGGATGCACCCCCGGATTCATCGCGCACCCGGCGGGAGACCCCTCGGGGCGCCGTCGCGCTGGGTGCACCGTGTTCACAACGATTCGACAAGGCTCGCGTGTGGCGTTGCGATGAGTTCTGACCTCCGGTGCAGTCTGATCTGCATGGGCAAACTCATCTATGGCTTCAACGTGTCGGTGGACGGGTACATCGCCGATGCGCAAGGCAACATCGACTGGTCCGATCCGAGCGAAGAACTACACCAGTACTGGAACGATTTCGAGAGGGAAACCGCCCTGTCGTTCTACGGGCGTCGGCTCTACGAACTGATGTCCGCCTATTGGCCGACTGCTGACAAGGCCCCAGACGCCACCCCGCTGATCGTCGACTTTGCGCACATCTGGCGCGACATGCCCAAGGTCGTGTTCTCGCGCACCCTGGAGTCCGTCGACTGGAACTCCCGCCTGGAACGCGGCGACCCGGTTGAGGTGGTGAGGAAGCTGAAAGCCGAAACCGACGGCACGCTGGAGGTGGCCGGCGCGACGCTGGCCGCGCCGATCGTGCGGGCCGGGCTGGTGGATGAGTACCGGATCGTGGTCGCGCCCACCGCCCTGGGCGGCGGCACCCCGTTCTTCCCGACCCTGCCGTCATGGATCTCGCTGCGACTGCTGGAGAACCGCACCTTCCCGGGTGGCACGGTCCTGCTGCGCTACGCGGCTGAACACGACTGATCGGACACACAGCCAGATGATGTGCCGATGCACTATGACGACTCCGACCTGTGAGTTTTCAGGTTCGTTCAGCGTTCACACGCCGGACCGTAGGGAGACGTGAGGGCTGCGGCCGTGGGTACGGCGGTAGAGGCCGGCAAAGCGGCCGGTGTGCGCGAAACCCCATTTTGCGGCGATCACCGCGACGGTCGTGCGGGTGGGGTCGGAGGCCAGCAGCTCGTGATGGGCGTGGTTCAGGCGTACGCGGCGCAGATACTCCATCGGCGTGCAGTCCAAGTGCCGACGGAACATGTATTGCACAGAACGGGGGCTCATGTACACGGCACCGGCGATGTCGTCGATGGTGATATCCCGTTGCGCGTTCTCGTCGATGAACGCGGTGGCGCGGCGCAGCAGAGTGGGTGTGCTGTCGCGGCGCTTCTCAATGTTGGGCTCCGCCAACAGGGTGTTGGGGAAGGCGCCCAACGCCGAGGCCGCCAACAATGTGGCGGCGTTCGAGGACACGAGGTCTGACGCGCGCGCGATGTCATTGCTCGCCACCTCGACTCTCAGATATTCGATGACATCGTTGAGTTGTTTGCCGGCGCGCCCGGAAATGGGCCGCTGTCCGGTCAACTCGACGGCTGTCTCCCGGTTGCCCGGGCGGTCACTCACGCGGTCGAAGAGGGCAGGATCGAACATGGTGATGTCGTAGCGGGCATTCACCCGGCCGGAATACGCCACTTCTGGCGGCGTAAGCACGGCGATGTCGCCGGGGCCGAGGACATCGAGGCCCGCGCCGCTCGGTGTTATCGAGCCCGAATGCACGCGCACCAGGCAGACGCGCTGCAGCGGGTCGGCGCTGTAGGACATCTCGAAGCCCAGGGCAATGTTGTCGAAGGTCACTGATCCCAGCGACCGCCGAGACAGACGTGCGCGAGAAACCCGTCGATCACTGCGTATCCGCATTCGCGTGTACGAGCACGCCAGAAATTCTTCGGTCTCGGCCAGGTCGGTGCTGTCGAACTCGAAGTCCTGCATCGCTTGTCCCCTTACACCTCAGAGCCAGGGGTACCCTCCAGAGCTCGAGTCAGCACACCGGCCCTGTAGGAGGTAAGGCCAGCGCCCATCAGGCGGCGGCCAAGGGTCCGGCGCCTCCGAGGTGGTAGTCCATACCGCTACGATTGATCGCCGGCGACGATCCGCGCGGCCACATCGCTGATGGTCCGATCGGGGTCTTTCGGGCACATCGCGCGCAGGATTGCGAAGGCGGTGTCCGCGTCGACGCGGTGGCGTTCCATCAGGATTCCGGTGGCCTGGCCGATGGCCTCGCGGCTTGCCAGAGCGTCCCGAAGTCGGCGTTCACGCTGGGATGCACTGACCGCCAGACTGACGCACGCAGCGAAGATGAGGCTGTCTTCGAGAGAGTCATCGTCGAATGCATACGCCGAGTTGGCGTAGAAGTTCAGCACACCGATGGTGGTCGTGTCCTCGAACAGTTGCAACGTCAACACCGTACGCACCGGCGTGCGCGCCAGCACAGCCGCTCGGTACTCCGGCCATCGCATATCCAGCTCGAGATCATCGATCACCACGGGATGGTCTGACGTAGCCAAGAGCCAGGGCCCCTGTCGACTGTTGCGTGCGATGTCGTCGATGGTCCGCACTGACGCATCAGTGACACACAGGGAGATCATCTCGGATCCGCGAAAGACGACGACGCCCGCTGACGTGGCCCCAGGCACTGATTCCGGTGCGCAGGACAGAATGTCAGAGATCCCGCCCCAATCGGTGATCCCACGGTCCTGTACTTCGCCGATTTCGCGTAACGCAGCGTGGAGGGACCTACGCTCAGACCCCCACTCTCGTGGGCCGTCCGCGAGCGGAGAAGATTCTTCGCCGTACATGGGGCCTCGCAACTGCATCTCCTTCACCCGCTGGGCGGAGCATGCCAAGTTGACAGGAAGTCCGCAACAAAACCCGAGCATGTTTGCGCTGAATGGACGACCCGGTGCGGAACCTGGCGCCTACCGCAGGACAGCCCACTGTGCGACTACCGGTTTGCCAGCAGTGAGGGCTACTGGTTCAAGGTGCGGTGCGGTGTCGTGCCGTACGCCTGCCGGTAGTAGCGGGCGAAACGGCTCTGGTGTGCGAACCCCCACCGGGCAGCGATTTCGGCGACAGAATCCAGCGCGGGGTTGGCGCGTTGAAGGTCGCGGTGGGCAAGGTCCAATCTGACTCGCCGTAGGTACTGCATGGGGGTGCAGTCCAGGTGCCGCCGAAACAGGTACTGAACACCGCGAGGGGTCATGTGCACGTAGCCGGCAATATCAGCCAGAGAAAGCGGCAGATGGGCATTGTCGTCGATGAAGGACACGGCGCGTTGCAGGGCGGCGGTAGAGGCATCGTGACGATCGGAATGGGTGGGTTGGCTTTGCGCGGTGTTCGGGAAGGCGGACAGGACCAAGCTGGCCAACATTTGAGCTCCGGTATCGGCGATCAAGGCAGAACCGCCGACTGCCGTGTCGGTCAGTGCGTACCTGTGCAGATAATCGACGAAGGCGCTCAGCCGGGCACCGCCTTCCTTACGTGGACGGTGGTCCAACAGGCTCACCGAGCGTGTCGCGGGCCCGTCCGCGGGCGCGGCGATGCGGTTGAGCTGTGCGATGTCGAACATCACGACGCCGTAGTGGGTGCGGTGCAGTTGACCGGCGTACGACTGATCCGGGGGCGCCAGCAACGCGATGTCGCCGGGCATGAAGACGTCCTCCACCCCGCCGAAACGGTTCACGAGATTGCCGGAGCGAATCCGACACACGCAGATCTGGCCCAACGGCTCAACGTCGAAATCCATGGTGAAGTCGAAATCGAGTACGTCGAGGTTCGTTGTCCCCAACCAGCGACGCGTGATCCGGGTGCGCGGGTTCGGCTCCCGCCCGCCGATTCGGAGTCGCGTGTAAGCATCGACAAGAAACTCCTCAGTTTCGCCCAGATCAGTACTGTCGAAAGTGAAGTCATCCACGCTGAGCACCTCCCAGGCCGCCCCGCCCGCCTTAAAGCTTTCTCCTTCTTGCGAACTCGGCCAACCGCCGGCGAACAAGTCCCAGTAGTTCGACAGCATAACCGCCCGTACCGGCAGAGAAGTTGAATTGAATGTGTTGCGCGGCAGTCACGCCGGTGTGAAACGTTCCACTCGGGAGTCCGAGAGGCGCCGCCCTAGACGCGGCGAGGAGCGGGAGTGGCGCCGAGCGCTTCCAGATATCGCTAGCACTGACGAACGGGACTCGTGTCACGGGCGCTTGCGGCAATTTCGCGGTTGCGATCACCCAGCGCTGGCCGTTCTCGGTCGGTCGTAGCTGGAAAGGCTCGCGGCGTCCTGATCAGCGCCGTAGGGCATTCAGATTCTCGGCGGTGTCGTGGGCACTGTGGTGCGCAGTTCGGCAGCGGAGGGCAGGTCCACTCGTGTGGCGCGCAACACTGAGCACTCGCGCCTCGAGGCGCACCCCTGTTGACGTGCGCGGTAGTAACGCCGGTAACACACTGCGTCACAAGGCATTTACGTGTACTGGCAGAAACGGACGGCGTATTCGGCTCGGAGCTGGCAAAAAACCACGGTCAGCCGGCCCATCGTGAACAAGATCACTACCATGTGACCCGATCCCGAACCGGCAAGATGAGGCGCTGAGCTGGGCATTTCCCTGCTCAGTCGGCGGTTCGCGGCCTGTCGGCACCGGCCCGACCAACCGCGCGCGGCCTACGCCGATCGAGATCCCCGAGGATGTCGGACCCACGGTCTACCATTCCTGCGGCACACCCGGCATTCAGTGAAAGGACGAGCAGTGAGTTACACCGCCGCCGACATCACCGAGCTCGACGATGTCCAGCACACACGCCTGCGGCCGGCGGTGAACCTCGGTCTGGACGTTCTGAACACCGCGCTGCGCGAGCTTGTGGACAACGCCATCGAAGAGGTCGCCGATCCCAACCACGGCGGAGCATGCGTCACCATCACCTTGCACGCCGATGGATCGGTCAGCGTCGCCGACGACGGCCGCGGCCTGCCCGTGGACTCCGACCCGGTGAACGGGAAGAACGGCATCGTCAAGACCCTGGGGACCGCGCGCGCGGGTGGCAAGTTCTCCGCACACGTCGACGCAACCAGCACCGGCGCCGGCCTGAACGGAATCGGCGCCGCGGCGGCGGTGTTCATCTCCGCCCGCACCGATGTGACCGTACGCCGCGCCGGGAAGACCTACCTGCAGAGTTTCGGCGGCGGCTACCCCGGGGTGTTCGAGGGTAAGGACTTCGACCCGAACGCGCCGTTCACCCGGGCCGACACGCAGAAGCTGCGTGGCTCCGCAAACCGCAAACCGGACGCGCACGGCACCACGGTGCGCATCCTGTTCGACCCGACCGTCGTTCCGGATTCCAGCGTGGACATCAACGAGGTGCTGCTGCGGGCACACGCCGCTGCGCGAATGTCGCCCGGGGTACACCTGGTCGTTGTCGACGAAGGATGGCCGGGTGAGGACGTCCGGCCCGAGTTGGTCGAGCCGTTCAGTGGTCCGTGGGGCACCGACACCCTGTTGGACCTGATGTGCACCGCCGCCGGTACGCCGGTACCCGGCGTGCGAGCCGTGGTGGAGGGCCGCGGCGAGTACACCACCGGCCGCGGCCCCACTCCGTTCCGTTGGTCGTTGACCGCCGGACCCGCCGAACCGGCCACCGTCGCCGCGTTCTGCAACACCGTGCGCACCCCCGGCGGCGGGTCCCACCTGACCGCCGCGGTCAAAGGGCTGTCCGAAGCACTGGCAGATCGCGCGTCGCGCATCCGCGACCTGGGCCTGGCCAAAGGCGAGGACGGCCCGGAGGCCCAGGACTTCGCCGCGGTGACCGCGCTGGCGGTGGACACCCGCGCACCCGACGTGTCCTGGGACTCCCAGGCCAAGACCGCGGTGTCCTCGCGATCACTGAACGTGGCGATGGCCCCCGACGTCGCACGCAGCGTCACCATCTGGGCGGCCAACCCCGGCAACGGCGACACGGTGTCGCTGTGGACCAAGCTGGCGCTGGAAGCCGCCCGGGCGCGGCGCAGCGCCGAAGGCGCCAAGGCCCGCTCGCGGGCGGCGTCGAAAGCCAAGGGTCTGGGAACCAACCTGTCGCTGCCGCCGAAACTGTTGCCCAGCCGGGAGACCGGACGCGGCTCGGGAGCCGAATTGTTCCTGTGTGAGGGCGATTCGGCGTTGGGCACCATCAAGGCCGCGCGCGACGCCACGTTCCAGGCGGCCTTCCCGCTGAAAGGCAAGCCGCCCAACGTCTACGGCTTCACCCTGAACAAGGCGCGGGTCAAAGACGAGTTCGATTCGATCGAGCGCATTCTGGGCTGCGGGGTTCGTGATAGCTGCGACCCCGAATTGTGCCGTTACGACCGGATCTTGTTCGCCTCCGACGCCGATCCCGATGGCGGCAACATCAACTCGAGCCTGATCTCGATGTTCCTGGACTTCTACCGGCCATTGGTCGAGGCCGGGATGGTGTACGTGACGTTGCCGCCGCTGTTCGTGGTCAAGGACGGCCAGTCGCGGATCTACTGCCAGGACGAGTCCGAACGCGACGCCGCCGTGGCACAGATGAAGGCCACCTCCAAACGCAAGGTCGAGGTGCAACGCAACAAGGGTCTCGGCGAGATGGATGCCGACGACTTCTGGAACACCGTGCTGGATCCGCAGCGGCGCACCGTGATTCGGGTGAACCTCGATGACGGTGATTCGAAGCTGCACCACACGTTGTTCGGCGGGCCGCCGGAGGGCCGGCGCACGTGGATGGCCGATGTCGCCTCCCGCGTCGACACTGCATCTCTCGACCTCGACTAGGAAGAACTATTGTGACCGCCACGCTGGATATTCCTGAGCAGAATCCGGATCTGGTGCTCGACCAGAGCGCCGACGACTACTGGAACCGCTACCAGCTGACCTTTGCGCTCTACAGTGTCAGCGACCGCGCCATCCCGTCGGCGTTCGATGGGCTCAAGCCGGGTCAGCGCCGCCTGCTGTACCAGATGTACGACTCCAGATTGCTGCCGGGAAACAAGCCGCAGAAGTCCTCGAAGGTCTGCTCGGCCGTGACGGGCAACCTGCACCCACACGGCGGCGCTTCCATGTACGGGGCCGCGGCGCTGATGGCCGCGGAGTTCCAGCGCGTGAAAGTGATTGACGGACAAGGTGCTTTTCCCCGTATCCAGGGTGACATTCCCGCCGCCGACCGCTACACCGAGATGCGATTGTCGGCACCCGGTGCGGCCCTGACCGCCGAACTGGCCGACCACGCCGTGCCGATGGTCTCGACGTTCGACGGTGAGTGGGTAGAGCCGACGGTGCTGCCGGCCCAGTGGCCGGTGCTGCTCTGTAACGGTGCCGTCGGCATCGCCGAAGGCTGGGCCACCAAGGTACCGGCACACAATCCGCGTGAAGTCATGGCCGCCTGCCGGGCGCTGCTGAAAACCCCGAACATGACCGACGACAGGCTGGTGAAGCTCATTCCCGGCCCCGACTGGGGCTGCGGCGCCACCGTGGTCGGCACCGCCGGGCTGCGGGAATACATCACCACCGGCCGGGGCGCATTCACGGTGCGCGGCACGGTCTCCGTCGACGGAAAAAACTGCATCATCACCGAGCTGCCGCCCGGTGTCGCGAGCAACACTGTGCAAGACAGGATTCGGGCCCTGGTCGAGTCCGGCGAGATGTCCGGGGTGGCGGACATGTCGGACCTGACCGACCGCCGCAACGGGTTGCGCATCGTCGTCACCGCCAAACGCGGGCACAGCGCCGAGCAGATTCGCGAGCAACTGCTGGCCCTGACGCCGCTGGAGTCGACGTTCGCCGCCAGCCTGGTCGCACTCGACGAGAACCGGGTGCCCCGCTGGTGGTCGGTACGCGAACTGATCGCCGCATTCCTGTCGCTGCGCGATTCGGTGGTGCTGCACCGCAGTCAGTACCGGCTGGAGAAGGTGACTGCGCGCCGCCATCTGGTGGCCGGCCTGATGACCATCCACCTCGACATCGATACCGCCGTCGCGATCATCCGCAACTCCGAGACCGTTGACGAGGCACGCCAGGGCTTGCAGGATCACTTCGCCATCGATGCCGAACAGGCCGATTATGTTCTCGGACTCCAGCTTCGACGCCTCACGAAGCTCGACGTTATCGAACTGCAGGCCGAAGCAGAGAAGCTGGACGCCGAGTTCGCCGAGCTCACCGAGCTGGTGGGCAACCCCGACGCGCGCCGGGTGGTGATCGACAAAGAGCTGGTGGAGACCACGAAACTGTTCAAAGGCCCCGAGTTCGACCGTCGCACCGTGCTGGACTTCGACGCCACCCCCGTGACGTCCGGCGCTGACGAGGACGGGCCTCGTGAGCGGAAGGTCAACGCCGCCTGGCGCTTGGATGACCGCGGCGTGTTCTCCGACAGCCACGGCGACCTGCTCACGTCAGGTCTGGGCTGGGCGGTGTGGACCGATGGTCGGATCAAGTTCACCACCGGCAACGGGCTGCCGTACAAGATCCGCGACATCCCGGTGGCGCCGGATATCACCGGGCTGGTGCGCTCGGGTGTGCTGACGCCCGGCTCACACCTGGCGCTGGTGACCCGGCGCGGGAAGGTGCTCCGCATCGACCCCGCGGCGGTGAACCCGCAGGGCGCAGCCGGCAACGGTGTGGCCGGAGTGAAGCTGGCAGGCGACGGCGACGAGGTCATTGCCGCACTGCCGCTCACCTGTGAGAACGGCGAGGCCATCCTGTCGATATCCGAAAAGGGCTGGAAGGTCACCGAAGTCGCCGATATCCCGGTGAAAGGCCGCGGTGGCGCCGGGGTCGGGTTCCACCCGTTCGTCAACGGCGAGGACGCACTGGTGGCGGCAACGGTGTCGGCCACCGGCTTCGTGCGGGGCAAGAAAGCGGTGCGGGCCGAGAATCGCGCGAAGGCGTCGATCAAGGGTTCCGGCGTCGATGTGACACCCGCTCCGTAGAGCGTCCGCCTTCCGTTCAGGTGAAGAGACTCAGCCCGCGGACTCGTCGGCAGGGATACCGTGTGCATCGGTGCAGCGACGGAGGGACGGGAGCACGATGAGCCGAGTGGGGCAAGCGCCGGACGCCGTCGCACAGACCGTCCTCGATGATCTGCGGCACAGATTGTTGTCTTACCGACGTGTGGAATTGCCCGCGGGATTCGGGTGGGAACGCGGAGTGGATGGCGACTACCTCGTGAGTCTGATCGAATACTGGGCCGCCTCGTACGACTGGCGACGGCATGAGGATCGGGTCCTGGCTCTGCCCTGGGTACTCACAGCAGACGGAAGCCAGACCCCGATCCGGGCGATCCATCAACGAGCACACCACGACGACAGCGCCGCGGTCCTGCTCCTGCACGGCTGGCCCGACTCGATCCTGCGGTTTCAGAAAGTGCTGCCTCTCCTCGCGGACCTGCATCTCGTCGTACCGGCGCTGCCGGGATTCCCGTTCGCTGCGCCCACCGCTCGTCGCGGACTGTCTGCCGCTGACGCCGCAGATGCAGTCGCAAAAGCCATGGCGGAACTGGGATATGACCGCTACGTCGTGTCGGCAGGGGACGTGGGTTGCGATGTCGCCGAAGTGATCGCAGACCGCTATGGCCGCCATGTCGCCGCCCTCCACCTCACCGACGTCTCGCAATACCGATACCTGGTGGACCCGCCGACGGACACCACCGACTCCGAGCGCGCCTACATGGAACACGGTCACCGCTGGCAGGACGCTGAAGGGGGCTACATGCACCTGCAGCGAACCAAACCACACACCGTGGCCGTCGCACTCGGCGACTCCCCGGCCGGACTCGCCGCCTGGATTCTCGAAAAGCTTCGTTCCTGGACCGATTGCAACGGTGACGTGGAAACCGTGTTCACCCGTGACGAGTTGCTCACCTGGATCACTGCGTACTGGGTCAGCGGAGCGATCGGAACGTCCTTCACGCCCTACGTCGAAGGCGGAGCACATCCCGGGCAGCGCCTCGAGATCCCCACCGCTTTCACCATCTTCCCGAAAGACCTCGTCAACGCGCCGCAGGTATTCGCGGAACGCTTCTTCACCGTACGTTCGTGGGTCGAAGCACCCCGGGGCGGACACTTTGCGGCATGGGAGTGCCCTGCCGACTACGCCGCCGGCGTTCGAACCGCAGTGGAACTGTCCGCGTGATGGATGTGCTCTCAAATGTGGGCTTCAATCACGTTGCCCCACAGGACAAGTGGTTCACCACCCACGTTCAGCGCCGTTGAGCTTGCACCGCCAGAGCGCCGTCGCTGCCACAAATGTGGTGGCGGATACGCCTGACAAGCATGCGGTTGCGGCGAGTGGGTACATACCCACCCATGACCAACACGCAGCCGCCAGCGAACACGGACAACCAGCGAGAATCGGAATCGCCCGCGGCGGGACAGCCGGACACCGTTGTCATCTTCGCTCCCCTGCCGGTCCTGACCGTCACCGTGGAGAACCGTTCCGGCGAGGCCGACATCCATGTCCACGCCGGGGGCCAAGGTGTGTGGCAGTCACGTATGGTGTCCTCCCTCGGCGTGCCGGCCGTGCTGTGCGCCGCGCTCGGAGGGGAGACCGGGTCGGTGCTCGGCCACCTACTGCCCGCGACCGATGTGACCGTCCGAAGCGTCCCGGTCAGCTCCCGCAACGGGGCCTACGTGCACGACCGTCGCACGGGCAGCCGGGAGATCATTGCCGAGAGCCCAGGGAGCCCGCTGGACCGCCACGAACTGGACTCGCTCTACGAACTCACCCTCACCGAAGGCCTCACCCACGGTCGTGTCCTGCTGTCCGGGCCGCAGGACGACCGGGTGGTGCCCGCCGACCTGTACCGGCGCCTGGCCACCGACCTCGGTGCCAACGGGTGCAAAGTCGCCGCTGACCTCGCCGGCGAACGACTCGAGGCGGTGCTCGCGGGCAAGCCGGATCTGATCAAGGTCAGCCACGAGGAACTCCTCGACGACGGCCGGGCGAAATCCGAGGAACCCGAAGACCTCGTTGAGGCCATGCGCTCTCTGCGCGACGAGGGCGCGGGCACCATCGTCGTGTCACGGTCCGGGGCGGCACCCGCGTTGGCCCTGCTCGATGGCCAAGACTCCGACGGTGCCGTCGTGGAGATCGTGATGCCGAAGTTGGAACCCGCCGACCCAGCCGGCGCCGGGGACTCCATGACGGCGGGGATGGTCGCCGCGCTGGCGAGCGGTCGCTCACTACGCCAGGCGTTGCGGATCGGTGCGGCTTGCGGAGCGCTCAACGTCGTACGCCACGGCCTGGGCACCGGCGGCGCCCAAGCCGTGGAGACCCTCGCCGAACGAGTCGAGCTGCGCCCGTGGAAATAGCGGACTCGGGTGTGAAGCCGATGGCCGAGGAGATGGAGGAAAACAGGTGCCACGTGCATTGGTGACCAACGACGACGGGATCGACTCGCCCGGCCTGCACGCTTTGGCCGCCGCCGCACGAGAGGCGGGCCTGGACGTCATCGTTGCCGCACCCGCGGAGCAGGCCAGCGGAGCCAGCGCGGCGCTGAGCGCGGTCCGCCACGAAGGCCGCACGCTGGTCGAGCGTCGAGAGGTGCCCGGCCTGCCCGGCGTCGAGGCGTGGGCGGTGCAAGCGCAGCCCGGACACATCGTCGCCGCGGCGCTCAACGGGTGGTTCGACCCGCGCCCGGACCTCGTCCTGTCCGGAATCAATCACGGCGCGAATGTCGGTCGCGCCGTGTTGCATTCGGGCACCGTCGGCGCAGCGTTGACCGCGAAGATCAGCGACACCCGTGCGCTGGCGGTGTCATTGGATGTGGCGCTGCATCCCACCGGCGAGCGGCATTGGGAGACGGCGGCCGGTCTCGTGGCGCCGGTGTTGGAACTGCTGCTGGATGCGCCGGAAACCACCGTCCTGTCCCTGAACGTTCCTGACCGCCCGGCAACCGGACTGGGACCGATCCGCCACGCCCGTCTGGCACGGGGCGGGGCGGTGCAGACGCGTGTGGACGAGGTGCGCGAGGGCGACGTGCGGATGGCGGAGGTCGAAATCTCCGATGAACCCGAGCCCGGTACCGACAGCGCGCTGCTGGCTGCCGGGCATCCGACGCTCACGGAGCTCAGGTCCGTCGAGGCGCACGACAGCGGTCTGGTGGACAGCTGGCACGAGGCGGTAAACGGGCGAGGCATGTCCTGAGGCCGGCGGGGCAAAGTGCTTACAGCCTGAATCCCCCAGTGGCGCAGCAGTATTGCGTTGCGCTGGCGGTAACCCTGTGTTCTTGGTTGTCCCCGGCAAGCGGTATTGCGCAACGGTGATACGTGTCCGAGTTTCGCCGCTGGCTGAGATTCGTCGTCCTTTGCTGTCGATACCCGGCGGCCCACTCAGCGCTGTCGCAGGAGTCCAGGGCGGGCGTCAGGGGTTAAGCTCGAATTAACCCCCATGGAGAAATTCGAGATTGTTGTAAAGGCGTGCCGTTCCTAGTGTGATCTGCGTAATGATCAACGAAGGATGTGACATGCCAGAGGACACAGCTGCTCCCCTCAGCCGGGGTCATCGGGATTCATGGTCCGGCGACGTAGACCCAGGCCGCCGGCCGTTTTCTGCTGATTCCGGACCAAACTGCGGCACGCGACGACTCAGTTGGCCCACCAGCGCCGCTGCGTTCCCCGGTGATGTCACGTCGATTCCCGGGCAGCACCCCCGGCCAGTGTGGCCGCCGAATCGTCCTTCGCGCCACCTCCCTGGAACTGAGAGAAAGCCATGACCTCTGTCGAAGTACTGCCACTGATCGCGTTGGTGGCCATGTTCGTCATAGCGACGTTCTTCCCCATCAACATCGGCATCCTGGGCTTCATCGGCGCCTTCGGCGTCGGGGCGTTCATGCTCGGCTACGACGACAAGGAAATCCTTGCCGCGTTTCCGAGCTCGATCGTCCTGACGATCATCGGCGTCACCTACTTCTTCGGCATGGCCAAGAAGAACGGAACCATCGACCTGATGGTGAACGCCTGCATCCGGGCCGTCCGGGGCAAGGTCACCATCGTGCCGTGGGTGTTCTTCTTTTCCGCCTCAGTGCTCACCGCGTTGGGAACGTTCAGCCCGGCCGCGGTCGCGCTCATCAGCCCGGCGGCGATGTCCTTCGCCGCCAGGACGAAAATGAGCCCGCTCGTCATGGGCATCATGACAATCAACGGAGCCCACGCCGGGGCGTTTTCCCCCATTTCAGTGTCCGGCGTCCTGGTCCGCGACATCGTTGAATCCAGCGGTCTGACCATCAGCCCGTGGACCCTGTTCTTGTCCAGCTACGGGATCAACCTGCTTCTCTCCGTGCTCACCGTGATCGGTTACGCCGCACTGGCCCGGACCCGCAACCTGGAGTTCAGCGCCACCGGCTCCGCGGCGGCGACCACCGGCACCCCTGGCGGAACCGGTGCATCCACCGTCCGTCCCGCCGCGCCTACCGGCGGCGGCGCGTCCGGGGGGACCAGCACCCAGGTGCTCACCCGCCCTGCACAGACCGATGTCCTCGTCGAGACCCAGGTCCATCCGGTGACATTCGTCCAGAAGCTGACGCTGTTCCTGATCGCCGCGGTCCTCGTCCTGGTCCTGGTGTTCCACCTGCCCATCAGCTTCATCGCCATCGCAGCAGGCGCAATCCTGGCCTTCACCGACTTGTCCAAGCAGAACGAGGCCATCGCAGGAATCAGCTGGTCCACCGTCCTGCTCGTCGCCGGCATGGTCACCTACATCTCGCTCATGCAGGAGATCGGCACCATCGACCACCTGGCGGAAATGGCGATCACCATCGGCGCTCCACTGGTCGTCGCGGTCGTTCTCTGCTACGTGATCGGAGTGACCTCGGCGTTCGCCTCCTCCACCGCGCTGCTGACGGCCGTGATCCCACTGGCGCTGCCGCTGCTGCAGACCGGCGCCCTGCCCGTCGTCGGTTTGGTTGCGGCGCTGGCCATCTCAGCCACCGTGGTCGACGTGTCACCCTTCTCGACCAACGGCGCGCTCGTGCTGGCCAACGCCCAGGGCATCGAGCGGCCGCGGTTCTACCGCCAGCTGCTGCTCAACGCGGGCATCGTCGTCGCGGTGGCACCGGCGCTGTGCTGGCTGCTGCTGGTCGTAGCGCCCGGCTTCCTCTGATCGACCCTGGATGAGGGTTTAGCTCAGCTGAACCCTCATCCACATATTCCTGATTGTTCTTCACCCCGATCTGCGCCAGGCTGAATACACGGCCACTTCGCAGCTGCATCGGGTCAACCAGCATGGCCACTTCATCCGAAAGGCAGGAACCGATGTTCACTCTCCGAGGAACATGGATGCGCGGAGGCACCAGCAAATGCTGGCTGTTCAACGCAGTGGACGTCGATCCGCTGCTGACCCAAGCAGGCGGCCTTGACGCGATGCTGACCTCGGCCTTCGGGTCGGGCGACCCCCGCCAGCTCGACGGCGTGGGCGGCGGTAGTTCGACAACCTCCAAGGCGGCCATCGTGCGCCGCTCCGAGACCCCAGGGATCGACATCGACTATCTCTTCGCCCAGGTCGCCATCGGTGAACGCCGGGTGGAGTGGGGCAGCAACTGCGGCAACTGCGCCACCGCCATCGGCCTGTTCGCCCTGCAGTCGGGGCTCGTCGCGGTGGATCCGGTGATGACCACGGTGCGGATGCGCAACCAGAACACCGGCGCTGTACTCATGGCGGAGATCGCCACGCCGAACCGCGCGGTCCCCACCGAGGGTGACGCCACCGTGCCCGGGACCAGCGCCCTCGGTGTTCCGGTGGGCTTGACGTTCACCGGCCTTGCCTGCTCTATCGGCACGCTGCTGCCCACCGGCAACACCGTCGACCGTGTGACGGTGGCGGGGGCCGGCTACACCGCCACTATGGTCACCGCCGGCGCGCCGGCGACGTTGTTCGACGCCTCGGACGTCGGATTGACCGGCGCCGAGGACAATTCGGTCGTCGCCGATCACGTGCCCCTGCTGGTCGAGCTTCGGCGGGCATCGTCGCTGCGGATGGGACTGAGCCAACCGGGTGATCCGATATCGCATGCCATCCCCAAGGTGGGAATCGTCGGTCCGCCGCGGGACTACCGGACCAACACCGGTGAGTTGATCAGAGCGGGCGACTACGACGTGTCGGTCCGCATGTTGTCGATGTTGGCCCCACATCCCGCAATCGGGCTCACGTCTGCCGTCGCCGTGGCAGCGGCTTCGACCGTCAGAGGCGGAACTGTATCCTCGGTCATGACTGTGGGCCAATCAAATTCGATCCGTCTCGGAACACCGGCCGGAGTTCTCCACGTCGATCTGACCGCCTCTGTCGACGGCACATTGGACTCGGTGACCTTGCACCGCGCGGCACGCCGCATCGCCTCGGCCGAGCTGTTCGTGACCGAACCCGCTCGAGACCTGATCGGCGCCGCCCGATGATCATGGCGTTCTGAAGCCATCCTCCAGGCGGTGAGCTGCCGCCGCACTCACCGCGATGGCTTCCTGCGCGGCCGGGCTGAGCCGCCGCTCCGCGAGGTGCGCGATCAAGATCCTGCGTTGAGGGGGCCGCGCCAGAGCGATGGACCGGACATCCGGCCGCGGGTTCAGAACCGCCAGCCGGGGAGCAATCGCAACACCCAACTCGACGGCCACCATGGCCTGCACCTCACCGTAATCATGCGCGAATACACTGGTGCGCGGTGTGAAACCGCCTTGCTGACAGAGTTTCTCGAGGGTCTGCGCTACCGGGTGATCGTCTGCGCGCACCACCCACGACTCGTCCCGAAGTTCTTGGATCCGAATAGAATCCCGGTCAGCGAGGCGGTGCCGATCCGAAACCAACAGCATGGTGGGATCGTTCATCAAGTGGTGACAGACAAGCGTCGGGTCATCGACGCGATTCCACTCGTAGTCCCAGAGCAGCGACAGTTCCGTCTCACGCCGCCGCAGTGCGTCCACCAGCTGATTGAAGCGGCCACTGAGGACTGTCAGTTCGACACCCGGGTGGCGGGTCTTGAACTCCTTGACCACGAGCGGCAGCAATGACGCCCCCGCTGTCGGGAACGTCCCAATCGCTAGTACGCCGGCACGCAGGCCCCGAATCTCCGCCAATTCGGCGTCTGCGGCTTGGAGCTCGATCAGGATGCGTTCGGTGTGGCGGACTACCGCACGGCCGGCATCGGTCAACACGATCCCGCGGGAATGTCGCTCCAGTAGCGGCTGTCCAGCCTCCTTCTCCAGCTTCGCAATCTGCTGTGACACAGCCGACGTCGTGTAACCGAGCGCTTCTGCGGCCGCAGTGATCGACCCGTGCTGAGCCACCTCACGAAGGGTGAACAGCCTGTTCATGTCGAGCATGTCGACCTCCGTGGTATCGGCGAAACAATGCACCTCCGACCGGCGCGGTTCCGGCACCCCAGGTTACGGCCGAGCTCTTGGTGCACCGCACGAGGACCCACTGTGCCTCGCGGCGGGTATCACTCCGTGCGAGCCTTCGCGTCGCTGCGGATGGTGAACTACGTCGGCGGGCCGTACCGCGCAGGAGTCGGCGCGCCCGGTGTGCGTGTTTGGCTCGCGGCGCGCCGGCGCCTCGAACCCTACGCTGGTGTAAGCCTTGTCCGGGACGCGGGCCGGGTCCTTGTAGATGGACCATGTACACACCGGGTCTTGCCCCTGGATCGGCGGATCGATCACCCGAAGTGGGAAGCCGAGTCGCGCAATCGGGGCACGTTGTTGCAGTTGGCAGCAATGCGCGCAGTACAGGCACACACCCGTGCGGTTCCAGGCCCAATCATGCCGTTCGGTGGTCACCGAACGTGCACCGGCCGCGTCCGCCGGGTGCGCTGCAGCAGGGCCGACCGGTTCCGGTGCGTAACTTCTACCACCCGATCCACAGGGGGCGAACGTGATCACCCACCGCGATTCCTCCTCGACGACGGAGAATGCGCCGTCCCGACGTGGACCGGTGAGATGTCCGCGTGTCGCCTCGAAGATGTCGAGCACCAATCGTTCCACCGCCTGCGCCCAGGACAGATTGGCGGGGTGGTACACCCGCGCGGAGCGCTCGTACATTCCCGCGAGCAGGATGTCCCACAGCTCGCCGATGAACGCCTCCCCCATGGCGGCCGCCGCGACGTCGAGGAGCCCGCAGATGGTGTCACAGGCGCGGTCGTGATGGTGCTGCCAGGTGCCGCGCGCCTCGTCGAGGAGACTACGTGCCAGGGAGCCGTCGCCGTTGTGGCATGCGTCGGCGAACGCCTCGATGAGGCTTTGATAGGTTGACCAACCCGTATCGAGGTCGTGATCGCCGATGGTCGAGACGAGCTGGCTCATCGAACGGCTCAGCAGATTTTGATCAATACCGTTGTCCAACAGCACCTGCGGAATCTGATCAAGCCATAACGCGTACAGTTCATAGGCTTCCGATGCCTCTTGGACCGTGATCGCTCCGTAGTCTCTGGCGCGGGAGAAGTCGGCCGAGTCCAGCGCGGCGAAGGCCAGTTCATAGCTCGACTGCCCCTGCTCCAGCCAGGGGTCGCTGCGGACCAGGTGTCCCAGTAGGTTGTTGTAAGTCAGTGCCTGCGACAAGCTCTCACGTCCGCTCGAAGTAGCGGCGTTGCTCCCAATCAGTCACCGACTGGGTGAGGAAGGCGTTCATCTCGCCCTGTCCGACCGTGAGCAGATGGTTGTGCACCTCGGCACCGAAAGCACGCTTGGCAGAATCGCTGTCACCGAACAGTGCCAGCGCCTCGGGCAGCGAGGTGGGCAGCTGCGGCAGGTCGCGGCGGGCGTAGCCATCGCCGTCAACCAGGTCGGGGAACGGGCGGTGCGCCTCGATACCGTTGACACCCGCCGCGACGGCTGCCGCGATGGCGACGTAGGGATTGACGTCGGCGCCGGGGATGCGGTTCTCCACCCGACGCATCGGCCCCTCGCCGATGACCCGGAACGACATCGTGCGATTGTCGTTGCCGCACGCGACGGTGGTGGGCGCAAACGAGTTCGGTTGAAAACGCCGGTAAGAGTTGAGGTTCGGCGCATAGAGCAGGCACAGTTCGCGGGCGTCGGCCACCAGCCCGGCGACGAACCCGTCGAACAGCGGACTGTCGCCCAACGCAGTGGCACCGTCGCTGGACCACAGGCTGGTGTGGATGTGGCAGGAGCTGCCCACGTCGGCGCCGTCCCATTTGGCCATGAACGTGGCCGACTTGCCCATCCTGGTGGCGATGGTCTTGACGCCGAACTTGTAGATGAAATGGCGGTCGGCCATCTCGAGGGCGTCGGTGTGGGTCAGGTTGATCTCCTGCTGGCCGATGCCGTATTCGCATGACAGCGCCTCGATTTCGACGCCGGCAAGTTCCATCTGGTCCACCACCGCGTTGATGAACGGTTCGTTGTTCACCGCGGCCAGCGGATCATAGGCCGCCTTGAAACGCGAGGCCGGCGTCAGGCTCTTGTAGCCGGACTCCCAACTGTCCTCGTAGCTCTGCCCGAACAGGTAAAACTCCAGTTCCGAGGCGCACTGCACCGTGGCGCCGTGTACGGCCAGGCGGTCGAGTTGGCGCTTGAGGATCTGCCGGGGAGCGATCTCGAGGACCGTTCCGTCGGCCAGGATGGGATCGCAGATGACAAACGCGGTATCCGGGATCCACGGCAGCACCCGCAGCGTGTCGAGGTCGGGCCGCAAGAAGCAGTCGGGACCGCCGTTGCTCAGGCCACCGACGTGCTCGAGGTCGGGGTTGAGGTCCTGCTCGACGTCGAGCTGCCACACCATGAGCGGGATGCGGAACGACGAGGGATCGTCGACGTGATCGAGGAAGCGCCGGGCCGGGAAGTGCTCACCGAGAGGGCGGCCGATGTTGTCGGCGGCCACCATCAGCACCTTGGTGATCCTGCCGTCGTCCACCGCTTCGCGCAGCGCCGACAGCGACCACACCCCGCGCGGCCGGCGGTGGCCGTTGGTGCTGGGGGCACCGGTGGTCACCGAGGCATCGAATCGAACTGTCATGAGGTTCTCCTGGAATCGTCCTGAGGCGTCTCGGCGGCCGGCTGGGCCGTGATGTGCTTAAGGTCTATTTTATAGTGGTTTTGTGATCTGGGTCAAGGTTCGCTACTGGCTCAGGTGAGCGTCGTCGCGATGCGGCGCAGCAGTCGCATCGCCAGCAGGTACAGGGTGGGACTGCTCGGCCATTGGGAGATGACCTTCCCGGTGCGGTTCGCGCCGGCCCGGAAGTAGCTCTCCGTGGTCGCCCACACCGTTTTCGCCAGCAGGTTCTGCGCCCAGTCGTTGTAGATGTAGAACGCCGACCGGCGCACCTCGATCCGCCGCTTGCCTTCGCGGGCAGCGCGGGCGATCAGGCCGGCCGAGAATCTCGCTTGCGCTTCGTAGAACGCCACCAGCGGAACGACATTGGTGTTCGGGCCGAACATGATGAAGAAGTTCGGGAAGCCGGGCACCATGGTGCCGAGAAAGGCTTCGGCTCCGTCGGCCCACCGCTCGTGCAGGTCGACGCCGTTCTCCCCCGACACCTTGTAGGTGCTCAGGTACTGATGGGCCTGGAATCCGGTGGCGAGCACGATCATGTCGAGCTGGTGTTCTTCGCCGTCCGCATCCACCGCGCCGCGGGCCGACAGCCCCTTCACCGCGTGCGGCACCAGCCTGACCTTCGGGCTCTTCAGCGCCCGATAGTAGGTGTCGCTGATGACGGTCCGGCGGCCCTCCATCGGGAAGTCGGGAGTCAGAAGTTCGAGCAGCTCCGGGCGATCGGACATCTCCTGGTGCAGATAGGCCAGTGCAGCAGCCCGGCGTTTCCTGTTGAGCGCTTTGTCGGGCCGGGCATGCCGGGCCTGGTGCTGGCGCACGTCGTAGTCGACGTACAGCTTGACCCTGCGGTAGGCGTACACCGGCCACAGCCGGTTGAGCCTGCGCTCCAGTGGGCTGAAGTCGCGGGCTTCCTTGGGCAGCATCCAGTTGGGCTCGATCTGGAACACGGTGACGGCGGAGGCCACCTTCTCGGCCTCGGTGACGATCTGGACGGCCGAGGAACCCGTTCCGAGCACCCCGACCGATTTGCCCGCCATGTCCAGCCCGTCGCGCCACTCCGAGGTGTGGCACACCGGCCCGGTGAAATCGTGTTCCTCCCGGACGAAGGGCGGTTTGGCGGGTGTGTTGAGGAAACCGACAGCGCTCATGACCGCCGTGAAGCGACCGTGGTCGGCCTGCGAAGCAGTCCTCACGGTGTAGTCCTGGCGTTCGTCAGACCAGCTCACCTGCTCGACCTGCTCGTTGAAGCGCATGTGCGGCAACAGGTCCCACTTCTGCGCGACGTACTGCAGATAGGTCAACAATTCCCGCCAGCCGGCATGGGTGCGAGTCCAGTCGTACCGCTCGAAGGAGAACGAGTAGATGTGTGATTCGAGGTCCACTTCGGCACCCGGGTAGGTGTTGTGCCGCCAGGTCCCGCCCAGTCCCGCTGAGCGTTCGAAGATCACGAAGTCGTCGATTCCCTGTCTCTTGAGGGCGACCGCCGCGGCGATGCCGCTGAATCCGGCACCGATGATGGCCACGCGTGGCCGATAAGCCCCGTCTGTGTTCATTGAGATCACCTTCTGTTCGACTATTTGAGTTGGGCGGACCAGCCACCGTCGACCACGAGTTCGGTGGCGGTGATGAAGGCGGCATCGTCGGAGAGCAGGAATGCCGCGGCGCCGGCCACGTCGGCCGGCATGCCGAGTCGCCCCAGCGGTGTGCGCCGCTCCATGTCGGTGCGGCGCTCGGGCGAGCGCTGATAGATCGGCTCGATCATCGGGGTGAGAATTGCGCCGGGGCACAGCGCGTTACACCGGATGCCCTCCCCTGCCAGCCGCAGCGCCAGGGCGCGCGTCAGCGACACCACTGCGGCCTTGCTGACCTGATAAGCATCCAGCGGAGAGTCCATACCGCGCAGGCCGGCCACACTGGCGACGTTGACGATGCTCTTGCCACTGCCCCGGCGCAGATGTGGCAGTGCCCCGACGGTGAGCCGCCGCAGCCCGTGCAGGTTGACCCCCAGGGTGTGGTCCCAGACCACCTCGTCCTCGTGATCGACGATGGAGCCGTCCCGGTCGAACATCGCCAGCCCCGCCGCGTTGACCAGGTGGTCCAGCCCGCCGTCGCCCACCTCGGCGAACACCTGCTCGAATCCCTCCCCCGCGTCGAGCAGGTTCAACGGCACATACGTCACGCCGTCCGGGAGGCTCTGTGCGGGAACTGGATTGACGTCGGTGGCGATGACACGGACACCATCACCGTGGAGACGGCTGGTGATGGCGCCACCGATACCTCCGTTGGCGCCGGTGACCACCGCGGTGCGGGTCATCAGCGGGGCTCCAGAGCATCCGAGAGACGCGCACCCGCGTAGGTCATCGCGTCGGTGGCGGTGGGGAAAATCTCGTCGAGCCCGAAGAAACCGTGGATCATCCCCGGGTATTCGCGGGTGTCGAGGTCGACGCCCGCGGCCTCCAACGCCTGCGCCAGCAGCACCCCTTGCGGTTTGATGGGGTCGCATTCGGCGAGGATGACGGTGGTGGGTGGCAAACCGTGGTGGACGGCGTTCAGAATGGACGCCCGCGGGTCGGCGGCGTCGTCTGGGGTCCGGAAGTAGTTGCGCTGGTGCCATTTCAGTTCGTCGCGCTCGAGCATCACGCCCTCGTAGGCGTCATCGAAGCCGATCGAAAGGTCGCTGGTGGCGCTCGGGTAGATCAGCAACTGGTGGCGCAGCGGGGGGTCGATGGCGCTGTCACGCGCGGCGAGGGCCACCGCGCCGGCCAGATTGCCGCCGGCACTGTCGCCGGCCACCGCCACCCGGGTCAGGTCGATTCCCAGCGCTTGCAGGTCCGCGGTGTCGCTGCGCGCCCAGTGCAGGGCGTCGATCGCGTCGTACACGGCAGTGGGGAAACGATATTCGGGCCCGCGGCGGTAGTCCACCGAGAGCACCGCTGACCGGGACGACAGCGCCAGTGACCGGGTGGTGGTGTCGTGGGAGTCGATGCTGCCCAGCAGCCAGCCGCCACCGTGGTAGTAGAGGGTCAGCGGGAGATCGCCGGACTCGACGGGCAGGTACACCCGACCGCGGATCTTGTCGCCGTCGCGGGTGGGGATCAGCACGTCGACGGCGCGCGCGACGTCGGGCTTGGCCAGGGCTCCGAATGTCGCCTCGAAGTTGGCGCGGGCGGTCTCGACCGGCAGCAGGTGGGCGTTGGGCCGGCCCGAGGCGCGGGCGTCGTCGAGCATTTTCTGGGCTGTCGGATCGATGGGCATCGAATCTCCTTCTGTCGGGCCGCAGTACGGTCAGGTGGTGGCGAAGCCGCCGTCGACGCGCAGGTCGGAGCCGGTGACGAAGCTCGCCTGGTCGCTGAGCAGGAACGCGACGGCCTCGGCGATCTCGGCCGGCTGCGACCACCGGTTCACGACGGTGCGGGCCGCCAGTTGCGGCGGCAGGGTGGTGGTGTCGCCGTGCTCGGCGGCCATGGGTGTCGCGACGAAACCGGGGGCGATGCTGTTGACCCGGATGTTCTGGCCCAGGGCTCTGGCGGCGGTTTTCGTCAGCATCGCCAGCGCGGCTTTGGAGGCGGCGTACTGCGGGTTCGGGTCGGGGTTGGTCAGCGCGATCACCCGGGTGGCCTCCATCGACGTGATGTTCACGATCGCGGCGGGAGCGGCCAGCAGGTCGGCGCAGCTGTCGATCACGGTGTAGGCGCCGATCAGGTTGACGTCGAGGACCCTGTGCCAGTCCCCCGCGCCGACACCCCGGAACCCGGTGTGCGCGGGCACCCCGGCGCAGTTCACCACATAGTGCAGGTTGCCCTCCGGAAACACCTGCTGCAGTGCGCTTTTCAGGGCAGCGGCGTCGCGGACATCGACGGCGCGGCCGACCAGCAGATCGTCTGCGCGGCGGTGATGCGGCGCGGTGAGGTCCAGTGCCAGCGTGCGGATACCGGCGTCGGCGAGCAGGGTCGCGGTGGCCGCGCCGATGCCGGACGCCGCGCCTGTGACCACCGCGGAGGTACCGGCGAACGTCAGCGCGTGTGTTCTCATGACGGCCCGTAGGTGGCCGTGTGGGTGTCGAGGGCGGCCTCGAAGCATTCGCGGGGGGCCCGGATGATCCCGGCGCCGATCTGGCCGCCATCGCGCCCGGCCAGGCCCACGTCCATCACCGGTGAGATGCCGGTGGCCAGCACCTTGCGGGCGTCGATGCCGGTGGGGGTGCCTTCGAAGGCGAACAGTGGAATGCGGTAGGAAGTGTTGGTGCCGTGGGTGATCCGGTACATCTCGCGGTTGCGTTCGATCATCACCTCGGGTGAGCCACCCTGGTAGTCCTGCAGGGACAGCGCGCAGGCCTGCGCGAAACCGCCCAGTCCGACGGTTTCGGTGATCGGCGATTCGCCGCCCATCCAGGTGATCTCGTCTTCGGTGTGCCCGTCGAAGAGCTTGCCCTCGTGCACCGGCGGGGGTCCCTCGAACCAGGTGTCGCCGAGGCCTGCGAGCTTGATGGCGAAGCCCCGGCAGCTGAAGGCCATGGCGGAGACCAGCGTGGAACCCGGGACAGCCATGGCGTCGGCAGAGGCCTTTGCGGCGGCCATCGACAGCCGCAGGAAGAAGTAGTCGTTCTCGGCCAGGTGCAGCATGGTCTCGCGCACGCCGGGAATGCCGTCGGTCACCATGTCGAGGATGGCGGGCAGGATCTCCCGGTTGAACAGCACCGAGGCGGCGGCGTTGCGGCTGTGCACCTCGTCGCCCATGCGCAGGGCGCGCGCGATCAGCGGTTTGAGTGCAATTCCGCCGCGGCGGCGGATGGCCTCGCCCACCACCGGCGCCAGCACCGTGTTGACGTACAGGAGCCGCTCGTGCACCCCGGCGTCGTAGCAGCCGTAGTTGAGGCGGCGCGGTTCTTTGCCCTCGTAGAAGTTGCAGAACCCGACGTTGCCGTGGGTCCGGTTCTCCACCACGAAGACCGGCATCGAGGCGGTGTAGATGCCGGCCAGCGAACCGACCGCGGCGTAGTCGTGACAGCTGCCGATCTCGATGCTGCCGTCGGCGAACCCGGCGATGGCCTCCTGGCGGGTCGATGCCAGGCCCTCGAACAGGGCCCCGCCGATCAGCGCTTCGCGTTGGCCTCCGGTGTAGTTCTGCCACGGCATCGGCGCACCGGAGGTCAACACCAGGTTGGGCCGGTACCCGGGCAGCACATCGCCGGCGGTGGCGACGTCCACCACCCAGGGGTCGGCGGCGTCGAGACGCCGGAAGGCTTCGTCATTGGCCTGCTCGACGCTCATCTGACCGGCGGCCGGCTGTGTTGCGGTCACCATGCGACGGTCCCCCCGTCCACCAGCAGGGTCTGCGCGGTGATGTACGACGCGCGCGGCGACAGCAGGAATTCCACCGCGTCGGCGACCTCTTCGGGTTCGCCGATGCGCTTGAGCATGGCGTGTGCCGCGCTGGCTTCCTCGCCGCCGGAGACCCGGGCCATCGAGGCACTCATGGGCGCGCGGATGACTCCGGGTGCGACGTTGTTGACACGAATACCGCGGGGGGCCAGCTCTTCGGCGAGATAGCGAGTGTAGGCGGCGATCCCGGCTTTGGTGGCGCCGTAGACGGACGCGCCCCGGAACCGGCCGAAGTGACCGGTGAGTGAGCCGACGTTGACGATCGCGCTGCCCTCGCCCAGCAGCGGGGCAACGGCGTTGGTGACGCGCGCCGTGCCCGCGATGTTGACCTGGAACATGAGTTCGAGCTTGGACTCGTCCAGTTCACCGAGGAAGGAATCGCGCAGTACACCAGCACAATTGACGAGACCGGACACCGTCTCGCCTTCGGCGACGGCTTCGCTGACTGCGCGCTGCACACTGCCGGGGTCGGTGATGTCCATCGCCACTTCGGGGATGTCGGCGCGTTCGGGGTCGCCGCTGCGCAGGGCTGCGGGCAGGTCGGCGGCCACCGGGCGGTACCCGCTGCGAGCCAGCCGCCGGCATATTGCCCGCCCGATGACACCGGCTCCGCCGGTGACGATGACCAAGGTGTTCAACCTCTTCATCCCTTCTGGAGATGTCGATCGCTTGTCGGTCCAGCATGCGACTTAAACACTTAAAGGTCAAGTCTTTAGTTCTTTAAGATGTAAGTGGGGGTTCAGAGATGCAGTGGACTATTGACTGGTTCAAATGCACTTAGAAGCTGCTTGATCGGCTAATCTGAGACCACACCGAAAGGAAGTCGGCCGATGACACTGGAGCAGCTCGAGCTCAGCCGGGTACGGCAGATCCCTGCACATGAGCTGGTGGTCGATCAGATCCGGCGCGCCCTCGAGTTGGGCAGATTCAAGCCCGGTGACAAGCTGCCCACCGAACGCGACCTCTCGGAGATGCTGGACGTCTCGCGCACCGTGGTCCGTGCCGCCATGACCATCCTCGACCGTGAAGGCCTGGTGTCGGTGAAGCGCGGCCGCAACGGCGGGGTCACCGTGCTGGCCCCCCCGCACGACGAGGCCGCGGCGCGGCGGGCGATGCGCGACAACCGGGTGACCCTTCGCAACGCCTTCGACTACCGGGTGATCGTGGAGTCGGGTGCGGCCCGGCTGGCGGCCGAGCGCCGACGCGCCACCGATGTCACCCAGCTACGCAAACTGTTGGCCGCCATGGACGCTCACATCGCCCGGGCACTGTCCGACACCAACACCCCCCACCTCATCACCGAGTGGCAGTCGCTGGATTCAGCGTTCCACCTCAAGATCGCCGAATCCTGCCGCAACGAGTACCTGTTCGATGCCGTGGCCAACGCCCGCCGCGCCATGTGGCTGCCCGTCGGGGCGATCTTCCACCACGTCGAGCCCAACGCCAACGACTTCCACGACGCCATCGTCGACGCGATCGAGGCCAAGGACCCGGAACTGGCGTCGTCGAAGATGACCGAACACATCAACACCACCCGCCAGACGGTGGAGTCCTGGCTGCGCCAGCGCTGACGGTGGGAGGTGGCGGTACCGCCGCCACCTCCCACCGCCCTCACTCCCGGATCAGATCGCCGTCGGCAGCCGAGGCGCTCTCCACGGGAAGCTCCGCGTCGTCGAAGACGGTGCGGCCGATGCGGCTGTAGAGGTCGGGCCGCACCCGCCGCAGGTAGGTCGCCGTCGCCAGTGAGCCGACGAGAAGACCGATGACGATCCACGGAATGGACTTGAAGAACAGCGATTCCGAAGCAGCACCAGCCGCCACGGCCATGTTCGACGCCATCAGATAGATCACGAACCCCATCCCCACACCGCCGATGAGGGGACACACCAGGGTGCGCCACACGCCGGCCGTCTCGGGGTGCTGTTTCTGGACGTGGAAGTAGGTGATCACCGAGATCGAGCACATCACCTGCACGACGAGGAGGCACAGGGTGGCCAGAATGGCCACCAGGGTGAACAGGATGAGATAGGGATCCGACTTCGTGAGCACCGCGACCAGGATGAGCAGCACGGTGAACAGCGACTGTGTCCACGACGCGATCCACGGGGAGCCGTGCCGCGGATGGGCCTGACCGAGACGATTCCACAGCAGACCATCCCGGCCGAAGGCGAACAGGTACCGGGCGGCAGAGTTGTGGATCGCCAGCGCGCACGCGAACGTGCCCGCCAGTACCAGCAGCTCGAACGCGGTCACCGCCCACGGCCCCACGTACTCACGAGCCGGGGTGTAGAGCAACTCGAACGGACTGGCGCTCGAAGCCAGCGTCACGGCTTGCTGTGGACCGTTGGCGCTGATCACCGCCCACGCGACAAAGGTGTAGAAGACCCCGATCCCGATGACCGCGATCATCGTGGCGCGCGGAACAATCCGTTTCGGATCCTTGGATTCCTCGCCGTAGATCGCGGTGGCCTCGAACCCGACCCAGCACCAGAACGCCATCAGCAGGCCGAGGCCGACCGCCCCGCCGGCCACGCCGTTGGTGTGCACCGCGGCCACCGGGTTCAGCGAACTCCAGGCGATGCCCGGTCCCTGGATCAAGCCGGCGACCGAGGTGAGGGTGAGGATCCCGATCTCGGCGATCAGCGCGACGCCCAGCACCTTCGCCGCCACCGAGATGTCGCGGTGTGACAGGGCGCCGATGGCTGCCACCGCCACCAGGGCATACACCCACCAGGGCGCGTCCACCGCGAGGTAGGTCGACGCGGCCTGCTGGGCGAAGGTGGCGAAGAGCCCGATCACGCCGGCTTCCATGATCATGTAGACGAACATCGACATCACCCCCGCCGCCAGGCCCGGCGTCCTGGACCAGCCCCGCGCGACGAAGGTGTAGAACGCACCGGCAGCGGTGATGTGCCGGGCCAGTGCCACGAACCCGACGCTGAAGATGGTCAGCACCACGGTGGCGATGATGAAGCCGGCCGGGGCTCCGGCACCGTTGCCGAATCCGACCGCGACGGGCAGGTTGGCGGTCATCGCCGAGATGGGCGCCGAGAAGGCGACCACCATGAACACGACGCCGGCGAGACCGACGGCGCCTCGTTTGAGATGTGCGGGGCTTTCGGCCGCCTGGGGCACCAGCCCGCTCGGCCCTGTCTGGTCAGCGTTCACGTCGAATCCCTTCCTGCTGTTTGATGTTCGAGACAATGCCCAAATGGACTAAAGAAGTAATTAGTAGACCATAAATGTGACCTGGCGCATACCGTGTCGGCAAAAGAACCATTGACTAGACCTTAAAGCGGTGGATATGCTCGCTGGGCCCGCGGTACAGCGCGGGTCCACCTTTCGAAGAAGGGGTGTCATGACCCAACCGCGACAGCCCGTAGTGGCCGTCACCATGGATTTCGACGTGTTGCGCCGTTACCACCACTGGCGGGCGATGCTGGCGGGTATCGTCGCCGCCGGAGCAGCCCCGCTGACCATCGACTGCCGTTACCCGCGAACAGATCTCGACCAACTGATCGGCATGGCCGACGGACTCGTCCTGCTCGGCGGATCCGACGTCAACCCCGAGTTGTACGGCGGCGACAGCGCCGACCCACTCATCGAGGCCGGCCCCCGCGCCCTGGACGACAACGAGATCACCGCACTGAACATCGCGCTCCAGGCCGGCACCCCGGTCCTGGCGATCTGCCGCGGGGCACAACTGACCAATGTGGCACTCGGCGGAACACTGATCGCCGACTTGGCCCGCGACTGCCGGACGACGCTGGCCCACCGGGTCTCCGAGGAGGCACTCGACCTGCCCGCCCATTCGGTTCACGTCGAACCGGGCACCCGGCTGGCAGAGTGGTTGGGTGCAGACGGGCGCGTCGAGGTCAACAGCCAACATCATCAGGGGTTCCTGACGTTGGCACCCGATGCACGTGCCACCGCGACCGCCGACGACGGACTGGTGGAGGCGTTCGAGATCGCCTCCGCCAACCTGGTGGCGGTCCAATGGCACCCGGAGATCCTGTGGCTCAACGACTCTCGATCCGAAAACCTGCTGCGAAACTTCGTCAACTGCTGCGCCGAGCGCTCCTCGGCCGTCAGCGCGTGCTGCTAACCAGGAGGACAACCCATGACCGGCCTCGACGTCGCACTGAGCCCACTGAGATTTCTCGACCGATCGGCATCGGTGTTCCCCGACAAGATCGCCGTCATCGACGGCGACCGCCGCCTCACCTACGCACAGCTGGCGGCGCACGTCACCCGGCTGGCCCACGCCATCCGGACCTCGGGGGTGGCGCCCGGCGGACGCGTGGCGTATCTGGCCTCCAACACCGCGGAGATGTTGGCAGCCCATTTTGCGGTCCCGCTGGCCGGCACCGTGCTGGTGGCCATCAACACCCGTCTCGCGGCGCCGGAAGTCCAGTACATCTGCGACCACTCCGGAGCCGAGCTGCTGTTCGCCGACGGGGCCCACCTGCAGCGCATCGGACTGCACGAGACCGACCTGGCCACGGTGCGGGAGATCGTCGAACTCCCCGACGAGCACGGCGACGATGCCGGCCTGTGGCCGGCCACCACCTACGCCGACCTGCTGAACCGCGGCGCCGACGATCCCCTGCGGTGGGAGGTCGACGACGAAGACAGCACCATCTCGATCAACTACACCTCGGGCACCACCGGCCGACCCAAAGGTGTGATGTACACCCACCGCGGCGCCTACCTCAACGCGCTCAACCAAGTGGTGCACAACGGCTTCACCGCCGAGTCGCGCTACATGTGGACGCTGCCGATGTTCCACTGCAACGGGTGGTGTCATCCCTGGGCAGTCACCGCGGTAGCCGCCACCCATGTGTGCCTGCGCGCGGTGCGCGGTGACGCGATGTGGCGCTTGATCGACGAACTGGCGGTGACCCACTTCAGCGGAGCCCCCACCGTGCTGACCACGCTCACCAATGCGCCCGAAGCGCACGAGCTGGCCCACCCCGTCACCATCACCACCGCGGGTGCCCCACCGAGCCCGGCCACCATCGGGGCCGTCCGCGGGCTGGGCGCCACGGTGACACACGTCTACGGCCTCACCGAAACCTATGGACCGTACGCGATCTGCGAGGTGCAGCCCGGCTGGGAGCAACTGCCCCGCGACGAGTTCGCAACACGACTGGCCCGCCAGGGCGTCGGCATGCTCTGCTCCGACGACATGCGCGTCGTCCGGCCGGCGGCCGAAAACGGCACCGGGCCGCTTGTCGACGTGCGCGCGGACGGATCCGAGATGGGTGAGATCGTCATGCGCGGCAACATCGTGATGAAGGGCTACTACCTGGAGCCGGAGCAGACCCGGAAGGCGTTTGCCGGCGGCTGGTTTCACTCCGGCGACCTCGGCGTGCGGCATGCCGACGGCTACGTCCAGCTGTTCGACCGGGCCAAGGACGTCATCATCTCCGGTGGTGAGAACATCTCCTCCGTCGAAGTGGAACAGGCGGTGATGTCCCATGCCGCGGTGGTCGAGGTCGCCGTCGTCGGGGTTCCCGACGACACATGGGGTGAGCGCCCGAAGGCCTTCGTCGTGACCGCCCCACAGGCCCAGGTCAGCGCCGAGGACATCGTCGCGCACGTGAAAACACGACTGGCGGCGTACAAAGCCCCGCGGGACATCGCATTCGTGGCCGAACTCCCGAAGACGTCCACCGGCAAGACTCTCAAGACCGAACTGCGCGCTGCCGAATGGGCGCAGACCTCCAGTCTGATCCGCGGCTGAGCCCCGCCCCTTCCGTAATTCCCCGAGCAAAGGAAATCTCCATGGCCGAGTACACCAACCGCCGGATGCTGCTGACCCAGCGTCCCGTGTGGACCCTCAGCAAATCCGATTTCACCGTCGACGAACAGCGCACTCCCGCACCGACTTCCGGGCAAGTGCTGGTCAAGGTCCTCTGGCTGGCGTTCGACCCGGCGATGCGGGGCTGGATGAACGACGGCCCCTCCTATGCCCCACCGGTCCGGCTGGGGGCTGTCATGCGCGGCCACGCCATCGGGGAGGTGGTCGCCAGCGCCCATCCCGGTGTACCGGAGGGCACGCTGGTGCACGGCAACTTCGGCTGGCAGGAATACGCGCTGTGCCACTTCGCCGAGGGCACCGTCGGTGAGCTCGAACACATCCGAGGCGACGCGGGAGACCTGCCGGCGGCCCGCCGGATTCCCGACGGCCTGGCCCCCACCGCGGTCCTCGGCGTGCTGGGCACCACCGGGCTGACCGCATACTTCGGCATGCTGGAGCTGGGCCGGCCCAAACCCGGTGACGTGGTGCTCATCTCGGGCGCCGCCGGGGCGACGGGTTCGGTGGCCGGGCAGCTCGCCAAGCTTGCCGGTGCCACCACCATCGGCATCGCCGGAGGCCCCGAGAAGACCCGGTGGCTCACCGAGGTCGCCGGCTTCGACGCGACCATCGACTACAAGTCCCAAGACATCAAGCAGAGTATCGCCGAGCTGGCCCCGAACGGGGTGAACCTGTTCTACGACAACGTCGCCGGGCAGGTCCTCGAGGCCGGCATCAGCAACATCGCCCAGCGCGGCACCGTCGTCCTGTGCGGAGGGATCTCCAGCGGATACTCCGACGAAGCCACCGCCTACGGGCCGACCAACCTGTCGACCATCACCGTGCGCAGCGCCAAGATGCTCGGCTTCATCGTCACCGATTTCCTGGACCAGTTCGACGACGCGGCCGCCCGCCTCGCCACGTGGATCCGCGACGGCGCCCTGGTGTGGGCCGACGACCTCCAGAAGGGCGATCTCGAAGATACCGTGGACGTCCTGAACCGGCTGTTCGACGGCAAGAACTTCGGCAAGCAGCTGCTGCAGATCGCCGAGCCGTCGCACTGCACTGCATAGACCTCACCGGTCGACGGGCCGTGCTCGGCGGGTGATCACGCTGTGCTACCGGCCTCCTCCCGGGGGCACTCGGACTACTACCCACGGTCCTCGAAGAGATCTACTTCAGGCGAGGTGTTCTCCACCGGGACCAAGGCGTGGACCGGCTCGCTGCTGCGCCCGGCAGCCATGCTGTCGGCGCCGACACCCGAACAGCCCCAGTCACCTGTTATTTGAAATAGGTTCCCGGACAGGCTGTTTGACGGACCCGACCTCCTGCGCTACCGACTCAGGGCCAGTGCGACGAACCGCTCCGCGATGAGCCGGTGGGTGGCGGCATCGGGGTGCAGGTTGTCGGGCAGCGGATGCGTCGCTGCGTCACCGGGTCCGTAGAGATCGAGACCGTCGACGTAGGACAGGTGTGGATCCTCGGCCCGACGCCGTGTCATGATCTGGGTGAGCTGTTCGCGGATGCTGCGCAGCGTGAGGCGACGGAGTCCCGGGTTCGGTACCACGGCGTCGGCGGGGTCGCCCAGCGCGACGAAGCGCACCACGCCCGCCGCCAGTGCCTCGACGTCGAAACTGCCCGGCCCCGGAGTGGATTCGTGGATCGGGCAGTGCAGTGGCCCGATGACGACCAGCGGTGTGGTCGGGTGCCCGTCGCGGATGCTGTCGAGGAACCCGTGCACGGCGGGGCCGAACGCCCGCTGGCGCATCAGGTCCGAGTTCACCAGGTTGATGCCGATCTTCACGCTGATCAGGTCGGCAGGGTGATCGCGAATCGCCCTGGCCACAAATGGGTCCAGCATGGAACTGCCCGAGAAACCGAGGTTCACCAGGTCAAGGCCGGCCCCGGCGGCCGACAATGCGGGCCAGGTGGTACTGGGGGTTTCCGCGTTGGAGCCTTGGCTGATCGAACTGCCGTGGTGGACCCAGACGGGCCGGGCCGCCGGTGCGGGCGTGATCGGCGCGTCGGTGCGCAACGCCACCAGTTCCGTTCGTTCGTAATGCGGCAGCCAGATCTCGACTGTCTTGTCCCCCGGCGCCAGCCCGTCGAAGCGCAGGGTCGCCACCTCGCCCGGCTCCACCTCGGTCGCGCCCGTCGACGGGTCGATACGCACCAGGTCGCCGCCGAACACCGTCGCGTGCTGAACCTGTTGACCGTCGATCAGCAGATCCACGGCGCCGTCGGCACGCGGCGGTACGCCCACCAGCACCACGCGTGTCCGCAATATGTCGAGTTCGATCACGGTCGCGGCGGTGCGCATCACCAGGCGTACACCGGAGGGCTGCGTTTCGGCACTCAACAGTTGCGGGTCGTCGCATCGCGCCCGAGCGGCACGCGGCAGGCGGTGCGGAAGCAGGCCACGGCCGGTGTCCTCGAGGTCCGCGAGTCCGCGGAGCAGCTCGATGGTGATGGAATGCGAAATCATGCCGAGACTCCTCGAGGTCGTAGTGACACGCTACGGGTCCCCCGACGCGGGCTGAACAGGGTCCCTGAGCTGCCCTTATCGTGGGATTCGCACTTGACACCCACTGACATTTCCTCACCGTCGTGTCCGAGTTCGGAGCGCTCGGCCGCGTCCTTCAAGGGCTTGTCACGAACGAGCCAGCCACCGCCTTGCCGCTGAGTCGAGACTGCGTAGGCGGTTTCGTCACGTGACTGAGGCCCACCCCCGCGCTACTCCAAGATACGTGCCGGCTACGAACCGCTGTGACGGCCCTGCGGCCGCCGCTGCCTGTGCCGTCGACCGAAAACAACTCTGCCACAGGGGAACTGATACTTTCTGACCGGTCGCTCTTACCAAAAACGGTCATCGTCATGCACCGCACGGTAACGCCGGTTCGGCGGATTTGTCGGTGCTCGCACCACTGTAGAGGAAGGTGAAGCAGGGGGAATGCGCCGAGACAGCGTTGCGTTACACCCCGTGATCTCGATCCTGATCTTAGGATAGGTCTGTCCACGGGGTTTGCGGGCCATCGCAGTGACCGGAGATACCACGTAGCAACGAGTAGAGGACTGAACATGGCATTGAATCGTCTGGGTCGTCGCATTGCGGCAGCGGCGGGCGGTGTCGCCGTCATAACAATGATCGGCCTGACCGCGTCGTGCAGCAGCGAGAGCGACGCCCCCGAAGAGTCGACCACCACGACCACCACCACAACCACGACGACCACGGAGGCACCGCTGAGCCCCACCGAGAAGGCGCCCAACCCCAACGCCCCCAATGACCCCTTCACTCCCCCGGTGGTGGCGCCTCAGCCGACCTTGGACACCGGCCGCGACGATTACGGCAGCTAGGCGTCACTGTCGATGAACGGGGCGGGTCCGAACACCATGCGGACCCGCCCTCAGTTCTTACCGGGACCATGAGAAGAACAGCGACCGTTCGCTCACTGACTGCCTTCCTTCTTGTCGGCGCGGTGCTGGTCGGCCTCGGCCTCTCCGTCACCGAGCCCCCCGCCGATGACAAGCTCATCGAAGGCCCTTACGCATCGCTGTTGGGTGCGTCGACTGATCTCGGGCCGGCGCGTGAGCAGAGCATCGAGTTCACCGCAAGCCTCACCGACCGGTCGCGCCCCACGGCGCTGATCGACTGGGCCCGGGACCAGTCGCTGTCGGTCGAGTGGCGACCCGGCGACGACTGGGTGCTCGTCGAAGGATCACCCGATTCCGTCGAGCGGGCATTCGACGTCTCCGTGCGTGACTACCGGGGAAGGATGGGCCAACTCTTCTACGCCTCACCGCACCAGCCTGCGGTGCCCGAGCACCTGCGCGCCGAAGTTTCTGAAATGGGTCGGATCCTCAGTTACACGCCCCATCACATGTCGCTACCCGACCACCTCCCGCTCAATATCCCCGACCGGGGCCTCACCCCCGACGCGCTGCTGACCACCTACAACGCCGACGATCTGGCCAGGGCCGGCTTCACTGGCAAGGGAATCACCATCGTGATCTTCGCCTTCGACGGTTTCAGGCAATCCGATCTGGACACCTTCACCACCACGTTCGACCTACCGCAGTTCACCCCGGAGGTCGTCGGCGGATCGCCCGGTGAACCGCGCGGCGAGCTGTCGATGGACCTTCAAGTGGCACACGCCATTGCACCCGATGCCCGCAAAGTCGTGGTCAATGCCCGCCCGACCGTCGAAGGTGGCGGCGGCTATCGCAAGATCGGCCAGATGCTCGAGGACACCGACCGCCAGTTCCCCGGCGCGGTGTGGAGTTTCTCGATCGGCTGGGGCTGCGACAAACTCATCACCGCCGCCGACCTGGCCCCGGTCAGGTCGGCGCTGCGCACCGCCCAGTCACACGGCACCACCGCCTACAACGCCAGTGGTGACCTCGCCGGCATGGAATGCCGTGGCGGACAGGACTGGTCGTCACCGCCCAGCGAACAGGACGTCGGCCTCGACTCGATCGCGTCGTTGCCCGAGATGACCAGCGTCGGAGGCACCACCTTGTCCACCGACGCGGACGGAAACTGGGTGTCTGAACAGACCTGGTTCGACGTCCCGCTGTCCCAGGGCACCGGTGGCGGTGTCTCGACGCTGTTCGAACTCCCGCCTTGGCAACGCACCGCCGCAGGCGCGGTACCACCCGAGCGCAACACCGGTAAGCGCATGACACCGGACGTCGCCGCGGTGGCCGACCCGTTCACCGGCGTGAAGTTCGTGCTCGACGGGCGGGTTGTCATCGGCGGCGGTACCTCACAGTCGGCGCCCATCTGGGCGGGTCTGACCGCGCTGATGAACCAGTATCTGCTGGAGAACAACGGAACCCTGATCGGCGATATCAATCCGCTGCTGTATCGCATCGCCGAGGGAGCGCCACGACCCGCCTACCGCGATGTGACGTTGGGAGGCAACGCCGTCGACAATGCCGGCCCGGGTTATGACCTGGTCACCGGGCTCGGTACCCCGGATGTCGACAATCTCGTTCGCAACCTGCAGGTCGCCCAGAAAGTGCAGGCCTGATGAGCGCCCCCGGCATGGTGGAATGCCCGGTGTGCGAGGTCGACGTTCCCGCAGGCCAATACTGCGGGCTCTGCGGAATGCCGCTGGCTGAACACCGCAGCGGAGACGGCCCACACTGGCTGCGGGCGCGTGCCTTCAGTGCCGCACCCGGACAGCGACTGCTTGCGCCCGCACTGACCAGTTCGCTCTTCCCGCACCTGACGCCGCGCTCACGGACGGTGTTCCTGATGGGCATCGGACTGCTCGCGGCCGCCTTGGCCGTCGCCACGTTCCTGCGGATGCCCGCCGCACTGATCGCGGTCGCCTCACTCGGCCTGCCCTTGCTGTTCGGCTTGTACTTGCGCGAATCCGGTGTCTCTCACGATATCCCCCGCCGCACGCTGCCGTTGACGGCGGCGCTGGGAGTCATCTTGGGCGTCGGGTGGGCGCTACTGACCGGGGCCGCCATGGCCCGCGCCTATGGCGTCCCGCTGGGCGCAGGTATCGCCGGAGCACGGATCCTACGGGACGGGATCGGGGTGCCGTTGGGGAGCATGCTGCTCATGCTGGTTCCGGCTGTGGTGACCCGCTTGTCGTGGCAAGGCAAGCGGGAAGCGTTGGACGGCTACGCAATTGGTGCACTGGGCGCCGTGACGTTCACCGCGGCGGCCACCCTGACTCGGCTGGCACCCCAGTTCACCACCGGGATGATCAACCGGGCCCGTCCGCTGGACGGGCTGCTCGTCGAAGCCGGCGTCCGTGGAATCGCCATGCCACTGACCGCCGCGGCCGTCGGTGGTCTGATCGGCACGGCGTTGTGGTTCACCCGACCGCCGGCCAAGGCCAACCAGCACCGCAGCTTCGTCCGGGCCACCCTCGTCCTGATCGCGGTCGTGGTGACCGCCATCTACGCCGCGCTGGGCATGGTCGACGTCGTCCGGCTTCCCCAGTCGTTGCAGTTGGTACTGCATCTGACGTTGACCGGGATTGCGTTGTTCGCGCTCCGGGTCGGCCTGCACCTGGCACTGCTGCACGAGGCGAAGGACGACGTCCACACCGACGAGCCCATCCTGTGCATCGAGTGCAATCACGTTGTACCCGATGCACCGTTCTGCGCCAGGTGCGGCGCCGCCATGCGCGCGTGCTCACGGCAGTCCCGCCGGACCCGGCGCGATGATCGCCCAACCCGGCTCACCGAGGAACCGGCGAGCGGGGGGCTCGCCGGAGAGATCACCGTCGGGTTGCTGCCCGGCTACTCGACACAGTCCGGAACGTTCGAGGGAACCAAGCCGCCGACGACGTCGTTTCGCACGGTGGCGCTCGCGCTCGGGATCACCATCGTCGTGCTGGCCGGCGGGCTGGTCGGCCTGTCCGGACTGATCTCGCGTCCCGCGGCCAGATACATCTGTCCGCCAGATTGCGGAAGCCCGCCGATGAACCGTGCAGTGGAGATAAACCCTCGGTTCACCTCGGCCGACGGGGCGTTCTCGGTGTCCTACCCGGTCCAGGGGTCGGCCTACGAGGTCTCCCAACACGCCGACGGGGTCACTGCAGTGCTGCAAGCCGGTGACGGCGGCACCATGCAGTTGTTCAGCCGCCCCGCGGGCGGGCGCAGCGCGAAGGACATTGCCTTCGACCTGCTGAACGAAACCTACCCCGACACCAAGACCGCGTACGAGATCCCGAACACCATGGTCGGCTACCAGCACGGATACGGGTTGGCTGCCGATCTCTGGCCGCAGGGCGCTATGAGCAGTTCCACCCGGATGCGCATCATCGTGATGGTCGCCGTCAAGAACGACCTGGCCCTGATTGCGGGTGCGGTGGGTCCGTACCGCGCCTTCGGGCCGGACTTCGGTTCCGGCAAGCCGTCAGCTGCCAACCTTCAGCTCGCACTGGATATGGGTAAGTACGTCAACAGCTTCAACTGGCGCGGCGACCCGCCCCGCTGAGCGGTACCGCACCTTCCCGGCGGCGCGCAAAGTGCCCCGTGCACCGCCCTGATCTGCGACAACATGTCAGCCGCCGGGTTTCAGCCGGGTGGCAAGTCGGCCGTCATGTCGTCGTACAGCAGTGCCATCCGGTCGATGAACCACACTTTGCCCGCCATCTGGACCGCCACACCGAACGCGGTCAGCCACGGGTCGAAGACGACCAGCCCCCACACGATGAACGGCACGCCGACCACGCTGAGCCCACTCAGAACCAGCGGCGCCACCCGATGACGGACCGGGATTGGCATCGCGCCTCGGGCCGACCAGTACGTCTCGCCGAGCACCCCCCGTGATGCCCAGTGATTCAGCGACTTCGGCGGCGGGAAGGCCAGCGGATTCAGGAACGTCCAGAGCAGCACGGTGCCCACCGGGACCAAGCACCACCACCCGAGCCACTGCCGCGACCAGATCGCCGTGACCAGCACGATCGGGATCGGGATACGCGTGTACACGCTCCAGGGATTGGCGTGCCGCTGCCACGCGTTGCCTTGCAGGCGGAATACTCGCGCCAGCCTGGACTCGATGGTCACGACCATCTGTCTACTCCTCCCCGGGTCGGCTCTTGCGGCTAACCGGCCACCCTTTCTGACCTTCCGTTGCATTTGTGGCGTCTCAACGACTTCTGGGGTCCTGGCACAGTTTTTGACACAGCCCGAAGGCGAAAGTCCGCTGTTGCGCGGCAGGGTTCATGCTGATCTCGAAGCACCTGCCGCCCGGACGGTGTTGTGACTCAGACCGACTCGGATTCACCAGTCCCTGCCAGCGCTGGTCGCCAGAGTTGCGAACAGCAGCTGCTGACTTGTCGACGATGTTTTTCGACTGTCCTGCAACACCATTCAGCAGATCGGCGCCTGCCGATGCTCGAGTGCAATTTGATCCATACTGCCGGCCGAGCCAGCCACGGTGGTCTGGACGCTCTGAGGCTTCTCGAACCCCGCGACGCCTGATACTCGTCCTGGTCCGGAATCAAAGTCGACGGTCGGTCCGACAACTGCGCCGCCGACCAAGTAGGTCAGCCCTCTCCCGTCAGCGACCACGGTTTCGACGCCGCGGACCTGCACCAGGCCCGCGTCAGGATTCCCTGATGCTTTTGACTTTTCATCGGGGCAGTTCGATCTCTGATGGGATTCGCCGCGTTGGACCCATCTGCAGGCAGCGCCGCCCACCGCTCCTGGTTGGTGCAGGCGACGACCGGATAAGGGGACGGGCGAATGTTATGTGGACTCCGACATGAGCCGCATCTGATTTGCCGCTCGCGGTTGCGGGGACTGCCATCCAACGACGAGGACGCCCATGCTGCCCAGTGTCAGTATGGACGTGCTCACCTTGGTGATCGGCGACTGCATCGCCCTCGAGCACTTCCCTTGGCGGCATGCTTGCCGCCCACACTTGTTGCAGGCCATGGCTTCTGCTCAGAGCCGACACAGCATGGCGGGAGAAGGGGCGCACCGGAACGAGGTTGGCGGCCAGGACAGTGCTTTCCATGAGCGCGAAACCTCCGTCAACCGACCCAAATTGGTCAGAACCACCAACAGGTGGCGCAAGGAAGCGACAGGTGAAGACGACGTTCGCTGCGTCGCCGTGGTGGCAGAAGTGCCAGCAAAAATTAACGGCGGGAATCGATTTCCCGCGCCCGCATTCTCCGCTGACACGCCGGATTGAGAATTCATTGAGGTTTTGCTGTGCGGTTTGAACCTCACATCACCGCGTGCTTAGCTCTGACTTTGACGCAACACAAAAAGGCAGGGACCAGCGGTCCTCGAGGGGTTTGGCGATGCGCAAGCTACTAGGTCTGTCGCTGACAGCGAACACGGTGGTGTGGACCCTTGTCGACCTCGTGGACGGCACAATCGCCGCCGATGACATCGTCGAGGTCGATCCGTCCGAGGACCTGGCGAACGCAGCAGCCACCAGTGTCGAGGCACTCGCTTCCCGGACGGAACAGGACATTCACGCTATTCGAATAGCGTGGAGCAAGGGCACGGCCGGGTCAGCCGTGAAATTGACGTCGGAGCTACGGTCGCTGGGTTTCAGCGATATCGATCTGGTCTCCGCCGATGAGGCGCGGTACAGCCGGAACCGGACGGCCCGCTACATCGATCCCGCTCTGGAACTCGCGTACGGTGCTGCGCGGACCGTTACCGCCGAGGACCACAACAGGCCGTTGCGCCGGATCGCTTCGCGGCTGCCTGCCCGCCGGGTCTCCTTGGCTGTGGCGTTGAGCGTCGTGGCCATGGCCGTGGGTACAGCGGCTGCGGGGCACTTGCTGGTGGACACGGCACCGCCCCAGGCAGCCGACCACGCCGCCACGCCGGTGGCATCAGCTCCACCGCCGGACGATGCCCCGGTCATTGCCGCGCCCACTGCGGCACTGCCGCCGCCTCCCGCTCCGGAGGTCGCCGCGGCCCCGCCCGTCGTCCTCGCACTCCCCCCGGTCGTGGCGGCGCCACCGACAGTTGCTGCCGAACCGAGTGTCGCGACGGCGGCACCGATAGTCGTTGAGGAACCCGAAGTCGTGGCGGCGGCCCCGACAGTCACTGACCAACCAGAGGTCGCGACAACGCCAGACACCACCGCGCTGACCGACCCCGCGCCTGCGTCGGTGGAAGCCGCCCCGGTAGCCCGCCAACCCCACCTCACCCATGAGGCGCCGTCGGCCGGGCCCACGACGGTACCCGTAACGGCCCCTTTGCCCGCCACCGCTTTGACGCCCGGTCCTGCCCCGGCCACCACGATGGCCGGCCAACCCCACCTCACCCCGGAGGCGCTGTCTGCCCGACTGCTCCCTGGTCCGGTGCCGCCCGTCTCCGTCATGGGTGTGCCCGCACCGCCAGCGCCGCCACCGCCTCCACCGAATCCGTTCAACATTCTCGCTGCCCTGCCCTGAGTGCCGCAGTCACAGCGAGCTGTTCCGGTGGCGGCTGTCGGCCAGTGTCGAACGATCCCAATCGGGTTGGTGCACAGGTTCTCTGGGGGTGTCATTTCCCGGACCCGGGGACAGGGGCCGTTGTGTCCCTCATACGCTTCACCGGCGGCAGTTCCTGCGCGCCGTCACCGACGCCGAAGCCGCGGATTCCGACGCCCATCGCGGCAATGTCCCCCCAGTGCGCTCACCCGACCTATCGATGGGTGAAACCATTGTCCGACAACGGGTGACCGAACTTCTTGACCGATTCTGACTGCCACGACCGTTATGCCCAATGGTTCTACCGGCGATGAGGTCGCGATGGCGTCGACGAAGGCGATCGTGCAGGGTCGCCCGGGTTTTCTTGTCACGGCTGGTTTCTTGGGTGTTCACCACGGTTGCGTTCCTGGAGCACAGCCGCGCGACCGCTTCTCGCCCTCAGCGCCTCGGGTGCGGGCAATCGTCGTGGATGAAGCGGTATCCGAATTGCCGGATCGTCGACGGCCGGATATGCATCTTGATGAGATGAGCGTCGTCTCGATTCCTTATGAAGTTGGTTCTTCCGCCATTCGCAGAACGATCGCGTGGACATATCGAGCACCCGGCAGATCACCGAGACCGGGGTTCTGTCGGCGGCGGGGTCAAGGTCTAGTTTTTCAGTACGTCATCTTGTGCTGACACCTTGAAAGAGATAGCCGACGGCACGGTGCATTACCCCGGTCTCCTGTTCGATGAGCTTTGCCCGTTTGTGGGCCTCGCGCGGCTCAGCGGCCTGATCAGGAAAGGGTGCGAGATTCGGGGTGCAAGCACCGTCTTTCCGCTCGGCGACCTGGGGCCAGCGATGCAGGCAGGTTTCGGATTTCCGAAGTCCGGTACCTGCCGCAACCGCTGCAACGATCCTTGAAACAATCGGACCCATGGCCGACGCTCCCGACCTTCCGCTGCCCGCACTGGGACAGACCCCCCACCGGGTCATGACCATCGCCGGCTCCGATTCCGGCGGCAGCGCCGGCCTGCAGGCCGACATGCGCGCATTTGCCATGCTGGGTGTGCATGGATGCGCCGCATTGACAGCCGTCACGGTCCAGAACACATTGGGCGTCAGAGCATTTCACCAAGTTCCGGTTGACGTGGTAGCCGGGCAGATCAGCGCCGTGGTGTCAGACATCGGCATCGAGGCTGCCAAGACCGGCATGCTCGCCTCCAGCGAGATCATCAGGACCGTCGTGGCTACCTGGAGGTCCGAAGGGCTCGACGGCGTTGTTCCGCTGGTGGTCGATCCGGTATGCGCCTCCAATGTCGGCGAACCCCTTCTCCACGCCAGTGCACTCGATGACATGCGCCATGAATTGATCCCGCTGGCCACGCTGGTCACGCCGAACCTCGACGAGGTACGACTGCTCGTCGGCATCGATGTCGTCGACGACGAGAGCCAACGCGATGCGGCCCGGGCTCTGCACGCGCTGGGACCGCGCTGGGCGCTCGTGAAAGGCGGTCACCTGCGCACCTCACAGACCAGCGCCGACCTCCTCTTCGACGGCGCGGAGTTCCATCAATTCACCGCGGCGCGAGTGGACACCCGCCACGACCACGGCGCCGGCGACACTCTTGCCGCGGCGATCACCGCCGCGCTGGCGCACGGTTACGCGGTTCCCGAGGCAGTGGGTTTTGCCAAGCTCTGGGTCACCGAGTGCATCCGCGCGGCATATCCGCTGGGGCGAGGCTACGGCCCGGTCAACGGCATGGCCAGATTGTCGCACTGAGCGCCAGCGCCCTCGTGATATGAACCGTCACAATGCCGCCAGGTTGGGTAACGCCTGCCGTCTCCAGACACTTCGTTCAACAACGCCTCCAGGAGAACATCATGTCGTCTACAGCTTCCGAGCCGGCTGCGACAACGATCGTCGCCGTCCTCTTCCCTGATGTCACGCAACTGGACCTGACCGGACCAGTTCAAGTGTTCTCGCGAATCCCCGGCGCGACAGTCGAACTCGCCTGGGCCACTTTGGATCCCATTCCAACCGATGCAGGCTTCTCCATCGTGCCGACCACCACCTTCGACGAGGCGCCCCAGGCCGACCTCCTGATGGTTCCCGGCGGCCAGGGAGCCTTCGACCTCCTCGACGACGACACCGCGTTGGGCTTCGTGAAACGTCAAGCCGCCGGTGCACGATTCGTCACGAGTGTGTGCACCGGCTCATTCGTGCTCGCCGCGGCCGGGCTTCTGCAGGGCCGACGTGCGACGACACACTGGGCATCCCATCCGTTGCTCGACATCTTGGGCGTGCAACCGGTTCAGGAACGTGTCGTCCGCGACGGCAACATCTTCACCGGTGGCGGGGTCACCAGCGGCATCGACTTCGCGCTCACGGTCGCCGCCGAGGTCGCCGGCCGGGCCGCCGCCACACGAGCCCAACTGGCCCTCGAGTACGACCCCAAGCCGCCGTTCCAGGCCGGGTCACCGGCGGGCGCGGACGCCGACCCGGCCGATGTGGAGGCAATCCGGGCTAATGCACGGCGCACGCGCGAACCGGCAGTCCGGCGGGCAGCGGCAAGGCTGGGCCTCTTATAGGAAGACCGAGGCCGTCACAACTACCGCAAACCGTCTTTCCGGCGTCCGAAGTGGACGGTCTTACCGCAGCAGTGCGCGGCTCATCACCACACGCTGGATCTGGTTGGTGCCCTCATAGATCTGGGTGATCTTGGCATCACGCATCATCCGCTCCACCGGGAAGTCCGCGGTATACCCGGCCCCGCCGAACAACTGCACCGCATCGGTGGTGACCTCCATGGCGATATCAGAGGCAAAACACTTCGACGCCGCCGAGATGAACCCCAGATTGCCCTCACCACGCTCAGCCCGCGCCGCCGCCGAGTAGACCATCAGCCGAGCCGCCTCGACCTTCATCGCCATATCGGCCAACATGAACTGCACACCCTGAAAATCACTGACCGACTTGCCGAACTGCTTGCGGCCCTTGGTGTAGTCGATCGCCGCATCCAACGCACCCTGGGCAATCCCCACCGCCTGGGCACCAATGGTCGGACGCGTGTGATCCAACGTCGCCAACGCCGTCTTGAACCCGGTACCGGGCTCCCCGATCATCCGATCCCCCGGAATCCGGCAATTCTCGAAATACAACTCGGTGGTCGGCGAACCCTTGATCCCGAGCTTGCGCTCCTTCGGCCCGACGGTGAACCCCTCGTCGTCTTTGTGAACGACGAACGCCGAGATGCCGTTGGCGCCCTTGTCCGGGTCGGTCACCGCCATCACCGTGTACCACGACGACTTGCCACCATTGGTGATCCACGCCTTGGTGCCATTGAGGATCCAGTCCTCCCCGTCGGCCTTGGCACGCGTGCGCATCCCGGCCGCATCACTGCCCGCCTCACGCTCAGACAACGCATAGGAGGCCATGGCACCGTTCACCAGATCCGGCAGCACCGTCTTCTTCAGATCCTCCGAACCCCGCAGGATCAGCCCCATGGTGCCCAGCTTGTTGACCGCCGGGATCAGCGACGCCGAGGCATCCACGCGGGCCACCTCTTCGATGACGATGCACGCCGCCACCGAATCCGCGCCCTGGCCGCCGAACTCCTCCGGGATGTGCACGGCATTGAAACCCGAGGCGTTCAACGCGTCGAGGGCCTCCTGCGGAAACCGCGAATTCTCATCCACATCGGCGGCATACGGAGCGATCTCCTTCTCCGCGAGCGCCCGGATCGCCGCACGCAACTCGTCGTGCTCCTCCGGCAACGCAAACAAATCAAATGACGAATTACCGGCCATGGGAAACTCCTCGAAGAATCGTGCTGGCGGCGCGCGTCCGACGGCGAGCCGCGTGTTGAACGTATGGCAAGCGAGTGGCGCCGCCTGTTGAACCGCGGCACTGAGTACCATGACACAGGTACTGAGTACCTGGCAAGTAGGAGGGCGGGTTATGGCTGCGCAATCGATTCGGGACCGCCTGGTGGTAGCAGCGTTCGCGCTCTTCGAAGAGCGCGGATTTTCGGCGACGAGCGTCGACGACATTGCTGCGCGTGCACAAGTAGGCCGCACGACGCTTTTTCGTCATTTCGGATCCAAAGAAGCACTCGTGTTTCCTGACCACGACGCTCTGCTCGCGCGGGCTCAGCGCACCCTGTCCGAAGCGCGCGGCCCCAGCATGAAGACCGCCGTCATCGAAGTGGCCACCGACGTATTCGACCACTACCTGGCAGAGGGCGACCTCGCGCGATCAAGGTACCGGCTCACCCGCTCGGTGCCGGCACTGAAGGATTACGAGGTTTCAACGGTGGCGCAGTACGTCCGCTTGTTCGCCAAACATCTCAAGCGTTCCGAGCCCGCAGGGTGGAATACAGAACTCAGTGCTGAACTGTTCGCGAACGCCGTGGTGTCAGCGCACAACTTTGTCCTTCGGCGCTGGCTTCGGGGGGAATGCGCAGAGCCACGGACTGAACTCGCCCAAGCACTGGCAAAGGTGGCCACCACCGCCCAGTCGGGCGCCGACTCTCACACCGCCGTCATCGCCTTCTCCACAAAGGAATCACTCGAGTCCGTCGTCCCGCGTTTACGTCGGGCGCTGGAAGAGTCCGATGCGGACAACCCACCGTCCAAGGCGTGACCCGCAGTCTCGAGCACAACAGCGGCAACGTCCGTGTGCGCACTTCGTCACGACGGGAGTTTGCATGCAGCACAAGGCTTTCCTAGATCACCGGCAGACCTGCCGACATGCGGGTGAGGTCAACCTGACGGCGGGTAACCCGCGTGAAGGGTTCAATAACCGCGGCCGAAACATCATGCCTCGCGGATACCTGCCCTTCAGCAATCGGTGCCGCCCAACGTGCGACTCGGCCTGACATCAGTGTTTACACCCCGAGGTCACGAGACCGGGCCGAGGACTACCTCGCCCCGTTATCAGTAGAGAAGTGCATGTGGCGGTGAACGTCGCGGCCGACCGGCATTGCCATTGAACCCTCAAGGCGAAGCAGGTGCGTGGGGCAAGAACCGGTCGTCACTGCGTGCTTCCTGCTCCTCAATCCACCACTCGCGATGGCTCTCAGGCGACTGCCTCAGGCCGGGGCCCCGCGCTTGGCGCTGTGCATACTTCTCCCCTCACGGCAGCTCAGTTTTCCTCGCCCTCGTGGACAGTGTCGCGATCCCCACTCCCCGCTTCCTACGGCGCCTGACGGGACTCGTTGACCGTCTTTTGGCTTGTCCCGCGGGCGAACCGTTGATCGCGTGCCGACGCCCGGGGTCTCACCTAGAGACCTCGTGAGAGCGAATTACTCTCTGCACAACGGTTTCAGGGAAAGTCCTACGAGGACGACATCTGGTTCTGGCGTTTGCAGGGCAAGTTGCGGGGTAACCGCATCAAGTCGCCGGACATTCCTCTAGCCGCTGGGAAACGTCGCCGGGTCGACCCACTTTCATCTAAGGAATCAACCGATGCCTGCATCGAACGCTGTCCCGACACCTACCCCCACTGGGGTCAGGCGAACTCCTGTGCAGAAGGGTGCCCTCGCCGTAGGCGCGGTGTTCCTTCTAGTAGGTGTGCTGGGTTTTATACCCGGCATCACAACCAACTACGACCAACTCACGTTCGCCGGCCATCATTCTGAGGCCGCGCTGTTCGGAATCTTCAATGTCTCGGTGTTGCACAACATCGTGCATCTTGCGTTCGGTGTAGCTGGCGTGGCGCTGGCCCGCACGTTCAACACGGCGCGGGCCTACCTCATCGGCGGCGGCGTGATCTACCTGGTTCTGTTTCTCTACGGACTCGTCATCGACCACAACAGTTCGATGAACTTCGTTCCGGTGAACAACGCCGACAACTGGTTGCACCTGGGTTTGGCCGCCGGGATGCTCGCGCTCGGGATCGTCCTGGGCCGTCGGCATGCAGAGCCGACTCGGTCGGTGGGCTTACCCCCCGAGACGCCGAACGCAGCACGTCACCCAGGTGGTCACACGGAATAGGCAGCAGCGAGTATCGCCCGCAAGACGCCGCTGACGCTCACCGGGCTCTGGAGGGATGCAAAACCCACGGCGCGACCATCCTGATCCCCTGAGTATCAGTTCAGCTCTCATCGACCTCGACGCGTCGAGCGCTACCACCAGTCTTGTATGGCGACCAATCAGCACGGTCTTGATTGCCGGTTGGAGGTCACCGTTGTTGCAGCACAATCTTTTCCGTTCGGTACCTTTGGTCGACCCTCGTCTGGGAGATTGGTGGTCGAGGGCGCCAGCTCACAGGGTTAGGCCGCTTCACCTCCGGCCCGCAACGTTCGAGGGCTCGGCTGGTGGTCTCGGATGTTGATATCGATTCACCGCGGCTTCGGTCACCGTGTTTCGTGCTGGCATACGCGGAGCTTGAGTGTGGGCGGATGATTGGTTGCGCAGAGCCCGCATGAGCGATGCGGGAAGGCGACTCGCGTTACCCGTCGCCGGTAATGATCTCAACGCCAATCGCGCAGCGGACCGACCACATCGGCCAGCTCAGCCATGCCACCGTCGATGCCACCTGCAGGGAGTTGCCTTGGACCGGAGTCTCGTGCCGACACCAGAACTTATCCGGCCGATCCCGACGTGTCGGCCTCACGAGCTTCAGCAAGCGTCCCTGCACCCATAGCCGCGTCGCGAGGTCCATGCGCCCCTGGCAGCCAGTCAGCCTTCACACAAAACGCATCCTCTGGCACGCGAGGCGCCTTTCGCGGGCGATCGCGTGGCGGGGCGTACGCACTGCAGCACGTTGTCCAAGAGTTGACACCTCACCTTCGTGGTGCGGCCTCGATATCCGCGACCGATACGGAATGATCTGCACCACAACGAATCTCCACCTCAACGGGTTCCCCACACACGGAGTGCGCCATCTTCACTTTTCCTCCGTCGGCACGAACCCAGCGGTCCCCCCATCGCATGAGTGCCAGCAGCGCGGGTAGGAAGTCCTCGCCCTTCTCGGTGAGGTGGTAAGCCTCCCTCCCGCGTTGGCCGGGTTCGTGGTAGGGCCGCTTCTCTAGCAAACCCTCCTCGACGAGCTCCCTCAGCCGGGCGGCGGTGATCTTCTCGCTGAGCTTGGCCCTCCGCGAGAATTCGTCGAAGCGGTGCGCGCCGTAGAACGCCTCACGCAAGAGCAACAGGCTGGCGCGCCTGCCGACGACATCCAGCGCCGCCGCGACGGAGCAGCCGTCCGCCGACCAGGCATCGCGGTCGCTGAGCCGGCCAGTGAGTGTTATCGAGGACATAGCCACCATGGTGACAGCTGACTTGCCATCAGTAAAGTCAGACCCCTAGGGTCTGACTAGCAACAGACACAGCCAGAGGTGGCACCGAACTGAGGAGATCGCGCGTGAATGCCAAGTACCAGTTGTTATCAACCCGAATGCGCATACCCCGGTGCAGCTTGTCCCCGGCCACGGAGGAAACGGTCATCGAACCGGTGCCTGAATCGAGGGTCCCCCGCACCGACGACCCCTCGACAGACGGGACGTCGATATCCACTATCCCGGCGTAGCCGGTGTTGGGCAGTCCGGCCACCATGAGCTCAACGTCCGAACCGCCGTCGAGGACCTCGACCCGGTCGATGGTGACCTCGCGGTCAAGACGAAGGTCTCTGATCCGTTGACCCAGCGGCGAACTCTCGGTTCCGAGGTATCCCGGTTGCGTCCAGAAGTCTTCGCTATAGGTCGGATCCGCCAGCCTGACCTGGTCGGCAAAACCCAGCAAACCGTCGGCAGCGTCTAGACCAAGAAGGTAGCGGTAGTCCTCCCACGCCCGCAGTGGGACCCCGATTGCGGTGACCTCGCGTAGCACGACACGCTCGGCTTCGTCGAGGGAGCCATAAGGGTCGCCATGACCACCGGGGGCCACTGCGTCGGCAATCAACGGTGCCTTGTCGCGCAGGATCAGGCGCGCCAACACACGGATGAAGAAGTTGTTGGGAATCGAACTGGGGTCTCCCACGATGTAGGGCACACCACCATCCCATACGCCCGTGGTGTTTTCGAGAGCACCAACGGTTTGGTACGACCCCCCGCTGCCACCCCAGATGTATCCGTAGATATGTTGTGATGTCCCGTAATGGCGTTGTGCAATTTCGCGTGAGAGCTTCGCGGCTGCTGCGTCTGCGCGGTATCCCCCGCTGCTGCTGGTCTGGACTACATACCCGCCGTTGGTGGCGGCGAACGTGATCGCCCGATCGGTGGCGTTCTCGTCGTAAAGCGGGTAGACACTCTGAAAGAATCGGCCCTGCCATTGCTCCTGGGGCGGCAGATAGATGTTGAAACGAACGTCCGTGCCGGTGAAGTGCCCCGAAATCTTCTGATGTGCAACAGGTTCAGAGGCTTCGATTTCGATGTCGATCACTGGCCGTTCGTACTCTTCATCCACACAGTCGCCGGTTATCACCATCGCCGTTCCTTCATCGGACGCCGCGCATGCACGCGGCAGTGGTGTGCTGCAGCCGATCGTGGCCGCCAGCATGACCAGGCTCAGACCGACCCTGATCACGGAATAAACAGATCGGCGAGTTCGTCGAGCAGCGCGATGACGCCTTTGGGGTCCTTGCCCACTGGTATGGCGCCGGCGACCAGCTCGTCGAGCGGGAGGGTGCGCCGAGCGATTGCCCTCGTCAGCTTGGCGGTCGGCTCCACCAGGGTGCGGCGCCGGTCATCTTCGTCGATGACGGTCGTGACCAGGCCTTGATCACTCAATCCCGCTACACACTTCGAGACGTAGCCTTGGGTGAAACCAGTCCGCCCAACGATATCGCCGATCGCGCTGCGCGGGTACAGCGCAACGTCGCCGAGCACCAGGCGTTCCGCTGGATTGGACATCGCATCCTGCGGCTCTAGATCGACCTGACGGGACAGTGCGATCAGCCGCTTGCCGAGCAAGTGCATTCGTTGGCGGTCCACCCCGTGACTATAGCTCACTAAAAATGCATTTTTTTCAATGTATCTTTGGTTTTGTGCCCGCCCCGTCCAACCAGCCGGCGACGGCCTGATCAACTCGACAACCGAAAGGTATTGCCGCTTCTCATGTCAATTGCCACCACAGCGCGCCGCGGCTACGCGCTCCTCATCCTCCTTACCCTGACGCTGACAGGCTGCAGCGCACCAATCGAGACGACCGCTACCGAACGCGCTGAAGGCACATCCGAGGCCACAGTTACAAGCCCTCCACCGACGTCTGTTGTCATCGAGCATCTACCTCTGCCGCCGACGGCACCGACGCCGACCGCCGGCAGCTGTGATCACGCAGCCAATGCCAACGGCACCGGCTGCATCAGTGCCGGTCGAGACGGCATTCGCGGGCTCCGAACCTTCACCTGGGACAGCCGCCATCTACTGGCCGGGATCACGTACGCGGGAGCCTCCGCCGACTCCGTCTTCACCGGACCTCAGCTGATCCTGGTCAAGACCGACGGCGCACTGTTTCCCAATGGGGACGGCTGGAAGTGCCTCACCTGCGGCGTATCCGAGGGAAACCGGCTCGGCGCGAACGACACAACTGACGTCTCTTACCCGGAGGCATTTCGCGACGGAAAGCGGGTCAAGTTCGGCAGGAACGTGCTGGATTGCGGGACGGTGGACGTCATCGACTGCGACCCGACGGCGAACACCACCCACATCTACCCCATTCGCTCTCCCTTCCCATTACCCAACGGTGGTCAAATGCGGGAACTACGATTGCATCCCGACAATGAGCACCTGGGCTGGAACCAGATGTTCCTCACTGCAGGCATGACAGACGCGACCCAATTCGGTGCGTTTGGACGCATGACCTTCAACGGTGCAGCAAACCCGCCGGCCTACGAGGTGAGCAACGTGTCCTTCCTCCTGGGCGAAAGTCCGGGCACATCAGGTCGATTCATCGAGGTGGCGCAGCCACCCACCGATGAAAAGCCCGGTCAGCTGAACCTTGCCGAGAGTGCCGGTGTCATCGGCGAATTCCGCGGCTTCACCAACGACGGCACCGCTGCCCTCGGTATCGGTACACAGGAGTCATGGAACTTCGACATCTTTGCCACCGATCTGACCTCGGGAGAATCAACACGATTCAGCCGTGACCCGGCATATACAGATCCCGTAGTGATGGCACCGGATGACACCGCGCTGGTTCTCGCAGACGGGCGAGTGGACAACCACACCGGCAAGCCAGGGGCCAATCAGCCCGGAAGTGACGGACGGATGTACTTCGCCAGCGCACTGCCGGGTGTCCCGCCTCTGGTAGATCTCGCGGCCGGAAGCGCCATCGGCAACCTGTACAACAATCAGTACGGGCTTCCGCCCGCCCCCGGTGTCTCCCCGAACGACGACACCAGTGGTAGAAGGTTCTTCCAGCCGTACGTAATCGAGCTCGACGAGCGGCGGTCGCCAGAATCCGGCCAGAGCACAATCCACGACGGCTATCAGCTCAACGGTGGTGGCGACACCACTCCCGGCAACGGTGGCATCAGCGACCCGCTGTGGAATGCCGGAGCCGACCCCGCCTGGTCCCCAGACGGCACCGCAATTGCGTACTACCAGCTCTTGGTCGGCCCGCCGGCCTGTGCGCACACGACACCCGAGCCTGCACCCTGCCCCATGTCGACAGAGCCCGGCGGACGGATGTCACGGCTGATGATCGCGCGGCTCACTGACCGGGAGCCGCTACCCCCTCAACCACAACCACAACCCGTGCCCGACAGCATCCCGTGGGGTCTGGAGTACCAGGTTGGAGACCCACTGCCACCCAAACGGCCCGAGGTAGCAGCTGGTGTCTACACACTGACCGGAGTGCAAGGATCAGCGAACGTCGAAATCGCCCACGGCCCTGCCGCTTTCCCAGGCCACGGTACGGCGGTCAACCGCGTCAAGGTCACATACCGCGGATACAGCTCCGACGGCCGCACAGTCGTGGACGGCATCGAAGAATCCATCAAGGAGACAGGACCACTGCGCTACACCTGGCATTCTGACATCACACTGTCAGGCGAGCACTCTGGTACACGAAAATCTACCGGTACCAATGGATTCGTCGTCCAGTCACCCGGTCTCGCGCAACCGCCGACAATCTCCGGCACAATGACCACCACCCTCGACGGCCAGATATTCACCTCGCCCGAAACCGGCTCGTGAAGCACACACACACACACACACTTTCACTGCAGAGCCGGCGGGGTATGCCCCGTTCCAGCTACTCGGCCTCACCATCCCTCGACCTCAAACACCATCTGCATTCCCCTACCTACGATTGAGCTTCGTTCCGAAGATGTCCTGGGAGCAAGTCGACTCTGCCCAAAGAGGCCCGTTCGGACCACTTCCACGGAGACGCGCCACCGCCTCCCCATTGCGTGACCAAGGGCCAGATTTCCTCAGGTTACGAAGGCGGGGTCTGACTCGGGAAAGAACACCATCCCGAAGACCAAGGCCTTCATCGTTCCGTAGACCAGGAAGTCGTAGTACTCGATGGCTGTCCCCAGCAGGCTCGACAGCGCTACACGGCACAGGCTGATCCGCTGCCGCGTCGTCCCGATGTCTTGATCAGTGGAACAACCGGTTGCTTCGAGGTGGTGGCGCCCTATCTGCTTCCAGAGCTGCTGTCTGTGGCAGCGGAAAAGCTACCTCGATTCCACGTCCACACCAGCGAGGTGGACCTCGCGGATCTGGCCGAAGGAGTGGCCGACGGGACGTTCGAACTCGGCATCGGCTACGACCTCGTCGACGACCCCCGCCTGAAATGGACGTCGATCTCCACGAGTGCAGCGGCTGGTCGCGACCCGGCTTTCGATAAGGACTGTTGACAACGCTGCACCTCGGACAGCAACTTTCATTGAAGCGATCGACTTCGAACGGTGGCGCAGATCACGTGACAAACGTGCGTGAAATTTAACTCTGGGAAAGTTAAATACTTGCATTCCCGTGCGATAAAGCTCGATTTTGATGCTGAAATGCGGTGTCCTACAGTCAATTTCGAGGTCATGATCCCGATGTGCAAGGAGTTAAGAGTGTCCGGTAGGCCGCCGATCTACAACGGGTTTCTTCACCTGACTCCGAACCACCACAGCCACGGGTACTGGCGTACCCCCGAAGGGCAGGTCCAGTACGGGTACAAGGACCTCCAGCCCTACGTCGATGTGGTGAAGACGCTCGAGCGCGGCAAGCTCGACACGCTGTTCATCGCTGATGTGGTCGGTGTCTACGACCTGGATTATGTCGGCAACAACGGAACAGTCCGGGCCGGCTCGCAGTTCCCCGAGAACGACCCCGCAGCCCTGGTGTCAGTGCTCGGGTACGTGACCGAACATCTCGGAATAGCACTGACCAGCAACATAATCCAAGACCACCCGTTCTCCTTCGCCCGGAAGCTGTCCACGCTCGACCACTACACCAACGGACGGGTGGCGTGGAACATCGTCACGTCGTATCTATCCAACGGGTTCCGCAACTTCGGCTACGACGACATCATCAGCCACGACCAACGGTATGCCTGGGCCCAGGAGTACGTCGACGTCACCTTCAAGCTCTGGGAACACTCCTGGGACGACGGCGCTGTGGTCCAGGATCCATCGACGGGCGTCTACTTCGAACCCACCAAAATTCACACTATCGACCACGCGGGCGAACGGTACCGCGTGCAGGGGCCGCACCTCGTCGAACCGTCACCGCAGCGGACGCCCGTGCTTTTCCAGGCCGGAAACTCGGCTGCCGGAGCCGAATTCGCAGTCCGCAACGCCGAAGTCACGTTCCTGCCGTCCATGACGCCCGACAGTGCACGCAAAGACGTCGAGGCGCTCGCGCAGCGTGCCCGTGCGGCCGGGCGCGATCCGAAAACGCTCAAATCGCTGGTGCAGCTGTCGACAGTGATCGGCTCCACCGAGGAGGAGGCCCGCCGCAAGCAGCAGTACCTCCGGGACAACATCGACTTCGGTGGCCTTGTCGGCTTCTACAGCGGCGGCTCTGGCATCGACTTCACCTCGATCGACCCCGAGACCCCGCTGTCCGAACTCAAGGAGCGGATCGAACTCGGTGACCACGTGCGCTCCATCTTCCGCGCCGCGGTCGAAGCCGATTACGGGCGTGGCCGGGACCTGAGCTGGCGCGAATACCTGATCGACCACGCGCTGCTGCCCGGCAAATTCGCCGGTACCCCCGAACAGATAGCGGACCTGGTGCAGGAATGGGTGGACGCGGGGATCGACGGTTTCAACGTCGTGCCGATCACCAGCCTCGGGTGGTGGGACGAATGGGTTGACCACGTGGTACCGGTCCTACAAAAGCGGGGGCTCGCCCAAACCGAGTACGCCCCGGGCACCCTGCGCCAAAAGCTCTTCGGTAACGGTGACCGGCTGCCGGAGAACCACCACGGCCGCCGACTGACGCTTGCGCAGTCAGCAGGTGCCCGGTGAGTGCACATGCGTTCACCGAAAAGTTCGCCGACATCGCCGCCTCGGCGGCCACGCGCGACGACGAGCGGCTGCTGCCCGTCGACGAGCTCAGCGACCTGGGCCGCGCCGGCCTTGGCGCGCTGCGGGTGCCCACCGAGTTCGGCGGAGGAGGCCGCAGCGTCGTCGATCTGACCGAGATCCTGATCGACCTCGCGGCAGCGGACTCCAACCTGGTCCAGGCACTGCGCTCGCATTTCATCTTCACCGACGCCCTGGCGGCCGCGGCGCCATCACCCGCACGGGACCGGTGGTTGCACCGCATCGGCGACGGGGTGCTGCTTGGTGGCGCCCACACCGAACGCCACAGCGCCAACACCGACCGGTTCGCCACCACGCTCACCACCGATACCGAGGGCCGCTTCCTGCTCAACGGCGTCAAGTTCTACAGCACCGGGTCGCTGTTCGCGGAGTGGATCGTGACCAACGCCGAAAGCGCCGACGGATTGGTGACCGTGCTGGTCAACCGACACGCCCCCGGAGTCACCCTGGTCGATGACTGGGACGGGTTCGGGCAAAAGCTCACCGCCAGCGGCACCAGCCGATTCGAGAACGTCGTCGTCGACCCCGACGAGCAGCTGCCGGCACTGGACATCGGAAGCTACGGAACATCTTTCGCCCAACAGCTGCACCTGATCGCCCTAGCCGGGATCGCCCGTGCCGCCCACGACGAGACCGTCGGGTACGTCCGTGGCCGGGAACGGTACTTCGCCCAAGGCACCGGCCGCCCGCCACGGTTCGACCCGCTGGTCCAGGAGATCATCGGTGAACTCAGCGCAGCGGCGTACCTGGCCGCCACCCTGGTTCGCGACGTGGCACGCGCCCTCGACCGGCTGGCAACACAGATCTCGGCCGGAGGCGCAACCGGTGACCTCGAAGATCACGTGGAAGTGTTGGTGTACCGGGCCCAGGTCCTGATCATCAAAGCTGTGCTGGACGCGACCACCCGGTTGTTCGACGTCGGTGGCGCTTCGGCGCTGAGCACCTCGAAACGATGGGACCGGTTCTGGCGCAACGCCAGAACGCTGTCCAGCCACAACCCAGTTTCGTATCGGCTCGCCTCGATCGGCGACTTCGAGCTCAACGGCACCTCTCCCTTTCGGGCGTGGTTCAGCGGAGTCGATCTGCGCGACCGTGTCACCCCTGTGGCCGCTGACCCGCGGCCCTGACGATTCATCACGAAGGAACATCTCATGAAGAGAACTCCAACCAGCAAGCTGTTGGCCGCCGGCGCCGCGGCACTTTCGGCCATCACGCTCGCTGCCTGCTCATCGGGCACCACAGCGGATTACGGTGAGACCAAAGGTGACACCAGCGTGAAACTGGCCGTCGTGGTGGCCAACTCGAACCCGTGGAACACCGAGTACGGCGAATCCTTCAAAGCCGCCGCCGAACAGCTCGGCGCCACCGACGTCCGGGTGCTCAACTCCAACGGTGACGCGCAGAAGCAGAGCGAGCAGATCGACTCCCTGCTGAACGCGGGTTACAAGGGCATCGGCCTCAACATCCATTCCCCGAACTCCGCCGAGCTGTCTCGCCGATTCGCCCAGCACAACGCGTATTTCGCCAACATCTTCCAGAACGAAGAGTGGAAGACGGTCTGGGACATCCCCGAGCAGCGCCAAGTGTCCTACGTCTCGCCCAACTACTACCAATCCGCGGTGGAGGCTACCGAGACGCTCGCCGAAGCGCTCGACGGCAAAGACACCGAACTGATCGCCCTTGCCGGAAACCAGAGCCCCTTCACGATTTCCAACCAGGCGTATCTGGGACTGACCGACACGCTCAAGAAGCACCCCAACATCAAACTGGTGGGCAACGTCGACACCGAGTGGACCGCCGAGACCGGCCAGCGCAAGGTCGCAGACCTGTTGGCCAGCAACCCGAATGCGTCGGCGTTCTTCGCCACCGACGCCGCCGACGTCGAAGGTGCCGTCGCCGCGATCCGCGCCATCGGCAAGGAACCAGGAAAAGACGTGTTGATCGTCTCCGCACACTCAGCGGGCGTCGTACCCCAGTACGTCCAGCAGGGGCTGGTGCTCACCGCCGCGGCCATGCCGGGGAGCTGGACCGGGTACCAGCAGGCCGCCCAGCTGTTCGACGCACTCAACGGAAAGTTCCCCGGTGAAGGTTTGCGTCAGCTCGAGCTGACCTTGCCGCTGATCACCAAGGACAACGCCTCTGACTTCCTGACCCGCTACAGCAGGCCCGTGGGCGAGCAGCTCAGCGCCCGCAAGATCTCGCAGGTGTATTCCGGTGACAACTGGGACCTGCAGGCCATTTACACACCGATCACCGACCTGCCCCACCTGTGGCCCATCTCCAACCCGCCCAGAGGCTATGCCGAGAACCCCACCTTCGTCGAGCTCCGTGACTCAGGTGAACTCGAGAAGGCCGAACAGACGCTGGCCAGCCACGACAAGATCAATCCCTTCGATCCCGATCCGGATCTGAACAGCTGATGACTCCTCTGGCCCCAACCGACCTCGCCCGGGTGGAATTGAGCGGACTCACCAAGGTCTTCTCCGGCGTGACCGTGCTCGACGACGTCACCGCCACCCTGCACCAAGGGGAGATCGTCGGGCTGGTGGGAGAGAACGGTGCCGGCAAGAGCACCCTTCTCAACATCTTGTCCGGGGTGTTTCCCGCTTCCCGTGGCGACGTGATCATCAACGGCGCGGCCGTGACGGTTCCGAACTACCGCGCTGCCAACCAACTCGGTCTGTTCCGCGTCTACCAGGACATCGCGCTCGTCGAGTCGTTGACCGTGGAAGAGAACCTGCTGCTGGGCTGGGAGCAGCAGATCGGCGGCCGGCTGGGGCTCATCGATCGCCGGCAACGCCACGACATCGCTGTCCGGGCATTGGAAACCCTGGAGCTGCCCGCACGGTTGGCCGCGGCCACCGTGTCGGGGTTGTCGGTCAGCGTGAAGCAGAGTCTCAGTTTCGCGAAGGTGCTCGCCGCCATCGACCTGCTGCAGGTCGACAGACCGGTGATCTTCCTGGACGAACCGACCACCAGCTTGGACAAGCAAAGTGAGACCAGGTTCCTCGCCGTGGTCAGAGACCTCGCCGACCGCGGTGCCACAGTGGTCTTCGTCTCGCATCTGCTCGAGGAAGTCCTCGCGCTCACCGACCGGGTGCTCGTCCTCAAAGACGGCCAACTGGTGGCCGAGCGCCCGACCGACGGCCTGACCGAGGAAGACCTCCACCGCCTCATGGTGGGCCGGGTGCGCTCGGAGGTGTACTACCGCGAGAACCTCCAAGGCGAGTTCGCCGGACAAGCCCAGGGGCCTGTGCCGGCTTTCGAGATCCGCGACCTGTCCCTGCGACCGGATCGGGAGCCCATCGAAATCGACCTCGCGGCAGGTGAAATCGTGGGGCTGGCCGGGCTCGAAGGGTCAGGCAAGAACGAGATCGGGGCGCTGGTGGCCGGGGTCACGAGATCGCAGCACGCGGTGACCCTCGACGGTGCGCCGATCCGCTACGGTTCGGTGCGCCAGGCAGTGCAGGCCGGAATCGTCTACCTGCCACAGGACCGCGCCACCTCGAGTTTGTTCGCCGAGAAGAGTCTGTTGTTCAACCTGGTGATCGGCTCGCTGCACGACCTCTACGGACGTCGGTGGGGCACCGTGAAACAGCGGCTCGCCGCCGAACGCTCCCGCCGCCTACTCACCGAATACGCGGTGAAGACAACAGGATTGGCGCAACCCATCGGCGAGCTGTCGGGCGGCAACCAGCAGAAGGTCATCATCGCGCGGTGGCTGCACCGCAAACCCAGACTCATCGTGCTCGACTCACCCACCCAGGGCGTCGACACCGGATCGCGTGAATCCATCTACGAAGCCATCCGCGCCGCCGCCGCGCAAGGCAGCGCGGTTCTGCTGATCAGCGACGACCTGCCCGAATTGATCGGGCTCTCCGACCGCGTGCTCGTAGTCAAGGATTCGCAGATCGCGGCCACCATCGCGTGCCCGGTCGGCGCCAAGCCGCAAGAAGACGACGTCGTCCCGTACATGTTCTGAAGGGAACCGCACTGTTATGACCATCACCGACACAAACCCACCCGAACAGACCCCCAACGAAGAACGCACCACCGCGAGCCGGGGACTCGGGGTGCAGTTGCTCGTCCGCATTCTGCCGCCCCTGGTGCTGGTCGCCCTGGTGGTGTACTTCAGTTTTGCCCGCGACACCTTCTTCACCGTGCAGAACTTCGTGTCCATGGGCAGCTCGGCCGGTTACCTGCTCGCCGGTGCGCTGGGCCTGACGTTGGTGGTCCTGGCGGGAAGCATCGATCTTTCGGTGGGTGCGACGGTGCTGCTGACGGCCGCAGTGGTGGCCATCGCGAATCGTGAACTGGGGGACGTTTTCTGGGTGTCGGTGGCGTTGACGTTCGCCGTGGGCCTGGTGGTCGGTGCCATCAACGGGGCGCTGACGGTACTGGGGCGGCTGCCGTCGTTCATCGTGACACTGGGAACGTTGTCGGTGTTCACCGGGTTGGCCCTCACCCTACTCAAGGGGCAATCCGTCTCGTTCTTCGCGCCAAGTCTCCTTGCTCTGGTCAACACCCAGATCGTCCCCGGTGTCACCGGAACCTTCCTGATCGGGGTTGCACTGTTTGCGCTCAGCTGGTTCCTCACCCGCAAAACACGTTTTGGCCTCTACGTGTACGCCATTGGGGCGAACGAGAAGGCCGCCCACCTGGCCGGCGTCAACGCCCGGTCGCTGCGCTTCTGGCTGTTCGTGATGTCGGCGGTGTTCGCCGCCGTGTCCGGTCTGCTGGTGGTCTCCGGGCTGCAGGCCGGGGGGCCGACGCTGGGCACGTCGTTCATGCTCGACGCCATCGCTGCGGTAGCCGTCGGAGGTACCTCGCTGTGGGGTGGCAGCGGCGGCGTGGAACGAACGCTCGTCGGCGTCCTCATCCTGGTCGTTCTCTCCAGCGGGTTGAATCAGCTCGGCGTCCCGGATTTCACCCAGACCATGATCAAAGGCGCGGTGGTGGTGATCGCAGCCACCCTCACCATCGTGGGTCGGCGCGAACAGATAGTGAAGTGACCACTAAGTGATGGGCCAGTATTCAATGTCTGCTCTCGTGGTCAAATGGCTCCAGCTACCGACATGGTGTTTCGTCGCGTGACACGCGCGTTGACTTATCCGCAGGCAGCCGTAGTGAAGGCCGGGCAACCGCACGGACCCATGGTGACGGCGCCGCATTCAGGCGTCGTCCTGGGAAACCCGCAGCGGCAGGCGTTTTCGGATGTTGAGGCATCAGCTGGTACGCGCAGCAGGGTAGGCTCGCGAAACGCGGTCGTGTGAAAACAATCGAACCCACGCGGTACTGGATCGTCACGGTCGCCGCCACGGGGTGGTCGCCTTTCCCTCGCGGGCGTTCACCGGCATCCGGGAACTAGTGCCGCGTTGGTCTGTGGATCGCTGCTTTGGACTGCACGCAGTCGAGCCACGGAAGTTGACGATTCTCACTTGAATGTCCAATTGGGCATCGCCTGGATATCCAGATGAAAATTGGCCATTTAACTCGAGAAGCCACAACAACAACAACGAACCGGTCACCGACCGCTAACGGCACAGCCGGCAAACTTCGAGAACCATGGACAACCGCGGTTGTCATCACTACCGTTGGGTACTCCTGGCAAGGACGGGAGGCGCAATGGACGAGCAGACCCCGGCCGATCCACTCGGCCCGGACTCATTGACCTGGAAGTACTTCGGCGACCTGCGCACGGGGCTGCTGGGCGTGTGGATCGGCGCGGTCCAGAACATGTATCCCCAACTCGGCGCCGGCGTCGAAGACCACTCGATTCTGCTGCGTGAACCGCTGCAACGAGTCGCGCGCTCGGTCTACCCGATCATGGGCGTCGTCTACGACGGTGACCGCGCCGGCCACACCGGTCGGCAGATCAAGAACTTCCACACCACGATCAAGGGTGTGGACACCCATGGGCGCCGCTACCACGCATTGAACCCCGAGACGTTCTATTGGGCGCACGCCACGTTCTTCATGTTGATCATCAAGGTCGCCGAGTATTTCTGCGGCGGGCTGACCGAGGCCGAGAAACGCCAACTGTTCGACGAGCACGTCCAGTGGTACCGCCAGTACGGCATGAGCATGCGGCCGGTACCGCAAAGCTGGGAAGAGTTCTGCGAATACTGGGAGCGCACCTGCCGCGACGAGCTGGAGATCAACCGGGCGACCTTGGACATCTTCAGCATCCGAATCCCGAAGCCAAAATTCGTCTTGATGCCGACACCGTTGTGGGACCAGATGTTCCGGCCGATGATCGCCGGCCAGCGGTGGATCGCGGCAGGCTTGTTCGACCCGGCGCTGCGGGAGAAGGCCGGCATGCGGTGGACACCCGGTGACGAGGTGTTGCTGAGGTTGTTCGGCAAGGCCGTGGAGATCGCCTTCCTGGCAGTGCCCGACGAGATCCGCCTGCACCCGCGGGCCTTGGCCGCCTACCGGCGCGCCTCGGGGCAGGTCGCCGCCGACGCTCCGCTGGTCGAGGCGCCGTTCTTCATGGGTCCGCCACGTGACCGTAAGGGCATGCCGATGCACTATGTACCGAAGCGCAAGGCGCCGCTGCCCCTGGCTCTGGCCGAGCGGGCCGGCTCCCTGGTGCACACCACGTTTTCCCTTGCCGGATTCCGGCCCGCCCGCGGGCGGCGTTCGGCAGCATGATCTGACCGACTACACAACACAACCGAATCGAGAGAATCGCCAATGATCGAGTGGTCCGACGTTGACCTCGCGGTGCGTGACGCCGTGCGCCAGTTCGTAGACAAAGAGTTCCGCCCCCACGTCGACGCGCTCGAGAGCGGCGAGATGGAGCCGTACCCGATCATCCGGAAACTGTTCTCCTCGTTTGGGATCGATGTGATGGCGCGTGAAGCGTTGGAGAAGCGCCTGGCCAGGCTGCGCGACGGCGGTGAGTCGAAGTCCGGTGGCGGCGGCGGGATGTTCGGCGGCGAGCAGGGCGGGATGGGCTTCGTCGTGATCAGCGAACTGTGCCGGGTGTCGATGGGCGTCGTCACCGGGATGGGTGTCAGCCTGGGCCTGACGGTGCCGACCATCCAGAGCCGCGGCACCCTGGCGCAGCAGGAACGCTGGCTGCCCGAACTGGTGACCTACGAGAAGGTGGGCGCCTGGGCCATCACCGAACCGGATTCGGGCTCCGACGCCTTCGGCGGCATGAAGTCCTATGTGGTGCGCGACGGCGACGACTACATCCTCAACGGCCAGAAGACCTTCATCACCAACGGCCCCGACGCCGACGTCGTGGTGGTGTACGCCAAGCTGGACGAAGGTAGATCCGACATCTCCGCCCCAACAAGTCCCAGAGATCGCAAGGTCCTGACCTTCGTGCTCGACAAAGGCATGGAGGGTTTCGTCCAGTCGAAACCCTTCCGCAAGATGGGAATTCACTCCTCCCGCACGGGCGAACTGTTCTTCAACAACGTCCGGCTCGGCCGCGACCGGCTGTTGGGCGAGACCGAGGGCGCCTCCGGCAGTGTCGATCAGGGGCGCGAGAGCGCGCGCTCCAGTTTCTCCGCCGAACGCATCGGTGTGGCGGCGATGGCGCTCGGGGTCATCGAGGAATGCCTGCGGCTGTCGGTGGACTACGCGCGGACCCGCACCCTGTGGGGCAAGGAGATCGGCCAGTTCCAGCTCATCCAGCTGAAGCTCGCCAATATGGAAGTGGCCCGGATGAACGTGCGCAACATGCTGTTCCGCGTCATCGAGGCCGCCCAGACCGGGACGGCCATCTCCCTGGCCGAGGCGTCGGCGATCAAGTACTACTGTTCGCAGGCTGCCACCGATGTGGCGATGGAAGCGGTGCAGCTGTTCGGTGGCAACGGCTACATGACCGAGTACCGGGTGGAGCAACTGGCCCGGGACGCCAAGTCGTTGATGATCTACGCCGGCAGCAACGAAGTGCAGATCACGCACGTCGCCAAGGGGCTGCTGCGGGGAGAATGACAGGCGCTCACGGCGCCACCACCACGGGAGTGCCGACCAGCCATCCGCCATCGACAGCGATGATCTCGCCGACGATGTGATCGGACAGGCTGGAGGCGAGGAACAGCACGGTGTCGGCGATCTGCGCCGCGGTCGCCCACCGTCCGTTCGGTGTCTGCCCTTCGAGCGCACGCCTGATGGGCGCATCGTAGAGCGAGGTCATATCGGTCTCGACAAATCCGGGAGCGACGGCGTTGACGTTGATTCCTGCTGTGGCGTAATCGATTCCGGCCTGCCGGGTCAGATTCACCAACGCTGCCTTGGAGGCGCAGTAGGCGGCGAATCCCGGGTTGGCACGCAGGCCGCTGATCGAGGTGACGTTGACGATCTTGCCGCCCCGTCCGGCCGCCACCATCGCTGTGATGGCCGAGCGCATGCAGAAGAACGTTCCGTCGACGTTGACCGCGAACTGGTCACGCCAGATCTCATCGCTGGTCTCGGTGACCGACCCGGCGTGCAGCACCCCGGCGTTGTTGACCAGGATGTCGATGCCGTAACTGTTTGCGACACTGTCGAAGAGCTCGGTGACGGCAGCCGAGTCGGCGACGTCGAGCGGGTGTGACTCGGCCGACCCACCGCGGGCCCGGATCAGTCCGGAGGTCGATTCCTCGGCGCTGCGCAGGTGATCACTGCGGTCGGCGACGATCACGCGGGCTCCGTGCTCGGCGAGCGTGAACGCAACCGCCCGGCCGATGCCGCGCGAGCCGCCGGTCACCACCGCAGTCTTGTTGGCGAGATCGATCACCGAATTCTCCTCATCCCGACGCAGGCCTCTTGACCCGAACCCTGGTTCTGAACCATTTCTGGTCCTGCCATCAGCCGGTTAAGGATGTGTAAAGAAAGGACGCGTCCGTCAGGCTCGGTGCGCTGCCGCGCTCTGATACAGGCAAATGGCCGCGGCCGCAGCCACATTGAGGCTCTCTGCTCCCCCGGCCATAGGAATCGTGACACGGACGTCGGCCGCCGCAGCGACCTCAGCGGACAGTCCGTGCGCTTCGGATCCGAACAGCCACGCGGTGGGCACCTTCAGATCGACGTCATCCAGCGACATCTCGCCGTCCAGCGTCGAGGCCATGACCACCAGTTCGGCGTAACCCAGCGCAGAGATCAACGCCAGCGTGTCGGGCGCCTCGATCACCGGCACCGAGAAGATGCTGCCGGCCGAAGACCGCAGGCATTTTGCGTTGTACGGGTCGACGCTGTTGCCGGCCAGGATGAAAGCGTCGGCACCCATGGCGTCGGCCAGCCGGATCAGGGTGCCCGCATTACCGGGATCAGACGTGTCCACGCCCACCGCCACCAGGCGCGGCGAGGCCAGCACATCGGCGAGTGACACCTCGGGGGTCCGGCACACCGCCACCAGACCGACGGGGGTCACGGTGTCCGACAGCGCTTTTGCCGCGCGTTCGGTGACCAGTTGGGTCTCCACCCCGGCCAGAAGCGAGTCGAAGCGAGCGGCAGCGTCCTCGGTCACGAAGACCTCACTGACAAGACCGCGCCGCAACGCTGCCTCGACGAGGTTGGGACCTTCGGCGAGAAAGCGTGCGGCGCGGCGACGTCCGGAGGCTTTCTGCAGCTTCAGCGCTGCAGCGACCCGGTTGGAGCGCTCGGTGAGCGTCAGGCAGCCTCTCCGGCGGGCGCGTTGACATCCTCGGGCAGAGCAGCCTTGGCGACCTCGACCAGCGCGGTGAACGCGGCCGGATCGCTGATCGCGATCTCCGACAGGTTCTTGCGGTCCACCTCGACACCGGCGAGCTTGAGGCCCTGGATCAGCCGGTTGTAGGTGATGTCGTTCGCGCGGGCGGCGGCGTTGATACGCGAGATCCACAGCTTGCGGAACTCACCCTTGCGGGCCCGGCGGTCGCGGTAGGCATAGGTCAATGAGTGCAGCTGCTGCTCTTTGGCCTTGCGGTAGAGCCGGGACCGCTGTCCGCGGTAGCCCTTCGACGCCTTGAGGACTGAGCGCCGCTTCTTCTGGGCGTTGACTGCGCGCTTCACGCGTGCCATGGGGGTGTTCCTGTTCTTTGTCTACGTTCGGTCAGAAAGTTCGGGTGGCTGGATCAGCCGTTGAGCATCGCGTTGATGCGCTTGTTGTCCGTGGTGGCGACAACGGTGCGGCCGTCGAGACGACGAGTGCGCTTGGTGGCCTTGTGCTCGAGCAAGTGGCGGCGGTTGGCCTTCTGCCGAACGATCTTGCCGGTGCCGGTGCGACGAAAACGCTTCGACGCGCCGCTGTGGGTCTTGGCCTTGGGCATGTAGTCCTCAGTTCTACTGGGTGGTGTCTGGGTTTTCGGTGGGCTGTGCGTCCGCGCCGCCGGAGCGTTGCGCCGGAGTGTCAGCGTCATGAGCCGCCTTGGCACGAGTCTTCGCGCCGCGGTGCGGGGCCAGCACCATTGTCATATTGCGGCCGTCCTGCTTGGCGGACGTCTCGACGAAGCCGTATTCGGCTACGTCGGCGCCCAGCCGCTGCAACAGTCGGAAGCCCAGTTCGGGCCGGGACTGCTCACGTCCGCGGAACATGATCGTCACCTTGACCTTCGACCCCGCCTCGAGGAAGCGGACGACGTGACCCTTCTTGGTCTGGTAGTCGTGGTCGTCGATCTTGGGGCGCAGCTTCTGTTCCTTGACGACGGTCTGCTGCTGGTTCTTGCGAGACTCGCGCTCCTTCAGAGCCGTCTCGTACTTGAACTTGCCGTAGTCCATGATCTTGCAGACCGGAGGTCTGGCATTCGGAGCTACTTCGACAAGGTCGAGATCGGCATCCGCGGCGACGCGGAGTGCATCTTCGATGCGCACGATGCCCACCTGCTCCCCACCGGGGCCGATCAAACGGACTTCAGGTACGCGGATACGCTCGTTGATGCGGGTCTCAGTGCTGATGGGGCCTCCCTGGTTTGTTCCACTGTGTCGGACCGCGTAACAGCTGGAACACCACGTCATCAGCAAAAAAGCCCTGCATGTAGCAGGGCCCAAAGCCGACCGGTCGCGGGACGAACCGCCTGCGTGAAACGCAGAACCTGGCATCCTGGGATGCCGGTGACCGGACCGTTGAACCTGTTCGGCCAACGGTGGGAGTGGGACTCCACTTGCTGTCCCTGGCGTGAGCCGGGACGGTCGCACGTGCCACTCTATCAGGCATGACCGAGGATCCCAGAATCGAGCAAGATCAAATACGCGAACTTGCCGAAGTACCCGCCGTCGAGGTGATCACCAGGTCAGCGGTGATGTTGATGAGTGCGGCCGCCGAGAAGCTCGGCCTGTCGCATCCCGACCCCGACGACAGCCCCTTCCGTGACCTCGACGAGGCGCGTCGCCTCATCACTGCGCTGGCCGGACTGGTGACCGCCTCCGTCGAGTACCTCGGCCCGCACGCCGGCCCGATCCGCGACGGGCTCAAGAGTCTGCAGCTGGCGTTCCGCGAAGCCAGCGCCGCGCCCGACGAGCCGGGCAAGGGTCCGGGCGAGAAGTACACCGGACCCGTCTGGTAGCCCGCCGGTCACAGGCAGCTCGAGGGTTTCTCCACGATATTTTCTACGCCAGCGAATATCCTCCCGGCCTATGACCCTCGTCGACCGCACGGTGCACCGCTTCGACTCCCGCTTCCGCTGGGTTCCCGCGGCAGCCGGGTGGACCGTCGGCGTCATCGCCACGTTGTCGCTGGTGGCCAGCGTGTCACCGCTGGTGCGGTCGATCATCCGCGTCCCCCGCGAATTCGTCGACGACTACATCTTCAACTTCCCCGACACCAGCTTCGCGTGGGCGTTCGTGCTGGCGCTGCTGGCGGCGGCGCTGGCGGCACGCAAACGCATCGCCTGGTGGATCCTGGTGCTGTACATGGCGGCCGCGATCGTCGTGAACATCGGCGACCTGGTCCAGGGCGAGGAACCGCTGAGCGAGGAGTTCGGCGAAGTCATCGGCCTGGTCTTCCACCTCGCCGCGATCGCCTTCCTGGTGATGGCCCACAAGCAGTTCTGGGCCCGGGTACGCCGGGCGGCGCTGTTCAAAGCCGCCGCGACGCTTCTGGTGGGGATGGCCCTGGGCATCCTGGTGGGCTGGGGCCTGCTGGAACTGTTCCCCGGGACGCTGGAGCGCGACTACCGCTTGGCGTACTCCATCAACCGGGTGGTCGCCTTCGCCGGCGTCGACGGCGGCGCGTTCGACGGGCAGCACCCGCACGTCGTCGTCAACGCCCTGCTCGGCCTGTTCGGTGCACTGGCGTTGATGGTGGCCGCAGTCGTGCTGTTCCGCTCCCAGCAGGCAGACAACGCCCTCACCGGTGAAGACGAGTCGGCGATCCGCGGGCTGCTGGAGGTCTACGGCAAGAACGACTCCCTGGGGTACTTCGCCACCCGCCGCGACAAGTCGGTGGTCTTCTCCGCTGATGGGCGCGCCGCGATCACCTACCGGGTGGAGGTCGGCGTCTGCCTGGCCAGCGGTGACCCCGTCGGCGATCCACGGGCGTGGCCGAACGCGATCGAGGCGTGGCTGCAGCTGTGTGAGACCTACGGCTGGGCGCCCGGTGTGATGGGCGCCAGTGCGGCGGCCGCCGAAGCATTCCGCGAGGCCGGACTGCACGCGCTGGAACTCGGCGACGAGGCCATCCTGTACCCGGACCGGTTCAAGCTCTCCGGCCCGGACATGAAGCCCGTGCGCCAGGCCGTCACCCGGGCCCGCCGCGCCGGGTTGACCGTCCGGATCCGGCGCCACCGCGAGCTGTCGGCCGCGGAGATGACCACCGCGATCGAGCGGGCCGACGCCTGGCGCGACACCGAGACCGAGCGGGGTTTCTCGATGGCGCTGGGTCGCCTCGGAGACCCGGCCGACGCGGACTGCCTGCTGGTGGAAGCGGTCGGGGGTGCCCCCGGGCAAGAAGAAGTGGTGGCCATGCTCTCGCTGGTGCCGTGGGGCACCAACGGGGTGTCGCTGGACCTGATGCGACGCTCGCGCCAGTCCCCCAACGGCACCGTCGAGCTGATGGTCAGCGAGCTGTGCCTGCAGGGTGAGGCGCTGGGTATCACCCGGATCTCGCTGAACTTCGCGATGTTCCGGTCGGCGTTCGAAGAGGGCGCGCAGCTTGGTGCGGGTCCGGTGGCCAGGTTGTGGCGCGCACTGCTGGTGTTCTTCTCGCGCTGGTGGCAGCTGGAGACCCTGTACCGCTCCAACATGAAATACCAACCGGACTGGGTGCCGCGGTTCGCCTGCTACGAGGACGCCCGCCTGGCGCCGCGCGTCGGGGTGGCCTCGGTGATCGCCGAAGGCTTCCTGGTGCTGCCGTTCAGCCGGCGCAACAAGCAGCACACCGGCCAGCATTCGTCGGTGCCCGAGGCACTGGTCAGGACCGGCGCCCTGCACGAGGACGGCAGCACACCCGACGCCGCGGCGCTACCCGCCGACTCGACGCAGGAAACCGGAACCCCGCGGCTGCCCGAACAGGTCCGAGTCCGGATGGCGAAGCTGAAGTGGTTGCAGGACAACGGCGTCGACGCCTACCCCGTCGGGCAGGCACCCAGCCACACCGTGGCCGAGGCGCTCGAGTCGGCCGACGGCACCGACGTCACCGTGGCCGGGCGGATCCTGCGGCTACGCGACTACGGCGGGGTGTTGTTCGCCCAGCTGCGCGACTGGTCGGGGGAAACCCAAGTGCTGCTGGACAATTCGAGGCTCAGCACCGCCGAGTTCACCGCCGCGATCGACCTCGGCGACCTGGTGGAGGTCAGCGGCGTGGTGGGCGCCAGCTTGAACGGCACCCGCTCGGTCCTGGTGCAGCGGTGGCGGCTGATCGGCAAGTGCCTTCGGCCGCTGCCGGACAAGTGGAAAGGCCTGACCGACCAGGAAGCGCGGGTGCGGGTCCGCTACGTCGACCTGGCCATCAACACCGAAGCCCGGGATCTGATCCGGGCCCGCAGCCAGGTGTTGCACGCGATCCGGGAGACGTTGTTCGCCAAGGGTTTCCTCGAGGTCGAGACGCCCATCCTGCAGCAGATCCACGGCGGGGCCAATGCGCGGCCGTTCACCACCCACATCAACGCCTACGACCTGGACCTGTATCTGCGCATCGCCCCCGAGCTCTACCTCAAACGTCTGTGTGTGGGCGGGGTGGAGCGGGTGTTCGAGCTGGGCCGGGCGTTCCGCAACGAGGGTGTGGACTTCAGCCACAACCCCGAGTTCACCCTGCTGGAGGCCTACCAGGCCCACGCCGACTACCGGGTCTGGATCGACGGCTGCCGTGAGCTGATCCAGAACGCGGCCGAGGCCGCCAACGGCGCGCACGTGATCCTGCGACCCAGATCCGACGGCAGCCTGGAACCTGTCGACATCTCCGGGCAGTGGGCGGTCAAGACAGTGCACGACGCGGTGTCGGAGGCCCTGGGTGAGCACGTCGACGTCGACACCGATGTCCCGGCGCTGCGCAAGCTCTGCGACGCTGCCGGCATCCCCTATCAAACACATTGGGACGCAGGTGCGGTGGTGCTGGAGATGTACGAGCACCTGGTGGAGGACCGCACCGAGGCGCCGACCTTCTACACCGATTTCCCGGCCTCGGTATCGCCGTTGACCCGGCCGCACCGCAGCAAACCCGGCGTCGCCGAACGGTGGGACCTGGTGGCCTGGGGTGTGGAGCTGGGCACCGCTTACAGCGAACTCACCGATCCCGTACTGCAACGCCGGCGACTGCATGAGCAGTCGATGCTGGCCGCCGGCGGCGATCCCGAGGCGATGGAGCTCGACGAGGACTTCCTGCAGGCCCTCGAGTACGCGATGCCGCCGACGGGTGGTCTGGGAATGGGTGTGGACCGGATCGTCATGTTGATCACCGGGCGCAGCATCCGCGAGACGCTGCCGTTCCCGTTGGCCAAACCGCGCTAGGTCACATACAGCCACCTCGCAGCGATCGGTAAGAAACGCGAGCCACCATGGGGTGGTGCCGATTTCGCTGCTGCACGGTGTGGTGCCGTGCGCGACGCAGGCGGTTGCCGCCTCGGCCGTGGCGGCGGCCGTCGGCTGGCGTACGCGCCGCTGGCGTCGGCTGTTCCTGCCCTGGTGTGTGCTCGTCGGTGCCGCACTGACGGGTTGGCTCTACTGGTTCATCGCCGACGAAGGCTGGGGCGGCACTCCCCCACCGGGCGGATTGTGGGCGTGGGTCGGGTTGACCGGTGTGGCGGTCAGCGTGCTGGCACTCGGGTGGCGCAGCGCCGGACGCCTTCGACGCGCGGTGTCCGTGCTGGCGGTGCCACTGTGTGTGCTCAGTGCGGCGCTCAGCGTGAACCTCTGGGTGGGTTACGTCCCAGACGTGCAGGCCGGCTGGAATCAGCTCACCGCGGGTCCGCTGCCCGATCAGATCGACCAATCCGGCGTGAGCGAACTGGTGGCGAACACCGCGCGCCAGCACCGGTTGCCAGCCAAGGGCAGCATCGTGGAGATCAACACCCCCGGCGACGCGTCGCACTTCGCGCACCGCCACGAGTTCGTCTACCTACCGCCGGCCTGGTTCGCCACCAGCCCGCCTCCGGCACTGCCCGTGGTGCTGATGATCGGCGGCGAGTTCAACACACCGGCGGACTGGTTGCGGGCCGGCAACGCGATCACCACCCTTGATACTTACGCCGCCGCCCATCACGGCACCACACCCGTGTTCGTGTTCGTCGACGCGGTGGGCACCTTCCACAACGACACCGAATGCGTCAACGGCCCGCGCGGCAACGCCGCCGACCACATCACCAAAGATGTTGCCCCGTACGTCCTCTCGCACTTCGGGGTGAGTACCGACCGGGCGCAGTGGGGGGTGGCGGGGTGGTCGATGGGCGGAACCTGCGCCGTCGACCTCGCGGCGATGCATCCCGACCGGTTCAGCGTCTTCGAGGACATCGCCGGCGACCTGGCCCCGAACGCGGGGACCCCGGGACAGACCCTCGCCCGGCTCTACGGCGGCAATGCTGCGGCCCAGGCGAGCTTCGATCCGGTGACGGTGCTGACCCGCCACGGGCCCTATGTCGACGAGACGGGCATGTTCGTCAGCGGGATGGCGCAATTCGGTCAGGCCAGCCAAGCCGCCGCGGCCCAAGAGCTCTGCGCGACAGGCCGGACCGTGGCCGTCGACTGCACGGTGGTGACCCAGGCCGGCAATCACGACTGGCCCTTCGCCGCGGCGGCCTTCGCCCAGGCGCTGCCGTGGCTGGCCGGCGCGGTCCACACGCCGGAGGCCGCCCCGAATCCGTCTCCAGGGACCGCCGCGACCGACGCGTCATACCGATCCCCCTGACACAACAAAGAGCCTCGTACGCTGACCGATCTCGGCGGTACCGTGAAGTCATGCCGGACAAGCCAGACGAGGAGCTCGAGAACGTCATCGACGCCGAGGTGGTGCCCACCCCTGAGCCCAGCTTCGCGCCCGTCCCGCCGGAGGACCCGGGCTACACCCCCGGCGGTGTGCCCACCTTCGAGTCGGTCCGCGAGAAGATCGAGACCCGGTTCGGTACCGCTCTCGGCTCCGCCGAACTGGACGCCGAGACCCCTGAGGGCCGCAGCGTCGAAGAGCAGTACGAGGCGCGGCAACGTGCGGCTGCGGAACGCCTGGCGCAGATCCGCGCCCAGATGAAGTCCGAAGACCGCTGAGGGCGTTCACCGCGGCCGAGCGACGGGCTCGGCTGGCGCACCGGCATTTCCTTGCCGACCCGGATTCGATGCTGCCGATACCGGAGATGACGGCGGCACTGATCGGCTGGCACGCCACCGACCCGACCACGCCCTACCTGTCCTTGTGGGCCCGCCGGCCGGGTTTCACCGTCGACGCCCTGGACGCCGAGATGTACCAACACCGTTCGTTGGTCAAACAACTGGCGATGCGGCGGACGTTGTGGCTGATCCCCTCGCCCGATCTGGCCATGGTCCTGCCCGGCGCGAGCGACCGGGTGGCCGCCAACGAACGCCGCCGGCTCATCGCCGATATCGAGACCGCGGGCGTGGCACCCGACGGCGCGCGGTGGCTGGAGGCGGCGTCGGCGGCGGTGCTGACGTACCTCGAGGAGCACGGCGAGGCCAGCACCACTGAACTGCGCACCGCCCTGCCCGAGCTGACCGGCACCTATGATCCGGCGCCCGGAAAGACCTGGGGCGGAATCGGTCACGTCGCGCCGCGGGTCATGACGGTGCTGTCGGTCAGCGGCGCCATCGTGCGGGGTCCCAACGACGGGTCGTGGGTGACCTCGCGTCCACGCTGGGTCGACGCCCAGAACTGGGTCGGGACGATCGAGCGGTTACCGGCCGAGCAGGCGCGCGCTGAAATGGTGCGCTGCTGGCTTCGGGCGTTCGGGCCGGCCGGCCTCACCGATCTCAAATGGTGGTTCGGCAGCACCCTGACCGCCAGCCGGGCCGCACTCGCCGCCATCGGTGCGGTGGAAGTGGACCTGGAGGGTTCTCCCGGGTACGCCCTGGCCGATGACCTGGAACCGGTGAGCACACCGGACCCGTGGGTGGCGCTGCTACCCAGCCTCGATGTCACCACCATGGGCTGGGTGGAGCGCGACTGGTATCTGGGCCCGCACCGCAGTCAGGTGTTCGACACCAACGGCAACGCCGGGCCCACCGTCTGGTGCAACGGCCGGGTCATCGGCGCCTGGAACCAGGACACCAGCGGCCGGGTGCAGGTGCAGCTGCTCGAAGACCCGGGAGCCAAGGCCCGAAAAGCGTTGGACCGCAAGGCTGCCGAACTGACCGACTGGCTGGGCGGCACGAAGGTCAGTCCGCGGTTCCCGTCGCCGCTGTCCAAATCGATCGCGTCGACGACGCTTCCTACGCGCTGACCTTGCGCTTGCGCGGCGCCCGCTTCGGTGCCGGCTTGGCCGCCGGTGCGTCGAGCACCTCACGCAGGAACTTGCCCGTGTAGCTCTCCGGCACCGCCGCAACATCTTCCGGTGACCCCTGGGCCACCACCGTTCCGCCGCCGGACCCACCTTCGGGGCCCATGTCGACGATCCAGTCCGAGGTCTTGATGACGTCGAGGTTGTGCTCGATCACGATCACCGAGTTGCCCTTGTCGACCAGCCCGTTGATCACCTTGAGCAGCTTGCGGATGTCCTCGAAATGCAGGCCGGTGGTGGGCTCGTCGAGGATGTACACGGTGCGCCCGGTGGAGCGCTTCTGCAGTTCGGCGGCCAACTTGACGCGCTGCGCCTCACCACCGGAGAGGGTGGGCGCGGGCTGGCCCAGCCGGACGTACCCGAGGCCGACGTCGACCAGCGTCTTGAGGTAGCGGTGGATCGAGCTGATGGGCTCGAAGAACTCCGTGGCCTCCTCGATGGGCATGTCGAGCACCTCGGAGATGGTCTTGCCCTTGTAGTGCACCTCGAGGGTCTCGCGGTTGTACCGGGCGCCCTGACACACCTCGCACGGCACGTACACGTCGGGCAGGAAGTTCATCTCGATCTTGATGGTGCCGTCACCCGAACACGCTTCGCAGCGGCCACCTTTGACGTTGAACGAGAACCGGCCGGGCTGGTAACCGCGGACCTTGGCCTCGGTGGTGGCGGCGAACAGCGTGCGGATCTTGTCGAACACGCCGGTGTAGGTGGCGGGGTTGGACCGCGGCGTGCGACCGATCGGCGACTGGTCGACGCGCACCAGTTTGTCGAGCTGATCGAGTCCGTTGATCCGGATGTGCCGGCCCGGCACCTGGCGGGCGCCATTGAGCTTGTTGGCCAGCACCGTGGCCAGGATGTCGTTGACCAGGGTCGACTTACCCGAACCGGACACCCCCGTCACCGAGGTGAGCACGCCCAGCGGGAACGCGACGTCGATCTCCTTGAGATTGTGTTCGCGCGCGCCCACAACCGTCAGCTGACGCTTGGGGTCGACCGGGCGGCGAATCGCCGGCACCTCGATGCTCTCCTTGCCGGAGAGATAGGCACCGGTGATCGACTTGGGATTCTTCAACAGCTCAGCGTAGGTACCGCTGTGCACGACGGTGCCGCCGTGTTCGCCGGCCGCCGGACCGATGTCGACCACCCAGTCGGCGTGGGCGATGGTGTCCTCGTCGTGTTCGACGACGATCAAGGTGTTGCCGAGGTCGCGCAGCCGCGTCAGGGTTTCGATCAACCTGCGGTTGTCACGCTGATGCAGGCCGATGGAAGGTTCGTCGAGGACGTACAGCACCCCGGCCAGACCCGAACCGATCTGGGTGGCCAGCCGGATCCGTTGCGCTTCGCCACCGGAGAGCGTGCCCGCGGCCCGCTCCAGCGACAGGTAGTCCAGCCCGACGTCGAGCAGGAAGCCCAACCGGGACTGCACCTCTTTGAGCACCTGTCCCGCGATCGCGGCCTCACGCGGGCCGAGGGTGAGCGCGTTCAGGAAGTCCGAGCAGTCCGCGACGGACAGCGCGCACACCTCGGCGATGGACTTGCCGCCCCAGTCTCCTGCCGACAGAGTGACCGCCAGGATCTCGGGCTTGAGGCGGGTGCCGTTGCACTCCGGGCACGGCACGTCACGCATGAACCCGTCGTAGCGTTCCTTCATCTGCTCGGAGTCGGTCTGCTCCATCCGGCGCTGCAGGAACGCCATGACGCCTTCGAAGTCGGCGTAGTAGGACCGGGTGCGTCCGTAGCGGTTCTTGTACCGGACATGTACCTGGTGATCGGAACCCTCCAGGATGGCTTTCCGCGCCTTGGCCGGCAGCTTCTTCCACGGTGTGTTGACGTCGAAGCCCATTTCGTCACCGAGGCCGGACATCATCCGGGTGAAGTACTCCGAGGTCTGACCCATGGACCACGGCGCCACCGCGCCCTCGGCCAGCGTGAGGTCGGGGTCCGGCACCACCAGTTCAGGATCGACTTCCTTGCGGATGCCCAGACCCGTGCACTCCGGGCAGGCGCCGTAGGGCGAGTTGAAGGAGAACGACCGCGGTTCCAGATCGTCGACGGCCAGGGCGTGACCGTTGGGGCAGGCCAGCTTCTCGGAGAAGCGCTGCTCGCGGTGCGGCGCGCCTTCTTCCTGGTCCACGAATTCGAGGACGACGATGCCGTCGGCGAGATTGAGCGCCGTCTCCACCGAGTCGGTGAGACGCTGTTTCGAGGAGGCCTTGACGGTGAGGCGGTCGACGACGACCTCGATATCGTGCTTTTCCTGTTTCTTCAGCTTGGGGGGATCGGTCAGCGGGTGCACCGTGCCGTCCACCCGGACGCGGCTGTAGCCCTGGGTGTTGAGCTTTTCGAAGAGGTCGACGAACTCGCCCTTGCGGGTGCGGACCACCGGGGCGAGCACCTGGAAGCGGGTGCCCTCCTCCATGGCGAGCACCTGGTCGACGATCTGCTGCGGGGTCTGCTTGGCGATCTTCTCGCCGCACACCGGGCAGTGCGGGCTGCCCGCGCGGGCGTAGAGCAGGCGCAGGTAGTCGTAGACCTCGGTGATGGTGCCGACGGTGGACCTGGGGTTGCGGTTGGTCGACTTCTGGTCGATGGACACCGCCGGGGACAGACCTTCGATGAAATCGACGTCGGGTTTGTCCATCTGCCCGAGGAACTGCCGGGCGTAGGCCGACAGCGACTCGACATAGCGGCGCTGGCCCTCGGCGAAGATGGTGTCGAAGGCCAGCGACGACTTACCCGATCCCGACAGCCCGGTGAAGACGATCAGGGAGTCACGCGGCAGGTCGAGGTCGATACTGCGCAGGTTGTGCTCGCGCGCACCCTTGACGATCAGGCGCTCAGCCACCCGGTACCTTTCAGCTGGTTTGTGCAGTTCTTGGAGCTAATCCAGTGGTCCGACGGACCGGCCACAGACGTTGCGTTCCATGCTAGGTCTCCCCACCGACAAGTTTTACTCCGCCGGTTTCCGGGGCCAGTAACGTGACCACCATGACCGTCATCGACGACACCTACACCGGCCATGTCGACCCCGGCTCCGGAGCACGCCGCACACTGCCCGCCGCATCGGTGGTCAAAGTGTCCGTTGGCCCCATGGACAACAACGCCTACCTCGTGACCTGTTCCCACACCGGCGAGTCCCTACTCATCGACGCGGCCAACGATGCCGAGACACTGCTCTCGGTCATCGAAGAGCACGCGCCGAAACTGGTGCTGATCGTGACGACCCACCAGCATTTCGACCACTGGCAGGCGCTGCAGGCCGTGGCCGCTTCCACCGGTGTGCCCACCGCCGCCAGCGAGGTCGACGGCAAGGAGCTGCCGGTGCCGCCGAGCCGTGTGCTCGCCGACGGCGACACGATCGCCGTCGGCGACCTGTCCTTCGACGTCATCACCCTGCGTGGCCACACCCCCGGGTCGGTGGCGCTGGCCCTGTCCGGCGACGCCACCGGCGGGGTGACGCACCTGTTCACCGGGGACTGCCTGTTCCCGGGCGGTGTCGGCAAGACGTGGCAGCCCGGAGACTTCGAGACGCTGCTGGGTGATGTCACCACCAAGGTGTTCGACGTGTTCGACGACACGACCATCGTGTACCCGGGCCATGGTGACGACACCACGCTGGGCACCGAGCGCCCGCACCTCGGAGAGTGGCGCGAGCGCGGATACTGAGGCCGGCTATCCGGTCGTGTGGACGATCAGCACGTCGGTCTTGGAACGACGAGCCACATTGGCGGGCACCGATCCGAGCAGCCGGCCGGCGATCGTGCTCAGGCCGACGTTGCCGACCACCAGCAGATCAGCCTTGACCTCTTCGGCCAGCTCGACGAGCGCATCGACCGGCGCCCCGACGATGGGGCGCTCTTCGATGTTGGCGGCGCCGGCGGCCTTCGCGCGGTCCTTGGCCTCACGCAGGATCGCGTAGATGGGCGCATTGCCGGACAGTTTGTAGCCTTCGTCCTTGAGTACGTCGGCGCCGCGGGAGTCCTCGGCCGACGGGAAGTAGGCGGTCGCGATGATCACTCTCGCGTCCGGGTCCGAGGCGAGGGCACCCGCCCGGTCGACAGCACGCAACGACGAGTCCGAGCCGTCGGTGCCGACCACCACGGTTTTGTAGCCGCTCATCCATACCCTCCATGTAGTTCGATGACAACCGATTCGGTTACAACGCCACCCGAAACAGTAACCCGTTCCTGCTCACCGACGGGAGCATTTGGCCGACACATCGGCGCCGACCCGCGCCCGCTTTTCGCGCACGACCAGCACGAAAGCCACTGCACCAACCGTTTGGGTGAGCTTGCTGACACGTGAGCGGCGTCGCAGCCGCGACGTAGCCCGCGGCACAGTGAGATCGGCAGGGTGAGCCAGCAGGTGCCCCATGGCCGTGTGTACCGGAGGTCACACCGCAGGCTCGGGACATCCTGTCGCGCAACACAACTCACCTGACGGAGCGACTCGCCAGCGGTGACCCCGAAACTCGTTGTGAGCAACCGTCATCGCAGCCGGCCACCGGGCGTGCCAAGATCGCAGCATGACGACGTTCCTGGTTCGTTCCGCACTCACCGGTTTCGCGTTGTGGATCGTGACCCTGGTGGTCCCGGGAATCTACTTCGTCGGCGGCGACAGCACGGCGGCGCGGGTGGGCATCATCTTCGTGGTCGCGGTGATCTTCGGACTGGTCAACGCCATCATCAAACCCATCGTTCAGTTCATCGCCCTGCCCCTGTACATCCTGACGCTCGGCCTGATCCACATCGTCATCAATGCGCTGATGCTGTGGATCACGTCGCAGATCACCCGCAACACCACACACTGGGGCCTCGATGTGGACGATTTCTGGTGGACGGCGATCTGGGGCGCCATCGTGTTGTCGCTCGTCAGTTGGGTTCTGTCACTGCTGATCCCGGACGCCACCCGCAGCTAGGAGTAACTGCGGGTGGCGGCTCCGGGTCAGCCCCAGTCGTCGCGCCGGTCCGCCGGCGGCGTGCCCGGCAGGGTCACACCATCGGCGTCTGTGGCGGTCGCCGACCAGCTGGTGCCCTCACAGATGAAATCGGTGGGGTTCAGCGGGATGTTCTCGGGCAGCGGCACCGGCAGGCCCGGGATCTTCGGCAGATCCAGCCCCGGCTGCGGGAACAGGCTCGCGAGTCCGGAGGCGTCCGCGGCCGGAGCACCCAGGGTCGGCTGCGGGATCAGGCTCGTCACCCACGACGAGGTGGTGCCCAGCACCGGCAGCACGCCCGGGGGCATCTGCGACGCCTGATCGAACACCTGAGCGCCGGGGGTTCCCGGCGCCGGCGGCGTCGTCAACCCGAGATCGGTGGCCGCCGAGGCGCCGGGGACCGAACCCGTTGGGGGCGTGTTGATCTGGATACCGGTCGGCACGCTGGTACCCGGTCCGCCAGGACCCGGGGGGACCGCACCCGGTCCACCGGTCGGCACACCACCACCGGGCACACCCGGCCCCGGCGGAGTCACCCCCGGAACACCCGTCGGCACACCACCACCGGGCACACCCGGCCCCGGCGGAGTCACCCCCGGAACACCCGTCGGCACACCACCGCCCGGCACACCCGGCCCCGGCGGAGTCACCCCCGGAACACCCGTCGGCACACCACCACCGGGCACACCCGGCCCCGGCGGATTCGCGATCCGAAGGCCGGTCGGCACACCCGCGGGCGGGCCACCGGGAGCAGGCGGAGTGGCAGCGGGAACCCCGGCACCCACCGGCCCGCTGGGCCCGAGCGGCGCAGGAGGTGCGCCCACCCCGGCGGCATCGGCGATGGGGGCACCGGGAACCGCTCCGGCGGGAGCACCGGCACCACCACCTGCTCCGGCGCCGGTACCACCGGCGGCGTCGGCGATGGGAGCGCCCGCCGGCCCGACGGGTCCGGAGGCGTCGCTGATGGGTGCGCCACCCAGCGGAGCCGCGGCGCCGCCGGCGTCACCGATCGGAGCGCCGGGGGCCGGCGGACCCGGAGGCGTCACGACGCCACCCGGATTGCCAAGCGGCACATTGGGAGTGCCCGGTCCGGGCGGAGTCACCACACCACCGCTGTCACCCACCGGAACACCAGGGGTCCCCGGTCCGGGCGGAGTCACCACACCACCGCTGTCACCCACCGGAACACCAGGAGTGCCCGGTCCGGGCGGAGTCACCACACCACCGCTGTCACCCACCGGAACACCAGGGGTCCCCGGTCCGGGCGGAGTCACCACACCACCGTTGTCACCGGCAGGGACACCGGGTGTTCCGGGGGTGGGCGGGGTGACGACATTGCCGGTCTCGACCACCGGCGCTCCGGGAGCACCCGGCGCAGGCGGGGTCACCACGCCGGCGGTGTCGACCACCGGGGCACCCGGGGTGCCGGGTGCCGGCGGGGTCACCGCGCTGGAGTTGTCGTGGATCGGCAGACCGGGATCCACCGGGGCCGGCGGCGTCGAGATGCTGCCGGCATCGACGACGGGCGCACCGGGCCCACCCGGCACCGGAGGCGTCGAGATGCTGTTGGGCTGCATGCTCGGCACGCCCGGGTAGCTACCGCCCGGCGGGATGTCGATGCTGGGCGGTTCGATGGTCCGCAGCTCGGGAGTGGGCGGGGTTCCCGGGTTCATGCCGATGTAGGGCGTGATCACCGGCTCGCCTGGGGTTCCCGGCGTGGGGGGCGTGACGATCTGGCGGGTCTCGACCAGCGGCTCGCCCGGGGTGGGCGGGGTGCCCGGCGTGAACTCCACACCGTGGTCACCGGCCGGTCCACCCGGGACCGGCGGGGTGGGGGGCGTGGAGATGTTGCCGGTTTCGACCACCGGCACGCCGGGGACACCCGGCGCCGGCGGGGTCACGACGTTGCCGGTCTCGACCACGGGGATGCCGGGGGTGCCGGGCGCCGGCGGATGGACCACAGCGCCGCTGTCCAGCACGGGAGCACCGGGGGCGCCCGGTCCGGGCGGAGTTGCCGCAGAGCCGTTGTCGCCCACCGGGACAGCAGGCGCACCCGGCCCGGGCGGAGTTGCCGCAGAGCCGTTGTCACCGACCGGAACACCAGGCGCACCCGGCCCGGGCGGAGTTGCCGCAGAGCCGTTGTCACCCACCGGAACACCAGGCGCACCCGGCCCCGGAGGCGCCACCACACCACCGTTGTCACCCACCGGAACACCAGGCGCACCCGGCCCCGGAGGCGCCACCACACCACCGTTGTCACCCACCGGAACACCAGGCGCACCCGGCCCCGGAGGCGCGACGACGGCACCGTTGTCCAGCACGGGCGCAGCCGGAATCGGAGGCGCCGGAGGCGGTCCCGCCTCGATGGCGCCACCGGTCGGGATCGGCGGCGCGCCGGGAGGGGGCGGCGCGATACCTGCGGAGGCATCGATCACGGGCAGTCCCTCGATGCCGGGAGCTCCGGCGGGCGCACCCGCGGGCGCACCGGCACCCAGACCTTCACCCGCTCCGGCACCTCCGCCGCCGGCACCCAGGGCACCGGCGTCAGCGACCGGGGCTCCCTGCGCGCCGGGTGCACCGGCGCCCGCGGCGTCGAGAACCGGTGCGCCGCCGGGAGGAAGCGCGGTATCGATGGCACCGCCGGTCGGGATGGCCGGAGCGCCGGGAGCGGGGGGAAGCACACCGGCCGACGAGTTGATGGCGGGCAGCGCCGGACCACCGGGTCCGGGAGGCAGGGCACCGCCGGCGGAATCCACAAGGGGCGCACCGGGGGTCCCGGGGCCGCCGGGGACGACACCGGTCGTCGACGTGACACCAGGAGCGCCCGGGGTACCCGGACCACCCGGCAACACACCCGTCGTCGACGTGACACCAGGAGCACCCGGAGCACCCGGACCACCCGGCAACACACCCGTCGTCGACGTGACACCAGGAGCACCCGGAGCACCCGGACCACCCGGCAACACACCCGTCGTCGACGACACGCCAGGAGCACCGGGAGCACCCGGCGCCGGCGGGGTTCCAGCCGAGGTCGAGGTCACCGCGGGACCTCCGGGGGCCCCGGGCCCACCCGGCAGCACACCCCGCGTCGAAGATGCGTCCGGGCCGCCGGGGTAGCCGGGCAGGTTCGGAGTCACGCGCGCAGTCGAGTTCACCGCGTTGCTCCCGGGCAGACCGGGCGACCCGGGCAGCAGATTTGTCGTCGACGTCAGCAGTTCGCCAGGAGCCATCCCCGGCGAACCGACACCGGGGACCATCGTCGTGATGTTCTCGACCGAACCCGGGGTGCCGGGCGTCCCGGGTCCGAAGTCCTTCAGGATGCCCACACACGGGATACCGGGACTCGCGGGCGCCTCGGCGAGCATCATCGTCAGGGGTGTGACGAGCTGTACCACCCACATGCACCCTGCTGTCGCAGCGGCGCCCGTGGCGATGCGCTTCGTGGTCTTTGACATGTTCTCCGGCTCCTCGGACTGCGGTGTTCGCGCCAGAACGTATCCAGGCGCAGGAGCTTTGCCGACGCGACAATTCACGCGTTTATGGAACCGTTGCAAAGGAGTGGCGTTCCGGTTACCCCAGCCCCGCCCCTACTGGGGTTTTCCCAGTTGAACGGAATTCGCGTTCCATCCCACCGGCGTGTCGCGTGTCCCAGATCCGGGATCGTCAGCCGTCGACACTCTGTGAGGACAAGTAAATACACGTTAGCCATTTAGCAGCCGGGTGGTGGCCCTGCCAGCCCGCACAACACAACCGGCGCGGCGTTCGAACAACTCGAACGCCGCGCCGGTGGGATCGTCAGGACTGTGCCGTCACTCCCGCATGTCGAGGACCGGGGTGGGCCGCTGGAAGCCGCGGGTGACCACCAGCAGCCACACGAAGCCGACCGCCAGCCAGATCAGCCCGAGGGTCAACGCGGTGCCGGACAGACTGGTCCACAGCCACACCGTGAGCGCGAACCCGATGAAGGGCAGTATCAGGTTGCTGAGGATGTTCTTCTCGCCCTCGTCGACGAAGTAGTGCTTGATCACCGTCAGGTTTACCGCCGAGAAGGCCACCAGCGCACCGAAACTCACCACCGACGCCAACAGACCGAGGTCGATCACCACAGCCAGCAGCGAGATCACCGAGACGACCAGGATGGCCCAGGTGGGGGTGCTGAACTTCACCGAGACGTGCCCGAACACCTTGCGCGGCAGCACGCCGTCGCGACCCATCGCGTACAGGATGCGCGCCACCGACGCCTGCGAGGTCAGCGCCGACCCCAGCGCGCCGGCCACGTAAGCGGCGGTGAAGAACGCCGACAGGAACGCACCACCTGCGGCTGTCATGACATCCAGCGATCCGGAGTCGACGTCTTCGAACGCATTCGACGGGAACACCAGCTGCGAGACGTAGGACAGGATGATGAACAGCACGCCGCAGATCAGGGTGGCCAGCATGATGGCCTTCGGCACATCACGTCTGGCGTCCTTGGCTTCTTCGGAAAGTGTTGACACAGCGTCGAATCCGAGGAACGACAGGCACAGGATGGCCGCGCCCGCCAGCACCGGGGCCATCCCGCCGGCAGTGCCGTCGCCGGCGAACGGGGCCATGACGTCCACGGTGCCCGAGCCGGAGATCGCCGCGAACGCCATCACGAAGAACACCACGATGAAGACGGCCTGGATCGCGATGATCAGCATGTTGGCGCGGGCCACCGACACGATGCCGATGATGTTTAGCACGGTGACGATCACGATGGTCACCACGATGATGACCCAGTTCGGGATGGCGGGTACCGCGGCGTTCAGGTACAGCCCGATGACCATGTAGTTGAGCATCGGCAGGAACAGGTAGTCGAGCAGCAGCGACCACCCCGCCAGGAACCCGACGGGTGCGCCGAAGGTCTTCTGGGTGTAGGCGTACGCCGAGCCGGCGACCGGGAACGCCGCGGCCATCCGCGCGTACGAGCGCGCGGTGAAGATCATCGCGGCCAGCGTCACCACGTAGGCCAGCGGCACCCTGCCACCGGACTCCACCGTGACGATGCCGTAGGTGGTGAACACGGTGAGCGGAACCATGTAGACCAAACCGAAGAGCACCAGCGACGGGACGCCGAGGGCGCGGCGCAGGTGGCCTTCCTGGCCGTCCGGGATGGGTTGGAATGCCGCGGGATCCGCGGGCGCGGGTGTTGACATGAGGTTCCCTTCAGTTGGCGGCGTAGAAGACGATCTTGTCCCGCAGGTAGGTACGGACGACGCGGATTGCCGGAATGTCCAGCGGCGCTGTGGCGCGCGGATCGCGATCCAACCACACCAGATCGGCGCTCGCTCCGGGTTCGATTCTCCCCCAGGCCTTTTCGGCGAAGCCCTGATACGCCACCCCGGTGGTCCCCGCGAGCAACGCCGGTTCGATCGGCAGGATCTCCTCGGCCGTCCAACCGTCGGCAGGCTCCCCTTCGGCGGTGCGGCGCGACACCGCGACGGCGATCCCGTCCAGCGGAGCGCCGGAGGACACCGGCCAGTCGCTGCCGAATGCCAGCGGCGCACCCGAGGTCGACAGCGTGTTCATCCGGTACTGCTTGTCGGCGCGCTCGGTTCCGAGACGCGGGATGGTCAGCTCGGTCATGAGCGCATCCAGCTGCGCCCACAGCGGCTGCATGTTGGGGATCACGCCCAGCGCGGCGTACCGGCCGATGTCGGCGTCGTCGACGAGTTGGTTGTGTGCGATCACCGGCCGGCGATCACGCTGCCCGTTGCTGCGCACCACATGCTCGATGGCATCGAGGGCTTGGCGCACGGCGGCATCACCGATGGCATGGATGTGGATCTGCAGACCCAACTCGTCCACCCGCCGGGCGGCCTCGGCCAGCGAGCCGTTCTCCCACACCGTCATACCGTGGCTGTGCAGCCCAGAGCAGTACGGCTGCAACAAGGCGCCGGTTTCGTTCTCCACCACGCCGTCGGCGAAGAACTTCACCGTCTGGCACGTCAGGTACGGCGAATTCAGCTCTTCGACACGGCGGCGTGACTCGGCGAAAAGCTCGATCTGCGAATCGAAGTGACGTGGGTCGGCGTACAGAGCGAGGTTGAAACGCACCCCGAGTTCACCACGGCGGGCCGCTTCGATGTAGGTGTCCACATCGGCGGGCTCGACCCACGCATCCTGCACCCAGGTGACCCCTCGGGCGGCGTAGTAGTCGGCGGCGGTCCGCAACGCCTTGACGCGGACATCGTCGCCGCGTGGCGGGGCTACGGCCATCACCAGGTCGACGGCACCCCATTCGCGCAACGTGCCCAACACCGAACCGTCTGCGCGATGCGGGATTTCACCCATCTGAGGATCGGGCGTGTCGGCGGTGATGCCGGCCCGCTTCAGTGCCACCGAATTGCACCACACAGTGTGGTAGTCCCATGCGCGCAGTACCACCGGCCGGTCCGGCACCGCGGCATCGAGCCACCGGGCGTCGAACAGACCGTCCGGCGCCAGGCTCGAGTCATACGACGCGCCGAGGATCCACTCCTGGTCAGGGTTGTCCTGCGCGAATCGCCGTACCGTGTCCACGATCTCGTCCACCGAGCGGCATGGCCGCACCAACGGGCCGGCTGCTTCCAGTCCGCCGTACAGCGGGTGGGCGTGACCGTCGCCGAACGACGGCATCAGGAATCCCCCGTCGAGGTCGACGACCTCGGCGCCGTCGGCGCGGGCACGCGCCTGCTCCCCAACCGCCTCTACAACGCCGTCGGCAACCAGCAGCGCATCCGTGTCACCCGAGGGGCCGGTCCAGATGACCCCGTTGGTGAACAGCCTCGCGCTCACTTGACCACCGCCGTGGCAGCGTGCCCGGCGCCGTAGGGCCGGTCGCCGTCGACGGGTGCGGTCAGCGTGGCGTAACTCTCGGGTCGCCGAGTCAACAGGAACGGGAACAGCTCCAGCCAGTCCCGGCGCTGATCGAGGTCCAGATCGGCCACCAGCACCGCCTCCTCGTCACGGGGTGCCTGGACGAGCACGCGGCCATACGGGTCGGAGATGAACGAGGAACCGTAAAACGACAGCGCGCCCTCGTCGCCGGTTCGGTTGGGCACCACCATGAACAGACCGCTGTTGATGCCGTTGGCGACGATCACCTGCTGCCAGATCGGCTGGGTGTCGAAGGCGGGAAATTTCGGCTCGGACCCGATGGCGGTGGGATACACCACGATCTCGGCGCCGCCGAGCGAATAGCTACGCGCCACCTCGGGGAACCACTCGTCCCAACAGGTGGGCATGCCCAACCGCGCCCCCAACCCCTCGGGCTCGTACACCGGATAGGGCTCCCCCTCGCAGGGCCCCGGGCGGAAGTAGGTGTCCTCGTAGTAACCGGCCGAGATCGGGATGTGCATCTTGCGGGTGCGGGCCACCAGGTCTCCGGCCGGCGACACCAGGATCGCCGTGTTGAAACCCAGGCCGTCGCCGGCGTCGGCCTTCTCGTAGAGCGAGGCGTGCACGAAGATGCCGTGGGCCGTCGCGGCCTCGGCAGCCAACGCGAATGTCGGTCCTTCGGTCAGAGGCTCGGCGAGTGCCGCCGGGTCGGAGCCGCCGGGAACGTCGGCGGGATAGCGCAGCAACGTGATCTCCGGGAGGAAGACGATCTTCGCGCCTTCGGCAGCGGCCCGATCGATGCCGCCACGCAGGGTTTTCACCAGTTCGTCGCGCTCGGGGCGCCACCGGTGTTGCACCAGCGCCACGCGCAACGGCGGTCGGTCCGACGGGATCGACCGAGACAACGGGTCGGGCGCGGCGGCCCTGAGTGTCAGCATCCAACTCCTAAAACGAACGACTTTCGTTTAGTGTGATACCAAGCACAGCCTTTGGCAAGGGGAACGAATGGGACGACCACCTGTGCCGTTGCTGTCAACGGAACGCATCGCCGAGGTGGCTTTGGAGATGGTGAACTCGACCGGCGGATTCACCATCCCGGAGCTCGCCCGCCGTCTGTCGGTGAGCCCGTCGTCGCTGTACAACCACGTGTCCGGTCGCGACCAGATCGTGGAATTGCTCCGGGAGCGCGCCATGTCGGCGGTGCAGTTGCCGGACGACGATCCCAGCCGCCCGTGGACCGAGACGCTCGGCGACATCATGCGGTCCTACCGCGACAGTTTCGCCCGGTATCCGCGGCTGATCCCCCTGCTCACCATCCATGCCGTCAACAGCACCCAGGCAATCGTCATGTACAACTCCGTGGCCGTGACGCTGGCGCGGGCCGGCTTCGATGCGGCCGACACGCTGCGCATCATCACCACGATGGACAACTTCGTCCTGGGCTCCGCGTTGGACCTGGCCGCCCCCGACGAGCCATGGACAACGGGCGACGGCGTGGGCCCCGAACTGGCGGCCGCAGTGGCCACGGGAGCGCCGAAACCGATGCGCGCCGATGACGCCTTCGAATGGGGGCTGGCGGTGCTGTTACGGGGACTGACCCGGTGAGCAACGCTAACCTGGCTGCATGACTGTGAGGCTCACCGTCGGTATCGCGTGCGCCGCGTTCGGGGCACTGGCGCTGGCCGGGCCCGCCGCCGCCGAACCCGCGCCGCCACCGGTTCCGCCGATCCCCAACCCGGCCTACGGTCCGGGAAGCCTGGACGAGCCGGTGGGCTATCTCGGCGAGATGTGGCAGACCTTCCACACGGACAACCCGCTCGGGGCACTCACCGTGCCGCCGGTGCAGGCGCCGGGCGCACCTCCCGGTGCCGGTCCCTCACCGCCACTGCCACCGGGGACGGTTTCGCTGACCGCACCCGAATCCTCAACGGCACCAGTGGAAGGCGTATGGCTCGGGCCGCTGCCCGGAATGCCGCCGGTGCCGTTGGCGCCACCGCCCCCGCCACCGGCGGCCTGACTCAGACTCCCAGTGTGCGCTGGATGTCCGGCTTCATCGCCTTCAGCTGCGCACCCCAGTAACCCCAACCGTGGGTGCCGTTGGCCGGGAAGTTGAAGATTCCGTTACTGCCGCCGGCGGACTGATACTGCCGCTGGAAGTTCCGGTTGCTGTCCACCGTGATGGTCTCGAGCAGCTGGCCCGGCAGATCGCCGCCGCCCAATTCCCCCGGCCGGCCGCTGCCGCAGTACACCCAGATGCGGGTGCCATTGGCCACCAGACGGCCGACGTTGACGGTGGGATCGTTGCGCTTCCACGCCGGACCGCCACCGGGACCCCACATGGCGGTGGCGTCGAAGCCGCCGGCGTCGCGCATCGCGATGCCCACCAGCGTGGGCCAGATGCCCTCAGACAGATTGAGGAAACCGGACAGAGACGAGGCGTAGCTGAACTGGCCCGGGTGGTAGGCGGCCAGGATCAACGCCGCACTGCCCGCCATCGACAGACCCACCACGGCGTTGCCGGTGGGTGAAATCCCCTTGTTGGCCGCCAAGTACCCCGGCAGCTCCGAGGTCAGGAACGTCTCCCACTGGTAGTTGTAGGTGCCGCCGTTGCCGACGGCCGGTCCCTGCCAGTTGGTGTAGAAGCTCGACATCCCACCCACGGGCATGACGACCGAGAGACCGGACTCGAAGTAGTCCTCGAAAGCCGTTGTCTCGATATCCCAGCCGTTGTTGTCGTCACGGGCACGTAGCCCGTCGAGCAGATACACCGCCTTCGACCCACCGCCCTGGAATCTGACCGGGATGTCGCGGCCCATCGCAGCGGAGGGCACCATCAGCGTCTCGACCGGCAAACCGGGACGCGAGTACGCCCCGGCAGTCGCCGATCCACCCGCGACCGCCACCAGGCCCGCCAGCAGCAGGCTTGCCAACGCTGCGGCCGTCAGCCGCCGCCCCAGATCGAGCATGAATGTCATCGTGTTTCGCCATTCTTTTCGGACGCGCACCGGGGCGCGCTCGGGAGGAGAACGTGTGCCGCTGCGTGGCATCCGCCGCGTTTCGCAAGACGGTCACCGCCACCACGGAGCCGTATTGATCACGTCGCCCCTATGTGCCCTGCCGTTACGGGACGACACTGCTCCGGCAGCTACGTCACCAGTCCGTCAGATTTCGCCCGGCTCATTCAGCAAGCCGGCCATGCCATTTCACCCGCGCGGGTGCTGGACGAACTGCCGGGCGCGGTCCAACATCGGGGCAAATGGCCCGACCATCATGTTCGGACTGCCCGGCGCCAGGCTCGCATCCTGGTACTCGTCTTCCGACCCGGTGACCGCCAACGCGCTCAGCGCCTCGACCGCGCGGGTGAGTCGACGGTGATCGTCGACGTCGAGCCGATCGGAGAGGGCGACGAACTCGGCGGTCTCCTCGTGGCGATTGTGCGCGTCGACCACTCCTCGTATCCGGGTCAGCTGGGAAATGAACTCCTCGGTGTCCACGGGTACGGTTTCCAATTCGGTGAAGGCCTCGCTGATCGCCAACTCCTCGTTGAGCAACGCGTCCACCACCTCGTCGCCGCCATCGATGAGATGACGCGCCTGCCGATGGACGATGATGTGCTCGGCGGATTCGTGCGTGGCCAGTGCCTGCAGCAGCCGCACGAATGTCGACTCTCTGCTCTCGGCCGGGGAGTCCAACACCGCCTCGAAGAGTTCGGCGATCTGGTGGTGTTGTGACACCAGCAGATTGGTGAGGTCCGGTTCGGCCACGATCACCGAAGCGCCGAGGAGATCACGTCACGGGCCCGGTCCAGCATCGAAGCGAACGGCCCCACCGCGAAGTTCATCTTGGCGGATTCGACACCTGGGTGCGGACGCGTCGGGGCGATGGCTTCGGCGGCCCGGACCGCCGATGCCATCCACTTGAGGTCATCGGGGCTCAGTTCTGCCTTCAACAGGTTGAACTCCTCGTTCTCCTCGTGCTCGGCGTGATCGACGACGGCGTCCCGGAAGCGGGTCAGCGCCGCGAGGAACTCTTCCGAGCCGAGGTCCATGCTCTCCAGTTCCGACAGCAGCTCCTTGGCCTCGTGCTCCTCCTGCAGACGGGCGTCCACCAGCGCTTCGCCGTTGTCGATTTCACGACGCGCGCGGGGGTGCACGATCATCTCCTCGGCGGTCTCGTGGACCGCCAGCAGTTGGCGCAGATCGACGAACGCCTTCTCCCGCGCCGGCGTCTCCGTCGCGTACAACACATCGTCGAACATGTCTTTGATCAGATTGTGCTGCCCGACCAAGAACGCGATCACATCATCGGTCGACTGCACGAACGTTTCCACCATGGCACACCTCCGCTATTCAGCCACGATCACGGCACAGGGCTGTTGCGCCGCATTGCCGCAGTCCTACCCCGCCTGACCACGGTCAAACGCCGAACCGCTGCACCGTTACGTGGAGTTTTCCGCTTTTTGGCTCGGCGATCGCCGGATCAGCGCAGCGCCTGTACCAAAGATGTTCGGCTGCAAAGTCTTCGGTTTCATGTTGCCGAACAGCGTGCTGCCGGGTCCGGGCGGCGCTGTCGATGCCCAACTGGTCGGCGGATTTGCCGTTTGCCCTCGCCGCCCCGATTGACCGGTTCACGGGTGAGATGCCGACCGACGGCGCCGGGTACCCCGGGGTTTGATCGGCGAATTCTACTGCACGGCAACCGATCTCGGTAAAAGATGGCGTCGACCCTGTGGCGCTGGCGGCGCTGGCTGGAGGATAGACAGGAGGTTCTGATGGGGAGCGTGAGGTAGGTGGTGCGGCTGTTCGCGCTACCCGCAGGAAGCCATAGGCCACGACCTGCATGACGCGCTGAAGCCGCTCGCCCCGACGGGGAGAGCGGCTTCAGCGTCACCACCATGCGAGCGGATGACGGGATTCGAACCCGTGTAAACGGCTTTGCAGGCCGGTGCCTAGCCACTCAGCCACACCCGCACTGACGACAACAATGCCTCGACCCGTGTGCCGGCACCACGGTTTCACTCAGCGTGAGCGCAGTCCCGAATTCACGGGGGTCCGGGACCTCACGGCGCCGCCCGCGTTGCCCGGTAGGACGCCAGTACACCGACCACCGCCAGCGCGGCGAACACTGCGAACATCCACCGCGCCGCCGTCGCATCCTGGTGCTCACTCATGTTGACCACCACGCCGGCCAGTCCGGCGCCGAAGGCACCGCAGATCAGCTGCACGGTGTTGATGGCGGCGGCTGCTGCCCCGCCTTCACCGGGGTCGGCGACGCTGCTCATCGCCCAGGCAGACAGATGCGGCCAGGCCATCCCGACGCCGGTTCCGGTCACCATCAGTGCCACCACCCACACCGCCACCACCCACGCGGACGCCTGGTTGAACTGCGTCACCGCGGCCACCGCCAAACCCACGGCCATCACCAACGGGGCCACGGCCACCACCCGAACGGTCATTCGCGTCGAGCGCAGCGATGCACTCGCGATCTCGCCGGCCGTCCATCCCACCGACAGGGCGACGCCGAGGAAGCCCGCCGCCACAGGCACCAGGTCTGCGAGCCGCTGCCCGAACAGTGGCACATACATGTCCACCATGGTGGCCGCCATCAGAAGGCCCAACGTCGCATAGATCCACCTCAGCGGACCCGGCCGGAAAGCGCTGCGCGGCAATACCGCCACCCGCGTCCGCCGGTCCACCACGAGGAACGCGCCGACCAGGACCAGACCGAGAACCAGCAGCACCGCGGTGAGCGCCGGTTCACGCGGAATACCGGCAACACTGACCGCCAGCGCCGCCGCACCGAGCAACAACAGCGACCAGACCGGGATGCGGAACGGGGCCGCGGGCTCACCCGCCCGCGACCGCCCCGGCAGCGCGAACGGCACCAGCAGCACCATGGCCGCGGTGGCCAACGCCAGTACACCGAAAGCCCAACGCCACGAGCCGTATTGGGCGAAAAGACCGCCCGCCGCAGGTCCGAGCACCGTGCCCACTCCCCACATCGCCGAGACCAGGGCCGATGCCTTGGTCCACAAGTGTTGCGGCAGAGCGGCATTGATGACGGCGTAGCCGAGCCCCGCGAGCACTCCCCCACCCAGGCCTTGCACCGTGCGGCCCACCAGCAGCAGTTCCATCGACGGCGCCAGCGCACACAGCACCGTCCCCGAAGCGAACACCGCCAGCGCGCACAGGTAGGACCAGCGCGGGCCCAGCCGCGTCACTATGGGATTCACGGTGGTGGCGGCGACCACCGAGGCGACGAGATAGACCGTGGTGACCCAGGCGTAGAACCGCTGCCCGCCGATATCGGCCACGGCGCTGGGCAACAGGCTGATGGTGATGAACTCGTTGGTGGCGTACAGCGCAACGCCGCCGGCCAGGACGGTCGACGTGCCCAGATAGCGGGGACCGAGCAGACTGCGCCACGTGGCCCCCTCGGTGGCGGCCGTCGTGGGCGCGGTGCGAGTCACCGCCTCACCGTACGAGCTCAACCTCGGTTGAGATCAAGCAGTCGGCAATTATTTGAGGCCGGCTGCGTCCATTCCACGCAGTTCCTTCTTCAGATCGGCGATCTCGTCACGGATCCGCGCCGCGAGTTCGAACTGCAGATCACGCGCGGCGACCATCATCTGATCAGTCATGTCCTTGATGAGGTCCGCCAGCTCCGCGCGCGGCATGCTCTTGGTGTCGCGACCCTCGAACACGCCGGCGCTGACCGCACGGCCCGGTTCGCCCTGCGCGCGTCGTCCTCGTGAGGAGTTGCGCCCGGAACCGCCCACCTCGACGGTCTCGCTGTCGTCGGCCTCGCGATACACCTGGTCGAGGATGTCGGCGATCTTCTTACGCAGCGGCTGCGGGTCGATGCCGTGTTCCTTGTTGTAGGCGATCTGCTTGGCCCGGCGGCGCTCCGTCTCGTCGATGGCCTCTTTCATCGAGTCGGTGATCTTGTCGGCGTACATGTGCACTTCGCCAGAGACGTTTCGTGCCGCACGGCCGATGGTCTGGATCAGGCTTCGCGGCGACCGCAGGAAACCCTCCTTGTCGGCGTCGAGGATCGCCACCAGTGACACCTCGGGAAGATCGAGACCCTCACGCAGCAGGTTGATGCCGACCAGTACGTCGTACTCGCCGAGTCGCAACTGCCGCAGGAGTTCCACGCGGCGCAAGGTGTCGACCTCGGAGTGGAGGTAGCGCACCCGGATACCCATCTCGAGCAGGTAGTCGGTGAGATCTTCGGCCATCTTCTTGGTCAGCGTCGTCACCAGCACGCGTTCGTCACGCTCGGTGCGCAGCCGGATCTCGCCGATGAGGTCGTCGATCTGGCCCTTGGTCGGTTTGACGATGACCTGCGGGTCCACCAGACCGGTGGGACGGATGACCTGTTCGACGAACTCACCGCCGGCCTGGCTGATCTCATAGGACCCCGGCGTCGCCGACAGGTACACCGTCTGACCGATCCGGTCGGCGAACTCCTCCCACGTCAACGGCCGGTTATCCACCGCGGACGGCAGCCGGAACCCGAAGTCGACGAGATTGCGCTTACGCGACATGTCGCCTTCGTACATGCCGCCGATCTGCGGGACGGTGACGTGCGACTCGTCGATCACCATGAGGAAGTCTTCGGGGAAATAGTCGAGCAGGGTGGCCGGCGCCGTACCCGGCCCGCGCCCGTCGATGTGCCGTGAGTAGTTCTCGATACCGGAGCAGAAGCCGACCTGACGCATCATCTCGATGTCGTAATTGGTGCGCATCCGCAGCCGCTGGGCCTCGAGTAGCTTGCCCTGCCCTTCGAGTTCGGCGAGCCGCTCCTCCAGTTCTTTCTCGATGCTGGAGATGGCCATCGCCATGCGTTCCGGGCCTGCCACGTAATGCGTGGCCGGGAACACGCGCAACGAGTCCACCTGACGGATCACGTCGCCGGTGAGCGGGTGCATGTAGTACAGCGCCTCGATCTCGTCGCCGAAGTACTCGATACGTACCGCGAGTTCCTCGTAGGACGGGATGATCTCGACCGTGTCGCCGCGGACCCGGAAGGTGCCGCGGGTGAAGGACATGTCGTTCCGGGTGTACTGCACGTCGACCAGCAGGCGCAGCAGCCCGTCGCGGGGTACCTCGTCGCCGACCTTCAGTTCCACCGAGCGATCGAGATACGACTGCGGAGTGCCCAGGCCGTAGATACAGGACACCGACGCCACCACCACGACGTCCCGCCGCGACAGCAGATTCGAGGTGGCCGAGTGCCGCAGCCGCTCGACATCGTCGTTGATCGAACTGTCTTTCTCGATGTAGGTGTCGGTCTGCGCGATGTACGCCTCGGGTTGGTAGTAGTCGTAATACGAGACGAAGTACTCGACGGCGTTGTTGGGCAGCATCTCCCGCAGCTCGTTGGCCAACTGCGCGGCCAGCGTCTTGTTGGGGGCCATGACCAGGGTGGGGCGCTGGAGACGCTCGATGAGCCAGGCGGTGGTGGCGGACTTGCCGGTGCCGGTGGCACCGAGCAGAACGACGTCACGTTCGCCTGCTCTGATCCGGCGTTCCAGCTCTTCGATGGCGGCCGGCTGGTCGCCGGCGGGCTGATACTCGCTGACCACCTGGAACTGACCGCCCGCGCGCACCATGTCCTCGACAGGGCGGTACTCCGAGTGCGCAAGCACGGGATGTTCGGTTGCGAAAGCCATGTTCACCAGGTTAGAACCAGCCACCGACATCTGTTGTTCCTGACGCCATGAGCGCTATTAGGCTGGCGGTATCCACCCGCCCAAGAACGAGACCTTCGATCTGGCTGCCCGCACCAACACCGACCCCAAGGGTTTCGTCCGGGCAGTCGATGTCTACGTGCGCGAGCCCTGGGGACTGTACATGGCCCGGCCGACGCCGGGTCGTGCCCAGTTCCACTATCTCGAGTCCTGGCTGCTGCCCGGCCTGCAGCTGCGGGCCAACGTCTTCCATTGGAATCCGGGGCACGAACGGGACCAGGATTTCTACCTCGACATCGGTGAGATCACCGCGGGCACTGACATCTGGCGAACTGTTGATCACTACCTTGATCTTGTGGTGTACACCGGACAGCGCACCGAACTCGTCGACATCGATGAGCTACTCAAGGCACACAAGGCGGGGTTGATCACCGATCAGGCAGCTGAAAAAGCAGTGAACAGTGCGGTCAGCGCGGTCACGGGGTTGACCGAGCACCATCACGATCTGTTAGCTTGGCTAGCGAGTAACGGAATGCAGATCTCCTGGCGATAGAGGCGTAGTGTCAGCGAATGTGAACTTCTGGGTACGCGTGGTTACCGCCGCCGCGTTGCTCGTCGGCATGTCTGCGCTCAAGCCGGCGATCGCTTCCGCCGAACCGGTGACCGATACACCGACGGTCGAACCGGCCCCCGCGCCTGAGGTACTGCACAACATCACCTACCGCGCGCGCATCGACGGGGTGTCCCGCGGCGCGACGGTCTCCTGGGCCGCGCAGGACGATCAGACCCAGACCGAGAACCCGACGATGGTGCCGGGCCGGGTCTTCGAAGCGCAGACCGTGCTGCCGGCATCCAAGATCGCCACGATGCGGCTGTCCATCCAGTGGCCGTACTCGGCGAACCTGCACTGCGAGATCTTGGTGGACGACGCACTGGTGGCGCAGGCCGACGACTTCATCGCACCACGTGTACTGCCGCAGCGCGACGATCCGGACTTCGGGTCACTGACCTGCGAGGCCCCGGTGGGCGGTGTGCCCGCCGTCCCGCCGCCGGCGGAACCCCTGCCGGAGAACCTGCCGCCGGCCCCGCCGGCCTGAGCTCAGGGGCGCCAGCCAGTGGCGTCGGCCCAGTCCCAGGCCCGCCGGTACGCGTCCAGGAACCACGGCTCCTTGGCGTCGGCGTAGGCACCGGTGGTGGCATGCCCGGCCATGGCCACGCTGCGCTTGAGCGCCAGATAGTCCTGTCGCACAGCGGGATTGGCGAGCACCCATGCGGTGAACAGCAAGGCGAACTGTTGATTGGGCCAGCCGTCGACCCGGATGTGCACGTTGGTGGGCCGCCCCGGATCAGCCGAGGCGTGAATCCGCTTCCGCCACAGTGACGCATCGCCGGCGTGATCGAATTGCACGACGGTACTGCGGCCGTCGTCCTTGGCCACGTCGTCTGTGATGTGTTCGATACGCGGATAACCGGCCGTCAACAGCGCCTCACCGAGTTCGTCCGCGGTGGCCAACGAGTCGACCGTGACCTGGATGTCGATGACGTCTTTGGCATCCAGACCGGGTATGGCCGTCGAGCCGATGTGGTCGATCCTCTTCGCACGATGCCCGCATGCGGTGCCGAGGCGGGCCAGGATCCGCCGGGCCTGGTCCGGCCACGTCGGGTCGTAGGGCACCAACTGTGGGACCACCTGCGCGGGCCGGCGCTGTTGCACGTTGTGCGCGAACGGCAGGATGCGTTGATGCCAGAGTTCGCGCGCCTTTTCGACGAGTGCCCCGGCACTGCCGGTGTTGTCCAGCCACACATCGGCGACGGCGCGGCGCTGCTCTTCGGTGGCCTGCGCTTTGATACGCGCCCGGGCGTCCTCCTCGCTGAATCCGCGGTACTCGGTGAGCCGTTGGACGCGCACGTCTTCGTCGGCGTGCACGATGATCACCAACGGAAACATCGGCGCCATGTGGGATTCCACGAGGAGCGGGATGTCTTCGACCACAACGGCGTCCTCCGCCGCCGCAGCGATCAACTCTGAGCGCCGGTGCGCCACCAACGGATGCACGATTCCGTTGAGCGTCTTGCGCTTCTCGTCATCGCTGAATGCCACCGCGGCCAGCGCCGGACGGTTCAGCGCGCCGTCCGGGTGCAGGATGTCCTTGCCGAACGCGTCGACCAGTTTGGCCAGGCCTTCGGTGCCGGGTTCCACGACTTCCCGGGCGATCACGTCACCGTCGACGATGATGCCGCCCAGTTCACTGAATGTGGCGGATACCGTGGACTTTCCGGCGCCGATACCACCCGTCAAACCGATTCGCAGCAATGCCCTGCCCTCACATCAGTGTGAAAAAAGAACCGCGCAGCACGTCGGAAAGACGTGCTGCGCGGCTTCACTCGGCGAATGAGTGTCTTTGTTACGCGTTGCCGGCGAGCTTCTCACGCAGCGCGGCGAGTTGCGCATCGCTGGCCAGCGATCCACCTGCGGACTCACCCGAGCTGGACGACGACGAGCCGTTGGCCGTCGCGGGCCGGCTGGCGGCCTCGGCCTCGGCAGCGGCGAACTTCTCCATCTGCGCAGTGTGCATCTTGTGGCGACGCTCGGCCTCGGCGTACCGGGCCTCCCACTCGTTGCGCTGCTTGTCGAAGCCTTCGAGCCATTCGTTGGTCTCGGCGTCGAAGCCTTCGGGGAAGATGTAGTTGCCCTGCTCGTCGTAGCTGTCGGCCATGCCGTACTTCGACGGGTCGAACTCGTCGGTGTAGTCCTCGTTGGCCTGCTTGAGGCTCAGCGAGATCCGGCGCCGCTCGAGGTCGATGTCGATGACCTTGACCATGGCGTCATCGCCGACGGCGACAACCTGATCCGGCACCTCGACGTGGCGCTCAGCCAGCTCGGAGATGTGCACCAGGCCCTCGATGCCCTCTTCGACCCGGACGAACGCACCGAAGGGCACCAGCTTGGTGACCTTGCCCGGCACGATCTGGCCGATGGCGTGGGTGCGGGCGAAGTGGCGCCACGGATCTTCCTGAGTGGCCTTGAGCGACAACGAGACCCGCTCGCGGTCCATGTCGACGTCGAGCACCTCGACGGTGACCTCGTCGCCCACCTGGACAACCTCGGACGGGTGGTCGATGTGCTTCCAGGACAGCTCGGAGACGTGCACCAGGCCGTCGACACCGCCGAGATCGACGAACGCGCCGAAGTTGACGATCGAGGAGACGACACCCTTGCGGATGGCGCCCTTCTGCAACTGGTTGAGGAACTCGCTGCGGACCTCGGACTGGGTCTGCTCCAGCCACGCGCGCCGGCTCAGGACCACATTGTTGCGGTTCTTGTCGAGTTCGATGATCTTGGCTTCGATCTCCTTGCCGATGTACGGCTGCAGATCGCGGACACGACGCATCTCGACGAGCGAGGCGGGCAGGAAGCCGCGGAGACCGATGTCGAGGATGAGACCACCCTTGACGACCTCGATGACGGTGCCCTTGACGGCCTCGTCCTTCTCCTTGAGCTCTTCGATGGTGCCCCAGGCGCGCTCGTACTGAGCACGCTTCTTGGACAGGATCAGGCGGCCTTCCTTGTCCTCCTTGGTGAGGACCAGCGCTTCCACCTCGTCGCCGACGGACACAACCTCATTGGGGTCGACGTCGTGCTTGATCGAGAGTTCGCGGGAAGGGATGACGCCTTCGGTCTTGTAGCCGATGTCGAGCAAGACTTCGTCACGGTCAACCTTGACGATTGTCCCTTCGACGATGTCACCATCGTTGAAGTATTTGATGGTCTTGTCGATTGCGGCGAGAAAATCCTCGGCCGAGCCGATATCGTTGACGGCTACTTGCGGCGAGGTGGCGACGGGACTTGGCATATGGTGGGTTGCTCCGGACAGGTGTGGTCGTAGGGACAGTGCAGTTATTGGTCGTGCTCATTCCGAGAAAACCTCGAGAATGTTTGCATCCGCGTCAGATCGTGCACACGGGTACTCGCCGAGCCTACTCGACCGGGTACATGCAGGACAAACCCACCCTCACAAACGGGGTGGCGCGGTGCCCGCGATCACGCAGATGGCATCGGCGATCCGCCTCAGATACTCCGGTGTGACCGGCGTGGACAACGCGATCATGCGCCAGAAGACCAGCGCACCCATGGCGTCCACCATCAGCTCCCGGTCTGCGTCGGCGGCCAGCTCACCCCGCCCCGCCGCCCGGTCCAGAACAGCCTGCGCCCAGCGGCGCCGGGGCCGTCCGATGTGCTCCATCAGCGCCTCTGCAAGCACCGGGTTGCGTTGCGCTTCGGCCAGTACGTCCGGATAGAGCCGCCGGGTGCGATCCTCCCCCAGCCACCGGCTGACGTTGCCGAGCAGTTCCAGCACGTCGCCGTGGAGTGAACCGGTGTCCGGTGCGGGGCCCGGTGGTCTCGCCAGGGCGCCCATGGCCGCGACGGTCATCTCGATCTTCGACGGCCAACGCCGGTAGATCGCGCCCTTGCCGGCACCCGCCCGGCGGGCGACACCATCGACGGTCATCGCCCCGAAGCCGTGTTCGGCGAGTTCGGCCAGCACGGCGTCGAGGATCGCCGCGGTGACCCCGGCCTCTTGGGGGCGGCCCGCGCTCATACGGGTGCCACGGTGGGCGCTTCGAGGAACTCCGCCAGCGAGCGCGGCCGTTCACCGCTGAGCCGCTGCACCGTGTCGGTGACCGCTGATTCCGCACCGCGCCGGATCGACACGTCCAGTGCGGCGAGTCCGGCGGCGAATGCCCGGTCATACCCTGCGTCCACCAGGTGATCGATGTAGACGGGCGCACTGACCGCCTCGTGTCGTACCGGCCGCCCCAGCGCTGCGCCGACGATCACAGCCGCTTCGTCGTAGGTGAGGGCGGCAGGCCCGGTCAACCGGTACTCGCCGTTGTCCGAGTCACCGCCCAGGAGAAGCGCAGCCCCACAACGGCCGATATCGCGCGCATCGATGAACGGCACCCGCCCGGTGCCCGTAGCCGTGACGAAACGCCCGGTGTTGCGAATCGAGGCCGCCAATGGATGGGCGCCGAGGAAGTTCTGCATGAACCACGACGGTCGCAGGATGTGCCATCGCGGCATCGTGGCCTGCACTGCGGCGGCCACCTCCCCGAGTCCGGGATCACCGGAGTCCAGCGCCGACGAACTCAACATCACCACGTGCTCGACCCCACGGCGCGCAGCGCGCTCCAGGAACGGGCCGACAACCCGCACCGGGTCTGGATCGCCAACGGGGGCAACAAGATACATCTTCTGTACACCGTCGACTGCGGCGTCGTGGGTAGCCGGGTCCGCCCAGTCGAACCGGAGCGAACTCCCAGCGCGCCGTGACGCGGTACGGACGGTCAGGTGTGTGTGTCCGGCCAGTTCGGCAGCCACCACCGACCCGGTGTTCCCGGTGGCGCCGAGCACCAGGACGGTGGTCATTTCGTCGACCCCGGCATCGCGAACGCGGCGGCCATGTCCGCCGAGCCGCCCATCGCGTCGGCGATGGCCAGCGGGTTCCAGTAGTCGCGATAGGACTCGATTCCCTGCTCACCCACGGTGATGACGCAGATGTAGTCGATGTCGTAGGGCTGTCCGGTCGCCACCACCACGCCCGTCACCCCCCATTCGACGACCACGGTTCGGGAATCGGAGTCCGTGTAGCGGGTCTGGTGCCGGATACCACGGACATCGAGGCTGTCGGTGTATCCGGACAGATAGTCGCGCACGTCGTCGCGGCTGTTCAGCGAGGGCCAGCCGGGCGGGGCGAAGGGGAACGTCATGGTCCCGTTGGGGGCCCATTCGTCGGCGAATGCCTGCATATCGTGGGCCAGCAACGCGGCCTGCAGCCGGTCGACGATCTCATTGGCGGCGTTCATGATTCCTCCAATACGGAACTACTGAGTGCCATTATTGCGGTACAGGCGGTTCCAACACGAGTTTTCTCTCATCTATTCCGATACGACATGGTTCCGTTTTGGCGGCTCGTTGCGTACCGCCCGAACCGCGCGCGTCCATGCACGGTCACAGCTACCCTGCTGACGTGCACAATCAGCCGCACTTGCCGGCCCCGTTCCCACGCCGGGTTCGTGCTGTCGGCGCCCCGATCGCCGTCATCATCCTCCTGGGCACCCTCGCCGGTCTGCTCGTCATCCTGCTCACCTCGGTCAACCCGGTGGGCACCGCCATCGGGTTCGTCCTGTCCAGCGTGGCCATGGCGGTGGTGGTGCTGGCCTACCTGTGGCTGGACCGGTTCGAACCCGAGCCGCCACGGCTGCTGGTGCTCGCCTTCGTCTGGGGAGCGTCGGTTGCCATCGTGGTGTCGGTGATCCTGGAGATGGCGTTCGGCGCGGTGGTCGGCACGGACGCCGCCGCCGACTCCGACTGGCGCACGACGGCCATCGCCGCACCGGTCGTCGAGGAAGCCGCCAAAGGTCTGTTCCTTCTGCTCATGATGACGGGCCGCCGCCGCCACGAGCTCAATTCGTTGGTGGACTGCCTGGTCTACGCCGGTCTGGTGGCCGCGGGTTTCGCCTGGCTGGAGGACATCTTCTACATCGCCGGCGGCGAGTCACTGGGCGAGGCGCTGGTGACCGCGGCGATGCGCCTGGTGATGGCACCCTTCGCCCATCCGCTGTTCACCACGGCGATCGGCATCGGGGTGTACTTCGCGCTCCATCAGCGCAACGTCTTCGCCAAGGCCGGGTACCTGCTGTTGGGATACGCCGGCGCGGTGATCATGCACGCCCTCTGGAACGGCTCCGCGGTACTGGGCTTCGGGACCTACCTGCTGGTGTACGTGCTGTGGATGGTGCCGATCTTCGGCTTGGCGATCTGGCTGGGCGTCGCCGCGCGCCGACGCGAGCAGCGGCTGGTCGCGACGAAACTGCCCGGCATGGTGCAGGCGGGGCTGGTGACGGCCAACGAAGCCAGCTGGCTGGGTTCGATCCGCTCGCGCAAGCTCGCGGTGGCCGCCGTGACCCGGGCCGACGGCAAGAAAGCGGGCAAGACGGTGCGCGACTTCGCCGCCCAGGTGGTCGAATTGGCCTTCGTCAAAGACCGCATCGACCGCGGTTTCGCCGACGCCAGGGTGACGGCCCTGTTCCACGAGGAGACGAACTGGCTGCGCACGGTACGGGCCGCCACCCCCGCGTTGCAGACACTGACCCACTACCGGATCCCGGAGTCGCCGGGCCGGTAGCGCGCTCCGCCGTCAGTGTGCGGCGGTGTCCCAGCTGCGGCCGTAACCGACCGACACCTCGAGCGGAACGTCGAGCGGATACGCCGAGCCCATCTTGTCCCGGACCAACGCCTCCACCTGCTCGCGCTCCCCGTCGGCGATCTCGAGCAGGAGTTCGTCGTGCACCTGCAGCAGGATGCGCGACCGCAGGCCGGCATCCTTGATCGCCTGGTCGACGTTGATCATCGCGACCTTGATGATGTCGGCGGCGCTGCCCTGGATGGGCGCGTTGAGCGCGGCCCGCTCGGCGGCCTCCCGGACGTTGCGGTTGCTGCTGTCGAGTTCGGGCAGGTAGCGGCGACGCCCGAACACCGTCGAGGTGTACCCGTCCTTGCGAGCCTGATCCACGACGTCACGCAGGTAGTCCCGGATACCGCCGAACCGGTTGAAGTACTGGTCCATCTGCAGCTTGGCTTCTTCGGTGGAGATCTTGAGCTGCGCGGACAGCCCGTAGGCGCTCAACCCGTAGGCCAGGCCGTAGGACATCGCCTTGACGCGACGCCGCAGCTCGGCGGTGACCTCGTCGATGGGCACGTCGAACGCCCGCGATGCGACGAACGAGTGCAGGTCCTCACCGGTGTTGAACGCCTCGATCAGACCGGCGTCGCGCGACAGGTGCGCCATGATGCGCATCTCGATCTGGCTGTAGTCGGCCGTCATGAGCTCGGCGTAATCCGGGCCCACCACAAACGCGTCGCGGATGCGCCGTCCGGCGTCGGTGCGGATCGGGATGTTCTGCAGGTTGGGCTCGGTGGACGACAGTCTGCCGGTGGCCGCGATGGTCTGGTTGAACGTGGTGTGGATTCGCCCGTCGGAGGCCACCGAATTCAGCAGGCCGTCAACGGTGACCTTCAACCGTGTGACATCGCGGTGGGTCAGCAGATGCTGCAGGAAGGGGTGGCCGGTCTTGTCGAACAACGACTGCAGCGCATCGGCGTCGGTGGTGTAGCCGGTCTTGGTGCGCTTGGTCTTCGGCATCTCGAGCTCGTCGAACAACACCGTCTGCAGCTGCTTCGGCGAACCCAGATTGATCTGTTTGCCGATGACGCCATAGGCCGCCTCCGCGGCATCACGGATCTGGTCGGCGAACTCACTCTGCAATTCCCCGAGCAGCGTGAGGTCGACGGCGATGCCGTTGGACTCCAGTTCCGCCAGCACCCGCTGCACCGGCAGCTCCATCTCACCGAGCAGTGCCGAGGAGTCGATCCGGGCCAGCTCCTCGTCGAGGGCGTTGGCCAGATCTGCGACGGCGTTGGCGCGCAGAATCAGCGTCTGCACCGCCTGGTCATCAACGCCGCCGTCCTCGTCGTCGAGCAGCGACAGCTGCTGTTGCTGCGGGGTGTCGGCTCGGAGCTCGCGGCGCAGGTACCGCACGGACAGGTCATCGAGCGCGAAGCTGCGCTGGCCGGGCCGCACCAGATAGGCGGCCAGGGCGGTATCGGAGGTGACGCCGGCCAACCGCCAGCCGCGGCCCTCCAGGTCGTGCATGGCCAGCTTGGCCTCGTGCAGCGCTTTCGGCACAGCAGGGTCGGCCAGCCAGGCCGCCAGCGCCGCTTCATCCTCGGGATCCAGTCTGGCGGTGTCGAGGTAGATGCCGTCACCGTCGGCCGCGACGAGGGCCAGTGCCGTGGCATCGGCGTCGAAGGCGAGGTGGGTTCCCACCACCGCGACACCGAACCTCCCACCGGAACTGTGCTCGGCCAGCCAGGCCGTCAGCGTGCCGGGCTCGAGCACCCCGCCTCGCACGTCGAAACCGTCTTCGACCTCTGGGTCGGCCGACGCCAGCGTCTCGAACAACCGGTCACGCAGGACCCGGAATTCGAGGTCGTCGAACAGCCGATGGATCTGGTCGCGGTTCCACGGTTGCATCCGCAGCGTGTCCGGGGTCTGCGCCAGCGGCACGTCCTTGATCAGATCGGTGAGCTCGCGGTTGAGAATTACGCTGGACAAGTGGGCCCGCAGCGCGTCGCCGACCTTCCCCTTGACCTTGTCGACGTTGTCGACCAGCGCCTGCAGTGAACCGTATTCGGCAATCCACTTGGTGGCGGTCTTCTCCCCCACCCCGGGAATGCCCGGCAGGTTGTCACTCGGGTCGCCGCGCAGTGCCGCGAAGTCCGGGTACTGCTTGGGCGTCAGGCCGTACTTCTCCAACACCGCGTCGGGGGTGAACCGGGTGAGTTCACTGACGCCCTTCCGTGGATACAGCACCGTCACGTCGTCACTGACGAGTTGCAGGGAATCCCGGTCGCCGGTGACCACCAACACCCGGTACCCCTCGGCTTCGGCCTGGGTGGCCAGCGTCGCGATCAGGTCGTCGGCTTCGAACCCCGGCTCGGCGAGCACGGTGATGCCGAGTGCGGCCAGCACCTCTTTGGTGATGTCGATCTGCCCCCGGAACTCGTCCGGCGTCGCGGACCGGCCCGCCTTGTACTCGGGGTACTTCTCGAGGCGGAAGGTCTGACGCGACACGTCGAACGCGGCGGCGATGTGGGTGGGACCTTCGTCGCGCAGCAGGTTGATCAGCATGGCGGTGAACCCGTACACCGCGTTGGTGGTCAGGCCGCCCTGGGTCTTGAAGTTCTCGGCAGGCAGCGCGTAGAACGCGCGGAACGCCAGCGAGTTGCCGTCCAGCAGCATCAACGTGGGCTTGTCGTCGGCAGGCTTCGCTGGTGCCTTCGCTGGTGCTGTCTTGGCTGGGCTCACGGACCTAACTCTAGGCAAGCCCTACGACAGCCGAGCCAGGTCCCGCCACCGACAAAACTGCAACACGTTTCAGTTCTCCGGTACGCTGACCCGCGTGCCAGGAGCCACACACGCCGACAGCCAGCCCGCCATCGAAGGATGGTGGGACACCGACGAGTCGGGCAATCCGCATCTGACCGGCAGCAAGTGCCCACAGTGCGGCACCTACGTCTTCCCGCCGCGACCGAACGGCTGCCCCAACCCCGCGTGCGACGGCGACGCGCTCGAATCCGTCGCACTGTCGCGCCGCGGCACGGTGTGGAGCTACACCGAGAACCGGTACGCGCCGCCTCCGCCCTATCCCTCCCCCGACCCGTTCGAGCCGTTCGCGGTCGCCGCGGTGGAGCTCGCCGACGAAGGCCTGATCGTGCTCGGCAAGGTGGTCGAGGGCACCCTGGCCGCGGATCTGACCGTGGGCGCCGAGATGGAACTGACCACCGAAACGCTCTACACCGATGACGACGGGGTACAGCGAGTCACCTACGCATGGAGGCTGGTATGAGCCCGGATCCGGTGTACATCCTCGGGGCAGGCATGCACCCGTGGGGCAAGTGGGGCCGGGATTTCACCGAATACGGTGTTGTCGCAGCACGTTCCGCGCTGGCCGAGGCCGGGCTGGACTGGCGGCAGATCCAGTTGGTCGCCGGAGCCGACACCATCCGCAACGGGTATCCCGGTTTTGTCGCCGGAGCGACGTTCGCACAGAAGCTGGGCTGGAACGGCGTGCCGGTGTCCTCGAGTTACGCGGCGTGCGCCAGTGGGTCCCAGGCGTTGCAGAGCGCGCGCGCCCAGATCCTCGCCGGCTTCTGCGATGTCGCGCTGGTGATCGGCGCCGACACCACGCCCAAAGGCTTTTTCGCCCCGGTCGGCGGGGAGCGCCGCAACGACCCGGACTGGCAGCGGTTCCACCTGATCGGTGCCACCAACCCGGTGTACTTCGCCCTGCTGGCGCGCCGACGGATGGACCTCTACGGAGCGACCCTCGAGGATTTCGCCCAGGTCAAGGTGAAGAACGCTCGCCACGGCCTGGACAACCCGAACGCGCGGTTCCGCAAAGAGACCTCCATCGACGACGTGTTGGCCAGCCCCATGGTCGCCGATCCCCTGCGACTGCTGGACATCTGCGCGACCTCCGATGGCGCCGCCGCGCTGATCGTGGCCAGCAGGTCATTCGCCGAGAAGCATCTGGGATCGGTCGAGGGTGTGCCGTCGGTGCGCGCCGTCAGCACCGTCACGCCGCAGTACCCGCAGCACCTGCCCGAATTACCGGACATCGCAACCGATTCCACCGCGGTGGTGCCGGGCCCGGACCGGGTGTTCAAGGATCAGATCCTGGACGCCGCGTACGCCGAGGCCGGCATCGGACCGGAAGACGTCAGCCTGGCCGAGGTCTACGATCTGTCGACGGCACTGGAGCTGGACTGGTACGAGCATCTGGGCTTGTGCGCCAAGGGGGAAGCCGAACAGCTGCTCCGCAGCGGCGCCACCACCATCGGCGGTCGGGTGCCGGTCAACGCGTCCGGCGGGCTGGCCTGCTTCGGCGAAGCCATCCCGGCTCAGGCCATCGCCCAGGTCTGCGAATTGACCTGGCAGCTCAAGGGTCAGGCGACGGGCAGGCAGGTCGAGAACGCCACGGTCGGGGTTACCGCCAACCAGGGCCTGTTCGGCCACGGCTCGTCGGTGATCGTGGCTCGTTAGCGGTAGCGGACGAGGCCGAGCGCATACCCGACATAGCGACGCGCCACCTCTTCCGCCGACGCCGCGCCGGCCGGCGAATACCACTGGGTCAGGCCGGTGCACATGGTGACCACCGCGCGGGCCGCCTCCCGCGGATCGTCGACGGCGAAGACACCCTGCTCGCAGCCGCGCTGCACCTCGGCGTCGATGATCTGCTGAATATTGCTGCGCCCGGCCATGATCCGGGATCGGCCGGGTTCTTCCAGGCTGCGCATCTCGCTGGCCCCGACGAACGCCAACTCACGTCGATGGGTGTGGAACAGGGCAAGATTCTCGACCAGCAGCCGGAACCGGCTCACGCAGTCGTCGGCTTCGGTCCGGACGCGCTCGCACCGCCAGGTGAGATCGCGCACCGCCGTGTCGAAGATCTTCACCAGCATCTCCTGCTTACTGGCGTAGTGGTGATAGATGCCGGGAACCGACAGCCCGGCCCGGCTGGCGATATCGCGCATGGTCGCGCCGTGATAGCCCACCTGAAGAAACGCCTCGAGCGCCGCCGTCATCGGTACGTCGAGATCAAGCGGCTCGTAGTGCCGCCAGTCCGTTGATGTTGCACTGGGGCAGGATTCGGCATCGACGGCGTCCACCGGCGCCAGCAGGTCGGCGGTGGTGATGTCCAGGATGCTCGCGACCTCGTTCAGCCGCAGGACACTGATACCGGTGCGGCCGTTCTCGACTGCGCTCATGGTCGCCGGGCTGACCCCGAGCCGGTTGGCGAGTTCACGCAAGGTGATACCGCGCTCTCCCCGGGCATGCCTGATCCGGGTGCCGACCACCATGCTGTCCGACATCGTTGCCCCCCGTTCCGGCCGTGTCAGTCAACGGTAACGGCTGAACGGGTTTCGCCGCGGGGTCACTCCCGCATTCACCAGAGAACTGCGATACCCGCCGCCCCGAACGAGAGGACACCCACGACGTAGAACAGTGGCCGCGGTACCGCCTCGCCGGTGCGTCGCTGGCGGGCGTTGCCCATACCCAGCACGCCGCCGAGGACCACCAGGATGGCGAATTTGACTCCGATCTTCGGGTAGTTCAGCACGATTCCGGCCGGCCACGGCGCCGCGAGGGCCAACCCGGTCAGCAGCGAGACCAACAGCCCGTAGTCCATCACCCGGCTGGTGCGGAATCGTCGGGCAGTCAGTTCGGCGAACCATGCACCGAAGGTGACCGCGAAACCCGCAATGTGCAGCAGCACAACTACGTTGCGTAGTAGTTCCATTTCAGCAGGGTAACACCGGGTTTCACGGCCACGGGATCGGTCCGGCCACTATGGCGAGATCCCGGCGATACTCGGCCAACGTGCGCGATGCCGCGGAACTGGTCGGTCAAGCCACGCCGAGGTACGCCGAACGAATGCTGTCGTCGGCCAGGAGTTCCCGCGCCGGACCGGTACGGGTGACGCTGCCGGTCTCCAGGATGTAGGCGCGATCGGACCGACTCAACGCCTGCTGCGCGTTCTGCTCCACCAACAGCACCGTGGTGCCCTGCTTGTTGATCTCGGAGATGATCTTGAAGATCTGCGAGATCACCATGGGCGCCAGCCCCATCGACGGTTCGTCGAGCAGCAACACCCGCGGCCTGGCCATCAGGGCGCGACCGATCGCGAGCATCTGCTGCTCACCGCCGGAGAGCGTGCCCCCCACCTGAGACTCGCGCTCTTTGAGCCGCGGGAACGTCTCGAACACCCAATCCAGGCGCTCGGAATGCTCGGATTTCGACGAGAACTTGCGTCCGTAGCAACCCATCTCGAGATTCTCGGTGACGGACATGCCCGGGAACACGCCCCGGCCTTCCGGCGCCTGGATCAGTCCTTCGGTGACCCGGTTGTGGGCTTTCACGCGGGAGAGGTCGCGTCCCTCGAACCAGACCGAGCCCGAGGTGAGCGGCCGTAAACCCGAGATGGCGCGCATCAACGTCGTCTTACCGGCGCCGTTGGAGCCCAGCAGCGTCACCAACTCGCCTTGATGCACGACAAGCGAGACACCGTGCAGGGCTTCGATTCTCCCGTAATGCACCACGACATCGCGGACTTCGAGCAGAACCTCATTCGAGTTCGTCATCAGGCACTCCCAGGTAGGCGGCGATCACCTTCGGGTCTTCACGGATCTGCGCGGGCAGCCCGTCGGCGATCTTGCGGCCGAACTCCAGCACCACGATGCGGTCGGTGACACCCATGACCAATCGCATGTCGTGTTCGATGAGCAACACCGTGTAACCGTCGTCACGGATGGCGCGGATCAGGTCGATCAGTGCGGCTTTCTCGCTGGGGTTGAAGCCGGCCGCCGGCTCGTCGAGGCACAGCAATTTGGGTTCGGTGGCCAATGCCCTGGCGATCTCGAGCCGACGCTGGTCGCCGTAGGGCAGGTTCTTGGCCTTCTCCTCCCCGCGGTGCGCGATACCCACGAATTGCAGCAGCGCCGCGGCCTTGTCGATGGCGCTCTGCTCTTCCCGGCGATGCCGGGGGGTGCGGAACAACGCGCCCGGGACCGAGGTCCGATGCCGCGCGTCGGTACCGACGACGACGTTCTCCAGCGCCGTCATCTCACCCCAGAGCCGGATGTTCTGGAAGGTGCGCGCGATTCCCAGGCGGGTGATCTCGTGCCGCTTGATGCGACCCAGCGGGGCGCCGTCGAACATCACCGACCCCGAGCTGGGCCGGTACACGCCGGTGATCGCGTTGAAGCAGGTGGTCTTGCCGGCCCCGTTGGGGCCGATCAACCCGAGGATCTCACCACGCTTGATCGTGAAGCTCACCGAATCCAGCGCCGTCAGTCCGCCGAATTTGACTGTCAGGTCCTGAGTTTCGAGTAGCGTCTCCCCCTCCGCGACGTTCACGTCACGGGTGAGCGAGGCCATCTCCTGGTCGATCAGGACTTCCGGTTCGTCGGTCATGCCGCCGCCTTCGAATCATCGGCGCTGCTCAACAACTTCTTCGCCGATCTGCCGTAGGTGAGCAGTTGTTGGCGTACCGGGAACAGCCCCTGCGGCCGGAAGATCATCAGCAGTACCAGCGCCAACCCGAAGAACAGGTACTTCAGGTCGCCGAGGTTGACGTCGAACAGGTGCACACCGAGCAGCCGGTTCGGCAGGTACACGATGACGAACGCACCGAAGATGACGCCCAGCTTGTTGCCCTGCCCGCCGAGCACCACCGCACACAGGAACAGCATGGAGTTGATGATGTTGAAGTTGGTGGGTGCGACGAACTGCACCTGACCCGCATACAGGGCCCCGGACAGTCCACCGATGGCCGCCCCGATGGTGAACGCCCAGAGCTTGAACTTGAATGCGTTGACACCCATCACTTCCGCGGCGTCCTCGTCCTCGCGGATCGCCACCCAGGCGCGGCCCACCCGGCTGCGCTCCAGGTTTCCCACCATCAACAGGATGATGGCCACCAGCAGCAAGCCCAGCCAGTACCACCAGGTGCCGTTGTTGGCGTTGCCCATCGCATTGGCACCCGAGAAGTAGCCGCCCGGCACCTTGTCCTCGCCCAGCTGAGGGAAGGCGATCGAACCGAGGCCGCGGGAGCCGTTGGTGATGTCGTTGAGGTTGTCGGCCAGCAGACGGATGATCTCACCGAAACCCAGCGTGACGATGGCCAGGTAGTCGCCACGCAACCGCAGCGTGGGGAAACCGAGGATCAGCCCGGCCAGTGCCGTGAACGCGATGGCCAGCGGTACACACGACAGCCACGCCCAGTCGGTGCTGAAGAAGCCGGTGGGCCCCAGCCTGTTCCAGGGGCTCTGCGGGCTGGTCAGCAGCGCCACCGTGTACGCGCCCACCGCGTAGAAGCCGACATAGCCGAGGTCGAGCAGACCTGCCTGTCCGACAACGACGTTCAGCCCGATCGCCACCAGCGCGATCATGGTGAACTGCGCCATCACCCCGTCGAAGCTGACCCCGGGGGTGTTGAGGAACGACGGCGTATAGATGGGGAGCAGTGCCATGAGCGCGAACCCGATGACGCCGAATCCCCACTTCTGGACGCGGGTGCGTTCGTCCCACCACCCGCGCAGTACGTCGCCGGGGGCAAGCGCCTTGGCGGCCTTGGTGTTCTTCGTGGTGGGTGCGGTCATGCTCGTGCCTTCCCGAGGCTCTCCCCGAGTATGCCGGTGGGCCGGATCAGCAGGACGAGGACCAGGAGCACGAACGCGACGACGTCGCGCCACTGGGTGCCGAACAGGATCTGTCCCCAGTTCTCCATGACGCCCAGGATCAAGCCGCCCAGCAGGGCGCCGCGCAGGTTACCGATACCGCCGAGCACCGCCGCGGAGAAGGCCTTGATGCCCAGCAGGAAGCCACCGGAGTAGATGATGCCCTGCGGCACTTTCAACGTGTACAGCAGCGCCGCCGCACCGGCCAGCAGACCACCGATGAGGAAGGTGGTCATGATGATCCGCTCCCGTGAGACACCCATGAGGGTGGCCGTCGTCGGGTCCTGCGCCACCGCCCGGATACCGCGCCCGAACTTGGTGCGGTTGATCACGGTGTCGGTGACCAACGCGAGAATCAGTGCGGCAGCGATGATCACCAGCGTCACGTTGGTCACCGAGGCGCCGAAGATGGTGAACTGCTCCTTGGGCTGCACCAGTGTGATCGGCTGCTGGGCGTTGTTGCCGCCGTAGCCCTTGATGATCTGCGGCAGGATGAAGTGCACGAACTCCTGCAGCACGAACGACATGCCGATCGCGGTGATCAGGAACGTCAGCGGCCGGGCATTGCGTTTTCGCAGTGGCCGGTAGGCGATGAACTCCAAACCCACTGCGGCTGAACCCGATACCAGCATCGCGAAGATCATCGCGATGCCCAGGTACAGCACCGTCAGCAGCACGCCCTTGTTGTAGGCGTTACCGCTGGGTGTGAACCCCAAGATCATGTCCAGGCAGAAGTAGGCGCCGAACATTCCGAGCATGAAGATCTCGGAGTGCGCGAAGTTGATCAGCCTCAGCACACCGAAGACCAGTGTGTAACCGACTGCCACCAGTGCGTAGATCGCTCCCCATGACAGTCCATCGATGGTCAGCTGCCAGAAGCTGTCGAACAGCCCCTCTACGTTGAAGCTGATGTTGGCAAGACAGGCACTCTGACCGATGCAGTCCTGGGTCATCCGGTTGGGGGCTCCTTAACGCTAGCCGCTGAACGAGAACGCGTCCGAGCCATGTGGTCCCGGACGCGTTCGTCGTCAGTCTTACTGAACCTTGTAGATCCAGATGAGCGTGTTGGTGAGCTCACCGTTCGGGGTCCACTCGTACTTGCGGGCGATACCGGGAGCGCTGTAGGTACGCACGAACTCCAACAGCTCCGGACGGGTGACCTTGCCCGAGTCGATGCCCTTGAGCAGGATCGTGCCCAGGTCGTAGCCCTCGGTGCTGTAGGTACCCGGCTCCTGGCCGAACTTCTCGGTGTACTCGTCGGCGAAGGTTCCGGTGGCCGGGCCGCACGGGCAGGCCAACACGGCGTCCTTGGAGGATTCGCCGGCCTGCTTGACGAACTCGGGATCCTTGGTGCCGTCGGCGCTGGCGAACGTCGCCTCCACGCCACCGTCACGCAGCTGCTGGACGAACGGCGCAGCCTCGGCGTAGTACCCGCTGAAGAACACCGAATCCGGGGCCACACCCTTGATCTGGTTCACCGCGGCCGAGAAGTCCTTGTCGCCCTTCTTCACCGAGATGTTGCAGCCCGGATCCGCCACGGAGCCCAGCGTCTCGCGGACCGCCTGGGCCAGCCCGAGACCGTAATCGGTGCTGTCGTCGACGACGCAGACCTTCTGGTTGCCCAACGTGTTCTTGAGGTAGTTCGCCACCGAGGGGCCCTGCACGCCGTCATTGGCCAGGCCGCGGAAGAAGGTCTTCCAGCCGTTCTCGGACAAGGTGACATTGGTGGCCGACGCGGTGGTGGCCACCAGGCCCGCCTGGTCGAACACCTGACCCGTGGCCTTCGTTTCACCCGAGAACGCCGGTCCGACCAGTCCAACTGTGTACGGATCCTGGATGATCTGCGGGGCGATCTGGGTCGCCTTCTGCGGATCGCCCTCGGTGTCGAACGTCTTGAGCTGCACCTGGCAGCCGGGGTTGGCCTCGTTGTGCTTGTCGACGGCCAACTGGACGCCGTTCTTGATGTTGATGCCCAGAGCGGCATCGGGCCCGGTCAGCGCGCCGGCCATGGCCAGAGACAGCGGCGGGCACTGGGCGTTGCCGTCACCCGCGGGATCGGCGGGCTCAGCGCCCTCCTCCGCTGCGACCTCGGCGCCGTCCTGATCGATCTGAACCTGCTCGACGATCTTGAGATCGCTTTGGGCCGCACCTTCTTCGGGCGACCCCTGGTTGCAGCCGGCTAGCCCCAACGCAAGCAGAGCAGCTGAACTGAGAGCGAATGCACTTCGTACCGTGCGACCGCGCACTTCTCACCTCCGGGTCAATGTGAGTCGGCACCAACGCCCCTAGTTGGACCGTCGACTGCGTCGGAAAGGACGTCGATGGTTCGAAAGGGACGTTGATGCTTCGGAAAGAACATAGCCAACGCTTGGCCGAACCGCGTGGTGTTGGCGAACGCGAGCCGCCCTCTGTCGGCACTGCGACGGGAAAACTCACGGTCAGCGGGGCGTGGAACCGGAAATTGACCACCCGGGAAACGCATTCTTAACGCGCGCCCGGGCCGCGTCAGGTCGCCGGCGGTTCCTCCGCAGGCGGGTCCAAGGTCTCCAGAATGACCTCCGCAACGCGTTTCATGGTGGTGCGCCGATCCATCGCCGCCCGCTGAATCCACTTGAAAGCTTCCGGTTCTGACATGTTCTGCTTCGATTGCAGCAAACCCTTGGCGCGCTCGACGAGCTTGCGGGTTTCCAGCCGGTCGGAGAGGCTGGCCACCTCCTGCTCCAGCTGGGCGAGTTCGCCGAACCTGCTCACGGCCAGCTCGATCGCCGGGATCAGGTCATTGATGGAGAACGGTTTGACCAGGTAGGCCATGGCGCCGGCATCGCGGGCGCGTTCCACCAGGTCGCGCTGACTGAACGCGGTGAGCACCACGATCGGGGCGATTCGTTTGGCGGCGATCTCGGCGGCGGCGTCGATACCGTCGCGTCGCGGCATCTTCACATCCATGATCACGAGGTCGGGTTTCAGCTGTTCGGCGAGTTCGACCGCTTCCTGGCCGTCGCCCGCCTCACCCACGACTTCATAGCCTTCTTCACGAAGCATCTCGGCGAGATCAAGCCGGATGAGCGCCTCGTCCTCGGCGATGAGCACTCGGTGCGGTGTGGCGACGTCGGAGTCGCCCGTTGGCGCGGTCATCCCGACATTGTGGCGCGGGGCGCCGCATTGGGCGAGCCCAGGGCGCGCACGGTAACCTCTGACGGTTCGCGCGCAGCCATCCTCTATGGTGGTATCCCGCACGGCCCTCGTATCCCAACTGGCAGAGGAAACGGATTCAAAACCCGTCCAGTGTGAGTTCGAATCTCACCGAGGGCACCAGCACTACAGAAGTACCAGTGCCTCGGAACCGGCACGCGTCGTACTTCCGGCGATTCCCACCGCGTCGAACGCGTCTCTCACCGCTTCCAATTCGTCGTCGTTGAAACCGAACAGCGCCGCGCTGTCCAGGATCGCCGCTCGGCCGTCGACGAACTTGGCGCCGGCGCGAAGTCGGAACAGCGAGCTGTAGAACACCTTGGCCCAGGTGTCCGACGACACGTCCGTGGTATCGGAATCGGTCATCATCAGGTACGCAGCGTGGCTGAAGATGGTGCTGTTCCAGTGCTCGCCGCCGTCGTCCTCGGTGCCGGTGTAGCGCAAGGCGTAGTGCGCCTTGTAACCCGATCCGACCGCCGTGGGATCGGCCATACTGCGCAGTGCACCGGTACCGGTGTCTTCGCCGATCAACCACCGGTCGACACCGGTGTCGCCTTCGGCGAGACTGCCGAGGACGTCCGCGTAGGCCTCGTTCAGCGCCCCGGGCTCGCCGTACTCCCATACTGAGCCGCCGTCGGCGAGGATGTGGCTGACCACCCCGTGCGTGAATTCGTGGGCCACCACATCCAGCGCGGCCTCGAAACCCCCGGTGTTGCCGAAGGCGAACTGCTGTGCACCCGGATCCCAGAACGCGTTGGTGTACCCGGCGAAGTACTGCCACAGGCCCGTACGTGGGTTGTAGCCCACCGACGACACCACCGTCGCGCCTTCGCCGTCGATCGAGTCGCGGCCCAGGACCGTCAGGTAGTAGTCGTAGACCACCGCCATGTTGGCGTGCGCGGACACCCCAGCTGCGTTCCAGCCGAACAGCAACGAGCGGACCACGACGTTTCCGGGGATGTTCGGACTACCCAGCCCGAAGAAGCTGTACGTGGTGGCGTAGGTGGTGATGTTGCGGGTGGAGTCGACGAGGGCGTGGCTGTCGAAGAACCACCACTTGGCGGTTTCCACATTGAGCGGCCGGTCGACTCCGCTCAGATCGCGGGCCAAAACGGTGGCCGCCAGCGCCTGCACGTTCGACGTGCCTGTGATCACCTCGCCGGCCTCGTCCCCATTGGCGCGGATGTAATAGCTGGCACCCACGGAAGGCTCATCCTGATTGGCGGAGCGCAGCTCGACACGCCAGGCCAGGCTCGGCGCTGCATCGTCGTCGAGCGCGAGGATCACGAGTTCGGTTGTGTTCGTTGTGGATTCGAGCAACCGCGTCACCGCGGCCGGCCCCGGCCGCACCCCCATCGAAGTGGCCAGCGCAGCGGCGGCCAGCGCAGCGGCCGCGGATCCGTCGGAGATGACAGGCGTGGTGTCGACCTCGCTGAGCCGACTGTCGTGGTAGTTGAACAACCCGGTGACGGTGCCCTGGCCATCGGTCACCAGAACGACGTCGCCGCCGATCACCGCAATACCGTCGATGCTCTGGCGGAGCCGGAAGAACTCTTCGGGGAACCCAGTCGCCGCCACTCGTTGCACCGTGATGAAATCGGTTGCGGCAAAACCTGATCGAGCCCCGAGGATCGGTGCGACGGTATTGAGCACCGCTGCTGCGTCAGCGGCGTTGTACACCCGCGCGTCGGTGAACGTGCCGTCGATGACGCTGATCCGGCCATCGGTGCCCATCTGGACCGTCACCGCGCCGGGACGGGTGACGGTGGCGTCGTTGATGGCTGGTGACACCACGTTCACCGTGACGGCGGCGGTGGTCGGCCCGGTCCACCCGAACAACTCGGCGAGGCCGTGCACCCGCGGACCGTCGTCGATGGTGACGATGAAGGTGTCGGTGGTCACGGCGATACCGGGACGCGGGGTGTAGGCGAAGGTGCCGTCGGGATTGACCACCACGGTGCCGAACCGGGCGGGCGTCGCGACCGTGTAGGTGAGCTGCGCATCGTCGTAGTCGGTCGCGTTGAGGGCACCGTGGATGACGCCGTCATCGCCCTGGGTCAGGAGCGTGGGCGTTGCGGTCGGCCGCTGGTTGTTCCAGCTGTATTGCGTCTGGCGCACGGCCACCCAGAGCATCTCGAGGAGCCGTGGCACAGGAAGAGCCGGGACGGGGAGATCGTCCGCCACGTGCCCCAGCCCGACCCAGGTCAGTACGTCGGTGGCGATCGTGGCCGTGTTGACGGGCCGTGCCGGTTCGGGAGTTTCGGTGGAGATGGTGGGGATGGAGGTGACTGCAGCGGGGGTGTCCGTGTTGTTGTCGATTTCTGAGTTGTTGTCGATTTCTGGCGCCTGCGCGACGGGTTGAACCGACGGCTGCGGTTCGGCCGTCGCTGTTGGCGTGTCGGCGACTACCGAATCGGACGTCTCTTCCTCTGCGGATGTGGAGCCGAAGTGCGACCGCGAGGTCTTCGGCGCTTCCTTAGTCGGCGGGTCTGGTTCAGCCTCGTCTGCAGTTGATGAGGTCTGCGCCTTGTCGGATTCAACCTCGACCGGCTCGGCGTCGTCGGCCTCAGCAACGTCCTCGTCGTCCTCGGCCAGGTCCGCGACCGCCTGGGGCTCTGCGTCATCGGTGTCGGAGTCCTCGTCCGGCGCCTCGGTCTCGCCTACCGCCTCGGTCTGCTCAGACGGTGAGTCAGCACTGGAGTCCCTGCTAGAGGCTGCAGTAGTGCGATCGTCTGGGGTAGCCGACGCGACACCTGGGCACGATGCGGCAACCGCTCCCACGGCAAATGCCGCTGCCGCCACGTACCTCCAGGTCAGCAAAGCTTCAGCTGGCTTGTGTGCAGTCACCGATCCCCCTCGTTTCCTGAAGAGGCAGATTAGCCGCAAACTTCCGATGATTTTCCGCAGACGGCACCAGCTTCGCCTACGGATTTGTCGGTGGGTGGATCTAGTATCGAACACATGTTCGATGACTTGTTGGATCCGGCGACCTGCGGGGAAATCACCCGCGCGCAGATGGTCACCGCCATCCGGCAATACCACCGCCTGCACGCCAACCACCGCCGCCCGCACCTGGGCATTCGTGGCGATGCTGCTGCGCGACCACGAAGACACCGCCGCCGCCGAGGACCGCCAACACTGGGCCCACGACGGCTGGGCCGCCGCCCGCGACGACATCGGCCCCGCCCTGCGCCTGAGCCCGCGGCGGGCCTCCACCCAGATGAAAATCGCCGAAGCCCTGGCCCTGCGCCTACCCGAAACCGCCGCCCTCCTAGAACACGGCATGATTTCCGCCGCGGTGGCCACCACCATCGTCTACCGCACCGAATACGTCGCCCCCCACGCCCACGCCGCCGTCGACGCCGAAATCGCCGAGCGCGCCGGCGGGTTCAACACCCTCTCCGACGCCGAACTCGACGTCGCCATCGACGCCGTCATCGAAGAACGCGACCCCGACGCGGTCCGGCGATTCCGGGAAGCCGCCAAACACTGCGACGTCCAAGTCGGGAAACGCGAGGACGCCACCGGCACCAAATCGCTCTACGGCCGGATCCTGCACGCCGACGCCGACCTGTCGGTACGGGTGCTCAACGCCTACGCCGACACCGTCTGCAACAACGACCCCCGCTCCCGCGGCGAGTTGCGCAGCGCGGCCTACGGGGCGGTGTTCCGCGGCCACGACCGGCTGATCTGCCGCTGCGCTACACCGGACTGCCCGGCGGCGACCATCCCGTCGAAAGTCGGGTCGGTGATGGTGCACATCCTGGCCGAACAAGCCACCCTGGAAGCCGCCCTGGCCCAGGTCGCCGCCCTGCAAAACCGCCAACCCGCCAACCCCACCGACCCCGCGCCCACCGTCGACCTGGAAGCCCTGGCCCGCGACTTCGACAACCACACCACCACCGGAGAGGATGACGACGACGAACCGCCCTGGGCGCACTGGACCTCCACCACCCCCAACGATGAGGACGGCGACGGCGAGGACCCGCCCAGAGCCGCCCCGGCGCCCGTCCCCGGACCCGAGGACCCCGACAGTGGCGGCGACGCCGCGGTGCCCAACCCCGACACCGACCCGGCCGACACCGACACCACCGCCGGGCAGCCCGCCGCGCGTGCCGGGAAAACGGAAAACGATGCACCACAGGATGATTCAACCCGTGGCTGCCACGCCGCGCCCATCCGGCCGGCGGTCACCCTCGCCGGCGGCATCATCCCCACCGCACTACTGGCCGAACTCATCCACACCGGCGCCACCGTCAAAGCCCTACCGCTACCCACCGCAGAACCCAAGGCCGGGTACGCCTTCACCGGCGCCCTGCGCGAATTCATCCAATGCCGCGACATGCGCTGCCGCTTCCCCGGCTGCAACCGCCGCGCCGAATACGCCGACATCGACCACACCCTCCCGCACGGCGACGGCGGCCCCACCCACCCCTCCAACGGCAAACTCCTGTGCCGCGAACACCACCTCGCCAAAACCTTCTACACCGGCCCCGACGGCTGGACCGACGAACAACTCCCCACCGGCGAAGTCATCTGGACCGCCCCCACCGGACACCAATACCTCACCGAACCCTCCACCTGGCTCATCTTCCCGGACTGGAACCCCGAAACCGCCACACTCCCCCACCACCGAAACGCAAAACACGACGCACCACCACCCCGGGCCCCACCATGCCCAAACGCAAACGAACCCGACAACAAGACCGCCAACAACACATCAAAACCGAACGCGCCTACAACGCCACCCAACGCGCCCTCGAACAAGAACACGGACGAAGCAGACCACCGCCACGTGATCCGTTCTAGATCCCTTGCGGGTCAAGCCATCTGTTCAGCTGTGGCCCGCGAGCGTTCCGGATCGCTGCCGAGTACATAGGTCGGCGAGGTCGGATCAGTGCGCGCACCCTTGACGCGCTTCTTGGCCGCCCGGAACTCCGGCAGCGGCCCCATGGTTGCGTGGATGCCGTTGATCACCGACCAGACGGCGGCCTGACGGGCCAGTCGCTCAACGGGATTGGGGGCGCGGTGCATCACCATGGCCGCCGCCCAGCTGGGCAGGGTGTCGCGGATGGCCCAGTCGATGAGTTCACTGCCGGGTGGGCCGAAGTCGGCGCCGTCGATATTGGGCCCGGTGGACATCGCCATGCCATAGGTGATGGCCAACTTCGGCAGATAGGAGTGCAGGCATTCCAGAGTCTGCGCCTTCGTCTCCGGCAGGTCGGTACCCCCCAGGGCGTGGCCCACCTTGACGAACTCACGGTAGTACCGGTTTATCTTCTTGCCGCGCAGGGGGTTCGGATGGTAGTACTCGTGCGCGGTGGCTATCCCCCACACCACCGTCGCATAGTTCCACCGCAACCACTCGGGATCGTCGGCGTCGTAAGCAAGCCCATCGGGACGGGTGCCCTTGACGGTGTGATGCATGGCGCGGACAGTCTTCGCCAATCGTTCGGCGGTCGCGGTGGATCCGTATGCGGTGCCGATGAAGAACGACAGGGAGTGGCCGAGCCTGACCGCGGCCCCCTCGGGATCGATGCGGCCCGTGGCCACGCCGTCGGCGTCACGCTCAGGAATACGGGAATGGTCGACGCCCATCCAGAAGATCGACGGGTCGAACCGCTCGATGTAGGCGGCGCACTGCAACCCGAACACCAGCGCAGGCATATGCGAATGGACATGCCAGACCGCGCTGCCGGGACCGAACCATCCGGGGTCGCCGGCCGGCTCGGCGAAGTCGAGACCGCGGAAGTAGCGTCCGCGGATCTCATCGTCGTAGAACCGGAGGAAGCGCTGCTGGATTAGCTGGTGCGGCAACGGTGGCAGGAGCTGCATACGGCCGAGATTACCTTCTGGATACACCTGTGGCCAGACTTTCTGTAGCTAGGATGTACCGGTGTCAAGCCCCACCAGGTGGGCGGGAGTTCCGCTGACCGACCGCCGCATCGAGCGCCGAGGTCTACTCGTCGCCGCGGCCTTTGCCTTGTTCGGCGACGAAGGCGAGAGCGCAGTCTCGGTTCGCTCGGTGTGCCGGGAGTGCTCACTGAACACCCGGTATTTCTACGAGAGCTTCGCCGATACCGATGAGCTGCTCGGCGCCGTCTATGACGGGGTTGCGGCGGCTCTGGCCGGTGAGGTGGAGTCGGCGACCAGATCGGTCACCGAGGCCGGCGGCACGGATGTGGACCGGCTACGTGCCGGGGTCCGCGCGGTGTTGGGCTTCAGCTCCGCCGACCCCCGCCGCGGCCGCGTGTTGTTCACCGAGGCGCGCGCCAATCCAGTGCTGGCCGCCCGACGCTCGGTCGCTCAGGAGAATCTGCGCCAGCTGGTCCTCAGCGAACGTAAACACAGCCATCCGGGTGATGACAACACCGCGACTTTGGTGGCCGCGGCGCTCTACACCGGCGCCATGAGCGAACTCGCGCAACAGTGGCTGTCAGGCAACCTCGGTGATGACCTCGACGCCGTCGTCGAACACACCGTCCGAATGGTCACCGCAAGCGCCTGACCTTCGGTCCAAGTCGCTGCTCACCGGCACCCCAGCGGGATACGCTGCAGCCGTGGTGACAGCGCGCGATGCTGCGGCCTCGGCCCTGGCCGACGGCCGGTTCCGACAGGACAATCCTTGCGTGCCGGTGCGCGGCGCCCATTACGCCGACAGCGCTGCACGGCGGTTCCGCGTCCTGAAGATCACCACCTGGATCGCTGCTGTGGTCAGCGCCGGCTTCGGTGTCTGGCAGATGGTGAGCGGCTACGGCATGTGGCAGATCGGTCTGATCAACGTCGTGACGGGATTCGCCTTCGTCATGATCCCGCTGTTGCGTCCGCTGGGCGATCTGGTGGCACCGCTGACGTTCATCGTCGTCGCCTACGGCTCCATCTTCTTCATCACGTGGAACATCGGCACCGGCTCGGGCCTGCAGTTCTACTACCTGGTGGCGGCGTCGGTGCTGGTGTTGGTCCTCGGTGTCGAACGAATCGGGTTGGCCGGTGCGCTGGCCGGACTCGGCGCACTGCTGGCGGTGCTGCTGGAGATCCTGGTGCCCGACAACGTCGACAATCAACCGCTGTGGCCGTTGACGGTCGGCTTCGTGACATCGGTGGTGTCCTCGTGTGTGATGGCGTTCGCCACCGTGTGGTACGCATTGCGGGAGATCGCCCGCGCCGAAGCCGCCATGGAGATGGAATACGAACGCTCCGAACGCCTGCTGGCCAACATGCTGCCGGCCAGTATCGCCGAGCGCCTCAAAGATCCCGATCGGTCGGCTATCGCTGACCGCTACGACGACGCGTCGATCCTGTTCGCCGACATCGCCGGCTTCACCGAACGCGCCAGTGACATTCCCCCGTGCGACCTCGTCGCCTTCCTCGACCGCATCTACACCGAATTCGACGTGCTGGTCGATCAGCACGGCCTGGAGAAGATCAAGACCACCGGTGACTCGTACATGGTCGTGGCCGGCGTCCCGGAGCCTCGCGCCGACCACGTGCACGCGCTGGCCGATCTCGCGCTCGACATGGCCTCGGCCGCAGCGGGTCTCACCGATCCACTCGGCCGCGCGGTGCCGATGCGCATGGGTTTGGCGATGGGCCCGGTGGTGGCCGGCGTGGTGGGCTCACGCCGGTTCTTCTACGACGTGTGGGGCGACGCCGTGAACGTCGCCTCACGGATGGAGACCACCGACCAGGCAGGCCGGATCCAGGTGCCCCAGAACGTATATGAACGGCTGAAGAACGATTTCGTACTCGAGGAGCGCGGCAACGTCACCGTGAAAGGCAAGGGCACCATGCACACGTGGTACCTGGTGAGCCGACGCTCAGTACAGGTCGAGTCGCCGGTCGGCAAGGAGATCCACGTATTCGGTCAGTGACTTGTCGTGCGTGACCGAAAGATCGATGTCCGCCAGCGCCATACCGGCCTCGGGTCCGGCGGCCGCCACCACCCAGCCGTGTGGGTCGACGATCGCGGTGCCTGCAGTCCACGGTTGCCCCCGCTCCACCCCGCACCGATCGCAGGCGGCGACGGCGACCTTGTTGGTGCGGGCTGTCGACATCGCGGTGATCACCTCGCCGGGACGTTCACCGTCCGGCCGCGGGAACAGCGGCCAGTTGACCGGCGCGACAATGAGTTCCGCGCCATCGGTGACGGCGCGACGGGTGAGTTCGGGGAACTCCAGGTCGTAGCAGACCATGACGGCGATCAGGCCGTGACGGGTCTTGACGACCGGGGGCAGCGCTGCGCCGGGCGTGAAGATCAGTTTCTCGCGGTCCCACAGATGGGTTTTGCGGTAGCAGGCGAGCACCCCACTGCCGTCGACGACGAGGGCGCTGTTGTAGAGCACACCGCCCTCTCCCGCCTCGCAGAAACCGACCACGGCCACTGAATCACCGGCGGCGGCAAACCAGCTCGCGAATTGCGGAGACGACGACGGCAGCGCCAGCGAGCGGGCCTCGTCGGCGTCGGCGAACATGTAACCCGAGGTCGCGAGCTCGGGTGCCACCACGACGTCCGCACCGGACGCCACGGCCTCACCGATTTTCGCTTCGATCGCCGCGATGTTGCCGTCGAGGTCACCGAAGGCGGGTGAGAACTGACAGCAGGCGATAATCGTCATGCGGCCAACTTAGGCCAGACATGCCCGTACGGCCCGCCTGGCGAGAGAAGTTTCCAGGCGAGCCGTACGGCCCCTCTCGAACAAGTTCCTGCGGTTAGACCTTGCGGTTCTCCGACTTGATCAGCCACGCCAGCTTCTCGAGCCCGTCGATGAGCTGATGCAGGATGTCCGCCGTGCTGGGGTCCTGCGCGTCCACGGCGTCGTGTACCTCGCGCATCGTGGCGACCGCGGCGTAGATCCGGGTGGTGATGAGGTCCACCACTTCGGTGGTGTTGTGCTCGAAAGCCGGGAACTCCGGCAGCGACGTCGTGGCGGCCACGGTGTCCGACCGGCCATCGGCCACGCCGTCGAGCGTGCGAATGCGCTCGGCGATGGTGTCACTGCCTTCGCGGGCGAAATCCACCAGTTCGTCGAGCTGCAGGTGCAGATCGCGGAAGTTGGTGCCGACGACGTTCCAGTGCGCCTGCTTACCTTGCAGGTGCAGCTCGATCAGGTCGACGAGCACCTTCTGCAGATTTCCGTAGAACTCTTGGGTGGGCACGAAGCCTTGGATGTCATTGGCTTCGCGACGGTTGGTCTTGGTTGCTGCGGCGGTCATGATTCACGCCCTTTCTTCTCGGTCCGGACAACGGCGTCCGCAAGTGGTCAACAGTTGGCGGTAAACCCCGCTCGAGGGCTGCCGGGCCGTTTACCTGCCGTGCCGTGGTATTTCCGCTTGCCTGCTTACCGTAACGCCGCCCGCCGCGAAATCATGCCCAACATCTTGTCTACTCCGTCACGATTGGTGAGGCATGCCTTTGCTGTGAATCAGCTGAGCCGGTGGCTGCGAGGCTGCGGGCATAGCCGGCCCCCATGGCCAGCAGCACCAGTCCCACCACGATGAACACCACCACCCGGAACATGCCGTCCAGGGTGCCGAGGTCGAACAACAGCAGCTTGGCAGTGGCCGCCGCGGTCAATGCCAACCCGGCGGTGATCGGCGCGGTGCGGGCGTCCCGGTCCGCGACCCGTTGTGCGTAGACGAACAGAGCAGCCGCCATGGCGATCCAGCAGATGGTGGCGGCCATGTGCCCAGCCAGGAACCCGCCGGCAGCGCCGCCGACGAGCACGCCCACGGTGACGGTGAACGCGGTGACCGCGTAGACCCCCACGGCCAGCGCGGAGGCTCCCGCCACGGGCGCCCACTGCGCGGTCGCACTCCGGGCCAGAGCCACGGCGCAGGCGATCAGCAGCACACTGGCTGCCAGCACGGACACCGCTTCCGACGCCGGCAGGGTGAACGCGCTCGCCAGGTGTTCCGGAGGTACGTAGCTGACCAAGACCAGACCGCCGATTACGGTGAAAACGACTGCGACACAACGGGACACGGTGCTGTGGCGGCCTGCGACAGCCACCACCAGCGCCACGGCCAGGAAGACCGGGGCTTGCACATGGCCGTCGAAGGCCACGGTGACCGCCACCACCAGTGCCACCGCCGACAACGCGGAGAAGACCGCCGCCACCGAAGGAGTCACCCCGGGCAGGCGGTGGCGCATCAGCACCATGGCGAGCATGGCCGCCGAGATCGCCGCGGCCAGCAGGACTGCGAACACCTGATCCACCGCGACGGCTGCCGACAACGCCGGGAGCACACCTGCTGCGGTGATGAGCGCCATGGCAACCGGACGTGAACTGCCGGGAAGCAGAACCACCGCACCGAGGACGGCCAGCAATGCGGCGACACCGCACGCGCCGCCGAGCAGCCACGGATTCTGGTCGGAGCCGAAGCTTGCCACCAGTAGCGCCAGCAGCAGCGGCACCGTGACGGCCGCGGTACGTGCGGCGTGCATCAACGTCCAGTCCTTGCCCAGCTGCACCGGCAGCGAGGCAGCCGACAGCGCCAGCATGAACCCGATGAGCAACACCGTCACACCGTCGCTGACGATGGGCGCCAGCACCGCAAGAGGCACCAGCACCAGCACCGCCAGATGTTCGGCATCCCAGCGCCGGGCCAGGGTCAGGCCGCCGCCACCGATCAACGAGGCGATCACCAGGCCCGCCACCGGCGCCACCCAGTGATAGATCGTGGTCACGGCGATGACGTCCATGTAGCCGGCCGCAATACCTGTGGCCGCCAACGCCGTGGCACCGACCCGGCCGCCGGCTTTCCGGTTGAACCAAACGGCGGCGGTCACCAGTGCCGCCGCGAGTGCCGCGCCCGCGGCCACCCGTACCGGGGGCGCCAGCAGCCCGGCCTGGGCGGCCAGCACCAGCAGCAGCACCACGCCGATCAACGTGACCGCGACGCCGGCCACCGCGAGGACCTTGCCGATCCAGCCTTCACGGTTGCCGCTGCGCTCGACCGGTAACGGCACCCGAGCCACCGGTGGAGGCCCGGGCACCGGTGGCGGGGGAACCGGGTAGGGGTAGGGCGGGTAGTGCGGCACCGGCGGCGGTGAAGGGGCCGCCACCGGCAGCGTGCGCTCCAACTCGCTGAGTTGGGCGGCAACGCGGGACAGTTGCTGCGACAGCGCGGCGAATTCTTCCGACAACCGGGCGGGCTGGCTCATGTCCTCTACAGTGACGGCGCCGGACGCTCCCGGCATGAGTAGGACTACTCGTCGAGTCCGTGTTCGATGGCGTAGCGGGCCAATTCGACCCGATTGGCCAGATGCAACTTTCGGAACGTGGCCTGGATGTGGTTCTCCACGGTGCGGTGGCTGACCGAGAGCTTGGCGGCGATCTGTTTGGCGGTCAGGCCTTTGGCCACGTGCCGCAGGATCTCGGTCTCGCGCTCGGTGAGCGTGGGTCCGCCGCCGGAGTCCGCGTTCGGGCGGCGGGCGATACGCCGGTACTCCCCCAGGACCAGTCCGGCGAGGCCGGGGGTGAACACGGCCCGCCCGGCCGCGGTGGCCCGGACCGCTTCGGCCAGTTCGGTTCTCGACGCGCTCTTGACGAGATAGCCGCTGGCGCCGGCTTTCACGGCCTGCAGCACATCATCCTGCTCGGCCGACGCCGACAGCACCAGCACCCGCGACCCGGGTGACACCTCGAGCACGCCGGCGGTGGCCGCGGCGCCGTCACCGTCGGCCAGGCTCATGTCCATCAACACCACATCGGGGCGCACGACGGCCGCCCGGCGCCGCGCCGCGGCCACACCGTCGGCGGTCGCCACCACCTCGAAACCGTCCTCGGCGAGGTCGCGGGCCACCGCGTCGCGCCAGATGGGATGGTCGTCGACCACCATGACGGACGGGTTCACGGCACCGGCCGGCTTGTCCTCACCCACGGCGCACCGTCAGCTCCCATTCCGTACCGCCGGCATCCGAGGTCAGTTTGGCGGTGCCCGACAAGGCTTGCAGGCGTCCGACGATGGATTTCGAGATGCCCACCCGACCCTCGGCCACGGCCTGCTCGAGCCGGCCCGCAGCGATGCCCACACCGTCGTCACGAACGCTCACCGTCACCTCATCCCCCAGATCCTCGACGAGAACGTAGGCGCACGCCTGTGGGCCCGCATGAGCGGTCACGTTGTCCAGCGCGTTACCCACCGCGGCCGTGAGCTCGTCGGCGACCGCGGCCTCGAGCAGCACCGGGGTGGCCGGCACGCTGACCACCACCCGGTCGCCGGCCCGACGCCGCAGCGCCACCCGCAGGTCCACGGAACCGGGCTCGGGATCAGCATTCTCGGCGCTCACCAGACGCCGTAGGGCGCGTTCCTGCTCGCCGGCAAGGTCCGCCAATTCCGCAGCAGCGCCGCCGATTTCGCGGCCACGCTTGGCCACCAGCGCGAGCACCTGGATGACGCCGTCGTGCACCTGGCGGGCCAGCCGTTCGCGTTCGGCGACGGCCGCGGAGATCCGGGTGGCCCGCTCCAGCTCGGCGTGGGCGCGCTGCGCCGTCTGCGCGGCCATGCCCACCGCCAACCCGACGGCAAGCTCGATCACCATGGTGGCGTTGCGCGCGAGGTCGATGCTGACAACCCCTTTGAGGAACGCGTACACCGCCATCATCGTGATACCGGCGAGCATTCCACGGACGGGGCCGAACAGGATGGCCGCCGAGATGGTGGCATTCGTGGCCCACAACGTCGTCGGCCACGACTGGTTGTCGGCGATCCACTGCGCCGACGCCACCATTTCGGTGGACAGGATCAGCGCGCACACCACCGCCAGTTCGCTGAGCACCCACACCGGTCGCCTGCCGAAGCCTTGCAGATAGGCCACCGCACACGCCGACGTCCAGACCGTCAAGACGCCGAACAACACCCAGCCCAACGCGGGACGCTCGAACTCGGCATTGCTGACCACCTGGAAGCCGGCGGCATAGACGTAGCTCAGCAGCCGGAACACCTGGGCGGCGCGCCACAGGGGGCCGCAGGGATCCCGGTCCGGCATGTGCTCAGCATAGGGCGCACCGCGCCGGGGTATGAATAGCCGGTGACGTTGGTGAAGCGATTCGTGGCGCTGCTGTTGTCCCTGTTCATCGCGGTCGTCACCGCCAACGGGTATCGGCCGCTGACCAAGCGCGGGTACCTGTCGCTGTACGCGTTCGGCTTCGGCGTGGTCACTTCCGAGTTGCCGCTGCAGATCCTGGCCGGGCACGCCGCGGCGTTCCTCCCGGTGTCGCGCGGTCTGGGCCGGCGCACCGGGGCGGTGGCCTGGATCCTTGCTGTGGCGTCCTGGCTGGGTTTGGCCAACCTGTACCGCGTCGGCCGCGCCGCCGACGCGCCGCTCACGGCGGCATTGGATGCCGGCCTGGGGGCAGACCGCCGGCGAGACTCCACAGGATTGTGGGAGGAACCGGTGCGGGGTGGGGCCACCGCCAAGAAACCCGGGGTGGTGCGCATGCTGCGGATCTACCGGGACTACGCCCATGACAGCGATATCCCCTACGGCGAGTACGGCCGCCGCAACACCCTGGACATCTGGCGTCGCCCCGACCTGCCACGCCACGGCCGCGCACCGGTGCTTCTGCAGGTGCACGGCGGCGCGTGGATGCTGGGAAGCAAACGCGGACAAGCACATCCACTGCTGAGCCACCTGACGGAGCTGGGCTGGGTCTGCGTGTCGATCAACTACCGGCTCAGCCCGCGCTCCACCTGGCCCGACCACATCGTCGACGTCAAACGCGCCATCGCGTGGACCAAGGACCACATCTTCGAATACGGCGGCGACCCCGACTTCCTGGCCATCACCGGTGGGTCGGCCGGCGGTCACCTGAGCTCGCTGGCCGCTCTGAGCGGCAATGACCCACAGTTCCAGCCGGGCTTCGAGGACGTGGACACCCGGGTGCAGGCCGCCGTGCCGTTCTACGGCGTGTACGACTTCACCCGCACCGACAACTCGTTGCACCCCTTCCTGATTCCGCTGCTGCAACGCCAGGTGATGAAACAGCGACGCAGGGAATCACGGGAACTGTTCGACCTCAGCTCGCCGATCAACCACATCACCGCGCAGGCTCCGCCGTTCTTCGTGCTGCACGGTACGAACGACTCCCTGATCCCGGTGCAGCAAGCCCGGCGCTTCACCGCCAGGCTGCGCGAGGTCAGCACCGAGCCGGTGGTGTACGCCGAACTGCCGTTGGCGCAGCACGCTTTCGACATCTTCGGCTCACCGCGCGCGGCCCACGCGGCCGTCGCGGTGGAGCATTTCCTCGCCGAGACCTACACCCGCGCTACTTCGGCGCACCGTTGATCATCGGCGCGTCGATCATGCCTTTCTCGACGCCCCACATGGTGGCCACGGTGCGGTATTCGCCGGTGGCCATGACGTGTTCGAGTGCCTGGCGCAGGGATTCGGCCAGCGGTGAACCTTTCTCGACCGGCCAGCCGTAAGGCGCGGAGTCGAACACCTCCCCCGCCGCTTCCAGGGCACCGCCGCTGAGTTTGACGGCGAAGCCGGTCACCGGCGAGTCGGCCGACATGGCGTCCACCGCACCGGACATCAGCGCGTTGGTGACATCGTCCTGGCTGGTGTAGACCACCTTCTCGATGGGTGGGCGGCCCGCGGCAACGCAGCTGTCGCTCTTGGCGGGAATCTCGTCGGTCTCCTGGATGGTCCCGAATGCCACGCCGACCCGTGCTCCGCAGGCGTTGGCGGGATCGACCGCCGACCCCGAACGTTGCGCCCAGAGTGTGCCGGCTTCGAAATAGGTGACGAAGTCCACCGACTCCTCGCGGGCGACCGTGTCGGTGACCGAGGACATTCCGAGGTCGAAGGCGCCGGACTGCACCGAGGGCATGATCGTCTCGAACGCGGTCTCGCGATAGTCGGGCGTCAGCCCGAGCACCCGGGCCACCGCGTTCATCAGATCGATGTCGAAACCGACCAGCTCTCCGTAGGCGTCGCGGAATTCGTTGGGCGCGTAGGGCACATTGACGCCGATCACCAACCGACCCGACTCGCGGATGTCGGCGGGAACTCCTGCCGCGATCGCCGGCACCGCACCCGGGCCGACCGCACCGGGCGGCGCGGTGCTCTCGGCGATGCTCGCCGAGCGGGTACCGTCCTGCTGACCACGGACCTGCCAGGCGATCAGCGCGGAGACCGCGACGAGTGCCACGCTGACCCCGACGACGACGAACACCTTGCGCCGCGGCCGTGGTCCCGTACGCACCGGGGCACGGTGCCGCGCGACTGTCGGCGTGCTCAGCGCCCGGCGTGCCGCGGCGGCGAGTTCGGCGCCGGTCTGATACCGCCTGGCCGGCTCCTTGGCCATGCCCTTGGCGATCACCGCGTCGAACGCGGCCAGCGTGCGGTCGGTGTCCGACGGTCGCGGTGGCGGGGTCACCATGTGCCCGGCGATCTGCTGCTCGAGGCTGTCGTCGGGATAAGGCCGGCTCCCGGTGAGACATTCGTAGAGCACACACGTCAGGGCGTAGACATCCGAACGGGGATCGGCCTGTCCGCCGCTGAACCGCTCCGGCGCCATGTAGGCCAGCGTCCCGAGAGTGCTTCCGGCTGTGGTCAATCCGGGATCGCTGGCGGTACGCGCGAGCCCGAAATCGATGAGGTAGACGAATTCCCGCTCGGAGATCAGGATGTTGGACGGTTTGACGTCGCGGTGCACCAGTCCGGCCGCGTGCGCGCCGTCGAGGGCCGAGGCCACTTGTTCGACGACGGTGACCGCGAGTTCCGGCCGGAGGGGACGCCGGCGTTCGGAGAGGATGGCACCGAGGTTGAGTCCCTCGATGAGTCGCATGTCCAGGTAGAGCCGACCGTCGATCTCACCGTAACTGTGGATGGGCACCACGTGCGGGTCGTTGACGCCGGCGGCCGCCTGCGATTCCCGGCGGAACCGCTGCTGGAACACGGTGTCCTCGGCCAGATGTGGGGGCAGGACCTTCAGCGCGACGATCCGGTTGGTGCGGGTGTCGTGCGCCCGGTAGACCTCGCCCATGCCTCCGCGGCCCAACAGCTCCAAGAGCTGGTAATGCCCGAAAGGCCCGAGTGGCCCGTCGCCGTTTGTGCCAGCACTGTGAGCATCCACCGTCGAAACTCCTGGCCAGAGAGCTTGCCCCCGCTTGGGTCGCTTGAGGTTACATCACCTTGGACAGGAACGCTTTGGTTCGTTCATGCTGCGGATTGCTCAGGACTTCGCGGGGCTTGCCCGATTCCACGATCACACCGGCGTCCATGAACACCAGCTGGTCGGCGACCTCACGGGCGAAGCCCATCTCGTGGGTCACCACCACCATGGTCATACCTTCGGACGCCAGCTTCTTCATCACGCCCAGCACCTCGCCGACGAGTTCGGGGTCCAGAGCCGAGGTGGGCTCGTCGAACAGCATGAGCTTGGGGCTCATCGCCAACGCGCGGGCGATCGCCACCCGCTGTTGCTGACCACCGGAGAGCTGCGCGGGATAGGCGTCCGCCTTGGCCGACAACCCCACCTGGTCGAGCAGGTCCCTGGCCCGGCTCAGCGCGGCGTCCTTCTTCATGCCCTTGACCTGGATCGGCGCCTCGACGATGTTCTCCAGGGCGGTGCGATGCGGGAAGAGGTTGAAATGCTGGAAGACCATGCCGATGTCGCGACGCTGCTTGGCGGCATCCCGTGGTGACATCTCGTGCAGTTTGCCGCCACGTTCGCGGTACCCGATCAGATCGCCGTCGACGTACAGCCGCCCGGCGTTGACCTGTTCCAGGTGGTTGATGCAGCGCAGGAACGTGGACTTGCCTGAGCCCGACGGCCCGACGAGCACCAGCACCTGACCGCGCTGGACCTCCAGGGTGACCCCTTTGAGCACTTTGAGCGCGCCGAAGTCCTTGCATACCTTTTCGGCTCGCACCATGGGTTGCACCGACCCGGACACGTTGTCTGTCACAGTCGTCATGGGTGCTGCGACTCCCCCATCTGCGCCTTGGCCAGCGCTTCGAGTTGCTTGGTGGTGAGCTTGCGCGACGCCCCGCGCGAGAAGTACTTCTCGAGGTAGTACTGGCCGACCATCAGGATGCTGGTGACCACCAGGTACCAGGTCGCGGCCACCAGTAGCAGCGGCACGGGTTCGAAGATCCGCGCGGCGATCTCACGTGAGGTGATGCCGTAGAGATCCAATGCGAACGGCACGGCGGTGACCAGTGAGGTGGTCTTCAGCATGCTGATGACCTCGTTGCCGGTGGGCGGGATGATCACCCGCATCGCCTGCGGCAACACGGTGCGGCGCATGGCAAGACCCCAGGACATGCCCAGCGCCGTCGAGGCCTCCAACTGGCCTTCGGGCACGGAACTGATTCCGGCGCGGATGATCTCGGCCATGTAAGCGGCCTCGTTGAGCGCCAGGCCGATGATCGCCAATGCGAACGGGAACGACAGCGCCTGCAGGTTGAAGTGCAGCAGCGACGGCCCGAACGGAACCCCCAGCTGGATGTTCTGGTAGATGGTCGGCAGCAGACCCCAGAACACCAACTGCACGTACACCGGAGTGCCGCGGAAGATCCACAGGTAGATCCACGCGACGTAGCGGAACACCGGGTTGGGTGACAGACGCATGACCGCCAGCAGGATGCCGAGCAGGATGGCGATCACCATCGAATAGATGGTCAGCTGCAGCGTGTTCACCACGCCGATGGTCAGCACCCGTTCGTTGAACAGGTACTCCAGATAGGTGGACCAGCCGTAGGCCGGGTTGGTGGCCGCCCCGTAGAGGAACAGCGCCACCAGGATGAGGATGACGGCCGCCGCCACCCACCGCCACGGGTGCCGCAACGGTACGGCGTCGATGGCGGCAGGACCGGAGGACGGCGACTGGGTAGGCGACGGCGCGTCAACACTCATGGATCAGCTGATCGCGCCGTTGATCACGGGCTTGTCGATCATCCCGGCCTCGACGCCCCACTCGGTGGAGATCCTTTCGTACTCACCGTTCTCGATGAGGTGCTCCAGGGCCTGCTGCAGCGACTGCGCCAGCGCCGACCCCTTGGCCACCGGCCAGCCGTACGGCGCGGCGTCGAAGATCTCGCCGGCCGGTTCCAGCTTGCCGTCACTCTGCTTGATGGCGTAGGCCGTGACCGGGGAGTCGGCGGACATCGCGTCGGCCTGCCCCAGCACGACGGCGTTGGTGGCCGCGTCCTGACCGTCGAAGGGGGTGATCTGGATGGCCGGCTGGCCGGCGTCGGTGCACGCCTTGCTCTTGGCGGGCAGCTCGTCGGTCTCCTGGTAGGTGGTGGCCTGTACCGCAACCTTCTTGCCGCAGGCGTTGTTCGGATCGATTCCCGCGCCCGGTTTCTGCGCCCACTGAGTACCCGCGGAGAAGTACGTGACGAAGTCGACGGTCTGCTCGCGCTCCTTGGTGTCGGTGAACGACGACATGCCGACGTTGAAGGTACCGCCCTGGATCGAGGGGATGATCTTGGCGAAATCGGATTCGCGGTACTCGGCGGTCAGCCCGAGGGTGGAGGCGATGGCGTTCATCAGATCGACGTCGAAACCGACGATCTTGCCGCTCTCGTCCTTGAATTCGTTGGGCGCGTAAGGGATGTTCACGCCGATGATCAGCTTGCCGGAAGCCTTGATGTCCTCGGGGACGGTGTTGGCGATCTCCTCGACCGCACCCGACGCACCACCCTCGGCGGGGGTGGTTTCGTCGGCGTTGCTGCCGCTGTCGGTGCCTGCCGCACATCCCGACAGGGCGATGGCGCCCGATACCGCGAACATCGCCGCGGTGTACCACCAACGCGAGCGTCTCCGACAGTTCTCGTTTCCAGCTTCCACGTTCCTCTTCTTTCTGCATCGGGCCGCCAAGAGTCGGTCAGGACCGCCGACGACCATAACGACCGTGAACCCAGCGCGCAGTGCCGGTAACCGAACATTAACCACCGCGTGGACGGGACAGAAGCACATTGCCGGTTCTCAGACCCGTTCTGGTCTGATCCGTACATCGTTCTGTGACTGTCGAAATCATCGATTGAACAGCGTCGTTGTGCCACACTGCGCCCATGGGAACCACTACTGCTCCAAGCCTGTTGCCGCATTTGTGGAAGTCCACACTTGTCTCAGGTGTGCTCGCGGTGCTTCTCGGCATCGCCATCGTGGCCTGGCCCGGGATCTCGATCCTGATCGCCGCCATCTTCTTCGGGGCCTATCTCCTGGTCACCGGTATCGCTCAGATAGTCCTGGCGTTCAGCCTCAACGCCCCCACCGGCAGCAAGATCCTGCTGGGGATCAGCGGCCTGGCCGCGGTGGTCCTGGGCGTGCTCTGCTTCCTGAGCCTGGCGGACTCCATTCTGCTGCTCGCGATTTGGATCGGAGTCGGCTTCATCTTCCGTGGTGTGGCCACCACCGCTTCGGCGATCAGTGACAAGACGCTGCCCGGCCGTGGGCTGGAGATCTTCTTCGGGATCGTCTCCCTGATCGCCGGCATCGTGATGATGGTGATGCCCTTCGAGTCGCTGGCGACCCTGGCGCTGGTGGTCGGGATCTGGCTGATCGTCACCGGCGTGTTCGAGATCGTGATGGCTTTCGGCATCCGGAAAGAATCCAAAGCCCCCGCGGTGTAGCCCGAAGGTCCCTTGTCGGGGAGATCACTGCGGTGCGAGTCTCGAAGTGCTGGTCGGACGACCACGCGACTACTACAGTGTGTCGTAGTAAAGACGCCTCGCAGCCCCGGGAGAAGTGCACATGGACGCCCTCGACGTATCGCGATGGCAGTTCGGGATCACGACGGTCTACCACTTCATCTTCGTCCCGCTGACCATCGGTCTGGCCCCGCTGATCGCGGTCATGCAGACCGTCTGGGTGGTCACCGGTCGCCCTGAGTGGTACCGGCTGACGCGGTTCTTCGGGAAGCTGTTCCTGATCAACTTCGCCATCGGGGTGGCCACCGGCATCGTCCAGGAATTCCAGTTCGGGATGAACTGGAGTGAGTACTCCCGCTTCGTCGGCGACGTCTTCGGCGCCCCGCTGGCCATGGAAGGCCTGGTGGCCTTCTTCTTCGAATCCACGTTCATCGGGCTGTGGATCTTCGGCTGGACGCGGCTGCCCCGCCTGGTGCACCTGGCGTGCATCTGGATCGTGGCGATCGCGGTCAACCTGTCGGCCTTCTTCATCATCAGCGCCAACTCCTTCATGCAGCACCCCGTCGGCGCCCGTTTCAACCCCGAGACCGGCCGCGCGGAACTCGAGAGCATCGTGGCGTTGTTCACCAACAACACCGGTATCGCCGCGTTCTGGCATGCCGTGGCCGGGGCGTTCCTGACGGCCGGGACGTTCGTCGCGTGCGTGTGTGCCTGGTGGATGGTGCGCAACTCCCGCACGGCCCAGGACGCCGACGTCACGGTCCCCGAGTCACACACCATGTACCGGCCCGCCACCATCCTGGGCTGCTGGGTGGCGCTGATCTCGGCCGCGGCGTTGTTCTTCACCGGCGACATCCAGGGCAAGCTGATGTTCGAACAGCAGCCCATGAAAATGGCGTCGGCGGAATCGTTGTGTCACACCGAAACCGATCCTGATTTCTCGATCCTGACGGTGGGCACCCACAACAACTGCGACAGCGTCATGCACCTGATCGAGGTGCCGTACGTGTTGCCGTTCCTGGCCGAGAGCAAGTTCAGCGGCGTCACGCTGCAGGGTGTCGAAGACCTGCAGCAACAGGCCGAAGAGAAGTTCGGCCCCGGGAACTACCGGCCCAACCTGTTTGTCACCTACTGGTCGTTCCGCGCGATGATCGGCCTGCTGGCGGTGCCGGTGCTGTTCGCACTCGCCGCGCTGTGGCTGACCCGGGGCGGCCGGACCACCGACCGGCGGTGGCTGTCCACCCTGGCCCTCGTCACGCTGCCCACACCGTTCCTGGCCAACAGCGCCGGCTGGATCTTCACCGAGATGGGCCGCCAGCCCTGGGTGGTGGTACCGAACATCGACGGGGATCCCTTGTTGCACCTGACCGTTCAAGACGGCGTATCAGGACACTCGGCGACCATGGTGTGGATCGGACTGATCAGCCTCACCCTCACCTATGCGGTGCTGGCGGTCATCTGGTTCTACCTGCTGCGCCGCTACATCGTCGCCGGGCCACAGGAACACGACTCCGAGCCGGCGCCACCCAAACCACCGGGCGATGACGAAGTAGCGCCCCTGTCGTTCGCTTACTGACCAGAGAGACGACCATGGGACTTCAAGAGATCTGGTTCATCCTCGTCGGCGTGCTGTTCCTCGGCTTCTTCATCCTCGAGGGTTTCGACTTCGGTGTCGGCATGCTCATGGAGCCGCTGTCACGCTTCGGCCGGGGCGCACACACCGCCGAACTGGTGGACAAACGCCGCCGCGCCGTGCTGAACACCATCGGGCCGGTATGGGACGGCAACGAGGTGTGGCTGATCACCGCGGGCGGCGCCATGTTCGCCGCCTTCCCGGGCTGGTACGCCACCGTGTTCTCGGGGCTGTTCCTGCCGCTGCTGGCGATCCTGGTGTCGATGATCCTGCGCATCGTGGCCATCGAGTGGCGCGGCAAGATCGACGACCCGACGTGGCGCAAGCGGGCCGACCTCGGTATCGCCATCGGCTCCTGGGTTCCGGCGGTGCTGTGGGGGGTGGCATTCGCAGCGCTGGTGCAAGGACTGCCGGTCGACGCCGACGCGCAGATCCACCTGAGCTTCACCGCCTTGATCAACCCGTACACGCTGCTGGGCGGGCTGGCCACGGGCGGGCTGTTCCTGTTGCACGGCGCGGCGTTCCTGGCGTTGAAGACCGAGGGCGACATCCGCGATGACGCACTGCACGTGGCCCGGCTGTTGACCTGGCCGGTGACCGGGTTGGTGGCGGTCTTCGGCATCTGGACTCAGTTCGCCCACGGCAAGACCTGGACGTGGGCGGTGCTGGCGCTGGCCGTCATCGCGCAACTGGCCGCAGTCGCGTTGCTGCACAAGGGAACCCGGGACGGCTGGGCTTTCGTCTCGACCACGCTCGTGGTGTTCGCGGTGATCGTGCTCCTGTTCGGTGCGCTGTATCCGAATCTGGTGCCCTCCACGCTGAACCCGGAGTGGAGCCTGACGATCTACAACGCGTCGTCGACTCCGTACACCCTGAAAGTGATGACCTGGGCGGCCGCGATCTTCGCTCCCCTGGTGATCATCTACCAGGCCTGGACCTACTGGGTCTTCCGGCAGCGGGTCTCGACCGACCGGATCCCTGACCCCATCGGGCTGTCGGGACAGACCCACTGACCACCACCACGAGCGCGACCACCAGCCGGGCACCGCTGGATCCGCGGCTGCTGCGGGCCTCCCCTGCGGTCCGGCGGTTCCTGGCCGCCACCGTGAGTTGCGGTGTGGTGATCGCCGGTTGCACGCTCGGTTCGGCGGTCCTGCTGGCTCACATCGTGGCTGGGATCATCACCGATCCGGCCGGGCGGACCCTGATGCAGTGGGCGCCGGAACTGCTGCTGCTGGCCGGACTCTGGGGCCTGCGTACCGCGGCGCAGTGGATGCAGGCGCGACTCAGCCAGCGCGGCGCCACCGGCGCCATCGCCGATCTCAGCGGGCAGGTGCTGCAGGCGGTCACCGCCGGTGATCCGCGAACGCTCGCCGAGCGCCGAGACGATGCCGCCACCGTCGTGTTGCGCGGACTCGACGGACTGCGCCCGTATTTCACGGCGTACCTGCCCGCGCTGGTCCTCGCGGTGATCCTCACCCCGGCGGCCGTACTGCTGATGGCGGTGTTCGACCTGCAGGCCACCGCCATCGTGTTGGTGGCGCTGCCACTGATCCCGATCTTCATGGTGTTGATCGGGCTGGCCACCGCCGAGCGTTCCGCGGCCGCGCTGGAAGCCATGACCACACTGCAGGCCCGGATGCTGGACCTGATCGCCGGCATCCCGACTCTGCGGGCCCTCGGCCGGGCGCGCGGTCCGGCCGGCCGGATCGCCGAACTGTCTGCCGCGCACCGCCGTTCGGCGATGGCAACGCTGCGCATCGCCTTCCTGTCCTCGCTGGTGCTCGAACTGCTCGCCACCCTCGGGGTGGCGCTCGTGGCGGTCAGCGTCGGATTGCGGCTGGTCTACGGAGATCTGAGCCTCACCACCGGGCTGACCGTGCTGCTCCTGGCGCCCGAGGTGTTCTGGCCGCTGCGCCGTGTCGGTGTCGAGTTCCACGCCGCACAGGACGGTAAGGCCGCCGCCGACCGGGCTTTCGCACTCATCGACGACGCCCCCGCACGTCCCGTCGGCTCGCGCACCGTCCAGGCGCGCGGTGCCCCGATCCGGATCCGGGCCTTGTCGGTGCCGAGCCGCTCGGGGTACGCACCGGACGGGCTGGACGCCGATCTGGAACCGGGCCGGGTGACGGTGCTGACCGGACCCAACGGCGCGGGCAAGTCCACCACCGTACAGGTGATCGCGGGACTGACGCCGGCTGCCGCCGGCGCGGTCACGGTGGCAGGCGTGGAGGTCGCCGAGCTGGAGCCGCGGGCCTGGTGGGCGCAACTGAGCTGGCTGCCTCAACGCCCCGTGCTGGTCCCGGGCACCGTCGCCGACAACCTGACCCTGTTCGGTCCGCTGCGCGACCTCGAAGCAGCCTGCGCCGCATCGGGATTCGACCGGGTGCTGGCCGAGCTGCCCGCCGGGGCGGACACGGTCCTCGGCCGTGGCGGGGTGGGTCTGTCGCTGGGGCAACGCCAGCGCCTGGGCCTGGCCCGTGCACTCGGCTCCCCCGCACCGGTGTTGCTGCTCGACGAGCCCACCGCGCATCTGGACGCCGCCACCGAAGCCGCGGTACTGCGGGCTCTGGCCGCCCGGGCGCGGGAGGGAGCCACCGTCGTCGTGGTGGGGCATCGCGCTCCGGTGCTCGCGATCGCCGACCGGATAGTGAGGGTGGGTCAACGTGTCTCGGTCTAGCCTCGTGACGTGGTGTGACAGTGTGCGGTCCGACCCGCTGGTGCAGGCGCTGCCCCTGCTGCGGCCCCGTCTGCCGCGACTGCTGCTGGCCATCCTGTGCGGTGTGCTGTCCCTGGGTAGCGCCTTGGCTCTGGCCGCCGTGTCCGCATGGCTGATCACGCGGGCCTGGCAGATGCCACCGATCCTGGACTTGAGCGTTGCCGTCGTCGCGGTGCGGGCCTTCGGCATCTCACGCGGTGTCCTGCACTACTGCGAGCGACTGGCCTCACACGACACCGCGCTGCGGGCAGCAGGCTCGGCGCGCACGCGGATCTACCGTGCCCTGGCCGACGGACCGGTCGACACGGTGGCGCGCCTGGACGGCGGCGAACTGGCCGGGCGGGTGGGTTCCGATGTCGACGACTTCTCCGATGTGCTGGTGCGGGCGGTGCTACCGATCGCGGTGGCGGCCGTGCTGTCGGTGGCCGCGGTGGTGGCGATCGCGCTGATCTCACCGGCGGCGGCCGCGGTGCTGGCGGTCTGCCTGCTGGTCGCCGGGGTGCTCGCGCCGTGGCTGTCGGCCCGCGGCGCAGCGGCTCAGGAGGCGGCGGCACGCGACCTGCACGCTCAGCGCGATGTGGCGGCCATGCTCGCCCTGCACCACGCGGCCGAGTTGCGGGTTGCCGGCCGCTTGCCGTCGGTGATCGCCGAATCCCAGCAACGGCAGCGTGATTGGGGCTCGGCCCTGGACCTGGCGGCGCGGCCGGCGGCTCTGGGCGCGGCCGTTCCCACCCTGGCCATCGGGGTGAGCGTGCTGGGCGCGGTGGTGGCCGGTCTCGGGATCGCCCCGGCCGTGGCGCCGACCACCCTGGCCATCCTGATGCTGCTGCCGTTGTCCTCGTTCGAGGCCACCACCGCACTGCCGGCCGCCGCCACTGCGCTGTCGCGTTCGCGCATCGCCGCGCGCCGGCTGCTCGGGCTCACCGGCGCGCGCACAACGGCACCTGTGGGCCAGGCCTCGCGCCCGGCCGATATGACGCTACGTGCCATCGACGTGGTCGCGGGGTACACCCCAGACACTGCGGCCACGCCGGTGAGCCTGGAGCTGCGGCCCGGTAGCCGGCTGGTGGTGCGGGGCCCCAGCGGATCCGGGAAGACCACATTGCTGATGACGCTCGCGGGCTTGCTGCCACCGGTGCGCGGCAGGGTCGACATCGGAGGGACGCCCATCGCGGAGCTGGATGAGGCCGAATTACGCTCGGCGGTGGCGTTTTTCGCCGAGGACGCGCATGTGTTCGCCACCACTGTCCGTGACAACCTGCTGGTGGTGCGTGGCGACTGCACCGATGCCGAATTGCACAGCGCCTTGGCTGATGTCGGACTGAGCCGGTGGCTCGAATCGCTGCCCGCGGGCTTGGACACCGTGCTCGAGGGTGGGGCCGCGGCGCTGTCCGCCGGGCAGCGGCGACGGCTCCTGCTGGCGCGTGTGCTGCTCTGCCGGGCGGCGATTGTTCTGCTCGACGAACCCACCGAGCACCTTGACATTTCGGACGCCGACGAACTGTTGCACGCGCTGTTGCGCACCGAGCACGGGTTGCTGGCGCCCGACCGAACCGTCGTGGTGGCCACCCATCACCTGCCGCGGGACTTCGCGAACTCCTTTGCCTGTCCGTCACTGTCCATCAACCCCGACGGGTAACGTTGCTTATCGTCGGTGGCCCGCACACGAACCTGATCCGGAGTACGAGTAATGACTGAACCGCCCGAGTCCCCGAAGCCCGACACTCCGTATCAGGGCAATACACCGGGTCAGGGCAGCCCTTATCCGGGCAATACACCGGGCTATCCGCCTCCGCCGTCCGTCCCGTACCAAGGCGGGTATCCGCCACCACCGCCGCAGCCCTACTCAACGGGCTATCCCGGTTACCCCGGCTATCCGGGGTACGAGGGCGGCGGATACGGCCAACCGCCCGTCGCGCCGAAGAACGGACTCGGGATCGCCGCTCTGGTCGTGGGGATCCTGTCGCTCCCGGCGGTGCTGACCGTCTTCGGTGGCTTCGTGCTCGGTCTGGTGGCCATCGTGCTCGGATTCATCGGCTACCGGCGCGCCAAGAAGGGTGAGGCCACCAACGGCGGCATCGCCATCGCCGGCATCGTGATCGGTCTGCTCGGCATCGTCTTGAACGCGGCGCTCATCGCATTCGGGGTCTGGGGCTTCCTCCAAGTAGGCGGCGGCGATTATTTCGACTGCATGCAGCAAGCGGGCAATGACACGTCCGCCCAGTTGGAGTGCGAGGACGAGTTCCGCGGCAACCTGGAGAACCGCTTCAGCGTCACCCTCACACCCACTCCCTGAAACCTGCGCGGCGGCGACGACCGCGACGCTTCGACAGCCTTCTGACGAGCGATTCCATCGCAAAATGGAAAATTTCCCACGGAATCGGTTGCGAGGGCGCGAAGGATGGGTGAAGGTTTATTGACAGTTGCGATCACGTCGGTCAGAACCCTGCCCTCGTGAGAAGCAGTGCAGTAAACAGGAGGACTTGTTCTGAGCAACACCGGCGCACAAGCCACAGAACACCGGGCACCACAGCACGGCGGCGCTTCCGCAGGCGGTCCCGTCATCGAGATCGATCACGTCACGAAACGCTTCTCCGACTACGTCGCGGTCGCGGATGCCGACTTCTCGATCGGCGCGGGTGAATTCTTCTCCATGCTCGGCCCGTCGGGGTGCGGCAAGACCACCACGCTGCGGATGATCGCCGGCTTCGAGACGCCGACCGAGGGCGCGATCCGCCTCGAAGGCGCCGACGTGTCCCGGGTTGCGCCCCACAAGCGCAACGTCAACACGGTGTTCCAGCACTACGCACTGTTCCCGCACATGAGTGTGTGGGACAACGTGGCCTACGGACCACGCAGCATGCGCAAGGACAAAGCGGAGGTGAAACGCCGCGTCGACGAACTGCTCGAGGTGGTGCGCCTCACCGACTTCGCCCAGCGTCGCCCGAGCCAGCTGTCCGGCGGTCAGCAGCAGCGTGTCGCGCTGGCCCGGGCCCTGGTCAACTACCCCAGTGCCCTGCTGCTCGACGAGCCACTCGGCGCCCTGGACCTCAAGCTGCGCCACGTCATGCAGTTCGAGCTCAAGCGCATCCAGCGGGAAGTGGGCATCACGTTCGTCTACGTGACGCACGATCAGGAGGAAGCGCTGACGATGAGTGACCGCATCGCGGTCATGAACGCGGGCAACGTCGAGCAGATCGGCACTCCCACCGAGATCTACGACCGGCCGGCCACGGTGTTCGTCGCCGGCTTCATCGGCCAGGCCAACCTCTGGCACGGTACGCAGCTGGGCACCTCGGGCGATCTGGTGGACCTGTCCGTGCTCGGCACCACCCTCAAGGCCCGGCCGGGCGACACCACCATCGAAAACGGTGGCCAGGCCACGCTCATGGTCCGTCCCGAACGCGTCCGCGTGTCGACCACCGAGCTCACCGCCACCGACCAGACCGTCGCCTCGGTGCGCGCCTCTGTCGTCGATCTGACCTTCCAGGGGCCCGTCGTCCGGCTGTCGCTGCAGGCTTCCGACGGGTCACCGATCGTCGCGCACGTCGGCCCCGAACAGAACCTGCCCCTGCTGCGGCCCGGCGACGAGGTACACGTCGGGTGGGCATCGGATGCCTCGCTGGTGCTGCCCGCCGCCGACATCCCCACCACCGAAGATCTCGAGGAAATGCTCGACGACTCGTAACGCGCCCACCGACTGCGCCCGACCATCCGGCCCGCTCCCCCTCATCGCGAAAGGCACACGCCGCCATGGCCAGAACTCCTGACATCGACCCCGCTCTACTGTCCCGTCTTGCCGCCAACCGCACCTCCCGTCGCCGCTTCCTCGGCGGCAGCGCCGCCGCCGCGGCCGGGCTCGCACTCGGCGGATCCTTCCTCGCCGCGTGTGGCGGCAGCGATTCCGGTGGCGGCGCCAGCAGTGCCACCGCCGTACCCGATGACGGTTCGCCGGCCACCGGCACACTGCGGATCTCGAACTGGCCGCTGTACATGGCCGACGGTTTCGTCGCCGCCTTCCAGACCGCGACCGGCCTGACCGTCGACTACAAAGAAGACCTCAACGACAACGAGGAGTGGTTCGCCAAGGTCAAGGAGCCGCTCTCGCGCAAGCAGGACATCGGCGCCGATCTGGCCGTGCCCACCAACTTCATGGCGGCCCGCCTCAACGGACTGGGCTGGCTCAACGAGATCAACCACGATCGCGTCACCAACTTCGCCAACCTGCGCCAAGACCTGATGGACGCCCCCGACGACCCGGGCCGCAAGTTCAGCGCGCCTTACATGTCCGGTCTGGTCGGGCTGGCATACAACCGGGCGGCCACCGGCCGCGACATCACCTCCATCGACGATCTGTGGGATCCCGCGTTCAAGGGGCGGGTCAGCATGTTCTCCGATCTGCGCGACGGAATCGGCATGATCATGCTGTCGCAGGGCAGCGACATCGGGAACCCGAGCATCGAGACCGTGCAGAAGGCGGTCGATCTGGTGCGTGAACAGCGCGACGCCGGCCAGATCCGCCGGTTCACCGGCAACGACTACGCCGACGACCTGGCGGCGGGCAACATCGCCATAGCGCAGGCCTATTCGGGTGACGTGGTGCAGCTGCAGGCCGACAACCCTGATCTGCAGTTCATCGTTCCCGAGTCGGGTGCGGTCAACTTCGTCGACACCATGGTGCTGCCGTACACCACGCAGAACCAGAAGGCCGCCGAGGAGTGGATCAACTACATCTACGACCGGGTGAACTACGCCAAGTTGGTGTCGTTCGTGCAGTACGTGCCGGTGCTGTCGGACATGACCGACGAGCTCGCCAAGATCGACCCGGAGGCGGCGGCCAACCCGTTGATCAACCCGTCGCCGGAGACCCTCGCCAACGTGAAGTCGTGGGCGTCGCTCACCGATGAGCAGACCCAGGAATTCAACACCGCGTACGCCGCCGTCACCGGAGGCTGACCGTGGCCGGCATAGCTTCCAGCAGCCGGCAGCGCAGCAAGATCGCACCGTATCTGATGATCCTGCCTGGGCTGGCTTACCTCGGGCTGTTCTTCGTGGTGCCGTTCATCTCGCTGGCCCGCACGTCGTTGTCCAGCACCGGCGGGTCGGTGTTCATGCCGACGCTGACGTTCTCGTGGGACTTCGGGAACTACTCGGAGGCCTTCAGCGCCTACACCGACCAGATCATCCGGTCGTTCACCTACGCGCTCGCCGCCACGGTGATCTGTCTGGTGCTGGCGTTCCCGCTGGCCTACGTGATCGCGTTCAAGGCGGGCCGGTACAAGAACCTGCTGCTGGGTCTGGTGATCCTGCCGTTCTTCGTGACGTTCCTGATCCGCACCATCGCGTGGAAGACGATCCTGGCCGACGACGGCTGGGTGGTGGACGTCTTCGGCGCCATCGGATTGCTGCCCAGCGAGGGCCGGCTGTTGTCGACCAGCTGGGCCGTGGTCGGCGGACTGGCCTACAACTGGATCATCTTCATGATCCTGCCGCTGTACGTGAGCCTGGAGAAGATCGATCCGCGACTGCTGGAGGCCTCGAAGGACCTGTACTCGACGAACCGCCGCACCTTCACCAAAGTGATCATGCCGCTGGCACTTCCGGGTGTTCTGGCCGGCAGCATGCTGGTGTTCATTCCGTCGGTCGGGGACTTCATCAACGCCGAGTACCTGGGCAGTACGCAGACCACCATGATCGGCAACGTGATTCAGCAGCAGTTCCTGGTGGTCAAGGACTACCCGGCCGCTGCCGCGCTGTCGATGTTGTTGATGGGACTGATCCTGGTGGGTGTGCTGATGTACACCAAGGCGCTGGGTACGGAGGATCTGGTATGAGTGGGGCGCTCTCATGACACTGCAGGACCGGATCGCCGCCGCCAACGTCGATGTCGCGGACAAGGCCGCGGAGAACCAGCCGGGATTCTTCGCCCGCCTCAAGGTGGGCGACATCGCCTTGCGGGTCATCGCAGGTTTGGTGCTGCTGTATCTGTTCGTGCCGATCGCGGTCATCGTGGCGTTCTCGTTCAACAACCCGCAGGGCAAGTTCAACTACACCTGGCAGGGTTTCACCCTCGCCAACTGGGCGGACCCCTTCAAGTACCCGGCATTGACTTCGGCGCTGAAGATGAGCCTCAACGTGGCGGCGGTGTCCACCGCGATCGCACTGGTGCTGGGCACCCTGCTCGCGATCGCCCTTGTGCGACAACGTTTCCGGGGTGACCGCCTGGTGGACGGCTTCCTGGTGCTGCCACTGACCGCTCCCGAAGTGGTGATGGGCGCTTCGCTGCTGGTGCTGTTCCTCGACCTGGGATGGCCGGCCGGCTACACCACGATCGTCATCGCCCACATCGCGTTCCAGGTCAGCTTCATCGCAATGACCGTGCGCGCTCGTGTGCGCGGTTTCGACTGGACGCTCGAAGACGCATCGATGGATCTCGGCGCCAGCCCGACGCGAACGTTCTTCAAGGTGACGCTGCCGCTGATCGTCCCGGGCATCGTCGCGGCGGCCATGTTGTCGTTCGCGCTGTCTCTCGACGACTTCATCATCACCTACTTCGTCAGTGGTTCGACCGTCACCTACCCGCTGTACGTGAACGCCGCCGTGAAAGCCGCTGTGCCACCCCAGATCAACGTGCTGGCCACCGCGATCCTGGTGATCAGCCTGCTGTTGATCGGCATCGGAACGCTATACCGCCGCAAACGAATCGACACCTAGACACCCACTAGGGTGACACCCATGCGGGTTGCACCCGAACGCCTGGCGGTGTTGGCCGCCGCCACCACCGTTGTGCTGTGGGCCTCGTCCTTCGTGGTGATCAGAGCGGCGGGTGCCGAACTGTCCCCGGGCGCCATGGCCTTCACCCGCCTGCTCGTGGGCACCACGGCGCTGCTGCTGGTGGCGGCCCACTACCGGCGGCCGGTGCCCCGGGACCGTACCGGCCTGGCCCTGGTGCTCGGCTACGGCGTGCTGTGGTTCGCGGCGTACACGGTTCTGTTGAACTGGGCCGAACAACATCTCGACGCCGGTACCGCGGCGTTGCTGGTGAACTTCGCGCCCATCATCGTCGCGGTGTTCGCCGGATTGTTCCTCGGTGAGGGTTTTCCCCGTGCCCGCGTGGTCGGCATCCTGATCGCCTTCGCCGGAATCGTGTTGATCGCACTCGGCGGGTCGGGCGGCGGTACCAACGATCGCCTCGGTATCACCCTCGGACTGGTGACCGCGGTGCTGTACGCGGCCAGTGTGCTCATGCAAAAGGTGGCGCTGCGCTCCGTCGACGCCGTGACGGCCACCTGGGTGGGCTGCGCCGCCGGTCTGGTGGCCACCACACCGTTTGCGCCGCAAGCCTTGCGCGAACTCGCCGATGCGCCGGCGTCGGCGATCCTGGGCGTGGTGTTCCTCGGCCTCGGCCCCACCGCCGTCGCCTTCTTGACGTGGGCGTACGCGCTCACCCGCACCGATGCCGGCGCCTTGGCGGCCACCACTTTGGCGGTCCCGGCGATCGCCATCGGATTGTCGTGGCTGTTCCTGTCGGAGGTTCCGACGTCGCTGGGTTTCGTCGGCGGCGCGTTGGCGCTGCTCGGAGTCGCGATTACCCGGCGGTGACCCTACGCTCGGCCCGCTCTCCCCGGACTCGTCCCTCGCCGCATCGGCGACCGAGCGGTGACCATTCGCTCGGCCGCTCTCCCCGGACTCGTCCCTCGCCGCATCGGCGACCGAGCGGTGACCGGTTTGTCGCACCCCCTGTCCGGGTACCGAAATTGACATGACCGACAACCGGGTTCACGGTGCGGTGGACCGAGCCACCAGTACCAACGCTTTCGAATACGCCGCCCGTGCCGGGTACGTCACCAGCGGGGTCCTGCACCTGCTGGTCGCCTACATCGTCGTGCGGCTGGCCATCGGCGGTGGAGGTGGGGCCAGCCAGAACGCCGACCAATCGGGTGCGCTGGCCACCCTGGCGTCCAGCGGTGGCGGCGCGTTCACACTCTGGGTCGCGGCCATCGGCCTGTTCGGTTTGGCTGCCTGGCGGCTGGCCGAGACGGTGGTGGGCTCGCACCCCAATGAACCCACCGACAGCGACAAGGGCGCCAAGAAACAATTCAAACGGGTCAAATCGCTGTCCCTGGCGATCGTCTACTGCGGACTCGCCCTGTCGGCCATCCGGTTCGCCACGGGCAGCGGACAGTCCAGCGGTCAGCAGAACGCGGGGATGTCCGCCCAGCTGATGCAATCGACCTGGGGCAAAGCACTTCTCATCGTGGTGGGACTCGTGGTCATCGGTGTCGGTGGCTACCACGTGTACAAGGGCTTTTCCGAGAAATTCCTCCACGACCTGAAGGTCTCCGGCGGTTCGGTCATCACACCGATGGGCAAGGTGGGCTACATCGCCAAGGGCGGTGTGCTCGCGGGTGCGGGCCTGCTGGTCATCGTCGCGACGCTGAACGCCGACCCCGCCAAGGCCTCCGGAATCGACGCCGCGGTCAAGACGCTGGGCCAGGCGCCGTTCGGCAAGTTCCTGCTGATCGCCGCCGCCCTCGGTATCGCCGCTTACGGCGCTTACTGTTTCGTGATGGCGCGGTTCGCCCGGATGTGATCGTGGCCGGGTCCGCTCACGCGAAGCAGCGGACCGTCCACGGGTCGGTGCCGATCAGCAACACCACCGGGCCGTCGAGACTGCGCAGCGACACCGCCGTCGTCGCTCCCGCCGTGATCCGGGCCGCCAACCGTGCGCCCCGGACCCGGACGCCCAAGGCATCCACACTCAGCGGATCATGCTCCCCGAGCGTGACCCTGGCGCCCGCCCCGAGCATCCGGCGCCCGGTCAGCTGGTCACCACCCGTCAACGCGGCCAACAGCGCGTCCACCGCCGCCCGTCGCCGTCGCGCAGGCCGATAGAGCCCCGTCAGGAATCCCGCCGCGCCACCGAGGTGCTGATTGGACAACAGCGACCGGGTGAGCCCCAACGCCACCGGCACCGCCGGCAGCCCGCGGCGGGCGAACTGCCACAGCATCGGCGGCAGCTCCCAGAATGCCTGCAACTCGGCGATTTTGAGTTCGCCGGAAACGTCCCGCAGGACGTAGCGCAGGATCGCGGGCACCGCCATCGTCACACCCGGGCCCATCCGAACCTCCAGTGTCACATCCCGGATGACGGTGCTGCCGCTGACGATGTCCTCATTCACGTCGAAGACGATGTCGCGCGGTTTGATGAAGGTGTCGTAGAACCTGCCGATGGCGTCACGACCGACGTGAGGTGTCGAGCCCACCGGGTCCTCGACGCATGCGTCGGCGGTGAACAGCCCGACCCAGCCCGGCCGGTCGTGCCGGGCCGCCGCCTGCGGAGACTGCTCGACCGCGGCCAGCAGATCGGCGTCGGTATGCGACGTCACGCCGTGGCGCCGACGATCTCGACACCGGCGGCCCGCAGATCCTCGACAGCTTGTGCCGTCGAATCCGGGGCCACGCCTGCGGTCAGGTCCAGCAGCACGCGGGTACTGAATCCCGCCTTGGCCGCGTCGGCCGCGGTGGCACGCACACAGTAGTCCGTGGCGATTCCCACCACGTCCACCTCGTCGACGCCACGGCTGCGCAACCAGTCCGCCAGTGTGGTCTGCGTGTCGTCTGCGCCCTCGAAACCGCTGTAGGCCGCGGCGTAGTGGCCCTTGCGGAACACCGCCTCCACGGTGGCGGTGTCGAGGTCGGGATGGAACTGCGCGCCCGGAGATTCCGCGACACAGTGCCGCGGCCAGGACACCCGGTAGTCCGGGGTCTCGGAGAAATGCTCACCCGGGTCGATGTGGAAATCCTGGGTGGCGACCACGTGATCGAAACCGTGCGAACCGGCCAGCCGTTCACTGATTGCCCGGGCCACGGCGGCACCGCCTTCGACGGCCAAGGACCCGCCCTCGCAGAAGTCGTTCTGGACATCGACGATGATCAGCGCGCGCATGTCTCCACCGTATCGGGACGTACAGTGAAACCGCATAATTCGCCGAAGGAGCCTCATGACGACGTTCGATTTCTTCCAGGCCTCCGAACTGCCCGTCCCCGATGTCACTGCCGCCGACGCAGCCGAGATCGCACGCAGGCACTTCGGCATCGAGGCGTCGGCGACACCGCTGGGCAGCCAGCAGGATGCGAATTTCCTGCTGCTCGGCGCCGACGGCGACCGGCCGCTCGGAGTGCTCAAGGTGGCCAACCCCGCATTCACCCGGCTGGAGATCGAGGCGCAGGATGCCGCCGCGGAGTTCATCGCCGCCCGCGAACCATCCGTGCGCACCGCCCGGAACATCGGCACCGGCGACTCGCCCGTCGCGGACGTGGGTACCGAATCCGCGCTGTCCGCCAGGATCATCGACTTCCTGGCCGGCGGCACCCTCAGCGGCGACCGCTACGTGTCACCGGCCCGGTGGGCGGCCCTGGGCACCTTGGCCGGACGGGTCAGCCGGGCGCTGGCCGAATTCGACCACCCCGGCGTGGACCGGGTGCTGCAGTGGGATCTCCAGCACGCCGACCGCACCGTGGCGCTGTTGGCGCCGTATGTGTCCGACACGGGGCGGCGCACCCTCATCGAACGTGAAGCCGCGCAGGCCTGGCGCACGGTCGCCGAGCTGGCCGGCGCGCTGCCGGTGCAGGTGATTCACGGCGATCTCACCGACGACAACGTGGTGTGTGCGGTGGACGCGCAGCAGCTGCCCGACGGGGTGATCGACCTCGGGGACCTCACCCGGTCATGGGCCGTCGCAGAACTCGCGGTGGCGGCGTCGTCGGTGCTACGGCACGCCGGTGGTGAGCCCGCGGCGGTTCTGCCCTTGATCGCCTCGTTCCACCAGCAGCGGCCGTTGAGCCGCCCGGAGATCACCGCACTGTGGCCGCTGGTGGTGCTGCGGGCGGCCACACTGGTGGTAAGCGGTAATCAGCAGGCCGCAATAGATCGCGAGAACGACTATGCGACAAGCGCTCTCGATGACGAGTGGCGAATCTTCGAGCGTGCGGTGTCAGTGCCCACAGCGGTGATGACGGAGCTGATCGCCGATGCGCTGGGCAACGGCAGGCCGGCGTCGACCCCCGGTGTCCCGGTGTTCGCCGGCGGTGCCGCACACGTGTTGGATCTGTCCACCGAGTCCGACGAGCTCGACAGCGGGCGATGGTTGCACACCGGCGTCGAGGATCAGCTGGCCCAGGCTGCCATCAACGCCGGCGCGGCGGTGGTGGCCACCAGCCACGGGCAGCCACGCCTCACCAGATCCGTTGCACTGAGCAGTGTTTCACCAGCCACGGTACCCACCGGCATCGACGTCTGGGTGGCCGGCGACATGACGCTGACCGCACCGTGGACGGGTCTGGTGTCCGGGGTGGGCACCCACGAAGTGACCTTCGCCGGCGAGGAAGGTGTCCTGCACGTGCGCGGCGCCTCCCTGCACACCTCGGTGGACACCGGGCACGCGGTACCGGCAGGGGCGCCGCTGGCGCAGGTCGGCCCAGGCCGGTTGTGGGTGCAGATCACCACCGAGAACTCGGTGCCGGTACCGGCATTCGTGCGGCCCGAGTACGCACCGGGCTGGCTGGCGCTGACCCGCGATCCCGCCGCCCTGGTGGGAACGCAGACCGCTGCCGTCGGCGAGGACAGCGCGGGGTTGCTCGCCCGCCGCGGCCGCTGGTTCGCGTCGGTGCAGGAGCAGTACTACAGCGATCCCCCGCGCATCGAACGGGGCTGGCGTGAGTACCTGCAGGACACCGAGGGACGCAGCTACCTCGACATGGTGAACAACGTGACCAGCATCGGGCACGGCCACCCGGAGCTGGCCGATGCGATCAGCAGGCAGTGGCGCCGGCTCAACACCAACTCGCGGTTCAATTACCGTGCGGTGGTGGAGTTCTCGGAACGGCTGGCCGCCACACTGCCCGACCCGCTGGACACCGTGTTCCTGGTGAACTCCGGGTCCGAAGCGGTGGACCTGGCGCTGCGACTGGCGTTCACCACCACCGGCCGCCAGGATGTGGTGGCCGTCGCCGAGGCCTACCACGGCTGGACCTACGCCACCGACGCCGTCTCCACCTCCGTCGCCGACAATCCGAACGCCTTGACCACCCGGCCCGATTGGGTCCACACGGTGCCGTCACCCAACAGTTTTCGCGGCCGCTACCGCGGCGCCGAGGCGAGCCGGTACGCCCCCGAGGCCAAGGCGATCATCGAGAAGCTGACCGCTGACGGTCATCCGCCTGCGGCGTTCATCGCCGAGCCCTTCTACGGCAACGCCGGCGGGGTGGCCTTGCCCGAGGGTTACCTCGAGACCGTGTACGCCGCGGTCCGTGCCGCGGGTGGGCTGGCGATCGCCGATGAGGTGCAGGTGGGCTACGGCCGCCTGGGCGGCTGGTTCTGGGGCTTCCAGCAGCAGGGTGTGCTACCCGACATCGTCACCGTGGCCAAGGCGATGGGCAACGGCCAGCCGCTGGGCGCGGTGATCACCAGCAAGGCGATCGCCGATGCCTACCGCAACGAGGGGTACTTCTTCTCCTCGGCGGGCGGCAGCCCGGTGTCCAGCGTCGTCGGACTGACCGTTCTGAACGTCATTCAGCGCGACGGACTGCAGCAGAACGCCTGGACCGTCGGCGAGCACCTGAAGACCAGGCTCGCGGAGTTGGCCGACCGGCACCCGCTCATCGGCGCCGTCCACGGCAGTGGGCTGTACATGGGCGTCGAGTTGGTGCGCGATCGACAGACCCTGGAACCGGCGGTGACCGAGACCGCGGCGATCTGCGAGCGGATGCGCGAACTCGGGGTCATCGTCCAACCCACCGGCGATCACCAGAACGTGCTGAAGATGAAGCCGCCCATGTGCCTGAGCGTCGCGTCGGCCGACTTCTTCGTCGACATGCTGGACCGGGTTCTGCGCACCGGGTGGTGAAACCGCAGGCCAGCGCCGTTGCCCTAGACCGCGGCGGGGGTAGTGCGTTGCGCCGGTTAGCTATGCGAATTAAGGTCCAGACACATGTCCAGACACAGCAGCGTGATCTCGTTCACCCCTACACCGCCGCAGCCGGTCGGGTATAGGTGAAAGGCATGCGAATCGCCCTGCTGTCCTATCGCAGCAAGACGCACTGTGGTGGCCAGGGTGTCTACGTGCGCCACCTGAGCCGCGGCCTGGTCGAGCTGGGTCATCACGTCGAGGTGTTCTCCGGTCAGCCGTATCCGGACGGCCTGGATCCACGCGTGCGTCTGTGCAAGGTGCCCAGCCTGGATCTGTACCGGGAGCCGGACCCGTTCCGGGTACCCCGCCCCAGCGAGATCCGCAGCTCGATCGATCTCCTCGAACTGGGCACCATGTGGACCGCGGGTTTTCCGGAGCCGCGCACCTTCGGCCTGCGTGCGGCCCGGCTGCTGGCCGAGCGTCGCGCCGATTTCGACGTGGTGCACGACAACCAGAGCCTGGGCACCGGTCTGCGCAAGATCGCCGCGTCGGGCCTGCCGGTGGTCGCCACGGTGCACCACCCCATCACCCGCGACCGAGTGCTCGATCTCGCGGCGGCGCGGTGGTGGCGCAAGCCGCTGGTGCACCGCTGGTACGGGTTCGCCGAGATGCAGAAGAGGGTGGCCAGGACGATCCCCGACCTGCTGACGGTGTCCACCACCTCGGCCACCGATATCGCCGCCGACTTCGGTGTGAGCCCCGATCAGCTGCACGTCGTACCGCTCGGTGTGGACACGGCAGTCTTCTCCCCGTCAGAGGCGCCCAGAGTGCCCGGCCGCATCATCGCGATCGCCAGTGCCGATGTCCCGCTCAAGGGCGTGTCCAATCTGCTGCAGGCCGTCGCCAAACTTCGCACGGAACGTGATGTCGAGTTGCAGTTGGTGGCGCGCCTGGAGAGCAAGGGTCCCACCGAGAAGCTGATCGCCGAGCTCGGCATCTCCGATATCGTGCACATCTCCAGCGGTCTCACCGACGCCGAACTGGCGAACTTGCTGGCGTCCGCTGAAATAGCCTGTATCCCTTCTCTTTACGAGGGTTTCTCGCTTCCCGCGGTGGAGGCCATGGCCAGCGGCACCCCGATCGTCGCCAGCCGGGCGGGCGCGTTACCCGAAGTGCTCGGCACCGACGGGTCCGCGGCGGTGCTGGTGCAGCCGGGCAACGTCGAAGAGCTCACCAAGAGCCTGGGCGACCTGCTGGACTCCCCGGCCGAACTGCACCGGATGGGTATCGCCGGCCGGCGTCGCGCCGTCGAGATCTACAGCTGGGAATCCGTTGCCGCGCAGACGGTCACGGTGTACCGCCGCGCGATCGATCGGAACGCCGCATGCTGACCGTCGACTTCGACCGGCTGGGTATCGGGGCCGGCACCAAGGTGATCGACGTCGGCGCCGGAGCGGGCAGGCACAGTTTCGAGGCGTATCGGCGCGGAGCCGACGTGATCGCCTTCGATCAGGACAAGGAAGAGCTGGAGAACGTCACCACGATGTTCGAGGCCATGGCCGAGGCCGGCGAGGTGCCTGACACCGCGCGCGCCGAGGCGGTGGCCGGTGACGCGCTGGCGCTGCCGTACGCCGACGCCACCTTCGACGTGGTGATCGCCTCGGAGATCCTCGAGCATGTTCCGGCCGACGAGGCCGCCATCGCCGAGCTGGTCCGGGTGCTCAAACCCGGTGGCAAGCTCGCGGTGACCGTGCCCCGCTGGCTTCCGGAACGGTTGTGCTGGCTGCTGTCCGACGAGTACCACGCCAACGAAGGCGGCCACATCCGCATCTACAAGGCTGACGAGCTTCGCGGAAAGGTCACCGCGCGCGGGTTGCGGTTCACCCATTCACACCACGCGCACGCGCTGCACTCGCCCTACTGGTGGATCAAATGTGCTGTCGGGGTGGAGAAGACCAAGCACCCGGCGGTGACGGCCTACCATCGGCTGCTGGTATGGGACATGATGTCCGCTCCGACGCTGACCCGCACCGCCGAAGCGGCACTGAACCCGCTGATCGGCAAGAGCGTCGCGCTTTACTTCGACAAACCCGCCAACGAACACCACGCCACGGACGAGGGCCGGTGACCGGCGGTGCGGCGCGCTGAGATTCCCTCCGTGGCCGGTGTACTGACCGCATCGCAGTGCCTGGCCACGGCCGAGTCGATAGCCCGGGCGCAAGAGCACTCAGGGGCCATCCCGTGGTCGCCTTTCGGGCACACCGACCCGTGGGACCACGTCGAGTGCGCAATGGCGTTGACGGTGGCCGGCCTGCTCGAACCGGCCCGGGCCGCCTACGAGTGGTGCCGCCGCGAGCAGCGCGCCGACGGCTCCTGGCCCCTGCAGTTCCGGGCCGGGGTCATCGAGGACGCCAACAGCGACAGCAACTTCTGCGCCTACATCGCCACCGGGGTCTGGCATTACGTGCTGGTCACCGGCGACGATGTATTCGCCGAGCGGATGTGGCCGGTGGTGCGCAACGCGATCGATTTTGTCATCGGGCTGCAGCTCGACGGCGGTGAGATCTGTTGGGCGTGCGGACCGTCCGGCCGGATCGAGGAAGCTCTGGTGACCGGCTGTGCCAGCATCTACCAGAGCATGCGGTGCGCGCTGGCGCTGGCCAACTACGTCGGCGAACCACAACCGGAATGGGAGGTGTCCTGCGGCCAACTGGGACACGCGATCGTCGCGCATCCCGGGTCGTTCACCGAGAAACCCCACCACTCGATGGACTGGTACTACCCCATCCTCGGCGGCGCGTTGCGCGGGCCGGGCGCCGAGGAACGTATCGCCGAGCGATGGTCCGATTTTGTGGTCGACGGCCTCGGCATCCGCTGCGTGGATGACCGGCCCTGGGTGACCGGCGCCGAGACATGCGAGCTCGTCCTGGCTTTGGACGCCATGGGGGAATCCGACCGCGCCCTGGAGCAGTTCGCGAACATGCAGCACCTACGCGAGCGGGACGGGTCGTACTGGACCGGGCTGGTGTATGCCGACGGTAAACGCTGGCCGGTGGAACGAACCACGTGGACCGGTGCCGCGGTGGTACTGGCCGCCGATGCACTCTCCCGCACCACCGCGGGCAACGGCATCTTCCGTGGTGAGGACCTGCCCCGCGGACTGGAAGCCGACTTCAGCTGCGAATGTGTTGTCAGCGAGCGCTGAGCGCGCCCCCGACCTCTCCGGCCACCCGTTCGAGCACCCGTAGCGACTTCATGGCCGAGACCTCGCGGAACTGCTCGGTCTCCAATGCCCGGCGATAGATCTGGTAGGGCGCCTGCCCACCGTCCTCGGGGTTGGGAAAGACGTCGTGGATCAGCAACGCTCCGCCGACGCTGACCCATGGCGCCCACCCGTCGAAGTCGCGATGCGCGGCCTCCTCGGTGTGCCCACCGTCGATGAACAGCAGGTTCAGCGGCGTCCGCCAGTGCCTGGCCACCACCGGCGATTTGCCCACCACTGCAATCACGTTGTCCGGCAACGCCATCGCATCGAGAGTGTGCCGGAAGGTGGGCAAGGTGTCGAACAGGCCGGTGTGGCTGTCGACCATGCTGGTGTCGTGGTACTCCCATCCCGGCTGGTGTTCCTCGGAGCCGTGGTGGTGGTCGATGGTGTACACCACGCCGTCAGTGGTCAGCGCTGCTGCACCGAGCAGCACGGTGGACTTCCCGCAGTAGGTTCCGATCTCGACGCCGACGCCGCCGTCCAGGTAGGCGCACGCCGCCTCGTACAGCGCCCGGCCCTCGTCGGCGGGCATGAACCCCGTCACCTCGTTCGCGAGAGCGAACAGACGGTCAGTTTGCTGGGAGCGCAGTTCGGCGGGGGTGGTGTCGGTCTGTGACATGCAGGCAACCTAACCCGTCGGCAGGGCCGATGGCCAGCGCGCATCCTTGCCGGGCCGAAGTCGTTGTAGTAGCGTCCGGACATGTGTCCGATCCGGTAGCTCGGGAAGCCACCCGGCGTCGGCTCACGGCCAAACAGGCCGATACGGTCGATCGGCTGGGCCGGGCCGCGGTGGAGGTGTTGAGCCGTGAAGGGTTCTCCGGTCTGACCATCCGGATGGTGGCGGCCGAGGCCGGTGTCGGTGCCGCCACGGCGTACACCTACTTCTCCTCGAAGGAACATCTGGTCGCGGAGGTGTTCTGGCGCCGACTGGCCGGCAGCCCGGCACCACCCAACGAGTCCCCCGATCCGACGGTTCGGGTGGTCGCCGTGCTGCGCCACATCGCACTGCTGTTGGCCGACGAACCCGAGCTGGCGGGCGCGGTGACCAACGCCTTGCTCGGCAAGGACCCCGATGTGGAACACCTGCGCCTGCGAATCGGGATGGAGATCCACAAACGGCTGTCCACGGCGCTCGGGCCCGAGGGTGATGCAGGTGTCATCGACACGCTGGAGTTGTTGTACGCCGGGGCGTTGGTAAGGGCGGGGATGGGGTACGCGTCCTATCAGCAGATCGCCGACCTGTTGGAGAGATCTGCGCGCCTGGTGTTGGCCTGATGTGGCGCTGCGAGCCCGCCTGAGGTGCAAAGATCTACAGCTATGGCCGAGCAGCCCCTTCGCGAGAAGCACTGGGATGAGCCTGAGCGCGACGAGACCGAAACCGAACGGCTGGACCGCAATTGGGCGAGTCTGGTGCAGGAGCTGCGCGTGGTCCAGACCGGCGTGCAACTGCTCACCGGCCTGCTGCTGACATTGCCTTTTCACGACGGCTTCGAGGAACTCGCCACCGACCTGCGGATCGTCTACCTGGTGACGGTGGCGTGCTCGATCATCAGCACGGTGCTGTTGGCCAGCCCGGTGGCGATGCACCGGCTGCTGTTCCGGCGGCACCGTCTCGAGCAATTGGTGAACGCAGCCCATCGGACCACCTATGTGGGACTGATGTTCCTCGGCGTCTCACTGGTGGGTGTCGTGGTGGTCGTTTTCGGCGCCGTCGCCGGTGACATCGCCGGATTGATCGCCGGTGCCACCGCGCTCGCCGCATTCGTTCTCTTCTGGGTGATCGTGCCGCTGACAATGCGCAATAAACCCAGGTCAAAGCCCTCCTGAGAGGGCTTGTTTGCACCCCCGTCAAGCGGGGAACACCCGCGTCATGTTGCTACGTCGAGTCGCCCGTCCCCTGCTGTCCGCCGCTTTCATCGGCCAAGGAATCGAAGCGCTGCGCAGCCCGAAACCCGCAGCCGACGCCGCCCGCCCCACCCTCGAAGGCCTGCAGAAGCTGCCAGAACCGGTGGGCCCCAACGTTCCCCGCGACGCAGAGACTTTCGCCAAGATCACCGCTGCGGTTCAGATCGGCGGTGGCATCTTGTTGGCCACCGGTAAGGTGCCGCGACTCGCCTCCGCCGCGTTGGCCGCGACGGTCATCCCGGCCAACCTCGGCTCCCACATGTTCTGGTCCGAGACCGACCCGGAGCTCAAGACCCAGAAGCGCCGCGATTTCCTCGTCGACATGAGCCTGCTCGGCGGTCTCATCATCGCCTCCGCTGACACCGCCGGAAAGCCGTCTCTGGGCTGGCGGAGTCGCCGGGCCGCAGGGAAAGTGGCCGCCGCGCTGCCCGTCGGTGCGGCCGGCGGAAACGCCCTGATCGACAGTGAGCTCGCCGAGAAGGTCGGCAAGAACGTCCACGAGGGTCTGCACGTCGGCGCTGAACGCGGCCGGGAACTGGCCAGTGTCGCCGCCGAGAAGAGCGCTCCCCTGTTGGACGCTGCACACAAGCGCGGAGCCGAGTGGGCCGAGATCGCCCGCGACCGCGGGTCGGAGTGGGCGCATGTGGCGCGCGAGCGGGGTGCCGAACTGGCCGAGATCGCCCGGGAACGCGGCGTGGAACTGGCCGACGTGGCCCGCGACCGCGGAGGCGACTTCGCCGACGTCGCCCGCGACCGCGGAGCGGTGTTGGCCGAGGTGGCCCGCGACCGAGGCGTGGAGTTGGCCGAGGTGGCCCGTGACCGCGGGGGCGAGCTCGCCCACACCGCGTTGAGCCAGAGCGAGGACCTGTCGCGGAAGGCACGCAAGCAGGCCCGCAAGCAGGCCAAGGCACTTCGGCGCTAGTCCCGGCACGATAGATCGGCTTCTGCTCGCTGTGCGGCCAATGCCGCACAGCGAGCGGTGGGCGCGGTAAGTTCGAAGCGTCCACGACTGCGATCAGGAGCCGACCGATGACTTCGGGTGAATACCCCAACAATCCGGACCCCCACTATCCGCCGCCTCCGCCCGGCGGCTACCCGCCGCCTCCGCCGCCGCAGCAATACGGCCCCTCGGGCTCGTACCCGCCGCCTCCTCCCCCGCCCCAATACGGTGGCCCCCAGTACGGCGCTCCTCAATACGGCAGCCCGCAGTACGGCACTCCGGGCGGCTACCCGCCCCCGCAGTACGGCCCTGCCGGTGGAGCGGAACCCGGCAGCCTCGGAATCCGGTTCGCCGCCCGGTTCATCGACGGCATCATCGTCGGCATCGTCGCGTTCATCCTGGCGTTCGCCTTCGGCGCCATGGACAACATCTTGGTCACCGGCCTGTTCTCCGGTGTGCTGACCTTCGCCTACTTCGTGGGGTTCGAGGTCACGCAGGGATGGACGCCCGCCAAGAAGATGCTCGGCCTGTCGGTGCGCGGCCCCGGCGGCGCTCCCAAGCCGGACGTCAAGCAGTCCGCGATCCGCAACTCGTTCACGCTGTTGTCGGTGATCCCCTACATCGGTGGTCTGCTCGGTTTCATCGCCTACATCGTCATTGCGGTGACCATCAATGGCAGCCCCACCAAACAGGGCAAGCACGACGAACTCGCCGGTGGCACGCAGGTCGTCAAGGGCTGACCTGGTTTTCACGACAATGGCCCCCGCGCGAGCGGGGGCCATTGTCGTGTCGGGGGTTTAGAAGACGAGATCCAGCAACAGCACCACCACCAGGCCGGTGACCGACAGGATCGTCTCCATGATCGACCAGGTCTTGATCGTCTGGCCGACGCTGAGCCGGAAGTACTGGTTGACCAACCAGAACCCGGCATCGTTGACGTGGGAGAAGAACACCGACCCGGCGCCGATGGCGAGCACCACCAGCGAGACCTGCGTGGGAGGCAGGCCCTCGACCAGGCCGAGAACCAGCGAGGACGCGGTGATGGTGGCGACGGTGGCGGAGCCGGTGGCGAGGCGGATCAGCACCGCCAGCGTCCAGGCCAGGATCAGCACCGAGATGCTGGTGTCTTCGGCCCACCGCGCCAGCAGGGTGCCGATACCGCTGTCGACGAGTACCTGCTTGAAGCCGCCGCCGGCGGCGACGATCAGGATGATGCCCGCGACCGGGGGCAGTCCGGATTCGACACACTTGGTGATGGCCGCACGGTCCATACCCGCGCCGCGGCCCAGGGTGAACATGCCGACGATCACGGCGATCAGCAGCGCCACCACCGGGGTGCCGAGGCCGTCGAGGATGACACGAAGCCAGTTGCCTTCCTCCAGGAAGATGTCGGCGAGCGACTTGCCCATCATCAGCACCACGGGCAGCAGTACCGAGAACAAGGTGATGGCGAACGCCGGCCTGCGCTGGTCTTCGCGTTCGTCGGCGTCGAAGGTGTCCGGTGCGCCCACGACAACCCACTTGCCCGCGAGCTTGCCGAACAGCGGCCCGGCGACCACGATCGTCGGAATGGCAACTGCCACACCGAGAGCCAGGGTGATACCGAGGTCAGCGCCCAACAGGTCGACGGCCGTGAGCGGCCCGGGGTGCGGCGGCACGAACCCGTGCATGGCGGAAAGGCCTGCGAGCGCAGGGATTCCGACCGTGATGAGCGAAAGTCCGGAGCGGCGCGCCACCAGGTAGATGACGGGCATCACCAGCACCAGGCCGATCTCGAAGAACATCGGCAGACCGATGATCGCGCCCACCAGCGCCATCGCCCACGGCAACGCTCGGGGCGAGGCGTGCCCGACGATGGTGTCGACGATCTCGTCGGCCCCACCCGAGTCGGCCAGCAGCTTCGCGAACATCGCGCCCAAGGCGATCAGGATGCCCACTCCGGCTGCCGTGGTGCCGAAGCCGCTGGTGAACGAGCTCAGCACCGTGGTCAGGTTCTCACCGGCGACGAAGCCGACGGTCAGACCACCGAAGATCAAAGCCAGGAACGGATGCAGCTTGACGAGGGTGATCAACACGACGATCACCGCGATGCCGGCGAGGAACGCCAGGATCAACTGCGGCCCGGAGGCCACCGGCTCGGCGAGCTCGGGCGCCTCCTGCGCCGCCAGCACGGCGAGGGTGTTCGCACCGTTCATCTAGCTCTCCCGTCCGGTCAGCGAAATGTACTCGTCAACAATGGAATCGATGTTCTGCGCGACGTCGATGGTGACCCCGGTCTCGTCGTCGGACAGCGGCTCGAGCGTCTCGAACTGCGACGCCAGCAGGGACGCCGGCATGAAGTGACCGGGCCGGCTCGCCTGCCTGCGACCGATCACCTCGGTGGTACCGGCCAGATGCAGGAATTCGGTTGTGGGGCAGTGCTTCCGCAGCTGGTCGCGATAGCGGTGCTTGAGCGCCGAACAGCTCATCACCCCGCCGTCGGGATGCTCGGCGAGCCACTGCCCGATGGCTTCCAGCCACGGATGACGGTCCTCGTCGGTGAGCGCGTGGCCTGCGCTCATCTTGTCGATGTTGGCCTGCGGATGGAAGTCGTCCGCGTCGGCGAACGGTACCCGCAGCCGCTGCGCCAGCGCTGCTCCGACCGTTGATTTCCCCGACCCGGACACGCCCATCACGACGATCGGTGCGCCCATGTCTCTCCACCTACCCTGTTGAGCTCTGTGTCACACAGGATGCCCCAATGATCTGACTATTACAAGTCCCGAGACTCAAGAACCTGCTTTAACCACACCAGGGTGCTCGTATGACAGGATGTATCAGGTGACCGGGCAGTCATCCGTCGGCGAATTGCACGCCACACTGCTCGATGCCCTCGGCACCGGCGTCGTGTCTGGACGGTTGCGCGCCGGGAGCGTGCTGACACTCGATGCCGTGAGCGCCGAACACGGGGTCTCACGCAGCGTCGCCCGTGAAGCCGTCCGGGTTCTCGAGGCGATGGGCATGGTGGCTTCCCGGCGGCGGGTGGGCATCACCATCCAGCCCGCCGAGAAGTGGAACGTCTTCGATCCGCAGGTGATCCGCTGGAGGCTCGCCGCCGGCGACCGCGCAGCACAACTGGTCTCGCTGTCGGAATTACGCGGGGGGTTCGAACCGGCCGCCGCGGCCCTGGCGGCCCGGCGCGCAGATCCCCACCAGTGCCGGATCCTGGCCGCCGCGGTCTCCGACATGGTGGTTCACGGGCGCTCCGGCGACCTCGAGGCATACCTGTTGGCGGACAAGGTGTTTCATCGCACGCTTCTGGAAGCCAGCGGCAACGAGATGTTCCGGGCACTCAACGACGTGGTGGCCGAGGTGCTGACCGGCCGCACCCATCACCACCTGATGCCGGAACGGCCGAACACCGACGCCATCGCCCTGCACGACGAAGTGGCACGGGCGATCCGGCTGCGCGACGAGGCGGCCGCCGAAGCCGCGATGCGCGCGATCATCGACGAGGCCACCGCTGCCGTCAGACCTGATTGACCTCGAAGTTCATCAGCAGTCCCTCCACCGTCGTCACCGTGACGACCGTGTCCAGCGGCTCACCGTCGAGTTGCATCGAGCACTTGGTCTCGTTGCCCTGCTCGCCCTGCAGACCGCCGTCGCAGGTCACGCCCGTCACCTCGCCCCCGGCACTCTCGGTGACCAGGTTGGCGACCGACTTCTCCAGCTGGGCCTGCGACAGCGCCGGCGTCATCTCGTAGCTGACGGTGGTGTCCTCCACCTTCGTCACCTCCACGATGGGTTCGATGGCGTTGGTCTCACTGAGCACCACCTCGCAGGTGGTGGTCTTGCCGACCACCCCTTCGAGGTCGGCGCTGCAGGTGACCGACTCCGGCTTCTGGTCCGCCTCCTCCAGCCGCTGCGTGATGTCGTTCTGCAGATCCGCTTTGCCGACGACCGGCGTGCTGGAACTGCAACCCACTGCTGCTGCGCATACCAAAACCGCAGTTGAAGCCGCCTTTATCAAGGTGCGCATGATGACCTCCCGAAGTTGCCAAGCCGGGACGGAGTCCCGCCTGCGGTGGCAACATAACAGGGATCCGCCGTCGCCGGTGTTTAACTGCAATGGTGAGTCGATCACCTGAGCTGGCGCGCCGCTTTTTCGACCGCTTCGAACCGGTGCACGCGGTCACCTACTTCGCCCCCGAGGCCCGCCGAGCGCTGGACGCGCTGGGGTTCCGTGGGTTCTGGATGAGCTATTTCGCGGCCCGGTCGGCCCCGCTGAGCTCGGGTACCGCGGGGCCGTCGCCCGAGCTGGTGACCGCGACCTTCTACAATTTCTCCGCGCAACGGGTGAGGCGGGCCCTGCCCGCCGCCTGGGCGCACGCGACTCCACAGGAGGCACTCCGGGCCCGGGCGGACGGCGCCGTGGCGGCATTGCGCCGGTACGGGATCGGCGATGACGAGTTGGTGGTCACCGCAGCCGGATTGGCGGCGAAAGCTGCGCGTAGTGCCCCGCTCGATGGACGCCCGCTTTTTGCGGCCAACGCCGCGCTCCCCTGGCCCGACGAACCCCTGGCCGCGCTCTGGCACGCCACCACCCTGCTGCGCGAGCACCGCGGCGACGGGCACGTCGCGGTGCTGACCGCGGCCGGGATCAGTGGCCGGGAAGCCAATGTCCTGCACTGTGCGGCCGGCGCGGTCAGCGAGGAGTTCATACGCCGGGCCCGCGATTACGACGACGACGAGTGGACGGGTTGTTGTGCCACCCTCGCCGAGCGCGGGTTGATGTGCGACGGCGCGATCACCGAGGCGGGCCGCCGCCTCAAGCACCAGCTCGAGAACGCCACCGACACAGCGGCCTTGAGCGCGCTGCGGGGGCTCGACGACGCGGAGGTGAACGCGCTCTTCGAAGCACTGACCCCGCTGACCCGCGCGGTGGTCGCGGCCGGTGATGTCCCGGAGTCGACGCCCATGGGCATGCGCCGTCACGAGCTGGACGACAACAGCGCACACCTGAGCTGAATCCGGCGTAGGTTGAGCGCGAGCCGGAGTTGATTTCAGCGAAAGAGACCACCTGATGCCCACCATCACCACCACCGACGGTGTCGAGATCTTCTACAAGGACTGGGGAACGGGCCAGCCCATCGTCTTCAGTCACGGCTGGCCGCTGTCGGCCGACGACTGGGACACCCAGCTGCTGTTCTTCTTGTCCAAGGGTTACCGGGTGATCGCTCATGACCGGCGCGGGCACGGCCGCTCGACCCAGGTCGCCGACGGCCACGACATGGACCACTACGCCGACGATCTCAAGGCGGTGGTCGACCATTTGGATCTGCAGGACGCCATCCACGTGGGGCATTCCACCGGCGGCGGTGAGGTGGTGCATTACCTGGCCCGCCACGGCCAGGACCGTGCAGCGAAAGCCGCGCTGTTGTGCGCCGTGCCGCCGCTGATGGTCAAGACCGACGCCAACCCCGAGGGCCTGCCCAAGGAGGTCTTCGATGATCTGCAGGCGCAACTGGCGGCCAACCGGTCGGAGTTCTATCGTGCGTTACCGTCGGGCCCCTTCTACGGATTCAACCGGCCGGGCGCCACATCGTCCGAGGCCGTCATCGAGAACTGGTGGCGCCAGGGCATGATGGGCGGCGCCAAGGCGCACTACGACGGCATCGTCGCCTTCTCACAGACCGATTTCACCGAGGACCTGAAAAAGATCACCATCCCGGTGCTCGTCGTGCACAGCGAAGACGACCAGATCGTGCCGTATGTGGCGTCGGGACCGAAGTCAGCCGAGCTGCTGGCCAACGCCAGACTGAAGACGTACAAGGACCTGCCGCACGGTCTGCCGACCACCCACGCCGACGAGCTCAATCCTGTTCTGCTGGAGTTCTTCCAGTCCTGATCACTGGATCCGGTTGCACTCGAACCAGCCGACGCCGCGGCGGCCGTCACCGGTGGTGACGGCCGCCCAGGCGCGCGGGAAATGACTCACCCGGCCGTCGGCGGCCGCCAGCAGCACCGGGGCCTGACCCACCGCCCGGGCGTCGAGGACCACGGAGTCTAGGGTGAGCTCGGCGCTGACCGGTAAGTTGTTGTCGCCGAACACTTCTCGTGCTGTCACCGTCTGCAGCTCGGTCACAGCGCCGTCGAGTTGCGAGTAGCCGACGCCCATCTGCGGTAAGCCGGGGATTCGCAGGTCGACACCGTGCAGGTGGGTGCCGTCGTCGAGGTGTACCGCGCTCCACACCCACTCCATGCCCCACCAGTCGCGCGGACCCCAGGAGTGGTCGCGCTGGCCTGGCACCTGATCGAGCACGTAGCTGCGCCCGCCTGCGGTGACGGTTCCGGTCACCGCGCAGGGAATCTCGTAGCGGGAGGCGATCCGGTACTGATACGGCGTGCCCTGCGTCGTCCACACCAGCTCGAACGCCGCATCGACATCGTGGCCGGACTCGCCACGCAGCAGCGCGGCCGGGTCGTCGTGAGCCTGTCCGCGTCCGCGCACCGTCACCGCGTAGCTGTGCAGCGGAACCGTTGCGCCGTGGATCAATTCGATGTTCTCGGTGTGGACCCGAGCGGGGTCCGACGGCAGCGGTGCGTCGAAATCCGACACCGCCACGGTCGGCATCTCCGGTCCGCACAGCAGCGCCTGGACCCAGCATCGGTTCTCGTTGGGTATCAGGCCCAGCCGGATCCAGCCACCCACCGACTGCTCGGCATCGACGAAGTCGAAGTACCAGCTCTCGTTCCACAGCGCTTCGTCGCCGCGGAGATGAGCGCCTTCGTCATCGGGGGACGGTTGCAGCGGCTGTTCGCTCACAACACGGCCAACGCGTCGGTGTCCAGCACGTGTGCACAATGCCGGTCGAGCATCGTCAGGAACATCTCGTCGCCGCGTTCGGTGCGGACCACCAGCATCGACGACACGATCGCCATCATCACGCCGAAGAAGCTCTGCCGCCGCACCCCGTCGCGCACCGCGTCGAAGCTCAACACCGGATCGGCACCGAGTGCGCCGTGGTAGGCCCGCAGCAAAGCGTCGTGTTGTTCACGGCGCACCGCGACGGGCAGTGCGCATCCCAGGAAATAGGCGAGGTCGGTCAGCGCCGGTCCCCAGGTGACGGTCTGCCAGTCCACCACCGTGACGGCCCGGGCGGCACCGGCCTGACCGAACAGCATGTTGTCCAGCCGGTAGTCGCCGTGCACCAGTCCCTGCGGCCGCTCGGGTGCACCCTCGGCGGTCAGGTAATCGTCGAAACCGGCCACCAGACGGTCACAGACCAGTCGCTGTTCGTCTGTCATGGACTGGCCGTAACGGTCGGTGAACGCGGCGTACAACCCACTGAGCAGCTCGGCGCTCACCGGAGCTTCCCGGTTCAGCCAGTCGGCCCCCGCCAGCGTGGGGTCACCGAGCAGCGGAGCGTGCAGGCGGCCCAGTTCGGACACCGCCAGTAGCGCCTGTTCTGTTGTGGCACCCCGGATTTCGTCACCGACCACGGCGGGAGCCGCGTCTCCGAGCACCAGGTCGAACACCCCGGTGGCCGAGTCGATGGCGGCGTGGAAGCACGGCGCCACGGGACCTGCTCCCCCGGCCGCCAGCCGGGGTGCGATATCGGTGTAGAACCGCACCTCGCGCTCATAGAGCCCTAGCGCGAGCCCGGTCTGGCGGCTGGTGGGGTCCGCGGCGGCGACCTTGAGCACCACCGATGCCGGGCCGGCACCGCCACTGGCGTAGTCGAGGGTGACGCGGTAGCACTCGCTCATCTGGCCGGTGCCGATCCGCTCGAGAGCGAAAGCGCGCACCGGGTGCTGGAGTACGTCGGTGAGCCACGCGGCGGTCAGATCGGAGGGACGCTCGACAACGGTGTCAGTTCGCACCGCACCAAGGTAGGACACCGATGCGGCGCCGCACGGCGTTTTCGGCCGATTTGTTGACGCGTGTCAATTGGGCCCGTGGCAGTGTGAGGGCGGGCTCGCGGGCACGTCGAGCGAGGGATTGCGGTCGAAGAACCCGTACGGTTTGAGCCAGAACGACACCACATCCGCCGGCATGATGGGCCAGTCCTCGGGCCTGGTGATGTGGTGGATACCGAACACGTACCACAGCACCACATCGGTGTTCTCGATCGACCGGTTGGCCCGGGTCCAGGCACCCAGTCCCGTGTCGGTGGTCGACTGGTTCACGAATTCGCCTGCCGGCCAACGCTCGTCGGGATGGTTCGGGGTGACCCACAGAGTGTGGCCGATCACCGTGGCGCGCTGGAACACCGGAGAATCCGGGTCGAACATCGGCGGGATGGCGCCGGTGGGGACCAGCTTGTAGGACGGGTGCGTGCCCAGCCCGTTGACGACGTTGGTGTTGACCACCTTCCACGCCCGCTGGGTGGCGAAGTTGAGATCCTGGATCGCCTGCCGCTCGGTGCGCAGTGGCACGTTGCGCTGCACCACCGACAAGCCGTAGGGATTCTCCGGGCTCATCGGTTCGGCGTAGGACTCCGACATGTAGACGGTGTTGTCGCTGCCGTCGACGTCGAGATCCAGCCGGGCCACCAGGAAATGCTGATGGAACGGCGCGTAGGTGCGTTCGTCGACCAGGGTGCCGTTGGGGTGGGGCCTCCCGGCCGCGAACGGGGTGGTCACCATGATCCCGGTGGCGCGGACCTCGCACTCGATGTTGCCGTCCTGGTACAGCCGCCAATAGATCAGGTACTCGTAGTTGGCGACGGTGACGTGACTGGAAATGGTGAGCCGCCGCATGCGGCGCACCTCGGCACCGGCGGTGTCGACATGCTTCCACAGCACGGCATTGTCTTCCTCGTGGATGCAGATCGCGTTGGAGATGGTGTACGGCTGGCCCTGCGAGTTGTGCAATGTGGCGTCCAGGTACCGGATTTCGCCCAGGCAGTCGCATCCGAGCTCCAGCGACGTGGTCATGAAACCCAGACCCCACTCGCCGATGTCGAACGCGGTGCGGCGGTAGTGATCCACCGACGGGTCACGGTAGGGCACCATCATCTCGGCGAACGACAGCCGGTGCGCCACCGACCTGTCCCGGCCGCCGTCGCGATACTTCAAGGCGTGCAGCGTCATGCCTTCGCGATGGTTGAAACCCACTCGCAGCGACCAGTTCTGCCACGTCAGCAGATTTCCCGACAGGGTGAACGACGGGCCTTCGGGCTGGGTGATGTCCAGCGGTTTCACGGGGTCCCGCTGCCAGGTGGCGCGAATGCGGTCCGGAATGTGCTTGGGCACATACTCACCCATGGTCTTGGGCGGTGCACCGCCCCCGGTGAAGGGATCGTCGTCCTCGATGCGCAGCAACTCCATGGTGTTGAGGTCGATGACGCAGTGCAACCCGCTGACCGCGGTGGCATAAGGATTGGTGCCCGGCGCGCTGCGCAGCCAGGTGTCCGACCAGCCGATGCGCCGGTCACGGTATTCCGGCGGCGCGACAGCGGCCCCGTAGGTCCAGGTGTCCATGAACACCAGATCCATATCGGTGATGCCCCGCTTGGCCAGCGCGGCGATCACGTCCGGGTGCGCGCGCAGCATCGCATCGCACTCATGGAACTCGTCAACGGTGAAGTTGGCCTGGACGCCGGGCACATGCTGATGAGATTCCACCCGGTCGTCGGTCAGCGACACCACGCTGCGATAGGTCGCGTTGCTGCCCCGGTCCAGGCACAGCACCAGGGCCTTGCGGGCCGGTCGTGTCCCACCGCCGTCGAACTCGGCCAGCTCGGCCTTACCGGGTTCCAGCATCTCGATGCAGTTGATCCGCCAGCCCTCACCCACGTTGCACTCGCGCCGCAAAATCGCCGAAACCGCGATGAACTCGTCAGCAGACAGCGGATCCAGTGGGTGATCAGAGGATGGGCGCAGGGATTCGCTCATGAGCAGTTACGCAATCACATCGTCGACTACGGCGCAGGACATCAGCGACAACTCGACGCTTCTCAACGCGCCAGGGAGAACCCCGACCATGCGGTGCGTCGATCCTGGTCCGGATCGAGTTCGACGCGTGTGTGCCGGTCGAACACCAGCACCGCCCGTTCGTCGTGGTGGTAGGCGGGCCAGTCGTCTCCCGGAACACCGGTTCGGCTGAACGCACGCCAGCGGGTCTGGACCTCGCGAGTCACCCGGGCCGCCGAACGTTGGTCCCCCGCGGCGGTCAGCAGAGAACCCAACCGGGTGCGGTAGACGTCGAACACGGCGAGCAGCTCGGTGGCGTGGGTGGCGCCCATGCCGGACCACTTCAGGGTGCGCGGCGCATAGTCGTAGCGGTACAGGTAGGTGGGCGCGTGGGTGCTGTGCGCCTCGGCGATCTCCCAGGCCGCCGACGCGAAGGCGAAATCACCACCGAGGCGTATGCAGGCATCCGGCCGCGGATAGTCGGGGTAAGCCGCGGTGATACGCGCCCGCGCGTCCGGTCCCGCCTCGGCCAGCAAGGCCTCGATCATGGGTTCGGTGGTGGGCAGCAGCTTGAGGAACCGAGTGAACAGCCGGGCCTCGTCGGCGTTGCTGCCCACGATCAGCGGCACCCGATGTGCCTCACCGCGCCGCATCGCCTCCAGCGGCTCGGTCGGCAGATAGTCGTCGCCGTAGGTGGGACCCACCGGGAAGGCGCCGAACATCTCGTCGGTCCCCAGGGCGAGCAGCTGGTCGGTCGCAGTGACCAGGTCGGCGGCCTGGGCGGTGCGCAAGACGCGCGCGGCGTCGGCCCTGTCGGCGCCGATCAGTGTCGCGAAACGATCCGCGATGGCGGCGGCCTGCTCGGTCGAGGAGGACATGCCTGCGGCGGGACTCTCCGAAATGACCTGATGGAACAGCCCTTTGGCGGCGGGAACCGCGAGCAGGGTGGCCACCGCGTGGGCCCCTGCGCTCTCCCCGAAAATCGTCACGTTGTCCGCGTCACCACCGAAGACGGCGATGTTGTCGCGCACCCACTGCAGCGCCAGCACCAGATCACGCAGGAACAGGTTGGAGTCGATCGGGAATTCCGGGGTGCCCAGTGACGACAGATCCAGACAGCCGAGCGCCCCCAGGCGGTAGTTCACCGAGACGTAGACGCAGCCGCGGCGGGCCAGTTTCACCCCGTCGTAGATCGGGGTGGCCGAACTGCCCAGGATGTAACCGCCCCCATGGACGAACACCATGACCGGTAGCGGCTCGTCCGCCGGCTTCTCCGGTGCCACGACGTTGAGCGTCAGGCAGTCCTCACCCATCGTCTGATAGCGGCCGAGGCCCGTGAGCGTGTACTTGCGTTGCTGCGGAGCGCAATTGGCGAAGCCGTGGCAATAGCGCACTCCCCGCCACGGCTCGGGCTGCTGCGGCGCCCGCAGCCGCAGTGGCCCCACCGGAGGGCGGGCGTACGGAATGGAGCGCCAACGGTTCACGCCGTTGCGGGTGAACCCCTCGACGACACCGCTCGAGACGGTGGCGCGGACGGTGTGCTCGTGCATAACCCCGACGGTAGCGGACAGGTGTCCAGCAGATCGGGTTGACCGAGATCGCGTGTCCCGGCCGCTACCGTGGCTGGCATGCGGATGGTTGTCGCGATCGCTGCGTCGGTGCTGGTTGCGGGCTGCTCGGGCGCCGGCGAAGAACAGTCCGGCGGCTCCGGCGCCTCCACGTCATCCTCGCCGAGCCCCAGTTCAGCGGCGGTTTCGACGCCCCGCACCACCACCTCACCCAGCCCGACTGGCCCGCCCCCCGCGGACGCACCGGTGGCCGCGGTGATCTCGTGGGTGCAGGCCGGTTCCCCGGCTGACCTGGCCGGATTCCACAGCGCGACACGCGACGGCACGACCACCGACCTCGGTGAGGGTGTGGCCTTCGTCACACCCTCGGGTAAGACCCAGTGCCGCACCGACGCGACGATGACCGGCGGCGCGCTGGCCTGCCTGGTGGAACTCGCCGAACCGCCCGCCCAGCCGGACGAGGTGGCCGGGCAGTGGATCGGCAACTGGGTCGACTTCGACGGCGGTGCGGCACAGGTGGGCTCGGTACATGGCGACCCCGGCCCGTTCACCGTCGGCACCGGACCCGAACTGCCCTACGGCAGCTCCCTGAGGTTCGGCGACTACCAGTGCCGCACCGATCCGGTGGCGTTGTTCTGCGTCAACTTCGCCCGTCAGACCGCCGTGCAGATGTCCGATGCCGGTGTGGTGCCGTTCGGCTGCCTGGAGCAGGTGCCGCCTCCGGCTGACGCCGGCGTCCGCTACGAGTGCGGCTAGCGTCTAGGCCAGCACACCCTTGTTGCGCAGGATCGGCAGCACACCTTCGGCGAACCAGTACGCCTCTTCCAGGTGCGGATACCCGGAAAGGATGAACTCGTCGAAACCCAATGAGTGGTACTCCCAGATCAGGTTGGCCACTTCCTGGTGGCTGCCCACCAGGGCGGTGCCCGCGCCGCCGCGAACCAGACCCACCCCGGCCCACAGGTTGGGATAGATCTCCAACCGGTCGAGCCGACCGCCGTGCAGCGCGGTCATCCGGCGCTGCCCCTCGGACTCCGAGTTGCTGTGCAGCGCGGTAGCTTTGGCGATCTGTTCCGGGGTGAGCCGGCGTACCAGCTCGTCGGCAACAGCCCACGCGGCCTCGGAGGTGTCGCGGCTGATGGTGTGCAGCCGGATCCCGAACCGGACATCGCGACCGCGGGCGGTGGCCAGTGCACGCACCTTGGCGATCTTCTCGGCGGCCGCCTGCGGCGGTTCACCCCAGGTGAGGTACACATCGACGTGCTGGGCGGCGATCGGCAACGCCGCTGGTGAGGAACCGCCGAAATAGATCTCCGGCAACGGGTCGGGCGGTTCGGATACCCGCGCGTCGGCGACGGTGTAGTAGCGCCCGGTGTAGTCCACCGACTCCTGGGTCCAGGTGGCTCGGACGATGTCGAGGAACTCGCCTGTGCGGGCGTAACGTTCGTCGTGGGACAGCCAGTCACCGAACCGGCGCTGCTCGCTGTCGTCGCCGCCGCTCACGATGTTGAGCAGGACCCTGCCGTCGGAGAACCGTTGCAGCGTCGCGGCCTGCTGCGCGGCCAGCGTCGGCGGCACCAGGCCGGGCCGGAAGGCCACCAGGAATTTGAGGCGTTCTGTCTCGGCCAGCAACGCCGACGCGGTGAGCCAGGCGTCCTCACACCAGGTTCCCGTGGGGGTGAGCACGCCCTCGTAGCCGAGCCGGTCTGCCGCCCGGGCGATTTCAGCGAGGTAACGCCGTGTCGGCGGGCGGTAGCCGTCGGGGACCACCTGTTCCGATGAGGCATGGGAGGAACCGACGATCGACCGGCTGTCCCCGCTGGTGGGCAGGAACCAGAAGAACTTGGCGGGCACGGTATCCGGTTCTACCGGGTGCGGCCCCAGCCTCACCAGGGTTGCGCTCCTGGTGAGGCAAAGGGCCGCTTGCCGTTCAGTCCTTGGTGAAGCTGGTGTCACCGGTGACGAGTTCGGCGACCACCGGCTGGCCGTTGATGGTGGTGCGCAGCCCGTCGAGGGTCAGCTGCGGGGCCGGCGCCAGCTGCCGGGCGTTGCGGACCCGTTCCCGGAACTCCTCCCCCTGCAGGTCGAAGACCGTCTTGTCATCGTCCTTCGGGGTGAACTGCACACCAGTGGAGGTGTCATCCGGCCGGACCACCCAGGAGGCGCGGACGCCGCCGAGCTCGGCGGTGTACATCCCGGCCGGGTCGGCCACCTGCGGTGCGGAGAACGCGTAGGTGACGCCGTTCATCGTCAGGTCACCGACGACATCGGCGCCGTTGTACTCCGCGGCCAAGGTGTCCTTGAACTTGCCGGTGATGTCCAGGGCACCATCGTCCTGGGTGCCGAAGAACCAGGCCTCGTCCTTGCTGCCGTCGCAGGCGTAGGCCACCACCTTCTCACCGCTGACCGCGACGCCGAGAGTCATGGTTCCGCCGTCGGCCATCGGCATGTCGGCGATGTAACGGGCGGCCTGCGGGAACGGTTGAGCGGCGGCCACGCTGGTGCTCGAGGTGGGCGCGGCAGTGGTGGTGGAAGTGGCTTCCGTGGAGGAGCCGCCCGAACATGCCGGCACGGTGCCCAGCGCCACCATCGCGGTGGTGCCGATCAGCAGGGTACGGAGGTGTTTTCTCATGTCCACCAGCATGGTCGCCGCGAGACGGGGTTACATGGAGATAGCGTGGAGATTCGGTGGAGATCCCCGGCTCACGACCCCAGGAAGGCCGCCACCTCGTCGCGGAACACCCGCCACGCGGGCTCGTCAGAGGTCAGCAGATGATTCTTGCTGTCGAGAGCCACCAGACGCGCATCGGGAATCAATGCCGCCAGCTCCTGGCCGGACTGCATCGGCACCCGATGATCCTCACGGGAATGCAGGATCAAGGTCGGGCACTGCACGTCGCGGGCCTGCTCGCGCACATCGATGGTGGCGAACTGCTCCAGGAACCGCACCGCGTTCTCCGGTGAGGTAGTGCGCCGCTGCAGCTGATCGAAGGCCGCCCAGTCAGCACGGCTGCCGTCGGGCAGGAACTGCGCGGCGAACACCTGACGAAAAGCCGGGTCGTCTTTACCCCAGCCCACCCGGGCCAGATCGAGATCCAAAGCGGCGGCGCGCTTTTCCTGCTCGCCCACCGCCCGCACCGCTCGGCCCCGGGCATATGCGCCACACAGCACCAGCTTGGTCACCCGCTCGGGATGCTTGGCCGCATACGCCACCGCCACCGCACCCCCCTGCGACACACCCAGAAGCGGAAACTGTTGCAGGTCAAGCGCTTCGACCACGGATTCGAGATCGGCAACCCAGTCGTCGAAGGTGAACGCGCCCGCCTCCCAGTCCGAGAGACCACAACCGCGCTCATCGTAACGAATGAAGGTATGCGCCTGCGACAGGTCGCGGACCCAGTGACACCACACCGGGCTCTCGATGTCGTAGCCGAGGTGGGTCATCCAGTTGGCCGCCCGCACCAGCGGCCGGCCCTGCCCGGCCACCGCATAGGCCAACCGGATGCCGTCGGCGGCCCGGGTGAAGGCGATGGTCTGCCTGGGCAACGGCGGCGCCGGCTCGGGTTCGGTGGCGGGTGCCTGCGGTGCGTCAGCGACCGCACCGATGAACTGGTAACCGCGGCCGCGGACGGTGCGGATGTAGCGCTGGTGTTCGCCGTCGTCGCCCAGCGCCCGGCGTGCAGCCTTGATCCGGCTGGTCAACGCGGCCTCACCGACGAACCGTCCGCCCCAGACGGTGTCGAACAGTTCCTCCTTGGTGACCAGGCGGTCCCGGTTGGTCACCAGCTGGGTCAACACGTCGAACACCTGCGGTTCGATCCGGATCACAGATCCTTTGCCCCGCAGTTCGTATCGCGCGGTGTCGAGTTCGAAATCGTCGAATCGCCACACCTCACCGGCTGGGCGGGGTCGCGGCGGAACGCTCATGAAAAGTCATGGTAACCATGTCCCGGGGTCCTCAGGAGGTGCTCGTGGCACCGCAACGCGGGAGGATGAATCATGCCCACCCACGTGATCACCGATTGCGCCATCGCGACGATCGATTCCGCCGGCACCGAATACCCGCTCGGTCATGTCGTGATCCGAGACGGGGTGATCGTCGAGGTCGGCAGCGGTTCGGCACCGTACGTCGCCGATGCCGACGTGATCGACGGACGCGGCTGCCTGGCCACGCCCGGTCTGGTCAACACCCACCATCACCTCAATCAGTGGATCACTCGCGGCTACGCGCAGGACGGCACCCTGTTCGAGTGGCTGACCACGCTGTATCCACTGTGGGCAGGTATCGATCAGGATCTCGAATTCGCCTCTGCCAGCGCAGCTTTGGGAATGCTGGCGCTCACCGGCTGCACCACGTCGATGGACCACAACTACGTTTTCCCCCACCGAGGCGGTGACGTGTTGGCCGCTGAGGTGGCCGCGGCCGCCCGGATCGGGCTGCGTTTCCACCCCACCCGCGGATCGATGGACCTCGGCGCGTCCTCGGGTGGGCTGCCACCGGACTCCGTGGTCGAGGACATCGACACCATCCTGGCGGCCTGTGCGCAGGCCGTCGCCGACCACCACGACCCCGGCTTCGACTCCCGGGTTCGGATTGCGCTCGCGCCGTGTTCGCCGTTCTCGGTGACCGGCGACTTGATGCGACAGTCCGCCGACCTCGCCCGGGAACTTGGCGTGCGGTTGCACACCCATCTCGCGGAGACCGTCGACGAAGAGCAGTTCTGCCTCGAGACGTTCGGCGCCCGACCGGTCGACTACGTCGAATCGCTGGGCTGGCTCGGCGACGACGTGTGGCTGGCACATTGTGTGCACCTGTCCACGGGTGACATCGCGAAGTTGGCCGCAGCCGAGACGGGGGTGGCGCACTGTCCGAGCAGCAACGGCCGGCTCGGGTCCGGCATCGCCCCGATCCCGGAGCTGCTGGCGGCCGGGGTGCCCGTCGGGCTGGGCGTGGATGGGGTGGCGTCCAACGAGCACGGCGGGCTGGCCACCGAACTCCGCGAGGCCCTGCTGGCGGCGCGGTTCCGGCTCGGCCCGCTGGCGTTGAGCGCCCGGCAAAGTCTGCAGATGGGCACCATGGGCGGCGCCCGGTGCCTGGGGCGTGATGCGGAACTGGGATCGCTGGAGAAAGGCAAGCTCGCCGATATCGCGCTGTGGGACCTGACGGGTCTGGGCCACGCGGATATCGAGGACCCGGTGTGCGCGCTGGTCTTCGGCCCGCCCGCGCCCCTGCGCCGGTTGCTGGTCGGCGGTCAGACAGTGGTCAGCGACGGTGCGCTGCGCAACGCCGATCCGGCGACGCTGGCCGGTGAGGCGCGCGCGGCCGCTCGGGCATTGCGCCGGCGCGCCGGCCTCTGAGGCGGGTCACCGCCAGCCGTCGGCAGCTTTGGCCGCCTGCACCAGCGCGTCGCACAACTCCCGCAATTCGGCGCCGTCGGCGCCTTCGTCGACGGCAGTCGCCACGTCTTCGGCGGCGCAGCGCACCTGGAACACCCGGTCGGACAGTTGAGCCGCTTCGTCGGCGGACAACACCACGGCGTCCTCGGGCACCGCAGACCCCTTGACCAGGGCGCGCTGTTCGTACGCGCGCTGGCGGCATGACTGTCTGCAGTACTGCCTGCGCCGCCCCAGGCCGGCGTCGGGAACCTCGCGGCCACACCACCGGCACGGCTGCTGACGCCGTCTACTCTGCGGGCTCACGACCCAGAACTGTAGACGCGCTTTGGCGGCACGTGCCGGATCACGGGTATTCTGGACAGTCGCGTCGCCAGACAGGGAACTGCCATGGGCGCTGATGCGTTGATAGACGCGGAACATTTGTGCTTAAGGAGTTGACGACGATGGCTGATCGTGTCCTGCGAGGTAGTCGCCTCGGAGCTGTGAGCTACGAGACCGACCGCAACCATGATTTGGCGCCGCGTCAGATCGCGCGGTACCGCACCGACAACGGCGAGGTGTTCGACGTTCCGTTCGCCGACGACGCCGAGATTCCCGGCACCTGGCCCTGCAAGAACGGCATGGAGGGCACGCTGATCGACGGCGATGTGCCCGAGCCCAAGAAGGTCAAGCCGCCGCGTACCCACTGGGACATGCTGCTGGAGCGCCGTTCGGTCGAGGAACTCGAGGAGCTCCTCAAGGAGCGCCTCGACATCATCAAGACCAAACGCCGGGGCTGAGCCCCGGCTAGCGAACCACGCCGCGGGCGCGGTCGAGGCGTCCACCCAGACCCCACTGGGCCACCTTGACCAGCGCTTCGCGGATGTTCGACCCACTCATCTTCGATACCCCGAGTTCGCGCTCGGTGAAGGTGATGGGCACTTCCACCACCCGGAAGCCGCTGTTGATGGCGCGCCAGGTCAGGTCGATCTGGAAGCAGTAGCCCTTTGAATCCACCGCGGCCAGGTCGATCTTCTCCAACACCTCGCGGCGGTAAGCGCGATAGCCCGCGGTGATGTCGTGGATACCGACGCCGAGCAGCACCCGCGAATAGGTGTTGGCGGTCTTGGACAGCACCAGCCGCCTGGTCGGCCAGTTGCGCACCGTGCCGCCGGGCACGTACCGCGATCCGATCGCCAGATCCGCGCCCGCATCCACGGCGTCGAGCAGGCGATGCAACTGCTCGGGCGCATGGCTGCCGTCGGCGTCCATCTCCACCAGGACCGAGTACTGACGGTTCAGCCCCCACGCGAACCCGGCCAGGTAGGCCGCACCGAGTCCGTCTTTGACCGTGCGGTGCATGACGTGCACCCGGTCGGGGTCGGCCAGGGCCAGTTCGTCGGCCAGTTGGCCCGTACCGTCCGGGCTGCCGTCGTCGACGACCAACACATGGACGTCCGGCTGGGCAGAGTGGATGCGCCCGACGATGAGTGGGAGGTTCTCCAACTCGTTGTAGGTGGGGACGATCACCAAGGTGCGCTGGCTGGGCTGTTCGCCGGGGATGGTCATGAAGCTCCTGGGGTGGCCACATCGGACGGGGCCGACATTGCAGTCGGACGCAATAACCCTCCATTGTGCCGCACCCGCAGCCATGCTCCTGCCACCACAGCACCCACCCCCAGCGCGACCAGCACCAACAGCACAACAGGTCCCCATTGGGTGGCCGGCGTGATCACGGTTTTCAGCCGCACCGGCATGTCCAGCACCGCGGGCTGGAACCACTCGGTGCGTGCGAGTTCGCGGCCGTCGGGAGCGATCACCGCGCTGATTCCCGTGGTTCCGGCGACCACCACGTAGCGATCGTGTTCGACTGCCCGGGCCCGGGAGAAGGCGAGCTGCTGTTCACTCATCGCCTGGTCGAAGGTCGCGTTGTTGGTGGGTACGGCAAGAACCTGCGCACCGTTGAGAACGGACTCCCGGGCGGCCCTGTCGAAGATCACCTCCCAGCATGTGGTGATGCCGATGGGCACGCCGGCCGCATGCACCACACCATTGCCGTCGCCGGGCACGAAGTAACCGGCCCGAGAGGCGTAGGACGACAGCTTGGCGAAGAAACCCCGCCACGGCAGGTACTCACCGAAGGGCTGGATGATCTTCTTGTCGTGCCGCTCCCCCGGGCCGTCCACCGGATCCCACACGATGACGGTGTTGAGTGCTGCGGGGTTGTCCCGCGTGCTGCCGGGGTGCGCCACCACCCCGCCCACCAAGATGGGCGCGCCGATGGCCTCGGCAGCCATCGTGATCTGCTCGCCGGCATCGGCGTTGGCCAGCGGATCGATATCGGAGGAGTTCTCCGGCCACACCACGAACTGCGGCTGCGGCCGCCGCCCGGCGCGCACGTCCTCGGCCAGCCGCAGCGTCTCCTTGACGTGATTGTCGAGAACCGCGCGCCGCTGGGCGTTGAAGTCCAGGCCCAGGCGCGGCACATTGCCCTGGATCGCGGCGACCGTCACCACCGGCTCGCTGTCGGAGCCGGTGCCGGATTGCCGGACCCCAGGATGTACGACGGCAGTGGCCAGCAGCACCGCGGCGATGCACAGGCCCGGTAGTACCACCGCGGGCGGCCGGTCCGCCTCCGCGGAGGACCGGCGCCACCAGGCGATGACCTCGACCCCGATGGCCACCGCTGAGGCCGCGATGAGCACCACCGCAAAGGACACCAGTGGCACACCGCCGAGCCGCGTCAGCGGTAACAGCGGCCCGTTGGTCTGGCTGAAACCCAGCACACCCCAAGGGAACCCGCCGAACGGCACTGAGTTCTTGGCCCACTCCTGCACCATCCACACCGCCGCCAGCCACAACGGCCAGCCCGGCAGTCGCCGCACCGCGACAGCCAACAACCCGAACAATCCCGGGAACAACGCACAGACCAACGACAGGGCCACCCAGGGCGCCGCCCCGACCAGACCGCTGATCCATGGCAGCAACGGCAGATAGAACGCTGAGCCCGCCACGAATCCGTAACCGAAACCGCCTGCGGCCGTGGTGGCCTCGTCACGCAGCACGACGATCAACAGCGCGGCGCCCAGGATCGCCGCCCACCACCAGCCGAGCGGCGGGAAACTGGCGCAGAGCACCAGACCCGCCGCGATGGCCGCAGCCAGGCGCAGCGCGCGCAGTTTCAGCCAGTCCAGCGCTCTAGTCATTGCCCTGGCCGTAGATGACGCGGCCACGGTGCACGGTCTGCACACAACGGGGAGTGGGGCGACCAGGTGCCAGCGAGGGCAGCGCGGGCACGCGGGAGCGGGGGTCGGTGGACCACCGTTGCACCGAATCGGCCGGCGCCGCCACTTCCAGGTCATCGGCGGCCCACACGGCGTACGAGGCAGGTGCGCCCGCGGCCAGGGTGCCGGTCACGCCGTCGCGGACACCGCCGGCACGCCAGCCGCCGCGGGTGGCGGCCGAGAACGCGGCGCGGGCCGAGACGGCGGACCCCTCGGTCTGATGGGTGGTGGCGGCGCGGACGGTCGCCCACGGATCCATTCCGGTGACCGGGCTGTCCGAACCGAAGGCGAGTGGCACGCCCGCCGATGCTAACAGCGCGAACGGGTTGAGCTTTTTCGCTCGTTCAGCACCGAGTCGTCGGGCGTACATACCGTCCGTGCCACCCCACAGCGCGTCGAAATTGGGTTGCACGCTGGCGATCACGCCCCAGGCTCCGAGCTTGGCCGCCTGTTCCCTGCTGACCATCTCCAGGTGTTCCAGCCGATGTCCGCAGCGCGCGACGGCGGGCACTCCGAGGTCGCCCACCACGCGTTCGAGTGCGTCGACCACGGAGGTGACGGCCGCGTCGCCGATCACGTGAAAACCGGCGGTCACACCGGCTTCCGTGCACGCCCGCACGTGGGCCTCGATGGCGTCGGCGTCCAGATAGGTGCGTCCGCAGTGCGCGGCGTCGGCGTACGGCTGGGACAGGGCGGCGGTCCGGGAGCCGAGCGCGCCGTCGACGAACAGGTCGCCCGCCAGGCCCCGCGCACCGGTGGTCTCCTGGAGCTCGCGGGCGCGTGCCGCGGAGTCGACAGCCTCGCCCCAGTACCCGACGATGTCGACGCCGTGGTCGGTGGCGCGCAGCTGCTGCCAGTCGTCGAGGCCGCCGATCTCGGGGCCGGCGCATTCGTGGACGGCGACGATCCCGGCTGCGGCGAACGCGTCCAGTGCGGCGCTGCGGGCCTGCTGTCGTTGCCGGTCGTTGAGCTGGGCCCGGGCCTCGGCTCGCACCAGGTGGTGCGCATCGGCACTGAGCGGGCCGGTCTCGTCGAAACCGTCGGCGCTGCGCAACCCGGCCGCACGGTTGCGCAGCGCAGTGGAGGCCAGCGCGGAGTGCACATCGATACGCGACAGGTAGGCGGGCCGGGCGCCGACGGCGGCGTCGATCTCCGCGGTGCTGGGAGCACCCGGCTGCGGCCAGGTGGAGTCGTCCCAGCCGTGTCCCCAGATGATGCCCTCGGGTGCTGCGGCGGCATGGTCGGCCAGCAGTCTGAGGCAGTGTTCACGGGAAGTCGCGGCGCGCAGATCCAATGCGCTCAGCAGCAGTCCGGTCGACGTGACGTGCACGTGACTGTCGACAAAAGCGGGGGCGACGAAGGCGCCGCCCAGGTCGACGATGTCGGCGTCGGGAAACTGGGTACGCGCCACGTCGTCGCTTCCCAGCCAGGCGATGGTCTCGCCACGTACCGCCATCGCGGTCGCGTCAGGGTGCGTCGGACTGTGGATCCGCCCGTTGAGCAGCAGCTGCGTCACGCAGACACGCTACCTACTCCGGTTTGCGCTCCAGGGGTCGGTCGACCGGGACGTCGTCGTGCACATCGATGACCTCGCCGTCGATGTACTGACCGCGACCTCTGGTGCGGCCCGGAGCGCCGCCGAGGTTGACGAAGGTGACCTGGCGGGCGATGCCGCGGGCGGCCACCAGACCGGCCAGCGGCCGCATCGCGGCGCGAGTGGGCGGAGCGAGCATCAGCAGACCCACCACCGTCGTGACCATGCCGGGGATGAAGACCAACACCGAACCGAGCGCCACCAGGGCACTGTCGGTGATGGTGCCCTGCGGGTCTTTCATGCCCTGCTGCAACTTGGCGAGTTGGCGGCGCAGCTGCGAACCGGCCAGCGCAATACCCAGCAAGAACGTGCCGATCAGCGCCAGCAGGGTCCAGCCGAAGCCGATGGTCGCCGTCAGCCCGACGATGACCGCCATCTCGACGATGACGTAAAGCAGAAAGAACCGCATCACCATGTACCGACCAACGAGCGAGACCCCGCGAGGGTTCCGGTCACGGCGCGGGTTCGACCTCGATGGCGCTGTGCACCTTGTTGATGCCACCGCGCACCAAGGCCTGCGGAATCCACCACCAGGCGTGATACCAGTAGCGCTTGGTCACCTTGTCGAACACCCGCCGCGTCTCGGTTTGCGGCAGATTGCGGGCAACAGCCTCGACGGGCTCGCCTTTCGGTTTGCCCAGCGCACTGCTTCTCTGGATGGTGACACGCGGAGTGTTCTTGATCCGCTTGGTCTTCCAGGAACCGTCATCGGTGATGATGACGAGCTTGTCACCTTCGGGGACACCCCAGACTGCGGTGGGCTTGGGCCTGCCGTCTTTGGTGAAGGTGGTCAACAGCAGGTACTTCGCGTTGGCGACATCGCTGAAGGTGTCAGGCACTGTCCACTGCTCTCAGTTCGAGTCCCACGTTGTTCTTCATCCCACCGCGCAGCTTCGAGACGAAGTTGAACGTCTTGCCGAGCAGTCCGTACCTCTTTCCAAGGGCGTCGTAAACCTCAGCGGTGCGCGACGGGTCGAGGATGGTGGCGATGGCCTCCACGGGCTCACCTTTCGGATTACCGCTACGGTCGCACTTGGCGATGGTGACCCGCGGGGTGTTGCGGATTCGCTTGACCTTCCAGGACTTCGCCTGCGTGATCACCAGCAGGCCGCCATCCGACGGGGCGGCCCAGATGGCGGTGGGCTTGGGCCGACCGTCCTTGGTGAACGTGGTCAGCAAGATGTACTCGGATGTCGCGACTTCGCTGAAGGTGACTGCCATGGGCATCAATGTAATGGGATCAGGTGACAAGCGATCTACGCTGGACAGGTGGGCGTCACCTTCGCCACCGGTTCACCGCACCACTCGCTGCGGTCGGTGGTGCTGCGGTACGAGGGTTACACGGAGAAAGCGCGCCATCCGGTGGTGTTCCGCGAATTGCCGTGCAGCTTCGTGCCGATCATCGTCGACCTCGATGAGGGCTGGACCGTCACTCACTCTGGTAGGTCCGCGAGTCGACTGGGTTCGTTCATCGGCGGGATCACCGAGGAGCCGGTGTGGGTCCGACATGACGGGAGCGCCAGTTGCCTCCAGATCAACCTGACCGCCATCGGCGCACGCCAGTTGCTCGGGATGCCGATGCACGAACTGGCGAACCGCACCATCGCCCTCGACGACGTGATGGGGCGTGGTGGGCAGCAGCTGGTCGATCGGATCGGGTCGGCGCCGGACTGGCCCAGCCGTTTCGCCGTGGTGGATCAGATGCTGCGGGCACGGTTCGCTGAGGTGGCCGAGGTCGACGCCGGCCTAACGTGGTCGCTGCAGCGGATCGCCAGCACTGCGGGCAATGCTTCGATCGGCGGGCTGGCAGCCGAATTGGGGTGGAGCCACCGGCGTCTGATCGCACGCTATCGCGACGCGGTGGGTCTGCCACCCAAGACTGTGGCACGGATCGTCCGCTTCGAGTCGCTGACCGCCCGCCTGACCCACCCGGGCCACGTCGGCTGGGCTCAGTTGGCCGCTGACTGCGGTTTCTTCGACCAGGCCCACTTGTCGCGTGAGGTGCGCGAACTGACGGGCCAGACACCGACCGAGCTGCGGGCGTCGCTGGTCAATTTTGTCCAAGACGACGCGGGCGTGCCGTCCTAGCGTCTGGGACATGAAACTCAATGGTGCTGTTCCGATCGTTCCTTACCGCAACCCGCGCGCGGCCATCCAATGGCTGGAGAAGGCATTCGGCGCTACCCCCACGCTGGTGGTGCCGCCCGAAGAAGATCAGCCGTTGATCCACGCCGAGGTGGCGGTAGGAACCGGGCTGGTGATGGTCGACGACGCCGAACGCACCGACAGTCCGTTCGCACTGCCGGGACCGGTGGTGGTCTACGTGGTGGTCGACGATCCAGATGCTTTGCACGCCACGGCTTCTGATGCCGGCGCTGAGATCATCATGCCGCCCACCGACCAGGACTACGGGTCTCGCGAGTTCGCCGCTCGCGATCCGCACGGCAATGTGTGGAGCTTCGGGACCTACCGGCCGAGTTCGGGTGATTGACGAGCGCCGTCCGCGAATTGACCGGGTGTCTCGCGAGAAGGAGCTTTCTGAGCTGGGCCTCGTCGCCGGCCCTCCATGATGGGTATTTTGTGTCGTGCGGTCGGGGGGTGCCGGTGATGACCCCGGCCTCCCAGGTCAGGCTGTCACAGCTGTTGGAGCAAAGGTTCATTTCCTTCGCGAGCGGATCAAAGCCAGTGCGGCCAACCCTCACCGAAGCTGACGACCTTGATGTGGTGCCCAGCAGGCGACCCGCCCCCGCCGGACATGCTTCTTGAAGCGGGGGAACACGGTTGTTGCCTTGCGTCAAGGCCCGTGGTGTCGGGTTGTGGAGAAAGTGCTGACTGTGGATAAGTAGGCGCTTGTCGTGGTGGATTGCCTTGTGGCGCATGTCTTGTCGGTGGGCGTGGGTAGTGTCGAATGTATGTTCGAAGGCGTGATTGATCCGACCACTTGCGGGGATTTGTCCCCCGCGGCGATGGTCGATGCCATCGGCGCCTTCCACCGCGCCGAGGCCACCATGGTCGCGCACAAATGGATGATGATCGCCCGCCTGCTGGCCCACCACAAAGACCACGCCGCCGCCGAAGAAAAAACCTGGGCCTACGACGAATGGAACGCCGTGCGGGATCAGGTGGGCCCGGTGATGCGGCTGAGCGCACGGCGCGCCGCCACCCAGATGCGGCTGGCCGAAGGACTGGCCCGGTCCCCGAAGATCGCGGCACTGTTGGCGGCCGGGGTGATCAACACCCGAGTCGCCGAAACCCTGATCTACCGCACCGAGCTGCTGCTGCCGTCGGTGCAGGCCACCGTCGATGCCGAGCTCGCCGCCCACGCCGGCGGCTACACCCTGCTCTCCGACGATGACCTGGTGCTGGCCGTGGATGCCATCATCGAAGAACACGACCCCGATGCGGTGCGGCGCTACCGTGAGGCCGCCCAAGGCTGTGATGTGGGGTTCGGTAAACGCGATGACGCCACCGGCACCGCGTCGATGTATGGGCGGATCTCGGCAGCTGATGCGGAGTTGGGGATGCGGGTGCTGGATGCACTGGCCGCCACCGTCTGCAGCAACGATCCCCGCAGCAAAGGCGAGCTGCGGGCGGCGGCGCAAGGGGCGGTCTACGCCCGGCGGGACCGGTTGGTGTGCCAGTGCGGTGCCGGCGACTGTGTGGCCGCGACGCTGCCGTCGGCGGTGCCCGCGGCGGTGATTCATGTGCTGGCCGAACAAGGCGCCCTGGAACAGGTGCTGGCCCACCTCGACGCGTTGCGCCAATCTTCGTCCGGGGACCCGGCGGTGGTGGCGCCGGCCATCGACTACCCGGGGCTGGCCCGCCAGGCCGCGGCCGCCGAAGCCACCCGCATCCCCACCCCACCCACGCCACCACCGTGGGAAAACAACACCCCCACCACCGAACCCGAACCCGAGTCGGAGACTGAGGCTGGGCAGCCCGACGAACCGGCCGCCGATGACGGGGGCGTCGACTGGTCGCACTGGTTGACCACCTCACCCCGTGACGACACCGAGGCCGACGCCGTCGGCGACGACGGCACCGACCCCGGGGACGAGGGCGAGCCGCCGTGGGGCACCGGCAGTGCCCCGCCACCCCCACCCGGACCCACCACCCCGGACACCGGCGGCGGAACCACCGCAGCCACCCCCGACGCGGCCGACCGGGTGAATGACGCTGCCTCCGAGCAGGTCTGGACCCAGGATCTGCCGCAGGCACCGGCCGCGTACACCCCACCACGGCGGCCCCGCCCTGCAGTCACCCTCGGTGGCACCCTCATCCCACTCGACCAACTCGCCGCGATGCTCCGCGACGGCGCCACCGTCAAAGCCGTTCCGATCCCGCCCGCGGCACCTGCCCGCGGCTACAGGTTCACCGGCAAGGCCCGCGAGTTCATCCGATGCCGGGATATGCGATGTCGGTTCCCGGGCTGCACCCGTAAAGCCGAATACGCCGACATCGACCACACCGTCCCGCACGGCGACGGCGGACCCACCCATCCCTCCAACGGCAAGGTGTTGTGTCGAGAACACCACCTCGCGAAGACCTTTGGTGACGGCTGGCGCGACGAGCAACTGCCCAACGGCGACGTCCGCTGGACCGCACCCACCGGCCACACCTACATCACGCAACCGACGAGCAGACTGCTGTTCCCCGACTGGGACTGCACCACCGCCGCCCTGCCACCCCCGACACCCACAAGACGCCGCACAGCGCACCCGGGCATCACCATGCCCACCCGCAAACGCACCCGCGACCAAGACCGCCAACAAAACATCAACGCCGAACGAGAACACAACGCGCTACAACGTGCGCTGGGCAAACCCACACGCAGATCACCATGGTAAAGACCTCACCACACCGCGAGCACCTGCGGCCGGGAACGGAACCCCATGAGCGATCGTGGGTTTCGCGTGCATTTGGCGCCGAAGGCTTGTGGTCAGCCGAGTCTGATGTCAGGCACCAACGCGTGCACGCCGTCGGCGGTGGCACCCAGGGCCGTCGACAGTTCCCAGGCGACCTGACGCACCCTGGCGCCCAGGTGATCTTCACGATCGGAGGTCATGCGAGCCTCGGGCACCGAGGCACCCAGAGCGCCGACCACCCGCTGCGTGTGATCGAAAATCGGTGCGGCCACCGCACTTATGCCGACAGTGCGTTGCCCGCGGGACTGGATGTAGCCGCGCATCCGGCCGGCGCGGAGTTCACGCTGTATCTCGGCGGGATCAACAGTGGTCTTGGTGGTCACCGCATCGATGGCACCGTCGAGGTGGCGCGGCCACTCATCTTCGGGAATCGCACACAGAATGGCCTTGCCGGGACCGCCGTACACCAATCGAATGGGTACGCCGATATCGGTGTAGGTACGCCGCAACTCCTGATGGCTCTCGACCTGCGCGGCCACGATGCGCTGCCCGGAGGCAAGCAACTCGTGCAAACCGATGGTCTCGTCGAATTCGTCGCGCAGATCGGTCATGAACGGTAGAGCGGCCTCGCGGAGGCTACGCGGCATCGCGCCGGAATTCGCCAGCTGCAGCAGCAACGGACCCAACCCGTAGCGCTTGGTTCCGGTCTGCCGGACAAGGTGATTGGCCTGCATCGCCGTCAGGAGCCGGTGCACCGTGCTCGTCGACAGCCCCGTCGACCGCGACAACTCACTGATCCCGAGTTCGGGCTTTCGCCCATCGAAGCACCGCAGAATCGCCACGGCCCGGTCGATCGACTGCACGCCGTTTCGCCGCGGCGAGTCCTTTTCCTTTTCCGCCCCGTCCACGTCGCCCATCTTCTCCCTTTCGTTCAGAGACCGAACAGGGGGCCGACCACGACACGTGACCCACATTGCATGTCGGTATTGACGTGATGGCGCTCACTGCATAGCCTTTCCGTATTGCGTGAAGCGTATCCCACAAAGCGGGAAATGCACAACGAAGAACACCCAACGGGAAGGACCACATGCGACCCCTCACCGGCTTCCGAGTTCTCGATCTGACGAGATTCCTCTCGGGCCCCTACTGCACGATGGTGCTGGCCGAACTCGGCGCCGACGTCATCAAGATCGAGCAACCGGGCACCGGCGACGACTCGCGGCGGATGGCGCCGAAGGTCAACGGCGAGAGCTACCCGTTCGCGATGCCCAACCGCAGCAAGCGCTCGGTGGCGCTGGACCTGAAGTCACCCCGGGGCAAGGAACTGTTCCTCGAGTTGGCGGCCAGCGCGGACTTGATCATCGAGAACTTCCGGCCCGGCGTCACCAAACGCCTCGGCATCGACTACGACAGTGCGCGCGCGATCCGTGACGACATCCTGTACTGCTCGATCAGCGGCTTCGGTCAAACCGGGCCCTACCGCGACCGCCCGGGCTTCGACATCATGGCGCAGGGCATCGGCGGGTTCCTGCGGATGACCGGCCAGCCCGATGGCAAGCCCACCAAGGTCGGCATCGCGATCAACGACATCGCCGCCGGCGCCACTGCCATCTACTCGATCCTGGCCGCGGAGTTGAACCGCAGGCAGACCGGCAAGGGCCAGTACATCGACATCGGCCTGGTGGATGCGGGCCTGGCCTGGACGGTGTGGGAGTCCGGGGCGTATTTCGGCAGCGGCGAGCAGCCGGCTCAGACCGGAACCCGGCATCGCCGGTCGACGCCGTACCAGGCGTACCGGACCGCCGACGGTTACGTCACCATCGGGGCCAACACCGAACGGCTGTGGCAGCGGCTGATCAACGACGTCCTCAAACGACCCGATTGGGCAGACGATCCCCGCTTCATCGACTTGGATGCACGCATGGCCCATATCGACGACCTCGAAGTCGAGATCGAGGCCATCACCACCACGCTGCCCACCAACGACTGGGTGGACCGCCTCGATGTCGCCGGCGTTCCCGGCGGCCCGGTGCTCACTTACCAAGAGACACTGGAGGATCCGCATGTGCTGGCCCGCGGCATGGTGGCCGAGGTGGACCACCCGATCATCGGTCCGATGAAGACCATCGCCCCGCCGACGCGGTTCTCCGATCTCGAATTCGACGTCCGCTCACCGGCGCCCTGGCTCGGCCAGCACACCGCCTCCGTCCTCACCGAACTCGGTGTGGACGCCGACGAAATCGACCGACTCTTCACCGAAGGCATCTTGTTCGACGCACACGCCGAGCTCCAGGAAGGACACAAATGAGCGACCACATTCTGGTGGATCGCGATGAAGCCATCGCGACCGTCATCCTCAACAAACCCGACAGCCACAACGCCATCTCCCAGGGAATGTACCGGCGCCTCCCCGAGGTGTTCGATGAACTGGACTCCGACCCCTCGGTGAAGGTGGTCGTCCTCCGCGGCGCCGGCTCCAAGAGCTTCGCCTCGGGCGCCGACATCAGCGAGTTCGAGCAGGTCCGGGGAAACAGCGCGTCGGCCAAGGCCTACAACGAGGACGTCGCGTCCACCGAGCATGCGCTGGAACGCTTTTCCAAGCCGTTGATCGCCATGGTGCACGGCTACTGCATCGGCGGTGGCTGCGGCCTGGCGCTGGCCTGCGACATCCGTTTCGCCGACGAGCGGTCCCGGTTCGGCATCACCCCGGCCAAGCTCGGGCTGGTCTACAGCCTGGAATCAACCAAGCGACTGATCGACACAGTGGGCCCGTCGCGGGCCAAGTGGATCCTGTTCTCCGGGCAGCACGTCATGGCCGAGGACGCCTTGCGGCTGGGGTTGATCGACGAACTGATCCCCAGCGAGGAGTTGGAGAAGCACACCTACGAGTTCGCGCGTCTGGTCACCACCCGCGCGCAGTTCAGCGTCCGGTCCTCGAAGCGGATCGTGAACCTGGTGCTGGGCGGGCAGGTCGACGACGACGAGGTGACGATCGACATTCGCAACTCGTCCTTCGACACCGAGGATTACGCCGAGGGTGTGCGATCGTTCCTGGAAAAGCGGCCGCCGAGGTTCACCTGGTCATGACCACCATCGATCCAGGACGCCGGCTCACCGATCCGGTCGAGGCCGCGCAATTCGCCGCCGAGACCTCCGAATCGGCGTTCGGCCGGTACTTCCTCATCCAGTTCCTCGGGTTGTCGATCGACTACCTCGACGAGGACAAGTCGTGCACCGTCCGGCTGCCGTTCGCCCACCATCTGTGCAACGCCGGCGGCGGCATCCACGGCGGAGTGCTGACCACCGTGCTCGATATCTCGATGGGCCACGCGTGCCAGAAGTACCTCTCGGCAGGGTCGACCATCGACATGTCGGTGCGCTTCATGCGACCCGTGCGCACCGACAGCGTGTGCACCGGCCGCATCCTGCACGGCGGCCGACGGGTCGTCCAACTCGAATCGCGGCTCTACGACGACTCCGGACGCCTGGCCGCACTGGCCACCGGTTCGTGGTTCCGCCACGACGCAAAAAGCTGAAAACCAAACCCCATCAACGTGACTCAACGAGGAGACATCATGCGACTGAGAATCGCTCTGGCTGCGGCGGTATCCGCTGTGGCGCTCGTGGTACCGGCCTGTAGCGGCGGGTCCACCAACACCGGCTCCGCCGAGGACTACCCGTCGGAGACGCTCGACTGGACCGTCGCCTTCGGTCCCGGCGGCGGCAACGACCTGATGGCCCGCCAACTGGTGAAGATCATCCAGGAAGGCGGCCTCTACCCCAACGACATCGCCGTCGAGAACCGCGAAGGCGGCAGCGGCGCCACCGGCTGGGGCTACCTGCTGTCGCAGAAGGGCAACCCCTACAACGTCTCGACCACGTCGGGCTCGTTCCTCACCACTCCCCTGCAGGCCGACCCGGGCTGGACCTACGAGAGCTTCACCCACGTGGGTCTGCTGGCCACCGACGACGCACTGCTTCTGGTCAACGGCAGCAACAACATCGAGACCTATGAAGACTGGGTCGACTACGCCAAGAACAAGGGAACCGTGGTGGTCGGCGGAATCGGCACCGTCAACGTCGATTTCATCCTGCAGTCGCTGATTGCCGAGCACGCCGGCTACGAGATCGAGTACGTGCCCTACAACGAAGAGGGCCAGGTCCAGACCTCGCTGCTCTCCGGTGCGCTCGACGCGATGATCTCCAACCCCGGATCCATTTTGGGTCAGGTCGAATCCGGTGACATGCAGCCAGTGCTGTTCACCGGCAACGAGCGCCTCGAAGCGCTGCCGGACGTGCCGACCGGTGAGGAGAAGGGCATCACCGATCTGCCGTCCATGCCGCGCGGGCTGATCCTGCCGCCCGAAGTGCCCGACTACGCCAAGGACTGGTGGATCAAGACCATGCAGGAAGTGGTCAAGTCAGAGGAATGGCAGACCTTCCTGGCCGACAACTACCTCACCGAGGACCTCAAGTGGGGCGACGACTTCACCAAGTACCTCGAAGAGACCACCAACGAATTCGAAGAGACGCTCAAGGAGCAGGGGGCGCTGTGACCACAACATCTCATGCGGCCACCTCCGGCCCGGTGCCGGCAATGAGCGTGGCCGCCGCGAAGCCGAAGCGGGAGGTGAACTGGCCGAAGCTGGCTTTCCTCGGCATCATCCTCCTGGCGTTCGCGTTCTACACCGAACAGGCCATGGGCATGGAGTGGCGCACGGCGGCCGGTCGGATCGGCCCCGGCTTCTTCCCCCGCATCCTCGGCGGTGTCGCCATCGCGGTGACCGTCCTGGCGCTGATCACCGAAGTCCTGGCCAAACCGAAGGAGAAGAAAGAGGTCGACGCGGTGGAGGCGGCCGAGGAAGCCGCCGAACCTGATCTGGGCCGCCACCCGGTCACGCTGGCCGCGTTCGTCGTCGCCGCCGCGGTGTTCGTCGGCCTGTTCGGCGTGCTGGGCGCCGCGCTGTCCGGCATCCTGTTCCTCGCGGCGACGCTGTGGTTCCTGGATCCCGAACATCGCATCCGCTCGGTGATCATCGCGGTGGCCGTCCCCGTCCTTCTCTACCTCGCCTTCCAGACCGGACTCAATGTCGGTCTGCCACAGGGCATTCTGCCGATCGGCTAAGGAACTTTCATGGGTCAATTGTTGGATGGGATCTATGCGATCCTGACGCTGCAGAACCTGCTTCTGCTCGCCGGCGGTGTGCTCATCGGCATGGTGGTCGGCGTGATCCCCGGTGTGGGACCGTCGGCCGGCCTGGCGATCCTGTTGCCGGTCACCTTCGGACTGGATCCCACCGGAGCCATCGTGATGCTGGCCGCGGTCTACTACGGCTCGATGTACGGCGGCACCATCACCTCCGTGCTGATCAACACTCCGGGTGAATCCGCGACCGTGGCAAGCACATTCGACGGGTATCCGCTGGCCAAGCAGGGGCGGGCCGGGCCCGCTCTGGTGATGGCGGCCATCGCCTCGTTCGTCGCGGGCACCATCGGCGCGGTCCTGCTGTCGTTCGCCGCACCGATCACCGCGGAGTTCGCCAAGACCTTCGGGCCGCCGGAGTACTTCCTCATCGTGATGGCCGGCCTGCTGACCGTCATCGTGATCCTCAAGGGCAACAAACTCCTCGGGGCACTGTCGGCGCTCATCGGTTTCGCGATCGGCACCGTCGGCATCGACATCGGTGGCGGAGAGCAGCGCTACACCTTCGGGTCGGTCAACCTGATCAACGGCATCGACTTCATCCCGGTGGCCATCGGCCTGTTCGCCGTCGGTGAAGTGCTGCACACGCTGTGGCGTGGCGGGCACCTGGAGAAGCTGGACTTCTTCGGAGTCTCCGCACGCAGTCGCGGATTCTGGCCCAACAAGAAGGATTTCAAGGAGTCCACCGGCCCGGCCCTGCGCGGTTCGTTCCTCGGATTCGGGGTGGGCGTCACACCCGGCGCCGGCGCCACCATCGCCTCGCTGATGGCCTACAACGTCGAGAAGTCGGTATCCAAGACACCGGAGAAGTTCGGCAAGGGTGCCATGCCCGGTCTGGTGGGCCCGGAAGCCGCCAACAACGCGGCCTCCTCGGGCGCCATGGTGCCGCTGCTGACACTCGGCATCCCCGGCGGCGGTGCCACCGCGGTGCTGCTCGGCGGCTTCCTGATGTGGGGCCTGCAGCCCGGTCCGCTGCTGATGACGCAGAACCCGGAGTTCGCCTGGGGCCTGATCGCCAGCATGTTCCTGGGTAACATCATGCTGCTGCTGGTCAACGTGTTCTGCATCCCCGGTTTCGCGAGCATCGCCCGCGTGCCGTTCCGGGTGCTGGGTCCGATTGTCCTGCTGCTGTGTGTGCTGGGCACCTTCGCGGTCAACAAGAGCCTGCTCGACGTCCAGATCATGCTGGTGTGCGGTGTTCTCGGGTTCTTCATGCGGATCTACGGATTGTCTCCCGCAGCCCTGGTGATCGCGCTGGTTCTCGGCCCGCTGGCCGAAGAGACGCTGCGCCAGACCATGGTGATCTCCGGTGGCAGCCTGGGTGTGTTCGTGGAGCGCGGCACCTCGGTGGGCATCCTGTGCTTCATCGTGTTCCTGTTCCTGATCCCGGTGATCAAGACACCGCTGAGAAACGCGACAAACAGTGCGCTGCAGATGATCTCGTACAAGAAGCGGGCCCAAGCCGCAGCCGAGAAAGAGAAGGAGTCCGTCTGATGAGCAGAAGACCGCTGGCCGACGTTCGCGTGGTCGACCTCAGCCGGGCGCTCGCCGGACCGTACGCCACCATGATGCTCGCCGATGCCGGCGCCGACGTGGTGAAGGTGGAACCACCCGGCGGTGACGACAGCCGCGGCTGGCTGCCCTATGTCGAGCGCGACGGCCACCGCGAGTCGGCGTACTTCATGAGCGCCAACCGCAACAAGCGGTCGGTGGTGTTGGACCTGAAGTCCGACGACGGCGCCGACAAGCTGCGCTGGCTGGTCAGCCAGGCCGACGTTCTGGTGGAGAACTACCGGCCGGGGGTACTGGACCGGCTCGGTTTGGGACTCGAGCAGCTGCGCGAGCTCAATCCGCGGCTGATCACCCTGTCGATCACCGGCTTCGGTAGCGGTGGCAAAGACGGCAAACGGCCCGGCTTCGACCAGATCGTGCAGGCCGAAGGCGGTCTGATGACGCTGACCGGTCAACCGGGCAGCCCGCCGAACCGGGTGGGCCTGCCGATCGCCGACATCCTGGCCGGCATGTTCGGTGCTTTCGGTGTGGTGACCGCGCTGCGCGACCGCGAGAACACCGGTCGTGGCCAGCACATCGACACCTCGCTGTTGGCCGCCGTCGTGGGTGTGCACGTTTTCCACGGCGTCGGCTGGCTGGCCGCCGGTGTCGAGCCGGTGATGACAGGCAACCGGCATCCGTCGATCGCGCCGTACGGTGTGTTCGGTTGTGGCGACGCAGATATCGTCATCGCCGTCGGCTCGGAGTCGCTGTGGAAGCGGTTCGCCCCGATCGTGGGCCTGGACCCCGACCGCGCCGATATCGCCACCAACATCGACCGGGTGGCCCGGGCCGAGGCGCTGCAGAAGGAAATCGACGACCTGCTGGCCGACCGCTCCGCCGACGAGGTGCTCGCCGCCCTCGACGCCGCGGGTGTGCCGGCGGGCCGCATCCGCACCATCCCCGAGGTGTATGACTGGCAGCACGTCCGTGATTCGATGGTGTTGACGTTGCCGCATCCGACGCTGGGCGATCTGGACGTGCCCGGTTCCCCGCTGAACCTGTCGGAACATCGCGAGCCGCGCCGCGAGGCACCTCCGGGTCTGGGTGCACACCAGGACGAGGTCTTTTCTGAATACGCTCATGCACAGGGGTTTTGATGACCAGTAATCGGGTGGCCGTCGTCGGTGGCGGAATTGTCGGGATCGCGATCGCCCGCGAGATCCTCAACCGTCATCCCGACGCCGAAGTGACCGTCTTCGAGAAGGAGGACCGCCTCGCCGCACACCAGACCGGACGCAACAGCGGCGTCGTGCACGCCGGGCTCTATTACGTACCGGGTTCGGCCAAGGCACTGCTGTGCCGTCGCGGTGTCGGGCTGCTCGAGGAGTTCTGCGCCGAGCGCGACATCCCCAACATCGCCTGCGGCAAGGTGCTGGTGGCGCTCAACGAGGTGGAACGCGGCCGGCTTGCCGACATCGAGGAGCGGGCGATCGCCAACGGCGTTCCGGGGATCCGCACCATCGGGCCCGACGAACTCCGTGAGATCGAGCCCCACGTCCGCGGTGTGGCCGCTCTGCATTCGCCGTCCACCTCGATCGTCGACTACGCCCAGGTGACCCAGGCGCTGGCGGTGGACGCCTCGGCAGCGGGCGCCAAGATCCTGCTCGGGCATGAAGTCATCGGGCTGCGCCCCGCCGGTTCGGAGGTGGTGGTGACCGCCCGCACCGACGGTGGCACCTCGGAGAACGCGTTCGACCAGGTGGTGGCGTGCGGCGGTCTGCAAAGTGACCGGCTGGCCGAATTGGCCGGCGACGGACCCGATCCGGTGATCATGCCGTTCCGCGGCGAGTACTGGGCGCTCAAACCCGAGAAGCGGCACCTGGTCAACGGCCTGGTGTATCCGGTGCCCGATCCGCGGTATCCGTTCCTCGGTGTGCACGTCACGCCACGGGTCGACGGGCAGGTGCACATCGGGCCCAATGCGGTGCTGGCGCTGGCCCGGGAGGGCTACAACTGGCGTACCGTTTCGCCCAAGGACCTCGCCGGAGTGGCCCGCACGCCGGCGTTCTGGCGTTTCGCGAAAGTGCACTGGCGCACCGGAATCCGTGAGATGTACGGATCGCTGAGCAAAAAGCGGTTCGTCGCGGCGGCCCGCGCGTACGTCCCGGACATCGAGGACGACGACGTGGTGCCCGGTCCCGCCGGTATCCGCGCCCAGGCGCTCGACGCCGACGGCGGCCTGGTCGACGATTTCCGGATCAGCATCCGGGACCGGATCGTCGTGCTGCGCAATGCCCCGTCCCCGGCGGCCACCTCAGCGCTGGCCATCGCCGAGCACGTTGTCTCCACCATCGACGCATCGGAGATCTGAGACGTGAGCGCTTTGTTTCCCGGTCTGTGGGGCGTACTGGCCACCCCGTTCGACGACGGGCTCGCCGTTGACCTGGAGTCGTTCCGGAGTGAACTGAGATCGTTCGCGGCCGACGGCTGCGACGGTGTGGTGGCGCTCGGGGTGTTCGGTGAGGCGGCGTCGTTGAGCGACGAGGAAGCCGACGCGGTGGCACGCACGGTGGCAGGAGACTCGGATCTGCCGTTCGTGCTGGGGTTGTCCGAACGTGACCCCGACGGCGTTGTGCGGCAGGCGCAACGACTGCTGGCGGTGACTTCGCGGCCGCCGGTGGCCCTGATGGCGCAGATTCCCGACGCCAACCCTGCGGTGGCCGCCGAATCGTTGCGGCGCCTGTATGACGCGACGGGGGTGGGCATCCTGATCCAGGACTATCCGGTGGTGTCCGGGGTGTCGGTGTCCGACGAGCAGGTGGTGGCGCTGGTCCAGGCCTGCCCATTCGCGGTGGGCGTGAAAGCCGAGACGCCGCCGACGTCGGTCGCCATCGCCCACCTCGCCCCGCGCGTCGGCGTGCCGGTGTTCGGCGGCCTGGGCGGGGTGGGTCTGCTCGACGAACTGGCGGCAGGCTCGGCGGGTGCGATGACGGGCTTCAGCCATCCGGCGGTACTGGCGGCAGTGCTGCGCGCCTACCGCGACGGTGGATTCGTCGCCGCCCGTGAGGTTTTCGCGCCATGGCTGCCACTGGCCAATTTCGAAGGCCAACTCAAGGTGGGCTTGGCGATCCGTAAGGAGGTGCTGCGCCGCCGCGGTGTCATCGCCTCGAGCCGGGTCCGTAAACCCGCCCGCACATTGCCGGCGTCGCTGGTGCCGATGCTCGACCAGCACCTGGCCACCCTGCCCACCTACACAGCCCGATAGAGAGAGAACAGCCAAACATGGATCTCGGTATCACCGGACGGACCGCCCTGGTGCTCGGCGCCAGCGGCGGCCTCGGCTCCGCCATCGCGGAGCGGCTGGCTCAGGAAGGCGCCCAGGTGGCGGTGGCCGGCCGGTCCAGTGAGGGATTGGCCGCCACCGTCTCTCGCGTCGAAGCAGGAGGCGGCAAGGCACTACCCGTGGTGTGGGATCTCGGCGACCTCGACCGGGTGGACGCCGTGGTGTCCACGGTGGAACAAGAACTCGGTGGCGTCGACATCCTGGTGAACAACACCGGCGGCCCGCCCCCTACCCCGGTGGCCGGCCAGGACACCGCGACATGGCGGACCAGTTTCGAACAGATGATCCTGTCCGTCATCGCGCTCACCGACCGGGTGATTCCCGGTATGCGCGAACGTCATTGGGGCCGCGTCCTGACGTCGACGTCGTCGGGGGCCCTGACCCCCATCCCCAACCTGGGCCTGTCCAACACCCTGCGCGCGAGCCTGCACGCGTGGTCGAAGACACTGGCCGAGGAGGTCGGAAAGGACGGCATCACCAGCAATGTGATCGTGCCCGGCCGTATCGCCACCGACCGCACCCGCTTCCTCGACGAGAAGCGGGCCGGCCGGGAGAACCGCAGCATCGAGGAGGTGGCCCGCGACAGCGCGGCCACCATGGCGTTGGGCCGGTACGGCCGTCCCGACGAGTACGCCGATGTCGCTGCCTTCCTGTGCAGCGACCGTGCCTCCTACATCACCGGGTCCGTCGTCCGCGTCGACGGCGGACTGATCCGCAGCATCGTCTGAACACACACTCACCCAAGGAGTTTCATGCGTCTCCGTACTGTGGAGGTGGCCGGGCAACCGACCGCCTGCATCTCGTTGCCCGACGGCCGCCTCGCCCGGGTCGATCAGGTCCTGGCCGGTGGGCCCAGCGATTTGATGTCGCTGTTGGAAACCGGCCGGATCGGCGAGTTGGCCACCGCTGTGAACGCCGGCGTCGACGACAGCCACTGCGTCGACCCGAATGCACCGGTCCTGGCACCGTGGCGCAGCCCGCGCAAGATCTTCGGCATCGGGTTGAACTACGGCGCACATGCCGGCGACCTCGGAGAGACCGCGCCCCGCACCACGCCCGCGTCGTTCCTCAAAGGTGACCACACCATCGTCGGCCCCGGTGAACCGATCGTCGTTCCCCCGAACATCGGGAAGGTCACTGCCGAAGCCGAACTGGGGTTGGTGATCGGGCGCACCTGCTACCAGGTGGGCGTCGAGGAGGCGATGGAGTACGTAGCGGGTGTGGTACCGGTCCTGGACCAGACCGCCGAGGGCATCCTGCTGGAGAACCCGCGGTACCTGACCCGGGTGAAGAACTATCCGACGTTCTTCTCGTTCGGGCCCGACCTGATCACCCTCGATGAATTGCTGTCGCACGGCCCGTTGGAAGACTTGCAGGTCAGCACCATTCACAACGGCGCCGTGCACCGTAAAGACACGGTGTCCGGGATGACGTTCTCCCCCGCCGAACTGCTCAGCTTCCACAGCCAGGTGATGCCGTTCTACCCCGGCGACATCCTGTCCACCGGCACGCCGGGTGCGGTGGGCATCGTGCCCGGTGACACCGTGCGCTGCGAGCTGGGCGACGGGCTGGCCGAGCTCACCAACCCGGTGGCGTGAATGGGGTAGTCCACTACGCCACGGGGGTGCGGCGGTTCGTGTGACGCTTCCACCATGAAGGTCGGCGTCGGTGCGCTCCCGGTCAACACCCGGTTCGGGCCGACGCCGTTTGTCGAGGGTCCTTACCGCGCCGCGGCAGCAGCGCGGGTGGACTCCTTCTGGGTACCGGATCATCTGAACGCGCTGGTACCGCGGTCCGTGATGACGAGTCAGTACAGCGGCGCGGCTCGGCTGGTTCCCAAGATCGACGCCTGCCTGGAACCCTGGACGGTGCTGGGACACCTCGCCGCGCGGCACCGGCGATCCCGCATCCGGCTCGGAACCGGCGTCACCGATACCGGCCGCCGGAATCCGGCCGTCACCGCGCAAGCGGCGGCCACGCTGGATCTGCTGACCAAAGGTCGCGCGATTCTGGGAATCGGCACCGGTGAGCGCGAGGGCAACGAACCCTACGGCGTCGACTGGTCGCGGCCGGTGGCCCGGTTCGAAGAAGCACTGGCCACCATTCGGGCGCTGTGGAATTCGGGCGGAGAGCTCGTTACCCGGGACTCGGAGTTCTTCCCCCTGCACAATGCCGTTTTCGATCTGCCGCCCTACAAGGGGAGCCGGCCCGAGATCTGGATCGCCTCCCATGGACCCCGGATGCTGCGGGCCACCGGCCGCTACGCCAACGCCTGGTTTCCCGGGATGATCGTCGACCCCCGGAAATACGCGACCGGACTGGAGAAGGTCAGATCCGCCGCGGAAAACGCGGGACGCGACCCGCAAGCCATCACCGCCGCGGTGTGGCTGTTCGTGGTCACCGGTCGCAGCCGCGAACAGGTGAACGAGGCGTTGGAGTCGACGGCTTTGAAGACCTTCGCGCTCAACATTCCCGCGGCGGTGTGGACCGAGCACGGTGCCAGCCACCCGATGGGCGACGATTTCGGGGGTGCGCAAGACCTGATTCCACAGATCCTCGACGAGGCGACGGTGTTGAAGTACCTCGCCACGGTGCCCTCGGCGCTGATGCAGTCGGTGCTGCTGACCGGCCGCCCCGAGGACGTGCTCGAGCAGGCACGGGTGTGGCGTGATCACGGCGTGCAGCACATGGTGGTGTGCGATATGAGCGCACTCCAGCCCAGCCTCCGGCGCGGCATGGCCGCGATGGTGCCTTTTCAGCGGATCCTGCGTGGTCTGCGCACGCTGTGAGAGTTTCAATCTGGCGTATTCAAACGGTGGACAGCCGAACCCGACAAGGCCAGCATCGCGCGCATGGCTTTGGACATCAAGAAACTCGGTGCGCACATCGGTGCTCAGATCGACGGCATCACCCTCTCGGGTGACCTGGACGCCGACACCGTGGCCGCGGTCAACGCGGCGCTGCTCGAGCACAAGGTGATCTTCTTCCGCGATCAGCATCACCTGGACAACGACGGTCAGCTGGCGTTCGCGCGACTGCTCGGCACCCCCACCATCGCCCATCCGACCGTGACCTCGCGCGGCCACCAGGTACTTCCCATCGATTCGCGTTACGACAAAGCCAACAGCTGGCACACCGACGTCACCTTCGTCGACCGCATTCCCAAAGCGTCCCTGCTGCGGGCGGTCACCCTGCCCGAGTACGGCGGCACCACGGTGTGGGCCAACACCGAAACCGCCTACGAGCAACTGCCCACCCCGCTGCGGGCCCTGGCGGAGAACCTCTGGGCCGTGCACACCAACCAGTACGACTATGCCGCCGAACACCCCTCCGACATCGACGAGACGGTGCCCGACTCCACCCGCGAATACCGCGAGGAGTTCGAATCCACCTACTTCGAGACCGAGCATCCGGTGGTGCGGGTACATCCCGAGACCGGGCGCCGGGTGCTGGTGCTGGGCCACTTCGTGAAGCGGTTCGTCGGCCTGGGCTCGGCCGAGTCGCGGGCGCTGTTCGATCTGCTCCAGGCGCGGGTCACCCGGTTGGAGAACACGGTGCGGTGGAACTGGCGGCTCGGCGACCTCGCCATCTGGGACAACCGCGCCACCCAGCACTACGCGGTCTCCGACTACGACGACCAGTACCGCAGGCTGAACCGGGTCACGCTGTCCGGTGATGTGCCCGTCGACGTCTTCGGTCAGCCCAGCCGGGTCATCGCCGGTGACGCGTCGCACTACTCGCCGATTCTGCAGGCGGTTCCTGCCTGACCTTTATCGTGGACGGGTGGCCCGAGAACGTGAGCAGGACGCCTGCCCAGGCGCCCTCCAGGTGCACCAGGCCGCCGACGGCGCCCTGATCCGAATCCGGCTGCCCGGCGGTATGCTGCACGCCGGTCAGCTGGAAGCTCTGGCGCACGCCGCGGCTGAACACGGCTCGGCGGCTCTGGAGCTGACCTCACGCGGCAGCGTGCAGCTGCGTGGTATCGCCGACACCGCACCGGTGGCCGCCGCCGTGTCCGAGGCGGGCCTGCTGCCGTCACCCACCCACGAGCGGGTGCGCAATATCGTGGCCTCGCCACTGTCTGGGCGCATCGGGGGCCTGCTCGACGTGCGGGCATGGGTCAGCGAGCTCGATGCCGCTGTCTGCGCCGACCCGGCGCTGGCCGGACTGCCCGGGCGGTTCTGGTTCAGCCTCGACGACGGCAGCGCTGACGTGTCCGGGCTGCACGCCGACGTCGGCGCCCACGTCCTCGACGAGCAGACCGTCGCTTTGCTGCTGTCGGGCACCGACACCGGGGTGCGGCTGCGCCCCGAGCAGGTGATCCGCACCCTCATCACGGTGGCGCGCCGGTTCGTCGAGATCAGGGAAAACAGTTGGCGGGTCAGTGAATTGGCCGATACCGGGGAGCTGCTGCGGGGTTTGGCCGTCGACGCCGAACCCGGCCGGAGCTGGCCCGCACAGACCAAGGGCCCCATCGGGTGGCTCGGGCAGCGTGACGGCCGGATCGCACTCGGCGCGGGCGTGCCGCTCGGGGTGTTGCCGTCGCGGACCGCGGAGTACCTGGCGGCCATTTCCGCACCGATCGTGATCACGCCGTGGCGCTCGCTGCTGGTGTGTGACCTGTCCGAGGAGATCGCGGACGTCTCGCTGCGCGTGCTCGCGCCACAAGGGCTGGTGTTCGACGCAAACTCGCCGTGGCTGGATGTCAGCGCGTGTGTGGGCAGCCCAGGCTGTGAACGCTCCGCCGCCGACGTGCGTGCCGATGCGACCGCGGCCGTCGAGTCGGGCGAGTTGGGCAGTGGACACCACCACTACGTGGGCTGTGAACGGGCCTGCGGCAGCCCGTCGACCGGACAGGTGCTGGTGGCCACCGGCGACGGTTACCGCACCCGCTGATCGGGTGCTTCCGCGAAGCCGGCCCGGCAGTCGGAGAAGCTGCCCCGTCCGATCCGGCTGTTGTGCACTTCGAGGCCCACCACGGCAGCGGTCAGCACCGGGGTGTCGATGCCGTGCCGCTCGGCCCGCTGCGCCAGCTCGCGCACCACAGCGACCTCGACGGGGCGACCGGCCATCAGGTCGCGGTACATCGACGGCCCGAAACGCGAGGCCGGATCGGTGAGTGTGTCGCGCAACGCTGCCGGAATGTCCGGCCCACCGTCGGCTGCGGCGACAGCGCCGACCTCGCGCAGAATCCGCTCGGCGACGGCAGGACCGCCCGGCGCGGATACGACGTCGCCGATGGCGCCGCGCGCCAGGCACGTGAGCACCGCGGTGGAGGTGATGAACATGAACTTCACCCACAGCGCGTCTCGGATGTGGTCGACCACGCCGACGTCCACACCAGGGACCGTGAACTCGGATACCAACGGCGACAACGACTCCGGCGGTGCATCGTCGAGCGTTCCGAGCTGCAGCTCGACACCGGGGCTGATGACGTCGACGATCCCGTCCGACGCCAGCGATGTCGCCATCCGAGCGGCGGCACCTACCGTACGGACGTCACCGAAAGCCTGGGTGAGACAGTCGATATGCCGCAGGCCGTTGGTCAACGCCAGCACGCGCGTGTGCTCTGCCACCGCGGGAATGATGTCGCCGATGGTGTCGGCGACGGCATCGCTGCGCACCGCGAGCACCACGATGTCGAACGGGAAGCGAAGCTGGTCGCGGGTGAGCGACGGGATCTGCACACCGGTGACGGTGGATCCGTCCCGCAGTGCGACGCCGCGGGTGGTGTCGCGCACCAGCAGCGTCACATCACGACCGCCGGCGCTCAGCAGCGCGGCAAGGTATCCGCCGGTGGCACCCGCCCCGACGACCAGGGTTCTCATGCCGGCTGACCGGCGAAACCGTCTGCGGCGTCCACGCCGAGCGCCCGCAGTAGCGCAACCACTTTGGCGTCGAGGCCACGACCTACCGCGGTGATGTCGTCATGACCGAGGCTGCCGAAGGCATCACTGGGCCTGTCCATACTCCAGACCGCGTTCCCGGCGTCATCGCTGTACACCAGCACCCGCAGTGGTGCGTACAGCAGCGCGTGCGGATCGTGGCGGAACATGCTCTCGGCAATGACGTGATTGCCCAACAGGTACTCCACAGCTCTGGTCCGATGTCCGGCCAGGGCCAACAGAGGCGACGCGTCGATCGTCGCGTACACCATCAGTTGATGCGGTGCCATCTCCGCCACCGCCGCCTCCACATCGGGCCAGGAACCGCCCACGTCGGCGATGCACTGGAACGGGCCGGGATCGAAGGCCGGCGCTGCCCGCTCGAAAGCGGCCCGGAATTCGTCGTAGGGAATTCCCGTCGCGACATCAACCCGAGTCATGACGTGGTCGGTGGTGTTGATTTCGGCAGCGTCCATGGTGCACCTCCAATGTCATGGTTCAGTGAATGAACCACCTCATGGCCAGAATATGGTTCAGTCAATGAACCCGCAAGGTGTCACAATGGAGATGTGGCTCTCCCCCGCGAATACACCACCGAGAACTGCCCGATCGCCCGGTCACTGGAGATCGTCGGCGAGCGGTGGACGCTGCTGATCCTGCGTGACGCGTTCTACGGCGTGCGCCGGTTCAGCGACTTCCAAGTTCACCTGGGAATCCCCAAAGCCGTGCTGTCTCAGCGCCTTTCCCGGCTGACACAGGAGGAAGTACTGACCTCCGAGGACGGGGAGTATGCGCTCACCGACAAGGGCCTGGCGCTGTGGCCGGTGCTCGACGCGCTGGGCAACTGGGGTGGCCGGCACTACCTGGATGCCGACTACCGCCGCGCGTTCGAGCACGTCGACTGCGGTGGACGCGTGGTTGGCGGCGTGTGCAAGGAGTGCGGGGAACGCCCCCAGGTCGCCGACCTGATCACGGTGGCACCCCGAAAAACGCGGGTGCGCCGCGACGACCCGGTGAGTATCGCTTTGCAGCAACCACACCGGATGCTCGAGCCGGTCAGGGTTTCTGCACCACCCACTGAGTGATCGGCACTTCGGTGCGCCAGCGGGTGGTGTCGCCTTCCGAGTGCTGAAAACGACGCAGCCGTCCGCCGAGGCGGGAGTGCAACGACAAGAGTGCGACCTCACCTGCGGTGGTGTCGGCGTTGGCGACCAGCCTGCCGCCGGACCGCAGATTCTCGAAGCTCCTGGTCAGCAGCATGTACCCGACGGCGCCGCCGTCGACGAAGATCGCCGTCGGTCTCTGCACGCCGTCGACGCCACTTTCACTCAGGGTCGCCTCCCTGAACGCTCGGGGCGCCTCGCCGCGCACTTCGATGTCGACGCCGTGCCTGAGGGCGTTGTCGATGATCCGCTGCCGGCGCACCTCATCCTTCTCGAAGGCAATGGCCTGACACCGTGGCGCGCCACGACACCATTCGATCGCCATGCTGCCGGCGCCGGCACCGACGTCCCACAGCAACTCGCCGGGTTTCGGCGCCAGAGCGGCCACGGTGATGGCGCGGATGGACTGGGTGCTGATGTGCACCGAAAACGACCTTCGCCCCTGCCAGCTCGGTGCGTGAGGTTTGGCCGAGCCCGGCCATCCCGTCGGCCCCGATACCGAGGATCACCACCCGCCTGGTGCTCATCTGGGCATCCTGCGCCAGACCGACTGCGGCAGCAACCGCATCACGAAGGCAAGCACCGCCAAGGAGCCCGGCACCCACACCGACCGCTTGCCTTTCGCCAGAGCGCGAGCGGCCGTTTCCGCCACTTGCGGCGGCGTGCTGGACAGCGGCGCAGGATCCATCCCCTCGGTCATCCGGCCGATCACGAACCCGGGCCGCACGATCAACAGGTGCACCCCACTGCCGTGCAGCGCGTCGGCCAGCCCTCCTGCGAACCCGTCGAGTCCCGCCTTCGCCGAGCCGTACACGTAGTTGGCCCGGCGCACCCGGTTACCGGCGATCGAGGAGAACACCACGATCCGCCCACGGGCGGCGGCCCGCATCCGGTCGGCAAGGTGGGTCAGCAGACTCACCTGGGCCACGTAGTCGGTGTGCACGATGGCCACCGCATGGTCGGCGTCGGTCTCCGCGCGGGCCTGATCACCGAGGATGCCGAACGCCACCACCGCGGTGCCGATGGGTCCGTGCTCGGCGACGATCTCGTCGAGGATGCGGCGGTGGCTACCGAGATCGTCGGCGTCGAACGCCAACACGTGCACGGACTGCGCGCCTGCCGCCGTCAGCGCGGACACCTGCGCATCCAGAACGTGACCACCGCGGGTGGTCAGCACCACGGCGTTTCCGCGTGCCAACCGCAGCGCGAGCTCGGTACCGATCTCGCTGCGTCCCCCGAAAATCACCACCACACCCGTGTCCTCCACACCAGCGATTATGTCCTGCGCTAGCGTGGGTGCCGATGGCGAACGCAACGACCCGGCTGACCAACGACGCGCTGGCTTTTCTGACCGAGCGCCACCTCGCCATGCTGACCACATTGCGGGCCGACGGCTCCCCGCATGTGGTAGCGGTCGGATTCACCTTCGACCCCAAAACCCACATCGCCCGCGTCATCACCTCCGGTGGCACCCAGAAGGCGGTCAACGCCGAACGCGGTGGTGTGGCGGTACTGAGCCAGGTCGACGGCGCTCGCTGGCTGTCGTTGGAGGGCCGGGCCAGCGTGCTCACCGACGCCGAATCGGTGCGCGATGCCGAACTGCGCTACGCCCAGCGCTACCGCACCCCGCGGGTCAACCCACGCCGAGTGGTCATCGAGGTTCACATCGAACGCGTGCTGGGCAGCTCCGACCTGCTGGACCGCTCGGGTGGGGGCTAGCACCACTTCTTGAGTGCCGCTAGCGGCGTAGCAGCGCCGTTGTCTGCACGGCACCATCGACTGCGCAAGGCCACACCGCACCCGAGGCCACTTCACCAAGGAGCAGTCGATGACCACCAGAGTTCGCGAAGATCTGATTCTCTCCCATGCCGAATTCACCGCGGACGTAGAAGTTCGTTTCAACGATGTGGACATCGCCGACTGGCTGAAAACCCTTCCCACACACGAATATCAGCGCTGCGCGCCCGGAGATCACAAGGCGGCCGGCTACACGACGGACGACGACGGCACCCCGATGTCGATCAACGTGGAGATGATCGGTACCGGCCTGGTGGTACAGCAGTACCGCTTCGAGGTCGCCGATCCGCACTACTGCAAGATGGTCTCCCTCTCCGATGTGTTGACACCCCACGGGTGGACGTCGACACAGGTGGTCTGGGAACTGAAGATGGAGCGGCTCGACGGCGAGCACTGCCGTTACACCAACACCGTGACGTCGCACCCCACCGAGCACTTCCTCGATTTCATCGGCCGGCACGGCCAGACATTCGAGGAGGCCGCCGCGGCGCGGCAGGACGCATCGGGGCGCCACTGCGCCGTCGAGACGCCCCTGTACGCCGAAAGCATTGCCCGACGGGCGATCTCACATTCCGCCTCCAGCGCCGCCTGAAGGGCTGATGATGTCCTCCGCAGTTCTGTTCGACCATCCCGGTGAGCCAGAGGTCTTGCGCTGGAGTCCGGTCGATCCGCTGGTGCCCGGCCCCGAGGAGGTGGTGATCAGCGTGCACGCGGCCGGTGTCAACAACGCCGACCTGCTGCAGCGTCGCGGCCGTTATCCGGTGCCTGCGGGTGCACCGCGACCGCTGGGACTGGAGTGCGCCGGCATCATCACGGCAACGGGAGCCGATGTCAGCGCCTGGTCACCGGGTGATCGGGTGTGCGCCCTGCTCGACGGCGGGGGCTACGCAGACGAGGTCGCGGTGCTCGCCACGCAGGTGATGCGCGTTCCCGCCGGGTTGACGCTGCTCGAGGCCGCGGCGATACCGGAAGTGGCGTGCACGGTGTATTCGAATCTCGGTATGGTCGCCGGACTGACCGCAGGCCAGAACGTCTTGATCCACGGCGCCGGCGGCGGTATCGGTTCCTTCGCCATCCAGTGGGCCAAAGCCATTGGGGCACGGGTCATCACGACGGCGGGCAGCGACGAGAAGACCCGGGTCGGGCGGGAGTTGGGCGCGCAGACGGCGATCAACTACCGCAGGGAGGATTTTGTCGCTGCGACGCTGGCCGCCACCGACGGCCGCGGCGTTGATGCGATCCTGGACGTGGTGGGTTCGGATTACCTGTGGCGCAACGTCGAATGCCTGGCCGCCGACGGCCATCTGGTGATCATCGGCGGCTCCACCACGCCGGCTCTGTTGGATCTGGGTCTGCTGATGTCGAAACGGGCCAGTGTCACGGCCACCATGCTGCGGGCGCGACCGGCCGGCCAGAAAGCAGACATCGTCGCCCGGGTCAGGAGCGAGGTCCTACCGCTCTACGAGGCCGGAGCGCTGCGGGTACCGGTGGACACGGTGGTCCCACTGGCCGAGGCATGGCGCGCCCATCAGCTGCTGGAGTCCAAGAAGACCGTGGGCAAGGTGATTCTCGACAACCGCCCCTAACCTTCGACGGGCACCACGATCAGATCGTGCGGTCGGGTGTTGAGGGGTTCGGCGCCGTCGGCGGTGACGATCACGATGTCCTCGATGCGGGCACCCCATTTACCCGGGAAGTAGATCCCGGGTTCCACGCTGAACGCCATGCCCGGCTCCAGCGGAAGGCTGTTGCCCGCGACGATGTATGGCTCTTCGTGTACCGACAGCCCGATTCCGTGGCCGGTGCGGTGTACGAAGTACCCGGCCAGCCCGGCCTCGGCCAGCTCGTCGCGGGCCGCGGCGTCCACCTGTTCGGCCGTGACACCGGGGCGCACCGCGTCCACGGCTTTGCGCTGCGCGCGCTGCAGGACCGAATATTGTTGAGCGACTTCCGGATTGGGTTCCCCGAGGCTGTAGGTGCGGGTGGAGTCGGAGTTGTAGCCGGGCTCGTACGGTCCACCGATGTCGACGACGACGATGTCGCCGGCCTGCAGTTCGCGGTCGGAGACCTCGTGGTGCGGGTCGGCGCCGTTCGGGCCGGAGCCGACGATGATGAACGCCGCGGCCGAGTGCCCTTCGGCCAGAATGGCTTTCTCGATGTCGGCGGCGACGTCAGCTTCGGTGCGGCCCGGCACCAGGAACTCCGGTACGCGGGCATGGACCCGGTCGATCGCCGCACCCGCTTTGCGCAGGGCGTCGATCTCGCTCGCGTCCTTGATCATCCGCTGCGCGCGAAGGACATCGGTGGCCAGTACCGGTACCACGCCGAACTTCTCGGCCAGCGGCAGCAGGTGCAGCGCGGGCATGGCGTCGGTGACCGCGACCTTCACGGGAGCCTCGCCCAAGACCTCCGCCACCAGCGCGTACGGATCGTCACCGTCCACCCAGTCGCGCACCGCAAGCCCGAGCTCGACGACGGCGGATTCCTTGAGTGAGGCCAGCTCCATCCGGGGCACCACCACCGTCGGCTCCCCCGCCGCCGGAATCACCAGCGCGGTCAGCCGCTCGAACGTCTCGGCGCGCGAACCCGCCAGGTAGCGCAGGTCATAGCCCGGCGTGATCACCAGGCCGGCCAGCCCGGCCTGGCCCGCGGCCGCCGCGGCGGCCTGCAACCGGTCGGAGTAGACGGTGGATGCGAAGCGACTGGAGCTCATCCAGTCAGGCTAGCTTGCCGCTCCCGCGCCGGTCTGGTCGGAGGATTGAGTGGCCACCAGAACCAGCGGCCCAGCAGCGCGGCGATCGACGGCACCATGAACGAGCGCACCACGAAGGTGTCGAACAACAGGCCGATGCCGATCATCGTGCCCATCTGGCCGATGGTCTTGAGATCGCTGACCACCAGCGACGCCATGGTGAACGCGAACACCACACCGGCGATCGTGACGACGCTGCCGGTACCGCCCATGGCGCGGATGATGCCCGTCTTCAACCCGCCCGGTATCTCCTCTTTGAACCGGGCCACCATCATCAGGTTGTAGTCGGCACCGACCGCCAGCAGCACGATCACCGCCATCGGTACCACCATCCAGTGCAGTGGCAGCCCGATGATGTACTGCCACAACACCACTGAGAGTCCGAACGAGGCACCCAGCGACGTCAGCACCGTTCCGACGATCACCATCGCCGCGACCAGGCTCTTGGTCACCAACAGCATGATGGCGAAGATCAGGCACACCGAGGCGATCCCGGCGATCAACAGGTCGTACTTGGAGCCCTCGGACAGGTCCTTGTAGGTGGCGGCCATGCCGCCCAAGGACACCCGGGCGTCCTCCAGAGGGGTGCCCTTGATGGCCTCGATCGCGGCGACCTTGATGGGTTCCACCCGGGACAGTCCCTCGGGGGTGGCGGGATCGCCGCGATGCGAGATGATCATCCGCACCGATTTGCCGTCCGGGGAGACGAACAGGTCCATCGCGCGCCGGAAGTCGGGATTGTCGAAGACCTCGGGCGGCAGGTAGAACGAGTCATCGTTCTTGGCCGCGTCGAAGGCCTTGCCCATCTCGGTGGCGCCCTCGCCGGCCTCGTCCATGGCCGAGTACATGCCGTACATGGTCTGGTGCATGGTCAGCATCATGTGCTGCATGTTCTCCATGGTGGAGATCATGGGCGGGAACTGCGCCAGCATCTCCGGCATCAGCGCGTTCATGTCGGTGAAGCCGAGCACCATCCGGTCCATCTGATCGGTGATCACGCTGATCCCGTCCAGGCTGTCGAAAACCGAACGCAGCGACCAGCACAACGGGATGTTGTAGCAGTGCGGTTCCCAGTAGAAGTAATTGCGGATGGGCCGGAAGAAGTCGTCGAAATTGGCCATGGTGTCGCGCAGTTCCTTGGCCGTGTCCTGCAGATCGTTGACGTCGATGAGCATGTCGGTGGTGATCCCGGACATGCGCGTCATGATGCTCTGCATGTTCTTCATGATCTGGATCGTGTTGCCCAGATCCTCGGCCTGAGCCTTCATCTCGTCGAGCCGGTCGAACATGAACTCCATGTTCTGTGCCATGCCGACGCCCTGCATGCTGATCATGAACGGAATCGAGGTGTTCTCGATCGGCGTGCCCTGCGGCCGGGTGGGGGCCTGCACCCGTGAGATCCCCTGCACCGCGAACACGGCCTTGGCCACCTTGTCGAGCACCAGGAAGTCCGCCGAGTTGCGTAGATCGTGGTCGGCCTCGATCAACAGGATGTCGGGGTTCATCCGGGCGGCCGAGAAATGCTCGTCGGCGGCGAGATAGCCCTCGTTGGAGGGAATGTCCTGCGGAATGAACTGCTTGTCGTCGTAGCTGGGCTGGTAGAACGGCAGCGCCGCCAAACCGACCAGGGCCACGGCCAGCGAGGCCAGCAGGATCGGCACCGGCCAGCGCACCACGGAGGTGCCGATGCGGCGCCAGAACCGGATTCGCATGGCCCGCTTGGGTTCCAACAGACCGAACCGGCTGGCAATGGTGATGACGGCCGGGCCCAGGGTCAGCGCGACGGAGACCGCGACCAGCATGCCCACCGCACATGGGATACCGAGACTCTGGAAGTACGGCATCCGGGTCAGGCTCAGGCAGAACGCCGCACCGGCGATGGTCAGCGCGGAACCCGCAATGACATGGGCGGTACCGCGGAACATCTCGTAGTACGCAGCCTCGGGGTCGGCGCCCGCCGCGCGCGCCTCTTGGTAGCGCCCCACCAGGAACACCACGTAATCGGTTCCCGCCGCGATCGCCATCGCCACCACGAGGTTCACCGCGAACGTCGACAATCCGATGACCTGGAAATGGCCCAGCGTCGCGACCGCACCGCTGGCCGCCGCGAGCTGGATTCCGACGACGACGAGCCCGATCACCACGGTGACAATGGAGCGGTAGAAGAACAGCAGCAGCACGATGATGACCGAGAAGGTCACCACGGTGATCAGCAGGACCGTGCGTTCGCCGGCGTGGTTCAGGTCGGCCTGCAACGCGGCGGGCCCGGTGACGTGGACGGTGACCCCGGCCGGCGGCGGGACGGCTTCGACGGCGGCGCGCACCGCGTCGACGGACTCGTTGGCCAGCGTCTCGCCCATGTTGCCCGCGAGGAACAACTGCACGTACGCGGCGCGGCCGTCGGTGCTCTGCGCGCCGGATTCGGTCAGCGGGTCGCCCCAGAAGTCCTGGACGTTCTGGACGTGAGCGGTGTCAGCCCGCAAGCGCTCGATCAGTCCGTCGTAGTACTCGTGGGCATCCTCACCGAGGGGTTCGGTGCCCTCGAGGACTATCAGGGCGATGCTGTCGGAGTTGGACTCCTCGAACACCTTGCCCATCTGGGTCATCGCCTGCAGCGACGGCGCGTCAGTGGGGTTCAGCGGCACCGAGTTCTGGGCGGCCACCGTTTCCAGCGGTGGGATCAGCACCGCGACGGCCGCGACCAGCGCCACCCAGCCGATCACGATCGGGACGGCCAGGCGCCTGATCCAGCGTGCCAGCGCCGTGGGTTCGGCGTTCACATTCTGCTGCGCTCGACGCATCAGGTGGACTTCGCCAGGCAATAGACGTAGGCGCTCACAGCGCTGGTGCTCCGCTCATCGTGAACCTTGCCGTCAGAGGTGATGCGGCAGCCGATGTAGTCGGAGCTGCCCTGGGCGACGATGTTGGCCGCCATGGACGGCGCGTTGGTCTCGAGCTCGATCGACCAGGGCAGCGTCGCGCCGTCGACCTGCACCGGTTCGCCGTCCGGGTCCAGATAGTTGATGTCGGCGGTGGCGCCGGGGTTTCCGAACACCTCGTAGGTGACCCGTTTGGGGTCGGAGTTGGTGCCGGCATCGACCATGCTGCCGGCGTACGTCGGTAACTGTTCTGAGCCGAAGATCCCCCGTACCCGTGACACGGTGAATCCTCCGAGAGCGAGAACCACCACCAACACCAGCGGCAGCCACACGCGTTTGAGCACGGTGACGATCGCAGTTCCCTTCTCCGAGGACTCGAGCCGCTGGGCCGGGTTGAGTGTGAAGCAAGGCTAACCTATGGAACCCGCCGAGTGGCACTTCTACTGACCAGAACCGTAGATGGCGTCCGAACCCGGCTGGCAGGATGAGCGCGTGCCCGCCACTTCCTCTCCGGTCCTGTTGCTCGACGGCGCCAGCATGTGGTTCCGCTCCTTCTTCGGGGTGCCCTCCTCGATCAAGGCCCCGGACGGCCGCCCGGTCAACGCGGTGCGCGGATTCCTCGACGCGATAGCCACCCTGGTGACCCAGCAGCGGCCGGGACGGTTGGTGGTGTGCCTGGACCTGGACTGGCGGCCGCAATGGCGGGTGGACCTCATCCCGTCCTACAAGGCGCACCGCGTCGAGCAGGAAAACCCGGACGGCACACCGGATGTCGAAGAGGTTCCCGATGAGCTGACCCCGCAGGTCGAGATGATCATGGAACTGCTCGACGCGTTCGGGATCGCCACCGCGGGGGCGCCGGGGTTCGAAGCCGACGACGTGCTGGGCACGCTGGCTGCCCGCGAACGTCGCGATCCGGTGGTGGTGGTCAGCGGCGACCGCGATCTACTGCAGGTGGTCACCGACGAGCCGGTGCCGGTGCGGGTGCTCTATCTCGGCCAGGGGCTGGCCAAGGCGGTGCTGTGGGGTCCGAAAGAGGTGGCGGACAAGTACGCGCTGCCCGCCGAACGCGCCGGTGCGGCCTACGCGGAGCTGGCGGTGCTGCGCGGGGACCCCTCCGACGGACTGCCCGGCGTTGCGGGCATCGGCGAGAAGACCGCGGCGACACTGCTGGCACAGCACAAGTCCCTCGACGGCATTCTCAGTGCCGCCGAAGACCCGAAATCGTCTGTGCCGAAAGGTGTTCGGACCAAGCTGAAGGCGGCTGCCGACTATCTGGAGGTGGCCGGGACCGTGGTGCGGGTGGCCACCGACGCACCCGTCACGCTGTCCACCGACACGGATGCGCTGCCGCTGGCCGCCGCACATCCCCGCAAGGTGGCCGACCTCGCGAAGGCGTACGGGGTCAGTTCGTCGATCGGCCGGCTACAGCAGGCGCTGGACCAGCTGGACTAGCGGGATCAGCGGGGCCGGCCGACCTCATAGGTGCCGTTGTCGTCCTGGAACGTCACCGTCACCTGGCGCTTGGTTCCATCGATGCTCACCTCGCAGTCGAAGGTGTCGCCCTTTTTCACCGTCGGGCTCTCGCCGCCGTTGCAGGTGACGTCCTCGACATTGGTGGCGCCGTAGCCATTGGCCTCATCGGTGAGGATCTGCTGCACACCCTCCTGAGCCTTGGTCACATCGAGTTTGGTGGTGACGAAGAAGCCCGGCTTCCAGAAGCCGAGTACCAGGACGACGGCCACGATGATGGCGCCGAGCACGCCCAGGATGGTGCCGACCGCGGCCATCGACTTCTTCGAACCCTCGTCACCGGGCTGCTGACCGTAGGGATACTGCCCGGGCTGGCCGTACTGCGGTTGCCCCGGCTGACCGTACTGGGGCTGGCCGGGCTGACCGTACTGCGGCTGTTGGCCCGGGTAGCCGTACTGCGGCTGCTGCCCGGGCTGGCCGTACTGGCCGGGCTGCCCGTACTGCGGGTAGGCGCCGGGCTGAGGGTAACCGGGCTGGCCCTGCGTCGGGTACTGCTGCGGGTTGTATCCCGAGGTCTGGCCGCTGGCCGGCGACTGATACGGCGAATACTGCTGCTGCGGAGGCGGATACGCCGGCGGCTGCCAGCTGGGCGCCTGCTGGGTGGGCTGAACCGACTGCCCGCCGCTGGGCGGCTGCCACGCGGGAGTGGCCGTGGTGGGCTGTTCGTTCGACGGCTGCTGCCAATGCGGGGCGTCGCCGGTGGGCTGGTCGGACGAACCACTGGAGGGCTGATCCTGACCTTGCTGCCCCTGCCAGGGCTGCGTCGGATCGGTTCCCTGAGGTCCGGTCATCGTCTCTCCTCATCCTCTTCCACTGGCGCTCGACATAGCCATCCGCCAGGCGCTCGGCTTGCCGCATCCAACCGTATCGCTGGCAACACCCTACCCGCCATCAACAGCCACGACGCCGCGCCGCACGTCGTTGATCGCACGTTTTGCCGCGGTTCGCAGCGCGGGTTCACGGGCGGCGTTACGCACCTGGTCCAAAAGGTCGAGGACCTGCCGGCACCACCGCACGAAATCGCCCGCAGACAAGGTCGAACCTGCGGCGGCCTCATCGGAAGCCGCCAGCGCCGAGGACAGGTCACCGGTGGTGGCCCAGCGGTACATCGTGTTGACGAAGCCCTCGTCGGGCTCCCGCGACGGCGCGATCCGGTGCCGGTTCTCGTCGGCGCGCAGCTGCCCGGACAATCGGCGGGTCTGTGCCAGCGCGCGCCGCACCCCCGCGCTGGACACCTCGTACGCCCGTGCCGTGGGACCGTCACCTCCACGGGTCTCGAACACCACCGCGGACAACACCGCGGCCAGTTCGGCCGGCGCCAGACCGTCCCACGCCCCGGTGCGCAGGCACTCGGCGACCAGCAGGTCGCTCTCGCTGTAGATCCGGGCCAGCAACCGGCCGTCCTCGGTGACGTTCAGATCGGCAGCGTCGGTGCCGGTTTCTGTGATGAAACCGCGTTCGGTGAGCAGCCCGACGATCCGGTCGAAGGTCAGCGCCAGGGAATTCGTGGCAACGCCGATCTTCTTCTGCAGCAGCGCGTTGTCCCGCTCGACCCGCAGATACCGCTCGGCGACCCGTGTCCTGGCTTCGCGATCGCCGGCACCGTGTGACGGGTGCTGCCGCATCCGTTCCCGCAACTCGATCAGCTCGGGGTCGACATCACGTTCCTGAGCGGCCTGGCCGCGGCCTCGTTTCCCGCCGGGGATCACCAACCCCTCGGCCGCCGAGCGCAACGCCGACGCCAGGTCACGACGGACCCTCGGCTGCCGGTGCTCGACGCGCTTGGGCAACGCCATGGTGCCGATCGGACCGGGACCGCCGGCGTAGTCGGCCGACGAGATGCGACCGGCCCACCGATGTTCGGTGAGCACCAGCGGCCGGGGTTCGTCGCTGTCCTTGTCGGATTCCAGCACCACCGCCAGACCACCATGCCGCCCGGTGATCGTGATGATGTCGCCGCGGCGCAACGAGGCCAGGGCGTCGCTGGCGGCCCGGCGGCGCTGCAGCCGCGAGGACCTGGCCTGCGCGCGCTCCTTTTCGGAGATCTGACCGCGGAGCCGGACGTAGTCGAGCATCGGCGCGTCGCGACCACCGAGTTCGGCAGCGATCTCGTCGAGCATGCGTTCGCCGCGTTCGACACCGCGCACCAGACCGACCACCGACCTGTCCGCCTGGTACTGCGCAAACGACTTCTCGAGGAGCCGACGGGCCTGCTCGGGCCCCATCTGCTGCACCAGGTTGATGGTCATGTTGTACGACGGCGCGAACGAACTCCGCAGCGGGAAGGTGCGGGTGGACGCCAGGCCGGCTACCTCGGCGGGTTCCACCTCCGGGGTCCACACCACCACCGCGTGGCCCTCCACGTCGATACCGCGGCGGCCGGCGCGCCCGGTCAGCTGGGTGTACTCCCCCGGTGTCAGCGGCGCGTGCTGCTCACCGTTGAACTTGACCAGCTTCTCCAGCACCACCGTGCGGGCCGGCATGTTGATGCCCAACGCCAGCGTCTCGGTGGCGAACACCGCCTTGACCAGGCCGGCGGTGAACAACTCCTCCACGGTGTGCCGGAAGATCGGCAGCATCCCGGCATGGTGGGCGGCCAGACCACGCAGCAGGCCTTCCCGCCACTCGTAGTACTCCAGGACGGCCAGGTCGGCGTCGGGCAGGTCACCGCAGCGCCGGTCGATGACCTCGGCGATGCGCGCCCTGTCCTCGTCGGTGGTCAGCCGGAGCGACGAACGCAGGCATTGTTTGACCGCGGCATCACAACCGGCCCGCGAGAACACGAAGGTGATGGCGGGCAGCAGGCCTTCGCGGTCCAGCGTGGCGATGACATCGGGCCGGCTCGGCGGGCGGAAGAAGCTGGGCCGGCCCCGGTCCCGGTCGCGGGGCGAGCGACCACGGCCGCGAGGCTGCCAATCGGTGAGCCGCTCGGCTTCGCGCCGATGGGCGATGTGGCGGACCAGCTCCGGATCGACCAGCAGGCGCTGCTGATTCACCTCGGGCCGGTGCTTGTCGAGGTCGAACAGGTCGAACAGCCGCTTGCCCACCAACATGTGCTGCCACAGCGGCACGGGACGGTGCTCGTCGACGATCACCGTGGTGTCGCCGCGCACGGTCTGGATCCAGCCGCCGAACTCCTCGGCGTTGCTCACCGTCGCCGACAGGCTGACCAGCCGCACCTCGTCAGGCAGGTGCAGGATCACCTCTTCCCAGACCGCGCCGCGCATCCGGTCTGCCAGGAAGTGCACCTCGTCCATTACCACGTACGAAAGACCCTGCAGCGCATGAGAATTCGCATACAGCATGTTGCGCAACACTTCGGTGGTCATCACGACGATGGGCGCGTCGGCGTTGATCGACACGTCGCCGGTCAGCAGCCCGATGCGTTCCGGACCGTAGCGGCGCACCAGGTCGGTGTGTTTCTGGTTGCTCAGCGCTTTGATCGGTGTGGTGTAGAAGCATTTCCGGCCCGCCGCCAACGCCAGGTGGACGGCGAACTCACCGACCACCGTCTTGCCGGCACCGGTGGGGGCGCACACCAGCACGCCGTGACCGTTCTCCAGAGCCACGCACGCACGCTGTTGGAAACCGTCGAGCGGAAAAGGCAGTTCCGCGCTGAATTTCGCCAGTTCGCCGGGCGTGGCCACCTCAGGTGATGTCATCGTGGGCGGGCACCGGGGTGGGCGCCTCGACGGGGCTCGGTGTTCCGATGGTGGACGCTTCGTCGTCGGCCAGCTCTTCTCGGGCCTCCCGTTTGGCCTTGCGCTTGTCGTGGATGCGGCCGATCTGGATGGCGAACTCCATCAACAGCGTCAGCGACAGCCCCAGCGCCAGCATCGAGAACGGGTCCGAACCGGGCGTGGCGAACGCCGCGAAGATGAACACCGCCATGATCAGCCCACGCCGCCACGCCTTCAGTTTCTCGTACGGCAGCACACCGACCAGGTTGAGCATGATGATCAGCAACGGAAACTCGAAACCCACACCGAACACCAGCAGCAGGTTGATCAGGAAGCTGAAGTACTGGTCACCGGAGAGCGCGGTCACCTGCACGTCGCTGCCGACGGTCAGCAGGAAGGCCAACGCCTTCGACAGCACCAAGTAGGCCAGCAGTGCGCCACCGATGAACAGCACCGCGGCCGACACCACGAACCCGACGGCGAACCGGCGTTCCTTGGCGTACAACCCCGGCGTGATGAAACCCCACAACTGGTAGAACCACACCGGGCAGGCAAGCACGATGCCGGCCAGCAGCGCGACCTTCAACCGCAGCATGAACTGGTCGAACGGCGCCGTCGCCAGCAGCCGGCACCCGCCGTCGGGGGTGATCTCGGCGCGCGCCGACGCCGGCAGCGCACAATACGGGCCGCGTAACCACTCACCCAGGCTGTCCAAGCCGAACAGACCGTGGCTGTACCACCAGAACCCGAAGATGGTGGTGACCACCACCGCGGCAGCCGAGATCAGCATCCGGGTACGCAACTCCCGGATGTGGTCGACCAACGACATCGTGCCGTCGGGGTTCGTCTTGGCGCGACGTCGACGAGGGTCGAGCCGTTTGAACACGCCGGGGGTCTTCACAGTCTCAAGCTTTTCGCGTCGTCAAGACACGGTCAGCCAGCCGCACCCGAGGGTGGGCTGGCTGGTGTCCGCAGTGGTCAGGCGGGGCGGGCGTCGGTGGGGCTCGGAGCCGGGGCAGGCTGCGGGGTGTCCACCCGCTCGGACTGCACCACAGTCGGCGTCACCGTCGGAGGCTGCGGCGTCACCGTCGGCTGCTCCTTGTCGTTCTGAAGTTCCTTGACCTCGGACTTGAAGATGCGCATCGACTTGCCCAACGAGCGAGCCGCATCCGGCAGCCGCTTCGCGCCGAACAAGAGCACGAACACCGCGATCAAGATGATCCAGTGCCAGGGTTGCAGAGCACCCACTTCGGTTACCTCCAGATTGTTCGGGCCGTGCGCTTGCGATGCTACCCCGCTGCCGCGTATGCGCCCAGTGCGGCGACCGCGGCGTCACGCACCTGCGTCGCCAATTCCGCTGGCGCCAGGACGGTCACCACGTCCCCGAGACCCAGCACCAGCCGCGTCATCCACTCCGGGCTGCCATAGGTCATCTCGGCCTCGAAATGACCGTCGGGCAACTCCCGGATCGAGCGCAGCGGGTAGTACTCGAACATCCACGACGCTGCCGGTGCGATCCGCAGTGTCGCCGACTGCAGGCTCGGGTCCAGCGTCGAGTCCGCGTCGGAGCTGAACAGCGAGGTGTCCGGCGGGTTCTGCAGCACCGGCTCCGGCGGCGCCGACCGCTCCTCCAGAGCGGTGGCGTCGACGATCCGGTCGAAGCGGAACAACCGCACCCCTTCGGCTTCGCGGGACCACGCCTCCAGGTAACTGTGGTCTCCCACCAGCAGGATCCGGATCGGGTCGACCAGCCGGCTCGACAGCGTGTCCCGCGAGGCCGAGTAATACTCGATGACCAGAGCTCTCTCCCTGCGCACCGCCTCGCGGACGGTCGCGGCAGCACGGCTCTCCGCGGGTGCGGGTTCCGCCTCGGCCGATACGCCGTGCGACACCGCTCCGGCCGCCGACTCGATCTTGGCGATGGCGCTGCGGGCCGCCTCGGGATCCACCACACCCGGCACATCGGCCAGCGCGCGCAACGCCACCAGCAGGCCGGTGGCCTCCGGGGAAGTCAGCCGCAGCGGTTGGTCGATGCCGGCCGAGAACGTCACTTCGATGGTGTCCTCGCCGGGGAAGGCGAAGTCGATCAGGTCGCCCGGGCCGTAACCGGGCAGGCCGCACATCCACAGCTGGTTGATGTCGTCACGCAGTTGTTTGGTGGTCACGCCGAGATCGCTGGCCGCTTCGGCGAAAGTGATCCGCGGGTTGGCCTGGAAGTACGGGACCATGTTGAGCAGCCGGACCAACCGAGTCGACACGTTGCTCATGGGCGATCCGCTCCTGCTAGGGGCACTTGCGCTTTCAGTCGTTCGATCACGTCCTCGCGCAGCCACGCCGGCTCCAGCACCACCGCGTCGGGGCCGTAACCGGCGACGTCGCGGGCCAATCGGTCCCGCCACCCGATGTCGAGTTCGACGATCTCCCCGGCGCGGCCCCCGAGTGTGTGCGGTCCGACCGCGGTTCCGGCCCGGCGCAACGCGGTGGCGCGGCCGTCGGCCACCCACACCCGGGCCAGCAGGCCGCTGGGCGCCTCACCGACCACCTGGGTGACGATGGCGCGCAGATCGATTCCGTCGGGTTTGGTCACCGCGCCCTCCGGGCCGACGGCCTTGACGTCATCTCCGATGCGGGACAGCCGGAAGGTACGGGTGGCGTTGCGGTCACGGTCATGGCCGACCAGGTACCACCGCCGGTTGACGGTGACCACACCCCACGGCTCGACGGTACGCACGGTGTAGGGGTCGGTGCGCGACGCCCGGTGCGGAAACTGAACGGCGCGACCCGAATTGGTCGCCGCCAACAGCACGCCGAGCACGTCCTCGGAGCCCCGCAAACCGGGCAGTCCAGCGGCGCTGGAAATGGCGACGCCGGCGGCCGTCTCCGGTTCCACGGCCACCCCCGCCGCGCGCAGTTTCAGCAGTGCACCCTGGGTGGCGGTTGCGAGTTCGGGTGACTCCCACAGCTGGGTGGCCACCGCGACCGCGGCCGCCTCGTCGGCGGTCAGCTCGATATCGGGCAGCGCGTAGGCATCCCGGTTGATCCGGTACCCCTCGGTGGGGTCGAACGATGACACCCGACCGGTCTCCAGTGGGATGCCCAGGTCGCGCAGTTCGTTCTTGTCGCGTTCGAACATCCTCGAGAACGCCTCGTCACTGGGGCTGTCGCTGTACCCGGCGACGCTGCGGCGGATCCGCTCCGCGGTGATGTAACCGTTAGTCGACAGCAGCGCGATGACGAGGTTCATCAGGCGTTCGACTTTGGAGATCCCCACGGATGAGACCTTAGAGGTCTGCCCCGCGCCAGGCTTACATCGACGCGATCAGCCGTTTGACCCGTTCGTCGACGGCCCGGAACGGGTCCTTGCACAGCACCGTGCGCTGCGCCTGGTCGTTGAGCTTGAGGTGCACCCAGTCGACGGTGAAATCGCGACCGGCCTCCTGCGCGGCGCTGATGAACTCACCGCGCAGCTTGGCGCGCGTGGTCTGCGGCGGCGTCTCGACGGCTTCTTCGATCTCCTCGTCGGTGGTGATCCGGGCCGCCAGACCCTTGCGCTGCAGCAGGTCGAACACCCCACGACCACGCTTGATGTCGTGGTAGGCCAGGTCGAGCTGGCTGATCTTCGGGTCGGACAGGTCCATGTTGTAGCGGTCCTGGTAGCGCTGGAACAGCTTGCGCTTGATCACCCAGTCGATCTCGGTGTCGACCTTGGCGAAATCCTGGCTCTCCACCGCGTCGAGTTGACGGCCCCACAGGTCGACCACCTGCTCGATCTGCGGGTTGGGTTCGCGGGTCTGCAGGTGCTCGACGGCGCGGGCGTAGTACTCGCGCTGGATGTCCAGGGCACTGGCCTGCCGGCCACCGGCCAGCCGCACCGGGCGCCGGCCGGTGAGGTCGTGGCTGACCTCGCGGATGGCGCGGATGGGATTGTCCAGGGAGAAGTCGCGGAACGGCACCCCGGCCTCGATCATCTCGAGCACCAGCGCGGCGGTGCCCACCTTGAGCATGGTGGTGGACTCGCTCATGTTGGAGTCACCGACGATGACGTGCAGCCGGCGGTACTTCTCGGCGTCGGCGTGCGGCTCGTCGCGGGTGTTGATGATGGGCCTGCTGCGGGTGGTGGCGCTGGAGACACCCTCCCAGATGTGCTCGGCGCGCTGACTCAGGCAGAACGTGGCGGCCTTCGGCGTCTGCAGCACCTTGCCGGCACCGCAGATCAGCTGGCGGGTGACCAGGAACGGCAGCAGCACATCGGAGATGCGGGAGAATTCGCCGGCGCGCACGATCAGGTAGTTCTCGTGGCAGCCGTAGGAGTTGCCCGCCGAGTCGGTGTTGTTCTTGAACAGGTAGATGTCGCCGCCGATGCCTTCGTCGGCCAGGCGCTGTTCGGCGTCGATCAGCAGGTCCTCGAGCACCCGTTCACCTGCACGGTCATGGGTGACGAGCTGGATCAGGCTGTCACATTCGGCGGTGGCGTACTCCGGGTGGCTGCCCACGTCCAGGTAGAGGCGCGCGCCATTGCGGAGGAAGACGTTGGAACTGCGGCCCCACGACACCACCCGGCGGAAGAGGTAGCGGGCCACCTCGTCCGGCGAGAGCCGCCGGTGGCCGTGAAAGGTGCAGGTAACACCGAATTCGGTCTCGATACCCATGATTCGTCGCTGCACGTCTTCGAGCGTACAAGCTGGTCGGTCACGGTGGTGGGCAAGCACGCCGTAACGGTTCGGTCGACGCGTCCTGTGGATGAGTGTCGACCTGCCCTCCGGTCGCGGTGCCACCATGCGCCATGCCGGAAAGACCGTCGGTTTCGCAGGCCCGCGCATGGCAGCCTGAGACGCTCGCCGACCTTGCCGATGCGTGGGATCACGCCGCAGGCGGGGTGCAGATCCACCTGGATCAGGTGGCCCGCACAGCGCTCGGCACGACGGAGTTCTGGTCGGGGTCGGCGGCCGAGGAAGCCCGTGCCCGCGTCGAGGAGCTCACGGCGCCGGGCCGCCGGGCCGCGCGCGCCTTGATCGCCGCGGCGGCGGCCGCCCGCGACGGTGCGCGGCAGATCGGGCAGGCCCGCCGCGATGCGCTGCACATCGCCGACAGCGCCGCCGCCGAAGGTTACGGCGTGGCCGAGGACGGGGTGGTGACGGCTCCGGCCGCTGCGCCGGAGCTACTGCGGCTGCTGTGTGGCGGGGCGGAGACGGTGGCGGCAGAGATGATGGCCACGCGCGCAACCGAACTCACCCGGGAACTGGTGACAGCGCTGCATCGCCTCGGCGCTGCCGACCGCGAGACCGCACGCGAGATCGACGTGGCGTTCACCCACGGTCCCCCGCCGGCGGCCACGGTGCCGGCCGGCGCCTGGACCATGACACCGCGCGAGATCGTAGGAGCGTGGTCCGGGATGAGCCAGGACCGGATCGCCGAACAGTTGGCGTCCATGCCCGCAGCGCAGCGCGAGCAGCTGGTCATCGATGCGCCACGAGAAGTGGGCAACACCGACGGTGTGCCGTGGCCGATGCGGATGGCGGCCAACCGGATCAACGTCGCGGACGCCATCCTCGAGCAACGCCGGATCGTGGACATACCCGCCGAAGACAAGGTACGCCGGATGTTCGCCGCCGGACTGGGACTCGACGACGGCAGTGCCGAACGGCTGTGGCTGGCCGCCCATGCCGACCCCGCCGTGCGGGCGGCGATCGTGGCCACCCACGACCGGGAAGCGGCGGCCCGCATCGACTTCTACGAGGGGCTGCTGGCCGATGTGCCCGATCCCACGAACCGCGACGGCGCCGAGGTACCCCGTCAGCTCATCGCCTTCGACCCCGACCGCGCGTCCTTCGTGGAACTCACCGGCGATCTGAGCACGGCCACCAGTGTGGGCGTGGTGGTTCCGGGTCTGAACACCACCATCGCGGGATCGGCAGCCGATACCGAGACCTCACGGCGGTTCGTCGCGGCCGGCGGCGGTGACGTCGCGATGCTCACCTATTTGGGTGGACCGTTCCCCACGGGTGCCTGGGCCGCCGGGGTGATCGACGCCGGAAAGCCCACATATGCCCTGGACATGGCCCCACGACTGGTGGCGTTCAGTGAGGATGTCCACCGGGCGGTGGCGGCCGCCGGCCGAGACATCCCGGTGACCTATATCGGGCATTCTTACGGCGGGTCGATCCTGGGTACGGCCGAGCAGTTGGGCCTGACCGCCGATCGCACGGTCTACGTCGCTGCCGCCGGCGCGGGTATCGGTGTCGACGGCCCCGACGACTGGCACAACCGCAACCCTGAGGTGCAACGGTTCTCGATGACCGCACCCGGGGATTGGATCGAGGCGGTACAAGGACTTCCGCTGAGCCCACACGGCGCCGATCCCGACACCATGCCTGGTGTGGTGCGCCTCGACACCGGCTATCGCCTCGACGGCAGCCCGATGGCCGGGCCCGCCGCGCACAGCGCCGTGATCAACGAACCGTCGGATGCGTGGCACAACATCCTGGCGGTGATCACCGGCGACTGGAAAGCACTTGATGTCGAAGGGGTCAATCTGGCGCGCTGACCGGCGCCGTTGCCGGGTGATAACTTCACGACCGTGGGGGGCCGCACCGTCGCTATCCAGTTCGTGCGCGCCGCGCTGGACCTGGCCCGCGCGGGTGGGTACGACGCGCGAGAGGCGCTGGAGATCGCCGCCATCCCGGCGGAACTGGTGAGCGCCGACGCGGCCCGGGTGACCGAAGCGCAGGCGGCGCGCCTTGTCCAGGCGCTGTGGGACATTTCGGATGACGAGTTGGTGGGCGCCGGCCCGAAACCCGTTCCGCGCGGCACCTTTCGCATGATGACCCTGGGTCTGATCCATTCCCCGACACTGGGCGACGCGCTCCGACGCCTGGCCGAATTCGTGGGTATCGGAATGGGTTTCAAGGTCGGGCTCGTCGAAATCGAGGGTGGTGCCCGGCTGGTGCTCGGGGGGCGGGCCCACCCCCACCTCAGCCAACCCGTCGCGGCGATATTCCTGGCAGTGGTGCACCGCTTCGCCGGCTGGCTGATCGGCGAGCACATCGAACTGAGCAGTATCCGACTGCCCGGACCCGGTCCAGCCGAATCAGCGGAGTACCAATCGGTTTACGGCGTGGCGCCGGAGTTCGGCGCCGAGACGGCGGCACTCACCTTCGATGAGCGGTACCTGCGTTCGGCGGTGGTCCAGAGCGAAGACACCCTGCGCGAGTTGATCCGAGAATCGCCCAGTGCTCTGCTGTTTCGTCAGCACTACCGTTCGAGCGCCGCCAGCCGGGTCCGCAGGATCCTGGAGCACAGCAGCACACCGGGAGCCGTCTCCCTGCAGACCGCCGCCAAACTGCTGACCGTCAGCACCCCGCACCTGCGGCGGCTGCTGCACGACGAGGGCACCTCGTTCCGCCGGCTCAAAGAGGACGTGCTGCGGGACGAGGCGGTGGCCAGCCTGGTGGGTGGGCGCGAGACCGTCGACGCCCTGTCCGAACGCCTCGGGTTCTCCGAGCCCAGCGCGTTCCGTCGGGCGTTTCGCCGGTGGACCGGCAGCCCGCCCAGCTCGTACCGCGGCGGCCAATGAGCGGTTGGGTCACAAAACCTGAGCGCTAACGTCCTCTTCTTGCGCTGCACCCGACCTTAGAGTCGGCGTGAAAGGTCGCGGCGGTCCGCCAACGAGGCTGCCGCACAACACATTCAGGAGATGCTGATGTCCGCTGCCGCAACCGTCCTGGCCACCGCGTTGGTTTTCAGCCCGGTCAGCGCTCCCCCGACACCCACCTACTTCTTGGGCGGCACGGATTTCTCCGGCACCGGGACCGTCACCGACGGTGACATCAACTGGCTGCTGGACGGCTACCTCACCGGCGCCCAGAACGTCACCTATCCCCGCGCCTACACCCACATGGACGCCTCCATCGACGTCGGCGCCGACGCGATCGTCGACATCCTCGGCAATGCTGACGGCCCGGTGCGCATTGCCGGTGTATCGCAGGGCGCGCTCGCGATCGCCGACGCCAAACGCGCGCTCATGGCGCTCGACGAGCAGGACCGACCAGCAGCCGACGACGTGGTGTTCGTGGCCGTCGGCGACCCCAGCTCGGCCACCGGCATCGGCGGCAGGCTGCCGGGACTGCACGTCCCGTTCATCGGCGTGACGTTCCTGCCCGCACCGGACACACCGTACGACACCATCATCGTCACTCGTGAGTACGACGGCCTGGCCGATTTCCCGGACCGTCCGCTGAATCTCATCGCCACGCTCAACGCGCTGGCCGGGATCGTCTACGTGCACCCCATCTCCTACGGACCCGACGCCGATCTCTCGGCGATACCGGACCGGGACGTCACCGAGACGGTCAACAGCCTAGGCGGGACCACCACGTCGTACTTCATTCAGAACGACCGCCTTCCGCTGCTGCAACCGTTGCGAGACCTCAACGTCGACGAGCGGATCGTGTCGGCCATCGAGCAGCCGCTCAAACAGATCGTGGACGCGGGTTATTCGCGTAACGACGCTCCGGCGGCCGAGGCGAACTCCGACGAGGACGACGTTGAGCGGACAGTGAAGAAGCGCGCCGGGGAACGCAAGGCCGAGCGCAATTCCACCTCGGATGCCACCCAGAAGCGATCGCGCTCCGACGAGCACAACGACCGGCCCTCGAAGCGGGCGCGCGCCGACAAGTCAGCCGACAAGCCCGACCACAAGGCCGAAGCGGCCTGACCGACTACTCGGCAGATTCCGCCTGCGGCAGAAGCGCATCGAGCGCGGCCCCGGTGATGCGGCGGAACGCACGCCGGGGTCGGTTCACGTCCAGGATCGCCACCTCGAGGGTGGACGGACCGAGGGTGCGCTGCTCACCGTTGGCGCCGCTGGCCTGCAGCGCGTTGACGGCGATGTTCACCGCGTCGCCCAGGCTGGCGTTCTCGGCGTAGGAGTCCTTGAGCGCGGTGGCGATGGGTTCGGTGGTACCGCCCATCACGACGAAATGCGGTTCGTCGGCGATGGATCCGTCATACGTGATGCGGTACAGCTCGGGCGCCTTGGTCTCACCGTAGTGCGCCACCTCGGCGACGCACAGTTCCACCTCATAGGGCTTGGCCTGCTCGGTGAAGATGGTGCCCAGCGTCTGGGCGTACACGTTCGCCAGCTGGCGGCCGGTGACATCGCGGCGGTCGTAGGCGTAGCCGCGGGTGTCGGCGAACTGGATGCCACCGCGACGCAGATTGTCGAACTCGTTGAACCGGCCCACGGCGGCGAAGCCCACCCGGTCGTAGAGCTCGCTGACCTTCTGCAGCGAGCGCGACGGGTTCTCGGCGACGAACAGCACACCGTCGGCGTATGCCAGCACCACAACACTGCGACCGCGAGAGATGCCTTTACGGGCGAGCTCACTGCGCTCACGCATCGCCTGTTCGGGCGAGATGAAATACGGGAAACTCATGAAACTGGGGCCTCACCGGCGTCGGGTCCGAAAGTGTCTGTGCGGGAACGGCTTGCGATCACTTCGCGAGCCAGTTCGGCTATCCGCGCCTCGGTGATCTCCTCGGCCCCTTCGGCACCGATGGTCACCGCGGTGGGATAGATGCCCCGCACCAGATCCGGTCCGCCGGTGGCGGAGTCGTCGTCGGCGGCGTCGTAGAGCGCTTCGACCGCCACCCGCAAAGCCGATTCGGCGTCGGTGACACGCGAGTACAGCTTCTTGATGGACGACTTGGCGAAGATCGAGCCCGAGCCCACCGACTGGTAGCCCTCTTCCTCGAGATTCCAGCCACCCGCGGCGTCGAACGACACGATGCGCCCGGCGCCCGCCGGGTCCGGGTCGTCGACGTCGAAGCCCACCAGCAGCGGTAGCGCCACGAAGCCCTGCAGAGCGGCCCCGAGGTTGCCGCGGACCATGATGGCCAGGCGGTTCACCTTGCCGGCAAACGTCAGCGGCACACCTTCGAGCTTTTCGTAGTGCTCCAGCTCCACCGCGTACAGCCGGGCGAACTCCACGGCAATGGCCGCGGTGCCCGCGATGCCGGTGGCCGTGTAGTCGTCGGTGACATACACCTTCTGCACATCGCGGCTGGCGATCATGTGGCCCTGGGTGGCGCGCCGATCACCGGCGATAAGCACCCCACCGGGGTACTTCAGGGCGACGATCGTGGTCCCGTGCGGCAGATCAGCACCGCTGCCAACCGGTTGGACACCGCCCGTCGGCAACAACTGCGGCGCTTCGCGGCGCAGATGGTCAGAAAAAGACGAGAGATCGGAGATGGGGGAACTGGTATTCAAGCGGTTGTTGAACTGCCAGGTCACTGGCCGCCCTTTTGGACGTATGCGCGGACGAAGTCCTCGGCGTTCTCCTCCAGGACGTCGTCTATCTCGTCCAGCAGGTCGTCGGTTTCCTCGGCCAGCTTCTCGCGACGCTCCTGGCCCGCGGCCGTGCTGCCGGTGGAATCGTCGTCATCGCCGCCGCCACCGCCACGCTTGGTCTGCTCCTGAGCCATCGCTGCCTCCTCTAACTAGGTTCCTCCACAGTACCGGTCAGCGCCCGGATTGCCGGGCATCCCGGATCACCGTGAAATCAATTTGTCAGCTGCTCCACCAGCTCCACGGCTGAGTTCACCGAGTCCAGCAGCGCACCGACGTGGGCCTTGCTACCGCGCAGCGGCTCCAGCGTGGGGATCCGGACCAGCGAATCGCCGCCCAGATCGAAGATCACCGAATCCCAGCTGGCCGCCGCGATGTCGGCGCCGAAGCGGCGCAGGCACTCGCCGCGGAAATACGCGCGGGTGTCCGTCGGCGGGTTGTCCACGGCGTCGAGGACCTGCTGCTCGGTGACCAGCCGCTGCATCGACCCGCGGGCGACGAGGCGGTTGTAGAGCCCCTTGTCCAGGCGCACATCGGAGTACTGCAGGTCCACCAGGTGCAGCCGCGGCGCCGACCAGGCCAGGTTCTCGCGGTTGCGGAACCCCTCCAGCAGCCTCAGCTTGGCCGGCCAGTCGAGCAGGTCCGCACACTCCATCGGGTCACGTTCCAGCAGATCGAGCACATTGGCCCACGTCTCCACCACGTGCGAGGCACGCGGGTCAGGGTCGCGGCTGTCCACCAGCTTGGCCACCCGATCCAGGTAGATGCGTTGCAGCGCAAGCGCTGTCAGCTCCCGGCCGTCGGCCAGGGCGACGGTGGCCCGCAGACTGGGGTCGCGGCTGATGACGTGCACCGCGTGCACGGGGCGGGCCAGCGCCAGATCAGAGAGGTCGATCCCCTCTTCGATCAGGTCGAGCACCAGGCTCGAGGTACCGACTTTGAGGTAGGTGGACGTCTCGGCCAGGTTCGCATCGCCGATGATCACGTGCAGACGGCGGTACTTGTCGGCGTCGGCATGCGGCTCGTCGCGGGTGTTGATGATGCCGCGCTTGAGGGTGGTCTCCAGGCCGACTTCGACCTCGATGTAGTCGGCGCGCTGAGACAGCTGGAAACCGGGCTCGTCGCCCGACGGGCCGATACCCACCCGGCCCGAGCCGGTGACAACCTGGCGCGACACCAGGAACGGGGTGAAACCGGCGATCACCGCCGAGAAGGGGGTCTGGCGGCTCATCAGGTAGTTCTCGTGGGTGCCGTAGGAAGCACCCTTGCCGTCCACGTTGTTCTTGTAGAGCTGCAGTTTGGCGGCCCCCGGCACGCTCGCGACGTGGCGGGCGGCGGCTTCCATCACCCGTTCCCCGGCCTTGTCCCAGATGACGGCGTCCATCGGGTCGGTGACCTCGGGTGCGGAGTACTCCGGGTGCGCGTGGTCGACGTACAGGCGGGCGCCGTTGGTGAGGATCATGTTGGCCGCGCCCACCTCGTCGGCGTCGACCACCGGCGGCGGGCCGGAGGCCCGGCTCAGGTCGAATCCGCGGGCGTCACGCAGCGGCGACTCCACCTCATAGTCCCAGCGGGTGCGCTTGGCGCGCTGGATTCCGGCGGCGGCCGCATACGCCAGCACCGCCTGCGTCGACGTGAGGATCGGATTGGCCGTTGGGTCGGACGGCGACGAGATGCCGTACTCGACCTCGGTTCCGATGATCCTTTGCATGGGACCAGCCTAGGGCCGGTCGACGAGCCCGAGGTACGAGGGGGAGGAAGGGCCGGCCCCAAAGCACCCAGGCCGGTCGACGAGCCCGAGGTACGAGGGGGAGGAAGGGCCGGCCCCAAAGCACCCAGGCCGGTCGACGAGCCCGAGGTACGAGGGGGAGGAAGGGCCGGCCCTGATTACCCGAGGGGCCTACTCGTGCGGCGATTGTGTGGTGCAGTTACGGACGTTATGACCACGTACCTGTTGCACAACATGACACTCATCGACGGCTCCGGCGCCGACCCGGTGACGCAGGCCGCGGTGCTCGTGAAGGACGGTCGGATCGGCTGGGCCGGGGCCGAGTCCACCTACACCTCGGCGGAGCCCGTCACCCGGGTTGATCTCGGCGGCCACACCGTGTGCCCCGGGTTCTTCGATTGCCACGTGCACTTCGCACTGCCCGGTGCCGGCGGCTCACCACTGGAGCATGCCCTCAAGCCGCCCTCGTACGAGCTGTTCCGTCTGCTCGAGCGACTGCGGGTGACGCTGCACAACGGGGTGACCACCGCCCGTGACCTGATGGGCATCGACCCCGGCGTGCGGGAGGCGGTGGCCGACGGGCTCATCGAAGGACCGCGGCTGCTGGTGGCGATCAACATGCTGTCGCAGACGGCCGGGCACGCGGACCTCCATCTGCCGTCAGGTCTCGATCTGGGCCCGCTGATCGGCGCCCGCCTCGTGGATTCGGTGGATGCGGCCCGGCTTCGTGCCCGCGAACTCATCCGGGCCGGCGCCGACGTGATCAAGGTGGCTTCCAGCGGCGGTGTCTCCTCCCCCAACGACGATCCGTCCTGGCTGGGTATGCGCCGCGAGGTGATCGCCGCGATCGTCGAAGAGGGGCAGAACCTCGGCGGCCGGCCGGTGGCCGCCCACGCCATCGGCTACGCCGGCATCCGCGCGGCGGTGGAAGCCGGGGTGCACAGCATCGAGCACGGTTACGAAATCGATGACGAACTGCGCGCCCAGATGGTGGCGCAGGGCACCTTCCTGGTGCCGACCCTGCTGGAGACCATGACGCCGGTGACGGCGTCCCCTCAGGGTGCCGCCAAGAGCGCCAAATGGCACGCTCTGGCCCATGATTCGTTGGCTGCGTCGGTGGCGGCCGGCGTTCGCGTGGCGGTGGGCACCGATGCCGGACTCTCACCTGCCCACGGCACCAACCTCGCCGAGCTGGGACTGTTGGTGCGGTTCGGCGGGCTCACCCCGATGCAGGCGATCGTGGCGGGCACCAGCGCCTCCGCCGAACTGTGCGGTGTCGCCGACCGGTTGGGCACGGTTGCCGCGGGCAAGCTCGCCGATCTGGTTGTGACGCGCGGTGATCCACTCCAGGACATCGACTCCCTCGGCATGCCGGAGAACATCCTGTTGGTGATCAAAGACGGCCGGCCGGCCAGCAACCGCGGCGGATTCACGGTGCCCTGATGACAGACAACCCTGAGCGGGTGGCCGCCGAGAGTTGGTTTCTGCGGCATGGCCTGCCGGCGGTGCTTCGCCCGGGCTCGCTGGTACGCCGGGTGTGGCCGCGTTCGGCGCCGGCGCTGAGCGGCTTCGCGGTGCTCATGGCGAATTCGGTACTGGTGGTTGCGGTCACGGGGCAACACACCATCGACATCGATGGCGCGCCCACCCGCACCGAATGGTTTGTCCTGGGACTGCTGCTGATCGTGGTGCCGGTGGCCGCCCTGGTGGGATGGCTGGTCTCGCGGTTGGACTTTCGCTGGCGCACCGTCGCGTCGGGCCTGTCGATCCTGGTGATCTATGCCGGCGCGTTCTTCGGTGGAGTGAGCGCACACGAACCGGTCAACATCATCGGTGACACCATCGTCGTCGCCCTGATATTGGTCTGTACCGCAACAGGAGTCGGTGCCATCCTGGCGTGGTCGGCCCGGGTGACGATGGAGAACCTGGCGTCGGTGGGCAGCCTGTTCGTCCGGGCTCTACCGGTGGTGCTGCTGACCGTCCTGGTGTTCTTCAACTCCTATGTGTGGGTGATGGCGTCGACGGTCAGTCGGCCACGCCTGTGGTTGGCGCTGCTGTTCCTGTTCGCCGTCGCGGCGGTGTTCCTGGTGTCCAGCACGATGGAGCGGGTGCGGCCCATCCTCGACCCGAACGCCAAGAAAGCCGAGGACGCCGCCAGCCTGGTCGGCACCCCGTTCGAGGACATGCCGGACCGGCCGCGGCGGGTGCCGCTGTCGCGTGCCGAACGGTTGAATGTCGGCTTCGTCCTGGCGCTGAGCCAGATCGTGCAGGTGCTGACGGTGTCGATCGTGACGGCGCTGATCTTCTTCACCCTCGGGTTGATCCTGTTGAGCCCGGAACTGCTGGCCGCGTGGACACGCAACGGGACCTCGGACGGGCAGTTCCTGGGCATGACGATCCCGGCACCGGATGCGCTGATCCAGACCGCGATGTTCCTGGGCGCCTTGACGTTCATGTACATCAGCGCCCGTGCAGTGGCCGATGCCGATCAGCGCAGCCGCTTTCTGGACCCGCTGGTCGAAGACCTGCGGCTGACGATGGTGGCGCGCGACCGCTACCGGACGGTCACCGCGGAGCGCTGACACAATATGGCCGTGGCCGACATGCAGCGCGTGCACGACTGGTTCCTGCACCGGGGGCTGCCGTTGGTGCTGACCCGGCGGGTGCGCTCGCACGCGCTGATCGAGCGGTCGGCCCCCGCCGTGGCCGGGGTGGGCGCCCTGACCGCGGCCGCGATGGCGCTGGCGCGCTGGACGGGCGACGACCCGGACTACGGGTACATCGTGCGGCTGGGCATCATCGCGGTGCTGCTGATCGCGGCGCCGTTCGTGTTGAATGTGCTGCACCAGCGCGACACTGCCGCCTCTGAGCGGGGCAGGCGCACGGCCGCGCTGCTGGTCATGGCCATGTTCGTGGTGGTGATGCCGGTGACCGTCGACGGCTGGTCGGCCGCGGCGGTGGCTGAAGCGCCGGTGTTCCTGCTGGTGACACTGCTGACGATCTGGCTGACCTACCTGGGATTCGGGTCGATTGCGTTGTGGGCCTTCCGGTTCGCCTCCATTCAGCTGGGTGCCCTGGGGAACCTGATGAGCCGCGCGCTGCCGGTGCTGATGCTGACCGTGGTGGTGTACTTCACCGGCGAACTGTGGCAGCTCGCCGCCCGCATGAGCCGCGAGAGACTTTGGCAGACAGTCGGATTCCTGGCGATCATCGCACTTCTGTTCATGGTCACCACGATTCGTGACGAGGTGCGCGCCTTGCGCGAGGACCGCTCCGAGCAGTCCGACCCGGCCGCGCTGTTGGTGGATACGCCGTTGGCGGACCTGTCCGGCCGTTCCGAGCGCACCCCACTGTCGGTGGCCGAGCAGATCAACGTCGTCGCCGTCATGGTGGTGTCCCAGGCGATCCAGGTGGTGTTCTTCACCGCCGGGATCTTCGCGTTCTTCCTGGCGCTGGGCATCATCGCCGTCCCCGATGACGTGACGGTGCTGTGGTCGTCGCAGGAGAGCTGCCCGGTAGGCGAGCCACCCTGTGCGGGAACGTGGTTCGGCGTGCACGTGCCGGTTCCCCAGACCGTGGTGCACACGTCGCTGTTCGTGTCCGTGTTGTCCGGGCTGTACTTCACCGTGAGCACCTCGGTGGATCCCCTGTATCGGCAACGGTTCTTCGATCCGCTGATCGCCGACGTGGCGGTCAGCCTGGCCGGCCGCGACGCGTATCTGACCTTGGAGCGCTAGGTTTTTTGTCGTACCCTTCTGCTTTGATGGTGGCATGTCCTCGACCGCAACATCTTTCGCCGCTCCGGAGGTGTCACCCAAGGAGCGGCTCGATGTGTTGTTCGAGGAGTTTGCAGAGTTGGCCGGACAGCGCAATGCGATCGACGGCCGCATCGTGGAGATCATCGCCGAGATCGACCGTGACGGACTGGCCGGTATGACCGGCGCCAAATCCATACCAGCACTGGTGGCCTGGAAACTCGGGGTCTCACCGCGCAACGCCGACATCTTCACCACCATCGCGCAACGTCTCGCCGAATTCCCCCGCTGCACGGCCATGGTGCGGCAAGGCCGGGTGTCACTGGATCAAATGGGGGTCATCGCCGAGCGCGCCGCCAACGGCTCCGATGAGCACTACGCCCAACTGATCCCCCACGCCACCGTCGAACAACTCCGCCATGCGGTGAACCTGGAATCCAAACCCACACCCACCCTCGAACCGCAACCCGAGCCGGAACCGGAGTACCAACCCGAGCCCTGGGAATCACAGCCCGCGCCCTGGGAATTGACAGCGGGATCGACGTCCGAGCCCTCACCCGAACCCCCGCCCGAACCGAGACCCGGGCCTGAGTCACGACCGGAACCGCCACGCCGGCAACCCAAGCGGTCCATCACCCACACCAGCGACGACCAGTCGGTCACCTGGCACATCACCTTGCCCCACCATGAAGCCGCAGAATTCCAGGCCGCCCTGCACTCCCACCGCGACGCCCTGGTCGCCGACTGGAAACGCGACCACGCCACCGGCACCTCCAACACCACCCCACCGTTCCCCACCCCGGTCGACGGATTCATGAGCCTGGTGCACGCCGGCTGGGACGCCGACGTCGCCGCCCGCCCACACGGACACCGCACCACCGTCGTCGTGCACCTCGACGTCAAAACCCGCACCGCCGCCCTGCATCTGGGGCCGCTGCTGTCCGACGATGACCGCCGCTACCTGCTCTGCGACGCCACCTGCGAAGTCTGGTTCGAACGCGACGGCCACCCCCTCGGCGCCGGGCGGGAAACCCGCACCATCAGCCGCCGGCTACGCCGAGCTCTGGAACACCGCGACCGCGGCACCTGCGCGGTCCCCGGCTGCGGAGCCACCCGCGGATTGCACGCTCATCACCTCATCCACTGGGAGGACGGCGGCCCCACCGAACCATCGAATCTGGTGTTGGTCTGCCCATTTCACCACCGTGCCCACCACCGCGGCCGCATCACGCTCACCGGCCCCGCCCACCAGCTCGTCGTCACCGACGCCGCCGGCCGACAACTCACCAACGCATCCCTGGCCCGACCACCCACCACACAGCCACCCAATGTCCCACCGTGCCCCGGCCCCACCGGGGAACGCGCCCAATGGTGGTGGTACACCCCATTCCAACCACCAGCAGCCAGCTGATTGCTGCACGCTAGTCGTAGATGACGGCGAGCCCGCGGCGCTCGAGGTCGGCCAATCCGTCACGCATGGCTGCGAGTTGTTCCGGGGTGTGCCCCACCCAGTCGGTGATTTCGCCGACGATGCGCACCGGTTCGCGCGTGCGGTAAGAGCGCGTCGGATTGCCCGGGAGTTTCTTGTCCGTCACGTTGGGGTCATCCTCCACGGCGCCTTCCGGCTCGACGATGTAGATCCGTCCGCGTCCCTCACCGACGGCCAACTCGGCGCCCCATACCGCGGCATCGAGGGTCTGTGTGATGTAGACGTGGTTCATGATGCGTTCCGGGTCGTAGTTGGATCGCCGGCCGGGTGTCAGAAAATCGCCCACCGCGAGATCCGCTTTGGTGCCGTGCAGATACGCGCCCGACTCGTGCACCTCAAAAGGTCTGGTCATGCCGGCGATTGTGCAACCTGAACGGGGTCTTGCCGCAAGCCCCCGGGTCTGGCTTACAGTGAGAATGGGACGACGGATCGGTTCAGCCGAGTTCGGTGGTTTCGGTGCGGGCGACCTCCCCGGTCAACATCTCGAGCGTTCCCGTGAGCACCATCATCCGGTTCAGCTGGGCGGGCCGGTGATCGAGATTCAGATGCGTTCCCGACTCGGCCGCCTGCCGGTGAATGTCGATCAATCCCGCCAGCCCCGACGAAGTGCAGTATTCCAGGCCCGAAAAATCCAGATGCAAACCGCGCAACGCCCCAGCGGGGGTGAGCAATTCGGTTACCGCGCCGAGGAGGGCACCGGTGGTGGAGAAGTCGAGGTCGCCGGAGACATGCACGGTGGCGGACCGGTGGGCGACGTCGGTGGTGATGGTCAATTTCATGCGCTGACCACCTGTTCGGCCGCCGCACCGTCGATACCCTGGTGCGCAGTCTCGAGCATGCGCCGCGCACGCGGGAAGTCCTGCAACTGTGTGGTGAGCAGGTCCAGAGCCGGATGCAGCGAAGCCGCAGGGACACCCCTGGCGGCGAGCACGTCACCGGTCCACGCGATGAACCCGGTGAAGAGATCCGGGTCATCGGTATAGAGCGCGACGGCCAGGAAGTCCACGATGTGGGCGATATCCGCAGCGGTGTGCTGGCGTTGTGCGTCGGTGTAGGCCCGCATGGCAGGGAAGCGCTCGTCGAGAGTCGCCATGGTGGCCGTCACCAGCGCAGCCGCAGTCTTGGTGACCATCGTGTACTCCTGATCGGTCAGGTGAGGAAGATCGTCGTGGGGTTGACGGATGACCGGCTTTCCGCGTGTGAGCCCTTGGCGCAGTTGAGTATCCGCGGTACGAGCGTCGGGTGCCCATGAGTCGGCCCCCAGCAGGTGAGCGTAACGCCCGTCGGTACCGAACCCGGCGCCTCCGACCAGCACAGGCACTCCGGCGGCATGGCAGGCGGCGATCGCACTGTGCGCGGTGGGCAGACGCGTCGGTATGGAGCACGACAGTGCAACGGCATCCGGCCCGTGTTGGTGCACGTGCGCCACCAGATGGGGCGTGGGCACCTGCGCCCCCAGGAATTCGACCTGCCAACCACGGAGCCGCAGGACCTCGGCAAGCAATCGGGCCGGCAGCGCATGCCATTCACCGTCGACGCACGCCACCACGAGCCGCCCAGCGCTGGGTGTGCGACTGCTCGCCGGGTGGTGCGCCAGCGCTGCGATCACCCGGTCGTTGACGGCGGTGGCAGCGTGCTCCTGCGCCACGGTGATGCGGCAGGCGGCCCACTCGGTCCCCACCTTGCTCTGCACGGGCGCAATGACGTCGAGAAGGAGCTCCTCCGGCGAGATTCCGGCCTCCGCAGCCGCGAATATCATTGCCGCCGCGGCATATTCGTCACCGCCGATGACAGCACCCCAGAGCTGGTCACGAAGCTGGGCATGCCCGGCCGTCGCGTCGATGGAGGAAGGTGTCATGCAGTGAACCGTCCCGCGGTGTGGCCGTCGACCGCACTCAGCCGGGTGCGACGCGGCGCGGTGATCGCCACAACGGCGATATCGTCGTGGGCGCGTCGGCCCAGCCACTGCGACGTCAGCATCATGATGCGCTCCACCACCGCTTCGGCGGGCATGCCGGCGCAGTGAGCCAACTCGGCAGCCAACCGATGCTCCCCGAACATCTCCGTACCCAGCGGACCGCCACGCGCCTCGGTGACCCCGTCCGTGTACAGCAGACACGTTTCACCCGGCGCCAGTGACGTCTCGAACGTCCGCGAGGTGATGTCCGGCACCACGCCGACAAGCATCCCCTGCGTATCGGCCTCTTCGACCCCACCGTTGTTGCGCACGATGAGCGGGGGCATGTGACCGGCGCTGGTCAACCTCAGCACCACCCCGCCGTCGCGCCGCGCCACGGACGCCAGCACCAGGGTGACGAAGCGCGTGCGATCGGCAGAGAGCAGCGCATTGTTCAGCAGGGTTAGGACCGCGGCGTGGTCGCCGGCCAGCGGCGCGAGCGCCTGCAAGGTGTTTCTGACTTTGCCGGTCAGCACCGCCGCCTCCACACCCTTACCGCAGACGTCGCCGAGCAGCACCAGGGTTTCGCCGTCGGCGGTTGACGCGGGGTGGACGTCGTAGAAGTCCCCGCCGACCATCTGGTGGTCGTCGGAGGCGCGGTACCCACCGGCCAGCCCGATGCCGGGTAGGCGATCAAGCTGTGGGGGCAGCAGATTTCGCATCAAGGTGCGTGTGATGGACGCCTGCTCGGTGTACAAGCGGGCCGCGGAGAGTGCCGCGCCGGCGCGCGCGGCGAACAACCGGGCGAACTGTTCGTCGGCCTCGGTCAGTGTCTCCCGCCTATCGCTGCGCAACAGCACCAGCGCTCCGGCCGGGGCACCGTGACCGGGCATCGCAGTGATCACCACGGAACCCACCCGATCGGGGCAACCCTGCGGGATGAGCCAATCCGGGAGGGTCGCAGCATCGAGCCAACGCGACGGCACGGGCGGGAATCCGTTTAACGCCTCGCTCAGCCCGGGGACTGCGGCGGGATCAGCGTCGACCCGGCTCGCCTGCGTCGTCCCGTCCGGACCGCTGTAGACCACATCGAGATGACGACCGCCGAACGGCGCCACCACCACCGCCGCATCGGCCAGGTGCTCAGCGGCCAGCGCAGCCGCCGCCTCCATGCAGCGGTCGACGTTGAGCATCGCCATCAACACCGCTGACGTCTCGTCGAGCAGCGCCGCGCGTTCCTGTTCACGGGCCAGGGCCGCCTGCGATTCTCGGAGCAGGTGGGCCGGTTCGTCGATCAGCCACCACGCGACGTCACCGCCGGGTAGACAGACCGGGCGCGCGGCCAGGAGGCGGTCCCCCACCCTCCCGGAGACCTGCGCCGGCTCTGTCGTCGAATCGATCCCGAAGAAGTGCTCGTGGGCATGCCATAGCCATGTCGGCGCATCCCATTCCAAGTTGCCGCCCACGGCAAGGGTTTTCACCAGAGCTTGCGCGGACCGGCTGAGCGCACGGACGCCACCCGAGCGGTCCACCACGATCACCGGATGCGGAATCACCGCCCACTGGTCGAGTTCGCTACCGGAGTCGACGGGAGTGCTTCGACTCACGACTCCTCCTCGGCTCGGCAGGCACGGGCGGTGCGCCGCGCCTGTGCCTCACCCTACGCGCCGACAATCCCTCCAGCGAACCCCCAACCACTCACCGTGCACCCCCGTCTGGCCCCGTCAACAGGTAAAACAGGGCTGAGAAAGGAAAGAAAACCGTCACATTTTCCACGGCCCGCACACTCTCACGCCGTAACCGCGGCCCCACAGATGCCGCACACTTCGAACTCCTGGCGCTTCCACCGCGCGACCGGCACGAAGAACACGCTGAACTGCTTGAACTCCCTGACCCGTTGCCACTGGGTGGTGTTGTGGCACCGCGGGCAGGTACGCACCTCCCCCGCGCCCAGGAGCTTCTGTTTGGTGCCGTAGCCGAAGAGGAAGAAGAACACCACTCCAGAGTAGGGACCGCCGCGTCGACGAAGTCAGGTGCGCTCCGGCGACAACACAGGTGATCACTGTCGGCCACGGAAAGTTTCTGTCCCACAACACAATCAGGCCAACAGCTGTTCGCTGTTGGCCTGATCGGTTGTCGTTGCCTACAGGTACTGGCCCAGGTTGCTCTCGGTGTCGATCGCCCGCGACGCACTCGAGCTCTTGCCGGTGACCAAGGTGCGGATGTAGACGATCCGCTCACCCTTCTTGCCCGAGATCCGCGCCCAGTCATCGGGGTTGGTGGTGTTGGGCAGGTCCTCGTTCTCGGCGAACTCGTCGACGATCGAGTCGAGCAGGTGCTGGATCCGCAGACCAGGCTGACCGGTCTCCAGCACCGACTTGATCGCGTTCTTCTTGGCGCGGTCGACGACGTTCTGGATCATGGCGCCGGAGTTGAAGTCCTTGAAGTACATGACTTCCTTGTCACCGTTGGCGTAGGTGACCTCCAGGAACCGGTTGTCGTCGATCTCGGCGTACATCCGGTCGACGACCTTCTCGATCATCGCTTTGATGGTCAGCGAGCGGTCGCCGCTGAACTCGGCGAGATCGTCGTCGTTGATCGGCAACTCGTCGGTCAGGTACTTGCTGAAGATGTCCTGCGCCGACTCGGCGTCGGGCCGTTCGATCTTGATCTTGACGTCCAGGCGGCCGGGCCGCAGGATCGCCGGGTCGATCATGTCCTCGCGGTTGGACGCGCCGATCACGATGACGTTCTCCAGGCCTTCCACACCGTCGATCTCGCTCAGCAGCTGCGGGACCACGGTGGTCTCGACATCGGAGCTGACGCCGGTGCCGCGGGTGCGGAAAATCGAGTCCATCTCGTCGAAGAAGACGATCACCGGGGTGCCCTCGGACGCCTTCTCGCGGGCCCGCTGGAAGATCAGCCGGATGTGCCGCTCGGTTTCGCCGACGAACTTGTTCAGCAGCTCCGGGCCCTTGATGTTGAGGAAGTAGGACTTCGCCTCACGGGCGTCATCCCCGCGCACCTCGGCCATCTTCTTGGCCAGCGAGTTGGCCACCGCCTTGGCGATGAGCGTCTTACCGCACCCGGGCGGGCCGTACAGCAGCACACCCTTGGGCGGCCGCAGCGCGTACTCGCGGTACAGGTCCTTGTGCAGGAACGGCAGCTCCACGGCGTCGCGGATCTGCTCGATCTGCCGGGTCAGGCCACCGATGTCGTGGTAGCTGACGTCGGGCACCTCTTCGAGCACCAGGTCCTCGACCTCGGCCTTGGGGATGCGCTCGAACGCATAACCGGCTTTGGTGTCGACCAGCAGCGAGTCGCCGGGGCGCAGCTTGCGGGGACGCAGATCCAGCTCGGCCTCCGACAGGGTGGCCGCGATCTCTTCCGGCAGATCGTCGGGCGCGATCAACGGCTCGGCGAGCCACACGATGCGTTCCTCGTCGGCGTGACCGACCACCAGGGCACGGGTGCCGTCGGCCAGGATCTCGCGCAGAGTGCTGATCTCACCGACGGCCTCGAACGTGCCGGCCTCCACGACGGTGAGCGCCTCGTTAAGCCGGACCGTCTGGCCCTGCTTGAGCGACGCCACCTCGATATTGGGCGAACACGTCAGGCGCATCTTGCGGCCGGAGGTGAAGACATCCACGGTGTCGTCCTCGTGGGTGTTCAACAGCACGCCGTAACCGCTCGGCGGCTGCCCGAGCCGGTCCACCTCCTCGCGCAGCGCGAGAAGCTGTTGGCGAGCCTCCTTGAGTGTTTCCATCAGCTTGGCGTTCCGTGCCGCCAGCGAGTCGATACGGGCCTCCAGCTGATGGACGTCGCGGGCGGTTCGCGCACCGCCCTGACCACCGGCCGTGTCGAGCTGCTCGCGCAAAATCGCCGCTTCGCGACGCAAGGCCTCCAGCTCGGCAGCATCCTCGCTGGAGAATCCCTGCGGGTTCTCCCCCGAACGCTCTGACTCACTCATGCTGCGCTCCATTCCCCGCACCGAAAGTTGGTGCGGTAACAACTTCAACGCTACCGGCGATTCAGACTTTGTGTGCGGTGTAGGAATTCGACACACCAGCAACACTGTTAGCCTCTGATCAAGAGGCGGGCCGACTGAAAGGACAGCCGTGAACCTGAAATCCCTCGCCACCGGTGTGGCAACCGCTGCCGGAGCGGTCGCCATCGTCGGCGCCGCGGCGGCAGGTGTGACTTCCCTTGCAACCGTGACGAACGCCACAGCTCCGCAGGCCAACCTGCTGTCGTGGGACGTCCCGATGCCACAGGTGCCCGCACCTGAGCTGGCGGCTCCGCTGACCCAGACCCTCAACGCGCTCGCCACCGGCGGCTCGTTCAGTGGCAATAAGGCCGCATACATCGAGGGCGGCGTCGGCCGCATCGAGGGCATCACCGCCGATCGTGCGTTCACCAATGCGCAGGCCAAGGGCCTGTTCCCGTTGACCTTCAACGTGGTGGACATCGATCTCAACGGCCCGGTGGCCACCGCGAACGTCACCGCCACCGCCGCCAACGGCGTGAGCACCACCCGCCCGGTCACCTTCATCGCCGGCAAGAGCCCTACCGGCTGGCTGGTGCAGAAGGGTTCGGCACTGTCGCTGCTCGCCTCGGCGGGCTGACCCTGATCCGAAACGCAGTCCTGAGCGCCGCCACGATTCTCGTGGCGGCGTTCGGGCTGTTGGGGTGTAGTGACAACACCGCTGCGCCACCCTCATCGCCGCCGCCGCCCGTGACGTCCTCGGCCGTCGCACCGCAGGAGCCGCCTCAGCCCGCGGCGCTACTGGACGTTCTCACCCGGATCTCCGATCCCGCCGTACCGGGTCGCGACAAGCTGAACCTGGTCGAGGGCGCCACCGGCGCCGACGCGACCGCCCTGGACGCCTTCACCACCGCGCTGCGCGACAACCAACTCGCCCCGCTGACCTTTTCGGTGACCGGCATCGTGGCCTCCGACCGTGAACCGGGCCTGGTGAACGCCGACGTCACGATCACCGCGGCCGACCCGGAGGCGGCACCGTTCTCTTTCCCGATGGAGTTCCGGGGGGTGGACAACACCTGGCAGCTGTCGCGCCGGACCGCAGACATGCTCCTGGCGTACGGACGGTAGGGCCTGGCATGTGGATCGGTTGGCTCGAGTTCGACATCCTGCTCGGCGATGTGCATTCGCTGAAGGAGAAACGCGCGCTGGTGCGCCCCATCGTCGCCGAACTCCGCCGCCGTTTCGCCGTCTCGGCGGCCGAGACGGGCTCCGTCGATCTACATCGGCGCACGGTGATCGGAATCGCCGCCGTCGCCGGCGATCGTGCTCATGTGGTCGAGGTGCTGGACAACGCCGAACGTCTGGTGGCCGCCCGCCCGGAGATCGAGCTGCTGTCCGTCCGGCGCGGACTGTCGCGCAGCGAAGACCAGTTCTAGCCGCGCTCTACGACGGGCTGCCCCCCGAGGCGGCGGCCGACGATCAGACCTGCTGCTTGCGGCGTTTGAGCGGTGTCGGGGTGATGGTGCCCGGAGCCAGCCGCCGTGCGGAGATCAGGAACGCGGTGTGCCCGCGCATGTTGTGCTGCGGTCGCACGGCCAGGCCCACGACGTTCCAGCCGCGTTGCATGGTCTCCCATGACCGCGGCTCGGTCCAGCACTGCTGCTCGCGCAGCGCCTCGACCGTCTTCGACAGCTGGGTGACGGTGGCGACGTAGACCATCAGCACACCGCCGGGTACCAGCGCCTCGGACACGGCGTGGAGCACCTCCCACGGCGACAGCATGTCGAGCACCGCGCGATCCACCTGCGGGCCGGTGTATTCGGCCAGGTCACCGATCACCAGATTCCAGTTGGGCGGACGCTCCCCGAAGAAGGTCTCGACATTACGGATGGCGTGCACGGCGTGGTCGTCGCGCACCTCGTAGGACGTCACCTGGCCGGTCGGGCCGACCGCACGCAACAGCGAGCAGGTCAGCGCGCCGGAGCCCGCGCCCGCCTCGAGCACGTGCGCGCCCGGGAAGATGTCCCCCTCGTGCACGATCTGCGCCGCGTCCTTGGGATAGATGACCTGCGCACCGCGCGGCATCGACAGCACATAGTCGATGAGCAGCGGGCGCAGCACCAGGAACTGATCACCGTTGGTGGACTTGACCACGCTGCCCTCGGGTACGCCGATCACCGAGTCGTGCGGGATCGCGCCGCGGTGGGTGTGGAACTCGGCGCCCGGCGCCAACACCATCGTGTAGTGCCTGCCCTTGGCGTCGGTGAGCTGCACGCGGTCACCTTCGGTGAACGGTCCCGTCAACGACACAGTGCGCCCTCTTCCACAACCACCGAACAACCCTGCCAAATATGTCTGAGCCCGTGCATAAGCTGCCAAGTATGGCCGAGACAGTCCCCAGGGTGCCCGAACGGGTGGCATCTCGACCTGCCCTGTCGCCGTCACGGGCCGCCGACTTCAAGCAGTGCCCCTTGCTGTACCGGTTCCGGGCCATCGACCGGCTGCCCGAGCCGTCGTCACCCGCGCAGCTACGCGGCTCGGTGGTGCACGCCGCCCTCGAACAGCTCTACAGCCTGCCCGCCGCCCAACGCGGTCAGGACACCGCCCTGGGGCTGCTGGCGCCGGCCTGGAACCGGATTGCCGCCGAGGAGCCGGGCCTTGCCGAACAGGTGGCTCCCGAACAGCGGGAGCAGTTGCTCGCCGAGGCGGCCAAGCTGCTGTCGGGCTACTACCGGCTCGAGGACCCCACCGGCTTCGACCCCCAGAGCTGCGAACAGCGCGTGGAAGTGGAGCTCGCCGACGGCACACTGCTGCGGGGTTTCGTCGACCGCATCGACGTCGCGGCCACCGGTGAGGTGCGGGTGGTGGACTACAAGACCGGCAAGGCACCGCCGGAGGCGCGGGCCCTGGCCGAATTCAAGGCGCTGTTCCAGATGAAGTTCTACGCGGTGGCCCTGCTGCGCTCACGGGGAATCCTGCCCACGCGGCTGCGGCTGATCTACCTCGCCGATGGTCAGCTGCTGGATTACGCACCAGACCTCGAGGAACTCGAGCGCTTCGAGAAGACGCTGGTGGCCATCTGGCGGGCCATCCAATCTGCGGGCGCCACAGGCGATTTCCGCACCAATCGAAGCCCCCTGTGCAACTGGTGCGCCCATCAGAGTCTGTGCCCGGAGTTCGGCGGTACCCCACCGCCGTATCCGGGTTGGCCGCAGCATCCGGCAGGCTCAGCAGCGTGACGGATTGTTATTACCGGCGGTTGCCCGGAGATGTGTACGACTCGACGGACCTGACCCGCAGCAACTGGACACCGGAAATCCAGCACGGTTCGCCACCGCTGGCGCTACTCACCAAGCTCATCGAAGAGCAGCTGGACCCGGCGGCGCTGCGTATCGGCCGGCTCAGCTTGGACATCCTCGGCGCCATTCCGGTGGCGCCGCTGCGGGTACGGACGTGGGTGGAGCGGCCGGGACGGCGGATCTCGCTGCTGGCCGCGGAGATGACACCGGTCGACGACACACGCCCGGTCGCCCGGGTCTCGGCGTGGGCCCTGGCGGTCAGCGACACCGCCGACGCGGTCACCGACAGGCATCCTCCGCTGGTCGAGGGTCCGCTGGTGCCGCTGCCCGACGGCTGGTGGAACGCCGCCGGTTATCTCGAGTCCGTCGATTTCCGCCGCCAGCAGGACGATTCGGGCTCGCGGGTGTTCTGGCTGACGCCGAAGGTTTCGTTGGTCGATGACGAGCCCACGACGGCACTGCAGCGGCTGACCATGGTGGTGGACTCCGCCAACGGGGTGGGCTCGGCGCTGGATCCGCGGCAGTACGTGTTCATGAACACCGACACAGTGGTGCACCTGCATCGACTGCCCACCGGGGACGACTTCGCCTTACGGGCTCGAGGATCCATCGGGCCCGACGGAATCGGGGTCACCACCGCCGAGGTGTACGACCGCGGCGGCTTCCTCGGGACCTCCGCGCAGACCCTGCTGGTGCAGCGCCAGTGAGCGTTCTGCTCGAGCAGTTCGATCTCGTGTGGGCGCTGGCGCAGTTGCATCTCGACGCGCTCGTCGAGGACGACTTCCTGTGGGAGCCGGCCGGCGTGGTGTGGACGGTGCACCGCGGAGGCGACGGTTTGTGGCGCCCCGATTTCTCCGAGGCCGAGCTCGATCCCGTTCCGGTGCCCACCGTCGCCTGGCTCACCTGGCACATCGACTGGTGGTGGACAACGGCGTTGGCGCACGCTTCCGGTGAGGTGGTTCCCGGCCGCGCCGAGGTGTTCTGGGCGGGAACCGGAGTTGCTGCTGTGGCGCGGCTGCGTGAGCTGGCCGCCGCCTGGCGGTCGGTGCTGAGCGACGCCGATCTGAGCCGGTCGGTGCCTTACCCGTGGGATCCGCCGAAGACGCTGGCGCACACCGCGTCCTGGTTGAATGTCGAGCTGACGAAGAATGTCGCCGAACTGGGCCAGTTACGCCTGATCCGGGCCGCGGGCTGAGCTCACCGGGAAGTCGCTGCGCGCCAAACCCATTCCGCGAGTTCGGTGCAGTACTGGTCGTCGATCGCTTCGCCGGTGAACAGCACGCGCATGTTGATGGGCGCGAAGAGCATTTCCAGGGCCATCCGCACTTCGATGTCGTCGGACACTTCACCGCGACGGCGAGCCCGCTCGAAGATCTCACTGAGAGCACGGGTCCCGAACGACCAGGCGTCCTGGCGGATCGATGTTCTCGGGTAGTCGAGGTTGGTGATGACATGGGCCCGCAGCAGTCGACGCCCGTGGTCGGTCGCCAGGTAAGCAGCCATCTCGGACGCCAGCTGAGCCAGATCGTCGCGCAGCGCACCGGTATCGGGTAACGAGATGGCCCTGGTGGGTGCGTGCAGGAGAGCTTCCAGAACGACGCTTTCTTCGTCATCCCAGTACCGCCACACCACTTCTCGGGCGATACCGTGCCGGTCCGCCATGGCGGCGAGGTTGAAACGATCGATCCCCCAGCGGCTCAACTCGTCATGTGCCGCAGCGAGTATGCGCTTTCGCTCGCCGTCAGTGTCGTCGTCAGTGTCGTCGTCGATGCCGTCGTCGATACCGTCGTCGATGTCGTGGTCATTGCCGTCTGCTGGCATCGGAACCCCCCAGTCCGTCCCCTTCGCCGTCATGGTAACGGCAGTTGGTTGCGACTGGAACCACTTTGCCAGGACTGCTATGCCAGCGGTTTCATCTCCTCCAACATGGTCGGCACCAGCTCGCTGACCGTCGGGTGAATGTGCACGGTGTGGGTCAGCGTGGTGTACGGCGCCTTGGCGGACATGGTGTCGAGGATGCCGTGGATCACCTCGTCACCGCCGACACCCAGAATGGCCGCGCCCAGAATCTCTTTGGTCTCCGCGTCGACGACCACCTTCATGAAGCCCTGCGTCTCGCCCTTTTCCACCGCGCGTCCCACCCGCGTCATGGGACGCTTGCCCACCAGAGCTTTTCGGCCGGACTCGCGCACCTGCGCGACCGTCATCCCGGCCCGGCCCAGCGGCGGGTCGATGTACAGCGCGTAGGTGGGAATGCGGTCGCTGACGCGCCGTGGCTCGTTGTCCAGCAAGTTGGCCGCGACGATCTCGAAATCGTTGTACGAAGTGTGGGTGAAGGCGCCTTTGCCGTTGCAGTCCCCCATCGCCCAGATGTGTTCGACGCTGGTGCGCAGCTGGTCATCGACCACGATGTAACCGCGGCCGTCGGTGTCCACCCCGGCCGCCTCCAGTCCGAGGTCGTCGGTGTTGGGCGTGCGACCGGTCGCCACGAGAAGGTGTGACCCCGTGACCGTGGGGCCGTCGGCACTGGTGTGCACCGAGATGTTCTGGCCGTCCGCGCTGACCCGGATGTCATCGGCACCCAGATGGATTGTGATGCCGTCCTTTTCGAGGATCTCCTTGATGGCGGCGCAGACGTCGTCGTCCTCGCGGGAAGCCAGCCGCCGGCCGCGTTCGATGACGGTGACCTCGGCACCGAAACGGCGGTACATCTGCGCGAACTCCAGCCCGATGTAGCTGCCGCCGATGATGACCAGATGCTCGGGCACCGAATCCAGTTCCAGGACACCGACATTGGTCATGTAGTCCACGTCGTCGAGGCCAGGGATCGCGGGGGCCACCGCGCGGCCGCCGACGTTGAGGAATATCCGGTCGGCGGAGAGCACCTGATCGTCGACCTGCAGGGTGTGCGAGTCGATGAACCGGGCGTGGCCGCGGATCAGCGTGCAGCCCGGCATGCCTTCGAGCCAGCCTTCGACACCCTCACGGTCACCCCGGACAATGCCGTCCTTGCGGGCCTTGACCTTGGTCATGTCGACGGTGACGTCGCCGGTGCCGATCCCGTAATCGGCGCTGCGCCGCGCGATGTGGGCCGCGTGCGCACTGGCGACCAGCGTCTTGGTGGGAATGCAGCCGTAGTTGACACAGGTACCGCCGACGAGCTTGCGCTCGATCACCGCGACGGTCTGACCTGCCGCGGTCAGGCGCCCGGCAAGCGGCGGGCCGGCCTGTCCCGCACCGACCACGATGGCGTCGAAATGTGTTGTCATGGCTCTACAGAACCGATGCCAGCGCCACGATGCCGAAGCCGCCGACGACGGCCACGACGTCTTCGACCAGCGCCGCGGGAAGGTCCTTACCCGCCTTACCGGCCAGCCAGCCGCGGGCCGCCGCGCCGCCCAGGGTGCCCAGCACGGCGCCAACCACGCCGGCGCCGAGACCACCGAAGGTGTACCCCCACGCGGTACCGATGACGGCACCCGCGAACCCACCACTGATCAGCCGCGCGGCGAACTGCGGCGGCACTTTGCGGCTGGGGGTCTTGGGCAGCTGGTCGGTGATCAGCTCACCCACCAGCAGCAGCGTGAAGACACCGACGGTGATCGGGTGTGCCACCCACTGCGCCCACGTGCCGTCGAGGTTGATCCACCCCAGGAACCCGCCCCAGGCCACCACGGCGGGCGGGGTGAGAGCGCGCAGACCGGCGATGACACCGATCAACAGCGCAACCAGCAGAACGAGAACGTGCGTCATACGACCCTCCCGACCGGTGTCACGACCACCCGGACGCTAACACGGCAAACGGGGCCGCACCGGCTGAAACCGGTGGCGACGCGGCCGGGTGAGCTCAGAAGCGGCAGAACCGGATGTCGGAGGCCAGGATCGCCTTGGCGCCGATGGCCGCGAGTTCGTCCATGATGGCGTTGACGTCGCGGCGCGGGACCAGGGCGCGCACGGCCACCCAGTCCGGATCGGCCAGCGGTGCGATGGTGGGTGACTCCAGACCCGGGGTGACCGCGGTGGCCTGGTCGATCAGCGCACGCGGGCAGTCGTAGTCGAGCATCAGGTACTGCTGGCCGAACACCACCCCCTGCACTCGGGCGGCCAGCTGGTCGCGGGCCCGATCGGATTCTGGTCCCGCCCGCTCGATCAGCACCGCCTCGGAATCACACAGCGGTTCACCGAACGCAACCAGGCCGTGCTGGCGCAGGGTACGTCCCGAACCCACCACGTCGGCGATGGCATCCGCGACGCCGAGCTGGATCGAGATCTCCACCGCCCCGTCGAGGCGGATCACGGTCGCCTCGATGCCCTTGTCGGCCAGATCTTTACGGACCAGGTTGGGGTAGGCGGTGGCGATGCGTTTGCCCGCGAGATCGGTCACCGACCACTCGCTGCCCGCCGGAGCGGCGTAACGGAACGTCGAAGACCCGAAACCGAGCGCCAGGCGCTCCTGCACCGGAGCGTCGGACTCGCGGGCCAGGTCACGGCCGGTGATTCCGAAATCCAGCTGCCCGGACCCCACATAGATGGCGATGTCCTTGGGGCGCAGGAAGAAGAACTCGACATTGTTCACCGGGTCGATGACCGTCAGGTCCTTCGGATCGGTGCGCCGCCGGTAACCGGCCTCGGACAGAATCTCGGCGGCCGATTCACTGAGTGCGCCCTTGTTGGGAACCGCCACCCGCAGCATGCCGTTCACAGTTTTCCGTACACGTCGTCGAGCGACAGGCCACGCTTGACCATGAGCACCTGCGCCCAGTAGAACAGCTGGCTGAGCTCTTCGGCCAGCGCATCATCGGGTTCGTGCTCGGCGGCCAGCCACACTTCTCCGGCCTCTTCGAGGATCTTCTTGCCGATGCTGTGCACGCCGGCGTCCAGTGCAGCGACGGTGCCACTACCTGCGGGCCGGGTGCGTGCGCGTTCACCGAGTTCGGCGAACAGTTCCTCGAAGGTCTTCACGGCCTGCGATTCTTTCACGGGGCCGCAGGCCGGCGAAAACGAGTATCAGGTGGCTGCCGGTTTCGTGTCGTGGAGCACCTCGGCGTGCATGTCCTCCAGCGAGACGCCCTTGGTCTCCATGACCCACTTCCAGACGAAGACGCCGGACAGCACCGCGCACAGGCCGTAGAAGCCGTACGCCAGGCCCAGGTGTTCACGCAGGCCGGGGAAGGTCACGGTGATCAGCCAGTTGGCCGCCCACTGCCCCGCGGCGGCCAGGCCCAGCGCGGCAGCGCGGATGCGGTTGGGGAACATCTCGCCGAGCAGCACCCAGACCACCGGGCCCCACGACATACCGAACGCCACCACGAACAGGTTCGCGGCGATCAACGCGATCACCCCGGAGGCACCGGGCAGGCTCGGAGTGCCGTCCGGGCCCACCGCGGCGTTGGCAAAGATCACCGCCATGGTGATCAGCGTGACCGCCATGCCCGTGGAACCGATCAGCAGCAGCGGCTTGCGGCCGATCTTGTCGATCAGCGCGATCGCGATCAGCGTCGTCAACACGTTGATGACGGAGGTGATCACCGTGTAGACGGCGGACTCGTCGGCGCTGAACCCGACGGCCTGCCACAACACGTTGGAGTAATAGAAGATGACGTTGATGCCGACGAACTGCTGGAAGATCGACAGCCCCAGGCCCACCCAGACGATGCCGTAGATACCGCCGGTGGGTTTGCGCAGATCCTTCCAGGACGGCTTGTCCTCGCGCTCCAGCGTCTCCTGGATGCGGTGGATGGTGATCTCCAGGTTCTTCTGCCCGAGCAATGTGCTCAGCACCCGGCGGGCCTCCGGGATCTTGTGGCTGGCAACCAGATAGCGCGGCGATTCCGGGATGGTGAACGCCAGAGCGCCGTAGAGCACCGCGGGCACCGCCATGGCCAGGAACATCCAGCGCCAGGCGTCGAGTCCCAGCCACAGTGGTTCGTTCGGCCCACCGGCGGCCCACTGCAGCAGCCAGTTGACGGCGAAGGACAAGAAGATGCCGGACACGATGGCCAGCTGTTGTAGTGACCCCAGCCGGCCGCGGATGGACGGCGGCGACGTCTCGGCGATGTACGCCGGCGCGATGACCGAGGCCACGCCGACACCGATACCGCCGACGATCCGGAACACCACCACAGTCCAGACTTCGTGCGCGAAACCGGTACCGAAGGCGCTGATCAAGAACAGCACGGCGGCGATTTTCATCACCGAGATACGGCCGATCTTGTCAGCGAGCCGGCCGGCGGTCATGGCGCCGGCGGCAGCGCCGAGCAGGGCCGAGGCGACAGCGAAGCCGAGTTCGGTGTTGCCGATGCCGAAGTCTTCCTGGATGGAGTCCACCGCGCCGTTGATGACGGCACTGTCATAACCGAACAACAGGCCACCCAGGGCAGCGACAGACGCTATTCGGACAGCGGTCTTGCCCGACGAGAAGTCCGCGTCGGTGATGGCCGACGGAGTGTTGTCTATGGGACCGCCGTGACCAGCCATGACACAACCTTCTTTCCGCAACGCTGCGCAACGTGTGTTACCACACGATGGCACAGTCAAACCGCGAAATTGGGCGTATCGGCCAGCGGAGTTCGGCGCTCAGGCGGTGCGTTCGCCGAGTTGGGTCTCCAGCTGTTCGTGCACGGCGCGTAACCCGCCGACACCCAGGTCTTTCAGCGAACTCACGTGCTTGCGCCGCGGGCTCAGGGGAACCTCGACCTCATTGGGTACCACCAGCACCGGGCATCCCGCCGTCTCGGCGGACAGCGTTCCCGTCACCGAGTCCTCGACCGCCAGGCACTCTCGGGTGTCGAACCCGAGCAGTTCGGCCGCCCGCATGTAGATATCGGGGGCCGGTTTGCCGTGCGGAACTTCGTCGCCACACACCGTGACCGTAAAGAACTGGCGGCCAATGCTGTTCAACGCCTTCTCGGCCAGGTCGCGATAGGTGTTGGTCACCAAGGCCATCGGCACGTCGGCAGCCCGCAGTTCCTCGAGCAGCTCGCGGGCACCGTCGCGCCACGGCAGGCCGGAGGCGAACAGCTCACCGGTGTAGTTGAACAGCCAGTCCATGGATTCCGTCATGGCGGCCGGGTCGGGCTCGAGTCCCAGATCGTCGTAGACGATGCGGATGACGCCCGCTCCGGAACCACCGATGGTCGACTCGCGCACCTCGGGGGTCAGCACCCCGCCCATCCGCTCGTAGAGCGCGTGCATCGAAATGTCCCAGAGCTTTTCGGAGTCGACCAGTGTGCCATCCATGTCCCAGAGCACTGCACGCATGGCCACCATTGTTTCATTGCCGGACCGGTGACGACCGTGGTGTCATCGCCGTTCCGGTGACCGTGGCCACAGGCAACATCGTCACGCGCGTTCGTCGACCATCTGATCACGTTGGGCGCCAACGACATCCGTCCTCCCTCCGGCAACCCGGCCGGGGCCGCGCCTCCGGATTTGTGACAGGTCTCACCGGCAGCCGTGCGAACCGGATCGAGTGTCACTCCAAGGCGGGATCCGGTCGAATTTCCCGCCCTGGTGTGACACTCGATTGCGATCAGTCCTCCGGGTTGTAGCCGAGATTGGGCGCGAGCCAGCGCTCGGCTTCGGTCAGCGTCCAGCCCTTGCGCTTGGCATAGTCGGCCACCTGGTCCTGCGCCAACCGGCCCACCACGAAGTACTGCGACTGCGGATGCGAGAAGTACCAGCCGCTGACGGCAGCACCAGGCCACATCGCCATCGACTCGGTCAGCTCGATACCGGTGCGCTCCTTGACGTCCATCAACTCCCAGAGCGTCGTCTTCTCGGTGTGCTCCGGGCAGGCCGGGTAGCCCGGCGCTGGGCGGATTCCCCGGTATTTCTCATCGATCAGCGCCTGGTTGTCCAGCTGCTCGTCGGGCTGATACCCCCAGAACTCCTTGCGGACCCGTTGGTGCATCCGTTCGGCGAACGCCTCGGCCAGCCGGTCGGCGAGCGACTCCAGCAGGATCGCGTTGTAGTCGTCGTTGTCCGCCTTGAACTCGGCGATCTTCTCACCACTGCCGAGCCCCGTGGTGACGGCGAACGCGCCGACGTAGTCGGCCAGACCCGTGTCCTTGGGCGCGATGAAATCACCCAGTGACCGGTTCGGGATGCCGTCGCGGTGCTCGCCCTGCTGGCGCAGGTTGTGCAGCGTGGTCAGCACCTCGGTGCGGGTCTCGTCGGTGTAGACCTCGACATCGTCGCCGACCGCGTTGGCGGGGAAGAATCCGATCACCCCGTTGGCGGTCAGCCACTTCTCCTTGATCAGGGTGTCGAGCATCTCCTGGGCGTCGTCGTACAGCTTGCGGGCGGCCTCGCCCGAGACCGGGTTGTTGAGGATGTCCGGGAAGCGGCCCTTCATCTCCCAGGCGTTGAAGAACGGCTGCCAGTCGATGAACTCGCGCAGCTCGGCGAGGTCGTAGTCGGAGAACTCCCGCACGCCCAAGCCTTGGGCGGGCACCGGCGGGGTGTAGCCGTCCCACTCGATCGGCGTGCGGTTGGCGCGGGCCTTCTCCAACGTCAGCATCGGCCGCTCGTTCTTCTGGGCGTGCCGTTCGCGCAGGGCCGCGTAATCCTTCTCGGTGGCCTCCAGCAGGGCCGGCCGCTGCTTGTCGTCGAGCAGTGCGGCGGCCACCGGCACCGAACGGGAGGCGTCCTTGACCCAGACCACCGGACCGGACCGACGCGGCGACACCTTCACCGCGGTGTGGGCGCGCGAGGTGGTGGCGCCACCGATCAGCAGCGGGATCTGCAGCCCCTCGCGTTCCATCTCGACGGCGAAGTTGACCATCTCGTCCAGCGACGGGGTGATCAGGCCGGACAGCCCGATGATGTCAGCGTTGTGCTCCTTGGCCGCGTCCAGGATCTTGCTCGCGGGCACCATCACACCGAGGTCGATCACTTCGTAGTTGTTGCACTGCAGGACAACCCCGACGATGTTCTTGCCGATGTCGTGGACGTCGCCCTTGACGGTCGCCATGATGATGGTGCCGTTGGTGTCCTTGGAGTCGGCTGTGCCGTTCTCCGCCTTCTCGGCCTCGATGAACGGCAGCAGGTACGCGACGGCCTTCTTCATCACCCGGGCAGACTTCACGACCTGCGGCAGGAACATCTTGCCCGAACCGAACAGGTCGCCGACGACGTTCATCCCGTCCATCAGCGGGCCCTCGATCACCTCGATCGGCCGCCCACCGGCGCCCTCGATCTCGGCCCGCAGTTCCTCGGTGTCGTCATCGACGTGCGCGTCGATGCCCTTGACCAGCGCGTGGGTGATCCGCTCGCGGACCGGCAGGCTGCGCCATTCCTGGACAACCGCGTCGTCGGCCTTGTCCTTGCTGTTGAACCGCTCCGCGATCTCCAGGAGCCGCTCGGCCGCGTCCTCGCGACGGTTCAGGACGACGTCCTCGATGCGGTCGCGCAGCTCGGGGTCGATCGAGTCGTACGGCACCAGCGCACCCGCGTTGACGATGCCCATGTCCAGGCCGGCCTTGATGGCGTGGAACAGGAACACCGCGTGGATGGCCTCGCGGACCGGGTTGTTGCCGCGGAACGAGAACGACACGTTCGAGATGCCACCGGAGATGTGCACTCCCGGCAGGTTCTCCTTGATCCAGGCGCACGCCTCGATGAAGTCGATCCCGTACGTCGCGTGCTCCTCGATGCCGGTGGCCAGCGCGAAGCAGTTCGGGTCGAAGATGATGTCCTCGGGCGGGAAGCCGACCTCTTCGGTCAGGATCCGATAGGCCCGCCCGCAGATCTCCTTGCGGCGCTCCAGGTTGTCGGCCTGGCCCTGCTCGTCGAAGGCCATCACCACGACGGCGGCGCCGTACTTGCGGCACAGCCGGGCCTCGCGGATGAACTTCTCCTCGCCCTCCTTCATGGAGATCGAGTTGACGATCGGCTTGCCCTGCACGTTCTTCAGGCCCGCCTCGATGACCTCCCACTTGGAGGAGTCGATCATCACCGGGACACGGCTGATGTCCGGTTCGGCCGCGATCAGCTTGGTGAACCGGTCCATCGCGGCGACGCCGTCGATCATGCCTTCGTCCATGTTGATGTCGATGACCTGCGCACCGACCTCCACCTGCTGCAACGCGACCGACAGCGCGGTGTCGTAGTCCTCGGCCTTGATCAGGTTGCGGAACCGGGCGGAGCCGGTGATGTTGGTGCGCTCACCGATGTTGACGAACAGCGAGTCGTCGGTGATGTTGAGCGGCTCCAGACCGGATAGCCGGGTGGCCACGGGGATCTCCGGCAGCTCGCGAGGCGGTTTGCCGTCGACGACCTTGGCGATCTCGGCGATGTGCGGCGGCGCAGTGCCGCAGCACCCGCCGACCAGGTTCACCAGGCCGGCCTCGGCGAACTCGGCGATATAGCCGGCCTGAGCCTCCGGGGACTCGTCGTACTCGCCGAAGGCGTTGGGCAGCCCGGCGTTCGGGTAGCAGGAGACGAAGGTGTCGGCGATCCGCGCCACTTCGGCGATGTAAGGCCTCATCTCCGGCGCGCCCAGGGCGCAGTTGAGGCCCACGGCGAGCGGCCTGGCATGCCTGATCGCGTTCCAGAATGCCTCGGTGACCTGACCGGACAGCGTCCGGCCGGACGCGTCGGTGATGGTGCCCGAGATGATCAGCGGCCAGCGGCGGCCGCGCTGCTCGAACAGCGTCTCGATGGCGAACACCGCCGCCTTGGCGTTCAGCGAGTCGAAGATCGTCTCGATGATGAGCAGGTCGGCACCACCGTCGACCAGGCCGTTGGCCGCTTCCAGGTAGGCGGCGACCAGCTGGTCGTAGGAGACGTTGCGGGCTCCGGGGTCGTTGACGTCCGGTGAGATCGACGCGGTCCGTGTCGTCGGTCCGATGGCGCCGGCGACGTAGCGGGGTTTGTCCGGGGTGCTGAATTCGTCGGCCGCCGCCCGTGCCAGGGCGGCGCCGGCGTAGTTCAGCTCGTAGGCCAGCTCGTGCATGTCGTAATCCGACAGCGAGACCGCATTCGCGTTGAACGTGTTGGTCTCGAGGATGTCCGCGCCCGCTTCGAGGTACTCGCGGTGGATTCCCTCGATGATCTGCGGCTGCGTCAGGTTGAGCAGGTCGTTGTTGCCCTGCAGGGCGGTCGGCCACTCGGTGAACCGCTCGCCGCGGTAGCCGGCCTCATCCGGGCGGTCCCGCTGGATCGCCGTGCCCATCGCGCCGTCGATCACCATGATTCGCTCGCGCAGCGCGGCCGTCAGCTCCACCGTGCAGTCCGGGCGGATGTTCGGCACAAAGGTGTCTGACACAGAGGTGTCCGACTTGACGGCGTTCACGTGCGCACTCCTTCCGTAGCGGAAGGCGTCCTTGACTCTGCCGAGCGTGGCGGATACCAGGGGGGACCTGGAACCGTTGCAACGCCTCTCGACCTCGATGAGTCTACGACGTCACCCGTTCGACGTCTGGACGCCCAGCTCATCGCTGCGATGGACCCCGGCGGCGACGTCGTCGCCACCCTGGTTAACCAGATTGCAGCTGAACGTATTTCGCCGCACCGTCACCCACACGCTGGGACAACATGTCCAGCAGGTCGGTGCCGTAGCGGATCTTGTCAGATGCAGGCACCCGCTCAGAATAATCGCTCGATGGTGCACACCTGCGTCGCGCCTGGTGGCCCTTCCGTGCGTCGCAGGCCTTACGCTGAATTGGTGACACCCGCGGATCCGCGCAGAACCGATCTGCCCAAACTGCACAACACCATCGTGGTGGCTGCCTTCGAGGGCTGGAATGACGCTGGCGACGCGGCCAGTGACGCGCTGGAACACCTGGACGCCATCTGGGAAGCGGAGACCATCGTCGAGATCGACGACGAGTCGTACTACGACTACCAGGTGAATCGGCCGGTGATCCGGCAGATCGACGGCGTCACGCGCGAACTTGCCTGGCCGTCCATGCGGATTTCGCACTGCCGCCCGCCCGGCAGCGACCGCGACATCGTGCTGATGCACGGTGTGGAGCCGAACATGCGCTGGCGGACGTTCTGTGCCGAACTGCTGGCTATCGCCGACAAGCTGAATGTCGACACCGTCGTCATCCTGGGCGCGTTACTGGCCGACACGCCGCACACGCGTCCGGTTCCGGTCTCGGGCGCGGCGTACTCCCCCGAATCAGCGAAGTTCTTCGGTCTCGAGGAGACCCGCTACGAAGGGCCGACCGGAATCGCCGGCGTCTTCCAGGACGCGTGCGTGACGGCGGGGATCCCGGCGGTGACGTTCTGGGCGGCGGTGCCGCACTACGTGTCCCAACCACCCAACCCGAAGGCCACCGTCGCGCTGCTGCGCCGCGTCGAGGACGTGCTGGACATCGAGGTGCCCCTGGCGGACTTGCCGACGCAGGCCGAGGAGTGGGAGGAGGCGGTCACGGAGATGACCGCCGAGGACGAAGAGATCGCCGAGTACGTCGCCTCCCTCGAGCAGCGCGGCGACGCCGAGGTGGACATGAACGAAGTGATCGGCAAGATCGACGGTGACGCGCTGGCCGCGGAGTTCGAGCGCTACCTGCGCCGACGCGGGCCCGGCTTCCGGGGCTAGCTCACCTTTTCCGGCTTGGGCGCCTGCCAGGTGCCGTTGAGCGCGTCCGGCTTGGGCCAGTACAACCGCAGCACGAGTCGGAACGGCCCCTCCGGCGCAGGCAGCCAATTCGCCTCCCGCTCCCGGCCGGGCGATTCGTGCTGCAGGTACAGCGTGTATCCACCGTCGGGGTCGGCGACCAGACTGGGCAGCGTCTGCGAGTTCACCAGGTACCGCTGGATCGGGTTGTCCACCAGCAGGCTCTGCGGCAGTTGGTACATGGTCAGCGACCAGAACGCGTTGACCGGCGGCAGCTGATTGGGGGCGAATCGGTAGGTGTAGCGGTCGGCACCGGTCAGGGGCGCGCCGGTGGCGTCGACGTCGGTGGTCGGGTAGATCGCCTCGTCCTTGGAATTGCCGTAGATGCCGAAGGCGGCCCCGGCCATCCGGTAGAGGTAGTTGTCCCCGATCTGCTCCGGGCTGCCGAACAGGTCGGCCGAACTCAGCTTGCCGGTCTCGACCTGCTCCTTTTGCAGAGTCTGCAGCTCCGACCAGGCGTCGGCCATGCCGCCCTCGACAGCCGCGCGCAATTCCGGTGTCAGCTTGTCGGCGGCGAAGTCGCCGTCGGGTCCGATGCCGAGGCTGGCGAACCGGCTGAGCATGTCCTCCTCGCCGGGTCGCCCCGAGGCGAACTGCATCGCGAAATCCAGGATCTCGAAGAACTGCGGTGAGGTCTTCTGCTGTTCGGGACTCAGCGGGGGCACGAAGTCGATGGGCGGCGCCGGTGTGGGCGGCGGCTGGTCCAGGTAGGCCGACAGCGGCTCAACCAGATAGCCGGCTTGGATCTTCTCCACCTCGGCGAGATCCGACGGCCCGAACAGCTGGGTGCGGTAGATGACGCCGGCCAGCTCGGTGTCGGAGCGGATCACCTCGTTGATGCCTTCGGGGGTGTCGCCCTGCCAGTTGGGGCCGGCCAGCAGGTACTTGCCGCCGCCGTTGCCGGTGGTGCGGCTGCCGACATAGGCGATGTTGTAGGTGTAGCCGTCGATGAACTGCAGCGAGTAGTAGCGGTCCTGGGCGATCGGCGGCACGGTCAGCACCAGGGGTTCCGTGCGCAGGTCGGCGCCGAGCATCGAGTACGGCGTGTCGGAGTTGGGGGTCTGGATCGCCTTGTCCTCGGGGGTGAAGACGCGGGCCGTGCTGTGGATCTGGTTCCAGACGCCCTTGTACTCGGGGTCCTGCTCGTCGACGAAGTAGGAGTACTGGATGCGGTAGTTGTCGACGATCGGGAACCCGTAGATGTACGCCTCTTTGGCGATCGCGCGGGCGTCGCTGGGGCTGATCGATGTCGGCGGTGGTGGCGACGGCGGCGCGGTGGAGGTCCGGTCGGTGGTGCTTTCGGTGGCGCAGCCCGCGAGCAGCAGTACGACGGCGCAGAGCGCGAGCCAGATCCTCATTCAAGCAGCGTGGCACGCGAACGAGCGCGCGTTCTTGTACGGCGTCCCCGGCGTGTCGCCGTACAGACGCGCGCGCTCGCGCTTGGGGGGTGGCGGGTGTTCAGCGGGGTGTTCAGAGTTTGATGCCGAGCAGGGCGTCGACGGCGGTGGCGACCAGCCGTGGCGCCTCCGCGTCGTGCCCGCCGTACTGCAGCGCGTCGGTGCTCCAACCATCGAGGGCGGCAAGCGCTTTCGGGGTGTCGAGATCGTCGGCGAGGTAGCGGCGCACGCGGGCGATCACGTCCGCGGCGTCCGGCCCTGCGGGCAGTGCGGTGGCCTCACGCCACCGGGCCAGCCTGGCCTGCGCCTCGGCGAGCACCTCGGGGCTCCAGAACCGGTCCTCCCGGTAGTGACCGGCGAACAGGCCCAGGCGAATGGCCCCGGGATCCACCCCGTCGGCGCGCAACCGGGACACCAGGACCAGATTGCCGCGGCTCTTGGACATCTTGTGTCCGTCCCAGCCGATCATGCCGGCATGCACGTAGTGCCGGGCGAAGCGCCGCTCCCCCGTCACCGATTCGGCGTGCGCGGCCGAGAACTCGTGATGCGGGAACATCAGGTCGCTGCCGCCGCCCTGGACGTCGAGGCCGGAACCGATGCGGCTCAACGCGATTGCCGCGCACTCGATGTGCCAGCCTGGCCGGCCGGGCCCGAACGGCGACGGCCACGCCGGCTCACCGGCGCGTTCGGCGCGCCACATCAGCGCATCCAGCGGATCGGCCTTGCCCGGGCGGTCGGGGTCACCACCACGTTCGGTGAACAACGTCAGCATGGTGTCGCGGTCATACCCCGACTCGTAGCCGAATTGCTCGGTGGCATCGGCGTGGAAGTACACGTCGGGGTAGGTCGGGTCGTCGACCACATAGGCCGCACCCGAGGCCAGCATCTTCTCGACGAGCTCGATGACCTCGGCGATGGCCTCGGTGGCCGCGATGTAGTCCCGGGGCGGCAGGACCCGCAGCGCGGCCATATCGTCTCGGAACAACTGGGTTTCGCGGTCGCCGAGCTCGCGCCAGCCGATCCCGTCCCGGTCGGCCCGCTCGAACAGCGGGTCGTCGATGTCGGTGATGTTCTGCACGTAGTGCACCCCGTGGCCGGCGTCGAGCCACAACCGGTGCACCAGATCAAAGGTCAGGTATGTCGCGGCGTGACCGAGATGGGTGGCGTCATAAGGGGTGATGCCGCACACGTACATCGTTGCCGTCTCGCCGGGCGACACCGGGCGCACCTGCCGGTCGGCGGTGTCGAAAAGCCGTAGACCCGGACCCCGTCCAGGCAGTTGCGGAACCTCGCCGGCCGACCACGATCGCATAGCTCGACTCTAGGGGGTCGTCAGCCGGCCAACCGCATGGCACCCAGCAGCACGTCGGCGAGTTCGGGGCGGCAGAACAACAGATCGGGCAGGTACGGGTCGGGGCGGTTGTACAACATGGGTGACCCGTCGATGCGCGAGGCGTGCAGACCGGCCGCCAGCACCACGCCCGCGGGCGCGGCGGAATCCCATTCCCACTGGCCACCAGCGTGGATGTAGGCGTCGACGTCGCCGCGTACCACCGCCATCGCCTTGGCGCCGGCCGAACCGATCTGCACCATCTCGAAGTCCACCTGTTCGGCGATCCGGTACAGCACCCTCGGTGGACGACTGGCACTCGCGGTGATTCGAATGGGCCCGGAATGCGCCCGCGGCCCAGCGGCCACCGTGTCGGTGCGGTACACCTCGCCACGCGCGGGCAACGACACCGCCGCATCGGTGATCCGGCCGTCGGGGCCGCCGGTGCGCTGCCACAACGCCACGTGCACCGCCCAGTCCGCGCGGCCGGGCAGCGAATACTCCCGGGTGCCGTCGACGGGGTCGATGATCCACACCCGGTCGGCGCTCAAGCGGCGGCCGATATCGTCGTGAGCTTCCTCACTGAGCACCGCATCACCTGGCCGTTCGGCGCGCAACCGGCGCAGCAGCAGCTTGTTGGCGCGGCTGTCCCCTTCGTCGCCGAGCGACCACGGATAGTCGAAACCCACCTCGTCGCGCAGCGCCAGCAGGAGTTTGCCCGCGTCCTCGGCCAGATCGGCCGCCAGCGCTGCGTCGGTCTGAGGTGTCACCGTCCCAGTATCCGGGGCCTGGCGGCCGAAGGTCTGAGCGGGGCGGTCAGCGCAGGTAGATTCCGTGCTGACACGGCGGTCGGCGTCGGGCCACTCAGCAGAACAGCGAGATCAGATGGTCGGGTTCGGATCGGGACCGTATCGAGTGTGGATTCCCGCGGCGGCGGTTGTTGCGGCCCTCGGGTCGCTGACCGGCTGCAGCACCGAGCCCGAGCCCCGTTCGCTGGTGGGCACCAGCTGGGAACTGGTGCAGATCGAGTCGATGAACGACGCCCAGGGCGTCACCCCGGTTCCCGACCCCGCGACATTCACGGTGGCCTTCGGCGAGGACGGCCGCGCGGCGTTCCAGCTCGACTGCAATTCCGGCAGCGGCACCTTCGAGGCGGCGCCCACCGGGGACGGCACCACCGGCTCGCTGACATTCGGCCCGATCGCGACAACGCTGATGGGCTGCCCCACCCCGTCCCTGGACCAGGAGGTGTCCGCGGCCCTGCCGCATGTGCGTGGCTACATCTTCAAAGGTGAGCAATTGCACATGTCCCTGATGCTGGACGGGGGCATCCTCAGCTGGCGGCCGGTCTAGAACGCCGGCCAGGGAATGGGCCTGCGCCGGTCCGGGGTGGGCATGACCGGGTTGTCGAGCATCTCGCTGGCCCGCACTGCCAGTGCCACCACTTCCATCGGCGTGATGTGCTCGGCCAACTGCTCACCGAGGTCGCCGTCGAGCGCGTCGACCAGCCGCGACACTGACTCGCACGTGTCGTCCTCGATGGGCTTGCCTGCCCAGCCCCACAACACGGTGCGCAGCTTGTCGTCGACGTGCAGGCACAGCCCGTGGTCGACGCCGTAGACGCGGCCGTCGACGCCGTGCAGGATGTGCCCGCCCTTGCGGTCGGCGTTGTTGACCAGGACGTCGAACACCGCGACCAGTCGCAGCCGGGCGTCGTCGGCGTGGATCAGCAGCACCTCGTCGCCCGCGTAGTCCTGAGCGCGTAACACCGGCAGGTAACCGGGGGGCAGGTGCTCGACCGGGCACAGGTCCACCAGATCGAGGGTGGTGGGGGCCTCGGCGGCATCGGCGTCGCCGGGCTGGTCCACCCACAGCTGACACATTCCCGGGCCGGCCGGCCCCTCGCGAATGATGGTGTGCGGCACGATGTTCCAGCCCAAGAACGCGGACACCAGATAGGTGGCGCGCTCCCGGCCGGCCAGGGTGCCGTCCGGGAAATCCCAGAGCGGCTGCTCACCGGCGACGGGCTTGTACACACAATGGACGGCGGTGTCGCCGTCGAGGGAGGCTTCGCACAGGAAGGTGGCGTTGCTGGCGGAACGGATACGTCCCAGCACCGTCAGCTCACCCTGTTCGAGTAAACCTTCGGCGTCAGGGTGTGGGGTCATCGTCTGACCCGAACAGCTCCGCACGGCGGTATCCGTTGGTGCGCACGCAGATATGCCCCTCGGGATCCAGCGGTTCCTCGCACAGGGGGCAGGGCGGCCGTCCCGCGGAGATCACCCGGTTGGACCGGTTGGCGAACTGTCGCGCCGACTCGGGCGTGAGAAACACCCGCACGGCATCGGGGCCGTCCTCGGCATCGTCGAGCACCACGGAGGCATCGAACTCGGTGTCGGTGACCGCGAGCAGCTCGACCACCACGGTCTGCGCTTCGGAGTCCCAGCCCAGCCCCATGGTGCCGACCCGGAATTCCGCGTCGACGGGGGTGACCAGGGGGCTGAGGTCCTCCACAGCGGAGGTCTCAGGGGGAAGCGGAGTGCCGAACCGCCGGTTCACTTCGACCAGCAGCGCGCCGATGCGCTCAGCGAGCACCGCAACCTGCTGCTTCTCCAGCATGACGGACACGACCCGCGAGTCGTGCACGGCCTGCAGGTAGAACGTGCGGTTTCCGGGCTGCCCGACAGTCCCGGCGACGAAGCGGTCGGGTGTTCGGAAGACGTGAATTGCGCGCGCCATGACTCCTCCAAAATACCGGGTGAACGACGTCGGCAGTAATCGGGCGAAGCTCCCCTCACGGAGTTCAGTCGGTGGATCCGCCGACAACTGCGTCGGAGGAGTCGGTTTCGGTCTTCTCGGGCGGCGGGGCCGTGAGCACCGACGCCAGTCCGGCGCCGGTGTGGTTGACGTGAATCACGAACGGCCGCAGCGGGGTGTACCGGATGACGCTCATCGACGCCGGATCGGCGGTGATGCGCTGGAAGCTGTCCAGGTGAGTGCCCAACGCATCGGCCAACACACTCTTGATGACGTCGCCGTGGGTGCAGGCCACCCACAGGGTGTCACCACCGTGTTCCTCGGCGAGCCGCTTGTCGTGTTCACGCACCGCGGCCACGGCGCGAGCCTGCACCTGCGCCAGGCCTTCGCCGTCGGGAAACACTGCCGCACTGGGCTGTTGCTGCACCACCGCCCACAGGGGTTCCTTGACCAGCTCGCCGATCTTGCGGCCGGTCCACGCGCCGTAGTCCACTTCGGCGAGCCGATCCTCGACCACCGGCTCCAGACCCAATTTGGCGGCCAGCGGCTCCAGCGTTCGCTCACAGCGCAACAGCGGACTTCGCACCAGCGCCTTGATCGGCAGGTCGCCCACCCGCTCCACCACACCGCTGGCTTGTTCGCGGCCTTTGTCGTCGAGGTCGACGCCGGCGGATCGGCCCGCCAGCGTGTGCGCGGTGTTCGACGTGGAACGCCCGTGGCGCAACAAGATCACCGTCATGTGGCTGCCACCACACCGGTGCCGAGCAGGATCAGCACCACCGCACCGAGCACCACGCGGTACCCGACGAACCAGTACATCCCGTGCTTGACCAAGAACTTGAGGAACCAGGCGATGGCCGCGTAGCCCACGACGAAGGCGATCAGGATCGACACCAGCAGCTGGGCGCCGCTGGCGCTCATACCGCTGGTGACCGGCGCGAACGCGTCGGGCAGCGAGAACAGGCCGGAGGCCAGCACCGCGGGGATCGCCAGATAGAAGCCGAATCGGGCGGCCAGCTCACGCTCCATGCCGAGGAACAGCCCGGCGCTGATGGTCGCGCCGGAACGCGACACGCCGGGCACCAGCGCCAGGCACTGCGCGAAGCCGACGATGACGGCGTCGCGCCAGGTGAGTTGCTCCACCTTGCGAGTCTGCCTGCCCACGTATTCGGCGGCCGCGATGACGAACGCGAAGACGATGAGTGCTCCTGCGACGAGCCAGAGATTGCGCGCGCCGCTGCGGATCTGGTCTTTGAACAACAGGCCTAGCACACAGATCGGGATGGTGCCGATGATCACCCACCAGCCCAGCCAGTAGTCGGCGTTGCGGCGGGCTGCGTCACGCAGACCGGCAAACCAGGCCACCAGGATGCGGCCGATGTCCTTGGCGAAATAGACGAGCACCGCGGCTTCGGTGCCCAGCTGCGTCACGGCCGTGAACGACGCTCCGGCGTCGTCGTCGAAGAACACCCGCGACACGATGGCCAGGTGTCCCGATGAGGACACCGGAAGGAACTCGGTGAGTCCCTGAACGATGGCCAGAACGATTACCTGCAGCCACGACATCGCCGAAACTGCACTGTCCAACGCTTGGGCTCCTCCCCGTCGGCTACCTCACGCCGAACTGCTGCACCGACCGTACCGTGGGCAGCGTCTGGGCGCCGAGCCGTGTCAGCGTGGAACCGGTTGCGCGGCGGACACCGCATCGCGCACGGCGGCAGCAATGCTGCGCTCATCGGTGACATCGATGTCCACCAGCCCCCTGCTGGCGGTCGCCACCACGTCCTCGGCGTGCGGCACCGGGCCGGACAGCCGGGGGCGGTACACCTCGACGACGAGCATCTGCCGCTCTACGTGGAACGAGAAACTGCGGCCGTCGCCGACTTCACCGAACCCACTGGCATGGATCCCCGGGGTGATGTCTTCGAAGAAGAAACCACCTCTGACGTCTCTCTCGGGGGCCAAAGTCATGGATTGACCATACCGTCAATACGCAACTGTGCGTAGCGTTTCCTAGAATTACTCGTCCAGGAGAAGTTCATCAGCACGCGCGAGAGTTACCCGTAGGCCATTTCATTGAAACGTATTAGAACCCTGTCTGTCGCTTTACGGCTAGCGATGCTGACGATGTTCGCTTTTGCGACCGTGTCGTGTTCGTCGAACCCCGTCGACACTGCGCCACCGACAATCGAGCCGGCCCGTCCGGCCGCCTCTCCCCCCGCCGCCGTACCGCCGGCCGGCACCGTCCGGCCCCTGCCGGGCCGGCCCACGGCGGCCGTCTTCGACAGCGGCGTCTCCGCTCTGGTGGTGCTGACCTCGACTGACGCGGCCAGTGCGCTGACCGTGCTGGGGGCGTCGTCTCGCACCGTGGCACTGCCGGCGCGCGCAACCGCCCTGACCACCGATGACGACGGCACGGCATACGTGTCCACCCGCGGCGGTTATCTGCGTGTCGATCTGGCAACCGGTACCTCGGAACGCGTCGACGTGAGCGACTCGCCCGAGGTGGACTTCACCGCCATCGCGCTGCGGCAGAACGGCGGGGTGGTGCTGGGCAGCGCCGACGGCGCGGTCTTCTTGCTGGCGCCCGACGGCGCACCCACCGTGGAGCACCGTGTGGAGATCTTCGCCCGGGTGGACTCGCTGGCCACCGTCGGTGACACCACGGTGGTGCTCGACCGCGGGCAGACCTCGGTGACCAGTGTCGACACCGAAGGCCGGGCGCAGCAGGCGCTGCGGGCCGGCGACGGCGCCACCACCATCGCCGCGGACCCGGAGGGCCGGCTGCTGGTGACCGACACCCGCGGTGACGAGTTGCTGGTCTTCGGGGTGGACCCGCTGATCATGCGCCAGCGGTACCCGGTGCCGGCCGCCCCGTACGGCCTGACCGGATCTTCGGACCTGGCTTGGGTGTCACAGACCGCGACGAACCTCGTCGTTGGATACGATCTGGCGACTGGAATACCTGTGGAGAAGGTGCGTTACCCAACTGTGCAGCAACCCGACTTCTTGGCTTTCGACGACACCACCGGCACCCTGTTCGTGGTGTCGGCCTCGGGTGCCGGGGTCCAGGTGATCGAATCTGCGGCAGGTGCGCCGTGACGGCCGCGCGGCGCGGCCGGATGCCGATCGGCTGGGATGTGGACCTGTCCGACGACTACGAGTGGGTGCCGCTGCGGCTGCCACCGGACGTCACCCGGCTCACCGCGTCCACCCGGTTGTCCATCGAAGCCGAGTACCGCGGCTGGGAACTGACCAAAGTCCGGCTGTACACCGACGGCACCCGACGAGTGTTGTTGCGGCGCAAGAAGTCCCGCGTGCAGAACCCCAACGCCGACGATCTGCCGGAGCTGTAGTGCTGTACGGCGCGCTGCGCCGGGCGATGTTCGTACTGCCGCCCGAGCGCATTCACACGATCGCCTTCGCCGCGCTGCGCGGCGCCACCGCCCCGGCCCCGGTGCGACGGCGACTGCAGCGCGCGCTGTCGCCGGCCGACCCGGTGCTGGCCAGCACCGTCTTCGGGGTGCACTTCCCCGGGCCGCTGGGGCTGGCCGCCGGTTTCGACAAAGACGGCCACGGCCTGAACACCTGGGGGGCGCTGGGTTTCGGGTACGCCGAGATCGGCACCGTCACCGCCCACCCGCAGCCGGGTAATCCGAAACCGCGGCTGTTCCGCCTGCCCGATGACCGTGGCCTGCTCAACCGCCTCGGCTTCAACAACCATGGCGCGGCGGCATTGGCGGCCCAGCTGGTGCGACACCGCTCCGAGGTGCCGATCGGGGTCAACATCGGCAAGACCAAAGCCACTCCCGCCGAGGCCGCTGAAAGCGATTACCGCACCAGCGCACGGCTTTTGGCGCCGCTGGCCGACTATCTGGTGGTCAACGTCAGCTCACCGAACACCCCGGGCCTGCGTGATCTGCAAGCCGTGACATCGCTACGGCCGATTCTGGCCGGAGTGCTGCAGGAGGCAGGCGACACACCGGTGCTGGTCAAGATCGCGCCGGATCTGGCCGACAGCGATGTCGACGAGGTGGCCGACCTGGCAGTCGAACTGGGCCTGGCCGGGATCGTGGCCACCAACACCACCATCTCGCGCGACGGCCTGCTCACCGCCGGAGTGCCGGAACTCGGCGCCGGTGGCGTGTCGGGGGCACCGGTGGCGCGCCGCTCACTGGAGGTGCTCCGGCGCCTCTACGGCCGGGTGGGCGGACAGGTGGTGCTGATCAGCGTGGGCGGCATCGAGACCGCGGATGACGCCTGGGAACGCATCGTGTCGGGCGCCTCGCTGCTGCAGGGCTACACGGGCTTCATCTACGGCGGCGGCTTGTGGGCCAAACACATTCACGACGGGCTGGCATCCCGCCTGCGTGCCGGCGGTTTCGCCGCGCTGTCCGACGCGGTGGGCTCGGCCACGCGGTAATGCGCGGGCCCCCCGGTGACCCCGAACACCACCGGGCCATGGTTATGGTGGCTAACCATGGATGTCTCGCTTCTCGCCTTCGAATGGACGGACACCAGTAGGCATTGGCTCATCGAGGTTCCCATCAGAATCGTCGCCTACCTGGTGGTCGCCCTCGTCATCCGGCTCATCCTGCACCGCATGATCGACCGCGCGACCACCGCACGGGCTCGCAGGGAACGCGACGAGAGTGCGGACAAGTCGTCGAGAACGCCTCCCCTGGTGCGCTATCTGCGGGACCGCGTACCGTCCTCGGCCACGAGTGAGCAGGTACTGCTGCGCCGCCAGCAGCGGGCCCAGACCATCGGCTCGGTGCTGAAGTCCACCGTCTCGATCGTCCTGCTGGTCTGGGTGGTGCTGGCTCTGCTCAACGTGGTGGGGGTGAACATCGCCCCGTTCATCGCCTCGGCCGGCGTGGTGGGACTCGCCATCGGCTTTGGCGCCCAGAACCTGGTCCGCGATTTTGTGACCGGCGTGTTCATGCTCCTGGAAGACCAGTACGGCGTCGGCGACACCGTGGATCTCGGTGACGCGGTGGGCGAAGTGGAGAGCGTGGGTCTGCGGGTGACCACACTCCGCGATATCGACGGCACGCTCTGGTACGTCCGCAACGGCGAGATCGCCCGCGTGGGCAACATGAGCCAGGAGTACGCCGTCGCGCGTATCGAGGTCCCGGTGGCGTTGACCGCCGACGTCGAGCGCGCCGAACAGGTCGCCATCGCGGCGGCCGAAGAAGCCGTCGCCGACCCGTCGATGGCCACCAAGGTGATCGGCGAACCCCAGATGCTGGGCGTGCAGGAGCTCTCACCCGACCTGATCAAATTGCGGATGACGGTGAAGGTCCGGCCGAATGCGCAGTGGTCGGTACAACGAGGACTCCGGCGCGCCATCCTGCGCGCCTACGACGAGCACGGAATCGACCTGCCGTATCCGACGGGCCGCGCCGCCGCCGTCGGCGAGTAGCCACAGCGCGGTCGACGATCAGAGCGCCTTCACCCAGAACGGCCAGCGTGGGTCGGACATCTTCATCCGCGCCCGCATCAGTTTCCACAGGCCGTACTTGTGGTAGTCGAAATCCCAGGTGGTGTTGAGCTGCTGGTTGACCACGGCCCACAGACCCCACTTGGTGTCGGCCAGCGCGCAGCAGACCTGCACCCGCGCACAGGTGGCGAAATCGGTGCGGCCGTAGAAGTCTTCGACGAGCTCGAGCATCTGCTCCTCGCCGTAGAACATCTCCACGATCAGCAGCGCCAGTTCGTAGGCGCGTTCGTTGTTGGAGGCGAACTCGTAGTCCACCATGCGCATCGGCTTGCCGTCGGCCACCAGGAAGTTGCCCGGCATCGGATCATTGTGGCAGGCAACCAGATCGAGGCCGGAGGCCAGTAACGCCGATTTGGCCTGCTGGTACTCCCCCAGGATCAGGCCGGCATCGACGGGCAGTCGCACCCCGATCTCCTGCGCCTGGCTCAGGTGCTCCTCGATCATGTCGAACATGGTCTTGGTGCCGCTGAGCAGTCCCCCGTCGTGGAGGGTGCGGTAGATGCCGATGATCTCTCGCGGCACCTCGGGGCGCTTGAAATCGCCGTTGGTGCAGGCCCGGTAGCCCTCCAGGAACTCGATCACCTCGACACCCGTGGCGGGATCGAAGTGCACCATTTCCGCCCCGATCCCGCGTTCACCGGCCCGGCGGGCCGCCTCGTTGGCCAGGCTGCGGTCGATGAAGGCGTCACTGCCGTCGCCGGGGATCTTGAGGAAGTACCGGGTGTCCAGACCCTCGACGGTGATGCGCCAGTTGCTGTTCTGCAGGCCACCCAGAACCGGTGCGTAGGACACCGTGCGGCCCCGCCACCGTTCGATCTGGACGAGCACGTCTTCGACGCGGCGTTCGGCGGCGGTGCGCGCAGACCCGATCGCCTTGTCACCGGCGCTGCCCGGACGATCGTCGGTCACGGTCACAGGCTCTCCAATCGATCGTGAAAGTGCACGTCGGCCAACCCGGCGCGGGCGCGCAGGAACTGCCAGTCCGACAGCTTGGAGTACTCCAGCGTTCCCGGCCGGGCCGCGTCGGAGTAGGCGCCGATCAGACCCCATCGCACGCAGTCGGCGATCCCGTACACCCGGGCCCGGTCGAACAGGCTCTGATCGAAGGAGCCCCAGGCCATCTCGAACGCAACCCGGGCCTGGGAGTCGAACGGCCGCACCTCGGCCAGGAGCACGCCGATGTCCTGCAGCGGATCCATCACCGCCGCCACATCCCAGTCCACCAGCAACGTTCGGCCGTCCTCGACCAGCAAGACGTTCGACACGTTGCCGTCACCGTGCGCGGGCACGGTATCGAAACCCGTTGCCAGGATCCGTTTCTCGGCCATGTCGACCATCCGCAACATCCAGTCGAAATCTCTCGGGAGCTGCACGTCGTTGGCGGTGGCCAGCGCGGTCAGGGTCCGAATGTCGTCGAACACCGTGGCGGTGCGGGTGATCTCGGTGAGCTGACGCACCTGCGCACGAACGTCGATGAGTTCCTGCAGTGCCTCGTCGTCGTCGAATTTGTCCAAGGTGGCGGTGGCGGCGGTGTCGACGAAGTTCTCCATCACCAGCACGCCGGCGTCGGCATCGGCCGCCAACACCGTGGGCGCGACGCCGAGCTCCCCGGCCGCCCTGGCAGCGGCAAAAGCATGCGGCACGTCGACATACGCGCCGGCATGGCCGATCATCTTCTTGACGAAAAGCGTTGTCTCGCTGCCCCGGACATCGAGGCATTCGGAGTCCGCACCCCACCAGCTGGGGCTGGCCATCGAGGGTGTGGGGTCCGCGGTCACCTCGTCATCCAGCGGCAGCCCGAGCCGGCTCAACTGGGCGGTGATGCTCATGACGGAACTCCTTCGGCGGCGAGTTGTGGCCAGCTGAGGTCGAAACCGCGGGCTCCCTCGAGCCATTTCGTCAAGCGCAGCACATCGCGGTCGGCGAAGCGCGGACCGATCACCTGGATTCCGACCGGCATACCGTCGACGAAACCGAAACAGACCGAAGAGGCCGGGGCGCCCGTCTGGTTGAACCACGCGGTGAAACCGCAGTGTGCCAGCGGCGCCGACTCGTCGGCACCACATTCCCCGGCGCCGAAACCGACCATCGGGATCACCGGGGCGATCACGAAGTCGAACGCGGCGCAGGCGGTACGCATGGTTTCGGCGGAGCGGGCGACGGCCTCGCTGTCGCGGGTGAAGTCGGCCGCGGAATAGCCCGCTGCCGGCGCGCACCACTGCCGGATCACCGGATGCACGTCGTCGCGGCGTTGCGCGGGGATGGCCTGCAGTTCGGCGACGGCGCGGACCTGGAACACCCGGTCCAGCGCCGGATAAGGATCGGTGGCAAACACCGGGGCCATCGGCGTGACCATGGCGCCGCCACCGGTCAAAGCGGCGGCGGCAGCACTGACCACCGCGGCCACGTCCGCGTCGGCAGCGAAACCCGGTGACAGTTCGGTGAGCACACCGATGCGTAGCCCGTTCGGCGACAGCGGTTCTCGTAGCGCTGAGCCCTCCTCGGGGGCCAGGCTCCAGATATCGCGCGCGTCGGGCCGGCTGAGGATCTCGTAGAGGGCGAGCACGTCGTCGACGGTGCGGGCCATCGGTCCGGCCGAGCGCATGGTGGACGGTGCCAGGTGCGGGATGCGGCCCTGGGTGGGTTTGAGCGCCACCACGCCGCAGTGTCCGGCCGGCAGTCGCACCGAGCCGGCGATATCGGAACCCACGGACCCGAAGGCGATTCCGGCGGCCAGGCTGGCACCGGCCCCGGAACTGGAGCCGCCGGTGCTGCGGGCCAGATTCCACGGGTTGCGGGTGATGCCGTACAGCGAGCTGACCCCGGCGGCCATCATGCCGAAGTCTGGCATCGTCGTCTTGCCGATGATCACCGCGCCGGCCTCTTTGAGCCGGGCGGCCGGCGGGGCGTCGACGCTGGAAGGCGCAAGGTCGCGGTTGGCGGCGCAGCCGTGCCGCCACGGCATCCCCGTGGCGTGGACGCTGTCTTTGATGGTGACCGGCACGCCGTCCAGCGCGCCGAGCGGTGCATGATCTGCCCAGCGCTTCGTCGAGTCTTCGGCCGCGGCACGGGCACCCGCGGCATCGAGATGGGCCAGCGCGTTGATGGCGGGGTTGCGCTCGTCGACACGGTTCAGGGTGTGCTCGAGCACCGCCGCCGGGGTGGCCTCGCCGGTACGGTAAGCCGTCGTGAGAGCGGTGATGTCGCCGTCGAGCAGGTGATTCACGCGTGCGCCGCCTCGTCGAGGGCACCGGTCAGCATCCGCGCCGTGGTGGCGGTCAACACCGTCACCCCCGCCAGCATCTGTGCGTCGGTGGTGAATTCGTGTTCGTTGTGCGAGATCCCGTCGACACTGGGTACGAACAGCATCACCGTCGGCACCACATCGGTCAGGTTCACCGAATCGTGCCCGGCCATCGTGGGCAGCGTCCGCCAGCGCAGCCCGAGGTCCTCGGCCACCGCGCCCGCCAGTGCCACACCGGATTCCGGATAGGCCTTGGACTGCCGCAGCGTGGCGGATTCGACGCTGACCGTCACCTCGCCGATCGCGGCGAAGGCCGCCATCAGGCCGGCGTGCGCCTTCTCCAGCACGTCGATGTCCAGGGCGCGCATATCGGCGGCCAGTCGCACGCGGGACGGCACCACCACCGGCGAGTTGGGCTCGACGGTGAACTGCCCGACCGAACCCAGAAGCGCACCGTCGCCGAATTCGGCGTTGAACTCGTCGGCCACCTCCCGCACTGCCAGCACCACTTTGGCGGCGCCCACCAGGGCGTCCCGCCGGTACCGCATGTGGGTGGCCCCGGTGTGGGACTGCTCCCCGTCGACGGTGATGACGTACTTGTAGGCGGCCCAGTTACGGGTGACGACGCCGATGTCGAACCCCTCGTCGACGAGGGTCCGGCCCTGTTCGATGTGGATCTCGGCGAACGCCTGCGCCCGGGGTGCGGTGTCGGATCCGTGAAACCCGATGTCCTGCAGGGCTTCCCGCACCGTGATGCCGTCCGGTGCGGCGGTGTCGAGTACCGCCTCGGCGTCGAACTTGCCGATGTAGACGCCGCTGCCCATCAGGCTGGGCGAGAATCTGGAGCCCTCCTCGTTGAACCAGTTGACCGCCGCGATGTTGAGCCGCGTGCCCACCGGCGGATCGGCCTGCAAACGGGCCGCCGCGTACGCCGCCGCCAGCACACCGTAGGCCCCGTCGAAACGCCCGGACGTGGGTTGGCTGTCCAGGTGCGACCCGATGAGCACGTAGTCGGCGTCCGAGGTGAACTCCGCACAGCCGTACATGTTGCCCACCGCATCCACCAGGCATGTCAGCCCGTGCGTGTCGAACCAGGCGCGCAACCATTCGCGGGCCAGGCCGTCGGCGGCGGTGGCCGCCTCCCGGTGGACCCCACCTGCGGGGGTGGCCCCGATTGCCGACAGTTCGGCGAAGTCGCGCAGGAATGCCTCATCGCTGAGATCGCTCACGCGCTGCCCTCCACGGCGGCGGTGCGGACCTTGTCTTCGAGAGATTCGTCAGGTGCGGGGTCGGCGTCCTTGACCGCGGTCCTGGCCACGTCGAACATGGCTGCCACCCGCGCCTTCTCCTCGTCATCGGATTTGATGAACCACGCCGCGGCCAGGAACACCACCAGGTTCACGCCGATGCCGACGATGCCGCCGGTGAGGCTGCCGAGTGCCCGGATGTCGTCGGGGTAGATCCACGTCAGCACCATGGCCACCAGGAAGCCCGAGACCATGCCCGCGATGGCGCCCTGCTTGTTGCCACCCTTCCAGAAGATGCCCAGGAACAGCGGCACCGCCAGCTGCACGATGCCCTGGTAGGAGATCTGGGCCAGCAGCTGCAGCCGCTCCATGTTGAAGGTCACGTACGCCACCACACCAGCGGCGGCCATGAACCCCATCATCGAGGTCTTGGCGACGTAGGTCAGTTGCTTGTCCGACAGCGGACGCTTGGCGGTGTTGACCAGATCGTTGGCGATCTGCAGGCCGCAGACCTGCACACTGCCGTCGATGTGTCCCATGGAGGCGGCGAACACGATCGTCACGCCCAGACCGAGCAGCCAGGTGCCACCGTAGTCGCTCATGATGGTGAACCAGCCCATCTGCGGGGCCTCGACCACATCGGGCATCACGGTGGCGGCGATACCCACCAACATCAACAACGTGTAGAAGACACCCGAGATCAGCACCGTGCACAAAGTCCCGGACTTGACCGACCGCACGCTGGAGGCGGTGTAGATCCGCTGGAAGCTGGTGGGCCAGCACAGTGACCCGATGACACCGGTGAAGATCAGGGCGAAGATGTAGAGCGGCCCGTAGGCGCCGCCGTCGCCCGGCAGTGCCAGGTATTCGTCAGCCACGTCACCCAGAGCAGCGAAGCTGATCGGGCCACCGGCGACACCGGAGAGCAGCACCAGGCACACGATCGCGGAGAACACATACGCCACGGTGCCCTGGAACGCGTCGGTCATGATCAGTCCGCGCATCCCCATCCGCACGGTCCAGTACTGGCGAATGATGATCACCGCCAGACCGACGATCAAACAGGTGGTGACGCCCCACGCGCCGGCGCTGGCGAGTTCGAACACCGAACCCAGCGCCTGCATGCCGAGCACCACCCACGGGAACAGGGACACGATGCCGATGAGGCTGGAGATCACCCGCACCGCAGGCGAATTGAAGCGTTTACCCAGCAGATCGGGCTGCGAACGCAAGTCGTACTTCTTGCCCCAGCGCCAGGCCCTGGTGGCCATGAAGTACATCATGGCGACCCCGAGCGAGGAATAGGCCAGCCCGTACAGGCCGAAAACACCTGCGCCGGCGGCCAGTCCGAAGAACGCGATGAAGGTCGAACCGGGCCACCAGGAGTTGACATAGCTCATCGCCACGTACCAGGGCCCGTAGCTGCGACCGCCGACGGCGTACTCGTCGAAGCTGGGCGCGGTCTTCTGCTGGGTGACGTAGAGGATTCCGACGACGATGGCGTAGAAGACCGCCAGCATGCTGAGCATGATCCACATATCAGCCTCCGAGGCTTTCGTTTCCAGGTTCGGTCGAGTCGCGTTCGGTGGAGTCGTCGTCGAGCTCGCCGCGAATGTCTTCGACGACGTAGAACGCCGTCAGGGTGAGGCCCAGAACCAGGGCGTTGATGATCCAGTACATGATGGCGAACGGGACGCCGAGGACGCTGGCACGAATTCCGCTGCCCCACAGATACAGTGGCGGGAACAGCGCGAACAGCAATGCCACTGCGTAGAGCGTGCCGAAGAAACCGACGATGGTCCGGCGTGGCAATCCTTTGATGAAGCTGGTCATACCCGAACTCCTTGTTCGAAAGCCGGTGCCACCCAGGGCAACAGCTGGTTGTGAATTCGCCCGTTGCTGGCCACCCCGTGACCGGCGTCGAAGACGTCGCGGCCGTCGAGACTGGTGAAGCGGCCGCCGGCCTCGGCGAGGATCACCGGCATGGGCGCCAGATCGAAGGCGCGGGCGGTGTAGTCGACCACCGCGTCGGCGTGGCCGCAGGCCACCATCGCATAGCCGAAGGCGTCTCCCCACGTGCGCAAGACCACATTCTGGCTGTGCAGGTCGGAGATCACCGAAGGATCCCAGTCCTCCAGCCAGGTGGCCATCACGTAGGCCCCGTCGAGGCTGGGGCGGTCGGACACGCTGACACGCGTGCCGTTGCGCCAGCAACCCTTGCCTTTCTCGGCGTGGACCTGGATGCCGGCGCTGGGCAGATTGATGATCCCGAAGACGATCTCGTCGCCCTCCTGCAGCGCGATCAGGTTGGCGTACAGCGGCACCCCCCGGACAAACGACTTGGTGCCGTCGATCGGGTCGATGATCCAACGAAATCCGCTGCTGCCGCGGGTCTCCGGGAACTCCTCGCCGGTGAAGGAGTCCTCGGCGAACTCCGCGCTGACGGCCTCGCGAAGCCGCAACTCGATCTTCCGGTCGGCCTCGGTCACCGGCGATCCGTCGTCCTTGAGATCGACGTCGAGGTCCTGGGCCTCGAAGTAGCGGCGCGAGATCTCCCCGGCCTCGGCAGCCATGCGGAAGCCGAGTTGAATGCGGCGCTGACGCTGTTCGGTCACCCCATGACTGTCGGGTTAGACCATTTCTGGTTCGGTGAGGCGGGCGTTAAGCGCGTGTAAACAGCGGCTGTGAGCGGTTCCGTGGGTGTGCGGCCGACGCCCGGCGCCGATAGCGTGCAGTCATGCTCGCGGTCATGCACGCACACCAGGCGCTGCAGCGGCTGGCCGACGAACTGGCCGGCCGCGGCGAGGCGCGGATGCCTGCCGAGCGGGTGCTGGCCGAACGGCTGGGCACCTCACGCACCACGGTGCGCAAGGCGCTGGAAGCGCTGGAGCAGGACGGGACGATCCGACGGGTGAAAGGCCGCGCCGGCGGCGCATACCTGACCGCGGTGGCCGCCCCGGAGGCCTCGGTGCAGGCGTCGCAGCCGTATTGCCGCAGCCGCGGTGTGCTGCGCAGCCTGAACACCGTCAAGGGCATTCCGGAGATCTTGGCGGAGCAGGGTTTTCGTGATGGCACGACGGTGATCCGAGCGGGGTTGGTGCTGCCGCCCCCGAAGGTGGCCGGCGCCCTGCAGTTGACGGCCGAGCAGTCGGTGGTGTCGCTGCTGCGGCTGCGGCACGCCGACGGCGAAACCCTGTCGTTGGAACAGATGTACCTGCGGCCTGAGCTGGCCGCGGTGCTCCGTACCGAGATGACGTCGATGTACCGGACGCTGTGGAACCGGCTGGGCGTGCGGATCGCCGTCGTCGACGAAAGGATCGAGATCGCGTCGCTGTCGGCGGCCGAGGGGGCGCTGTTGGGACAGCCCACCGGCACGCCGGTGCTGCAGCTCGAGCGCGTCGGCTATGACCAGAACAACCGCGCCGTCGAGTACTCCGTCGACCTGTTCCGCGCCGACCGGACGCGGCTGCTGGTGCGATCGGAGTCCCCGCTGTCCGACGGTATGGAAGTGACGGCCGGACGCGTGGAGCGCCTGGCCTGACGTACCCGCGTCAGTTCTGTTCGTAGGTCCCGTGAATCAAGGCGCGGGCGATCGCGTTACCGAAGAGGTTGAAGCCCAGGAACGCCGGTGTCGCGTCCTCGGTGACATCGAGCTTCTCCACCTGCAGCGCGTGCACGGCCACGATGTAGCGGTGCGGGCCGTGCCCGGCCGGCGGGGCGGCGCCGACGAAACGGTGCAGGCCGGCATCGTTGCGCAGGGTGATCGCATCACCGGGCAGTGAACTGCCGTCGCCCACACCCGCGGGCAGTTCGGTGACGGTGCCCGGCAGGTTGGCCACCGCCCAGTGCCAGAAGCCCGAGCCGGTGGGGGCGTCTGGGTCGTAGACGGTGACGGCGAAGCTGCGGGTCTCTTCGGGGTAGCCCGACCAGCTCAGCTGCGGCGACTGATCTTCCCCACCGGCGCCCATGAGTCCGCTGACCTGAGCGTTGCCCCAGGGCTGCCCGTCGGTGAAGGAGTCCGAGGTCAGTGTGAAGCTCGGCAGCTTGGGCAGGAACTCGTAGGGGTTGTACGGAAAAGCCATGAAACACAGATCCTTTCAATCAGCAGTTCTTCAGGAAATGCTCGAGTACCTCGACTCCGAACGTCAGCGCGTCGACGGGTACCCGCTCGTCGACGCCGTGGAACAGAGCGGTGAAATCCAACTCCGGCGGCAGCCGCAGCGGGATGAAACCGAAACAGCGGATCCCCAGGCGCGCGAAGTGTTTCGCATCGGTGCCGGCCGAGAGCATGTACGGCACAGTGCGCGCGTCGGGGTCGACGGTCAGCAGCGCGGCGTTCATGGCGTCCACCAGATCACCATCGAAACTGGTCTCGTACGAGGGCAACTCGGTGATCCACTCGCGGGTGACGTCGGGGCCGATGATCTCGTCGACCTCACGCTCGAACGCGGCCTGGCGACCGGGCAGCACGCGGCAGTCCAGCACCGCCTCGGCCGTCGCCGGGATCACATTGGCTTTGTAACCCGCCTTGAGCATGGTCGGGTTGGCGGTGTCACGCAGGGTGGCATTGATGATCCGCGAGATCGAGCCCAGTTTGGCGATGGTGCCGTCGATGTCGGGGGAGTCGGGGTCGAAGGAATACCCGGTCTCCTCGGCCACCGCGGTGAGGAACTCCTTGACGGCCGGGCTGAGCACCAGCGGGAACTGGTGACGGCCCAGTTTGGCCACCGCTTCGGCCAGAATGGTCACGGCGTTGTCGGTGTGGATCATCGAGCCGTGTCCGGCGCGGGCGCGCGCGGTCAGCTTCATCCACAACATGCCTTTTTCGGCCGTCTCGATCAGGTAGAGCCGACGCTCTCCCCCGCCCTGGGTCGGCACCGTCAGGGAGTAACCGCCGACCTCACCGATGGCCTCGGTGATGCCCTCGAACAGGTCAGGCCTGTTCTCGATCAGCCACTTGCAGCCGTACTTGCCGCCGGCCTCCTCGTCGGCGACGAACGCGAACACCAGATCGCGCGGCGGGACGATGCCCTCGCGTTTGAAGTGCCGGGCCACCGCGAGCATCATCCCGACCATGTTCTTCATGTCGATCGCGCCGCGGCCCCACACGTAGCCGTCTTCGACGGCCCCGGAGAACGGGTGGACGCTCCAGTCGGCGGCCTCGGCCGGCACCACGTCGAGGTGACCGTGCACCAGCAGCGCCCCGCGGCTCCGGTCAGCGCCTTCCAGCCGGGCGAACAGATTGCCGCGGCCGGGCGCGCCCGATTCGATGTATTCGGTGCGGTAGCCGACCTCTTCGAGCTGCTGCGCCACCCAGCGGGCACATTCCTCTTCGCCCCTGGTGGTGGCGAGCTCACCGGTGTTGGACGTGTCGAACCGGATCAGCGAGCTGACGAGCTCGACGACCTCATGCGCAGGAGTGACCACACTTCCCTTTCTGAAAACGACGTGCCCTTTTCCTACCACCCTCGCCCGTGCAGGGCCGGTGACAACCTGGTTTGGGATCAACCGGCTCGATCCGATAGCCTTAGTCGCCCGCCACGCGTAATAGCCGAAGCGGGTAGTCACGAAACAAGGTCCGAGTGGCGGAATGGCAGACGCGCTAGCTTGAGGTGCTAGTGCCCTATTAACGGGCGTGGGGGTTCAAGTCCCCCCTCGGACACGTACTACCCAGTCGACCCACCGTGGCGCGCCAGCGCGGGGTGAGGGGCCAATGCGCCACGGTCGAGTCGGTGTGCACCAACACCAGTAATCGTCTTGAGTGTGCCTTCGGCGGCAGAATTCGTCGCAATCGACCCACAGCATCTTGCGAGCATTCCGGCATCACAACCGCAACCAACGCGCCTTGCAAGGCGTACCATTTCCGCGCACTGAATTGCCGACCAAGAAACAGTTTGAGATTTTTTCGCTGCACCACAGATAGTGGTTGTTGAACGCGCCCACCTGCAGCAACGGGAGGCCGGATAGCCGAAAGCCCCGCCGTAGCCCGACTGGTAACCGGCACCAATTCCGCCTCCGAATCGGCCGCAAAAATTGCGTTGAACAACCCGGAAAGTGTTCTCCATCACACACCGAAAGTCTAGGCAAACCGTCAGGGAAATCCATTGTTCGGGCTCGTACTTTTGGTTTTCATGACTGATACAACGCATTTCTCGATCCACGAACTACGCACTCCTCATACCCGTGGTGCACCGCGAGTCGCCGGCACCGCGGTGGCCTTCACACAACACCGGTACGACCAAGCTCGAGTTGCGGCAGAGCTCACCACGATGGGTGGACCCGAGTTCATGCGCTTCGCCGCCACGAGTGGCGTCGACTCCCGCAGCTTGGCGCTGCCGTTGCAGCGGTATCCCCGCCTGTCGGGTTTCACCGAAGCGAACACCGCCTATCTCGAGGTAGCCGTCGAATTGGGTGAACAGGCAGTACGTTCCGCACTGGACGCTGCGCACATCGCCCCAGCCGAGGTCGATGCCATCGTGTTGGTGTCGAGCACCGGAGTGGCCGTACCGACCATCGACGCACGCCTGGCGACTCGGCTCGGTCTACGACCGGATGTCAAACGCATCCCGCTGTTCGGGCTCGGCTGCGTCGGCGGCGCGGCCGGGATGGCGCGCGTCCACGACTACCTCCGGGGTTACCCCGGCCAGGTCGCGCTGCTGGTGTCCGTCGAACTGTGTTCGCTCACCCTGCAGCGGGAGGACACCTCGGTGCCCGCACTCATCGGTGTATGCCTGTTCGGTGACGGCGCGGCGGCGGTGGTGTGCACCGGCGCCGACCGGGTGCCCTCCCATCCCGGCGTGCATCGGGATCCCAGGATTCTCGCCACCAGGAGCAGGTTGTTCCCCGATACGGTCGACGTGATGGGGTGGAATGTCAGTGCGTCGGGATTCCAGCTGGTGATGTCGCGGGACGTCCCGGGAATGGCCGAGGACCACCTGCGGGCGGCGGTCGACGACTTCCTCGCCGATCACGGCCTGTCCACAGCGGACATCGACACCTGGATCTGCCACCCAGGGGGCCCGAAAGTGATCGACGCGATCGTCGGCGCGATCGGTCTTCCGGCGCAGGCACTTTCACACAGCACCGCCTCGATGCGCGAGAACGGCAACATCTCGTCGGCGTCGGTACTCGATGTCCTGCGACGCACCATCGCTGACCCGCCACCTGTGGGCTCGCTCGCCGTGATGCTCGCGATGGGGCCCGGGTTCAGCTTCGAACTACTGCTGCTGAGCTGGTGAGGCCCGGCTGATGTACTACCTGTTAATCCTCGCCGTCGGAGTGGAACGGCTGCTCGAGCTGGTGGTCTCACGGCGCAACACCCGGTGGTCGATGGCCCACGGAGGCCGTGAATTCGGCCGTGGCCACTATCCCGTGATGGTGACCATGCACACCCTTCTGCTGGTCGCCTGTGTCGCCGAAGTCTGGGGCTGGCGACGTCCGTTCATCCCGTGGCTCGGCTGGCCCATGGTGGCTGTCGTGGTGATCAGCACCGCCGTACGCTGGTGGTGCGCAACGACCCTGGGCAGACACTGGAACCCCCGCCTCATCGTGATACCGAATGCACCGCTGGTTCAGCGGGGTCCATACCGTTGGGTGCATCATCCCAACTACACGGCTGTCACCGCTGAGGTGGCCGCGCTGCCGCTGATCCACTCGGCGTGGGTGACCGCGATCATCTTCAGCCTGGCCAACGCGCTGGTGTTGACGGTCCGGATCCGCGCCGAGAACAGCGCCTTGGGGTACGCTCCACCCAACCGGTCAGCCCCGAGACACCAACTGGGCCAACCGCTCTGAAGCGCCACTGCCGGGTGCGGGCAGGTACGCCACGATCTGGATCTCCGGCGCGTCGGCGGGCGTCAGCTGATGGTGCTCGAGGATCAGCTCTCCGACGCTCGCGTGGAAGAACCGGCGTTCGCGGGAGGCGAACCGTTCGACGCTGCTGGCCTGCCAGCCCGTGCGGAAATGCTCGCTGCCGGCCAGCAACCGCTCGATGAGCTGGGTGTAGGACGGCTCCCCCACCCGCGGGCCGGCCTCGGCGCGGAATTCCGCGAGGAACCGTCTGCTGTCGGTTTCCCAGTCCGGCAACAACTCCCGGATAGCGGGGTCCATGAACACCAGCAGCAGCAGGTTGCGGTCGGCGGCCGCGGTGGTCTCGATATTCGGGTATAGCGCGGCGTAAGCCTGATTCCACGCGCCGATGGTCCACGTGGGCCCGATGGCGAAGGCCGGGTAGCCGGCCAGGGCGTCCAGGAACCGCTGAATGTGGGGCGGTGTCGGACCGGCGTCCCCGGTGACGTCCGGCTCGGCGGTGTACCCGCCGAGTGCCAGCACGTAGTCGCGTTCGGCGGGCGACAACCGCAGCGCGCGGGCCACCGAGTCGAGCACCTGCTTGGACGGGTTGATGTCGCGGCCCTGTTCGAGCCAGGTGTACCACGTCACGCTGACTCCGGACAGCACGGCGACCTCTTCGCGGCGAAGGCCGCTGGTCCGCAACCGGGGCACGGCCGGAAAGCCCAGTTCGGCACGCGGCGCCGCCTCCCGGCGGGCCCGCAGGAACTCACCGAGCGCCAGACGCTGCCTGGTGCGTTTGTCCATAGGTCGATCGTAGTAGTACCAGTACTAGTATCAGCGCCGACTTCCCACGTAGGCGCCCTGAATGCCAGGGTGTGTGCTATGGCTGAACTCAGGTCCCGCACGGTCACTCACGGTCGCAACATGGCGGGGGCGCGCTCGTTGCTGCGTGCTGCCGGGGTGGCCGGCTCCGATATCGGTAAACCGATTGTCGCGGTGGCCAACAGCTTCACCGAGTTCGTGCCGGGTCACACCCACCTGCAGCCCGTCGGCCGGATCGTGTCCGAGGCCATCTCGGCCGCCGGCGGCGTGCCGCGCGAGTTCAACACCATCGCCGTCGACGACGGCATCGCGATGGGCCACGGCGGCATGCTGTATTCGCTGCCGTCGCGCGAGCTGATCGCCGACTCCGTGGAGTACATGGTGAACGCACACTGCGCCGACGCACTGGTGTGTATCTCCAACTGCGACAAGATCACTCCTGGCATGCTGATGGCCGCGCTGCGCCTCAACATCCCCACCGTGTTCGTCTCCGGCGGCCCGATGGAAGGCGGCACCGCCGTCCTGGTCGACGGGACCGTCCGCACCCGGCTGAACCTGGTGACCGCCATCGCCGACGCGGTGAACACCGATGTCTCCGATGACGACATTGCCCGCATCGAGGAAGCCGCCTGCCCCACCTGCGGTTCGTGCTCGGGCATGTTCACCGCGAACTCCATGAACTGCCTCACCGAGGCCTTGGGACTGGCGCTGCCCGGCAACGGTTCGGTGCTGGCCACCCACACCGCTCGTCGCGCGCTCTACGAGAAGGCCGGCAGCACTGTGATGGACATCGTGCGCAAATACTACGACGAGGACGACGCCAGCGTGCTGCCGCGGGCCATCGCCACCCGCGACGCGTTCGACAACGCCATGGCCCTCGATATCGCCATGGGCGGGTCCACCAACACCGTGCTGCATCTGCTGGCCGCCGCGCGCGAGGCCGAACTGGACTACACCCTCGAGGACATCGAGAAGCGCAGTCAGATGGTCCCGTGCCTGTGCAAGGTGGCCCCCAACGGCCACTACCTGATGGAGGACGTGCACCGCGCCGGCGGCATCCCCGCGATCCTCGGCGAGCTGTGGCGCGGCGGGCACCTGCACGAGACAGTGCACACCGTGCACGCGGGATCCATGGCGGAGTGGTTGCGCGAGTGGGACATTCGTGGCGGCTCCCCCTCGGCCGAGGCTGTTGAACTGTTCCATGCCGCACCGGGGTGCGTGCGTTCGGCCTCGGCGTTCTCGCAGTCCGAGCGCTGGGAGAGCCTGGACACCGACGCCGAGAACGGCTGCATCCGCGACCTGCAGAACGCTTACTCCGCCGACGGCGGCCTGGCGGTGCTGCGCGGCAACCTGTCGGTGGACGGCTGCATCGTCAAGACAGCCGGCGTCGACGAATCCATCTGGAAGTTCTCGGGTCCCGCGGTGGTGCTGGAATCCCAGGAGGACGCGGTGGACGCCATCCTGAACAAGCGCGTGCAGCCCGGTGACGTGGTGGTGATCCGCTACGAAGGCCCCAAGGGCGGCCCCGGTATGCAGGAGATGCTCTACCCGACTTCGTATCTGAAGGGCCGTGGGCTCGGTGCGCAGTGCGCGCTGATCACTGACGGGCGGTTCTCCGGCGGCACCTCGGGCCTGTCGATCGGCCACGTCTCCCCCGAGGCGGCCGCCGGTGGTGTCATCGCCTTGGTCGAAAACGGTGACCTGATCACCATCGACATCCCGCACCGCAGCATCCAGGTCGATGTCCCCGATGAGGAACTGGACCGTCGCCGCCAGGTTCTGGAGGCCTCTGGCGGGTACAAGCCGAAAGACCGGCAGCGTGTGGTGTCGCCAGCACTGAAAGCTTATGCGGCACTGGCTTTGTCAGCGGACAAGGGTGCGGCTCGGGATATCGACGCGCTCTGAGTACGCGGAACCATCGTGACGTAAGGGAACACGCTTGCCCTGCGTCAAGACCCGCGCGTCGGGGCTGTGGATGAAGTGCTGACTGTGGATAAGTAGGCGTTGGCGCTGGTGGATTGCCTTGTGGCGCATGTCTTGTCGGTGGGCGTGGGTAGTGTCGAAAGCATGTTCGAAGGCGTGATTGATCCGACCACCTGCGGGGATTTGTCCCCCGCGGCGATGGTCGATGCCATCGGCGCCTTCCACCGGGCTGAGGCCACCATGGTCGCGCACAAATGGACGATGATCGCCCGCCTGCTGGCCCACCACAAAGACCACGCCGCCGCCGAGGAGAAAACCTGGGCCTACGACGAATGGAACGCCGTGCGGGATCAGGTGGGCCCGGTGATGCGGCTGAGCGCACGGCGCGCCTCTACCCAGATGCGGCTGGCCGAAGGGCTGGCCCGGTCCCCGAAGATCGCGGCGTTGTTGGCGGCGGGGGTGATCAACACCCGGGTCGCCGAAACCCTGATCTACCGCACCGAGCTGCTGCTGCCGTCGGTGCAGGCCACCGTCGATGCCGAGCTCGCCGCCCACGCGGGCGGCTACACCCTGCTCTCCGACGATGACCTGGTGCTGGCCGTGGATGCGATCATCGAAGAACACGACCCCGATGCGGTGCGGCGCTACCGTGAGGCCGCCCAAGGCTGTGATGTGGGGTTCGGTAAACGCGATGACGCCACCGGTACCGCCTCGATGTATGGGCGGATCTCCGCGGCTGATGCGGAGTTGGGGATGCGGGTGCTGGATGCGCTGGCCGCCACCGTCTGCAGCAACGATCCCCGCAGCAAAGGCGAGCTCCGCGCGGCGGCGCAAGGGGCGGTCTACGCCCGTCACGACCGGCTGGCCTGTCAGTGCGGTGACCGCACTTGCGAGGCAGCCAGTCTGCCTTCGGCGGTGCCCACGGCGGTGATTCATGTGCTGGCCGAACACGGTGCCCTGGAACATGTGCTGGCCCAGATCGACGCCCTGCGCCAAGCCCAGTCCACCGATGCCACCGCGGCCCCACCCACCATCGACTACGAGGTGCTGGCCCGCGAGGTCGCCGCGGCCGAAGCCGCCCGCATCCCCACCCCACCCCAGCCGCCACCGTGGGAAAACAACCCCGCCACCACCGAACCCGAACCCGAGTCGGAGCCGGAGGCTGGGCAGCCTGACGAACCGGCCGCCGATGACGGTGAACCCGACTGGTCGCACTGGTGGACCACCTCACCCGGTGACGACGACGGGGAGGAGCCACCCTGGGCGCCTACCACCCCACCCCCGCTGGAAGCACCTGACAAGACGGACAGCGCCGGCGACACCGACGCCGACGACCCCGACGGGGACGAGGGCGAGTCGCCGTGGGGCACCGGCAGTGCACCGCCACCCCCACCCGAACCGGGCGGCCCGGACACCGGCGGCGGCTCCACCGCAGCCACCCCTGAGGCTGCGGCCGACCGGGTGAACGACGCTGCCTCCGAGCAGGTCTCGACCCAGGATCTGCCGCAGACACCGGCCGCGCACACCCCACCACGACGGCCCCGCCCCGCAGTCACCCTCGGCGGCACCCTCATCCCACTCGACCAACTCACCGCCATGCTCCGCAACGGCGCCACCGTCACCGCACTCCCGATCCCGCCCGCAGAACCTGCCCGCGGCTACAAGTTCACCGGCAAAGCCCGCGACTTCATCCAATGCCGGGACATGCGATGTCGGTTCCCCGGCTGCACCCGTAAAGCCGAATACGCCGACATCGACCACACCGTCCCGCACGGCGACGGCGGACCCACCCACCCCTCCAACGGCAAGGTGCTGTGTCGAGAACACCACCTCGCCAAGACCTTCGGTGACGGCTGGTGTGACGAGCAATTGCCCAACGGTGACGTCCGCTGGACCGCACCCACCGGCCACACCTACATCACGCAACCGACGAGCAGACTGCTGTTCCCCGACTGGGATTGCACCACCGCCACCCTGCCACCCCCGACACCCACAAGACGCCGCACAGCGCACCCGGGCATCACCATGCCCACCCGCAAACGCACCCGCGACCAAGACCGCCAACAACACATCAACGCCGAACGCGAACACAACGCCCTGCAACGCGCCCTCGGAAAACCCCCACGGAGACAACCCTTTTAGGAAAGCCATCCATTTGGCGGCCGACCGAGGTCAGGCAAAATAACGTCCCGACTCGAGATCCTCGAGCAGGCCCGGGTGTTGCGGGGTCCAGCCCAGTAGCTGCTGGGTCTGTTTGCTGGATGTCGGATTGTCCAGCGAGGCAACCCATCCGATGAAGCCCAGCTGCTCGGTGGCCTGATCTTGGGTGACGCTGACGGCGGGGACACCGAGTTGGGCGCCGATCGCCGAAGCGATGTCCCGGAACGGGATGCCCTGCTCCGCCGCACCGTGCAGTCGTGAACCGGCCGGCGCCGACTCCACGGCCAACCGGTACAGGCGTGCGGCATCGAGGTTGTGAACGGCGGGCCAGCGGTTGGCGCCGTCACCGATGTAGAGCGCCTGTCTCGTCTTTCGTGCGTTCGCGATGAGCGTCGGGATGAAACCGTGGTGGTCGGTGGGTCCGTGCACGGTGGGCGCCAGTCGGACCACTGCGGCACGGACACCGCGATCGGCCAGAGCCAGGGTGGCGTTTTCGGAGGCGACGCGCGCTCCCGACGGGTCCACGTGGCTGTTCTCGGTACCCAGCGCACCCGCCGACCCGATGGCCAGCATGGCGGTGCCGGAGGTGTTGATGAACGGTTTGCCCGAGCCCTCCAGCGCGGCGCCCATGGCCTCGACGGCCTTCAGGTCGGCGACGGCGGCACCGGCGTAGTCGGCGAAATCGTGTTTGAAGGCCAGGTGGATCACCCCGTCGGCGTCTGCAGCAGCGGCGGCCAAGACGTCGAGGTCATCGAGTGTTCCGCGGGTGACGCCGGCACCTGCCGCCTCGAGCGCCCGGGCGGAGGTGTCCGAGCGGGCCAGGCCGGTGACCTGGTGGCCGTGGTCGAGCAACTCGCGGACAACCAGTGAGCCGATGTGTCCGGAGGCACCGGTGACAAAAATGCGCATGATCGTTCCTTCGTTCCGTGCGATGTCAGTGGGTGACATCAACCTACGCCTGATGTCAGCGTCTGTCATCGCCGTAGAATTCCCGCATGGGTCGATGGGAACCGGACGCGCGGGGCCGCCTGGAGCGGGCGGCACTGGAACTGTTCGACGAGCGCGGATTCGACGAGACCACCGTCGCCGAGATCGCCGAACGTGCCGGATTGACCGAGCGCACCTTCTTCCGGCACTTCGCCGACAAGCGCGAAGTGCTGTTCCGCGGCAACGAGCTGGCACAGTCGATCGCCGGGGCCCTCGACGCCGTCCCCGCGACAGTGCCGCCGCTGGATGCCGTCGCCGACGCACTGGCGGCGGTATCCGGGTTCTTCGACCAGCGTCGGCCCTACAGCCGGAAACGCCAGACCGTCATCGCAGCCAACCCGGGACTGCAGGAACGCGAACTGATCAAGCTGGCCTCGATGGCGTCGACCATCGGAGATGCATTGCGGCGCCGCGGTATTGGTGAGCCGGCGGCCAGCCTGACCGCAGAGACCGGGATCGCCGTGTTCAAGGTCGCCTTCGAACGCTGGCTTGCCGATCGCTCGGCGCGCGAATTTGCCGCGCACATCCGCGAAACCCTCGCCGAACTCAGGAACGTCACCCGGTAAGCCGCACCGGGCCACGAGCAAGCCTGACTCGAGGCAGGTGCCTAATGTCCCAGCGCGGCCGCCAGATACGGTGCGGTCCGGCTCGTCTGGTGCGCAGCCACCTCCCGGGGGGTGCCCGCCACCACCACCGCACCGCCCTCGTCCCCGCCGCCGGGCCCGAGATCGATGACGTGATCGGCGCCTGCGACGACGTTCATATCGTGTTCGGCCACCACGACGGTGTTGCCGGCGTCGACCAGGCGATGCAACTGCCGTTCCAGCAGTTCGACATCGGAGGGATGCAGACCGGTGGTGGGCTCGTCGAGGACGTAGAGCGTGTGCCCGCGTTTGGCGCGCTGCAACTCGGTGGCCAGCTTGATGCGTTGCGCCTCACCGCCGGACAGTTCCGTGGCCGGCTGGCCGAGACGCAGATACCCGAGCCCGACATCACGCAGCGTCGTCAGACTCCTTGCCGCACTGGGCAGCTCGGCCAGGAAGTCCACGGCCTCGTCGACCGTCATGGCCAGCACATCGGCAATGGTGCGCCCCCGAAAGGTGACCTCCAACGTCTCCTCGGAGTACCGGGCGCCGTGGCACGCCGGGCAGGTGGCGTACGTGCCGGGCAGGAACAGCAGCTCCACCGCCACAAAACCCTCACCCTGACAGGTCGCACACCGTCCCTCGGCGACGTTGAACGAGAACCGGCCCGCGCTCCAGCCACGCCGGCGGGCTTCATCGGTGTCGGCGAATGCCTTTCGCACCGCATCGAACAGACCGGTGTAGGTGGCCAGGTTGGAGCGCGGAGTGCGGCCGATCGGCTTCTGGTCGACGGTGACCAGCCGGTCGATGATCTCGGCGCCGTTGACCGTGACACCGATGCTGGCGTCGGCGTCGATGTCGAGCAGTTCGGAATCCTCGGTGCTGTCGTCGGTGAGCTCGGCGCGGCCCAGCTGCCGGGCCATCACGTCACCGAGGACCTTGCACACCAGCGTCGACTTCCCTGACCCGGACACCCCGGTGACGGCGACGAACGCACCCAGCGGGAGGTCGACGTCGACGTCGCGCAGATTGTGAAAGGTGATGCCCCGCAGTCCGAGGGTCCCGGCCGGCGTTCGGGTGGTGCTGCGCTCGGGCCTCTTTCGACCGAACAGATACCGCCGGGTGACCGACGGTTCGACTTCGGCCAACCCGTCCACCGGCCCGCTGTAGAGCACGTCGCCGCCGAGTTCGCCGGCGCCGGGGCCCACGTCCACGACCCAGTCGGCGCGGCGCACCACGTCCATGTCGTGTTCGACCACGAACAACGAATTCCCGGCGCGGCGTAGCCGATCCAGCACGTCGAGCAGAGGTTGGGCATCGGCCGGATGCAGACCGGCAGACGGCTCGTCGAGGACGTACAGGACACCGAACAGCCCGGCCCGCAGCTGGGTGGCCAGCCGCAACCGCTGCAACTCCCCCGGCGACACCGTCGGGGTGCGGCGGTGCAGGCTCAGGTAGCCGAGCCCCAGATCCACCAGCACCGCGATCCGGGCCACCAGATCGGCGGCGATCATGGTGGCCACCTCGGTGAACTCGCCCGACTCGGTGGATTCGTAGGCGGCCTCGAATTCCGTCCTGGTGGCAGCGGGTTGCAGCACTTCGGCCAGCACGGTCAGGGGCAGTGCCACCAGTTCGGCGATGTTGCGACCGGCGAAGGTCACCGCCAGGGCTTCGGGACGCAACCCGGAGCCCCCGCACACGGGGCAGTCCACACTGTCGACGTACTGCAGGACCCGGCGCCGCATCATCGCGCTCTGGGAGTTGGCCAACGTGTGCCTCACGTGGCGTTCGGCGCTGGAGAAAGTGCCGTTGTAGTAGTAGTCGGCGGTGACGGGATGCTGGCTGGGGTCGATCTCGACAGTGGGTTGTTCGTCGGTGAACAGAATCCAATCCCGTTGCCGTTTACTGAGTTTGCGCCATGGCTTGTCGATGTCGTAACCCAGGGTGATCAAGATGTCGCGCAGGTTCTGCCCCTGCCACGCGCCGGGCCAGGCGGCCACCGCGCCCTCGCGGATGGTCAGCGTCGGGTCGGGCACCAGTGTCTGCTCGGTCACCCGGTGGATCCGGCCGATCCCATGGCATTCCGGGCACGCGCCCACCGTCGTGTTCGGGGAGAACGCGTCGGAGTCCAGCCGTTCAGTCGCGCCGGGCGGGTAGCTCCCGGCGCGGGACAGCAGCATCCGCAACAGGTTCGACAAGGTGGTGACGGTGCCGACGGTGGAGCGTGAGCTCGTGGCTCCCCGGCGCTGCTGCAACGCCACCGCGGGCGGCAACCCGGTGATGTCGTCGACCTTCGGAGCGTCGTTGGGCAGCAGCAACCGGCGCGCGTACGGCGCCACGGATTCGAAGTAACGGCGCTGCGCCTCGGCGTAGACGGTCCCGAACGCCAGTGACGACTTCCCCGACCCGGACACACCGGTGAACACCACAAACGCATCACGCGGGGCGGCGACGTCCACTGACCTCAGGTTGTGCACGCGGGAGGCGTAGACGCGCACGTACGGGTCCCGCGCGTCGTGCTGATCGGAGTCCATCTGAGTCATTCTCACCCAGATGCTCGTACCATCAGGGCGTGCCTGTGCCCGGGATCGTCCGCAGCTCCGCGTTGATCGACGAGATCCTCGACGCTCATCACGACCGGGCGCGCGGTGACGACGCCGGGTGGGCCGCCTACCGGGCGCACGCGTACCGGGTGCTCAACTTCGCCCGCGCGCTGACACCCGAGACCGCCGATCGCGACGACAAGCTGGCCATCGCCGCAGCGTTTCACGATCTGGCGGCGTTCGACACGCTCGATTACCTGGTGCCGTCCATCGAGGCGCAGGACGCGTGGTTGACGGCGACGGGGCGCCAGGGCTGGTCCGAGGAGTTGGCGCTCATGGTGGCCGAACATCATCGGTTCGCCACCTACGGTCCGGACCGGCCGTACGCGCCGCTGGTGGAAGCCGTTCGCCGGGCGGACCTCATCGACGTCAGTCAAGGCCTCGTCAGGTTCGGGCTTCCGAGGTCCTATGTCGCCGAGGTGCGCGGCACGTTCGACGCCTCTGTCTTCTTCAAGCGCGTCATCCCGCTCGGGTGTCTGCGCGCGATCCGCCGTCGTCAGCAGCCGGGTTTTCTGCGTCCCACCAACGCGTTGATCCGGTCGGGTTACCGAGGATCAGACCAGTCCGGGTAGGCCAACGGCCTCGCGAATCACGGTCTGCCCGAACTCGGCGATCGACTCCGGCGGGGCCGAGTCGGCAAACCATACGTAAAACCGCTGCACGCCTTGACTTTCCAGCTGCGCGAAATGGCGTGTGAGCGTGTCCGCGTCGCCGCACACCAGACCTGAGCCCAGCACACTCCAGCGCCGGCGGGCTTTCTCCGTCACCGCGGCGGCGTCGTCGCCCGCGCGCACGAATCCGACCATCTGTTGCACCGAGACCCGCGCCGCACCGATCGCGGGCAGCAGTTCGGGCAGTCGCGCCAGCTCGTTGGCCGGTAGGTTCCACCAGTCGGCGAACTGCCGCGCCAGGTTCAGCATCCGCGGCCCCACCCCGCCCAGGACGATCGGGATCGGGGTGTCGGGAGCCGGCTGCTGTGCCAGCTCGTGGTCTGCGGACCAGAAGTGGTGCAGTGATTCCAGCGTCTGCCCCAGTGCATCAACACGCTGCCGCGCGGTGGCCGCGGAGATGCCGAACTTCACCAGTTCCCCGGGCATGGAACCCGAGCCGAGCCCGAGTTCGAACCGGCCACCTGAGGCCGCCGCCAGGGTGGTCGCCTGTTTGGCCAGGACCGCGGGATGCCGGAACGCGTCGCACAGCACCAGATGACCGATGCGCAGCGTCGCGGTGTGGGCCGCCACCCAGGTCGCCACCGTCATCGCTTCCCACAACGGACTCGCCGGAGCCATGGGCGTCTCCAGGTGATCGAGGAATGCGATTCCGTCGAATCCGGCAGCCTCCGCCGTCTGCGCCCGGGTCACGAGGTCGGCGATACCGAGCCGGGTCTGTGGGACATACAGGAACCACTGCGCCATCGTGCACTCCCGATTCACCGGTGAGCCCGAATGGTAACAGCATTCTCAACTACGGAAAGTGCATTCTCAGTACACGTCGCGCACGTAGCGTTTGTCTGCCACCAACCCCCGCTTGTACGCGTGCGCAGCATCGTCGGACATCCTGCCGTGGGTCTTGATGATCTTGGTCAGGGTGTCGTCGACGTCCTTGGCCATGCGCGTGGCGTCGCCGCAGACGTAGAAATGCGCACCGTCTTCCAGCCACCGCCAGACCTGCGCCCCGTGGTCGAGCATCTTGTGCTGCACGTAGACCCGCTTGTCCTGGTCCCGCGAGAACGCCAGTTCGAGGTGGCTGAGCAGACCATCGGCCACCATGTCCTCGAGGTCAGCGCGGTAGTAGAAGTTCTGGTCGCGGTGTTGATCACCGAAGAACAGCCAGTTGCCGCCGGTGTGTCCCAGCGCGCGGCGCTCCTGCAGGAATCCGCGGAACGGGGCGATACCGGTGCCGGGGCCCACCATGATCATCGGCGTGTGCGACTCGGTGGGCGGCCGGAAGTGCGGCGACTGCTGCAGGAAAACCGGCACCGGCGTCCCGTCGGGCAGGTCGGCCAGAAACGTCGACGCCACTCCCCCGCGCAGACCGTCCTGGTACCGCACGACGGACACGGTGAGCTGCACCTCGTGCGGGCTGACCAGCGGTGACGACGAGATGGAGTACTGCCGCGGCGTGAGCCGCACCAGCGCCTCCTGCCACTGCTCCGCAGCTGCTCGGACAGCGAATTCGCGCACCACGTCCAGACCGTTGCGGTCGACCAGCCACGCGTCGAGTTCATCGCGGCGTTTGTGGAGTCTCTTGTCGCCGCAGTGCTCACCGACGAATTTCAGCAGACCGGGTGTGACACGGCAGATGTCGTAGCTTGCGGTGAGTGCGTCGCGTAACGACGTCTGCGCCCCGTCGACCCTGATCTCTTCGCCACCGTCGAGGCCGGTGGCCGCCAACCACGTGTCGACCGCAAAATCGCTGTTGCGGGGTACCACACCCAGGGAATCACCTGCGGCATAACTGATTCCGTGTTCGGCGACATGCTCGGAGATGTCGAACCCGAACTGCCGCACGTCTTTTGCCGAGCCTGCGGGCGTCAGTCTGACATTGCGGACCAGCGGAGCCGGGACCGGTTGGCCGCGGGTGAACGGTTCGGTGGCCCGGCGTTTCCGGGTGACCGGCGTGTCCGCGACAAGGGCGGTCACCCGGTCGGCCCACTGCGTCATGGGCTCGTCGTCGTAGGCCTCGACGTCGGCGCGGTCCAGGATCTTGGCCGCACCCAGGTCGGCCAGCCGGGCGTCCAACGACTTGGCGTGACCGCAGAAGTTGTCGTAGGAGCGATCACCGATGCCGAGCACGGCGTAGCGCACCCCGTCGAGGCTGGGCGCATCGGGTGAGTCCAGCCGGTCCCAGAACTCGGCCCCGTTGTCCGGGGGTCCGCCGTCCCCGAATGTCGAGGTGACGATGATGACCTCGCGGCCCGCGGCGAGATCGTCCAGCGAGCAGTCGTTCATGTTCACCAACTGCGCGCCGAGTTGGTCGGCCACCTGCGCGGCGAACTCCTCGGCGTTGCCGGTCTGCGACGCCCACATGACCAACGGCCCCGTGCTGGTGTGTGTTTCGGTGCGCGCGGTTCTGGAGTGTGCCCCGGCCAGCATGCCGTCCACCCACAATCGCACCTCGGTGCGCACGGGGGCGGTGGCCGGCAACACGGGGACACCCGCGTCACCGCTGTCGATGGCGCCGAGAAACGCTGCGAGGTAGATCTTTTCGTCATCGGTGGGCTGCGGTGGCCGCTGATCGGACAGATCGAGCACGGCGGCAAGCGGGTGTGGTGCCGGTGCGACGGGGCGCAGGCTCACCGCGCACACCTTGAACTCCGGCTGCAGCGAGTCGGGATCGACGGCATCGTTGGTCAAGGCGTTGATGGTCAGGTGTTCGCCATGCTCGTCGTTCCAGTGGAACGGCACCCAGACGTTGCCGGGCCGCACCCGGTCGGTCACCTGCGCCGGTAGCACCACCCGGCCGCGGCGCGAGGTGAGCTCCACCTGCTGGCCGGTGCGGACGGTGGCAGCCGCAGCATCAAGGGGATTGATCTCCACGAACGGGCCGCTGTTGAGCTTGTTGAGCTTGGCGACCGTCCCGGTCTTGGTCATGGTGTGCCACTGATGTTGCAACCGACCGGTGTTGAGTACAAACGGATAGTCATCGTCGGGAAGCTCTTTGGCGTCCAGATGAGGTCTGGGGTGGAACACCGCACGCCGCGACGGCGTGGCGAACGCCAAGGCCGGGACGGTGCCGTCGTCGTTGACGTGCAGGTGTTGGCTCACCCCGTCGTTGCGGTAGCGGGTCGGGTTGCGGCCGTCGGCGCTCTCGGACGGTATCGGCCACTGCAGCGGTTGGTCACGGAGTCGGGCATAGCTGGCGCCGCGGATGTCGTAGCCGGTCTTGGGGTTCCAGAACCGGCGGATCTCGTCGAACACCTCCTCGCTGGTCTTGTAGGCGAAGGCGTCGCCGAAGCCGAGGTGGGTGGCGACCTCGCAGATCAACTGCCAGTCCGGCCGGGCCGCACCCAGAGGTTCGGATGCCTGCTGCAACAGCGTGAGGGTGCGGTCGGAGTTCACCATCACGGCATCGGATTCCGACCACAGCGTGGCGGGCAGCACCACGTCGGCGTAGCGGTTGGTGGCGGTGTCCCGGTAGGCGTCCTGGGTGATCACCAGCTCGGCGGCCTGCAACCCGGCGATCACGGTCGACCGGTTGGCCACGGTGGCAACGGGATTGGTACAGATGACCCAGCAGGCCTTGATCCGGCCGGCAGCCATCTGCTCGAACATCGCGATGGTGCCCGGCCCCACGTCGGTGCGGATGGTGCCCGCATCCAGACCCCACTGCTGCTCGACGAACTCGCGGTCATCGGCGTTGACCACGGCGCGCTGCCCCGGCAGACCCGGCCCCATGTAACCCATCTCGCGCCCACCCATGGCGTTGGGCTGGCCGGTCAGCGACATCGGCCCGGCGCCGGGCCGGCAGATGGCACCGGTGGCCAGGTGCAGATTGCAGATGGCATTGGTGTTCCAGGTGCCGTGGGTGCTCTGGTTGAGTCCCATGGTCCAGCACGACACCCAGTCCCGGGCCTCGGCGATCATCTGGGCCGCGGTCACGACGTCGGTCTCGGACAGGCCGGTGATCTCCGCCACCCGGGCCGGGGTGTAACCGGCCAGGAACTCCGGCATATCGTCCCAGCCCTGGGTGTGCCGGGTGATGAAATCCTGGTCGATGGCGCCGGATTCGACCAGCAGGTGCAGGATCCCGTTCAACAGCGCCAGGTCGGTGCCCGGCTTGATCTGCAGGAACAGATCGGCACGTTCGGCGGTGGTGGTACGGCGCGGATCGACGACGATCAGTTTGGCGCCGGCTTTGAGCCGGTCCGCCATGCGCAGGAACAGAATCGGATGACAATCGGCCATGTTGGAACCGATGACGAAGAACAGGTTGGTGGTGTCGAAGTCGGTGTAGGACCCCGGCGGACCGTCTGATCCCAGGGACTGCTTGAAACCCGTTCCGGCGCTGGCCATGCAGAGCCGCGAGTTCGATTCGATGTGGATGGTGCGCAGGTAGCCCTTGGCGAGTTTGGTCGCTAGATACTGTGCCTCGATGGACATCTGACCCGAGACGTACAGCGCGACGGCATCGGGTCCGTGTTCGTCGACGATGCCCTTGAGCCGGCGCGCCGCCTCGGCCACCGCGTCGTCGACCGGGGTGGGTACCGCTTCCTCGTCACGGGTGGGCCGCACCAGCCCGGTGGTGAGGCGGCCATCGGTGGCCGCCATCATCTCCGCGTGCGTCGCACCCTTGGTGCACAGCCGTCCGAAGTTGGTGGGATGCAGTTTGTCGCCGCTGACCCGGGCGATGACGGGCGCACCCGTATCGGGGTCGGGGCGGGTCTCCACCGAGATCCCGCACCCGACCCCGCAATACGAACACGCGGTGCGTGTGCTCGTCGACGTCACCGTGTTCAGTTCGCCCCCACCGGTGCCGGAGCGCGACCGATGACCTCGCCGGTGGGCGCCGCGGAGCGCATCCGCAGGAACACGAACCAGGTGACGATGGCGCACACCACGTAGAAGCCGAGGAACACCCAGAACGCATTGGTGGCCGACTTGGCGTCACCGACGTAGGACATCCGCAGCACGATGTTGATCCCCACTCCGCCGAGGGCGCCGACGGCGCCGGCGAAACCGATCAACGCACCCGACATGCTGCGCGACCAGGCCGCCTTTTCTTCGCGGCTCCACTCGTCATGCCCCTGGGCCTTGGCCTCGAAGATCGACGGGATCATCTTGTAGGTGGACCCGTTGCCCAGGCCGGACAGGATGAACAGCAGGATGAAACCGGCGACGTAGGCGACCATCTGGCCGCCGGTGGGCGCGCCGGCGGTACCGTCGTCCAGCATTCCGGCACCGACCAGGATCCCGGCGGCGAAGATCATCGCGGTGAACACGTACAGCGTGATCTTGCCGCCGCCGATCTTGTCGGCGAGCTTGCCGCCGAACGGCCGGGAGATGGAACCGAGCAGCGGGCCCAGGAAGGCGATCTGCGCGGCGTGCAGGGAAGCCTGGGCCGGGGTGTCACCGCCGGCCAGGTAGTTGATCTGCAGGACCTGGCCGAACGCGAACGAGAACCCGATGAACGAACCGAATGTGCCGATGTACAGGAAGCTCATCACCCAGGAGTGCTTGAACCGCATCGCCTCGACCATGGCGCCCAGGTTGGAGCGCTGGTTGCCCAGGTTGTCCATGAACAGAGCCGCACCGAGGGCGGCCAGGCCGACCAGAACCAGGTAGATGGCGCACACGATGTACGGGGCGGTGTTGCTGACCGCGGCGATCACCAGCAGGCCGATCAGCTGGATCACCGGTACGCCGATGTTGCCGCCGCCGGCGTTGAGACCAAGGGCCCAGCCCTTGAGCCGTTGCGGGTAGAAGGCGTTGATGTTGGTCATCGACGAGGCGAAATTGCCGCCGCCCAGGCCGGCGAACGCGGCGATGATCATGAACGTGGTGTAGGACGCGCCGGGCTGGGCCATCACCCACAACGTCAGGGCCAGCGGGATCAGCAGCAACAGCGCGCTGACGATGGTCCAGTTGCGGCCACCGAAGCGCGCCGGGGCGATGGTGTACGGGATGCGCATGAACGCGCCCACCAAGGTGGGCATCGCCACCAGGTAGAACTTGCCTGCGGCGTCGATGCCGTAGACGTCCTGCGGCATGAACAGCACCATCACCGACCAGATGGACCACACCGAGAAACCGACATGCTCGGCGAAGATCGACCAGATCAGGTTGCGTTTCGCTACTTTACTGCCGCCCGAGTTCCAGGCGTCGACGTCTTCGGCATCCCAGTGCTCGATGGTTTTCCCACGGGTCATGCAGAGATTTCTACGGACCCGGCATTCCGCATCGATTGCCCTTGGATGACCGGTTTGTCAATTGGGTCTCACATGCGGGAAACGCTCACCGTGAGGGTGTTGCGGAGTGCGCACGGGTATTCATCAGCGACTCTCAAGCGAAACCGAGCCGAAACAATCCGCCCCTAGCTTCGGCCCATGACAGACGGCAGCACCCCCCGTTTCCTGCAGGGCGCATTCGAATTCAAAGGCGACGGGTACGACAAACCCGCGCTCCTCGACGACACACTGAAATACGTTGTGCCCGCCGGCGCCACCACGCAGCCGGTGTACTTCCGCGGCGGCAACTCCAGCAAGCAGATGATCAGCGTGGTGCTCTACCGGGACGGAAAACCCATGCGCTACTTCCCTATTGCCGCCAAAGGCGCCACCCACGTCGCCCTGCGCGTGGTGGAGGATCTGCTGGCCGACACCGTGCTCGAGCTCTACGTCTCGGCCCCGCCCGGTGCCGCGGGCACCGTGATCGTCGACCTCGGGTTGGTGGAGTTCTAGATGACCAGGCTGGTCGTGGTCGGCAACGGGATGGCCGGGATCCGGGCCATCGAAGAGGTGCTGGGCCGTGCCGGTGGTGAGCGGTTTCAGATCACCGTCTTCGGCGATGAGCCCTACGGCAACTACAACCGGATCCTGTTGTCGAATGTGCTTGCCGGCAGCGATGATCCGGGCGAGATCTACCTCAACGCGCTGGACTGGTACACCGACAACAACATCGACCTGCGCGCCGGGGTGCGGGTGGTGCGTATCGATACGTTCGCGCACCTGGTACACGCCGACGACGGCACGTCGATGCGTTACGACAAGCTGATCCTGGCCACCGGCAGCCGGTCGTTCTTCCCCCCGATGGCCGGACTGTGGGCCGACGACAAGACCCTGGCCGACGGGGTGTTCGGGTTCCGGACGCTGGACGACACCTCGGCGATGATCGCCGAGGCCGCCAACCGCACCAAAGCCGTGGTGATCGGCGGTGGGCTGCTGGGGCTGGAAGCCGCACGCGGTCTGCAGACCCGCGGTATGGCCGTCGACGTGGTGCACGCCGGGCCGACACTGATGAACGCCCAACTCGACGACCTCGCCGGGGCGATCCTGCGTAAATCCGTGGAGGCGTTGGGCATCGGCGTGCACACCTCGAAGCGCACCACCGAGGTGCTGGTGTCCGACGGGGCCCTGAAGGGCATACGGTTCTCCGACGGCGAGCAGCTGGACTGCGACATGCTAGTGATCGCGGCGGGTATCCGGCCCAATGTCGGTCTGGCGCAACGGGCCGGGCTGACCGTCGAACGCGCGATCGTCACCGACGATCACATGCGTTCCGTCGACGACGACGACGTCTACGTCGTCGGCGAATGCGCCCAGCACCGCGGTCAGGTGTACGGCCTCGTCGCGCCCCTGTGGGAGCAGGCCAAGGTGCTGGCCGACCACCTCACCGGAACCGATCCCCGCGCCGCGTACCACGGCTCGCGGGTGGCCACCAAGCTCAAGGTGGCCGGCGTCGACGTCGCGTCCATGGGCGTCAAGGGTCCCGAGCACGTGGATGACGAATTCGTCCAGTACTCCGAACCACGCCGGGGGGTGTACAAGACGGTAGTCATCCGGGACGGAAAGCTGGTGGGCGCCACCCTGGTCGGCGATGTGAGCAAGGTGTCGTTCCTCACCCAGGCGTTCGACAACGGCCTGCCGCTGCCCGATGAGCGGGTGTCGCTGATGTTCGACATCGGCACCCCCGATGTGGAAGTCGGTGTGGCAGAGCTGGCCGATGACGCCCAGGTGTGCAACTGCAACGGCGTGTCCAAGGGTGCGCTGGTGGCTTGTGTCAAGGACGGCACCACGTCGGTCAGCGGCGTGATGAAGCAGACCAAGGCCGGCAAGGGCTGCGGCTCGTGCAAGCAGCTGGTGGGTCAGATCGTGGAGTGGGCCTCCGGTGGCGCGGTGACCGAGGACGCGTCGGCGTCGTGGTATGTCCCGGGTGTGCCGTACGCCAAACCCGAACTGATGCGGCTCATCCGGGAGCTGCAGCTGCATTCGGTGTCCTCGGTGTTCAATGCCCTGGCCCCGGACGGTCAGCACGACGCCGGTTCGAAGATGGCGCTGGCGTCGCTGCTGGAGATGATGTGGGCCGACGAGTTCGTCGACGAGCGCGACGCGCGTTTCATCAACGACCGCGTGCACGCCAACATCCAGCGCGACGGCACCTTCTCGGTGGTGCCGCAGATGAAGGGCGGGGTGACCTCGGCGGCACAGTTACGCCGGATCGCCGATGTCGCCGAGAAGTACGAGATCCCGATGATCAAATGCACCGGCGGCCAGCGCATCGACTTGCTCGGGGTGCGCAAAGAAGACCTGCCCGGGGTGTGGGCCGATCTCGACATGCCGTCGGGTTACGCCTACGGCAAGAGCTTCCGGACCGTGAAAACCTGCGTGGGCAGCGACTTCTGCCGGTTCGGCGTCGGCGATTCGACGGCCCTGGGTATCGCGATCGAGGAGCGGTACCAAGGGCTGGCCAGTCCGGCCAAGATGAAACTGGCCGTCACCGGCTGTCCCCGCAACTGCGCGGAGTCGCTGTGCAAGGACCTCGGTGTGGTCGCCGTGGAGGGCGGCCGCTGGGAGATCTACGTGGGCGGCGCGGCGGGGGCGCACATCCGCAAAGGTGACCTGCTGGCCACCGTGGACACCGCTGAGGAAGTGATGACGCTGACCGGGCGGTTCCTGCAGTACTACCGCGAGAGCGCGAACTGGCTGGAACGCACCTATGCGTGGGTGCCGCGGCTCGGTATCGAGCACATCCGGTCCGTCGTGGTGGACGACGCGGAAGGCCTTGCCGAGGGTTTGGACGCCCGGATGGCGAAATCTGTTGCCGCCTATCGTGATCCATGGAAGGACGGCGCCGAGCCCGTCACCGAGGGCCAGTTCCGTACGTCGTTGCCGCTGCTGCCGCTGCCCCAGGTTCCGGTCCGATGAGCGTGGACCTGGGCTCGGTCGACCAGATCCCCGTCGGCGAGGGCCGCACCTTCGCCGTCGACGGGGTGCAGATCGCGGTGTTCCGCCTGCGCGACGGGTCCCTGCGCGCCATCGACGCGGTGTGCCCGCATCGCGGCGGCCCGCTGGCCGACGGCCTGGCCGATGACACCGTGGTGGTGTGTCCGCTGCACAACCACACCTTCGACCTGTGCTCCGGCGCCGAAGTCAGCGGCGCGGCGATGTCGGTGCGCAGCTACCCGCTCGAGACGGTCGAGGGCCGCATCGTGATACCCCACCAGCGGTGATCCGTTCCGTTATCAGATTCACCGCTCATCGTTACCGAGAAACGCCGCCGTTCTGCCGTGGGCGCGGACCCAGTTGTCGCACCATGGCCGTATGCGTCAATCACGGGCTGCGATCGCGGCGGTCTGCGTTCTGCTCGCGGGATGCAGCACCCCGAGCAATGCGGCACTTTCCGAACCCACCCCCACGCTGGTCCCCCGCCCGCTGGTCGAACGGGAACTCGACGAGCTACTGCTGAGCCCGGAAGAGGCGTCGGCCACCATGGGGGCACCGATGATCGTCACCGAGTCCAGAGCCGAGATGGCCGACAACAGCGCCATCATGGCGCCGCAGGAATGCCTGGCGATCGACGGCGCCGCCGAGGCAGCGGTGTATGCCAACAGCCGGTTCCGCGCCGAGCGCGATCAGAGCTTCAACAACGGCGATGCATTCACGATGTACCTCAAACAGGCCGTGATCTTGTTCGCCTACCGTAAACCCGCCGAGGAGTTCTTCTCCGCGTCGGTTCAGCAGTGGCCGGCCTGCCACGAATACACCCACACCCAGAGCGGGTCGCGGTGGACCGTCGGCGAGATCACCAACACGGACCACACGCTCGCCACGATCGCCACGCATCAGGAAGCCGCGGCCCCCGGCTGGGCCTGCGGACGCGCATTGTCGTTGCGCAACAACGTCGTCATCGACGTCAACACCTGCAGCGCCGCCCCGGGCGATTCCGCGGTGCGGGTCGCCGACCAGATCGGCACAAAAGTGCTGGCCCACTGAAAGTTCGGGTTCAGTCGTCGGAGTCGCCCGTCTGGTCGCGAAGAGGCCGGCCCCGGCTCAGGTACAGCTGCGCGTCGGCACGGGCGTACAGCGCCGCGATGTCGGCATCGTCCGAATCCTGCGTTGCCGCACCCACACTGACTTCGGGCGTGTGTTCTTTGATCCGCCGGAGAAACGTCTCGACCACCGCGGGGTCCTCGCCGGCCATACCGACCGCGAACTCGTCACCACCGAGTCGGGCCACCACTGCGCGCCGCGGAGCGGCCCGTCGCCAGTGCTGGGCGTACTCGGTGATGCGGCGATCCCCGGCCTGATGTCCGTAGGTGTCATTGAGGCTTTTGAGGCCGTCGATGTCCAGGGCCACGACAGTGACGGCCGCCGACGTCGTGCGGGCGCGCCTCATCAGATCGGTGGTTCCGATCTCCCACCCGGCTCGGTTCAGCAGGCCGGTCATCGGATCGGTGCACGCCGCCGCGAACATGGCCCGCATGAGAATGCCGAACGACTCGGCCGCCCCGATGATCGCCACCACGATGATCAGGTAGGTGATGACACCCGTGTATGGCGCCGGCGAGATTCCGACAGCCACCGCGCAGGCGGCCGCCAGGCCGACGATCATGACCCAGGCCTGCGGCGGGGAATGGAAGGCCCTCACATACATCGCCAGGAACATCGGGGCGATCAGACACACGTACTCGGCGGTCAACGACACATGGAAAGCCATCACTATCGGAGTGGCCGCCCACGCGGCCACGGTGGCCGGCAACAGGCGGTGCGGGGCCACGGCGAGGAGGACTAGCCCCGACCCCCCGAGAACGATCGCGATGATGCCGCCGATCGGATTGCCATAGGCGATATCCGTGCGTACCGGGAAGATCGTGAAGACGACGCCGTAGAGGTAGAGGAAGGTGGTCGCGCCCAAGTAGATCCGCAGCAGCCGTACGCGCTGGCTTTGCGCGCCAGCGAACGAACCGAGGTGATCCATGACGACGGCCTGCCTGTAGCTCTACTCTTCTCGACCCGATTTTGGCTAATGATCGCATACGGGTGCAGGCGGGTCTGGGTCAGCCGCCGAGGGCGCGGTCCAGGTTCAGTGCGGCACTGATCAACGCCAGATGGGTGAACGCCTGCGGGAAGTTGCCCACCTGGTCACCGGTGGCGCTGACCTGTTCGGCGTACAGCCCCACGTGGTTGGCGTAGGTGAACATCTTCTCCAGCGCCAGCTGCGCGTCGTCGAGCCGGCCGGCGCGCGTCAACGCCTCCACGTACCAAAACGAGCAGATGGAGAACGTGCCCTCCTGCCCGTCGAGGCCGTCGGTCTCCGGGTCGTAGCGGAACACCAGCGAATCGGTGACCAGGTGCTCCTCGATGGCCCGCAAGGTGGACAGGAACCGCGGATCGGCCGGTGACAGGAATTTCAGCATCGGCATCAGCAACACCCCGGCATCGAGCGCCTGACCACCCTCGACCTGGGTGAACGCCTCGAGGTCGGCGTTCCAGGAGTGGGTCATGATGCGTTTGTAGATGTCGTCGCGGGCTTTCGACCACGCCACCAGATCGCCGGGCAGACCGCGTTGACGCGCCATCCGGATGGTGCGTTCCAGGGCCACCCAGCACATCAGCCTCGAGGTGGTGTACGCCTTCGGGGCATCACGCACCTCCCACATGCCGGCGTCATCACGGTCCCAGTTCTCGGCGACCCAGTTCACCACGTGCACGACGTCTTCCCAGGCATCGTGGCTGATACCTGCACCGTACTTGTTGAACAGGTACACCGAATCGATGATCTCGCCGTAGATGTCGAGCTGCAGCTGATCCACCGCCGCGTTACCGACCCGCACCGGCGACGAATCCCGGTAGCCGGAAAGGTGATCCAGCGTTTCCTCCGTGTCGGGCAGGTTGCCGTCGATGTCGTAGAGCACCCGCAGCGGGCCCAGCCCACCGTCGGTGTCCCGTCCGAGCCGCTCCGACAACCAGCGGATGAAACCGTTGGCCTCGTCGGTGAATCCGAGCCGCAGCAGGGCATACAGCGAGAACCCCGCGTCGCGGATCCAGACGAAGCGGTAGTCCCAGTTTCGGGAACCGCCCACCGGAGCAGGCAGACTCGTGGTGGGCGCCGCGATCACCGCCCCGGTGGGCTCATGGGTGAGCAACTTCAGCGTGATGGCCGAGCGGTGCACTGTCTCACGCCATCTGCCCTTGTATGTGGACTGCGACAGCCACTTTCGCCAGAATGCCGTGGTGGCGTCCAGCAGGCTGTCCGTCAAGTGGATGGCCTCACACGACGGAGCCTCGTCGGGGTCGAGCACCTCCAGCACGAACAGGGCGGTGTCGCCGTCACCGAGGGTGAACTCGGCGCTGACGGTTCCGTCCTCGATCGTCAGTTCTGTGGTGGCGGCCAACCCCATCCGCATACCGTCGCCGGTGATCAACACGCCGCCGTCGGTCGGCTCGGGCACACAGCGCGAGCGGCCGTAGTCGGGGCGGGCGTCCAGCACCATCCGCAGATGGATCTTCCCGCGGACTCCGGACACCCGGCGCACCAGCCGTTGGCGATGGTCGGGCTCGTGCGCGGAGTGCACAGGCATGAAATCGTGCACCTCCGCCACGCCGTCCTGAGTGAGGAACCGGGTGATCAGCACCGCTGAGTTGGGAAAGTAGAACTGCTGGGTGCGGCTGATCTCGCAGTCCGGGGCCAGCCGCCAGCAACCGCCCTTCTCGCGGTCCAGCAGTGTCCCGAAGATGCTGGGCGAATCGAACCGCGGGGCGCAGAACCAATCGATGGTGCCGTCGGTGCCGACCAGTGCGGCGGTGCGCAGGTCACCGATCAGGCCGTGATCGGCGATGACCGGCCAGTCGTTGTCAGGCATCCGGCAGCCGCCACCCGCCTTCGATGAGCGAGACAGCCTCGTCGGGTCCCCACGACCCCACCGCGTAGGGCTGCACCGGTGGCGGATTGTCCAGCACCGGCTGGCACACCTGCCAGAGCCGGTCCACCTCGTCGGCGCGCGTGAACAACGTCTGGTCACCGCGCATCACGTCGAGCAGCAGCCGCTCATAGGCTTCCAGCGGCGAATCGTCCGGATCGTCCTTGGCGATCTCGAGGTGGAAAGTGCCGCAGGTCAATGCCATGTCGGGGCCCGGGCGTTTGACGTTGAGGTGGATCTCGGCCCTGGGTGACTCCTCCAGTTCCAACACCAATTCATCTGCGCCATAGGCATTCTCGCCGAAGCGACCGCACGGCGGGGTGCGGAACCGCAACGTGACGGTGCGCCGGTTGTCACCCATCGCCTTGCCGGTGCGCAGGTAGAACGGGACCCCCTGCCAGCGTTCGTTGTCGACGAAAGCCTCCAGCGCGACAAGGGTTTCCACCTGCGAATCGTCGTCCACATCCTCCAGTTCGCGGTACCCGTCGTACTGGCCGAACACCACCCGCTGCGGATCCAGCGGCCGCATGACGGTGAACACCTTCGACTTCTCGTTACGCAACTGCTGGGCGTCCAACCGTACCGGCGCCTCCATGGCGACAAAACCCAGCACCTGGCACAGGTGAGTGGTCACCATGTCGCGGAAACACCCGGTGGACTCGTAGAAGCTGCCGCGGCCCTCCGCGGTGAGATCCTCGGGCACATCGATCTGCACCGATTCGACGGTGTTCCGGTTCCATGCCGGTTCGATCAGGCCGTTGGCGAATCGCAACGCCAGGATGTTCTGCACCGCCTCCTTCCCCAGGAAGTGATCGATCCGGTACACCTGCTCCTCGTCGACCACTTTCTTGAGGGTGGCGTCGAGTTCGCGTGAACTGCGCAGGTCCGTGCCGAACGGCTTCTCGATCACGATCCGTACCGGCGCACCCTTGGTGGCGATCTCCTCGCGGCCCAGCATCGTGATCATCGGCTGCATGGCAGACGGCGGTACCGACAGGTACACCAAGGTGTGGGTGTCCTGCCCCAGCTTGTTCTGGGCATCCTTCACCGCGGCGGCCAGATCGCTGCCGTCGTCGGCGTCTGCGACGGTGAACGTCAACCGGCCCAGCACGTCGGCGGCCACGTCGTCATCGAGATCGTCGACGAACTCGTTCAGGGAGTCGCGGATCTTGGCACGGAACTCGTCGTCCGAACCCGGCGAATGCCGTCCGGAGCCGATGATGACGTACTCGTCGGGCAGCCGCTCGGCCGCGGCCAGGTGGTACAGCCCCGGGAAGAGCTTGCGTTTGGCCAGGTCGCCGGTGGCGCCGAAGAGGACGAAGACATGCGGAGGGATGTTCTGCTGTGAAGCCACCTCACCGGATGTAGCCAGCGGGCCCGCCGGTCAAACCACCGAGGGGTCAGTCGGCGGGTTTGACGGCCAGTACCGGTTTGCGGCACTCCAGGATCAACTGTTGAGAGACGCTGCCCAGCAGCAGCTTTCCCACCGGATTGCGGTGCCGGATCCCGATCACCAGCAGCTCGGCCTCGAACCGGTCCATGGCCTCCAGCAAGGCATCGGCGGCGTACTTGCCCACCGGTTGCTCGATCTTGTACTCGACGCCGCAGTCGGTCAGCAGGTGCTCCAGCTGGTTGACGGCATCGGTTTGGGCAAACGCGGCATCAACATAGGAGTCGCCAGCGGTGGAGTTCACCACCAGCAGTGTGCTGTCGCGCAGTTTGGCCTCGGCGATGCCGTGCTCGAGTGCGACGCGCCCGAACTGGTCGGCGGTGTATCCGACGACGATCATCCTTCGCTCCGCTCATCCGCGACGATCGAGCGCACGCATTTGTACGCTGGCGACGGCGTGTTGGTGTACAGACACGCGCGCTCGGCATTGATCGTCATCATTGTTGGGTGGCCTTTTCCCGCTGGTCCCGGTCGTCTTCGACCACCAGCAGCGTCTCCTCGCTGCGGTGGAACAACCGCAGCACCAGCGGCGCCAGCAGCAGCAGCGCCATCAGGATGTAGGTGATGATGGCGACGGGTTCAGTGAACAGGCTGGACCAGTCGCCGCCGCCCAGCTGCAGACTCTGGCGCAGCTGGCGCTCGATGCGCGGGCCCAGGATGACACCGATGATCAACGGCAACACCGGCAGGCCGAAGCGGCGCATCATCAAACCCATCAGGCCGAACAGCAGCAGCAGCGCCAGGTCCAGCGGCTGGATGTTGACGGCGAACGCACCCAGGATGGCGAAGAACAGGATGCCGGCATACAGGTAGGGCCGCGGGGTGCGCAGCAGCTTGGCCCACAGCGGCGCCAGCGGCAGGTTGATCACCAGCAGCAGGAAGTTGCCGATGAACAGGCTGGCGATCAGCGTCCAGATCAGCAGCGGTTCCTTGTCGAACAGCGTCGGGCCGGGCTGGATGCCGTAGGACACGAACGCCGTCAGCATCACCGCGGCGGTGGCGTTGGTGGGCAGACCCAGCGACAGCATGGGCACCAAAGTGCCTGCGGCCGAGGCATTGTTGGCGGCCTCCGGGCCGGCGACACCTTCGATGGCGCCCTTGCCGAACTCCTCGGGGTGCTTGGAGAGCTTCTTCTCGGTGATGTAGCTCAGGAACGTCGGCAGCTCGGCGCCACCGGCGGGCAGCGCACCGAACGGGAACCCGAACGCGGTGCCGCGCAGCCACGGCTTCCACGACCGACCCCAGTCCTTGCGGTCCATCCACGGCCGGCCGACGGGGATGATGTCGGCGGGCCGGCGACGCAGGTGCGCCGCCACCCAGAGCGCCTCACCGACGGCGAACACCGCGACGGCGATCACCACGATGTCGATACCGTCAGACAGCTGCGGCAACCCGAAGGTGGCGCGCGGCTGGCCGGTCAGCGAGTCGATGCCCACCAGGCCGATGGCCAGACCCAGCAACAGCGAGATGGCGCCACGCAGTTTCGACGAACCCAACACCGCGGTGACCGCGACGAGGGCGAACAGCATGATGGCCAGGTAGGACGGCGCACCGAGGGTGACCGCGAACCGGGACACCGCCGGGGCGAACGCCGCCAGCAGCGCGGTGCCGATGGCTCCGGCGACGAACGAGCCGATGGCCGCGGTGGCCAGTGCCTGCGCCGCGCGGCCGGCCTTGGCCATCTTGTTGCCCTCGATGGCGGTGATCACCGACGACGATTCACCCGGGGTGTTGAGCAGGATCGAGGTGGTGGAACCGCCGTACATACCGCCGTAGAAGATGCCGGCGAACATGATGAACGCCGCGCTGGGGCTGACGTTGTAGGTGATCGGCAGCAGCAGCGCCACCGTCATGGCCGGGCCGATACCGGGCAGCACACCCACCGCGGTACCCAGCAGCACACCGATCACGGCATACAGCAGATTCATCGGGGTGGCGGCTTCGGCGAAGCCCTGAAGCAGCCAGTCGAAGTTCTCCATCTACAGAATCCCGTCCAGAATGCCTGCGGGCAGCGGGATCCCGAGCCCGGAATAGAACGCGTAGAAGCTGAGGACGCCCAGCACCGCGCCGATGACGATGTTGCGGATGTAGTGCTTGCTGCCCAGAACCGTTGCGGTGCCGGCGAAGAACAACCCGCCGGCGATGGTCCAGCCCAGCGGCATCACCAACACGATGACGGCCACGAACAGGGCGATCAGCAGACCGACGGTGCGCCAGTCGCTGGTCATGTTCGGGTCGATGTCCTCACCGGCATCGGCCTCACCCTTGGATCCGCGCGGGATGGCGACGGCCAGGATCACCGACAGCAGGATCAGCCCGACGCCGATGGCGATCGGGAACAGCCGCGGCCCCACCGGATCCACCTTGGCGAACCCGTCGGCGATGCGCAGCGCGTCGACGATCAGGAAGATGCCGACCGCCACGCACACCGCGCAGACGATGTACTGGCCCTTGTCGGTGGTCTTCTCGGTGGTCTTCTCGAGAGGAGTCTCTGTGCTCACACCAGCCCCAATTCGGTCAGCGTCGTCGAAACCCGGTTGTCCTGTTCTTCGAGGAAGCGCTCGAACGGTTCACCGGTCATGAACGCGTCGCTCCAGCCGTTGGTCACCAGTGCTTCCTTCCAGGCATCGGTGGCGTGCAACTCTTCGAGGATCTTCACCATGGCGGCGCGGTCCTCATCGGAAATCCCGGGCGGCGCAAGCACTCCGCGCCAGTTGGTGAAGGTGAGGTCGATACCGGCCTCGGTGAGCGTGGGTGCGTCGACACCGTCGACCCGCTCGTCACCGGAGACTGCGAGGACGCGCACCTGGCCGGACTCGATCTGGTCGACGTACTCCCCCAGACCTGAGGTGCCCGCGGCGATCTTGTTGCCCAGCAGGGCGGTCAGCAGGTCGCCGCCGCCGTCGTAGGACACGTAGTTGACCTGTTTCGGGTCGACGCCCACCGCGCGGGCGGTCTCCATCGGGAACAGGTGATCGGGCCCGCCGGGTGACGAACCGCCACCGACGGCGACCTTGGCCGGATCGGCCTTCCAGGCCTGAACGAAGTCGTCGACCGTCCGGAACGGTGAATCGGCGGGGACCAGGATGCCTTCCTGCTCCTCGACCATCTTGGCCAGTGCCGTGGCATCCGAGGCCCGCGCCGACGAGCCGTTGGTGAACACCGCACCGACCACGCCGAGGCCCATCATCATCATCAGGTCGCCGTTACCGCGCTCGTTCATCAGGCGGGCCATCGCGACGGTGCCGCCGGCGCCGATGACGTTGAACACCTCGACGCGGCCGGTGATGTCGTCGTCTTCCATGATCTTGACCGCGGTGCGGGCGGTGAGGTCGTATCCACCGCCGGGGCTGTTGGGCACCATCATGCGCAGGCGGTGCATGCCGGCGGGGTCGTCGCCGCGGGTCACCCCGCAGCCGGCGAGCAGCAGCGCGATCAGCAGCACCGCAGCTGCGCGCACGCCATAGGGTCGTCTGGGCACCATGAAACTCCTTCGCTGGTGATGCTCAGCAATACTGTTCCCTGAAGTGACATGGGTCACTCTTTCGGACGCAAAGGAAGTTGTGAACGTTGAGGACACCGGAGTGAGTCGAGGTCGCGAGGGACGAGCGGCCGATGAGCTCACGACTGGGGGTACCGGAGTGAGTCGAGGTCGCGAGGGACGAGCGGCCGATGAGCTCACGACTGGGAGTACCGGGCACAAGAGACGCCACAGCGCCAGCCTGGCGGGCCAGTTCCTGGCTTTTCAGCTGGTGGTGGTCGCCGTGGTGCTGCTGGCTGTCGGTGCGGTCTCGGTGGCGCAGTCCACCAGGGAGTTCCAGGAAGTGCGCGGGCAGCGCATGGTCGCGGTGGCCGAGAACCTGGCGTCCATCCCGATAGTGCGCGACAGGTTGTCCGACCCCTTCGCCGCGCAGACCCTGGCCCCGGACGTGGACCGCGCCGTCGCACTCTCAGGTGCCGGACTGGCCGAGATCATCGGTCCCGACGGTGTGGTGCGCTCCTCGACGGACCCGGCGCGGGTGGGCCGGCCCGCCGAATTCGGCACCAGCGACGTGCGCACCGGCCGGGCCTGGTTCGGTGACATCGACGTCGCCGGCGTGCACAGCATCGTCGGACAGGTGCCGATCCTGTCAGTGCACGGCGAGGTGCTGGCCATCACCTCCGTCAGCGAGCCGTACCCGACCGTGTGGCAGCTGCTCTCCGGCGCCGGGGAACGCCTGCTGGTCTATCTGGGACTCGGTGCGGTGCTGGGGTTGGCCGCGTCCTGGCTGCTGTCCCGGCGCATCAAACGCCATACCCGCGGGCTGGAGGTGGCCGAGATCGCGAGCCTGGCCGATCACCGGGAGGCACTGTTGCACAGCATCCGCGAAGGCGTGCTGGCGGTGAACAACGACGGTGAGATCACCCTGCTCAACGACAGCGCGCGCGAGCTCCTGGGCGTGAGCGATCTGGCGGTCGGGCGGCGAGTCGACGCGGTGGGAATCGATCCGGCGGTGATCGAATTCCTCTTGTCGGCGAACGCCGACGGAACAGACCCAGCTGCCGTCATCGCCACCCGGACCCGGGTATTGGCGCTCAACCGGCGGGCCGCGAGCAGCTATGGACGCTCGATCGGTACGGTGACCACGATGCGTGACACCACGGAGCTGGCCACCATGAGTGGTCAGCTGTCCTCGCACAAGAGCGTCACCGACACACTGCGCGCCCAGACCCACGAATTCGCCAACCAACTGCACACCATCTCGGGGCTGGTGCAGCTCGGCGAATACGATGCGGTCCGGGAACTCGTCGGCACCCTGACCCGCCGCCGCGCCGAGATCAGCGACACCGTGACCCAACGCATCTCCGATCCCGCGGTGGCCGCCCTGCTGATCGCCAAGACCACCTTGGCCGCCGAACGCAGGGTCTCCCTCGACATCTCCCCCGATTCGAACCTGGCGCCGCTGGATCCCGCGCTGGCCACCGACGTGATCACGTTGCTGGGCAACCTGATCGACAACGCCGTCGACGTGTCCGAGGGTTCCGAGCGCAGCCGGGTGGTGGTCGGGATCCGCGGTGTGAGTTCAGGGTTGTCGATCACCGTCACCGATTCGGGACCCGGTGTGCCCGAACACCTTCGCGAGTCGATCTTCGCCCGCGGGGTGACCTCGAAACCCGACGTTCCCGGCGGGCGGGGCATCGGCCTGGCGCTGGTGCGCCTGGTGACCGCACAGCACGGCGGGTCCGTCGACGTCAGTGATGCGCAAGATGGCGGGGCCCGGTTCAGTGTCCGTATCCCATTGAGCGAGAACGCCCATGCGTGACGTGCTGGTGGTCGACGACGACTTCATGGTCGCCGAGATCCACCGCCGGTTCGTCGAGCACGTGGACGGTTTCCGCAGCGTCGGGGTGGCCCGCACCGGCGCGGAGGCGTTGACGGCGATTGCCGAGCTGACACCGGATCTGGTGCTGCTCGATGTCTACCTGCCGGACATGACCGGCCTGAAAGTGCTGCAGCAGTTGCGCTCCGCCGGGAATCCGGTGGGTGTCATCATGATCACCGCCGCACGGGAGCTGGACACCGTGAGCGCAGCGCTGGCCGGTGGCGCGGCCGACTACCTGATCAAACCGTTCGAGTTTCCGCAGTTGCGCGCCAAACTGGAGGCGTTCGCCGCCCGCGCCGCCACCCTGGGCGCCGAACAACACGTCGATCAGAGCGTGGTGGACAAATTGTTCGGCAACACCGCGGTGGCAGGCGGCCCGGATGTCCTGCCGAAGGGGTTGGGCGCCGAGACCGGCCAGCGGGTACTGGGCGCGGTGCGCGCCGCCGGCGAGGTGTCGGCGGCGGAATGTGCCGAAGTGGTGGGTATTTCGCGGGTGAGCGCGCGGCGCTACCTGGAGCACTATCTGAGCGCCGGAACTCTGGAGCTGCGGCTGCAGTACGGCGCGGGCCGCCCCGAGCGCCGCTACCGCACCCGGTGATCACCGTGGTGGCGGCACGAAACCCGTCACCCGGACCGAGGCACGCACTTTCGATTCCTCGATGAGCGCGGCGTTGCGCTCGTCGACTCGGCGCACCCAATCCTGGGCCCGCCCCGGTTGTTTCCCGAACATCACGTGCCGGTCCACCAACCTGGGTATGCGCACCTCGGGCGAGGAGTCGATGAACCACACCTCATCGAACAAATCCGCCACACCTGCCCACCCGGCTGTCTGCGCCAGAAGGTAGTTGCCTTCCGAGATGACCAGCCGGACCTCGGGATCGACCGGTATCGCCCCGGCGATGGGTTGCTCGAGATCCCGCTCGAACACCGGGGCGTACACCACCTCACCGGCTGCCGCGGCGCGCAGCCGGGTCAGCAGCGCGGCGTACCCGGACGCGTCGAAGGTGTCCGGCGCCCCTTTGCGGTCGAGCCGGCCCAGCCGGGTCAGTTCCACGTCGGCCAAGTGGAATCCGTCCATCGGGACATGTGCCGCCGCCCCCGGACCCAGCAGCGACGTCAGCTCGTCGACCAGCGCCTCGGCCAGGGTGGTCTTACCGGATCCCGGCGAACCGCAGATACCGAGCAGGGACCGCCCCGGCCTGACCGCCAGGTCCCGCGCCCGGGCCAGCGCGGACTCGAAATCCGGCAGCGCCGGCGCGTTCTCCTCGATGCTGCTACCCCTGACTTCCCAGCGTCAGCACCGAGATGTCCGGTGGCGCACCCACTCTGACCGGTGGGCCCCAGAAGCCGGCCCCGCGGGACACATACAGCTGGGTGTCGTCATGCGTGGACAACCCGGCCAGCGACGGTTGCACCGCTTCCACGATGTACTGGAACGGCCAGGTCTGGCCGCCGTGAGTGTGCCCGGACAACTGCAGATCCACCCCGCGCGCCGCGGCCTGCTCCACCATCACCGGTTGATGAGCCAACAGAACGGTGGGCCGCGAGGGGTCGACACCGGCCAGGGCGCGGTCGTAATCCGGTGGGTCACCGCGCTGCTCACCGGCGAGGTCGTTGACCCCGGCCAGATCGAAGGCCGCGCCGCCGCGCCGGATGGCGGTGTTCTCGTTGCGCAGCGGCGAGACGCCGAACCGCTCGAGTTCGCGCAACCACGGCACGGTGTCCTCGACGAAGTACTCGTGATTACCGGTGACGAAGAAGGAGCCCTCGCGAGACACCAAGTCCTGCAATGGTTCTGCCGCGTGACCGAGCTCTTCGACGGTGCCGTCGACGAGGTCGCCGACGATGGCCACCAGATCGGGCTCGGTCTCGTTGATCATCCGGACGATCCGCTCGGTGTGCCGGCGGCCCAGCAGCGGCCCGAGGTGGATGTCGGAGACCACCGCGATCCGGAATCCGTTGAACGCCGGGTCGAGCCGGCGCAGCTGGATCGGCACCTGCAGGACATTCGGCGGCCCCAGCGCCGTGGCCGCGCCGTAACCGACCAGGCTCACCGAGGCGGCACCCGCCGCCACCGCACCAGCCCGGGCGAGGAACACCCGGCGGTTGACGTCGCTTGGCTGCTCCGCGGGCTCTTCAGTGGGTGCTGTTGCCGCCGCCACCTTGGGTTTTCGCTTCACCCAGCCACGCAGCACCAGCCGGACGGGCTCCAGCACCAACAGCGCGAGCAGCAGGTAGCCGACCAGCGCGAACCAGAGGTAGCCCGGCCAGGCGAACCAGGCCGATTCCGCCACACCGGTGAGCCGCGGCACGATCAGCGTCACCACCAGCAGCACTGCGAGCGCGACCAGAACCGCCGTCAGAATCCGCCGGGTACGCCCCGGCCCGGTGGTGTCCTTGATCAATCGCTTCCACACGTACAGATGCGCCAGTCCGAGGATCGCGCTGAGGATGATGATGAACATGCAGGTGATCAGCCCCGCGTCCGGATCCGGCTCATCAGCACAGCCTAGCCATGGCCGACGGAGGACCCCGTGCGCGTGACGCGGCTCACCACCGGTTGCGCAACCGTTCCTCCCACGAACGGCCGTCGGGGTCGTACATCAGCCGGTACGCCGGTACCGCCCACAGTCTGGTGAGCCTGCCGAGGCGCTCCGGCTGGTGCGGCCGCAGCCGGCCCGGTGGTCGCGCGCCGATTCGGCCACCGTCGTGCCAGGCCTGCAGCGCGTCGGCCGATGCCCGCACCGTCTGCACCACCGTCACCGGATCGACCAGACCCTCATCGTCACTGCCGTCGGAGGCGCGGTCCAGATGCTCGCGCAGCAGCCGCAGGCGCAACTCCCTGGCGAAAACGCGGGCGTCACCGGCCGGGGGGCGCTCGTCGCGGGCCTGATCCAGCACCGCGCAGGACAGCTCACTGTCATGGGTCCACGACCGACGGTTGAAGTTGTCGCTACCCACCGCGGCCCACACATCATCGATCACGCAGACCTTGGCATGCACGTAAACCGGTGTCCCGGAATGGTTTTCCACATCGAAGACATGCACCCGGTTCGGGTCGGCCGCCCGGCACACATCAAGGGCCTGCTGGCGGCCCACCGCGTTGGGCGGCAGCGACAACCGGCCGTCGACATCGGGGTGCCGGGGCACCACCGCCACCAGGTGCAGCTCGGGGTTGGCGCGCAAGGCATCGGCGAACAGCCGAGCCACCTGCTGAGACCACAGATACTGGTCCTCGAGGTAGATCAGCCTGCGGGCCTTCGGTACCGCCTTGAGGTAGGCACGGGCGATACTGCGCTCGCCGTTGGGGGCGAACGAATAGGCGTGGTGGGCATCGGGATACGTGCGCAGGACCTGCACGTGCTGCGTACCGCACTGCGGCGGCGCAGGCGGCTGCTGCGGCAGGGAGTCCGCAGTGAGGTCGGCGCGGCGCAGCTTGTCCCGTATCCACGCCACCGGCGAGTTGTTGTCCAGCGGCGTCGGATCGGTCCACCGCTCGCGGAAGGTGGCGTCCAGATGCTGCACCGCCGGACCCTGGATCCGCAGCTGCACGTCATGCCAGGGTGGGGTGTCTCCGTAGCTCGCCGCCATCTGCACCGCCTGCGGATCGCCGCGGTGGCTCGCATCATCACGCCGGCTGTGGCACAGATCGATACCGCCGACGAACGCGACATCACGAGCGGGATCGTCGGGGTGACGCAACACCACCAGTTTCTGGTGGTGGGAACCGCCGACGCGGACCCGCTGGTCGAGCAGCACCTCACCGCCGGCCCGCTCGATGTCGTCACCGAGGTGTTGGTTCTCCTCTTCGCTGTACTGCAGTTTGTCCAGGTGCGACCGCCACATCAGACCCTTGACGACGACCCCCCGGACGGCGGCGGCACAGAACAGTTCGACGATCGTGGGGCCCTCCGGGCGCAGTCGTTCGTCAGGGTCGCCGCGCCAGTCGGTGAAGAACAGATGGTCCCCGGCCCGCATCGCCTCCACCTCGGTGACGAGTTCGTCGAAATAGGTGGCGCCGTGCACCAGCGGGCGCACGGAGTTGCCCTCCGACCACGCGGGCAGGGAGCTGTCGGGGTTACCCCGCTCGTCGCCGGTGAGGAACCAATTGTCCGTCATACGAGCTGCCTCCTCCGGCTGAACAACACCAGCCCCCACGAGACGGCGACGGCCACGATCAGAACCCCTACGCTGACGATGGTTGAAATGCTACGGAAGCCGCGCGGGGACGCGGGCCGTATCGTCTTATGCCGTGGCACCCAGAGTCCTGTTCATCTACAACGATCCGATCGCGCCGGAGGCCGTCCTCGGCGAGGTCTTCACCGAACGTGGTTTCGACGTCGACACCTTCAACGTGGTGCCCGCCGACCAGGTGGGCGATCCGGCGGCGGTGTCCGTCGAGTTTCCCGAGCCGACCGACTATGACGTGATCGTTCCGCTGGGTTCCCGGTGGTCGGTCTACGACGAGGCGCTGCGGGCCGGCTGGGTGGGCACCGAGATGGCGCTGGTGCGCAGTGCCGTGGACGCCGGGATCGGCGTGCTCGGTGTCTGTTTCGGCGGTCAGCTGGTGGCCCAGGCGTTCGGCGGCACGGTGCGCAAATCTCCCAACCCGGAGCTGGGCTGGTACGAATTTGCCTCGGCGCCAAGCGATCTGATTCCCGAGGGACCGTGGTTCGAGTGGCATTCCGACCAGTTCACCCCGCCGCCGGGGGCATCCGAACTGGCCGCCACCCCGTGGGCGTCGCAGGCGTTCATCCTGGGCACGGCGTTGGGACTGCAGTTCCATCCCGAGCTGAACCTCCCGCTGCTGGAACTGTGGCTCGACGACGACAAAGGTGACGACAAAGGCGATGTGACGCGCCTCGGCATCGACATCGACGCGCTGCGGCAGCGCACCGTGGCCGAGCAGGACGGCGCCGCGCAGCGGCTGCGCCGGCTGGTGGCCGGGTTCCTCGATCGGGTCAGTCGTGACCCAGTTGGTGTGCCAGCGCGTCGCTGACGTCGGCATGCCGGAAATGGTGATCGACAGCCGCCAGCTTCGTCGGTAGCACCCGCTGGTTGGCTTCGGCCAGTTCCCGCACCCCGTCGGCGCCCAGCAGCAGCCGCGGACCGAAGGACGGCACCGGCAGCACCGCAGGCCGGTGCAGCACCCGCGCCAGTGCCGCGGTGTAGTCGGCGTTGCGGACCGGTTCCGGCGCCACGGCGTTGACCGGACCCGACAGCCGGTCGTCGTAGAGGGCGCGGTGGTAGACATCGGTCAGGTCGTCGATCCCGATCCACGACAGCCACTGCCGTCCGCTACCCAACCGGCCCCCGAGTCCGGCGCTGAACAGCGGCCGCAGCAGCTGCAGCGTGCCGCCCCTGGCGGCCTGGACGATTCCGGTGCGCACCAGCACCACCCGGAGGCCGGCGTCGGCGGCCGGCGCGGTGGCCGCCTCCCAGTCGCTGACCACGTCGGCGAGAAACCCGTCGCCGCGCGAACTGTCCTCGTGCAGCAGTTCCTCGCCGCGGTCATAGCCGTAGACGCCGATGGCGGACGCACTGACGAACACCCGCGGCCCACCGCGGCCCGCGATCTCGGCAAGCCGCCGGGTGGGCTCGATCCGGCTGTCGCGGATCTTTGCCTTGTGACTGTCGGTGAAGCGGCCGGCGATCGACGCGCCCGCCAGGTGAACGACGGCATCAACGCCGTCGAGTAGGTCCGGCGCCGGATCTTCGGGGTTCCATTGCCGTTCGTCGGCCCCGGTGGCCGGGCGGCGGGACAGCCGGATGACGCGGTGCCCGCCGGTGGTCAGAAACGCCGACAGCGCGGTGCCCACCAGGCCGCTGGCGCCGGTGATGGCCACCGTGAGCGGGCTCAGCCCGGCGCCGCGGTGCACAGCCAGGTCATCGGCGGTCTGACGGTGCCGGTAGACGAAGGTCGAGCGCAGCAGACGTCCGGGCACCGGGGTGTCCACGGTGTCGGTCAGTAGAGTGGTGCCGTCGCCGCGGTCGGCGAACTCGTGCGTGTGTCGCCAATGACCGGTGGCCAGCGTGGGCCAGGACCGCACACCGCCGGCGGTCAGCTCATCGACGAACCGGTGCGGCGGGTCGTAGGCCGCGGGGTCGTGCTGGGCGTACCAGCGCAGCCCGCCGGGCAGGCCCAGCACCGCGCGGCCGTCGGCCAACGACGACGCCTCCTGGACCGCGGTCATCGGCTGCCACGGTGGGATCAAGCGGTGGATGGCGCCCGGCCGCGCATGCCAGGCGAAGACCTCGTCGCGGGGATGCGCGAGCACGCTGCTGTATTCGATGCCCATGGTGACTCACTACATACCCGTCCGCGCGCATTCTGACGCCAGGCCGCCGGGGTTTGAACGCCGACCGGGTGGTCAATCCGGCGGTCATGGCGGGAGGATTCCTGCGCCATCGGCACGCGGGCGGATTCGTCGATCGCGACGACGCCGGCCATGCGCTTGCAGCGGCCCTCTCGGAACGACGTGCCCATTTCGACAATGCGGTGGTGCTGGGGCTGGCCCGCGGCGGTGTCCCGGTGGCCGCGGTGGTGGCCCGTGAACTCGGCGTGCCGCTGGACGTCATGGTGGTCCGCAAGCTGGGCGCACCGGGACACGAGGAGCTGGCGCTGGGCGCGATTTCCCGCGAACGCATTGTCCTCAACGAACCGCTGGTAGCCGAACTCGGTGTGACACAACAGGATATCGCCGCCATCGCGCAGCGGGAACGCCGTGAGCTGGAGCGGCGCGAGAGCACCTACCGGCAAGGCCGACCGCCCGTCGAGGTCACCGGCCGCACCGTGGTTCTCGTCGACGACGGAGTGGCCACCGGTGCCAGCATGCGGGTGGCGGCTCTGGCGCTGCGCGATGCCGGCGCCGCGCAACTGGTGATCGCGGTGCCCACCGGCCCGGAGACGATCTCGCGCCTGTTCGGTGATGTGGCCGACGACGTGGTGTGCGTCTACGAACCGCGCCCGTTCATCGCGGTCGGCATGTCCTACCGCGATTTCGACCAGGTGCCCGACGACGCGGTGACAGCCGCGCTGGCCGGCGGTTAGTTCGGCGCCGGCTTGGACTCTTCGGAACCGTTCCCGGCGCGTTCGTCCGCCTCGGAGGTGTCGCGGGCCAGCTTCTCGGTGGCCGGGCCACCCTCGATCACCTGGGTGGTGGGCTCTTCGTCGGGATACTCCGCGTCGAAGTTCTGATATGTCTGATCGATCGCCTCACCGGGTTCGGCATTCTCGGCTGCCGCCGAAGCCTGCGCGGCGCCGCGCTGGCGTTCCCGGATGGCGTCGACGATGAGCAGGATGACACCCAGCACGCTGGCACCGATGCACACCCAGGCCACCACCGCGTTGCTGGTGACCACCGCGGTCACCAACGCCGCGAGGCCGATGACAGCCAGAACCAGCGCGACGATCAGCATCGATCGATCATCCGGTTAGTTGTTGCCCCGGTTGAACTGGTTGAAGCCGCCGTCATTGCCCGCGCTGGAGTCGACGGGAGCCGCCGAACCGCGCTGGCCGAGCTCTTCGAGCTGAGACTCCAGGTAGGTCTTCAGACGGGTGCGGTATTCGCGCTCGAAGGTGCGCAGCTGCTCGAGCCGGCCTTCCAGCACCGTGCGCTGCTGGTTGATGGTGCCCATGATCTCGGAGTGCTTGCGCTCGGCGTCGGCCTGCAGGGCGTCGGCCTTCTCCTGCGCCTGGCGCAGCTGGGTCTCGGAGCGGGTCTGGGCGTCCGACAGCATGGCGTCGGCCCGGTTGCGGGCCTCGGTGACGGTGGTCTCGGCGGTGCGCTTGGCCTCGTTGACCATGGCGTCGGCGTTGGCACGCGCATCGGCGAGCAGCTTGTCGGCCTCGGCCTTGGCGGTACCCGTGAGCCGGTCAGCCGTGTCCTGGGCCAGGGCCAGCACGCGGGCCGCCTTGACGTGGGCCTCTTCGCCGGACGGGGCCGCGGGTGCGGCCGGAGCCGGGGTAGGCGGAGCCTCGTAGGCCGGCGCGGGTGTGGGTGCCTGCTCCGGTTCGGGCTCAGGCTGGTAGAGCGGGATGGCCTGGGTGGCCTGGGCACCGCCGCCGGCGCGGGCGGCGGCGAGCTCCTGGTCGAGCTCGCTGACCCGCTGACGCAGATCCGCGTTCTCCTCGATGAGCCGTGTCAGCTCGTTCTCCACCAGATCGAGGAAGGCGTCGACCTCGTCCTCGTTGTAGCCACGCTTGCCGATCGGCGGCTTGCTGAACGCCACATTGTGCACGTCGGCTGGTGTAAGCGGCATTGTCTGCCCCCTCAGGTCTGGACGGTCGATCCGATCTAGAAGTTAGAACGATAGACCAAGCTAGTGGCCGTGCTGTAACTGGCGTCCATCCTGTCACACCCGACCCGGCGGTTGCGGATCAGGCCGATAATTAAGAACGATTTTCAAAAAATGGTGTCCACCAGGTGTGAACATGCTGAATCGTCGACAAACGTCGACGTCAGACGCCTGCTGCCGGCCCGGCCGGCGGAATCAGACCGCGGCGCCGAAGGCCAGCTGCATACCGATGAACGCCAGCAGCAGCAGCACCATGATCGAGAGATCGAAGCGGACCGCGCCGATGGTCAGCTGCGGGATCAGCCTGCGCAACAGCTTCACCGGCGGATCGGTGACCGTCATGATGATCTCCAGCACCACCACGGTGAAACCGCGCGGGTGCCAGTCCCGACTGAACGAGCGAATGAACTCGACGACGACCCGGGCGATCAACAGCAGCCAGAAGACGAACAGCGCGAAGCCCAGGATTTCGAAGAAGAGCGCCAACGAGAGCCGACCTTACTGACGAGGAGTGTGATGTTGCCGACACCGCCTCGAGAGGCGGGGATCGTCGGCGAAGAACGACCCCGCCAGCCTACCGATGCAACGCCGGGGCGGTGAAACCGAACCCGTCAGGAGTAGAAGCCCGCCTCGGCCATCCGGCGGCGCTCTTCGGGAGTGACCTCCACGTCGGCCGGCGACAGCAGGAACACTTTGGTGGCCACCTTGTCGAAGGAGCCGCGCAGCGCGAAGGCCAGGCCGGCGGCGAAGTCGACCAGCCGCTTGGCGTCGGCGTTGTCCATCGAGACCAGGTCCATGATCACCGGGTTGCCGTCGCGGAACTTCTCGCCGATGGTGCGGGCTTCGCTGTAGTCCTTGGGACGCAGCGTGGTGATCTTGGACATCGGGCTACCTGCCTCGAAGAGTTCGGCCATCCGGCGGGGATCCATGGCCAGGGCGCCGCGGGTGCTGCCACCGCGCAGACCACCGAGACGGGGTGCGGGACGCTCGAATTCGCGCGGACGGAAGCGGGCCTCGTCGGCGTAGGCGCCGCGGTAGCCGGGCGCGTACTCGGCATCGCGCGGGTCGCGCAGGTCCCGGGGATCGTCGTATTCGCGATCCCGCGGATCCATCCGGTCGCCGTAGCGGTCCCGCTCGTAACCCGCCGGAAAGTCTCCCCCGTCGGCGAAACGCTCAGTGCGGCGCGAGTATCCGCGCGAGGCACCACGATCGTCGTCTTCGTAGTACTCGTCGTCGTAGTCCTCCAGCGGAGCCATCCCGAAGTAGGCCTTGACCTTGTGCAGTGTGCTCATTGCGTGACCTCTCGGAAGTCTTTAGGACCTGAAAAGATATGTGGTGCGTGTGATGAAGTTGTGACTGGAGTGACTACTCACGGTGACGTTAGCGGTCGAGGTCCCAGAAGAGCGGTTCCGACACGCACACACGTTGAACCATGTTTGACTGCCACCTCGAGGTCATCGGACATGCCGGCCGACAGACCGAGGCGGTGCTGATATCGGGCCTGTACCCGAGCGCGCTCGGCCTCTAACCTGGCGAAGGCCTCATCCGGGTCGGCCTGCAGCGGCGGGATCGCCATGAAACCCACGAATTGCAATGCCTCCGTTGCAGATACGGCCGCACACAGCTCATCGATCCGCTCCGGTGCGTTGATGTCCACGCCGCCGCGCGATTCGTCACCATCGAGGCTGAGCTGCAGATAGACCTGCAACGCCTCCGAGCGCCCGCCGTCGGCCAGCGCCGCCTCCGCGCCACGGGCCAACGCGTTGACCACTTTCCGGCTGCTGACCGAATGCACGACATGCGCCCACGACGCGATGTGGCGCGCCTTGTTGCTCTGGATCTGCCCCACCATGTGCCAGCGCGTGCCCTCGGCGATTCGGCCGGCCAGTTCGGCGATCTTGCGGGTGGCTTCCTGATCGCGGGATTCGCCGAACTCGCGGCAGCCGAGCTCCGAGAGGATCGTGATGTCCGACGCCGGGTGGAATTTGGTGATCGGCAGCAGTTCGATGTCGTCGGCGCTGCGACCCGCCGACTCGGCGGCGCGCGCCACCCGCGCGCGCAGGCCCGCCAGCGCCTCGGCCAACTGGGTTTCGCGGGTGGAGACCGTCATTGCATCCACACCACCGAGGCCAGCCGGCCGGTGGGCGCCCCACGCCGGTGGCTGAACAGGTTGCGGTCGGCCACGGTGCACCGCGGGTCCACCGAGATGGCGGTGACGCCGAGGCCCCGCAGTTGACGATGGAGACCGGCTCGCAGGTCCAGACCCGGGGTGCGCCGGGCGGTGACGGTGCGGCTACCCGGCAGAACGGCCTCGACCTCTTCGGCCATGGCTTGGGGTACCTCGTAGTTGACGCCGCTGACGGCGGGGCCGAGGAGCACCGAGATGTCCTCGACATGCGCGCCGGCGGCCGTCATGGCCTCGACGGTGCGGGGCACCACGCCCTTCCGGGCGCCCACCCGGCCGGCGTGTACGGCGGCCACCACCCCGGCGCGGGCGTCGCCCAGCAGCACCGGCACACAATCGGCGGTGACGACCACCAACGCCAGCCCGGGCGTCGTCGTCACCAGCGCATCGGTGGCGTCGACAGCGGTACCGCGCGGCTCGTCGACACGCACCACGTGGTCCCCGTGCACCTGATTCATCCACACCAGGTGATCGGAATCGAGGCCGATCGCAGTGGCGAGGCGCTTGCGGTTGGCCGCCACCGCGGCCGGGTCGTCGCCCACATGGTCGCCGAGGTTGAAGGTGTCATACGGCGGCGCCGAGACGCCGCCGGCCCGCGTGGTGGTGACGCGGCGGATGGTTACGGTCACGAGCCCAGTATCACGGCGCGTCAAACCTTCACGACGATGCGTCAGTGCCGCATGAAGGGCGGCACGTCGACGTCATCGTCGTCGTCCCCACCGCCGACACTGACGGTGGCGCCGTTGGTGTGCAACGGGACGCTGGCCGCGTCGGCCGGCTCGAACAGCGACGACGACACCTTGCCGGCCCGGCCCTGGGCGACCTGCTGCCCACCGACCCCGGTGGCACCGGTGACGGGTTTGCGGCTGGCGGCACCGGTCTCGAAACCGGCGGCGATGACGGTGACGCGCACCTCGTCGCCCAGCGAGTCGTCGATGACGGTACCGAAGATGATGTTGGCGTCGGGGTGTGCCGAGTCCTGCACCAGCGAGGCGGCCTCGTTGATCTCGAACAGACCCAGATCACTGCCGCCGGCCACCGACAGCAGCACGCCCTGGGCGCCTTCCATACTGGCTTCCAGCAGCGGCGAGTTGATGGCGATCTCGGCGGCCTTGAGAGCGCGACCGTCGCCGCGCGCGGCGCCGATGCCCATCAACGCGGTGCCCGCGCCGCTCATGACGCCCTTGACGTCGGCGAAGTCGACGTTGATCAGGCCCGGGGTGGTGATCAGGTCGGTGATGCCCTGCACGCCGTTGAGCAGCACCTCGTCGGCGCTGCGGAACGCGTCCATCAGCGACACCGCGGCGTCACCCATCTGGAGCAGCCGGTCGTTGGGGATGACGATCAGCGTGTCGCAGCTCTCGCGCAGCGCGTTGATGCCGGACTCGGCCTGGTTGCTGCGGCGCTTGCCCTCGAACGAGAACGGCCGCGTCACCACACCGACGGTCAGGGCGCCCAGCTTGCGGGCGATGGTGGCCACGACGGGCGCGCCGCCGGTACCGGTGCCACCGCCTTCACCTGCGGTGACGAACACCATGTCGGCGCCGCGGAGCAGCTCCTCGATCTCGTCCTTGGCGTCTTCGGCGGCCTTGCGGCCGACCTCCGGGTCAGCGCCTGCACCGAGTCCGCGGGTCGAATCACGACCGACGTCGAGCTTGACGTCGGCATCGCTCATCAACAGTGCCTGGGCGTCGGTGTTGATGGCGATGAACTCGACACCCTTGAGGCCCTGTTCGATCATGCGGTTGACGGCATTGACGCCGCCGCCGCCGATGCCGACCACCTTGATGACGGCGAGGTAGTTGTGCGGGGGGGTCATTGGTCGCCTTCCTCCCTGAGTGGGCGTTTTCCCGTGTGGGTTCTGTCGTTCAGCGGATCTTCCCGACCCTTACAGGTGTGTCCCTAAACCCTCAACCTCAACCATAGGCTTAGAGTTATGTCAAGTAGATCCGCGCAACCAGAACGGTAGGGCCGACCCTCGAATCAACCCCGCAGGCGCGCCGATGACACGCGGGTGAATTTGTCGAAGCCCCGGATTCACCCGGGGCCGAGCGCACGCTCTTGTACAGAAATTGCCGCGTGTCGGCGGACAAACACGCTCGCTCGGCCTATTTGACGGTGGGTAGGTCGGGGCTGGACACGTCATAGGTGCGGCCGGGTTGCGTCAGCAGCGCGGCCAGCTTGTCGGCCTTCTCCTGGGTCCGGTCCTCGGTCCCCCACACCACGACCCGCCCATCGGTCAGGGTCAGCGTGATCGACGCCACCGACGGCGCCGCGACACGCGCCACCTGGCCGGCGACCTCGGGGCGCAACGCGGTCAGCACCGCCAGCGCGGCCTGCGTGGGCAGGTCGTTGGGCGCCGGGTGCTCCACATCGAGGTACGGCAGCGTCAGCGGCGCCGGACCGGTGGCGAAATCGACACCGTCGCGGTCGTAGAGATGCGGCCCGTCGGGAAAGTCCTTCACCGCGATCGGGATCCGCTCGACGATGGTGATCCGCAGCGTCGACGGGTACTCGCGCTGCACCCGCGCGCTGGCGACGCGCCGGATCGCGGCCACCCGTTCGGCGACGACGTCGGTATTGATCTGCAGCAGCGGCGTCCCGGGGCGGACCTGCGCGACGTCGACCACCTCTTCGCGGGTGAGCTCGCCGGTACCGACCACCACGATGTCGCGTGCCGACATCAGCGGCGTGAAATACAGGATCAACCCCAGCGCGGTACCCACCAGTGCCAGCAGCACCGTCCACAGCACGACTTTCAGGCCGCGGACCGTGCCGCGGCGCGGCGATTTGTTCTCCACCACGGCCGCACCGAGCACCTTGCGCTTGGCCTCGCGGCGAGCCTCCTCGATCGCCTTGGCCCTGGCCTCGGCTTCCCGGCGTTCGGCGCGTTCCCGGCGGGCACGCCGGCGCGGCCCCTCCAGGTCTTCGGTGTCCTCCGGCGCTTCCGACTCGGCCTGCGGCGCTTCGGGATCGTCGGGTTGGCTCACTGGCCTGCCCGCAGCTGCAGTTCGGTCACGATCTCGGGGCCCAGCATGGTGACGTCCCCGGCGCCCATCGTCACGATGACGTCACCGGGACGGGCCACCTCGGCCACCGTGCGCGCCACCGCCGACAGATCCGGCACGTAGGTCACCGGCACACTGACATGCTCGGCCACCGTCGCTCCGCTGACGCCGGGCATCGGCTGCTCACGCGCGGCGTACACATCGAGCACGAAGGCCCGGTCGGCACCGTCCAGGGCGGCACCGAAATCGGCGGCGAAAGTCTTTGTGCGCGAATACAAATGGGGCTGGAAGACACCGATCACCCGGCCGCCGCCACCGTGCTCGGTGACGGTCTGCAGCGCGGCCAGCACGGCCCGCACCTCCGTCGGGTGATGCGCGTAGTCATCAAAGACCCTGATGCCGTTGGCGGTGCCGACGAGCTCGAACCGGCGCCGCACTCCCTCGAAACCGGCCAGGCCGTCGAGCACGTCGTCGACCGGTGCCCCCACCTCGCGGGCGGCCAGCACCGCGGCCAGCGCGTTGAGTGCCATGTGCCGGCCCGGCACCGACAGCCGCATCGCACGCGGACCCGGCTCCCCCGCCAACTGGATCTCGGCGACCGCACCCGTGCCCTGTTGCTGCCAGTTCAGCAGCGTGGCCTCCAGGTCACCGGCGGTTCCGTACCGCAGCACCCGCACGCCCGCGGCCTGTGCCCGCGTCGCCAGCGCAGCAGCGCCCGGGTCATCGGTGCACACCACCAGCGCCCCGCCGGCGACGATGCGGTCGACGAACTGGTCGAACACCGCGCTGTAGGCCTCCTCGGTGCCGAAGAAGTCGAGGTGGTCGGCCTCGATATTGGTGACCACGGCGACATTCGGGGTGTATTCGAGCAGCGAGGCATCACTCTCGTCGGCCTCGGCGACGAAACAGCTGCCGCTGCCGTGGTGGGCGTTGGTGCCGGATTCGCCGAGCTCACCACCGACGGCGAAGGACGGGTCGAAGCCGCAGTGCTGCAGGGCCACGATGAGCATCGAGGTGGTACTCGTCTTGCCGTGGGTGCCGCTGACCAGCACAGTGGTGTGCCCGGCCATCAGCTTGGCCAGCACCACCGGCCGCAACACAACCGGTATGCCGCGCCGGTGTGCTTCGACCAGTTCGGGGTTGGTCTTCGGGATGGCCGCGTGGGTGGTGATGACGGAGGTCGGCCCACCGGGCAGCATATCCAGCGCGGACGCGTCGTGCCCGATCCGGATCTGCGCGCCGCGGGCCCGCAGCGCCAGTACCCCGCGGGACTCCTTGGCATCCGAACCGGACACCTGGGCACCGCGGTCCAGCAGTATCCGGGCGATGCCGGACATGCCGGCCCCGCCGATGCCCACCATGTGGACCCGGCGCAGCTCCTCGGGCAGCGGCACGCTCACCGGCGGCCCGCCCGCGCCACCTCGAGCGCGACGGCGGCCACCCGCTCGGCCGCATCACGATGTCCGACCCGCGCGGCCGCGACCGTCATCGCCGAGAGCCGCGCCGGGTCGGTGAGCAGCCCGCCCACCACGTCGGCCACGAATTCCGGCGTCAACTCGGCATCGCTGATCATCAGGCCGCCGCCGGCCCTGACCACCGGCAGCGCGTTGAGGCGTTGCTCGCCGTTGCCGATGGGCAGCGGGACGTACACCGCGGGCAGGCCCACCGCCGACACCTCGGCCACGGTCATGGCACCGGACCGGCAGATGGCCAGGTCGGCGGCCGCGTAGGCCAGATCCATCCGGTTCAGGTAGGGCACCGCGACGTAGGGCGGGTCATTCGGGCCGGGGGTGCGCAACTCGAGAGTGTTCTTGGCCCCATGGGCGTGCAGCACGGCGACACCACGGTCGGCGAGTGCACCCGCGGCCGCCGAGACCGCGCGGTTCAGTGAGGCCGCACCCTGGGAGCCGCCGAACACCAGCAGTACCGGGGTCTGTTCGGCGAACCCGAAATGGGCTCTGGCCTCGGCCCGCAGCGCAGCCCGGTCCAGTGTGGTGATGGCCGCCCGAACCGGCACACCCACCACTTCGGCGTGCCGCAGACCGGAGTCGGGCACCGCTGAGAGCACCCGCCGCGCCGAACGCGCTCCGACCTTGTTGGCGATCCCCGCGCTGGCGTTGGCTTCGTGGACCACCACCGGCACCCGGCGCCGGCGTACCCCGCCGCGGGCGGCCAGATAGGCAGGCAGCGCGACGTAGCCGCCGAAACCGATCACCACATCGGCGTCGACGTCGTCGAGCACGTGGCGGGTCTGCCGGACGGCCCGGCGCACCCGGATCGGCAGTTTGACCAGATCGCCGGTGGGTTTGCGCGGCAGCGGCACCGGCGTGATGAGTTCGAGGTGGTAACCGCGCTCGGGCACCAGCCGGGTCTCCAGACCCCGCGCGGTGCCCAGGGCGGTGATGCGGATCCGCGGATCGAGCGCTGTCAGCGCGTCAGCGACCGCCATGGCGGGCTCGACGTGGCCGGCCGTCCCCCCACCGGCGAGCACCACCGAGATGGGGGCGCCGTCGGCCGGTCCTGTGACCGAGTCGTTCACCCGTATCGTCGTCTTTCCAACTACCGGCGCCTTTCCAAGGATCGGCGCCCTTCCGCCATCGCATGTGACCGCCCGCTTCGGGCGCGGGCCGGGGCCTCCGGCACCCTACGCCGTTGGCCGCCTCCATGATGCCCTGTGCGCCGACGTGACCCATCACTCACCGCGCTTTTCTTGACCGCCTTGCGAGCCGGCTTGCGGGCAGCGGACTGCTGCGGCCTGCTGGCCTTGGGCGCCGACTTGCCGCCGCTGCGAGACCTGAGCCGGTCCCGCAGCGCCTCCACCCGGGTGGGCACATACGGCTCGGGCAGCGGCAGCCGCAGCAGGCGGTTCATCCTGTCGTCTCGGCCCGCCCGCAGCGCCGCCACCGCCTCCGGCTCGTGCCGGGCCGCGTTGGCCATGATGCCGATCATCAGAAGTGTTGTCGACGTTGATGTTCCACCCGCGGAGATCAGTGGCAACTGCAGGCCGGTGACGGGCAGCAGGCCGATGACGTAGCCCACGTTGATGAACACCTGGGACAGGATCCACAGCGTGGCGGTGGCGGTGAGCAGACGCAGGAACGGGTCGACCGACCGGCTGGCGATGCGGGTGCCGGTGTAGGCGAACAGCGCGAAGAGCAACAGCAGCCCGAAGGCGCCGACGAACCCGAGTTCCTCGCCGATGATCGCGAAGATGAAGTCGTTGTGCGCATTGGGCAGGTAGTTCCATTTCGCGGCACCCTGTCCCAGGCCGTCGCCGAACACTCCCCCGTTGGCCAGCGCGAACCGGGCCTGCCGGGCCTGGTAACCGGAACCCTGGGCGTCGGCGCTGGGATCGAGCCAGGACTGCACCCGGGCGGAGCGGTAGCCCTCGACCATGGCCAGCACAGCCGCGGCACTGATCACCGAGATCAGCGAGGTGACGAACACTTTCAGCGGCAGACCTGCGTACCAGAGCAGGCCCAGCAGGATGATGCCCATCGACACGCTCTGCCCGAGGTCGGGCTGGGCCAGGATCAGCGCCAGCGCGATCACCGCGCCCGGCACCAGCGGCACCAGCATCTCCTTGAGCGACGCGCGTTCCAGGCGCCGGGTGGCCAGCAGGTGGGCACCCCAGATGGCGAAGGCGATCTTGGCCAGCTCGGAAGGCTGCATCGAGAAGCCCGACACCACGAACCAGCCGCGAGAACCGTTGGCCACCTTGCCGATTCCCGGGATGAGCACCAGAACCAGGAGAACGATCGTGAACGCGAAGCCGGGGAAGGCCAGCCGTCGCATCAGGTTCACCGGCATCCGCAGCGCCGCGTAGAACGCGACCAGCCCGATCACCGTCCAGAGCACCTGCTTGGCGAACACCGCCCACGGCGAGCCGTCGGAGTCGTAGGAGTACACCCCCGACGCCGAGAGCACCATGATCAGGCCCAGGGTGATCAGCAGCCCCGTGATCGCGACGATGAGGTGAAACGACGTCATGGGACGCGACAGCCAGGAGCCGAATTTCGTCTTCGCCAGCCGGGCGGTCGCTCTCGCGCTCCGGGTCTGGTTGTCGTCTTTGGCGATGACGGGGGTGGGTTCGGTGTCGGCAGTGTCCGCGGTGTCGCCCGGGACGGCGTGATCGGTGTCGGTGGCGGGCCGCTCGCTGTTCCGCCACCGGGTCAGGATGCTGGCCATCAGCGAGTTACCCGGTGACGGCGCGGACGGCGCCGGCGAAGGCGTTGCCGCGGTCGGCGTAGCCGGCGAACTGGTCGAACGAGGCGCCCGCCGGGGCCAGCAGCACGGTGTCGCCGGGTTGGGCGAGGTCGCGGGCGGCGGCGACGACCTCCGTCATCACGCGCGCCCCCAGGGAGGCCTCGGACGTGCCGGATGCGACCGCGGCACTGATCACACGAGTCACAGATGGCACATTCGTCTCTTGAACAACAGGGGCCCCTTGCACCCCAGCATCCTCCCCCGTCACAACCTCTACGACGGGGACATCGGGCGCGTGTCGGGATATCGCCTCGGCGAGCACGGCCCGGTCGCGGCCCAGGAGGATCACCCCGGCCAGTCGATCGGCGACATTGCGCACCGTCTGGTCCACCGAGGCACCTTTGAGCAGGCCACCGGCCACCCAGATGACCCGGGGGTAGGCCAGCACCGACGCTTCGGCGGCATGCGGATTGGTGGCCTTGGAATCATCGACGAAGGTCACGCCGTCCACCGTCGCGATCACCTCGGCCCGGTGCCGGCCCACCCGGAACCCGGCCAGCGCCTCCGCGATCGCAGCGCCCGGCACGTCGACCGCCCGCGCCAGCGCCGCCGCCGCCAGCGCGTTGAGCACCCCCACGGGCCCGGCGACGGTGATGCTGTCGGCGCGGGCCAGCGCGGTGCCCGACGAATCGACGAGCCACCCGTCACGAACCCCGAACTCACCGGGGCCGGGCGCGCCGAGTCGGAAGCCGATCTTGACCGGGGCGGCCGCGGCGTCCAGCAGCCCGGCGGCGATCGGGTCATCGAGGCCGACGACCGCGACCCGGCCGTCGAGCACCTTTGCCTTCGCCTGCGCGTAATGCTCGAGTGAGCCGTGCCAGTCCAGGTGGTCCTCGGCGATGTTGAGCACCACCCCGGCCTCCGGCCGCAGCGACGACGACCAATGCAGCTGGAAGCTGGAAGCTTCGACGGCCAGCAACTCCGACGGCTGATCCAGCACGTCGAGCACGGGGTCGCCGATGTTGCCGCACAACAGACTGCGCCGGCCCGCGGCGGTCAGCATCGCCTGCAGCATCGAGGTGGTGGTGGTCTTGCCGTTGGTACCGGTGACCACCAGCCATTTCCGCGGCGGGCCGTAGCGACCGGACTGATCCAGCCGCCACGCCAATTCGACATCCCCCCACACCGGCACCCCCGCGGCGGCGGCCGCGGTCAGCACCGGCGCCACCGGCGGCAGCCCCGGGCTGGTCACCACCAACGCATAGTCCGCGATGTGGTCCACGGCGGAATCGGCATCGAGCACCCGCACCCCGTCGAACGCGAAGGGCTCCAGCGCCATGGGCCGGTCGTCGGTCAGGTCGGCCAGCGCTCCCAGCGGGGTCAGCGCCTTGAGCACCGCCTTCCCGGTGACGCCGGCGCCGACCACCAGGACACGGGCGCCGGGACCCAGCGGGTGCAGGTCCTCGGGCACGTCAGGCACCGATCGCTGCGCCATCAGGCGCCGATGGCGCTGAGCCACTCGCCGTAGAACAGCGCCACACCCAGACCGCAGGCGATCGCCGTCAGCAGCCAGAACCGGATGATCACCGTCGTCTCGGCCCAGCCCACCAGCTCGAAATGGTGATGGAAGGGCGCCATGCGGAAAACCCGCCGCCCCGTCGTGCGGAACGCCATGATCTGCACCACCACCGAGACGATCTCGGCGACGAACAGGGCGCCGAGCACCACGGCCAGCACCTCGGTCTTGCTGGTCACCGAGATGCCGGCGATGATGCCGCCGAGTGCCAGCGAACCGGTGTCGCCCATGAAGATCTTGGCCGGCGCGGCATTCCACCACAGGAAGCCGATACACGCGCCGGCGGTGGCCGCGGCCACGATCGCCAGGTCCAGCGGATCACGCACGTTGTAACAGCCCAGGCCCGGCGAGGTGGCGCACGCGTTGCGGTACTGCCAGAACGTGATCAGCACGTACGCCGCCGACACCATCCCCATGGACCCGGCGGCCAGCCCGTCCAGCCCGTCGGTGAAGTTCACCGCGTTGGACCAGGCGCTGACCAGCACCACCACGAACAGGATGAACACCAGCGGCGGCAGCGTCACGGTGGCGATCTCGCGGACATAGGACAGTTCCGTGCTGCCGGGAGTCAGGCCGTCGCCGTTGCGGAACCACAGCACCAGCACCCCGAACAGCACCGCGGCGGCGATCTGCCCCACCGTCTTGGCGGTCTTGTTCAGCCCGAGGTTGCGGGCCCGGCGCAGCTTGATCATGTCGTCCATGAACCCGACCAGCCCCAGCGCCGTGGCCAGCCCGAGTACCAGCAGACCGGAGGCCGACGGCCCCTCGCCGTCGAGCGCCACCCCCACCAGGTGGGTGCCGAGATACCCGACCCAGATACCGGCCAGGATGGCCACTCCGCCCATCGACGGGGTGCCGCGCTTGGTCTTGTGGCTGGGCGGGCCGTCCTCCCGGATCTCGTGGCCCAGGCCCTGCCGGTTGAACAGCCGGATCAGCCACGGCGTGAGCAGGATCGACACCGCCAGCGACAGGCCGACGGTGATCAGGATCAGTCTCATCGAGAAGGTTCCCCCGCCGCCGGACCGGACAACAAGCGCTCGGCCAGCGCGGCCAGCCCGGACGAGTTGGAGGCCTTCACCAGGACCACGTCACCAGCAGCCAGCTCGGCCTGCAACAGCTCCAGGGCCGCCTCGGCATCGGCCACCTGCGTGGACTCGGCACCCCACGATCCCTCCATGACCGCACCGTGGTGCATGGCGCTCATTGACCTCCCGGTTCCGACGACGATGAGTCGACTGACATCTAATCGCACGACGAGCCGGCCGATGCGATCGTGCTCGGAAATGGCGTCCTCGCCCAGTTCGGCCATCTCGCCGAGGACCGCGAAACTCCTCCTGCGCTGTCCGCCGTTGCGCGCCATCCAGGCCAGCGCCTGCAGACCGGCGCGCATCGAATCGGGATTGGCGTTGTAGGCATCGTTGATGACGGTCACGCCGTCGGTGCGGGTGGTGACCGCCATCCGCGCTTTGGAGACCGGCCCGGCCGCAGACAACGCGGCGGCCACCTGCTCGACGGTGGCACCGCACTCGAGTGCGACGGCGGCCGCGCACAGCGCGTTGGACACCTGGTGGTCGCCGTGCACCGCCAGCTGGATCGCCACGGTGCCGGCCGGGCTGTGCAGGGTGAAGCTGGGTCTGGCCTCGGCATCGAGGACCACGTCGTCGGCCCAGACATCCGCGGCGGCGCCGCGGCCCACCCGCACCACCCGGGCCGCGGTCTTGTCGGCCATCGCGGCCACCACGGTGTCGTCGGCGTTGAGCACCACCACACCGGAGGCCGGAACTGCCTGCGGCAACTCGGCTTTGGTGTCGGCGATGGCTTGCCGGGAGCCGAACTCGCCGAGGTGGGCGGTGCCGACGTTGAGCACCACCGCGATCTGGGGCGGTGCGATGGCGGCCAGCGCCGCGATGTTGCCGGGGTGTCGCGCCGACATCTCCAGGATCAGGTAGTCGGTGGACTCGTCGGCCCGCAGCACCGTCCACGGATGGCCCAGCTCGTTGTTGAACGACCCCGGCGGGGCCACCACCTGACCCAACGGCGTGAGCACCGCGGCCAGCAGGTCCTTGGTGGACGTCTTGCCGGAGGACCCGGTGACGCCGACGATGGTGAGTCCCCCGGCGACCAGGCGCCGGGCCACCTCGGCGGCCAGCCGTCCGAGCGCCGCCAGCACCGCGGCCCCGGAGCCGTCGGCGTCGTGTTCGAGCACGCCGGCACTGCCGTCCCCCAGTTGCGGTGTCACCACGATGGCGGGCACACCGACCGGGCGCGCCGCCAGTACCGCGACCGCACCCGCCGCCACCGCCGCTGCGGCGAAGTCATGGCCATCGCTGCGCGCACCGGGCAACGCCAGGAACAACGACCCTGCGGCCACTGCGCGCGAATCGAATTCGACCGTGCCGGTGACGACGGTGGCGGCGGCGTCGGCGGCACTGATATCGGCGAGTTCCCCACCGGTGATCTCGGCGATCTCGGCCAGCGAAAGCTCGATCACGAGACGGTCCCCAAACGCCCGAGGGCCTCCAGCGCGCGCGCCAGCTCGTCGCGGTCGTCGAACGGGCGGGTCTGTCCACCAGCGGTCTGGCCGGACTCGTGACCTTTCCCGGCGACCAGCACGACATCGCCGGGGCGGGCCCAGCTCACCGCGTGCGCGATGGCCGCGGCCCGGTCACCGATCTCCACCACCTCGGCTCCGCCGACGGCTCCGGCGAGGATCTCCGCGCGGATGGCGGCGGGCTCCTCGTCGCGGGGATTGTCGTCAGTGATCACCACGAGGTCGGCGAGTTCGGCGGCCACCGCACCCATGGGTGCGCGCTTGCCGGCATCACGGTTACCGCCGGCACCGAACACCACCGCCAGGCGGCCCGCCGGATTCTGGGTGCGCAGGGTCTGCAGCACCGCGTGCAGCGCACCCGGCTTGTGGGCGTAGTCGACGAGCGCCAGGAACCCCTGGCCCCGGTCGATGGGCTCCAGCCGGCCGGGCACCGTCGCGTCCCGCAATCCGGGCGCCGCCTGCTCCGGCGCCACGCCCACGGTGTCGAGAACCGCCAGCGCGACAAGGCAATTGGCGATGTTGTAGCCACCGGGCAGGCGCAACCCAATGCGGTGGTGCACACCGGCGGGATCACACACCGTGAACTCCTGCGCCCCGTCGGGCAGGTGCACCACCTCGGAGACCGTCCAGTCGGCGGCACCGGTGGTGCTGACCGTCACCGGATCGTGCGCCCGCGCGGCCATCGCACGGCCGGCGTCGTCATCGACGCAGATCACCGACCGACGGGCGTGCACCCCCGAAGCCGGGTCGAACAGGCGGGCCTTGGCTTCGAAGTAGTCGGCCATCGTGGGGTGGTAGTCGAGGTGGTCGCGGGAGAGGTTGGTGAAGCCACCGACGGCGTAGTGCACCCCGTCGACCCGGCCCTGCGACAGCGCGTGGCTGGACACCTCCATCACCGCGGTGTCGACGCCACGCTCGGCCATCAACGCCAGCAGCGCCTGCAGCGCCGGCGCCTCCGGGGTGGTCAGCGAGCTCGGCACATCGACACCGGCGATCCGGATTCCGACGGTGCCGATCAGTCCGGCGGTGCGGCCGGCCGCCCGCAGGCCGGCCTCGATCAGATAGGTGGTGGTGGTCTTTCCCGAGGTGCCGGTGACCCCGATGACCGACACCGTGTCCGACGGCCTGCCGTACACCTCGGCAGCCAGCCGGCCCAGGACCGTGCGGGGGTGTGCGTGCAGCAGCACCGGAACCCCGGCGTCGCGGGCCACGGCCAGACCGGCGTCGTCGGTCAGTACCGCCACGGCACCCCGGGACACCGCGTCGCCGATGTAGCGGGCCCCGTGCGCCCTGGTTCCGGCCAGTGCGGCGAACAGGTCACCCGGCTGGGCGTCCTGGGCTCGCAGCGTCACCCCGTGCACGGTGACGTCGGGCACCTCGGCGTCGGTGCCGAGAGACGCCGCCAGCTCAGCCAGTGGAACGCCGGTGGTGGTTCCGGGTCGCAACGGGCTCGACACGGTCTTCACCTCCGTTCGCGCCGTGGTCAGCCTTGACACCCTACTAAGCCGCTGCGGCGGCGTCGGGCATGGCGGGCTCGGTCAGTCAGGTCTGGCGCAGCACCAGCGGTGGGCCGGGATCCGGCGACAGCGGCACGTTTTCACGCTGCAGCAGCCAGGACGCGATGTTGTGGAACAGCGGCGCCGCCGAGGAACCGGGCGACCCGTCGGCCGCACGATGCGGCGCATCCATCATGATCCCGACGATGTAGCGCGGGTCGTCGACGGTGACCATCCCGGCGAAGGTGATCCAGTAGACGTCGCTGAAGTAGCAGCCGCAGGCCGGGTTGATCTGCTGCGCCGTGCCGGTCTTGCCGGCCACCTGGTAGCCCTCCACGGCGGCCTGCGGCCCGGTGCCCTGCTGGACGCCCATCGGGTCGCGCTGCACGACGGCGCGGAACATGTTGCGGGTGACCTGCGCCGTCTGCGGCGAGACCACCCGGATGCCCTCGGGGCGCGGTTCTTCGGTCGTGGTGCCGTCGGCGGCGATGGTGGCCTTGATGATGCGCGGCGGGATGCGCACCCCGTCGTTGGCGATGGCCTGGTACATACCCGCCATCTGCAGCAGGCTCATCGACAGGCCCTGGCCGATGGGCAGGTTGGAGAACGAGCTGCCCGACCACTGGTCGATGGGCGGCACCAGCCCGGAGGTCTCACCGGGCAATCCGACTCCGGTGCGCTGGCCCAGCCCGAACTTGGTGAGCATCTCGGCGAACTTCTCCGGGCCGATGCGCTGCGCCAGCATCAGCGTCCCGACGTTGGACGACTTCCCGAAGACGCCGGTGGTGGTGTAGGGCTCGACGCCGTGGCTCCAGGCGTCGCCGACGGTGACGCCGCCCATGTTGATCGAGCCGGGTACCTGCAGCACCTCGTCGGGGTTGGTGAGGCCGAGTTCGATGGCGGTGGCCGCGGTGATGATCTTGTTCACCGACCCCGGTTCGAACGGCGAGGACACCGCCGGGTTGCCCAACTGCCGGTTCTCCTGGCGGCCGATGTCCTGGCTCGGGTCGAAGGTGTTGTCGTTGGCCATCGCCAGTACCTCGGAGGTCTTGGCGTCGAGGACGACGGCCGAGACGTTCTTGGCGCCGGATGCGTCCTTGGCGAGCTGCACCTGCTGCTGGACGTAGAACTGGATGTCGTCGTCGATGGTGAGCTGCACCGTCGAACCGTCCACCGCGTCGTGGCGGTTGCGGTAGCTGCCCGGGATCACCACGCCGTCGGAGCCGCGGTCATAGGTCACCGAGCCGTCGGTTCCGGCCAGCACCGAGTCCATCGAATCCTCGAGCCCCAGCAGTCCGTGACCGTCCCAGTCGATACCGCCGACCATGTTGGCGGCCAGCGATCCGCCGGGGTACTGGCGCAGATCCTGGCGCTCCGACCCCACCTCGGGGAATTTGTCCATGATGGCCGTGGCCACCGCCGGGTCCACCGCGCGCGCCAGATAGACGAAGGATTCGTTGCTTCGCAGCTTGCGCAGCACCGTCGCCATGTCGGGCCGCCCGTCCAGCCGCGCGGACACCTCCTTGGCGATGTCGCGCAGGCGGGTCTGCGGGTCGGGGGCCTCCGGCGATTTCGCCCGCGCCTCCTCGAGTTGTTCGCGGATACGCACCGGCTGGAACGTCAGGGCCCGCGCCTCGATGGTGAAGGCCAGCTTGTCGAAGTTGCGGTCGACGATGGCGCCGCGCAGGGCCTGCTGGACGTCGGTGACCTTCAACTGCCCGGCGGCCTCGGCGCGCAGCCCCGCCGCTTGCGGCACCTGCAGGTTGAACAGCTGCGCCGCCGCCACCGCGATCAGCACGCCGATCGCGATGTTGCCGGTGCGGCGACGAAAGGCGAATCCCGACGTCTTGCCCGAGCCGGTGGTCGCCGGGGCACCGCCGGCTTCGGCCGGCAGGCGGGTACGACGACGGCGCGCCGAGTGACCCTGTTGCGGCGCAGTGGCTTTCGGCGCACGTGCGGCCGTCCGGCTCACCTTGGCGCTGCGGGTCTTCTCGGTGGTGTCCTTTGCCGGTTTGTTCGCCTTGGCACGCCTCACGCCGGGGCTCCCGGCGGGGCCGGAGCGGGAGCCGGCGGCGGCACGATCGCGGGGTCCGCCGCCAACGGCGCCACGGGGTCGGCCAACGGCGCCACGGGGCCGGGCAGTGGACCGGTGACCGGACCGGGCGCCGGGCCGGTGACGGGGCCGGGGCTGGGCCGCCGGCCAGCGGTTCGGCCGGCGGGCCCGCCGGTGCATGGTCGGTCCCGGCCGGGGCGCCGGGGACCGGGATCCGGACGGGTACCTCGGGGCCGGCGGGAAGTGTGGCAGCCGGCGCGCCGGGCGTGCCGGCCGCGCTAGGCGTACCCGGTGTGCCCGAGATACGCACGGGGCGTTCCGGATTGCCGGGATCCTGCGCGGCGGTGACCGCCTGGGGCCGGGGCGCGGGGGTGTTCTCGGGCAGCGGGGTGTTCAGGGGCGGCGGAGGTGCGCCCTCGGCCGGCTTGGGGGTGCCCACCACCATCCAGTTGCCTGCGGGGTCCTGCACCAGGTGCGCGGTGTCACGGGACGGGATCATCCCAAGCCCGCGCGCCGCTTCGGCCAGCGCGGGCGCCGCCTGGGCCTCCAACACGTCGCGTTCGAGGGCCTCTTTCTGTTGCAGCAGCGCTTCATTGGTCTGCTTGGCGCTGCCCAGCTGGTAGGACCGTTCGGCGGCATCGGTGGACAACCACAGTGTCACCCCCAGACCGACGCCCAGGGCCCCGATCACCAGGACCACGAACGGGACGCGGGCGGCCAGTGCCTGCGGACGCAGGTCGATGGTCTCCAGCCGGGTGATGATCCGCTGACGCAGCGGAACACGAACCACCTTCGGCGCCTTGGCCTTCCGGGCCTTGGCGCGCGCCTTGGCCTGGCTGGCGTTCTTGGCCGGCGCGGGACGGCGGACCGGTGTGGTGGCAGGCGCATGCCCGGGCGGGGTGCCGAGACCGCGCGGTTCGCGGCCGGGCGCACGGCCGCGGGTGGCCTTGGCGCCCTTGGTCTTACGCGTGCGGGCCGGTTCAGCCGGGGTGCGCGGCTTCTTGTCCTTGCCCTTGGGCTCGGACTTGGTGTCCGGGCGGCCACGACGCCGGTCGGCACTGCGGATGACGATCTCGTCGTCAGGGTGCTGCGCCTTCGGACTGCTGCTGCGCTTGGTTTTCATCACCGCACCCTCCCTGTCAGTCGCTCTACCGCGCGCAGCCGGACCGCGGCGCTACGTGGATTACGGTCGATCTCGTCGGCGTCGGCGCGTTCGGCACCTCGCGTCAACGACCCGAATTCCGGTTCGTGCCCTGGAAGTTCGACAGGCAGGCCCGGCGGGGTGCGGCTGGCCGTGGCCTCGGCGAAAACGCTCTTGACGATGCGGTCCTCCAGAGACTGGTAGGCCATCACCACCACACGACCGCCCGGCCGCAGCGCCGCGAGCGCGGCGGGTAACGCCGCGCGCAGCGAATCGAGTTCGGCGTTGACGGCCACCCGCAGCGCCTGGAAAGTGCGCTTGGCCGGATGCCCGCCGGTGCGCCGCGCCGGCGCCGGGATGGCGTCGTAGAGCAGTTCGACCAGGTCGCCCGTGCTCACGAACGGCTGGCGCTGCCGGCGGCGGATCACCTCTTTGGCGATCTTGCTGGCGAACTTCTCTTCGCCGAACTCCCGCAGGATCGCCGTCAGCGGTCCATGGTCGTAGGTGTTGAGGATGTCGGCGGCCGTCAGCGGCAGATCAGGATCCATCCGCATGTCCAACGGGGCGTCGGCGGAGTAGGAGAATCCCCGCTCGGTGCGGTCCAGCTGCATCGACGACACACCGAGGTCGAAGAGCACCCCGTCCACCGAATCGAATGCGGCATAACCGGATTCGGTCAGCGCGTCGGCGATGCCGTCGTAGCGGGTGCGGACCAGTGTCACCCGCTCACCGAAGCGGGCCAACCGGCCACCGGCGATCTCGAGTGCGGAGGGATCACGGTCCAGCCCGACGGCGCGCAGCCCGGGCAGATCGGTCAACAGTCGTTCGGTGTGACCGCCCGCTCCCAGAGTGGCGTCCACGTAGACCGCGCCCGACCCGTCGGCGGCGCGTGCGGTCAGCGCCGGGGCGAGCAGCTCGACACACCGGTCGAGGAGAACCGGGATGTGCCCGTACTCGGCTCCCCCGGGACCTCCGCCCCGATTTTCGTCCGCCACCGCGACACCGCTTCCTGTTGTTCTGCACACCGACATCCGGCGGAGCGGGCGGACGGCCCTTGCCTCCAGGTCCCTGTCCGAGAGCGAGAACCTGGCGTTGGGGAAGTACGCCAGGGTCGGCTCGGGCAGAGGCCACGAGGCACGGGCACGTGCCGGCTCACATTCCGGATGGGCCTCCCAATCAGATGATGTCGCTGAGTGCTTCATCGCTGGCCGCGGAGAAGTTCTCTTCGTGTAGCTGCTGGTAGTCCTGCCAGGCCTGGGCGTCCCAGATCTCCAGGTAGTCGACGGAGCCGATGACCACACACTCCTTCGACAGACCGGCGTAGCGCCGGTGGTCGGCGGACAGGGTGATCCGGCCTTGTGCGTCCGGGTGCTGCTCGTCGGTGCCCGCCGCCAGGTGGCGCAGGAAGGCCCGGGCATCGGGGTTGCTGCGCGACGCCTGCGCAGCCCGGCGAGCCACCTGCTCGAACTCCGCACGCGGGTAGACGGCAAGGCTGTGATCTTGGCTCTTGGTGACCATCAACCCTCCTGCCAGTGCGTCGCGGAACTTGGCGGGCAGTGTCAGCCGCCCCTTGTCGTCGAGCTTGGGCGTGTAGGTGCCGAGAAACACTCGTCACCTCCAGGCCCCGCGGTTCGGATCCCGTCCTCTCCAACGTCAGCCACGATACCCCACAATCCCCCACTTTTCTCCATCTGTTGCCACTTTGAGAGTGTCGCGCCCCACCCCGCTCCCCAAACGGCCCCCCGCCAGCGCCGGGCGGGGTCGACGAAGAGACCTGCGCGTCTCACCTCAAGGAGAGAAAGAGCAGGTCAGCCGTGTGTAGGCAACAAAAAAGGCCCCTAGTGGGGCCTTGTGGGGGAAGCGGGGGGCGGGACCAGGCCCGGCGCGCGGGTTCAGGCGCGCCGGTTCAGCTCACTGGTCGAAGCGGCGACGGAAACGGTCCTCCATCCGGCTGGTGAACGAACCACCGCCGCCCTTGGACTTCTTCTGACGATTCGCGCCACCGGGGGCCGGGGCCGACTTGTCCTTGCCGACGCCACGCGGACCGGTGATGGCGTACACGACGCCGCCGAACATCACGATGAATCCGATGACGGACAGGATCGGGAAACCACCGATCATGGTCGCCTTGAACGCGACGCCGCACACCAGCATCGCCAGACCGATCACGAAGAGCGCGGCACCCTGCAGTCGGCGGCGAGCGGACGGGGCGCGAAGATTGCCGCCGCGGACACTGGAAGCGAACTTCGGGTCCTCGGCGTAGAGAGCGCTCTCGATCTGGTCGAGCATGCGCTGCTCATGATCGGAGAGTGGCATTCGTCCCTCCTTGCCGGCGCGGCGGGTCATGACCGAGGGGCCGGTGGGCCTCTCTTGTGGTCGGAGTGGTGCGGGTGTGTACAACTAGTTGCCCGCTTTTGCGAGCTGCTAACAACGATGATACGAGGTGAATCTGAGCCGTACCACCTAGTTCGCCTTCCGATTGTATGACTTACGACATCTGTGAGATGCACTCCCCTCACCGAAGATAATGAGTTCGTCAGGGAAACTCGGTTCGTCGAGTGAAACCACCAACGAAGAACGACGCCGCGACGGCTACCGGAGGACATCGAGCATTGGCGACATATCTCATCGACCTGTCGCCCGACGCCATGCGCCACCGCCTCGGGGACGCGCTCAGCGTGTACGTCGATGCCATGCGCTACCCCCGCGGGACGGAGGACCAGCGCGCGTCGATGTGGCTGGAACACACCCGCAGAAAGGGCTGGAAAGCCGTGGCCGCCGTCGAGGTCGACGCCGAGCCCTCCGCGGAGCCGGCCGACCCGGATTTCACCTCGGCGCCCCTGCTGGGGGTGGCCTACGGGTATTGCGGCGCACCGGACCAGTGGTGGCAGCAGCAGGTGGTGCAGGGACTGCGCCGCGCCGGACGCAGCGCCACCGAGATCAATGACCTGATGAGCAGCTATTTCGAACTCACCGAACTGCACATCAACCCACCGGCGCAGGGCCGCGGCCTGGGTGAGGCGCTGGCCCGCCGACTGCTCGCCGGCCGGGCCGAAGCCCACGTGCTGCTGTCGACACCGGAGATCAACGGCGAAGCCAACCGGGCGTGGCGGCTGTACCGCAGGCTCGGCTTCACCGACGTGATCCGCGGCTATCACTTCGCCGGCGACCCGCGGGCGTTCGCGATCCTCGGCCGCGATCTTCCCCTCTAGCGGGGAGTCCACCGCCCCGGTCTGGCACGATGACCCGGTGCGCAGGCCACAACACCCCCGCCGGATCCGGATGCTCGCCCTGGCCGTCCTGCTCCTGGTGGTCGCTCCCCTGGCGGTCGGATGCGTCAAGGTGCGCACCACGCTCACCGTCTCCCCCGACGACCTGGTGTCCGGGCAGATCATCGCCGCGGCGAAACCGGCCGACGATCAGGACAAGGGCCCGCAGTTCTCGTCCAACGTGCCGTTCTCGCAGAAGGTCGCGATCAGCGACTACACCGACAACGACGGGTATGTGGGCTCGGAGGCGGTGTTCTCCAACCTCAGCTTCGCCGAGGTGCCGCAGCTGGCCAACATCAACCCCGACGCCGCGGGCGTCGACCTGTCCTTCCGCCGCGCCGGCAACCTGGTGATCCTCGAAGGCCGCGTGGACCTGACCTCGCTCACCGACCAGGAAGCCGAGGTGGAACTGACCGTGTCGTTCCCCGGCGAGATCACCTCCACCAACGGCAACCGCATCGACACCGACATCGTGGAGTGGAAACTCAAGCCGGGAATCGTCAACACCATGAGCGCGCAGGCTCGCTACACCGACCCGAGCACCCGCTCGTTCACCGGAGGGGCGCTGGTGCTGGGCATCTCGTCGCTGGTGGTCGCGGGCCTGGTGGGGCTGCTGGCCTGGATGGCCAGGGACCGCTCACCGCGGTTCAACAACCGCTAGTCAGACCTTCGCCATCAGGCCCAGGTTGGCCAGCACCTCACCGGTGGCCCGGGCGAAGTTCAGCGTGCAGAAGTGCAGACACGGCGCGCCTTCGGCGATCAGCCGGGCGCTCATCTCGGTGGCCAGTTCGATGCCGACCTTGCGGACCTCATCGCGGTCCTCCTCGGGACCGGAGCCCGCGGCGGCGGTCAGCCGGTCCAGTAGCGCCGGCGGGATCTGCGAGCCGGCCAGCTCACACTGCCGGCGCAGCACCCGCAGCGACGTGATGGGCATGAGCCCGGGGATCAGCGGTTTGGCGCCCTGCTCGGGGTCGGCGGCCACCACCCGGTCACGCAGACGCAGGTAGTCGTCGACGTCGAAGAACATCTGGGTGATGGAGTACTCGGCGCCGGCCCGCAGCTTGCCCACCAGGTTGGCGGTGTCCTGCTCGAGGTCGACCGCACGAGGATGACCCTCGGGGAACGAGGCCACCCCGACGTGGAAGTCACCGAGCCCGCGCACCATCTCGACCATCTCGACGGCGTACTCGAGGCCCTCGGGGTGCTTGACCCACTCTTCGTGCACCCCGCCCTGCGGATCACCGCGCAACACCAGCACGTTCTGGATACCGCGGTCGGCGTAGGCGCCGATCATCGCGCGCAGCTCGCCCACCGAGTGCCCGACGGCGGTCAGGTGCGCAACCGGCAGCAGCGTGGTGGACTCCGCCAGCTGGCCGACGACACGGACGGTGCGGTCACGGGTGGAGCCGCCCGCGCCGTAGGTGACCGACACGAACGCCGGTCCCATCGGTTCGAAGATCCTGGCCGCGCGCCACAGACGCGCCTCGGCGGCGGCGTCCCGCGGCGGGTAGAACTCCACGGAGAACGGCACCCGGTCGCTGCCGACCTGGGCGATCCGGTCCACGACCGATGTCGTGCTGCTACCGGCACTCCTGGTTTTCACCCACCCAGCATAAGTGCGGCCGGGAGCCGTCGGCGCGCCCGCGCGACACCACACCGGTGGTCTGAGTCACGCGAACGGACGCCGACGCTCTACCCTTGTATGCGCTCGGGGGACTGCACACCGGATGCGAGCCTGCAAGCAGGAGAAAGGGGCGCCGCGCTGAGCGTCGAAGTCGCGGCACCGACAGCTATGGAGCTGGCCGGCGCCGTCACCGAGCAATTGCGGCTTTACCTGCGGGAACGCCGGGAAGCCGCCGCGTACATCGGCACCGATTACGACGGGCTGATCGCTGCGCTGGAGGAATTCGTGCTGCGCGGCGGCAAGCGGCTGCGCCCACTGTTCGCCTACTGGGGCTGGCGGGCGGTGGCACCCGACCAAAGCGGTGACGCCGCCAAGACCCTGGACCCCGACGTTCTGCGCCTCTTCGGCGCGCTGGAACTGCTGCAGGCGTGCGCCCTGGTCCACGACGACGTGATCGACGCGTCGGCCACGCGCCGCGGCTGGCCCACCGTGCACGTCCACTTCACCGACCTGCACCGCCAACAGAGCTGGCGTGGATCCGCCGGCCAGTTCGGGCTGTCGGCGGCGATCCTGCTCGGGGACCTGTCGTTGTGCTGGGCGGACGACATCATCGCCACCGCTCCCCTGTCCGTGGACGCACACCGCCGGGTGCGGCGCGTCTGGTCGGACATCCGCACCGAGGTGCTCGGCGGCCAGTACCTGGACATCGTGAACGAGTCCAGCGGCGACGAGTCCATCGAATCGGCCATGAAGGTCAACACCTTCAAGACCGCCTCCTACACCATCGCCCGCCCGCTGCAGCTGGGTGCGGCCGCGGCCGCTGACCGGCCCGACGTACAGGCCATCTTCCACGAGGTCGGCAACGATCTGGGCGTGGCGTTCCAGCTGCGCGACGACGTGCTCGGTGTGTTCGGCGACCCGGCGGTCACCGGTAAGCCGTCCGGTGATGACCTGCGCTCCGGGAAGCGCACCGTGCTGCTGGCCGAAGCGGTGGAACGCTCCGGGAAATCGGATCCCCTCGCCGCCGAACTGCTGCGCACCTCGGTGGGCACCGAACTGACCGAACCCCAGGTTCGGGAGCTGTGTCAGGTGATCGAGTCGGTGGGTGCGCTGGCCGCGGTGGAAGCCCGCATCGAGACGTTGACGCGCCGGGCCACCGACATGCTGGCGACGGCGCCGATCAGCGAGCAGGCGAAGATCGGTCTGGCCGAACTCGCCAGATTGGTCTCCAACCGGTCGGCCTGAGCAGCTGATGACGTCATCCACCGCGGAACGCCCGAGTCATCTGGCGCGCCTGCGCGCGTTCAGCCAGACCGAGGAGGCCCGGCCGGCGCTGCTCGGGTTCCTCGGTGCGCTCATGATCACCGCGGGTGGGTTGGGGGCGGGCAGCACCCGCTCCCAGGATCCCGTCCTGGAGTCGATGCACCTGTCGTGGCTGCGGTTCGGGCACGGCCTGGTGCTGTCCTCGGTGTTCCTGTGGGGCGGCGTCGCGGTGATGCTGGTGGCCTGGCTGTGGTTGGGCCGACGGATGCTCGACCGCAGCACACACCATGTGGACGAGTACACGATGGTGGCCACCACCGGCTTCTGGCTGGCTCCCCTGCTGCTGTCGGTGCCGCTGTTCAGCCGCGACACCTATTCCTACCTGGCGCAGGGCGCGCTGCTGCGGGACGGCTTCGACCCCTATGCGGTGGGACCGATCGAGAATCCGAACCCGTTGCTGGACAACGTGAGTCCGATCTGGACCACCACCACCGCCCCGTACGGTCCGGCGTTCATCCTGGTGGCCAAGTTCGTCACCATGCTCGTCGGCGACAACGTCATCGCCGGCACCATGGTGTTGCGGCTGTGCATGCTGCCCGGGCTGGCCCTGCTGATCTGGGCCGCACCGCGCATCGCCCGGCACCTGGGCACCAACGGCGCTGTGGCGCTGTGGATCTGTGCACTCAATCCGCTGGTGATCATCCACCTGATGGGCGGGGTGCACAACGAGATGCTGATGGTCGGGCTGATGATGGCCGGCATCGCTTTCGTGTTCGCGCACCGGTTCGTCACCGGGGTGGCACTGGCCGCGGTGGCCGTGGCGGTCAAAGCCACCGCCGGGCTGGCCCTGCCCTTCATGGTCTGGGTGTGGATGCGGGCGCTGCGGGACCGGCGCGGTTATCGCACACTGCCGGCCTTCGCGATCGCCGCCACGGGTTCGGTGGCGATCTTCGTGGGGGTGTTCGCCATCTTGTCCCTGGCGGCCGGGGTGGGTCTGGGTTGGCTCACCGCACTGGCCGGGTCGGTCAAGATCATCAACTGGCTCACCATTCCCACCGCCATCGCCAATGTCACCAACGCCGTGGGCGGGCTGTTGGTGCCGGTCAACTTCTACGCCGTGCTGGACGTGACCCGCATTGCCGGCATCCTGATCATCGCGGTCAGCCTGCCGCTGCTGTGGTGGCGTTACCGCCATGATGACCGTGAGGTGGTGCTGGGCATCGGCTGGGCGATGCTGGTGGTGGTGTTGTTCGTTCCGGCCGCGCTGCCCTGGTACTACACCTGGCCGCTGGCGGTGATCTCGGCGATCGCCCAGTCCCGGCGGGCCGTCGCGGCCATCGCCGGGTTCTCCACCTGGATCATGGTGATCTTCAAACCCGATGGCTCCCATGGCATGTACGTGTGGATCCACGTGATACTGGCCACCGCGTGCGCGGTCGGCGCGTGGTACTGGCTGCGCCGCGAGGACACCGCCACCCGCGAGACGGTCCAGTAGGCCGCTGTCTAGTACGCCATGGCCTGGGCGCGGCGGACCACCTCGCGCGCCTGATGGGCGTGCAGCGCGTCGACCGGCCGGGCATTGAGCACCGACTCGCGGTTGCCGTCGAAGGTCGCCGTCAGCGAGGAGTCCGCGGTGAACAGCCAGCGCAGGATCTCGGTGTCGCGGTAGCCGCCGTCACGCAGCACTGCCAGCAACCCGGCCAGCGGCTTGACCACCTGCCCGGACGGGGTGAAGAAGATCTGCGGTACCACCACCACGCCGTCCCGCCGCAGCGCCACCAGGTGGCCGTCGCGCAGGTACTGGTGCACCTTCGTGACGGGGATACCGAGCATGTGGGCGACGGTAGGCAGGTCGTGGACCGGTTCGGCCGGATCGAGCACGTCGTCGCCCGCGGGGATGCTGCTCACCGGAGAAGTGTAGGACGCCGGGCGGCGGCCTTGCCATCGCATTGGCCGCAACCGGTCACGCTTACCATGGCCCGGTGACCGCACCGCCGCCGCATGACCCGCTCGAGGGCACCCTGCTGGACGGTCGCTACCGGGTGGAGACCCAGATCGCGACCGGCGGGATGTCAACGGTGTATCGCGGCACCGACATCCGCCTCGACCGGCCCGTCGCGATCAAGGTGATGGACTCCCGGTATGCCGGTGACCACCAATTCCTGACGCGCTTTCAACTGGAAGCACGCGCCGTGGCCCGGCTGTCGCACCCGGGCCTGGTGGCCGTCTTCGACCAGGGCGGCGGAGAACCCAGCGGGTGGCCGCCCTTTTTGGTCATGGAACTCGTGGAGGGCGGCACACTGCGCGAACTGCTGCGTGAGCGCGGGCCGATGCCGCCACACGCCGTCACCGCCGTGCTGCGGCCCCTGTTGGGGGGACTGGCCGTGGCGCACCGCGGCGGCCTGGTGCACCGCGACGTCAAACCGGAGAACGTCCTGATCTCCGACGACGGCGACGTCAAGCTGGCCGATTTCGGTCTGGTGCGGGCCGTCGCGCAGGCCGGGATCACCTCCACCAGCGTCATTCTGGGCACCGCGGCCTATCTGTCTCCCGAGCAGGTCAGCAGCGGCAACGCCGGCCCCCGCAGCGACGTCTATTCGCTGGGCATCCTGACCTACGAATTGCTCACCGGCACAACACCGTTCACCGGCGATACCTCCCTGGCCGTCGCATACCAGCGGCTCGAACACGATGTGCCGCCCCCCAGCGCCGGAATCACCGGTGTGCCGGCGCAGTTCGACGAGCTGGTGCTGCGCGCGACGGCCCGCGATCCCGGCGATCGTTATGCCGACGCCATGGACATGAGTGCCGACCTCGAAGCCATCGCCGTCGACCTCGGGCTGCCGCCGTTCCGGGTTCCCGCACCACGGAACTCGGCCCAACACACCTCGGCGGCCCGGCATCACAGCCGGGTCAACGAGGCGCAGACCACGCAGCAGCGGCCGCACAATCCCACCCGGGTGTTCACCCGGGGACCCGACGACTGGCAGGAACCGCAGCCCCCTGCCGAGCAACCAGTCCCCGATGTCGAATACGACTCGCGGGCAGCTCAGTTCGCCGGCATCGAGATCTCGGAGTTCGAGTGGGCGCGCCAGCGCGCCCGCCGGATGACGCTGGTGTGGGTGCTGGTGGTGCTGATCCTCACCGGCGGGGTGGCCGCCGCAGCGTGGACGCTGGGCAGCAACCTGACGAGTCTGATCTAGGGCGCTGGTCCCGGCCCGGATCTCCTTCGACTGCTCGTCCCTCGCAGCCTCGGCCTCCGGGCGCTGGTCCCGGCCCGGATCTCCTTCGACTGCTCGTCCCTCGCAGCCTCGGCCTCCGGGCGCTGGTCCCGGCCCTAGTCGCGCAGCATCTCCGCGACCAGGAACGCCAACTCCAGCGACTGCTGGGTGTTCAACCGCGGATCGCAGGTGGTCTCGTACCGGCCGCCCAGGTCGTCGTCCGAGATGTCCTGTGCCCCACCGAGACACTCGGTGACGTTCTCGCCCGTGATCTCGACGTGGATGCCGCCGGGATGGGTGCCGAGCCCATGATGCACCTCGAAGAAGCCCTGCACCTCGTCGACGATGCGGTCGAAGTGGCGGGTCTTGTATCCGGTCGAGGACTCGTGGGTGTTGCCGTGCATGGGATCGCACTGCCAGATCACCTGATGACCGGTGGCCTGCACCTTCTCGATGATCGGCGGCAACAGATCACGGACCTTGCTGTTACCCATCCGGGTCACCAGCGTCAAGCGGCCCGGCTCGTTGTTGGGGTCCAGGCGCTCCACGTACTCGACCGCCATCTCCGGGGTGGTGGTGGGCCCGAGCTTGACGCCGATCGGGTTGGCCACCACCTCGGCGAAGGCGATGTGCGCGCCGTCGAGTTGACGGGTGCGCTCGCCGATCCAGATGTAGTGCGCGCTGAGGTCGTAGAGCTTGGGCTCCGCTTCCGTTTCCCCGTAGGTGTCGGTGGACAGCCGCAGCATGGCGCGCTCGTAGTCCAGCACGAGCGCCTCGTGGCTGGCGAAGATCTCGGCGGTCTGCAGGTTGCGATCGGCCACGCCGCAGGCGCTCATGAAACGCAGCGCGCGGTCGATCTCCCCCGCCAGCGCCTCATAGCGTGCGCCGGCCGGTGAGGTGCGCACGAACTCGCGATTCCAGTCGTGCACCAGGTGCAGCGAGGCCAGCCCCGACGACGTCAGCGCCCGCACCAGGTTCATCGCGGCGCTGGCGTTGGCGTAGGCACGCACCAGCCGCGAGGCGTCGTGTTCGCGCACCGCGGCGTCCGGGGCGAAACCGTTGACCATGTCACCGCGGTAGGACCGCAGCCCGAGGGCGTCGATGTCGGAGGACCGCGGCTTGGCGTACTGCCCGGCGATCCGGGCCAGCTTCACCACCGGCATGCTCGAGCCGTAGGTCAGCACCACGGCCATCTGCAGCAGGGCGCGGATATTGGCCTTGATGTGCGGCTCGGTGTTGTCGGCGAAGGTCTCGGCGCAGTCACCGCCTTGCAGCAGGAACGCCTCACCGCGCGCCACCTGGGCCAGCAGCCCCTTCAGCTTCTCGACCTCGGACGGCACGGTGACCGGGGGGACACTCTCGAGCACGGTGCGCATGGCCTGCGCTTGGCCGGCATCCCAGCCGGGCTGCTGCGCGGCGGGCCGTGCCAGGGCGGAATCGAGCCGTTTCCGCAGGTCATCCGGCAGCGGAGGAAGCGAAGGCAGCTGCTCGATGGGAACATCGACGGTCCAGTTCACCCATCCATGGTAACCGCGGGTGACACCGGCCCTGACCAGCCCGGAGTGGCTTTCATCCGCGGCCTGCGGCCCACCGCGCGTAGTCGTCGTCGAGTTCGGTCATGATCTGGAAGCGCCGCAGGTTGTGCTGGGCGTCGACGAGCGCGTCGTGGGTGTCGCGGGGCCGCGGGGGCATCCGGGGGCACCCCTTGTCCTCCCAGAACTGCCGCAGCTCGCGGGTGAAGCGCGGGATCTGTGGCGGCAGGTTGGTCATCGGCCCCCAGAGCTGGCACAGCGCCACGTGGTCGTAGGCCGCCACCCAGGCCCACAACTCGATCGGCTCGTCGCCGTCGATGCCGAAGAACTCCTCGAGATCCTCCCGGATCTGGCGTCGCGACCGCCACAGCTGCGACGACGGTGACGGCAACTTGGGCAGCACGTGCTTGCGCACCCAGCTGCCGGCCTGCTCGGGCGGGAATTCCGTTGACACTGCGTAGTATTCGCGGCCGTCCTCGGCGGCCACCCCGATCGAGATCAGCTCGATGGTGCGCCCGTTGTCGATGAACTCGGTGTCGTAGAAATACCGCACCCGTAGACCCTAACCAGCCCGCTGAACAGCAGGTTGGGCCTGCGCCTCGACCCTGGCCGACGGTGGCGGTGCCGCCGCGTGGATCTCGCGGTCCAGCTGCGCGTCCACCGCGGCGTCGTCGGGGAAGTGCGGCATCCCGGCGATGGCGTCCTGCACCCAGAGTTTGGCCTGCACCACCGGCCGGCGCATGTAGCGCTCCCGTTCCAACGCGCGGTGCATCTTCTTGGGGCGGGTGGTGTAGCGCCAGCGCGCCCACGGCGCGTGCGGCCGGGACAGCCGGATCGCGCCGACGATCAGCAGCGGGTTGAAGAACATGCCTATCAGCCCGGTCCACACCTTGCCCTTGAGCAGCACGATCACCGCCATCGCCAAGGTGTAGATCGCGCCCCCGATCACCAGGGCACGCGAGATCAGGGAGTCGTCCTCGCGCCAGATGGTGATGTCGAAGAACGACAGCGGATTGAAACCGAGGACCAGCAGGCCCGCAACGGCCACCGCGGCGAACACCGCGTCCACCGACGTGCGGCCGTCCTCGGCCCAGTACACGTCCTGCAGGTGCAGGATCAGGGCGAACTCGTCGAGCACCAGGGCCGCGCCCACACCGAAAAGGATTGCCGCGGCGGTGAACTCCCTGACACCGCCATTGACGGCCAGGGTCACCATCGACACCCCGGACACCATCACCAGCACGACGCCGATCACCACGTGGTGGATGTGCACGCCGCCGCTGCCGATGTTGCGCGGCTGCCACCACTTCTTCGGGGCGTCGCTGTCGGCGTGCGCCCGGATGTACCGCACGATCGTGCGGGTGATCAGGAAGGTCACCAGGAACGCGATCAGGCACCACATCAGGGGGACCCGGCTGGCCGGGATCTCCGGCACCAGGTCGAAATCGAATCTCCACTCGTCGGGCACGGCCGAGAACTTACGCTCACCTGGGGCGAAAGTGGTGCCGAAACGGCTGCGCAGGTGGGGTCGGGTACGCCAAAGGCCCGGCAAGCCCGGATAGGCTGTCGCTGTCATGACTATTCGGCGGTGGCCCGGCGGGGGCAGTATGGGCGGTCCGGACCGACTCTCGGCGGGGACCCAGCGCGTGCTGTGGCGTGCCTTCCAAGCGCTGACACTGGCCGGGTTCGGCTACGTCGGTTGGCTGCTCCTCGGGCACACGCCCTACCGCATCGACATCGACGTCTACCGCATGGGCGGGCGGGCCTGGCTGGACGGCGACCCGCTGTACGCCGACGCCATGTTCCACACCCTGGGCGGGATCGATCTGCCGTTCACCTATCCCCCGCTGTCGGCGGTGGTGTTCGCGCCCTTCGCCTGGCTGCCGTTGCCCGCGGCGAGCGCGATCATGACGTTGATCACACTGGTGCTGTTGGTGGTCGCATGTGTCATCGTCTTGACCCGGCTGGATTTCTGGGCCGACGCCGGAGCGGTCACCGACCCGGCGTGGCTGCGCCGCACGTTCGTGGCGTTGGCCATCGTCGCGCTGGCGGTGAGCCATCTGGAACCGCTGCGCGCCAATTTCGAATTCGGCCAGATCAACGTGGTGCTGATGACGCTGGTGATCGCCGACTGCGTGCCGCGCCGGACACCGTGGCCGCGCGGGGTCCTGCTGGGCGTGGCGATCGCGCTCAAGCTGACGCCCGCGGTGTTCCTGGTGTACTTCGCGCTGCGCCGCGACGTCCGCGCCGCGGTGACCTCGATGATCGCCTTCGCCGCCGCCACCGTCCTCGGATGTGTTCTGGCGTGGCGTGATTCGTGGGAGTACTGGACGACGACGCTGCGCGACACCGACCGCATCGGCAACTCCACCCTGAACACCAACCAGAACATCGCCGCCCTGCTGGCCCGCGAGGAGTACAGCGAGACCACCCATTTCGTGCTGTGGACGGCCGCCTGTTTTGCGGCGCTGGCCCTGGCGGTGTGGGCGGGGCGGCGGGTCCTGCGGGCCGACGAACCGGTGTTGGCGCTGATCTGCATCGCCCTGTTCGGTCTCATCGTCTCCCCGGTGTCGTGGTCACACCACTGGGTGTGGACGCTGCCGGCGCTGGTGGTGCTCGCGGTGCTGGCCTGGCGGCGGCGCAGTGCCGCACTCGCGGCGCTGACCGCGGCCGGGATCGCCCTGCTGGTGTGGACCCCCATCGAACTGCTGCCCGAGCACCGCGAGGCCGCGGCGTCGTGGTGGCGTCAACTGCTCGGCGGGTCCTACGTGTGGTGGGCGCTGGCCGTCCTGGTGGTCGCCGGACTGGCCGTCACCGAGAAGGTCAGCCCGCCGCGCTCTCGGGAAGCCGCGAACCCGGCCCAGAATCCGGCCCCGGCACACCCTCTTTGAGGGTGGCCGCGTAGATGTCGACGTACTCCTGACCCGAGAGCTGCATCAGCTCGTACATCACCTCGTCGATGACGGCGCGCTCGATGAACCGGTTACCGGCCAGGCCCTCGAATCGGGAGAAGTCCATGGGCTTGCCGAAGCGCACCTGGACGCGGCCGAAGCGCCACATCTTGCTGCCCGGTGGGTTCACGACGTCGGTTCCGATCATCGCGACCGGAATCACCGGGACACCGGTTTCGAGCGCCAGCCGCGCCAGCCCGGTCTTGCCCTTGTAGAGCCGGCCGTCGGGTGACCGGGTGCCCTCCGGGTACATGCCCAGGAGCTTCTCCTGCGCGAGGATGCGGGCCGCGGTGTTCAGCGCACTCTGCGCGGAGTCGGCATCGGTGCGGTCGATCGGCACCTGCCCGGCGACGGTGTAGAACCAGCGGGTGAACCAGCCCTTGAGACCGGTGCCGGTGAAGTACTCCTGTTTGGCCAGGAACGTGATCCGCCGGCGCACCACCAGCGGCAGGTAGAAACTGTCGGCGACCGCCAGGTGGTTACTGGCCAGGATCGCCGGCCCGCTACTCGGAACGTGCTCCAGCCCTTCGACTTTCGGCCTGCCGAGCAAGGACAGCAGGGGCCCCATGAAGACGTACTTGAACAGCCAATACCACATGGACCCTCCCGCTGCGGCGCACCGGACGGCGGTGCTCCGGGCCAACTCTACTCATCGCCGGTGCAACCGACCACAGGGTCTATTCCTCGACGATGATCGGGATCGGCTGGTAGCGGCCGGTCTCCCCGGCCGGACCGGAATCCGGCGGCCCACAGGGCGGGGGCTCGGGAGTCGGTGGCTCGGCGCCGTCATCGAGGACGGCCCGCACCACGGCCAGCAGCGCGACGCCGTGTTCGGAGACCACCGTCAGCAGCGGGTGTTCCTCGCCGGTGACCAGGGCGGCCGCCGCACACACCGGGCACCACACCTGCTGACACCGGCCGGGACCGTCCTGGGCGCGTGCTGCCGCCAGAGTGGCCGCGGCGCGCAGCGCAGGGTCGAGTCGGTCCAGGATGGCCTGCGCGAGCTGGCGCAGTTCAGGGCCCAGGTCGGCGTGCCCCTTCGGGTTCATGCCGGCCACACCTCCGGGTTCGGTCGAAATCTCACAGTGAGGTCAGTACCCCGTAATTGGGCATTCATGACGATGCAGCGGCGCAGAACCGAGGCCAGCCGGACCCGGCGCCGCATCCCGCCCACACCGATGACCAGATCGTCGTCGACCCGGCCCAAGGTGAGCGAGCCCGTGTCGACCTGCGGCAACTCCAACCGCATCCGGTACACCGATTCCAGACCCGAGCCCGATTCGAGCTCCACGACGGGGCGCAGCGGCCCCGGTGGCGGCGCTCCCCCGCGCCGCCGGGCACCGTCGAGCAGCGCACCGAGCGCCTTGGGTCCGATCGGCTCCCCGGCCAGGTGCGGGGTGAGCACCAGCGCCACCTCGCCGGTACGGGTGCTCAGTTCGTCGAGCACCGCCTGCTGCTCGACGATGCGTTCGGAATACCAATCGAAGGCCGGATGCTCGGGCAGGTTCCGGTATTCGAATGAATCATCCTGCACCAGAACTTGATTCACGATGAGTTCGGCCACCCGCACACCCATCAACAGAAGCGTTCCGAGTGTGCGCACCGCCTCGGCGGCCACCACCCGCTCCGGGGTCAGCACCAGGTGCGCACTCACCACCTCGGGATCGGTGAACAGCGCGCTCAACCGCTCCACCCCGACGTTGACCTGCTCGAGCAGGTCCACGATCAGCGCCGAGGCTCCGCCGTCGGCCGTGCTGAGCCTGCGGTGCCGGGGCCAGGCCCGCTCGAGGTACAGCCCGAACGTCGACGGCAGTGTCAGCATGCGCAAGGCATCCGCCGTGGACGCGCAGTCCACCACCACCAGGTCCCAGTCCCCGGAATCGGCCAGGGCACCGACCTCGTACAGGCCCAGCACCTCCTGGATCCCAGGCAACGCCGAGAGTTCCTCGGGGGCAACAGAACCCAGATCCGATCCAGGGAAGCGCTGCGCCAGCGGAGCCGCCAGCTCGCGCCAGCGTGTGGCCAGCAGGGCCAGCGTGTCCAGCGCCAGCGCATCCAGCGAGCCGCCGCCCTCGTCGGAGTACACCCGGACCGGGTTCCGGTCGCCGGTGGGCGGCACGTCGACGGACAGCACGTCGCCGAGCGAGTGGGCCTGATCGGTGGAGACCACCAGAACCCGCCGCCCGGCCCGGGCCTCGCGAACGGCGGTGGCGGCGGCCAGCGTCGACTTGCCCACGCCGCCTTTGCCGACGAACAGGCTGATGCGGGCGCTGGACTCTTTCAGCCCTCGACTCGATTCTTCAGGTCCTTCAACGCGGTGTCGGTGAGCCGTTTCTCCGCTTTGCGCTTGAGCAGGCCGATCATCGGAATCATCAGGTCCACCGCGAGCTCATAGGTGACGTCGGTACCAGATCCGTTGGGCTGCAACCGGTATGCCCCGTCGAGCGCCTTGAGCAACGTGCTCGACACCAGCCACCACCGCACCGAGCGACGGTCAGCGGGCCACTCGTACTCCAGCACCATGGTGTCTTTGAGCACGGCGGCGTCGAGCACCAGGCGCGCCTTCCTGGGGTAGCCGTCGTCGTCGGATTCGAGTACTTCGGTGTCCTTGTACTCCTTGACCCAATCCGGATAGGACCCGATATCGGCGATCACGTCCATCACCGTGCCGGGGTCGGCATCGATGTAGATGGTCTGCGCCGTTTTGTCCGCCACTGATCGCCGTCCTACCTGTCGAACCCTGCTTACGGTGACAAACGCTACCCTTCCGGCAGAATCGGCCGCCCGCTATCCGGGTTGCGGCGCCACTCCCACCGGGCGATCACGCTCCACCTCGGCCTTCACCTCGAACGCCATCCGCTTACCGGCCACCCGGCGCCGGTGGGTCAGCTTGGCCAGGTTCAGCTTGGCCAGCTGCCAGGCCGCCACGCCCGCGGGCTCGGCGTGCAGGAAGTAGTGCAGCTTGACTCCGTCGAGCACCGGTTGCAGCCAGATCTCCATGGTGCCGGTGACCGGGCCGGCCACCGTCCAGCGCACGCCTTTGTCGCCCCGGTCCTCGACCACCTGCAGCACGAGGTCGGGCCACCAGCGCCGCCAGCGCGCCGGATCGGCGACTGCCGCACTGACCGTCTGGCCGTCGGCAGCCACGAAGGTCTCGTCGGCCACCTGAATGCTGTTCACCGCCCTAGCTTCACACACCGGCGACGGTCCCCGGCGAGGACCTCACGAGTGAATGACGTCACACGCCCGGCTGGACAGCGACTAGGCTCGTGTCCACTATCCGGAGTTCGGCGACGAGAGGTCCGACATTGCGCGAGTTGAGTGTTCCCGCTTCGTTTTCGGTCGGCGAGCAGGACAACGTCGCCTCCGCTGTCTTCGAGCACGAGCGCGACGACCCTGACCACGTCATCTACCAACGCCTCGTCGACGGCGCGTGGATCGATGTCACCTGCGCCGAGGCCGCCGCCCAGATCAGGGCCACCGCGCGGGGATTGATCGCCCGCGGGGTCAATCCCGGTGACCGGGTCGCGATCCTCAGCGCCACCCGCTACGAGTGGGCGATCCTCGATCTGGCGATCCTCAGTGTCGGCGCACTGACCGTGCCGATCTACGAGACGTCCTCGGCCGAGCAGGTGCGCTGGGTACTCACCGACTCCGCGGCGGTGCTGTTGTTCGCCGAGACCGACGCGCACGCCGCGCTGGCCGCCGAACTCACCGGCGAACTGCCCGACCTGCGCGAGGTCCTGACCATCGACGGGACCGGGCCCAAGGCGCTCGCGGCGCTCGCCGAGGGCGGCGCCTCCGTCGATCCGGCCGAAGTGGACCGGCGGGTGGCCGCGGTCGGCTCCGACTCCCCGGCCACCCTGATCTACACCTCGGGCACCACGGGCCGCCCCAAAGGGTGCCAGCTGACGCATTCGAACCTGCTGCACGAGACCCGCGGCGCCAAGGCCGCGCTGCCGACGCTGCTGCAGAAGGGTGAACGGCTGCTGGTGTTCCTGCCGCTGGCGCACGTGCTGGCGCGGGCGATCACCATCGCCGGTTTCCACAACAAGGTCACCGTGGGGTTCACCAGCGACATCAAGAACCTGGTGCCGATGTTCTCGGTGTTCAAGCCGACCATCGTGGTGTCGGTCCCGCGGGTGTTCGAGAAGGTGTACAACACCGCCGAGCAGAACGCCGCCAATGACGGCAAGGGCAAGATCTTCGCCATCGCGGCGCAGACCGCCATCGCATGGAGTGAAGCGCAGGACGGTTCGGGACCCGGGCTGCTCCTGCGCCTCAAGCACGCGGTGTTCGACAAGCTGGTGTACGGGAAGCTGCGCGCCGCACTGGGCGGTGACTGCCGCGCCTCGATCTCCGGCGGCGCGCCGCTGGGCGCCCGGCTGTGCCACTTCTACCGCGGTGTCGGGCTGACCATCTACGAGGGCTACGGGCTGACCGAGACCAGCGCCGCGATCACCGTCAACCAGGTGGGCGCGCTCAAGGTGGGCACCGTCGGCAAGCTGGTGCCGGGCAACAGCATGCGGATCGCCGACGACGGTGAACTGATGGTCCGCGGCGGCGTGGTGTTCCACGGGTACTGGCGCAACGAGGAGGCCACCGCGGATGCCTTCACCGACGGCTGGTTCCACACCGGCGATCTCGGTGACGTGGACGCCGACGGCTTCCTCAAGATCGTGGGCCGCAAGAAAGAGATCATCGTGACCGCGGGCGGCAAGAACGTCGCCCCGGCGGTGCTCGAAGACCAGCTGCGGGCCCATCCGCTGATCAGCCAGGCGATGGCCGTCGGGGACGCGCAACCGTTCATCGGCGCACTGATCACCATCGATCCCGAGGCGTTCGAGGGCTGGAAGCAACGCAACGGCAAGGACTCTCACGCCAGTGTCGGCGACCTGGCGGCAGACCCGGATCTGGTGGCCGAGGTGGATGTCGCGGTCAAGCAGGCCAACACCGCGGTGTCGCATGCCGAGCAGATCCGCAAGTTCCGCATCCTGCCGGTCGATTTCACCGAGGACACCGGCGAACTGACCCCCACGATGAAGGTCAAGCGCAAGGTGGTCGCCGAGAAGTTCGCCGGCGAGATCGACGCGCTGTACGCCAAGGGCTGAGCCGGTCAGCCTTCCAGCAGCCGGCCCGCCCGTGCGGCGATGGTGTCCCAGCGCCAGTGCTCGGTGACCCAGTCGCGGCCGCGTCGTCCCATGGTGGCCGCGCGTTCGGGGTGGGCCAGCAGGGCGCTGATGGCGGCGACGATCTGGTCGCCGTCGCGGCCGTCGACCACATGGCCGGTCTGCCCTTCGAGGACGGTTTCCGGGGCGCCGCCGGAATCACCGGCCACCACCGGGATACCCGTGGCCGAGGCCTCCAGGAACACGATGCCCAGCCCTTCGACGTCCAGGCCGGCGCCACGGGTCCGGCAGGGCATGGCGAAGACGTCGCCCAGCGCGTAGTGCGCGGGCAGCTCTTCGCCCGGCACGCCCTTGGTGAACACCACGTGCTCGCTGACACCGGACTCGGCGGCGATCCCCTGTAACCGCTCCAGGTCCGGTCCCCCGCCGACGATCACCAGCGCCGACCCGGGCACCCGGTCCCTGATCCGGGGCAACGCCCGGATGAGCATGTCCTGGCCCTTGCGGGGCACCAGCCGCGACACGCACACCACGGTCGGCCTGCCGCCGAGGCCGTACCGGGCCCGCAGTTCGGCGCGGGCGGCGGCGTCGGGGCGGAAACGCTCGGTGTCGACGCCTGAGGGCAGGTGTTCGAGGCCGGCGTGGGGACCGAACGCCGACGCGAACCGTCCCCGGGTGTAGCGGCTGACGAACGTCACCACATCCGTCCCGTCGCCTATGCGGCGCAGGGCCGAGCGTGCCACCGGCAGCATGGACCACCCGACCTCGTGACCGTGAGTGCTCGCCATGACGCGCGCGGCCCCGGCTTTACGTGCGCGCGGCGCCAGCAGTGCCAGCGGTGCTGCCGCGCCGAACCAGACGGTCTCGATATCGCGGGTCCGGATCAGCCCGCGCATCCTGGTGTCCACCCCAGGCTCGGGAATCATCAACGTGCCGGGGTGGCGGACCACCTCGAAATCCAGCACGGCGTCATACTCCCGGGCCCCTTTCCACCGCGGCGCGTACACCGTCAGCTCATGTGAGGTGCCCAGCCGCAACACCAACTGCTCGAGATAGGACTGGATGCCTCCGCGGCGGGGTGGAAAGTCGTTGGTTACCAGCAGGACCCGTGTCATCGGGTGTCACGCTAGCCCGTTGCGGACGAACCACTCCTGCCACCCCGTGAGGACGTCTGCCGGATCGGTACGCAACACTTCGCGCAACGCGGTGTCCAGGTCGGTGCGGTCCGGTCCGGCGACCAACACGTAGAACGACCGCAGCGCCGGTGCACCGTATCGGTCGGCGAGATAGCGGGCGAACAACCAGGCCCGGTCGTAGGCCAGGCTCAGCGCCGGCTCCGTGGCCCAGAAGTCCTCGTCCGACGGCAACGCCTGCGGCACTCCTGGTTGTCTGGGCTGACCCGGGATGAACGGGCGCGCAACATAATCGGCGACGCCCTCGGTGATCCAGCGGGGCGCATCCGAGGCGGTCGACGCGCGGGCGGCATAGTGGAACAGTTCGTGGGTCAGGACCAGTCGCAACGCGTCCGGACTCATCGCGACGGCACCGGGGGCGAAGACGATCCGTTGGCCGGTGGCCGAGTTCTCTTGCGGGTTCACCGAATCGGCGACCGTGACCGCAGCGATGTGCGACGGGTCGGGCACGCCGGGGGCCTGTTCGCGGAACTCGGCCTCGGTGCCCGCCGCGACGACCACCACCTCATGCGGCCATTCGTTACCCCAGAACGACTCCACCCGGTCGACGGCGCCGTCGAGTTCGACGGCGATGCGCCGGAGCAGCGGATCCGTGGCCGCACCCCCGAGGCTGACGAGGGTGACATCGCGCTGACCGCCGGGATGCGACTGCGCCGCCGCCGGAGCGGCCGGGGCCGGTGGCAGTGCCTGCGGGGTCTGCACCACCGCCACGGCGACGAGCAACTGGGCGATCAGTGCGGCCGCCAGCGCGGCGACCGGCCAACGGGGCCGGGCGCGGTGGCCGGGGGCGGCGTCAGTAGCGGCGTGCGTTGTAGAACGGTCCGGCGCCGTCAAGCGGCACCACCTTGACCGGAACGCCGTAGGTGGATGCGTGCACCACCATGCCGTCGCCGACGTAGATACCGGTGTGAGACGCATCGGAGTAGAAGTTCACGACGTCACCGGGCTGCAGCTGATCCCGCGACACCGGCTGACCGCCGGAGGCCAGCGCCTGGCTGGAGTGCGGCAGCGACATACCGGCTTGCTGGAAGGACCACATCACCAGGCCGGAGCAGTCGAACTGGCCCGGGCCTGATCCGCCCCACGAGTAGGGCGAGCCGACCTTGGTGAGCGCGGCCTGCACCACCGTCGAACCCACCGGGCTTCCCGCACCGGGCAGCGGCGCAGGGGGCTCCGGCGGTGCCAGGTCGCCCGGCGGTACACCGACCGGCGGCAGGCCCGGCGCCGGCGGCGCGGCGAGGATCTCGGGGGGCGGCGCAGGTGCAGCACCGGGTGGCGGAGCCGGGAGGGCGGCGGGCGCCGGGGGTACCGGACCGGGCGCGGCCAGCGCCATCCGCTGCGCTTCGGTCAGTGAGTCGTACTGCGACTTCACCACGGCGATCTTGAGTTGCAGGTCGCTCTGCTTGGCCTGGAGTTCGGCGCGGACGGCCGCGGCCTGCTCGGCGGCGGTCTTGGCGTCGGCCGCCGACTGGGCGGAAGCGGTCTCGGCCGCGGCGGCCTGGTCGCTGACCTTGCGGTACTCGGCCATCTGGTCGGACAGCTCGCCGGCGATGACACGCTGCACCGCCAACCGCTCGATCAGACCCTGCGGCGACTCGGCGGTGAGGATGGCGGTCATGCCGTCGGTGCGCCCACCCATGTACATGGCGGCGGCAAACTCGTCGACGCCGCTCTGGAAGGTCGCCAGCTTGGCCTTGGCCGCCTCGGCTGCGGCCAGATCGTCGGAGTGCTTCCTGTCGGCCGCCGCTTGGATTTCCAGCTTCTTGGTGAGGTCGAGCTGTGCGCTGTGCATGGCCTCGGTGGTCTGCTCAGCCTGACGCGACAGATCGTTGAGCTTTGCTAGCGCATCCTCGGCCGGGTCGGCTTGCACACTCGAGGCGAGGACACCCGCCATCACGGTGAAACCGGCCACCGCACAGACGGCACCCTTGCGAGAGCGCTTCGATACGCGCGTGAGCCACTCCGAGCCGACAAAACTCAAGATTACGGGTCCTTAAACTGCTTTCGACGTGCCGCTGCTGCGTCACCCTCGAACCGCCTTAGGTCTCAGATAGGTTACGAAACGGCATCGGCGTTGTCCAACAGGAGACGTAAATTTAACAGCCGTCACGGCGGTTGTCGTGTTCTCCACTACCGCGCGTCACGCTACCCCCGGTTTGGGTGTGCGGTGGATCGGCACGAGCCGCAGACGTGGTGCCATCCCGGCCTCGGCGAGCACCTCCAGTGCCGCCCGTTCGTCGGCCAGCAAAGTGTCCGGAACACCCAGAAGCACGCTGACCACACAATCTCGACAACCCGGGCCACGTACCGCGCAGTCATCACAGTCGATGATCACCGGTTCGCCATTGTCCGGCGGACGTCCGGCATATCCCATGTTTCGGCCCTTTCGATTCTGATCCTGCCTTGGTGATCGACACGCTAAACCGACCCCCCGACAAGTCCTGACCGAGTCCGGGCCGCGCGGTGACGCGCCAGGGTCCGGCGTTACCGCGTGATGTCGGTGCGACCTCCTAGCGTCAACATCCGTGAAGGCGGCCGGCAGCGAGCAGATGAGCTTCGCGGATCTCGATCCGGCGGCCGACCTGTCACTGCGTGACACCACATTCGTGGTGGTCGATCTGGAAACCACCGGCGGCCGGGCCACCGCGCGACAGCCGGGCCAGCAGAACGACGCGATCACCGAGATCGGCGCGGTCAAAGTGCGCGGCGGAGTGGTGCTCGGAGAGTTTGCCACGCTTGTCGATCCGCAACGCGCCATCCCGCCGCAGATCATGCAGTTGACCGGTATCACCACCGCCATGGTGTGCGACGCACCGCCGATCTCCGCGGTGTTGCCGATGTTCCTCGAATTCTGCCGCGGGGCCGTGCTGGTGGCGCACAATGCCGGCTTCGACATCGGTTTCCTGAAGGCCGCCGCGGCGCAGTGCGACCTGGCATGGCCGCGGCCGCCGGTGCTGTGCACGGTGCGCCTGGCCCGCCGGGTGCTCACCCGGGACGAGGCGCCCAGCGTGCGGCTCTCGGCCCTGGCGGCACTGTTCCGCTCCGGCACCGAACCCACCCACCGCGCCCTCGACGACGCGCGGGCCACCGTCGACGTCCTGCATGGACTGATCGAGCGCGTCGGCAACCAGGGCATCCACACGTACGCCCAACTGCGTTCCTATCTGCCCAACGCCACGCCGACCCAGCGTCGCAAACGGGTACTGGCCACCGGGGTGCCGCAGAGCCCCGGCGTCTACCTGTTCCGCGGCCCCGCCGCCGAAGTGCTCTACGTCGGCACCGCGGTGAACCTGGACCGCCGGGTCAACCAGTACTTCAACGGCGCGGACCCGCGCACCCGCATCAAAGAGATGGTGGCGCTGGCGCAGTCGATCGATCACGTCGAGTGTGCGCACGCCCTGGAGGCCGGGGTGCGCGAGTTACGGCTCCTGGCCGCGCATGCCCCGCCCTACAACCGGCGTTCGAAGTTTCCGCACCGCTGGTGGTGGTTGACGCTCACCGAGGAGCCGTTCCCGCGGTGGACGGTGGTGCGTTCACCGGGCCTGCGCAGCGCCATCGGCCCTTTCCGCGCCCGGTCCGACGCCACCGACACCGCGGCGCTGCTGGCCCGCTTCCTCGGCGTCCGGACGTGCACCAACCGGCTGGGCCGCACGGCCCAACACGGTCCGGCCTGTCCGGAACGGGAGGTCGCCCCCTGCCCCGCCCTGCGCGATATCGACGCCGCCGCGTACGCGCCCGCGGTGCACAGCGCCGCAGCGCTCATCACCGGCGGACACAGCGATGCCTTCGGCGCGGCCGTCGCGCAGATCGCCGCCCTGGCCGAGCGGGGACACTACGAAAGTGCCGCGCGGTTACGCGATCACACCGCCGCGGCCGTCGAGGTGCTGTGGCGCGGGCAGCGGCTACGCGCGCTGGCCGCAGTCGGCGAGCTCGTGGCCGCCCAGCCCGATGGCGCCGGCGGCTGGCATTTCGCCGTGATCCGGCACGGTCAGCTGGCCGCAGCGGGCACGGCGCGGCGCGGCGTTCCACCGATGCCCGTGGTGGACGCGGTGTGCGCGGGAGCGCAGACCGTGCTGCCCGAGGAGGCGCCGCTGGGCGGGGCGCTGGTCGAGGAGACCGCACTACTGGCCCGCTGGCTCGCCGCACCCGGCACCCGGATCGTGCGGACCACCGAGGGGTGGTCCACTCCCGTGCAGGCGGCCGGGCGCTGGGCAGGGTGGGCGGCCACCGCCCGTTCGGCCCGGATTGCGGCCGAGCAGGCCGTCGACGAGAACTACACCGACCTGCTGCGCCCGGTCCGCACCAGCCTCAGAGCTTATGGCTGAACTTGATCCACTTGGTCAGTAGCTGCTCGGCGGCACCGGAGTCGATGGCCTTGGCGGCCCGCTCGAGTCCGCTCTCCCAGGCCGGCAGCCACTCCGCGGTGGCCGTCAACCCGGCATGCGCCACCATGGCGCCGGCCGCGTTGAGGATCACCGCGTCGCGCACCGGACCCGGGGCACCGCCGAACACGGCGCGGGCCTCGGCCGCATTGCTCTGGGCGTCGCCGCCGAGCAACTCGGACAGCTGTGCGCGGGGAAAACCGAACCCGGCGGGATCGAACGTCAGGCGGTCGATGGTCCCGGCCTGCACGCGGTAGATGGTCGACGTGGTGGTGGTGGTCAGCTCGTCGAGGCCGTCGTCACCGTGCACCACCAGGACGCTGCACCGGCGGGCGGCAAACACCCCGGCCATCACTTCGGCGAGGTCGCCGAACGCGCACCCGATCAGCCCGGCGCGGGGGCCGGCCGGATTGGTCAGCGGCCCGAGCAGATTGAAGACCGTCGGCACCCCGATCTCGCGGCGCGCGGCACTGGCATGGCGCAGCGAGGGATGGAACTGGGGCGCGAAGCAGAACCCGATACCCACCTCGGCGACACAGCGGGCCACCTCGTCGGGCCCCAGATCGATGCGCACACCGAGTGCTTCGAGGGTGTCCGCACCCCCGGACAACGATGACGCGGCACGGTTGCCGTGTTTGATCACCGGCACGCCGGCCCCCGCCACCACGATGGCGGCCATCGTGGACAGGTTGACGGTGTTGGCACCGTCGCCTCCGGTCCCCACCACATCGACGGTCTCGGTGCCGATGACATCGGTGGGCACCTTGCGCGCGTGATTGAGCATCGTGGTGGCGAGTTCGTTGACCTCGGCGGCGGTGGGCCGCTTGATCTTCATGGCCACCCCGAAGGCGGCGATCTGGGCGGGGGTGGCGACTCCGGTCATGATCTGGTCCATCGCCCATCCCGCGTGCCCGGGGGCCAGGTGCTCGGAATCGGTCAGCCGGGCCAGGATCAGCGGCCACGTCGGGGCGGAATGAGAGGCAGTCACGCGCCGATTTTCCCATGTCGGCAGATGGTCGCCGAACGCGCCCGGCCTCATATCAGCAAGACACTTATTACCAAACCCCTCCCCGGGTGGAGTTCGACAACTACAAAGCGTCATACTTCTTGATGTGACGAGCGCTGTAGGCACTTCGGGAACCGCTATCACGTCGCGGATTCATTCGCTGAACAGACCCAATATGGTCAGTGTCGGCACCATCGTGTGGCTTTCCAGTGAGTTGATGTTCTTTGCTGGCCTGTTCGCGATGTATTTCACCGCGCGAGCCCAGGCGGGAGGTGACTGGCCGCCGGCACCGACCGAGCTGAACCTCGCCCTCGCCGTACCGGTGACCCTGGTGCTGATCGCATCGTCGTTCACCTGCCAGATGGGTGTGTTCGCCGCCGAGCGCGGTGACGTGTTCGGGCTGCGCCGGTGGTACACGCTGACGCTGGCGATGGGCACCTTCTTCGTGCTCGGCCAGGGCTACGAGTACATCCACCTCGTCGAGCACGGCACCACGATCCCGGGCAGCGCCTACGGCACGGTGTTCTACCTGGCGACGGGCTTCCACGGTCTGCACGTCATCGGCGGCCTCGTGGCCTTCGTCTTCCTCTTGGCCCGCACCAAGATGTCCAAGTTCACCCCGGCGCAGGCCACCGCGGCCATCGTCGTCTCGTATTACTGGCATTTCGTCGACATCGTGTGGATCGCGCTGTTCGCCGTGATCTATTTCGTTCGATGACACCACATCCGGAGAGCGGCCCATCTCCGCAGAGCAGCAACCCGACGAACAGGAGTGCTCGGTTGAAGATCTCGCGGTTCACCAGGACCGGCTCGCCGAAGTCCAAGCGGCGCACCCGCCGCCGGGTCTCGGCCGGTCTGCTGCTGCTGATCGCGTTGACGATGGCCGGCGGCCTGGCCGCCATCCTCACCCCCAAGCCGCAGGTGGCGGTCGCCGATGAATCTGCGTCGGCCCTCCTCCGCACCGGTAAGCAGCTGTACGACACCTCCTGCATCTCCTGCCACGGCGCGAACCTGCAAGGCGTCGGCGACCGCGGTCCCAGCCTGGTGGGCGTCGGCGAGGCCGCCGTCTACTTCCAGGTGTCCACCGGCCGCATGCCGGCGATGAGCCTCAACGCCCAGGCGCCGGAAAAGCCGCCGAACTTCGACGAGGCGCAGATCGACGCCCTGGGTGCCTTCATCCAGGCCAACGGCGGCGGACCCATGGTGGTACGCGACGAGAACGGTCAGATCGCCCAGGAGTCGCTGACCCACGGAAACGTGGCTCGCGGTGGCGACCTGTTCCGGCTCAACTGCGCGTCCTGCCACAACTTCACCGGCAAGGGTGGCGCGCTGTCGTCGGGCAAGTACGCACCCGATCTGGGTGACGCGAACCCGCAGCAGATCTACACCGCCATGCTGACCGGCCCGCAGAACATGCCGAAGTTCTCCGATCGGCAGCTCACCCCGGAGGAGAAGGCGGACATCGTTTCCTATGTCCGCGGCGCGGCGGAGACCCGCACTCCGGGCGGTTACGGCCTGGGCGGCTTCGGCCCCACCTCTGAGGGCATGGCTGTGTGGATTATCGGCATGGTCGCCATCATCGGTGTGGCGATGTGGATCGGGGCAAGGGCATGAGCGACGAACACGCACGCGGTAACGACCCGGACAACGTGAACCGGGGCACCGACAGCCCGGGTCAGACAGTCGACTCGGGCGACCCCACCGACGAGCAGCTGGCGCGGATGTCGCGCGAGGAGCTGCTCGCCCTCGGCGGGAAGCTCGACGGTGTCGACATCGTCTACAAGGAACCGCGCTGGCCCGTCGAGGGCACCAAGGCCGAGAAGAGGGCCGAGCGAGGTGTCAGCCTGTGGCTGCTGATCGGCGGCGCCAGCGGTCTGGCGCTGCTGCTGGTATTCCTGTTCTGGCCGTGGGAGTACAACCCGGACAGCATCTGGTACAACCTGGCCACCCCGCTGTACGGCCTCACCTTCGGTTTGTCGATCCTGGCGATCGGTATCGGCGCGGTGCTCTTCCAGAAGCGGTTCATCCCCGAAGAGATCACCATCCAGGACCGTCACGACGGCGCCTCTCCGGAGCTGCAGCGCAAGACCGTCGTCGCCAACCTGACCGACGCGCTCGAGGGTTCGACGGTCAAGCGCCGCAAGATGATCGGTATCTCGATGGGCCTCGGTCTCGGTGCCTTCGGCGCCGGCACGGTGGTGGCGCTTCTCGGTGGTCTGATCAAGAACCCGTGGAAGCCGGTGGTCCCGACGGCCGAGGGCAAGAAGGCCGTGCTGTGGACCTCGGGCTGGACCCCGCGGTTCGAGGGCGAGACCATCTGGCTGGCCCGCGCCACCGGCGATGCCCACTCCCCCTTCATCAAGATGCGTCCCGAGGACCTCGACGCGGGCGGTATGGAGACGGTGTTCCCGTGGCGGGAGTCCGACGGCGACGGCACCACCGTCGAGTCGCACCACACCCTGGCCGCCATCCAGATGGGTGTGCGCAACCCGGTGATGCTGATCCGCATCAAGTCGCAGGACATGTCGAAGGTGGTCAAGCGTCAGGGCCAGGAGAGCTTCAACTTCGGCGACTTCTTCGCGTACACGAAGGTGTGCTCGCACCTGGGCTGCCCGTCGTCGCTGTACGAACAGCAGACGTACCGCATCCTGTGCCCGTGCCACCAGTCGCAGTTCGACGCGTTGCACTTCGCGAAACCGATCTTCGGTCCCGCTGCCCGCGCGTTGGCCCAGCTTCCCATCACCATCGACCAGGATGGATATCTGGTCGCCAATGGTGACTTCATCGAACCCGTCGGACCTGCCTTCTGGGAGCGGAGATCATGAGTCCCAAACTCGCTGATGTGATGGCCAAGCAGGGTGATGCGATCGATTCGCGGTATCACCCCTCGGCGGCGGTCCGGCGCGGAATCCTGAACAAGGTCTTCCCCACCCACTGGTCGTTCCTGCTCGGTGAGATCGCGCTGTACAGCTTCATCGTGCTGCTGCTCACCGGTGTCTGGCTGACCCTGTTCTTCGATCCTTCGATGGCCGAGGTCACCTACAACGGCGTCTACGAGCCGCTGCGCGGTATCCAGATGTCGAAGGCCTACGAGTCGGCGCTCAACATCAGCTTCGAGGTGCGCGGCGGTCTGTTCGTCCGTCAGGTCCACCACTGGGCGGCATTGCTGTTCGCCGCCTCGATCATGGTTCACCTGGCCCGCATCTTCTTCACCGGTGCGTTCCGCCGGCCTCGCGAGGCCAACTGGGTCATCGGCTCGCTGCTGCTGATCCTGGCGATGTTCGAGGGCTTCTTCGGTTACTCGCTGCCCGACGACCTGCTCTCCGGCACCGGCCTGCGCGCCGCGTTCTCGGGTATCACGATGAGCGTCCCCGTCATCGGAACCTGGTTGCACTGGGCACTTTTCGGGGGTGACTTCCCGGGCACGATCATCATCCCGCGGCTGTACGCCCTGCACATCCTGCTGATCCCCGGCATCATGCTGGCCCTGATCGGTGCCCACCTGGCGCTGGTGTGGTTCCAGAAGCACACCCAGTTCCCCGGCCCCGGCCGTACCGAGAAGAACGTCGTCGGCGTGCGCGTCATGCCGGTGTTCGCCGTGAAGTCGGGCGCGTTCTTCGCCATGACGGTCGGCATCATGGGCCTCATGGGTGGTCTGCTGCAGATCAACCCGATCTGGGATCTGGGTCCGTACAAGCCGTCCATGGTGTCGGCCGGTTCGCAGCCGGACTTCTACATGATGTGGACCGACGGCCTGATCCGTATCTGGCCGGCGTGGGAGTTCTACATCGGCAACTACACGATCCCCCAGCCGTTCTGGATCGCGATCCTGATGGGCCTGGTCTTCACGCTGCTGATCGCGTGGCCGTTCATGGAGAAGAAGTTCACCGGCGACGACGCGCACCACAACCTGCTGCAGCGTCCGCGTGACGCTCCGGTGCGTACCGCGATCGGCTCGATGGCCATCGCGTTCTACATCCTGATGACCTTCGCCTGCATGAACGACATCATCGCGCTGAAGTTCCACATCTCGCTGAACGCGACCACGTGGATCGCCCGTATCGCGATGGTGATCCTGCCGCCGATCGTCTACTTCGTCGCCTACCGGTGGGCCGTTGCGCTGCAGCGTGCCGACCGGGCGGTGCTCGAGCACGGTATCGAGACGGGCATCATCAAGCGGCTGCCGCACGGTGCCTACGTCGAGCTGCACCAGCCGATCGGCCCGGTCGACGATCATGGCCACCCGATCGCGCTCGAGTACCAGGGTGCGTCGGTGCCGAAGAAGATGAACAAGCTGGGCTCCGGTGGCGCACCGGGCCGCGGCAGCTTCCTCTTGGCCGATCCGGTGACCGAGGACCAGGCGCTCACCGAGGCCGAGCATGCATCGCATCATCGGGCTCTCACGGCGCTGAAGGAGTACCAGGACAACGAGTACGGGTCCAACGGGCACTCCGACGGTCATCACCCGAACGGGTCGAACGGCCACCACTGAGAGACGGTTTCCGGCAGCGGCTGCGAGCACTTCCCGTGCTCGCGGCCGCTGTCGGCGTTTTCGACCCGGCCCGGGCGCCCGACGACCCGGTGCCGCTGTTTCACGAATGGTTCGGTCACGCCGTCGATTCCGGTGCGCCGGAACCGCATGCGATGACGCTGTCGACGGCGGACTCGGCCGGGCGGCCGTCGGCGCGGATGCTGATCCTCAAGGATCTCAGCGATGACGGATGCTGGCATTTCGCGTCCAGCGCGGCCGGCCGCAAGGGCCGGGACCTGGCCGCGAATCCCGTCGCCGCGCTGACCTTCTACTGGCCCTCGGTGGGCCGGCAGATCCGTATCGAAGGTACTGTCACCGCCGATCCCGACGAGGTCGCAGCGTCCGATTTCCTGGCCCGCTCCCCCACCGCCAGGGCGGTGGCCGCCAGCGGAACCCAGAGCGCCCCGTACCGCGATTCCCGCGAGCTCACCGCGGCTGTCGCGGCGGCCGATACCGAGGCGGTGCCGCCGGACTGGCGCTCCTATGCCGTGCGCGCCGACACCGTGGAGTTCTGGCAGGCCGATCCGGGCCGGCTGCACACCCGGCTGAGGTACCTCAGATCCGACGGGTGGGCGCGGGAACTGTTGTGGCCCTAGCTCAGTCGGTGTCGACGGCCAGCGCGCCCCGCAGCTGGCGCAGATAGGCGACCGGCAAGGCGATCATCGCCAGGGTGATGACGCCGGCCACTCCGTAGGCCACCCACGAGGCGGTCGACTTGTCCACGGCCATCAGATAGGTCGCCACCCCCACGGCCACGTACGCCAGACCGATGGCGGTCAACACGCCCAGCCCGCAGCGTAGCCACATCCGGTCCAGGAACGCCGCCGAGATGGCCGTGCTCGAGTGCCGCGCGGGCGTGGGGCCCGGGTAACCGGGAGGATCCTGGTCGGCCAGCATGGCCCGCGCCTGAACGGTTTTCGGCCCGGGCCGAGGTGGTGGCGGCGGCTCCTCGACGCTGCGACGGGCGCGCAGCAGCAGCGGCACCGCCAGGACGATCACCAGCGCGGAAATCCCGATCACGGTGTACAGCAGCCACGGGGTGTCCGGATCTTCGACCGGTGCGGTGGAATGCGCCTCGCCGAGGTTCACCAGGGCCACGCCGGCTGCCACCGCGACGCCGAGTGCCGCCAGCCATGCCACCGCACAGGCGGCCATCAGCCCGCGATCGATGACCTCTGGTGAGTCCGAGAACCGGTTCTCCGGGCGCCAGGCCACTAGTTGCTCCCCCGTTTCGTGCGGTTCGCCGCGCTGCGGAATCCGGCGGTCAGCAATTCGTCTGCGCTGCGTTGCCGTTGTTCGACGACAGCACCGTGCCGTCGCTGGTGGTGATCGCGCAGTTGAGCCGGCTGACCAGGAACAGGCTCGACGCCTGCACCGAACCCACCTCGGACTGCGAGATGGGTGTCACCGTCAGCGACCACGGGATGTAGACGTTCCGCTGGGTGCGGCTGCGTCCGGACGCGTCGGTGTAGGTCACCGAGATGATGTCTCCGGGCGCTTTGGTGCCGGTGATCGAGTACGTGACCTGTCGGGGACCCGCCGGCGTCGTGGTGGTCGGCGGCGGAGGTGGCGGCGCCTCGGTGGTGGTCGGCGGCGGCGGAGGTGGTTCCTCGGTCGGTGGTGGCGGAGGCGGTGGAGGCGGCTCCGGGGTCACCGTCACCGTCTCCGTCGGCGGTGGTGGCGGCGGCGGGGGTGGTTCGGTGGTGGTCGGCGGCGGTGGTGGCGGCGGCGGGGTCGTGGTGGTGATCTCGTCCTGCACCGGCGGCCGGGTGGTGGTGGAGGTGCCGGGGTTTGCCACGTCGTCGGTGTTGGTGCTCGTCACCAGCAGCGACACCGACACCACCAGGGAGATGGCGGCGATGATGGCGGTGACACCGACCACCCACGGCCACCGCGGCGGCCGCGCGTCCTCGGCGGCTTCCCCGCCGTCGTAACTGTCGTAGTCGTAGAGATGGGGGTCGGCCGGTACGTAGGGGCCGGTGCTGAACTGCTCGGCCTCGGGGGCGGAGTAGGCGCGGGACGGGAACTCCGAAGGCACCAGGTCGGTGCCGTACTCGGTGCTCAGGTCCTCGTCGAAGCCACTGCCGGGGACGTCGCCGTCAGGGGTCGACGTGGGATCCCGGTCGTCACCGGAGTCCGGTCCCGGGGGATTCGGCCCGCTCATGTCCGCCTGTCCTTCTCCGCTACAACACCCGCGACAGGCCCCGAAGAGGATTGCTCACAGAGCTGTCGTGCCTCGGCAACACTACCCAACCATTGCGGCGGAACGAGGGATGACAGACCGTGGCTGGGTCAGCCGATCGGTGCAGACCTCAGTGCTTCTCGGGGCCCCAGTAGTACTCGAAGACCAGACCACCGGCCGAGGTCAGCACGAACACCACACCGGCGACGATCAGCCAGGGCAGCCACAACGCGGCGCCCACAGCGGCCGTCGAGAAGGACAGCGCGATCAGGATCGGCCACCAGCTGTGCGGGCTGAAGAAGCCGAGTTCGCCTGCGCCGTCACTGATCTCGGCGTCCTCGTAGTCCTCGGGACGGGTGTCGAGGCGGCGGGCCACGAAACGGAAGAAGGTACCGATGATGAGCGACAGTCCGGCGGTCAGGACAAGTGCCGTGGTGCCCGCCCACTCGATGCCACCGTTGGCGTAGAGCGCTGTCAGGACGCCGTAGACGATCGCGGCGAGCACGACGAACGCGGTCAGGATCTCGAACAGCCTGGCTTCGATATGCATGCTGGTTTCTCTCTACGTCTCAGTTACGCACCGGCGGTGCCTGCTCACCGCGGCGGGTGTCGAACGGCCGGGTGGTGATCGCCACCGGATCCTGGCCGATGGCCTGCAGTGCTTCGGCGTTGGTGGCCTCGGGCCGGCCCTCGCGGTACTCCAGATACGCCTTGAAGTCGTTGGGCTCGACGACCCGGACCTCGAAGTTCATCATCGCGTGGTAGGTGCCGCACATCTCGGTGCAGCGCCCGACGAACGCTCCGGTCTCCAGGATCTCGCTGATCTGGAAGATGTTGTCGGAGTTGTTCTCCTTCGGGTTGGGCAGCACGTCCCGCTTGAACAGGAACTCCGGCACCCAGAAACCGTGGATGACGTCGGCGGAGGCGATCTGGAACTCGATCCGCTTGCCCTTCGGCAGCACCAGCACCGGGATCTCGTTGCTGGAGCCCAGCGTCTCGATCTTGTCGAAGTTCAGGTAGCTGCGGTCCTCCGGGTTCAGGCCGTTCAGCGGGCCCACCTCTTCGTGGCCCTCTTGACCCTCACCCTCGCCGGCGCGGTGCTCACCCTGATCGGGCCGCGAGGTCATGGCCTCTTTGCGCTCGTTGTCCACCCCGTCGTAGTCGAGGGTGCCGTCGGCGAAGGCCACCTTCTGATAGCCGAACTTCCAGTTCCACTGGAAGGCGGTGACGTCGATGACGACCTCGGGGTTGGGTTCCTTGGCCAGCATGGTCTCCTGCACCACCACGGTGAAGTAGAACAGCACCGAGATGATGAGGAACGGCACGACGGTCAGCACCAGTTCCAGCGGCATGTTGTAGCCGAACTGCCGGGGCAGCTCGGTGTCGGTGGCCTTCTTGCGGTGGAACACCGAGGTCCAGAACAGCAGGACGTAGACGATCCCGCCGACGACGAACGAGGCCGCCACCGAGCCGATCCACAGTTCACGGTTCAGGTGAGCCTCGGGGGTGATGCCTTTCGGCCAGCCCAGGGCCAGCGCCTCGGTGAGACTGCAGCCGCTGAGGACGACAGCCAGCACACCGAACGTGACCGCCAAAGCCAAAGCCCTGAGCCGACGAGAACGGCGGGTCTTCACGCTGGCGCCTCCTGTGTTCAGTCGTGTCGCAGTCGCCCTAGCAGTCGCCCTAGAAGCAGCAATGACACGGCGGATTTCCGTCGAATACTACGCAGCGTAGACCACGCCCTCCAGCCGAGGCGTAAGCACCTCACCGCTTGTCTTCCACCGCCGCTTGGCATACTTGGCGGCGATGTGCGGACTGGTGGCTCTGCTGTGTGAAACGGCTCGGCCCGTCACACCCGAAATCGTCGACGCGGTGGCGGGCGCGTCGCATCTGATGCGACACCGCGGCCCCGATGAACCGGGCACCTGGTCCGACGATCGGGTGGTGTTGGGCTTCAACCGGCTGTCGATCATCGACATCGCCCACTCGCACCAGCCACTGCGGTGGGGACCGCCGGAGTCCCCGGACCGCTACGTGCTGGTGTTCAACGGCGAGATCTACAACTACGTGGAGTTGCGCCAGGCACTGCGGACCGAGTTCGGCGCACAGTTCCACACCGAAGGCGACGGCGAGGCCATCATCGCGGCCTACCACCACTGGGGGGTCGACGCGCTCCCCCGGCTCCGGGGCATGTTCGCGTTCGCCCTGTGGGACACCGCCACCGGCGAGCTGTTCTGCGCCCGCGACCCGTTCGGCATCAAACCGCTGTTCATGGCGACCGGCCCGGGTGGGACGGCCGTCGGCAGCGAGAAGAAGTGCCTCACCGACCTCGCGGGTGTCCTGGGGATCGACGTCGGCGCCACCGGGATCGACGACCGCGCGGTGCAGCACTACACCGTGTTGCAGTACGTGCCCGAACCGGAAACGCTGCACCGCGACGTGCGCCGGCTGGAATCGGGCTGTTATGCCCGGATCCGCCAGGGCGCGGCCCCCGAGGTGTCGCGGTACTTCACGCCCAAGTTCCCGGTGAGCCCGTTCGTGGCCGGTGGTGAGCAGGCCCGCTACGACGAGATCACCAGGGTCCTCGAGGACTCGGTGGCCAAACACATGCGCGCCGACGTCACTGTGGGCGCGTTCCTGTCCGGCGGCATCGACTCCACCGCCATCGCCGCATTGGCGATCCGGCACAACCCGAAGCTGATCACCTTCACCACCGGGTTCGAACGCGAAGGCTTCTCCGAAGTCGACGTGGCGGTGGCCTCGGCCGAGGCGATCGGCGCCCGGCACGTCGCCAAGGTGGTCAGCCCGGCCGAGTTCGTGGCCGCCCTGCCCGAGATCGTCTGGTATCTCGACGAGCCGGTGGCCGACCCCGCGCTGGTGCCGCTGTACTTCATCGCCAAGGAAGCCCGCAAGCACGTCAAGGTGGTGCTTTCGGGCGAAGGCGCCGACGAACTGTTCGGCGGTTACACCATCTATCGGGAGCCGTTGTCGCTCAAGCCTTTCGACTATCTCCCCCGCCCGGTCCGGCGCTCGCTGGGCCGCGCGTCGAAACCCCTGCCCGAAGGGGTGCGCGGCAAGAGCCTGCTGCACCGCGGCTCACTGACCCTCGAGGAGCGCTACTACGGCAACGCCCGCAGCTTCTCCGATGACCAGCTGCGCACCGTACTGCCGGGCTTCCGCACCGACTGGACCCACACCGACGTCACCGCCGAGGTCTACCGGCACTCGGCCGGCTGGGATCCGGTGGCGCGCATGCAGCACCTGGACCTGTTCACCTGGCTGCGCGGCGACATCCTGGTCAAGGCCGACAAGATGACGATGGCGAACTCGCTGGAACTGCGGGTGCCGTTCCTGGATCCCGAGGTGTTCGCGGTCGCGTCCCGGTTGCCGCTGGATCAGAAGATCACCCGGACGACGACGAAGTACGCGCTGCGCCGGGCGCTGGAACCGATCGTGCCCGCACATGTCCTGCATCGCGCCAAATTGGGCTTCCCGGTACCGATCCGGCACTGGCTGCGGGCCGGGGAGCTGCTCGAATGGGCCTACGAAATCACAGCCATGACCGAGACCTCCCAGGCGGGCCGGCTGGTGGACATCGCCGGAGTGCGCCGGATGCTCGACGAACACCGCACCGGCGCCAGCGATCACAGCCGCCGGCTGTGGACGGTGCTGATCTTCATGCTGTGGCACGCGATCTTCATCGACGGCACGGTGACCCCGCACATCGAGGAACCCACCTACCCCGTCGAGCTGTAGACACCAAAGCCGCCCAAACCGACGTTTGGGCGGCTTTGTGCGAGGCGGATCCCGGCATTTCGCCGGGTTCGGCGGGTGTTTACAACAGCGCGGCGGCGATCTCGGATTCGGCCTCGGTGCCGTAGGCGTCGGCCAGGCGTGGCAGCGCGGCGGCCTTGTCCCAGGTCCACTCCTGCGGGCCCGGGGCCTCGAGCACCAGGGTGGCCACCAGCGAGGCCAGCTGCGCCGACCGCTCCAGGCTCAGCCCGGCGCTGCGGCCGGTGAGGAAGCCGGCGCGGAATGCGTCACCGATGCCCGTCGGGTCATCCTTGTGATGCTCCGGCACCACGCCGACGTGCACGAACGTACCGTCGGAGCCGACCAGATCGACGCCCTTGGGCCCCAGGGTGGTGACCCGCAGCCCGATCTGGCTCATCACCTCGGCTTCCGACCAGCCGGACTTCTGCAGCAGCAGATCCCACTCGTAGTCGTTGGTGAACAAGTAGGTGGCGCCGTCGATGAGGCGGCGGATCTCGTCGCGGTCCAGCCGCGCCAGCTGCTGCGACGGGTCGGCCGCGAAAGCCAGTCCGAGAGCGCGGCATTCCTCGGTGTGCAGGAACATCGCCTCGGGGTCGTTGGCGCCGATGATCACCAGCTCGGGGGTGCCGACGCCTGCGACGACGTCAGCGAGCGCGATGTTGCGGGCCTCGGACATCGCGCCGGGATAGAACGACGCCAGCTGCGCCATGTCCTGATCGGTGGTGCACACGAACCGGGCGGTGTAGGCGCTCTCGGACACCAGCACCTGCGAGCAGTCCACCCCGTTGGACTCCAGCCACTGGCGGTACTCGTCGAAATCGGAGCCCACGGCACCCACCAGAGTGGGGCTTCCGCCCAGGATGCCGATGGCATATGCCATGTTGCCGGCGACGCCGCCGCGGTGCATCACCAGGTCGTCGACGAGAAAGCTCAGGGACACCTTCTGCAGGTGCTCGGCCAGCAGCTGCTCGGCGAAGCGGCCCGGAAAACGCATCAGGTGATCCGTTGCGATCGATCCGGTCACGGCAATGGTCACGTGCAGCTCCATCCAGTTTTCTCGGGTGCCTCGGGGAAGGGCGCACTCGACCCTACCGGTGCCCACGTATCCGATCATCTCCTCCCGGGTGCGATAACCTCACCAGCAGAACCGCCACGGGCGTGCCGAAGCGACCGCCGTCCACGCCACCGCCGGCCGCCGGCGACAGGCGCAACCCTCGGGGAGAAATCATGTCCGGCCCATATCCGCCGTACCAGGGTGTCGGCGCGCCGGGGTCCGACCGCCAGCCCGAACCGCCCGCTTACAACGCGAACATCGGTCAGGCCTGGGGCCCGTACCGCCCGCCGGAACCACCGCTGCCGCCGAGCGCACCGTTCCCCCCGGGACCGGCACCCGGGCCGTACCCCGGTCCGGGGCCCGCGCCGGTGCCGTATCCGAAGCGCAGCCGGTGGAAGCCGCTGCTCGCCGCCGCGCTCGCGGCCGCGGTGATCATCGCTGTGGTGGTCGCGGTGGTGCTGCTGGGCCGCGGCGACGACAGCCGGGGCGGCGCGGTGCTGACGACGGCCACCGCCCAGGAGGCCATCCAGGGATATCTGGATGCGTTGTCCGACGGCGATCTGCAGACCATTTCCCGCAACGCCCTGTGCGGCCTCTACGACGGGGTGCGGGACCGGCGCTCCGATGATGCGCTGGCGCGGCTGAGCAGCGATGCCTTCCAGAAGCAGTTCTCCAGCGCGCAGGTCACCGGTATCGACACGATGGTGTTCGCCTCGCCGAGCAGCGCCCAGGTGTTGTTCAGCATGCAGGTGGTGCCCACCGCGGGGAACCGGGGCGGCGATGACGTCCGTCAGGGCGTCGCCCAGCTCCTCGCTTTCGGCGACGACGTGCTGGTCTGCTCGTACGTACTACGCACAGCGGGCACGTTCTGAGCTGGTGCTCGGAACGTGCCCGCCGGTGAGATCAGGTGATCAGTTGAACGAGTCGCCGCAGGCGCAGGAGCCCGTGGCGTTGGGGTTGTCGATGGTGAAACCCTGCTTCTCGATGGTGTCCACGAAGTCGATGGTGGCGCCCTGGATGTAGGGGGCACTCATCCGGTCGACGGTGAGGTTCACTCCACCGAATTCGACCACCAGGTCACCGTCGAGTGTGCGGTCGTCAAAGAACAGGTTGTACCGCAGGCCGGCGCAACCGCCCGGCTGTACCGCGATCCGCAGTGCCAGGTCATCACGACCCTCCTGGTCGAGCAGCGACTTGGCCTTGGCCGCCGCGGCATCGGTCAGGATTGCGCCGTGGGTATCGGTGGTCGCCGACTCGTGTTGAACAGTCATTGCGTCTCCCTCGTGACAAGCATGTAGTGGGCCTGAACCCAGTATCTGCAACTGTACAGATTCTTCCCGCATTCCCGAGGCCTGGCGGCGATGTCCGCCGCCTACCGGTCGAGCGGTGTCCACCGCCTATCTGGCGAGTTCTGCCGCCGTCTTTCGCGCCAGCCCGGCCAGCTGATTGGCCGCGTCGTCGATGGCGACCTGCACAGATCCGGCGAACTCGGCAACGGCGAACGCCGCGGCGATACCGGCGTCGCGCAGGGTATCGGTGTCCAAGGTCACTTGCCCGGCCAGCACCAGGACCGGGATCCGGTGTGCACCTGCCCCGCCGGCCAGCGCGCTGACCACCTTGCCGTGCAGCGATTGGTCGTCGAAGCGGCCTTCCCCGGTGATGACCAACTCGGCGACGGCCACATCGTCGGCCAGCCGGGTGTGCTCGGCGATGATCGCGGCCCCGGATTCGCGCCGCCCGCCCAGGGCCAGCAGTGCCGCGCCCAGCCCTCCCGCGGCCCCGGCCCCGGCGTCGCCGCTGATCGGCCGGCCCGCCACCGCGTCCAGCTCGGCGCCCCATTCGGTGAGCCGCTTCTCGAGCAACTCGACAGTGGCCGGGTCGGCGCCCTTCTGCGGCCCGAAGACGTGCGCGGCCCCCATCGGGCCCAGCAGCGGATGCTCCACGTCGGAGGCCACGATCAGCTCGATGCCGGCCAGCCGGTCACGCGCGGCCTGCAATCCCCCGAGCGCCTCGATCATGCCGCGGCCGCCGTCGGTGGTGCTGCTGCCGCCGAGGCCGACGGCGATGCGGGCGGCGCCTGCTGTGAGCGCCGCGTCGACCAGCTGTCCCACGCCGTAGGTGTGGGCGGCCAGCGCCGTCTGGACCGTCGGCGGCCCGCCCAGCAGCGTCAGACCGCACGCCTGCGCGCACTCGATGTAGGCGGTGGGACGTGCGGGATCGGTGACCGGATCGAACACCCACTCGGCGTCCACCGAGCCGTCGCCGGGCGGGTCCAGTGGGCCGCAGACCCGGCTGTGCCGCAGTTCGCCGAGCCTGCTGGCCAGCACGCCGACGAAGCCGGGGCCGCCGTCGGACTGCGGAGCCAGGGTCAACTCGTCGCCGGGCCGCGACTGCTGCCAGCCGACGGCGATGGCCTGGGCGGCCTCGACCGCGGTCAGCGTGTCACCGAAACAATCGGGCGCTATCAGCACTCTCAACCCCGACTCCTGCGCGCCCGTCATCAGTGCAGATTAAGGTGCGCCCATTGCAGGTGCATTTCCGGGGACGGCTGTATCCCAAGTAACCTGGCGGTGTGAAATTGTTGGGCCGCAAGAACGACGACGGAGAGTCGAAAGACGTCGAATCCACCCCGGTGGTCGAGACCACCGACGAGGTGGCGGCGGGTACCGCACCCAAAGGGCGGCCCACTCCCAAACGCGACAGCGCCAAGCGCCGCGGCCCCGTCGCCCCGGCTCCGATGACCACCAAAGAGGCCCGCGCCCGCCGCAAGGCGATGGCCGGGCCGAAGTTGTCGAAGGAAGAGCGCAAGGCCGAGCGCGCCGAGCGGCGGTCGGTGACGAACGAGCGCCGCGAACGGATGATGGCCGGCGAAGAGGCCTACCTGCTGCCGCGTGACCAGGGCCCGGTGCGGGGTTATGCCCGCGACATCGTGGATTCCCGGCGCAACCTGCTCGGGCTGTTCATGCCCGCGGCCCTGTTCCTGATCTTCGTCATGCTGGCCGTGCCGCAGGTGCAGTACTACATCTCCCCCGCGATGCTGGTCCTGATCGCGATCATGGCGATCGACGGCATCTTCCTGGCCCGCAAGGTCAACAACGCCGTGGACGTGAAGTTCCCCGACAACACCGAAGGCCGCGTCAAGCTCGGCTTCTACGCCGCCAGTCGCGCCTCACAGTTGCGCCGCATGCGTGCGCCGCGCCCCCGCGTCAACCGCGGCGACAAAGTCGCCTGACCGACCACGAGATGGTGCTGCCGTCGTTTCCGTCTGTCGTCGCACCTGATGCCGAGGCAGCCGCGGCCGCCGCTGCGCGCCAGGCCACACTGACCAAGCCGCCGGGCTCTCTCGGCCGGCTCGAGGCGTTGTCTATCTGGGTGTCTGCCTGCCAAAGCGCCTGTCCGCCAAGGCAATTCGAACGCGCCCGGGTGGTGGTGTTCGCCGGTGACCACGGTGTCGCACAGGCCGGGGTGTCGGCGTTTCCCCCTGAGGTGACCGCGCAGATGGTGGCCAACATCGCCGAGGGCGGGGCGGCGATCAACGTACTCGCCGACGTGTCCGGCGCCTCGGTACGCGTCGTCGACATCGCCGTGGACGCCGAGCCCGCCACCGACCGGATCGGCGCGCACAAGGTACGCCGCTCCAGCGGCAACATCGCCGTCGAGGATGCGATGACCGAGGACGAGACGGTCGCTGCCGTCACCGCCGGCGCCCGCATCGCCGACGAGGAGGTCGATGCCGGGGCCGACCTGCTGATCGCAGGCGACATGGGCATCGGAAACACCACCGCGGCAACGGTTCTGATCGCCACGCTGACCAACACCGAACCCGTGCTCGCGGTCGGCCGCGGTACCGGTATCGATGACGCGGGCTGGAAACGCAAGACCGCGGCGGTGCGCGACGCGCTCTACCGCTCCTACCGGGACCGCTTCGACACGCTGGCCCTGCTGCGCATCGGCGCGGGCGCGGACCTGGCCGCGATGGCCGGTTTCCTGGCCCAGGCGGCCGTCCGGCGCACCCCGGTACTGCTCGACGGCGTGGTGGTCACCGCCGCGGCGCTGGTGGCCGAGCGGTTGGCGCCGGGCGCGCGAGCCTGGTGGCAGGCGGGGCACCGGTCCACCGAACCCGCGCACACCCACGCGTTGGCGCAGCTGGAACTGGAACCGATCCTCGACCTGCAGATGCGTCTCGGCGAAGGTACCGGCGCGGCCATGGCACTGCCGGTGCTGCGGGCGGCCGTGGCCACGTGCGCGCAGATGGCGACGTTCGACTCGGCCCGGATCGCCGGCGGTTCCACTGCCCCGTGATGACCTCGGTGTTGGGCGCGTTCTCGTTCGCGACGGTGCTGCCGATCCGCACGCAGGCGCCCATCGGCCGGGGCGCCCTGACGGCTCTACCCGTTGTCGGTGTGGTACTGGGGGTGTTGGCGGCCGGGGTGGCCTACGGGACCTCGACGCTGTTCGGCGGTGTGTTGCCGGGCCTGCTCGCGGTGGCGGCGCTGCTGCTGGCCACCCGTGGTCTGCACATCGACGGCCTGTCGGACACGGTCGACGGCCTCGGGTGTTACGGCCCGCCGGAGCGGGCCCTGACGGTGATGCGCGGCGGTACCGCGGGCCCGTTCGGGGTGGCGGCGGTGGTGCTGAGCATCACCGTCCAGGGTGCGGCGTTCTCCGCCCTCGACCCGGTGGCCATCGTGGTGGCGGTGGCCGCGGGACGGGTGGCGGCGGTGCTGACGTGCCGCCGGTCGGTGCCCGCCGCGGCCGGTAGCGCGCTGGGCGCGCTGGTGGCCGGCACCCAACCGGCCTGGGTGGTGGCGGTGTGGGTGGCGTTGCTCGCGTGGGCCGCCGGCTGGGCGACGCCGCGACCGTGGCAGGGCCCGCTGGTGGTGCTCGTGGCACTGGCGTTGACGGCGGCCCTGGTGGCGCATTGTGTGCGCCGGTTCGGCGGGATCACCGGGGACGTGCTGGGCGCCGCCATCGAGCTGACGACGACGGTCACGGCATTGGGACTGCTGGCCGGCGCTTAGTTGAGGCGGGCCATCCAGCCGTGGGTGTCGGCGAAGGTGCCGCGCTGGATCCCGGTCAGGGTGTCGCGCAGTGCCATGGTGACCTCGCCGGGCTCGCCGTCGGCGATGGTGAACTCACCGTCTCCGTACTTGACGTGTGACACCGGGGTGATGACGGCGGCGGTACCGCATGCGAACACCTCGGTGATCTCGCCGGCGGCCACACCCTTGCGCCACTCCTCGACATCGATCTTGCGTTCCTCGATGGCGAAGCCGGCGTCGGTGGCCAACTGCAGCAACGAATCCCGGGTGATACCCGGCAGCAGGGACCCCGACAGCTCCGGGGTGACCAGGCGGGCCGACCCGCCGCTGCCGAACACGAAGAACAGGTTCATCCCGCCCATCTCTTCGATGTAGCGGCGTTCGATCGCGTCGAGCCACACCACCTGATCGCAGCCGTGGGCGGACGCCTCGGCCTGCGCCAGCAGCGAGGCGGCGTAGTTGCCGCCGAACTTGGCCGCGCCGGTGCCGCCGGGGCTGGCCCGGACGTACTCGGTGGACAGCCACACGCTGACCGGCTTGATACCGCCCTTGAAGTAGGCGCCGGCCGGGCCGCCGATCACCAGGTAGCGGTATTCGTTGGCCGGGCGCACACCGAGGCCGGGTTCGGTGGCGATGATGAACGGCCGCAGGTACAGCGACGCTTCCCCGCCTGCGGCCGGCACCCAGGCCTCGTCGACGGCGATCAGCTGCCGCAGCGACTCGATGAACACGTCTTCGGGCAGTTCCGGAATGGCGATGCGGCGGGCCGACCTGCGCAGCCGCGCGGCGTTGGCTTCCGGTCGGAACGAGACGATGGCGCCGTTGCTCCAGCGGTAGGCCTTGAGCCCTTCGAAAACCTCCTGCGCGTAGTGCAGGACGACGGCCGACGGATCGAGCTGGATGGGGCCGTAGGGCAGCACCTCGGCGTCGTGCCAGCCGCGGCCTTCGGTGTAGCTGATCGAGACCATGTGGTCGGTGTGATAGCGCCCGAATCCCGGATCTTGCAGGATTGCGGCCCGTACCTCGTCACTTGCCGGTGCAGTGTTGCGGGCAAGGCTGAATTCGAGGTGGCCGTTGGTCATGCAGCGATTGTATAACCGCGCGCTAGCGGGTTTTCACCGCGACGAACGGCGGTTTGACCACTTCGCATTCCACGGCGCGGCCGCGGACGTCGACGGTGACGTGGGCCCCGTCCTCGATGCCGGCTGCCGTGTCGATCAGCGCCAGCGCGATCCCGGCTTTCAACGTCGGCGAGAACGTTCCCGAGGTGGTGACGCCCACGCTCTGATCACCGGCGAGCACGGTGAGGTCCTGCCGCAGCACCCCGCGGCCCAGCACCTTCAGCCCGCGCAGCAATCGCGTCGGGCCGGCTTCCTTCTCCGCGAGCAGCGCCTCGCGGCCCCAGAACGCGTCCTTCTTCCAGCCGACGGCCCATCCGGTGCGCGCCTGCAGCGGCGAGATGTCGAGCGACAGTTCGTGGCCGTGCAGCGGGTAGCCCATCTCGGTGCGCAGGGTGTCGCGCGCGCCCAGGCCGGCCAGCTCGCCGCCGGCCGCCTGCACCTGTTCGACCAAGGCGTCGAACACCACACCGGCCTGCTCCCACGGCGGCAGGAGTTCGAAGCCGTGCTCTCCGGTGTAGCCGGTGCGGCACACCCGCACGGGGACACCGGCGTAGTCGGCGTCGGCGTATCCCATGTAGTCCATCTCGGTGGGCAGCCCGAGGGTGGTCAGCACGTCGGCGGCCTTGGGCCCCTGCACGGCCAGCACGGCGAACGAGCGGTGCTCATCGGTGATCGTGAGACCAAGCGGCGCAACCTCTTTCAACGCTGCCACCACAGCGGCGGAGTTGGCGGCATTCGGCACCAGGAAGATCTCGTCGTCGGACACGTAGTAGGCGATCAGGTCGTCGATCACGCCGCCGGTCTCGGTGCAGCACAAGGTGTACTGCGCCTTGCCGGGCCCGATGCGGCGCAGGTCGTTGGTGAACGCCGAGTTGACGAACTCCGCCGCGCCGGGGCCGCGGACCAGCGCCTTGCCGAGGTGACTGACGTCGAACAGGCCGACGGCGTTGCGGGTGGCGTTGTGCTCGGTGACGGTGCCGGCGTACGAGACCGGCATCAGCCAGCCGCCGAACTCGGCGAAGCTCGCGCCGAGAGCGCGATGACGGTCTTCGAGTGGGCCCTGCTTCACATCGGTCACGATCACCAACATTAGTGGCTGGTGGTTAGGCTCAACGCCGTGAGCACCGCACCCGGTTACCAGTCCCCCGCCGTCACCGTCGCCACGTCGCTGCCCAAACGGGGCATCGGATCGGCTGTGCTGATCGTGGGCGTGACGAGCGCCGACGACTCCAGCCCGAAGGTCGTGACGAACCCGTTCCTGGACGCCGAGGCCGTCGGTGAGATCGAAGTGGCCCTGTCCGCACTGAGCGCCAAGGGCGGTGCCGAGTCGCTCACCCGCCTGGTGGTGCCGTCGCTGCCGGTCGCCAGTGTGCTGACGGTGGGACTGGGCAAACCGCGCGACCAGTACCCGCCGGATCTGATCCGCAAGGCCTCCGGCGTGGCCGCCCGCTCGCTCAACGGCACCGAGTCGGTGATCACCGCGCTGTCCGACCTGGACCTCGAAGCCGCCATCGAAGGCCTGATCCTGGGTGCCTACCGGTTCAGCGACTTCCGCAGCGGCAAGACCGCGCCGAAAGACGCCGGACTGCAGAAGATCACCGCGCTGGCCACCGACGGCTCCAAGGCGGTCAAGTCGGCCGCCGCGCACGCCACCGCTGTCGCCACCGCGGTGGCCACCGCCCGCGATTTCGTCAACACCCCGCCGAGCCATCTTTATCCCGATGAATTCGCCAAGCGGGCAAGGGCTTTGGGTGAATCCGCGGGGTTGTCGGTCGAGATCCTCGACGAGAAGGCACTGGCCAAGGGCGGCTACGGCGGCATCATCGGCGTCGGCCAGGGCTCGTCGCGGCCCCCGCGGCTGGTGCGCCTGACGTACAAGTCGGGCAAGCGCAAGGCTCCCAAGGTGGCGCTGATCGGCAAGGGCATCACCTTCGACACCGGCGGCATCTCGATCAAGCCGGCCGCCTCCATGCACCACATGACCTCCGATATGGGCGGGGCCGCCGCGGTGATCGCGACCACGGTGCTGGCCGCGCAGCTCGAGCTGCCGGTCGACGTCATCGCGACCGTGCCGATGGCCGAGAACATGCCGTCGGCCACCGCGCAGCGCCCCGGTGACGTGCTGACCCAGTACGGCGGCACGACGGTCGAGGTGCTCAACACCGACGCCGAGGGCCGGCTGATCCTGGCCGACGCGATCGTGCGGGCCTGTGAGGACGGTCCCGACTATCTGATCGAGACCTCGACGCTCACCGGCGCGCAGACGGTCGCACTCGGGGCCCGGTATCCGGGTGTGATGGGCAGCGACGAGTTCCGCGACCGGGTGGCCACCATCTCCCAGGAGGTCGGCGAGAACGGCTGGCCGATGCCGTTGCCCGACGAGCTCAAGGACGATCTCAAGTCGCAGGTCGCCGATCTGGCCAACATCAGCGGGCAGCGCTTCGCCGGCATGCTGGTGGCCGGGGTGTTCCTGCGCGAGTTCGTGGCCGACGGTGTGCAGTGGGCGCACCTCGACGTCGCGGGTCCGGCGTACAACACCAGTGGGCCGTGGGGTTACACCGGCAAGGGTGGTACCGGGGTGCCGACACGGACCATGTTCGCGGTGCTGGAAGACATCGCACTGAAGGGCTAGCAGTAAACGGCTGACTGAAGTTCACCTTCCGGTCACCTCCAGGCCGGGCGACCGCACGACACTCGGTCCGGTGACCAACCGCCTGCCTCGCCGAACACTGCTGCGTACTGCCCTGCTCGTTCCGGCCGGAGCCGCTCTGGCCGGCGCACTGCCGACGCCCTGGGCGGTCGCGTCGCCCGGCCTGGTGCGAGCGCGTCCCCAGCTGACCCACGGAATCGCCACGGGTGATCCGCGTGTCGACGGCGCGCTGGTGTGGGCGCGTTCCGACGTCCCGGCGACCATGATCGTGGAGACGTCGGCGACCGAGGACTTCACGAACGCGGCGCAGGTGCGTGGTCCCCTGCTCACACCGGCCTCCGACGGGACCGGACGGCTTCGTCTGCAAGGTCTGGAACCCGGCCAGCGCGTGCACTACCGGGTGACCTTGGAGGGCGAGGACGGTGCCCGCAGTGAACCTGCCACCGGCGTGTTCACCACCGCGCCCGTCGAGCCGTCCGATATCACCTTCGTCTGGTCGGGCGATGTCGCCGGGCAGGGCTGGGGCATCAACGCCGATACCGGCGGGATGACGGTGTGGACGGTGATGGCACAACGCAATCCCGACTTTTTCATCCACTCCGGTGATGCGATCTACGCCGACAATCCCATCGAGGAAACCCAAGAGCAGAACGACGGCCGGATCTACCGCAACGTCACGTCACCGGCCAAGGCCCAGGTGGCCCAGAGTCTCGACCAGTTCCGCGGCAACTATCAGTACAACTTGATGGACACCAACTATCGGTACTTCAATTCCACTGTGCCCCAGTTGATCCAGTGGGACGACCATGAGGTGGTCAACAACTGGTTCCCGGGCGAGAACCTGGCCGGTCAGAATCGCAAGGGGTATCAGCAGACCAGCGTGGATCAGCTCGCGGCCATGGCCACGCAGGCGTGGCGCGAATGGCAACCGATCGACGCACGGGAAGCCGTCGACGGACGGTTGTACCGCAAGATCGCTTACGGGCCGTTGCTCGACGTCTTCGTGCTCGACATGCGCAGCTACAAGAATCCGAACCCCGAGAGTTGGTCGACCGACGACAGAACCGGACTCCTGGGCCCCGAACAGGCGCAATGGCTCATCGATTCGCTGCAGGCCTCGACCGCCACATGGAAGGTCGTCGCCAACGACCTGCCCCTGAGCATCGTGGTCGCCGATTCCGCCACCAGCCCGCCGAACGGTCCGAAGGCCATGGAGGCCATAGCTCAGGGCGATGCCGGCGCTCCGCTGGGCCGCGAGTTCGAGACCGCCCGAATCCTGAGCTCCACCAAGAACGTTCGCAACATCGTCTACCTCACTGCCGATGTGCACTACACCGCGGCGATCTCTTATCACCCCGATCGTGCGGCGTTCCAGGATTTCAGCCCGTTCTACGAATTCGTCTCGGGTCCGCTCAATGCCGGCGCTTTCCCCGTCAGTCCGGTCGACTCCACGTTCGGCGCGGTGTACGAGTTCGTCCACGCGCCGGAGGAGGAGAACGTCTCCCCTGCCGAGGGTTTCCAGCACTTCGGCCACGTGCGGATCGATAAGGACACCCGGGCGCTCACGGTCGACCTCTGCGATAGCACGGGCGCCACGTTGTGGTCCACGACTATTCCCGCGGCTTGAGCTAGTCAGGCTCGGCCTCGACTGCCGCAACCTCTCTAAAATGGCCCTCTCCGTGTGGGTTCTCCGAGGGCGCGTTGCAGGGCGTTGTGTTCGCGTTCGGCGTTGATGTGTTGTTGGCGGTCTTGGTCGCGGGTGCGTTTGCGGGTGGGCATGGTGGTACCCGGGTGCGCTGTGCGGCGTCTTGTGGGTGTCGGGGGTGGCAGGGTGGCGGTGGTGCAATCCCAGTCGGGGAACAACAGTCTGCTCGTCGGTTGCGTGATATAGGTGTGACCGGTGGGCGCAGTCCAGCGGACGTCACCGTTGGGCAATTGCTCGTCACGCCAGCCGTCACCAAAGGTCTTCGCGAGGTGATGTTCTCGACACAACACCTTCCCATTGGAGGGATGGGTGGGTCCGCCGTCGCCGTGCGGGACGGTGTGGTCGATGTCGGCGTATTCGGCTTTACGGGTGCAGCCCGGGAACCGACATCGCATATCCCGGCATCGGATGAACTCGCGGGCCTTGCCGGTGAACCTGTAGCCGCGGGCAGGTGCCGCGGGCGGGATCGGAACGGCTTTGACGGTGGCGCCGTCGCGGAGCATCGCGGCGAGTTGGTCGAGTGGGATGAGGGTGCCACCGAGGGTGACTGCAGGGCGGGGCCGCCGTGGTGGGGTGTGCGCGGCCGGTGCCTGCGGCAGATCCTGGGCCGAGACCTGCTCGGAGGCAGCGTTGTTCACCCGGTCGGCCGCGTCGGGGGTGGCTGCGGTGGTTCCGCCGCCGGTGTCGGGGGTGGTGGGTCCGGGTGGGGGTGGCGGGGCACTGCCGGTGCCCCACGGCGACTCGTCATCGTCCTCGGGGTCGGTGCCGGGGTCGTCGGCGGCGCCGTCGGCCTCGTCCGTCTCGTTGATGCGGTCAGCGCCCTCGTCGATGTCGTCGTCTGTTTCGTCGCCGGCGCCGTCTGTCTTGTCAGGTGCTTCCAGCGGGGGTGGGGTGGGGTGCGCCCAGGGTGGCTCCTCCCCGTCGTCGTCACCGGGTGAGGTGGTCCACCAGTGCGACCAGTCGACGCCACCGTCATCGGCGGCCGGTTCGTCGGGCTGCCCAGCCTCCGGCTCCGACTCGGGTTCGGGTTCGGTGGTGACAGGGTTGTTTTCCCAGGGTGGCGGCGCGGGTGGGGTGGGGATGCGGGCGGCTTCGGCCGCGGCGGCCTCGCGGGCCAGCCCCTCGTAGTCGATGGTGGGTGGGGCCGCGGTGGCATCGGTGGACTGGGCTTGGCGCAGGGCGTCGAGTTGGGCCAGCACCTGCTCCAGGGCACCGTGTTCGGCCAGCACATGAATCACCGCCGCAGGCACCGCCGACGGCAGCGTCGCGGCCACACAGTCGCCGGCACCGCACTGGCACACCAACCGGTCCCGCCGGGCGTAGACCGCCCCTTGCGCCGCCGCGCGGAGCTCGCCTTTGCTGCGGGGATCGTTGCTGCAGACGGTGGCGGCCAGTGCATCCAGCACCCGCATCCCCAACTCCGCATCAGCTGCCGAGATCCGCCCATACAGCGACGCGGTGCCGGTAGCGTCATCGCGTTTACCGAACCCCACATCACAGCCTTGGGCAGCCTCACGGTAGCGGCGCACCGCATCGGGGTCGTGTTCTTCGATGATCGCATCCACGGCCAGCACCAGGTCATCGTCGGAGAGCAGGGTGTAGCCGCCCGCGTGGGCGGCGAGCTCGGCATCGACGGTGGCCTGCACCGACGGCAGCAGCAGCTCGGTGCGGTAGATCAGGGTTTCGGCGACCCGGGTGTTGATCACCCCCGCCGCCAACAACGCCGCGACCTTCGGGGACCGGGCGAGCCCTTCGGCCAGGCGCATCTGGGTGGAGGCCCGTCGTGCGCTCAGCCGCATCACCGGGCCCACCTGATCCCGCACGGCGTTCCATTCGTCGTAGGCCCAGGTTTTCTCTTCGGCGGCGGCGTGGTCTTTGTGGTGGGCCAGTAGGCGGGCGATCATCGTCCATTTGTGCGCGACCATGGTGGCCTCAGCGCGGTGGAAGGCGCCGATGGCATCGACCATCGCCGCGGGGGACAAATCCCCGCAGGTGGTCGGATCAATCAGCTCTTCGAACATGCTTTCGACACTACCCACGCCCACCGACAAGACATGCGCCACAAGGCAATCCACCACGACAAGCGCCTACTTATCCACAGTCAGCACTTCATCCACAACCCGACACCACGGGCCTTGACGCAAGGCAACACCCGTGTTCCCCCACTTCAACAAGCATGTCCGGCGGGAAGGGCCGCCAGTTGCCCAGCCACGAATCGACGCACTCACACAACCCGGCGAGGTATCTGTTCAAGCTGACCGAAACGGCCAAAGGTGAACTAGCGCAATGACGTTCCGATGGCCGACGGTGCGCTGCCACCCCGAACTGCCACTTCATGCCTCCGCTGCGCACTACTCGGCACTGAGCCGACGTGCACGTCAGGCGCACCCATGTCACACCACCTTGCCGCGGGCGGTGCTGCGCAGAATCTGTGGCGCCACCCGCGACACCCCGTAGACCAGGTGGGCCTCCGGGGTGACGGGACGGACGGCGGTGTTCTTGCGCACCGAGTCCAGGATCGCGGCGGCCACCTTCTCGGGCCCGTAGCGGCGTGCGGCGAAGGCCTTCTGGGCGCGGGCCTGGGCCGCGGCGGCCGCGTCCTCCTTGTCGGCGGGCACGTCGAAGCGGGTGGTACGCACGATGTCGGTGTTGACGACACCCGGGCAAATGGTGGTCAAACCGATTCCGGCAGAGCTCAATTCGGCGCGCAGACAGTCGGAGAACATGTAGACCGCGGCCTTGCTGGTGCAGTAGGCGTTCATCCCCTGCAGCGGTGCGTACGCGGCCATGGAGGCGACGTTGATGATGTGCCCGCCGGTGCCGCGCTCGACGAGGCGGCGGGCGAAGGCACGGCAGCCGTTGACCACACCGCCGAGGTTGACATCGAGCACCCGGTCGAACTGCTCGGCCGGGGTGTCCAGGAAATCGCCCGCCTGTCCGATGCCGGCGTTGTTCACCACCACATCGGGGACGCCGTGCTCGGCGCAGACCTCGGCGGCGAACCGCTCGACTGCGTCCGCATCGGAGACGTCGACCACGTAGGCGTGTGCGATACCGCCGGCCGCGGCTATCTGCGCGGCGGTCTCCTTGACGACGTCCTCGTTGATGTCGCTGACCACCACCTCGGCGCCCTGGGCAGCGAACGCGACGGCCGTAGCACGCCCGATCCCGCTGCCCGCGCCGTTCACCGACACCAGGGTGTCACCGAACGGGGCACGGGGCCGGCCCACCTGCGCGCGCAGCAGCCCTCGCTTGGCGGGCGCCCCGTCCAGGTGGTCGACCAGTTCGGTGACGGCCTGCGCCAGCACCTGCGGGTGCGACATCGGCGCCCAATGCCCGGCGTTGATGTCGCGGCGCCACAGCCGCGGCACCCATTGGGACACACCGTCGAGACCGTGCGGCCGGACCACCGGGTCACGGCGGTTGACGATCAACTGCACCGGCACACCCACATAGTGGTCGCGGCGGTACTGCCGTGGCGAGCGGCTGGTCATCGCCCGGTAGATCTTCAGCGAGTTCGCCAGATCCGTTGCCACAGAATCACTTCGGAACCGCTGCGCGGTCGGCACGCCGTCGGTCAGCAGAACCTTGCCGCGCCCGCCGGAGAACAACGCCCGCATCACCACCGGGGCCAGCACCGGGATCGACAGCGGGATCATGTAGGTCAACCGCAGCGCGTGCTCCAGCGCATGCAGGAACAGCACCGGCCGGTACGGCCGCGCCAGCGCCCGGAGGATGCCGGCCTTGTAATGGTCGGTACTGGGACCGGAGACCGACGTGAAGGACGCCACCCGGTCGGCGGCGCCGGGCCGGCTGAGGTACTCCCAGGTCGCGATCGAACCCCAGTCATGGCCGAGGATGTGGACCGGTTCGCCGGGACTGAGCGTGGTGAGGACTGCTTCGAGGTCGTCGGCGAAGCGCTCCATCCGGTAGGCCCGGACCGGCTTGGGCACCGACGACCCGCCGACGCCGCGGTTGTCGTAGCGGATGATGCGGAACTTCTCGGCGAGCAGCGGCACCACGCCATCCCAGAGCACGTGCGAGTCCGGCCAGCCGTGCGCGAGCACCAGGGTGGGCCCGTCGGGGTTGCCTTCTTCGTAGGCGGCGATCCGGACGCCGTCGGTGCTGTCGACGAATGTGGGAGCTGATGCCATGGCTCAGTACCTCATACCGCCGGTACCGGAATCAAGACCAGTCAGTCCCCCTGCTGCCTGGCTCTCCTCCCCGGCTCGTCCCTCGCCGCCTCGTCGCCCAGTCAGTCCCCCTGCTGCCTGGCTCTCCTCCCCGGCTCGTCCCTCGCCGCCTCGTCGCCCAGTCAGTCCTCGGCCAGTTCGTCGCGCAGCGCCCGGCGCCGCTCGATCCGCCGGCGGGCGTCGTGGTCGCGCATGCGTTGCGGGTAGCCGACTTTCTGCACGTCGTACACCGGGATCTTCAGCTGATCGGACAGCCGGCGGGCGCCCTTCTCGCCGCCGACGCGCCTGCGCGTCCACTCCCCGTCGTTGGCGACCAGCACCACAGTTAGCTCGGTGACCGTCGTCTTGGGTTCGACGAACGCTTCCACACCGGTGTGAGTGGCCACCCACTCGCGCATGTACCGCAGGTCAGCTGCGGGATCGGCGCCGCGCGCGCCGCCGCCGCGCCGGAACCTGTCGAACAATCCCAACTCCGGTTCGCTCCTTGCTTGTCGGCCGAGTTCACTCTCACTTCGATAGTGCCAGAGCTCCGAGCAACCCTGCGTGCATGCGTATCCGCCGAGAGTGAAAGGATGGTCCAGCACAAAATGCAACTGGTTTCTGAACCGGTACACGACGTTGTGGTAAGCCGGAACTCGAACCGCTCGTAAGTCGAACAACGACTGACCTTCGAGGAGTCAACAGGATGGCCGTTTCAGTCCAGATGCCCGCACTCGGTGAGAGCGTCACCGAGGGGACTGTCACCCGCTGGTTGAAACAAGAAGGTGACACCGTCGAAGTCGACGAGCCACTGCTCGAGGTTTCCACCGACAAGGTCGACACCGAGATCCCCTCCCCGGCGGCAGGCGTGCTCACCAAGATCGTGGCGCAGGAGGATGACACGGTCGAGGTCGGCGGCGAGCTGGCAGTCATCGGCGACGCCGAAGAAGGCGACAGCACGGGCGGTACCACCGAGCCCGAGGCCGCCCCCAGCGAAGAAGCAGCGCCGGAGCCCGAGCCCGAGGCGCAGGCCGAACCGGAACCCGAACCTGAGCCGGAGCCGGAGCCGGAGCCCTCGCAGCAGTCGTCGGGTGGTGGCGAAGGCACCTCGGTGACCATGCCCGAGCTCGGCGAATCGGTCACCGAAGGCACCGTGACGCGCTGGCTCAAGAGCGTCGGCGATTCGGTCGAGGTAGACGAGCCGCTGGTCGAGGTATCCACCGACAAGGTCGACACCGAGATCCCGTCGCCGGTGGCAGGCACCCTGCTGAGCATCACCGCCGAAGAAGACGACACCGTGGCCGTCGGTGGCGAGCTGGCCAAGATCGGCGACAAGGGCGCCGCTGCGGCGGCCAAACCGGAACCCAAGCCCGAGCCCAAGCAAGAGGCCAAGCCGGAACCCAAGCCCGAGCCCAAGCAAGAGGCCAAGCCCGAACCCAAGCAAGAGACCAAGCCGGAGCCGAAGCCGGAACCGAAACCCGAGCCCAAGCCCGAACCCAAGCAAGAGACCAAGCCCGAACCCGCAGCGGAGCCGTCCGGTGACGGCAGCCCGTACGTCACCCCGCTGGTCCGCAAGCTGGCCGCCGAGAACAACGTCGACCTGGCGTCGGTGAAGGGCACCGGCGTAGGTGGCCGCATCCGTAAGCAGGACGTGCTGGCTGCGGCCGACGCTGCCAAGAAGCCGGCCGAGCAGCCCGCCGCTGCAGCGGAGAAGCCTGCTGCGCCCGCCGCCAAGGCTCCCGCCGAGAGCCCGCTCGCGCATCTGCGCGGCACCACGCAGAAGGCCAACCGGATCCGCCAGATCACGGCCAAGAAGACGCGTGAGTCGCTGCAGACCACCGCGCAACTGACGCAGGTCCACGAGGTCGACATGACCAAGATCGTGGCGCTGCGGGCCAAGGCCAAGAAGAGCTTCTCCGAGCGCGAGGGCGTGAACCTGACGTACCTGCCGTTCATCGCGCGCGCGGTGATCGACGCGTTGAAGGCGCACCCGAACGTCAACGCCAGCTACAACGAGGACAGCAAGGAGATCACCTACTACGACGCCGAGCACCTCGGCTTCGCGGTGGACACCGAGCAGGGCCTGCTCTCACCGGTGGTGCACAACGCCGGCGACCTGTCGCTGGCCGGCCTGGCGCGGGCCATCAAGGACATCGCCGGCCGGGCCCGCTCGGGCAACCTCAAGCCCGACGAGCTGTCCGGTGGCACCTTCACCATCACCAACATCGGTAGTGAGGGCGCGCTGTTCGACACCCCGATCCTGGTTCCGCCGCAGGCGGCGATGCTGGGCACCGGTGCCATCGTGAAGCGGCCGCGGGTGATCGTCGACGAGTTCGGCAACGAGTCCATCGGCATCCGCTCGGTGTCCTACCTGCCGCTGACCTACGATCACCGCCTCATCGACGGCGCCGACGCGGGACGCTTCCTGACGACGGTCAAGCGTCGCCTCGAAGAGGGTGCGTTCGAGGCCGATCTGGGTCTGTAGAAAGGCCACTGGGCCGCCATGAGCACTGCCACGGTCGCCGTCGCCGGTTCGTCCGGCCTGATCGGTTCGGCTCTGGTCTACGCCCTGCGCGCGACCGATCACCGGGCGGTGCGCATCGTGCGCAGGGCGCCGTCGAATCCCGATGAGCTGCACTGGAATCCGGACACCGGGGAGTTCGACCCGAGTGGACTGATCGGCGTGGACGCGGTGGTGAACCTGTGCGGGGTCAACGTCGGCGGCGGCCGTTGGTCGGGTGCGTTCAAGCAGAGCCTGCGCGACAGCCGGATCGCCCCGACGGAGGTGTTGGCAGCGGCCGTGGCCGACGCCGGCGTACCGACGCTGGTCAACGCCAGCGCGCTCGGTTATTACGGCGACACCCGGGACCGCGTGGTCGACGAGACCAGCGGCCCGGGTACGGGTTTCTTGGCCCGGCTGTGCATCGACTGGGAGGCGGCGACGGTCGCCGCCGAGGCCGCGGGGGCGCGGGTGGTGCACGTGCGTTCGGGGCTGGTGCTCTCCCCCGCCGGCGGCATGCTCGGCCGGCTCAAACCGCTGTTCTCCCTCGGGCTGGGTGCGCGGCTGGGCAGCGGGCGGCAGTACATGCCGTGGATCAGCCTCGAAGACGAGGTGCGCGCGCTGTTGTTCGCCATCTTCCACGACGAGCTGACCGGTCCGGTGAACCTCACCGGACCGGCTCCGGTGACCAACGCCGAATTCACCACCGCGGTGGGCCGGGCCCTCAACCGCCCCACTCCGCTGATCGCGCCGGGTTTCGCCATCAAGGCCCTGCTCGGGGAGTTCGCGCAGGAGGGGCTGCTGATCGGGCAGCGCGCCATCCCGGCGGCGCTGGAACGGGCCGGGTTTCAGTTCCACCATCAAACGCTCGGCGAAGCGCTGAGCTACGTCACCAGCGAACGGGCGTAATTTGGCCATCATGAGTTCCATCAGATCCAGCACCGCTCCGGTCGATGTCCGTCAGCTCGGCACGCTGGACTATGTGGCGGCGTGGGACAGGCAACGCGAGCTCGCCGACGCGCGCGTGGCCGGCGGCCCAGACACGCTGTTGCTGCTGGAGCACCCGTCGGTGTACACCGCGGGACGGCGCACCGAAGACCATGAACGGCCGCGGGACGGCACCCCGGTGGTCGACACCGATCGCGGCGGCAAGATCACCTGGCACGGTCCGGGCCAGTTGGTCGGTTATCCGATCATCGGCCTGGCCGAGCCCCTGGACGTGGTGAATTTCGTTCGGCGCCTGGAGGAAGCCCTCATCACGGTCTGCACCGATTTCGGTCTGGACGCCGGCCGGGTCGAGGGCCGCTCCGGGGTGTGGCTACCGGAGGACGGCCTCCGACCGGCCCGCAAGATCGGCGCCATCGGCATCCGCGTGTCCCGTGCGGTCACGCTGCACGGGTTCGCCCTGAACTGCGACTGCGACCTGGGCTCGTTCGCCGGCATCATCCCCTGCGGCATCACCGATGCCGGGGTGACGTCGCTGTCTGCCGAGCTGGGCCGGCAGGTCCGGGTGGCCGAAGTCCGCGAGCGGGTGGGCACTGTGGTGTGTGACGCACTCGACGGTGTTCTGCCTGTCCGCGAACACGTGTCCGCCCCTGCGGCGAGCGTAGGATCGACCCAGTGAGTGTCGTTCCAGAAGGTCGGAAGCTGCTGCGGCTCGAAGTGCGCAATGCGCAGACACCGATCGAGCGCAAACCACCCTGGATCAAGACCCGCGCCAAGATGGGGCCCGAGTACACCGAGCTGAAGGGCCTGGTGAAGCGCGAGGGCCTGCACACGGTGTGTGAAGAAGCCGGCTGCCCCAACATCTATGAATGCTGGGAAGACCGCGAAGCCACGTTCCTCATCGGTGGTGAACAGTGCACGCGGCGCTGCGATTTCTGCCAGATCGACACCGGCAAACCGGCTGATCTGGACCGTGACGAGCCCCGCCGGGTTGCGGAAAGCGTGCAGGCCATGGGGCTGCGGTACTCGACCGTCACCGGTGTCGCCCGTGACGACCTGCCCGACGGCGGCGCCTGGCTGTATGCCGAGACCGTCCGCTACATCAAGAAGCTCAACCCCGGTACCGGCGTGGAGCTGCTGATCCCGGATTTCAACGCCGTCCCCGAGCAGCTCGAAGAGGTCTTCGAGTCGCGGCCGGAAGTGTTGGCGCACAACGTCGAGACCGTGCCGCGCATCTTCAAGCGCATCCGGCCGGCGTTCCGCTACCAGCGCAGCCTGGACGTCATCACGGCCGCCCGCGACTTCGGCCTGGTGACCAAGTCCAACCTGATCCTCGGCATGGGTGAGACCCCGGACGAGGTGCGCACCGCCTTGGACGACCTGCACAACGCGGGCTGCGACCTGATCACCATCACGCAGTACCTGCGGCCGTCGGCCCGGCACCACCCGGTGGAACGGTGGGTCAAGCCGGAGGAATTCGTCGAGCACGCCGCGTACGCGGAGGGCATCGGGTTCGCCGGAGTGCTCGCGGGCCCGTTGGTGCGCTCGTCGTACCGGGCCGGGCGCCTGTATCAGCAGGCAGCCGAGAAGCGCCGGGGTGGTATCAGCACCTCCCCTGCCGCCGTATCCTGAGAGCTATGGCGAAATCCCGTAACTCCGCCCAGGCCAAAGAGGCGAAGGCCCAGGCGAAGGCCGCCCGCAAGGCTGCGTCCAAGCAGCGTCGGAGCCAGCTGTGGCAGGCCTTCCAGATGCAGCGCAAGGAAGACAAGCGTCTGCTGCCCTACATGATCGGCGCATTTGTGCTGATCGTGGCGCTGTCGGTGGCCGCGGGCATCGCCATCGGCGGGTTCACCATGTACATGCTGATTCCGCTGGGCATCGTGCTCGGCGCGCTGGTCGCGTTCATCATTTTCGGCCGCCGCGCGCAGAAGTCGGTGTACCGCAAGGCCGAGGGCCAGACCGGCGCCGCGGCGTGGGCACTGGACAACCTCCGTGGCCGTTGGCGCGTGACGCCGGGCGTGGCCGCGACGGGGCATTTCGACGCCGTGCACCGCGTGATCGGCCGGCCGGGTGTGATCTTCGTGGGCGAAGGTACCCCGGCGCGGGTCAAGCCGCTGCTGGCCCAGGAGAAGAAGCGCACCGCCCGCCTGGTGGGCGACGTGCCGATCTACGACATCATCGTCGGCAACGGCGAGGGCGAGGTGCCGCTGGCCAAGCTGGAACGCCACCTCAACAAGCTGCCGGCCAACATCAACGTCAAACAGATGGACTCGCTGGAGTCGCGTCTGGTGGCGCTCGGCACCAAGATGGGCCCGGCCGCCATGCCCAAGGGGCCGCTGCCCAACGCCGCGAAGCTTCGCGGTGTGCAGCGCAAGGTTCAGCGTCGCTGACGCCGTGACACGGCGCGTCGGCCCTTGTAGACGCAGCGCCGGTGCCGGGCTTCGCGAATTCCGTTCGGCCGCGCCCGATCTCAGCGTGTTGCACTTGTGAATCTGATTTGCGCCCGCGATAATTCGCGCGACGCAGACAGGTGCTGGCCATTCGGCGGATGAGCGCGTCGGAGAGGCTCGGCTATGTGCACTGCGTGTGAGTGGGCACCCCATTTTGCCGCGTACGGACGCGACGTCACCTTCAGCCGTCGTTCGGCTTTGCGCGCGGCTGCCGCCATGACCGCAGGCGCCCTGGGCGCCACGGTGGCGACACCGTCCGCGCAGGCGGCGCCCCCAGCCGGTCCCGCGGATCTCGTCTTCCGCAACGGGCCCGTCTACACCGTCGCCGGCCCCACCCCGTGGGCGCAGGCGGTGGCCGTCACCGGAAACACCATCAGCTTCGTGGGCGACGAGGCCGGCGCCATGGCGCTGGCCGGCCCGAACACCCGCATCGTCGACCTGAACGGGCGGCTGTTGATGCCGGGCTTCGTCGAGGGCCACACGCATCCGTTCCTGGGTTCGTTCCTGACCTCCGGCGTCGATCTGCAGGTGCCGACGCTGGCCGATGCCCAGGCCGCCATCGCCGACTATGCGCGGCAGCATCCCGATGGCCCGGTCCGCGGCTTCGGGTGGCGGGTGGACATGTTCGGTCCCGACGGCCCCACCCGCGCCGACCTGGACACTGTGCTGCCGGACCGTCCGGGCTTCTTCTTCGCCATCGACGGGCACAGCCTGTGGGCCAACAGCAAGGCTCTCGAGATGGCCGGGGTCAACCGCGACACCCCGGACCCGATCCCGGGTTTCAGCTATTACGCGCGGGACGCCGGCGGCGACCCGACCGGCTACATCCTCGAGGTCAACGCGGTGCTGGGGCTGGTCAACGCCGTCGAGCCCATCTCACCGGACACCATGGGCACGCTCATGCGGGGCTGGCTGCCGAAGGCGTCGGCGGCGGGCATCACCTCGGTGTTCGACGCCGGGGTGCCGCCCATCGGCGACGACCAGGCCTCGATTCTGCGCCTCTACACCGACGTCGAGCGCAGCGGTGAGCTGCCGTTCCGGGTGGTGGCGTCGTATTCGGTGCGCACCGCCCCCATCGACGGCACGGTGGAGAACTTCCGCCGGGTCCGCAGCGAGATCTCCGGTGACCTGGTGTCGGTGGATGTCGTCAAGATCATCGGTGACGGCACTCAGGGCGGCTACACCGCGTGGCTGATCGAGCCCTACGCCGACAAGCCGGATTCCACCGGCGGCTCCCCCTTCACCGAAGAGCAGTGGCACCAGCTGGTGGGCGACATCGACGCCGCCGGTTTCGATGTGCATGTCCACGCCTGCGGTGAACGGACCGCGCGGGTGGGCCTCGACGCCATCGAACGTGCCATCGCCGCCAACCCCGCCCGCGACCGCCGCAACACCATCGCCCACCTGGTCTACGTCGAGGACAGCGACAATCCCCGCTTCGGCGAACTCGGTGTCGTCGCACAGTTCTCCGCGAACTGGATGTCGGCCGACCCGGACACCCTGGAGAACATGGCGGCCCGCTACGGATCGCCGCGCAAGGACCTGATGTACCGGCCGCAGGAGGTGCTGCGCTCCGGCGGCCGGATCTCACTGGGGACCGACTGGCCCGCGGCGGGCTACTTCTCCACCTACAAGCCGCTGGACTCCATCCAGATCGGGGTGACACGTCAGCTCATCGGCGACAGCGGCGCGGCGGTGCTGGCTCCGGCCGATCAGAAGCTGACGGTCGCCGAGGCGGTGCACGCCAACACCCTGGGTGCGGCCTACCAGATCCGGCTCGACGACCGGGTGGGCTCAGTCGAGGTGGGCAAGCTCGCCGATCTCATCGTCCTGGAGAAGAACATCTTCGACATCGATCCGCACGACATTCATACGGCCAACGTGATGATGACGCTGATGAACGGCCAGATCCGGCACGAAGTCTGACGGCTGTGGCGTCTCCGTCCACGTCATCTCCGCACCACGGCGGTGAAGGTGAACTTGTCCTGCATGCCGCGGCTGTCGCTGTCCATGAACAGCGCCGGGATCACCAGCGACAGCAGCAGCCCACGCGACAACGCGCGACCGAACCCGACATGCATACGGTTGTCGATGGACACCACCATCAGCCCCAGCGCGAACTGTCCCGGAGTGAAGCTGAACAACCGCACCGAGATCGCGCCGAGCAGCAGCCAGATCACCAGCACCGCTGTCGACAGCCAGGCCAGGGAGAACAGGCCCAGGCTGATGGCCAGGCCGGCGAGTCCGTAGGCGATCAGCCAGTCCACCAGAAGTGCGGCGAACCGGCGGCCTGAGCGGGCGATGGATCGTGGCCCGGATTCAGGCAAACCGAACGCTTCACCCGGGTACGCGGACTGGTGTCCGGAGTCCGCAGGTTCGGGGCCGGAAAGCCAGGACGACAGCGCGCGAGCCATGCAGCCAGCATAGGGTGAGATTGATTGCGTAACGTCCACGCAACATGCGGTTGACTGGCGTGCAACATCGGCTCCATACCGTCAGCCGCGGGTTAATTCACAACTGTGCCTACACGAGCACACGAAGGAGCAGTAAGTGGCAGAAAAGACTGCTGACGACATCTTCAAGCAAATCAAAGACGAAAACGTTGAGTACGTCGACGTCCGGTTCTGCGATCTGCCCGGTGCAGTCCAGCACTTCTCGATCCCGGCCTCGGCGTTCGACGAGAGCGTCTTCGAGGACGGTCTGGCGTTCGACGGTTCGTCGGTGCGCGGCTTCCAGTCGATTCACGAATCCGACATGATGCTGCTGCCGGATCCCGCGACGGCGCGCATCGACCCGTTCCGGGCCGCGAAGACGCTGAACCTCAACTTCTTCGTCCACGATCCGTTCACCCGTGAGGCCTACTCGCGTGACCCGCGCAACGTGGCCCGCAAGGCGGAGAACTACCTGACCAGCACCGGTATCGCCGACACCTGCTTCTTCGGCGCCGAGGCCGAGTTCTACATCTTCGACTCGGTGTCCTTCGACTCCAAGATCAACGGCACCTTCTACGAGGTGGACTCGGAGTCGGGCTGGTGGAACACCGGCGAGCCCTTCGAGGCCGACGGCAGCGCCAACCGCGGTTACAAGGTGCGCCCCAAGGGTGGCTACTTCCCCGTTGCTCCGTATGACCACTACGTGGATCTGCGCGACGAGATGGCCACCAACCTGCAGAACGCCGGCTTCGTCCTGGAGCGCGGCCACCACGAGGTGGGCACCGCCGGCCAGGCCGAGATCAACTACAAGTTCAACACGCTGCTGCACGCGGCCGACGATGTGTTGCTGTTCAAATACATCATCAAGAACACCGCGTGGGCCAACGGCAAGACCGTCACGTTCATGCCGAAGCCGCTGTTCGGCGACAACGGCTCGGGCATGCACGCCCACCAGTCGCTGTGGAAGGACGGCAAGCCGCTGTTCCACGACGAGGCCGGCTACGCGGGTCTGTCGGACATCGCCCGCCACTACATCGGCGGCATCCTGCACCACGCGCCGTCGCTGCTGGCGTTCACCAACGCAACGGTGAACTCCTACAAGCGTCTGGTGCCGGGTTACGAGGCTCCGATCAACCTGGTCTACAGCCAGCGCAACCGGTCGGCCTGCGTTCGTATCCCGATCACCGGCAACAACCCGAAGGCCAAGCGCCTCGAGTTCCGTTGCCCGGACAGCTCGGGCAACCCGTACCTGGCGTTCGCGGCCATGCTGATGGCCGGTATCGACGGCATCAAGAAGAAGATCGAGCCGCTGACCCCGGTCGACAAGGACCTCTACGAGCTGCCGCCGGACGAGGCCGCCGCGATCCCGCAGGCCCCGACCTCGCTGTCGGCCGTCATCGACAAGCTCGAAGAGGATCACGAGTACCTCACCGAGGGTGGCGTGTTCACCGAGGATCTCATCGAGACCTACATCTCCTACAAGCGGGAGAACGAGATCCTGCCGGTGCAGATCCGTCCGCACCCGTACGAGTTCTCGCTGTACTACGACGTGTAATCACGTTGAGCGAAGATGCCCCGTCCTGCAGGACGGGGCATTTTTGTATTTCTGGTTCGAACCTCCGAAACGGTCCGCCGGCCCGAGGACACTGGCTCGCGTCAGTCCCCGAGGAGGAGTCATGAAGTATGTGATCGCCTGGAAGACCAGGCTCACCGGTTCGGAGCGAGAGAACGAGCAGGCCGCCCGCCGAGGCATCGAACTGTTCAGCAAGTACGAGATGCCATCGCAGACCACCTTCCACCAGTTCCTGGGCCGCCTCGACGGCACCGGCGGCTTCGCCGTCGTCGAAACGGACGATCCCGCCGAGGTCCTCGACGGCGTGACGAAGTTCGGCCCGTTGAACGAATTCGAAGTGCATCCGGTCATGGATTACTCCGATTGGCTGGGTGTTGCCCAGGAGGGGGTGGCGTTCCGCGAGTCCATCAGCTGACTACGCCGGGCGCCGAGGCGGGGTGACGCACGAACCCCGGGGAGGTGAGCCCATGTGCTGTACTGGCCCGCATGCGGGTGTTGCTACAGCGCGTCACGTCGGCCAGTGTCACCGTCGACGGGCAGGCGGTCGGCGCCATCAACCCTGACACGCAGGGTTTGGTGGCTTTGGTGGGTGTCACGCATGACGATGACCCGGCCAAGGCTGCGCGGATGGCCGAAAAGCTCTGGCAGTTGCGGGTTCTCGACGACGAGCGCAGCGCCGCCGACATCGGTGCGCCCATCCTGGTGATCAGCCAGTTCACGCTGTATGCCAATACCGTCAAGGGCCGGCGGCCGTCCTGGAATGCCGCCGCGCCCGCCGCGGTCGCCGAACCGTTGGTGACGGCGTTCGCCGATGAGCTACGCCGGCTCGGCGCCTGCGTCGAGACCGGGGTGTTCGGTGCGGAGATGTCGGTGGCCCTGGTGAACGACGGACCGGTGACGGTGTTGCTCGAATTGTGAGTGCACAAAGGGTTGCGATCCGGCGACGATAGGACCGGAAACTCCCTTCGGGCCAAGGTCTGAAAAGTATCGTCGGTGCATGACCCAGAACCTGAACGCCCGCCTCGACCCGCAGGCCCCTGCGGTCTTGAGTCTGTTCCGCATCGTCGTGGGGTTGCTGTTCCTGCTCCACGGCACGTCGAAGTTGTTCGGTTGGCCCGGCGGCCCGCAGGTGCCCGTGGGGACCTGGCCGTACTGGTGGGCCGGCATCATCGAACTGGTGACCGGGGCGCTGGTGACCGTCGGGTTCTTCACTCGCCCAGCGGCGTTCATCGCCTCCGGCCACATGGCCGTGGCCTTCTTCTGGCAGCACCTGCCCGGCGGTTTCTGGCCGATCAACAACGGTGGCGAACCGGCGGTGCTGTTCTGCTTCGCCTTCCTGCTGCTGGTCTTCACCGGCCCGGGCCGGTACGCCATCGAGTCGCGCCGGGTGGCCCGCGGCGGTGTCGTGACCGGCCGCACCCCGCGGCGGGGCTGGCGCCGCTGAGATGACGATCAAGCGCACCCCGTCCTGGTACGACGACGAGGTGGGGGCTCTGTTCGATCTCGCACGCGGGTTCTTCGAGCGTGAGGTCGTGGCCAAGGTCGACAAGTGGGATGCCCAGCGGCGCATCGACCGTGAGGTGTGGCTGGAGGCGGGCAAGCTCGGGTTGCTGCTGTGCTCGATCCCCGCCGAATACGGCGGCGGGGACGGTACTTTCGCGCACGATCTCGCGGTGTTCGACGCCCAGGGTTACGCCGGTGATCTGTCGCTGGGCATCGGTGTGCACAGCGGGATCGTCCCGCACTACCTGCTGGCCTACGGCAGCGAAGAACAGAAACGCGCGTGGCTGCCGCTGATGGCCACCGGGGAAGTGCTCGGTTCCATCGGCATGACCGAGCCGGGCGCCGGGTCGGATCTGAAGGCCATCCGCACCACGGCCGTTCGCGACGGTGATCACTATGTGGTCAACGGGTCCAAGACGTTCATCACCAACGGCGGCTCCGCGGACATGTCGTTGCTGGCCGTCAAGACCGATCCCAAGGCCGGCGCGCGCGGTATCTCGCTGCTGATCGTCGACCTGCGCGACGAACCGGGCTATCAGGTCACCCGGGTGCTCGACAAGGTCGGCATGCACGGCGCCGACACCGCCGAGCAGTCGTTCACCGACGTCCGGGTGCCGGTGGCCAACCTGCTCGGCGGCCAGGAGGGTAAGGGCTTCGGTCAGATGATCGCCCAGCTGCCCCAGGAGCGGTTGATCGTCAGTGCGCAGGCCGTCGGCGGAATGGAACGTGCGGTCGACGAGACCATCGCCTACACCAAGGCGCGGGAAGCGTTCGGGCACAGCCTGTTCGAGTTCCAGAACACGGCGTTCGAACTCGCCGAGTGCACCACGCTGGCCCGGGTGTCACGGACCTTTCTCGACCATTGCATCGACGCCCACCTGCGCGGGGAACTCGACGGCACCGAAGCCGCGATGGCCAAATACTGGCTCACCGATCAGCAGTGCGCGGTGATCGACCGGTGTGTGCAGTTGCACGGCGGCTACGGATACATGCGTGAGTACCTGATCGCCCGGATGTACGAGGACGCCCGGGTGCAGCGCATCTACGCCGGCGCCAACGAGGTGATGAAGGACATCATCGCGCGCAGTCTGTGAAGGAAAAGCTATGCGGGTGTTCGTCACCGGCGGCACGGGCGCCATCGGGAGTCATGCGGTGCCGGCGCTGCTAGAAGCGGGTCACACCGTGACGGCGATGGCCCGCAGCACCGCCAAGGCCGATGCGCTCCGGCATCAGGGCGCCACTGCCGTGCAGGTGTCGCTGTTCGACCGCGCCGGGCTCACCACGGCATTGCGCGGGCACGACGTCGCCGTCAATCTGGCCTCGGCACTGCCGCCTCCGCAGCGGTTCATGCTGAAATCCGCGTGGCGGGAATGCACTCGAATCCGCACCGAAGGGTCGGCGACTCTCGTTGATGCGGCGTTGGCGGCGGGGGTGCCCAGGGTGGTTCAGGAGTCCGTGGTGATGATCTACCGCGACGGTGGCGCCCAGTGGGTCGACGAGGACTGGCCGGTCGATCACTATCCGATCTCCGCGGGCAATCACGCCGCCGAAGCCAGCTCTCGGCGATTCGCCGAGTCCGGCTGCAGCGCAACGGTATTGCGCTTCGGCTTGTTCTACGGACCGGGCGCAGCGCACAGCGAGCAGATCATGAACCTCGCGCGGCGCCACCTGGGGTTCCGGATGGGCTCCCGTGATTCCTACCTGTCATCGATCCATCTGGCCGACGCGGCCGGGGCTGTCGTCGCGGCGCTCGACTGCCCCGGCGGCACCTACAACATCGTCGATGACGAGCCCGTCACCGCGGCGCAGAACAGCGCGGCAATGGCGCAGGCGGTCGGCGCGACGGCATGGCTCGAGGCGCCCGGCCGGTTGGCGTCATTGCTGGGTGAGCGTGCCACGTCCATGACGCGATCCCTGCGGGTCAGCAATGCCCGCTTCCGCGCGGCCACCACCTGGACGCCTCACCACCGGAGTGTGTGGGAAGGCTACCGCGCCATGGCCACCGCGTTGTGACAACCCTTCAGTCGAGCGCCATGTCGGCGCGGAAGCGTTTCATCCCGTCGATCTTCTCGGCCAGGGTGGCGTCGGCTCCGCTGTAGTACATCCACGGCATGGTGATGATGCCGTGGATTCCGCCGGCCTCGGCAGCTTGAAAATGCTCGGAGGTGAAGGCGTCGGTCAGTGGAGTGATGACGGTGAAATCATCCATGGACAGGCCATTGTCGGCGCGCAACTCACGTAGCCGGGACACCCGTTCCAGCGCCCGATCGGTGGTGATGAGGTCGCCGATCCAGCCGTCGTGACGCGCCGCGCGGCGCAACGCGATGTCCGACAGGCCGCCGACGTAGATCGGGATGGGCGGCGGAGTGGGTTCCATCTCCAGTCGCGGGGTCGGGTAGAAGTCGCCGTCGAACTCGGTCCAGCCGGGCGCCCAGAGTTGTTTCATCAACTCCAGCATCTCGTCGGTGCGCTTGCCACGGCGCTCGAATTGCTGTCCCAGCAACGCGAATTCGTCTTCACACCAGCCGACGCCCACCCCGAGTTCCAGTCGCCCGCCGGCCAGTACCGCGGCGGTGCCGATGGATTTGGCGGCGGAGTAGGGATCGCGCATCGCCGGGATGTAGACCGTGGTGACGAATCGCACGCGAGTGGTCACCAGCGCGATCGCCCCGATCATCACCCAGGGGTCGGGCCAGTGGGTGAATGCCTCCCAGCGGCGCTTGCCGTCCTTGGTGTACGGGTAGGGTGTTTTCAGGTTCTCCAGGTTCACCACATGGTCCGGGATGCCGATCCCGTCATAACCGAGTTCGTCTGCCGCCCTGGCGACTTCGATGGCTTCCCGGGTGTCCAAGAAGGCGACGCTGACGTAGAACCGCATGCCGGTCAGCTGACCTCGCGCGCCCAAGCGGGGGTGATGAACACACCCTCGGCTTCCACGCACACCCCGTCGGCGTCGGCGATGAACCCGCGGGCGTAGGTCTTCACGCCTTCGACCCGGTCGATGTAGGCCTCGGCCCGCAGCCGGCCCAGCGGCGTGGCGCGCACGTAGCGGCACGAGATGGTGCCGGTGAAGTTCGGCTTCGTCAGTCCCCCACTGGCTGCCTCGCCGAGGATGTGGTCGAGCACCAGCGCGGACATGCCGCCGTGCACGTGCCCCGGCGGACCTTCGTAGGCCGCGCCCAGTTCGAACTCGGCCACACACCGGTCCTGCTCGTCGCGGCTGATGACCAGCGGCGGGGCGATCGGGTTACGCAGCCCGATCACCGGGTTGCCCCAGGACCGGCTGCGGCCTTCGGCGCTGAACCGCACGCCGTAGGCGCCGTCGATCTGCTGGGTGCGCAACGTGGCGGTCACGGCCTCGATGGCGGCCTGCGCCTGCCGGATGGCGTCCTCGCCGACCTCGGTTCGGATGGTGGCGTCCAGCAGGTCGCGCACCGCGTCGGTGAACGGTCCGAAGTACGCCCGCTGGCGCTCGTACTCGTCGTCGCTGGTGGCATCGTGAGTGAACCGCACCCGATCTTCATATCATCGAGGGCTCTACGAAACGTGCTCGACCCCTTCAGCTCGGCCCTACCTCCCCGGCGACCGAGCTAGCTGTACTGACCTGAGAGGTTAGGTACGCGGCTGGCGGGTGCGTTACCTGCGAGTGCGGTGTGGCCGCGGTGATGATTGTAGTGGTGTAGCCAGATCGGGAACTCGGCGCAACGTTCGGCGTCGCTGGTGTAGAGGCGCGCATAGGCCCATTCGTCGGCCAACGTGCGATGAAACCTCTCCACCTTGCCGTTGGTCTGCGGTCGGTAGGGTCGGGTGCGGCGGTGTTCTATGTCACCGAGCGCGTCTCGGAATGTCTGAGACCGGTAGCAGGATCCGTTGTCGGTCAATACTTTCCGTACGGTGAAGCCGCATTTGTTGAACCAGGAATGCGCACGTAGCCAGAACTGTGCAGCCGTCTCTTTGCATTCGTCGCTGAGGATCTCTGAATAGGCCAGCCGGGAGTGCGCGTCGATGGCGGTGTGCAGAAAGTGATAGCCGCGCCGTCCGTCGTTGTCCGCTCCGGTGCCGTGGCGTTTGTCCGCCCGAGAGTGGCGCCGACCTGCACTTCGGCCCAGCATCCGCCACCCGCCGCCGGCCGGGATCTTGCCGAGCTTTTTGACATCGACATGCACCAGATCACCCGGAGCGGCGGACTCCATCCGCCGAATGACCCGCCCGGTGGGTCGGTCCAGCCAGCAGAGCCTGGCCAGCTTGTAGCGGGTCAGAACGCGGTGCACGGTCGAGACGTTCAAGCTCAGGTGGTAGGCGATCCGGGCGGGGCCCCAACGCCGGATGACGCGGACTTTGATGATGCGACGTTCGGTCCGGGTCGAGGTCTGATTGGGGCTGCGGTGGGGCCGTGAGCTGCGATCGGCCATCCCGGCCGGCCCTTCCTCGCGGTAGCGCTTCGCCCAGCGCTGGGCGGTGGTGACGGCGACCTGGAATCGTTCGGCAGCTCGTCGCAGCGACCAGCCATCCTCGATGATGCAGCGAGCCAGGCGCAAACGCCCGGTTTCTGACAAGGGGGCATTACGGTGGGACACGAAGACCTCCGAGATGAGTTGGTGCGTTCCTTAGACAGCTCGCACTTCACTCGGAGGTCTTCTTCATGTCACCACGCCACGCCGTAATCCGTACCTAACGTCCGTGGTCAGTACAGCTAGCCCCCGAAGACCTTGCGCACGACGGCCTTCGCCCGCCGGGTCACCCGCAGGTAGTTGTCCAGGAACTCGCTGCCGTCGTCGTTGTGCCAACCGGCGGCCACGGCCACGGCATTGAGTTGACGGCCCGGCCCGGGCAGCTGGTCGGTGGGCTTGCCCCGCACCAGCACCAGCGCGCTGCGGGCACGGGTGGCGGTCAGCCACGCCTGCCGCAGCAGGTCCACGTCACCTTCGGCGATCAGCTCCGCGGCGCCGATGGCGTCCAGCGATTCCAGCGTCGAGGTGTTGTGCAGTGACGGGATCTTGTGGGCGAACCGCAACTGCAGCAGCTGCACGGTCCACTCGATGTCGGCCAGCCCGCCGCGGCCCAGCTTGGTGTGGGTGTTGGGGTCCGCGCCGCGCGGCAGCCGTTCGGCGTCGACACGCGCCTTGATGCGCCGGATCTCCTGCACCGCGGCCTCGGAGACACCTCCGGCCGGATAGCGGGTCTTGTCGGCCATCAGCAGGAAGCGGTGCCCGAGCTCGAGGTCACCGGCCACCGGGTGGGCCCGCAGCAGCGCCTGGACCTCCCAGGACTGCGCCCACTGGTCGTAGTAGGCGGCATAGGACGACAGGGTGCGCACCAGCGGCCCGCTGCGCCCCTCCGGGCGCAGGTTGGCGTCCACCTCCAGCGGTGGGTCGGCGCTCGGGGTGTTCAGCAGCGCCCGCACCTGCTCGGCGATGGACGTCGACCATTTGACCGCCCGGTTCTCCTCGACCCCGTCGACGGGCTCGCAGACGAACATGACGTCGGCGTCGGATCCGTAGCCCAGTTCACCGCCGCCGAGCCGGCCCATGCCGATGACGGCGAACTTCGCCGGGATGATGCCGTCGGCGGGCGTGTTGGCGCGGATCACCGCTTCCAGCGCCGCCTGCAGGACCGCCACCCACACCGACGTGAGTGCCTTGCACACCGCGCGCACATCGAGCATGCCCAGCAGGTCGGCCGAGGCGATGCGGGCCAGTTCACGCCGGCGCAGGGTGCGCGCCGCGGCGATCGCCTTGACCGGGTCCGAGTACCGCCCCGCCGCAGCGACCAGAGAACGTGCCACGCCTTCGGGTTCGACGTCGAGCAGTTTGGGGCCGGTGGGCCCGTCGGCGTAGGACTGGATGACCTCCGGGGCGCGCATCAGCAGATCGGGAACGTACGCCGAGGTGCCCAGGACGTGCATCAGCCGCTTGGCCACCGCACTCTCGTCACGCAGGCTGGACAGGTACCACCGCGCGTCGGACAGCGCCTCGCTGATCCGGCGGTAGGCCAGCAGCCCGGCGTCGGGATCGGGGGTGTCGGAAAGCCAGTCCAGCAGGGTCGGCAGCAGCACGGTCTGCACCCGGGCCCGCCGGCCGCCCTGGCTGGTCAGCGCCGCCAGGTGGGTCAGCGCGCTGCGCGGCGCCTGGTAGCCGAGTGCGGCCAGCTGCCGCTCGGCGGCCTCGCTGGACATCCCCTCGTTGTTCAGACCGGAAGCGAAATCGACTGCGTTGCCTACGGATTCGAGCAGCGGCTGATAGAACAGCTTGGCGTGCAGACGCGAGACCCGCACACTCTGGCGCTTGAGCTCTTCGCGCAGCACCCCCAGCGCGTCGTGCTGGCCGTCGGGGCGGACATGCGCGGCGCGGGCCAGCCAGCGCAGTGCCTCGTCGTCGTCGGGGGCGGGCAGCATGTGGGTGCGCTTGAGGCGTTGCAGCTGCAGCCGGTGCTCGAGCAGCCGCAGGAATTCGTAGGAGGCTGTCATGTTGGCGGCGTCGTCGCGGCCGACATAGCCTCCGGAACCCAGCGCGGCGAGCGCGTCCACCGTGGAGGTGACGTGCAGCGAATCGTCGTTGCGGCCGTGCACCAATTGCAGGAGCTGCACGGCGAATTCGACGTCACGCAGCCCGCCGGTGCCCAGTTTGATCTCGCGGCTGCGCACATCGGCGGGCACCAGTTCCACGACGCGGCGGCGCATGGCCTGCACGTCGACCACAAAATCCTCACGCTCGCATGCCGTCCAGACCATCGGCATCAGCGCGGCCATGTACTGCTCGCCGAGTTCGGCGTCACCGACGGCGGGCCGGGCCTTCAGCAGGGCCTGGAACTCCCAGGTCTTGGCCCAGCGCTCGTAGTAGGCGATATGGGATTCCAGGGTGCGCACCAGCTGGCCGCGTTTGCCTTCGGGCCGCAGGGCGGCATCCACTTCGAAGAAGGTTTCCGACGCCAGCCGCATCATCTCCCCGGCCACCCGCGTCTCGGTGCCGTCCGCGGTCTCACCGACGAAGATGACGTCGACGTCGGAGACGTAGTTGAGTTCCCGCGCACCGCATTTGCCCATGGCGATGACGGCCAGCCGCGGTGGCTTGGTGTCGCCTTTGCAGACGATGGTGGTCGCCACATGCAGGGCGGCGGTCAGCGCGGCGTCGGCCATGTCGGCCAGGTGCGCGCCGACGGTCGGGAACGGCAGTACCGGTTCGTTCTCCACCGTGGGTGCGACGTCGAGGCCGGCGAGTACCAGCAGGTGGTCCCGGTACAGCGTGCGCAGGACGGGAACCACTGTCGCCGGGGCGGTTTGGGCGGTGACGTGGGACACCGCCTCGAGGAACGTGCGCTTGAGTTCGTCGGCCGACGGCAGCGTGATCGGCCCCGGGGTGGCGCCTTGCAGCAGCCGCCACGCATTCGGGTTGGCCACCAGGTGATCACCGAGCGCCAGCGACGAGCCGAGCACCCCGAGCAGCCTGCCGCGCAGTCCCTTGTCTTTGAGCAGCGCGGTGTTGAGTTCGTCCCACTCGGCGCCCAGGGCGTCGGCCAGTCGCACCAGGGCACGCAGCGCGGCGTCGGCGTCGGGAGCCCGCGACAACGACCACAGCAGCTCGATGTGTGCGTCGGTGTCCCAGCCCAGGCGGGTGAGGTCGGACTGCGCGGTGCGTTCCAGCAGGCCGAGCCGCCCTACGCTGGGCAGCTTCGGGCGCTGCGAGGCAGGTTTGGACGCGGGCACGTCAGCACGGTAACGCAACCGCCCCTCGGTTCGGCAATCCTGCCGGGCGGGGAGCCGTTACAGGCTGAGGTAGGTCTTCAACTCGAACGGGGTGACGGTGCTGCGGTAGGTCTCCCACTCGGTGCGCTTGTTGCGCAGGAAGAAGTCGAAGACGTGTTCGCCGAGGGCTTCGGCCACCAGCTCGGAGCCTTCCATGGCCTCCAAGGCGTTGCCGAGGCTGTTGGGCAGTTCGCGGTAGCCCATGGCGCGCCGTTCTTCAGCGGTCAGGCTCCACACGTTGTCCTCGGCCTGCGGCCCCAGCACGTAACCTTTTTCGACCCCGCGCAGGCCGGCGGCCAGCAGCACCGCGAACGTCAGGTACGGGTTGCAGGCCGAGTCGGGGCTGCGCACCTCGACGCGCCGTGAGGACGACTTGTTCGGCGTGTACATCGGCACACGAACCAGTGCAGAGCGGTTTGCGGCGCCCCAGGAGGCTGCTGTGGGCGCCTCGCCACCGTGCACCAGGCGCTTGTAGGAGTTCACCCACTGGTTGGTGACGGCGCTGATCTCGCTGGCGTGCTCGAGGATGCCGGCGATGAACGACTTGCCGACGTCGGAGAGCTGCAGCGGGTCATCGGCGCTGTGGAAGGCGTTGGTCTCGCCTTCGAACAGGCTCATGTGGGTGTGCATGGCCGAGCCCGGGTACTCCGCGAAGGGCTTGGGCATGAACGACGCACGCACTCCCTCGCCGAGGGCCACCTCTTTGACGAGGTACCGGAAGGTCATCACGTTGTCGGCCATCGACAGGGCGTCGGCGTAGCGCAGGTCGATCTCCTGCTGGCCCGGCGCACCCTCGTGGTGGCTGAACTCCACCGAGATGCCCATCTGCTCCAGCGCATCGATGGCATGCCGCCGGAAGTTGGGGGCCGAATCGTGCACGGCCTGGTCGAAATAGCCGCCGTTGTCCGCGGGCACCGGCACGCTGCCGTCGTAGGGACCGGGCTGCAGCAGGAAGAACTCGATCTCCGGATGCACGTAGCAGGAGAAGCCCAGGTCACTGGCCTTGGCCAGCTGCCTGCGCAGCACGTGGCGCGAATCGGCCCACGACGGTGAACCGTCGGGCATGGTGATGTCACAGAACATCCGCGCCGAGTGGTGATCTCCACCGCTGGTGGTCCAGGGCAGCACCTGGAAAGTCGACGGGTCGGGCCGGGCCACCGTGTCCGATTCGGACACGCGGGCAAAACCTTCGATCGACGAGCCGTCGAAGCCGATGCCCTCTTCGAAAGCGCCTTCCAGTTCGGCGGGCGCGATCGCCACCGACTTCAGGAATCCGAGCACATCGGTGAACCACAGCCGCACAAAACGGATGTCCCGTTCCTCCAATGTGCGCAGCACGAATTCCTTCTGGCGATCCATGACGGCGAGCGTATGCAAGACCTGTTAACTCTGTGTTACGGCGGTGAGTCGGCTGCGCTCAGCAAAACAGATTCGCAGGTGGCAGCACCTGGTCGACGAAGTAGTTGACCGTCGCCGTGTCGATGCACTGCTGCCCGTTGAACACCACCGTGTGCTGGGTCCCGTCGAAGGTGATCAGCGGCGCCTGCAACTGGCCGGCGAGATCCACCCCGGCCTGGTACGGCGTCGCCGGATCCCGCGTCGTCGACACCACCACCACCTTGCCCGGTGGCATGGCCGGCGCCGGTGCGGGCACCGACGTGGCCGGCACCGGCCAGAATGCGCAGATGTCGCGCGGCGCGAAACCCGTGAAGGCACCGTAGGACTGGAACGGCGCAACCTGACGCATCCGCAGGTCGAAGGCCGCCCAGGCGGCCGGGTCCTGCGGTACCGGCGCGTCGACACAGCGCACCGCGTTGAAGGCGTCCTGCTTGTTGCGGTAGTGGCCCGCAGCGTCGCGTCCCTGGTACAGATCGGCCAGCCCCAGCAGGTCGTCGGCCTCGGTGCCACGCTGCAGTCCCAGCAGCCCGCTGGTCAGGTAATCCCAGTAGCGCGGGGTGTACAACGCGTTGCCGGTGCCGATGATGGCGTCGGAATAGCTCAGCCCCCGCGGGTCGGCGGTCCGGCCTGGTTGGCGCACCAGCGGGTCCACCAGCGCGCGGTACCGACTGACCCACTGCGCCGGGTCCTGACCCAACGGGCAGCCCTCCGACCGCGCGCAGTTGGCGGCGTAGGTGTTGAACGCCGTTTGGAAACCGGCGTTCTGGCGCAGGGTTTCGTCCATCGGCGGCACCGCCGGGTCGATCGCACCGTCGAGCACCATCGTGCGCACATGCTGGCCGAACTGCTCGAGGTAGGAGGTGCCGATCTGGGTGCCGTAGCTGAACCCGAGGTAGTTCAGCTGCTCGTCGCCGAGCACCTGCCGCACCGTGTCGAGATCACGCGCCGCGTTGACCGTGCCGACGCCGGCCAGGAAGTCGGTTCCCATCCGTTCGGCGCAGCGGTCGGCGAACTGCTGGTACTGAGCTTCGATGGCCGCCACCCCGGCCGGGCTGAAGTCGACCATCGGATCGCGCCGCCAGGCGTCGAATTCGGCGTCGGTGCGGCATCGCAGTTGCGGTGTGGAGTGCCCGACCCCGCGGGGGTCGACGCCCACCAGGTCGAAGTGTTCGGCGATCGGGCTGCCCGCCAGAGCGCGGCCCATACCGGCCACCGTGTCGACCGCCGAGGCGCCGGGCCCACCGGGGTTGACGAACAGCGGACCGATCCGGGTGCCGCTGGCGGGGATGCGGATCACCGCCAGTTCCGCCTGGGGACCGGTGGGGTTGTCCGCGCTCACCGGCACCGGCACCGTGGTGCACTGTGCGGTGGGCAGCACGTCGACGCCGTACCCGAACTGCGTGCAGTCTGCCCAAACGTGTTGTGTGGCAACAGGTTCCGGCTCGGCCTGCGCACTGGGCGCAGTGATGCCGGACAGCAGAGCGATCGAGAGCAGCATCGAGCCCGAGAACAAGGAACGACGCATGCGACACATCGTCGCATGCCCGCCCGCGGGCGTCGCACCCGAGCGGGTCACGCTCCGGTATCAATAACCACGGCGCATCAGCACTTGGCGTCCGGCGGCGGCATCGCCCCGTCGATCAGGTAGCGCGTCGCGTAGTCGTCCACACAGGCATTGCCCTGGAACGTCACGGTGTGCTGGGTGCCGTCGAAGGTCACCAGCCCGCCGCCGAGCTGATCGGCCAGCTTCACCCCCGCCTCGTAGGGCGTGGCCGGGTCACCGGTGATCGAGACCACCAGCGTCGCCGGCAGGTCCGGTACCGACAGCTCGTGCGGTTCGCTGGTGGGTTCGGCCGGCCAGAGGTTGCACGTGGGTTCCGGGACCAGACCGGTGAATTCGCCGAACGACAGGAACGGCGCGGCCTCGCGCAGTCTGCGGTCTTCGTCCACCAGCACCGACATGTCGGTGATCCGCGGTTTGTCCATGCAGTTCACCGCCATCCGGACGTCGGTGGCGTTGGTGTAGTGACCGTTGCCGTCACGGCGCATGTACATGTCGGCCAGGATCAGCAGCGTGTCGCCGTGCCCGTCGCGCAACTCCGACAGGCCCTGCGTCAGGTGCCGCCACAGCGCCGGTGAGTACAGCGCCATGATGGTGGCCGTGGTGGCATCGAAGTGCGACAAGCCGCGCGGATCCTGGGTCGGTGCCGGCGTCTGCTCGTACGGGGCCAGCAAATCCTTGTACACCTCAACGGCTTTCGCCGGGTCGGTGCCCAGCGGGCAGTCCGGGTTGGTGGCGCAGTCCGCGGCGAAGTCGTTGAACGCCGACTGGAACGCTTTCGCCTGGGCGATATCGGCTTCCACCGGGTCGGCGTTGGGATCGATGGCGCCGTCGAGGATCATGGCGCGGACGTTCTGCGGGAACTGCTCGGCGTAGGTGGACCCGATCCGGGTGCCGTAGGAGTAGCCCAGGAAGGTCAGCTTCTCCTCACCGAGCGCTTCGCGGATGCGGTCGAGGTCTCGTGCGACGTTGTCGGTGCCGACGTTGGCCAGGAACTCGGTGCCCATCTTGTCGATGCACCGCTGGACGTACTCCTCGGTGTCCCGGTTCAGGCGGTCGACGCCCTCCTGGGTGTACTCGATGAGCGGTTCGGCGCGTTGCCGGTCGTTGTCGGCGTCGGAGTTGCACCACAGGGCCGGGCTCGACGAGGCCACCCCGCGTGGGTCGAAGCCGACGAAATCGAAGCGCTCCCGGATCTCGTCGGGCAGGGTGCGCAGCAAGCCGAACGCGGCCTCGATACCCGACTCCCCCGGCCCGCCCGGGTTGAACACCAGCGAGCCGATCTTCTCTCCCGTGGCGGGGAACCGGATCAGCGCCAGGTCCAGCGCGTCACCGTCGGGCTCGTCGTAGTCCACGGGTACTGCCAACAGTCCGCACTCGGTGCCTTCGGGCAGCTCGATCTGCGACGGCTCCGTGAACTGACAGGCCTCCCAGGCCACCGGTGCACCCGCACGGGCGCCCGCCGCGGTCGGTTGGCCGTCGACCTGCCTGCTGCACCCGGCCGCCCCGAACACCAGTCCCGCGATCGTCACCCCGATCAAGGTGGCACGCAGAGGACGGCGACGGGCGAGCTTGCTCATGGGCAATATGCTGCCATGAGCCCAGCCCGGAACCGCTCAGGCGCTGGTAGGCGCGCCATCTGGCGGTGCGGCTGTCAGCGGTTGGCCGCGGCGAGCAGTTCTTCCATCCCGACCTGGAAGTCGTCGGCCATCGTCCACAGGTCCGGCAGCAACTCCGGGCAGGAGACCAAGCCCACGTCCAGCTTGCCGATCAGCGACATCACCGTGATGTTGAGCCCGGACCCGTGGAAGATCGGCCCGAGCGGATACATCGCCTTGACTTCCGATCCCAGGAAGTACAGCGGCACCTGCGGACCGGGGACGTTGGACAGCACCAGGTTGTGCACCGGGCGCGCCTCGGTGAGCCGCGACCGGGCGTAGACCCGCATCGCCACGCCGAACACCGCGGGCGCCGCGAACTGCGACCAGTCCTGCAGGAGTGTCGCCGCGATGGCCGAACTGTGTTCCTTGGCAACCGAAGTCGCCTCCGCGATGGCAGTCAGCCGCTCGGCCGGGTCGGCGATGGTGGTGTACAGACTGGCGAACATCCCCGACACCTTGTTGCGGCCGGGGCGGTCGGATTTGTCGTGGACGGACACCGGCACCATGGCCACCAGGGAGCTGTCGGGCAGTTCGTCGCGCTGGAGCAGGTACTCCCGCAGCGCCCCGGAGACCAGCGCCATCACCACATCGTTGACCTTGACCCCGAAGTGGTTCTTGACCTTCTTGACGTCCTCGAGGTCCAGCTGGGCGTAGGCGACATTGCGGTGTGAGGTCACGTTGGCGTTGAACGCGGTCTGCGGGGCGGTGAACGGGCTCGTCATCGCCGAACCGCTGATAGCACGACGTACCGTGTCGACCACCGTGGTGACCGTCGAGGGCAGCACCTTGGTGGCCAGGTGCACCGGCCGGTTGGCGAACCGCACCAGACCGCGGGCGGCGATGTCGAGCTGATTGGCGTCGCCGGAACCCGGCACCGGATCCGGCGCAGGCGGGTCGGGTTCGGGGGAACACAACTGGGACATCAGGTTGGCTCCGGTGACCCCGTCCACGGCGGCGTGATGCACCTTGGTCATGACGGCCAGCCGGCCACCGGCGTGCGCGTCGGTGCCCGCGACGTTCTCGATCACCCACATCTCCCACAGCGGGCGGGAGCGGTCCAGCGGAAGCGAGGCGATGTGCCCGCAGATCTCGGCCAGCTCCACCCGTCCGCCGGGACCGGGCAGCCCGATGCGGTGCAGGTGCCGGTCGACGTCAAAGTCCTTGTCCTCCACCCACACTGGGTGATCGAGGTTGAACCGGCTGTCGGCCAGTTTGTCGCGGAATTCCGGCATCGCCGCGATCCGGACCACCAGTTCGTCGCGCAGACGTTCGAAGGTGTATCCGCCCGGCATCGTCGAGGTGTCGACGTCCAGGATCGAGCACACGTGCAAGGGCTGCGACGGAGTTTCGAGATAGAGGAAGCTGGCGTCGAGCCCGCTGAGCCGTTGCATCCGGCGATCGTATGTCCAAGAAGCGAAGGGTGTGAGGAACTCCACTTAACTTGCAGTTCACGTGAACGGACCCGGCTGGCAGACTGGTGGCGTCAGCAGACCCGGGGACCCTGATGGGCCTCGAGGATCGAACCGACCACCGCAGAGGACAGTGATGTCTGAAAAAGCCGGAATGCAAGAGCAGCATGTTTATGGCGCTGCCTCCGATCAGCCCAAGAAGCGCTTCAAGGTTCGCACGCATCATCTACAGGCCTGGAAGAGCGAAGGCCACAAGTGGTCCATGCTCACCGCCTACGACTACTCCACCGCCCGGGTGTTCGACGAGGCCGAGATCCCGGTTCTCCTGGTGGGTGATTCCGCGGCCAATGTCGTCTACGGCTACGACACCACCGTGCCCATCACCATCGACGAACTGATCCCGCTGGTCCGCGGTGTGGTCAAGGGGGCTCCGCACGCGCTGGTGGTCGCCGACCTGCCCTTCGGCAGTTACGAAGCCGGCGCCATGCAGGCCCTGGCCAGTGCGACGCGGTTCCTGAAGGAGACCGGCGCCCACGCGGTCAAACTCGAGGGCGGCGAGCGGGTGGCCGACCAGATCGCCACCCTGACCCAGGCCGGCATCCCGGTGATCGCGCACATCGGCTTCACCCCGCAGAGTGTCAACGGCTTGGGCGGTTTCAAGGTGCAGGGGCGCGGCGACGCCGCCGAGCAGACCATCCACGACGCCATTGCCGTGGCCGAGGCAGGTGCCGTAGCCGTGGTGCTGGAGATGGTGCCCGCCGAACTGGCCACGCAGATCACCGGCAAGCTGACCATCCCCACCGTCGGTATCGGTGCGGGCCCCAACTGCGACGCCCAGGTACTGGTGTGGCAGGACATGGCCGGGATGACCTCCGGCCGCACCGCGAAGTTCGTCAAGCGCTTCGGCGATGTCGGCGGTGAATTGCGCCGCGCGGCAACCGAATACGCCGCCGAGGTGGCCAGCGGTACCTTCCCCGCCGAAGAACACTCCTTCTAGCCCCCGAACCCGAACCGACGCGGGCTCAGGCGAACCTGGGCGCGCGTTTGTTCAGGAACGCGTCGATCCCCTCTCCACCGTCGGGTCCGTCGGCGTTCTCCGCGATGAGGTCGGCCTCGAGCGCCATCTGGGTCTCGATGTCGTTGCCGAACGAAGCCAGCACCAGCTTCTTCACGGCGGCGTGGGATTGTTTTGCGCCAGAAGCAATCTGGTCGGCCAACTCGGCGGCCCGCCGGGCCAGTGCCGCACCCTCGACGACCTCGTTGACCAGGCCCCACGCATGAGCCTCGGCCGCCGACAGGGTGCGGTTGGTCAGCATCAGTTCCTGCGTGCGCCGCACACCGATGAGCCGCGGCAGGTAATACGACGCACTGCCGTCGGGGCTCAGCCCCGCTCTGGTGTAGGCCATGGTGAACGCCGCGGTATCGGCGGCCAGCACCAGGTCGCCGCTGATCGCCAACGAGAAACCGGCACCGGCGGCCACGCCGTTGACGGCCGTGATCACCACGGCGTCCATCCGGGCGAACGTCGAGACGGCGCGATGCAGATCGTCGGCGATGCCCTTGACGAAGGGGCCCGGTCCCAGCGGTGACGCGGCCATCGCCTTGAGATCGCCTCCGGCGCAGAAGAATCGGCCCGCACCGGTGATCACCACGACCTTGGTCTCGGCGGTGTCCGCCTGCACGGCGGCCTCGGCGAGTTCACGGGTCATGGTGTCGTTCATCCCGTTGGCGGCCTCGGGGCGGTTCAGCGTGATGGTGGTGATGGCGCCGGCCTGGTCGAACTGCAGTGTCTCGAAGGTCATGCCGAGACGTTAGCCGGTGGGCTGAGCAGTCGATCAGCGGTCCCCCGCCGAAGCGCGTCGAAATCCCCCGACCAGCCCAGCGAGCGCAGCGCGCCGTCGGCGATCACCCACGGCTGCTCCGGCGGGCACCCGTTGTCATCGGAGCGCCGGTTGATCACGGTCTCGACCAGGCGGAACGGTAGATCGTCGGCGTCGACGGGACCGGCGCACTCGGCGATGACCTGACGGGCCAGCAGCCGGTAGTGCTCACGCAACTCGGCGCGACGGGCGCGAAAGCCCGCGAACCGGTCCACTCGCAGCTCCGGCAGCAGGTACAGCGCGCCCAGATTCCAGCGGCTGCCGCACAGCTGGGTCACGTCGCTGACCACCAGAAGGTGCAGCCGCGGGGCAGCCGGCGAGGATTCGGCCAGCAGCTCATGGGCCAGGACCAACGGTGCGTCGACGGTGCCGGCAACCAGCGCGTCGAGAATGTCGTCCTTGGTGGCGAAATGGTGGTAGAGCGAGGCCTGCCGCATGCCCACTGCATCGGCGATCGCGCGCGTCGACGTGCTGGAGTAGCCGTGGGTGGTGAAGAGTTCGGCGGCCGCGTCGAGGATCTCCTCACGGGCCGTCTTGCCCGGACGACGCGATTGCTCCAGGCGCGGCCGCCCACGGCCGTCGGTGCGCATGCGTCACATTGTTGCATTGGCGATGCCGCGGAGGGTGCGCCACCTGCGCCGATCCCATTACCTGTCAATCGACAGAAAGTGTCACGCGAACGTAACAGCGCAGACATGACCCCGGAACGCGCTGCCACAAAACTTTCACCCGACAGTTAATCGGTCAGGGAGGAACTATGAGCACCGCGTCCACCGACGGCGCCCGATCGCATGCCCGGTCACAGGCCTCGGGTGCGCAGATGCGGGTCCCCGCCACCCCCGAGGGCATCGACCCCACCCGGTTGGTCTGGGCCGAAAGCGTTCCCGGCGGGTCCTACACCACCCGCGTCCTCGGGCGCGGCAGCCGCCTGCGCCTCATCGACCCCGACGGCCATGCCTGCGCACACCTGCTGTTGTTCCGCGCCGACGCCAACTGGGAACGGCTGAACGTGGCCGACACCATGAAGGTGCCGTGGCAGGCCTACCTGGGTACCGGTCACCCCCTGTTGTCCGACCAGGGTCGGGTGCTCGCCACCGTCGTCGCCGACTCCTCCGGGCACCACGACCTGCTGTGCGGTATGACCCCCGCCGGGCAGAGCGCAATGCTGCTGGCTGCGGCCAAACACGGCATGGACGCCCGCGACGTCGCCCCGTCGGCGTCGTTCTTCCAGGGCGTGCGGGCCGCGCAGGACGGTGCGCTGGAATTCATCGGATCCGCCGGCCCGGGCGCCGCGGTGGACCTGCTGATCCACCTGCCCGTGGTGGTGGCGTTGGTCAACGCGGCCCATCCGCTCGATCCCCGCGGTGAGACGACGGGGCTCGACGTCCTGGCCTGGCGCGCCGACGAGGAACTGCGCACACCGGTGAGCACCGACCCCGAGTACCTACGCGCCCTGTTCAACACCGAGAGCACCTGGGCCTGCGCCCAGAACGCCGCCGCGATCAGCTAGGACACCCCATGACACTCGCCCCCGAAATCACCGTCATCTCCGATGAAATCGTGGCCGCCTGCGCGCCGTGGTCTGCGATCCTGCGTGCCGGCCAGCAGCTGCAGATCATCGATCTGCACGGCAATCAGGCCGTCGACACACTCTTCTACGGCGTGCACCCCGGCACCGATCGGGTGGACCCGTCCAAGCGCTACAGCTGCCAGGCCACCGTCGCCGGCCAGGGCAACATCTTCCTCACCACCGGTTCGGTGTTGCGCGCCGCCGACGGCACCCCCCTGGTCACCATCGTCGCCGACGAGGTGGGTAACCACGACACCCTTGCCGGCGCCTGCTCCAAGGAGTCCAACACCCTGCGGTACGGACACCACACCGTGCACCAGCACGCCTGCGCCGAGAACTTCCTCGCCGAGGCCTCGAAGTGGAGTATGGGCAAGCGCGACATCGTGCCCAACATCAACTTCTTCATGAACGTCCCGGTGGAAGCCGACGGCACCCTCGGTATCGTCGACGGGCTGTCGGCCCCCGGCAAGTCGCTGACCGTGCGCGCCGACTCCGACACCCTGGTACTGGTGTCCAACTGCCCGCAGATCAACAATCCGTGCAACGGCTTCGACCCCACGCCGGTGCGCATGGTGATCACCGGCTCATGACCACAAAAATCGACGTGGTCAGCCCCGGAATGCTGACCACGGTGCAAGACTGGCCGGGTCGAATCGGCTACTGGCACATCGGCGTTCCGCCGTCGGGGCCGATGGACGACCTGTCGTTCCGGATCGGCAATCGGCTGCTCGGCAATACCGAAGGTGTCGGCGGCCTGGAGTGCACCCGCAGTGGTCCGAGTCTGCGGTTCCCCGACGGCGCCCGGGTATGTGTCACCGGAGCGCCCGTGCCGGTGAGCGTCGACGGGGCACCCGCCCCCATGTGGCAGTCGATCTCGATTCCCGCGGGAGGCACGCTGGAGGTCGGCACCATGACCGGGCCGGGCATGCGCTGCTACGTGTTGTTCGCCGGCGGACTTGTCGAGCCCGAATACCTCGAGAGCACAGCCACATTCACCCTCGCAGCATTCGGTGGTCATGACGGTCGCGCGCTGCGCGCCGGTGACGACCTGACCATCGGCACCGACCCCGGCCCGCACGAGCTGCGCCAGGACCGCGCGGCCCGGGCGGCCATCGAGGAGCAACCCAGCATCGGTCATCGCTGGGAGCTGGCCGTCACCGAAGGACCACACGGCGCACCGGAGTTCTTCACCCGCAACGACATCGACACCCTGCTGGCCACCGACTACACCGTGCATTTCAACTCCGACCGCACCGGCGTGCGCCTCGAAGGACCGAAACCGCGGTGGGCGCGCAGCGACGGCGGAGAGGCCGGACTGCACCCGTCGAACATCCACGACACCGCCTATTGTGTTGGTGCACTTGATTTCACCGGTGACACCCCGATCCTCCTCGGTCCCGACGGACCCAGCCTCGGTGGCTTCGTCTGCCCGGTCACCGTCGTCAGCGGTGACCGTTGGAAGCTCGGCCAGCTGGCGCCGGGCGACTCGGTGCGGTTCGTGCCGGTGCGCGCCGACCGGGCACCCTCGGTGCACAGCCTCGACGTCGACCGGCGGGCGTCGTTACCGCTGGTGCTGTCGAAAGCCGGCGACGCCGACGACGGAGTGCTGAACCGGTACGCCACCGCCGACGGCACCGAAGTGACGCTGCGGCGTGCCGGTGACGGCGGGGTGCTCGTCGAGTACGGGCCGATGGTGCTCGACCTGGCCATGCGGGCCCGGGTGCATGTGCTCTACGAGGAGCTTCGTGCCCGCGGTCTCGACGGCATCACCGAGCTGGTCCCCGGGGTGCGGTCACTGCAGGTGCAGTTCGACCCCGGCCGGCTCAGCATCGGCGAGATCACCGGTCTGCTGGCCGGCATCGACGAGACTCTGCCCGCGACAGACGAACTGGTGGTGCCGAGCCGCACCGTGTCGCTCCCGTTGTCATGGGACGACCCGGCCACGCACGAGGCGATCCAGCGCTACATCCATGGCGTGCGCGCCGATGCCCCGTGGTGCCCGTGGAACATCGAGTTCATCCGGCGGATCAACGGACTCGGCGATGTGTCCGAGGTTCATGACGTGGTGTACGGGGCTGAGTACCTGGTGCTCGGCCTCGGCGATGTCTACCTGGGCGCGCCGGTGGCCACTCCCCTGGACCCCCGGCACCGTCTGGTCACCACCAAGTACAACCCGGCCCGGACCTGGACACCGGAGAACGCGGTGGGTATCGGTGGGGCCTACATGTGCATCTACGGGATGGAGGGACCGGGCGGTTACCAGTTCGTCGGACGCACCACCCAGGTGTGGAACCACAGCCACCCACGCGATTCCCGGTCATTCGAGCCGGGCACGCCGTGGCTGCTGCGGTACTTCGACCGGATCAGCTTCTATCCCGTGAGTGCCGAGGAGCTGCTGGACATGCGGGCGGAGATGGCCGCCGGCCGCGGCGATGTCGCCATCACCGACGGCAAGTTCTCGATGGCCGAGTACCTCGCTTTCCTGGAGCGCGACGCCGACCCCATCGCGGCGTTCCGCCGCCAACAGGCCGAGGCGTTCGCGGCCGAGCGGCAGGCGTGGGACAACGCCGGAGAGTTCAGGCGACAGATCGCCAGCTGACGGCGCGATCGCCCGGACCTGTTTGTTCACCTGGATGTGGCACTCTGTTCAGACTCTTGGAGGCACGCACGAGCGAAGGTGGACATGGCCAGCGCGAAACCGACCCGGCACAAGGAAGTCGAGCGCAAGTTCGACGTGACCGAATCGACGGTATCTCCGTCCTTCGACGGACTGTCGGCTGTAGCACGGGTAGAGCTGTCGCCGGCCGAGTCCTTGGACGCCGTGTACTTCGACACCGCCGATCACGACCTGGCGGCACACAAGATCACGTTGCGCCGGCGCACCGGTGGCGCCGACGAGGGCTGGCACCTCAAGCTGCCCGCCGGCGCAGACGCTCGCACGGAGGTCCGGTTACCGCTGGATGCTGGTACCGAGACGGTGCCGGCCGAGCTGCTCGACGTGGTGTTGGCCATCGTTCGTGACCGGCCGTTGGCGCCGGTGGCGCAGATCAGCACCACCCGCCACATCCAGCTGCTGCACGGCAGCGACGGCACCGCGCTGGCCGAATTCTGCGATGACCAGGTCACCGCATGGGCGGTCGGCGGCGACGAGCAGGCGTGGCGGGAGTGGGAGCTGGAGTTGCTGACTCCTGACGCGGAACCTGCTCTGTTGGATCGCCTGGGCAATCGGCTGCTCGACGCCGGGGCCGTCCCGGCCGGCTCGGGGTCGAAACTCGCGCGGGTGCTCGCAACCGGCGCGGAGCCGAAGGCCGAGGCGCCCCTGCCCGCGGATCCGGTGCACCGCGCCGTGGCCCAGCAGGTGGCAGAGCTGATCGAATGGGACCGCGCGGTGCGCGCCGATGTGTGGGACTCGGTGCACCAGATGCGGGTCACGACGCGTAAGTTGCGCAGCCTGCTCAAGGAGTCCGAGGAGTCGTTCGGGCTGACCGACGACAGCTGGGTACTCGACGAACTGCGCGCGCTCGCGGCCATCCTGGGCGTGGCCCGCGATGCGGAGGTACTGGCCGAGCGCTACGAGAACGCACTTGACGGGTTGCCCGCCGAACTGGTGCGCGGCCCGGTGCGCGAACGTCTGGTCGAGGGCGCCAAGAAACGCTACGAGGTGGGGCACCGTCGCTCGCTGGCGGCCATGCGTACGTCCCGGTACTTCCGGTTGCTCGATGCTCTCGAAGAGCTGGTGACGGCCGAGCCGACGACGGCCGAGGGTAAGCACGCGTCTCCGGTGACCATCGACTCGGCTTACAAGCGTGTGCGCAAGGCCGCCAAGGCCGCCGATGAGGCCACCGAGGACCGCGACGAGGCCCTGCACCGAATCCGTAAGAGCGCCAAGCGGTTGCGTTACACAGCCTCGGCACTGGGCGCCGACAAGGTGTCGGGCGCCGCCAAGGAGATCCAGACGCTGCTGGGGGAACACCAGGACAGCTACGTCAGCCGGGCGCATCTGAGTCAGCAAGCCGACGTCGCCCACGCCGCGGGCGAAGACACTTTCACCTACGGGCTGCTGTTCCAGCGCGAGCACGAGCTCGCCGATCACGCGCGGGAGCAGGTCGAGGAGGCACTGGCCAAGCTCGACAAGTCCGTGCGCAAGCTGTAGAGGCGAACGAGCTGGCCTGTAAGCCGGATTCTGTCCTGAGCGGCTCCGTCTCCGGAGCCGCTCAGTGGCGACCATCCATCTGGGCACACCGTCACCGGGTACCTCGAGCGGCCTACCCGCAGACTCGGGCGAGCAACCCTCGGGCGTCTGCGCAGTCGCGCCCCCACGCGACCTTCTTGGCCTTGCTTCGGGTGGGGTTTGCCTAGCCACCCCGGTCACCCGGGATGCTGGTGCGCTCTTACCGCACCGTTTCACCCTTACCGTTTCCGGCGGTCTGTTTTCTGTGGCACTGTCCCGCGAGTCACCTCGGATTGCCGTTAGCAATCACCCTGCTCTGTGAAGTCCGGACTTTCCTCGAATGGCCGACCGTCCCTCCTCCCCCTCTGCAGGACCGGTCGGTCACCCGCGGCCGCCCGGCCAACTCGTTCGCCCACCCAAGGTACTGGTTGACGCCGGTCAAAGACCAATACGCGTCGGTCCCGTTCATCCCGCGGCAGCGGCCCGGCGCACGCCGCTCACCCGACATCGACCGGCAGACAGTCCGCACGTGATCGAGACAGCTCGTCAAGCCGCACTCGCCCCGAACGCCCGTACTGCCAGTGCATGGCCGGTTCACCGCCCGTCGTTTCTCGGCGGTGACGTGATGCTCTTCATCGTCGACGAAGAGCGGGCACGACCTCCGCTGGAGGGCTGGGGCCGGTGTGCAGCCCGGGTAGCCGGCCGGACACGCGGGCGCGGCCGTGCGCACCGGGACCGTTGAGACCCCTAGCGGCGGAAGCGATGCCGGCCGTGTCAAGGCCGCCGAGACGCACGCGGTGGCCCCGCATACCGACAGTGCCGGCTCTCGGGTGCCAGCACTGCATGTCGACGGCGTACATGCGTGCAATGAGTGCCCACGAGGCCCGAATCCGGGACTCTCGGAGCGAGTAATCGGCGCTGAGCTGCAGCATCACCTCGTTGAGCGCATCATTCGAAAGCATGTTCGAATACTATCGGGCCCCACTGACATTGATGCTGACATCTCCCAAGACATCGGTGACAGTTCCGGTGGTCGTGGTGGTGACACTTGCGCTCCAAAACGGCGGGGGTGGCCCTTAATGAACCCATCGATCCGCGCGTCCGTCTTTGCGATCTCGCAGCGGCCCGATGATCCCCCCGCGGGTGGCGGACCTAGACGGCGAGGTTCTCATTGGACACACACGCCCCGCACTCCGAAGTGAAGTACGTCGGCGACGGATAACCCCGCGGTCCCCGACCGAAAAGGGCAAAACGTCATCGTGTCTGGGACCGGCGAGCTACTCCTTCGAGTAGTCCGTGCTCAACCAGCGCTGCGGGCGCATCCGGATCACCACCGACGTCGAGCCGAGGCTCTGATCGGTGAACTCCGCACCGGCCTCGGCACCGAGATACCGCACCGCGATCGCCTCGACGACGTCGCGGGTGGCCGACTCGATGGCGGTCACGTCCCCCTCGGCCGTCACATAGCGATACGGCGGCTCCTCCACCTGCGTCGTGATGGCAAACCGCCCGGCCGCACGGATCAGCTTCTCCTTCAGCGAACCGGCGTCGGTCCAGAGCAGCACCTCGCCGCCAGGTTCGTAGCCGTACCAGATCGGCACCGAGAGCGGCGCCCGGTCGGGCCGCTCCACCGCGATCACCCCCACCCGCTTCTCGGCCAGGAAGGCTTCACGTTCGTCACTGGTCATCGTCGGCATGGCTGAACCTCTCGTCGGCGGTGTCTCAGGTCACAACCTCCGCGGGCGCGGAAGTGTTCCTCGACAGACCTCACATTCCGAACACCGGGGGCGTCTACGAGATATGAGCATCCATTGGGCGCAGGTGGCCGACGAGTTGGACCGCACTGGCGGCGCTCTGCTGCCGGAACTGGTCAGCGCCGGCGACGCGGCCAGGCTCCGCGGTCTCTATGCCGAGGACCGGCTGTTCCGGGCCACCATCGACATGTCGCGACACCGGTTCGGGTCCGGGCAGTACCGCTACTTCGATACGCCCTACCCCGAACCCATTCAGTCCCTCAAAGAACGGCTGTATCCAGGGCTTCTTCCGATCGCCCGCGACTGGTATCACCGGCTGGGCCGGGAGGCGCCGTGGCCGGACACCCTCGACGACTGGCTGGGGATGTGCCATCGCGCCCAGCAGGACAAACCCACCGCCCTCCTGCTGCGGTACGGCGCCGGCGACTGGAATGCACTGCATCGAGACCTGTACGGAGAGTTGGTGTTTCCCCTGCAAGTGGTGATCAATCTCAGCGAGCCGGGCGTCGACTACACCGGCGGCGAGTTCCTGCTCGTCGAACAGCGGCCCCGCGCGCAGTCACGCGGGACCGCCGTCCAGATCCCGTGGCGGCACGGCTTCGTGTTCACCACCCGCGACCGGCCGGTGCCGTCAACGCGTGGATGGTCGGCCGCGCCCGTTCGGCATGGCGTCTCCGAGGTTCGCAGCGGCACCCGGTTCACCCTTGGCCTGGTGTTCCACGACGCCGCCTGACCGCATCAGGCCGTGCGCCGCACCACGATCACGTTGTCGGGTATGTGAGCGTGCTGGCCGTCCGGACCGACGGCCTCGCGCTCCACGACCTCGGCGCGCAGCACCTGCCACACCGACATGTCGAGCGCCAACCCGTCGACGACCTGCTGCGGGGTCGTGAAGACGTGATGGGCATGCTTGTGCGCCGACCACGGCGGCGCAGCGCCGTGATCCACCAGGACGAAGGTGCCACCGGGGGCGACGGCTGCGGCGGCCCGCCGCAGCAGGGTGTACCGATCCCAGTCCACCGGGGACTGCAGAAACTGGGCGGACACCAGATCGAACTCGCCCTCGGGGAACGTCTGCGTCAGATCGTGGTGCGCAAAGTCGATGTGCGAGGCCAGCTCTCCGGCATCCTCGGCGGCGCGCCGCAGCGCCTCATCGGAGATGTCGACGGCCACCACATGCCAGCCCCGAGAGGCCAGCCACTTGGCGTCGCCCCCTTCCCCACATCCCAGATCGAGCGCCCGTCCCGGCGGCAGCGCCGATACCACCTCGGCGAACCGCACATTCGCCTCACCGGTCCAGCGCCGCGGCGACTCGCGATACATGGCGTTCCACATCTGCTGTGTTTCACTGCTTTCCGGCATGGTCAGCTCCTGGGTTGTGGGATGGGCAGTCCGAAATCCTCGGACATCTTCGTCTGCATCACGGCGGCCCCGGCCAGCGAACCCGCGGCCACCGCAGCCGCCACCTGCGGCATCTGAGCACTCACGTCACCGGCGGCGAACAGCCCCGGCACACTGGTGCGACAGAACGGATCGATTTTCAGCGCGTCGACGGCAACGGGTCCGGGCTCGGCGAACTCCGCGCCCAGGCGCTGGGCCAGCGCCGACCGCTGGTGCATGGTCGTGGAAACCAGCATTGCGCTGCGCGGCAGTCGATCTCCGTCGGTGAACACCACCGCGTCCAGCTCACCGTTGACGCCGGCCAATTCGGCGATCGGCCGCTCGTCGATCGAGACTTTGGCCGCGACCAGCAGGTCACGTTGCTCCTCGGAAAGTTCGGCCGCGCCGTTGGTCAGCAGCACCACGTCGTCACTCCACCCGCGCAGCAACAAGGCGGTGTGGATGGCGCGATCCCCGTTGGCGCACACCGCCAACGGCTTGTCCCGGACCTCCCACCCGTGGCAGAACGGGCAGTGGAACACCGAGGCGCCCCACAGCTCGTCCACGCCGGGCAGCGGGATCGGCCGGTACTCCATTCCGGTGGCCAGCAGGATGGTGCGGGTGTCCACGCGGGCACCGTCGGCCAGTTCGACGGTGAACCCGCCACCGACCGAGAGGGCATCAACCACCACGCCGTCACGCACCTCGACGCTGGGATAGGCGGCCAGCTCGGCCCGGCCGCGGGCATACAACTCGGCCGGCGGCCGGCCGTCCGAACCCAACAGCCCGCCGATCCCGTGCGCTGCGCGGTTGCTCTGCTGTCCGGCGTCCACCACCAGCGTCCGGCGCCGGGCCCGGCCCAAAACCAGTGCGGCACTGAGGCCCGCGGCGCCGCCACCGACGATCACACAATCAACGTCCATGACACGAGCTTGCAGTCGGTCGGCCAGAATGCCAAGCTGTTTTGCCATGCAGGCAAACGAGGCTCCCGACGTCGATACGTTGGTGCGGCGCCGGCTCCGCGAATTACGAATACGCCAGGGACTGACGCTCGACGACGTGTCCCGGCGCGCCCAGATCGACGTGTCGACGCTGAGCCGGCTGGAATCGGGCAAGCGCCGGCTGGCGCTCGACCACCTCCCGCGCTTGGCCGCCGCATTGTCCGTCAGCACCGACGATCTGTTGCGCGAACCCGAACAACCCGACCCTCGGGTGCGCGGCGCCTCGCACACCCACAACGATGTGACCTTCTGGCCGCTGACCCGCCACGGGCCGGCCGGCGGGCTGCACGCGTTCAAGATCCGGGTGAATCCGCAACGCAGGACTCCGCCGAAAGAGCTTCCGGTGCACGAGGGTCAGGACTGGATGTACGTACTGTCCGGCAAGATGCGCCTGGTCCTCGGCGATCGTGACTTCACCATCGAACCGGGCGAGGCCGTCGAGTTCACCACCTGGACACCGCACTGGTTCGGCGCGGTCGACGGGCCCGTGGAGGCCATCATGATCTTCGGCGCCCAGGGCGAACGCCTGCACCTGCACACCTGATCAGAGATACGAGGTCTGGTTCACCAGCCGCACCGAGGCCAGGCCGTCGGGGTAGAACTCCGCGATCGACAGCGACGCCAGGTCCAGATGCAGCCGGTACAGGATGCCCGGCCCGGCGTCGAGGGCCATGCGCAGCATCGTCTTGATCGGCGTCACGTGCGACACCACCAGCACGGTCGAGCCGGCGTGCTCGGAGATGATGCGCGTGCGGGCCCGGCGTATCCGGGTGTGCACGGTGTCGAAACTCTCGCCGCCGGGCGGGTCGACACTGGTGTCGCGCAACCAGCGCCCGTGCAGTTCGGGATCGGCTGCCGACGCCTCGGCGAAAGTCAGCCCCTCCCAGCCGCCGAAGTCGGTTTCAATCAGATCGTCGTCGACGGTGACGTCGAGGCCCAGGCCTTTGGCGGCGGCCGCGGCGGTGTCGTAGGCGCGCTGCAGGGGTGAACTGATGACCGCCGAGACGCCGCCGCGCTGCGCCAGATACGCCGCGGCGGCGGCGGCCTGCTGGCGCCCGAGTTCGGTCAGCGCCGGATTACCGCGCCCGGAGTAGCGGCGCTCGACCGAGAGTTCAGTCTGTCCGTGCCGCAACAGCAGCATCCGTGTCGGCTCACCGCGGGCTCCTGTCCAGCCAGCCGGATTGGCCTGTGGTGCAACCGCTTTCACCTCGTCGGATACGCTGGCCGCCGCATCCATGGCTTCGTTGGCCAACCGGTCGGCATGCGAGTTCTGCGCACGCGGAATCCAGCGGAACGTCACCTCCGAGAACCCCGACGCGAGATCCCGGGCCTGCTGATGCAGCACCGCCAGGTCGGCGTTCTTCACCTTCCAGCGGCCCGACATCTGCTCGACCACCAGTTTGGAGTCCATCGCCACCGCGACCTCGGAAGCGCCCAGGCTCGCCGCTTCGGTCAAACCCGCGATCAGGCCGCGATATTCGGCGACGTTGTTGGTTGCCCGGCCGATGGCTTGTTTGCTCTCGGCCAGCACTGTGGCGTGGTCGGCGGAGAACACCACCGCTCCGAAGCCGGCCGGGCCGGGGTTGCCCCGCGAGCCGCCGTCCGCTTCGACCAGCACCTTCACGCGCCGAACCCCTTGATACGCAACAGGATCGCCCCACACTCCGGGCACCGCACCACGTCGTCGTCGGCCGCAGCGGCGATCCGCGCGGATTCCCCGCGGTCGATCTCGATCCGGCAGGCACCGCAACGCCGGCCCTGCAACAGCCCGGCACCCACCCCGCCGGCGGTGCGCTGCCGCTCGTAGAGCGCCACCAGATCCGCGGCGATGGTCTGGGCCAGTTCGGCGCGCCGTTGCCCCGCCACCGTGCGCGTCTGCTCCATCTCGGCCAACGCGGCGTCACGGGCGTGCAGGGCCACGGCAACATCGGCGCCCAGCCGGTCGATCTCGGCCTGCTCGGCCGCTTGCTGTCCGACCAGCTCTTCGCGGCGCTCCATCACCTCGAGCAGTGAGTCCTCCAGTGACGCCTGTCGCCGCTCCAGGGTCTCCAGCTCGTGCTGCAGCTCGGCGAGCTGTTTGGGATTCACCGTCCCCGAGTCCAGCAGCGCCCGGTCCCGGTCTTCGCGCTGACGAACACCGTCGACCTCGGACTCGAACCGGGTGACCTGCCCGTCCAGATCATCGACGGCGATCTGCAGTACCGCCAACCGGTCCTGGGCGGCGCGCTGCTGGGCCTGCAGGTCATCGAGGCTCTTCTGTTCGGCCAGGGTCTTCGTCCGGTGCGCGATGCGACTCAGCTCGGCGTCCAGTTCCGTCAGCTCGAGGAGCAGACGTTGTTGTGCTACTTCAGCTTTCATGTATAGCTTCCCTGACTCTTCACGTTCCACGGGTCGGTGCGGACATCGCTGACCCGAACCGGCAGACGATCACCGAAATGGTTGCGCAGCACGGACGCTGCTTGATGGCACCACGGTTGTTCGCTGGCCCAGTGCGCCACGTCCACCAGGGCCACGTCCGAGCCGCGCCGGTACTCGTCGGCGGGGTGGTGGCGAAGATCGGCTGTCACGTACGCCTGCACGCCGGCCTGCGTCACCGCACTCAACAGTGAATCGCCGGCACCGCCGCACAGCGCGACCCGAGACACCAGGGCGTCCGGGTCACCGGAGGCCCGCACCCCCCAGGTGGTGGCCGGCAGCCGCTGACCCACCCGGGCCACGAACGCGGACAGCGGCTCCGGCTCGGGCAGCGCCGCGATGCGTCCGATGCCGACACCCGACGGCAGCGGCGCCAGCGCCAGCACGTCGAATGCGGGCTCCTCGTAGGGGTGCGCGGCCCGCATGGCGGTTAACACCCGGGCCCGCACCCGCGCCGGGGCGATCACCTCCACCCGGTCCTCGGGCAGCCGCTCCAGCGAACCACGGGCCCCGATCGCCGGGGTGGCGCCCTCATGCGGCAGGAATTGGCCCGTGCCCGTCACCGACCAGCTGCAGTGCGAGTAGTCACCGATCTGCCCGGCGCCGGCGTCGAACACCGCGGACCGCACCGCGTCGGCGTTGTCGGCGGGAACGAAGATCACCCACTTGTCCAACTCCGGGCCCGCGGGTTCGGGGTCCAGCACGTCGACGACCGTCAGCCCCAGGGCGTCGGCCAGCGCGTCCGAGACACCCGGCGCGGCGGCATCGGCGTTGGTGTGCGCGGTGAACAGGGCGCGCCCGGTACGCAGCAATCGGTGCACCAGCGCACCCTTGGGGGTGCTGGCGGCCACGGTGTCCACCCCGCGCAGCAGCAGCGGGTGGTGAGCCAGCAGCAGGCCGCCGTCAGCGACCTCCTCGACCACAGCGGCGGTGGCGTCGACGGCGACGCTCACCGAGGTGACCTGCTCGTCGGGGTCGCCGCACACCAGGCCCACCGAATCCCAGGATTGCGCCAGCTGCGGCGGATAGGCGATGTCGAGTACCTCGATGACCTCGGCAAGCGGGACGCCGCCGGTCCCCTGAGCACTCGAAGTCACACTCAGAAACTGTAGTGGTCGCGTCATCGGCGACAATGGCAGCGTGGCAGAACCAGTTCCCTCCGTGCTGCAAAGCGAGCACCCCCAGCTTGTGTTGTTCGACCTCGACGGCACCCTGACCGATTCCGCCGAGGGCATCGTGGCGAGCTTCCGTCACGCTCTGGCCGCCGTCGGTGCGGACGTACCGGAGGGCGATCTGGCCGGCCGGATCGTGGGCCCGCCGATGGCACGCACGCTGGAGGCGCTGGTCGGCGAGCACGCCGAAGCCGCGATGGCCGCCTACCGCGCCGACTACACCACCACGGGGTGGTCGATGAACAGCGTGTTCGACGGCATCGAAGACGTGCTGCGCGATCTCAAGGACAAGGGTGTCCGGCTGGCGGTGGCCACGTCGAAGAACGAGAAGACGGCCCACCGCATCCTGGAGCACTTCGGGCTCGACGGGTACTTCGAGGTGATCGCCGGGGCTGACGGTGGCGCCCGGGTCGAGAAGGCCGATGTGGTGGCACACGCCCTCGCGCAGCTCGAGCCGCTGCCCGAGCGGGTGCTGATGGTCGGCGATCGCCGCCATGACGTGGAGGGCGCCGCCGCACACGGTATCGACACCGTGGTGGTGGGCTGGGGGTACGGCCGCTCGGACTTCAGTGGACCTGATCTTTCAGAAATGTGCGCCACGCATGTGACCGATATCGCCGCGCTGCGCGAGGTGCTCGGTGCCTGAGCAACTGCACGTCACGTTCGTCTGCTCCGGCAACATCTGCCGCTCACCCATGGCGGCCAAGATGTTCGCCCATCAGATCAGCGAACGTGGCCTGGCCGACCGCGTACGGGTGACCAGCGCGGGCACCGGGGGCTGGCATGTGGGTGACGGCGCCGACAGCCGCGCCAACGCGGTGCTGCGGGCGCACGGCTACCCGACCGACCACGTCGCCGCGCAGGTGGACGAGGACCATCTGGGAGCCGATCTGGTGGTGGCGCTGGGCCGCAATCACCTGCGGCTGCTCACCGACCTCGGCGTGGAACCCGACCGGCTGCGGATGCTGCGGTCCTTCGACCCGCGCTCGGCCGCACATGCCCTGGACGTGGAGGACCCGTACTACGGCACCCCCACCGACTTCGAGGACGTCTACACCGTCATCGAATCCTCACTACCGGGCCTTCATGCCTGGGTGGATGAGAACCTGGACTCACGATGAAACGCTGGGCGTTCGTGCTGAAACCGCAATGGCTGGCCATGGCGGTGGTGGTGGGTGCGTTCGCCTACCTGTGTTTCACGGTGCTGGCGCCCTGGCAGCTCGGCAAGAACACCCAGACCTCCCGCGAGAACGACCAGATCAACGCGGCCCTGACCGCTGATCCGGTTCCCCTGACCGACGTTCTGCCGCAGCAGGATTCGTCGGCGCCGGATCAGCAGTGGCATGAGGTCACCGCCACCGGGAGGTATCTGCCCGAACACCAACTCCTGGCCCGGCTACGCCTGGTCGAGGGCGACCCGGCGTTCGAGGTGTTGGTGCCGTTCGCCGTCAACGACGGGCCGACGGTCCTGGTCGACCGCGGCTACGTCCGTCCCGAGGCGGGTTCCAAACCGCCGCAACTCGATGCACTGCCCACCGGTGAGGTGACCATCACCGCCCGGCTGCGCGACTCCGAGACCGCCCCGCCCGGCAAGAACCCGTTCACCCAGGACGGCTACCAGCAGGTGTACGCGATCGACACCACGCAGGTCTCCGCCCTGACCGGCACACCGCTGGCCGGGTCCTACCTCCAGCTGATCGAGGACCAACCGGGCGGGCTCGGGGTGATTCCCCTGCCACACCTGGACGCCGGGCCGTTCCTGTCCTACGGGATCCAGTGGATCGCGTTCGGCATCATCGCCCCGATCGGATTGGGCTATTTCGTCTACGCCGAAGTGAAGGCGCGCCGCCGCGACAAGGAAGCCGCCGAGAAAACCGCGGCAGCCCAGCAGGGTGAGACCGCGGCCCCGGTGACCGTCGAAGACAAGCTCGCCGATCGCTACGGACGCCGCCGCTGAGGTTTGCCGGACGCGGCTGCGGATCGTCTGGCACGCTGTGCCCGTGCCTGATCGCATCCTGACCGCCGCCACTGTCATCACCATGGACGATGCCGTCCCCCGGGCGGGAGCCGTCGCGGTGTCCGACGGTCGCATCGTGGCCGTCGGCACGGTTGCGCAGTGCACCGATGCGCTGCCCGGGGCCGAGATCGTCGACACCGGCGCGGCCGCCCTGCTGCCCGGCTTCGTCGAGCCACACGGGCATCCGCTGATCAGTGGGATAGCGACCCAGCCTCCGGCCCGGTCCATCGCGCCCTGGGACGCCGCGTCCTGGGACGACGTACAGCGCGTCTTTGCCGAGGCCATCGCCGAGTCCGAGCCCGGGACCCCGCTCTGGTTCGCCGGTTACGACGCGCTGCTGCACAGGCACCCCGCCCCGAAAGCGCCCGAGCTGGACCAGATCTTCGGCGATCGGGTTGTGGTCGTGACCGACAACTCCGGTCACGGCGTGTACTTCAGCAGCGCGCTCATCAAACAGAACGGCTGGGATGTCAACCCGCCCGCCGACCCGGTGGCCTCGCGGTACGGGCGCAACCCCGACGGCAGCCTCAACGGCCAGGGCTTCGAGCTCGGGGTGCTGCTCGCGGTCACCGGTCCCCTGCTGGCCACACTGGGCAATCCGCTGATCTCGGCGGCGCACTACTACGCCGAGATGGCGCGCGGCGGGTACACCTCGTGCTCGGACATGACCTACGACCCGAAATTCCGGGCCGGCTACGACGCGCTGGCCGCGGCCCCGTCCTGCCCGCTGCGGGTCAGCATGTGGGAGGTGTCGACGACCGACACCTACACCGAACCGGAGACGTTCACCGCACCGGAGACCAAGCTGCACAAGGCCGGTGTGAAGTTGTGGACCGACGGGTCCCCGTGGGTGGGCAACATCGCGATCTCGTTTCCGTACCTCGACACCGAGGCCACCCGCACCGCGGGTATCGACCCCGCGGTCGCGGGCAGCCCGTCCTCGATGAACTACAGCCGTGAACAGCTCGACGCGATCATCGACAAGGCCGCGCCGGCCGGCTGGCAGATGGCCTTCCACGCCAACGGCGACCTGGCCCTGGATCTGGCGCTGGACGCCTACGAGGACGGGCTCACCCGCCACGGGTTGTTGGGCACCGATCACCGGTGGCGCATCGAGCATGCCGGTGCGGGGACGCGACGGCATTTCGACCGGGCCGCCCGGCTCGGTGTGCACGTGTCGATGTCGCCGTTCCAGTACTACTACTGGGGCGATCTTCTCGACGGGCAGATCTTCGACCACCAGCACGGCAGCCAATGGGCCGCGTTCGCCGACGCGGTGGCCTCCGGTGCGTGCGTGTCCTTCCACAACGACGGCTCGGTGTCGCCGCCGACACCGGTGATCAACGTGGCCACCGCGGCATCGCGACGGACCCGTGCGGGCACCGTGCACGGCCCCGAACAGGCCATCACCCTGGACGAGGCGTTGCGCGCCCAGACCATCAACGCCGCCACGACGCTGCGCCGTGAGCATCTGGTCGGCTCGATCGCCGTGGGCAAGCTCGCCGATTTCGTCGAATTGACCGCCGACCCCTATTCGGTGGACCCCGCCGACCTCGCCGAGAAGGCGCAGGTGTCGGGAACGTGGCTCGGTGGGCAGCGCATCGACCTGGATGAGTTCGTCTCCGCGGTCAGCGGCGGGGACCACGCCGAGCACGCCCACCTGGCCGGACACGTCAAGCCGGGCTGCTGCTGATACAGCGGCGCCCGGCCCGGGTACATCTGTTCCCATGTTGAGCAAGGTCGTGCAGTTCGTCGAAGGTCTGCCCAGTATCGTCGGTGTGCGCGTCGGCACCGAAGAACCGTTCTATGTCCGGGAGGCGCAAGTCGGCGAGATCGAGATCCGCCGATACGGGCCGCGGATCGCCGCTCAGACCGCGGTGACCGGCAGCGGGCAGGATGCGCGCAGTGCGGGGTTCCGCCGCCTGGCCGGCTACATCTTCGGCGGCAATCACCGCAAGGTCGCCATCGCGATGACAGCGCCGGTTGCTCAGCACAGCGAGACCATCGCCATGACCGCCCCGGTAGCCCAGGCGCGGACCACCGACGGCGATTCGGTGATCCGGTTCTTCATGCCGTCGAAATGGAGCATGGATACCCTGCCCGAACCCGACGACGGGTTGGTGACGTTGGTGGAGGTGCCGGGTGAGACGGTGGCGGTGCTGCGCTTCAGCGGTGACCGCAGTACCCGGGCCGTCGCCGCCAAGACCGAGCAGCTGCTGAACACCCTGCGCGACAGCGACTTCCACCCCGAAGGTGAACCGGTGGCCTGGTTCTACGATCCGCCGTGGACGTTGCCGTTCCTGCGGCGCAACGAGGTGGCGGTTCCGGTCACGATGCCCGCGGGTCAGGGATCGCCCGGATAGCCAGGAATCCGACCGGCGCGCTGTGCAGCAGCTCGTATTTCTCCGGGTCTATCTGCGCCGCGTCCTCGACCGGCCGCGGTTCGGTCAGCCGTTCGATCAGGAAGCCGGCGTGGTGCAGCTCCTCGCAGGTCCGCTCCAGCGGCGAGAGCCACCAGCGCACCTGCCAGCCCGCGCTCCACGTCTCGTCGATGATCCGCGGCTGAAAGTAGTTGCCGCCGTGGCGTAACCAGTCTCCGGTGGGGTGCATACGCGACAGCACCAGCGCTCCGCCGGGGCGCAGCACCCGGCGTAGTTCATTCAATGCCCGGGTGCGGTTGTCCACGTACTCCAGGGCCAGCGCCAACAGCACCAGATCCACCGACGCATCCGGCAGCCAGTCCAGCGGCGCGGCGAGATCGTGGGTGCGGAAGCTGCCGGCCGGCGCCCGCTCGGCGCTGAGGTCGACCATGCGCGGGCTCTGATCGAAACCGATCACCCGCGCACCCCGGGCCACCAGTTCCTCGGCGTAGAACCCCGGGCCGCAGGCGGCGTCCAGCACCGTCTTGCCGGCGACGTCGCCCAGCAGAGCCAGGCACGCCGGGCGGTCGTAGTGCGCGTTGTACAGGTTGCTGCGGGCGTGCTCGGAGAACTCGTCGGCGAACACGTCGTACTGCGGGTCAGGACCAACGGCATCCGGCATGCGCCCGAGTCTGCCACTCGGGTAGTGGATTACGCACGCGCCGACGGTGGGGTGCACTGGAAGCTAGGGATAGACCGGGAAGCCAGAACAGACCAGAAGCCCGGTCCCGCAGTAACTATCGGAACACGGAAGAAGCACGACCATGAAGAAGTACGCAATCGCCTCATCCGCCGCCGCCGCGCTGACCGCCGGCGTTCTCGGCCTAGCCGCTCCGGCGGCCGCCGCACCCACCGGTGCGGGCAACGCCGAAGACGTCATCGCCAGCTTGGAGACCGAGGGGTACACAGTAGTCGTCAACCGGTTGTCCGATGTGCCGCTCGCCGAAGCCAGTGTCGTCTCCGTGGGCGTGGGGCCGACCTTCACCCACACCGAGTCGATCATCGGCGAGGACTACACCGGTTACGACCGCCAGTTCGCGCCGCACAACGTGACGACGGCCTACGTCAACGTCCGCTGACGACCGAGAAAGGCACCCGCCCCGCGGGTGCCTTTCTTCGTGCCCGCTAGGGCCGCAGCGCGACGCGGATGCACCCGTCGGTCTTGTTCTTGAACAACTCGTAGGCGCGGACACCCTCTTCGAGCGGGAAATCGTGAGTGATCAGCACCGACGGGTCCAGGTCGCCCTGCTGCACGTAGTCGAAGAACTGCGGAATGTAGCGCTGCCCGTGCTGCTGGGCGGTGCGCAGCGTCAGACCCTTGTTCATCAGTACGCCCATGGGGAACTTGTCGGTCAGCCCGAACACGCCGAGCACCGACACCACCCCGCCCTTGCGGACGGCGTGGATGGCGTCGCGAAGACTGCTGGCGCGGTCGGTCTCCATCCGCAGCAGCTGTTTGGCACGGTCATAGGCTTCCTGCACACCGGTGCCGTGGGCTTCCATACCCACCGCCTCGATCACCGCATCCGGGCCGCGGCCACCCGTGGCCTCCCGCAGTACGTCCTCAACGCTGTCGACGCCGGTGTAGTCGATGGTCTCGGCGCCGAGGCTTTCGGCCAGGGCCAGCCGTTCGGGGAGCCGGTCGATCGAGAACACCCTGCCTGCCCCGTGCAGCAAGGCGCTTCTTGCCGCCATCAACCCGACACCGCCGGCGCCCCACACCGCCACGGTGTCACCGCCGGCGATATCGCAGAAGTCGGCCCCCATGTAGCCGGTCGGTACCGCATCGGACATGAACAGGGCCTGTTCGTCGGTCACGAAGTCCGGTACCGCAAAACAGTTGACGTCTCCGAACGGTACCCGGATGTACTGCGCGTGGGAGCCGGCGTAACCCCCGAAGGGGTGGGTGTACCCGTAGATGCCTCCCGTCGGTGAGCCCAGAAGGGGTTGCTGCATCTCGGCATTGGGGTTGGTGGTGTCACACAATGAATACAGGTCGTGATCGCAGTACCAGCATCGGTTGCAGGCGATGAACGACGGGACCACCACGCGGGCGCCCACCTTCGTCTCGGTCACCTCGCGGCCGACCTCGACCACCTCACCCATGAATTCGTGACCGAAGATGTCCCCCTCGCGCATCCCCGGCAGGTAACCGTCGATGAAGTGCAGGTCGGATCCGCAGGTGGTGGTCAGCTTCACCTGCACGATGACATCGTGCGGGTTGACCAGCTCGGGGTCGTCGACGGTCTCCACCGACAGGTTGTTGACGCCGTTCCACACCAGTGCTCTCATGAGGCTTCCTCTCAGCGATCCGACGTGCGGGCGCTCGAATTGTGATGCAGCGTCGGCACTTCGCCGGTTTGCAACAACGCCCGTGCCCGGTAGAGCGCTTTGAATGTCAACGGTCCGGTCAGCAGGCCCGGCGCCGGGGCGCTGATCCGTGCCACCACTTCGGTGCCCCGGTCACGCGAGGCGTCGCGTAGTTCCAGCACGACGTGCGCCGCGTTGTCCGGTTTCACATCGGTGAACTCCACCCGGTCCTCGCCGGCGGTGACCACGCATTCCCACACCGCCTTCTCCGCGCCGGAGAACGTCCACCGCAGGCGGTGTGGGCCCAGGTGCTCCACTTCGGCGATATCGCCCAAGACCACCGAAAGTCGTTCGGCGTCTTGGAACAACTCGGCGACGGCCGGCCGGGGCGCGTGAATGGTGATCGATTGTGAGCGAGGCTCGGTCTCACCGGGATGAAAGACTTTTGCGGCAACTTCTCTGGCCCGCTCTTTGGCGGTTTCGATGACGTTCATAGGGTTCCCTTTGACGACGTACGTGCGGGTCTACCCGTCGCATGGGCGCCGAAACGCTCGGGCCGATTCTGGTCGGTCAATTCGGGTGATTCGTGCCGCGACGGGGGCCCCTTCCGTGAGGGTTGCCGAGGGCATTCGGCGCGTGCGGATGGGACCCGGCCGCAACCGACGGTCTGCGATGCAAGTGGCCGATGCGCGCGTCAACAACATCGCGGGGGTATCACCGCGCAGCAGCAGGGCAGGTGCGCACGGAGGACCTTCACAACAGATTCGAAAAGCCCTGTCCACAACTCAAGTACCGGGCCGCTACAGGGATAAGCGCTATTCGAGTGACATACCCTTGCATACCCCCCAGGGGTATGGTAGACCTGCAGTTGTACCTACCAATAAGGGGGCCTTGCGATGACCAGCCAGCGCGACCACAGCTCGCACGGCCACTCCCACGATCACGAGCACACGGCCATGGACAACATCAACACGATGGCCGTCAGCGCGACCCTGCACTGCCTCACCGGCTGCGCCATTGGTGAGATCGTCGGCCTCATCATCGGCACAGCATTGGGCCTGAGTAATCTGGCCACCATCGCCATCGCCGTGGCGCTGGCATTCCTGTTCGGCTACAGCCTCTCCACCTTGCCGCTGCTGAAAGCGGGCCTTGCCCTGGGCACCGCGCTCAGCGTGGTCCTCGCTGCCGACACCCTTTCGATCGCCACCATGGAGATCGTCGACAACCTGGTCATGGCCGCCATCCCGGGCGCCATGAACGCCGGACTGGTCAATCCCATCTTCTGGATCGGCATGGCCATCGCCCTGACCGCGGCCTTCTTCGCCGCCTACCCCGTCAACCGCTATTTGCTCAAACGCGGCAAAGGACATGCGCTGACGCACCAGTACCACCAAGGCGCCGGCCAGGTCACTGCAATCCGGCGTTTCATCCCGTCGTTCAGTACGGGTGCACTGGTGGCCGCCATCTCGGCGTTCATGTTGGGTGGGTTGGTCGTGTCCTTGGCTGACAGTCTCACTGGGCCCGACGCGCACGTCGATGAGGTCAGTGCGGTGCAAGGACCAAGCCCCCATCGGTGAGTGCCGAATTACCTGTGCCGCAATTCATTACACCGATGTTTCCGACGGCCGCTGTCCAATTCAAAGGCACGGCAGGAGTTCTCGATCAGGAACGAGGAGGGGCACAGGGTTGAGGTGTCCGAGCAGTCAGGCGTCAGTGGTCGTGCTCGTGGGCATCATGGGTGTCGTCGGACGGCTTCGCCGGCTGGGCTGGCGGTTCCGGAGGTTCTGGCGGTGGGGCCGGGGTGCCGTTGGCCTTCTCCACGGGCGCGGAGGCGGGCGGATGCGGGTGGTCGCCGTGCTGATTGTCCGCCTGTTCGACGTCGGGTCCATGATGAGCAGGCTCGACACCTGCCGGCCCGTGGTGGTCGTGCCGGAGACCAGACGCAACGCCCACCGTGGAAGCCAGCCCGACCACACCGACTGCACCGAGAAGGACCACCGCACTCGCCAAGGCCGTCACCGGCTCGCCGCGCAGGCCGCGGTACCACACCCAGCCAGCACCCATCACCACGTAGATCTGCAGCAAGAGAGCACACAAGTCTGCGGCCTGGATGACTTCGGCTTGTCCGGCGTGAGGGCCGAACGGGGCACCCGCGGTCCGCGACAACGCCCACACCGCGATGGCTCCGGCGTTGAGCAAGATCCCTGCGGCCAGAACAGTGGTCGTCACGCGGACGAGCACCGCCCTCGCCCACAACAATTGGAAGCTTGCGAGCGCGACGAAGAACACGCCCGCCGGTATCCACTCGTGCCAATGGGTAGGCACCACGGCGAAGTGAATGGTTGCGGCCCCCAGCGAGGCGAGCGCGGCGAGGCGAGCTGCCAGTCTACTGTCGGTTCTTGCCTCGGTTCTTGGTGCCACTCGTCCGATGATGACAGCACTGCACTCCAGGGCAGCTGCGTGACATCACATCTCAATCGGACCGAGATTGTGCCGTCACCTGCGCCCTGTCGGGACATCTCTGCTCTGAGTCGCCCGTTTCGTCGGGTCAAGATCCTCTCGCCGGTCCCACCAGGAGCACAAGCACAAAGTGCTCCGATCCTGGGAAAAGCCAGGAGCCAACCCTGTTATCTGCCAGGCCCGGATCGAATACTGTTCTCTCGCATCGACATGTCGATGCGGCCTTCCGACCGGAACCCCGGCATCACAGCCCCGGGCCCGAAGCCCCCGGTTCTGCCGCCCCGTCCGCGGCGACCAGTGACCCTTTGGAGGCACCATATCCCGCGGTCAGCCAGTAGACGGTGCGGTCCAAGGCAGGGACGATGTCGGTAATGGCGATCTCGCCGAGGGCAAACCGGCCCAACAGCCCGTACACCACGCTGGACAGGACGGTGTCGAGGTCGCGGATAAAGGCTTCGTCCACGCCGGCCAGCACGTCCAACCCCGCTGGTGCGACGATGTCCAAGCCTCGGCGGAACAGCACGTGACCGTTGGGCGATGACCGAGCGCGATAGAACGCGGTCAACATCGCCGGATGCCGCTCCCAGGGCTCGAAGATCGAACGAAGCAAACGCATCAGGGCCACATACAACGATTCGTCCGGTGATCGTTCGGTGCGGACCAAACCGGAGTATCGGTTTTCGTCCATCCACTGCTGCAGCGCGGCCAGAATGAGTTCATCCCGGTTCGGGTAGTGCTTGTAGATCGTCGCGAGCGATGTGCGTGCGCGGCGTGCGACGGCGCGCAGTTGCACCGCGTCATAACCTTCTGTCTCGAGTATCTCGACGACGATGCTCAAGATCCGACTGTCTCCCCGATCCGCGTCGGCCCGCGCCGGGTCGGTTTTGCTCACCCGATAGACCCCCTTGCCGTCGTGGAGTAACGGGGTTACTCTACCGCGAGTAACAGCGTTACTCAGCTCACATCCGTAATAGCTCTGTGGCGAGCGCAACGAAGCGAGGATTCATGGGTTCATTGGATGGCAGAGTCGCCTTCATCACGGGCGTTGCCCGCGGTCAGGGCCGCAGCCACGCCATACGGCTTGCCGCCGAAGGTGCCGACATCATCGGCATCGACATCTGCGCCGATATCGCCTCCAACGGCTATCCGATGGCCTCCCCCGCCGAACTCGACGAGACCATCGCCCTGGTCGAAGCCCAGGGCGGCAAGATGCTCGGCTCGGTGGCCGACGTTCGCGACTTCCACGCGCTCAAGACCGCCCTGGACACCGGGGTCGAGCACTTCGGCCGACTCGACATCGTATTGGCCAACGCCGGAATCGCCGCGATGGGGTTCCGCCCGTTGACGATTGACGAAGAGCTCGAGATGTGGACCGACGTCGTGGACGTGAACTTGAACGGTTCCTTCAACACCGCGAAAGCGGCGATGCCACACCTGATCGCCGGGGGGCGGGGCGGATCCATCGTATTCACCAGTTCCACCGCGGGCCTGGTGGGTTTCGGCGGTATGCAGGGAGGCGGACTGGGATATGCGGCTTCCAAGCACGGCATCGTCGGCCTGATGCGTACGTTGTCGAACGCGCTTGCCCCGCACAGTATCCGTGTCAACACCGTGCATCCGACCGCGGTCAACACGATGATGGCCACTAACCCTGCCATGACGGCCTTCTTGGAGGCTTACCCCGACGGCGGGCCGCACCTGCAGAACCCGATGCCGGTCGGGCTGCTCGAACCCGAAGACATCAGCGCCGCGATCGTGTACCTGGTCTCTGACGCCGCTCAGTACGTCACTGGGGTCGCATTCCCGGTTGACGCCGGCTTCTGCAACAAACTGTGAGCGCACGTGACGGCCGAGTGGCGGGTAAGCGAGTGCTGGTCACCGGCGCAGCACGGGGAATGGGCCGCAGTCACGCAGTGCGACTCGCCGAAGAAGGCGCCGACCTGATCCTGGTCGACATCTGCGCGTCCCTGCCCGAGATCGAGTATCCGTTGTCGACACGGGACGACCTCGATGAGACCGCGCGACTGGTGGAAGAGCATGGCGGCCGGGCAGTCAGCTTCACCGTCGACGTGCGCGACGCGGCCGCCCTGACCGCCGCCGTCGACGACGGAGTTGCACAATTGGGTGGCTTGGACGCCTCAGTCGCCAATGCCGGAGTGCTCACCGCGGGAACGTGGGACACCACCACCTCCGAGCAATGGCGAACAGTTGTGGACGTCAACCTGATCGGCACCTGGAACACCTGTGCCGCTGCGCTGCCTCATCTGGTGGAGCGCGGGGGCAGCGTGGTGAACATCAGCTCGGCGGCCGGCCTCAAAGGCACGCCGCTGCACACGCCGTACACGGCCTCGAAACATGGCGTGGTGGGGCTCAGTCGAGCGCTGGCCAATGAGCTTGCGGCGCAGGGTGTCCGAGTGAACACGGTGCACCCCACGGGGGTCGCGACCGGGATGCGGCCGGATTCGCTACACACCCTGCTCGCCGGGGTACGGCCCGATCTGGCGCCGCTGTTCGGTAACGCCCTGCCGATCGTGATGACCGAAGCGATCGACATCAGCAACGCGGTGCTGTTCCTCGTCTCCGACGAGTCCCGCCACGTCACCGGTTTGGAGTTCAAAGTCGACGCTGGGGTCACGCTCCGATGAGCACGGCCCAGCAGAAGGAAACTACATGACCACCTTTGATATCGACAGACTCGAGCGCGGCAGACGCGCGTTCGAGGACGTGATGACCTTCGCCGCGCCCGAGGATTCCACGCCGGCCACGACCAACATGCTGGACTTTGTTTTTGCCGAGGTGTGGCAGCGGCCCATGCTGAGCCGTCGTGCGCGGCGGTTCATCACGCTCTCCTGCGTCGCCGCTGCCGACGCTGACGGCCCGTTGCATGATCACGTCTATGCAGCACTGAACAGCGGTGACGTCACGATCATCGAAATGCGGGAAACAGTACTGCATTTCGCGGTGTATGCCGGCTGGCCGAAAGCGTCGCGGTTCAACGGGGTGGTGGATGAACAATGGGACCGGATTCACCGGGAGCGAGGAGCAGTGCCACCCCCTGCACCGGCATTACTGCCGCTGCAGACACCCAGCGATCCCGAAGAGCGACTGGCGGTCGGTGAGCAATCGTTCAAGGACATCAACTGCCTGCCGTACGCTCCCCTGCGCGACAACCCGTTTCAGGGCGCGGGAATCCTGAATTTCGTTTTCGGCGAGATGTGGCTGCGTCCGGGTCTCGGCATGAAGGAACGCCGGCTGATCACCGTGGCCTGCGTCGCCTTCCAGGACGCCCCCTATCCGATCCTGAGTCACGTCTATGCCGCACTCAAGAGTCGCGACATCTCATTCACCGAAATGGATGAGCTGGCTTTGCATTTCGCCGCCTACTACGGGTGGCCCAAGGCGTCGCACCTGAACCAGGTGATCGGCGAGCAGAAACTGCGCGTATCCGAGGAGTGGGCGGCAGAGGCGGGTTCACCATCGTGACCGACTCCGCAGCCGTTCTGCCCGCCACTACTGACGAACCGGTGGGTTTGTTGGTCGGCGGCGACCGCATCACCGCCACCTCGGGGGGATACCACCGGCACATATTTCCTGCGACCGGTCTGCCCAACGCCACCGTTGCGCTCGCGGGCGACGCCGACGTCGACCTCGCCGTCGAATCGGCGCGCCACGCGCAACGAGAATGGCAGTCGTGGACCGCAGATCGTCGGCGTGACCTGCTGATCGATCTGGCCGATTCTGTCCGCGAACACCTCGGCCAACTCGCTGAGCTCAATGTCCATGACTATGCCGTCCCGGTCTCGTATGCCGGCACCGCCGTGATGCTCGAGCAGTTCCTGCGCCATTTCGCCGGATACGCGGACAAGCCTCACGGATCGAGCACTCCGGTCAGCGGATCGTTCGACCTCAACTTCGTCGAGCGCGAACCGTACGGGGTGGTCGCTGTCTTGGCGCCGTGGAACGGGTCGCTGGCAGTCACGGCCTCCTGCGTAGCCCCGGCGCTGGCGGCGGGAAATGCGGTGGTACTCAAGCCGTCTGAGCTGGCACCGCTGGCCGCACTGCGCTTCGGTGAACTCTGCGTCGAGGCCGGCTTGCCCACCGGTCTGGTCAACGTCGTTCCCGCGGCCGCCGAAGGCGGGAACGCCCTGGTGCGCCACCCGGGCATCGGGAAGGTCTGGTTCACCGGCAGCGGACAGACCGCGCGGGCGGTGGTCCAGGCCGCGGCCACACATCTGACACCAGTCGTGGCAGAGCTTGGCGGCAAATCGGCCAGCATCGTCTTCGCCGACGCCGATCTCGATCTTGCTGCCGCGCTGTCGGCTCACCAGGGCCCGGTGATGCAAGCCGGTCAGAGTTGCGCGTGCTCCAGCCGCTTGCTGGTCCATGAGTCGGTGTACGACGCTTTCGTCCACAAGTTCCTCCACGCGATCGGCAGAGCGAAGGTCGGCGACCCGTTCGATCCGACGGTGAGTGTCGGCCCGGTGATCAGCGAGGCGTCGGCAGCCCGGATCGTCTCCGTCATCGAACAAGCCACCAAGGACGGCTCCGGCCAGCTACTCACCGGTGGCTCCAGGATGGGAGGCGAACTGGCGCAGGGTTACTTCGTCGAGCCCACGGTGTTCGGCGATGTCGACAACAGCTCCGACCTCGCGCAAACCGAGACGTTCGGTCCCGTTGTCTCCCTCATGCGCTTCAGTGCGGACGCCGACGCAGTTCGCATCGCCAACGACACCCCGTACGGTCTGAACGCATTCATGCACACCAACGACCTGAACCGGGCCCATCAGGTGGCGCGGCAGCTCGAGGCCGGTTCGGTATGGATCAATCAGAACAGCCGAATCTCACCCCAGGGCCCCTACGGCGGTTACAAGCAGAGCGGATTCGGCAGAACCGGTGGAATCGACGGACTGCATGAGTTCCAGCAAGTCAAGAACATTCGCATCGGCGTGCGGTGACGCCGAGGCTACCGGTCGACTTTCCATCACCAGATTGGAGATCTCATGACCGCCCGGCCCACGGTTTCGCCTGTACGGCTGGTCGCAGGAGAGATCTTGTTCCCTGAACTGGAGAGATACCGGCTCCACGTCATCGCGCCGAGCGTCGTGGACGTCGTCGAGTCCGTGGGTGGCTGGATGTTCGATCATGCGATGGCTGGATGGGAGGTGACCATTTCGCTGGCGGGCGCGGGTGAAAACCCACTGCCGCTACGCATTCTCGGTGGTGAGGTCGTCGCTCTCGAGACCGGGCGCCAGCGACAGCGGTGCCGCTTCAGCCCGGACGCGCTCGCCGTGGCGTCCGACCTGTGTCGCCGGGACAACCGCATTCGGGACGAAGTACAACTCGCACTGGACTCCGGGCGCAGCGAAGTCGCGTTGTGGGGTCAAACCTGGCCCACGGAACTGGATTCGGTCGCGCAGGTCGACCTTGTTGAGTACCGGCTCAGCATCGCAGCGCGGGCCTTCAAAGCACGCGCACTGGCTGCGGCGGCTCGACCCGTCGAACCCTTGCCGGCCGTCGAGGTGATCCGTACCAACCGGACAGCCATGATGTCCGCCCGAGCTGCGTTCCCACCCCCGGCCACCGGCGGCCAACGTCGGTGAGGTCCCAGTGGTCAGGCGGGCAGGCACCGCAGTGTTTCACCCTGAGCTTCGCCGTCACGCCCGGCACCTGCCGCGCACCCTGGTCACACCCCTGACGGTGAGAGTATCTCGCGCGTTGCCCGCGCGACGGCGACGGTCTACGGAGGATGCCGGGCGCCTTCCATGGCTTTGACAAGGTCGAACCCAAAACAGCTGTCACGGAGGACTTCCTGCGCAGTCAGCGGGAGTTTCTGCACCGCGCACTTGCCTGCCGCTGACTTTGCCGGTCACTGTCCCATACCCGGCGAGAAGTAGGTCGTGCCATCAAGAACGGTGGTCAGTGTGCCCGTCAGGGTTTGTCATCACCCCGCCGTCCGCCCCCGCAAGGTGGGGTGTGAAGCTACGCGGAGGGTTCGAACTCGATGTGCAACTCGGTGAGACCGCGCAGCAGGAAAGTCGGCTCGTAGGCATAACGGCGGTTGTCCGCAGGACCGTGGTTCGTTTCGTCGATCCTGATGTCGCGCATGCGATCCAGAAGTCGGCGAACAGTGATCTGGCCTTCGACCCTTGCCAGGGGTGCGCCGGCGCACGTGTGGATGCCCCGGCCGAAGGCGATGTGCTCACGGACGTTCTTGCGATCCGGCCGGAATTCGTGCGGGTTCTCGAACTTGTTCGGATCGCGGTTGGCCGCACCCAGGCACAGCATCACGATGGTGCCGGCGGGCAGATGCACACCCCCGAGGGTGGTTGTCTTGCGGACCAGCCGAAAATCGACCTTGGTCGGCGAGTGCATCCGCAACGCTTCCTCGATGAACGTCGGTATGCGATCAGGGTTCTCGCGCAGCATCTGCTGATACTCAGGCCGGTCTCCCAGAGTCTGTACCGCGGCGCTGAGAAGCTTGGTGACCGTCTCCTGCCCCGCCGCGAACAAGAACGTGGCCGGCTTCGCGACTTCGATCAATTCCGGTGTGGACCCGTCCGGGTAGACCGCGGCGGCCATCCCGGAAAGGACGTCATCCTGCGGTTCGCGACGCCGTTCGGCCAGGTAACCGACAAACCTGTCGTCGAGATACTTCAGCGGATCGAGGCCCACCGGTTCACCGTCGAGGGCGCCCACGCGGTTGCCGTCCGGACGCTCGGCGCCCAGTGCCGCCAGGAACTCGGGGCGGTCCGCCTCGGGAACGCCCAGCAGGTCGATGATGGCCGAAGTGGCAAAGGGTTTGGCGTATTCGCTCAGGAATTCACAACGGCCGCGTGCGATGAACTGGTCGATCTGGTGATCGACCAACCGCCACATGTAATCCTCGTTCTCCTTGAGGCGACGAGGCGTGAGCAACTTGCTCAGCAAGGACCGAGCCTTCTCATGGGCCGGCGGGTCCATGACGACCATGTGCTCGTAGATGGGGAACAGATGGCGATGCGCCTCGATCTGTTCGGTGATGTCATCACCTTCGGGTTCGAACGGCAGCGGCGGGAACGGTCCGCCGATGGCGTTGACCGCCGAGAACGAATCGTGGTCTTTGAACGCCGCCATGACCTCCTGGTAACCCGTGACCGCCACGACGTTGTGGTGAGGTTCCCTGACGACCGGGCCCTGTTCACGCAGATGGTCCCAGTACTCATAGGGGCTCTGACTGACTGCCGGATCGGAGAAGAAGTCGACTGTTGCGAGGTCGGTCATGGAAGGGCTGGCCTTTCGGTCAAGGGATCGGCTGAAGAGGTCGGTGAGGGCTTACTGGTCCTCGACCACGCTGATGGCCCCGCGCGGGCACGCGTCGACGGCGGCCTGGACCTGCTCCCAGAGACCATCGGACGGCCGTTCCGTACAGGTCGCGACGTCGTCGTCGGTCAGCGCGAAGACCTGGGGCGCGGTGTCGAGGCAGAGTGCGTGACCTTCGCACAGGTGCGGATCCACCACCACCCTCCTGCGGACGGTCATCGCCGCTGATCCAGAAAAGGGGAAGAGACGGATGCGTGTGATCGAGCTCTGAACACCGGCCATACCTCCAGTCGTGATGATTTCGGCTCCGCACCGCGCCAATTTCTGATCGATCGATCAACTGTTAGAATGCGCCATGCTTACCAGAATGAGCGCCAGGCGGTCAAGCATTCGCCGCGTCGGGGCGAGCTGAATGGCAACAGCGCGCAAGACCAAGCCCGCCGATACCGGCGCGCGGCAGCGCCTGATCGAGGCGACCGCCAAGATCATGCGCGACGAGGGCTATGCGGCCGCGACCTCACGACGCGTGGCAGCCGAGGCGGGCGTCAAGCAGGCGCTGGTCTATTACTACTTTCCGACGATGGATGACCTGTTCGTGGAGGTGCTGCGCACCGGAGCCGAAGCCTCGTTGAACAACATGCGTACAGCGCTCTCCGACGCCGACCCGATACGCGCGCTGTGGTTGATCAACAGCGACCACCGACTGACCGCCCTGAACACCGAGTTCATGGCATTGGCGAACCACCGCAAAGCAATTCGCGCCGAGCTCAAGACCTACGCCGAGCGGGTCCGCGATATCGAGACAGCCGCTGTCACGGTGGCGCTGCGCAGCCGTGGGGTCGATCTCGAGGCGTATCCCGCCATGGCGATCTCCATGCTGATCGCCCAGACCGCGCGCAGCCTGTGCAACGAGAGCGCGGTGGGCGTCACGCTGGGCCACGAGGAGTTGCGCGAACTGGTGGAGCGCCAGATAAGCCTGCTGGCGGACGCCGCTGCGACGCCCCCATCGGCCACACCACAGCGGTAGCCCCCAGCGCGGACCGTCGCCCGCTCGACGCCGGCTCCTTTCCGACAACGACACACGGTTGACAGTCGCAGCCATGAGTGTCAACATTCCTGATCGATCGACAAGTATCGGTTGACAAGCGGCGCCGCCCGGGGACAGCTCTCCGGCGGTCAGAGACGACGAGGTGTACATATGGGCGGGCGACTCGAGGGCAAAGTTGCGTTCATTACCGGCGCAGCGCGAGGTCAGGGCCGCAGTCACGCGGTACGCCTGGCGGAGGAAGGCGCCGACATCATCGCCGTCGACGTGTGCAAGCAGATCAGTTCGGAGAGCCAGATTCCGCCGGCTTCGCCCGAAGACTTGACCGAGACCGCCGATCTGGTCAAGGGCCTGAACCGCCGAATCGTGACCGCGGAGGTGGATGTCCGCGACTACGACGCACTGAAAGCCGCCGTCGACAGCGGTGTGGAACAACTCGGACGCTTGGACATCATCGTGGCCAACGCCGGAATCGGCAACGGCGGCCAGACCCTGGACAAGACCAGTGAGACCGACTGGGACGACATGATCGCCGTCAACCTCTCAGGCGTCTGGAAGTCAGTGAAAGCGGCTGTCCCGCACATTCTCTCAGGCGGCAACGGCGGTTCCATCATCCTCACCAGCTCAGTGGGTGGCCTCAAGCCCTACGCCCACACCGGCCACTACATCGCCGCCAAACATGGCGTGATCGGACTCATGAGGACGTTTGCGGTGGAGCTGGGCCAACATTCCATCCGCGTCAACGCGGTGTGCCCCACCAACGTGAACACGCCCCTGTTCATGAACGAAGGCACAATGAAGCTGTTCCGTCCCGACCTGGAGAACCCGGGCCCCGACGATCTCGCCGTTGCCGCTCAGTTCATGCACGTCCTGCCTGTCGGATGGGTCGAAGCAGTCGACGTAAGCAATGCCGTGCTGTTCCTGGCATCCGACGAATCACGTTACATCACAGGCCTTCCCGTTACCGTTGACGCCGGCAGCATGCTCAAGTAAACGCAAGAACGCGGACATGTATTGCCGGTCGAGGGCACTTCGAGCTGACCCAGCCCCACCGTCATACCGGTCGCGCGCCAGCTACTCGGAGCAACACCTCCGCGAGGGCTGACGGCCGGGAAGGAACGGTGAATGACTGCGCCGTCGCACGGCAAGTCCATCGCCACCCATCGTGGCCTTCGTGCTGCAAGAACGGCGTCAGCAACCCCCAGTACCACGCACCGTGCCAACCCCCGTGCAGCAGGGCGAAGGTTGTCATGCCGGGATCGTGATTATCTCCAAGCCACGACGTACGAGAACGCACGAACCGACCGCAGTGCTTCGGCGGCGTCGTGGAGTTCGAGCACGGCCCAGATGCCGCGCAGTCGTTGACAGAGACTGACTTGGGCGGCGGGCAGCGCGTTCACAGGTGGACAGATCGATCACTGTCGTCGCAGCGGCGGCGATCCCGAATACCGATAGCGGTTGAGGGGTATATGCGTTGGCGCGCAATGCTTCTGCTGCTGCCTATGCCGGGCCGGGTGGTATGCGTTCCTTGCGGCGGTCGATCCGCTGCTACGACGTGGCGGTGATCGCGGATCATCACCCCCGGCACCGTCGCGGCCAACGATCAGGTGCGGAGCGCCGTCAGGTCCAGACGGTGGAGTCCGCGTCCCTGGAGAGGAATCCAGCAATCGATCGAAGTTGACTTCAAAGACATGCTCGCCGGCTTGCTCGGATACCGGAGCAGCACAACCGTCGCACGGCTCCGTTTACAGCTGCCGGCTGCGGGGAGAGCCCGCGGAGACGTCAACGTCGATCCGACGCGCCGTGTGCGCTGGCAGATCTTCCACCGTCACCACCACAACGGGGGTTCCGAAAGCCCCTGAACGGGACTTTTGATGGTGGGCGCGGAGGGTTTCGAACCCCCGACCGCTGGTGTGTAAAACCAGAGCTCTACCACTGAGCTACACGCCCGTGCCGGAGCAGGTTACACGCCGGAAAGCGCGGAAACCAAAACCGGGATCACGACGAAAGGGCCGCCAACGCGTCGACCCACACCCCTTGGTCGCGTGCTTCACCCGGCTGCTTCATCTCGGCGAAGGCGATGGCCCCGGAACGGTCCACCACGAAGGTCCCCCGGTTGGCGACACCGGAGACCTCGTTGAAGACTCCGTAGGCGGAAGCGACGGCGCCGTGCGGCCAGAAATCCGACAGCACGGGAAAAGTGAATCCGCTCTGGCTGGCCCAGATCTTATGGGTGGGCGGCGGCCCGACGGAGATCGCCAATGTCGCGGTGGACTCGTTCTCGTACGACGCGAGGTTGTCCCGGATGGCGTCGAGTTCGCCCTGACAGATCCCGGTGAAGGCCAGCGGAAAGAACACCAGCAGGACGTTCTTGTCCCCGCGGTAGGTGCTCAACGTGACCGACCGGCCGTTCTGGTCCTTCAGGCTGAAGTCCGGCGCGGTGCTCCCGATCGTCAACATCTAGCGGCGGCCGGCTGCCTTCGACTTCGGCTGGACCAAGCGGCTACCGATCCAGTCCCCCAGATTGGCCGACGAGGTCTGCATCAGACCGGCCGTCGGTGCCGACTCGGCGATTTCGGCGGGCTGCACGTGACCGGGTTTGCCGGTCTTGGGCGTCAGCACCCAGATGACACCGTCATCCGCCAACGGCGTGATGGCGTCCATCAGGGCGTCAACCAGGTCACCGTCGTCGTCGCGCCACCACAGCAGCACCACGTCGATGACTTCATCGGCGTCTTCGTCGAGGAGTTCACCGCCGGAGGCTTCCTCGATATCGGCGCGGATGTCGTCGTCGGTGTCCTCGTCCCAGCCCAACTCCTGCACAACCTGCTCTTTTTGGATGCCCAGACTGCGGGCGTAGTTCGCTGCGTTGTCCGCCGCGACCACCGTGGGACCCTCCTTCAACGTCAAATGGCACTGTTCGAGTGCTTATCGTCGCACAACCAGGTGCGACAGGTCACAGAAGCCACTGTGACACCCCGTTCAGTACGACGCATCACACAGATTGAGCGCATTGGACCGGGAATCGTTGAGCCGGGTCACCGCATCGTTGAACTCGCCGGCCGGTACCCGCGCCAGCACGGCCGTCGCCGTCGCCCTGGCCGCGTCCACCCAGGCATTGAGGGCGTCGCGAATCTCCGGCGAAAGAGTGTCGTTGATATCGGCCAGCACCAGGTCAGCGCTGCGATTGAGCGACTCGGCGGCGGGTCCTTCGGTCGCCAGGCCGTCACTGCCGGCGTTCATCGAGTCCACGTAGACGTTCAGCGAGTCGATGGCCTCGGCGCTGCTGGTGCTCATGGTCTCGCAGGCGGCGTGAATGGCCTCGACGGTCAGCGACTCCTGCCGCTGCGACTCGCGGGCACTCGAAGTGGCCACCGAGGCCGACAGCGACTCCGACACCGACGTGCGGTATGCGGGGGCCTGCGAGGCGTCCACCGTGGCGTTACCGCCGGTCACGTTGCTGCAGCCGAGCACCGCGATCAGCACTCCCGCCGCCACGCCCGAGACCAACCGCAGCCGTCCGATCAGCACAGATGCAGACGTTACCGGCTCAGCGGGGCCCCGACCCCGCGAGCATGGGGATCCGCTCGTCGTGAACGATCCAAGTGCGGAAAGATAGGAGAGGTAGGACACCCCCTACGCACCCAATCTAGGAGTAGTGCGTTGACTACCGAGTTCGTGCGCCAGGACCTGGCCCAAAACTCCGGCACCGCAGCTGAACCTGATCGTGTACGTGTGATCAGGGAAGGCGTTGCCTCGTATCTGCCTGACATCGATCCAGAGGAGACCGGCGAATGGCTGGAATCCTTCGACGATCTGGTGTCACGGTCCGGCCCGGCGCGTGCCCGCTATCTGATGTTGCGGCTGCTCGAACGCGCCAGTGAGCAGCGGGTCTCGATTCCTGCTCTGACCTCGACCGATTACGTCAACACCATCCCCACCGAGCTGGAACCCTGGTTCCCCGGTGACGAGGACGTGGAGCGGCGCTACCGCGCCTGGATCCGCTGGAACGCCGCCATCATGGTGCACCGCGCGCAGCGTCCCGGCGTCGGCGTCGGCGGCCACATCTCGACCTACGCGTCCTCGGCCGCGCTGTACGAGGTCGGCTTCAACCACTTCTTCCGCGGTAAGGCCCACCCCGGCGGCGGCGACCAGATCTTCATCCAGGGCCACGCCTCCCCCGGCATCTACGCCCGCGCCTTCCTCGAAGGCCGCCTCACCGCCGATCAGATGGACGGCTTCCGTCAGGAACACAGCCACCCGGGCGGCGGTCTGCCGTCCTACCCGCACCCGCGCCTGATGCCGGACTTCTGGGAGTTCCCCACGGTGTCGATGGGCCTGGGCCCCATGAACGCCATCTACCAGGCCCGCTTCAACCACTACCTGAACGACCGTGGCATCAAGGACACCTCCGACCAGCATGTGTGGGCGTTCCTCGGCGACGGCGAGATGGACGAGCCGGAAAGCCGTGGCCTGATCCAGGTGGCCGCCAACGAGGCCCTGGACAACCTGACCTTCGTCATCAACTGCAACCTGCAGCGTCTCGACGGCCCGGTGCGCGGCAACGGCAAGATCATCCAGGAACTGGAGTCGTTCTTCCGCGGCGCCGGCTGGAACGTCATCAAGGTGGTGTGGGGCCGCGAGTGGGATGCGCTGCTGCACGCCGACCGTGACGGCGCACTGGTGAACCTGATGAACACCACGCCCGACGGTGACTACCAGACCTACAAGGCCAACGACGGCGGCTACGTCCGCGACCACTTCTTCGGCCGGGATCCCCGGACCAAGGCCCTGGTGGACCCGATGACCGATGCCGAGATCTGGAACCTCAAGCGCGGCGGGCACGACTACCGCAAGGTCTACGCCGCCTACCGCGCCGCGATGGAACACAAGGGCCAGCCCACGGTCATCCTCGCCAAGACCATCAAGGGTTACACCCTGGGCAAGCACTTCGAGGGCCGCAACGCCACGCATCAGATGAAAAAGCTTGCGCTGCAAGATCTCAAGGACTTCCGCGACGCCCAGCGCATCCCGATCAAGGACGAGCAGCTCGAAGAGAACCCGTACCTGCCGCCGTACTACCACCCCGGTTCGGACGCTCCGGAGATCCGCTACATGCTGGACCGCCGCCGCGCCCTCGGCGGGTTCCTCCCCGAGCGTCGCACCAAGTCCAAGGTGCTGACGCTGCCGGGTCGCGACGCCTACAAGGCGCTCAAGAAGGGTTCCGGGAATCAGGAGGTCGCCACCACCATGGCGACGGTCCGAACATTCAAGGAACTGTTGCGGGACAAGGAGATCGGCAAGCGGATCGTGCCGATCATCCCCGACGAGGCCCGCACGTTCGGTATGGACTCGTGGTTCCCGAGCCTGAAGATCTACAACCGCAACGGTCAGCTCTACACCGCGGTGGACGCCGAACTGATGCTCGCCTACAAGGAGAGCGAAGTCGGCCAGATCCTGCACGAGGGCATCAACGAAGCCGGATCCACGTCGTCGTTCACCGCGGTGGGCACGTCGTATGCCACCCACAACGAGCCGATGATCCCGATCTACATCTTCTACTCGATGTTCGGGTTCCAGCGCACCGGCGACGGGTTCTGGGCGGCAGCCGACCAGATGGCCAAGGGCTTCGTCCTCGGCGCCACCGCCGGGCGCACCACGCTCACCGGTGAAGGTCTGCAGCACGCCGACGGGCACTCACTGCTGTTGGCGTCCACCAACCCTGCGGTGGCGGCCTACGATCCGGCGTTCGCCTACGAGATCGCCTACATCGTGGAGGACGGCCTCAAGAGGATGTACGGGGAGAACCCGGAGAACATCTTCTACTACATCACCATCTACAACGAGCCGTACGTGCAGCCGGCCGAGCCGGCGGACTTCGATCCCGAGGGCCTGCTGCGCGGCATCTACAAGTACCGGCCGGCCGCGGAGAAGCGCAGCAGCACCGCGCAGATCCTGGCCTCCGGGGTGGCGATGCCGGAAGCGCTGCGGGCGGCCGATCTGTTGGCGGAGAAGTGGGATGTGGCCGCCGACGTCTGGTCGGTGACCAGCTGGGGCGAGCTCAACCGCGACGGTGTGGCTCTCGAGAGGGAGAAGCTGCGCCATCCGGATCGCCAGGCCCGCGAGGCGTATGTGACGACGGCACTGGCCGATTCGGCCGGTCCCGTGGTCGCGGTGTCGGACTGGATGCGGGCGGTGCCCGAGCAGATCCGGCCCTGGGTGCCCGGCACCTATGTGACGCTCGGCGCTGACGGGTTCGGCTTCTCCGACACCCGCCCCGCGGCGCGCCGGTACTTCAACACCGACGCCGAGTCGGTGGTGGTGGCGGTGCTGGAGGCGTTGGCGCGCGACGGCGAGATCGATCCGTCGGTGGCGGTGTCCGCGGCCAAGGAATACAAGATCGACGACGTACTGGCCGCCGGTGTGTCGTTCAAGGACACCGGCAGCGCCTGACACCTCGCCGAGACTGCGGTGAGTGCGCATTTTCCTCCGAGAGCGCGCACTCACCGCATTTCAGCAACGGCTTGTAGCTTCCCGCCAGAAATGAGGCGTAGCTTTTAGCTGTGGCAGACAATCCGTTCCTCGAGCCGCGCTCTCCGCTCGAGATCCTCGAGAGCGTGCCGGAGTCGCTGCGTCGCCGGCTCAAGCAGTACTCGGGACGGTTGGCCACCGAGACCGTGCAGGCCATGCAGGAGCGGTTGCCGTTCTTCGCCGAACTCGAGGCCTCCCAGCGGGCCAGCGTCCAGCTCGTTGTGCAGACCGCGGTGGTCAACTTCGCCGAGTGGCTGCACGACCCCAGCAGCGACGTCGGCTACACCGCCGAGGCGTTCGCCCTCGTACCCCAGGACCTGACCCGCCGGGTGGCGCTGCGCCAGACCGTCGACATGGTGCGGGTCACCACCGAGTTCCTCGAAGAACTGGTGCCGATGCTGGGGCGTAACGACGAGCAGACCAAAGCGCTGACGGTCGGCATCCTGCGTTACAGCCGCGACCTCGCTTTCGCCGCGGCGACGGCCTACGCCGTGGCCGCCGAGTCGCGGGGTGCGTGGGATTCGCGGATGGAGGCCAGCGTCGTCGACGCCGTGGTGCGCGGCGATACCGGGGCCGAACTGTTGTCCCGGGCAGCGGCGCTGAATTGGGACACCACCGCGCCGGCCACCGTCGTCGTCGGAACCCCGCCGCCGGGGCGCGTCCAGCTCGCCAGTGAAGACGTCCGCGCGGTCGCCATTCGGCACGGCCGCGCCGCGCTGACCGACGTGCACGGCACCTATCTCATCGCCATCGTGTCGGGTCAGTTGTCGCGGACCGACAAATTCCTCACCGATCTGCTCAACGCGTTCTCCGACGGTCCGGTGGTCGTCGGACCGACCGCGCCGATGCTCACCGCGGCCTACCACAGCGCCAACGAAGCGATTTCGGGCATGAATGCGGTGGTCGGCTGGTCCGGTGCACCCCGCCCGGTGGCAGCACGCGAGCTCCTGCCAGAACGCGCGCTACAAGGTGACGCCTCGGCCATCGCGGCGCTGCACACCGACGTGATGCGCCCACTCGCCGACGCCGGCCCCGCGCTCACCGAGACCCTGGATGCGTACCTCGACTCGGGCGGAGCCATCGAGGCCTGTGCCCGCCAATTGTTCGTTCATCCAAATACGGTGCGCTACCGCCTCAAGCGCATCGCCGACTTCACCGGACGCGATCCCACCACCCCCCGCGATGCCTATGTCCTGCGCGTAGCCACCACGGTCGGCAGGCTGAACAATCACCAGCAATCGTCCAGCACGGCAAACGCGCTTATGATCCCGGTCACAAAGCAGATCCCACCGGCCCCTGACGCCCCAGGAGTTCTGCGCTAGATCGCGGAACCGTATCGATGAAGTCGCATCACATGCCGTTTTGTAGGCTCCCCACAAAAACCTAAGACAAGGTTCATAATCTCTTACACCGCGCAAAACGGCTCTCACAAGGTTCTCTTAATAACGTGCCCCAAACGCCTATCGCGCTGCTCGCACCCGGCCAGGGTTCGCAGACCCCCGGAATGCTCTCCCCGTGGCTCGACCGGCCCGCCGGTGAAAGCTCGGCCGCCGAGCGCATCGCGTCGTGGTCCGAGATCAGCGGGCTCGACCTCGCCAAGCTCGGCGCCACCGCCACCGCCGAGGAGATCACCGACACCGCGGTCACCCAGCCCCTGGTCGTCGCCGCCACGCTGCTCGCCCATGACGAATTGACGAAGCGCGGCCTGTTCTCGGATTCTGCGCTCGTCATCGCCGGTCACTCCGTCGGTGAGATCGCCGCCTACGCCATCGCCGGTGTCATCTCCGCCGACGACGCGGTGGCCCTGGCCGCCACCCGCGGCGCCGAGATGGCCAAGGCCTGCGCCGAGCAGCCCACCGGCATGTCCGCGATCCTGGGCGGTGACGAAGCCGAGGTGCTGGCCGCTCTCGAGGATCTCGAACTGGTTCCGGCCAACCGCAACGCCGCCGGGCAGATCGTCGCCGCGGGCCGCGTCGAAGCACTGGCCAAGCTCGCCGAGAACCCGCCGGCCAAGGCCCGCGTGCGTCAGCTGGCCACCGCCGGCGCGTTCCACACCCACTTCATGGCCTCGGCCCTGGACGGCTACGCCGCCGCTGCCGCCGCGGTGAGCACCGATGAACCATCGGGCACGCTATTGTCGAACGCCGACGGCCAGCCCGTCGCCTCCGCTGCTGACGCCATGGAGAAGCTCGTGGCTCAGCTGACCAAGCCGGTGCGCTGGGATCTGTGTACGGCGACCATGCGGGACTTGGGTGTCGCGGCGATCGTCGAGTTCCCGCCCGCGGGCACCCTCGCCGGAATCGCCAAACGTGAACTTCGGGGGACGCCGACGCACGCCGTCAAGACCCCCGCAGACCTGGATACGCTCGCCGAGCTCTGACCGCCCGGCCAGCCAGGACAAGCAAGAACAGGACCGAATTCCCGGTCCGACTCCAGAAAATATGAAGGGAGCCACGCAGTGGCCGCCAGCCAGCAGGAAATCATCGCCGGTCTCGCCGAGATCATCGAAGAGGTCACCGGTATCGAGCCGTCCGAGGTGACCCCCGAGAAGAGCTTCGTCGACGACCTGGACATCGACTCGCTGTCGATGGTGGAGATCGCGGTGCAGACCGAGGACAAGTACGGCGTGAAGATCCCCGACGAGGACCTCGCCGGTCTGCGCACCGTGGGTGACGTTGTTGCCTACATCCAGAAGCTCGAGGAAGAGAACCCCGAGGCTGCTGCTGCCCTGCGCGAGAAGTTCTCCGCAGAATGAGCCGGCCTTCCACGGCTAACGGCGGTTTCCCGAGCGTTGTCGTGACCGCCGTCGAGGCCACCACGTCTCTCGCCGCGGACATCGAGAGCACGTGGAAGGGCCTGCTGGCAGGCGAGAGCGGTATCCGCGTCCTCGAAGACGACTTCGTCACCAAGTGGGACCTGCCGGTGCGTATCGGCGGCCACCTCGTCGACGACGTCGACAGCCACATGACCCGCATCGACATGCGCCGCATGTCGTACGTGCAGCGCATGTCGAAGCTGCTGTCGGGACGGCTCTGGGAGAACGCGGGCAAGCCCGAGGTCGACCCGGACCGCTTCGCCGTCATCATCGGCACCGGCCTGGGTGGCGGCGAGAAGATCGTCGAGACCTACGACGCGATGAACGAAGGCGGACCCCGCAAGGTGTCGCCGCTGGCCGTTCAGATGATCATGCCCAACGGTGCGGCGGCGGTCGCCGGTCTGGAACTGGGCGCCCGCGCCGGGGTCATCACCCCGGTGTCGGCGTGTTCGTCCGGCTCGGAGGCCATCGCCCACGGTTGGCGCCAGATCGTCATGGGTGACGCGGACTTCGCCGTGGTCGGCGGCGTGGAAGGCGGCATCGAGGCACTGCCCATCGCGGCGTTCTCGATGATGCGCGCCATGTCGACCCGCAACGACGATCCCGCCGGCGCGTCGCGGCCGTTCGACAAGGACCGTGACGGCTTCGTCTTCGGCGAAGCGGGCGCGATGATGATCATCGAGACCGAGGAACACGCCCTGGCTCGCGGCGCCAAGCCGCTGGCTCGCCTGATGGGCGCCGGCATCACCTCGGACGCGTTCCACATGGTGGCCCCGGCGGCCGACGGCCTGCGTGCCGGCGGTGCCATGAAGCGGGCACTGGAGACCGCGGGTCTGTCCGCCAAGGACATCAACCACGTCAACGCCCACGCCACGGCCACCCCGATCGGCGACACCGCGGAGGCCAACGCCATCCGTGTCGCCGGTGTGGAGCATGCGGCGGTTTACGCGCCGAAGTCCGCGCTGGGCCACTCGATCGGCGCCGTGGGTGCCCTCGAGTCGATCCTCACGGTGCTGGCGCTGCGCGACGGCGTGATCCCCCCGACACTGAACTACGAGACGCCCGACCCCGAGATCGATCTCGATGTCGTTGCGGGTGAGCCTCGGTACGGCGACTTCCAGTACGCCATCAACAACTCGTTCGGTTTCGGTGGACACAATGTCGCTCTGGCCTTTGGTAAGTACTGAGCAATAGAAAGCTGCAGGCAGTAATGGCGGGGTCGAAATTATCGACGGGGGACGGTTTTCCCAACGTCGTTGTCACCGGTTATGCGATGACGACTGCGTTGGCGACCGACGCCGACACCACGTGGAAGAAACTGCTCGACGGTGAGAGTGGCATCCGCACTCTGACCGATCCGTTCGTCGAGGAGTACGACCTCCCGGTGCGCATCGGTGGGCGCCTTCTGGAGGATTTCGACGGCGAGCTGACGCGGGTTGAACTGCGTCGGCTGTCGTACCTGCAGAAGATGTCCACCATCTTGAGCCGCCGGGTGTGGGAACACGCCGGAAGCCCCGAGGTGGACCCCCGCCGCCTGATGGTGTCGATCGGCACCGGAATGGGCTCCACCGAGCAGCTTCTCTTCGCCTACGAGGGCATGAAGGCCAAAGGCCTGAAAGCCGTGTCCCCGTTGGCAGTTCAGATGTACATGCCCAACGCGGCCGCGGCCGCGGTGGGGTTGGAGCGCAAAGCCAGGGCCGGGGTCGTCACCCCGGTCTCGGCTTGCGCCTCCGGCTCCGAAGGTGTTGCCCAGGCCTGGCGCAACATCGTGCTGGGCGAAGCCGACGTCGCCATCTGCGGCGGCGTCGAAACCAGGATCGAGGCCGTGCCGATCGCCGGGTTCGCCCAGATGCGCATCGTGCTGTCGACCACCAATGACGATCCTCCCGGCGCGTGCAAACCGTTCGACAAGGACCGCAACGGGTTCGTCTTCGGCGAGGGCGGCGCTCTGATGGTCATCGAGACCGAAGAGCACGCCAAGGCGCGCGGAGCCACCATCCACGCACGCCTCATGGGTGCGTCCATCACCTCGGACGGCTACCACATCGTGGCTCCCGACCCCAACGGTGAGCAGGCCGGATACGCGATCACGCGCGCCGTCCAGCTCGCGGGGTTGTCCCCGTCGGACATCGATCACGTCAACGCCCATGCCACCGGCACCTCCGTCGGCGACGTCGCCGAGAGCAAGGCCATCAACAACGCCCTCGGCGCTCACAAGCCTGCGGTGTACGCACCCAAGGGCGCCCTGGGCCACTCTGTCGGCGCCGTCGGTGCCGTTGAGTCCATTCTCACAGTCCTCGCGATTCGTGAGGGAATCATCCCGCCGACCCGTAACCTTAAAAACCTCGACCCCGAGATCGACCTCGATGTGGTCGCCGGTTCACCGCGTCCGGGCAACTATGAATACGCCATCAACAATTCATTCGGATTCGGCGGGCACAACGTCGCACTCGCCTTCGGCAAGTACTGACGCAACAAACGCTAGGAGATACCCCATATGACGACCATGGCGCCTGAGGCAGTCAACGAGTCGCTCGACCCCCGCGATCCGCTGCTGCGGTTGAGCACGTTCTTCGACGACGGCACCGTGGAGCTGCTGCACGAGCGTGACCGCTCCGGCGTGCTCGCGGCGGCAGGCACCGTCAATGGGGTGCGCACCATCGCGTTCTGCACCGACGGCACGGTGATGGGCGGCGCCATGGGCGTCGAGGGCTGCGCCCACATCGTCAACGCCTATGACACCGCCATCGAGGAGCAGAGCCCCATTGTGGGCATCTGGCACTCCGGTGGCGCCCGGCTGGCCGAGGGCGTGCGCGCCCTGCATGCCGTCGGCCTGGTGTTCGAGGCGATGATCCGCGCGTCCGGCTTCATCCCCCAGATCTCGGTGGTCGTCGGCTTCGCCGCCGGCGGTGCCGCCTACGGTCCGGCTCTGACCGACGTCATCATCATGGCGCCGGAGAGCAAGGTTTTCGTCACCGGCCCCGATGTGGTGCGCAGTGTCACCGGCGAGGACGTCGACATGGTGTCCCTGGGCGGGCCCGACGCCCACCACAAGAAGTCCGGGGTGTGCCACATCGTCGCCGACGATGAGCTCGACGCCTACGAGCGTGGCCGCCGCCTGGTCGGATTGTTCTGCCAGCAGGGGCATTTCGACCGCACCAAGGCCGAGGCCGGCGACACCGACCTCAAGGCGCTGCTGCCCGAATCGGCCCGGCGCGCCTACGAGGTGCGGCCCCTGATCACCGCCCTGCTCGACGAGGGTGTGCCGTTCGAGGAGTTCCAGTCGCGCTGGGCGCCGTCGATCGTCGTCGGCCTGGGCCGGCTGGCCGGTCGCACGGTCGGTGTGATCGCCAACAACCCGCTGCGCCTGGGCGGTTGCCTGAACTCCGAAAGCGCCGAGAAGTCAGCACGATTCGTGCGCCTGTGCGACGCCTTCGGTATCCCGATCGTGGTGGTCGTCGACGTCCCCGGCTACCTGCCCGGTGTGGATCAGGAGTGGGGCGGCGTGGTCCGTCGCGGCGCCAAGCTGCTGCACGCCTTCGGTGAGGCCACCGTTCCGCGCGTCACGCTGGTGACCCGCAAGATCTACGGCGGCGCCTACATCGCCATGAACTCGCGCTCGCTCGGCGCCACCAAGGTGTTCGCCTGGCCCGAAGCCGAGGTCGCCGTCATGGGCGCCAAGGCCGCCGTCGGCATCCTGCACAAGAAGAAGCTGGCTGCCGCCGCTCCCGAGGAGCGCGAGGCGTTGCACGAGGAACTGGCCGCCGAGCACGAGCGCATCGCCGGTGGGGTGGACTCCGCCATCGAGATCGGTGTCGTGGACGAGAAGATCGACCCCGCCCACACCCGCAGCGTGCTCACCCAGGCGCTGGCCGAAGCGGCTCCCCGCCGCGGCCGGCACAAGAACATCCCGCTGTGACCTGGTGATTTCGGCGCGTTCGTAACCGCTGAGCGGTTACGAACGCGCCGAAATCGCTTCCTGAGCCGCCGCGAAAGCCCGCTGTCGATCCTCGGCCACCAGCCCGATCCGGGTCCGGCGGTCCAAGATGTCGTCGGCGGTCAGCGCGCCCTCATGCGTCACGGCATATTCGAATTCAGCGCGCAGCACGTCGACTCCGTCGGCCACCGGGTCCGTCGGGCGCTCGCAGGTGGCCAGTGCGATCACCTTCGCCGCCTCCGCACCGAAACGCGCCACCAGCGACGGCGGCAGCCCGCGATCGAGGGCACCGGCGCCGACCAGCGGCAGGTCCTGCGTACGGCACGGCCCAGCCGCCAACCCGCGTAGCGCCACAGCCCGGTTCAGGACGTCCTCGGCCATGTACCGGTATTCGGTGAGCTTGCCGCCGACCACGCTGACCACTCCGGACGACGATTCCAGCACCGCATGGTCTCGGGAGATGTCGGCGGTGTGCTGTGCCTTTTCCCGGGGTCGCTTCGCTCCGGGCCTGCGATCCCCCGTTGGCTCCAGCAATGGACGCAGGCCGGCGTAGGACCCGCGCACATCATCGGTGGTCAGCTGCGTGTCCAGCGCGGTGTTCACCGTGTCGAGCAGGAAGTCGATCTCCGCGGGAGTTGCTTGCGGCACATCGGGTATCGGCCCCGGCGCGTCTTCGTCAGTGAGCCCCAGATACACCCGGCCCAGCTGTTCAGGCATCGCGAACACAAAGCGGTTCAGCTCGCCCGGAATGGGAATGGTCAGCGCCGCAACAGGATTGCCGAAGGCGCGCGCGTCGAACACCAGATGTGTTCCGCGGCTGGGCCGCAGCTTCAGCCCGGCATCGACCTCCCCCGCCCACACCCCGGTGGCATTGATGACCGCGCGCGCCCGCACGTGCATCGTGGCGCCGCCGCGACCATCGACCAGCGTGGCCGAGTCGCCGGTGACCTCGGTGGCCGCCACCCGGGTGAGAATGCGGGCGCCGTGCTGGGCGGCGGTGCGCGCCACGGCCGTCACCAGCCGCGCATCGTCGATCAACTGTCCGTCATAGGCCAGCAGTGCGCCGGCCAGGCCGGACCTGCGCACCGTGGGCGCCAGCTCCATCGCTCGGGCCGCCGGCACCCGCCCCGACCGCGGCAGTACGGAAGCCGGTGTGCCCGCCAACCGGCGCAACCCGTCGCCGGCCAGGAAGCCCACCCGCACCAGCGCCCGCTCGGCCCTGCCCATCGACGGTAACAGCGGCACCAGCTGCGGCATGGCCGTCACCAGGTGAGGAGCGGTGCGCGTCATCAGGATTCCGCGTTCGATCGCGCTGCGCCGGGCAATCCCGATGTTGCCGGTGGCCAGATAGCGCAGCCCGCCGTGCACCAGCTTGGAGCTCCATCGGCTGGTGCCGAACGCCAGGTCGTGTTTCTCCACCAGCGCCACCGACAACCCACGCGAGGCGGCATCCAGTGCGATGCCTGCGCCGGTGATTCCGCCGCCGATCACCAGCACATCCACTGTCGCAGAGGACAACTCGTCGAGTTCACGAGCGCGTCGAGAGGCGTTCAGCGCTGCCCGGTCGGCCATCAGCGCAGGTATCCGTTCAAGGTGTGGGTCAGCTCGGCGGCCAATGCGTCGGCGGGCAGAATCGGCTCGACGATCTGCCCCGACTGGATGGTGGACTGCGCGATCAGCAGCACCATCGCGGCGAGCTGGACGGCGTCACCGGGGCGGACGCTGCCACCGGCCTGCGCCACCGCCAGGTCGGCGGCCAGCGCGTCGATGAGGATCTGCTGGCTGGTGCCCAGCCGCTCCGCGATATACACCATCGCCATCTCCGGCGCGGAATGCAGCACCGCGGTGATCAGGTCGTCGTCGCGCAGACGCTGGGCAACGGCCACCACCCGCTCCACGATCGCGGCGCGGTCGGTGCCGCCGCGCGGGATGTCGCGCAGGACGCCGGTGATCCTGCGGGTGAGCAGGGCCGCCAGGACCGACTGGGTGTCGGGCCAGCGGCGGTAGATGGTGGGACGGCTGACGCGGGCGCGGCGGGCGATCTCGGCCAGGGTCACGCGGTCGATGCCGTAATCCCGCACGCAACTGGCCGCGGCAGCGAGGATCCGGTCCTCGATCCCTGCCGATTCGGCAACAGAATTACTGATTGACAACATCTGTAATACTGTAACTCATGATTCGTCCTCCGATGAAATGGAATGCCTGGGGCGACCCGGCCGCTGCCAAGCCGCTCTCCGACGGCATCCGCTCATTGCTCGAACAGGCACTCGGGGTCCACTCCCCTGACGCCGACGAGCTCACACCCCAGGACGTCCGACTGCGCCCGACCGCGTTGAGCACCACAGATCAGGATGGTTTGGCCGCAATCGTCGGCACGCCGAATCTCAGCACCGACGATGACGCCCGGTTGTTGCGCGCGGGCGGGAAATCCACCCTCGACCTGCTCCGACGCGCCAGCCGCGAAGTCCAGGACGCGCCCGATGCCGTACTCACCCCCGGCTCCGAGGACGAAGTCGCCGGGGTGCTGGCGTACTGCTCACGGCACGGAATCGCCGTCGTACCGTTCGGCGGCGGCACCAGCGTGGTCGGCGGCCTCGACCCCGACCGCGGTTCGCGCAACGCCGTCATCTCCCTGGACCTGCGCCGCTTCGACCAGCTCTACGCACTCGACGCAGTTTCGGGTGAGGCCGAGCTCGGCGCCGGCGTCACCGGCCCGGACGCCGAGCGACTGCTGGGCGAGCACGGTTTCTCCCTGGGCCATTACCCGCAGAGCTTCCAATTCGCCACCATCGGCGGGTTCGCCGCCACCCGGTCCTCCGGCCAGGATTCGGCGGGCTACGGCCGGATCAGCGATATGGTCCGCGGACTGCGCGCGGTGACGCCCATCGGAATCCTCGACCTCGGCCGGGCACCGGAGTCGGCGGCGGGTCCGGATCTGCGGCATCTGATCGTCGGGTCCGAGGGCGTGTTCGGCGTCATCACCCGCGTCCGCCTGCGGGTCCATCCCACCCCCGCCTGCACCCGCTATGAGGCCTGGTCGTTCCCCGACTTCCGCACCGGCGCCGACGCCTTGCGGGCCGTCGTGCAGACCGGCACCGGCCCCACGGTCATCCGGCTGTCCGACGAGGCCGAAACCGGGGTCAACCTGGCCACCACCGAGCAGATCGGCGAACAGCAGATCACCGGCGGCTGCCTGGCCATCACCGTCTTCGAGGGCACCGACGAGCACACCGAGAGCCGTCACCGCGAGACCCGAACCCTGCTCGAAAAGCACGGCGCCACCTCACTCGGCGAGGACCCGGCGAAGGCCTGGGAGCACGGTCGTTTCAACGCCCCGTATCTGCGTGATTCACTGCTGGCCGCCGGCGCACTGTGCGAAACCCTCGAAACCGCCACCAACTGGTCCAATCTCGAAACGCTGAAAGTAGCCGTCACCGAGGCACTCACCACCTCGCTGACCGAATCGGGCACACCCGCACTGGTGCTGTGCCACATTTCGCATGTGTACGCCACGGGTGCCTCGTTGTACTTCACCGTGGTCGCCGGCCAGCGCGGCAACCCGAGCGAGCAGTGGCAGGCGGCGAAAAGTGCTGCCTCTCGGGCCATCATGCGTACCGGCGGCACCATCACCCACCACCACGCGGTCGGCGCCGATCACCGGCCGTGGATGGCCGACGAAGTGGGCGACGTCGGCGTCAAGGTGCTCCGGGCCGTCAAGGACTGCCTGGATCCGGCGGGCATTCTCAACCCCGGCAAGCTGATCCCGTGATCACGCACGTCACCGTCTTGACCAATCCCGCTTCCGGGCACGGCAACGCGCCGCACGCCGCCGAGCGGGCCATCGCCCGCTTCCAGCAGCGCGGTGTCGACGTCACCGCGATCGTCGGCACCGACGCGGCGCACGCATCCCGGCTGGTGCAGGAAGCACTCGAGCACGGCACGGATGCGCTGGTGGTCGCCGGCGGTGACGGGGTGATCTCCCTGGCTCTACAGTCGCTGGCCAACAGTGGCGTCCCGTTGGGCGTCATCCCGGCCGGCACCGGTAACGATCACGCCCGGGAGTACGCGCTGCCCACCGGCGATCCGGAGGCGGCCGCCGATGTGGTCGCGGACGGCCACACCGAGACCGCCGATCTGGGCCGCATCACAGCACGCGACGGTACGCAGAGGTGGTTCGGCACGGTGGTGGCCGCCGGGTTCGATTCGCTGGTGTCGGACCGGGCCAACCGCATCCGGTGGCCGCACGGCCGGATGCGCTACAACGTCGCGATGGTCGCCGAGTTGTCGAAGCTGCGGCTGTTGCCGTTCCGGCTGTCTTTCGACGGCGGTGCGGAGTTCGACCGCGACCTGACGTTCGTGGCGGTCGGAAACACCCGCAGTTACGGCGGCGGCATGTTGATCTGCCCCGGCGCCGACCACAACGACGGCCAACTCGACGTGACGATGGTGGCCTCGGATTCGCGGACCCGGCTGGTGCGGTTGTTCCCGACGGTGTTCAAGGGCACCCATGTGGAGCTCGAAGCCGTGACGACCACGCGGGTGCGCACCGTGACCATCGACTCCCCTGGCATCAACGCTTACGCCGACGGCGACTTCGCCTGCCCGTTACCGGCCGCCATCGAGGCGGTCCCGGGGGCGCTGAGAATCCTTACCCCACACCTTCCCGCAGCCAGGTGATCTCCGCGCCGACGTCACCACCGGTGCGGTAGGGCTCCAGGGCCTCGTCCCACGCGGTACCGAGCACGGTGTCCAGTTCGGCGGCCAGCATGTCGGCGCCTTCGGCCATCAGTGCCCGAAGGCGCATCTCGCCAACCATGATGTCGCCGCTGGCACTCATCGCGCCGTGCCACAGACCCAGCTGAGGGGTGTGACTGAAGCGCTGGCCGTCGACGCCGGCACTCGGGTCCTCGGTGACCTCGAAGCGCAGCACCGACCACGAGCGCAGGGCATTGGCCAGCGCAGCGCCGGTCCCCACGGGTCCGACCCAGTTGGTGACCGCGCGCAACTGACCAGGCATGGCCGGCTGCGGCGTCCACTTCAAGTTCGCCCTGGCGTTCAGGGTCGACGAAAGCGCCCACTCCACGTGTGGGCAGACCGCCGCGGGTGAGGCGTGGATGTACACCACGCCGGTAGTCGCGTCGGCAAATTGGTTCGACGCACGCATTGGCTGCTCCTTAGTTCCACGAGGGACGTCTTCCCCAACGACCTTGCAGAACTTCGAGCATCACAAAACGTGTGTCGCGCGTGTCTATTGTGCCCCGTGTGGCAGGTGTTGCGCTAGTGTGCCGCGAATTCTCTCAGAGCTTCATCAGACACAGCAGGCCACAGGGGGTGTGCCCAGTCACCGAAATCCCGGTCGGTGAGCACCACGAGAGCCAGACCGACGGCGGGATCAGCCCAGATGAACGTGCCCGACTGCCCGAAGTGACCGAACGTACCCGGCGAATTCGCGGCCCCCGTCCAGTGCGGTGATTTGGCCGCCTTCAACTCGAACCCCAGCCCCCAGTCATTGGGCCGCTGGGCGCCGTAGCCGGGCAGCACCCCATCCAGACCCGGGAACTGCACCGAGATGGCCTCGGTGTGCATGCCCGTCGACACCAACGCTGGCGTCAACAGCTCACCGGCGAACTGCACGAGGTCGGCCACACTGGCGGTGACGCCATAACCTGCCGCCTTGGCCCCGCCGTCCAGAGACGACGACATGCCCAGCGGTTGGAACACCGACTCCGCCAGATACGTGCCGAAGTCGATGTCGGTGGCGTGCGCGATGGTCTCGGCCAGCACCGCGAAGCCGGTGTTGGAGTACACCCGCCGCGTCCCCGGTTTGGCGATCACCTTGTCGTCGAGCATCGACAGCCCCGAGGTGTGAGCCAGCAGGTGGCGCACGGTGGCACCCGGGGGCCCGGCGGGCGTGTCGAGTTCGATCGCCCCTTCCTCGACGGCCACCTGCGCCGCCCGCGCCACCAACGGTTTGGTCACCGAGGCCAGCCGGAACGGCCGGTCGAGGTCGCCATGGGTGGCCAACACACCGGAGGTCCCGACCACCGCGGCGGCGACAGTCGGGACCGGCCAGCTCTGAAGCAACTCGAGTGCGCTCATCGCCTGCAAATTTATCCCCGGCTCGGTAAGCGCCTGCCCGCCGGGGAGATCTCACTTACGGCACAGGTAGTAGCTGTTGATCGGATCGGACTCGATCTCGGTGACGGCGACGTCGACGAAGCCGGCATCGCGCAGCATGGCCGTCGCCACCTGTTGGCCCCACACGGTTCCGAGGCCGGCGCCGCCGTCGTGCAACGACACCGACATACAGTGCATCGTCGACACCGTGTAGAGGTAAGTGCTCAGTGGCACGCCGATGTTGTCCTCGAGATCGCTCGAGGCCTTGATGTCCACCATCAGGAACACCCCACCCGGCCGCAACGCCCGATAGATGTTGGCCAGCATCGCCGCCGGCTGCGCCTGGTCGTGCACGGCGTCGAAGGCGGTGATGACGTCGTAGGCCTCCGTGAGGTCCAGCGCCGCGACGTCCTGGCGCAGGAATTGCGCGTTTGCCAGGCCCAGCCGGGCGGCCTCGGCGGTGGCTGTGCGAATACCCTCGTCCGAGAAGTCGATACCGGTGAACCGGCTCTGCGGAAACGCCTGTGCCAACACGTTGATCGCGTGTCCGCTGCCGCAGCCCCAGTCGGCGACGTCGGCGCCGGCGTGCAACCGGGCCGGCAGACCGTCGACCAGCGGCAGGATCACGTCCACCAGCGCGGCGTCGAACACCTCGCCGCTTTCCTCGGCCATCAGCGCGTGGAAGCGGGGGTATTCGGTGTAGGACAGCCCGCCGCCGGTGCGGAAGCAGCCGACGATCTTCTGCTCGATCTCCCCGAGCAACGGGATGAACTGGGCCAACCGGGCCAGGTTGTCCGGGCCAGCCGCACGGGTCAGCACGGCGGCGCGATGAGCGGGCAGGGTGTAGGTCGCGGTGGTGGAGTCGTAGTCGACGACGCCGCCGGTGGACATGCCGCCCAGCCACTCCCGCACATAGCGTTCGTCGAGGCCGGCGGCGTCGGCGATCTGCTGGCTGGTCGCCGACGGCAGCGTGGCCATGGTGTCGAACAGGCCGGTCTGATGGCCGATGCTGGCCAGGATCGCCACGCTGGCCTTGTCGATGGTGTCGATCATGCGACCGGCGAAGTGTTCGGTGGTCTCCACCGACGAGCTTTCGAGAATTGTCATGCCGTGAACGCTAGGCAGCCTGCGACTGCGGCACATCGGTCAAATCATGCAGGTTCTATGCAGAACCGCGAAGCCCCAGATTTTCGAACGCCCATGCCACTGCGGCGGTCCGCGACGACACCCCGAGTTTGGCGTAGACGTTGGCCAGATGCCGGGCGACGGTTTTCTCGGACAGCACCATGACGCGGGCGACGTCACGGTTGCTGGCTCCCCCGGCCACGTGGGTGAGCACTTCCACCTCGCGTCGGGTGAGTCCACCGTGGGCCGGCTGCGCGCAGTCGGTGGGAGCCTCTACCCCGAGTTGGCGGTAGATCGCCTCCGCCGTCGCGGCGTCGGCGGCTGCGGTGGCTGTATCGCCGAGACCTTTGTGCGCCAACGACATCCAGTCGTACACCTGCGCCGACTCATAACGCGACTGCTGGGTCCGGTACTCGCGCAGAGCGACCTGCAGCACGGCAAGGGCCTCGGTGTGGCGGCCGCGGCGCACCAGCACCGCGCCCCGCGTGTGCGCCGCCCACGCCCGGAAGCCTGGGGTGGGCCGGGTGCGGGCCCCGTTTTCGAGTTCGTCGCAATACTGCTCGGCCTCGTCGAGGCTGTCGCGCGCCAGCGCGATGTCGACGGCCGCGCGCAGCAGCCGCATGCGGCCGGGCCCGGACTCGGCGGCCAACGCCATCCGCAGCCCCGCCCAAGCACCCTGTTTGTCGCCTTGGCTGCAGCGCAACAATGCTTCCCCTGGTTGCGGATCAGCGCCCAGCACACGGGTTTTCGCGAATGCGGCGAGCGCGCCGTCGACGTCGCCGCGCAGACGGCACACCTCACCGAGCTGGTAGTAGCCCTCGGCGGCGGCCCAGTTGTTGACGTCCTCGAGCCTGCGGCTGGCGTCGGTGAGCTTGTCCTCCAGCTGCTGGTAGTCGTCGCTGGCGGCCAGCACCTGCAGACGGTGCACGTCGCACACCCCGCCGTAGGTCAGCGACCCGCTGATGCCACACCACCGGTCCATCGATTCGGTCCAGGCCCGCATTCGCGGCAGGTCGGCCAGCCGATGACAGTGGTAGAGCACGATGCAGTAGATGTCGCCGGCCCATTCGACGGGCACCTGGTCGGCGAGCACCGGAAGCATCGCCTCGTCGATCAAGCCGTAGGCCCGGCTGAAACCCTCACCGGCCAAACGTTCGTCGAGCATGGCGTGCAGCCCCTGGGCCACCAACCCGAGGGCGGTCAGCGCCGGAATGTCGAGGCGGACGCTGAGCTCGCGGAGGGCGTTGACCCGCAACGCCAAGGCGTCGAGGTCCTGGCTCATGGCCGCGACCACCGCATCGAGGTACGCCAGGTAGCCGTGGGCCGGGCCTTCCGGAGCGCCGGTGAGCAACCGCCGGGCCCGGTTCATCCAGCCCTGGCCGATGTTGACGTCGCCACGAGTCAGCCAGGCGAGACTGAGCTCGACGGCTTTCATGGCGGCCGCGGCCGGATCGGTACGCGTCAGTTGACCGAACACCAGCTCGGAGAGCCGCACTGCCTCCTTGACGTTGCCCACCCGCCATGCGGCCAGTGACATCGCGTCCAGATCATCGGTGGACAGCGGCCCGCGAGCGCTCGCCTCGGCGTAGGCGTCATAGCTCGAGCGCCAGCGCCGTTCGGCGAATGCCGCGCGTGCGGTGCCGAGCCAATCCGTGGCAAGGGAGGAAGTGGCCATTTCGCCCCTACCGTAGCGCCGATCGGCGCAGCTGGGGAGGTATTTTCGCCGTACTCAGTCACGTTCGGTGAGCGCGAATGATGCGCCCTCGCCGTCGCGCACCTCAGCGCCCGTGCATTCGCCGATCCATCCCGACCCCACGACGACGGTCACGCCGTCGCCGGTGAGCTCTTTGGTGCCGTACCAGATGGTTTTGTGATCAACCGGGCGGCCATCGACGAGCAGAGTCACGCGGTTGAGGAAAACCAACCGCTCGTCGAAGACCACCTGTATCGCCTTGGTGCCATCTTCACCCGACCAGAACCGACGCGTGAAGCCCCAACGCTTGGTCTCGGCACGTCGCGCGCCCAACGTCAGAAACACGATGGCGCCGATCGTGATCAGTGCACTCAACCACCCCGACGCGCCCAGGACGTAGGCAAGCCCGCCGATTCCCAATACCACCGCGGTTGTCACGACACAGAATGTGATGAGCCTGCCCTCGTGCATTGCTTTCATCGGTCATTCATTCCCCGGCTCGGTACACGCCAATCTCGGCCGGCGCCGCCATGATCTGGACACGTGTACGGACAACGTTCTCACCCTGTCCCAGCGTCGAGGCGAGGCATTAGGTTATAGGCATGAGTCAGACAGTGCGTGGTGTGATTTCTCGGTCCAAGGGTGCTGCGGTGGAGGTCACCGACATCGTGATCCCCGACCCCGGCCCGGGTGAAGTGGTGGTCAAGATCATCGCCTGCGGGGTCTGCCACACCGACCTGACCTACCGCGACGGCGGCATCAACGACGACTACCCCTTCCTGCTCGGCCACGAAGCCTCCGGCACCGTCGAAGCCATCGGCGACGGCGTGGTCAACGTCGAACCCGGTGACTTCGTCATCCTCAACTGGCGCGCGGTCTGCGGACAATGCCGGGCCTGCAAACGCGGCCGCCCGCACCTGTGCTTCAACACCTTCAACGCCACCCAGAAAATGACCCTCACCGACGGCACCGAACTGTCCCCCGCCCTGGGCATCGGCGCCTTCGTCGAAAAAACCCTGGTCCACGAAGGCCAATGCACCAAAGTCGACCCCCAAGCCGACCCCGCCGTCGCCGGCCTGCTCGGCTGCGGGGTGATGGCCGGCATCGGCGCGGCCATCAACACCGGCGCCGTCACCCGCGATGACACCGTGGCCGTCATCGGCTGCGGCGGGGTCGGAGACGCCGCCATCGCCGGCGCCGCCCTGGTCGGCGCCAAAACCATCATCGCCGTCGACCGCGACGACAAGAAACTGGCCTGGGCACGCGAATTCGGGGCCACCCACACCATCAACGCCGCCGAACTGGATGCGGTCGAGACGATTCAGGATCTGACCGGCGGGTTCGGCGCCGACGTCGTCATCGACGCCGTCGGCCGCCCCGAAACCTGGAAACAAGCCTTCTACGCCCGCGACCTGGCCGGCACCGTCGTCCTGGTGGGCGTGCCCACCCCGGACATGCAACTGCAGATGCCGCTGGTGGACTTCTTCTCCCGCGGCGGCGCGCTGAAATCCTCCTGGTACGGCGACTGCCTACCTGAGCGCGACTTCCCCACCCTCATCAGCCTCTACCTGCAGGGCCGGCTCCCCTTGGAGAAATTCGTCTCCGAACGCATCAGCCTCGACGACATCGAAGACGCCTTCCACAAAATGCACACCGGTGAAGTCCTGCGCTCGGTGGTGATCCTGTGAGCATTCAGCGGGTGGTCACCTCCGGGAAGTTCGAACTCGACGGCGGGTCCTGGGACGTCGACAACAACATCTGGATCGTCGGTGACGACTCCGATGTCGTCGTCTTCGACGCCGCCCACACCGCACAACCGATCATCGATGCCGTGGCCGGGCGCAACGTCGTGGCCGTGGTCTGCACCCACGGCCACAACGACCACGTCACCGTCGCCCCTGAACTCGCCGCCGCCCTCGACGCCCCCATCCTGTTGCACCCCGCCGACGACGTGCTCTGGCAGATGACCCACCCCGGCAAGGATTTCCGCGCCGTCGACGACGGGCAGACCCTGCAGGCCGGTGCCATCGAGCTGATCGGCCTGCACACCCCCGGCCACTCCCCGGGCTCGGTGTGCTGGTTCGCCCCCGAACTCGGCGCCGTGTTCTCCGGCGACACCCTGTTCCAAGGCGGGCCCGGCGCCACCGGCCGCTCCTTCTCCGACTTCCCGACCATCCTCGACTCCATCAAGAACCGCCTCGGCACCCTGCCCGCCGACACCATCGTCTACACCGGCCACGGCGACACCACCAAAATCGGCGACGAAATCGTGCACTACGACGAATGGGTGGCCCGCGGCCACTGACGAGCATCGCGAGGAACGAGCGGTGTGAGGAAGGGCCCAACAGATCCGGCCACTGACGAGCGCTGCGAGGAACGAGCAGCGCGAAGAGCTGTGGCCCAACCAGCACGGCCACTGACGAGCGCTGCGAGGAACGAGCAGCGCGAAGAGCTGTGGCCCAACCAGCACGGCCACTGACCAGACGCTGTCCACTTCGCGCAATCACCTTCCGTAACTTTCGCCTCAGCTAACTGTTTAGCGCCCCAATGCGTTGGGTAGCCTGGCATCCATGGGGGTAGGTCGGGCAGGCTCACCACGGTGGCGGTGGTGCGTTTCGCTGCTGGTAGCTACCGCGATGATGTTTGCTGTCTCGTGCGCGCGCGAGCAGCCGCTGCCCCTCATACCCGAAGATACCGCAGCAACCGGTACCTACCCCATGCCGAAGGTGGGAGTGGACGGAACTTCGCTGACTCTCGACGGGCGGAAGTGGTGGCCGATCGGGATCAACGCCTACCAGCTGGGCACGAATTGGGATGTCAACGCCGGCTGCGGTGCGCAGGTCGACCTCGACCAGTATTTCGGTAGCCTCGCCCCACATTCCTTGACCCGGATCAACGTCTACTCCAGCTTCGCGGTGAACAAGCGCACCGGCCAGCTCGACTTCTCCGCACTCGATGCCATTTTCGAGTCCGCGCTGCGGCACAATCAGCTCCTCATCGCTGTGCTGACGGGCGGCGAGGGTGGTTGCGAGAACGAGTATTTCAAGGACTACGACTGGTACGCCGGCGGCTGGCAGACCGAGGTGTCGCACGGGCTGCCCATGCCCTTCGCGGACTGGCTCGACCTCGCCGTCGACCGGTGGGGTGACTCACCCGCACTGGCCGGCTGGACGGCGGTCGGGGAACCGGAACCGTCGCACTGCACGGACGAGAACTGCACGTGGCAAACCCGCACCTGTCCCGCCGACTCGGCGGTTGTGCTGCGGGCGTTCTTCGACCAGGTGGGTGAGAGGATTCGTGCCGAGGATCCCGATGCGGTGATCTTCAGCGGGCACACCGGTGGCGGCCAGTGCGGTTCGGTCGGTGAGCAGTACCAGATGGTGGCGGCATCACCGGGTATCGACGTTGTGGAGTATCACTACTACCAAGCCACCGACTACCTCCCCGGAGACGCCCGCGACGGGTTGCAGCGCCGCATCGAGCAGGCCCAGGCGCTCAACAAACCGCTCATCGTCGCCGAGGTCGGTGTCGAGGCAGGCACCTGCAAGTCGCTGAGCCAGCGCGAGCGGGAGATCTCCCTGATCGTCGGCGCGCAACGGGCCCATGGGGCGGCCGGCGTCATGTTCTGGTCCTACGTTCCCGATCCGCGCCTGGATGAGTGCACGCTGGACATCGGTCCGAACGATCCCTTGTTCCGGATGATCGGCGCCGGCGCGGCATAGTCAGCGCCCGTCGAGAAGGCGGCGCTTCTCGGATTTGAACTCTTCCTCGGTCAGGGCGCCCGAATCACGCAGAGCGGCCAGCGTTTTCAGCTGCTGAATACGGATTCCGTCCTCGGTGGGTTCATAGGACACGGGTGCCGACCTCGGTGCGGGCACATCATCGGAGTCATCGGAATCATCAAAGTCGAGATCGGATAAGTCGGGTTCCTCCGACAGCCCGAGGGGTTCATTTGACCGGGACTTGACCCGCGTCAGCCAGAACAATGCCAGCAGCAGATCCAGGATGCTGACCGCGAACAGGATGCCGAACACCACCGGTAACCAACCGAGCGAGCTGCCGTGCCCGAAGGCCAACCGGGGGCTCAGGAATGCCGATACATCACCGTCGGTGCTGATGCGGTAGGTGCCGTCGGCCGGAATCTGCGCCACCCAGACCTCAACGCGGGCATCGTTGTTGACAGTGGTGGTGGATCCGATGTCCTCTGTCACCACCGGGTCCGGAACACCGTCGGGTGGGTCGATGCCCATCGACAGGTGCGGTACCGGTAGTCCGCCACCATTGGTACTGCCGATGATCTGCGTGCGAAAACTGATCGTCACCTCGCCCGCGGGCAGTTGCAGCTCTGCCGTACCGGGAATCGGAACCTCACCGTAGGCGTCGAATTCGTCCCAGACGAAGATGTTCAGCAGCAGGGTGACGATGAATCCGACGATGGACACCACCAGGGTGCCGATGGCAGCCGCCAGCACGATTCGCGGGGCAGTTCTCGAGCCGCTCATGGCGGAAGTGTGACACGGGCGGGTCCCGCCGTCGCGGTTATCAACGGCCGCCTCCGCACATCAGGACTACCGTTGATGTGCCCCCTGCACCGACATCGATCGGAGGTGACATGCCCGAGTCCAGCATCGTCGTCCGCCCGGAGCCGATGGGAAGCCCGCGCTACACCGAGTCGTCTCGGCTGCAGGCAGCCGGGTTGTCCGAGGCGGTGGCGCTTTTCGAACAGGCCGCCGGTGTCGTGCCGCTGCCGACTCCGCCGCAGCCCATCGTCATCGCCGATTACGGCGCCGCGACCGGTCACAATTCGCTGGTGCCCATCGCGGCGGCCATCGGAAAGTTACGCGGGCGCACCCGCAGTGAGCACGCCATCCTGGTGGCCCACACCGATATCGCCGAGAACGACTTCACCACGCTGTTCCAGACGTTGTCCGAGGATCCAGACAGTTATCTCGGCAAGGACGCCGCCACCTTCGCTTCGGCAGTTGGACGCTCGTTCTACGGTCAGATCCTGCCGTCGAACAGCGTCACCCTCGGCTGGAGTTCGTGGGCCTGTCAGTGGCTGAGCAGTGTGCCGGGCCCGGTTCCCGACCACATCGTGGTGGCGCACTCCCAGGACAAGGAGGTCAAGGCGGCGTATGCCCGACAGGCCGCCCAGGACTGGCACGAATTCGTGGCTTTCCGCGGCCGGGAGCTCTGTCCCGGCGGTCGGCTGGTGGTGCTCACCATGGCCATCGCCGACGACGGAGACTTCGGCTACGGCGCGGTAGTCGACGCCGTTGTCGCCGCCCTGGATACGTTGCGCGCCGACGGATTCGTCAGCGACGAGGAGGTGCGTCGGGTCACGGTGCCGATGGTCGGCCGCTCCGCCAAGGACTTCCTGGTGCCGTTCGCCCCGAGAGGTCGTTTCGAGGACCTGACGGTCGAGCACGTCGAGGTGTTCGGTGGCGAAGACCGCGTCTGGACTCGGTATCGGGCCGACGGTGACGCCGCCGCATTCGGCGCGCAGTGGGCCGCGTTCGCCCGCGCGTCGGTGCTGCCCACCTTGGCGTCCGGCTTGGACGGCGGCCCCGCCGATCCGCGCCGCGGGCAATTCCTCGACCGGCTGGAGAAAGAGGTGGCGACACGCCTGGCGGCGGCACCCGAGCAGGTGTCCATCCCGCTGGCGGCCGTGGTGCTCACGAAGAGTCGCTGACCGCTCTGGCCAGATTTCGGCGGAAGCTGGCCGGACGGCCACTGCCGCGAGCCGCACTCACGCGACACAGTGAGGACCATGAATGCGCAATTCGTGTTGTACGACGGTTTTGACCTTCTCGATGTCGTAGGCCCGTTCGAGGTACTCAGCGCCGGGAGTGATGCTGCCGGAGGCGATCTCGAGGTCGAACTGGTCTCCTCGGAAGGACCCCGAGCGGTTGTGAGCGGAGTGCGCGGGGTGACGTTGCAGGCCACCGCCGCCCTCGATCCGGACAAGCCCGGCTTCGTCGTGGTTCCCGGCGCAGCCGGACCCATCGAGGGCGATCCCGATGCCGGCGTGCAGACCATTCCGGTGCTCCTGGCCCGCGTCGGCGAGACCGCGCTGATTCCGTTGATGGCTGCGGCGTTTGCCAATCCGGACATCACCGTCGCGACGGTGTGCGGCGGCGCGCTGGCGCTGGCCATGGCGGGGCTGCTGGAAGGCCGCACCGCGGTGACCCACGTGTTGGGCAATGACGTGCTCGACGCCACCGGAGTCACGGTGCCCGCCGCGCGGGTGGTCGACGACGGCGATCTGGTGTCAGCCGGCGGTGTCACCTCGGGATTGGACCTGGGGCTGTATCTGCTTGAGCGACAGTATGGTTCGTCAGTCGCATTGGCGGTTCAGCAGCTGTTCGAATACGAACGCCGGGGTACGGTGTGGACCAGGGGCGGCCGCACCCCGGTGACGCTGTGACGGCGCCGTTGCGGGGGCGGTGGGACGTCCGGATCAAGACACCGGTCGGTTCGTTGCACGTCGACTATGTGTTCGCCGACGACGGCACGTGCACGGCGACGCACCTGGGTGAGACGGTGCCGTTGATCGATCTCGCCGTCGACGGGCCTCGGGCGACATGGAGCCAGTCGGTCACCCGCCCCATGCGGTTGAATCTGGAGTTCGAGGTGACCGTCGACGGTGAGGTGTTGACCGGCCACTCCCGGGCCGGTCGGCTGCCCCGATCGGCCGTGACCGGCAGGCGCCACGCTTGAGCCCGTCAGCCGGTCTGTTGCAGATCGGTACGGCCGAGGCAGGTATCGGCAAGCTCGTCGAGTGACAGGGGAAGCACCCGCGCCAACGCGGCGATGGTGGTGAACGCCGGGGTGGCCAGTCGGCCGGTCTCGATCTTGCGCAGCGTCTCGGGGGAAATGCCCGCCGCCTCAGCCACTTCGGTGAGAGTGCGGTCCGCCCGGGCCTGGCGGATCTGCTTGCCGATCCGCTTGCCGGCGGCCAGTTGTTCTGCGGTCAGCGGGAGACGCACCATGAGCCCAGCCTACCCCGGTGCGGTATGAAAATACCGAATCCTCGCCCGGGCTGGTATTTTCATACCGGTTGCCGAGGGAGGACTCTGATGTTGGAACTGAAGACACCGCGTGAGATCGAGGCCATGGGCGTCACCGGCGCCTTCATCGCCGAGTTGCTCGACGATCTCGCCGGCCGCGCCCACCCGGGGGTGAACCTGCTCGACCTCGAACACCGCGCCCGGACGATGATCGCCGAGCGTGGCGCACAATCGTGCTACTGGGATTACGCACCGTCATTCGGGCGCGGACCCTTCCGCAACGTCATCTGCCTCTCCGTCAATGACGCTGTGCTGCATGGTCTTCCGCACGACTATGTACTCGCCGACGGCGACCTGCTGACCATGGACATCGCCGTGACCATCGACGGGTGGGCCGCCGATTCCGCGCGCAGCATCATCGTCGGCACCCCGCGAGCCGAGGACCAACGCCTCATCGCGGCCACGGAGGAGGCCCTGGCGGCGGGCATCACCGCTGCCCTGCCGGGAAACCGGCTCGGCGACATCTCCGCGGCCATCAATGCCGTGGCAGCGGACTACGGATACCGGGTCAACACCGACTTCGGTGGCCACGGCATCGGCCGCACCATGCACGAGGACCCGCACGTCCCGAACGTCGGACGCCCGCGTCGGGGTCTCGCGTTGCGGCCCGGCCTGACGCTGGCGCTCGAACCGTGGTTCGCGGCCGGTACCGACCAGATCGTCTACGACCCGGACGGGTGGACCATCCGCTCGGCCGACGGATCTCGCACCGCCCACAGTGAACACACCATCGCGATCACCGATGGTGCACCGCTGGTACTCACCTCGCGGAAGCCCTGACTCAGGGCTGCGGCAGGAACGTCGGCAGGCCGGGGATGGTGGGGATCGGCGGCACTGTCCAGGCCGGCGCCGGATCTTCCTGCGGCGGATCGGGTTCGGCAACCGGTGGCTCGGGACTCGGCTGCACGGTCTCGGTAACCGTTTCGGTGACCGGAGGCGGAGTCGTCGTGGGTGGCGGAGTCGTTGTCGGAGGAGTTGTTGTCGGAGGAGTTGTTGTCGGAGGAGTTGTTGTCGGCGGAGTCGTTGTCGGAGGCGGAGTCGTCTCGGGAGCAGTCGTTGTGGGCGGCGGGGTTGTGCTCGGCGCCGGCGGCGGCGGGCTGGCCGGTGCGGGCGCCCGGACCACTTGGTTACGGGTGACGGGCGCGGGCACTGCGGTCACCGTGCGGATCGGCGCCGGTGCAGGTTGGACCGCCGGGGCCGGAGGTTCCACTGCCAGCGGTTGCGGGGCCGGTGCAGGCGGGATGGCCGGCGCCAACGTCGGGCTCGGGGTGCTCGCCGGGGTGGTGGTGGTCTCGGAGGTCAGCGCGATACCGATACCACCGACGGCGGCAAGCAGCACGGCGGCGGCCGCGGCCATCAGGAGCGCCGGTCTGCGGTACCACGCCGGCGGCTCGTCGGCGCGTGCAGCGGCCGGATCCTCGATGAACTCGACCTGCGGGCGCGCACCGGTCCACCCGCCGGCGTCGACAGGAACCAGGTCCGGAATGTCCTCGGCCTGCGACCACGCCAACTGGGTATCCGGCACCGCAGCGGCGGCGGCCACGGTGGCTGTCATGGATGCGGGGGCCACGGTCATGACCGTCGCGCTGTCATCGCCGGGCCCGCGCAGCGCCCGCAGGGCCGCGCCCGTCGCAGCGGACAGGGCGGGACGTGGAGAGGTGATCACCGGCACCCGCAGGGTCTCCGAGAGTGCGGTGGTGACGGCCACCATCGCCGCGCCTCCCCCGACGGTCGCGACAGCCGCCAGGTCCGCCGGCCGAATCCCGTTGCGCCGCATCAAGTCATCGAGCGCATCGAGCACACCACTCAGCGGTGCCCGCACCGCGTCGTCGAGTTCGGTGCGGGTCAGTCGTACGTCACCACGGTGACCGGGCAGGTCGACGGGCAGCGCGGTCACCGTGGCCGACGACAGCCGTTCCTTGGCGCCGCGGCAGGCCAGGCGCAGCGTGCTCAGCGAACCGATGGCCGAGGTGGAGGCCAGGTCCACGGCACCGGCCTCGGCCAGCCCGCCGATCACCTGAGTCAGCAGGGCCTGATCAACCAGATCGCCGGAGAAGTCGAGATGACGAACTGTTGCGCCGATCGGCCGGTAGCCGGAGGCGGCGTCGACGAGCGTGAGGTTGGTACCGCTTCCGCCGAAGTCGCAGACGGCCACGACGCCGCGCGTGGGTAGTCCGGGGTTGTGCTGCAGAGCGGTGACGGCGGCCGTCACATCGGAGATCACCGGTATCTGGGTGCGCGACCATTCCGGCACCCGGCTCACTTCGCGGCGTAACGCCTCGACGGCCTGCGGGCGCCAGTGCGCGGGATAGGCCACGGCAGCGACCTCGGGGAGCTCACGACGGGACAGATACGCCAGCGCGCGCAAGGCGTCGGCCAGGACACGCCCGCCACGATGGCTGGAACCGTCGGAGGCCAGGATGCCGATCGGATCTCCCACGCGGTCCACGAAATCGCTGAGCACCTGACCGCGCTCGTCGGCGGGGGCCGTCGGGTTCTCCCACGGCGCGCCGACCATCGGCGGGCGCTGCGCGTAGTACGTCAGCACCGGCGTTCTCACCACAGCGGTATCAGAAGTAACAGCGGCCACAGCCGTGGCGCCCACCGACAGTCCGACCGCCTGCAACGTTGCGTCTGCCATCTCATCCCATCTGAGCCAGCGCAGGGCAAGCCCGAAAATCCCTGTACGGGTTTCTCGTCTCCGGGCCGGCAGGCGTTACGTCAGCAAAGGTGGCCGATATCTCAGCGGATCGTGCCGAACCCGGGTATCAGGGGCAGGTCCAGTGGTGTCACCCAGCCTGGCGGGCGGTCGTTGACGGCCGGCACCGCGTTGAGTGCGCGCAGGCCGGTGGCCAGGCATCCGGCGGCAGCCGCGTCCCGGCCGGAGCCGTCGGTGAACCGGAACGCCGTCTCCTGGAAGATGCTGGGTGTGCCCTCGATGTCGACGCGATACACGTCGTCCTCGGTGCCCGAGGGCCACTCCGGAGCGGCGTCATGGCCGATGCGGTTGACGTGCTCGAGCTGGATGCGAGTCTCGCCCCGGTAGACACCGTTGATGGTGAAGCGCACGGCTGCCACGTGCCCCGGCGGGATCACCCCCTTGGCGGTCTTGCGCTCCTCGGGCGTGACCCACTTCTCCCAGGTCGTGGTGATCTCGTCGAGTTCGATGCCGGCGGCGTGGGCCATCATCGGTACCGTCGCACCCCAGGCGAAGATCAACACGTCCGGGTTTTCCAGCAGCGGACGGAACTCCGGTTCCCGGCCGATGCCCATCTCGAACTCGTAGTCGCCTTCGTAGTTGGTGTAGTCCAGCAACTCAGAGGCCCGGACCCGGCGCACCTCGGAGCACAGACCCATCAGCGTCATCGGGAACAGATCGTTGGCGAAGCCGGGGTCGATGCCCGTGGTGAAGCACGACGCCCCGCCCTCCTCACAGGCTCGGGTGATCGGTTCGATCCAGTTCGGCGGGTTCAGCGTCATCGCCGGCCAGACCCAGGGCGTCATCGCGGTGGAGCACACGTCGATTCCGGCCCGCAGGAATCGGCCGATCAACCGGATGTTCTCCTCGGCGTGCGCGGCGGTGGGCCCGTAGTGCACCACCGCGTCGGGTGCCAGCGCGATCAGTGCGTCCACATCGTCGGTGGCGGTCACGCCCACCGGTTCAGCCAGCCCACAGATCTCGCCGACATCGCGGCCGACCTTGTCAGGGTTGCTGACTCCGACGCCCACCAGATCGAACCCGGGATGGTCGACGATCTCGCCGATCACCATCCGGCCGACGAAACCGGTACCCCACACCACGACCCGTTTGGCAGTGCCCACCGTCTGTGCCCACCTTTCGATCCCCCGGTTGTCGAGACTCACCCTGGCACGCCGCCGACGCTCCCGGACCCGATTTCGCTACTCCACGCGTCGAAAGTCGGCACACACCCGGTTTACCGTCCGGTCTGTGCGAATTCAGCAAAGGACACGGGCAGCCTGATCCGCCAGGTAGCATTCCGCGCAGATCACGGAGTTCTCGGGGGGGTTGCATGGCAAAGTGGCGGGGCGGCGGGGCGCTGTCGGTCGCGGGGATGGCAGTTGTCAGTGCGGTCGCGCTAGGGTTGACGCCGGCGGTGTCGGTCGGCGCGCACCTGCTCGCCGATGACGCACCGAACGCCTACCTCGTGCGGGGCACCAAGATCGGCGACCCGGCGGACGCCAAGTACGTCGCGTGGGCCGACAAGGTGCTCACCGCCACGCTGGGCGCACACGACGGCCCGACCAATGTGCCGTATTCCGGCGGGTTCTGGCCGGTGTCCAGCGGTGGGTTCAGCGATCCGACCTACGGCGCCGCCGTCGAAGAAGGCCTCGAGTCGCTCACCGATACCATCGCCGCCGGCGGCGACACCAGCAATCCGGTCATCGTTTTCGGCTACTCCGAAGGCGCGGTGGTGGTCACCGAATACATGCGCGACCACCCCGACGCCGGCAACACCTACGTCCTGGTCGGCAACCCGAACCGACCCAACGGCGGAATCCTGCAGCGGTTCAACGGTTTCTACATTCCCATCTTGGACATCCCGTTCAACGGGGCCACCCCCACCGACGGCGACCCGGTGATCGACATCGCCTACCGCTATGACGGCTGGGCCGACTTCCCGAAGTATCCGCTGAATTTGCTGGCGACCGCGAATGCGTTGGTGGGCATCGCCCTGCTGCACGGCAGAGCCGATCAGAACGTCACTGCGCAGACGCTCGCCGACGCCGAGGTTTCGACGCACGGCAACACCACCTATTACCTGCTCAACACCGACCACATTCCGCTCCTGATCCCGTTCGAGGGTCTGGTCCCCGACCAGCTGCTCGACGCCATCGATCGCCCACTGCGGACCCTGATCGAACTCGGTTATGACAGAAGTGATTACGGCCAGCCCACTCAGGCTGAACTGTTTCCGCCGCTACAACACGCCGACGCCGATGTCGACGAAGTGGCCGATGACGAGGTGACCCCCGCCAGTAGCGAGGACAGCGACGCTGTCGATGCCCCCGAACCGGTGACGAAGCGCCGTACCGCCGCGTCGCACAAACGCAACTCGACGTCCGCCTCGGCCGACCTGGACAGTGACGAAACCTTCTCCAGCGAAAGCAGATCCGGCGACGAAGCGGAGTCGGAGGCCGAAGGCGAATCGGAGGACGGGCCCGGCGAATCGGACGCCCCCGAGCCGCAGGACGACGACACCGACGCCGAGACGACGCACGACGCGCAGGACAGCGCCACTGACAGCGATTCCGCGGCCGCCTGAGCGGATCCACCGAATTGCGCTTCCCGGGCCCGGCAACGCAGCCGGGCGCGGGACGACGGATGGCCGAGGACACGTACTGGGCGTCTGTGCCGGGGCAGGCGGCGCGGCCATCCGGCACCGGAACCCGGAGCCGCAGCGCACGGTGCTGCGGCTGCACCGCGACTGATCCGCTCGTGGGTTTATCCCCATTTGTTTTCGGGCAACCCCTAAGCGCCGGCGTATCCGATCGTGGGGTGAGACCTGATGCGAAAGCCAGCGGTGTCGACCGCTGTCGCCGTGCTATCCGCTCTGCTCATGCTGGTGGCAGGCTGTTCCACCGGGCAGCGGGTAGACCTTGGTGACGGGGCCGGCAATCTGATCGCCGCGATCGCCGGTGAACCCGACCAACTCGATCCTCACAAGACCTCGGCGTACTTCTCGTTCGAAGTCCTCGAGAACATCTACGACACCCTGGTCGAACCCGATGAAAACCTGGAGATGCAGCCCGCACTGGCCGAGTCATGGCAGGTGTCCCCCGATCAGCTCACCTGGACCTTCCGGCTGCGTCCCGGCGTGACATTCCACGACGGCAGCCCGTTCACCGCCGACGACGTGGTGTTCTCGTACCGACGCATCATCGACGAGGAACTCACCAACGTCGACAAGTTCAGCGCCGTCACCGACGTCACCGCGCCGGACCCGCTGACCGTGGTGATCCGCCTGGAACGGCCAACCCCGAACCTGTTGACCAATCTGGGCGGCTTCAAAGGTATGGCCATCGTGTCGCGTGAGAATGTCGAAAGCGGCCAGATCGCAACCAATCCGGTGGGCACCGGGCCGTTCGCGTTCTCGGGCCAGACAAGCGGTGACTCCATCACGTTGCGTGCCAATCCCGACTACTGGGCGGGCCCACCGAAGGTTCCCGGTGTCACGTTCCGCTTCATCTCCGAGCCGTCCACCGCCCTGTCGGCCCTGCAGGCCGGTGAGATCGATTGGACCGATTCGGTTCCGCCACAACGAGTCGCCCAACTCGAGAACGACGACTCACTGCACCTGGCGGTCACCCCGAGCAACGACTACTGGTACCTGGCACTCAACGGCGCCCGCCCGCCCTGGAACGACGTCCGGGTGCGTCAGGCGATCGCCTACGGTATCGACCGCGAGGCCATTGTGCAGGCCACGAGTTACGGCACCGCGGCGCTCAACCAACTGGCGATTCCCGACGGCAACCCGTGGTTCACGCCGTATGACACCTACAGTTATGACCTCGACAAGGCCCGATCCCTGCTCGACGAAGCCGGCGCCCGACCCGAGAATCTGGACATGCTGGTCACCAGCGAATACCCCGAGACCGTCACCGCGGCGCAGATCATCGCGGACAACCTTGCCCCACTGGGTATCACGGTGAACATCCGCACCGTCGACTTCGCCACCTGGCTCGATGAACAGAACACCGGCAACTTCGACATGCTGATGATGGGCTGGCTGGGCAATATCGATCCCGACGACTTCTACTACGCCCAACACCACACCGACGGCACCAGCAACGCGCAGAAGTTCTCCGACCCGGAGGTGGACCGCCTGCTCGACGCCGGCCGCGTGGAGACCAACCGCGATGCCCGCGCCGACGATTACGCCAAGGCCGCCACGCTGATCGCCGACAACGTCAGCTACATCTACCTGTACAACCCGTCGGTCATCCAGGCGTGGACGCCGGAGCTGCAGGGGTATGTCGCACGACGCGACGGCGCAATCCGGTTCCGCACCGCGGAATTGAACGACGGCGGTGCGGCATGAGCTCACCAATCGTCCGGTTCCTGGCCCGGCGACTGCTCTACACCCTGGTGGTGCTCTTCGGGGTGCTGGTGCTGGTGTTCGCGCTCGTGCACCTGGTGCCCGGCGACCCGGTGCGCATCGCGCTGGGTACCCGCTACACACCCGAGGCCTACGAAGCACTGCGCTCTGCCAGCGGATTGGACCGCCCGCTGATCGAGCAGTTCTTCGGTTACATCGGCTCGGCGTTGACCGGCGACCTGGGCGTCAGCTTCCGCAACGGCGACCCGGTGACGGTCACCCTGCTGGACCGGCTGCCGGCCACGGTCTCCCTGGCCGTCGCGGGCATTGTGATCGCGCTGGTGATCGCGATTCCGGCCGGTATCTACTCGGCGTTGCACGAGGGCAAGCTGAGTGACGGAATCGTGCGTGTCACAAGCCAGTTCGGTGTCTCGATTCCCGACTTCTGGATGGGCATCCTGCTGATCGCGCTGTTCTCCACGACCCTGGGCTGGCTGCCCACTTCCGGTTACCGGCCGTTACTCAGCGATCCCGTTGGCTGGCTGCAGCACATCATCTTGCCCGCGCTGACGGTCGGTGTGGTGGCGGGTGCCATCATGACCCGCTACATCCGCTCGGCCGTCCTGGAGGTCGCCTCCACCGGCTATGTACGTACCGCCCGGTCCAAGGGCCTGGCACCGCGCGTGATCACCGAACGCCATATCGTGCGCAATGCCCTGGTTCCGGTGCTGACCATCACAGGCATCCAGTTGGCAACCATCCTCGGCGGCGTCATCGTCGTCGAGGTGGTGTTCGCGTGGCCCGGTCTGGGTCGGTTGGTGTACAACGCCGTCGCCGCCCGCGACTATCCGGTGATCCAGGGTGCGGTACTGCTGATCGCGGCGCTGTTCCTGTTGATCAATCTGATCGTGGACGCCCTGTACGCCGTCGTCGACCCGAGGATCCGGCTGTCATGAGCACCCCCACCGACGACCAGGCCAGGGTGTCTTCCTGGCGTATCCTGCTGGCCAATCCCGTCACGACCATCAGCGCGGCACTGCTGATCCTGATCGCGTTCATCGCGATCACCGCAACGTGGATCACTCCGTACGGCATCAACGACATCGATGTGCCGAACGCACTGCAATCCCCCAGCGGCGCACATTGGTTCGGCACCGACGAGTTGGGGCGCGATGTGCTCTCCCGCGTCCTCGTCGCCATCCAGGCCTCGATGAAGGTCGCAGTGATCAGCGTGGCGTTCGCAGCGGTGGTCGGGGTGACCGTCGGCCTGGTCGCCGGCTACTGGGGCGGCTGGATCGACGCCGTGTTCATGCGCATCGTCGACGTGATGTTCGCCTTCCCGGTGCTGCTGCTGGCGCTGGCGGTGGTGGCGATCCTGGGCCCGGGCGTGACGACGACCATCCTGGCGATCGGCATCGTCTACACCCCGATCTTCGCGCGGGTGGCCCGGGCCAGCACACTCAGTGTGCGCGTCGAGCCGTATGTCGCGGTGTCCAGGACCATGGGCACCGGACATGCGTACATACTGCGCAGGCACATCCTGCCCAATATCGCCGGCCCGCTGATCGTGCAGACCTCGTTGTCGCTGGCATTCGCGATCCTGTCCGAGGCCGCGCTGTCATTTCTGGGCCTGGGAATCCAGCCACCGCAACCGTCGCTGGGGCGGATGATCTTCGACTCGCAAGGCTTCGTCACCCTGGCCTGGTGGATGGCGGTCTTTCCCGGTGCGGCCATTTTCGTGACGGTGCTGGCGTTCAACCTGTTCGGTGACGGTCTGCGCGACGTGCTCGATCCCAAACAGCGCAGCATGATCGAATCCAGGAGCAAGCGATGACGGCGCCAGTGCTGCAGGTCGAGGGCCTCGAGGTCGGCATCGGTCGGCGAGACATCGTGCGCGGCATCTCCTTCGGGGTACAGCGTGAGCAGACGTTGGGTCTGGTCGGTGAATCCGGGTCGGGTAAGTCGATGACGGTGCTGGCGGCCACCGGACTGCTGGACACTCCTGGCGCCGCTGTGCGGGGCTCCAGTGTCCTGGCCGGTGACGTGCAACTGGTCGGAGCTTCGGACCGCGCGCTCAGGAAGGTGCACGGCGCACGCATCGGCTTCGTGTTCCAGGACCCGGGCACGTCACTCAACCCCTTGCTGACGCTGGAACGTCAGATCACCGAATCCCTCGAAGCACACCGTGATCTCACCCGGCGGGCTGCCAAGGACCGGGCACTGGAGCTGTTGGAGGCCGTGGGGCTGCCCGATCCGGCCCGCCGGTTGCACTCCTATCCGCACCAGCTCTCCGGTGGCCAGCGCCAGCGCGTGATGATCGCCATCGCCCTGGCCTGTGACCCCGAACTGCTGATCGCCGACGAACCCACCACCGCGCTGGACGTCACCACCCAGGCCCAGATCATCGAGCTGGTGCGCACACTCCAGCGCGACTTCGGAACTGCGGTGGTGTGGATCAGCCACGATCTCGGTGTCATCGGCCAGGTGGCCGACGAGGTGACGGTGCTGCGCGACGGATCCGCGGTCGAGCAGGCGCCGGTCCTGGACGTCTTCGACCGCCCGCACAGCGACTACACCCGCGAACTACTGGCCGCCCGACCGATGATCGGCGACCAAGGCCCACCGCCGGCTGCCGCGGACGCTCCGGTGCTGCTGCAGGTCGACGGCCTCGATGTGCGCTTCCCCGTACAGACGCCCACCGGAAAGACGGAAGTCCACGCGGTACAGCAAGTTTCGTTCTCAATTGCCCGTGGCACCACGCTCGGTCTGGTCGGTGAGTCCGGATCGGGCAAGTCCACCGTCGCGGCCGCTCTCACCGGGCAGATCACCCCCGACGCGGGCACCGCCACGCTGGGAGGTGTGGACCTGTTCGGCGCAGCCGGCCCACAACAGAAGCAACTGCGCCGCCAGATCAGCCTGGTGTTCCAGGACCCGTTCTCGTCGTTGAATCCGCGGGCCCGCATCGACACCGCGATCGCCGAACCGCTGCTGGTGCACAAGCTGGCGAAAGACAAGCGTGCCCGGGGCGCGCGGGTAGCCGAACTGCTCGAACTCGTCGGCCTGCCCCCGGGGTTCGCGTCTCGGTACCCACATGAGCTCTCCGGCGGTCAGCGTCAACGAGTCAGCATCGCGCGCGCGTTGGCCACGGAACCAGACCTGCTGATCCTCGACGAGTCCACCGCATCTCTGGACGTATCGGTGCAGGCCCGAGTCCTGGATCTACTGGCGCGGCTGCAGTCCGAGCTCGGGCTGACCTACCTGTTCATCGCCCACGACCTCGCGGTGGTGCAACGCATGTGTCATCAGGTGCTGGTGCTGCGTAACGGGGTGGCCGTCGAAAACCGCCCCGCCGCAGAGTTGTTCGCGGACCCCTCCGACGAGTACACCCGTGCGCTGCTCGCCGCGGTGCCCCCGGCGCGGCCGCGGGCCTCGGCCTGAACAGGACGGCGTCCAGCCGGCCGCTGACTTGTGTTGCCGGCGGCCGGCTTTGAGCTCACCCTCGGGTTAGGGATCGTCGGGGGCGAGGATCCGGTCGGGGTGGTGATAGACATTGACGCGGGACTGTCCGCAGTCCAGTTCCGGGGGTGGGATCCATTCGGTGACGCCGTCCTCAGGCCGGTTTCGGGTGGTCCAACCGGTGGTTTCGACCATCCGGTTGTCCGGCCCACAGGCCAGGGTGAGGTCTTCGATGTTTGTTTCGCCGCCGTCTTTCCAGTCTTTGGTGGCGTGATGGACCTGGCAGCGGTACCCGCAGGCGGTGCATCCGGGCATGGTGCAGCCACCGTGTTGGGCCAGCAGCATGATCCGCTGCCCCCGGGAAGCGGTCCGGCGAGCGCGCCCCAGGTGCAACGGCACCCCTTTGCCGTCGAACAACGCCAGGTAATGAAACGCGTGAGAAGCCATCCGGATGACCTCGGGCATCGGGATCAACGTCCCGTCGGCGGTCAGGCCGTGGCCCACCCCTTTCTCCAGGTCGGTGAGGTTGGCTTTGACGATGATGGTGACGGGCAGGCCGTTGTGGTGGCCGAGGTCACCGGAGGCCAACAGCGCCCGGCCCATCGCCAGCAACGCATCATGATTGCGTTGCCCCTGGGTGCGGGCATCGGTGCGGGCGCGCTCCGGATCGGGTTCCCCGTCGACCTGCGGGGCCTCATCGGCCGGGTTGCACATACCCGGGGCCGCCAGTTTCGCCTGCGCTGCGTGCAGGGTGGCCGCGCATTCCGGGGTGAGCCTGCCGTGCACCGGCACGTTGCCGTCGGCGTCCTGCTTACCGATGGTGAAATACCGGCCGGCCTGACGATCGACATCGGAGAATTCGCCGTCTTGGTTGAGGAGGTATTTCAACCGGTCGGCGACTTCGGTGAAGCCGTCGACATCCAGGGTCGAGGCGTGGCGGGCCAGGTCGGCTTCGGCGGCTTCACGGGCCGAGAAGTCCACCGATGCCGGGAGGTTCTTGAAGAACGTTTTGACCTTCGCCACATGTTCCGGACCGATCAGGCCGTGGGCTTGGGCGGCGGCGATGTTGGGCAGCGTGGGTGGCAGTGGTTCGCCGGTCAGTGCGGTGCGCGGACCCAAAAGTGCGGCCGACGTGAGGCGGCGGGCGGCTTCGCTGTCACTGATCCGCAACCGGGCCGCCAAGACCTTCTTGAAGCTGCTCGCCCCCAACTGTTTCGGCGCGCATTCCGACCTCAGCCGTTGATACACCTTGTGATCCAGGGCCGGCTGCATCCAGGTGACGGTTTCGCGGCGCTGCATCAGCGCCAACAACTCCAGCGGGGTGAACGCATCGATCGACAACGAGTTCATCTGCGCGGTCAAGACTTCGATCTGCGCTTGGGCAGCCAGCATCGCCTCCTTGTCGGCGATCGCTGAAGTACCCATACCCTGAAGCTAGACCCAGCCACCGACAAGAACGCCCCGTTTGTGACTGCTGATACTGAAGTGGCGCAGCAGTTTTCGTGATTCGCCGAGATGCACGCCAGGGTCGTGAAGTGCGCCTGAAAGCAACCCTCTGCGAGATATCGGCGCCTCGATAGCGCCGATTTGGGCGCAGCCAGATGAACGTCAGCTCTGCACCGTCGGCCGGATCGTGATGTCGCCGATCTCCACGTCGGCCGGCTGGCTGATCGCGAAGGCGATCGCCCGCGCCACCGCATCGGCAGGCAGCCCGTACTCGGCCATGCTGCTACGGATCTGCTCGCGCAGCTCGCTGTCGTCGATCGAGTCGGCCAGTTCGGTCGCCACCACGCCGGGTGAGATGGCGGTCGTCCGCACCACCCCATCGGTGTTCTCCTGCCGGAACGCCTCCAGCAGCGTCCGTACCGCATTCTTGGTGGCAGCGTAAACCCCTTGGGTCGGCACGATTTTGAGTCCGGACGTCGACAGTGTGGTCACGAAATGCCCTGCGCCCTGCCGCCGGAACACCGGCAAGGCCGCGGCGAGGCCGTGCAGGACGCCACGGAGGTTGACGTCGATCATGGCGTCCCAGCCGGCGACGTCGCGGTCGGCCACCAGCCCGGTCTTGGCAATACCGGCGTTGCTCACCAGAACGTCGAGCCGGCCATACTCCCGCACCGCCGTGTCCACCATGGCCTGCACATCGGCATAACTCGTCACGTCGGTCACCACACCGAACGCCCGTCCACCGCGAGCGGTGATCCGCTCGACGACCTCATCGAGCCGCTCCCGGCGCCGCGCTCCCAGCACCACTGCATGCCCGTCAGCGGCCAGGTGTTCGGCCGTTGCGGCGCCGATCCCGGTGCCGGCGCCCGTGATCGCCACAACCTTCGAGTTGTCGCTCATTCCACACTCCCTCAGATAAGTGGATACGTGTCCGTTTACTCATTCCACCGTACCGAACACGTGTCCGTTTAGGCTAGGAGGGTGATGAGCGCACCACGACGCCGCGCCGACGCGGCCGAAAACCGCGACCGCATCCTGGAGGCAGCCCGGGAATTGATCATCGGTTCAGAAGAGCTGCGGCTCAATGCCATCGCCAAGCGAGCCGGCGTCGGGCAGGCCACGATGTACCGTCACTTCCCCACCCGGGAACACCTGTTGTCCGAGGTGTACCGCCACGATGTCGACGAACTGGTGGCCGCCGCGCCCGCACTGCTCACCGAACACAGTGCCCTCGAGGCCCTGCAACGGTGGTTCGACCGCGTGGCCGAGTACGCGCGGGTCAAACGTGGCGTGTTCGCGGCCCTGGAAGTGGCTGTCTGGCAGGATCTTTCGGCGCACAGCCTGGGTCCGATCGGTGATGCGATCACCAGCCTGCTCGACGCCGGCAAGTCCGAAGGGACGCTGCGCGGCGATATCGACGCCCGCGATGTCATTCTCCTGATCGGTTATCTCACCCGCCTCGAGGATGCCGAATGGGACCTCCGCGCACACCACCTGCTGCGCGTGATTCTCGATGGGATGCGTGTGAGAAGGTCTGACGATGACTGACCTCACGGGCAAAGTGGCCCTGGTGACCGGCGCATCCTCCGGACTCGGCGCAGCGGTGGCGCAGTTGTTCGCCGCACGCGGCGCCTCGGTGTTCGGCATCTCCCGCGATGCCGACCGGATGGCGACGGTATTCGCCGACGTCCCCGGCGGCGTCTACGACTCGGTCGACATCGTGTCCCCGGAGGCTTGCGCCGGGGCGGTGCAGCAGTGCGTGGAGAAGTTCGGCCGCCTCGACGCTTTGATCAATGTCGCGGGTTTTCACACCATGCGACACACCCGCGACGTCACCGACGACGAGTGGGCTTACGACCTCGCGGTCAACCTCAACGGCCCGTTCTTCCTGTGCCGCGCCGCGCTCCCGCATCTGCTGGAGACGGGCGGCAGCATCGTCAACGTGTCTTCGATCGCCGGCATCGAAGGTGAGGTGTACTCGGCCGGCTACTGCGCCGCCAAACACGGACTCGTCGGCCTGACCCGCGCACTGGCCATCGAGTTCACCGCCGACCGGTTGCGTGTCAACGCGGTGTGCCCCGGTGGCATGGTGACCCCGCAGGCCACTGAGTTCGCCGCCCCCGAGAACGCCGACTGGAACCTGATCATGCGCATCGCCTCGCCGCGGGGGTTGATGGACGTCGCCGATGTCGCCAAGACCATCGCATTCCTGGCCAGCGATGACGCCTCCGCAGTGCACGGCGCGGTGTACATCGTCGATAACGGGAAAACTGCCGGCTGAGCTGGCACCATCAACGCCGTGGTCAAATCCCTCGAGGCTGACAACCAGTCCATCGGCACCTCGGACAGCACCGCGGTCGCCGGATCGGTCGCCACCGTCGCCAGCACCGCCGTGGCCGGGTCGGCGGCCACCGTCGCCAGCACCGCGGTGGCCGGCTCGGCGGCCACGGTCGCCAGCGCCGGCGTGGTGAGCTCGGCGGCCACGGCGGCCAGCACCGCGGTGGCCGGCTCGATCGCCACTGCGGGCAGCGCCGCGGTGGCCGGAAGCATCGTCATCGCAATGTCTCTCGCCATCGCCGGCAGCATCGCCTGTGTGGCCTGCGCCTTCTGCAAGAAGTGCATCGCCTGCCTGGGCTGCGTGGGTTGTGTCAACTGTGTCGGTTGTATCGGGTGCTACAACTGCTCGGGTCTGCGCTTCGCCGTCGGCAAGCGCGACGTGCACGCCTGAATCTTCTGCCGATCCGCCCCGAGTGCCGCTCGCGGCGCGCACGATAGGAAGTGTCCGCGAAGCGCTGAACGAAGGGAGCGGACATGAAGGCGAAAGTCGGTGACTTCCTCGTCGTCAAGGGAACAACGACCGAACGACACGAGCAGCACGCCGAGATCCTCGAGGTCCGCTCCGAGGACGGGTCTCCCCCGTACGTGGTGCGCTGGTCGTTGGACGGTCACGAGGCGACGGTGTATCCGGGATCGGACGCCATCATCATCACCGCGGACGAGCACGCCCGCACCTCGCACTAGTCCAACGACGTGTGCATCAACATCACGCTGTAGGTCGACCACAACGACAACGTGAAATACAGGTCTGAACCTTTGGACCACGGGTGGATGTAGGGCGCGTAGATGCCGCCAGGCACCTCGGCGGTGTTGACGATCGTCTTGGCCTGGCTCCAGGGGCCTTCCGGGCGGTCGGCGGTGCGCATCACCACGTTGTTCACGGTGTTGGTGTACAGCATCACGAACTTCTGCAGATGGTCATTCCACGCGACGGACATCTCGCTGCCCGGAGCCCACACCACCTGCAGCGCGAGGTAGGGCGTGTTCCTGATCCAGCCGAAAGGTGTGTAGTACTCGTACGCGGAGTTGTCGGCCACCGCGTTCTCCGGAACCCTTGCCAGGAAAGGCATTCCACCGCGGCCGGCACCTGTGCCGTAGTTGTAGACGTACCCGCCGGAGCGCACGTAGGCGGCCATCTGGAAGTTCTGGAAGCCCCAGACGAACGGGATGCCGGGCACCGTGTTGAACCAGCTGGGCCGGATGCTGGTGCGCGGTACCGTCCAGTTCTCGCCATTGTCGTCCGAGACCGCGACGGCCGAGAAGTTCGTCGACCACTGCCCGGGATTGCCCCACTGGCTCACCGACATGAAGTTCACGTACTGTCTGGTGCCCACCGAAATGCCCGCCGTCGGGATGACAGTCACCTCGGTGGCGGCCAGACCCAGGCTGGCGATGACCTGGCGAGAGAAGTCGGGCCGGTTCTGCGCCACCGGTGAGCCGGCGTAGATGTCGCCATAGCGGGGATCTGGTATTCGCATGCCGTCGGCCAGGTTCCGGTCCGCGCTGCGGTACAGGACGTTCTTGCGCCACTCCTGATCCTGGACACTGCAGTTGCCGAAGGTGTCGCCGAAGGCGATCAGTACCTGCGGATTGCTGGTCGACCCGTTGTCCCACATGATGCCCAGATCGGTTCCCGAGATTCCGAAACGTTTGTAGGAGTCGGTTTCCGGGCCGGTCACCCAGTCCACTCGGGTCGCGGTGGTCACCGCGGGCGCCGCGGCGGCCCGCGCGGCGGTGTTGGGCGCCACCGCGGCATCGGCCTGCGCCGGGCTGAGGTTGTTCGGGTTGGCGACGGCTCCGGGCTTGCGTCCGATGGGCAGATGCAGGACGGGCAGTTTCGGCGCGGCCGACGGTGCCAGTCCGCGGGCCGAGGCGCTCGGAGGCGGCACCGAGCACGGGTCCGCAGCAGCAGGGGTGATGACAGCCATCGGGATCACCAGCGCAGCCACCAGCGAGGACGCAGCGGCCATCGAGATAGGTCGCAGGAACGCCGACATGTCACCTTCCGGGGCGCGAATCACAGGCCGTTGCACGGCCTTCCAACACAGGTCACCTTGTTCTGCCCTGAACGACGCCGACCCCGACAGCGACGCTCTTGTGACAGTAGTGACTGAAGTGACTCATTCGGAGATCCAGCTCCCACTTGAGATGCAAGCGTGACCGTGTCGTGACGAGCCTTGACCTGAACAGTCATTGAGGTCTTAGCGTCGGTTCCATGCCTGTTGACTCGCTCGGACCGTGGGGTTTCGCGATCGAAAAGACCGGGCTGGACACGGCCGCCGTGATCGAGGACCTCGGTTTCACCACGCTGTGGATGGCCGGTGGTCAGCTCGATCGGTTGACCCGGCTGACGGATCTGCTCGCAGCCACCCGGCGGGCGGTCGTCGGGTCGTCGATCATCTCCGCCGACGTCCATCCCGCCGCTGAGGTGATCGAGCTGTACCGGCGCGCCGAGTCGCAGTACCCGGGCCGGTTGTTGGTGGGCCTCGGCGGCCCGCAGCGCCCGGCGACCGTCGCGGCCTTCGAGCAGTACCTCGATCAACTCGACGCCGTGCCCTGCGAACGGCGCATTCTCGCGGCCATCGGTCCGCGGCGGCTGGATGTGGCGCGACGGCGAGCCAGTGGGGCGGTGCCGATCCTGGTGACACCCGCCTACGTCAGGGCCGCCCGGCGCAGTCTCGGCGGCGACAGACTGTTGGCAGTCGGGTTGTTCGCGGTGCTCGACGGCAATCCGGTCACCGCCCGCGAGACGGCGCGTCAACCGTTGCGGTTCCTGCTGGGGCAGGTGCGCGGGTACCGGGATTCGGCCCGGCGCCAGGGGTTCACCGATCGCGAGATCGAGACACTCGGAGACCGGCTCGTCGACGCGCTGACCGCCTGGGGTTCACCGGCCGCAGTGGCCGAACGCGCGGCGGAACTGCGGGCGGCCGGCGCCGATCATGTATCGGTGTCGGTCCTGCACAACGGGGATCAACCGGGTCCTCTGGCCGCCGCCCGCGCACTGGCACCACTGCTTCTCGGGTGAGCACCCCGTAACGATTGCGACATGTTCGCCTGGATTCTGCCCTGATGTCCACCGTTCGGCGCTGACAACACTGTAAGTTTGCTCCGGCAAACAACGGGTCGGGGGGCCTGCGATCCGAGAGGTATGTCTCCAGATGAGTGCGACAAACAACGCAGCCACCTACATCGGCCGCATCGGCGGTCTCGCGGTAGCTCTCGGCGTCGGCGCCGCGATCGCCAGCGGAGCCGGGATCGCGTACGCCGACACCACCTCCGCCTCCTCGGACTCATCGTCGAGCTCGTCGGACTCCTCCGGGAGCACATCATCGGAATCAGGCAAGGACCGGCGCTCCGAGAGATCCACCTACAAGTCCTCCGAGCGCAACACCACGCGTGAGTCGACCAAGGACACCCCCTCCGACACCAAGAACGCCGACACCAAGAACGCCGACGACGCACCGGACACCAAATCAGACAAGGACGACGACGCCGACCGCGACGCCCCCAAAACCGAAACCAAGGCCACGAGCGCCTCGAAGTCGGGGTACGGAACCAAGCGCGCCGAACGCGACGACACCGACGCTGCGCCGTCCACCTCAGCTCAGCAGACCCCCACCGAGCCGGCCCAGCCCGAGCCGACGGACCCCGTGACCGACACCTCCGTGGACCGCGAATTGTCGGCCCCCATCGCGGTGAAGCCCGCCTCGGCGGCCGCCCCCACCCGGGTCCGCACCAACGCCTACATACAGGCCCAGGTCGAGGCCGCCGTACGGCCCCGCCTGGTGACGCGTCTGCTCGGCGCGTTCGGTCCGGAGTCCGCGAGTGACAACAGCCCGACCGCCCCGGCGCAGGCGCCGGCCCTGGCGGCGCTGCTGGGCTGGGTGCGCCGGGAGTCAGAGCGCAGCTACACCGCCGCGGGGCAGGCCTCCCCCGCGGCGGCCAACTATGCCGCCGCCGCCGTGGTCGATCCCCTGCCGGGACGGTTGAGTTCGAGCCCGCTCGGTTGGGTGACAGGTGCCGGCGTCAGGTACTTGAACGGGATCCGCGTCAACCCGACTCAGGACACCGCTGCCGAGTTCGGCATCGGCAGTACCGACCTGGGCATCATGTGGGACGGCGGCACCATCAACGGTCAGCGATTCGTGCACGTCGCCTTCGGCGACTCGTTCCGCGGCCCGCACATGCAGGGCGATTGGCTGAGCAACGCTCTTCTGATCAGCTACGACGACGCACTCGGGGACGGTCTCGACCTCGCGCCCACCGGCCGGGTCCTGAGCCAGTTCATCCGCGGTCGGCAGGCTCTGGGCCTCTTCGGGTCCGAGGTGACCGTGATCCCCACCGCGGGCATTCAGATCGACGGCAGGCAGTACGTCAACTACATGTCGGTGAAATCGTGGGATACCCCCGGCCGGTGGACCACCAACTTCTCGGCCATCTCGCGGTTCAACGCGAGTGGCAACGTATGGGAACTGGTGCCGTCGACCATCCGCTCGGCGGGCTGGCTGCGCTCCTCGACGCCGTACCGGCCCGGTGACCAGAACTTCCAGCAGATGGCCTACGTGCTGCAGCCCGAAGACCAAGTGGCCGAGGGCGACCCGCGTTACCTGTACGCATTCGGCACCCCCTCCGGGCGCGCTGGATCGGCCTACCTGTCCCGCGTCGCCGAAGGTGACGTCACCGACCTGAGCAAGTATGAGTACTGGGACGGAAACAACTGGGTCGCCGGTAACGCCGCGGTGGCCAAGCCGGTCATCGGCACGGACCGGTCATCGGGGCTGTTCGGTTTTGTCGTCGACTGGGCCAACGATCCCAACGTGTTCGGCGGCTACCTCGGCGGGCTGTTCGGCGCCAAGACCGGCGGCAACGTCAGTGAGATGTCGGTGCAGTACAACGAGTACCTCGACAAGTACGTGGTGCTCTACGGCGACGGCAACAACAACATCCAGATGCGTGTCGCCGACACCCCGGAAGGCGCGTGGTCGGACCCGGTCCAGTTGGCGAGTTCGGTCCAGTACCCGGGTCTGTACGCTCCCATGATCCACCCGTGGTCGGGCACCGGGCTTCTGGTCGACGACGGGGACGCCGACTACAACAATCTCTACTGGAACATGTCGATCTGGGGCGACTACAACGTGGTGCTGATGAAGACCGACCTGAGCCCCCTGCAGACCGTGCAGGTGTGACAAACCAGCACTAGCGCAACGTGATCGGGTCACCGATCAGGTGCAGGGCGATCGGCGTCAACGGTTTGACGTAGGAAGCCTCGGCATCGACCGTGGTGTTGTCGACATCCCACCGCCGGCAGACCTTCGGGATCCCGATGGGATAGACGGTGATCTCCTCATCGGTGATGTGCATGCGCAGGAAGTTCTTGTAGCCCTCGTAACGGAAGGCTGAGAACGCCTCCGTGGCATGGCAGTTGAGCAGCCAGAACGTGAGGAACAGATACACGCCGAAGGTGAGCGAGCCCAGGATGCCGCCGAGCACCAGCACGATCACCCCGGCGCCCAGCATGTACGCCACACCTCCGCCCAGGTTTCGACAGACCTCGAATGCGATCCACGCGATGAGGCCTTGCACCAGCACGTGCAGCGCGGTGTGTACCGCGCCGATGCCGATCTTGTAGAGCATCCGCGTGCGGTTGCCCAGGTTCTTCGGCGCGTCGAAAAACGCTGCGAGCAGACACCACAGCAGGAACACCACCACGACGCTCGCCGGACTGGTGGTGCGCACGAACAGATCACCCAGTGGCGGCATTGCTTCGCTGGGCAGCGCCGCTGTGTTGGCGATGAACAGCAATAGGTGCACCAGCGCCGGCAGGATCATGAACTCCGGGTTGAACCTGCCCAGTTGCAGGACCCGCCAGGAAAGCCCCCGGGACGTCCGCTGCTCGGGGTAGACATCCCGCCGGATGAACGTCTCTTTGGCGGCGTTGACAAACGGTGTGGTCGAGGACCGCGGCTGCGGAACGATCACCTCGAGGTCCTCGTCGAGCTTGTGCGTCGCGGACAGGAACGCACCCCCACCGCCGGCGGTCAGCCGCACCCGTTTCCCGCGATCGGCGTCGGCCGCGTCGTACCGGGCGAAATGGTGTTTGTCACCGGAGATCATCAACACCGTGGTCACCTGGTCGGGTACCAGCGCCTTCTCCACCCAGGCGAGGTTGTCGTAGGCGCGCGGGTCTTCAGCGGTGGCGGCCCAGCTCGGTACGGCCGTGCACAGGATGAGCCGATCGCCCGGATTCATCATCGTCGCCGCGTCCTCGAAGTAGCGGATCTGCGCCACATCCAGATATGCGCCGTTCTGGATGTCGATGCCCCACAACCAGAACGGCCCCGGCAGGTCCACAGCGAAATAGCTGCGCGACTGCTTGAGCTGCCAGCCGCCCAACCAGCCACCTTCCGGCACGTCGTCGTCACCGGGCCGATCGCCTTGGGCGAACACCCGCATGAAACCGGTGAGGCCGTCGTACCAGTCGTGGTTGCCGGGCAGGGCCAGCATCATCGGCAGATCCCGTTCACCGTCGGGATCCGTCCACGGCAATGCGGCCTTGTAGGGCCCGCGGAAGCGGTCCTCGTACTCCCGGATGGTGGCGTAGGGATACACCTGGTCGCCGCCGAGCACCAAGACGTCCGCGCGGGGCAACCCCTGCGGTACCCCCTCGACAGCGATCTCACGCTGGGCCACAGTCCAGGCCACCGAGTAACTGGTGTCGAAGCCGTCGGCGGTGTCGGCCACAAAATCCACCCATACGTCGGTGCCGGTCGCCTTGGCCTGCAACACCCGCGAGCCCAGCGACTGTTGCATTTCCCGTTTGTCGAGGTAGTCGCCGAACACCAGGGACAGCACCACCTTGGCAGCCGTCCGCGCGAGCGTCGACGGGCTGAACCAGCGCACCGGCTCGCGACGGTCGAAGCCCAGATCGTCCATGCTCGCCGGCCGGGTGGGCGGTGTGTAGACCCGCTTCTCCGCCGGCGCAGCCGACCCGTTGCGTTGTTCTTCACTTATCGACATGTCCCCTCCCCCATGAGGTTTCGTCACTACATCGATTCCGCCATCGCCATGTGCCACTCGTACCCGCACTCCCGGGCCCGCGCCCGGTAGGACTGCACACAGCGCTGGTAGTCCTGCTGCTCGCCGCGGGCACCGGCCAGTAAAGCGCGCAGCCGCAGCAGCGTGACCTCCCGCATCGCCAGGCCGGCATCCTCCGGTCCGGCGGCCAGCCGGGCAATCGCGGCCTCGGCCTCCAGCAGATCGGTCTCGGTGCCACGTTCCAGCAGCGTCTCCACCAGCACCCGGGTGGTGGGATTGCACCAGCCCACCACCCCGGTCTGGAACAGGTGGTCCACCGCGGCCCGCATGACCGGGATCGCTTCGTCCAGGTCACCGGCGCGGGCGCGTTCCCGCGCGGTGAACACGTCGACCATCGGCAGCTCGGTCAGGGTGTACCGGCCCTGCACACACATCTCGCGCACTTCGGCCAGCACCTCGAGACCACGCACCCGGTCGGCTTCGTCGCGGTGCACCAACGCCAGGCCCAGCGCACATTTCACCAGCGCCAGCCCGAAGTCGTCGCCGGTCTGCTGAACCACCCGCAGGGCCTCGGTGATGTCGTCGACCGCGCCGTCGGTGGGCAGCAGCACACCCGCCGGGATCGAGGGCAGGTACTGGTATCCCACCACGATCGAATGCGACAGCGGGTCACCGGCTTTGCGGGCCATCGCCAGGGCGCGGTCGAAGTCCTCCCGCCATGCCGGGTGCCCCAGACCCCACCGCGCGAAGCCCAGGGCGGCCAGCGTGACAGCCAACGGCGACCCGAGCACCAGGTTGCCCCGGGTGGGATCGCCGTCGGCCAGGTCGATGACGGTCTGGGCCCACCGCACCAGGTCGGACAGTTCATCGGTCTCGCATTTGGTCTGAATGGCTGCGAACGACAGGCCGATGGTCAGCACCGGATCGCCGATCGAATCGATGAGCCCCATGTACTCACTGGCCAGCGCCGAGGCTTCCCGCAACTGCGCGCGGTTGACGTGCTCCATCACCAGCCCGGCCATCGCCATCGCCAAAGACGCTTTGTCTCCGGCGCTCTCGCACAGCGTGCGCAGCTCGTCGAACCGGGCGCCCACGATGCTGACGTGCACCCGCCAGCCGCTCAGGCACAGCAGCGTACGCGGCGCGATCTGCATGGCGGTGCGCGCCGGGTCGTCGGCGGGTAACGCATCGGCCACCTGGCTGGCACCTTGCCAGCTGAGCCTGGCGGCATGGATGTCGCGGTTGATCGACCACGCGCCGGCCCGCATGTGTCGCTCGTAGGCGGCGTGCAGGTCACCGGCGGCCTCCAGATGCTCGGCGATCATCGCGGAATTCTTCTCCGCCGCTTCGGGTTCCCGCTCCTCGATGGCCGCGGCGAGTCGGCGGTGCAGCTCCGCGCGATCGGAGAGGAGTTGGGTTTCGTAGGCCACCGCACGGATCAGTGGATGGTGGAAGACGTACTCGTCGCGCGGGGTCAGCTGCACCCGGTCGATCAATTCCGCGGCCAGCAGGTCGTCGATCACCGGGGCGCGGTTGATCCGGCCGAGCAGCTCCGCGTCGAAGCGCAATCCGATCACCGAGGCCGCACTCACCGTGCGTTTGGCGGCCGGGGTCAACCGGTCGATACGGGCGGCGATGGTGGTCTGCAGCGTCGCAGGCACGGTCACCTCGGCGGCGTCTTCGGTCGAGGTGTAGACGCCTCGCGCACCGGTGAGCACCCCCCGTTCCACCAGATCGCGGACGATCTCCTGGGCGAAGAACGGGTTGCCCGCGGCGCGGTCGACAATGGTCTCCTGCAGCCCCGCCACCGACGGTGCCGGCCCCAGCAGATCGGCGATCATCATGGTGATCTCCGAATCATCCAGCGGGGCAAGGGCTATGGTCTGCGCACCGGGCATCCACATGAGCCGGCCCCGGTACTCGGGCCGGTAGGTGATCAGCACCAGGGACGGTGTCTGCGGCACCACCCGGATGAAGTCGGCGAGCATCGAGTCGCTCACCTCGTCGATCCAGTGGACGTCCTCGATGACGAAGACCGCAGGCCGGGTGCGCTTGAGCTGTGATTGGTTGACCAGCGCGGTCAGGCGCCGTCGCCGCGCGTCGGGATCGATGCGGGGCAACACGGCGCCGGGCGCGGCGATGCCCAGCAGGTCCTCGAACAGCAGCAGGTCCTGCTCGTCGGCGTCGGCGGCCCGGGAACGCAGCAGCAGCCGGGCCGCTTCGTCGTCGAGGTCGTTGAGACCGAAGGCCGAACGCAGCAGTCGGGTCACCAGATGGAAGGGGACGTCGCCGGCGTGGGATTCGCAGAACGCCCAGTACACCGACACACCGCGGTCGGCGGCGAGCACCGCGGCCTCGCGTACCAGCCTGCTCTTGCCGATACCGGGTGAGCCGACGATGCAGGCAACACTTCCCTGTCCCCCGATGGAGCGGTCGATCAGCCCCTCCATGGCGCCCACCTCCCACTTGCGGCCGACGAACTTCGAGTCGGGCCGGGCGGCGGGATGGCGGGTGGTGTCGACGCGTTCGAGGCGACGGGCCGGAACCGGGTCCCGAGCACCCTTGATGGCCACCAGTTCCACCGGGCCCACGGTGGCCGTGAATTCGACCAGACGCGCGGTGGATTCGCTGATCATCACTGCGCCCGGCGGTGCGACGGACTCCATCCGCTGCGCCATACCGACATGCTGGCCCACCGCGGTGTAGCCAGACGGCAGCGAACCGAAATCGCCGGTGATCACCTGTCCGGAGTTCAGGCCCACCCGCAACCGCAGGTCCACTCCGTCGCTGGCGCGGATCTCCTCGGCCAGCCGGCCTACTTCACGCTGAATCTCCAACGCGGCCAGGCAGGCCCGTAACGCATGGTCTTCCAACGCGACCGGCGCACCGAACAGGGCCATCACGCCGTCGCCGGTGAACTTGTCGACGGTGCCGCCGTAGCGGTGCACCACCGCCCCGGCGCGGCTCACCAGTTCGGTCAGCACTTCGCGCAGTCGCTCGGCGCCCAGTACGGCGGCCAGGTGCATCGAGTGCACGACGTCGGCAAACAGCACCGTCACGTTCTTGTACTCGGCGGCATCGGGCTCGTCGAACACGCTGGCACCACACGCGTCGCAGAAGCGCGCCGCGTGCCGCAACGACGTGCCGCAGGAGCGGCATTCGATGACCTCCGCCATCCGCTGTCCCGCCGTTTCGCTGTCCGGACTGACGACCGGCCCAGAATAGGCTGTTGATCGCCGCGGCCGCTCGGCAATATCCCGGCCCATCACAGACCTGCCACGATGTTGGCGGCGGTGCGCTCTGCGAGCGCGGAGATGGTCATGGCGGGATGGAAGCCGATCGAGGTGGGTACCACGGCACCGTCGGCGACGAACAGACCCGGATAGTGGTGCACTTCGCCTTCTTCCGAGACCACTCCCGTCGCCGGATCAGCCGACATCCGGCACCCTCCCAGCGGATGCACGGTCACGGCTTTGCGGAAGGCGTTCCAGAAGATCATCGGTGCGAACGTGCCGCCGTAGAAGGTGGTCAGGTCGCTCATGGCCTGGCGTTGACGCTCGATGAGCTCGGCGTTTTCCGCGCGGTAGTCCCAGGTGATGTCCAACCGGCCGCCCCGCAGGTGCATCTGACCGTTGGCGTTGTCCCGGCCGATTCCGAACAGGTTGGTCGACCGCCGCCAGTCGAGCTTGCCGGGTGCCAGGTACTTCAGCGGTTTGGACAGCAGGCCGTGGGCGAACATCTGCGGCACCGCCCAGGGCAGCGCCCGCCACAACAACGGCGCGAACGGCCGCAGCACCCGCGCCGAGGGCTGCCCCAGCGTGGCCAGCGCCCGCATCACCGGTTCGTTGAATGTGGGTGCGGCAAGGGTGAATCCGGGTTCCCTGTCGAAGAACCGCATGACGGAGGTGACGTCCGGTCCGAGATTGGGAGACAGGTCGACGTCGGCTCTGTGAATGGAGCCCAGGAAGTCCCCGTTGGCCGAGAAGCCCTGTCCGAGTGCGGGGCTGAGCTGCGGCAGCGTGCCGAACTCATCGCGGCACCGCAGCAGCAGCTCGGTGGTGCCGAGGGTGCCTGCGGCCAGCACCACCCGCTTGGCCACCGTCACCTCCTCTGCCCCGGTGACGACATCACGGTGGGTCACCGCATAACCGGCCGTCTCCGGGCGCACGAGCACCGCTTGCCGTCCCGGCCGCACCACCGCCCCCAGCTGCTGCGCCTGAGCCAGGTAGGTGCTGGCGGCGGTCCTTTTGGCGCCTGTCTGGCAACCGAATTCGCATTCCGCGCAGAACACACACGGCTTCTGTGAACCGGCGGTGGCCGCGCCGGATTCGGCGGGCCAGTGCACCGACTCGTCCGGGTCGAACACGTCGAGATGCATCGTGGTGGCGGCTTCGTGGAACCGGACCCGCTTGGGCAGGGCCTGGAAGACGGGCACCGGCGCCACCTCGAGCATGTCGGCCACCCGGTCATAGAACGGTGTCAGGCTGTCGCGTGTGGTGCCGGCCGGCCAGCGCGGGTCGTCGAACACCGTTCGGGCGGGCCGGACGTTGACGTTGGCGTACACCAGCGAGCCGCCCCCCACCCCGGCGGCGACGACGCAGCCCAAGGCGGTGAAGAACCGCAGGTCGTACAGTCCGACGGCTTGTCCGCCGCGCCGCCGCCGCCAGAACAGGGCGTCGATATCGGTGACGTCGCGTGGGAACTCGCCCGGCTCATACCGTCGGCCCCGTTCGAGTACCAGGACGGACTGACCCGCTTTCGCCAGCCGGTATGCGGCAATCGATCCGCCGAAACCCGAGCCCACCACCACCGCGTCCACAGGCGGCGCCGCGGTGTTCATGGCCCCGCCGTCGGCGCCAACCCCTGCAGGAAGTACGGATACACATCGCGGACGGCGTTCTTGCCGAAGATGCAGTCGATGTGTCCGTATTCAGGGATCTCGTGGCGCTGGTAGAGACCGGGTCCATTGACCGCCGACAGGACGCGGACGGTGCGGGCGGTGCTTTCGGGATAAAAACAGGCGTTCCGGGCGCCGTGCACGATGGTCAGCGGCAGAGCCAGCTTGTCCAGGTGCGGTATGTACCGGTCAGAACCATCTGCTGCCACCACCTTCCCCGCGCGCACAATGGTGGCCAGGTGCTTGAGCGCGGACGTGCTTGCCACACCGAACATCTCGGCCAGGCCGTCCTCGTGGGTCAGGGTGTTCAATTGGCTGTGTTTGTAGAGCAGTGAGTACAGGAACGAAATGCGGTGACAGACGGCACTTTCGCAGTTCTCATTGTCACCCACGGGCCAGAAGTCCAGCGCGTGGTCGAAGACCCGTTCCCGCCAGGGTTCTCGGTCCTGCGCCCGGGTGGTCATGGTGTCCAGATCGAAGATCTGCAGTAGATCCGGCACGCGCAGAGCTGATTTCAGCTGCGTCATCGAGGGTGCCACCACATGGGTGGCGATCTGCGAGCACACCGCGGCCCGCACATGCTGCAGCCCGCTCAGCATCGCCATCATGAACGTGGTGGAGCCGAAGCAGTGCGCGAGCACCTGGATATCGGATGCCGTGGTGTGCCGCAAGATCTCCTGCACGGCGGCCGGGTAGTCGTAGACGGCGATGTCGTCACCGGTGTACTGCGTGCCGGAGACCAGCAGATCGATACTCGAACGGTAGTCCAGGAGCCAGACATCGAAACCGTGCCCGCACAGGTATTCCACCAGATTGGTCGAGATGGTGTCGGTGGAGAAGATTCGGCTCGACACTCCCAGGCCGTGGGTCAGCATCACCGGCCCCTTGTCGCCACCCTGGTACCGGGTGAGCAGCAGGTCGGCCTTGTCGGTTGTGGTGAACGGGTATCGAACCGGCGGCGGTGCCACCAGTTTCCGCTTGGTACGGATCGGCTTGGCGGTGTTGATCAGCCGCGACGGCGAGGCCACCCCGCCGTACACGTGGGCCAGCTCAGAGGCGAAGAACCTGCCGAACTTGGCTTTGGCTTTCACGATTTCGCCCACGTCATGTGTTCCGGTGACCCGCATGCTCCGCAGTTGCCGGGCGAAATCCAGGGCGCCGATTTTCAACACACCTCGGCCGACCAGGGGGCCGGTGGTGTTGGTGCCCTTGTACAGGTCGACGTACAGCGTGGTGGTGTCCCGCCACATGTCGAAACCACGGTCATCACAAATCGTCTTGAATCCCTGCAGGAAGTAGTTCTCCTGGTGGGAATCCACAAGGGTGGCGGTGTAGTTCATGTTGACGGTGCCCACTGTGTCGGGATTGGGCACCAGCAGCTCGAAGGTGCCGGTGAGCACCTGCAACGGATGCTCGGAGATGGCGCGTGCGTTGACCGATCCAATGAGGTCCGCGCGATGTGTGTCACCCCTCCGCAATTCCTCGAGGTCCTCGGCGACGATTGTGAACACGAAGTCGAATGCGCTGTCCTCGTTTTCACCGCGCAGCGCTGCTGCTTGGTAGCTCTCGGCCGGGTCCCCGCCGACACCCAGCCAGCCCGCCATCCGTTCGGTGAACAGGATTCCCGTCGGCGCCTTCCGCACCGGCAGCGCCGGCGTCGGGCTCACATAATCGATGGTCCACCCGCGGTCCCGGGCGAGCAGTTCTGCGGTGCGCTCCGCGAGGGCTGAGATGGTGAGCAGCGGATTGACTCCCAGTGACGTCGGGATCACCGCCCCGTCGGCGACGTAGAGGCCTTTGTGGACCTCGGTTCCCGTGGCGGCGCGGAAAACCTGACCTTTGTGGTTGACGACGCCGTTGGCGGCCGAGTCGCCCATCGGGCACCCACCGAGGGGATGCACCGTGACAAGACGGTCCCCGAAAGCTTCTGACCACTGCGGGTTGTGGACGTACTGACCGTGCAGGCGCCCGGCGGCGGCGTTGAGCGCCCGGTCGATCTGCCGGAAGATCTCTCTGCCCCCGACGCCCGGCCACCGCACGGTGACACGGTCACCGTCGAGTTCCAGTGCGCCGTCGGCACCGTCATGGGCCATCACCAGGTAGGTCATCGTGTTGTTCAGGGCACCCAAGTACGGGCCATTGATCAGCGACTTCAGTTTCCGTCCCAGCTCCCCGAGTTCGTCGAGAAACCGCGGGTCGGTGTCTTTTCCCACCAGGGCGTCGGCTGCTTCGAAGACTCCGAGCAGATACGGCGCGAGGCCGCCGGGGATGGATCCCTCTTCGATCACCATCCCCTGCTGCACATCACCGCCCTTGCGGAGGTCGATCACGCCGGTGATGCACGGCCCCACGGGGTCGCGCTGGTCGTCGCGGCGGGCCCCCCACCCCATTCCGTTGACCGGCCCGCGGCCGTTGTACGAGAACGCCAGCACGTCACCGTTACCGGTGAACTTCGTGCCCAGGGTGTCCGACACTCCGATTCCCTTGCTGCGCAGCAGGATCTCGGTGGAGCCGAGCGTGCCGGCCGCCAACACCACGGTGTCGGCGGTGATGGTCTCGAACTCGTCGCCCAGGCGTTGACGCCCGGTGTCGAGGAGTTCGTAATGCACCACCCAGCGGCCGTTGTCGTAACTCAGGTGGTGCACATCGACTTTCGTGAACACCTTGGCTCCATTGGCCACCGCGTCGGGCAGATAGTTCATCAGGACGGTGTTCTTGGCCCCGGAGTTGCAGCCCGAAATGCAGTCACCGCACATATTGCAGGCGTGCTGCGCGATCCCGGCCGCATTGGGGCCGTCGGCGAAGGTGACGTTGATGGGTGGCAGGGAGAACTCAGCGGCAGGCAACGCCGCGGCACCGGCTTTCAACGCCTCCAACTTGAGCAGGCCACGGTGTGCGACCGGCAGCTGCTGCGGCTGCAGCATGGCGCAGGCGCGTTCGTAGCCCTTGGCAAGCAGGCCGTCGGCCAGGATCTCCTGGGGCCAGGACTCGAACACCCGCGGATCGGCTTTCAGCGACACGTTCGCGTTGATCAACGACCCGCCGCCGAGCCCGCACCCCACCAATACGTTCATATCGCCGGAGGTGCGGATGTCGAACAATCCGGTCCTGCTGCCGACGCGGCGGTCCCCGATCTGCAGCTGGCCGTTGGCCAATGCGTCGGGCAGTGTGTCGGGGTACTCGCCCGGGTGCAGTTCCCGTCCTCGTTCGAGCACCCACAGGGGCCGGCTGTCCGCTCCGGCGCGCGCCAGCCGGGAGGCGAGGATCGATCCGCCGTACCCGGAGCCGATCACCACCACCGAGGCGTGCCCCGCGAGTTCTGTGATGGGCGAGGAGAGCCGCGGCAACGGCTGGCCGTGGTTGCCTGTTGAATGCGGGCGATTGGACATTTCACCGACCCCCTTGCGGGAAACATGCTCGACGCAGCCACCCTCGCATGGTGCGCATCGACGTATTCGCGTAGTTCGCTACTCGAATCGGCGGGCATGCGGGCAGGCCCGGCGGTGCGCAAGCCTCCCCGCCCAGGTGCCGTCAATCGCCGCATGCGCCGAGTGCCAGGTCGCGGCGGCGACGCCGCCCACATATCGGTTCATTGCCCACCACACTCTCGAGTGCCCCGATAATGGCGTCAGTGTGGCAGACCCGATGTGCCGCGGAACGCCGTTTCAGCAATTCCGCAAGGCGACGAAACCTGCGCGAAATCTCGTGACCGCCGATCACAGCCGGGTCACGACTACCCAAGCGGTTGATAACAACCCCGCCCCACCCGCGTGTGCCCTCCGTCGATGCCTGGCGAACGCGGTTGACTTGCCGACGTGACATGGGTGCAAGCGTTGGATCACCGACTCAGCCGGCTCCGGAAAACGGGCCGGGTCCGTGCGCTGACGGCGTTGGTGGCCGCCGCGCTGCTACCGGCGTTGCTGGTCACCGCCGCGCCGGCACCCACCGCGGCCGCGTTCTCCCGTGCGGGCCTTCCGGTCGAACACCTCGACATCCCGTCCCCGTCGATGGGCCGCAACATCCGCGTGACGTTCCAGGGCGGCGGCCCGCACAGCGTCTATCTGCTCGACGGGTTGCGCGCGCAGGACGACTTCAACGGCTGGGACATCAACACCGCCGCCTTCGAATGGTTCTACGAATCCGGCATTTCCGTGGTGATGCCCGTCGGTGGCCAGTCCAGTTTCTACACCGACTGGTACCAGCCCGCGGCAGGTAAGGCGGGCACCCTGACGTACAAGTGGGAAACGTTCCTGACCCAGGAACTGCCGGCGTGGCTGGCGGCCAACCGGGGCCAGGATCCCAACGGCAATGCCGTCGTCGGGCTGTCCATGTCCGGCGGTGCCGCGCTGACGCTCGCGATCTGGCACCCGCAGCAGTTCATCTTCGCGAGCTCGCTGTCGGGATTCCTCAACCCGTCACAAGGGCTGTGGCCCACCATGATCGGATTCGCCATGGCCGATGCCGGCGGCTACCGCGCGCAGAACATGTGGGGGCCGTCCAGCGATATCGCCTGGCAGCGCAACGACCCGACGGTCAACATCAACCGGCTGGTCGCCAACCGCACCGCGTTGTGGATCTACTGCGGCAGCGGGATGCCGGCCGAGTTGGACACCGGCAACGACTTCGGCACCAACTTCAGCGCACAGTACCTGGAGAACATCACCGTCGCCTCCAACAAGGACTTCCAGCAGAAGTACCTGGCGGCGGGTGGACGCAACGCGGTGTTCCAGTTCCCCGCCAACGGCACGCACAGCTGGGGGTACTGGGGCGGCCAACTGCAGGCGATGAAGCCGGACATGATCCGCATCCTGAACGCGCCGCCGCCGGCGCTGCCGCCGGTGCCCGTGCTCCCGGCGCCGCTTCCCGGTGGAATTCCCGCTCCGGCCCCCGCGCCGCCGCCGGCGCTGCCTGCCGCCCTGCCGGCGGCGATCACGCTACCGATTCCCGGACGCTGACCTAGAGAATCGGCCGGCCTCCGGTCACGGCGACCCGGGCGCCGGAGATGTAGCTGCCTTCATCGGAGGCCAGCAACACATACACCGGCGCCAGCTCGGCGGGCTGCCCAGCTCGGCCCAGCGGGGTGTTCTCCCCGAACGACGCCACCTTCTCCGGTGGCATGGTGGCCGGGATCAGCGGCGTCCAAATCGGACCGGGAGCAACGCTGTTGACCCGGATTCCCTTGTCGCCCAACAGCTGCGCCAGGCTGGCCGAGAAGTTCGCGATGGCCGCCTTGGTGGCCGCGTACGGCGCCAGCTGGGGCGAGGGCGAGTCGGAGTTCACCGACGAGCTTCCGATCACCGAAGCTCCGGGCGACAGGTGCGGCAAGGCAGCCTTGACCAGGTAGAAGTAGGCGCCGATGTTGAGCCGGAACGTGTAATCCCACTCCTCGTCGGTGATCTCGTCGAGCGAATCGTGGCTCATCTGATAGGCCGCGTTGCTCACCAGGATGTCGACACCCCCGAGTTCACTCACCGCGCGCTCCACCACGGCGCGGCAGTGACTGGGATCGGACAGGTCACCGGGCACCAGCACACATTTGCGTCCGGCCTCCTCCACCAGCTTCTTCACCTCGGCGGCATCGTCGTCCTCGTTCAGATAGGCAATCAGGACGTCGGCGCCCTCCCGCGCGTAGGCGATGGCCACCGCACGCCCGATCCCGCTGTCGCCGCCGGTGATGACGGCTTTCTTGCCGGTCAGCCGTCCCGATCCGCGGTAGCTTTTCTCCCCGCAGTCGGGTACGGGGTCCATCGCCGACTGCACCCCGGGTACTTCTTGCTGCTGTTCAGGAAATCCCATGACGGAACCTTTCAGTTGTCGGTGACAAGGGCGAGAATCGCTGCGAATGTGCTGAATTCAAGAGGGTTCGACCACGATCTTGACGTGGGGGCTCTCCTGCTGTGCCTGGAAGGCCGTGGGCGCCTCGTCCAGGCAATAGTGTCCGACGTCGACCTTCAGCCGGCCCTGTCCGGCGTGGCCGGCCAGCTCCGCGTACGCCGCCCGCAGCTCCTCGACCGGCAGTGCGTCGTTGTAGTGCCCGATGTGAGTGCGCCCCATCAACGCCTGGAACGGGATGTCCGCGCTCGGCGCGGCACCGCGGCCGACGGTCACCAACGTGGCGGTGGGCGCGGCGTTTTCGAGAGCCGCCAGGAAAGGCCTGCCGTAGACGGTGTCCAGCACAACGTCGTAGCCGCCGTCGGCTTCGGCGCCCAGGGCCTCGGCGTCATCGTCGGAACCGAGCGTCACCAGCGCGTCGGCGCCCAGATCCGACAACCGCTTGAGCGCGTCGCGGTCACGCCCGGCCGCCACCACGCGGCCGGCCCCCAACAGGGCGGCGGCCTGCACCGCGAGGGTGCCGACGACGCCGGTGGCTCCCAACACCAGAACCGACGTATCGGCGCTCACCTGGGCGTGCCGAGTCAGCGGAAGCCAGGCGGCCAGCCCGGCGATACCGATGGTGACGGCCAGCTCATCGCTCACCCCGTCTGGCACCGGAAATGTTTTCTCCGGGTTCACCTGGCACCGTTGCGCCCAGGAGCCGAAGGGCTTCGGTGGTGAGTCGAAGTACACGCGCTGCCCGGTGTCGGTGGTCCCGACGCCTTCCTTGCCCACCACTGAAGGCAGCACCGGCTCACCCATGGCCCCGGACGCCAACGCCAGGTCAACGGGGTTGCACCCGGCCAACGTCACGGTGACGATGTCGCGTTCGGGCTCGTCGAATTCCCCGACGACGGGCGGTTCACCGACTTTCTGGAGAATGGCTGCTCGCATGCAGCCACGCCTACCCGCACCATCGGTACCAAAACAACGGTGAACCAGTGCAAGAAGTCACAAAGGGTTTGAGTCGGCCGCTCCGTGGAACCAGGGTGACCATGACCGAGCATCAGAAGGCCGACCAGGCACGCAAAGGACTCATCGACACGGTCAAAGGCAAGGCGAAAGAAGTCGCCGGGGCCGTGACCGGCAATGACTCGCTGACCGCAGAGGGCCAGCTGGAACAGGTTCAAGCCAAGCAGCGCAAGGAGGCCAACGCCGTCGAGGCGGTGGCCGACGCCGAAGCCGCCGAGGCCCAGGCCGAAGCGGTGGCAGCCACCACGGAAGCTGCGGCCCAGCGGCGCGAGGTGCAGGCCGAGACGGCCGCGGTGGAGAACGCGGCGCGAGCCGAGCAGGCCGCGCGGAAACAGGCGGCCGAGCAGGCCGTCGAACGTGACGTGGCCGTCGCGAAAACCCAAGCTGACCTCGACGCTCAACGTGAGGCACAGCTGGCCAAGGCCGAGGAACGCGCCGAACTCAGTGACGCGGCCGAGGATGTCATCGACGCGGCGGAAGAGCACGAGGACAAGACCCTCGACGCCGAGTCCGACCGCGCCGCCGCGGAGAGCCTGCGCCAGCAAGCCGCCAAACTGCCCGAACCCGGCCAGTCCTGAACCTCGAGACCCCCTAGGAGTAATCGATGAAAATCACCGACGTTCCCCTCGCCGTGCTACGGCTGCAGTACCAGATAGCCCGCTTCCCTCTTCAGCTGATCGAGCAGCAGGTCGCTGCCCGCGTCGATGCGGAAGCACCGGGCCGGCTGTTCTACGAACGTTCACTGGGCACCCTCGACACGACTGTCGGCAACCTGCTCAAAGACGACGCTTTGGTCGAACGGGGCGCGGCGCTGATCGAGCGCAGCGAAACCCTCGGTGAAGCGGCCCGACTCGACGCCCGGGCCGCCGAAAAGAAGCAGGAAGCCGACCAGACGCTGAAGCGTAAGCGCGACAAGGCGATTCAGGACCAGCAGGAAGCCCGCGAAGCGCGCGAGCAGGAAGTGGCCGAGGCCAAGGCCGCCGCGGCCGAGCGCAAGCGCAACGCCGACCAAACTGCGGCGAAAGCCAAGGCGAATGCCAAGAAGCAGGCTGACGCCGTGGCGCAGAAGCGCGTCCAGGCCGCCGAGCAAAGCCGGCGCTCGCAACAGGACGCGATTCGAGCCGCCGAGAAGGCCGTCGTCGACGACGCGCAGGAAAAGCGGCAGGAAGCCCAGGACAAGCAGGTGGCTGCCGAGGCCATCCGCGACCAGGCAGACCGGGTGGAAGAACTGGCCGACGCCGAGAAGCAAAGCCGGCAGACCACCACCTGAGACCCGCCGGCTCGCCCGTTTCATCGCGAGCGAGCCGGCTGACCCGGCACGGCCACCCGGCACGTTCCGGCAAAGACGCATCCACGGTCCGCGCGCCGACCGTCGACCCTTTATGGTCGAACGGTGAATCGCCTCGATCGCTTCTTCGAGATCTCAGCGCGCGGGTCCTCCATCGGCACCGAACTGCGAGGCGGGGTCGTCACGTTCATCGCGATGGCGTACATCATCGTGTTGAACCCGATCATCTTGTCCGGCACACCCGACGTCGAGGGCACCTCACTGGGATTCACCCAGGTGTCCGCGGTGACGTCACTGGCGGCCGGGCTGATGACGATCGTCTTCGGTGTGGTGGCCCGCCTGCCGTTCGCCTTCGCGGCCGGCTTGGGCATCAACTCGTTCCTGGCCAGTTCGATCGTCGGTGACCTGACCTGGCCCGAAGCCATGGGGCTGGTGGTGATCAACGGGCTGATCATCGTGCTGCTCGCGGTCACCGGCCTGCGCCGCTTGATCTTCGACGCCGTGCCCATGCCGCTGAAGTTGGCGATCACCGCCGGTATCGGCCTGTTCATCTTGTTCATCGGATTGGTCGACGCCGGCTTCGTGGGCGCCACCGGATTCCCCTCCCCGCCGCTGGGTCTCGGCGACGACGGCTCGGGCTCCATCATGACCATCCCCACGGTGATCTTCGTCTTCACCCTGTTGGTGACGGGCATCCTGGTGGCGCGCAGAGTGCGCGGCGGCATCCTGATCGGGTTGATCACCGGCACCGTGGTGGCCGTCATCGTCGAAGCGATCTGGCATCTGGGCCCGGGCACCGAGAATCCGGGCGGGTGGGGCCTGTCGGTGCCCACCCTGTCCGGCTCACCGTTTGCGGTGCCGGATCTCTCGCTGGTCGGCGACTTCAGCGTGGACAGCTTCGGCCGCATCGGCATCCTGGCGGCCATCATGTTGGTGTTCACGCTGGTCTTCACCAACTTCTTCGACGCCATGGGCACATTCACCGGGTTGTCGAAGCAGGCCGGGCTGGCCGACGAGCACGGCAACTTCCCGCGGCTGCAGTCGGCGCTGGTGGTCGAAGGTGCCGGCGCGGTGGTCGGTGGTGCGGTCTCGGCGTCGTCGAACACCGTGTTCATCGAGTCCGGTGCCGGTATCGGTGAAGGCGCCCGTACCGGCCTGGCCAGCCTGGTCACCGGCGTATTGTTCCTGGCCGCAATGTTTTTGACACCGCTGGCGGCCATCGTGCCCACCGAGGTGGCCGCGTCGGCGCTGGTGATCGTGGGCGCCATGATGGCCGCGAACCTGCGCGAGATCGACTACTCGGATTTCTCGGTCGCACTGCCCGTCGTGTTGACCGTGACCGTGATGCCGCTGAGCTACTCGATCGCCAACGGTATCGGCGTCGGGTTCATCTCCTGGGTGGTGCTGCGCAGTGCCTCCGGCAAAGCCCGTGAGATCAGCCCGCTGCTGTGGATCGTGGCGGCCGGCTTCCTGCTGTACTTCGCCCGCGGCTGGATCGACACGCTGGTCGGCGTCTAGCTGCTCTGGGGCGCGAGGGCCGGGCTGTGTTCACCAGATCCTGACGTAGTCCACCAGCATCTGCGCCGGATAGATGCCGGCGCTGGGATCCCCGCCACCGGAACCGCTGACCGCGAGATTGAGCACCGGGAACATCTGGAAACCCGGGTCGTTGAATCGCCAGTTCGCCAAGGACCCGGCAGGCAGGTCGAAGTACGGCGGCGCCCCGGGCACCGGGTCCTTCCAGAACCGGATCCCCGCGACATCCCACTGGCACCGCCACACATGCCATTCGGGATCGATGACGATCGGGTAATTGGCCGCCGTGGTGCCGTCCAGCCTGGTGTGCACGGTCGACCCCGGAGCCCAGCCACCATTGCCGAACCACTCCATGACGTCGATCTCGCCGCCCTGACCGGGCAGATCGTTGAGCATCCACCACGCGGGCCACGCGCCCGGGGTGAGGCATTCGAGCTTCACCCGCGCTTCCCAGGTGTGCCCGATACCGATCCACGTCCGGCCCTGGATCTTCGCACCGAAGTACCGGTCGCCTTCCCGGGTGGCGCGGATGACGAGGTTGCCGAAGCCGTCCAGGAACAGGTTCTGCCGGTCGTCGCGGTACTGCCCCATGTTCTCCGGCCGGTCCCAATGGGCAGGGTTGCGAATCGTTTCCCGGGCCGGCACCACCAGCCACCTGTTGTAGTCCGGGGCAGCGCCGGGTGGTCCGTCGAACTCGTCGGCGAACACCGGCGGAGGTAGTAGCTCGGCTCCCGGCAACGGCGGTTCCGCGCCGGCCTTCGGCAGCCCAGCCCCTCCCGCCAGCAATCCCAGGCCCGTCAACGTCAGCATGCTGCGGCGATTCACAGACGCAATATAAGGGGCGCGTCACCTGTCCGGAGGGCAACGTCCACATCGCCGAAGCCGCCGAATCACCGCCGACGGGCCGGAGAGCTCACTACAGTCCGGTCATCACCGGAACACGTCGATGGAGACGTCAATGAGGTCGAGCATCTACGCCAGACACGTCGGCCGCATCGGCGGACTGGCCGTCGCCCTGGGTATCGGCATCGCACTCGGCAGTACCGCCGGCATCGCACTCGCCGATGACACGGCCACCGCATCCGGGTCCGCAGCCTCCGAGCGCGAACCTGACCGCCAGGCCAGAACCGAACGCAAGAAAGACGACACCAAACCCGACCGAAAGTCGTTGACACGGCGCACCTCAGAGAAGCGTGACACCGACAAGCCCACCCACCGGGACCGGATGACCGCGGTGCGGTTGTCGCGCGACGCCGACACCGACACCGAACCGGCCGCTCCCCCACCCACCACCGGGCTGACCACCCTGCTGGGCGCGGCCCGCCGAGACAGCTTGGAGGTCCCCGCCGGGTCCAGCACACTGGCCACAGAGGACCAGCTGGCCGCCGAGCGCCGTGCCGAACAGATCGCCGAAACCCCAGTGGTCGGGCTGGCCAAGGTGGTGTTGAAGGTGGCGTGGCTGTTCTCGGCGCATCACAATTACGCGCTGGTGGGTGGGCCGGACACGGAGAACCTGGCCCGGCTCGATCAGGCCGTCGACGAGTACGCCATGCAGGCGGCGATGGAAGTCCAGATGCTCAACCCGACGAAACCGGTTCTGCTGCAACAGGTCATGCCGCCACACACCTGGGGCGGCGGCGAGGTCGAGGGCACCCGCATCTGGTACGACAACCCCGACACCATCTACCGGTTCACGCCCGCCAACGCCGCGTCGGAGTACGTCATCACCGGGCAGTTCGCCCCGGGTCAGCGCCCGGCCGACACCAACTTCAGTGTGCTGACCGGTCTCAACGGCCAGACCGCGACCAACCTCAACGGCAACGACCTCGAGGTGGACTCCGACGGTCGCTTCACCATCACCGTCAGCGCGGCGCCGCCGTCGGATCCCGGCGCCGACCATCTGCAGTTGTCCCCCGAAGCCACGCTGATCACCACCAGGAACACGTTGTCGGACTGGACCGCCCAGGCGCCGATGTCGGTGGCGATCCGGCGGGTCGACGGGCCGCCGGACAGCCTCTTCGCTCAGCTCGGCGGATTCCTGATCCCCGGACTCGGCGCGGCCGTCACCCGGAACCCGGCGCTGGTGTCGCTGGTCTCGCAGGTTGCGCCGTTCCCCGAACCGCCACTGGCGGTGCAAGCCACCGAGGCGGCGCTGCTGATGCTGCTCCTGGGCATCACCAAACAGGACGAATACATCAAGGTGGCCACCACTGATTCGACCACAGGTCAACTGCGCCAACCGAATACATTGTCCGCCCCGGCCCACAACGCGCAATTCCTGTCCACCCAGCTGCAGAGCGCAGGCTACTTCCAGCTCGACGACGACGAAGCGCTGGTACTCACCGTCGACCCGGGCAGCGCCTCGTACTTCGTTGTTCCGGTCACCGACGTCTGGACCATCACCGGCAACTACTGGGATCAGCAGACCAGCCTCAACAATGCCCAGGCGATCCCCGACACCGACGGCAGCTACACCGTCGTCGTCGCGAAAAACGATCCGGGCGTGGCCAACTGGGTGTCCACCGGGGGCCTCAATCAGGGCACCCTGTCCATCCGATTCCAGGGCGTGGACCCGAATTCGCCGGACCAGCCCACCGTTTCGGTGACCAGGATGCCGCTGGACCAGGCACCATCCTCTGTGCAACCCGATCAGCTCGTCTACAGCCGTCAGGACCAGCTCGCCGCGCGCCAGGCCGGGTACGCCAACAGATACGGAGTGCCGCAGTGACATACGAACTGGCCACCCTGGTGACAGGCCGCGCCTTCCTCGAGGCGCCGCGCTGGCATGACGGCGCACTGTTCGTCTCGGACATGTTCGCCGACGAAGTGTTACGGATTTCGGAGTCCGGCGAGGTCAGCACCGTCACCGACCTCGAACAGCCGTCCGGCCTGGGCTGGCTGCCCGACGGATCGCTGCTGATCTCGTCGATGCTGCAGCGGCGGGTGCTGCGCCACCAGGACGGCCGTCTGACCGCGCACGCCGACGTCAGCGCGTTGGCACCCCAGGAGATCAACGACATGGTGGTCGACTCGCGTGGGCACACCTTCCTGGGTCAGTTCGGCTTCGATCCCCGCGCCGGAGAGGCACCGGTGGCGGCCCCGCTGATCCGCATCGACCCGGACGGCTCGACCGAGGTGGCCGCCGAGGGCTTGCAGTTCGCCAACGGCATGGCGATCACCGCCGACGGATCCACCTTGCTGGTGGCCGAGAGCGTCGGTCAGTGCATCACCGCCTTCACCCTCGCCTCCGACGGATCCCTGACCGACCGCCGGGTCTGGGCCGCCGTCGACGGATTTCCGGACGGCATCACCGTCGACCGCGACAACGGGGTGTGGTTCGCCAGCCCGGTAGCCGACCGGTTCGTCCGCGTCCTCGAAGGCGGCGAGGTGACCGACACCATCGAGACCCCCGGCCGGCATGCCATCGCCTGCGCCCTCGGCGGCCGCGACGGCGACACCCTGTTCCTGCTGACCTCGACCACGCTGGGCGACGGCGGACAGGCACAGACGACCATGGGGGCCGCCGTGCACACCACCCGGGTGCCGGTACCCGCTTAGCCTTGTACCGCCTTGGCCACCGCGATGCAGGTGGTCAGCCAGTCGTGGTCGACGGGACCGGGATCGGTCAGCTCCCACACGGCGTTGTGCACCATCCGCACCACCACCCAGGCGCGGGCACGGTCCTCGGCCAGCCCGGCGGCGTCGACCACCGCGTAGAACCGGCGCCGCACGCCGTCGCGGACATCACCGGCCAGTTCGTCCCAGCGGTTCCACAGCAGCGGCGCCACCTCGTAGTGCGGGTCGCCGTTGAGCGGTTTCGGATCGGTGACCAACCACGGCTCGCGGTCACCGGCTAGCACGTTGTCGTAGTGCAGGTCGGTGTGGATCAGTGTGCCCACCGTGTCGGGGTCGGTCACCAGGTCGCGGCTCCAGGACTGGGCCTGCTCGACGAGCCGGCGCGGAATGGGAGCACTGCGCGGCAACGCGTCGAGGCCGGCGGTGTGGCGCGTGATGACGTTGGCCAGGGTGTCCAGCTGAGGAAGGGCGGGTACGTGGATCCGGCGGTACAGGTCGGCGACGATCTCGCAGGCCTCGACGTCCCACAGCCGGGTGAGGTCCCGGGTGTGCAGACGTTCCAGCAGCAGGGTCCGCCGGTGCGGGTCGGCACCCAGCAACCGGACGGCGCCGTCACCACCCCAGCGCCGCAGGGCCAGGTGTTCGTGTTGTGACTCGTCGTCGGGAAAGGCGATTTTCAGCACAGCCGGGCCGGCGTCGCCGATCACGGGCAGCACCATCGACGCATGCCCGTGCATCGGTGCGCCGTCGGGGGTCAGGGTCCAGTCGGCGAGCTGACGCTGGATGAGTTTCGGCAGTTCATCGACCCAGCTCTGCCACTGCGGGCCGCGGGTCGCCATCGCCTGCACGGCCGTGGGCAGTTCGATCACCGGTCGCTCACAGACACCACTGTGCCAGCCCGTCGGTGTTCACCTCCGTGACGCCGGCAGTGCATCTGATGTAACACGGAGGTGTCAGACTGACCCGTCCTCATTCAGGTATCAGGAGCAGGTAGTGACAGACACCGCCCATACGCCGTCCGCAGGTGCCGCCGACGGCGCGGCTTTTCCTCTGGCGTCCCGGCACGAGCATTCCCGTACCGGGATGTCGGCCGACGCGCTGCGGCGCGCCATCTCGGACCACTTGATGTACTCCATCGGCCGCCCGGCCGCCGCGGTGACGCCGGCGCACTACTACAAAGCGCTGTCGCTGGCGGTGCGCGACCGGATGCAGCAACGCTGGATGGCCACCACCCAGGACTGGCTCGACCTGTCGAACAAGGTGACCTGCTACCTGTCGGCGGAGTTCCTGATGGGTCCCCAGCTCGGCAACAACCTGCTCAACCTGGGCCTGGAAGCCGAGGCCCGCGCCGCGCTGGCCGAGCTGGGCCAGGACCTCGATGAGGTCATCGACTGCGAGGAGGAGCCGGGTCTGGGCAACGGTGGCCTCGGCCGGCTGGCCGCCTGCTATCTGGACTCGATGGCCACGCTGGAGCGCCCGTCGATCGGTTACGGGATCCGGTATGAGTTCGGCATCTTCGATCAAGAGATCCACGACGGCTGGCAGGCCGAGAAGACCGACAACTGGCTGGTCAGCGGTAACCCATGGGAGATCGACAAGCCGGATGCCAGCTATTTCGTCTGCTGGGGCGGCAAGACCGAGCAGTACACCGACATCGCCGGCAATCTGCGGGTGCGCTGGATCCCGCGCCGGGTGCTGCAGGGCGTCTCCTACGACACCCCCATCCAGGGCTACGGCGTCAACACGTGCAACACCCTGACGCTGTGGAGCGCGCGATCGGTCACGCAGTTCGCGCTCGAGGCATTCAACACCGGCGACTTCTACAAGGCCGTCGAGGACGAGGTGCTCTCCGAGAAGGTCTCGAAGGTGCTCTATCCGAACGACGAGCCCGAGGCCGGCAAGCGTCTGCGGTTGCAGCAGCAGTACTTCTTCGTCACCTGCTCGCTGCAGGACATCATCCGCATCCACACCGAACGGGTGGGCCTGCCGCTGTCGGCGTTGCCGGACAAGTGGGCCATCCAGCTCAACGACACCCATCCGTCGATCGCCGTCGCCGAGTTGATGCGCCTGCTCATCGACGAGCACCACATGAGCTGGGACGAGGCCTGGGAGATCACGGTCGCCACCTTCGGCTACACCAACCACACACTGCTGCCCGAGGCGCTGGAGACGTGGTCGCTGGGATTGTTCGGTGACTGCCTGCCGCGCCACCTCGAACTGATCTACGAGATCAACGACCGGTTCCTCGACGAGGTGCGCGCCAGGTTCCCCGGCGACGACGACCGGGTGCGCCGGATGTCACTGATCGGCGAGGACGGCGGCAAGACGGTACGGATGGCCCACCTGGCCACGGTGGGCAGCCACGCCGTCAACGGTGTCGCAGCGCTGCACTCGGAGCTGCTGAAGGAAAGCGTGCTCAAGGACTTCTACGAAATGTGGCCGGAGCGGTTCGGCAACGTCACCAACGGCGTGACGCCGCGTCGCTTCCTGGCCCTGTCCAATCCCGGCTTGCGCCAGCTGCTCGACCAGACCATCGGTGCGGGCTGGCTCACCGATCTGTACAAGTTACGTGAGCTCGAGGCCCACGTCGACGATCCCGCATTCCGGGAGCGTTGGCGAGAAGTCAAGCGTGCCAACAAGTCCCGTCTTGCCGAGTACGTGCACACGGCAACCGGTATCGAGCTGGACCCGACATGGATGTTCGACATCCAGGTCAAGCGCATCCACGAGTACAAGCGTCAGCACCTCAACGCGTTGCACATCATCACGCAGTATCTGCGGCTCAAGACCATCCCCGGCTACACGATGCCGCCGCGCGCATTCATCTTCGGCGGCAAGGCCGCCCCGGGGTATTTCCTGGCCAAGCGGATCATCAAGCTGATCACCGCCATCGGTGACGTGGTCAATGCCGACCCCGAGGTGAACCGCTTCATGAAGGTGGTGTTCCTGCCGAACTTCAACGTGCAGAACGCTCATCTCATCTACCCCGCGGCCAACCTGTCCGAGCAGATCTCGACTGCCGGCAAGGAGGCCTCCGGCACCGGCAACATGAAGTTCATGATCAACGGCGCCCTCACCATCGGCACCCTCGACGGGGCCAACGTCGAGATCCGCGAGGAAGCCGGGGCGGAGAACTTCTTCCTGTTCGGGCTGACCGAGGACGAGGTGCAGGCCGTCAAGGCCAACGGGTACCGGCCGCTGGACTACGTGGAGCGGGATCCGGAGTTGGCGGCCGTGCTCGAACTCATCCGCGAGGGCGCTTTCACCCACGGCGACCCGCAGATCCTTGCACCGCTGCTGGATTCGCTGATCCACCACGACCCGTTCCTGGTGTTGGCCGACTACCGCGCGTATGTCGACTGCCAGGATCGGGTCAGCGCCGCGTGGCTCGACGGCGACACCTGGGCGCGGATGTCGATCCTGAACTCGGCGCGCAGCGGCAAGTTCTCGTCGGACCGGGCGATCGCCGAATACTGCGATGAGATCTGGAACGTCGGCCCCATGACCGTGGAGATCTGAGGGCCGCGCCCCGGCGTAGGCCTGAGCAACCGGATCCTAGACGGCCACCGCGTACCCACGACTGACCGCGACGCCGGCGAGCAGCTCCCGTAGCTGCCGCCGGCCGCGGTGCAGCCGGGACATCACGGTACCCAGCGGGGTGTTCATGATCTCGGCGATCTCCTTGTAGGGGAAGCCCTCGACGTCGGCGTAATACACCGCCATCCGGAACTCCTCCGGCAACGCCTGGAGGGCGTCGCTGATCTCGGTGTCGGGCACCTTCTCCAGCGCCTCCACCTCGGCCGAACGCAGCAGCGTCGACGCCGGCGCCGAACTCGATCCCAGCCATTCGGTGAAGTCGTCGCAGGCGTATTCGCTCGGCCTGCGCTGCCTCTTGCGGTAACCGTTGATGTAGGTGTTGGTCAGGATCCGGTACAGCCAGGCCCGCAGATTGGTGCCCACCTGGAATGTCTGGAAACCGGTGTACGCCTTGAGCATGGTGTCCTGCACCAGGTCTTCGGCGTCACCGGGGTTGCGGGTCATCCGCAGCGCCCCGCCGTAGAGCTGATCCAGCAGCGGCAGCGCATCGCGTTCGAAACGCGCGGCCAATTCGATGTCGGTGCCGTGCCGGTCGAGTGTGGCCTCGAGTTGGTGTGTCACGCTGGCTCCCGTCTCCGCGACTAGCTGATGTGTCCATCCTCTGGTGTTGCGCAGCCGGAATCTGCGGTGCTGACCCGACAACTTCCCGGGGGTTTTCCCTACTGGTTACAGCACGGTCCGAATCGGTGCGGGGACGGCGGCGATCTCGGCGAGCACCTCGAGGTTGTGTCGGACATCGCGGCTCTCCCGCGCCGCGATCATGGCGATGGCGACGCGGACCACTCCGGTGAGACTGGGCGGGTCGTAGACCAGACGTCCTTGTCCGGCGATCTTGCGGTCGCGGGCAAAGATGGTCACCGGTCGTGCGAAAGCCGGTTCGGCGGTGAGCAATTCCGCGAATCGCCACGCACTGTCGCGCAGCTGGCGGACGCCGGCGTTGATGGCGAAGATCTCGTGCTCCATGAGGACGGCCGCGATATCGGCCAGCGCGGGGGAAAGTTCATGGACATCGGCGAGTAACCCGTTGATCTGGCTGGCCAGCACCGCGTTGATCGTGTTGAAGTCCTCATGCAGGTCTGCCGTGGGCTCCGACAGCTGGTGGGCGACGATCCCCAGATCCAGACCGATGTGCGCATTCACACCGGCGAGCATGTGCTGCACCAGGATCGGGTCGTCGCGGCCCGCAGCGTCGAAGGTGACCTGCCATGACCGGGTGGGGCGACTGTGGTCGCGTGGATGGAACAGTCCGTTGAGGGCGTCGAAGTACCGGGTCGCGAAGGCGACGTCGAACCGTTCCATGCGTGGGCCGTCGTGGAAGGCGCCGTTGTCGATCGCCTGGCCCACCGCCACCGTGATGCGCTTGTAGAGCGCCGCGAAGTAACCCAGCTGACTCGACGCTCTCAGTGACCAGTCGAGGACATCATCGAGCACCTCGATCACCTCGGCGATCGTGGTGACTTCAGGTATCGGCAGAGGTACTGCGATACCTCCGGCGACAGACTTCTCCGGCATCGCGCCCCCCGACAATCGACTGGACCGATCGTCGCATCGCGGCGCGCGCGGAACGCAGGTAGCGGACTACCTCATTCGCCGGGCTCGGCTTCTCAGCCGCCTCGTACCTCGCCGGCATCGGCGCCTTCGGGGCCGTCTGCTCGGCTTCTCAGCCGCCTCGTACCTCGCCGGCATCGGCGCCTTCGGGGCCGTCTGCTCGGCTTCTCAGCCGCCTCGTACCTCGCCGGCATCGGCGCCTTCGGCTAACTTCGTCGCTGCGAAGTCCGCCGCCTGCACCACCATGCCGTCGGAGATGTAGCGACCGTGAGCACCGATGTCGCCGCCCTCGGAGCACACGAAGTCGTTCGGCACACACAGTTCGATGGTCTTGGGCTGGTACAGCGGGCCGACGCTCACCGACGGCTGCTTGATCATGTTCATGAACCGGTCCGACGGGGTGCCCAGCAGCGCCACCGCGGCCACGTGGTCGGCGACATCAGCGGGCATGGGCTGGGGAACCTCGGACAGTGACACACCGTCGGGCACGATCTCGTTGGTCACGAAACCCATCACCGCAGCGCCCTGCGAGAAGCCGCCGAGCACCATCTGGGTGTCGGGGCAGTTCTGCGCGATCTCCTGGACATGTGTGCTGGCGTCGATGACGCCTTGCACGCCCGTCGGGAAGTCCGGACTGGCGGGATAGTCGACGGGATACACCCCCACCGACTTGTCGCCGACGCGAGCGCGCAGATCGTCGACGAAGGCCTGCCCCATGGCACCCAGGCCCGGGGGCTCGGTGGTGCCGCGTGCGAAGACCACCTGGACATCGGGGCAGCCCGGGGGCAGCGCAGCAGCCACCGGCACCGGGGCCGGGGCCGGAGCTGGGGCTGGGGCTTCGGGGGCGGGAACCGGCGCGGGCGCAGGGGCGGCCTGCGGGGCGGGCACGGGAACCGGTACCACCTCAGGAGCGGGACCGGGTGCCGGCCCGAGCGGAACGGGTACCGGTACAGGTACCGGAGCGGGAGCCGGGGCCGGGGCGGGTTCAGCGGCCGCGGACGGGATCCCCAGCGGGACGAACGCCAACGAAGCCGACGTCAACAACGCGACGCTGCACACACGTGTTAGATGACCTGACAATCCCATACATCGATGGTGACACAAGTACTCCCGAGACGCCGATCCACGGTCGGGTGTCGCGGCCTTACCGTTGGCAACAATCCGGTGGGTCGCCGCCATGGCAAACGGTCACCGTGATGTCATCGACGCGCATACCTCCCCCATTCCCACCCTTTCGGCGGTGCACCGCCGGGCAGCAGCACGGCGACACCCGATTCCTGCACCGAGACGAATATTCGGCTCTAGCAACGATTTACCCCGCTGCGCGTGCCCTCGACAGCTCGCCGCACCGGAAATTGACGTTTTCGTAGGGGCCGCAGGGGTAACCCTCAGTGCGGACGAGGAGGTCAAGTCATGCCTAGTTGGGGTTGGATTCTTATCGCGGCACTGATCGTCATCGTGGCGGTCGCCGCCGTCTTCGCCGCCCGCAAATCGCGCAACAGCAAGCAAAGCGACAGATTGAAGCAGCATTACGGCCCCGAGTATGACCGGGCCGTCCAACAGACGGGTGATCCGCGCTCGGCCGAAGCCGAGCTCGTCGCCCGCGAACGCAAGCGCAAGAAACTCGACATCGTGGCCCTGTCGCCCCAGGCACAGGCGATGTACGTCGAGCAATGGCGCTTGGTGCAGACCAGTTTCGTGGACAACCCGGCGAGTGCGCTCAAAGACGCCGACCTACTGGTCAATCAGGTGATGCGCGAACGCGGTTATCCGATCGATGATTTCGAGCAACGCGCGGCGGACATCTCGGTCGACCACCCCGGTGTGGTCGAGGATTACCGCGCCGCGCACGGCATCTTCCTGTCGCAGCAACGAGGCCAGATCGGCACCGAAACGCAGCGCGAGGCCTTTGTCCACTACCGCGCGCTGTTCGAGAAGTTGTTGGGATCCGAACACGGCACGCCTAAGGAGGCACGAGCATGACCGCACCACGTCAGTACACCGATCCGATCGACCCGAATACCGGAACCGCTGACCAACAGGGTTACGCAGCACAGGAATTCAACGCCGGTCAGGTCGACCCCGCCGGTGAGCGCCAGGTTGATCCCGCCACCGAGCGCCACGGCGACCCGACCGCGGATCGCCAGTACGACCCCAACGCGGGTCGGCAGGTTGATCCGTCGGCTCAGCAGGGCACATCCACACCTGCGGCCGCACAGTCATCGGTCTCCGATACCCCGATGAGTGACTCGCTGTTCGGCGAAAACGACCTCTCCGAGTTGCGGTCCCGCTGGAACGACGTGCAGGCGGAGTTCGTCGACGACCCGCGCGCCTGCGTGCAGAAAGCCGACAGCCTGGTGTCCTCGGCGGTGGAGCAACTCACCGCCAGCTTCAGCCAGACCCGGTCCCGGCTGGAAGATCAGTGGTCTCGCGGTGAGGAGGCCTCCACCGAGGACCTTCGTATCGCCTTGAAGCACTACCGCGACTTCTTCGATCGCATCCTCGCGGTGTAGTCGCCACAATTCAAAAGCACTCAGGCACACATCCCGATCGGGTGTGTGCCTGAGTGCTGCCGGGGTCCGTTCAGCGGACGTTGACGTAGACGGTGGTGGTGTTCACGGGGCCGGAGTTGCGGTCGGATTGAGCGCCGTAACCGCCTTCGTTGCCGGCGTTGGTGTCCGTCGTGGTGAAGGTGGGGCCCCGGCCGACGGAGACGACGTTGGCTTCGGCCAGTGGGCTCTGCGACAGCCGGTTGACGACCACCTTGTAACCCTGGTCCTCGAGGCTCGCGATGGTGTCCTGCGCATTGCCGGCCCCCGTGGGGGCGGCGAACGCGGGGGCGGCCAAGCCGAGGACACCGGCGGTCAGCGCGGTGGCGGTGACGGTGGCGAATCCGAACTTCTTCATGATCGTGGCTCTCTCTGTGAGTACTGATTTGCGAATCGTGGCTCGCAGAGAGGGTCTGTGGGTCGCGGTTCGTGCTGTTCTGATCGCTACAACCGCCCACGTCAGGGCTTCATTTCCGCTGGCAGGGATTGACCGGCGGGTGGCAGGAAGTAGTCGTTCGGACCGCGCTGAGCGACTAGCTTTCCGTGGCCAGCCACCATTGAGTCCGGCTGCGCGCCACCACGGCCCCGCGGTGGACCACCACCCGGTCGGCCGGCGCGTTGGCGATCACGTCGGGCACACTGCTGCCCCGCACCGCCAGCAACTCGGCCCGCGCCCCCACCCGCGGTCCCGCCTCCGGCAACCCCAGGACCGTGCGGGCGCCGTCGGTGACCATGTGCAGGGCGACATCGGGGTGTACGTGCCCGGCGATCACGCTCAGCATGGCCGTTTCCAGTGCGTCGCTGCGGCCCAAGGGGTTGAACGGGTCGCGCACATTGTCGGCGCCGGCCGCCACCGGGATACCCGCGCGGCGCAGTGCCGCGATGGCGGTGATGCCGCGCGGTGTGGCCGAGTGGCTGTCTCGCCCTTGGAGGTAGAGGTTGGTGATCGGATTGGCGATGACCCCGATTCCTGCGTCGGCGATCTGGGGCAGCAGCCGGTCGAGTTCGTCTGGCGCCATGGTGCCCAGCCGCGTGCAGTGGCTGGCGGTCCGGACGCGGCCGGCGGGCCAGGCGCCGGCGCGCTTGGCGTAGTCGGCGATCGTGTGGTGGTCACCGAAGAGGAACTCGTCGGTGTGCAGGTCGGTACCCACGCCGCGGTCTTCGGCCACCCCGAGCAGCCGGTCCAGTTCGCCGGTGGGGTCTGGGGCGTTGTGTGGTGACCCGCCCACCAGATCGGCCCCGGCGTCCAGTGCGGCGTGCAGCAATTCGGCTCCCGAGTAGGCCTTGATCAGGGCGACGATCTCGATGCTCATCAGCCCAGCCAGTTCTCGGCGCACGGCATCGACGGCCCGGATACCGCGCAGTGGGTCCTCGCCCATCAGGATGTCGACGTGGGTGCGTACGGCGGTGGTGCCGTTGCGCAGCAGCGCCAACGCGGCCTGGCGTGCCCGCCGCCGGAACGAGTCCTCGTCGAAACGCAGCGAGCCCTCCTTCCACGTGGCGATGGCGTCTGACAAGTCGCCCAGCTGGGGTTTCAGGGCATCCCAGGACAACGCCTTGTCCAGGTGCGCGTGCGGTTCGGCCGCTGCGGTGAACAGGAGATACCCACGAAGATCCAGCCCGCCGCGTTCTGCCGGATCCGCGGGTGCGACGGACGTGACGACGGCATCGGCGCCGTCGCGCTCGATGCGGACGTCCACCACCGAGCCGTCGGACAGCGTGGCGCCGCGCAGCAGCGAAACAGGTTGCGCCTCAATCGGTGTCATGACTCAGCTTCGCCGCGTCCGCACGTACAGCCCCGCCACGTGGGCGCAGGCCGCCGAGCGGGCTCCGTTCGCGTCGCCGGCTTCGATGGCAGCCACGATGCGTTCGTGCTCGCCGACGGCCAGGCGCCGATTCAGTTCGCATGCCCACATGTCCGACCGGTACAGATGCGCCTGTCCGTCGAGGCGGGCCAGCGCATCCGACAGCGGCCGGTTGCGGGCGGTGTCACGAATCAGGGTGTGGAAGTCCAGATCCAGCTTCGCGTCACGATGCCGGTCCGGTGCCTCGTCCAGCAGTTCACGCTGCACCTGCACCATCTTGCGCAGCTGCTCGACGGTGGCGCGGGTGGCGATCAGCGTGGCGGTGTGCGCCGCCAGCCCGTCGAGCACTTCCCGGACCTCGAAGACCGCCTTCACCGCGTCGTCATCCAGAAGGGTCACCCGCGCACCGGCATTGCGGGTATGCGTGGCCAGCCCCTCGTAGATGAGTTGCTGCACCGCTTCGCGGACCGGGGTTCGGCTGACGTTGAGCCGGGCGGCCAGTGCGGGTACGGACAGGGGGCTGCCGGGCAGCAGCTCGCCGGTGAAGATCATCTCCTGCAGCGAGCGGTGCACCGACTCGGTGAGCAGAGCACCATCCGAGGCCGTCATGTTCGAGCGTTCTCCTTACTTCGCCGCTGCCGATACCCGTGCCGCTTCCCGCAGCACCGCCTGCGGTGCCACCCCGGCACGCAGCCCCGCCACCTTCATCGCGATGTTCTCGGCCACCGTAATCGGTTCATACCCCGTCTCCCCGTCGGCGAGAGTGCCCGGCAGCGCCTCGAGCACCGCGTCGTAATTGCCGTCGAAGAAGAACGCCGCCGACCGGCGGCGCTGGATGCGTCCGTCGCACACGGGCGGGTCGACCCGGTGCACGGTGGACATCCAACGGTCGTTGGTCCAGCGGGCCATCGCGTCACCGAGATTGATCAGCAGTGCTCCGTCGGCGGGCTGCACATCGTGCCACACCCCGGCGCGGTCGAGCACCTGCAGACCCGGCACCTGATCGGCCCACAGGATGGTCAGGATGCCGAAATCGGTGTGCGCGCCCATGCCCTGCAGCTCCCCCGCGACCGCGGTGTCCCCTTCGGGCAGGGCGAAGTTGTTCATCTTCAGCACCTCGATCGAATGGTCGATCATCGAGTCGAAGTAGCCCGCCGGGAGGTTCAGTGCATCGGTGAACGCCACCATCAGGATGCGGGCCAGGCGCTGCGCCTCGGCGAAGTACGTTTCGATCCGCGGCCGGAAGCCCGGTGCAGCCTCGGGCCAATTGTTGTGGGCATAGCTGTTTTCGGGCAGATGCAGGGCAGGGAACCGCCCAGCGAACTCGGCGGCCTCGGTGCCCACGGTGAACGCCTCGTAGTAGTCGTTCATCAGGTTGGTCGTGACACCCAGGCTCATGCTCAGCGACTCGCTCTTGGGTGGCGAATAGCCGCGGTTGGCCGACGGGTCGCGGCGGTAGCCGTTCTTGACGGACAGCGGCAGGCCGAAGAACTCGTCGAGAGCGTCGGCCAACCCGGCCAGCGCGCCGGTGTCGATCCCGTGGCCGACGATCTGGATGAAACCGACCTCCCGGCAGGCCTTGTCCAGCGCGGCGGCCACCTGCGCGCAGTCGGGATCCGAGGCCGCGTCGCCACCGGCGACGTAACGGCTCACGTCGAGCACGGGGACGTGGAAAGCGGTGTCTTCGGTCACGTGGTTGTCTCCGTTCACAGTTGTTGTCCCGACTCATGCCAGCGACCGACTGCCAGCCGCGTCACCCAGCCCATGGCCGCAAAAACCAGCACCCCGAACAACGAGGCCAGCACGATCGCGGCGATCAGGTCTTCGGACTGCAGCCTGCCTCGGTAGACGTCGAGCAGTGTCCCGATCCCGGGCTGGCCCTTGGCGAAGAACATGTCGCCGATGATCGCGCCCACCACCACCAGACCTGCTGCGGTGCGCACACCGGTCAGGATCGCCGGAAGGGCCGCGCGCAGTTCGAGTTTGATCAACCGGTCCCACCGCGAGGCCCCGGAGATGGTGAACAGCTCGTGCATACCGCGGTCCACCGACCGGATGCCGAAGTGTGTGTTGGTGATGATCGGGAACACCGCGATCAAGACGCACACCAGCGTGCGCGCGGCCATACCGTAGCCCAGCCACAAACCGATGAGCGGAACGATCGCGAGGATGGGAATCACCTGGATCACCACCGCGTACGGGTAGATGATCTTCTCGAGCCAACGCGCCTGGCACATCAGCACACCGGTGGCTACGCCGGCGACCACGGCGACCAGGAACCCGACCAGGGTCACCTGCGCGGTGACCGAGAGCGCGGCCAGCATCGGCTGCAGGTGCGCCCAGTCCATCAGCGAGTTACGCAGTACGTCGACGGGCGGGGGCAGCATGAATCGCCGATGGGGTTCGAGCACCAGGTAACTGACGGCCGACCAGACCGCCAGGCCGGCCGCCAAAGACAGCACCGGGTATCCGACCGCTGACCTGAACCGTATGCGGCGCTTGGGTTCTCCCGCTTCGGCAGCCTGCGGGGAATTGCGGGCGAACAATCGAACGGGCCGCTCCAGAACCGTCATGCCGTCCTCCCGTGCAGTAACGCCGTCACATCAGCCACATAGTCGGTGAACCGCGCCTGGAAACGCAGCTCTTCTGAACGGGGATAAGGGAAGTCGACGTCGATGACGCCGGCGATCCGGCCGGGACGCGCCGTCATGACCACCACCCGGCTGGCCAGATAGACAGCCTCGGAGACCGAATGGGTGACGAACATCGCCGTGAATCCCCGCTCGGCGTAGAGACGCTGCAGTTCGACCTGCATGTCGAGCCGGGTCATCTCATCGAGCGCCCCGAACGGCTCGTCGAGCAGCAGGATTTCCGGCGACAACGTGAGCGCGCGCGCCAGCGACACCCGCATCTTCATGCCGCCCGAGAGTGTCTTGGGTAGGTGATCGGCGAACTGCTCCAGGCCCACCGCGGAAATCGCCTCCGCGGCACGACGTTTCGTTTCCGCCCGGTTGCCCCGGCTGAGTTCGGCGCACAGTTCGACGTTGGCCCGCACCGACCGCCAGGGCAGCAGGGTGGGCTCCTGGAAGATGAAGCCGACCGACGAGGTGTCCACACGGACCTGCCCCGAGCTGGGTGACTCCAGCCCCGCCGCCATCCGGAGCAAGGTCGATTTCCCGCACCCGGAGGGACCGACGACGGCAACGAATTCACCGGCGTGCAGGGTCAGGTCGGCGTGCTCGACGGCCGTGGTGCCGGTGTCGAATCGTTTTGTCACGTCCGTGAACTCGATCTGAGCTCGGGCGTCGGCGAGTAACGACGAACTCGTGGACGGGGCCGTATCCACTGGCGCTCCTGACGACTTGGGTTACATGCAGTAGTTGAGCACTTGGCTGTGACCCAGCCTCGATTACATGTATTACAGCGATGTTTCCCATCGTGAACCCTGAGTAAGTAAATCGGGGTCAACCCCAGGAAACTGCGACCATCCGAGCGATATAGGACATCATTTACACCGTTGCAACAGTCACCGTGGTTGCATGTAATCGCGGATTCCGTTGGCCCGTGGCCGGGATCGTTTCCACCCCACATTACCGAGGAGCAGTCATGTCCCCATCGATTCTGCGGAAGGTAGCGGCCGTCAGCTGCGCCGCTGCCACCCTGTCCGCCTGTGCCTACAGCAGTGAGCAGGCCCCCGAGGAGACCACCATCGAGGCGGCCGCCGACGCCCAGTCACTGGCTGGAGTCTGCCCCGCCAACGTGGGCATCCAGCTGCAGTGGCAGCCGCAGTCGGACATGGGTGCGGTGTTCGGGATGCTCGGCCCCGGCTATGAGGTGAACACCGACGAGAAGTCGGTGACCGGGCCGCTGGTGGCCGGCGGCCTGGACACCGGCGTCGACCTGACCCTCAAAGCCGGCGGACCCGCGATCGGGTTCCAGTCCGTCCCGTCGCAGCTCTACGTCGACGACTCCCTGGTCATGGGCATCGTGCACGGCGACCAGTTGATCGCCGCGGCCGCCGACCAGCCCGTCATCGGTGTGACCCCGCTGCTCAAATACAGCCCGGCCATCCTGATGTGGGATCCGGCCAGCCACCCCGACTGGCAGACCGTCGCCGACATCGGCAAGACCGACGCCACGGTGGTGGTGTCCAAGGACCAGATCTACCCGCAGTGGATGGTCGGCAAGGGCATGCTCGCGCAGTCGCAGATCGACACCAGCTACGACGGCGCACCCGCCCGCTTCGTCGGCGACCCGACCATCGTCCAGCAGGGCTTCGCGAACTCCGAGCCCTACACCTACGAGCACGACACCCCGTCCTGGAACAAGCCGGTGGGCTGGGGCCTGATCAAGGACGTGGGCTACGACATCTACGCCTCCAACATGTCGGTCCGGGCCGACAAGCTCGAAGAACTCGCACCCTGCCTGGAGAAATTGGTGCCGATCATCCAGCAGGCCGGGGTCGACTACGCCGCCTCGCCAGAGCCCGTCAACAAGGTGATCGTCGACGTCATCTCCCAGGACGACACCTACTCGCCGTACTCCGAAGGCGAAGCCGCGTTCAGCGCGGACCTGCTGGTCGAGAAGGGTCTGCTGGCCGCCGAGGACAACGGTTCGTTCGGCGTTTACGACCCCGCGCGCACCAACCGCAATGTCGAAGACCTGCGGGCCGTGCTGGCGGCCACCGGCAACGTCGTCCCGGCGGACATGACCGGAGAGACCCTGTTCATCAACCGGTTCAGCGATCCGTCGATCGCCACCAACTGAGTAAGGACACATGAGCATGACAGAGATGACCGAACTGCAGCGCGAGCGTGCCATGGGCGCGCTCGGCACCGAGAGCGACCGCGAGGTACGGCGAATCTCGTTGGCCGGTCTCGAGAGCCGGCGCGCCCAGATCGCTGACGAAATATGGAGCGCGGCAACCGATATCGGCTTCTTCCAGGTTGTCGATCACGGTATCGATCTCGCCGAGGTGCGGGCGGCGTTCACCATGGCCGAGAAGTTCTTCGCCCTCCCCGAGGAGGTCAAGGCGCGCCGGCCCAAACGGTTCAACTCCGGCTGGGAACAGCTCACCCAGATCCGGCCCTCGGTCGGGGTGCCGGACCAGAAGGAGTCGTACCAGGTCACCCTGTCGAATATGGACGGGTTGTGGCCGGCAGAGGAGGAACTGGCCGGATTCCGTTCCACCATCCTCGATTTCGAACACAGATGCTGGGCGCTGGCCATGGAGCTGTTGTCGCTGTTCGCCGACAAACTGGGCTTCGACCGTGACTTCTTCACCCGGGCCCACGACCCGGCCTCGCCCACCTACCAGAGCACGCTGCGGCTGTTGCACTACTTTGCGCTGCCCGCCGATGCAGACCTCACCGGGGTGTGGCGGGCCGGTGCACACACCGACTTCGACTGCCTGACCTTGCTTTTCCAGCGGGACGGGCAGGGGGGCTTGCAGGTGTGTCCCGGCAAGGAGCGCGATGCCCAGCAATGGACGTCGGTACACCCCTCCGAAGACGCGATCACCTGCAATATCGGTGACATGTTGATGCGGTGGAGCGATGACCTGCTGCCGTCGAATTTCCATCGCGTCAAGAGCCCCGGGCCAACCGATCATCGTGGAGCGCGGTACAGCATCGCGTTCTTCGCCCAGGCCAACAGCGAGGTCACCATCGCCGGCCCCAGCGGCAAGTATCCCCAGATCAGCGCGAAAGACTATCTGCAGCAGCGTATCAACGCGAATTTCGCTCGCTAGCGTCCCACCACTGCACCACCCGCATCGCGTGGAAGGTCAGCCATTTCGAGGGTTCACCCTCGGGTGCGTCGACCTCGAACCACACCCGGCCGGCATGGGGCCTGGCTTGTAGCCAGGTCCCATCCGGCTGCCGGGCGTCGCGGATCATGGTGATCGCGTCTGCGAGCCGCGGATCCGGGCGGTCAGCCGCACGGAAGTAGTCGGCGGCGTTGAGCACGCTGTAGCACCAGCGGAACGGATAGGTGAACCGGTCCACCCACGGCCCCACCTGCTCCCCCGTCGACAGCCGGCGGAACAGCCTGCGGGTCAACAGGTACTCCTCGCCGGCGTGACGCACCTGCGGAACCGCCCCGTACGCCAGCAGGCCCTTGAGCGAATTCAGCGTGGAATGAAACGACGAGCGCGTCGAGCCGTCCACCCACTCGCAGTTCCAGCCGCCGTCAGGCAGTTGGTGCTCGACGAACCAGTCCGCGATGCCGGCGACGTCGGCGCCGAGCCAGGCGCCGTTGGCCAGTGTCCAGGCGTTGATACAGCAGTCCACCTCACCGCCCCAGTACGGCAGATCGTCGTACTCCCACCGGCAGGTGGCGGCCAGACGCTCGGCGGTATCGCCCAGCACCGCGGCGTCGAGCCCCCACTCCCGCAGCGCATTCAGTGACCACGTGGTGGCCGTCCAGGGCTGGCCTGCCTCAGACTCGTCGAATCCCGCGGGGAAGAAGGCGCCGCCGGCCCATTGCCCGTCGGGGTCCTGCAACGCCAGCAGCCGGGCGCCGAACCCTTCCGTGGCGACGCGCGCCCGGGTGGCCTCCCAGACCTCGGGCGGTTCGTGCAGCAGGTCGCGCTCGACCTGCCAGCGCAGCGCCGGGTCGGAGTCGAGCAGCCACTCGGTGAGCACTCCCCGACTCTAATCGGGCAGGATTGCGGTCAGCATGACCGACACCGACGGCGCACCGCCGGCCGACCAGCCGACCGACCGCAGACGCCACCTCCTGCGCCTTGCGGTGTTCGCTGCCTTCCTGCTGGGCATGTTCTACCTGATCGCGGTGGCCCGGGTCATCGACATCGATGCGGTACGCGCATTCATCGGATCGGCCGGCCCGGCCGCGCCGCTGGTCTACGTGGTGGTCTCGGCGGCCCTGGGTGCCATCTTCGTGCCCGGCCCGCTGCTGGCGGCCGCCAGCGGCCTGCTGTTCGGCCCCGTGGTCGGAACCTTCGCGACGCTGGGTGCCACCGTGGGCACCGCCACCATCACCAGCCTGCTCGGGCGGCGCGCAGGGAGGGAAAGCGCGCGCGGTCTGCTGGGCGCCGAACGTGCCGACCGGCTCGATGCCCAGATCCAACGCCGCGGCCTGTGGGCGGTGGTCGGGCAGCGGTTCGTCCCCGGCATCTCGGATGCGCTGGCGTCCTACGTGTTCGGCGCGTTCGGAGTTCCGTTGTGGCAGATGGCGGTCGGGGCGTTCATCGGGTCGGCGCCCCGCGCCTTCGTCTACACCGCACTCGGCGCGTCGATCGGTGATCTGTCGGCGCCCCTGGCCTACAGCGCGATCGCGGTGTGGTGCGTGACCGCGGTGATCGGCGCCTTCGCCGCGCACCGCGGCTACCGCAGCTGGCGCTCCCACAAGAACACCCAAACCGACACACGGGCCCAAAAGTCCGAGTGACTTTCGGAATTTCGTCGATCTCGGCGCCCCGTCAGTCGAAGTACTCCCGCTCCGCGGAGTGCACCGCTGCCCGCACCGCAACAGCCAGCTCATCGACCTGGTCCTCGGGTAACTGCAACACCGACACCCGCAACAACCCGCCGGGCGGGGTCACGAACGACGTGGACCCGGCCGCCACCACCAGACCCTGGCGGGCCAGGTTCACCAACGCGGACGTCTCGTCCGGCACCTGCACCCACACCACGAATCCTTCGGCGCTGGCCGTCGCGTTCAGCCCGGCCCGCGCGAAGGCCTCCAGCGCGGATTGGCGTCGCCTGCGGTAGGTGATCCGGGTGCGGTACATCGCCGCCGCGGTCTCCTCGTCGTCGATCAGCGCCGCCAGCGCGTTCTGCAGGATCCGGCTGTTGGAGGCCATCCCGAAGCTGCGCAACCGGATGGTGCGCTCCACCAGCTCGGCGCTGCCGCCCAGCACCGCGGTCCGCAGATCGATGCCGAATGCCTTGCAGTAACTACGGACTCGCAACACCTGGGCCGGCAGATGACCACCCAGGGTCGCGGGCTCGTGTTCGGTCAGCGGGCCGGCACTGTCGTCCTCGACGATCCAGGTCCGCGGCGCGCGGTCGGCGATCAGCGCGGCCAGATCCGCCGCCCGGGCCTCGGTGAGCGCGCCGTGGACGGCGTAGGCGCCGCTGGGTTGCAGCACCAGGGCGGTGACGCCCGAGGCCAGTGCGGCGGTGACGGAGGCGACGGTGGGGCCTTCCTCGTCGGCGCGCACGCCGACGGGTTCGATACCGAGTCCACGCAGGATGTCCAGGTAGCCGGGGCTGACGGGCTCCTCCACGGCCACCCGGCCCCCCGCGGCGGCCGCGGCCGTCGCGAGCACCACCGCTTCGGTGCCGCCGCCCACGCAGTTCCACGCCTGCGGTTCGAACGGCCAGCTGGCCGCCACGCTGCGTAACAGCCGCGGGGAGATGTAGGCCCGTTCGGCGGCGTGAAGATCCGGGGTGGCCAGCGCCTCCACCAGCGCCGCGGCCAGGTCTGGCTGCAGCGCGGGATCCGGTGTCACCGTGGACATCTCGATCTCGGACCAGTCGAGCGCACGGGCCGGAGTGCGCAGATCCGCCACCACGGTCCCACCGCGGCGGCGGGTATGCAGCCTGCCGGTGTCACGGACCCCGCTCCAGGCAGACATCACGGTGCCCGGACTCACCCCGGCGGCGCGGGCGAAGTCGCGGATGGTGGGCAGCTGCGCCCCGGGCGTCAGCTCACCGGCATCGATCAACGCAGTCAGGCCGCGGCCGAGTGCCTTGGCGGTACTCCCCGGCAGGCGCTGCGCCAGCCACTCGGCATCCACCTGCACACCCGGCATCGATGCCGGGGCGCCGGCCCATCTGACCCCCGTCATTGCGGCAGGCCCAATCGGCTACGCAGGTCCCGCGTCGCCGGCGGCTCCCACAACCCCCGCGCCTGCAGCAGCGGCAGCACAGTGTCGGCGAATTCGGCGATCCCCGACCCGTAGTTGATCATGAATCCGTCGGCCGCCCCGGCGACGAACCACCGCTCCAGTTCGTCGGCCACCGCGGCGGGGGCGGCTGTCATGGCGAAGTGACCGTGCTCCAGCGCCACCCGTTCCAACACGTCCCGCAGGGTGACACCCGGCTCCGAGGCCCAGCGCAGGTAGATCTGCGCGCGGCTGCGGCGCCGGTGCGACGCCTGCAGTTCCTCGGCAGACGGTAGATGCGTCACCGGGATGGGCTCGTCCAACGGCAGCTCGGTGAATCGGAATCCAGGTGACTCGCGCACCACGGCGCGGCGCGCCTTGTCCAGCACATCCGGGGTCACCCGCGCACGGCGGGCCTGGCGCGCCGCCGCGACGTCGGCACCCAGAAACGCGCGAAACCCGGGGAACACCAATACCTCTCCCGGCCCGCGCCCCGCGTCGGCGGCCGCCTTCCGCAGGCGGGTGCCGAAGGCGAGCGCATGCTCGAAATCCGGCGCGGCGACGAACACCACGTCGGCGTTGCGCGCGGCGAAAGCCACTCCCTCGTCGGAGGCACCTGCTTGCACCAGCACCGGCCGCGAGGCCAACCCCGGCACATCCAGCGGGCCCCGCACGGAGAAGAACCGCCCGGAGTGGTCAACCGGCGTCACCTGGGCGGTGTCGACGTACACCCCGGCGGCTTTGTCGTCGACGATCGCCTCCGCGGGGAAGCTCGACCACAACGCGCGGGTGACGTCCAGGAACTCCTGCGCCCGGGCGTAGCGTGTCGCGGGATCCGGCAGCGTCTCCGCGCCGAAGTTGGCCTCACCGGTGAACGATGTCACGACGTTCCACGCCACCCGGTCACCGGACAGCCGCTGCAGCGATGCGAGGGTGCGGGCCAGGTTGTAGGGCTCGTGGAAACTCGTCGAGGCGGTGGCGATGAACCCGATGTCACGGGTGCGCGCCGCCAGGGCCGCGGTCAGTGACAGCGGGTCGAACGGCAGACGCGGCGTCTGGTGCCGCACCGGGTCGAAGCCGAGGAAATCGGCGTAGAACAGCGCACCGAAACCGGCGGCTTCGGCCCAGCGGGCGTAGGCGACGTGCTGCTCGAGGTCACCGATGTCGGACGGGTCGACGTCGGCGTCGCGCCAGCGTGCGATGGGCCCGAACGCGTGCTCGCCGGAGACGACGAAACGCAGCGTCCGGTCGGTGCTCACGCGAGCGCCCCGGACCCTAGGCGGTGCGGCGCCAGTCCGTAGTGCTGACGCAAGGTGGTGCCCTGATAGTCGGTGTGGAACACACCGCGGGCCTGCAGCAGCGGCACCACGTGGTCGACGAAATCGATCAGCACACTCGGCGAGCTGGCCATGTGCAGGTTGAACCCGTCGGCGGCTTCGGCGAGGTACCAGTCGCTGATGGTGTCGGCCACCTGCTCGGGGGTACCGATCACCGAGACGTGCTGAGTTCCGTTGCGGCGCAACCGGAAGACCTCACGCAACGTGAGGTTGTCGCGCGCGGCCCGGTCCAGCAGTCCGTCGAGCTCGCTGGCCGCGGTGCGGCTGATCTCGGCCTTGGCCAGCAGATCGAACGGAAGCTGGCGGTCCATGTGCAACGCGTCCGCCGGGATCCCGAGCTGGCGGGCGAAGAACGACACCCGGGTGGCGTCCGGGGTGGCCTCATCCAGTTCGCGCTGCCGGGCCCGGGCGTTCTCTTCGGTGTCACCGATGACGACGAAGAAACCCGGTAGCACCTTCATGGTGTCCGGATCACGACCTGCCTCGGCCGCCCTGTTGCGCAACAGATTCCGGTACGTCACGCCGTCACCCAGTTCGGTCTGGTGGGTGTAGACCGCATCGGCGGTGCGAGCGGCCAGCGCGATGCCGTGTTCGGAGGCACCCGCCTGTACCAGCAGCGGGCGGCCCTGCGGCGACGGCGGCACCAGCGGCTCGCCGGCCACCTGGATCCGTTCCCCGGCGAACGCCGCGGGGCGCAGCGCCCCAGGACGCAGGTAGTCGCCGGTGGCCCGGTCACCGGCAATCGGATCCGGCTCCCACGCTTCCCACAGCGCCACCACCGCGTCGACGAACTCATTGGCCCGGGCGTACCGGTCCGCTTTCGCCAGGGCATTCGGCGCCGAGAAGTTGCGCGCTGCTTTGTCTCCCGCGGTCACGACGTAGTTCCACGCCGCCCGGCCGTCGCTCACCAGGTCCAGCGACGACACCTGGCGGGCCAGGTTGTACGGGTCGTTGTAGGACGTCGAGGCGGTGCCGATCAGGCCGATCCGGCTCGTCGCCCCGGCGACCGCGGTCAACGCGATGAACGGGGTCAGCGCCCGCCACGGGTGGTGCCAGTAGGCGCCGTCGAAGGCCGGGGTGTCGGCCAGGAACACCGCCTGCAGTTTGCCGCGCTCGGCGATCTGCGCGAGTTCCACGTAGTGGTGATGCGTGACGAACCAGGACGGGTCATGGCTGTCGAGTCGCCACGAGCCTTTGGCGGTCCCACCGGGCAGCAGGTTCAGGTTGAGGATCAGACCCTCGTCAGGCTGACGCGGCATGCGCGACCTCCCGCAACGGCTCCAAGACCTCGGAGACGGTCAACGACAGGCTGGCTTTCCATTGCGCCAAGGTCAGTTTCGCCGGCGCGACCTGCAACAGCACTTCGTCCACCAGGTCCAGCTCCGGGTCGTTGCGCAGCGCGGTGCGCACCAGGTCCGGGTCGCCGTACCAGGCATCGCCGTTACCGTTCTTGCGGTGCAGTTCGATGGCCCGCTCCCCCGCCAGGGCACGTGCCTGCGCGGTGGTCTCGGCGGTGATCACGGTGCGCGAGGCAGCGATGCGTTGCTGCGGGTCGGCGTGCTCGCGGAATCCGTCGATCGCTTCGCTGTGCCGGCGCAGATTGCCCTCGTAGTCCAGCGCTTTCGACGACCTCAACAACAGGTTGTCGCCGATGGCCCCGATCTCGGCGGCGTGGGTCGGGTCACTGGCCACCCGCCACAACCGCTGCCGCAGCTCTCCCGCCGGCGGGTAGAGCCGGCGGCCGCCGCCGAGGTCGTCGCCGTCGAGCACCCGCCGGAGGGTGGCCACCTTGTCGGAGTACACCTGCAGCCGGTTGTCCCAGTCCACCCCGAACGGTCCGAACGCCCAATCCTCGAGTCCCGAACCGAGTCCCAGCTGCAACCGCCCACCCGAGAGCGCATCGGCGATCACCGCGTCCTCGGCCACCCGGATCGGGTTCTCCAGGGTGATGACGACGACGCCCGCGCCGAGCCGGATCCGGCTCGTGCGCTGGCTCGCCGCCGCCAGGAACACCAGCGGCGAGGCGATGGTGCCCTTGTCGGAACGGAAGTGGTGCGAGGTGATCCACGCTGTCGAGAGTCCGAGCTCCTCGGCATGGACTATGAGGTCGAGCCCGTCATGGTACTGGCGTACCGGGTCGGCCTCGGTGTCGTTGAGGCGGAAGAAGATCCCGAAATCCGGCACTAGGACTTCCAGGTGTCGTAGGCCCAGAAGTTCGTCATCCCGCGCGGCGGGTCCAGCCACCGCTCGATCTCGTGCACCGCACTGGATGCCGCCGCGTTGTAACGCTCGGTGTACAGCGGCAGCGTCGTCACCTGATCGATCAGCGCGTACTGCGCGACGTTGTTGTACGCGGCCTTGCGTGCGTCGTCATCGAGCGCGGTCCGGCCATCCGCCAGCCAGCCGTCGACCTGCGGGTCCTCCAGCTTCGGGCCGTTGATGGCGCCGCCGGTCTCGTAGATCTTCTCCAGCACCACGCCGATGTCGACACCACCGACCGCGCGAGGGAAGGCCTCGTAGGTGTTGGTCTCGCGCACCACGTCGACGGTGCCTTCGTCGCGGAACTGCAGGTCGACGTCGATACCGGCGTTGGTGCGCGCCTCGGCCTGGTAGGCCTCGAGCACCGTCGACAGCGGCGGCTTGGGCTCGGTGGCGATCAGCCGGATGGTCAGGCGCTGACCCTCCGCGTTGGTGCGGTATCCCTCGCTGTCCCGGGGACCGGTCCAGCCGGCCTCGTCGAGCAGCTTGTTGGCTTCTTCGACGTTGCCGCCGTAGGCGTTTTCGAACTGCGGATCGTAGAACGGGCTCTGCGGGCCGACGATGCTCCAGGCACGATCGGAGCTGCCCTGCAGCACCGTGTCGATGATCGGGTTGAGGTCAACGGCCTCGCGCAGTGCGCGTCGGACGCGGACATCCTTGGTGTTGTCACCGGTGACGTTGAAGTACAGCGAGTAGGGCGAGACGTTCGACGGCTTCCACTCGAACTGGAATCCCTCCACACCGTCGAAGGTCGCGATATCGGCCGGCGCCACCTGAGCGATGCCGTCGACCTCACCCGAGGTCAGCAGGCCGGCCCGCACATTGGGCTCGGGCACGATCTTGACCACCAGCTCGTCGAGGTAGGCCGGACCCTCGTGTTTGGCCAGTGCCGAGGGCCAGTTGTAGTCCTCGTTGCGCTTGAACCGCAGCTCGGACCCTTCCACCACCTCGTCGAGGATGAACGGGCCGGTGCCGGCGATGCCGACGCCACCGGCGGCCGCGTCGGGGTTCTCCAGCGACTTCGGCGAGATCTGGCCGCCCTGCAGCGACGCCAGGGTGTTCAGCCAGTTCGCGGTGGGCTCGGAAAGCACTGTGCGCACGGTGTATTCGTCGACGACTTCGGTGGCGGCCAGCGTCTGGAACGTGCTGGATTTCACCGACGGCGCGTACTCCTCGTCGTTGATGATCTTGTCGAAGTTCGCCTTGACCGCCGCGGCGTTGAACGGCTCACCGTCGCTGAACTTCACGCCCTGCTCGAGCTTGAAGGTGTAGGTCAAGCCGTCCTCGGAGCGCTCCCAGCTCTCGGCCAGCCACGGGTGGATCGACTCGTCGTAGTCGATGGCGACCAGGCTGTCGTAGACGTTGCGCATCACCTGCACTTCCGAGCAGCAGCCGCGCACCTGCGGGTTCATCCCCTCTTCGGGGTAATCGGCCTGCGCCACGGTCAGGACGCCGCCGCGCACGGGTTCGCCGCTGCTTTCGCCGCCGCCGGAGTCGCTGCCGCAGGCGGTCAAAGCCAGCATCGCCGCGCCGGCCAGCGCTGCCAGCCGCACGGCCAGCGATCGTCTTCTTGTCACTTCTTCGATCCTTTCTTGGGATTTCGGCGCGCTGGTAACCGCTGAGCGGTTGCCAGCGCGCCGAAATCGCTCGGTTGGGCTAGAGCGTGGGTACTGCTTGTAGAAGCGTCTGGGTGTACTCGTCGCGGGGGTTGTCGAACACCTCGTCGGCGGTGCCCTCTTCGACCACCCGGCCGCGGTGCATCACCAGCACCCGGTCGGCGACGTGGTGCACCACCCCGATGTCGTGGGAGATGAACAGCAGAGCGGTGTTTCGGTCGGCGCGGATCTCCAGCAGCAGATCCAGGATCTGCGCCTGAATGGACACATCGAGCGCGGACACCGCTTCGTCGCACACCAGCAGTTCCGGATCCGAACCCAGCGCCCGGGCGATCGACACCCGTTGGCGCTGGCCACCCGACAGCGAGCGCGGATGCCGGTCGACGACGGCGGCGGGCAGGTGCACCAGGTCCAGCAGTTCCCGGATGCGGCTGTCACGTTCGGTCTTGCCGCGGTGCCCCAGAGCCACTGTCTCGGCGATGATCTCACGCACTGTATAGCGCGGATCGAAGGAGCCGACGGAATCCTGCGCCACCAATTGAACGGCACCGAGTCGCGGGGGTTGGTGACCGCGCTTACCGGTCCAGCGGCGGCCGTCGATCTCGACATGGCCCGCGTCGGGTGGCAGCAGTCCGGTCACGATGCGTGCCACCGTCGACTTGCCCGAACCGGACTCCCCGACCAGGCCCACGATTTCGCCGCGGTGGATCGAGAATGTCACATCCGCGGCGGCGGTGAACTGCTGGCGTCGGCCCTGCCGATAGAACTTGCCCACCTGGCTGACATCGGCCACCACCTCGGAACCGGGCGAAAAGTCCGGCAGCGCAGGGGCTTCCAGATCGCTGAGCCGGCGCCCCCGGGTGTCTTTACCCGGCACCGCCGCCACCAGCTTGCGGGTGTAGTCATGGGTGGGCTGGTGGATCACCTCGGCCACCGAGCCGTGTTCGACCACCCGGCCGTTGTGCATCACCACCACGTCGTCGGCCACCCTCGACACCACCGCCAGGTCGTGACTGATCAGCAGCACACCGCGGCCGTCGTCGGCCAGGGTGCGCAGCAGTGCCAGGATCCGCGCCTGCACGGTGACGTCCAGCGCCGTGGTGGGCTCGTCGGCCACCAGCACGTCGGGCCGCCCCGCCAGCGCCGAGGCGATCAGCGCGCGCTGGCGCAATCCGCCGGAGAGTTGATGCGGATAGTTGCGCCGGCGATACGACGGCTCCGGGATGCCCACCGAGTCCAGCAGTTCTTCGACCGCAGCGACCCGCTGCTTACGGGGTAGCCGCAGCGCCTCGGCGACTTCGGCCTGCACGGTGCGCAGCGGGTCCAGTGAAGTCAGCGCGTCCTGGAGGACGAAGCCGATCTGTGCGCCGCGGACCTTGCGCCAGTCCTTCTCGCCGTAGCCGCGGGTGTCGGTGCCCAGGACGTCGAATGTGGTTGCCGTGACCTGGCTTCCGGCACCGGCCAGGCCGACGAGGGTGCGCGCGGTGACGGATTTGCCGGAGCCGGACTCGCCGACGATGGCCAGGATGCGGCCGCGGCGGATGGTGAGGTCGACATCGCTGACCACCGGTAATGCGGCGCCGTCGTCGGCGCGCACACTGTCGAAGGACACGGTGAGGCCCTTGATGTCCACCAGGACGTCGCCGGTGTGGCCTTCCGGGGGCGCTGCGACGTCGGAGGCGAGGGTCATGCCGTGGCCCTCCTCTCGAAGCGACGCTGCAGGTTGCGGCCCACGATGGACACGCTGATCACGGTGACGGTGATGAACAGGCCCGGGAAGAAGCCCACCCACCAGGCGATCCGCAGATCTTGGCGGGCATCGGAGAGCATCGCTCCCCATTCCGGTAGCGGCGGGGTGGGACCGAAGCCCAGGAAGCTCAGCCCGGCTGCGCCGATGATCGCCGTCCCCACCCCCAGCGTCGCGAGCACTGGGACGGTGCCCAGCGCATTGGGCAGCACGTGGCGCACGGTGCGGGTGACCGCGGACGCGATGGCCAGCCGCGACTGCGCCACGTAGTCGGATTCGCGGACCCGCAGGGTTTCGGCCCGCACCACGCGGCCGTAGCGTGGCGCCGACGCAATGGCGATGGCCGCGATGACATTTCCGGTGCCCGGCCCGGTGAGGGTGATCAGCATCAGCGCGAACAGCAGATCGGGGAACGCGCCCACGGCGTCGAAGATCCGTGAGATGGCTTCGTCCACGCGGCGGTGTGCCACGCCGGCGATCAGCCCGAACAGCACACCGAGCACCACACCGAGCGCGGTGGAGGCCACCCCGATCAGGATGGAGTACCGCGCGCCGTGCACCACCCGAGACCACACATCGCGGCCCAGGTGGTCGGTGCCGAAGATGTGCTCGAAACTGGGGGCGGCCAGTGCGTTGGCCATGTCGCTGGCCAACGGGTCGCGGCTGGTGTAGAGGCCGGGGAACACCACGGCCACCACCAGCAGCACCAGGATCGCCGCGGCCACCAGCACCCCGGTGTTGCGGAAGCTGGTCAGCCCCGAGGACAGGGAACGGCCCGGGAAGGCGAGAGTTGTTGCCATGTCAGCGCACCCGCAATCTGGGGTCGATCCACAGGTAGAGGATGTCGACGATGGTGTTGACGGCCACGTACAGCGCGACGGCCAGCAGGGTGATGCCCAGCACCGTGGGAACGTCCTGTCGGGTCACCGCGACGACGGTGGCCTGTCCGATACCGGGCCGGCCGAACACCTGCTCGACGATCACGGTGCCGGTGAGCATGCCTCCCACCGACCAGCCCGCCAGGGTGGCCGCCGGGATGAGGGCGTGCCGCAGCCCGTGCCGCAGTTTCAGCTGCCAGGGCGAGATACCGCGCGCCAAAGCGGTGACGGCGTAGGGCTGTTCGAGTGATTTCTCGATGCCTTCGCGCAGCACCTGGGACAGCACCGCGGCCAGTGGCAGTCCGAGAGTGAGGCTGGGCAGGATGAGGTTCTCCAGCGTGCTGCCACCGACCACGGGCAGCAACCCCAGCTGGAAGGACAGCACGGTGATGAACACGATGCCCAGCCAGAACGTGGGGATGGACGCGAAGGTGAGCTCCCCGAGATAGGTGATCCGGGTGGCGATTCCGCGCCGGCCCGCGGTCATCACGGACACCACCAGCGCGACGGTGACGGCGATCAGGGTGGCGGCGGTGGTCAGCTGCGCGCTGGCCACCAGCCGGTGGCTGAACAGGATGTCGGCCACCGGTTGGCGTTGCACGTAGGACATTCCGAAGTCGCCCTGCACCAGCCGGGTGAGGAAGTCGAAGTACTGGACCGGCAGCGACTTGTCCAGCCCCCACTGCGCTTCGATGGCGGCGCGCAGTTCCGGGGTGTCGAATTCGCCCATCAGCAGGGTCACCGGGTCCCCCGGGGAGAAGTGCACCGCCAGGAAGGCCGCCGAGGCGGCCAGCCACAACACCACCACCGCGGCGACGATCTTCTCGCCGATGTAGCGTGCCTGGAAGGCGACGCCGGCCCATCGGCCGTCATGCCGGTTCGCCGAGGGGCGCCCGGGTTTCGGGGGCCCTACGACGTCAGCGCCGCTGGCGGGCAGGTCGCTCTTCGAGGACTCGAGGATCGTCATGGTGAAATGCGTACGGCGATCAGCCGAACGCGGCCTCCCCTACTTTATGCCGAGGTGCCGACGGCGCCACATAGTCTTCGAACCCGTCACCCGGGCGCTCCAACCCGAGGGTGTCGCGCAGTGTGGTGCCCGGGTACTCGGTGCGGAAGATGCCCTTGCGCTGCAGCAGTGGCACCACATGGTCGACGAACGCCGTGGCGACGTCGGGCAGTTGCGCGCTCATGATGTTGAAGCCGTCGGAGGCGCCGGCGTTGACCCAGGTTTCGATCTGGTCGGCCACCTGCTCGGGCGATCCGATGGCCGTCACATGGGTCAGGCCGCCGCCCTGGCGAGCCAGGATCTGCTTGACGGTGTACTTCTCGCGCCGCGCGGTGTTGATCAGCGCGGCGAAATGCCCACCCTGCGCGCCCAGTTCGCCGTCGGCGGGAACCAGGTCCCATGGAAGTTCCTTGTCCAGCTCCAACGCGTCCACCGGCACGCCGATCTGCAGCGCCAGCGCGTTGATGGCGAACTTTTCGGTGTGCAGCTCGCGCAGCTCGATCTCGCGTTCCCGCGCCTCGGCTTCGGTGGGGGCCACCAGCGTGATCAGACCCGGCAGCACCCGGATGGTCTCGGGGTCACGTCCCCAGCCCTTGGCCTGCTCTCGCACCGTGTTGCGGAACGCGATCGCGCTCTCGATGGTGGACTGCACGGTGTAGACGGCATCGGCAAAACGTGAGGCCAGCCCGATCCCGTCGGGTGAGGACCCGGCCTGCACCAGCACCGGATGTCCCTGCGGTGAGCGCGGCAGCGGCAACGGACCCGCGGTGTTGACGTACTCACCGGTGAAATCCACTGCCCGGATGCGGCTTTCCTCCACGTAGGTGCCGGTCTCCCGGTCGGCCACCCAGGCGTCGTCGGCCCAGCCGTCCCACAGTGCGCGCACGGCGGCCACGAATTCGTGGGCCCGCTTGTATCTCTCGTCGTGATCGAGGCCGTGCTCGCGACCGAAGTTGCGGGCGACGTCGTCACCGTTGGTGGCGACGATGTTCCAGGCCGCGCGGCCGCCGGAGATGTGGTCCAGCGTGGAGATGCGCCGGGCCAGGTTGTAGGCCGAGTTGTACGAGCTCGAACCGGTGGCCACCAGCCCGATGTGGCTGGTGTGCTGGGCGATCGCGGCGAACGCCAGGGTGGGGTCCAGCCCACGGAAGGGCCGGTATTCACCGCGGTAGCGCCACACCGGGGTGTCGGCCAGGAACACGGCGTCGAACTTGCCGCGCTCGGCGATCTTGGCGACCTCGATGTAGTGCTCGAGACTGCTGTACTGGTGGGCGTCTCCGGTGCCGGCCCGCCAGGCCCCGGGGAACACCCCACCGGGAATCAGGTTGAGGTTGAGGGTGATCGACTTACGAGTCATGAAAAGACCTATCTCGCTGTTATTTCTCGATGGGGAAGCCGACGATGCTGCCCCACTCGGTCCAGGAGCCGTCGTAGACGCGGACGTTGTCGTAGCCGAGCACCTCGCTGAGCGCGATCCACCCCAGGGTGGAGCGGTGTGACAGGCGGCAGTAGTTGATGATCAGGCGGGGGTCGCCGTCAACGGTGCCCGAGACCAGTCGTTCCAGTTCGTCTTTCGGTTTGAGCCGGCCGTGCTCGTCGAGCAGTTCCCGGAAGAACAGCGGTTTCGCACCCGGGATGCGGCCATGCCGCTCCGCCCCGTGGTCGATCGGAGCGGTTGGGCCGCTGACCCTTTCGCCGGCGTACTCCTGCGGGGTGCGGTAGTCCAGCAGAACCACCTCATCGTCGTCGAGCAGGGCGCGCACGTCGTCGCGACCGATCCGCAACTGCTCCTGCTCGGGGGTGGGCACCGGCACGGCCAGCGGCGTGGTGGCCGGCTGCCGCTCGACACTGCGCTGCTCGCTCGTGGGCGCACCCGCCGCTTTCCACGCTTCGATTCCCCCGTCGAGGTAGGCGATATCGGTGTATCCGCGCACCCGCAGGGTCCACAGCACATAGGCCGCGAACTGGGTGGGCTCCCCGGCGAGCACGATCCGGGACCCCTCGCCCGCACCGAGTTCGAACAGACGCTGCGACAACAGTTCGCCGGTCGCCAGCTCCCGCTCCAGCGGATGCCAGGCCAGGTCCTTCCAGAACACCGCCTGCGCACCGGGTATCAGCGCCCGCTCGGGCCGGGTGGCATACACCTCGATGACCGTTAGGTGCGGATTCTGCAAATCCTCGACGATCTCTTCGACGGAGACAACCCCGCGCGTGATCAACGGCATTCAACAATCCTTTTGTTACAAGCCATGTTTGATACATAACTGGTGTTACGAAGAACATTATTGGCGCCGACGACACGTGTCTAGATTTATTCACACGTGAGTTTATTAGTCAGCGATGCGCTCGAGAGCTGCTAATTTCGGGCGGTGACATGATGTTTCATCGTCACGCGAGCGGTCACGGACGACTTCGCATCACCCGAATTTTTTGTCGTGGCAGGTTTGGCCGATTGTGTTACGACACATTGTTCGTGGCACATTCTGTGACACCTGCGAGGTTTGAGGAGAACATATGGGCGAGGCAGCCCGGCGGTCCAACCTGGTCAGCCCAGCAACGTTGCGGCAGGAGTTGACCCAGGGCGCCGACGTGGTGGTACTCGATGCCCGCCAGTCCGGCGATGCCGCCGACCCGCAGGCCTACGCGGACGGCCACATCCCCGGCGCCGTCTTCGTCGACTTGGACGCCGACCTGGCCGGGGCGAGCACCGGCAGCAACGGCAAGCGGCCCCTTCCCGGTGCCGAGGAGTTCCAGAAAACGGTGCGTCGCTGGGGAATCGAGAAGACCACCCCGGTGGTCGTCTACGGGGCCACCAGGTCTCCCGCCCCGGCACGCGCGTGGTGGCTGTTGCGCTGGGCGGGCGTGCAGTCGGTGCGACTGCTCGACGGGGGCCTCGACGGCTGGACACACCACGGCGGTGAGTTGCAGACCGGCGACCCCGCACTGCGCCCGGAGTCCGATTTTGTGATCGAGCCAGGTGGGCTGCCGGTGGTGTTGGTCGACGAGGTGCCGGCGTTCGCGGACCGCGGCGTCCTGCTCGACGCGCGCCCTGCCGCCAAGTTCTCCAACCCACAGGATCCGTCGGCCGGGCACATCCCGGGAGCGCGGAGCGCTCCGGCGGCCGGGTCCTTCGACAGCGCAGGCTTTTTCCTTCCCGAGGACGAACTGAGACAACAGTTCAGCCGTCTGGGTGTCGGCGTGGACAGTGAACCCGCCGCCTATTGCGGCACCGGCGTCTCGGCGGCCCTTGAAGTGTTCGTCCTCACCCTGCTCGACATCCGCGCGCGCCTGTATGTGGGCTCGGCCTCGGAGTGGACAGCTGATCCCGCCCGCGTGCTAGAGCAGTGAGTGCCCCGGCACGCACCTTCTTGCTGGATCTGACCCCGTTCCGGCGCAGCCGCGCCTTCGGGCGCCTGTGGTTCGGCACCACACTGGGCAGCATCGGCCAGGAGATGACGGTGGTCACCGTCGCGCTGCAGGTGTACGCCCTCACGTCGTCGACGTTCGCGGTGTCGCTCATCGCAGGTATCGCCCTGGGCCCCATCGTGATCATGGGTCTGTACGGCGGCACGCTGGCTGACCGCTTCGATCGCCGGTGGGTGGCGATGATCGCCTCGGTCATCTCGTGGGTGGCCATCATCGTGCTGACCGTGCACGCCTGGCTCGACGGCACCTCGCTGTGGCTGCTGTACGCCGCCGCCACGGTCAATTCGGTGGCCAACACCGTCGGCGGGATCACCCGTCGCGCCATCATTCCCCGGCTGCTGCCGCGTGAGCTGCTGCCGGCGGCCGGTGCGCTCAACGGCATCAACATGGGCCTGATGGCCACGGTGGGCCCGCTGCTCGGTGCCGCCGCAGTCGGCATCGGCGGCTTTCAGGCCGCCTACCTGGTGGACACCGTGCTGCACACCGCGGCCTTCCTGGGGGTGTGGACGTTGCCGGCGCTGCGGCCGCTGGCCGAGGCGCGAGGCATCGGTGCGTTACGGGCCGTGCGCGACGGCTTGGCATATCTGCGGCGAGCCAACAACATTCGTTTCGCGCTGACCGTGGACCTGGTGGCCATGGCACTGGCCCAGCCACGTGTGCTGTATCCGGCTCTCGGTGCCGTCACCCTTGGCGGCGGTGTCACCACCGTCGGAGTGCTCTCGGCCGCGTTCGCCGCCGGGGCGATGCTCAGCGCGCTGTTCTCCGGGTGGACGGGATCGGTGCGGCGCCAAGGATTCGCGATCCTGGTGGTCTCCTACATCTACGCAGCGTCCATCGCCGCCGCCGGTGTGGTGCTGCTGCTGGCACTGCTGTGGCCCGTCGACGGCACGCATATCGTGGCGATCGTGGCGCTAGCAGCGGTGCTGGCCGTCGCGGGGGCCGCCGACGGCGTGTCGGCGATCTTCCGCGGGGCGATCCTGCAGGCGGCGGTGCCCGACGAACTGCGCGGCCGGGTGCAGAGCATCTTCTCCATCATCGTCACCGGCGGTCCCCGCGTCGGCGATGTGGTGACCGGCGCGGTGGCCAGCATGCTCGTGGTCTGGAGCCCGCTGGTCGCCGGCGGTCTGGCGATGCTGCTCGTCATCTGGCTGTTGGCCCGCCGCGTCCCGACGTTCGCGCACTACGACCGCGACCACCCCGAACCCTGATCGCACCCGCCCAAACCGACACACGGGCCCGAAAGTGCGAGCAGAATCGGGCAAAACGTCGATCTCGGCGGTTACTGATGTTTGCCGAAGTGCGCTATCTCGTCGATGATGTCTTCATCTTCATTGGTGCCGTTGGATTGGCGCTAATGCTCCGCGGCTGGGCAATATCTCTGGAGATGCGGCAGATTCGCCCGACACGACTGCATCCGAACTTCGGTCATCCCAGCTCGGGTGCAGTTCCCGAGGTTGTTGGCGAGAAAGCTGAAACATCCAAGTAGCAGGTTGGTAGCTCGAGATCGGTCACGGCATCTCGGGCTGGATGGCCACCCGAGCGCCCAGGGTGCGGCCCTTACCCCAGCCCAACGCGGCGCGGTACGAGCCCAACAGCCCGGTTTCGATGACGTGATCGAGATCGCGGAACGGCGAGCCTTCGGGGGCCGGCTCCAGGATCGGCGCCACGAACAGCGCGTCGGTCGGGCAGTACGCCTCACATTGGAAGCAGGTCTGGCAGCTGTCATGGCGGGCGATCACGGGCACGCCGTCAGCGCCGCGGTCGAACACGCGGGTGGGGCACACATCGATGCACTTGTCGCAGGCGATGCACCGATCAGCGGAGACGATCTCGATCACGCCGCCCGGCCTTCCGAAAGCCACTCGGGCTCAGGACGACTCCACAGTTCGTCCAACCCGCCGGTGATCAGCCGGTGCTGCTGGCCCGGGTCCAGTTCGGTGTAGTCGAAGCGCCGGTGCATGCCGCGGCTCTCGGTGCGCTGCAGCGCAGCGTGATACATCCAGCGGGCATGGGCCAGCATGGCGGCGGCTTCCCGCGCCCGGAACTGCTCTTCACCGGTGGCCGGTTCACCGCGCCGAGCCCAGACCTCGTGCAGCACGCGCAGCGCGGGCTCGAGACGCGACGCATGTCGCAGGTAATTGATCTCGTACGGCAGCACCTGACGGCGGACCTCGGCCACCACGTCCCGGTAGCCGACAGCACCCGGCTCACCCACCGCACGCAGCCGGGCCGACGGCCGTCCCCGCGACGCCGCGAACGCGGCCGCACCTTCCCCGGCCCAGCCGCCCGAGCACGCCGCCCAGGACGCATTGTGCGCACCGCCGCCGGTCCAGGCGCCGGCGATCAGTTCCCTGGTCGCGGTGTCACCGGCGGCATACAGACCGGGAACATCTGTGGCGCAGTCTTTTCCAGCAATCCGCACTCCCCCGGTGCCGCGGATGGTGCCTTCGGTCACCAGCGTGATCTCGAAGTGCTCGGTGAACGGGTTGATGCCCAACCGGTCGAACGAGAGGAAGAAGTTCGGTTGCGCCAACCGCATCTGCGCCTGCACGGCCGGAGACGCCTTGTCGATGCAGGCCAGCACGGGCTCCTGGAGCATCACCGTCGCCATCAGCGTGCGGTCCTTGGAGCGCGGCACGTCGAACACCGAACCGTCGGCGCGGTAGAACGTCGCCCAGTTGTAGAAGGCGTTCTTGGTGACCGCAGTGCCTTTCGGCGCAATCGCGTAGGCGTTGGAGAACTCCATCCCAGACAGCACCGCGCCGGCTTCGACCGCCATCAGCGCCCCGTCGCCGGTATCGACGTCACAGCCCAGGGTCTTGGACTGGAACGCGCATCCACCGGTGGCGAGCACCACCGCCGCCGCCTCGATACGCACGGTGCGCCCGGATGCGCGTTGCACCGCCAGCGCGCCGGAGACCACTCCCGCGTCGTCCAGCAGCAGTCGCAACGCGGGGGTGTGATCGAGGATGCGCACGCCCAGGCGCTGCACCCGCAACCGTTGCCTGCGCATGTATTCCGGGCCCTGGAGGTCGTCGACGATCACACGACCCTTGTCGTCGACCGGAAAGGGGTAACGCTGCACGCGGGCGAGTTCGTCCATCCGCGAATAGGTTTCGTCGAGAACACGCTCCATCCAGCCGCGCTCGGTCAACCCGGCGCCCACCTTCTCGCGGCTGGCTATCGCGGACTCCCGCTGATCGGGTTCGACGTACCACAGTCCGGTGCCCGCGGAGGCGGTGGCTCCACTGGAACCGGTGTAGCCCTTGTCGGCGAGGACGACGTCAACGCCGGCTTCGGCGGCTCTGATCGCCGCCCACGTCCCGGCCGGACCGCCGCCGATCACCAGAACGTCCGTCGAGAGGTGCTCGGCATCTGGTGTGGTCATAGCGGCGCCAGCTTGCCCGCGGGCGCCCCCGAACACCATCGATGCAATCGTCGAGATTCTTAATACCGATCGGTTCCTGCCAGCTGTCGTTCAATCTCTGCCAACGGAAATCTTTGCCTTGACCTGCAGGTTGTAGCAGTCAGACCGGAACGAGAAACCCCTCCCGCCCCGATCCGAACACCACAACCGATCCAGAGAGAAGCAGAGAAATGACCAAGTTCGGATTCGCCACCGCCATCGCCACCGCCGCCACCGCCGGCGTGCTGAGCCTTTTCGGAGCTGTGGCCCCTGCGATGGCCGCCCCCACCGGTGCCGGCAACGCCCAGGACACCATTTCGAGCCTGCAGGACCAGGGCTACAAGGTCATCGTCAACCGGCTCTCCACAGCGCCGCTGGCAGAGGCCAACGTCGTCTCCGTCGGCCAGGGCCCCACGTTCAGCCACAGCAACCCCAACAACAGCAACGAGGGCGGCTACGGCCCCAACGCCGACAACACCTACGCTCCGCAGAACACCAAGACCGTTTACGTCAACGTCCGCTGACGCAGACCCACGGAAAGCGCCCTACGGGGCGCTTTTTCGCGTTGAGACAGAGTTCCGCAGCAGAATCGGTGTGAGGCGGATCTCGTTCGTAGGTCTTGAAACCTTCCCCTACCTACTTAGGCTTGGCTTACCTAATAGAAGGGAAGGCGTATGCGGAAGATCCGTGTGGCGGTCATCGGCGCGGGCCCGGCCGGCATCTATGCAGCCGACATCCTCACCAAGGAGTACGAGGCGGCCAGAGTCGACATCTTCGACCGGCTGCCGGCTCCCTACGGACTGGTGCGCTACGGGGTCGCACCCGACCATCCCCGCATCAAGGAGATCATCAAAGCCCTGCGCCGGGTGCTGTCTCGCGACGAGATCCGCTTCATCGGCAACGTCCACTACGGCAGCGACCTCAAGCTCTCCGACCTGCGCCGGCACTACGACGCGGTGATCTTCTCCACCGGCGCCCGCGCCGACCGGGCCCTCGACATCCCCGGCATCGACCTGCCGGGCAGCTACGGCGCCGCGGACTTCGTCTCCTGGTATGACGGGCATCCCGACGTGCCACGGGACTGGCCCCTGGACGCCAAGCAGGTTGCGGTGCTGGGAGCCGGCAACGTCGCCCTCGACATCGCCCGCGTGCTGGCGAAACCGGCCGACGAGCAGCTCACCACCGAGATCCCCGACAACGTATATCAGGGCCTGAAGCTCAACCAGGCCACCGACATCCACGTCTTCGCCCGGCGCGGCCCCGCGCAGATCAAGTTCACGCCCATGGAGTTCCGCGAGCTGTCGCACTCCCCCAGCGTCGACGTCATCGTGCACCCCGAGGGCTTCGAGATCGACGAGGCCAGTCAGCAGGCCATCAACACCAGCAAGTCGACCCGCCTGGTGGTCGACACCATGCTCAAGTACATGGAGAAGGAGCCGACGGGCGCCCCGCACCGCATCCATCTGCACCTGTGCCAGGCGCCGGTGGCGATCCTGGGCACCGACCGGGTCGAGGGCCTGCGTACCGAGCGCACCGAACTCATCGGCGACGGCACCGTCCGCGGCACCGGCGAGTACGTCGACTGGCCGGTGGACGCGGTGTACCGCGCGGTCGGCTACCTGTCGTCGCACCTGGCCGATCTGCCGTTTGACCATTTCGAGGGTGTGGTGCCCAACTCCGCCGGCCGGGTGCTCGAGATGGACGGCGTGGAGATGAACGCCACGTACGTGACGGGCTGGATCAAGCGGGGTCCCATCGGCTTGATCGGGCACACCAAATCCGATGCGGCCGAAACGATCTCGAGCCTGCTGGCCGACCTGCCCGGCCTCCGCCCACCGGAGATCTCCCAGCCGGATGCGATCCTGGATCACCTCGAGAGCAACGGCGTCGACTACACCACCTGGCAGGAGTGGGAACGCCTGGATGCCCACGAGATGTCGCTGGGTGAATCGAGCGGGCGTGAGCGCGTCAAGGTGGTGCCCCGCGAGGACATGGTGCGCGCCGGAAGGGTGGCGTGAACGGCGCAGTAGTCTCGCCCCATGTCCTTCTCACTTGAACTCAGTGATGACGTGATCGCGGTGCGTGACTGGGTGCACGAATTCGCCGCCGAAGTCGTGCGCCCGGCCGCCGCGGAATGGGATGAACGTGAGGAGACGCCGTGGCCCGTCATCCAGGAGGCCGCCAAGATCGGGTTGTACTCCCCCGACCTGTTCGCCCAGCAGGCCGTCGAGGAGTCCGGCCTGGGCATGCTGACGGTGTTCGAGGAGTTGTTCTGGGGTGACGCCGGGATCGCGCTGTCGATCCTGGGCACCGGGCTGGCGGCTGCGGCGCTGGCCGGCAACGGCACCCCGGAGCAGCTCGGGCAGTGGTTGCAGCCGATGTTCGGCACCCCCGAAGAGCCCAAGCTCGGCGCGTTCTGCTCGTCGGAACCCGACGCCGGCTCCGATGTGGGCGCCATCCGCACCCGCGCGCGCTTCGAGCAGGCCAGCAATGAGTGGGTGCTCAACGGCACCAAGACGTGGGCCACCAACGGTGGGATCGCCAACGTCCACATCGTGGTGGCCTCGGTGTACCCGGAGCTCGGGTCGCGCGGCCAGGCGACGTTCATCATCCCGCCCGACACCCCCGGCCTGAGCCAGGGACAGAAGTTCAAGAAACACGGCATCCGCGCCTCGCACACCGCCGAGGTGGTGCTCGACAACGTGCGCCTGTCCGAGGACCTGATCCTGGGCGGGCGGGAGAAGTTCGAGCAGCGCATCGCCCGGGTGAAGTCCGGTGCCTCCGCCGGCGGGCAGGCCGCGATGAAGACCTTCGAACGCACCCGGCCCACGGTGGGCGCCATGGCCATCGGCGTCGCCCGCGCCGCCTACGAGTACGCGCTCGAATACGCCTGCCAGCGTGAGCAATTCGGTCGCAAGATCGGCGAGTTCCAGGCCGTCGCGTTCAAGCTGGCCGATATGAAGAGCCGTATCGACGCCGCCCGACTGCTGGTGTGGCGGGCCGGCTGGATGGCGCGCAACAACGTGGCGTTCGACGCGGCCGAGGGGTCGATGGCCAAGTTGGTGGCCAGCGAGACCGCGGTGTACGTCACCGATGAGGCCATCCAGATCCTCGGCGGCAACGGCTACACCCGCGACTATCCGGTGGAACGCATGCACCGCGACGCCAAGATCTTCACCATCTTCGAGGGCACCAGCGAGATCCAGCGCGTGGTGATCTCGCGGGCGCTGACGGGCCTGGCCATCCGCTAGATGCCGTACCGCAGTTTGATGCTGCGGTAGCGGCATTGCAGTTGGGCCGCCCGGTCGGCCGCAGACACCCGCACGGTGTCCGGCGGCAGCACGTCGTCGAGGTCGCACCGTGCCACCAGCCGGGTGCGGAACGTCGCGGCATGACTGCTCATCAGGTTGCGGTAGGTCAGATTGCCGTCTGAGAAGCCTTGCGTGTCAAGCCAGTTGTGCACGCCCGGGTCGTCGTGCGCCATCACCAGACGAACCACGCCGTCGCTGTCCGCGTACGTCCGCGCCGGGGTGTAGCTGACCGCCCGGTGCAGGTAGTCGAGGCTGCCCCCGAACACTCCACCCATGCCGAAAATCCAGAACCCGTCGTGGTTGTCCATCTCCACCACCAGCGCCTCGTCAGGTTCCACGTGCCACACCAGATGGGCGGCCATCCGCCCGCGGTGTGCGTTCGCTTCGGTGCGCCCGGTCGGGAACCGGTTCAGGCACTCCGGGTCGACGACGCCGTTCGAGTAGCGCCAGGAGTGCTCCGGCCAGTCCCGCATCGCGCCGGTGAGGAAATCACCGGCCCACGCCATCGCATCGATCATCCGCTGCGGGGAGGGCGGCGCGGGCGGGCGGTCCATCCCGACCCGCTCGATGCTCAGCCGGGTCGGGGTCTCGCCCCACGCATCAAAAGCTTCGCGGATGAACACCTTCCGCGACGACGCCGTGGTGGGGAGCCAGTTCTCGCTGCGCCGCGCGCCGCCGATGTACAGCTCGAAGCGGCCGTCGGCATCGGTCACCAGTTGATGTCCGAAGATGTTGCATTCCGGGATGTCACCGAAGGGTTCGTGCAGCGACGGCCAGTCGGTGCCCGGGATGGTCTCCGGCCGGGCGCCCTGCACGGTGATGTTGAGCCAACGCGCGGTGCCCCGGACACCGCTGATCCGGTAGGTGTGACGGCCGTCGATCCAGGCTTGCCGGTAGGTGAAGTCGGCGACGTCGCCGCCGAGCTTGCGGGTGGGCGTGACGAACGGGTGGATCTGCGGGTACGCCGGGTCCTTGGTCTCCAGGGCCAGATCGAAGGCCTGTCCGAGGTTCTGCACCAGGAATCGCATGGCGTCGGCGCGCGGCAGCGGACCGGCCGGGTTGGCGTCTTTGAACACCGCGTCGCCGGCTTGCTCGAGCTGCCGGCAGAAGGCCGACCATGCATCGCGTAGCGGCTGGTCGGCAGTGCCGTCACCGAATGCCATCAGACGCCGAGCCTTTCGAGCACCCTGCTGACCGCGGCCAAGCCGCGCGTGGTGGCGTGGGCGGCGCCCTCAGCCTCGATTCGTGGACCCACCAGTTCCAGGTCGAACACACCGTCGTACCCAGCGGCGAGCACGTCACCGAGGAGCCGTTCGAGCGGGATCCCGCCGTCTCCGGGGACGGCCCGGCACGGGGCACAGCGATCACCGAGCACGTAATCGCTGACCTGCACCAGCCCGGTCATCGGTGCGGCACGGGTGAACAATGCCGGCAGTCCCGCTTCCACCCAGCAGGCGTGCAGGTCGATGCAGACGCCGATACCGGCCATCTCGGCCAGGGTGATGGTGTCGGCGAGGGTATGGGTGAAGTGGATATCGGCGTTGAACGCCGACGCGTTCTCCACCAGCAGTGTGATTCCGCGTTCCTGTGCGGCGGTGCGGCACGGTGCCACCAGCTCGGTGAAGCGGGCCGCGGCCTCTTCCCAACTGAGGGCGCCACGGCCGCCGGTGATCAGGTAGACGGCAGTGGCGCCCATACCGGCGGCGAGTTCGATTGCCGCGCAGAGCCCTTGCGTCGCATTGTCGCCGGCGCTCCCGAGATCCCTGGCGAACGGGTGGTTGAGGGTGTGCACCCGGGCGCCCGTCATGAGGGGGCCGCCGAGAAGGGACGTCACCAGCGTCATGGGTACATCCAGGGTGTGACAGTGCTCGACGAACGCGTCCGGGGTGTCACCGGCGAACGCGACCTGGTGCAGGCTCAGCCGGGGATGCATGTCACCGTTGTTCGATCTCGACGCCGAACCGTTCCCTGAACGGCCGGAATTCCTCATGCAGCGCGTCGAGGTCCTCACCGATATCGGTCAGTACCGCGGTCGAGTAGTGGAATTTGCCGTGCCGGTCGCCCTTGTTCTCGGCGAGGTACCGGCGCATGGCCTGCTCGGCGGACGTAGTGAGCTCCCGACCGGAGAACGCGTAGAAACCGCGGACCGTGGCGATGGGGTCAGCGATGAAGTCCCCGTACCGCACATGGTGGATGCGGGGGTCATCGGTCAGCGGATTCGACATCGTGTTGGCGATACTGGCCCGCGTCATCTCCAGGTGCAGCTTGGCCTCGGCCTTCAGGTCGATGTCCCCCACCATGCCCGCGGCGATGTCGGCCATCATCATGGTGCGTGAGGCGGCCACCTGCACCGGATCCCGGTGCAACCACACCAGGGTGGCGTCGGGGTAGGTGGCGAAGAACGCCGCGAGCCGGAACCCGTGGAAACCCTTCAGCACCCAGTACTTCGGCGGCCGCGCGTGCTGGAACTGCTGCAACATGGCCTTGTGCAGGCGGTACTGCGCCGCCGGATCCGTCGGTAGTCCCATGGTGAGGCTCTGCATGGGCACCCGCCACCATGCCGTCGGCGTCATGACGCGGAAGTCGAAGGCCCAGGTCCGCTCGTCCTCCGGCAACCCGTCTCCGAGCATGTCGTTGTACGGATGCGAATGAAGCCACCGGGGCAGCGTGGTGTTGATCTCCCGCCAGTCCGCGTCGGCGCGGTCGCGACGGGGATCGTCGTCGGGCGCCAGGCCCGGCGGCGGTGACGGATACATCACCTCCCAGAACCGCAATGCTCGGGCGTCGGGGTCCACCGACATCAGCGCATGCATCAGCGTTGTGCCCGAACGAGGTTCACCCGTCACGAACATCGGCGCCTCGATGATCTCCTCGCCCACCGGATGGCGCCGCCGGTCTTCGAGGAACTCCAGCCGTGAGGTCAACAGCCAGTGGCACACGCCGGCCGCCCGTCTTCTACCGTCAGGGCCCATCGCCAGTCCGTTGAGATGGTCGACGGCCAGCCCGAACCGGGCCGGTAGCGTGTCGTCGCCCCAGTCGCTGAGCCCGGTCGCACGCTGCGCCTCGGCCAGTAGGTCCGCCGCGATCAGGGTTTCGGGCCACCGGGTCGATCGTGATGTGAGTAGGCGTCTCACCTCGTCTTCGGTCTCAACGACTTTGGCTGCCGAGCGGGCGCCGTATTGCAGCCCGGCCATGCCGCCGTAATCCATCAGCTTGAACACGCGCATACCGGCGTCGGCGAATTCGGTGACCCGGCGCGCAACGTCGGTGGGTGAGCCGCACGGAAAGACATCACGGATGGCTTGCGTGTCCACCTCGGCGCAGAAGTCGAGGATTCGCTCGCGCGAGAGTGCCACGGGGTCGAAATCCTGGATGCCGCGCCAGCGCTCCCCCATCGGGTGGCGATATCCGAATCGGCGCAGGTCTTCCGCGGTGAGCATCAGGATGATGGACTTGACCAGAGGTGCTTCCAGCATGGCGGCCACTTCCGCGTCGTCGCCGATCAGGCAGATCTGGGTCAACGCGGGCACGATGGCGGACGGGTCCCGGCCGGCTCGCTGCGCGGATGCGCGCACGACAGCCAGTTTGGCGGCGTAGTCCTCCGGAGTGTAGGCGCCCATGGGCCACCACCCATCGGCGTGCCGCCCGGCGATGTCGAGCATCCGGGGCCCGGCGGCGCCGATCCAGATCGGCGGTACCACGCCACCGAAGGGTTCGGTGTCCAGCCGGGCGTGGTCCAGCCGGTAGAACTCGCCGCGGAAGTCCACCGGACCTTCGCCGTGCCACAGCGCCTTGATGACGCGGAGGGATTCCTCGAATCTGCTGACGGGCCGGGCGAAGTCGAAGCCGTAGGGCACGGTGTTCTCGAGCTCACCCGAACCGAGACCGAGAATGAACCGGCCGCGCGAGAGGTGGCCCAACGTCAGCGCGGTCTGGGCGAGCGTCGCGGGGTGGCGGCGCACGGTGTCCACCACACACGACGCCAGTGGGGTGCGGGTGGTCAGGACAGCCGCGGCCGCCGCGACAGCCAGCCCGTCGAGATGGCGGTGCGGTGACGGGGACACGGTGGCCAGATCGGTGAACTCCGGGGTCCAGATCGAATCCGGCCAGAAGCTGACCATGTGGTCCGGCATCCAGATGGAGTGGTAGCGACCGGAGTCGTACTGCCCGAGCGCGTCGAGGCCCAGCGGAAGCGTGGTTCGCAGGAAAGCGGCGGGCTGCACCAGGTCCATGTTGTGCACTCGCTCAGCATAAGGAGGATCGGGTAGCCACACACCCGGATCGCCGACAACACTGCGACTAACCCTGCGACAAAAGGCCCCACCCACCAGGATGGAGCCATGGAGCACGTCACCTTCATCCCCACCGTTGACCAGTTGGCCTATACCTTCGGCGGTGCGCAACCGGTGTTGCGCATCAAACCGGGGACCGTGCTGACGTTGTGGACCGAGGACGCCTACGGCGGACGGATCACCAGCCGGGATGACGTCGCCAGCGTGGCGTTGGACACCGAGGACCTCAACCCCCAGACCGGCCCGTTCTACATCGAGGGCGCCGAACCCGGCGACACCCTGGCGGTGCACCTGGTGGATCTGACGCCGGCCCGCACCTGGGGCGCTTCGACGTTGATCCCGTTCTTCGGCGGGCTGACCAGCGTCCCGGCCAGTCCCACACTGCAGCCGGCGCTGCCGGAACGCACCTGGATCTACGAATACGATTCGGCCACAGACTCTCTCGCGTTCGCAGCACAGGCCAGCGATTTCAACATCACCCTGCCGGCCAACCCCATGCTCGGCACTGTCGGCGTGGCACCGGGGCGCCGTGAAGTGCGCAGCTCGCTGGTCCCCGACTCCTTCGGCGGCAACATGGACACCCCGGAGATGGCGGCGGGCGCCACCTGCTACCTCGGAGTCAACGTGCCCGGCGCGCTGTTCTCCCTCGGCGACGGGCACTACCGACAGGGCGAGGGCGAGTCATGCGGCACCGCGGTCGAAGGCGCCATGCACGTCACTGCCATCGTCGAACTGATCAAGGGCGCCGGCCCGGCCTGGCCGCGGTTGGAGACCGACACCCATCTGATGTGCATCGGTTCGGGACGACCCCTGGAAGAGGCGTGGCGGGCCGGCCAGGTGGAAATGATCACGTGGCTGGGCGAGCTCTACGGCTTGGATCGGCTCGACGCCTACCAACTCCTGACGCAGATCTCGCAGGTGCCGATCGCCAATGTGGTCGACACCAACTACAGCGCCGTCACCAAAATCGACAAGCGACTGCTGCCGCCCGCCCCGGCGTACGGCGGCATCCATGCTGAACTTCGTTCGGCCGCAGCAGCACTGGGCAGCATCAACTACTGAAGAAGGGCATCATGGATCTCGGATTGGCGGGTAAGCGTTTCCTGGTCACCGGCGGCACCCGCGGCATCGGCCGCGCGATCGTCGAGGGACTTCTGGCAGAAGGCGCGGCGGTGGCTTACTGCGCACGCACGGTGGACGAGAGTCTGGAAGTACCGTCGGCGCTGGGCACCGCGGTGGATGTCGGTGACACCGAGGCACTTTCGGCATGGGTCACTGCGAGCGCGGAGGCACTCGGCGGTATCGATGGTGTGGTGGCCAACGTCAGCGCGCTGGCGATCCCGGAGAACCCGGAGAACTGGCGCGCCAGCTTCGAGGTCGACCTGATGGGCACCGTCGGCCTGGTCGATGCGGCGCTGCCGTACCTGCTGGAGTCCGGCGCCGGGTCCATCGTCACCATCTCCAGCGTGTCGGGCCGCGAGATCGATTTCGCGGCCGGGCCCTACGGCACCTTCAAAGCCGCCATCATCCACTACACGCAGGGGTTGGCCTACCAACTGGCCGGCAAAGGGGTGCGTGCGAACACGGTCAGCCCCGGCAACACCTACTTCCCGGGCGGGGTGTGGCCCTCGATCGAGGAGAACAACCCCGAATTGTTCGCCACCGCACTGGGACTCAACCCGACCGGCCGGATGGCCACCCCGCAGGAAGTCGCCAACGGCGTGGTGTTCCTGTCCAGCCCGGCGGCCAGTTTCATCACCGGCACCAATCTGTTGGTCGACGGCGCCTTGACCCGGGGTGTGCAGCTCTAGAAACGCGAAAAAGGGGGCGCCCCGGCTGGGACGCCCCCTTGACTCGGGCTTCAGATCAGCGGACGTCGACGTAGACGGTCGTCGTGCTGACGGGGCCGAACTGTTTGTCGTCGTCATTGTTGGCGCCGCTCACGGTGTGGGTGAAGGTCGCGCCCTTCCCCACGGAGACCACGTTGGCCTCCTCCAGTGAACGCTCGGACAGACGGTTGACCACGACGTGGTAACCCTGCGCTTCGAGCGAGGAGATGGTGGCCTGCGCGTTGGTGGTGGCGCTAGGCGCGGCCAGGGCCGGGGCGGCAAGGCCGAGGAATCCGGCGGTCGCGGCGGTGGCGGCAAGGGTGGCGATTCCGAACTTGTTCATTTGTATCGTGCTTCTCTCTGTTTACTCACATCGTCGATCGGCCGGCGCTGGCGCCATCCCGGTCAATGGAGTTAACCCGCCGTTAACCAATTTAATTCCGCGAGAGCAAAATTCACGCGTGACGCGCGCCACATCACGGGTGGATCGGCAGCTGCAGCCCCGGCACCGTCGCGAACAGCGTCAACCACACGCCGTACACGGCGAACACCACCAGCGCACCGGCCACCGAAACCCGCAGCGACGACCCCGCCACCGGGTCGAGCCAACGAGCGAACGCCCGCGTGGCGAACGGCATCAGGGCATACGTCATCGCGGCGACGCACACCACCTGGGTCAGCCAGGTCGACAGCCACGGGTGTGCGCCGAGTTGCACCCAGAGCGGTGCGATGAACCGGGTCACAGTCATCGCGGTGGGATAGAGCACCAGCACGATCAACATCGCCGTCCGCCATTTCGGCGTGACCCGCGGGCGTCCGTCCTGCACGCGCAGGATCGAACCGAACGGCGCGTCGACGGTGAAGTCCTTCGTCAGGTGTGCCCGCAGATGCGGCACGCGCTGCGCCCGTTCGTCGGAGGCCAGCCATGTCGACAGCTGGTCATCGGTGTGAAAGCTCAGGATCGACATCCACTGGTTGCGGCCCGGTAACGGTGGCAACAGGATCAGGAAGTCGAACCCGGGTAGGCTCGCGGTGGCCGCGGCGATCTCCTGCTCGGCGGCCATGAACTCGCCGGTCCGGCCGGGGATCACATCGTGGCGGAACACCGCGGTGCCCGGCGGCAGGCGGTATGCGTCACCCACCAGCAGCACCGACGATTTGCCAAGCACACCTTGATCATTCGCGTCACTGAATGCCGTCTCATGCGCCGCCGAGTCCAGCCACGCGTTCAGATGTTCGGTGGTGTCGAAGGTGATGGCCGCAGCGCTGGCCAGATTGCCGCCGCGGCGGGCCAGCCGGATCGCTTCGAAACCCGGAAACGCCGATGCCGCCTCCTGCACCCGCTCGAGCCAGGATTGCACCCGCTCCGCCGGGGCGGGATGGAGCAGCACGACACCGGTGGCGGACAGGTCAGTGGACATCGCTCATTCATAGACCACCAACTGGGCTCACCCGGTCAGCGGCCGCCCAGCGTGGCATCGCCCAGTAGGACGGTCAGCATCAGATGCCGGATGATCGCCCGGGCCGAGGCCGTGTCGTCACGCTGCAGCACCCGCCCGACGTCGACCGTCAGCGCAAAACCCGCCTGGACGGCGAAACGTGCTTCGTCGGGGGCGAATTCAGGCCTGGCCGCGGCGACCTGGCTGGACCAGGCCTCCACGGTGGCGCGCTGCATGTTGTGGATCACCACCCGGTCCTCGGCGGGCACGCTGGCGCGCTCGGCGTAGTAGACGTAGGCCAGTTCCGGGTTGGCGATCGAGCGCCGCACATAGGTGTCCACCAGGCCGGCGACGGCTTCTCGCGGGTCGGCGGCGGTGGCCAGGACGTCGGCGACGTCGCCGGACACCCGGTCCGCGCCCCGGCGGAACACCGCCGCCAGAATCGCCCCCTTGCTCGGGAAGAAGCGGTAGATACTCGGCGCCGACATGTCGACCGCGGCGGCGATGTCATCGACGCCGGTCTCCCGGTAGCCGCGTTCGTTGAACAGCAGCAGGGCGGCATGCAAAATCTGCTCGTACTCCCCTGCGGCGGCCCCGACGGTGCGGCGCCGGGGTGCGCCGGCCGGCGGCGGCGGTGTGGGCAGGTGGGTGTCACGGAGGTCGCGGGCGATCCGCGCCAGCGTCGCGTGGATCCGGTCGGTCGCCAGCCTCGCATGGTGGTCGGTGATGCTGCCGACGGCGCTGAGCACCGCCGCCGCCAGGATGGTCCGGTGCCGGCCCGTCAGTTCGGGGCGCAGCACCGACAGCGGCCGTTGCAGTCGCCGGTTGACCAGTCTCAGCTGTGCGTCGAGCACGTCCTGGTCGACGCGCTCCAGGTAGCGGTGTTCCCAGCGGTACAGACCGCCGCTGTTGCGGTTCTTGACGGCCGAGTCGGTCAGCGTCGTGACGGCGCGCTCCCAGTTCGCCTCGGCGTCGGCGGATTCGTCGTCCAGAAAGGTGGTGACCTCGAGGAGTTGTTCGCCCATCCCCAGGACCGCCGCCCTGAACAGGTCGTACTTGCCCGCGTAATGCCGGTACAGCGACGCCGCCGTCACGCCCACCCGGCCGGCGATGTCCTCCATGCTGACGCCGTGATACCCCAGCTCGCTGAACGCTTCGGCCGAGGTCCGGGCGATCTGCGCCTTGCGATCTTTGGGTCGCCTGCGCCGCTCCGGGGTCACAGGGGTTGCGCTGGACATCGGTTCACCTTATCGCCGGTTGCGAAACATGCTGGCCCGCAGTAACTGTCGGGGTCAGTGCGTGCGACCTTCGCGACATGGGCCATCGTGGTTCGAAGACCTCACAGGCGTGCGCGGAGGTGACGTCGGCGACATCCTGCGCGGTGCACACCAAAAAAGGCACCCCACTCGGGGTGCCTTCTTCGGTGGACTGCTCTAGCGGACGTTGACGTAGACGGTCTTGGTGTTCTGCGGGGCGAACTGGTTGTCGGCGTTGGGGCCGTACCCGCCTTCGTTGCCGTTGTTGGGGTTGGTGTGGCTGAAGGTGGCGCCTTCACCGACGGAGACGACGCTGGCTTCGCTCAGCGGGGCGTTGGACAGCCGGTTGACGATCACCTTGTACCCCTGGTCCTGCAGTGAGGAGATGGTGTCCTGGGCGTTGCCGGCGCCGGTGGGGGCGGCCAGCGCGGGCGCGGCCAGCCCCAAGAACGCGGCGGTGGCGGCGGTGGCAATGGCGGTGGCAAATCCAAACTTGGTCATGATGGTTCTTCTCTCTTGATTCGCTGGGGTTCGAATCGTGGGTCCCAGAGAGGGTCTGTGGCTCGCGGTTCGTGGTGCTCTGATGGTGTAAACCAGCAGTTCAGCGGTTTAATTCCACTGGCAGCAATTGACCGCTCACTGGCAGGAAGTGCGCGGCGGCCGCTGCGGCGGGCTACCGCGCGCGACGTTGACCAGCAACGGTGACGATGAGTTCCGCACCACAGACGGGTCTACCCATCAATAAGGAAAGGAGACGAGATGGGTGCACTCGAAGGCAAGGTCGCATTGATCACCGGCGGTGCCCGCGGGCAGGGCCGGGCGCACGCACTCACGCTTGCGCGGGAGGGCGCCGATATCGTGCTGTGCGATCTGGCCGCGCCCGTCGCCGAGGTGGATTACGACCTCCCCACCCCAGCTGATCTCGCGCAGACCGAGCAGGCCGTCACAGCGCTGGGCCGTCGCTGTCTGGCCGTCGTCGCCGACGTCCGTGACCTCGACGCGCTGGTCGACCTCGCGAACCGGGCGGTCGACCAGTTCGGCCATCTCGACATCGCCATCGCGAATGCGGGTATCGCCAGCAGCGCACCCGTTGCCGAGATGTCCGCGCGGCGCTGGCAGACGATGATCGACGTCAACCTCACCGGTGTCTTCAACACCTTCCGGGCGGTGCTGCCTCACATGATCGAACGGCAGGCGGGCGCTCTGGTGGCCACGTCGTCGATCGTCGCCAACACCGGGGCCCGCAACTCCGGGCACTATGCCGCCGCCAAGGCCGGGGTGGTCGCGCTGGTGAAGTCGGTCGCCTGGGAGGTGGCCGACCACGGCATCACGGTCAACGCGGTGCTGCCCGCCGGTGTCAGCACGCCGATGATCCACAACCCGGGGACCTACCGGATGATCCGCCCCGATCTGGACCACCCGAGCCGCGCGGATGTCGAGGAGATGTTCGCCAAGGGCAGGCCGCGGCCCGGACTGCTGGAACCCGAGGACGTCGCCAACGCCGTGCTGTACCTCGTGTCCGCGCACGGGCGGGTCATGACGGGCGAGTCGATGGTGCTCGCCAACGGACTGGAGTGAATTCCCGACTGGCGCCGGGGTTTTCGGGACTGGATCGTTCGATGGGCCGCACAGGAGGATCGGCTGCGGGTGAACGTCATCCGCTCACTGGAACCGCATCAACCCGCGCTGCGCGTATGCTCGGGAGATCGGGACCACCCAGGCCCCCAATCAAGGGGTCGGCGATGTCAGACAAATCTCCCCGCTCGAGCATGTCCAAGAAGTCGGGAAAGTCCTTGAAGGAAAAGCGCGCCGACAAGCGGGACAAGAATGCCCCGACCTCCGGCATCGAGATCATCTCCAACAACCGCAAGCGCTGACCGCTCATCGGTCGACAAAAGAGGCGCCTCCGCGGAGGCGCCTCTTCGACCGATCTCGGCTTACTTCACGTTGACGTAGACGGTCCGCGTGGTCACCGGGCCGTACAGCTTGTCGTCGTCGCTGTTGGCGCCGGACACACTGTGGGTGAAGGCCGGGCCCTCGCCGACGGAGACGACGGTGGCTTCACTCAGCGGAGCGGTGGACTGGCGGTTGACCACCACCTTGTAACCCTGGTCCTGCAGCGAGGAGATGGTGTCCTGCGCATTGCCTGCACCGGTGGGGGCAGCCAGTGCCGGGGCGGCCAGTCCGAGGGCGCCTGCGGTCAGGGCGGTGGCGGCGATGGTGGCAAATCCGAGCTTCTTCATGATCCTGCTTCTCTCGTTGATTCGTTGTGGTCGCATCGTGGCTCGTGTGAGTCGCGGGTCAATCGGTTCAGGAGGGGTTCTGTCCGATCTGATGGTTGAAACCCGCAGTTCAGCCGGTTGATTTCCGTTGGCAGGAATTGAACGTTGGTTGGCAGTATTTAGTCTGTACAACAGGTCACGGCGTCTGTGGTTGCCGCTCATGCGCCTAGTTATTCCCGCTTCGGCGCTTACAGGGCAAAGCCATACCGGCGCCCCCGGACACCGCCGCCCTGGCGTTTCCAACGTCGCTGAAGAGTCGCGCAGAGCCGGGCACCGGCGACCCCGCGTACCCGGCTACCAGTGGGGCTGCTGGGCCTCGAGTGACGCCAGTAACGCCTGTTCCGAGCCCAGCGCCAACACACCGAGACTTGTCCCCAACACGCCGCCCCAGCGGAGCATCGCCGCCGCGAAGTCGCCTATCTTGGACGGTTCCATGACCGCTCAGGACGCCCGGAGGTGCACACAGGTGGACGTCAACGCTGAGCTGTCGGCTGTCGACCTGCTCGACCTCAACCGCGACATCCAGAGCTCGCCCACCGTCCGCCTGCTCGCCACCAACAACCTCGGCATCTACGCCACACTGATGGACCGCCACCTCAGCAGCGGCGTGGTTCCGGAAACCGAGCTCGTCGTCGCCTTGGAACAGGACCTCAACAGTCTTCAGGAATCGGACGGTCAGTCCGGGCTGAGCCTCATCAAATCCTGGGCCAGCCAGGGTTGGTTGCATCGCATTGCCGACACCCGATCCGGTCACGAGCGCAATCTCTGCTACCTCACCCAGGAAGCACGCCGCGCGCTGGACTTCCTTCGCGGCATGCGCCGGCAGGACACCATCGCCACCGGCGGGTCCATCAACGGCATCGCCGCGCGGCTCAAGCAGGTGGCGCTGCGGGTGGGCAACGATCCCGCACGGGTGCGCAAGAGCATCGAGGCCGAGATCGACGCCCTGCGCCAGGAGCTCGACGCCCTGGAACGGGGCCTCGACAGCGACCGCCCGGAACCCGACCTCACCGACTCCTACGACGAGGCCCGCGCCATCGCCCTGCAGATGGAGCGGCTGATCACCGACATCGGCCAGTACGGCACGATGATCGAACAGGCCACCGCCGCACTCGATGAACCGATCGACAGCAATGTCGCATACCGGGACCGGCAGCGGCGCATGTACGCCGACTACCAGCAAGCCTGGGACTCGCAGGGCCGCGACTCACACCGGGCGTTCCTGCGGATGATCAACGATCCCGACCAGCGCGCCGAATTCGAAGCCGACGTCGCCGCGGTCGCCGAGGCACTCCCGGCGCTGGACCCGCAGCTGCGCAAGGTCATGGCCGGCTTCTTCGAACTCGTCGGACATCAGATCGACGAGGTGGAACGCATCCAGCAGCGCTGCGCGCAGCGCGTCAAACGGTTCACCGCCTACGGCACCCTCGAGCAGAGCCGGGGCGTCGCCCGTCAGCTCAACGAGGCGATCGGCGCCGCCCGCAATCTGCTCAAGTCCTCGTTGACGGACTCGCGGCTCGACATCGAACTCCCGCTCGCCCGGCACGCCATCAGTTCCGTTGGCGCACTGAGCTTCCGGATCGGCGACCTGTCGAATCCCAAACCCGCGCAAGCCGCCGAGGGCGAGGTCGACCTGGCCAGCTTCGCCGCACTGACCACCCAGGTCGACGCGCCGGCGATGTCGGAGATGATCAACGCCGCCATCGCGTCAGGACCGCTGTCGCTGCCCGATGCGGTCGAGATGCTGGATTCGGCTTACCTCGGACACGTCATCGTGCTCTGGTCGTGGGCGCTCAAACAACCGGACACCAACACCACAGCATCGACTCACCCTGTTGAGAAAGTGCGCTTCCAATCCCTCGACGGCCGCGACCGCGAGATGGAAGTCCCCCGCCTGATGTTCACCGAACCGATCTCCAGCCTGCAGGGAGCCGCCCAGTGACCGAGCAGTCCACTCCCGACTACGAGGGGTTTTCCGCCCTCCCCCACGTCGACCAGAACACCCGCACCCCCCACCAGAAACGGCCCCGGTTCGAAGGTGACGTCAGCGAACTGCCGGACCGGGCATGCTGGGCGCTGCAACAGCTTCTGACCCGCCGGTACATCAGCGCCGAAGCCGACCGCGACCTCTACAGCTGGGTGGTGGAGTACCGCAGAGATCTCACGGTGCGGTTGTCCGAACTGGATCTGCTGCTGCGCCTGGTGCAAGGTGCCGGTGGAGACGACGGAGTCGCGTTCGTCGAGCAGGCCCGTTACGAATCCGCCAAGGGCGCCAAGCTCTTGCGCCGCGAACCGCTGGGCACCTACGACTCCATCCTGGCGCTGCACTTGGCCCAGATGATGCGCGCCTCCGGGGACAGCAGCGTGCTGATCAGCCGTGATGAAGTGCACGGGCTGTTCTCCGGGGTGCTCAACGACGTCGACCGCGACACCGTGACCTTCACCGCCCGCATCGACGCCGCCATCGCGCGCCTGACCGGGCTGGAGATCCTGCGGCGCAGCCGCGACGACGAGGACAGCTACACCGTCAGCCCCGTCATCACGGCCATCATGACGGCCTCGGTGATCACCGAGTTGCAGCAGCAGTTCGAACTGCTGCTGGGTGGCGGCACCCCCCAAACAGAGGAAGTAGCGCTGGATGCCTGAGCAGTTCCATCTGTCCCGCCTGCAGGTCATCAACTGGGGTGTGTTCGACGGGTATCACTCCATCCCGTTCAGCGCGGGCGGCGCGCTGATCGCCGGCGCCTCGGGCAGCGGCAAATCCTCACTGCTGGACGCGATCTCGCTGGGCTTCCTGCCGTTCAACCGCCGAAACTTCAACGCCTCGGGCGACAACTCCGCCGCCGGCTCCAGCGCGGGCCGGCGCACCGTCGACAAGTACGTCCGGGGCGCCTGGGGTCAGCGCAGCGACGGCGGCACCAGCAAGGTGATGTACCTGCGCGGCGACGGCACCGCCTGGTCGGCCATCGCCGTCACGTACTCCAGCAACACCGGCCGCACGGTCACCGGCCTGGTGCTCAAGTGGCTCACCGGCGAGTCGCGCTCGGATTCGTCGAGCCGGTTCGTGCTCGCCGACGGCGACCGCGACATCGAAGATGTCTGTAACCGCTGGGCCTCAGGCAGATTCGACACCGGCGTCTTCAAGGACGACAACTGGCGGTTCTCCACCAAAGTGGAGTCGCAGTACCTGGCCCAGCTGTACGCCACCATCGGCATCCGCGCCTCCGACGCGGCCCAGCAGCTGCTCGGCAAGGCCAAGTCACTGAAAAGCGTTGGCGGGCTCGAACAGTTCGTCCGTGAGTTCATGCTCGACGAACCGGAGAGCCTGTCCCGGCTGCCCGAGGCACTCAAGCAGATCGACCCGCTGGTCGAAGCACGTGAACTGCTGGCCGTCGCGCAGCGCAAACGCAAGATCCTCGGCGATATCGAGAAGATCCAGCAGCGCTACGCCTCGGAGTCCTCCGATCTGGGCATCATCGACCTCGTCGACCAGCCGATGGTGCGCGCCTACACCGATCACGTCCGGCTGGCCCAGTGCCCCGCGCAGATCGAGTCGCTGGACAACACCATCGACCAGCTCGGCAACGAGTACGAAGATGTCACGCGCTCACTCAATCTGGCCAAGGCCGAGGCAGATTCGCTCAACGCCCAGATCAGCGGATCCAGCGCCAGTATCGGGCCGCTGCAGTCGCAGGTGGCCGCGGCCGAGGCGCAGGCCGAGGAGGTCTCACGCCGCCGTGCGGCCTACGAAGCGCTGGTCACCGCCCAGAATCTCGACATCCCCGACAGCGCAGACGAGTTCTGGAATCTGCGCGAAGAGCTCACCACGCAGGCCACGGAACTGCTGGCCAAACTCGACCGCGGCCGTGAAGCATCCACCGACGCCGAGTACACGCAGAAGGTCGCGCGGATGGCGCGCGATGACGCCGCCAAGGAGCTCAAGCGGGTGGAGCACGTCGGCTCCGCACTACCCGAGTCGGCGACCACCATGCGTGAACACATCTGCGCCGCAGTCGGAATCGATCCCGGCGAGCTTCCCTACATCGCCGAGCTGATGGATCTGCGCCCCGAGCACAGCCGCTGGCGCGTCGCGGTGGAGAAGGTGTTGCGCGGCGTCGGGCTGCGTCTGCTGGTACCCGACTCGCATTATGCCGCCGTGCTGCGCTTCGTCAACGAGACGAACATGCGGGGCCGATTGCAACTGCACCATGTGCGCGCCAGCCTGGTCGGCAAGGCACCGGTGGACGCCGAGCCGAACACGTTGGCCGGCAAGCTGTTCGTGGTCGATCCGACGCACCCGTGCGCCGCCGAGGCCGCCGACGTGGTGGCCGCCGCCGGCGACCACGTGTGCGTCGACACCCCGGATGTGTTCTCCCGCTTCCGCCGTGCGGTCACCGACACCGGTCTGTACAAGGACTCCGACCGCCTGGCGATCAAGGATGACCGGCGCCCGCTCAAGCAGGCCGAGTACATCTACCAGGGCGACGTGCGCGCCAAGATCGACGCGCTGACCGTCGACCTCGCTGCCGCGGAGGACGCGTATCAGCAGGCCCGGCGTGCTGCTGATGACATCGCCGCTCAGCGTCAGCGCATGCGTGACCGGGCCGCGGCGTGCAAGGCCATCTGCGAGCAGTTCCCGCAGTGGAACCACATCGACACCGAGACCGCCGACAAACACGCGGACCGGTTGCGTGAGCAGTTCGAGATCCTGCTGGCCGACCATCCCGATATCGAGGCGCTGTCGGCCCGCGCAGAGGAATGCTGGTCGGAGATCCAGACGTTGATGACGCGCCGGGGTGCCATCCAGACCCGTCGCGACGATCTCGACGGTAGGCGGACCCGGTTGTTGGAGCTGTCCGAGCGCCTGGCGCCCGCGTTCGTGTCGGAACCGTTGACCGAACTGCTGCACCGGTACGCCAATGATGTGCCGGTGCCGCTGGAGCTGCTCAATCCCGAGCCGCACCGCGAGGCGGTGTTCAACACCATCCGGCGTGAACGGGAGCAGCTGCGCGAGAGCCGCAGGCGTTCCTACGACGAACTCGCCCGCATCCTGAACACTTTCGACACCGCGTTCCCCGACGCGATTCCCAATGACAGCGATGTGTTCGATGAGCGGGTGCACGATTACGTGGCGTTGTGCCGGCACATCGACGAGCGGGAGCTGCCCGAGGCGTACGAACTGATGATGCGTCTGGTCACCGAGCAGGCACCGGATGCGATCCTGACTCTGCACCGGGTGGCCGAGCAGGAGGCCCGCCGGATCAGCGATCAGATCGCACGGGTCAACACCGGTTTGGGGTCGGTCGAATTCAATCGCGGCACCCGGTTGACGCTGCGCGCCACCCCACGCACCCTGACGGCGGTGTCCGAGCTGACCGAGATCGTCCGCGCCATCTCCCGCCGGATCGCCGAGGTCGGATTGGGTGACAAGCAGGCGATTCTGGACCAGTACGCCGATATCCTGCGGCTGCGCAACCGGTTGGCCTCGACGGCGCCCGAGGACAGGGTGTGGACCCGTGACGCGCTCGATGTGCGTAACCGGTTCACCTTCGACTGCGCCGAATGGGATGTGCGCAGCGAAGAATTGATCCGCACGCACAGCAACGCGGGTGACAACTCCGGCGGTGAGCAGGAGAAGCTGATGGCGTTCTGCCTGGCGGGCGCCTTGAGCTTCAACCTCGCGGCGCCGGGAGACGCCAGAGAAGACGATGCCAACAAACCGGTTTTCGCCCAGCTCATGCTCGACGAGGCGTTCTCGAAGTCCGACCCGCAGTTCGCCCAGCAGGCACTGCAGGCGTTCCGGAAGTTCGGTTTCCAGTTGGTCATCGTCGCCACGGTGCAGAACGCCACCACCATTCAGCCCTACATCGACAGTGTGGTGATGGTGTCGAAGAAGGAGGCCACCGGTCGCAATGCGCGGCCCGTCGCCACCGTGGCCACCAAGACCATCTCCGACTTCACCGCCCTGCGGCAGGAGATGAGCGCGGCGAAGGTGCCGGCCACGGTGTGACTGTCAGACGGTGACCACTTGGACCACCAGGGTGTCGACGTCGCCCACCGGGGCCACCGGTACCGGCTCGGCGCACAGCAGATCGCCGCGGGTCAGCACCCCTTCACCGCTGAGGTCGATGTGGCAGCCGAGCGAAAGGCAATGCGTCGGCGGCACTTCCGGTGCCTCCATCGCGAAGTGATGGCGGTGGCCGGGCATCACCACGGTGTCCGGGAAACTGCTGACCGCGATCACCGGAGACACCCCGTCGACCAGTGACGTGTCGCGCACATCGATCACCATCATCGCGGTAGCGCACGGCGCACACAGTGGCATGATGACGGTGCCCCGAAGCCAGCGCATTGGCATATGACCACTTTCGCGCATTCCCGTGACAACGGCTCGGGTACGGCACTACTCGTCTCGTGAATCGCTGACGTGCGCCCCCGGCGGGATCGCCGGGGCCGATTCACCCTGTTGAATTCACCAAGCGCCGTACGGTCACTCCTTGACGTAGGGCCCCAGCAGGCTGGCCCAGGCGTAACTCATGCGATCGAACTCATCTGCGCACCGGCCGGCCCGTTCTTCGGGCAACAGATCGTTCTCCACCAGGTCGCTGTTCATGTCGGGGTCAGCGCCGTAGGCCCAGCACAGCAGGTTGTACATGCGGGTCTGGTCGAGCGAGTGCTCATCGGCGAATGCCGATTCGTCCAGTTCGCCGTAGGCGGAGAAGGCTTCGAAGAACCGGGCGTTGTCGCGCAGGATCGCCACCGATTCGGGATCGAGCTGATCGTCGTCACCGGGCATCAACAGCATGAAGGCCGAGAGCTGATCGGCCACATCCTCTTCCCGGCCGGTGGTCGGCAGGTCATAGATGTCGATGACCATGTGCCCCATCTCGTGGAAGAAGGTCGCGTAGGTGGCATTCACCGCGGAGTCGAGCGCGTCGGTATCGGAGTCACCGGCGTCCAGGAACATGCTCTCGGCGAAGTCGACATACTCGTAGCACATGGTCATCTTCTGCTCCGACGGGCTCCACCAGGCATTGGGTTCGTCGCACTGCTGGCCCACCAGCGGGATGTCGTAGGGCAGCTTCAACAGCTCGCTGGCACCGGCGGCCATGTCCTCGAGCATCTTGCCGTCTTGGTAGATCTGGCGGCCGCGGATCGCCTCGGGTGTCGTCGCATCCTCGTAGGTGGCGATCATCTCGCCCTGGTCAGCGAATTCCTCCGCAGCTGCGGCGTTTTCGGTGGTCGCGGTGGCCGACTCCGATTCACCCGACGGTGCGGCCGCGTCGTCGGAGGCGCCGCACCCCGCCATCAACATCGCCACCGCAAACAGTGGAACCAAACCAGCACGCACCACGATGATCCTTCCTCCGGCAGAAAGAACCTCTGCATGAGTCCATGTATTGACGCCCTGGAAGATACTGCAGCAAACACCAAACCGCCACTGCTGGGCACGCGTGTCGGTCAGACAGCCCCGACGACGAAGCGCGCATCCACCGCGGCTGACACCTCGATGTCCTCCGGTACGAACTCCACTTCGGCGCCACCACCGGCTCGCAGGGCCGCCGCGCGGGCGAACGGAGCGCCGCCGCCGGTGTCCGGACGCAGGTGCGCGCCCAGCATGCCGGCATCAGCGATGGCAACGGGGCGCACGGCACCGAGGCCGAGGGCGTCGGAATACTGCTGAGCCCTGTCGGCGGCATCCAGCACGGCGCGGCGACGCGCCTCCCGGCGCAGCTCGTCGCGGCGCACTTCGGTCAGCGCCCACTCCACGCTGGACACTCGAAAGCCCTCGGCGCCGGCGATGTGTTGGCCGACCCAGCGCGACAATTCGAGAAAGTCGCGGAACTTCACGTCCACGGTGACGCTGGCGCGGTGCACCAGCGGCAGCTGCTTACCGTCACTGTTCCACGGCCGGGTCGACGAGGTGCGTAGCTGTCCGGCTGACCACCATGTGACGGGCCCGTCGAGCAGCCCGGCCACCGAATCGCGCACCGTCTCGAGGTCACGTGCCACCCGCTCGTAGACCGGTTGCATCTGCGGGCCCTCATAGGAGATGGTCGCGTGCACCGTCCCGCGCTCGGGTGGCTGGAACGCCGAGAAGCTGCCCCGCACGGTGATGTCAGTCGCCATGACGGCAACGGTATCCGGCCCGGGTTCAGACAGCCTGCGGGATGGGCGATTTTGCCTGCGGACGGCTGGTGTCGACCTCGACGCCGCCGAAAACGAGCTGATGTGTCATCGGCTTGCGCAGGAACACCGTGGGGAAGATCGCGCCGGGATCACTGGCCGCATCCAGGCGGCTGATTTGCTCGTCGTCGAGGACGATGTGCAGTGCGTCGAGATTCTGTTCGGCCTGGGTGAAGGTGCGGGCACCGATGACCGGTGACACCACACCGGGCTTGTGCAGCACCCAGGCCAGCGCCACTTGCGCTGGGGTGACGCCGATCTCGTGCGCGACGGTACCCACCACGTCGGCGATGTCGAGTGCGCGCTGGGTCATGTTTCCGCTGGCCGCGATGACGCCGGTGCGGCTGCCGGCGGCCGGAGGCGAGCCCTGCTGGTCCAGGTCGGCCCGGCCGTACTTACCGGTGAGCACTCCCCCACCCAGCGGCGACCAGGGCATGACACCGAGGCCCAGTTCGATACCCATCGGGATCAACTCGTGCTCGACCGAGCGTTGCACCAGGCTGTACTCGATCTGCAACGCCACCAGCGGCTCCCAGCCGCGCAGCAGCGCCAGCGTCTGCATCTGGGCGATGCGCCAGGCCGGGGTGTCCGAGACACCCACGTACACCACTTTGCCGCTGCGAACCAGGTCATCGAGGCCGCGCATCACTTCCTCCGGCGAGGTGGTGAAGTCCCAGGCGTGTACATACAGCAGGTCGATACGGTCGGTGTCGAGCTGACGCAGGCTGGTCTCGACCGAGCGGATCATGTTGAGCCGGTGATTGCCTCCCGCGTTGGGGTCACCGGCCCGCCGCGACATGGTGTACTTCGTCGACAGAACCAACCGGTCCCGGTGCGGCGCAATCAGTTTCCCGACCAGTCGCTCGGACTCGCCGTCGGTGTAGTTGACGGCCGTGTCGATCAGGTTCCCGCCCCGCTCGACGTAGACGTCGAAGATCCGGCGGGATTCGTCGCCGTCGGCGCCCCAGCCCCACCCCGTTCCGAATGTCATCGTGCCGAGCGACAGCGGGAAGATCCGCAATCCCGAGCGGCCGACGAGGCGATATGCAGACATGGTGCCCCTCCTCCGATGTCAGGACGCCAGGGCTTCGGAAGCCACCAGCGGGCCGCGAAGATAACCACGGTCACGGGCGACCTCAGCCAGCAGCTCCCGGAGTTGACGCCGGCCGCGGTGCAGCCGCGACATCACCGTGCCGACCGGTGTGCCCATGATCTGGGCGATCTCCCGGTAGGTGAATCCCTCCACGTCGGCGTAGTACACCGCCATCCGGAAGTCCCCCGGCAGCACCTGCAGAGCTGCGGCAATCTCGTTGTCGGGCAGGGCCTCCAGCGCTTCGACTTCAGCGGAACGCAGGCCGGTCGACGAATGATCGGCCTCCGAAGCCAGCTGCCAGTCGGTGATCTCGTCGGTCGCATACTCCGCCGGCCGCACTCGCTTCTTGCGGTAGCCACTGATGTAGGTGTTGGTCATGATCCGATACAGCCATGCCAGCAGGTGAGTGCCTTCACGGAAGCGGTGGAACCCGACCAGAGCGTTGATCATGGTCTCCTGCAACAGATCCTCGGCGTCGGCATGGCTGCGGGTCATGCGCAGCGCACCTCCGTAGAGTTGGTCCACCAACGGAACCGCGTCGCGCTCGAAACGCGCTTTCAGCGCGGTGTCACTGTTGAGGGAGGTCACCGGGGCCAGCCGGCGATCCTTCGAGTCGAGATGGTGCGTCATCGTTGCTCCTCTGCCCGGCTTCTCACGGTCGCTGTTGGAGACAATGTTCGTCCGATCAGGGGACACTGGTCTGCATTGCTATCCCCAATCCCGACTACCGGGTAGCAGGTACGCCGTGGCCGCAGCCGCCCATTGGCCATTACGCATCATTCCCTATCGGTGCCGCCTCAGGGAGCGATAGGGTATGTTCACTCTCGTGTACTCCCCCGACGAGGTAGCCGAGTTACTCGGCCTGCACGTGCGCACCGTCCGCGGCTATGTGCGCGACGGACGGCTGCCTGCGGTCCGAATCGGCAAGCAGTACCGCATCTCTGAACAGGACCTGCGCGCCTTCACCGGGGACACCGAGCCTGAACCCGCGCCCCGGGTGGAGGTCACCACCATCGTGCAGATCAGCGACATCGGCCGGGCACTGATGGACCGGGTGTCCACCCTTGTGGTGGCATCGGCCAACAGCGATCCCGCGGGTCGCCGGCACCTGACTGTGCACACCGCCTACGACGAATCCCAGCGCAGCCTGAAGGTGATCATCGTGGGCCACCCCGACGACGCCGCCGGCATCCTCGCAATGATCAGCGCCCTGGTTTCAGAGGGAGCGCCGTGAGTTTCGATGCCCACACTCTGCGCGACGCACTCCGCACCGACCTCATGTCTGCCATGAAGAGCCGTGACACCGATGCCGTTGCGGCGCTGCGCACCGCGATCGCCGCCATCGACAACGCCGAAAGTGTCGATACCACAGGCCTCACCGACACCGAGGTTCCACGACGGGTGCTCACGGCCACCGACGTGCGTGACATCCTGGCCGGGCATGTGCGGGACTACCTGGCCGACGCCGACGGTTACGACGCCGTGGCTCAACGGGCTGCGGCGCAACAACTGCGCCGACAGGCCGACGTGGTTGGTCGTTACCTGCACGAGGACGCAACATAATTCTTCCCCATGGCAATTGTTGCGGCGGTGATCGTGATCATCACGCTCGTGGTGATGACGATGGGTACCGTGCCGGCGGTGCTGGCGTTGTTGTGTGCGCTGGTGACGGCCGGGCTGGTGGGCATCGCCACGCCCGCCGAGCTTTTCGCGGGCCTGAGCAACGGCGGCGTCATCACCATCGCGGCCATGCTGGTGATCGCCAAGGGCGTCCTCTATACCGGCGTGGTGTCCCGGGTGATGTACCGGCTGCTCAACGGGGTGTCGACATCGACGCAGGCGCTGGCCCGGCTGATCCCGCCGGTGGGCTTCGTTTCGGCCCTGATCAACACCACCCCCATCGTGGCCATGCTGATCCCGGCCGCCAAGGAGCTCGAGCAGCAGTCCGGTGTACCGGCACGCACTGTGCTGCTGCCCATCGCACATGCCACCACACTGGCCGGTTCGGCAACGCTCATCGGCACCAGCTCCAACCTGCTCATCGCCGGCCTGGCCGCACCCGCCGGGGTGGAGTTGTCCATGTTCTCCTGGGTGCCGATCGCGGTGCCGGTGGCAATCGTGGGGTGGCTGGTGCTGTTGGTCACCGCTCCGATCATGTTGCGGGGACGCTCGGCAGATTCCGAGCGGGAATTGTCTTGGCGCGCTGAGATTCCGGTGTCGGGGCGGGCCAACCTGATCGGCAACACCGCGGCCAGGATGGGCGTTCACACCACACCCGATTTCGAGCTCATCGAGATCCAACGTTGGGGCGCGCACGTCGACCACGATCAACCCATCGAAGACGGTGATGTCCTCGTCTACCGCGCCACCGAGGCCGGTGTGCGGATGCTGTGGGGCAGTCCGCGCTTCGGCCAGTCCCGCCAGGACCTGTTCGCGGTGTCCATCGCCACCGAGGAGCAGGCCACCATCCGGGAACTCGAAGAGCATGACGACATCCAGGTGATTGCCGCCCAGACCACCGAGCTGCTGCGTGACACCCCCGCCCACGCCGGCGAGATGTGCCTGGTGACAACACGATCCAGCGATGTCCTGGCCGACCACCCGCTGGTGGGGCTCTGGCAGAAGGTGGCGGGAAAGGCCCCTCAGACCAACAAGACCTGGACTGCGCTGGCCATCCTGCTGGCCGTCATCGGCGCGGCGGCACTCGAACTGGCGCCCATCGAGTTGATCGCTGCCACCGGCGCGGTGCTGATGGTGGTGACGCAGGTGCTGACGCCGCGTTCCGCGGTGCGTGCCCTCAACTGGAACATCCTGGCGATCATCGCCGGTTCCATCGGGCTGGGCACCATCGTGGTGGAGAGCGGTCTCGGCGACCATATCGCCGCCGCCGTCATGCACCTGTCCAGTGGCAGCACCGCGCTGGTGGTGTTGGTGATCGCGCTCGGCACCACGCTGCTGACCAACATCGTGACCAATGCCGCGGCCGCCGCGATCCTGACGCCGGTGGCGCTGACGGTGGCCGCCTCCGCGGGGCTGGACCCGGTGCTGTTGTTGACGTTGATCGGCACGTGCATCTCGTTCACGTTCCTCAATCCGTTCAGCCACCAGTCGAACCTGATGGTGATGAAGCCCGGCGGCTACAGCACCGCGACGTTCTTCCGGTTCGGGGTGCCGCTCACATTGGTGTCGTTGCTGACGGTGTTCGGAGTCGGCTGGGCGCTGCTGGGATAGCGCCTCAACGTCTTCCCCGCTGAATGCCCCACCTGTCAGCGGGCGGTTCAGGTGGTGGCATCGGCGGCCTCCGTTTTGAATCGGTGCCGGATCAGGACCCACAGCGTGGGGCCGTCGCTGACCACGTCCACCGCATCGGTGAACCCCGAGAGCGCGTCGGCACCGGTGCCGTGACACACCACGCTGACGGTCACCTCGTCGGGCTCGGCGGTCACCACCAGCCGCACGGAGGTCATGTCCTGCTCCAGGACCACCGCCAGCGGTGTCGTCAGCGCAGCGATGACACCGGCATCGAGATCAGGCAGATCGCCGGCAACCTCCACCACCACGTCGACGTTGCGTGCTTCGGCGTTGTCGATCAGTGGCCGCAAATTCTGCATCAACGGGTTGTCGAAAGCGGCCGCCTGATCGAAAAGTGCCCGTAATCGGCGTGATTCGGCGCGGGCCCGTCGCTGCAGCCGCTCGTCCACCTCCCCGGTCGCACTGAGTTGCCGTAGCAACGGCACCACGTTGTCGACCAGTTTGGCGTACCGACGTTGATACTCGGCGCGTAGCGCCTGGGCCACCCGTTCACGGCGCCGAAGACGTTGATGCGCCTGGGTTTCAGCGTGCGCGTCCAGCGCCGCCTCCCGCATCAGGCCGTTGAACACCAGGGCGAACAGCTGCACCGCCAGGATGCTCGCTGTCCCCAACCCCACGTTCACCAACGCCTCGGCGTCGGGGCTGCGCGCCAGTTGCACCGCGGCGCCGACCGTCCAGTAGAACACCAGGATGGACGCACCGGCGCGAGTGGGAAGAGCCAGCGCGGTGGGCAGCACGCACCAGCCGATGGCGTTCTGCACCCAGTGTGCCTGCTCGCCAATGCCGTTGACGTCGACGATCAATGATTGCAGCACCACGACGATCAGTAGTGTCACGGTAGCCGGCCACAACATCTCCCACCGCTTCCAGAGCAGCCCGGGCAGCGCGGCCAGCGCAGCGGCGGCCGCGGCCAGAAACAGGCAGATCTCGAGGCTCTGGTGTGCCGAGTGCTCCAGCACGTAGGGCGCCGATGCGACGAGGTTGGCGATCGTGTATGCCGTCAGCGCCAATCCGTAGCGCAAGCGCACCCGGTCGATGAGCCGATCCGGATCGGCGGGCTCTGCGGCCGCAGCGGCGGTCTGCTCGGTGGACCACGACAGCCGGGTGACGGTGCCCGCTCCCGGGGTGGAGGAAATGGCGGCGCTGCCGCCGGCGCGTTTCATCCGTCCGACAATCGAATCGGCGATGCCGTGTCCGGTGCGTGGTTGGTGCACATCGAAGCCGATTCCGTTGTCGCGGAGGGTCACCAGGTCGGGGTCGACGGTGATGGTGAGGGCGGTCGCCCGGGCATGCCGGTCGACGTTGTTCATCGCCTCACGAGCGGCGGATACCACTGCGGTGGCGAGGTCGCCGCGCAGCCAGACCTCGGGTGTGCCCTCGATGACCACCGGGGTGTCCAGATGCTGGGCGGCCTGATGCAGCGCAGACACCAGCTCGAGGCGCTGGGGCGGTGGCACCCAGGGTCCGTCACGCAGCAGCTCCAGATCCCGGTTCGCCTGTGCGGCAAGTCGAGCCGGCGGCATCGCCGCACCCTGGCCCACCATCAACAGCGTGGAGGCGGCGGTGTCGTGCAGCAGGGCCAGTTGTTCTCGTTCGGCTTCCCGAACCGCCTCGGTGACTTGCTGGTTGAGTTCGGCGCTCTGTCGTTCGGCGCGAACCCGGTCCACTTCCACGGCGACGCGCAGCAGCATCGCCCTGATCAGCGCCGCCGTGACCCATTGCAGCGCAAAGTAATACAGCGCGGTGATGTCACCGAGGTGGTTCCATCCGGCCACCGTGGCCCCACCGTAGGCGTAGATGGTCGCGATCGCCATCGACATCGGCAGACTGGCCCTTGCCGGCACCGACACCGAGAAGCTCACGACTGCGGTCCCGGCGATGGCCTGCGGAGCGGTGTTGTATGAGTGGAACAGCGGATCCTGCAGCAGGTACGGCATCGCGGCGCACAGCGCCAACACGAACAGCAGGTCGATGCCGGTGCACAGCGGGTGGTGCGATCGCGTCGCCAACCGGTACCCCGACCAAAGGCCGAGCGCGATCAGCAGCGCTTGCGCCGGTCGCTGCGCCACCGACTGTGGGTCGAGCAGGGCGATCACCACGACCAGCAGGTTCACCGTGTGGCGCATGAGCAGGCCCACCGTCGCCGCCCGCCGCATCAGCTGTCGCTGGGACACGTCGTCGGCAGATGCCGTCGTCGGGCTCCCGGCCGCGCTGCGGGCCCGACGAACCATCGCTCGCACCCAAGTCCCCCGACCCACACGGCGACCATAACCGACAATTGCCGTCAATTTGCTGTAGCGGCCCCAGCCCGCGATTGGGGGTGCGTAGCGCGTGAGTGAACACGCGTCCATTGGTCTCACCACAAACGGCCGGCGACCGAGTCCTCTGCTTGAACCCCCTTTAGTCCCACTGCAAGTTTTTGAATTCATTTCACACCGACGCGCATCTGGGCGACCCCCCTGCAACTGCGGGGACGAGCATGCAACCCCATGGGGCCGGAGTCACGGGGCCTTCGATGTGAACGAATCCGCGGTGATGTGAACCACGAGTCGGAAGATCCTTATGTGGGTAATGGGAGTAGTAGTCGCGGCTTGGCGACCATGCGATTAAATTAGTTCCGCTTGGTCAAAGTAGTTTGCGGAATCCGCAGCGGGGTTGGGGGTCCAGTACATGCACGACGAGGGGGCTGCCCGCCCTGTCACAGTCGCGATCATCGATGATCACGACGTCGTCCACGCCGGGGTCGAGGCGTGGTGCGCCAGGGCCGAACCGCCGATCGAGCTCGTCGGCAACTTTCTGCACCCCAACGAGTTCCTGGCCCGTTTTCCCGACATCCCGAATCAGGTCGACGTCGTTCTGCTCGACCTGCAAATCGACGGCAACCGGCCCGACTTCGCCACGCTGCGCAAGCTCTGCGAGTCAGGTCAGCGCGTCATCATCTATTCGCACCTGACGGCCGACGAGATCATCCTCACCAGCCTCGAACTGGGTGCCGTCACCTACCTGGTGAAGTCCGAGGGCCGGCTGCACCTCATCGAGGCCATCCACGCGGCCGGTTCCGGCACCCCGTACACCGGCCCGCGGATGGCGAAGGCCCTGGTCAACGACCGTACCTCCGGCCGGATCAAACTCTCCGAGCGCGAGAAGGAAGTGCTGCGGGCATGGTTCCAGACCGAGAGCAAGGAGTTGGTGGGCAAGCGGCTCTACATCGCCCCCACCACGGTCCGCACGCATCTGCAGCGTGCGCGGGCCAAGTACGCGGCGGTGGGCCGACCCGCGCCCACGAAATCGGCCCTGCTGGCTCGGGCCGTCGAGGACGGCATCCTCAGCCTCAACGAACTGTGACGCCCGAACGTGTCATACGAACGTCCCAATTTGCGCCGTGACCTTTGCCTTTGCCCATGACGGCCTCTAGTCTCGGGACTGCACCGCACAGCTGCGCGGTGACAGTTTCAGGCGCACATTCACCCGGACCGGGATGTGCGCCTGGTGTCCGCTGAACGCGGACAGGCTGAGGCGGCGCGTTCGTCGGAGCAAGGGGGAGCCGACGGGCGCGTCGCTTTGGTTCGCTGCCTCTTGCCTGTTCCAGCGAGGAAGCACGACTGGCCGGTTCCCTGATCACGATGACAGCACTGCTGTTGCTCTGTGGCGTCTGCGCCGCGGTGGTGGCGCACCGGAAGCGACTCGATGTCCCGCGGCATTTGTGGTCGGCGCCATCTTCGGCGTGCTCGGCATGGCGGCGGTCGCTTTCGCGTACCCATCCGTCAAGCCCGCCGCAGCACCAGCAATTCTCCGGTGACCTTCCCGTCCTCGAGTAGGCCACCGATGAGCTTGCTCTGACGTTCGGCCAGCTGCCAGGCGCGCTCGCCGTGATGCCGTGTCTCGAGTTCCTTTGTCACGGTGTCGATCTTGTCCTGCCACTCGTCCGGGATGGCAGGCAGATCGGCGGTGCTGAGCCAGTGCGTGATGCGCAGCCCGCTGCGGTCAATCAGCTCGGTCAGCGAGTCCCGGGTCGGGAAGTTGTTTCCCTCGGGCTGACCGGAGGGGTTCGGGGTCTGCGCCATGAACACCAGCAACCCGATGCGCCCGGGCGGACGCACCACCCGGCGCAGCTCGGTCAGGAACGTCAGCTGATCGTCCACCGTGCACATCACCCCCAAAGACCATGCCGCATCAAAGATCTCGTCCTCGAACGGTACGTCTGTCGCGCTGGCCTGCACCACCGGATACGCGAACAGAGCGCGCGCCGCCCGGCACGCACCTTCCTCCGGCTCGAGCAGCGTCGGGCGTACCGAGCGCTGTTGCACCGCATAAGCAGCCGGCCCGCCGACACCGGCACCGCTGTCGAGCAGGCTCTCACCCGGGGCCAGCTCGAGACGCTCGATCAGCCAGTCCAACGCGGCGGGGCTGCCGCTGCCCCGGCAGCCCGCGGGAATGTGAAAGGACGGCCCGAGATCGCGTGCCACCTCGGCCGTCCACTCGGCGACGGTGCTGAACTCCGCCTCCATCGCCTCACTCATGCGAACTCCGCCCTGATCCGACGACCGACCTCGGCTTTGATCTGCGCACCAACACGGGTGCCGGCGCCCGATGCTGAGCCTGAGAGGTTCACCCCTTCAATTCCCTCGATCGCCAACAGCGCCCGCGCCTCGGCGACGGCCGCCTCGATACCGGCTTCCAGGGAATCCTGCGCATCGACCACCCGGGCAACTACCTCCTGATCGAGTTCGAGCCCGGGAAGCCCTTGGAGCACCGCCGCCGACACCGGGTCGGTGAACACGGCGACCGCGGCAAGCACCGGTATCGAAAGCCCCCACGCCCGAGCCTGTTTCATGAACACCTCCACCTGAGCGGGGTACGGCACGTGGTTCAGCACCGCCATGCGCGCCCCTGCGGCCTGCTTCTGCACCAACCGCGCCGGGCGGCCCTGCACCGGCGGGGCGGTCAGCGTCTCGGGCGCTGCCGCTGTCATCCCCAGCGATGCGGCCAACGACAGCAGCCGGGGCCCGTCGAGGTCGAAGGTCTGGGTGACGTCCGGGCGTACGTCATAGCCACGCCCATCGCCGGTCACGCAGAACACCGTCTGCACACCGAGTTGCTTCAAACCCCGCAGCTCCTGCTCGAGGACGATGCGGTTGCGGTCGCGACACGACAACGTGATCCACGGGGTGACGCCGCTGTCGCGAAGCATCCGCCCGGCAAGGGTGGGCGGAAAGTCTGGGCGGTTCTGGTGCTCGCCCACCAGCACGGCGTCACAGGACAGGGCCAGCACCTCGGCGGTGGCCGCCAAGTCGGCGGGGTCGAACGGAACGCAGCTGAAATCGGTGAGTACCAGCGGCGCGGCCGTCGGAGCGGCGGCGGCCACCGGCCCGGACCACGGCACGATGTCGGGGAATGCGCACGGCCCGGGACGCATCTCGCAGGAACCGTCGGGGCGTACGCCACCACACGGCCCGAACTCCATCCGCTTCGGGCAGTCCACCCCCACTGCCCTCCCCTTTCCGCGGTGCCGGCGATACAGGGGTCTACCCACTGTGTTGGTGGGTAACCGCAAGAGGCGGCGGCACGACCCGGAGACGGGCCCTCAGACTCCCCAACCAACCGGTCGGCTAGCCTGTATTCAACATCGGTCTAAGATCGCCCCAACACCGAGCACGGAGGCAGCACATGCAGCTGGCGTTGACCCCGGAGGAAGCCGCCTTCCGCGACGAGCTTCGCACCATCTACACCACCAAATTCCCCGAGGACATGCGGGAACGCACCCGCCTCGGCGGACACCTGAGCAAAGACGACATCGTTGGCAGCCACAAGATCCTGCACGAACACGGCATCGCCGTGCCGAACTGGCCGGTCGAGTGGGGCGGCAAGGACTGGACCCCCACGCAGCACCAGATCTGGCTCGATGAGATGCAGCTGGCCAGTGTCCCGGAGCCGTTGACGTTCAACGCCAAGATGGTCGGCCCGGTGATCGCCGAGTTCGGCAGCCAGGAGATCAAGGAACGCTTCCTGCCGCCGACGGCCGCCCTCGACATCTTCTGGTGCCAGGGCTTCTCCGAGCCCGAGGCCGGGTCCGACCTCGCTTCGCTGCGCACCACCGCGATCCGCGACGGCGACACCTATGTGGTCAACGGACAGAAGACCTGGACCACACTCGGCCAGTACGCCGACTGGATCTTCTGTCTGGTCCGCACCAACCCCCAGGCGCCCAAGCGCCAGGCCGGCATCTCGTTCCTGCTGATCGACCTCGACACCCCGGGCATCACCATGCGCCCGATCAAGCTCATCGACGGCAGCTTCGAGGTCAACGAGGTGTTCTTCGAAGATGTCCGGGTGCCCGCCGACCAGCTCGTCGGTGAAGAGAACCAGGGCTGGACGTACGCGAAGTTCCTGCTGGGCAACGAGCGCACCGGCATCGCCCGCATCGGCGCCACCAAGGTGGCGCTGGCTGAGGTGAAGAAACGTGCGTCCGCCACCGGCCTCGTCGAAGACCCGCTGTTCGCCGCCCGCCTCGCCGAGGTCGAGAACGACCTGTTGGCACTCGAACTCACCCAGATGCGGGTGGCGTCGAGCTCGAAGGACGGACAGCCCAACCCGGCATCGTCGGTGCTCAAGCTGCGCGGCAGCCAGCTGCAGCAGGCCACCACGGAGCTGATGGTGGAGGTGGCGGGGCCGGACGCGCTGCCGTTCGAGGCCGCGGCCATCGCGTCACCGGAGTGGGCGCAGGCCAGCGCGCCGCACTACCTGAACTATCGCAAGACGTCGATCTACGGCGGCAGCAACGAGGTGCAGCGCACCATCATCGCTTCGACCATCCTCGGACTGTGAGATAGGGCCTCAAGACAATGGACTTTCAACTCAGCGACGAGCAGGAACTGCTGCGTGACACCACCCGCGACCTGCTGGCCCACAGCTATGACGCCGAGCGCCGCAACAAGGTGATCGACACCGATCTGGGCTGGAGCCGCGAGGTGTGGGGCCAGCTGGCCGACACCGGCATCCTCGGTCTGGGCTTCGACCCCGACGAGTCCGGTCAGATCGAGATCATGTTGGTGCTCACCGAGGTGGGTCGCCGGCTGGCGCCCGAGCCGGTGCTGCACGCCGCGCTGGGGCCGGGCGCGGTGATCGCCGAGGTCGGCAGCGACGAGCACAAGCAGCTGCTGGACGAGGTGGCCGAGGGCCGGTTGTTGTTGGCGTTCGCGCATTTCGAGCCCGGTATGCGCGGGTCGACGCCGACGGTCGCGACGACGGCCGAGCGTGACGGTGACGCGTGGGTGTTGACCGGCCGCAAGAATCCGGTGCTGGCTGGTGACACCGCCGACAAGTTGGTGGTCACCGCCGCACTGCCGGACGGCGGCACCGGGCTGTTCCTGGTCAACGGTGACAACGTGACCAAGCAGGGCTATCGGACCTTCGACGGTCAGCGCGGCGCGCAGATCGACCTGGAGCGCTCCCCCGCCGTGGCGCTGGGCTCCCCCGAGGATGCGACGGCGGCCGTCGAGCGCGCGCTCATCCGCATCCAATCGGCGTTGTGCGCCGAGGCCCTGGGCGCGATGGAAGAGTCGCTGCGGCTGACGTCGGATTACCTGAAGAGTCGCAAACAGTTCGGCGTCACGCTCAACACGTTCCAGACGTTGACGCAGCGCGCCGCCGATATGTATGTCTCGCTGGAGCTGGCCCGCAGCATGAATCTTTATGCCGCGATGTCCATCGCCGACGGCGTGCTGTCGCCGACCATCGCCGCCCGCGCCAAGCTGCAGATCGCCCGCTCCGGCCGGCACATCAGCCAGGAAGCCATCCAGCTGCACGGCGGTATCGGGGTGACGGCGGAGTACCCGGTGGCGCACTACGCGGCCCGGCTCACCGCCATCAACCACACCCTCGGGTCGGCGGAAGATCAGCTGCATGTGCTGACCAAGCAGATCGGCGAGTACGAGATCGCATCGCTTTAGGGTTCTGTCGCTGGCGAGTCGCACAGACGCGGGCAACTGCGGACTTGGTCCCGCCGCGCCACCCTGCGGTCGTCACAACCTCGGAGCGATCTAGCGGATCCACGGCCCCCACGTGAGCCTCGCGGCAACACAATTCTCGGCTGGGCGAGGGATGGCTTCATCACAAGGTGAACTCGTCGAACTTCACCGCTCCGGCGGCGGTGTTGGCCATGTCGACATACCAGCTGGTGATGGTGCCGGTGCCCGTGTGCAGCGCCTGGAACACGATGAGGTTGTTGTCGGCGATGTAGGGCTCCGGCACCCCGTCGGCGTTGAGCCGCGATGCGATGCTGGGCACTACCGGCGCCAGCCCACCCGAATTACCCTGCGCCAGATAGTTGTCGGGATTCCAGGGTGGCGGTGGGATGGGGCGGCTCGCCCCTGAGACCGGTAGGAACGCGCCGTAGCTGTTGCCGGTGTTCGACGCCTCGAGGTAGTTGACGCCGGCCGGTGAGACGAAGCGGTTCCACAGATGATTGTGGCCGTTGAGCACCAGATCGGTGCCGGCGCTCTCCAGCAGTGGAGTGATGTCCCGCAGCAGGATGTCCTCTGCGGCCGGGTAGTCGTAGCGGATCCCGATGAGTTCGCCGTTGCCGTCGCGTTCCTCGATGCGCTGCGGGTGCGCGAAGGCCGGGGTGGCGTTCTCACCCAGGCTCTGTGGGCCTTCGTGCAGCATCACCACGGTGTACTTGGCGTTGCGGAACTCCGGGGAATTCAGCTCGCGCTGCAGCCAGTCGTACTGTGGTGAGCCGACGCTGAGGTCCTCGAAGATGAACTCGCCGTGGCCTTGTGACAACGGGTCGTCGAGGCCGTCCCGCGATTCCTGGTACCGCGTGGTCGATGTGCGGGCGGCCGGGTCGGCATCGGCTTTGTCGGAGCGCCAGATTCGCGTCGCGAACAGGGTGACGAGCCGGATGTCGCCCACGGTGGTGGCGTAGTGGCGCCCCGTGCCGGGCAGCGAGAAGATCTCCTCATAGGTGGTGGTGTTGAACCCATCTGGGGCCACCGCACGCGGTACCGGGTTGTAGAAGGAATCGGTCAGCGAGGTGTGCCCGTCGCGGCGGCCCTGCACTTCGTGGTTGCCGATCGCCGGGAAAATCGGTGCGTTCTGCAGGATCTGGCCGCCGCGGTACACCACGCCGTCGCTGGCTTCACGGCCGCCGCGGCCCTGCATGCCCGGGAAGAATGCCGAGCCACGCTGATCGTCGAACCACTCCGACGCGCGGTCGGGCACATTGATCAGATCGCCGGGCATGAACACCGCATCGATCGGGCCCAGCTGCTCGGTGATGGTGCGCGCCGCCCACTCCAGATTGGCCGGGGTGTTGACCATCAACTGGTGATCCGAGGTCAGCATGATCACCGCCGCCTCCCCCGGCGCCAACTGCCCACGCACCGTGAATGTTTCGGATACCGCCAGCGCGCCCCCGCGGGTGCTCACCACGCGGTAGGGCTCCCGGATACCGGTCGGCACGGTCACGACGGCGTGGTGGCGATACACGTCGCGCGCCCTGATACCCGTCAACGGTTTACGGTCAGCGGGCAGCTCGGACTGGGCGTCCTCGGCCACCTGCGACAACTTCGCCGTCACCGCGGGCAGCACCCGCACCCCCTCGGCGCTCCCCCGCGCGAGCAGGTCCGGCAGCTCGCCGTCGGACAGCGCCGCCACGCCCTCTCCCACCAGAACGTAATGGGCGTCGCCGCGGAACTCGGTGAACCAGGCGATCTCGGTGGAGTCGGGATGCGGGCGCTGCTGGAACGGATCGGTCAGCAGCGCCAGCGGCTCCTCGGCACGTGAAGGCGTGACGCCGAAGGCGGCGGTCAGCACGGCGACCCAGACGACGATCAGCGAGCAGCGCATGGCCCCACCCTCTGATACGGGCATGGACGGAGTCCAGCCGATGGGTGAACGGCGTTACTCGGCCCAACCGTTGCCTCGGATGATCTCGACGAAATCCGCGCGGACGAAGCCGGGGTCGAAGTGCGCCGGGGCATCGGCGTTGACGGCACCGAATCTGCTTGCCGGACGGTGCTTTACCCCCTCAGTGAAGGCGTTCAGGATGCGTCGTTTGAAGTCCGGACGAGGGTGGGCCGCCGTCACGGCATCGAGTTCGTGCTGCAACAGGGCTTCGCGGCCGATGCACGTCCGGTTGCGGTTCGCCTCGTTGGACGGCATCGTCGGCTTGACCGCCAGCTGTCGGCCGACGACAAAGGGCCGCGAACTCGGGCGCACGCTCTACCGCTAAGGGACACTGACACCATGAAAGCGTGGCGGGTACGCACACCGGGGCCCATCAACACCCGTCCCTTGGAGTGGGTGACCAGCGAGGTGCCGGAACCCGGGGACGGTGAGGTCCTCATCAGGGTGCTCGCCTGCGGGGTGTGCCGTACCGACTTGCATGTCACCGAAGGTGATCTGCCCGTGCACCGGCCCCACGTCACTCCCGGACATGAAGTGGTCGGCGAAGTGGTGGCCCTCGGCCCGAACGTCACCGGGGTCGACGTCGGTGATCGTGTCGGCGTCGCGTGGCTGCGGCATACCTGCGGGCAGTGCCGATACTGTGTGCGCGGCGACGAGAACCTGTGTCCGGAATCGCGCTACACCGGGTGGGACGCCGACGGCGGCTACGCCGAATTCGTCTCGGCGCCAGCGGCGTACGTGCACGCACTGCCCACCGGATACTCCGACACCGAGCTCGCTCCGCTGCTGTGCGCGGGGATCATCGGCTACCGCTCACTGCTGCGGGCCGACCTGCCGGCGGGCGGGCGACTGGGCATCTACGGGTTCGGCGGCAGCGCGCACATCACGGCGCAGGTCGCGGTGGCCCAGGGCGCCGAGGTGCATGTGATGACCCGCGGCCGGCACGCGCAGGAACTGGCCACCGCACTGGGCGCGGTGTCGGTGCAGGGTGCCTACGATCGAGCTCCGGTGCCACTGGATGCGGCCATCCTTTTCGCACCGGTCGGTGACCTGGTGCCCGTCGCACTCGAAGCCCTGGACCGCGGCGGCACCCTTGCTGTCGCCGGCATCCACCTCAGCGACATCCCTGTTCTGAACTATCAGCGCCACTTGTTCCAGGAGCGGCAGGTGCGCTCGGTCACGTCGAACACCCGCGCCGACGCGCGTGCCTTCCTGGACTTCGCCGGGCGGCATCACATCGAGATCACCCATCCGCACTACCGTCTGGATCGTGCGGATATCGCGCTGCAGGACCTGAGCGCCGGCCGGTTGGCGGGGGCAGCGGTACTAGTGCCCTGAGTTTCGGGACCAAAGGCACCTGTACGACGCCGTTGCCGCGCTTACCCTGAAGGTGTTCGATCCCATCGGCGGAAGGGACAGAAAATGTCTGCTTCAGAGCGAATGTGGGAAACGCACCGCGGTGTTCTGGTCGCAGCGGACGGATCGCCGCCGTCGACCGCGGCGATCGGGTGGGCCGCCCGCGAAGCGGCGTTGCACAGCGCGCCACTGAAATTGGTACACGTGATCTCACCGCAGGTGATGATGGCGTGGTCGGAGCCGCTGGCAATGCCCGGGTTCTCCGAATGGCAGACCACCCGCGGCCGCGAGATCCTGCAGAACGCCGAGCAGGTGGCCCGCGATGCGGGCGCCGTCGACATTGAAGCCGAAATGGTCACCGGCCCTGTCGTTTCCACGCTCATCGACCTGACCAAGGACGCGTCGATGCTTGTGGTCGGCTGCCGCGGCCTGGGGGCTTTCGGGCGCACGTTGCTGGGGTCGGTGAGTTCGGCGCTGGTGCATCATTCGCATTGCCCGGTGACGGTCATCCATGGCGAGGAGCACCGGACGGGCGCCCCGGTGGTGGTCGGTGTCGACGGTTCACCCGTTTCCGACCGGGCCGTGGCGATGGCGTTCGACGAAGCCTCGCGCCGTGGCGTCGACCTGATCGCCGTCCACGCCTGGAGTGACGCCGGAGTGCTCGACTTCCCCGGGTTCGACTTCGCGCCGCTGCATCAAGCCGAATGTGAGGTGTTGGCCGAGCGGCTGGCCGGGTGGCAGGAACGCTATCCCGATGTGCCGGTGGAACGGGTGGTGGTCTTCGACCGCCCGGCCCCGCAATTGCTGTTGCAGGCCGAACGCGCGCAGTTGGTGGTGGTCGGTAGCCACGGCCGTGGTGGGTTCGCCGGCATGCTGTTGGGTTCGGTGAGTTCGGCGGTGGTCAACGGCGCGAAGGTGCCGGTGCTGGTGGCGCGACAGTCCTAGGTGCTAGAAACGGGAGTCATGGGAACCGGAATCGTTGTAGGCGTTGATGGCTCGCCGTGCTCCACCGCCGCGCTGCGGTGGGCGGTGGCTGAGGCAGTGCTGCGGCAGGCGCCGCTGGCGTTGGTCTGCGCGGCGGTTCCGGGCCCGGTGGCCACGTGGTCGTCCGCCGGTGTGCTGCCGGCGGCGATCCTCGAGTGGCAGCGCGAAGACAGCGAGAAGATCCTGCGCGACGCGCAGAAGCTGGCCGCCGAACTCATCGGCGATGCGGTACCGATCACCACGGAGGTGGTGCTCGAAGGACCGGCGCCGGCGTTGATCGAACAGTCCCGGGACGCCGAACTGGTGGTGGTCGGCAGCAATGGCCGTGGCGCGATAGCCCGGGCGGTGTTGGGTTCGGTGAGCATGGCGCTGCTGCACCGATCGCATTGTCCGGTGGCGGTCATCCACGAGGAGTACGCGGCTGCGGACGGCCCGGTGCTGCTGGGCTTCGACGGGTCGTCCTCGTCGGAGCAGGTGACATCGGTGGCGTTCGAGGAAGCGGCCCGCCGCGGGGTGGAACTTGTTGTGCTGCATGCCTGGTGGTCGCCGGGCGCCTACGAGCTGCCGGGGCTCGACTGGGAGGCGACGCAGCCCCAGATCGATCTGGAGCTGGCCGCACAGTTGGCGCCCTTCGAGGAACGCCACCCCGAGGTCGTTGTGCGGCGGGTGGTGGTGCGTGATCAGCCGGCCCGGGAGTTGCTGGCGCACTCGGAGTCCGCGCAGCTGATCGTCGTCGGTAACCACGGCCGCGGCGCGGTGGTCGGTGCACTGCTGGGCTCGGTCAGCGGCGCGGTGGTGCAGGCGGCGCAGCGGCCGGTGATCGTGGTGCGGAAGTAGTTCGCCCGGCGCAGGAGTCACAGCTGCCCCAACTGTTCCACGGCGCAACCATGGCTGCGATTGCCCGCGTCTGTGCGACATTCGTGCGACACCACGCATTCAATTCAACCCGAAAAACGCAGTCGCCCAACGGGAAAGCATTGCCCTCGCCATGCCGACGGAGGAGCATGAATTGCGGCGGCAGCGCCGTCGGGACGCTGCCCGGTTCTCACAGGAGGCGGACATGTTCACCCGCACAACCGCAACCACAGCAGACCCCTCACGTCTCGAGGCCGGCATCAGCCACGTCCGTGAAGTCATCATGCCGGCGCTGGCCCAGTACGACGGCTACGTCGGGCTCTCGATGCTGGCCGACCGGTCCAGCGGACGTTGCATCGTGACGTCTGCCTGGGAGTCCGAAGAGGCCATGCGCGCCACCACCGACGCCGTACAGAGCCTCCGCGATCAGGCCATCGAGATGCTCGGCGGCGACCGTCCCCAGCTCGATCACTGGGAGATCGAAGTGCTGCACCGCGAGCACGATATCGCCGCCGGGGCCTGCGCCCGCGTGACGTGGGTCCGCGTCGACCCCGCACAGATCGACGCCGGCATTCAGATGTTCAAATCCTCGGCCCTGCCCGCGCTCGAAGAACTCGACGGACTGTGCAGCGTCAGCGTCATGGTGGACCGGGAATCCGGTCGAGGCGTGTCCTCGGTGGTCTACGACAGCACCGACGCCATCGAACGGAATCGGGAGAGGATCGAGCAGATCAAGTCCGAGACCACACGCAACGCCGGCGCCGACATCATCGACGAGCACGACTTCGAGGTGTGCATCGCCCAGCTGCGGGTGCCCGAATTGGTCTGAAAACTAGTAGACGGTGTAACCGCCGTCGATGACAACCACCGAGCCGGTCATGAAGGCCGAGGCGTCGGAGGCCATGTACACCACGGTCGGCGCGATCTCCTCCGGCAGGGCGTAACGCTTCATCGGTGCGTCCTCGATCCAGTGCTGGCGGAACTCCGGCCGGTCCACCGGCGCCATCTCGGTCTTGACGTAACCGGGTGCCAGTGCGTTGACCCGGATGTTGTAGGGCGCCCATTCGGCGGCCAGCGACTTCGTCAGCTGGTGCACCGCGGCTTTCGACGCGTTGTAGGAGGCCTGGAACTGCGGGCGGTTGACGATGATCGAGCTGATGGACCCGATGTTGAGGATGTTGCCGCCGCCGTGATCCTTCATGTAGGCACCGGCCCGCTGGCTGAGCCGCCACAGTGACCGGGTGTTCACGTCGAACACCAGATCCCAGTCCTCATCGGAGATCTCGAGGGCGGCCTGGTGGATGGCCAGGCCCGCGTTGTTGAGCAGCAGGTCCAGCCCACCCAGTCGTTCGACGGCACCGTCGATGGCGGCGGTGGGCCCGTCGGTGGCGGTCACGTCCACCTCGAAGGCCTGCACCCGCAGGCCTTCGTCGGCCAGTTCGGCGAGGGCGGCGGCGTTGCGGTCGACGTCGCGGGAGACGAACACGACGTCGGCGCCCGCCTCGGCCAGGCCCCGCACGAAGGCGAAGCCGAGGCCACGGTTGCCACCGGTCACCAGGGCGCGCTTCCCGGCCAGCGAGAAGGCATCAAGAACAGTCACTATTCCTCCGTTGTATTGCGGACGGCTCAGTCGCCGCCGCGGAACCTTCGGGTGGTCAACCCGTTGAGCAGGGCGGCCAGGATCAGGACGACGCCCAGGGCGAGCAGCTGGAACTGCGTTCCCGTGTTGCCCTCGAAGTACAAGATGATGCCCGCGTTGAGCCACACGATCAGCAGCGTGGCCAGCAGTACACCGGCGATACGTCCGATGCCACCGGTGATCGCGACACCGCCCAGCACGGCGATGGTGATCGCCGGCAGTGCCAGCCCATTGCCCGCCGTGCCCGCATCGGGGCGGGCCGAGGCGAACTGGGCGGTGATGTAAACCGCCACCAGCCCGGACAGCACCCCCGAAGTGACGTAGGCGCGCATTCGGGTGGCTGCGACGTCGACGCCGGCCCAGCGCGCCGCCACGTCGTTGGTGCCGACGGCGTAAAGCCGCCGCCCGTAGGTGCCGCGGCCCAGCGCCAGCCACAGCACCAGCAGCACCGGGATCAGGAAGGTGAACACCCCCAGCGGCACGTCGGGGATGTAGGCCCCGATGATCGGGACTTCGACAGAGCTGGTCAGCGAGTACAGGTCCTGGATCTGCGGGCTGTTGATCGGCTTCTGGTCGTTGATCACCATCGCGATGGACTTGTAGCCATAGTAGGTGGCCAGCGTGGCGATCAATGCGGGAAAGCCGATGTAGGCCACCAGGAATCCGTTGATGGCGCCCAGCAGCGCGCCGACGGCCACGGCCAGCAGGATTGCCAGAGGCAGCGGCCAGCCCCACTGGCCGTAGGCGAAGCCGAAGATCATGCCGACCAGCGACACCATGGCGCCCACCGACAGGTCGATACCGCCGCGGCCGGACACGATGACGACCAGCTGCGCGAAGGCCAGCATCGCCAAGGGCACGGCGTCGATCAGTACCGCCGACATGTAGTCGAAGTCGTAGTCGCCGGACAGGTATCCGGCGGTGCTCAGGTACATCAGCCATCCGACGACGATCACGATGAGGATGCCCAGCAGCACGATCCGCTGGGTCAGGACGGCCTCGAGGATCCGGTCGGCGGTGCTGCGCCGGTCCGGCTTCGGAGCGGCGGGCGGCGCTGCGGTATCGGCGGTCACAGGTCCCTCCTGGCACGTCGGCGGAGCAGATCGGTTCCGACGGCGACGATGATGAAGATGCCGACGAACAGGTCGGACAATTGCGAGGGCCAACCGAGCTGTGTGACACCGGATTTGACGGTCTGCACCAGCAGCGCGCCGAGCAGGGTGCCCAGCACCGAGCCGCGTCCACCCATGATCGACGTGCCACCGATCACCACCGCGGCGATCACCGCCAGTTCCTGGCCCGAGCCCACCGACTGGTCCAGATTGGAGGTGCCCTTCGCCAGGGTGAAGATGGACGCCAGCCCGATCAGCAGCCCGGTGACGACGTAGGCGATCAGGATGCGGCGCTGCACGCGGATGCCGGCCAGGCGCGCCGCCACCGGATCACCACCGACGGCGAAGAAGTGCCGCCCGCCGGGGGTGTGCCGCAGGTACCACCAGGCGATCGCGGCCAGGATCACCGTGATGGCGAAACTGTTGGGCACCCCCAGCGTCCGGCCTTCGATACCGCGGCCGAACCACGCCAGCGTGTTGGGCATCCCGGCGACCGGGGTGGAACCGAAAATCTGCAGCCCCAAGAAGAGAAAGAGGTTCGCGGTGCCGAAGGTGATGATGATGGCGTGCACCCGCCCGTAGGCGATGAGGGCGCCGTTGACCAGGCCGAGCACCGCTCCGGTGCCGAGCGCCACCGCCAGACACCCCCACACGGGCAGGCCCTGGTCGCGCATCAGTTTGGCGGTGATCACCGAGCACACCATGATGGCGCCGCCGACGGAGACGTCGATGCCGCCGGTGATGATGATGAACGTCATGCCGATGCCGATCAGCGCGACGGGCGCCACCTCGACCAGCAGCGGGATGATCGAGCCCGCACTGAGGAACGCGGGCGTCGCGAACGCCAGCGCGATCCACAGCACGACCAGGACGGCGATCAGCGCGATCTCGGCCGGCGTCACCGGCGAGGGCAGCACCCGGCCGCGTGTCTTGATCGGGGCCGCGGTGGGCGCGGCGTTGGGGTCCAGCGTGGTGCTCATGCCGTCGCCGATCCTTCCCGGTCCCCCGCCGCGGCGGCCAGCACGTCGGCCTGCCGGGCGTCGGGACCGAACTCCGCGGTGATGGTGCCGGCCCGCACCACCAGTAGCCGGTCGGCGATCCGCAGTGCTTCCTGCAGATCAGAGGTGACGACCAGGACGGCGGTGCCGTTGTCGGCGAGATCGGCGATGATGCGGTGGATCTCCTCTTTGGCTCCGATGTCGACACCCTGGGTGGGTTCGCCCAGCAGCAGCAGTTTGGGCCGCTCGACGAGCTGGCGGGCCAGCATCACCTTCTGTGCATTGCCGCCGGAAAGAGTTCCGACGGCTTGATTTTCGTCGGAAGCGCGGACGGCGAGGCGCTTCATCAGGTCCTTGACCACGCTGCGTTCGCGACGCCGGTCGACGAAGGCCCGTCCGAACGAAAGCCGTTGGAGGTGGCCGATCGAGACGTTGAACGCGATGGACTGGAACGAGAACATGCCCTCGGTCTTGCGATTGGCGGGCAGCAGCGCGATCCCGGCCTTTGCAGCTTCTCGCGGTGAGCGCGGAGCCACGGAGCGGCCCTCGACCACGATCTCGCCGCCGCTGGTGGTCGCCAGTCCGTGGATGCACTCGGCGATCTCGGCGACACCGGAGCCGACCAAACCGTAGAGGCCGAGGATCTCCCCGGAGCGCAGTTCCAGGCTGACGTCCTGGAAGGACCCCGCGCGCGCCAGGGACTTCAGTTCGAGGACGGGTTCACCCTTGGGCTTGGTGCGGTGCCCGGTCTGCTCCGAAAGCGCCTCTCCCACCATCAGTTCAGCGATGCGCCGCACGGTCATGTCCGCGATGGGATAGGTGCCGATGGTGGCGCCGTCACGCATGACGGTGACCTGATCAGCGATCTTGACCACCTCGTCGAGGCGGTGCGAGATGTAGATGATGGCCACGCCGTCGGCGGCCAGGCGACGGATGATGCCGAACAGGACTTCGATTTCTGCGTCGGTCAGGATGGCCGACGGCTCATCGAGGATCAGGACTCCGGCATCGCCTGCCAGCGCCTTGGCGATCGACACCTGCTGCTGGGTGGCCACCGACAGGCTGCCGACGGTGGCCGTCGCGAGTTTGGCGGGCAGGTCCAGGGATTCGAGCAGGGTGACCACTTGGTCGTTCTGCGCGGCCCAGTCGACGCGTCCGCGGGTGACGATCTCGCGACCCATGAAGATGTTCTCGGCGACGGTGAGCTCACTGAACAGCTGCGGCTCCTGGTACACCGTGGCGATGCCGAGGTTGATGGCGTCGACGGTGGAGGTGATGGACACCGGTTCACCGTTGTAGGTCACCGCACCCGCGTCGGGTGCGGTGGCACCGGAGATGATCTTGATGAGTGTGGATTTCCCGGCGCCGTTCTCCCCCACCAGCGCGTGCACCTGCCCGGGCTGGAGCTCGAAGTCGGCGTGCCTGATGGCCTTGACCGCGCCGTAGCTCTTGACCACCCCGGTGAGGGTCAGTCGAGGCTGCTGCGCCATGAACTCTCCAAAGGTTGAGATCAATTGGGCGACGCGCGTTTCCGCGCGCCGCCCAACCGAAGTGGATCAGTAGTCGAAGTCGCCGACGTTCTCGGTGGTGATCAGCAGGGGTTCACCGAGGACCAGGGTCTTGGTGGCCTCGTCCCATTTCACACCGGTGATGTCGTCGCTGACCTTGTTCTCAGGCTGGAACGGGGTGCCGCTGGCCACCTGCTGGCCGGCCCACACGGTCAGGTAGCCGAGGTTCTCGACGTTCCACAGGATCGAGCCCGAGGAGGACCCGTCTTCCAGGTACGGCGCCATCGACTTCGGGGTGCCGACGCCGACGGTGAAGACCTGACCGATCTTGCCGGCGTCCTTGACCGCCTGCGCCACACCGACGGCCGAGGTGGTGCACTGCCCGAGCAGGCCCTTGAGGTCGGGGTGGGCGCTCATCAGGTCGGTGGACATCTGGGTGCCTCGGGCCTGATCCTCACCGGAGTACACCACGTCGACCAGCTCGGCCTCCGGGTACTTCTCCTGCACGTAGGCCCGCTCGACCTCGATCCACGAGTTCAGGTTCTCGGCGGTCTCACCGCAGGACACGATGGCCCACTTGCCTTTTCCGCCCATCGCCTGCATCAGCGTCTCGGCCGTCTTGGTGCCGATGCCTTCGGCGGTGGCCTGATTGACGAACGCCTCACGCACCGAGTTGGGCGCGTCGGTGTCGGCGGTCATCACGTTGATGCCGGCGTCCTGGGCCTCCTTCATCAACGGCGCCATGGAATCAGGATCATTGGGCGCCACCACCAGCACGTCGACGTTCTGCTGGATGAACGACCGGACGATCTGCGCCTGGGCGGCGGCGTCGGCCGAGGTCGGGCCCTGGTACAGCCATTCGATATTGCCGAGATCGGCCGCCGCCTTCTTGGCACCGGAGTCCATGGCCTCGAAGTAGGGCGAACCCTGCAGCTTCGGTACGAAGGCGACCTTGATCGCTTCGCCGGATGCCCCTTCACCCTGTTCGGCGCTGGCGCCGCCGGTGGTTGCCGGAGCGGCCTCTTCGTTCTTCTTGGTACATCCGCCGGTGATCATCGCCATGGTCAACGCCACGCTGATGACTCCGACAACACGTTGGGAAATCGCCATCGATTCATCCTTCGGCCCGGGCTGAGAATCACGCGCCCACGCCGCGTCGACGTGGACTACATGCACCTCGCCCGAGACCTACCCGGGCAGGCGAACACTCGCCGCACGCGTTTCATATATCGAACTCGGCGTCGAGTGATGAAACACACAGTAAGCACCCCGTCGTGAGCTTGTCAATAACTCCTCGCCGTGTGGGCAGTCGAAAGTTGCAGTTGTCGAAGGCAACAAATCCACTACGCTTCCTCGAATGGCGGTGGCACACGAGTCGTCGGCGCGCGGCGGACGCGTCCCCGCCTTGACGCGTGCGGCTGCCGTCCTCCAATCCGTCAGTGACGCGGGCCGGCCGATGTCGCTTGCCGAGTTGACCGACGCCACCGGCTTCCCCAAGAGCAGCGTGATGGGGATCTGTCACGCGCTGGCCGACGAACTGCTGCTCTCCCGCGGTGTCGACGGCACGTACGCCCTGGGCTCGCGTGTCTTCGAGCTGGCCTCGAGTGCACGGGCGCAGAGCTGGCCGATCCATGACATCGGCTTCAGCTACCCGGTGGACGAGAGCTTCTTCCTCGCCGAAATCGGGGCGCTGCACACCGAAGCCAACCGGCTCGGCGCGCGCCTGCACGTGGAGAAGGCCAAGGAGGACAGGGCGAATCAATCCCGGCAGATCCTCGAATTCGTCGATGCCGGTTTGGATCTCATCCTCATCGAGCCGGTGGCCTCCGAGGGTCTCGAGGGCGCGTGCGCCCGCGCCCGGGCTGCCCGCATCCCGGTGGTGGCCATCGGCTCGGCGGTCAGCGGCGCCGATGCGGTGGTCGCGACCGACAACACCAAGGCCGGTTTCCTCGCCGGCTCCGCGTTGGCGAGTGCGTTGGGCGGGCGCGGACGCGTCGCTGTGGTGGGCGGCATCCCCATCACGGCCAACTCCGACCGCATCGCGGGCTTCCTGGCCGCCATCTCCCCGCACCCCGACCTGGAGGTGGCCGCAACAAGTTACGGCGAATTGGATTCCGGCTCAGGGCAACACGCCGCCGAAGAGATCCTGACGACCCATGCCGGGATCGACGGTTTCTTCGCCGCCAACGACCAGATCGCCATCGGCATCTCACAAGTGCTGCGGGGTCGCCGACTTCATGTGCCGATCGTCGGCGTCGACGGCGCGCGCAACGCCGTGGAGGAGATCCGCGCCGGCGGGCCGATCATCGCCACCGCGACACAGGATCCTCCCGCCCTGGTGCGGGCCGCGGTGGACATCGGCATCGCGCTGCACAGCGGTGCGCGCGTCGCCCGGCCCTCCCGCGCCATCACACCGCGGTTGATCGATGTGCACAACGCCGCGGAGTACGAACCATGGGGATAGACGGACCACGCACCCCCGCTGTGCACCGCGGTGTCCGTGTCCTCGATGCCGTCTCGGCGGGGACTGCCCGCACGCCCGCGGCGCTGATCGCGATGCTCGGGCTGCCGAAGAGTTCGGTCTCCGATCTGCTCGGCACACTCGAGGACGTCGGCTTCCTCGCCCGCGGAGCCGACGGTCTGCACGCCGGTGGGCGCTGGTCTTCGCTGTCCGATCCTGACGCGGTGGCCCACAGTCTGTTCCGGGCCTGCGCGACACCGGATCTCGACGGGCACACCATCTCGCTGGTGCGGCTGTTCGGCAACCAGGTGGTGTTCGTCGACGTGCATCTGGGCAGGTTGCCGCTGCCACTGACGCCGCGCCCCGGCCAACGGGTGGGAGCGGCCGCGTGTGCGGGAGCCGCCGCCATCTTGTCGTCGATGTCCGCGGACGAAGCTCTGGAGGCGGTTTCGACCGCGGCCGCGCACCTGGGTCTGGCCGACGACGACGTGGCGCGCTGCCTGCAGCTACGACCCTCACGGAAACGCAAAGTCCACGAGTTGTCGTCGCCACCGCTGGGACGCCAACTGGCCTGTTCGGTGGCCGGCACCCGGTACGCACTCGTGCTGCACGTACCCGACCGGTGGCCCGAACCGACGACGCGCAAGGCGGCGCGGGCCCTGCACGCGGCTGCCAATGACTACTAGTCGAGCGCGGTGACGATGCGAATGTCTCGCTCCACGGCGTCGCCCAGCACGGTGCACGCGCGCTGATACTCGTCGCTGTGGTAGGTGTCCAGAGCAGCCTCATGGCTGGGGAACTCGATGAGCACCACACGCACGGCAGAATCGGGGTACAGGGACGTGAATTCGCTGCTGCGAGCCAGGAATCGGCCGCCTGCCGCGGTGATGGCCGGCCCGGCGATCCGGGCGTACTGCGCGTGCCTGCTGAGATCGGAGATCGAGTGGTAGATCGCAATCCAGTACGCCATGGCCATGATCGAAGACGGTAACGGCTCAACACCCCAACCCGCTGTGGCATTTGTGCCCAGATTCCCGAGCATTCGACGTGCACAAACACCTGTTGTCCCGGCGTCTTGTGGATACTCGTCGTGTAGTCAACGCCCGCGGACGTCATGCTCGAGCGTCAGCCCGAGGCAAACCTCTCCAAGCCCGCCTCCAGCAGAGGCTGCACCGCCGTGGCAGCCTTCTCGAAACCGGCTCCGTGCGCGGCCCCGGCGCGGTACCGATGGTCGATGCCGGCTGCGATGACCGCCAGCTTGAAGTACCCCAGTGCCATGTGGGCATCCCACTGCCGCAAGGGTCGCCCACTCGAGCTCTCGTAGGCGGCGGCGAGGTCATCGGCTCCGGGCAACTCGGGACTGGTCCAGGCGCTGGACAAACCGAGCACCAGATCCAGCGCCGGATGTCGGTACACACACATCATCGCCACGTCGGCGATGGGATCACCGATGGTGGACAGCTCCCAGTCGACGATGGCGTTGATGCGGACGGCGCAACTGCCTTCGCCGAATCCGATCAGAGTGTTGTCGATCCGGTAGTCGCCGTGCACGATGCCGGTGAGCTCTTGCGCGAAATCGTTGCTCGCCAAGCGGTTCGACAGTTCCTCGGCCAGCGGGGTGAGGTCCGGATCGCCGACGTGGGTCCATTGTCGTGTCCAGCGCCTGATCTGCCGCTGGGCGTATCCGGCGGGCCGCCCGAAGTCGGCGAGTCCGACGGCGGTGTGGTCAACCGAGTGCAAGGCCGCCAGTGCGTCGAGCAGAGCACCAACCACCTCGGAAACCGTGTCGCCGTCCAGCTTGTCGATATCTGTGCGGGATTGCACCGAGACCCCTGGTGTAAATCGGCTGAGCAGGAAAGGCACCCCGAGAACGGACTCGTCCTCGCAAAGCAGGACCGGGTGCGCAACCGGTACGTCGGTACCCACGAGCGCGCGTGTGACGGCGAACTCGCGTGCGACGTCGTGTGCGGACGGAGTACGGCCCTGTCGCGGCGGTGTGCGCAGCACCCAGCTCGAGTATCCGTCGTCGAGGCGATACGTCAGGTTGGACCGGCCTCCGGTCAGCGGCGTTGCCGACAACGGTCCGGCCGGCGATTCACCGGCCTGGTGCATCCGGGCCGCAACAGCGTTCAGGTCCCCAGACGTCAGAGTGTGTCCGGCTGTCATCGCGGGGTCTCGGCGATCATCCGAATGGCACGCTTGGCAAGCGACCAGCGATGTACCTCAGAGGGACCGTCGTAGATACGGAACGGCCTGATCTCGCGGGCGATGCGCGCCACTGGCAGCTCGGTGGAGACCCCGAGCCCGCCGCACATTTGCATAGCGCGGTCGACCACGCGGTGCAGCGCTTCGGCAGCGAACGTCTTGGCGATCGAGGTGCTGGCCGAGGCTCGCTGCCCAGCGTCGAGTTCCCGGCAGGCCACCAGCAGCAGCGCGCGGGTGGCCGCCAGGTCGATCTCGTTGTCGGCGATCATCTGCTGGATCATCCCCTGATCAGCGAGCCGCGCACCGAAGGCGTTGCGTCCTGTCACGTGACGGACTGACACTTCGTGTGCGCGTCGGGCCGCACCGGTCCACCGCATCACATGTGTCATCCGCGCCGGCCCCAACCGCACCTGGGCGTACCGGAATCCCTCGTCGACTCCGCCGAGCACCTCCGCATCGGGCACGAACGCATCGGTGAACACGATTTCGCAGTGACCACCGATCATCGACTTGTCGACGGTGCCCAGGTGCCGCACGACGCGGAGCCCCTCAGTGGTCGCAGGCATCAGGAACATCGTCGCCCCGCCTGACTCTCCCGGCTCTCCGCTGGTCCTGGCCATGGTGATGAAAAACCCGGCACCATCGGCTCCGGTGATGAACCACTTGCGGCCGTTGATGATCCAGCCCCCGTCGACCTTTGTGGCACGGGTATTCAAAGCCGTGGGATCACTGCCGGCACCAGGTGCGGGCTCGGTCATGGCGAAGGCCGAGCGCACCTCGCCGCGGGCCAGCGGCTGCAGGTACTGCGCTCGTTGCGTCTCGGTGGCCACCGCGTCCAGCAGGTGGATGTTGCCTTCATCCGGCGCGGCGATGCCGGTGGCCATGGGACCGAACAGCGCGTAGCCCGCCTCCTCGAAGACCGCAGCACGCGCCACCATTCCGAGGCCGAGGCCACCGCAGTCAACCGGTGCTTGCGGTGCGAATACTCCAGCGGCACGGGCTGATTCCTGCAGCCGGACGCGAAGCGCGTCGCCTCCGGCGGCCTCGATGTCACCGTCGTACTCGTCTTCGACAGGTAGCACTTCGGTGTCGACGAACGCGCGGGTGCGTGTGAGCAGCTCGTCCAAGGTCATCACTCGCCCTCCTCTACTTGACTCGGAAGATCGGGTGACCATAGATCGTGCGATCGGCTCGTCTCCTAACACTGCAGTTCAAGACCGTATCTGTCGTTCAGTTAATCTGAACACGTGATTTCTGAGGGTGACCGTGCCGCTGAGAGAATTCGCTTCTTGCGCACCGAGCGGGGGTGGTCCATGCGGGCGCTGGCGCAGCGGCTCGGAGTCAGTGCGGCCACGGTGTGCGCGGTGGAAAACGGAACCACCGGGCTCTCACTGACGCGGCTGCAGCAATACGCCGATATTTTCGGCATGACAACGGTTGACCTACTGCAAACCAAGTCGATTCCGACCACCGATCGCCCCAGTGCCGCCGTCTCCAGCACAGATTGGCGAACCTTCACCCCATTGGACCTCGACGCGGTCACCGCCGCGGCAATCGCGACCTTCGTCGAGACGGGCTATCACGGGTCCACCATGCGCGCCGTCGCCCACCGCGCGGGGATGAGTCTGGCCGGCGTCTACCACTATTACCCCAGCAAGCAGCTGATGCTCGTCACCATTCTCGACCTGACGATGGACGAGGTCGAATGGCGAACCAGAGCAGCAACCGATGACGGGAACGACCCCTTGACCCGCCTTCGGCTCCAGGTCGAGGCACTGGCCCTGTTCCACACGTTGCGCGCCGATCTGGCCTTCATCGGTTCCAGTGAGATGCGCAGCCTCGAGGAGCCGGAGCGATCGCGAATATCATTACGTCGCAGCCGCGTTCAACATCTCATCGACGGCCAGATCCGCGCCGCGGTCGCCGAGGGGTCGGCGCACTGCGCGAGGCCCCTGGAGACCGCCCGCGCCGTCGTGACCATGTGCACCTCGCTGCCCCAGTGGTTTGACACCTCGGGGCCCACCTCAGCAGCTGATATTGCCCAGGAGTACTCCACGCTGGCATTGCGCATGATCGGGGTGGCCCCCGACCGAAACCCTCTGGGCAGCCGGCGTTGACGCCATGGCGCGCCGTTGCCGACGGCCCCTTGGCACGCCAGGCTGAGATGTCCTGGTAGACACTGCGTCATGCAGATCGAAGGCAGCGTTGTCGTCATCACCGGCGCAGGCGCGGGGATCGGTCGTGCGCTTGCCGCGGCGTTCGCCGCTGCCGGGGCTTCAGTGGTCGCCGGAGACATCGACGCGCAGGCGGCGGCACGGACCGCGGCGGATATCGGTGATCGAGCGGTCGGCGCGGGTGCCGACGCAGTATCGGCCGACGGTATCGGGGCTCTGCTAGACCTTGCCAGGTCGACATTTGGCCCGGTCGACATCTTCGTCGCCAATGCCGGAATCATCGGCGCACCCGGGCTGGGTGGCGATGACGATTGGGACCAGGTGTTGGACGTCAATCTGCGCGCACACATTCGGGCCGCCGATGCACTTCTGCCGGAGTGGACATCCCGGGGCAGCGGTCATTTCGTGTCGGTGGCTTCGGCTGCCGGGCTGCTGACCCAGATCGGCGCGGCGGGCTACGCGGTGTCCAAGCATGCGGCAGTCGGCTTCGCCGAGTGGCTCGCGATCACCCACGGCGACAACGGCATCCGTGTGACGGTGGTCTGCCCGATGGGTGTGGCCACACCGCTGCTCAGTGCCATCACCGAGTCCGAGGACCCCACCGCCCAAGTGGCGGCCAACTCGATCACCACCGCAGGTGCGGTGCTCTCGGCAGAGGATGTCGCAGCCGCCGTCCTCGACGGGGTGCGCAATGACACGTTCATGGTGCTGCCGCACCCGGAGGTATTGGACATGTACCGGGGCAAGGGAACCGATTACGACCGCTGGATCAGCGGGATGCGGCGTTACGGGCGGGCCCTGCACGGGAACGCTCGAAACTCCGCTCGATGACGCAGGGCGACTGCCCAGGGCTTGGGCGCAGATAGCTGACCATCGGGCGCTGAGACCAGAGCGCGGTCGTTGTTAACACGTATTAACAGTCTGGGAACCGGCGCGACTTGAGGCTGGGTTGGAATATTACGCGTGCGCAGAGCGGCAGAACACCAGAAACCGCTGTTGGACAACCAGAGAACCTGGTCGCCACACGGACGCTCAGCTAGCACGTGACCATACTGTTGACAACATCACACTCGGGTCTTACGTTAATGCGCAGTCACACTCCAACGCGGATCAGCTGTAGCAGCCGATCGGTCGACGCCCGGTCAGCGCTCCTGCTGGCATGCCGTGGCGTGGCAGCGCGCATTGCCTCGTATGCCATGAGTCACGGTTCGGGCGACAACGAGCGGCCAACCAGACCCAACGAAGGATCCGTGAGCACAGGAGGCCAAGGACACAGACACCTGAAGCGGCCGACCGACTTCGTCGTGACGAATCCGCCTGTTGGTATCGCACCGGGATCGGCCCGGACCGCAGGATCGACAATCCCTCAACAGTTCAGAGGAACCACCATTTCCCAGGTCGTCTCGACAGCCCAGACCTGGCCAATCCGACCGTGATTGAGAAAGGAGCAGCACTATGTCACTGCGCAATTCCCATGACTCGCGTGTTACATCCGCTGACCAGCGCGCACGCGCAGGCGCAATTCTGGCTGCAGTAATCGGATGCGTTGCCGCGTTCAAGGGCCTCAACGAGTCGGTGACACCACCGGCACTGCCGATCTTGCAGGAACAATTCCAAGTCCCCGGGTCGACGATCTCCTGGGTGATCACAGGCGTGCTGTTGACGGGGACCATCGCGGCGCCCATAGTGAGCCGACTCGGGGAAGTCTGGGACAAGCGCCGGGCGCTTCTCGGAGTGCTGGCGATCGTGTCGATCGGGACGCTGATGTCCGCCCTGTCAGTGTCCATCGAGATGCTCATCGTCGGCCAACTGTTGCAGGGCGTCGGCCTGAGTACGGTACCGCTGGCTATCGGGATCATCCGGGACACCCAGAACGAAGTTCGGACAAAGTCCGCGAACGGCATTCTGGTCGGTGCGATCTTCGGCAGCACAGCAGCCGGGACCATGATTGCCGGGCCGATCGCCGACCACCTCTCCTACCGATGGCTGTTCTGGGTTCCGTTCATCGCGCTCACCGCGTGCATGGTCGCGGTGTGGTTCTTCGTTCCGCGTTCGCTGAGATCCGATGGGCCGCGACCAGGCATCGATGCCGTCGGCAGCGTCCTGCTGGCGCTCGGTCTGGCATGCATACTCCTGGCACTGACCTTCGCCCCCAGCTGGGGCTGGCTGTCACCGAAACTGCTGCTGCTCTTCGCCGCTGGACTGGCAGCGTTCGCACTCTTCGCCCGGACCGAACTCACCGTCGTCGATCCGCTGATCGATCTGCGGCTCATGCGCAGCTTCACCGTGGTCGCCGCAACGGGCCTGATGTTCCTGGCCGGCTACTGCATCAACGCGTTTCTGATCAGTGTGCCCATCCAGATACAGCTTCCCGCGTCCACCGGCTACGGCCTGGGCGAAACGGCAACCGTCACCTCCGTCATCCTGGTCTCCGCGATGATGATCGGGTTGTCCGCCCCCTTGATCTCCGTACTCGACCGGAGACTCGGCTCTCGCGCCGCGTCAGCACTGGCCCCCATCTCGATCCTGGGCGGCGCTGCTCTGATGCTCGCGGCCGGGCACCGGGGCAACATCGTGATCATCGTCGTGGTCTCCCTGCTCATCAACTTCGGCATCTCGGTGTCGATGACCCAATCGCTGAACCTGGTGGTCACCGGCGTCCCTGCGGACAAGGTGACCGAGTTCAACGGCCTCAATTTCGCCATCCAGGCGGTTGCGGGGACGGTGGGCGCCCAGGTGTCCGGCGCTGTCTTGACTGTCGACGGAGCTGCTGTGGGCACGCCTCCACCGTGGAGCGGGTTTGCGATTGCGTGGGGGCTTTCCGGTGTGATCGCCGTTGTTGTTCTGGGGCTCGTTTTGGCGGTCCGCTCTCCGAAACCCTCTCCCCTGTAACGGTCGTTGTCTATCAGCCCCGGATGAATCCGGGGCTGATAGACAATTTCAGGTGATGGTCAAACCACCGTCCACCGCGAGCGTCTGCCCGGTGACGAAAGCGCCCGCAGCCGAGGCCAACCAGACGGCGGTCGCGGCCAGCTCGACTGGCTCGCCGGTTCGGCCGAGAATCACCCGCGGCATCTGCGCGTCGAGGTAGCCCGGCTTGTAGGAGTCGGTCATCTCCGATCGAAAGAAGCCCGGAGCCAATGCGTTGACGCGGATTCCCTTACGAGATCCCCACTGCTGGGCAAGATCTCGGGTCAATCCGATCACTCCCGCCTTCGAGGACGCGTACGCCGCCTGAGGAAGGCCCGCAGTGGTGATGCCGAGGACACTGGCGATGTTGATCACCGAGGAACCGGCTTGCATGACTCGACCGCAGGCTTGCGCCATCCAGTAGGACCCGTGCAGATTGACGTCGAGCACGCGGCGGAACTCGTCGGGGGTCTCCTTCATGGCGGGCACCGCGGTGCCCACGCCGGCGTTGTTGATCAGTACATCGACCTTGCCGAACTCGGCAACGGTCGCGTCCACCAGCGCCTGACAGGAAGCCGGGTCGGCGACGTCGGTAGACATCGGTAAAGCCCTTCTCCCGACCGCGGATACCAATTCCGCAGTATCCGAGAGCTTTTCGATACGACGCGCACCAAGTGCGACGTCGGCGCCGGCTTCAGCGAAGGCCTGCGCGAACGCTACCCCGAGGCCGGAGGACGCACCGGTGACGATGACGGCTTTGCCGTCGAGTCTGAACAGATCGAGAACGCTCACGGTGGCTCCTCTTGGTTGTCCGGTTTGGTGCACTCGTTGCCCCATTCGGCTCACAGCGGGTCGAGTGCGCGCAGATGTCGGCGACAAGCATAACCACTTCATAGCCGAAATCCGCAGTTGCACTGCAACTTCGATCACTGCGCGAATCAGGATTCGGCCTGCCGTCAGCTAGCCCGATGAGTTCGATCGCTGGGACGTGAGCGCCTGAATCGCCGCAGTTGTCATCGTCGCGACGATCTCTTCCTGGTCCAGACCTTTGTTGAGGGTGGCCACCGAGTTCAGCATCGAGAACACCGCCTGCGTCAGCAGTCGCACCTGCGGCTCAGAGAGATCCGGCCGAAGCCGAAGAACCATCGAAACCCATTCCTGCGCATACATGTTCATCTCCCGCCGAATCCGCCGGCGATCGGATTCGGGAAGGGCATGCTCGTTCTTCAGGAATATCAGCGTCCTCGGCGGATCGGCCACCACGGATCTGACATGGAAATCGACCATCGCCTCGAGCGCGGCGCGTGGGTCGGGTTCTACGTCGGCGGCACCCTGGGCGAACCTGTGAAGCTCCTGCAGGCCTTCCTCGACCACCGCGATGAGCAGCGCCTGCTTGCTCTGGAAGTGGCGGTACAGCCCCGGTCCGGAGATCCCCGCCGCGGTGGCAACCATACCGACCGTGACCAAGTCATAGGGATGGTGCAGGAACAGGTCGGCGGCGGCATCGAGAAGCAGCTTTCGTCGCGAGCCACGAGACTGCGGTTCACCGACCTGCATGGGCGCAGCCTTCCCTTTCGTGGACGCTGCTGACGATGCCATAGGTGCTCACCCTACCCGGGTATCACATTCACACTGCCACAACGACGATACCGCGTCGCAGAGGGAGGCACGGACGACTTGTTGCAGGTGAACGGCCATTTTCTCGCCGGCCGCGCAGTAACGCCGGTAACCGGTACCCAGGAGGTCATTAACATCCGAACCAGGTCGCGGCAACGTGACGGAGACGCGGATCGCATGCTCAAATTTGTTTTTTACCAGCACTATTGAGACTATCTTCGCGCCACGTCTTGACAGCCTCTGTGACTGGTCTTACGTTAATACTCATTCACATCGTGAAGGAGATGACGAAGACCGTGAGATTCATATTCATGAGCGAGGGCGAGACAGCCCCTGGCGCCTCGTACGAGCACCGTTACCGCGAACTGATCGACGAGGTGTTGCTGGCCGAGGAGGTGGGATTCGATGCGTTCGGCACCTCGGAACAGCACCTGGCCATCGGCACCGCCACCACCTCGGCACCTGAGGTTCTGTATCCGTATCTGATGGCACTGACCAGCAGAATCCGGTTCGTCCACCTGGTCACTTTGCTTCCGACGCGGATCAACCATGCCATCCGTGTCGCCGAGCGGCTCGCCACCCAGGACCTGCTGTCTCACGGTCGGGTGGAGCTGGGCGTCGGGCGGGGCAACACCACGCTTGCCTTGCGCGCGTTCGAGGTCTCGCCTGCCGAGAACAAGTCGCAGCAGCTCGAAGGCATCGAAGTGATCCGCCGCGCACTGCACGATGACGTCTTCTCCTTCGTCGGTGAACACTACAAGATCCCGCCCCGCAGCCTTGTGCCCAGAAGCATCCAAACGCCCTATCCCCCAATCCACATGGCGACCGGAAGTCCCGAATCTGTCCGATCTGCAGCCGAACTGGGCGTCGGGGCGATCGTGGGTGGCTTCTACCTGGGCTTCGATTTCGTCGAGAACATGATCCGCCTCTACGACGAGGCGCTGGCTTCGGCGACGCACACCTATCCGCTGCAGGCCGAACGGCTCGTGGCGATCGGCGGAGGCATGCACTGCGCGGAAACCCGAGAGGAAGCCCGCACCTGGGCGCGCGGCCTGAAAGAAACGGTCGGCTTGTCCACTGACGCCTATGAACGGCTGTCGAAGCTCTCCAGCGATTACCAGTACATGGGCGCGGTGAAGCATCTGGACTTCAGCGACGAACAGTACATGTTCGAAGATTCGTCCGGCTTCATCGTCGGCGATCCCGATGACTGCATCGCCCAGGTCCAGCGTTTCGCCGATCTCGGTGTCGACTCTCTGGTCATGCGCATCGACGGCCTGCCGCACAAAGAGCTGATGAAGTCGATCGAGCTCTTCGGCAAGTACGTGATCCCCAAGTTCAAGAATCCGCGTGGCGTAGCGCGTACCCCGGAAGCCATCCTGGCCGACATCCGCGCTGCCCGTCCTGCCCATTACGCCGAACGAGAGGCATTCGAGGAGAAGATGAATCAGAAGCAGCCAGCAATCAGTGGCGTCGGCACGGGTGCGGGTGAGGCCTGATGAGCACCCTCAACGGCGATGACATCTTCTCGCGTTATCCCAAAGAGTTCCTGATCGAGCGCAAACCCAACGGGGTTCTGTTGATCACCCTCAACAGGCCTGAGCACCTCAACGCGCTGACCATGCCGATGTTCGAGATGATGGGCGACATGCTGATCGACGCCGACCGCGACCCGCAGACGCGAGTGCTGGTGGTCACCGGCGCCGGTCGCGGGTTCTGCACGGGTATGGATGTCGCACAACCCGATCCATCGCTGGAGGATGCGATCGTGCTCATGGAGACCGAACGCCGGCGCATCATGGCCACGTTGAGCATGGACAAGCCGGTCATCTCGGCGATCAACGGTCCCGCCGTCGGCTGGGGTCTGTCACTGGGGTTGTTGGCCGACATCAGCATCGCCGCCGAGGACGCTGTTCTCATGGACGGGCACACCCGCGTCGGCGTGGTCGCCGGCGACCACTCGTCCTTGATCTGGCCGCTGCTCGTCGGCATGGCCAAAGCCAAGTACTACCAGCTCACCTCCGCCCGGCTGACCGGCATCGAAGCCGAACGCATCGGGCTGGTCAGTCTTGTGGAGCCCAAAGACAAGGTGCTCGAGCGCGCCCTGTCGATCGCCGATGACCTGGCGATGGGTTCGCAGCGGGCCATCCAGTGGACCAAGCGGTCATTGAACACCGGTTGGCTCACCAATGCCCTTCCGCAACAGGAGCTCTCCGCCGCATTGGAGACTCTGAACTTCGCGGGCGCCGACTATCTCGAGGCACGACAGGCGTTTCGGGAGAAGCGCCCAACGCGGTTTCCCTCCGCTCACGGCAATCAACCTGCACCGGCCCCGGAACCAGCCAACCAAGCATGACCGAGTTGTCCCTGTCTCGGATCCCGGGGGCGACATGGGTTGACCACGGCGGTGTCGTGGTCCTCACCATGGATCGGCCGCCCGCGAATGCGTTGGACCGCGCCCTCATTGTTGGCCTGGGCACGTTCTTCACCGAACTGGCAGCCCACGATGCACCTGCACCGGTGGTCCTCACCGGTGCAGGTGAACGGTTCTTCACCGCCGGCGGAGACATCAAGGAGTTGGAGGGCACCGGGCCCGCGGAGATCGAGGCGCGAATGCGTGACTTTCACGCGCTCCTCGTCGCCATGGATCAGTTCCCTCGGCCACTCATCGCTGCGGTCAACGGGCACTGTGTCGGGGGCGGAATGGAATTGGCGCTTTTTGCCGATGCTGTCCTGGCGACCCCGCACGCCAAGTTCGGCTTTCCGGAGATCAACCACGGCCTCCTACCGGCGGACAAGGGTCTGCAGCGGGCTGTACGCATCCTCGGTGCCCGCGCCGTGCGATCCATGGTGTTGTCGGGCAACTTGTTCTCCGCCGAAGAAGCCCTCGGTATCGGGTTGGCGGAACGCCTCGAGGATCCCGCCACACTGGTTGATTCGGCCATCGAGACAGCCCGCAGCGCCGCCGCAAAGGCACCGGTCCTTTACCGGGCACTGAAACGAAGCATCAACAATCCCGACGGCGGGCGAGATGAGCAGTCATTGGCCAACACGATCAGCGCCGCGAAAGCCTACTTCGAAGATCCCGTCGCCGCGGGACTGCGCGCCGGCTGGAATCGGGACAAAGTCTCGGCCCGCCCCTCACTGACACATGGTTAACAGAATCAATCTCGCCGAGGACGAAGGCAGACGATGGTGGTAATGAAGGCGTCCAGCACGGGCACGACCAGTGACGGCAGCGCCGGCACAATTCCTGTCCTGCAGAGTATCCAGAACTTCGAGGCGTCGCCGCGAACGTTCAGTCAGATGTTGGTCGATCGGGCTGCGCGTGAACCCGACGCAGTCGCGTTCGCGTCCTTCCAGGACGGCATCGCCCGTCCGACGACGTGGGGCGAATACCTCCACGAAGTCCAGCAGGTCGCGATCGGACTTCACGAGTTCGGTGTCGGGGCGGGTGATCGAGTCGCAATCATGTCCTCGACCCGTCGCGAATGGGTCATCGCCGCTCTCGCGATCCACAGCCTCGACGCGATCCTCGTCGGCGTGTACCCGACCAGTTCAGCGCCCGAGCTGGCACGAGTGCTCGAGATCAGCGAGGCGACAGCCATCTTCGTGGAGACCGCCTCAGATCTACGCAAGCTCGCCGCGATTGCTTCGAACACGCCTCACCTCCGGATAGCGGTCGGCATCGACACCGTGCCGACCGAGCTCCCGGAATCCGTACGGGCCGCGGATTGGCGGTCTTTGCAGAAGTCGGGGCGCGCTCGCGCGGCCGCCGAGCCGGATCTGTTCGGCACTCTCGCCGAACGGGGCGAGGTTGACCATCCCGCGGTCCTGTTCTGGACGTCGGGGTCCACCGGAGATCCCAAAGGGGTGGTACACACCCATCGCACGCTGCAGTACTCGGTGCTCGGGTTCGCGATGGCCTACCCGGAGATCGGACGCGTGCCCCATGACTCCGTTGCGTTCCTGGGACTCTCACATGTTGCTCCAGCGCTGGTGAACGTGTTCGTGCCGATCATGACGAAGTTGGTCGTGACCTTCTGCACCATGGAACAGCGGCTGCCCGCACTCAAGAACGTCCGCCCCACCGCTATCGTGTGGCCACCGCGCATGTACGAGAAGTTGGCCGGCGAGCTCCTCGAGGAGCTGGCGAAATCCGGGCCGCTGTTTCGAGCGCGGTACGCGGTGGCCATGACGATTGCCCGCGCCGTCTGGGCTCGACGACGGAACGGAGAACGGCTTCCGCGGTATCTGGATGCGCTCTATCGACTCAGCCTGCGAACGGTCTTCCTGCCGCTACGGGCTACGTGCGGGATGCAACGAATCGATGTCAGCTGGACCTCATCGGGGGCGATGACGCCCGAGCTTGCGGCGCTGTGGCAGATGTGGGGTGTGGACTTGCGCGAGATGTACGGCACGACGGAAACTTGCGGTCCCGTTCTGGTGCAATGGGGCCGAACCTCGTTCCCTGCCGGCACCGTCGGCAGATCTCTGCCCGATCCTCGGTGGTCCGTCCGGATCAGCAAGGAAGGCGAGTTCCAGGTGAAGGGTCCTTGTCTTTTCACCGGTTACTGGCGTGACCCCGCAGCCACCGAAACTGCCCTGGATGACGGCTGGTACGGCAGTGGCGACCTCGTCGAAATCGCACCCGACGGAGACGTCACCATCATCGGCCGCATCAAGGACGTTCTGAAGACGAGCGGCGGGAAATCTGTCAGCCCGCAGCCCATCGAGGTGCGACTGAAGGCAAGCCCACTGGTGGACGAGGCGATCGTGGTGGGTGAGGGCCGCAAGTATCTGACGGCCTTGTTGAGTGTGAGCGAAGAAGCGAAGGCGATGCCTGCGCAGGAGCGGCATGCGGCTCTCGAGGCCTGGATCGCGGAGGTCAACTCTGAACTGGCTCGACCCCTGCAGCTCAAGAACTTTCGGGTCCTACCGCGCGCTCTGTCGGCTGACTTGGGCGAGCTCACGCTCAAAGCGACCATCAGACGCGGCAACATCCTCGCCTCGTTCGCCGACCTCATCGATGAGATGTACGAAGGTCACGAACAAGATCAGATCTCGGGTCACGCTCGCCTGTCCCGGCACGGCCATGGGTGACGCAGATTCGGCGGACGAGGTGCGGATCGAGCGGATGACCAGCGACGAGGTGGCGGCCGCAGTCGCGGGTGGTTCACGCACGGCGATCCTGCCGCTGGGGGCCGTCGAACAGCACGGCCCTCACCTGCCGCTGTCGATGGACGCCGACCATGCCGACGAACTCGCCGTTCGCCTTGCCCGTGCACTCGGGGCTGCGCTGGTACTACCGACGGTCCGAGTCGGATACTCCCCTCATCACCTCGGTTTCCCGGGCACCCTGTCACTGCGACCGTCGACTCTGGAAGCCGTGTGCGAGGATTACGGCGCTCACCTGGCGGAGTCGGGCTTCGACACGCTCGTCCTGTTCTCCGCGCACATCGGGAACTACCCGGTGATGCGTGACTTCGAGGCACGCCTGGCCGCCAGATTGGCACCGCTTACGGTGATCGTCTTCCCCAGCAGCGAAGCGATCCTGGGAGCATGGCGTGACGCCGCTGAGGCATCCGGCCTCGGCGCCAACGTCGGCGGACATGCGGATATCGCGGAGACGTCGGTCATGCTCGTGTTGCATCCCGAGCGGGTGCGCTCCGACAGGCTGGAACCGGGCTATTCAGTCGACGCCGATGACGCCTTTCTCGCCCGGGTGTTTGTTGAAGGCCTCAAGGTGTTCTCGCCCAACGGGATTCTCGGTAACCCCCTCGGAGCGAATACCGCTATCGGCACAACGTGCCTCGACTCGGTCACCGGGCTGATCGTCGACTACGTCCGAAGCCGGGGCGCCTAGGTTCGTCCCCGACGCCAGGACGGTTTCCTCAGCACACCAACCTGCGTTCACTCCCAAGAAGAGGAAAGATGAAAACCCTCAGCCAGGTCAGCTCCGGTGACCTCACCCACGACATGTCACGACTGCGCAGGCTCTACGGCCGCTACCCGACTGGCGTAGCCGCGATTTGCGCGTTACGCGATGGACAACCGGTGGGCATCGTCGCCACGTCATTCACCCCGGTGTCGATGGACCCCGCGCTGGTGTCGATCTGCGTGCAACACACATCGACAACGTGGCCCCAGCTGTCCCGAGACGGAAATCTCGGGATCTCCGTACTCGCCGAAGGGCACGCCGAGTTGTCCCGACAGCTCGCGGCCAAGAACGGCGATCGCTTCGCCGGGCTCACATGGTTTGCCAGCGACTCGTCGGGAGTTTTCCTCGCGGACGCAGCAGCATGGCTCGACTGCAGGATAAGTTCATCGATCACGGCAGGTGATCACGAGGTCGTCCTGCTGGAAGTCATCAGCGCCGCCGAAGACGACACCGTCTCGCCACTGATCTTCCACGACAGCCGTTTCCGAACCATGCTCGCTGATGACCACCACAAGTGACCGGAGTGTTCGCGGTCGCAGCAGCGCCGCCGACATGACCGAGCACAATCTGGCATGGAAAATCGCGGAAGTCGCCGCCGACCCCGTTGCGATTCCGGCCGACACCCACGCCATGGTGATCAATCGCATCATCGACAACGCCGCCATATCGGCCGCTTCGGTGGGTCGGCACCTTGTGGCGGTCGCACGCGCTCAGGCCCGCGCACATCGAAACACGCCGGGAGCCGCACTTTTCGGGATCGAAGGAAGCTTCTCACCCGAGTGGGCGGCCTTCGCCAATGGTGTGGCCGTTCACGATCTCGAGTTCCACGACGCCTTCTTCGCCGGCCACCACGCACATCCCGGTGGCAACATCCCCGCCCTGGTGGCCGTAGCCCAACAAACCGGACTTCGTGGTACCGATCTGATTCGCGGCATTGCCACCGCGTATGAAGTGCAGATCAGCCTGGCCAGGGGAATGGCTGTGCACAACACCACAATCGATCACGGCGCGCATCTGGGTCCATCCCTGGCCGCAGGTCTGGGCACCATGCTGCAGTTGCCCCCCGAAACCATCTATGCCGCCATCGGTCACGCCGCGCACCTGACCGCCGTCCCCCGCCGGTCTTCTGGCCCGTCGCACTCCGGCTGGCAGTTCCACACATCCGCCTACACCGGCAAACTGGCGATCGAAGCTGTCGACCGCGCGATGCGTGGTGATGTTTCGCCAACCCCGATAGGCGAAGCTGAGAACGGCGTGGATGATTGGCTACACACCGGTTTCCAGCATATCGACAACGTGGTCCTACCCGATGTAGGTGAACCCAAGCGGGCCATCGTGGACAGCTACCCCAGAGAGCATTCCGCCGGCTACTTCGGCCAGGCTCCGATCGACCTGGCTCTCCGTCTGCGGGAACGGATCAGCCACGTCAGCGAGATCGAGTCCATTGTCCTGCACACCAGTCACCACACCCATGTTCTGATGGGCACCGGCTCGGGCGATCCCCAGAAGTTCAACCCAGACGCACCGCGAAACGCCCTGAGCAACTCCGTCATGTACCTGTTCGCTGTCGCACTGCAGGACGGCGCCTGGCATCATGAACGGTCTTATGCGCCAGAACGTGCGCACCGCCCCGACACCATCGAGCTGTGGCACAAGATTTCCACGGCCGAAGGCTCCGGCCACCAATCGGCTGATCCCGCTGAGGCGGCCTTCGGCATCCGGGCTGAAATCACCATGCGCAGCGGCGAAGTGATCGTTGATGAGCTTGCCCTGGCGGATGCACACCCGGAGGGTGCCCATCCGTTCGGGCGTAAGGACTACGTGGCGAAGTTCGCCGAGCTCGCCGACGGGGTGATCGACCGGCGTGAGCAACAGCGATTCCTGGACGTCGTGACGTGTCTGAGCGACCTCAAGCGAGGTGCGCTGGGCATGCTGAACCCACTGGTGGACAAGCGAATCCTGGACGAAGCACCCACCACTTACGGGATCTACCGGTAGCGAGCAGATCGCAGCGTGGCGCTGGGTCAACTGACCCCGCGGCACGTCAGCGTCAGCGGCTGCGGCGCCGGCTGGGCTTGGCGTAACGCGCCTCCCGGGCAATCGCTTCGAGATCGTCCGCGTGATACATCTCGTCGACGAGGTCGCCGAACGCTGCGAGGATGGCCGCCCGCCGGATGGTGCCTTTGGCGGTGAGTTCGCCGGCCGCGATCGACAACTCTCGCGGTAGCACACGGTACTTCTTCAACTGATAGGGCCGCGCAAACTCGGCGTTGACCTCGCTGAGCCAAGCGGTCACTGCGTCGTCGCGTTGCCCTGCCGTCAGCTCTCCAGCGTCTCGGCTCAGACTCAGCAGTACTGACAGATACTTTCGTCCGTCGCCCACCACGATCGCCTCGTCGATGAGAGGACTGGCCTTGAGGCGCAACTCGATCGGCTGCGGGTTCACCATCTTGCCCCCGCTGGTCTTGAGGACATCTTTCAACCGGCCGATGATCTTCACCTCGCCGTCGGGAGCCAGCTCGACCAGATCGCCGGTGCAGTACCAGCCGTCCGACATGGCCGCCGAGGATGCCTCGGGGTTCTCCCAGTACCCCACGAACAGAGAGGGGCTGCGCAGCTGCAGCTCGCCTTGTTCGGAAACTCTCAGAGCCCAACGGGGATCCGGCAGGCACTTGCCGATGGTGCCCGGTTCGGGAAACGACCGATCCCATTGCGCCAGAACCGAACCGCACGTTTCAGTGGTGCCGAAGAGCTCGCGGAGGTCAAGACCCCACATGTGCCACAGAGCGGCCACGTCTGGGGTCATGCTTCCCGATGCCGTCCAGGTCACCTGGATGCGATCCATGCCCACCTTGGCCAACAGCGGCACGAACACGACCTTGCGGGTGAGCGCGCTCGCTGCCGCGAGGTACCAGGGCACAACACGGCCCTGCCAGCGCCGAGCACTGACCGCGCGTGCAACGCCCATCGCCGCGCGGTAGCCCAGCTGGAACACCGTCCCCGACTCCGACAGCGCCTCCAGCGCCTCAGCGGCGAGCTTTTCGTGCATTCGCGGTGGCCACAGCACCGCCGTCGGCCGTACACCGGTCAGAGCGTCGAGGCGTTCGTCGATGCTGCAGTGGGTGATGACCAGTCGGGTCATGATGGGCGTGTAGACAGCGATGAGAGCCGGTGCCACGTGCGACAACCCGAGGAAGCCCACGAGATCGTGACGGGTGCGTCCCAGATCGGGATAGGACATGGCGAAGCCGAGCACTGAGTACTGGATCGTCCGGTGGGTGTGCGTGACACCTTTGGGCGCACCCGTTGATCCCGAGGTGTAGAACAGGCCTGCGGGTTGATCGATGTCACCCGCGTCGACCAGGCCTTCGAAGAGCGTGGGATCCGCGGCAGCCTGCTGTCGGCCATTGGCCCGCAGTTCCTCCCACGTCTCTGCTGTGGCGTCTCCCGCCAGGCCGGACGGGCGTACGTCGAGCCCGATGGCCGCCCGCAGATGCGGAAGCTCAGGGGTCAGAGCCGCCAGTTTCTCCGCATTGTCGGCCGTTTCGACGATCATCGCCGTGGCCCTGCTGTTCGCCAGTACGTGCCGGACCTCCGAGAGGGAGCTGGTCTGGTGCACACCCACCGGAATGCCCCCGACGCTGAGGATTGCCTGCGCCGCGACCACCCACTCGTACCGGGTTCCGGACAGAATCGCCACGCGGTCACCCGGTGTGATGCCCCGCCGGTGCAAGCCCAGCGCCACCTCACGTACTTCGTCGAGATAGTCGCGCCAGGTGGTTTGACGAATCACACCGGCCGACCAGCTCTGGAATGCGACGGTGTCCGGCTCCGATCTGGCACGTTCGCACAGCATCTGCGGAAAAGTCCGATCAACGGCCTCGAAACCGGTCAAGGATGACAGCACCGGCCCCCCGTCACTGATCTCAGCACCCGACGGCATCGCCGCGGCATCATTACCCATCAGTCCAGTTCCTCAGTAGAGTTGTCCAGTTCACCGCCGGAGAACCGCACAGTCATCTGTCATTATCCGCCGGCTTCCTCACGGCCCGAGGGGCGTTCGCCTCACTGCGAATCTCCGTCCGCTGGCCCCGGAATGCCGGTCGCACTGCGGAGGCATTCCGAACTTCGGGATCATGGACTCGGTCACGACGGGCTCGCCGGCAATCGGCGGACTGCGGGCGTAAAAAAACCTGCAATGTGAACATGGATTAACCTAGAGTGGCTGGATGCGCTTTGTCAATCGTCAATCCGGAGCAATAGCTGGTGCGGGCCTGGAACGGTATAACACCTGTTCAGGCGTAAGCGGGCGGCAACGGCCGCCAGCGGGGTTCCCCTCTTCCCACGATGGATCTCGAGCGGTGCCTTTAACGCTAATTACCCTGCTCTCCGACATGTTGATCTCATGCGCGATGCCGACCCGCACCGTCTCTTCCGGCACCTGCAGTGGATATCGTGATCGTCATGACTGAAGACCGACCCCGAGTCAAGGCGCCTCGCGCGAACGGCTCTCGGCGAGAGTTGCTGCTGAAGGTGGCGGCGGATCTGTTCATCGAGCACCCCTACGACTCGGTCACAGTAGAAATGCTGTGCGCCAAGGCAGGTATCTCTGCTCCCGGTCTCTATCGCCACTTCCAGAACAAACAGGCACTGCTCATCGCCGTCGTGGAGGACCCGATCGGGTCACTCCACGAGTTCGCTCGAAAGGCCGCCGAAGCAGATACCGACCCGCACGCGACGCTGATGGCCATGGTGGACTTCCACATTCGGAGCGTCTTGGAGGGGCCGCCGACTCCGCTCATCTTCCTCAAGAACGAGCACTCCTTTCCCGAGACCGACCGACGTCGCATTCGCCGGTCCATGAATCTCTATGCCGAGGAATGGATTTCGGTGGTGACGAGGCTTCGCCCGGACTTGTCCGATCCAGCGGTACGCCTCCTGACCCAGACGGTCTTCTCGATGCTGAATGCCGCTGCGACACTGCACAAGGGCCTCGACCACGAAACGATCGTCACCACGATGTCCACCGCGGCTTACAACGCGCTGACGGCGTCCACCCAGCCGCCAACGTAGTCCAGGCTATCTCGGAGGCGAAACGAAGTACGGTTGGCTCACGGCCGCTGCTCCAGCCGTGCACGGACCGCGGTCAGGTAGCGGGCCGCATCCGCACCGTCGACGAGTCGATGGTCGTATGTCAGCGACAGATACGCCATGGTCCGGGTGCGGATCAGCAGTGCACCGTCGCTGTCACGCTCGGGTACCAGACGTTCGGTGGCAGCACCGATCCCGAGAATTGCAGACTGGGGCTGGTTGATGATGGGAGTGTCGAACAGCGCGCCGCGGCTGCCGGTGTTGGTGATCGTGAACGTGCCACCGCTCATGTCGTCGGGCCGTATCGAACCGTCACGCACGGCCGCGGCTGCGGCCGCAATGGCTGCGCCCGTCTCGACGACGTTCTTGTCCTGAGCATCGCGGATCACCGGCACCATCAGCCCCTTGGGGCTGTCCACCGCCACTCCCAGGTGCACCGAACCGTGGTAGGTCACCTCAGAACAGTCGGCGTTGACCGTTGCGTTGATGATGGGATGCTCGGCCAGCGCGTCCACCGCAGCCACCACGATGAACGGCAGGTAGGACAGCCGGGAGCCGGTGTGTTCGAAGAACTCCTGTTTCATCATTGCGCGACGGGCCGCGATCATGGTCAGGTCCGCTTCGACGACAGTGGTCAATTGGGCCGCGGTTTGCAGTGATTCGACCATTCGGCGCGCGATCGTCCGGCGAATCCGCGGCAGTTTCTCCACCCGGTCACCCTCACCGCCGGTGTCTGTCTGCGCTGTCGGCGTCGGGCACGCAGGGGTGGTGATCGCCGTGTCCACAGCGTCCGGCGCCGACGAGGATTCGGATTCGGGAAGAGGTGGTGCCGGCGCCTCCGGACTGGGGCGCGCCGGTGCGGCGACCCCGACCCTCGCGACGACGGCGCCCACCGCCACCACGGCGTCCTCGGGTTCGACGACCTCGACCAGGACACCGGCGACCGGAGCCGGGATCTCGGTGTCCACCTTGTCGGTGGAGACTTCGAATAGTGGTTCGTCGAACTCCACGGAATCACCCACCGCCTTGAGCCAGCGCGTGATCGTCGCCTCGGTGACGGCCTCGCCCAGGCTGGGCAGTGGCACGGCGATTGCGTTTTCTGCCGCAGTCATGTCAGACCTTTCCCACGAGATCGAGTGCTGCACCGACAATGCTGTCGGTGTCGATTCCGTGATAGCGATACACGTCTTCCAGGGAGCCGACCTGACCGAACCGACTCACCCCCAACTGAGTTCCCGGTACACCGTTGATGGCCGGAAGGAACGCCAAGGTGTGCGGGTGACCGTCGAGGACGCTGAGCAGCGGTGCAGCGCGGCCGGCCGGGAAGAGCTGATCCAGAATCCAGGTAGGCCCGTCGCCACGTCCCTGTCGGGCCTGCAGCGCCTCGAACAAGAGTCCCGGACTGCTGACGCAGACGACATCGGCGTCGACGCCGTACTGCGCCAGGCGCTCGGCGGCGGCCAGCGTCTCGGTCATCACCGCGCCCATCCCGACCAGCGTCAACCCGGGGCTGGCGGCCCTGCGCAGCACGTAACCCCCGGCCAGGACGTGGCGGCGGCGCCGCTCCCGTCCGGCGGAGTCGACGGGCACGGCGGCCAGCAACTGGTCCACCGGCCGCGTGGACAACCGGATGTAGGCCGATGTGCCGTCGGGACGGCCGAGGCGTCCGATACACGACAGCAGTGTCCATTCGACATCGATGGCGAAGGCCGGCTCGTAACTGACACAGCCAGGCTGCTCCAGACCGATGGAAGGCATCTTGATCGACTGGTGGGCACCGCCTTCAGCGGCCAACGTGACGCCGGACGGGGTGCCGACCAGAATCGATTGTCCGCCGGCATAGATCCCGTACAACCACGGTTCCAGCGCACGCTCGACGAACGGGTCATACATCACGCCGATGGGTAGCAACGGCTGTCCCCATCGGCTCCACGTCGCGCCGAGTTCGCCCATGAGCCCGACGAGATTGGTTTCCGCGATGCCGAGTTCCATGTGTTGTCCGGTCGGCTTCTCCCGCCAGTGCATGATGGTCTCGGGGTCGTCGTCGAACCAATTGCGCCGCTCGCTCGGTGACCAGACGCCGACCTTGTTCAGCCAACCGGCCAGGTTCGTCGTCGAGCTGACATCGGGGCTGACGGTCACCACCCGTTTGGCTGCTTCCGGAGCTTGGCGGCTCAGATCGAGCAGCGCGCGACCGAGCGCGGCCTGAGTGGTCGCCGTACCCGACGGGGTGCGCCCCAGATCTCCCGGTATGGGCGGTGGGCTCATCAGCTGCACCGGTTCGCGTTTGAGGCGCTGCGCCGTCTGCGTGCAGAGCTGGCCGGCGGCGGTGCCCGGGTCGAATCGTGGCCAGGGATCGTCGACGTCGATCCCCAGCTCCGTGGCCAGCTGCTCGTACTGCTCCGTCGTGAGCAACGAGGAGTGATTCTGTGGATGCCCCTGAGTGGGCAGCCCACGCCCCTTGATGGTGTACGCGATGATGGCCGTCGGGCGGGTGTCGTCGATCTGTTCGTACGCCGCACGTAGCGCAGAAAGATCGTGGCCGCCGAGATTGCGTATCGCCTGGAGTAGTTCTGCATCATCCAACTCGGCCACCAGCGCCGCGATCACCGGCCCGTCAGGGCCCGAACCCGGCAGTCGTTGGCGGAGTTCTTCTGCCGCGCAACGCAAGAGGCGTTGGTACTCGGGATTGGTCATATCGAGGATCCGAGTGCGCAGGGCGGCACCACCCGGACGGGTGAACAGCGATTCCAGCAAGGAGCCGAACTTCACCGTGATCACCTGCCAACCCGCTGCGGTGAACATGGCTCCCAATCGTCCGGCGGCGATGTTGGGCACCACCCGGTCCAGCGACTGCCGATTCAGGTCGATGATCCAGACGATTTCGCCAAGGTCTGCCACCGCAGGGTCGAGGATCGCCTCCCAGACCGCGCCTTCATCCAGTTCGGCATCGCCAACCAGCGAATACTGCCGCCCCGTGCCGACGGCGCTGATCTGGGTGTCGACATAACGGCGCGCGATCGCACCCCAGATCGGCGCGGTGGCACCGATTCCCACCGATCCGGTTGAGTAGTCGACCGGATCCGGGTCTTTGGTGCGGCTCGGGTAGGACTGCAGTCCGCCGAACTCACGAAGGCGGGGCAGATACGACGCATCGAGTTCACCGATGAGGTAGTTGATGCCGTGCAAGACCGGTGAGGCGTGCGGTTTGACCGAAACCCGGTCGCCAGGCTGCAACTGATCGAACCACAGGGAGGTCATGATCGACACCATGGAAGCACTGGACGCTTGGTGGCCGCCGACCTTCAAGCCACTGGTGTTGGGGCGAATTCGGTTGGCATGGTGAATGATCGCCGTGGACAACCACAACACCCGCTGCTCGATCTCCTGCAGCGCAATGTGGGGAGTGTCGACATGGTGGGCAGTGCTGTGCACTGCGGCGTTGCCGGGCATTGGGCATCCTTGTCAGTGAGCGTCGTGTGTGACAGGAACAGCTGCACTGGACTCAGATCATGAGTCTGCGACCGCGTTGTGGCGAGGGTTCCCTGGGTGAGGGCGCCCCGACGGCGTGGTGGAGTGTTGCCACCCGAGGTACCGGTCCGCATGTGCAAAAGACCACCGTCAGTGGACCACCAGCCCCCTCTGTGCGCAAGAGGCGGCCCTTCTGAGATGCAATCTGCTCACCATCGGTTGCGCGAAGCTCATCGGGCTGGGCATTGTGACCAACAGACCGCGCGTCGACGCGATCGATGCCAGGATCATCAAGGCGCTCAGCGTTACCCGCTCGCTGCTTTCGTCGTGAACCCGGGTGACTCAGCGCAAGTTCCCCCAGATCGCCGACACCCTCGAGAAAAATCCCGAAGTGATCGAAGTCCACGGGCTGGGGGTGCTCGACGGCCTCATTCCCCGCACCGGGAGTTGGGCGATTTGCCCACCGGGTGCGCCGGATGCGCAGTTGCACTGGGCAGAATGCGCGATGTCGGGGACACCCATTGTGCGACAGGTTCACAACGGTGTTGACTGAGTGGCACTCCTCCCCCGATACGGGCTCATGCCATCAGAGGACAACGAGGAGTCGAAGAAGTTCACTGCGCCTGCACTTTCGGTAGCCGGTCCCAAGAGAATTCGACCCCGAGGAGGGACGCCGCGATGAACGCCAATGGGCACTCAGCGCAACGAGCGTCGATGAGTTACGAACCGTTGACGCCCACCGCATACCTCGATCGCGCGGCCAGCTGTCATGGGGACCGTCTGGCGGTGGTGGACGGTGAGCAGAGGTGGACCTACGAACAACTGCACCAACGGTCGGCGAAGCTGGCCGGTGGGCTGGCGCAGCTGTCGTCGGGACGGCCGGTCGCCGTACTGGCACCCAACTCGCATGTTCTGCTGGAGTCGCATTTCGGTGTGCCCTGGTCCGGTTCACCCCTGATCGCCCTCAACACCCGCCTTTCGGCACCCGAAATTGCCTACATGTTGGGTCATTCAGAGGCGTCCGTGCTGATCTACGATCCTGTCTTCGCGGACGTCGTCGAGCAGGTGCGGGCGCAGATGAGCACTCCGCCGATCCTGGTGCAGGCTGACGACGATCCGCACGGTGACTACGAGCAGATGTTGTCGGCGGCCTCCCCGCTGCGCCGCACGCCCACCGACGAGCTGGCCCTGTTGTCAGTGAACTACACCTCGGGGACAACGGGAAAACCCAAGGGAGTGATGTACTCTCACCGAGGCGCCTACCTTCAAGCGTTGGCGATGGTCGGGCATACCGGTCTGTCCCCATCGGCGGTCTACCTCTGGACCCTTCCGATGTTCCACTGCAACGGGTGGTGTTTCCCTTGGGCAGTCACAGCAGCGGCCGCGACACATGTGTGCTTGCGCAAGGTCGACCCCTCAGAGATCTGGCGACTGATCCGACAGCAGGGGGTGACCCACCTCAACGGCGCCCCGACGGTGCTGTCCATGCTCGCCCACGCGCCCGAGGCCGACACCATCGAGGGCACACCCGTTCGGATAGCGACCGGCGGTGCGCCGCCCTCGCCGGCGATCCTGCGCCGGATGTCGGCACTCGGATTCGACGTCACGCATCTGTACGGGCTGACCGAAACCTACGGACCGGCGGCCATCTGCGATTGGCGCCCGGAGTGGGACGAACTCGATCTGGAAGCGCGCGCAAAGATCAAAGCGCGTCAGGGCGTGGCGAACATGATCTCCTGCGAAATTCGTGTGCTCGCCGACGACGGCACCGACGTGCCCTCTGACGGCGTGAGCACCGGCGAGATCGCGCTGCGCGGGAACAACGTGATGCTCGGGTATCTGCATGACCCGGCAGCCACCGAAGCGGCGGCCCCCGACGGCTGGTTCAGAACCGGCGACCTGGGCGTGCGCCATCCCGACGGATACATCGAACTGCGCGATCGCAGTAAAGATGTCATCATCTCCGGCGGAGAGAACATCGCCTCGGTGGAGGTCGAGCAAGCGATCATGGAGCACCCCGCCGTCCTGGAAGTTGCGGTGATCGCGGTACCGGACGCCCAGTGGGGCGAAGTACCGGCCGCCCACGTCGCACTCAAACCTGGCTGTGAAGCGACCGCCGAGGACATCATCGATCACGTCCGAGCCACCATCGCGCGGTTCAAGGCACCCAAGCACGTGATATTCGGTGAGCTACCAAAAACCTCCACCGGGAAAACACAGAAGTACCTGCTCCGCGAACGCGCCTGGCAAGGTCAGGACAAGCGCGTCCAGTGAACTTCGCAACGATCCGGCCCTCACGACCGGTTGCCGTTCGCAGGCATGACAATTCGTCGGCAGGCCCGAGGCCGGACCGTCCGGCCGAGACTGGGACGTCACCGTCACGACGCGCAGTGCCGCGACAGAAGGTACCGCACCATGGTCACAACGACTGAGCACCAGATTGCGTGGGAACTCGCCGATGCTCTGAACCCGCATCTGACTATCGAGGAGCGCGCCTTGGTGTACATGAACCTGGGCAGCGCGCACCACTCGGCGGCAATTCACCGCCTTCTTCACGTCGCTGTGCGTGGCCAGGTTGCACTTGCGCCCTCGATACTGGATCGACTGCACCTGTGGTGCCGCATCTCCCGGCGCGAGGACGAGTATGCGCCGGTGCTCTCGCGACTACGGAAGGGGCCATCGACCTCGTCGCCGGAGCCCCTCCGACCCGGTAGCCTCAGTCGCGATATGCGCTGATGAGTCCCTAGAGCCGCAACGCGTCGGCGATCAAGGCCGCCTGCGCGATCACCGCGTCCTGCCACGGCTGCAGGAGGTGCGCGGGCGAGGCATCGAAACTCTGGCCGAACGGGTCGGTCACTCCAGTCTCGTGCCCGGTCAACGCTTCCAGCACCGCCAGCCCGCAGAACGGCACGTGCACCGGCGAATAGCCGCCTTCGTGGGAGAAGACGATCTTGCCGCCGCACACGTCCTCGGCCAGTGCGACCAGAAGCGCGGCCATGTCCTTGAAGCCACCCGAGGTGACGGTCATGCAGCCGAGCGGGTCGACGGGGCTGGGGTCGAATCCGCTGGAGACGAAGATGATGTCGGGCCGGAACGCCGTCACGGCCGGGACGGCGACTCGTTCGATCGCCGCCAGGTAGGCGCCGTTGCCGGAGCCGGCAGGCAGGGGGACGTTGATGTTGGTGCCGACGCCGGTGTCGGTGACGGCTCCGGTGTCCTGCGGGAACAGCCGGTCCTGGTGCAGAGAGATGGTCAGCACATCGGGGTCGTCCCAGTAGATGGATTCGGCGCCGTTGCCGTGGTGGACGTCGTAGTCGACGATCGCGACGCGCTGCACGCCGAGGTGCGCACGCACGTATTCGATTGCGACACAGACGTTGCTGAAGATGCAGAAGCCCATGCCGGTGTCGCGGCGGGCGTGGTGACCGGGTGGGCGCACCAACGCGTAGGCATTGTCTGCGGCGCCGGTGAGGACGGCCTCCGCGGCGGCGATGGTGCCTCCGGCCGCCAGGCGGGCGATGTCGTAGGACCCGGGCCCGAACGGGGTGAAGCCGTCTCCCCCGTCGCCCCCACGGTCAGCGCTCTCGCGTTCGATGCGGTCGATGTAGTCGGCGTCGTGCACCCGCAGCAGATCCTCCCGTGATGCCATACGCGGTTTGACCCGGACCAGTTCGTCGATCATCCCCGAGACCTCGACCAGCCCGGCCATCCGCGATTTCGACTCGGCGCTCTCGAAGGTCATGTGCGGCTGGTTGAAGCCGCCGGCCGGAAAGATGCCGACGTGGGTGCCGGTGTCATGCCAGGCGTAGCGTTCATGCCAGATGTAGCCGGTGCGTCGTTGAGCAGTCACTGGACACCCACCTTGTCGGAAACCTGCAGGGAATCGAAAAGCTCATCGACACGCCGCTTTTCGTCGGCGCTCGACGGCATGGCGTACGACACGGCGATGTAGACGACGAAGTTGACGACCAGGGCGGCGACCCCGGAGGTCATGCCGCCGAGCACCGGAATGGCGATCGGGTACATCACCTGCAGCACACAGGCCGTGCCGAAGCCGAGGACCATCGCTGCGGCTGCGGCAGCGGCATTGCCGCGGCGCCAGAAGATCCCGAGGAACACCGTGGGCGCCAACTGCACGATGCCCTGATACGACACCTGCGCCAGCGCCACCATGCCCGCCGACAGCGCGTCCGTCGTCGCCACCGCGACCGCACCGGCCAGCAGCGTCAACACTCCGACGGAGACCTTGCCCCAGCGGGGATCCTCGACGCGGGTACCGCGGGCCACGCCCACCACGTCGTTGGCGATCTGCGCCCCCAGGGCTTGCAGGTTCGCCCCGACATTGCCCATGGTCGCCGCGAGCACGCACACCCCGGCCAGCGTCAAGATGATTGGCCCGCCGATCGAGGCCGTCAGGAACCACACCTCGTCCGGGGCGTCGGCCACGCCGGGATACGTCGAGGCAGCCATGGCCAACAGGCACAGCGAGGAACCGAAGATCAGCAACAGCGGCGAGGCCATCACCGCGGCGCGTTTGATGGTGTGGGTGCTGTTGGAGGCGAACAGCCGCACGAAGATGTCCGGCCAGCACCACCCGCCGAGTGCGCCCGTGGCGATCAGCGAGAACAGGTACAGCGGGCCGTCGACGCTGCCAGGCCCGGGCAGGGTGAAGAATGCGGGGTCGACCTCGCCGAAACCGTGGCCGTTGGTCAGCAACCAGGTGAGCAGGCCGAGGATCAGCACGGTGCCGACCAGATACGCGACGATGCCCTGCACGAAGTCGCTGATGACCAGGCCGCGGGCACCCAGGCGCACCGTCCACCATTGCCGCGCCACCAGGACGCCGATGCCGATGAACGCCGCCCCCGCCGCCGGCACCGCGCCGAAGGACAGATATTCGAACACCAGGGTCAGCGACTGCATGCCGAGCACGATCCAGGGGAACGAGGCGATGACACCGATGATGGCGGCGATCACCCGCACCGCGGTGGAGCCGTAGCGCAGGCCCAGCAGGTCGGCCTGGGTGCGCAGGTCGAAACGGCGGCCCCATTCGTGCACCGGCTTGGCCAGCAGGAACATCAGCACCACGGCCAGAATCGAGTACGCCACGAAGTAGAAGCCGATGGCGCCCGCGCTGGCGGCGTAGCCGGCGAAAGCGATGAAAATCGTGCCGGGCAACCAGGTGTTGACAAACGCCATGGCCGAGAACATGGGGCCGAAAGACCGTCCGGCCGTAGCATATTCGCTGAAGTCGGCGCTGCCTTTGGTGCGTTGCAGGACAACCAACAGCACGATGAGGAAGACGGCGACGCCGCCGTAGCCGATGAGGATCTCCATGTCAGTCCTCCCCGGCTGAACTGTCGGCGCGGTACATGATCAGCAGTGAAATCACGCCGATCACGCCGGTGATGAGGAAGAACCACACCCCGTTCTGGCCGAGGTACCACGTCAGCGGCGGGAACAGCAGGATCACGAAGTTCAGGACGGCAAGGGCGACCACGATGGTCGCGTTTCTGCGTTTCGCGGGGCGTGGGGCCTCGGTGGGCATCAGCGTCTCCATTCATGCCGGAACGTTCCGGCACAGTTGAGACTCGCGCCACACCCGGGGGCTTGTCAAGGGGCAAGCGGCAATTTACGAGCTGGTTACGATGGCCGCATGGCAGCGCGACGGGTGACGATCGTGGAGATCGCCCAGCATGTCGGCCTGTCGAAGACGACGGTCTCCGACGCACTGCACGGCGGCGGACGGGTGTCCCCCGCCACCGCGGCGAGGGTGGCCGCCGCCGCACGCGAGCTCGGCTACGTGACCAACCGTGCCGCCCGCCAGCTTCGCGGTCGCAGCGTCGGCGCGTTCGGCATCTACATCCCGCCCATCGCCAGAAACTTCAACTTCTACATGGAGTTCGCGTTCGGCGCGGCGCACGGTTCGGCCGAGCACGACGCCGACCTGACACTGTTCGCCCGTGACGCCGATGTGGGGCCGCGGCACTTTCAGGTCGACGGCGTTCTGGCGGTCGATCCCCTGCCGGGCGATCCGATGCTCGAGCGTCTGGTCGACGCCGGCATCCCGATGGTGACGGCCGGTCGGCCACCCGAGGCATTGGCCGATGCGGTGTCGGCGGTGATCGAAGCCCCGCACAGCGACCTGGCCCGCCTCGTTCTCGACCACTTACGCCAAAGTGGCTACCGCAGGCCGGCTTTCGTTGGATCGGATCGGCAGTTCTACTCGTCCTGGGCCGACGATGTGAGGCAGAGCTATCTCGACTGGTGCGCAGCGCATTCGGCTGAGCCATCCGCATTCGACTGCCCGCTGGGTGCGACGTTGGAGGAGCTGGGTGCGGCGGTGCGGTCAGCCGTCGCTCCCTCGGACGTCGACGCCCTGGTCTGCGCGCCGCAGAGCTTCGCAGGGCGGTCCATCGGCATCCTGCAATCGATGGGCAGGCACGTCGGCCCCGAGTTCGGTCTGGCCTCGTTGAGTAGCGATCCCACAACGGAATTGGGGAATCAACGGATCACGGCGGTGGATCTCGCGCCGTGGACCTTCGGGCGGGAAGCGGTCAACCTGCTGGCTGCGGTGACCGCCGGTGAGTCGCGGCCCTACCTCAACCGGTTCGAGAAGGTCAGCATCCGGAAAGCCGGTGAACAGGCCGGGGAGTCTTGGGAGTCGTTGTCGGCGTGACAACTGAGGGCGAAGCGCATCCGCGTTGGGACCATGGGTGCGAGTGCCCGCGTCTGTGCGACTTCTTCGCGACAACCATAAATCTAGGCGTGATTTCACCCCGGCGCGTGACTAGTCGTCACGTTCACTGCCATCCCAGTCTTTGTTGAACCCGTTCAGGTGGGGGTGGTACATCTCGTCGCCGGTGTGCTGCGTGAACTCGACCTTGAGCCAGGTTCGGCTCAAGTCGAGTGTTTCGACCAGGAGGTCGATGAGTTGTTGTGCCAGTGATGCTCTGGTCTCGACTGGACGTCCCCGACGGATATCGCACATGACCAGAGCAGACGGTGTGGGCTCACCGTCTTCATGGCACCGCCACACGCTCCCCTCGCCCAGGTCATGAATCGACACGGTCAGCAGATCCGCGTTGACCTGCATCGTGGTGGCGTAAATGGCCCCGACATTGCGGGCCAAATCGCGCTTGACGTCTGGGGCGACCTCGAGGGGCAGATCAATCTGGATGGAGGGCATCGCTATCTTCCTTTCGGGTCTGCTGAGGCGCTTTCGATCAAGGATGCAGTGGCGAACAGGGTCGCCTCATTGCCACGACTGGCGATCAGCTGCACGCCGAAAGGCAGGCCTTCGATGGCCCCTCCCGGAATGCTGACCGCGGGGCTGCCCGTCAGATTCCACGGGCTGGTGAGTGACAGCAATGCGGCGCGGGTATCGACGTGCGCCCCGCCGATCTCTGTTGTTGTCTGATGCAGTAGCGGCGCGGTGACGGGGGTGGTGGGAAGTGCCAGCACGCCGAACTCATCGAGGGCGAGTTCGACCGCCGTCCGGAAACGTTCCCGCGCTCGCTGCGCGTCCGCATACGCGCTGCCGGACACGTTCTGGCCCACCCGGAGGCGGGCGACCACTCCGGGGTCGATCAGATGCTCGTCGGCGTCGAGGTGATCACGATGGACCTCAAAGGCCTCCCACGCCTGCAGCGCGGTGAAGATCGAAAACAGCTCTCCTGGTCGGTGATCGCTGACTGTGGATGTGGCTTCTGCCATGCTGATACCGGCGTTGTTGATGAGGTTGCGCACCGATGTGGTGATCGCCGTGTCGGTGGGGGCAATGGCGTCGGGATCGATCCAGCCGATGCGGTTGAGCGGCCCGGTAGCCGTCAGCGTTGTGCCGCACAGGGTCTCGTAGAAGACCTGCGTGTCGGCGACCGTGCTCCCGAACAGACCCACGTGATCTAGACTCGGCGCCAGGGGATGAACGCCCTTGGCGGAGAGCACGTCGAAAGCCGGCTTGAAGCCGACGATTGCGCACAGCGCCGCCGGGACGCGCACCGAGCCGGCGGTATCGGTCCCCAAGCTCAGCGGGACCATGCGCGAAGCAACAGCGACGGCACTGCCTCCGCTGCTTCCGCCGGACACACGCAGGTGGTCATGCGGGTTCCGCGAGGCCCCATGCGCCGATCTGTCGCCCGTCGCGCCGAATGCGAACTCGTGGAGCACAGTCTTTCCCACGATCACGGCTCCTGAGCGACGGAGGTCGCCGATGACCTCGGCATCGGTTTCGGCCCGGGCCGTTCCGAACGAGGAGTCCGACCCACACGTGGTCGGGAGTCCGGCCATGTCGAACAGATCTTTGACGGCGACCGGAATGCCCTGCAGCGGGCCGTGATCGATACCGGCGGTGAATTCTCGGTCCGCGATCACGGCGGCCTCGTGGGCTCCGTCCTCGTCAACCAACACAAAGGCACCCAACTCCGGGTCCGTTTCGTGGATGCGTTGCAGGGCGTCGTCGGTGACTCCCACCGATGAGATCTGGCCGGCCCGTAGCGCCGCGCCCAATCGAATTGCGGATGACAGCGGAAAGTTCACAGCACTCCATTTGCGATGAGTGAAAGCGGCGGTACGACAACAAGTGTGGTGATGGCCATGGAGGCAACATTGCCGAGGTAGGGATGGCACCATTGCGGGGCCCGGTGTGAGATGCGCGCGGCGAGGGGCGGCCCGAGCAGCGCACCGAGGACAACAGCGCCAAGGATGGCGACGGGGTTCCATCCGAGGCTGAGCACGGCAGCCGGGGCCACAGACACGATCGGGACAAAAGTGGGATAGAAGCCGTCGCCCTTCCACCGCCCACGCCACACCACCACGGCGATCAGGGCCGTAACAACCTGAGCAGCGAGGATAAGGAGCAGCAATCCTGTCCCGTAGGCCACCACGCTCGGAACGGTGAGCCAAGCGACCACGGCGCCCGCGATCACCCCGGCGCCCGCCCATTCGCTTCCGAAGAACTGCGCCTCGGAAAAGTCCGCCAAGGCTCGCCGGAGGATCCAGAGCGTGCCATACCGGGCATGGCCGCTGGGTGAATCGGGCGAGTCGGCGGTGCGCCATGCCCACGGAGACGGCATCCACGGGAGATGACTACACAGCAGGAATGCCGGTAGGGCCGCAAGTGCCATGGCGCCAGTCACGCCGATCACCGGCGGAAGGGCAAGGGGCGCACACACCAGATTCACCAGCACCAACGCAAGCGGTGGAGCGATGATCGCCCCCAGCCCCGCTGCGGTGGCGACAACCTTTGTCGTCGGCCCATAAGTGACGACGACCGCGGGGGCGATGGAAGCTATGGGTACAAACAGCGGCTGCCAAAGCCCCTCCGCGAGCGTCCATCCCCAGATCAGGTTGCTGAGCACCAGGCTCACCACCGCCGCGACGGTGACTGCCGGCCAGAGTCCGGTGCCGCAGGCTTGAGTGAACCCTTGGATTCTCCATCGCCGCGTGTGTGCGATGTGGCCGAACCAGCCGCCGACAAGTAGGCCCACTCCCGCATAGGTGACGACCGAGAACTGGGGTTCCGAGATCGACTGCAGGGTCCATCCGACAAATGACGGCACATCAAGCGGATTACCGCGCCACTGAGGAGCACTCGCGGTCCATACGGCGGCCGCGATCAGCGCGGCACTCGACAGTACGAATGCGGGTATCTGCAGTTTCCGGGTGCGGGTGTGTGCGGCGCGGGTGCGGGACGACGCGATGGGAGTCGTCACGGTGGTCACCGAGGGAGCGGCGCAGCGCCGCGGTAGCCCAGCAATTGGTCGTACAGATCTGTACGTCGGTCGCGGTGGAGATCGTTGAGCTGGTTCCAGATTGGTGCGGTGCGCGAGGCCGTCAGATCGACGTCGGCGTAGATGATGGTGTCTTCGTCCGGGCCTGCGATGCGATCGATCGGCCATCCGTTGGTGCCGGCAATCAGCGAGTTGCCCATGAATCCGGCTCCCCGCTCCTGGCCGATACGATCGGCCGTCGCGATGAAAACGTTGTTCACGTGGGCGGCGGTGATCGTCAGGTGCGCGGCCATGCACACGCCACTGGCGTCGTACAGCGGCGGCGGCGTCCACACCCATCCGGTGGGGATGCAGATGATGTCGGCCCCCATCTGCGCAACGATCCGCGCCGTTTCCGGGAACCAGATGTCCCAGCAGACCAGCAGCCCGATTCTCCCGATCGGCGTATCGAAGACGACGTAGCCCTCATTCCCCGGTGTGAACCACAGTTTTTCCGTGTTCCACAGGTGGGTCTTGCGGTAGCGACCGATATAGCCCGACGGCCCGACGAGGACGGCCGTGTCGAACAACCTGTCACCGTCGCGTTCAGCAACGCAGGCGACCAGGTACAGGTCGCGCTCGCGGGCGAGTCGGGACAGCAGCTCGACCGTCGGGCCGTCGGGCACGGATTCCGCGTGGGCGAAGGCCTCTTCGCGGGTGTTGAAAACGTAACCCGTGGTGGCCAATTCGGGCAGGACAATCAGGCCGGCACCGTTGTCAGCGGCCCGCCCGATTCTCTCGGTCACCGCGTCAGCGTTTCGCTGGAGGTTCTCGACGCCAACCTTCGGTTCGAACTGCACAACTGCGACCTTCACCGGGCTGACCCGGTTGTCGGTGCTGTCAGCGATCTGCGCCATTACGATTCCCCTATCCGGTTGCATTTTGCAACCAGATAGGACGGTAGAAGAAGTGGTCTAGAATCGCAACCAGAATCTCGAAGAATCTTGAAAGGGTGGTGTCAGATGGCGTCACACGACGCGTTCGAGACCGGCGAGTGCCCCGTGGGGCGCACGGTGAGCGTGATCGGTGATCGTTGGTCGCTGCTGATCATCCGCGACGTGTTCGACGGCATTCACCGTTTCGGAGCGTTGCAACGCAGCCTCGGCGTGGCCAAGAACATTCTGACCGATCGCCTGCGGTCCCTGACTGCGCACGGGATCCTGCAGATGCAAGCGGCCACTGACGGGAGCGCCTACAGCGAGTACGTGCTCACCGACCGCGGCAAAGAGCTTTTCCACATCGTCGTCGCGCTTCGCCAGTGGGGCGAAGACCACCTCTTCGCCGAGGACGAACGGCATTCGGAGCTTCGGGAGAAGGACACCGACCGGCTGGTCGCGCGGCTGCAACTTGTTGACGCAGACGGGCAGCCGCTAGGTCCCGACGGCGCGTACGTGCAGAAGGTGGGTGCAGTGTCGGACTGAGCTTGAGGGCTGTATCACGGCACGCCTTTGTGCCGGCTCTGCGGCACCATCGACGGGCTCTCCTGCGGCAACTCCCCCGCCGAGATCGCTCCGGCGGTATGAGGAAACTCCACCCACCGGCGGCAGGGACACCCGCGTCCACGATGACGAAGCCTTCCCGGCCGCCTTGCGACAGCCGAAGCCGACACGCTTCCCCGGATCCCGAACTCGTGCGGTGGTTCCGAAGACCACAGAAGTTTCGGCTTTCGGTCTCTTTTTGGCGTTTGTCCGCGCGCCTTCCTCAAATGCAGTGAAGGTCAGATCGAGTGCTCCGACGTCTCCGTCGAGCTCGATCGGAGAACGGACAGCCGCGACACCGCTCATCACAGGCACCGGGTCGTCGTCAGCCACGTCGGCTCGTTTCAGGCGCTGCGATTCGGCTGCCGAGCCTCCGGGCACGCCTCGACCAAGCTCGCGATGGCCGTCTGGGTCGACAGCGAACCTTCGACGTATCCGCGAGGCGCTGGATCGGTGATACTCCGGTTCGGATCATTCACCTGATCTCGACGGCTCTGCGCGATTTGCTCTGCGCCAGAGGCCCATTGGTCGAGGTAGCCCGCTATGTCCGTTGAGTCGACGTCACCTTGTGACTCTCGGATGGTGGTGGCCATCGAGGATTCGGCGTCCGCGAGGTCGAGAGTGCCCTCCCGGCCTTCTTTGCCGCTGGTGATCGCCGCCTCCGCCGTACCCACGGTGTCGTTCCACTGCGCGAACAACGAGCTGACGACGCCGCAGTCTGTGGTCGCCTCGGAGTCGTCGCCGCGCATGACGACCAGCGTGACCGCGACGACAACCACTACCACCACTGCCGCCGCGATCCACAACGCGGGTGTGCGAGACCTCATTTGGGCACCGAGGCGGTCGGAAGTCCCGGGGTGATGGACGATTCATCGGCACCGATTGCGATGGTGGGCCCACAGATATCGGGGATGTACATCGTCAGACGCGGATTGTGGGCGGCCGCGTTGTGGATTTCCTGGATGGTAATCGGCTCCCATTCCCCGAGCCCGACGACCGGCAGGGACAGTCCTGCGAGATCCTGCTCGGTTGCGAGGTTGGTCAGATGCTCGGCTTCGAATTGGTAGTCGACCCAGTTGGCCTGGTACCACCTGCCGTTTTTTGTATCCAGCGCACGTGCTCGGCCGAGCCGTCGAAGCTCTGACCTGTTATGCGCAGTCGATACGCCTCCTGGAGATGAGCGATCGGCTCGGCCTCCATTCCGGGCCAGTTCGGTTCGGCGACCTCCTGCATACCGGACGACGGGCCGGTGAGTTGATCCATCTCCGCCGGCGTCCATGTCGAGGTCCTTGCCGGTGCTCGCGATCGCTTCCCGAGCCGCGTCCGCCGTCTCGCCCTCCCACGTCTCGAAGATCGCCAGGGCGTTGAGCCCCTGCGCCGCATCCCGCGAGGCGCGTGCGCGCACCGCCGCAGCGCGATGAACTTCCCGAATGGACTCCACGCTCCATTCGTCGATGTCGGCAACCGACACGGTCATGGGGTGGGTTCCTGGGGCCGAAGACGGTCGAGGGCGGCGGCCTGCCGCTCCTCCATGTCGGTGAATCCGCCGCCGCTGGCCCGCAGCGCCTCGGCGTGCCCAGCAACGGCTCCACCCAGCACCGCGGTTCGCTGACGCCAGCTCGTCGCCTTGAGGCCCAGCGCCCGCGCGGAGACACCTTTGAGGCCCGTTTCGGCAGATTCGATGCGCCCGTCGGACTGGGAATGGCCGGTCAGGAAGGCTTCGGCATGCCCGTCGACCTCGACCGCAGTGGCATAGAGCGCTTCGATACCTGCGTTCAGATTCTTGCCCATGTGTCCGCCTTCCCCGGGTCGTGCTCGATCGCAGCTCAGCTGTCCACAGTCCTCCGGATCCATGCATAGCAGCAAACCGGCAAAGTCGGCCAGTCACCCGGGTCTACTCTCAGAGCTGTGGCGATTCTGCAAACGCGAAGGTGGCACCCGGCATGTGGCTGACGCTGGCCAAGTGGGCGCTCTTGGCCTTCATCGCGATCGGCGTGACGATCTTTGTGGAGGACGACTCCACACCGGGAAGGTCGCGCTAGCCGCGCTCAGTCCAGAGCGTCGACGATGCGTACTTCCCGCTCCACCGCGTCACCGAGCACCGCACAGGCCCGCTGGTAGTCGTCGCTCTTGTAGCAGTTCAGCGCGGCCTCATGGCTGGGGAACTGGATGAGCACGATGCGGACGGCCGAATCCGGATACAGCGACGTGAATTCCGCACTGCGAGCCAGGAACTCGCCACCGGCGGCGGCGATCGCCGGACCGGCGATCTCGGCGTACTGTTTGTGCCGCTGCGGATCGGAGATCGACTTGTAGATCGCGATCCAGTACGCCGTGGCCATCGATGTCCCTTCGTGTCGGTGCGGTCAGTTTACCGGCCGCGCACACCACATCTTTGCGGTCATAGTGTCCGCACGCTGTCGGGTTCCGGTGTGCACATCGACCCTCAAGAGCTCAGGCGTGGATCCGCGATACCGGGATAACCAATCCCTGAATAGCCCCGAAAAGCGCTGCCACTGTGGTGTCAACCCCCTACCGACCTGCGAGGACGACGGAGAAACGATGCCAGACGACGGCTCTGACACCACCACCGAAGCCGGCCCACCAACCCGAATGTCGGTGTTGCCCTTCGGAGTATCACGCCGCCGCTTCATCGCCTACTCCGGCACCGCGGTCGCGGCCACGGCCGGCGTCGCCGTGGTGGTCTCCCGGCTGGGCGACGACGACGCCGGCACCGACGTCGACCCCGACCTCATCTCCACGGTGCTGGTGGTCAACGGCACCGAACACACCCTCGCCCTGGATCCCCGGACCACGCTGCTCGACGCGCTCCGCGAGCAGATCGGGCTGACCGGCACCAAGAAGGGTTGTGACCACGGTCAGTGCGGCGCCTGCACGGTGCACGTCGACGGGCGCCGGGTGCTGTCGTGCCTGACACTGGCACCCACCGTGCACACCCGCGCGGTCACCACCATCGAGGGCCTCGCCAATGGCGAGGAGTTGCACCCCGTCCAACAGGCGTTCATCGACAACGACGCGATGCAGTGCGGATTCTGCACGCCCGGCCAGATCATGTCGGCCGTGGCGGTGATCGAGGACCGGAACACCGAGTCCGACGAACAGATCCGTGAACACATGTCCGGCAACATCTGTCGGTGCAGCGCTTATCCGTTCATCGTCGAAGCCGTCAAGACTGCACGCGATCGGATGGCCTGACATGCGGCCCTACACCTACGCTGTCGCGGATTCGGTGTCCGCGGCCACCAGCCGCACCGGCGCCACCTTCCTCGCCGGCGGAACCACCCTGGTGGATCTGATGAAGCTCGAAGTGCTGACCCCTGAGCAGGTGGTCGACATCAACAGCCTGCCGTTGACCGGTATCACCGTCGATGGCAACGGCCTGCGCATCGGCGCACTCGAGCGCATGACCGACGTGGCCGACCATCCTGCGGTACGCAGCGATTACACCCTGATCACCCGGGCGCTGGAACTAAGCGCCTCCCCGCAGCTGCGCAACATGGCCTCCATGGGTGGAAACCTGTTGCAGCGCACGCGATGCAGTTACTTCCGGGATCCGTCGATGCCGTGCAACAAGCGCAATCCCGGCTCCGGCTGCCCGGCGATCACCGGGTACAACCGTATGCACGCGGTGCTGGGCACCAGCGACGCCTGCGTGGCCACCCACGCCAGCGACGTGGCTGTGGCTCTGATCGCCGCGGAGGCCTCGGTGCAGGTGAGCAACGCCGACGGCGAACGAACGGTGCCCCTTCAGCAGTTCTACCGGCAGCCGCAGAACACCCCGGACGTTGAGAATGACCTGGCGCCTGGGGAACTCATCACGGCCATCATCGTTCCTCCGCTTCCCGCGGCCACCCGTAGCGGGTATCTCAAGGTCCGCGACCGGCAGTCCTATGAGTTCGCGCTGACGTCGGTGGCCGCCGCCGTCACCATGCGCGGGCGCACGATCACCCGGGCCCGGGTGGCCGCCGGTGGGGTCGCGACCGTGCCGTGGCGACTGCCCGAGGTGGAAAATCTGTTGGTGAATCGGCCCGCGACGCTGGACACCTTCACCGCGGCGGCCGCAGCAGCCGCCAGCGATGCCCGGCCGTTGACCAACAACGCTTTCAAACCCGCTCTGCTGCGCCTCGCCATCGCCCGCGCCCTGACCGAGATCACGGAGACCTCATGACGACCCCGTTGGGCGCCAACATCTCCCGGGTCGACGGCCGCGTCAAGACCACCGGCGTGGCCCGCTATCCCGCGGACTACCAGGAACCGGGCATGGCACACGCGGTCCTGGTGACCTCCACCATCGGCCTGGGCCGGATCACCGCCATGGACACCGATGCTGCGGCTGCGGCACCCGGTGTCGTGGCGGTGTACACCCCGTTCGCTCCCCTGGCATTGGAACCCGTCGACCCACAAGCACTCGGCGAGAACTACCGGCCGCTGCAGGATCAGGACGTCCGGTTCCGCGGCCAGGCAATCGGCGTGGTGGTGGCCGACACCTTCGAGCACGCCCGCGACGCCGCAGCCATGATCAGCGCCTCCTACGAAGAACGCACCCCGCGAACCTCACTGGCCGATGCCGGGCCCGGTGTCACCATGCCGGCCGAGGTCTCCGGCACAACCACGGTGCTGGCCCCAGGAGTCGGCACCATCGACACCGCGCTGCAGGACGGTGCCGTCACCGTTGACATCACCGTCAGCCAGCAGGCCCAGCACGCTGCGGCCATGGAACCTCATGCCTCCCTGGCGGTCTGGAACGGCGATCAGCTGACCATGTATACCGGCACCCAGTTCCCCGGCCGCGCCGTGGTCGGTCTGACGGGCGCGCTCGGGATCCGACCAGATCAGCTGCGGGTGATCTCCACCTATGTGGGAGGCGGATTCGGCAGCCGGGTACTGCCGTGGTCGGACGCCGTGCTGGCCGCCGCAGCCGCACGGCAGCTGAACCGCCCGATCCGGCTCACTCTCAACCGAACCCAGGTGTTCAGCGTGGTCGGGCACCGCTCGGCGGTGCGGCAACGGATACGGCTGGGGGCCAGTGCCGACGGGACCCTGAACGCTGTCAGTCACGAGTCGGACTCCGCACATCCGGCGGTGGGTGGCTGGCCCATGCGCACGGCTGCCGAGACCAGCGCCGTGCTGTACCGCACGCCCAATCTGCACGTCGACCAACGTCAGGTCACCTTGGACATCCCGCCCACCTGGGCGATGCGCGCACCCAACGAGGCACCGGGCGCGTTCGCCATCGAGACGGCGATGGACGAACTGGCCGTTGCCACCGGTGTCGATCCGGTGGAGTTGCGGCTGCGCAACTATGCGACGGTGGTGCCCGGGACCAATCGTCGGTGGACCAGCAAGAGGCTCGACGAGTGTTACCGCGTGGGCGCCGCCCGATTCGGCTGGGACCGTCGCTCCGCCACGCCGGCGACCAACCGGGACGGACAGTGGCTGGTCGGGATGGGCATGGCCACCGCGATCTACCCGGCTTCCGGTCGGGCCGAGAACGCGGTGCGGGTGCGTTTCCGCGACGACGGCACCGTCCTGGCGCAGTCGGGCACGATGGACATCGGCACCGGGTCGGCCACCGCCCTGGCGATCGTCGTCGCCGACGCGCTCGGCCTGCCGATGGACCGTGTGGTGGTCGAAGTAGGTGACACCGCCCTGCCGCCGGGGGCCGGCGCCGTCGGCTCCCGCGCCACCGGCAGCCTGGCCCCGACCGCCCGTACCGCGGCCCGCGCCGCCATCGCCCAGTTGGTCGAGGCAGCCGGCACCGACCCCAATTCGCCGCTGGCAGAATCCGGCACACCGGTGACCTACGAAGCCGGCATGCTGCGAACAGCGGGTGGGGACATCCCGTTCGCCGATCTGCTCCGTGGGCTGGGCCGCTCGGAGATCGAGGCCACCCACGCCGATGAGAACATCATGGTCCCGTATGCCGCCCACGGCTTCGGTGCGCATTTCTGCGAGGTGCGGGTCAACACGTTCACCGGTGAGACCCGCGTCAGCCGGTTCACCACCGTGGTGGACATCGGGCGGGTGATCAACGCGAAGACCGCCCGCAGTCAGGTGGTGGGTGGGGTGATCTTCGGCATCGGACACGCACTGCTGGAAGCCAACCCGATCGAACCGAACGGGCGCATGGCGGCGGCCAACCTGGCCGACTACGTGGTTCCCGTCAATGCCGACGTGCCGTTCATCGATGCGGTGTGCCTCGACGGCGATGACCCCGACTTCAGCGAGGTCGGCGCGCGCGGCGTCGGTGAGCTCGGCACCGTCGGCTCGGCCGCGGCCATCGGCAACGCGGTGTTCAATGCCACCGGCATCCGTGTTCATGATCTGCCTATCCATCCCGAAGATCTGCTGCGCTGAAAGGTGCTGTGTTGACGACACTTAGGACTTCGGACGAGCCTGCCGTCGCCCGCGGCGGGGGTGCTCTCGGTGCGGCCAACCGGTGGTTGGGCGCCGTACTGGTGACGCTGTTGTGTGTCAGTGGCCTGCAGTTCGTCCTCTACATCGCATTGACCTACATCGCCCGACTGTTCGACGGCGACCTGCAGCAGTGGAACGGCGGTTTCTTGCCGGGTCTGTACTCGCCGGAGAACCCGGGTGCCAGCGGCTCGATCGGGCTGCACTTCGTCACCGGGGCGGTGGTGATGGTGCTGGGCTGCGTGCAGCTGATCCCGGTGATCCGCACCCGGTGGCCGGTGGTGCACCGGTGGGTCGGACGGCTGTATGTGGCCACCGCCGTCCTGACGGCGGTCGGGGGTCTGGGCTTCATCGTGCTGCAGCGCACCGTGGGCGGCATCGTGATGGACATCGGCTTCGGCCTGTACGGGTTGTTGATGATCCTCTCGGCGGTGCAGGCCATCCGCTACGCCCGTGCCCGGGACTTCGACCGTCACCGAGCCTGGGCGGCGCGACTGTTCGCGTTGGTGATCGCATCCTGGCTCTACCGGATGGAGTACGGGCTGTCCGCGCTGGTCGACCTCGACGGCCGCACAGGCGATTTCCGCGGTTGGTTCGACTACACCATGGACTTCTTCTTCTACCTGCCCAACCTGGTGATCGCCGAGCTGTACCTGCGGGCACGACGGACCGACAGTTCAGTGGCGCTGCGTGGTGCGGCGGTGGCAGCGCTGCTGGTATCCGTAGCGGTGGTCGGCGGTGGGGCATACATCCAGCTGCAGCGGTTGTAGGGGTTCCTGGCGGCCAACGCGAACCTACGTTGTGACAGGCAATTCGCCAGGGTGGGCCTGGTAGCAGTCCCGGCAGACCGCCTCGGGCTTCTCGGTACGTCTGGGCCGTTCACGCCGGGGCGGACGTCACCGAACGGCCGTCGCCCGAAACGCGCCAGCATGTGAAGACGAGGCTCACACCGCCGTCAACCGTCGCGCCAGGTCCGCGCCCCCCCACCTCGCGGATGAACTCCGGATCCCCGCAAACAACGAGTTAGTCACGCGCGCGGAACAATCCGACGTAGAGCCGCTCCCGCGACCGTTCGAACTTGCTCGAGTCGTCGACCACGAGGACCAGCAACGCCGCTCCAATCCCTTGAACCCGAGCACATGACCGTAGAAGGCGGATTCTAGTCAACGTCGCAACACCGACGGACCCGGTGAGGCTAGCAGGACCGCGAATAGATCGGCGGGACAAAGGGCTTACAGGACCATGCGGAACCGGTTGTTGAGTTTCGTGTTCGATGCCCTCAGGTGCCCCAGCGAATGATTGGCGAGGGTGACGCCCTTGGGGAAGCAGTCACGTAGCAGCCCGTTGGCGTTCTCGTTACTGCCGCCTTGCCAGGGTGATCGGGAGTCATCGACCGGGAACTGCCGGAACAGGTGCAGGTGCACCTGGCCTTGTTCAAAAGCCTGGCACCACCGGGTTTCCGGTCGCGCCGAGAATGAGTGAGTGAAAGGCGCTGTCGTGCACCATCACCACCTGGCGCAGGTCTCCCCCACTGGCGGCAGCCTGCTCAAACTTCTCCAACTCGGCCTTAAGCCGGGTGCCCGGATTGCTCACCCGGTCGACGGCCACCACGCGCGTGGCCCACGGCTCGATCAGGAACCGCAGTTCGAACAGCGCGTCCAGGCCGGCGGCGTCGAGTACCGGCGTGGTGGTGTACCCGCGTCCGGGCTGGTAGTCCAGCAGCCCATCGGCCTCGAGCTTCTGCCGGGCCTCACGAACGGGGGTCTCCGACAGCTCGAGCTCGCGCGCGACGTGTTCGATGTTGATCTTGGTGCGCGGCGGGATGGCCCCGTCGACGATACGTCCACGTAGGTGGACGTAGACGTGCGAGACCGCGCCCCCGGTTCATGTGCGTTCGCCACGGCTCCCCTTTGCTTGCGTGTGAGGCGACACAATACGCATGTGGTGTCGGAGGGGCCGCCTAATCTCCCCGCGTGAGGTACGACCGGTGGGACTACACCTGCATCACCGTCGCGGTTTTGGCGGCCGCCAGTTCGGTTGTCTGCTCGCAGTTCACCAAGGACGGCACCGGCTCCATTCACGGGTGGTGGCTGGCCGGGCAGATCGCTGCCGTCATGGTCGCGGCACTGGCACCGGCGTCCGGCGCGTGGCGAGCCAAGCGCTCCGAAGTCGACGCGCGCACCCAAAGCCGGCTCGAGCTCAACTCAGGGCTGGACCCAGTGGTGCGCAAGCTCGGCGAACTCTCGCTCGCCACCGGCAAGCGGGCCCAGGAACCGATCCGGGCGGAGATCATGTCGCTGATCATCGCGGCTGCGCACCAGGTCGTCGGCACCACCAACGCCACCCGCAGCTGCTTCTTCGAGTTCGTCGACGGCCCCCCGAAACAGCTGCGCCCCACGTCGAACCATCAAGGGCGGCCCGGCTCCAGTCGCTCGGTCTTCACCGAAGGCACCCCTGATGGAGAGGCCGCGATACGGATCGTCGAGGATGACACGCACTGGCTGTGCCGCGACGTCCGGACGGACCCTCCGCCGGGCTGGGCGTCTCGCGATCGGGACTACCTGTCCTTCATCTCCGTCCCTGTGGTCGCGGGCGATATCGCTTTCGGGATGCTCACCGTCGACTCTGCGGTGGCCAACGATTTCGACCGCGGCGACGTCGACCTGATCAGGGTGTTTGCCGGATTGCTGGCGGCATCGCTGGACGCAGGCATATAACCGCAGCTCAACGGCAACATGTCGGTGCTGTGCCCTAGATTCTGGGCAAACACGACGTAGAGTAAAACCTCTGCCGTGAGAGGAGTCCGAGCATGGCTGTCCAGATCACCCCGAAGCCAGACGACCGCGCCGAACGCATGGTGTCGAATCCGTCCGGGTATTTCAACGATGCCCGCGAGCGGCTGCGTGCCGAAGTCGTCGAGGACATGCATCGAGATCAGCGCCGCACACGCTGATCTTCCCGCCACGGACGACAGAGCGATGGGATCATCGACGGCTTCCGAGTAAGCCGGTAACACTGAGCGCCAAGCTTCGCGAGGTTGCTTCATAAAACGAAATGTCCGCGGTTCTTTCGGGTTATTCGCCATCCTCCGTTACGATCTGTCGCCGTGAAAAAATTTACGATGCTGGCAATTGGTTGCGCTGTGGCACTGCTCCCTGCCGCGCCAGCGAACGCCGAGCCCGGCTCGTCGTGCGACCCGAACTACTCCGGCGCGTGCGTGCCGATCGCGAGCGACGTCGACTGCGCCGGCGGCAGCGGTAACGGCCCGGCCTACGTCCAGGGGCCCGTCACCGTCGTCGGCACCGACATCTACAAACTCGATAGCGACCGCAACGGCACGGGCTGCGAGTCGTAGTCAGCGTGGCGGTTCGTCGGAATCCAGCGGCCGCGGGCTCGACGGTGGCATATCCGTTGTCCAGAAGGGTTCAACCAGCGGGTCAGCCCGGCCGTCCGGATCCGCTTGAAGTACCGGCACGAACCAAAGATGAAAAGCGCCATCAAGATCAGGCCGACTATCAGCGCGGTCACTTCGATCAGGAGGCCGCGCACTGGTGACGAACGACCGCACAACATGCGCCGCCGTGACAGCGACGTGTGATCTGACGCCACCGAAGTGCTCACCCGAGTCAGTGCCGGCGTGCCTCGTGAGGCGTATTCAAGAGTCTGAACCATGCACTGCAACACTTCGGACGTTCAAGGCGCAGAACCGCTGCCGCGGAACCACCCTCGGGCGTCAGAGGGGTTCGCCGATATCCGGGAGAAGAGCAAGATCCTGGGGCTGACCATCTCGAAAAGTCCTCGCCAGCTCACGCACTCGCCGCTTAGCCCACTCAGGATCGAATCCACTCAGTAGTTCGTACTCGTATTTGAAGCGCTCCGCGCGGTCCCCCACCTGCGCAGCAGCTCGGTTCCTGACGACGCCCTTGCAGTACCAGTACAGAACGTCGTCGAGATTGCCAACTTGGTCGAAGCTGATCTGACCGCGCTCGTAAAACGAGTAATGGTAGTTCCCATCATCGGTGAAGAAGATATTGAGACCATCATTCGTCCGCAAACCGACGGCCATGGGGCGAGCATCAAGTTTCTCGGCCAACCTATCCAATTCGATCTGAAGCTCGCTCGATTTATCGTCCAAGGGGCGGCCCATACCTGTCGAGAATACCCCTGTCGACCAGCTCCTCGACGCTAACCTTCACCCCGTCCGGACCTACAATCATGTACTGCGTGGAAGTCGGCGCAGGGGTTTGTCCAAACCAGGGCTCAACAGGGCCTTCCAGAATCTGCCAACCGGGCGGAAGCGGTTGTCCTGTAACCAGATACCGGTTGTACTCCCCTCCTACCGACTCTGGGGTCAGGGCACGGTCCGCGAACGGAGTGCCGTCTGGAGCGAGGTAACGGCCATACTCGGATCCGAATCTGTCGATGATGGTTCCCTCCGGCAGCTGAGCAGGCTGAGGATGGTAATCGGTCGGAAACCCATTGTTCCCCGGCCAGATCCGCGACTCGGGAGTGCCGAACAAGGACTCAAATTCTGCTGCCGGCATTCCGCCTGTAGGCTCCCAGCCCCGCAGAACGGCGGCGGGTGCGCCGCCGGGAGTAACGAGTTCGGCAGGGAGCCCAGCCCGTACCGCAGCGAATTCACCACCGAACGGCAGCGTCGCTGCTGAGGCTCCGACGTCGAAAGTTTTCTCACCCAGGTAGTAGGCGGCACTGGGCGAGTCCAGCGCGTTCTGGACCTCCCCTATAGCGGTGCCGACAGGATCGGTGACCGTTTCGTTAATGCCTTGTACAAGGCCCTTCCACGACTCTTTGAGCGCGTTCACCCCTTCTTGTCCGGTTAGGTCCCGCAACAATTGTTCTGTTGCGAACCAGCGGTCACCGAAGCCCTCACCGAAGCCAGGAGCAGGCGTGCCGCCTGGCTCAGGTGCTTTGACGTCAGGCAGTGGCTGTTGCGCGTGCATGACAATGTCGTTCAGCCGTCGCTCGATCTGATCCGCAGGGACGCCGTCGCGTTTCATGACTTCCCTTGCGACAGAATTGAACTCGTCGACGGCTCGAGGGTTCAGCGGAATCGGCAGTGCGGCCGGTGCGTCCTGCCCCGACGATTCTGCCAGGGTAGATGGCTCAAGAGAGTGGTTTGAAGGGACCTCGGTTCCCGGAGGCACTGCACCGGCGGAGGACTGACTGGCGAAGGTGCTGCGTTCGCCTGGGACGTTGCCGTCTTCATCGCCTGTAAGCGACCCCAGGAAAACGTCTAGGTCCGGACTGTCGACGCGATAAGGCGCGTGAATCGGAGTGGAACCGCCCGCCATGTCGATGGCATTGGCAAGCGCGACATCAACCAGGTTCGCCTCGCCGATCAGCTTGTCAACCCTCGGCTGAAGCTGGCCCTGTTTGAGCAGCAGCTCCATCGGACTACCAGTGAAGCCAGCACCTGCAACCACACGACCTGAAACAGGGTCGATCTCCATACCAAGAGCAGCGGCGTCCGCCTTCAGGGTCGACAAGGCTGACTTGATACGTTCGATCTCATCGGCCGCGCTGCGGGCGGCATTCGCGACTGCCAGAGCCTCTCTACCGTGCGCATCGAGGTCCGCACGGGTCTTCCCGATCGCTTCTTTCGCCGCTTCCGCCGCTTCACCGCCCCATGTGGTGAATGCGGGCAGCGTCGCCAGGCCGTCGGACGCGTCCTGCACCGCTTGGGCGCGGCTGGTGGCAGCGTGGAACACCTCGCGGACGTCACCCGCGTCCCAACGCTCGATGTCGGCAATCGTCAAAGCCATAGCACTCAGCCACTACGTCTGGGCGGCAGTTGCAACTGACTGCCGCTCAGGGTTTTCGAACACGACGCGCATGCGCTCTTGCCTTGAGCGAAACGCTTCGCCGTGAAACGTGAGTACCATCGGCATGCTCCCTCGACCTGGTGAGGAGTGCCGTTGTCAACGCTGCCACTGCGAACCGTGACCGCCGGGCCTGAGGCCATGAGAGGATCGATTATCGCTTTCAGCCACACAGCGATCCCCTCCCCGTCCTTTCTGCCAGAAACATGCTTAGCAGCAAATCGACGAGGGCGGTAGTTACCCGGTCCAAACTGGCGAATGCGTCCTGAAAGGCGGGTCACCGGCTGCCACCAAGTCACAACAGCGGCGAATCCATCGTGCCCCCTAACCCGGGGTTATCCCTGGTGCACCAATGCACGGGGATTGTTTGACTGAGGGGCGCTCCGCGATGTCCCGACCGGGAGGGCCGATTGCACATGTCCGTACCGGTGATCGATGCAACTATGGCGGACGTGAGCTGGGTGTCCACCTCTGCATTGGTCGGACGTCGCGCTGAACGCGACGTCGTGGACTCGCTGCTGGCCGGGGCGCGGTCCGGCAGCAGCGGGAGCTCTTCGATGGGGACGCCTTCAACGAGCTCAACGAACGCCAGTTGAGCCAACTACGCCGCCGAGCCCGCCGGTCGACACGACTGGTTGCTCGCGGCAGCCGAACACCAAGGCATCGACTTCGAATCGGCCGTCGCGCCCGCGGAGGCGGCGGGCCTGATCACCGTTGAGCATGGCCTCCGCTTCCGGCACCCCCTCATCCGCTCGGCGGTCTACCTGCACGTCCCCCCAGCCGAAAGACGCTCAGCACACGCGGCTTTGGCGGCCGTCATCACCCAGGAATCCGCTGAGGATCACCGCGCGTGGCACCGTGCCCAGGCGGTCAGCGGACGCGATGACGGCGTGGCCGACGAACTCGAAGGGTCCGCCCAGCGCGCCCAGGCCCGTGGTGGCATCGCGGCCGCCGCTGCGTTCCTTGCCCACTCCGCCGCCATGACCTCTGACCCGCAGGTGAGGGCCACCAGGGCTCTCGCTGCTGCACGCGCGAAAATCGACGCCGGCTTACCGCAGGCCATCCCCGAGCTGCTGGCCACCGCCGACGCCACCGATGACGAATTCCTCAGAGCGCAAGCAGATCTGGTGCGCGCCAGAGCGGCTTACAGCACCAGCCGCGGGATCGACGCGCCGGGCCTCCTGCGCTCAGCGGCTGAACGGCTGAGCCGCACCGCACCCGAGCTGGCCCGCGAAACGTACCTTCAGGCCGTCACCGCGGCGATCCTGGTGGGGCGGTGCGCCACCGACTCCCCCGCCAGTGCACCCGAGATCGCAAAAGCCGCCGCCCTCGCCCCACCGGCATCACAACCCCCGAGGGCGGTCGACCTCCTGCTGGACGGGCTGATCGTGCACCTCACGCAGGGCCACGCAGCGGCCGCACCTCATCTCAGACGCGCACTGGACGGCTACCTGTCCGAAGCCCAGGCAGGGACTGCCGATCCGCGCTGGCATGACGCCACCAACCGCGTCGCGCTGGCAGCTTCGCCTTCCGGGCATCGGCGGCGTCGAAGATCGAATACTGCGCCCGCCCGTACATCACCGCGGCCCGCAGATACAGATCCGACGCCGTCCGGGCGAAACCGTGAGCCCCGTGGTGTTGGGCACGTTGCTCGGCCTGCGCGGCGATGGCGGCCCACGCCTTCGGCAACATCGCGCCGCTCTGCACCAGAGCGAACACCTTGTCGAAGTCGGTGTGGTCGTGGCCCAGTTGCTCCAGAGTGCCCTTGCCCGCCGGATGCAGCGCGTCGAATCCGCCCTGGGACAGCGCGATGTCCAACGACCAGCTTTGCCCGCTCGATCTCATTGTCATGTCAGCCATTGCACGCCCCCCGTGGCCGCTACACACCCGTGGTTTCCACGGGTGCACTCGCCCGAGTCCGCTGAAAGGCTCTCACCCATGACCACACCACCCACCGTCATCGAGTACGTCCTCGGCCGGTTACACGACCTGGGCATCACCGACATCTTCGGCGTCCCAGGCGACTTCGCGTTCCCGGCGCAGGACGCCATCGTCGGACATCCGGACATCAACTGGGTGGGCTGTTGTAATGAACTGAACGCCGCCTACGCCGCCGACGGCTATGCCCGCATCCGGGGCGTCGGTGCGGTGAGCACCACCTACGGTGTCGGGGAGCTCAGCGCCATCAGCGCGGTGGCGGGCGCCTACGCCGAGAACCTGCCGGTGTTCCACCTGACGGGTATGCCGAACCTGGCCACCCAACACAACCGCGCGCTGGTCCACCACACACTGGGCAACGGCGAATTCGACCTGTTCCGCACCATGGCCGACACCGTGGTGTGCGCGAGCGCCATCCTCACCCCCGCCAACGCCGTCGCCGAAACCGAGCGCCTGATCGCCGAAGCGCTGTATCACCGGCGCCCGGTCTACCTGGCTTTCCCCGCCGATGTCGTCAACAAGCCCGTCCTCGCCTCGTCGGCGCGTCTGACACCGCCGGCCAGTGACCCGGATGCCTTGACCGCCGCAGCCGACGCCGTCGTCGCCGCGCTCGACGCGGCCCCGACAGCGTGTGCGCTGCCCGGTCTGCTGATCGACCGACTCGGAATCGGCAAGCTGACAGTCGATTTCCTGGAGAACACCGGCTTGCCGTTTGCGACGATGTTCGCCGACAAATCGGTGATCGACGAGGACCACCCGCACTATCTCGGCATGTACGACGGCCGATTGATGGAGGAGACGGTCCGGGAGTTCGTCGAGAACTGCGACGTCGTCGTCACCATCGGCACCAGGCAGACCGACTTCAACACCGGAGCCTTCACCGCCCACCTGGACCCCGCCCGCACCATCGACATCGGCCTGCACCGCACCCAGGTCGGCGGCCGGGTGTTCCAGAACGTGGAACTGACCGACCTGTTGGGTGAACTCGCCGGCCGCACCGTGGGACCCCGGACGCTCCCCGGTATCAAACCCGGCGGCCTGGGTGACCTCACCGGATCCGGTGCGCAACCCATCACCGCCGACACGCTGTACCCCAGGTGGGCCGAGTTCATCAAGGCCGGGGACATCGTGGTCGCCGAAACCGGCACCAGCTCCATGGGTTTGGCGTTCACCCAGTTGCCGCCGGGAGCACGCTTCTACAACCAGACCCTCTGGGGCGCCATCGGCTGGGCCACCCCCGCAGCATTCGGCGCCGCCGTGGCTGCACCCGATCAGCGGGTCGTGCTGATCACCGGTGAGGGGTCCCACCAACTGACCGCCCAAGAGGTCAGCCAGTTCCACCGGCGCGGACTGCAGCCGATCATCTTCGTGCTGAACAACTCCGGCTACCTGATCGAGCGGCTGCTCTGCAGCGACCCCGCCATCGCGTACAACGACCTCGCGCCGTGGAACTACTCCGCACTGCCCCATGCGCTGGGGTGCGACGGCTGGTTCACCGCGCGGGTCACCACGTTGGGAGAGGTGGACGCCGCCCTCGCCACGGCAAGCGAGGGCGATCGCGCCGCCTACATCGAGGTCATCACCGACCCCTATGAGGCACCGCCGCTGGCGAATCGCCTGCACGACAACATCAAGACGCTCTACGGCGAGGAGTAGTCAGCATGACAACCATCGACGTGAACGCCCACAACGCGGTTCCCACCATCGACGGTGAGGACGGGGCCACCGTCCTCGGTCCGGACAACGTACCCATCGGGCTGCAGAACCCCGGAGCCCCCGACACCGACTCCGGCAGCATGCCCAACCTGAAGTGGTCCTTCGCCGCCTCGCACAACCGGCTGCTCAACGGCGGCTGGGCGCGGGAGACGACGATGCGGGAACTGCCCGTTGCCACCACCTTGGCCGGGGTCAACATGCGGCTCAAGGCCGGCGCCTATCGCGAGCTGCACTGGCACCGGGAGGCCGAATGGGCGTTCATGATCGCCGGCAGCGCCCGCATCGCGGCCATCGACCCGCAGGGCCGCAACTTCATCGACGACATCGGCCGCGGCGACCTGTGGAACTTCCGCGCCGGGTTCCCGCACTCGATTCAAGCGCTGGAGGACTGTGAATTCCTGCTCGTCTTCGACGACGGCAACTTCTCCGAGAACGAGACCTTCCTGCTCACCGACTGGTTCGCACACACCCCGAAACATGTGCTGGCGAAGAACTTCGGCGTACCGGCGTCGGCATTCGACAACATCCCGAAAGCCGGCGACATCGAGCACTCGCGCTACATCTTCCCCGGCGACGTGCCCGGAGCCCTGGTCGACGACATCGCGGCGGTCACCTCGCCTGCGGGCACCGCGGAACGCATGAGCCATCGCATGCTCGCTCAGGACCCGATCGAGGTTCCCGGCGGCAGTGTGCGGATCACCGACTCGCGTAACTTCCCGTCCGCCTCGACCATCGCCGCTGCCTGGGTGGAGCTGCAGCCCGGCGCGCTGCGCGAGATGCACTGGCACCCCGACCACGACGAATGGCAGTACTGGCTGTCCGGTCACGCCCGGATGACGGTCTTCGGCTCGAGCGGCAAGGCCGGACCTTCGACTACTACGCCGGCGACGTCGGTTACGTGCCCAGTGCCATGGGCCACTATTTCGAGAACGTCGGCGACGAACCGGTCCAGATGCTCGAACTGTTCCGCAGCGACCGCTTCGCCGACGTCTCCGCGAACCAATGGCTGGGCCTGACACCGGCGGCCGTCGTCGGCGCCACGCTCAACCTCGACCGCGGCGCCCTCGACGCGCTGCGTCGGGACAAGCCGCTGATCATGCCGGCCCGATGAGGCGTCTGGCCGCCGCACTCCTCGGCGTCCTGCTGATCTGGCCGCCACCGGCGGCCGCAGAACCGCCGCAGCCCACTGTCGTGCTGGTGCACGGCGCGTGGGCGGACACGTCGAGTTGGAACGGTGTGATACAGGCGTTGCAGCAGCGGGGGCTCACCGTGCGTGCGATCATCAGCTCGCGGAACCGACCGCCGACGCGCTTCTGCACCGGTAGGTGAAGGCGGGTGGCATGTTGCGCCACACCACGCGGCTGACTTCGACGTCGTCGAACATCTCCCCGAGGAGGCGGCGGAAGGCGCGGGCCCCGCGCAGCGGTGCTGCATGGACGTAGGCGAACGTGGTGAACACCCCGTCGGCACCCAGGATCTCCACCACCTGGCGCAGAATCAGCCGCTGGCTTGCGGCGTCGAACAGCGACCAGGGCAATCCACTGACCACCGAGGTCGCTCGGCCGACGCCGCGGGAGGCCAGCAGTCCGACGAGCTCACGTGCATCACCGTTGATTACCTCCACCTCGGGATGCTGCCGGGCCACATGCCAGGCCAGCGACGGATCCAACTCCACCGCCAGGTGCCTGCCGCCCCCGGACAGCTTGGCGGCGATGGCCGCACTCACCACGCCCGTGCCCGGGCCAAGTTCGACGATCACCGGCGCTGCGTGTGGGGAAACAACGGAGGCGAGTTCGTCGGCCAGGTGCGGCGAGCTCGGCGTCACAGCACCGATCCGCGCAGGGTTACGTAAGGCTGCCCGGATGAACGCCGACGTGTCCGCGCCGCACTGGCGGGCCGGAAGAGTGGTGGTCACAGCAGTTGCCTCTCAAGGGGTTTCGGAGCTGTCGCGGCACGCTGCCGGGCGTATGCGCCGCGCAGGATGCGGAGCTGGTAGTAGGTGGTCACCACGGCGAGCGGAATCCCGGTGAGCATGTCGACGACACCGAGTCCGAGCAGGTTGCCCTCGAGGTAGAACGGAATCTTCGACACGGTGCGGATGGCCGCAGCAACGGCCCAGACGGCGGTGGCCCAGCTGTAGGCGCGGAGCAGGATGGGGTTGATGCGCCAGGTGGCACCGTCGGCGAGCACCGGAGCCAGCATGACGCCGAGCAGTGGCCGCCGAATCAGGATGGACGTCAGGAGAATGACGCTGAAAACACCGGTCTGGATGAGGTCGATCAAGAAGAAATCGCCGTCGTTTCCGGTGGCCACCGCCATCAGCCCGGACAGCGCCACCAGGATCATGCCGCCGACCGCCGGCCCGACCGGCTGCCACGCGGTCGCACGCACCAGTGTCAGGACTACACACACCGCCAAGGCCGAGACCGTCGCCCACACGATGTCCGTCGTCGCGAGATACACCACCAGGAAAACCACATTGGGGCCCAGCGCATCGACCAGGCCACGCCATCCCCCGAGCACGTCGAGGACCGACGCGTCCGGCGTGGTGATCACGTCCACCAATCTCATTCGGGCCCTGTGCAATCCTGCCCGCAGACCTCGCTTGCCTTCGTTCATTTCATCAACCATGACGCCGAATGCGCCACCTCGCCAGGACGCTGTCATCCGAGGATCGGCGGTCCCTGCCAGCGTTGAATACTCGTCGTTCGTATCCGCGGGCACAGCGAGTGGAAGACGATGGTGGTCCAGAACAGCACTCGACCGGGCCGGGGTCGGCGCCCGGCATCCGAGGTGCGGCAGGCGGTGCTCGACGCCGCGGCCCGCCTTCTCTACGACGAAGGCCTGCGCGCAGTCACTTTCGAACGTGTGGCCGCGGCGGCCGGGGCCAACAAGGTCACACTGTACAAGTAGTTGCCGACGCCGGCCTCAGGCCGTCAGCGCCGCCCGGAGAATCTCGGCAGTCCGCTCGTAGTGCGCACACAGTGACGCCACGGCCCGGTCAGCGTCACGGTCCAGCGTCGCGTCGAGAATTGCCCGATGCTCGGCGGCCACATCCCGATTCTTGTCCAGCGGTTGCGACCAACGCCGATACAGCTCAGAGGAATTGCGCAGCGTCTCGGCGATCGCAATGAGCCGCGGGCTGCCGCAGCCGGCCACCAGCGCGCGGTGGAAGTTCGCGTGCACCCGCTCCCACGCATCGGAGACCCGCACCGGCTTGCCCTCAGTCATCATCGGTGTTCGCTCCAGCGTGTGATGCGCGGCCACCAAGGCCGACTCCCACGCCATGTCCCCGGTGACGATCGCCCGTTGCAGCGCAATGCTTTCGATGTCGATGCGAACTGTGGTCAGGTCATCGAGATCGTCGCGCGTCAGCGGCTTGACGGTGAAACCGATGCGAGGCTCGGACACCACGAGCCCCTGTTCGGCGAGTCGGGTCAGGGCCTCCCGCAAGACTCCGATGCTGGCCGCGTATTCGATACCAAGGGGCGAGAACCGCAGTTTCTCGCCGGGTTTGAACACGCCGGCCAGGATGTCGGCGCGCAGTCGATCGTGCACCTCTTCGGTGCTCGCGCGAGTCTTTGCTTCGGCCACGAGGGCAGCGTAGACCACCGCCGTGCCCACCATCGTGAACCAGGAAAATTTTCGTAGATCAAGACATTTTCGAACATGAGCCAGGAGCCAACTACCCGAGGGCTCACTCCGCCGCCCTCGCGCGCGCCGCAAACCGTGGCGACCCTTGATGTTCCCTCCACTCTGCTAAAATTTCGAATAAAGTTGCGTTATTCGAATATGCACTGAAGGGATCGACGTGACCACACACATTGCCGTTCTGGGTACCGGCGCCAACGGCGCCTCGGTGGGAGCGGACCTCACCAGGGCCGGACTCGACGTCACCTTCATCGAGCAATGGCCTGACCACGTTGACGCCATGCGCCGCAATGGCGTTCGCATCGACATCGCCGGCAGCACGGAGATCACCGAGGTTCGTGTGCGGCATCTGTGCGAGGTCGCGCAGATGCGCCGGCCTTTCGATGTGGTGTTGCTGATGGTCAAGGCCTACGACACCCGTTGGGCGTGCGAGCTGATCAAGCCGGTGCTGGCCGCTGACGGTGTGGTGGTCGGCATCCAGAACGGTATGACGATGAACGACATCAGCGATGTCCTCGGTAGCCATCGCACTCTCGGCAGCGTCATCGAAGTGGCCTCCACCATGTTCGAACCTGGTGTAGTGCAACGCGATACCAGCAGGGAGATGTCGTGGTTCGCCGTCGGCGGGACCGATCCGATGGCGCACCGCCGCGCCCCTGACATCGCCGATATCCTCCGCCATGCCGGCCGGGTGGAGGTGTCCGAGGACATCGTGTCCTCTAAATGGATGAAGCTGATCGCCAACTGCACCGAGCTGGTGACTTCGGCCGTGTTGGACATGACGGTCATGGAGGCGGTGCGAGTACCCCGGATGAAGGACGTGATGATCGAGGCCGGCAACGAGGCTGTGCGCACCTGCCTTCAGTTGGGGCACCAGTTGCTGCCGATCATCGGCATGGCGACCGAGGATGTGACGACGCCGGAGCATTTCGCCGAAACCCTGCTCGCGGTGGTGCATGACGACTTCTCGATCGAGGGGCAATTGACCACGGTGCTGCAGGACTGGCGCAAGGGCCGGCGCAGTGAAGTCCATGAGCTGAACGGCCACATCGTGGCCGAACAGCACAGGCTTGGTGGCGCCGCACCGGTCAATGCTGCGGTGGTGAACATGGCCGAACAGGTGGAGAACGGAACACTGCGCCCGGGGTCGGACAACGCGGCCGCCCTGCTGGCACTACTGCACTGAAAAGCGCCGGTGCCCCAGCGCTTCCGCTGGGGCACCGGTTCTGTCAGCCGTTCCACATGGTGATGTAGGCCGCCCGGAAGTCGAACGGCGGTTCCCAGGGCTGCCCTTGCGCCGGCAGATTGTGGTCCTTGTCGATGAACTGCCAGCCGCCACCCTCGGTGGGCAGTGCCGCGGGGTCCTCACCGGCGAAAATCCGGTTCAGCGTGTTCGCCAGACCCCAAGACGCAAGGGCGTACGGGATGACCGTCTCGGTGCTCTGGGTCCCTTCGCGCACCAGATCGAGGTTCAACCCCTCCCCGCCGGCAACGATGCCGCCGAAGTTGGCCTGTCTCAACGCCGACTGCAGCCCCAGCCCCATCAATGAATCGATCCCGGTGGACACGGCGGTGGCATCCGGGTTCTGCATCAACGCGGAGCTCCACTTGGCGGTGGCCTCGCGGGGAACCTGGGCGAAGGTGAACGGCACCTCTACCAGGTCGCAGTCCGGGCACGCCTTGGCGAACTGCTCCCGAAAGCCTTGGTTCGAGTACTGCTGGGTTCGCTGATCGGTGTTGGCGATCTGGAGCAACTTGCCTTCACCGCCCATCAGCGCTGCCACGTAGTCGGCCCGGGCAGCACCCCACTTCAGGTAGTAGTCCTTGATCTGCGTGGAGCCCATGACGTTGAGCCCAGCGGTGTAGAGCGCCTGACCGGCGCCGAAGGCCTCGTCATCACAGTCGATCGAGGTGAACTGCACGACGGGGATGCGGGCGGCGCGGGCGGCTTCCAGGCCACTCTTGACCCCTGGACAGTCGTAACTGAACACGGCGATACCGTCGACATCGGCGGCCACCGCCTGCCGGATCAGGCCGGTGGCCACTGACGGGTCCGCCTTCCCGTCAACCAGATTGACGTCCCAACCCAACTGGGCACCCGCCTCGACGAAGCCCGCCGACAACTGCGAGCAGGCTTGGTAGGCCTCCCCGCAGGACACCGCCCACACCCGCTTCCCACGCTGGGCCGCCGGCCCTTCAGCGGTCGGCTGCTGCAACGAATCGCCGTCGTATCCGGATTGCAGGATCTCGCGCTGTTCCGCGGTGAGGTCGGTGGCGATCTGGGGTCCGTCCGAGATCGTCGTACACGCACCCAGCAGCATCGCGACACCCGCCAAAGCGACGACGCCAGCCGTGGTTGCCCGGCGCACCGGGATCATGCCGTTGCCCACCATGTGCTCATCTCCTTGCGCTGTGAGGTGGATTTCGCCGCGTGTCCACACCACGCGGCTCCCCGTCCGATCAGACTCGTATTTTCGACTAGATTAATTTTTTTCGAATCTTCCGCACGTGTTCGACACCGTATAGCATCGTGTGGTCCGCGTCACGAAGAATTCGTGAACTCATCAGCCGCCAGAGAGGAACACCCATGCCGGCGCCATCGCTCGGTCAGCACGTCATGGTCGGCAAGCTGCCCACCACCTTCGAAGTACTCGCCGATCAGGTGGCCGACGCGTACAGCGTTGTGCGACAGATCATTCCGCCCGCGGTGCTGATGCTTCCGCATACCCACGAGAACGAAGACCAGGTCGCGATCGTGGTGCGGGGTCATCTCGGCGTCCTCGTCGGCGATCGGGAATGGACCGTCGGGCCCGGCGAGATCGCCGTGCGCCCCCGCGGCCTGGTCCACTCGGTGTGGAATGTCACCGACGAGGACGTCGAGATCCTGGAAATCACCTCGCCCGGCGACTTCGAGCACTACTTCATGTCGATGGGTGACCTCACCGCCCGTGATGCCCTGGCCCAGGCCCCGCAGCTGGCCGCCGAGTGGAAAATCAGCCAGTCCCCCGAGCTCGCCGCCCGGTTGGCGCAACAGTACGACGTCGCCCTGTGAGCGCGCCCGCCGTGCCGGCCGCCCACCCTGAGACACCGGCCATCAGCATCCGTAACCTGCAGAAGACCTACCCCGGCGGAAAAGCGCTCAAGGGAGTCAGTTTCGACGTGCAGCGCGGCTCCGTGCACGGCCTGGTCGGCGGCAACGGGTGCGGCAAGAGCACCCTGGTCAAGAGCATCGCCGGGGTACAGTCCGCCGACGCGGGCGGCACCGTCGAGGTCAACGGAACCCGGATCGCGACCGACCAGCTCGGCGCTGCCTGGGCCCGCACCGCAGGCCTGCGGTTCGTGCACCAGAACCCGGGGATCTTTCCCGACCTGAGCGTGGCCGACAACATCGCACTGGGCGACGAGTTCCCGGCCCGGCTCGGGATCGTGCGCCGGGGCGCGCTGCGCGACCGGGCCCAGCGCCTGCTCGATCACTTCGAGATCGACGCCACCCCCGACACGAAAATGGAGCAGCTGCGGCTGGCCGACCAGACCATGGTGGCCATCGCCCGCGCCCTGCAGGACCACGTGGAGGGCCGCAGCCAGATCGCTGCCGTCGTCCTGGACGAACCCACCGCTGCCCTCCCCCGGCATGAGGTCACCATCCTGCTCGATGCCATGCGCACCATCACCGCCACCGGCGTGGCCGTCATCTACATCAGCCACCGCCTCGACGAGGTTCTCGACGTCTGCGACGACATCACCGTGCTGCGCGACGGCGCGCACGTCATCACCCGGTCGACCGCCGGACTCACCGAACCAGAACTGGTGTCCCTGATCGTCGGCCGATCACTCGACGCGATGTACCCCGACACCCCCGGAGCCACCTCGGACGCGCCGGTGGCACTCCGTCTCGAGCATCTGAATGCTCTTGGAATACAGGATGTCTCATTCACCTTGCGTGCGGGTGAGATCCTGGGCATCGCCGGACTGCTCGGCGCCGGACGCAGCGAACTGCTGCAGTGCCTGTTCGGCATGAATCCGGCCACCAGCGGCACCATCACCGTGGGCGAGCGCCGCGTCGGCATCGGATCGGTGCGCGCCGCGATGGAGTCGGGCATCGCCTACATCCCCGAGCACCGGGAGACCGACGCCGCCTTCCTGGACCTGTCGGTGCGCGAGAACCTGTCGGCCGCCGACGTCACCAGGTTCAGTAGCGCCGGAATCCTGCGCCGCAGCCGCGAACGCCGAGCCGCGGCGGAGTCCATCCAGGCCTACGGCGTCAAGACCGCCGGCGACTCAGCGCTGATGTCCTCCCTGTCGGGCGGCAACCAACAGAAGGTGGTCCTGGCGCGGTGGATGCGCCGCCGTCCCGCGGTTCTGCTGCTCGACGAACCCACCCAGGGCGTCGACGTCGGTGCCCGCGCCGATGCCTACCGACTGATCACCGACGCCGTAGCCGAGGGCGCCGCAGCGATCCTGGTCAGCTCCGACTTCGAGGAACTGGCCGACATGTCCGACCGCGTTCTCATCCTCAGCGGCGGGCGTATCACCGGGGAAGTCAGCGGACCCGATATCGACAGCAGCCTTCTCACCGAAAAGGTCTTCTCAGCAAAGGAACTCCAGTCATGAGCACGCTCGACACCCCCACCACGGCCACTCCGGCTCCGAGCCTGGCGGACACCAAGGAGAAATCGGCCGCGGCCGACCTGACGGAGCGGTTCGGCCTCGTCGCGCTGTTCATCGGCGCCATCGCCGTGTTCACCGCTCTGCGGCCGGACATCTTCCCGACCGCCGCCAACTTCCGCAGTATCGCCATCTCGGGATCGGTGCTCGCGGTGGTCGCGATGGCGCTCATCCTTCCGTTGGTCACCGGCCGCTTCGACATCTCGGTGGGAGCCAACGTCGGCTTCTGCTCCATCGCCGTCGCCGGCGCGATGTCGCACTTCGGTGTGAATGTGTTCGTGGCGATGGTGCTCTCGGTGCTCCTCGGCAGCACCATCGGATTCATCAACGGCATGCTGGTGTCCTACCTGGGTATCAACTCGATCATCACCACACTGGGCACCTCCACCGTGATCGCCGGGATCGTGCAGGCCTACACCGGCGGCATCCCGATCAGCACGGGACTGTCACCGACCTTGACCGGGCTGAGCAATCAGCTGTTCCTCGGCATCCCGGTGCTGTTCGTGATCATGGTGCTCATCGGCGCCGCTGTCCTGGTCCTTCTGGAGCACTCCACGCTGGGCCGCTACTTCGCCGCCGTCGGCTCCAACGAGAAGGCAGCAGGCCTCACCGGTCTTCCGACCCGGCGCGTGGTACTGGCCAGTTTCGTGGGAGCCGGCTTCCTGGCCGGTGTCGCGGGGATTCTTCAGATCGCCAGCCAGGGCAACGGCAACCCCCAGGTCGGGGGCATCGGGTTCATGCTGCCCGCGCTGGCCGCAGTGTTTCTGGGCGCCACCACCATTCGGCCCGGCACCTACAACCTGGTCGGCGCCCTGGTCGGCCTCTTCTTCGTCGGGACCACGATCAGCGGGCTGTCCCTGATGGGCGTGCAGCCCTGGATCACCGACGTGTTCAACGGCCTGGCCGTCATCGTTGCCGTCGGCCTGTCCGCAGTGTTCCGTCGCCGCCGCACCGGCGTCGCCGTCATGGGCTCCTGATCAGAAAGGGACATCGATGAAGATCGTCTTCCGACACGGTTGTGTCGTCACCATGAACCCCGCGCTGGGCAACCTCGCCGATACCGATGTCCTGGTCGAGGAAGACCGGATCACTGCTGTCGGCAGGGGTCTCGACGCCGGTGATGCCACCGAAATCGATGCTCGGGGTTGCATTCTCACCCCCGGATTCGTCGACACCCACCGCCACCTGTGGCAGACCGCTGTGCGCGGCATCTTCGCCGACTGGTCGACGCTGCAGTACATGATCGGGATCCGATTGCACATCGCTCCGTTCGTGACGGCCGAAGACACCTACGCGGCCACCTACGCAGGCAGTCTCGAATGCCTCAACAACGGGGTGACGACGGTGTTGGGCTATGAACACAACGTCAATACTCCCGACCACGCCTTCGCCGGCGCCCAGGCGATGGTTGATGCTGGTGTTCGCGGTGTCTACGCCCTCGGGATGGGCCAGGCGCCGCTGGCCCCCCGGGTGTTCTCCGAGACCGAGCAGTACCGGGCGATTCTCACCCAGCTCGACGACGGGATACTGGCGCCCGGCAAGTCACTGGTCCGGCTCGGCGTCGCCCCGGTTGAACTGTTCATGGCTCCGATAGACGTGGTAGCCCAGCAGTTCCGGCTCGCACGCGAGCACGGGGCGCAGCTGACATTGCACAGCAATGCCGTGCGCAACGGCGTGGGTGAGATCCAGATGCTCGAGGATGCCGGCCTGCTCGGCGCAGACACGGTGTTCGTGCACGGCAACACCAGCACCGACCGCGAGTATCAGCTCGTGCGTGATCGCGGCGCGGCCATCTGCGCGGGGGTGGAAGTGGAGATCGGGATGGCACTGGGCGAGCCGACTCTGCGCAAGCAGCGGCAGTTCGGCCTGGCCCCGACACTCGGTGTTGATTCGGTGGGTTGCTGCGGGGGCGGGATCATCGGGCAGGCGCGCCTTGGCATGCAGACAGCCTGCCTGGCCGACGCCGCCGAGGAGCTCTCGCGCGGCGAGAATCCCGCGTCGCTGTCGGTGACATCGCGGGAAGCTCTCGAATGGGCCACCATCAACGGCGCGAAAGCGCTTGGTCTTCAGGATCGCATCGGCAGCATCGAGGTCGGCAAGGACGCCGATCTGGTGCTGTTCCGCGCTACCAGCCCGGACATGGCCGGATGGGTCGAGGACTTTCCCGAGGCAGCGGTGATCACCCAGTCGTCGGCGGCCGATATCGACACCGTGATGGTGGCGGGCACTCTGGTGAAGCGCGGCGGAACACTGCTCGCCGACGCCTGGCCGCGTCAACTGCAGGCGTTGAATCGGACGAAGCGACGCCTGGCCGAGCAGACCCGGCAGCCGGACGGCACGTTCATCCCGACGCCGGCACCGGAGCTGCCTGCCGGACACGGCTGGTGAATCTCGATCGGGACGACTTCTACGTCCCGGTCGGCAATGAAGTCTCGCCGGGATTTTCGACGAGATCGGACTCCAGCAGCAGAGCGGTGGTGAGTTCAAAGTGCTCCTGCAGCAGCGCCGCCGCCCGGTCCGCGTCCCGCTCGAGCGTCGCCTCGAGAATCGCACGGTGCTCGGCGGCGATGTCGCGGGCGGGTCCGCGCACCTCGCTGACCGACCAGCGCCGGTAGATCTCGGCCGAGTCGCGCAGGTTGGCCGCGATGGAGCACAACCGGGTGTTACCGCTGCCGCTGAGCAGATTGGCGTGAAAACCCGCGTGGGCCGCACACCACGCGTCATTGAGGTGCGGCGGCTCTCCGGCCGCCAGCATGGGCGTGCGCTCCAGGGCGTGATGCGAGGCCAAAAGCTCTGACTCCCAAGCCAAATCGCCGTCCGCGATCGCCATCCGCAATGCATACACCTCGACGCAGACACGCGCCTGGGTCAGCTGGACGAGGTCGTCATGGGAGATCGAGACCACTTTGAAACCGAGCTGCGCGGCGCCGGTCACCAGCCCCTGTTCGGCCAGCCGCGACATCGCCTCCCGAATCACTCCCACGCTGGCGCCATAGTCCTCACACAGCGTGGCGAAGCGCAGGCGCTGTCCCGGGTGGAAGCGGCCGCCGAGGATGTCGGCGCGCATCTGCGCATGCACTCGCTCTTGGCCTGTCGATTTACCCGCCATCACACCCTCAATTTCGAACATTCGAAGAGATATCGAATGCTACCGCAGCGCGGGTACCCACGGCCGCATCAGCGAAATCCTTCGAACTATCCACAAATGTTCGAAAGTAACTTGACATGTCGAATCGAACGGAGTCTGATGGACACCGTAACCGCCGTCACAGTGAGGAGCGCAGTATATGAAGGTCGGCAATCTCGACGGGCGGCTCATTCTGATCGGGAACGATGGCGCCTACCTGGACGTCGCCGAGGGCTCCGCCGGACGTTTCGGCCCTGACCCCACCGCGGTGTACGACCGGTGGGACGAGTTTCTGGAATGGGCTGCGACAGTGGACATCACCCCCAGCAACACGGTCGACACCGCACGGCTCAGCGCACCGGTACCGACGCCCCGCCAGATCTTTGCCATCGGTTTGAACTACAGCGATCACGCCTCGGAATCCGGCTTCGCCGTACCCGATCAGCCGACCGTGTTCACCAAGTTCGTCTCGTGCCTGGCCGGTCCGCATTGCGCTGTCACACTGCCCGACGACGGCAACACCGACTGGGAAGTCGAACTCGTCGCGGTGATCGGCCGCGAAGGCACCGACATCGCCGAATCCGACGCCTGGTCCCACATCGCCGGACTGACGGTCGGACAGGACATCTCCGAGCGCCGCACCCAGTCCGCTGGTCCCGCACCACAATTCAGCCTCGGGAAGTCGTTTCCCGGATTCGGCCCGATCGGTCCGTGGGTGGTGCCCGTCAGCGAGTTCTCCGACCCTGACGACCTCGAGTTGGGCTGCTCGATCAACGGCACCGAGATGCAGCGCGGACGCACCAAGGATCTGGTGTTCAGCGTGCCGGCACTGGTCTCCAAGCTCTCACGGATAGTGAAGCTGTACCCCGGCGACCTGATTTTCACCGGCACCCCGGCCGGCGTGGGCTTGGGTCGCAACCCTCAGGTGTACCTACAAGAGGGCGACGAGCTCGTCTCCTGGGTGGAAGGTATCGGCGAGATCCGACAGAGGTTCGTCTCCGCAGCGACTCCTGGGGAGAACGCAGCATGAGTCTGCACCGGCTGGCCCAGATCACCATGGGTGTTCCCAATGTTGCCGAAACCATCTCCTACTACTGTGATTTCGGGCTCCGCCACGAGGGCGACGGGGTGTTCTCCACCGTCGAGGGTGGACGGCAACTCCGTATCGTGGCAAGTGCTCGCCGCCGCCTGGTTGCCATGGTCGTCGGCTGTGACGACCTCGACGACGTCGCTGCCATCACCCAGAGCCTGACCAGCGAGGGGTTCCTGACTGCCGCCACCGGCGCCGGCGTCGCCTCCGTTGAACCGGTGACCGACATCCGGGTGAGCGTCGAGGTGATGCCGCGCCTGGTGCAGACGCCGGTGCCCGCGACCAGCTACAACGGCCCCGGTCGCTACGACCGCGTCGGCGACCGCGCACCCGGCATTCTGCGTGAGGGACCGGTGCAACCGAAGAAACTGGGCCACGCCGTCGTCGGGTCCACCGACATGACCGCCACCCGGCGATTCTTCACCGACGGTCTGGGCTTCAAAGTCAGCGACGCCGTGGGGCAACAGGGGGTATTCCTGCGGTGCTCGGTGGACCATCACAACGTGATGCTGCTACAGATGCCAGTCAGTTTTCTGCACCACACGTCGTGGCAGGTCGATGACATCGACGAGATCGGCCGCGGCGCCAAAACCATGCTCGACGGTAATCCCGAACGCCACGTCTGGGGCCTGGGACGCCACCACGCCGGCTCGAATTTCTTCTGGTACCTCAAAGACCCTGCGGGCAATTTCTCCGAGTACTACTCCGACATGGATTGCATTCCCGACGACGAGATCTGGACCCCCGAAGTGCTCGAAGGCGCCAAAGGACTGTTCAGCTGGGGGCCGCCGCCTCCTCCGTCGTTCCTGGCCCCCGAAGACCTCGCCGATCTCATGGTCGGCACCCACTCGTAACCGAAAGGACCACCTTCGAATGCATACCTGGTCGATCTCCAAGCAAGCCGTCGCCGAGCATCAGGGCACTGCTGCGTCCACCTACCTGATCGAGAAGGAAGAGTTCCAGCATCTGACCGACGGCACATATCTGGGGCTGGTGTCGGTGTTCGAGGTGCAGCCCGGCGCCGCACTCAAAGCGCACCATCACCCCACTCACGAATATTGGTTCGTTCTCGACGGTTCCGGGGTGATGCAGGTAGCCGACGAAGCCAAACGCATCGAGGTGGGTGAACTCATCTACACCCCACCCAACACCCCGCACATGCTGCTCAACGACGGGGACACGGTGTTCCGCGCGTTCTGCTTCGCACAGAGCTACGACGGGCAGGGATCCCAGCATGTCGATGTGGACCTGGCTCCCGTCGCGCTGACCGAGGTGTGAGCCATGAGCGCGATCCGGCTGCACATCATCGTCGGCAGCACCCGGCCCGGCCGCGCCGGCGCACCCGTCGCGGCCTGGTTCCGTGACATCGCCACCGCCCATGGTGCCTTCGACGTCACGGTGGTGGATCTGCTCGAATGGGGCCTACCGATGCTCAGCGAGCCCCACCATCCCCGGCTCGGCCAGTACACCCAGGAGCTCACCCGTCGGTTCAGTGAGACGATCGACGCGGCCGACGCGTTCGTGATCGTCACCCCGGAGTACAACTACGGCTACACCGCACCGGTGAAGAACGCACTGGACCACCTGTACCGCGAATGGAACGACAAGGCAGTGGGTTTCGTCGGTTACGGTGGCGCGGGCGGTGCCGCCCGCGCCGTGCAGATGCTCAAGCAGGTGGTGACCACGCTGAAGATGACGCCGATCTTCGAAGCGGTGTACATCCCCTTCGTCCAGACCCTCATCGACGACGACCGGTTCCAGGCCACGGACGCAATGACAGCAGCCGCAGGACAGCTGCTCGATGAACTGGCCCGGGTCAGTCACGCGCTCTCGAGCCTGCGAGTGTCTCCATGAAGGCCGCGGCGGGTCGAGCAGGCGAGCTGAAGCGGGTCCTGGGGGCGAGCACACTGTGGTTCAGGCACGCCACCGTGCTCACCATGAATCCGGCCGTGCCGGACCTGTCGAGCGGCGAGGTCCTGGTGCAGGACGGCGCCATCGTCGCCGTCGCCGAAAACCTTGCCTCAGACCCTCGAACGGCCGGCGCCGTGACCATCGACTGCACCGGATTCATCCTGTCCCCCGGCCTGGTCGACGCCCATCGACACGCCTGGCAGACAGCGTTTCGACGACTGATCGCCGACGCCGACCTCGACTCCTACGTCGCCAGCATCCACGGTGGGATGGCACTGCACTACACCCCGAACGACATGCGGATCGGCACTCAGGTCAGCGTGCTCAGCGCGCTCAACAGCGGCATCACCACTCTGCTGGACTTCTCCCACAATTCGCGCAGCCGCGCGCACTGCGACGCGGTGTTCGAGGCGTATGCACGGGCCGGCGCCCGGGTGGTGCACGCGTCCGCGGCCCCGAACGCCGGTGAGTGGGAGGAGCACTGGCCGCACGATCTGGCCCGACTGCGGGACGCCTACTGCTCGAGTGAGCGTGGTCTGGTCACCCTGCGGATGGGCCTGGACATCAAACGCGTCTGGCCGACCGACCGCCTCCTGGCCCATGCGCGCGAGGCCGGGCTGGCCATCACCTTCGACGGAGTACTCGGCCCCCGCGCCTCCGATGAGCTCTACGACCTTGCTCAGGTGGGGGCGTTGGGACCAGATGTGACTCTGATCCACTGCACCGACCTCAGCGATGATGTGTGGCAGGCGATCGTCGATCAGGGCGTCAGCGTCACTCTGGCCACCACCTCGGACCAGCACATCGGCATCGCGACTGGTGTCCCCCCGACGCAGCGGTGCCGTGACCTGGGCTTGGCCCCCAGCCTCAGCACCGACGTCGAGGTCACACTGGCCGGCGACATGTTCACCCAGATGCGTGCCACCATGGCCACCCAACGGATGATGCTGGCCACCCGACGCTTCCACGGCGAGGAAGACCTGCCGCCGATCATGACGAGTCGCGAGGTCCTGGAGATGGCGACGGTCAATGGAGCCCTGCATGTAGGTCTCGGCGGCGTGGCCGGCTGCATTGCGCCCGGCTTCCAGGCCGACGTCCTGCTCCTTCGCGCGAACGCGTTGTCCAACCTGCCCTTCAACAACGCCGTGGGCACCGTCGTGCAAGGCATCGACAGCGCCACAGTGGATTCGGTCTTTGTCTCGGGTCGTCCCCGCAAGTGGGCCGGGGAGATGATCAATGTCGACCTACCGTCGTTGACTGCCGAGATCGAGGAGTCGCGCGACCGGATCGCCGCCGCGGTCGGATGGCGGCTGGATCCGCTGGCGCCACCGTCGTTCTCCTCTGCGTCCGAGCAGTCACTGCGCGCCCACGTCGACGGAACGCAGGAAGCCACCCGCCTGGAATCACTCGCAGTTCCGAACCCCTGAGCAGAGAAAGCAACTGACGTGACTGATCACTTTCCCGAATTCGACTCCGTCTTCGCCGACGCCGACGGCGTGAAACTGTTCGCTCGCGTCGGCGGGCCGCAGGACGGTCCACCGGTGGTTCTGCTGCACGGCTTTCCGCAGTCTCACCTGTGCTGGCACCGGGTGGCACCCGCGCTGGCCTCGACCCATCGGGTGGTGTGTCTCGATCTGAAGGGTTACGGTCAGTCCGAGGCGCCCCGCGGCGACAGTGCGCACCACGACTACTCCAAGCGCAGGATGGCCGCCGAGGTGGTGGCGTTCATGTCCGGGCTTGGGTACCCACGCTTCTCGGTGATCGGGCACGATCGCGGTGCACTGGTCGGTTACCGCATGGCGCTCGACGCCCCCGCCGCCGTGGAAAACCTGGTGCTGATGGACAATTATCCGGCGTCGCTCATCTGGGACCGCATGGCCGATGATCCCGAATTCACACCACACTGGCGGACTTTCGCGCAGGAAGGCGCTGCGGCGGAGGAGTCGATGACACGGGCCGCACTGGACCGGTTGCTGGCAGAGCACACCATGTCGGGGACTTTGAACGACTTCGATGCTGACGTGCTGGCGACATACCGACGGGATTGGGCTGACCCCGCGCACATTCATGCCTACTGCGAAGACTACCGCGCCGGCGCCCGTATCGACCCCGAGCTCGACCGAGCCGATCTGGCCCGCGGCGCCGTGATCGACTGTCCCACAATGGTGATCTGGGGTGAGGCCTTCCTGGGCCGGGCACCCGAGAAGCCGACCGAGATCTGGCGACGCACACTTGTTCCGCAGATCACCGGCGTCGAAGTTTCCGGCGGCCACTTCAATGCCGAGGAGAGTCCCACCGAGACGTCTGCGGCGATAATAGAGTTTCTGCGGTAGTCGCCTCGGCTCGCCGCCACGCACGACGTGCCGCCGTCACGGCCTCACGTGGGGCAGGCCGCGTGCCTGGTGTGCGCACGCAGACGACGGCTGATCGAGATTCGCGAGCGCTACCGTTGACGACCCGGCTTACTCCGAGTTCAACAGCCCGGACGCCACGTCACGCAACGTCTCTCCGTGCTTCTCGTCCGCCTCCGCGAACTCAGCGGCGCTGATCCGAATATTGTTGGCGTGGTCCTCTATCCGAGCCACCAACACCTTGTTGCGGGAATCCCATCGAGCGGTTCGAGTGGTCAGCGCGTCCGCAGAGCGCCCCGCCCAACCGAAGGTGGCGGACGAAATGCGTGAGCTTGCAGCCGTGTGGCTGGTGGACAAGTCATCACCGCTGCCGGTGACGGTCGTGGCGGCCTGGTTCATTGCATGCGGGTCAACTGAGAGACGTTTCGGCATGCTGCTCCTCAGGACGGTGGTGCGGCCGGCCAGCCCGGGTAGGCCGGGAGGGTCGGATAGTCGGACCGTGGGTGTTCGCCCTGACTGAGAAACTCACGTCGCTGCAGCGGGTCTGGGGCGCGTTCCCGGCACGCTTGAATGTCATCCAGCGCAGTTGGCCATTCTGGCTGAAATCTGTTGAGGTCCAATCGGCGCGAATCGATACGCCAGCCACCGAAAACGTCTGCCTTCGGAGCCCTTTCCTGGCCCTGTTGCGGCGGCAAGGGTGCTGACGGAACCTCGGGTGACATCATGCTGATCTGCATCGCGACGACGCCGTCGTCTCCGGCGACCCCCGGATACGGTCCGTACTTGCCGTTCCCGAGATCGTAACCGTTGGTGTATCCGCCGTACGAGCACACTATGGCGGTGACTGCGCGACCCACCGTATCGACCCGCAGGATGTGGAGCCGCTCCGTTCCGACCAGCGGGTACGGGAGCGGGCGGTCTGCGCCGGGCCAAGCACTGTCAGGGTCGCCCTCGGGCTCTGCTGGTCGAGCCACCGCACGAGTGAATCCTGGGTAGACCACATCAATGGTGCCCATTGCGGTTGCTAGAGCGTGAGATTCGACGAACGCACGGACTACCACAGCCGGGTTGGACAGCAAATCAGTGCCAGGTTCAGCGCTCCACACCGCATTGACGTCCGCCATGACGCCCGTCCAGGGCTCGACAGGTGTAACCCGGTTCGGCTGACCCGAAACTTCCTGCGCACACGAGGATAGAACCGTCGCCACCAGCAGCAACAAGGCTATTCGCATCGTAAATTCTCGAATCATGACTTTGGCGGTGCCCAAGGTTGCGGGTTCTTGGTAACTTGATCATAGTATTCGCTGTCTGATCCGATCAGCGAAACATGTTCACTACCAACTACCTTCGCGATTGCGAGCTGAAGTTCTTCGTTGTACTTCGGCTCGCCGATGCTGGACGACTTCGCAACGCTCTCATACTCGTCGAAAGAGCGGATGCGTCCAGAAGATCCACCTTCACCAGGTTCGACGAAATACGGGGGGAGGGTGATCTCTACGCCATTCGCTTGCAGACCATTGAGTACCGCTCGATGCGAATCGGCTTCGGTCATGTCTGGAAGCGGTGCGTGCTGCGTGGTCGGCGTTGGTGCCTGACCGATGATGTCGGTTTTCAGCGCTGACCCCACGGCATCGACACCGAAGGCGGCGGCGGGACCACCGGGTGTGAGGTCAGCACCGGCGGCGAGCGTCTTGACCGCCATGTCATAAGCAGCCGCCTTGGATGCATAGGCTTCTGCGGCACGAACGTCCGCGTTGACGCCTTTCGCTTCCAGTGCATTGTTGGTGCCGACGTCTACTAAGGCTCGAAGAACGTTTGCCTCCTGCATGTTGGCATCGCGCAGAACAGCATCAGGCATGTCGTTGGCGATACCTTGGGCGTACGCATTCTGATCGCGCAGAATCTCCTCGTAGGCTTTCCCGTTGAACATCCGCGCCGCGTCGGGGTCGGTGTTGAGAACCGAGAAGATTCCTTTGGAAATTGCCATGGTGTCATCGCCCTGGGCGGCCGCAGAATCGGGCGCCGAGAAGAAGGCCGACAAATCGTTCTTTTCGCCGGCGATGTTCGCGACATACGGCGACAGACCTTCGGCGAAGCCCTGCACCAACTTCGGGTTGATCTCGCCCAGCGTGTGATGACCCGGCATGTCCAGTAGCCGCGGGGCATTCTCGCCCAGGTAGCTCGAATACGCCTGCGCGGTTTGGCCGGCGATCTGCGCCTCGGAACCTGTTGCGCTGCCGGTCCAGTCGAACACCCCGGAGATCGCTTCGCCGTCGTCGGCCCAGTGGTTAGCGGTGGCGTATTGCACGAACTCGCCCGGCTCCATGCTGGGAAGCAGCGCGTTCTGCACGTTGGTCACCAACTCGTGGTTCACCACATGGTCGGCGTTACCTGCGGCGAACAGCTGCTCGGCCAACGGATTCGCCAATTGTCGGGTCAGCCCGGGCGGGCCGTTCAATCCCCCCAACTGCTGGTCGAACGCTGACACCTTCATCAGATCGGTGGCGCGGCCCATGATCCCGCGGTCGACGTCGGTGCCGCTCTGGAACCGGCTGTCGCCGTTGTCCACGATCCCGGCGATCACACTCAGATCCTGGGCCGTCTCCAGTTCACCGTCCACCCAGGTGGTCTGACGCAGCGGTTCCTGCACACTCGCAGGCAACTGATCGAAGCCGCCCCGGGTGCTGGTGTCGAAATCGGTTTTGGCTCCCGGCTTGAGCTCCGTCTTCGGGAACTCGACTTTCGGATTGCTCATCAGCTGCCACGAGTTGCCGATCATGTCCCGCTCGGCACCAAGTCGCCCCTCGGCGGTCTGCAGCGCCTCGACCGACATACCGTGCTGCTGCGCCTGCAATTGACTGACCACCGCCGCCTGCTCGGCCGTGAGCGGCACCTGACCGGCCTGCTGCTCCGCCGTGATGGTGTCCAGGACCCCGTTCACCCGGCCCGCCGCGTCTGTGTCACCGGCCAGCGCGTCGTGGACAATCCCTTCGGCGTCCTCGGCGGCAACCCAGTGCTCATTGAGCCCCTGGGTGATCTCGTCAGCCGTCTTGCCTCCGTCGGCGCCCTCGATCGCCGACGCCAGGGTCTCGTCAGCCTGGTCTGCCCGGCTCAACAACCGTTCGATCTCGGCGCAGATGATCCGGTAGTTCTCCTCCTGGATCGCGGCTTCCTCCGGATCACTGGACTGGACGTAGGTGACCGTTCCCGCGGCTGCGTCGATGGTCATGCCCACCGCCGCCGCCTCCTGCTGTAGGTGTTGCCAGTCCGACTTGATGGAACGGATCGCCGTCTCGGCGGCTTTGGCGGCCTCGGCGACGGCATCGAGCTCGTCGGCGTGCAGATTGAGGTCGCGGCGGAGATCGGTGTTGGCCGCTCGGGCGGCGTCGTAGGCTTCACCCTCCCACGGGATCGCGTCGATGACCCGGCCCAGCTGCTCGGACGTCATGCGGGTGGCCGCCGAGTTGTCGGTGGCAGCCGAGAACACCGTCTCGATAGCGTTGGGATCCCAGCGGTCGAGATCCGCCAACGACATGCCCACCGCCACCCCCGTTTGCTGGCTACCGTCGGCAACTTACCTCAGGGCGTGGACGGCCGGTAGTCAGCGCCACGGGCCGAAGTTTCCGTGGTCTTAGGCGCCCGGATGTGATCGATATTCGGCGGGAGATCGCGGTGCGGGCGTTGGCCTACTCAAGTCGGTGAAGGTGTCCCCGAGACGGGCACACCACTGGCTGACGAATTACCGAGTTAGCTGTACTGACCTGAGAGGTTAGGTACGCGGCTGGCGGGTGCGTTACCTGCGAGTGCGGTGTGGCCGCGGTGATGATTGTAGTGGTGTAGCCAGATCGGGAACTCGGCGCAACGTTCGGCGTCGCTGGTGTAGAGGCGCGCATAGGCCCATTCGTCGGCCAACGTGCGATGAAACCTCTCCACCTTGCCGTTGGTCTGCGGTCGGTAGGGTCGGGTGCGGCGGTGTTCTATGTCACCGAGCGCGTCTCGGAATGTCTGAGACCGGTAGCAGGATCCGTTGTCGGTCAATACTTTCCGTACGGTGAAGCCGCATTTGTTGAACCAGGAATGCGCACGTAGCCAGAACTGTGCAGCCGTCTCTTTGCATTCGTCGCTGAGGATCTCTGAATAGGCCAGCCGGGAGTGCGCGTCGATGGCGGTGTGCAGAAAGTGATAGCCGCGCCGTCCGTCGTTGTCCGCTCCGGTGCCGTGGCGTTTGTCCGCCCGAGAGTGGCGCCGACCTGCACTTCGGCCCAGCATCCGCCACCCGCCGCCGGCCGGGATCTTGCCGAGCTTTTTGACATCGACATGCACCAGATCACCCGGAGCGGCGGACTCCATCCGCCGAATGACCCGCCCGGTGGGTCGGTCCAGCCAGCAGAGCCTGGCCAGCTTGTAGCGGGTCAGAACGCGGCGCACGGTCGAGACGTTCAAGCTCAGGTGGTAGGCGATCCGGGCGGGGCCCCAACGCCGGATGACGCGGACTTTGATGATGCGACGTTCGGTCCGGGTCGAGGTCTGATTGGGGCTGCGGTGGGGCCGTGAGCTGCGATCGGCCATCCCGGCCGGCCCTTCCTCGCGGTAGCGCTTCGCCCAGCGCTGGGCGGTGGTGACGGCGACCTGGAATCGTTCGGCAGCTCGTCGCAGCGACCAGCCATCCTCGATGATGCAGCGAGCCAGGCGCAGACGCCCGGTTTCTGACAAGGGGGCATTACGGTGGGACACGAAGACCTCCGAGATGAGTTGGTGCGTTCCTTAGACAGCTCGCACTTCACTCGGAGGTCTTCTTCATGTCACCACGCCACGCCGTAATCCGTACCTAACGTCCGTGGTCAGTACAGTTAGCCCCCCTCTGTGCGACTTCGGTGCGACAACCCCGCTTGTCGCGGTGGTGTCGCACAGAGGCGGGCAAGAGGTGCTGGAAAATTCGGGTAAGGACGGGTAAGGAATTGACGGGTGTGACTGAGCTGCTCGCGCGACCGCATCAGCAGTCCGATTCCAGGGGTGACCCGACAGCCGCCTGCGCCCCTGCCCCACGCACCAAGGACTACGGGTTTTCCGTGGTCCCTGACCACGCGGCTAGGTGCCATCGTCGTAGGCATGAAGGACGTAGTGGTACTCGGCGGCGGCTTCACCGGCGTATGGAGTGCAGCGGGCGCGGTTCGCCTGGCCCGCTCGGTGAGTGAGGACGACCTCCGCGTGCGGCTGATCAGCGCCGGCGACGACATGGTGGTCCGCCCGCGACTGTACGAGCGCAATCCCGACAAGATGCAGATCAGCCTGGACAGCCTGCTGGGCCCCATCGGCGCCAACCGCATCAACGCCCGGGTCGAGTCCATTGACGTCGCCGCCCAGATCGTCACCGCCCGGGGGCACGACGGCGCACTCGTCACCGCAACTTATGACCGGCTGGTGCTGGCCACTGGCAGCCAACTCAACCGGCCCACCTTCCCCGGCTCTGCGCAAGCCTTCGACTTCGACACCCTCGACGCCGCCACCGCACTGGATGCCCACCCGCACCGACTCCCCCACCTCGCCAAAGAGTGCCAGTACACCGCGGTGGTGGTGGGCGCCGGGTTCACCGGCCTCGAGAGCGCCACCGAACTGGCCATCAACACCCTGTGGATCTACCCACCCGCCGACTCCGCCGACGCACTGCTCGCCAAGGCCGGCCACTTCAGCAATAGCGCATAGGAGGAAATATGCGAACAACGAAGATCGTGGTCGTCGGCGGCGGATACGCCGGCGTCCTGGCCGCCAACCGGCTGAGCCAGCGCCCCGACATCGACATCACCCTGGTCAATCCGCGCCCCACCTTCGTCGAGCGAATCCGCCTGCACCAGTTGGTCGCCGGCAACGATGACGCCGTCGCCGACTACTCGACGATCCTGACCGACCGCGCCAAGCTGGTGGTCGACAGCGCCGACCGCATCGACGCCGGCACCAAGAAACTACTCCTCACATCGGGCGCGACCCTGGACTACGACTACCTGGTCTACGCCGTCGGCAGCACCGCAGCCGTACCCGCCACCGTGGCGGGCGCCCGCGAGTTTGCCTTCCCGCTCGGCGAATTGGAAGCCGCACAGCGCCTGACGGAACGGCTGAAGGATGTCCCGCTGCAGGCACCGATCGTGGTGGTCGGCGGTGGTTTGACCGGGATCGAGGCCGCCTCCGAATTCGCGGAAGCAGGCCGCACCGTCACCCTGGTGACCGGCGCACTGGGCCCTTCACTGGCCAACGGCGGCCGCAGGTCGGTGGCCAAACACCTCGACAAGCTCGGCGTCACCGTGCTGGACAACGCCACCGTCACCCGCGTCGACAAGGATCGAATCACATTGCGCGACGGCACCGAACTGCCGAGCGCGGCCACCGTGTGGACCGCCGGCTTCGGTGTCCCCACCCTGGCTGCCGACAGCGGCCTGCGCGTCGACCGGCTCGGCCGGCTCCTTACCGACGAGACCCTCACCAGCCTTGACCATCCCTCGATCATCGCCGCCGGCGATGCGGCCTCACCGTCGGGTGTCCCATTGCGGATGAGCTGCCAGCTCGCCATGCCGCTGGCATCCCACGCCGCCGACACCATCCTGGCGCGCCTCGACGGCAGAGAGCCCAAGAACCTGAACCCAGCCTCGGTGGGTCAGTGCATCAGCCTGGGCCGACACGCCGGCACCATCCAGATGTCGCATTTCAATGATGAAGCGCTGCCGCTGCACATCGGCGGCCGCCTCGCGGCGTCCATCAAGGAGTCGGTGTGCAAGGGCACGCTGTCGTTCCTGGCCAAGGAGGCCCGCAAGCCGGGCAGCTACTTCTGGCCCAAAGGCGGTAAACGCCAGAAGAATCTGAAGAGAGGGACAGTCGGTGTCTGACGTCATGGACAAGCTGATGAAGGCGATGACCGTCATCCAGTCGGTCAAACCGCCCCACATTCCCGAGGGTGCCGACGCGATGACCGCGATCATCGAATGGGGCCCCGGCGACAAAGGCGCCCCGCCGCACCGGCATCCCGGCGGGCCGTGCTTCGGCTACGTCCTCGAGGGCGAGATGCTCTTCGAGTTGGAAGGTGAAGCGCCGCGGGTCATCAAGGCCGGTGAAGCGTTCTGGGAGCCCGGCGGCGACGTCATCCACTACTCCGACGGCAACAACCGCGACGACATCCCGCTGCGGTTCCTGGTGACCATGCTCTGTCAACCGGGCGTCGACATGTTCGTCCTCGTCGACGACGCAGAACTCGAGCAACGCAAAGACCGCCGCTTCCAGAAGGGACAAGAAGGATGAAGATCACCGTGGTAGGCGCCACCGGCCAGATCGGCGCGCAGGTCGTCGAATTGCTCACCGCCGCAGGACATGCCATCAACGCAGCATCGCGGTCCTCCGACGTGGATGCGGTCAGCGGCGAGGGGGTGGCGGCCGCGTTCGCCGGTGCCGACGCCGTTGTCGACGTCCTCAACTCCCCCAGTATGGAACCCGGCCCCGCCGTGGACTTCTTCACCGGCTCGGCCACCACCTTGCTCGCAGAAGCCAAGAAGGCCGGCGTGCAGAACTATGTGCTGTTGTCCATCGTCGGTGTCGGCAGCATCGAGGCCGACGGCTATCTGCGCGGCAAACATCTCCAGGAAGAACTGGTGGCCAACTCCGGCGTGCCCTACACCATCGTGCGGGCCACCCAGTTCCACGAGTTCACCGAGGGCATCGCCGGATCACTGGTGGTCGACGGTGAAGTACACGCCCCCGACGCGTTGATCCAGCCGGTCTCGGCCGCCGAGGTCGCCGGGGTGGTCGCCCGTGTCGCCACCGAAGCACCGCGCAACGGTGTGCTGAATTTCGGTGGGCCGGAGAAGATGTCATTCGCCGACCTGGCGCGCGCCATCTTCACCGCTCAGGGCAAGGACCTGCCCGTCGTCGTCGATCCGCAGGCCACCTACTTCGGTGTCCCCGTGGCCCAGAACAGTCTGGTCACCGGCGACGGCGCCGAATTGGGCACCACCCGGCTCGCGGAGTGGCTGGACCGATGAATGAGCTGGCCGGCCGTACCGCACTGGTCACCGGCGGCACCGCCGGCATCGGCTTTGCGACGGCCCGCCGGCTGGTGGACGCGGGGGCCTCGGTGATCATCACCGGGCGCAATCCTCAACGCGGACAACAGGCTCGCGACGCCCTCGGACCGACGGCACAGTTCGTCGCCGTGGACATGGCCGACTCGGCCGGAGTGGAGCGGCTGGCCCGCGAGCACGCGCTCGACATCCTGGTCAACAACGCGGCACGCTTCCCGGCCAGCCTGACCGTCGACCAGGACGAGAACGAGTTCGGGCACACCTTCGCCACCAATGTGCGCGGCCTCTACTTCCTGGTGGCCGCGACGGTACCCACCATGATCCGTCGAGGTGGCGGGGCCATCGTCAACGTCTCCTCCATGGTGGCCTCCAAGGGTGTTCCCGGCGCCTCGGTGTACAGCGCGTCCAAAGCCGCGGTCGAGCAGTTGACCCGCACCTGGGCGGTCGAATTCGGCGCCCACAACATCCGGGTCAACAACGTCGCGCCGGGTCCGACCGCCACCGAGGGCGTCGCGGCCGAATGGGGTGACACCAACGACGAACTCGGCCGGGCACTGCCGCTCGGGCGGACGGCGGATCCCGCGGAGATCGCCGAAGCGATCTACTTTCTGGCCTCCCCGCGCGCCAGTTTCATCACCGGTACCACTCTGCATGTCGACGGCGGCGGCACCGCCGTCTGAAAGGAGAATGGTGGACTTCGACGACGTGGTCCTTCGGCGTCATTCCTCGCGAATGTTCCTACCGGACAAACCCGTACCAGAGGAACTGCTGCAGGAGGCGCTGACGCTGGCCATGCGCGCACCCTCGAACTCCAATGTGCAACCGTGGCGGCTGTTCCTGGCGTCCGGCGCTCGACGGGAGCGCCTGGGCGCGGCGTTGGCAGCGCAGGTGCGCACCACTCCGCCGCCGACTCTCGGTCTGCCAGAATCGCACAGCCACCTTCGCCGCCAGCTGGGCGCCCTGCTGTATGGCGCGATGGGCATAGCCCGCGACGACGACGAGGGCCGCTGGAACGCGCAGCTACGCAACTGGGACTTCTTCCACGCCCCGGTGGCCGGCATCGTCTGCATGCATCGCGATCTCGGTCTCCCCGACGCCCTCGGCGTGGGGATGTTCCTGCAGACGCTGCTCCTGGCGCTGACCGAACGTGGCCTCGACAGCTGTGTGCAGGTCTCCACCGCCCTCTACCCGGACGTGGTGCGCCAACAGCTTGACATCCCCGACGAGCTCACCGTGCTGTGCGGTATCTGCATCGGTTACGCCGACCCGAGTTTTGCGGCCAACAGCATCGAGACACCGCGCAACCCGGTGACCGACAACGTCGTTTTCCTCGACGACTGACATGGACAGCCAGACTCCGCTGACCACCGGCCAACCCATGGCAGGGTGGCGCGAACTCCTCGACCCTGCGCCGCGGGTGGCGGCGCAGAGCCTCAAGGTCGAACTGCGTACGGTGTTCATCTTCGAGTTCCTCACCGATGAGCAACTCGACGCCCTCGCCGG